>KK211086.1:0-283300 GCA_000620185.1 Geodermatophilaceae bacterium URHB0062
ACGTCGGCGCCGGACTCGCGCAGCGCGGCGACGACGTCGACCGGTGCCTCGTCGGACTCCTCGATCGTCTCCCGGTAGTACTTGCCGAGCCCGTCGAGGGTGGTGCCCCGCTGGACCGTGATGCCCAGGGGCGGCACGTCGCAGATCTTGATGGTGTTGTTCTCGCTGGCGAAGATCGCCGCGGAGAGGTCCTGGCCGACCTTCTTGGCGTCGACGTCGAACGCGGCGACGAACTCCACGTCGGAGACGTGGTAATCGCCGAAGCGCACGTGCATCAGGCCTGGCACGGATGTGGTCTCGTCGGCGTTGCGGTAGTACTCGACGCCCTGCACGAGCGACGCAGCACAGTTCCCGACGCCGACGACGGCGACCTTCACTGACCCCATGGAATCTCCTTCTCCCCGGACCACTGGGGTCCTGTGGACGCGGACCCGGTCTGGTCCGCGGATGGTGTGGCGGCATCGGGGGCGGCTGCCGTCCCCGACCCCTCCGTGTTCTCGGGCTTCGATGCCTCGCGGCGCTCGGTGTCGATCAGCTCGTTGAGCCAGCGGACCTCGCGATCCACCGATTCGAGCCCGTGCCGTTGCAGCTCGAGGGTGTAGCGGTCGACCCGCTCCCGGGTCCTCGCGAGCGAGGCCCGGAGCCCTTCCCGCTGCTGCTCGACGGTGCGGCGGCGGCCCTCGAGGATCCGCAGGCGCGCGTCTGCTGCGGTGTGCCGGAAGAACGCGAGGCGGACGCCGAACAGGCCGCCGTCGTCGTATGCCTCCGGACCGGTCTGATCGACCAGCTCGTGGAACCGCTCCTTGCCCTCGGCGGTGATCGTGTAGACGACCTTGCCCCGCCGGCCGGTGAGGGCCGGGGCGTCCGCCGGCAGCAGCGCCCGGCGGTCGGGCTCGTCGGTGCTCACCAGCCCCGCGGCGTGCATCCGCCGCAGCGCCGGGTAGAGCGACCCGTAGGAGATGCTCCGGAGCCCGCCGAGCACCTCCGCGAGCTGTTTGCGCAGCTCGTAGCCGTGCATCGGCGACCGGTGCAGCAGGCCGAGGATGGCGAATTCGAGCATGCCGCCTCCTCCGCCGTCCGTTCCCCCCGATGTATCGGGACGATACATCGAAGGATGACATTGCGACCCTCCGGGCCGCACCGCGATGACATTTGCGACCCTCCGGGCCGCACCGCGGCCAGGTGCCGTCCCCGCGGTGCGCGGAGCTGCTTCGTCGTGCCTGCGCGGACCCCTCCGGGGCCCACTCGGCGCGACATCGGCGGTCACCGATCATCCGGTGGGCCGCCTGGATGCGTACATTGGCGGCCGTGCCCGGACGTCGATCCGTCGTGGACTACTCGCTGCAGCGGCGGGCTGTGCTCGCCGACGTGTACGCGGGTCGCACCGGCTTGTTCGAGGTCTGTGACGCCAGTCCCTACCTGTCCCGGGCGGCCAAGTACCACGGCGAGCCGACCGACATCGCCTGCCCGCTGTGCCGCAAGGAACGGCTCACGCGGGTGAACTACGTCTACGGCGAGCACCTCGGTGCGACGGCCGGTCAGGCGAAGACGGAGGCGGAGCTCGCGCGCATGGACGGCGCGCAGCAGGAGTTCTCCGTCTACTGCGTCGAGGTGTGCCGCGGCTGCGGCTGGAATCATCTGGACTTCTCGTACGTCTTAGGTGTCGAGCCCGCACCAGGGCACCAGCCCCGCCGGAGCCGGCGCCGGGCGGCCACCGAGTAGCTGGCCGGCCAGCCCCGCCGGTTCCGTCGTCCCGGCGGACCCGTCCGTCACAGGAGTTCCGGCACAGGCCGCGCAGCCGCGCGTCCTCCCCCGCTCCTATACCTGAAGACGCCACGCTGCGACAGGGGTCGACCCCCGTCGCCACACCGACTTGTCGCAGAGACTGTCAGAGAAGGGAACTGCTGCGTGCCATCCCACGACGAGACCTCCCCGGTCGCACCACGGGCCGGTTCGGTCCGCCGTCCACCCCCGGCACGCACCAGCAGCACCGGAGGGGGCGGGCGCGGCACGGGCGGTGTCGGTGGCGCCGGTGGCGCCCGGAGGCCTGCCGCCGGCGGCCGTGCGCGGACGACGGCGTCGCGCTCGGGAGTCCCGCAGAGCGGTGGCGGCGGCGGTCGTCCGCCCGGCAGCCGGCCGCCCGCGTCGCGCACCGGTGGGTCGCGCGGCGGCGGTGGCTCGGGCCGTGGCGGGTCACGGAGCAAGGCGCCCCGCACGAAGAAGCAGCGCCGTAGGCGCCTGCTCCAGATCGCCGCGTCCATCGTCGCCGCTCTCGCCGTCCTGCTGGGCGTCTTCGTCGGCGTGGTCTACGCCAGCACGGACGTCCCCAGCCCCGACTCGGTGCAGAACGCGCAGACGACGGTCGTCTACTACGCCGACGGCAAGACCGAGATGGCCCGGCTGGGCAGCGAGAACCGCACCAACGTGCGCCTCGACCAGGTCTCGGAGGCGGCGCAGCACGCGGTGCTGGCCGCGGAGAACCGCAGTTTCTACACCGACCCCGGCATCTCCGTCTCCGGCATCGCCCGGGCCGCGTGGAACAACGTGACCAGCGGCTCGACGCAGGGTGGCTCGACGATCACCCAGCAGTACGTCAAGAACGCCTTCCTGACGTCGGACCAGACGTTCAGCCGCAAGTTCCAGGAGCTCTTCCTGGCGATCAAGCTCGACAACAACTTCTCGAAGAAGCAGATCCTCGAGAACTACCTCAACACGATCTACTTCGGCCGCGGCGCCTACGGCATCGAGGCGGCGGCGAACACCTACTTCGGCGTCCCCGCGGCCAAGCTGACCGCGCAGCAGGGCGCCGTCCTCGCCGTCCTCATCCGGAGCCCATCCCGCTACGACCCCGCGGCGAACCCGAACGACGCCGCCGACCGCTGGGGCAAGGTGCTCGACGCGATGGTCCAGGAGGGGTGGCTGGCCAAGGCCGACCGCGACGCCTCCACGTATCCGCCGGTCAAGGAGAAGAAGGGGACCACCCTGCACATGCCGGGCGGCCCGGAGGGGCTCGTCGTGAAGCACGCGGTCGACGAGTTGGTCGCCAAGGGCTACGACGAGCAGCAGATCTACGCCGGTGGTCTCCGGATCACCACGACCGTGGACAAGCACGCCGAGGACGTCGCCGTCGCCTCCGTCAAGGAGGTCATGGACGGACAGCCGAAGACCCTGCGGCAGGCGCTGGTCGCGGTCGACCCCAAGACCGGCGGCGTGCGGGCCTACTACGGCGGGCAGAACGGTGTCGGCAACGACTACGGCGAGTCCCAGCGCCAGCCCGGCTCGTCGATGAAGCCCTACGTGCTGGCCACGGCCCTCGAGCAGGGCATCAGCGTGACCGCCCGGCGCGACGGCAGCGACGACCAGGTCTTCCGTGACCGGCCCGGCAAGCCGGTGACCAACTCGGGCAACGCGTCCTGCCCCGCCTGCACGCTGCAGGAGGCGCTGGTCCGGTCGCTGAACACCACGTTCTACAGCCTGGCCTACGAGGTCGGGCCCGACAACGTCGCCGACATGGCCCGTCGTGCCACCGGTCTCTCGGAGACCTGGACGGGTGGACGGCTCAAGGGGCGCGAGACGCTCACCAGCTCCGACGGCGGGCGCGGCGGCTCGATCGGCATCGGCGAGTACGAGATGCGCCCGATCGACCAGGCCAACGGCATGGCCACCCTGGCCGCGGGCGGCGTGCACCGCGACGCGCACTTCGTCGCCAAGGTCACCGACAGCGCCGGCGCCGTCCTGCTGGAGAACCGCGGCGATGCCGGCAAGCAGGTGCTCGCCCCGGACGTGGCCTCCGACGTCGCCTACGCGATGGAGGGTGTGGCCGCGCACGCCAAGCGCGAGCTCGACGGCGGCCGGGAGGTGGCCTGCAAGACCGGTACGCAGGGCTACGGCGCGGACGCCTCGCAGAACACCGACGCGTGGATGGTCGGGTTCACCCCGTCGATCGCCGCGGCCGTGTGGATGGGCAGCGACGCGCTGGGTCCGATCCAGACGGCGGGTGGCTCCGCGATCTTCGGGTCGGGTCTGCCCGGTGCGATCTGGCAGTCGTTCATGAACGGCGTCCTCGACGGCACGCCGGAGGAGGACCTCCCCGATGCGCCGCTGATCGAGGGCGACACCGGTGAGGGCGTACCGGCACCGGTCACGACCCCGCCGCCGACGACGGCGCCGGTCACGACGCCGGCGCCGACGAAGGCGCCGGTGCCCACGACCGCGCCGCTCACGACCACGCCCTCGACGGAACCCACCACGAGCGACCCGAACGCCACGCCGAGCCCCACGGACACGCCGACGTCCGCGGGCGGGACGCCGTCCCTGCCCGGCGGGGGCGGCCCCAGCACGACGAAGACGAAGACATCTCCGCCAGGGAGATGACCTCGCACGGCACACTGGAGCCGTGACCCCGCCGCCCGTCGAGGGCCCGCCCACGGACCCCTCCGGATCTCTTCCGGAGGGGTCCGTGGCATCTCCGGTGGGCACGCGCGTCCGACCGCCACGGCCGTCGCGCCCGGACCGGGTGGTGCCCACCTGGGTGGACCCGGTGGCCGTACAGGCGAGCGAGGCGGTCGGCGGCCCGTGGGGACGGCATGCGGTGACCGGCCGGGCGCTGTTCTGGACGCCGCTGCGCGTCTGCCTGCTGTTCGCCACGCTGGTGCTCTCCCTGGCGTGGATCAAGGAGGCGCCGTGCGCGAGCGGCAACTGGGTGGGTCACCTGCAGTACACGCACTTCTGCTACTCCGACACCGTGCCCCTGTTCGGGCTGCACCACCTCGACACCGGCGCCGTCCCCTACCTCGACTCCTCGGTCGAGTACCCGGTGCTCACGGGCGCCTTCATGGCCCTCGCCGCGGCGCTCGGCCGGGGCTACGACGGAGCCGTCGAGAAGATCGGGCTCCTGCCCGACGTGCCGCCGGTGCAGAGCTACTACGTCGCCACCTGCCTGCTGCTCTCCGTCTGCGCGCTCATCACCGTCCGCGCCGTCCTCGGCCTCTCCGGCCGCCGCCCCTGGGACGCGGCGATGATCGGCCTCTCCCCGCTGCTGTTCGTGCACGCGTTCACGAACTGGGACCTGTTCGCCGTCGTCCTGGCGACCCTGGGGCTCTGGGCGTGGGCGCGGCGGCGCCCGGTGCTCGCCGGCATCCTGCTGGGGCTCGGGGTCGCCGCGAAGCTGTACCCGGTCCTCCTGCTGCTCGCGCTCTTCCTGCTCTGCCTGCGTGCCGGCCGGCTGCGGGCCTGGTTGCGGACCGCGGTCGCGGCCGCGGCGGTCTGGACGGCGGTCAACGCGCCGATCGCCGTCCTCGCCCCGGAGAACTGGAGCCGCTTCTTCAGCCTCAACCGCAGCCGGCCCGCCGACCCCGACTCGATCTGGAACCTGCTGCTCGCGGCGAGCCACAACCGGATCCTCGACGGGGCGCTGGCCCCCGGTGAGACGCCCACGGTGCTCAACGCCGTGGTGGCCGTGCTCCTGGTGCTCATGGTCGCCGGTGCCGCCTGGCTGACGCTGGCGGCGCCCGTCCGGCCGCGGGTCGCCCAGCTCGCCTTCCTGCTGGTGGCGGGGTTCCTGCTGCTGAACAAGGTCTGGAGCCCGCAGTACTCGCTGTGGCTGCTGCCGCTCGCCGTGCTGGCCCGGCCGCGGTGGCGGTCGCTGTTGGCCTGGCAGGCGACCGAGGCCCTGCTGTGGGTGCCCCGCCTGCTCTGGTACCTGGGCACGGACAATCGCGGCATCGGGGCCCAGTGGTTCTACCTGGCCGTGTCCATCCGGGACCTCGCCGTCGTCGTCCTCATGGCCCTGGTCGTGCGCGACGTCCTGCACCCCGACGCGGACCCGGTCCGGTCGAGCTGGCCCGGCACGGACGATCCGGCCGGGGGCGTGCTGGACCAAGCGACCGATGTGGTGGTGCTCGGAAGTCGGGGACGGTCCATGTCGCGACGAGTGGAGCCCGGAGGGTTCCGCGAGGAGTGACGCAGCGGCTCAGCCCGTCAGGGGGACGGCACGTGGACGCGGTGCGACCCGGAGGGTCGCCATGTCATCGGCCCGCGCTCAGCCCAGTGCAGTCCGCAGCATGTTGATCTCCTCCGCATGCGCGGGCCGGTCACCCGGCGTCTCGAGGATGACGGGGCAGTCCGCCGAGCAGGCGACCTCGACCAGCAGCTCGGTCGGGATCTCGCCCTCGCTCAGCGGCGCGTGGCGGTCGCGGCTGGACCCGTGTGGATCGCGGCTGTTGTTCAGGTGGACGAGGTCGATGCGCCCCGTGATCGCGCGGAGGTCGTCCACCGCGGTGGCGAGGTCCCAGCCCGCGGCCCACGCGTGGCAGGTGTCCAGCACGAACCCGGCCCCGTGCTCGCCGATGGCCTCCCAGAGGCGGCCGATCGCGTCGAGGTCGCGGGTCATGGCGTTGCCGCCGCCGGCGGTGTTCTCCAGCAGCAGCGGCAGCGGGAACCCGCCGTCCTTCTCCTGGTAGGCGAAGGTCTTGCGCCAGTTGTCGACCCCGATGGCGGGATCGTCCGCGGCCAGCACGTGGCCGCCGTGCACGACCAGGCCGTACGCACCGACCTCCGCGGCCGCCTTGGCGTGCGCGGCGAGCAGCTTGCGACCGGGGACGCGGATGCGGTTGTTCGTCGTCGCCACGTTGAGCATGTAGGGCGCGTGGACCACGACCATGACGTCGCTCGCCCGCAGGTCGTCGGCGTCCGGCCGCGGCTTCGGGTTGGCGTAGCTCTGCGGGTCGGTCAGGAAGATCTGCACGCCGTCGGCGTCCATCGCGGCGGCGGTGGCCAGCGGGCCGCCGCCCAGGAGTTCGTTCTCGTCGGTGAGACCGGGTCCGACGTGTACGCCGATCGGGTGCGCGAACGGGTGACCTGCCACGCTCCGACCCTAGTTGGCCTGCGTTTTCACGTTTACCCGTATCGCCTGGGTCACATCATCGTTCTTGCAGCGTGACGGAAGTCGCTGACCAGGACCTGGTCGTCCGCTCGAGGAGGTAGTTCCGAAGATGGCATCCGGTCGGATCCGTCGAAGCGCGCGGCGCGGTCTCGCCGGCGCCGTCCTCGCCTGGGTCGGGGTCGCCACCGCGTCGGTGCTCATGGCTCCGAGCGCGGCCGCGGCGCCCACCGCCACCGTGGAGATCAAGAACGTCACGCCGCCGGCGGCCAGTGTCGACAAGGGCGGCACGGTCACCTTCGTCAACAAGATCCCCGCCCAGAACAAGGGCGGCATCTCCGTCCCGCTGGTCGGCAGCGTCTCCGCCACGGTCTACACCGACGTGGCCGTCACCTTCTTCGGGCAGAAGCGCGCCCTTCAGACCGGTCAGTCGGCGGCCTGGAGCTTCACGGACCCGGCGACCACCGGCTCGATCACCTACACCTACCGGATCGTGCCTCAGGCCGGGCTGACCGCCACGGTCGCCAACCAGGTGGTCGACACCGTCGCGGGCCAGCTGCCGAAGCTGCCGGCCGCCGTGCCGTACGCCGTCCAGACCATCGCGCCCGACCTGCCGGCGTTGCCGAGCGTCAACCTGCCGCAGCTGCCGCAGGTGCAGCTCCCGCCGCCGCCGGCCGTGAACCCGCCCACGGACCCCACGCAGCCGACCGCCGAACCGTCCGCGCAGCCGAAGCCGAAGCCGGCGCCGGCCGCCTCCCCGCAGGGTCCGTCCGGCAACGTGTACCAGTACGACACCCAGGCGGCTCCGGGGCTGACGCCCACGGCGCGCGCCGCCGCCTCGGCGTTCGATGCGTCCCGCTTCCCGACCGTGGGCTCGCGCGGCGGCGCGGCCGGTGGTGCCTCCGGTGGCGCCGGGGGTGTGCCGGGTGGTTACGACGGCGCCAGCGTGCCGATCTTCGGCGAGCTCGCCGGCCTGGAGACCCCGGCCCAGGGCGAGGACGGCGTCGCGGACGCCGGAGCCGCCGGCTCGACCGCCCCCGCGCTCCCGGCTGCGGCGCTGGCCGCGGTCGTCGCACTGGCCACGGCCACGGCGGCGCTGATCCGCACGCACCAGGCGCACCGCGCCTCGCCCGCCCGCCACGCGGCGCGCTGACCCGCCCCTCCAGTCGCCTCGGCACGGTCCCCTCGGGGCGGCCGTGTCGTCGTCCGCCGCTCCCGGGGTGTTTCACGTGGATCCCGGGTTCTGCAGAACTCCCGGAGCGGGAGAACAACCCCTGGAGCGGGGCCTGTGGACAGCGGCGGAAGGACGTCGTCGCCCCGCTGGTAGCCTGGTGGGGCGCGTCCCGATGCTCGACCCGAGCCGTCCGGGGCGCGCGACGCGTGCACGACCCTCCTGCTGCAGATCGTCTGCGGCCGCCCAGACCAGAGGAGGTGGGGTTCTCCGTGCGTCATTACGAACTGATGGTCATCCTCGACCCTGAGCTCGAGGAGCGCACGATCGCTCCGTCGCTCGACCGATTCCTGACCGTCGTCACCAAGGCCGGTGGCACCGTCAAGACCGAGATCTGGGGCCGGCGTCGCCTGGCCTACGAGATCAAGAAGCAGGTCGAGGGCATCTACGCGATCGTCACCATCGAGTCCGAGCCTGCCGCCGTCGCCGAGCTCGACCGGCAGCTCAACCTGAACGAGTCGGTGCTGCGCACGAAGCTGATGCGGCCCGAGGTCCACTGACCATGGCCGGCGAAACCGTCATCACCGTGATCGGCAACCTGACCTCCGACCCGGAGCTCCGGTTCACGCCGTCGGGCGCCGCAGTCGCCAACTTCACCGTGGCGTCGACGCCCCGCACCTTCGACCGTCAGTCGCAGGAGTGGAAGGACGGCGAGGCGCTCTTCCTCCGCTGCAACGTGTGGCGCCAGGCGGCGGAGAACGTCGCCGAGTCGCTCACCCGTGGCTCGCGGGTCATCGTCAGCGGGCGGCTGAAGCAGCGCTCGTTCGACACCAAGGAAGGCGAGAAGCGCACCGTCATCGAGCTGGAGGTCGACGAGATCGGCCCGTCGCTCCGCTACGCCACGGCGAAGGTCACGAAGGCCTCCCGCGGTGAGGGCGGTGGCGGCTTCGGCGGCGGAGGCGGCGGAGGCGGCGGAGGCGGCGGTTTCTCCGGTGGTGGCGGTGGCGGCGCGAGCGACCCCTGGTCGACGCCTGCCGGCCCCAGCGACGAACCGCCGTTCTGATCCTTCACCCCTAGAACTTCTCTCTGTATCTGGAGAACCCTGTGCCCAAGCCCCCCATCCGCAAGGTCAAGAAGAAGGTCTGCCAGTTCTGCAAGGACAAGGCGACCTACGTCGACTACAAGGACACGACGCTGCTGCGGAAGTTCATCTCCGACCGCGGCAAGATCCGTGCGCGCCGCGTCAGCGGCAACTGCAGCCAGCACCAGCGTGACGTCGCCGTGGCCGTGAAGAACAGCCGCGAGATGGCCCTGCTGCCCTACACCTCGACGGCGCGCTGATCATGAGCACGATGAAGCTGATCCTCACCCAGGAGGTCACCGGCCTCGGCTCGTCCGGTGACAGCGTCGAGGTCAAGGGCGGCTACGGCCGCAACTACCTCCTGCCCCGCGGGCTGGCCATCGTGGCCACCCGTGGTGCCGAGAAGCAGGTCGAGTCCCTCCGCCGGGCGCGCGCCGCACGCGACGTGCGCACCCACGAGGAGGCAGAGGCCGTGGCCGGGCGTCTGTCCGGCCTGACCGTGCGCGTGCCGGCTCGCGCCGGCGAGGGCGGCCGCCTGTTCGGCCGCGTCACGACTGCCGACGTCGCCGCCGCGGTCACCGCCGCCGGTGGCCCGGAGCTCGACCGTCGCCGGATCGAGCTGCCGAGCAGCATCAAGACGACCGGCCAGCACACCGTCACGGTGCGGGTGCACGCCGACGTCAGCGCTCCGCTGACCATCGAGGTCGTTCCCGCGTAAGCGCACAGCACTGCCCGCGAGGGGCGTCGGACTCCGGTCCGGCGCCCCTCGCTGCGTCTGCGGCCCCTCAGCCGCCCGCTGACGGCTCCCGGCCCCGCGACCCACCCTGAGGGAGCGCATGCCCTTCGGGCCTGGCCCTGGTGTTCCTGACGGAGCGACGGCCGCTCGGTCACCGTTCGTCGTCCACAAGGTGAGGTCCTTCACCTGGCCCCCCCGGGCCGGTGTGACTCGTGGTGCGCGGCGCGAAAATTCTTTCCCACTTTCTTCCGTCCACAGCCGGTGGGTGGCTGATGCGCTGGTCGCGGGGGTGTTGTGGGGACGGGGCCCGGGCTGTCCCCGGCCGTCTCCACATGTCGACACCCTCCATCCACCGACTTGTCCACAAGTTGTGCAGATCGTGGTGCACACCGGTGTTGGACTCGGGCCCCCTCCGGTTCCTAACGTCCTCCTCAGCTGCCGCCGGGTGCCGATCGGGCCGAGGGCCCTTCCGGTCCCTGCGCCCGGAAATGTCGGTGCCCGGCGGTAGCAATGACCGAACACATGTTCGGTCCCGGCGACGCTCGCCGAACTCCGGCTTCCCCACGGAGTGGTGATGCGGGCGCGCCCGCAAGGAGATGGAGGAACCCCCGTGGCGGTGGCCGACGACTTCAGCCGGCCCGAACCGACGGCGCCGGCCTACGACCGGCAGCCGCCGCAGGACCTCCCGGCCGAGCAGTCGGTGCTCGGCGGCATGCTGCTGAGCAAGGACGCGATCGCCGACGTCGTCGAGGCGCTGCAGGGCCCGGACTTCTACCGGCCCGCGCACCAGGTGATCTTCGACTGCATCCTCGACCTCTACGGGCGAGGTGAGCCGGCCGACGCGATCACCGTGGCCGCCGAGCTCAACCGCACCGACCAGCTGTCGAAGATGGGCGGCGCGGTCTACCTGCACACCCTCATCGCATCGACGCCGACGGCGGCCAACGCCGGTTACTACGCCGCGATCGTGGCCGAGCAGGCCGTGCTGCGTCGGCTGGTCGAGGCCGGTACCCGCGTGGTGCAGCTGGGCTACGGCGCCGCTGGTGGCAAGGGCGACGTCGACGACATCGTCGACCGGGCGCAGCAGGAGATCTACGACGTCACCGAGAAGCGCATGAGTGAGGACTACTCCCGCCTCGAGGACATCCTGCAGCCGACGATGGACGAGCTCGATGCCATCGCGTCCCGCGGCGGTGTGAGCCGGGGCGTTCCCACCGGCATCCGTGACCTCGATGAATTGACCAATGGATTGCAAGCCGGACAAATGGTGGTAATTGCAGCCCGGCCTGGAGTGGGCAAAAGCACCCTAGGTTTGGACATTGCAAGAAGTGCGTCGGTAAAGCACCATCTGCCTGCTGCGATCTTTTCCCTGGAAATGAGCAAGCACGAGATCACGATGCGATTGCTGTCGGCGGAGGCGAAGGTGCCGCTGCACCACATGCGCGCCGGCACGCTGTCGGACGAGGACTGGTCGAAGCTGGCGCGGCGGATGGGCGAGATCGCCGACGCGCCGCTCTACATCGACGACTCTCCGAACATGACGATGATGGAGATCCGGGCCAAGGCGCGGCGGCTCAAGCAGCGCAACGATCTCAAGCTCGTGGTCATCGACTACCTCCAGCTGATGACGTCGGGCAAGCGCGTCGAGAGCCGCCAGCAGGAGGTCTCGGAGTTCTCCCGGGCGCTGAAGCTCCTGGCGAAGGAGCTCGAGGTGCCGGTCATCGCGATGTCACAGCTGAACCGTGGTTCGGAGCAGCGTCAGGACAAGAAGCCGATGCTGTCGGACCTCCGTGAGTCCGGCTGCCTTCCGGCGGAGACCCGCATCCTGCGCGCGGACACCGGCGCCGAGACCACGATGGGCGAGCTGTTCGAGTCCGGCGAGACGGACGTGCCGGTGTGGTCGCTGGACGACAACCTGCGCTACGTCCGCCGTCACCTGACCCACGTCTTCTCCACCGGTCGCAAGCAGGTGCTCCAGATGACGACGTCGTCCGGCAAGACGATCCGGGCGACCGCGAACCACCCGTTCCTCACGTACGACGGCTTCCGGCCGCTCGGCGAGCTTGTACCCGGTGACCGGATCGCCGTGCCCCGCCACGTGCCTGCACCGGACCGCATGACCGTGTGGGAGGACGAGAAGGTCACCCTGCTCGCCCACCTGATCGGCGACGGCAGCTTCGTGAAGCGCCAGCCCCTTCGGTACGCCTCGATCGACGAGGCCAACCTTCGGGCGGTCACCACGGCCGCGCTGCACTTCGGTGTGGTCGCAGTGCGGGACGAGTACGCGGCGTCTCGCTGCACCACTCTCCGACTGCGGGCACCCTTCCCGCTGACCCACGGCAAGCGGAACCCGATCGCCGCGTGGCTGGATGAGCTGGGTCTGTTCGGGCTCCGTAGTCACCAGAAGTTCGTCCCCGCACCGGTGTTCTGCCTGCCCAAGAAGCAGATCGCGCTCTTCCTGCGCCACCTGTGGGCCACCGACGGTTCCGTCACGGTGAACAAGAACGGACGCGGCGGTCGGGTGTACTACGCGTCGACCAGTCGCGAACTCGTCGATGACGTGTCCCGTCTGCTACTCCGGTTCGGCATCTCGTGCCGTATCCGGCGGGTGAAGAAGTCCGGCTACAGCGACGGATGGACGCTGGACATCAGTGGCTGTGACGACCAGCGCCGCTTCCTCGGTGAGATCGGTGTCCACGGAGCACGCGGCGAGGCGGCCGAGCGACTTCTGGAGGTCGTCCGCGGGCTGTCGGGCAACACCAACGTGGACACGATTCCGGCGCAGGTGTGGGAGCACGTGCGAGACGTGCTGGCCGAGCGCGGCATGAGCCATCGGGCGTTCGCAGCGGCCATGGGCAGCGCATTCTGCGGCAGCGCGATGTGGAAGCACGCGCCGAGCCGTGAGCGCCTGGGACGCGTGGCGGAGATCCTCGGCGACGCCGACCTGGAGATGCAGGCGGTCAACGACCTGCTGTGGGACGAGATCGTCTCGATCGAGCAGGGTGCGGTCGAGGAGGTCTACGACGCGACGGTGCTCGGTGGCCACAATTTCGTCGCCGACGGGATCGTCGTCCACAACAGCATCGAGCAGGACGCCGACATGGTCATGATGATCCACCGCGAGGACATGTACGAGAAGGAGTCCCCGCGGGCCGGCGAGGCAGACATCATGCTGGTCAAGCACCGTAACGGCCCGACCGCCAACGTCACGGTCGCCTTCCAGGGTCACTACAGCCGCTTCGTGGACATGGCCAACTGACGTGGCCACGGCCGCCGTGCCCAACGGCGTCGTCGTCGAGCTTCCTGTCGCGGCGACCGACCACTCGCCCAGTCAGGAGCGCCTCACCCGGATCGCGGCGATGCTCCGCGACGCCGAGCAGTCGACGCCGCTCACGCACGCGAGGAGCCGGGGGCACAGTCGGCAGCGACGCGACCATCGGGACGGAGCCGGCGTCCTGACCGACCGGCGCGCCCAGCGCTGAACCACAGGGGCCCAGAACCGGAATGGTTCTGGGCCCCTGCGCGCGAAAGCGGCGAGATCGCCGCTGGACCAGTCGTCAGGCGGCGCCCCGTAGCGTCGTCCCCGTGATTCTCGAGCACGCGCTGCTGCCGGTGCGACCGGGCCAGGAAGCCGCCTTCGAGGCAGCCTTCACCGACGCCAGGGCGATCATCGCTGCCATGCCCGGCTTCGGCGGACTGACGCTGTCACGGTGCCTGGAGCGCCCCGGCACCTACCTGCTGCTCGTGCAGTGGGAGCGCCTGGAGGACCACACCGACGGCTTCCGCGGCTCCCCGGAGTACCAGCAGTGGCGTGCGCTGCTGCACCACTTCTACGACCCGTTCCCGACCGTCGAGCACTTCGCCACGGTGCTCTCCGCCTGAGGCCTGGGACGGGTGGTCACGACCTCGCCGCGCCGCACCAGGTGGCCAGCGCCTCGGGAAGCCCGGCGGCTGAGCCTTCGCTCACCCATGCCACGTGGCCGTCGGGCCGCACGAGCACGGCCGTGGGCGCGCCTACATCGCCCACCACCGGCAGCTCCCAGGCGCCGTCGTAGGTCGCCACCACGTGCTGGACCCGGTCGGTCCAGGCGCCGACGTCCAGCGTCGGGCCGCCGAACTGCAGCACTAGCGGCCGAGCCCGGTGCAACAGGTCGAACACCCGCACGGGCCCGTCGGGCGTGCTGATGTCGAGGTCCGGCATCCGGCGTCCCAGCAGCGGGTGGCCCGCGCCCAGGTCGTAGGCCACGTCGAGCCCGGTGATCAGCGCCGCGACCACCGTGCCGGCGCCGTCGCGGCCGAGCACCTCGTCGATCAGGTCACGCAGCGCCTCCTGCCGCGGGTCGGCCCTCTGGAACAGCGACTGCGCCATCGTGTACTTCAGCGCCCGCGCCCCGGCCGGGTGCCGCTCGGCGTGGTAACTGTCGAGCAGCGCGTCGCCGGAGATGCCTCGCACCACCTGCCCGAGCTTCCAGCCGAGGTTGACGGCGTCCTGCAGCCCCAGGCCGATGCCGAGGCCTCCCGTGGGCGAGTGCACGTGCGCGGCGTCGCCGGCCAGCAGCACCCGGCCCTCGCGATACGACGCAGCCTGCCGCGTGGCATCGGTGAACCGCGACAGCCACGTGGGGCTGTGCACGCCGAAGTCCGTGCCGAACACCTCGATCAACCCTCGGCGGAGCTCCTCCAGCGTGGGCTCGGTGGGCGGCCCCAGCTCGGCCTCGGTCACCACGACCCGCACCGTGCCGTCGCCCATCGGGTGCAGCCCGTGGACGCCGCGCTCGTCGACCTTCCCGGTCGGCGACAGCTCCCCGGCCACCTGCACCTCGGCGATGAGTGTGCTGCGGGTGGCGTCGGGGCCCACGAACGGGATGCCGGCCTCGCGTCGGACGACGCTGCGCCCACCGTCCGCGCCGACCACGTACCGAGCCCGCAGCGATCCGCCGGACGCGAGGTGGACGTCGACGCCCTCGTCGTCCGGCGCGATGCGCGTGACCTCCACGCCGCGCCGGATCGAGACCCCCAGCTCCTCGACCCACCGGAGCAGCAACCGCTCGATGTGGTTCTGGAACAGCGCCAGCGTGTACGGATGGCGTGTGGGCAGGCCGCTCAGGTCGAGCATCGTGCCGCCGAAGGTCGCCGCGTGCAGCAGCTTGCCCTCGGCGAGGAAGCGATCGGCGATCCCGCGCTGGTCCAGCAGCTCGATCGAGCGGGCGTGGATCCCGCCGCCGCGCGAGCCTGCCAGGTCCTGCGTCTCGCGCCGCTCGAGAACGACGGCGTCCACTCCCGCCAGCCGCAGCTCGCCGGCGAGCATCAGCCCGGCCGGCCCGCTCCCGACGATCACCACATCGTGCATGTCGACCTCGCTCACGTCGGTACCGTCCGGTGCGCTGGTGCCAGACTGCAGCACTCACGGCGAGAGGCCCGGAACCATGGCGGTTCCGGGCCTCTCGCGTCAGGCAGGGCTCAGGCGGCGGCGCGTGACAGCTCGCGACGGACCTTCTTGCCGCCGGTCGTCATGCGCACCAGCTTCACGACCTGCGCCGGGGCGTTCTTCGGCGTCGTCTCGGCCAGCCAGCCGTTGGGCAGCGACAGGCGGATGACCTTGTGCCAGGCGCTCGCGACCTGCTTGTACAGCGGGGCCGAGTGATAGGTGAGCCCGTACCGGTCGAAGATGTCCTTCACCTTCGGGGCGATCTCGGCGTACCGGTTGCTCGGCAGGTCGGGGAACAGGTGGTGCTCGACCTGGTGCGACAGGTTGCCGGTCATGATGTGCATGGCCTTGCTGCCGGAGATGTTCGCCGAGCCCAGCATCTGCCGGAGGTACCACTCACCGCGGGTCTCGCCGTCGATGGACTTCTTCTCGAACGTCTCGACGCCCTCGGGGAAGTGCCCGCACATGATCACCGAGTGCGACCACAGGTTGCGGACGACATTGGCGGTGAAGTTGGCCGCCAGTGTGGGCAGGAACGAGGGGCCCGACAGCAGCGGGTGCAGCACGTAGTCCTTGCCGGCCTGGTTGCGGATCTTCTTCAGCACCTGACGGGTGGCGGCCCGGAAGGCCGGGTCCTGGCGGCGCTTCTTCGTCGCCAGGTTCTTGCCCAGCTCCAGGTCGTAGGCGGCGATCCCGTACTCGAAGAAGCAGGCGTTGATGAAGTTCCAGAGCGGCTGCGCCAGGTAGAGCGGGTGCCAGCGCTGGTCCTCGTCGACCCGCATGATGCCGTAGCCCAGGTCGTTGTCCTTGCCGATCACGTTCGTGTACGTGTGGTGCAGCTCGTTGTGCGAGTGCTTCCACTGCTCGGCCGGGCTCGCCATGTCCCACTCCCACGTCGTGGAGTGGATCTTCGGGTCGCGCATCCAGTCCCACTGGCCGTGCAGGATGTTGTGCCCGATCTCCATGTTCTCGAGGATCTTGGCGACCGACAGGCCGATCGTGCCGACGACCCAGGCCGGCGGGAACATCGAGACCAGCAGGGCGGCGCGGCTGCCCAGCTCGAGCTTGCGCTGGACGTCGATGACGCGGCGGATGTACGCGGCGTCGTCCTCACCGAGGCTGTCGCGCACGCCCTGGCGGATGGTGTCGAGCTCCTTGCCGATGATCTCGATGTCCTCGGCGGAGAGGTGGGCGATCGGGTTCTCGGACTTCTTCTGCAGCACGGTCACGGTTGTCTCCCGTTCGTCAGTGGTCGATGTCGCAGGCGCCGGCGGCGGCGCTCACGCAGGTCTGGATGAGGACGCCGTCCCCCGGGGCGGCCGTGGTGACCTCGCCGTTGCGCAGGTCGCGGACGGCGCCCTCGCGCAGCGGCAGCACGCAGCCGTAGCAGATGCCCATGCGGCAGCCGCTCGGCATGAGGACGCCGGCCTCCTCGGCGGCATCGAGGATCGGGGTGGCCCCGTCGGCCTCGAGCGTCGTCCCGTTCCTGGTGAAGGAGACGGTGCCGCCCTCGCCGGTGACCAGCACCGTCGGCCGGAACCGCTCGCTGTAGAGCCGGTCGCCGAGCCCGGCGGCCGCCCAGTGCGCCTCCAGGGCCTCGAGCATGCCGACCGGCCCACAGGCCCAGGTCGCGCGCTCGGCGAGGTCGGGCACCAGCTCGGCGATGGCGGCGGCGTCGAGCATGCCGTCGACGTCGGTGTGCCGCTCGATCAGCCGGATCCGGCCGTCGGCGGCGAGGGCGCGCAGCTCGTCCCCGAAGACGACGTCGTCGCGGGTCGGCGCGGAGTGTACGAGGACGACGTCGGCGAGCTCGCGGTGGTTGCGCAGCATCCCCATGACCGGGGTGATCCCGGAGCCGGCGGTCACGAACAGCGCCTTCGCGGGGCGCTCGGCCGGCAGCACGAACTCCCCGGTCGCCTGGTCGAGCTGCACGATCGTGCCCGGCTTCGTGCGGTGCACGAGGTGGTTGCTGACCTTCCCGTCGGGGATCGCCTTCACGGTGACGGCGATGCAGCCGTCGGTCCGCCCCAGGTGCGAGGTGAGCGAGTAGGCGCGCCACTGACGGACGCCGTCCACGTCGATGCCGATGCGGACGTACTGGCCGGGGGTGTGCCCCTTCCAGCTCCGCCCGGGGCGGATGACGATCGTGGCCGCGTCCCGCGTCTCGGGCAGGACTGCCTCGATCCGCCCGCGCAGGTCGGCACCCGAGCGGAGGGGGTCGACCAGGTCCAGGTAGTCCGAGGGCAGCAGCGGCGTGGTGATCAGCTCGGCCAGCTTGAGCACGCGGTCGCGCACCGAGACGCGTGGCCTCGCCGGGGCCGGGCGCGGGACGGTCGTCGTCATACATCGAGGGTTGTCCACTTCACGGGGCAATTACCTGTGCCCCCGACGTGAATCGACCGGTAGCTTCTGTTCCGGGCGAACAAAGGAGCGGTGCTGGTGACGGACGACCTGACTGCGATACCGGCGTCCGTGGCGACCGCGATGCGCGCGGAGCTGGCGTCGGTGGCGGAGGCGACCGTCGCCGAGATCATCGTCGAGGTCCCCAGCTACGCCGACGCGTTCCAGGGCGACATGGGGCGGGTGATCGGCAACGCGGTCGAGCTGGCCCTGGGCGGCTTCCTCGAGCTGGCGACGACGAGCGGCGGCGCCGACGCGAGCACGCCGATCCGCCCGGCCCTGGAGGGCGCCTACGAGCTCGGTCGCGGCGAGGCGCGCAGCGGCCGGTCGATGGACGCCCTGCTCGCCGCCTACCGGGTGGGCGCGCGCGTCGCGTGGCGGCACATGAGCGACAGCGCCGTCCGGGCGGGCCTGACCGTCGAGCAGCTGGCCCGGTTCGCCGAGCTCGTGTTCGCCTACATCGACCAGCTGTCGGCGGCGAGCGTGGCCGGGCACAGCGACGAGCTGGCCACCACCGGGCGGGTGCGGCAGCGCTACCTCCAGCGCCTCGCGCACCTCCTGCTGGCCGGCGGGCCGCTGCCCGACCTGGTGGCCGCCGCGGAACGGGCCGACTGGTCTCCGCCACGGACGCTGACGGCGGTCGTGCTGCCGGCGGCACGCGTCCGGGGCGCCCTCGTGTCCCTGGACGGCCGCACGCTGCAGGTCGGTGAGGACGTGCCGGGCCTCGATCCGGCGAGCGACCTCGTCGTCCTCCTCGTGCCCGACGCCGGGGGGCGATCGCGTCCGGCGCTGCTGCGCTCGCTGGACGGGCGAGACGCCGTCGTCGGGCCGGCCCGGCCGTGGGGCGAGGCACACACGTCCTTCGGCCGGGTCTGCCGCGCCCTGGAGCTGGGCCTCACTGCGGAGGGGACCGAGGCGCTGGACACCGACCGGCGGCTGGCCGACCTCGTCCTCCGGGCGGACGGCGACGCCCTCGCCGACCTCCGGGCCCGCGCCCTGGCGCCGCTCGACGGGCTGAGCGCCGGCTCGCGGGACAAGCTGGTGGACACGCTGCGCGCCTGGCTGCTGCACCACGGACGCCGGGACCAGATCGCGGCTGAGCTGTTCGTGCACCCGCAGACGGTCCGGTACCGCATGGGGCAGCTGCGCCAGCTCTACGGTGCGCGGCTGGAGGACCCGCGCACCGTCCTCGAACTCACGATCGCCCTGGGAGTGACATGAGCGTGGACCTGTCCGCCGCCGCGGACTTCCTGGCCGGCGCCGCCCGGGTGCTGGACCGTCGCCGCTTCGACCTGCTCTTCGGGGACGGCGACCCGGCGGCGGTGCTCGCGGCGGTCGACGGCTACCGCAATCGTGACGGGGGCTACGGCTGGGGCCTGGAGCCCGACCTGCGCTCGCGCACCAGCCAGCCGGGTGGCGCCCTGCACGCCCTGGAGGCGTTTGCCGATCTGGCGCCGGAGATCGCCCCCCGCGCCGTCGAGCTGTGCGACTGGCTGGCCACGGTCTCCCTGCCCGACGGCGGCCTGCCCTTCGCGCTGCCGCTGTCCGATGCCGCGGCCGTCGCGCCGTTCTGGGCCTCCGCCGACGCCGCGCAGTCGTCGCTGCAGCTCACCGCGGTGGTGGCGGCGACGGCTCACCGGGTCACGGAGCACGATGCTGCCGTGGCCGCCCATCCGTGGCTGGCCCGGGCCACCGAGCACTGCCTCGCGGCCGTCCGAGGGCTGGACGTGCCCCCACCCGCGATGGAGCTCGCCTTCACCGTGCAGTTCCTCGACGCCGCCGCTCCCCGCTACCCGGAGGCGGCCCAGCTGGTCGCGGGCCTGCGCCCCTTCGTGCCGGACGACGGGCTGCTGCACGTGACCGGCGGCGCCGAGGGCGAGTTCATGCGCCCGCTCGACTTCGCCCCCCTGCCCGGCGGCCCGGCCCGCACGCTCTTCGGGACGGCGCTGATCGAGGCGGAGCTGCAGCGTCTCGCCGAGGGCCAGCAGCCCGACGGCGGCTGGGCCGTCGACTTCAGCAGCTACTCGCCGGCCGCCTCCCTCGAGTGGCGCGGTCACCGCACGGTGCAGGCGCTCGTCCTGCTCCGGGCCAACGGCCTGCTCTGACACCGAACTCGGACGGCCGCCACAGCGCGGCCACAGTCGCGCCCCCGACTCTCGAACTCGAGCGGCCCACGACGGGCCGACCGACGAGAGGAACAGCGTCCATGGACGACATGACCGAGCAGCCCGGCCGACGCGAGCGCATGGGGTCGCGCCCCTGGGTGCGCTCGGCCGCGATGATCGGCGGTGGCCTCGTGGCCGGCGGCATCCTGGCCGGCACGCTCGCCGCCAACGCCGCGACCGGCGACACCGCCGCGGCGGCCACCTCCTACAGCGAGGCGGCCGGCGGTGCGACCGAGGCGCCCCCAGGCGGGGCGCCCACGGGGAACAGCGACCCCTCGCAGCCGCAGCGCAGCGACGAGCAACTGCTCACCGGCGACACCGCGACCAAGGTCACCGACCTGGTCGAGGCGAAGTACCCCGACGCGACGATCCAGCGCGTCGAGACCGACTCGGACGGCGTGTACGAGGCGCACATCGTGACCGCGGACGGCGAGCAGCTCATCGTCCAGGTCGGAGAGGACTTCTCGATCACCGGGACGCAGCAGTTCGGCGGACGCTGACCCCGGCGCCGCGCGGCCCGTCCCGTATACCGGGCGGGCCGCGGGGCGTCTCGACCCCGGCGCCTCAGCCGGAGCGCAGGATCGCCACCAGGAAGTCGGCGTCCGGCGTGAAAGGGCGCAGGTCCCACGTGGACAGCAGCAGGTCGGTCGCCCAGCCCGCGACCGCGGCGTCGGCGAAGAAGTCCTCGAACGGATAGCCCCGTCCGGCACCGAACCCGATCGCCGCCCGGCCGCCGGGGGCGACGTGTGCGCGCATCCGGCGCAGCACCTCGACGCGGGTCGACTCGGCGAGGAACGTCATGACGTTGCCGGCGCAGACGACGACGTCGAACGGCTCCGGCACCCCCCGTGCCGGCAGGTCCAGCTCCGCGAGGTCACCGATCAGCCAGGTGGCGCCCGGGTGCTGCCGCTCCGCCTCCGCGACCAGCACCGGATCGCCGTCCACTCCGACCACCGCGTGCCCCACGCCGGCGAGGAAGCCTCCGACCCGGCCGGTTCCGGAGCCCGCGTCCAGCACCCGTGAACCGCGCGGGAGCATGGCGTCGACCAGGCGTGCCTCCCCGAAGAGGTCCTGCCCGGCGGCCGCGAGGTCGCGGAAGCGCTGGATGTAGGCGGCGGAGTGCTCCGGGTTCTCCGCCGTCATCCGGGTCCAGATGCTCGGTTCGGTCATGCGTCGGATCCTGCCCGCCCGTTCACGACCGGGCGCCAGTCGGGCGGATCGGCGGCGTGCAGACCGGGATCGTCGGCGCGCAGCGTGCGCACCGGACCGGGGTCGGTCGTGGGTCCCTCGAACCGCACGGTCACCCGGCCCAGCCCCCGGCCCCACACCCAGCCGGCGCCGTGCTCGTCGTGGCGGACGTCCTGGCCGGGCCACCAGCGCGACTCCGCAGGCACCGGCGGCTCCGGCTCCTCGGGGACGGCCGGAGCGGTGTCGGCGTCGTCCGCGGGTTCGGGTCCGTCGTCCTCGCTGAAGAGGTCGCCCTGCGCGTAGACGGACAGGCCGGAGACGCCGACGCCGAGCAGTCGCAGCCCGCCGGAGGTACCGGCGTCGGCGAGCAGCCGGCGGGCCGTCGCGGCGATGTGCCGGGGGTCGTCCGTGGGCTGCGGCAGGGTCTGCGAGCGGGTCAGGGTGGTGAAGTCGTAGCGGCGGAGCTTCAGGGTGACCGTGCGGCCGGAGAACGCCGAGGCCCGCAGCCGCTTGCCGACGCGCGCCGCCATCGCGTCGATCTCCCGGCCGAGGACGACGAGGTCGGTCAGGTCCCGCTCGAAGGTCTCCTCGTGGGACACCGACTTCACGCCCCGGTCGGGCACCACCGGGCGGTCGTCCTCCGCCCTGGCCAGCGCGTACAGGCCCGCACCGTGGGCGCGGCCGGCCAGCGAGACGAGGTCGGTCAGCGACTTCGCGGCGAGGTCGGCGACCGTCTTGACGCCGATCTGGTGCAGCCGCTCCGCGGTCGCCGGCCCGACACCCCCGAGGCGCGTCACCGGCAGGGGGTGCAGCACGTCGAGCTCCGCGCCCGGGGGGACGACGACCAGGCCGTCGGGCTTGTCGAGGTCGGAACCGATCTTGGCCATCAGCTTCGAGGTACCGATCCCGACGGAGCCGGTCACCCCGCCGGTCGCGTCGGCGATCCGCTCCTTGAGGGCGCGGCCCAGCGCGGTGACGCCGGCGACGGAGAGGTCGTGGTCACCGGCGCCGAGGTCGACGTAGGCCTCGTCGAGGGACGCCGGCTCGACCAGCGGCGACAGCTCGCGCAGGAGCTCCATGACGACGTCGGACGTCCGGCGGTAGGCGGCGAAGCGGCCGCCGAGGAACGCCGTCCCGGCGGGGCACCGGCGCCGCGCCTCGGCGGTCGACATGGCCGATCGTGCGCCGTACGCGCGGGCCTCGTAGGACGCCGTGGCCACGACGCCCCGCCCACCGACCCCGCCGACCACCACCGGTCGCCCGCGCAGCGACGGCTTGTCCCGCTGCTCGACGGCGGCGAAGAACGCGTCGAGGTCGAGGTGCAGGATGCTCGCCTCGCGCCTCACCGCACTCCCCGCCTCACCCCGCCATTGTCAGCCGTCGGACAGCGCGGCCGCGGGGAGCCAGTCGGCGTCGAGCAGCTCGGCGATCTCGCGCAGCGACGACGTGTCGGCCCCGGCTGCCGAGCCGCTGACGGCGAGCCGCTCGACCATGACCCGGGCGACCTGCTCCTCGACCGTGTCCTCCGCGAACGCGATCCGCCAGGGTGAGGTGCGACCGTCGCGGTGCGTCCGGCCGGTGACCTGACGCGCCTGGATGCCGGAGAAGCGGGGCTGGTGGAACAAGCCGACGCGCGGGGTCTCGGTCGCCGTGGACCCGTCGGGCAGCAGCTCACCGGCGTGCAGGCTGATCGACGCGGTCACGGTGAACACGCACACGGCGGCCTCGCCCCGCTGGAAGCGCAGCCGCTCGGCCTCGACGTCGAACCGGTCGCGCCCGTAGATGCCGGCCACGGAGATGCCCGCGTCGAGCAGTGCGTCGCGGATCGGGTCGGCCGCCGTCTCGACGAACTCCACCGAGACCGCCACCTGACGCTCGGCCTCGACCTGCGCCTTCACCCAGTCGACCGTGGCCTGCACGCGGATGAGACCGGCCTTCTGCCGGAACCGCAGGAGGGCCGCCCGTCCCTTGGCGCTCTGCCGGCTGCGGCGGGCCAGCTGCATCTCCGCCCGGAACTCCGACCACTCCGACTCGTAGGCGGCCCGCTCTGCCGGGGTGAGGGCAACCGGAGTTCCGGTGACCGACACCGGGCCCCACGGCGCCGGCCGGTGCAGCGTGGCCGGCGGGTCGGCGTCGGCGAGCCAGCCCTGCAGCCGCGCGAGGTCGGCGCGGCGCTCGTCGGCGTCCTCGGTCCAGCCCCAGCCGTACCGGCCACGTTCCACGTGGAACCCGTGTGCCGCGAGCCGGCCGGCGAGGTCGGACCACTCGCGCAGGGACTCTCCCGTGCGGGCGGCGAACTCCGGTGAGAGGTAGGGGAGCTCCAGGGGCGTGTGGGCGGGGGTGGCCGTCGCGGCGAGGACGTACGGCGCGTCCTTGACCCGACCCGCGCCGGACACCGCCCGCCAGTGCTTCCACCGCTGGGTCGTCGTGTGCCGCACCATGTGCGCCTCGTCCGCGACGACGACGTCGAACCTCAGCGTGGCCACCTTGCCCAGCCGGTCCCAGGTGGTCACGCACCAGCGCAGCCCGCCGTCGCCGAAGCCGGCGATCGACCGGGCCCAGTGCGGGATCGTGATGGCGGCGGGCCGGTCGGCGATCACCAGCACCGTGCGCACCGGGCGCTGCTCGGCGACCGCCTTGACCGCCAGGATCGCGGTGCCGGTCTTGCCGACGCCCGGGTCGTCGCCGAGCAGGAACACCCGGCCACCCGCGGCCGCATGGTCGGCGATCGCGTCGGCGCCGTCGCACTGCTGGTCGCGCGGCGTCAGCGGTCGCGCCATCGGCAGCGGTCGCGGCTTCTCGTTGAGCTCGTCCTCGAGGTAGCGCTCCAACGTGTACGGCGGCGGGTCGTACGGGGCCAGCTCCGGCGGCAGCTCGGCGCCCACCCAGACGTGCGCCTGCAGGCCGGGGTGCCACTCGGCGCCAGGCGCCGGCGCGCGGAACGGCACGGCCAGCACCCACACCCGTTCGCCCGGACCGGCGGTCGGCAGCTCGACCGCCGGCTTCGCGGTGCGCTTCGGCGCCGTCGTCCGCCGCTTCGTGCTCGTGGTCCTCCGGCTCGTGCCGGTCGTCGTGCTGCTCCGCCGTCGTCGTCCCGGCATGGGCCTCCCCCTCGTTCCCCGGCACGGTAAGCGGCGGCACCGACGGAACCTCTGATGGAATCGCCGGATGACCGAAGACGCCGGCAACGACGAAGGGCTGGCCGCCCGCACGATCGGCGACGCCGGCCCGCCTGTGGTGTTCGTGCACGGCCTGTTCGGTCAGGGCAAGAACTGGACGACGGTGGCGAAGGGCCTGGCCGATCGGCACCGCGTGACGCTGCTGGACCTGCCCAACCACGGGCACAGCCCCTGGACCGATCGCGTCGACTACGTCGACATGGCGCGGCTGGTCGCCGACGAGCTGGAGCAGCTGGACGAGCCCGCCACGCTGGTCGGCCACTCCATGGGCGGCAAGGTCGCGATGCAACTGGCGCTGCGCCGGCCGGAGCTGCTGCGCGCCCTGGTCGTCGTCGACGTCGCCCCGACGGCGTATCCGGAGTCCGGCGGCCGCACCGACGACCCCGACGAGGAGGCCTCGCCCTTCGGGGCGTACATCGCGGCCATGCGGGCCGTGGACCTGGATCAGCTGAAGACCAGGGAGGACGCCGAGGCGGCGCTGCGCGGCGTCGTCCCCAGCCGGATGGTCCGGTCGTTCCTGCTGCAGAGCCTCGTCCGCGAGGGCCTGGGGACGGCGGGTGGCTGGCGCTGGCGCCTCAACCTCGAGGCGCTGGCCCGTGATCTCGGCCACCTGCGCGGCTTCCCCGAGCCGCCGCCGGGCGCCACCTTCGACGGCCCGGTCCTCTGGGTGGCCGGTGCGAACAGCACCTACGTGCTGCCCGAGGACCGCGCGCGGATGGACGAGCTCTTTCCCGCAACTCGGCTGGTCAGGATCAAGAACGCGGGCCACTGGGTGCACTCGGAGCAGCCCGAGGTCTTCCTGGAGACGCTGCGCCGGTTCCTCGCCGCCGTCGAGGGCTGAGCGACCCGTCGGGACCGTCCTCGTTCGACCGACTCCAGATGTGGACTCGCACGAACTTGTTCAACGCTAAAGCATTCGGCTTGAGTGGATCTGTGCGGCGGCCGAATCCAGGACGTCATTCCCTGTCCCCTGGAACGGAATCCAACCGTGCGTCTGTCCCTGCCTCCGTGGCTCCTCTCGCTGCCGCTGCGCGTCAAAGTCCTCACCGCCGTCGGGATCGCCTGTCTCGTCGCCCTGCTGATCGGCGTGCTGGGCCTCATGCAGCTCGGCAACCTGCAGCAACGTTCCGAGGACATCAAGACCAACGCACTGGTGCCCTCCAACCAGATCGCCGAGGTGCGCCGGGCCTTCCTGCAGACCCGCATCGACGCGCTCGCCGACGAACTCGTCCCGAGCAAGGACGCCCAGGCCACGGCGCACGAGCTGTACCTCGCCGACATCAAGGCCATGAACGCGGCCATCGACGCCTACGCGGCCAGCGGGCTGACCGCCGCCCAGGAGAAGGACGTCGCGGCGCTCACCGACGGCTGGAAGAAGTACGAGTCGCTGGTCAGCAGTGACCAGTACCGGCTGGCCGTGAGCCAGGGCCGCTTCGCCGACTACCTGGACATGCGGGCCAACACCATCGCGCCGGTGGCGAAGGGCCTCAACGCGGCGCTCGACGCGCTGCTCACCTCGGAGGAGAAGGCTGCCGAGGAGACCGTCGCGGCCGCCAAGGACACCTACGACACGGCCCGCACGACCATCCTCGCCGTCCTCGTGATCGGTCTGGTCGCCGCGATCGGCCTGGGCCTCCTGGTCGCCCGCATGGTGATCCGGCCCGTGACCGCCGTTCGCGACGGCCTGGTGGCGATGGCCTCCGGTGATTTGACCGCGCACGTCGACGTGACGTCCACCGACGAGGTCGGCCAGATGGCACAGGCGCTGAACCAGGCGGCCGAGAGCCTGCGGACGACGGTCCAGGCGACCGCCGAGTCCGCGCACGCCCTCGCCGCGTCGGCCGAGGAGCTGACCGCGTCGTCGGAGTCCATCTCGGCCAGTGCCGAGGAGGCCGCCAGCCAGGCCGGCACCGTCTCCGCGGCCGCCGAGCAGATCTCCCGCAACGTGCAGACGGTCGCCGCCGGGTCGGAGGAGATGGGGGCCTCGATCAACGAGATCGCCCAGAACGCCTCCGAGGCCGCGCGCGTCGCCGGCAGCGCCGTGCAGGCGGCCGAGGCCACCACGCAGACGGTGACCAAGCTCGGCGTCTCCTCCCAGGAGATCGGCGAGGTGGTCAAGACCATCACGTCGATCGCGGAGCAGACCAACCTGCTGGCGCTGAACGCGACCATCGAGGCGGCGCGGGCCGGTGAGGCGGGCAAGGGCTTCGCCGTCGTCGCCAACGAGGTCAAGGAGCTGGCGCAGGAGACGGCGAAGGCCACCGAGGACATCGCCCGCCGGGTCCTGACGATCCAGAACGACACGTCGGGTGCCACGACCGCCATCAGCGAGATCGCGGCGATCATCGGCCAGATCAACGACTACCAGACCACCATCGCCTCGGCGGTGGAGGAGCAGGGTGCGACGACGGCCGAGATGAACCGCAGCGTGAGCGAGGCGGCGACCGGCAGCGGGGAGATCGCGGCCAACATCACCGGGGTCGCCACCGCGGCGGCGACGACCACGGAGGGTGTCTCCCAGACCCGCGTGGCCGCGGTCGAGCTGTCGCGCATGTCGAGCGAGCTCCAGACGCTGGTCCAGCGCTTCCGCTACTGAGCCGCCCGGAGCGCCGTCGAGCCCCCGGTCCCCTCGTGGGACCGGGGGCTCGACGCGCGTTCCGGGGTCAGTCCCGCGAGCGCCGGCGGAAGGCGGAGACCGCGAGTGGCGCGAAGACCGCCATGAAGATCAGCGACCACGCAACCGAGACCGCCACGGCGTTCTGCAGCGGCCAGGCGGCGTCCGGGCCCGCCGGTGGGCCGTTGCCCCAGAGCTCACGGCACGCCTGGGTGACCGCGGAGACGGGGTTCCACTCGGCGATGGTGCGCAGCCACGCCGGCATGGTCTCGGTCGGAGCGAACGTGTTGGCGACGAACGTCAGCGGGAACATCACCGTGAACATGAAGCCCTGCACGGCCTCCACGGTGCGCATCAGTGAGCCGACCCAGATGCCCAGCCAGATCAGGGCGAACCCGAACAGCAGCAGGAGGAGGAACCCCAGCACGCCGTCGACGACGCCGTTGCGGATGCGCCAACCGATCAGCAGGCCGGTCAGGCCCATGACGACGACACCGATGCTCGAGTGGATCAAACTCGAGATGCTCCGCCCGACGAGCACCGCGGGCCGGGGCACCGGCAGCGACTTGAACCGGTCGACGAACCCCTTCTGCAGGTCGTTGGTGAGCCCCATGGCGACGATGGCCGAGGAGAACACCATGGTCTGGACCATGATCCCCGGCAGCAGGAACTCGCGGTAGTTCGAGCCCTCCACCGCGATCGCCCCGCCGAACACGTAGGCGAACAGCAGCACGAACATCACCGACTGCACCGTGACGTCGAGCAGCATCTCCGGCATCCGGCGGATGTGGAGCAGGTTGCGCCAGACGATGGCCGTCGACGCCCGCAGGAGGGACGGCGGCGAGATCGGCGGCCGCGTGACGGGCGACAGGGCCGGAGTGCGGACGGCGGTCACGGCGTGACTCCCTCGGGCGTCTGTTCGGTGGTGCCGTCGGCCGCCTCGGCCTCGGCGCGGTGCCCCGTGAGGTGCAGGAAGACGTCGTCCAGGCTGGGCCGGGCGAGCCCGAGGTCGTCGAGCTCGATGCCACTGGACTCGAAGACCGCGGCGATCCGGGTCATGTCGCCCAGCCCGGCGGCCCGAGCCGTCAGCCGCCGGCTGCCCCGCTCGACGTGCACCTCCGGGGAGTGCGAACGCATGAGCCGGGCGGCGTCGTCGAGGTCCGCCGCGTTGGTCAGGGTGACCACGACGCTGGCCTGCCCCGCCTGGTCCTTGAGCTGTGTCGGCGTACCGGCGGCGATCACCTTGCCGTGGTCGACGACCACGATCTCGTCGGCGAGGTGGTCGGCCTCCTCGAGGTACTGCGTCGTCAGGACCAGCGTGGTGCCCTCGTCGACCAGCTCCCGCAGGACCGCCCACAGACCCGATCGGCTCTGCGGGTCGAGCCCGGTGGTGGGCTCGTCGAGGAACAGGATGGGCGGCGCGGCCAGCAGGCTCACCGCGAGGTCGAGCCGCCGCCGCATGCCGCCGGAGTAGGTCTTGGCCATGCGGTCCGCGGCCTCGGTGAGGTCGAAGCGGTCGAACAAGCGCTCGGTCGCCTCGCGGACGTGGCTCTTGGGCAGCCCGTAGAGGGAGCCGATCAGCTTCAGGTTCTCCCGGCCGGTGAGGATCTCGTCGACCGTCGCCGCCTGCCCCGTGAGGCCCATGCTCCGGCGGACCTGGGTCGGCTCGCGGAGGATGTCGTACCCGGCCACCCGGCCCGTGCCCCCGGTGGGCACGCTCAGCGTGGTCAGCATGCGGACCAACGTGGTCTTGCCGGCCCCGTTGGGGCCCAGCAGCCCCAGGACCGTGCCGGTGGGGACGACGAAGCTCACCCCGTCCACGGCGCGCGTCTGCCCGAAGTGCTTGACCAGCTCGACGGCCTCGACCGCCGGGGCCGCGGTCACGCGGTCCGCCCGGCGGGGGGCCTTTGCGGCATCGTCATGGGTTCAGGATGCCGCCGACCACCGACAGAACCGCAAGGGAATTTGGCCCTCGCGAGACGACGCCCCGGTCGCGCTGCCGGGGGGCGACCCGCGAGGATCAGCCTCATGAGCGATCCGCGTGCGGGACAGCCGGCCCAGCCCAGCGACCTGGTGGACGTCGCCTCGCTGGTGACGGCCTACTACACGCTCGAACCCGACCCCGCCGAACCGTCCCAGCAGGTGGCGTTCGGTACCTCGGGCCACCGCGGCTCGAGCTTCGACGCCGCGTTCAACGAGGCGCACATCCTGGCGACCACGCAGGCCATCTGCGAGTACCGCGCCGCGCAGGGCTACGACGGGCCGCTCTTCGTCGGCCGCGACACCCACGGGCTGTCGGAGCCGGCCTGGTGCAGCGCCCTCGAGGTGCTCGTCGCCAACGACGTCGCCGTCCTGGTGGACTCGGCCGACGGCTACACCCCGACGCCGGCGGTCAGCCACGCCATCCTCACCGCCAACCGCGGGAAGTCGACCGGCCTCGCCGACGGCATCGTCGTCACCCCCTCGCACAACCCGCCGCGCGACGGCGGGTTCAAGTACAACCCGCCGTCCGGCGGGCCGGCCGACACCGACGCGACCGGCTGGATCGCCGACCGCGCCAACGACCTGCTGCGCGCCGGGCTCAGCGGCGTCCGTCGGGTACCCGTCGAGCAGGCGCGCAAGGCGGCGGGGTCCTACGACTTCCTCGGCACGTACGTCGACGACCTGCCGAACGTCGTCGACCTTGCGGCCATCCGGTCCGCCGGGGTGCGGATCGGCGCCGACCCGCTCGGCGGGGCGAGCGTCGCCTACTGGGGCGCCATCGCCGAGCGCCACGGTCTCGACCTCACGGTGGTCAATCCGCTGGTCGACCCCACGTGGCGGTTCATGACCCTCGACTGGGACGGCAAGATCCGCATGGACTGCTCCTCCCCCTCGGCCATGGCGTCGCTGGTCGGCCGCCGGGCGGAGTTCCAGATCGCCACCGGCAACGACGCGGATGCCGACCGGCACGGCATCGTCACCCCCGACGCGGGCCTGATGAACCCGAACCACTTCCTCGCCGTCGCGATCGCCTACCTGCTCAGCCACCGGCCCGGGTGGCCGAAGGACACCGCCGTCGGCAAGACCCTGGTCTCCAGCTCCCTCATCGACCGCGTCGTGGCCGACCTCGGCCGGCGGCTGATCGAGGTGCCCGTCGGCTTCAAGTGGTTCGTCCCCGGCCTGCTCGACGGATCGATCGGCTTCGGCGGCGAGGAGTCGGCCGGTGCGTCGTTCCTCCGCCACGACGGCAGCATCTGGACGACGGACAAGGACGGCATCCTGCTGGCGCTGCTCGCCTCGGAGATCCAGGCCGTGACGGGCCGGTCCCCCTCGCGACTGCACGCGCAGCTGACCGACCACTTCGGCGCGTCGTCCTACGCCCGCGTCGACGCCCCGGCCGACCGCCGGCAGAAGGCGGCGCTGGGCAAGCTCTCCCCCGAGGCCGTGACCGCCACGGAGCTCGCCGGTGAGCCGATCACGGCCAGGCTGACGCGGGCACCCGGCAACGACGCCCCCATCGGCGGGCTCAAGGTCACGACGGAGAACGCCTGGTTCGCCGCCCGCCCGTCCGGCACCGAGGACGTCTACAAGATCTACGCGGAGTCGTTCAAGGGCCCCGACCACCTCAAGCAGGTCCAGGAGGAGGCCCGGCAGGTGGTCTCAGCCGCCCTCGGCACCTAGGCCCACCTTCCGGCCACAGTGGCCAAAAGTGACGGACGTCAGGGGCGGGGTGTGCGACGGCGGCGCGTCTTGTCGGCGTACATCGCGTCGTCGGCCTCGCGCACGACCTGCTCGTAGACCGCGTCGGGCTCCTCGCCGCCCGGGGCCGAGCCGATCCCGATGCTGATGCCGACCGGCACGGCCTGACCGCGCAGCGACATCGGCTCGGTCACCGACGTGCGCAAGCGCTCGGCCAGCACCTCGGCGTCGGCCGGCTCGGTGTTCTCGCACACGATGCTGAACTCGTCGCCACCCAGGCGGGCCGCGGTGTCGCTGGCGCGCAGGACCGAGCGCAGCCGGTCGCCGAAGGCCACCAGCACGGCGTCGCCCATCGGGTGGCCCAGCTCGTCGTTGATCGCCTTGAAGCCGTCGAGGTCGATGATCAGCACGCAGGTCGGCGTGTTCTCGCGGTGGCCGCGGTCGAGGGCGTGCCGCAACCGGTCCTGGAACAGGAACCGGTTGGGCAGGCCGGTCAGCTGGTCGTGCAGCGACCGGTGCACCAGTTCGGCCTCCAGCGCCTTGCGCTCGGTGATGTCCTCGACGATGAGCACCATGTGCGCGGCCAGGCCCTCGGGCGACTCCGCCACCTGCGAGGCGGTGACCTGGACCGGGATCTGGCGGCCGTCGGCGGACACGAGCCGGGTCTCCAGGCGCATCGTCCGGCCGGGCTGGCGGCCCAGCATCGCGTGCGCCTTGCGGGCCAGCTCGACCGCGTCGGGGGCGACGAGGTCGAGGACGGAGACGCCCTGCAGCTCGTCCGCCGTCCGCCCCACCATCCCCGTCAGGGCGGGGTTCGCGTCGAGCAGCACACCGGCCGGAGTCGACAGCGCGACGCCCATCGGCGCGTTCGCGAAGGCACTGCGCCGGTCGGCCGGGGGCAGTCCGTCGACCACCTCGATCACCTCCTCACCCTTGTCACCTGCGCCCATCTTGCGTGACACCACCCACGAAAGTCCTCCTCCGCGCCACGGAACCGTTCCGGGTCGCCTGCCCGGGGGAACGGAACGGGGGTGCAGGATGCGGAGCGAACCCCGACGAGGGACACCGAGGAGAAGCCGTGAACGAGTTCGATCTGGTGCTGCCCACGGCGGTCGACATCCGCGAGGTCGGCATGCGCGACGGCCTGCAGCTCGAGGCGCCGGTCCCCCTGGCCGGCAAGCTGGAGATGCTGGAGGCCCTCGTGGCCACCGGGGTGCGGCGGATCGAGGTCACGTCCTTCGTCTCGCCGAAGGCCGTGCCGGCCCTGGCGGACGCCGACCAGGTCGCCGCGGAGCTGTCCCGCTGGCCGGGTGTGCACTGGTCGGCCCTGGTCGCCAACGCACGCGGCGCCGTCCGTGCCGTGGACGCCGGCATGGCCGACCTGGAGTACGTCGTCTCGGCCTCCGACGGCCACAGCCGCGCCAACGCCGGGCGGACGACGGCCGAGGCGGTCGCGGCGATCGGCGAGATCGCCGGGCTGGCCCACGGCGCCGGCGGCTCCCTCGAGGTCATCATCGCCACGGCCTGGGACTGCCCGTTCGACGGGCGCACCCCCATCAGCCGGACCGTGGACGTGGCGCGGGCCGCCGTCACCGCCGGGGCCGACCAGCTCTGCCTGGGCGACACGATCGGGACGACGACGCCGATCCGCGTGGTCACCCTGCTGGACGCCGTCCGCCGGACCTGCCCGGGGATCTCCGTCGGCGTGCACTTCCACGACACCCGCGGCACCGGCCAGGCCAACGCGCTGGCGGCGATCCAGGCGGGGGTGACGCAGCTGGACTCCTCGATCGGCGGCCTCGGCGGCTGCCCGTTCGCCCCCGGCGCCAGCGGCAACATCGCGACCGAGGAGCTGGTCTACATGCTCGAGGAGTCGGGGGTGTCCACCGGCCTCGACCTCGACGCCGTCCTCGATGCGGCGCGCGTGACTCAGCAGGCGGTCGGCCACGAGCTCCCGAGCTCGCTGTTCCGCGCCGGCGGCCGGTCGGTGCCCCGCTCGGCCGCCGGCGCCGATCCGGCCCGGTGATGGGGACACCACGCATCGTGGACCCGGGCGTCATGCGTGAGGTCCTCGGCCACTTCGCCTCCGGGGTCACTGTCGTCAGCGCGCTCACCGCGGACGGGCCGATCGGCTTCACCTGTCAGTCGTTCAGCTCGCTGTCGCTCGATCCGCCGCTGGTCGCGTTCGCACCGTCGCGGGCCTCGCGCACGTGGCCCCGGCTGCGGGAGATCGGCCGGTTCTGCGTGAACGTGCTGGCCGAGGGTCAGGACGACGTGTCGCAGAGCTTCGCCCGGTCCGGCGACGACAAGTTCGCGGGGGTGCGGTGGACGCCCAGCGCGCACGGCTCACCGGTGCTGGAGGACGTCGTCGCCTGGATCGACGGGGAGCTGTGGGCGGAGTACGACGGCGGCGACCACACGATCGTCGTCGCCCGCGTGCTCGACCTCGGCGCGCACCCCGACCGCCGTCCGCTGCTCTACCACCGGGGCAGCTACGGCCTGCTGCGGCGCAGCGACGCCTGATCGTCAGCCGAAGCGGACGGCCAGCAGCGCGACGTCGTCCCGGTGGTCGAGCGCGCCGGTGACGGCGGCGTCGCACAGCTCGCGCGGCCCGGCGCCGACCGGGGCGGCGGCCAGCCGCTCGCACAGCTGCCGGATGCCGACGTCGAGGTCGACGCCCGGCCGCTCGATCAGCCCGTCGGTGTAGGCGATGAGCGTGGTGCCGGGGAGGACGTCGAGCAGCAGCGTCTCACGGTGCGTGGTGGCGTCCACGCCCACCAGGAGCCCGGTCACACCGTCGAGCACCTGGACGGCGCCGTCGGGCCCGCGCAGCAGCAGGGGCGGGTGGCCGGCGTTGGCCACGTGCAGCACCCACGGCGAGCCGGGAGCCGCCGGCCGGACGGCGCGGGCGTAGACCATCGTCGCGAGCGAGGCGACGCGCAGGCCCTGCACCAGCCGGTCCACCCGCGCCAGCACCCAGCCCGGGTCGGCGTCCTCGGCGTCCCAGATGCAGGCCCGCAGCACACCCCGGAGGTGCCCCATGGCCGCGGCTGCCGCGACGTCGTGCCCCACCACGTCGCCCACCGCGATGCCGATCGAGTCGTCGGGCAGGTGCAGCAGGTCGTAGAAGTCGCCACCGACGTCCGCGGCGCTGGACGCGCTCACGTAGTGCGCGGCCGCCTCGATGCCGGGCACCACGGGCAGGTCCGGCAGGAGCGAGCGCTGCAGGGTGTCGGCGACGACGTGCTCGCGCTGGTAGAGCCGCACGTTGTCGACGGCGAGGGCGGCCCGGCGGGCGAGGTCCTCGGCGACGTCCACGTCGTCCTGCGTGAGCGGGCGGTCGTCGGACGTGCGGATGAGCGCCAGCGCCCCCAGCGTGCGGCGGCGGGCGACCATCGGCACGCTCACGCCCGAACGGGCGCCCATGCGGCGGAACGCCGCCCGGGCGACCGGGTCGACGACCATGCGCTCCACGGTCTCCGGCGTGAAGTCCTCCACCAGGACCGGCCGGGCGGTCGCGATGCTCTGCCGGCTCGGGGACGTCGGCGGCAGGTTGCGGGCGTGGTGGGCGCTGAACACCCGCAGGTCCTGCTCGTGGCCGTCGCGGTGCAGGTACGCGGTGTCCTGCACCTGCCCGTACTCGTCGAGGAGGGTGAGGAACACCCAGTCGGCCAACCGCGGCACGCACAGCTGCGCCAGCCGGTCGATCAGCTCGGACATGTCGAGCGTCGCGATCAACGTGCTGGTCGCCTCGGCCATGAGGCCCAGCCGGGTCTGCGCGCGCTCGGCGTCGCGCTGCGCGCGTTCTGCGTCGGAGCGGGCCTGCTCGGCGATGGAGCGGGCGAGTTCGGCCTCCTGGCGCGCCGCCTGCTCCGCGGCGAAGGCCGCCTCGCGTTCGTGCTCGACGCGCACCCGCTCGGTCACGTCGGTCTGCACGCCGACGAAGCTGACCAGATCGCCCGAGCCGTCGAAGACCGGGCTGATGGACAGCTGGTTCCAGAAGGCCGTGCCGTCCTTGCGGTAGTTGAGCAGCGTCGTGGTCACCGTGCGGCGCTCCGCGATGGCCCGGCGGATCTCGTCGACGGCGGCCGGATCGGTGGCCGGGCCCTGCAGGAAGCGGCAGTTCCGCCCGACGACGTCGTCCTGCTCGTACCCCGTGACCCGGGTGAAGGACGGATTGACCCAGACCAGCGGGTTGTCCGGCTTGCGCGGGTCGGTGATGGTGAAGGTGATGTCGGTGGCGATGACGGCGCGCTCGCGCAGCGCCTGCAGGTAGGCGTCGGGGTCGCCGACCCCCTCGACGGGATCGAGCTGCAGGAACACGACGAGGGCCAACTCCTCGTCGCTGCCTGCCTGCGACAGCGGGAATCCGGTGACCCAGAGCAGCTGGTCGCGGTCGCCCTGGTCGGCGTCGGCGCGCCGCCAGTCGGTGCTGCGCCCCGGCGAGAGGCGGATCGCCTCGCCCGTGACCGGCCTGCCCTGCGCGACGGTGGACAGCGGGCCGCTGCTGCTGGCCAGTGGTTCCCCGGCGAGGTCGGTGAGGCCGGCGGCGGCGCCCCAGGTGTCGACGTCCACGGGGAGCGCGATGTTGCCGGCGATCTCCACGGCGACGGTGTTGGCGTAGGTCACCGCGCTGTTCTTCTGGTCGATGACCAGGACGGCGACCGGAACGCTCGACAGGATGCCCGGCAGCGCCGCGTGCGCGGCCCCGGCGCCCTGCCGGGAGACCGCGGCGGCGGCCGCGTCGACGATTCCGGCCTGCTCGGGCGTCCCGGGGTGGGCGGTGATCGCGGAGATCCCTGCTCCGTCGCGCTCGGGCGGCACGCAGGAAATCTAGCCGTGCGCCGGTGGGTGTGCGGCACCCGGTGACTGGGAAAGCCGGTGGAGTCGTCGAGCCCGACGCCGGCCGCACCGCCAGGAGGTATCGCCATGGGACTGCTGGACAGGCTCTTCGGGCGCCGCAGCCGGCTCCGCGAGCAGTACGCGCCGCCCCGCGAGTACCGGTCCCAGGAGGGCCGGGGCCGCCCGCAGGACCTCTCGGACGACCAGGCCGTCGCCCGCTACCGCTACCTCCTGCGGACCGCGCCGCCCGAGCAGATCGAGCAGGCGCACGCCGAGGCGTTCGCGCAGCTCACCCCCGACCAGCGGCAGCAGGTGCTGACCCAGCTCGCCGCCGGCGTGCCCGCCGGTGAGCGGCCCCGCAGCGACGACCCGCAGACCCTGGCCCGCGTCGCCACCCGCGCGGAGCTCCGGCAGCCCGGCTTCCTGGAGCGGACCCTCGGCGGCCCTGGGTACGGCGGTGGTTACGGCCGGGGCGGGTACGGCGGCGGCTACGGCCCCGCCTACGGCCCCGCCTACGGCGGCGGCTATGGCGGCGGCTACGGCGGCGGGATGGGCATGGGCAGCATGATCGGCGGCAGCCTGCTCGGCACCGTCGGCGGCCTGGTCATCGGTACGGCCGTGGCCGATGCCCTGTTCGACACGGGCCCCGGCGACGGCGGCCTGTTCGGCGGCGGCGACGAGTACGAGGACGGGTACGCCGACGGCTACCAGGCCGGTGACCAGGACGGCAACCAGGACATGTCGGGCGGCGACTACGGCGGGGACCCGGGAGGCGACTTCGCCGGTGGGGTGCAGGACGACTTCGGTGGCGACTACGGCGGCGGCGACTTCGGTGGGGACTTCGGCGGCGGGGACTTCTAGCCCGTCCGGCTCTCCCGCGCCTGCCGCCGCAGGAGCAGCAGACCGAGCACGGGCAGCACGAGCGGCACGAAGCCGTACCCGCGGCCGTACCCGGACCAGACGGTCTCGTCCGGGAACGCGGCACGGTCGACCAGCGACAAGGTGCCGACGACGAGCACGCCGATCAGCTCCGTGGTGATCGCGACGAAGGCCGCCCGGCGTCCGCCCCGGCCACCGCGGGCCAGCCCGACGGTGGCCACGATGTAGACGACCGCGGCCAGGGCAGACAGGAGGTAGGCCAGCGGCGCCTCGTCGAACCGGGTGCTCAGCTGCACCGCCGCCCGCGCCCCCGCGGCCAGCGCGAAGACGGCGTACACGGCGACGAGCACGCGGGCCGGCCCGCTGCTCGCTCGTGCCGCGGGCGCCGGGCCGGCCCCGTCCTCCACGGACTGCTCCTCACGCACCGGTGGCCTCCCAGATCTGCAGCAGCCGCCACGCCATGACGGCGACGACGATCCCGGCGACGGCGAGCACCGCGCCGGCCCACCGTGAGGGCTCCGCGCGCGCCCACAGCACCCCGGCCGGCGGCACCAGCAGGACGCCGACCAGATAGCTCACGAACGTCGCCGTGTCCGCCGGTGTGTCCCCGCCCGCCATCCGCACGACCGCGAGGGCCGCCTGCCAGAGGAGCAGTGCCTCGAGCAGCCCCGCCCCGAGCAGGTGCACCAGACCCAGCCGCCGTCGCGCCAGCGTCGTCGCCGCGCCGAGCAGGGCCAGCAGCACGGCGACCGTCGTGATCAGCCAGGCCAGGAGCGGGGTCACCGGCGGGACGGGCGGACGGCGGCGACGGCGGACACGCCCCCATCCTCCCGTGCCCGATCAGTGGCCCCGCCGCACGGGGTCCTCAGCGGTGGACGGTGGACATGTCCGGGTAGCGGTCACCGACGGCAGCACCCACCGGAGCGGCCTCGTCGAGCCGGCGCAGGTCGTCGTCCGAGAGGTGGATGTCGGCCGCGGCCGCGTTCTCCTCCAGGTACCGCACCCGCTTGGTGCCCGGGATGGGCACCACCGCAGGGCGGCCGGACCGGTCGCTCTGCGCCATCACCCACGCCAGGGCGAGCTGCGTGGCGGTGACCCCCTTCTCGTCGGCGATCTCGCGTACCCGGTCGACCAGCCGCAGGTTCTGCTCGAACGCCTCGCCCTGGAAGCGCGGGTTGCGCCGGCGGAAGTCGTCGGGCGCGAGGTCGTCGACACTGCGGATCTGTCCGGAGAGGAAGCCGCGGCCGATCGGCGAGTAGGCGACGAAGCCGATGCCCAGCTCGGCGCAGGTGGCCAGGACGCCGTCGTCCTCCGGGTCCCTGGTCCAGAGCGAGTACTCGGTCTGGACGGCGGTCACCGGCTGCACGGCGTGCGCGCGGCGGATGGTCTCCGGGGCGGCCTCGGAGATGCCCGCGTGCCGGATCTTGCCGGCCTCGACGAGCTCCCGGAGGGCACCCCAGGTGTCCTCGATCGGCACCGTCGTGTCGACCCGGTGCTGGTAGTAGAGGTCGATGACGTCGACGCCGAGCCGCTGGAGCGAGGCGTCGCAGGCCGAGTGCACGTACTCGGGTGTGCCGTTGATCCGGACGAAGGACCCGTCCTCCCGCCGCTCATTGCCGAACTTGGTGGCCAGCACGACCTCGTCGCGGCGTCCGGCGATGGCGCCGCCGACGAGCCGCTCGTTGGTGAACGGCCCGTACATGTCGGCGGTGTCGAGGAAGGTCACCCCGAGGTCGAGCGCCCGCTGGATGGTCCGCTCCGCCTCGGCCTGGTCGCCGGTGCCGTAGAACTCGCTCATCCCCATGCAGCCCAGGCCCTGTGCGGGAACGGTCAGGCTGCCGAGTGTCCGTGTCTGCATGCACTCCCCCTGCCCGCCGGGCTCCCGGGTCAATCGGCCCGCGGCGATTCCGGCCTACCCGGCGGTAACCGATGGGGACGTCGGTCGTTCTGGCAGGGCGACAGCGTCCCGCACCGCCGAACGCCGAGGAGCCCCAATGAGCCCGTCCCGTCGAGCGCTGGGGGTGGGCAGCCTGGCGGCGATCGTCGTCGGCGCGCTGCTCCCCCTCCCCGCGCAGGCCGCACCCTCCGCCGCGCTCGCCCCCGTCCAGGCCTTCCTGGCCGGCCAGTTGGCCGACCTCGACGCCGCCGTCCCGACGACCGTGCTCGTGCACGGCACCGACATCGCCGCGGCCCGGGCCGCCGTCGACGCGACCGGCCTGCGACCGGTCACCGAGTTCGAGCGCATCGGCGTGGTGGTGGCCTCCGGCACCGTTGGCCAGATCGAGGCCGCCCGCACGCAGCCGGGCGTCACCTACCTCGAGGGCAACAGCCCCATCGCGTTCACCGACGAGACCTCCAACACCGCCACCCGCGGCGCCGAGGCGGTCACCGCGCTCCGCGGTGCCGACGGCAACCCGCTCGACGGCAGGGGCGTCTCGGTCGCGGTCATCGACTCCGGCGTCGACTCGACGCACCCCTTCCTCCGCAACCCCGACGGCAGCAGTGCCGTGGTCGCCAGCCTCAAGAGCGTGTGCCTCGACGAGTCGAGCACGAGCACCGACTGCGTCGTCCCGGTCCCGACGGTCCTCGCATCCGACACCGACACCGACACCGTCTCCGGCGGCGGGCACGGCACCCACGTCAACGGCATCGTCGCCGGCCGGCCCACCACGCTCACCGACGGCACGACGCTCCAGGGCGCCGCCCCCGGAGCCGGCCTGGTCTCGATCTCCACCGGCGCCGTGCTGCTCATCGTCGGGGCCGACTCGGCGCTGAACTGGGTGCTGGAGAACCACGAGCACCCGTGCGGTGCCGCCGTCCCGTCGTCGGCCTGCCCGCCGATCAAGGTGACGAACAACAGCTACGGCCCGGTCGGCGGCGGCGCGTTCGACCCGAACTCGGCCACGGTCGAGCTCCAGCGGGCGCTGGCCGACGACGGCGTGGTCACCGTGTGGGCCGCCGGCAACGACGGTGGCGACGGGTCGGCGTCCATGACGAACCCGGCCGGGCAGGACCCGACCGGCGGCATCCTCTCGGTGGCGTCCTACTACGACCAGGACACCGGCACCCGCGACGGCACGGTCAGTGAGTACTCCTCGCGCGGCGCATCGGCCGACCCGAGCACCTGGCCGGACCTGTCCGCGCCCGGCGAGAACATCACGTCCTCCTGCCGGCCGACCCTGCCGATCTGTTCCACGGGCCTGGACCCGCGCAACGGCCCCGGACCGCTCGACGTCGGCACTTTCAACACCATCAGCGGCACCTCGATGGCGGCGCCGCACATCGCCGGCATCGTCGCGCAGCTGTTCCAGGCGAAGCCGTCGGCCACGCCCGCCGAGATCGAGCGGGCCCTGAAGAGCACCACCCACCGCTACGCCGACGGTGCCCCGTACACCTCGGTCGGCGGCCTTCTGACGTCCTTCGACAAGGGCACCGGCCTGGTCGACGTCGTCGCGGCGGCGACGTCACTGACCGGGACGCCGTCCACGACGGTCAGGAAGGGCCGGAACGGCAAGGGCGGCCCTCCGCCTCGCGGCTGACGGCGGCACCATCCAGCGGCGGACGCGGGTGGCCCCCGATCAGCCGACCTGCTGCATCCGTGGCAGGCGGCCGAAGATCTCGGGGCCCACCCGCAGTCCCTCGTCGGCGGAGATCGCCGGCGTCACGACGATGTCGAACACGTCGTTCCACTCGAACTGGACCTCCATGATTGGCTCGACGGTGTCCGCGCTGAACACGGTGACCACCTGGTACTCCCCCGCCATGGGCCAGTACTCGGCGATCACCTTGAGGCCGTCCGGGTACTGCCACGCTGCTCGGCGCATCGAGGCCGCATCCCGCTCGGCGGCGGAGACGGTCGGACGAAATCGCATCAACGCGACGAACTCCATGACGACCTCCCGAGAGCCGGCGGCGAGCGGTGGCGGAACGGTAACGGCGCCGAGCCTGCTCCTGCAGAGGCGTTGGCCCCGGTTCCACGTGGAACCTGCCGTGCGCCGGCCTCGTGACGATCGCGTGAACTACCCCACGGGATGCCCGATCCGCATCGCCAGGCGCCGCTGCTTCGGGTTGGATCGGTTCGTATGTGTGGCCTGTGCGGAGAGATCACCTTCGACGGAACACTGGCCGACACCACGGCGGTCGCCCGCATGGTGGAGGCCCTGGTTCCCCGTGGGCCCGACGGCCAGGGCTCGTGGAGCAGCGGCCGGGTCGCCTTCGGGCACCGGCGTCTGTCGGTCATCGACCTCTCCACCTGCGGCTCGCAACCCATGGTCGACAACGAGCTCGGGCTGACCGCCGTCTTCAACGGCTGCATCTACGACTACCAGGAGCTGCGGGCCGAGCTCGAGGGCCACGGCTACCGCTTCTTCTCGCACAGCGACACCGAAGTGATCATCAAGGGCTACCACCACTGGGGCCCGGACGCCTTCTCCCGCCTGCACGGCATGTTCGCCGTCGTCCTGCACGAGCGGGACACCGGCCGGGTGGTCATGGCCCGCGACCGGCTGGGCATCAAGCCGCTCTACCTGGCCGAGACGCCGGGCACGCGGCTGCGGTTCGCATCCACGCTGCCGGCGCTGCTCCGCGCGGGCGACGTCGACACGTCGGTCGATCCGGTGGCCTTGCACCACTACCTCAGCTGGCACGCCGTCGTCCCGGCGCCCCGGACGATCCTGAACGGCGTCCGGAAGCTGCCGCCGGCGACGATCCGCGTGATCGAGGCCGACGGATCCAGCACCGAGCACCGCTACTGGAACGCGACCTACGAGCGTCGTCCCGAGCACGCGTCCTGGTCCGCCCGCGACTGGGAGGACGCGATCGAGGAGGCCCTGCGGGTCGCCGTCCGCCGGCGGCTCGTCGCCGACATCCCGGTCGGCGTGCTGCTGTCGGGCGGCCTCGACTCGTCGCTGATCGTCGGCCTGCTGGCCCAGGAGGGGCAGGCCGGCCTGGCGACGTACTCGATCGGGTTCGAGTCGGTCGGCGGCCGGGAGGGCGACGAGTTCGCCTACTCCGACGTCATCGCCGAGCGCTTCGGCACCGACCACCACCGCATCCGGGTCACCTCGGACGAGCTGGCCGGCGCCCTCGGGCACGCGATCGGGGCCATGGCCGAGCCCATGGTCAGCCACGACGTCGTCGCCTTCGACCTGCTCAGCGAGCGGGTCAGCGAGACGATCCGGGTGGTGCAGTCGGGTCAGGGCGCCGACGAGGTGTTCGCCGGCTACCACTGGTACACGCCGCTGGCCGGAGTCGGGCGCGAGGACGCCGCCCGCACCTACGCGCAGGCCTTCTTCGACCGCGACCACGGGCAGATGCGCTCGGTGGTGGCCGACCGGTACGCCCTGGCCGACGACCCCAGCCGGGCCTTCGTCCACGCGCACATGTCCGCGCCCGGTGCGGAGACCGCCGTCGACGCCGCCCTGCGCCTGGACAGCGAGATCATGCTGGTCGACGACCCGGTCAAGCGCGTGGACAACATGTCCATGGCCTGGGGCCTCGAGGCGCGCGTGCCGTTCCTCGACCACGACCTCGTGGAGCTCGCGGCGATGTGCCCGCCGGAGCTCAAGCTCGCCGACGGCGGAAAGGGCGTGCTCAAGGCGATCGGCCGCCGGATCATCCCGGCCGAGGTGATCGACCGCCCCAAGGGCTACTTCCCGGTGCCCGCGATCACGCACCTGCAGGGCAAGGTGCTCGACCTGGTCCGCGACGCCCTGGCGAGCGAGCCCGCGCGCGAGCGGGGCCTCTTCCGCGCGGAGTACGTGCGCGGGCTGCTGGACGACCCCAACGGCGAGCTCACCCCGTTGCGGGGCAACAAGCTCTGGCAGCTCGGTCTGCTGGAGCTCTGGCTGCAGACGCACGGGGTCTAGGTGGCGGCCGGACGGAGAAGGGGCCCGGACGTCGGCCACCGGGTCGCCGGTCAGCGCCGGAGGCCGGCGGTGACCTCGCTGACCAGCCGCTCGTGGGCGCAGCCGTCGGAGCACCAGCTGCGGGGCATGCAGTCCGACGTCGTCCTCGACCTGGGCTGGGGCCGGCTGGTGTTCGGCCAGACCTTCGCCGACCTGCGGGGCATCGTCGACGCGCTGCGCGCCGAGGAGTCGGGCGAGCGCGACATCTGCATCTACCCCCGCGATCCGCAGGTGCTGGTCGGGCTGGCGCCCGACGAGCTGTTCATCGACCCCAGCTACACGTTCCGGCTCGACCTCCACCGCTACCGGCCGCGCTCCGAGCTCATCCGCGGCGTCTTCGTGCGGACGGTGACGTCCGAGGCCGAGATGGACGCGATCAACGACATCTACGCCGTCAACGGCATGGTCCTCGGCGACGCCGAGGTCATGTGGCGCAACCACCGCACCCGGAGCTTCACCTACCTGGTCGCGGAGGACCGGCGCACCGGCCGGATCGTCGGCACGGTCACCGGTGTCGACCACGGGCTGGCCTTCGGCGATCCCGAGCGAGGCGCCAGCCTGTGGTGCCTCGCCGTCCACGGCCAGGACGCCCCGCCGGGCACCGGGGAGGCGCTGGTCCGGGTGCTCGCCGAGCGGTATGTCGGCCGCGGGCGGGCGTACCTCGACCTGTCGGTGATGCACGACAACACCGCGGCGATCGCCCTCTACCGCAAGCTCGGCTTCAGCCGGGTCCCCGCCGTCTGCGTGAAGCGCAAGAACCCGATCAACACCCCGCTGTTCGCGGCGCGGCCGCCCGGGCTCGAGGAGCTCAACCCGTACGCCACGATCATCGCCGAGGAGGCGCTGCGGCGCGGGATCCGCGTCGAGGTGACCGACGCCGAGTGGGGCGAGATCCGGCTCTCGGTGGGCGGCCGCACGGTGGTCACGCGCGAGTCGTTGTCGGAGTTCACCACGGCCGTGGCGATGAGCCGCTGCGACGACAAGCGGGTCACCCGCCGGATCATGGAGCGCGCCGGGGTCCGGATCGCCCGCGCCGCCCTGGCCTGCGACGGCGAGGTGGGCGACGCCGCGGCGCTGATGCGCGAGGTCGGCGAGGTCGTGGTCAAGCCCGCGCGGGGCGAGCAGGGGCGCGGCATCACCGTCGGCGTGCGCGACGAGGCCGGTCTGGAGAAGGCGGTGGCGCTGGCGCTGCAGTTCTGCCCCGACGTCCTGGTCGAGGAGCTGGTCTCCGGTGACGACCTCCGGGTGATCGTCATCGACCGGGCAGTCGTCGCCGCCGCCGTCCGCCGTCCTGCCGAGGTCGTCGGCGACGGGCGGCACACCGTCACCGAGCTCGTCCGCTCGACCAGCCGCCGCCGCGAGCGGGCTACCGGCGGCGAGTCCAGCATCCCGCTCGACGACACCACCGCGGAGGTCGTTCGCGACGCGGGCTGGGCGATGGACGACGTCCCGCCCTCCGGCGAGCGGATCCGGGTCCGGCGGACGGCGAACCTGCACACCGGCGGCACGATCGACGACGTCACCGACCTGCTGCACCCGGAGATCGCCGCGGCCTCGGTGCGCGCCGCAGCCGCCCTCGACATCCCCGTGACGGGCCTGGACTTCCTCGTGCCCGACGTGAGCGGCCCCGACTACGTGTTCATCGAGGCCAACGAGCGGCCGGGGCTCGCCAACCACGAACCCCAGCCCGTGGCCGAGCGCTTCGTCGACCTGCTCTTCCCCGAGACCCGCCGGAGAGAAGGAGAACGACCATGACGATCCGGCTGGATCACGTGAGCGTCGTCGTCCGCGACCTCGAGTCTGCTGTCGCCTTCTTCATCGAACTCGGGATGGAGCTGGAGGGCCGGGCGCCGATCGAGGGACGCTCGGTGGACCGTCTCAACGCGCTCGACGGCATCCGGGTCGACATCGCGATGATGAAGACCCCGGACGGCTCCGGCCGGCTCGAGCTGACCACGTTCCACAGCCCGGCCGTGCTCAGCGCCGAGCCGGAGAACGCGCCGCCGAACACGCTGGGCCTGCGCAGCGTCATGTTCGCCGTCGACGACATCCACGCCGCCGTCGCCGGTCTGCGGGCCCACGGCGCGGAACTCGTCGGTGAGGTGGCGCAGTTCGAGAACAGCTACCGCCTCTGCTACGTCCGCGGCCCCGAGGGGATCATCGTCGCGCTGGCGGATCAGCTCGGCTGAAGGCCCAGCTCCCGGCGGATCTCGGCGCTGTGCTCCCCCACCGCCGGCACGCGGCCCACCGTGCCCGGAGTGACCGAGAAGCGGGGGGCGGCGGCGGGCTGCACCCGGCCGTCCACCTCGACGAACACCCCGCGCTCCCGGTTGTGCCGGTCGGTCGTCGCCTCGAGCAGCGACCACACCGGCGCGACGCAGGCGTCGGTGCCCTCGAACACCGCCCACCACTGGGCGCGTGTCCGGCCGGCGAAGGCCTCCGCGAACCGCTCGCGCAGCAACGGCCAGGCCCGAGGATCGGTGCGGTCGGGCAGGGTCTCGTCGCCGGCGAGCCCGAGGCCGTCGAGGAGCGCTGCGTAGAACTGCTCCTCCAGGGCGCCCACGGCCAGGAACTGCCCGTCGGCACAGCGGTAGACGTCGTAGAACGGGGCGCCGGTGTCGAGCAGGTTGACCCCGCGCCGGTCGGCCCAGACCCCCGCGTCGAGCATCCCGTGGATCATCGTGGTGAGGACGGCGGTGCCGTCGACGATCGCCGCGTCCACCACCTGCCCCTCCCCCGTCGCGCGGGCGTGCAGCAGCGCGGCCAGCGCGCCGAGGGCGAGGAACACTCCCCCGCCGCCGAAGTCGCCCAGGAGGTTCAGCGGCGGCGCCGGGCGCTCGTCCGGCCGCCCGCTCGCGCCGAGTGCGCCGGTCAGCGCGATGTAGCCGATGTCGTGTCCGGCCGACGGGGCCAGCGGCCCCGTCTGCCCCCAACCGGTCATCCGGCCGTAGACCAGCGCGGGATTGGCCGCCAGCGCCTCCTCCGGCCCGAGCCCGAGCCGCTCCATGACGCCGGGACGAAAGCCCTCGAGCAGCACGTCGGACCGCCGGATCAGCGCCCGGACGACGTCCAGGTCCGCCGGGTCCTTGAGGTCCAGGGCGATCGAGCGCTTGCCGCGGTCGAGCAGGGACGTCGAACCGAGCGCACCGATGAGCCCCCCGGGGGCGGTCCGACGGTCGATGCGGACGACGTCTGCGCCCAGATCGGCCAGCAGCATCCCGCAGAACGGACCGGGGCCCAGCCCGGCGAACTCGACCACCCGTACGCCCTGCAGCGGCCCCACGGCGACTCCTCCTCCACTCGCGGGTCCCGCGGCCGGGACGCTCGTCGCTGCATGGTGCCGCATGGCCCTGCGCCGGTCGGATATCGTCCGTTCGATGGCGGTGGGGCTCGCCGAGAACCGTGGCCGGACAGGTCACCAACAGTCCCTACCTCAGGCGTTCAGGAGGTAGGTGCATGTCCCCATCCACTCCCCGGCCGGTCGGTGCGCCGGTCGACCCGGACACCGGCGTCGTCCCCGCGCGTCGCCCCGTCCCGCACGCGGACCCGGCCGTGCTCGCGGTGATCGCGGTCGGCGGCGTCCTCGGCTCCGAGGCCCGCTACGCCCTCGCGGCGTGGCACCCGGCCGTGGCGAACCAGTGGCCCGCCACGGTCTTCTGGATCAACGTGGCCGGGTCGTTCCTGCTCGGCGCGCTCATGGTGCTGCTCACCGAGCTGACCTCACCGCACCGCCTGACGCGTCCCTTCCTGGGTGTCGGCGTGCTGGGCGGCTTCACGACGTTCTCCACGGCCATGGTCGACGTCCACCGGCTATTCCTGGCCGGCCGGCCGATGCTCGCGTTCGCCTACCTGCTCGGCACCGCCGTGGTCGCACTGGTCGCCGTCGCCCTCGGCGCCCTCGCCACCCGCGCGGTCGCCGCCGCTCTCGTCCGGGCGCGCTCCCGGAGAAGGGGGCGACGGTGACGACCCCGGACGCCGGGCGGCACGTGCCCCCGGGAGGTGCGCTGCGGCTCACCGTCATCGTCGACTCCGAGGAGCGGATCTCTGCCTTCCTGCCCGAGGTGGAGGATCTCGTCACCGAGGGGCTGGTGGTGGTCGACGACGTCCGGGTGGTGCGCCACGTCAGCCGCGGGCCGGACGCGTGACCTGGTTCTGGGTGGCGCTGGGGGCCGCCGTCGGTGCTCCCGCCCGGTACCTCACCGATCAGTGGGTGCAAGCGCGCCACGACAGCCTCTTCCCCTGGGGCACGCTCACGGTCAATCTCGTCGGCTCCTTCCTGCTGGGCACGCTCACCGGCGCCGCCGGGTCGCTCGGTCCGGCGGTGGGCCTGGCCCTGGGCACGGGCCTGTGCGGCGCGCTGACGACGTACAGCACCTTCAGCTACGAGACCTTCCGGCTGCTGGAGACGAGGGCGCGCCTGTATGCGACGGCGAACGTCGTCGTCGCCCTCGTCCTGGGCGTGGCGGCCGCGGCGCTCGGGTGGACGGTCGGCGACTGGGCGACCTGACCGTGCCGGGCCGATTCCGTCTCGCTAGGGTCGGGGACGGCATGGCGGACAACACGCGGGCGCAGCACGGGGCGGACAGCCCCGTCGTCGTCGTCGCCAACCGGCTCCCGGTCGACCAGGTCACCGACCCCGACGGCAGCGCGCGCTGGCAGCGCAGCCCGGGCGGTCTCGTCACCGCGCTGGAGCCGTTCGTGGCCGGCCGCGGCGGTGCCTGGGTGGGCTGGTCCGGCTCGGCGGGCGAGGCCCCGGAGCCCTTCGAGTCCGGCGGGATGTCGCTGATCCCCGTCGCCCTCAGTGAGGAGGAGGTCGATCGCTACTACGAGGGCATGTCGAACGCCTCGCTGTGGCCGCTCTACCACGACGTGGTGGAGAAGCCGGAGTACCACCGCACCTGGTGGGACACGTACGTGCAGGTCAACAAGCGCTTCGCCGAGCGCGCGGCCGCGGTCGCCGCCGAGGGTGCGATCGTCTGGGTGCACGACTACCAGCTGCAGCTGGTCCCGGCCCTGCTCCGCCAGCGCCGCCCGGACCTCACGATCGGGTTCTTCCTGCACATCCCGTTCCCGCCGTACGAGCTGTTCACCCAGCTGCCCTGGCGGTCGGCCGTCGTGGAGGGGCTGCTCGGTGCCGACCTCGTCGGCTTCCAGCGGCCTGCTGCCGCGGCCAACTTCATCCAGCTCGCCCGTCGGCTGCACGACCTGCCGGCCAAGGGGCAGCAGATCGAGTACGAGAAGCGCACGGTCGTCGCGAAGGCGTTCCCGATCTCCATCGACGTCGCGGCCTTCGACGAGCTGGCCCGGTCGCCTGAGGTCCTCGCCCGCGCGGCCGAGATCCGCAAGGAACTCGGCAATCCGAGCAAGATCATCCTGGGCGTCGACCGGCTCGACTACACCAAGGGCATCAGCGTCCGGCTGAACGCCTTCGAGGAACTGCTGGAGGACGGCGTCCTCGAGGCTCCCGACACCGTCCTGGTGCAGGTGGCGACGCCGAGCCGCGAGCGGGTCGAGCACTACGTGCACATGCGCGAGACGATCGAGCAGCAGGTGGGCCACATCAACGGCACCTACGGCTCCATCGCGGGCACCGCGGTGCACTACTTCAACCAGTCGATGCCCCGCGAGGAGCTCGCCGCGCTGTACCGGGTGGCCGACGTCATGCTCGTGACCCCGTATCGCGACGGGATGAACCTGGTCGCCAAGGAGTACGTGGCCGCGCGGGGCGACCTCCGGGGTGCCCTCGTGCTGTCGGAGTTCGCCGGCGCCGCCGCCGAGCTCAAGCAGGCGTTCCTGGTCAATCCGCACGACATCGCGGGCGTGAAGAGCCAGGTGGTGCGGGCGTTGCGTGTGGAGCCGGGCGAGGCCGCGCGCCGCATGCGCGCCATGCGCCGGCACCTGTTCAAGAACGACCTCGAGCACTGGGCCGGCTCCTTCTTCGACGCTCTGCGGGCTCAGGCGTGACCGGCCTGCCCGCGGAGCTCGACGCGGCCCTCGTCGACCTGGCCGGTCGCCGTCCGTTGCTGGTCGCCAGCGACTACGACGGCGTCCTGGCCCGGCTGCGCGACGATCCGTCCGCGGCCGTGCCGGAGCCCGGCGTCGCCGAGGTGCTGGCCCGGCTGGCCGCCGCCGACGGCGTCACCGTGGCTCTCGTGAGCGGGCGGGGCGTGGCCGACCTGCGGACGACGAGCGGATTCTCCGGCGGCCCCTATCGCTGGGTCGGCAGTCACGGCGCCGAGTTCGACGGCCCGCTGAGCGACGAGCTCGCCGCACGGAGGGACCAGCTGGCCGAGCGGCTGGTCCCCCTCGTCGAGGGCACACCGGGCGCCCGGCTCGAGGTCAAGCCGGCGAGTGTGGCCGTGCACGTCCGGCAGGTCCCGGACCGGTCCGCGGCTGCTGCGGTGCTCGAGCGCGCCGAGACCATGGGCGATTCGTCACTGACGATGAAGCCCGGCAAGGACGTGCTGGAGATGGCGATGACCGACGCCGACAAGGGCACCGCCCTGCGCCGGCTGCGCAGTGAGCTCGGAGCCGCATCGACGATCTACCTCGGCGACGACGTCACCGACGAGGACGGGTTCCGGGCTCTCGGTGCCGACGACGTGACGGTCAAGATCGGCGCGGGCACGACGGACGCGCGCTACCGGGTCGACGACACCGCCGGCGCGCTCGCCGTCCTGGAGCGTCTGGCCGACCTGCTGGCCTGATTCCGGCGTGTCGGCTTCCGCGTCCGATGACCGGCTTCCGGCGGTCGGGTCGGCATCCTCCGGATGTCGACGGTCGGCGTCGTCCGTCCGGCCCACCTGGGCCGGCGCGAATGGCCGGCGGCCGGCGTGTTCGCCGGATGACCATTCAGTGTCGACAAATCATCTGTCCCGCGCGGCTCACTGTTCTTACGCGTAACAATTGTCGCGACCTTGAGGTGTCAATCGCTGCAACCGGTTGTGGAGTGAGCACACTTTCGCTGTCACCCCATTCAGTGAAGCAGCACACACCCAGGACGGTTTCCCGTGAGCGCAACACCCCCTTCCCTCCCTGTGCCGCGGAGAGCCGGCTGGTTCGCCGACCGCCCCGTTCTGATGAAGATCGGGACGTCCGTGGTGGTCCTCGCCGCGGTGGCGGTCTCCGTCGGCGCGACCGCCGTCGCGAAGATCGACTCGGTCTCCGACAACGCCGACAGCATCTACGCGCAGAACCTGCAGGCCATCGCGGCACTCGGCCAGGTGCAGCACACCCTGAGCGAGACCAAGATCGACGTCGCGCAGTACGTGCTCAACGCCGACCGGCCGGAGAAGCAGGCCGAGCGCGTGGACATGGTTGCCGCTGACGACGTGCTCCTGAACAAGCAGTGGGCCGCCTACACCGCTGTCGCCCAGTCCGGTGCCGCGTCGAAGAAGCAGCAGGACCTCTTCACGACGGCGCTCGGTCAGTTCCGCAACCTGCGCGACACGTCGGAGATGCCGGCGGCCAAGAGCGGCAACCTGGCGGTCTACCACGACGTGCACTCGGCGGTCGCCGACCAGACCGACGCCGCCGCCGCGGCGCTGGACGAGCTCTCGACGATCGAGGACAAGGCCGCGTCCCAGAGCCTCGCGGCCGCCCACGACCAGAAGAGCTCGGCCACCCGCCAGCTCGTCATCCTGCTCGCCGTCGGCCTCCTGGTCGGCCTGACCCTGGCGTTCGTCGTCGCTCGCATGATCACCGGACCGCTGGCCCGGATGCGCTCGGCGCTCGAGCGCCTGGCCGAGGGCGATCTCACTGCCACCTCGGGCATCCGGCAGCGGGACGAGGTCGGGCAGATGGCCACGGCGCTGGAAGCCGCGCAGGAAAGTCTCCGCGACCTCATGGCCGCGGTCGTCGGCTCGGCGGACGCCGTTGCCGCGTCGTCGGAGGAGCTGTCGGCGTCCTCGGCGCAGATCTCGGCGTCGGCGCAGGAGACCTCGGCGCAGTCCGGTGTCGTCTCGTCGGCCGCCGAGGAGGTGTCACGCAACGTGCAGACCGTCGCCGCGGGTGCCGAACAGATGGGCGCGTCGATCCGGGAGATCGCCAGCAACGCCGCTGAGGCCAGCCAGGTGGCGGCGCGTGCGGTCACCGCTGCCGAGACCACGACCGCGACGGTCGCCAAGCTGGGCGAGAGCTCGGCGGAGATCGGCAACGTCGTCAAGGTGATCACCTCGATCGCGGAGCAGACGAACCTGCTGGCCCTGAACGCCACCATCGAGGCCGCCCGCGCCGGTGAGGCCGGCAAGGGCTTCGCGGTGGTCGCCAACGAGGTGAAGGAGCTGGCGCAGGAGACGGCGAAGGCGACGGAGGACATCGCCCGCCGGGTGCTCGCGATCCAGGGCGACACGACCGCCGCGGTCACCGCGATCGAGGAGATCTCGAGCATCGTCGCCCAGATCTCCGACCGGCAGACCACCATCGCCAGCGCCGTGGAGGAGCAGACCGCCACCACCAACGAGATGAGCCGCTCGGTGCAGGAGGCGGCCAGTGGCACCACGGAGATCGCCACGAACATCACCGGCGTCTCCACCGCGGCCGACTCCACCACCCAGGCCCTCGGTCAGACCCGCGTCGCGGTCGACGAGCTCTCCCGCATGGCCAGCGACCTGCGCACCACCGTCGGGAGGTTCACCTACTGAGAATGGTGCCCTGAGCCCGGAACGGGGTGGTGACCGGATTGCCGGTCGCCACCCCGTCGCCATTTTTCTGACGCCTGGGAACGCCAAGTCGACAATGTCGGGACGGTCACCGGACTATCTGCGGGGAAGCATTCGACACGCTGGCTGGAAATGCAGTCGGAACGGAGATCGCACCTAATGTCCGTTCTGCAACGCGTGTGACACCTGATGCCCCAGGTGTGCACATGAGCCTTCCCGATTCCCCGGAGTTCCGAGATGCCTGCCCCCGCCACACCCCCGGTCCGCCGTCGCCGGGGCCGCTGGTTCACCGACCGGCCCATCGCCGTCAAGATCCTCACTACGATCGCGTTCAGTGCGTCGGTCGGCGTCGTTCTCTGCGTGGTCGCGGTCGGCCGGATCAACGCCCTCGATGCCAGCCAGCAGGACCTGTACGAGGGGCACCTGGTCGCCCTCTCGGACCTGGACGCCATCCAGGCCACCTACGAGGAGGTCCGTCAGGGCTACACGTCCTACTTTCTCGCCGACCCGGCCACGCGGACGACGCTCAAGTCGAAGCTGAGCGCGGGCCAGGCCGATCTCGCCAAGCAGGTCGAGGCCTACAAGAAGATCACGGAGAATCCCGACGACTTCGCCACCCTCGTCGCGGCCCTCGACGAGTATCTGCAGGTGAGCGACACGCAACTGGTCGTGGCGCTCGACAAGGGCGACATGGCCGCCGCCGGCGCGGTCGCCGCCGGGCCTCTGGTCCAGGGGCAGGACGCGGTGACCAAGGACTTCACCGGCCTGCGCGAGCAGATCCGGGTGGAGGGGGATGCCGTGGTCGCCGAGGGAACCCGCGAGGCGGCGAACGCGAACACCCTGCTGTGGACCATCCTCGCCGTCAGCTGCGCCATCGGCGTCGGGCTGGTCCTGTTCGTGGTGCGGCTCATCGTGCGCACGGTCCGGGCCGTGCAGGTGTCGGTCGACGCGCTCGCCGCTGGTGATCTGACCGTCACCCCGGACGTGGACTGCAAGGACGAGCTCGGACGCATGGCCGCGTCACTGGCGCAGGCCCAGACCAACCTCCGCGAGGTGCTCTCCTCGGTCGTCGACTCCGCGGATGCGGTGGCCGCGTCGTCGGAGGAGCTGTCGGCGTCGTCGGCGCAGATCTCGGCGTCGGCGCAGGAGACCTCGGCGCAGTCCGGTGTGGTCTCGTCGGCGGCGGAGGAGGTCTCCCGCAACGTGCAGACCGTTGCGACGGGTGCCGAGCAGATGGGTGCCTCGATCCGCGAGATCGCCGCGAACGCCGCAGAGGCGTCGGACGTCGCGGCGAAGGCCGTCACGGCGGCGGAGACGACGACGGCGACGGTGGCCAAGCTCGGTGATTCCTCGGCCGAGATCGGCAACGTCGTCAAGGTCATCACGTCGATCGCGGAGCAGACGAACCTGCTGGCCCTGAACGCCACGATCGAGGCCGCCCGCGCCGGTGAGGCGGGCAAGGGCTTCGCCGTGGTCGCCAACGAGGTGAAGGAGCTGGCGCAGGAGACGGCCAAGGCCACCGAGGACATCGCCAAGCGGGTGCTGGCGATCCAGGGCGACACCACCGCCGCGGTGAGCGCGATCGAGGAGATCTCCAGCATCGTCGCGCAGATCTCCGACCGGCAGACGACCATCGCGTCGGCGGTGGAGGAGCAGACGGCCACCACGAACGAGATGTCCCGGTCGGTGCAGGAAGCGGCGAGTGGCACCACGGAGATCGCCATCAACATCACCGGCGTCTCGACGGCCGCGGACTCCACCACGCAGGCGCTGACCCAGACCCGCACCGCCGTCGACGAGCTGTCCCGGATGGCCGCCGACCTGCGCGGCCGGGTCGCTGGCTTCACCTACTGATCCGTCGTTCGTTCTTTCCTAGGAGCACCTGTGACCTCGCACCGCCTCTCCAACGTCCGCGTCGGGCGCCGGCTCGGACTCGCCTTCGGGGCGGTGGGCACCCTGGTCCTCGTGAGTGCCGGGGCCGGTCTCTCCGCCGTCGGAGAGCAGCGGGATCTGGCCGAGCAGGTCAAGGCCGTCGAGGGCGTCGTCCAAGACGCCGAGACCGCGCGCTTCCAGATCGCCGACGTCACGGGGTGGCAGGGGCTGGTCGTCTCGGACGCCGCGATCTACGGCCCGAAGGTCGCGCTCGCCGACGATGCCTACAACCGCTCCGGGATGCTCGAGAGCAAGGCTGGCATCTACGAGTGGCTGGAGAAGGTCGACACGAGCGCCATGAGCGCCGCCGAGAAGGCGACGTTCGACAAGTTGAAGCCGGCCTGGGACGACTACTTCCGGTGGGACGACAAGGTCGTCGAGTGGCTCTCGGCCGGCACCGCCGCGAGCAACGTGACGGCGATGAACAGCATCAACGGCGGTGACGCGGGCGCCGGTTACGGCATCATCATCGGGCTGGCCGACGACATCCAGGCGTCGGCCCGCGACCGCGCTTCGGAACTGCGCAAGGAGCAGGACGACGCCCAGCACACGGCCACGGTGACTGTGAGCGTGGTGGGTGCGCTCGCCGTCGTCCTGGCCGCACTGCTGTCGCTCGTCGCAAGCCGGTCCGTCGTCCGCCCGCTGCGCCGGGTGAAAGCGTCGCTGGACGCCGCCGCCCAGGGCGACCTCACGGTCGCTTCCGGCGTCACGCAGCGGGACGAGGTCGGCGAGATGGCCGCGTCGCTGGAGGCCATGCAGAGCAGCCTGCGTGAGGTGCTGTCGTCGGTGGTGGAGTCGGCGGATGCGGTGGCGGCGTCGTCGGAGGAGCTGTCGGCGTCCTCGGCCCAGATCTCGGCGTCGGCGCAGGAGACCTCGGCGCAGTCGGGTGTGGTGTCGTCGGCCGCCGAGGAGGTCTCCCGCAACGTGCAGACGGTGGCCGCGGGTGCCGAGCAGATGGGTGCCTCGATCCGGGAGATCGCGTCCAACGCCGCGGAGGCGTCGGAGGTCGCGGCCCGTGCGGTGACCGCCGCCGAGACGACCACCGCCACGGTGGCCAAGCTCGGTGACTCGTCGGCCGAGATCGGCAACGTCGTCAAGGTCATCACCAGCATCGCCGAGCAGACCAACCTGCTGGCGCTCAACGCCACCATCGAGGCCGCCCGCGCGGGGGAGGCGGGCAAGGGGTTCGCCGTGGTGGCCAACGAGGTGAAGGAGCTGGCGCAGGAGACGGCGAAGGCCACGGAGGACATCGCGAAGCGGGTGCTGGCGATCCAGGGCGACACGACGGCCGCGGTGAGCGCGATCGAGGAGATCTCGAGCATCGTCGCCCAGATCTCCGACCGGCAGACCACGATCGCGTCGGCGGTGGAGGAGCAGACCGCCACGACCAGCGAGATGTCCCGTTCCGTGCAGGAGGCCGCTGGCGGCACCACGGAGATCGCCACCAACATCACCGGCGTCTCCAGTGCCGCGGACTCCACGACGCAGGCGCTGACCCAGACCCGGACCGCGGTCGACGAGCTGTCGCGAATGGCCGCGGACCTGCGGACCACCGTCGGGCGGTTCACCTACTGACAGTGACCGACTGAACCACGCACCGACGAAGGGGTGGCGGCCGCACTGCGGTCGCCACCCCTTCGTCGTCGTACCGGGAATGGTGCCGAGTCGACAATCGCGAAACGGTCACCGCACTTTCTGACCGGTGATGCGCGACACGCCTCAGGATCGGATCCGTGCGGTACTGAATCGGCCTAATTTGCAGCACCACGTCGCATTGAAACGATCCGCCCGAAAGCAGGAGAACATGAGCACCGCCTCCCCCACCCGCCGTCGCGGCCGCTGGGTCGCCGACCGTCCCCTGTCGGTGAAGCTCGGCGCCGTCGTCGGCCTGATGGCGCTGGTCGCCGTCCTCACCGCCGTCCTGGCCGTGAACGGCGTGCAGTCGCTGCGCGACGGGGAGGCCAAGCTCTACCAGGAGAACGTCGAGCCGCTGGTGGCGCTCGGTGCGATCCAGCGCAGCTTCCAGGGCGACCGGGTCCGCATCGTGTCCTACAACGTCGCCGACGCCGAGACCCGTGCCGCGCTGCGCAAGGACCTCGCGGAGCGGCAGACCACCCTGCAGGGCCTGCTGAAGGAGTACGACGGCTCGCAGGCCGACGACGCGGCGTGGACGACCTTCACCCAGGGCATCGCGGCGTACTACCAGTCGGCGGACAAGGCGCTCGCCGCGATCGACGGCGGCTCCTCGGCCTACTACGGGTTCAACGAGGAGAAGCCGCTGGCCAGCGCGGTCATGGACCCGTACGCGGCGGAGAGCGACGCCCAGGCGGTCGCGGCGGTCGCCGAGGCGACCGACGGGAAGAACCTCGCCGGCGACGTGGCGCTGCAGATCATCGTCGCGGTCGTGGTGGGTGTCCTCGTGGCGGCGGCCCTGGCGTTCGTGGTCGTCCGGCTCATCCTCGGCACGGTGCGCTCGGTGCAGGGCTCGGTCGACGCGATGGCCGAGGGGGACCTGACGGTGCGCCCGGTGATCCGTTCGGCCGACGAGCTGGGGCAGATGGCCGCCGCGCTCGCCGGAGCGCAGGACAGCCTCCGGGGCGTGCTGTCGTCCGTCGCCGAGTCGGCGGACGCGGTGGCGGCGTCGTCGGAGGAGCTGTCGGCATCCTCGGCGCAGATCTCGTCGTCGGCGCAGGAGACCTCGGCCCAGTCGGGTGTCGTCTCGTCGGCCGCCGAGGAGGTCTCCCGCAACGTGCAGACCGTCGCCGCCGGGGCCGACCAGATGGGTGCCTCGATCCGGGAGATCGCCTCGAACGCCGCGGAGGCGAGCGAGGTCGCCACGAAGGCGGTGGACGCCGCGGCCACCACGACCGCGACCGTCGCCAAGCTGGGCGAGAGCTCGGCGGAGATCGGCAACGTCGTGAAGGTCATCACGAGCATCGCCGAGCAGACCAACCTGCTGGCCCTGAACGCCACCATCGAGGCCGCGCGCGCCGGTGAGGCCGGCAAGGGCTTCGCCGTGGTCGCCAACGAGGTGAAGGAGCTGGCGCAGGAGACGGCGAAGGCCACCGAGGACATCGCCCGCCGCGTCCTCGCGATCCAGGGCGACACCGGCGCCGCCGTGACCGCGATCGAGGAGATCTCGAGCATCGTCGCCCAGATCTCCGACCGGCAGACCACCATCGCCAGCGCCGTGGAGGAGCAGACCGCCACCACGAACGAGATGAGCCGCTCGGTGCAGGAGGCGGCCAGCGGCACCACGGAGATCGCCACCAACATCACCGGCGTCTCCACCGCCGCCGACTCCACCACCCAGGCCCTGGGCCAGACCCGCACCGCCGTCGACGAGCTGTCGCGGATGGCCGCCGACCTGCGCACCACCGTCGGGCGGTTCACCTACTGACACACCGAACACCCGCGAAACCGGGGGCGGCGCCGAGCATCTCGGCGCCGCCCCCGGTCGCATGTACGGCCCCGAATGCGACCGCGATCGGAAATGACTTGTCGACTCCCGGAAAACGGTGAGCGGACTTTCTCGAAACGACCGGCGCGACACGGGCGACAGGACGAAACGAGTGATGACTGAACCGTCTTGAATTCGAGCCACAACCGCACCGCCCGCCCCATGGGAAATCCGCGCCCGATCAAAAGGAACGATTCGCATGACTCGCACCACCACCCGCGCCAGGCGCCGTCGGACGCTCGGCGTCCGCGGCAAGATCCTCGCCGTGGGGGCGGCGGGGATGGCGGCGGCCATCGGTCTCGGCACCTTCGCCATGGGCCAGCTCTCCGACGCCGGCGACGCCCTGGCGCGCGTCACGTCGCTGGGTTCGGCACTCAGCCACGTGGAGACCATCAAGTACTACGACGGCGACGTGACCGGCTGGCAGGTCGCCTACGCCTGGGACGCCCGCCGGCTGGGCCCCGTCGAGGCGGTGAAGCCCGACAGCGGCAACCGGGCCGGATTCCTCACCGACTCTGACGCTCTGCGCGCGGAGATGGCGGCCATGCCGACCGAGGTCCTGACGGCCGACGAGGCCGACGCCTTCGCGAAGATCCAGGCGAACTGGGACAAGTTCTTCACCATCGACGACAAGGCCGTGGCGCTCTACCAGCAGAACACGCCCGCCAGCACGGACGCCGCCGACGCGATCATCCTCGGCGACGGGTACGACGTGTACTACCAGGTCTTCGACCTCACCGAGAAGCTGCGGGCATCCCTGGAGTCCCGCGTCGCCGACGCCTCCGCGACGGCCGAGGAGGACCGGAGCCGGAGCAAGACGATCATGGCCGCCGTCATGGTCCTGGGCGCGATCCTGGTGTCCCTCATCGCGGTGGTCGTGGCGCGCCGCATCGTGCGGCCGCTCGCCGCGGTCACCGCCGTGGCGACGGCGATGGCCGACGGCGACCTGACCCGCTCCAGCGGCGTCACCCAGGACGACGAGGTCGGCGCGACCGCCGCCGCCCTCGACCGGGCTCAGCAGAGCCTCCGGGAGGTCCTCTCCTCGGTGGTGGAGTCGGCGGATGCGGTGGCCGCGTCGTCGGAGGAGCTGTCGGCGTCCTCGGCGCAGATCTCGGCGTCGGCGCAGGAGACCTCCGCGCAGTCGGGTGTCGTGTCCTCGGCCGCCGAGGAGGTCAGCCGGAACGTGCAGACCGTGGCCGCGGGTGCGGAGCAGATGGGTGCCTCGATCCGGGAGATCGCGAGCAACGCGGCGGAGGCCAGCGAGGTGGCTGCGAAGGCCGTCACGGCGGCGGAGACGACGACGGCGACGGTGGCGAAGCTGGGCGACTCGTCGGCCGAGATCGGCAACGTCGTCAAGGTCATCACGAGCATCGCCGAGCAGACGAACCTGCTGGCGCTGAACGCGACGATCGAGGCCGCCCGGGCGGGTGAGGCCGGCAAGGGCTTCGCCGTCGTCGCCAACGAGGTCAAGGAGCTGGCGCAGGAGACGGCCAAGGCCACCGAGGACATCGCGAAGCGCGTGCTCGCCATCCAGGGCGACACCACCGCTGCGGTGAGCGCCATCGAGGAGATCTCCAGCATCGTCGCGCAGATCTCCGACCGGCAGACCACCATCGCCAGCGCGGTGGAGGAGCAGACCGCCACCACCAACGAGATGAGCCGCTCGGTGCAGGAAGCCGCCGGCGGCACCACCGAGATCGCCACCAACATCACCGGCGTCTCGACCGCCGCGGACTCCACCACCCAGGCGCTGACCCAGACCCGCACCGCGGTCGACGAGCTCTCCCGGATGGCCGCCGACCTGCGCACCACAGTCGGCCGGTTCACCTACTAGAAGGACCCTGACCGGTTCGGCCCCGCGGGTGCCGATAACTGGAGGGACTGCTGTCGGCGGCGGGTTCACCTTGAATCCGCCGCCGACCGGCCGATGACCCCAACCGGATGCGCCAGCCCGGTCGCAACGAGAAAGAAGGCAGCACACAGTGGACGGTCTGGACGACATCGTCGAAGAGTTCCTGGTCGAGAGCCACGAGAACCTCGACCAGCTCGACACCGACCTGGTCGCCCTCGAGCAGGAGCCCAACTCCCGGGAGCGGCTGTCCAGCATCTTCCGCACGATCCACACGATCAAGGGCACCAGCGGCTTCCTCGCGTTCAACCGGCTCGAGGAGGTCACCCACGTCGGCGAGAACATGCTCTCCCGGCTGCGGGACGGCGCCCTCGCGCTGACCCCCGCGCGCACCAGCGTCCTCCTGCAGATGGTCGACAGCGTCCGCGCGCTGCTCACCGCCATCGAGGCCACCGGCGGCGAGGGAGACGTCGACGTCTCCGCCGTCGTCGCCGCGGTGACCGCCGCCATGGAGGACGGCCCGGCCCCGGCGGCCCCCGCTGCTGCCCCGGCCGCCGTCCCGGCGCCCCGGACCCCCAGCGACGTCGAGAAGGCGCCGGCCCGGAAGACCGCCGCGAAGCCGGGGGCCGCGAAGAAGGCCCCGGCCAAGGCCGCCCCCGCCAGGGCGACCGCCAAGCCCGCCGCCAGGCCCGCGGCCGCGAAGAAGACCACCGCGCGCAAGGCGACGACGCCCGCCGCGGCCACCACCCCGGCGGCACCTGTCGCCGGCGCCGCACCGGCACCGCTCGACGAGACGCCCGTGGCGTCGCTCGCCGAGGTGCTGCCGGTCGTCACTGACGCGCTGCCCGAGGGAGTCCCCGCCGTCATGTCCGACCGCACAGCCGAGGAGCCGGCGCACCGGGATCCCGCCACCGACCGGGCGGACGGCGAGTCGGGTACCACCGACGCCGCCGGAGGCCAGGCTCGTCGCGCCGTCGCCGACAGCACGATCCGTGTGGACGTCGACCTGCTCGACGAGCTCATGCTGCTCGTCGGCGAGCTGGTGCTGACGCGCAACCAGATCGTGCAGAACGTCGCCCGCCAGACCGACACGGACCTCATCCGGGCCTCGCAGCGGCTGAACCTGATCGCGAGCGAGCTGCAGGAGGGCGTCATGAAGACGCGCATGCAGCCGATCGACCACATCTGGTCCAAGCTGCCCCGCGTCGTCCGTGACCTGGGCCTGCAGCTGAAGAAGAGCATCCGACTGGAGATGGAGGGCCGGGAGACCGAGCTCGACAAGACCCTGCTCGAGGCGGTCAAGGACCCGTTGACCCACCTGGTCCGGAACTCGGTCGACCACGGGATCGAGGCGCCCGAGAAGCGCAAGGCGGCCGGCAAGCCGGCCGAGGGTGTGCTCACCCTGCGCGCCCGTCACGAGAGCGGCCAGGTCGTCGTCGAGGTCGCCGACGACGGAGCCGGCATCGACCCCGCCAAGCTGGGGGCCAAGGCCGTCGAGCGCGGGCTCGTGACCGCTGCCCAGCTCGACCGGATGGGCCCGGCGGACATCCTGCAGCTGATCTTCCTGCCGGGCTTCTCCACGGCGGCCGCGGTCACCAACGTCTCCGGCCGCGGTGTCGGCATGGACGTGGTGAAGACCAACATCGAGGCCATCGGCGGCACGATCGAGGTCGAGTCGGAGGCAGGTGTCGGCACCGTCTGCCGCCTGCGCATCCCGCTGACCCTCGCCATCGTCCCGGCGCTGACCGTCGAGTGCGCCGGCGACCGCTACGCCATCCCGCAGATCAGTCTGCAGGAACTTGTGAGCCTCGACGCGGAGAAGGCGGCGAACGCCGTCGAGGAGGTGGGCGGTGCCCAGGTCTACCGGCTCCGCGGCGAGCTCCTCCCCCTCGTGCGGCTGACCGACGTCCTCGGCCTGACGTCCGAGCGGCACGACGGTCACGTCGTGATCGCGGTCCTGCGCTCGGAGGGCCGCCGCTTCGGCCTGGTGGTCGACCGGGTCATCAACACCGAGGAGATCGTCGTCAAGGCGGTCGGCGGCCAGCTCAAGGCCATCGGCCTCTACTCGGGGGCCACGGTCCTCGGCGACGGCACGGTGGCCCTGATCCTCGACGTCCAGGCGCTGGCCCGCCGGGCGCTGCGGACCGAGACCACCGACCGGCAGGAATCCCGCGCCTCCATCAGCGAGGCGGCGGCCGCCGAGACCGAGCGCCAGCGGATGCTGCTCGCCGCCATCGGAGGCGGCCGCCGGGTCGCCATCCCGCTGGACACGGTCACCCGGCTCGAGCAGGTGCGCACCGATGCGGTGGAGAAGGTCGGCAACCGGGAGGTCGTCCAGTACCGCGGCGCGATCCTGCCGATCGTCCGGCTCGACCGGCACCTGGGCGCGTACGGCGAGACCGAGCGCGAGGTGCTCGAGGTCATCGTCTACGCCGACCACGGGCGCAGCGTCGCCATCGTGGTCGAGGAGATCCTCGACATCGTCGACGGCGAGGCGGCCATCCGCAGCGACATCGACGACCTGGGCCTGCTCGGCTCCGCCGTCCTCGGCGACAAGGTGACCGAGCTGCTCGACGTCCGGGCCGCGATCCTCGCCGCCGACCCGGCCTTCTACACCGCCCCGACCGCATCCACCTTCGAGACGCCCGCCGGCGTCCCCACCTCTCTGCTGGAGGTCTGACGTGACCACTGCCATCGCCAGCAAGGCGTCCGCCACCAGCGGGCAGCTGGCCACCTTCCGCCTGGACGGCGATCTCTACGGCATCGAGGTCGAGCACGTGCAGGAGGTGCTGCGCAGCCAGCAGCTCACCCGCGTGCCGCTCGCCCCGAACGCCGTCGCCGGCCTGATCAACCTCCGCGGGCAGGTGGTCACCGCCATCGAGCTGCGCGAGCGTCTCGGCCGCCCCCCGAGGGCCGAGGGCACCGACGCCGTCGTCATCGTCGTCCGCCTGCACGGCGAGGCGGTCAGCCTGCTGGTCGACTCGATCGCCGACGTCGTCGACGTCGACGCGAGCGACTTCGAGGCGCCGCCGGACACGCTGGAAGGTCAGGCGCGTGACCTGATCCGCGGCGCGTTCAAGCTCGACGGCCAGCTGCTGCTGGCCCTCGACGTCCAGAAGGCCGTCTCCGCATAACGCAGCCTCAGCACACGACCCGGCCCCTGGCCCGGCTCCGCTCAGGAGCCCGGCCGGGGGCCGGTGTGCGTCGAGGGGAGCCGTGAGCCGCGTCATGTGAGTCCCACCACTTCCACTCCATTCGTGTGGCGACTCCACTCACGGCCGCCGATAGGCCAGCTGTACCGGGACAGCGCGGTCCCACTCCCTCTCCCTCTGGAGCCCTGCATGACCGCCCTTCCCGATGTCCGCGCACTCACCGGCTGGTTCACCGATCGCCCCGTGGGCCTGAAGATGGGCACCGCGCTGGGCACCCTGGCGCTCGTGGCCGTGGGCATGACGGGGCTGGCCGCCGACCGCATCGCCCAGCTGCGCGACGCCGAGCACGTGCTCTACACCGACACCGTCTTGCCGCTCACCGAGCTGTCGGAGATCCAGCGCAGCTTCCAGGGCGACCGCGCCCGCGTCATCCAGTACGGCATCGCCGACGTCGCGACCCGGCAGGAGCTGCGGACCGACCTGGCCGAGCGCCGCAAGGACATCACCGACCAGATCGACGCCTACCGCCCCAAGGCCGTGGACACGGCGTCGTTCGCCGAGTTCGAGAAGCAGCTCGCGGCGTACTACGCCCTCGCGGGTCAGACCCTCTTCCCCCTCGCCGACGCCGGCGACGCCGCGGCCTTCAGCACGGTCTTCCAGGAGCAGGTGCGCCCACAGACCACTGCCCTGGTCGAGCCCCTCCAGGCCGAGAACGTGGCGCAGTCCGAGCTCGCCGCCACCCGTGCGGCCGCCGACCGCGAGGATGCCGAGCGCGCCCTCGCCGTGCTGTGGATCGTGCTGGGCGCCGGCGTCGTCCTCGCCGCCGCCCTGACCTTCTGGGTGGTCCGCCGGCTCGTCCGGACCGTCCGCTCCGTGCAGGCGTCCCTCGAGGCCATGGCCCAGGGCGACCTCACGGTGGAGCCGGACGCCCGCGACCGCGACGAGCTGGGCCGCATGGCCGGCGCCCTGACCGACGCCCAGGCGACGCTGCGCGAGGTGATGGCCTCGGTGGGCGCCTCCGCCGACGCCGTGGCCGCCTCGTCGGAGGAGCTGTCCGCGTCGTCGTCCCAGATCGCCGCCTCGGCGGGGGAGACCAGCGTGCAGTCCGGTGTGGTCGCGGGTGCGGCGGAGGAGGTGTCGCGGAACGTGCAGACCGTGGCGGCGGGTGCGGACGAGATGGGCGCCTCGATCCGGGAGATCTCGCAGAACGCGAACGAGGCGGCCCGGGTGGCCGCGGCGGCGGTGACCGAGGCGGAGACGACGACGGCGACGGTGCTGAAGCTGGGCGAGTCCTCGCGGCAGATCGGTGACGTGGTCAAGGTGATCACCTCGATCGCGGAGCAGACCAACCTGCTGGCCCTGAACGCCACGATCGAGGCGGCCCGCGCGGGTGAGGCCGGCAAGGGGTTCGCCGTCGTCGCGAACGAGGTGAAGGAGCTGGCGCAGGAGACGGCGAAGGCGACCGAGGACATCGCCCGCCGGGTCGAGGCGATCCAGGGCGACACCAGCGGGGCGGTGTCGGCGATCGAGCGGATCAGCGCGGTGATCGGGCAGATCAACGACTTCCAGCTGACCATCGCCAGCGCGGTGGAGGAGCAGACCGCCACGACGAACGAGATGTCGCGGTCGGTGGGGGAGGCCGCGCAGGGTTCGGGGCAGATCGCGGCGAACATCGGCGGGGTCTCCGGCGCTGCCGACGCCACCACCCAGGCGCTGGGGCAGACACGGACGGCGGTCGACGAGCTGGCCCGCATGGCCGCCGAGCTGCGCACGGCGGTCTCCCGCTTCACCTACTGACCTCAGGCTGGTCACTCAGCGCGACCGAATAGTCACGCAGTTCACTCGAACACGCGGCCGTCACCCCGTTGCCCTCCTGCGAAGGGGTGACGGCCGCGGCTGTCCCGATAGCGCCTCCAGCAGATCCCGGCCAGCATGGTCGGACCCACTCCTGGAGGCTGCCGTGCCCTACACCCTGGTCAGTGCGGCCACCCTCGGCTTCGACCTCGTGCGACTGCCCGCCGGGCGCTCGGTGGCCGAGGTCCTGCTGACCGGCCTCGGCGCCGGCGCCGGGGGCCTGGGCACGCTCGCCTCCGCCCACCCCGCACGCGGCCTCTCCCGCGAGGAACGCGGCACCCGTGCCGTGCGCTCCCGCCGGGCCCGGGAGATGGCGGCGAACGTTCCGCACGTCCGCGGCGCCACGGCCGGGATCGAGGGCGCCGACCGCGCCGCCGTCCTCGTCGCCCAGCTGGAGCTCGGCACCATCGGCGACGCGCCCACCCTCGAGCGCCTGCTGCGGGAGGACGTCCTCGGCCGCGAGCACCTGGCGCACGGCTTCCTGCGGGACGAGGAGTGGGCGGAGGCCACCGACGTGCTGGCCGACGCCGCGCTCGGTTACTGGGCGGCCGGGGTGCTGCCGCCCCTCGTCCGCCGCGAGCTGACCGGCGCGTTCGACTCCGTGCGCGATGCCGGCACGGTGTCGTTGCCGGCAGTCGGTGCCGACCTCGGGCCGGCCGCGGCCGAGCTGGACGACGTCCTGGCTGCCCTCCGCGCCCTGGACGACCCCGGCCGCGCGCTCTGGCGCACGGCCGTCGAGGAGGGCCGCGCCGACCACCGCCCGTGGGCGTCGGCCATGCACGAGGCCTCCTGGGCGGCGCACGTCTCCGGCCGCACCCGGGCGCTGGCGGCCGTGCAACTGCACGCCGTCCAGGCCTTCCTCGACGGCGGCTTCGACGTCCACGACGGCGCCGCCGGTGTCTGGAACGCCGTCGCCGGGTGCGTCCAGGGCATCGCCATGTCCGACCTGCTCGACGACCGGTCGCTCCGCGTGCTGCGTGCGCCCTGGGAGCGCGTCGCCGCCGGTCGCTGACCCGTCGGGGAGGGCGACGCCGTCACCCGAGGCGTGTGGTTGCCGCCTGCGGGTTGTGCGGCTGGGGCGGTGACCACGGGCCTCAGGTCATGCGTGGCGTGGATCGCCGTCGAATGCGCGCGAGCGGCGAGTTCGCATTCGACTCCCCCGTGTCGACATCTGCCCAAAAGGCTTTCCCGACCGAATAACGAACGGTCGCCGACGTATTTCGTAACGAATACGCGCGGTGTATTCAGATTTCCCTCGTGCCACCCGAAACTGTTCCTTGCCACGAGCGACCGGAGTCGTTCGCGAAACGTGGCACCGTTCCCGCTCAAGGCCGGGGACGTGGTGCCGATACAGCAATGAACAGTCCTGCTGGGCTGACGCAGCAGGAAACAGGGGGACCCGCGTGAACCCGATCCGGGTGATGGTCGTCGACGATTCCGTCGTCGTCCGCAAGATCGTGACCGATGTGCTGTCCGCGGATCCGGACATCGAGGTCGTCGGTACCGCGGTCAACGGCCGCATAGCACTCAGCAAGCTCCCCCAGCTCCAGCCGGACCTGGTCACCATGGACATCGAGATGCCGGAACTCAACGGCATCGAGGCGGTCCGGGCCATCCGGTCCGGGGCGGGCGGGCAGGCGCAGAGCCGCGTCCCGATCATCATGTTCAGCACGCTGACCGAGCGCGGCGCCTCCGCCACGCTGGACGCCCTCTCGGCCGGCGCCAACGAGTACCTGACGAAGCCGGCCAACGTGGGCAGCGTCGGCCAGTCGATGGAGAGCGTGCGCGAGCAGCTCATCCCGAAGATCAAGGCGCTGACCGGCCGCCCGGTCACCGTCGGACCCGCTCGCGCCGCAGCCCCTCCCCCGCCACGGCCGGCCACGCCGCGCACCGGCCCGGGCAAGAAGCCCGCCGTCCTCGTGATCGGCTCCTCCACGGGCGGCCCCGAGGCGCTGGCCAAGGTCCTCCCCCAGCTCCCCGCGTCACTGCCGGTGCCCGTGCTGCTCGTCCAGCACATGCCTCCCGTCTTCACCCGCCAGTTCGCCCAGCGGCTGGATCGGCTCTGCCCCCTCCGGGTCGTCGAGGCCTCCGACGGCAGCCCGCTGCTGCCCGGCACGGTCCACCTCGCTCCCGGCGACCACCACCTCGTGGTGCGCTCCACCGGACGGGGCCTGCAGACCGGCCTGAACCAGGGCCCGCCCGAGAACTTCTGCCGCCCCGCGGTCGATCCCCTGTTCCGCACCGCCGTCGCCGCCTTCGACGGCGCCGTCCTCGGTGTCGTGCTCACCGGCATGGGGGCCGACGGCCGCAACGGCGCCGGTGACATCCGCGCCGCCGGCGGAACCGTGATCGTGCAGGACCAGGCCACCTCGGTGGTGTGGGGCATGCCCGGCGCGATCAGCCAGGCGGGCTTCGCCGACGAGGTGCTGCCCCTCGACCGCATCCCCGACGCCATCCAGCGGCACCTGTCCGGCATCACGCCGGCCCGCGCAGGCGCCGTCCTCTCCGGAGGTGCCCGATGACCCTCACCGCCACCAGCTTCGACTGGGTCCGCGCGCTCGTGCACAAGGAGAGCGCGATCGTGCTGCAGCCGGGCAAGGAGTACCTCGTCGAGGCGCGGCTCCTGCCGATCGCCCGCCAGATGGGCATCACCGACGTCTCCCAGTTCGTGGAGTCGGTGCGCTCGCGGCCCGACACCGACAGCACACGGCGGATCGTCGAGGCCCTGACGACCAACGAGACGTCCTGGTTCCGCGACGGTGACCCGTTCACGGCGCTGACCTCCACGGTGATGCCGGCGCTGCTCGCCGCCCGCGGCCCGAACGAGCGCCTGCAGATCTGGTCGGCCGCCTGCTCCAGCGGGCAGGAGCCGTACACGATCGCGATGCTGCTCGAGGACTCGCTGCCGAACGCCGCCTCGCGCGTCACGATCACCGCGACCGACCTGTCGCGCGAGATGGTGGAGCGGACCAAGGCCGGCCGGTTCAGCCAGCTCGAGGTCAACCGTGGCCTGCCCGCCCCCATGCTCGTCCGGCACTTCACGCGGGCGGGCAACGAGTGGGAGGTTGCCCCGACCCTGCGCCGGATGGTCCAGGCGAGCGAGTGCAACCTCGCCGCGCCGTTGCCGCGGATGGGCCCGTTCGACGTGGTCTACCTGCGCAACGTCCTCATCTACTTCGACCTGCCCACCAAGCAGGCGATCCTCCGCCGCGTGCGTGACCTGATGCGCCCCGACGGCTGGCTGTTCCTCGGTGCGGCAGAGACGACGCTCGGGGTGGACGACTCCTGGGAGCGGGTCGTCGTCGGCCGCAGCTCTGCCTACCGCCCGCTGAAGGGGGCCTGAACATGCGTGCTCTGGTGATCGACGATTCGCGCGCCATGCGCCGGATCGTCACCGGGATCCTCGAGGGTCTCGGGTACGAGGTCCAGCAGGCCGGTGACGGCCGCGAGGGCCTCGACGTCCTCGACACCGGCTGGATTCCCGACCTCGTCTGCGTGGACTGGAACATGCCGGTGATGGACGGGCTGCAGTTCGTCTCCGCCGTGCGCTCCAACCCGGCCTGGCGCTCGGTTACGATCATGATGGTGACCTCCGAGAGCGAGCACACCCAGATCGTGCGCGCGCTGGCCGCCGGCGCCCACGAGTACGTGATCAAGCCGTTCACCGCCGACGCGATCCGCGACAAGCTCGCGCTGCTCGGCCTGCTCCCGGAGGAGGCCGTCCTGTGACGGAGTTCGACACCCGCTTCGAGGACACCGGGGAGCGGCGTCGCACCAGCGACGCACCGCTGTCCATCCACGACCTGCTCGACGGCGAGACCGTGCAGAGCATCGCCCAGGAGGCGTGGTCGGCCCTGGTCGGGGACGACGAGTTCCTGGTGCCGCTGCCCGGCGGGCTGCCGGACGACGCCCTCAGCTCCTGGGTCGAGATCGTCGGTCCCTGGACCGGCACCGTCGTCCTCACCTGTGGGCGGTCCACCGCCGAGGCGCTGTCCCGGGCCCTGCTCAAGGAGCACGCCCCGCCGGTGCTCGAGGTCGAGGACATCGAGGACGCCCTCGGCGAGCTCGCCAACGTCGTGGGAGGCAACGTCAAGGCCGTCCTCCCCGGCCCCTCCGTCCTCGGCCTGCCCGAGGTGGGGAGCGCCCCCACGGCCGGTTCGCCGGCCGACACCTGCCGCGTCGACCTCCTGTGGCGCGGCGAGTCCCTGACCATCTCCGTCCAGGGCGCCGCCGGTGCCCTGACCGACCCGCACGAGAACAACCAGAACGAGGTGCCACTGTGAAGATCCTGGTCGCCGACGACAGCCGCGTCATGCGGCAGATCGTCATCCGCACCCTGCGGCAGGCCGGTTACGACGACCACGACATCGTCGAGGCCGAGGACGGCGCCGACGCGCTGTCCAAGGTGTCGTCCGAGAAGCCGGACCTGGTCCTGTCGGACTGGAACATGCCCAACATGACCGGCATCGAGTGCCTCGAGGCGCTGCGCTCGTCGGGCTCGGCGGTGCCGTTCGGCTTCGTCACCTCGGAGGGGTCTCCGGAGATGCGGGAGAAGGCCGCCAACGCCGGCGCCATGTTCCTCATCGCCAAGCCGTTCAACGAGGACACCTTCAAGGAGCACCTGGACGAGGTGCTGGCATGAGCACCGGCACCGTCGCGCTGCCCGCCAGCAAGGACGTCCGCGACATGCTCACCGGCCTGGTGGGCAAGCCCGTCGCCGTCAACCCGGGCGCCCCGGTCACCCCGGCCCCGGGCAAGCCGGTCGCCGTGGCCGTCTACGTCGACCCGCAGATGGCGATCAACGCGCTGTGCGTCATGGACCTCGGTGCGGCGGCCTACACCGGCGCCGCCCTGGCCCTCCTCCCGCCGGGAGGCGCTCAGGACGCCGTCGAGGAGGACGGCGAGCTGACCAGCCTCCTGGTCGAGGCGCTTCACGAGGTGGTGAACGTGCTCTCCGCGCTGTTCAACACCCCGGGCGCCCCGCACTCGAAGCTGCACAAGCTCTACGCCCCCGGCGATGACCTGCCCGGCGACATCGCCGGCATGCTCGCCAACTTCAACCGGATCGACCTCGCGATCGAGATCCCCGGCTACGGGAAGGGCGCGCTGTCGCTCGTGCTGTGACATTGCAGCCCTCCGGGCTGCACCGCGGCCAATTGCCGTCCCCGACGGCGATGAGCCGTTGCGTCGCGGCTGCGCGGACCCCTTCGGGGCCCACTCGCCACGACAGGTGCCGTCCCCGGCTCAGGCAGAACGCCTCGCTCCGGCTCCTCCAGCTGGGCGGGGCGTTCGGCGTTTCGGAATGGTCAGGCCAATGCGGGTTGGCGGTCGTCGATCGCGGTGGGCAGGCAGGCCCACACGTGCTTGCACTCGCCGTCGACGTACCAGCCGTGGGCCACCGCCAGCCGGGCCACCATGTGCAGCCCCAGGCCACCCTTCGCCGGGTCACGACCGACCGCCGGCGCCGGCATGGTGCCGGGCGCCCGGTCACTGACGTCGAGCAGCCAGCCGCCGCTGCCGGCGATGACGGTGGCGACGACGGGCGACTCCCCGTGGCGGAGCGCGTTGGACGCGAGCTCGTCGAAGGCGAGCACGAGGCGCTCGCCCGACGTGTCCTCGTCCGCGGGTACGCCGACGACCCCCAGCCGGCTCCGCAGACCGGCGCGGGCACCGGGCAGCTCGGCGAGCGTCGCGAGGTCCCAGCGCCACACCTCGCCCCGGCCGTCCGGCAGCGGGCGCAGCGGCCACGACAGTCGACCCATGCCCTCTCCTCCATCAGCCCGGTTCTCGGCAGAGAACAGGTGCCCAGGGTGGCGGCGCCCCAACCACGAGCGACCTGAGTTCCTGCCCCGGAGGGGTGGCGGCGGTCTCTCCGGACTGCTCGGGAGCGGCCCGGCGACGTCAGGGAACGGCCGGTGGAGCCGGCGCCAGCCGGACGGCGACCAGCGCGACGTCGTCCTCGGGTGTGCCCCGGAGCAGCCGCTCCAGCAGGGCGTCGCAGAGCCTCGGCAGGGGCAGGCCGGCCAGCTCCCGCACCTGCTCGACCAGCCGGGCGGTGCCCTCGTCGAGCGTGCTGCGCCGCCGCTCGACCAGGCCGTCGGTGTAGAGCAGGACGGTGCTGCCCGGCGCCAGGCCGGCCGCCGGCTCGGCCCGCGCCGCGGACGCATCGACTCCGAGCATGAGGTCGCCTCGCGCGCCGCCCAGCACCTCGACGCTCCCGCCGGGCGCGACGACGATCGGCGGCGGATGCCCTGCGTTCGTCCAGCGCAGGGTGCGCCGGCCGCAGCGACCGGTGGGCCCGACCGGCTCCAGGCGCGCCACCACGGCCGTGGCCAGCGTGTCGGTGTGCATGGAGGCGATCGCGTCGTCGAGGCCGCCCAGGACCTCGGCCGGACCGGCGCCGCTGTGGTGCGCGATCCCGCGCAGCAGCCCGCGCAGCTGGCCCATGGCGGCGGCCGCGGCCGTGTCGTGTCCGACGACGTCCCCGATGACGACGACCGGGGTGCCGTCGCGCTGCAGGAAGGCGTCGTACCAGTCGCCGCCCACCCGGGCGGCCTCCGCGGCCGGCACGTAGCGGACGACGACCTCCATCCCGGGAATCTCCGGCGGATCGGTGAGCAGGCTGCGCTGCAGCCCCTCGACCAGCTGCGCCTGCTGGCTCTGCAGGTGCACGCGGGCGACGGCGAGCCCGGCCTGGTCCGCCACGAGCCGGGCGGTGTCGACGTCGTCGGCGCGGGCCTCCCGGCCGGCGTCCTGGTACAGGGTGAGGACGCCGACCGTGCGGCCCTCGGCGCTCAGCGGGAGCACCACGGCGGTGGCCGGGGCGATCGCGGCGAGCAGGTCGCGTGCGGGGCCCCGGCGCATCATCCGGAGGACGGCGTCGATGGTCTCGGTGATCGGCGTGCCCGCCCGGAGCGCGCGGGCCACCGGGGAACCGGCGGGCAGCGCCTCGAGCCGCACCTGCGCGTACTGCGCCATGAGCTCGCGCCGAGCCGGATCGGCGTGCCACGAGCCGACGTCGCGGGCGCGACCCTCCCGGTCGACGACGGTGACGATGCAGCCGTCGGTCAGCACGGGCACGACGAGCCGGGCCAGCCGGCCCAGCGCGGACTCGCCGTCCAGGGCGCCCGAGAGCTCGGCGCTGACCTGGGCCACCAGCGCGGTCCGGGCAGCGGCCCGGCCTGCCTCGTCGGCGGCCCGCCGCCGTTCGGTGACGTCCTGGATCTCGACGGCCACGCCGTCCGGGCCCGGCCAGACCCGGATCTCGTGCCAACCGGGTGGCTGGGTGGAGGCGGGGCCCTCGACCCGGGCGGGGGCCGGCCAGGGGATCTCGAGGGTGGCGGGCTGCCCCGCGTCGACCGCCGACCGGCACCGGTCGGCCATGTCACCTCCGGCGGTCGCGGGGACGACGTCCCACAGCGACCTCCCCAGCAGGTCCGCCCGGGAGCGGCCGATCAGCTCTTCGGCCCCGGTGTTGGCGTAGCGGAAGCGCCAGGAGGCGTCGAGGAAGCAGAACGCCGCCGGCATGGCGTCGAGGAAGCGGACCAGGTCGGCGCCGGTGCGTTCCCCCGCCGGACCGGGCATGCCCGCGATGTCGCGTGCGGCGGTGCGGCGCCCGGGCAGTGTCAGGTCAGCGCTGTCCACCGCACGCCTCCCCTTTCCGCCGTCGGACCCATCGGCCCCGCTGTTGGAGCGGCCCTCGCCCGCGGGGAAGCCCTGCGGTGGTGGACGGATGGATTGTGGCCAACCGGGGCGCCGCTGCCAAGACGCTCGACGCCCGAGGTGGGGGTGACTTCCGGGTCACATCCCGGCCGAGGGAGGGGGAACAGGCACTCCCATGCGGCAGAGTGGCCCCGTGACCAGGAACAGTGCCGTTCCGCCTCCCGGTGACCTGCTCGTGCAGGCACTGGAGGGCATGGAGCGACCCCTGTTCGTCCTCGACGACTCGTGGCGCTTCAGCTACATCAACCCCGCCGGCGCCCGGGCCCTCGACCGCCGGGTCGAGGACCTCGTCGGGCACGAGGTGTGGGTCGAGTTCCCGGAGGCCCTCGGCGGCCCCTTCGAGGAGCTGTACCGCCGGGTGCGCACGAACGGCGGCTCCGGCAGCACCGAGGCGTGGTTCGCGCCCCTGGGCAGGTGGTTCCGGGCCGATGCCTTCCTCACCGAGGCCGGGCTCGTGGTCACCTACGACGACGTGACCGATCGCCGCCGCACCGAGGAGGAGCGCGCCGCCGCCGTCACCGCCCGGGAGGAGGCGGCCGCCGCGGCCGCCGCCGCGGCGGAGGAGGCGGAGCGCGCCGGGCGCCATCTCATGCTCCTCGGCGACATCAACCTGGCCATGACCTCCACGCTCGACACCGACGAGGCGGTCCAGCGGTTCGCCGACCTGGTCGTGCCGCTGCTGGCCGACTGGTGCGTGGTCACCGTCTTCGACGACAACGGCAAGCGGCGTGACGTCGGCCGGGCGCACCGTGACCCCGCACTGGTTCCGGCGTTGCACCGGTACGCGGACCTGCGTGTCGCGTCCAACTCCGAGGCGGCGCCCGTGCCCCGGATGGTGCGCGACCCGCGGCCGGTGGTCTTCCCGGAGCTGACGCCGGAGATCGTCGAGTCGATGGTCGCCGACGAGGAGAGCCGCCGGGCGCTCGAGCCGCTCCGGCCCGCCGCGGCCGCGGGCTTCCCCCTCGTCGCGCGCGGCGAGCTCTTCGGGGGGATCACCCTGATCAACGGCCCCCAGCGCGGGGCGCACACCGAGGCCGAGCTGCGGACGGCGGAGATCGCCTCCCGGCGTGCGGCGCTCGCGCTCGACAACGCGCGGCTCGCCGTCGCCAACCAGCGGGTGGCCGAGCGGTTGCAGCGGAGCCTGCTGTCGCCGCCGGTGCAGCCCGACCGGCTCGAGCTCGCCGTCCGCTACCGCCCGGCAACGCAGGGCGTGTCGATCGGCGGCGACTGGTACGACGCCTTCCTGCAGCCCGACGGCGACACGGTCCTGGTCATCGGTGACGTCATGGGCCACGACATCGAGGCCGCCGCCGCGATGGGGCAGGTGAAGACCCTGGTCCGGGGCATCGCCTTCGACCGCCTCGAGGAACCGGCCGGCGTCCTGCGCCGCGTCGACTACGCCATGGTGGGGCTGGCGGTCCCGACGATGGCCACCGCCCTGGTCTGCCGCATCGAGCAGGACGACACGGACCGCCGGAACGGCCTGCGCCGGATGCGCTGGGCCACGGCCGGCCATCCCGATCCGATGCTGCTGCGGGGGGACGGCACGGTGGTCGACCTGGAGGCGCCGGTCGGGCCGCCGCTCGGCATCGGCTGGCTGGGCCCGCGGGCGAACGGCGACGCCGTCCTGGACGAGGGCAGCACGCTGCTGCTGTTCACCGACGGCCTCTTCGAGCGCCGCGGCGTCCCGCTGGACGACGGCCGCGCGCAGGTCCGGGACATCCTGGCCGGGTCGGGCGACCTCCCGCTGGACGAGCTGTGCGACCGCCTGCTGGCCGAGATGCTCGGTGGGACGGTCGAGGACGACGTCGCCGTCCTGGCGGTGCGGGCGCACGCCCTGGACGCCGAGCGCCCGGCGGACATCCCGCCGGAGCGGGTGCCCCCGGTGGTGCCGCACCCGGTCTGAGGGTCACGCCAGGCTGATCGCGAACGCGGTCAGGAAGCCCACCGTGGTGATCAGACCCGTCCAGGCGTGCGTGTTCTCGAACGCCTCCGGGATCATCGTGTCCGCGATCATGGTGAGGATCGCGCCCGCGGCGACCGCGGTGATGACCGCCTCGACCTGTGGCGGCGCGCCGCCCAGCAGCACGTAGCCGAGCAGCGCGGCCACACCGCTGGCCACCGCGATCCCGCCCCAGACGCCGAACACGTATCGGGCCGAGCGCCCGTTGTGCTTCATGCCGGCGGCGCTCGACAGACCCTCGGGCACGTTCGAGATGAACACGGCGGCGAGGACCGACAGGCTCACCGAGCCTCCACCGAGCAGGCTCACCCCCAGGACGACGGACTCGGGAACGCCGTCGAGCAGCGCCCCGATCGCGATGGCTGCCCCGCTGCCGGACTGCTCCTGCTCCGAGGGCTGCTGCTCCCCTGACCGCTTGCGGTGCCGCGCGCCTCGGCGGGCCAGGACGAGGTTCGCGGCGAGGTAGACGATCGCGCCCCCGAGAAAGCCCAGGGCGGTCGGGAGCAGGCCGCCGATGTGGACGGCCTCCTCCATGAGGTCGAACGCCACGGCGGAGATCAGCACACCCGAGCCGAAGGCCATGACCGAGGCCACGACCTTGGGCGGCACGGTGGTGATCCAGGCGATCAGGGCGCCGATCACCAGGGCGCCCCCGCCGAGCAGGCCCCAGAGCCCCGCTTCCAACCAGGTCGGCATGGTGCGCTCGTTGCCCGATGCAACGGTTGCCGAATCCTGGCCCCGTCCAGGGCACCGCCCCGAGCCCGCGAGGGGTGGGGAGGACGGGGTCCTCTTCTCAGTCGGGGTGGCGCAGCAGGTACCGGCCGAAGTGCGGCACGGTGAAGGCGATCGACCCGCGTTCGGCGGAGTAGACCAGGCCCTTCTTGATCAGCGAGTCGCGGGCGGGGGAGAGGGACGCGGGCTTGCGCCCCAGCGAGACGGCGACCTCCGACGTCGCGACCGCCGCGCTGCTCGGGCCGCCGAGCTCGGCCATGGCGTGCATGTATTCGCGCTCGGCCGGGGTGGCCCGGTCGTACCGGGAGCCGAAGAAGCCGACGGCGAGCTCGGCCTCGGCCACGGGCGCGGCCATGGCGACGTCGCCGGCGGTGATGGGCGAGGAGGCGGCGACGTCCCAGGTGACCTTGCCGTAGGCCTGGACGAAGTAGGGATAGCCGTCGGCCGCCTCGTAGAGCGCGTCGAGGGCGGCCGGCTCGAACTCGACGTCCTCGCGTTCGGCCGGGGCCAGCAGCGCCCGGTCGGCGGCCTCGCGGTCCAGCCGGTCGATCCGCAGGTACCGGAACAGCCGTTCCGAGTAGCTCTTGGACGCCGACAGCACCGCCGGCAGGTGGGGGAGCCCGGCACCGACGACGATCAGCGGGGCGCCCTGCTGCGAGAGCTCGTGGCACGCGGCGCAGATGGCCGAGACGTCGTCGGGCTGCACGTCCTGCATCTCGTCGATGAACAGGGCGATGCCGCTGCCGATGTCGGCCGCCACCCCGGCCGCGTCGCTGAGCAGCTCGACGAGGTCGATCTCCATGTCGCCGGAGTCGGCGCGTCCGCTGGCAGCGGGCACGTCGATGCCCGGCTGCCACCGGTCGCGCACCTTCGCCGTGTCGGGCGTCTGCCGCTGGGCGAAGGCCTTGAGGACGCCGAGGACCTCGTCCATCGATTCCTGGTCGCCGTGCCGCGGACCCAGCTCGCGCAGCGCCATGTGCAGCGCGGAGGACACCGGCCGGCGCAGTGACTGCTCCGGCCGCGCCTCGATCTTGCCGGTGCCCCAGCCGCGCGTGATGGCCGCCGACCGCAGCTGGTTGAGCAGCACGGTCTTGCCGACGCCGCGCAGCCCGGTCAGCACCAGGGACCGCTCCGGCCGACCGTGGGCGATCCGCTCGAGGACGACGTCGAAGGCGGAGAGCTCGGTGTCGCGGCCGGCGAGTTCGGGCGGGCGCTGGCCGGCGCCGGGCGCGTAGGGGTTCCGCACGGGATCCATGTCGAGCACCGTATGGCGTTCTCTAGCGATCGGCGTAGAGATCGGTAGAACGGCCTAGCGCGTGTCGACGTTCCGGCCGGCGGCGCAGTCGAGGCTCGTCTGGCGCTGTCTAGCCGCAACCGCTAGAGAGCCGTAGAGCGAGGAATGCGGCGATCGTGTCCTCGCCGGGCACTAGCGTGGTCGTTGTGATCAAGTTCGCGCTCAAGGTCGTGATCCTGGCGGCGGTCTTCCTGGCGCTCACCAAGTGGGACGTGCAGTTCACGGGCACCGACGTGCTGCCCGGGCTCAAGGTCGACCCGAATCCGAACGGCCCGCTCGGCGAGTTCGGCACGTACCTCTGGATCGCGTTGATCTTCGGCGTCGTGAACGCCATCGTCGGACCGATCCTGCGGCTGCTCTCGCTGCCGTTCGTCCTGCTCACCCTGGGCCTGTTCCTGCTGGTCATCAACGCCGCACTGCTGGGGCTCACGGCCGCGCTGACCGACCGGATGACCATCGACGGCTTCGGCACCGCGATCCTCGGCGGGCTCATCCTGGCCATCGCCGGCTGGATCGCCGACCAGCTGCTCGACCGCTGAATCGAGGAGGGGCGACGATCGCCGACGCGTCGTCGTGACGGGCACCACCCTTCGCAGTAGCGTGGCTGGAATGGCCAGCACCACCGTTGCACCGGAGACCCCGGTGGGCGGACGGGACGGCGGCGTACCGGCAGGCACCCTGACCGAGCTCGACGCCCTCGAAGCCGCCCGCACCGAGAAGCGTCAGTTGCTCGACCGGGCCGCCGCGTCGGCCCGCGCCGATCTGGGGGACAAGGATCTCCCGTCCGGCTGTGCGCCCGACGGGCTGCCCGCCCTCCTCCAGCGCTACTACTGGAGCGAGCCCGCGGCCGAGGTCCTCGGGCACGACCCCGCCGAGCTCGCCGGGCTCGCGATCGGCCACCTGCGGCTGGCCGAGGTGCGCCCGCCGGGGTCCGCCACGGTCGACGTGCAGCGGATGGCGGACGGTCGGGCGATCGTCCGGCTGGTCACCGACGACATGCCCTTCCTGGTCGACTCCGTCACGGCCGAGGTGGTGCGCCAGGGCCTGTCCCTCACGCACATCGTGCACCCCGTCGTGGTGGTCCGCCGCGACGTGCGCGGGCGCATCACCGCGTTCTGCGACACCGCCGACGTCGAGGGGTGCGGTCCCGACGCGCTGACCGAGTCCTGGATGGCCGTCGTCCTCGACGGGCCGCTGGCCGAGGAGGCCGGAGCCGACCTCGTCACCGGGCTGCGCACCGTCCTCGACGACGTGCGCGCCGTGCACGAGGACGACGACCGGCTGCGGACCCGTGTCCGCGACCTCGCGGGGCGCCTCGACGAGCTGGCCCGGACCGGCCCGGCGCCCTCCCCGGACGCCGATCCGGCGGAGGACCCGGCCGAGGCGGCGGAACTGCTGCGCTGGCTGGCCGACGGCAACTTCGTCTTCCTGGGTGCCCGCGACGTCGACCTGGTGCCGAGCCGCGGGAAGACCGCCGCCCATGCCGTGCACGGGACCGGACTCGGCGTCCTGCGCAGCGACACCGACATGAGCGCCTCGGTCGGCATGCCCGAGGTGGCCCGCGCGCCCGAGCACCAGCTGCTCGCGGTGACCAAGGCCGACGCGCGCTCCCCGGTGTACCGCCGTGCCTGGCTGGACCTGATCGCCGTGACCCTCCCCGACGGCGAGGGGAAGGGTGTCCGCCAGTACCGCTTCGTCGGCCTGTTCCCGTCGGCGGCCACCACCAGCAGCGTGCTGGACGTACCGCTGGTGCGCCGGCGCGTGGAGGCCGTGATCGCCCGCTCCGGCGTGCCGGCCGACAGCCACACCGGCAAGGAGCTGCTCGAGGTCCTGGAGACCTATCCGCGCGACGAGCTGCTGCAGGTGGGGCCCGACGAGCTGCTGCCCGTCGCGCTCGCCGTCCTGCACCTGCAGGAGCGGCGGCAGACGCGGCTGTTCCTCCGCCGCGACCCCACCGGCCGGTTCTGGTCCGCGCTGGTCTACCTGCCCCGAGACCGGTACACGACCGAGGTCCGCACCCGGATGCAGCAGATCCTGCTGGAGCGGCTGGGCGGTACCAGCGTGGAGTACACCGCGCGCTCGACCGAGTCGGTGCTCGCGCGCCTGCACTTCGTCGTCCGGGTGCCCGTCGGCCGGCGGGGGAGCCCCAAGCCGGCGAGCGTCGACCATGACGCGCTGCAGGCCGAGCTGGCCGCCGCGGCGCGCAGCTGGACCGACGACCTCTCCGACGAGCTCACCGCCCGGTACGGCGTCGAGGCCGAGCGGATGCTGTCCCGGGTGGCCGACGCCTTCCCGGCCTCGTACCAGAACGACTTCACCGCCGAGCGGGCCGTCGACGACCTGGCGCGGCTGGACAACCTCGCCGAGGGCGAGCTGTCGCTGCGCCTGTGGACGCCGTCCGGCTCGGCCACGGGCGAACGCCGCCTGACGGTCTACCGCGTGGGGGAGCGGCTGCTGCTCTCCGAGGTGCTCCCGGTGCTGCAGAACATGGGCGTCTCCGTCGTCGACGAGCGGCCCTACGAGATCGACCGGATCGGCGCCCCGCCCACCTGGATCTACGACTTCGGCATCGCCGTCCCCGCGATCGAGCTGCCCCTGCTGCGCTCGCTGCCCGAGCGCTTCACCGAGGCCGTCGGCGCGGTCTGGCGCGGCGAGGCCGAGGACGACGGGCTGGGCTCGCTGGTCCTGCTGGCCGGGCTCAACTGGCGCCAGGTCACCGTCGTCCGGGCCTACGTGCAGTGGCTACGGCAGGCGGGCCTCCCCTTCGGGCAGAGGTACGTGGAGGAGACCCTCGCCGGGCACCCGGACGTCGTCTCCCGGCTCGTGGCGCTGTTCGAGACACGGTTCTCCCCGGGCCGCAGCGGCAGCCGGGCCCAACGGCAGGCCGACCTGGTCGAGTCGCTGCGGCGCGCGATCGGCGAGGTCGAGTCGCTGGACGCCGACCGCGTGCTCACCTCGCTGCTGGCCGCGGTCACCGCCACCCAGCGCACGACCTACTACTCGCCCGAGTCCCTGACCCGGGGTGCTCCGCTGCCCTTGGCGATCAAGCTCAACCCCAGCGGCGTCCCCGACCTGCCCGAGCCGCGGCCGGCCCGCGAGGTGTGGGTCAGCTCGCCCCGGGTGATGGGCATCCACCTGCGCTTCGGCGCCGTCGCGCGCGGTGGGTTGCGCTGGTCGGACCGCCGGGAGGACCTCCGCACCGAGGTGCTCGGCCTGGTCAAGGCGCAGACGGTGAAGAACACCGTCATCGTGCCGACCGGCGCCAAGGGCGGCTTCGTGGTCAAGAACCCGCCCGCCGAGTCCTCCCCCGCCCGCCCGGCCTCGCGCGACGAGGTCCTCGCCGAGGGGCAGGCCTGCTACAAGCTGTTCATCGGCGCGCTGCTGTCGCTCACCGACAACCTGGTCGAGGGCAAGGTCGTGCCGCCGGAGAAGGTGGTGCGGCACGACGGCGACGACACCTACCTGGTGGTCGCCGCCGACAAGGGGACGGCGACCTTCTCCGACCTCGCCAACGCGGTGGCGATCGAGCGCGGCTTCTGGCTCGGCGACGCGTTCGCCTCCGGCGGCTCGGTCGGCTACGACCACAAGGCCATGGGCATCACCGCCCGCGGCGCCTGGGAGTCGGTGACCCGCCACTTCCGCGAGCTCGGCATCGACGTGCAGAGCCAGGACTTCACCGTCGTCGGCGTCGGCGACATGTCCGGCGACGTGTTCGGCAACGGGATGCTGCTGTCCGAGCACATCCGGCTGGTGGCCGCCTTCGACCACCGGCACGTCTTCGTCGACCCCACACCCGACGCGGCCGCCTCGTTCGCCGAACGGCGCCGGCTGTTCGGCCTGCAGCGCTCCTCGTGGTCCGACTACAACCGCTCGCGGATCAGCGCCGGCGGCGGGGTGTGGCCGCGGACGGCCAAGGCGATCCCGGTCTCCGGCCCCATGCGGACGGCGCTCGGCCTGCCCGACGACGTCGACTCGCTCACCCCCGTGGAACTGATCCGGGCGATCCTGCTCGCGCCGGTCGACCTGCTCTTCAACGGCGGCATCGGCACCTACGTCAAGGCCTCGACCGAGAGCGCGCTCGACGCAGGGGACAAGGCGAACGACGCCGTCCGGGTCGACGGCGAGCAGTTGCGCGTCCGGGTCGTGGGCGAGGGCGGCAACCTCGGGCTGACCCAGCGCGGCCGGGTCGAGTACGCCCTCACCGGCGGGCGGGTCAACACCGACGCGATCGACAACTCCGCCGGCGTCGACACCTCCGACCACGAGGTCAACATCAAGATCGCGCTCAACCGCGCGGTCGAGGACGGCGACCTCGACCCGGCCGGCCGCGCCGAGCTGCTGGCGGAGATGGCCGACGAGGTGGCCTCCGCCGTCCTGACCGACAACCACGCGCAGAACGCAACCCTCGCCGTCGAGGTGACCTCGGCGCGCAGCCTGCTCGACGCGCACGAACGGTTCCTGCGCTCTCTGGAGCGGTCGGGCCGGCTGGTGCGCAGCGTGGAGGCGCTGCCCGACGAGCGTGCCCTGGTCGAGCGGCGGCGCGATGGGCAGGCGCTGACCAGCCCCGAGCTGTCGGTGCTGCTGGCCTACGCGAAGCTCGAGACCGGCGACGTCGTCCTGTCCTCGCGGCTGCCCGACGACCCGGCGCTCGAGGACCTGCTGACCGGGTACTTCCCGGCCCAGCTGCGCGAACGCTTCCCGGCGGCCGTCGCCACGCATCCGCTGCGCCGGGAGATCATCGCCACCGCGCTGACCAACCGGGCGGTCAACGTCGCCGGGGTCACCGGGCTGTTCCGGCTGAAGCAGGAGACCGGCGTCCCGCTGGACCGGGTGGTGCTGGCGCACGCCGTGGCGCGCGCCGTGTTCGACGTCGACCGGATGTGGGACGCCGCCCGCCAGCTGGACAACCACGTCTCGGCCGCGACGCAGATCGAGCTCCGCACCGAGGCGACCCGGCTGGCCGAGCGGGCGACCCGGTGGCTGCTGCGCCAGCCCGAGCTCTCGGCCGACCAGGCGCCGTCGATCGCCGACATCCGGGAGCGCTTCGGTGCGCCCGTCGCCGCCGTGCGCGCCGGCCTGTCGTCGTGGCTGCTGGGCGGGGAGCTGGCTGCCTACACCGAGCGGGCCGCGCGGCTGGAGGTGGCCGGGCTGCCGTCGGGGCTGGCCGCCGAGGTCGCCACGGCACCGCTGCTGCCGGCCGCGCTGGACCTCGCGGTGGTCGCCGAGCGGACCGGTGCGCCGGTGGAGCTGGCCGGGCGGGTCATGCAGTGCCTGGCCGAGCGGCTGGGGCTGGTGCCGCTGCGCGAGCTGGTCATCGGCCTGCCCCGCGACCGGCGCTGGCCGTCGATGGCCCGGGCCTCGCTCCGGGACGACCTGGCCATGGAGCAGGCCTCGCTCACCGAGGACGTGCTCAGCCTGCGCACGGCCGACACCGACGACCCGTCGGCGCTGGTCGCGGCGTGGGCAGAGGCCTGGGACAGCCCGCAGGCGCGCGCGGCCGGGCAACTGGCGGACATCGCGGCCGGTGACCGGCACGAGCTCGCCGAGCTGCTGGTCGCCGTCCGCACGCTGCGCGGGCTGCGCAAGCGCCGCCAGGCCCGCCGCCTGCCCCGCCCGGAGAAGTAGCGCCGTCTCGGCGGGTCTACGACTCTCTAGCCATCCCGCTAGAGAGTCGTAGAACGCCTCAGAGGGGTGGTCGGCGGTCGCCGAATCGCGTCGCCTGCTCGAAGGCGTACCCGACCTCGAGCACCCGCCGGTCGGCCCTGGGCCCGCCGATGACCTGCAGCCCCACGGGCAGGCCGTCGGGCGTGAAGCCCCCCGGCACCGAGAGCGCGGAGCAGCCGGTCGCGGTGACGAGCGTGCAGGAGCGCATCCACTCCAGGTAGTTGTCCTGGGGCACCCCGCCGATCTCGGTCGGGTACTCCAGTTCCACCGGGAACGGCAGCACCTGGGTGGTGGGCGCCAGCAGCACGTCATAGCGGGTGAAGAACTCGACGATCCGCTCGTGCAGCGTCGTCCGGGCCATCTCGGCGCGGGCGAGGTCCGCCCCCGTGAGCTTGGCACCCATCTCCGCGTTCCAGCGGATGCTCTCCTTCACGAGCTCGGGGTGCTGCCGCGACCTGTCCAGGTGCACGGCCGCGAAGAACCAGGCCCGGAGCGTCCCGAAGACGTCGTCGGCGCCCGAGAGGTCGGGACAGTCCTCCTCGACGACGGCGCCCAGCGACTCGAACACCGGCACGGACGACGCCAGCACCGCCGTGACCGCCGGGTCGACCGTCACCCGCCCGCCGAGGTCGGGGGCCCAGGCCACACGCAGCCCGTCCAGTCGCTCGGGCAGGGGAGCGGCGAAGGTCTGCGGATCGTCCCCGAGCGAGAGGGGCGCGCGCGGGTCGGGCCCGGCGATGACCGACAGCTGCAGGGCGACGTCGGCCACGGTGCGGCCCATCGGTCCCTGCACCCGCAGCGGGTACCAGCCCATCGGCGAGGGCCAGGCGGGGACGCGGCCCGGGGTGGGCCGCAGGCCGACGACGTTGCAGAACGCAGCGGGATTGCGGAGTGAACCGCCCGTGTCGTTGCCCTCCGCGACCGGCACGAGCCCGGCCGCCAGCGCGGCCGCGGCGCCACCGCTGGAGCCGCCGGCCGAGAGCCCGTGGCGGTACGGGTTGTGGGTCACGCCGAACACCGGGTTGAACGTGTGCGAGCCGGTCTCGAACTCCGGCACGTTGGTCTTGCCGATCCGGATCGCCCCGGCCGCCCTCAGCCGGGTCACCACCAGCTCGTCGTCGGCGGGCACCGAGTCCGCGAACAGCGGCGAGCCCATCGTCGTGCGCATGCCGCCCGTGGCGTGGGTGTCCTTGTGCGCCACCGGCAGGCCGTGCAGCGGGCCGACCGGCTGGCCGGCGCTCAGCGCCGCGTCGGCGGCGTCGGCCGCGGCCCGTGCGCCGTCGGCGTCCAGCGTGACCACCGCGTTGATCGACGGGTCGAGCCGCGCGATGCGCTCCAGGTGCATCTCGAGCAGTTCGCGCGCCGAGATCTCGCGGCCGCGCAGCAGCGCGGCCAGCTCCGTGGCGGGGCGGAAGCACAGGTCGTCGGTCACCCGTCGAGCCTGTCACGAACCCGGGTGCGCGCGGTAAGGAGACCGAGGGAACGATGAGCGCGATGGACGGCGAACGAGACACGAGCAGCGACGGCCCCACCTTCGAGGACCTCGGCCTCCGGCCGGAGCTGCTGGCGGCGCTGACCGCTCTCGGCTACGAGGAGCCCACCCCCATCCAGACCGAGGCGATCCCGCCGCTGACGGAGGGTCGCGACCTGCTGGGCCAGGCGGCGACCGGCACCGGCAAGACGGCCGCGTTCTCGCTCCCCGTCCTGCAGCGACTGCCCGCGGAGCGCGGCCCGGCACCGGACGCGCTGGTGCTGGTGCCGACCCGTGAGCTCGCCGTCCAGGTGTCGGAGGCCCTGCACAAGTACGGGCGCGACCTCGGTGCCCGCGTGCTCCCGGTCTACGGCGGCGCGCCGATCGGCCGCCAGCTCCGGTCGCTGGAGTCGGGTGTCGACGTCGTCGTCGCGACCCCCGGCCGGGCCCTCGACCTGGTGCAGCGGGGCAGCCTGCAGCTGGGGCAGGTCGGCACCGTGGTGCTGGACGAGGCCGACGAGATGCTCGACATGGGCTTCGCCGAGGACCTCGACGCGATCCTCGACGAGACCCCGGAGACGCGGCAGACCGTGCTGTTCTCCGCGACCATGCCGCGCCGCCTCGACGCGCTGGCCCGCCGCCACCTGCGCGACCCGGTCCGCATCACGATCGCCCGCGAGCAGGCCGCGGCCGGGCAGTCGCCGCGGGTCACCCAGACGGCCTACGTGGTGCCGCGCGCCGCCAAGTCGGCCGCCCTGGGCCGCATCCTGGACGTCGAGTCGCCGACCGCCGCGATCGTCTTCTGCCGCACCCGCGAGGAGGTCGACTCGCTCACCGAGACGCTCAACGGCCGCGGGTACCGCGCCGAGGCGCTGCACGGCGGCATGAGCCAGGAGCAGCGCGACCGGGTCATGGGGCGGCTCCGCGGTGGGACGGCGGACCTGCTGGTGGCCACCGACGTCGCGGCCCGCGGACTGGACATCGACCAGCTGACGCACGTCGTCAACTACGACGTCCCCTCGGCGCCGGAGGCCTACGTGCACCGGATCGGTCGCGTCGGCCGGGCCGGGCGCGAGGGGGTGGCGATCACGCTGGCCGAGCCGCGCGAGCACCGGATGCTCAAGACCATCGAGAAGGTCGCCGGGGCGTCGATCGCCGTCCAGAAGGTGCCGACGGTGGCCGACCTGCGCGCCCGCCGGCTCGAGCTGACCCGCGCCGCCCTGCGCGAGAGCCTGCTCACCGACGAGCTCGACCGCTTCCGGGTGGTCGTCGAGACGCTGTCGGACGAGTTCGACCTGATGGAGGTGGCGCTGGCGGCGGTGAAGCTGGCGCACGAGGCCGGCGGCGGGAGCGACGACGACGAGGAGATCCCGCAGGTCTCCTTCCGTCCCGACCAGGGGACCTCCCGGGGCGCGACGAAGAGCGGGCGCCGGCGCGAGGGCGACGACCGGCCGCCCGCCCGGGGGGCCCGCCCGGGCGGTCCGGTCGCCCGGCTGTTCGTGGGCATGGGGCGCGACGCCGGCGTCCGCCCCGGCGACCTCGTGGGCGCCATCACCGGTGAGACCGGGCTGACCGGCCGCGACGTCGGCGCCATCGAGATCCACCAGCGGTTCGCGCTGGTGGAGGTGCCCGAGTCCGCCGCCGACGAGGTCGTGCAGGCCCTGCGGGCGACGATGATTAAGGGCCGGAAGGCGACGGTCCGCCGCGATCGTTCCTGAGGGTCAGGCCGCCGGGTCGGTCGCGACGGTCGGCGGCACGCGGTTCGGCCCGGCCTCCGCCGGTCGGGGCCCGTCCTGGCGGTGCAGCCGGACGGCGACCAGCGCGACGTCGTCGTCCGGGCGGCCGTGCACGAGCCGATCCAGGAGCTCGTCGAGCATCTCGTCGAGCGGCAGGTCGGCCAGCTCGATGAGGGCATCGCGCAGCCGGACCATCCCGCCGTCGAGATCCGCGTCGCGCCGCTCGATGAGCCCGTCGGTGTAGAGCAGCACGGTCGCGCCGCGGTCGAGCGTCACCACCGACTCCCGCCTGCGGGCGTCCGCGTCGACGCCCAGCAGCAGGTCGCCTCGCCAGCTGGCCAGCTCCGCGACGGTGCCGTCGGGATTGATGACCAGAGGGGGCAGATGGCCGGCGTTGGCCCACCGCATCCGGGTGACCCCGCGCTCCAGCTCGTCGGGCGTCTGCTCGAAGCGCGCGATCGCGGCGGTCGCCAGCGTCCTGGTCTCCAGGGTGGTCATCGAGGCGTCGAGCCCTCTCAGCACCTCGACCGGGCCGGCGTCGCTGTAGGTCGCGATGCCGCGGAGCAGGCCGCGCAGCTGGCCCATCGCCGCGGCGGCCTCCGTGTCGTGGCCGACGACGTCGCCGATCACCAGCATGGTGGTGCCGCCGGGCTGCAGGAACGCGTCGTACCAGTCGCCGCCGACCCGGGCGGCCTCGGCGGCGGGCAGGTAGCGCACGGCGATCTCGGCGTGGTCGGGCTCGGGCGGCTCGGTGAGGAGACTGCGCTGCAGCCCCTCGGCGAGCTGCTGCTGGGCGCTGAAGAGCCGCGCGTTGTCCAGGGCGAGGCCTGCCCGGTCCGCCACGTCCTGCGCGACGGCGATGTCGTCGGCCGAGGGGACGTGGCCGGCCGAGTAGAGCAGTGTGAGCAGGCCGATGGTCCGCCCGCGGGCACGCAGCGGCAGCGCCACCTCCGTCGACGGCGCCAGCAGCGCGAGCAGTTCCCGGGCCGGGCCCGGGGGCAGCACGTCGAGCACTTCGGCGCCGGAGAAGGTGGCCGGCTCCCCGGTGTGCAGGGCACGGGCCACGGGCGCGGTGATCGGCATGGCGTCCAGCCGCACCTCGGCGTACCGCGCCAGCAGGGGACGGCTGGCCGGGTCCACGTGCCAGGTACCGACGTCCCGGGGGTGGCCGTCGGGACCCATGACGGTGAGGACGCAGAAGTCGGCGAGCGCGGGCACGACGATGCCCGGCAGGCGTGAGGTGGCGGCGACGACGTCGACGGTGTTGGCCAGTTCGGCGCTCACACGGGCCAGCAGCGCCAGCCGCTCGGCGGCCCGCTCCGCCTGCTGCTGGACCTGCCGCCGCTCGGTGACCTCGAGGAAGTAGACCGACAGGCCGTCGGGTGTGGGCCACGCGCGGAGCTCGTACCAGCCGTTCAGCGGCGGGGGGTAGTAGGCGTCGAAGGAGACGGGCAGGCCCGTCCGGACGGCCCTGCGGTAGTTCTCCTCGAAATCGCTGTCGTTCGCCGCGGGCCAGGCGTCCCACAGCACCTTGCCGAGCAGGTCCTCCCGGCCGCGCCCCAGCAGCCGCTCCGCCTCGGCGTTGATGTGGGTGAAGCGCCAATCCCGGTCGAGGTTGTAGAACCCCGCCGGCATCGCCTCGAGCACGCGCGTGACCATGCCCGCGGCCTCGCGGACGCCGGTGGTGTCGTACGCCGCGCCCAGCAGCCGGGCGGTGCCGCCGTCCGGTCCGGGGATGCCCCGACCGCGCGCGTGCACCCAGCGGGTCTCACCGTCGGGGCGGACCACCCGGTACTCGGCGTCGTACTCGCCGCAGGTGTCGATGCAGGCCTGCAGCAGGTCGGTCACACGCATCAGGTCGTCGGGGTGGAGGCGGACGTTGAACGCCTCGATCGACTCCTCGAAGGTCTCGGCGTCGTACCCGAACATCCGGATCAGGGGCTCGTCCCACGCCAGGCGACCGGTGCTCAGGTCCCAGTCGAAGGTGCCGATGCCCGCGGCGTCGATGGCCAGGCCCCAGCGCAGGCGGTCGGCCTCGTAGCGGTGGACCAGTGCCGAGAGCTCCAGCTCGGTGACGGCGGACTCACCCAGCTGCCGCAGGGTCGCCACATCGGCGTCCGTCCACTCGCGGGCGGCCGGACCGAACACGCACAGCGCGCCGATGGTCCCGCCGTCGTGCCGCACCAGGGGGACGCCGAGGTAGGAGCCGACCTTCCCGGAGGTGACGGGAGGCAGGTCGCGGACGCGGTCGTCGGTCCGTGCGTCCGCGACGACCAGCGGTGCGGTGCCCGCGGCCGTCACCGTGCACAGCGAGTCGGCGACGCCGGCGGCCGCGGTCCGCGCGTCGGTCAGCAGCGAGATCTGGCCGCCGTCGGCGCGCAGCACCCGCACGGCGAGCTCGGTGAGCCGGTCGAGGACGACGCCGCGCGCTTCCAGGGACGGCCGGTCCGGGTCGCCGACCTGATCCCCCGCCAGGCGCAGCAGGTCCTCCGCACGAGCGGCCGACGTCCGGTCGGCAGCGGTCGTCCGGTGTGCGGGAGTGTTCACCGAAGCCCTTCTGTCCGGCCCCCGGCCGGAGGAACGCGGAGCGCCCGGCCACCTGTGCTGGAGCCGGCCCTCCCTCCCGGCAGTTATGCCACGTCCCGTGCGTCGCACGCAATGATCCGGCCGGAGGTCACGACGGGGTCTTCGTCACGCCGGGACGACGAGGGTCAGTGCACTGCCCCCGGGATGTTCCACGTGCAACCCCGCCCGTCGCAGCAGCCCCCGCAGGCGCACCACGTCGTCCGGCTCGGCCCGGGTGGTGGCCAGCAGCCGGGCCAGCCGCCCCTTGTGGGCCTTGTTGAAGTGGCTCACCACCGAGCGGGTGCCCTCGGGGCGCTCGCTGAGCACGTCGACCGTCACCGCGCCGGGCACGGGGGCCAGCGCCGCGTAGGACCCGCTGCGCAGGTCGACGACGAGGTCGTCCACCGCGGTCAGCACCGGGCCGAGCGCCGGCCGCCAGAGCGTGCGGAGGGAGGGGAGGCCGGGGAGGGCGGAGCCGGCGGAGAGCCGGTAGGCCGGGATGGCGTCGCCGGCGCGGACGAGGCCGAACAGGGCCGACCCGACGGCCAGGCGCGAGTTCGCCCGGGCGCGCTGGGCGCGGGTCAGGGAGGCGACGTCGAGGGCGTCGTAGAGCACGCCGGTGTAGCGCTGGACAGCCGGCAGGGTGGGGGAGGTCCAGAGCGCCGCGTTGCGCGCGATCTCGTCGTCCTGTTTCGCGGACAGGCCCAGCGCCGTGCGGGACGCGGGGAGGTCGTCGGCCAGCTTGACCAGCGCCTCGGCCAGCTCGACGCGCACGGTGGTCAGCTCGGGCGCCGTCAGCCCGGCGAGGTCCAGCGGAGCGCCGTCCCCTCCCGGGTGTTTGGTCTCCGACGGCGGCAGCAGCACGAGCACCGCTAGTTCCCCATGGGTCGCGTCGGCCGGTGTGAAATCGGAACTCTCCCTCTGACCTGCGCGGATACGTCGATCGTCGACCAAGGTGTGCCCCGATTGTGCCCCAAGCGCGCGGGGGCCCGACGTGGCCGGGCGGGCAGCCGCTCACGGTCGTGTGTGCCGGCTGACGGCGGTCAGGAGGGCCGGGGCGTTCGACTGCCGGGTGGCCGGGGGAGCCGGTGTGTCCGGTGCGGTGGTGGAACAGGGTCGGGAAGATTCGTGAGCGCGGCGTACAGCGCAGCAGTGAACGGCACCGCCAGCAGGGCCCCGGCCAGTCCACCGAGCAGGGCGCCTGCGGTGATCACGACGGCGACGACGAACGGGTGGAGTCGCACGTAGCGGCCGACCAGGAACGGCTGCAGGACGTGCGCCTCCACCTGGTTGTCGATCAAGAGCACCACGACGAAGACGATCGCCACCGTGATCCCTTGCGAGGCGAAGGCCACCAGCGTGGCCAGTGCTCCCGCGACGACCGCACCGACGAGCGGGATGAAGCTTCCCAGGAAGACCAGGACGGTCAGCGGCGCGACCAGCGGCACGCCCAGCACCACGAGCGTGACGGAGACGACCGCCGAGTGGAAGGCCGCGATCAGGACCGTGCCGCGCATCCAGCCGGAGAGCCGCTTCCATGCGGGCAATCCGGCTCGCAGCGCCCGTGGGCGCGCACCTTCAGGCATGCGGGCGAGCAGCCAGGCCCACATCCCTTCCCCGTCGACCAGCAAGATGATCGTGAGCAGCAGGGTCAGAAGCACGCCGGTGAGCACCTCGGCACCGGTCGTCAACCCGGTGATCACACCGCCGGCCAGTGACCCACTGCCGGACTGGAGGTAGGCGACGAACTGCTCACGCAGCCGCCCCAGGGCCGCGTTGCTGATCGGCAGCTCCTGCACCGCCGAGGAGAGCTCGCTCGACAACGTCGGTGCCTCGGCGATCGCCCGCTCCACCACCCAGATGAGCAGACCGATGATGCCCACCAGCATCCCCAGCACCGTGGCGGCCGTGGCGAGTGCCCGCGGGAGGCCCAGCCGTCGCAGCGCGGAGACAGCCGGTGAGAGCAGCGCCGTCAGCAGCAGCGACGCCGCGATGGGCAACGAGACCAGGTACAGCCGCTGAGCCACCCGCAGGAACGCCCAGCCGCACACAGCGAGGAGCAGTAGCCGCCAACCCCAGCCGGCCAGGTCGGCGAGCAGCGGTGGCACGGGCATGCGGGCGGGTTCGCGGCGCCCGGCCACGGGCCCCGCTCCAGCGTCCGCTACCACCGGCACCTCGGGCGAAGCGGCGCGTGGCTCCTCCGCCGTCCCGTCCGACGTCTCCGGCGATCCCGACAGCGGGACACCGGCCGGGTCGTCGGCTGCCGGTTCCGCGCTCACAACGTCATGGTCACCCATTGCCCGGGGCTCGGCGCGGCCCGGTCGATCCGCTGGTCCGCCAGATCGACGACGACAGGCGCGTGGTCGCTCGCGCCCTTGCCCTTGCGCTCCTCGCGGTCGATCTTGGCCCCGGTCGTGCGGGCGGCGAGGGCGGGGGAGCCGAGCACGAAGTCGATCCGCATGCCCTCACGGCGGAGGAAGCGCAGCTGGGTGTAGTCCCAGCACGTATCCGCAGGCCTGACGGACGAGGGCGGTAACCAGAACTTGCCTCTTGACCTGCAGGGATACACCGCGCTCAATCAGTGCCACGCAGCACCAATCACAGGCTCCTGCGTCCCAAATGTGCCGGGGACGTACCGACACAGTGTGTCCTGAGCCTCTGGCGGGGCCGCCGCCCCCGCAGCCGGCAGAGGGTGCCGGCTGCAGCGGGTCGCCGGAAGGGCGCTGCGCGTCCCTTCGGGATGGGCCGGCGCTTCGGGGCTGCGGAGGGCCGCTCCCGCTGCGCCGGATCAGCAGCAGGCCGACGCCCAGCGTCAGCCCGAGGAGCGCGCCGGTCATCCGAACCGCCCGTCACCGAGCAGGGTCGGCAGGTCGAAGGCGGCCGCGGCGAACCGCTCGGGGTGCGGCGGGTAGCCGTCGGCGCGGACCAGTCGGCCGTCGCGGCTGGTGAAGACGTCAGCGGTTTCGATCACCCCGCCCTCGGGCCGGCCGGGCAGGGCAGGGCGACGATCTCGCGCACCCGGCGGTGCCCGGAGGATGGTGACGACCATGTGACGACTATGTGACGACTTGGTGACGCAAGCGTGGTTGGCTAGACCAGCAACCCGGACTCGGCAGAGCACTTCTCAGACCGAAGCTAGCCATATACGGGGACGCGCTCAAGCGCGTACCGACTAAGGAGGCTCAAGAGCGTGGACGCGATTGAGGCTCGGCTGAAAGCGTTGAAGAACGAATTCGAGACAGGCCTAGCCGAACTGCAGAAAGTAGAGGCCCGGCGAGCCTATTTGCAGGAAACCTTACTGCGAATCGACGGCGCGGCGCAGGTCCTCCAAGAATTACTGGAATCTCGGGTGTCCGACCTTACGAAAGAGGAACGCATCGACGGGGAAGTCAAGGTCAAGTCACCCGTCTGAGTTATCCATAAGTCCGAACCTACCGCTGAAAAGCCCACGACTGCGCGTCTTCACCATAACAACTCCCACAAAGGAGCGAAGATCATGCCCTGGGACTTGACCGGCAACGGAGGCATCGGCGCAAATAACTACCTTGGAACTCGAAACGCGGCGCCGCTTCTCATCCTGACGGAGAACGGACAGGGTAATCCCACGCCAGCGGCCGAAGTCATGCGATTTACGGCTGCGGCCGGGGGCCGCAAGGTGGGGATCAAGACACAAAATCCGCTGTTCCCGCTACACGTGACAGCCGGCGGCGGCTTCGGTCCTGAGGACGGCAATGGTGTAGCCCAGGCCGGAAACGTGCCGATCGTGGCGCAGTCGGACAGCACCGCTCTAGGTGTGCTCAACTCACAGGGCCGACAGGCATTTGCGTTGAACATCGACGCCAATGGGGACACGAGCAATGCGCGCGGCGTGCCCACCCTCTACGACAGGTACGACGGGAACTGGCACTCGTGTCTGTCGTTAAGGAATGGCAACGTCGGAGTGGGTACGCCCACGCCCGCTAATCGACTCGATGTCAACGGCGACCTTGCGCTCATGGGGCGGCACGCTCTACGAGGCAGCGACCCCTGGCTTCGGTTGAATCAGGATGGCGCCTTTCCATCCGGAACTCACACGCCTGGGTTGTTCGCGCCAGGCAGCCTCAACGTGGGGGGAGTCGGCGGCTGGGGAAACCCTGGCCCGGGGAATGTGCAGATTGCCGGCCGATTGGCAACGAACGGCCTTGGTGTCGGCAACAACCCGCCAGGTTCCAATGATCCCGGATTTCCGAGCTGGAGCGGCGGGGGCGTCAATACGTTTGACGTCTTCGCGCGTGGCGCATTGTACACGGGGACGAACATCGAGGACCCCGAGGTTCAAATCTACTCCAGCGGCACGCTGATTGCGAAGGACAAGCGTTTCCGGATCAATCACCCGCTCGACCCAGAAAATAGGTTCCTTGTTCATGCTTGCGTCGAAGGACCAGAAAATGCGATCTACTACCGCGGACAAGGTGAATTGAAGGACGGAATCTCGGTGGTGAAGCTTCCGGACTACTTCGAGGCACTAGCCCTGCCCGGCCACAGGACAGTGACGTTAACACCCTGCTGTCAGGACAACGAGCCGATCAGCATCCTGGCAGCGACGGAGGTAGTGAACGGGCATTTCAAGGTCCGCACTTCCGATGGAAGCAACCCGGCGCAGAGGTTCTTTTGGGAGGTGAAGGCGGTTCGTGCGGATGTTGACCGGCTGGAGCCGGAGATCGCCAAAGACGCTTGCGCGGTGGTATCGCACCAACGGGTCGTTTCGATCATCTGAGTGATCGGTCGGCCGCTGGTGGCTTCCTCACCCGTCGTCCGCATCCAACTTCCTCGAAATGAGACGGAGCGGGTCGTGCCGCTGTCCGTCGGCAGGTCGCGGCGCTGGCCCGGGCCATGCCGGAGCGGCTACCGGGCCATGGTCCTCACTCAGGCCGGGCTCGGGCTTCGGATCGGCGAGCTGCTCGCGCTCCGCGTCCAGGCCGTCGACTTCCTGCGTCGCAGCGTGCGGATCGAGTGGCAGTTCACCCAGGGGTCGAAGGGCGAGCGGAGCGGGCCGAAGACTCCCCGGTAGAGGCGGGCCGACCCGCTGCCTCGGGTGGTCGCCGACGCGCTGGCCGCCCAGGTGGCGGGCATACCCAGCAGGCGAGGACGGAACGATCTTCATCACCGGGAAGGGCACCCGCTCAGGCATGTCTACTATGGCCACAACCTCATGGGTCGGGCGGTGACCGGGTCGGGTCTACCAAAGAAGACGATGAGTCACGACCTGCGACACCACGATGCCAGTGTCCTACTGGGGCCCGGCGAGTCCGTCGTGGCGGTGGCCGAGCGGCTTGGACACGAAGACGCCTCGCTGGTGCTGAGCACCTACGGGCACCTGATGCCGGATTCCGACGACCGGACGCGCGGCGCCGTCGACGCGGTCGGTGCTTCGTGTGCCCCGGATGTGCCCAGGGCGCTGCCTCAGTCGGTTAGTCGGCCAGTTCGACGACCACCGGGGCGTGGTCGCTGGCGCCCTTGCCCTTGCGCTCCTCGCGGTCGATCTTCGCCCCGGTCGTGCGGGCGGCGAGGGCGGGAGAGCCCAGCACGAAGTCGATCCGCATGCCCTCGCGCCGGGGAAAGCGCAGCTGCGTGTAGTCCCAGTAGGTGTAGACCCCCGGGCCGGGCGCGTACGGGCGGACGACGTCGGCGTACCCGGCGTCGACGATGGCGCGGAAGGCCGCGCGCTCCGGCGGCGAGACGTGCGTCGCGTGGGCGAAGACCGCCATGTCCCAGACGTCGTCGTTCTCCGGCGCGATGTTCCAGTCGCCGACCAGGGCGATCGGCGCCGCAGGTTCGTCGGCCAGCCAGCCCGCTGCCGTGTCGCGCAGGGCGGCCAGCCACTCGAGCTTGTACTGCAGGTGCGGGTCGGCCAGCGTGCGGCCGTTGGGCACGTACAGGCTCCACACGCGGACGCCGCCGCAGGTGGCGCCCAGTGCGCGCGCCTCGGGGGCGGGGTCCACGCCCTCCTTGGCCGACCACGACGGCATGCCGGGGAAGCCGATCTCGACGTCGTCGATGCCCACGCGGGACAGGATCGCGACGCCGTTCCACTGCGAGTGCCCGACGTGGGCGACCTCGTAGCCGATCGCGTTGAACATCATCTCCGGGAACTGGTCGTCCCGGCACTTGGTCTCCTGCAGGGCGACGACGTCGACGTCGCTGCGCTCCAGCCAGGCCGCCACCCGGTCGGCTCGGCTACGGATCGAGTTGACGTTCCAGGTGGCCAGGCGCACTACGACATTGTCGGCCTACCGGCCGACACCGCGGCCAGGTGCCCCCTCACGCTCCGTTGAGCCCTTGCGGCCCTTCGCTCCTCGAGGACCCTTCGGGCCCGCTCGTCGCTCGCTATACCTGGACGGCGATGTCGCCGCGGGCCGCCATGCGGGCGCGGGCGCGATCCCGGCTCTCCACGAACCGGGTGGCCTGGGCGTCGAGACCGGCGAGGAACTGCGCGAGCTCCTCCCGTGCCTGCTCGCCGACCGGGCCGAGGTCGGTGCGGTCGAACACCTTCCAGAACCGGAGGATCGGCGCGACGACCTCGTCGTGGTGCAGCCGCAGGTCGTAGATGCCTGCCTTGGCGATGATCGTCGAGTTCTTGCGGAAGTTCGCCATGTTGGCGCCCGGCATCTCGAAGTTGATCACCTCGTTGGCGACCGCCCGCATCATCTCGTCGGGGTCGATCTCGAAGGCCGCCCGCACGAGGTTCCGGTAGAAGATCATGTGCAGGTTCTCGTCGGTGGCGATGCGCGCGAGCAGCTGGTCGGCGATCGGGTCGCCGGTGGCCCGTCCGGTGTTGCGGTGGGACACCCGCGTGGCCAGCTCCTGGAACGACACGTAGGCGACAGCCTCGAGCGGGGTCTTGTCCCCGGAGTCGTAGCCCAGCGTCATGTAGTCCATCCGCGCCCGCTCGAGCGCCACGGGGTCGACGCCCCGGGTCACCACGAGGTAGTCGCGCAGGGCGACGCCGTGCCGGTTCTCCTCCGCCGTCCAGCGACCCACCCACTGCCCCCAGGCGCCGTCCCGGCCGAACCGGGTGGCGATCTCGCGGTGGTAGCTGGGCAGGTTGTCCTCGGTCAGGAGGTTGACGAACATCGCGGCCTTCGCCGTCTCGTCCAGCCGCGACTGCTCCGGCGACCAGTCCTCGCCGCCGAGGAAGGCGAAGTTGCGGCCCTCGTCCCAGGGAACGTAGTCGTGCGGATGCCACTCCTTGGCCATCCGCTCGTGCCGGTCGAGGTTCTGCGCGACCACCGGCTCCAGCTCGATGAGGACGGCGCTGTGCGGGTTCGTCTTGGACATGGAGACCTCCGGGACTCGGCCGACGGGGCCCAACCTACGCGGCCGTAGCCACGCCCCCCGTCCGGTGGTGTGTGCCCCGCCGGGGCGGAGATCACCCGTCGTCGCGGAGACGGTCTGTCCCTTGATCGGGCGGAAGTCCCGAGGTCGGAAGGCTCTGCCCACTCGTCGATGCCGGATCGGTGGGACGATGCGCAGGTGACCTGCGGCCGAACGACGGGCGGAGCGTGAGCGCCGCCCAGGACGCTCCCGTCCGCGACGACACATCCCGACGCCCGGCGGCTTCCCGGGCACACCACCACCGAGCGGGCAGCTTCCCCGCCGCGCTGGGCTGGACGGTGCTCGGCGCCGTCCTCCCCGGCACGGGCTTCCTCGCCGCGGGCCGCCGCCGGCTCGGTGCCCTGACGCTCGTCGTGTTCCTCGCCCTCGTGGGCGCGGGCCTCTGGTTCGCCCGTGGTCACGTGCAGGCCCTCGCCCGCACCGCCCTGGACACCACCGTCCTGATGTGGGGCGTCGCCGGCCTGGCCGTGATCGCCCTGCTCTGGATCGCCGTCATCGTCGCGGGCTACCGCATGCTGGTGCCCGCGCACACCTCCCGCGGCCGGCACCTGCTCGGTGGCCTGCTGTTGCTCGTGCTGGTGCTCGGGGTCGCGGCACCGGCCGTGGCCGCCGGCCGGATCATCCTGGTGGGGCGCGACCTGATCGCCCAGGTCTTCGACGACGGCCGGTCGGCCACGGTCGTCGACCGGCCCAACCCGTTCGGCGACAAGCAACGGGTGAACGTCCTGATCCTGGGGGGCGACGGCGGAGCGGGCCGCGAGGGCGTGCGGACCGACACCGTCATCGTCGCCAGCATCGAGACCGCCACCGGCGAGACGACGCTGTTCAGCCTGCCGCGCAACCTGGAGAACCTGCCGTTCCCGGAGAGCAGCCCCCTGGCGAAGGTCTATCCCGACGGGTTCGACGCCGGCAGCGAGAGCGAGAGCCTGCTCAACGCCGTCTACCGCAACGGTCCGGCCCAGCACCCGAACATCCTCGGGCCCACCGACGACCCCGGTGCCGACTTCCTCAAGCTCGGCGTCGGCGAGGCGCTCGGCCTGCACATCGACTACTTCGTCCTGGCCAACCTCGACGGCTTCAGCAAGCTCGTCGACGCGCTCGGCGGCATCACGGTCAACGTCAACTACTACGTGCCCGTCGGCGGTGAGCCCTCCACCGGCGCGCTGCCCGACGACTACATCAAGCCCGGCCCGAACCAGCACATGGACGGGGCCACGGCGCTGGCGTTCGCCCGCGGCCGGTTCGGGCTCACCGACTACGACCGCATGGCCCGCCAGCGCTGCACCATCAAGGCCATCGTGGACGCGGCCAACCCCACGACCCTGCTGGCGCGCTACGAGGAGATCGCCGCCACCACCGAGAACATCGTCAGCACCGACATCCCGAGCTCGGCGCTCAACGACTTCGTCGACCTGGCGTTCCTCGTGAAGGACGCGCCCATCCGCAGCGTCGTGTTCGACACGAAGGTGATCAACCCGGCCTACCCCGACTACGACCTGATGCGCCGCCTGGTGAAGCAGACGCTCGCTCCGCCGCCGTCGTCGTCCTCGTCGTCGCCCTCCTCGTCGTCGTCCTCGGCCGGGACGGACGACGCGGCGGCCACCTCCTCCTCGGCGCCGGCCACCGGTGCGTCGACGACGACCACGACGGCTACGCCGACCAAGGACCCGGTGGCCTCGCTCGACGACGCCTGCGCCTACGACCCCGTGGCGGCCCAGAAGGCGCTGGCCGCGGGGGAGCCCCCGACCAAGCACGGCTGACCGGCGGTCGCCTCACATCGCGGCGAGCTGGATCAGGTTGCCGCAGGTGTCGTCGAGGACGGCGGTCGTCACGGGACCCATGACGGTCGGCTCCTGCGTGAACGTCACGCCCAGCCCCGTCAGCCGGTCGTACTCCGCCTGCACGTCGGCGACCGCAAACGAGGTGAACGGGATGCCGTCGGCGACGAGCGCCTCCTTGAACGGCCGGACGGCGGGGTGCCCGTCGGGCTCCAGGACGAGCTCCACGCCGTCCGGGTCCTCCGGCGAGACGACGGTCAGCCACCGGTGCTCGCCGAGTGGCACCTCGGTCTTCTTCACGAAGCCGAGCACCTCGGTGTAAAAGCGCAGGGCCTTGTCCTGGTCGTCGACCAGGACACTGGTCAGGTTGATCCGCACGATGGGTCTCCTCGGTCGTCGGGCGGCGGCCACCGCTCGGTGATCGCCCGCAGGGGCGAGGTGTCCAGGTCGTGGAACTTGTAGCGGCCCACGCGGCGGGTGTGCACCAGGCCGGCCGCCTCGAGGACCTCCAGGTGCTGGGACACGGCCTGCCGCGAGGAGCTGAGCCCGTGCCTGCTGATCAGGCGGGTGCACAGCTCGAACAGCGTCTGGCCTGTCCGCTCCTGGAGTTCGTCGAGGATGGCGCGCCTGGTGGGATCCGCGAGGGCCCTGAACACGTCGCCCACGGGGGAACGATAGGCAAGTAGCCGCTTGCCTGTCCAGGGGTGTTGCCGTCACGCCCCGGTGACGACGTCCTCGAGCGAGTGCAACTCGACCCAGCCCGCGCCGGCCTGCCCCGGGGGTGGCGGGGCGAGGGACGGCTCGGTGGGCAGCAGGTCGACGGCGGCGAGCTGGTCGAGCCCGAGACCGGTCATGGCGCCGATGTCGGCGATGGGCAGCTGGAACGTGCGGTATGCGCCGAGGGGCGGCAGCGTGCCGGTCTCCGCGGCGGCGCGGAAGGCCGCGTCCCGGTCGTGCACCAGCGGCGTCTGGTCGAGCAGGTACCCGGTGGCGGCCAGCCGGCCGTCCTGGACGAAGGCGGCGATCTTCCAGAAGCGCAGCGGGATCCGGATGCCGCGGTACGGCGGGTCGGTGGGCGCCAGCACGGGACCGGCGAAGACGGCCAGCTTGCGATCGAAGGTCTCGGCGTGCTCCTGCAGATAGTCCTCGAGGCCCAGCCACAGCTCGTGCCCCTGGTTGAACAACGCCGCCTGCGGTGCGGCGTTGGTGAAGTAGAAGGTCTCGATCTCCGCCTGGCGTGCCTCGTCCTCGGTCAGACCCCACGCGGAGGAGGCCCGCCGGACGAGGTGCCCCCGGTCGAGGTCGTTGTGCGCGTAGACGGCGGGACCGGCCTGCAGCTCGGCGGCCAGGCGGGGGTCGAGCAGCCACCGGTCGGAGCGCTCCAGGCTGACCATGTGGGCCCCGTCCATGTCGACGGCGGTCGCCGCGGCGAACCGGCGGTCGGGCCGGAACAGCACGCTGTAGTGCAGGTAGCGCAGCATCACGGTCGGCAGGCCGGCGGGGAGCTCCGGCATCGGGACGTCGACGCCGAGGAATGCGGGGTCGTATCCCGTCCTGCTCTCCAGCTCCTGGGCGGACGCGCCGGCGAAGGGAGTGGCCAGGTTTGTCATGGCGGGCTCCAATGTCAGCCGCTGCCGGTAGACGCTAGGACCGGTGGGGACCGGCCGACAGGGGGTCGTGCGCGGCGCGGAGAATGGCCCGGTGCCCGCCGTGCGAGTCCGCGCCGTGTCCGACGTCGACGACGAACTCCGCGGCGAACTGCTGAGCTGCTGGACCGACGTGTCCAACGCCGGCGGCGCCGTCGGCTTCGTGCCGCCCGTCACGCAGGACGACGTCGCGCCGATGCTCGACCGCCTGATCGAGGGCGTGCGTTCCGGTCGCGACGTGCTCGCCCTGCTCACCGTCGACGACGCTCCCGCCGGGTTCGCGACCCTGGTCGGCTCGCTGAGCCCGCTGCGCCGGCACTGGGGCACGGTCCTGCGCGTGCAGGTCCATCCCTCTTACCAGGGGCAGGGGCTCGGGAGGGCGCTCATGGGCGGCGTGCACGAGATCGCCCGCGGCCTGGGCTGGGAATTCGTCCACCTCACCGCCCGGGGCGGCACCGGCGTCGACGCGTTCTACCGCGGCCTCGGCTACACCGAGCACGGCCGGTTGCCCGGCGCCATCCGGGTCGGGCCGGGCGACGACCGCGACGAGATCGTGCTGGCCTGCCGGCTCGGTCCGCGTCCTGAGTGAACGCTCGGACCGCCCTCCCGCCTCCGGACCGGGGCTGCTGACAAGGTGGTGGCATGACCGCAGCCGACCCGCGCCCGCCCGCCTCCCGCGATCCACGCCGTGAGCGCCTGGTCGGGCTGCTCGTCCTGGGCGTCGCGGTGGTCCTGCTCGTGTCGTCGGTGACCTGGTTCGGCACGGGACAGCGGGGCGTCGGGTTCGGCCAGCTGTTCCTGGGCGTCGTCCTCGCCGTGGTGGGCGCCGTCCTCTACCGCAGGTCGCGGCGGGGGTGACGCGTTGCGGCCCCGAGCGGCGGGCCGCAGACTCGCCGGGGACGTCGTCGGCGTGGACGGAGGACCCGGTGAAGCTCGACAAGCAGGAACTGCTGAAGCTGCTGCGGACGCAGGGCGACAACGACACCGCGGATCAGGTGGAGCAGCAGTTGCCCGACGAGATCGACACCGACCGGGACGGCGGTGCGCTCGCCTCGGTGGGGCTCGACGAGACGCAGTTGCGGGCGAAGCTGGCCGGGGGCGGCTTCGGGACGACGCTGACGCCCTGACGGAGGAGATCGGTGCAGGTCACCTGCACCGATCTCCTCCGCGTCAGCCGCTGTAGGGGCGCTCCCGCGCGAGCTCCTCCTTGGCGACCCCGCGGATGTGCACCGCGTCGGGGCCGTCGACGATCCGCAGCGTGCGGGCGTTGGCCCAGAAGCGCGCGAGAACCGTGTCGTTGCTGACGCCGGCGCCGCCGTGCACCTGGATGGCGCGGTCGATGACGTCGAGGGCGACCCTCGGCGCGGCCACCTTGATCGCGGAGATCTCGGTGCGGGCACCCTTGGCCCCGAACTTGTCGATCAGGTCCGCGGTCTTGAGGACGTAGAGGCGCGCCTGGTCGATCTCCATGCGCGAGAGCGCGATCGCTTCGCGCACCGTGCCCTGGTCGGCCAGCGGGCGGCCGAACGCCACGCGGGACTTCGTGCGCTCGACCATCAGCGCCAGTGCCCGCTCGGCCATGCCGATCGCCCGCATGCAGTGGTGGATCCGGCCGGGGCCCAGGCGCGCCTGGGCGATCATGAACCCGTCGCCCTCACCGGACAGGATGTTGCTCACCGGCACGCGGACGTCGGTGAACCGCAGCTCCGAGTGGCCGTGCTGGTCCTGGTACCCGAACACCGGCAGGTGTCGGACAATCTCCAGGCCGGGGGTGTCGCGGGGCACCAGCACCATCGACTGCTGGCGGTGCGGGGCGCCGTCGGGGTCGGTCTTGCCCATGACGATGAAGATCTGGCAGCGCTCGTCGGCCGCGCCGCTGGTCCACCACTTGCGGCCGTTGATCACGTACTCGTCGCCGTCGCGGACGATCGACGTCTGGATGTTGCGCGCATCGGACGACGCGACGTCCGGCTCGGTCATCGCGAACCCCGAGCGGATCTCGCCCTCGAGGAGCGGGTTCAGCCAGCGCTCCTTCTGCTCGGGCGTGCCGAACAGCATCAGGGTCTCCATGTTGCCGGTGTCCGGCGCCCCGCAGTTGGTCGCCTCCGGCGCCAGGACCGGCGACCAGCCCATGATCTCGGCCGCCGAGGCGTACTCCAGGTTGGACAGCCCGCCCAGCTCGTGGTGGAACAGGTTCCACAGGCCACGCTTGCGGGCCTCTGCCTTCAGGTCCTCGAGGACCGGGGGGTGCTCATGGTCGTCGTGGCCGCGGGCGGCGCGCCACTCGTCGTAGACGGGCTCGGCGGGGAAGACCTGGTCGCGCATGAAGTCCCAGAGCCGGTCGCAGACTTCCTCGGCTCGGGCGGAGAGGGCGAAGTCCATGCCCGCAACGTAACGGCGGTCGGGGCGGGTGTCGCCCCGGGGGTGTGCGTCGGCCGGTGCCGGCGGCGGCTCAGCCCGCGTGCGGCACGCCCGGCCCGTCGGAGCCGAACGCGGCGTAGCAGCCGACAAGGGGCCCGGCCACGGCCAGCAGGATGACGACGACGCCGACGGCCGCGGTCAGCGGCAGCAGCAGGAGCCCGCCGAGCAGGGGCAGCAGCAGCCAGGCCCAGGCGTGGGAGCGGTGGAGTCGGGGCCTGCCCTCCCCGCTCAGCAGGGCCGCCAGCCGCGGGTCGTCGCGCTCGAGGTCGGCGCCGAGCGACCGCAGGACCACATCGTCGTCCATGGCGCGGCCCCTCGGGGTCCGGGCGGGCGCGCCGGTGCGGGCCCGCCGCCGTGCCGGTCAGTGTGCTCCTGCGCGGGCCGGTCGGGAAGACGGACGGAGCCGCCGCTGGAACGCCGCGAGCCGGGCCCCGCCGTCCCCTCACGAGGACGACGGGGCCCGGCTCGGCCGGGACTGCGGTCAGGCGCGGGCGGTCCGCCCGGGAACGGCCTCGCGGACGGGCATCAGGGCGATGACCAGGCCGACGAGCGCGGTCGCGATGTGCAGGACGTTGTCCGCGGCGTTGATGTTGAGGAAGTCCCACGACTCGCCGGAGGCGATCAGGCCGTAGACGAACAGCGCGCCGTACAGGACGGCGAGCATCCACCCGTAGGTGCGGGCCGAGGCGAGGGTCCGCGCCAGCACGATGCCGGCGATGCCGACGAGGATGTGGGCGACGTTGTGCAGCGGGTTGATCATGAAGAGCCCGATCAGCATCTCGTGCTGCGAGTTGCCGGCGAAGTCGTCGAAGCCGGTGACGAAGAAGCCGACGATGCCGACGAGCAGGTACACCACGCCGAAGACCAGGGAGAGGGTCTGCGGCAGGGTGCGCCCGGTCGTGCCGTTGTTGTCCGCGGAAGCGGCCATGGGTGTCCTCCAGGAGAGCGCGGTCCGCCTGAGCGGCGGTCGACCGGCCGGTACCCGGACACCTTGGACACAAACTGCTGTAACTCTATCGGGTGGTGCGCAACCGATCGGCCGGATCCGGCTGGTGGTCCCCGTCAGACCTGGGCGTTCTCCAGGGTGGACCGGCTGCGGCGGACGACGAACGGCCCGATGGCGAGGAGGTCGACGGGCGCGGAACCGAAGCACTCGAGGGCGTCCCGCGGGTCGTCGACCATCGGCCGCCCGGCGGTGTTGAGGCTCGTGTTCACCACCACCGGCAGGCCGGTGCGGCGCTCGAAGCACTCGAGCATCCGGGCGACGAGCGGCTCCTCGGTGCGGTCGACGGTCTGGATCCGCGCCGTCCCGTCGACGTGCGTGACGGTCGGGATGCGGTCCTTCCATTCCGGCGCCACGTCGTGCACGAAGAGCATGTAGCGCGACGGGATCGGGCCCCGGCTGAACATCTCCGGCGCCCGCTCCGCCAGCACCATGGGCGCCACCGGGCGGAACTGCTCCCGGCCCTTCACGTTGTTCATGCGCTCCAGGTTGGCCTCGTAGCCCGGGTGGGCCAGCAGGGAGCGGTGCCCCAGCGCGCGCGGGCCGTACTCGCTGCGGCCCTGGAACCACGCGACGATGCCGTTGTTCGCCAACACCTCGGCGACGGCGTCCGCGACGTCCCGGGGACGCTCGTAGTCGATCGCCGCGACCTTCAGCCACCGCTCGATCTCGTCGTCGGACCAGCCGCGGCCGAGGTCGGCGCCCGGCATCGGCTGCGTCCGCTCGCCCAGGCCGCGGGCCACGTGCAGGGCGCTACCCAGGGCCGTTCCGGCGTCACCCGCGGCCGGCTGCACCCACACGTGCTCGAACGGCGTCTCCGCGAAGATCCGCGTATTGGCGACGCAGTTGAGGGCGACACCGCCGGCGAGGGTCAGCGTGCGGTCGCCGGTGCGCTCGTGCAGCCAGCGGGCGAGGTCGAGCAGGACCTCCTCCGTGCGCTGCTGCACGCTCGCGGCCAGGTCCGCGTGGGCCTCGGTCCAGTCGTCGCCCTTGGTCAGGCGGGGCGCGAACTCGGAGAAGTCGATCTTCGGGGTGCGGAAGCCGCCGTCCTCGGTGGCCACGATCAGCTCCGAGAGCTCGCCGAGGAATCGCGGCTTGCCGTAGGAGGCCATCGCCATGACCTTGAACTCGTCGCTGCTGCGCAGGAACCCGAGGTGGTCGGTGAGGTCCTCGTAGAGCAGGCCCAGGGAGTGCGGCAGCGCCTGCCCGGCCAGGATCTCCAGCTCGCCGTCGACGTAGCGGCCGGCCAGGTGGCTGTGCGCCTCGCCGCGGCCGTCGAGGACGAGCACCGAGTTGTCCTGCGTCGGAGCGGCCAGCCCGGCCGACGCCGCGTGCGCCACGTGGTGCTTCACGTAGCGGACCTTGGCCGGGTCCAGCCCGGGCAGCGCGTGGGCCAGGAACTCCGGCGCCTTCTCCGCGTACATCTTGCGCATGACGTCGCCGTCGTCGTTGAGTCCGGACTCCTCCGGCGTCCCCATGAGCGCAGGGTCGAAGGAGTAGGCGACGGCGTCGAGGTCCTCGGGGGAGAGGCCTGCCTCGGCGAGGCACCAGGCGGCCGAGAGCTCCGGAAGCTCCCACGCGCTCCACGGCAGCGGGCGCTTCCCGTGCTTGCGCCGGCTGAAGCGTTCCTCCTCCGCCGCGGCCACGATCTTCCCGTCGACGACGAGGGCCGCCGCCGGGTCGTGGTAGATCGCATTGATGCCCAGAACCTTCACGCGTGCACTCCTCCTGACGGGCCCCGAGGAAGGGCCCGGCCCGATGTCGTCTCGATGATCACGGGCGCGGCGGAAACCCGCAGCCCGAAGCGGTGGCGCCGCCTCACGTCCGGGGGCGAAGCAGGCCGTGGGCGGTGACCGCGTCCAGGGCGAGGGTCTTGTAGCCGACCTCGTCGAAGAGGACGACGAGGCGGTCGTCCTCGACCCGCATGACGATCCCGTTGCCCCACTCGCTGTGCACGACCGGCGTCTCGACCGGGAACGGGGTGTCGTCGTCGGTCGCGGCCTGCTCCTCGGCGAGCCCGTTGTCGCAGTTGTCGCAGTTGCCGCAGGGGGAGTCCAACTGCTCGCCGAAATAGCCGAGCAGGAACTGCCGCCGGCAGTCGGTGGTCTCGGCGTAGCCGCGCATCATCTCCACGCGGCTCTGGTCGACCTTCTCGTGGTGCTCGGCCAGCTGTCGCGCGGCCACCGCCGCCTCGGCGGGGGGCGGCGCGTTGTCGGCGGGGTGGGCGGCACCCTCCTCGTCGAGGACGACGGCCGACACCTGCTCGAGCAGGTTGAGGTCGCGCACCAGCGGGGTGGCCGCGCGGCCGGTCTCCTCGCGGAGGTCCTTCACGTCCACGCCGTCCTCGATGCCGGCGGCCGCCGCTGCCGACACCAGACCGGCGACCTGCTGCAACTCCTCCTCGGCGGGCGTGCCGGCGGCGAAGAAGCGGCGTAGCCCGAGGTCTTCCTGGCGATAGACGAGGACCGCGAGCGCGGGATCACCGTCCCGGCCCGCCCGGCCGATCTCCTGGTAGTAGCTGTCGACCGAGTCCGCGGGCTCGGCGTGGATGACGAAGCGGGTGTCGGGCTTGTCGATGCCCATGCCGAAGGCGGTCGTGGCGACGACGACGTCCAGTTCGTCGTCCATCCAGGCCCGCTGGGTGTCCTCGCGATCGCCCTTGTTGAGGCCCGCGTGGTAATGCCGGGCGCGCAGACCGCGGTCGGCGAGCGCGGCGGCGATCTCCTCCGTGCCGCGGCGGGTGGCGCTGTAGACGATGCCGGGACCGCGGCCCTCGCCGATCTCGGGGAGGACCCGGTCGAGCACGCCCTGCTCCTTGGCGTGCGCGTCGGCGTAGTGGTCGACCTCCAGCCGGATCTCGGGCCGGTCGAAGCCGGCGACCACGATCTCCGGGTCACGCATCTCGAGTTGCTCGACGATCTCGGCGCGCACGGGCGGGGCGGCGGTGGCGGTGAGAGCCAGGACCGTCGGATGGCCGAGCTGCTCGATCACGCTGCCGAGCCGCAGGTAGTCGGGCCGGAAGTCGTGCCCCCACGCGGAGACGCAGTGCGCCTCGTCGACGACGAACAGGGCGGGTTTGGCCTCGCGCAGCGCGTCGACGACCTCGGGCTTGCCCAGCTGCTCGGGCGCCAGGAAGACGAAGCGGACCGTTCCGTCCTCCAGGGACTCGAGGACTTCGCGCTGGTCGCCGGCGGAGAGGGTGGAGTTCAGCTGGGCGGCCCGGCCGGCACGGTCCTCGACCTCGGCGAGGCGGTCGACCTGGTCGCGCTGCAGGGCGATGAGCGGCGAGACGATGATGACCGGGCCGTCGAGCAGTTGGCCCGCGACCTGGTAGACCGCCGTCTTCCCGGCGCCCGACGGCAGGACCGCGAGGGTGTCCCGTCCCGACACCACGGCCTGCATCGCCGCCTCCTGGCCCGGCCGGAAGTCCGCGAAGCCGAGGACGTCGCGGGCGAATTCGCGGATGCGGCGCGTGCGCACCGAGGCCGAGTTGCCGGCAGGGTTGTCGTCGTCAGTCGTCTGTCGGCGTGGTGACACCGGGGGAGGCTGCCCTCGGCCCCTGACCGCCAAACGGTGTGGCCCGCCACCGCACCCTCCCGGCGGCCGGTTGGTTTCGGCGCTTCCGCGGAAGCGTGCCCACCGGGTCACGGCGACTCCTGCTTCGGCGCCTGTCCCGCTTCGGTGGCAAGCCCGGCTTCGGTGGCAAGCCCGGCTTAGGTGGCAAGCCCGGCTTCGGTGGAAAGCCCGGCTTCGGTGGAAAGCCCGGCTTCGGTGGCGAGCCCCGCTTCGGTGGCGAGCCCCGCTTCGGTGGCAAGGCGCCGGGCGAGGTCTCGGTTACCCATGAGCACCCCGATGGCGTGGCGGAGATCCATGCGGTCGTAGCGCTCCTGGAGGGAATCGGCGAGGTGCGGCTCGCCGTCGGGGAAGAGGACGCGGCCGAGGCGGGCCGCCTCTGGTGCGGGCCCGGTCCGGTGGGCTCCTCGGCGCCTGACCAGGCGATCCGAGCTCCGGCCGGCGGGACGCCCGGCTTGGCGGGGGCCCCCGACGGGCGAGGCGTGGCGTCGTTCGCGGGCGCTTCGCCCACCCGGGAGGTGCGGCGCGTGGAGGCGGCGGACGGTTCGGGCGAGTGGCGGAAGGCTCTCGGGGTCGTCGACGGCGTCAGGGTCGGCGGCGACGTCAAGGTTCTCGGCGACCGAGGGTGCGTCAGTCGGTCGCCGGCCGACCAGCTCGTCGATGGGGTGCACGCCGACGAAGGGGGTCCTGCCCTCGGCTTGTTCGGCAGTTCGGTGGGCGTCCGCGCCGGCCAGGCCGACGGTGAAGGCCGCGTCGGCGGTGCCCCAGATGTGACGTCCGTCGGCTGTGAGGACGATCAGCCGGCCGTCGTGCCGGCTCAGGACGAGGTCATAGTCGTGGACGAGACCGTGGTCGACGTCGCAGAGCAACACGAGATTGGCCAGTTCGGTACGCCCGCCGAATAGCCAGTGCCGCATGTGGTGGACGTGTAGGCGTTCGATGCGGGTCTCGGGGCAGCCCGGCCGGGCGCAGCCGCCGTCGCGGCGCAGCAGGGCGCGCCGCTGGGCTGCGGTGCCGCGGCGCTTGCGTCGACCGACGGCCAGGGGCTCGTGGCCCTGCTCGAGCATGACGACGGCGGTGGCTTCGCAGAGCATGCGGCGCGCTTGCGCGCCGGTGATCGCCGAACCGCCCTCGAAGTGCGCGCGCCCGGCGGCGGTGTCGTCGGCGAGAACGGCGGCGTCGACGTGCACGACGACCTCTCGTCGGGGCGGGTCGCCGGGGCGGCGGTCCAGATGAATGCGGGCGTCGGCCAGTGAGCCCAGGGCGGAGATGCGCCGGGCGGCGGCGCGTTCGGGGACCCGACCGGCGGCTGCGTCGTCGAGGCAGCGTTCGGCGACGGTCCTGTCGACCGTGCCGCCCGCGCTGCGGATCTGCTCGTGGAGGGCCTGTGCCTTCTTGTTCTGCGCACGCTCGCGGCGGGCCTCGCGCTCGGCCAGCGAGTCGATCCGGGTCAGCAGCGCGTTGCCGGCTTCGGAGCGCATGCGGATCTTGAGCGTCAGGTAGCCCTGGTCGTCGGTCCAGTGTTCGAAGGACTCTCCGACCTCGGGCATCCCCGCGGGGTCACCAGGATCGTCGTCGGCCCGCCGCCATGCGCGACAGAACCGTTCGGTCTGCGACGCCGTTGCCGAGCAGGCGAACTCCAGCAGCTCGGCCTCGCAGTCCGGGGCGGCGATCCGGGTCAGCGCCCGCACCTTGGCATAGGACAGCCGCCCGGCGTCGAATGCGGCGGCGATCCTGGGCAGCCCGCGCAGCGTCCGCGCCACCCGGACGTGCTCGCGCGCCGTCACCGGGGACATGCCGCATTGCCAGGACATCCATTGCGCGCATGAGGTGATGCCCACCCCGTGCCAGCCGCCGCGCTCGTCGAACTCTGCGACGAGGCGTAGCCAAGCCGCGGTCGCCGCGGCCAGGCGGACCGCCCCGGCGGTGATCGCCCGAGCCAGCTCGGGCAGCGGCGATCCAGACGGATGCTCGGCCTCAATGATCGAACCCATGTTCGGATGTTAGGCGGGGCCTCTGACAGAAACCGCTGGTCAGATCGTGGTGACGCTGCCGCGGAATCGTCACCCACGGCGGGCTCGCGAGGCCGGCTGGACCTGCGCCCGCGGAAGCGGCCGCCGGGGCGCGTCGGGCCCTGACCGCCCGTCGTGAACGCTTCCGCGGAATCGTCACGACGGTGCTCCGGGAACCGGCAGGATCGGCTCGACCCGCGACTGCGGCAGCGTCGGCAGCAAGGGGCATGTGGGTGCCGTCGACCGACGATATGCGGCGCCGCGACGCTTCCGCGGAAGCGTCCTGCACGGCCCGGGAGGCCTGAGGAGGGTCGGGCGGTCGGCCTGGACGGCGTGGTGCTTTTCGGCGCGACGGTTCCGCGGAAGCGCCGGGCACGGCCATGGAAAGGCTGAGCAGGCCGGGCAGTCGGCTTGGACGTCGTGGTGTCTTGCGGTCCGGCGCTTCCGCGGAAGCGCCCGGCACGGCCATGGAAAGGCTGAGCAGGCCGGGCAGTCGGCTTGGACGTCGTGGTGTCTTGCGGTCCGGCGCTTCCGCGGAAGCGTCCGGCACGGCCCGGGTGGGCTGAGCAGGACCGGGCAGCCGGCTTGGACGTGGTGGTGGTTCTCGGCGCGACGCTTCCGCGGAAGCGTCGACCGGTCAGCGCAGGGATGATCTGCGGTGTCCGACATCGGCGCGTTCGGCCGCCTCTTGTCCGGCGTACCAACCGCCGGCGTCGACCGACGCCCGGCTCCGGGTGGCCCGCACGTGGGGGAAGAGCTCGGTGACCCGCTGCTCGACCGCCGCCTGCCGGCTGCGCAGCACCGGGAGCAGGTCGACGTCGTGCTCGGCCACTGCCTCCGCCGTGGCACGCCGCCTGGCCGCCTGGAGCCGCTCGCCGATCCGGTGCGCGTAACCGAGGAGGAAGGCCCTCCGGAACGACCGCGACGCCGACCGTCGCCCGAGTGGACGCTCGGCGGCAGTCAGCGCCTGCGCCACCTGCAGGAGCAGGGACGTGAACAGCAGCTCCACGGCGGCCACGTCGGACCCAACCCCGACCAGGTTGGCGATCCCGAGGCCCGGGTACCAGACCAGGCGGACGTCGTTGGCCTCCGCGACGGCTGCCAGCAGCTGCATCTTGGCGCGGACGTAGGGATCCCGGACGTGCACGCGCCTGGTGTCCACCGCGTGACCTTCCGCCGGCCGGTCGGCCTCGAGGATCGCCGCGTCGACCGCGTGCCGCGTCATCAGCTCCTGCGCCTTGGCGGTCAGCGACTCCGCCTCGTCCGGGAACTGGGTCGACTCGGCCTTGGCCAGCAGGCCGCGGATCCGGCGGAGCACGCGGTCGTCACTGCGAGCCGGGTCCGCGACCGCGCGGGAGCGGCGGGGCCCCCATCGCGACGGCGGCGGCAGCAGCGTCTCGAGCCGGACGGCGGTGTGCAGCACACCCGCGAGCTGCAGCACGATCCGCCACGCCTCTGCCGGCGCCCGCCGCTCGGCCCGGTGCCAGCTACCGACCACGAACGGATCGCCCGGTGCGAGAGCGCCCAGCTCCGACAGCTGCTCCACCCAGGCGTCCGGGGCGCGGAAACCGGCGTCACTGCGCCGCGCGTGCTCGCCGATCAGGGCCACGACCAGGGGCACGGAGCCCGTCGTCGCCTCCCGTCGGGCGAGGTGCACGACGTCGGTCGGCTGCCAGCCGCGCTCCCACGTCTCGTCCAGGGCGGTGAGGAGCGTCCGGGTGACGAACCCGTCGTCGTCGATCGAGGGGGCACGCGTGGCCAGCATGGCCGCGAGCTCCTGGGCCACGCCGGCGTCCGGCAGCGCGCCGTGTCGCAGGAGCTGGATGAGCCATGCGTCGTTCGACATGCGGGGCATGGTGCCCGGAGGTGACGACGCGACGCCGTGCCGGCTGTGGACAGCGGCGGGGCGTCCACAGGGTCCGGGGTCGTGCGCGAGACGCCGTCTAGGGTCTGGCCGTGGCCGCTTCCTACCGGATCGCCGAGGCCGCGGACCTGCTCGGCGTCAGCGACGACACGGTTCGGCGCTGGATCGACAGCGGCCGGCTGCCCGCACGCCGCGAAGGCGGAGGGCCGGCCGTGGTCGACGGTGCAGAACTGGCCCGGGTCGCGGCCCAGCTGCACGAGCCACCGGAACCAGGCACCACCCGCTGGTCGTCGGCCCGCAACCGGCTGACCGGCATCGTCACCCGGGTCGTGCGCGACACGGTCATGGCGCAGGTGGAGATCCAGGCCGGCCCCTTCCGCGTCGTCTCCCTCATGTCGCGCGAGGCGGCCGACGAGCTCGGCCTCGAGCCAGGGGTCCGCGCCGTCGCGACGGTGAAGGCCACGCAGGTCAGCGTGGACGTGCCCTGAGGCCGCTGCTGCGGTAGACCTGAGGATCGAACTTGCGCAGGCGCGGATGCTTCTGGTCTGCTGATCCGCAGGTGCGGATCGAGAAGGGAGTGGGATGAGGACGCGTGGCCTGCTGACGCTGTCCGCGGCGGTGTTGATGGGCCTGACCGCGTGCAGCGGCTCCTCGGCCGACGCCATCCCCTCCCGCACTGCGTCGTCGTTGTCGGACGGCGCGCTGACCGGAACGCTCACGGTGTTCGCCGCCGCGTCGCTCACCGAGGTCTTCAGCGAGCTCGGCGACCAGCTGAAGGCCGACGACCCCGACCTCGACATTCGGTTCAACTTCGCCGGCAGCTCGGCGCTCGCCACCCAGATCGCCCAGGGCGCGCCCGCCGACGTCTTCGCCTCTGCCAACGAGGATCAGATGAAGGTCGTCACGGACGCCGGGCTCCAGGGTGAGGACCCGACGATCTTCACGGAGAACGTGCTCGAGATCGCCGTCCCGAAGGGCAATCCGGCGAGGATCACCGGCCTGGCGGACTTCGCGAGACCGCACCCCGTCCTGGCCTTGTGCGCGCCCGATGTGCCCTGCGGTGCCGCGGCGACGAAGGTCTTCCAGGCGGCCGGGATCACGGCGCGGCCCGACACCCTCGAAGAGGACGTGAAGGCGGCGCTGACCAAGGTGCAGTTGGGCGAGGTCGACGCCGCGCTCGTCTACGCGACCGACGTCCTCGCCGCCGGCAACCGTGTCGAAGGCATCGAGTTCCCCGAGGCCGAGCAGGCGGTCAACAAGTACCCGATCTGCACCCTCCGGGCGGCGCCGAACCCCGCTGCCGCGCAGGCGTTCGTCGAGCTGGTCACGTCCGACGAGGGGCAGAAGGCGCTGGCGGACGCCGGCTTCCGGGCTCCGTGACGCGGGCCCGGGACCGGGCCCCCGTCCCGGTGCCGCTGCTCGTGCCGGCAGTGCTCGCCGTCGCGTTCCTCGTCCTGCCGCTCGTCGGCCTGCTGATCCGCACGCCGTGGTCGTCGCTGGGTCCGGCCCTCACGGCGCCCGGGGTAGGGCTGGCGCTGCGGCTGTCGCTGGTCACGGCGAGCCTGGCCACCCTCGTGTCGGTGGTGCTCGGCGTGCCGCTGGCATGGGTGCTCGCCCGCTCGACGGCGCGCGGCCGCTCACTCCTGCGCGCCCTCGTCACGGTGCCCCTGGTGCTGCCACCCGTCGTGGGCGGGGTGGCGCTGTTCCTCGTGCTCGGCCGGCGCGGCATCGTGGGGCAGTGGCTGTTCGAGGCCTTCGGCATCACGATCCCGTTCACCACGGCCGCCGTCGTGATCGCCGAGGCCTTCGTCGCCATGCCGTTCCTGGTGATCAGCGTCGAAGGGGCCCTGCGGGCGGCCGATGCCCGGTTCGAGGACGTCGCCGCGACCCTGGGCGCCGACCGCTGGACCACCTTCCGCCGGGTCACCCTGCCGCTGGTGGCGCCGGGCGTCGCCGCCGGGGCGGTGCTGTGCTGGGCCCGGGCGTTGGGGGAATTCGGCGCGACGATCACGTTCGCCGGCAACTTCCCGGGGACGACGCAGACGATGCCGCTCGCGGTGTACCTGGCCCTGCAGAGCGATCCCGAGGCGGCGATCGCGCTCTCGCTCGTGCTGCTGGCCGTCTCGGTGGGCACCCTGCTCCTCCTGCGCGGCCGGTGGCTCGGGCGGGCCGCCCCGTGAGCCTCGAGGCGTCGGTGCGGCTGCGCCGGGGGTCGCTGGACCTGGCGGTCGGCCTCGCGGTTGCCGGCGGCGAGGTGGTCGCCGTCCTCGGGCCGAACGGGGCCGGCAAGTCCACGCTCCTGCGGGTGCTGGCCGGGCTGCTGCCGCCGGACGACGGCCGGATCGCCGTGGCCGGCGGGGTCTGGGACGACGTCCCGGCGGGGATCCACCTGCCCCCGCACCGACGCGCGCTCGGGATGGTGTTCCAGGACGCGCTGCTCTTCCCCCACCTCACCGTCGCGGACAACGTCGCCTTCGGGCTGCGCACGCGCGGCACCCGGCGGGCAGACGCTCGCGCTACCGCCGGCGCCTGGCTGGAGCGCGTCGGACTCGAGGGGATGGGCGACCAGCGGCCGGCCCAGCTCTCGGGCGGGCAGGCGCAGCGGGCGGCCCTGGCGCGGGCGCTCGTCGGCGAGCCGGACCTGCTGCTCCTGGACGAGCCGCTGTCGGCGCTCGACGCCCGTACCAGGCTGACGGTCCGGGCCGAGCTGCGCCGGCACCTCGCCGAGTTCCGCGGCGGCACCGTCCTGGTCACCCACGACCCGGTCGACGCGATGGCGCTGGCCGACCGGGTCGTCGTCGTGGAGCAGGGCCAGGTCGTGCAGGCCGGCACGCCGGCCGAGGTCAACAGCCGCCCACGCACCGATTACGTCGCCCGGCTGGCGGGACTGTCGCTGCTGTCGGGCACAGGGGAGGGCCGCACCGTCCGACTGGACGACGGGGGAGTCGTCGCCGTCGCCGAGGAGGCCGTGGGTGCGGTCTTCGCCGCCGTCCGCCCGGAGTCGGTGGCCCTGTATCTGAGCCGTCCGGACGGCAGCCCGCGCAACGTCTGGCCGTCTCGGCTGGTCGGGGCCACGCCGCACGGGAGCACGGTGCGCTGCGAGCTCGCGGGGCAGGTGCCGCTGGTCGCCGACGTCACCGCGACGGCCTTTGCCGAGCTCGGGCTGGCGCCGGGCGTGGAGGTTTGGGCGACGGTCAAGGCCTCCGAGGTCGCGGTCTACGCCCGGTGACGCCGTCTGGGAGGGTGGCCGGGTGACCGAGCGCCCGACCACCGTCGCCGCCGTCGTCCTCGCCGCCGGGGGCGGCCGCCGCTACGGGATGCCGAAGGCGCTGGTCGAGTACGAGGGCAGCCTGCTCGTCGAGCGGGCGGTGCGGACGGCGCGGGCGGTGTGCGACCCGGTGCTCGTGGTGCTCGGCGCGCGGGCGGTCGACGTCTGGCGGCAGGCGAACCTGGACGGCGCCACGGTGCTGGCGAACAAGGACTGGGAGACCGGCATGGCCTCCTCGCTGCGCACCGGGCTCGACGGGCTGCGCGGGTGGCCCGGCCGGGTCGACGCGGCGCTCGTCACCCTCGTCGACATGCCCGGCATGACGCCCGAGGCCGTGGCGCGGGTGGCCGGGTACGCCGCGCCGGACGCCCTCGCGGTGGCCGCCTACGACGGGGTGCGCGGTCATCCGGTGCTGCTCGGCCGCGACCACTGGGACGGCGTCATCGAGACGCTGACCGGCGACGAGGGAGCCCGCCGCTACCTTTCGGCGCACCGGGCGACGGAGGTGGACTGCACGGGCCTGGCCGATCCGACCGACCTCGACGTCCCGCCGTCCGGAGTACCTTCGGCGCCGTGATCGCCCAGGTCGTCGACGTGCCGCTGTCGGTCGCCGAGCACGAGGACGCCGTCGCCGACAAGGCCGCCGGCGCCGTCGTCTCCTTCGCCGGCGTGGTCCGCGACCACGACGGCGGACGGTCGGTGACGGAGCTGGAGTACGTGGGCCACCCGACGGCGACCGAGGTCATCGTCGAGCTCGCGGAGGAGTTCGCGGCCCGACCCGGCATCCACGCCGTCGCGGTGTCGCACCGGATCGGGCTGCTCGGTATCGGCGACGTCGCGCTGGCCTGCGCGGTCAGCGCCTCCCACCGCGGTGAGGCGTTCGCCGCCTGCGCCGAGCTCGTCGACGAGGTGAAGAAGCGGCTGCCGATCTGGAAGCGGCAGGTCTTCACCGACGGCGAGGAGGAATGGGTCGCCTGCCCCTGAGCGCGGGGGCTCAGCGCCCGTGCCCGAGCCGGGCCTCGACGATCTTGGTGGCCCCTGCCGCATGGGCTGCCACGTCGTCGCAGCGCTCGCGTACCCGGTCGAGCATCTCGGTGTCACCGAGCGGCATCGTCGCCAGCAGCCGGTCGGCCTCGTCCACCTGAGGATGCTCGAGGACCGCGTCCACCAGACGGGTGCGCGTGCCGCCGGGCAGTTGGCCGGCCTCGACGTGCAGATCGGAGTGGACGACTCCGGCGTCATCGGCGGGACGAACCTCGGCCGTGGCCACGGTCCGCCCGTCCTGCTCGATCTGGATGGTGAGGTCGTCGTGGGATCGCGTCATGGCGTCGTCTCCGCATGATCGAGGGTGGGCGATGTCCGGACGGACCGTTCGGGGGGCGCCACGGCGCGGCGCTGCCCAGCCGGAGCCGAGTGTTCTGCGTCACGGGGCCGCCGTCCCGGATTCCGCGCCTCGCCCCACGGCATTCGGGCGCCACGCCGTTCCCGAAAGCGTTACGCGCCGGTCACGTCGCGGTGAGCTATCCGACGACGACGAATCAGCCGGCGAACTCCCGCACCGGTCGGCCGCGCACCCCGGGGACGACGCGGAACAGCGAGCCGGCCATCGGATCATCCTCCCGGTTCTCGGCCGACGCGGTGATGTAGAGCTCGTCGAGCTCCGGGCCGCCGAACGTGCACGCCGTGACGTGCGGTGTGGGCAGCTCGACGACGGCGTCCAGCCGGCCCTCGGGGGGGTACCGGCGCACCGCGCTCCCGCCGTAGAACGCCACCCACACGCCGCCCTCGGCGTCGACGGTCAGGCCGTCGGGGCGCTCGTCCTGCCCGTACCGCACGAACGGACGACGTTCGGTCAGCCCCGTCTCGGGCGACCAGTCGAAGACGTCGGTCCGGTGGGCGTCCGTGTCGTCGTAGTAGGCCAGCGAGCCGTCGGGGCTCCACTCGAGCCCGTTGGAGACGGTCACCTCGTCGAGGACCCGGTGCACCGTGCCGTCGCGGTCGAGTCGGTACAGCGCGCCCGCGCCCCGCGCCTGGTCGTAGGCCATTGACCCGCAGTAGAAGTTGCCGGCCGGATCGCAGCCGCCCTCGTTCATGCGCACGCTCTCGTCGTCCCATACCGGGTCGAGCCGGGTGAGGGACCCGTCCGGCTCCTCCAGGGCGAAACCGCGCTCGACGGCGATCACCGCGCCACCGCCGCGACGGGGCCGGAGCGCCGCGGCCACCGCGCCGACGTGCCGACGTCCCACCGACCCGTCGGCCCCGAGCGACAGGACGTCGCCGGCGAGCATGTCCACCCACCGCAGGCCGCCCCAGCACGGCGACCAGACCGGGCCCTCGGCGTGGTGGGCGACCGGGCCGGTCACCTGCTCGGCGCGCACCACCTCAGCGGGCGCCCGCGAGCCCGTCGTCGTCCGGCCCTGTCGCCTTTCGGTCGGCGGCCTCCTCCTCGGCCTCGGCCTCCATGACGTGCGCCTCACCGGCGACGGTCGCGGCGGCGTCGCCGTGCGACTCCCCGTAGACCTGTTCGGCGCGGCCGAGCAGCTCCTCCGCCTTGGCCCTCACCTTGTCGAAGATGCCCATGTCCGATCAACCTCCGGCGAAAGGGGGTAGGACGTCGACCGTCGCTCCGGGTGCGAGCGCCGACGCCCGGTCCCGGGTGGTGGTTCCGTCGATGAGGAACGAGCACGCGGTGAGCACGCGTTCGAGCTTCTCGCCGTGCGCGGCCACGATCTGCCCGACGAGCTCGTCGAGGGACGACGCCTCGCGGATCTCGGTGTCGAGGCCCGCGGCGGCCCGCGCCCCGGCGAAGTAGCGCACCGTGACGGTCACGCTCAACCGCCGATCGCCGACATCGGCCGGCTGGGCTGCAGGAAGCTCGGGTCGTCGATGCCGTGGCCCGGCAGCTTGGCCAGCGTGGCTATCCGCCAGCGGTCGGCCAGCTCGGCGTCGGTCGCGCCCTCGCGCATCGCCGTCCGCAGGTCGGACTCCTCGCGGGCGAACAGGCAGTTGCGGATCTGCCCGTCGGCGGTCAGCCGGGTGCGGTCGCAGGCGCCGCAGAACGAGCGGGTCACCGAGGCGATGACGCCGACGGTGGCCGGGCCGCCGTCGACCAGCCAGCGCTCGGCGGGCGCCGAGCCGCGGTCCTCCGTGTCGGGCGTGAGCGTGTGACCGGCCGAGAGCCGCTCCAGGATGTCCTCGGCGGTGACCATCTCGCCGCGGGTCCACGCGTGGTGGGCGTCCAGCGGCATCTGCTCGATGAACCGTAGCTGGTAGCCGTGCTCCAGGCAGAAGTCGAGCAGCGGCAGCGCGTCCACCTCGTTGATGCCCCGCAGCAGGACGGCGTTGACCTTCACCGGGGTCAGCCCGGCGGCGTGGGCGGCGGCGAGGCCGGCGAGGACGTCGTCCAGCCGGTCGCGGTGGGACAGCTGCTGGAACCGTTCGCGGTCGAGGGTGTCGAGGCTGACGTTGATGCGGTCCAGACCCGCGGCGGCCAGCGCAGGGGCCACCCGGGCCAGGCCGATCGCGTTGGTGGTGAGGCTGACCTCGGGCCGGGGGTGCAGGGCGGTGGCGGCGGCCACGATGCCCACGAGGCCCGGGCGCAGGAGCGGCTCGCCGCCGGTGAAGCGCACCTCGCGGATGCCCAGCTGCTCCACCCCGATCCGCACCAGCCGGACGATCTCCTCGTCGGTGAGCACCTCGACCTTGGGCAGCCAGTCCAGGCCCTCGGGCGGCATGCAGTACGTGCAGCGCAGGTTGCAGCGGTCGGTCAGCGAGACCCGCAGATCGGTGGCCACGCGGCCGTGCCGGTCGACCAGGCCGCCGGTGCCGGGCACCGTGTCGCCCGGCGCGGGATGGGCAGGCCGCACCCACGGATCGGGCAGCGGCTTCCTGGTCACCCCTCGAATGTAGTGGCGGGAACGACGTCTCGGCACCCGGCGGACGCGAGCGGGGGACGACCGGTTCCCGGCCGTCCCCCGCTGCGGTCGTCTCTGATCAGCCGATCGGCGTCGGGTCCGTGGGGTCGGACGGCACCGTCAGGGAGCCCTGGATGCGGTTGCGTGCCTGGCAGTCGGAGGTGCAGTTGGTGGCGCCGGCGGAGAGCTCGATCGCATCCTCGCCGAGCACGCCGCCCAGGCGGCCGCCGGACTGGACGGTCCACCGGGTCGTCGTCCCGTCCTGGTAGGTCTTCGTGGCCACCTGCGGGCTGTCCTTGCCGAGCAGCATCTGGTGGGTGTCGTCGCCGCTGAGTCCGTCGCCGAAGTTGACCTTGCCGGTGAACCCGTTGACGAAGTAGAAGAGCCCGCTGCCGAGCGTGTGCACGAACTCCACGGGCACGCCGAACTCCTGCTCCATCTGGAACACGCCGCCCTGGGGTGCGTCCTTCGCCTGGATCTTGAACTTCCCCGCGGCGGTCGTGAAGGTGACGACCAGGACGTCGTCCTGGAGACGGAGTTCGGTGAGCCGCACGTTCCGCAGCTGTGCGGCGCTCAGGGTGGGCACCTTGGACGCGAACACCACGGTGGGCGAGGTGACCATCCGCTGCGGATCGGGCGCTCCGGTGAGCGAGTAGTCGAGGACGCCGAGGGTGGCCGGGTCGACGGTGAAGCCCACGTGCACGCCGCGTACGGCGATCGGACGGGTGGGGACGACGTCCTTGAGGCGGGTCTCGCGGCCGACGGCCGGGTTGTACGAGCGGCCTTCCACCGTGACGGCGAAGTCCCCGGCGGTCGCGGTGACGGTGGCCGCGCCGGAGTCCCCACCGCCGGAGTCCCCACCGCCGGAGTCGTCGCCGCCGGATGCGAGGGCGATGCCCGGCGTGAGCGTGAGGGCGACGGCGAGGGCGGCAGTCGCGAGGCGGCCGGCGGTGCGGCGGGCACTGAGGGTCACGGAGGGCCTTCCGGTCGGAGTTGTGCGGCGCCTCACACTTGCATGAAGCTTCAAGCGAGTAGGGGTTGCGACACGCCCGCGTCCGCTCGCGACGACCACCGCTGCGACGCCGGCGCGGGCCGCGCTACCGTCGGGCCGCCACCCGAGAGACCGGCGGAGGACTACCCGCACTCGCTTGTGGCCAGAGAGCGCGAGAACCACGTGTCGGCCCGCACCGTCTTCCGTCCCTACGCCCGCCTGTTCGAGGTCCCCGGCTCGCGGGCGTTCTGCTTCGCGGGATGGCTGGCCCGCCTTCCCATGCCGATCCTCGGCCTCGGCACGGTCCTGCTGGTCAAGGGCGCGACGGGCAGCTACGGCCTGGCCGGCGCCGTGGCGGGAACGCTCGCCCTGGTCGGCTCCGTGTTCAGCCCGATGTGGGCCCGCGCCATGGACCGGCGCGGGCAGGGCGTCGTCCTGAGGTGGGCCTTCACCGGTTACCTCGTCTTCGGGACGGCGTTCGTCGCGGTCGTCGTCCTGGGCGCGCCCCAGTGGGTCTGGTTCGTGCTGGCCGGTGCGACCGGAGCCTGCGGCCCCAACGTCGGGTCCTCGGTGCGTGCCCGGTGGGCGCACGCGCTCGACGCGGAGCGACGGCAGACTGCGTTCGCGCTGGAGTCGGTGATCGACGAGGTCGTCTTCGTCGTGGGGCCGCCGATGGTGACCTTGCTCGCCACGCTGATCAATCCGCCGGTCGGCTTCATGACCGGGGTGATCACCGGCTTCGTCGGCGGCCTGTGGCTGGCCGGACTGCGGGAGACGGAGCCGCCGGTCCACCCGCCCGAGGCCGGCGGCTCCGGCTGGAGGTCGGTCCTGCTCCTCCCGACCGTGCTGGTCGTCGCCACCGTCTACGTCGCGATCGGCTGCGTCTTCGGGGCCATAGACGTCGTCGTCGTGGGCTTCGCCGACGCCCAGGACGCCCCCGCGCTCGCCGGGGTGGCGCTGGCCGCCTTCGCCGGGGGCAGCCTCGTCGCCGGCCTGGTGTACGGCGTCGTCCGGCTGCCCGGAACGCTCGTCACCCGCTACGTGAGCTGCGCGGTGTTCTTCGGCGTCGTCGTCCAGGGGGTGCTGGCCGTCGGCTCGCTCCCCGGCCTCATCGTCGCCGGGTTCGTCGCCGGTCTGTCCATCGCGCCCGTGCTGGTCTCGGGCATGTCGCTGGTGGAGTCGCGGGTGCCTCGCTCGGGTCTCACCGAGGCGCTGACCTGGGTGGTCACCGGGCTGACCCTGGGCGTCACCGCCGGATCCGCGGTGTCCGGTTCCGCCGTCGACCGGTGGGGTGCGGAGACCGCCTTCGCCGTGCCCGCGGTCGCTGCTGCCGTGGCCGCGCTGCTCGCGCTGGTCGCGCTGCCGCTGCTCCGCCGGGAGGCGCGCCCGCCGGTGCCCGGGGCCGCCGGTCGGATTGAGCATCCCGCCGCCGGGTAGCGGTCCCGTCGGCAGGCCGCGCGCCCTCTGTCGCTGTGCGTGGCGCCCCATCGATCGAGAGGAACTCCCTGTGGCATCCGTGCCCACCATTCGGCTCAACAACGGCGTCGAGATCCCCCAGCTCGGGTTCGGCGTCTTCCAGATCAAGCCCGCCGACACGGCTGAGGCGACCCGGACAGCGCTGGAGACGGGCTACCGGCACATCGACACCGCGCAGATGTACGGCAACGAGAAGGAGGTGGGGCAGGCCGTCCGCGAGTCGGGGATCGACCGCGGCGAGGTCTTCGTGACCAGCAAGCTCAACAACAACCGGCAGGAGCGCGACGACATCCTCCGGTCGTTCGACCAGAGCCTCGCCGACCTCGGCTTCGACTACCTCGATCTGTTCCTCATCCACTGGCCGCTGCCCGCCGTGAGCGACTACGTCAAGCGGTGGAAGGTGATGGAGGAGATCTACGCCAGCGGCCGGGCGAAGGCGGTCGGCGTCTCGAACTTCCAGCCCGCCCACCTGCGCAACGTGTTCGCCGCTTCGGAGCTGACCCCGGCGGTCAACCAGATCGAGGTCAGCCCGTACCTGGTGCAGGACGAGGTGCGGGCGTTCGACGCCGACCACGAGATCGTCACCGAGGCGTGGTCGCCGATCGCGCGCGGCAAGGTGGCCGACGATCCGGTCATCGGCGGCATCGCGGAGAAGCTGGGGAGGACCCCGGCGCAGGTGACGCTTCGCTGGCACATCCAGCGCGGGGACGTCGTCTTCCCGAAGTCGGTGAACCCGGGCCGGATCAAGGAGAACTTCGAGCTCTTCGACTTCGAGCTCGACCAGGCGGACATGACCGCCATCACCGCCCTCGACCGCGGCGAGCGCACCGGCCCGAACCCCGACGAGTTCGACTACATCCCTTCGTGATGCTCCGCATCACACCGCGGCCATGTGCCGCGTGTCGCTGAGCTGAGCCGTTTCGTGCCCCGCGGCGGGAGGCCTCCGGCCCCCGCGCCGCGGGGCACCGCGCGTTTTCGAGGACGCGCGGTGAGAGCTCTTCCCTTCGGCATACCGAGTATGCATACTCCGTATCCATGTCGATCAGGCACGGACTGCTGGCCCTTCTCGAGCGCGGGCCCAGTCACGGATACCAACTGCGCGCCGAGTTCGACGCGGCGACCGGGGAGACCTGGCCGCTGAACGTCGGGCAGGTCTACACGACCCTCGACCGTCTCGCCCGCGACGGCCTGGTCGCCCAGGACGGCGACCCGGACAGCGACGGCCGCATCGCCTACCGGATCACCGACGAGGGCCGCCGCGAGCTCACGTCGTGGTTCACCTCCCCGGTCACCCGGCACGGCGCTCCCCGCGACGAGCTGGCGATCAAGCTCGCCCTGGCCGTCTCCACCCCGGGCGTGGACGTCGTCTCCGTCGTCCAGACCCAGCGCGCGGCGACCATGACGTCGCTGCAGGAGCTGACCCGGCTGAAGACGCGTGCCGACGGCGATCCCGGCGACCTGGCCTGGTCGCTGGTGCTGGACCACCTGCTGTTCCGGGCGGAAGCCGAGATCCGCTGGCTCGACCACTGCGAGACGAGGGTCGCCCGAGCGGCGGCCCGCCGCGGAGAGACGCCCCTGACCCCGGCGCCGGCTCCCGCCGTCGCCGAGGCAGTGCCGGCCGGGAAGCGGGGACGGCGATGAGCTCGCCGGTGCTGCTCCTGAGCGGCGTCACCCGTGAGCACCGGCAGGGCTCGTCGGTGGTGCACGCCCTGTGCGGCATCGACCTCGCCGTGCACGCGGGCGAACTGGTCGCGGTCATGGGCCCGTCCGGATCGGGCAAGTCCACGCTGCTGCACATCGCCGGCGGGCTCGACACACCCACGGCGGGCCAGGTGCTGGTGGAGGACCGCGACCTCGCGACCCTGTCGGCCGCCGCGGGCGCCGCCGTCCGCCGTCGGAGCGTCGGCTACGTCTTCCAGGACCTCAACCTGCTGCCTTCGCTCTCGGCCGTCGAGAACGTCGCCCTCCCGCGGGAACTGGACGGTGTGCGCAGCCGCCTCGCCCGTCGCGAGGCGGTGAAGGCACTGGAGGAGGTGGGGGTCGCCGACCTCGCCCACCGGTTCCCGGACGAGATGTCGGGCGGCCAGCAGCAGCGCGTGGCGATCGCCCGCGCCCTCGTCGGTCCCCGCCGGCTCCTGCTGGCCGACGAGCCCACCGGCGCCCTGGACTCGGCCACCGGCGAGGAGGTGCTGCGGGTCCTGCGCGGCCGCTGCGAGGCCGGCGCGGCGGGTGTGCTCGTGACGCACGAGGCCCGGCACGCCGCCTGGGCCGACCGGGTCGTGTTCCTGCGGGACGGCGTCGTCGTCGACCAGAGCGGGCCGATCGCCGGCGCGGAGTCGCTGCTGAGCACCGGCGGCGCGGCGTGACCAGCTGGCTGGTGCGGTGGCGCCTCGCCCTGCGGATCGCCCGCCGCGACGCCCTGCGGCACCGGGGCCGGACGCTGCTGGTGCTGGCGATGGTGGGCCTGCCGGTGATGGCCGTCGTCGGCATCGACACCCTGTACCGCACCAACGAGGTCACTCCGGTGGAGGCGCTGCCGGCCACCCTCGGGGCCTCCGACGCCCGGATCTCCGGCGAGTCGCGGGAGCAGGTCTGGGCCGATCCGTCGACGGGCGCAACGGTCACACCGTCGCCGGCGGCCGATCCGCCGTGGACCGCGGCCGACGTGGCCGCCCTCCTGCCGCCGGGGTCGGCGCTCCTCCCGACGGTGGAGGGAAAGGTGTCCTACCGCACCGACGCGGGCTACGCAGAAGTGGCCGGCCTCGCCGAAGACCTGTCGGATCCGGCCCTGGACGGCGCTCTGACGCTGCTGGACGGTCGCTTTCCCCGGGCGGACGACGAGATCGCGGTCAGCCGTCAGATCGCCGCCCGAGGGGTGGATGTCGGCGACGAGCTGACACTCACCCGCGACGACGTCCCGGTGACGGTCGTCGGCGTGGTGCGCTCACCGAGCGGATCCTCCGACCCGTTCCTCGTCGTGCCACCGAGCGGCGCGACGCTGCTGGATGCCTCGCGCACCACCTATCTGGCGACGGTGCCCGGTGGGCTGAACTGGCCCGCCGTCCGGGCGCTCAACCAGAAGGGCCTGGTCGTGGTGTCCCGGGAAGTGGTTGCCGATCCGCCTCCGGAGCGGGAGTGGATGCCGGGCGAGTTCGTCGAGGGCTCGTCCACCAACGCTCAGGCGTTCGCCGTCCTCGCGCTGATCGTCGCCTCGGTCGTGCTCCAGATCGTGCTGCTGGCGGGGCCGGCGTTCGCGGTCGGCGTCCGTCGCCAGCGCCGTGACCTGGCCCTGATCGCCGCCACCGGGGGCTCCCCGCGCGACCTGCGCCGCGTCGTGCTGGCCAGCGGCGTGGTGCTGGGGGCAGGTGCGGCGGTGCTCGGCGCAGTGGCCGGTCTCGGGGCGGCGCGCCTCGCCGTTCCGCTGATGGAGCACTGGTCCTCGGTCTCGTTCGGTCCGTACGAGGTGCCCGTGCGCGACCTGCTGATCACCGTGGCGGTGGGGGCGGTCGCCGGCCTGGCGGCGGCCGAGGTCCCGGCGCGGCAGGCGGCACGGACCGACGTCGTCAACGCGCTGGCCGGCCGCCGTGGACAGGTGCGCACGTCGTGGCGGTCCCCCGTGCTCGGGCTCGCCCTGGCCGGTGCGGGTGCGGTGCTCACGGTCATGGGCGCGCAGGGCACCGAACTGGGCGTCGCGGGCGGAGCGGTGCTCCTGGTCGTCGGCATGGTCGTGGCGGCTCCGTGGCTGGTCGGGTTGCTCGCGCCGGTGGGCAGCCGGTTGCCCACGGCCGGCCGGCTGGCCCTGCGGGACGCCACGCGGAACCGCAGCCGCACCGCCCCGGCGGTCGCGGCCGTCATGGCCACGGTCGCCGGCGTGACCGCGCTCGCGATCGGCAGCCAGAGCGACAGCACGCAGGGCCGCCGCGACTACATCGCCCAGGCACCGATGGGAACCGTGGTCGTCCGCGGGGACGTCGACGCCGACGGCTGGACCGACATGGCTCAGCTGATGCGCCGGCAGATGCCCGACCGGGACGTGCACGAACTCCGGGGGGTGGCGTACTCCACCCCCGGACAACCGCAGCGCGACATGGCGGTGACCACGGTGGGCTGCACCGACGGGCTGGTGGAGTGTCGCTGGTACCCCGACGCCGCCGGCTCGGTCGTCACGATGCAGGGCGACCTCGTGGTGGCCGACTCGGCCACCGCGCGGGCGCTGGACACCCTGGGCCTGCCCGACGAGGCATTCCGCGCTCTCGACGCGGGGCGGGTCGCCGTCCTCGGCCGGGGCGCGGTGGACCACGCCGGCCAGGTCACCCTGGTCGCCGCCGAGTACGACGACGCGGGCAACGGCACGGAGATCGACCGGGTGTCGCTGCCGGCGGTCGAGGTGGATGCCGACCTGGACGGGGATGCGAGCGTGTTCGTGCCGGCGACGGTGATCGTCCCTCCGGCGCTCGCCGACCGGCTGCCGCTGCCGACGGTCCCGCAGGGCCTGGTCGCGGGTAGCGAGGACGACCCGGTGACCCCGGCGGAGGAGCGGACGTTGCAGGAGTCGATCTCGGCGCTCTCATCGGCGACGTCGGTCTACGTCGAACGAGGCTGGACCGACCCGCTCGCGGTCGCCCGCTGGCTGCTGTTCGCGCTCGGCGGCCTGCTGGTGCTCGTCGCGACCCTCACGGCCACCGGCCTGGCGCTCACCGAGGCACGGCCGGACTTCGCCACGCTGGCGGCGGTCGGCGCCGCTCCCCGGCTGCGCCGGTACGTCGCGATGGGGTCCGCCGCGGTGATCGGCGGAGTGGGTTCGGTCCTCGGACTCGTCGTCGGGGTCGGACCCGGCATCGCGGTGGCCTATCCACTGACCAGCACGGACTACGGCAACGGGGCGCACCCGCTGGTCGACGTCCCGTGGCTGCTGCTGGCGGGGGTCGGCGTCCTCGTGCCGCTGCTGGCCGTCGCCGTCACCGGGTTCGCCGTCCGCTCCCGGCTGCCGATGGAGCGCCGGATCGCCTGAGGCGGAGTGCCAGGGACGCGTTTCCTCGCCCTGGCACTCCATTCCACCTCAGTCGGTGGTGACGAAGTCGATCAGTTCCTCGACGCGGCCCAGGAGCGCGGGCTCGAGGTCGGTGAAGCTGGAGACGCGGGCCAGGATGCGCTGCGCCCACACGTAGCCGGTGTCGTCCTCCCAGCCGAGCCGCCGGCAGACGCCCTCCTTCCACGACTCGCCCTTCGGCACGGTCGGCCAGGCCTTGATCCCGACGACCGACGGCTTGACCGCCTGCCAGATGTCGATGAACGGGTGCCCGACCACGAGCGCGTGCTCGCCGATGATCTGGCTGGCGATGCGCGACTCCTTGGAGCCCTTCACCAGGTGGTCGACGAGCACGCCGAGCCGTCGTCCCTGCCGGGGCTTGAAGTCGCGCACGATGGCGGGCAGGTCGTCGACCCCGTGCAGCGGCTCGACCACCACCCCCTCGATGCGCAGGTCGTGGCCCCAGACCTTCTCGACCAGCTCGGCGTCGTGCTTGCCCTCGACGTAGATCCGGCCCGCGCGGGCGACCCGGGCCTTCGCGCCGACCACGTACGTGGAGCCGGACGCGCTGCGCATGGGTCCCGACGGGCCCGCCTGCTGGGGCCGGACGAGGACGACGGGGCGACCGTCGACCCAGAACCCGGGGCCCAGCGGATAGCCGCGCACCTTGCCGAACCGGTCCTCGAGGTGGACAACGTCCTTCTCGCAGCGGATCACCGCGCCGACGAAGCCGGAGCTGGGGTCCTCGACGACGAGGTCCTTCTCCGCCTCGACGGTGGGGACCGGCTTCTTCACGGTTCGCGGGTGGACGAGGTTGTCGTAGGGAGAACGGGGAGGCACCCCTACATGCTGAGCGGAAGGGTTGATACGGAGCGGTACGACACGCCCGGGCAGCATCCTCATAGCGCTGAGTGACGACGCTCGCGGAGCTCGGACGACGGGTCCCGCCGAACCGGTCGTGCGCGACCTATCCGCCGGTGACCTGGGGAAACACTGACCGGAGGGCCGGAGCGCCGTCGCCCCGACCACCTCGGATCCCGTCCGTTCCGCCCTCGACGGACGGAGTTGGTTCCACCGAGATCGTTTCGCCGCAGCGATCTCGGTCACCCCATTGAGTGACCGCACCAGCCCCGTGCATGGATGGGAGCAACACGACGATGATCGGCACCGACACCATCAGCCGCGTGATCGGCCAGGACGTCTACGACGAGGCCGGCCAGAAGATCGGCTCCGCGTCGGAGGTCTACCTCGACGACGAGACAGGTCAGCCGGAATGGGTGACCGTCAAGACCGGGCTGTTCGGCACGAAGGAGTCCTTCGTGCCGATCCGCGACGCGGACCTGACCAACGACGGCGTCCGCGTACCCGTGAGCAAGGAGCGGGTGAAGGACGCGCCGAAGATTGACACCGACGGCCACCTGTCGCCCGCGGAGGAGGAGGAGCTCTACCGCTACTACGGCTACGGCACCGGGACGACGGCCGGCTACGAGACCACCACGACGACCGAGTCGACCACCGGCATGGCCACCAGCGGCATGACCACCGGCACGACGGACACGACCGGCTTCGACGAGCGCGGCACCGTGGGTCACGACACCTCCGGCCCGACCACGGACAACGCCATGACCCGGTCCGAGGAGCGCCTCAACGTGGGCACCCGGGAGTCCGAGGTGGGCCGCGCCCGCCTGCGCAAGTACGTCGTGACGGAGAACGTCACGGAGACGGTCCCGGTCACGCGTGAGGAGGTTCGTGTCGAGCGCGAGCCGATCACCGACGCCAACATCGGCAACGCGCTGGACGGCCCCGCGATCAGCGAGGAGGAGCACGAGGTCGTGCTCAACGCCGAGACCCCCGTCGTCGAGAAGGAGGCCGTGCCGGTCGAGCGCGTCCGCCTCGACAAGGAGACCGTGACCGAGCAGGCTCAGGTCAACGAGGAGCTCCGCCGCGAGGAGATCGAGGTCGACGGTGCCGACACCGACCTCGGCACCGACCGCGACCGGCGCATCTGAGAAAGGGCCCCCAGGGAGGGGGCGCTAGGCGGCGGCGGCCGGTCGAGGACAGGACTCGACCGGCCGCCGTTCTGCGTGCCACGGGCGCGGAGGTCAGCGAGCGCCGAGGGGCCGCACCGTGAGGATCTGTTCCGCCCTGCCCACCGCGCCGTGCGTGTCGTGCAGCACGGAACTGGTGAGACCGACGCCGTCCGGACCGAACACCACCGTGGTGTCGAGGCCCACCGGCCCACCGGCCGGCTGACGGTGCAGGTGCACCGTGAGGTCGAGGTTGGGGAACATCCACTCGCCCGGTGGCTGCCGGACGGCGATGCCGTTGGCCGTGTCGACGAGCCCGACGAACCGCGCCAGGGGCGCGACCGGCTCGTCGGCCAGCAGCTCCACGTCGGTCGAGACCCAGGCGCGGGCGCGACCCGGCTCCGCGTCGGCCGACCGGCGGACCTCCAGCGAGCCGATGTAGCCGCCGGGCCACGTGCCGGGACCGTCCCAGCGCTCCAGCTCCGCGGGGGGCGGCATCGGCTCCGGTGCGCCACCGGCCACGGCGGAGGTGTCCTGCCGGGACAGCAGCCAGGCGCGGGCCCGCACCACCGGCCGGTCCGACACGGTCATCGTCGCCTCGAGGAGCGAGATGGTGCGGCCGGCACGCACCGTCTCCACGACCACCTCGGAGACCGCCGCCGGGATGACGCCGAGGATCTCGAACGAGAGCCGGCCGATCTGCAGCCCCGATCCCGCCGCATGCTGCTCCAGGGCGTGGGTGATCAACCCGGCGACGGGGGCGAAGTGCTGCTCGTCGGCTCGCCAGGCGCCGCCCACGTGCGCGGTGGGACGGAAGCGGGCGCCGTCGAGCCTGGTGTAGTAGGTGCTGCCCATGCGCGGAGTCCGACGGCTCAGTCGTCGAAGCAGGCGGTGAGGACGTCGACCATGAGCGGGACGTCGAGCGCCGACGCCGTCTCCCGGCACGAGTGCATCCCGAGCATCGGCGAGCCGACGTCGACGGTCGCGATGCCCAGCCGGGTGGCGGTCAGGGGGCCGATGGTGCTGCCGCAGGGCAGGTCGGCGCGGGTGACGAACCGCTGCAGCGGCACCCCGGCCTCGGCCGCGCGGTCGGCGAACCAGCCGCCGGTGGTGGCGTCGGTGGCGTAGGCCTGGTTGGCGTTGAGCTTCAGCACAGGGCCGCCGCCGAGCCGGGGGCGGTGCGCCGGCTCGTGCCGGTCGTACTGCGTCGGGTGGACGGCGTGCGCCATGTCCGCCGACACCAGGATCGAGCGGGCCATCGCCCGGTGCCCCGCCTCGGGATCGCCGGAGTCGGTGGCCGAGGCGAGCCGGCGGACGACGTCCTCGAGGAAGCTGCCGCGCGCCCCCGCCATCGACCCGCTGCCGACCTCCTCGTGGTCGTTGGCGACCAGCACCTGGGTGCGGTCGCCCGCGGGTGCGGCCAGCAGCGCGAGCAGCCCGGCGTGCGAGCAGCCGAGGTTGTCCAGCCGAGGCGCGGCGATCCAGGTGCCGTCCGCCCCGCTGCGCGCCGCCGGCTGGGTGTCGGCCAGCACGAGGTCGTGCCCGACGATGTCGTCGACATCGACGCCCGCCGCCGAGGCGACCGCCTCGAGCAGCCCCGGCTCGCCCTCCAGCGCCTGGTCCCATACCGGGACGAGGTGGCGCTGCGGATCCAGCGTGAGCCCCTCCCGCACGCTCCGGTCGAGGTGGATCGCCAGTGAGGGCAGCCGCAGGGGAGCCCCCGGCAGCCGGACCAGGGCGGTCTCGCCGCCCCGGAGCACCACGCGGCCGGCCACCGTCAGCTCGCGGTCGAGCCAGGTGTGCCACAGCCCGCCGCCGTAGGGCTCCACGCCCACGAGCCGGTAACCGGCCTGGCGGACGTCGGAGTGCGGGCGGACCTTGAACGTCGGGGAGTCGGTGTGCGCGCCGACCAGGCGCATCCCCGACTCGGCGAGGGGCCGGCTGCCCAGCCGGAAGGCCACCAGGCTGCCGTGCCGGACGACGAAGTGCCGACCGCCTGGCGCCGGCTGCCAGCGGTCGGCCTCCGCGAGCTCGGTGAAGCCCGCGCCCGTGAGCCGGCGGGCCATCTCGGCGACGGCGTGGGACGGCGAGGGCGAGGCGTCGACGAACGCGCGCAGGTCGTCGCCGAGGGCCAGCTCGTGGGCAGCGTCGTCGGCGGCGTCGGCACGGTCGTCGGTCGGCGAAGGCATGGGCTCATTCTCGACCTCGCCGTTCCCGCGCCCGGAGGTGGGATGCTGCAGCGTGTGAGCGAGCGCACGCCGACCCTTCCCACCGACCCGCCCGCGCTCGCCGCCGCCCTGGAGGCCACCGGATACCTGCCCGATGAGGGGCTGGCGACCGCCGCCTACCTGGCGCTGGCGATGCACCGACCGCTGTTCCTCGAGGGTGAGGCCGGTGTCGGCAAGACCGCGCTCGCCCACGCCATGGCCGAGGTCACCGGCCGGCCGATCTACCGGTTGCAGTGCTACGAGGGCCTGGAGGCCAGCCAGGCGCTCTACGACTGGGACTTCGGCCGTCAGCTCCTGCACCTGCGGGCCGCCGAGGCGGCGCACGCTGCCGGGGCCGCCGAGGAGCTGGACACCGAGAAGCTGGAGGCCTCCCTCTACGACCGGCGGTTCCTGCTCGCCCGGCCGCTGCTGCAGGCGCTGGAGGACTCGCCGAGCGTGCTGCTCGTCGACGAGATCGACCGCGCCGACGACGAGTTCGAGGCGTTCCTGCTCGAGGTGCTCTCCGACTTCACCATCTCGATCCCGGAGCTCGGCACCGTGCGCGCGACGACGCCGCCGCTCGTCGTCCTCACCTCCAACCGCACCCGCGAGGTGCACGACGCCCTCAAGCGGCGCTGCCTCTACCACTGGCTGCAGCACCCGGACTTCGACCGCGAGGTGGCGATCCTGCGGCGCCGGCTGCCCGAGGTGACGGAGCAGCTGGCACGGGAGGTGGCCCGGGCGACGGCGAACCTGCGCCGGCTCGACCTGCTCAAGCCGCCGGGGATCGCGGAGGCGATGGACTGGGCGACCGCCCTGCACACGCTCGGCGCGCGGCACCTCGACCCGGATCTGGCGGCGCGGACGCTGGGCGCCGTCCTCAAGTACCGGGAGGACACCGACCGGGTGCAGGCCATGGCCGGAGGAGCGCTCCTCGGTGAGTGAAAGATCGAGGGACGTCGTCGACACCGTGCTCGGCTTCGCCCGGACGCTGCGCCATGCCGGCGTACCGGCCTCCCCGGACCGGGTGGAGGCGATGCTCGCCGCGGTCGGCAACCTCTCCGTGCTCGACCCCCGCCACGTCTACTGGGCGGGCCGGCTCACGCTGTGCGGCGGCCCCGACGACCTCGACCGGTACGACGCCGCCTTCGCCGCCTGGTTCTCCGGCGAGGCGCCCCGCGCGGTGCCGCGCACGGCTTCCCAGCGGCTGGAGCCGGCGATCTCGGCCCCGCTCGCACCGGGGACGGGGGAGGGTGACGACGGCGAGGCGCCCGAGCTGGCCACCCAGGCCAGTGCCGACGAGGTGCTCCGCCACCGCGACGTCGGCGAGATGACGCTCGCCGAGCGGGAGCACCTGCGTCGGCTGTTCGCGCTGCTCGTGCCCGCCGCGCCGATGCGGCCTTCCCGGCGTCGCCGGGCCAGCATCCGGGGCGCGGTGCACCCGGCCCGCACCGTGCGTCAGGCACTGCACGACGGCGGGGAGGTACGGCGGCTGCTGCACCACCGGCCCGAGGCCCGGCCGCGGCGCGTCGTCCTGCTGGTCGACGTGTCGGGTTCGATGACGCCCTACGCCGACGCGCTGCTGCGGTTCGCGCACGCCGCCGTCCGCGCCCGGCCGTCGTCCACCGAGGTGTTCACGATCGGCACGCGGCTCACCCGGGTCACGCGCGAGCTGCGGCTGCGCGACCCCGACAAGGCGCTCGCCGCGAGCGGTTCGGCGATCCCGGACTGGTCGGGTGGCACGCGGCTCGGCGAGGTGCTCAAGGCGTTCCTCGACCGGTGGGGCCAGCGCGGCACGGCCCGCGGAGCAGTGGTGGTCGTGTGCAGCGACGGCTGGGAGCGCGGGGACGCCGCGCTGCTGGGTGAGCAGATGGCGCGGCTGCGGCGGCTGGCGCACACCGTCGTCTGGGTGAACCCGCACAAGGGCCGCACCGGCTACGAGCCGCTGACCAGTGGGATGCGGGCGGCACTGCCGTCGGTCGACCACTTCGTGTCGGGGCACAGCATGGCGGCGTTCGAGGAGCTGACAGGAGTGATCGGCCGTGCGTGATGTTCTCGACGACCTCGTGGGGTGGTGGCAGGCGGGGGAGACCGTCGGGATGGGGACCGTGGTGGCCACCTGGCGCTCGGCCCCGCGCCCGGCCGGCGCCTCGATGCTGGTCGGCCCCGACGGCACGGCGGTCGGCAGCGTCTCCGGGGGCTGCGTCGAGGGCGCGGTCTACGAGGAGGCCAAGGACGCCGTCGAGACCGGCGTGCCGACCCTCGAGCGCTACGGCGTGAGCGACGACGACGCCTTCGCGGTCGGCCTGACCTGCGGCGGGATCCTCGACGTGTTCGTCGAGTCGGTCTCGCGGGAGTCCTTCCCCGAGCTGGGGGACGTCGCCGAGTCGGTCGACCGGCACGAGCCCGTCGCCGTCGTCACCGTGGTCAAGGGTCCCGACGACCGGCTGGGACGGCGGCTCGTGCTCTGGCCCGATCGCGAGTCGGGCACGCTCGGGCTGCAGCGCCTGGACGACGCAGTCGCCGCCGACGCGCGGGGCATGCTCGCCGCGGGGCGGACGGGTCTGCTGCACGTCGGTCACGACGGCGAGCGCCGCGGCGACGACCTGACGCTCTTCGTGAACTCCTTCGCACCCCCGGCCCGCATGGTCGTGTTCGGCGCCATCGACTTCGCCGCGGCGGTCGCCCGCGTCGGCGCCTTCCTGGGCTACCGCGTGACGGTCTGCGACGCCCGCCCGGTGTTCGCCACGCCGAAGCGGTTCCCCGACGCGCACGAGGTGGTCGTCGAGTGGCCGCACCGCTACCTGCAGGCGGAGGTCGAGGCCGGCCGGATCGACGAGCGCACCGTGCTGTGCGTGCTCACCCACGATCCGAAGTTCGACGTCCCGTTGCTGGAGGTGGCGCTGCGCATACCGGTCGCCTACGTGGGGGCGATGGGCTCGCGGCGGACGCACGACGAGAGGCTGGCCCGGCTGGCCGAGGCGGGGCTGAGCGAGGCGGAGATCGCCCGGCTGTCCTCGCCGATCGGGTTGGACCTCGGCGCCCGCACGCCCGAGGAGACGGCCGTGTCGATCGCCGCCGAGATCATCGCGGGGCGGTGGGGCGGCACCGGGGAGCGGCTGGCCGGCACCGAGGGCCCGATCCACCGCACCGCTGACCGGTAGGCACCGATCCGGGTCCCGTTTATAGCGGATCAGGTATACCGTCTCCGCTATGCCGCCGTCGTCGCGCCGGTCCTCGTTCCCGGGCTTCCAGGGCCCCTCAGGACGTCGTCGTGAGCTGATCGAGGAGCTCGTCCGCGCCCGCCGGGAGGGCGAGCTCAGCCAGACCGAGATCGCGGCCCGCATGGGCACGTCCCAGTCGGCCGTCGCCCGGCTCGAGAGCGGCGAGCTCGATGCTCGGCTGTCCACGCTGGAGCGGTATGCGGCCGCGCTCGGCCACACCGTCGACTGGCAGGTCCGACCGTTCGAGGAGTCCTGATGAGCAGTCCACTGGGCACGCGGCCACCCCTTCCCCCGGAACCGCCCGAGCCGCCGTTCCCCCGGCCCACGCCGTGGCTGCCCGATATCCGGCCGACCGCCCCGGGGCCGGTCTCGGCGAATGCGTCGGTGATGGTGGCGGCGCGGGACTGGATGGACGAGCGGCTGCTCGACCAGCGCGTCATCGCCCTCGCCGGCGAGCTGGACGACGAGGCGGTGAACCGGACGGTCGCCGCACTGGCGCTCCTGGATGCCGATGGCGACGACCCGATCCAGCTGCGGCTGTCCGGCGTCAGCGCTGTCACGACGTCCGTCCTGCCGATCGTCGACGCCTTGGACCTGACGGGCGCCCCGATCCATGCCACGGCCCTCGGCACGCTCACGGGGCCGGCGATCGCGCTGCTGGCTGTCGCCGACCGGCGCACGGCAGGACCGCACGCCCTGTTCCAGCTTCGTGAGCCGCGGGCCCCCCGCGGGGAACACGGCCGGGACGTCGAGCGATCGGCCGCCGCGCATGCACGGGAGGTCGCCCTGGTCGACGAGCGGCTCGCGGCCGCGTGCGGGCGTCCGGTGGCGGAGGTCGCCGCGGACATGCGGGCCGGACGGCTGCTGACGGCGCAGGGAGCGCGCGACTACGGGCTCGTCGACGGCGACGAGCCCACGCAGCGGCCCCCGCGGGGGTGAGCGCCTGACCGGCTCCTCCGAGCCCCCCTACCCGTACGACGTCGAGGTGTCGGGCGGTTGAGTCGCATTCGCTCCCGTCGCGTGCACGGATCGGCCCCGCTCGGCGCGGACTCACGGTATCCATCAGTCGTGGCGCGCATCACAGTGCCCGCGGACGATGAGCCGGTGCCCCGAGAAGGGCGTAGTGGGGGCGACAGGCGCCTGGGTGCTGCTCCCGATCGGGTTCGTCCCGCGTCACCCCTGCGGTCCCGGCGGGGCCGTCCAACGATCTGGAGGGTCGATGAAGACCAGAGCAGCAGTCCTGCGTGGCGTCGGGCAACCGTTCGAGATCACGGAGGTGGAGCTCGACGAGCCCAAGACCGGTGAGGTTCTGATCCGCTTCGTGGCCGCCGGCCTGTGCCATTCCGACGAGCACCTCAGACACGGCGACATCGTCCCGCGCTTCCCGATCGTCGGCGGCCACGAGGGCGCCGGCATCATCGAGAAGGTCGGGCCCGGGGTCACCAGGCTCCAACCCGGGGACCACGTCGTCTGCTCGTTCCTGCCGGTCTGCGGGCACTGTCGCTGGTGTTCCACCGGCAGGTCCAACCTGTGTGACCAGGGCGCCACGATCCTCGACGGCGTGCTGCCCGACGGCACCTATCGTTTCCATCACGACGGTGACGACCTCGGCGGCATGTGCATGCTCGGGACCTTCTCCGAGCGTGCGGTGATCAGCGAGAACTCCGCCGTCAAGGTGGACGACGACCTCCCGCTGGACAAGGTCGTGCTGATCGGCTGCGGCGTGCCCACGGGATGGGGATCGGCGGTGCACGCCGCGGCGACCGAGCCCGGCGACACGATCGCGATCTACGGCATCGGCGGCATCGGCATCAACACCGTGCAGGGCGCCGCCCTCGCAGGGGCCCGCAACGTCGTGGCCATCGACCCGTTGCCCAACAAGCGGGAGGCGGCCGAGCAACTGGGTGCCACGCACAGCTGCGAGACGGCGGAGCAGGCGCAGGAGCTCATCCAGGAGCTCACCCGCGGGGTCGGGGCGGACAAAGCGATCATCACGGTCGGCGTCGTCGACGCCGAGGTGGTGAGCAGCGCCGTGAACGTGATCCGCAAGGGCGGCACCGTCGTCATCACCGGACTGGCCGATCCCACCAAGACCAACATCGAACTGAACAGCGCGATGCTGACGTTGTTCGAGAAGACCGTGAAGGGCAGCCTGTTCGGCTCCGGAGACCCCTTCAACGACATCCCGCGGATGATCGAGCTCTACCAGTCCGGCGACCTGAAGCTCGACGAGCTGATCACGTCGACCTACACGCTGGACCAGGTCAACGAGGGGTACCAGGACCTGGTCGACGGCAAGAACATCCGTGGCGTGATCATCTACGACACCCCGCCGCTGGAGGGAGCGCCCGCCTGATCGCCCGCAGGGCTGCGTGGTCGTGCCCGGTGGCGACCGGGCACGACCACACCGCGCGTCCGGGGTCCCGAACCGCGCAGACTGTGGGGAACCGACGACGGGAAGGCCCCCGTGACCCTGGAACTCCCCACCACGCCCACCTCGGTGATCGGCCTGCGCCGGGAGCGGGAGGTGCTCACGGTGGCGCTGCAGACCAATCGGCACGTGGTCCTCGAAGGGCCACCCGGGACGGGCAAGTCGACGTTGCTGCGGTCCATCGCCGCCGATGTCGGGCAGGAGGTCGTTTTCGTCGAGGGCAACGCCGAGCTGACTCCCGCCCGCCTGATCGGCCAGTACGACCCCGCGGCGGTGATGGTCGACGGCTACGTGCCGGGCAGCTTCACCGACGGTCCGCTGCTCACCGCGATGCGCGGCTCGGGGCTGCTCTACCTCGAGGAGCTCAACCGCATCCCGGAGGAGACGCTCAACGTCCTCATCACGGTGCTCACCGAAGGTGAGATCACCGTGCCACGGCTCGGGCACGTGCGGGCCACCGCGGGCTTCCGGTTGATCGCCGCGATGAACCCCTTCGACGCGATCGGCACCGCCCGCGTCGGGCAGGCCATCGCCGACCGGATGTGCCGCGTCGTCCTGGGCTACCAGGACGCGGCCGGCGAGCGGGCCATCGTCGGCGCCGTCACCGGCGCCACCCCCCAGCCGATCGGCCTCGCCGTCCGGCTCGTCCGGGCCACCCGGGAGCATCGCGACGTGCGCATGGGGTCCTCGGTCCGGGGCGCGATCGATCTGGTGCTGCTGCTGGACGGGCTGCTGCGGATGCGCGGTGGTGCCGGCCTGTCGGCCGACGGCGCCCGCGAGACCACCCGCGATGCCATGCATGCCGCGCTGTCCGGCCGGATCCGGATCATCGAGGGGGTCGAGCGGACCCCCGAGGCCGTCCTCGACGAGATCCTGGACGACGTCTGGCCCGAGGACACGCCTCCGCCGGAACCGGAGCCGGACACCGGACCTCGTGACGAGCAGCCCTCGGACGGCCTGGGAAAAGGTGAAGGCCTGCCGTCCGAGACGGCAGGCACTGACTCGACGTCCGCCCTGCGCCGCGACCGCAGGAGCGGCGGCTCCCGCCGGCAGACCGGCCGCCGCGAGATGCAGGCGCGTCACGAGTCCTTCGACGAGGTCAGCCCTCAGGTCGGGGAGCTGGACGAGGACGCGTTCGCAGCTGTCATGGCGGAGAACCCGGACGCTGCGGCAGCCCTGTTGGTGGACATGGCGACGGCGACCGACCGCGACCTTCGGGCGGCGGCGCGCCGGTTGGCCTCCCGCGTGTTCATCCAGGTGGGACGGGTGGGCCGGTCTCCCCGTCGCGGCACCCGCCGGCTCGTGTACAACCGGCGGGCCGACGGGGACCTCGACCTCGACCGCACGCTCGACCGCTGGACGGGGAGCTGGCCTCCGGCGACCGAAGATCTCGTCACCCGCACCTGGACCGGACACCGCCGGGCCGTCTGCCTGCTGGTGGACACGTCCGGCTCGATGAGCGGTCTGGCGGTAGCGATCGCCGCCGTGGCCGCGGCGGGTGTGGTGCTCGCCGCCGACGACAAGCTCGAGGCCAGCGTGCTGACCTTCGCCGACCGCGTGCAGGTGCTGCAGCGGCAAGGGCAGCGTCGCGCTCCCGACGACCTGATCGGCCAACTGGTGTCGCTACGTGGTCACGGCGTGACCGACGTCGCCGAGGCGCTGCGGAGCGCCCGCCGGGAGCTGCTGTCCGCGGTGGCGGACGAGCGGATCGTCCTTCTCCTGTCGGACTGCCTGCACACCTCCGGCGACGCCCCCGAGAGCGCCCTCGCCGGGATCGACCGGTTGCACGTCCTCTACCCGCTGCCCACGGCCGAAGCGGAGGAGGCGGCGCGGGCCCTGGCCGCCAGGGGCGACGGCTCGGCGCTGCCGGTCCGGACGCTGACCGACATCGGGCCGGCGCTGACGAAGCTGCTGGGGTAGACCCGACCGGACCGTCAGGCGCCCGCCGAGCGGGGGGCCGGAGGCCTGCCCGAGGCGGGTGAGCAGCGGCTCCACCCGCCTCGGGGACGGCTCCTGGCCGCGGTGTCGTCCGGAGGACGACAGTGTTATTACGGTGTCATCGGTCGGCGTCGGTGTAGACGATCATCCCGCGGATGTTCTTGCCGTCGCGCATGTCCTGGTAACCCTGGTTGATGTCCTCCAGGGAGTACCGCGTGGTGACCAGCTCGTCGAGCTTGAGCTGGCCCTCCTGGTAGAGCGAGAGCAGCTCCGGGATGGCGGCACGGGGAGCCAGACCGCCGAAGATCGCGCCCTGCAGGTCCTTCTGCATCAGGGTGAGGTCGAAGAGGCTGAGCTTGACGTCGATGTTCATGGCGTTGCCCATGCCGGTGACGACGGCGCGGCCGCCCTTGCCCGTGACGCTGAGCGCGGCGGCGACGTCCTCACCCTGGATGTCGCCCACGGTGATGATGGTCTTCTCGGCCATCCGGCCCCAGGTCAGCTCGTTGATGGCGGGCGTCGCCTCCTCGATGTTCGCGAAGGTGTGGGTCGCGCCCATGTCCATCGCCCACTCGCGCTTCTTGGCGACCGGGTCGATCACCATGACGCGCTTGGCGCCGGCCGCCGCTGCGCCCTGCACGGCATTCATGCCGACACCGCCGGCGCCCATGATCACGACGTTCTCGCCGGGCCGGACGTCGGCCACCTTGGTCGCCGAGCCCCAGCCGGTCGTGACGCCGCAGCCGACCAGCGCGGCCACCTCGAGCGGGATGTCCGGCTCGATCTTGACCACCGAGGCCTGGTGGACGGTCATGTACGGCGAGAAGGTGCCGAGGAGGCACATCGGGATCACCTTCTTGCCCCCGGCCTTCACCCACTCGCGGCCGTCGGAGATGGCGTTACCGGTCAAGAGGCCGGCGCCGAGGTCGCAGAGGTTCTGCATTCCCTTCGAGCACGGCATGCACTGCCCGCAGGCGGGGATGAAGGCGGTGACGACGTGGTCGCCCTCCTTGAGGCCGGTGACGCCGGGACCGACCTTGGTCACCACACCGGCGCCCTCGTGCCCGCCGAGGACCGGATACGACTCGACCGGGGTGCCACCGGTGACCAGGTGCTCGTCGGAGTGGCACAGCCCGGAGGCGGCGACCTCGACGGTGACCTCGCCCTCCCGAGGGTCGTCGATCTCGATCTCCTCGACCTTCCAGTCCTCGCCGACGCCCCACAGCAGTGCACCCTTGGTCTTCACGCTGTTCCTCTCGTTCACACCCGTCGCCGTCGGCGGGCCCCGGTCGCACCGTACGCAGCTGTGCGCTGGCTCACAGGGTCGGGACCGCCCAGCAGGTGGTCAAGGCGGGGACGGCGGCGCGCAACCTGCTGCAACCCCCTGCCTCCGCCGGGTCGGGAAGACTGAGCGCGTGTCGGACGCGCCGGTGGTCGTGGTGGGGGCCGGCCCGGTCGGCCTGACCGCCGCCCTCCTGCTGGCGCGCCGGGGGCTCGACGTCCTCGTGCTCGAGCAGCATCGCGCCCCCTATCCCCTGCCTCGCGCCGTCCACCTGGACGACGAGGTCTTCCGCGTGCTCCAGGCCGCCGGCGTCGCGGACGCGGTCGCGGTGCGCAGCCGGCCGATGGCGGGCCTGCGTCTGCTGGACGGCGCCCACCGGGTGCTCGCAGAGTTCGCGCGCGACCCGGCGGCCGGGGTGAACGGGTGGCCGCAGGGCTCGCTGGTGCACCAGCCCGACCTCGAGCAGGAACTGGCGGCGGCCGCGGAGCGAACGCCCGGGATCACCGTCGTCCGCGGCGTCGAGGTGACCGGACTGAGCCAGGACGGGACGACGGTCGACATCACGGCGGTCGACCGGAACAGCGGTGCGGACCGGTCCGTCCGCGCCCGGGCGGTTTTCGGCTGCGACGGCGCCAACAGCACGGTGCGCTCGTCGATCGGGACATCGCTGCGCGAGCTGGGCCGGCCGGACCGCTGGCTGGTGCTCGACGTCGTCTCGGACGAGGAGCTGCCCGTGTGGCCGGGTGCGCACCAGGTGTGCGACTCGAGGCAGCCCGCGACGTTCATGCCGGTCACCGGCGACCGGTACCGCTGGGAGTGCCGGCTGCGGCCGGGAGAGACGGTCGCCCACGCAACGACGCCGGAGCGGCTGCGCCGGCTGCTCGCGCCGGTCGACCCGAGAAAGGTCGAGGTGGTGCGGGCCGTCGAGTACACCTTCCGGGCCGCGGTGGCCGACCGGTGGCGGGCCGGCCGGGTGCTGCTGGCCGGGGACGCCGCCCACCTCAGCCCGCCGTTCGTGGGGCAGGGGATGGGGCTCGGGCTGCGCGACGTCCACCAGGTGGCCTGGAAGCTGGCCGACGTCCTGGCCGGCCGCGCGGAGGAGGGCCTGCTCGACACGTACCAGGCGGAGCGCGAGCCGCACGCCCGCGCGCTCATCCGGGTCGCGCAGCTGCTCGGCGCCCTGATGACCGGGGGCGGCCCCGTCGGGGATGTCGTCCGCCACCGGGTGCTGGCCGTCGTCCGGCGGATCCCGGCCGTGGCGCGACTAGCGACGGACAGCCGCACCCCGCCGCTGCCGCGCGGTCCCCTGGTCGAGCGCAGGGGGCGCGCCGGGCGGCGGCTGGCGGGCACCCTCGTGCCCCAGCCCGAGGTGCTGGCCGGCGGACGGCGCGGCCGGCTGGACGACGTCCTCGGGCCGGGTGCCGCCGAGCTGGTCCGGGACGGCGCCGGGCTGACGGTGCGCCGGGACGACGGAACGGTGCTCGCCGTCGACGATCCGAGCGGAGCGCTCGCCGCCTGGATGGGCGGCGCGCGGGCGGTCGTCGTCCGTCCCGACCGGATCGCGCGGTCCGCGCGGTGACCGCGGCCTGGTCGCGGGCCGTGCGAAACCTGAGCGTTCGCTTGACGTCGGCTTAGCGTCGCCTTCACCTGCGCAGCAGCACCGTGTGCGGCATGAGGAAGACAGTGATCTCCGCAGCCGCGCTGGCCATGAGCACCGCCCTGGCCGGCTTCGCCTACGCCGCCGCGCCCGGTGGCCCGACCACCACGGACGACACCTCCGTGGTCTCCACCGTCGCTCCCGCGACGGCCTCGCACGACGTCAACGACGCTCCGGACGACAGCGACGGCCGCTTCGCGGGCCGGATCGGTGGCGGGCACGGTGCCGACGACCCAATCGGTCACGACGTGGGCGACGACAAGGGCTCGGCCGGGCACGGCGCGGACGACGCGGACGACGCTCCCGACGGCGACGACAAGGGCTCGGCGGGGCACGGTGGCGACGACGCGGTCGGTCACGACGTGGGCGACGACAAGGGCTCGGCCGGGCACGGTGCCGACGACGCGGTCGGCCACGACGTGGGCGACGACAAGGGCTCGGCGGGGCACGGTGGCGACGACGCGGTCGGTCACGACGTGGGCGATGACCACGGCTCCGGCGGTGGGCACGGCTCGGACGACAGCGGCTCCGACGACCACGGCTCCGGTGGCCACGGTTCCGACGACCACGGCTCCGGTGGCCACGGTTCCGACGACTGACCCCATCCCTCCCGGGCCGGCACCTGGAGGACCTTCGATACCGGAGGTCCCCCAGGTGCCTTGTCGTTGGTCGGGCCGCGGGACGCCCGGGCCGCTGTTGCCGGGGCCCCGGGCTCTCGTTAACGTCCGCGGCATTCCGCCCGTCGCTGTCCTTCCGGAGGTCCACATGCCCGAGACGACCCTGAGCGAGGCCCCCGAGGTCGAGACGACTGCGCCCGAGGCGGAGCCCCTCGTCGAGGAGTCGCTCGTCGAAGAGGTGTCGATCGACGGCATGTGCGGCGTCTACTGACGGCAGAAATGGCCATTTCTGCCGCGGAGGGTGTCGCGTTCGATCCCGACGCCCCCTGGCGGCTCGCGCGGTCGGTCGCCCTCCGCCCGGAGCCGTTCGGGGCGCTGGTCTACTCCTTCAGCACCAGGAAGCTGTCGTTCCTGAAGTCCAAGGTCCTGGTGGACGTCGTGCAGGCGCTGGCCGACCATCCGTCCGCGTCCGCCGCCGTCGCCGCCTGCGGCGTCGGGGAGGGACAGCGGGCCACGTACGTCAAGGCGCTGGCCGACCTCGCCCGCTCCCAGATGATCGAAGAAAGGACCTCCGTGCCCCCCACCACTCGCACGCTCGCGGCGGGCCCCTGCACGGAGGCCGAATGACCGCCGTCGTTCCGGAACGACCGGTGGGGGGTCGGCTGATCGACCAGTTCGAGTACGGCCTGGATGCCCCCATCTGCCTGACCTGGGAGCTCACCTACGCCTGCAACCTGGCGTGCGTGCACTGCCTGTCCTCCTCGGGACGGCGGGACCCGCGCGAGCTGTCCACCGCCGAGGCCGAGGCGGTCATCGACGAGCTGCAGCGGATGCAGGTGTTCTACGTCAACGTGGGCGGCGGCGAGCCCACGGTGCGGCCGGACTTCTGGCACCTCCTCGACTACGCGATCGGGCACCAGGTCGGTGTCAAGTTCTCCACCAACGGCGTCAAGCTGGACCGGGCCCGCGCCGAGCAGCTGGCCGCCACCGACTACGTCGACGTCCAGATCTCACTCGACGGCGCGACCGCCGAGGTCAACGACCGCGTGCGGGGCGCCGGCTCGTTCGCCACCGCCACCCGCGCGCTGGAGAACCTGGCCGAGGCCGGGATGCGCGACTTCAAGGTGTCCGTCGTCGTCACCCGGGAGAACGCCGGCCAGCTCGACGCCTTCAAGGCGCTGACCGACCGCTACGGCGCCCAGCTGCGGATCACCCGGCTGCGCCCGTCGGGCCGCGGCGCCGACGTCTGGGACCAGCTGCACCCCACGGCCGCCCAGCAGCGGGAGCTCTACGACTGGTTACTGGCCAACGGCGAGGGCGTCCTCACCGGCGACTCGTTCTTCCACCTCTCGCCGTTCGGTGAGGCGCTGCCGGGGCTGAACCTGTGCGGCGCCGGGCGGGTGGTCTGCCTGATCGACCCGGTCGGCGACGTCTACGCCTGCCCGTTCGCCATCCACGAGAACTTCCTCGCCGGCAACGTGCGCGACGAGGGCGGCTTCCAGCGGGTGTGGCAGCAGAGCGCGTTGTTCGCCGAGCTGCGCACCCCGCAGACCGGCGGCGCCTGCACCAGGTGCGCCCACTTCGACGCCTGCCGCGGCGGCTGCATGGCGGCCAAGTTCTTCACCGGCCTGCCGCTGGACGGTCCCGATCCCGAGTGCGTCCAGGGCTACGGCGAGACGGCGCTGGCCGCCCGCGACGCCGCACTGGTCACCCCACGGAGCCACCTCGACCACTCCCACGCCGGCCCGGTCCGCGGCCAGCCCACGCTGCTGGGCATGCCCGGCATCCCCGCGAAATCCTGCGACGAGTCACCGCTCGCCGGCCTCGACCTGCGGTCGGGGGTGCGCTGACCCCCCCCTCGGGTCAGAAGGACGCCGCACCGCTGGAGGGACCGGGCGGGTGCGCGGCGCCGACTCCGGCCCGGCCTCGGGCGGTCACCCCTGGGCCCGACGGGCCGCCGACAGCCTTCCTCCCCTATCGCTGTGGGAGTCGCGGGACGAGGGTGGCCCGGGTCCCGGAAGCGCCGACCGTGCCGGGCACTCGCCGCCAGCGCGCGTCTCGCCCGGTCTCCGCCTCCTCGTCTCGAGTAGAGGGCAGAGCACGATGACCGCCGTCCAAGAACAGACCGGCAGTGCTATCCGTCCGTTCCACGTAGGCATCCCGGAGGAGGCGCTCACCGATCTGCGCCGTCGCATCGCCACGACGCGCTGGCCGTCGCGCGAGCTGGTCGGCGATCGCTCGCAGGGTGTGCAGCTCGCGACGATGCAGGCGCTCGCGCGCTACTGGGCCGACGAGCACGACTGGCGCCGGTGCGAGGCCAGACTGAACGCGCTGCCGCAGTTCATGACGGAGATCGACGGCGTGGACATCCACTTCATCCACGTGCGGTCACCGCACGCGGATGCCTTGCCGTTGATCATGACGCACGGCTGGCCCGGCTCCGTCGTCGAGCTGCTCGAGACGGTCGGGCCCTTGACCGACCCGACCGCGCACGGCGGCCGGGCCGAGGACGCGTTCCATCTCGTGCTGCCCTCCCTCCCCGGCTATGCCTTCTCGGCGGAGCCGGGGGAACTGGGCTGGGACGTCCGCCGTACGGGACGGGCGTGGGCGGAGCTCATGCGCCGCCTGGGCTACACCAGCTACGTCGCCCAGGGCGGCGATGTCGGTGCCGGTGTCACCGATGCGATGGGTCGCCAGGCTCCCGAGGGCTTGCTCGGCATCCACATGAATCTGCTCGTGACGGCGCTCGGCGGCCCTCAGCCGGCGGACACCGAGCAGGAGCAAGCGGCCACCGGCGCGATCGCGACGTTCCAGGCCAGCGGCAGCGGCTACTTCCTGGAGCAGGCCACGCGGCCGCAGACGATCGGCTACGGCCTGCTGGACTCTCCCGTCGCCCTGGCCGCCTGGATGCTCGACCACGACACGGACGCCTACTACAAGATCGCCCGAGCGTTCGTCGACGGGCAGCCGGTCGGCAACCTCAGCCGCGACCACGTCCTGGACAACATCTCGCTCTACTGGCTGACCGGCACGGGCGCCTCCGCGGCCCGGTCGTACTGGGAGAGCTACGGAGCTCCCGCGGTCGCGGCCGCGGCCGCCGGGCCGCCTCCTGACGTGTCGGTCCCCGTCGGCTTCACCACGTTCCCCGGTGAGATCTGGCGGACGCCGCGCAGCTGGGCGGAGAAGTCCTACGCGACCCTCGCGTACTTCAACGAGGTCGACCGGGGTGGCCACTTCGCCGCCTGGGAGGAGCCCGACCTGTTCACCGAGGAGATCCGGGCGGCGTTCCGACCGCTGCGCAGGGCGCCGATCCCCGTGCAGCGCGCCTGACCACCGGCCGCCCCTGTCCCGGCGCCCGCCCCGTCGCCACCCGGAGGGCGACGGGGCTTCCGTCAACCCCGGAGGTCGACGGTCTCGTTCTCGCCGGCGTCGATCCGTTCCCCCGTGACCTTCGCCTTGGCGAAGCTGAACACGGTGGCCAGGCGGCCGCCCGGGCTGTTCCAGTACTCGGCGGAGTCCCCCTCCACCTTGATCAGGACGACGCTCTCGTCGTCCGGACCCTGGGGGAACCAGGCCTCGACCGCCGAGTTCCACAGCTCGCGCTTGCGGGCCACGTCGTCGACCACCACGGCGTCGCCGGTGAGGGAGACCCACGTGCCGCCCGAGCCGACGCCGACGTTCACCTGCGGCGACGCGGCGATGTGCTGGACCGGGTTCGAGTCGCGCTCGGCGAAGAACCAGAGGTCGCCGTCGAACTCCACCTCCTGCAGCGTCATCGGCCGGCTGGTCAGCGTGCCGTCCCTCGTGATCGTGGTCAGGAAGGCGAATCGCTCGCCCTTGATCAGCTCGGCCACCTTGCGGGTCTGGTCGTCGGTCATGACGGTCGCGTTGCCCACGACCGGGCCGCCCACACCCGACGGGAGCAGGCTTCCGGAGCGCATCCCGGCCACGACGGCGGTTCGGCGGGGACAGCGGAAGGCCGTAACCTGCGGCGGTGAGGACGCTGGCCGGCTCCGTCTGGCCGGAGATCCCCGACGCGCCGCTGCTCGTCGTCCCCCTGGGGTCGGTGGAGCAGCACGGGCCGCACCTGCCGCTGATCACCGACACCGCCGTTGCCGGCGCGGTCGCGGAGGCGGCCGCCGACCGGCTGGACGGCGCGGTGCTCGCGCCGGCGCTGACCTACGGCGCGAGCGGTGAGCACGAGGACTTCCCAGGCACCATCTCGATCGGCACCGAGGCGCTGACCGGGCTGCTGGTCGAGTACGGCCGCTCCGCCTGCCGCTGGGCGGGGCGGGTGCTGATCGTCAACGGTCACGGCGGCAATCTCGACGCCCTGCGCGCAGCCGGTCGCGTCCTGCGCGCCGAGGGCCAGGACGTCGCCTGGTTCCCCTGCGCCGTTCCGGACGGCGACGCGCACGCCGGGCGCACCGAGACGTCACTGATGTTGCACGTGGAACCGGAGGGGGTCCGCACCGACGACGCGGCGGCGGGGGAGACGAGCCCGATCGGGACGCTGCTGCCCCGGCTCCGTGCCGAGGGCGTGCGTGCGGTGACCCCGAACGGAGTCCTCGGGGACCCGGCCGGGGCGAGCCCTGAGGAGGGCGCGGACCTGCTGAACGGGCTGGTCGAGCGAGCGGTCGCGGCCGCCTCCGGATGGCGCGTGGACACGATCGGGCGGTTGATCGAGTGACATGGCTCATGGTCGCGTTCGACGTCCCCGGTGAGCGCTAGGGTCCGCAACCGAGCGGGGGCGGTTCCCCGGACGGAAGGACGGAACGCCAGATGGCTCACGAGTCGGTGCACACGGGAACCTCGACCCCGGCGGCCGCGCCCACGCCCCGGGTCGCCGTCGAGACCAACGGCATCAACGTCATCGCCGAGGAGGAGCGCAAGGGCACGCCCCGGCAGCTGTTCTGGCCCTGGTTCGGCGCCAACGTCAGCGTCTTCGGCCTGGCGTACGGCTCGTTCCTGCTGGGCTTCGGCATCTCGTTCTGGCAGGCGGTCATCGCCGGCGTCGTCGGCATCGTCGTCTCGTTCCTGCTCTGCGGCCTGATCGCGATCGCAGGCAAGCGGGGCTCCGCCCCGACGCTGATCCTGAGCCGCGCCGCCTTCGGCGTCGACGGCAACCGGGTGCCCTCGGTCCTGTCGTGGATCCTCACCGTCGGCTGGGAGACGGCGCTGGTCTCGCTGGCCACGCTGGCGACCGCGCAGGTCTTCGACCAGCTCGGCTGGAGCGGCGGGACGGCGACCAAACTGGTCGCGCTCCTGGTCGTGGCCGCGCTCGTCGTGGGCGGCGGCGTCCTCGGCTTCGACGTCATCATGCGCATGCAGGCGGTCATCACCTGGGTGACAGGTGTCCTCACCGTCGTCTACATCGTGCTTGTCGCCGACCACATGGACTGGTCCGCCGTCTCCGCGCTGCCCAGCGGCTCGACCGCTGCGTTCATCGGGGCACTGGTGCTCGCCATGACCGGCTACGGCTTCGGCTGGGTCAACGCCGCCGCCGACTACTCGCGCTACCTGCCGCGCCAGGCCTCCACCGCCGGTGTCGTCGGCTGGACGACGTTCGGCGGCGCGCTCGCGCCGGTCCTCCTGCTGATCGCCGGCCTGCTGCTCGCGGGGTCCGACGCGGAGCTGTCCGCGGCGATCGGCGCCGACCCGATCGGCGCGCTGGGCACGCTCCTGCCGACCTGGTTCCTCGTGCCGTTCATCCTCGTGGTGGTGCTCGGGCTCATCGGCGGCGCGCTGCTCGACATCTACTCGTCGGGGCTGTCGCTGCTCGCCGCGGGCCTGCGGGTGCCCCGCCCGGTGGCGGCCAGCATCGACGGCACGCTCATGGTGCTCGGCACGATCGCCGTCGTCTTCTTCGCCGACAACTTCATCGGGCCGTTCCAGGGCTTCCTCATCACGCTCGGCGTCCCGATCGCCGCGTGGTGCGGGATCATGCTGGCCGACATCGCGCTGCGCAAGCGCGACTACGCGGAGGCCGAGCTGTTCGACCCGCGCGGCCGCTACGGCAGCGTGCAGCCGGTGCCGCTGATCCTGCTGGTGCTCGGCACGGTCCTCGGCTGGGGGCTGGTGACCAACACCTTCGCCGGCTGGCTGGACTGGCAGGGGTACCTGCTCGAGGTCTTCGGGCTCGGCGGGCGCGACGGTGCCTGGGCGTACGCGAACCTCGGCGTCCTGGTGGCCTTCCTGATCGGCCTGGTCGGCACGCTGGCCCTGCGCCGGCGGGCGGTCCGCGCTCAGGAGGACCTCGTCCGGTGACCGCCGAGGGCTGGCTCGTCGTCGTCGACCTGCAGCGCGTGTTCGGCGATCCCGGCTCCCCGTGGGCGGCGCCGCGCTTCGCCGACGCCCGGCATCGCAGCGCGGAGCTGGCCGAGGTTTTCGGCGACCGCGTCGTCCACACGCGGTTCGTCGCCCCGGCCGAGCCGGCCGGCGCCTGGGCGGCCTACTACGAGCAGTTCGCGTTCGCGCTGCAGCCGCCGGACGCCCCGCTCTACGAGCTGGTCGACGACCCGGCCGGGCGGCCGGTGGTCAGCGCGACCACCTTCGGCAAGTGGGGGCCCGACCTGGCGGCCGTGGTGGGCGACGGCCCCCTGACCGTGACCGGCGTGGCCACCGACTGCTGCGTCATCTCCACGGTGCTGGCGGCCGCGGACGCCGGCGTCCCGGTGCGCGTGGTCAGCGACGCGTGCGCCGGCTCCACGGACGACGACCACGACCGCGCGCTGCGCGTCATGAGCCTCTACGCGCCCCTGGTCGAGCTGACGACGACGGCCGAGGTCCTCGCCGGGACGCGATGATCGCCCACCCGCGATGACCGCGCCTCCGGCCGACCGGCTCCCCGACGGGTTCGTCGTCCGGCTGGATCCAGGAGCCCGTCGCCGGGACGACGGCGCCACCCTGCTCGGCGGCTCGCCGCTGCGCCTGCTGCGGTTCTCGCCCCGGGCGCGGGCGCTGTTGCGCGACGACCACCTCGTCGTCCGCGACGCGACGTCCGCCGCGCTCGCCGCCCGGCTGCTGGACGCCGGCGTGGCCCATCCCGACCTGCTGCCCGCTCCCGTGGCCTCCGACGTCACCGTGGTCATCCCGGTCAGGGATCGGCCGGCGGAGCTGGCCCGGCTGCTCGCCGCCCTGCGGGCCGACCCGGCGACCCGTGACCTGCCCGTGGTCGTCGTGGACGACGGATCGGCGGAGCCGGTCGTGGCCGCAGGTGCCCGGGTGGTCCGGCACGCCACCGCCCGCGGACCGGCCGCCGCCCGCAACGCCGGGCTGCGCCTCGCCGACACCGGCGCGGTCGCCTTCCTCGACTCCGACTGCGTCCCGCGGCCGGGCTGGCTGCGGGCGCTCCTGCCGCACCTGGCCGATCCTGCCCTGGCCCTCGTCGCGCCCCGGATCGTCGGCCTCGGGGATGCGCCCGGTGGGTGGCTGACGCGCTACGAGGCCGCGGTCAGCGCGCTGGACATGGGCGCGCAGCCCGCCCCGGTGCGGCCGCTGTCGGCGGTCTCGTACGTGCCGAGCGCCGCCCTCCTGGCCCGGCGGGCGGCCCTCGGCGACGGGTTCGACGAGACGATGCACGTCGCCGAGGACGTCGACCTGGTGTGGCGGCTGGCAGCGGCGGGCTGGCGGGTGCGCTACGAGCCGCGCGCCGAGGTGGCCCACGCCCATCCCACGACGACGGTGGAGTGGCTGCGCCGCCGCGCCTTCTACGGCACCGGCGCCGCACTCCTCGCGGCCCGGCACGGGAGCCTCGTCGCCCCGCTCGTGCTCGCGCCCACCTCTGCCCTGGCCTGGGCGCTCGCTCTCGGGGGCGGCAGGCCGGGACGGGCCGCGGCCGCCGGCATCCTCGCCCTCGACACCGCCCGGCTGGCGCGGCGCCTGGGAGATCCTCCGCCGGTGGTGCTCGCGGCCGGGCTGGTGGCCCGCGGCACGGCGTCCGCGGGGCAGGCGCTGGCCCGCACGGTCACCCGGCATCACTGGCCGCTGGCGCTGGCCGCCGCCGTGCTCTCGCGCCGGGCGCGGCGGGCGCTGGCGGCCGTCGCGCTGGCCGACGCCGTCGTCGCCTGGTGGCCGCAGCGCGCGGCGGTCGACCCGGTGCGCTTCGCGGCCGCCCGCCGGCTGGAGGACCTCGCCTACGGCGCCGGCCTGTGGTGGGGCGCCGTCCGCCACGGGCAACCGCGGGCGCTGCTGCCCGCCCGTCCACCGGTGATCTCGAAGAACACACCGTGACACCGGAATGCGCGGGGTGGCCTCCGCCTTGTCGCCCGGCGTAGGAGCGGTTCCAGCCAGCGTCGGCGTCCGCGACATCCGCCGAGTCAGACAGGAATCCCGTGACAGCCCTCCAGGAACGGCCCGCGACCGCCGCACCGATCACGCCCGCGCGTCCCGGTGTCGCGCGCACCGCGCTGGTCCTCGGCGGCTTCGTCGCCCTCGGTCCCCTGACGATCGACATGTACCTGCCGGCGCTCCCGACCATCACGCGTGACCTGGAGACGACGTCGGCGGCCGTCCAGCTGACCCTCACCGGCACCCTGATCGGCCTGGCGCTGGGCCAGCTGGTGCTCGGCCCGGTCTCCGACGCGCTCGGCCGGCGGCGGCCGCTGCTCGCCGGCACGGCCCTGCACGTCCTGGCCTCACTGCTCGTGCTGGTCGCCCCGAACCTCGCCGTCCTCGGCGCCCTGCGGGTGCTCCAGGGGGTCGGGACGGCGGCCGGCGCGGTGGTCGCCCTGGCGATCGTCCGCGACCTGTACGAGGGGCGGGCCGCGGCGACGATGCTCTCGCGGCTGTTCCTCGTCCTCGGAGCCGCGCCCGTGCTCGCGCCCACCATCGGCGGCGAGCTGCTGCGCGTGACCTCGTGGCGCGGGATCTTCGCCTTTCTGGCCGTCTACGGCGTCGTCATGATCACCGTGGGCCTCCGGGCACTCCCGGAGACCCTGCCGCCCGAGCGTCGGCAGAGCAGCGGCGTCGTCGGCACCCTGCGCGGATACCGCGGGCTCTTCCGCGACCGCGCCTACGTCGGGCTCGTGCTGGTCGCCGGGCTCACCATGGCCGGGCTGTTCAGCTACGTGGCCGGCTCGGCGTTCGTCTACCAGGGCGAGTTCGGCCTCGACGAGCAGCAGTTCGGGCTGCTGTTCGGCGCCGGCGCCGTCTGGCTGATCGGCGCCACCCAGCTCAACCCGGTGCTGCTCCGCCGCTGGTCGCCGCAGCGGCTGCTGGTCGCCGGAACGGTCGCCGGCGCCCTCGCGGGGGCGGCGCTCCTCGCTTTCGCCGCCACCTCGACCGGCGGCCTGCCCGCCGTGGCCGGATCGCTGTGGGCCGTGCTGTTCTCCTGCGGCCTGGCACTGCCGAACGCGCCCGCCCTCGCCCTGTCGCGGCACGGCGAGGCAGCCGGCACCGCCGCGGCACTGCTCGGCGCGATCCAGTTCGGCGTGGGCGCCGTCGTCTCGCCGGTCGTGGGCCTGCTCGGCAACGACGCCACCGCCATCGGCACCGTGATAGTCGTCGCGCTGGGGCTGGCGATCCTCGTCCTGGTCACCGTCGTGCGGCCGTGGCAGCTGTCCGAGGCCACCGACGACGGGATGCCCGTCCCGCACGTCTGACCGGCAGCGCCGGGCCCTCGGTCGCCCGCACCCGCACGGCTGGTGGAAAGGCGCGCGACCAGCCACGATGGCGGCAACATGAGCCACTGTTGGCGGAGTTCCCCGTGCCACCGGCTGTGAACCCATGGCTGGCGCTTCCCGGGGGGCGGCCCGGCCCGGCGCACACCCGGCGACTGCGCGCGGCCCACGAACGGCTGGTCACCGGGTCCGACCTGCCCGAGGGTGCCGTCCGGTCGGTGGTCCGTGACTCCTGGCGCCGCTCCCTCGGCAGCGGCGTCGACCCCGACGGGCTGTTCCCGCCGGTCGACCTGCTGGACGACGATCTGCTCGCCTACCGCGCGGCCCATCCGCTCGCGCCGGTCATGCCGGTGATCCGCCGGCTGCTGGTCGAGGACGCCGAGGCCGACCAGATGATCGTGGCCGTCACCGACGCCGGTGGCCGCATGCTGTGGGTCGAGGGGGACGCCGCCCTGCGCTCGCGCGCGGCCGGCATGCACTTCGTCGAGGGCGCCCGCTGGTCGGAGGACGTCGCCGGCACCAACGCCCCGGGGACGGCGCTCGCCGTCGACCACGCCGTCCAGATCTACGGCAGCGAGCACTACCGGCGGCCGGTGCAGCCGTGGAGTTGCTCCGCCGCGCCCGTGCACGACCCCGTCAGCGGCCTGCTGCTCGGTGCCATCGACGTCACCGGCGGCGACCACGTCGCCAGCCCGCACGTGCTCACGCTGGTGCGGGCCACGGTGGCGGCCGTGGAGTCGGAGCTGCGCTGGCTGCATCGCGAGCAGCTGGCCTCGGGACGGCGGCCGGTCGCCCCGCTGCGCCCCCTGGCGCCCCGGCTCGACGTCCTCGGCCGTGAACGGGCCCGCCTCGTCCTGCCGTCGGGGCCGGTGGAGCTGTCGCTGCGGCACTCCGAGCTCCTGCTCCTGCTGGCCGAGGCCGCCGTGGCGGGCGAGGGCCGCTCGGCGACCCAGCTCTCCGCCGAGTGTCACCGGGGCGACGCCGCGCCGGTCACCGTGCGGGCCGAGCTCTCCCGGCTGCGCCGGCTGGTGGGCGCCGACCTCGTCGGCTCCCGGCCCTACCGGCTGCTCGGCCGCCTCGACACCGATCTCGAGCAGGTCCGCCGGCTCCTCGCCCGCGGCGACGTCGGCCCGGCGCTGGACCGCTATCCCGGCGCCGTCCTGCCCGCCTCGCGTGCGCCCGGCGTGGTGGCGGCCCGGGAGCGGGCCGGGGCCCTGCTCCGCCAGGCGGTGCTGCGCAGTCGCCGGCCGGAGCTGCTCCTCCGGTACGCCCGGCTGCCCGAGGCGCGGGACGACGTCGCGGTCTGGCAGGCCTGCCTGGAGTGGCTGCCGCCGAGCTCGCCCCGGCGGGCGACGGCCGCGGCGAACCTGCTGCGGCTGCGCCGCGTGCCCCGCCCGCGCTGACCCTCCCACACCGGGAATTCCGCCGGACGCCGGGCCCTTGCTCTCCCGAGTGAGCGCCGCCCTCCCCGAGACCGACCGCCGGACGACGAGCACCCTGCGGGTCGGCGTCGCGATCGTCGCGCTGGCGCTGGGCGGCTTCGCGATCGGCACCACCGAGTTCGTGACCATGGGCGTGCTCCCGGACATCGCCGCCGGGGTGGGCGTCGACATCCCCTCGGCCGGCCACCTGATCTCCGCCTACGCACTCGGCGTCGTCCTCGGCGCTCCGGTCCTCGCCGCGCTGAGCGCACGGCTGCCACGGCGGGCGGTGCTGGTCGGCCTGATGGCCGCCTTCCTGGTGGGCAACACGCTGACCGCGCTGGCGCCCGGCTACCGGACTCTGCTGGTGGCCCGCTTCCTGACCGGTCTGCCGCACGGCGCCTACTTCGGTGTCGCCTCGCTCGTCGCGGCGTCCCTGGTCGCGCCGCACCTGCGCGGGCGGGCGGTGAGCTCGGTGATGCTCGGGCTGGCCGTCTCCCTGGTCGCCGGCGTTCCCGCCGCGACGTGGCTCGGGCAGAACCTCGGCTGGCGCTCGGCGTACTGGACGGTCGCGCTGCTCGCGGCGCTCACCGTGGCGGCCGTGCTCGCGCTCGTCCCCTCGACGCCCGGACGGCGCGAGGCGTCGATCCGGGGCGAGCTCGGCGCGCTCCGTCGTCCGCAGGTGCTCCTGACGCTGTCGGTCGGCATCGTCGGCTTCGGCGGCGTGTTCGCGCTCTACAGCTACATCGCCCCCGTGGCGACCGACGTCGCCGGACTGTCCCGCGGCACGGTGCCGCTGGTCCTGCTGGCCTACGGCGTCGGCGGCGTGGTGGGGACGGCGCTGGGTGGCCGGCTGGCCGATCTCGCGCTGTTCCGCTCGCTGGTGGGCACGCTCGTCGTCCTCGGGGTCCTGCTGGCCGGCGTCGCATTGACCTCGCCGTGGGCACCCGCGTTGTTCGCCGGCGCCTTCCTCGTCTCGGTCGCCGCGTCGGTCCTGGCCATCTGCCTGCAGATGCGCCTGATGGAGACCGCCGGCGAGGCGCAGATGCTCGGCGCCGCGCTGAACCACTCGGCACTGAACGTCGCGAACGCGCTGGGCGCGTGGTTCGGCGGCCTGGTGATCGCCGCCGGCCTCGGCTTCCGGGCACCGAGCGTGCTCGGTGCCGGCCTGGCCGCGGCGGGTCTGGTCCCGCTGGCCGTCTCCGCGATGCTGCGCCGCCGCGCGCCCGGCAGGCCCGGGGCGCGGCACGCCCGGTCGGCGGCACCGCACGCCGGCGAGCCGGAGCGCGCCGGGTCGCGGGTCTCCGCCGCCTGATCCACGGCGTCGCTGCAACGCGGGTGCAACGTTACCCGCTGCCGTAGGCGCAGGCCCAATCCCGCCCATCTGCCCCGCATCAGCGGAGTCAAGCGGCTCTGGAAGCCGCATCCGCGGAGCCGTCGCCGCTCGGCCACGGACCCCCTCTGGTCTCCAGGTGCAACCGTTGGCACACTCCGCCTTGACCTCCGGAAGTGACCGGGGCCACAGCTGAAGAGCGGAGGGCTCGTGTCCCAGATCAACGTACGGGTCGACGGGGTGGACTACACCGACGACGTCGAACCGAGGACGCTCCTCGTCCACTACCTGCGGGAACAGCTCGGCAAGGTCGGCACGGTCGTCGGCTGCGACACCAGCAACTGCGGCGCATGTACCGTGCACCTCGACGGCGAGGCCGTGAAGAGCTGCACCGTGTTCGCCGTCCAGGCCGACGGCTCCGAGGTGACGACCATCGAGGGCATCGGCTCCGCCGACGGCGCCCTGCACCCGATGCAGAAGGCGTTCCACGAGATGCACGGCCTGCAGTGCGGCTTCTGCACGCCCGGGATGATCATGGCCTCGATCGACCTGGTGAACGACAACCCCGACCCCAGCGAGGACGAGGTGCGCGAGGGCATCGAGGGCAACCTCTGCCGGTGCACCGGCTACCAGAACATCGTCCGCGCCGTGCAGCAGGCCGCCGCCGAGATGAACGGCCGGACCGCGGGCGCCGCGGAGACCATGGGAGCGCAGGCATGACGGTCACCGAGAACGCCGCCGAGCTGGCCCCGGCCAAGGAGGTCGGTCAGGCCCGCCGCCGCAAGGAGGACGCCCGGCTGATCACCGGCCGGACCACCTGGACCGACAACATGACGCTGCCCGGGATGTTGCACCTCGCGGTGGTCCGCAGCCCCGTGGCGCACGCGAAGATCACCTCCGTCGACCTCACCGCCGCCCAGCAGGCGCCCAACGTCGTCGCCGTCTTCAGCGGCCGCGACTTCGCCGAGGAGCAGGGCTCCATCCCCTGTGCCTGGCCGGTCACCCCGGACATGGTCAACCCCGGGCACCCCTCCATCGCCGTCGACGAGGTCAACCACGTCGGCGAGGCGGTCGCGATCGTCGTGGCGCGCAGCAAGTCCGCGGCGCAGGACGCCGTCGAGCTCGTCGACATCGACTACGACGTCCTCCCCCCGGTCCTCGACATGGAGGAGGCCGTCAAGGACGGCGCCGACCTCGTCCACGACCAGCTCTCCTCGAACACCAGCTACCACTTCGTGTTCGACGCCGGCGACGCCGGCACGGGCGCCAACACCGACGAGGCGTTCACCGACGCCGAGGTCGTCGTGAGCCGCCGGTTCATCCAGCAGCGGCTGATCCCCGCGTTCATGGAGCCCCGGTCGGTCGTCGTCCAGCCGCAGGGCGACAACTTCACGATGTGGTCGGCCACCCAGGTGCCGCACGTCCTGCGGGTGATGCTCGCGATGGTCACCGGTGTGCCGGAGCACAAGCTGCGGATCGTCGCGCCCGACGTGGGGGGCGGGTTCGGCGGGAAGCTGCAGGTCAATCCGGAGGAGGTGCTCTCGCTCCTGGTGGCCCGCCGGCTGGGCAAGCCGGTGAAGTGGACCGAGACCCGCAGCGAGTCGCTCATGGCCGCTCACCACGGGCGTGGCCAGGTGCAGTACGTCGACATCGCCGCCGACCGCGAGGGCAACGTCAAGGGCCTCCGAGTGCGGCTGCTGGCCGACATGGGTGCCTACCTGCGGCTGATCACCCCGGGCGTGCCGGCGCTGGGCGCCTTCATGTTTCCCGGCATCTACAAGTTCCCGGCCTACCGGTTCGAGTGCGACGGGGTCTTCACCAACAAGGTCCCGACCGACGCCTACCGCGGCGCCGGACGACCCGAGGCCACCTTCGCCGTCGAGCGGATCATGGACGAGCTCGCGGTCGAGCTCGGCGTGGACCCGCTGGAGCTGCGTCGGAAGAACTGGATCAAGGCCGAGGAGTTCCCCTTCACGACGGTCGCGGGCCTGGAGTACGACAGCGGCGACTACGACGCCGCCACCCAGCAGGCACTGGAACTGCTCGGCTACGACGAGCTGCGCGCGGAGCAGCAGCGGCGCCGCGAGTCCGGCGACCCGGTCCAGCTGGGCATCGGGTTCTCCACGTTCACCGAGATGTGCGGCCTCGCGCCGTCCCGGGTGCTCGGGTCCCTCGCCTACGGCGCGGGCGGCTGGGAGTCGGCGTCCATCCGGATGCTGCCGACCGGCAAGGTGGAGGTGGTCACCGGCTCGACGCCGCACGGCCAGGGCCACGAGACGGCCTGGAGCCAGCTGGTCGCCGACCAGCTCGGCGTCCCCTTCGAGGACGTCGAGGTGCTGCACGGCGACACCGCCGTGTCCCCCCGCGGCATGGACACCTACGGGTCCCGGTCGCTCGTCGTCGGCGGCACCGCGGTGATCAAGGCCGCGGACAAGGTGGTCGCGAAGGCCCGCAAGGTCGCCGCCCACCTGCTCGAGGCCAGCGAGGACGACCTCGACTTCAGCGCCGGCAAGTTCACCGTCCGCGGGACGCCCGGTGCCGAGATCGGGATCCAGGAGATCGCGCTCGCCGTGTTCGCGGCGCACAACTACCCCGAGGACGTCGAGCCCTCGATCGACGCCGACGCCACCTTCGACCCGGTCAACTTCTCCTTCCCGCACGGCACGCACATCTGCGCCATGGAGGTCGACACCGAGACCGGCATGGTCAAGATCCGCAAGTACGCCTCGGTCGACGACGTCGGCGTCATCGTCAACCCGCTGATCGTCGAGGGTCAGATCCACGGCGGGCTCGCGCAGGGCATCGCCCAGGCGCTGTACGAGGAGGCGGTCTACGACGCCGACGGCAACCTCACCACCGGCAGCTTCGTCGACTACCTCGTGCCCTCGGCCGCCGACCTGCCGCACTTCGACACGGGCAACACCGTGCATGCGGCGCCCGGCAACCCGATCGGCGCGAAGGGCGTCGGCGAGGCCGGTTGCATCGCCAGCACCCCGGCGGTGGTGAACGCGGCGCTGGACGCCGTCCGGCACCTGGGGGTCTCCGACATCCTGATGCCGCTCACCCCGGAACGGGTCTGGCGAGCCGTCCACCAGGGCGGGGACGGCGGAGATCGCGCCCCAGCCGGGACCAATGCCTACGGCGGGGCGCAGACCGAGTCCACCGCCGGGGTCTCCACGGACGCATCCCTCGGAGGTGAGTTGTGATTCCCGCGCCGTTCGCGTACGCCCGTCCGACCACGGTCGACGAGGCGCTGCAGGCCGTGGCGTCCGGCGGTGAGGACGTCAAGATCCTCGCCGGCGGGCAGTCGCTGATCCCGGTCATGCGGCTGCGCCTGGCCGCGCCGGAGACGGTCGTCGACCTCACCAAGGTGGCCGAGCTGCGCGGTGTCCGGGAGGAGGGGGACGCGATCGTCGTCGGCGCGATGACGACGCACTCCGACGTGATCACCGATCCGCTGATCGCCCGGTACGCGGCGCTGATCGCCGCGGCGACGGAGACGGTGGCCGACCGCCAGGTGCGCCACCGGGGCACCTTCGGCGGCGCGCTCGCCCACGCCGACCCGGCCGGTGACCTGCCCGCTGTGGCGCTCGCGCTCGACGCCGAGTTCGTGATCGCCGGGTTGTCGGGCCGCCGCACCGTGCCGGCCGCGGAGTTCTTCGTCGACTACCTCACCACCGCGCTGGAGGAGGGGGAACTGCTCGTGGAGATCCGCGTGCCCAAGCACGAGGGCTGGGGGATGCACTACGAGAAGTTCAACCGGGTGGCGCAGGCGTGGTCGATCGTGGCCGTCGCCGCGGTGGTCCGCCGCGAGGGCGACCGCATCGCCGAGGCGAAGATCGGGCTGACCAACATGGGCCCGACCCCGCTGCGGGCCCGCGGGGTGGAGGAGGCGCTGGCCGGGGCGGAGGCGACAGCCGACGCGGTCGCCGCCGCCGCCGCGCGGGCGGCCGAGAACACCAGTCCGAGCAGCGACCTCAATGCGCAGGCAGACTACCGGCACCACCTGGCGCAGGTGCTCACGCGCCGGGCGGTGACGGCAGCCGCCGGGCTGTAGCGTCCGCACCAACAGCCGGTCCGTACCCGTCCGTCCCGGCCGGCCCGCCTTCCCGGCGGGCCGGCCGGTCGCAACCTCCGTGGAGGTCAGCCGTGCAGCTGGAGAACTCGTTCACCGTCCCGGTGCCCGTCGACGAGGCGTGGCGGGTGCTCCTCGACATCGAGCGGATCGCACCCTGCATGCCGGGGGCGGCGCTGGACTCCGTCGACGGCGACGACTTCACCGGGCGGGTCAAGGTGAAGCTCGGGCCGATCAACCTCACCTACCAGGGCAAGGCGTCCTTCGTCGAGAAGGACGAGGCCGCGCACCGCGCCGTCATCGACGCCCGCGGCAAGGACCAGCGCGGCAACGGGACCGCGGCGGCGACGGTGACCGCCACGCTCGCGGCGGAGGGCTCGATCACCCGCGTGGACGTGCTCACCGACCTCAACATCACCGGCCGGCCGGCCCAGTTCGGGCGCGGCGTGATGACCGACGTCGGCAACAAGCTGCTCGGGCAGTTCGCCGACAAGCTGGCCGCCCAGCTGGGCGAGGGCGACGCCCAGGGGGCCGCGGAACGGTCCGAGGGCGTCGCCCAGAAGGCCGCCGCGACGGTCACCGGCGCCGTGGAGGAGGTCGCCGCGTCCGCGGAGCAGGCCGCCGGCGACGGCACGGCCGGCGAGAAGGCGGCCGCGGCGACGAAGAAGGCCGCCGCCTCAGCGACGGACAAGGTGACCTCGAAGCCCGCCAAGAAGACCGCGCCCGCCACGGTGCCGATCGACGCCGCCGTCGATCAGGCGAACGGGGACACCGCACCCGCGGCCGTCATCGACGCGCCGCCCGCGGCGAAGAAGGCGCCCAGTACACCGCCCGGTGGTTCCACCGGTCCCCGCACCAAGCCGGCCACAGGCGCGCCGGTGCGCAGCGTGCCCGACGCGGGGCCCGCGACGTCCCGCCCGCGTGCGGTGCCCGCCGCGGAGCCGGAGCCGATCGACCTGCTCGAGGTCGCGGGCGGTGCGGCGATGGCCCGCTACGCCGCCCCGGCCGCCGGGGTCGCCGGCGTGGTGCTGCTCGTGGCGCTGCTCGTCCGCCGTCGCCGCCGTCGCCGGGGCTGAGCCGGGCCCGTCAGAGCTCGTCGAGCCAGGCGAGAGCCGCCGCGGCGACCACGTCGACGTTCTTCTTGAGCGAGTGGTCGCCGGGGACGGCGTAGACCAACGCGCCCGTCTGCCCGGCGAGCGCTGCCGCGATGGCCGCGGGCGCGCCCATCGCGTCGGTCTCGCCCTGCACCACTCCCAGCGGGACGGTGACGGCCGTCAGCTCGGGCGCCCGGCTCTTCTCGGGACGACCGGGCGGGTGCAGCGGGAAGGCGAGCGCGAGCACGCCGGCCGCGCCCTCACGGACCGCCGTCCGGCAGGCCACCCGTGCGCCGGCGCTGCGGCCACCCAGCACCAGCCGCCCGGTGAGCACGCCGTCGGCGCGCAGCGCCGCGAGCACCGTGCGCCAGCCCTCGTCGAGCCGTGGCGGCGCGGGGGCGATCCGCTTGCCGGCCACCCGCCACGGCTGCTCGACGCGGACGACCCGCCAGCCCGCGCCCGCCGCCTCGGACGTGACGGCGACCAGGTCGGCCGACTCCACGCCGCCGCCGGCACCGTGCCCGAGCACGAGGGTGCCGACCGGGTCGCCGGCCGGCTCGTCGACGTGCGCACGGGCGAGACCGAGCGCGGTCTCGACGTCCAGGGTCATGCCGGCAGCGCCAGCAGCCCCTCGACGGCGCCCTGCAGGTCGGCGCCCTGCACGTGCGGCGCCTCGTAGACCGCCGGATAGCTCCGCTCCGAGCGGGGGAACCAGGCGCCGGTGAGCCCTGCCCGCTGCGCGCCCACGACGTCCCACCCGTGCGCGGCCACCAGCGCGATCCGGTCGGGTGCGACGTCGCAGACCCCGGCGGCCCACAGGTAGACCTCGCGGGAGGGCTTCCAGGCGCGGATCGACTCGCTGGTGAGCGTGCGCTCGACCAGCGGTGTCACCCCGCCGCGGGCCAGGCCGGCCTCGGCCACGCCCGGCGACCCGATGCTGAGGGTGATCACCCGGACGCCGGCGTCCGCGAGCGACCGGAGGGCCGGCTCGACGTCGGGGTGCGGCGCGAGCTCACCGAAGGCGTCGGCGACCGTCGACCGCTGCTCGGGGCCGAGGTCGCTCGCCTGGGCCAGCGCTGCGTCGAACGCGTCGCGGAAGCGGCACCAGCTGCCGACGGTGGTGGCGGCGAAGCCGGTCAGCAGGGTGCGGGCGAACACCGTCGCCAGCAGGTCCGCCGGCCGCCCGGCCTCGACGAGTGCCGACCGCACCGGGGCGAGGTCGAGCAGCGTCTCGTTGACGTCGAAGGCGACGACCTCGGGACGACGGCGCGTCATGCCGCCTCGTCCCGGGCGTCGGGGGGCAGGTCGGCCCCGGCCGCGGGCGGGCGCTGCATCTTTCCGCTCACCTTGCGGTAGACGAACCAGATCACGGCGAGGACGACGACCGCGACGACGACGTAGTCGAGGTAGTGCAGGTTCTTCTCGATGAAGTCGCCGGCCGCGACGCCCAGGCTGACCAGGACGCTGTTCCAGATCAGGCTGCCACCGGCGGTGAACAGCAGGAACTGCCCGAGGGGCATGCGCACGACGCCCGCGGGCACGGAGATGAAGCTGCGCACGATCGGCACCATGCGCCCGAGGAAGACCGCCGAACGGCCGTGCCGCTCGAACCAGCCGAAGGTCTTGTCGACGTCCTCGGTCTCGACCAGGGGCAGCCGGTCCAGAAAGGCGTGCGAGCGCCGGGGACCCAGCGCCAGGCCGATGTAGTAGAAGAAGATCGCGCCCAGGATCGAGCCCAGGGTGGCGAAGAGGATCACCGGGACGATCGACATCCGGCCGTCGTTGATCAGCACCCCGGCCAGGCCGAGGACGGCCTCACTGGGGATCGGCGGGATGATCGTCTCGAGCAGGATGCTGACCCCGACACCCACCGCGCCGAGCTTGTCGACCAGGTCGAGCAGCCAGCCGGTGATACCGCCCTGGTCGGTGGACGCGGCAGCGGCGAGGAACGACATGGCCGCCACGGTATCGGGGGCTCCCGCGTGCTGCCCGCACGCGGGCCGAACGCCGGCGGCGGGGCGGCACTAGGTTCGGCGGGCATGCGTCAGCGTTTTCGCGCCCGGGCGGTCGTGGTGGGCGACCGAGCCGGCACCGTCGTCCTCGATGCCGTCCTGGACGTCGGCGACGGGCTGATCGACTGGATCGGGCCCGCCGCCGAGGCGCCGCCGGCTGGGGACGCCGAGGTGGTCGAGCTCCCCGGCGTGCTGATCCCGGGCCTGGTGAACGTCCATTCGCACGCCCCGATGGTGCTGTTCCGGGGGCAGGGCGAGGGCCTGCCGCTGGACCGCTGGCTGCGCGAGGTCATGTGGCCCCGCGAGGCGCGGCTCACCCCCGAGGACGTCGAGGTCGCGATGACCGCGGCGTCGGCGGAGCTGCTGGCGGCCGGGGTGACGACGAGCGTCGAGATGTACTTCCATCCCGAGCGCATCGCCGCCGCGGTCACGGCGACCGGAGCCCGCGCCGTCATCGCCGCCCCGCTGATCCCGCTGCCCGGCCTGCCGCCGTTCGAGGAGCAGCTGCGGGCCGCGGTCGACCTGGCCGCCGGTGCGCCCGCGGACGGCCGCGTCGAGTACGGCATTGGACCGCACGCGGCCTACACCGTGCCGCTGGACGTGCTCCGCGCCGCGGCCGTCGCCGCCCGGGAGCACGGCCTCCTGCTGCACCTGCACGTCGCGGAGACGGCGTCCGAGGGTGCCGACCTGCTCGCCCGCCACGGCCGGTCGGTGCCGGCGCTGCTGGCGGCCCACGACGTCCTCGGCGGCCGGGTGCTCGCCGCGCACTGCGTGCACATGGACGACGGCGACCTGGAGCTGTGGCGTTCCCACGACGTCGCGGTGGCGCACTGCCCGGCCAGCAACGCGAAGCTCGCCAGCGGGGTCGCGCCGGTGCGCGCGATGCTCGACCGTGGCATCCGGGTCGGCCTGGGCACCGACGGGCCGGCGTCGAACGACGCGCTCGACCTGCTCGCCGACGCACGGCTGGCTGCGCAGCTCGCGCGCCTGGCCGGGGCGTCGGCGACCGCGCTGACGGCGGCCGAGGCGTTCTGGCTGGCCACCGGAGGAGCGGCCGAGGCGATCGACCGGCCGGATCTCGGACAGCTCGACGTGGGACGACGGGCCGACCTCGTCCACGTCGACACCCGCGACCTCGTCTTCGAGCCGGTCGGCGACGCGGGCGACCTGCTCGCGCACCTCATCTGGTCCGGTGGTGGGCGGTACGTCCGCGACGTGTGGGTGGGGGGACGCCGGGTGGTCGCCGACGGTGTCGCCACGACGGTCGACGTCCCTGCGCTGCGGGCGGCGGTCGCAGTCCGCGCCGCCCGGCTGAGTGGAGTGTGAGGGCGCGGAAGACGCGTCCCTCCCACTCCACTCAGCGTCTTCAACCCAACGGTTGACTACGGCGGCAGTCAGGGTCTAGCGTCCTCCTTGTCAACCGAAAGGTTGAGTACGAGGAGGAACGTGATGGCGGCGGATCCGCTCTCCCGGGTGTTCTCGGCGCTGGCCGATCCCACCCGGCGGGACATCGTGGCGCGGCTCGCGGTCGGCGACGCCACGGTCAACGAGCTCGCCGCGCCGTACGACGTGACCGTCCAGGCCGTCTCCAAGCACCTGAAGGTGCTCGAGGACGCCGGCCTGGTCAGCCGCAGCCGGGAGGCCCAGCGCCGTCCGGTGCACCTCGAGGCGAATGTCTTCGACCTGATGACCAAGTGGATCGAGCGCTACCGGCGTCAGGCCGAGGAGCGCTACCGCCGTCTGGACGACGTCCTGCGATCGATGCCGGATCGCGCAGTCCCCCACCCTCCCGCCGATCCCTCACCCAAGGAAGGAACACCGTCATGACCAGCACGACTCACCGCGAGACGCAGATCGTCGCCGACCCGGACGTTCCGCTCGTCCGCATCGTCCGCGAGTTCGACGCCCCGAGAGAGAAGGTCTTCCGGGCGCACACCGACCCCGACCTGCTCGTCCAGTGGCTCGGCCCGCGGGGGCTGGAGATGCGGATCGACCACTTCGACTGCCGCACCGGGGGCTCGTACCGCTACATCCACTCCCGGGACGGCGAGGAGTACGCCTTCCGCGGGTGCTTCCACGAGGTGCGGCCGGACGAGCTGATCGTCCAGACCTTCACCTTCGAGGGCTTCCCGGAGGGTGTGGCGCTGGAGAAGCTGGTGCTCGAGGACCTCGGCGACGGCCGCACCCGCCTGACGGCGACCTCGCTGGTCGACTCGTTCGAGGGCCGCGACGCGTTCGTCGCCAGCGGCATGGAGACCGGCATCGTCGAGGGCTACGAGCGCCTGGACGACGTCCTCGCCCGCAGCTGACCCACCCCCCTCTCGACCCCAGCCCGGTGGTCGTCGCCCCGCGTTGTGCGCCACGGGTGGCGACCACGAGCCTGGGGTGAGCCGCTTCCCACCACCGACACGAGGAGACACACATGGACATGAAGCTCGAGCTGGTGCCGATCCCGGTCACCGACGTCGACCGGGCCAAGGCGTTCTACACCGAGCAGCTGGGCTTCGTCGCCGACGTCGACGTGCGACCCGTCGACGGCGTCCGGGTGGTGCAGGTGACGCCCCCGGGGTCCGCGTGCTCCATCGGGTTCGGCACGGGCCTGCCGGTCTACCAGGCGCCGCCCGGGTCGGTCCGGGGTCTGCACCTGGTGGTGGCCGACATCGAGAAGGCGCGCGCGGACCTGGCCGGTCGCGGCGTCGAGATGGGTCCGGTGCAGGACGTCGGCGGCGGTGTGAAGTACTCGGGGTTCGAGGACCCGGACGGCAACTCCTGGACGCTGCAGGAGATGGCGTGGCGCACCGGGGAGGCGTTCTAGCCGGCCCGCAACGAGATCGTCTCGCCGCGCTGGACCGGCCGCAGCTGCCCCGGCAGCTGCCGCCGGGCCACCTCGGTGACGAACTCGCCCAGCGGGGACTTGAACCGGTCGTAGTCGTCGTAGTGCACCGGGACGGTGACCGGCGGCTTCAGCAGCTCGACCAGGTCGGCGCCCTGGCGTCCGTCCATGGTGACGGTGACGCCGAGGGCCCTGGTGCCGCCGAGGTGGGGGATGAGCACGTCGAGCGGGCCGCACCGCTCCAGCACCTCCCCCAACCAGGGCCGGTAGAGCGTGTCGCCGCTGACGAACCCGCGCCAGGACACCGTGGACCCGCCCTCCCCGCCGCGGATCAGCTCGATGACGCTGCCCATCACCTGCGGCAGGAGCCGGGCCAGCGGTCCGGGGCCGTGGACGCCGGGCACCGACGTGATCCGCAGGGTGTCCCCGCCGCGGGTGAACTCGTGGGTCTGCCACGGCTGCAGGTCCGCCGTCCCGGTGAATCCGCGGTCGGCCAGGCACCGCGCCGCCTCCGGCGTGGTGACGACGGGCGTCTCCTTCGGCAGGAATTTCGTCGCGATGCGGTCCCAGTGGTCGCCGTGCATGTGGGAGAGCAGGATGCCGTCGAGCGCCGGCAGCTGGGTCGGCTGGAGCGCGGGCTCGGTCAGTCGCTTGGCGCGCAGCCCGTAGCCGAGGCGGGCCCGCTGCCCCCGGTGCAGGAAGTTCGGGTCGGTCAGCAGGGTGAACCCGCCGATATCGAGCAGCATCGTGGCGTTGCCGCCGAAGGTCATGGTCACGTCGTCCGGCGAAGCCATGCGCGGGGGCCTACCCGTCGGAGCCGACTGGTAGACAGGAGCCCGTGTCAGCTCCGCACACCATCGACGAGTCCTTCCTCGCGCTGCCGCTGTCCGCATTGACCGAGTCCGCGCTCACCCGCGCGGTGGACCTGGGCTGCGAGCACGCCGACATCCGCGTCGAGCGCATCCGCACGCAGTCGATCAGCCTGCGCGACGCGCGCCCCGAGGCCTTCGCCGACGTGGAGGATCTCGGCCTCGCCGTCCGCGTGGTGCACGAGGGCACCTGGGGCTTCGCCGCGGGCGTCGTCCTCACCGCGGCGGAGGCCGTGCGGCTGGCCGAGGAGGCGGTCGCCGTCGCGCGGGTGTCCGCGGCGATGAACACCGACCGCGTCGAGCTGGCCCCCGAGCCCGTGCACGAGGGGTCCTGGGTCTCCGCCTACGAGATCGACCCCTTCGAGGTGCCCGACGCCGAGAAGTCGGCCCTGCTCATCGAGCTGTCCGAGCAGCTGATGGCCGCCGACGGCGTCGAGCACGTGCAGAGCGCCTGCATGGCGGTCAAGGAGCAGAAGTACTACGCCGACACCGCCGGCACGCGCACCCGCCAGCAGCGGGTCCGCATCCACCCCGAGTTCACCGCGCTGACCGTCGACCGCGCGACCGGCCAGTTCGAGAGCATGCGCACGCTGGCGCCGCCGGTCGGACGCGGATGGGAGTACCTCACCGGCACCGGCTGGGACTGGCCACGGGAGTTGTCGGAGCTGCCCGAACTCCTGCGCGAGAAGACGAAGGCGCCGTCGGTCGAGGCCGGCCGCTACGACCTCGTCGTCGACCCGACCAACCTGTTCCTCACCATCCACGAGTCTGTGGGGCACGCGACCGAGCTCGACCGCGCGCTCGGCTACGAGGCCGCCTACGCGGGCACGTCGTTCGCCACCGTCGACAAGCTCGGCACCCTGCAGTACGGGTCGCCGCTGATGAATGTGACCGGCGACCGCACCGCCCCGCACGGGCTGTCCACCGTCGCCTGGGATGACGAGGGCGTCGCCGGCCAGCAGTGGGACATCGTGAAGGACGGCGTCCTCGTCGGGTACCAGGTCGACCGGAACATGGCCCGGCTGCGCGGTCTGCCGCGGTCCAACGGCTGCGCCTTCGCCGACTCCTCGCGCCACGTGCCGGTGCAGCGGATGGCCAACGTCTCGCTGCAGCCGGCGCCGGACGGGCCCTCGACCGAGGAGATCATCGCCGGGGTCGAGCACGGCATCTACGTCGTCGGCGACAAGAGCTGGTCGATCGACATGCAGCGCTACAACTTCCAGTTCACCGGGCAGCGGTTCTACCGGATCGAGGGCGGCCGGCTGGCCGGGCAGCTGCGCGACGTCGCCTACCAGGCCACGACGACGGACTTCTGGGGCTCGATGAAGGTCGTCGGCGGCCCGCAGACCTACGTGCTCGGCGGGGCCTTCAACTGCGGCAAGGCGCAGCCCGGTCAGGTCGCCCCGGTGAGCCACGGCTGCCCGTCGGCGCTGTTCGAGAACGTGAGCATCCTCAACACCGTCCAGGAGGCAGGCCGATGACCGCTGGGTCGGTGCACGCGATGTCGCCGCAGGAGGTCGTCGAGCGGGCCCTGGCGGCCTCGAAGGCCGACGGGCAGGTCGCCTTCGTCGTCGAGAGCTCCGAGGCCAACCTGCGCTGGGCCAGCAACAGCCTCACCACCAACGGCGCGATGCGCTCGCGGCAGGTCGTCGTCGTCTCGTTCGTCGACGGCGGCGCCGGGATGGCCGCCGGCACGGTGACGCGGTCCGGGACGCCGGACATCGGCGAGCTGGTCGCGGCGAGCGAGCAGGCCGCCCGCGACGCCGGGCCGGCCGAGGACGCGGTGCCCCTGATCGGCGACCTGCCGTCGGTCGGCGGCGACTGGACCGCCGCCCCGGCCGAGACCTCGATCGAGGTCTTCGCCGACTTCGCGCCGGCGCTCGGCGAGGCGTTCGGTGAGGCGCGCGACCGCGGTGAACTGCTCTTCGGCTTCGCCGAGCACTCGATGGCCACGACGTACCTCGGCAGCTCGACCGGGCTCCGGCTGCGGCACGACCAGCCCACGGGGCGGGTGGAGCTGAACGGCAAGAGCCCCGACTTCGGGCGTTCGGTCTGGGCCGGCGCCGGCACCCGCGACTTCCGCGACGTCTCGGTGCCCGACCTCGCCGCGGACGTCGCCCGCAAGATGGCCTGGTCGCAGCGGCGGATCGAGCTGCCGGCGGGCCGCTACGAGACCGTCCTGCCGCCGTCCGCGGTGAGCGACCTGATGATCTACCTGTACTGGACCATGGAGGCCCGCGACGCCGACGAGGGCCGCAACGTCTTCGCCCGTCCCGGCGGCGGCAACCGCATCGGCGAGCGGCTGGCCGAGCTGCCGCTGACCCTGCGCAGCGATCCGGCGGCGCCCGGCCTGGAGGCCGCCCCGTTCCAGGTGGTGGGCGCGTCGTCGGGCAGTGCGTCGGTGTTCGACAACGGCATGCCGACCCCGGCGGTGGACTGGATCTCCGAGGGCGTCCTGGCCAACCTCATCCGGCCGCGCGCCTGGGCCCTGAAGACGACGGCGCCGGCGACGGCGGCCGTCGACAACCTGATCCTCGAGGACTCCACGGCCACCGCCGACCTCGACGCGATGGTGGCCGCCACCGAGCGCGGGCTGCTGCTGACCACTCTCTGGTACATCCGCGAGGTCGATCCGCAGACGCTGCTGCTCACCGGGCTCACCCGCGACGGGGTCTTCCTGGTCGAGGGCGGCGAGGTGACCGGCGCGGTCAACAACTTCCGGTTCAACGAGTCACCGGTCGATCTGCTGGGGCGCGCCAACCAGGCGGGCCGCACCGAGCGAACGCTGCCGCGCGAGTGGAACGACTGGTTCACCCGGTCGGCGATGCCCGCGTTGCGGGTGCCCGACTTCAACATGAGCAGCATCAGCCCGGCCAGCTGACCCTCCCGTCACAGGTGCCCCGACCGCAACAGCGAGTCGCCAACGGCTCCGCTCCACCTCTGGTGAGAACTGTCGGCGACGACTCGTGCTGACACGGTTACGTTGGGTTCCGGTGTAGCGACGACGCACACCAAGCGCACGAACGAGATCTCCTCCGGACGAGGCGTACAGCTCACCGCCCGTCCTGCCGATATCCGTTCACGTCGCACGACCAGATTCACCTGGCTCCCGAGCTTCCCTCGGGACCGTCGAGGGGAGGACTCCGTTGACCAGGAGTCGCAAGCCGTCCGTCTTCCAGGTCGGCAAGATCCGCGACGACGGCCGTACCGTCGTCATCTCCGGCTGGGGCCTGGGGCTGTGTGCCGCCGGGTGCGCCTGCCACCGTCATCCGTCCGCCGGGCATCTCGCCATCGCCGAGGACCAGGCCGGCGGCCGTCTCGGCCTGGCCAGCTTCCGTGAGGACGGCTGCGACTGCTGCGAGCCGTGGACCGCGGACGAGCTCGCCGCGATCCTGCGCGACCTGGAGACGGTCGCGAGTCTGCAGGCGCAGGAGCCGCTGGCCGGCTGAAAGAGGACCCTCCTGCCCCCACCGCTCGCAGGCTCGCAGCGGGCCCCTGCAGGAGGGCAGAACTGCCGATCGAAACGTCCGTCCAGGGCGCATCCCGTTGTCCGGGGTGCGCCCTGACGCGTTCGGGTGCTGCTGCACGGGCGCCATCACCGGGGACGTAGCCCCGGTACCTGGCGCCGGGACCTGGCACCGGGGACATAGCAATCGTGACCTAGCACCGGGGGACGACAGTTCACAGCCCTCCGGCGCAACGGCTGACTACCCCTGGGACCGGTGTGACGAGAGGGGCGTGAACTACGACCGCCACCCGCGCGGCGGTCACTACTTGTCGATACCGCCTCCCTACCGTCCGTACTTACGCGCATGGAACGTGCTCCCTTCCCGGGCACGGCGCAGACAGACGGAGGCAGACGGTGCACCTCGCGCGCACGACTACCCGCCGCCGTTCGCGTGCCGCGCTGGCCGTCGGCGCGGCCCTCGTGGCCGCCGCGACCGGCGTGCTGACGCCGTCCTCGGCCGATGCGGCTCCCCGCACCGCCGCCCAGGCGACCGCCGCGGCCGAGAAGGCCGCCAACGACCTCGCGGTCATCGACGAGCAGGTGCACCAGGCGGAGCTGACCGTCGGGCAGCAGCAGGCCGCCGCACACAAGGCGGCCCGAGCCGCCGCCGTGGCGAAGGCCGCGATGAAGGCCTACGAGCCGCAGCTCCGCGCGATCGCGCAGACCGGCTACACGAGCAACTCGCAGTCCCGCGTGGCGGCGTTCCTGACCGCCAAGTCGGCCGGCGAGCTCGTCCAGCGCGTCGCCACCCTCGACATGATCGCGACGCACACCAACCAGGTCATCTCCGGCGCTGCCGCTGCACAGCGGGCCGCGGCCGAGGCGCAGGCCCAGGCCGACCGCGCGGCTGCGACCGCCACGACCGGGTTGAAGCAGCTTCAGGAGCAGCAGGCCCAGGTGAAGAAGCAGATCGCCGACTACGAGGGGCTGTTCGCGCGGCTGAGCGCCACCGAGCAGGCCACCGTCACCAACGCGCTGGCCGGCCCGGCCCTGGCCGTGCCCGACCAGCTGCCCCTCGCACCCACCGAGGCGGCCGCGATCGCGGTGAAGACGGCGCTGGCGCAGGTCGGTGACCGGTACGTCTGGGGCACGTCCGGCCCCGACACGTTCGACTGCTCGGGCCTGACGTCGTACGCCTACGCCGCCGCGGGCGTCAGCCTGCCGCACTCCAGCCGCGCCCAGGCCGGCCTCGGCCGCGCGGTCAGCCGCGCCGAGCTGCAGCCCGGTGACCTCGTCTACTTCTTCTCGCCGGTCAGCCACATCGGGCTCTACATCGGTGGCGGCATGATGGTGCACGCCCGCACGTCGGGGCGGCCGGTCGCGGTGACCAGCGTCGACATGGCCGGCTACAAGGGCGCCCGCCGCATCGTGGGGTGAGGCCCGTCCGGAGGCTCGCCCCGAGCGTGCGAGGGGTGAGGACGGCGGGGTCCTTCTGTCAGTGCGGCCGACGGCCCTCGGCGAGCATCTGCACCAGCGCCGCGATCCGGCTGGCCCGCGTGGCCGGTGACGCCGCGGTGTGCACCCGCCAGAGGACGGCGTACCGGTTCGTGCCGTCCAGCGTCGCGAACGCCTCCTGCGCCGCCGGTTCGGCCGCCAGCGCGGCGGCGAGGTCGTCGGGCACGGTGATCGTGGCCGCGCCCGCGTAGGCCCGCTCCCACCGGCCGTCGGCCCGGGCGGCCTCGACGGCGGCCAGGCCCGCGGGGCGCATGCGCCCGGCCCGGATCAGCTCCTCGGCCGCCTCCACGTTCTTCTGCGACCACACGCTGCGCGACCGCCGCGGCGTGATCCGCTGCAGGTAGAAGCGGTCGTCGAGCCGGTTGGACCGCCCGTCGATCCAGCCGAAGCACAGCGCGGACTCGACCAGCTCGGCGTAGGTCACCGACGGCACCCCGGCGCCCTTCTTGGCGAGCTTCACGTACAGCCCGGGCGCCGAGGCGTGCTCGGCCTCCAGCCACTCCTCGAGCGCCGGCTGGTCGGCGAATCCCAGCACCGGCAGGTCGGTCGGCAGCGTCACGCCGCCATCCTGCCGGGGAGCCACCGACGGGGGCATCCCGTTTCGACCCGGCCGCTGTCGGCTACCGCCGTCCGGAGACGGGAACGCGCGGACGGCGGGGGTGGCGGGTGAGCGAGCGGGAACCGGGCCCAGCGGTGGTCTGGCTGGTGCGGCACGGCGAGAGCATGGGCAACGTCGCCGACGCGCACGCCCAGTCGTCGGGGTCCGGGCGGCTGAAGCTGGACGTGCGCGATCCCGACGTCCCGTTGTCCGACACCGGCCGGGCGCAGGCGGAGGCGCTCGGCACGTGGCTGGCCGATCTGCCCGAGGACGAGCGGCCGACCGCCGTCCTGAGCTCCCCGTTCAACCGTGCCCTCACCACCGCCCGGCTGGCGACGGAGAAGCTCGGCATCCCCCTGCGCACCGACGAGCGGCTGCGCGAGCGCGACTTCGGCGCCTTCGACGGCATGACCGGCGCGGGCATCCGCGAGCAGTTCCCCGACGAGGCCGGACGCCGCGACCTCCTCGGCAAGTTCTACTACCGGCCGCCCGGCGGCGAGAGCTGGGCCGACGTCGCGCTGCGGATCCGGAGCCTGCTGGCGACCGAGGGCCTGCGGCACGACTGCGACCGGTTGCTGATCGTCGCGCACCAGGCGGTGATCATGGTCTTCCGGTACGTGCTCGAGAACCTGACGGAGCAGGAGCTCCTGGCCGTCGACAAGGAGGAGCAGGTCGCCAACGCGTCGCTGACCCGCTACGAGCGCAACGGCCTGGGCAATCTCGAGCTCGCCGCCTTCAACGAGGTCGAGCACCTGGTCGCCGAGGCCGAAGCCGTCACCAAGGAGCCCGATGCCGCGCAACACCCCTGAACCCACGCTGGTCACCCCGCAGGTGCTGCGGGCGTGGCAGCTGCCCGAGCCGTCGGGGGGCAAGAACGAACGGGGCTCGATCCTCGTCATCGGCGGCAGCACCGAGACGCTCGGCGCGGTGCTGCTGGCCGCCGAGGGCGCCATGCGGGCCGGCGCCGGCAAGCTGCAGGTCGCGACCGTGGCCTCCCGCGCGGCCGTCGCCGCCCAGGCCCTGCCCGAGGCGCTCGTGCGGGCGCTGCCGGAGACCGCCGACGGCGCCATCCGCGCCGACGCGGCCGACGAGGTGCGCGACCTCGCGGAGAGCGCCGGCGCCGTCCTCGTCGGCCCGGGTATGGCGGACAAGGAGGAGACGCAGGCGTTCGGCGAGCGGCTGCTGCCGCACCTGACCGGCCCGCTGGCCCTCGATGCGCTCGGCCTGTCCTGCGTCACCGCCGACACCGCCTGCCTGCACCATCTGAAGGGCCGGGTGGTCCTCACGCCCAACCCGACCGAGATCGCCTACGCGTTGCACGTGGAGGAGGACGAGATCGCGGCCGACCCGGCCGGGTCCGCCGTCGACCTCGCCGGACGTGCCCAGGCGGTCGTGGGCCTCGGGGGCGCGACGTCCTGGATCGCCGCCCCCGACGACCGGCTCTGGCAGGACGAGAGCGGCAACGCCGGTCTCGGCGTCTCCGGGTCCGGCGACGTGCGGGCCGGCATCACCGCCGGTCTCCTGGCGCGGGGCGCCGAGCCTGCGCAGGCGGCGGTCTGGGCGGCGTTCCTGCACGGCCGGGCGGGGGAGCGGCTGGCGTCGTCCATCGGGCCGCTGGGTTTCCTCGCGCGGGAGCTGCCGGGCGAGGTGCCGGCGGCGCTCGCCGAGATCCAGGGCTGACCCGCGACGGCGACCGGCGGCCCGCTGTGCTGAGGTGAGGGACGTGGCGGACAACTACATCGCGGAACTTCCCTTCGGCGCCCCCGACATCGACGGCGCCGCCTTCGTCGCCCCGACCGCCGTGGTCGTGGGCGCGGTGACCATGGGGCCGCAGTCCAGCATCTGGTACAGCGCCGTGGCGCGGGCCGACGCCGAGACCATCGAGATCGGTGAGCGGTCGAACGTGCAGGACGGCAGCACCCTGCACTCCGACCCCGGCTTCCCGCTGGTCATCGGCAGGGGCGTGACCGTCGGCCACCGGGTGATCCTGCACGGCGCCCGCATCGACGACGACGTGCTGGTCGGCATGGGGGCGGTCGTGATGAACGGGGCGCACATCGGCTCCGGTTCGATCATCGCCGCCGGCGCCGTGGTCACCCAGGGCAAGCAGATCCCGCCCGGCTCCGTGGTGGCCGGCGTCCCGGCGAAGGTGGTCCGGCAGGCCACCGACGACGACCTGCTGCACATCCGGGGCAACGCCGCGGCCTACTACGAGCGGCTGGACGCCGCGCGCAAGGTGCGCCCGATCGTCCGCCGTCCCCTGCCGGCCGCCGGCCACCTACCCGGCGACGGGATGCCCTGACCCCGCGTCAGCGGACCGAGAGGAACTCCCGCAGGCCGACGACCAGGCGCGCGACGTCGTCGGCGTCGGTGTAGGGGGCGAGGCCCACCCGCAGTCCGCCGGTGTCGCCGAGCCCGAGCCAGCGGCTGGCCTCGATGGCGTAGAAGTGGCCGGCGGGCGCGTTGACGTTGCGCTCGGCGAGGAAGCGGTAGGCGTCGGCCGCCGCCCGCCCGTCGAACGTGAGCAGGAGGGTGGGTGTCCGCGAGACGGCCCGCGACCACAGGTGGACGCCGGGCAGCTCGGCGAGCTGCGCCTCCAGGGACGTCCGCAGCTCGTCCTCGTGCTCCTCGACGGCGCGCATCGAGGCGCCCAGCCGCTCGCGCCGCGACCCGGTGGCGTCGGCGTCCAGTGCGGCCAGGAAGTCGATCGCCGCCGTCGTCCCGGCCATCAGCTCGTAGGGGAGGGTGCCCAGCTCGAACCGCTCGGGGACGGCGTCGCTCGAGGGCAGCAGCTTGGCCGGCCGGAGGGTCTCCAGCAGGTCCGGATCCGCCGCGAGGACGCCGCAGTGCGGGCCGAGGAACTTGTACGGCGAGCACGTGTAGAAGTCGGCGCCGAGGGCCCGCACGTCGACGGGGGAGTGCGCGGTCAGGTGGACGCCGTCGACCGCCAGGCGCGCGCCGGCGTCGTGGACGAGCGCTGCGATGTCGGCGACCGGCGGCCGCGTGCCGATCAGGTTGGACGCCCCCGTGACGGCCACCAGCCGGGTCCGCTCCGTGAGCACCTCGGCCACCTCCTCGGCGGGAAGCTCGCCGGTGGCCGGGTCGAACGCCGCCCACCGAACCGTCGCACCGGCGGCCTCCGCTGCGATGACCCACGGACGGATGTTGGCGTCGTGGTCGAGCCGGGTGACCACCACCTCGTCGCCGGGGCCCCAGCCGGCCGCGAGGGTGCGGGCCAGGTCGAAGGTGAGCGCGGTGGCGCTGCGCCCGAAGACGACGCCGCGCGGGTCGGCGCCGAGCAGGTCGGCGAGCGCGGCGCGGGTGCCCTGGACGACGTCCTCGCCCCGCCGTTCGGCCGCGGTGGTCGCGCCGCGGTTCGCGATCGAGGCGGTCAGCGTCCCGGCGACCGCGCGCCCGACGGACTCGGGCACCTGCGTGCCGCCCGGGCCGTCGAAGTGCGCCGTCCCGGAGCGCAGCGCCGGGAAGTGCGAGCGGACCGCGGCGACGTCGTAGCTCATGGGTTCCCCTCCAGGAGGTCGCGCAGCAGCCGGCCCACGGCGTCGACCTCGATCAGGAACCCGTCATGCCCGTACGGCGAGGAGATCACCCGCAGGGGGACGCCGAGGCCGTCGACGACCTGCTGCTGGAGGGCGAGCGGGTAGAGGCGGTCGCTGTCCACGCCGGCGACCCGGGTGCGCGCGGTCACCCGGGCCAGCGCCGCCGCGACCCCGCCGCGACCGCGGCCGACGTCCCAGGTGTTCATCGCCTGGGTGAGCACCACGTAGCTGCCGGCGTCGAACCGGCGGGCCAGCTTGGCGGCGTGGTGGTCGAGGTACGAGGCGACGGCGAAACGGTCGTCGTCCTGCACGTCGGCCCCGAACCGCTCGCCGAGCTCGAGGGCGCTGCGGTAGGTCAGGTGGGCGATCCGCCGGGCGACGCCGAGGCCGTCAACCGGCGGATCCGCCGGGTCGTAGTCGCCGCCGGCCCACCGCGGATCGGCACGGATCGCCGCCTGCTGGGTGGTCTGGGTGCCGATCTGGTCGGCCGAGGCCACCGCGCCCGAGGCCAGGAAGAACAGTGTCGCCACGCGGTCGGGCATGGCGACGGCCCATTCCAGCGCACGCATGCCGCCCATCGAGCCGCCGACCACGCAGGCCCAGCGGTCGATCCCGAGGGCGTCGGCCAGCGCCACCTCGACCGCGACCTGGTCGCCGACGGTCACCTCCGGGAAGCGGCCACCCCACCGGCCGTCGTCGGGGGCGTCGGACGACGGGCCCGTCGTCCCCTGGCACCCGCCGAGGACGTTGGCGCAGACGACGAAGAACCGGTCGGTGTCCAGCGGCCGTCCGGGCCCGATGAGGCCGTCCCACCAGCCGGGCGTCGGATGGCCGGGGCCGGCCGGGCCGACGACGTGACTGTCGCCGGTGAGCGCGTGTTCGACCAGGACGGCGTTGTCGGCGTCCGGGTCGAGCGAGCCCCACGTCTCGTACGCGACCCGGACACCGGGCAGTGATCCGCCGCGCTCCAGCGGGAACGGGCCGGGCAGGTCGAGGAACCGGCGGTCGCCCGCCGGATCGCCCTCGACCCACCCGCCCATCGTCGTCCTCCGGCTAGGCGGACTTGGCTGCGCGGAAGCCGGCTTCGAGGTCGGCGAGGATGTCCTCGATCCCCTCCAGGCCGACCGCCAGGCGCACCAGCCCGGGCGTCACGCCGGTGGTCAGCTGCTCGTCGGGCGTGAGCTGCGAGTGCGTGGTCGACGCGGGGTGGATGACCAGGCTGCGCACGTCGCCGATGTTGGCCACGTGGCTGTGCAGCTCGAGCGCCTCGACGAACCTCTGGCCGGCCTCCCGGCCGCCGTGCAGCTCGAAGGTGAGGACGGCGCCGGCGCCCCGGGGCGCGTACTTCTGCTGCGCCGCGTGCCAGCGCGACGAGGGCAGCCCCGGGTAGTTCACCGAGTCGACCTCGTCGTGCGCCTCGAGGAACTCGGCGACCCGCTGGGCATTGGCGACGTGCCGTTCCATGCGCAGCGACAGCGTCTCGATGCCCTGGACGACGAGGAAGGCGTTGAACGGCGAGATCGCGGGGCCGAGGTCGCGCAGCAGTTGCACCCGGGCCTTGAGCGCGAACGCCGGCGCACCGAGGTCGGCGTACACGACGCCGTGGTACGTCGGGTCGGCGGTCGTGAACATGGGGTGCTTGCCGCCGGTCCAGTCGAACGACCCGCCGTCGACGATGATCCCGGCGATGGCCGTCCCGTGGCCGCCGAGGTACTTGGTGGCCGAGTGCACGACCACGTCGGCGCCGAACTCGAGGGGCCGGATGAGGAACGGCGTGGCGATCGTGTTGTCGACGACGAGCGGAACGCCGTTGCGGTGCGCGACCGCGGCGATCGCCTCGATGTCGAGGATGTCGCCCTTCGGGTTTCCGATCGTCTCGCCGAAGAAGGCCCGGGTGTTCTCCTGCACCAGCGCCTGCCACGCATCCGGGTCGTCCGGGTCCTCGACGAAGGACACCGTGATGCCGAGCTTGGGCAGCGTGTGGTGCAGCAGGTTGTAGGTGCCGCCGTAGAGCGAGGCCGATGCGACCACGTGGTCGCCGGCCTCGGCGAGGTTGAGGATCGCCAGCGTCGTCGCGGACTGGCCGCTCGACACCGCCAGCGCCGCGACGCCGCCCTCGAGCGAGGCCACGCGCTGCTCGAGCGCGTCCTGCGTCGGGTTCATTATCCGCGTGTAGATGTTGCCCAGCTCGGCCAGCGCGAACAGGTCGGCGGCGTGCTTGCTGTCGCGGAACTGGTAGGCCGTCGTGGCGTAGATCGGCAGCGCCCGGGCGCCGGTCGTGGGGTCGGGGCTCGTGCCGGCATGGATCTGCCGGGTCTCGAAGCTCCAGCTCTGGGGGTCGCTCATGCGCCGTCTCCTCTCGCTCGGGAGAAACCCGCGGCGCGCGAGGAACTCCGTCGTTGCCGGGCGACGGGCGTCGTCCAGCCGGCTCTTCCCCTGGGAGCACCTCGGACGGAGTTGAGGTTGCCGGGCAGCCAGCCAGGTGCTTGTCGCTGCCTCTCGTGAGCCAGACGCGATCTTAAGCAGGCCCGATGTCCCACGTGAAACACGGGTCCCACCTGGTGGGCTCGTGCACGCGCTCGTGGTCGCCGTGACCATCGGCGAACGGTCGCTCCCACCGGCGTGTCCGCCAGCCACCTGCCGATGATCAACTCGAGGGGAGGCAGGGTGGCCCCGTGCGCGCGCTGGTGTTCGAGAGGTTCGGTGGTCCGCTGCAGGTGCGGGAGGTCCCGTCGCCGGATCCGGCGCCAGGCGGAGTCGTCGTCCGGGTGGGCGCGAGCGGCATCTGCCGCAGCGACTGGCACGCCTGGCAGGGCCACGACCCGGACGTCGTCCTGCCGCACGTGCCGGGGCACGAGCTGGCGGGCACGGTGGCCGCCGTCGGCCCCGAGGTGCGCGGCTGGGCGGTCGGCGACCGGGTGACCGTGCCCTTCGTCAACGCGTGCGGCCGGTGCCTGCAGTGCGCGGCCGGGGAGCACCAGGTCTGCGCGCACCAGACGCAGCCGGGGTTCACCCACTGGGGCTCGCTGGCGGAGTTCGTGGCCCTCGACGCCGCGGACGTCAACCTGGTCGCCGTCCCCGACGCGCTCGACCTCGCCACGGCGGCCGCACTGGGCTGCCGGTACGCCACCGCCTTCCGCGCGGTGGTCCAGGTGGCCGCGGTGCGCGCGGGGGAATGGGTGGCGGTGCACGGCTGTGGTGGCGTGGGGCTCTCGGCCGTGCAGATCGCCGCTGCGGCGGGTGCGCGGGTGGTCGCCGTCGACGTCCACCCGGGGGCGCTGGACCTGGCGCGCGAGTTCGGGGCCGAGCACGTGGTGGACGGCGCCGGCGACGTCCCCGCGGAGGTCGCGGACCTGACCGGTGGCGGCGCCCACGTGTCGCTGGACGCCCTCGGTGCGGCAGTCACCTGCACGAACTCCGTCCGGAGCCTGCGACCGCGCGGCCGGCACGTGCAGGTGGGCCTGCTGCCGCCCGCGCAGGGCCGGCCCGAGGTTCCGATGGAGCGGGTGATCGCCCTGGAATTGCAGGTGCTCGGCAGCCACGGCATGGCCGCGCACGCCTACCCGGAGATGCTCGGGCTGATCGCGGCCGGCCGGCTCGACCCGCGCCGGCTGGTCACCCGCGAGCTCGCGCTCGACGATGCGGCCGATGCCCTCGCCGAGGTCGGCCGCACGCCCGGCATCGCCGTCGTGACGAGCTTCTAGAGCACCTTGGACAGGAAGGACCGCGTCCGCTCGTGCTGCGGATCGGTGAGTACCCGCTTCGGGTCGCCGGCCTCGACGACGGCGCCGTCGTCCATGAACACGAGCGTGTCGCCGACCTCGCGGGCGAAGCCCATCTCGTGGGTCACGACCATCATGGTCATGCCGCTCTCGGCGAGACTCCGCATGACGTCGAGGACCTCACCGACCAGCTCGGGGTCCAGCGCGGAGGTCGGCTCGTCGAACAGCATGAGCTTGGGCTCCATCGCGAGCGCACGGGCGATCGCCACGCGCTGCTGCTGGCCGCCGGAGAGCTGGTTCGGGTAGGAGTGGACGCGGTTGCCGAGCCCGACCCGCTCCAGGAGCGCGGCGCCCTGCTCACGGCAGGCTTCCTTGCGCAGGCCCTTCACCTGGGAGGGCGCCTCCATGACGTTCTCCAGGGCGGTCATGTGCGGGAACAGGTTGAAGCGCTGGAACACCATGCCGATGTCCTGCCGCTGCGAGGCGACCTCGCTGTCCTTGAGCTCGTGCAGCTTGCCGCCTTTTTCGCGGTAGCCGACGAGGTGACCGTCCACGGAGAGCCGCCCGGAGTTGATCTTCTCCAGGTGGTTCACGCAGCGGAGGAACGTCGACTTACCCGAACCCGAGGGGCCGATGACGCACATGACCTCACGCGGGGCCACCTCGAGGTCGATGCCCTTGAGCACCTCGAGTGAGCCGAAGGACTTCCGGACCCCCTCGGCCTTGACCATCGCGTGAGGCGACGCCTGCGCCTCGGTGTCCATGCTCTGCGCGGTGCTCAATGCGTGCCCCCCACCATGCGTGCCTCGCGTTCGGCCCGTTGGTTGCGGGTCTCCCGGGCCCCGAACCCGCGGCTGAACCGCTTCTCGAGGAAGTACTGGCCGGCCATGAGCAGGCTCGACAGCGCGAGGTACCAGAGGATCGAGGCCACGGCCATCGGGATGATCTGGAACGTGCGGCTGCCGATCGCGCGCAGCTGGAAGTTCAGTTCGGAAGTCACCGGCACCGCGATCAACAGCGACGTGTCCTTGAGCATGGCGATCGTCTCGTTGCCCGTCGGCGGGATGATGACACGCATCGCCTGGGGCAGCACGATCCGGCGCATCGTCTTCGCCCGGCTCATCCCGAGCGCGCTGGCGGCCTCGGTCTGCCCCGGGTCCACCGACTGGATGCCGGCCCGGACGATCTCGGCCATGTACGCGCCCTCGGACAGGACGAGGCCGAGCAGCCCGGCGGTGAAACCCTTGAAGATCTGGTTGCCGTTGAGGCCCAGGAACCGCAGGTCACCGGAGAGGCCCAGCCAGCCCATGATCTGCTGGTCGAAGGGGAACCCCAGGTCGTAGGTGCCGTAGAGGGCCCCGAGGTTGGCGCAGAAGAACAGCAGCACGATGCGCGGGATGGCCCGGAAGAACCAGACGTAGGCCCAGGCGGCACCCGACACGATCGGGTTCGGCGACAGCCGCATGATCGCCACGATGATGCCGAGCAGGACGCCCAGCAGCATGGCGAGCACGGTCATGATCAGCGTCGTCCGGGCGCCCCGCAGCACCGGTGCGCTGAACATGTTGTCGACCATGAACTTCCACTGGAACACCGGGTTCGTGACCAGCATGTGCACGAACATCAGAGCCAGGACCCCGATGACGACGGCCGCGATCCACCGGCCGGGGTGCCGGACCGGCACCGCCTTGATCTGCTCGGGCGGTGCCGGTCGGGTCGTCGTGTCCGCCGCCATGTGTCAGCCCGCCGGGTTCACCGCGGGGTCGGTGATCGCGCCGCCTTCGACGCCCCACTTCTTCAGCACCGTCTCGTAGGTGCCGTCGTCGATCAGGCTCTTGACCGCGTCGGCGATCGCCTGGGCGAAGTCCGTCTGGTCCTTGGCGACGACGTAGCCGTAGGGCGCGGAGTCGTAGATGTCGCCGAGCAGCTCCAGCTGGCCGTTGGTCTGGTCCACGGCGTAGGCGGAGACGGGGGAATCGGCGAGCATGGCGACGTCCTTGCCGGAGACGACCGCGGCGGTGGCCTCGTCCTGGCCCTCGTACTGGTCGATCGTGATGGCTTCCTTGCCCGCGCTCTTGCACTTGTCGGAGCGGGCGGTGATGTCGTCGACCTGCACGGTCGCCTTCTGCACGGCGATCGAGAGCCCGCACGCGTTGTCGGGGTCGACCTTCTCCGGGTTGTCCTTCTTGGTCGCCCACTGGGTGCCGGCGGAGTAGTAGCTGATCATGTTCGCCTGCTGCATGCGCTCCGGGTTGACCGTGAACGAGGAGACGCCGACCTCGTACTTGCCCGAGCCGACACCCGCGATGATCGAGTCGAACGACGCGGTCTGGAAGTCGGCCTCCAGGCCGAGCTTCTGCGCGACTGCCTTGAACAGGTCGACGTCGAAGCCGACGATCGTCTCGCCGTCGGTGTCGATGAACTCGCTCGGGGCGTAGCTCGTGTCGCTGCCGACGGTCAGCTTGCCGTCTGAGGCGATCGCGTCGGGGACCTTCGCGGCCAGGTCCTTGTCCTCGCTGACCGACGGTGCCGCACTCTTGGAGCCTTCCGAGGAGCTGTCCGAGGAGCCGCCACCGCACCCGGTGACGACCAGCGCGACGCCGGCCAGCAGCGCGACGGCCGAGCGGCGGGGGAGGGACGATTTCAGCACGACGTGGTTCTCCTTCCTCCGGCCCCGGCCGGAACCCGGGGACGAGGTGATCATGCCCCGTCAGCAGCGTCGATGGGCAGATGCCTCACTCAACTGGTGGGCGCGACGGATTCCGTGGTGGTCGGCGCGGTCGTCGGCACCTCGGTCGTGGGGACGACGGTGCCGGTGGGCGTCTCGGTCGTCGTGGTCGCCGACGGGGTCTCCGTCGTCGGCTCGCTGGTCGGTGCGGACGTCGTGGCGGTGGTCGGAGCGGGCGCCGTCGTCGCCGTCGGTGCGGTCGTCGCCGGCACGGTCGCGCGGGCCGTGGTGGCCCCCGGCGTCGTGGTCTGGACGGCGACGACGGGAACCGGTTCGGGCCGGACGGTCAGGTACAGGGAGCCGAGCGCCAGGAACAGCACCGCGAGGACGACGGTCGACGTGCGCGCCGGCCCGAGGTGCGGCGGCACCGCGGCCCACCACCGCCGGATGCGCGACGGCGGGGGCGCGGTGCGCACGCTGGGCCGCTCCACGGCCTGCTGATCCACCGCCGGCTGCTCGACGGTGCGGTCGTCGTCCGGCCCGCTCACCGGTCGCCGTCCTGGGCGGCCGCCGGGACGGCGTCGTCCGACGTCGCCCGGTCCACCGACACGGGAGGGGGCTGCACGCTCAGGCCCTGCCGGCCGAAGGCGAGGACGATGCGGGCGCGCAGGTCGCGGCCCACCTCGAACTGCTTGCCGGGGAGCGTGCGGGCGACCACGCGGACGTTGACCTCCTCCAGGCCGAGGCTCTCCACGCCCATGACGCTGGGTGGGTCGAGCAGCAGGGGGCGCATCGCCGGATCGCGGAAGGCCTCCCGGCCCACCTCGCGCAGGATCTCGTTGACCCGGTTGACGTCGACGCTGGTCGGCACCGGGACGTCGACGACGGCGCGCGCCCAGTCGCGCGACAGGTTGACCACCTTGGTGATCGCCCCGTTCGGCACGGTGACCACCTCGCCGTTGGGCGACCGCATCCGGGTGACCCGCAGGGTCACGTCCTCCACCGTGCCGTTGGCGGGCTCCGGTGCGCCGGTGACGCTGATCGAGACGACGTCGCCGAAGCCGTACTGCCGCTCGGTGATGAGGAAGAAGCCGGCCAGGACGTCGCCGACGATCCGCTGGGCGCCGAAGCCCAGGCCCACACCGAGGACGGTCGCGGGCGCCACCAGGCCGGTGATCGGGACGCCGAGCCGGTCGAGCACGAAGAACGCGGCGATCGAGTAGATGAGCACGATCGCCACCCATGTCAGCACCTGGGTGAGCGAGTGCCGGTGCTTGGCCGCCTCCGACCGGACGAGGGCGTCACCGCCGGTCGACTCCCGGTCGATCCGGTCGGTCAGCCGTCCCCCCACCCAGGACACGAAGCGGGCGAGCAGCACCGATCCCAGGATGATCAGCACCACCTCCAGCCCGCGGCCGGAGAGCCAGGTCAGCAGTTCGTGGGTCGCTCTCATCGGGCTTCAGCCTCCCGGGTGCCATGCGTGCACGCCAACCCGCTCACCGGGGCTCCACGAACAGCGCGTGCGTGGAGCGGCCGATGGCTCCGCCTTCGTCGAAGAGGACGGCGTAGCACTGGCCGGCCCCGGTGTGGCCTAGCACGGTCCGGGCGTCCATGCCCAGCCACTCGCCCTGCGGCGCGCGGTGCAGGGCCAGGCTCAGGTCCACGTTGGCGAAGCTCATGGTGCCCCAGTCGAGGGCCGCGGAGATCCCGCTGGCCGCGTCGGTCATCACCAGGAGGTGCTCCAGGGGCGTCATCGGCTGCCCCTCGACGAGCTCGCACTCCGGCCGGGTCCAGGCCGACGCCGGACCGGGCGAGTTGAAGCTGCCGGTCGCGAACCGCCACTCGAGGGCCCGGTGGTAGGCGACGTCCTCGGAGAAGAAGGCGGCGGTCTCCGGCCGGCTGTCCTGCCATCCGGCCCCCGCCGGGTGCGGATCCGGAGCGGCCTGGAGGACGTCGTCGGCGCGGGTGCGCATCCGCCAGGCGGACAGCCGCATCAGCGGACGCGCGTCGCCGGCGGTGAGCACGGTCTCGACGAGCTCGATCCGGCGGCCCGCGCGGATCACCGTCGCCGAGACGCGGACCGGGCCGACGGGTACCGGGGCGAAGATGTCGTAGGCCAGCCGCACCGTCTGACCGTCGGGGATCCCGCTCGCACGCTCCGCCTCCCGGGCGAGCAGCGCGGCGGGCGGGCCGGCGTGCTGCAGCCCCCGGTCCCACGGGCCGATCGTGAGCGCGGTGGCCTCGTAGCCGTCGTCGCGCGGGAGGTACAGGGCCGGGGGGAGGTCCATGCCCCGCAGTCTTCCCACCGCGGTCAGCCACCCTCCCGGCGGGTCTCCCACACCGCGAAGGCGGTCCACGCGGCGGCCACGGCGGCGGCCGCGAGCCACAGCCAGCGCAGGCTGCCGGTGTTGGACAGCATGAGCAGGACGGCGACCACCAGCACCGCCCCGGCCACCGGGGAGGTGCGCAGCAGCGTGTGCAGGGTGTCGGGGCCGGGGATCGCCAGGAACACGACCGTGGCGACGATCAGCAGGAAGGCGCACAGGGCGGCGAGGAACGCCGAGGTGATCCCGTACTCGTCGGGCAGCATGAGGCCGCCGACCCCGAGGACCACCGCGCCGCCGGCCAGGCCGATCAGCGTGCGCCGGCGGCGCCGGGACCACGGCGGCCGCTCGTCCACGGTCGGCACTCAGCCGTTCTGGTCGTAGGCGGCCCGGAGCAGGGCCCGGACCTCGTCGTCGACGTCGGCCACCGCGGTCAGCCGGACCCGGTGCGTGGCCGCACCCGGCGCGCGGGCCGGCTCCAGCCGCGCGCTGACCGGTGGCTCCGGTAGACGCAGGCCCAGGTCGATGCGGGCCGAGGCGGCGGCGGCCGCGGCGAACTGGCGGCGGCGTACGAACGGCACGTACGTGCCCCGGCCCTCGATGGTGACGTCGTCGCCGAGCGCCAGGGCGGCCTCGCGGACGGCGTCGAAGACGGGCCGCAGCGCGGCCCTGGTCCCGGTGAACTGGCCGTCGATGTACTGCTCGACGGACGGTCGGACCCAGCCGGCGTCGCGCGCGGCGGCGTCGGCGATCGCCCACTGCGTGTTCTGCCGCACGCCGTGCACGTCTTTGAGCCAGCGACGGACGGCGTTCTGGTCCAGTGGGTCGATGCCCGAGTCGGCGACGAGGACCACCCACTCCTCGAGCGACCGGCCGGTGCGCTCGGTCATCGACTCGGTGACAGCGCTCATCATCTCGTCGGGCGTGGCCACGCCCGCACGGTAGCCCCGCGACGCTGTGCCGGGGCGCCGCGTCCGACATCCGGTAGGTGGTCACACCGAAGTAGGGGACTACATTGCGACGGTGTCCCGCGTCGCCCGCCGTCCCGCCGCCGGCTACGCACTCACCCTCGCCGCCGCCGGCCTCTTCGCCGTCAACGGCACCGTCTCGACCCTCGCGCTCGAGGCCGGCATCGCGCCCACCCGGCTGACCGCGCTGCGGTGCACCGGCGCCGCCGTGGGCCTGCTCGCCGTCCTGGCGGTCGCGGCTCCCGGGCGGCTGAGGGTGCGGCCGCGGGAGCTGCCCTTCCTGGCCCTGTTCGGCGTCGTCGGCGTGGCCATGACCCAGTTCCTCTACTACGTCGCGATCGGCCGCATGCCGGTCGGCATCGCATTGGTCTTCGAGATGACCGCGCCGGTGTTCATCGCGCTCTACGTGTGGCTGGTGCGCCGCGAGCACGTGCGCAGCCGGCTCTGGCTGGCGCTGCTGCTGTCGCTGTCCGGGCTCGTGCTGGTCGCCGAGGTCTGGCAGGACGGCGGCTCGCTGGACCCGCTCGGTGTGGGCGCCGGCCTGCTCGCGGCCGTCTGCCTGGCGGCTTACTACCTGCTGGGCGAGCGGGGAACGGGCACGCGTGACCCCGTGACGCTCACGTGCTGGAGCTTCGTGGCGGCCGCCGTGTTCTGGTCGCTCGCCGCGCCGTGGTGGGACTTCGACCCCGCGGTGCTCGGGGACCCGGTGCGGGTGTCGGTCGGCGCGCTGGAGCTGCCGCTGTGGGTGCTCGTGGGCTGGATCGTCGTTCTGGGCGCGATCGTGCCGTTCTGGCTGTCGATCGCCTCGCTGCGGCACCTGCACCCCACCACGGCCGGGCTGGTCGCCACGGTGGAGCCGGTCTTCGCCTCCGTCGTGGCCTGGCTCTGGGTGGAGCAGGTGCTCAGCGGGTGGCAGGTGGCCGGGGGCGTCGTCGTCCTGACTGGGATCGGACTGGCCCAGACCGCCCGCTCGGCTCCCGCGCCCAGCCCCCTGCCCGAGACACCGGCCGCGCTCGCGTCCTGAGCGGCTGAGCCCGCACGCTGTGCGCCGATCGGTAGTTCCGGGCCGGGAACCTGCCGGTCAGCGCCCACTCTTCGACCGCACCGCGACCGCGCTGCACCGGACGGGTCAGGCCGGCAGCACGGATTCGATGGCCGCCCGGACCTCCGGGGCGTCCGGCGTCGTCTGCGGGCGGAACCGCGCGACGACCTCGCCGTCGGCGGACAGGACGAACTTCTCGAAGTTCCAGGCCACGTCGCCGGCCCTGCCCTCGGCGTCGGCCACGGCGGTCAACCGCTGGTAGAGCGGGTGCGCGCCCGGGCCGTTGACGTCGACCTTCTCCGTCATCGGGAAGGTCACGCCGTAGGTGGCCGAGCAGAACTCGGCGATCTCCTCGGCGCTGCCGGGCTCCTGGCCGCCGAACTGGTTGCACGGCACGCCGACCACGGTGAACCCGCGGGGGCCGAACTGCTCCTGCAGCGCCTCGAGCTGGGTGTACTGCGGCGTCAGCCCGCAGCGGCTCGCCACGTTCACCACCAGTGCGGGCCGGCCGCCGGTCAGGTCGCCGAGGGTGGTCGGTCGGCCGTCCAGCGTGGCCACGGGCACGTCGAGGAGATCGCTCATGCCGGCGGCAGCGCTGCGGGCACGACCTTCATTCCAGATCGCCCGGGTCGTCGGGCACATCCACCGCGTTCTGCCGTAGGGCCTCGATCGGCACGACCTCGAGCGCCCGCTCGTTCGTGGCGGCCAGGACGACCCCGGCCGCGACCCCTGCCTGGTACGCCTGCAGCCACCGGACGGCGACGACGCACCAGCGGTCACCCGGTACGAGCCCCGGGAAGCCGTACTCGGGGCGCGGCGTCGTCAGGTCGTTGCCCAGCTGCTTCTGCAGCTCGAGGAACTCGGCCGAGACCACCGCGCACACCGTGTGCAGGCCGACGTCCTCCGGGCCGCTGCTGCAGGCGCCGTCCCGGTAGAAGCCGGTGAGGGGGTCGGTTCCGCAGGGCTGGAGGGGGTCGCCGAGCACGTTGCGCTCGTCCGTCGTCGGCTCCGGCAGGTCCACGTCATTCAACCTCCTGGGACGACTCGCCGATGGCAACAGGGAGCGCGCGCCCGCCGGACGGGGCCGACCGATCACCGGCGCATCGTGCGGAGCCGCGCCGCCGCCTGACCGGGGCGGCGTCCGCGTGGCATGGTGCGGACGTGACCGAGGTGCCCGATGAACTGTGGAGCCCGACCGCGGAGAGCATCGGAAGGACCCGTGTCGCCGCCTTCGCGGCGTGGGTGAACGAGCGGCGCGGCCTCGACTTCGGCGACCCCACCGACTACGACCGGCTGTGGCGCTGGTCCGTGGAGCACCTGGACGAATTCTGGGCCGACGTCGCCACCTGGTCCGGAACGTTCGACGACGTCACCGACGACGAGGTGCTCGCCTCGCGCGAGATGCCCGGGGCCGTCTGGTTCCCCGACCGGACGATCAACTTCGCCGAAGAGGTCTTCCGGAACGCCGGCGAGGACACCCCCGCGCTGGTGGCGATCGCCGAGGACCGCGAGCCGGAGGAGATCTCCTGGGCGTCGTTGCGCGGCCAGGTGGGCGCGTTCGCCGCGACCCTGCGCGGGCTCGGGGTGCGGCCGGGCGACCGGGTGGCCGGCTATCTGCCCAACGTGCCCGAGGCGATCGTCGCGTTCCTCGGGACGGTGTCGATCGGGGCGGTCTGGTCCTCCTGCGCCCCCGACTTCGGCACCCGGGCCGTCCTCGACCGGTTCGCCCAGATCGAGCCCACGGTGCTGGTCGCCGTCGACGGGTACCGGTTCAACGGCAGGGACTACGACCGGCGGGACGTCGTGGCCGAGCTGCGGCGCGCGCTGCCGACGGTCCGGACGACGGTCGCCGTCCCACGGCTGTTCCCGGACGAGGTCCCGGACGGCGCGCTGGCGTGGGCCGAGGCGGTCGGTCACGCCCGTGAGCCCGAGTTCGCCGCGCTGCCCTTCGACCACCCGCTGTGGATCGTCTACTCCTCCGGTACGACCGGGCTGCCGAAGGGCATCGTGCACGGCCACGGCGGTGTGGTCCTCGAGGAGCGCAAGCAGGCGTTGCTGCACATGGACATCGGCGCCGGCGACCGGTTCTTCTGGTACGCCTCGACCGCCTGGATCATGTGGAACATCTCGACCTCGACGCTGCTGACCGGCGCGACGGTGATCGTCTACGACGGGGCGCCGACGTACCCCTCCGTCGACGTCCAGTTCGCCCTGGCCGCCCGCACCGGCATGACCTTCCTCGGCACCAGCCCCGGATATCTCATGGCGTGCGAGAAGGCCGGCGTCCGTCCGGGTGCGACGCACGATCTGACCGCACTGCGGACGATCGGCGTCACCGGGTCGCCGCTGCCCGCCGGCAGCTTCCACTGGGTGTACGACGAGGTGAAGCGCGACGTCCTCCTGGGCTCGCTGTCCGGCGGGACGGACGTGGCCACCGGCTTCATCGGGTCGAGCCCGCTGCTGCCGGTGACGGCGGGGGAGCTGCAGCGGCCGATGCTGGGCGTCGCCGCCGCCGCGTGGGACGAGGACGGCGAACCGGTCGTCGGCGAGCTGGGCGAGCTGGTGATCACCGAGCCCATGCCCTCGATGCCGCTGCACTTCTGGAACGACCCGGGCGACGCCCGCTACCGGGAGTCCTACTTCGAGCCCTGGCCCGGCGTGTGGCGGCACGGTGACTGGCTGGAGATCACCGAGCGGGGCACCTGCCTGATCAGCGGCCGTTCGGACTCCACGCTCAACCGCGGCGGCGTGCGCATGGGGACGGCGGACATCTACGCGGCCGTCGAGGCGGTCCCGGCCGTCCTCGACTGCGTCGTCCTGGGGGTGGAGCAGCCCGACGGCGGCTACTGGATGCCGTTGTTCGTGCAGCTCGCGCCCGGGGAGGAGCTCACCGACGAGCTCGTCGCGCAGCTGAAGCGGGCCATCCGTGAGCAGGCGTCGCCTCGGCATGTGCCCGACGAGATCGTCGCCGTCCCGGGTGTTCCGCACACGCGCACCGGCAAGCGCCTGGAGGTGCCGCTGAAGCGGTTGTTCCAGGGGGTCGACCCGGCCAAGGCGGTGAACACCGGTGCGGTCGACGACGCCTCGCTGGTCGACCACTACATCGCGTTGGCGAAGGAGCGGGCCGCGTCCTCCGGGGACTAGGGCGCAGGCGCCGTCGTCCCTGCGGGTGGGATGTCGGCGACGCTGGTCCACACCGCCGCCCCGCGGGCCTGGGCCAGCCCGACCATCTCGTCCGATCCCGCGGACGCCCCGGGGAGCCGGAGCACACCGTCGACCCGCGCCACCAGGCGGCGGCCCATCGGGTGGAAGACCTCGTCGAACGCGGCGTCCCCGACGCTCCGCGAGCCGGCCAGCTCGGCCAGCGGCAGGGCGAGATCCTCGCCGTTCACCGGCAGGTGGCCGGCCCGGAACAGCTCCAGACAGGCCCGCCGGATGGCGGCGTGGTTGGCCGCGATGCGCGCCGGGTCGTCGCCGGTGCCGCTCCGATAGGGGCCGGCGACCAGGATCAGAAGCGACTCGTCCACGCCGCGCACCCTAGGCGGTGGCGTCGGTCACCTTCGCGGATGACGGCGCCGTGCGAGGGGCACCCCCTACCGGCCAAGGTGTACGTGATCATCCGCCCGGAACGAGTGGAGACGACCCGACGATGACGTCGAGCGAGAACGAGACGGCACCGGAGACGTGGCAGCCGGAGCCGCCGGCGCTGCTGCCGCCGTGGCACACCCCGGAACGGGAGAAGCTGCAGGAGCAGGCCCGCCGGTTCGCCATGGACGAGGTGCTGCCCGTCGCCAACGAGCTCGATCCGCAGAAGGGGGAGATCCCGGCGTCCCTGCTGTCCCGGCTGGCCGAGCTCGGCTGGTTCGGCATCACGGTGCCGGCCGAGGCCGGCGGCCTGGGTCTCGGCGTCTTCGAGTACTGCATGGTCAGCGAGGAGCTGGCCCGCGCCTGGATGTCGACGGCGAGCATCCTGGCCCGCTCCCAGGGGCTGGGCACCGCCGTGGCCGACGCGGACCGCCGGCACGAGCTGCTGGGACGCAGCGCGCGCGGCGACTGGATCGGCGCGATCGCCCTGTCCGAGCCCGACGCCGGCTCCGATCTGGCGGGGGTCTCCACCCGCGCCGTCCTGGACGGCGACGAGTGGGTCGTCACCGGGCACAAGCGCTGGTGCGGCAACGCGAAGGTCGCCGACTTCATCCAGGTGCTCGTGCGGGAGCGCGACCCGGAGCCGGGGGAGTCCCGGTCCGCGGGCCTGGTCAACCTGCTGCTGGAGAAGGAGCGCGGGCAGTTCCCGGAGGGGCTGACCGGACATCCGATCGACAAGGTCGGCTACCACGGCTTCCTCACCTGGGACCTGCGGTTCGACGGCGTCCGGATTCCCCGGGACAACGTGATCGACCAGGCCAGGGCAGCGCAGGAGGAGAGCGCCGAGGAGGGCGAGGCCGCCGAGCAGGCCGGCTTCGCCGAGGCGCAGAAGTTCCTCAACACCGCGCGCGTGCACACCGCCGCCCGCGCCGTGGGGCTGGCCCGGGCCGCGCTCGAGGACTCGATCCTCTACCTGCAGGAGCGCGAGCAGTTCGGGCACCCGATCGGCGACTTCCAGGCGCTGCGGTTCGCCGTCGCCGAGATGGCCGCGCAGATCGAGCAGGCCCGGACCTTCTACCGCCAGGTCGCGCACCTGCTCGACCTCGGGCTCCCCGTGGCCAAGGAGGCCTCGATGGTCAAGCTCGAGGCGACCGAGATGTCGGTGCGGGTGACCAATCAGGCGATGCAGCTGCACGGCGGCAACGGCTACACCACCGAGCGCCAGGTGGAGCGGCACTGGCGCGACGCACGGCTCACCACGATCTTCGAGGGCACCAGCGAGATCCAGAAGCGGATCATCAGCGACCGGCTCCTCCCGCGCAGCCCGCTCACCTGAGCGGAGTGCGAGGGCGCGGAAAATGCTCCCCTCCCACTCCGCTCAGGCGGGTCCGGAAGCGCCGCCGCGGCAACGATTGACGAGCCATGGCGGGCATCGCGGGTGGATCCTGGCGCTGTCGCTCGCCGAGGCGAGCGGGCGGCCGGCTCCCGCAGCCGTCGCACATCCAGAACAGGGGACGCCATGACCTCGCCGGACCCCGGAACCACCCGTCCGTTCCCACCGGACCCCCCGCCCCGGGCCCGGGCCTCCGATGCCGAACGGGAAGCCGTCGTCATGGTCCTGCACGACGCGGTGGCGCGCGGACTGTTGACCCTGGCGGAGGGGGAAGAACGCATGGGGGCGGCCTACGCCACCCGCTTCCGGGACGACCTCGCCGGCTTCACCGCGGACCTGCCGCCGGGCCCCCCGCCAGTTCCGGTGGCCCCCGGGTGGCGTGCCCTGCTCCTCCTCACCTGGCTCCAGCTGCGGAACGAACTGATGCGCCCCTCGGTCCGCAGACTCGCCCACGCACCGCGACGGCTCGTCCTCGGGCTGGTGGCGTTGCTGGTCGTCCTGTCGCTCGCGGGGATGGCGGTCGCGGACGCGGTGGACCACCAGCCCTTGGAGCAGCACCACGGCTACGAGTGGGACGACGACTGATCGCCGCCGCCTCCGTCAGCCGCAGCCTCCGTCACGGGACGCGCAGCACGCGTGCCTCCCAGGGGCGCAGCGTCGGTCCGGCGTCCTGGAGGTTGCCGAGCACCAACTCGGCGCCCACCGCCTCCGGCAGCAGCTCGGCCAGCGGCTGCGGCGTCCGGCTCACGTTGCAGACGACGAGCAGGACCTCGTCGCCGAGGGAGCGCGTGAACGCGTACACCTCGTCGTGGTCGGGCAGCAGCATCGAGAAGCGGCCGAGCGCCACGACCCTGTTCTCGTGCCGCAGCGCGATCAGCCGGCGGTAGTGCGCGAGCACCGAGCGCGGGTCGTCGCGCTGCGCGGCGGCGTTCCAGGCGGTGGCGTCGGGATTCACCGGCAGCCACGGCGTCCCGGTGGTGAAGCCGGCGTTCGGTGAGGCGTCCCACTGCACCGGGGTGCGCGCGTTGTCGCGGCTCATCCGGCGCAGCGACGCCAGCACGGCCGTCGGGTCCTCGCCCGCGACCATCGCCGCCGCGAAGTGGTTGACCGACTCGAGGTCGCGGAAGTCGTCGACGGTGGCGAACGGGTAGTTCGCCATGCCGATCTCCTGCCCCTGGTAGACGTAGGGCGTCCCGCGGTGCAGGTGCAGCAGTGTCGCGAGGCAGGTGGCCGAGTCGCGCCGGCACTCGGGCGAGTCGTCGCCGAACCGCGACACCGCCCGCGGCTGGTCGTGGTTGTCCCAGTAGAGCGAGTTCCAGCCGACGTCGGCCAGCTCGGCCTGCCAGCGGCCGAACGACGCCTTGAGGTCGCGGAGCCGCAGCGGCCGCACGTCCCACTTCGAGGAGCCCTGATCCAGGCCGACGTGCTCGAACTGGAACACCATGTCCACCTCGGCCCGCGCCGGATGGGTGAACAGCCGGGCCTCCTCCACCGTCACGCCCGGCATCTCGCCGACGGTGAGGAAGGCGCCCTCGCGACCGGCGAACACCTCGCGGTGCATCTCCTGCAGGAACTCGTGGATGCGCGGTCCGCAGAAGAAGTGCGGCGTGCCGTCGCCCAGCGCCGAGCCCGGCAGCGGCGGGCCGTCGGGCAGGTGCCCGTCCGGGCCGACGGCCTTGGAGATCATGTTGATGACGTCCATGCGGAAGCCGTCGACCCCTCGGTCGAGCCACCACCGCATCATCGCGTACACCGCCTGCCGGACCTCGGGGTTCTCCCAGTTGAGGTCGGGCTGCTTGCCGGCGAACAAGTGCAGGTAGTACTCGCCGCTCGCCTCGTCGAGGGTCCAGGCCGGCCCGGAGAAGAACGACTGCCAGTTCGTCGGCTCCGCGCCCGGATCACCCGCCCCCATGCCCGGGCGCGGGGGTCGCCACCAGTACCAGTCGCGCTTCGGTGACGACGGCGACGACCGCGACTCCTCGAACCACGGGTGCTCGTCACTGGTGTGGTTCACCACCAGGTCCATGACCAGCCGCATCCCGCGCGCGTGCAGCTGCGCGATCAGCTCGTCGAGCTGCGCCAGCGTGCCGAACAGCGGGTCGATGCCCTGGTAGTCGCTGATGTCGTAGCCGTTGTCGGCCTGCGGCGACGGGTAGACCGGCGACAGCCACAGGACGTCGACGCCGAGATCGCTGAGGTGGTCCAGCCGGCGCAGCACCCCGCCGAGGTCACCGATCCCGTCGCCGTCGGAGTCCTGGAACGAGCGGGGGTAGACCTGGTAGACGACCGCGCTGGTCCACCACGGCGCGGGCCCGGCGCCCGACCGGGGTCGCGCCTCCCCGGGGATCAGGACGTCGCCCAGGTGTGGTGGACCGCCTCGACGTTGTTGCCGTCCGGATCGCGGAAGAAGGCTCCGTAGTAGCCCGGGTGGTACTCGGGTCACAGCCGCGGCTCGTGGAGGATCTCCGTCCCGGTCGCCCGCGCGGCGGCGAAGACCTCGTCGACGGCTTCGCGGGACGGTGCGGCCAGCGCCAGGTGCACGGGCCGGTGCCCGGGGTCCTCCAAGGGCCCGAACCACAGCCGCGGCATCCCGTCCGGGCCGCTGAGCCCCACGATGGTGCCTGACGGGGTGTCGATGCGCATGGCCTCACGCACCCCGCACGCGGCGAAGACCCGTGTGTAGAATGCCGTCGCCGCGTCGACGTCCGCGCACTGGAGTGCCAGGTGGTCGAGCATGGGCGCGACGCTAGTGCCGGGCACCGACACCGGCAGAGCGAGCGCCACTTCCCGGAGCAACACGCTCTCGGAGGAACACGCCCTCGGAGAAATCGGCTGCGTCGTGTCGTACCCGTCGCGGAGGATGGCCTCCCCGCGAGATCCCGAGGAGAGCCATGCCCAGCCTGCCGCGTGCCCTGGCGCCGCTGCGGCACCCGTCCTACCGCTGGCTGGCGGCATCCCTCGCGATCTCGCTGCTGGGCCAGGGGTTGTGGGCCGTCGCCGTCGTCTGGCAGGTCGTCGCCCTCGACGGCGGCCCGGCGGCTCTGTCCCTCGTGACCGCGCTGTCGGCCGCCGGCATGCTGGCCAGCACGCTGCTGGGCGGTGCGCTGGCCGATCGCCTGCCGCAGCGCCACATCCTGCTCGCCGTCGAGCTCACCCAGGCGGCATCCATCGCGGTCGTCGCGGGCCTGTCCCTGACCGGGGTGCTGGTCATCGGGCACCTCGCCGCGGTCTCCCTCGTGGGCGGGCTCGCGATGGGGCTGTACTACCCCGCCTACTCCGCGCTCGTCCCCGTCCTGCTGCCCCCGCGTGACCTGCTCGCCGCGAACGGCCTCGAGGGTGTGGTCCGGCCGGTCCTCGCGCAGGCCGCGGGTCCGGCGGCCGCGGGTTTCCTGGTGGCCGCGATCTCGCCCGGCGCCGCGCTGGCCGCGGCCGCGTTGGCGGCGTTGCTCGCGGCCGCCTGCGTGGCGACGCTGCCGGTGCCCCTCCGGAGCGAGGAGCCCGCTGGCGCCGGGTTCGCGGGGCTGCTGGCCGACGTCCACGAGGGCTTCCGGTACATGGTCCGGACGCCGTGGTTGCTGGCGACCCTGCTGTTCGCGTCGACGATGCTCCTGACCTTCATCGGGCCCTTCGAGGTGCTGGTGCCCTTCGCGATCAAGGCGGCGGGCGGCGGGCCACACCAGCACGCGTACGTCCTGGCCGCGTTCGGTCTCGGCGGCGCCGTCGGCTCCCTCGTCGTCGCGTCGCTGCGCCTGCCGCGGCGGTACCTGACCGTCATGAACGCCCTGTGGGGTCTGGGCTGCATCCCGCTGGTGGTGTTCGGCCTGACCACGCGGCTGTGGCTGATGCTCGTGGCCGGTGCGGTCATGGGCGCGACCTTCCAGGCGGGCATGGTCATCTGGGGCACCCTCCTGCAGCGCCGGGTCCCGCCGGCACTGCTCGGGCGGATCTCCAGCCTCGACTTCTTCGTGTCGCTGTCGTTCATGCCGTTGTCGATGGCGCTGGCCGGCCCGGTGAGCGAGTTGATCGGGTTGACCGCCACGTTCCTGGTCGGCGGCCTGGCGCCGGGAGTGCTGGCACTCATCGCGATCGTCGCCGCCCGCATGCCGTCCGACGAGCTCGCGCACCCGCTCGACCTGGCACCCGAGCCGCATCCCGAGCCGGAGGCGCAGCTCGACCGCGTCTGAGCGGGCGGGCCGGACCGCTGCTTGGATGGGTGGACGGCGCCGGGAACGTCCCGGCGCGGGAGGGAGAACCGTGGCCGAGCTGAGCCGCCCGGACGTCGAGCCGCCCACCGGGCCGGCCCCCGACGACCTCGTGATCGAGGACATCGTCGTCGGCGACGGCCCCGAGGCCACGCCCGGAAGTCTCGTCAGCGCCCACTACGTCGGTGTCACCCACGACGGCGGCGAGCAGTTCGACGCCTCCTGGGACCGTGGTGACCCGCTGGAGTTCCGTCTCGGGGTCGGCATGGTCATCCAGGGCTGGGACGAGGGCATCACCGGCATGAAGGTCGGCGGCCGGCGCCGGCTCACCATCCCGGCGCACAAGGCCTACGGCGAGCGCGGTGCCGGCGGCGTCATCAAGCCGGGCGCGACGCTGGTCTTCGTCGTCGATCTCATCGGCGTGCGGTGACACGTCCCCCCGCGATCATGGAGAGGTGACCACCTCCGGGACCGCGGGGGCGGTCACCGCTCCATGATCGTCGCGACGCGACACGCTTGCGAACGCCCCCGACGGGGCATCGGGGAGGCCATGACGCTGCCGAGCCCCGACACCGTGACCGACACCGACGCGATCCGGAGCGTCGACGGCACCGGCGATCCGGACGCGAAACCCAACAGCGACGCGAACGGCGGGGCGGCGGCCGAGGCCGAGGAGTCCGGTGGCGAATCGGCGGGCACCGTCATCGTCGCGGGGCTCGCGAACCTCGCCATCGCCGTCGCCAAGCTGATCGGCGGCCTGATCAGCCACTCGTCGGCGATGCTGTCGGAGGCCGCGCACTCGGTCGCCGACACCGTCACCGAGGTCTTCCTCTTCGTCGCCCTCAAGCGGGGGGAGAAGCCGCCGGACGAGAAGCACCCCTTCGGCTACGGCCGGGAGACGTACTTCTGGGCGTTCATCGCCTCCCTGGCCACCTTCCTCGTCGGCGCCGGCTTCTCCTTCTACCAGGGCATCACGACGATCATCGAGCGCAAGCCCGAGGGCGACCCGATGGTCTCCTACATCGTGCTCGCGGTGTCCTTCGTGCTCGAGGGCGTCTCGTTCCTCAAGGCCGTCCGCCAGGTGCGCGGAGCGGCCCGCAAGTGGGGCGTCCGGCCGGCCGCCTACCTGAACCGGACGACGGACACGACCGTCAAGGCCGTCACGTTCGAGGACGCCGCGGCGCTCGTCGGCCTCGTGCTCGCCGCGCTGGGCCTCTTCCTCGAGGAGCTGACCGGCGACCCGCTGTGGGACGGCATCGCCGCGATCGCGATCGGGCTGCTGCTGCTCGTCGTGGCCTTCGTGCTGGCGCGGGCGAACAAGTCGCTGCTGATCGGGCAGTCGGCGTCCCCGCGGATCGAGCAGGAGCTGAAGGCCGAGATCGCCGCCATGGAGCACGTCGACGGCGTTCCCCTGCTGCTCACCTCGGTCATCGGGCCCGGAAAGCTCCTGGTGGCGGCGAAGGTCGACTTCGACGACACCTCCACCGTGGCCGACGTCGAGCGGACCGCCGACGAGGTGGAGAAGCGGCTCGTCGAGCGGCACGAGGGCGTGCAGTACGTCTTCCTCGACCCGACGCGGGGCGACGGCCGGGCCCGGGCCGAGGCGCACCGCCCCGACGGCGAGTGACCCCCGGAATGCTTGAACGCGCAACGAGGTTGGGCGGAGCATGCAGGTAGAGATCTGGTCCGACGTCGTCTGTCCCTGGTGCTACATCGGAAAGCGCCGGCTGGAGACCGCGTTGGAGAAGTTCCCGCACCGCGACCAGGTCGAGGTCGTCTGGCGCTCCTTCCAGCTCGACCCGTCGGTTCCCGAGGGCGAGACGCACCCGACGCTGCCCGCGCTGGCCGCCAAGTACGGCGCCAGCGAGGATGCGATGCGCGCCAACATGGCGCAGGTCGAGCAGGTCGCCGCGGGTGAGGGGCTGGAGTACCACCTGGCCGACGGCGTCAGCGGCAACACGCTGCGGGCGCACGAGCTGCTGCACCTCGCCGCCGAGCACGGCCTGCGCAACGAGCTCAAGGAGCGCCTGCTGCACGCGCACTTCGAGGAGGGGCGCTCGGTCTTCGACGTCGATTCCCTCGTGGCACTGGGCGCCGAGGTCGGGCTCGACGAGACCGAGGCCCGCGAGGCGCTGGGCGACCGGCGCTATCTGGCCGCCGTCCACCAGGACGCCGCCACGGCGCAGGCGCTCGGCGCCACCGGGGTCCCGTTCTTCGTCGTCGATCGCACGTACGGAGCGGCCGGCGCCCAGCCCGCCGAGCTGCTGCTGCAGATCCTCGAGCGGGCCTGGACCGACGCGAACCCGCACCTGACCGAGCTTGCGAGGTCAGGCAGCAGCCACAGCACGGTGCCCGCCGCCGAGGGCTGCACCGACGACAGCTGCGCCGTCCAGTAGTTCAGTCGAGCAGCTTCGGCACCGCCCGCAGCGCCTTCTCCGCGGCGGCGTCCAGGTCCCGGACGACGTCGGTCGCCGATCGCTCGGCGGTCACCAGGCCGACCGACTCGCCCGCGTAGAGCGGTGCGTTCGCCGGATCGCCGGTCCGCCGGCCCTCGACCACCCGTTGCCGGGCCGCGACGTCCCCGAGGAGCTCCTGCTCGCGGCCGTGCCACGTCCGACTGAAGTCGTTGACCAGCGCGCGGCCAGGCCAGCGCTCGGGCCAGGCGACACCCTCGGCGACGTCGAAGGCCCTGGTCAGCACGGTCTCGTCGCCCGAGGCGGCGCGGATCCGCTCCCGGGCGGCCGGCTTGTTGAGCGCCTCCGTGCACGCCAGCAGCGGTGTCCCGATCCAGACGCCGGCCGCGCCGGCCACGAGCGCGGCAGCCATCCCGCCGCCGGTGGCGATCCCTCCGGCGGCCACGACCGGCCGGTCGGTGAGGGTGAGCACCTCCTGCAGCAGCGGCAGGGTGGACCGTTGCCCGGTGTGGCCGCCGGCCTCGCTGCCCTGCACGACGACCACGTCCACGCCGGCGTCGAGGACGACGTGGACGTCGGCGGTCGTGTTGACCTGCGCGGCCACGGCGATGCCCGCGTCGTGCAGCGGGCCGACGTACGGCGCCGGATCGCCGAAGGACACCGAGACCAGGCTCGGGTGCGCGGCGACGGTCGCCTCGAAGAGGTCCGGGCGGTCGGCCAGCACCCACACCATGAGGCCCACTCCGAAGGGCAGCTGCTCCGCGGCCGGGACGGCGGCCTGCTCGGTGAGGAATGCGGCGCTGTGGCTGCCGCTGATCCCGATCATCCCCAGGCCGCCCGCCCGGCTGACGGCGCGCGCCAGTTCCCCGCCCGAGACGCCGGCCATGGGAGCACCGATGACCGGCGTCGTCAGGTCGAACCAGCGGGTCAGCGGCGTGCGGATCATGCCGCCATCGTGCCGCTGCCGTTATTGCGTCGCAGGGCCGCCCTGGTCGGTGCCCTGCAGCCGGCCCAGGAACTCGTGGCACTGCTTCGCCCGCGCCGAGTCCTCTGACATCACGTTCCGGAAGAAGCTCGCGATGTCGTCGAGCCCCGCGTTCTCGGCGTCCCGGACGTACTGGCCGTAGTCGTGGCCCGCCTTGAGCGAGTGGTACTGCACCGAGACGAGGTCGTAGAAGACATCCTCGAAGCCGGTCTCGCCAGTGGCCATCTCTCCTCCTCGGTCGCAAGCGGTACGGACGCCCCACCGGTACCCGGAGCGGACCGATCCATCACACCGGATTCGCGCCGGTGACGTCGCCGCCACTGGCCTCAGGGCGGCTGTCGGCGAGTTCGTCCTCCCCGGTCGCGGCCGGGTCGTCCTCCCCCGAGGCGAGGTCCTCCCCCTCGCCGTAGGCGCCGGGATCGGCCTGCAGCGTGCGCGGGTCGTTGAGCGGATCGGGCACGTCGGGGTCGGTGACGGTCATGGACCCGGCATGCCCCGGCCGCCGGCGTCCGAACCTCTGGCGAACGCGTAACCCATGTGTTACGCATGCCGTCGTGGACGCGCTTGCTGCGCTCGCGGACCCGACGCGGCGCGAGCTCCTCGCCCTGCTGGCCGGGGGCGAGCGGCCCGCCGGCGAGCTGGCCGCGGAGTTCCCGGTGAGCCGCCCGGCGATCAGCCGGCACCTGCGCGTGCTGCGGGAGGCCGGCCTGGTCACGTCCCGCACCGACGGGAAGCGTCGCCTCTATGCGCTCGAGGCGTCCCCGCTGCGGGAGCTCGACGACTGGCTGCAGCCCTACCGGCGGTTCTGGGCGCAGCGGCTGGACGCCCTCGACACCGAGCTCGCCCGCGGACGGCGGGCACGCCGAACAAGGGAGGCCCCATGACCGACGAACCGGCGACCCAGGACGCAGCGGCTCGCCGCGGCGTCGTCACCATCGAGGACGACGGCCGGCAGCGACTGGAGTTCCGGCGGTCCTGGCCGGACCCGGTCGAGGACGTCTGGGCCGCGCTCACCGAACCCGACCGCCTGGCCCGCTGGATCGGCCGCTACGACGGCACGCGGGGCGCCGGAGGGGCTGGCACGTTCGTCATGACGCAGGAGGAGGGCGACCACGCCGGCTCGCCCATGACGATCCTCGAGTGCGACCCGCCCCGCCGCCTGGTGGTGGAGTGGGAACAGGAGGGGGCGGAGAACTGGCGGGTCGACCTCGACCTCTGGGCCGAGGGCGGCGGCACTGTGCTGCGCTTCGTGCAGCTGTTACCCGCGGGCGCCGACGTCACCGACATGGCGCTGGGCTGGCACTGGTACCTCGACATGCTCGACGCCGAGATCAGCGGTCGGCCGGGGCCGGCGGAGTGGGACGCCTTCGTGGCCGAGGTGGGGCCGGGCTACCGGCCTGCCTGAGCGCGGTGGCCGAGCACACCCATCGCCGCGCTCAGCCCGATCAGGGCGGCGACGACCGGCGTTTCGACGGGGTCCCAGCCTCCGGGGCGCAGGTGGCCGCGCACGTACCGCTCGGCGAGATAGCCGGGGGCCATCAGCACGCCGAGCATGCCCAGCATCCGCCGGGCGCCGTCGTCCGGTCCGGCCGCCAGGTTGCGGATCGCCCACAGCTCGCCGGCCAGCACCCACGCCGGCGCGCTGTAGGCCGTGCCGGACCACAGCCAGTCACGCCCGATCTGCTCCGGCGCCCCGTGCAGCACCGGCCAGTTCAGCCACGGCTGACGGATGTCCCAGCTCCGCCCCCGTCGCAGGGCGACCCCCAGGCCGGTGACAGCGGCGGCGAGCTGAGCGGCCGAGAGCCCGACGAGCAGCCTGCGCGGCGTCATGCGGGGAGGCTAGGGCCGCCGTCCGTGTCGTGGGGTGTTGCTCGCGCCCGCTCAGGCGGGCTGCTGGACCTGGACGGGATCGGGGCCGGTCCACGGACCGAGGGCCCCGAGCAGCCGGCCGCGGGATGCCAGCCGCGGACCCGCCTGCACCGGGTACTCGTCGTACCGGTCGGTGAGTTCGCGCGCCGCGTGGACGGCGAAGTTCGGGTCGTCCTGCGCCTCGCGGGCGATCGCGACGAGGTCGGCCGCCCCGTCGGCCACGATGGCCTCGGCCTGGCGGGCGTCGACGATCAGCCCGACGGCCACGGTCGGGATCTCCGCCTCGGCCCGGACCCGTGCGGCGAAGGGCACCTGGTAGCCGTACCCGATCGGGTGTTCCCACCCGCCGCCGAGTCCGCCGCCGGAGGTGTGGACGGCGTCGACGCCGCGCGCCTTGAGCTCGCGGGCGAACGTCACCGTGTCCTCGACGGTCAGGCCGTCGCGCGAGCCGTCGACCGACGAGACCCGCACGAACAGCGGCTTGTCGTCGGGCCAGGCGGCGCGGACGGCGTCCACCACCTCGAGCGGGAAGCGCATGCGCGCCTCGAGCGACCCGCCGTAGCCGTCGTCCCGCCTGTTGGACAGCGGCGAGAGGAACTGGTGCAGCAGGTAGCCGTGCGCGGCGTGCAGCTCGACGACGTCGAAGCCGGCGGCCAGCGCCCGCCGCGTCGCGGCGACGAAGGCGTCCCGGATCTCGGCCAGCTCGGGGGCCGTCAGCGCGTGCGGCGTCGGCCAGCCCGGACCCACCGGCACCGCGCTCGCCGACACCGTGGGCCACGGCGCCTCATGCGGGCGGCCGTTCTCCGAGGTCACCGGTCCGCTGCCGTCCCACGGGCGCAGGCTGCTGGCCTTGGCGCCGGCGTGGGCCAGCTGGATCCCGGCCGAGGCCCCCTGCGCGTGCAGGAAGTCGGCGATCCGATCCAGCCCCGGGACGTGCTCGTCGGACCAGAGGCCCACGTCGCCGTGGCTGATCCGCCCCTCCGGCGTCACGCCGGTCGCCTCCACGATCACGAGCCCGAAGCCGCCGAGTGCGAACCGGCCGAGATGGACGAGGTGGTAGTCGCCGACGAACCCGTCGGTGACGGAGTACTGGCACATCGGGGCGACCACGAGCCGGTTGGGCAGTGTCAGTCCGCGGAGGGTCAGGGGCGAGAGCAGGGCAGGCGTAGTCATCAGATGGAGGCAACGCGGCTCCCCACCAGGGTCTTCCGGCCTTTTCACCAGACGTCCTAGACGTAACATCTCTCACGGTTACAGACGTCTAGAACGTCGGTACTCTGACCCGACCCGGATCCGTCGCCAGGTGCGACGGTCCGGGTCGCCGCACTACAGCCGGTGCGCGGAGCCCGCCCCGGCCACCCAGAGGATGGAGACGCCGTTGACTTCCGTGGCCACCCCCGGTCTCGACAACGCCCCGACCACCCACTCCCGCCTGCTGGCGTGGGTGCGTGAGATGGCCGAGCTGACGACCCCGGACCGCGTGGTCTGGGTGGACGGCAGCGACGAGGAGTGGGAGCGGCTCACCGGTCAGCTCGTCGAGGCCGGCACCTTCCGCCGCCTCGACGCCAAGCCGAACTCGTTCTGGTGCGCCTCCGACCCCAGCGACGTGGCCCGCGTCGAGGACCGCACGTTCATCTGCTCGGTCGACGAGGCCGACGCCGGTCCCACCAACAACTGGATGGACCCGGGCGAGATGAAGGCCGTCATGACCGAGCTGTACCGGGGGTGCATGCGCGGCCGGACGATGTACGTCATCCCGTTCTGCATGGGCCCGGTCGAGGCCGAGAACCCGATGTTCGGCGTCGAGCTCACCGACTCGGAGTACGTCGTCGTCTCGATGCGCGTGATGGCCCGCATCGGCACCCACATCCTGGAGGCGATGGGCGACGACCGTCCGTTCGTGCCGGCGATGCACTCCGTCGGTGCCCCGCTCGAGCCGGGCCAGGACGACGTGCCGTGGCCGTGCAGCGACACCAAGTACATCGTCCAGTTCCCCGAGGAGCGGATGATCTGGTCCTACGGCTCGGGCTACGGCGGCAACGCGCTGCTCGGCAAGAAGTGCTACTCGCTGCGGATCGCCTCGGTGATGGCCCGCGACGAGGGCTGGCTCGCCGAGCACATGCTGATCCTCAAGCTCACCAGCCCGCAGCAGAAGACCTACTACGTGGCCGCGGCCTTCCCGTCGGCCTGCGGCAAGACCAACCTCGCGATGCTCGAGCCGACGATCCCGGGCTGGAAGGTCGAGACCCTCGGCGACGACATCGCCTGGATGCGCTTCGGTGAGGACGGGCGGCTCTACGCCCTCAACCCCGAGTACGGCCTGTTCGGTGTCGCGCCGGGCACTGGCTGGGACACGAACCCCAACGCCATGCGCACCATCGACAAGGGCAACTCTGTCTTCACCAACGTCGCCCTCACCGACGACGGCGACGTCTGGTGGGAGGGCATGACCGACGAGCCGCCGGCCCACCTCACCGACTGGAAGGGCCGCGACTGGACGCCGGAGAGCGACGAGCCCTCCAGCCACCCGAACAGCCGGTTCTGCACGCCGATCACGCAGTGCCCGATCCTCGCGCCGGAGTACGACGACCCGCGGGGCGTGCCGATCTCGGCCATCCTCTTCGGCGGCCGCCGCAAGACCACCATCCCGCTGGTCACCGAGGCCCGGGACTGGAACCACGGTGTCTTCATGGGCGCGACCCTCTCCTCGGAGACGACGGCCGCCGCCACCGGCGCGGTCGGCGTCGTCCGCCGCGACCCATTCGCCATGCTGCCGTTCATCGGCTACAACGCCGGCGACTACTTCCGGCACTGGGTCGAGACCGGCAAGGCGCACGACGCCACCAAGCTGCCGCGGATCTTCTACGTGAACTGGTTCCGCCGCGACCAGGACGGCGGCTTCCTCTGGCCGGGCTTCGGCGAGAACAGCCGGGTCCTGAAGTGGGTCATCGAGCGCCTCGAGGGCACCGCGGCCGCCGTGGAGACCCCGATCGGCCACGTGCCCACGCCGGACTCGCTCGACATCTCGGGCCTCGACATGACCCCCGACCAGGTCCGCCAGGCCCTCGCCGTCGAGCCCGAGGAGTGGCGCGCGGAGATCCCGCAGATCACCGAGTGGTTCGAGAAGTTCGGCGACAAGCTGCCCAGCACCATGTGGGACGAGCTCGAGATCCTCAAGAGCCGTCTCGCCTGAAGCGGGCGCACCACCGTCGGGGGCCCGGGACAGCGTCGTCCCGGGCCCCCGGCGTTCCCGCGCTCGGCCCGGCCACCGCGGGCCGGGTCGGTTAGCGTGAGTGCGCCCCTTCCCCGCGACCGGAGGCGCCCCCCTCGTGGCCAATCCCTACCTGCAGGTGCTGCGGACGCCGCACGCCTGGCCCATGGTGCTGGCCGCCTTCATCGGCCGCCTGCCCCTCTCGATGGTGGGCCTGGGGTGCGTCCTGCTCGTGGCGTCCGAGACCGGTTCCTACGGTCTGGGCGGGGCGGTGGCCGCCGCCGGTGCCGTGACCACCGCGATCTCCGGCCCGATCCTCGGTCGCTGGGCCGACACCCACGGGCAGCGGCGGGTGCTGCTCCCGGTCCTCGCGGTCTTCGTGACCTCCGGCGTGACCTTCCTGTTCGCGGTGCACCGCGACTGGCCGCTGATCGTGGTCTTCGCCTCCGCCGGGCTGGCCGGCGCGTGCATCCCTCCGGTCTCCTCGATGATCCGCGTCCGGTGGACGCACCTGCTGCGCGGCAGCCATCGCCTGCCCACGGCGCTGGCCATGGAGTCGGTCGTCGACGAGTTCGTCTTCATCGTCGGCCCGGTCCTGGTCACGTTCCTGTCGACGACCGGACACGCCACCTCGGGTGTGGTCACCGCGTTCGCGCTCGCCACCGTCGGCAGCCTGCTGTTCGCCGCGCAGCGGCGCACCGAGCCGCCGCCCGCTCCGCACGAGCACCGCAACGGTCCTTCCGCGATGCGCATCCCGGGCCTGCGGGTGCTGTTCGTCGTGGGCGCCGCGGTCGGGGCGATCCTGGGCACGCTGGAGATCGGGCTGGTCGCGTTCGCCGACGCGATGCACGCGAAGCCCTTGTCCGGCGTCCTCATCGCCGGTCTGGCCGTCGGCTCGATGGCCAGCGGGATCGGCTGGGGCACCGTGCACTGGCGCCTGCCGCTGCGGCGCCGGCTGGCGGGGGTCCTCGTCCTGCTGACGGTGCTGAGCGTGCCGCTGATCCTGGTCCGCGACATCTGGGTGATGATTCCGTTCGTCGTGCTCGCAGGGGTGTCGCTGTCGCCGTCCCTGATCAGCTCGTTCACCCTCGCCGAGCTGCTCGTGCCCCGGGCCGCCGTGACCGAGGCGTTCACCTGGATCGGCACCGCGCTGGGCCTCGGGGTGGCGATCGGTGCGTCCGTGGCGGGCAAGATCGTCGACGTCGCCGGCGCGAACGCGAGCTTCGTCGTCGCCACCACCGCGGCGGCGCTCGCAGCCGTCACGGTGGCCGCGTGCCAGCGGTTGCTGCACGTGCCCGCCGAGCACGCCACGGTGCCGGCGCTCGCCCGCTGAGACTCCTACCTCACTAAGCCGATCGTATTTGACGGGATTCCCCGTCCGATGGTTGAGTGCAGGCATGCCCGATGCGCTCCGCCTCCACCGCCGCTGCGCGGTGGACCTGTTGCGCGTCGCGAGTGCGCTGTGTCCGGGTCGCTGAGCTCCCCGACCCCTGACACTCCCGGCCGCCTCTGGCGGCCGTCGCTCCGAAGGGCCTTCCCATGACCGCAACACTCCTGCCGGCCGACGCGTCTCCGCACGCCTCTCCGGAACCGTCGCGCTCCTCCTCCGGCAATGCCGCGATCGCGACGACCCTCGCCCTCCGCCCCGAGGTCTGGCGGCCGCTCGTCCGCTTCCGCGAGGACACCCGCTGGACCGGCCTCCTCGAGCCCTCGCTGCTCCGGGAGGTGCTCGGCCCCTCCCTGCACGCCGATCTCGCCGAGGCGGAGGTCTGGTTGCTCTCGTGGGTGCCGGGACAGGGCACCGCGCTGCACGACCACGGCCCCTCCGCCGGTGCGTTCGCCGTCGCCCAGGGCGCGCTGACCGAGCGCGTGGTCGGCGCCGTCCGCCGGGGCCGCCGCGCGCATGAGGTCAGCGACGAGCTCGGCGTCGGCCGGGTCCGCTACTTCGGCCCCCGCTACGTCCACCAGGTCCGCAACGTCGGCGCCGAGGCCGCCGTGAGCGTGCACGTGTACGCCCCGCGGCTGTCGGTCATGAACACGTACCGGGTCGAGCGCGGTCGGCTCGAGCGCATCGGTACGGAGAAGGCTGGGGTGGACTGGTGAGCGCACCGACACGGCCCGACGGGGCCCGGTCGATCGACGAGCTGCTGGCGGAGGCGCGCGGGCGCATCGCCCGGGTCAGCCCCGAGGAGGCCGCGGCCCGGATCGCCGACGGTGCGCTGCTGGTCGACACGCGGCCGGCGGCACAACGGGCCCGCGAGGGAGCCGTGCCGGGCGCCCTGGTCGTCGAGCGCAACGTGCTCGAGTGGCGCTTCGACCCGCTCAGCGACGCACGGCTGCCCGAGGCGACCGGCTACGACGTCGAGGTGATCGTCCTGTGCTCCGAGGGATACAGCTCGAGCCTCGCCGCCGACAGCCTGCGTGCCCTCGGCCTGGCCCGGACCTCCGACGTCATCGGGGGGTTCCAGGCCTGGGCCGAGGCCGGTCTGCCGGTCCTCCGCGAGGTGCCGGCCGCCTGACCCGTGCCCGGCCCGCGCCGTCCGACGGAGGGACGGCGCGGGTCGCGTGCGCTTCCGGAGTGCGATGCTCGGCCGGTGACCCGACCCCGTCCCGCGCCAGGCGGCGGGCGCCGGCTCGGAGTGGCCCCGGAACGGCTCGGCCGCTGGCTCGACGGCGTGGCGGAGCGGCACGGCGCGTTCGCCGAGGTGTCGGAGGTCGACGGGGCGGTGCGCATCCGCTGCGCCGACATCACCGAGGTCACCCTCCGCGCCCCGTTCGGGTGGACGCCGGGCCCGGCGCTGCTCAGCAGCTTCACCGTCGAGGCCCAGCGCCCGGCGCGTGCCGCCGTCCTGCTGGTCCGCCGCGGCCGCTGGGCGACCGGGATCTTCGACGGGACGGAGCTGGTGGTCTCGAAGGTCGATGCCCGTCAGGTCCAGGGGCGGACGGCGGCCGGTGGGTGGTCCCAGCAGCGATTCGCGCGGCGCCGCGGCAACCAGACCGACGCGGTCGTCCAGCACGCGGCGGAGACGGCGGCGCGGGTGCTGCTGCCGCACGCCGACTCGGTCGCGGCGTTGTTCACCGGCGGTGACCGCGGGCTCGTGGACGCCGTCCTGAGCGATCCGCGGCTGCGGCCACTGGCCGCCCTGCGGCGCGAGCCCGCGCTCGACGTCGGCGAACCGACCAAGGCGGTCCTGCTGGAGACGCCGCGCCTGTTCCGCGCGGTCGACGTGCACATCGTCGAGCCAGGCGAGAAGGCGTAACGTCCTCCGACCGTGTCTCACTCTTCCGCTCCCGAGACCACCGTTCCCGATCCCGTGCTCACCGCCGAGCGTGCCCACCTGGCGCGCGCGGCCGACTGCCTGACCGACATGCGTGCCGCCGCGTCCGCGGTCACCGACGCCGGGGTCGACGCCTGGGCGTCCGAGCGCCTCGGTGCCGCGCGGGCCGAGCGACTGCGCGCGCTGGCGCACGACCCGCACGTCCCGCCCTTCTTCGGCCGCACCGACACAGGAGCCGAGACCTTCCACATCGGGCGCCGGCACGTCCGCGATCCCGCCGGCGACCCCGTGGTCATCGACTGGCGGGCGCCGATGAGCCGGGCGTTCTACCAGGCCAGTGCCACCGATCCCCAGGGCCTCGTCCGGCGCCGGCGGTTCGGCTTCGCCGGCGGGGATCTCACCGGCTACGAGGACGAACTGCTCGGTGCCGGGGACGAGCACCCCAGTGCCATCCTGACGGCGGAGATCGAGCGGCCCCGCAGCGGCCCCATGCGCGACATCGTCGCCACCATCCAGCCCGACCAGGACGACATCGTGCGCGCACCGCTCCGCGAATCGATCTGCGTGCAGGGAGCGCCGGGTACCGGCAAGACCGCGGTCGGCCTGCACCGGGCCGCCTATCTGCTCTACACGCACGCGGGCCAGCTCGCGCGCTCCGGCGTCCTCGTCGTCGGGCCCAACCGGGCGTTCCTGCGCTACATCGAGCAGGTGCTGCCCACGCTCGGCGAGGTCGACGTCGACCAGACCACGGTGGCCGAGCTGACGGGGCGGGTGACCGTGCGGGCGGTCGACGCCGCGGAGGTCGCTGTCCTCAAGGGCGACGTGCGCATGGCGGAGGTGCTGCGCCGCGCGCTCTGGGGCGAGATCGCCAAGCCGGCCGACTCCCTGCAGGTGCCGCTGGCCGGCCGCCGGTACCGGGTGCCGGTGGAGCGGCTCAAGCGCTACGTCGACGACGTGCGCCGGCGGGGCCGCACCGAGGACGACCAGCAGCTGCTGCACTACGCGGCCGGCCGGGAGCGGCTGGCGATGCTGCTCGCCGAGGACGCCCGCCGGCAGAGGGAGGAGGCCGGCGGCAGCCCCAGCGACGCGGAGACCCGGCGCGCGGCGCGCAGCCCCGAGGTGCGCGCCTTCTGCGACGAGGTGTGGCCGGCCCGCGACCCCGCCGGCCTGGTCTGTGCGCTGTTCGCCGACCCCGCGCTGCTGGCCCGGGCCGCCCGGGGGATCCTCGACGAGGCCGAGCAGGCGCTGCTGCGCTGGCCCGCCCCGCCGCGCTCGGTCAAGTCCGCGCGCTGGACCCCCGCCGACGCGGTCCTCGTCGACGAGGCTGCCGGGCTGCTCCAGCGGACGGACGGCTACGGGCACGTGGTGCTCGACGAGGCGCAGGACCTCTCACCGATGGAGTGCCGGGCGGTGGCGCGGCGGCTCGCGGCCGGCTCGCTGACCGTGCTCGGCGACCTCGCGCAGGCGACGAGCCCCTGGGCCGCCGGCACCTGGGGGCAGACGCTGGCCGGCCTCGGCCGGCCGGACACCGTCGTGCGGCCGCTGACCCGTGGCTACCGGGTGCCGGGTGAGGTGCTCGACTACGCCAACCGGCTGCTGCCGGTCATCGCGCCCGATCTCCCCGCCGCGACCGCCATCCGGTCCGAGCCCGGCTCGCTGAGCGTCCGCCCCGTCGCGACCCTCGCCGGGCCGCTGGTCGAGGTGGTCGCCGAGCTGACCGCCGTGCCCGGGTCCGTGGGCGTCGTCTGCGCCGACGCCGCGGTGGAGGACGTCGTCGCGTCGCTGGCCGAGGCGGGGATCGAAGTGGCCGCCCTCCGGGACGACGGCGAGGAGGCGGCCGCGGTGGCGGTGGTCCCGGCGACCCTCGTCAAGGGGCTCGAGTTCGACGCCGTGGTGGTCGTCGACCCGGCCGCCATCGTCGCCGCCGAACCGCGCGGGCTGCACCGGCTCTACGTCGTCCTCACCCGGGCGGTGAGCACCCTGGTGGTGCTGCACCGGGGCGACCTGCCCGAGCCGCTGACCGCCGGCCGAGGAGCTCGTCCAGCGCCTGCGTGAGCAGCCAGCCCACGAGCACCACCAGGTGGAGCAGGAAGAGCCAGAAGCCGACGGCGGCCACCCCGCCCACCACGGGCAGGCCACCGAACGGGGCGCCGAGATCCAGGGGCAGGGCGAGGAAGAGGACGAAACCCTGCAGGAAGCCGGACACGCAGGCGGCCGTGAAGGCGGCGCCCACCACCAGCGCGGTCCGGCCCACCCGCCCGCCGCCGATCACCCGGAAGACCCAGACCAGCGCGACCGCGAGCGCGGCCAGCACCGAGTAGAAGCCCAGCGCGATCCGGCCGACGGTGGCCGCGAGGCCGCCGGTCTCGGCCAGGTCCGCCATGTGCCGCGCCGCCAGGAGGAGGGGATAGAGCAGCAGCGGGCTCAGCAGCAGCAGGGGCATCGCGGCCAGCCGGCCGCGCCAGGCCGTCGCCCCCTCGGATCGCCCGCCGAACCGCAACAGCGCCCGCCGCAACCCCTCGCCGTACAGGGACATCGGCAGCAGCGCCAGGACGCCGCCCCACACCGTGAGGCCGACCCCTGCGTCGACCAGCCGCGCCACGGCGTCCGGGGCGCCCAGTTGCGCCGGCAGCAGCTCGGCGAGCCGGTCGCCGAGGGCGTGGACCCGCTCCGGCGAGGTGAGCCGGGCGGTCAGTCCGAACGCGAGGACGAGCAGGGGGACGATCGCGATCCCCGCGTAGAAGGTCAGCCCGGCCGCGATCAGCGCCAGGTCGCGGCCCTCGAGGCGCCGTCGCACGGACCCCAGCAGCTCGGCGAGTGCTCCCCTCACTCGTCGCCGGGCACTAGCGGCCGTCGAGCAGGTGGCGGGCGGCCGCGTAGCCGCCGAGGCCGCTGACCGCCCCGCCGCGCACGGTGCCGCCGGAGGACGCGGACAGGATCCGCGGGTGGTCCGTGGTCACGCCCCAGGTGCCGACCTCGTCGTCCGTCGCCGCGACCGGCCAGGAGAGATCGCCGTGGAAGATGTGCCCGCCCGGCATGGCCAGCGACGCCTCGACGTCGAGGGGCGAGGCCGCCTGCAGGCACGGCCGGCCCGCGGCGTCGCGCTCGAGGCAGTCGAGCAGCGGCTCCTCCAGATGGGCGTCCAGCTGCGCGACGACCCGGCGGACGGCCTCGTCGCGCACGCCCTCGGGATCGCTGCGGAACAGCTCCGCCGGGGTGTGCAGCCCGAACAGCGTGAGCGTGTGCCGGCCGGTGGCCCGCTCGACCGGGCCGAGGATCGACGGGTCGGTCAGCGAGTGGCAGTAGACCTCGAACGGGATCACGTCGGGCAGCCTGCCGGCGGCCGCCTGCGTGTAGGCGGCGTCGAGCTGGCCTGCGGCCTCGTCGACGTGGAAGGTGCCGGCGAAGGCCGTCGCCGGGTCGGCGCCCGACCGCAGCCGGGGCAGCCGCGCCAGCACCATGTTGACCTTGAGCTGCGATCCGGAAGGTGAGGGGCCGGGGTCGGCGCCGGTCAGCTGCGCCAGCACCCGAGGGGCGACGCCGGCGACGACGTGCCCCGCGTCGGCGGCCGCGGCGCCGCCGTCCTCGTCGGTCCAGTGCACCGTGACGCCGTCCGCCCGGGGCTCCACCGCGGTGACCGTCGCCCGGGAACGCAGCTCCGCGCCCGCGCGCCGGGCCGCCGCCGCCATCGCGCCGGTGACGGCGCCCATGCCACCGACCGGCACCCGCCAGCGGCCGGTGCCGTTGCCGACCAGGTGGTACAGGAAGCAGCGGCCGGCCAGGCCGTCGGCCGCGTGGACGTCGGCGAACGTGCCGATCAGGCCGTCGGTGAGCGCGACGCCGCGCACGACGTCGTCGGAGAGGCAGTCGGCGACCACGTCGGCGAGGGGGCGCTCCCGCAGGTCGTGCCAGAGGCCGGGATCCCGCAGCCGCCCGGCCAGGTCGGTGGGGGAGAGCAGGGGTTCGGTGAGGGTCGGAGCGAGATCCTCGGCGAGGGTCACCAGCCGTCCGTAGAAGCGCTGCCAGCCGGCGAACTCGTCGTCGGAGCCGGTCAGCTGTCGGAACGAGGTTGCGGTGGCGGGACCCTCGTCGCGCTCCACCAGCAGCCCGGCCGGCCGGCCGTCGCGGACCGTGGCGGTGTAGGAGGCCACGGACCGGTCGACGAGTCGCAGCTGCAGCCCGAGGTCGGCGACGATCCGGTTCGGCAGCAGGCTCACCAGGTAGGAGTACGCCGACAGCCGCACGTCGACGCCCTCGAAGACCTGCCGGCTCACCGCGGCGCCGCCCAGCTCGGGCAGGCGCTCGAGCACCAGGACCGAGCGCCCGGACCGGGCGAGGTAGGCCGCCGCGACCAGTCCGTTGTGGCCGCCGCCCACGACCACGACGTCGTACCTGGGCTGCGTCCTCGGTGCCTGCGTCACCGGCGGACGGTAACCGGGGGCCGTGCCCGGGCGATACGGGCCGTCATCAGCCGGCGTGGTCGTTGCTGCCGGTCTCCTGGCAACTCGCGTCGTGCGCGTTGTTGGCGTCGGTGGACGACGAGTCGCAGTTGGTCTCGCCGCGCTGTACGTCGGTGTTGTCGCCGCACGCCACCAGGGAGCCGATCACGGCCAGGAGGACGAGGGGCTTTTTCAGATCCATGCCCCTGTACTGGGCGCGGGAGGGCGTGACGAAACGGAATCGGCCGAGGGATGGCGCGGCATCTGGCATCCCGCGCGCCGCTCTGTGACGGCTGTGGTCACAGCGCCGTGAGGGCCGCGTGAGCGCAAGGCTCCGCGGCGACTTGGGGCAAAGACCACAAATCACATCTTTGTCATTGTCACGAGGGCGTCACGACCCTTACGGTCTGTGTGTTCGTCGGGGCGTTCAGTCACTTCCCGAGTGGCCCCCGCCGGACGCCGTCGAACCGGCCGCCCGCACCCCGCGGCGCCGGGCCGGGGACTCACCGCAGCACGGGACACGAGTGAGACGGACCTGTCCGTCCCACGGGGCACGCACGTGCCCGGACCGGGTCGCGAACTCCCCGGTCGGACGGCAGGAGAACGAGAAACGGAGAGCCGCCGCTCATGGCGACCCTTGCCGCCCGCCGCGCGATCCTCGCCCTCGCCGTAGCGCTCGCCGCGGTGCTCGGTCTGCTCCTGCCGAGCGACGTCGCGCAGGCGGCGCCGGGCACGGCCGCCGAGGCCGCTCAGCTGGTCGCGGCGCGGGCGCACGATCTCGAGGCCCTGACCGAGGAGTTCAACGAGGCGCGGGAGACGCTGGAGGCGCAGACGCGGGCCGCCCAGGAGGCGGCCGCCACCCTCGAGAAGGCCCGCGCCGAGCTCGCGACCGCGCAGGAACGGGTGCGCGGCATCGCCCGGGCGGCGTACACCGGCGAGGGCCAGGGTTCGCTGCGCGCCTTCATGACCAGCGCCAGCGCCGACGACCTCGTCGACCGCGTGGCGACGCTGCAGACGATCGCCGGCCACCAGAACGCGATCCTGGGCAGCGCGGCGCAGGCCAACGTGGCCGCCGCCCAGGCGCAGGCCGACGCGGTGCGGAAAGCCACCGAGGCGCAGAAGCAGTTCGACGAGGTCTCCGCCCAGCAGGCCGACCTCCAGTCGCAGATCACGGAGTACCAGGCGGTCTTCGAGCGGCTCAGCGCGCAGGAGCAGGCCGCGGTCACCGCCGCGGCGAGTCATGAGGTGACGCACGCCAGCCGTGCGGAGCGCACGGAGGCCCCGGTCGCGACCGGCCCGATCGTCGCCAACAGCCAGGCGGCGCAGATCGCCGTGGACACCGCCATGGCCCAGCGCGGCAAGCCCTACGTCTGGGCCGCCTCCGGGCCGGGCTCCTTCGACTGCTCCGGGCTGGTCCAGTACGCCTACGCCGCGGCCGGTATCGACCTCCCGCACTCCAGCCGGATGCAGGCCGGCATCGGGCAGCCGGTCTCGCGGAACGAACTGCAGCCCGGCGACCTGGTCGCCTTCTACAGCCCGATCAGCCACATCGGCATCTACATCGGCAACGGCCAGATGGTGCACGCGCCCTCCACGGGCGACGTCGTGAAGATCAGCCCGATCGACCGCATCGGCGGCATCGCGGCGATGACGCGCATCGCCGGCTGACGCACACTCCCTGCCATGTCGCAGGCGTGGAACTGGCTCTGGCTGACCCTGGCCTTCGCCGCGGAGCTGGCCGCACTGGCCGCGCTGGGCTACTGGGGGTTCGTCCACGGCGGGTCGACGGCCACGAAGGTGTTGCTGGGCATCGGGACGCCGCTCGTCGCCGCAGTCCTGTGGGGGGTGTTCGCCGCGCCGCAGGCGCCGGTGCGGAGCGCCGTCCTGGCCCTGCTGGTGAAGCTGCTCGTCTTCGGCGCCGCGGTGCTGGCCCTGGCGGCCACCGGGCATCCCGTCCTGGCGGGCGCGCTCGGGGTGGTGGCGCTGCTCAGCTCCCTGTTGTCGACGCCGCCGGGCTGACCTGCAGCAGCAGGCCCCAGACGAAGGACGTCCGGACGCCGCCGGGCAGGTGGACCTCCCAGCGGGTCACCACCCCGGGGTCGACGCTGCGGGCCCCGGGCAGGACGACGACGTCGTCGAGCACGTGCTGCCAGATCCGGAGGTCGTCGCCCGACGCCGGTGGAACCGGCGATCCGGGTGCCCGCACGAGGTGCTCGTTCAGGACCGAGCCGCCGGGCCCGCTGACCACCTCCCAACGCAGCTCGGGCCACAGCGGCAGCGGCCACCGGCGCACCTGGACGGGCAGGTCGCCGAACCAGCGCTCCTCCCGGTGGTCGGGCGGGCCGAGAACCGCGCTGCGCAGCGCCAGCCCGCGGGGACCGCGCGGCGAGTGCTGGAGCGCCTGCCACCGGGTGTGGGCGGCGTGCGCCTCGGCCCGGTCGGCGCCCACCCTCGGCAGCGCCTCGGCGACCAGGTCCGGTCGCAGGTCGGCCATCCGGCGCAGCAGCACGAGGCAGAACTCACGCCGCGCCAGCCCTCGCACGCCTGGGACCCTGCCACGATGCGTCCGTGCTGATCAGCCCGGCCACCGCCGCAGGGATCGCGGACGGTTCGGTCACTCTCGCCTTCCGTCGGTGGGATCGGCCCCGCATGCGGCCCGGAAGCACCCAGCGAACAGCGGTCGGGGTGATCCGGATCGACTCGATCGCCGAGGTGGACCCGGACGCGGTCACGGATGACGACGCGCGGCGGGCCGGCGCCCGGTCGTTGGACGAGTTGCACCGGCTGCTGTCACGGCGCGCGGGTGCCGTCGTCTACCGGATGGAGGTCTCCCTGGCGGGCCCGGATCCGCGGGTGGCGCTGCGCGAACAGGCGGACATGTCTGCGGAGGAACGCTCGTCGGTAGAGGCCCGGCTGGACCGGTGGGATGCCGCCCGCGCCGAGGGTCCCTGGACCCGGGAGGTGCTGCGGCTGATCTCCGAGCGCCCCGGCGTGCGCGCACCCGATCTCGCCGCGGCTCTCCGCAGGGAGACGCTGCCGTTCAAGCGTGACGTCCGGAAGCTCAAGGAGCTCGGACTGACCAACAGCCTGACGGTGGGCTACGAGCTCTCACCGCGCGGACGGGCCTATCTGGGTTGACGGTCCTCACCGCCTGATCTGCGGCTCCCGCAGGACGCTCGCTACGGTGCCGGACATGCCCGACCCCGTGTTGCCGACCACCGCCCGCACCCTGCTGGCCCGCACTGCGCGGGCCCAGCGGGAGGGGCGGGCCCCCAGCCTGGTCGCCGGCGTCGTCCGCGACGGCGGACTGGGCTGGTCGGCCGGCCGCGGTGAGGTGCCGGAGCCACACACCGACGTGCAGTACCGGCTGGGGTCGATCAGCAAGACGGTCACCGCGGTCGTGGTCATGCGGCTGCGGGACGAGGGGCGCCTGCACCTCGACGACCCGCTGGAGCGGCACCTGCCCGGCACGCCCTTCGGCGACCGCACCATCGGCCAGCTGCTCTCGCACCTCGCCGGTGCGTCCGCCGAGAGCCCCGGCGGGTGGTGGGAGCGCACCCCCGGCGGCTCGCTGGACGACCTGCGGCTCGGCCCGGAGGACGTCGTCCTCGGCGCGGCCCGCCGCTTCCACTACTCCAACCTGGGGTTCGGGCTGCTCGGCGAGGTCGTGGCGCGTGCCCGCGGGATGTCGTGGGACGACGCCGTCGCGGCCGAGGTGCTCCGGCCGCTCGGCATGACCCGCACCGATCCGCGTCCGGTGGCCCCCGCGGCCGCCGGTCTGGCGGTGCACCCCTGGGCCGACGTCGTGCTGCCCGAGCCCGAGTACCACGCGGGCCTGATGGCCGCGGCCGGCCAGCTGTGGGCCACGCTCACCGATCTCGGCCGGTTCGCGGCGTTCCTGATCGGCGACACCGGCGATGTGCTGGACCCGGGCACGCTCGAGGAGATGACCGAGCCGGCGGGCGTGGACTCCTCGGCGGCGGGCTGGTCGGCCTACGGCCTGGGCGTTCAGGTGATCCGGCTCGACGGCCGGACCTACGTCGGGCACGGCGGCTCGATGCCCGGCTTCCTCGCCGGCGTCTTCGTCGACCGCGACGAGCGGACCGGCGCGGTGTCGCTGGCCAACAGCACGAGCGGCGTCGACCCGGTGGTCTTCGGCCTGCTCGCCGACCTGCGGGCGGCCGAGCCGCGGATCGTCGAGCCGTGGGCCCCGTCGCCGTCCCCGGTGCCGCTGGATCGGCTCGGTGTCTGGTTCTGGGGGCCGTCGCCGTACGTGCTCCGGTCCGTCGGCGGCGGCCTGCTGCACCTGGGGCCGATCCCCGGGCGCAACGGCCGGGCCAGCCGGTTCGAGGCCCGGGACGACGGTACGTGGCTGGGGCGCGACGGCTACTTCGCCGGGGAGACGTTGCGCATCGCCGAGGACCACCTCGACCTCGACACGTTCATCTTCACCCGGATCCCCTACGACCCGGAGGCGCCCGTGCCCGGCGGGGTGGACGAGCGTGGCTGGCGGTAGGCGCTACCGCAGCATGGCCTCCCTGCAGGGGCCCGCCGCGAGCGCGCGAGTGGCGGGGGGCAGGGGGTCCTTACCCGAACGCGTCCATCGTCGTCTTCACCACGGCGCCGTAGGCCAGGTGCGGCACCACGTCGCTGATCCAGTCGGTGCGCGACCAGGTGCGCGGGTCGGTGACGCCCAGGACCGTCATCGGTCCGTTGGCCACGACGAGCACGCCCAGGGCGGTCAGGGCGATGCCGACGGGCTTCGACGACCGGTATCCCGACGCGCGCGCCAGCCCGCCCAGCACGCCGAACCCGGTGCCGGCGACGAGCCCTGTCAGTGCGCCCAGGCCCTGCGTGCGGTTCCCCCTCGTCGCCCCGTCGCCGGGGATCGCCACGTGGGCCTTGTCCGCGAGCTTCTCCACGGTCTGTTCGGGCGTCGAGCTGGTGCCGCGTCCGCGCACGACCATGTCCACGTACGTGACGGCGTTCAGTGCGGTGGTCCCGGCTGCTCCGGCCGCTGCGCCGCGCAGCATCCAGCCGAGGGTGCCGATGCTGCCTGCTGGGGTGGTCCTCGCCATGCCGTGCGGTCTACCGGAGCGGGCGGCCCGCCACCAGGGGCCGCTGCCTCGGCCCGGCCGAGCGGTCCCGTCGGGGCCCGGTCCGCATCCGCCGTCCCGCCTGACCGCTCCGTAGGGCGGGGCCTCAGTCGTCGGGGTGCTCTCCGACGGCTCGCTCGAGCAGGGGGCACAGCCGGTGGTCGACGAACCGCCGCAGCGCCAGCGCGGTGTCGATGCGCTGAACGCCCGGGATGGCGAGGACGTGCTCGGTGATCCGCCAGAGGTCGTCGGCGTCGAGGGCCACCACCTGCACGAGCAGGTCCACGGCGCCGGACAGGCCGGTCACCTCGAGCACCTCGGGGATGCGGGCGAGCGAGTCGCTGACCTCCGCCAGGCTGCGTTGGGTGACCTGCACGCTGATGTAGGCCCCCAGCCGGTAGCCGAGTGCCTCCGGCCGGACCCGGCGGTCCAGCGACGCGAGGACGCCGTTGCCCTCGAGCCGGGCCAGCCGCGCCTGCACGGTGTTGCGGGCCAGGCCGAGTCGCTGCGACAGGGCCATCACGCTCGCCCGGGGGTCCTCGGTCAGGGCGAGGAGCAGCCGGGCGTCGGTGGCGTCCACATCGGGCACGTTGCTCAGTCTGACATGCGAGGACGTCCTAGTACTGATCCTTCTGCGCAATCACTGCGAGGGATCTTGCGCAGATCGATCCCGGGGTGGTCTTGTCCTCCCACGGGGAACTCGTGCCACCATGTGTGAGTGGCACCACACCCCCGTGCCACGAACGTCCACGACCCCAGGGTCGCCGGAGACCCCGGTGACCGCGGGAGAGGCGAGGAGACGGTGAGCGAGCTTGCGAGCGAGCCCAATGAGCACAGCCGTGACGGAAGCGAGTCCGACGAGCGCCAGCGAGGAGGACTCGTGACCGCTTTGCGCGAGACCACCGAGGTGGTCGACCCAGTACCCGGGGCCGACGCGCCCCACCTGCCGCAGCAGCCGGACCTGATCCAGCTGCTCACCCCCGAGGGCGAGCGGGTGGAGCACCCGGACTACTCGGTCGACCTGTCCGAGGACGAGCTGCGCGACCTCTACCGCGACCTCGCGCTGGTCCGCCGTTGGGACGTCGAGGCGACCGCCCTCCAGCGCCAGGGCGAGCTCGGCATCTGGGCGTCACTGCTCGGGCAGGAGGCCGCTCAGGTGGGCGCCGGCCGTGCCCTGCGCGACGGCGACATGGCCTTCCCGACCTATCGGGAACACGGCGTCGCCTGGACGCGCGGGGTCGACCCGCTGCACGTCATGGGCCTGTTCCGCGGCGTCGACAACGGCGGCTGGGACCCGGTCGCGACCGGCTTCAACCTCTACACGATCGTCATCGGCGCCCAGTGCCTGCACGCCACCGGCTACGCCATGGGCGTCCAGCGCGACGGCGCCGAGTCCGCGGTCCTGGCGTTCCTGGGCGACGGCGCGACCAGCCAGGGCGAGGTCAACGAGGCGATGATCTTCGCGGCCAGCTTCGCCGCGCCGGTGGTCTTCTTCTGCCAGAACAACCAGTACGCGATCAGCGTCCCGCTGGAGCGCCAGTCGCGGGTGCCGCTCTACCAGCGGGCCGCGGGCTTCGGCTTCCCCGGCGTGCGCGTCGACGGCAACGACGTCCTCGCCGTCCTCGCCGTCACCCGGGCCGCCCTGCAGGCCGCCCGCGAGGGCCAGGGGCCCACGTTCATCGAGGCGTTCACCTACCGCATGGGTGCGCACACCACGTCCGACGACCCGACCCGCTACCGGCTGGCCAGCGAGCTGGAGGAGTGGAAGCTGCGCGACCCGATCGCCCGGCTCAAGGCGTACCTGTCCCGCAGTGGACTGGCCGACCAGGCGTTCTTCGACTCCGTCGACGCCGACGGCGACGAGCTGGCCGCGCGCATCCGCAGCGGCACGCTCGAGTTGGCCGATCCGCCCGGCACCAGCATGTTCGACCACGTCTACGCCGAGCAGACGCCGGAGCTGGCCGCCCAGCGTGCGGAGTTCGAGGCGTACCACGCGTCGTTCGAGGGGGGAGTCGAGCGATGAGCACTGACACCCTGACCATCGGCAAGGCGCTCAACCTCGGCCTGCGCCGGGCGATGGAGGACGACGCGAAGGTCGTGCTCATGGGTGAGGACATCGGCAAGCTCGGCGGCGTCTTCCGGATCACCGACGGCCTGCAGAAGGACTTCGGCGACGACCGCGTCGTCGACACCCCGCTGGCCGAGGCCGGCATCCTCGGCACCGCCGTCGGCCTGGCCATGCGCGGTTACCGGCCGGTCTGCGAGATCCAGTTCGACGGGTTCGTCTTCCCGGCCTACAACCAGATCGTCACGCAGGTGGCCAAGATCCACGCCCGCTCCAAGGGCAAGATGGCCATGCCGATCGTCATCCGCATCCCCTTCGGCGGCGGAATCGGCGCGGTCGAGCACCACAGCGAGAGCCCCGAGGCCTACTTCGCGCACACCGCCGGGCTCAAGGTGGTCGCGGTCAGCAACCCGGTCGACGCCTACTGGGGCATCCAGCAGGCCATCGCCCACCCCGACCCGATCGTCTTCCTCGAGCCCAAGCGCCGGTACTGGGAGAAGGCGCCGGTCGACACCGACGCGATGCCGGGCCCGCTGTTCGCCTCCCGGGTCGTGCGGGGCGGGGACGACGTCACCGTGCTGGCCTACGGCCCGATGGTGAAGACGGCGCTGCAGGCCGCCGAGGCCGCGGCCGAGGAGGGGCGCAGCCTCGAGGTGATCGACCTGCGCACCGTCTCGCCCCTCGACCTCGACCCGGTGTACGAGTCGGTCCGCCGCACGGGCCGCTGCGTCGTCGTCCACGAGGCGCCGGTGACCCTGGGCCTGGGTGCGGAGATCGCCGCCCGGGTCACCGAGACCTGCTTCCACTCCCTGGAGGCGCCGGTGCTCCGCGTGGGTGGGTACGACACCCCGTACCCACCGTCGAAGCTCGAGGAGGAGTACCTCCCCGACCTCGACCGGGTGCTGGACGCCGTCGACCGGTCGATGGGGTTCTGAGCCATGACGTCGAGCGCGACGCTGCGCCAGTTCAAGCTTCCCGACGTCGGTGAGGGGCTCACCGAGGGCGAGATCCTGCAGTGGCTGGTCGCCGTGGGCGACACGGTCACGGTCAACCAGCCGCTCTGCGAGGTGGAGACGGCGAAGGCGGCGGTCGAGCTGCCCTCGCCGTACGCCGGCACGGTCACCGAGCTGCTGTTCGAGGCCGGGACCATGGTCGACGTCGGCACGCCGATCATCACGATCGACACCGGCGGCGGACCGGCCGCGCCCGCCGGGCCCGCGGCGTCCGCCGCGCCCGCGGCGCCCGTGGCGTCGGGTGAGGAGGCCGAGCCCGAGGCCGGTCTCATCGGCGGTCCGGCGCCGGGCGGCCGCACCTCGGTGCTGGTCGGGTACGGGCCACGGACGACGGAGGCGCGCCGCCGTCCCCGGCGCACCCAACCGGCCGAGCCGGCCGGCGCCGACTACGGCCCGGGGCCGGGCGACCGGCCCCCGCTGCTGGCCACGGCGCCCGACGCCGGCACCAAGCCCATGCGGCACGGCGGCCTCGAGGTCGGCCGGCAGGCCGAGGCTCATGCGCTGCAGGGTGAGGCGGCCACCGCCGACGGCGCCCCGCACGGCCGTGGCCGGCTGCGCCCGCTGGCGAAGCCGCCGGTGCGCAAGTACGCCAAGGATCTCGGCGTCGACCTGACCACGATCACCGGCAGCGGGGCCGGCGGCGTGATCACCCGCGCCGACGTCGACGCCGCGGTGTCCGGAGCGACCGCCCGTCCGGCAGAAATGGCCATTTCTGCCGGGGGTGGCGAGCGCGAGCAGCGGATCCCGATCAAGGGAGTGCGCAAGCACACCGCGGCCGCGATGGTGGCGAGCGCCTTCACCGCCCCGCACGTCACGGAGTTCCTCACCGTCGACGTCACCCGGATGATGAAGCTGCGCACGCGGCTCGCCGCCCGGCCCGAACTGGCCGGTGTCAAGGTCAGCCCGCTGCTGTTCGTCGCCAAGGCGCTGCTGCTGGCCGCCCGCCGGCATCCGATGGTGAACAGCTCGTGGGACGAGGCGGCCCAGGAGATCGTGGTCAAGGACTACGTCAACCTCGGCATCGCCGCGGCGACCCCGCGCGGCCTCGTCGTCCCGAACATCAAGGACGCCGGTCGGCTGTCCCTCGCCGAGCTGGCCGAGGCCCTCGGCCGCCTCACCGAGACCGCGCGGGCCGGGAAGACGGCGCCCGAGGACATGTCCGGGGGCACCATCACGATCACCAACGTGGGCGTGTTCGGCGTCGACACCGGCACGCCGATCCTCAACCCGGGGGAGTCGGCGATCCTGGCCTTCGGGGCGGTCCGCGAGATGCCGTGGGTGCACAGGGGCAAAGTGGTTCCCCGGCAGGTGACGCAGCTGGCGCTGTCGTTCGACCACCGGATCATCGACGGCGAACTCGGGTCCAGGTTCCTGGCCGACGTGGGCGCGATGCTGCACGATCCGGGGGCGGCGCTGGCGTTCTGACCGGTCGCCGATGCGGAGAAAGGTGCTCATGGACCGGCGGCGCGTGGCCCTCGTCCTGCTCCTGCTGTTCGTCGCCTGCACGGGTGTCGCGATCGTGATCAGCGGTTCGCGGCCCGGTTTGCAGCAGGGCGTCGCACCGACGGTCGTCCAGTTCGTGGGCTACCTGCTCGCCCTCGTGGCCGCGCTCGTGCTGTTCCTGCGGCCGGCCACCGGTTTGAGCGGCGGCGACCGGTGGACCGGTGTCGCTGTGTCGGGTGCGCTGGCGGTCCTCCTTACGGTGGAGGTCGTCTCGGAGGGTGGGACGGACATCGGAGCCGGGTTCGTGCGGTTGCTCGGGCTGGTGGTCATCGCCCTGGCGACCGTCCGGCTGGCCCGTGAGGTCGGCGCGGCCGGACGGACGCGGTGACCGACCTCGACCGGCTGTTCGACTTCGCCGCCCGCTCCCGCATCCCCGGCGGGTTCGGGCACCTCGACGACGACGGCCAGGTGCTCGCCGACCGTCCGGTCGAGACGCTGATCGTCGCCCGCATGACGCACGTCTTCGGGCTGGCGCAGCTGCTCGGCCGGCCGGGCGCCGACGAGCTGGTCCGGCACGGGGTCGACGCGCTGACCGACGGACCGCTGCGCGACCGGGAGAGGGGCGGCTGGCGGTCCAGCACGGACGACGACACGAAGGCGGCCTACGTGCAGGCCTTCGTCGTCCTCGCGGGGTCGACGGCGGCGACCGTCGATGCCGACGGTGGCCGCGCCCTGCTCGACGACGCCCTTGCGGTCTGGCAGCACCGGTTCTGGGACGACGAGGCGGGGCTCGCCGTCGACGAGTGGGACGGCGGCTGGAGCCGTCTGTCGGACTACCGGGGTGCCAACGCCAACATGCACGGGGTCGAGGCGACGCTCGCCGCCGCCGACGCCCTGGCGTCCACCGAGCCCGCAACCGCGGGCCGGCTGCGCACCCAGGCGCTGCGCAGCACGGAGCGGATGGTGCACGGCTTCGCCCGCGAGCGCGACTGGCGGCTGCCCGAGCACTTCACGTCCGGGTGGACGCCGTTGCCCGAGTACAACCGCGACCGTCCCGCCGACCCCTTCAAGCCCTACGGCGTCACCATCGGGCACCAGTTCGAGTGGGCGCGCCTGGCCCTGCACGTCCAGGCGGCCCTCGGCGGCGAGGGGCCGACCGGCACCGCGTGGCTGCTCGAGGACGCCGTCGGGCTGTTCGACGCCGCGGCGACCCGCGGGTGGGCGGCCGACGGGCATCCGGGATTCCCCTACACGCTGGACTGGAACGACCAGCCCGTCGCCGTCGCGCGCCTGCACTGGGTGCTCTGCGAGGCGATCGCCGCGGCGACCGTCCTCGCCGAGGTCACGGGCGTTGCGCGGTACGCGCAGCTGGCCGCGGAGTGGCGCGCCCACGGCGAGGCGCTCTTCGCCGACCCGGCCACCGGCAACTGGCGCCACGAGCTGACCCCGACCGGCGAGGTCGGCTCGGGCACCTGGGCGGGGCAACCGGACGCCTACCACCTCGCCCAGATGCTCCTGCTCGACGGTCGGCCGGTGCGCGGCAGCGTCGCCGCGGCGCTGCGCTGACGCCGATCAGCCGGTCCGCGTCGTCCGCACCAATCGCTCCGTGCTGGTGCCACCGGAGGTCTGGACGGCCATGACCTCACCGATGCCCCGCGCGTAGAACTTGTACTCGGTGCTGTCGGGCTCCAACCGAGTGGTCTCGCGGGTCATCAGCACACCCGTGTAGTGGCCGGTGGGCACCTCCACCTGCTCGTCGGTGGAGAGGACTCGGGCGGCGTCCTCTGCCTGTCCCTTCAGGTATTCCTGCCGGTACGCCAGGCCCGGTCGCGGCTCCGCCGGGATCGCGATCCCCGGCTGGGCGCCGTCGACCCCGGCCTCCCACGACCCCTCGGTCGACGTGACGTGCCCGTTCTCGTACTCGGCGGTGCGCTCGCCGAGGTACCAGATGTTGCCGTCGGCGTCCTGGGCGTACCAGTCCCGGGTGTCCTCGACGACGGCGCCGTGGTCGGTCACCTGGTCGTGCACCACGCGGGCCTCGATACCCATGGCGACCTTCTGGGTCTCGTCGAGCACCGTGACCTCGACTCGCTGCTCGGCGCCGTCGGCGTCGGTCTCGGTGTAGCTCCACCGATCGCCGACCGCCATCGGCCACCACGGGTTGGTGATGGCGGTGGTGAAGTCGTGCGGGTCGAGGTGGACGGCCTCCGTGCCCCTCGGCAGGGCGGCCGGCGACGCACTCGCCGCGGAATCGCCTGCGGCCGGTGACCCGCCGCAGGCGCTGAGCATGACGGCGACGCTCGCCGGCACGACGAACTTCCGGCTGATCCGCATGGCGACCTCCTCGGTGGACGAACTGAGGAGGCCCACGGTGGCCGGTACGCCTGTCGGCAGGCTGACGCGTTCAGCTTCCCGTCAGGAAGCGAACGGATCATGATCGCCGGAGGACGGGAAGGCGCCGTTCCGAGGGAGGTCGCCGGTGAAGGTGCTGCTGGTGGACGACGATGTGCACCTGGCCGGCGCCGTCCGGCGCGGGCTGACCGCCGAGGGTTTCACGGTGCAGGTGGCCGCCGACGGGCCCGAGGGCCTCTGGCGCGGCCGCGAGGGCGGCTACGACCTGATCCTGCTCGACATCATGGTGCCAGGCATGAACGGCTACCGGGTGTGCGCGGAGCTGCGCCGCTCGGGGGTGCGGACGCCGATCCTCATGCTCACGGCGAAGGACGGAGACCTCGACGAGGCCGAGGCGCTCGACACCGGTGCCGACGACTACCTGCGCAAGCCCTTCTCGTTCCCGGTGCTCGTCGCGCGGGTGCGGGCCCTGCTCCGCCGCGCTGCGCAGGGCGATCCGCCGCCCCTCGTCGTCGGCGACCTGCGCCTGGACCTCCGGGGCGGCCGGGCGCTGCGGGCGGAGCAGCCCGTGCCGCTGACGGCGCGCGAGTTCGCGCTGCTCACCTACCTCGTGCGGCGGGCCGGCCGCGTCGTCTCGAAGCACGAGATCCTCGACGGGGTCTGGGACGACGCCTTCGAGGGCGACCCCAACGTGGTGGAGGTCTACGTCGCCCGGCTGCGGCGGAAGCTCGACGGCGCGGGCGGGCCGCGCCTGATCGAGACCGTTCGCGGCATGGGATACCGCCTCGAGGGTCCGTGACGGGCGGCCCATCCGCCCCCGGGCCGCGACGGGGCAGCCTGCGGTTCCGGGTGACGGCGCTGGCCGCCCTCGCCGTCCTCGCCGTGCTCGGCACCGCGGGCGCCGGCCTCACGCTCGCGCATCGCGCCGTCCTCGTCGACGGCCTCGACGAGGGCCTGGCCGACCAGGCCGATGCGGTCGCCGACCGGCTGCGCGCCGGGCGGCCGGCCGGCGACCTGCCCGCCGAGGACGTCGTCGTCCAGGTGGTGGACCCGGGTGGAGCGGTGCTCGCCGGCTCGCCACGGCTGCCGGCCCGCCGCATCTGGGCCGAGGTCCCCCGGCGGACGACGGTCGTCGACGGCACCATGCCGAACAACGGCACCGACGCCCGCGTGCTGACCATGCCCGTCGGCCACGACGTCGTGTATGTCGCCGGCACGCTCGAGGACGTCGAGAGCAGCACCCGGGCACTGGCGAGCTCGCTGTTCGTGGCCGTGCCGCTCACCACCGCCGTCCTCGCCGCGCTGGTCTGGTGGCTGGTCGGACGGGTGCTGCGGCCGGTCGAGGCGATCCGCGCCGAGGTCGACCGGATCTCCCACCACCGCCTGGACCGGCGGGTTCCGGAGCCACCGACCGCGGACGAGGTGGCGCGGCTGGCGCACACGATGAACGCGATGCTCGAGCGGCTGGCCGGGTCGGCCGAGCGCCAGCGCCGGTTCGTGGCCGACGCCGCCCACGAGCTGCGCAGCCCGCTGGCCCGCATCCGGGCCGAGCTCGAGGTCGACGCCGCGCATCCCGCGTCGGCCGATCCGGCCGCCACCCACGCCTCCGTGCTCGAGCAGACCGTGGCCCTGCAACGACTCGTCGACGACCTGCTGCTCCTCGCGCGCGGCGACGCCGGTGCGCCGGACGCCGGCGCCGCTGCCGCCGTGGATCTCGACGACGTGGTCGGGCGGCTGGCCGCCGCTCGGCGCGGCAGTGGCCCGCGCATCGATGTCCGGGACGTCGCTCCCGTCCAGGTGCGTGGGCACGAGGCCCAGCTGGCTCGAGCGGTCGCCAACCTCCTGGACAACGCGGTCCGGTACGCGCACACCGCGGTCACCGTGACGCTGCGGGACGACGTGGGCACCGCCGTCCTCGCCGTCGCGGACGACGGTCCCGGTGTGCCGCCCGACGCCCGCGACACCGTCTTCGAGCGGTTCACCCGGCTCGACGTCGCCCGCTCGGCCGGGGGTGGTGCTGGATTGGGGTTGGCGATCGCCCGGGAGATCGCCGCGCGGCACGGCGGAACCCTGACGCTGGCGCCCGACGGCCCGCCGGGGGCGCGGTTCGAGCTCCGCATGGCCGTGGCCCGGGAGGAGGACGGACGAATCGCCGGATCGGAGCCTGGGTAGGGGCTCGGCAGAAGATCCATTCCCGATCAGAGGAGCAGTCAGTGGCCAGCGTGCAGGAATCCGTCGACGTCGACGTCCCGATCCGCGTCGCCTACGACCAGTGGACGCAGTTCGAGAGCTTCCCCCAGTTCATGGGCGGGGTCGAGCGGATCACGCAGCTCGACGACACCCACACCCACTGGATCACCAACATCGACGGCGTCAAGCGCGAGTTCGACGCCGAGATCACCGAGCAGCACCCGGAAGAGCGCGTCGCCTGGACGAGCACCACCGGCGAGGCCAAGCACGCGGGCGTCGTCACCTTCCACCGACTGGACGACGCCAAGACCCGCGTGATGATCCAGATCGACTGGGAGCCCGAGGGGCTGGTGGAGAAGGCCGGCGCGGCGCTGGGCTTCGACGACCGGCAGGTCAAGGCCGACGCCAAGAAGTTCAAGGAGTTCATCGAGAGCCGCGGCAGCGAGACCGGCGCCTGGCGCGGCGACGTCTCCCGTCCTGACCAGCCGTGACCTGATCGAAGGACGCCGACGGCGCCCGCTCCCGGAACTCGGGGGCGGGCGCCGCGCTCATGAGTGACATCACCCCGTCGAGTGATGGTTCTTCGGTGAGTTATCAAGTTGACCTACGTTCCGTCGGAATAGGATGGCATGCACCTGACTTGATACGGGTGTATCCACCGAAGAAGCGATGAAAGGCACTTGAGATGAGCAGCGTGACGTCCAGCTGGAAGCAGCGTCGTGCGGCGGCGCGTACGCGGCGGGCGCTCGACCAGGCCCTCGCCCGTACCAGCAGCCCGGCGATGCGCGACGAGCTCCTGACTATGGCGAACAACGAGTTCCTCCTCCGCTGATCCGGCGCCGCCGTTCCGGCGCCCGGACTCCCCCCGACCCCGGTTCCCTTGTGGTGGCCGGGGTCGTGTGCTGTTCGGAAAAGCCGCAGGTGACGGCTGGTTGCGGTGAGCTGTCATGCTGTTGCCGTGCGTGGCGGCCAGGGCGCGGGTTCACTCCTTCGGGTCGACGGACTCAGGCGGACGTCCGTGGCTGCCGATGCAGCAGGCGTGACCATCCCCGGGGCGACCGCCGCCTCCGGCCGATCCGCCTCGTCGCGGATGCCGGAGCGGGGTGCCGCGCACCCGGGAGACCGGCGATGACGGCAGCCCCGTCCACCGAGGCGCGCGAGACCTCGGGCGCCACGACGGGCGGCCTGCTGCGGTACGTCCGTCGGGAGGGCGGTGACCAGGCCGTCGCGCGGATGCTCGAGATCTCCGACGTGCCCTACACCGCCGAACAGCTCGACGACCAGTCCCTGTGGTGGAGCTACGACACCCGCATCCGGCTGTTCGCCGCGGCGACCGAGGTGCTCGACGACCCCCGGACGATGTTCAAGGTCGGCGCGTCGGCGCTGCACAGCGGACTGGCGCACTCGCTGGTCCTGCTGCTGCGGGCCATGGGCTCGCCGCGCACGGTGTTCCAGCGTCTACCGCGGGCCGTCGCGAAGTTCACGACCACGTCGACGATGGAGATCGTCGAGTCCGGGGCCGTCTCGGCGACCATCCGGTACACGCTGCATCCCGGTTACCCCCACTCGCGGCTCGACTGCGAGTACGCGCAGGGCCTCATCACCACCGTGCCGACGGTCTTCGGCCTGCCGCCGGCGCGGATCGAGCACGACGAGTGCGAGTCCGACGGTCACCAGGCCTGCATCTACCGCCTGAGCTGGGACCGGCGGTCGTTGCTGCGCCGCCGGCGCAAGGACGACGCGGCGGACGACCCCGAGCTCACCGCGCTGCGGGGCCAGCTGCGCATCCTGCAGTCGGCCGCGACCGACCTGGTGGGCAGCGACGACCTGGAGACCGCGCTGCAGCGCATCGTCGCCCGTGCCGCCGAGTCCGTGCTCGCCCCGGCCTACCTGCTGGCGGTGTCGGCCCCGGGTGACGGACCGCCGCTGGTGCACAGCGCCGGGCTGCCGACCGCGGAGGTCCCGGCCCTGGCCGAGACGCTGCTCGCCGGCGGGGACCTCGGCCCCGGGGCCGTGGTCGTCGACGTCGCCTCGGCGCGCCGGTCGCACGGCCGCCTGGCCGCCCTCTACCGCCCCGGCGACGGGGCGATGGGCGACGAGGCCGCCATGCTCGCCGCGTACGCGGGCCACGCCGCGGCCGCGCTCGACCTGCTGATCGCGCTGGAGGACTCCCGCCAGGAGGCCGATCGCGCCAGCGCGCTGCTCTCTCTGGCGCACGAGCTGTCCACCGCGGACGGCGCCACCGCCGTGTGCGCCGTCGTCACCGAAGCGCTGCCGCGGATCGTGGGCTGCACGAGCGCCGGCGTGCTGCTGTGGGACGCGGCGACCGCCCGCCTCACCAGCCAGTCATCGATCGGGCTCACCGATGACGGGCACGAGTTCATGCTCGGATCGCCGCTGAGCCCCGAGGACACCCCCGAGCTCCTGGGCATGCTGAGCGACCGGGAGCCGCGGATCTTCAGCACGCGGGACAGCAGCTCGGCCCTGCACCGGCTGCTCACGGCGACCGGCCTCTCCGACGTCGTCGCCGTCCCGCTGCAGTCGGGTGGCACCTTCCTCGGCGTCGCGACCGCGAGCTGGCGCGCCGGCGAGGCGCCCGCGTCCCTGGCCGGTGACGTCCTCGCGCGGCTGCGCGGTGTCGGCGACCAGGCGTCGACCGCGCTGGAGAACGCGCGGCTGCTGGAGACCGTCCGGCACCAGGCCTCCCACGACCCCCTCACCGGGCTGCCCAACCGGGTGCTCTTCCTCGAGCGCCTCGAGCGCGCCCTCCTGGGCAGCGCGCGCCACGCGCAGGTGGCGGTCCTCTACTGCGACCTCGACCGGTTCAAGCAGGTCAACGACTCGTACGGCCACGCGGCGGGCGACGAGTTGCTGCGGCAGGTGGCCGCCCGGTTGAGCGGTGCCGTGCGCCCCGGCGACACAGTCGCCCGGCTCAGCGGCGACGAGTTCGCCATGATCCTGCCGGGACTGGCCGGTCGCGCGGAGGCCGACCGGGTCGTGGACCGCGTCCTGGCCTCCTTCGCCGAGCGCTTCCGCATCGAGGGCCGGGACGTCGCCATGGCCACCAGCGTGGGCGTGGCCATGCACACGGGCGTGGAGACGGCCGCCGAGCAGTTGCTGCGCGAGGCCGACGCGGCGATGTACCGGCACAAGCAGGGCAGCGGCCGCCGCACCTCCGACGTCCCCGGAACCTGACCGGGCTCAGTCCCGCAGCCGGGCCCTCAGCCTCGCCCGGTCATCCGGTCCGAAGCCGTGCGCGTCCAGCCAGCCGACCGGACCGCCGAACCGCTCGTCGAGCACGGTGAGTAGGCGGTCCATCGTGTCCGCGCGCGGCGTGTGGCTGGCGACGTCCCGGCGCTCCATGTCCTCGGCGTAGGTCGGTGACGCCGCGAGCTTGGCGACCAGCGCCTCGATGACGTCGGCGGTCATGGCGTAGTCCCGCACGATCTCCTCGTGCGCGACGCCGGCCACGGCCAGCGCCAGTGCGACCACCACTCCGGTGCGGTCCTTGCCGGCCGCGCAGTGCACCACGCTGGCGCCGTCCCCCGGCTCGGCGAGTGCGCGCAGGGCGTCCACCACGGCGTCGCCCCGGTCGGCGAGGTAGCCGAGGTAGGAGCGGACCGCGGGCGGCTCGTCCTGGTCGTGTGTGGCCGTCTGCCGGGGCAGCAGTGACTCGCCCCACGCCTCGGGCAGGTCCAGCGGCTCGTCCTCCTCGACCGCGAAGACGTCGGTGTGATGGCCGCGCTCCGGGAGCAGGGTGAAGTGGCGGTGGGTGACCTCGGGGACGTCGCGGAGCGGGCCGCGGCCCTCGAGCAGGATCTCGGCCGTCGTCCGCAGGTCGATCACCTCGCGCAGCCCGATCTCCCCGACCAGCCGGCGGACGTCGTCGTCGCTGAGGGTCTGCAGGTTGTCGCTGCGCAGGATGCGGCCGGACACCGTCCGGCCCCCGTCGGTGGTCGGCAGATCGCCGAGGTCGCGCGTGTTCGTCGTCCCGTCGAGCCGCACCCAGCGGCCGGTGCGCGTGGAGGTCACGGCCCCGACGGTACGTGCCGGGCTGTCGGTACCCGACGCTACGTTCCCGTCGTGGGCCGGCCGAGAACCCTGACGGACATCGAGTCCGCGCTGCGGGCGTCCTGGGGCGTCGACGTCTGCGAGGACCCTGCCGACGTCCCGCACTGGTCGCCGGCCTTCCCCGCCGTCGGGCAGTGCGGCCCGACCGCGCTCGTCCTGCACGACCTGCTCGGTGGTGACCTCGTCGTGGCCGGGGTGACCGCTGCCGACGGCACGCCGCGCGGCTACCACTGGTGGAACCGGTTGCCCGGCGGCGAGGAGGTCGACCTCACGCGGGAGCAGTTCAGGGACGGCGAGGTCGTCGGGCCCGGCCGCGTGCTCGCCCGACCGGACGGTCCCATGAAGCGCGGGGAGGAGCAGTACCTGACGCTGCGGGCCCGGGTTCTGGCAGCGCTGGATGGCTAGCCCCGGAGCAGGCCCGCGCAGACGTCGACGAGCCGGGCACGCAGGACGGCGGCGCGGGCCGACAGCGCCCGCTGCCGGGCCACGTACTCCGCCTTGCCGGCCGGCGTCTCCACCGCGACGGCGGGCTCGCCGTACGAGGTCAGGTCGTAGGGCGCCGCCTGCATGTCCAGCAGCCGCACGTCGCGGGCGAGTTCGAAGCAGTCCAGCGCCAGGTCGCCCGGCACGGCGGGCCCCAGCTTGAGCGCCCATTTGTGGCAGTCCATCGACGCGTGCAGGCACCCCGGCTGCTCGAGGTCGGGCTGGGTCGACCGGGTGGGCTGCTCTCGGTTGAGCGGCGCGGCCGCCGGCGTGAAGAACCGGAAGGCGTCGTAGTGGGTGCACCGGATCGGATGCGCCTCGACGACCGCGTCCGTGCCGGCTTGACCCAGCCTCAGGGGGAGTTCGTGTCGGTGGCGCTCCTGGCGGTAGACCATCGCCCACTCGTGCAGGCCGAAGCAGCCGGTGAACGCGGGGCGGGACGCCGTTGCCGACAGCAGCCGGTGCACGAAGGCGACCGTGTCCCTGCGGTCGGTCAGGAACGCCTCGACGTCCAGCCCCACGCGGCCGTCGGCGTCCTCGGCGTACCAGCGCCAGGCCGTGTGGGGCGCGGGCCCGCCCGCGGACGGCTCGAGGGTGACGCCCGCACCCGGGTGCCATCGGCGCAGCAGGGACGGGCGGGTGTTGTAGTACTCGAAGAGGAAGTCCTCGATCGCGTGCCGCTCGCCCCGCGCCCGCCGGGCACGGTGTCCCGCCGTCAGCCGGTCGGCCCGTTCCGCGTGCTCCGCCGCGAGCGCCGCCCACGTCTCCGGGGCCAGCAGGTCGGGGGAGGCGGTGCGCACCCGACCAGGGTAGGAGGGCCGTCTGCCCGGGACGGCGCCGGTGAGCTCCGGTCAGGTCGTCAGTGAGCGCTCCACCCGCCGTCCATCACCAGCGAGGTGCCGGTGACCGACGTCGCGGCCGGGGAGCAGAGGAACGCCACCGCTTCGGCGACCTCCGCGGGCTCGATCAACCGCTTGATGGCGGCCGGCGCGAGCATGACCCGCTCGACCACCTCGTCCTCGGACAACCCGTGCGCCTTGGCCTGGTCGGCGATCTGGCCCTCCACCAGGGGCGTGCGCACGTAGGCGGGGTTGACGCAGTTGGAGGTGACGCCGTGCTCGGCGCCCTCGACCGCGATGACCTTCGACAGGCCTTCCAGACCGTGCTTGGCCGTCACGTACGCCGACTTGTACGCCGAGGCGCGCAGCCCGTGGATGGAGCTGATGTTCACGACCCGGCCCCAGCCCCGCTCGTACATGTGCGGCAGGGCACCGCGGACCAGCCGGAAAGGGGCCTCGAGCATCAGCCGCAGGATGTAGGAGAACCGGTCGACCGGGAACTCGTGCAGCGGCGCCACGTGCTGCAGCCCCGCGTTGTTGACCAGGATGTCGACGTCGAGGTCGAGGGCGTCCACGGCGTCCAGATCGGACAGGTCGACGGCGACGGCGGTGCCGCCGACGGACTCGGCGACCGCCTTCGCGGCCTCGGCGTCGCGGTCGACGACGACCACGTGGGCACCGGCCTCGCCCAGCCTGAGGGCGCATGCCCGGCCGATGCCGGATGCACCCCCGGTGATGAGTGCGCGTCGACCGGACAGGGGTGCGGGGTCAGCCATGCCCTCGACGTTATGCCGCCGACGTCCTGACCGCGCAACCGGACGGTCTCCCCGCGACGGCTGCCGCGGGGACACCGTCCTGCGGTTCAGTCGGGTTCGTTGCCCGGGCGCATGACGCCGTCGTCGCGCTGGGCGTCGTCATCCGTGGTGAGCGTCGCGTCGCCCTCGGGTGCCTCGTCGGTCTGCTTCTCGGCCACCGGGCCGTCGGAGGTGTCCGGGGACTCGCCGTAGCCCGTCGGATCGGACTCGCTCATGCGTCGCTCCCGCCTGATCGTTGCGTGGGGCTCGAGACCTCGCCCGAGGCGCCGGCCCGCGTGCCCCGGGCGACGTCGCTGTCCGCGCCCGCGGGCAGGTCGTCACCCTGGGCGGCGTCCCGTTCGAGCGCCTCGTCCCGGGTGAGGGGCACGTCATCGAACGACGAGCCCGTGTCGGCGTTGTCGCCGCTGGCCGACGACGTGGGGATGTCCTGCTGGATCCGGTCGCTGCCCGGTGGGTCGGTCATGTCGGTCCTCCTGTCCTGGGTGGTCCGCCCAGGCATGCCCGCCGTCCCGGTCCGGAAACGACGACGGCCGCCTCCACGACGATGGGGAAGCGGCCGCCGGGTCAGGCAGGTCGATGCCAGCTGTCACGTCGTGCCGAGCGGGGGTCCGGAGGACTCCCCGAGGGGCGACATGAGGGCTCGACGCAGGAGGGGACGGCACCTGGCCGCGGTTGGGCCGAGTGGGGCCCGGAGGGTCCCGCGAGGCACGACACGGGGGCTCGGCGCAGCAGGGGAACGGCTCCTGGCCGCGGTCGGAGCCCGGAGGGCGACATCAGAAGGAGCCCTCGTCGACCTCCATGAGGGCGTTGTCGGTGTTCTCGACGATCAGCCGCTCCGAGGTGAGCCGCGGCAGCACCTGCGTGGCGAAGAAGCGGGTCGCCGCGAGCTTGCCCTCGTAGAAGAGTCGGTCCTTCTCCGACACCGCACCCGACAGCGCGCCGAGGGCCACCTCGGACTGGCGGATCAGCAGCCACGCGGTGATCAGGTCGCCGGTGGCCAGCAGCAGCCGGGTGGTGTTCTGCGCGACCTTGTACAGCGCGGTCATGTCCTCCTGGGCGCCGGAGAGGTGGCCGAACATCGCGGTCAGCATCCCCTGCACGTCGGCCAGGGCCGTGGCCAGCAGCGCCCGCTCCTCCTTGAGCCGGCCGTTGCCCACCTCGGCATCGATGGTCGCCTGGATCTGGCCGGCCAGCCAGGTCAGCGCGACCCCGCCGTCCTTGACGATCTTGCGGAAGAAGAAGTCCTGGCCCTGGATCGCCGTCGTGCCCTCGTAGAGGGTGTCGATCTTGGAGTCGCGGATGTACTGCTCGATCGGGTAGTCCTGCAGGTAGCCCGAGCCGCCGAGGGTCTGCAGCGACTCGGCGGTGAGCAGCTGGGTGGCCCGCTCGGAGCCGAAGCCCTTCACGATCGGGAGGAGCAGGTCGTTGACCCGCTCGGCGAGCGTGGCCTGCTCGCTCTCGCCCTCGCCGGCGGCCTGGGCGTCGATGACCTGGTCGCGGAAGCTCGCGGCGTACAGGCACAGCGCCCGCATGCCCTCGGCGTAGGACTTCTGCAGCATCAGCGAGCGGCGGACGTCGGGGTGGTGGGTGATGGTCACCCGCGGGGCGTCCTTCGACGTGGCGGTGAGGTCGGCCCCCTGGACGCGGGTCTTCGCGTAGTCCAGCGCGACCTGGTACCCAGCGGAGAGGGTGGCGATCGCCTTGGCGCCCACGAACATGCGGGCGTGCTCGATGACCTTGAACATCTGGGCGATGCCGTCGTGCACCTCGCCGACCAGCCAGCCCTGCGCCGGCACGTCGGTGGCGCCGAACGTCAGCTCGCAAGTCGTGGAGACCTTGAGCCCCATCTTCTTCTCGACGTTGGTCACGAAGGCGCCGTTGCGCTCGCCGAGCGCTCCGGTGGCGAGGTCGACGTGGAACTTGGGGACGACGAACAGCGACAACCCCTTCGTGCCCGGCTTCGCACCCTCGGGGCGGGCCAGCACGAGGTGGACGATGTTGTCGGAGAGGTCGTGCTCGGCCGACGTGATGAACCGCTTGACGCCGGTGATGTGCCACGAGCCGTCGGGCTGCTGCACGGCCGTGGTGGTGCCGGCGCCGACGTCGGAGCCGGCGTCGGGCTCGGTGAGCACCATCGTGGCGCCCCACTTGTGCTCGAGCATCAGCTCGGCCAGGCGCTTCTGGTCCGGCGTGCCCAGCTCGTGGAGGACGGCGGCGAACGCGGCCCACGACCCGTACATGAAGACGGCGGGGTTCGCGCCGAGCACCATCTCGAAGGCGCCCCAGGTCAGGGCGTGCGGCGCCCCGAAGCCGCCGAGCGCCTCGGGCAGGTCGAGCCGGTACCACTCGCCGTCCTCGATGGCGCGGACCGACTTCTTGAACGACTCGGGCAGCTGCACCGAATGGGTGGCCGGGTCGAACACCGGCGGATTGCGGTCGGCGTCGACGAAGGAGGCGGCGATCGGCCCCTCGGAGAGCTTGCGGACCTCGGCCAGGACGCCGCGGGCGGTGTCGGCGTCCATCTGCTCGAAGGGTCCCTTGCCGAACCGGTCCTTGGTGTCGAGGAACTCGAACAGGTTGAACTCGAGGTCCCGCAGGTTGGCGGTGTAGTGGTTCACGCGTGGTGCTCCCTGCTCCGTGCCGGTGGTCGGCCGTTACCGGCGAGTGCTACTCGCTAGTAACCACGCTATTACCGACCAGTAGCAAGGAACAAGTGGGATGCGCGCGACACGCCCACACCGAGGGATGCAGATCGGTGAGCAGGTGATTCAGCGGTTGCGGCGCCTCGCGCGCATGACCGTCCCCGCCAGGGCGACCAGCAGCCCACCCAGCCCGGCCGCGATGAGCAGGGCCAGCACCAGGGGCGCCTGAACGTCGGTGAACACCAGGCTGATGTCGACGGTCTGGGTGTTGAACACGACGAAGAGGACCAGGACCACCGTCACGAACAGGAGCAGTGCCAGGGCCAGCGTGCGGCCGATGGCGCGACCGGCGCTCCGCGGCCGCATGGCGGTGCCGGCACCCGGCGCGGGAGCGGTCGGACCTCCTGCTGCGAGCGGCCCGTTCGACCCGGCGGGTTCGTGGGACAGGCCACTCGGCGAGGTGCTGAGGGGGTCGGTCCTGTGGGGGTCGGTCCTGTGGGGGTCGGTCCTGTAGGGGTCGGTGCTGAGGGGGTCCCTGCCGGGGGCCCCGGCCGGACGCGGTTCGGGTGCGGTCACGCCCCTGAGTGTGGCGCGCTCCCGCCGTCGGCGGGGGTCACCGGTGCGTCACTGCGCGTCGGGCTCGGTCTCCGCCGGCGGATAGCTCGGGCCTGCGACACCGCTCCCCGGACCCGGCTCCCCGTCCTGCGACTCGGAATCGCCGGGCGGGGCCGTCTCGCTGCCCAGCGGATTCGCGTCGCGCTCCGCTTCGGCGTCGTCCGGGTCCGGCATCGTCATGCCCCGAGTCTGCGGCGCGTCCGGCTCTCCGGCGACCGGGGCGCACTTTCCCCGAACGTGCGGCCTGGCGCTCGATTCGGGCTGCACCTTCCCCGAAGTTGCGCGGCGATCTCGGCCCTCAGTCGGCCAGGTCGGGCCCGGCCTCGTGGGCGGGGTGGCCCTTCGTCCGCTCGCGCTGCTTCATCCGCGCCTCGTACACGTGCCGGTCCCCGCCGGAGTACTCGTCGCGGGCTCGAGCGTCGAAGTCGCGGAACGTCGTCCAGTAGTTGGCGTCGTAGTCCTCGACGATCTGGAACGTCCACCGGTCGGCGACGACGTTGCGGCCGACCAGTTCCCGGTCGAGGTCGTCGGCGAGCGCGGTGGCCCCGGCTTCTCGCAGGAGGTCGACGGCGTCCTGGAGCTCCTTGTCCGCCTTGCCGGTGAGCTGGTGGAAGCCGTAGAGCAGCCCGCGGGCCGCCTCCACGGTCTCGAGGGCCTCGGAGAGCTTGCCGAGCCCCTCCACGAGCGTGTCGTCGAGGTCTGGTCGGGTCCGGTCGTTCGCCACCGGCCCATCCTGCGGGCTGACGGTCAGACGCGCGTCTCGGCGATGGAGATCAGCCGCTCGGCCAGCTGCCGGCCGTGCGCGGCCGGGCCGTCGGGACCCAGGAGGCCGCCGGAGAGGTACATGCCGTCGATGATCAGGTGGATCTGTGCGGCGAGGTCGTCGCCACCGCCCGGCACGATCTGCTCGGAGAGCCGCTCCAGGCGGCTGTAGAGCTCGAACTTGTAGTCGGCGGCCGCGCTGCGGGCCGGGTGCTGCGGGTCGTCGTACTCGCTGCTGACGTTGTTGAACGGGCAGCCGCGGAAGCCGGTGCGGGTGACGTCCCGCTCGACGGCGTCGACGACGGACAGCAGCGCGGCCCGGGGGTCACCCTGCAGCCGGACGAGCTCGGCGTCGATGAAGGCCAGCACGGTGGCGGCCTTGCGCGAGAGGTAGGCGCCGACCAGGTCGTCCTTGCTCTTGAAGAGCCGGTAGACGGTCATCTTGCCGAGGCCGGTCTCGCGGACCAGCTCGTCCATCCCGACGCTGCGCGAGCTGCGGCTGGCGAAGAGCCGTTCGGCGGTGTCCAGGACGATCGCCTGGCGCTCGGCGCGGCTGCGGCGAACCGGAGCCCCGGCGTCCGCGGCAGCGTGGGCGTCCGCGGCGAGGGCGTCGTCGGCGAGAGACAGAGCGGTGGTCACGGGAGCGATGGTGCACCTTGCCGTGACGGAGCGGTTCGCGGCACGCCGAGTGCGATGTTGCTCTGGGTGACGAGAGGCGCCCGGGCTACCCGGGACTCCGGGGGTAGCTGGTACCGATGTGACGACGGAGCGTGACCGGAGGCCGTGGTGAGGCTCTGGAACGGCCCTCCTGCAGGGTCCCGCCGCGAGCTTGCGAGCGGTGGGGGGCAGTGGAAGGACCCCGTCCTCCTCACGCCTCGCAGGCTCGGCGTGAGCCTCGGGACGGGGCCGTCAGTTCCGGCGGATGCGGCGGGGGTTGGCCAGCAGCCGCGCGACGCTCGCGGCCCCGGTCTCCTGGCTGCGGGACTCCTCCGCTTCGTGGGTCGAGGAGTCGGTGGTTACTCGTGCGTCGCGCTGCGTGTCCTCCATGCGTCCAGCGTCCCCCCGCGCACCGCCCGGAAACAGACCCGAAGCGGTGATCTCCTGCACAGCGGGTGAGAGGTCGATCACGTCCGTGCAGGTCAGTGGGGGTGATGGCGGTCCGCGGGCACCGCCGCCGTGGCCACCCGGCCGCGTCGACCGGAGACCCCGAGCACCACCAGCCACGCGAGCACGGCCAGGGTGACGATGAAGAAGCTGGGCGGCAGGTTGACCATCGTCGACAGCACCAGGCCGCCCCACACGGAGGCCAGCGCCAGTCCGACCGCGATCGCCGCCACCCGCACGGGACGGGCGGTCAGCCGCAGCGCCGTGGCCGCCGGGGTCACGACCAGGGCGAAGAGCAGCAGCGTGCCCACCACCTGCACGGCCATGGTGATGGTGAGCGCCAGCAGCACCACGAACGCGACACCCAGCGCCCGCACCGGCACGCCGCGGGCCTCGGCGACGGCGGGGTCCACCGACGCGAACATCAGCGGCCGGGCGAGGACGGCGAGGGCCAGCACGACGGCGGCCGTGAAGGCGCCGAAGACCACGAGCTGGTCGTCGGACACCGCCAGCAGGTTGCCGAACAGCACTGACGTCGTCGTGCTGGCGTTGGCGCTCGCGAGCGAGGCGAAGAGAACGCCGAGCGCGGTGGCCAGCGCCAGGATCGTGCCCGTCGCCATCTCGCGGTCGGCCACCCGTCGGCCGAACACCCCGATCAACAGGCCGCCGCCCACGCAGAAGACGGCGAGGCCGAGCGTGACCGGGACGCCGACGAGGATCGCCCCGGTCGCGCCCGGGAAGCCGATGTGGGCCAGGGCGTGCGCGGCGAAGGCGTTCTGCCGCGTGATGACGAAGTAGCCCAGCAGCCCGGCCGCGACGGCGACCAGCGAGCCGCCCACCAGCGCGTTGCGCAGGAAGGGGCTCTGCAGGACCTGCAGCCAGTTCGACTGGAACTCGACCCCGGCGAGCGCGGCGATCACGCGCCGGCCTCGCGTGCGTTCTCCTGTTGGTGCACTGGATCCCGCCAGGCGGCCCGCGTGAACAGGTCGCCCTGCGCGGTCCGGACCACGCCGACCGGGGTGCCGTAGAGGTGGGTGAGCAGTTCCTCCTGCACGACCTCGCCGATCTCGTCGTGGTGCGGATGGCCGTCGAGCAGGTACACGGCGTCGCTGAGCACCGGCAGCAGCGGGTTCAGGTCGTGCGCGACCACCATGATCGTGACGTCGCGGTCGCGGTGCAGGTCGCCGAGCAGGCGGACGATCTCCTGCTGGTTGCGCAGGTCGAGGTTGGCCAGCGGCTCGTCGAGCAGGAGCAGTTCGGCGTCGTCGACGATCGCCTGCGCGATGGCCACCCGCTGCTGCTGGCCGCCGGACAGCTCCGACATCCGGCGCTCGGCGAAATCAAGGGCCCCGACCCGGCGCAGGGCATCGTCCACCTGCGCGCGCTCCGCCGCCGACGTCGGGCGCAGGCCGAATCGGCCGCCGGTGAGCCCGAGGGTGACCAGGTCCCGGCACCGGATCGCCTCGCCCAGAGCGGCGGTGTAGTTCTGCGGCACGTACCCGATCCGGCGATTACCACGTCGCGGCGGGGCGCCGAGCACCTCGATGCGTCCGGACGACGGCGCGAGCAGGCCCAGCGCCAGCTGGAACAGCGTCGTCTTGCCGGCGCCGTTGGGCCCGATGACGCCGACCACCGCGCCGGGACGGACGGTGAAGGTCCCGTGTGACCAGACGGTCCGCCCGCCCCGCGCCACGCTGACCCCCTCGAGGACCAGCGCCGGGGGTCGCCCGCCGGTCGTCACGGGGTGCCGCTGAGCGCGTCGCTGAGCGCCTGCACCTGGCCGTACTGCCACGCGACGAACGAACCGCCGACGTCGGTCGGTGATTCCGTCACCTCGACCACCGGCACGCCGGCCTTCTCGGCGGCGGCCCGCAGCCGCTCGGGCACGCTGCCGCTGGTCTGGGTGTTGTAGATGAGCACGTCGGCCGCGCCGTCGGCCAGCGCCGCCTCGAAGGCGGCCAGGTCGCCCGGTGCCGGATCGCTCTCGTTGCTCGCCGACCGGCGGTAACCGGGAGGGGTGACGTCGGTCAGCCCCACCGCCTCGGCCATGCGGTCGTAGACGCCCTCGGTCGCGGCGAACGTCCGACCGGCGGCGACCTTTCGCAGGGCGTCCACGGCGGCCACGTAGCGCGCGATGTCCTTGTCCCACACGGCCCGGCGCCCGGCGAAGTAGCCACCGCCGTCCCCGGCGACGTCGACGAGCGCCGCGGTGACGGCCGAGGCCACCTGCGGGACGATCGCCGGGTCGGCCCACAGGTGCGGGTCGGCGCCCTCGGCGGGAACGCCGGCCACCTCGGCGGCGTCGACCACGGCCGGTCGCGACGTCAGCGTCGCGAGCGCGTCGGACGCCCACACGTCGTAGTGGGCGCCGTTGACGACGACCAGGTCCGCCTGCGAGATCGCGGCGAGGTCCGCGGTCCCCGCCTCGAAGTCGTGCGGGTCGATCGCGCCGGAGGAGACGATCGTGGTGACCTTCGCGCAGTCGCCGCCCAGGACGCGGACCAGGTCGGTCCACTGGCTCAGCGACACGACGACGTCGACGACGTCGGTGGGGCACGCCTTCGGGTCCCCGTGGGAGACGGCCGGACCGTCGCCGCCGGCTGCCGAGCAGGCGGAGACCCCGAGCACCAGACCGGCCAGGAGGGCCACGCTGTGCGTGCGGACGCGGGGCACGATGACTCTCCTCCGTTACTGACAATGATTATCACCATCAGTATGGCGGACGAGAGTGCTCCGGGTTCCGGCGGTGCTCGCGCGGAGACGACGATGCCCCGTCAGGCGTCCGGGGCGTCGGCCCCCGTCCCGGCGTCGTCCCTGACGTCCTCGCCCTCGGCCGGCTCCTCCGAGTGCGGGGTGCGGCCGTCGGTCGCCTCGTCGCCGGGCGGGTCGCCCTCGGCGCGCTCGCTCGTGTGCGGGGTGCGTCCTGACTCGGTCATCGCGCGTCCTCCTCGGTCCGACGGTGTCGGTGCGCCTGTGCCCGGCCGCCCGCCGCCGCAATCCCGCTCCGGCACGGAGGTGCGGCGGACGACGGACAGCGGCGATCATTGCCCGGTGACCGTCCTCAGGCCCCGACGGGCGGCCGGGGCGCCGTGATCGCAGGCGGCCTCCAGCGCAACGATCCGGCGCAGTACGACGCCCTGGCCGACGAGTGGTGGCAGCCCTCCGGTGAGTTCGCGGCGCTGCACTGGCTGGCCGCCTCCCGGGCCGAGCACATCCCGCCGGCCGCTTCCCATGGCGAGGTACTGGTCGACCTGGCGTGCGGCGGTGGGCTGATGGCCCCGCACGTGGCCCGTCTGGGCTACCGGCACGTGGGCGTGGACATCGGGATGCCCGGGCTCCGGCTGGCCCGCGACCACGGGATGCTGGTCGCCCGGGGGTCGGTCCTGCACGTGCCGCTCGCCGACGGCTGCGCGGACGTCGTCGTCGCGGGGGAGATCCTCGAGCACGTCGAGGACGACGTCGGCGTCCTGAGCGAGTGCGCCCGCCTGCTGCGACCGGGTGGTCGGCTCGTGATCGACGGCCTGGCCGCGGGCCGGCTGTCGGTCTGGATCAACGTGCACCTGCTGGAGCGGCTGCCGGGTGGACCGCCGCGGGGGTTGCACGACCCGGCGCTGTTCGTGGACCGGCAGCGGCTGCTCGCGGCCGCCGACCGGCTCGGCCTCGACCTGCGCCTGGTCGGCCTGCGGCCTTCGATGCGGGAGGCCGTGGCGTGGAAGCTCGGACGGCGCGACACGGTCCGCATGAAGCCGATCCGCTCCACCGCGGTGATCTTCGCCGGGTACGGCCGCAAACGATGAGGCGGCGCAGGTCATGGCCCCGACGTACCGTCGGCACATGACGCCGAGCCCGCGCGCCGCGGAGACCAGCACGTGAGCGACGCGGTGCTCACCGGGGCCGCCTCGGCCCTGCCGGCCGCACTGGACCAGGACGCTGCCTGGGAGGGCTTCTTCGCCCAGCACTACGAGGGCGTGCGCGCCGCCCGGCGGATCTTCGCCGGCGCCGGTGTCCGGAGGCGCCACGCCGTGGCCAACCCGCTGGACGAGGACCTCAGCGGATGGAGCACCGGCGCCCGGATGCAGCGGTACGTGCAGGAGGCGCTGCCGCTCGGGAAGCAGGCGGTGGCCGGGGCGCTGGACGCGGCCGGGCTCGCCCCCGGGGACGTCGGCCTGTTCGCGGTCGCCACCTGCACGGGCTACGCCACGCCGGGCCTGGACATCCGGTTGGCCGGTGACCTCGGCATGCCGCCGGGCCTGCAGCGGCTGCTCGTCGGGCACATGGGCTGCTACGCCGCGATCCCGGGCCTGGCGGCGGTCGGCGACTTCGTGACGGCGCGCTCCCGGCCGGCGGTGCTGTTGTGCTGCGAGCTGACCAGCCTGCACGTCCAGCCGGCCCAGCCCGACCTCGACCAGGTGGTCGCGCACGCGCTGTTCTCCGACGCGGCGGCCGCCGTCGTCGTGGAGCCCGGCCGCTCGGGTGGGCACCGGTTGGCCGGCGTGGTGGCCCGGACGGACACCTCGACGGCCGACCACATGACGTGGGACGTCACCGATCTCGGCTTCCGCATGGGACTGTCGCCGCGCGTGCCCGATGTGCTCGCCCGGCACGTCGGCGACGTCGTCGCGGAGCTGCTCACCGGCGCCGGCCTGCGCGTCGAGGACGTCGCCGGCTGGGCGGTGCACCCGGGCGGGCCGCGCATCCTGGACGTCGTCCGCGACGAGCTCGGTCTCGCGGAGGAGCAGCTGTCCGCCTCCCGGCGGGTGCTCTCCGAGCACGGCAACTGCTCCTCGGCCACGGTGCTGCTGGTGCTGGAGGAACTCGGCGAGGTCGACGGACCGGTCGTCGCCATGGCGTTCGGTCCTGGTCTGACGCTCTACGCCGCCCTGTTGCTGCCCGACTGAGTTCCCCAGGCGGGGAGCCAGGCCCTACGCTCTGTGACCGGCATCACAGACCGTGGCAAGGAGGCCGTCGATGGACCCGGTGACCCGCTTCATACGGGTCTTCCTCGTCGACGACCACGAGGTGGTCCGTCGCGGGGTGGCCGAGGTCCTCGAGGACGATCCGCATCTGACGGTGGCCGGCGAGGCGGGTTCGGTCGCCGAGGCGCTGGCGCGGGTGCCGGCGGTGCGCCCGGACGTCGTCCTCATCGACATGCGGCTGCCCGACGGCGACGGCGCTGGGCTGTGCCGGGAGCTGCGCGACCGGGTGCCGGGCCTGCGCTGCATCGTGCTTACCAGCTACTCCGAGCAGGACGCGCTCGAGGCTGCGATCCGGTCGGGCGCCTCCGGGTTCCTGCTCAAGCAGGTGCGCGGGCCCGCCCTGGTGTCGGCGGTGCGCACCGTGGCCGACGGGGGGACGACCTTCGACGACGTCGGTCCGGCGATGTCCCGCGCGCGGCCCGCGGCGGCCGGCACCGAGCGGCTGGACCTCCTCACCGACCAGGAGCGCACCGTGCTGCGGCTGATCGGTGAGGGGCTGACCAACCGGCAGATCGGCCAGCGCATGGGCCTGGCGGAGAAGACGGTCAAGAACTACACCAGCCACCTGCTGGCCAAGCTGGGCCTGGAACGGCGGACCCAGGCGGCGATCCTGGCCACCGAGCTGCGCGACCGGCCCGGCGCCTGACGGGACGTCGTCCCGCCGCCTCCCGCTCCGTCAGCTTTCCCCCGGTAGGGGCACCGACCACTGGATCTCGGTGCCGGTGGGACCCGACCGGCAGTCGAGCGCACCCGACCGGCGCTCCGCGCGCGCCGCCAGGTTCGCCAGCCCACTGCGCACGGCTACGGGCGGCAGCCCGCGGCCGTCGTCGGTGACGACGACGCACACCTCGCTGTCGATGACGACCGACACCGTGCTCCGGCGGGCCTGCGCATGCCGGACGACGTTCGTCAGCAGCTCACGGATCACGGCGACGAGGTCGAGCACGAGGTCGGCCGGCAGGTCGTCGCGCTCGCAGCGAATCCGCAGGTCCGGGCGCAGGTCGTGGCCCTCGGTGACCGACCGCACCACCTCGGTCAGCCGGCGCGGAAGCGTGGCCATCGACGAGTCCTCGGCCTCGTGCAGGTCGAAGATCGACGTCCGGATGCGGGCGATCGTTCCGTGCAGGTCGTCCACGCTGCGCGACAGCCGCCCCGCGGCGTCCGCCTGCTCCGTGCCCAGCGACCGGCTCAGCCGGTCGAGGGACAGGGCCGTGGCGAAGATCCGCTGGACGATGTGGTCGTGCAGGTCGCGGGCGATGCGGTCGCGGTCGGCCTGGACCTGAAGCGCCTTCTCGCGCTCCTGTGCCCGCGCCAGCTCCAGGGCCACCGACGCCTGCGCGGCGAAGCCGGAGAGCAGTTCGAGGTCCTCCTCGTCGAAGGGCTCCCGCCCGGCCGCCCGCATCGCGACCAGCAGGCTCCGGTCGAGGGCGCCGCCCAGCGGCGCGATGAGGGTGGGCCCGTACCCCGCGGTCAGCTCGATCAGGACGGCCGCCCGCCGGCCGACCACCGGCATGATGCTGATGTCCTCGACCCGGCGTGGCACGCCGGCGCGGTGGGTGGACCCCACGTGCGTCCCCGCCAGGGGCACGCGGACGCCCTCGACCTCCTCGGCCTTCTTCCCGACCGCGGCGACGATGGTCATGGTCTCCGGATCGTCGATGCTCGGCGCCAGCACGCCGGCGATGTCCGAGTCGGTCAGCTCGCCGACCCGCGTGGAGATCGACCGCAGCACTTGTTCGGGTTCCGCTCCGGCGAGCAGCGCGGTGGCCATCTCCACCGCCGCCTCCTCCCACCGGCGGCGGGTCTCGGCCCACTCGGCCAGCCGCGCGTTCTTGATCGCCAGCCCGGCCACGCCGGCCAGCGCCTGCGCGACCGTCACGTCGGCCTCGGTGAAGGGCCCGCCGGTGCGCTTCTCGGTGAGGTACAGGTTGCCGAACACCGCGTCGCCCACCCGGATCGGGACGCCGAGGAAGGACCGCATCGGTGGGTGCCCGTCGGAGATGCCCGTGGCGGCGACGTGACGGTCCCGACCGTCCAGCCGCAGGGTGGCGGGGCCTTCGAGCAGCGGGTCGAGGGCCTCCTGGCCGGTGGGCAGCCCGTCGATGCCGTCCCGCTCGTCCTCCGTGCCGACGACGACGAAGCGGTCGAGCGTCCGGCCGTCCCGGCTGAGCACGCCCATCGCCCCGTGCATGGCGTCCACGTGCTGCACCACGGCCGAGACGATGTACTGCAGCGTCGCCTCCAGCTGACTGCCCGACGCCGCGGCCATGACCGCCGCCGCGAACTCGGGCGTGGCGCGCGCGAGGCCACCCGGCGGCAGATCCGTCGGGAAGGAGCCCGGGACGTCGGGCGGGGTCACGGCCCGACGGTAGGTGCCTCCGGTGGGGGAGGGAAGCGTTCTGGCGATGCGGTGGCGGTGCTGTCGTCAGGCGCCGCGGGCGAGACGGCGTGCGGGCGGGCGGGGGACCGCCTGGCGGAGGACCGTCTTGCCGAGGGCGCTCACGACCACGAGGTCGGCGCCGCGGGTCGCCGCGGTCAGCGCCTCGAAGACGGCTCGGTCGAGGACCGCCGTCCGGGAGCGGCCGTGCACGCCGGTCTCGGCGATGGCCCGCAGCACCCGGGCCTCGAGCTGGTCGTGCGCCGCAACGTGCGCCCGCGCCTGGCCCCGGCCGCCGCCGAGGGGGTCCCCGTCCGGTTCGTCGAGGACGCTGACGGCGACCACCGTCGCCTCGCGGCGGGCGGCCTCACGCAGCGCCCAGAGCAGCGCCCCGTGCGCGCCCGGGCTCCCGTCCACCTCGACGACGAGCCAGGGGTTCTGCCTGCGGGGCAGCAGTGGACGCAGCCGGAGCGGCTCCACTCCCGGCGCAGTGCTCGCGCCGTCGTCCATGGTGGGGTGACCGGTCGGCTCCCGGTCCGGGGCCGGACCCGGCTCCCGTGGTGGGCGGAACTCGCTCATGGATGGGATGTTCGCGGGCTGCGCGCCGGTGCCATAGGGACCAAGGGCCCGGGAGCGCGCGGGGAGGCGATCCCGGGACCGTTTCGGACCGGTAACCGCGCGTGTCCGTACGGACCGTGATGCATGACGCGTCAAATGTGATCGCGGTATACGGGGCGTATCGGCGCCGCGACCCTGAGGGGGCGACGGCGGCGGAATCATCCCTTTCGAGGGTGGCCCGGGTCGGCGGTTCAAGGAATGGCGGTCAGCGCCCGATCTGTCGCCCATGAGCTTTCTCCGCCGGCTGCGGAACACCAGCCTGCTGGCGCGCTTCGCCGCCATCAGCCTGGTGCTCACCATCGCGGTCGGGCTGGTTCTGTCCTCGGTCCTCAGCAGCGCCATCGCCGAGCGTGCCCGCGAGCAGGCGGAGTGGACCGCGATCGTCACCGTCCGCCTCGGACTCCAGCCGCAGCTGACGCCGGAGGACCTGGCCGACGGCTTCGACGGGTCACGCCTGGCCGCCGTCGACGCCGCCGTCGACGCGGCGAGGAGCAATCTGCCGGGCCGGGGGCGGCTCGCCGACCTGGACCCCGTCGAGCTCAACATCTTCGACCGCGACCGGACGATCGTGTACTCCGACGAGGAGGAGAAGGTCGGCACGGTCTCGACGTCGGACGAGCTCGACGAGGTGCTCGCCGGCGAGGTGGTCTCCGGCTTCTCGCACTCGGCCGACGACGACAGCGCCAGCGAGGACGGCGACCGCCTCTTCCTCGAGGTGTACGTGCCCCTGCTGTACGAGGGCTCGACACGGCCGGACGGCGCCATCGAGCTCTACCTGCCCTACGCCCCTGTCGCCGCGGCCGTGGCCCAGGACGTGCGGACGCTCACGATCACCCTCGTCGTCGGGCTGGCGGTCTTCTACGGCGTCGTCTTCCGGCTCATCGCCTCGGCGTCCCGACGACTGCGGCGGCAGGCGGAGGCGCTGCGCACCTCGGCCGACCGCGACCGCCATCAGTCCACGCACGACACGCTGACCGGCCTGCCCAACTGGATCCTCCTGCGTGATCGGCTGGAGCAGAGCCTCGCCGCCGCGACCCGCTCCGAGAGCGAGGTCGCCCTGCTGCTGATCGACCTCGACCGATTCAAGGAGATCAACGACTCCCTGGGCCACACCCTCGGGGACAAGCTGCTGCGGCAGGTCGGGCCCCGGTTGGAGTCGGTCCTGCGGGACGGCGACACCGTGGCCCGGCTGGGTGGCGACGAGTTCGCCGTCCTGCTGTCCTCGGTCGACGGCGAGGACCAGGCCCGCGCGGTGGCCGAACGGATCGGCGAGTCGCTGCACCGCCCCTTCGACGTCGACGGGGTCGTCCTGGACGTCGAGGCGAGCATCGGCATCGTGCTCTCGCCGTGGCACGGGACCGACTCGGAGGCCCTGCTGCGCAACGCCGACATCGCCATGTACGTCGCCAAGGAGCTGAAGGCCGGCGCCGTCGTCTTCACGCCGGAGGAGCACATGCCCGCGCCGGCGCGGCTGACCGTGCTGGGGGACCTGCGCCGCGCCCTGGACGCCGAGGACGAGCTGTTCCTGAACTACCAGCCGAAGTACACCCTCGACGGCGAGCGGATCGAGGGCGTGGAGGCGCTGCTGCGCTGGAACCACCCGCTGCTCGGCATGATCCCGCCGGGCGAGTTCATCCCGGTCGCCGAGGGCACCGGCATCATCCTGCGGCTCACCGAGCGGGTGCTGGGCCTGGCGCTGCCCCAGATGCGCCGGTGGCTCGACGCCGGCCACGCCGTCCCCGTGGCGGTCAACCTGTCGACCCGCTGCCTGCTCGACGCGGGGCTGCCCGACCTCGTGCGGCGACTGCTGGCCGAGCACGGCGTGCCGGCCGAGATGCTGCGGCTGGAGGTCACCGAGAGCGCCGTCATGGGCGACGCGGCCCGCTGCATGGAGGTCCTGGAGCGGCTGCACGACCTCGGCGTGCGCCTGTCCATCGACGACTTCGGCACCGGCTACAGCTCGATGGCCTACCTGCGCCGCCTGCCCGTCGACGAGCTCAAGATCGACCGCTCCTTCGTGCTCGGCATGACGACCACCCAGCAGGACGCCGTTCTCGTGCGCACCGCGATCGACCTGGGCCACAACCTGGGGCTGACCGTCGTGGCGGAGGGTGTCGAAGGCGGCGAGCACGTCGCCGCGCTGCGCGAGCTGGGCTGCGACATCGCGCAGGGCTTCCACTATGCGCGGCCCATGACGGCCGAGCAGCTCGGCGCCCTGCTCGACCGCGTCGGCACGATCCACGACCCCGAGGACACGGCCCGCACACGTTCCTGAGCCGCGGGCCCTCAGGGACCTTCGATGGAGCGGGTGACGAGAATCGAACTCGCACTGTCAGCTTGGGAAGCTGATGTTCTACCATTGAACTACACCCGCGAACGCCCGCCAGACTACCTGGCGGTGCTCCCGCAGCGGCAGAGCCCCCCGGTCAGCGCCGCATCTCGGCGAGGAACCCGGTTGCCTCCGACCGCAGCCGCTCGGCCATCTGCGACAGGCCCGTGGTGTCGCCTGCGCCGGCGTTGAGCGACGCCGAGCCGTCCACCGCCGCGGCGATGCCGTCGACCAGGGCGTTCATCTCCGACACCGTCGTCCCGACCGTGCTCATGCCGCTCGCGACCCCCTCGGTGGCCTGGCGGATCTGCTCCACCTGAGCGGTCACCTGCTCCGTGGCGCGGCCGGTCTGGTCAGCGAGGTCCTTGACCTCCGAGGCGACGACCGCGAAACCCTTGCCGGCCTCCCCGGCCCGCGCCGCCTCGATGGTCGCGTTCAGCGCCAGCAGCCGGGTCTGCGCGGCGATCGCGTCGATCATCGCGATGATCTCCTTGATCTCGGCCGACGACCTGGTCAGCGACTCGATCGTCCCCTGGGCGGCGCTGACCTCGCTGCTCGCGGCCGACGCCGCCGCGGTCAGCCCCGAGGCCGACGCGCTCATCTCGGTCGAGGCGGTCGCCACCTGCTCCGACATGGCCAGGACGACGGACTCGAACTCGTCGGCCAGCCGCAGCCGCGACGTCTGCGCGTCGGTGACCCGCCCGGCGGTCTGCTGCATGGCACCGCGGGCGGCGTTGATGTCGGTCGCGGCCTTCCGGAACGCGCCGGACAGGCCGGTCAGCAGCAGCCGCCGGTGGTACCTGCCCGCGGCCGCCGAGGTCAGGGCCGCGGACGACTCCCGTACGAAGGCGTCGGAGACGTCGAGCACCCGGTTGACGGCGTCGTGCAGGGCGCCGAGCTCGGGAACGGCGGCGACGCCGTCCACCGGGCGACTGCGCGCCTCGAGGTCGCCGCGGGCCGCCGCCTCGCAGGCCTGGGTCAGCTGCCGCACGAACGCGCGGTGGACCGCCAGCTCCTCGGCGTCGGTCAGCGGGCCGCCCTCGGTGGAACGGCGCATGCGGAAGGCCATCTCAGTGCTCCTCGCGGCTGATGAGCGACCAGATGAAGGTCTCGTAGTCCGCCGCCAACGCGGCGACGAGCTCGCCGAGCAGCACCGACGACGACGCGACGGCCGCGCGCGCGTGGGGATGCCGGCGCTCCTCGGCCAGCAGCCGCTCGTACAGCGGGGCGATCTCGGCGACCGCCTTCGCCGACGGTCGGCGACGGTTCGAGTGGTAGCCGATGACCTTGCCACCCGGTCCGTAGGACGGCGTCACGTGCGCCAGCACCCAGTAGTGCGCGCCGTCGGAGGCCAGGTTGTTGATGTAGGCGAAGATCTCGCGGCCCTCGGCGAGGGTGTCCCAGAGCAGCTTGAACAGCGCGCGGGGCATCGCGGGGTGCCGGATGAGGTTGTGCGGCTGCCCGATGACCTGGTCGAGGTCGTAACCACTGACCCGCAGGAAGACATCGTTGGCGTAGGTGATGACGCCGCGGGGATCGGTCTTCGACACGATCAGCTCGTCGGCGCCGAAACTGCGCTCCTGGCCGGTGGGCCGCACCGCGTCGTGGGGAGCCCGGGCGCTCCGTGGTGCGGGCCTGGTGTCCAGCACGGTTCCTCCTCCTTGCCGTGCGCCGTGTCCGGCGCCCTCCAGTCATCGGCAGTCGGGGGGCGATCCGGGGCCTCCGGACGGCGGTCGCGGGGGAGGCGGGGATCACTCCCTAGACTCCGCGACATGCTGCTGTCCGACCGCGACATCACGGCCGCGATCGCCGAGGGGCGGCTCGGTATCGAGCCCTACGACAAGGCGCTCGTGCAGCCCTCGAGCATCGACGTCCGGCTCGACCGGTTCTTCCGCGTGTTCAACAACGCCCGGTACACCCACATCGACCCGGCGGAGCAGCAGGACGACCTGACCACCCTGGTCGAGCCCGAGGGCGACGACCCGTTCGTGCTGCACCCGGGCGAGTTCGTGCTCGGTTCGACGCTCGAGGTCGTCACCATCCCCGACGACCTGGCAGCCCGATTAGAGGGCAAGAGCTCGTTGGGTCGGCTGGGGCTGCTCACGCACTCCACCGCCGGCTTCGTCGACCCGGGCTTCTCGGGCCACATCACGCTCGAGCTGTCGAACGTGGCCAACCTGCCGATCACCCTCTGGCCGGGGATGAAGATCGGCCAGCTGTGCATGTTCCGGCTCACCAGCCCGGCCGAGCACCCGTACGGCTCGGCGGTCTACGGCTCGCGCTACCAGGACCAGCGCGGGCCGACGCCGTCCCGGTCGTTCCGCAACTTCACCCGCGCGGAGACGCGTCGTCCGCCTGCGTGACGTGTGCGCTGACCGGCGTTTCGGCGCCGGCCACCTCGAGGACGTCCGTGCAGTGGGCGGTCGACGACCAGCCCGGGACGAACCGGTTCACCTCGTCATCGGCGTACCGCTCCCGCGTCATGAGCCAGCCCGTGACCGTCAGGACCACCACGCCCGCGAGGACGAGGACGAACATCCCCGCGTAGCTCCCCGTGGCACCCAGCAGCACGCCGACGAGCAGGGGGCCGACGGCGGAGATGAGGTAGCCCCAGCTCTGCACGTACGTCGACAGCGCCGCGGTGGTCTCGGGGGTGCGGGCCCGGAGGCCGATGAGGGTCAGCAGCATCGGGAAGCACGCCATGGCCAGCGACAGCACGGTCATCCACAGCCACGGGGCGGTGCGCGGGGCGACCCAGAGCCCGACCCAACCGATCGCGTAGCAGGCCATGAAGCCCAGCAGCAGGGGTCGCTGGACGCGCGGCCGGACCGTCAGCGTGGGGATCAGCGCGCTCAGCGGGATGCCGATCACCTGGTTCAGGCCGAGCAGCAGGCCCGCGGCGGCGGCCGTCAGCCCGGCGTCGCGGAGGTACTGGGCCGACCAGCCGATGACGATGTAGGCCTCCATGCCCTGGACGCCGAAGAACAGCATCAGGGCCAGCGCCATCCGGCTGTGCCGGAGGTCGCGCAGGCGGACGACGACGTGCGTGCCGCGGGACGCCCCGGGGTTGGCCCGGACGAACAGCCAGGGCCCGGCGGCCAGGAGGGCGAAGATGGCCCACACGCCCAGCGCCCACCGCCACCCGCCCTCGCCGATGCCCGCGGCGATCGGTGCGGTCGACACCGCGGCGACCGTCGCGCCGACCGACATGGCCGTGCTGTAGGCGCCGACCATCAGGCCGGTCCGGCCCGGGAAGTAACGCTTCACGAGGCTCGGCAGGAGCACGTTGCCCAGGGCGCCGCCGACCATCGCCAGCACGGTGCCGAGCAGGAAGAGCCAGAAGGCCGGCGCGACCGCGCGGACGACGAGGCCCGCCGCCATGGTGGCCAGCGCCCCGCTGAGCACGTGCGAGTCGCGGTAGCGGGCGGAGAGGCCCGGGCCGGCGAAGCCGATGGCCGCGAAGCAGAGCACCGGCATCGTCGTGACCAGGCCCGCCAGCCCGCTGGAGATGCCGAGGCCGTGCTGGATCTCCTGCAGCACGGGGCCGACGCTGGTGACGGCGGTCCGCAGGTTGAGGCCGGTCAGGACGATCGCGACGCCGATGAGCAGCAGCCCCCGCCGGTGGTCTGCGGGTGTGGACGGTGCGGGCTGCGCGGCGGTGCGGGTCACCCGAGCATGGTCCTCCACGCCCGTGCCGTCGTCCGCCACCGGGCCCGACGTCAGTGCCGAGCGACCGTCCGGGAGGCGACGCCCGGGATGCGGCGCCAGACGGCGCGCTGCACCGCCAGCGTGATCGTCGCCGCGATGAGGATGCCGGCCAGGTTGATGCCGAGCTGGGTGGCGGCGCTGAGGAACTCCGCCCCGCCACCCAGAGCGAGGGAGACCGCCATGTCCGCGGCCGCCGGCACCGTGGTGACCGAGATGAAGACACCGACGAGCGCCCCGCTCTTGGCCGACGTCAGCGACAGCACGCCCGCGACCCCCGCGAGCACCGCCACGACGAGGGACCACTTGTCGGGATGGGTGATGAAGCCGGTCTGCGGGCGGTCCGCGACCAGCACCTCGGTGCCGAACCAGCCCAGGCCCCGGCCGACGAGGGTCATGCAGGTGGTCAGTCCGATCGCGACGACGAAGCCGAGAATCAGGGTGGTCGCTGCCCTGCGCGCGTGCGCGGGCCGGCGCTGCACGACGGCGACGGCCAGGCCGGCCAGCGGCACGAACTCCGGCCCCAGCACCATCGCGCCGATGGTGAGGATCGCCGAGTCGTTGATGATCGCGATCGCGGCCAGCATCGTGGCGATGGTCAGGAACGCCAGGTAGGAGACCGAGAGCGCGGAGTCGGCGTCCGTCGTCCGGACGACCTGCTCCCAGACGACGGCGTCGGCCGCGTCACCGGGCGCCCGCTCCTCCGCCCTGCGCGCGGCGCTGGACACCGCCGCGTCGATCGACGTGAGGGCGATGGCGCCGTCGCGGTGGACGTTCAGGTCCCGCAGCGCGCTGACGAGGGCGTCCGCGGACTCCCGCGCGACGTCGGCCAGGACGAGGTCGCCCGCGGGGGAGACCGACGCGCCCGGGAGGACGGCGAGGTGTGCCGTCCCCGGGTCGTTCTCGAACAGCTCGCGGACCCGGTCGGTCCGGTCCTCGGGCACGGTGACCCGCAGTTGCAGCAGCATCAGCCGTGCGGGTCGTGCTCCGTGGCCGGGGATCCGGTGCCCGCGACGTCGTCGTCCTTGGTGCCGACCTCCGCGCCGGCCTCGGTGCCCGGGGCGCCGACGGTCGCCATGGACCGCAGCAGGATCTGGCTGACGTCGAGGACCTCGACGTGGTCCTTGGCCTCGCCGTTCTGCTTCTTGGTGTTCAGCGCGTCGCTGAGCATCGTGATGCAGAACGGGCACGCGGTGGAGATGACGTCGGGATCGAGCTCGAGCGCCTCCTCGGTGCGCTCGGCGTTGATCCGCTTGCCGATCTTCTCCTCCATCCACATGCGGGCACCGCCGGCGCCGCAGCAGAACCCGCGGTCCTTGCAGCGGTGCATCTCCTGCGTGGACAGGCCCTGGACGGAGTCGAGGATCTCGCGGGGGGGCGTGTAGACCTTGTTGTGCCGGCCCAGGAAGCACGGGTCGTGGTAGGTCACCTTGCGGTCGATCGGGGTGACCGGGGTGAGCTTGCCGTCGGCGACCAGCTTGCCGAGCAGCTGCGTGTGGTGCACGACCTCGTAGTCGCCGCCGAGCTGGGGGTACTCGCGGCCCAGCGAGTTGAAGCAGTGCGGGCAGGTGGCGACGATCTTGCGCATGCCCGGCACGCGGCCCTCGAAGGCGGCGTTGAGGGTCTCGACGTTCTCCATCGCCAGCTGCTGGAAGAGGAACTCGTTGCCCATGCGCCGGGCCGGGTCGCCGGAGCAGGTCTCGCCCGACCCGAGGACGGCGAACTCGACGCCGGCCAGGTGCAGCAGCTCGGCGACCGCCTTGGTGGTGCGCTTGGCGCGGTCGTCGATGGCGCCGGCGCAGCCGACCCAGAACAGGTACTCGACCTCGTAGGGGATCGGGCCGTCGACCTGCCGGACCTCGAAGTCGAGCTCCTTCATCCACTCCTCGCGGACGTTGCCGCCCACGCCCCACGGGTTCCCGCGGTTCTCGAGGTTGCGCATCATCACGCCGGCCTCGGACGGGAAGCTCGACTCAATCAGCGTCTGGTAGCGGCGCATGTCCATGATGTGGTCGACGTGCTCGATGTCGACGGGGCACTGCTCGACGCAGGCGCCGCAGTTGGTGCAGCTCCACAGGACGTCGGGGTCGATGACCCCGCCCTCCTCCAGGGTGCCCACCAGCGGCCGGTGCGCCTGGGCGTCGTTGGTGCCCTCGATGCGGGCGTAGCCGCTCGCCCACACCTGCTCGTCGCTGGGCTGCAGGACGTCGTAGTCGGGCGCGGTCTCGCTCGCCGTCTTCTCACCGAGCAGGTACGGGGCCTTGGCGTAGAGGTGGTCCCGCAAGTCCATCACGACCATCTTCGGGCTCAGCGGCTTGCCCGTGTTCCAGGCCGGGCACTGGCTCTGGCACCGCCCGCACTCGGTGCAGGTGGTGAAGTCCAGCATCCCCTTCCAGGTGAAGTCCTCGATCTTGCCGCGGCCGAAGATGTCGTCCTCGCCCGGATCCTCGAAGTCGATCGGCTTGCCGCCGCTGGTCATGGCCGGCAGCGGCCCGAGCGCCGGGGCGCCGTCGGCCTCGCGCTTGAAGTAGATGTTGAAGAAGGCGCTGAACCGGTGCCAGGCCACACCCATGTTCAGGATCCGGCTGATCACCACGAGCCAGACCAGCGACACCACGATCTTGACGAACGCGACGACGCTGAGCAGGTCGGGGTTGCTCGGGAGGATCTGGGCCAGCGCGCCGGAGATCGGGTGCGACCAGGACGGCGCGTTCGTCAGGTCGCTCGAGATCTTGAGCGCGCGGATGAGCAGGATGCAGGCGCCGACGGTGATGACGACGGCCTCGACGAAGTAGCCGCGGCCCTCGTTCGAGCCGGCGAAGCGGCTCTTCCGGCCCTGGCGGCGCGGATGGTCCTTCTGGCGCCGGTAGATCAGGTACAGGATTCCGAGGATCGTGCCCGTGCCGATGATGTCGGCGAACAGGTTCCACAGGAACCACTCGCCGATGAGCGGCAGGTGGAAGGCCGGGTTCCACACCTCGCCGAAGGCCTCGACCAGGCTGAGGAACAGGCCGTAGAAGCCGACGAAGACGAACCAGTGGGCCACGCCGATCGTCGACCACTTGAGCATCCGGGTGTGACCCAGCGACTCGATCGCCAGCGTCTTCAGCCGCGTGCCGACCGGCCCGGTGCGGGTGCCGTCGGGCTGACCGGTGCGGATGATCCGCACCATCGCCCGGACCGCCCGGTAGAACATGACCGAGGCCACGATCAGGAACAGGACGCTGATCGTGCCCAGCACGATCTGCAACGGGCCCGTCATGGATCTCCCTCTTCCCCGAGGACGGCGACACCGCCCGCTCTGCAGGGGACGATAGCTCCCGCCGCCCGTCGCTACTCACCGGTAACCCCAGGCGCGCCCGGGCCCGGTCACGGGTCGAGTACCGCGGTGTGGTGCAGATGTCCGCCCCACAGCGCGGCACTGTCCACGACACCGCAGACATCAGCCTGCGCGAGGTACTCCCCGAGCGCGCGGAGTCGCGGTGAACCGACGGGTCCCGGGGCCGGGGGAGGCGAGCAGCGCGCGTAACCGGGCTTCCTTCGCCGGCCACGTCGCACCGAGGTCCGCGTCGATGATGCGGACGACGCGGATGTCGAGTGAGCGCAATTCGTCCTCGCGTCTCTTCTCGTCCCACAGCGTCTGCTCCGGTGAGCGGCCGCGCCACGGGTCCATGTACTTCACCCGACCGTCGAACTCCACGGCCACAGCTGCTTGGTCGAACCATGCGTCGACCACGCCGACCAGCCGGCCCGCGCTGCGGATCTCCACCTGCAGCTCCGGCGTCGGCAGCCCCGCTCCGACGATGCGCAGCCGGCCTCGCGTCTCCAGGGGCGACTCCGCCCGTCCAGCCGTGAGCGACAGGGCACGGACGGCGCTCGGGCCGCCACGCCAGCTTCGCGCCCTGGACACCGCCTCCCGCAGGTGCGCGCGGGTGACCCGGTCGGCAAGGAGGGCGGCGTCCATGGCGACGACGGCGTCCTCGAGGGGAAGCGCTCGCGCGCAGTCGATGAGCGTGCGCGCGGGGGTGGTCAGTCGGAACGGGCCCCGGACGGCGATCTCGTGCCGGTCCAGCGGCGCGCGGCTGATGTGGAACCCCCGGCCCGTCCCACCGTGCGACGGGTCGGTCAGCTGGATCAGACCTTCGCCTGCCCGGCGCCGCTGCGGGAAGCCCCACAGTCGCGCGGCGGAGCCGCGGCTGAGCGCCGCAGCCGGGCGGTCGACGGCGAGGAGCACGGCCAGGCAGTCGAGCTGGTGCATCCGGCCGTCCTCCTCGGCTCGCGCGAGGTCGTCGGCGGTGACGTAGATGCCGCGACGTAGCCGGCGCCACCGGCCGGTGGCGCACAGCTGCCGGATGTCGCCGTGCTCGTAGCCGGCCCGCCGGGCGTCGACAGCGGTGAACAGGCCGCGCTGACGCCGGGCGGCCGACTGCAGGAGCGGATGCACCGCGGAAGTGTGCTGCGAGTCGGCCGATCCGCGGGACAGGCCTGTGGACGACGGCCTAGCGGGCCGGTCGGTGCCGCCGCGTGGTGGAGAGGTCCGCGCTGAACCGCGGCACTATCTGCCATACCGCGGCACTCGTGGGTCGGCGGCGACCGCGGCGAGGGGTGGCGGCGAGGAGCGGCGGCGGAAATTCGTCGCACCCCGGGAACACCGGTCCGGGGGCTGCCGTTATCGTGGGCAGGAAAGTTGAGCGGACCCCGCGCAAGGACGGTCCGGATCGGCTTCCACGAACCTGCACCACCAGCCCAGCACACGGAAGAGAGGCCATCCCCCATGGCTCGAGCGGTCGGTATCGACCTCGGCACCACCAACTCCGTCGTCACCGTCCTGGAGGGCGGCGAGCCGACGGTCATCGCGAACTCCGAGGGTTCCCGCACCACCCCGTCGGTCGTGGCCTTCGCGAAGAACGGCGAGGTCCTCGTCGGTCAGTCGGCCAAGAACCAGGCGGTCACCAACGTCGACCGCACCATCCGGTCGGTCAAGCGCCACATGGGCACCGACTGGAAGACGCCGGAGATCGACGGCAAGAAGTACACGCCGCAGGAGATCAGCGCCCGCATCCTGCAGAAGCTCAAGCGGGACGCCGAGACCTACCTGGGCGAGCCGGTCACCGACGCCGTCATCACCGTGCCGGCCTACTTCGAGGACGCGCAGCGCCAGGCCACCAAGGAGGCCGGTGAGATCGCGGGCCTCAACGTCCTGCGCATCGTCAACGAGCCGACCGCAGCCGCGCTGGCCTACGGCCTGGACAAGGGCGAGACCGAGCAGACGATCCTGGTCTTCGACCTCGGTGGCGGGACCTTCGACGTCTCCCTCCTCGAGATCGGGGACGGCGTCATCGAGGTGAAGGCCACCGCCGGTGACAACCACCTCGGTGGTGACGACTGGGACGAGCGCGTCGTGAAGCACCTGGTGCAGACGTTCAACGCCCAGAACGGCATCGACCTGTCCAAGGACAAGCTGGCCATGCAGCGCCTCCGCGAGGCCGCCGAGAAGGCCAAGATCGAGCTGTCCGGCGCACAGTCGACCAACATCAATCTGCCCTATATCACCGCCGGGGCCGAGGGTCCGCTGCACCTGGACGTGACGATCACCCGCGCCGAGTTCCAGCGCCTCACCCAGGACCTCCTGGACCGCGCCAAGGCGCCGTTCAACCAGGCGATCCGCGACGCGGGCATCTCCGTCGCCCAGATCGACCACGTCGTCCTCGTCGGTGGCTCGACCCGCATGCCGGCCGTCACCGACCTGGTGCGCGAGCTGACCGGAGGCAAGGAGCCCAACAAGGGCGTCAACCCCGACGAGGTCGTCGCCGTGGGCGCGGCGCTGCAGGCCGGCGTCCTCCGCGGTGAGGTCAAGGACGTCCTGCTCCTCGACGTCACCCCCCTGTCCCTGGGCATCGAGACCAAGGGCGGGATCATGACGAAGCTCATCGAGCGCAACACCACGATCCCGACCAAGCGGTCGGAGATCTTCACGACGGCCGACGACAACCAGCCGTCCGTGCAGATCCAGGTCTTCCAGGGCGAGCGCGAGATGGCGGCCTACAACAAGAAGCTCGGCATGTTCGAGCTGACCGGTCTCCCCCCGGCGCCGCGTGGCGTCCCGCAGATCGAGGTCGCCTTCGACATCGACGCGAACGGCATCGTGCACGTCCACGCCAAGGACCTCGGCACGGGCAAGGAGCAGTCGATGACCATCACCGGTGGCTCGGCCCTCCCCAAGGACGACATCGAGCGGATGATGAAGGACGCCGAGGCGCACGCCGAGGAGGACAAGAAGCGCCGCGAGGAGGCCGAGACCCGCAACCTGGCCGAGTCGCTGCAGTACCAGACCGAGAAGTTCCTGGCCGAGAACGGTGACAAGATCCCGGCCGACAAGAAGGAAGAGCTCGGCGAGGCGCTGACCGAGCTGCGCTCGGCCCTCGGCGGCTCCGACATCGACGCGATCAAGGCGGCGCAGGAGAAGGTCGCCCGCGTCTCGCAGGAGGTCGGCGGTGCGCTCTACGCGCAGAACGCCGACGCCGGTGCGGCGGGCGCGGCCGGCACGGGCGAGGCCCCCGGTGACGGCCAGGCCGGTCCGTCGGCGACCAGCGACGACGACGTCGTGGACGCCGAGATCGTCGACGACGAGGGCACCGACCGCCGATGACCGACAGGGAAGAGCAGCCGCGGGTCGTCATCCGCGACAAGCGGCGGATCGACCCGGTCACCGGTGAGGTGCGGGTGCCGGCCGGCGAGCAGCCGGCCGGCACCCGCCCCGGCCCGACCTCCGAATCAGGGGAGCAGATGAGCGAGCAGGAGACGACGGTCGTCGAGCAGCCGACCGCGCCGACGACCACCGCCGGTGGGGGAGACCTCACCCAGCAGCTGGCCGAACGCACCGAGGACCTCCAGCGGGTCACCGCGGAGTACGCCAACTACCGGCGGCGGGTGGACCGAGACCGGTCGCTGGTCGCCGACCAGGCCGCGGAGCGCTTCGCCACGCAGCTGTTCCCGATCGTCGACGACATCGAGCGGGCGCGGGACCACGGCGATCTCGACGGCGCCTTCAAGGTGGTCGCCGACCGCATCCTGGGCCTGCTCGACGGCCTCGGCGTGACGCCGTTCGGCGTGGCCGGCGACCCGTTCGACCCGTCGGTGCACGAGGCGGTCATCCACGACACGTCGTCCGAGGTGAGCGTTCCGACGGCGAGCACGGTGCTGCGGCAGGGCTTCCGCCGCGGCGACCGCGTGCTGCGCACCGCGATGGTCGCCGTGACCGATCCGGAGAGCCCGCCGCCGGCCGCCCCGGCGGCCGATCAGGCGGTCGACGCGGCGCAGCCGTCCGACGAGACCGCTCCGTCGTCCGACTGAGGCAGAGAGGGAGCCGGATGAACATGCCGAAGGCCTCCGGTTCCTCACCGGAGGTGGGTCCATGAATCAACCGAAGGTTTCGAGTTCCCCTGCGGAGCAGTGTTGAGCACCCGGGACTTCATCGAGAAGGACTACTACGCCGCGCTGGGCGTCCCCAAGGACGCCGACGCCGCGGCGATCAAGAAGGCGTACCGCAAGCTCGCCACCGAGCTGCACCCGGACAAGAACCCGAACAACGCCGACGCCGAGGCGCGGTTCAAGGACGTCTCCGAGGCCTATGACGTCCTGTCCGACACCAAGCGCCGCGCCGAGTACGACGACGCCCGGCGGCTGTTCGGCGCCGGCGGCCGGACGGGTGGGTTCTCCGGTGGCTTTCCCGGCGGGGCAGGCGGCGGCGAGCCGTTCGACCTCGGCGACCTCTTCGGTGCCGCCGGCACCGCAGGGGCGCCGCGAGGCGGCGCCGGGGGGCTCGGCGACCTGCTCGGCGGCCTCTTCGGCGGCGGCGGGGCAGGGACGGCGCGCGGTCGCAGCCAGGCCGCGTCGGGTCCGGCGCGCGGTCAGGACGTCGAGACGGAGGCGACGCTCTCCTTCGACGAGGCCGTGCTCGGGGTGACCGTGCCGTTGCGCATGCAGAGCCCGGGCACCTGCCCGACCTGCTCCGGCAGCGGCGCGAAGCCGGGCACCAGCCCGCACACCTGCCCGGTGTGCCAGGGCGCCGGCGTCACCAGCCGCAGCCAGGGGGCGTTCGCCTTCTCCGAGCCGTGCCGCAACTGCCGCGGCACCGGTCAGGTCGTCGACGACCCCTGCCCCACCTGCTCGGGCAGCGGCATCACGACCCAGACCCGCACGATCACCGTCCGCATCCCGGCCGGGGTGAAGGACGGCCAGCGCATCCGGCTGCCCGGCAAGGGCGCGCCGGGTCGGCGCGGTGGGCCGGCCGGTGACCTGTTCGTCGTCGTCCACGTGGCCGAGCACGATCTGTTCGGGCGCAAGGACGACGACCTGACGCTCACCGTGCCGATCACCTTCGCCGAGGCGGCGCTCGGGACGACGCTGACCGTGCCCACCCTCGACGGCACCGTCTCGCTCAAGGTCCCGGCGGGGACGGCGAGCGGCCGCACCCTGCGGGTCCGCGGGCGCGGCGTGAAGGGGAAGGGACGCGCCGGCGACCTGCTCGTCACCCTCGAGGTGGCGGTTCCCGTCCGGCTCACCGCGGCCCAGCGGAAGGTCGTCGAGTCGCTGGCCGAGGAGATGGACGAGGACCCGCGTCCCCGGATCACGGCGGCGGTGCAGGCGGGAGCGCAGCGGTGAGCGCGTCGCACGGCGAGCCGGCGCAGGACGCCTTCCGCGCCGTGGCCGAGGACGCCCCCGTCTTCGTGATCTCGGTGGCCGCCGAGCTGGCGGGGATGCACGCGCAGACCCTGCGCCAGTACGACCGGCTCGGCCTCGTGAGCCCGGGCCGCACCTCCGGCGGCGGCCGGCGCTACAGCCCCCGCGACGTGGCGCTGCTCCGCGAGGTGCAGCGGCTGTCGCAGGAGGACGGCGTCAACCTCGCCGGGATCAAGCGGATCATCGAGCTCGAGTCGCGGGTCGAGGCCCTGCAGGCCCGGGTGCACGAGCTTCTCGATGAGCTGCAGCACGCCGAGCAGCGACGGATGGCGGCCGAGGCGGCCGTGCCCGCCGCGTACCGGGCAGACCTCGTTCCTCATCGGCGTCCGAGCTCTGCGCTCGTCGTCTGGCGGCCACGGGCCGACCGATGAGCACCGCCGACGTCCCCGTCGACCCGCACGGGGCGTTCGTGCGCCTCGAGCGCGAGATCGCCCTGCTGCTGCGCCGGTCCCGCGCGATCTCCACGCGTCTCGCCGGGCAGCTGCACCCGGACCTGGACGGCGCGGCCTACGGACTGCTGGCCCTGCTCGAGGACGCCGGCCCGCTGCGCGCCAGCGACCTGGTGCTCCGGCTGGGCCTGGACAAGAGCACGGTGAGCCGGCAGATCGGCACGCTCGTCGAGCTCGGCCTCGTCGACCGGGCCGCCGATCCCGCCGACGGCCGCGCGCAGGTGCTCACCCCGTCGGCCGAGGGCTCGGCGCGCCTGGCCGAGATCCGTAGCGTGCGTCGCGCCCGCTGGGAGGCCGACCTCTCCGGCTGGCCGGACGAGGACGTCGCCGCCCTCGCCGAGCTGCTGAGCCGCCTGAACCGCCTGGGTGAGGCCCGCGAGGCCGAGGTGCGCCGCGGAGGCGCGCCGGCATAGCCCGCGGCCGGCTGTCGCCAGTCGCCCCAGCAATCGCTCTCTCACCGCCGACCATCGTGTGGCGTACACCTCTCCGGCGAGTCGTTGTAGACCGCAACCAACTAGGCGTAAGGTTGCGTTCTGCAAGCATCCGATTCGTGGAGGCAGCCGATGCCCGTCAGCCCCGAGACCCGGGACCGCCTGACCGCGATCCTCTCGCAGCTGGTACGTACCGGGCGCCACGTGACTTCCCGCGCGGCCGCCCAGCTCTACGGTGACCTCCCGTCCTTCGGCTGGCCCCTGCTGGTGCCGCTGGAGCGCGACGGCGACCAGCGCTGCAGTGCCCTCGCGGCGCACGCGGGGGTCGACATCTCCGTCGCCAGCCGCCAGCTCGCCGCCCTCGAGCGGTCGGGCTACGTCGTCCGCCGTCCCGACCCCAACGACGGCCGAGCCAGCCTGCTCAGCCTCACCGACGCCGGCGCCGAGGCCCTTGCCGCGGCCCGGTCGTTGCGGGCGGACTGGGCGCTCGGCGCCCTCGCCGCCTGGGACGAGCCCGACGCCCGGCTGCTCAGCGAGCTGCTCGACCGCCTGGTCGTCGACCTCGAGACCGCCGGAACGGCCCCGGCCGCAGTCGTCCGCGCCGCCGTCCCGTCCCCCCGCTGAACCCCTCCGCCACCCGCTTCCCCTCAGGAGAACCGTGAGCAGCACCGCTCAGACCACCGACGAGCTCCGGGACGACGACGCTCGGGTCGCCGTCCGTGACCTCGCCCGACCCGACGTCGCCGCCGTCGAACAGCAGGGTCAGATGACCCACCGCGAGATCCTCGAGGCGCTGTCGGGGATGTTGCTGGCGATGTTCGTGGCGTTCCTGTCCTCGACCGTCGTCTCCAACGCCCTCCCGACGATCATCACCGACCTGCGCGGCACGCAGAGCCAGTACACGTGGGTGGTCACAGCGACGCTGCTGGCCTCGACCGCCTCGACCCCCATCTGGGGCAAGCTCGCCGACCTGTTCAGCAAGAAGCTGCTGATCCAGCTGTCGATCGTGATCTTCATCGCCGGCTCGATGCTCGCCGGCCTGTCACAGTCGGTGGACACCCTGATCGCCTGGCGGGTGCTGCAGGGCCTGGGCCTGGGCGGCCTGCAGGCGCTCGTGCAGATCGCGATGGCGGCGATGATCAGCCCCCGCGAGCGTGGCCGGTACTCCGGGCTGCTCGGCGCCGTGATGGCCGTGGCGACCGTCGGCGGCCCGCTCCTCGGTGGCCTGCTGGTCGACACGAGCTGGCTCGGGTGGCGCTGGTGCTTCTACGTCGGCGTTCCCTTCGCCGCCGTCGCCCTCGTGCTGCTCCAGCGCACGCTGCACCTCCCGGTGACGAAACGGGACGTGCACATCGACTACCTCGGCGCCGCCTTCCTGACCTCCGGCGTCTCCGCGCTGCTGATCTGGGTGACGCTGGCCGGGAACGACTTCGCCTGGCTGTCGACCGAGTCGGCGCTGTTCGTCGCCGGCGGTGTGCTCGCCATCGGGGCCTTCCTGCTCACCGAACTCCGCGCGAAGGAGCCGATCGTTCCGCTGCGCCTGTTCCGCGACCGGACGACGACGCTGGCCATCATCGCCAGCGTGGCCGTCGGTGTTGCGATGTTCGGGGCGTCGGTCTTCCTCGGGCAGTACCTGCAGATCTCGCGGGGCTACTCGCCGACCGCGGCGGGCCTCCTCACCATCCCGATGGTCGCCGGGCTGCTGCTCTCCTCGACCGTGTCCGGCATCCTCATCACCCGCACCGGCCGGTGGAAGGCCTACCTGGTGGTCGGCGCGATCCTCGTCGTCCTCGGGTTCGGACTGCTCTCGACCATCGACCACGAGACGAACATGGTGCTGTTCGGCGGGTTCCTCTTCGTGCTCGGCGTCGGCATCGGCATGACCATGCAGAACCTGGTGCTCGCGGTCCAGAACACCGTCGCCGCGTCGGACCTCGGGGCCGCGAGCTCGGCGGTCGCCTTCTTCCGCAGCCTGGGTGGCACGATCGGCGTCTCGGTCCTCGGGGCCGTCCTGAGCAGCCACGTCGGTGACCTGATCCGGCAGGGGCTGGCCGGGATCCCGGGTGCCGCGCAGGCCGCATCCTCGGGCGAGGTCGGACTCTCGGACTTCAATCAGGCGCCGCCGGCCATCCGCACCCTGATCCGGGTCTCCTACGGCGACGCGACCGGCCGGATCTTCCTGATCTCGGCGGTGATGGCGCTCGTGGCGCTGGTGGCGATCGTCTTCATCCGCGAGGTCGCGCTGCGTACGCAGAGCGGAGACGCCCGGGCGCGGTCGGAGGCCACCGCCGACGCCGCCTGACCCCTGTCGCAGAACGGCCCGGCCCCCGCTCGGGGGCCGGGCCGTCAGGCCCCCTCCCGGGGCCCGCCCCGAGCGTGCGAGGGGTGGGGAGGAGGGGGCCCTTCTTCACTCCAGGGCGGCGTCGAGGGAGATGTCGACGGCGGCCAGCGCCTTGCTGACCGGGCAGCCCACCTTGGCCGCCTGAGCAGCCTGCTGGAAGCCGTCGGCGTCGAGCCCGTCCACCTCGCCGCGCACGGTGAGCGCGATCTTCGTGATGGTCGGTGCGCCGTCGACCTGGCCGAGTGTCACCTCCGCGGTGATGTCCAGGGCCTGGGGCGTGCCACCGGCCTTGCCGACCTCGTTGGACAGCGCCATCGCGTAGCACGAGGAGTGCGCCGCGGCGATGAGCTCCTCGGGGCTCGTGGTGCCACCGGCCTCGTCGGCGGAGCGCTTGGGGAAGGACACCTCGAAGGTGCCGGTCTTGGAGCTCGAGAGCTCGACCTGACCGGCGCCCTCCTGAAGGGTGCCGTTCCAGGCGGTGCGTGCGGTGCGCGTGGGCATGTGAGACCTTCCGGGCCGAGGCCGCCCGCGGTCTGGACGGCGCTGCGGAGGGTCCCTACCCCGGTCGTCGGCCGGCTACCGCGCGATCAGAGTGCCTGGGTGGGGGTGCTGACGCGCTCGGTGAGCAGGCGGAGCTTCTCCTTGAGGTCGCCGAACTCCGGCGCGTCGAAGCCGATCGCCCCGATCATCTCCTCCGAGATGCGGAAGGCCTTGTCGCGCAGCGACCGGCCGTGGTCGGTGAGGGCGATGGAGACAGAGCGCTCGTCCTCGACCCGGCGGTGCCGGGTGACCAGGCCGGCGGCCGTGAGCCGCTTGAGGAGGGGGGAGAGGGTGCCGCTGTCGAGCGCCAGCCGGGAGCCGAGCTGGCCGACCGTCTGGTGGTCGGCCTCCCAGAGCAGCATCATGACCAGGTACTGCGGATAGGTCAGCCCGAGCTCGTCGAGCATCGGCCGATACCGCGCGGTCACCGCTCGCGAGGCGGCGTACAACGCGAAGCACAGCTGGTCGTCGAGCGCGACGCTCGGAGCCGGCAGAGCGGTCATGCCCCGGAGTGTATGACTCTCCGTGTCCTCGACGGCCGCGTCGCCCCGATCATCACTCGGGGCGAGGACCTGCGGGGCCGCGACTGGACGCCGTGGAATTGAGTGGAACAGACTCAACTCCGGAGTCGTTGAACCAGCCAGCGACGCCGCCCCGGCCTTCCGGAGCGGCGCCGGACGACCCCGGAGTTCAGACGAGAGGACACGCACCGGTCCATGGAGAGCAAGCTCACCACCCGTTCGCAGGAAGCGATCACATCGGCCCAGCGCCTGGCGGTCAGCCGTGGCCAGGCCGCCCTGGAACCCTTGCATTTGCTGGTCGCCCTCCTGGAACAGACCGACGGCATCGCCGGCCCGCTGCTCAAGGCGGTCGGCGCCGACCCGGCCGACGTCCGCACCAAGGCCGACGCGGCCCTGCGCCGGCTGCCGAGCGTCAGCGGCGCCACCGTGCCCGCCCCCTCGCCCTCGCGCGAGCTGCTGCGCGTGCTCAACGCCGCCGGCGAGCAGGCCGGCGCCCTCGGCGACGAGTTCGTCTCCACCGAGCACCTGCTGGTGGGGCTCGCGGGCTCCGAGGGCGAGGCGGGCGCGGTGCTCAGCGGTGCCGGGGCCACGGCTGACGCGCTGCTGGCCGCCTTCCGCACCGTCCGCGGCAACCGCAAGGTCACGACGCCGGACCCCGAGGGGACCTTCCAGGCCCTCGAGAAGTACGCCGTCGACCTCACCCAGCGGGCCCGTGACGGCAAGATCGACCCGGTCATCGGCCGGGACACCGAGATCCGCCGCGTCGTCCAGGTGCTGTCCCGGCGGACCAAGAACAACCCCGTGCTCATCGGCGAGCCCGGCGTCGGCAAGACGGCGATCGTCGAGGGCCTCGCCCAGCGGATCGTCGCGGGTGACGTCCCCGAGAGCCTCAAGGGCAAGCGCCTCATGGCGCTCGACCTGTCCGCGATGGTGGCGGGCGCCAAGTACCGGGGCGAGTTCGAGGAGCGGCTCAAGGCGGTCCTGCAGGAGATCACCGACTCCGAGGGGCAGGTCGTCACCTTCATCGACGAGCTGCACACGATCGTCGGCGCCGGTGCGACCGGCGACTCGGCGATGGACGCCGGCAACATGATCAAGCCGATGCTCGCCCGCGGCGAGCTGCGCATGGTCGGCGCAACCACGCTCGACGAGTACCGCGAGCACATCGAGAAGGACCCGGCCCTCGAGCGCCGCTTCCAGCAGGTCCTCGTCGGCGAGCCCTCGGTCGAGGACACCATCGGCATCCTGCGCGGCCTCAAGGAGCGCTACGAGGTCCACCACGGCGTCCGGATCACCGACAGCGCCATCGTCGCTGCGGCGACGCTGTCGGACCGGTACGTCACGGCCCGTTTCCTGCCCGACAAGGCGATCGACCTGGTCGACGAGGCCGCCAGCCGCCTGCGCATGGAGATCGACAGCCGCCCGGTCGAGGTCGACGAGGTCGAGCGCGCCGTCCGCCGGCTGGAGATCGAGGAGATGGCGCTGTCCAAGGAGGACGACGCCGCCTCCGAGGCCCGGCTGGCCTCGCTCCGCGAGGACCTCGCCAACCGCCGGCAGGAGCTCGCCGAGCTCACCTTCCGCTGGCAGCAGGACAAGACCGCCATCGAGCGGATCCAGCGGATCAAGGAGGAGCTGGAGTCGGTGCGGCTCGAGGCCGACCGCGCCGAGCGCGACGGCGACCTCGCCCGTGCGGCGGAGCTCCGCTACGGGCGGCTGCCCGAGCTCGAGCGCTCGCTCGTGTCGGCCGAGGAGTCGGTCGAGACCGGTGAGTCGATGCTCAAGGAGGAGGTCGGCGCCGACGACATCGCCGAGGTGGTCCAGGCGTGGACCGGCATCCCGGCGGGCCGGCTGCTCGAGGGCGAGACGCAGAAGCTGCTGCGCATGGAGGAGGGCCTGGCCGCCCGTGTGGTCGGTCAGCCCGAGGCGGTCCGCGCGGTGTCCGACGCGGTCCGGCGGGCACGCTCCGGCGTCGCCGACCCCGACCGCCCCACCGGGTCCTTCCTGTTCCTCGGCCCCACCGGTGTCGGCAAGACGGAGCTGGCCAAGGCGCTGGCGGAGTTCCTCTTCGACGACGAGCGGGCGATGGTCCGCGTCGACATGAGCGAGTACTCGGAGAAGCACTCGGTCGCCCGGCTGGTCGGTGCGCCGCCCGGTTACGTCGGCTACGAGGCGGGCGGGCAGCTCACGGAGGCCGTGCGGCGGCGCCCGTACACCGTCGTACTGCTCGACGAGGTGGAGAAGGCCCACCCGGACGTCTTCGACGTCCTGCTCCAGGTCCTGGACGACGGTCGGCTGACCGACGGCCAGGGGCGGACGGTGGACTTCCGGAACACCATCCTCATCCTGACGTCGAACCTCGGGTCGCCGATCATCGCCGACCAGTCGATCCCGGAGGACCGCCGCAGGGAGGCCGTCCTCGACGTCGTCCGGTCGCACTTCAAGCCGGAGTTCCTCAACCGGCTGGACGACGTCGTGGTGTTCCGGGCCCTCGGCAGCGAGGAGCTGACCGGGATCGTCGACATCCAGGTGGCCGTGCTGGCCCGCCGGCTCGCCGCTCGCCGGCTCACCCTCACGGTGACCGACGCCGCGCGCGAGTGGCTGGCGCTCAACGGCTTCGACCCCGTCTACGGGGCACGGCCGCTGCGCCGGCTGGTGCAGTCGGCGATCGGCGACCAGCTGGCCCGCGCGCTGCTGGCCGGTGACATCAGGGACGGCGACGACGTGCTCGTCGACTGGCCGGCGGACGTGGCCGGGGTCGACGGCGAGAGCGGCCTCCGGGTCACCCGCGCCTGAACATGACAGGGCCCGCCGGATCGCGACGATCCGGCGGGCCCTTCGTCACGCGGGGTCGCGGAGCCTGGGCACCCACGCGGCGGTGTTGCGGGAGAGCAGGCAGGTGACCGCCGCGAGGCACAGCACGACCAGCAGGAGCGAGAGGATCGACGCGCCGCCGCTGGCGAGGACGGACGCGAGCGTCAGCAGGGCGAGCACGATGACGGCTGCCAGCCCGACCCACCGCGCCCAGGGCTGCCGGCGCGGCAGGAACCAGGCCGACGAGGCGAGGATCAGTCCCAGCACCCCGAAGGGGATCACCGACGTCAGGACCACCTGCTGGGCCTGCCCCTTCGACAGCCCGCCGGCGTCGACGAGCCGGTCGATCACCTGGTCGCGGTTGACCCACGTGAGCGCCGCGTAGAGCAGCAGGAGTCCGGCGAGGACCGACATCACGATGACGGCCACCCGCACGGAGGTCGGCATCGCGGTGGGCGGAGTCGTCGCCGCCGGCCCGTCCTGGGGTGGCTCCTCGGGCGGCATGGGGGTGCTGGACACGTGTCCAGCCTCGCAGATCACTCGCGTCACGCGTCCGCGGCGCGTCGGCCGCCCCGCGGGACCGGGTGTCCGCACGCGTGGCACCCTCCCTGGGGCGACCGGAGGGACCGGCCTGGCCGGGAAGAGGAACAGCAGCGACGTGACGCAGACCCGGGGACGTCGTCGTGCTGCACGGCGCGCGGCCGCGGCGGTCGCCGTCCCGGTGCTCGCGGTGGTCCTCACCGCATGCGGCGGCGCCGGGGCGGCCGAGAGCAGCCCGCCGTCCGTCGTCGGAACCCAGGAGTCCGTCGCCGCGGAGTCCGCCGCCCGGCCGGTGTCCGACCAGCCCTTCGGCACCGGGTGCGCGGACATCCCCGCGGCGGGCGAGGGGAGCTTCGCCGGGATGGCCGACGACCCGGTCGGCAGCGCGATGGGGCACAACCCCGCCCTCCGCAACCTCTCGTCGGCGCTGCGCGCCGCGCACCTGGGCGAGCCGCTGGACAGCCAGCAGGACATCACCGTGCTGGCGCCGGCCAACGCCGCCTTCGGCGCCCTGCCGCGCGACGCGCTGGCCGCGCTGATGGCCGACACCCCCCGGTTGACGGCGCTGCTCACCCACCACGTCCTCCAGGGGCGGCTGACCCCGGACCGCCTGCCGGGCACGCACACCACTCTGAACAACGACCAGCTGACGATCGACGTCTCGCCGGAGGCGTTCACCGTCGCGGCCGGCGGCACGGTGCTCGGCAAGGCGCCCGCCCGCGTGATCTGCGGCAACCTGCAGACGGCGAACGCGACGATCTACATCGTCGACCAGGTGCTGACCCCGCCCGCTGCCTGAGAAAGGACCTTGTCCTCCCCACCCCTCGCAGGCCCGGGGCGGTGCCCGGGACGGGGCCTCACGGCGGCTGGACCTAGGGTCGGCTCATGGAGAAGGACCCCGTAACCCCCCACTCCTCGTTCCTCGGGGCGGGCCCCCGGCACGGGGCCAACCTCCCCGACCGCGACCGGCTGCTGCGGCTGATCGTCGAGCTCGCCGTGGTCCACGGAAAGGTCACGCTGTCCTCGGGCCGCGAGGCCGACTGGTACATCGACATGCGCCGCCTGACGCTGCACCACGAGGGCGCTCCGCTGGTCGGGCGGGTGATGCGGCAGCTGACCGCCGACCTGCGCTACGACGTCGTCGGCGGACTGACCCTGGGCGCCGACCCGGTCGCCACGGCCATGCTCCATGCCGCCGCCGACGGCGAGGGCTTCCTCGACGCGTGCGTGGTGCGCAAGGCGGGCAAGGCGCACGGGCTGCAGCGGCGCATCGAGGGTCCCGACGTCGAGGGACGCGCGGTGCTCGTGGTCGAGGACGTGTCCACCACCGGCGGCAGCCCGCTGACCGCGGCCGAGGCGCTGCAGGAGGCCGGTGCGGAGGTGATCGCGGTCGCGGTGATCGTCGACCGCGGCGGCCGGGCAGCCGTCGAGGAGGCCGGGTTCGAGTACCGCGCCGCCTTCACGCTGGCCGACCTCGGCCTCGACTAGAACGGCTTACGGCGGCCGAACAGGAAGTAGCCGATCGGGACGAGGCCCACGGAGTTGGCCAGCGCGATCACGGTGCCCCAGATCCACTTCCGGCCCCGGACCGCGGTGGCGGGCCGGCGCCTGAGGTCGACCAGGGCCGCGATCTTCAGGACGGCCTCGACGGCGGCGCCGAGCACGATCAGTCTGCGTTGGCCCTCGCTGAGGTCGCGCCAGCGTCGTCTCGCCATGCCCCCATCCAAGCAACGCCGGACCGATCCGGACACAGCTCGCGCCCGCTACCGTGAAAGGTGACGGTGACCACAACGGCCGGGTGGTCCAGCTGCAGGACGCCCTGGTGCCGCCCTTCTCGCCGACCTACGACCCGGTGAGCGTGGCCGCCCGGGTGGCCAGCCGAGTGGAGAGGGGCTGAGCATGGCCGACCGGCCCGTTACGGAGACCGATGTGCGCGGCGCCGACTGGTACGGCGACGACATCTCGGGCCAGGAGCACACCCGGGTCGCCTTCATCGGCCTCGACCTCTCCGAGAGCACCGACGACGGCGCCGTCTTCACCGAGTGCACGTTCCTCGACTCGAAGTTCAACCTGTCGCGGCACACCGACGCCGCCTTCCTGAACTGCACGTTCAGCAGCTGCTCGTTCTTCCAGTCCGAGTTCACCGCGTGCAAGTTCGTGGGCAGCGCGTTCGACCGGTGTTCGTTCGACCTGGTGACGGTCGACGGCGGCGACTGGTCGTTCGTGTCGATGCCGGAGGCCGACCTCACCAAGGCGACGTTCAGCGGCGCCCGCATGCGGGAGGCCGACCTGACGCGGGTCAGGGCGTCGGGGGCCACGCTGCGGCACCTGGACCTGTCCGGCGCCGAGCTGCACGAGGCCGACCTCGGCGGGGCCGACCTGCGGGGATCGGACCTCTCGGCGGTCGATCCGCGCGGTGTCGGGCTCACCGGCGCGCAGATCGACGTGACCCAGGCGGTGGTCCTCGTGACCTCGCTCGGCCTGAACGTCCGCCCCGACGCCCCGGAGTAGCCGGCTCAGCGGAATACTGGACCCGAGCCCGCGCGAGTTCCCACGTCAGGAGTGCCCCGCATGCCCATCGCGACCCCCGAGGTCTACGCCGACATGATCCGCCGGGCGAAGGAAGGCGGCTTCGCCTACCCGGCGATCAACTGCACCTCGTCGGAGACCGTCAATGCGGCCCTGCGCGGCTTCGCCGACGCCGGCAGCGACGGCATCATCCAGTTCTCCACCGGCGGCGCCGAGTTCGGTTCCGGCACCCGCGTGAAGGACATGGTCACCGGCGCCGTCGCCCTCGCCGAGTTCGCGCACGTGGTGGCCGAGAAGTACCCGGTCAACGTCGCGCTGCACACCGACCACTGCCCGAAGGACAAGCTCGACTCCTACGTCCGCCCGCTGATCGCGCTGTCGAAGGACCGCGTGGACGCGGGCCAGGAGCCGCTGTTCCAGTCGCACATGTGGGACGGCTCGGCCATCGACCTCGACGAGAACCTGCAGATCGCCGAGGAGCTCCTCGAGAAGACCGCCGCCGCCAAGATCGTGCTCGAGCTCGAGATCGGCGTCGTCGGCGGCGAGGAGGACGGCGTCGCCAACGACATCAACGAGAAGCTCTACACCGCCGAGGGCGACTTCGTGGCCACCGCGCGCGCCCTGGGCCTGGGCGAGCGGGGCGTCTACCTGCTGGCCGCCACGTTCGGCAACGTGCACGGCGTCTACAAGCCGGGCAACGTCAAGCTGCGCCCGGAGATCCTCAAGCAGGGTCAGGACGTCGTCGCCAAGGAGTTCGGCACCTCCGAGGACAAGCCGTTCAACCTGGTCTTCCACGGCGGCTCGGGCTCGGCGCAGGAGGAGATCCGCGAGGCGCTGTCCTACGGCGTCGTGAAGATGAACGTCGACACCGACACCCAGTACGCCTTCACCAGGCCGATCGCCGCGCACATGTTCTCCAACTACGACGGCGTCCTGAAGGTCGACGGCGAGGTCGGCAACAAGAAGGCCTACGACCCCCGCAGCTACCTCAAGGCCGCCGAGACCGGCATGGCCGCCCGCGTGGTCACGGCGTGCGAGGACCTGCTGTCGGCCGGCCAGTCGCAGGGCGCCTGATGACCCACACGCACAACCTGCTGGGTGAGCCGCCGGCGACGCTGCTGCCGGCGAACCCGGAGGCCGACGCCGAACTGGCCCAGGGGACACCCGCGGCCGAGGTGGCCTCCCGGCACCCCACGGTGAGCGCAGCCTGGGCCGCCCTGGCGGAGGACGCGCTGAACCGCCCCGAGCGGCAGCTGCGGGACACCGTCGAGGGCTACGCCTACGCCCGCACCGGCTACCACCGCGGGCTCGACGCGCTGCGCCGCAACGGCTGGAAGGGCTTCGGCCCGGTGCCGTGGTCGCACGAGCCCAACCGCGGGTTCCTGCGCTGCGTCACGGAGCTGGCCCGGGCCGCCGAGGCGATCGGGGAGCACGAGGAGCACGCGCGCTGCCTCCAGCTGCTGCGCGACTGCGACCCGAGCCTGGCGAGCTGAGCTCTGTCGTGCCGAGTGGGCCCCCGGAGGGGTTCCGCGCAGGCGCGACGCAGCGGCTCAGCTCACCGGGGGACGGCCGTTGGTCGCGGTGTCGTCCGGAGGGCGACAGTGTTATCGCTACCTATCCCCGAGCTCGGGGTGGAGGGCGGTCAGGGTCGCGGTGAGGGTCGACAGCTCCTCGCCGCCGGCCATGAGGGCGGTCAGCATGTCGGCGTCGACGTCGTCCCTGGTGAGGTTGCCGGCCACCTGACCGCCGGCCAGCAGGAGGAACCGGTCGCCGATCAGGTGCGCGTAGCGCGGGTTGTTGGTCACCAGCACGATGGCCAGCCCCTGCGCACGCGCGGCCAGCACCGCCTGGCCGAACAGCGTCTGCCGGGCCATCGTCATCGGCGTCGTCGGTTCGTCGAGCACCAGGGCCCGCGCACCGAAGTGCAGCGCGCGGGCGATCGCGAGGCTCTGCCGCTCACCGGCCTGCAGCGCGCTGGCCGGGGCGTCGGGGTCGACCCCGGGGACGCCGACCCGCGCCATGCTCCGCACCGTGACCGCGCGCGCGGTGTCGAGATCCAGCCGGCGCAGCGGCCACGCCCCGAGGGTGGGCTCCGCACCGAGGAAGAAGTTGCGCCAGACCGACAGCAGCGGCGCGACCGCGAGGTCCTGCCACACGGTCGCGATCCCCGCCGTCCGTGCCTGCCGGGGCGAGCGGAAGCGGACCGGCTCGCCGGCCAGGAGCAGTTGCCCGTCGTCGTGCCGTTGCAGCCCCGACAGCACCGACACGAGCGTCGACTTGCCCGATCCGTTCTCGCCGAGCACGCAGGTGATCTCGCCGGCGGCGAACGTCGCGTTGAGCCGGCTCAGCGCGTCGACGTTGCCGTACCGGACCGTCAGCCGGCGCAGCTCGAGCAGGGGCGGCCGCGCAGCGGTGCCCTCGGGCCGGACGACCGTGTTCACGACCGCGGTACCGCCTTCAGCCGTCGCCGCACCTGACCGTTGGCCAGCAGCGCCATGAGCAACAGGACGCCGAGCAGCGCCTGGAACCACCGCTGGTCCCAGCCGGCCAGGGCGATCCCCTCCCGCGAGACGGCGTAGAGCAGCGCCCCGAGCGAGGCGCCGATGATGGAGCCGAAGCCCCCGGTGAGCAGGCAGCCGCCGATGACGGCCACGACGATGAAGTCGACGGCGCTGATCAGGCCCGGCGTGGTGGCCTGCACGCCGCCGAGGCGGACCAGGCTGAGAGTCCCGAGCAGCCACCCCGCGGTGGCGGTCAGGCAGAACAGCGCCACCGTCGTCCGTCGGACGGGGACGCCGAGTTCGTGGGCCGCCCGCCGCGCTCCGCCGCTGGCGAAGACGGCGTTGCCGAAGCGGGTCCGCCACAGCACCCACGCCCCCAGCGCCGTGACGCCCACCCACCACAGCAGCGAGACCCGGAACCGGCCTTCGCCCACCTGGTGGGTGGCGCCGAACACCGCCGCGGCCGAGGCCCAGCCCGGTGCGTCGTCCAGGCCGGCCACGCGGGCCGACCCGGCCAGTGCATGGGTGCCGGCCTGCGCCGTCCCCTGCAGGATCAGGTAGGTCGAGAGCGTCACCAGGAAGCTGGGCAGGCCGGTGTTCACGACCAGGACGCCGTTGACGACCCCGACGGCCAGCGCGGCGGCCAGCGACGCCAGCAGCGCCGGCCAGACCGACCAGCCCGCGTTGCCGACGAGCAGGGCGGTGACCAGGGAACTCGCGACCGCGACGACCCCGATCGAGAGGTCGAACTGGCCGGCGATGAGCAGCAGCGCGACGGCCACGCCGCCGATGCCCAGCAGGGCGGCGCTGTCGAGGACGGTCGCCATCCCGCCCCAGGTGAGCATGGCCGGGTCGTGCGCCGCGAAGACGCCGAGGGCCAGGACGAGACCGACCAGCGCGGGCAGGCTGGGCCGGGCCAGCGCGCGGCGGGCGGTCCGGCGGCCGCGGGGCACGTCGGTCTGCGCGGCACCGAACGACGGCACCCGGTCGGTGATCACCGGGCGGCCGGGCAGGTCGGCGGACGGGACGTCGGCAGCGGGACCTCCTCGGCGGGCAGAGTGCCCAGTGTCCACGATCGGCCCGAGCAGCTGCAGGGGCGTGCGTGACGTAGGGCGGGTGGCCGCGCTCAGGGGTCGAGCCGCCACCGAACCCTGTCATCGGCGTACCAGGTCCACCGGCTGACCTCCCGCGGGTACGGCACGCCGTCGCGGACGATGCGGGCCGGGTCGGAGGCCACCTGCAGAGCCCGCCCGCTGGTGCGCTGCGTGGGCCGCAGCGGCTGGAGCATGACCGTCACCCCGATCGTGTCGACGGCCTCCCAGTCGGGACGGACGTCGATGCGGGTCACCTCGCCGTCGGCGACCTTGATGTCGTCGTGGTGCGCCTGCAGGCCCAGGCGGCGGCTGAGGGACCGGCGGCCGTCGCCGGCGGCCTCGATGCGGCCGTGGTGCAGCAGCACGCCGCCGTGGTCGTCCCGGACCAGCGAGAGGCTCCGGAGCTCGCCGCTCCCGATGCCGAGGCTGCGCGCCAGCCCGCCGGAGGCCTTGTCGTCGGCCGGCTCCCACGCGACCGGGACCTCGGCGGTGCGGCCGGCCTTGAGCAGGACGGCGAGGACCGCCGCCAGCGCAGGTATCGGGCCGCGGACCCGCACGCGGTCGGCGTCGGCGGCAGGCGCGACGTCACCCGGCCGAGGGGCCTGGCCGGGGTCGAGACGGCGGAGGTCCAACTCGACGGAGGACATGCCGATACCCTGCCATCTGGGCCTCCGGGATCCGCCCGGTGCTCGTCCGGACCGACCACTGCCCGACGAAACCGAGGAGAACCAGGACCCGATGCCGGCTGTCGTGCTGATCGGCGCCCAGTGGGGTGACGAGGGCAAGGGCAAGGCCACCGACCTGCTCGGTGGCCGCGTCCCCTACGTCGTCCGCTACCAGGGCGGTAACAACGCCGGGCACACGGTGATCACGCCCGACGGTGAGCGGTATGCCCTGCACCTGATCCCGTCGGGCATCCTGACGCCGGGCTGCACCCCGGTCATCGGCAACGGCGTCGTCATCGACCCCGAGGTGCTGATCGGCGAGCTGGCCGGCCTGGACGAGCGCGGGGTGGACACGTCGCGGCTGGTCATCTCCGCCGACGCGCACCTGATCATGCCGCACCACCGGGCCCTCGACAAAGTCACCGAGCGCTTCCTGGGCAAGCGGAAGATCGGCACCACGGGTCGTGGCATCGGCCCCGCGTACGGCGACAAGGTCGCCCGCGTCGGCATCCGGGTGCAGGACCTGCTGGACCTCTCGATCCTCCGGCAGAAGCTCGAGGGGACGCTCCAGGAGAAGAATCAGATCCTGGTCAAGGTCTACAACCGCAAGGCCATCGACGTCGACGAGGTGGTCGCTGAATATGCGGCGTACGCGGACGTCTTGAAGCACCGGATCGTCGACACCCGGCTGCTCCTGGGCAACGCCCTCGACGCCGGTGAGTGGGTGCTCCTGGAGGGCTCGCAGGGCACGCTCCTGGACGTCGACCACGGCACCTATCCGTTCGTGACGTCATCCAACCCGACGGCGGGCGGCGCGGCGGCCGGTTCGGGCATCGGGCCGACCCGCATCCAGCGGGTGGTCGGCATCCTCAAGGCGTACACGACGCGGGTCGGCTCCGGCCCCTTCCCGACCGAGCTGTTCGACGCCAACGGCGAGTACCTGCGCAAGCAGGGCGGCGAGGTCGGCGTGACCACCGGTCGCGACCGCCGCTGCGGGTGGTTCGACGCCGTCGTCGCGCGCTACGCGAGCCGGGTCAACGGGATCACCGACTACTTCCTCACCAAGCTGGACGTGCTGTCCGGCCTGGAGACGGTGCCGATCTGCGTCGCCTACGACGTCGACGGCGTCCGGCACGACGAGATGCCGATGACGCAGACCGACTTCCACCACGCCACCCCGGTCTACGAGGAGATGCCCGGCTGGTTCGAGGACATCCGGCACTGCCGGACCTTCGATGAGCTGCCGAAGAACGCGCAGGCCTACGTGCGGCGGCTCGAGGAACTCTCCGGCGCGCGGATCAGCGTGATCGGTGTCGGCCCCGGCCGCGACGAGAACGTCGTCATCCACGACCTGATCGGCTGAGGCCCGGTCAGGCCAATGATCGGGTAGTGGTCACGGCGAGTGGGGCCCGGAGGGTTCCGCGCAGCCGTGACGGACTCGCTCAGCGAAGCTGGGGGACGGTACCTGGCCGCGGTGCGGCCCGGAGGGTCGCCATGTCATTGGTCGCCATGTCATTGACCGCCTGGACGGCGTGGTCGGGGGAGTCGGTGATCAGCCCGTCCAGTCCCAGGTCGAGCAGCTGCCGGGCCTCGCCGAGCGCGTCGCCCAGGTCGGCGGGGCCGTCGCCGCGGCGCAGGTCGCCGGCCAGGAAGGCGTTCTCGGCCCGCAGCGTCCAGCAGAAGACCGTGAGCGCGGCGCGGTGGGCCTCGAGGACCAGCGCCGACGCCCCGGCCGCCGCCCCGCTGAGGATGCGCTCCTTGCTGGGGGCCACGCCCTGCGCATAGGTCGAGATCTCGCGAAGACCCGCCGGGGTGACCATGCGGTCGCCCGTCGCGGTGTCGTCGACCAGCTGCATCATCTGCGGGCCGTGCTCGCCGAGGCGCGCCCGGAGGTCGCGCAGGACCGACGCCTCGAACGACTGCAGCATCACCGTGCCGCCCTCGTCGGTGGCGTCCAGGCGGCGCAGCTCCTCGGCGACCAGGTCGGCCATCGGCAGCCCGTGCTCAGTGACCCAGCCGGCGTGCTTGAGCTCGGCGAGGACCCGGATGGGGTGGTCGTCGGTCGAGCGGTCGCGCGCCAGGTCGACCACGTCCGCGAGGCTGAGGATGCCGAAGTGGCCGTCGTAGGCGGTGTTCATCGGGCGCAGCTCCGGCATCCGCTCGACGGCGCACAGGGTGCGCAGCTCGGCGAACGTGAAGTCCTCGGCGAACCAGCCGGTGCAGACCTCGCCGTCGACGTCCTTGGTGGTGCGGCGGCCGGCGAACTCGGGGTGCCGGGCCACGTCGGTGGTGAAGGACAACTCGCTCTCGTGGCGGACGACCAGGACGCCGTCGCGGCTGAGGACGACGTCGGGCTCGATGAGCTCGGCACCGAGGTCGATCGCCAGCTCGAAGCTGGCGGTCGTGTGCTCCGGCCGGTAGGCGGGGGCGCCTCGGTGCCCGATGACGACGGGCTGGGGAAGGCGGGTCGCTGGGCGGCGTGCCAACGACTTCGTCGCGTGCATGTCCTTCACAGAACCGTTATCGGGTGGATGACCGGTGAACTGGAGCGGACGTGTCGTCCACAATTGAAAAGACAGGACGCTGACCTGCGCGGCACCATGCCGCCGTGACCCATCTCTCAGAGCTCGGTTGGACGCCCGACCGCGCGGCGGAACTGCCGCCCGGCACGGTGCCCGGGCGCGTGTTGCGCGTGGACAGAGGCCGGTTGAGCATCGTGACCGCGGACGGCGAGAGCCGCGTCCATCCCGCCGCAGCGCTGTACGACGAGGACGGCGTGGCCGGCCCGGCGGTCGGTGACTGGGTGGCCGTGCGGGGTGAACTGGCCGTCGCCGTCCTCACCCGGACGAGTGCCTTCGTGCGCACCGGAGCGGGCCGGACATCGGCGGCGCAGGTGGTGGCCGCCAACCTGGACGTCGTCCTCGTGGTCGACGCCCTGGCGGCCGAGGCCCGGGTGCGCCGGGTGGAGCGGTACCTGGCGGTCGCGTGGAGCAGCGGCGCGACGCCGGTCGTCGTCCTCACCAAGGCCGACCTGTGCGACGACGTCGCCGCGGCCGTCGAGCAGGTGGCCGAGGACGCCCTGGGTGTCGAGGTGCTGCCGGTCAGCTCGGTCACCGGGGAGGGGATCGAGGCCGTCCGCGCGCTCCTGGGCCCCGGCCGGACCGGCGCGATGGTCGGCCCGTCCGGCGTCGGCAAGTCCAGCCTGGCCAACGCGCTCGCCGGCCGGCCGCTGGCCGCCACCGGCGAGATCCGGGACGACGGCCGTGGCCGGCACACCACCACTGCCCGCGAGCTGCACCTGCTGCCCGGCGGCGGGCTGCTGATCGACACCCCGGGCATGCGCGAACTCGCCCTGTACGACGACCTGGACGGCGTGGAGACCGCCTACGCCGACGTGGCGGAGCTGGCCGCCGGCTGCCGCTACCGCGACTGCGAGCACCGGTCGGAGCCCGGTTGCGCGGTCGCTGCCGCCATCGACGACGGCCGGCTCGACCCCGCCCGGTTCATGGCCTGGCGCAAGCTGCAGGCCGAGGCCCACCGGCAGTTGCTGCGCGTCGACGCGCGGGCGCGGGCTCAGGAGAAGGCGCGGTTGCGGTCGTTCCACCGGCAGCTGCGCACCCAGCCGTTCCGCCAGCGCTGAGGCCGTGCTCACGGCCGGTCGGTAGTTTCCCTCCGTGCGCGTGGTCGTGATCGGTTCCGGTGCCCGGGAGCACGCCCTGTGCGTGGCCCTCTCCTCCGACCCCGCGGTGAGCGCGCTCGCCTGCGCACCCGGTAACGCCGGCACCCGCGCGGTCGCCGAGCCGCTCGCCGTCCCGGTGGGCGATCCGGCGGCGATCGCGGCGCTGGCGGTGGAGTGGCGCGCCGACCTCGTCGTCATCGGGCCGGAGGTGCCGCTGGTGGCCGGAGCCGCCGACGCCGTCCGCGATGCCGGCATCGCCTGCTTCGGCCCGTCGGAGCAGGCCGCGCAGCTCGAGGGCAGCAAGTCCTTCGCCAAGCACGTGATGGCCGCCGCCGGCGTGCCGACCGCCCGCGCGTGGCCGGTCGGCGGCCCCGCCGAGCTCGAGACCGCCCTCGACGAGGTCGCGGAGGTCAGCGGCGGTGCGGCCTACGTCGTCAAGGACGACGGGCTGGCCGCCGGCAAGGGCGTCGTCGTCACCCCCGACCGGGACGCCGCCGTCGCCCACGGCCGCGCCGTCCTGGACGCCGGTGGTGCCGTGCTCGTCGAGGAGTTCCTCGACGGGCCCGAGGTGTCGCTGTTCGCGCTGTCGGACGGCACGACCGTCGTGCCGCTGGTCCCGGCGCAGGACTTCAAGCGGCGGGACGACGGCGACGCCGGGCCGAACACCGGCGGCATGGGCGCCTACGCGCCGTTGCCCTGGGCTCCGCCCGACCTCGTCGACGAGGTGCTCGCGACGGTGCTGCAGCCGACCGTCGACGAGATGGCCCGGCGCGGCGAGCACTTCTCCGGCCTCCTGTATGCCGGGCTCGCGCTCACCTCGCGCGGGGTGCGGGTGGTGGAGTTCAACGCGCGGTTCGGCGATCCGGAGACGCAGGTCGTCCTCCCGCTGCTGGAGACCCCGCTGGGCGCGCTGCTGCATGCGGCGGCGACCGGGACGCTGGCCGAGCACCCGCCGCTGCGCTGGCGGGACGGCGCCGCGGTGACCGTCGTCGTGGCGGCGCCGGGCTATCCGGAGGCGCCGCGCACCGGCGACCCGATCACGGGTGCCGACGGCGAGGGCGTCCTGCACGCCGGCACCGCGCTGGCCGCCGACGGCACGGTCGTCTCCGCCGGGGGCCGGGTGCTGGCCGTGACCGCGGTGGGTGCCGACCTCGCGGCCGCCCGGCAGAGCGCCTACGAGCGGGTCGCCGGGGTGCGGCTGGCCGGCGCGCACTGGCGCTCGGACATCGCGCTGGCGGCGGTCGAGGGCCGGATCAGCGTTCCGGGCTGATGGTCGTCCTCAGCCGGCGCTGACCGCGGGGCGGGCCCGGTCGGGGCGCGGTTCAGGTGGCCGCGGCCCGTCGTGCCGCCGGCTGAGGTACGTGGCCGCCACGTTGGCGCAGGCCACCGTCGGCACGGCGATGAGCGCCCCGAAGATGCCGCCGATCAGCAGGCCGGCGGCGATCGACAGCACGACGGCGAGGGGATGGACGTGAACGGCCCGGCCCAGCAGCAGCGGCTGCATGACGTGCCCCTCCAGCTGCATGACCAGGACGACGATCGCCAGCGCGATGAGCGCGGTGATCGGCCCCTGGGAGACGAGGGCGACGAGCACGGCGACCGTGCCGGCGAGGAACGACCCGATGATCGGGATGAACGCCCCGAGAAAGACCAGCGCGGCCAGCGGGATGACCAGCGGCACCTGCAGGATCGCCAGCCCGATGCCGATGCCGATGGCGTCGACCAGCGCCACCGCCACCGTGGCCCGCACGTACGAGATCAGCGTCCGCCAGGCGCGGCGCGCCGCCTCGTCCATGTAGGCCCGTGACTCCCCGGGGAACAGGCCGACCAGCCAGAGCCAGATGGAGCGGCCGTCCTTCAGGAAGAAGAACAGCGTGAACAGGGCCAGCAGGATGCCGGTGATCACCTCGCCCACGGTGGCGGCGGTGGTGAGCGCGCCCGAGGCCAGGTTGTCCTGGTTGTCGACCAGCGTGTGCTGCACCTGCGTGACGGCGGACTCGAGCTGCCGGCGCGTGATCGGGAACGTGCGGACGACGAAGGTCTGGACCTGCCCGATGCCCTCGCTCACCTGACCGGCGAGATCGTTGAATCCGGCCGAGAACCGCTCGACCACCAGGGTGATGATCCCGGCGACCACGGCGAGCCCGACGACGAGCATCGTCAAGGCGGCCAGCGGACGGGGCCAGCCGCGCCGGACGAGTCCTGCCGCCCCGGGCTGGAGCAGGGCGGCCAGCAGCAGGGCGACGATCACCGGCACGACCACCACGGCGACGTAGGCCGCCGCGTAGAGGAGCACGTAGAGGGCGACCAGCACCACGATGAGCCGCCACGACCAGGAGGCGGCGATTCGGAGACCGGCGGGGACGCTGTCCTCCGGCGCCCGGCGGCGGTCCTCCCGCAGCCGCCGCTCGCGTTCGCCGGGCCGGAGCGGGCGGCCACCCCGCGGTGGCCCGCTGACCCCACCCGGGCCGACGCCGGTGTCCAGGTCGGGGGCGCCGGGCTCGGGGCTGCCCAGAGGGGGCCGGGTCGCGCCGTCCGAGGTTCCGCCCGGGGCGCCGTCTCCGCGCTCGCCCGCGGGACGTTCCTCGGTCCAGCTCTCGTCGTCCGGGACGACGACGAAGTCGATCGCCTCGTCGTCGTGGAGCGGACCGCGGTCGTTCTCGCGCTCCGGCCAGGCGTGCGGGTCCTGCTCGCGCGCGGCCCGGATCCGCTCGCGCGCCCGCGCGGCGAGATCGCTGGCGCGTCGTCGCATTCCGTTCCTCCGCCCGGGCCGTAGGGGCCGTCCATGATCACGTTAGCCCTGCGGGAGGATGGTCCTCGTGGTTCGACGAGCTGAGCTGGAGCGGGCGGTACCCCGATGATCGAGCGCTACACGCTCCCCGAGATGGGCCGGGTCTGGAGCGACCAGCACAAGTACGCCCTCTGGTGCCGGGTCGAGACCCTGGTGCTCGAGGCGCACGCGGCCGCGGGGCGGGTGCCGGCCGATGTGGTGGAGCCGGTGCGCAATGCGCCGCCGCCGACGCCGGAGCGCGTGGCGGAGATCGAGGAGACGACGCAGCACGACGTCATCGCCTTCCTCACCGCCTGGGCCGACAACACCACGCCGCGGTCGGCCGCCGCCTACGTGCACCACGGCATGACGTCGTCCGACCTGCTCGACACGGCGCTGGCCGTCCAGCTGACCGACGCCACCGACGTGCTGCTGGCCAAGGCCGACCGGCTCGTCGCCGCGCTGCGCGACCACGGGCTGAAGCACCGCGACACGATCAAGGTGGGCCGCACGCACGGCGTGCATGCGGAGCCCGACGTCTGGGGTCACCGGGTGGCCGACCTCGCCTTCGCCGCCGCCCGGTCGCGCGACCGGCTGCGGGCCGCCCGTGAGCGGGTCGGCGTCGTGGCGATCTCGGGCGCGGTCGGCACGTACTCGTTGATCGACCCGTCGGTGGAGGTGCACGTGGCCTCGGCGCTGGGGCTGCGGGCCGCCGATGCCTCCACCCAGGTCGTGCTGCGCGACTCGATCAGCGAGTGGGTCTCGGCCCTGGCCATCATCGCGACCGTCTGCGAGGCGATCGCGCTGGAGGTCCGCCACGGCCAGCGCACCGAGGTGCGGGAGCTGTCGGAGGCGTTCGGATCGGGCCAGAAGGGCTCGAGCGCGATGCCGCACAAGAAGAACCCGATCCGCTCGGAGCGCATCGCCGGGCTGGCGCGGGTGGTGCGCGCGGCGGTCGTGCCGGTCATGGAGGGCATCCCGCTCTGGCACGAGCGCGACATCTCGCACTCCTCGACCGAGCGGGTCTTCCTGCCCGACGCGGCGATCACCACCGACTACCTGCTGCACCTGACCGCCGGGCTCGTGGAGAACCTCGTCGTGGATGCCGAGCGGATGCGCGCCAACCTGGAGTCGACCGGTGGGCTGATCTACACCTCGTCGGTGCTGCTGGAGCTGGTCGAGGGAGGGCTGTCCCGCGAGGACGCCTACGCGCTGGTGCAGGCCGCGGCGATGGAGACATGGAACTCGGGTGTGCCCTTCCGGGAGACGCTGCGCTCCCGGGCGGCCGCGTCGTCCGTTCCCCTCGACGAGGACCGGCTGGACGAGATCTGCCGGCCGGAGAAGTACGTGACCAACCTCGGCCCCCTGTTCGACCGGCTGGCCGCGCTCTCGTGAGCCTGGACCTGCCGCTGGTCGCGCGCGGCAAGGTGCGCGAGATCTACGACGCCGGGTCCGACCGGCTGCTGCTGGTCGCGTCCGACCGGATCTCGGCCTACGACCACGTGCTGCCGACGCCGATCCCCGACAAGGGCCGGGTGCTCACCCAGCTGTCGGTGTGGTGGTTCGAGCAGCTGACCCCGGTGCTCTCGTCGTTCGGGGCCACGCACCACCTGGTGTCGGCGTCGGATGTGCCGGCCGAGGTCGCGGGCCGGGCGATGCTGGTCCGCCGGCTGGAGATGCTGCCCGTCGAGTGCGTGGCGCGCGGCTACCTGTCCGGGTCGGGCACCGTCGAGTACACGCGCACCGGCTCCATCCGGGACGTCGTCCTGCCGGCGGGCCTGGTCGAGGGCTCGAAGCTGCCGGCGCCGGTGTTCACGCCGTCCACCAAGGCGGAGATCGGCGAGCACGACGAGGCGATCGACTTCTCCGCCGTGGTGGCGGCCGTCGGTGCCCCGCGCGCCGACGAGCTGCGGGACCTGACGCTGGCGCTGTACGCGCGGGCGGCCGAGATCGCGGCCGGTGCGGGACTCGTGCTGGCCGACACGAAGTTCGAATTCGGCGTCTCGCCGGACGGAGGGCTCGTGCTCGGCGACGAGGTGCTGACGCCCGACTCGTCCCGCTTCTGGCCGGCGGCCACCTGGTCGCCGGGGTCGGTCCAGCCGTCGTACGACAAGCAGTACGTGCGCGACTGGCTGACGTCGTCCGGATGGGACCGCGTCTCGCCGCCGCCGGAGCTGCCGTCCGACGTCGTCGAGGCGACCCGCGAGCGGTACGTCACCGCCTACGAGCGGCTCACCGGCGAGAGGTTCGTCTGATGCGGCGCACCCGCGGCGGTATCGCGTACGCGACCGGCGGCACGGACGGCCCGCTGCTGCTGCTCCTGCACGGGCTGGGTGCCACCGGCGCGGTGTGGACCCGGCTGCTGTCCGAGTTCCAGGACGCCTGGCCGGGTCGGTGGGCCGCGCCGGACCTGCGCGGGCACGGGCTGTCGCTCGCCGAGGCGCCCTACGGCTACGCCGTCCACGCCGCTGACATGGCGGAGCTGGCCACCGAGCTCGGCGCCGACCGCGTGACCGTGCTCGGCCACTCCTTCGGCGGCGTGATCGGCGCGGTGCTGGGGAGCGGCTGGTACGGGGTGACCGTCGACCGCGTCGTCGGCCTGGGCGTCAAGATCGACTGGACCGACGACGAGGTGACGCGGGCGCAGGCCATGGCGGTGCGCCCGGCGCAGGTGTTCGGCACGGCCGCCGAGGCCGCCGAGCGGCACCTCAAGCTGGCCGGCCTGTGGGGCCTGGTCGATCCCGCCGAACCCGTTGCGCGGGCCGGCGTGCGCGTGGTGCAGGGTGGGTGGACCGCCGCGCTGGATCCGCGGGCCTTCGGTGCGGTCGGGCCGCCGGTCGAGACGGTGCTGTCCCGCTGCGCGGCACCGCTGCGGCTCGCCGCGGGTTCGGGCGACACCATGGTCGGGCTCGATGCGATGCGCCGCGTCGACCCTGACGCGGTGGTCCTCGAGGGCGCCGGCCACAACGCCCACTGGGAGGCCCCCGAGGCGGTCTGGCACCTGCTCACCTGACCCGCGAGATCTGCACACTCGTGGCCATCAGGCGCTGATGGCCACGAGTTCGCAGATCTCACCCAGGGCCTGTGGACGGCGTCAGCGGGAGGGGCGCCCCATCGAGCAATGTCTGCGAGTGCCCAGTCGCCCTGTTCGCGCCCGACTCACCGCCCCGGCTACCCGGTCCGGCGCCGCTGCGGCGGGGATCTCGGATTGGCAACTTCGTCACCGGGGACTCGTCCGCCTGTCCCGCGACACCTATCTCCCGCGGGCACTGCTCCACGACGTGACCGTCCGCATCGCCGCCGTCCTGCTGACGGCGCCATCGAACGCCGTCGTCAGCCATGTCACCGCCGCGATGATCTGGGGGCTGGCGATACCGCTCCAGCCCGACGACTCGCGCGTGCACCTCACGGTCGCCACAGGTTCGGCGGTGCGCGGCAGGGACGACCGAGCCATCCACCGCAGCCCGTTGACGCACGCCGAGATCGTGGAGCGGCTCGGTTTCCGGCTGACCACACCACCACGCACCTGGCGCGATCTCGCCGCCGTCCTGACGCCCCCTGCGCTCCTGGCGGTCACCGACCAACTGCTCGCGCACTGGTGCGACACCGCGGATCTGGAAGCGGCGCTCCGACTCCGACCGTCCGGACGTGGGTCGGCCCGGGCGCGAGCCGTCCTTCCCGTTGCTGACCGGCGGTCGGAGTCACCGATGGAGTCGGTACTCCGCTGGCTGCTGCACGTCGCGGGGGTTCCGACGCCGGAGTTGCAGTACGTGATCCGGACGGCGAATGGAGAGTTCCGAGCGGATTTCGCCTGGCCCGAGCTGAAGGTGATCGTGGAGTTCGACGGAGCGGTTCACCGCGAGGGCGGGGTCTTCGTCCGCGACCTGCGACGGCAGAACGCACTCGTCGCGGCCGGCTGGACGGTCCTCCGGTTCAGCGGCGCGGACGTACTGGGCCGCCCGGACGAGGTCGTCGCCGAGGTTCTCCGAGCTCTCGGCCGGTGAGATCTGCGTTCTCGTGGCTATCAGCGGCTGATGGCCACGAGTGTGCAGATCTCACGGGGGACGCGGGGGTCGAGGGCCGGCCCGGTACCCTCGTGGCGTGTCCCGGGTGGTCGTCGACGTGGTCCTCAAGCCGGAGATCTCGGACCCCCAGGGTCAGGCGGTTCTCGGCGCCCTCGGCCGGCTCGGCCACAGCGGCGTGACCAGCGTGCGCCAGGGCAAGCACTTCGTGCTCGAGGTCGACGGCACGCCCGACGAGGCAGAGCTGAAGCAGATCGCCGAGACGCTGCTGGCCAACCCCGTCATCGAGGACGTCGAGCTGCATCTCCCGACCGACTGAAACGGACCCGCTCGTGCGCATCGGGATCATCACCTTTCCCGGCTCCCTGGACGACGTCGATGCCGCCCGCGCGGTGCGTCTGGCCGGGGGTGAACCCGTCGCGCTCTGGCACGCCGAGCACGACCTCAAGGACGTCGACGCCGTCGTCCTCCCCGGCGGCTTCTCCTACGGCGACTACCTGCGCGCCGGCGCCATCGCGGCCCGCGCCCCCCTGATGCAGGACGTCGTCGAGCGGGCGAAGCAGGGGTTGCCGGTCCTCGGCATCTGCAACGGCTTCCAGGTGCTGTGCGAGGCGGGCCTCCTGCCGGGCGCGCTCACCCGCAACAGCCACCTCCACTTCCGCAACCGCGACCAGGTGCTGGTCGTCGAGCGCGCCGACACCGCGTGGACTCATGCCTACGCCGACGGCCAGCGCATCGTGATCCCGGTCAAGAACGGCGAGGGCCGCTACGTCGCCGCCGATGCCGACCTCGACCGGCTGGAGGGCGAGAACCGGGTGGTCTTCCGCTACGCCGACGGCAACCCGAACGGGTCCAGCCGCGACATCGCCGGCGTCACCAGCGAGGACGGCCGGGTGGTCGGGCTCATGCCGCACCCCGAGCACGCCGTCGAAGACCTCACCGGGCCGTCGACCGACGGGCTCGGGTTCTTCACCAGCGTTTTGAAGGCGGTCGTCGCAGCGTGACCCTGATCGACACGGTCGAGCGGGCCGAGAAGACCCCGGACGACGAGCAGCCGTACCGCGAGCTGGGGCTCAAGGACGACGAGTACGCCCGCATCCGCGACATCCTCGGGCGCCGTCCCACCACCGCCGAGCTCGCGATGTACTCCGTCATGTGGAGCGAGCACTGCTCCTACAAGTCGTCGAAGGTGCACCTGCGGACGTTCGGTGACCTGCCGCCGAGCGACGCGCTGCTCGTGGGCATCGGCGAGAACGCCGGCGTGGTCGACGTCGGCGACGGCTACGCGGTCACCTTCAAGGTCGAGAGCCACAACCACCCCAGCTACGTCGAGCCCTATCAGGGTGCGGCAACCGGCGTCGGCGGCATCGTCCGCGACATCCTCACGATGGGCGCCCGCCCGATCGCGGTCATGGATTCGCTGCGTTTCGGCCGCGCCGACGCCCCCGACACCGCGCGCGTGCTGCCCGGCGTCGTCGCCGGCGTCGGTGGCTACGGCAACTGCCTCGGCCTGCCCAACATCGGCGGTGAGCTGCTCTTCGACGAGTGCTACGCGGGCAACCCGCTGGTCAACGCGCTGTGCGTCGGCGTCATGAAGCACGAGGACGTCCGGCTGGCCAAGGCCGAGGGCGTCGGCAACAAGGTGATCCTCTTCGGCGCCCGCACGGGTGGCGACGGCATCGGTGGCGTGAGCGTCCTGGCGAGCGAGACCTTCGACGCCGAGGGCCCCGCCAAGCGGCCGTCGGTGCAGGTCGGCGACCCGTTCACCGAGAAGCTGCTCATCGAGGCGTGCCTGGAGATCTTCGCCCAGGACCTCGTCACCGGCATCCAGGACCTCGGCGGTGCCGGGTTGTCCTGCGCCACCTCCGAGCTGGCCAGCGCCGGCACCGGCGGCATGCACGTCGACCTCGACACGGTTCCCCTCCGCGACAGCACGCTCACGCCGGCCGAGATCCTGATGAGCGAGTCGCAGGAGCGCATGTGCGCGATCGTCGAGCCGGGCAAGGTCGAGCAGTTCCTCGCTGTGTGCCGCAAGTGGGACGTGCTCGCCACCGTCATCGGTGAGGTGACCGAGGGCGACCGGCTCACCGTCGACTGGCACGGCGAGCGGATCGTCGATGTCCCGCCGCGAACCGTCGCGCACGAGGGCCCGGTCTACGAGCGGCCGATGGCCCGTCCCGCGGACCTCGACGCGCTGCAGGACGACGACGCCGCGCGACTGCCGCGACCGACGACGCCGGAGGAGCTCCAGGCGCACTGGCTGGCGGTCGTCAGCAGCCCGGACGGCGCGGACAAGACGTGGGTCACGGAGCAGTACGACCGCTACGTCCGCGGCAACACCGTCCTCGCCCAGCCCGAGGACGCCGGCGTCGTCCGCATCGACGAGGACAGCCACCGCGGCATCGCCCTCGCCCTCGACGGCAACGCCCGATACGCGCGGCTCGATCCGTACACCGGGGCGCAGCTCAACCTCGCCGAGGCCTACCGCAACGTCGCGGTGAGCGGCGCCAAGCCGCTCGCCGTCACCAACTGCCTGAACTTCGGCTCCCCGGAGGAGCCCGAGGTGATGTGGCAGTTCGCCGAGGCCGTGCGCGGCCTGGCCGACGGCTGCCGCGAGCTGGGCCTGCCCGTCACCGGCGGCAACGTGAGCCTCTACAACCAGACCGGCGACGTCGCGATCAACCCGACCCCGGTCATCGGCGTCCTCGGGGTCCACGAGGACGTGCGCCGCCGCGTCCCCTCGGGCTGGCGCGCCGAGGGCGAGACCGTCCTGCTGTTCGGCCACACCGGCGAGGAGTTCGGCGGGTCCGCCTGGGCGAGCGTCGTCCACGGGCACCTCGGCGGCCGCCCGCCCGCTGTGGACCTCACCGCCGAGCGGAAGCTCGGCGAGCTGCTGGCGGCCCTCGGCCGGGAGGGGCTGGTCACCTCCGCGCACGACGTGGCCGACGGCGGACTCGCGCAGACGCTCACCGAGTCGGCGCTGCGCCACGGCGTGGGCGCGCGGATCGCCCTGACCGGCGACCCCTTCACGGCCCTGTTCAGCGAGTCCGCGGCACGTGCGGTGATCACCACCACCGACCCGGGTGGCGTGAAGACGACGGCGCAGTGGGCCGGCGTCCCGGTGACGGAGCTGGGGACGACGGGCGGCGATGCCCTCGCCGTCGACGGTCTGCCCGAGCTGCCGCTGGCCGAGCTGCGGGCGGTCTGGAGCGCGACGCTGCCGGCCCTCTTCGGCGGTCCCGAGCACAGCACGCCGCTGACCGTTCCGGCGGGCACCGTCCCGACCAGCTGATGCCCGCACCGATCCCCGCCGAGGAGCTGCGGGCGGTGGTGGACGCGGTGCGGCCCTGGCTCGCCGGCGAGGCGAACCAGCCCCCGCGGTCGGTCGTCGGCGCCGCGGTCAAGACGACGGCCCGCTGGCTGGCCCAGCAGGTGCCCGGCCGGTCGGTGGAGGTGCGCATCCCGCCGCACGTCGCCGTTCAGTGCGTCGAGGGTCCGCGGCACACCCGCGGTACGCCGCCCAACGTCATCGAGACCGACGCCGCCACGTGGCTGCGGCTGGTGACCGGCGAGATCACCTGGGCCGACGCCGTCGCGGACGGCAAGGTCACCGCCAGCGGCAACCGCGCCGACCTGAGCGCGCTCGTGCCCTTGTCACCGCTCCGCAGGTGAGTCCAATGACATCGCGATCCTCCGGACGCCACCGCGGGCCTTGACATCGCGATCCTCCGGATCGCACCGCGGCCAATGGCCGTCCCC
>KK211086.1:283330-933841 GCA_000620185.1 Geodermatophilaceae bacterium URHB0062
CGCGGGCCTTGACATCGCGATCCTCCGGATCGCACCGCGGCCAATGGCCGTCCCCAGCTGCGTTGAGCCGCTTCGTCGCACCTGCGCGAACCCCTCCGGGGCCCACTCGGCGCGACAGAGCGCGGTGACCGCTACCCGGCCCACTCGGCGCGGCAGGTCAGCGGTGGACCTCGGTGGCCTCACGTCGGGCCGCGGGGACCTTCGTGATGAAGGTCAGCACCATCGAGGCGAGCGCGATGATGCCGATGGTCGTGTAGCCGACGGTGTAGTTCTTGTCGCCGCCGATGAGCGCGGAGATGATGATCGGCCCGATCACCCCGCCGATGCTCCAGCCGACGAGCATCAGGCCGTAGATGGCGCCCGCGTACTTCACGCCGAAGTAGTCGCCCGCGGTGGCCGGCATGGTGCCGAAACCGCCTCCGTAGCAGAGGTAGACGATCGCGGCGAGGATGAAGAAGAGCACCGAGTTCGAGGCGTGCGGCAGGATCAGCAGGCAGACGCCCTGCAGGCCCAGCATGAGGGCGAAGGCGGGCATCCGTCCCGTGAAGTCCGAGGCCGCGGCCCAGACGATCCGGCCGCCACCGTTGAAGATTGCGAGCACACCGACGACCGCCGCCGCACCGGCAGCGGTGTATCCGGCGATGTCCGCGGCGCTCGCGGCCGCCTGGGAGATCAGCGCGATGCCGGCCGTGACGTTGAGGGTGAGGATCGCGGTGAGCAGGTACCACTGCGGGGTGCGCAGCGCCTCGCCCTGCGTGTAGTCGGTGCCACCGTTGGACCCGGTTCCACTCGCCGCGGGCTCGTAGCCGGGCACGGTGTAGCCGGCGGGCGGGTTGCGGAAGAACGAGGCGCCGATCAGGGACATGACCAGGTACGCGATGCCGAGGGGCAGGAAGGCGCTGGTGGGCCGGTCGGGGTTCTTGGCGATCAGCCAGTGGGCGACGGGAGAGGTCAGAACGGCGCCGAACCCGAAGCCGCCGACGGCGAGGCCGGTGATCAGGCCGCGCTTGTCGGGGAACCACTTGAGCAGCATCGCGATCGGCACGATGTAGGCGAAGCCCAGGCCGAACCCGCTGATGACGCCGTAGCCGAGGATGATCAGCCACAGCTGGTCGCCGTTCTGGGCGAACGAGGCGAGGATGACGCCCACGGCGTAGATGACGCCGCCCACCAGCGCCACCGGTCGGGGACCCCTGCGGTCCTGGATGCGGCCGCCCAGATAGCTGCCGATGAAGATCATCCCGATCGTCACCGTGAAGGGCAGCGACGCCTCCACCGGCGTCAATGCGAACGCCGGAGCCTCCTTCAGCGCCTTCGAGAACACGCTCCAGGCGTAGACGGCCCCGATGGAGAACTGGAGGAGCAGCGCGGCCGCGACGAGCAGCCAGCGGTTGCCACTCGGAGTCGTCGTCTCTGTCCGGTCCGTTGCCTGCGCCATGGTGTCGCCCTTCCTGGGGCCGGTCCCTCCGGCCTCGATGCCAGACAATCCGTCCTGGTGTCGCGTCGCAGGTCAGAGCGTCGCGGAGCACCTGGGCCCCCGGCGGTGTGGTGCCCCGCCCGGAGCACGTCTAATCGCGACTCGCCTAGGGTCGGGCCATGGCGTACGAGGTGAAGGGCGTGGTCGCCCGCGCGAAGGGTTCTCCGGTCACCATCGAGACGATCGTGGTGCCCGATCCGGGGCCGGGGGAGGCGGTCGTCGACGTGCAGGCGTGCGGCGTCTGCCACACCGACCTGCACTACCGCGAGGGCGGCATCAACGACGAGTTCCCGTTCCTGCTCGGGCACGAGGCGGCCGGCGTGGTCTCCGCGGTGGGCGACGGCGTGACGAACGTGGCCGTCGGCGACTACGTCGTCCTCAACTGGCGGGCGGTCTGCGGGCAGTGCCGCGCCTGCCTCAAGGGCGAGCCCCAGTACTGCTTCAACACCCACAACGCCGCGCAGAAGATGACGCTGACCGACGGCACGGAGCTCTCCCCGGCGCTCGGCATCGGCGCGTTCGCGGAGAAGACGCTGGTGCACTCCGGCCAGTGCACGAAGGTGGACCCGGCCGCACCGCCGACCGCCGCGGGCCTGCTCGGCTGCGGCGTCATGGCCGGCGTCGGCGCGGCCATGAACACCGGGGCGGTCAAGCGCGGCGAGAGCGTCGCGGTCTTCGGCTGCGGCGGCGTCGGGGACGCCGCGGTCGCCGGGGCCAAGCTGGCCGGCGCCACGACGATCATCGCCGTCGACATCGACGACCGGAAGCTCCAGTGGGCCCGCGACCTGGGCGCCACCCACACCGTGAACTCGAAGGAGACGGACCCGGTCGAGGCGATCAAGGCCCTCACCGGCGGGTTCGGCGTGGACGTCGCGATCGACGCCGTCGGCCACCCGAAGGTCTTCGAGCAGGCCTTCTACGCCCGCGACCTCGCCGGGCGGGTGGTCATGGTCGGCGTCCCGACCCCGGACATGACGATCGAGCTGCCCGCCATCGAGATCTTCGGCCGCGGCGGGGCGATCAAGTCCTCCTGGTACGGCGACTGCCTGCCCAGCCGCGACTTCCCGATGCTCATCGACCTCTACCTGCAGGGCCGCTTCGACCTCGACGCGTTCGTCTCCGAGACGATCGGCCTGGGCGACGTCGAGGCCGCCTTCGAGAAGATGCACAAGGGCGAGGTCCTGCGAAGCGTCGTGGTCTTCTGATGCCGGCGAGGATCGACAAGGTCGTCGTCCCCGGCGTCTTCAGCCTCGACGGGCAGGACTTCGACGTCGAGAACAACGTCTGGCTCGTCGGCGACGACGAGGAGGTGCTCGTCATCGACGCGCCGCATGACGCCGCGCCGATCGTCGCCGCGATCGGCGGCCGGAGCGTCGCCGGCATCGTGCTCACCCACGGGCACAACGACCACATCACCGCCGCCGTGGCGCTGCGCGAGGCCACCGGCGCGCCGGTGTGGTTCCACCCGGAGGACCGGATGCTCTGGGACCAGGTCTACGGGGAGGTCCACCCGGAGGTAGAGCCGGACCACCACCTCACCGACGGCACCCGGTTCACGGTCGCCGGGACGACGCTGATCGCCCTGCACACGCCCGGTCACTCGCCGGGCAGCACGTGCCTGCACGCGCCGGAACTCGGCACGGTGTTCACCGGTGACACGCTGTTCTGCGGCGGTCCCGGCGCGACGGGCCGCTCCTACAGCGACCACCCGACGATCGTGCGCTCGATCCGCGAGCGGCTGTTCGCCCTGCCCGGCGACACCGTCGTGCGGACCGGGCACGGCGACGACACGACGATCGACGCGGAGCGCACGAACGTCCCCTGATCCGGCGCTCATGGCCATGAGCGCCGGATCAGGTCACTCGCCCGTCGGGTCCTCGCCCTGGTCCCGTCGGTCGCCCGTCCGGGAAGCATCGGAGGGGGCGGCGCTCGTCCGCTCGAGGCGCTGGCGGATCGCCGCCACGTTCAGCGCGAGGTCCTCGAGCGCCTCGACGGCGCGGGTCGCCAGCGCGAAGGTCAGGTTCTCGCGCTGCTCCCCGGGGCTCGGCTCGCGGAGGCGGGACTCGCGGGACTCGCGGGTCGCGCCGGCCCACGGGTCCTCGTCGGTGCGCGAGTCGCCGAACAGCTCGCGCAGCATGCGCTGCGCCGCCGCGAGGAACTCGCTCGGGTCGGGTCGGTCGCTGGGCATGGGGGTCTCCTCTCCGAGGACGTCCAGCATGCCCCAGCAATCGGGGGACGGCGTCGGCCGAGGACGTCGAACAGTGGTCACGTTCACCCCACCGGCACCCTGGACCGTCATCGGCGCCGGTACCCTCGACAGGTGCCTCGCGGTGACGGACGGCTGACGCACGACCTCGACCCCCACTCTCCCGGTCCCCAGGACGCCTGTGGCGTCTTCGGTGTCTGGGCGCCGGGGGAGGAGGTCGCGAAGCTGACCTATTTCGGCCTGTACGCCCTCCAGCACCGCGGTCAGGAGGCGGCCGGGATCGCGGTGTCCGACGGCACGTCCGTCGTGGTCTACAAGGACCTCGGCCTGGTCAGCCAGGTCTTCGACGAGGCCACCCTGGGCAGCCTGCGCGGGCACATCGCCGTCGGCCACACCCGCTACTCCACGACCGGCGCGTCCACGTGGGAGAACGCCCAACCGACGTTCCGGACCACCGAGGCGGGCACTGGTCTGGCCCTCTGCCACAACGGGAATCTGGTCAACACCGCCGAGCTGGCCTCGAAGGCCGCCGACGACGGCGTGGCCGGGGCGTTCGTGGCCACGAACGACTCCGACCTGATCACCGCCCTGATCGCGGCGGATCCGGACCTCTCGGTCGAGGCCGCGGCCATGAAGGTGCTTCCGCAGCTGCGCGGGGCGTTCAGCCTGACCTTCATGGACGAGGACACCCTCTACGCCGCCCGCGACCCGCAGGGCGTCCGCCCGCTGGTGCTCGGCCGGTTGGAGCGCGGCTGGGTCGTCGCCAGCGAGACCGCGGCGCTCGACATCGTCGGCGCGTCCGTCGTCCGCGAGGTCGAGCCCGGCGAGCTGATCGCGATCGACGAGAACGGCCTGCGCAGCCAGCACTTCGCGGTCGCCGAACCGAAGGGTTGCGTCTTCGAGTACGTCTACCTGGCCCGTCCCGACACCACGATCTCCGGCCGGGGGGTGCACGCCGCCCGCGTCGAGATCGGGCGGCGGCTGGCCAAGGAGCACCCGGTCGAGGCCGACCTGGTCATCCCGGTTCCCGAGTCGGGCACCCCGGCCGCGGTCGGGTACGCCGAGGCGTCGGGCATTCCCTACGGCCTCGGGCTGGTCAAGAACTCCTACGTGGGCCGCACGTTCATCCAGCCCTCGCAGACCATCCGCCAGCTCGGCATCCGGCTCAAGCTCAACCCGCTGCGCGACGTGATCCGCGGCAAGCGACTGGTGGTCGTCGACGACTCGATCGTCCGCGGGAACACCCAGCGCGCCCTGATCCGGATGCTGCGCGAGGCCGGCGCCGTCGAGGTGCACGTCCGGATCGCGTCGCCGCCGGTGAAGTGGCCCTGCTTCTACGGCATCGACTTCGCCAGCCGCGCCGAACTGATCGCGAACGGCCTCGGCGTCGACGGCGTGCGCGCCTCGATCAACGCCGACTCCCTCGGGTACGTCTCCGAGCACGGCCTGATCGCCGCCACCGAGCAGCCGGCCAGCCGGCTGTGCACCGCCTGCTTCACCGGTCGCTACCCGATCCCGCTGGGCGAGCCCGAGGTGCTGGGCAAGCACGTGCTCGAAGGCATCGAGAACCGCGCCGTCAGCGGGTGGACCGGTCAGCAGGCCGGCAGCGCCACGGTCCCGGGTGGGGCCGAGGACGCGCTCACGCGGCCGTGAGCGTCGAAGGCGACAGCGAGCGAGCATCGCAGGGAGCGCTAGCGACCGAGGAGCGGAACGAGTGCGGAGCCGAGCAATGAACACCGACTTCACCTACGCGGCCGCCGGCGTCGACATCGACGCCGGCGAGCGCGCCGTGACGCTGATGCGCGCGGCCGTCGAGCGGACCAACCGGCCCGAGGTCGTCGGTGGGCTGGGCGGCTTCGCCGGGCTGTTCGCCCTGGACACAGCGAAGTACCGGCGTCCGCTGCTGGCCTCCTCCACCGACGGGGTCGGCACCAAGATCGCCCTGGCCCGTCAGCTCGACCGCCACGACACCGTCGGCATCGACCTGGTCGCGATGGTCGTCGACGACCTGGTCGCCTGCGGCGCCGAGCCCCTGTTCCTGCAGGACTACGTCGCCTGCGGCAAGGTCGTGCCCGAGCGCATCGCCGCGATCGTCACCGGCATCGCCACCGGGTGCACCCAGGCCGGCGCGGCGCTCGTCGGCGGAGAGACCGCCGAGCACGGCGACCTCATGGACGCCGACGAGTACGACCTCGCGGCCACTGCCGTGGGCGTGGTCGAGGCCGACGCCGTCCTCGGGCCCGAGCGGGTCACCGACGGGGACGCCGTCGTCGCGATGGCGTCGTCCGGCTTCCACTCCAACGGCTACTCGCTGGTGCGCCGGGTGGTCGCTGCGGCCGGGCTCGACCTGCACGCCAGCCCCGCCGGGCTGGGGCGGCCGCTGGGTGAGGAGTTGCTCGAGCCCACCCGCATCTACGCGCGAGACTGCCTGGACCTCGTCACCCGGTTCGGCGTCGAGGGCGTGCACGCCTATGCGCACATCACCGGGGGCGGGCTGGCCGGCAACGCGGCGCGCGTCGTGCCCGACGGCCTCGAGGTGGTGCTCGATCGGGCCACGTGGGAGCTCCCGGCAGCCGTGCGGCTGATGGAGGAGCACGGTGTGCCGCGCGCGGAGTCCGAGCGGGCGTTCAACTGCGGCGTCGGCATGATCGCCGTCGTCGGTGCCGACATCGCGCAGGCCGCGGCAGACCAGCTGACCGCCGCCGGCGTCCCGTCCTGGGTGGCGGGGAGCGTCGGCACGCGCGCGGACGCAGCCGGGCCAGGGGCCCGGCTGGTCGGCTCGTACCGCTGAGACGGGGATCTCCGGGGTCCCGGAGATCCCCTCGTCAGCGTGAGAGTGCGTTCAGGCGGAGCTCAACGTGTGCTGGCCGCCCAGCCGTCGTCCGCGTCGTCGTCCGCCCAGCGGTCGGCGTACTCGTCGTCATCGTCGTCCTTCGCCGCGCTGGGCGCGGTGTAGGACGACGGCGAACCGGCGAGCTCCCTCTGCAGAGCAGAGAGGTCAGTGTTCGGTGAGCTGTACTTGAGCTCACGGGCCACGCGTGTCTGCTTGGCCTTCGCTCGGCCGCGCCCCATCGGCTCGACCCCCTCGCTACGGAGTACGGGAGCCCAGCCCCGGGCTGGAAACGGCCCGCGTGGCGACCCCGACTGAGTGACAATGTCTCGCACGAGCTTACGACACGGATCGGGCGCGAGCACACGTCCCTCCCCCCGGGGTGGCGGTCCCCTCCGTTGTGGCCCGTCGAGGGCGCCGCCCCGAGCGCGCGAGTGAGTAAGGACCGCCCTGCCCCCCGCCACTCGCGCGCTCGCGTCGGGTCCTGCAGGGAGGCCGGGCAGGATGGTCTTCTGTCAGCGGGGCAGGCGGATGGTGGCCAGGCGGCCGACCGAGCGCATGCGTTCCTCGGCCAGCCGGTCGGCCGCGGTCGCGGGGGAGACACCCTGCTGGTCGGCGGCCTGGTAGACCCGCAGCGCCACGTCGAAGATGCCGCTGGCCTTCGACTGGGCCCGGGCGAAGGAGAAGCCGTGCCGCTCGTCCTCCACCTGGATGACGCCGCCGGCGTTCACCAGGTAGTCGGGCGCGTAGAGGATGCCCCGGCCGCGCAGCTGCTCCGCCACCTCCGGGGTGGCCAGCTGGTTGTTCGCACCGCCGCAGACGATCCGCGCCGGCAGCAGCGCCACCGTCTGCTCGTCGAGGGCGCCGCCGAGCGCATTGGGGGAGTAGATGTCGTGCGGCGTGCGCACGAGCGTCGCGGTGTCCTCGACCGACTTCACCTGCGGATGCTGCGACCGGACGCGCTCGACGGCCGCCGGGTCGACGTCGGTCACCACGACGTCCGCGCCGTCCTCTACCAGGTGGCCGATCAGGTGCGACCCCACCTTGCCGGCGCCGGCCACGGCCACGGTGCGACCCGACAGGGACCGCGACCCCCAGCAGTGCTGCGCGGCGGCCTGCATCCCGAGGAACACGCCGTAGGCGGTGAGGACGGAGGAGTCCCCGCAGCCGCCGTAGGCCTCCGAACGCCCGTGCGCGAACCGGGTCTCCCGGCCGACGACGTCGAGGTCGGCGTTGTAGGTGCCGACGTCGCACGCGGTCAGGTACCGGCCACCGAGCGCCTCGACGAAGCGCCCGTAGGCCCGCAGCAGGGCCTCGGTCTTGTCGGTGCGGGGGTCGCCGATGATCACGGCCTTGCCGCCGCCGAGGTCGAGCCCGGCGAGGCTGTTCTTGTAGGACATCGCCGCGGACAGGCGCAGCGCGTCGGCGACCGCCGCCTCCTCGGTCGCGTACGGGTAGAACCGTGTACCGCCCAGCGCCGGACCCAGGGCCGTGGAGTGGATGGCGATGATCGCGCGCAGCCCCGATTCGCGATCGGAGCAGAACACGACCTGTTCGTGACCAGAACTCAAGACGTCCACAGGCGAAGCCTAGGACCGCCCAAGGCATGATCCTGAGCGGACACCCAGCGCCGGCGGTGCAGCCGGCGGGAGCACAGGAGGACACCCATGCCCGGACCGAAGCGACTGCTGGCCCTCGCCATGGCCGCACCCCTGCTCCTCGCGGCCTGCTCGTCCGACGACAACAAGGGCGACGGGAGCGGCGGCGATAGCGGAGGCAAGGGTGACCTGTCGTTCTCGGTCGTCACCCACGGCTCCGCCGGCGACGCCTTCTGGGACGTCGTGCAGAACGGCGCCAAGGCCGCCGGCGACGACCTCGGTGTCTCCGTGGACTACCAGAGCGACGGGGACCCCCAGCGCCAGGCGCAGCTGATCGACGCCGCGGTGAACCAGAAGGTCGACGGCATCGTGGTGTCGATGGCCAACCCCGACGCGCTGCAGGACTCCGTCGAGGCCGCCGTCGCGGCCGGCATCCCCGTCGTGACGATCAACTCCGGCGGCGAGCGGTCGGCGGAGTTCGGCGCCATCGGTCACGTCGGCCAGGACGAGACCATCGCCGGCCAGGGCGCCGGCCAGCGGCTGGCCCAGGACGGCGCGAAGAAGGTCCTCTGCGTCATCCACGAGGCGGGCAACATCGGCCTGGACCAGCGATGCTCCGGCGCGTCCAAGGCCTTCGCCACCAACGGCGGCGGCGGCTTCACCACCACGCAGGTCGACATCAACGACCTGCAGGGCGCCCAGTCGACGATCACCTCGCAGCTGCAGAGCAACCCCGACATCGACGCCGTCCTGACGCTGAACTCCAGCATCGCCGCGGTCGCCGTCGCGGCGGCGGAGGACGCCGGCTCGAAGACGAAGGTGGCCACGTTCGACCTCAACGAGGACGTCATCAACGGCATCAAGGACGGCAGCATCTCCTTCGCCGTCGACCAGCAGCAGTACGAGCAGGGCTACCTGCCGATCGTGATGCTCAAGCTCTACGCGGAGAACCTGAACACCGTCGGCGGCGGTCAGCCGGTCCTCACCGGCCCCGGAATCGTCGACTCCGACAACGTCGACGAGATCGCCGACCTGGCCTCGGCCGGCACGCGCTGAGCGCCCGCGAGGCGGCAGGCGCCGGAACGGTCGCCGACGAGCGGGTCACCGCGGTCGGCCCGCTCCGGCGCCTGCTGGTCAAGCCCGAGCTCGGGGCCCTGGTCGGAGCGATCGTCATCTTCGCGTTCTTCGCGGCCCAGTCGTCGGTGTTCCGCTCGGCGCGGGGTGTGGCGAACTGGCTGGACCCGTCCTCGACGCTGGGGATCATGGCCGTCGCGGTCGCCCTGCTGATGATCGGTGGGCACTTCGACCTGTCCGCGGGCGTCATGACCGGGACGACGGCGCTGGCGGTCGGCATCGTCGCGGGCGAGTTCGGCCAGAACATCTGGCTGGCGATCGGCGTCGCTCTCGTGGTCGCGCTCGCCGTCGGGTTCCTCAACGGCTGGCTGGTCACCCGCACCGGCCTGCCGAGCTTCATCATCACGCTCGGCACGTTCCTGATGCTCCAGGGCATCAACCTCGGGCTCACCAAGCTCTTCACCGGCACGGTCACCGCCGGCGGGATCGCGCACGCCCCCGGCTACGACGTCGCGGAGGCGGTCTTCGCGTCGCGGATCACCATCGGCGGCGCCCAGATCCGCATCGCCGTGGTGTGGTGGGTGCTGGCGACGGTCCTCGCCTCCTACGTGCTGCTGCGCACGCGGTTCGGCAACTGGATCTTCGCCACCGGCGGGGACGACGTCGCCGCCCGGAACGTCGGTGTCCCGGCCCGGCGCACCACCATCGTGCTGTTCCTGACCACGGCGACCGCCGCCTGGTTCGTCGGCACGACCCTCGCCGTGCGGTTCACCAACGTGCAGGCCAACGCCGGCATCGGCCAGGAGCTGATCTACATCGTCGCGGCGGTCATCGGCGGCTGCCTGCTCACCGGCGGCTTCGGCTCGGCCGTCGGTGCCTCCCTGGGCGCACTCATCTTCGGCATGACCCAGCTCGGCATCGTGTACCTGAACTGGGAGGCGGACTGGTTCTACTTCTTCCTGGGCGCGATGCTCCTGCTCGCGGTGCTGGCCAACCGGCTGGTCCGGCGCTACGCCGAGGCGGCCCGGCGATGACCGGCATGGAGGCGACGCCGGACGTCCCGGGAACCCCGCTGCTCGAACTGCGCGACGTCGGCAAGACGTTCGGTTCGGTGGTCGCCCTCGACGGCATCAGCACGTCCGTCCGCGCGGGCGAGGTCACCTGCGTGCTGGGCGACAACGGCGCGGGCAAGTCTACGCTGATCAAGATCCTGGCCGGCGTCCACCGGCCGGACCGGGGGGAGCTGCTGCTCGACGGGGAGCCGGCAACCTTCGGCGCACCCCGGGACGCCCTCGACGCCGGCATCGCGACCGTCTACCAGGACCTCGCGATGATCCCGCTGATGGCGATCTGGCGGAACTTCTTCCTCGGCTCGGAGCCCACGACCGGCTGGGGCCCGTTCCGCCGGTTCGACCGCACCCTGGCCCGGGAGACGACGCGCCGGGAGTTGGCCGCCATGGGCATCGACATCCGCGACCCCGACCAACCCGTGGGCACGCTGTCCGGCGGCGAGCGCCAGTCGGTCGCGATCGCCCGCGCCGTGCACCGCGGTGCGCGCGTGCTGATCCTCGACGAGCCGACGTCGGCCCTCGGGGTCAAGCAGGCAGGCGTGGTGCTGCGCTACATCGCCCGGGCGCGTGACCGGGGGCTCGGCGTCGTCTTCATCACGCACAACCCCCACCACGCCCATCCGGTCGGGGACCGCTTCCTGCTGCTCAACCGGGGCCGGAGCATGGGCTCCTACGCGAAGGGCGAGGTCACGCGCGAGGAGCTCACCCGGCTGATGGCCGGCGGCGGCGAGCTCGACCAACTGACCCACGAGCTCGAACGGCCTGGGTAGTCGCTGGGCCCGGACGGGGCGGCCGGACGAGCCCGCAGGACACGACTCGGTAACAGGCGCGTCGGATGTGCCGCGTGTTGCTCGTGTGACTGAAGGTGATGCTGCGACTCTTCTGCGGCACACCCCGCCGCAGCCTCTTCCCCAGGAGCGAGCATGTTCCAGCGCCGTCCGTCAGGACCGGCGTCCGCCCGACCCGGTTCGCGCCGGGCGTCGACGGACCGCAGGTCGCGCTCGCTGCGCGGCGCCCTGGTCGGCGTGGTCGCCGGGGCGGCGCTGATCGGTGCGACGCCGGCGATCGCCGCTCCGCCCCCGCCGCCCAACCCCACCGACGGCCAGATCGGGGCCGCGCAGCACGAGCGCGAGGCCGCCGCCGCCGAGGTGGGCCGCATCGCGGCGCTGGTCGCGTCCAGCGAGGCCGAGCTCGAGCAGGTCGAGGTCGAGGCCGAGGCCGCCGGCGCGGAGTACATGGCCGCCGAGGAGGCACTCGAGGAGGCGCAGATCGCGGCCGACCGGACCGCGGCCGCGCTGGAGAAGGCCGCGGCCGAGGTGGCCGCCGCGCAGGCCAGGATCGCGACCTTCTCGCACGACACCTACGTGAACGGCAGCTCGATGACCGCACCCGAGGCGCTGCTCAGCTCCGAGGGGCCGGCTGAGCTGCTGCAGCGCGCCGCGATGCTCGACTACGTCGCTGACAACCAGATCGACGTCCTGGGGCAGCTCCAGGTGGCCCGTATCAAGCAGGCCAACGCCGACTCGGCCGCCCGCGCGGCCCGGGACGAGTACGCCGCCGCGGAGGACGCCGCCGCGGCGGCCAAGGCCACGGCCGACAGCCGGCTCGCGGCCGAGCAGACCGCCTACGACCGGGTCTCCGCGCAGAAGGCGGACTACGACAAGCAGCTGCAGGCGGCGCAGATCCACCTGCTGCAACTGCAGGGTGCCCGCAACGCCTACCAGCAGTGGGCGGCGCAGAAGGCCGCCGAGGAGGCGGCCGCCCGGGCCGCGGCTGAGAAGGCCGCTCGAGACGCAGCGGCGGCGGCTGCCGCGGCCCGGGCCAAGGCGTCCGACGGTGGAGGCTCGTCCTCGGGCGGGGGTTCGGTCTCCGGCGGCGGGGGTGGCACCTACGTCTTCCCGACGTCGGGCCACATCAGCAGCTGCTACGGCTACCGCTGGGGCCGGCTGCACGCGGGCGTGGACATCGGCGCCCCCATCGGTACGAACATCTACGCCGCCGCCTCCGGCACGGTCGCCCGCACCGGTCCGGCCACCGGCTTCGGCCAGGCCGTCTACATCCGAGGCGACGACGGCGCGGTCACCGTGTACGGCCACGTGAACCGCGACTTCGTGCACACCGGTGAGCACGTGCTGGCCGGTGAGCTGATCGCCGAGGTCGGCAACCGCGGCCACTCGACCGGCCCGCACCTGCACTTCGAGGTGCACCCCGGCGGCGCGATGTACAGCGGCGCGGTCAACCCGATGCCGTGGCTGCGCGCCCGGGGCGTGAACGTCTCCGGCTGCTGACCCACCACCGCCGGTTCGCCGGCTCTCGATCGAGCTGCGGTCCGTCACTTCGGGGATGAGTGACGGGCCGCAGCTGCACGTCCTCGACCGGCGCCCGCGTCAGCTGGTGGGCGCGGCCGACCCCGTCGGGCTCTCGGAGAAGCCGCACTGGTCGGTCAGGTACTTCTGCACGTTCGCGAACGCGGCGCCGTACTGCTGCTGCAGCTGACCGACCTGCTGCTGGAACTTCGCCACCGCCGCCTGGTCGTGGAAGTCGACCTGTGCGGCCTTGGCGATCTCGTCGATGCCGTCGGCGAAGGACGTCCAGTCGTCGGCGAGCTCGTCGGGCGGCTCGATGGCGCGGATCTGCGTGGCGGCCTCCTGGAGCACCTTCGGCAGGCTCGCGGGGTCGGAGCCGCCGGAGAACGTCGCGCCGATCCGCTGCTGCACGGCGGCCGCCTCGGTGCAGAACTGGGAGCCCGCGGCATCGGCCGAGGTCTCCGACGCACTGGTGGTCGGTGCGCTGGAGGCCGCGGAGTCCGACTTCTCGTTCCCCGAGCCGCCGCAGGCGGTCAGCAGGACGAGCGCGGCGGCCGCGGACAGCCCGGTCCGGCACAGGCGGAGGGAAGTGCGCATGCACCGCAGGCTAGCCGCCGGGTGCGCATCGGGGCAGACGCGCGGCTAGCGTGCGCCACGTGGATGCCCCCGTCGACCCCCGCGCCACCTGGGACCTCCCGGCCCCAGGGGCCATGCCGAGGACGGCGGAGCTCGAGCCGCTGGTGACGCGGGTCCTGGCCCCCAATCCGTCCCCGATGACGCTCGACGGCACGAACACCTACCTGGTCGGCGCGCCCGGAAGCGGCCAGGCGGTGCTGGTCGACCCCGGCCCGGACGACGCCGCGCACCTGGCGGCGGTCGAGGCGGCGCTGACCGCCCGAGGCGCCCGCTGTGCCGGCGTCCTGGTCACCCACCACCACGGCGACCACGCGGAGGCGGCCCTGCCGTGGGGGATCCGGTTCGGCACCCAGGTGGCGGCCGCCACCGCCGCGGTGGCGGGGGAGGCGGGGCGGGTGCTCGCGCCCGGGGACCGCCTTCGCCTCGCCGGCACGACCCTGGACGTCGTCGCCACCCCCGGCCACACCGCCGACCACCTCGCCTTCCGGCTGGAGTCCGGCGCCGTCCTCGTGGGCGACCACGTGCTCGGCCGGGGCACGTCGGTGGTCACGCACCCGGAGGGCGACGTCGCCGCGTACCTCGAGTCGCTGCGACGGGTCCACGACCTCGGGCCCAGCGCGCTCTACTGCGGCCACGGGCCGGAGCTGACCGAGGACCCCGGTGCCGTCCTGGAGTTCTACCTGGCCCACCGCGCTTATCGGGAGAACCAGCTGCTGACGGCCCTCGCCGACGGCCCCAGGACGGTCGATGAGCTCGTGAGCGGCATCTACGCCGACGTGCCGCGGCAGGTGTGGCCGGCCGCCGCCCAGTCGACCCGGGCGACGCTGGCCAAGCTGCGCACCGAGGGCCGCGTCGTCCCCGACGCCGACGCACGGGTTCGGCTGGCGTGACCGACGTCCCGGTGGTGACCGCCGCCGAGAGCGAGCGCGACCAGCGGCGGGCCGCGGCGGCGCTGGCGGCCGCGGGCCTGGGCGCCGGCGACCGGCTCCTGGTGTCCGCCGCGGCGTCGCCCGCCCTGCTGGCCGTCGTCCTCGGGGCGCTGCGGACCGGGATCGTGCCCGTGGTGCTGGACCCGGGGCTGCCCGCCGCCGAGCGGGCCGCGCTGGCCGAGGACGCCGACGCCGCCCTCGACGTCGCCGACGCCCCGGAGCGCCTGCTCGGTGGCGGTGGCGAGGCCGACCTCGCCGACGTGCCGCTCGCCCGGCCGATGCACTACACGTCGGGCACGACCGGCCGGCGCAAGGGCGTCTGGTCCGGCGTCCTCGCCGAGGACGACGCCCGCGCGCTGGCCGCCGAGGAGATCGAGCTGTGGGGCTTCGAGCCCGGTGACCGGCACCTCGTGCTCTCGCCGCTGCACCACAGCGCACCGCTGCGGTTCGCCGTCCACACGCTGCTGGCCGGCGGATCGGTGCTGCTGCCCGGGCCGTTCGACACCGCCCGCGCCGCAGCCGTCATCACCCGCTCGCGGCCCACGACCACGTTCTGCGTGCCCACCCACCTGCAGCGGCTGCTCGGGCACGGGGACGTCGACTGGTCGTCGTTCCGGATGCTGGCACACGCCGGCGCGCCGTGTCCCGCTCCGCTCAAGCGGGCGGTGATCGAGGCGCTCCCGCCCGGCAGCGTCTGGGAGTTCTACGGGTCGACCGAGGCGCAGTTCACCGTCTGCTCCACCGCCGACTGGCTCGCTGCGCCCGGCAGTGTCGGCCGGGCGCGTCCCGGCCGCCGGCTCGAGACCGACGACCGTGGCCAGCTGTGGTGCGCCGTGCCGCCGTGGGCGCGCTTCGAGTACTGGCGGGCGCCGGAGAAGACGGCGGCGGCCTGGCGGGGCGATCGGGTCACCGTCGGCGACCTGGGGCGGGTGGACGACGACGGCGTGGTGTGGCTCGACGGCCGCCGCGAGGACCTGGTGATCTCCGGCGGCGTCAACGTCTACCCGGCCGAGGTGGAGGCGGTGCTCGACGCCCATCCCGGCGTGGTGGAGAGCGCGGTGTTCGGCGTGCCCGACGACGAGTGGGGGCAGCGGGTCGTGGCCGCCTACGTCGGCGCGGCCGATCCCGACGAGCTCGCGCGCTGGGTCCGGGACCGGCTGGCCGCCGCCAAGCGGCCCAAGGAGGTGCACCGGCTGGCCGATCTGCCGCGCACCTCGACCGGCAAGGTGCGCCGCCTCGACCTTCCGAAGGTGCTCGGCCTGCCGGGGCCGGGCGGGTGACCGACGCCTGGGACGTCGTGGTCGTCGGCGCCGGGACGGCGGGCTGCCCGCTGGCCGCCCGTCTCGCCGACGCCGGGCGCCGGGTGCTGCTGCTGGAGGCGGGCGCCGACCACGCCCGCCCCGACGACTTCCCCGAGGTGCTCCGCGACCCGGCGAGGATGGCCGCCGCGGTGCCCGGTGCCCCGGCGAACTGGGACCTCGTGGGCACGCTCACGCCGGGGCTGACCGTGCGCGTTCCGCGTGGCCGCGTGGTCGGGGGTTCCAGCGCGCTCAACGCCGGCTACTTCGTGCGGGCCACCCCCGCGGACGCCGACGGCTGGGCCGCCGCCGGCAACGACCTGTGGTCCTACGACCGGGTGCTGCCCGCGTTCCGCCGTCTCGAGGCCGACGCGGACTTCGGCGACCGGCCGGCACACGGCGCCGAGGGCCCGATGCCGGTCGCCCGGGTCGCGGATCCCGGTCCGCTGGCCGAGGCGTTCGCCGCGGGGGCGGCGGAACTCGGTTACCCCGACGAGCCGGACAAGAACGCCGGCTCCGCACCGGGCTACGGGCCGGTTCCGCTCACCACGGCGGGCGGCGTCCGGGTGAACACGGCGATGGCCTACCTCTCGCCGCGCCGCGGCCGGCCGGAGCTGACCGTCCGCGGCGGCGTGCACGTGCGGCGGGTGGTGATCGGGCGCGGGCGAGCGGTCGGGGTGGAGACCGCCGACGGTGTGGTCCGCGCCGGCGAGGTGGTGCTCAGCGCGGGCGCGGTCGGCTCGGCGCACCTGCTGCTGCTGTCGGGCATCGGCCCGGCCGACGCCCTCCGGGCGGCCGGCGTGCCGGTGGTCGCCGACGTTCCCGGGGTGGGCGCCGACTTCACCGACCATCCCAACGTCTACGTCGGCTACCGGCCGGCCCGCCCGGTCCCCGCCGGCCGGCTGCCGTTGCACGGCGTCCTGAACGCCACGTCGGACGGCGCCTCCGGGCCGGGCGACCTGGAGCTCCTGCCGTGGCTGGCCTCGTTCTCCCGCATCACGGGCGGGCCGTCGGGGGCGCCCGACGACGAGCTGGCCGTCGGCGTCGGTCTGATGCGCGAGGACGGCCGCGGACGGCTGACCCTCGACGGCGCCGACCCGCAGCGGCCGCCCCGCCTGGACTACGGGTACCTCACCGCGGAGTCCGACCGGCGCCGCCTGCGCGAGGGCGTGCGGCTGGCCGTCGACCTGCTGCGCATGCAGGCCCTGGCGTCCTTCGTGGCGGAGCGCACCGGCCCGACGGACGAGGTCCTGGCTGCGAACCGGGAACTCGACGACTGGATCCGGCAGCACCTCACCACGGCGGTCCACCTCTCCGGCACCGCCCGCATGGGACGGGACACCGATCCGGGCGCCGTCGTCGACCAGGAGCTGCGGGTGCGCGGCGTGGCGGGGCTGCGGGTGGTGGACACGTCGGTGCTCCCGCAGACGCCCACACGGGGTCCCGCGGCGACCGCCGTGATGCTCGGCGAGCGCGCCGCCGAGCTGATGCTCGCCTGAGTTCGGGGGGTCACGCAGCCGGGGGTGCGGCCGGCGGTGCGGGCATCGTCACCGGGATCCCGGCCGGCGGGAAGGGGACAGCGGGCTCCTTGGACAGGATGGGCAGCATCGCGTCGTGCCAGATCTGCGCGCCCCGCCCGCCGCCGAAGCTGCCGACGTCCTGGTTCTGTCTGGGGTTCATCACCATGACGCTCGCCGCGTACCGGGGGGTGAATCCCACGAACGCGACCGAGTCGCGGCCCTGGCTGGTGCCGGTCTTGCCCGCGATCTGGTGGCCGGGGATGGCGGCGCGCGTGCCGGTGCCGATGGGCAGCGCGGTGTCGCCGACGAGGATCTGGCTCAGCGTCGTGGCCACCGCGGGCGGCACCGCGCCGGGGGTGCAGGACTTCCGCGGCACGACGCGGCTGCCGTCGGCCCGGACGAGGGGGTGGCCGGTCCGGTCGAGCACCGCGGTGATCGTGATGGGGTCGCACTGCGTGCCCGACGCGGCGAGGGTCGAGTAGGCGCTGGCCAGCGCGAGCGGGCTGGTGGCCTCCGGACCGAGGGCGAACGAGCCGCGCCTCTGCGCGATCACCTGGTCGGCCACCGGGTCGAGGGAGAACAGACCCATCCGCTGGGCCGCCCGCACGGGGCCCTTCACGCTGCCCAGCTGGTCCTCCAGCGCGACGAAGTAGGTGTTGGAGGAGCGGATCAGCGCCTCGGTCATCGTGAGCGTGGGCGGCAGGTGCTCGGCGTTCTGCACGACGTAGGGCGCCGTGCCGTTCTTGTAGACGTGTGAGACGTAGGGATCGGTCGTGGTGATGGTGTTCGACGGCGGGATCCCCTGTTCCAGCGCGGCCGCCGCGACGAACGCCTTGTAGGTGGAGCCGGCGCCCTTGCTCGCCTCGACGTTCAGGTTGACCGACGACTGGGTCGGGTCGTTCGGGTCGTCGCCGAAGCGGCGGTTGGCGCTCATCGCCAGCACCTCGCCGGTGCCCGGCCGGACCGCGGTGAACATGCCGGCCAGCGGAGCGCCGAGCGGCACGTCGGCCACGACCGCGTGGTCCCCCGCGGACTGGAGGTCGGGGCGCAGCGTGGTGCGGATCGTCAGGCCGCCGGTCTCCAGCGCGTCCTCAGGCACGTGGAGAGCGCCGGTGAGCTGTCGCAGCGCGTACTCGCAGAAGAACCCGGCGATGCGGGCCTCCACGCACCCGTTGGGTGGCGGGTCGGTCGGATGCACGACGACCGGCTGCGCGGAGACCTCGGCCAACTGCTGCGAGGTGATGTGCCCGAGGTCGTGCATCCGCTGCAGCACCTCGTTGCGGCGGGTCCGTGCCTTCGTCGGGTCGCTCAGCGGGCTGTCCTCGGCCGGCGACTGCACCAGCCCCGCGAGCATGGCCGCCTGCGGCAGCGTGAGGTCGGCGGCGTTCACGCCGAAGTAGCGCTGGGCGGCGGCCTGCACGCCGTAGGCGCCCTCCCCGAAGTAGACGATGTTCAGGTACCGGGTGAGGATCTCGTCCTTCGAGTACGCGTCCTCCAGGGCCAGCGCCAGTCGCGCCTCGCGCAGTTTCCGGCCGATGGTCTCCGCGGTGGCCGCCTGCCGCGCCGCGGCGGTGGGTGCCGTCTGCAGCAAGGTCTGCTTCACCAGTTGCTGGGTGATCGTCGAGCCGCCCTCGCGAACACCGCCCGCCGTCACGTTCCGGACCAGCGCTCGGAGCGTGCCCTGGACGTCGACCCCGTGGTGCTCGTAGAAGCGGGAGTCCTCGATGTCGACCAGCGCCTGCTTCATGACAGCGGCGATCCGGTTCGAGGCGACCGGCACCCGGTTGTCGCGGTAGAGGTACGTGATCACCGAGCCGTCGGCGGCCAGGACGACGGTGTTGCCGGCGGGCGTGGCGTCGGTGAGCTGGACGGGGAGGGGGGTGAGCAGGTTCGCCGATCCGCGTGCAGCCAGCCCCGGGCCCACGACCCAGGGGAGGAGCAGCGCGGCCAGCAGTGCCCCGCCGAGCGGTACGGCCAGGAGGGTGAGCAGCTCGAAGGCCCGGAGCCTGGGATGCGTACGGCCGGACATCGAGCACCTCGCCGCGGGGCCCGTCGCTGGGACCGCTCGCCCCCTCGATAGTGGCGCACGGATCCGTTCCGGAAAAGGGCCCGCGCGACGGCAGCGGGTTCCACAGGTCCTGGCGCCGGGCTGTCCCGGCGGCGCGCGCTCGCAGCCGCCGGGACGCCGGGGTCAGGGGGCCGTCAGCGGACGGCGGGCATCTCGCTGGTCGCACCGGTCGACAGCGGCGACCAGGCGTCGGGGTGGGCGCGGCCCGCGTCGGCGACCCACGACGAGCTGCGTCCGGTCGTGCGGCTCCCGGTGGACGGGACCGGGCGGGCGCTCAGGCTCACGATGACCGCCAGGAGCACGAGCAGCCCCACGAGCACACCACCGATGACCAGAAGCGTCGAGAGCATGCACAGAACGTAATTGGCGGACCGGTCCGTGTCACCGGAAGTTGCCGGGCAGATCTCACCGAAAGATGGCCCGTCGGTTGCCCATTGTTCGCCCGTCCCGGCAACGACCACTGTCGAACCGCGCCTCCGACCGTAGAGGACCGAACGCGACCGCGGTACCGGCCGACCGCTTCCGTGCGGCGGATCGGCGCACCCCGACCAGGCGGCGCGCCCACGTCACCTGATGGAGTTGATCGCGGGTTGGGTGATCGTCGCGTGGGGTAGGCAGTACTGGTTCGGCTCGAAACCTGTGGCCGGGCGGTGACCCCGTCGAGCAGCACACCTGGTGCTGACGCAGTGCTCGACCACACGAGGAGCCCTTCTAGCGCGTGACTTCCATCGACTCTGCCCTGCTCGGGCTGCCCGCCAGCGAGGGCAGCCGGCTCCGGGTGGCGACGATCCCGCACAGCGACCCCTACGTCGACGCCGTCCTGCCGCGGGACGTCGAGCACGTGGGTCCCCCGACGCAGCCGAGCCCCTGGCTGGACCCGTCATACCTCACCGTCTCGCACGCGCAGATCGACGTCCTGCACGTGCACGGCGGCTACGGCCACCTGGGCGAGGCCGAGCTCGAGTGCTGGACGGAGACGGTCCGCCGGCTCGGCATCCCGCTGGTCGTCACGGTGCACCAGCTGCGCGACCCCGACCACGCCGACCGCGCGCGGCACGACGCGCACCTGGCCGCCCTGCTGGCCACCGCGGAGGTGGTCCTCACGCTGACCCCCGGCGCCGCCGACGAGATCGTCGAGCGGTTCGGGCGGACGGCGATCGTGGTGGCGCACACGTCGGTCGTGACGCCCGACCCCGACCTCGGCGCAGAGCGCGGGCTCGTCGGCATGCGGGTCGGGCCGGCGTCCGCCGCGGTGCCCGACCCGGCGGCCCTGGTGCGTGCGGCCCAGTCGGGCGCGGTGTCGGGTGGCGGCCGCCTGCGCGTCCTGGTCGCGTCGGAGAACCAGTCGGGGCTCGATCCCGACATCTGGCAGCTGGCCGGGCGCGGCGACATCGAGCTCGTCGTCCACCCCCTGGTCGAGTGGCCCGCCGAGCTGCAGCAGCTGCACGTGGCCGTGCTCCCCGAGCGGTTCGGCACGCACTCCCGCGACCTGGAGATCTGCCGGGACGTCGGTACCCGTGTCGTGGCGCCGACCTGTGGCTGGTTCGCCGACCAGTGGTCGGAGGTGGTCTCCTACGGCAACGACGAGGAGCGGGGGCTGGACGCCGTGTCGCTCACCGGAGCGGTGGCGGCGGCCCTGGCCGGTCCCATGCCCCGGCCGGCCGACCGCGCCTGGCGGGAGGAGCAGCGCGCCGCCGTCGCGCGGGTGCACCGCGAGGTCTACGCGCAGGTCGCCGCCGACCGCAGCTGGGTCTGACCGGCCGCATCAGGTGCGCCGTCGTACCGTTCGGGTATTCTCTACCAACCCTATCGATTTGATATACCAACCCTCGAACGGCCGACTCGGCGGAGGAGGTCGCATGGTGCATGCGACGGGTTCAGTCGAGCAGGACGGTGCGCAGTTCGTGACCCCCGTCGGGGCGCGTCGCCTCGTAGAACCACCGCGATCCACCGCCCGGCACGGCGACCACGTCGGCGTAGCGCAGGCCGTGCGGAGCATGTGGGCTCTGCAGCAGGGGGCCGTCGGCCTGGGCCACGAACCGGCCCTCACCGTCGTGCACGGCCAGGCCCGTGCGCTCCTCCCAGTTCTCCTCCGCGCTGGCGCGGCCGTCGTAGAGCGCCCAGGTCCGGGAGCCGTCCAGGACGACGGCGGCGAAGCGCACCCCGCGGGCGTCCCAGCTGCCCGGGGTGCCCGCCAGGGCGGTGCCCCGCCACGTCCACTCGACGCCGTCCGGGCTGGTCGCGTGCTCGGTGGTCATGCGGTCGGTGGCCTCGGGGTCGTCGAGCGGATGCACCGAGGCCCACAGGTGCCACGTCGTCCCGTCGTGGCGGACCACCGGGTCCTTGACCGCGGTGGCGTCGTCCCCGGGCAGGACGGTGCGGGGCGTCGCGGTGCCGAGCCCCTCGACCGTGTCGGCCTCCAGGAGGTCCACGCGCCAGTGCTTCGTGCCCGGCGTCGCGCAGCTGACGTAGAGCCGCCACCGGCCGTCGGGCCTGTGCACGAGGGCCGGCCGCTCGAGGGACTCCGCGCCGAAGCCGTCCTTGCCGATCCCCACCACCGGGGTGAACCGGACGCCGTCCTCGGACCGCGCCACGACGTTGGCGATCCCGCGGCCCTCACCCACCGGGCGGCGCAGCCGGTACGCCAGCCACCACGTGCCGTCGACGAGCTGGGCCGACGGTCCGCCCGCCCAGGAGCCGGGTCGCGGGTCCTCGGGTTCGAGGACGACCTCGGCGTCCGCCCAGAACCGGTCCACCTCCGGAGGGCGGGGGGCGACCAGGGCACTCGGGGTGGACGACACGGGGCGGCTCCGCTTTCGGGACGACGACGACTCCGCCGTGTCTACACCGCCTGCCCCGACGCGCCATCCGGGAGGACCCGCTGATGTCCGACGCACACCGCCTGCCCCAGTTCGTGATCGCCGGTGCGCCCAAGGCCGGCACCACCGCGCTGCACGCCGCTCTGGCCACGCACCCGGGGCTGTACCTGTCGCCGGTTAAGGAGCCGAAGTTCTACCTGACCGACGGCCGGCCGCCGCCGCGCGACCGCCAGCGCGGCCCCGGCGACGCGCACAGCGCGGGGGAGTGGATGTGGCGGCGGGAGGAGTACCTCCGCCTGTTCGACGGCGCTCCCGCGGGCACCGTCCGGGGCGAGAGCACGCCCTTCTACCTGTACGACCGCGCCGCGCACGCCCGCCTGTCCTCCGACGTCCCCGGTATCAAGGTGATCGTGGTCGTGCGGGACCCCGTCGACCGGGCGGTCTCCAACTTCGTGCACCTGCGGGCCGACGGGCTCGAGCCCGAGCCCGACTTCCTGACCGCCGTCCGGTTGGAGGAGCAGCGGATCGAGGCCGGGTGGGCGCCGTTCTGGCACTACCGCGGCCTGAGCCGCTACGGGGCGCAGCTGCGTGACCTGTACCGGCACGTGCCGCGGGAGAACGTGTTCGTGCTCCGCTACCGCCAGCTCGTCGACAGCCCCCGCGAGACGCTGGACCGGGTGAGCGCCTTCCTGGGTGTGGCGTCGGGGATCGCGCACACGGTGGCCCCGGAGAATGTGAAGCCCTACGTCCCCGACGGTGCCCGGTACCGGGTGCTGGCGCGGCTGGTGCGGGCGGGCGCGGCCCTCGGCTCGTTCGCCCATCCGCAGGTGTGGCGCCAGGTGAGCCGTCCGCTGCTCACCGCCCTGCACGCCGGGGGTGCGTCGCGGCCGCCGCTGCCGGTCGAGGTGCGGCGCGAGGTCCTCGAGCCGCTGCTGCCCGACATCGAGCTGCTCGAGGAGCTGACGGGGGAGTCGTTCGACGACTGGAAGGGCGACACCGGTCGGGGCCACTTCGGCGCGCGCCGGCAGAGCACGACCGCCTGAGCCGCCGCGGCCCGGGCCCGGGGCCGGGCCGCGGTGCGGGAAGATTTCTGGTGGGCAGGGGCGGGGTCGAACCGCCGACCTCTCGCTTTTCAGGCGAGCGCTCGTACCGACTGAGCTACCTGCCCCTCGCCGGCGCTTGCACCGGAGAGCGACCCTGACGGGACTCGAACCCGCGACCTCCGCCGTGACAGGGCGGCGCGCTAACCAACTGCGCTACAGGGCCTTGCTGGTGGAACGTGTGGTGCTGTCGTGCGTGCCCCCAACGGGGTTCGAACCCGTGCTACCGCCTTGAAAGGGCGGCGTCCTGGACCACTAGACGATGGGGGCTCGTAGTTCGCCGGGGGCGGGAGAAACAATACATGGCGGCGTGTGGTGCTCTGGAGCAGGGGGCCGGCCTGTCAGGCTTCGGGCATGCGCCGCCGTCCTTTCCTCACCGTTCCAGGAGTTCTCCTCGCCGCCGCCCTCGGCGGTTCGCTGCTCGCCGGATGTGCCGGCCACGACGGCACCGCGGCATCGGCCACGTCGTCGTCGGCGCCCAGCAGCAGTGGTGACGAGAGCGGCGCCGGACCGTCCACGGAGCCGGTCGCCCAGGAGGAGGACGTCGAGGACGCCGACACCGACGCCCCGCCGTTCCCCGCCGACGCCTCGCCCGACACGCAGGACGCCTCCTCCGACTCGATGGTGACCGTGCGCGACATCCGGATCGGCCGGCACGACGGCTTCGACCGGATCGTGTTCGAGGTCGGTGGCGCGGGCACGCCCGGCTGGGACGTCCGCTACGTCGACGCGGCCACCTCGCAGGGCAGCGGGGACCCGGTGGACGTCGCCGGCAGCGCGATCCTCCGCGTGAGCATCACCGGCGCCGGCTACCCCTACGACACCGGCGTCGAGGAGTTCGCGAGTTCCGACCCGCTCACCACCGCCGGCACCCAGGTGGTCAAGGAGGTCGTCTTCGACGCCACCTACGAGGGGACGACGGTCGCCTTCGCCGGGACGACGGGCTCGGCTCCCTTCCGGGTGTTCGCGCTGCAGAACCCGGCGCGGGTGGTCGTCGACGTCCGGGACGCCGGCTGACGCTCAGCTGAGCGAGGCGGTCAGCTCCACCGAGTCGTCGGCGACGCTCGAGCACTCGAGCCGGAGCGGACCGGCGCTGACCGTCTCCCCCTCGCCGCACGAGACGCTCGCCCCGCCGACGCTCAGGGACGCCTTGCCGTCCTGGACGCCGGCGAAGGTGAGCGTGGTGCCCAGGATCTTCGCCTCGGCGCCGTCGCCGGACAGGGTGACGGTGCACGAGCTGCCGGAGCACGAGACGTTGTCCGAGCTGAACGAGCAGCCGGTCAGCGGTGCGAGCAGGAGGCCGGCGGCGAGCAGGCCGGCCGTCAGCCGGGCGGAGCGGTGCGTCGTCGTGGCCATGGCCGGAGCGTAGGGCGCCGGCGTCAGCCGGTCGGGGACGCCGGGGCGCTGCCGCCGCCCGTGGCGCCCTCCTCGCGGCCCGTGACGGCGAGCGGGACGACGGTGCGCTGGATGGTCACCTCGGTCTCACCCAGGCCGCCGAGGGTGATCTCGTCGTAGGCGCGAAGCTCACCGGTGTCGGGGCTCAGGTAGAGCACCGTGCAGGTCAGGGGCGTCGGCTCCTCGCCCTGCAGTCCGCGCAGGCCCGCGCCGCCGGTGGACCCCTCGACCATGAGCCGGGTGCCGCCGTCCATGATCGAGACGTCCCTCGTGTGCTTGTGGCCGGCCAGGACCAGGGGGACGACGCCGTCGAGCGGGCCGGCCTCCTTCGGATCGTGCACCAGGGCGATCGCGGGCGGTGCGTCCAGCGTGCCGGCGAAGTCCGCGAGCCGCTGCCCGGAGTCCACGAGGACGTCGTCGCTCGCGTCGTCGGCCCCGGTGCTCTTGTCGGGCGTGAAGAGCGGGTCCGGGGCGCCGATGATCTCGATCCCGGCGACCGTCACCGCCGAGTCGTCGAGCACCGTGGTGCGGGGCTGGGCGGCGACGAGGGCCGCCGTGGTCGCGGAGTCGTGATTGCCCCGGATGTAGACGTAGGGCACGCCGAAGGTGCCGACCGAGGTGATCAGCCGGTTCTCCGGGGCGCTGCCCCAGTCGGTGATGTCGCCGGTGTCGAGCACGGCGTCGACCTTGAACTGGTCGACCACCTGCCGGACCAGGTCGAAGCCGGCCGGGTTCAGGTGCAGGTCGGAGATGTGCAGGAGGGCCACGGTGTCGGTCATGCCGCCGGGTGCGGGCAGTGCGGACAGGGTCGCGTAGAGGCTGCCGACGTTCTTCACGAGGTCCTCGAGCGACGCGCGGTAGGCGTCGAAGCGCGCGGCGATGTCCTCGGCGCTGCCGATCAGGCTGTTGGCGTTGACCAGGAGGCCCGTGTACTTCGGCTGCGAGAGCGCCTCGGGCCGCCAGGTGGCCGCGCCGATCCCCGCCGTCCCGACGAGGAGGACCGTGGTGATGCCGGCGGCCAGGAGGGGTTCGCGCCAGCGCCGGCGGTACACGACCAGCGAGGCGAGGACGGCGCCGCCGATGGCCAGCCCCGCCGTCGTCCAGGCGAGCCGGACGACGGCCCCGCGCAGGTCGTCGGTGACCTCGTTGACGACCCCGGCCAACCGCACCGGGTCACTGGCCAGCGCCCGCGCCCGCTCCTGGTCGACGCGCTGCAACCCGATCTCCAGCCGCAGGGGACCGTCGTAGACGTCGACGGCGAGCGCGCCCAGCGGGGGGACGGCGACCTGCGCGCCGCCGCCGACCGGCCGGAACGCCAGGGTGGTGTCGAACGGCCCGATCGGTGCCGAGATGCGGCCGAAGAGGGCGACGGCGATGAGTGCGCCGCCCAGTGCGACGACCACCCAGACGGCCCAGGAGCCGGCGATCCGGGACCGGCGCGCCCACGGGGACGGTCCGGGATCGGTCGGGTCGGTCACCCCGATCAGACTAGGAGCCGGATTATGCCGTCGCGTCCCGAGGACGGGTGAGCCGCCATCAGGCGGATGCCGGCGCCGCGGGGTCCGCCGACCCGGCCGGGCGGAAGATCCAGCGCAGGGCGATGAACCGCAGGCCCCCGATCGCCGCCGTCACGGTGGCGACCACGGTTACCTGGACGACGGGGTGGGCCGTGCCGGTGACCGAGTCCAGCCACTCGAGGGCCGAGCTCGTGGCGACGAGGCCGACGACGGACACCCCGCCGGCCTCCCACTGCGCGGCCGCCCAGCTGACCCGATCCTCGGCCCGGAAGGTGAGCCGCCGGTGCATCTCGTTGGCCAGCACGGTCGTCACCGTCGTCGCCGCCACGTGCGCGGGCAGGTAGGCCAACCCGGCCACGCGGCTCAGGCTCAGGAAGAGCGCGGCGTAGATGACCGTGGTGGTCCCGCCGACGAGGACGAACCGCGCGAACTGCGCGAACGTGTCGTCCCGCCGCAGCCGGTCGACGACCCGGAGCGCGGCTCCGCGTGCGTGCTCCGGCCGGCTGTCCGGGAGGTCGTCGACCAGCTCGGGGCCCGCCGGCGAACGGCGCAGCAGGGACGAGCAGGTCACGGTCGGTCCTCTCCGGTTTCGGAATCGAGATCAAGGCTCCTCCTCCGCCGGACCCTTGTCACGGGAATACGGGCCTGCTCACCCGGATAGTTACCGGTGGCCTCGATCACGTCCGTTCCCGCCCGCCGGCGGCAGGTGCGCGGGTCGTTCTCGCGCGCTTCCGGTGCTCGCGCGCGGGTAAGGGGGCGCCATGAGCCTCATGGGGATCCTGGACCGGGTCGCTGACCTGGACACGTTCGACAAGGTGATCGAGCCGGCCCGGCGCGCCGTCCTGAGCGCACTGAAGCCCCCGGCGCTGAAGAACGCCCTGCACGGCACCTGGCTGGGGCATCCGCTGCACCCCGTCCTCGTGCAGGTGCCCGTGGGCAGTTGGGTGTCCGCCGGGCTGCTCGACGCGATCCCGCCGCTGCGTCCGGCGGCGACCCTGCTGATCGGCACCGGGGTCGCGGCGGCGGTGCCGGCGGCACTGTCCGGGGCGGCCGACTGGTCGGAGCAGAGCACCGGTGTCCGCCGGCTCGGGGCGCTGCACGCCGTCCTGAACACCGCAGCCCTGGGGCTGTACGCCGGCTCACTCGTCGCCCGGCGCAACGGGCGGGGCGGGCTCGGCCGGGCGCTGAGCTACACCGGCCTCGGGATCGCGAGCGCCTCGGCGTCGATCGGCGGCCACATGTCGTACGCGCAGTCCTCCGGGGCCTCGCACGCGGCGACGGCCGCCCGCGCGCTCACCACCGAGTGGATCGACCTCGGGCCGCTCGACGACCTGCCCGAGGGTCGGCCGGCGCTGCGGACCGGCAAGGGGAGCAGCGTCGCCGTCCCCCTGGCCGTCGTCCGCCGGGGCGGGCGGGTCGACGTGTTCGTCGGTACCTGCTCGCACCTCTCCGGGCCGCTGTACGAGGGCACCGTGGAGAGGCTCCGCGGGGAGGACTGCCTGGTCTGCCCGTGGCACGGCTCGGCGTTCGACCTCGACGGTGGGCAGCCGCGGCGGGGGCCGGCGGCCAATCCGCAGGAGAAGCTCGAGGTGCGCATGGAGGCCGGCCGGGTGCTCGCCCGAGTGCCCGCGCGGAACCGCTGAGGGAAAGAAGCCGACCCGGCCGCCCCGGGGGGAACGGGTCGGCCGGGCCGGGGTCTGTGCCGGCCGCGCGGGGCGCGAGCGGAGTCTGTCGCGGTCCGGGCGGCAGGCGCTATGGCCCCGCCACCCCACCGGAGCGTGCTGACCGTACGTAGTCGCTGAGGGACGACGCGATCCCCTGAACGGGTGCTTCACGCCGGAAATCGGTGACGTGTAACACACTGTGTGACGTTGGGGGCGCCGGATCGAGGGCATCGAGGAACGGTGTTCTTCCTCTTCTCGAACCGCCTCGGCTGCCTCGGATCGCTGCTCGTCTCGGCGCTGCTGACCGTCGTCCTGCTGCTGATCTTCAACGTGCTCTGACCGAGAGGTCGGGAGGGGAGGGCCCGATCGCCGCGTAGTCGAACGGTCCACAGCCGCTTCTTGGGACGCTGCCTCATTTCCGATGGAACGCCCTGCCGGGTTCCGTGGAATGGCGCGGCGACAGGATCCTCATCATGCGGTCCGTTGGTCCGGCGCCCGGGCGTCACGAGGGAACAACCGGTCGCCGGGTCCGGATCGACGGGGGGTTGGAGATGGGCGTCTCCGATCAGGGCGTGGAGGCCTCGGGAACGACCGAGGAGTGGTGGTTGACGATCAGCCACTCGCCGTTGGTCCGCCGGTAGACAAACGTGTAGCGGGCGGGCACCTGCTGCTGCACCCCGTTCTGGGTCAGCGTGAACGTGTAGAGGCCGGTGTTGATGGCGTCGTTCCGGTCGAGGACCGTGATGATCTCCTGGGTGATCACGGCCTGCGGGTGGCTTGGCAGCAGGTGTGCGAAGTAGTCGACGATCTCGGCCCGGGTGGTGCGGATCTGGGGAGACAGCGTCGGCAGCAGCACTGCATCTGTGGCGTAGAGGTCGGCCACCTTCTCCGGGTTCCCGGTCGCGAGTGCGGCGTTCCAGTGGTCGAACAGCGCGGCGATCTGCTGCTGCGTCGGCCGGCCGCCCTGGGTCGCCCCGTCCTGCCAGGCGCTCGCGGTGACGGAGTGCTGGACGGCGGGCGCCGGGGAGGCGTCCGCCACTGCAGCGCCCGCACCGACCGCGCCGGCCAGGAGGACCACCCCGCTGACCGTGGCGACTCGCATGCGCAGTTTGCTCTGCATGGCCCCTCCTTTCGCAGGGCGCCGCGGGGTGCGGCCCCCTTCTCGGCGGACCGGTTGCTCGCCGGAGGGCCAGTGTTCTCCGTGGGACCACGCAGGTGCGCCGACTGCGTCGTCAGACGGAGAACGTTCGGCCGGGATCCGCGCGCTGCGGAGGCACAGCCTTGTGGCGGTAGCCTCGGGCCGGGTCGCGAGGCCTCCAGAGGTCTCATGCGTTGTCTGGAGGCTTCTCTGCACTCACCGGGCCTCTAGCTCAACTGGCAGAGCAGCGGACTTTTAATCCGCGGGTTGTGGGTTCGATCCCCACGGGGCCCACTGTCGTCGTGTGTTGCCTCGGGTGATGCTCGACGGTGTTCCGGCTCAGCACGCTTCCACGAGGTCGAGCATCGACAGCGACCAGCGGTGGACCCTGTCGAGTCTCGCGGCAAACGCCGGGTTCACCTGGGCCATGCCGGTGTACCAGAGATCGAATGCCACCTGCCGCAGCGCGATGAAGTCGTCGAGATGGACGACGTCGACATCGCGCCACGTCCGGTAGCCGGACAACAGCGACTCCCGGAACCTGGCGTAGTCCCCGCGATCCCGCAACTCCCACAAGGCCACGGCGAGCTCATAGAGGCGGGAGCCCGTGCCGCAGTCGTCGAAGTCGATCAACCCGACACCGCCGCGGTGGAACACCGCATTGCCGAGGTGCAGGTCGGCGTGGATGAGCCCGACACCGCCGACGTCGGACATGATCGCGGCCATCCGAGCCTCGACCGACTCGAAGCGAACACGGACCTCCGCGGGTAGAAGCGCCCAGCAGCCGCGGGCCGGCGTGTTGCCGTACACCATGCCCTCGCCGAAGAAGGTCTCGTGATCCCACCGGATGGGCACGAAGTCCGGTGGCGGCGTCCACCCGTCGGCCTGGTCGTGCAGACGCGCCATCGCTTCACCGAGGCGAAACAGGTGGACCGGGCGAGCGGACGCCTCGCGGATGCGCCCATCCACCCAGCGCAGCACCGTGCAGGCCCGCGTCTCGCCCGCCCTGGACGCCTCCACAGCCAGGGACCCATCCCCCGCGACCAGCGGATCCGGCACGGCCAACTCGGTGTCGATCCGGAGGGCGCGCAGCCACGCGAGTTCGGAGCGGATGGCCGCCATGGAGTCCACGTCACGGCCGTGCCGGGCCGGGCGGTGCACCCGGACCAGGTGTCGGCCGGCCGTGCTGTCGTGCCGGAACGTGGTGTTCTCTCCGTGCGCGAGGAAGGTGAGCCGGCCGTCCGGCAGCGGGTAGCGGCCGAGGGCAGCCAGCGCGACCTGGCGGAGCCGGGCTACCTGCGCGCGCCGGGACCGCATTCCGCCACTGTGGCCCGGGCACACGATGCGAGCAACGAGGTCGTGCCTCTGTGCGCTGGCGAACACGACAACCGATGACTCCCGCCCATCGTCGCAGTCGAGCCTGTGTGCGCGACGAAGCAGGGGCGCACCCGGATTGCGGGACCACGTCCCGGTATCGGACGACGTGCCGACAGACGACCCGCCGGCTGTGAGGGATGGGTTCCGAGCATGGCAGTGATCGAAGACGTTCTCCCGCTGGGTGCGGAGCTGGAGCGCTCCTACCCGGTGTACGTACGCGGCAGGCTGAAGTTCCGCGTCAAGCAGATCGTCTACGTGGCGTTCTCGCTGGACGGGAGCGTCATGGGCTTCGCGTTCCCCAAGGAGGAACGAGAGGCGCTCGTCCTGAGCGAGCCGCACAAGTTCCAGCTGCCGGCGGAGTCGGACATGCGCTTCAACTGGGTCCACGCCGACCTTGCCGCATTGACCCCGGCCGAAGCCCGCGAGCTCGTCGTCGACGCGTGGCGCATGGTCGTCCCGAAGAGGGTCTCCGCCGCCTACGACGCGGTCCACCCGGTCGGCCCGGGCTGACGGCCGGTCCTGTGACGCGGCCGTGACGGATCGGTGACGGCGGCCTGCGAACGTAGGCGAACCGGCAGCGACAGAGAAGATTCGCATGCGCGAGGCCATCGGGCTGCCTGGATCGGAAGGCTTTCGGTCCGGAGGAGGCAGACGTGGATGCGAGCGCGGCCGACCTCCTGCACGTGATCGCCGACGGCATCGTCTGCGGCACCGAGGGCCGGGGCCATGCCACCCCGGGAGGTCGTCCCCCCGCGGAGATCGTGGTCGACGCGACCGAGGGGTTCGTCCCCCTGTGGGCCGCCGGCTCGATGCTGAAGTGGCGGTTCCAGGAGCGGTCGTTCGCGTTTGCCGCGGACCCCGACGGCAGCAAGGCCGCCGTCCTCGAGCTCATGAGCGAGGCCCTGCTCCGCTGGGGCGCGGCCGCGCCCGTCAGATTCACCCGCGACACCGACGTCTGGGACTTCGAGGTCGTCCTGCGGAACGCACCGGACTGCAGCCCGCAGGGATGCGTGCTGGCCAGCTCGTTCTTCCCGGACGCGGGCCGGCACGAGCTGACGATCTTCCCGACGATGTTCGAGCAGCCGCGCGAGGAGCAGATCGAGACGCTGATCCACGAGTTCGGACACGTCTTCGGGCTACGGCACTTCTTCGCCCAGATCAGCGAGACGGCGTGGCCGTCGCAGATCTTCGGCACCCACAGCCCGTTCTCGATCATGAACTACGGGCCGATGAGCACGCTCACGGACGCCGATCTCCACGACCTGACGGAGCTGTACCGATCGGCCCGGGCGGGCCTGCTCACGGCGATCAACGGCACCCCGATCCGGTTCGTCCGTCCCTTTTCCTCGCTCGCCGACCTCGGCGTGCCCGTGGCCGCCGACGTCATGGCCGGCTGAGACAAGGAGACACCCGCATGACCAGTTCCGGGAACGACCACGTGATGCTGGGCCCCTCCTCGGAACACGAGGCCGGCCAGGACTTCACGGATGCGCGGGGAAGGCGCTGGGTGGCCGCCGAGCGGATCAGTCCCCGCGAGGTCGACATCCTCGAGAGCGAGCAGGAACGGCGCACGCCGGATCCCGCCGCCGCGGTGGCGCCCGACCCACGGACGCTGTCCCGGGACGACCTCGCCCGGGCGCTGCAACCCCGGCGTCTCGTCGGCGAGTACGAGTACCGGCTCGACGAACCGGACTACGAGGTCGCGGACCAGATCCTCAACATGGCGCAGGCGCCCAGCACCGACGGGGCCTGGGGGGACAAGAGCGCCTACGCCCGGGCCAAGTACCTGACCGGTCCCGGGTTCTCGGGCCCTCCGGCGGGCTTCGTCGTCGGCACGGACGACCGGCGCCGGATCGACAGTCCGCAGTTCTATCCGGCCAGCGCCTTCGCGTACCTCTCGCAGGGGTGCACCGCGACCATGATCGGACCCAGCACGGCCCTGTGCGCGGCCCACTGCTTCTACCAGAACGGCTGGATCTCGACCGCCAGCGTCACGTGGGGGGCGAACACATCGGCCCCCACGGCTCCGTACGGGAGTGCGGTGTTCGACACGATCACCATGCCCGGGCAGTGGAACTCGAACGAATGGGACTGGGACTTCGCCGTACTCGAGTTCAGCCCGACTCGCCCCGACATCGGCCGCCAGACCGGCTGGTTCGGGACGGCGCAGAACTTCAACGGCGGGAAGACGATGATCGGCTATCCCTCGGACAAGCCCGTCCCCTCGTCCTGGATCAAGAGCGGGAACTTCACGGCAGCCCCGGGCGGCCGCTACGAGCACAACATCGACGTCATACCGGGCGACAGTGGCGCCGGCACCTACGACAACGGTGACAGCCGGGTCAACGGGATCCAGTCGACGCAGTGGTTCACGACGACGCCGCCGCGGGTCTGGAACGAGGTGCGGCGCTGGGACTCGACCACCCACAACTTCTTCCACACCTACGGGAACTGGCCGCGCGGCTGACTGGGCCCGCACCATAGTGCACCAGGGGTGCACTATGGTGCACTCGTGGATCAGGCGACCGCCGCACTGGCGTCCGCCATCGGAGGCCGGGTCCGGCAGGAGCGGCAGTCGCTCCGCTGGAGCCTCGACCGGCTGGCCGAGGCCGCCGGGGTCAGCCGCCGGATGCTGGTCAACGTCGAGCAGGGCTCCGCCAATCCGAGCGTGGGCACCCTGCTCCGCATCAGCGACGCCCTCGGTGTCGGGCTGCCCGCGCTCGTCGAGCTGCCGACCCCGAGGCCGGTGAAGGTCACCCGCTCCGGCGAGGGCGCGGCCCTATGGATCAGCGACAACGGCGGTCGCGGCGTGCTGGTGGCCGGCACCGAACCGCCGGACGTCGTCGAGCTCTGGGACTGGACCCTGGGTGCCGGCGACCGCCACGAGAGCGAGGCGCACACCCCGGGCACCCGTGAGCTCCTGCACGTCCAGGAGGGCGCGATCACTCTGGAGGTCGCGGACGAGTCGGTCACGCTCGACGCCGGTGACGCGGTCGCGTTCCCCGGCGACGTGCCCCACGCGTACGCGAACCCGGGCCCGCACCGGGCGAGATTCTCCCTGACCGTCCACGAGCCCGGTGTCGGGACCGGTGCCCGGTCGGGGGGCGGCCATGCCTGACGTCGCCGTGCTGGAGACTTTCCTCGCCGGCGCGCAGGTCGACGCCGCCGTCCTCGCGCTGCGCCCCGACTACCGCGCCGTGCTCCTGGCCGTCGACGGGCTCGTCCCGGGCCCGAGCGACGAGGCGAGCGACGCGCTGCTCCGGGCGGCGGAGGCCGCGGCCCTCGAGTCGCTCGGCGACCGGCCGGTGGACGAGCTCCCGCGCGTGGCCGCGTGGCGGGACGCCTACCGGGCCTTCGGCGCGAAGCCGCAGCGAACCCGTAACAGCCTCGAGGCGCTGCTCCGCCGAGCGCCGTCCGGGCTGCCGCGGGTGAACCGGCTCACCGACCTCTACAACGCCGTCTCGGTGCTGCACCAGGTCCCGATCGGCGGTGAGGATCTCAGCCGCTACGCCGGTGCCCCGCGTCTGGTGCGCGCCACCGGCCAGGAGCCCTTCGACACCGTGGCCGGCGGTGTGGACGTCGTCGAGCGTCCCGACCCCGGTGAGGTGGTGTGGTGCGACGACGCCGGTGTGACGTGCCGGCGCTGGAACTGGCGGCAGGCCCGGCGCACACAGCTGCGGGAGGGGACCACCGCGGCGCTGTTCGTCCTCGACGCCCTCGACCCGATGGACGACGACGCGCTCTCCGCAGCGGCCGACGACCTGGTCACGCACCTGGCGCGACTCGGGCCCGACGTCCGAGCCGCCCGCGGCCTGATCGCAGGAGCCGGGCGGGGGCGACCGTGACGGCGTCGAGGTCCCGTGCTCCGGTGCCGCCGTGGGCGCTCGCGGTGGCGGCGATGCTGTCGGTGCAGCTGGGGTCGGCCCTGTCGGTGCACCTGATCGCGGACGTGGGCGCGGCCGGCACCGCCTGGCTCCGGCTCAGCATGGGCGCCGTCCTCTTCGTGGTGCTGGCCCGGCCGCCGCTGCGTCAGATCCGCCGTCGCGACGTGCTGCCGCTGCTGGCGCTCGGCATCGCGACCGGGCTGATGACCGTCGCCTTCCTCGCCGCGATCGAGCGCATCCCGCTGGGCACCACCGTCGCCGTCGAGTTCCTGGGGCCGCTCACGGTCGCGGCGGCGCGGAGTGCCGACAGGCGCGCACTCGTCTGGCCCGTTCTGGCGCTGCTCGGCGTCGTCCTGCTCACCGAACCGTGGCGCGGCGTCGCCGACCCCGTCGGCATCGCGTTCGCCGGGCTCGCGGCCGTCGGCTGGGCCACCTACATCCTGCTGACGCAGCGGATCGGCGACCGCTTCTCGGGCATCGGCGGGCTCTCGCTCACCATCCCGGTCGCCGCCGCGACGGCGGCGGTCGTCGGCGTTCCGCAGGCCGCCGGTCACCTGACGCCGGGCATCCTCGCCGCCGCGCTCGGCCTGGCGGTCCTGCTCCCCGTGCTCCCCTTCGCGCTCGAGATGATGGCGCTGCGCCGGCTGACGCCGTCCGCCTTCGGCACGCTGATGGCGCTGGAACCGGCGATCGGGACCCTCCTCGGCCTCCTCGTCCTCCACCAGCGACCCTCGCCGTCCCAGGTGGCCGGTATCGCACTCGTCGTCCTCGCGGGCGCCGCGGCGCAACGCGGCGGGCGCCGCGGCCCACGCGGGACGGCGGCCGGCGGCACCTTCGTCGCTCCCGGAGCCACCCCTCAGCTGCCGACGTAGGCCGCCAGGTGCTGGCCGGTGAGGGTGGAGCGGGCCGCGACGAGGTCGGCCGGCATGCCCTCGAAGACCACGCGGCCGCCGTCGTGACCGGCACCCGGACCGAGGTCGATGATCCAGTCGGCGTGCGCCATGACCGCCTGGTGGTGCTCGATGACGATCACCGACTTCCCGGAGTCCACGAGCCGGTCGAGGAGGCCGAGCAGGTTCTCGACGTCGGCCAGGTGCAGGCCGGTCGTGGGCTCGTCGAGCACGTAGACCTCACCCTTCTCCGCCATCTGCGCGGCCAGCTTGATCCGCTGCCGCTCGCCACCGGACAGGGTGCTGAGCGGCTGGCCGAGCGTGAGATACCCGAGGCCGACGTCGGCGAGCCGGTCGAGAACCGTGTGCGCGGCCGGCGTCTTCGCCTCGCCGGCGCCGAAGAACTCCTCGGCCTCGGTGACCGACATCGCGAGCACCTCGGCGATGTTGCGACCGCCTAGCGTGTACTCCAGCACCGACGCCTGGAACCGTCGGCCCTCGCACTCCTCGCAGACCGACTCCACGGTGGCCATGACCCCGAGCTCGGTGAAGATGACGCCCGCGCCGTTGCACGCCGGGCACGCGCCCTCGGAGTTCGAGCTGAACAGAGCCGGCTTCACACCGTTGGCCTTGGCGAACGCCTTGCGGATCGGCTCGAGCAGCCCGGTGTAGGTCGCCGGGTTGCTCCGCCGTGAGCCGCGGATCGCGCCCTGGTCCACTACCACGACGCCGTCCCGTTCGGCCACCGAGCCCTGGACGAGCGAGCTCTTGCCCGACCCGGCCACCCCGGTGAGGACGACGAGGACGCCGAGCGGGATGTCGACGTCGACGTCCCGCAGGTTGTGGGTGCACGCGCCACGGATCTCCAGGGCACCGGACGACGAGCGCACCGCGTCCTTGAGCCTGGCACGGTCGTCCAGGTGCCGGCCGGTGATGGTGCCGCAGGCCCGCAGCCCGTCGACCGTGCCCTCGAACACCACCTCGCCGCCTGCCGTGCCCGCACCCGGCCCGAGGTCGACGACGTGGTCGCCGATCGCGATGGTCTCGGGCTTGTGCTCGACCACGAGCACGGTGTTGCCCTTGTCCCGCAGCTGCAGCAGCAGGTCGTTCATGCGCGCGATGTCGTGCGGGTGCAGGCCGATCGTCGGCTCGTCGAAGACGTAGGTGACGTCGGTCAGCGACGAGCCGAGGTGGCGGATCATCTTGGTGCGCTGCGCCTCGCCGCCGGAGAGGGTGCCCGCCGGCCGGTCGAGGGAGAGGTACCCCAGCCCGATGTCGGAGAACGAGTCGAGCAGGTGCTGCAGGCCGGTGAGCAGCGGGGCCACCGACGGCTCGTCGAGCCTCCGCACCCAGTCGGCGAGGTCGCTGATCTGCATGGCGCAGACGTCCGCGATGTTCTTGCCGCCGATCTTCGCCGACCGGGCTTCCTTGCTCAGACGCGTGCCGTTGCACTCCGGGCAGGTCGTGAACGTGACGACCCGCTCCACGAAGCGCCGGACGTGCGGCTGCAGCGACTCGACGTCCTTGGAGAGCATCGACTTCTGGACCTTCGGGATCACGCCCTCGTAGGTGAGGTTGACGCCCTCCACCTTGATCTTGGTCGGCTCCTTGTAGAGGAGGTCGTTCATCTCCTTCTTCGTGTACTTCCCGATCGGCTTGTCCAGGTCGAGGCCGATGCCCACGAAGAGGCGCCCGTACCAGCCCTCCATGCTGTAGCCCGGCACCATCAGGCCGCCCTCGTTCAACGACTTCGACTCGTCGTACAGAGCCGTGAGGTCGAAGTCGTTGAGCGAGCCCATGCCCTCGCACTTCGGGCACATGCCGCCCTGGTAGACGGCCTCGCGGACGACGTTCTTCTCGACCCGGCCGCCTTTCTCGGTGCTCATGACGCCGCTCGCCTTGCGCGTGGGCACGTTGAACGCGAACGCGGTCGGGGGGCCGATGTAGGGCTTCCCGAGGCGGCTGAACAGGATCCGCAGCATCGCGTTCGCGTCGGTCGCGGTGCCGACCGTGGAGCGGGGGTTCGCGCCCATCCGCTCCTGGTCGACGATGATCGCCGTCGTCAGCCCCTCGAGCAGGTCGACCTCGGGGCGGGCCAGCGTCGGCATGAACCCCTGCAGGAAGGCGCTGTAGGTCTCGTTGATCAGCCGCTGCGACTCCGCGGCGATCGTGTCGAAGACCAGCGAGCTCTTGCCCGACCCGGAGACGCCGGTGAACACCGTCAGCCGGCGCTTCGGGATGTCGACGCTGACGTCCTTGAGGTTGTTGACGCGCGCGCCGAGCACGCGGATCAGGTCGTGGGCGTCGGCGGCGGGCCGCGCGGAGAACTCGGCGTCCGTTCTCGTGGCGGTGCTCGTTGTCCTGGCGGTGCTCATCGGAACTCCATCCATCGGGCGAGGTCGGCGTCGCCGCGTCGAGCGTCTGTCTACCGGACCCTCGCCCGGTCGAGGGATGAGATCACGTGGTGCGGACCGGAACGGCCTCCCACGCGAATCCGTCGGGATCGGTGAAGGGTCCCGCGTCGCTCCGGATCGTGATCCGGTGCGAGCCGGTGCCCTCCGGGCCGACGCCCGCGTCCTTGGCGGCGGCGCGGCGACCGTAGAGGGCAAGCCCGACGGGCGAGCCGGCGGTGTCGAACTCGACGTACTTGCTGCCGAAGCTCTTGGCGACGGGCAGGCCGTGGTCGACGTAGAACCGCTTGGTGGCCTTGACGTCCTGCACGCCGAGCAGCAGCACGAAGCGCTCGACGTCCCGGACAGCCGGACCGCTGTCCTTCTTCGCCGACGTCGCCACCTTGAAGATGGCGCCGTCGGGCGCCTGGACCACGCCGCCGTAGCCCCAGAAGCTCTTGGCCACCGGCTTGAGCACCGTGGCGCCGTTGTCGAGTGCGCTCGCGACGAAGCTGTCGACGGTGCTCGGCTGCGACACCACCAGCGACAGCGTGAAGCCGCGGAAACCGGTGCTGGGTGCCTCCGAGGCGCGGACACCCAGGCGGGTGTCGAGACCGAAGGCGGCCCGGTAGAAGGCCTCGGCCGCCGAGGGGTCGGGGACGTCCAGGACGACGGACTCGATGGTGGTCATGGCTCAGGCCACCTCCTGGATGCGGACCAGGTTGCCGGCCGGGTCGCGGAAGGCGCAGTCGCGGATCCCGTAGGGCTGGAGGGTGGGCTCCTGGACGACCTCGGCGTCGCCGGCCTGCACCTTCTCGAAGACGGCGTCGAGGTCCTTCGTGGCGAGCAGGATCCAGCCGTAGGTGCCTTTGGCCATCATCTCGGCGATGGTGCGGCGCTCGTCGTCGGTGATGCCGGGGTCGACGGCCGGCGGGGCCAGGAGGATCGACGTCTCGGGCTGACCCGCAGGGCCGACCGTGATCCAGCGCATCTTGCCGCTGCCGACGTCCTGGCGGACCTCGAAGCCGAGGGTGTCCCGGTAGAAGGCCACGGAGGCCTCCGGGTCGTCGTGCGGGAGGGGCGTGGTGTGAATGGTGATGTCCATGGCCGTCACGCTAGGGACGGCTCGGCGACCTGTGCTTCTCGATTCCTGACCGGTCTGGTGACCTGCTTCGCGACGCACTGCGGCAGCCCGGCAGCGTCGTGCCCGGCCTCGCGCCGGTAGACGCTGGGCGGCATCCCGACCAGCTCGGTGAAGCGGGTGCTGAAGGTGCCGAGCGACGAGGAGCCGACGGCGAAGCAGACCTCGGTGACGCTGAGGTCGCCGCGCCGCAGGAGGGCCATGGCCCGCTCGATGCGGCGCGTCATCAGATAGCTGTAGGGCGACTCGCCGAAGGCCCGCCGGAACTCGCGGCTCAGATGCCCGGCCGACATGTGCGCGCCCCGGGCGAGCGCCTCGACGTCCAGCGGCTGGGCGTAGTCCCGGTCGATCCGGTCGCGGACGCGGCGCAGCCGCGCGAGATCGCGCAGGTGCTGCTCCTCGGCGTCCCTGCTGCTCATCCACCGGATCGTTCCACGCTCCGGACCCCCGTGGCGCGGCCCGGCCGTCCAGAACGCCGCGACGACTGCCGATGAGCAGGAGCGAGCGGTGTCGACCCGGGTCGGCGTACCGAGCGACACGCGGGGCGCACCGGCCGGTCGCGGGGGTCACGGACCCCAACAGGCGCGCCGCCACGCGGGACGGGCGTGCGGGTGTCGACAAGTCGGTGACCCGCGAGAGGGGTCACCGGCGCCGAGAGTGGGCGTTCGCAACGATTCGGGAACGCGGTCGCCGGGGCTCGTCGCGGGAGGCCGGAGGGAAGGCCCCTCTCGCCTAGTTTTCTCTCATCCGCCACGGACCGGCGGTGACCGGCGCACTTCCCCTGCGCCGGTGGGTGTACGGACGCATTGAGGGTGAGCGGCGTGGGTCTTCCCAGCGGTGAGGTTCTTGTCGGCGGCGGCATCGGCAAGGGCTGGTGGCTGGTCGTCGACGAGGGCGAGGAGTCCGGCCGGATCCTCGCCGGACCGTTCCCGGACCGGGCGGACGTCGGCTGGGCGGCCGGCGAGCACGGGCTCGCGACCGTCGACAGCGCCCGGCCCGTCTACGGCGTCCGCCGGGCCGACGGCGTGCTGCACCGCCGTCCCTCCCCGCAGGACTGGACCTGGCTCGCGCACCTCGGTGGGCAGCTCGACCGGCTCGCCGACGACTGGGACGCCGAGCTGGCGGAGGACGACCCGCTGGTCACCCTGGTCGTCGAGGTGGCCGCGGCGCTGGCCGAGGCGGGCCTGTCGCTGCACGACGCCACGGGCGCCGACGGCGCGATCGGTGGCGCCTGCCTGACGCCCGAGCCGGCGCTCGCCGGGATCGTCGTGACCTGGCGGCAGCACGATCGGATGAGCGTCGACCAGGCGCACGGCGCCGCCATGGACACGGCCGTGCAGCAGGTGATGAACGGTGCGCTGGCCGACGTGCTGCGGGTGCGCGGCTTCGCCGTCGAGGCCTTCGGCGGAGCCAGCGGTCACGTGGTGCGTTCGTTCACCTGATCCTCGGGCTGCCGGGGAACCAGACGCAGGTGCGGCCGCGTCGTGATGCTCTCGCGCGGGTCGGGTTCGGGGGCCAGGCCGGCCGCTCGGCGCACACGGTTCTCGGGTACGTCGAGCGCCCGGGCGAGGTAGGTCACCACGCCCTCGCTGATGAAGCTGCTGCCTCCGTGGCGGGCGATGCGCGAGATCGTCTCCGCTGACAGGATCCGGCTCGCCCGCAGCGATGCTTCGTCGGCCGAGCGCGCCAGCTCCCACAGGCGGCGTCGTACCAGCTGGGACAGGTCCTTGGGGGCCACCCGGGAAGGCTAAGCCCGGCGGGTCCGCGTGGCACCCGGGACGGCGACCGGAGGAGTTGCGCTCACATACCCGGGAGGGGTATATGTGGCGGCATCCTTCCGAGAGGTGGCCGCACGATGGACGTGCACGAGCACAGTGATGAGGCCCTGGGGACCAGTCGGGTGACCTGGGGGGCGGCGGCGCAGGCGACGCTGCACTGCCTGACCGGCTGCGCGATCGGCGAGGTCCTCGGCATGGTGATCGGGACGTCGGTGGGCCTGCACAACGGCGCGACGGTCGTGCTGTCGATCGCGCTGGCGTTCGTGTTCGGCTACGCCCTGACGATGCGGGGCGTGGTCCGGGCCGGCCTGCCGTTCCGTCAGGCGCTGAAAGTCGCGTTCGCGGCCGACACCGTCTCGATCGCCGTCATGGAGCTGATCGACAACGCGGTCGTCCTGGCGGTCCCCGGCGCGATGGACGCCGGCATCACCTCACTGCTGTTCTGGTCGTCGCTGGCCTTCTCGCTGGTGGTCGCCTTCGTCCTCACGACCCCGCTGAACCGCGTGATGATGGGCCGCGGCAAGGGGCACGCCGTCGTCCACGCGTACCACCACTGACCGGGCCGGACCGTTCCCTCAGGCGGTCGGCGCCACGGACGGCTCGGTGGCCGGCACCGACGGCGTCTCCGCGGGCTCGAGCTCGGGGGACCAGTAGACCGACGTCCCGCGGCCGCGGCGCTTCGCGGTGTACATGGCCAGGTCCGCGCGGCGGATGAGCGTGTCGATGTCGGTGTCGGCGCTGGAGAAGGCGACGCCGAGGCTGGCGCCCACGGTCGCCGAGCGGCCGCCACCCAGCTCGATGGGCAGGTCCAGCGCCGTGCGGATGCGCGCCAGCACCTGCTCGACGCCGGCCGTGTCGATCGGTCCGTGCAGGAGCACGGCGAACTCGTCCCCTCCCAGCCGGGCGGCGGTGTCCGCGGAGCGGACGGCCTCGTGCAGGCGCTGTGCGAAGACCTGGAGCAGCAGGTCGCCGGCCTGGTGGCCGTAGGTGTCGTTCACCGGCTTGAAGCCGTCGAGGTCGATGTAGACGGCCGCGGGCCACTGCCCGTTCCGCCCCGCCAGGTGGAGGTCGTGCTCGGTGCGGTCCAGGAACAGCGTGCGGTTGGGCAGCTCCGTCAGCGGGTCGTGCATCGCGGCGTGCCGCAGCTCCTCCTGCAGCTCGATGACCCGGCGGAGGTCGGTCTCCAGGCGCCCGCGGTCCAATGACGTCGCGACGTGCCGGCCGAAGGTCTCCAGCAGTGCCAGGTCGCTGCCGGCGAAGGTGCCGACGTCGCCGAGCCGGCCGGTGACCAGCAGCAGCCCCTGCACGCGGCCCTCGGTGACCAGCACCGACACCATGGCGTCCTTGAGGGCGTGCCGGTCGGTGTAGCGGTCCAGTGCCGAGCCGCGCCCGAGGCCGGTGCGCGTGGTGTGCTCGCCGGTCTCGGTGGCCCAGGCGACGAGGGCGTCGGCGTCCTCGGTCCGCTCGAGCAGCCGCAGGGCGACGGGCTTCTCGCCCTCGCGGCTGCGGCTCAACGTGGCGGCGACGTCCCCCTCGCCGAAGAGCACCAGCTCGGCGTTGTCGGCGCGGAAGGCGCCGCGGACCGCGGTCAGGAAGTCGGTCAGCGCCGTGGGGGCGTCGTCGCTGTCGTAGAGCAGCGAGGTGACCTCGTGCAGCAGACGCAGGTTGTTCTGCTGCTCGCGCGCCTTCTCGTAGGCGCGGTACGCGGCGATCAGCAGGCCGGCCGGCAGCACCAGCAGCCCGAGCGCCGCGGGGTTCTGGGCCGCGGTGTTCGCGGCCAGCAGCCCCATCGCCGCCACCCCGAGGGCGAAGGGGAGGGACAGGCCCAGGATGCGGGACAGTGCCGTCAGCGCGAGGGACACACCGGACACGCGCATGACGGCCCAGATGCCCAGCCCGGACACCACGGTGGAGACGGCGACCGCGGCGAGCGCGGCCAGCCAGTCCCAGGCGCCGGACAGCGGGGTGCCGCGCCCCAGCGTGGCAAAGACGGTGGCGGCCAGGCCCGCGGTGAGGGCGTACTGCGCCAGGTTGAACGCCAGCTTGAGGCCGAACTGGCGCCGGTGCAGCACCAGGACCAGTCCGAGGCCGACCACCTGCGCGGTCACCAGATCGACGGGCGCGGTGAGGTAGAGCCCGGCCACGAGGACCAGGTCGGTCATGGAGAAGGAGTGCGAGTCCCGCTGCAGCTGGATGTGCACGACGAGCAGCTCGCCGGCGAAGAACGCCGCCACCCACGCGATCCAGGGCAGACCCAGCGTCTCCGCGGGTCCGGGCAGCCGGGGGAGGACGCCGACGCCGAGGGCGAGCGCCGCGGCGGCGATGGCGAGCACGAGCAGCACGATCCGGTGCCGGGGCGCTGATGGGGTCGTCGGCGTCGACGTCGCGTCGGCCTCCGGCGTCATGGCGGTCCCTCTCGCTCCTCCGGGGCGCCGCGTCGGCGCCCTCGACCCAGACATCGGCGCCGGCGGGAGAAGCTGTAGCGAGTCCAGTGACCGGCCGCGTCGGGTCATCCGGAAGGGGGGACCGCGTGCCTCCGGTCGATCCCGGCTCAGGCGTCGAGGAACTCCTCGATGACCGGCGCGAGGTCATGAGCCTCCGTGACGAGGGCCAGGTGCCCGCCGCGGTAGAGGTGCAGGCGCGCGTCGGGGAGGAGCCGGGCCATCACGCGCGCGTTGACCACGGGGATGATCGGGTCGTCGTCGCCGGCCACGATCAGCGTCGGCTGCCGGATCAGCCGCAGGAAGGGCAGGCTGCTCCAGCCGGTGCTGGCGGCCAGTTGGTAGTAGTACCCCCGCCGCGGGCCCAGCCGGGTGGCCGCGTGCAGGGCCCGCGCGGCGCGTGCGGGATCGCCGCGGACGGTGCCGCCGTAGATCTCACCGGCGATCCGCCGCGCGTACTCGGGATCGCGGTGGCGACGCGGCGTGAGCATGCGGGAGAGCACCCGGGGATGGGCCGGCACCATCAGGGTGCCCGTCGCCGTCGCGGCCAGCACCAGCCGACGGCACCGGCGCCGGTGCTGGACGGCGAAGTGCTGCGCCAGCCCGCCACCCCACGACAGGCCGAGCACGTCGACGGGCTCGTCGAAGCCGATGCGGGTCAGCATGCCGGCCACGACCGGGGTGAACGTCGGCAGGTTGTAGGGGACGACGGGCCGCGGGGAGCCCCCGACCCCGGGCACGTCGAACCGGACGACGCTGCGGCGGGGATCCAATGCGTCGACGAAGGGCTGCAGCACCTCCAGGCTCGCCCCGATGCCGTTCATCAGCAGCAGTGCCGGCACGGACGGGTCCGTCCCGCGGCGCACCGACACGCGCAGCGTCCGGCCGCCGACGGAGACCGACCGGACGACGTCGCCGGAACCCCGCGGTGGCCGCGCCGCCCTACTTGTCGAAGACATAGGTGCCGGGCGCGTCGGCCAGCTCGGTCAGGCCCCCGCCACCGAGGGCCGTCGGCGCCGGGATCTCCTCCCCGGACCGCTCACCGAGCCAGGTCATGAAGTCCGGCCACCACGAGCCCTGGACCGTCTCGGCCGATGCCAGCCACTCCTCTGGATCGGCCGGCGTCTCGGCGGCCACCTGGAACGTCGACTTCGGGTTGCCCGGCGGGTTGACCAGCGAGGCGATGTGACCGCTGGTCGACAGGACGAACCGGCTCCGCCCGCCCAGCAGCTGGGTGCTGCGGTAGCAGGACTGCCACGGGCAGAGGTGGTCGGCGATGCCGGCGGTGACGTAGGAGTCGACGGTCACCGTCGACAGGTCCACCGGCGTCCCGAGCATGGTGCTCTTCCCGGCCTCGGTGAGGGCGTTGCCGAGGGCGACGTCGATGAAGTCGCGGTGCAGGTGCGCGCTCATCCGGGTGGTGTCGGCGTTCCAGTACAGGATGTCGAAGTTGGGTGGGTTCTTGCCCTGCAGGTAGTTGTTCACCCAGTAGTTCCACACCAGGTCGTTGGGCCGCAGCCAGGCGAACACCTCGGCGAGCTGGGCGCCGTCCAGGTAGCCCTTCCGCCGCGACTTCTCGGTCGCGGCCTTCACCGACTCCTCGTCCATGAGGGCGGAGACGGTGCCGGCCTTCTGCCAGTCGAGCACCGTGACGGCCAGGCTCAGCCCGGCCACCCGGTCGAGCCGGCCGGTCGCGGCCAGGTGGGCCAGCAGCATCGAGGTGATGATCCCGCCGGAGCAGAAGGCCTGCAGCGCCACCTTCTGCTGCCCGGTGACGCGCTCGACGGCGTCCATGGCGTCGAGGATCGCCTGCCCGTAGGCGTCCAGGCCCCACTCGGCGTGCCGTTCGTCGGGGTTGCGCCACGACATCATGAAGACCTGCTGCCCGCTGGCGACGTAGTGCTCGACGATGCTGCGGCCCTGGGCGAGGTCGGCGATGTAGAACTTGTTGATCGTCGGCGGGACCATGAGGAGGGGCACTTCCCGCACCGTCTCGGTCGACGGCCGGTACTGGATGAGCTCGAACACGTCGGTCCGGAAGATGACGGCGCCCGGCGTGGTGGCGAGGTCCTCGCCCACCGAGAACGCATCCGGGTCGACCATCGAGGGCACCCGGGGCGGCGTGGCGAGGTCCTTGACGAACTGCGTCAGGCCCCGGACCGCGCTGCGCCCACCGGTGTCGATGGCCGCCTTGAGCGACAGCGGGTTGACCACCGGGACGTTGCTGGGCGCGAGGGCGTCGACGAGGTTGGTGGCGCTGAACCGGATGCGTTCGTCGTCCTGCCAGTCGAGGTGGGCGTCCTCGATCAGCTCCCAGGCCGTGCGCGCGGCGGCCAGGTGCGCCTGCATCGCCCGCTTGAGCAGCGGGTTGCCCGTCCAGGCCGGGTCACTGAACCGCTTGTCCTTCCTGCCCGGCGCGAGCTCGGAGTTGCCGGCGGCGATGCGGGCGAGCTCCCGCGCCAGCTCCCCGGCGCGGCCGGCGACGGCCCCGGGCCGGCGCGCCAGGGCGGACCCGAACCGCAACGCGGTGCCCGCGGGCGGCACCAGCCTGCGCAGCGGACCGCGGGCCGCGTCGACGAGCACCATGTCCAGCGGCAGGCCGACCTCGGCGGCGCCCTCGGGCGCGGGTCCGTCGGACGGTGCGTTCCGCGCCGCCGGTTCGGCCGGCTTCGTTCGGGACTGCTTCGTGGGACGGGGCGAACCGGACGCGGGCTGGGCCATCGGCGATCTCCTCTACAGCGCTGCGCTGCGCATGCGCGCACGGGAGAGGGGCGAGCGCCGCCCCCGGGCGCAGTGTGACTCCGTTCACTGAACCACAGCCGACCGGACCCGGCAGGCCGTGTCACGGCGTCGGTGCGGTGGCGCCGCGGCGGTACCGGAGGGCCATCAGCAGAGCCGGCCAGCCCAGGGCGAGCCCGGCCCCGAGCAGTGCCCCGGCCACCGTGTCGGTCAGCCAGTGCGCCCGCAGGTAGACCCGGGAGAGCGCCATGACGGCCGTAAACTCGACGGCGCGCACCTCCCATCGCCACCGTTCCCGCCCGGGCGCGGCCAGCACGAGGACCAGGCCCACCGCGGTGACCGCGCTCGCGATCGCGTGACCGGAGGGAAAGGACGCTCCCGTCGTCGCGATCAGGCTGCTCGGTGGGCGTGGACGGTCGATCGCCGCCTTCATCCACCAAATCAGTGCCTCGCTGGTGGCGACGGCCAGCGCGAACGCGGCCAGGCGCAGCCAGTGCCGCCGCCAGGCGAGCAGCAACAGGGCCGCGATCCGCAGCGGCCAGTCCACCCACCCGCCCCCGAGCCAGGACAGGGCCACGGAGACGGCGGTCGTGGGCTTGTTCTCGATGGACACGACGAACCGCCACACGGCGTCGTCCACCGTCTGCACTCCCGGCCGGGTCGCGGGCAGCAGGTAGAGGACGGTCACCACGGCGGCCCCGACCAGGAGGCAACCGCTGACCAGCAGCCCGCGGCGGGAGTCGACGAGCATCAGGCCGGCCGTCCCAGCAGCAGCCGGACGGCGCCGCCCACGGCCAGGCCGAGCCCGGCTCCACCGACCACGTCGAGGGGCAGGTGCGCCCCGACGTAGATGCGGGTCAGGCACACGACCACGACCACCGCGGTCGCCGCGATCCGGCCGCGGCGTCCCAGCCACGGCCAGGCGACCGCAGCAAGCGCCGCCAGCGTGGCGGCGTGGCCCGAGACGAAGCCGCGGCCCATCGCGGCCGCGCCCCGGATCACCACGTCGTCCAGCAGTCCGGCCGGGCGCCCGCGGGGGACGATCCCCTTCACCACCTTGGCGAGCAGGTACGTGCCGGCGCCGGCGACGAGTAGCTCGACGGCCAGCCACCAGCGCCGCAGGGCGGCGGCCACGGCGGCGCTCACCGGGACCACCAGGACGTTGCCGAGCTGCATGACCGGCCAGACCACGACGAACGGCAGCACGGTGGTGCCGTTCAGGAACCGGAACACGGCCGCCTCGGCGTCGGAGACGCGATCGGGGTGGACCGGCAGGGAGGCGAGGACCAGCACGGCGACGCCCACCGCGAGCACCCACAGGTCCGACCACTTCCGGAGGAGGGTCGTCGGCCGGGCCAGGGCCGGCGCGGTCACACCGTCTCCGGCACCAGGTCGGTGCGCGGTGCCGAGTTCGGAGCCCGGCGCCACGACTTCTTGCGCTGCCAGATCACGTAGGTGACCAGGCCGAGCGGGATCGGCAGGACGTAGGTGAGCGCCCGGAAGATCAGCACCGCAGCCGCCACCGCCGCTCGCGCACCACCCGCGGCCGAGAGTCCGGTGATGAGCGCGAACTCGACCACGCCGAGCCCACCGGGGGTGAAGGGGATCGCCGTGAGGAGCCGGGCGAAGGCGAAGACGGCCAACGCCTCGATCCAGCTCACCGCGCCGCTGTCGACCCCGACGAAGCGGAGGGCCAGCAGGAGGACGACGAACAGCGACAGGTGGCTGACCAGCGTGGCCAGGGTGATCCAATACCACCTCGCGTGCAGCAGCAGGGTGGTGCGGTCCCGGAACTTCGTCATGGCCCGGTCCCAGCCTTGGACCGGCGGACGGCCGAAGAGTCGGAGAACCGCCGAGACCCAGCGTCCGAGCACCGTCCCGACCCGTGCGGCGCTCTCCCGGCTGCGGAGCAGCAGCCAGAGCACGACGACGGCGGCCACCAGCCCCGCCACCCCCGCGAGCCCGGCCGTCACCCGCGCCATGCTGGGCTTGGAATCCAGGAGCAGGAGCGAGAGGGCCAGCACCGGCAGCCCGAGCTTGGCGAAGTTGTTGAACAGGCCGGACAGCAGCAGGGACACCGAGGTCCGCGACCGCGAGAAGCCCCACGACGAGTTCATCGCGTAGGTGAGGCCCAGTGCGATCGCCGCCCCGCCGACCACGGTGTTGGAGACCGCGGTGGTCGTCTCGGTCGAGACGGTCGCCTGCCCGAAGGTCATCCCCGGCATGGTGCTGAGCACGACGAACTGGTAGGTCGCCAGGTTCCAGACGGCCGCCAGGAGCAGGATGGCCACCTGCGCCCAGGTCATCGACAGCACCGTCGTCCAGACGTCGGTGAGGCTGGTGAACTTCGGCAGGAACCAGGCGAAGACGGCGACGAGCAGCGCCACGGAGATCGTCGGCCCGAGGAGCCGACGCCAGAGGGGGCGTGGTTGCCGTTGCGGCGGGGCGGGGATGTCCGTGGTGCTCATGGCTCATCGCTTCTCTTCCGGAGGATCGAGTCGGAGCCGGCCGTCGCTCTCCTCGCGTACCTGGGCGGCGAGGTCCGCGCGGCTGACCGCGCTCACCGCCTGCGTGGCCAGGGCCAGCGGCTCCCCGCGGGTCTGACCGGGCTTACCGGTGAGCTTGAAGACGAAGGTGATGCAGCCGCCGTCGAACACGTAGTAGCGCTTCCCGTGGTATTCCGGCGTCGTCTCGGTGACCCGCTCGTAGCGCAGCATGCCGTTGCGGTCGGTCGGGATCTCCGTCGTCCCGGCCGTGCTGCACGACTTCTCGAGCCGGACCTCGATCGCCATCTCCCCGTCCCGGTCCGAGGTCAGCCAGAACCGGGACACGTTGTTGCGCACGTCCAGCGTCTCGTACGACCAGCCCCCCGGCAGGGTGTCCGGGCGCAGGCAGGGCACCCAACTGGCTGTGGGCACCGCCTGGGCCATCAGGACGACCGCGTTCGACGCGGTCTCGTCCCCCTCCACCGGGCAGGTGGGCTGGCGCGGCGTGGCGGTCGTGTCGCTTGCGCACCCGGTCACGGTCAGCGCCGCGACGAGCGGGATCAGCAGCCCGGCGGCTGGCCTCGGGACGGCGGTCCTCACGGCGATGGCCATCACAGCGGCGGCTTGAGAAGTGTGCCGCCGACGAGGAAGCCCACGAGCGCCAGCACGAAGAGCGCCGACACGGTGAGCACGACGCGCCGCCAGGTCCAGCGCTGGATCCGGATCGGGGGAAGCCGGTAGGGCAGGAGCTTCAGGAAGTCGCCGTGCAGATCCTTGCCCTGCTGCCGCAACATGTGGCGCAGCTGGGAGGGCATGGTGAGCCCGCGCGTCGCGGCGAAGGCCTCGGCGATCTCCTCGTCGGAGAAGTGCCGCCGGGCCCGGACGTACACCCGCTCGGCGCCGACTCGCAGCCCCAGGACCAGCATCATGTTGGCCAGGTCGACGGCCTGCCGCCACGGGCTCGGCCGCACCTCGGCGAACGCCGTGTCGATGACGAGCAGCGTGCCGTCGCGCACCATCAGGTTCGCCGGCTTGATGTCGCGGTGGGCCAGCCCGATCTCCCACATCCTCCGGACGACGGACAGCCCCTGGTCGACGACGGCGTCGTCGATCTCGGCGTCGCCGATCTCCTGGGCGCCGTCGAAGAACTCGTTGACCAGCAGGTATTCGCGCTCGGGCGTGATCTCCACGATGCCCAGGGGATGCGCCACGGGCAGGTCCGCGTCGGACATGAGGCGCAGGATGTAGTCCTCGTACTGCACCAGCCGGCGGACGCTGTGGTACGGCTTCTCGTCCTCCAGCCGGCCGTAGAGCAGTGTCCGGCCGAGCTTGTACCAGCGGTCGGAGCGCACGTGCGTGGCCGCGTAGAGCTTGCCGAACACGTAGGTGTCCGGATCTCCCTTGACGCAGATCCGCAGCGGCGTCGACCCGCCGGACCCTTCCAGGCCGAAGGGCTTCACCTCGCTCGCGATCAGACCCAGCTGGTCCTGCAGCGCACGGATGATCGCGTCGCCGCGCGCGCCGGTGACGTCCAGGTGAGCCGGGCGGCCCCGGGTGTAGCGAACCGGATAGACGTCATTGGGGGCCAGGAGTCGGAAGGCAGCCAGCGGGACGGCGACCCCGAAGATGACTCCCGCCACGATGTCGGTCGGATGGTCCTGCGCCAGGTAGAGCCGGGACAGCGCGGTGACGGCGAGCAGTACTGCGATCCCGTACTTCGCCCTCGTCCGCAACCGGCCGGCCGGGATGAAGGCGTAGGCCATGCTGATGAGGAAGGCACTGAGGGCCGCCATCGGCAACGACGGCATCGAGAAGCCGGCCCACGAACCGATGATCTCGACGTCGTAGGGCCGCGGCCGAGCCATGAGACTGACCAGGCCGCTGCCGATCTGCACGACGACGAGCCCGGCACCGAGCCAGACGAAGAGGTGCCGCCATCGGCGGAGGGCGGCGAGCGCCACGAGGTTGACCAGCCAGAGGACGTACAGCGCCTGCCTGGTCGCAAGGACGCCCGCGACGTCGGCGGCGCGGGTCAGCCCGGGGGTGCGGACGTCCGCGAGGGCCTGCAGTACCCACGTGTCGGCCACGTCGACGAAGGTGACGGTGTTCGTGACGATGACGACGCCCCAGGCGACCACGACGAGGGCACTGAGGCTCAGCCACCACTTGCCCGAGGCGTTGAGGTGGGCCGGCAGGGGCGGGGCCTCGCCGGAGGGCCGGCGGCGTCTGCGGACGCGCTGGATGGCCGGCGGTTCCGGCCGGTCGACCGCAACCGCTTGGACCGGATCGGGCGGTGCCTGTGGCAGCGACGCCATGCCCGCTGATGCTCCACCCGGACCGGTGTCGAGGGCACCCCCTTTCGTCCCGCTCCGGCGTTACGGTTGTCCGCCCGTGCCCCCCGCTCGGGAGGAGGCGCTCGTGCGGCCTCGACCCGCAGGCATACTCGCCGTCCTCACGCTGCTGCTCGTGGTCGTGGGCTGCTCTCCGGATGCCGGGGATCAGGCGACGCCGACCACCGCGGCGTCGACGATCAGGTTCGCCTCGTACGACTTCCCCGAGAACCAGACGCTCGTCGAGGTCTACGCCCAGGCGGCCCGGCGCGCCGGCCTACCGGTGTCGGTCGAGCACGGTGTCGGCCCCCGCGAGGTCGTGGCGCCCGCGCTCCAGCAGGGCGTGGTCGACGTGGTGATCGACTACCTCGGGACGGCGCTGAGGTTCGCCCGGCCCACCGCGACGGACCTGCCGTCGGTACCGGCGGAGATGCACGCCGTACTCATGCGGACCCTGGGCGGCCGCGGTGTGACGGTCCTCGATCCGGCTCCGGCCGAGGACCAGAACGGGTTCGCCGTCACGGCCGGCTTCGCGGGCGAGCACGGGGTTCGCCGGCTGTCCGACCTCCGCGCCCTCGCAGCCACGTTGACCTTCGGGGCGCCGCCGGAGTGCCCCGACCGGCCGCTCTGCCTGCCAGGGCTCGAGAAGACGTACGGGCTGCACTTCCGTCAGGTGCGGGCCATGCCGTCGCGAGCCGCGACCGTGGAGGCGCTCCTCGCCGGCGAGATCGACGTCGGGCTGCTCGAGACGACCGACGCCCGGCTGACCAACGCGAGGATCATGTTGCTCGACGACGACCGGGGGCTGCAGCCGGCCGAGAACATCGTCCCGCTGGTGCGTACTGCCGCCGTCGAGCGCTGGGGGGACGAGCTGCCGAGGGCGCTGAACGAGGTGAGCGCCCACCTCACGACCGACGACCTGCGTCAGCTGAACAAGGTGGTGGAGCTCGACGACCTGACCTCTGCCCAGGCGGCGGCCCGGTGGTGGCAGCACCACTGACGCGCGCGGCCGGTCGTCAGACGATGCACAACGGTCTGACTCCGCCCCCGTGGAAGGACCCCGCTGCCCCCCGCCGCTCGCAGGCTCGCGGCGGGCCCCTGCAGCGCGGCCGCTTGGCTCGTTCCTCGCTGCGATGCTCCCGGGGCTGTCGTCAGACGATCGCGCCGCGGCCGGTGATGGCCCGCCCCACGATCAGGGTGTTCACCTCGCGGGTGCCCTCGTAGGAGTAGATCGCCTCCGCGTCGGCGACATACCGGCCGACGTTGTGCTCCAGCAGGATCCCGTTCCCGCCCATGAGCTCGCGGGCCCAGCCGACCGTCTCCCGCATGCGGACGGTGCTGAACGCCTTGGCCAGCGACGCCTGCTCGTCGGTCATCCGGCCGGCGTCTTGCAGCTGCGACAACCGGGCGCACAGGGCCGCGGACGCGGTGATGTTGCCGAGCATGCGCACCAGCAGGTCCTGCACGAGCTGGAACTGGGCGATCGGCCGGCCGAACTGGGTGCGCTCGTTGGCGTAGCGCAGCGCGTGCTCGTAGGCGCCGCGGGCGCAGCCCACCGCCGACCACGCCACGCCGGCCCGGGTCATGCGCAGCACGCGGGCGGTGTCCTTGAAGCTGTTCGCCTCCTGCAGGCGGTTCTCCTCCGGCACCCGGACGCCGTCCAGCGTGATGAGGGCGTTCTGGACCGCCCGCAGCGCGATCTTGTCCTCGAGGTCGACGGCGGAGTAGCCCTCGGTGCCCTTCTCGACGAGGAAACCGAGCACCCGCTGCGACTCGACGTCCTGGGCCCAGATGATGATCAGGTCAGCGAAGCTGGCGTTGCCGATCCACTTCTTCTGCCCGTCCAGCACCCACGAGTCGCCGTCCCGGCGGCAGGTGGTCTTCAGGCCGCGGGCGACGTCGGAGCCGGAGTCGGGCTCGGTCAGGCCGAACGCGCCGATCAGCTCCATGCGCGCCATGGCCGGCAGCCAGCGCTCCTTCTGCTCCTCGGAGCCGCAGAGGTAGATGGTGCCCATCGCCAGACCGCCGTGGACCCCCATGAAGGTGGAGATCGACGGGTCGCCCTTGGCCAGCTCCATGGCGATCATGCCGTCGAGCAGCGTGGACTTCCCCGGGCAGCCGTAGCCCGAGTACGGCGTGCCGGCGATGCCCAGCTTGGCGATCTCGGGGATGAGGTGCCGGGGCGTCTGTGCCCGGGTCCAGTACTCGTTGATGATCGGCTGGACCTGCTCGTCCATGAACGTGCGCACCCGGTGCACTGTCGCCCGGTCGTCGTCGTCCAGGAGCGCTTCGAACTCGTAGAAGTCCGAGGTGACTGCGTTCGGGTCGGCGTTCATCGCGACTGCCTCTCTGCAGCGGGGAGTGGAGCCCCCCTACCCCGCCGGGTCGCGAAGTCAACCGGCACTCGAGCCGACGGGAGAAGGCGGCCCGCAACGCACGAGCGGAGTGGGAGGGACGCGTTCTCCGCGCCCTCGCACTCCGCCCGGTGCTGTCGTGCGTCAGGTGGTCTGCTTGTCCTTCGGGTTCTCCCGGGCGTCGAGCTGGATCTCCTTCTCCGCCCGCGGGATGCCCTCCTTGAGCTCCGTGGTCCGCTCGATCTCGGCGTCCAGCTCGATGCCGAAGAGCAGTGCGACGTTGATCAGCCAGAACCAGATCAGGAACACGACCACGCCGGCCAGTGCGCCGTAGGTCTTGTTGTAGCTGCCGAAGTTGCCCACGTAGAAGGCGAACAGCGCGGACGCGACGATGGCGACCACGATGGCCACCCCGGCGCCGGGGCTGACCCACTTGAAGCCACGCAGCTTCACGTTGGGCGTCGAGTAGTAGAGGACGGCGATCATCAGGGCCAGCACGACCAGCACGACCGGCCACTTGACGATGTTCCAGATGGTCACGCCCGTCTCGCCGATCCCGATGGCCCGGGCGATCGCGTCCACGACTGGCCCGCTGAGCACGAGCAGGGACACGATGACGGCGGCGAAGAGGATGCCGACGAGGGTCACCAGCAGCTGGAGCGGCTTGAGCTTCCAGATCTTGCGGCCTTCGGGCGTCTCGTAGACGACGTTCGCCGCGCGGGTGAAGGCACCGACGTAGCCGGACGCCGACCAGACGGCGCCGACGAGGCCGAGGATCAGGCCGAAACCGACGGGGGCGGTGTTGCCGGCGAGCTGCTCGATCACCGGGTTCAGCGTCTTCGCGGCACTGGCCGGTACGACGGCGGTGAGTGCGTCGGTGAGCGTCTTCGGGTCGGTCAGCAGACCGATGATCGACAGCAGCGCGATGAGCGCCGGGAAGAGCGCGAGGACGCCGTAGTAGGTGAGGGCGGCCGCCCAGTCGGTGAGGTTGTCCTCGCTGAACTCCTTGAGCGTGCGCTTGACCGTGCCGCCGGTGGTCGGCTTCGGGTCGGCGCCCTTCGGGGCGAAGTCGGCGCGCGTGCCGCTGATCTTGTCGTTGTCGGGGGCGGGGTCGCTCGCCTGGGCCCGGTTGTTCTCGAACCGCGACTGGTTGGTTCGGTTCGAGCTGCTGGAAGCGGCCATCTGGTCCTCCGTCGGGCGGTGAGTGCAGCCCGGGGGATGCCCCGGACGGTCCTGTTCCATGCCGCATCCGGTGACACGGCGTGTCGGCCGGGGCCCTGTCGGAGGGATCGGCTCCGACATGGGCCCCGGAATATCGGTCAAGTTCGGGACGGGTCCGGCCGATGGGGGTGAAGCCCGTCACACACGGTCAGGTGAACGGCACGATCCGACGATTGAGATGACCATCGAGTGGGGAAGGAAGTCCCAGACGACGCGTCGCCGGCCCCTGACCCGGCCGGTGCACCCGATGCAATGGGGGAGATCCAAGAATGATGTTGTGGCCGGCCGTGACCCTGCTGGGGTTCCTGCTCCTGACCGCCGTGGTCATCGGGCTGGGTGCGCAGACCACCGCCCGCTACGAGCGCGAGCAGCGCGCCGAGCGGCCGTCGGGCACGCGGCACGCCGCCGAGCCCGTCGCCGCCGTCAGCGCGTAGCGCCACTGGCACCCAGTACAGAGCTCGAGCGCCCCGCTCCTCCTCCCGGAGGGGCGGGGCGCTTCTTCGTCTGTCAGAACCAGCGGTCGTCGGCGTCCAGCACGGTCCGGTCGAGCGACTCGAGCAGGTCGAACTGCGCATGCACGCGTGGGAGTTCCCAACGCCAGAAGTAGCGCGCAGCCTGCCGCTTTCCCTGGTGGAAGTCGCTGTCGGCCGACCCGGTCGCCAGCGCCTGTTCCAGCCAGATCCAGGCGAGGACGAGGTGCCCGGCCGCTTCCAGGTAGACGTGCGCGTTGGCCAGCGCGAGTTCCGGATCGCCGGTGCCCCAGAGGGTGGCGGTGACCGCACCCATCCGCGCGACCGCGGCGTCGAGGTCGGCGGCGAAGCCCGACCACTCGGTGCCGGCGGCGCGGGACGTCGTCGCGGCGATCGTCTGGCCGAGGAGCGCCAGGCCCGCGCCGCCCTGCATCACGACCTTGCGGCCCAGCAGGTCCAGGGCCTGGATACCGTTGGTCCCCTCGTGGATCGGGTTGAGCCGGTTGTCCCGGTAGAACTGCTCGACCGGGTAGTCGCGGGTGTAGCCGTACCCGCCGTGCACCTGGATGGCGAGGTCGTTCGCGGCCAGACCCCACTGCGAGGGCCACGCCTTGGCTATCGGGGTGAGCATGTCCAGCAGCAGGTGGGCGCGTGCGCGGTCGGCCTCGGACTCCGCCGTCTGCTCCTCGTCGACCAGTCGTGCGCAGTAGAGGCCAAGTGCCAGACCACCCTCCGCGTAGGACTTCGCGGCCAGCAGCATCCGGCGGACGTCGGGATGCTCGATGAGCGGCACCATCGGGCTGCCCGGGTCCTTCGCGCCGGCCGGGCGTCCCTGCGTGCGCGTCCGGGCGTACTCGAGCGCGTGCAGGTAACCGGTGTAGCCGAGGACCGTCGCACCCATGCCGACGCCGATCCGGGCCTCGTTCATCATGTGGAACATGTAGGTCAGGCCGCGGTGCTGCTCGCCGACGAGGTAGCCGACCGCGCCGGCCCGCCCGCCCGGGGTGTGCACGCCCTCGCCGAAGTTGAGCAGGGTGTTCGTCGTCCCCCGGTAGCCCATCTTGTGGTTCAGCCCGGCGAGGACGACGTCGTTGCGCTCGCCGAGCGACCCGTCGGGGTTCACCAGGAACTTCGGCACGATGAACAGCGAGATGCCCTTCACGCCGGGCGGTCCGCCGGGGATCTTCGCCAGCACCAGGTGGACGATGTTCTCGGTCAGCTCGTGGTCGCCGCCGGAGATCCACATCTTGTTGCCGGTCAGCCGGTAGGTGCCGTCGTCCTGGGGCTCGGCCCGCGTGGTGATGTCGGCCAGTGACGAGCCGGCCTGCGGCTCGGAGAGGGCCATGGTGCCGAACCAGCGGCCCTCCAGCTCGGGCCGGACGAAGGTGTCGATCTGCTCCCGGCTGCCGTGGGCGAGCAGCAGGCGGGCGTTGCCCATCGTGAGGAACGGATAGGCCGACGTGCCGACGTTCGCCGCCTTGAACCAGGCGAACACGGCCTGCCCGACGGTGTGCGGCAGCTGCATGCCGCCGTACTCCTCGTCGAAGGAGCCGGCCATCAGTCCGGCGTCGGCGAAGACCTGCAGGGCACGGCCGACCTCCGGGACCATCTCGACCCTGCCGTCGACGAACCGGGGCTCGTTCTCGTCTGCCTTCCGGTTGTGCGGCGCGAAGTGGTCGGTCGCGATCTGCTCGGCGAGCTCGAGAACGGCGTCGAAGGTCTCCCGCGAGTGCTCGGCGAACCGGGGCCGCTTGGTCAGTGACTCCACGTCGAGCCACTCGTGCAGGAGGAAGTCGAGGTCGCGGCGGGACAGGATCAGCGAGGCACCCACCCGCGCCAGGGTAGGCCGGTCGACCGGCTCGGCTCGGCTCGACGGGGAGTCGCGCGGGCCATCGGACGGCGTGGTCAGCACCGCGATCGCGGTCGAGGCGCGGACGTCCGCCGGGTCATCGCCGCCTTCGGCGTCCCCATGGACCAAGCCGCCTCTGTCGCGCGGGCTCAACGGCTACCCGCACCCTCAGTGCCGTTGGCCGAACCCGCCCGGACATTCGTCGTGCGACCTGCATGTCCCATCGTCGACGCCGCCACGGGCGAACCTCTGCGTGAGCTCGACGTCACTCCCAGGGATGACTGCTGACCCCACTGACGGCTATCCGGACCACCGCAAGTGACAGACGCCCGAATCCACAACCCGTAAGTTCGTCGTCCGCGATGTCGTGAGACGTCGAAGACGAAATTGTCGTACCTCGAACGTAGGTTCGACTCGTGGATCGATTGGCGGGGTGGCAGACGGTGGAGGGGGTGCTGCTCGACTGGGCGGTCGATCAACCGCTGCCCGACCGCCGGATGCCCGTGGCGCTGCTCAGCAAGGCGCAGAAGGCGGCAGAGCTGCAGCGCGTCCAGGCGCGTCGCGCGATCGACGCCGCGTACGAAGCCGAACTAGTCATGGGTCTGGCCGACGACACACCCGACACCCTGGACCCGTCCGCCGATCACCCCGGTGCCAAGAAGGGTTCCTGGGCCCCCGATACCGAGCTTCCGGGGGTGTCGGAATTCTTCACCGCCGAACTTGCGATGGTGCTGAATTGTGGCCGTCGAACTGCCTCCCGCCTGGCTCAGCGGGCATGGATCTACCGGGAGAGCCTGCCCGCCACCTGGGCGGCGCAGGCGGAGGGGCGACTGGACGAGTCTCGCGCCAAGATCATCGCTGATGTGCTGGCGCACACGGCGCCGGCGATGGCCCGGGCGGTCGAGGCCGCAGTCCTGGCTGAGGCGACCGGCTTGTCACTGGGCCGGCTGAAGGCTCGGGCGTTGGAACTGCTGCTGGAGCTCGACCCGGAGGCGGTGGACGCGCGGCGCAAGGACGCGCAGCGCCAGGCGGACGTGCGCTCGTACCCCTCGCCTCTCGAAGGGATGAGCACACTGGCCGCCGATCTGCCCACCCCGGTGTCGGCCGAGTGCTACGACGTGGTCGACCAGCTCGCCGCGATGCTCAAGGGCGATGGCGATCCCCGCCCGATCGGCGAGCTACGAGCCGAGGTGCTGGCCGACTTGATCCGCCGCCCCTGGGACACCCGCCTGCGGGCCGTCACCGCCCGCCTGCAGGTGACCGCGCCGCTGCCCTCGCTCGCCGGGCGCGCGGCCGAGCCGGGAAACGTCAATGGGCAGCCGATCACGGCGGCGCACCTGCGCGAGCTGCTGGCCCAGCTCGGCGCTCTCGGTCTGCAGCAGCCCGACGGCGCTTCACTGACCTTCGCGATCACCGATGCCGAGGGGCATCTGCTTGCCACCGCGTCACGCGCGAAGCTCGAGCGTCTGGCGCGCCGCGGATGCCCCGAGCACGACGACCGCGACTGTGGATGTGCGGTGCTGAGGCGTCCCAGAGTAACCAATGCCTATGCGCCCACCGGCGATCAGGACGAGTGGGTCCGCACCCGAGACCGGAGCTGCCGCTTTCCCAACTGCGGAGGGCGAGCGGGTTGGGCCGATCTCGACCACGTCGTCCCACACTCGTGCGGCGGCGACACGGACTGCGCGAACCTCTGCTGCTTGTGTCGTAGTCACCACCGGCTGAAGACTTTCGCTCCGGGCTGGCGCTTCGTCCTGGATCCCGACGGTGTCCTGCACGTCACCACGCCGTCGGGCATCACCCGCACCACCCGACCACCCGGGCTGCGACGAGTAGCCCGACCCGAACCGGAAGCGACGCCTCCGCCCGTCGCTGAGATGGCGGCCGACGATCCGCCACCGTTCTGACCGGCACGGTCCGCCGTTCGAGTGTGGTCACCACGCCGCCGCGCGGCATGAGACAGCGGACATCTCCTGCATGCGCCGAGGGCTGCCTCTCCGATCGGAGAGGCAGCCCTCGGTCGGTCTGCAACGGTCAGGCGCGGTGGCGGTGGTGACCCTTGGGGTGCTCGCCGATCGCGGTGCCGTTGCCCGGGATGCCGTTGCCCGGGATGCCGTTGCCCGGGACGCCGTTGCCCCGGACGCCGTTGCCCGGGACGCCGTTGCCCGGGATGCCGTTGCCGGAGATGCCGTCGCCCGGGATGCCGTCGCCCCGGAAGCCGTTGCCGGCAGCCGTCGCGTCGGCCGGTGACACCGACGTCGGCGCGGCCGCGCCGACGGCTCGCACCGCGTCGTCCGCGGCGGTCTCGTCACCGGTCGCCGTGCCCGTCCCGGTGATCTCACCGGCGCCGGACTGCTGCGCCTGGATGCCCGACTGGTTCCGCAGCGGCACCTCGGGCAGGAACAGCATGACGAAGAAGCCGACCGCGACGACCGCCGCCGCGACGAGGAAGACCAGGTCGATCGAGTCGGAGAACCCGGTCTTGAACGGCGTGGCGAGGAAGTCGGGCAGCTTCTGGATGAACGAGGTGTCCGACAGGTCGCCGCTCCCCTTCAGCTGGCCGCTCTGCAGCGCCTGGGCGACCCGCGGGTCGGTGGCCGCGGCGGAGGTGAACGCGTTGCTGATCTTGGTCGGCAGCGTGGTGAACAGGATCGACAGGAAGGCCGCGACCCCGATCGTGCCGCCCATCTGACGGAAGAACGTGACCGACGACGTCGCGACGCCCATCTCCTGAGGGCGGACGGCGTTCTGCACCGCCAGGATCACCGGCTGGAAGTTGAAGCCCAGCCCGAGGCCGAGCAGCACCATGAACGGCACGAGGCTCCACACGGACGTGTCGGCGTCGATGATGAACGACATCGAGACGAGCGCGACGACCATGAACACGGTGCCGAGCAGCGGGTAGATCTTGTACTTGCCGGTCTTCCCGATGATGATGCCCGAGCTCATCGCGCCGGTCATGATGCCGGCGACCAGCGGGATCATCTGCAGGCCGGCCACCGTCGGGCTCGAGCCGTGCACGATCTGCAGGTACTGCGGCAGGAGCAGGATGCCGCCGAACATGCCGGCGCCGAGCACGATGCTGCCGACGCTGCTCACGGCGAAGCTGCGGTTCTTGAACATCCGCAGAGGGAGCAGGGCGTCGTCCCGGTATGCCCGCTCCGCGACGATGAACGCGACGAGCCCGATCGCGCCGATGGCGTAGCAGAGCAGCGCGCGGTTCGACCCCCAGCCCCAGATCCGGCCCTGCTCGGCGACGATCAGCAGCGGCACCAGGCAGGTGACCAGTGCCAAGGCGCCCGGCCAGTCGATGCGGTGGTCGCGGCGCGTGTGGGGAAGGTGCAGCACCCGCATGACGACGACGAACGCCGCGATGCCCAGCGGCACGTTGAGGTAGAAGATCCAGCGCCAGCCGGTGATGCCCAGCAGCGACTCCTGGCCGGCGAAGAAACCGCCGATGACCGGGCCGAGCACGCTCGACGTGCCGAAGACGGCCATGAACATGCCCTGGTACCGCGACCGCTCCCGCGGCGGGACGATGTCGCCGATGATGGCAAGGGCCAGCGACATCAGGCCACCGGCGCCGATGCCCTGGATGGCCCGGAAGGCGGCCAGCTGGTACATCGAGTCGGCGAGGCCGCAGAGCATCGAACCGATGACGAAGACGCCGATCGCGAAGAGGTAGAACGGGCGCCGGCCGTAGAGGTCGGACAGCTTGCCGTAGAGCGGCGTGGCGATCGTCGAGGTGATGAGGAACGCCGTCGTCGCCCAGGCCTGCAGGTCGTAACCGTTCAGGTCGTCGGCGATCGTGCGGATCGCCGTCGAGACGACGGTCTGGTCCAGCGCGGCCAGGAACATGCCGAGCATGAGGCCGCCGAGGATCGTGAGGATCTGGCGGTGGGTGAAGACGCCGCTGGCGTCCGGCGCGGCGGCGGCCGCGCGGGCATCCCGGCGATCGGCCGCGCGCACGCGGGTGGAGGAGTGGGTCATCGGGTCTCTCTCGGGAGGTCGGTGGGAGTGCTGCCCTCAGGGGTGCAGGCGTCGGGGACGGCGACCGTCGTCGCGGACATGTCGTCGAGGAAGCGGCCGAGCAAGGTGGTCAGGGTCGCGAGGTCGGTGACGTCCCACCGGGCGGTCACCTGCGCGAAGTGGTTCTCGCGATCGCGACGGAAGGCGTCGAGGGCCGCGTGCCCCGCGTCCGTGACGTGCAGGCGGCTGGCCCGGCCGTCGGACTCGTCGGCCACCCGCTGGACGAGGCCGCGCTCCACGAGGGCGGCGACGTGCCGGCTGACCGTCGAGGGGTCGGCGTGCACGAGTTCGGCCAGTGCGCCCTGCCGCAACGGTCCGAGCCGGACCAGCGGAAAGAGCAGCACCAGCGCGGCGCGGTCACCGCTGTCGTTCTTGGCGGCCTGGGTCTTGAGCGCGTGCACCAACCGCATGAACCTCGGTACCTGCTCCGAGAGGAGGCGTACCGCGGTCTCGCGATCGGCGCGATCGGCCGTGCCAGGCGTGGCGACGGGGGCGGTCATGATGCTCCGAACGGTGGGATGAAAAGACAATGCACGGTACAACCCGTTGCACGATGCATGCAAACAGTTGTGCGGTACAAGAATCGTGATCTGGCCGACGTCGCGGGTCGGGGCGCGGTGAGTGCGATCCTTGGCAGCGATACCCCCTGCTGGCCGAGAGGAACGCGAGCCCGACCGTGAGTGCCCCACTGGACGAGCTCCGCAGCCGCCTCCCGGCGCTCACCCTCTCCGACGAGCACCGGCTGGGACGGCGGCTCGACGGCCTGCGCCGCACCCGCGACCCGCAGGCCCGGGCCCGCCAGCTCGAGCGCATCGCCGCCGACGTCGTGGTCGCCGAGGAGCGGATCGCCCGCCGCCGGGCCGCCGTGCCGGTGGTCCGGTATCCGGAGGAGCTGCCGGTCAGCGCCCGGCGGGACGACATCGCCGCGGCGCTGCGCGACTCCCAGGTGGTCGTCGTCGCCGGTGAGACCGGGTCGGGGAAGACCACGCAGTTGCCCAAGATCGCCCTGGAGCTCGGTCGCGGCGTGCGGGGACGCATCGGTCACACCCAGCCTCGCCGGATCGCCGCACGCAGCGTGGCGGAGCGGATCGCCGAGGAGCTCGAGACCCCCCTCGGGCAGGTCGTCGGCTACAAGATGCGGTTCAGCGACCACGTGTCCGACGACACGCTGGTCAAGCTGATGACCGACGGCGTCCTGCTGGCCGAGATCGCCCACGACCGGCTGCTGCGCCACTACGACACGATCATCCTCGACGAGGCCCACGAGCGGAGCCTCAACATCGACTTCCTGCTGGGCTACCTCGCCCAGATCCTGCCGCGTCGGCCGGACCTGAAGCTGGTCATCACGTCGGCGACGATCGACGTGGAGCGCGTCGCCGCGCACTTCAGCGGCGCGCCGGTGGTGGAGGTCAGCGGGCGCACCTATCCGGTCGAGGTCCGGTACCGCCCGGTCGTCGACCCCGACGACCCGGAAGCAGATCCGGATCGCGACCAGGTCACCGCCGTCCTCGACGCCGTCGACGAGCTCGTCTCCGAGGGGCCGGGCGACATCCTGGTGTTCCTGGCGGGTGAGCGGGAGATCCGCGACACCCAGGACGCGCTCGCCGAGCCCGACCTGCCGTTCACCGAGATCGTGCCCCTGTACTCGCGGCTGTCGGCCGCCGACCAGCACAAGGTCTTCGCGCCCCACACGGGACGGAGGATCGTGCTCGCCACCAACGTCGCCGAGACGTCGCTGACGGTTCCGGGTATCCGGTACGTGATCGACCCCGGGACCGCGCGCATCTCCCGGTACAGCCATCGCACGAAGGTGCAGCGGCTGCCGATCGAGCCGGTGAGCCAGGCCTCGGCGCGGCAGCGGTCGGGCCGGTGCGGGCGGCTGGGCCCCGGCATCGCGATCCGGCTGTACACGGAGGACGACTTCGACAGCCGTCCCGAGTTCACCGACCCCGAGATCCTGCGGACCAACCTCGCCTCCGTCCTGCTCCAGATGGCCGCCCTGGACCTCGGCGACGTCGAGGACTTCCCGTTCGTCGATCCGCCCGATCGCCGCGCCGTCGCCGACGGGCTCGCGCTGCTCGAGGAGCTGCACGCGCTCGACGGGCACGGGAAGCTCACCGAGACCGGTCGCGCCCTGGCCGCCCTGCCGCTGGACCCGCGGATGGCCCGCATGGTCGTCGAGGCGGACAAGCGCGGGGTGCTCGACGAGGTGCTCGTCATCGCGGCCGGCCTCACCATCCAGGACCCGCGGGAGCGCCCCACCGAGCACCAGCAGGCGGCCGACCAGTTGCACGCCCGGTTCGCCGACGAGAACTCCGACTTCCTCGCCCTGCTCAACCTCTGGCGCTACCTCGCCGAGCAGCAGGAGGCGCTGTCGGGCAACCAGTTCCGCCGCACGGTCAAGCGCGAGTTCCTGCACTACCTGCGCATCCGCGAGTGGCAGGACCTGCACGGCCAGTTGCGAGGCACCGCCCGCCGCCTCGGCATGCAGGTCGGGGAGCCGGCGACCGAACCCGACGAGCGCGGCATCCACACCGCGCTGCTGGCGGGGCTGCTCAGCCACGTCGGCCTGCAGATGGAGCCGGTGAAAGGACGCGACGGCAAGCCGGGACGCCCCGGGCGCGAATACCTCGGCACCCGCAACACCCGGTTCGTGATCGCGCCGGGCACCCCGCTGGCGAAGAAGCCGCCGCGCTGGGTGGTGGCGGCCGAGCTGGTCGAGACCAGCCGGCTGTTCGCCCGCACCGTCGCGCGGATCGACCCGGAGACCGTCGAGCGGCTGGCCGAGCACCTGGTCAAGCGGCAGTACTCGGAACCGCGCTGGGACGCCAAGCGCGGCTCCGTCGTCGCCACGGAACGCGTCACCCTCTACGGCCTGCCCCTCGTCGTCGGGCGCCGGGTGCAGTACGGCTCGATCGACCCCGTCGTCTCCCGGGAGCTGTTCATCCGCCACGCCCTGGTGCAGGGCGAGTGGACGACGCACCACCGGTTCTGGGCCGACAACCAGCGGGCCCTCGAGCAGGTCGCCGCGCTGGAGGAGCGGGCACGCCGCCGCGACATCACCGTCGACGACGAGACCGTCTTCGAGCTCTACGACGCCCGGATCCCCGCCGACGTCGTCTCGACCCGGCACTTCGACCGCTGGTGGAAGTCCGAGCGACGTAACCGCCCGGACCTGCTGACGTTCACCCCGGAGATGCTCACCAACGCCGCCGCGGCCGGCCAGGTGCGCGTCGAGGACTATCCCGACGAGGTGCACCTGGTGGGTGGGCCGGGCGGGTCGAGCGGTGGCCTCACCCTGCCGCTCTCCTACGCGTTCGCCCCCGGGTCCGCCGAGGACGGTGTCACCGTCGACGTGCCGCTGGCGGTCCTCGACGGGGTGGCGGCGCAGACGTCGGGGGAGTCCCTGGCCTTCACCGTGCCCGGGCTGCGTGAGGAACTGGTGACGGCGCTGCTGCGCACGCTGCCCAAGCAGGTGCGCCGCGCGCTGGTTCCGATCCCCGATCGGGTGCGCGAGGTGCTGCCGCGGATCGACCCTGGCGAGCCCCTGCTGCCGGCGCTGGAGCGCGAACTGCGCCGCTCGGCCGCCGTCGTCATCACCCCAGACGCGTGGGCCCCGGCGCAGGTGCCCGACCACCTGCGCGCGACGTTCCGGGTGCTCGACGACCAGCAGCGCCCGCTGGCCATCGGAAAGGACCTCGCCGCGCTCAAGGCGCAGGTCGCGCCGAAGGCCCGTGCGAGCCTCGCCCGCGCGGCCGCGGAACTGGAGCGCACCGGGCTGACCACGTGGGACTTCGGCACCCTGCCGCGCACGGTGGAGGTGCAGCGGGGTTCGCACGTGGTGACGGCATTCCCCGCGCTGGTGGACGAGGGGCAGACCGTCGGCGTGCGGGTCGTGCCCACGGAGGCGGAGGCGCAGCGGCTGACCTGGCGTGGGGCTCGGCGCCTGGTCGTGCTCGTCGCCGGCTCCCCGGCCAAGCAGGTGGTCAAGGGGCTGTCGCCGCGCAGCCGGCTGGCGCTGCAGTTCAATCCCGACGGGGAGATCGCCGATCTCGTCGCCGACTGCGTGGACGCCGCCGCGGACGAGCTGATCGCCGCGGCAGGCGGGCCGCCGCGCGACGAGGCGGCCTTCACCGCCCTGGTGGACACCGCGAGGGCCCAGCTGCACCGACTGACGGTCGACACCGTGCAGAAGGTGGAGGCGGTCCTGACGCAGGCGCGCGAGGTGGCGGTTGCGATCGGCGCGGCACCGGCACGGCGGGTGCCCGATGCCGCCATCGCCGATCTGCGCCGCCAGATGGGCGGGCTCCTGCACCGGGGGTTCGTGGCCGCCACCGGGCGCAGACGGTTGCCCGACGTCGTCCGCTACCTCAGGGCCATGGCCTACCGGCTGGAGAAACTGCCGGCGAATGCCGCCCGTGACGAGCTGTGGATGCGGCAGGTCGCCGCCGTCACCGCGGAGTACGAGCAGCTGCGCCGTCAGCTGCCCGAGACGGGAGCGCCGGACGACCCGGTGGCGCGCGTGCGCTGGATGATCGAGGAGCTGCGGGTCGGTCTCTTCGCCCAGGGCATCGGAACCCCGCGCCCGGTGTCGGAGCAGCGCGTCTACAAGGCGATCGACCAGCTCATCGCCTAGGATCCGTCGCCGGCCCCGACCAGCCTCATTCCTTCAGCAGTGCGGAGATGCGCTGCCGGGTCACGCCGAAGAGCGCGGCGATCCGGTTGATGCTCACCTGCTCGGCCTGCAGCGCAGATGCCTGCTCCCGGCGCCAGGTGTGTCCGGCCTTGGCCAGGGTGGAGAGGACCGTGGAGATCCGCTCCACCACCAGGGGGCGTTCCTCGCCGCTGACGATGTCGAGCCACGCCCGACCCGACCGCCGTTGGTCGCGCAGTGAGAGCGCGCGGGCGCGGGCGCGCTGCAGCTCCTCCACGGACCGGTCGATCGCGGCGACCAGATCATCGAGCGCGCGCCCCGCGGGGTCGGTCGGCGGGGCGCCGTTGCCGGCGTCCGGCTGCGTCACGGCTGCTCCTCCGTCGATGGGTTCCACATCGGTTGTGCGCGATCTACTGAATGAGCGTCGCATGCGATCGCTGTGACATGCAACCCGTGTTACACGCAACGGGGCTTGCCTGCTCGGGTTCGGGTGGTGTTCTGTTGTGCCCAACGGAATGCGCCTCCCCGCCGCCGCTCACCCCGGGGGTCCGGCCGGCGCTTCACCCGACCGGCAGAACGGAACGTCCCATGTCCACGCTCACGGCCAGCATCGATCTGGTCCCGACGGCGCCGAGCATCACGGCTGCCCGGCACGTGGTGCTGGAGCTGCTGCGCGTCTGGGGAACCCCGCAGGACCGCGACGACGCGGCGCTGCTCGTCACGGAGCTGGTGGCGAACGTGGTCGACCACGTGGGCGGGGAGGCGTCCCTGACCCTGGAACTGACGTCATCAGAGGGATGGCTGCGGATCGCGGTGCGGGACGGGTCGTCGGTGCGTCCGGTGGTCCAGGAGCTCTCGCGGGCACGCCCCCGGGGTCGCGGGCTGCGGATGGTCCAGGAGATCGCCGACCGCTGGGGGAGCGAGGACCACCAGGGCGGCAAGCGCGTCTGGTTCGAGCTCGGGCCGGCGCAGGACCCGTGACCCGGCATGACCGGCACGGTGGTTTGCCGGCGCCGCTGACCGGGGAGGGCTCTCGGGACCGTGTTCCGACAGCGAAGGGAACCGCGAGATGAGCGAGCCGGGCAACGGCACGGAGGCCGCCGGAGCGGGCCTCTCCGACGAGGAGATGGTGGAGGCCGTCGCCGGACAGACCGACAGCGCGTCGGAGAACGCCGACGTCGCGGGCAAGGACTGGAACGGCGACCCGAGCGAGGCCCCCGCTCCCGAGTGACGCCCGGAGGATTTCCCTCCGGGTGACGCCACCACCGGTTGGGCCCGGTGCCGGTGCGCTGCCAGACTGCGCCGATGGACAGCGCGCCGGCCCGGGCCCTTCCGTTGCGTCCCGCGCGCACCGTCGTCCGGTGGGGTGTGCGCCACGGTTTGCCGGCCGCCTACCTCCGGCGCAGCGTTCGGGCCGGTGACCCCGTCGCGCGGTTCCTGCGCGACCGGGCGGTCCGGGACGACCCCTTTCCCCTCTACGAGGAGCTCCGCGCGCGGGGGCCGCTGGTCCCGAGCAGCCTCGGCCTGGCGACGACGTCGCACGCGGTGGCCCGCGAGGTCCTGCGCTCGGAGAGCTTCGGCGTGGGCTGGGACCGCTCCGCCGCCCCCGGCTGGGTCCGGTGGGCGCTGGCCTTCGGTGACGACCTCGACGCGTCGGGCGTCGCGGAACCGCCGTCCATGCTCGTGGTCGACCCGCCCGACCACACCCGCTTCCGCCGGCTGGTGAACCGGGCGTTCACGCCGCGGGCCACCGCGCAGTTCGAGCCGTCGATCCAGGGGACGGCCGACCGCCTGCTCGACAAGCTGGAGCGGCGGACCGGCGAGGTGGACCTCGTGGGCACGTACGCCGCCCAATTGCCGGTGCTCGTCATCGCCGAGCTGCTCGGCGTGCCGACCGGCCGGCGCGAGGACTTTCTGCGGTGGGGCGCCGCGGCGGCAGCCACCCTCGACCCCGGCCTGCCCTTCCGCCGGTACGTCGCCGCGGAGCGCGCCCTGCGGGCCATGCACGCCTTCCTCCGGCAGCACTTCGCGCGCCTGCGGCGCGAGCCGGGGGAGGACCTCGTCAGCCGGCTGGTCGGACTGCCCGAGGACGAGGCCCTGACCGAGCGCGAGCTGCACGCGACCGTGATGCTGCTGCTCGGCGCCGGCTTCGAGACGACGGTGAACCTGCTGGGCAACGCCGTCGTCCTGCTCGACGCCCACCGTGACCAGTGGAAGGCGCTCGTGGCCGACCCCTCGGGCTGGACGGGCGCGGTCGAGGAGGTCCTCCGGCACGACAGCCCCGTGCAGCTCACCGGGCGGACCGCGACGGCCGCCGTCCCGGTGGCCGGCCGGGAGGTGCACCCGGGTACCCGCGTGACCGTGCTGCTCGGCGCGGCCAACCGCGACCCCGAGGTCTTCCCCGACCCGGCCCGGTTCGACATCACGCGGGCCGACGCCCGCGAGCACCTGGCCTTCTCGGCCGGTATCCACTACTGCGTGGGTGCGGGCCTCGCCCGGCTCGAGGCCGTCATCGGTCTGCGCAGCCTCGCCGAGCGGTTCCCCGACCTGCGGGTCAGTGGTGCTCCGGTGCGCCGCGACCTGCGGACGCTGCGGGGGTTCGAGCATCTTCCGGTGCGGCTTCGCTGAGCACCGCGTCACGGGCCGCGCCCCAGCCGGCCCAGGTCATCGGCACGAGCGCGAGCAGGAGGACGACGAGCGGCCAGGTCCAGCCGCCGGTGAGGTCGTGCAGCCCGCCCAGCAGCGGCGGGCCGGCCGCGGCGAGCAGGTAGCCGAGGCACTGCGCCACCCCGCCCAGCCGGGCGGCCGTCATCGGCGTCGCGCTGCGCAGCACGATGAGGGTCAGCGCCAGGGCGAAGCCGCCGCCCTGGGCCAGACCGAACGCCCCGACCCACACCAGCGTGCCGGTGTCGGGCGCGAAGAGCAGTCCACCCAGCCCCACGACGTAGAGCGCCGCCACGGCCACGATCAGGGGCCGTTGCGTGCGCATGCGGCCGGCCTGGGCGGGAGCGCCGAGGGCGGCCGCGGCACCCACCGCGTTTGCGAGCCCCAGCAGCAGCCCGCCCTCGCGCACCGGAACGCCGGCGTCGGCCAGAAGGGTCGGCAGCCACGCGGCGAACGAGTAGAACTGCACGCTCTGCAGGCCGATGTAGGCGGTCACCTGTATCGCCAGCGGTTGCCGGAGCAGGGCCCACGACCCCGCTCCGGTCGGCGGCGGCCCTGATCGCCGGTGCAGATGCCCGGTACCGGCCACCGGTAGCCAGAGCGCCAGGGCAGCGAGGGCCAGCACGAGCCACAGGCCCAGCGCCCCCCGCCACGCCACGCCCAGGGCGGCGGCGAGTGGCACGGTGACGGCCGCCGCCGCGGCGGCCCCCAGGTTCAGCGACGCCGAGTAGAGCCCCATCACGGCACCGGGACGCCGGAACTCCCGCTTCACGTACGCGGGGAGCAGCACGTTGGCCAGCGCGATCGCCGAGCCGGCCAGGAAGCTGCCGGCGTAGAGCAGGGCGACCGGCGACAGCAGCCGGAGCGCGATGCCGGCGGCCAGCAGCACCAGGGACAGCGCCACGGCCGACTCGAGGCCGATCCGCCGCGCCAGCCGGGGCGCGACCGGCGCGAAGGCCCCGAAGCACAGCACCGGCACGGCGGTGAGCAGCCCCGCGAGCACGCCGGAGAGGCCGGTGTCCGCCCGGAGGTCGCCCAGCACCGGCGCGACCGAGACGACCGCGGGCCGCTGGTTCAGCGCGACCGCCACGATCGCGCCGGTCAGCAGGACCGTCGCCGTCCGTGACCGGGAGGTGCCGGTCGTCCCCCCGTCGTCCATCGGAGCCACTTCACCACACCGGCGCCCTGGGGGCGCCGGCCCCCCCGGGGCGCCGGCCCCCTCAGGTGGAGGTGGTCAGCATCCCCGCGCCGACGGTGGCGTTGGTCGCCTCGTCGATCAGGATGAACCGGCCGGTGACCCGGTTTCGGGAGTAGTCGTCGATGAACAGCGGCTGCGTCGTGCGCAGCTGCACCCGGCCGATGTCGTTGAGCCCGAGCTCCGTGGCCTCCATGTCGCGGTGCAGCGTGTTCACGTCCAGGCGGTACTGCAGGTCCTTGACCATGGCGCGCACCGTGCGGGTGCTGTGCTTGATGGCCAGGCGCTGGCGCGGGCGCAGCGGCTCGTCGGCCATCCAGGCGATCATGGCGTCGAGGTCCTGGGTGACCTGCGGAGCATTCTGCGGCCGGCAGATCAGGTCGCCACGTGAAACATCGAGGTCGTCCTTGAGCCGGACGGTCACCGCCATCGGCGCGAAGGCCTCGTCCACGGGGCCGCGCGGGCCGTCGATGGCCGCGACCGTGCTGGTCAGCCCGCTCGGCAGCACCTGCACCTCGTCGCCGGGGCGGAGCACGCCGCTGGCCACGGTGCCGGCGTAGCCGCGGTAGTCGTGGAACGCATCGGACTGCGGTCGGATCACGAACTGGACAGGGAACCGCGAGTCGACGAGGTTCCGGTCGCTGGCCACGTGCACGTGCTCGAGGTGGTGCAGCAGCGAGGAGCCGTCGTACCAGGGCGAGTTCGCCGACCGGGTGACGACGTTGTCACCGTGCAGCGCGGAGATGGGGATGACCGTGAGGTCGGGGATGTTCAGCTTCGCGGCGAACGAGGTGAACTCGTCGCGGATGGCCTCGTAGGTCTTCTCCGACCAGTCGACGAGGTCCATCTTATTGACCGCCACGACCAGGTGCGGCACCCGCAGCAGTGACGCGAGGAAGGCGTGCCGGCGGCTCTGCTCGAGCATGCCCTTGCGGGCGTCGACCAGCACGATCGCGAGGTCGGCGGTCGAGGCCCCCGTGACCATGTTCCGCGTGTACTGCACGTGACCTGGGGTGTCGGCCATGATGAAGGTGCGCCGCGGCGTCGCGAAGTAGCGGTAGGCGACGTCGATGGTGATGCCCTGCTCGCGCTCGGCGCGCAGGCCGTCGGTGAGCAGGGCGAGGTTGACGTAGTCGCCCCCGGCGCTGGCCCGCTCGACCGCCTCGTACTGGTCCTCGAACACGGCCTTGCTGTCGTAGAGCAACCGGCCGATCAGGGTGCTCTTGCCGTCGTCCACGGATCCGGCGGTGGCGATCCGCAGGATGTCCTTGCGCGCGAAGGCGAGGTCCGCCGTGTCGGCGGGCAGGGTCGAGGCGGTCATCAGAAGTACCCCTCCTTCTTCCGGTCCTCCATGGCCGCGTCGCTGACCTTGTCGTCACCGCGGGTCGCGCCACGCTCGGTCATGCGCGTCACCGAGATCTCGGCGATGACGTCCTCGACCGTGGTGGCGGTCGAGGGCACCGCGGCGGTCAGGTTGGCGTCGCCCACGGTGCGGTACCGGACCATCTCCCGGCGGATCTGCTCGCCCTCGCGGGGAGTGATGAACTCGTTCACCGCATAGAGCATGCCCTGGCGCTCGACGACGTCGCGCTCGGCGGCGAGGTAGAGCTGCGGGATGGCGATCTGCTCGCGGGCGATGTACTGCCAGATGTCGAGCTCGGTCCAGTTCGACAGGGGGAAGACGCGGATCGACTCACCGAGGTGGATGCGCCCGTTGTAGAGGTCCCAGAGCTCGGGGCGCTGGTTCTTGGGGTCCCACTGGCCGAACTCGTCGCGGAAGGAGAACACCCGCTCCTTCGCCCGCGCCTTGTCCTCGTCGCGGCGGGCGCCACCGAAGAGTGCGGTGAACCCGTGCTTCTCCACCGCGTCGAGCAGCACCGGCGTCTGGATGCGGTTGCGGGAGCCGTTGGGCTCCTCCTTGACCGTGCCCTGCGCGATCGCCTCGGGCACCGACGCGACGATGAGGTGCACGCCCAGCTCGGTCACGCGCCGGTCCCGGAACTGCAGGACGTCGGGGAAGTTGAGGCCGGTGTCGACGTGCATGACCGGGAAGGGGATGCGAGCGGGGGCGAACGCCTTGCGCGCCAGCTCCAGCATCACGATCGAGTCCTTGCCGCCGGAGAACAGCAGCACGGGTCGCTCGAGCTCCGCGACGACCTCGCGGATCACGTGGATGGACTCGGCCTCGAGCGTCTCCAGCTGGCTCAGCCGGTAGTCCGGCGTAGGCCGGTGGTCGGGAGTGGTCACGCGAACAGCTCCGTGGGTCGGGGGCGGCGGACGGCGCCGGTTCGGGCGGCGGGTGACTTCCAGGTGTACAGGAGAAAACGGCTCATGTGACAGGTACGACGGCGCCGAGGATGCGGTCGGCCAGCTCCGGCCGGCACACCACGAGGTCGGGCAGCCACGGATCGGGGTCGTTGTAGACCAGCGGCGAGCCGTCGATGCGGCAGGTGGTCAGCCCCGCCGCGCGGGCGATCGCGACCGGCGCAGCGGAGTCCCACTGGTACTGGCCGCCGGAGTGCACGTAGGCATCGACCTCGCCGCGGGCGACCGCGACGGTCTTGTAGCCGGCCGAACCCAGCGGCACCAGTTCCGCGCCGAGCGCCTCGGCGACGGCCGACGCCTCGGCCGGTGGCCGGGACCGGCTGACGGCCACCCGGAGCGGGCCCCCGTCGTGCGCGGGCAGGACCGGGGCCGGGTCGGTCAGCAGGATCTCGTCCAGGCCCGGCAGGGCGACGGCCGCGGCGGTGAGGTCGCCGCCTTCCCAGAGCGCGACGTGGACGGCCCAGTCGTGCCTCGGCACCTCGCCGTACTCGCGCGTGCCGTCGAGCGGATCGACGATCCAGACGCGGTCGGCCGTCAGGCGGCGCGGGTCGTCGACCGCCTCCTCGCTGAACACGATGTCGCCGGGCCGGTCAGCACTCAGGGACGCGAGGATCGCCTGCTGCGCGGCGGCGTCGCCGGCGTCGCCGAGCCCTCGGCCGGTGAGGTCACCCTGCGCGCGGAGTCGCAGCAGGACGTCGGCCGCGGCACGGGCCGCCCGTCCCGCCACGAGGACGTCCGTCAGTGGGCCGTCGGCCAGCGTCATGGGTGGCTCCTGAATCCTCGTCGTGGGGCCACCCGGGGGCTGGCACCTGCTGCGGATGGCCGCACCGCAGCACGACGGGGCTCACGAGCTCCCCGTCGCACCGCCGCGACGGCCGTACGTCAGGGGAGCATCTCGCTTTCCGGTGATGCGGACCATGACTCCTGTCACGGCGATGTGAAAAGTGCTCGTTTCCGCAGGGGTCAATCACCCTCCGTAGCCGTTGCGTCGCTCGGGCGCCGCGGCGGGGTGTGCCGGCCCGCCGCATCGGTGATGGATCCGAAGTACGCGGCGGCCAGTTCGGGCCGGGGCTGCACGAAGATCCCGTGAGCCTCCACGAGCGTCGTCCCCGGTTCGGCCGCCGTGGCGATCGTGCCGGTCAGTAGCGTCTTGCGGCCGGAGCTCTCCGTCACCCCCGCCCGCAGGACCAGGCGGGTCTCCAGCGGCACCGGGCGGCGGTAGTCGAGCTCCAGCCGGGCGGTCATGCCCCACAGGCCGGCGGCGCCGGCGGCCGCGCCGAGCATCTGGTCCAGGAACAGCGCGCTCATCCCGCCGTGCAGGTAGCTCGGCGGACCCTCGTAGGCCGCGCCGAGGGTCGCCTCCGCGGCCACCTCTCCGGGGCGGCCGCCCGTGATCCGCCGGATGACCAGCGGTGGGGCCAGCGGGCTGCCGATCCCGCTCACCGGGTTGTAGATCCGTCGTCCGGACGCCGGGTCGTCGAGCGAGGGCAGTTGCGAGACCGGGCGGCGCGACGCCGCCACGTGCGGGGTGGCCGCCCGCACCAGCTCCGCGGCGGCGCGCACCTCGGAGGCGCCGACTGTCGTGATGACCGAGGCCTCGATCAGCTCGCGCAGCGCCGTCCCGAGGTCGGCCACCGCGGCCATCAGGTCGGCGTCGTACGGGCTCGCGGAGTCGTTCGTCGTCACCGGCGGATCGTGGCAGCACCGATCAGGCCGTCCTCGCGCCGCCCCCGTCGGACGGCGCGAGGACGGGGCCGGAGCGGGGCAGCCGGATGATCACCGTGGCACCCCTGCCGGGGACGGTGTCCAGTCCGACGGAGCCACCGTGCGCCGCGACGAGCGAGGCGACGATCGACAGGCCGAGCCCGGTGCCGCCGGCGCTCCGGGTGCGGGACGCGTCGGCCCGGTAGAAGCGCTCGAACGCCCGCGCCGCGTCGGCCGGGTCCATGCCCGGGCCCTCGTCGGCGACGGTGACCACGAGCGTCCCCGGGTCGTCCGCGGCCTCGGCGACGGTGACCGTCACCCTGGTGTCGCCGGGAGTGTGCACCAGCGCGTTGGTGAGCAGGTTGCCCACGACCTGCCGCAACCGGCCCTCGTCACCGAGCACCACGGGGACGTCGGTCAGCGACTCGTCGAGGTGCAGCGAGATGGGCCTATCGGGTTGGACGGCCCGGGCGTCGTGGACGGCGTCACCGGCGACCGCGGCGAGATCGACCGGCGCGATGGTGAGCGGACGCTCCTGGTCCATCCGCGCGAGGAGCAGCAGGTCCTCGACCAGCAGCCCCATGCGACCGCCCTCGGCCTCGATCCGCTGCATGAGCCGCCGGACGTCGTCCTCGGTGCGGACGGCGCCCTGGCGGTAGAGCTCGGCGAAGCCGCGGATCGACGTCAGCGGGGTGCGCAGCTCGTGGCTGGCGTCGGCGACGAAGCGGCGCAGCCGCTCCTCCGAGGCGCGGGCCTCCTCCTCGGAGGCCTGTTGCGCGCGGAAGGCGCGCTCGATGCGCGACAGCATCCCGTTCAGCGCGGTCGACAACCGCCCGACCTCGGTCCGGTCGTCGCCGGCGGGCACCCGCTGCGACAGGTCGCCGGCGGCGATGGCCTGAGCTGTCTGCTCCACCTCGGCGAGCGGACGCAGGCTGTTGCGCACGAGCACGTAGCCTGCGGCACCCAGCACGAGCAGGACGATGATCCCGACGATGACCTCGATCAGGACCAGTTGGTGGATGGCCGCCTGGTCTCGCTCCAGGTCGGCCCCGACGATCAGCGTGTAGCCCTCCGGGAGCTGCCCGGTGAGCACCCGCCAGTCGGTCCGGCCGTCGGCGGAAGAGACGGTCACCGGGTCGGCTGACCCACTCGCGAGACCTGGTGCATCCTCTCCCCTGTCGTCGAGGAAGTCCGGTTCGAAGGCCGGCAGACTGTCCTCGTCCGGCGGCCCCTGGAAGGGGACGATGTGCGCGGATCCCGGCGGCAGGCAGCCGGCGTAGGGGATGCCGGGCCGACCCCGGTACTGGCCGGCCAGACAGGCCTCCCAGACGTCGCGGTCGCGCTCGGCCGATCGCACGACCGTGCGCAGCTCGGTGTCCCGCTGATCGCCCAGGTAGTTGCGCAGCAGGGACGTCGCGGTCAGGCCGGTGACCGCCAGCCCGACGGCCACGAGGACGGCCAGCAGGGCGACCAAGGTGATGCGGAGCGGGACCCGTTGGATCCGCTCGGTAGCCCTAGGGCTCGACAGGATGTCGCTCACGAACCGCGCGGCAGGCGCAGCGTGTAGCCCACCCCGCGGATGGTGTGCAGCAGGCGAGGCTCGGTGGTGTCGATCTTGCGGCGCAGGTAGGAGATGTAGGACTCGACGACGTTCGCCTCGCCGTTGAAGTCGTAGTTCCACACGTGGTCCAGGATCTGCGCCTTCGACAGCACGCGCCCGGCGTTGGCCATGAGGTAGCGCAGCAGCTTGAACTCGGTGGGCGAGAGGCTGATCAGCTCGCCGGCCTTGATGACCTCGTGGGTCTCCTCGTCGAGCTCGATGTCGGCGAAGGACAGCCGCGGGGAGTCGGCGGCCTTGTGCGCGCCGGCGCTCCGGCGCAGGACGGCCCGGATGCGCGCGAGCACCTCGTCGAGGCTGAACGGCTTGGTGACGTAGTCGTCGCCGCCGAGCGTGAGGCCCGAGACTTTGTCGGCGGCGGCGTCGCGCGCGGTGAGGAAGAGGACGGGGGTGTGGCGGCCCGACTGGCGCAGCCGGCGGACGACGCCGAAACCGTCCAGCCCGGGCATCATCACGTCGAGCAGCAGCAGGTCGGGGCGGAAGCTCTCCGCCATCGCGAGCGCCTGCTGGCCGTCGGACGCCGTCTCGACCTCGAAGCCGGCGTAGCGGAGGCTGGCGCTGAGCAGCTCGCGGATGTTCGGCTCGTCGTCGACGACGAGAAGGCGGGCCTCGGGGGCGGTGCTGCCTGCGGTCGGGCTGCCGGACACTGTTCCTCCGGTCGGGCGTGCGAATGCCGTCATGGACGTGACCCTGACGGTGCCGACTGCGGTCTCACTGGACGCTACCTGTGAACTCCCTGAGGAGACATCAGTCCGCCGGCGACATGCTCCGGCCGCGCCGCCAGTACCCGATCGCGTGGTGCTGCGCACGGCCGAGACCCCAGCGACCGCGCAGGTCGGCGCGGATGGTCCGGACGGCGCCGGACTCGGCGGCCACCCAGGCGAAGACGTCGTCCTCCGGGAAGGGGTCCAGCGCAGCCACGGCATCGGCGAGCAGCGTGCTCTCCCCGGGCGCGGTCCCCTTCCGGTGCAGCCAGTGGACGGTGACGCCCGCCGGCGCCGGCAGTGGCTGTTCCTCCTCGGGGCCCGCGACCTCGATCAGGGCGACGCCGCCGGTGTCGTCCGGTGCCGCGGCGAGGATGCGGCTGATCGCGGGCAGCGCCGTCTCGTCGCCGGCCAGCAGGAGCCGGTGAGCCGGGCGGTCGCCGAGCGGGCCGCCCCCGGCCGAGCCGATCGGGTCGCCCGGAGCCGCGGCCGCGGCCCAGGCCGCCGCCGGCCCGTCACCGTGCAGGACGAAGTCGATCTCGACCTCGCCGCGGGCCGGGTCCTGCCGGCGGGCGGTGTAGCTGCGCAGGCTCACGCCGTGCGCCCCCTCGGGCCAGACGATGCGGCCGTCCTTGGCCACCCGCGGCCAGCGCGGTGCCGGGTCGCCGACGCGCGGCACCAGCAGCGAGACGGTGGGCCCGGCGGCCGCCACCCCCGCCGGAGTGCCGGCCAGCAGGACCCGGCGGACCGTGGGAGTGACGTCCTCGACCGAGACCACGGTGAGCACGTCGACCGGGCGCAGCCCGTCCGGGGACGGGCCCGTGGCGCCGGGCTCGGGAGTGGTCACGTCGCTCGACCCTATGCGGCCGGAGAGCGGGCCGACCCGGCCGCCCCCGGGGGAATGGGCGCGACCGGGCCGGCGATCGTGGACGGGGGAAGCGACATCACCCTGCGTAGCCGGAAAGCTCCGTCCACCAGCGGCGTTTCACTCGACTGCCCCGTCGAAGGAAACGCTACGTGACCGGACGCCGCTTGCCACTGCCCGGATTGGTGAGGTTTGCGCTCTAACGGGTGACCGTTCGGGCTCGCGGGGCCGATGTGTGCGCCCCGCCCCGCGCGGGCAGGGCCAGGGACGGCACCGACCGCGACCCCGGAGGGACGACATGGCCGACGAGTTCGAGAAGGGGGACCACGTCACCTGGAACAGCCACGGGACCACCACCGAGGGCACGGTCGTACGAAAGATCACCTCCGACACGGAGGCGTCCGGCCGGACCGTCCGGGCGAGCAAGGACGACCCGCAGTACGAGGTCGAGTCCGACAAGAGCGGCCGCACGGCCGTGCACAAGCCCGGTGCGCTGTACGAGGACTGATCCAGTTCCTCCGCCTCAGCCCACCCGCATTTCCGCCCGGTTCGCCGGGCCCGACACACCAGGAGGCATCGTGACCGATCCCGGAGACCAGTTCGCCGGCGCGTCCGAGCGGAGCACCAAGCACAGTTCCCGGGTCGACGAGGAGCTCGAGCACGAGATCCAGGGCATGTTGAAGGCCGAGCACGCGACCCGGTCCGAGGAGTGGCGGGAGGTGGAGCCGGTCGCCGAGGGCGAGCCGGACATCACCGCCGACCCGACCGGCACCCTGGTCGGCGGAGTTCCGGTCGGCATGACCGAGGACGCCGTCGTCGCGCGGGCCGAGCTCGCCCGCTGGCTCACGCGCGAGCCCTTCCCCGGCACCCGGGACCAGTTGGTGGAAGCTGCCCGCGACCACCGCGCCCCGGACGCCGTCGTCGCCGAGCTGGAGAAGCTGCCCGACGGCGAGACCTTCGAGCGGATCGGCGACGTCACCCGCGCGCTCGGCTACCCGACGGAGACCTGAACACACCCCCGGTGAGGAACAGGAACGCCTCCGGCGGTACACCCTGAACACACCCCCGGTGAGGAACAGGAACGCCTCCGGCGGTACACCCTGAGCAGGCGCCGCGAGGAGGTCGTCGGCTCAGGCGCCGGCGGCCTCCTCCTCGGCGATCTCCTCGGCGCCCCGGCGGCGGAACAGCCGTGAGCCCGGGAAGCCCTTCACGACCTCGCGCAGGTCCTGCATGGTGTCGACGAGGTCGTGCACGTCGGTCCCGACGTCCCCGAGCGACTCCAGTACCGGGAGGATGTCCTCCTCGAGGTGGCCGACCAGTGCCGGCAGGTGGTCGATCAGCCGCACGACCGCCTCGACCTCGGTCGGGTCCAGGGTGTCGGCCAGGCGGCGTACGGACGGCGCCATGGCGGTGAGCGCCGGTTCGTAGTCCCCGAGCAGTGGCTCGACCCGCCCGACCAGCCCCTCGGCTCGGCCCACCGTGTCGCCGGCGCGCGACACGGTGGCGCTGACCGAGGCGATGGCCTGGTCGGCCTTGGCGCGGGTCTCGGCGACGCCCTCGATGGCCTGGTCGGCCTTGGCGCGGGTCTCGGCGACGCCCTCGATGGCCTGGTCGGCCTTGGTGCGGGTCTCGGCGACGCCCTCGATGGCCTGGTCGGCCTTGGCGCGGGTCTCCGCCACTCCTTCGATGGCCTGGTCCGCTTTGGCGCGGGTCTCGGCCACACCGGCGACGGCCTCGTCCGCCCGGTCGGCGATGCCCTCGACCCGGTCCACCATGCCTTCGACCCCGTCCACCACCGAGGAGACGCGGTCGAGCAGCTGCTCCATCCGGCCCACGGCCGATGCGACTCGGGGAACCAGCGCGAGCGCCTGCGCGACGCCGTCCCGGAGGTCTCCCATCGCGGAGAGGACGTCGAACGGACCGGGCACCGACGGCAGTCTCACCGGGGCGACGCTACGCAAGGGTCCGGTGCCGCACCATCTGGTTGCGTCAGCCGGATCGCACCCCTGCCGCGCGTCGGGGGAATCAGCGGGCCGTCACCCGTATCGTGGGAGACGAGCGCTCTCTGCGAGCGATCAGGCGCGGGGTACAAGAGCACGGCCGACGACGAGAAGGTGTCGACACCGGTGGGGGATGAGCCGACGTGGGACGGCGCGGTTAGCCGCGGCGTCCCCGGGCGCAGCCGCCGCGGGGTGCCGTCGGGCGCATCGCCGGTGACCGTGGAGCAGCTGCTCGCGCGCCAGGGCAGCTCGGTCGGCCGGCGTCGCGCGGCCCGCCGGGCCGAGGAGCCGGCACGGCGCGAGGACCCGCCTCCGGCCGTTCGCAACGGCCTGCCACCGGTGCCCGGTGCCGGCGCGGCAGCGGACGTGCCCGTCAGCCCCCGCGCGGGACTTCCGCCCGTGCCGGTGGCACCGGCGCGAAGCATGCCGCTGCCCGACCTGGCGCCCCTGCGGGAGTCCGGTCCCGCGCCGGCAGCCTGGTCCCCGGAACGCCGTCCCTCCCGTCGGAGCGGACCCGTACCGCCGCTCCCCGGCCTCGCACCTCCGCCCGCCGGGACGCCCGGCGGCTCCTCACGACGCCGGAGGCCGGTCGACCGCCCCCCGATGAGCCCGGGCCGTCGCCGACTCGTGCGCGCCGCCGTCGCCGTCGCGACGCTGCTCGGCCTGGTCGTCATGTACCACCTGGGCCTCTACTTCTACGTCGACCAGAAGATCGACCGCGTGAATGCCCTGGCCACCGACGGGCCCGAGGTCATCGCCCCCCAGCTCCAGACCGACACCGACACCTACCTGGTGGTCGGTACCGACGTGCCCGGTCTGGAGGGGCCCGCGTCGGTCGCCACGCTGCTGGCCACGGTCTCGCCGAAGGGTGACCGCGCCGTCCTGGTCAGCGTGCCGCCGACGGCCCTCGTCGACACCCCGGTGTGCCGCACGGACGACGGATCGTTGCGCGAACCCACCACCGAGGCCTTCGCCGGCGCACTGCTCGACGGCGGCCCGTCGTGCCTCGTCCGGGCGGTCCAGCAGCTCTCGGGGCTGCGGGTCGACCACTACCTGGGCGTCGACCTGGCGGGTCTGCCCGGCATGGTGGACGCGCTCGGCGGCGTCCCGTTCTGCACGGTCGCTTCTCCCGCCGTCTCCGCGGCCGCCGTCCCGCCGGCGCCCGGCGCGACGGAGCTCACCGGCGACCAGGCGGCCGGCTTCCTGAAGCCGGCCGACGGCGCGGCGGACGTGTCGGGGGCGGCGGTCGCGGAGCGCGCACAGCGGCTGTTGATCTCCACGCTGCGGACCGCGACGTCCATGGACACCGTCGTCGACACCCCGACGTTCACCCGTTTCCTGAGCCGCGCGGCCGGTGCCCTCACCGTCGACGAGCTGACGACGCTCGGCGACCTGCGCAGCCTCGCCGGGTCCCTCGGCGACCTGTCCGGGGACGCCGTCGAGCGCACCGGCCTGCCGATCGCCGAGACGGGCTACGTGCCGGCCGGCTCGAAGCAGCCCTACGTCCTGCTGGACGGCGAGGCCACCCGCACCCTCTTCGACTCGGTCATCAAGGACACCCGGGTGCCCCGCGAGCTGCTGGCCGGCGCCGGTGAGGGCGGCGGGGAGGACGCGGCCGGCGCGGACGAGGCGGCCGGCGAGGCATCGGCGGCCGAGGAGAAGGCGGCGCCCGCCGCACAGCCGGAGAAGCCCGCCCCGGCCGACGGCGTGACCGTTCCGCCGGCCCAGGTGACGGTCGACGTCCTGAACGCCACCGGGACGAAGGGTCTGGCCGCCACCGCGGCGGAGGCGCTGAAGGCCGAGGGGTTCACGGTCGGCGAGGTCGGCAACGAGCCGGGCCCGGTCAGCAGCAGCGTCGTCCGGTTCGGCCCGGACGTCGAGGCGCAGGCCCGCACCGCAGCCGCGGCCGTGCCGGGAGCGGTGCTGCAGGGCAGCGACGCGCTCGCCGGGAAGGTCCAGATCGTGCTCGGGCCGGGCTACTCGTCGGTCGTTCCGGTCCAGGTCCAGGTCCAGGTGCAGGCCCCGGCCCCGGCCCCGCAGCCGCAGACGCCGGACACCCCCGCCGCGGCCGCGCCGGCATCGAGCGCCACGCCCGCGAGCTGCTGACCGTTCAGCCGAAGCGGCCGGAGATGTAGTCCTCGGTGGCCTTCTCGTCGGGGTTGCTGAAGATCTTCTCGGTGGAGTTGAACTCGATCAGCCGGCCCGGCTGACCGGCGGCCGACAGGTTGAAGAAACCGGTCTGCTCGCTCACGCGGGCGGCCTGCTGCATGTTGTGCGTGACGACGACGATGGTGAACCGCTCCTTGAGCTCGGTCATCAGGTCCTCGATGGCCAGCGTGGAGATCGGGTCCAGCGCGGAGGCCGGCTCGTCCATGAGGAGGACGTCGGGTTCGACGGCGATGGCTCGGGCGATGCACAGCCGCTGCTGCTGACCGCCGGACAGCCCGGAGGCGGGGCGGTTCAGCCGGTCCCGGACCTCGCGCCAGAGGTTCGCGCCCTGCAGCGAGCGCTCGACCAGCGCGTCGAGGTCGGTCTTCGACATCTTCCGGGCGTTGAGCCGGATGCCGGCGGCGACGTTGTCGTAGATGGACATCGTCGGGAACGGGTTGGGCCGCTGGAAGACCATGCCGACCTGGCGGCGGACGTCCACCGGGTCGACGTCCGGGCCGTAGAGGTCCTGGCCGTCCATGGCGACCTTGCCCTCGACGCGGGCGCCGGGGAGCACCTCGTGCATCCGGTTGATCGACCGCAGGAACGTCGACTTCCCGCAGCCGGAGGGGCCGATCAGCGCGGTCACGCTGCGCGGCTCGATGGAGACCGTGACGTCGGCGACGGCCCGGAAGTTGCCGTAGAAGATGTTCAGGTCGGAGATGTCGATGCGCTTGGCCACAGGGACTCCAGATCTGGCCGGTCAGCGACCGGTCGTGGGGGCGAAGAAGCGGCTGATGAGACGGGCGACGAGGTTGAGCGCCATGACGATGGCGATGAGGACCAGGGCCGCCGTCCAGGCGCGGTCGATCGCGTACTGGGGAGGCACGCCGGGCTGGGTGAGCTGGTAGTAGGCGAAGACCGGCAGCGTCGCCATGCGCCCGTCGAAGGGGTTGAGGTTGGTCGCGTTCGTGATGCCGACGGTCACCAGCAGGGGAGCGGTCTCGCCGATGACCCGCGCGACGGCCAGGGTGACGCCCGTTCCCAGCCCCGCGACGGCGGTCGGGAGCACGACCTTGACGATCGTGCGCCACTTGGGCACGCCCAGGGCGTAGGAGGCCTCGCGGAGCTCGTTCGGGACGAGCTTGAGCACCTCCTCGGCCGAGCGCACGACGACCGGGATCATCAGCACCGACAGCGCGACCGCGCCGGCGATCCCCAGCCGGACCCCGGGGCCGAAGAAGATCGCGAACAGCGCGTAGGCGAACAGGCCGGCGACGATGGACGGGATGCCCGTCATCACGTCCACCAGGAAGGTGATGGCCCGCTTCAGGCGACCGGTGCCGTACTCCACCAGGTAGATCGCGGTGAGCAGACCGATCGGGACCGAGATGAGCGCGGTCAGCCCGGTGATGATCAGCGTCCCGAAGATGGCGTGGTACGCGCCGCCGCCCTCACCGACGATGCCGACCATCGAGGAGCTGAAGAACTCGCTGTCCAGCCGGGCGATGCCGCGGGAGACCACCTCGTAGACGAGCGAGACCAGCGGCAGCATGGCCAGCCCGAAGGCGCCGACGACCGCGCAGGTCACGAGCCGGTCGGTGGCCGCGCGCCGACCTTCGACGGCGCGGGAGAGCGCATACAGCGCGACGGTCGCCAGGACGGCGGCCAGCAGCACGGACACCGCCAGGAGCAGGTGGGTGAGGGCGCCGAGCAGGAGGACGACGGCGAGCGCGCCGGCGAATACCGCGGCGGTGGTCCAGCGGGGCAGCCTCCGGGCTGCGCGAACGCTCCCGGGCAACGGGCTCGTCCTCGTTCCGGGCGGGGTGGAGGTCAGCTGGCTCATCAGTTGGCCCCCGAGAAGTCGGCGCGGCGGTTCACGACCGCGCGGGCGATCACGTTGACCGCGAGCGTCACCACGAACAGCGCCAGCCCGCTGGCGATCAGGGTGTTGACGTCGATCCCGGAGGACTCGGGGAACTGCAGGGCGATGTTCGCCGCGATCGTCGAAGGGTTCGTGCTGCTGATCAGGTTGAACGTCACGGTGCCGGCGGACACCGACAGCACCAGGGCGATCGCGAGGGTCTCGCCGAGGGCACGGCCCAGCCCCAGCATCGCGCCGCCGATCACTCCGGAACGCCCGTAGGGGAGGACGGCCAGGCGGATCATCTCCCAGCGGGTGGCCCCCAGGGCGAGCGCTGCCTCGCGGTGGAGCGTGGGCACCTGGGAGAAGACCTCGCGGGAGATGGCGCTGACGATCGGCAGGATCATGACGGCGAGGACCAGGCCCGCGGTCAGCATCGTGCGGCCGGTGGCGGACGCGGGCCCCGCGAAGAAGGGCAGGAAGCCGAGGTGTTCCTCGGCCCATTCGTAGAAGGGCACCAGGCGAGGAGCCAGCCAGAAGATCCCCCAGAAGCCGTAGACGATGCTGGGGATCGCCGCCAGCAGGTCGACGACGTAGCCGAGGCCGTGGGCCAGCCGCCGCGGGGCGTAGTGGGTCAGGAACAGCGCGATGGCCACGCCCAGGGGCGTGGCGACGACCACCGCGATCGCCGCGGCCAGCACCGTGCCGAACAGCAGCGGCGCGATGTAGGCGGCGACGCCCTCGCCGCCGGGCACGTCCTGCGGCGGGGCGACCAGCGCCGGGATGGAGTCGACGACGAGGAACCCGGCGACACCGGCCAGGACGAGCAGGATCGCGATGCCTGCCCCGCGGGCGCTGCCCGCGAACAGCCGGTCGCCGAGCCGGCGTACGGCTCGAGGCGCTCGGGTCTGGGGTGCACTGGTGGTCGTCACCGGTGGTCCCTCCGTCTGTCGGATCGAGGGGTGGTGGGGAGATGGCACGGTGCCGGGCCGCAGGACGGCCCGAGACGTCCGTAGACGTCTCGGGCCGGTGGCCTGCGGCCCCACGTCATCCGGCGACGGCGATCGCGTCGACCGCCTTCTGGGACTGTTCCCGCAGCGTGTCGGAGATCGGTGCCGAGCCCGCGGCGTCCGAGGCAGCGGACTGGCCTTCCTTGCTGATCACGTAACCCTCGAAGGCCTTGACCAGGTCGGCGGTGGCCTGCTTGTCGTACTGGACGCAGCCGATGTGGTAGCTGACCAGGACGATCGGGTACTCGTCGGCCGACGTCGTCTGGCGGTTGATGTCGTAGGCGAAGTCGTAGTCGCCGCGGCCCGACTTCACCGTCGAGCCCTCGACCACCTTGGCGGCGGCCTCGGGAGACGGCTTGACGAACTCCTCGCCGACCCCGACCTTGGCGATGCCCAGGCCGTCGGCCTGGCTCTCGTCGGCGTAGCCGACGGTGCCCTCGCCGCCCTTGACGGCGCTGATCACGCCGGACGTGCCGTTGCCGGCCTCGCCGCCCTTCAGCGGCCACACGCCGTCGGCCTCGTCGGTCCAGACGTCGCCGGCGGCCTTGGAGAGGTAGTCGGTGAAGTTCTTTGTGGTGCCGGAGTCGTCCGAGCGGTGGACCGGCGTGATCTTCGTGGCGGGGAGCTTGGCGTCGGGGTTGTCCGCGGCGATGGCCGGGTCGTTCCAGGTGGTTATGTCGCCGTGGAAGATGCCGGCCACGGTCGCGGGCTTCAGGTTCAGCTCGTCGACGCCGGGCAGGTTGTAGACGACCGCGATGGCGGAGATGTAGTTCGGCAGCTCGAACACGCCGGCGTCGCCGCATCGCTGCTTGGCCTTGGCGAGCTCGTCGTCGTCGAGGGGGGAGTCGGAGCCGGCGAAGTCCACGCCACCGGCGAGGAACTGCTCGCGGCCGCCGCCCGAACCGACGGGGTCGTAGTTCACCGTCACGCCGGACTGGACGCCGGAGAAGCCCGCTGTCCATCCCTGCATCGCGGCCTGCTGGGCGCTCGAGCCGGCCCCGTTCAGGGTGCCCTCGAGCTGCTTCTCGCCGCTGGTGCCGGCGGCTGCGCTGCCACCCTCGTTGGAGGCGCCACAGGCGGCGAGGGCGAGGGCTCCGGCGAGCGCCACGGTCACGGTTGTGGCGCGAGTGGTGAGGCGTTGCGTCATGCCAGGGAAGTTAGGGAGCCCAGATGGACGGCTCCGGGTGCCTCGATGAACGTGAGGTGAACGCATCCTGAGGCTTGCGTCACGGTGCGGGAGATGCCGTACGTCCATCGGGTGAACGAGCGGCCGGGCGTCTTCCCCGGGCGGCGCGGACCGTCAGCGACGGCAGGCGTGCCGCCACTGCACATCGACGGCGAACCGGCGGAACCCCCGGCTCTCGTAGAGCCGCACCGCGGCCTCGTTCTCCTCCTCGACGTAGAGGAGCACCTCACCCAGGCCGCGCGCCCGCAGGTGTGCCAGCCCGAGGTCGGTCAGTGCCCGCCCGAGCCGCATCCCCTGGGCGTCGGGGTCGACGCCGAGCACGTAGATCTCGCCGACCGCCTCGTCCGCGGCGTCGCCGGGCGGGTGGACCTTCGTCCAGTGGAAGCCCAGCAGCGTGCCCGGCCCGGCCGGGTCGCCGCGCCACGCCATGAGGAAGCCATCAGGGTCGAACCACGCCTCCCGCTCGCGCAGGTCGAGGTCCGTGCGCGACATGCGGCCCTGCTCGGGGTGGTGCGCGAAGGCGCGGGCGTTGACCCGCAGCCAGGCGTCCTCGTCGCGGCCCGCGCGGAACGGCACGATCCGCACGCCGTCGGGCAGCTCCGGCCGCGGATCGGCCTCCACCCCGGCCAGGTCGCGTCGCATCTGGAGCAGCACCCGCGAGCGCGAGAACCCCCGCGAGCCGAGCAGTTCCGTCGAACCGGGCAGGTCGCCGTGCGCCCACACGTGCAGGACCCTCTCGCCGGCGAGCTCGACGACCCGGTCGAGCAGGGCGCCGCCGAAGCCGCGCCGCCGGAACGCGGGGTGCACCACGAGCTCGGCCGAGGCGTCGTCCCCGTCGACGTCGTAGCGCGCGTACCCGACCAGGGCGTCGCCCTCGCGCAGGACGACGTCCTGACCGCCGGGAGGACCCCCGTGCCGCAGCCGCAGCTCGGCCTCCTCGGAGAGGGGGCGGACGCCGTCGGCGTCGTGTGCCGCGTCGAGCAGGGAGAAGACCTCGGCGACGTCGATGGGGGTGCTCACGCCGACATCAGACCAGTTCGGCGTCGGCCCTGTTCTCCGAGGTGGCGGGCGTGTTCTCTCCGGCGGCCGCCTTGGCGGTGGCGTCGGCGACCTGCTGGTCGAGCTTGTAGCCGACGTTGCGGACGGTGCCGATCAGCGCCTCGTGCTCGGTGCCGAGCTTGGCCCGCAGCCGCCGCACGTGGACGTCGACGGTGCGGGTGCCGCCGAAGTAGTCATAGCCCCAGATCTCCTGGAGCAGCTGCGCGCGCGAGAAGACCCGGCCCGGGTGCTGCGCCAGGTACTTCAGCAGCTCGAACTCCTTGTAGGTGAGGTCGAGCGGGCGGCCGCGGAGCTTGGCCGAGTAGCTGTGCTCGTCGATGACCAGCTCGCCCGCCTGCGTCACGCCGCCGTCGGCGCCGTCGGCCGGAGTGGCCGCCGCGAGGCGGCGGGCGGTCGCCCACTTCAGCCGCGCGTCGACCTCGGCGGGGCCGGCGGTGTCGAGCAGGACGTCGTCGACGCCCCAGTCGGCCGACAGCGCGACGAGGCCGCCCTCGGAGAGGACGGCGACCAGCGAGGCCGCCACGCCGGTGGAGGACAGCAGCCCGCAGAGCGTGCGGGCCTGGATGAGGTCGTGCCGCGCGTCGACCAGGACGACGTCGCCGGAGTCACCGTCGAGCAGGCTGGACAGTTCGGGCGCGACCACGCGCACCTGGTGGCCGAGCAGGCCCAGGGCGGGCAGCACCTCGGTCGTGGCCTGGCGCGCCGCGGTCATGAGTACGAGTCGCATGTCGTCTCCTCACGGGTCCGTCGGCGGCCGGTGCCGCCTCCGGGCCCCCGACCGCGCTGTCGAGGTGAAGGGCAGGATAGCCGACGTGCCTGCAGGAGCGGCCGCGATCGCGGGAATGCGGCATGTGACGGTGCACGCCTCCGACGGCGTCCGGCTGCGCGGCGTGGTGGTCCCGCCGGCGGGGCCGCCGGTCCCGGGGACGCGGCCGCTCACCTTCGTCGTGGCGCACGGCTTCACCAATTCGGTGTCCCGGCCCTCCTTCCTTCGCCTGGCCGGCTGGCTCCGCCGCTTCGGCGAGGTCCGCGCGGTGGACTTCCGGGGACACGGCGGCTCGGCCGGCCGCTCGGGGTCCGGCGGCGACCCGGAGGTGGCCGACCTCGACGCCGCCGTGGGCGCCGCCCGGGCGGACGGAACGGACGCGGTGGTCACCCTCGGCCTGTCGATGGGCGGCGGCGCGGCGCTGCGCCACGCGGCGCTGGGCCGCCACCGCCCGGACGCCGTCGTCAGCGTGAGCGCGGTCAGCCGGTGGTACGTCCGCGACACGGCGTTGATGCGCCGGGTGCACTGGCTGCACGAGACGACGGCGGGCCGGCGAGTGGTGTCACGCATGCTGGGCGTCCGGCTGGACGAGCCGTGGCGGAGGGTGCCGCTGTCGCCGCTGCAGGCCGTCAGTGCGATCGCGCCCACTCCGCTGCTGCTCGTGCACGGCGACCGGGACGAGTACTTCCCCCTGGAGCACTTCCGGACGCTGGCCCAGGCGGCGGGGCCCTCGGCGACGGCCTGGCTCGTCCCCGGCTTCGGACACGCCGAGGGCGGCGCGACCGCTCCGCTCGTCGAGCGGATCGGCCGCTGGGCTTCTGCGACGATCAACCCGTGACCTCCTCCGCGCTGCGCTCCGGGCTGCCGGTCCGGGCGCACCACCTCCCGGCCGCGGGACTGGCGGTGGTGGCGGTCGCGCTGGTCGCCGGCCTGCCCGAGCTCCTCGGCGACCTCGGCCGGCTGGCCGCGGTGCTGGTGCTGCAGCTGGGGCTGGTGCTGGCCTGGGTGCTGGTCACCGGCATCCAGGGCTTCGCCGGCTCGCTGGCCGTCGGGGCCGCCGCCGCGGTCGCCGCCGACCTGGCGCTCGTGCTGCCCGAACGCCCGGCGCTCGGCGGCCTGCTCGTCGTCTTCGGGCTCGGCTTCCTGGCGGTCGTGCTGCAGCAGATGTTCCGCCGGCCGCGCACCGACCTCGTCGCGTCGCTGGCCGGGGGCGTCCTCCTGATCGGTGCGGTCGGTGCGCTGGGGGCGTTCCTCCTGCTCGGGCAGGACGACACCGGCGAACGCTGGGCTGTCGTGGCGGTGCTCGCCGTGGGCGCGGCACTGGTCGCCGGACACCTGGTCGACCTGGTGTTCCCGCGGCCGCGGCTCGCCGACGACGTGCCCCGGGGTGTGTCCGGGCTGATCGTGTCGGTGCTGGCCGGCGCCGCCGTCGCCGTCCTGGGCGCTTCGACGGTGGGGGGCCTGCTCGGCGCCGGCCGGGCCGCCGTCTTCGGAGCGGTGCTGGCGGCGGTGGCCGCCCTCGTCGCGGTGGCCGCCGACTACGTCGTCGTCGAGGCGACCGCCGTACCGGACGGGGAACCCTCGGCCGGCGCCGCCCCGCCGGAGCTCTCCCCGTGGACCCTCGCCGTCCTTCAGGTCGTGCTCCCGCTGGCCGCGTGCGCGCCGGTGGCCTACGCCCTCCAGACAGCCCTCCCGACCGCCCTGTGAAGGGGCTCCTCGTCGTCGCCCTGCTTCTGCTGGGCCTGCTCGTGGTCGGCGACCGGGTTGCGGTCGGATTCGCCGAGGACAAGGTGGCCACGGAGATCGCCGCGAAGGGCGGGCTCCAGGGGACGCCGGAGGTCGACATCACCGGCTTCCCGTTCCTGACCCAGGCGGTCGGCGGCCGCTACGACGACGTCCGGATCTCGCTCACCGCCGCCGAGCTCGGCCAGCCGGAGGGCACCCGCGCCGACATCGCCCTGCGCGGCGTGCGGGTGCCCCTGTCGGCGGTGCTGTCCGGCTCGGTCAGCGAGGTGCCGGTGGACCGGATCGACGGGACGGCGACCCTGTCCTACGCGCTGCTGTCGGCACAGCTCGAGGGAGACACCACGGTGACCCGGGAGGGCCACGGACTGCGGATCACCCGCACCGTGGAGCTCCTCGGGCAGACCGTTCCGCTGACGGCCGCCGGAACGGTGACCCTCGACGGGAACGACCTTGTCGTCGACGTGCAGCAGGTCGCCGGCGCGGGGGTGGAGGTGCCCGACTGGCTGCTCTCGCGCGCGACCGGCCTGCTGGACCTGCGCTACACCGTCCCGGCGCTGCCCTTCGGCCTGAAGCTGACCAGCGTCACGCCCGCCGACGACGGCGTGGACCTCGGCCTGCAGGCCACCGACACCGTGCTGAAGGCCACCGCGGCGGAATAGGCTCCGCCCAGGTCGGGTTCGGCCCGGGGATGAGCGGGATCGGAGTCGTCGTCCTGGTCGCGGCCCTCGCCGTGACGGCCGTGCTGGCGTGGTGGATGCGTGCGCGGAACGGCGCCGTCCCCACGGTCGGGGAGGAGGTCGCCGCGGTGCCGGAAGCGCTGGTCCGTCTCGGGGTGCGCCCGGAGGACGCCGACCTCACGGTCGTCCAGTTCTCCACCGCCTTCTGCGGCCCCTGCCGCGCGACCAAGGCGCGGCTGCAGCAGCTGCAGGCCACCCGGCCCGGCCTGGCCGTCGTCCACGTGGACGCCGAGAGCCACCTCGACGAGGTGCGCGAACTCGACGTCCGGCGCACTCCGACGCTGTTCTACGTGGGTCGGGACGGCGCCCTGCTCGGCCGGAGCAGCGGTGCCCCGCGGCCGGACGAGCTGGCCGCCCTCGTGGACGCCCACGTGGGTGACCGGTCGGGTGGCCGGTCCTGATCGGTTACGCTCCCCCCATGGGCACCCTGCTGACCTCGCGCCGCACAGTTGACCTGTGCCGCGTCGGCAGCTGCCTCTGTCGCACCTTCTGAGGCCGGTCCCGACCGGTCAGACGCGCCCTGTCCGCCGTCCGAAGGTCAGCTCCTCCATGAAGAACGCGCCATCCGGCGACGTGTCGTCCGTCGACGTACGTGGCCCGCGGTTCGCCGCCTGGGTCACCAGCGCCGTGCTCGCCCTCGCCCTCGTGCTCGGCAGCGGCTGGCTGGTCGCGGCGCAGGCGGTCGTCTTCGCGGTCGGAGCGTTAGCCGGCCTCCGGTACGCCCCGTACGGGGTCTTCTTCCGCGTGGTCGTCGCCCCGCGTCTCGGCCCGGTTCGCGAGCGCGAGCCCGAGGCGCCCCCGCGGTTCGCCCAGCTCGTAGGCCTGCTCTTCGCCGTGGTCGGAGCGGCGGGCTTCCTGCTCGGCGCACCCGCCGTCGGCGCCGTCGCCACCGGGCTGGCGCTCGTGGCGGCCCTGCTCAACGCAGCCACCGGCTTCTGCCTGGGCTGCGAGCTCTACCTGATCGCCCGGCGGGCCCTGCCGGCCCGCACCTGACCGTTCCACCCGACAATCGGAGGATGAACCCATGAGCCGCAACGACGTGCTCGTCACCGCAGAGTGGGCCCAGGAGAACCTGGGCACGCCCGGCCTCGTCTTCGTCGAGGTCGACGAGGACACCAGTGCCTACGACGGCGGCCACCTCGAGGGCGCCGTCAAGCTGGACTGGAAGAAGGACCTGCAGGACCCGGTGCGCCGGGACTTCGTGGACAAGGCCGGCTTCGAGAAGCTGCTCTCCGAGCGCGGGATCGCCAACGACGACACCGTGATCCTCTACGGCGGCAACAACAACTGGTTCGCCGCCTACGCCTACTGGTACTTCAAGCTCTACGGCCACGAGAACGTCAAGCTCATCGACGGCGGCCGCAAGAAGTGGGAGCTCGACGGCCGTCCGCTGTCGAAGGACCCCGTGGAGCGCCCGGCCACCCAGTACTCGGCCAAGGAGCCCGACCTCTCGATCCGTGCCTTCCGCGACGAGGTCGTGGCGTCGATCGGCTCGAAGAACATCATCGACGTCCGCTCGCCCGACGAGTTCACCGGCAAGATCCTCGCGCCGGCGCACCTGCCCCAGGAGCAGGCGCAGCGGGGTGGCCACGTGCCGACCGCCCAGAACATCCCGTGGAGCAAGGCGGCCAACGAGGACGGCACGTTCAAGTCCGACGACGAGCTGGCCAAGCTCTACGCCGAGCAGGGCTACGACGACACCAAGGCGACCATCGCCTACTGCCGCATCGGCGAGCGCTCGAGCCACACCTGGTTCGTGCTGCGCGAGCTGCTCGGCAAGTCCGACGTCAAGAACTACGACGGCAGCTGGGTCGAGTACGGCTCGCTCGTCGGCGTCCCGATCGAGAAGTGAGCTGACCCATGTGCGGAGCCCCGAAGCAGGGTGGTGCCCTCGCCGGCATCGACCTGAGCACGCAGACCGTCATCCAGGGCCAGGTGTGGCACGACGGAGCCCCGGTGGCCGGTGCCTACGTCCGGCTGCTGAACCAGGACGACGAGTTCACCGCCGAGGTGGTCACCAGCCCCGAGGGTGAGTTCCGGTTCTTCGCCGCACCCGGCGAGTGGAAGGTGCGTTCGCTCGCGCCGGTCGGCAAGGGCGAGCAGGTCCTGTCTGCCGAGGTCGGGCTGAACGAGACGACCGTCGTCATCGCCTGAAGGACCCCGTCCTCCTCACCCCTCGCAGGCTCGCGGTGAGCCTCCGGACGGGGCTCGACAGCGCCCGCGCCCCTTTCCGGGGAGCGGGCGCTGTGCTGTGGTGGGCACCGTGCGGATCGGGATCCTGGGCAGCGGTGTGGTCGGGCGGGCGCTGGCCACCGGTTACCTGCGCCACGGACACGAGGTGCGCATCGGTACGCGGCAGTCCGAGCTCGACGACCTGCCGATCGGGCCGGCGGCACAGGTCGCGGCCGACTCCGACCTCGTCGTGCTGGCGGTGCAGGGCGCGGTCGCCGTCGAGCTCGTCTCCGGGCTGGCGGCGGAGCTGGACGGCAAGGTCCTGGTCGATGCGACCAACCCGCTCGACATGTCCGCCGGTGGCCCGCAGCTCTACGTCGGCACCACCGACTCGCTCGGGGAACAGGTCCAGCGGGCAGTGCCGGGTGCGCGGGTCGTGAAGGCCTACAACACAGTGGGCAACGCGCTGATGGTCGACCCCGACCTGCCCGGCGGTCCCCCGACCATGTTCATCGCGGGCGACGACCCCGCTGCCAAGGAGACGGTCGGCGATCTGCTGCGGGAGACCGGCTGGGACGTCGCCGACCTCGGTGGCATCGAGGCCAGTCGCTACCTGGAGCCGATGTGCATGGCGTGGGTTGCCTACGGAGCCCGGAACGGGACGTGGACGCATGCCTTCCGGCTGCTGCGGCAGCCGACGGCCGGCTGACCAGGCGTCACTCGATCGGGATGCGGCGGGCGACGTCGGCCAGCGCCGGCTCGTCCAGGGACTCCTGCACGCACCGCGCGAACAGCCACCGGCGCAGCCGCAACGGGTCCAGCCCCAGCAGGTCTGCCATCCGGCCGGCCAGCCCGGCCGGATCGGCGTGCAGCCGCTCCTCGCAGTTGAGCATGTGCTGCAGCGGGTCGTAGGTGGGGTCCCCGACGTAGGGCTTGGGGTCGATGAGCAGCCACGGCTCCCGCTGCGCGGCGAGCACGTTGCCCGCGTGCAGGTCGGTGGCCAGGAGCACCCGCCGATCGGCACCGGCCGGCAGCGCCCGGAACAGGGCGATGCCCTCCCGAGCCATGCCCGGGTCGAGCACGCCCGACGCGGCCGCGAGGCGTGCCTGGAACGCGTCGGCCCACAGGTCGCACATCTCCTGCAGCGGTCGGAAAGGCGTGTCGCTCACCGGCGCGGACCACAGCCGGCGCAGCAACTCGGCGACCACGACGTCCTGCCGCTGCTCGGCCAGCTCCGTCAGCGGCGTGCCCGGCCGGCAGCGCTCGAGCAACAGCCCGACGGTGTCGGGGAACTCCTCGGCCGCGTGCAGGCGCACCGCCCCGTGCCCGGCCCAGGCGCGCAGTCCCTCGGCCTCGTGCAGCGCCTCGGGATGCGCCCAGGCGACCTTGAGCACCAGGTCCGCGCCGGCCCGGTTCCGCGCCGGCGCCACCCACGCGGTCTGTCCGCCGGGCTGGAAGGGCGCCTCCACGGTCAGCGACCAGGTCCGGGCCAGGCGCGCGACCGTGGCCGGCACCGTGGCCAGCCACGGCGTGCGGTGCTCCGCCTCGGCTGCCGCGACCAGAGCGCGTGGCAGCGGTAGCGACCCGGGCTCGGGCATCCTCGTCCGCCCTGCTCAGAATCCGATGAGCGCGGCGAGCTCGCTCATGGCGCGATCGAAGTAGCGGTCGCCGTCCTGGACCGAGCCGACGAAGTGGCCGAAGAGCTCGAAGCTGATCGTGCCGTAGAGCGAGCTCCACGCCAGCAGGGCGCGGGTGCGCACGACGTCGTCGAACGCCGGGTGGTCACCGCCGAGCACCGCGACCGCGTCGTCGCTGATCAGCGCGGGGTCGCGCGCGCCGCCGGCCGGCGGCAGCGCGCCCGACGCGGCGGCGTCCCCGAGGATCCGGCCGAGCACGAGTGCGACCCGCGCGGCGGCCGGAACCGTGTCCTGCGGAGCGCGGTAGCCGGGGACGGGTGAGCCGTAGAGCAGGGCGTACTCGTGGGGATGCGACCGAGCCCAGGCCCGGACCGCGCGGCACACGGCCAGCCACCGGTCGCGTGGCGGGGCGTCCGGTGCGTCGGCCGCCTCGGCCGCGGCGCCGACGTCGTCGTAGCCGTCGATGATCAGCCGGGTCAGCAGGTCGTCGCGGCTCGGGAAGTACCGGTAGACCGCCGACGAGACCATCCCGACCTCCCGCGCCACCGCCCGCAGCGACAGCGCGGCCGCCCCCACCTCGGCCAGCTGACGCCGGGCCGCGTCGGTGATCTCACGGGTGAGCTCGGCACGAACGCGTTCGCGGGCGGTGGGCGGCATGCCCCCATGATGCGGTTTCGAGATCGGTGATCGCAACCGAGAGCACCGCTCTTGACAAGCGGAGGGAAGAGGGCGAGTGTCGTCCTCGAACGAGAGCACCGCTCTCGTCGGAGTCGAGGAGCCCGCCATGGCACTGCACGTTCTCGTCGGCAAGGGGCCGGTCGGTTCGACCACCGCGGCCGAACTGGTCGCTCGGGGGCACGAGGTGCGGATCCTGTCGCGCAGCGGCGGGGTGTCCACGTCGGACGTCGAGCACCGGCAGGTCGACGCGACGGACGCCGACGCCCTGACCGCGGCGACGCACGGCGCCGCGGCGCTCTACAACGCGGTCAACCCGGCCTACCACCGCTGGGCCACCGACTGGCCACCGGTCGCCGCCGCCCTGCTCACGGCGGCGGAACGGACCGGTGCCGTCCTCGTGACCATGTCGAACCTGTACGCCTACGGCCGGCCCTCGGGCCCCATGCCCCCGGACTCGCCGCTGGCCGCCACCGACACCAAGGGCCGGGTGCGCGCGCGGATGTGGCTCGACGCCCTCGCCGCGCACGACGCCGGCCGGGCCCGGGTCACCGAGGCGCGCGCCGCCGACTTCGTCGGGCCGCAGGTGCCGGGGTCCCAGAGCCACCTCGGCCGCCAGCTCGGGTCGATCCGGAAGGGCCGGCGGGCGTGGGTGATCGGCGATCCCGACGCCCCGCGGACGTGGGCCTACCTGCCCGACGTCGCCGCCACGCTCGCCACGCTCGGCACCGACGAGCGGTCGCTGGGCCGGGCGTGGCACGTGCCCAGCAACCCGCCCCGCTCTCAGCGACAGGCGCTCGGCGACCTCGCCGCCGCGATGGGCCGGCCCGCCGTGCCGGTGAGCACGATCCCGTGGCCGGTGCTGCGCGCGATGGGCGTGGCCGTGCCCCTGCTGCGCGAGATCGTCGACGTGCGGCACCAGTTCGACTCGGCGTACGTCATCGACTCGCGCGCCACCACGCGAACCTTCGGACTGACCGCGACCCCCTGGGACGAGGTGCTCCGCGCGACGGTCGCCGGGATGCCGGTGACCGCCTGAGCGGAACGTCCCTGGCCGTCACTAACGTGGGGCCATGGTTTCTGCCTGGGTCCTGGTCACCCTGGCGGCGCTGGCCGCGCTCGCGTGCGCGTACGGCGCCGTCCGGCTGGCTCGTCGGCCGAAGGACACGCGGCGGTGAGCGGGCCGACCGAGCTGCCGGTACCCGACACCGCCGACGTCCGCACCGGTCCGGAGGTGTCCGAGGAGCTGCTCGCCGTCCTCCCGCTGCTGGGTGAGTGGCACGGCGAGGGGCAGGCGGCGGGAGCCGGCGGGGACCACCGGTTCGGGCAGTGGATCCGCTTCAGCCACGACGGTCGCGGATTCCTCGCCTACGAGTCGCGCACCTGGCGCCTCACCGACGACGGCACGATCGTCGGCGCCGACGCCCGCGAGTCCGGCTTCTGGCGCCCCCGCGGCCAGGACGACGTCGAGCTGCTCGTGACCAGCCCCGACGGCCTGGTCGAGCTCTACGTCGGGCAGGCGCGGACGACGACGAGCTGGGAGCTGCAGAGCGACGTCCTCGCGCGGACCCCCGACGCACCCGACGTGACGCGGGCGGTGCGCCTGTACGGCATCGTCGACGGCGCCCTGATGTACGCGATCGATCGCGCCGGGCCCGACGGGCCGCTGCGCCCCACCATGTCCGCACGACTCGAACGGATCCGATGACCACCCCCAGCGCCACGCCCCGGCAGATCGCCGACCGCTACGTCGACGCCGTCTGCGAGCTGGACCCGATCGTCGCCACCTCGCTCGGGGCCCGCCCCGGCGACGACCGGCTGCCCGACCCGAGCCCGGCCGGGCTCGAGGCGGAGGCCGACCTGGCCCGCACGACGATGGCGGAGCTCGACGCGGCACTGGCCGCGGATCCCGCGCTGGCCGACGACCCGCTCGAGCGGGGCTGCGCGCGGCTGCTGCGGGAGCGGCTGGGTGCCGAGCTGGCCGCGCACGAGGCCGGCGAGGGGCTGCGCGCGCTGTCGAACCTGTTCAGCCCCGTGCACTCCATCCGCCAGGTCTTCTCGCTCATGCCGGCGGCCACCGAGGAGGACTGGGCCGTCATCGGCCGGCGCATGGCGCGCGTGCCGGAGGCCTACCGCGGCTTCCGGGAGTCGCTGGAGGAGGGCGCCCGCCGCGAGCTGTTCGTCGCGCCCCGCCAGGTGCGCACCGTGGTCGAGCAGCTCGACGAATGGCTGGCCGGCCCGTACTACGCCGGCTTCGTCGCCTCCGGCCCGGAGTCGCTGCGGCCCGACCTCGACCGGGCCGCCCGCGCGGCCGACGAGGCGGTCGCCGAGATTCGCGACTACCTGCGCGACGACTACGGACCGCGCACCGAGGGGACGCCGGACGCGGTCGGACGGGAGCGGTACGCCGTCGCCGTCCGCCGTTGGACCGGCTCCGACCTCGGCGCCGGGCAGGGCCTAGAGGAGGCCTACGAGTGGGGCTGGGGCGAGCACCGGCGGATCCTCGCCGAGCAGCGGATCGAGGCCGAGAAGCTCCTGCCGGGCAGCACTCCCATGGAGGCCATGCGCTGGCTGGGCACCAACGGCCCGGCGGTCGAGGGCGTGGAGGAGATCCGCATCCGGCTGCAGGCGATGATGGACGAGGCGATCGCCGACCTCGACGGCACGCACTTCGACCTCGCCGAGCCCGTGCGGACGGTCGAGGCCATGATCGCGCCGCCCGGCAGCGCGGCGGCGCCCTACTACACGCGCCCGGCGCAGGACTTCTCGCGGCCGGGCCGCACCTGGCTGCCGACGCTCGGGCGCACGCGATTCCCGCTGTGGGACCTCGTGTCGATCTGGTACCACGAGGGCGTTCCCGGTCATCACCTGCAGCTGGCGCAGTGGGCCTACGTCTCGGGGCAGCTGTCGACCTACCAGACGTCGCTGGGCTCGGTCGGCGCCAACGTCGAGGGCTGGGCGCTCTACGCCGAGCGGCTCATGGACGAGCTGGGCTACTTCCCCGAGCCGGGCGTCCGGCTCGGTTACCTGGACGCGCAGCAGCTGCGCTCGGTGCGGGTCGTCATCGACATCGGCATGCACCTGGGCCTGCCCGTCCCGGACGACGCCGAGGGATCCCTGGCCGATCACCGCGGCCGGCCGTGGACGCCGGACCTCGCGCGGGCCTTCCTGGGCGAGAACTCCGGGGCCGACCTCGCCTTCCTCGACAGCGAGCTGGTGCGGTACCTGGGCATCCCCGGGCAGGCGATCAGCTACAAGCTGGGGGAGCGGGCCTGGCTGGACGGCCGGGAGGCGGCGCGGCGGGCCCGCGGCGCCGACTTCGACCTCAAGGCCTGGCACATGGCCGCCCTGTCACAGGGCTCGCTCGGCCTCGACGACCTCGCCGCGGAGCTCGCCCGGCTCTGACCGGGGAACGACGAGCCCGGCGAGGGCGACCGCGACGCCCCAGGCCAGGCAGAGCAGCGACCAGGTCGCGTCGAAGCCGGCCCAGGTGGCCGGGAAGGCGTAGGACACCAGGCCGAGGTAGCCGGCGCACAGGCCGACGGGGACGCCGAGGGATCGGCGTCCCCGCGGCCACCAGGCGGCGAGGAGCAGCAGCGTCATCAGCGCCAGGGCGAGCGCGCCCTGGACCGCGTAGTGGTCGACGCCCATCGTCACGTCCCCGATGATCACTCCGGCGTTCCGGCGGTTGGCGCGGAACATGCGTTCGGCGTGCACGAGCCACGGCACGATGCCGAGCGCCGCCAGGACGAGCAGCGGCACGTCGGGCGACCGGAGGCGCGGGCGTGCCGCTTCCCGCTGGGGCACCAGCGCGAACAGCACGCCGGCCTCGACGGCGAGCGCCGCGGCGTAGCCGAGCAGTTGCCACTCCAGCCCCGCCGCCGCGGCCAGCAGCCAGGTCACCAACGCCACGAGCAGCGTGACCTGGGCGGTCGCCGCCCGGGTGGGACGGACGGCGACGGCGAGGAACGACCCACCGACCAGCACGGTCATGAACACGCCCCAGCTCGCCTCGAGCACCACGGGCCACTCGGGGTTCCAGCTGACCGAGAGGTCGATCAGGCCGAAGCCGGGGAAGACCAGCCAGGTCAGTGCGAAGAGGACGGCGAGGAGCCGGGCGGCGATCGTGCGCACCGGGGCAGCATGCCTCAGTCGCGCGGCGGCACCGGGTTGATCAGGTCCGCGCCGGTGTCGACGCGGTCGAGGACAGCCGACGGGACGACTTCCAGGTCCGGTGCGGCGAGCAGGCTCTCGATGCAGGCCGCGCTGCCACCCACGTACGTGCTCATCAGGTCGATGTCGGTCACGACGCACCAGGCGCGGTCGGCCGGCCACCAGATGTTCGCGCTCTGCTCCGCGGGTTCCGGCGCCAGATTCGTGGCGGCGAGCCCGACGGGACCGCGCAGCAGCCGGTACTCCCGTCCCAGGAGGACGGCATCCCGGACGGAACCGCCCTCGGCGTGCCAGCCGAAGCCGGCCCAGACGCCGAACCAGCAGTCGTCGGGTGTCGTGGTGTGCCGGCGGAGCAGCGCGGCCAGGCGCTCGGCGACGGTCACCGGCAGGTGGCCCTCCGCCGGGGAGTCGTCCCAGAGCGGCGACTGGTCGTCCTCGTGCACGAACTCCCAGCCACCGGTGATCGCGGGCCACTGCATCAACGGGTGGGCGAGGGCGGCGTTCTCCTCCGCGACCTCGGCCCACGAGACCTCGACGTCGTCGTCTCCGACGTAGCGGATGGCGGGGTGCAGCACGCGGGCGTAGGCGGCGAACACCGTCGGGAGGAGCCAGCCGGAGGCCGGGATCCGGGCCGGGATCCAGGCCGTAGTGGAGACGTCGGTCTCGACGGGGCGACCGGCGGCACTCACGTCGCGGAACCTACCCCGGAGAACGGACAACCCCCGGGCTGCTCCGCGGCGCCGCCCCTGACGGGGTGGCGGCTCGCGGGCCGACTGGACAAATGTCGGCGGCCCGGGGGTCGGGTGACTGTCCGGTTCTCGCTCGCCGCCGTACGACGGACGGGCGATCATGCCGTCGCTCAGACACGAGTCTGAACGGGCGGCCCATCTGGACGGCGGCTAGCGGACAGCCACCTCACGAGTCCTGTAGCTCAGCAAAGTTACGGACCACCTCCTCTCTCGTGTACGACGAAGGTACGTCCGGTTCCGGCGGCCCGGCAACCGGGTTTCTCAGCTGTCGGCGAACGGCTCAGGCGAACGCGAAGTAGCGCAGATAGAGGTAGGGCACGCAGAGCAGCACCGTGACCGCGGTCACCACCGCCCCGTACCGGGCGAACTCCCAGAACGTGATGCGGTGACCGTTCCGCTCGGCGACCCCCAGCATGACGACGTTCGCGCTGGCCCCGATGATCGTCGCGTTGCCGCCCAGGTCCGCGCCCAGGGTGAGGGCCCACCACAGCACGTTGTCCGGGTTGCCCGTGGTCGCGCTCAGGGAGTCGACCAGCGGAGCCATCGTGGCGACGTAGGGGATGTTGTCGACGACGGCGGACAGAACCGCCGACACGCCCAGCAGCGTGAACGTGGCGGTCTGCACGCTCCCGCCGGTTGCCTCGGTGGCCAACTCGGCGAGCCGGTCGATGACGCCGACCTGGATGAGGGCGCCGACCATGACGAACAGGCCCATGAAGAACAGCAGTGTGGGCGCCTCGACGTCGGCCAGGTAGTCGCGCGGCGGAAGGCCGCTGATCAGCACCAGGAGACCCGCGCCGAGAAGCGCCACGGTGGCCGGCGCCGTCCCTGTGGTGGCGCTGACGACGAAGCCGATCAGGACCGCCAGGAGCACCAGACCGGACTTGATCAGCAGGCGGCGGTCGGAGATGGCCTCGCGCTCGTCGAGCTCCATCACCTCGGTCGCCCGCCGGGGGTCGTAGGCGAACTGCTTGCGGAACATCACCCGGCAGAGCAGGAGCAGCGCCCCGAGGAGGAGGACGACGATCGGAGTCACGTGGACCAGGAAGTCGTTGAAGGTCAGCTCGCCGCGGCCGGCGATGATGATGTTGGGCGGGTCCCCGATGAGGGTGGCCGTGCCGCCGATGTTCGACGCGAAGACCTCGGCGAGGAGAAACGGCACCGGTCTCACGCCGATGCGGTCGCAGACCAGCAGGGTGACCGGGGCGATGAGCAGCACCGTGGTCACGTTGTCCAGGGCGGCCGAGGCCACGGCCGTGATCAGCACCAGCAGCACCATGACCCGGAACGGGCGCCCGCCGGCCTTCTTCACGGCTGTGATCGCGACGTACTCGAAGATCCCGGTCTTGCTCAGGACACCGACGATGATCATCATCCCGAGCAGCAGGAAGATGACTTCCCAGTCGACGCCGGTCTCGCGTTCGTGGAACGCCTGCTCGAAGTCGAGCACGCCCGCGGCGAGCATCAGCCCCGCACCGCCGAGCGCCACCTTGACCCGGTGGACCTTCTCGGACGCGATCAGGGCGTAGGCGATCCCGAAGACCGCGACGGCGAAGACCGTCATCCGGGGCGGGCCGGGAGCAGCACGTCCAGGAGCCGGGGCAGGGTGATGCAGCCGAGCAGGAGGTCGTTCTCGACGACGGCGACCAGAGGACTGTGGGTGCGGGCCATCATCGCGGCCAGTTCGAGCACGGTGTCGTCGGGGTCGGCGACCGCGAGTTCCACGTCCGGGGGGTCGGGGAGAAGGTCCCGCACCCGACGACCGGACAGCTCGCCGAGGAGCCGTTCGGCGGCCCGCTCGCCGATGACGCGTGCCAGCGCGGCGTCGTCCTGCACGTAGCGGGGGATCACGAAGCGCAGCACCTGGGACCCGGGGAGGATCCGGGTCGGCCGGCCGCTGGGTTCGCAGACGACGATGCCGGGCAGGCGCTCCTCGGCCATCAGCCGGACCGCGTCGAGCGCGTCGTCGTCCATCCCGATCGACGGAAAGGGGACGGCGAGGTCGCGGGCGATCACGCCGGCACGCCAGCGACGACCAGGTCGGAGGACATCATTCCGGGAGCCTGCCCCGCTGGTAGACGTCGGGCACGCCGTCGTGATCGGCGTCCCGCCGTTCCTCCTCCTCGATGCGTTCGTACCGCCGGTTCCGCAGTCGCAGCAGGATCCCGGCGAGCAGGGCGGCGGTCAGCGTGCCCACCAGTACACCGACCTTCGAGTGCTCGTCGCGAAGCGAGCCCGAACCGAAGGCGAGCTCGCCGATCAGCAGGGAGACGGTGAACCCGATTCCACCGAGGAGGGACAGGCCGACCACGTCGGCCCACTCGAGGTCCTCGGCCAGCCGCGCGCGGGTGAACCGGGCGACGAGCCACGTCGCCGCGGTGATGCCGATCGCCTTGCCGGCCACGAGTCCGATGGCGATGCCTATCGCCACCCTGTCGGAGAGGGCGGCGCCGAGCCCCGTCAACCCGCCGACCGTCACGCCGGCGGAGAGGAACGCGAACACGGGAACGGCCACGCCGGCGGAGAGCGGCCGGAAGAGGTGCTCGAAGTGCTCCGCCATCCCCGGTCCGGCGTCGGGGCCGCCGGCCGCCTCGCTGCGCACGACCGGGACCGTGAAGGCGAGCAGGACGCCCGCGACCGTGGCATGGACGCCCGACGCGTGCACGAGGAGCCAGGTCAGCAGGGCGAGCGGCAGCAGCACCCACCAGGACCGGACGCGCTTCTGCACGAGGACGCCGAACAGAGCGAGCGGCAGCAGGGCCAGCAGCAGCGGGACGACGGCGAGCGAGGCTGAGTAGAAGATCGCGATCACCACGATCGCGAGCAGATCGTCGACCACCGCGAGGGTCAGCAGGAAGGTGCGCAGGGCGCTCGGCAAGTGGGTGCTGATCACCGCCAGCACGGCGAGCGCGAACGCGATGTCGGTCGCCGACGGGATGGCCCAGCCGCCGAGCGCACCGTTCCCACCGAGGTTGACGACGACGTAGAGCAGGGCCGGCACCGCCATGCCCCCGACGGCGGCGGCCACGGGCAGCGCCGCCTTGCTCGGGTCGCGCAGGTCCCCGGCGACGAACTCGCGCTTGAGCTCCAGCCCGGCGACGAAGAAGAAGATCGCCAGCAGCCCGTCGGAGGCCCACGTGCCGAGGGACAGGTTCAGGTGCAACGACGCGGGACCGATCCGGGTGTCCCGCAGCGTGGCGTAGGACTCGTGCCACGGGGAGTTGGCCCAGGCGAGTGCCAACACGGCGGCCAGGAGCAGCAGCCCGCCGCCGACGGTCTCCTTGCGGAGCACGCCGGTGATCCGGCGGGCCTCGTGCAGGGATCCACGGGCGAACAGGCGGACCGGGGTGGTCATGGTGCGTCTCGTTTCAGCGGGTCGGGTGGGACGTTGCCGACCAGACTTCCCGGCGCACCGCCGCTCAGGTTACCGGGCGAGCAGCCCCCGGACCCGGCCCGAGAGGCCGGAGTCGCCGCGCGCGACGCCGTCCAGGGTGTGCACGGTGGCCGCGCCCCGGACGCCGGAGAGCAGCCACACCGCGTCGGCGGCGTGCAGGTCGGCGACCGTGCCGCGGGTGGTGGCGGTCGGCCAGCCGTCGTCCGCGGCCCGCGCGAAGAGCCGGGCCGCGGTGGTGCCGGCGAGGATCCCGGTCTCCAGCGGCGGGGTCTGCAGGATGCCGTCCGCGGCCCAGACGACGGTCGACGTCGGCCCCTCGAGCAGCTGGCCCTCCAGCGACGTGAAGACGACGTCGTCGGCGCCGTGCGCCGCGGCGTGCCGCTGGGCGGCCATGTTGACCGCGTAGGAGAGGGTCTTGGCCCCACCGAGCAGCCAGGGAGCGCCGGCGCGGAAGTCCGCCGCCACACCCAGACCGAGCGAGAGCACCGAGATGCCCTCGGCGCGCTGGCGCACGGTCTCGGCCGGGACGGCGGCGAGCAGGGCCAGCGCGGTCTCCGGCGCGCCCCCGCCCGCGCCGCGGGTGAGGAACAGCCGGATGACGCCCTCGACGTCGGCCGGCCAGTCGCTTCCCGCCGCGTCGAGGAGGGCCCGCCAGACGGCCTCCCCGGGGTCGGTCAGCTGGAGCAGCGCCGCGGAGCGGGCCAGCCGTGCCAGGTGCGCGGCCAGATGGGGCGCCGTGCCGCCGATCACCGCGACCGACTCGAAGACGCCGTCCCCGCGGACCAGGCCCTGGTCGAGGGCCGTGATGACGGGCTCGTCGGCCGGGACGCGCACCGCGGCTCCGCCTCGCCACACGGCCACCGCACGCAGATCGCTCACGCGCCCAGCCTGCCCGACGGCGGGCCTAGGCTCGACGCATGGGTACCGAGTCCGGCGCCGCGCCGCTGGCCGAGCGCCTACGAGCGCACGGTCTGCGGCTGACCGCCCAGCGACAGCGCGTGCTCGCGGCCGTCGGCGCCCTGGACCACGCGACCCCCGAGGCGATCGGCGCGCGCCTGCGCGAGGAGGCCGGCCCCGGGGGTGCCGCGCCCGACACCTCGACCGTCTACCGCACGCTGGAGGTGCTGGAGCGCCTCGGCCTGGTCTGGCACACGCACCTGGGCAAGGGCGCGCCGGTCTACCACGCCGCCGAGCACCCGCATCTCCACGTCGTCTGCTCGTCGTGCGGCGAGATCGCCTCGGCCGATCCCGAGCTGCTGGCCGGGGCGGCGGAACGTCTTGCGGCGGAACTGGGTTTCACGGTCGACGTCGGTCACGTCGCCCTCTCCGGGACGTGCCGCGCGTGCCGCGAACGAGCCGGATCGGAGTCCACATGAACGTCTCGCCCCTGGTCGGGCGCCCTGGAGCGGTCGCCCTCGAGGACGGCTCGGTCGCCGCCCACTACGGCGATCCCCTGCCCGAACAGCGCCGGCTCGCCGAGGACGTGGGCCTGGTCGACCGCAGCGACCGGGACGTCGTCGTCGTCCCCGGCGCCGACCGGCTCTCCTGGCTGCACAACCTGACCAGCCAGCACCTCGACCGGCTCGCCGACGGCACCGGCACCGAGGCGCTCGTGCTGTCGCCGAACGGGCACGTCGAGCACCACATGGTGGTGGCCGACCTCGGCGGCACCACGTGGGCCGACGTCGAGCCGGGCACCGGTCAGGCGCTGACCGACTTCCTGCAGAAGATGCGCTTCATGCTCCGGGTGGAGCCCGCGCTGGTCACCGCCGAGTGGGCGGTGCTCTCGCTGGTGGGGCCCAAGGCGCCGGAGACGCTCTCGGCGGCGGGCCTGCCGGCTCCCGAGGTGGCCTACGAGGTGCGGGCCCTCGACCGGGGCTTCGTCCGCCGCATGCCGCCGGTCGGTGACGGCGCGGCCGCCGTCTTCGACCTCGTCGTGCCGCGGGCGGACGTCGAGCAGACCGCCGACCGCATCGCGGCGCCGCTGGTGGGCCTCGACGCTTACGAGGCGTTGCGCGTGGAGGCCCGCCGTCCACGGTTCGGGGTGGACAGCGACCACCGCACGATCCCCAACGAGCTGTCGTGGCTGACCACCGCCGTCCACCTGGACAAGGGCTGCTACCGCGGGCAGGAGACGGTCGCCCGGGTGCACAACCTCGGCCGCCCCCCGCGGCGGCTGGTGCTCCTGCACCTGGACGGCGTCAGCGAGGTCATGTCCGAGGCCGGGACGCCGGTCCTCGCCGGCACCCGCGAGGTCGGTCGTGTCGGCACCGTCGTCCGCCACCACGAGCTGGGCGTCATCGCGCTCGCGCTGGTGAAGCAGTCGGTCGCGATGGACACGGCGTTGACGGTGGGCGGCTCGACCGCGTCGATCGACCCGGACGACGCACCGGCCGACACCGACGCCGACGTCGCGGCAGCCCGCGAGCGGGTGCGTGCCGTCCGATCTGCGACGATGCGGCCCGAGACGACGCGTTCGTGAGCATCGCAGCGAGCGCCAGCGAGCGAGGAGCGGAGCGGTTGCGGAGTCGAGAGTTGTCGCGGTGACCGCCAGCACACTCATCACGGTGGCGCCGACCGGCGCCGAGTCCGCGAAGGCCGACGTCCCGGCGCTGCCCGTGACCGTCGAGGAGGTCGCGGCGACCGCCCGGGACTGCCAGGCCGTCGGCGCCGCGGTGATCCACCTGCACATCCGCGACACGGAGACGCGCCCGACGCTCGATCTGGGCCGGGTGCGCGAGGTCGTCGCCGCCGTCCGTGAGTCCAGCGACCTGGTGGTCCAGCTGTCGAGCGGCGGTGCGGTCACCGACCCGTTCGACGCCCGGCTCGCCGTCCTCGACGCCGAGCCCGACGCCGCGTCGCTGACGCTGGGCACGGTGAACTTCGGCCGCGACGTCTTCTCCAACCCGTGGGACCTCATCGTCGAGCTGCACACGCAGATGCAGCAGCGCGGCATCGTGCCCGAGTACGAGGTCTTCGATCTCGGCCAGCTGGCCACCCTCGCCCGGCTGCTGGACAAGTACGGCCCGCCGCACGGCGGCCACGTCCACGTCGACCTGGTGATGGGCGTGCCCGGCGGCATGCCCGGGACGGCGCAGGCGCTGACCGCCTGCCTGCCGTTCCTGCCGGAGGGCGCCACCTTCGCGGCCACCGGCATCGGCCGGACGTCCCTGCCCGTCATGCTCGCCGCGCTGTCCGCCGGCGGTCACCTCCGGGTCGGCATGGAGGACACCCTCACCTACGCCCCCAGTGAGCCGGTGCGGGACAACGCGCAGCTGGTCGCCCGGGCGGCGGGGCTCGCGCGGATCGCCCAACGTCCGCCGCTGGACCCGGCCGGCGCCCGTACGCTGCTGGGCATCGGCCGCGCCGGCGCCGACGCCCCTCTGAACCGCAGCCTGGAGGCCGCACCGTGAGCCCGAAGACTCCCCCCGCCGGAGGCGCCGCCGTCGACGAGCTGCTCGAGCCCGGCTTCCTGGACGCCGCGACGCAGAGCTCGATGTCGGAGGTCCGCAGGCTGCGCCGTCAGGCCGAGCAGGAGGAGGTCAACCTCTCCTACACGCGCCGGCTGCTGCAGGGGCGCCTGGACATCGTCCGTCGGGAGCTGCAGCGGCGCGCCGAGCACGACGGCCGGTCGCTGGTCGACCTGCTGCCCGAGATCCTCTCCGAGAAGGGGCGTGGGCCCGCCCACGGCCTGGGCCGGCACCAGACGGTGCAGCCCGCGGCGCCGGAGGAGTACGAGTCCTGGGTCAACTCGCTGACGCCGGGCGTCGACCTCTCGTCGATCGCCGACCTCACGGACGCCAAGCTGGAGAAGGCCGCCCGCGCGCTGGCGGCGGCCGAGAGCGGGCTGTCGGAGCGGCGCCGAGGCGTGCAGCAGGTGATGGACGGCCTGGCCGCCGAGCTGGGCCGCCGCTACCGCGACGGCGAGGCCGACGTCGCCGCGCTGCTGGCCGACGAGGGCAGATGAAGGGCCTCCCTGCCCCCCACCACTCGCAAGCTCGCGGCGGGACCCTGCAGGGAGGCCACTGGCCCGACAACCCCGTGCTCGTCGAGGTCTGGCGGTCGGGGTTCCTCGAGTCGGTGCACCGCGGATCGCTCGTCGTCCTCGACGCCTCCGGTGCCGTGCGCCTCGGCGCGGGCGCCGTCGACCGGCCGACGCTGCCGCGCTCGTCGAACAAGCCGGTGCAGGCGACCGCGATGCTGGCCGCCGGCTGGACGCCGCGGTCGGGCGAGGAACTGGCGATCGGCGCGGGCTCGCACAACGGTGAGGACGGGCACCGCGACCTGGCCGCCTCGATGCTCGCCGCCGTCGGCCTCGGCCCCGACGACCTGGGCTGCCCACCGGCCGTGCCGATCCACGAGCCGACGTTCGCCGAGTGGCTGGCCGCGGGACGGGCGCCGGAACGGCTGGCGATGAACTGCTCCGGCAAGCACGCGGCGATGCTCTCGGCCTGCGTGGCGTCCGGCTGGCCGACCGAGGGATACCTCGATCCGGAGCATCCGCTCCAGCAGGCGATCGAGGCCCGGCTCGCGGAGGCGGCCGGCGAGGCGGTGACCGCCGTGGTCGTCGACGGCTGCGGAGCGCCGCAGCACGCGCTGTCGCCGACCGGTCTGGCGCGCGGCGTCCTCTCGCTGGTGGAGGCGCCGGAGGGCACCCGCGAGCGGGCGGTGGCCGACGGCATGCGCGCGCACCCCTGGTTCGTCGCCGGCACGGGCCGGGAGGACACCGACCTGATGCGCGCCGTCCCCGGCCTGCTGGTCAAGGGCGGTGCGGACGGCGTGCACGTCGCGGCGCTGCCCGGCCGCGGGGCCGTGGCCCTGAAGCTGGACGACGGCGGTGACCGCGGGCGCACCCCGGCGCTCTGCGCCGCGCTGGTCCGGCTCGGTGTGCCCGCGGACGACCTCGCTCCGTGGCTGCGGACGCCGGTCAAGGGCGGCGACGGCGTGGTGGGCGAGATCCGGGCGGCAGCGGTCCTCGCGCACTGACCTGATCGGTGGTCGCGCGCTCCGTCCAGCCGACACTCGGCGGCCGATCGAGCTGTGGGGCACCTCATGCCGGGGTGCTAGCTGCCCCGCTTGCAGGAGCTAGCACCCGGGCCTAGGCTTGGAGACGTGCAGACGCCAGGTGAGTTCGTCCGCGAGCAGGTGACGACGGTCCGCGAGAAGGTGGACCGGGTCGCCGGCAGCGTGGCCGAGACGGTCGCCAGCTCGGTGGGGGAAGCCCCGAGCGTCGCGGCCGTCAGCTCCCAGGTGGGCGAGTTCATCCGTGAACAGCGCAGCGCCGCCCGCGTCTCGCTGCGCGAACTGGCCCGCACCGCAGGGGTCAGCAACCCGTACCTGTCCCAGGTGGAGCGGGGTCTCCGGAAGCCGTCAGCGGAGATCCTCGCGTCGATCGCCCGGGGCCTGAAGATCTCCGCCGAGACGCTCTACGAGCAGGCGGGCATCCTCGACCGGCGATCCGGCAACCCGGACACCGTGGCGGCGATCCGGTCGGACGAGGCCCTGTCCGAACGGCACAAGGCGGTCCTCCTCGAGCTGTACGAGACGTACGTGCGCGAGCACCGGGCCGCAGAGCAGACCTCTCCCCACCCCGCAGACAGCCCTACGAAGGAGTCGGCATGACCCCCACCCAGACCGTGAAGCAGTACGGCGAGACCGTCGTCACCGTCGCCAAGCCCGCCGTCCTGGCCGCCATCGGCGCCGGTGACCTGGCCGTCGAGCGGGCCCGCACCCTCGTCGCCCAGTTCCGCACCCAGGCCGAGGCTCTTCCGGGCGAGGCGCAGGTCCAGGCCGACCTGGCCGTCAAGGAGGCCCGCACCCGGGCCACCGAGGCCGCCGGCACGGCGCGCACCACCGCCCACCAGCTCGCCGTCGCCGTCCGCCCGGAGGCTGTGCGCAGCACCGTCACGGGCCTGGTCGAGACCGCCCGGACGCAGGCCGTCAGCACCCTCGAGGGCCTGGCCGAGCACGGTGCCGAGGTCGTCGAGAACCTGCGTCGTCAGCCCGCGTTCCGCCGCATCGTGCGCAGCGCCGAGTCCGCCGTCGACGCCGTCGAGGACACCCTCGAGGACGTGCTCGAGGAGACCGCCGATGCCGTCGTCGAGGCCTCCAACGAGGTGACCTCGGTGGCGCAGAAGACCGCCGCCAAGGCCAGCAAGGTCGCCGCCAAGGCGGAGGACAAGGTGAAGGACGCCGCGGAGACGACCAAGGCCACCGCCGAGGAGGCCGTCGAGGCCCCGAAGCCGGCCGCGAAGGCCACCCCGGCCAAGAAGAGCAGCCCCGCCGCGAAGAAGTCGCCGGCGAAGGCCACGACGGCTCGCGTGACCCGCGCCCGTGCGGCCAAGCCCGCCGACCCGACCGCGGTGCCGGCGAAGAAGAACTGACGTCCCCGACGTCATCCGACCAGGGCCCCGGAGCTGCGTGCAGCGCTCCGGGGCCCTGTCGCGTCCGGAGCACCGTTCCCACCGGATCCGGGCGCTCCGGCGGGTAGGCTTGTCGCATGGCCTGGTTCGATGCGGCGTTGTTCACCGGCCTGTACTGGCTCGCGCAGGCGCTCACGGTGTGGGCGTTCGTCGACGCGGTCATCCGCCCCTCGGGCGGTTTCGTGGCGGCCGGCAAGCTGACCAAGCCGGGCTGGGCGGCCATCACCGCGCTGGCCGCCCTGGTCATCCTCTGGCAGGGCCCGATGAGCTTCCTCGGGCTGCCCGCGATCATCGCGGCCGTGGTCTACCTGGTCGACGTCCGCCCGGCCGTGCGAGGTCTCCGGCGCGGCAACAGCTGGTGAACGCGCCCGCCCGGGCCGGTGACCGGCCCGTTCAGTAGGCGTCGTCCGCCGGGATGAGGATCCACAGCAGCAGGTAGGCGACGAACTGCGGACCGGGCAGGACGCACGAGATCACGAACGCGGCGCGCAGTCCGGCCCGGGACAGGCCGTAGCGCCGGGCGATGCCGGCGCAGACGCCACCGATCACCTTGTGGCGCGAGTCCCGGCGGAGTGGGTACTGGGCAGGCACGGTCATGCCGCAGACCCTACGGTCGCCGCATGCGTCTGTGGGCGGTCCGCGGCGACATCACCGAGGCCGACGTCGACGTGATCGTCAATGCCGCGAATCCCGGGCTGCTGGGTGGCGGCGGCGTCGACGGGGCTATCCACCGGGCGGGCGGGCGGGCGATCCTCGAGGAGTGCCGCGCGGTCAAGGCCGGGCTGCCGGAGGGCCGGTTGCCCCGCGGGCAGGCGGTGGCGACGACGGCGGGCCGGCTGCCCGCCCGCTGGGTGGTGCACACCGCGGGCCCGATCTGGTCGGCCTCGCAGGACCGGTCGGAGGTGCTCCGGTCCTGCTACCGCGAGAGCCTGCGCCTCGCGGACGAGCTGGGTGCGCGCTCGGTGGCGTTCCCGGCGATCTCGGCGGGGATCTACGGCTGGCCGGTGGACGACGCCGCGCGCCAGGCGGTCGCCGGTGTCCGGTCGCTCTCCCCGGACCACGTGCGGGAGGTGCGGTTCGTCCTCTTCGACGACGCGGCGCTGGCGGCCTTCGAGGCGGCGCTCAGCGGCTGAACACTCCGGGCGGAGGCTCGGGGGAGGGCACGGCGTCGGCGTCGCGCACGGGGCGGGCGCTGCCGGCGAACCGGTCGAGGTCGCGGCCGTCGACCACGCGGGAGGGCATGGGATCGGCGGCGCAGCGCCGCGTGAGCTGGGCGAGCGGCAGTTCGTCGTCGGAGGCCACCGCGACCAGGTTGCCGAAACGCCGTCCGCGCAGGGTCCCCGGCTCGGCGAGCAGGCAGACGTGGCGGAAGACCGAGCGCAGGGTGGCCACCTGGGCGCGCGCGAAGCGCAGAGGTGGCCCGTCGGCGACGTTCGCGACGTAGACCGCACCGGGGCGCAGCACCCGGTGGGCTTCGGCGGCGAACTCCACGGTGGTCAGGTGGGCGGGCGTGCGGGCGCCGGCGAACACGTCGGTGACGACGACGTCGGCGGCGGCGTCGCGCAGGGCGGCCAGGCCGGTGCGGGCGTCGTCGTTGCGCACTCTGATCCGCGCGCCCCGCGGCAGGGGGAGGTGCTCGCGGACGAGGTCGGTGAGGGGCTGGTCGATCTCGACGACCCGCTGTCGGGAGCCCGGCCGCGTGACGGCGACGTACCGGGGCAGGGTGAGCGCGCCGCCTCCGAGGTGGACGGCGTCGATCGGAGCTCCGGGGTCGGCCGCGAGGTCGAGCACGTGGCCCATCCGGCGGACGTACTCGAACTCCAGGTGCGCCGGATCGTCGAGGTCGACGTGCGACTGCGGCGTCCCCTCGACCAGCAGCATCCAGGAGCCGTCCCGGTCGGCGTCGGCGAGCAGTTCGGCGGTGCCGCCCGCGACGTCCGTGGGACCCGGAGGAGGTCTCATCGGGCGGGCGGGACCGGGGCGACCGCCGACCAGCGCACCGTGACCTCGCCGTGCCGCCACCGTCGGCTGGAGCCGACCAGCGGCCAGCCCTGGTCGGCCAGCGCCTCCACCGCCGCGACCCAGCGCTGCCGGGGGCCGAAGGTCGACAGCCCCGCCGCGGCCGCCCAGGCGCGATCGAATGCCTGCAGGAACTCGTGCACCGGCTGGCCCGGCACGTTGTGGTGGATCAGCGCCTTGGGCAGCCGTTCGGCGAGGTCCGACGGCGTCCCGATGTCCGAGGTGCGGGCCGAGAGCGTCAGGGTGAGCGGGCCGTCGGCGTCGAGGGCGACCCACGCCGAGCGCCGTCCCCATTCGTCGCAGGTGCCCTCGACGATCACGCCGCCGGGGCCCAGGGCGGCGCGCATCGTGTCCCACGCCCGTGCGGCCGATGCCTCGTCGTACTGCCGGAGGACGTTGAACGCCCGCACGAGCACCGGCTGCAGACCGGCCAGCTCGAAGCCTCCGACGCGGAAGTCCACCCGAGGGGGGGCGCGGTCGGCGACCACCGCGGCGACCCGCTCCGGATCGATCTCCAGGCCCACCACCTCGAGGCCGTCCACCTCGGGACCGAGACGCTCCACCAGCTCGAGCGTCGTCACCGCGGACGAGCCGTAGCCGAGATCGACGACCAGCGGACGTGCGGAGTCCCGCAGGCGGGGCACCTGGGTGGCGAGCAGCCAGCGGTCGACGCGGCGGAGCCGGTTCGCGTTCGTGGTTCCGCGCGTGGGCAGCCCCAGCGCGCGGGCCCGTCCGGCGGCCAGCCGCGGCGGCCTGCGCGCCGGCTGCGGGGGGAGAGATGCCCGCCGCTTGTGGTCGCTGCTCGGCTCGCTCACTGGTCCGAAGCCTAGCCCGGGCTAGCGTGGGGCCGTGCAGGTTCGACGAGACGTCCCCCTGGCGGACCTCACCACCCTCGCCGTCGGCGGTCCGATCGAGCGCCTCGTCGAGGTCGAGGACGCCGCCGAACTGGTCGCCGCGGTGCGGGACGCCGACGAGTCGGGGCGGCCCCTCCTGCTGCTCGGTGGCGGCTCCAACGTGGTGGCGCCGGACGAGGGGTGGCCCGGGGACGTCGTCGCCGTGCGCAGTCGGGGCATCGAGCGGACCGGCGAGCGCCTGGTGGTGCAGGCCGGCCACGACTGGGACGACCTGGTCGCCTACACGGTGCGGGGCGGCCTGGCGGGCATGGAGGCGTTGTCGGGCATCCCCGGTTCGACCGGCGCGACCCCCGTGCAGAACGTCGGGGCGTACGGCCAGGAGGTGGCGCAGACCGTCACCGCGGTCCGCGTCTACGACCGCGCGGAGAAGTCCGAGTACACGCTGACCCCGGCCGAGTGCGGCTTCGCCTACCGGGACAGCCGGCTGAAGCGGGAGCCCGGCCGGTTCGTCGTCCTCGACGTCACCTTCGCGCTGCATGCGGGCGAGCTGTCGCGCCCCGTCGGGTACGCCGAGCTGGCCCGCCGGCTGGGCGTGGAGATCGGGGAGCAGGCACCGCTGGCCGACGTCCGGGCGGCGGTCCTCGAGCTGCGCCGCGGAAAGGGCATGGTGCTCGATCCGGCCGACCCCGACAGCCGCAGCGCGGGCTCCTTCTTCACCAACCCGATCGTCCCCGCCGAGCTGGCCGTCGAGGGGTGCCCGAGCTGGCCGGCGGGCGACGGGCACGTCAAGCTCAGCGCCGCCTGGCTCGTGCAGCACGCCGGGTTCGGGCGCGGCACGCGCCAGGGACACGTCGGGACGTCGTCCCGCCACAGCCTCGCCCTGACCACCGAACCGGGCGCGACGGCCGGGGAGCTGCTCGCCTTCGCCGACCGGGTCGTCGCGACGGTCCAGGAGAAGTTCGGCGTCACGCTGGAGCGGGAGCCCACCCACGTTCGGCCTTGAGGTCGAGGAACATCACGTGCAGGCCGACGTATCCGTGCTCGGCGTGGTCGAAGGCCCCGGGCACGGTGGTGAGGATCCGGAAGCCGAGGGACTGCCAGAGCCGCACCGCCGCGGTGTTGGTCTCGACGACGGCGTTGAACTGGATGCCCCGGTATCCGGCAGCACGGGCCCAGGTGACGACGTGCTCGCCGAGCGCGCGACCGACGCCGCGCCCCTGCGCCCGAGGATCGATCATGAAGCTGCCGGTGGCGATGTGCGCACCACGGCCCGGCCGGTTGGGGCCCATCTTCGCCGACCCCAGCACCCTGGGGCCGTCCACCGCCACCACCGTCCGCCCCGGGGGCTCCTCCATCCAGAGCGGCAGGGCTTCGTCCGCCGACAGGCCGTCGGGATAGGCGTACGTGCGGCCCTCCGCGACGATCGCCGAGAAGAAGGGGTAGATCAGGGACCAGTCGGCCTCGCGTGCCGGACGGATCTCCATCGGCTCAGCTCTCCCGGGCGACCTTGTGCTGCGCGGCCTGCGCCAGCGGTCGCACCACCATCAGGTCGATGTTGACGTGGTGCGGGCGGGTGACCGTCCAGGCGATGCAGTCGGCGATGTCGTCGGCCACCAGCGGCTCGCGGACCCCGCGGTACACGGCGTCGGCCGCATCGGCGGACCCGAGCCGGTTGAGCGAGAACTCGTCCGTGCGCACCATGCCGGGGGCGATCTCGATCACCCGGACCGGCTCCCCGTTGAGCTCGAGCCGCAACGTCTCGGCCAGCGTGTGCACGCCGTGCTTGGCCGCGGTGTACGACGCCCCGCCCTCGTAGGACACCATGGCCGCCGTCGAGCTGACGAACACCAGGTCGGCCGCTCCGGAGGCGCGCAGCGCCGGCAGCAGCGCCTTGGTCAGCCGCACGGTGCCGAGCACGTTCACGTCGTAGGCGCGCGACCACGAGTCCAGGTCGGCGTCGGCGACGGGCAGGGCGTCGAACGCGCCGCCGGCGTTGTTGACCAGCACGTCGACCCGGTCGATGGCGTCGGCGAAGGCACCGACGGACGCCGGGTCGGTGACGTCCAGCGTCAGCGCGCGCGCCCCGATCGAGGCGGCCAGCGACTCCAGCCGGTCGATCCGCCGGGCCCCGACGACGACGTCGAAGCCCTCGGCGGCGAGCCGAGCCGCGGTGGCCGCCCCGATCCCGCTGGAGGCACCGGTGACGACGGCGGTGCGGCCCTGTCCGGGCAAGGGGCGGGAACCGGGGGAGTGGGACGGGTCGGTACCGGGCATGAACCACATCCTGACGCTGTTGCAGGATGGAGAGTCGACAGGGGGCCGTTCCGGGCCCCGATCCGAGCAGTGAAGAGCGGGGAGGACGCACGTGCCCGCTCGCCGGCGATCCCGCCCCGGCACTCCGCGGCGGGTGGCGACGCTCTCGGTGCACACCAGCCCGCTCGACCAGCCCGGCGCGGGTGACGCCGGCGGGATGAACGTCTACATCGTCGAGGCCTCCCGGCGGCTGGCCGCCCGCGGCGTCGAGGTCGACATCTTCACCCGCGCCACCTCCAGCGACCTCCCGCCCGTGGTCGAGATGAGCCCCGGCGTGACCGTGCGGCACGTCAGCGCCGGCCCCTTCGAGGAGCTCGGCAAGGAGGAGCTCCCGGCCCAGTTGTGCGCCTTCACCGCCGCCGTCCTGCGCGCGGAGGCCCAGCACGAACCGGGTTACTACGACGTCGTGCACTCGCACTACTGGCTCTCCGGCCAGGTCGGCTGGCTGGCCCGCGACCGGTGGAGCGTGCCGCTGATCCACACCGCGCACACGCTCGCCAAGGTGAAGAACGAGGCGCTCGCGGCCGGCGACCGGCCCGAGCCGCGCGCCCGGGTCGTCGGCGAGGAGCAGGTCGTCGCCGAGGCCGACCGGCTGATCGCCAACACCGACGAGGAGGCCCGCCAGCTCGTCCGCCTGTACGGGGCCGACCCGGAGCGCACGCTCGTCGTCCCCCCGGGCGTCGACCTCGACAGGTTCGCGCCCGGTGACCGGGCGGCCGCCCGCCGGGCGATCGGCATGCCGCAGGACGCGCTCGTGCTGCTCTTCGTCGGCCGCATCCAGCCGCTCAAGGCCCCCGACGTACTCCTGCACGCCGCCGCGCAACTGCTCGCCGACGACCCGGCGCTGCGTGGCCGCCTGCGCGTGCACGTCGTCGGCGCGCCCAGCGGCTCGGGTCTCGAGGCCCCGGAGCAACTGCAGAAGCTCGCCGGATCCCTCGGCATCGCCGACGTCGTCACGTTCTACCCACCGCAACCCCCGGAGCGGCTCGCCGACCACTACCGGGCCGCCGACGTGACCGTCGTCCCCAGCCACAACGAGTCCTTCGGGCTGGTGGCGCTGGAGGCGCAGGCCTGCGGCACCCCCGTCGTCGCCGCGGCGGTCGGAGGCCTCCGGACGGCGGTCCGCGACGGCGTCTCCGGCGTCCTCGTCCACGGGCACGACCCACGCGACTACGCGGGCGCCGTCCGCGCGGTGCTCGCCCGTCGGGAGCTGCTCTCCGCGGGCGCCCGCCGGCATGCCTGCCGGTTCTCCTGGGACCGCACCGCCGACGCCCTGATCGAGGCCTACACCCGCGCAGGGGAGGAGATGGCCACCCGCGCGGCCGCGGAGGTCGTTGCGGCCCGGCCGCTGCGGCTCGTGGGCCCGGCGCGCAACATCCCGGGCATCCAGGTGGCCCGGTGAGCAGGATGACCTCGTGAGCACGGTCGACCAGCTGGACGCCGTCATCGAGCAGGCGGTGCGGGACGGCGACCTCGCCCACGAGCACCCCGCGCCCGGCCGGTGGCTGGTCGACCTGCCCGGCACCAAGAAGCTCAAGACCGTCTGCGGGCTGATCGTCGGCGAGCACGCGCTGCGGGTGGAGGCCTTCGTCTGCCGCCAGCCCGACGAGAACCGCGAGCAGCTGTGGACCTTCCTGCTCCAGCACAACGCCCGCATGTACGGCGTCGCCTACTCGATCGACTCCGTCGGCGACGTCTACCTGACCGGCCGCCTGCCGCACGCCGCCGTCACGCCGGAGGAGATCGACCGGATCCTGGGGGCGGTGCTCAGCTACGCCGACGACCACTTCAACGCGATGCTGGAGATCGGCTTCGGTACCTCCATCAAGCGCGAGTGGGACTGGCGGGTCAAGCGCGGTGAGTCGCTGCGCAACCTCGAGGCCTTCGCCGCCTTCGCCGACCCGACCCGGAGGTCCGACGGCACGTGACGGCCACCGATCGCGCCACCGCGTCCGAGGCATCGCCCGGCTACGCGCGGCGCTGGTGGGTGCTCGCCACCATGACCGTCTGCCTCCTCGTGGTGATCACGGGGAACACCATCCTCAACGTCGCCATCCCGACGTTGCAGCGCGAGCTCGGCGCCACGCAGGGCGAGCTGCAGTGGGCGGTCGACGCATACATCCTGGTGTTCGCCGGGCTGCTCTTCTCCTGGGGCGTGATCGGCGACCGCATCGGCCGGAAGCGGGTCCTGCTCATCGGCCTGAGCATCTTCGCGCTCGGCTCGGTGTTCGCCGCCTTCAGCGACAGCCCGATCGAGCTGATCGGCTGGCGCGCGGTCATGGGCATCGGCGGGGCAGCCGTCCAGCCGACCACCCTCGCCGTCATCACCAACGTGTTCCCGCCCCGGGAACGCGGCCGCGCCATCGGCGTGTGGGCCGGCACCGCCGGGATCGCCGTCGCCGGTGGCCCGCTGGCCGGCGGCGCGGTGCTCGAGCACTTGTGGTGGGGGGCGGTCTTCCTGATCGGCGTCCCCGTCGCCCTGCTCGGGATCGTCGCCGTCGTCGCCTTCGTCCCCGAGTCCAGGGACCCCTCGCCGGGCCGGCTGGACATCCCCGGCGTGCTGCTGTCGATCGCGGCGCTCGCCGGCCTGGTCTACGGGATCATCCACGGCGGGTCCGGCGCCGGCTGGACGACGCCCGGCGTGCTGGTCCCGCTCGTCGGCGGCCTCGTGCTCCTGGCCGTCTTCGTCTGGCTGCAGCGGCGCTCCACCCATCCCGCGCTCGACGTCTCGCTGTTCCGCAACCCGGCGTTCTCCGCGGCTGCGGCCGCGCTGGGGCTCAACTTCTTCGCGCTGCTCGGCGCCACGTTCTACCTCGTCTACTACCTCCAGGGCGTCCGCGGTTACACCCCGCTGCAGAGCGGCGCCGCGCTCATCCCCGTCGCCCTCGGCATGGCGCTCATGGCTCCGCGCAGCTCCGGCCTGGCCGACCGGTTCGGGGCCAAGGCGGTCTGCGCCTCCGGCTTCCTGCTGATCGCCTTGTCGTTCGTCGGCGTCCAGTTGCTCGGCCCGACGACGCAGGTGTGGCTGCTGCTCGTGGTGCTGTCCGTGCAGGGGCTCGGCATGGGGGCGGTGATGGCCCCGGCCACGGAGTCGATCATGAGCGTCGTGCCGCGCGAGAAGGCCGGCGCGGGAGCCGCCGTCAACAACTCCGTGCGGCAGGTGGGTGGCGCGCTCGGAGTCGCGATCCTGGGTTCGGTGCTGGCGGCGTCCTACGCCGCGCACCTCGGCACAGCCGTCGACGCGCTCCCTGCCGGCGCCCGGGCCGGTGCCGGGGAGTCGATCGTCGCCACGCTGCAGGCGGTCGCCCAGGTGGAGGCGGGCGGGGACGAGCACGCCGCGCGGGCCGCCGCGGGCCTCGTGGAACCGGCCCGGGAGGCCTTCGTCTCCGCCATGCACACCACCGCCGTGTTCACCGCCGGGGCCGCGATCGTCGCCGCCTTCGTCGTGCTCGTGTGGCTGCCGGGTCGCCGTTCGAAGGAACGCCCGTCACGCAGTGACTCGAAGGAGCAACGCTCGGTTGACGACGGGCAGCCGCGCCGCACACCCTGACCAGGTGCAGGGACGTCGGGATCCGTTCGCGCCCCTGGTGGAGAACAGCCTCGCGGCGATGTTCCGCCGGCACGCCGCGGACGGCCTTGCCACCCACGCCGTGCCCACCGGCGGCGCCCCGCAGCCGGTCACGCGCTACGGCGACGGCCGGCACCGGATCAACCTGGGGAGCAACAACTACCTGGGCCTGGCCGGCGATCCCCGCGTGGTGGAGGCCGCCACGGCCGCCCTCCGGCAGTACGGCACGAGCACCTCGGGCAGCCGCGTCCTCAACGGCACGACCCGGCTGCACCTCCAGCTCGAGGACGAGCTGGCCGACCACTACGGCGCCGAGGCGGCCGTGCTCACCTCGTCCGGCATCAACGCGAACCTGGCGCTGCTGTCGACCCTCGGCCACCCCGGCGACGTCCTGCTGGTCGATGCCCACGCGCACGCCAGCGTGCACGCCGGGGCCGCCGCCAGCCGTGGCACGGTGAGCCGGTTCCGGCACAACAGCGTCGAGTCGCTGGCCCAGCGGCTGGAACGGCTCGATCCGCGTGCCGGCGCGGTCGTGGTGGTCGACGGCGTCTACTCCATGACGGGGGCCACCGCGCCGCTGGCCGAGATCGCGGCCCTCTGCGACCGGTTCTCCGCGCGACTGGTCGTGGACGAGGCGCACGGCCTGGGCGTCCTGGGTGCCGGCGGACGCGGTGCGGTCGAGGAGACCGGCGTCCTGGACCGCGTGGACGCCGTCACGGTGGCGTTCAGCAAGTCGCTGGCCAGCGTCGGGGGCGCGGTGATGACGACTCGTGCGGCGGCCGACGGGATCCGCGCCTCGGCACTGCCCTACGTGTTCAGCGCCGCCAACGAACCGGCGGGCGTGGGCGCCGCCCTCGCCGCGCTGCGGATCCTGCGCAGCGAGCCCGAACGCATGCAGCGCACCCGCGAGAACGGCGCACTCCTGCGCCGGTCGCTCGCCGAGGCCGGCGCGACGCCCGCTCCGGGGCGCGGGGCGGTGCTTGCCGTCCCCACCGGGGACGACCTGACCACCGACGCCTGGAAGGCGGCGTTCGACGCCGGGGTCTACGTCAACGCGGTCGCCTATCCCGCCGTCCCGCGGGGGCAGGCCGTGCTCCGCCTGTCGGTCATGGCGACGCACACCGAGCAGCAGCTGACGACGGCCGCCGCCGTCATCGGCGAGGCGATCGAGAAGGCCCGCGCCGTGGTCGCCGCGCGTGGCGGGGCGCCGCACGCCGTGGACGCGGCCATCGCCTGACCCCGTTCGCGCGGTTAGCGTGACCGGTGATGGCCGCACCTCCGCCCGATCCGCGACGCCGCGGCCGGAACCTGATGGGCGTCGTGGCCGCCTCCGCGCTGGTCTATCCGCTGCTGGTCTGCGCCGTCGAGCTGGTCTTCGCCCAGCTGCTCGCCGTCGACGTCCGCGCCACGGTGCTGTGGCTGCTGCTCGGCGTCCTGTGCAGCATCGCCCTGGTGGCCGCGGTGCGGTGGGGAGCCGAGCGCCCGGTGCGCAGCCCGTGGCTGCTGCTGGGTCTGGCGCCGCCGGCGGTCTACGAGCTGTGGCTGGTCTGGCCCGCGCTGACCGCCTGAGCCGCATCGGGCAGGATGACGGCGTGACCGGGACCGCGACAGGAACACTCGTGCTGCTCCGCCACGGCGAGAGCGAGTGGAACAAGGCCAACCTCTTCACCGGCTGGGTGGACGTCGCCCTGTCCGAGAAGGGGCGCGCGGAGGCCACGCGCGGCGGCGAGCTGCTGGCCGAGCACGACCTGCTCCCCGACGTCCTGCACACGTCGGTGCTCAAGCGGGCCATCACCACCGCCGAGCTCGCGCTCACCGCCGCCGACCGCCAGTGGATCCCCGTTCGCCGGTCGTGGCGGCTCAACGAGCGGCACTACGGCGCGCTGCAGGGCAAGGACAAGGCCCAGACCCTCGCCGAGTACGGCGAGGAGCAGTTCATGGTCTGGCGCCGGTCGTACGCCACCCCACCGCCGCCGATCGAGACGGGCAGCGAGTACTCCCAGGACGACGATCCGCGCTACCTGGAGCTGCCGCCGGAGGTGCGCCCCGCGACCGAGTGCCTGGCCGACGTCGTCGTCCGGATGCTGCCGTACTGGTACGACGCGATCGTCCCCGACCTGCGGGCGGGCCAGACGGTGCTCGTGGCCGCGCACGGCAACAGCCTCCGGGCGCTGGTCAAGCACCTCGACGGCATGGGTGAGGACGAGGTGGTGGGGCTCAACATCCCGACCGGCGTCCCCCTGCGCTACGACCTGGACGACGACCTGCGCCCGGTGAAGCCCGGCGGTCAGTACCTCGACCCGGAGGCGGCCGCGGCAGCCATCGAGGCCGTCAAGAACCAGGGCAAGAAGTAGCAGTCCTGTCGCGCCGAGTGGGCCCCGAAGGGGTCCGCGCAGGCGCGACGAAGGGGCTCAGCGCAGACCGGGGACGGCTCCTGGCCGCGGCGCGGTCCGGAGGACCGCAATGTCATAGCGCTGCGGGCTCAGCGCAGACCGGGGACGGCTGCTGGCCGCGGCGCGGTCCGGAGGGCCGCAATGTCATAGCGGTGCGGTCCGGAGGACCGCGATGTCATCCTCACCCGGAGGACGACGATGACGTAGCGAGCTCACCCGTGACCAGGTAGATCACCCGCTTGGCCACGCTGACCGCGTGGTCGGCGAACCGCTCGTAGTAGCGGCCGAGCAGGGTGATGTCGATCGCGGCCTCGATGCCGTAGGGCCACTCGTCGGAGAGCACCTCGCGGAAGAGGCCGCGGTGCAGGCGGTCCATGGCGTCGTCGTCGGTCTCCAGTTCGCGGGCCGCCGCCACGTCCCGCTTGGCGATCACCGTGCCGGCCTTGGCGACGAGCATCTCGGCGACGTGCCCGGCCTCGAGGAACGCCGGCCGGACCTCCTGCGGAACGGCGTGCTCGGGGAAGCGCATCCGCGCCACCTTGGCGATGTGCTCAGCCAGGTCGCCCATGCGCTCCAGGTCGCTGGCGATGCGGGTCGCGGTGACGATCGTGCGCAGGTCGGTGGCCACCGGCTGCTGGCGCGCCAGCAGCGTGAAGCAGCGCTGGTCGATGCTCTCGCGGGTGGCGTCGATCTGCTCGTCACCGGCGATGACCAGGTCCGCGAGGGCGACGTCCGCGTCGAGCAGCGCCGTGGTGGCGGTGCTCATCTGCGAGCCCACCGAGTTGGCCATCTCCACCAGGCAGGTCCGGATGTCGTCCAGTTCCTCGCGGTAGCTGTCCCGCACGTCGTGCCTCCTCGTACGCCCACGGCCGTCGATCGGCCCGGCCTGCCACGACGGTAGGCGCGTGGCGGCGTCGTGCCGCGACGTTGCGGTGAACGGAAGTGCACCGTCAGGTGAACAGTGACCCGTACGGGGCGGGGAACGGTCCTCCGCCCGCCTGTGCGGCCGCTCCACCGCCCTAACATCGGGTCGTGAGTCCACTGGTCGCCCTGCTGGTCGGCCTCCTCCTCGGTGGGGTGGCGGTCGCCACGGTGCTGCTCCGCCTCCGCAGCCCGGACGTCGACGACACCGCCGCCGTCGTCCCGCTGCACGAGGCGTCCCTGAGCCGGCGGCTGGTCGACCTCATGGACCCGGCCGTCGTCCTCCTCGACGTCGACGACTCCGTCGTCCTGGCCAATCCGGCCGCCCGAGGCCTGGGCATCGTGCGCGGCAGCCGGCTGATCGTCCCCGAACTGGTCACGCTGTCGCGGGAGGTCCGTGCCGTCGGCAGCCGTCGCGCCGACGTCCGGCTGCCCGGCAACCTCGCCGGTTCCGGGCCCCGCCTGGTCGGCGTGCACGGCGTCCGGCTGGGCAGCGGCACCAACCCCTCGCCGGGTCCGGTGGCGCTCGTGCTGCAGGACGTGACGGAGACGCGGCGCGTCGAGGCCGTCCGCCGCGACTTCGTCGCCAACGTCGGGCACGAGCTGAAGACGCCCGTCGGGGCGCTGGCGCTGCTCGCCGAGGCCATCGAGGGCGCCGCCGACGATCCCGAGACCGTGCAGCGCTTCGCCGCCCGGATCGCGCACGAGTCCGAACGCCTCGCCCGCCTGGTGCGGGAGCTGATCGACCTCTCGCGCCTGCAGGGTGGTGAGCCGCTGCCCGAGATGACCCCGGTCGAGGTCGACCACGTGCTCGCCGAGGCGGTCGACCGCACGCGGATGGCCGCGGGGGCCAAGCGCCTTGACATCGCGGTCGGCGGCCAGCAGGGGCTCGTGGTGCAGGGCGTCGAGAGCCAGCTGACGACCGCCGTGACCAACCTGCTGGCCAACGCCGTCGCCTACAGCACCGGAGAGGGCCGCATCGCGCTCGCCGCCCGCGCCCGGTCCGGTTTCGCCGAGATCGCCGTCACCGACAGCGGCATCGGTATTCCCCGCAAGGACCGGCAGCGGGTGTTCGAGCGGTTCTACCGGGTGGACCAGTCGCGGGCCAGCAGCACAGGTGGCACCGGCCTGGGTCTCTCCATCGTCAAGCACGTGGCCAGCAACCACGGGGGCTCGGTGAGCGTCTGGAGCGAGGAAGGGCTCGGCTCCACGTTCACCCTGCGCATCCCCCTGGTCGCCGGCACGCCCACGGGAGTGCCCGCTGTCGCGGACTCCGGAAAGGAACGTTCATGACCCGCGTCCTGGTCGTCGAGGACGAGGAGTCCTTCTCCGACGCGCTGTCCTACATGCTGCGCCGGGAGGGCTTCGACGCCGTCGTCGCCGGCACGGGGCCCGACGCCCTCGCCGAGTTCGACCGGGCCGGCGCCGACATCGTGCTGTTGGACCTGATGCTGCCCGGCCTGTCGGGCACCGAGGTCTGCCGCGCGCTGCGCGGGCGCAGCAACGTGCCGATCATCATGCTGACCGCCAAGGACGGCGAGATCGACAAGGTGGTCGGCCTGGAACTGGGCGCGGACGATTACGTGACCAAGCCGTACTCGACCCGCGAGCTGGTCGCGCGGATCCGGGCGGTGCTCCGCCGCCGGTCCGACGCCGAGCCGGTCGCGGGGGAGCCGGTCCTGGAGGCAGGCCCGGTGCGCATGGACGTGGAGCGGCACGTCGTCTCGGTGGACGGCGAGACGGTCGCCCTGCCGCTCAAGGAGTTCGACCTCCTCGAGTACCTGCTGCGCAACGCCGGCCGGGTGCTCACCCGCGGTCAGCTGATCGACCGGGTGTGGGGCAGCGACTACGTCGGCGACACCAAGACCCTCGACGTCCACGTGAAGCGGCTGCGGGCCAAGGTCGAGCCGGACCCGGCCAACCCCACGTACCTGCTCACCGTCCGCGGCCTCGGCTACAAGCTCGAAGCCTAGGAGCTCTTGAGCTCGTCGATCTTCTGCGACGCCTCGGCCTTCGTGAGGTCGTTGGGCACGTCCTCGTCGGTCTGCCGGGTGAGGGTCTCCAGGTAGCTCTTCTGCGCCCCGGTGGCCGGCTCGTCGCCGGTCACCCAGTCGGACGGGTCCTTCTCCGGGGAGGCGGTGTTCGCGGGGGCGTCTGCGTTCGGCTGCGATTCGCTCATGTGTTCGAGCCTAGGCCGGGACGAGCTCCTCCGCACGGCGGGCGGCCGCCGCTCCCGCGGCTGCCCAGCGGCGGCCGGTGCGGTGCACGTGCGTCTGCCCGCAGGCGCAGCAGGCGACGGTCACCGCGATGTGCGTCGGGTGGTTGGTGACCGAGCGGATCCGGTCGGCGGACACCAGCACGTCGGCACCGGTGACGGGGCAGGCGATCAGCAACATGAACGGCAGCGTGCTCGCGCGGCCGAGCGGATACGAGTGGCAGAGATGACCACGATCGCAGGATTTCTGCCATAGTGTCGTCATGACGGACAACGGTCGTCCCCTGGTCGTCAGCGTCGTCGTCGCGGACGGGCTGGTGGGCAGCTTCGGGCTCGGCGTCTGCGCCGAGGTCTTCGGTTACGACCGGCGGTCCATGGGCCTCCCGCGGTTCGACTTCGCGCTGGTCAGCGAGACGCCCGGCGTCCTGCGGACGGACACGGGCATCCCCATCGCGGTCGAGCACGGTCTCGAGCGGGTGGCCCGCTCCGACATCGTCTCGATCACGGCCTGGGAGCTGTTCGACCGCGAGCCGTCCCCCGTGCTGCTCGACGCCTTCCGCGAGGCGTACGCCCGCGGCGCGACGATCATCAGCCACTGCACGGGCGCGTTCGTCCTGGCCGCCGCGGGGCTGCTCGACGGCAAGCGGGTGACGACCCACTGGCGGTACGCCGGCGAGCTGGCCGCGCGGTTCCCGGCGGTCGAGGTCGACCCCGCGGTCCTCTACGTGGACAACGGCCAGGTCATCACCGGCGCGGGGACGGCGGCCGGGGTCGACACCCTGCTGCACTTCGTGCGCCGGGAGTGGGGGGCCGCGTCCGCGAACGCGCTGGCTCGCGAGATGGTGGTGCCCCCGCACCGCGACGGCGGGCAGGCGCAGTTCATCGACGCCCCCGTGGCCGCGTGCGAGGACGACCGGCTCGGCGTCGTCCTGGAGTGGGCCGAGGCGCACCTGGCCGACGACCTCAGCGTCGACCTGCTCGCCCGCCGCGCGCTGATGAGCCCCCGCAGCTTCGCCCGGCGGTTCAAGGCGACGACCGGCACGACGCCGCACGCGTGGCTGCTCGGCCGCCGCCTGGCCGCCGCGGAGGCCCTGCTCGAGGGCAGCGACGCCCCGGTGGAGGAGATCGCGCGCCTCGTCGGCTTCGGCACGGCCGCGGGCCTGCGGGAGCAGTTCACCCGGCGGCGAGGGGTCTCGCCCCGCGCCTACCGGCAGACGTTCCGGGCAGGGTCGGGCGCGGCAGGCTCAGGTGCCGGGACGGCGCCGGTGCAGCTCGACCGGCACCGGGTGGGGGCTCGCGGGGTGGGGAGCGATCAGGCCCTGGTCGAGGCGCAGCTCGGTCAGCCGGCGTAGCTCGGTGTACGCGGGGCCGCCGATCAGTGCGGTCAGCTCGGGCCCGTAGGTCTCCACGAGCGGCTCGGGCGAGACGTGGGCCGCGGGTGCGCCGGTGCACCACCAGTGCAGGTCGTGGCCGCCGGCGCCCCAGCCGCGACGGTCGAACTCGCCGATCGTGGTCACCAGCACGCGCGTGCCGTCGGGCCGGTCGACGTGCTCCTGCTCGCGCCGCACCGGCAGCTGCCAGCACACGTCGGGCTTGGTGGTCAGCGGGTGCAGGTCGTGCCGCAGGGCCATCCGGTGCAGCGCGCACCCCGTCCCGCCGGGAAACCCGGGCCGGTTGAGGAACACGCAGGCGCCGTCGACGACCCGCGTCCGCAGCGACCGGGCGCCCTCCTCGGCGTCGTCCGCGTCGTCCTGCTCGGTCCACGCGCCGCGGCCGACCGGCGCGAGCTGCCAGTCGTCGTCCTCGAGGTCGGCGACAGCCGCGGTCACGCGCGCCAGGTCGTCCTCGTCGGCGAAGAAGGCGCCGTGGCTGCAGCAGCCGTCGTCGGGCCGGCCCTCCACCACGCCGGCGCAGCCGCGCCCGTAGATGCAGGTCCAGGCCGACGCCAGCCAGGTCAGGTCCGCGCGGACGACGTGCTCCGGATCGGCGGGGTCGGTGAACTCCACCCACTCGCGGGCGAAGCCCAGCGGAACCTCCTCGGGCGGATGGTCGGCCACGCCCCCAGCGTAGAGAAAGGACCCCCTCCTCCTCACGACTCGCTCCGCTCGCCGCGAGCCTCTGGAGGGGGCCAGGCAGACTGACCCCATGCGGCTCGGGGTCCTGGACGTCGGATCGAACACGGTCCACCTGATCGTGGTCGACGCCCACCAGGGCGCGCACCCGACGCCGATGCACGACGACCGGTGGCTGCTCCGCCTCGCCGAGCAGATCGGGGACGACGGAGTCCTGTCGAAGGCGGGGGAGAAGGCGCTGCTCGACGCCGTCCAGGAGGCCTGCGACCAGGCCGAGAGACTGGGCTGCGAGGAGCTCATGGCCCTCGTCACCTCGGCGATCCGGGAGGCGGTCAACGGGCGCGAGGTGCTCGACCGCGTCAGCCGGCGGACCGGCGTCGACCTGCACGTCCTCAGCGGGGAGGACGAGGCGCGGCTGACCTTCCTCGCCGTCCGCCGGTGGTTCGGCTGGAGCGCCGGGAGGCTGCTCGTCCTGGACATCGGGGGCGGCTCGCTGGAGCTGGCCGCAGGCCGGGACGAGGACCCGGACGTCGCCCTCTCCCTCCCGCTCGGCGCCGGCCGGATGACCCGGCGGTTCCTCCCCGACGCGCGGGACGGTGGCCGCCCCGACCTCGCGGCGCTGGCCAAGCTGGACGCGCACGCCACCGAACTGATCACCCCCGCGGCCAAGAAGCTCCGGGACGTCGGCAGCCCCGACCTCGTGGCCGCCACCAGCAAGACGTTCCGCACCCTCGCGCGGCTCACCGGGGCGGCGCCCTACTCGGCCGGACTCCAGATGCCGCGCCAGCTGACGCGCGAGGGACTCGGCCAGCTGACCGGCTTCGTGTCCCGGATCGAGTCCGCCGCCCTGGCCGAGTTGCCGGGGGTCTCACCCGACCGCGCGCACCAGGTTCCCGCTGGAGCTGCTGTCGCTGCGGCCGCAATGCGTCTGCTCGACGTACCGTGCGTTCGGATCTGCCCGTGGGCGCTGCGGGAAGGTGTCATCCTGCGCAGGCTGGACTCGTTGGGAGGAGCGTGATGGCCGAACCGGACTGGAACCCCGACACGGGTGGGCGGTCGCTGGCCGAGATCCTCCGAGAGGCCGGCATCGAGTCCGCCAACCGCAAGAACCGCCGCCGGTGGGACGACCCCGCCGAGGCGGGGCTGCGCCAGCGTCGTGCTGAGGCCGCGGCTGCCGAGGGTGCGGCCACGCGGGCCGGCTACGGACGGCGCAGGAGCGACCTCGCCGGGAGCGAGCCGCTCCGCGACGAGCCCCGGTCCTTCCTGGACGAGCCGCGGCCGGTCCGCGACGAGCCGCGCTCCTTCCGGGACGAGCCGCGGTCCTCCCGGGACGAGGCGCGGTCGGTCCGCGACGACGCGATGCCCCCGGTCGAGCGGCGGCAGCGGCCCCGGCGCGCGCCCGACCCCGCCACGGCCGCGATCCCGGGCCTGCGTCCCGACCGGAAGCCCGGCGTGCCCGCAGGCGGGGCCATGCCGTCGGCTCCGGTGCCGTCCATGCCTTCGAACCCCATGCCGGCGAACCCCATGCCGTCCTCCCCCGTGCCCTCCGGCCCCCGGCACTCCGGTCCCGTCCCGTCGCTGTCGTCGGGCGCCACGTCGGCACGCGGCAAGGCCGCCGCACCGGTCCGCGAGCGGCGCGCCGCAGAGGAGCGCCGGCCGAAGGAGCGCCGTCCCGACCAGCGCCGGGCCGAGGAGCGGTTCCCGCAGCGCTCACCGTCCCGGGCGGTGCCGGAGGACGAGCACTTCTCGACCGGTCCGATCCCGGTCGTGCGCCCCGAGGACCTCGACGACGGACTCGACGCGAGCCCGAAGGAGAGCGCCCTCGCCTGGCTGCGCTTCGCCGGCGAGCTGCTCATCGCGCTCGCGGCCGGCATCGGCATCTACTTCGCGGCCACGCTGCTCTGGGAGAACGTCCCTTACCTCGCCGTCCTCCTGGTTCCCGTGGCCGTGACCGGACTGGTCGCCGGCGTGGGTGCGTGGCGACAGCGGCAGGGCCACGAGCCCGTGGGCCCGCGGCTGCTGGCGATCCTCGTGGTCGCCGGCACCCTGCTCACCGTCGCCCCCGCGGCCGGGTTGCTCGCCGCGTCCTGAGGATCAGGCGTTCGCGTCCTCCTCCTCGGGCTCGCGGGCGAACTCCTCGACGATCGCGGCGCCGAAGGCGTCGAGGTCGTCGGGGTTGCGGCTGGTGATCAGCCCGCCGTCGACCACGACCTCCTCGTCGACCCACTCGGCGCCGGCGTTGCGCAGATCCGTCCGCAGCGAGGGCCACGACGTCATGCGCCGGCCGCGGACCACGTCCGCCTCGATGAGCACCCAGGGCGCGTGGCAGATGGCCGCCACCGGCTTGCCCGCCTCGAAGAAGGCCTGCACGAAGGTCACCGCATCGGCGTCGGCCCGGACGAAGTCGCCGTTGATGACACCGCCGGGCAGCACCAGCGCCCCGTACGCGTCGGGATCGGCCGAGCTGAGGACGGCGTCGACCCGTCGTTCCTCGCCCTTGTCGATGTGGTTGTAGGCCGTGATCGTGCCCGCCTCGAACGACACCAGTTCCGGCTCGGCCCCAGCCTCCTCGAGAGCCTGCCAGGGCCGGTCGAGCTCGACCTGCTCCACACCGTCGGTCGCGAGGACCGCCACCTTCATCCCGCTCAGTTCTCCTGCCATGGGGGCGCCGCTACCCGCGCCCCCGACGGGGCACACGCGCGCGCACTACGGTTTGCCCGTGCCCGCCTCCCTGGTACCCGTGCGGACCCTGGACCGCGCGCTGACCGGCCGTTGCGTCGCCGGGCCGACGGTGGACGACGCCGTGCGGACCGCGGCCGGGCTCCTCCCGAACGGTGTCCGGATCGCCCTCGAGCACGTCCCGGGACCGGGTCGGGACGCCGCCGCCGAGTTCGCCGAACTGATCGCGGCGGTCCGCGACGCCGGGATCGTGGCCGCCTGCGAGCTCACCCTCCCGGTCGACCGGCTCGGCCCCGCGGACGCCCGCCACCTCCTCGCGACGGCGACGGCGGACGGCCTCGGCGTCGCGCTGACCGGATCATCCGAATCGGTGCTCGCCCTCGCCGACGCCGTCCCGGCGGCGCGGATCGTCGTCCCCGCGGGCCGGCCCGACGCGGAGGCCGTGTGCCGGGCCTCCGCCGACGGGCGGGTCCGGCTGGCCGCCGGCCGCGGCGCCGCCGCGGACCTGGCGTTCGTCCGGTGCGTCAACGTCCTCATGGCCGGCGGCGGGCACCACGCCGTCGCGGCCGGGGATCCGCGGCTCGTCGCCATCACCGGTGAGCGGGCCGCCTGGAACGACCGCTCACCCGACAGCTGGGAGTACGTCATGTCCTACGGGATCCGCACCGCACAGCTGCGTCGGCTGGTGGCGGCCGGTTGCACCGTCCGCGTCGCCGTCCCCTCCGGTCCGGGGGCCGCCGCCGCCCTGGTCCGCCGCCTGGCGGTGCGCTCGTGACCGCCGAGGGCCGCCGCGGCCTGGCGATCATCGGGGGCGGCAAGATCGGCGAGGCGCTGCTGTCGGGCCTGGTCCGCCGTGGTGGTCCCGACGGGCTGCTCGTCTGCGAGCGGAGCCCCGACCGGGCCGCCCAGCTGTCGGAGCGGTACGGGGTGCCGGCCTTCGACCTCGGAGGCGCCGCCGCGCGCGCCCGGGTGCTGCTGCTGGCGGTCAAGCCGCAGGACATCGACGTGCTGCTGGGCCGGCTGGCCGAGTTCGTCGACGACGGTCACCTCGTCGTCTCGGTGGCTGCCGGCGTGCCCACCGCCCGGATCGAGGCCGCGCTGCCCGCCGGGGTGCCCGTCGTCCGGGTCATGCCCAACACGCCGGCCCTGGTGGACGAGGGGATGAGCGTGCTCTCGGCGGGAGCGCACGCCGGCGAGGCCGACCTCGACGAGGCGGAGGCCCTGCTGGCCGCCGTGGGCCGGGTGCGGCGGGTGCCGGAGTCGCAGCAGGACGCCGTCACGGCCCTGTCGGGCAGTGGGCCGGCGTACTTCTTCTTCCTCGTCGAGGCGATGGTCGACGCCGGCATCCTGCTCGGGCTCCCGCGGGCGCTCGCGGCGGACCTGATCGTGCAGACGGCCCTGGGCGCGGCGGTGATGATGCGCGACACCGGCGAGCACCCGGTGCAGCTGCGCGAGGCGGTCACCAGCCCCGGGGGGACGACGATCGCGGCGATCCGGGAGCTGGAGCGGCACGGCGTCCGCGCGGCGCTCATCGCGGCGATCGAGGCGGCGCACGCCCGCTCGGTGGAGCTGGGTGCCGGTCAGTCCTGAGCCGGAGCGCCGGGTGGCGAGCCGCGCACTCTAACCCACAAGTCGACACATTTCATCGACGCTGGGTGATCGGTTCGTGACGGTGTCGCGAGAACCGCCGGGGTGCGTGGGAAGCGTGTTGCATAGGTGTAGTTCTGCCTAGGACGGACCGGTCCGCCTGTCGACTTCAACCGTCGCTCCAGTCACGTCTGTCCCCTTACGCTCTGTGTCAGCGCATGCGTGTTCAGTTGCCGGTGGGGAAGCCGGCGCCACGACATGAGCTAGGTCCGGAGACGAAGACATGACCATGCCCCAGCGCGCCGCCACCATCGCCCGTCCGGGAATCCCCGGCCCCCGGCCCGTCGGTCGCCCCATGAGCGCCGCCGCCGTTGCCCGCCCCGTGCCGGCCGCCCACCCCGCCGCCATGCCGATCGGCCGCCCGCAGGTGCCCGCCCCTCGCGCGGCCGTGACCTTCCTGACCGTGGCCGAGGTGGCCGCGATGATGCGCGTCTCGAAGATGACCGTGTACCGCCTCGTGCACGCCGGCGACCTCTCCGCCGTCCGCGTCGGCCGTTCCTTCCGGGTGCCCGAGCGCGCCGTGCAGGACTACCTCCGCGACGCGTACACCGACATCGCCTGAGCAGTACTCCGCGATACTCCTTCGTCGGATCCGGTCCGCCCGCGGCAACGGCGCCGCGGGGCGGCCGGTACGCTCGGACGCCGGGTGACACCAGGGCAGCCCCCGACGACGGGGCCCCAGGGGTCGCGGACGAGTGTGATCATCCTCAAGACGACGTCGGGAGCACCACGTGGGTTCGGTCATCAAGAAGCGCCGCAAGCGGATGGCGAAGAAGAAGCACCGCAAGCTGCTGAAGAAGACCCGCGTCCAGCGGCGCAACAAGAAGTGAGCTGAGGCTCGTGCCGCCGTCGGTCGTCCTCGTCACCGGCGTGAGCCGGTGGCTGGGTGGCGCGCTGGCGGCCGAGCTCGCGGCAGACCCCTCCATCGAGCGGGTCATCGGTGTGGATACCGTTCCACCGGCTCCGGCGATGCTCCGGCGGCTCGGTCGCACGGAGTTCGTGCGGGCCGACATCCGCAATCCGCTGATCGGCAAGGTCATCGGGGCGGCGTCGGTCGACACGGTCGTCCACATGAACATCAGCTCGACGCCCGCCACGGCCGGTGGGCGCGGGCCGATGAAGGAACTCAACGTCATCGGCACGATGCAGCTCCTGGCCGCGTGCCAGCGGGCTCCGTCGGTCCGCCGGTTCGTGCTGAAGTCGACCAGCGCCGTCTACGGCGCCTCGTCGCGGGACCCCGCGGTCTTCACCGAGGCGATGCAGGCACGGGCCGTCCCCGCGGGTGGCTTCGCCAAGGACAGCCTCGACATCGAGGGGTACGTGCGCGCCTTCCGGCGGCGCCGACCCGAGGTCGACGTCGCGGTCCTGCGGTTCACCAACTTCATCGGGCCGCGCATCGACTCCCTGCTCACCGGCTTCTTCCGGATGCCGGTGGTACCGACGGCGCTGGGTTACGACGCCCGGGTGCAGTTGCTCCACGAGGACGACGCCCTGGCCGTGCTCACCCGCGCCACGACCGGCGACTTCGTGGGCACGGTGAACGTCGGCGGCGAGGGCACGCTGCTGCTGTCGCAGGCCATCCGCCGGCTTGGGCGCGTCGAGGTTCCGCTGCCGAGCCCGGCGCTCGGCTCCGTCGGCCGGCTCTCCCGGCGCTTCGGCTTCGTCGACTACTCGCCCGAGCAGATGCGCTTCCTCAACTTCGGCCGCGTCGTCGACACGACCGTGCTGCGCACCGAGTTCGGCTACACGCCCCGGTACACCACGGAGGCCGCGCTGATCGACTACGCCCGGACCGTTCCCCCGGTGGTCTCGCCCCGTCTGGTCGACGCGGTGACCACCCGGCTGCGCAGCGCCGTCGAGCGCGTCGGCGACACCGCCGACGCCGTCGGCGCGAAGCTGCGGCCGGCGCCCCCGGCCCCGGGCCTGCGGGCGGTGCGCGATGCCTGAGGCCCGCGTGATCCCGCTGCGTCCGGACGACGACGACCCCTACGTCCCGCCGGCGAGCGCGCCGGGCTGGGAGGAGCAACTGGCCGGGGGCCTGGACTTCGTCCGCCGTCGGCTGACGGGGGAGTACGAGACCGACGAGTTCGGCTTCGACCCCGACCTGACCGACCACGTCCTGCTGCCTCTGCTGCGCCCCCTGTTCTCGCGCTGGTTCCGCGTCGAGTCGCAGGGGCTGTCGAACGTGCCGTCGACCGGCGGGGCGCTGGTGGTGGCCAACCACTCCGGCACGTTGCCGATCGACTCGCTGATGACGACGGTCGCGCTGCACGACCAGCACCCGGCGCAGCGGCGACTGCGGCTGCTCGGCGCCGACCTGGTGTTCGACCTGCCGTTCATCGGCTCGATGTCGCGGAAGATGGGCACGACCCTCGCCTGCAACGAGGACGCCGAACGCCTGCTCACCGACGGCGAGCTCGTCGGCGTCTTCCCGGAAGGCTTCAAGGGCATCGGCAAGCCGTTCCGCGAGCGGTACACCCTGCAGCGGTTCGGCCGCGGGGGTTTCGTCACGGCCGCACTGCGCACGGGTGTCCCGATCATCCCGTGCGCGATCGTGGGCGCCGAGGAGATCTACCCCATGATCGGCAACGCCAAGACCGCGGCGCGGCTGCTCGGTCTGCCGTACTTCCCGATCACCCCGACGTTCCCATTGCTGGGGCCGCTGGGCATGGTGCCGCTCCCGTCGAAGTGGCTGATCGCATTCGGCGAACCGATCGAGACGGCGTCCTACGGGCCCGCGGCCGCCGAGGACCCGATGCTCGTGTTCAACCTGACCGACCAGGTGCGCGAGACGATCCAGCACTCGCTGTACCAGCTGCTCCTGCAGCGTCGATCCGTCTTCGGCTGACCCGCCCCGCCGACGACGTGCGCCGGCGCCCCCTTCTCGGCTCTCGAACGGGCCCTGCGCGCACGTCATCCCCGGCCCGATGGTGAGGAAATGTGCGCCCCTGGCGGGTTCTGGCGCGAGAACCCGCCGTGCGCGCACATCGCTCACCCTCGCCGGATGCGGGCCTCACGCTCACCGACGACGTGCGCCGGCGCCCCCTTCTCGGCTTTCGAACGGGCCCTGCGCGCACGTCATCCCCGGCCCACTGGTGAGAACTGTGCGCCTGTGGCGGGTTCTGGCGCGAGAACCCGCCGTGCGCGCACATCGCTCACCCTCGCCGGATGCGGGCCTCACGCTCACCGACGACGTGCGCCGGCGCCCCCTTCTCGGCTTTCGAACGGGCCCTGCGCGCACTTCATCGCTGTGCGAGGGCGAGAGCTCACCAGGGGAATTTGTCGCGTCTCCGCAGCGCGATCGCTCCGCCGACCGCGGCGCCTGACACGGCGGCGGCCCCGACGGCGGGCAGGCCGTACTTGGCGGCCTTGCGGCCGGTGCGGAAGTCGCGGATCGTCCAGCCCCGCGACCTGGCGACGGCGCGCAGCTCGGTGTCCGGGTTGACCGCCACCGCGGTGCCGGTGAGCGACAGCATCGGCAGGTCGTTGGAGGAGTCGCTGTAGGCGGTGCACCGGGCCAGGTCGAGGCCCTCCCGCTCCGCGAGCGCCAGAACCGCCTCCGCCTTGGCCGGCCCGTGCATCAGCTCGCCCACGAGGCGGCCGGTGTAGTGCCCGTCGACCACCTCGGCGACCGTGCCGAGCGCGCCGGTGAGCCCCAGGCGGTGGGCGATGATGCTGGCCAGCTCGACCGGCGTCGCGGTCACGAGCCAGACCCGCTGCCCGGCGTCGAGGTGCTGCTGCGCCAGCGCGCGCGTGCCCGCCCAGATGCGGTCGGCCATGAGCTCGTCGTAGATCTCCTCGCTGGCCTGGACGATCTCGGCGACGGACCGACCCGCGACGAACGCCAGCGCGTTCTCGCGGATGGTGTGCATGTCGTCGGCGCTGCCCTCGTTGCCGGCGATGCGGAACTTCGCCTGCTGCCAGATGAAGCCGGCCATGTCGCGCGTCGTGAAGTACTTGCGGGCGGCCAACCCACGGGCGAACCAGAACAGCGAGGCGCCCATCATCATCGTGTTGTCCACGTCGAAGAACGCGGCGGCGGTCGCATCAGGCCGGACCGCGGGGGGACCCTCCACCTCGGCGGCGGCGGCCGACGCCGCCCCGGCGACGTGCGCCCGGGTCTCCTCGTCCACCTGCGCCGTTGCGCGATCGGATCGGCGGCCGCGCATCGACAGTCGCGGCACGAGACCTCCCTGCAGTGGTTCCGCCTTTCGGCGGCCGGCACCAACTCCTGCGACCCTAGCGGGGCGCCCGGACCGTTCAGGGCATGGGCGCTGCCTCAGCAGGAGCCCAGCGTGATGGGCCCGAGGCAGACGTCGACGTCCAGGCCGGGGGACGGCGGGCCGGCCGTCGGGCTGGAGCCGGGCAGCGGCACCGGCAGCGGCGGCACGACGGTCGTGGGCAGGTCGACGGACGGCAGGGACGGCGTCGGCAGTCCGCCGCCGGGCACCGGGAGGCTCGGCACCCCACTGGGGACGGCGCCGCCCGGGGAAGCGCCGGTGCCGCCCGGCGCGCCGGTCCCGCCGGAGCCGTTCGCGCCGGAGCCGGTCGACCCGGCGCCGCCGCTCGTCCCGCCGGGCACCTCGGCCGTCGGTCCGGGCGGCGGTGTCCCGCCCGAGCCGCCGCCGATGCCGGCGGTCGGTCCGGGCGTCGCGCCGCCGGCAGCCGGGGCGGGCGGGCAGGGCGCAGGCACCGGGCCCAGATCGTCCGACCCGGTGGTGGCGGGGCCGGCGGGGCAGTCCAGGGCGGTCCGGAGGTCGTCGGTGCGCGTACCGATCTCGGTGAGCAGCCGGAGGGAATCGTCGAACGCCGAGCGGGCCGCCTCGGGCATCTCGCCGGTCAGCGCCGACAGTCCGTCGGACTGCCCGGCGACCCAGTCCGCCAGGTCGTCCAGTGGTCGGGCGTCGTCCGCGGTGACCGACCGCTGCCCCAGCCAGGCGGCGCCGTCGGTCGTCTGCGCGTCCATGGTGTCGAGGGTCTGCAGCACGAGCTCGGCCCCGGGGCCGGCGGCCAGGACGACGGGGGTGCCCCCGGCGGGCGCGCCGTCGACGGGCAGGGCGGTGGCGTCCTCGGACACGAGGTACTCCAGCTCGTCCAGCCGTGTGCTGGCCAGGTCGAGCAGCGTCTGGCCGCGCCGCGAGTCGCCGGCCAGCGCCAGCTGGGTCTGCTCGGTGCCGCGCTTGAGGCCGTAGAGGACGTCACCCGGCCGGGCGCCGGTGGACACGGCCACCAGCGTCGCCAGTGCGGTCACCGTCAGTGCGGCGCCGGCCAGCCCGGCGGTCAGCCGCGTGCGCCGGCGGGCCGGTATCGCGTCGGGGGAGCGGCCGGCGAGGAGCCTGCGCACGGGCGCGACCGGTTCGGCGGCCGGCGAACGGACGGCCGCCATCGCCACGAGGCGGGCGCGCGTCGCCGTCCGGAAGTCGGCGTCCGGCTCGCCGTCCAGGGCCGGCGCAAGGCCCTGCAGCTGCGCCACCACCACGGCGTCGCGGTCGTCGGCCGCGCCGCGGTCGTGCACCGCGGAGCCGATGCGCGCGATCACCTGGAGCCTCCGGACGTCGTCCTCCCGAGGAGGCCCGTGCTGGGCACCCCCCGCTTCGAACGGTCCAACGAGCGTGCCCCGCGGTGCGTTACGGCCGCGCACCGGTAGTTGTCGCTCATCTCAGGCCCTCGGGGAGGAGCCCCGCGAGCCGGCGCACGGCGCGGTGCTGCAGCGCCTTGATGGCGCCCTCCTTCTTGCCCATGATCTGCGCAGTCTCCGACACCGACATGCCCTGGAGGAAGCGCAGCGCGATGCATTCCTGCTGCTCGCTGCCGAGTTGCCGCACGCAGGCCAGGAGCTGCTCGTTGGTCAGCCGCGCGACGACGGCGTCCTCGGGCCCGTCGGTGGCGCGGTCGGCGTCCCGCATGTCGGCGGTGGACACCTCCAGGCGGTAGCGGCTGCTCTTCACGTGGTCGCGGATGATGTTCCGCGCGATGGTGACCAGCCACGCACCCACGTCGCGGCCCTGGAAGGACAGCGAGTCGATCCGGCGCAGCGCCCGCACGAACGTCTCGCTGGTGACGTCCTCGGCCGTCGCCCGGTCGCCGACGCGGTGGTAGGCGTAGCGGTGCACGAGGGTCACGTAGTGGTCGTAGAGCTCCCCGAACGCCTCGGCGTCGCCGTCCTGGGCGCGGCGGACCATGCCCCAGACGTCCGCGTCGTCGCGCAGCTCCTCGGTGCTGCCCCGTGGGGTCGGAGTCGGGCGGGGACGGGTCGACGGGAGTCCGGCGGTCGCTCCCCCTGCATCCAGGGGCTGCGGCATGCGGGTTCGACCTCCTCGTCGGCCCGCGGTGCCTGGACCGTCTCCTTCCCCACGCGCGCAGGTCACGGGACGGGCGCGCGTGCTGCGGGGCTCGCCCCATGGTGACAACATCGCCACAGCCCGTCCACGTCAGGCCGCTCGGACGCGCCGCCCGTACACCGGCGGGTGGTGCCGAGCAGCTCCAACGGAGGAGAAGTCCAGTGTCCGAGGCAGGCACGTCGCTCGCAGCGCTCGTGCGGTCGGCCGCCCGCAGGCGACCCGACGCGCCGGCCGTGATCGCGGGCGAGCAGCGGTTGAGCTGGGCGGAGCTGGACGCCGCGGTGGACCGGGCAGCCGCGGGCTACGCCGCGCGGGACCTGCGGCCGGGCGACCGCGTCGCCGTCCAGCTGCCCAACGGCGTGCCGTGGCTGCGGGCCGCGCTGGGCGCCCTGCGGGCCGGGCTCGTCGTCGTCCCGGTGAACACGGCCTACACCGATCCCGAACTCGAGTACGTCCTCACCGACTCCGGCGCCGGCCTCCTCGTGGCCCCGACCGAGCGGGACGGCGTCGCCGGCGTATCCGTGTGTGCCGGGCCGCCCGACGGCGACGGGCCGTCCCCCGAGGTGGCCGACGACCCGGCGGCGCTGGCCTTCCTGGCCTACACCAGCGGCACGACCGGCCGCCCCCGCGGCGCGATGCTGACCGCCGGCGCGCTGCGGGCCAACCAGGAGCAGTGCCTGCGGATGAGCCCCCCGCCGGTGCGCGAGGACGACCGGGTGCTGCTGGTCCTCCCGCTGTTCCACGTCTACGGCCTCAACGCCGGCTTCGGCCTGGTGGCGGCGACGGGGGCGTGCGCGGTGCTCCAGGAGACCTTCGATCCGCGGGCCTCGCTCGCGCTGATGGCCGAGGAGGGCGTCACCGCCGTCCCCGGCGCGCCGCCGATGTACCAGGCCTGGCTCGCCGTCGCCGACGCCCTCGGCAGCGACGCCGAGCTGCGCCGGGGGTTCGCCGCGGTGCGGATCGCGACGTCCGGCGCCGCCCCGATGCCGGAGGACGTGTTCACCGCCATGCGCGACCGCGCCGCCGTCACGGTGTGGGAGGGCTACGGGCTCACCGAGGCGTCGCCGGTCGTGGCGAGCACGCTGGCCACCGGCCGGGCCAAGCCCGACTGCATCGGCGGGCCGCTCCCGGGCATCGAGCTCGTGCTGCGCGACACCGCCGACTCCGAGATCGGGGACGGTCCCGTGTCCGAGGACGAGCAGCCCTCCGACGTGCTGGAGGAAGGGCCGGGGGAGATCTGGGTGCGCGGGCCCAACCTGTTCGCCGGTTACTGGCCCGACGGCGCCGACGGTCCGGACGCCGAGGGCTGGCTCGGTACCGGCGACCTCGCCTACCGCGACTCCGACGGCGACATCCACCTCGTCGACCGGCGCAGCGACCTGATCCTGGTGAGCGGGTTCAACGTCTACCCGGCCGAGGTGGAACGCGTGCTCGACGCCCACCCGGCGATCGCCGAGAGCGCGGTGATCGGGGTGCCCGACGGGCGCACGGGAGCCGCCGTCCGCGCCGTCGTCGTCCTGGCGCCGGGGGAGAAGGTGACCTTCGAGGAGCTGCAGAGCTACGCCGCGGAGTCCCTCGCCCGCTACAAGGTGCCGACGTCGGTGAACTTCCTGCCCGCGCTGCCGCACTCGCTGACCGGCAAGGTCAGCCGGGCCCGGCTGCGCGAGCTGGGTCTGACCGGCAGCGACGGGGTGGATCCCGGTGACTGAGCCGGCCCGCCTCCAGCTGCTCACCCGGGCGAACTGCCACCTGTGCGCGGTGGCCGGCGAGACGCTCCAGCGCATCGCCGGCGAGGCCGGGGTGACCGCCGAGGAGCGGGACGTCGACTCCGACCCGGACCTGCAGGCCGAGTACGGGGACCGCGTGCCCGTGGTGCTGCTCGACGGCCGCGAGCACTCCTACTTCACCGTCGACGTGGTGCGGTTGCGGCGGGACCTCGGCCTGGCGTGAGGCCCCCCGTCCGGGGGTCTTCCGAGGCCGGATAGGGTGTCGTCCACCACAGCGGAGCCCCTTGGGGCCGGTCAAGGCGTCGTCGCCCGGTCCGCGACTTTGTTCCTGCGTTCACAAGCGGTTACCGTGGCCGACGCGGGCGCTTTCCGCCCGCGTTCCGATGTCGCTCCACCGCCCCCGGCGCCCGCCGGGCGGACGGCCGCGACCGCTGTGGAGAGCCCGTGATCCAGCCGCGCCCCCGGACCATCCCGGAGGCCACCGTCGCCCGCCTGGCCGTGTACCTGCGGGCGCTGACGACCTTCGCCGAAGGTGGTCGGAGCACCGTCTCATCCGGTGAGCTGGCCGAGGCCGCCGGGGTCAACCCGGCCGGCCTGCGCAAGGACCTCTCGCACCTCGGTCCCTGCGGTGTGCGCGGGGTCGGCTACGAGGTCCAGACGCTGCGCGACCGGATCGCGCGCGTCCTCGGGGTCGAGCGGTCCCGCGCCTGCGTGCTGGTCGGCATCGGCAACCTGGGCTCCGCGCTCGCCGACTACGCCGGCTTCGGCTCCCGTGGCTTCGAGTTCGTCGGGCTCTTCGACGCCGCGACCGCGCGGATCGGCCAGCGCATCGGCGGGCAGACCGTCCGGCCGCTCGACGAGCTCGCCGACGTCGTCGCCACCACCCAGGCCTCCATCGGGGTCATCACGACACCGGCCGACGTCGCCCAGTCCGTCTGTGACCGGCTGGCCGCGGCCGGGGTGAGGAGCATCTTGAACTTCGCGCCGGTTCCGCTGGTCGCGCCGGCGGGCGTCGACGTCCGCAAGGTCGACCTCTCCGTCGAGCTGCAGGTGCTCGCGTTCCTCGGGCAGCAACGACTGGACGACGCCGCTGTGGACGGCGCCGCCCTCGGGGAGCCGGCATGAGCCTGCTCGCGGTTGGTGTGAGCCACCGGACCGCACCCGTGGCACTGCTCGAGCAGTTCGCCATGGACGCCGACGACCGGGTCAAGGCGCTGCACGAGCTCGTCGAGAGCGACCACGTCAGCGAGGCCCTGGTCCTGGCCACCTGCAACCGGGTCGAGGTGTTCGCCGAGGTCGAGAAGTTCCACGGCGGGGTGGCCGACGTGAGCCGGGTGCTCGCCCGCCAGGCGGGGGCCACGGTCGAGGACCTCTCGCCGTACGTCACCGTGCACTACGAGGACCAGGCGGTCGCGCACCTGTTCTCCGTAGCCGCCGGCCTGGACTCGATGGTGGTCGGCGAGACCCAGGTGCTCGGGCAGCTGCGGGCCGCCTATGCGCTGGCGCGCGACGAGGGCACCGTCGGCCGGGCGCTGCACCCGGTGGCACAGCGGGCGCTCCGCGTCGGCAAGCGCGTGCACTCCGAGACCGGGATCGACCAGGCGGGCGCCTCCCTCGTCTCGGTCGCCCTCGCCCGCGCGGAGGAGCGGATCGGCAGCCTGGCCGGCCGCCCCGTGCTCGTGGTCGGCGCCGGCTCGATGGGCGCCCTGGCCGCGACCACGCTCGCCCGCCGCGAGGCCGAGGTCGTGGTCAGCAGCCGCACGGAGGCCTCGGCCGCCCGGCTGGCGACGAGCATCGGTGGTCGCCCGGCGCCGTCGGCGGACCTGCCGGCGGAGCTGGCCGCGGCCGACGTCCTCGTCACCTGTACCGGCGCCACCGGGATCGTCATCGGCACCGACGTGGTCGCCGCGGCGATGACCGGGCGGGCCGACCGGCCGCTGGTCGTCGTCGACCTCGCCCTGCCGCGCGACGTGGATCCCGGCGTCGCCGCACTGCCGGGCGTGCACGTCGTCGATCTGGCTCTCCTGCAGGGGGCCGGTGCCACCGCCGGCCCGGTCGCGGCCGACGACATCACCGCGGCGCACGCCCTCGTCGAGGCGGAGACCGATCTGCTGCGCGCCGAGCGCCAGGCCGCCGAAGTGGCGCCCACCGTGTCCGCACTGCGCAGCCAGGCCGCCGGCGTCGTCGACGCGGAGCTGCTGCGCCTGTCGGCGCGGCTGCCCGACCTCGATGCCCGGGCCCGCGCCGAGATCGCACGGACGGTTCACCGCGTCGTCGACAAGCTGCTGCACGAGCCGACCGTGCGGGTCAAGGAGCTGGCCGCAGTCCCCGGCGACACCGACTACGCCGGTGCGCTGCGGGCCCTCTTCGGACTGGGCATCGACGCCGAGGTGGACGAGCTCGCCGAGGCCGTCACGGTCGACCCGGAGCTGCGGGGGGAGGCGTCGTGACGACCATCGGGACCCTCACCTCGACCCTGCGCCTCGGGACGCGGGCCAGCGCGCTGGCGCGCACCCAGTCGCAGGCGGTCGCCGACGCGATCACCGCCGCCACCGGCACCCCCGTGGAGCTGGTGCCGATCGTCACCGAGGGCGACACGTCGTCCGCCGCGATCGCGCAACTGGGCGGCACCGGCGTCTTCGTCGCCGCGATCCGCCGCGCGCTGCTCCAGGGCAGCATCGACGTCGCCGTGCACAGCTACAAGGACCTGCCGACCGCGCCGGAGCCGGGGCTGATCCTGGCCGCCGTCCCCGGCCGGGAGGATCCGCGCGACGCGCTGGTCGCCCGCAACGGGCTCACGCTCGGCCAGCTGCCGCGTGGCTCGCGGGTCGGCACCGGCGCCCCCCGGCGGGCCGCGCAGCTGCGCGCGCTGGGCCTCGGGCTGGACGTCGTCCCGATCCGGGGCAACGTCGACACCCGCCTCGGGCGGGTGGCCGGCGGCTCCGGGGACGGCGACCTCGACGCGGTGGTCCTCGCCCGCGCCGGGCTGGCCCGGCTGGGCCGGCTCGACGTGATCACCGAGACCCTCGATCCGCTGCAGATGCTCCCCGCCCCGGCGCAGGGGGCGCTGGCCGTGGAATGCCGGACCAGCGACGCCCGCACCCGCGAGCTGGTCGGCCGGCTCGAGGACCAGAACGTCCGCGCCTGCGTCCGCGCCGAGCGCAGCACCCTCGCCGCGCTCGAGGCCGGCTGCAGCGCCCCGGTGGCCGCCTACGCGGAGATCGCCGACGGCGAGGACGGTCCCGAGCTGTTCCTCCGCGCCTCGGTGACCGCGATCGACGGCAGCGACGCCGTCCGCGACTCCGTCTCCGGCCGGCCGGCCGACGCCGCCGCGCTCGGCCGCTCATTGGCCGCCGTCCTGCTCGACCGGGGCGCCGCCGCCCTCATGGCGGTGCCGGCATGACCCGCACGACCCCAGCCCCCGCACCAACCAGCACCCGCCCGACACCGGGCCAGAACCAGGAGCACGCGATGACTCGCAAGCGCCCGACCGCAGGCCAGGCAGGCCGGGTCGTCTTCGTCGGCGCAGGGCCGGGCGATCCCGGCATGCTGACCGCGCGGGCGACCGACGCCCTCGCCGAGGCCGGCCTCGTCCTCGTCGACCCGGACGTCTCGTCCGCCGTCCAGGACGTCGTCCGCGACGCGCACCCCGACGTCGAGGTCACCCCGGCCGCCGGTGAGCCGGCCGAGGTCGCCAAGGCGGCCGTGGCCGCCGCGAAGAACGGCACCGTCGTCGTCCGGCTCGTCGCCGGCGACCCGTACACCAACGACGCCGCGGTGAAGGAGGTGCTGGCCGTCGGCCGCACCTCCGTGCCCTTCGACGTCGTCCCCGGCGTCGCCACCGCGACCGCCGTGCCGGCCTTCGCCGGCGTGGCCCTCGGCGGCACCGCGGTCACCGCGGACCTGCGCAGCGGCGTGGACCTCGCCGCGCTGGCCGCCGCCGCCGGTTCGGCCGGCGGCACGCTGGTGCTGCAGGGCACCGTCGAGGACCTCCCCGACGCCGCCGTGCGGCTGGTCGAGGGCGGCCTGTCCGGCAACACCCCGGTCGTGGTCACCACCGGCGGCTCCGGGACGGCGCAGAAGAGCGTCGTCGCCAAGCTCGCGGCCGTGGCGGAGAAGAACGCCGGCCTCGACGCCGTGACCGGGCCGATCGTGGCCACTGTGGGCACGGCGGTCGACAAGCGCGCCCGCCTGTCGTGGTGGGAGAGCCGCCCGCTGTTCGGCTGGCGCGTGCTGGTGCCCCGCACCAAGGACCAGGCCGGCGAGATGAGCGACCGGCTGCGCGCCTACGGCGCCGTCCCGGTCGAGGTGCCGACGATCGCGGTCGAGCCGCCGCGCAGCCCCGCGCAGATGGACCGCGCGATCAAGGGCCTGGTCACCGGCCGCTACGGGTGGATCGTCTTCACGTCGGTCAACGCGGTGAAGGCCGTGCGGGAGAAGTTCGCCGAGCTCGGCCTCGACGCCCGTGCGTTCGCGGGTGTGAAGGTCGCCTGCGTCGGCGCGCAGACCGCCGAGGCGGTCCGCGCCTTCGGCATCCAGCCGGAGCTCGTGCCCGCGGGCGAGCAGTCGAGCCAGGGCCTGCTGGCCGACTTCCCGCCCTACGACGACGTCTTCGACCCGATCGACCGCGTGCTGCTGCCGCACGCCGACATCGCGACCGAGGCGCTCGCCGCCGGGCTGCAGGAGCGCGGGTGGGAGGTCGACGACGTCACCGCCTACCGCACCGTCCGGGCGGCGCCGCCGGCCGCGAGCGTGCGCGAGGCGATCAAGGGCGGCGGCTTCGACGCCGTGTGCTTCACCTCGTCGAGCACCGTGCGCAACCTCGTCGGCATCGCCGGCAAGCCGCACGCGAAGACCGTGGTCGCCGTGATCGGACCGGCCACCGCCGCCAGCGCCACGGAGTTCGGCCTGCGGGTCGACGTGCAGCCCGAGACGGCGGCCGTCGCGCCGCTGGTCGACGCGCTCGCGGAGTACGCGCTGTCGCTGCGCGAGGCGGAGGACGGCGAGGGCAGGTGACCAACCCCGGCATCGGTGGGGTGGGCGGGGGCAATTTCGCGCGCGGGCGCCGGCTCCGGTCGACGCCCGCGCTGCGGCGGCTGACCGCGCAGACCCGGCTGGCGCCGGCGGACTTCGTGCTGCCGGTGTTCGTCAAGCAGGGCATCGAGGCGCCGGTGCCGATCGGCTCGATGCCCGGCGTCGTGCAGCACACGCTGGACTCGCTGCGGAAGGCCGCCCACGAGGCGGCCGACGCCGGCATCGGCGGGATCATGCTGTTCGGCATCCCGTCGGAGAAGGACCCGGTCGGCTCGCAGGCCGACGCCGCCGACGGGATCGTCAACGTCGCCCTGCAGCAGCTGCGGGCCGACCTCGGCGACGAGCTCGTGCTGCTGGCCGACCTGTGCCTGTGCGAGTACACCGACCACGGGCACTGCGGCGTCGTCACGCCGGCGGGCGTCGTCGACAACGACCCCACGCTCGACCGGTACGCCGCCGTGGCGATCGCCCAGGCCCAGGCCGGCGCCCACGTCATCGCGCCCAGCGGGATGATGGACGGCCAGGTCGCGGCGATCCGGAAGGCTTTGGACGGCGCCGCTTTCACGGAGACGCCGATCCTGGCCTACGCGGCCAAGTACGCGAGCGGCTTCTACGGTCCCTTCCGCGAGGCGGCCGAGGGGGCGCCGCAGTTCGGCGACCGCTCGACGTACCAGATGGACCCCCCGAATGCCGACGAGGCGCTGCGCGAGGTGGCCCAGGACCTCGCCGAGGGGGCCGACGCCGTCATGGTCAAGCCGGCGCTGCCCTACCTCGACATCGTGGCCCGGGTCGCCGACGCGGTGCAGGTGCCGGTGAGCGCGTACCAGGTCAGCGGCGAGTACGCGATGGTCGAGGCGGCCGCAGCCAACGGCTGGATCGACCGCGACCGCGCCATCCTCGAGACGCTCACCGCGATCCGGCGGGCCGGTGCGGGCACGGTGCTGACGTACTGGGCGGTCGAGGCCGCGCGCCTGCTCGCCCGCTCCTGACCGGGGGGTCCGGAACCGTGGGCGGCTATGTCGAGCCGGGCGGGTCCTGGCGACCGTTCTGGCTGGTCGCCGGGGCGCTCGGATTCTTCCTGGTGCTCGACCTGGTGCTGCCGGGCGGCGACGTCCCGGCCCTCTACTGGGTGGTCGCGATCGTGGCCGTGCTCGGCGTCGTCGCCGTCGGCTGCCTGTCGGGCCGGCGGGTCTGGACCGTGCGCCTGGACGACGACGGGCTGTCCGTCGGTCGCGAGACGGTGCCGCTCCGGGACATCGACGCCGAGCACCTTCGGGCCGTGGATTCCGGGGTGGACGCCGGCGCTCCCGTGCTCGGCGGGGGCTGGTCGCTGCCCAAGGGACGCACGGGTCTGCCGCTGCGGCTGACCGACGGGCGGACGGTGCTGGTGCCCACCCGCGAGCCCGCGGCCCTGCACGAGGCGCTCGTGGGCCGCGTGTCCGACACCACCGGCGGGTCGCCAGGTTCGCAGGGGACACTGGGACGGTGACCTCGCTGGACAGCTCCTCCTACACCTACGAGGCCCCGGTCTCGGCCGACCTGTTCGCCCGGGCGCAGGCGATCACGCCGGGCGGGGTGAACAGCCCGGTCCGCGCCTTCCGCGCCGTCGGCGGCACCCCGCGCTTCATGACCGAGGGCTCCGGTCCCTGGATCACCGACGCCGACGGACGGCGCTACGTCGACCTGGTCAGCTCGTGGGGGCCGATGATCCTGGGGCACGCGCACCCGGCCGTGGTGGAGGCCGTCACCGCCGCCGCCCGCCGCGGGTTCTCGTTCGGGGCGCCCACCGAGGGTGAGCTCGACCTCGCCGAGGAGATCCGCGACCGGATGCCCCCGGTCGAGCGGGTGCGCCTGGTCAACTCCGGCACGGAGGCCGTGCTCTCCGCCGTCCGCCTGGCGCGCGGGGCCACCGGCCGGCCGCTGGTCGTGAAGTTCGCCGGCCACTACCACGGTCACGTGGACGCCCTGCTCGCCTCGGCCGGCTCCGGCGTCGCCACCCTCGGCCTGCCCGACACCCCCGGCGTGACGACCGGGGCCGCCGCCGACACCGTCGTCCTGCCGTACAACGACGTGGCGGCGGTCGAGGCCGTGTTCGCCGAGCGCGGGGCCGACATCGCCTGCGTCATCAGCGAGGCGGCCGCCGGCAACATGGGCGTCGTCCCGCCGCTGGACGGGTTCAACGCCGCGCTCCGCCGCATCACCGCCGCGCACGGCACGCTGCTGATCCTCGACGAGGTCATGACGGGTTTCCGGGTGTCGCGCTCGGGCTGGTACGGCATCGATCCGGTCGACGCCGACCTGTTCACCTTCGGCAAGGTCATGGGCGGCGGGTTGCCGACGGCGGCGTTCGGGGGCCGGACCGACCTCATGGAGCAGCTCGCGCCGGTCGGGCCGGTCTACCAGGCGGGCACGCTGTCGGGGAACCCGATCGCCGTCGCCGCGGGCCTGGCCACGCTGCGGCAGTGCACCGACGAGGTCTACGCGCGCTGCGACGAGGTCGCCGCGGTGCTGCGCGGCGCCGCCAGCGCCGCGCTGTTCGCCGCGGGCGTCCCGCACCGCGTCCAGCAGGCCGGCTCGATGTTCTCCGTCTTCTTCGTCCCCGACGAGCGTCAGGTGCGCGACTACGACGACGCCCGCACCCAGGACGTCGCCCGCTACACCGCCTTCTTCCACGCCCTGCTGGCCCGCGGAGTCTACCTGCCGCCGTCGGCGTTCGAGTCCTGGTTCGTCAACGCCGCGCTGTCCGGGGAGGCGCTGGACCGGGTGCTCGACGCGCTGCCTGCCGCGGCGCGTGCCGCCGCCGAGGTGGGGGCGTGACGGAACGGACGACCGTGCACCTGCTCCGGCACGGCGAGGTGCACAACCCCGGCAAGATCCTCTACGGCCGGCTGCCGGGGTTCCGGCTGTCCACCACCGGCGAGGCGATGGCGCTGGCCGCCGCCGAGTGGTTCACCGGCCGCGACATCACGCACCTGGTCTCCAGCCCGCTCGAGCGCGCCCAGCAGACCGCCGCTCCGCTCGCCAAGGCGCTGTCCCTGCCGGTGGCGATCGACGACCGGCTGATCGAGGCCGGCAACGCCTTCGAGGGCCTCGCGGTCGCCGGTGGTGCCGGCGTCTTCCGCGCCCCGGGCAACTGGTGGAAGCTCCGCAACCCGTTCCGGCCGTCGTGGGGTGAGCCCTACGTCGAGATCGCCGCCCGGATGCTCGCCGCGGCCGAGGCCGCCCGCGACGCCGCCCGGGGCCACGAGGCCGTCCTCGTCAGCCACCAGCTGCCGATCTGGACCCTGCGGCTGCACGTGGAGGGACGCCGATACGCGCACGACCCGCGCCGCCGGCAGTGCGCCCTGGCCAGCGTCACGTCCCTCACCTACGACGGAGACCGCGTCTCCGGCGTGGGCTACGCCGAGCCGGCGGGGGCGACCGACCCGGACGCGGTGCCCGGCGCATGACCACCCCACGAAAACGCTCCGCCGGCGCTCCACGTTTCCGCGGGGACCGCGGGTGGAGACGGCTGCTGACGGCGCTCGCCTGCGCGGCCCTGCTCACGGGCTGCTCGACCGGTTCGCACGCCGTCGACGTCAACAACGGGGGTGAGTTCCGCTTCGTCCAGGGCACGCCCTCGGGCGAGGTGATCCCCGAGGGGCAGCGGGCGTCCGCGCCGGACTTCAGCGGCCGGCTGCTGGGCAGCGGGGACCGGTTCGACTCCTCGCAGCTGGACGGGCAGATCGGCGTCCTGAACTTCTGGGGTTCCTGGTGCGCGCCCTGCCGCGTGGAGACGCCGGAGTTCAGCGAGGTCGCCGCGGATCTCGCCGACGACGGCGTGCAGTTCCTCGGCATCAACGTCAAGGAGACCGACGAGCAGTTCGCGACGGCGTTCGTCGACCGGTTCCACATCTCCTTCCCCTCGCTGTACGACCCGCGCGGCGAGGTCGCCCTCGCGTTCCGGGACTACCCGGCGAACGCGATCCCGTCGACGATCGTGCTCGACCCGCAGGGCCGGGTGGCCGCGGTGTACACCGGCACGGTGTCGCAGAAGGACCTGCGCACGGTGCTCGACCGGCTGCGGAAGGAGGGGAGCGCCGGTGGGTGAGACCTTCCGCAGCCTGGTGACCGACGGCCCCCTGCTCGTGGCGGCGGCGGTCGCGGCCCTCGTCGGGCTGATCAGCTTCGCCTCGCCCTGCGTGCTGCCGCTCGTGCCCGGCTACCTCTCCTACGTCGCCGGGCTGGTCGGCACCCCGTCGGTCGCCGCTCCCGCGCCGGCCGGTGGGGGGACGACGGCGACCGCCGTGCGCACCGAGGTCGCCCCGCGCCGCCGGATGGTGGCCGGCGCCCTGCTGTTCGTGCTGGGGTTCAGCGCCGTCTTCGTCGCCTTCGCCACGGCCTTCGGCGGCCTGGGCCGGCTCATGCTCGAGTACACCGACGTCCTCGACCGGGTGTTCGGCGTGGTCACGGTGCTGGTCGGCCTGGGCTTCCTCGGCTGGCTGCCATTGCTGCAGCGCACCAAGCGGCTCTCGGCCCGGCCGGCCGCCGGGCTGGCGGGCGCGCCGCTGCTGGGGATCGTCTTCGGGCTGGGCTGGACGCCGTGCCTGGGCCCCACCCTCGCCGCCGTGTACTCGCTGGCGCTCTCCGAGGCGACGGCGGCGCGGGGGGCGGTGCTGGGGCTCGCCTACTGCCTCGGCCTCGGCGTGCCCTTCGTGCTCGTGGCCCTCGGCGCGCGCTGGGCGGTCGGCGCCACCGCGGTGCTGCGCCGGCACGCACGCACCGTCACCCGCGTCGGTGGCGTCGTCCTCGTGCTGGTCGGCGTGCTGCTGCTGACCGGCGCCTGGACCGAGCTCATGGGCTGGCTGCGCTCGTGGCTGGCGGCGACCGGGTTCGGGGAGTCGGCACTATGACCGTCCTCGACCGGCCGACGGGCGTCTCCGCGCCCGGGCCCTCGATGCCGCGGCGCGGTGCCGGGCTGCTGCTCCGGTGGTGGCGCCGGCTCACCGCGATGCGGACGGCGATCATCCTGCTGTTCCTGCTGGCGCTGGCCGCCGTCCCCGGGTCGCTGCTGCCGCAGCGCTCGCTGTCGCAGAACAACGTCAACACGTACTTCACCGACCACCCGACGCTCGCGCCGGTGCTCGACCGGCTCTACCTGTTCGACGTCTTCAGCTCGCCGTGGTTCGCCGCGGTGTACCTGCTGCTGTTCGTCTCGCTGATCGGCTGCGTGCTGCCCCGTGGGCTCGAGCACGCCCGCGCGATGGGCGCGGCGCCGCCCCCGGCCCCGCGCACCCTGACCCGGCTGCCCGACTCCGGCCGGCTGCCGACGGAGCTGCCCGCGGGCGAGGCGCTGGACGTGGTGGAGGAGGAGCTCCGGGTCCGCCGCTTCCGCGTGGTGCGTCGCGCGGGGGAGCTGTCGGCCGAGAAGGGCTACCTCAAGGAGACCGGCAACGTCCTGTTCCACCTCTCGCTGATCGCGCTGCTGCTGGGCCTGGCAGGGGGAAAGCTCTGGGGCTACGAGGGCAGCATCCTGGTCACCGAGGGCCAGGGCTTCTGCAACTCCTTCCAGCAGTACGACACCTACTCGTCGGGGCCGCTGGTCGACAGCGCCGACCTGACCCCGCTGTGCATCGACCTCGCCGACTTCCGCGCCGAGTACGAGCCGAACCTCACCGCCTCCTCGTTCACCGCCGGCATCACCTACGGCCCGCCCGGCGAGAAGGGGCGGCCCGCCACCATCGGGGTCAACCACCCGCTGCGGGTCGACGGCGACCGGGTCTACGTGACCGGGCACGGCTTCAGCCCCACGTTCACCGTCACCGCGCCCGACGGCACGACCTTCCGCGACGTCTCGCAGCCGTTCCTGCCCACCGACCAGTCGACTATGTCCAGCGAGGGCGCGCTCAAGCTGCCCGACCTCGGGGCCGACGGCGACAAGCAGCTGGCGCTCCAGGGCTTCTTCGCGCCCACGGGGGTCGTGCGGGGCGGCATCCTCACGTCGGTCGACCCCCGGCCGCTGGTCCCGCAGGTCGCGATCGTGGCCTACCAGGGGTACCTCGGCCTGGACTCCGGGATCCCGCAGTCGGTGTACTCGCTGGACCCGAGCCAGATCGAGCGCGGCCGGCTCGAGCGGGTCGGGGCGGCCAACCTCGAGGTGGGGCAGTCGCTGGCGCTGCCCGACGGCACGTCGATCACCTTCAGCGGCTACCGCGAGTTCGCCTCCCTGCAGTTCTCGCACGACCCCGGCCAGGTGTGGGTCCTCGGCGCCGCCATCGCGCTGCTGGCCGGCCTGCTGGGCATGCTCCTGCTGCGCCGGGAGCGCGTCTTCGCCCGGGCGGCGCCCGACGAGGACGGCGGCGGTAGCGTGCTGACCGTCGCCTCCCTGACCCGCGGCAGCGGGGAGAGCGGGCCGCGGTTCGCGGCCCTGTCCGACGACCTGCGGACCGCGCTCGACGCCCGCACCCGAACCCCGCACCCGCAGACCGGAGGACCACCGCGTGACTCCTGACCAGTCACTGGCCGAGCTGTCCGACCACCTGTTCACAGTCGGCGTCGCGCTGTACTCGCTGGCCGTGGTCGTCTTCTGCGCGCAGCTCGCGTTCGGCCGCCGGCCCGCCCTGGTGGGGGCGGGCGCCCCCGTTCTCGATCCGGTGGCCGATCCGGACGTCGAGTCGGAACGCGGCCGCCGCTGGGGGCTGGCCGCCATGGCCCTCACGGTGCTCGGCGCCGTCGCCCAGGCCGGCGTGCTCGTCACCCGTGGGCTGGCCACCGACCGGCTGCCCTGGGGCAACATGTACGAGTTCGCGACGGCGACGGTGCTGGTCGCCGTGGTCGCCTACATCCTGTTGGCCCTCCGGTCGCCCGGGCTGCGGCACATCGGCGTCTTCGTGCTCGCCCCCGTCGTGCTGGCCCTGGTGCTCATCGGCCTGTTCCTCTACGCCGAGGCCGGGCCGCTGGTGGCCGCCCTGCGCTCGTACTGGCTGGCCATCCACGTGACCACCGCGATCCTCGGGTTCGGGATCTTCTTCGTCAGCGGCATCGCCAGCGTGCTGTACCTGGTCCGCATCCGGTCCGACGCCCGCGAGCAGGAGGCGCGCGCCGCCGGGGAGCCGGTCGCCGACGGCATCGTGTCGCGGCTGCCCGCCGCAGCGAGCCTCGATCGCGTCGCCCACCGCACCGCCGTGTTCGGCTTCCCGATCTGGACCTTCGCGGTCATCGCGGGCGCGATCTGGGCCGAGAGCGCGTGGGGCCGCTTCTGGGGCTGGGACCCGAAGGAGACCTGGGCGTTCATCGCGTGGGTCGTCTACGCCGGGTACCTGCACGCCCGCACCACGGCCGGCTGGCGGGGGCAGCCCGCGGCCTGGGTCAACGTGGTCGGCCTGGTCGTGATGGTGTTCAACCTGCTGTTCGTCAACATGGTGTCGACCGGGCTGCACAGCTACGCCGGCGTCGGCTGAGCCGTCGTCGTCCGGTCACCGTCGGTGATCCAGCGGTACGGGTGGGACCAGTAGGTGACTATTGTCCGACCTGCGTGTTTCCATGTGCCGCATGAGCGTGGCGTCGAAGCGGCCGGACCAGTTCCCGACGGCGGTGGACCGTGGGTAGGCACGCCGCCGCCGACGGCGCCCCGGCGGATCCGCTCGTGGCCGCCGCGCTCACCCGGCGGGCCGCTGTCGCCACCCGGAGCGACGCCGGCGAGGAGGGCGGGCTCGGTGGTCTGGGCTGGCCCGGTCCGCCGGCACCCGGCGACGGTCGGACCGGCTGGCCCGGAGGCGGCGTCGACGACGTGCCCGCGGTCCCTGCGCCGGAGGCGGCGCCGGTGACGGAGCCCGTGGCAGAGCCCGCCGCGGAGCCCGCGCCGGCGGAGGGCCGCCGTGGCTGGCGGCGGCTGTTCCGCCAGCGCGCCGCCTAGCGTTCAGGCCTAGCGTTCAGGCCGGGCGTTCAGGCGGAGCGCTCGGACGAGGGGCTCAGGCGGGGGAGCCGTCGTCCCGTCGGGTGCGCCGCTCGAGTTCCCGCAGGAACTCCGGGTCGTCGTCCGGGGCCAGGGGGCGCGTCGCCTGCTGCGGCCGCGGTCGGCGCGGAGCGCCGCCGCTGTTCCGTCCCCCGGGCGGCGCACCGGCCGCCCGCATGACCAGCACCACAACCACGACCGCGACCACCAGCAGCACCAGGTACGGCACGCCGACCACCCCCCTCTTCGGAACCGAGCGTACGTCCGCGGTGATACTCGGTGCCGGGCGGCGAGGAATCGTCCGCTCCGCATCAATTCTTGCGAGGGAGACACCGCCATCGACGCCGTGGACCGGCAGCTGATCGACCTGTTGCGCGCCAACGGCCGGGCCAGCTATGCCGAGCTCGCCCGCCAGGTCGGACTGTCGTCGCCCGCGGTGCACGAGCGGGTCGCCAAGCTGGAGGCGGCCGGGGTCATCACCGGCTACCGCGCGACGGTCGACCCGCCGTCGGTCGGTCTCGACGTGACGGCCCTGATCGGGGTGATCGAGAGCGACTCGGTCGACGACACGGGCCTCGAGGAGGCCATGCGCGCGATGCCGGAGATCGAGGACTGCTGGCGGGTCGCCGGCAGCGAGGGCTACGTGCTCAAGGTGAGGGTGACCGACATCCCGGCACTCGAGGCCACCATCGGCGCGTTGAACCGGATCAGGGGTGTGGCGCGCACCCGGACGACGGTGGTCTTGTCCACCAAGTGGGAGGGCCGACATGGCTGAGCAGAGCACCACACCTCCGGGGCCCGACGGTGGCCCCGCCCGGCGGCCGACGGTGCTGCCCTGGCTGGTCATGTACACCGTCGGCCGGATCGGCATCTTCGCCGCGCTGACCATGATCCTCTGGCAGGTGGGCCTGGACTTCTGGTCCGGGCTGCTCTTCGGTCTGCTGCTGTCGATGCCCGCGTCCTACTTCCTGCTCCGGCCCTCCCGCGAGCGGCTGACCGAGGGCCTGGCGGCGCGGAGCGTCGCCCGTCGTGCGGCGAAGCAGGACCTGCGGGCGCGGCTGAGCGGCCCCGGCGCGGAGTAGCGGCGCTCTTGGCTCGCCGGAACCCGCGTCGATCAGCTGAGCGCGAGCCCCGCGCCCAGCAGGACCCCCGTCGCCAGCGTCAGCAGGCCGGTGCCCTGCAGCGCGGCGATGAGCGCTGGTCCGCGGCCCCCGCCGAGCACGATGCGGGCCGGTGACAGCGCCAGGGGCGCGGCGAGCAGCGCCAGCAGCGCCGAGGGGCGGCCCACCCCGACGGCGACCACGACCGCGAACGGGACGGCGAGCAGCGCGACGTAGACCAGGCGGGTGACGCGCTCGCCCAGCAGGACGGCCAGCGTCCGCTTACCTACGACGGCGTCCCCGGCGATGTCGCGCAGGTTGTTCACCATCAGCAGCGCGACCGACAGCAGCCCGATGGGCACGGCGACGGCGAACGCCAGCCCGGGCAGAGTGCGGGTCTGCACGTAGGTGGTGCCCACGACGGCGACCAGGCCGAAGAAGACGAAGACGAAGACCTCGCCCAGCGCGCGGTACCCGTAGGGCAACGGTCCGCCGGTGTAGGTCCAGGCGGCCGCGATGCAGACCGCACCGACCGCGATCAGCGCCCAGCTCGACAGCGCGGCCAGGACCAGCCCGGCGAGGGCCGCCACACCGAACGCGAGGCCGGCGGCGAGCAGCACCTGGCGCGGCGTCGCCGCTCCGGAGCCGACCAGCCGCATCGGCCCGACCCGGTCGGCGTCGGTGCCGCGCCGTCCGTCGGAGTAGTCGTTGGCATAGTTCACCGCCACCTGCAGGGCGAGGGCGACGAGCAGGGCGAGCAGCGCCGGCACGAGCCGGAAGCCGTCGAGCGCGGCGGCGGCGCCGGTGCCGACGAGCACCGGAGCCAGCGCCGCGGGCAGCGTGCGGGGGCGGGCGCCGGCCAGCCACTGGGCGGGGGTGGCCATGGTCAGCGGGTCCCCTCGGTCACGGCGGCGGCGACGGCGCGGCGGTCGGGCTTGCCCGTGTGCAGGGCGGGCACCGCGGCGATGGTGTGCAGCTCGCGGGGAGCGGCGGGTGCGCCGAGCCGGTCGGTCACCCAGGCCCGGAGGACGGCGAGGTCGGGGGACGCGTCGGCCGACGGGACGACGGCGGCGACGACGCGCCGGCCCCACTCGTCGTCCGGCCGGCCGAAGACGACGGCGTCCTCGACGTCCGGATGCTCGCGGAGGACCGCCTCGACGGCGGCGGGGGCGACGTTCACGCCGCCGGTGATGACGACGTCGTCCAGGCGGCCGGAGACGGTGAGCCGGCCGTCGGGGTCGAGGCTGCCGGCGTCCCGGGTGGCGAACCAGCCGTCGCGGAACGCCGCGGCGGTCGCGGCCGGGTCCAGCCGGTAGCCCAGCGCCAGCACCGGGCCGGCGAGCAGCACACCGCCGGCGTCGGCCCGGACCCGGACGCCGTCCAGCGGGAGACCGTCGTACACGCACCCACCCGCGGTCTCGGTCATGCCGTAGGTCGTCGTCACCGCGACGCCGGCCGCGCGGGCCCGGGACAGCAGCTCCGGATCCGTGGCGGCGCCGCCCACCAGCACCGCGTCGAAGGCGCGCAGCGCCTCGGGTTCGGCGTCGAGGAACCGGCGGAGCTGGGTGGGGACGAGCGAGGTGTACCGCCGCTCGCCGTCCGGCATCCGGCTCAGGGCGTCGGCGAGGCGCTCGCCGCGCTCGAGGACGGCGAGGGGCCGGCCGGTCAGGACGCTCCGACTCAGCACCTGCAGCCCACCCATCGCCGCGGCCGGCAGGGCCAGCAGCCAGCTGCCCGGGCCGCCGAGGCGGTCCAGGGCGGCGCACGACGACGCCCGGACGGCGGCGGCCGACAGCAGCACGGCGCGGGACCGCCCGGTCGAGCCGGAGGTCACCACGACGAGGTCCGCGCCGGGCTCGACCGGCTCCTCGACCCGGAGCGCGGCACGGGCGGCCTCGACCACCGCCGACGGGCCGGCGGGGAGCACGGCCAGCGGCGCGGCGCCGTCGAGGCAGGCGCGCAGGGCCGGGAGGAGGGCGGCGTGCAGGTGGGCCTCGGCCCCGGGTTCGGACATGTCCGGCGCGCGTACGAGGGTCAGCTGCCGGGCCACGAGAGGGAAGCGTACGGCGGCCGCGCATAGGGTGATCAGCGTGATCGCCGCCTCCGGACCGTCGCTGGAGGCGCGGGTCTACTCGGTGCCCCTGCGCACGCGTTTCCGCGGCATCGACGTGCGCGACGGCGTGCTGGTCCGCGGGCCCGCCGGCTGGGGCGAGTTCTCGCCGTTCTGGGACTACGACCTCGCCGAGAGCCGCCGCTGGTGGGCGGCCGCGGAGGAGGCCGCGCTGACCGGCTGGCCGGAGCCGGTGCGCGACTCGGTGCCGGTCAACGTGACCGTCCCGGCGGTCGGGCCGGAGCGCGCGCACGCGATCGTCACGGCGTCGGGGTGCCGCACCGCGAAGGTCAAGGTCGCCGAGCCGGGACAGTCGCCGGCCGACGACGTGGCCCGGGTGGAGGCGGTGCGCGACGCCCTGGGGCCGGACGGCGCGATCCGCGTCGACGCCAACGCCGCCTGGGACGTCGACACCGCGGCCGCCCGCATCGCCGAGCTGGACGCCGTGGGGCTCGAGTACGTGGAGCAGCCGTGCGCGACCCTGGCCGAGCTCGCGGCGCTGCGCCGGCGGATCGACGTCCGCGTCGCCGCCGACGAGGTGGTGCGGCGGGCGGCCGATCCGCTCGCGATCGACCTGCGGGAGGCCTGCGACGTCGTCGTCCTCAAGGTGCAGCCGCTCGGGGGCGTGCGCGCGGCGCTGCGGGTCGCCGAGGCGCACGGCCTGCCGTGCGTCGTGTCCTCGGCGCTCGAGTCGTCGGTCGGCATCGCCGCCGGTGTGGCGCTGGCGGCGGCGCTCCCCGAGCTGCCGTTCGCATGCGGGTTGGCCACCGTGGCGCTGTTCACCGGCGACGTCACCAGCGCCCCGCTGCTGCCGGTCGACGGCGCGCTGCCGGTCCGCCGCCCCGAGCCCGACCGGCTGACCGAGGTGGCGGCGGGACCCGTCGTGGACGCCCGCTGGCGGGCACGGATGACCGCGGTGCGTGCGGCGTGAACCCGGCCACCGCGTTCGGCCGGGTGCTCGTCGACGAACTGGTGCGCGGCGGGGTCACCGACGCCGTCCTCGCGCCGGGCTCGCGGTCGGCGCCCGTCGCCGTGGCGCTCGCCGCCGCCGAGCGCGACGGCCGGCTGCGGCTGCACGTGCGCATCGACGAGCGGACCGCGGCGTTCCTCGCCCTCGGCCTGGCCAAGGCGTCGGGGCGGCCGGTGCCGGTGCTCACGACGTCCGGCACCGCGGTCGCGCACCTGCACGCGGCCGTGCTGGAGGCCGACTCCGCCGGGATCCCCCTGCTGGTGCTGACCGCCGACCGGCCGCCCGAGCTGCGTGCGACGGGCGCGAACCAGACGATCGAGCAGCCCGGCCTGTACGGCCGCGCGGTGCGCTGGGCGGCCGACGTCGGCGTGCCCGAGGCCGGCCGGGAGGCGGCGCAGAACCGCTACTGGCGGTCGCTGGTGGCCAAGGCGCTGATCACCGCCACCGGTGCGCTGTCCGGCGACCCCGGCCCCGTGCACCTGAACCTGGCGCTGCGGGAGCCGTTGCTCCCCGAGTCCGAGGAGCCCGCGGACCTCTCCGGGCAGTGGGCGGGCCGACCCGGCGGCGCCGCGTGGACCGTCGCCGGACCCGCCCCGGTGGCGCCGGCCGAGCCGCCCGGTCCGTCACGCACCCTCCTCGTGGTGGGCGACGCCCCGCCCGCGCTGGGCCGCGCGGCGGCCACGCTCGCCGGCGCCTGCCACTGGCCGGTGATCGCCGAGCCGTCGAGCGGTGCGTGGGGCGCCGAGGGCGCGCTCCGTGGGGGCGCACTCCTGCTCGGCGTGCCCGAGTGGCTCGGCGCGCACCGCCCCGACCGGGTGCTCGTCGTGGGGCGGCCAACCCTGTCCCGGCCGGTGTCGGCGCTCCTCGGCGACCCCGACGTGCGGGTCGAGACGGTGGCCGCCTCACCGCGCTGGGCGGACGCCGTCCGCAGCAGCGGACATGTCTCGCTGACGCTCCCGGCGGCCGGTGGTCCGCTCGCCGAGGGGTGGCGGCCGGCATGGGAGGACGCCGCGAACCGGGTGGGCGCCGCGGCGGACGCGTTGCTCGAGGCGCGACCGGGACCCACGGCGGCGCGGCTGGCCCGTGACGTGGTGGCGGCCCTGCCCACCGGGTCGCTGCTGGTGCTGGGGTCGTCCACGCCGGTGCGCGACGTCGACCGGCTGGCGGTGCCCCGCGGCGACGTCGCGGTGCTGGCCAACCGGGGCGTCGCCGGCATCGACGGCACGATCTCCACCGCGGTGGGGGCGGCGCTGGCGCACGGGCCGGGGCCGGCCTTCGCCCTCCTGGGCGATCTGACCTTGCTGCACGACCTCACCGGTCTGCTCCTCGGCGACGGCGAGCCCGCCCCCGACCTCACCGTCGTGGTCGCCGACAACGACGGCGGCGGGATCTTCGCGCAGCTCGAACCGGGGGAGGAGCGCCACGCCCGCGACTACCGGCGGGTCTTCGGCACCCCGCACGGCCGGGACGTCGCCGCCGTCGCCGAGTCGCTGGGCTGGGCCGCCACGCGCGTGGCCGATCCCGCGGACCTCCCGGCGGCCCTCGCGCTGGGCGGTCCCCGGGTGGTCGTCGTCCGCACCGATCAGCGGGCCGAGGCGGAGCTGGCCCGGACGCTGCGACAGGCCGCCGCGGGGGCGCTCGGCCGCTCCTGAGCATCTCGACGCCGTGCACCTTGCGCATTTCTTGCGGTTCGCTCGAGGTTCGCCTGCGGTTGTCCCCGCATCGTCGTTCCTGTCACCGGGACCTACCCGGTCCCGGACAGTCAAGGAGAGACGACGACATGTTCACGACGATCAGCCCTCTTCGCCGCCTCGGCGCCACCGTCGTCATCGCCGGCATCGCAGCGCTCGGCTCCGTGGCCGTGGCCCCCGCCGCCTCGGCCGCTCAGGTCGAGGACGGCGCCAACTATGTGATCGAGCGGAGCGGCAACGGCCCCGACGCCTTCGTCGTCACCACGACGGGCCGGATGCCGGTCTTCTTCTGCGAGGACGTGAAGCCGGGCAAGGACGGCGTCGTGGATGCCAAGGACGTCGCCAAGGCCGCCGAGAAGGCATTCAAGGAAGCGCGGAAGGCCGCCGAGGAGGCCGACAAGGCTGCCGAGAAGGCTGCCGAGGAGGCGGACAAGGCTGCCAAGAAGGCTGCCGAGCAGGCCGGGGACGACGCCAAGGACGCGTACAAGGAGGCCAAGGAGGCCGCCAAGAAGGCTGCCGACGAGGCCGAGAAGGCCGCGAAGGATGCCCAGAAGAGCATCGACAAGGTGATGAAGCAGCACAACATCTGCGAGGCGGTCGCCCCCACCGGCGCGCGCTTCTGAGGTCCGATCCCGCACCACACCCACGGCGGTGTCCCCGGTTCGCCGGGGGCACCGCCGGGTGCGTTCAGCCCTCGAGCGCGGCCTGGAAGGCGGCGAACTTCGCCTGGGTCTCGGCCAGCTCGGTCGCCGGATCCGAGCCCGCCACGATGCCGCAACCCGCGAACAAGCGGGCGGTGTCGTCCCCGACCAGCTCCGCGCAGCGCAGCGCCAGCCCGAACTCGCCGTCGCCTCGCGAGTCCAGCCAGCCGACGGGGCCCGCGTAGCGGCCCCGGTCCATGCCCTCGAGCTCCCGGATCAGCGCGGCGGCATCCTCCGTGGGGGTGCCGCAGACAGCCGCGGTGGGGTGCACCGCATCGATCAGCTCGAGCAGGTCGGCCGCCCCGCGGCGGCCGCTGCGTCGCTGCGTGCCGTGGACGTCGGTGGCCAGGTGGCGGACGTTGGCCAGGGTCAGCAGTTCCGGCTCCTGCGGCGCGACCAACTCGGTGCAGTACGGCTCCAGCGCGCGGACCAGCGAGTCGACGGCGAGCTCGTGCTCGGCGCGGTCCTTGGCCGAACCCGCCAGGGCCGCGGCGAGCCGCTGGTCCTCGGCGCCGGCCCCGCGCGGCGCCGTCCCGGCGAGGACGCGGGCCGACAGGGCCCGGCCGGTGCGGCGGAGCAGGAGCTCCGGGGTGGCGCCGAGCAGGTTGTCGACGGCGAAGGTCCAGCAGTCGGGGAAGCGAGCGCCCAGCCGGCGCAGGATCCGGCGCGGGTCCAGGGGCGCGTCGGCGGTGACCAGCAGGTCGCGGGCGAGCACCACCTTGGCGATGTCCCCGGCCTCGATCCGCCGCACGGCCGCCGCGACCGCGGCACACCAGCTGGCCGGGTCCAGGGCCCCGTCGGCGTAGCGGAGGCGCGGCGACGTCCCGTCGTCGGTCGCCCCCGGCTCCGGGAGGGCCGGCTCCGCGTCGCCCAGGCTGGTCACCCAGCCGACACCGTCGCGCCGGCCCACCACGACCTGGGGGACGACGAAGACCGACGTCTCCCGTGCGGGGTCGAAGGCCACGCCGGCGAAGAGGACAGGTCCCGAGCCTGGGACGCCGACCTCGTCCTCGACGTCCAGTCCGGCCGTGAAGTCGGCCCACCACGCCGACGCCTCGGCGAGTGCGCCGGGGCCGGAGACCTCGAGCCGGGCCGCCTCCCCCCAGGCGACCATCCCCTCGCCGCGCCGCACCCAGGACAGGCCGCCGGCTACGGGCAGGAGGTCCAGGAGCGGCCCGATGCTCTCCCTGCGGACGGTCGTGACGGTGCGTGCGGCGGCGTCCGGGGAGGTCAGGGCGGCCGCGGTCACGAACCCTCCTCGCTGCGCTCGGCGGGTCCGTGCCCGCATGGGTGCTCTGTCTCTGCGCGTCCTCGCAAGCTCGGCCGCGTACCCAGCGTAGGAGGCCTTCCCGTCCTCCCGCCCGCTGCCCGCGTAGCGTCGCCGCCGTGGCAGACCCGCGAGATCGCGCACACACCGTCGGCGTCCGCGCGGGACTGGACAAGCGCCCCGCCGACGTCGCGGCCATGTTCGACCGCGTCGCGCGGCGCTACGACGTCACGAACACGGTGCTCTCCGCCGGCCTGGACGCCTCCTGGCGACGGGCCACGCGGGACGCGCTCGCGCCCCGCCCAGGGCAGACGGTGCTCGACGTCGCCGCCGGGACGGCGGTCTCGACCGTGGAGCTGGCCGCGGGCGGCGTGCACGCGATCGCCTGCGACTTCTCGCAGGGCATGCTGCGCGCCGGCGCCGCGCGGGCGGTGCCGAAGGTCGCGGGCGACGCGATGGCGCTGCCGCTGGCCGACAGGAGCGTCGACGGGGTGGTCATCTCTTTCGGGCTGCGCAACGTGGCCGACCCCGACGCGGCGCTCCGGGAGTTCCACCGGGTCACCCGGCCGGGCGGCACGCTGGTGGTCTGCGAGTTCTCGTCGCCGACGTGGGCGCCGTTCCGCACCCTTTACACCGAGTACCTGATGCAGGCGCTGCCGCGGATCGCACGCGCGGTCAGCAGCAATCCCGAGGCATACGTCTACCTGGCGGAGTCGATCCGGGCCTGGCCCGACCAGGCGGCGCTGGCCGGCCGGATCGCCGGAGCCGGTTGGGGGGACGTCGCCTGGCGCGACCTCACCGGCGGCATCGTCGCCCTGCATCGCGCCCGCCGCAGCTGATGCAGGCGAACGCGCGGCCCGGGGTGATCCTCGGGTCCCGCGCGCTGCCCCCGGCGTTCGAGCACCCGCACGCCTCGGAGGAGGCGCGGCTGCTCGCCGAGCAGGGGACGGTGCTGCGCGCACAGGTCGGGTCCGGCGTGCACGGCACCTCGATCACCGGGCAGGACGATCGCGACGAGATGGGCTTGTGCCTGGAGCCGCCGCGCTTCGTCACGGGTCTCGCGCGCGTGCCCGCTGGGCGTTCGTCGACGGCCACCGTGGAGTTCGAGCAGTACCACCGGCACACCGTGTGGGACCGGCCGGGCGGCCTGGCCAACCGGTCCGGGGCCGGTGACCTCGACGTCGTCATCTACTCCGCGCGCAAGTGGGCGAGGCTCGGGCTCTCGGGCAACCCGTCGGTGTTGTTGCTGCTCTTCGTGCCGGACGAGGAGGTGGTCTACCGGGACGAGATCGGCGCCGAGCTGACCGCCTCCGCGGACCGGTTCGTCTCCCGCCTCGCGGCCGACCGCTTCCTCGGCTACCTGCAGGCCCAGAAGGCCGCGATGACGGGTGCGTCGGGAGCGCACACGAACCGCCCGGAACTGGTGCGCGAGCACGGCTACGACACCAAGTACGCGATGCACGCCCTTCGCCTCGGGCTGCAGGGCATCGAGCTGCTGACGACCGGCCGGATCACGCTGCCGGTCCCCGAGCCGGGTCGCACCTACCTGCGGTCGGTGCGACGCGGGGAGGTCCCGTTGCCGGAGGTCCTCACGTCGATCGCGGACGTCGAGCGACAGTTGGTCGCGCTTCAGTCCGCTTCGGATGTGCCGGCCGAGCCCGACCGGGCCTGGGTCGACGATTGGTTGCACCGGTCGTACGAGGCCTTCTGGGCCGGCCTCTGACGCGCGGGACCGCCGACCGGCTCTTCCTTGCCCTGCTCTTTGAGGGGGGCGCAGGGCGGCTGCGGCGGGCTGACCCAGGTCGCGTCAGAGTGAAGGCCTTGCAGTGCGGCCGGCACCCCGATCAGGGCAGACGCGTCCTGCTAGACCAGCGCGTCGGGGGCCATGCCGTCCTGTGGCACCGCCGATTCGTGGAGGTGTGGCTTACCCGAGGCGGCCTTCCGTCCACGAGCCGGAAATTGTCGTACCCGTCCTCTAGTTTCGATCATGTGTTCGAGGGCTTCGGGGTCGGTCTGACCATCACGCAAGTCGGCGTCGACCTGGGCCCGAACCGGCCGGGGGAGCGCCCGTCCCGGTTGTCGGAGGTCCTGCCGGTCAACGCGTGGCCCGACGCCCAGAAGGCCCTGGAGCTCACCCGGATCCAGCGGTTCCGGGCCATGCTCGATGCCTACGAGGCGGCGGTGGTCGTCGGCTTCGCCGCCGACCGGCCCGATGCGCTCGACCCAGGGCCTGAGCATCCGGGTGCCGGGCGGGGAGCTGACGCGCTGTCGCCGATCCCGGGCACGAGCGAGTTCTTCGTCGACGAGCTGGCGGCGGTGACCAACACGTCGGGGCGTATCGCGGGGCGGCTGGCCGAGGAGTCATACGTGCTGGTGGAGCGACTGCCCGCGGTGTGGGCGGCGCTGGCCGACGGGAACCTGGATCGGCGACGGGCGCAGCTGTTCATCGAGGTGCTCGGGCCGGCCTCGGACGAGGTCGCGCGCCTGGTGGTGGAGCTCGTGCTCCCGGAGGCGTCCGAGCTGTCGCTGGGCCGCTTGCGGGCACGGCTGACCCGGGAGCTGCTGGCCGTCGACGCCGATGCCGCGGAGCGGCGCCGGGCGAAGGCGGAGCGGGAGGCCGACGTGCGCCTGTACCCCACGGCGAACGGCATGAGCATGCTGGCGATCGAGCTGCCTGCACCCCTGGCCGCCGCGTGCTGGTCGACCGTGAACGAGCTGGCCTGGATGCGCAAGAACGATGGGGATCCCCGGCCGATCGGGCAGCTTCGGGCAGGAGTGGCCGCCGATCTGATGCTCCGCCCGTGGGACACCAGCAGACCCCCGGTCACGGCCGTCCTTAACGTCGTCGCCCCGCTGCCCTCGCTGACCGGCGCGGGGGTGGAGCCCGGTGAGGTCGACGGCACCACTATCACGGCCGCGCACGTGCGCGAGCTGCTGATCCAGCTGGACGCCGTCTGCCCCGGCGGCCTGCAGGCGCCGGCCGGCGGCACTCTCCACATCGCGGTGACCGACGCCGACGGTGCGCTCCTCGCGACCACCAGCCGCCCGGAGCTGGAACGCATCGCCGCACGCGGCTGCTCCGCCCACCCGGATGCGGCGTGCGGCTGCCCGGTGTTGGGCAAGCCGCCGGCCGTCGACCGCTACCGGCCGAGCCCGGCGCAGCGGCGGTTCGGCAAGGTGCGGGATCGCACCTGCCGACATCCGTACTGCGGCCAGCCGGTCGCGCGCGTCGACCTGGACCACGTCATCGCGCACGCGGACGGCGGCCCGACCGACTGCGACAACCTGTGCTGCCTGTGCCGCCACCATCACCGGCTGAAGACCCTCGCCCCCGGCTGGCGGTTCGTCCTCACCGACCGAGGCGTGCTGCGGGTCACCACTCCGAGCGGCATCACCCGTACCACCCGACCACCGGGGCTCCGTTCCGGCATCGAGCAACGCGCGCTGCCGGCGCCACCACCACCGCCCGTGCCACCGGACGAACCGCCACCCTTCTGACCTCCACACGTGTCCTGAAAGGGTGCCGTCATGTCCGGAACCGTGCTGCCCACGGGAGAGCCGCTCGTCGGTCGGTACGTGCGCCTCGACCTGCTCACCGAGGCGGACCTGCCCGAGATGCATCCGCTCCTGAGCGATCCGGAGATCTACGCCAGTGGCTACGTCATGCACCGGCGACCGTCCTCGGTCGACGACGCGGTGGCGCTGGCGCGCGAGCGGTTCCTGGCGCAGCAGGGCGGGGCCGACGGCCGGGGCGGAGGGCGCACCGCCTACGCCATCCGGCTGGTCGCCGACGGAGAGCTCGGCCCGGCCGGCACCCTGGTCGGCACCTCGTCGCTGATGGAGGCGCACCTGGTCAACGAGAGCATCCATCTCGGGTCGACGCTCTACGGACGCCGCTGGTGGGGCACGCAGGTCAACCCGGAGGCGAAGCTGCTGCTCCTGCGCCACTGCTTCGGGGCGTGCGGCTTCGGCCGGGTCAAGATCCAGACCGACGCGCTGAACACCCGCTCCCAGGCGGCCATCGCCAAGCTGGGCGCCCGGCGGGAGGGCGTGCTCCGCCGCGACACGAAGCGCGAGGACGGCAGCTTCCGCGACACGGTCGTCTTCAGCGTGCTCGTGGACGAATGGCCGACGGTCGAGGCCGGTCTGGAGAGGCGCTGCGGGACTAGCGTCGGTCCATGACGACCCCACCGCCGAGCCCGCAGCCGCCGTCCCCTTCGCCGTCGCCCACCGATCCCTTGCCGCCGCCGACCCCGGCGCCCTATCCCACGCCCGATCCGGCCGATCCCGCCGCGCCTCCGCCGTCCGGTCCCCAGCCGGTCTGACGTCAGTCCGCCCGGACCCGTGGTGTTCACCGGACGGTTCGCGGACCGGCGGGCAGCAGGCCGGGCCCTCGCGGAGCGCCTGTCGACCACGGAGCGCGGACACGTCGTCGTCCTCGGGCTGCCGCGCGGCGGGGTGATCGTCGCGGCAGAGGTCGCGGCCGCGCTGGCCGCGCCGCTGGACGTGCTCGTCGTCCGCAAGCTCGGCCTGCCCTGGCAGCCGGAGCTGGCCATGGGTGCCATCGCCGCGGTCGGCGAGACGGTCGAGACCGTGCGCACCGAGGAGGTCCTCCGGCGCGCGCACGTCGACGACGAGACGTTCGCGGGCGTCCGCGAACGTGAGCTCGCCGAGTTGCGTCGCCGGGAGCAGGCATACCGGGGCGACCGGCCGGCGCTCACGCTCCGCGGCCGCGCCGTCGTGCTCGTGGACGACGGCCTGGCGACGGGCTCCACCATGCGCGCCGCGGTCGTGGCGGTGCGCCGGAACGCCCCGGCCGCGCTCACCGTGGCCATCCCGATCGGCTCGCCGAGGGCCTGCGCGGCGCTCGAGCCGGACGTCGACGAGTTGGTGTGCCTCTCGGCGCCCCTGTCCTTCCGCGCGGTCGGGCAGGGGTACGTCGACTTCGCTCCCACCGGGGACGACGAGGTGAGGACAGCGCTCGCGAAGGTCCCCGGACGACTGTGACGGAGACCTCTCCGAGGGGGTGCTGTCTCCTTCGTCACACCCGGGCCTAGACTCGGAACCGAGAGACCTTGTGAAGCTTTTCACAAGCGCCGTTGAGTCCGAGGGGGGTGCCGCCATGACCGTCGTGCCGGGCGGTGCCGCTGACGTGATCGTGGTGGGTGCGGGGCCCGCGGGCTCCAGTGCCGCGTGGTGGTGCGCGCAGGCCGGCCTCGACGCCGTCGTCCTGGAGAAGGCCGCGTTCCCCCGCGAGAAGGTCTGCGGCGACGGCCTCACGCCGCGCGGGGTCAAGGCGCTCGACGACATGGGCATCGACACCTCCCCCGCGTCCGGCTGGGTCCGGCACAAGGGCCTGCGCGTGCAGGGCGGTGGCGAGGTCGTGGAGGTCGACTGGCCGACGCTGTCCACGTGGCCGGCCTACAGCGTGGTGCGTCGGCGCAGCGAGCTGGACGCCCTGCTCGCCGATCACGCGGCAGCGGCCGGCGCCCGCCTCCACACCGGGGTGACGGTCACCGAGCCGCTGCTCGACGACGCCGGTCGCGTCGTCGGCGTGCGGGCGGAGTCCGGCCCGGACAAGGAGCCGATCGTCTGGCGCGCGCCGTTGGTCGTCTCCGCGGAAGGGCTGTCGGGGCGACTGGCCAAGTCGCTCGGCCTGGTCCGGCGTGAGGACCGGCCCCTCGGCGTCGCCGTCCGCCGGTACGTCCGGACGCCGCGCGCCCATGACGACTACCTCGACCTCTCCTTCGACCTCACCGAGCACGGCCCGTCCCGCGACTCGATGCCCGGCTACGGCTGGGTGTTCGGCATGGGCGACGGGACAGCGAACGTCGGCTTCGGCCTGCTCGACACGCGGCGCTCCACCGGGGCCGACCACCGGGCGGTCCTGCGCGACTGGCTGGCGACCTTCCCCGCGGAGGACCACCTCGGCGAGGAGTTCGCCGTCACCCCGCTGCGCGGCGCCGGGCTGCCGATGGCGCTGCACCGCCAGCCCGCCTACACCCGTGGGCTGCTGCTCACCGGCGATGCGGCCGGCACCGTCAACCCGTTCAACGGCGAGGGCATCAGCTCCGCGATGGAGACCGGCCGCATGGCGGCGGAGACCGTGGCCGACGCGCTGGCCGTCCCCGCCGGCCCGGCCAGGGAGGCGGTGCTGCGCCGCTATCCCGCGCGGCTCGGTGCCGCGTACGGCCGCCACCACCGTCTCGGCATGGGCTTCCTGGCCCTGCTGAGCCGCCCGACGGTGGTGCGCCTCGCCACCGCCCACGGCCTCAAGCGACCGGTCCTCGTGAACGCCGCCCTGCGGTTGATGGGCAACCTCACCGACGGCTGGACCGGCGACGCGACTGATCGCGTCGTCGCTGCCCTCACCCGACTGGCACCGGCGGTCTGACGTGCACAGTTTTACTCAAACGATCCATGTCGACACGTGGCGTGAACGCCTTGCCGTTCCGCGGAACGTGATCGTCCTCACCGTAGGGTGCCCGTGATGCTCTCGACCTACGTCCCGATCCTCGGGCTCTTCGCGCTGGCCGCCGGTTTCGCGGTCTTCTCCGTGGCCGTCGCACCGCTGGTCGGACCGCGCCGGTTCAACCGCGCCAAGCTCGACGCCTACGAGTGCGGGATCGAACCGGTGGACCAGCCGCTCACCGGCGGCCGCTTCCCGGTCAAGTACTACCTGACGGCGATGCTCTTCATCGTCTTCGACATCGAGATCGTCTTCCTCTACCCGTGGGCCGTCGCCAACGACCGGCTGGGCGTGTTCGGGCTGGTCGAGATGGTCGTGTTCATCGCCACCGTGTTCATCGCGTACGCCTACGTGTGGCGTCGCGGCGGCCTCGAGTGGGACTGACAGGGGACTAGGACATGGGACTCGAGGAAAAGCTGCCGGGCGGCGTCCTGCTGACCACCGTCGAGAAGCTGGTCAACTGGACGCGGAAGTCGTCCCTGTGGCCGGCGACGTTCGGCCTGGCCTGCTGCGCCATCGAGATGATGGCGTCGGGCGCCGGTCGCTACGACCTCGCGCGGTTCGGCATGGAGGTCTTCCGGGCCTCCCCGCGCCAGGCCGACCTGATGATCGTGGCCGGCCGGGTGAGCCAGAAGATGGCCCCGGTCCTGCGCCAGATCTACGACCAGATGCCCGAGCCGCGCTGGGTGCTGGCGATGGGCGTCTGCGCCAGCTCGGGCGGCATGTTCAACAACTACGCGATCGTCCAGGGCGTCGACCACATCGTCCCGGTGGACATGTACCTGCCCGGCTGCCCGCCGCGGCCGGAGATGCTGATGGACGCGATCCTCAAGCTGCACCACAAGATCCAGCACGAGCCCCTCGGTGAGAAGCGGGCCCGCCAGCTGGAGCGGGACCGCGAGGAGGGCCGCGCGAAGGAGCTGCACATCGAGATGCCCTCGACCGTGCGGGCCGACAAGGACGCCCGCCGCGCCTACGAGGCCGCCGCCGCCGAGGGGCGCACCGGCCAGTTCCTGATCGAGCAGCGCGACGGCAACGCCGTGCTGCTGCCGGAGGAGCGGCCGGCCGGGCTCGGGAAGGCCTGGCGATGACGACAGCCGAGCGAGCATCGCACCCCGCTGGGGGCACCTCCCGCTTGCGGGGGATAGCGACCGAGGAGCGGAACGAGGCCGGAGTCGAGCGGGAGGTATTGCGATGACCGGCCCAGGGGATCGCAGCGGCGAGGACGCCGTCGTGGGGGCGCACGCTCCCTCGGGTGGGTTCCGCAAGGGCGCCTTCGGTGTCACGGGCAGCGGCGACACCTCCGGCTTCGGCGGGCTGGTGCGCGTCGAACCCGGTGGCGCTGTCGCGCTGCACTCCACCGACCGTCCCTACGGCGGGTACTTCGACGAGGTCACCGACGCCCTGATCGAGGCCGTCGGGCAGGCCACGTACGACGCCGCCGTCCAGCGGGTGCTCGTCGACCGCGGCGAGATCACCTACTTCGTGGGCCGCGAGCACCTGCTGACCCTCGTCCAGGCACTCCGGGACGACGAGGCGCTGCGCTTCGAGCTGTGCAGCAGCGTCTCGGGGGTCGACTACCTCGACAGCGGCGGGCCGGCCGTGACCCCCGGGCGCCCGCGCCTGCACGTCGTCTACCACCTGACCTCGATGACCTACCGCCGCCGGATCCGGCTGGAGGTCGCGGTCACCGCCGAGGACCCGCACGTCCCCTCGGTCGCCGGGATCTACCCGACCGCGGACTGGCACGAGCGCGAGACCTTCGACATGTTCGGGATCGTCTTCGACGGCCATCCGGCGCTCACCCGGATCCTCATGCCCGACGACTGGGACGGTCACCCGCAGCGCAAGGACTATCCGCTCGGTGGCGTCCCGGTCGAGTACCACGACGCCACCATTCCTCCCCCTGACACACGGCGGTCCTACCGATGAGCACCGTAGGTACGAGTTCCCCTGCGGAGCAGCGACGATGAGCACGACCTCCGACCCGTACGCCGGCTCCCGCGAGACCACCGAGGGCCGCGTCTACACCGTCACCGGCGGGGACTGGGACGTCACCCTCGGCGCCGACCAGCACGGCGAGGAGCGCCTCGTCGTCAACATGGGGCCGCAGCACCCCTCGACCCACGGCGTCCTCCGGCTCGTCCTCGACCTGGAGGGCGAGACGGTGACCAAGGCGCGGGTCGTCATCGGCTACCTGCACACCGGCATCGAGAAGAACACCGAGTACCGCACCTGGGTGCAGGGCACCACCTTCGTGACGCGGATGGACTACCTGTCCCCGCTGTTCAACGAGGCCGGGTACTGCCTGGCCGTCGAGAAGCTGCTCGGCATCGAGGCGCCCCAGCGCGCGCAGACCATCCGCGTATTGGTCATGGAGCTCAACCGGATCGCCTCGCACCTGGTCGCGCTGGCCACCTTCGGCATGGAGATGGGCGCGCTCACCGGCATGACCAACGGCTTCCGCGAGCGGGAGATGATCCTCGACCTGCTCGAGGAGATCACCGGCCTGCGGATGAACCACGCCTACATCCGCCCCGGCGGGCTGGCGCAGGACCTGCCCGAGGGCTCGGTCGAGCACATCCGCGAGTTCCTGCGGATCATGCCCGGCCGGGTGGCCGACTTCCACCGGCTGCTCACCGGCCAGCCGATCTGGCAGGCCCGGCTCAAGGACGCCGGCTACCTCGACGTCACCGGCTGCGTGGCGCTCGGCGTGACCGGCCCGATCCTGCGGGCCGCCGGGCTGCCGTGGGACCTCCGCAAGGTGGAGCCCTACCTCGGCTACGACACCTACGACTTCGAGGTCCCGACCGCCGACACCTGCGACGCGTGGGGCCGCTACCTGGTCCGCATGGCGGAGGTCAACGAGTCGCTGAAGCTCATCGAGCAGGCGCTCGAGCGGCTCGAGCCCGGTCCGGTCATGGTCGAGGACAAGAAGATCGCCTGGCCGGCGCAGCTCTCGCTCGGCGCCGACGGCATGGGCAACTCCCTGGAGCACGTGAAGCACATCATGGGCCAGTCGATGGAGGCCCTGATCCACCACTTCAAGCTGGTCACCGAGGGCTTCCGGGTACCGGCGGGTCAGGTGTACGTGCCGATCGAGTCGCCCCGCGGCGAGCTCGGCTACCACGTCGTCAGCGACGGCAGCACCCGACCGTGGCGCGTCCACGTGCGCGACCCAAGTTTCGTGAACCTGCAGGCGACCGCCGCGATGAGCGAGGGCGGCATGATCGCCGACGTCATCGCCGCGATCGCCTCGATCGACCCGGTGATGGGAGGTGTCGACCGGTGAGCGCGCTCCCTGGTTCGGCAGAAGGAACCGCGGTGACGGGGCTCGACTCGAGCCCCGTCGAGCCCGCCCCGATCGACCTGCCGCCGCTGACCGAGCAGACCCGGCTCGAGGCGCGGGAGATCATCGCCCGCTACCCGGTGGCGCGATCGGCCCTGCTGCCGATGCTCCACCTGGTCCAGAGCTACCAGGGCTACGTCTCGCCCGAGGGCGTCGCGCTGTGCGCCGAGGAACTCGGCCTGACCAAGGCAGAGGTCGGCGCGGTGGCGACCTTCTACACGATGTACAAGCGGCGCCCGACCGGCCGCCACCTGGTCAGCGTCTGCACCAACACCCTGTGCAACGTGCTGGGCGGCAAGCGGATCTTCGACGCCCTGGCGGCCGACCTCGGCGTCCACCACGACGAGACGGCGGCCGACGGGTCGATCACCCTCGAGCACGCCGAGTGCCTGGCCGCGTGCGACTACGCGCCGGTGGTCACCGTCGACTACGAGTTCTACGACCAGCAGGACGTCGAGAGCGCCCGCGCGCTGGTCGCCGCCCTGCGCCGCGGCGAGAAGCCCGCCCCCACCCGAGGTGCTCCGCTCACCGACTTCCGCGGCATCTCCCGCCAGCTGGCCGGCTTCTCCCAGTACGGGGACGCCGCCGCCGCGCGGGCCGCCGTCGACACGCCCGGCTCGCTCGAGCCGACGCTGCGCGGGCTCCGCCTGGCCGAGCAGCGGGGGGAGTCGGCGCCGCCGATGCCCCGGTCGGAGCAGTCGGCCGCAGACTCGTCCGGCGCGCCCGCGGCCGAGGCGGCCGGCGTCGAGTCCGCCCAGCGCGGCGCACCCGAGCCGGCCGGGCGGTCGCTGGCCGACCAGAACGACGGCACCGAGACACCAGCGGGACAGGCGCCGGGCACCACCGGCCAGGGTCCCGGGAAGGCCTGAGCCATGCCTCTCACCCCCGTCCTCACCACGCGGTGGGGCGCCGAGCAGTCCTGGCGGCTCTCGACCTACGAGGACCTCGAGGGCTACGCCGCCCTGCGGACGGCGCTGTCGATGCCGCCCGACGAGCTCGTGACGATGGTCAAGGACTCGGGTCTGCGCGGCCGCGGCGGCGCCGGGTTCCCCACCGGCATGAAGTGGAGCTTCATCCCGCAGCCCAAGCCGGGGGAGACCCCGACCGGTCCGGCGGCCATGCCCAAGTACCTCGTCGTCAACGCCGACGAGGGCGAGCCGGGCACCTGCAAGGACCTGCCGCTGATGATGGCCGACCCGCACTCGCTCGTCGAAGGCGTGATCATCGCCTCGTACGCGATCCGGTCGAAGCTCGCCGTCATCTACGTGCGCGGCGAGGCCGTGCACGCGCACCGCCGGCTCGTCGCCGCCGTCGAGGAGGCCTACGCCGCGGGCTACCTCGGCACCGACATCCTGGGCAGCGGCTACGACCTCGAGCTGATCGTGCACGCCGGCGCCGGCGCCTACATCTGCGGCGAGGAGACGGCGCTGCTGGACTCGCTCGAGGGCTACCGCGGGCAGCCGCGGCTCAAGCCGCCGTTCCCCGCCGTCGCCGGGCTCTACGGCGCCCCGACGGTCATCAACAACGTCGAGACCCTGGCCAGCGTGCCGTTCGTCGTCCGTGGTGGCGCCGAGTGGTTCAAGGCGTTCGGTCCGGAGAAGTCGCCCGGCCCGAAGATCTACTCGCTGTCGGGCCGCGTCGTCCGTCCCGGCCAGTACGAGGCCCCGATGGGGACGACGATGCGCGAGCTGCTGGAGATGGCCGGCGGCGTGCGCCCGGGCCACGAGCTGAAGTTCTGGACGCCGGGCGGTTCCTCGACCCCGTACTTCACCGCCGAGCACCTCGACGTCCCGCTCGACTTCGACTCGGTGGCGGCCGCGGGCTCCATGCTCGGCACCACCGCGCTGATGGTGTTCGACGAGACCGACTCGATCGTCGAGGCCACTCTGCGGTTCACCGAGTTCTACGCGCACGAGTCCTGCGGCAAGTGCACGCCCTGCCGCGAGGGCACGTACTGGCTGGTCCAGATCCTGGAGCGGCTGGTCGAGGGCCGGGGCCGGGCGGCGGATCTCGACCTGCTGACCGACACCTGCGACAACATCCTGGGCCGCTCGTTCTGCGCCCTCGGTGACGGCGCGACCAGCTGCATCGCCAGCTCGCTCAAGTACTTCAAGGACGACTACGTCGCCCTGCTGCCCCCCGAGGAGCAGGCCCGGCTGGGTCGTTCCCTCCGCATCGAGCCCGTCGGAGTGGCCTCATGACACTCACCAACCCGACTCCGGCGCCCGCGGTGCCGCCGGGCACCCCGGGGCCGCACACCCCGCCCGATGCGGTGCACTGCACGATCGACGGCTTCGACGTCGCCGTGCCCAAGGGGACGCTGATCATCCGGGCCGCCGAGCAGATCGGCGTCTTCATCCCGCGCTTCTGCGACCACCCGCTGCTCGAGCCGGTCGGCGCCTGCCGCCAGTGCCTGGTCGAGGTGGAGGGGCAGCGCAAGCCGGTCGCCAGCTGCACCATGCCGGTCACCGACGGCATGGCGATCCGCACGCAGCTCACCAGCCCCTCGGCCGACAAGTCGCAGCAGGGCACGATGGAGCTGCTGCTGATCAACCACCCCCTCGACTGCCCCACCTGCGACAAGGGCGGCGAGTGCCCGCTGCAGAACCAGGCGCTCTCCAACGGGCGCGCCGAGAGCCGGTTCGTCGACCAGAAGCGGACCTATCCCAAGCCGCTGCCGATCAGCAGCCAGATCCTGCTCGACCGCGAGCGCTGCGTGCTCTGCGCCCGCTGCACCCGGTTCTCCCAGCAGGTGGCGGGCGACCCGTTCATCGAGCTGTTCGAGCGCGGCGCGCTGGAGCAGGTGGCGATCTACGAGGACGAGCCGTTCGAGTCCTACTTCTCCGGCAACACGACGCAGATCTGCCCGGTCGGCGCCCTGACCAGCGCCCAGTACCGCTTCCGGGCCCGCCCGTTCGACCTGCGCAGCGAGGACAGCGCCTGCGAGCACTGCGCATCGGGCTGCGCGATGCGTACCGACTACCGCCGCGGCCGCGTCACCCGCCGGCTGGCCCGTGAGGACGCGGCGGTCAACGAGGAGTGGACCTGCGACAAGGGCCGCTACGCCTTCCGGTACGCCACCTCCAACGAGCGGCTGACCACCCCGCTGGTCCGGCGCGACGGCGAACTGCAGCCGGCCTCCTGGCCGGAGGCGTGGGCCGCCGCGGCCGCCGGGCTCCTGGCGGCCCGCGACGAGAACGGCGTCGGCGTGCTGACCGGTGGCCGGCTGACCGTCGAGGACGCCTACGCCTACGCCAAGTTCGCCCGCGTGGTGCTCGGCACCAACGACGTCGACATGCGGGCCCGGGCCCACTCGGCCGAGGAGGCGGCGTTCCTCGCCGCCACCGTCGCCGGCACGGGTCCCGGCACCGGCGCGGTCACCTACGACGACCTCTCTGCGGCGCCGGCGGTGCTGCTGGCCGGGTTCGAGCCGGAGGAGGAGTCGCCGATCGTCTTCCTGCGGCTGCGCCGGGCGGTCCGCAAGGCTGGCCTGCGGGTGTTCGACCTCGCCCCGTTCGCGACGCGGGCGGCCGTCAAGCTGGACGCGACTGTGCTGGCCACCCTGCCCGGTGCCGAGGCGCAGTCGCTGCGGGCGCTCGCCGACGGCACGTGGGGCGGCCCGGCGCTCGAGGCGCTGCGTACCCCGGGAGCGGTCGTCCTGGCCGGCGAGCGGCTGGCCGAGGTGCCCGGCGCCTTCTCCGCGCTGCTCGCCCTGGCCCGCGCCACCGGCGCCCGGCTGGCGTGGGTGCCCCGGCGGGCCGGCGAGCGCGGTGCCGTCGAGGCCGGTGCGCTGCCGAACCTGCTGCCCGGCGGGCGCGCGGTCGGCGATGCCACCGCCCGCGCGGAGGTCGGCGCCCTGTGGGGCGCGGAGCTGCCCTCGGCGCCCGGCCGCGACACGACCGCCATGCTCACCGCCCTCCGGGACGGGGAGCTCTCGGGCCTGGTCGTCAGCGGCGTGGACCCGGGCGACCTGCCCGACCCCGCGCTCGCCGAGGCGGCGCTGGCCTCGGCCGGCTTCGTGGTGAGCCTGGAGATGTTCCCGACCGCCGTGACCGAATGGGCCGACGTCGTCCTGCCGGTGGCCGCCGCCCCCGAGAAGGCGGGCAGCTACCTCGACTGGGAGGGCCGGGCCCGGCCCTTCGACGCGACCCTGCACGGCACCGGGCGGCTGCCCGACGGGCGCGTCCTGCACGGCCTCGCCGAGGAGATGGACGCCGACCTGCGGCTGCCCGCCCCCGAGGCGGCCCGCGCGGAGCTCGCCGCGCTCGGTGCGGTCCGCCGTCCCGCTGAGGGTGCCGGCCTCGACGTCCACCCCGCCCCGGTGCACGCCCTGCCCGACGGTGAGGAGACGGCGCTGCTCGCGTCGTGGCGGCAACTGCTCGATGTCGGCACGCTGCAGCGCGACGAGCCGGAGCTGTCGGGCACCGCCCGCGTGCCCGTCGTCCGCATCGGCCCCGACGCCGCGGCGCGGCTGGGTGTCGTCGACGGCGACCGCGTCACCGTCGACGGGGCGACCGGATCCATCACCCTGCCGGTGCGCGTGACGGCGATGCCCGACCGGGTCGTCTGGCTGCCGATGAGAGCACCGGGGAGCGAGATCCGCTCCGACCTCGGCACGGCCCCCGGCGGCGTCGTCCGCCTGAGCGCTGGAGGTGCTCTGTGAACCTGCTGGCGAGCGCCGACCAGCCGACGCTGGAGAACTTCGGGCACGACGTCTGGTGGATCGTCGTCATCAAGATCGTCGGCATCTTCGCGCTGCTGGTCTTCATGACGCTGTTCGCCATCGTGTTCGAGCGCAAGGTCGTCGCCCGGATGCAGCAGCGCGTCGGCCCCAACCGGGTCGGTCCCCGCGGCTACCTGCAGAGCCTCGCCGACGGCCTGAAGCTGGCGTTCAAGGAGGACATCATGCCGGCGCTGGCCGACAAGCCGGTGTACTTCCTCGCCCCGGTGCTGGCCACGATCCCGGCGTTCCTCGCCTTCTCGGTGATCCCGCTCGGTCCCGTGGTGAGCATCTTCGGCCAGCACACCCCGCTGCAGCTCACCGATGCGCCGATCGGCGTGCTCGTCGTCCTGGCCTGCTCGGCCATGGGCATCTACGGCATCGTCCTCGGTGGCTGGGCGTCCGGCTCGACGTACCCGCTGCTCGGCTCGCTGCGCAGCGCGGCCCAGATGGTGAGCTACGAGATCGCGATGGGGCTCTCCATCGTCGCGGTCTTCCTCTACTCCGGCACCATGTCGACGTCGGAGATCGTCGGCGCCCAGGCCCACGGCAACCAGTTGTCCTTCTTCGGCTGGAACTTCACCGGGCCCAGCTGGTTCGCGATCCTGCTGCCGGTCTCCTTCGTCATCTACGTGGTCGCCGTCGTCGGCGAGACCAACCGCGCGCCGTTCGACCTCCCCGAGGCCGAGAGCGAACTGGTCGGCGGCTTCCACACCGAGTACTCCTCGCTGAAGTTCGCGCTCTTCTTCCTCGCCGAGTACGTCAACATGGTCACCGTCTCCGCCCTGGCGGCGACACTGTTCCTCGGCGGCTGGCGGGCGCCGTGGCCGATCTCGATCTGGGACGGCGCCAACACCGGCTGGTGGCCGCTGCTGTGGTTCTTCCTCAAGGTCGTCGTCGCCCTGTTCGTCTTCATCTGGCTGCGCGGCACGCTGCCCCGCCTGCGCTACGACCAGTTCATGCGCTTCGGGTGGAAGGTGCTGGTCCCCACCGCGTTGGTGTGGATCCTCGCCGTCGCGACGATGCGCACGGTGGCCCGCCAGGCCGACCTGTCCACCGGTGAGGTGGCCCTGTACATCGGGGTGCCCATCGCTCTGGTGGTGCTGGCCGTCCTGCTCGTGGCCAGCCGCGCGGCCCACCGCGACACCCGACTCGCCGCGGTCGAGGCGGCCGCGGGCTCGAACCACCCGACCCAGCCCGAGCAGCCAGAGATCCTGCCGCCGACCGGTCCGCGCCGCCGCCCGACGGGCGCCCCGAGCCGGGCCGAGGGCGGTTTCCCCGTGCCCCCGATGGACCTGAAGGTCCCGCCGTCCCCGCGGCTGCGCCGCGAACCGGTGGCTCCGGACGGCTCCGCCGTCGTCGGTACGGGACGGCGGGGCTCGACCGGCTCGAAGGAGATCGACGATGTCTGAGATCGAGCGCTCGACCGGGGCGCGCAACCGGCCCGCCGTCCGGGACAGCGTCCTGCCGGCGCCCTCCCAGGGCTTCGGCGTCACCTTCGCGCAGATCTTCCGCAAGGTGACGACGGAGCAGTACCCGTTCGAGCCCAAGGTGACCAAGCCCCGCTACCACGGCCGCCATGTGCTCAACCGGCACCCGGACGGGCTGGAGAAGTGCGTCGGCTGTGAGCTCTGCGCGTGGGCCTGCCCGGCCGACGCCATCTACGTCGAGGGTGGCGACAACACCGAGGACGCCCGCTTCTCGCCCGGTGAGCGCTACGGCCGCATCTACCAGATCAACTACCTGCGCTGCATCTTCTGCGGGCTGTGCATCGAGGCCTGCCCGACCCGCTCGCTGACGATGAGCAACGACTTCGAGCTGGCCGACGACAACCGGCGCGACCTGATCTACACCAAGGAACAGCTCATGGCGCCGCTGCTCCCCGGCATGGAGGCCCCGCCGCACCCGATGCGGCTGGGCGACGACGAGAAGGACTACTACGTGCGGACGCCGGACAGTCGGTCGGCCGCCGAGCCGGTCGTCGAGGAGACGGTATGACGCAGCACCTCGGCGGCGGCGAGACCGTCGTCTTCTGGGTCCTCGGGCCCATCTGCCTGGCCGGCGCGCTGGGCATGGTGTTCAGCCGGAACGCGGTGCACTCGGCCCTCTGGCTCGTGCAGACGATGCTCTGTCTCGGCGTCTTCTACGTCGTGCAGGAGGCGCCGTTCCTCGGCGCGGTGCAGATCATCGTCTACACCGGCGCGATCATGATCCTCTTCCTCTTCGTGCTGATGCTGGTCGGCCGTGACTCCTCGGACTCCGTGGTCGAGACCCTGCGCGGGCAGCGGGTCGCGGCGACCGTGCTCGGGGTGGGTTTCGCCGGCCTCGTCGGCGCCGGCATCGCCCGCGCCACCCAGCACCTGCCGGTCGTCGGCCTGTCGGACGGGCAGGGTTACGGCGGCAACATCCCCGGGATCGCCGAGCTGCTGTTCACCAAGTACCTGCTGGCGTTCGAGGTGACCAGCGCGCTGCTGATCACCGCCGCCGTCGGGGCGATGGTGCTCGCCCACATCGAACGCGAGCCGGGCAGCCGCCAGACCCAGAAGGAGCTCTCCCGGGCGCGGTTCCTCACCAGCGACCGGCCGCAGACGCTGCCCGGCCCCGGCGTCTACGCGCGGGCCAACTCGGTGGCGGCCCCGGCCCTCCTGCCCGACGGCGGGACGGCGGAGGCCAGCCTCGCGACCGGCATCGAACCGCAGGAGGTCGAGCAGATGCCCCGGCCGACCGGCCGCAGGCAGCTCGGCTCGCCCGACGCCGCCCTCGGCACGCTCGACCCGGCGCCCAGCGCGATCCCCGGCGGACGGACGGACGGCGATCACAGGTGAGCGAGCTTGCGAGCTCACCCAGGAGCAGAGCACACGGGGTCATGACGACGAGCGCCAGCGAGGAGCAGGCATGACACTGACCTGGTACCTGGTGCTCGCCGCGATCCTGTTCACGATCGGCGCCGTCGGCGTCCTCGTGCGCCGCAACGCCATCGTCGTGTTCATGTGCGTCGAGCTGATGCTGAACTCGGTGAACCTCACCCTGGTCACCTTCGCCCGCGCGACCGGCACCCTCGACGGCCAGATCATGGCGTTCTTCGTCATGGTCGTCGCTGCCGCCGAGGTCGTCGTCGGCCTGGCCATCATCATGTCGATCTACCGGACCCGCAGGTCCGCGTCGGTCGACGACGTCAACCTGCTCAAGTACTGAGACGGGATCCGGAGTGGACATCTCGCCCGCCCAAGGGCTGATCACTGCCTCCTGGTTGCTGATCGCGCTGCCGCTCGCCGGCGCCGCGGTCCTGCTGGTGGGCGGACGCCGCACCGACCGCTGGGGCCACCTGCTGGGCACGGCCACCGTCGTGCTCTCGTTCGTCCTCGGCCTGCTGTGCACCGTGCAGCTGGCAGGGCTCGACGAGGGCGGCCGCTCGGTCGGCGTGGACCTGTTCACCTTCATCTCCGCCGGCAACCTCGACGTCCACGCCGGGCTGCTGTTCGATCCCCTGTCCGCGGCGTTCGTGCTGCTGATCACCGGCGTCGGGTCGCTGATCCACGTCTACTCGATCGGCTACATGGCGCACGACCCCGGGCGCCGGCGGTTCTTCGCCTACCTGAACCTCTTCGTCGCGGCCATGCTGCTGCTGGTCCTCGGCAGCAACTTCGTGATGCTCTACGTCGGCTGGGAGGGCGTGGGTCTCGCGTCCTACCTGCTCATCGCCTTCTGGTTCACCCGGCCGGCGGCCGCCACGGCGGCGAAGAAGGCGTTCATCATGAACCGGGTCGGCGACGTCGGCCTGGCCCTCGCCATCTTCCTCATGTTCGCCCAGCTCGGGACGGTCACGTACGAGGGCGTGTTCGGGTCGATCGGCACGCTGGCCGGCGGCACGATCACCGCCATCGGGCTCCTGCTCCTGCTCGGTGCCTGCGGCAAGTCCGGCCAGTTCCCGCTGCAGGCGTGGCTGCCCGACGCCATGGAGGGCCCGACCCCGGTCTCGGCGCTCATCCACGCCGCGACGATGGTCACCGCCGGCGTCTACCTGATCGCCCGCAGCGCACCCATCTACGACCAGACCGAGACGGCACGCTTCGTCGTCATGGCTGTGGGCGGGGTGACCTTGCTGATCGGCGCGATCGCCGGCTGCGCCCACGACGACATCAAGAAGGTGCTGGCCTACTCGACGGTCAGCCAGATCGGCTACATGTTCCTGGCGGTGGGCCTCGGGCCGGTCGGCTACGTCGCGGGGCTGGCCCACCTGTTCGCGCACGGCTTCTTCAAGGCCGGCCTGTTCCTCGGCGCCGGCTCGGTCATGCACGCGATGAACGACTCGGTCGACATGCGCCGGTTCGGCGGGCTGTGGAACAAGATGCCGGTCACCTTCGGGACCTTCGCACTCGGCTACCTGGCGCTGATCGGCCTCATCCCGTTCTCGGGGTACTGGACCAAGGACGCGATCATCGAGGCCACGTTCGACCGGGGAGACGTCTGGGGCTGGCTGCTCGGCGGTGCCGCGGTGCTGGGCGCCGGCCTGACCGCCTTCTACATGACCCGCCTGATGCTCATGACCTTCTTCGGGCGCTCCCGCTGGGAGGACGGCGTGCACCCGCACGAGTCGCCGAAGGTGATGACCGTGCCGATGATCGTGCTCGCGGTCGGCTCCGTCGCGGCCGGTTTCCTGCTGGTCGAGGCGTTCCCGCTGTCGGACTGGATGACGCCGGTCTTCGGCGAGCCGAGCGAGGGCGAGCACGTCATCGCGCCGCTGACCTTCGGGCTCGCGATCACCGTCGTCGCGCTGCTCGGTGTCGCGCTCGCGTGGCTGTTCGTGGGCCGGCGCGAGGTGCCCGTGACCGCTCCGGCGCGCGTCTCGCCGGTCACCCGGGCCGCGCGGCACGCCCTGTACGCCGACGCGGTGAACGAGTCGCTGTTCATGCGGCCCGGCCAGTGGCTGACCCGCGCGCTGGTGTTCTTCGACAACCGGGGCGTCGACGGCGCGGTCAACGGGATGGCCGCCGCGCTCGGCGGCTCCTCGTCGCGGCTCGGCCGGGTGCAGACCGGCTTCGTGCGCACGTACGCCCTGGGCATGCTCGGCGGCGCGGTGCTGGTCGCGGGAGCCCTCCTGGCGGTGACGACGGGATGAGCACGGTCCTGGTCCAGAGCTCTTCGACAGGTCGAGAGGCGACGTCCCTGTGAGCGACTTCCCGTTCCTGCTGGTGATGATCGCCCTGCCGGCGGTCGCGGCGGCCGTCGTGGCCGCCGTGCCCCGGGGGCGCGACCTGCTGGCCAAGCAGATCTCGCTCGGCGTCAGCCTGGGCGTGCTGGTGCTGGCGGTCCTCGCAACCGTCGCCTTCGACACCGGGGGAGACCGGTTCCAGCTGACGACGTCGGTGAGCTGGATCGCCGAGTTCGGTGTCCGGTTCGCCCTCGGTGTCGACGGCATCGCGCTGGTCATGCTGCTGCTGATCGGCGTCCTCGTGCCACTCGTCATCGTCGCCTCGTGGGACGACCTCGCCCCAGGCGACGAGGGATCCGTCCCGGGCGGGCGCTCGGTCCGGGCCTACTTCGCCTGGTTGCTGCTGCTCGAGGCGATGATGGTCGGCGTCTTCGCCGCGACCGACATCTTCCTGTTCTACGTGTTCTTCGAGGCGATGCTCGTCCCGATGTACTTCCTCATCGGGAGCTTCGGCGGCCCCCGTCGTCAGTACGCGGCGGTGAAGTTCTTCCTGTACAGCCTGGTCGGTGGGCTGATCATGCTCGCCGCCGTCATCGGCCTGTACGTGGTGAGCAACAGCCAGCTGGGCGAGGGGACGTTCGCCTTCGACGCCCTCCGCCAGCTCGACATCACCCCGGGCGTGCAGAAGCTGCTCTTCCTCGGCTTCTTCGTGGCGTTCGCGATCAAGGCGCCCCTGGTGCCCTTCCACACCTGGCTCCCCGACTCCGGTTCCGAGGCGCCTATCGGCAGCGCGGTGCTGCTGGTCGGCGTGCTGGACAAGGTCGGCACCTTCGGCTTCCTGCGGTACTGCCTGCCGCTGTTCCCCGAGGCGTCGCGGTACTTCGCGCCCTACGTCCTCGTGCTGGCGGTGGCGGGGATCCTCTACGCGGCGCTCCTGGCCATGGGGCAGAGCGACATGAAGCGCCTGGTGGCGTACACGTCGATCTCGCACTTCGGATTCATCGCGCTGGGCATCTTCGCCTTCACCACGGAGGCCGGCACCGGCGCCGTCCTGTACATGGTCAACCACGGCATCGCGACCGGGCTGCTGTTCCTCGTCGTCGGCATGCTCATCGCCCGCGGCGGCTCGCGGCAGATCGGCGACTACGGCGGCGTGGGCGCCAGGGCGCCGCTGCTGTCCGGGGCGTTCCTGCTCGCCGGCCTGGCCTCGCTCGCCATGCCGGGCACCAACAGCTTCGTCAGCGAGTTCCTCGTGCTGATCGGCTCGTTCCCGACGCGGCCGGTGTTCACCATCCTCGCGACGGTCGGCATCATCCTCGCCGCGCTCTACATCCTGCTGATGTACCAGCGCACGATGCACGGACCGCCTCGTGGGCCGCTCATGGTCGAGCCGGACGACGAGCCGGTGGCCGCCGGCGGGGGCGCGACCGCGGTCGCCACCGCTCCCGCACGCGCGTCCCTGCGTGCGCTCGACCTCTCGCGGCGCGAGCTGGCGGTGGTGACGCCGCTGGTGGCGCTGATCATCGGGCTCGGCGTGTACCCGCAGCCCCTGCTCAGTCTCATCGAGCCCGCTGTCGCCGCCACCATGAGCGACGTCGGTGCCGACACGGGTTCCGGAGGGACCGACCGATGATCCACGCACCTGACCTCTCGCTCGCCGCGCTGGCGCCGCTGCTGTTCGTCTTCGTCGCCGCCTGCGTCGGCGTGCTCGTCGAGGCGTTCGGACCGCGGGAGCACCGCCACGCGGTCCAGCTCGCGGTCGCGATGGTCGGCACCCTCGGGGCCTTCGTGTGCACGCTGCTGCTGGCCGGCACGCAGGAGATCACCGCGGGTGGCGCGCTCGCGGTCGACGGGGCGGCGCTGTTCCTGCAGGCCACGATCGCCGGACTCGGTGCGCTGGCGCTGCTGCTGTTCGCCGAGCGCGCGCTCGACCCGGCGCGGTCGGCGTTCGTCGCCTCCGCCGCCGTCCCGGTCGGGAGCCCGCGGGACCGCGAGCTGGCCACCTCGACGCAGGTGCAGACCGAGATCTACCCCCTGGCGACCTTCGCCATCGGCGGCATGATGCTGTTCACCGCCGCCAACGACCTGCTGGTCATGTTCGTGGCGCTCGAGGTGCTCAGCCTGCCGCTCTACCTGATCAGCGGGATGTCGCGTCGGCGCCGCCTCCTGTCCCAGGAGGCCGCGGTCAAGTACTTCCTCCTGGGCGCCTTCGCGTCGGCGTTCTTCCTCTACGGCCTGGCGCTGGTCTACGGCGCGACCGGCAGCGTCCGGCTCGCCGACATCCGCTCCGCGGCGGTCGCCGGTGGCGGCGACGTCCTGCTCCTGCTCGGCCTGGGGCTGCTCGTCGTCGGCCTGCTGTTCAAGGCCAGCGTCGCGCCGTTCCACAGCTGGACGCCGGACGTCTACCAGGGCGCCCCCACGCCGGTGACCGCCTTCATGGCCGCGTGCACGAAGGTGGCCGCGTTCGGGGCCATCCTGCGGCTGCTCTACGTCGCCTTCGGCACCAGCGAGTGGACCTGGCGGCCGCTGATCTACGGCGTCGCGATCGTCTCGATGATCGTCGGCGCGGTGCTCGGCCTGACCCAGACCGACCTCAAACGGATGCTGGCCTACTCGTCGATCGCGCACGCGGGCTTCCTGCTCACCGGCGTGATCGGGCTGAGCGTCGCCGGCGGCGGCGGTTCCGGGCTCGCGGCCACGATGTTCTACCTGCTCACCTACGGGCTCACCACGATCGGCGCCTTCGCCGTCCTCACGCTCGTGCGGGACGGCGACGGCGAGGCCGGGCACCTCTCCCAGTGGGCCGGTCTGGCCTCCCGGTCGCCGGTCACGGCCGCGGTGATGGCGCTGTTCCTCCTGGCGCTGGCCGGCATCCCCCTGACCGCGGGCTTCACCGCGAAGTTCGCGGTGTTCCGGGCGGCCATCGAGTCCGGGGCGTGGCCGCTGGCCGTCGTGGCGCTGCTGGCCAGCGCGGTGGCGGCGTTCTTCTACCTGCGGGTCATCGTGCTCATGTACTTCTCCCAGCCCGCGGCGGACGGTCCCACCGTCGGCGTCCCCGGTCTGCCCACGACGATCGTGCTCGCGCTCACCGCCACGGCCACCCTCGCGCTGGGAATCGTCCCCGGGGCGGTGCTCGACCTGGCCGATCGGGCGGCTATCTTCGTCGGTTGATGACCGGAGCCCGTGCCGCAGTCGACGGCATTCCGACCGAGGGCGGGTCCCCGGTACCGCCCCAGGTGTGGCACCGGGGCTCCACACCCGTGTCCACCATCGGCCCCTGGCTGCCCGAGGGCCGGCTGGGAACGGCGCTCGCGGAGGGCCTGGCGCGGGTCGAGCTGGCGCTGATGGCGTCGGTGGGCAGCGAGCACCCGTTCGTCCGCGAGGCCTCCGGGCACCTCATGGCCGCCGGCGGCAAGCGGTTCCGCCCGATGCTCGCCCTGCTGGCCGCACAGCTCGGCGACCCGGAGGCGCCCGAGGTCACGTCGGCCGCCGTGGTGTGCGAGCTGACCCACCTCGCGACGCTGTACCACGACGACGTGATGGACGAGGCCGCTGTGCGCCGGGGTGCGCCCAGCGCCAACAGCCGGTGGAGCAACAGCGTCGCGATCCTCACCGGCGACCTCCTCTTCGCCCGCGCCTCCGATCTGGTGGCCGGCCTCGGTCCGGACGCCGTGCGCATCCAGGCCCGCACCTTCGAGCGCCTGGTCACCGGACAGATCCGCGAGACCGTCGGCCCGCAGTCGGGTGAGGACCCGGTCGCCCACCACCTCGCCGTCCTCGCCGACAAGACCGGCTCGCTGGTCGCCACTTCGGCCCGGTTCGGTGCGGGCTTCGCCGGCGTCGACGCGTCGCTGGTCGAGGCACTGACCTCGTTCGGCGAGGAGGTGGGCGTCGCCTTCCAGCTCTCCGACGACCTCCTCGACATCGTCAGCCAGGGCGGCGCCTCCGGGAAGAGCCCCGGAACCGACCTGCGCGAGGGCATCGCGACCCTGCCGGCGCTCTACGCCCTGGCCGGCGACGACCCGGCCGACGCGCGCCTGCGGGAGCTGGTGTCCGGTCCCGTCACCGATGCCGACGACCACGCCGAGGCGCTCGCCCTGCTGCGCTCGTCGGACGCGCTGGCCCGCGCCACCGGGGTGCTGCGCGAGTACGCAGACCGGGCGCGCGCCCGGCTCGACGCCGTCCCCGCCGGCGACGTGCGCGAGGCGCTGTCGGCCCTCTGCGACTACGTGGTCACGCGCACCAGCTGAGGGGGCATGCTGGGGCCGTGCGCACCGCGGCGGGGCCCTGCATGGCGGCCGTGCTGCTGCTCGCTGCGTGTACGGGCCCGGCCGCGGAGCCGTCCGGTTCGGCCGGGGGCTCGTCGTCCGCCGCGCCTCCGACGGGCGCGCCCGCGCTGCAGGTCGAGGTGGTCCTCGACGGGCTGGACCATCCGTGGGACGTCGCGCAGGCGCCCGACGGCACCCTGCTGGTCGACCAGCGGGGCGGCGGCTTCACGGCGGTCCTGCCCGACGGCAGCGCACGCGAGGTCCGTGCCGACTTCGGTGACCTCTTCGCCCAGGGTGAGACCGGGCTCATGGGGCTCACCCTCGACCCCGGTTTCGCCGGCAACCGCCGCTTCTACACCTGTCAGGGCAGGCGCAGCGGATCGATCGCCGTCATCGCCTGGACGGTCCGGCCGGACTGGAGCGCGGCCACCCGTGTCGCCGACCCGCTCGTCGGGAACATCCCGATGAACCGGAGCTCGGGACGGCACGGCGGGTGCCGGCTGCGCTTCGCCCCCGACGGGGCGCTGCTGATCGGCACGGGGGACAACGCCGTGGGGACCAACCCGCAGGACCCCTCCTCGCCGGCGGGAAAGGTGCTGCGTGCCGATGCGGCCACGGGGAAGGTGTCGGTCTGGAATCTGGGGCACCGCAACGTGCAGGGGCTGGCCGTGCGTCCGGGCACCGGACAGGTGTTCTCCGTCGAGCACGGCCCCGACCGCGACGACGAGGTGAATCTGCTCCGGGCGGGCGCCAACTACGGATGGAACCCGGTCGGCTCGGGGACGTACGACGAGAGCGTGCCGATGACCGACCCGGACATCCCGGGCGCAGTCCCGGCCGTGTGGTCCTCCGGCTCGCCGACGCTGGCGACCAGTGGGGCGACCTTCCTCGACGGCCGGAAGTGGGGGGCCTACGACGGGCTGCTGGTGATCGGGCTGCTGAAGGCGCAGGGGGTTCTCGCACTCCGCCTCGACGAGGACGGCGCCCTGCGGCAGCAGTTCCGCCTGCCCGAGCTCGACGGTTCGCACGGGCGCATCCGGACCGCCCAGCAGGGCAGCGACGGCGCCCTCTACGTCACCACCGACAACGGGAACGGCGCCGACCAGCTGCTCCGGGTGACGCCCCGCTGACCGCTCCGCACGAGGCGCGGCCGCCGTGACCGCGGACGCCGTGGATCCGGCCGCCACGATGCATCCTGGGCGACCCGGAGGACTCCGGAACCAGGAAGTCCGGCTACGTGTGGGAGGCCGACATGCGGAACGGGCTCTGGATCGGTGCGGCCGGCTGCGCCGTCGCACTTCTCGCCGGGTGTTCCGACACGCCCGAGGGACTCTCTGCCGCCGCGGCCACCGGCCCGGTGACGTCGCCGAGTGGGCCTCCCGGCTCGCTCCGGCAGCCCGAGGTCACCGCGCAGGAGGCCCAGGCCACCGCGCTGGACGTCGTGGGCGGCGGATGGATCCTCGAGACCAAGATCGAGGAACGGGACGACGACCCGGATCAGGACAGGGACGACTACGACGACGACGACTTCGAGGCCCCGGTCGATGTCTGGGAGGTCACGGTCGTCAGCAGCGACGGTCTGCGTCGTACGGTGAGCGTCGACCTGACCGGCGGCAAGGTCCTCGACAGCAGGGTGGACGACTGACCCGCACGGCCCCGCCCGTCTCCGGGAGGCACGATGCGCCTACTGGTGGTGGAGGACCAGCCGAAGATGCGACGGCTCCTGTGCCGCGCGCTGCAGGAGGGCGGCTACGTCGTGGACGCGGTGGCCGACGGGCCGTCGGCCCTCCACGAGGCGACGGAGGCCGACTACGACCTGATCCTGCTCGACGTGATGCTGCCGGGTATGGACGGGTTCGAGGTGGTGCGGCGGCTGCGCGCGGCCGAGCGCTGGACCCCCGTCCTCATCCTGACCGCGCGGGACGCCGTGCCCGACCGTGTCCGGGGGCTGGACGAGGGGGCCGACGACTACCTCGTCAAGCCGTTCGCGTTCTCGGAGCTGCTCAGCCGCGTGCGCGCGGTCATCCGGCGGGGCCGGCCGGTGCGGCCCCCGACGCTGACCTGCGGTCCGCTGGTCCTCGACCCGGCCAGCCGCACGACGACGGTCGGCGGCACGGACGTCAGCCTGTCGCCGCGGGAGTTCGCCGTGCTGGAGATGCTGCTGCACCGCGACGGAGCGGTGGTGACCCGGACGGAGCTGCTGGACCACGTCTGGGATTCCTCCTACGACGGCGTCTCGAACGTCGTCGACGTGTACGTGCGGAACCTCCGCGACAAGATCGACCGTCGGTTCGGGGTGGAGCTCATCCAGACGGTTCGGGGCGCGGGGTACCGCGTCACCGCGGCGCAGTGATCTCCCGCCGGTCCGCGAGCGCGGGCACCGCCCGGCTCCCCCTGAGCGTCCGCCTGGGCAGCGCGTTCGCGGCCGTGTTCCTGGTGGTCGTGGCCCTTCTCGTCGTGCTGGCGTACTGGGGTGTGGGCCGGATGCTGCGACAGGACCTCGACCGGGCGCTGGTCGACGTCGTGGCGCAGGTCGACGCCAGCGGCTCAGCCATGACCACCTCCGCCGACCGCAAGCTCGGCGGCGTCGAGTCCTCGGAGGTCGAGACACAGCTGCTCGATCGGGCCGGGAAGATCGTCGGCGCCTCGGACGACGACCTGCGGCGCGTCCCGCTCCTCGACGGGGCGCAGCTCGCCGACGTCCTCGACCAGGACGTGCTGTTCACCGACGCCTCCGACGGCGAGGACCCCTACCGCGTCCTGGCCCGGCCCCTGCCGGGCGACACGGGCGAGGTGCAGGTCTTCGCCATGGACGGGGACACCGTCGTGGACGCCCAGGCAGCGCTCGTCAGCCTCGCCGGCCGGCTCGCCGCCTGCGCGGCGCTCCTGGCCGGACTCACCGGGTGGGTCGTCGCCCGTCGGGGACTCAGACCGCTGACCGAGCTCACGTCGCAGGCCGATGCCCTGGACCCGGCCGACCCCTCCCGCCGTCTCGAGCTGCGCCACTCGCAGAACGAGGTCGCCCGCCTCGGCAGGACGCTGAACGGACTGCTGGACCGGATCGAGGACGCGCGTCGGCGGGAGCGACAGTTCACGGCGGACGCCAGCCACGAGCTCCGGACCCCGTTGGCGATCCTGCGCGCCGAGGTGGAGCTGCTGCGCGACCGGACCGCGGAGGACTCACCCCTGCGCGCGCCGCTCGACAGCGCACTGGAGGAGTGCGACCGGCTGACCGACCTCGTCGCCGACCTGCTCGAGGTGGCGCGGGCCGACGCCGGCCAGATGGACCGCGGCCGCCTGGTCGACGTGGCGGCGATCGTCGACGGCCTGCTGCCGCGCTTCTCCGTGCTCGCGAGTCGCCGGGGCGTGCGCCTGACCAGCCGGGGCGACGCCGCCGTCCATGCCGATCCCCGGGCCCTGGGCCGGGCGCTGTCCAACCTCCTGGACAACGCGGTGCGGCACGCCGCCGAGGGCGGCCGGGTGGAGCTGGAGATCATCCAGCGCATCCCCTACGTCACCGTCACCGTCACCGACGACGGTCCAGGCGTCGACCCTGCCCAGCGCCGGCGCGCCACCGAGCGCTTCGCGCAGCTCGATCCGGCCCGCGGCGACGGGGGTGGGGCGGGGCTCGGGCTGGCCATGGTGACGTCCATCGCCGCTGCGCACGGGGGGTCGCTGGAGCTCGCCACGCCGCCCGGCGGGCGTGGTCTCGCCGTCACGCTGCGGCTCCCGGTCGACGCCGTCGCGGGTTCGCCGGCGCGATCGGCACGCCCCGGTCCGTAACGCCTCGGGTACGGGCCGCATTCATCGAACCTTCATCTGGCGTTCACGGTCCTCTCAGCGACCGAGAAGTAGGGTCCTCGCGGGGGCAGTGCGCGAAAGTGCATTGTCACGGGGGTCCGTCGTCCCTACAGTCCGGGCCAATCGCGCGGAACTCCCAAGTCCGGAAGGACCCGCGGGAGCTCAGCAGGGGGCGGCTGTGGGCTTCATCCTCGTCACAGGCATGGCCGGGTTCATCGGTAGCCATCTCGCCGAGTTCCTGGTCCACAGCGGGCACCACGTCCGGGGTGTCGACGCGTTCACCGACACCTACGCCCCCCGTCAGAAACGGGAGAACGTCGCCGGGTTGTCGCGACGTCCGGAGGTGGAACTGCACACCGCCGACCTCGCCCGCGACGACCTGGACGGCCTCCTCGACGGAGTGGACGCCGTCGTGCACCTGGCCGGTGAACCCGGCGTACCGGCGTCCTGGGGGACGTCGTTCACCACCTACGTCGAGCGCAACATCGTCGCGACGCAGCGGTTGCTCGAGGCCGCCACCGCGGCCGACGTCCGGCGGCTGGTCTACGCGTCGAGCTCGTCGGTGTACGGCCCCGAGGACCGGCCCCTGGTGGAAACGGCCGTGCCGCGGCCGCTGAGTCCCTACGGCGCCAGCAAGCTCGCCGGGGAGATGCTGGTCGGCGCCTACGCCCAGGAGCGGGGCCTGTCGACGGTCGCCCTGCGGTACTTCTCGGTCTACGGGCCCCGGCAGCGGCCGGACATGGCGGCGCACCGCTTCATCGCCGCCCTGCTCGACCGACGGCCCATCCCGGTGTTCGGCGACGGACGCCAGGCCCGCGACTTCACCTACGTCGAGGACGTCGTCGCGGCGACCGCCGCCGCGCTCACCGCCCCGGTGCCCAGCGGCACGGTGCTCAACGTCGCGCGCGGTGAGCCCGTCGAGGTCCGGGAGCTCATCGACATCCTGGCCGACGAGCTCGGCGTCGAGCCGTCCGTCGAGCGTCACCCGCACCGGGTCGGCGACACCCCGCGCACGGACGGGTGCGCGGACGCGGCCCGTGAGCTGCTCCGCTGGGAGCCCCGCACGGATCTGCGCAGCGGACTCCGCCGGCAGATCGAGTGGCACCTGCGCCCGCGGCTCACGGCGGTGCCGGCTCCGGCCGGGCCCGCCCTGGCGGTACCGGCCGAGGAGATCGCCGTCGGAGCCGCCGTCGACGTCCCGGTCGGTGCCGGGCTCGGCGGCCCCGGGCCCGGGCACGAACTGCCGTGACCGGCGCCCGTGAGCCGCGGCTGCTCATCTACTCGCAGGACGGACTCGGCCTCGGGCACCAGCGGCGCACGACGCTCCTCGCCGACCAGTTCCTGCGCCGGTGCCCAGGAGGCAGCGCGCTCACCGTCTCCGACTCGCCGCTGGGCAAGTTCTTCTCGTCGGCGTCGGGCCACGACTTCTGCAAGTTGCCGTCGGTCCACAAGGTCGGCCCGGGGGACTGGCGCCCCGTCGCGCTGTCGTCCTCGTTCGGCGACGTCCTCCGGATGCGCCGGGCGTTGCTCCGGACGGCGGTCCGCACGTTCCGCCCGGACGTGCTGCTCGTGGACCACATGCCCCACGGTGCGATGGGGGAACTGGTCCCGACGCTGGAGATGCTGCGGGACGAGCCGACCGCCGTCGTCCTGGGGCTGCGCGACATCCTCGACGCTCCGTCGGTCGTGCGGGAACGGTGGCGGCTCGAGGGTGCGTACGAGGCGGTCGAGCGCTACTACGACCGCGTCCTGGTGTACGGCTCGCCGGACGTCTTCGACATCGCGACGGAGTACGACTGGCCCGAGGCGGCGCGGTCGAAGATCCAGTACTGCGGCTACGTCTGCGCCTCGTCGCCCGCCGGGGTGTCGGGTCAGGTGCGTTCGCAGTACCTCGGGAGCGCACGGGACACCGACCTCGTCGTCGCCATGGCGGGGGGCGGAGCGGACGCCTATCCGCTCTTCGACGCCCTGCTCGACGCGGTGCCGTTCATCCAGGAGACCCGCCGGTGCCGCGTCGTCCTGATCACCGGGCCGTTCCTGCCCGCCCACCAGTTCAACGACCTGGCGGAGCGCGCCCGCGCCCTCCCGGTCACCGTCCTGCCCTCGGTTCCGGACGCGGTGAACTACGCCGCGTCCGCGGACCTCGTCGTGGCCATGGCGGGCTACAACACGACCGCGGAGATCCTCTCGGTGGGCACGCCGGCGCTCCTGGTGCCCCGCTCCGGGCCGAGCGCGGAGCAGCAGATGCGCGCCCAGCTGTTCGCCGAGCGCGGCTGGGTGGACTGGCTGCACCCGCAGGACCTGGGCGCGGAACGGCTCGGCAAGGCCGTGGCCACGATCCTCGACCGGCCGTGGGGCGAGACGGCGGCGAGCCCTCCCGACCTCCGTGGGCGCATGACCGGGACCGCCCGGCTGATCGACTCGCTGCACCGGACCAGGGCGGAGCCGCCGGCGCCGGAGGGCCCCGACGAGGTCTTCCCGGACGACTACAAGCTGGCGTGACGATGTCCGCCGTCTCCGTACGCCGAGGGGCGTCCGCGCGCGACCTGGCGCTCTCGCCGGGGGACGGCCCGGGGCCGGTGGCCCATTTCCTGGACGTCGTGGCGCCCGAGGAGGTGCGGGGCGCGCTCCAGCACTGCCTGCCGGCCGGTCTCGGTGTGGTCGGGGTGCGGCTGGTGCGCGCGAAACTGAAGCCGGGGCGCAAGCTCGTGGCGGAGTACGCGGTCGCGCTGCCCGGCGGAGCCCGGCGTCGCGTGTCGGCGACCTGGGCGGCGCCCGGGGTGGTTGCCCCGGGCCCGGCCTCGGACGAGGACGCGGAGGCCCGACGGCGCGGTGTCCTCGCGCCGTTCCACCGGTCCTGGATAGGCTGGGACGACGGGCGCTCCACCGTGTCCGTGGCGCCCGTCGACGCTGCCTTTCCGCAGCTCGTGCGGCTGCACGACCCGCGGCACCTCCGCGACGTCCTGCGCACCACGCCCGGCTTGACCTCGTCGGTCGACGGCGCGGTCGCGGAGATCGCCGTCGAGACGGTCCGCTACCGGCCGGGACAGCGGCACGTCCTGCGCGTGCGCGCCGGCGACGAGGGTCGCGCCTTCTTCGCCAAGGTCTACCGCGACGACACCGGGCAGCGCACCGTCGCCGCGGCCGCGCGGGTGGCCGGTGCGCTGGCCGCCGGGGGCGCGACGGGCGGCACCGCGTCCGCGGGCGTCTACCTGACCGCGGACCGGACGGCGCTGTGGGCCGAGGCCGCCGGCGACTCCCTGGCGGACGTGGTCGCCACCTCGGGAGCGGCCGCCGCCCGGCACGTGGCCTCGGCCGGCTCCGCGCTGCGTCGGCTGCACGACGCGATCGACGTCGCGGGCCTGCCCGACCGTCCCGACGCCGTGCAGCAGGCAGACGAGACGCTCCGGACGGCGGAACTGGTCGATGCGCTCCTGCCGCCGGTCGGGTCGCGACTCCGGCAGGCCGTCGTCCGTGCGCTCGACCTGCTCTCGGCCCTGCCCTCCGAACCGCGGACGCTCGCGCACGGCGACGTCAAGTGCGACAACCTCCTCGTCGGCAGCGCGGGGGTGCACCTCCTCGACTTCGACCGCGTGGGACGCGGGGACCCCGCCGCCGACCTCGGCAAGTTCCTGGCCGACCTGAGCTGGTGCGCCGCGGCGGACGAGCGGGCGGTGAGCGCGCTGCACGAGGCGCTCCTCCAGGGCTACGGCGCCGTGCCCCCTGCCCGCCTGGCGCGCGCTCGCGCCTACGAGGGGCTGCTGCACCTGCGCATGGCCGCCCGGCGGGTGCCGATCTCCGACCCGGACTGGGCCGCACGCGTCACCCACGCCGTGCAGTTCGCCACCGAACGGCTGACCGAGGAGCCCGTTCCGTGACCGTCGTGACCGAGGCGCCGCCCATGGTCGACGCGATGCTGCCCGGGCTCGCGGTCGCGCTCTCGGCGCACCCACCCGGCACCGGAGCCGTGGACGAGTGCCGCATCCGCTCGGTGGAGTGGGTGCCCCGGCGCCGGTGCCGCGTGGTCCACGAGATCCGGCACGGCGCGCGGACGACCACCCTGGTGGCCTACGAGGTCACGCCGGCCGGGACGACGGTGTGCGGACCGGCCGACGACCGGCACCTGCCGGGCCTCCGGACGGCGCTGGACCCGGCGCAGGTGCGCCTCCGGCTGGCGGCCGTCTGCGGACCGCCCGTGGGGAGCTGCCGGGTCACGCCCATCGGCTACCGGCCGGCCAGCCGGGCCGTCGTCGCCTACGACGTCATCGCCGGTTCGGGCCGGTCGAGGCTCTACGCGAAGCTGCTCGCCGACGGTGCCGACCGCTACGCCGCCGCCGCGACCACCCTCGCCGCCTCGGCACACCGGCGGGGTGCGGCGGCTCCGGTCCCCGACGTCGTGGCGCTGTGGCCGGACCTCGGCGCCGTGGTCCAGCGCGCGGCGCCGGGGCAGGTCCTCTCCGCCGTCCTGCGGGACTCGTCCCGCGCCGAGGCCGAGCGGCTCCGGTACGCCCGGCGGCTGGGGGAGCTGCTCGCCGAGGTCCACGCCGCCCCGTCGGAGGGGCAGAACCCGTGGAGTGTGGAGGACGAGCTGGCCGAGCTGGAGACGCTGCTGCCGTCGACGTGCCACGCGGACCCGGCGGTCGGTCGGTCGCTCGCGGCGCTGCTGGACCGCCTCGCCGACCGGGCTCCGGGGGAGACGGACCCGGTGCTGTCGCACGGCGCCTTCCGCGCCGGGCAGGTGCTCGTCGACGGAGGGCACCTGTCGCTGCTGGACCTCGACACGGTGAGCCGCGCGGACGCCGCGCGGGACGCGGGCAACGCCCTCGCCTATCTCTCGTGGACCGAGGTGCGGGGCGCCTCGCCGCCCGGGCTCGCCGCGGCGCTGCACGAGGCGTTCCTCGCCGGCTACGCCGCCGGGCGTACGCCGCTCGGCGGACCGGCGCTGGCGTGGTGGTCGGCGGCGGCCATGGCGAAGATCGCCGGGCGCCGGTACCGCACCCTGGCGACGGCGGAGTGGAGCCAGGTGCCGGAGCTCCTGCGCCGGGCCGGCACGCTCCTCGACCCGGCCGCCGCCGGGGCCGCGCCGCCGCAGCGTCCGCTCGGTGGGCCGGGCACCGCGCCGCCGGTCGATCCGCTCGACCCCGACCGGATGTCCGAGGTCCTGCGCGGATCGCCGTCGCTCCCCGGGGCCGAGCGCCTCCGTGTCCTCGAGGCGCGACCGCTCGCGGAGGCGGTGGGCCGGCGCCGCGTCGTCCGCTACGAGGTCGAGGGGCTCGACGCCGACCGGGTCGTCCCGCTCGTCGGCAAGAGCTACACCGACCGGCACCGGTCATCGATGGCGTACGAGAACCTGCGACTGCTGCGCGAGGTGTTCGCGGCGTCCCCGCTGCTCGACGTCCCCGAGCCGGTGGTGCACGTCCCTCCGCTCCGGATGGTGTTCTACCGGGCGGTGGCCGGTGCGACCCTGGACCGGCTGGTGGAGCGCTCGGGTACGGACGCCCTGGTTCTCGACACCGCCGCCCTGGCCGCCCGGTGGCTCACGACGCTGCACGCGTCCCCGGCGGTGCTCACCCGCCGCCTGGACGTGGCCCATGAGGTCGCCGACGCCGGCGAGTGGGCGTCGCGGGTGGCGAACGCGGCGCCCTCGGCCCGCACGCCGGCGTTCGCCCTCGCCGACCGGCTGGCCGCCGCGGCGGCGGACCTGCCGGCCGTGGACCCGGTCGCCGTCCACCGGGACTTCCACGCGGGCCACGTGGTCGCCATCGGAACGCCCCGGCGGGCCGGCGGTGTGGTCGTCCTCGACCTCGACGAGGCGCGCATGGGCGACCCCGCCTCCGACGTCGCCTCCGCCGCCACCTATCTGGACGCAGCTCCGTGGCCCGGCGCGGCGGCGGTGCGGACGGCGTTCCTCGCCGCCTACGGCATCCCGGCCGGTCCCGATCCCGCGCGCCGGTTGGCCTTCTACTCCGCCTGCACGAGCATGAAGATCGCCAAGCAACTGGTCACCGGCCGTGGCCCCGTGCTCCCGGCGAGCGCCGCCAAGCGGGGGGCAGCCCTGACCGCGGTCCTCCGGAGGGGGCTGGCGTGCCTGAACGGGTGATGTACCTCGTGCGCAGCTGGCCACGGCTGTCGCAGACGTTCGTGGTGGGGGAGGTCCTCGCGCAGGAGCGGCTGGGCACCCGGCTCGAGCTGTACAGCCTCACGCACTCCGGCGAGGAACTCGTGCAGCCGCAGGTCCAGCAGGTGCGGGCCGACGTCCACTATCTCGACGACCGCCGCGGTGCCCCCCTGCGCGACCACGCCCTGCTCGCCCGCTCGGCGCCGGGCGCCTACGCCCGGACCCTGCTGCTCGCCGCGACGAGTCCCCGGCTGGCCGACGGGTACGCGACGCTGTCGACGCTGGGCTGCCTGTCGGCGGCCGTGCGGCTGGGGGCCGACATCGTCCGCGCCCGGGCGGCCGGAGCACCGGTCGGGCACCTGCACGCCCACTTCGCGCACGACCCCGCGCTGGTCGCACTGCTCACCGCACGGCTGACGGGGATCCCGTTCAGCATCACCGCGCACGCCCGCGACCTCTACCAGATCCCGGTCGAGGGTCTGCGCGCCCGCGCGCGGGAGGCGGCGGCCGTAGTGACCTGCTGCGCGGCCAACGTCGACTACCTCCGGTCGTCGCTCCCCGCCGAGCTGCACGACCGGCTCCGGCTGATCCATCACGGCGTGGAGCTGGATCGGTTCGTCCCCGCTCCGCGGAGCGACGGGGCCGCGGGCCCGGTCGAGATCGTGTCCGTGGGCCGGCTCGTGCCGAAGAAGGGGTTCCCGGACCTGCTGCACGCCTGCCAGCGGCTGAAGGGCACTGCGACGCGGGGCGTGCCCTTCCGGCTCCGCATCTACGGCGACGGGCCGCTGCGGGCCGAGCTCACCGTCCTGCGCGACCGGCTGGGGCTGGCCGACGAGGTGGAACTGGTCGGCGAGCGCACCGGCGACGAGGTGCTGCGCGCCTACCAGCGGGCCGACATCTTCGCGCTCACGCCGTGCGTGACCGACGACGGCGACCGGGACGGCGTGCCCAACGTCGTCGTGGAGGCGATGGCCTGCGGGCTGCCGGTCGTCACGACGGACGCCGGAGGGATCCCCGAGGCCGTCCGGCACGGGGTCAACGGCCTCGTCGCCGCCCCGCGGGACGTCGGGACGCTGGTCGGACACCTGGGTGAGCTGATCGCCGACCCCGCGCGTCGGCGGGAGCTGGGTGCAGCGGGACGGCGGATGGTCGAGGAGTGCTTCGACGTGCGCCGTGCGGCCCGGGAGCTGTCACTCGTCTTCGCGGGGGCGGGATCATGACCTCGCTCGGGCTGCCCGACACCGCGCCGCGGACGGACCGTCTCTCCCGCGTCGTGGAGATGCTCAACGGCCACGTCATGGGACCACGGGTCCGCGGGGCCCTCGGTGTGCCCGGCCGCGCGGGCTGCTCGGTCCTCGACGCGAAGTACGAGCCGGGCGTCCGGGGCACCGTGCTCTACGGCGTGGGCCCGCTCCTCGTGCGCGGCGACCTGATCGACGTTCCGGCGGACGACGGCGAGGCGTTCCGGCCGGTCGTGGCCCCCGGCGTCCGGCTGTGCCGGTTCCCGGACGACCCCGACCTCCCGGGGCTGGCCGCCGCGACGGATCCGGAACGGCTCCGGACGGCGCTGGCCGAGGCTCTGCCCGACGTCGGGTCGCCCCGTCGCTGCCGCGTGGAACTCGTGCGCTACCGGCCGGGCAAGCGGGCGACCCTGGCGGTCGAGCTCCGCGGGCGGGCGGACCGGGGCGGTTCAGGCCGGTTGGTCGTGAAGAGTTACCACGACGGCCGGAAGGCGGCGGCGGTCGCGGCCGAGGCGGTGCTGCTCGACGCCACCGTCGACCCGGCGGCGCCCCTGCGCTTCGCACCGGTGCGGGCGCACGTGCCCGAGCTGTCGCTCGTCGTACAGGAGCACGTGCCCGGCGTGCGCCTGGACCAGCTGATGCTCCGGCCGGACGGAACGGCGGCGCACGCCGTGCGGCGGGCGGCCGTCGCGCTCGCCGCTCTGCACCGCCAGCCGGTGGTCAGCCGCCGGGCCCGTTCGGTCGACGCCGAGCTCGTGCGCTTCGGCACCCGGAGTTCCCGCGTGGCCGAGATCGACGAGGGGACCGGCCGGGCCCTGGGATCGCTCGCGGTCCGCCTGCTCGCCGAGGCCGACGCCGTTCCGCGCGGCGTCGTGGGCCTCGTGCACGGCGACTGCAAGCCCAGCCAGTTCCTCCTGCGCGGCGAGGAGGTCGTGCTGCTCGACCTGGACTCCTGCGGCGCGGCCGACCCGGCGGTCGACGTCGGCACCTTCCTCGCGACCCTGCGCCAGCAGGCGGTCCGCCTGGCGCTGCGCCGGCGGGCGGCCCCGTCGTCCACCCGCGGGACGACGCCGCTCGCCGGGGTGTTCCTCGACGCATACCTGCGGTCGGCGGGCGAACCTCCGGACGGCGAGCTGCGGCGGCGGATCGCCTGGTACGAGGCCGTCGCGCTCGAGCGCAAGGCGCTGCGGTGCTTCGCGCGCGCACCCCGCTCGCCGCTGACGCGCGCACTGGTGGACGAGGGGCACGCATGCCTCGACCGGCTGAGGGGGACGACATGAGCGCGGTCCGGTCCGCGACGGCGGGCGTGCCGGCCGACATCGTCGTGCCGGAGAAGCCGGCGGCGCCGCGGGTCGGGATGTCGGACTACCGCCGCGGGCTCGCGTTGCTGCGCCGCTTCCACGGAGGTCGGCGTCCGTTCGTCCTGGGCGCCGTCCTCCTGCTGGTCGAGGCCGTGGCCGCCGTGGTGGAGCCCATCCCGATCGCGTACCTCATCGACTACCTGCAGGGCAACGCCGCCCCCCTGACCGACCGCGGCTGGCCGACGTTCGGCTGGTCGGATCGGACCGCCACGCTGGTCCTGCTCGTCCTCGGCATCATCGTGCTGGCGGCGGTGAACAGCGCCGCCGACTCCCTCGCCGAGGTCTGCCTGGCGCGCGGCGGCCGGATGCTCGGCTACAACATCCGTGTCGCGATGTACTCGCACCTGCAGCGGCTGTCGCTGGCCTACCACGACAAGCGCCGCACCGGCGACGTCCTCACCCGCGTCACCGGCGACGTCCTCGTGGTGGAGGAGTTCGTCGTCAAGTCGCTGAGCAACCTGCTCGGCAGCTTCCTCGTGCTCGCCGGCACGGTCGCCGTGCTGCTCTGGCGCGAGTGGACCGTCGCGCTCATCGCCGTCGTCGTGATCCCGATGCTCGCGCTGGTCTCGGACTTCTTCTCGCGGCGGATGAAGGACCTCTCGAAGACCCAGCGCGCCCGCGAGGGGGATCTGGCGTCCACGACGCAGGAGATGCTGACCTCGATCCGGCTGGTGCAGAGCTACGGCCGCGGCCGGCTGGACCTGCGGCGCTTCTCCGACGAGACCGACCTGAGCATGCGGGCGGCCGTCGGGGTGGCGTCGTTGCAGGCCTGGTTCAGCTTCGTCATCGCGATCCTCGAGGCCCTCGCCATCTCGGCGATCGTGTGGATCGGGGTGCTGCTGGTCGACCGGTCCGCCATCACCGTCGGCACCCTCGTCTTCTTCGTGCTCGTCGCGCAGAACATGTTCAAGCCGTCCCGCAAGATCGTCAGCGAGTGGTACAAGGTCGGAAAGGTCCTCGCCAGCGTCGACCGCATCGACGACCTGCTCGCGCTGGCGCCCGCGGTCGAGGACGCCCCCGACGCCGTCCCCGCCCCGCGCTTCGCCGGCGGTCTCGGCTTCCAGGGCGTGACCTTCGCCTACCACGCCGAGCCGGGGGACGACGCCCCGCCGGTCCTCCGCGACGTCTCGTTCGACGTGGCGCCCGGTGAGGTGGTGGCCCTGGTCGGCCGCAGCGGCGCCGGCAAGAGCACGATCGCCCAGCTCATCCCGCGGCTCTACGACCCCGACACCGGCATGGTGTGCCTCGACGGCACGGACCTGCGCAGGTACACCCTGGAGTCGCTCCGGTCGCAGGTCAGCCTGGTGCTGCAGGACACCGTGCTGCTCACCGGCACGATCGCCGACAACATCGGCTACGGGATCGACGGGGCGACCCGGGAGCAGATCGAGCAGGCGGCCTGTTCGGCGAACGCCCACGAGTTCATCCGCGGGCTACCGGACGGATACGAAACCGAGGTCGGCGAGCGCGGTGCGACGCTCTCCGGGGGCCAGCGCCAGCGCATCTCCATCGCGCGCGCCTTCATCCGGCGGGCGCCGATCCTGGTGCTGGACGAACCGACGACCGGCCTCGACGCCGACTCGACGCGCCTGGTCGTGGGTGCCCTCCGGTCGCTCATGCGCGGCACGACCACGATCATCATCTCGCACGACCCCAGCCTGGTTCGGTGCGCCGACCGGGTCCTGGTCGTCGAGGACGGTGGCATCCCCGAGGTGGGCACCCCCGCGGTCCTGCAACGTGCCGGCGGGCGGTACACGGAGCTGATGCGGGGCTGGTCCGACGACGACGGCCGCGACGCGCCGGAGGCGAACGGCTCGGTCGACGGGGCCACCGTCGACCAGATCATCCACCGCCTGAAGGCCGACGGATCACCGCTGCTGGGCACCGGCCGGCCGCACCGGCACGCCAAGCACTCCAACGGCCGGCCGCCGGCATGAGCGCGGTCACGGCCGTGGCCTCGGCGGTCAGGGAACCACTGCAGGTGGCGGTCGGCCACCGGTCGCCGGCGGTCGCCGCCGCTCTGGACGTCGGGCGGGCGCGGGCCCGTGCCCGTGCCTGGGCGGTCGGCGCCGCACCGGGAGCCGATGTCGACGACGTGCGCGTCCGGTCGGTGCTCTACCGCCCGGACGGCGGCGCCACCCTGCGCTACCTGGTCCGCCTCGCCCCGTCGGGTCGGGAGCGGGTGCTGCTCGCAGAGGTGCCGGCCTCCGGCGGGGACGTCGTCGTCCGGCCGTTCCCCGCCGACCCCGGCCTGCCCACCCTGTCCCGGGCGGTCGATCCGCAGTTCATGCGGGCGGTGCTCGGCCGGGTCGTGCCCGGCACCGGGGGCGAGCGGGCGATCGGCCGCTGTGCCGTGGACGTCGTCCACCACCCACGCCAGGGGCCGTGCGTGCTGCGCTACCGGCTCTCGCCCGGAGCCGGGGGCGCGGGTGAGCTGCGGCACCCCGTCCTGTTCGGCAAGGTCTACGCCGACCCGGGGGCGGCGGGAGAGGTGGCGTCGGCGCTGCGGCTCCTGCGCCGGACCCTGCGCGGAGGGCATGTCGTCGTCCCGGAGCCGCTCGCCGTCGTCGACTCCCTGCACCTGGGGCTCGCCGCGGCGATCCCTGGCACGCCGCTGCTGCCCGGCCTGCTGACGGCGGACGGCGACGGAAGTGCGCTGCCCGACGCCCTCCGCGGTGCGGCGGAGCTGGCCGCGGCGCTGCACGCCGGGGACGCCGCGGGGTCCCGGTTGCCGGTGCGCGACCTCGACGGGGAGCGGGCCGACACCGAGCACGACCTCGCCCGCATCGAGCCGGTGTGGCCGGAGGTTGCGGCGCAGCTGCGACGCGGCGTGGCCAGCGCTCTCGAGCTCGCGGAGGGCGGCCGTGCGCGCGGATGGCTCGCGCCGGTCCTGGCGCACGGGGACCTCACGCCCTCACAGGTGCTGCTGGGGGAGCCCGGTCGCATCGGGCTCGTCGACGTCGACACCGTGTGCCTCGCCGAGCCCGCACTGGACCTGGGTCGATTCCTCGCCTATCTGCACGTCACCGCCCTGCGCCGATCGCGCCGGACCGGACCGCTGCTCGCCGACCTGACGGAGCCCTTCCTCGCGGCCTACCTCGAGGCACGGGGCATGCCCGGGGACGGCGACCTGCGGACCCGCGTCTTCGCCTACCGCGCGCTGGCGCTGGCCCGCGCGGGGGCCCGCGCGTGCTGGCAGCTGAAGGACGGGCGGCTGGACGCGATCCTGCGGTCGCTGGATGCGGGGAACGACGGGAGAGGGAGCCGAACAGGATGAGCGAGACGCTCGTGGACAGGGACATCGTCGCCGCGCTCGAGCCCTTCGCCGAGCTGCCGGAGTGGCTGGCGGACGTCATGGCGCCGGGGCGCGTCGCCGACGCCCTGCGCCGCGAGGTGCCGGAGCTCGGGCGGCCGGGAGTGGAGCTGACCGGCGCGGAGGTCGACCGGCTGCGCGCCAAGGGCGCCGAGTGGCTCGTCCACTGCCGGGTCGCGCTGGTCGAGGGCGGCCGCCCGCGGGACGTCGTCCTGGTCGGACGGCTGCTGCCGCCGGGCACGCCACCGCCGGAACCGCAGAGCCCGGACGCATCGTTCGGGCAGCCCGGCTGGCACCACTACCTCGCCGACCTGCGGCTGCTGCTCGAGGTGGAGGAGGCCGACCCCGGGCTGCCCGCACTGCCCTCCCTGGTCGACGCCGAGCGGGCCGCGGAGGTGCTCCAGCAGGGCCTGCGCACCGCCGGCCACGACGTCGAGGTGACCGAATGCGTGCCCGACGTCGTCCGCTACAAGCCCGGCAGCCGTTGCACGATCGTCTATCGGATGCGGTACCGGGACGGCGCTCCCGGCCCCGATCCGCTGGTCGCCAAGACGCACCAGGGCGACAAGGGCGCCACGGCGTGGGACGCGATGCGGGCGCTGTGGGAGAGCCCCGTCGCGACCGACGGGACCGTGACCCTGGCCGAGCCGATCGCCTACCTCCCGGAGGAACGGGTCCTCGTCCAGGGACCGGTGCCGGAGGAGCGGACCCTCAAGGACCTGGCGCGGGACGCGCTGATCCAGGCGGCGGGCGGCGGGCGGACCGACGCGCTCGACGAGCTCCGGGAGATGCTCGACCGGACGGCGGTGGCGCTCGCCGCGCTGCACGGCAGCGGTGCCCGCTACGGCCGGGATGCCACGTGGGACGAGGAGCTGGCGGAGGTGCGCGGCGTCGTGGCTCGGCTGGCGGTCAGCGTGCCGCCCATCGGCACGGCGGCCGACCCCCTGCTGCGCCGGCTCGAGGAACTGCACGCGGTATCGCCCGCGGATCCCCTGGTCAGCGCGCACCACGACTTCCGCCCGGCCCAGGTGCTGCTGCACGACGGGCGGATCGGGTTCATCGACTTCGACGGGGCCTGCCGGGCCGAGCCGGCCCTGGATCTCGGGCGGTTCCGCGCGAAGCTGCGCGACATCGGGATCAGCGCGTTCCCGATGTCGTCGTACGGGGCCGGGGACGGCGCGCTCGACCGCTACCTGGCACTGCTGGACGAGCTGTGCGACGACTTCCTGGCCGCCTACCTGCGACGCGCCCCGGTCACAGCCGAGCGCGTCGTGCTCTGGGAGACGACCGACCTGCTGACCGCCCTGCTGCACGCCTGGACGAAGGTGCGGACCGCGCGCGTGACACCGCGGCTGACCCTCCTCCGCCATGCGGTGGGCACCAGTCTGGGCGTCACGAGCACCGCCGAGGGCTGACCTGTCGGGCCAAGTGGGCCCCGATGGGCTCAGCTCAGCAGGGGGACGCTGCCTGGCCGCGGTGTCGCGCCGAGTGGGCCCCGGAGGGGTCCGCGCTGGCGCGACGGGATGGGCTCAGCTCAGCAGGGGGACGCTGCCTGGCCGCGGTGTCGTCCGGAGGACGACGGTGTCATTGCACTTCCCAGGTGTCACTGCCGGCGAGGAGCGCGCCGAGGTCGGCCGGGGACTGCGTGGCGGCCGCGTCGAGCTGCTCGGCCATCATCGCGTCGTAGGTCGGCTTCTGCACCGAGCGGAAGACGCCCATCGGCGTGTAGCGCAGGTCCTGGGTGGAGAGCCGGGAGAGCGCGAACGCGTAGGACGGGTCCTGCCGGTGGGCGTCGTGCACGACGACCTCGGCGGCGTCGACCTGGCTGGTCTCGGCGATCCTCAGGCCCCCGAACTCGTCGCGGACCACGCACGAGGCGCCGTCCGGACCGAAGACCAGCGGCTCGCCGTGCAGCAGCGGGATGGTCCACATCGGGCCGGTGCTGGGGTCCTTGAGCAGGTCGAAGGCGCCGTCGTTGAAGATGTTGCAGTTCTGGTAGATCTCGACCAGCGACGTGCCCTTGTGCTCGGCGGCCTGCCTGAGCACGTCGGTCAGCCCCTTGCGGTCGGAGTCCATCGCCCGTCCGACGAACGTGGCGTCGGCGCCGAGGGCCAGCGACACCGGGTTGAACGGGTGGTCCAGTGAGCCCATCGGCGTCGACTTGGTCACCTTGCCGACCTCGGACGTCGGTGAGTACTGGCCCTTGGTCAGCCCGTAGATCCGGTTGTTGAACAGCAGGATCGTCAGGTTCACGTTCCGGCGCAGCGTGTGGATCAGGTGGTTGCCACCGATCGAGAGCGCGTCGCCGTCGCCGGTCACGACCCAGACGGAGAGGTCGGGACGGGAGGCGGCCAGGCCGGTCGCGATGGCCGGGGCCCGCCCGTGGATGGAGTGCATCCCGTAGGTGTTCATGTAGTACGGGAAGCGGGACGAGCAGCCGATGCCCGACACGATGACCATGTCCTCGCGGGCGATGCCGAGGCTGGGCAGGAAGCTCTGGACCGCGTTGAGGATGACGTAGTCACCGCACCCGGGGCACCAGCGCACCTCCTGGTCGGTCTTCATGTCCTTGGCCTTGAGGACCGTCTGCTTCTCGCCCTGGGTGGCCACGGAGGCCTCGATCGCCGAGGAGATCGGGTTACCGGGCATGCCGAGGTCGTGCACGTGCTCTGCCGCATGTGAAGAAGTGGTGCTCATTCTCCGCCTCCGGAGGGGTCGGCACCGAGAACGGCGCCGTGGGTGGAGTCGATCGCGTCCTGGATGACGGCGGCCAGCTCGGCGGCCCGGAACGGCAGCCCGCGGACCTGCGTGTGGCTCTCCACGTCGACGAGGTACCTGGCGCGGAGCAGGAGCGCGAGCTGGCCGAGGTTCATCTCGGGGCAGACGACGCGGTCGTAGCGGCGCAGGACGTCGCCGAGGTCGGCGGGCATCGGGTTGATGTGCCGCAGGTGGATCTGGGCGACCGAGCGACCCGACCGGCGGATCCGCCGGCAGGCCGCGCCGATCGGCCCGTAGGTGGACCCCCAGCCGATGACGGCGACGCGCGCGTCGCCGTCCGGGTCCTCGACGTCGGTGGGCGGCAGGGTGGCCGCGATCCCGTCGACCTTGGCCTGGCGCGTGCGCGTCATGAAGTCGTGGTTGGCGGGGTCGTAGGAGATGTTGCCCGTCCGGTCGGCCTTCTCCAGGCCGCCGATGCGGTGCTGCATGCCGGCCGTGCCGGGGATCGCCCACGGGCGCGCCAGCGTCTCCGGGTCGCGGAGGTACGGGAGGAACTCGCCATCCTCACCGTTGGGCTCCGTGGCGAAGCCGACCGCCGGGGTGAGGTCGGGCAGGTCGTCGACCGAGGGGACCGCCCACGGCTCCGCGCCGTTGGCCAGGTAGCCGTCGGACAGCAGGATGACCGGCGTCCGGTAGGTCAGGGCCATGCGGCAGGCCTCGACGGCGGCGTCGAAGCAGTCGCCGGGGGAGCGCGGCGCGATGACGGGCAGCGGGGCCTCGCCGTTGCGGCCGAACATCGCCTGCAGCAGGTCCGACTGCTCGGTCTTCGTCGGCAGACCGGTGGAGGGGCCGCCGCGCTGGACGTCGATGACGACCAGGGGCAGCTCGGTCATGACGGCGAGGCCGATCGCCTCGGACTTCAGCGAGATGCCGGGGCCCGACGTCGTCGTCACGCCGAGCGCGCCACCGAAGGAGGCACCGATCGCCGAGGCGACGCCGGCGATCTCGTCCTCGGCCTGGAACGTGCGGATGCCGAAGGCCTTGTGCTTGGACAGCTCGTGGAGGATGTCCGACGCCGGCGTGATCGGGTAGGCGCCCAGGAACAGCGGCAGCCCCGAACGCTGGCCGGCGGCGACCAGGCCGAGAGCGAGCGCCTGGTTGCCGGAGATGTTGCGGTAGACACCGGGGGCCATCGGCGCCGGCTTGATCTCGTAGGAGACCGCGAAGGCCTCCGTCGTCTCGCCGTAGTTGTAGCCGGCCCGGAAGGCGGCGATGTTGGCCGCGGCGATCTCGGGCTTGCGGCGGAACTGCCGCTCGAGGAAGCGGACCGTGCCCTCGGTGGGCCGGTGGTACATCCACGACAGCAGCCCGAGGGTGAACATGTTCTTGGAGCGCTCCGCCTCTTTCTTGCCGAGGCCGGACTCCTTGAGCGCGTCGGTCGTCATGCTCGTCAGCGGCACGCTGACCGTCTGCCAGCCCTCCAGCGAGCCGTCCTCCAGCGGGTTGGCGGCGTAGCCGACCTTCGCGAGGTTGCGCGGGGTGAACTCGTCGGAGTCGACGATCAGCAGCCCGCCGCCGGGGAGGTCGGCGATGTTGGCCTTGAGCGCGGCGGGGTTCATGGCGACCAGCACGTCCGGGGCGTCGCCCGGCGTCATGATGTCGTGGTCGGCGAAGTGCAGCTGGAAGGAGCTGACGCCGGGGAGGGTGCCCGTCGGTGCGCGGATCTCGGCCGGGAAGTTGGGCAGCGTCGACAGGTCGTTGCCGAAGGACGCCGTCTCGCTGGTGAACCGGTTGCCCGTGAGCTGCATGCCGTCACCGGAGTCGCCGGCGAGCCGGATGACGACGCGGTCGAGTTCGACGACGCTCTTGACGAGCCCGCCGGGCGCTGAGCTGGTGGCCACAGGGGACCGGTCGGTCGCAGTCATGAGTGGTTTACCTCCACCGACCGAGGTTACGTGCGCGTGTCCCCGAGCGGGATGTGGATCCGGACACTTGTGAACTCCAGGCTGGCAACCCGTGTGCGAGGCCCCTCATTCCGGCCGGGGAACGGCCGTCCACACGATGGCGTTGGATCGATCGTGCAGCGCTGGAACAACGGACTCAAGACCGCGGTGCTCCTCGGTCTCATGGGTGGTCTCATTCTCGGCGCGGGCGCGCTGATCGGTGGCCGCGGTGGCCTGTTCATCGCCCTGCTGATCGCGCTCGGGGTGAACGGCTACGCGTACTTCAACTCCGACAAGCTGGCCCTGCGCGCCATGCGGGCGTTCCCGGTCACCGAGACGCAGGCGCCACAGCTCTACTCGATCGTGCGCGAGCTGGCCACCGAGGCCCGCCAGCCGATGCCCCGGCTCTACGTGAGCCCGACGAACCAGCCGAACGCCTTCGCGACGGGCCGCAACCCGCGCAACGCCGCGGTCTGCGTCACCCAGGGCATCCTCGAACTGCTCGACCGCCGGGAGCTGCGCGGCGTCCTCGCCCACGAGCTCTCGCACGTCTACAACCGCGACATCCTGATCAGCTCGGTCGCCGGCGCCATGGCCACGGTCATCACCTACCTGGCGCACATGGCGATGTTCGCGTCGATGTTCGGCGGCCGCTCCGACGATCGCAGCGGCGGCAACGCGGTGGGTGGGCTGCTGCTGATGGTGCTCGGCCCGCTGGCCGCCGGCCTGGTGCAGATGGCCGTGAGCCGGAGCCGGGAGTACCAGGCCGACGCCTCGGGAGCGCTGCTCACCCAGGACCCCCGCGCGCTGGCGAGCGCGCTGACCAAGATCCAGCGCGGCGCCACCGCCCTGCCGCTGCCACAGGACGAGCGCCTCGTCACCCAGAGCCACCTGATGATCGCCAACCCGTTCCGGGGCCAGGGCCTGGCGTCGCTGTTCGCGACCCACCCGCCGATGCCGGAGCGCATCGCCCGGCTCGAGCAGATGGCCCGCGAACTCGGTCGCTGACCCGCGCGGCGCTCACCGGCCCGAACAGTGGGCGCGGATCGGCAGCTCTCCCATCCGGACGTGCCTGTCCGCGCACACTGTTCGACGGCGGCGGCCGGCTCAGCGGTAGTTGTCGAACTGCAGCGCGACGTCGAGGTCCTTGCCGCGCAGCAGCTGCTGCACCGCCTGCAGGTCGTCGCGCTTCTTGCCGCTCACGCGCAGCTGGTCACCCTGGATCTGCGCCTGGACGCCCTTGGGACCCTCGTCGCGGATGATCTTGGCGATCTTCTTGGCGGTGTCGGACTCGATGCCCTGCTTGATGCGCGCCGAGATCTTGTAGGACTTGCCGGAGGCCTGGGGCTCGCCGGCGTCGAGCACCTTGAGCGAGATGCTGCGCTTGATCAGCTTCTCCTTGAACACCTCGAGGGCGGCGGCAACGCGCTCCTCGGTGTCGGCCTGCAGCGAGACGCCGTCCTCACCGGCCCAGGCGATGGTCGCGTTGGTGCCCCGGAAGTCGAAGCGCTGGGAGAGCTCCTTGCCCGCCTGGTTGAGCGCGTTGTCGACCTCCTGGCGGTCGACCTTGCTCACGACGTCGAACGATGCGTCGGCCATGTGATCTCTCCTCCTGCCGGTGGACGCGCTGCCCGGTACCCGGGAAACGCCGTCCGCCGTTCTTGTAAGCTGCTCCGGTACCACCGCACGGCGGGTTGCCCGAGTGGCCAATGGGAGCGGACTGTAAATCCGTCGGCTTAGCCTACGAAGGTTCGAATCCTTCACCCGCCACGCCCGGTACGACGGCCCCCGACCTTCCGGTCGGGGGCCGTCGCTCTTCCCGGCTCAGCCGAGGGTTGGTGCGCGTGCGCTGGCGGTCGCCGTCCGCTCCAGGGGCTGCCCGCCGAGAAACAGCCAGCCGAAGGCGATGTCGGCGTACCGCGTGCACCGGACGGTGACCTCGGCTCCGTCGGTGTCGGCCGACCAGGCGTCCAGCCGGGTACCCCCGTCAGCGAGCTGGTCGGCGACCGCCGCCTGGGCGGCTTCCGGCGTGAGGGGCAGTTCGGTGCCGACGCCGCGCGCGTAGACGGTGGCCTCGTCGGCCTCGTTGGCGGCGGCGAGTGCCGCGCCGTCGCAGACCGACTGCACCCGCTGCTGCTCGAGGAATGCGTCCGAGGCGGCGATGGCGCCGAAGGCCATCAGTGCAGCGACCAGCCAGCAGACCAGGACGAAGGGCAGGGTCGAGCCGCGCTCGGCATCCTCCCCGTCCCACGGCACCGGGGGAGCGTAGACGGTTGTCCACCGCCTGTGGACAGAGCCTGTGGATGGTGTGGACAGGGAGGTCATCCGACCGGGGCACCGCAGCTGCGCCTGTGGACGACGGCCGAGCGAGGGTCGGCGCGGCGCAAGACTGCGCGGCATGAGCATCGAGATGCCGGCCCTGGAGGTGCACGCCCTCGCCGACGGACTGCGGAGCCGGGCGGCCGAGGCCGACGAGGCGCAGCACCGGCTGGGGGCCCCGGCCCTCGTCGGCGGCCCGCTGCAGCCGACGGTGGAGGCGTTCCTCCAGAGCCACCGCACCGCGGCGCAGGCGCTGGCCGGTGAGCTGCGCTGGCTGGGGGCGACCATCGGCGCCGTCGCCGATTCCTGGCTCGCGCTCGACGGTGCGCTGCTGTCGCGCGTCGGACGCCCGGGTGTGCAGTGATCGTCGTCCCCGAACCGATCCCGCTCGACCAGCCACCGGGCAACGCCGAGGCGCTGCGTGAGGTCGTGCAGGACGTCGCCCGTGCGGCGTTCCACCTGACGGTGCTCAGCGGGGAGCTCGGGGGCCGGGCTGCCTCCGCCCCCCACTGGGTGGGGGACGACGCCGCGGCCGCCACGACCCAGGTGGCGGCGACGGCGACGCTCGCGCGGAGTTCGAAGGACGCCGTGCTCACCGCCATGCATCGGCTGAGTGCGCACTGCGACCGGCTGGAGGAGGCGCGGCGTCAGGTCGCGGCCCTCCAGCAGGAACAGGACGACGACTTCCGGGCCGCATGGACGCGTCTGAGCCGGTTCGATGGTCCGCGGGAGACCATGACGAACGAGGCGCCGGAGTGGGTCGCCGCCGTGGAAGAACTGCGGGCCACCGAGGCGTCGCGTCGCCGACGGCACGCCACCGTGCTGGAGGAGGTCGCCGACGACGCCGTGGCGACGGCGCGCGTGCTGGCCGACTGCTGTGCGGCGGTCGGCGGCCGGGGAACGCGCGGCGACGAGAGCCGGGTGGTCGCCTACCTGGCCCCCCGGCTGCCCGGGTGGGGGGACGCGGAGCTCGCCACGCGCGGCCGGGAGTTCGCCGATGACCTCATCGGGCGATCGATGCGGCCGGAGGAGCGGCAGGCGCTGGTGGAGCGTGCTCTTCCGCTGGCGCAGGAGCCCGCATTCGCGACGGCCGTCGTGGGCGCGCTCGGCGTCGAAGGCATCCAGCTGCTTCTCGTAGCGCTGGGCGCGAACCAGTTCGGATCATCGCCGGCGGTCCCGCGCGTACTCGCCGCCGCGTTGGGTGCGGCCGTCCCGGGGGCCGAACCCCGTGACCCCGTCCGCACCGCGCTCACGCATGTGTACGTGGGCAGTGAGGAGCACCTGGGCGACGCGGATCTGGCGGCCGCCGGCATGGCGGCGCTCCTCGTCGCTGCGAGGCCGGGCAGCCGAGGCGGGCTGCGCCTGGACACCGTCGCGCAATGGGGCCGCCAGTTGCTCCGGCGGGAAGCTGCGCAAGGAGTCTTCGCGGGCGCCGGTGCGGTGCCCGCCGACTGGGCGCCGGACACGTTCGACCCGGCCGCACTGGTGATCGACGTCCTGGCTGCCGGGGGTGACGGCCGTGCGGCCGCCGCGCTGCTAGCCGACGAGGAGAGCTGGGGCGTCCTCCTCACGCGACGCTGGGCCGATGACGGCGCTTCGCTCGCCGCGGTCGTCACCCTGGCCGGCGCGGAGACCGGGCCCGCGGGGGCTGCCTCCGTCGTCACCGGGCTGACTGCTCTGGCGGGCGGCCTCGACGACGGCGACTCCACGGACCGGGCCGTCAACGACGGAACGGCGGCACGGATCGCCCTTCCGCTGGCGACGGGCCTGACCGTCCACACCGAGGTCCTCATCGACTCGCTGTCCGCGGCGGCGGACGGCACGGTGGCCTCGGGAACCGGCGACGTGTTGCGGGGCCTGAGCGTCCTCACCCTGGACCGGACGGCAGCGACGCGCCTGCAGGAGGTTCTCACCGCGTGGACGGAGCGGCAGCAGGCTGCCGTGGACGCCCTGCCCGCGGTCGCGGTCCCCGCGGCGTACCTGGCAGTCAGGGAGTACGGACAGCGCCTGCCCCATGCTCTGCGCGCCTTCGCCGAACAGAAGGCCGCGGACCAGCGCAAGTGGCTGTGGGACTCGGCGACCGCGCCGCTGCAACTGGTCCAGGGCACGGGGGGACGGGTGGTCGGCCTCGTCGAGCCGTTCGCCGCGAAGCTGCTCGGGGCCGACGGCTCGTGGGACGCCGGAGAGGACGAGGGTCTGGTCTTCGATCGCGAGGACGCCGCGGCCGCCGCGGCCGCTCGTGCGCGGTCGTCCGGTCAGGCGGACCGGGCGGCCGGGGAAGCCCGCACGGCGTTCGACCGCACGGCGAAGGTGCTGGGGACGATGAGGACACCGACCGCCGTGCACCACAGCTGGGCCGAGACGGCGCTGGACGCGGCGGCGGGCGAGGCGATCGAGATCAGCCACCACCGTGCCGACATGCATGTGAACCGGATGCTGGCGGGCGCCCATCCGGCGGTTCCGTGACGAGGGCTGCGGCTCGCGGGCGGGACGTCGGCGTTCACCATCCTGCGCAGCGGCAACAGTTGTCACCCAGTTCAGTGACGAAGCGTTCAGATTCGAATACACAACGTGACGACATGAGTGTTCGTCACCCGGTCGTGATCTTCGATGCTTGCCCGGGCGGGTGACGGGAAGCAATGTCTCCTGCGCGGTCCGTACCCAAACGACGCTCTGCCCCCGCGCGTAAGTGGCTGCCGCAGCACCGCAGTCAGTCATGTCGAGGAGGCCATCATGAACAGCAACGTCCACGCCGGTCAGGGTTCGGTTCGCGGAGCCAAGTGGGGCCGCGGGGCCAAGTGGGGCCGCGGCGCCAAGTGGGGTCGCGCGGTCTGACCGCGGCGGCCGATCCACTGGTGGATCAGCCGCGCGTCCCTGGGCGCGTGGCAGCGGGGCAGTCGTTCGAGCGACGGCCTGCCCCGCTCCGTGCTGCCGGAGAGGTTTTCGACGCGTCTCCCCCTAAAGGTGGGCGACGGCATCGTCCGGCGGCACCGCGCTGTTAGCCTCGGCGCCGCCAGACTTCCCCACGAATTGCAGGTTTCGAGTGGCCGAGCAGGACGACCGTGCGCCGCGTCGGCCGCTGACTTTCCTCAGTCAGTGGACGGTTGCCTGTATCGGGATCGCCGTGGCGGTGCCCGTCGCCCTGTGGGCGCTGGTCCCATTGCACCGATCGGTGGACGTGCCGCTGGTGCTGGCCGCCTTCCTCGGCCTGGTGGCGGCCGAGTCGTTCAACATGCAGTTCGAGTTCCGCAAGCAGAGCTTCTCCTGGTCGGCGAGCGAACTCGCCTTCGTGATGGCCCTCGTCACCGTCGGGGCCTCGTGGACCGCCGTCGCCTGGGCCGCGGCCATGGGCGTGACCGGCGCCGTCCAGCACTACCCGCGCCCGAAGATCGTCTTCAACGTCAGCGTCGGCGTCCTGGAGGTCTGCGCAGCCGTGGGCGTGCTCCGCCTGCTGCCCGCGGGAGACATCGTCGAGCCCGCAACCTGGTTCGCGTACCTGGTCGCCGTCCTCGTCGCGAGCACGGTCGGTGCGGGGCTCATCGCCGGCGCCATCTGCGCCGCCCAGGGCTATCCCGGGCGCACCCTGTGGGCCAGCCTGTTCGTCCCGGTGGTCGTGGTCGGGCCGGTGTCGGTGCTCGTAGGCCTCGCCGTCCTGCTGCTCGTCGACGTGACCCCGTGGACGTGGTTGCTCATCGCGCCGCTCCTGGGGGCGCTCGCCCTGGTCTACCGGCGTTTCGGTGTCGTGACCCGGGAGGGCCACAGCGTCGAGCGTGTCTACGACTTCGCGCGCCGCGTCGAGGAGGTCTCACCCGACGAGGCCGGCACCCTGCAGATCGTGCAGGCGGTGCGGGAGCTGCTCAACGCCGAGCGGGTGGCCCTCTGGCTGCCGCCCTATCTCGACGAGGAGCCCCGCCTGGTCGTCGCCGCCGAGAACGGGGCGGTCTGGTACGACGGCCCCGGCGATCCGGACGACGTCTTTCGTCGCCGCGCCGTCGCTACGGCGGACGGGCCGGTGCTGGTGTCCCTGGCGCGTGCCGACGACGAGGAAGCCGCCGCCCTCGCCCGCCGTGGGGTCTCCGACCTCATCGGCGCCCCCGTGACGACGGCGGCCGGCGAGCCGGGCTACCTCGAGGTGTGCGACCGGCGCAGCGACATCGTCTCCTTCGCCGACAGCGACCGCGCCGCGCTGGAGTCGATGCTCACGCACGTCAACGCCGCGATCCGCCAGCAGCAGCTGCTGACGCAGATCCGCTACGACGCCGACCACGACCGGCTGACCGGTCTGCCCAACCGGCAGCGCCTGGCCGACGAGATCGACGTGCTGCTCTCCGCCGACTCCGGCACCGCCCGGGCCGGGCTCATCCTCGCCGCGCTGGGCAACTACACCGAGGTCACCGACACCCTCGGTCACGCCGCCAGTGACGAGTTGCTCCTCGTCACCGCCGGGCTGCTGCGCGAGCACGCGCCCCCGCAGGCGCTCGTCGCCCGCATGGAGGGCGAGCAGTTCGCCGTCCTGCTGCCCGGCCTCTCCCTGGCCGCCACTGAGCGCGCCGCCCGCCGCCTGCGGGAGGCGGCCGCGACCCGCGCCCGCGTCGCCGGCCTCGACCTCGAGGTGACGCTGACCATCGGCGTGGCCGCCGCGCCGGTCCACGGCACGGACGCCGGCGTGCTCATGCAGCGCGCCGATGTCGCGCTCCTCGCCGCCGCGGAGTCCGGGGGCGTCGCCAGCTACCACCCGGTCCTCGACCAGCAGAGCCTGCGCCGCCTCCAGCTGGGCACCGAGCTCGAGACCGCCATGGCCGAGGGCCAGATCAGCGTCGTGTTTCAGCCGATCATCGACGCCCAGACCTCCGACATCGTCTCGGTCGAGACGCTCGTCCGCTGGGCGCACCCGCGGTACGGAGCCATCCCGCCGGACGACTTCATCCACCTCGCCGAGCAGATCGGCCGGATCGGCCTGCTCACCGACCACGTCCTCGACCTGGCGCTCGCCCGCTGCCGTCGCTGGCTGGACCAGGGCATCGCCCTGTCGGTCGCGGTGAACCTGTCGGTGCACGTGCTCACCGAACCCGACCTGGTGACCCGCGTGCGGCAGGCGCTGCAGCGGCACGGCGTCCCCGGCGAGCTGCTCACCCTCGAGCTGACCGAGGGCAGCGTCGTCGACGACTCCGTCCGCGACAGCACGGTGCTGGCCGACCTGCACGGTCTGGGCCTGCGCCTCTCGATGGACGACTTCGGCACCGGCTACTCGTCGCTGTCCCAGCTGCGCCAGCTGCCCATCGACGAGGTCAAGATCGACAAGTCCTTCGTGCTCGGCATGTCGACCAGTCAGGGGGAGTCCTTCATCGCCCGCTCGATCATCGAGCTCGCCCACAACCTGGGCCTGCGCGTGGTCGCCGAGGGCGTCGAGGACGAGCTGACCCGCAACCTGCTCGCCGAGATGGGCTGCGACAAGCTGCAGGGCTTCCTGGTCAGCCGGCCGCTGCCCGACGACCGCCTGGAGGCCTGGCTGCTCGCGCGCACCGGCGTCCGCAGCGCGGCACCCGGTGCCACCCACCGGAGGTTCTTCGTCCGCACCTGACTCTCGGGGCGACCCCCGTGCGGGACGGTCGTCCGTGGCGAGGTAGAGTCTGCGACGGCTCTTCGAGCACGCCCCTTTAGCTCAGTCGGCAGAGCGTCTCCATGGTAAGGAGAAGGTCTACGGTTCGATTCCGTAAAGGGGCTCTGGCACTCGAATCGCATAGCATTCGAGCCGGCGGCCACACGGTCGTCCTGGCGGTGTAGCTCAGCCTGGTAGAGCAAGCGGCTCATAATCGCTGTGTCACCGGTTCAAGTCCGGTCACCGCTACTCCCGACGGATCCCGCATGCGGGGGTCCGTCCGCACCATCCGGACCCGGTCTGGGTCCGTCCCGACAAGGCTAGGAGCGCTCCATGGCAGCCACCGACATCCGTCCGAAGATCACCCTGGCCTGCCAGGAGTGCAAGAACCGGAACTACATCACGCGCAAGAACCGGCGGAACGACCCCGACCGGCTCGAGATCAAGAAGTACTGCCCGTACGACCGCAAGCACACGGTGCACCGCGAGACGCGCTGACCTCTAGGGTCGTCGTCCCGGTAGCGGTCGAGGAGAGGGCGGGAGCATGGCGCTGGACCAGGAGCTGGTCGGGCGCAGCTACCCGCCCTCTGCCGTCTACGAGGTCGGGCGGGGCAAGATCGCCGAGTTCGCCGCCGCGATCGGCGCGGCCGACCCCGTGCACCGCGACGCGGATGCCGCCCGGGCGGCCGGTTACGCCGACGTCATCGCGCCGCCCACGTTCGCCATCGTGCTGACCCTTGAGGCGGCGAACGTCGTCCTAGACGACCCGCAGGTCTCCCTCGACTACAGCCGGGTCGTGCACGGCGAGCAGCGCTTCACCCACCACCGGCCGATCCGCGCGGGTGACCGGCTCGTGGCCACCACGACCATCGAGGCGGTGCGGTCGGTGGCCGGCAACGACATGCTGACGACCCGGGTCGACGTCGCCACCGAGGACGGCGAAGACGTCTGCTCGGCCACCTCGATGCTGGTCGCCCGGGGGGCGGCGTGAGCGGACAGGGGCGTGAGCATCGCAGCGAGCGCCAGCGAGCGAGGAGCGGAGCGCCCCGCGGGAGCGAACGGGGAGTGCTATGAGCCGGCTGTCCGTCGCCGACGTCGAGGTCGGCACCGAGCTGCCCGAGCGGGTCTTCCCGGTGACGCGGGCCGACCTCGTGCGCTACGCGGGCGCGTCCGGCGACTTCAACCCGATCCACTGGAACGAGCGGGTGGCCACCGAGGTCGGCCTGCCCGGGGTGATCGCCCACGGCATGTTCACCATGGCGCTCGCCTCGCGCGTGGTCACCGACTGGGCCGGCGACCCGGGCGCGCTCGTGGAGTACCACGTCCGTTTCGGCCGGCCGGTCCTCGTCCCCGACGACGGCGTCGGCGGTGAGGTCACCGTGCGCGGACGGGTCGCGGCGCTGCTGGACGGCGACCGTGCCCGCGTCGACCTGACCGTGACCAGCCGTGGGGACAAGGTGCTCTCCCTCGCCCGCGCGATCGTCGCCCTGGCATGAGCGCGCGGCGGCGTGCCGCCGTCGCGGTCGCCGGGGTGCTCCTGCTCGCCGGGTGCACCTCGTTCGCCGACACCCTCGCCGCCGAGGACGACGCCAGGGCGCCGACCGCGGAGTCGCCGGTCACCGCCTCGCCGTCAGCGGACGGCGAGGTCTCCTGCCCGGCGAAGCGTGCCGAGCCCGACCCCGACCGGCCACGCGTCGACCTCGACCTCCGCCTCGCGGACGACCGGCGGACCGTCACCGGCACGGAGACGCTGACCTTCACCCCCGACCTGCCCGTCGACGAGCTCGTGTTCCGGCTGGTGCCCAACGGTCCCGACTCCGCGAAGGCCGGCAACCGGCTGGAGGTCGGGCGGGTCCGCGGGGACGACAGCGCCCACGGCCGCTACGAGCAGGCAGCCGCCGCAGGGCCCGGCGGGCTGTACGTCGTCGACCTGGCCGGCGAGCTCGCGGCGGGGGAGTCGACCCGTCTGGCACTCGACTTCACCCTGACGCTCGGGTCGGGCGCCTTCGACCGCTTCGGCACCGACGACGGCCTCTCCTGGTGGGCGAGCGGGGCGCCGCTGCTGGCCTGGGAGCCCGGGGTCGGTTGGGCGGAGGACCCCTTCGTCGAGCTCAGCGGCGAGACCACCACCAGCCCGGCCGCCGACACCACCGTCGAGGTGTCCGTGCCGCAGGACCTGACCGTCCTGATGACCGGTGCCCAGGCGGCGCCCACCGCCGCGCGCGGTGGCCGCCGCACCTGGACCTCGCACGAGCCGGTCGCGCGGGACGTCAGCGTCGCCGCGGGCACCTTCACGACCGAGGAGCGGACGACGCCCCGGGGGGTCCGCGTCACCGCGGGGGTCCTGTCCGGCGCGGAGGTGGAGGCGGCCCAGGTCGCGGACTGGGCGGTCGCCGCGATCGGCGCTCTCGAGCAGCGGCTGGGCCCGTTCCCGTACGGGACGTTGACCGTGGCTCTCCTGCCCGACTACGGCGGCGGCATCGAGTACCCGAGCGCGATCCTGGAGGCCACGCCGAGCCGCGCCGTCCTCGTGCACGAGGTGGCGCACCAGTGGTTCTACGGCATGGTCGGCAACTCGCAGTTCCGCGACCCGTGGCTCGACGAGGCCTTCGCCACGTACGCCGAGGCGGTCGTGAACCCCGCCGACGCGACCGACCTGCTGCCCGCCCTGACCATCGACGGCGACGTCGGCGCGTCGATGGACCGGTTCGCCGGCGACCGGAACTACTTCGCCGTCGTCTACGGCAAGGGTGCGGCGGCCCTGCTCACCGCCCGGCGCGCCGCCGGGGCGGCCGCGTTCGACGCCGCGATCCGCTGCTACGTCGACGCGAACGCGTGGCGCATCGCCACCCCGGCCGACCTGGGCGCCGTCCTCGGGCGCCTCACCTCGGCCGTCGCCGTCCTCACCCGGGCGCACGCCCTCGATTAAGGCCCCGTCCAAAGGCTCGCGCCGAGCGTGCGAGGCGTGAGGGGGACGGGGTCCTTTTTCAGTCCGCCGTCGACAGGAGGCGCTGCAGGCGACCGACGCCCTCGACGAGGTCGTCGTCCCCGAGCGCGTAGGACATCCGCACGTAGCCGGGCGTCCCGAAGGCCTCACCCGGGACGACGGCGACCTCGGCCTCCTCCAGGATCAGCTCGGCCAGTTCCGTGCTCGTCTCGGCGACGCGGCCGGCGATCGTGCGGCCGAGCAGGCCCTTGACCGACGGGTAGACGTAGAAGGCGCCCTGCGGCTCCGGGCAGGCGATCCCGGGGATCTCGCGCAGCATCGACACGATCGTCTGCCGCCGCCGGTCGAAGGCCTCCCGCATGGCGGCCACCGCCGAGAGATCGCCGGTGAGCGCCGCGATCGCCGCCGCCTGCGAGACGTTGGCGACGTTGGACGTGGCGTGCGACTGCAGGTTGGTCGCGGCCTTGACGACGTCGGTGGGGCCGAGGATCCAGCCGACCCGCCACCCCGTCATGGCGTAGGTCTTCGCGACCCCGTTGACGACGACGCAGCGGTCGACCAGCTCCGGCACGAGCACCGGCATCGAGGGTGCGGTGGCCCCGCCGTAGGTGAGGTGCTCGTAGATCTCGTCGGTCAGCACCCAGAGGCCCGCCTCGAATGCCCAGCGGCCGATCTCCTCGACCTGCTCGGCTGGGTACACCGCGCCGGTGGGGTTGGACGGCGAGCAGAAGAGCAGCACCTTCGTCCGGGGCGTGCGGGCCGCTTCCAGCTGGCCGACCGAGACCAGATAGCCGCTCTGCTCGTCGGCCACCACCGGAACCGGCACACCGCCGGCCAGCCGGATCGCCTCGGGGTAGGTGGTCCAGAACGGGGCCGGCAGCAGCACCTCGTCGCCGGGGTCGAGCATCGTGGCCAGCGCCTCGTAGACCGCCTGCTTGCCGCCGTTGGTGACGAGCACGTTGGCCGGAGTCGCCGCGAGGTCGGAGTCGCGCGCCGTCTTGGCGACGATCGCCTCCTTGAGCGCCGGCAGGCCGCCGGCGGGGGTGTAGCGGTGCATGGCCGGATTGCGCGCGGCCTCGACCGCGGCCTCCACGATGTAGTCGGGGGTCGGGAAGTCCGGCTCACCCGCGCCGAACCCGATCACCGGCTTGCCGGCTGCCTTCAGCGCCTTGGCCTTGGCGTCGACGGCCAGGGTCGCGGACTCACTGATTCCGGCGATGCGGCGGGAGATGCGCCGCTGGGCGGGGGACGGCTCGGTCATGCCCCCATCGTGTCAAAGTCCGCGGCCGCCCGACGCAGTCGCACGTGGGCCACCGAGCGCGACGGGGCGAACTCCACGCACCGCCAGTCGGCCAGGGCGCTGCCGAGCCCGTCGAACAGCCGCTCTCCGCCGCCCAGCAGCACCGGCACCACCGCGAGGTGCAGCTCGTCGAGGAGCCCCGCTCGCAGGTACTGCTGCACGGTGGCGACGCCGCCGCCCAGGCGCACGGTCCGGCCGCCCGCCGCCTCCCGGGCGTGCTCCAGCGCGGCCTCGATCCCGTCGGTGACGAAGTGGAACGTGGTGCCGCCGGCCATCTCCACCCGGGGACGGGCGTGGTGGGTCAGCACGAAGACGTCGTGGTGGAAGGGCGGGTCGTCCCCCCACCAGCCGGTCCAGTCGGCTCCGAACTCCTCCCACGGCCCCCGCACGGGCCCGAACATGTTGCACCCCATGATCGTCGCGCCGACTCCCTCCACCCCGCGGGAGACGAACCGCTCATCCACCGGTGCTCGGTCGCCGTCGGCCGGGAAGATCCACTCGTGCAGCCGCTCGCCGCCGATCCCGAGGGGTTCGTCGAGGGACTGGGAAGGGCCGCAGCCGTAGCCGTCGAGCGAGATCGAGAAGTTGTGCACCTGCAGTTCGGTCACACGAGTCGGACCGGCGCGGGGTGCCGTACTCATCGGGACCGCGACGGCCCGCTTCCCGGCACGTTGGCTTCGCCGCTCCGCGGTCCCGTACACTCAGACGCCTGGGGCAGTTGACCCCGCCACCGGCGTGCCCCGGAACCTCCCCGAGGCTCGGCGCTGCCGTGGCGAGGGAGAGCGGTCCCGGGCCCCGCAGGGCAAAGGGGTGTAGCTCAATTGGCAGAGCAGCGGTCTCCAAAACCGCAGGCTGCAGGTTCAAGTCCTGTCACCCCTGCCACCGCACGGCAGTAACCACCGACCACGGCCGCTCCCCGGAGGGGCCACCACCACGAGGCGAGCGAGGCGCAGTGAGCGACGAGAAGCCGGGACGCGAGGAGAACGCTCCCGCCCCCGACGTCGAGCTGACCGACGAGCAGCTCGACCGGGAGGCCCCGGGGGTCGACGACGCGGCGGAGCTCGAGGCGGCCGAGGACGAGGTCGCGGCCGAGGCCGAGGCCGACGAGGACAAGGTCGTGGCCGCCCCGGCGCGCCGCCGGCGCGGACGCATCACCGTCGGCGACGACGCCGAGGACGACGACGAGGAACCGGTCTCGCGGCGTGCCGCCCGGTCGGCCTCGCGTCCCGCGGGTCGGGAGGGCACCGGCACCCGGTCCCGGGCCGCCGCCGAGCGGGCCCGCGCCGAGGAGGTCCGGCAGAAGCGCTCGCTGCGCCGGTTCCTGCGCGAGGTCGTCGCCGAGCTCCGCAAGGTCATCTGGCCGGGCCGGCGCGAGCTGATCACCTACACGACGGTGGTGATCGTCTTCGTGGCGTTCATGGTCGCCCTGGTGTCCGGCCTCGACCTGATCTTCGCCAAGGGTGTGCTCGCCGTCTTCGGCTGACTCCGCCCACCCCGAACGCCATCTGAACGAGGAAGAGAACCCTAGTGACCGATCCCCGCGAGACCTTCGAGACCGACAGCGCCGTCCCGGGCACCGACCTGGACGACGCGCGGTTCGACGTGCGCGGATCCGCGGACCTCGAGACCGGCGCCGACGAGCCGGGCTCGGCCGAGTCCTCCAGCGACACCACCGATCTGGCCATCGACGACGACGCCGACCTCGCACCGGGCGACGAGGTCGCCGACGCGACCCCCGAGATCGAGCAGGGCGACCCGGACACGCTCGCCAGCGATCCGCTCGCCGAGCCCGACACCTCCTCGGACGTCCCCGCGGTCGAGGACGACGAGGACCCGGTCGAGGCCATGAAGAAGGCCCTGCGGATCGCGCCCGGCGACTGGTACGTCGTCCACTCCTACGCCGGCTACGAGAACAAGGTGAAGACCAACCTCGAGGCGCGGATCCAGTCCCTGGACGTCGAGGACTACATCTACCAGATCGAGGTGCCCACCGAGGAGGTCACCGAGATCAAGAACGGCAAGCGCGCGCAGGTCAACCGCAAGGTCCTGCCCGGCTACCTGCTGGTCCGGATGGAGCTCAACGACGAGTCGTGGGGGGCCGTCCGCAACACCCCGGGCGTCACGGGCTTCGTCGGTGCCACCTCGCGACCCTCGCCGCTGACCATCGACGAGGTCGTCAAGATCCTGGTGCCCGCCACCGCGCCGCAGGCCGCGCGCGCCACCGGCGGCGAGGCCGCCACCGGGGCCGTCGCGGCTCCGGTCGCCGTCGTGGACTTCGAGGTCGGCGAGTCGGTCACCGTCATGGACGGCCCCTTCGCGACCCTCCCCGCCACCATCAACGAGATCAACGCCGAGCAGCAGAAGCTGCAGGTGCTGGTCTCCATCTTCGGCCGCGAGACGCCCGTCGAGCTGTCGTTCAACCAGGTCAGCAAGATCTGACGCCCCCTGGCGTCCCCGGTACGAGCTGAACCACCACCGATAGAAGGAAGTCATGCCCCCCAGGAAGCGGTTGACCGCGGTCATCAAGCTCCAGATCAACGCCGGTGCGGCGACCCCCGCCCCGCCCGTGGGTCCGGCGCTGGGCCAGCACGGCGTCAACATCATGGAGTTCTGCAAGGCCTACAACGCGGCCACCGAGTCGCAGCGCGGCAACGTGATCCCCGTGGAGATCTCGGTCTTCGAGGACCGCTCCTTCACGTTCGTCACCAAGACGCCCCCGGCCGCGCGCATGCTGCTCAAGGCCGCCGGTGTCGAGAAGGGCTCGGGCGAGCCGCACAAGACCAAGGTCGCCACGGTCACCCGTGACCAGGTCCGCGAGATCGCCCAGACCAAGATGGCCGACCTCAACGCCAACGACCTCGAGCAGGCCGAGAAGATCATCGCCGGCACCGCCCGGTCGATGGGTATCACCGTCCAGGGCTGAACCAGCCCGGCAGCACACGTGGGAGGGCCTCGCCAGGCCCGTTCACCACACGACCGGGGCGTCCAGCCCCCGGAGAGGAAATGTCATGGCGAAGCACGGCAAGAAGTTCCGCGCCGCGGCCGAGAAGGTCGACCGCGACAACCTGTACAGCCCGCTCCAGGCCGCCACGCTGGCCAAGGAGACGTCGACGACGTCCTACGACGCCACCGTCGAGGTCGCCATGCGCCTGGGCGTCGACCCGCGCAAGGCCGACCAGATGGTCCGCGGCACGGTCAACCTGCCGCACGGCACCGGCAAGACCGCCCGCGTCATCGTCTTCGCGACCGGTGACAAGGCCGCCGAGGCCGAGGCAGCCGGCGCCGACGTCGTCGGCTCGGACGACCTGATCGAGCGCATCCAGGGCGGCTTCCTGGACTTCGACGCGGCGATCGCCACCCCCGACCAGATGGCCAAGGTCGGCCGGATCGCCCGCATCCTCGGCCCCCGCGGCCTGATGCCGAACCCGAAGACGGGCACGGTAACCCCCGACGTCACCAAGGCCGTCAACGACATCAAGGGCGGGAAGATCAACTTCCGCGTCGACAAGCAGGCCAACCTGCACCTGGTGATCGGCAAGTCCTCGTTCGACGAGGCCAAGCTGGTGGAGAACTACGCCGCCGCCCTCGACGAGGTGCTGCGCGCCAAGCCGTCGTCGGCCAAGGGCCGGTACCTCAAGAAGGTCACCTTCTCCACGACCATGGGCCCCGGCATCCAGGTCGACCCGAACCGCACCCGCAACCTCACGGTGGACGAGCCCACTCAGTAACCGCCTTCCGCACGGCGATCATGGCGCTGTGACCAGCTTCCCGCGTCGGGAAACGGTCACGGCGCCATGATCGTTTCGGGTACCGGTCGACGCCGTGTACTCTTGCTCCTGTTCCCCCCAAGACCGCTGGTCGTCGCACGTCCGCGTGCGATCGAAGGTCCCGGTGACACCGGGCGACCCGCGCAGGAGGACGGTTCGATCGACGCGGTACTCGTGCTGCGTCTCTCGCCCCGTGCGCCCTGCGCCGGGGCGTTCCTCGTCTCCGGGCCCGACGACGCCGTAGTGCACCGGCCGGTGGTCGCCCGACAGACGAGAGGAGGCCCATGCCCACGCAGGCGAAGGCCGCGGTGATCGACGAGATCACCGAGCGGTTCCAGAACTCGAGTGCGGCGGTGCTCACCGAGTACCGCGGGCTGACCGTGGCGCAGCTGACCCAGCTGCGTCGTTCCCTCGGTGCGGGCAGCAGCTACGCCGTCGTCAAGAACACCCTGACGAAGCGTGCGGCGGACTCGGTCGGCTTCTCCGACCTCGGCCCGCTGCTCAACGGCCCCACCGCGATCGCCTTCATCGAGGGCGACCCGGTCGAGGCCGCCAAGGCCATCCGTGACTTCGCGCGCGCCAACCCGCTGCTCGTCGTCAAGGGCGGCGTGGTCGACGGCCGCACGGTCGACGCCTCCGAGGTCACCCGCCTCGCCGACGTCGAGCCCCGTGAGGTCCTGCTGGCCAAGCTGGCCGGCGCCATGAAGGGCAACCTGACCAAGGCTGCCGGGCTGTTCCAGGCCCCGCTGTCGCAGGTCGCCCGTCTCGCCGCCGCGCTGCAGGAGAAGAAGCCCGCCTCCACCGAGGACGAGGCCGCCGCTCCCGAGGCGCCCGCCGCCGAGGCTTCCGCCTCGGACGACACCGCTGCTGCTGACACCACCCCGGCCGACGAGGCCACCGACGAAGTTGCTGCTGCGGCTGACGCCGCGGACGGCGACGCCTGACCCACCACAAGGAGATAGACATGGCCAAGCTGTCCACTGCGGACCTGCTCGACGCGTTCAAGGAGATGACCCTCCTCGAGCTGTCGGACTTCGTGAAGCAGTTCGAGGAGACCTTCGAGGTCACCGCTGCTGCCCCCGTGGCCGTCGCGGCCGCCCCTGCTGCCGGTGGCGGCGGCGGTGGCGCCGAGGAGGCTGCTGAGCAGGACGAGTTCGACGTCATCCTCGAGGCTGCCGGCGACAAGAAGATCCAGGTCATCAAGGAGGTGCGCGGCCTGACCTCGCTCGGCCTCAAGGAGGCCAAGGACCTGGTCGACAACGCGCCGAAGCCGGTCCTGGAGAAGGTCGCCAAGGACGCCGCCGAGAAGGCCAAGGCCGCTCTCGAGGGCGCCGGCGCCACCGTCACCGTCAAGTGACCCCCTCCCTGGCATAGCCGGGGAACGCACCACCGCACCACCGCACGACCCAGCAGGGGCCGTCCTCCGTCCGGAGGGCGGCCCCTGCTGCCGTTCCATCGGTCAGGTGAACCTTCCCCTGCGCCGGGCGCCCTTCCGAGGCCCGCGTCACAGTTACTGCGTGACGCACGTAACCTGTCGCGGGCGTCGTCGTTACTGATCAGTAAGTGTGGACGAGGTCCGGAGCGGTCGGGGGACCGGCGATGCAGCCGGAGGGGAGGGGCGGGACGGTCGTGGGCGTCGCGGTAGAGGTCGAGGGGCTGACCAAGTCGTTCGGCAGCCAGAACATCTGGAGCGATGTCACGCTGACCCTTCCGCCGGGCGAGATCTCGGTGCTGCTGGGCCCGTCGGGCACGGGCAAGTCGGTGTTCCTGAAGTCCCTGGTCGGTCTGCTGAAGCCCGAGAAGGGCTCCATCGTCATCAATGACACCGACATCGTGCGGACCAGCGAGCACAGGCTCTACGAGGTCCGGAAGCTCTTCGGAGTCCTGTTCCAGGACGGCGCCCTGTTCGGCTCGATGAACCTCTTCGACAACATCGCCTTCCCGCTGCGCGAGCACACGAAGAAGAGCGAGTCGGAGATCCGGGGCATCGTCCTCGAGAAGATGGACATGGTCGGTCTCCAGGGTGCCGAGGGAAAGCTCCCGGGTGAGATCTCCGGCGGTATGCGCAAGCGCGCCGGCCTCGCGCGCGCCCTGGTCCTCGACCCCGAGATCATCCTGTTCGACGAGCCCGACTCCGGGCTCGACCCGGTCCGCGTCGCCTACCTCAACCAGCTGATCGTCGACCTCAACGCCCAGATCGACGCCACCTTCCTGATCGTCACCCACGACATCGGCACGGCCCGGACCGTCCCGGACAACCTGGGCCTGCTGTTCCGGCGGAACCTGGTCATGTTCGGCCCGCGCGAGCAGCTGCTCACCTCGCAGGAGCCCGTCGTCCGGCAGTTCCTCAACGGCCGCCGGGAGGGCCCGATCGGCATGAGCGAGGAGAAGGACGTCGCCCAGGTCGAGGCCGAGATGGCGGCGCTGGAGGCGCGCGGTGGTGACGCCCACAACGGCATCGGACCCAAGGGCGCCAGCGGTGGGGACGCCGTCCCGCCCCAGCTCACGCCCACCGAGGGGCTGCCCGAGCGCAAGGCCGAGCGCCGCCGTCAGGAGCGCGTGGCCCGCATGCTGGACGACTTCGACGAGCAGACCCAGGCGGCGATCCGCCGGTCCCTCCCCGAGGACCTGCTGGCCCACGCCGACGCCGGCGCCTTCGCGTCGACCCGCGGCACCGGTGGCCGGCACTGGGCGCCCGAGCCCGATGCGGTCGGGGTCGACGGGTGGGCGCGGACCACCACCCTGCCCCGTCAGGGCGAGGACGGATGACGGCCGGCAAGCGAGGAGCGCCCGGGCTGTTCGACGGGAAGTTCTCACCGACCCGCCCGCTGGCGGCCAGCGGCCACCTCTTCGCCTTCGCGCTCGACGTCACGAAGGCGCTGCCCCGGCGCCCCTTCCAGCTGCGCGAGTTCATCCAGCAGACCTGGTTCATCGCCAGCGTGACGATCCTGCCGACCGCGCTGGTCTCCATCCCGTTCGGCGCGGTGATCGCGTTGCAGCTCGGATCGTTGAGCCGGCAGCTGGGCGCCCAGTCGTTCTCCGGCTCGGCCGCGGTTCTGGCGGTCGTCCGCGAGGCGAGCCCGATCGTCACCGCGCTGCTCATCGCCGGGGCCGGCGGCTCGGCCATCTGCGCCGACCTGGGCGCACGCAAGATCCGCGACGAGATCGACGCGATGGAGGTCCTCGGCATCAGCCCGATCCAGCGGCTGGTCGTGCCGCGGGTGCTCGGCGCGATGCTCGTCGCCGTCCTGCTCAACGGGCTGGTCAGCGTGGTCGGCGTCGCGGGCGGCTACTTCTTCAACGTCATCCTGCAGGGCGGCACACCGGGCGCCTACCTGGCGTCGTTCAGCGCCCTGGCCCAGGTCGAGGACTTCTGGTCCGGCGAGATCAAGGCCCTGATCTTCGGCCTGATCGCCGCGGTCGTGGCGTCGTACAAGGGGCTGCGCGCGGGCGGCGGGCCGAAGGGCGTCGGCGACGCGGTGAACCAGTCGGTGGTCATCACCTTCCTGCTGTTGTTCGCCGTGAACTTCGTCCTCACCGCGATCTACTTCCAGCTCGTGCCACCCAAGGGGCAGTGATGGCCCTGCTCTCACCCGTCGACCGCCTCAGACTCGGCACCCGGCGCCTGGTGCGGAAGGTCTACGTCGGACCGCTGAGCACCATCGACGACCTCGGCGACCAGCTGGGGTTCTACGGCCGCGCGCTGGCCTGGACGCCCCGCACGCTGCGCCGCTACAAGCGGGAGACCTTCCGCCTGCTCGCCGAGGTCACCTTCGGCACCGGAGCCCTGGCGGTCATCGGCGGCACGGTCGGCGTCATCGCGTTCCTCTCCTTCTTCACCGGCACCGAGGTCGGCCTGCAGGGGTACGTCGCGCTGGAACAGCTCGGCACCTCGGCGTTCACCGGCTTCCTCTCCGCGTACTTCAACACCCGGGAGATCGCCCCCCTGGTCGCCGGGCTGGCGCTGTCGGCGACGGTGGGCTGCGGCTTCACCGCCCAGATCGGCGCCATGCGGATCAACGAGGAGATCGACGCCCTCGAGGTGATGGGCGTGCCGTCCCTGCCGTTCCTGGTGACCACGCGGATCATCGCCGGCTTCATCGCCGTCGTCCCGCTGTACGTCCTCGGCCTGCTGACCAGCTACTTCGCGACCCGGACGATCGCCACGCAGGCCTACGGCCAGTCCGAGGGCACCTACGACCACTACTTCAACCTGTTCCTGCCCCCGCAGGACGTGCTGTGGTCGTTCCTGAAGGTGCTCGTCTTCGCGGTCGTGATCATCCTGACCCACTGCTACTACGGCTACCGCGCCGGCGGCGGCCCTGCGGGCGTGGGTCTGGCGGTCGGCCGGGCGGTGCGCTTCTCGATCGTCGCGATCAACATCATCGACCTCTTCCTGTCGCTGGCCATCTGGGGCTCGACGACGACCGTGCGGATCGCCGGGTGATCGGGCGATGAGCACGAAGATCCGCATCCGCGTGCAGGGGCTGGCGTTCCTCGTCGTCCTGGCGCTGCTGCTCGGCCTGTCGGTGGCCAGCTACCGGAAGGCATTCACCGACGTGGCCCGCGTGACGCTGGAGACCGACACCGCCGGCAACCAGCTGCAGGAGGCATCCGACGTCAAGGTGCGCGGCGTCATCGTCGGCGATGTCCGCGAGGTGAAGGGGAACGCGGACGGGGCAACCATCCAGCTGGCGATCGACCCCGCCTACCTCGACCGGCTCCCCGCCGATGTCACCGCCCGGCTGCTGCCCAAGACGCTGTTCGGCGAGCGGTTCGTGTCGCTCGAGCTGCCCGACGACCCGAGCCCGGAACGGCTCGCCGACGGCGACGTGATCGGGCAGGACCGCAGCGAGAACGCGATCGAGCTGCAGCGCGTCATCGACGACACCCTCCCGCTGCTGCAGGCCGTGCGGCCCGACGACCTCTCGTACACCCTGGGCGCGGTCGCGAACGCCCTACGCGGGAAGGGCGACGACCTCGGCGCGAACCTGGCCGCGACCGGGAGGTACTTCGGCGAGATCAACACCGTCCTGCCGCAGCTGCAGGCCGACATCTCCGGCCTGGCCGACTTCGCCGAGACCTACCAGGGCGCTGCCGACGACCTGCTCGGGGTGCTCGACGACCTGGCGGTCACCAACACCACCGTGGTGGACCAGGAGGAGCAGCTGCGCCGCACGTTCACCGTCGGCACCAGCTCGTCGAACGCGACGGCGGGCTTCCTGGAGCGCAACGAGCGCACCCTCATCTCCCTGGCCCAGACCTCCCGGCCGGTGCTCGGGGTGTTCGCCAAGTACTCGCCGGTCTACCCCTGCCTGCTCGAGGGGCTCGCGCGCTCGGTGCCCCGGATCGGGGAGAGCTTCGGCACCGACGGCGACCCGGCACTGAACCTGAACATCCAGTTCACGTTCCCCCCGCGCAGTCAGTACAAGCCGGGCGACCAGCCGGCCTACGTCGACACCTCGCCGCCCGACTGCCGCGGCCTGGACGACATCGACGGCGAGATCGCCGAGGCGCAGTCGGGCGAGTACTACTGCCCGTACCCGGTCAAGGACGGCGTCGAGTCCGACGACAGCGACGTCCGCCGCTATCCCGCCTGCTTCCGGGGCGGTGCCGACGACGGTGGCAACCCCGACAACGTGTCCGGTGGGGCCAAGGGCAAGTCGGCTCCGGACGTCCTGGCCGGCTCCACCGCCGAGCTGGACTTCGTGCGCAGCATCCTCGCCTACCAGACCGGCACGGACCCCGACGACGTCTCCGATCTTGGCGCCGCGACCCTCGCGCCGATCCTGCGCGGGAACAGCGTGGTGCTCCGATGAGTGAGCATCGCAGCGAGCGCCAGCGAGCGAGGAGCGGAGCGATCGGCCGCGGAGCGGTGGTGGCATCGTGAGGGGCCAGCTGAGGGGTCTCGCCGGGCCGCTGGTCAAGCTGACGATCTTCGCCCTGGTCACGGTCCTGGCGTCCTACGTGCTGGTCACGACGATCACCAACGCCGGCTACGGCGACCAGCTGACCTACCGGGCCGAGTTCACCGACGTCGCCGGGCTGGTCGAGGGGGACGAGGTCCGGATCGCCGGCGTCCGCGTCGGCCAGGTGACCGGCATCGGCCTGGCCGACCCGGCCACCGGGAAGGACGACCGTCCGGTCGCGGACGTCGAGCTCGAGGTCAGCAAGGACGTGCCGCTGCCGGCGGCGGTCCACGCGACGATCCGCTACCGCAACCTGGTCGGACAGCGCTACATCGCGCTGACCGAGGGGGAAGGCTCGAGCGGGGAGACCCTCGACGAGGGCGCGGTCATCCCCCTGGCCCAGACGACCAACGCCCTCGACCTGACCGTGCTGTTCGGCGGGTTCCAGCCGCTCCTGCAGGCGCTGTCGCCGGCGGACGTGGACCGGGTGTCCTTCGAGATCATCCAGGTCTTCCAGGGCGAGGGCGGCACCATGCAGAGCCTGCTCGCGCACGTGGGATCGCTGACCAACAGCCTCGCCGACCGGGACCACGTCATCGGGAGCGTGATCGAGAACCTGACCACCGTGATGGGCACCCTGGCCGACCGCGACCAGCAGCTGTCCGACCTCGTGGTGAGCCTGCAGCAGTTCGTCAGCGGGCTGTCGGAGGACCGGAACGCGATCTTCGACTCGCTGCAGACCATCGACACCCTCGCGACGTCGACCAGCGACTTCCTCGAGCAGGCGCGGGCGCCGCTGGCCGCGGACATCCAGGGGCTCGGAAAGCTCTCGAACAACGTCGCCGACACCGGGAACCTGGTCGAGAAGTTCCTGCAGACCGCGCCCACGAAGCTCGACCTCACGACCCGGACGGCGATCAACAGCAGTTGGTTCAACTTCTTCCTGTGCCGTGCCGGCGGCACGGTGACGCTGCCCGCGGCCGGTCCGGACGGCAAGCCGGTCGCGAAGGAGTTCGACTTCGACAGCGGAGCGGAGGGTTGCCGCTGATGGCCCGCGAGTCCAAGCCCTTCCGCGACCGGAATCCCGTTCTCATCGGCGCCGTCAGCCTGGCCGTCATCGCGGCGCTGGTGTTCCTCGCCTTCAACGCACAGTCCCTGCCGTTGATCGGCGGCGGGACGGTCTACAAGGCCCAGTTCTCGGAGGCAGCCGGCCTGAAGCCCGACGACCCGGTGCGCGTGGCCGGCGTGAAGGTCGGCAAGGTGGAGAGCCTCGCCCTCGAGGACGGCGCCGTCACCGTCGAGTTCCGGGTCAAGGACGCCTTCGTGGGCGACCGCTCGGAGGCGGCGATCAAGATCGAGACGGTGCTGGGTGCGAAGTACATGGCCCTGGTGCCACGCGGCTCCCAGCCACTGGATCCCGACGACCGCATCCCGGTGGCGCGCACCGCCTCGCCGTACGACGTGGTGGAGGCCTTCGCCGACCTGTCCTCCACCGTGCAGGACATCGACACCAAGCAACTGGCCTCGAGCTTCGAGGTGCTGTCGCAGACGTTCTCCGAGACGCCGGAGGAGGTGCGGACCTCGCTGCGGGGGCTGGCGCGGCTGTCGGACACGATCGCCTCGCGGGACGCGCAGCTGCGCGAGCTGCTCTCGTCCACGCGGAAGGTGACGCAGGTGCTCGCCGACCGCAACGGCGAGTTCACCCAGCTGATCCTGGACTCGAACACCCTGCTGACCGAGGTGCAGAAGCGCCGCGAGCTGATCGACTCGATCCTCACCAGCACCCAGGACCTCGCGAAGCAGCTGTCGGGGCTGGTGGCCGACAACCGCACGACCCTCACGCCGGCGCTCCAGCAGCTCTCGCGGGTCACCGACATTCTGTCCCGCAACCGGGCGGCCCTGGCCCAGACCGTGGAGAAGCTGGCGCCCTTCGTCCGCGTCTTCGCCAACACGCTGGGCAACGGGCGCTGGTTCGACAGCTTCGTCAACGACCTGATCCCGACCGTGGTCGGGGCGGCCGTCTGCTCCGGCGTGGACACGCCGGTGACCGGCTGCAGCGCGGGAGGACAGTGATGAGCGGCTCGATGCAGCGCGGAGTGGCGATGGCCGCGGCCCTCGTCCTGGTGGCCGCGCTGGGCTGGACGATCCTGCGGCCGGCCGGCCAGTACCGGGTGACCGCCTACTTCACGGAGACGGTCGGCCTGTACCCCGGGTCGGACGTGCGCGTGCTCGGCATCCGGATCGGCACCATCGACGACGTCGTCCCGCTTGGCGACCGGGTGCGGGTCGAGATGAGCATCGACGACGACTACGACGTCCCCGCCGATGCCGACGCGATCGTCCTGGCGCCGTCCCTGGTCTCAGACCGGTACGTCCAGTTCGCTCCCGTCTACGACGGCGGGCCGACGATGCAGGACGGCGCCGAGGTGCCGCTCGAGCGGACCGCCATCCCGGTGGAGCTCGACGCCGTCTACGGCGCGATCGACGAGCTCTCCGACGCGCTCGGGCCCAACGGGGCCAACAAGGACGGCGCCCTCTCCGACCTCGTCGACGTCGGCGCCGCGAACCTCGACGGCAACGGCGAGGCGCTCAACCGGACCCTCACCGGCTTCTCCCAGGCCGTGCGGACGCTCGCAGAGAACCGTGACGACCTGTTCGGCTCCGTCGAGAACCTGCAGACGTTCACCAGCGCGCTGGCGAGCATCGACGCGCAGGTCGGTCAGTTCAACGACAACATGGCCGCCGTCAGCGACCTGCTCGCCGGTGAGCGGGAGGACCTGAAGAAGGCGGTCGCGCTGCTGAGCGACGCCTTGGGCGACGTCGCCGGCTTCGTGCAGGACAACAGCACCCTGCTGACCACCAACGTCGACCGGCTGGCCGACGTGACCCTGGTCCTGGTGCAGCAGCGCGCGAAGCTCGCCGAGGTGCTCGACGTGGCGCCGGCGGCCCTGAACAACCTGTCCCGCGCCTACAACCCCGACTACGGCACCCTCGACACCCGCGACAACGGAGTGGGGTCCCTGAACGCCGAGGTCGTCGTCTGTGGTGCCCTCGCACAGCTCGGCCGGGTCGACCTGAAGGCCGACCTCCCGCTGCCGGTCACTGATCCGACGCAGCCGCTCCGCGACTCCGTGCAGCAGGTCTGCGCCCGGCTGCTCTCCGGGGACGCCGACGCCGACGGCAGCCCGGACGACGTCAACGGCAACGGCACCCCCGACTACGAGGAGCTGCGCCAGGCGCTTCTCGGGGGCGGCGGCACCGGTGGCGGCGGGAGCGGCATGCTCCCCGGACTGCCCCCGGTGGGTGCCCCGTGAACCGGCGGCTGCGGCGGGCAGGCGCGCTCGCGTGCGGCGTCCTGCTCCTGGGTGGCTGCGGCTTCCGGGGCGCCTACTCCCTGACGCTGCCGGGTGGGGCCGACACCGGCGACGACCCGTACACGGTCGAGGTCGAGTTCCTCGACGTCCTGGACCTGGTGCCGCAGTCCGGCGTGCGGGTCGCCGACGTCCCGGTGGGCCGGGTCGAGTCGATCGACCTGAACCGGAAGGACTGGACGGCGGTCGTCACGCTCACCGTCAACCGCGACGTCGACCTGCCGGCCAACGCGGTGGCGGCCGTCCAGCAGACCTCCCTGCTGGGGGAGAAGTTCGTCGAGCTGGCACCGCCGGGCAACGAGAAGCCGGAAGGCCGCCTCGGCGACCACTCACGCATCCCGCTCGAGCGCACGAACCGCAACGTCGAGGTGGAGGAGCTGCTCGGCGCCCTGTCCCTGGTGCTCAACGGCGGTGGACTCGCGCAGCTGCAGACGATCAACCACGAGCTCGGCGACGCCCTCGAGGGGCGCGAGGACGAGATCAAGAAGACCCTCGACGAGCTGGACACGTTCATCGGCGGGCTGGACGCGCAGAAGGCGGAGATCAACCGGGCGCTGGACCGGGCGAACGAACTCGCCACCACGCTCGCGAAGCGCACCGCCACGATCGAGAAGGCGCTGGACACCATCGGCCCGGGCCTCGACGTCATCAACCAGCAGCGCGACCTGCTGGTCTCCATGCTGCAGGGCCTGGCGCGGCTGGGCGACGTCGGCACCCAGATCATCCACAAGTCCTCCGCCGACACGATCGAGGACCTCGAGCTCCTCCAGCCGATCCTCACCCAGCTCGCCGCGGCCGGGCCCGATCTGGGCAAGTCACTGGAGCTGATCCTCACCTATCCCTTCCCCGACAGCTCCCTCTCGGCGCTGAACTACCGCCAGGCGCAGACGGGCGGGATGGCGCTGTTCACCAACATGACGGCGACGGTCGACCTGGACCTGACCAGCATCCTGTGCCGGTACGTCATCGACCAGAGCGGCGCCCTCGAGGAGCTGCCGCTCGAGGAGGCGATCACGCAGGGCAAGTGCGGCGTCCAGGGCGGCGACGCCGCCGACACGAGCGGCGGGGGCGGCGACGGCAGCGCGAAGGCGGCCCGGACGTCGACCACCCCCTCCGTGCTGGACGGGATCGAGGGGCAGCTCGTCGAGCAGGCGCCCGACGCGGGCAGGGCCACCGGGCCCGTCGGCGTGCCGGCGCTGCCGGAGGTGGGCAGGTGATCACCCGCAGCACGAAGATCAAGCTGCTCGCCTTCGCCACCGTGGCCGTGCTGGGCATGGCCTACCTCGGGTTCAACTACGTCGGCCTCGACCGCGCGCTCCTGGGCGGTGGCTACGCGGTGGCCGCGGACTTCCGGGACTCCGGCGGCATCTTCGTCAACGCGGAGGTCACCTACCGGGGCGTCTCCGTCGGGCGCGTGTCCGACATGGAACTGGTGGACGACGGCGTCCGGGTGACGCTCCGGATCGATCCCGGGACCGACCCCATCCCGGCCGACACCGAGGCGGTCGTGGCGACCCGCAGCGCGGTGGGGGAGCAGTACGTCCTGCTGCGGCCGAAGGGCGAGGGCAAGCCCTACCTGGCCGACGGCGACGTCATCCCGCAGGAGCGCACCAGCATCCCGGTGCCCGTGGAGCAGATGCTCCTGGACCTGGACCAGTTCGTCGGCTCGATCGACCAGGAGAACCTGCGCATCGTCGTCGAGGAACTGGGCCGCGCCTTCGAGGGGGCCGGGGACGACCTCGGCCGGCTGATCGACAACGGCGACCTGCTGCTCGCCCGCGCCGAGCAGTCGCTGCCCCAGACGCTGAAGCTGATCACCGACGGGCAGACCGTGCTCGACACCCAGCGAGACAGCCGTTCGGCGATCCGGCAGTGGGCCTCGGATCTGCGCAAGGTCACCGACACCCTCGTCGAGATGGACCCCGACCTGCGGGAGATCGTCGTCAACGCGCCCGACGCGGGGGAGGCCCTGCAGAAGCTCGTGAAGGACGCCGGGCCCGGTCTGGGCTCGCTGGTGCGCAACCTCGACATCCTCAACCAGGTCCAGATCCCGCGGCTGGACGGCATCTCGCAGATGCTGGTCACCTACCCCGATGCGGTGTCGGGCGGCTTCACCGTCGTCCGGCGGGACGAGGACGGGCAGCTGCGCTCGCACTTCGGGTTCGTGCTCAACTCCGGTCGACCGAACTCCTGCCGGACCGGCTACGTCGACAGCTCGTCGACGCCCACGCAGGGAGCGGTCGAGAGCGTCGACACCGATGCCGTCGAGTGCCGCGTCGTCGACGGCGTCGATCCGCGACCCGGCGACGGCTACGACGAGAACGGGTCCGACATCCGCGGCGCGCAGAACATCGGCGGGAACGGGGGCCGGGGGGTCACCTCGCCAGAGGAGCAGGTCGGCGGCGCCCCGCCGCCCACGTCGCCGCTGCCGGAGATCCTCGGCGGGCTGCTGCACGCCGATCCGGTCGCCACTCCGACGGGTTGATTCGGGCACGCCCGAGGTCCCCACGAGCCACTGACAAGGAGAATTGCACGGGTGACGAGCGAAGCGCCGGTACGTCCGCGGGACGAGGAGGAGTCGACGACTCCTCCCGAGCCCGGCATGGAGGCAACCCCGAACGGCCTCGAGGACACCCCGCGCCGTCGCGTCGTGCCCGCCGTCCTCGCCCTGTTGCTCGTGCTGCTCCTGGCCGCGGTCGCGTTCCTCTGGTTCACCCGCCCCGAAGGATCCGCCGTCGGCACGGGCGACTACTCGCAGGCGCTCCAGGCGGCCCGGTCGGGCATCGTCGACCTCACCTCCTTCGACTACCTGACCCTGGACGACGACATCGAGCAGATCCGCCGCGTCTCCACCGGCGACCTGCGCAAGGAGTCGGTGGACCAGCTCGACTCCCGGCGTCAGGACATCACCGACTCGAAGGCCGTCGTCAACACCGAGATCATCGATGCCGGGGTCACCCGGGCCACCGACGAGGCCGCCACCGTGCTGATGCTCATCCAGTCCACGCAGCAGAGCACGGCGGCCAAGCAGCCGGAGATCGTGCGGTACCGCATCGAGGTGAGCCTGCAGAAGTCCGGCGACCGGTGGCTGCTGTCGGGGATCAAGGGGACGGGGACGGCCGGCGATGAGTGAGCTGCCCGGCGGTCCGGCCCCCGACGACCGACCCCGCCCCACCCCGCGTCCTCGTCCCGGGTCCGCCGCGCGTCCCAGCCCCCGGCCGCGCGTCGCGGGAAGCCGGCGCGACCGGGACGCCGTCGCGGCTCCGACTCCGGCGCGGGCTCCGGCTCCGGCTCCGGCTCCGGCGCGGGCTCCGGCACCGGCTCCGTCCGCGGGACCGGCCGCGGCCGCGACCGGCCGCCGGCGGATCTCCGCGCTGGTCGTCGTCCTGAGCCTGCTGTGCCTGGCGGCTGCGGCCGGCGCCGGCGTCCTGCTGTGGCAGCGACTGAACCCCGGCTCGGTCGACTCGGCGATCTTCGCCGCGACCCGGAGCGGGATCGAGGCGGTCTACGCCTACGACTACAAGGACTCCGAGGGCAGCGTGAAGGGCAAGCTCGCGGTGCTCACCGGCGAGCTGCGCGACCAGTACGAGAAGGACCTGACGCAGGGCGGGATCATCGACACCTACGAGCAGGTGTCGGCCACCACCCGGTACGAAGTGCTCGACGTGGGTCTCAAGCAGGTCAGCAAGGCGCAGGACACCGCCACGCTCGTGGTCTTCGGGCAGTACGTCGTCGAGTCGGTGAACAGCGGCAGCAAGCCGGCACCCGAGGGCTCGGGCTGCCAGGTGACGCCCGCCGGCGCGCAGTCGTGCACGCAGACGGTCCGCGTCACGGTCGTCGACGTGGGCGGGCACTGGAAGATCAGCGAGCTGACCCTGCTGACCACGAGCTGAGGGACGACGTCGTTCCGCTCTCGTTCAGATTGCGCGGCGTGGCAGCCCCACAGGAGCCTCGACGCTGGCATCATCAGCGCTGCGCGTGAACCTGGACGACCCGCCGCTGGGCCCCCGGGGTGTGGTGCCGGTCTCACCGGGCCCCCCGACGTGGACAGTGCGTCGGAGTGAGGGTAGCGTGTCCTGTTGCGCTGCCCCCTGACTGCCTGCCCGCCGAGACGGGTCACCAGGGGTGTCCGGGAGCAGTCCCGGTCACCCCCATGACCATCCGGACAGGACCCACCAGACCCAGGTGGACAGCCCGCCATTACCGACGACGACCCAGGACGAAACAGCACAGACCCGCCCGCACGTCGTGAGGTCCTTGGAAGGACGCATCTTGGCAGGCTCTCGCCCCACCAGCATCAACCCCAGCACCACCGAGTCCGGCACCACCCGAACCACCCCGCAGCAGCCGCAGTCCGGTACCCGCACCGGCGAAGCGGACCAGGCAAAGATCCCCGGCGCCCCGCTGCGCGTCTCCTTCGCCAAGATCAACGAGCCCCTCGAGGTTCCCGATCTGCTGGCGCTGCAGACCGCCTCGTTCGACTGGCTGATCGGCAGCCCCGAATGGCGGGCCACCCTCTCGCCCGAGGAGCAGGCCGCCGCGGTCGGCGGTCTCGCCGAGATCCTCGAGGAGATCTCCCCGATCGAGGACTTCAGCGGCTCGATGTCGCTGTCCTTCTCCAACCCGCGCTTCGAGGACGTCAAGGCGTCCCTCGAGGAGTGCAAGGACAAGGACATGACCTACGCGGCGCCGCTGTTCGTCACCGCCGAGTTCATGAACAACACCACCGGCGAGATCAAGAGCCAGACGGTGTTCATGGGCGACTTCCCGATCATGACGAACAAGGGCACCTTCGTCATCAACGGGACCGAGCGCGTCGTCGTCTCCCAGCTGGTGCGCAGCCCGGGCGTCTACTTCGACAAGTCGCTGGACAAGACGTCGGACAAGGACGTCTTCAGCGCCAAGGTCATCCCCAGCCGCGGTGCGTGGCTGGAGTTCGACGTCGACAAGCGCGACACCGTCGGCGTCCGCATCGACCGCAAGCGCCGCCAGCCGGTCACCGTGCTGCTCAAGGCCCTGGGCTGGACCGAGGACCGCATCCGCGAGCACTTCCAGTGGTCGCCCACGGTGCTGGCCACCCTGGAGAAGGACCACATCGCCGGGCAGGACGAGGCCCTGCTCGACATCTACCGCAAGCTGCGGCCGGGCGAGCCGCCGACGCGTGAGTCGGCGCAGGCGCTGCTGGAGAACCTGTTCTTCAACCCGAAGCGCTACGACCTGGCCAAGGTCGGCCGGTACAAGGTCAACAAGAAGCTCGGCGTGTCCGTGCCCCAGGCCACGCAGACGCTGACCGAGGACGACATCGTCGCCACCATCGAGTACGTCGTGCGTCTCCACGCCGGCGAGCCCGACCACGGTGTCGACGACATCGACCATTTCGGCAACCGTCGCCTGCGCACCGTCGGCGAGCTGATCCAGAACCAGATCCGGGTCGGCCTCTCCCGCATGGAGCGCGTGGTCCGCGAGCGGATGACGACCCAGGACGTCGAGGCGATCACGCCGCAGACCCTGATCAACATCCGGCCGGTCGTCGCCTCCATCAAGGAGTTCTTCGGCACCAGCCAGCTGTCCCAGTTCATGGACCAGACCAACCCGCTCGCGGGCCTTACCCACAAGCGCCGCCTGTCGGCGCTGGGCCCGGGTGGTCTGTCGCGTGAGCGGGCCGGCATGGAGGTCCGCGACGTGCACCCGAGCCACTACGGCCGGATGTGCCCGATCGAGACGCCGGAAGGCCCGAACATCGGCCTGATCGGCTCGCTGTCGGCGTTCGCGCGGGTCAACCCGTTCGGCTTCATCGAGACCCCGTACCGCCGGGTCGAGAACGGCACCGTCACCGACCAGATCGACTACCTGACCGCCGACGAGGAGGACCGCTTCGTCGTCGCCCAGGCCAACTCGCCGCTGGACGCGCAGGGGCGGTTCGCCGAGGACCGCGTCCTGGTGCGAACCAAGGGCGGTGAGGTCGACTACCTCGCTCCCGAGAGCGTCGACTACATGGACGTCTCGCCGCGGCAGATGACCTCGGTCGCGACGGCGATGATCCCGTTCCTCGAGCACGACGACGCCAACCGCGCGCTCATGGGCGCGAACATGCAGCGTCAGGCCGTTCCGCTGCTGCGCAGCGAGGCGCCGCTGGTCGGCACCGGCATGGAGCTGCGTGCCGCCGTCGACGCCGGCGACGTGGTCGTGGCCGAGAAGGCCGGTGTGGTCGAGGACTCCACCGCCGACTACGTCACCGTCATGGCCGACGACGGCACCCGGCAGACCTACCGCCTGCTGAAGTTCCGCCGCTCGAACCAGGGGACGTCGATCAACCAGTCCCCGGTCGTCGAGGAGGGCCAGCGGGTCGAGGTCGGCCAGGTCATCGCCGACGGTCCGTGCACCGACGAGGGCGAGATGGCGCTGGGCAAGAACCTGCTCGTCGCCTTCATGCCGTGGGAAGGCCACAACTACGAGGACGCGATCATCCTGTCGCAGCGCCTCGTGCAGGACGACGTCCTGTCCTCGATCCACATCGAGGAGTTCGAGGTGGACGCCCGCGACACCAAGCTCGGTGCCGAGGAGATCACCCGGGACATCCCGAACGTCTCCGAGGAGGTCCTCGCCGACCTCGACGAGCGCGGCATCATCCGCATCGGTGCCGAGGTCGTCCCCGGCGACATCCTCGTCGGCAAGGTCACGCCCAAGGGCGAGACCGAGCTGACCCCCGAGGAGCGGCTGCTCCGCGCGATCTTCGGTGAGAAGGCGCGCGAGGTCCGCGACACGTCGCTGAAGGTCAAGCACGGTGAGTCGGGCAAGGTCATCGGCGTCCGCGTGTTCTCGCGCGAGGACGGCGACGAGCTGCCGGCCGGCGTCAACGAGCTGATCCGGGTCTATGTCGCCCAGATGCGCAAGATCTCCGACGGCGACAAGCTCGCCGGACGCCACGGCAACAAGGGCGTCATCTCGAAGATCCTGCCGCAGGAGGACATGCCGTTCCTCGCGGACGGCACCCCGGTCGACATCGTCCTCAACCCGCTCGGTGTGCCCGGCCGCATGAACGTCGGCCAGGTGCTGGAGATGCACCTCGGGTGGATCGCGAAGCAGGGCTGGCAGGTCGAGGGCACCCCCGACTGGGCGGCCAACCTGCCCGAGGCGGCGAAGGCGGCGGCGCCGGGCACCCGCACCGCGACGCCGGTGTTCGACGGCGCCAAGGAGGACGAGATCATCGGCCTCCTCGGCTCGACGACGCCGAACCGCGACGGCGATCGCATGGTCGAGGAGACGGGCAAGGCGCGGCTGTTCGACGGCCGTTCCGGGGAGCCCTACCCCGAGCCGATCGCCGTGGGCTACGTCTACATCCTGAAGCTGCTGCACCTGGTCGACGACAAGATCCACGCCCGTTCGACCGGCCCGTACTCGATGATCACGCAGCAGCCGCTGGGTGGTAAGGCGCAGTTCGGTGGTCAGCGCTTCGGTGAGATGGAGTGCTGGGCGATGCAGGCCTACGGCGCGGCCTACGCGCTGCAGGAGCTGCTCACCATCAAGTCCGACGACATCCTGGGTCGCGTCAAGGTCTACGAGGCCATCGTCAAGGGCGAGAACATCCCCGAGCCGGGCATCCCCGAGTCGTTCAAGGTGTTGCTCAAGGAGCTGCAGTCGCTGTGCCTGAACGTCGAGGTGCTCTCCGGCGACGGCCAGGCGATCGAGCTGCGTGACACCGACGACGAGGTCTTCCGGGCCGCGGAGGAGCTGGGCATCGACCTGTCCCGCCGCGAGCCTTCCTCGGTCGAAGACGTGTGATCGGCCGCGGGCCGGCCGAATGGCCGGCCCGCGCGCCCACCCATCGATCAGTAATTCCGTAACGAGCCCCGGAAAGGGGTCATCAACTTGCTGGACGTCAACTTCTTCGACGAGTTGCGCATCGGTCTGGCCACCGGCGAGGACATCCGCCAGTGGTCGCACGGTGAGGTGAAGAAGCCAGAGACCATCAACTACCGGACGCTGCGTCCGGAGAAGGACGGTCTCTTCTGCGAGAAGATCTTCGGTCCCACCCGGGACTGGGAGTGCTACTGCGGTAAGTACAAGCGGGTCCGGTTCAAGGGCATCATCTGCGAGCGCTGCGGCGTCGAGGTGACCCGGGCCAAGGTCCGCCGCGAGCGCATGGGCCACATCGAGCTCGCCGCTCCGGTCACCCACATCTGGTTCTTCAAGGGCGTCCCCTCGCGCCTTGGCTACCTGCTCGACCTGGCGCCCAAGGACCTCGAGAAGATCATCTACTTCGCGGCCTACCTGATCACCACGGTGGACGACGAGGCGCGGCACCGCGACCTCCCGACCATCGAGGCCGAGATCAGCGCCGAGAAGCACAACCTCGAGGACGCCCGCGACTCCACGGTCGAGGCGCGCCAGCAGAAGCTCGAGGCCGACCTGGCCGAGCTCGAGGCGGAGGGCGCCAAGTCCGACGTCCGCCGCAAGGTGCGTGAGGGTGGCGAGCGCGAGATGCGCCAGCTGCGTGACCGCGCCCAGCGCGAGATCGACCGTCTCGAGGAGGTGCTCGACACCTTCCGCAAGCTGGAGGTCAAGCAGCTCATCGCGGACGAGGGTCTCTACCGCGAGCTGCGGGACCGCTTCGGTGAGTACTTCGAGGGCGGCATGGGTGCCGCGGCGCTGCAGAAGCTGCTGGCCGACTTCGACCTCGACGCCGAGGCCGCCTCGCTGCGCGAGACCATCCGCAGCGGCAAGGGCCAGCGCAAGCTGCGCGCCCTCAAGCGACTGAAGGTCGTGGCTGCCTTCCTGCAGACCCGCAACTCGCCCATGGGCATGGTGCTGGACTGCGTCCCGGTCATCCCGCCGGACCTGCGCCCGATGGTGCAGCTCGACGGTGGCCGCTTCGCGACCAGCGACATGAACGACCTGTACCGCCGCGTGATCAACCGGAACAACCGGCTCAAGCGTCTGCTCGACCTCGGCGCGCCCGAGATCATCGTGAACAACGAGAAGCGGATGCTCCAGGAGTCCGTGGACGCGCTGTTCGACAACGGCCGTCGCGGCCGGCCGGTCACCGGTCCGGGCAACCGTCCCCTCAAGTCCCTGAGCGACCTGCTCAAGGGCAAGCAGGGCCGGTTCCGCCAGAACCTGCTCGGCAAGCGCGTCGACTACTCCGGCCGTTCGGTCATCGTCGTCGGCCCGCAGCTGAAGCTGCACCAGTGCGGTCTGCCCAAGCAGATGGCGCTGGAGCTGTTCAAGCCCTTCGTCATGAAGCGGCTGGTCGACCTCAACCACGCGCAGAACATCAAGTCCGCCAAGCGGATGGTCGAGCGTGCGCGCCCCGTCGTCTGGGACGTGCTGGAAGAGGTCATCACCGAGCACCCGGTGCTGCTCAACCGCGCGCCGACGCTGCACCGCCTGGGCATCCAGGCCTTCGAGCCGCAGCTGGTCGAGGGCAAGGCCATCCAGATCCACCCGCTCGTCTGCACCGCGTTCAACGCGGACTTCGACGGTGACCAGATGGCGGTGCACCTGCCGCTGTCGGCCGAGGCGCAGGCCGAGGCCCGGATCCTGATGCTGTCGTCGAACAACATCCTGAGCCCGGCCGACGGTCGTCCGATCACGGCGCCGACCCAGGACATGGTGCTGGGCCTGTACCACCTCACGACCCTCGTCGCCTCGCGGCACGAGGCCGACGGTGGCCAGCCGGCCGCCTTCGGTTCGGCCGCCGAGGCGATCATGGCCTACGACAAGGGTGCGCTGGGTCTGCAGGAGCGGGCGCTGATCCGCCTCGACGAGGTGTTCGGCGTCGACAACGGCAAGGTCAACGAGCCGTGGGAGCAGCCGGAGGACTGGACGCCGGGTCTGCCGGCGCTGGTCGAGACCAGCCTGGGCCGGGTGCTGTTCAACGAGGCCCTGCCCGAGGACTACCGCTTCGTCAACTACCAGGTGCCGAAGAAGGAGCTCGGGGCGATCGTCAACGACCTCGCCGAGCGCTACCCCAAGGTGCAGGTGGCGGCGACCCTCGACGCCCTCAAGTCGGCCGGCTTCCGCTGGGCGACCCGCTCGGGCGTCACGATCGCCATCGACGACGTCGTGACGCCGCCGGTGAAGCAGGCGATCCTGGACCGGCACGAGGACGAGGCCCGCAAGATCGAGAAGCAGTACGAGCGCGGTGTCATCACCGACACCGAGCGTCGTGGCGAGCTGATCGAGATCTGGACCCGCGCGCGGGCCGAGGTCAGCCAGGCGATGGTCGACAACTTCCCGACCACCAACCCGGTCTGGGTCATGGTCAACTCGGGCGCCCGAGGCAACATGATGCAGATCAGCCAGATCGCCGGTATGCGTGGTCTGGTCGCCAACCCGAAGGGCGAGATCATCCCGCGGCCGATCAAGGCCAACTTCCGGGAGGGTCTGTCCGTGCTGGAGTACTTCATCTCCACGCACGGTGCCCGCAAGGGTCTGGCCGACACCGCGCTCCGCACGGCCGACTCCGGCTACCTCACCCGCCGGTTGGTCGACGTCTCGCAGGACGTCATCATCCGCGAGGAGGACTGCGGCACCGACCGCGGCGTGATCATGCCGATCGGCACCGTCGTCGACGGCACGCTGGTGCGTGACGCGCACGTCGAGACCAGCGTCTACGCCCGCGCCCTGGCCGCCGATGCGGTGGCCGAGGACGGGACGGTCATTGCGGAGGCCGGTGCCGACCTCGGTGACGTGCTCATCGCGGCGCTGATCGAGGCGGGGGTCGCGGAGGTCAAGGTCCGCGTGGTCCTGACCTGCGAGTCGCTCGTGGGCACCTGCGCCACCTGCTACGGCCGGTCGCTGGCCAGCGGCAAGCTGGTCGACGTCGGCGAGGCGGTCGGCATCATCGCCGCCCAGTCGATCGGTGAGCCCGGCACCCAGCTGACGATGCGCACCTTCCACACCGGTGGTGTCGCGGGTGAGGACATCACCCACGGTCTGCCGCGTGTGGTGGAGCTCTTCGAGGCCCGCGTCCCCAAGGGCAAGGCCCCGATCGCCGAGCTGGCGGGCACCGTCCGGATCGAGGACGGCGAGCAGTTCCGCAAGCTGACCATCACCCCGGACGACGGGTCGGACGAGGTCGTCTACGACAAGCTGTCGCGTCGCTCGCGGCTGCGCGTCGAGGACGGTGCGCACGTCGAGGTGGGCGAGCAGCTCACCGAGGGTGCCGTCGACCCGCACGAGGTGCTGCGGATCATGGGCCCCCGCGAGGTGCAGCTGCACCTGGTCCGCGAGGTCCAGGAGGTCTACCGCAGCCAGGGTGTGTCGATCCACGACAAGCACATCGAGGTGATCATCCGGCAGATGCTGAAGCGGGTGACCATCATCGACTCGGGCGCGACGGAGTTCCTGCCCGGTGCGCTGGTCGAGCGGACGCTGTTCGAGACCGAGAACCGCCGCGTCGTCGCCGAGGGCGGCGAGCCGGCCTCGGCCCGTCCGGTCCTCATGGGCATCACCAAGGCCTCGCTCGCGACCGAGTCGTGGCTGTCGGCCGCCTCCTTCCAGGAGACGACGAAGGTGCTCACCGACGCCGCGATCCAGGGCAAGAGCGACAGCCTGCTCGGGCTCAAGGAGAACGTGATCATCGGAAAGCTGATCCCGGCGGGTACGGGCATCAGCCGCTACCGGAACATCACGGTCGAGCCGACCGAGGAGGCCCGCGCCGCGGTGTACACCATGGCCGGCTACGACGACGGGCAGTACTACAGCCCGGACGTCTTCGGTCAGGGCACCGGCGAGGCCGTGCGTCTCGAGGAGTACGACTGGCGGGGCTGAATCCCTAGCTAGGCAGTGACGAAAGGGCCCCGTGGACCGCAAGGTCCGCGGGGCCCTTTCGTGCACTCGTCGCTTTGCGGGTGTTCTTGCTGCTTTGTGGGTTCTGCAGCACCCACAAAGCAGGGACAACACCCACAAAGCGCTATCCGGCGAGGCGGCGCATCGTCTCCACGGTCCTCAGACGGGCCTCGCGGCTGCCGTCGAGGGGCTGCAGCATCAGCGTCGTCACGCCGGCCTCGGCGAAGGCGGCGATCCGCTCGGCCACGTAACCCTCGGGACCGATGAGGGACGACGCCCGTACGAGCTCGTCGGGCACCGCCGCGGCGGCCTCGTCCTTCTTGCCGTCCAGGTAGAGGTCCTGGATGGTCTTCGCTTCCGCCTCGTAGCCGTAGCGGACGGCGAGGTCGTTGTAGAAGTTCTTGCCGCGGGCGCCCATCCCGCCGATGTAGAGCGCCAGGGCTGGGCGCACGAAGTCCAGCAGCGGCTCGACGTCGTCCCCGATGGCGACCGGGACGCCGGTGACCACCTGCAGGTTCCCCAGCGCCGGGTCGCGCTTGGCCCTGCCGGCGGCGAGGGACTCGCCCCACACCGACGCCGCCTTCTCCGGCACGAAGAAGATCGGCTCCCACGCCTCGGCGATCTCGGCGGCCAGTTCGACGTTCTTGGGGCCCAGGGCGGCGAGCATGACGGGGATCCGTTCGCGGACCGGGGTGTTGATCAGCTTGAGCGGCTTGCCGAGGCCCGTCCCCTGCTCGGCCGGCAGGGGGACGGTGTACTTCTTGCCCTCGTGCGCCAGCCGCTCACGGCGCCAGACCTGGCGGCAGATCTCCACGATCTCCCGGGTGCGCTGCAGTGGAGCGTCGTAAGGGACGCCGTGCCACCCCTCGATGACCTGCGGGCCGGAAGCGCCCAGGCCGAGCGTGAAGCGGCCGCCGGAGACGAAGTCCAGGCCGGCGGCGGTCATGGCGGTCAGGGCCGGCGTGCGGCTGTAGATGGGGAGGATCGCGCTGAGCAGCTCAACGCGGTCGGTGACGGCCGCCAGGTACCCCAGCTGGCTGACCGCGTCGAACGTGTAGACCTCGGCCACCGCGGCGACGTCGAGCCCGGCCGCTTCGAGGTCGCGGATCTCGGCCGCCGTCTCCTGGAACCCACCGCTGTAGCTGACCTGCATGCCGATGCGCATTACCGCAGATTAGCGGTGGGGTGACCCTCGCACCGGCCCCCTCCGGAGGCTCGTCCCGAGCGTGCGAGGGACGAGAGAGAGACGAGAGGGACGAGGCCCTCTCTCAGAGTGGACGGATCGCGCCGGTGACCTCGGTGACGACGCGTACGCCGTCGACCGAGCCCGGGACCCGGGCGGCCGCACCGGCATCGGCAAGGTTGACCTTGACCACGTACCCGGCGTCCCGACGGGCCAGCCCGATGCCCACGACGTCCGGATCGGCGGAGAGCCGGGCGGCAAGGGCGCTCTTCGCGGCACGCGCGGCAACTCGGCTGGTCACCGCTCCATAGTGCCCTGCCGGCGGGCAGATGGACACCTCTGCGCCGTTGCGCACCCCGATCAGGAGGACACCCACTCCAGGTCGAGCGTCGTCAGGACGGTGGCCAGTGGGTTGGCATAGGTCACTCCGCCACCGCGACTGCCGCCCATCGTGCTGCCGGCGAACAGCAGCCCGAGCGCCGCCCTGTCACGACGGCGCCAGATGACGGAGCCGCTGTCCCCACCCGCACTGAACGCCCCCGCGAGGCCCTCGATCTCGATCTGGTCGTCGAAGGTGTGGACGGCGTCGTCGTACTGGACCGCCACCCCGTCGACCTCCACCGCCGTGATGCGACCGACGGTGTGCGCGGTGGTGCGGCCGATCTTCTCCACCTCCTCGTCCGGGTCCAGGTCGATGCTCGCGGGCACCGCTCCGCTCAGCGGACCGCCGGGATAGGCGCGGGGATCCGCCGCGACGCCGTCGTCCAGCACGGCCACCGCCGCGTCGACGAGGCTCGCCTGTCCGCTGCGGAAGCGCTCGAAGGCCGCCAACGTCGCCACCCGGTCGATGGCCTCGCCACCATCGGCCGGACCGGGCTGGAGGATCGGGTCTCCCACGGCCGCCGTGTCGCTCGCGGCCAGCACGTGGTTGTTGGACAACATCGCGAGACGGCCGCTCGTGCGGACGAAGCCACCGAGCGTTCCGGCACTGACCGCCGGATGTGCCACGGACGACCCCGGCCGCAGCGGACGGCCCCGCCGCCGCAACTCGATCGGGGCGGGGGAGGGTGGAGCAGCCGGTGCCTGGAGCGGCCGTACGGCTCCGATGACCCGCAGGTCGGTCTCCTTCAGCACGACCTCGTCCAGGCCGGACAGGACGACCGCGACCTCGTCCTCCGTGACCAGGCGGATGGCGAGGTGGGCCTGGTCGGGGCCGACCGGCACCAGGCCGAGGGCCGGGACCCGCCACCCCGCCGGGTCCAGCCGCCTCGCGGCGAGGGGCGCGTGCCGGGCCAGCCGGTCGGCGAGCCGCGCCTTGAGTTCTCGCGCGGAATCCACGTACATCGCTCTGTCCCCCTGGCTACGCCGCGTGTGCCTCTCAGCACGAACGGTAGGCCGGGGATACGACATTTCGGACGGCGAGCAAGTCCACCGGGTGTCGAAACACCCGATCGTGTCGCCGTTGCACGTCGCGCGTCGGCGATCCGCGCGCCGTGCCACCCCGTCGCCCGCATCGCCGGGTAACCTCCGTGCCACCCTCGACGGCCGGCCGGGAAGAGACCCGGGTGGGGCTGCGTTGGAGGGATGAGTACCAGCCCTCCTGGGCTGGTCGGCCACATGTGTCCGAGGCCATGGGGACCCGGTTTTGACCGGCTTCCGGGGCGCGGGTACTGTGGTCAGCTGTGCCCAGGGTGCTCTGGGCTGCTCCCGTTCGCGGTGCGCCTGGGTGACCTTCCGGTTGCCGGGTACCACTGCTCGGCCACGGCCGAGAAGTGGCGGCGCCGAGTCGCGAGGGGCGACGGAGTCCGGTTCGACTTTCATCGGCCGGCCCGTGGGAGGGCGACACGCCCGACCGCGTGGGCCGGACGGTGGTCGGTGGCCGGGAACGTCGGGCCCGGAGCAGGACCGGCACCGCAAGCGCAACCAGCAGAGCAACACATCGTCAGCACGACCCAGCGCAGGTAGGAGATCCAGGCCACCCATGCCCACGATCAACCAGCTGGTCCGCAAGGGCCGCGAGGACAAGGTCGAGAAGACCAAGACTCCGGCGTTGAAGGGTTCCCCCCAGCGCCGCGGAGTCTGCACGCGCGTCTACACGACGACTCCGAAGAAGCCGAACTCCGCGCTGCGCAAGGTCGCCCGCGTCCGGCTGACCAGTGGCATCGAGGTGACCGCGTACATCCCGGGTGTCGGCCACAACCTGCAGGAGCACTCGATGGTGCTCGTGCGCGGCGGCCGTGTGAAGGACCTCCCCGGCGTGCGCTACAAGATCATCCGTGGCTCGCTGGACACCCAGGGTGTCCGTGGCCGCAAGCAGGCTCGCAGCCGTTACGGCGCGAAGAAGGAGAAGAGCTAATGCCTCGCAAGGGCCCCGCGCCGAAGCGGCCGCTGGTCGTCGACCCGGTGTACCAGTCGCAGCTGGTCACCCAGCTGGTGAACAAGGTTCTCGTCGACGGCAAGCGCTCGATCGCCGAGGCGATCGTCTACGGCGCCCTCGAGGGCGCCCGCGCGAAGAGCGACACCGACCCGGTGGTCACGCTCAAGCGCGCGCTGGACAACGTGAAGCCGAGCCTCGAGGTCCGCAGCCGCCGTGTCGGTGGCGCGACCTACCAGGTCCCGGTCGAGGTCCGCGCCTCGCGGAGCACGACGCTGGGCCTGCGCTGGCTGATCCAGTACAGCCGCGCCCGTCGCGAGAAGACGATGACCGAGCGCCTCATGAACGAGCTCCTCGACGCGAGCAACGGCCTCGGTGCCGCTGTGAAGCGCCGCGAGGACACCCACAAGATGGCCGAGTCGAACAAGGCCTTCGCGCACTACCGCTGGTGACCTCCGTTCATCAGCACCCGCTGCCCGCGGGACCCCGGGCGATCCCCGGTACCCGCACGCGGACCCGAACCGAAGAGGAGTAGGACATGGCCACAGGGGCCCAGCTCGCCAAGACCCGCAACATCGGGATCATGGCGCACATCGACGCCGGCAAGACCACGACGACTGAGCGCATCCTCTTCTACACCGGTATCAACTACAAGATCGGTGAGGTCCACGACGGCGCGGCCACGATGGACTGGATGGAGCAGGAGCAGGAGCGCGGCATCACCATCACGTCGGCCGCGACGAAGTGCGTCTGGAACGACCACGACATCAACATCATCGACACCCCCGGGCACGTCGACTTCACCGTCGAGGTGGAGCGCTCGCTCCGTGTGCTCGACGGTGCGGTCGCCGTCTACGACGGTGTCGCCGGTGTCGAGCCGCAGACCGAGCAGGTCTGGCGTCAGGCCGAGAAGTACGGCGTTCCGCGCATGTGCTTCGTCAACAAGCTCGACCGCACCGGTGCGAACTTCTTCCGCTGCGTCGACATGATGGTCGAGCGCCTGGGTGCCAACCCGCTGGTGCTGCAGATCCCGATCGGTGCCGAGGCCGACTTCATCGGCGTCGTCGACCTGGTCCAGATGAAGGCCCTGACCTGGCGTGGTGAGACCAAGCTGGGTGAGGACTACGCGATCGAGGACATCCCGGCCGAGCTCGCCGACCAGGCCGCCGAGTACCGCGAGAAGCTGCTCGAGGGCATCTCCGACTTCGACGACTCGATCATGGAGTCCTACCTCGGTGGCGAGGACATCTCGGTCGAGACGATCAAGGCCGCGATCCGGAAGGCGACCATCGCCGGCCAGGTCAACCCGGTCGTGACCGGTTCCGCGTTCAAGAACAAGGGCGTGCAGCCCATGCTCGACGCGGTCATCGACTACCTGCCCAGCCCGCTGGACATCGAGGCCATCGTCGGTACGGCGCTGGACGGCGAGACCGAGGTCCTGCGGCACGCCGACGAGACCGAGCCGTTCTCCGCGCTGGCGTTCAAGATCCAGACCGACCAGCACCTGGGCAAGCTGACCTACATCCGCGTGTACTCGGGCAAGCTGGACGCCGGTTCTCCGGTGCTCAACAGCACCAAGGACCGCAAGGAGCGGGTCGGCAAGATCTACCAGATGCACGCCAACAAGCGTGAAGAGCGTGCTGGTGTGGGCGCCGGCGAGATCGTCGCCGTCAACGGCATGAAGCAGACGACCACCGGTGACACGCTCAGCGACCCGCAGAAGCCCGTCATCCTGGAGTCGATGAGCTTCCCGGCCCCGGTCATCTCGGTGGCCATCGAGCCGAAGACCAAGAGCGACCAGGAGAAGCTCGGCACGGCGATCCAGAAGCTCGCCGAGGAGGACCCGACGTTCCAGGTCCGCCTGGACGAGGAGACCGGCCAGACCGTCATCTCGGGCATGGGCGAGCTCCACCTGGAGATCCTGGTCGACCGCATGCGGCGTGAGTTCAACGTCGAGGCCAACGTCGGCAAGCCCCAGGTCGCCTACCGCGAGACGATCCGCAAGACCGTCGAGCGGGCCGACTACACCCACAAGAAGCAGACCGGTGGCTCGGGCCAGTTCGCCAAGGTCCAGATCAGCCTCGAGCCCCTGCAGGTCACGGCCGACGGCCCGACCTACGAGTTCGAGAACAAGGTCACCGGTGGTCGCATCCCGCGGGAGTACATCCCGTCGGTCGACCAGGGCATGCAGGACGCGATGCAGTACGGCGTCCTCGCCGGCTACCCCATGGTCGGCGTCAAGGCTGCCCTGCTCGACGGCCAGTACCACGAGGTCGACTCCTCGGAGATGGCCTTCAAGATCGCCGGCTCGATGGTCTTCAAGGAGGCCGCGCGCAAGGCCAGCCCGGCCCTGCTCGAGCCGCTGATGGCCGTCGAGGTCGTCACCCCGGAGGAGAACATGGGTGACGTCATCGGCGACCTGAACTCCCGGCGCGGAACCATCCAGGCGATGGAGGAGCGCTCCGGCGCCCGCGTCGTCCGGGCCCTGGTCCCGCTCTCGGAGATGTTCGGCTACGTGGGCGACCTGCGCAGCCGCACCCAGGGACGGGCGAGCTACACCATGGTGTTCGACTCGTACGCCGAGGTCCCGGCCAACGTCGCCAAGGAGATCATCGCCAAGGCGACTGGCGAGTAACGAGTGACCGGTCGCGGGCCCAGCCCGCGGCCGGCGGGCACCGCCCGACCCCCAAGCACGCACCACCTGCGTAACCACGAGGAGAGGAACCCAGTGGCCAAGGCCAAGTTCGAGCGGACCAAGCCGCACGTCAACATCGGCACCATCGGGCACATCGACCACGGGAAGACGACGCTGACCGCGGCGATCACCAAGGTCCTGCACGACAAGTACCCGAACCTCAACGAGGCGTCCGCGTTCGACCAGATCGACAAGGCGCCCGAGGAGAAGGCCCGCGGCATCACGATCTCGATCGCGCACGTCGAGTACCAGACCGAGGCTCGGCACTACGCGCACGTCGACTGTCCCGGGCACGCCGACTACATCAAGAACATGATCACCGGCGCGGCCCAGATGGACGGCGCGATCCTCGTGGTCGCCGCCACCGACGGCCCGATGCCGCAGACCAAGGAGCACGTCCTCCTGGCCCGCCAGGTCGGCGTCCCCTACATCGTCGTCGCGCTGAACAAGGCCGACATGGTCGACGACGAGGAGATCCTGGAGCTCGTCGAGCTCGAGGTCCGCGAGCTGCTGTCCGAGTACGAGTTCCCGGGCGACGACGTCCCCGTGGTCCGCGTCTCGGCGCTCAAGGCGCTCGAGGGCGACGCCGAGTGGGGCAACAAGCTCATGGAGCTCATGGACGCGGTCGACACCGCCATCCCCGAGCCCGAGCGCGAGATCGACAAGCCGTTCCTCATGCCCGTCGAGGACGTCTTCACGATCACCGGTCGCGGTACGGTCGTCACCGGCCGCGTCGAGCGTGGCATCGTCAAGGTCTCCGAGGAGATCGAGATCGTCGGTATCCGCGAGGGTTCGACGAAGACGACCGTCACCGGTGTCGAGATGTTCCGCAAGCTGCTCGACCAGGGCCAGGCCGGCGACAACGTCGGTCTGCTGCTGCGCGGCATCAAGCGCGAGGACGTCGAGCGCGGCCAGGTCGTCGTGAAGCCCGGTTCGATCACCCCGCACACCAACTTCGAGGGTTCGGTCTACATCCTCTCGAAGGACGAGGGTGGCCGTCACACGCCGTTCTTCAACAACTACCGTCCCCAGTTCTACTTCCGGACGACGGACGTGACGGGCGTCGTGACGCTGCCCGCCGGCACCGAGATGGTCATGCCCGGCGACAACACCGAGATGACGGTGGAGCTCATCCAGCCCATCGCCATGGAGGAGGGCCTTCGGTTCGCCATCCGTGAGGGTGGCCGCACCGTCGGCGCGGGCCGGGTCACCAAGATCCTCAAGTAACACCCCGACGGGCGGCGGCCGGAACGGCCGCCGCCCGTCCCCCGGGTCCCCGGACCCGTGCACGGCCAGACCTTTGAACACGTGAACACCGATCGGCAGGAGCAGAAGACAGCGATGGCGGGACAGAAGATCCGCATCCGGCTGAAGGCCTATGACCACGAGGCGATCGACGCCTCGGCGCGGCGCATCGTGGAGACGGTCACCAAGACCGGAGCGCGTGTGGTCGGCCCGGTGCCTCTGCCGACGGAGAAGAACGTGTACGCGGTGATCCGTTCGCCGCACAAGTACAAGGACTCGTTCGAGCACTTCGAGATGCGGACGCACAAGCGCCTCATCGACATCCTCGACCCGACGCCGAAGACGGTGGACGCGCTCATGCGCATCGACCTGCCGGCCTCGGTCGACGTCAACATTCAGTAAGGGCAGTCAGCAGACATGGCGAGCACATTTCGCGGTCTCCTCGGCGAGAAGCTGGGGATGACCCAGGTTTTCGACGAGAACAACCGCCTCGTGCCGGTGACCGTCGTCAAGGCGGGTCCGTGTGTGGTGACCCAGGTGCGCACCCCCGAGGTCGACGGCTACTCCGCCGTCCAGCTCGGTTTCGGTGAGATCGACCCGCGCAAGGTGAACAAGCCCGAGGGTGGGCACTTCACCAAGGCGGGCGTCACGCCGCGGCGGCACCTGGTGGAACTGCGCACCAACGACGCCGGCGAGTACACGGTCGGCCAGGAGCTGACCGCCGACGTGTTCGACGGCGTGGCCAAGGTCGACGTCATCGGCACCAGCAAGGGCAAGGGCACCGCCGGTGTCATGAAGCGCCACGGCTTCAAGGGCCTGGGCGCCGGACACGGCACGCACCGCAAGCACCGCGCGCCCGGCTCGATCGGTGGCGCCTCGACGCCCGGTCGCGTCTTCAAGGGCCTGCGCATGGCCGGCCGCATGGGCGCCGTCCGCACCACGACGCTGTCGCTCGTCGTGCACAAGGTCGACACGGAGCGCGGGCTGCTGCTGATCAAGGGCGCCGTTCCCGGTCCGAAGGGTGGCCTGCTCCTCGTCCGCTCCGCGGTCAAGGGCGGCCCCGTGGGGAGTGACACCAAGTGAGCCAGTCCATCCAGTCGCGGACCGACCGTCAGGTCGACGTCCGCACCCCGGCGGGGGAGACCCAGGGCAGCGTGACGCTGCCGGGTGAGCTCTTCGACGCCGAGGCCAACGTCTCGCTGATGCACCAGGTGGTCGTGGCCCAGCTGGCCGCGGCCCGCCAGGGCACGCACGCGACCAAGACGCGCGCCCAGGTCAGCGGTGGTGGCGTGAAGCCCTACCGCCAGAAGGGCACCGGTCGCGCCCGTCAGGGCTCGATCCGCGCGCCGCAGTTCACCGGCGGTGGCACCGTCCACGGTCCGCAGCCGCGGGACTACAGCAAGAAGACCCCCAAGAAGATGAAGGCCGCCGCGCTGCGCGGTGCCCTCTCGGACCGGGCCCGCGAGGGCCGGGTGCACGTGGTCTCCGCCTTCCTCGAGGGCGACGCCCCGAAGACGAAGACGGCGCTGGCCACGCTGGGTGCCATCACGCAGGCCAAGCGCGTGCTCGTCGTGCTGGACCGCGAGGACGTCCTCAACTGGGTCAGCCTGCGCAACCTGCCGCAGGTGCACCTGATCGAGGCCGGCCAGCTCAACACCTACGACGTGCTGGTGGCCGACGAGGTCGTCTTCACCGAGGCCGCCCTCGCCGAGTTCGTCACCGCCCGCACCAAGGGCGAGGGCGCAGGCGGCGAGCTGCCGGACCTGGCCACCCACGTGACGCCCGGCGGCGTGCCGTCGATCGCTCCCGCGGAGGGTGAGGGGACGGTCGAGACGGTGACCGGCGCCGAGCCGGCTCCGGCCAAGAAGGCCGCCGCGAAGAAGGCCCCGGCCAAGAAGGCGCCGGCCAAGAAGGCGGCCGACGCCTCCACCGACGACGTGGCGCCGTCCACCCCGGAGGAGGCCGCCAAGGCCCCCGCCGAGCTGGCCGAGGTCGCCGACGCGGGTCCCGACGCGCAGGCGCCGTCCGACACCACTGACACCGAGGAGAAGGCATGAGCGTCCGCGACCCCCGGGACGTCCTGCTCGCCCCGGTCATCTCGGAGAAGAGCTACGGGCTCATCGACGAGAACCAGTACACGTTCATCGTGCTGCCCGAGGCCAACAAGACGCAGATCAAGATCGCGGTCGAGCAGATCTTCAACGTGAAGGTCCTCGGCGTGAACACGATCAACCGTCAGGGTAAGCGCAAGCGCAGCCGGGGCGCGCAGATGGGCAAGCGCAAGGACACCAAGCGCGCCATCGTCTCGCTCGCCCCCGGCGACCGCATCGAGATCTTCGGCGGTCCGGGCGCCTGAGCTGGGTTACCAGCCCACCCCATCGCCCCGGACCCAACGGACCAGCAGAGATAGAGGACTGAGTCAGCAATGGCTATCCGCAAGTACAAGCCGACGACGCCGGGCCGCCGCGGCTCCAGCGTCGCCGACTTCGCCGAGGTCACCCGCGACCATCCCGAGAAGTCGCTGGTCCGGCCGCTGCACGGCCGCGGTGGACGCAACGTCCACGGCAAGGTCACCGCTCGCCACCAGGGTGGCGGCCACAAGAGGGCCTACCGCCTGATCGACTTCCGTCGGGCCGACAAGGACGGCGTGCCGGCCAAGGTCGCGCACATCGAGTACGACCCGAACCGGACGTCGCGCATCGCGCTGCTCCACTACGCGGACGGCGAGAAGCGCTACATCATCGCGCCGGCCCGCCTGAAGCAGGGCGACACGGTGGAGTGCGGCCCCTCGGCCGACATCAAGCCCGGCAACAACCTGCCGCTGCGGAACATCCCCGTCGGCACGGTCGTTCACGCCATCGAGCTCCGTCCCGGTGGCGGCGCCAAGATCGCCCGCTCCGCAGGTACCAGCGTCCAGCTGGTCGCCCGTGAGGGTCGGCACGCGCAGCTGCGCATGCCGTCGGGCGAGATCCGCAACGTCGACGTGCGCTGCCGCGCGACCGTCGGCGAGGTGGGCAACGCCGAGCAGTCGAACATCAACTGGGGCAAGGCCGGCCGCATGCGGTGGAAGGGCAAGCGCCCGACCGTCCGTGGTGTCGCCATGAACCCGGTGGACCACCCGCACGGTGGTGGTGAGGGCAAGACCTCCGGTGGTCGCCACCCGGTCAACCCGAACGGCAAGCCGGAGGGCCGGACGCGCAAGCGGAAGGCCAGTGACGCCCTGATCGTGCGCCGCCGGCGCACCAACAAGAAGCGCTGAGCGGGTAGAGGAGCTCGACAGACATGCCACGCAGCCTGAAGAAGGGCCCGTTCGTCGACGACCACCTGCTCGCCAAGGTGGACGCCCAGAACGAAAAGGGCACCAAGAACGTGATCCGCACCTGGTCGCGGCGCTCGACGATCATCCCCGACATGCTCGGGCACACGATCGCCGTGCACGACGGCCGCAAGCACGTCCCGGTCTTCGTGACCGAGGCGATGGTCGGGCACAAGCTCGGCGAGTTCGCGCCCACGCGCACCTTCCGTGGGCACGTGAAGGACGACCGCCGTTCGCGGCGGGGCTGACCGAGCGCCGACCAGGTAGAGAGAGATTGAGATGACTTCCCAGTTGGGACAGGAGGCGCCGGTCGCCCGGGCTACGGCCCGGTTCGTCCGCGTGACCCCCATGAAGGCGCGCCGGGTGGTGGACCTGATCCGCTACCTGCCGACCGACGAGGCGCTCGCTCTGCTGCGCTTCGCGCCGCAGAGCGCCAGCGAGCCGGTGGCCAAGGTGGTTGCCAGCGCCGTGGCCAACGCCGAGCACAACCTGCGTCTGGACCCGGCCGCCCTCGTGGTCAGCGCCGCGTACGTGGACGAGGGACCGACGCTCAAGCGGATCCGCCCGCGGGCCCAGGGCCGTGCGTTCCGGATCAACAAGCGCACGAGCCACATCACCGTCGAGGTGAGCGAGGTGGCGGTCAGCGAGCAGCTGGCGGCCAAGTCGCGCAAGGCACGCCGGGAGACCGGTCAGTCCGGTCCCGCCTCGCAGCAGACAGGGCAGCAGCAGGCCAACAAGAGGGGAGGGACCCGCTAGTGGGTCAGAAGGTCAACCCGCACGGGTTCCGACTCGGGATCACCACCGACTACAAGTCCCGGTGGTATGCGGACAAGCTGTACAAGGACTACGTCAAGGAAGACGTCGCGATCCGCAAGCTCATGTCCAAGGGCATGGAGCGGGCCGGCATCTCCAAGGTCGAGATCGAGCGCACCCGTGACCGGGTCCGCGTCGACATCCACACCGCCCGGCCGGGCATCGTCATCGGCCGCCGCGGCGCGGAAGCCGACCGCATCCGCGGTGAGCTCGAGAAGCTCACCGGCAAGCAGGTGCAGCTCAACATCCTCGAGGTCAAGAACCCCGAGTCCGACGCCCAGCTCGTCGCGCAGGGTGTGGCCGAGCAGCTCTCCAGCCGCGTCAGCTTCCGCCGGGCCATGCGCAAGGCGATGCAGTCGGCGCAGCGCAGCCCGCAGGTCAAGGGCATCCGGGTGCAGTGCTCCGGTCGCCTGGGCGGCACCGAGATGAGCCGGTCGGAGTTCTACCGCGAGGGTCGTGTGCCGCTGCACACGCTGCGCGCGAACATCGACTACGGCATTTACGAGGCCCGGACCACCTTCGGCCGCATCGGCGTGAAGGTGTGGATCTACAAGGGTGACGCCAGCGGTTCGCGCGCCGAGCGGGAGGCCCTCGAGGCCCTCGCCCAGCGTCAGCAGCGCCGCGAGCGGGCCCAGCGTCCCCAGCGTCGGTCCGGCTCGTCCGGCACGACGGCGGGCGGCACCGAGGCCGGTCGCGCAGCGGCGGAGTCGACCACCGGGCCGGCGGTCGACACCGCCCCGGAGGCCAGCACCGCCGTCGTGACCTCCGGCGAGGTCGCGCCCGAGACGACCGTGGCCGAGGTCGCCGGTCCGGAGGCCACCGCGGCCGCCGAGTCCGCCGCCACCGAGACGACGGCCACCGAGAACACGGAGAGCTGAGCCATGCTCATCCCACGGCGCGTCAAGCACCGCAAGCAGCACCACCCGAGCCGCTCCGGCAAGGCCAAGGGCGGCACCGCGATCAACTTCGGTGAGTTCGCCATCCAGGCCCTGGAGCCGGCGTACGTCACGAACCGCCAGATCGAGTCCGCTCGTATCGCCATGACCCGCCACATCAAGCGTGGCGGCAAGGTGTGGATCTCGATCTACCCCGACCGTCCGCTCACGAAGAAGCCGGCCGAGACCCGCATGGGTTCCGGTAAGGGTTCGCCCGAGTGGTGGGTCGCCAACGTGAAGCCCGGCCGCATCATGTTCGAGCTCTCGGGTGTCGCCGAGCCCGTGGCTCGTGAGGCCATGCGCCGCGCGATCCACAAGCTCCCCATGAAGTGCCGCTTCATCACGCGTGAAGGAGAAGTGTGATGGCCGCCGGTCTGACCGCTCCCGAGCTCCGCGAGCTCTCCGTGGACGAGCTCGCCACGCGGCTGCGTGAGTCGAAGGAAGAACTGTTCAACCTGCGGTTCCAGGTGGCCACCGGCCAGCTGGACAACAACCGGCGACTGCAGACCGTCCGCCGCGACATCGCCCGGATCTACACGATCATGCGCGAGCGCGAGCTGGGTCTCTCGGTCGCCCCGAACGAGGGTGTGGCATGAGCGAGACCCAGTCGGCCACCGCCGAGAACAATGCAGCCTCCAGCGGACCTGGCCTGGCCGGCCGTGGCTACCGCAAGGTCCGTGAGGGCCTCGTCGTCAGCGACAAGATGGAGAAGACCATCGTCGTCGAGGTCGAGGACCGCGTGAAGCACGGCCTCTACGGCAAGGTCATCCGGCGCACGAGCAAGCTCAAGGCGCACGACGAGCAGGGGGTCGCCGGCATCGGGGACCGCGTGCAGATCATGGAGACCCGGCCGACGTCCGCCACCAAGCGGTGGCGGCTGCTCGAGGTCATCGAGAAGGCCAAGTAAGCCGCACGTCCATGCAGGAGGCGGTCCTCCGGGGCCGTATCACGAAGGCGGTCCGAGTACGCGTACTCTGGACGACTGGCGCGCAACGTCCTCGGTCACGGGGGTAGCGCGCCACATCCCGGATCCCGTGCCTCGGACGCACCGGCAGCACTCGCTGTCGGTGCGTCCGCACGCGGGTTCCGGACAGCCGGTTCACCGATCCGGCCCGGCTGTCACAACTGAGATTTGGGAGTAAGGGACGTGATCCAGCAGGAGTCGCGACTGCGAGTCGCCGACAACACCGGGGCGAAGGAACTCCTCTGCATCCGGGTGCTCGGCGGTTCCGGGCGGCGCTACGCGGGCATCGGCGACATCATCGTCGGCACCGTCAAGGACGCGTTGCCCGGCGCCGGGGTCAAGAAGGGCGACGTGGTCAAGGCCGTCGTCGTCCGCACGGTGAAGGAGCGCCGTCGTCCGGACGGCTCCTACATCCGCTTCGACGAGAACGCCGCGGTCATCATCCGTGACACTGGCGACCCGCGCGGCACGCGCATCTTCGGCCCGGTGGGCCGCGAGCTCCGTGACAAGCGCTTCATGCGGATCATCTCCCTCGCCCCGGAGGTTTTGTGATCATGGCTGCCACCAAGGGCGTCAGCAACGGAAAGACCCCGTCCATGAAGGTCAAGAAGGGCGACACCGTCCTCGTGCTGACCGGCAAGGACAAGGGTGCCAAGGGCCGCGTCATCGCCGCCTTCCCGAAGGACCAGAAGGTGCTCGTCGAGGGCGTCGGCCGGGTGAAGAAGCACACCCGCATCAGCCAGTCCCAGCGCGGCGCCCAGCAGGGCGGGATCGTCACGCAGGAGGCGCGCATCCACGTGAGCAACGTGATGGTGATCGACTCCGAGGACAAGCCGACCCGGGTCGGTTACCGCAAGGACGAAGAAGGCCGCAACATCCGGGTCTCGCGGCGCACCGGTAAGGACCTCTGATCATGACTGCACCCACCCGTGAGCTCCCCCGGCTGCTCGCCCGCTACCGCGAGGACATCGCGCCGGCGCTGCAGAACGAGTTCGGCTTCGACAACGTCATGCAGATCCCGCGTCTGACGAAGATCGTCGTCAACATGGGCGTCGGCGAGGCGACCCGCGACGCGAAGCTGATGGACGGCGCCGTCCGCGACCTGACCGCCATCACCGGTCAGAAGCCGGCCGTCGTAAAGGCCCGCAAGTCCATCGCGCAGTTCAAGCTGCGCGAGGGCATGCCGATCGGCGCGAAGGTGACCCTCCGCGGCGACCGCATGTGGGAGTTCCTCGACCGCCTGCTCTCGCTGGCCCTGCCCCGAATCCGTGACTTCCGCGGCCTGAACGCCAAGCAGTTCGACGGCCACGGCAACTACACGTTCGGTCTGACGGAGCAGTCGATGTTCCGCGAGATCGACGTCGACAGGATCGACCGACCGCGCGGCATGGACATCACGCTGGTCACCACCGCCACGAACGACGACGAGGGTCGCGAGCTGCTCCGCCAGCTGGGTTTCCCCTTCGCCGGTCAGCCCGTCGTGGCCACCACCCGCTGAGCCGGTAGGAGAAACCAATGGCCAAGAAGGCTCTGATCGAGAAGGCGAACCGCAAGCCCAAGTTCGCCGTCCGCGGATACACCCGTTGCCAGCGGTGCGGTCGTCCGCACTCGGTCTTCCGCAAGTTCGGCCTCTGCCGGATCTGCCTGCGGGAGATGGCCCACGCCGGAGAACTCCCCGGCGTGCGCAAGTCCAGCTGGTAAGGGACGCACCACCTCAACATCCGAAGCACCACCGATCGCCGATAGGCCCCGCGCCAAGTCTCCGAGACCCAGCGCACGAGGAACCGCGGCGAGAGAGGCACCACCCGTCATGACGATGACCGACCCCATCGCGGACATGCTCACGCGTCTGCGGAACGCCAACCAGGCGTACCACGACTCCGCGATCATGCCGTCCTCGAAGCTCAAGACGCACATCGCCGAGATCCTCCAGCAGGAGGGCTACATCGCCGGCTGGGCCGTCAAGGACGTCGAGAAGGACGGCAGCACCTTCAAGCAGCTGCAGATCGACCTGAAGTACGGCCCGAACCGCGAGCGCAGCATCGCCGGCGTCCGGCGCGTGTCCAAGCCCGGCCTCCGGGTGTACGCGAAGTCGAACTCGCTGCCCAAGGTCCTCGGCGGGCTGGGCGTGGCGATCATCTCCACCTCCACCGGGCTGCTGACCGACAAGCAGGCGAACAAGAAGGGCGTGGGTGGGGAAGTCCTCGCCTACGTCTGGTAAGGGAGCGAACGAAGATGTCACGAATCGGACGACTCCCGATCCCCGTGCCCAGTGGTGTGGACGTCGCCATCGACGGCCAGACGGTCAACGTCAAGGGCCCCAAGGGCTCGCTGAGCCACACGGTCGCGACGCCCATCACGGTGGCGCGCAACGACGACGGCACGCTGCAGGTGCAGCGGCCGGATGACGAGCGGCAGAGCCGGGCCCTCCACGGGCTCTCGCGCACGCTGATCGCCAACATGATCACCGGCGTCACCGAGGGCTACACCAAGACCCTCGAGATCGTCGGTGTCGGCTACCGCGTCCAGGCGCGCGGCTCGGACCTCGAGTTCGCCCTGGGCTTCAGCCACCCCGTGCCGGTGAAGGCCCCCGAGGGGATCACCTTCGCGGTCGAGTCCCCGACGCGACTGCGGGTGACCGGCATCGACAAGCAGCAGGTGGGCGAGGTCGCCGCCAAGATCCGCAAGATCCGCAAGCCCGACCCGTACAAGGGCAAGGGCGTGCGGTACCAGGGCGAGGTCGTCAAGCGCAAGGTCGGGAAGACGGGCAAGTGATGGCTCAGGCAGCGAAGAACGAGAAGGCCGGCGGCCACAAGCCCGTCGGCACCGACGTCAGCACGGCGCGCCGCGTCTCGCGGCTGCGCCGGCACAACCGCCTGCGCAAGCGCGTCTCCGGCACCCCGGAGCGTCCGCGCCTGGTGGTCAAGCGCAGCTCGCGGCACATCCACGTGCAGCTCGTCGACGACACCGTCGGCCGCACGCTGGCCGCCGCGTCGACCATGGGCCTGCGCGGGGCCGACGGCGACAAGTCCGCCCTGGCCCGCCAGGTCGGCGCGCAGATCGCCGAGCGGGCCAAGGCCGCCGGCATCAGCGCGGTCGTCTTCGACCGTGGCGGCAACCGGTACGCCGGTCGCATCGCCGCGCTGGCCGACGGCGCCCGCGAGGGCGGGCTGGACTTCTGATGACTTACAAGCAGATCGAGAGGGACGTCTGATGCCAGGACCACAGCGACGCGGCGGCGGCGCCGGCGGCGGCAACGACCGCCGTGACCGTCGTGACGGCGGGCGGGGCCCCGGTGGCGCACCCGCCGAGAAGAGCAACTACATCGAGCGCGTGGTGGCCATCAACCGCGTGTCCAAGGTCGTCAAGGGCGGTCGGCGCTTCAGCTTCACCGCTCTCGTGATCGTGGGCGACGGCGACGGCACCGTGGGCGTCGGTTACGGCAAGGCCAAGGAGGTGCCCGCGGCCATCGCCAAGGGCGTCGAGGAGGCCAAGAAGCACTTCTACAAGGTGCCCCGCATCGCCAGCACCATCCCGCACCCGGTGCAGGGTGAGGCGGCGGCCGGTGTGGTGCTGCTCAAGCCGGCCAGCCCCGGTACCGGTGTCATCGCCGGTGGCCCGGTGCGTGCCGTCCTCGAGTGCGCCGGCATCCACGACGTGCTCTCCAAGAGCCTGGGTTCCTCGAACCCGATCAACATCGTGCACGCCACGATGCAGGCGCTGAAGGACCTCGTCCGCCCCGAGGAGATCGCGGCCCGCCGCGGACTGCCCCTCGAGGACGTCGCCCCGGCTGCCATGCTCCGTGCCCGTGCGGGCCAGGGGGTCTGAGATGGCGCAGCTGAAGGTCACCCAGATCAAGTCGGGGATCGGCACCAAGCCGAACCAGCGCCAGACGCTGCGTTCGCTGGGGCTCAAGCGGATCAACGACTCGGTCGTGCAGGAGGACCGTCCCGAGATCCGCGGGATGGTCGCGACGGTGCCGCACCTCGTGCGCGTCGAGGAAGTCTGAGGAAAGACTCGCTATGACTCTGAAGGTTCATCACCTGCGCCCGGCCCCCGGCGCCGTCACCCCGAAGACCCGCGTGGGTCGCGGTGAGGGCTCCAAGGGCAAGACCGCCGGTCGCGGTACCAAGGGCACCGGCGCGCGTGGCAACACCTCCGCGCGGTTCGAGGGTGGTCAGACGCCGCTGTACATGCGGCTGCCCAAGCTCTCGGGCTTCAAGAACAACAACAAGGTCGTCTTCCAGGTCGTGAACCTCGACCGGATCGCCGCCCTCTTCCCGCAGGGCGGCACGATCGACCCGGACAGCCTGGCCGACGCCGGCGCCGTCCGGCGCGGTCAGCCGGTCAAGGTCCTCGGCACCGGCGACCTCGGCGGCGTGAAGGTCGACGTGTCGGCCCACGCCTTCTCCGCCTCGGCGGCCGAGAAGATCGGCGCGGCCGGGGGCAGCACCACCCGCATCTAAGAAGGACCCTGCCCCTCACCACGGGCGGGCTCGACGGCCGCCCTGCAGGGCCCCGCCGCGAGCCTGCGCGCGGTGGGGGGCAGGGTAGTCCTTACACTCATTCGACCGATCAGGGGAGGGCACGTGCTGCAGGCGTTCGCCGCGGCGTTCCGGACGCCAGACCTCCGGCGCAAGCTGCTGTTCTCCCTGGCGATGATCGCCATCTACCGGCTGGGTGCCTCCGTGCCCGGGCCCGGGGTGTCGATCAAGGCCATCAACGCCTGCCTCACGCAGGCCCAGGCATCCGACCAGCGTGACGTCTACTCGCTGGTCAACCTCTTCTCCGGCGGTGCGCTGCTGCGGCTGTCGGTGTTCGCGCTCGGGATCATGCCGTACATCACGGCCAGCATCATCGTGCAGCTGCTCGTCGTGGTCATCCCGCGGTTCGAGCAGCTGAAGAAGGAAGGGCAGTCGGGTCAGAACAAGCTGACCCAGTACACCCGTTACCTGACGATCGCCCTGGCGATCCTGCAGAGCACCGGCATCATCGCGCTCGCCCGCAGTGGTCAGCTCTTCCCGAACTGCTCGCAGGAGATCATCCCGTCGGACTCGGTGTGGACGACCGTCGTGCTGGTCGTGGCCCTCACCGCCGGTACGTCCCTGATCATGTGGCTCGGCGAGCTGCTCACCGAGAAGGGGATCGGCAACGGCATGTCCGTGCTGATCTTCACCTCGATCGCGGCCCGGATCCCGGCCGAGGGCGGCTCGATCCTGCGGTCCCGCGGTGGCCTGGTCTTCACCGTCGTCTGCATCTTCGCCCTCCTGATCATCGGCGCCGTCGTCTACGTCGAGCAGGCGCAGCGGCGCATCCCGGTGCAGTACGCCAAGCGCATGGTCGGCCGCCGCATGTACGGGGGGACGTCGACCTATCTGCCGCTCAAGGTGAACCAGGCCGGCGTCATCCCGGTCATCTTCGCCTCGTCGCTGCTGTACCTGCCCCAGCTCATCGCGCAGCTGCAGGGCAACAGCACCGGTCCGGTCCGCCAGTTTTTCGAGAACTACATCATCGACCAGAGCAGCGCCTTCCACGTCGCGCTGTACTTCGGGCTGATCGTGTTCTTCACGTACTTCTACGTGTCGATCACCTTCAACCCGGAGGAGCGGGCCGATGACATGAAGCGCTACGGCGGCTTCATCCCGGGCATCCGCCCCGGCCGGCCCACCGCCGAGTACCTGCAGTACGTACTCTCCCGGATCACGCTGCCCGGATCGATCTACCTGGGAGTCGTGGCGGTCCTGCCCAACTTCTTCCTCTCGATCACTCAGTCCGGCCAGAACCAGAACTTCCCGTTCGGCGGTACCGCGGTGCTCATCATGGTGGGAGTGGGGTTGGAGACGGTGAAGCAGATCGAGACGCAGCTCAACCAGCGCAACTACGAAGGGTTCCTGAAGTAGTGCGCGTCGTCCTGCTGGGTCCTCCCGGGGCGGGCAAGGGCACCCAGGCGCAGATCATCGCCGCCAAGGTGGGCGTGCCCGCGATCTCGACCGGCGACATCTTCCGGGCGAACGTCAGCGGCCAGACCGAGCTGGGCCGGAAGGCCAAGACATACATGGACGCCGGTGACCTGGTCCCCGACGAGATCACGGTCGCCATGGTGAAGGACCGGCTGGCCGAGCCGGACGCGAAGGCCGGCTTCCTGCTCGACGGCTTCCCCCGCACCATCGCCCAGGCCGAGCAGCTGCGCGAGTCCCTCGCCGAGCTCGGGCACCGCCTCGACTGCGTGCTCGAGCTGGTCGTCGACCAGGAGGAGCTGGTCCGCCGGCTCTCCGGCCGGCGCATGCTCGTCGACGGCCAGATGGTGCAGCGCGACGACGACAAGCCCGAGACCGTCCGCCACCGGCTGGAGGTCTACCGGGAACAGACGGCGCCCGTGGCCGGGTTCTACGAGGGCGAGGGGTTGCTGTCCCGCATCGACGCGATCGGCGAGGTCGAGGAGGTCACCGCCCGCGCGCTCGCCGCGTGCGGCGCTGACGACACCGGGCAGCCGACCTCCGACTGAAGGCGGGGACGACGTGGCGACCGGCGTGATCGCCCGCCTGCCGTGGCTCGCGAAGTGGAGTGGACGCATGATCCAGATCAAGACACGGCACGAGATCGAACTCATGCGCGCCTCGGGGCTCGTGACCGCGGGCGCGATCAAGGCGGTGAAGGCGGCCGTCGCTCCCGGCGTCAGCACCGGTGAGCTCGACGCGGTCGCCGAGGACTACATCCGCTCGCAGGGCGGGGTGCCCAACTTCCTCGGCTACCACGGCTTCACCGGGACGATCTGCGCGTCGATCAACGACGAGATCGTGCACGGCATCCCCAACCCCGAACGCCGGCTGGCAGCAGGGGACAACATCTCCATCGACTGCGGCGCGATCCTCGAGGGCTGGCACAGCGACTCCGCCGTCACCGTCACGGTGGGGGAGCCCTCGGCCGAGGACGCGGGGCTGCTCGCCGTCACCGAGCGCTCCATGTGGGCCGGTCTGGCCCGCGCGCTGGCCGGGGGGCGGCTGACCGACATCAGCCACGCCGTCGAGGAGGTCGTCGCCGCCGAGCAGCACGAGTACGGCATCGTCGACCACTACGGCGGTCACGGCATCGGCACGGAGATGCACCAGGACCCGCACGTGCTCAACTACGGCCGCCCCGGCCGCGGGCCGAAGCTGGTGCCGGGCATGGCGCTGGCGATCGAGCCGATGGTCACCGTCGGCAACCCCGCGACGCTGGAGCTCGACGACGGCTGGACCGTCGTCACCAAGGACGGCTCCCGGGCGGCGCACTTCGAGCACACCGTCGCCATCACGCCCGAGGGGCCGTGGGTGCTCACGGCCGAGGACGGCGGCGTCGCCGGCCTCGCGCCGTTCGGGGTCACCCCCCGCACCTGACGGCCCCCTCCGGAGGCTCGGCCCGAGCCTGAGAGGGCTGAGGGGGAGGGGGTCCTTGCTGCCTCGCAGGCTCGGCGCGGGACCCTGAACGGCGGCCACGGCGACGGGGCCATGACCGTGGTCACCATGGGGCGGGTTGGTGACTCATGGGACGGCGGGGTACGATTCCCTGTGGCGCTAGCGCCGTCCTGTCGTCGTGCTGTGGCCGCGTGACGCGGGACGCCCTCTGCGAGAGCGCCTGCACCACCTGTTCTGCAATCACCGTGTGCGTCCGCCGGAGTTTCCGCGCGGGCGCGCAGCACCACCAACGGTGTCCGAGTACCACCGAGCCAGGGAGCGCGTTCAAGGCATGGCGAAGAAAGACGGGGCCATCGAGGTCGAGGGTCGCGTCGTCGAACCGCTGCCCAATGCGATGTTCCGGGTCGAACTGCAGAACGGTCACCGGGTGCTCGCCCACATCAGCGGCAAGATGCGCCAGCACTACATCCGCATCCTGCCCGAGGACCGCGTGGTCGTGGAGCTCTCGCCCTACGACCTGACCCGCGGCCGCATCGTCTACCGCTACAAGTAATCGCCGGTGTCCGCACTGCCCGTCGGGCAGGGAGCGGCCGGCACACGATCTGAGAAATGAGGGGCGGCACCGGTGAAGGTCCAGCCGTCGGTGAAGAAGATCTGTGACAAGTGCAAGGTGATCCGCCGGCACGGCCGGGTCATGGTCATCTGCGACAACGCCCGGCACAAGCAGCGCCAGGGCTGAGGGAGTACCTGAACATGGCACGACTGGCTGGTGTGGATCTGCCCCGCGAGAAGCGGCTCGAGATCGCCCTCACCTACATCTATGGCATCGGCAAGACCCACGCCAAGGAGACCCTGGCCGGAACGGGCATCAGCCCCGACATCCGCGTCAAGGACCTCGGCGACGAGGACCTGCTGAAGCTGCGCGACTACATCGACGAGCACTTCCGCGTCGAGGGTGACCTGCGCCGCGAGGTGGCCGGCGACATCCGCCGCAAGGTGGAGATCGGCTGCTACCAGGGGCTGCGTCACCGCCGCGGACTTCCCGTCCACGGTCAGCGCACCAAGACGAACGCGCGCTCGAGCAAGGGCCCGCGCAAGACCATCGCGGGCAAGAAGAAGGCTCGCTGATCTGAGCACGACGGCGTCCCTCTCGCTGAGTCCGTAGGGCCGGACCGACGGGGACGCCCCAGCACCACCTGCACGACCAGGCCACGAACACAGACACAGACCGGAGAGACATGCCTCCCAGGGCTCGCACCGCGGCTGGTGCCAAGAAGGTCCGCCGCAAGGAGAAGAAGAACGTCGCCCACGGCGCCGCGCACATCAAGAGCACGTTCAACAACACGATCGTCTCGATCACCGACCCCAACGGCAACGTGATCAGCTGGGCATCGGCCGGCCACGTCGGCTTCAAGGGCTCGCGCAAGTCCACGCCGTTCGCGGCGCAGATGGCTGCCGAGAACGCCGCGCGCAAGGCGCAGGAGCACGGCATGCGCAAGGTCGACGTCTTCGTGAAGGGCCCCGGCTCCGGTCGTGAGACGGCCATCCGGTCCCTGCAGGCCACCGGCCTCGAGGTCGGCCAGATCCAGGACGTGACGCCGCAGCCGCACAACGGCTGCCGCCCCAAGAAGCGCCGCCGGGTCTGACCGGTCACTGACGAGACGAATCAGGAGTATTTGACGTGGCCCGTTACACCGGAGCCGACTGCCGCATGTGCCGGCGCGAGAAGATGAAGCTGTTCCTCAAGGGCAGCAAGTGCGAGTCCCCGAAGTGCCCGATCGAGATCCGGCCCTACCCGCCGGGCGAGCACGGCCGCGGTCGCACCAAGGACAGCGAGTACCTGCTCCAGCTTCGTGAGAAGCAGAAGGCCCGCCGCATCTACGGCGTCCTGGAGAAGCAGTTCCGCGGGTACTACGAAGAGGCCAACCGCAAGACCGGCAAGACCGGCGAGGTCCTGCTCCAGATCCTGGAGTCGCGGCTGGACAACGTGGTCTACCGGGCCGGCCTCGCCGAGTCCCGCGACATGGCCCGCCAGCTGGTGCGCCACGGCCACATCCGGGTGAACGGCCGCAAGGTCGACATCCCGTCGTACCGCGTGAGCGAGAACGACATCATCGAGGTCGCCGAGAAGTCGCGCACGATGCTGCCGTTCGAGATCGCCCAGGCCCGCGCCGGCGAGCGTCCGGTTCCTGCGTGGCTCGAGGTCATCAGCAGCCAGCTGCGCGTGCTCGTGCACAGCATCCCGGCTCGCCAGGTGATCGACACCCCCGTGCAGGAGCAGCTGATCGTCGAGCTCTACTCCAAGTAGGCAGAAGGACCCCCTGCCCCTCACCGCTCGCAAGCTCGCGGTGGGACCCTGCAGGGGGCCACGGCTCCGGCGGGCGGACGGATGTCCGCCGGGGCCCGCACCACCACCTCACGGCGTCATATGGCGGTCGCCGGAGGACCTGAAGGAGAACCATGCTCATCGCACAGCGCCCCACCCTCACCGAAGAGACGATCACCGAGTCCCGCTCGCGCTTCGTCATCGAGCCCCTCGAGCCCGGCTTCGGTTACACCCTCGGCAACTCCCTGCGGCGCACGCTGCTGTCCTCGATCCCCGGCGCTGCTGTCACCAGCATCCGCATCGAGGGCACCCTGCACGAGTTCACCACCGTGCCGGGCGTCAAGGAGGACGTCACCGAGATCATCCTCAACCTCAAGGGCCTGGTCGTCAGCTCCGACTCCGACGAGCCGGTGACCATGTACCTGCGCAAGCAGGGCCCCGGTGAGGTCACCGCCGCCGACATCGCGCCCCCGGCCGGTGTCGAGGTGCACAACCCCGACCTGCACATCGCCACCCTCAACGGCAAGGGCCGCCTCGAGATCGAGCTGGTCGTCGAGCGGGGCCGCGGCTACGTGCCGGCGCCGCAGAACAAGCAGCCGGGCCAGGAGATCGGGCGGATCCCCGTCGACTCGATCTACTCGCCTGTCCTCAAGGTCACCTACGCCGTCGAGGCCACCCGCGTCGAGCAGCGCACCGACTTCGACCGCCTCGTGGTCGACGTCGAGACCAAGCCGTCGATCGTCCCCAGGGACGCCATCGCCAGCGCCGGTTCGACCCTGGTCGAGCTGTTCGGTCTGCTGCGCGAGCTGAACGTGGACGCCGAGGGCATCGAGGTCGGGCCCAGCCCGGCCGAGGCCGCCGACATCGCGAACTTCTCGATGCCGATCGAGGACATGGACCTCACGGTCCGGTCCTACAACTGCCTCAAGCGCGAGGGCGTGCACACCGTCGGTGAGCTCGTCACCCGGTCCGAGGCCGACCTGCTCGACATCCGCAACTTCGGGGCCAAGTCGATCGACGAGGTCAAGATGAAGCTCGCGGCGATGGGTCTCGCGCTCAAGGACAGCCCGCCCGGATTCATCCCCACCTCGGTGGAGAGCTACGACGAGGGCTACGAGACCGACGCCTACCAGGGCTCGGCCGAGTACGCCGACGTCGAGTACAGCGACGCCTCCTACCAGGAGACCGAGCAGCTCTGAGGCCACGTGCCGGACGGCGGGGCGACCCGCCGTCCGGCACTGCCCTCGGTCCAGCCACACTGGACCAGCACGACCGACGCTTCGCACGACAGACGCTCAGCACCACAGACGCTTTGCACCACGGATGCAGCCGCGCACGTAACCGGCCGGCCGCCTGAGGAAGGACCGACATGCCCACCCCCACCAAGGGACCCCGTCTCGGCGGCGGCCCGGCGCACGAGCGGCTGATGCTGGCCAACCTGGCCACCTCGCTGTTCGAGCACGGCCGCATCACGACGACCGAGGCGAAGGCGAAGCGGCTGCGTCCGCTGGCCGAGAAGCTCGTCACCTTCGCCAAGCGCGGTGACCTGCACGCCCGCCGCCAGGTCATGACGACCATCCGTGACAAGGACGTCGTCCACACGCTGTTCGCCGAGATCGGCCCGCGCTACGAGAACCGGCCCGGTGGCTACACCCGGATCACCAAGGTGGGCCCCCGCAAGGGCGACAATGCCCCCATGGCCGTCATCGAGCTCGTCGAGGCCCTGACCGTCGGCCAGCAGGCCGTCGGCGAGGCCGAGCGCGCCCGCGGCACGAAGTTCGCCTCCGGCGCCGGCTCCGCCTCGGCCGCCGGTGAGGTCACCGCCGACGCTGTCGAGGAGGCCCCCACCACCGAGGCCGCCGACTCCTCGGTCGAGGCCGGGTCCACCGACCTCGAGTCGGGCAACGAGGCGGTCACGGCCGCCGAGGGTGGCGCGGACATCACCGCCGACGCTGCTGACGAGACCGCCGCCGACGACACCGCCGCCACCGACGCGGAGTCGCCGGCCGACGACGAGGGCACGGACGGCGCCAAGTGAGCGACCGCGACGAGACCACCGGCCCGGGCGGGGACACGTCTCCGGCCGTGACCGACGGATCCGTCGACCCCGAGGCGCAGGAGATCGTCACCGACGTCTTCAGCCCTGACGGCAACCGTCAGGACGACGGCGACGTCACCCCGGAGCCGAAGGCCGAGAACGTCGCGGTGGTCGACGACCCGAACCTCTCGCCGGAGGTCGCCGCCGCGGCCGCCGCGGAGATCGAGGCGGCCGAGCTGGGTGACGCCGCGACGGCGGGCACCCAGGCGCCTGGTGGCGACTCCGCTCCCGACCCCGAGTGAGCGATCGCTGATCACGCTGCACGACCACGACGAGCCCGTCACCGACACCGGTGGCGGGCTCGTCCGTCTCCGTCTGGCGATCGCCTACGACGGCACCGCACTGCACGGCTGGGCGCGTCAGCCCGGTCAGCGCACGGTGCAGGGTGAGCTCGAGCAGGGGCTGGCCATGGTGCTGCGCCGCGACGTCGGCCTCACCGTGGCGGGGCGCACCGACGCGGGCGTGCACGCGACCGGTCAGGTCGCGCACTGCGACGTCCGCCGCGAGGTGTGGGAGGAGCAGCGCGCGAAGCTGATCCGCCGGCTGCGGGGCGTGCTCCCGGCGGACATCGCGGTGACCGGCGTCGACGAGGCGCCGCCCGACTTCGACGCCCGGTTCGGTGCCCTGGCGCGGCACTACGTCTACCGCCTCACGGACTCCCCGTCCGGCCCGCCGCCCCTGCGCCGCGCGGACACCGCCGCCTGGCCGCGGACCCTCGACGTGGACGCGATGGCGCTCGCCGCCGGGCTGCTGCTGGGGGAGAACGACTACGCCGCGTTCTGCCGGCGGCGGGAGGGGGCGACCACGGTGCGGACGCTGCTCGCGCTCGACGTCGTCCGCACGGAGGGCGTGATCACCCTCGCCGCGTCGGCGGACGCCTTCTGCCACTCCATGGTGCGCAGCCTCGTCGGTGCGCTGCTCGCGGTCGGAGAGGGGCGCCGTCCGCCGGAGTGGCCGGCCGGACTACTCGGGCGGACCGAGCGGGCCAACGACGTCCCGGTCGCACCGGCCGGTGGGCTGACGCTGGTCCGCGTCGACTACCCGCCGGACGCCGAGCTCGCCGCCCGTGCGCTCGTGACGCGGGCACGGCGCGACGAGCCGCGCGACTGATCAGCCGACCGCCGTGACCGCCTCGTCGACGGGCGTCGAGCCGGCGACCAGTTCCAGGACGGCGCCACCGCCCGGGCGGTCCAGCAGGGCCATGAGGACGGCGGCCACGTCGTCGCGCGGCACGCTGCCCCGGTCCACGCGGCGGGCGAGGGTCACACGTCCGGTCCCGGCGTCGTCGGTGAGTCCACCGGGGCGCAGCACCCAGGTGTCCAGCCCGGGCCGGGCGAGCAGATCCTGCTCGGCGGCGAGCTTGGCGCGCAGGTAGGCGACGAAGACGTCGTCCACGTCGGCGGGGGTCGCTCCGTCGGCGACCGCGTCGACGCCCATCGAGGACACGAGCACGTAGCGGCGCACCCCCGCACGCTCGGCGGCGTCGGCGAGGAGCACCGCGGCCGCACGGTCGACGGTGTCCTTTCGGGCGGCTCCGCTGCCCGGACCGGCGCCGGCGGCGAAGACCACCGCATCGGCGCCGGACACCACTCCGGTCACCTCGTCCACCGAGGCGGCCTCCAGGTCGAGCACGACCGGTTCAAGGCCGTCGGCGGTGAGGTCGGCGGCGTGATCGGCATTGCGGACGATGCCGACGACGGCGTCGCCGCGGCCGGACAGCAGGCGGCCGACGCGACGGGCGACCTGCCCGTGGGCACCGGCGACGACGACGCGCATGGCGGGCCCCTACCCAGGCAGCCCGTCCGCTACCTGCTGGGCGCGGGCCAGGTCGGCGGGGGTGTCGCAGTCCAGCCACGGGGGCGGCGTGCCCTGGGCGACGACGGGCCGCCAGCGGTCGAACGACAGGCCGGAGAGGGTGCGGCGCATGCTCGTCGGGCCGCCGCTGCGGCTCACCGCCGTCCGGAGGGGCTCGGTGCGCCAGACGCCCAATAGCAACTGGTCGCGCCCGCTGTCGTCCACGACGAGGACGCCGTCGGCCCGGAGGCGCGCGCGCAGTTCGCCGATCGCGGCGGTGGTCAGGAACGGCAGGTCGCCGGCCAGCACGGCGACCACGTCGGTCTCGACGCGGGCGAGGCCGGCCCGCAGGGCCGCGACCGGACCGCCGCCGGGCGGCTTCTCGCGGACCAGGACGACGTCGTCCGGCACCGGCTGGGCCGGGCCCACGACCACGCGGCGCGCGGCATCGGTCACCGCGGCCAGCACGGCGGCCAGCATCGTGCGGCCGCCCACCTCCAGTTGCGGCTTGGCCTGCCCGCCCAGCCGAGCCGCCCGTCCGCCGGCCAGCACGACGGCGGTGTACGCCGGCTGCGCGTCCATGGGGAGAACGTAGGGCTTCGGTCGTGGGTACCGTCGCCTTCGTGGGACGAGTCACGAGCCGGACACCGGTGCTGCGGATCCGCGGCGAACACCGCACCACCCGCCCGGACACGGTCGCGGCCGAGGAGCCGCTCGAGATCCGGCTGAGCGGGAAGCCGCTGGCCGTCACGATGCGCACGCCGGGCCACGACTTCGACCTGGTGCACGGCTTCCTCGCCACCGAGGGCGTGATCACCGGGCCGGACGACGTGGCGGCGCTCCGCTACTGCGACTCCGTCGACTCGGACGGGCGCAACACCTACAACGTGGTCGACGTCGACCTGGCGCCCGGGATCGAGGCGCCCGACACCGCGCTGGACCGCAACTTCTACACGTCGAGCTCGTGCGGCGTCTGCGGCAAGGCCAGCATCGACGCGATCCGCACCAGGACGCGCTACGACGTCGCCGGCGACGGCGTCCGCGTGCCCCTGGAGACCCTGCTGGCCCTGCCCGACCGGCTGCGCGCGGCGCAGGAGGTGTTCGAGAAGACCGGCGGCCTCCACGCGGCCGGCCTGTTCACCGCCGACGGCGAGCTCGGCGCCCTGCGCGAGGACGTCGGCCGGCACAACGCCGTGGACAAGGTGATCGGCGACGGCGTCCGCGAGGGGCGTCTGCCCCTGGCCGGCTCCGTGCTGATGGTCAGTGGGCGAGCCAGCTTCGAGCTCACCCAGAAGGCGGCCATGGCCGGCATCCCCGTGCTCGCGGCCGTGTCGGCGCCGTCGTCCCTGGCGGTGGAGTTGGCCGCCGACGTCGGGATCACGCTCGTCGGCTTCCTGCGCGGCGACGGCTGCAACGTCTACACCCGCACGGAGAGGGTCCAATTGCCGGCGTAGGTGAGCCGCCCTGCGAGGCGGTCCGAGAAGTGGGGGCCGGAGGCTCCCGCGACGAAGAGCGGGACCGGCTCAACGCGACCGGGGGACGGCACGTGGTCGCGGTGCGGTCCGGAGGACCGCAATGTCATAGCTCAGAAGACCAGGCAGAAGGGGTGACCGGCGGGGTCGGCGAAGACGCGGAAGCCCTTCTCGTGCTCGCTCGGCGGCAGGCGGGCCGCGCCCAGGGCCAGCACCGCCCGTTCGGCGGCGTCGACGTCCTCGACGCGGATGTCGACGTGCAGCTGCTGCGGATGACCCGGGTCCGGCCAGACCGGTGCGAGGTAGGGCGTGGCCCGCTGGAAGGCCAGCTCCCGCATGCCCGGCTCGCGGCCGATCACCACCCAGTCGCCGTCGGTGTCCTCGTTGACCCGCATGCCGAGGACCTGCGCGTAGAACGCGGCCAGTGCGCGCGGGTCGGGGCAGTCGAAGACCGTCTTCTCCAGCCGCCCGATCATCGGTGGTCGCCGCCGCGGAGCTGGCTGACGACGTGGGGCAGCAGCGGCCCGAGCACGGTGAGCGCGTCCCGGACCCCGCCGGTCGACCCGGGCAGATTGACGATCAGCGTGCGGCCCGCCGTCCCGGCCAGCCCGCGGGACAGCACCGACGTCGGCACCCCGTTCTCGGCGCCGTACCGGCGGACCGCCTCGGCGATGCCCGGCGCCTCGCGCTCCAGGACGCCGCGCGTCGCCTCGGGGGTGACGTCGGTGGGGGACAGGCCGGTGCCGCCGGTGGTGAGGACGACGTCGGCGCCGGACGCGACCGCCTCCCGCAGCACCTCGACGAGCATGCCCACGTCGTCCTCCCGCACGTGCGGTCCGTCGACCGTGAAGCCGAGCTCGCGCAGGCCGTTCGCGAGCGTCTGTCCGCTGCGGTCCTCGTACACGCCGGCGGCGGCCCGGTTGGAGGCGGTGACGACGACGGCGCGCGCACCGGCGGGGAGCTCGCTCATCTCGTCGATCCCTTCTCCGCTGCGCGGTCGGCCGGCGGTCCGCTCATCTCGTCCATGTCCCGCTCTTGCCGCCGCTCTTGGCCAGCAGCCGGACGTCGGTGATCGACGCCCGGGGATCCACCGCCTTCACCATGTCGATCATCGTCAGCCCGGCGACGGCGACCGAGGTCAGCGCCTCCATCTCCACACCGGTCCGGTCGGCGGTGCGGGCGGTCGCGGTGATCTCCACGGCGTCGTCGGTGACCTCGATGTCGACGGTGACGCCGTGCAGCGCGATGGGATGGCACAGAGGCACGAGGTCCGGCGTCCGCTTGGCCCCGGCGATGCCGGCGATCCGGGCCACGGCGACGGCGTCGCCCTTGGGCACCCCGCCGCCGCGGAGCAGCGCGACCACCTCCGGGCTGACCAGCACACGGCCGGCCGCGGTGGCCTCGCGGGCGGTCACCGGCTTGGCGCTGACGTCGACCATCCGGGCGGCGCCGGTCTCGTCGACGTGGGTCAGCCGCGGTTCCGTCATCGTGCAGCCTCCGTTCGGCTCCGCGCTCGCTCCGCTGCTCGCTCGCACCTCGAGGCCGCCTCCGCGGTCGCTCCGCTCCTCGCTCGTTCCTCGCCGCGATGCTCACTCCCTGTCGGCGGCCGCCTCGCTGCGATGCTCACTCGCCGTCGCCTCACTGGAGCGCTCCTTCGATCAGCACCACGTCGACCTCGGCGCCGGCGGGCAGTTCGGTCACGTCCTCGGGGACGACGACGAGGCAGTTGGCGCGGGCCAGGTGCGCCACGAGGTGCGAGCCGGGGCCGCCGACCTGCGAGACCTGGCCGCCGTCGTACCGCCCGCGCAGGAACTGCCGCTTGCCGGCGGGCGAGCGCAGCGGTCCGGCCAGGCGGGCCGGGGCACGCAGCCGGTCGGGGGAGGCGTACCCCAGGGCGCGGCGCAGCGCGGGGCGGACGAACACCTCGAACGACACGAACGAGCTGACCGGGTTGCCGGGCAGCGTGACGACCGGGATGCCGTCGACGGTGCCGGCGCCCTGCGGTCCGCCGGGCTGCATCCCCACCTTGGTGAACTCGACGGTGCCCAGGCCCGCGAACGCGTCCTTGACCACCTCGTACGCGCCCGCGCTGACACCACCGCTGGTGATCAGCAGGTCCGCCGTCGCCACCTCGGCCCGGACGGTGCTGAGGAACTGGTCGACGTCGTCGGGGACGAAGTGCAGCCGGCGCGCCTGCCCGCCGGCCTCCTCGACCGCCGCGACGAGCAGCGCGGAGTTCGACTCGTAGATCTGCCCCGGCCCCAGCGGTTGTCCGGGAGCGACGAGTTCGCTGCCCGTGGAGAGGACGAGCACCCGGGGGCGGCGGCGCACGGGCAGGCGGGTGACGCCCACCGCCGCGGCCAGGCCCAGCTGTGCCGCGCCCAGCGGGCTCCCTGCGTGGAGTGCCACCTCGTCGGCGGCGATGTCCTCGCCCGCGCGGCGCAGGTGGCTGCCGGCCGGCAGCACGCCCCGGATCTCCACGACGTCGGTGCCGGCGTCGGTGAGCTCCACCGGGATGACGACGTCCGCGCCCGGCGGCAGGGGCGCGCCCGTCATGATCCGGTGCACCGTGCCGGGAGCCAGGGGGACCACGTCGGTGCGTCCGGCCGGGATGTCCTCGGCGACGGGCAACCGCACGGGCTCGTCCGCCGCCGACGCCACCTCGGCCCACCGGGCCGCGTACCCGTCCATCGCCGAGTTGTCGAAGCCGGGCAGCGCGACCCGGGCGGAGACGTCGCGGGCGAGCACCCGGCCGTGCGCCTCGGCGAGGGCGACGTCCTCCTCCGGCATGAGCGGGAGCAGCGCCGCCACGGCTGCCTGGTGTTCCTCGACCGTGCGCACGGGCACATCCTGGCCGATACCTCCGACACCGGCCCGGGCTAGGGTCCCGGGCGGAGGACGGCGGACGAAGGAGATGGCGTGGCCGAGATCGACCGGATGCTCCAGGCGAACGAGGAATGGGCGCGGCGGTTCCCCGGCAGCAAGCCGGTGCGGCCGGCGCGGAGGGTCGCCGTCGTGGCGTGCATGGACTCCCGGATGCCGCTGTTCGGCATGCTCGGGCTCGAGATCGGCGACGCGCACGTCATCCGCAACGCCGGCGGGGTCATCACCGAGGACACGATCCGCTCGCTCACGATCTCCCAGCACGTGCTCGACACCCGCGAGATCGTGCTGGTGCACCACACCGAGTGCGGATTGATGGCGACCGACGACGTGAGCTTCGCCGACCTCGTCGAGCAGGCCACGGGCCGGCGGCCACCGTGGGCGGCGCGGGCGTTCACCGACGTGGACGACGACGTCCGCGAGTCGATGCGGCTGATCCGGGAGTCCCCGTACCTGCTCTCGCACGACGTGCGCGGCACCGTCTACGACGTCGGGACGGGGCTGCTCCGCGAGGTCGCCTGACCTGCGGACGTAGCGGTGCGGCCGGAGTCGAGCACGCGCTGTAGTCGGCACCCAGGGACGGGCTTCACGTGTGAGTTGAGACACAGTTACTCTGCGCCGCACGTACCGTGATCACGGTCCGTGTCGGATTGCGAACGGAGTAGCAATGCACTCACCCACGGGGCGACTCGGTCGCCTCCTCGCCGGTGCCGCGGTCATCGCCGCCACCGGCCTGATCGTCCCCTCGGCGGCCACCGCCGCACCGGCGGGGGCGACGGGACCCATGGAGAACTACCTCGTCCTCTTCAAGGGCTCCTCGAGCCCCGCGGACGCCGAGGCGATCGTCAGCCGCGCGGGCGGCACGGTCGTGAAGAACTACTCGCAGATCGGCGTCCTGGTCGCCCGGAGCGGCAACACCGCCTTCGACGACACCCTGCGGGCGAACAACAAGGTCGAGGGCGCCTCCGCCACGACGCGGTACGCCACCCGGGTGGACGGCACCGAGGTGGACGCGGCCGAGGCGCCGCCCGGCGACCTGCCCAACGCCCCGGCGACGGACTCGGACACCTTCTCGAGTCTGCAGTGGGACATGCGGCAGATGCACACGCCCGAAGCGCACCAGATCACCGGCGGCAGCCCCGCCGTCGTGGCGGCCACCATCGACACCGGCGTCGACTACCAGCACCCGGACCTGCGGCAGAACATCTCCGACGCCGACAGCGCCAACTGCACCAGCGGCGCACCCGTTCCCGGTGCGGTCGCGGCCAACGACGACAACGGCCACGGGACGCACACCGCGGGCACCATCGCCGCTGCGTCGAACGGCGCCGGCATCGTCGGTGTGGCGCCGAACGTGAAGATCGCCGGGATCAAGGCCGGCAACGCCGACGGCTTCTTCTTCCCGGAGGCCGTCGTCTGCGCGTTCGTGTGGGCCGGCGACCGGCACGTCGACGTGACCAACAACAGCTACTTCGTCGACCCGTTCCTCTTCAACTGCCGGAACGACGCTGAGCAGAGGGCGATCTGGAAGGCCGTCCAGCGGGCCGTCCGCTACGCCATGAACCAGGGCGTGACCGTGGTGTCCGCGGAGGGCAACGAGAGCGAGGACCTCTCGCACCCGACGATGGACGTCACGAGCCCGGACGACCAGCCCACGCCCGAGCAGCGCGCGGTCACCAACGCCTGCGTCGTCCTTCCGGTCGAACTGCCCGGCGTCATCGGCGTCACGGCCACCGGCAGCATGGTCCAGGACACCAGCGAAGGCACCTACGTCGACAACCTGAAGTCCTACTACTCGTCGTTCGGCATGAGCTCGGCCGACGTGGCGGCGCCGGGTGGCGACTTCTACTTCCGCGGCACCGACCCGGGTGCGCAGGCGGTGCAGGGGCAGATCCTGTCCACGTGGCCGGCGAACCAGCCCTGCACGCGCAACCGGAAGGAGGCGACCGGTGACCCGACCTACCCGACGGCCGTGTACTGCGCCATCCAGGGGACGTCGATGGCCAGCCCGCACGTCGCGGGCCTGGCCGCTCTGGTCATCAGCCGGTACGGCGACCTGAAGACGCCGCAGAACGGCAAGATGCGCCCGACCCAGGTCGAGCAGATCATCAGCCAGACGGCGGACCCGCAGCCCTGCCCGACGACGCTGCCGGTCGCGAACTCCGGTTCGCGGGCGGGGCAGTCGTACGCGGCCGACTTCGTCGGTTCGCAGAGCGGAGCCCCGCAGAAGTGCACGGGCAACGGAGGCCACACGTCCTGGTACGGCCAGGGCCAGGTCGACGCGCTCGCGGCGGTGACCAACGAGAGGTCGAACAACTGATCTGACGTAGGAGGAGGGGCCGGTCCCGCGTCGCGGGACCGGCCCCTTCGCCGTCCTCCGGCAGCGGCGGCCGGCCGCGCCGACGCGGCTGGTATCGTGATCGGCTGGCGCGCGCAAGCCGGCTGGTGCCCGCGTGTCGCACCGTCTCCCGTTCTCGGTGAGGCGAAACGACCAGCCATCCCGACGACCGACGGAGGACACGAGCGCCGTGCGCACGTACTCACCCAAGCCCGGCGAGATCGCCCGGACCTGGCACGTCATCGACGCCACCGATGTGGTGCTCGGCCGACTCGCCAGCCAGACCGCGATCCTGCTCCGCGGCAAGCACAAGCCCCAGTACGCCCCGCACGTGGACGTCGGCGACTTCGTCGTCATCGTCAACGCCGGCAAGGTCGCCCTGACCGGGTCGAAGCGGGACGACAAGATCGCCTACCGGCACTCCGGCCACCCGGGCGGTCTCAAGCGCATCAACGTGGGCGACCAGCTGCGCACCCACCCCGACCGCGTGATCGAGCGTGCCGTCAAGGGCATGCTCCCGCACAACACCCTCGGCCGGCAGATGCTCTCCAAGCTCAAGGTCTACGCCGGACCGGAGCACCCCCACGCTGCGCAGCAGCCCCAGTCCTTCGAGATCAAGCAGGTGGCCCAGTGACCGCGCCCGCGACCCTGACCGACGCCGACGGCCGTCCCATCCAGACGGTGGGCCGCCGCAAGGAGGCCATCGTCCGGGTGCGTCTGCTCCCCGGCACCGGCCAGTTCAAGCTCAACGGCCGCACCATCGAGGAGTACTTCCCGAACAAGGTGCACCAGCAGCTCATCCGTGAGCCCTTCGTCATCCTTGAGAAGGGCGAGCAGTACGACGTCGTCGGCCTGCTGCACGGCGGCGGCGTCTCGGGTCAGGCCGGCGCGCTGCGCCTGGCCATCGCCCGGGCCCTCATCGAGGTCGAGCCCGACGACCGCCCGGCCCTGAAGAAGGCCGGCTTCCTCACCCGCGACCCCCGCGTCACGGAGCGGAAGAAGTACGGGCTCAAGAAGGCCCGCAAGGCTCCTCAGTACTCCAAGCGCTGACCGGCCGCCCTCCGTTGGGTCGCCTCTTCGGCACCGACGGCGTACGCGGTCGGGCCAACGCCGACCTCACGCCGGAGCTGGCCCTCTCGGTGGCGCGTGCCGCCGCCGGGGTGCTCGCCGACCGCGACGGGACCGATCGTCCCGTCGCGGTCGTCGGCCGTGATCCCCGCGCCAGCGGCGAGATGCTCGAGGCGGCGGTCGTCGCGGGCCTGGCCAGCGTCGGCGCCGAGGTGCTGCGTGCCGGCGTCGTCCCCACGCCGGCACTGGCCCATCTGACCGGTTCCACCGGCGCCGATCTCGGCGTGATGATCTCGGCCAGCCACAACCCGATGCCCGACAACGGCATCAAGCTGTTCAGCCGGGGCGGGCACAAGCTGCCCGACGCCGACGAGGCGCGGATCGAGCTCGAGATCGCCGAGGGCGCCTCGAGCGACCACCGGCCGACCGGTGGGGGCATCGGTCGCGTCCGCGATCTGCCGGGCGCCCTCGACGACTACCTGGGCCACCTGCTGTCCACGCTCGATCAGCCTCTCGACGGCCTCCGCGTGGTCGTCGACTGCGCGCACGGGGCCGCCTTCGCGAGCGCGCCGGAGGCCTACCGCCGCGCCGGGGCCACGGTGCACACCATCGGCTGCGAGCCCGATGGCTGGAACATCAACGACGGCGTCGGGTCCACCCACCTCGGGCCGCTGATCGAGGCCGTCCGGGCGCAGGGCGCCGACCTGGGCATCGCCCACGACGGCGACGCCGACCGCTGCCTGGCCGTGACCGCCGACGGCGAGGTCGTCGACGGCGACGCCATCCTCGCCATCTGCGCGATCGCGCTGCACGAGCGCGGTGCCCTCAAGGACGACACGGTCGTGGCGACCGTGATGAGCAACCTCGGCTTCCACCACGCCATGCGCGACGCCGGCATCGCGGTGCAGACCACCGCCGTCGGCGACCGGTACGTGCTCGAGGCGCTGCGCACCGGCGATCTGAGCCTCGGCGGCGAGCAGAGCGGCCACCTGGTCTTCCTCGACCACGCCACCACCGGTGACGGCCTGCTGACCGGTCTGGCGCTGCTCTCGCGGATGCGCACCACCGGCTCCTCGCTGGCCGAGCTCGCCGCCGTCGTCCGCCGCCTTCCGCAGACGCTGGTCAACGTGCCGGTCCGCGACCGCCTCGCGGTGGCCGCGAGCAACGAGGTCGCCGCCGCCGTCAACGCCGTCGAGGCGGAGCTCGCCGACACCGGGCGGGTGCTGCTGCGGCCCTCGGGCACCGAGCAGCTCGTCCGCGTGATGGTCGAGGCACCCACGCAGGAACAGGCGGACGAGGTCGCCGCCCGGCTCGCGGACGTCGTCGCCCGCGTCGCCTAGAACGCAGTCGTCGCGACGAGTGGGGCCCGAAGGGTTCCGCGAGGAGCGACTCAACGGCTCCGCGCTGGTCGGGACGGCTCCTGATTGCGGTGTCGCCCGGAGGGCGACGGTGTCATCGTCTCCCTCGTCCGGAGCGGTCGACCCGGATCCGGCCCGAACCGGTCGTCGGCCCCGGTACCCTCGGCACAATGTGCGGCATCGTGGGTTACGTCGGTCCGAAGGACGCCCGGGACGTGGTCCTGGAGGGCCTGCGCCGGCTGGAGTACCGGGGCTACGACTCGGCAGGCATCGCCGTCGTCGCTGACGGGCAGCTGAGCTCGGCGAAGAAGGCCGGCAAGCTGGCCAACCTGGAGAAGCTCCTCGCCGACCAGCCCCTGCCGGCGGCCACCGTCGGCATCGGCCACACCCGGTGGGCGACGCACGGCGGCCCGACCGATCGCAACGCGCACCCCCACCTGTCCGCCGACGGCACGGTCGCGGTCATCCACAACGGCATCATCGAGAACTTCGCGGCGCTGCGCGCCGAGTGCGAGTCCGCCGGCGTCGAGTTCACGTCCGAGACCGACACCGAGGTCGCCGCGCACCTGCTGGCGGCCGCCTACGCGGCCGCCCCCGAGGGTCAAGGCCGGCTGGCCGAGGCCATGCGGGTGATCTGCCGCCGGCTGGAAGGCGCCTTCACCCTCGTTGCCACCTCGGCCCACGAGCCCGACACGCTGGTGGCCGCCCGGCGGAGCAGCCCGCTGGTGGTGGGCGTCGGCGACGGTGAGTACTTCCTCGGCTCCGACGTCGCCGCGTTCATCTCGCACACCCGCGAGGCGCGTGAGCTCGGGCAGGACGAGGTCGTCGAGATCGACCGCCACCGGGGGCTGTCCGTCACCGACTTCGCCGGCAACCCCGTCGAGCCCAAGAGCTACACCGTCGACTGGGATGCCGAGGCCGCCGAGAAGGGTGGCTACGACTGGTTCATGCTCAAGGAGATCGCCGAGCAGCCGAAGGCGATCGCCGACACCCTGCTGGGCCGTCTCGGCGCCAACGGCGAGCTGGTGCTCGACGAGGTGCGGCTCTCGGACCAGGACCTGCGGGACATCGACAAGATCTTCGTCGTCGCCTGCGGCACCGCCTACCACGCCGGCCTGATCGCCAAGTACGCCATCGAGCACTGGACCCGCATCCCCGTCGAGGTGGAGGTGGCCAGCGAGTTCCGCTACCGCGACCCGGTGCTCGACCGCTCGACGCTCGTCGTCGTGGTCAGCCAGTCCGGCGAGACCATGGACACGCTCATGGCCCTGCGGCACGCCAAGGACCAGAAGGCCCGCGTGCTCGCGATCTGCAACGCCAACGGCTCGACGATCCCGCGCGAGTCCGACGCCGTGCTCTACACCCACGCCGGCCCCGAGATCGCCGTCGCATCGACGAAGGGCTTCCTCACCCAGCTGGTCGCCTGCTACCTCGTCGGCCTCTTCCTCGCGCAGGTGCGCGGGATCAAGTACGAGGACGAGGTCGCCACCGTCGTCGCCGAGCTGCGCGAGCTGCCCGCCGCGGTCGCCAAGGTGCTCGAGCAGATGGAGCCGGTCCGCGAGCTGGGCCGCTCGATGGCCGACGCCGACCGGATGCTGTTCCTCGGCCGGCACGTCAGCTTCCCGGTGGCGCTCGAGGGTGCGCTCAAGCTCAAGGAACTGGCCTACATCCACGCCGAGGGCTTCGCGGCCGGCGAGCTCAAGCACGGCCCGATCGCGGTGGTCGACGAGGGCACCCCGGTGGTCATCGTCGTGCCGCCGCGGGCCCGCGACCTGCTGCACGCCAAGGTCGTCTCCAACATCCAGGAGGTCCGCGCCCGCGGAGCGCGGACCATCGTGATCGCCGAGGAGGGCGACGAGGACGTCGTCCCGTACGCCGACCACGTGATCCGGGTGCCGCGCACGCCCACCCTCCTGGCGCCCGTCGTCACGACCGTGCCGCTGCAGGTGCTGGCCTGCGAGATCGCCGACAGTCGCGGCCTGGACGTCGACCAGCCCCGCAACCTGGCCAAGTCCGTCACCGTCGAGTAACAGAAGGACCCGGCTGCCCCCCGCGACACGCTCCGCGCGCCGCGGGTCCCTGCAGCCGGGCCGCTCCAGTACGTCACGGCGGAGGGCGGTCCTTTGACAGACTGACGGGGTGATCATCGGGGTCGGGATCGATGTCGTGCCGGTCGAGCGGTTCGCCGAGTCGCTGACCCGCACGCCCGGGCTGCGCGACCGGCTGTTCACCGCCGACGAGCAGCGCACCCCGAGCGGCAATCCGCGCACGGGCGAGTCGCTGGCCGCCCGCTTCGCGGCCAAGGAGGCGGTGGCCAAGGCGCTCGGCGCACCGGGTGACCTGCACTGGCACGACGCCGAGGTCACGGTGGGGGAGCACGGCCGGCCGCACCTCGAGGTGCGCGGAACCGTTGCCGGGCGGGCCGCCCAGCTCGGCGTGACCTCCTGGCACGTCTCGCTCAGCCACGACGGCGGCATCGCGTCCGCGGTCGTGGTGGCCGAGGGCTTGGGGACGGGGACCCGGTGATCGGCCTCTCCACCACGGCCGAGGTGCGGACGGCGGAGGCCCCGCTGCTCGCCAGCCTGCCCGAGGGCGCCCTCATGCAGCGGGCCGCCACGGGGCTGGCGACCGTGTGCCTCCGCCTGCTCGGCTCCGTCTACGGACGCCGGGTCGCGCTCCTGGTCGGCACGGGCAACAACGGGGGCGACGCGCTCTTCGCCGGGGCCCGGCTCGCCGAGCGCGGTGCCCGCGTGACCGCCGTCGTCCTGGACGGCGACCGGGCGCATCCGGCGGGTCTGGCCGCGCTGCGCCGTGCGGGCGGCCGGATCGTGCCCGCGGACAGCTCCGGCGTCGCCGCGCTGCTCGGCCGGGCCGAGCTCGTGGTCGACGGGATGCTCGGCATCGGCGGCCGCGGCGGCCTCCGGCCCGACGCCGCGGCGCTCGCGCAGGCCACCGCGGACGGCGCCGGCATCACCGTGGCCGTCGACGTGCCCAGCGGCATCGACGCCGACACGGGCGCGGTCGAGGGCGCCGCGTTCTCCGCGATGCACACGGTCACGTTCGGCGCGGTCAAGCCCGGCCTCGTGGTGGGCGAGGGGCGTGGCCACGCCGGCCGGGTGCACCTCGTCGACATCGGGCTGGGCCCGGGCCTGCCTCCGGCCGGCGCCGTCCAGCTCACGGACGCCGACGTGGCCGGCCTGCTGCCCGTTCCGGGTACCGACGACGACAAGTACTCGCAGGGCGTGGTGGGGATCGTCGCCGGCTCGGCGACCTATCCCGGAGCCGGCGTCCTGTGCACCGGGGCCGCCCTGCGCACGCGGCCCGGGCTGGTGCGCTACGCGGGCACGGCGGCCGAGGGGGTGCGGGCCGCCTGGCCCGAGGCCATCGTCACCGCCGGCCGGCCGGCCGACGCCGGGCGCGTGCAGGCCTGGGTCGTCGGGCCCGGCATGGGCACCGACGACGGGGCGCGCGACGTCCTCGCCGAGGTGCTGGCGACGGATCTGCCGGTACTGGTCGACGCCGACGGGCTGAGCATGCTGGCGAAGGAGCCCGCGCTCGTCCGCGACCGGGCCGCGCCGACCGTGCTGACGCCCCACGACCGGGAGTTCGCGCGGTTCGGCACCGAGGTCGGGATGGACCGGATCGGCGCGGCCCGGCGGCTGGCGGCCGATCTGGGCGCCGTCGTCCTGCTCAAGGGCGACGCCACCGTCGTCGCCGAGCCCACCGGGCGGGCGTACGTGAACGGGACGGGCACGCCGTGGCTGGCCACGGCCGGGACGGGCGACGTCCTCGCCGGGATCGTGGGATCGCTGCTGGCGTCCTCCCTGTCGGCCGCGGGAGCCGCCGCCGTCGGCGCCCACGTGCACGGCCGGGTCGGGCAGCTGGCGGCGGCTCGTGGGCCGTTCATCTCCGGCGACCTCGTCCGCCGTCTCCCGGAGGGGATAGGCACGGTGCGCGGACCGCTCGCCGGCCTCCTGGGAGACTCGGGAGCGTGACCTCCGCAGCGTCCCGGGCCGAGGTGGTCGTCGACCTCGACGCCATCGCCGCCAATACCGCCGTTCTGCGGGAGCGTGTCGGACGCCCCCTCATGGCCGTGGTCAAGGCCGACGGCTACGGGCACGGCCTCGTACCGGCCGCGCGAGCAGTCCTGGCCGGGGGTGCCGACTCGCTCGGCGTCGCCGTCCTGGAGGAGGCGCTGGCCCTGCGCGCGGCGGGCATCCGGGCGCCGGTGCTCGCCTGGCTCCACGCCCCCGGCGCCGACTACGCCGCCGCGCTCGAGGCCGACATCGAGCTCTCGGTGAACGCCGAGTGGGCCCTGGCCGAGATCGTCGCGGCCGCCCGTGCCACCGGCCGCACCGCGCGGGTGCAGCTCTTCGCCGACACGGGGCTGTCCCGCGAGGGCGCGACGCCGGCCGACTGGCCCGGACTGGTCGCCGCCGCGGCGCGCGCGCAGTCCGACGGCGATATCGCCGTCGTCGGGCTCTGGAGCCACATGGCCTACGCCGACGCCCCCACCCACCCGACGATCGGTGCGCAGGTGCGCGTGTTCGAGGAGGCGGTCGCCATCGCCCGGGCTGCCGGCCTGACCGACGCGCGCCGGCACCTGGCCAACTCCGCGGCCACGATCGCGCTGCCCGACACCTGGTACGACCTCGTCCGCCCCGGCGTGGCCCTCTACGGGCTGGACCCGCTGGGCGGCGACGCGGCCGACCACGGCCTGCGCCCGGCCATGACCGTGCGGGCCACCGTCGTCCTGACCAAGCGGGTGCCGGCCGGCGTCGGCGTCTCCTACGGGCACACCTACTTCCCGGAGTCCGAGACCACGCTGGCCCTCGTGCCGGTCGGCTACGCCGACGGCATTCCGCGGGCGGCCGGCAACCGGGCCCCGGTGCTCGCCGGCGGCAGCCGGCGGACCATCGCCGGCCGGGTCTGCATGGACCAGTTCGTCCTGGACGTCGGCGACGACCCCGTGCAGCCGGGCGACGAGGTGGTCCTGTGGGGGCCGGGCGACCGGGGTGAGCCGACGGCACAGGCCTGGGCCGACGTGCTCGACACCATCCACTACGAGCTGGTCACCCGCGTCGGCGGCCGGTTCACCCGGCGCTACGTCGGCTCGGCGGGGGCGGTCTGATGGCGCCCCGGTCCACCGGAAAGCATTCCCGAAGCCGTACCGCCGGCCTCGTCGGAGCCCTGGTCGGGCTGGCGGCCGCCGGAACCGCGGTCGGCGTCTCGGTCAGCCGCGTCGCGGGGCGACGGGTCCGGGCCGGGGAGGTCGCCCGCCCCCGGCTGGGCAGGGCGACGGACGCCGAGCTGCGCCTGGACGATCCGCTGGGCGCGGCCGCCCGGCCGGCCGACCGCACCGCGCTGGTGCAGGCCGACGACGGCGTGCTGCTGTCGGTGGAGGAGATCGGGCCCCGCGACGCACCGATGACCGTCGTCTTCGTGCACGGGTACACGCTGTCGATGGCGTCGTGGGCGTTCCAGCGGCGCACCCTGGCCGCCGAGCTGGCCACCGCCAACGGGCACCGGCCCGACGCGCGCCTGGTCTTCTACGACCAGCGCGGACACGGCGGCTCCGGGCGCGGCAAGGCCGACCGCTCCACCATCGAGCAACTCGCCACCGACCTGCTCACCGTGCTCGACACCCGCGTGCCGCGGGGACCGGTCGTGCTGGTCGGGCACTCCATGGGCGGCATGACGATCATGGGGCTGGCCGCGCTGCGGCCCGACCTCTTCGGTTCTCAGGTGGTCGGCGCCGCACTGATCTCCACCTCCAGCGGGAACCTGGCCGACCTCAACTTCGGGCTGCCCGAACTGCTCACCCGGGTGCGCGCGGCGTTCCTGCCGGTGGCCGCCTGGACCATGCGCCGGACCCCGGTGCTGGCCGAGCGCACCCGCCGGGTGGCCGCGGACCTCGTCTCGGCGGTCACCCGGTCGCTCTCGTTCGCCTCGGCCGACGTCGACCCGGCGCTCACCCGCTACGTCGACGCGATGATCTCCGGCACCCCCGTCGACGTCATCGCGGAGTTCTACCCGGCGCTCGCTGGCCTGGACGGGACCGGGGCACTGGAGCCGCTGCGCGCGATCCCCACCCTCGTGCTCACCGGCGACGCGGACAAGATGATCCCGAAGGAGCACAGCGAGCTCATCGTGGAAGGGCTGGGCGGTCCGGACGGCGACACGGTGGAATTCGTCGTCGTCCCCGACGCCGGGCACATGGTGCTGCTCGAGGAGCCCGACGTGGTGAGCGGGGCACTGACGCGCCTGCTGCGCCGGGTGGCGGCCCACCAGGCCGCCGGCGCCCGCGGCGGCTGAGCGCCGTCAGAGGCGCCCGCCATCAGCAAAGGGGCCGGCGGTAGCCGCGCTGCCGCCCGTCCGGTAGGCGGCCAGCTGGGGATCGCTGTGATCGATGTCCCGGGAACGATGGCCGTGCCGCGGGGGAGTGAGCGCCGTGGTCGGTGGCTCGAAGATCTCTCGTCGCAGGCGCTGGTCGGCCATGCTCTCCGGGCCACCGAGCGCCACCCGCACCGCCTCGGGATCCTCGCTGTGCGGCTGCACGGCGAACGCCCGCAGTGCCAGGCGCCCGGTGTGGGTGGGGGCCAGGGCCGGATGCTCGCCGTGCACCAACCGGACCAGCGCGCCGAGCCGCCCGAGCAATCCTGCCTGCCGGAGCCGGCGGCCGACGTCGAGCAGCCGGTCGTCCTCGATGACACGCCAGCGGATGGTGTCGACCGAGCGGTGACCCATCGGCCCCACGGCGTCGAGGACGGCGCCTTCGACGGGGTGCCGGCGGGACAGCTCGGCGGTGGCCAGGTGGCCGGGCGAGCGCAGGCGGAGCCGCCCGGAGCGGATCAGCGCGACGACCGCCGTGTCGACGACGCGGGCCGGTCCGCCGGCGAGGAATGCGATGTCGTAGACGTCGAGCGCGGGCCCGACCGGCTCGCGCGCTGCACCCGATGCCGTCATGGCGGTCTGCCCTTCCTGCGAGTGCCAAGCCTCCGTGCGAACGGTCCCACGCCGGGGCGGCCGGCGGAAGCGCCCGCCGGCCTCTGGTTAGGGTGCGGAGGTGGCTGCCCTGCGACCGCCGCGGCTGGACGCCGCCGCCGACGACGTGGCCCGCACCGCCGCAGCCGCGCCGGACTGGGACACCCTGGCCGCCGTCGCCCGCTCCTGCGTCGCGTGCCCTGAGCTCGCCGTCGCCCGGCAGCGCGTCGTGGTCGGCGACCTGCCGGCGTCCGGGCGGCCCCGCTTCGTGCTCGTCGGGGAGGCCCCCGGCGCCACGGAGGACGAGACCGGCCGCCCCTTCGTCGGCCGCTCCGGGGCGCTGCTCGACCAGTTGCTCGCCGAGGCCGGCCTGTCCCGCTCGGAGGCCGCCGTCCTCAACATCGTGAAGTGCCGTCCCCCGGCGAACCGGACCCCGAAGGCGCCGGAGGTCGCGTGCTGCTCGGGCTGGCTGCGCCGGCAGCTCGAGCTGCTCGACCCGCCGGTCGTCGTGGCGCTGGGGCTGTCGTCGGCGAAGTGGTTCCTCGGTCCGCGCACCGTGCTGGGGGAGGTCCGCGGGCGCCCGCACCCCTGGGAGGGCCGGGCGGTCTGGGCCACCTACCATCCGTCGGCGGCCATCCGGTTCGGGCCGAACGGAGCGCCGCGGGCCGGGCTGCTGGCCGACCTGACCGCCGTCGCGGGGAGCCTGTCGTGAAGCTCGAGCACGTCCTGCCCACCGCGGCCGACACCCGGGCCCTCGGCCGCGAGCTCGCGGAGCTGCTGCGGGCCGGCGACCTCGTCGTCCTCGTCGGGCCGCTCGGCGCCGGCAAGACCGCTCTGACCCAGGGGATCGGCGACGGGCTGGGTGTCCGTGAGCCGGTGACCTCGCCGACGTTCGTGATCGCGCGCGTCCACCGCACCGAACGACTCCCGCTGGTGCACGTCGACGCCTACCGTCTCGGCAGCATGGCCGACGTCGACGATCTCGACCTCGACGTCACCGTCGCGGACTCGGTGACCGTCGTCGAGTGGGGGCAGGGGCTGGTCGAGCAGCTGGCCGACGAGCACCTCGAGGTGCGCCTGGAGCGACGCGACGACGACGTCCGGACCGCGGAGCTGGTGCCGCACGGGCCCGGCTGGAAGGAACGACTCGACTCATGACGCCACGCGTCGAGGTGCTGCAGCTGGATGTCGCGGCGCTCCGGGGGCTGGCCGACGGCGACCTGGCCGCGGCGAACCGGACCTCGCCGGTGCCGCTCACCCCGTATCTCGCCGGGGACGAGTGCCGTGGCGTCTGGGAGATCCGGGCGGTCCAGATCGTCGAGGACCCGGGCAGCGCGGCCTGGATCACCGGGGTCGTGTGGGATCCCGATCGCCGGCTCGCGGTGGGCCGGGCCGGTTACCACGGGCCCCCGGACGGCGACGGCATGGTCGAGGTGGGCTACTCGATCGATCCGCAGTACCGGCGGCAGGGCTACGCGCGGGCGGCGCTGCGGGCCTTGATCGAGCGCGCCCGGCACGAGCCTGGGGTGCGGACCTTCCGCGCCACCGTCAGCCCGGACAACGCGCCGTCCCGCGACCTGGTGCTCTCCGAGGGCCTGGTCGAGGTCGGCGAGCAGTGGGACGACGAGGACGGCCTCGAGATCGTCTACGAGCTGCCGCTCAGTCCGTCCTGATGCCGAGGTCGGCCAGCGCCGCGTGGACCTGCTTCGCGTCGCGGTTGCGGTAGCGGAGCGACGGGCCGCCTCGCTCCTCGCCCAGGGTCACGGGCAGGCCCCGCGCGGTCAGCCGGTCGGCAACGGCGCGCATCGTGGCGACGTCGTCGGTGAACGAGAAGCCGGTCTCCATCCGCCCCCATTTCCGGCGGTCGGCGATGACCAGGGCGACGAGGACGACGAGCGGGCCGACGACGACGCGCAGCAACAGCCGCCATCCGGTGGGTGCCAGCGCCAGGTTGACGAATCCCGCCACCAGGCATGCACCCGCGAGGGCGGCGTAAGCGACCGCATCGAGCCGGGCGGTGCGCAGGAAGGACAGCGGTCGCCGGTGGTCGGGGGCGAGGGGAGCCGTCGGCCCGGTGCGCATCCGGCCATCGTGCTCCGCCGGAGCAGCTGGTGGGTAACGTGAGCCGTCGTGCTCGTCCTCGCTCTCGACACCGCCACTCCGACGCTGGTCGCAGGCGTGGCCCGCTGGTCGGCCGCGGACGGCGCGCAGGTCCTGGCCGAGCAGGCCGTTCCGTCGGGCACGAGGCACGCCGAGCTGCTCACGCCCGCGATCCGGGACGCACTCGCCGACGCGGGAGTGACGCGCGCGAACCTGGAGGCCGTGGTCGTCGGACTCGGTCCCGGCCCGTTCACCGGACTGCGCGTGGGCGTGGTGACCGCCGCCGCGCTCGGCGACGCACTGGGGCTGCCGGTGGTCGGAGTCTGCTCGCTGGACGCCGTCGGTTCCGGTGCGCGCACGGTGGTGACCGACGCCCGCCGCAAGGAGGTCTACTGGGCCACCTACGGCGCCGATGGCACCCGGACCGACGGCCCCGCCGTCGTCCGGCCCGCGGACCTCGCGGCCGGGGGCCCGTTCGTCGGCGACCCGGCGTTCGCCGACCGCCTCGGCGCGCCGGTCGAGCCGGCCGAGGTGACGACGGCGGGGCTGCTCCGGGCTGCCGCTGCGCAGCTGGCCGACCCGTCGTCCGCAGGTCCGCTGGTGCCGCTGTACCTCCGCCGGCCCGATGCCACCCCGCCGACGTCGATCAAGGCGGTGTCGCAGACATGACGGTGCACCTTCGCACGATGACGCTCGACGACCTGCCGGCGGTGATGGTGCTGGAGGAGGAGCTCTTCGCTCCCGACACCTGGACCCGGGCGATGTACCGCGACGAGCTCTCCCGGCGCGACACCCGGCACTACCTCGTGGCCGAGGACGACGCCGAGGACGAGCGGGCGATCGTCGGGTACGCCGGGCTCATCGCCTACGACGACGAGGCGCACGTCGCCACGATCGGCGTGGCCGCCGCGGCCCAGGGGAAGGGCATCGGCTCGCTCCTGCTCGACGCGCTGCTCGCCGAGGCCGACCGGCGCAGCCCCGTCGTCCTGCTCGAGGTGCGGGCCGACAACGAGGTCGCGCAGGGGCTCTACCGCCGGCGCGGGTTCGCCGAGATCGGTCGACGGCGCGGCTACTACCAGCCAAGTGGAACGGACGCAGTGGTGATGAAGAGGGAGCGCCCCGCGGGAGCGACCCATGTCAGGGAAATGCTGTGAGTGAGCCCCTGGTCCTCGGGTTCGAGACCTCCTGCGACGAGACGGGCATCGGCCTGGTGCGCGGGCACACCCTGCTGGCCGATGCGCTGGCCACCTCGATGGACGAGCACGAGCGCTTCGGCGGCGTGGTGCCCGAGATCGCCTCGCGGGCGCACCTCGAGGCGATGGTGCCGACCGTCCACCGGGCGCTGGCCGACGCCGGCGTGAGCGCGGGTGACGTGGACGCCGTCGCGGTGACCTCCGGGCCGGGCCTCACCGGTGCGCTCCTGGTCGGCGTCGCCGCGGCCAAGGCCTATGCGATGGCGCTCGACGTGCCGCTGTACGGCGTGAACCACCTGGCCGCGCACGTCGCCGTCGACGAACTGCAGCACGGTCGGCTGGCCGAGCCGTCGATCGCGCTCCTGGTGTCCGGCGGGCACAGCTCCCTGCTGCTCGTGCCCGACCTCGCCCGGGACGTCGAGTCGCTCGGCCGCACCGTGGACGACGCGGCGGGGGAGGCGTTCGACAAGGTCGCCCGGGTGCTCGGCCTGCCCTTCCCGGGCGGCCCGCCCATCGACAAGGCGGCGCGCGAGGGCGACCCCGCGGCGATCGGCTTCCCACGCGGGCTGACCGGTCCCCGCGACGCGCCCTACGACTTCTCCTTCTCCGGCCTGAAGACCGCCGTCGCGCGGTGGGTCGAGGCGCGGCAGCGGGCGGGGGAGCCGGTGCCGGTGGCCGACGTCGCGGCGTCGTTCCAGGAGGCGGTGGCCGACGTCCTCACCGCGAAGGCCGTGCGCGCCTGCAGGGACCACGGCGTCGACCACCTCGTGCTCGGCGGCGGCGTCGCGGCCAACTCGCGGCTGCGCGCGCTGGCCGAGGAGCGCTGCGCCGCGGCCGGGATCGTGCTGCGGGTGCCGAGCCCGCGGCTGTGCACCGACAACGGGGCGATGGTGGCCGCGCTCGGATCGCGGCTCGTCGCCGCCGGTGTCGCGCCCTCGGCACCCGATCTCGGCGCGGACAGCTCCCTGCCGATCGAGGTCGTCAGCCGCTAATGGACCAGATCCGTGCAGGTCAGCTGCGCGGATCCACTCCGCACAACAGCACGGTCGGGGCGCCGGCCACCCGGGTGACGACGACGGTCGCCGTCCCCGCGCCCGGGCCCCTCAGCTGGCGGGCCAGAGCTTCGGGCTCGATGGGAGAGCCCCGCTTCTTCACCACGACGCGGCCGATGCCACGGGTCCGCAGCAGCGCCTTGAGCTTCTTGAGGTTGAACGGCAGCACCTCGTCGACCGCGTACGAGGAGACCCAGGGGGAGTGGGCGCGCTCGCCGGAGGTCAGGTAGGCGATCGTCGGGTCGACCAGCGTCGCGCCCAGGTCGCGGGCCACGAGCGAGACGAGCCCCGAGCGGATGACCGCCGGGTCCGGCTCGTGCAGCCAGCGCCCGACCGCGCCGACGGGTGCCGGGCCCGGATCGGCGGCCGCGGTCAGCTCCACCACCGCCCCGTCGCGCACGAGGGTGGCCCGGCGCCACGTCCGCGACAGCCCGCGGCCCCACAGCAGCGCCTCGACGATCGAGCCGCGGACCGAGACCCATTCGGCCTCCACGCCCTCGGGCACGCGGTCGTGGTCCAGCCCCGGCGCCACCTTCACGACCGACGTCGGCACCCGGTCCAGGAGCGCGAGCACGGTCGACCACGGGGGCGACCAGCGGTCCGGGTCGAGCTGACGACGTCCTCCCGCCCGCCGGGCCGGATCGAGGGTCGCCGCCGCGCAGCCGGCGATCTCCCCGCCCCGCGCCGCCTCGACCAGCTCCACGACGTCGCCGGCCGAGACCCACACCTCGTCGGCCAGCCCCAGCGCGGCGGCGTTGGCCGCCGTCAGCTCGCGCGCGACGGGGTCGCGGTCGACGGCCAGTACGCGCGCTCCGGCGCGGGCGAGCGCGATCGTGTCGGTGCCGGCCGCGCAGCCGAGGTCGGCCGCGGAGTCGGCGCCGCCGGCCAGCAGCCGGGCCGCCCGCCGCGTCGCCAGCTCCGGCCGGCCCGCCTGCTCGAGGGCGTCGGCGGTCAGCAGCAGGACGTCGGCGTCGGCGCCGAACACCGGCCGGGCGCGCGCCCGGAGCCGGGCCAGTTCCCAGGCGGGGCCGGCATGCTGCGGTCCCACCTCGGCGCGCAGCCTCGCCAGCCCGGGCAGCAGGTCGACGCCCGCGGCGAGCAGGTCGGCGGCCAGCCGCGACGCCGTCGTCCCTTCGGCGGTCCGCAGCCAGCGCAGGCTCGCGACGGCGTCGTCCTCGGCGGGGTCGGTCGGCACGATGCAAGCTTCGCGCAGAGCCCCTGGTCACCCGGTCGGGCACCCGGTTGAGCGGCTGGCACTCTCATGGGTAGAGTGCCAATCGACACGGGCTGGCGCCCGACCCCCGCGACGGCGGGTGCCCGGATCCCGTGCCACAGCATCAGCACCACCGCACCACATCCACCAGCCGTCCGACACCGAAGGGGGCGTCACCGACGTGACGACCGCTACCAAGGTCAACATCAAGCCGCTGGAGGACCGGGTCGTGGTCCAGGCCAACGAGGCCGAGACCACCACCGCCTCCGGCCTGGTCATCCCGGACACCGCGAAGGAGAAGCCCCAGGAGGGCACCGTCGTCGCCGTGGGCCCCGGCCGCATCGACGACAACGGCAACCGCGTTCCGCTCGACGTGACCGTCGGCGACGTGGTCATCTACTCGAAGTACGGCGGCACCGAGGTCAAGTACGGCGGCGAGGAGTACCTCGTGCTCTCCGCCCGCGACCTGCTCGCCGTGGTCGAGAAGTAAGCCTCTCCGCACTCCGGCTCCGCTGAGCCACCCGACCGCCCCGGCGACCCGATTCCGGGTCCCGGGGCGGTCGTCGTCCCACCCCTGAACTTCCTCTACGAGAGGTCCCGGCATGGCCAAGATCATCAAGTTCAACGAGGACGCGCGGCGTTCCCTCGAGCGCGGCGTCGACAAGCTCGCCGACGCGGTCAAGGTGACCCTCGGCCCGCGCGGCCGCAACGTCGTCATCGACAAGAAGTTCGGCGCCCCGACGATCACCAACGACGGCGTGACCATCGCCCGCGAGATCGACCTCGAGGACCCGTACGAGAACCTCGGCGCCCAGCTGGCCAAGAACGTGGCCACCAAGACCAACGACGTCGCCGGCGACGGCACCACGACCGCCACGGTGCTCGCCCAGGCGCTCGTGCACGAGGGCATGCGCAACGTCGCCGCCGGGGCCAACCCGATGGCCCTGGGCCGCGGCATGCGCGCCGCCGTCGATGCCGTGCACGCCGCGCTCGACAAGGCCGCGATCCCGGTCACCGAGCGCACCGCGATCGCCGAGGTCGCCACCATCTCGGCCCAGGACGCCGAGGTCGGCGAGCTGATCGGTGAGGCGTTCGAGCGGGTCGGCAAGGACGGGGTCATCACCGTCGAGGAGAGCAACACGATGTCCACGGAGCTGGACGTCACCGAGGGCGTCCAGTTCGACAAGGGCTACCTGTCGCCGTACTTCGTCACCGACTCCGAGGCCATGGAGGCCGTCCTCGACGACGCCCTCGTGCTGCTGGTCAGCGGCAAGATCAGCGCCCTGGCCGACCTGCTCCCGCTGCTGGAGAAGGTTCTCTCCACCGGCGGCCGCCCGCTGCTCATCGTCGCCGAGGACGTCGAGGGCGAGGCGCTGTCGACGCTCGTCGTCAACTCCATCCGCAAGACCATCAAGGTCGTCGCGGTGAAGTCGCCGTTCTTCGGTGACCGGCGCAAGGCGTTCATGACCGACCTCGCCGTCGTCACCGGCGGTCAGGTCGTCAGCGAGGACGTCGGCCTCAAGCTCGACCAGGTCGGCCTCGAGGTGCTCGGCACCGCCCGGCGGGTCACCGTCACCAAGGACGACACCACGATCGTCGACGGCGGCGGCACCAGCGAGGCCATCGGCGACCGCGTGGCCCAGATCCGCCGCGAGATCGAGGCCACCGACTCCGACTGGGACCGCGAGAAGCTCCAGGAGCGCCTGGCCAAGCTCGCCGGCGGCATCGGCGTCATCCGTGTCGGCGCGGCCACCGAGGTGGAGCTCAAGGAGCGCAAGCACCGCATCGAGGACGCCATCGCCGCCACCCGCGCGGCGGTGGAGGAGGGCGTCATCCCCGGTGGTGGCTCCGCCCTCGTGCGCGCCGCCTCGGCGATCGACGCGCTCGACCTCTCCGGTGACGAGCTGACCGGTGCGCGCGCGGTGCGTTCGGCGCTGGACGCCCCGCTCGCCCGCATCGCCGAGAACGCCGGCTTCGAGGGCCGCGTCGTCGTCAGCCGGGTGCGCGAGACCGACGACGGCCACGGCTTCAACGCCGCGACCGGTGAGTTCGGCGACCTCGCCGCGCAGGGTGTCATCGACCCGGTCAAGGTCACCAAGGCCGCGCTGGGCAACGCCGCCTCGATCGCGGCGATGGTGCTCACCACCGACTCCGCCGTCGTCGACAAGCCGGCCGAGGAGGAGCACGACCACGGCTCCGGGCACCACACCCACGGCCACTCGCACGGCGGGCACGGCCACAGCCACTGAAGCCACGGTTGACCATCGGCGAGTGGCTGGCCGACACGCCGTCGGCCTCAGCCACTCGCCGATGATCAGCGGCTGAGGACATACGAAAGAGGGCGGGTCCGGAATCATCCGGACCCGCCCTCTTCGGCGTTCGTGTGGTGCCGCTAGACCCCTGCGGCGACGGCGGCGGGCTCCGCGGCGATCAGCCGGGCCCGCTCCTCCTCGCTCATGCCGCCCCAGACCCCGTACGGCTCGCGGACCGACAGCGCGTGCTTGAGGCAGGCGTCGATCACCGGGCACTTCGCGCACACGGCCTTCGCGGCGGTCTGCCGCCGGGCCCGGGCGGGACCCCGTTCGCCATCCGGGTGGAAGAAGAGGGACGTGTTCTCGCCACGGCAGGCGCCGTGGAGCTGCCAGTCCCAGACCTCGGCGACGGGAGTCGGGAGCCTGCGAATGTCGGCCATGTCTCCTCCAGGGCTCACGCGAGCCGGAGGGGGCTGTCCGGCTGCTGCATGGCCCCGGTGCCCGACGCCACCACAGGTCAAACACGCCGTCTTCGCAACTTTTAACCGAATGTGCCGCTCACCCCCCGGGGTGAGGGGTGCTGTTGCCGCCCGTCCGCGGCACTCATCGTGGTTCCAGGCCACACCGTCGCCCGGGAGGGGGACACGTCCCGGAACGCCGGTGTGACCAGCGCGGAGGCGGCGGCTCCCCGATGAGGGGAGCCCCGCCAAAGCGATCCGGCCGGGCTCTCCCGGCCGGCTGGCGACCCGGTGAGCAGTTGCCGGGAGAGCGAGGAGCAAGCGTGATCGACGACAGGATGCGCGGACCCGGCAACGGTGCGACCACCGTCTGGGTGTACGACGAACGCCGGCGGGTCCGGGACGACGTCGCCTCACGTCTCGTCGCGCTGCCGTTCGTCGGCCGGGTCGAGGTCGTGGCGGACGCCGCCTCGCTCATGTCCCGGCTGGCCACCCGCCGTCCGGACGTCCTGCTCGTCGGCACCCAGCGCGCCGTCGACACCGGCCTGTCCGCCGCCACCCAGGCGCTGCGCGCCCACCCCGGCCTGCCGGTGCTCGTGCTCGGTGCCCCGGACGACGCCGAGTCGGTGCGCGCTGCCGTCGCCTTCGGGGCCCGTGGCTACCTCCGCTGGGACGCCAGCCCGATCGAGATGGGCCTGGGCTTGTCGCGTGTCGGACTGCGACCCGAGGGTGCCCGCATCCCGCAGCAGGCGCCCATGCCGATGGGCGGCGTGCCCGCGTGGAATGGTGCCGCGCCGCTCGCCGGCACCGCCCCCACCACCGTGCGCTCGACCGTGCGCGAGGCGCCCCCGACGGCCAGCCTCTCCATGCGCGAGATGCAGGTGCTCACCGGCATGAGCCAGGGCAAGAGCAACGCCCAGATCGGCCGTGAGCTCTACCTGTCCGAGGACACCATCAAGACCCACGCCCGCCGGCTGTTCCGCAAGCTCGGTGCGAAGGACCGCGCCGAGGCGGTGGCCACCGGCTTCCGCCGCGGCATCATGAGCTAGGACATCGCGATCCTCCGGATCGCACCGCGGCCAGGTGCCGTCCCCCTGCTCCGCTGAGCGAGTCCGTCCTGCCTGCCCGGGACCCTTCGGGCCCCACTCGGCAGAACTCGCCGAGGGCCCTCTCCCACGCCGGGAGAGGGCCCTCAGCGCCTTCTGTCGCACTCGGCACACTGTCGGGGTGACGGGGACGACGACATCGCGGGTCCAGACGCTCGGTGGCCCGGCGCTCTTCGTCCTCCTCTGGAGCACCGGCTTCGTCGGCGCCAAGTACGGGCTGCCCTACGCGCCGCCGTTCACGTTCCTCGCCCTCCGGCTGGCCGTGGCGGCGGCGCTGCTCGCCGTCCTGGCCGCCGGTCTGCGCTCGGCCCGGATGGCCGCCCCCGGGCAGTACCGGCGCGCCTCCCTCGTCGGACTCCTCCTGCACGCCGGCTACCTGGGCGGCGTCTTCTTCGCCATCTCGCGCGGCGTCCCCGCGGGGGTCTCCGCCGTCATCGTCAGCCTGCAGCCCGTGCTCACCGCCGTCCTCGCCGCGCGGGTGCTGGGCGAGCGGCCGACGGCGCGGCAGTGGCTGGGCCTGGTCCTCGGCGTCGCGGGGGTGGCTCTGGTCGTCGGGCCGGGAGCCGTCCAGGCGGGGTCGGCGGAGCCGCTGCCGCTGTCCGGTCTCCTGGCCTGCCTGGTCGCGCTCGTCTCGGGCACCCTCGGCACCGTCTACCAGAAGCGGCACGGCGACGGCATCCCGCTGATCTGGGGGACGGCGGTGCAGTACGCCGCGGCGGCCACTGCGCTGGGCGCGGTGGCGCTGGCCACGGAGGACGTCTCGATCCGCTGGACGGGCCACTTCGTCGCCGCCCTGGTCTGGCTGGTGCTGTTCCTGTCGATCGGCGCCGTCCTGCTGCTGCTCCTGCTGCTGCGCCGGGGGAGCGCCGCCGGGGTGTCGAGCCTCTACTACCTGGTGCCGCCGGCCACCGCCGTGGAGGCCTACCTGCTCTTCGGCGAGCGGCTCAGCGGGCTGTCGCTGCTCGGCATCGGCGTGACGGCCGTCGGCGTCGGCCTCGTGGTGGTGCCGCCGCGCGCGGGTCAGAGCTCGTAGCGCAGGACGCCCGCGGCCAGCCGGTCCACGATCTGCGCGGCCAGGGACGACGGCGGGCCGGTCGGGTCCGTCAGCACGTGCCGGTCGGCGATGTCGGCATCCGCGAACTGCCGGTGCATCCGACGGGTCGCCTCCGGGTCGGTGAAGCCATGACCGGACCGGCCCGCCACCCGCGCGAGGCATTCCTGCTCGGGAGGCAGCAGGACGGCGTACGAGAGGCACGACAGTCCCGTGGCGGCGCCGAACGTCGGCAGGTACCAGGGCCCCAGGACGCCGTCGTAGACGACGGTGTACCCGCCCGCGACGAAGCGCCCCGCCGCCGACGCGGCCGCCTGGAGGACGACGTCGTTCTGCTCCTGGGCCTCGGGCAGCCAGGGCGCCACCCACCCGCCGGACACGAAGGCGAAGAAGCTGTCCCCCGTGACCAGTGCCGATCTCGGGAACCGGTCGGCGAGCACCCGGGCCACCGTCGACTTGCCCGCACCGGGCGGCCCGCTGACGACGATCAGCTCAGCGTGCTCAGTCGTCGGAGGCGTGCCGTCCGGCGCTCGGCTCGTCCCGCTCGGCCATGGCGGCGACGCCGTCGGCGTACCCGCTCGCGTAGTCCCAGCTGACGTAGTCGTCGGGGTCCGGGTCGAACGGCGGCTCGTGCCGGCCGGTCTGCCCCTCGTCGAGAAGCTGGCGGAGGTTCGCCTGCATCAGCGCCCAGTCGACGTGGTGCTCCTCGTCGCAGTCGGGGCAGTCGACCACGATGCCCTTGATGCCGGTCGGCTCGAGGAGGGTGCGGAACACCTCGAGCTCGGCCAGGTCGTCGAGGACGCCGGCTCGCTCCTCCATCGTGAGCGGAGGAGTGCCCGCGTCGTCGGCGGGCCCGAAGTCGGGACCGGACGCGTCGTCGAACGGAGTCACGCCTCCACGGTAACGGCCCAGTAGGCGAAACACCGCCGCTGGAGCACGCCGCCTACGATCGAGGCCTGTTCTCGTGCGCCCGGCCAGGGTGCCGGCCGGGTTCGACCGATCTCTTCTGAGGGGTGGCGGCAGACATGCAGCCCGACGACCGTGTCCCCGAGCTGCCGGCGAAGTTCGCCCCGCTCGGCCTGACCTACGACGACGTCCTGCTGATTCCCGGCGCCTCGGACGTCGTCCCCGCGGAGGTCGACACGAGCAGCCGGCTGACCCGCCGGATCCGGATCGCCGTCCCGCTGCTGTCCAGCGCCATGGACACCGTGACCGAGGCCCGCATGGCGATCGCCATGGCCCGCTCCGGCGGCGTCGGTGTGCTGCACCGCAACCTCGCCGCGGAGGAGCAGGCCGGTCAGGTCGACCTGGTCAAGCGCTCCGAGGCGGGCATGGTGACCAACCCCGTCACGTGCTCGCCCGACAACACCCTGGCCGAGGTCGACGCCCTGTCCGGCCGCTACCGCATCTCCGGCGCGCCGGTGGTGGACGCCGACGGCGTCCTGGTCGGCATCGTGACCAACCGCGACATGCGGTTCGAGACCGACCAGAACCGGCTCGTCCGCGACGTCATGACGCCGATGCCCCTGGTCACCGCCCCCGTGGGCGTCGACCCCGACACCGCGCTCGACCTCCTGCGCCGCCACAAGATCGAGAAGCTGCCGCTGGTCGACGGGGGCGGCCGGCTGCGCGGCCTGATCACCGTCAAGGACTTCGTCAAGCGCGACCAGTACCCCGACGCCACCAAGGACGCCGACGGGCGGCTGGTCGTCGGCGCCGCCCTCGGTGTGGGCGAGGACGCCTACAAGCGCGCCGGCCTGCTCGTGGACGCCGGTGTGGACGTGCTCGTCGTCGACACCGCCCACGGGCACCAGCGCGCCGTGCTCGACATGGTCGCCCGGGTGCAGAAGGACTTCGGTGGCGACGACGGCGTCGAGGTCGTCGGCGGCAACGTGGCCACGCGCGCGGGCGCCCAGGCCCTCATCGACGCCGGCGTGGACGCGGTCAAGGTCGGCGTCGGGCCGGGCTCGATCTGCACCACGCGCGTCGTGGCGGGCGTCGGCGTCCCGCAGATCAGCGCGATCTACGAGGCATGGCTGGCCGCGGGGCCCGCGGGCGTGCCGGTGATCGCCGACGGCGGCCTGCAGTACTCCGGCGACATCGGCAAGGCGCTGGTGGCCGGCGCCGACACCGTGATGATCGGCGGGCTGTTCGCCGGCGTCGAGGAGGCGCCGGGCGAGCTCGTGTTCGTCAACGGCAAGCAGTACAAGACCTACCGCGGCATGGGCTCGCTGGGCGCCATGCAGAAGCGCGGCAACCAGTCCTTCAGCCGCGACCGCTACTTCGCCGACGACGTCCTCTCCGACGACAAGCTGGTGCCCGAGGGCATCGAGGGTCAGGTGCCCTACCGCGGCGCGCTGTCGGGGGTGGTCCACCAGCTGGTGGGCGGCCTGCGGGCGTCGATGGGCTACGCCGGTGCCGCGACGATCGCCGAGCTCAAGGAGCGCGGCCGGCTGACCCGCATCACCTCGGCCGGGCTCGTCGAGAGCCACCCGCACGATATTCAGATGACCGTGGAAGCCCCCAACTACCGGGGTCGGTGACCGACACATGAGCGACCAGCCCAAGTCATCCAGTCAGACCGTCGAAGCTCCCAACTACCGGGGTCGGTGACATGAACGCGCGCGACACCGTGGAGATCGGCCTCAACCGCTTCGCCCGCCAGGGCTACGACCTCGACGAGGTCTCGATCGTGCCGTCCCGGCGCACCCGCGACGTCGACGACGTCTCGACCGCCTGGCAGATCGACGCCTTCCGGTTCGGCATCCCGCTGGTCACCAGCCCGTCGGACGCCGTCGTCAGCCCGGCGACGGCGATCGCGGTCGGCGCGGCGGGCGGCCTCGGCGTGCTCAACGCCGAAGGCCTGTGGACGCGCTACGACGACCCCAGCGCCCACTACCGGCGCCTGCGTGAGGCGGCCGGCGCGGGTGCGGCGCCGGTGTCGCTGCTGCAGGAGATCTACTGCGAGCCGGTCAAGCCCGACCTGATCACCGCACGGGTCAAGGAGATGCGCGACGCCGGCGTGACGACGGCGGTGCGCGTCTCGCCCCAGCACACGCTGCAGTACGCGCCGGCCGTGCTCGCCGCCGGCGTCGACCTGCTGGTCATCCAGGGCACGATCGTCTCGGCGGAGCACGTGACGACCCAGGGCGAGGCCCTGAACCTCAAGGAGTTCATCGCCGACCTCGACGTCCCGGTGATCGTGGGCGGCGCGGCGAACTACCAGACCGCACTGCACCTCATGCGCACCGGCGCGGCCGGGGTGATCGTCGGCGTCGGCGCCGACAGCTTCTCCACCGGCGACGCCGTCATGGGCATCCGGGTGCCGCTGGCCAGCGCCATCGCCGACGCGGCGGCCGCGCGTCGCGAGTACCTCGACGAGACCGGCGGGCGGTACGTCCACGTCATCGCCAACGGCCGGATCGAGACCAGCGGCGCCATCGCCCGAGCCCTGGCGTGTGGCGCCGACGCCGTCCAGCTCGGCGAGCCGCTGCGGATCGCCGCCGAGGCGCCCGGTGGCGGCGTGTGGTGGGACTCCGTGGCCGCTCACCCGCGCCTGCCGCGCGGGGGCATCTCGCCCGCGGTGCAGCCGGCCGGCACGCTCGCGCACGTGCTCAACGGGCCGGCCGAGACCGCCGACGGGCGCACCAACCTCTTCGGCGCGCTGGCCCGCACGATGGCCAAGACCGGCTACCGCGACCTCAAGGAGTTCCAGCGGGTCGACCTGGTGATCGGTGGTCGACCCGCCTGATGGACTTCCCGACCGTCCTCGTCGTCGACTTCGGCGCCCAGTACGCCCAGCTCATCGCCCGGCGGATCCGCGAGGCCGGCGTCTACTCGGAGATCGTCCCGTCCGACGTCCCCGCCGAGGAGGTGCTGGCCCGCAAGCCGGCGGCCATCGTGCTCTCCGGCGGTCCGTCCAGCGTCTACGCGCCCGGTGCCCCGCAGGTCGACCCGGCGCTGTTCGAGGGCGGCGTGCCGGCCTTCGGCATCTGCTACGGCTTCCAGGCCATGGCCCAGAGCCTCGGGGGAGCGGTCGCCCACACCGGCGACCGCGAGTACGGCGGCACCCCGCTGACGGTCACCACGGGCGGCCGGCTGTTCGGTGCGCTGCCGGTCGAGCAGTCGGTCTGGATGAGCCACGGGGACGCCGTCTCGCACGCGCCGCCCGGCTTCACCGTCACCGCCACATCGACCGGCGCCCCCGTGGCCGCCTTCGAGGACGTCGACCGGAAGCTCGCCGGCGTGCAGTTCCACCCGGAGGTGCGGCACACCGCGCACGGGCAGACCGTCCTCGAGCACTTCCTCTTCGACATCGCCGGCCTCGAGCCCACGTGGACGATGGCCAACGTCGTCGAGGAGCAGGTCGAGCGGATCCGCGAGCAGATCGGCGAGGGCCGGGCGCTGTGCGCGCTGTCGGGCGGCGTCGACTCCGCCGTGGCCGCCGCGCTGGTGCAGCGGGCCATCGGTGACCGGCTCACCTGCGTCTACGTCGACCACGGGCTCATGCGCCAGGGCGAGACCGAGCAGATCGAGCGCGACTTCGTCGCCGTCACCGGTGTCGACCTGCGGGTGGTCGACGCCCGCGAGCAGTTCCTCACCGCGCTCGCAGGCGTCTCCGACCCCGAGGAGAAACGGAAGATCATCGGCCGGGAGTTCATCCGGGTCTTCGAGCAGGCCGCGCTCGACGTCGTCGGCGACGCCAAGGCGCACGGCGACACCATCGACTTCCTGGTGCAGGGCACGCTCTACCCCGACGTCGTCGAGTCAGGCGGCGGCACGGGGACGGCGAACATCAAGAGCCACCACAACGTCGGCGGCCTGCCCGAGGACCTGCAGTTCGCGCTCGTCGAGCCGCTGCGGACCCTGTTCAAGGACGAGGTCCGCGAGGTCGGCATCCAGCTCGGGCTGCCCGAGGCGATGGTGTGGCGCCAGCCGTTCCCGGGACCCGGCCTCGGCATCCGGATCGTCGGCGAGGTGACCCAGGAGCGGCTCGACGTCCTGCGCAAGGCCGACGCGATCGTGCGGGCCGAGCTCACCGCCGCCGGCCTGGACCGCGAGATCTGGCAGTGCCCGGTGGTGCTGCTGGCCGACGTCCGCTCGGTCGGCGTGCAGGGCGACGGGCGCACCTACGGCCATCCGATCGTGCTGCGGCCGGTGTCCAGCGAGGACGCCATGACCGCGGACTGGACGCGGCTGCCCTACGACCTGCTGGCCCGGATCTCGACCCGGATCACCAACGAGGTGCCCGAGGTCAACCGGGTCACCCTCGACGTGACGAGCAAGCCGCCCGGCACCATCGAGTGGGAGTGAGCGGAGTGCCACGGCGCGGATAGTGCGTCCCTCGCACTCCGCTTCAGGTGACGTGACGCAGAAGAGCCCGGGGAGCGATCGCTCCCCGGGCTCTCCGCGTTCTCCGGGCCCCCGCCCGACACTCACCTCCGCCGGCGCGCCTTGCGCAGTTCGGAGAGCACCAGCGCCAGGCCGACCCCGAGCAGGAGGACCCAGAACAGGGCGCCGTCCCGGAAGATCACCTCGGGCAGGTGCAGCCCGGACATCAGGCTGATCGCCAGGAGCACGAAGAGCACGCCCGGCACGAGGGCCACGGGGTCGGGCCGGCGGGGCTGCGGTGCGGCGTCCTCGGTGTCGAGCGGGCTGACCGGTCCCCAGTCCTGGGCCTGGGCCTCCTGCCATGCCGTCGGCGTGGTCGGGAACTCGCTGTAGTCAGCCACGGGACACCTCCACGTCTCCGAGTCCGCTGTTGATGGTCAGGTCGATCTCGGGCTGGTGGTCGTCGACCCAGGAGCCGGTGCCCGACCCCGGGAAGAAGCCGTCACTGGGTGAGCCCTGGCCGAGGACGTCGACCGAACCCACGCCGGCGTCGACGCTGATCCGCGCATCGGCGTCCTCCGGCAGGTAGATGTGCAGGTCACCGACGCCGTGCTCCACCTGGGTGACGATCGGGTGCTGCAGATCGCTGACGTCGACCCTCCGGAGGTCGAGCGTCATGTCGCCGAACCCGCCCTGGTAGGCCGGCCGGACGCCGTCGGCGGTGGCCGGGACGAACGTGCGGTCGCCCACCCCGCCGCGGGCGTTGTGCCACGGTTCCGCCGACGAGGTGATCAGGCCCAGGGAGAGGACCACACCCAGCGCGATGAGCCCGCCGCGCGCCGTCCGGCCCGGGCTGAAGGCCGCGGCGACCAGGCCGAGACCCACGACGAGCAGTGCGGCGCCGAAGAAGACGGGACCACCGATGGCCAGTCCGGTGAGGCGATCGAGCAGCGCCAGCAGGGCGACGACGACGAGCAGGGCTCCGATGGTGAGCCGGCCGACCGGGGAGCGGGGCAGCACCACCTTGGGTGCCGCCGGCGCGCCCGGCGCGATGACACCGGCCGAGCCGACCGGCCCGGCCGGCATCAGCAGCCAGAGCAGCAGGTAGACGACGACGCCGGTGCCACCGGCCAGCGCGAGGGCGACGAAGCCGACGCGCCAGAGCAGGGCGTCGATGCCGCTGTACTCGGCCAGGCCGCCGCTGACTCCGCCGAGGATCTTGTCGGTGCGGCTGCGGCGCAGCTGGGGGCGGGCCGGCGGACCGGGTGGCGGCGGTGGGGGTGCCCAGGGGGGCGGGTCGAGGGCCGGCGGCGGGGGCGGGGTGGGGGGTGGTGCCGATGTCATGACCAGAAGACTGCCGAGCGGCGGTCCAGGAAACCATCAGGGAAGGCCCCCATCCGACCCTGGTTCCTCTTCCGGGGTGATTCCCCGTGTCGGACCGGGGTTCCCCGGTGCGACGATCGGTGGCGTGACCATCACCGCCACCGGGGCGCCGCCGCGCCCGCCGCTCGCGCGGCCGCAGTCCGGGCGGGTGCTCGCCGGAGTGGCGGCGGGGACGGCGGCGCACCTGCGCCAGGACCCGGTGATCGTGCGGGTCGCCTTCGCCGTCCTGTCGACGGTGGGCATCGGCATCGTCGCCTACATGCTCCTGTGGCTGACCATGCCGGTGGCGGCCGAGGGCTGGGAGGAGCAGGCCGCCGCGACCGCTCCCCGACTCGAGCCGCGGACACGCCGGCAGTGGGCCGGCATCATCGTGCTGGCCTTCGGCGCGGCCGCGCTGCTCGGTCAGGTGCTCTCGTGGGGCAACAGCGACGTCGTCCTGCCCCTGATGCTCGCCGTCGGCGGCCTCGTCGTCATCTGGCGGCAGTTGGACACCGACCGGGCCCTCGACGTGCCCGCGGTCCGGTGGGCCCTGGCCGGCGGCGTGGCGCTGGCGGCGGGGGGCGTGATCCTGCTCCTCGCCACGACCGGGCAGCTGGCCAACGCGCGCAACGGCTTCGTCGCGACGCTGGTGATCCTCATCGGCGTCGTCCTCGTCACCGCGCCGCTCTGGCGGCGGCTGCTGGACTCGCGTGCGCAGGAGCGGGCCGGTCGCATCCGGTCGGAGGAGCGCGCCGCGGTCGCCGCCCACCTGCACGACTCCGTCCTGCAGACGCTCGCGCTCATCCAGCGGCACGCCGACGAGCCGCAGGCCGTCAGCCGGCTCGCCCGCAGCCAGGAGCGCGAGCTGCGCGCGTGGCTCTACGACCCGAAGGTCGTCCGGGAGGGCGGCACCTGGGCCGGGCTGGTGGCGGGCATGGTCGCCGACGTGGAGTCCGACCACGAGCTCACCGTCGACCCGGTCGTCGTGGGCGACGCCCCCGTCGACGAGGCCCTGGCCGCCCTCGGCGCGGCCACCCGTGAGGCGCTGGTGAACGCCGCCAAGCACTCGGGCGCTCCGGCGGCCGATCTCTACACCGAGGTGACCCCCGAGCGGGTGTCGGTCTTCGTCCGCGACCGCGGCAAGGGGTTCGACCCGGCGACGGTCCCTTCCGACCGGCGGGGTCTCGCGGACTCCGTGGCGGGGCGCCTCGCCCGGCTGGGTGGCACGGCAGAGGTCAGGTCGGCGGCGGGGGAGGGGACCGAGGTGGAGCTGATGCTGCCGCGGGGTGCCGCGTGAGCGCGCCCCGGGTGTTCGTGGTCGACGACCACGCGATGGTCCGTGCGGGGGTCCGCGCCGAGCTCGGTTCCCAGGTCGAGTTCGTGGGCGAGGCGGCCGACGTCCCGTCCGCGGTGGAGGGCATCCGGGCAGCCGAGCCCGACGTCGTCCTGCTGGACGTGCACATGCCCGGCGGCGGTGGGCGGGCGGTGCTGGAGACCCTGCGCGCCGAGCTGCCCGACGTGCAGTGGCTGGCGCTGTCGGTCTCCGACGCCGCGGAGGACGTCATCGCGGTCATCCGCGCGGGCGCCCGCGGCTACGTGACGAAGACGATCTCCGGCCCCGACCTGGTCGACGCCGTCCGACGGGTCGCCGACGGCGACGTCGTCTTCAGCCCCCGGCTGGCCGGCTTCGTGCTGGACGCGTTCGCGGCCGCCGGACCGGCCGCGCCGGAGCCCGCAGCGGAGGCCACCGACCCGGGGCTGGACCTGCTCAGCGCGCGCGAACGCGAGGTGATGCAGTTGCTGGCCCGCGGCTACACCTACCGCGAGATCGGGTCGCGGCTGTTCATCTCGGTGAAGACCGTCGAGTCGCACGCCTCCAACGTGCTTCGCAAGCTCCAGTTGTCCAACCGCAACGAGCTCACCCGCTGGGCGGCCACCAACCGCCTGCTCTGACGGGACTCGCTACTTCTGCTGCGACTCGACGAACGCCCGCGCCTCCTCGGTGAGCGGCGCCCAGTCGACGTCCTCGCCCAGCACGATCCAGCCGTTCATCCGACGGCCCTCCATCGGTTCGAAGGGCTCACCGGCAGCGGCCTCGACGAGCTCGTCCAGCCGCGCCGGCGGGAGCTTCACCACCAGCCGGTCGTGCCACCAGACGGCGAAGAACTTCGTGCCGGTGCGCAGCCCCTGGGAGCCGAACATCGTGCCGCGGGTGACCGCTCCGCCGACCGAGCCCTCGGCCAGGTTCTCCCACCGCTCGTTCGCCACGCACGCAGGCTGCCACGTCCGGCGTTCCCGGGACATGGTGCCGGGGCGCCTGCACCCTCCAGGCGCTCGGTGTCAGGCGGTGTGGACGACGTGGAAGGCCTCCGCCAGGCGGCCCTCCGGCAGGTCGAACCGCGCCGCCGTCTGGCGCATCCAGCCGCCGACGAACTCCTGCATCCGGCCCTCCGGCCAGTGGCCGACCTGGCTGACGTGCGAGCCCAGCGCGGCCCACTTCCGGTCGACCACGTCGGTGACGTCGACGGCGTGGTCGGTGCGCGGGCTGGCGCCGAGCCACACCTCGGACACCGTCCACGCCTCGAGGCCCTCGTCGGCCAGCAGCTCCGGGAACGCGAAGGGGTTGCGGGCATCGGGATAGACGGCGCGCATCGTCGACTCGCCGACCGTCATGTGGTCGGGATGGCTCGCCCCGACGCGCTCCCAGAAGCGCTCCGGCGAACTGGTCAGCACGCGTTGCGGACGCACCTGGCGGATCACCCGGCTGATGTCGCGGCGCAGGTCGAGGGTCAGCTCCAGGCGCCCGTCCGGATATCCCAGGAACCGGACGTCGGACACCCCCACCGCGGCCGCCGCGGCCCGCTGCTCTGCCTGGCGCAGCGGGCCCATCTGCTCGCGGGGGGTGTCGTCGAAGCCGCCGGCGTCGCCGTCGGTGACGATGCAGTAGGTGACCTCCGTGCCGGCCGCCGTCCACGTGGCGACGGTTCCCGCGCTGCCGAAGTCGACGTCGTCGGGGTGGGCGAGCACGCACAGGGCGCGTTCGACGTGGTCGGCAGGGCGGGACGGTGGGGGCTGGGTCACCGCCGGAGCCTAGAAGAAGGGGACGACGAGACCGGCCAGCTTGTCGGGGTTGGCCACGTAGAGCACCTGTTCGACGAGCCCGTCGGCCAGTACGAGCTGCAGGGCCATGAACGGCCCCTCGTCGGTCCACGCGACCACGGCCGGGGCGCCGTTGAGCTCCGACACCTCCACCCGCAGGCCGGGCAGGTGCGCCCCCTGGGGCCCCACGGCGGCCAGGAAACGGGCCACCTTGTCGGCCCCGACGATGGGCCGCCGGGCGGCGGTGACCTTGCCGCCGCCGTCGGCGATCAGGACCACGCCGGGCGCCATCGCGGCGAGCAGCGTCTCGACGTCGCCGCCGACCGCAGCCGCGAGGAACCGCTCGGTCACCTCCCGCTGCGCCGCCCGGTCGGTGTCGAAGCGCGGCTGCCGAGCCTGCACGTGCTCCCGGGCGCGGTGGGTCATCTGCCGGACGGCGGCCTCGCTGCGCCCCAGCGCCGCGGCCACCTCCGCCGTCGACATCCCGAAGGCCTCGCGCAGCACGAACACCGCGCGCTCGGCCGGAGAGAGCGTCTCGAGGACGACGAGCAGCGCGAGCGACACCTGCTCGCCGAGTTCGGCGGCGTCCTCCGGATCGGCGGCCTGCGGGGCGCTCGCCACCGGAGCACGCCCGGTGAGGAGTGGCTCCGGCAGCCACGGTCCGACGTAGCTCTCGCGGCGCACCCGCGCCGAGTCCAGGCGGTCGAGTGCCAGCCGGCTGACGATGCGCACGAGGTAGGCGCGCTCGTCGACCACGTCGCCGCGGTCGGCGGCCGACCAGCGCAGCCACGCGTCCTGGACGACGTCCTCGGCGTCGGCGACGCTGCCGAGCATCTGGTACGCCACCGAGAACAGCAGCCGCCGGTGCCGGTCGAACGCCTCCAGCGCTGCGGTCACCGCGCCTCCGCCGGGATCTCGCAGCGGTCCTTGAAGCCCTGGCTGGTCAGGCCGAGGGCGGCGTTGAACCGCGACCGGACGTTCTCCACGGCGACCATCATGGTCAGCTCGACGAGCTCGGCGTCGTCCAGTTCACGCCGCAGGTCGGCGACCATCTCGTCGGTCACCTGCAGCGGCGTGGCCGTCACGGCCTCGGCGTAGGCCAGCACCTTCCGCTCGAGGTCGCTGTAGACGTCGCTGTCCCGCCAGTGGGGGACGTCCTGAAGCTTGCGGGGGTCGACGCCGGCGTTGGCGCTCACCCAGTAGCCGAAGTCCACGCACCACGAGCAGCCGATGTGCACCGCCGACGCCATCTCGGCCAGGGCCTTCAACGTCGGGTCCAGCTTCTTCCACCGGCCGAGCGAGGTCTCGAAGCGGGCGTCGGTCAGCAGGACGCGCGGGTTGTGCCCCATGGCCGCCAGCGGATCGGGGACGACGCCCCAGCTGCGCCGGGCGTACCACTCGACGAGTCGGTAGAGCGGGGTGCGGGGCGGGTCGAGCGGGATGCGGGCCATGGTCCACGTCCTTTCCTGGGTCCTCTCGATGGGGTCGTACCCATGGAGACGGGACGGCGGGCGGGAACGTGACATGGGGGCGTGCGACATGACATCCGGGCCGGGGCGCCGGCCGGGTCTCTCCCCCTGGAGACCCGGCCGGCCCCCGGCGGCCCGGTGCTGCGACGCGACGCCGCGGGCCACGGCGGGCCGCGCCGGCCCGTGCCAGGTCTCAGTTCGCGGAGCGGTCGTCGAATCGCCAGAAGAGCGCGGCCGGCCGGCGTCGGCGCGGGCGGTCCTCGGTGGCAGCGGTGGCGCGGATGTGGGCCGCCACGTCCGTCGGCAGGCGGAAGCCGAACGGGAAGTCGGGTCTGTGCTCGGGCATCGGTCCGTCTCTCCGGAAGGGGGACGGCGGGCCGCGCGGCGTCGTCGTCGTTCTCGACCGGAGGAGTCGCACCGACGTGCCGCGGATACGTCCCGAGGCGCGAAAGATCAGAGGCGGCCGCGGCCCTGACGGAGCAGCAGCATGCCGAGCGCGGCGCCGTCCTGCCCGAGCGCCGCCCGGAACCGGGAGAGCACCTGCTGCTCGCGCGAGAGGTTGAGCCGGGTTCCACCGGTGGCCGCCCGGACGTTGCCGATCTGCTGCGAGATCGCCAGGCGGCGCTGGACCAGGGCGATGATCTCGGCGTCGCAGGCGTCGATCTCGACGCGCAGCTCACCGATCCGTTCGGCGGCGTCGGTGTCGGTGGTGCCGGTGGCCGTGGCGGTGCGGGGTGTCATCGGGGTGTCCTTCGGGAGCTGGTCGGCCGTGGGACCCCGGAAATGAGAAACGCCCCGGGGCTCTTCGGGCCCGGGGCGTCTGTTGCGGCTGTGCTCAGCCGGCGGTGACGGACACCGGATCCCGGTGACCGTAGAAAAAGCTGACCGTGGCGAGCACGTCGGCGAGTGTGCCACATCCCCGTCGACGCCGAGAAGACCCGTCGGCGGTTCGCTCCCTCCGGACGGTGCGCCGGGTGGGGCAGGGGTGGCGCGGGCTCGGGAGGTGTCACCCGACCGGCTTACAGTGATGTAGTGAGTGCGCCGAAGGCTTCGGGTTCCCCAACGCACCTCCGGTGTGTAGTAGGTGCCTACGGCGCTGCCTGCTTCCGTGCGGAGCTGCGTTCATGAGCAGCGTCCAGGAAGCCGTCTCGGGGCCGCAGCCCTCCCTGCCCGGAACCGAGGCCCTCCAGCGCTCCGTCAAGGGCTCCGTCGGGCGCGAGCTCGAGCGGATGCTCGCCGGGCTGAACGGCCCACAGCGGCAGGCCGTCGTCCACGAGGGCGGCCCGCTGCTCATCGTCGCGGGCGCCGGCTCCGGCAAGACGCGGGTGCTGGCCCACCGCATCGCCTACCTGCTGGGTGCCCGGGACGTGCAGCCCGGCGAGGTCCTCGCGATCACGTTCACCAACAAGGCCGCGGGTGAGATGAAGGAGCGGGTGGCGCACCTCGTCGGCCCTCGCGCGCGGGCGATGTGGGTGTCGACCTTCCACTCGGCCTGCGTGCGCATCCTCCGCGCCGAGGCGGCCAAGCTCGGCCTCAAATCGTCGTTCACGATCTACGACCAGGGCGATTCGGTGCGCCTCATGACGATGGTGGCCCGGGATCTGGACCTCGACGCGAAGCGGTACCCCGGGCGCAGCCTCGCCGCCCAGGTGTCGAACCTGAAGAACGAGCTCGTCGACGAGGAGAGCTATGTTCCGCAGACGGCGCCGGAGAAGGTGCTCGCCGAGGTCTACCGGCTCTACCAGCAGCGGCTGCGTCAGGCCCACGCGATGGACTTCGACGACCTGATCATGAACACCGTGCACCTGCTGCAGGCGTTCCCCGACGTCGCCGAGCACTACCGCCGCCGGTTCCGCCACGTGCTGGTCGACGAGTACCAGGACACCAACCACGCGCAGTACGTGCTGGTCCGCGAGCTCGTGGGCACCGGTGAGGGGCCGGTGCCGCCGGGCGAGCTGTGCGTCGTCGGCGACGCGGACCAGTCGATCTACGCCTTCCGCGGCGCGACGATCCGAAACATCGACGAGTTCGAGCGCGACTACCCCGACGCGACGACGATCCTGCTGGAGCAGAACTACCGCTCCACGCAGCGGATCCTGAAGGCCGCGAACACGGTCATCGCGAAGAACACAGGCCGCCGTCCCAAGAACCTGTGGACCGACGCCGGCGACGGCGAGCTGATCGAGGGCTACGTCGCCGACAACGAGCACGACGAGGCGGCGTGGGTCGCCGAGCAGATCGACGCGCTCGTCGACGAGGGCAAGGCCCAGCCGAAGGACATCGCGGTCTTCTACCGCACGAACAACGCCTCGCGTGTGTTCGAGGAAGTGTTCATCAGGGTCGGCATGCCCTACAAGGTCGTCGGTGGCGTGCGCTTCTACGAGCGCAAGGAGGTCCGCGACGCGCTGGCCTACCTCAAGGTCGTCGCCAACCCGGCCGACGTCGTGAGCCTGCGCCGCGTGATCAACACCCCGAAGCGGGGCATCGGCGATCGCGCCGAGGCCTGCATCGAGAACTTCGCCGACCGGGAGCGCATCCCGTTCGCCTCGGCGCTGCGGCGGTGCTCCGAGGTCGGTGACCTCGCCACCCGCTCGCTCAAGGCGATCCAGGAGTTCGTGGCGCTGCTGGAGGAGTTCGAACAGCTCGTCGAGACCGGCTCGGGGCCGTCCGCGTTGCTGGAGAGCATCCTCGACCGCACCGGCTACCTGGCCGAGCTGCAGGCGAGCACCGATCCGCAGGACGAGGGCCGCGTCGACAACCTCAACGAGCTCATCTCGGTGGCCGCGGAGTTCGAGGCGGCCAACCCGAACGGCACGGTGACCGAGTTCCTCGAACAGGTTTCCCTCGTCGCCGACGCCGACCAGATCCCGGTGACCGGCGACGACGCCGGCGTCGTCACGATGATGACGCTGCACACGGCCAAGGGCCTGGAGTTCCCGGTCGTCTTCCTGACCGCTCTCGAGGACGGCGTCTTCCCGCACCTTCGCGCCCTCGGTGACCCACGGGAGCTGGAGGAGGAGCGCCGGCTGGCCTACGTGGGCATCACGCGGGCGCAGCAGCGGCTGTTCCTCTCGCGGGCGCAGGTGCGCACGAGCTGGGGGCAGCCGGCCTACAACCCGCCGTCCCGGTTCCTCGACGAGCTGCCCGCCGACGCGGTGCACTGGGCGCGCATGGAGCCGGCACCGGCGGCGTCCAACAGCTACAGCTCGGCGCAGTCGCGGGTGGCGGCGACCGGCCTGTCGACCGGCGGCCTGCGCGGGGGTGTCGGCAACCGCGCGGTCATCTCCGTCGACGTCGGCGACCGGGTCAGCCACGACGCCTTCGGTCTGGGCACCGTCGTGGAGATCAACGGCGCCGGTGACAAGGCGCAGGCGACCGTCGACTTCGGCTCCGGCGGCACGAAGCGCCTCGTCCTGCGCTACGCGCCCCTCGTGAAGCTCTGACCCACAGGCGCGGTCACGGCCGCCGGGTGGGGCAACTGCGGGGAAGTTGCGCTCCAGGGGCGCCTGCAGGCCGCACTTTCAGTGAAGCTCTGACCCTTTGCGGGTCTTGTTCCGCCATTGCGGGTGCTGCAGCGCCCTCATTGGTGGAAGAACACCCGCATTGCGCGGCGCGCTAGAGCTTGATGCCGTGGTCGGCGAGCCAGCCCTGCGGGTCGATGGGCTTGCCGTGCATGTCGTCGCGGCGGACCTCCCAGTGCAGGTGCGGTCCGGTCGAGCGCCCCTCGTTGCCGACCTTGGCGATCTGCTCTCCGGCGTGGACGACCTGTCCGACCTCGACGTTCCAGTAGCGCATGTGGCCGTAGACGTGGACGAATCCCTCGGTGTCCTCGATGTAGATGGCGTTGCCGTAGCCGGACGCGGGCCCCGTCTTGAGGACGACGCCGTCGGCGGCCGCGACGATCGGGGTGCCGAGCGGGGCGGCGAGGTCGATGCCGTAGTGCATCTGGCCCCACCGCATGCAGAAGCAGGTGCTCAGGCGGCCCTTCGTGGGCACGACGGTCTTCGGCTCGCGGGCGGCACGGGAGGCGGCCAGTTCGCTGAGCCGCGCCTGCGCCTCGGCCTCGGTGATGCCCCGGCGCACACCGGCGTCCTCCATCCCGCCCGCGAAGTTGACCTCGGCCGAGGCGTCGAGGCCGAAGTCGGAGGCGGTGGCGCTCTCGTCGCCCGAGCCGCCGGTCAGGCCGGGAATGCCCGCCAGCAGGGCGCCGGCGACGAGCGCGGCGAACCAGAGAGGGGCACGCCGGCCGGGGGGATGGGGCAGCCGGCGGCGGGCGGTGGTGCTGGTGGGCGAGATGCGGGGGATCGACGGGCGGAAGGTGCGGCGGGGGAGGACGTCGGCCGCGGCGGTCCCGTAGTCGGTCTCAGGCCGATCGAGGACCTGGGCGGCACTGCTGCGCGACACGACGGACCTTCCGGTACGAACGCTTCCCTGGCCGGCACCCGGAGGTGGCCCGTCGGGGGAGCGACGGCGGCTGAGGACGTCCGGTGAGCGCGGCGTCCGCCGGTTGGCACCGGCGCCGTGACCGGACCGTAACGATCAGTCACGGCTCGACCAAGCACCGCACTGCTCGTGTCGCGGGCGATGCGACGCGGAACGGCAGGACCGATCAGGCCACGGCCCGGTCGGGCACCTCGGCGGTCGCCGTGGTCCGCAGGCCGGCGAGCGTGGCGGCCACCTCGTCGACCACCGACCGGTGGATCGGCAGGGACATGTGCCCGACACCCCGGACGAGCACGTTGCGCGTCGTGAGGTCGGGGTGGTCGCACCGGCCCGACGCGGTGGGCAGGACGACCTGGTCCATGTCGCTGTAGACGGCGGTGACCGGCGTCCGGCAACCCGGCGCCGGCTCGGCGAGCTCGCGGAGGACGGGGGACCCCGGACGGAGCTGTCGCACCAGGGGGGTGGGGAGGACGTGGGCCAGCACCGAACCGGAGTGCGGCGTCCCCAGCGTGACCAGTGAGTCGACCCGCCGGTCGCCGTCCATCCGCTGCACGTAGTAGCGGGCGATCAGGCCGCCCAGGCTGTGCCCCACGACGTGTACCCGCTCGTGGCCCGTCTGCTCGCAGATGCGCTCGATGTGCTGACCGAGGTCGGCGGCGCCGCGGGCCACGTCGGGAAGCCGCGGGCTGTAGTTCCAGGAACAGACGTGGGCGAATCCGCGCCGGCGCAGGCTGCGCCGCATCACCGTGAAGATCGATCGGTTGTCGATCAGTCCGTGCACGAGCAGCACGGGGATGCGGGCGGCGAGAGGGTCGGCGGCGAAGAGAGCACGTACGCCGGGCGGCTGGTCGCCCGGTCGGTTCCGCGGATCGGGTCGCAGTGCTTCGGTGCGTGTGCCGAGCGGGTACATCAGGACGTGTGCCCCGACCCAGGCCAGTTCCGTGAGCCCGCCGGTGACGATCGCCGGATTGCACAGCGCCCGCAGACGACCTCGTGGCGATCCGTCCGGTCGTGTCTCGGTGTGCGACTCTGGACGCACGCGAGCGCCACTCGTCGAGTGCATGGCCGATTCCTCCCGTCTGCCCCGACCTGCGGCAGGCGCTGGGTTCGGCCTCGCTGGTGGGCGGTGCACCCTGGAGTGCTCCGTTAACGGGACGGTAATGCCCGTGTGTGACGGTCGTCACACAGAAGTCACCGCCGAATCGCCGATCGACGCCGGTTCGTGACCACATCAGTCGAAGGGGGAACCGTGTCTGCCCGCGACGCCCGCACCGGGCCCGCCACCGATGCCACGACCGGCAAGCGGCTCCGCAACGCAGGCGCCTCCCGGTCCGGTGGCAGCCGACCCGAGCCGAAGGGCAACGCCCGCTCGACGGCGCGCCGCTCGGGCGGCCCGGCGCAACCCGAGGCGCCGGCTCCGGTCGACGGCCTCGTTGTCGGCACGGTGCCGGCGTCGGCCCGGGTGGCCGGCGTCCTCCTCGTTCTCAGCGGGCTGGTGGGCGCCGTCGCGCCGTTCCCGACGTACCTCGTGGTCGGCGGCCGGTCGCTGTCGCAGGTTTCGGGCGTCGGCGGCGCGCTGATCGCCCTGCTGGTGCCGGTGACGTCGCTGCTGGTCGGTCTCGGACTGGCCCGCGGCCGCCTGCCGAAGTTCGGGCTGGCCTACGCCGGCGTGGCCGGTGCGCTGGGCGTCGGGCAACTGCTGATCGAGGTGTACCGGGGCAGCAGTTCGACGTCGCGGCCTGCGATCGAGGTGCTGGCCGGCGCGCGCGTCCTGACCAGCAGCGTGGAGGCCCGCCCCGGCTGGATGCTGGGGCTCGCGGCGCTCACGCTCACCGTGCTGGCCGGATGCGTGGCGACGTCCGCCTGGGGCCGCACGGTCATGGAGGACGGCGGTGGCCTCGACCCCGCCCGGTCGGGTCTGGCCGGCCTCGCGGTGCTGCTGGGAGTGGCGACGGTGCTCTGCCTCTCGCTCCCGGCGGCCGACGTGCCCGACCAGCTGAGCACCGATCCGGTCACCGGCATGCAGACTGTCGTCACCCGCGAGGGACCGCAGGCCCTCCTCGAGCGCCCCGGACTGGCGCTCCTCGGTGGGCTGCTGCTCGCCGGCGCGGTGGTGCTCTGCGCCGTCATCGCGCCGTCGCTGCGGCCGCGGCTGGCGGCCGTCGGCGCCCTGCTCGCCCTCACGGTGACCGTGCTCTCCGCCGGGTTGCTCGGCGCGCACGACGCCGTCGGCTCGCGGGACCTGCAGTGGACGCTGCCCGGGATCGGGCTCGTGCTGGCGGGTCTGGCCTTCGCGGGGCTCACCGCGGTGGCCTGGCGGATCCGCAGGGGGCAGCAACCGTGACGCCGACGCGCCTCCGCGACCGGACCGCGCCTTCCTAGACTGAGCCGATGGTGGACGAACGCATCCGGGTGGTCATCGCCAAGCCGGGTCTCGACGGGCACGACCGGGGCGCCAAGGTGGTGGCCCGTGCGCTGCGCGACGCCGGCATGGAGGTCGTCTACACCGGCCTGCACCAGACGCCGGAGCAGATCGTCGAGACCGTCGTCCAGGAGGACGCCGACGCCGTGGGCCTGTCGGTGCTCTCCGGCGCCCACATGACGCTGTTCGCGCGGCTCGCCGAGCTCATGCGCGAGCGCGAGGTCGACGACGTCGTGGTCTTCGGCGGCGGGATCATCCCCGACGAGGACCTGCCCGAGCTCGAGCGCCTCGGCGTCGCGCGCATCTTCACGCCCGGGGCCACCACCACCGAGATCGTCGACTGGGTGCGCGACCATGTCGGCGCACCGACCGGCGCCTAGCGCGAGGGCGGCAGAAATGGCCATTTCTGCCGCTCGGGGTCAGCCGACGACGGGCAGGGTGAGCTGCTGGGTGATGCCCGGGCCGGTCGAGAGCGTGACCTGCTGCGGGACGGTCGATCCGCGGTAGGCGAGATCGCCGCCCGACAGGACGACGGCGAGCCGGTGACCAGCTGCGAAGCGGTGCACGATGCCGGGCAGCTCGATGGTCACCGGCCGCGTGACGTCCGCGACCCGGGCCGGCGAGATCAGCCGGTGGGGGAGCTCGACCGCGCCGTCGGGGCCCACGTCGTAGAGCTTGGCGAACACCACCAGCTGCCCCGGCGCGCCGGCCGCCTGCGTTGCGGCGACGACCGGGGCGTCGAGCGTGACGGTCAGCCGGGGTGAGCCCACGACCGTCATCGCTCTGTTCAGTGGGGCGGTGGAGAAGCGGACCGCCGTCCCCGGGGGGTCGGTGACCGGCTGCGACTGGTCCAGGGCCGACGTCTCGGTGTAGTTCGGTCCGATCGGCGCCACGCTGCTGTAGGCGCTGACGCCGGGCACGACGGCCGAGCGGCTGCCGACCAGCGCACCGGAGACGCCCCCGCCGGACAGGAACAGCGTCGTCGAGCTGCCGGCGGGATAGGACGGCGCCGTCGCGTACGCCCGGGCGGCGTCACCGGTGGCGGCGAAGACCCAGTCCCGGAAGTACGAGAAGTTCAGCGCCGGGCGGGTGCCCGTGCCGCGGACGTAGTAGTCGAACCAGGCCAGGGCTCGCCGTCCCTCGTAGGACCGCTCCGGGTGTCGCATGTCCAGCTCCCCGGCGACCGGCGCCGAGTCGCTGTGACCCCACGACTGCCAGGTCAGCGACACCGGCGTGCCCTGGCGCTGCAGCGCCCGATACGTGGCCACCGACTCCTGCAGGTCGAACAAGGTGTCGGCCTGCCCCTGGCCGATCATCGTGGGCACCCGGACGTCGGACATGTAGCTCGCCACCGAGTTCGAGCGCAGGAACGCGAGGGACTCGTCGCTCGGATAGCCGAGCGTGCCGACCTCCAACAGCGCCCGGCACACCTGCGGCTCGAAGTTGGCGCAGTTCTCGTCCACGAAGGCCGGCCAGCGCGTGGCGTCGGACAGCGACGCCTGCAGGTCCTCGGCGCCGTTCTCGACGCCGAGCGTGGTGAACAGGGCGGCCCACTCGTACTTGAAGACGCCGGTCTGCGCGGAGCTGACCGATCCACTGCGGGCGGTGCCACCCGGCAGTGCGCTGTTCTCCGGGGCCAGGGAGTAGGACAGGTCGTTCCAGGTGATCAGCGGCAGGATCGCGTCGACTCGGTCGGTGCTCTGCCGGTGCTCGTAGGCGGCGGTCGCGAACTGGATTTGCCCGCCGTAGGAGCCACCGGTCATGCCGACCGCGGGGTCGTACCGGGTGCCCGTGCTCGCGTCCTCACGGATCACCTGGTCGACGTGCACCCGGCGTCCGGTGGTGTCGTCGACGGCGACGACGGTCGGGTCGCCGCCGAGGAAGCGCAGCAGCTGGCTCGCCGCCGCCCCGTCGTGCTCGACGTCGTCCAGGGTGATCGGGCAGTCGTCGCCGTCGACGAACCCGATGCCGGTGTAGGCCAACGTCACGTAGCCGTGCGCGCCGAAGCCCTGCGCGAGATCGGCCTGGTCCGCCTTCGTCCCGCCGAAGCCGTTGGTCACGAGCAGCGCGGGAGCCGGGCGCGAGGCGGTGACGCCGGCGGGCACGTAGAGGTCCGCGGCGACCTCGCAGTCGCGGTGCTCGGGCCCGAGGTCGGTCACCGAGATGGTCAGGTGGCGGGGCGAGATGTCGGCGGCGGCCGCCGGAGGGGCCGTGGCCACCAGCCCTCCGGCGGTCACGGCGGCGGTCAGCAGGGCGGTGGCGGGGCGTCGCACGGGGCCTCTCCTCGTCGTCGGGCGGGGTGCTGCGCACGGGTGCGGCAGCGTGAACTGCCCTTTCGGGTGGTGGGCCCTGTGATGCGCCCCACGACCTCCCCCTGCGTACAACGCCCGACGCGGCGGGGAGGTTACGGGCGGGCTACGGTGCCTGTTCGTGGATCTCTTCGAGTACCAGGCCCGTGACCTGTTGGCCTCGCACGGCGTGCCCGTGCTCCCCGGTGGAGTCGCCGAGACGCCGGATCAGGCGGAGGCGATCGCGCGGGAGATCGCCACCCCCGTCGTCGTCAAGGCGCAGGTGAAGACCGGCGGCCGCGGCAAGGCCGGCGGCGTGAAGCTCGCCGACAACCCGGAGGACGCCCGCGCGCGTGCCCAGGACATCCTCGGCCTCGACATCAAGGGGCACATCACGCACAAGGTGATGGTGGCCCAGGCCAGCGACATCGCCGAGGAGTACTACTTCTCCTACCTGCTCGACCGTTCCAACCGGACCTTCCTGGCCATGGCCTCGAAGGAGGGCGGCATGGAGATCGAGCAGCTCGCCGTCGAGCGGCCCGAGGCACTGGCCCGCATCCCGATCGACGCCACGACCGGCGTGGACACCGCCAAGGCCGCCGAGATCGTCGACGCCGCCAACTTCCCCGCCGAGGTCCGCGACCAGGTGATCGCGATCGCCGTCGCGCTGTGGGACACCTTCGTCAAGGAGGACGCCACGCTGGTCGAGGTCAACCCGCTGGCCAAGGCGCCGGACGGCACCGTCCTGGCGCTGGACGCCAAGGTGACCCTCGACGCGAACGCCGACTTCCGGCAGACCGGCCACGCCGCTCTCGAGGACACCGCCGCCGCCGACCCGCTCGAGGCCGCGGCCAAGGAGAAGAACCTCAACTACGTCAAGCTCGACGGCGAGGTGGGCATCATCGGCAACGGTGCCGGCCTGGTCATGAGCACCCTGGACGTCGTCGCGTACGCCGGGGAGGAGTTCGGCGGCGTCAAGCCGGCCAACTTCCTCGACATCGGTGGCGGCGCCTCGGCCGAGGTCATGGCCAACGGCCTGCACATCATCCTGGGCGACCCGGCCGTCAAGAGCGTGTTCGTCAACGTCTTCGGTGGCATCACCGCCTGCGACGCCGTCGCCAACGGCATCGTCTCAGCACTGCGCATCCTCGGCGACGAGGCGACCAAGCCGCTGGTCGTCCGGCTCGACGGCAACAACGTCGACGAGGGCCGCCGCATCCTCGCCGAGGCCAACCACCCGCTGGTGACCGTGGTCGACACGATGGACGGCGCCGCGCGCCGGGCCGCCGAGCTCGCCGCCTGATCAAGGACCCCTTCCTCCCCACCCCTCGCAGGCTCGGGGCGGGCCCCGGGAAGGGGCCGCTCCGTCCACTCCTGAGACAGGACACCAGACAGATGTCGATCTTCCTCAACGAGAACAGCAAGGTCATCGTCCAGGGCATGACCGGCTCGGAGGGCAGCAAGCACACGCAGCGCATGCTCGCCTCCGGCACGGCCATCGTCGGTGGCGTGAACCCGCGCAAGGCCGGCACGACCGTCGACTTCGAGGGCGCCACCGTGCCGGTCTTCGGCGGGGTCGCCGAGGCGATGAAGGAGACCGGCGCCGACGTCAGCGTCATCTTCGTGCCGCCGCCGTTCGCCAAGGCCGCCGTCATCGAGGCCGTGGACGCCCAGATCGGGCTCGCCGTCGTCATCACCGAGGGCATCCCGGTGCACGACTCGACCTACTTCTGGGCGCACGCCCAGGGCGGCTCGACCCGCATCATCGGCCCCAACTGCCCGGGCCTGATCAGCCCCGGACGCTCGAACGCCGGCATCATCCCGGCCAACATCACCAAGCAGGGCACGATCGGGCTGGTCAGCAAGTCCGGCACCCTGACCTACCAGATGATGTACGAGCTGCGGGACATCGGTTTTTCGACCGCCGTCGGCATCGGTGGCGACCCGGTCATCGGGACGACGCACATCGACTGCCTGCAGGCCTTCCAGGACGACCCGGAGACCGAGGCCATCGTCATGATCGGCGAGATCGGCGGCGACGCCGAGGAGCGGGCCGCCGACTTCATCAAGGCGAACGTCACCAAGCCGGTCGTCGGCTACGTCGCCGGCTTCACCGCCCCCGAGGGCAAGACCATGGGCCACGCCGGCGCCATCGTCTCCGGCTCGGCGGGCACCGCGCAGGCCAAGCAGGAGGCCCTCGAGGCCGCCGGCGTGCGCGTGGGGAAGACCCCGTCGGAGACCGCGCGGCTCATGCGGGACATCGTCGGCTGAGCTCAGCCGCACGCGGCACGGCCCGGGAACCCCTGCGGGGGTCCCGGGCCGTGTGCGTTCCCACGAGGGCATCACGGTCGGGCGACAAGGGTGCGGCACGGTTGCGCCGTGCTGTCGGCGACGGCAACGATGCGCTGCGCACATCCGATGCTTGCGAGGAGAGCCCAGCGATGACCGCCAGCCAGCCTCCGCAGCCGCCCGCCGGCGGTCAGCGACCGGAGCACGGGCAGGAGCCCGGTTTCGGCCAGCAGCCACCGGTCCAGCCGCCGGCGTACGGGCAGGAGCCGCCTCCTCCGTCGTACGGCCAGCAGCCGTACGGCCAACCGCAGCCGGGTTACGGGCAGCCGGGCTACGGGCAGCCGGGCTACGGGCAGCCGGGTTACGGTCAGCAGCCGGGCTATGCACAGCCGGGTTACGGGCAGTCGGGCTACGAGCAGCAGCCTCCGCCGGCATATCCGCAGCCGGGGTTCAGGCAGCCGACGGGTGCGCCCGGCCCCTACGGAGCCCCCGCGGTGGCCGGCGCCGGGGTCGGGTTCGACGCCAAGAAGCTCACGATGGCCTCCTACGTCATCGCCGGCGGCACCGTGCTCTTCCTGATCCTGACCTTCTTCTCGTGGTTCCAGTTCTTCGGCGTCGGCATCAGCGGGTGGACTGCGGGCAACGTCAAGACGGCGTTCTTCCTGTTCCTGCTGGCGTCGGTGTGGGCGCTGCTTCCTGCATTCACCGACGCGAAGGTCGGGTTCCCGCGGGGATGGGTCACCGTGGGCCTGGCGGCGCTGGGCTTCCTGCTCACGCTGTTCGCCTGGTTCGACACGTTCGACTTCGACTTCTCCGTCTGGGCGCTGCTGGGCGTGCTCACGGCGGCGGGGATCCTGTTGTTCGCCGTCCTGGCGCTGTTCCCGGAGCTGAAGAACCGGCCGGCGCTGCCCGGACGTCTGGCCGGCGCGGCGCAGTGGGCCAACCAGCCCGCGCCCGAGTTCGGCCAGCAGCCGCGTGCGGCTCAGCAACCGGGCGGAGCGACTCAGCAGCCGGGCGCGCCGTACGTCCAGCCGGGTTACGGCCACGCCGCACCGCCGCCGTACGCACCACCGGCTTCCGGGACTCCGGTCGTCCAGCCGTACACCACTCCTCCGGTGCCGCCGGCCGCTCCGCCGTCGTCGCCGGGTGGCGCGACAGCGTCGGGTGAGGGAACGGCGACCGAGCGTCCCGGCGGGGCCTGAACCGCGGCGCCGTGCCGTGACTTTCGCCGCGCTGCGGCGCGTGCGGCGGCGGGTGCGGCCGGTGCCTTGCGACAGTGGGTGTCGTGGTCTCGCTGCTCGCACGCCTGCCCTGGGGCAGCACTGACGACGGCGAACGGCACCGGTCCCTGCCGCTGATCTGGCTGACGCTGGCCGCGGTCGCCGCGGTCACCGCCGCGGGCCTGGTCGGGCTGGGGCTGGCCGTCGTGGTCGTCCAGATGCTGGACCCGACGGGCGGACTGCCCGTGTCCGGCTCGATCGCGCTCGCCGGGCGGCTCTGGGTGCTCGCGCAGGGCGGCCGGCTGACGCTGGCGTCGGGACCCCTCGTGCTGGCGCCGCTCCTGCTCACCCTCGGCATCGCGTGGGGCCTCTCGCGGGCCGCGCGCGGTGCCGTCAGGGCGCACGACCTGACCAGCCCGCGGGACGTCGCCCCGGTGGCCGCGGCCGGCGTCGCCCTGCACCTGGCCCTCACGCTGCTGCTCGCCGTCCTCCTCGACGCCCCGGCTGCGCGGGTCGGGCTGATCCGGACGACCGTCGGCACCGTCGTCCTCGCCGGCGCGGCCATCGGCTGGGGGCTGGTCCGCGAGTCGGGCGTGTTCGACGCCGTCCTCGACCGGCTGCCCGGCCCGGCGCGGCCGGTCCTGCGCGGCGTGCTGGCCGGGCTGCTCACCTCCCTGGCGCTCTGCACGGCCGTCGTCGCCATCGCGCTGGCGTCGGACGTGCACGGGTACGCCACCCTGTCCCGCTCGCTGGGCGGTGCGGGGGCCGGGGCCCTGGGGCTGCTCGGCCTCGGCGTCCTGCTGCTGCCCAACGCGGCCGCCGCAGCCCTGGGCATGGCCGCCGGGCCGGGCTTCTTCGTGGGCAGCGGCACCCTGGTCTCGGTGCACGGGGTGAGCCTCAGCGCCGTGCCCGCGCTGCCGCTGCTGGCCGCGCTGCCCGACACGCAGGCCGTGCCGCTCATCGCGTTCGCGTCGCAGGCGGCGCCCGCGCTCGCGGGCCTGGTCGCCGGGACGACGATCGGCCGGTGGTTCGGGGCCACGGACGGCGGCTCCGTGGTCGCCGGTCTGTCGGGGATCGCCGGCGGCGTCCTGCTCGGCGTCCTCAGCGGCGTGCTCGCGTGGGTCGCCGGCGGCGCCCTGGGGGACGGCGGCCTGGCTCAGGTCGGCGCCCCTCCGCTGACGACGGCGATCGCGGTGGCGGCACAGAGCGGGATCGCCGCCGCCCTCGCGGCCACGGTCACGCGCTGGCGGGCGCTCGGCTGAACGGCCCCCTCCAGAGGCTCGCGCCGAGCCCGCGAGGCGTGAGGAGGAGGGGGTCCTTATAGGGTCGCTGGCGTGCCGGCAGCCGATCCCCGCCCGCGGGCGCGGATCGTCGTGCTGCTCTCCGGATCCGGTTCGCTGTGTGCCGCGCTGCTGGCCGCGACCGACGACCCGGCCTATCCCGCCGAGGTGGTCGCCGTCGGCGCCGACCGGCCCGCGGAAGGGCTGGTCCACGCCACCCGCCGCGGCCTGCCCACGTTCGTGTGCGCGGTGCGCGACCACCCCGACCGCGACGCCTGGGACCGCGCCCTGGCGGCCGAGATCGCCGCGCACCACCCCGACCTGGTGGTCTCGGCGGGCTTCATGAAGATCGTCGGCCCCTCGGTGCTCGGCGCGTTCGGCGGCCGCCTGATCAACACGCACCCCGCGCTGCTCCCGGCGTTCCCCGGGGCCCATGCCGTCCGCGACGCCCTGGCCGCGGGCGCCCCGGTGACCGGCGCGACCGTGCACGTCGTCGACGCGGGCGTCGACACCGGACCGGTGCTGGCCCAGCGGGAGGTCCCGGTTCTGGCCGGGGACGACGAGGCGAGCCTGCACGAGCGGATCAAGGCAGTGGAGCGTGAGCTCCTGGTAGAGACGGTGGCGCAGCTCGTCACCTCATCCCCGACCAACCCGGACCCGGCGAGGAACTCCCGATGACCGATCGCAGTCCCATCCGGCGCGCCCTCCTGGGCGTCTACGACAAGGCCGGGATCGAGGAGCTGGCCGCCGGGCTGGCGGCGGCCGGCGTCGAGCTGGTGAGCACCGGCGCGACCGCGCGGCGCATCGCCGAGGCCGGCATCCCCGTCATCCCCGTCGAGCAGGTCACCGGGTTCCCGGAGTGCCTGGACGGCCGGGTCAAGACGCTGCACCCCGGGGTGCACGCCGGCATCCTGGCCGACCGGCGCAGGCCCGAGCACATCGCCCAGCTCGACGAGCTCGGCATCGCGCCCTTCGACCTCGTGGTGGTCAACCTCTACCCGTTCACCGAGACCGTCGCCTCGGGCGCGAGCCCCGACGAGTGCGTCGAGCAGATCGACATCGGCGGTCCGGCGATGGTCCGCGCGGCCGCCAAGAACCATCCGTCGGTCGCCGTCGTCGTCGACCCCGCCCGCTACGGCGACGTCCTCGCCGCGGTCGGTGCCGGCGGCTTCACGCTGGCCGAGCGGCAGAAGCTGGCCGCGGCCGCCTTCCGGCACACCGCGTCGTACGACATCGCGGTCGCCTCGTGGCTGGGCAACGTCGTCGCCCCCGACGACGACAGCGGCTTCCCGGCGTGGGTCGGGGCGAGCTGGGAGCGCGCCGAGGTGCTGCGCTACGGCGAGAACCCGCACCAGGGCGCGGCGCTGTACCGCGGAGTGACCCCGGGTCTCGCGCACGCCGAGCAGCTGCACGGCAAGCAGATGTCCTACAACAACTACGTCGACACCGACGCCGCCTGGCGGGCCGCGCACGACCACGACGACCCCTGCGTGGCGATCATCAAGCACGCCAACCCGTGCGGGATCGCCGTCGGCGCCGACATCGCCTCCGCGCACCGCAAGGCGCACGCCTGCGACCCGGTGTCCGCGTTCGGCGGCGTCATCGCCGCCAACCGCGAGGTCGACCTGACCATGGCCGAGCAGGTCGCCGACGTGTTCACCGAGGTCGTCGTCGCGCCGTCCTTCACCGACGACGCGGTCGCCGTGCTGACGGGCAAGAAGAACATCCGCCTCCTGCGGCTGCCGCACGTGCCGGGGCCGGGTGCCGAGATGCGGCCGGTCAGCGGTGGGCTGCTCCTGCAGGTCAAGGACCGGCTCGACGCCCCGGGCGACGACCCGACCACCTGGACGCTGGCGACGGGCACCCCGCTGGACGCCGCCGGCCTCGACGACCTGGTGTTCGCCTGGCGCGCCGTCCGCGCCGTGAAGAGCAACGCGATCCTGCTCGCGCACGACCGGGCGACCGTCGGGGTCGGCATGGGGCAGGTCAACCGGGTGGACGCCGCGCGGCTCGCCGTCACGCGCGCGGGGGAGCGGGCCGCGGGCTCGGTCGCCGCCTCGGACGCCTTCTTCCCGTTCGCCGACGGCCTGCAGGTCCTGCTGGACGCGGGCCTGCGTGCCGTCGTCCAGCCGGGCGGGTCGGTCCGCGACGAGGAGGTCGTCGCGGCGGCCGCCGCGGCGGGCGTGCCGCTGTACCTGACCGGCACGCGGCACTTCGCCCACTGAGAAAGGACCCCATGCCCCCCACCACTCGCAAGCTCGCGGCGGGCCCCCGCATGGGCCCGAAGCCGCACGTCGGGCCGCCGGACAACGGCACCGAGGTCGAGGGCCAGGACTTCGCTCGGGTCGACTGGTGGGGCGCCGAGCTCGACGGGGTCACCTTCACGCGGTGCCGGTTCGACGACGCGGGCCTGGAGGAGCTGGTCACGCGGCGGTGCGTCTTCGACTCGTGCGTGCTGACCGGTGTGCGGATGAGCGGCGCGCGGCACCTGGGCAGCGCGTTCCTGTCGTGCCGGTTCGACCGCGCGAAGCTCATCGACGTGACCTGGAGCGGCTGCAAGCTGACCGGGTCGCAGTTCCCGGGGGCGCAGCTGCGGCCGATGACGGCGACCGAGTGCGACTGGAGCTACACCGCCCTGCGCGGCACGGACCTCTCGGCGCTCGACCTCTCCGGCCAGCGCTTCCGCGAGGCGGACCTCACCGACGCCGACCTGCGCGGCACCGACCTGACCGGTGCGGACCTCGACCGGACGCGGTTGCAGGGCACGAAGCTGCGCGGCGCGGACATCCGCGGCGCGTCGATGGACGAGATCAACTGGCGCTCGTTCGAGCTCACCGGCGTGCGCGTGGATCTCGTCCAGGCGGTCCAGTTCGCCCGCGCCCACGGGGCGCTGGTCGCCGACTAACGCGCTCGCGCGGGCGTGAGCACTCCCTTGAGGCTGCCGAGCAGCCCGAGCACGGGGACGGCGATGGCGAACCAGAACCCGACGCCGAAACCACGGAGCGACCAGTCGTTCTGCGCGATCGGCACGAGCACGCCCGCCGCGGCGACCGCGGTGACCAGCAGGGCGACGACGCCCAGTGCCCGGTGGGTGCGGGCGGGCAGGAACATCAGCAGCCCGAGCAGCAGCAGCGCCGCTCCGCCGAAGACGACGGCCAGCGGCTGCCAGAACCCGGTGTCACCGAGGTTCCCCATCTCGTCCAGACCTCGCCGCACGAGCTCGAGACCGCTGTCGTCACGGTCGGACAGCCACGGCAGCAGCAGCGCGATGCCGGCGGCCACGCCGGCCAGGACCAGCAGCAGGGCGGCGGCCACGTCGGGACGGCGGAATGCCACGGGCCGGGTCGCGTACGGGGGCGTCGTCGAGGTGCCGGACGGCGCCGTCGCCGGGTCGAAGGTGTCGGCCGGCGCGGGGTCGGTCGAGGACGAGCTGCCGTACGCCGTCGCCCCGCCCACCGGTTCGGGCGTGCCGTCCACGCGCTCGCTCATGTGCCTACCTCCGACGTCCGACGGGCGTGAGGAGGACACCCCCGCGTCTGGAGACTAGGACGGCGGACGCCGTTCCTCGACCATCGGGCAGACTGTCGGTCGTGCCCGCGACGATCCTGGACGGCAAGGCGACCGCGGCGGCGATCCGCACCGAACTGACCGAGCGGGTGGCCGCGCTGGCCGCGGCGGGTCACCGGCCGGGCCTGGGGACGCTGCTCGTCGGCGACGACCCGGGCAGCCGCTGGTACGTCAACGCCAAGCACAAGGACTGCGCCGAGGTCGGCATCGGCAGCATCCAGCGCGAGCTCCCGGCGACCGCCACGGAGGCCGACGTGCTCGCCGTCGTCGCCGAGCTCAACGCCGACCCGGCCTGCACCGGCTACATCGTGCAGCTGCCCCTGCCGGCGCAGATCGACGAGGCGCGGGTCCTCGAGGCGATGGACCCGGCCAAGGACGCCGACGGCCTGCACCCGATGAACCTCGGCCGGCTGGTGCTCAACGTGCCCGGGCCGCTGCCGTGCACGCCGGTCGGCATCGTGGAGCTGCTCCGCCGCCACGACGTCCCGATCGCGGGAGCCGAGGTCGTGGTCATCGGGCGCGGGATCACCGTGGGCCGCCCGCTGGGTCTGCTGCTCACCCGCCGTTCGGAGAACGCGACCGTGACCCTGTGCCACACCGGCACGCGGGACCTCGCCACGCACGTGCGCGCGGCCGACATCGTCGTGGCCGCCGCCGGCGTGCCGGGTCTGGTCACCGCGGAGATCGTCAAGCCGGGCGCCGCCGTCCTGGACGTCGGCGTGAGCCGGGTCGACGGCAAGATCGCCGGGGACGTCGCCCTCGACGTCCTGGGGGTGGCCGGGCACGTCGCGCCCAACCCCGGGGGCGTGGGGCCGATGACGCGGGCGATGCTGCTGCAGAACGTCGTCCTGGCCGCCGAGCAGGCCGCCGCGGTCGAGGCGCTGTCCGCCTGAGCATGACGCCCCCGCCGCTCTACGTCCGCCGTCCCTTCCTCGCCGGTCTGGTCAGGCAGCTGCCGCTGCTCGCCGTCCTGGTCACCGTGGGCGTCGGGTTGCTGCTGGTCACGTTGGAGCACTGGCGGTGGGGGCTCGTCGTCATCGGGCTGGCCCTGATCGGTGCCGGGCTGCTGCGGCTGCTGCTCCCGGTGCGGCGGGTCGGCTTCCTCGCCGTCCGCAGCCGGCCGATCGACGTCGTCCTGATGGCCGGGGCTGGGCTGGCCCTGACCGTGATCGCGCTGGCGATCCCCGCCGCCTGACGACAGCGTCGGGAGCATCGCAGCGAGGAACGAGCGAGGAGCGGACCGATGCGCGGAGTCGGGCCAGGTGCACCGCCTGACCTGAGCATCCGGAGCCCGCTGCGGCGGGGTCGGGCCCGCGGCGATAGGTTGGCCGCCATGGCAGAGAAGTCCAGGAACGGCAAGGTCACCGTCGTCGGTGCCGGTTTCTACGGCTCCACCACCGCCCTCCGTCTCGCGGAGTACGACATCTTCGACACCGTCGTGCTCACCGACATCGTCGAGGGCAAGCCCGAGGGCATCGCCCTCGACATGAACCAGTCGCGGCCGATCGAGGGCTTCGAGACGAAGATCGTCGGTGTCGGCGGGGGCTCCTACGAGGGCACCGAGAACTCCGACGTCGTCGTCGTCACCGCGGGCCTGCCGCGCAAGCCCGGCATGAGCCGCATGGACCTCATCGAGACGAACGCGAAGATCGTCCGCTCGGTCGCCGAGAACATCGCGCAGTCCTCGCCGGACGCCGTGGTCATCGTCGTCTCCAACCCGCTGGACGAGATGACGGCGCTGGCGCAGCTGGCCACCGGGTTCCCGAAGAACCGCGTGATGGGGCAGGCGGGCATGCTCGACACCGCCCGGTTCACCAACAACGTGGCCGAGGAGCTCGGCGTACCCGTCGGCTCGGTGCAGACGCTGACGCTGGGCTCGCACGGCGACACGATGGTTCCGGTGCCCTCGCGCTGCACCGTCGACGGCAAGCCGCTGTCCGACGTCCTCGCGCAGGACCGGATCGACCACCTGGTCGACCGCACGCGCAACGGCGGCGCCGAGGTGGTGGCCCTGCTCAAGACGGGGTCGGCCTACTACGCGCCGTCGGCCGCGGCCGCCCGCATGGCCCGCGCGGTCATGGAGGACTCCGGCGCCGTCATGCCGGTGTGCGCCTGGGTCGACGGCGAGTACGGCATCAACGGCGTGTACCTGGGCGTCGAGGCCGAGATCGGCCGGGACGGCGTCAAGCGGGTCGTCGAGGGCGACCTCACCGAGAGCGAACTGGCCGGACTGCGCGAGGCGGCGGAAGCCGTGCGCGCCAAGCAGGCCGACGTGGCCGACCTCTGAGCCCCTCCCCGGGCTCGGAGCATGTAGAGAGGGACTCGCACGTGGCAAAGATCAAGGTCGAGGGCACCGTCGTCGAGCTCGACGGCGACGAGATGACCCGGATCATCTGGCAGTTCATCAAGGACCAGCTGATCCTCCCGTACCTCGACGTGAACCTGGAGTACTACGACCTGGGCATCGAGTCGCGGGACGCGACCGACGACCAGATCACCGTCGACTCGGCCGAGGCCATCAAGCGGCACGGCGTCGGCGTCAAGTGCGCCACGATCACGCCGGACGAGGCGCGCGTGGAGGAGTTCGGGCTCAAGCGCATGTACCGCTCGCCCAACGGGACGATCCGCAACATCCTCGGCGGCGTCATCTTCCGCGAGCCGATCATCATGTCCAACGTCCCGCGGCTGGTGCCCGGCTGGACCAAGCCGATCGTCGTCGGCCGTCACGCCTTCGGTGACCAGTACCGCGCCACCGACTTCCGGTTCCCGGGCGAGGGCACGCTGACGATCAGCTTCCAGCCCGCCGACGGTTCGGCGCCGATCGAGCACGAGGTGTTCCAGTCGCCCGGCGGCGGCGTCGCCATGGCGATGTACAACCTCGACGACTCGATCCGCGACTTCGCGCGGGCCTCGATGAACTACGGCCTGCAGCGCGAGTACCCGGTGTACCTGTCGACCAAGAACACGATCCTCAAGGCCTACGACGGCCGCTTCAAGGACCTGTTCGCCGAGGTCTTCGAGGCCGAGTTCAAGGACAAGTTCGAGGCCGCCGGCATCACCTACGAGCACCGGCTGATCGACGACATGGTCGCCGCCTCGCTCAAGTGGGAGGGCGGCTACGTCTGGGCGTGCAAGAACTACGACGGCGACGTCCAGTCCGACACTGTCGCCCAGGGCTTCGGCTCGCTGGGCCTGATGACGTCGGTGCTCATGAGCCCCGACGGCCGCACCGTCGAGGCCGAGGCCGCGCACGGCACGGTCACCCGCCACTTCCGGCAGCACCAGCAGGGCAAGGAGACGTCGACCAACCCGATCGCGTCGATCTTCGCCTGGACCCGGGGGTTGGCCCACCGCGGCAAGCTCGACAACACCCCCGAGGTCACCCGGTTCGCCGAGACCCTCGAGCGCGTCTGCATCGAGACGGTCGAGAGCGGTCAGATGACCAAGGACCTGGCGCTGCTGATCTCCAGGGACAGCCCGTGGCTGAACACCCAGGACTTCCTGGCGGCCATCGACGCCAACCTCCAGAAGGCCATGGCCTGAGAAAGACCCCGTCCTCCTCACCTCTCGCACGCTCGGGATGAGCCTCGGGACGGGGCCGTGACCAGCGGCCCCCGCACCCACCCGGGTGCGGGGGCCGCTGCGTTCTCGCGGGGCAGCCCGCAACTTCGGGGAACGTGTGCGCCGTGGCGCCGAGCAGGATGCGACTTCCCCGAAGTTGCGGCCTGTGGACGACGCCAGCGGAACACGGCGTCGTACAGGCAGGCTTCCCGGATGCCTCCCGCTCGACGTCCCGCTGCGCTGCGCGGACGCGTCTTCCGGAAAAGGGACGTGGTGGCGCTCGGAATCCTCACGCCGTCCGAGCTGCGCAGCAGCGCCTGGCGACGGCTGTATCGAGGCGTCTACGCGGATGCGCTCCTGCCCGACTCGATGGACGTCCGGGTGTCCGGGGCAAGCCTCCTGATCCCGCAGGCGGCGGCGTTCAGCGGGAGGACCGCAGCCTTCCTGCACGGCGCCACGGAGCTCGTCGACCGCCGCGGGCCGCTCGAGGTCTCGGTGCCGGACGACAAGAGGTTCGGCCCGGTCGCCGGGCTGCGCATCCGCAGGGTCCAGCTGCCCGACGGCGACGTCGCCACGGTGAGGGGCCGACGCTGCACCACGGGGTTGCGGACAGCCCTCGACATCTCCCGCCACGAGCCGTTGCCCGATGCCGTGGCGGCGCTCGACGTCCTCGTCGTCCGCGCGATCGTCGGCCAGGGGGCGCTACGCGAATCGGCTGCGCTGTGGGAGGGGCGTGGAGCGCGGCGCGTGCGCCAGGCAACCGAGCTGGTCGACCCCCGGGCCGAGTCCCAGCCGGAGTCGCGGGTCCGTGTGCTCCTGGCCCTCGCGGGACTGCGTCCCGAACCGCAGTACACCGTCCGCGACGCAGCCGGGCATGTCATGGCGCGGGTGGATCTGGCGTTTCCCGAGCTGCGGATCGCGATCGAGTACGACGGTGTGTGGCATGCCGAGCCGGGACAGTTCGCCAAGGACCGGCAGCGGCTCAACCGGCTGGTGGCTTCCGGCTGGAGGGTCATCCACGTCACCGCCGCGGATCTACGTGACCCCGACGCTCTGATCGCTCGGATTCGGGCGCTGGTCCTGAGCGCACCTTCGGCGAAGTAGCGCCCTGGACGAGCGATCGGGATGCGACTTCCCCGAAGTTGCGCGGTCGCTAGAGCCCTCCATCGGAAGGGTCAGGTGATGAGGACCGTCCACCAGGGGCCGTCGGCGCCGCCGACGCGGCCGATGCCGACGGTGGTGAGCGAGCAGTCCTGGAGGGCTGCGGCGTCGCCCTGGCTGAGCCAGTCGCTCACGACGCCGGCAGCCGACGTGCCTCGGGCCACCCAGGCGGCATCGGCGTCCGCCTCGTCCAGCAAGGAGTCGCCGTTGTCGTCGACGAGGCCGAGGAAGTCGTCGTCCCGCATGGTCGCGCTGTGTTCCCGCGCCACCTCGGTGAGGGTGCCGTCCGTCGACAACGGGTCGCAGCCGGCCGCGGCGCGGGTCCGGTCCAGTGCCGCGAGCAGGTCGTCCGCGGGGGCGGGCTCGGCCGGCGCCGGCGGCGCGGCGGCCTCGGCGGACGGCGTCCCGGGCGCAGGGGACGACGAGGTCTCCTCGGAGGACGGCGAGGCCGCAGCCGCGGACGCGGACGTCGCACCGGGAGAGGACGACGAAGAGGCGGAGGACGACGCCGTGGGCGCGGACGCCCCAGCGGTCGCGGACGACGGCGTCGCGGTGTCGGTCGTCGACGGGGTGGTGGGAGCCGTCGGGGCGGCGTCGGGAGCGGCCCCTGTCGTGCCCGGCGCCGCGGCCGGCCAACCGCCCTCGGGCTCGGTGAACACCGGGTCCTCCGCGGCCTGGGGCGGCGCGTCGGCCGACGAGTCCGAGAAGAAGGAGGACAACACGCTGCCGCTGGAGACGACCGGCACGGCGAGCACCAGTCCGGTGACCACCGTGGTGACCGCCCCGCCCAGCAGCACACGGCCGGTGCGGATGCGCAGGAACCTGCGCAGCAACAGGGCCCACCGCGTCAGGGCGCCGGCGGCGCGAGCGGTGAGCGGCGGGCTCGCATGGCGGTGGTGCACGCGACACCTTCCGGAACGGTCGATCACGAATCGTTATCGGTTGGAGACTAACGGTGCGTGCAAGGTCACGGTGAGTCGGTGCGACGAAGGTCACTCCGGGCGCCACGGAACCGCTCAGCTCGACCGCACGGATTCGCGGCCACGCGCGACCAGGCACCATGGAGGGATGAGCCCCGCCCGACAACCCCGAGGAGCACGCCGCCGGTGAGCGACGTCTGGCTCAACATCGTCATGGTCGTCGTCTTCGTCCTGATCGGCGGCGTCTTCTCCGGCGCAGAGATCGCCCTGGTCTCCCTCCGCGAGTCGCAGGTGCGCGGGATGGCCGAGACCGGCGGCCGCCGGGGACAGGCCGTGCAGCGGCTGCTCAGCGACCCCAACCGCTTCCTCGCCGCGGTCCAGGTCGGCGTCACCCTCGCCGGCTTCTTCTCCGCGGCCTTCGGCGCCAGCACGCTGTCCCAGCCGCTGGCCGATCAGATGGTGACGTGGGGTGTCAGCGCCGGCCTGGCCGACACGCTGGCGCTGGTCGTGGTCACGATCGCGATCAGCTATCTGTCGCTGGTCGTCGGCGAGCTGACCCCCAAGCGACTCGCCCTCCAGCGGGCCGAGGGGTTCGCGCTGATCGTGGCGACGCCGCTCAACGCGATCGCGAAGCTGTCCCGCCCGGTCATCTGGCTGCTGTCCGCGTCGACCAACGTGCTGGTCCGGCTGTTCGGCGGCGACCCGAAGGTGAGCGGCGAGTCGATCAGCCAGGAGGAACTCCGCGACCTCGTCGCGGCGCACGAGTCCCTCAGCAGCGACGAGCGGCGCCTCATCGACGAGGTGTTCCGGGCCGGCGACCGCGAGGTGCGCGAGGTGATGACGCCCCGCACCGAGGTCATGTTCCTCGACGCGTCCATGACCGCCAGCCGGGCGGCCAAGCAGGTCGCCGACTCCAACTGGTCACGCTTCCCGGTGGTGGGCCGCGACCAGGACGACGTGGTCGGCTTCGTGCACGTCCGCGACCTGTTCCTGCCCAACCATCCGGCGGGCCGGGCGGCGACGGTCGGCGACCTGGCCCGCGAGGTCACGCGGCTGCCGGGGACGGCGGGCGTGCTCACCGCGCTCAGCGAGATGCGGCGGGGCAACCACCACCTGACCATCGTCGTCGACGAGTACGGCGGCACCGACGGCATCGTGACCCTCGAGGACCTCATCGAGGAGGTCATCGGCGAGATCTACGACGAGTACGACGCGCAGGTCGCGCCCGAGGACCGGCAGGCTCCCGGGGGTCCCCGCGAGGTCGACGGGCTGCTCAACCTCGACGACTTCACCGAGGCGACCGGCCTGCGGCTGCCCGAGGGCCCCTACGAGACGGCGGCCGGCTTCGTGCTCGCCGAGCTCGGCCGGCTGCCCCAGGTCGGGGACACCGTCGACGTGGAGGGCCGCACCCTGTCGGTGCTGGAGCTCGACGGACGGCGGATCGCCCGCCTGCTGGTCGGCCCGCCGCCGGAGCCCGCCGAGGACGCCGACGACGCACACACCGGGGCCGCCGGCGCTTGACCGGTCAGCGTGTCGACCGGGTCTCCCACGCGTCGCGGACGATGCCCACCAGGTCCGTGTGCCGGGGCGTCCAGCCGAGATCGGCGCGGATGCGGTCGCTCGAGGCCACGAGCTGCGCCGGGTCGCCCGCCCGCCGCGGCCCGACCTCGACCGGGATGGGGTGGCCGGTCACCTCGCGGGCCGCGTCGACGACCTGCTGCACCGAGAAGCCGGTGCCGTTGCCGAGGTTGTAGATGCGGTGCTCACCTGGGGCCGGCGCCGGCAGGGCGAGCAGGTGTGCGTCGGCGAGGTCGCCCACGTGCACGTAGTCGCGGATGCAGGTGCCGTCGGGAGTCGGGTAGTCGTCGCCGAACACCGTGAGCGACTTCCGCTGCCCCGTGGCCACCTGCAGGGCGAGCGGGATCAGGTGCGTCTCGGTGGTGTGCCGCTCGCCGAGCCCGTGGGCGGCGCCGGCGACGTTGAAGTACCGGAGGCTGACCGCCGCGAAGTCGTGCGCGACCGCGTACGAGGTGAGCATGTGGTCGACGGCCAGCTTCGAGGCGCCGTAGGTGTTGGTCGGCCGGGTGGGCGCGTCCTCGCGGATGGGCACCTCGTCGGGCTCCCCGTAGGTGGCGGCGGTCGAGGAGAACACGATGCGGCGGCAGTCGGCCGCGCGCATCGCCTCCAGCAGGGCCAGCGAGCCGCCGACGTTGGTGTGCCAGTAGTCCTCGGGCTGCTGCTGCGAGGCACCGACCAGGCTCTTGGCCGCGAAGTGCAGCACCGCCTCCGGCCGCACGTCGGCCAGCACCGGACCGGAATCGTGCAGCGAGACCTCGGCCAGCGTCGCGCCCTCGGGCACCGCGTCGGCGTGGCCGGTGGAGAGGTCGTCGAGCACGGTCACTTCGTGGCCGTCGGTCAGCAGTGCGGCCGTGACTACGCTGCCGATGTAGCCGGCACCACCGGCGACGAGTACGCGCATGTGGTCACCCTAGGAGGATGGCCAGGAGGAGGTCAGCTCAGCGTGGTCAGCCCCCGTCCCGCGGTGCAGGCGCTGCCGGCCTACCGCCCCGGCCGCAACCCGGCCGACCTCGCCCGCGAGATCGGCGTCGACCGAGCCGTGAAGCTGGCCAGCAACGAGGTCGCGTTCCCGCCGCTGCCCGCCGTCGTGCAGGCGCTGGCCGCCGCCGCCGGCGAGACCAACCGCTATCCCGACAACGGGGCCGTCGTCCTCACCCGGGCGCTGGCCGACCGCTACGGGGTGGACCCGGCGCGGGTCGTGCCCGGCTGTGGAGCCGTGACCCTCTGCCAGCAGCTCGCCCAGGCCTACAACGACCCGGGCACCAGCCTGGCGTTCGCCTGGCGCTCGTTCGAGATGTACCCGCTGCTCGCTCAGGTCGCCGGGGCGCGCGCGGTCCAGGTGCCGCTCACGCCCGGCCGGCCCGGTGGGCCGGCCGACACCCACGACCTCGAGGCACTCGCCGCCGCGATCGACGACACGACGCGGCTGGTCTTCGTCTGCAACCCGAACAACCCCACCGGGACGGCGGTGCGCCGGGCGGAGCTCGAGCGGTTCCTCGACGCCGTTCCGGCCGGCACCCTCGTCGTCCTCGACGAGGCGTACCGCGAGTTCGTGACCGATCCCGACGTCCCCGACGGTCTGGAGATCATGGGCGGGCGGCCGAACGTCGCCGTCCTGCGGACGTTCTCCAAGGCCTGGGGCCTGGCCGGTCTCCGGGTGGGCTACCTGATCGCCGAGGACCCGGCGGTCGCCGACGCGGTGCGCCGGACGAACGTGCCCTTCAGCGTGTCGATGCTGGCGCAGGCCGCCGCCGTGGCCGCGCTGGCCAGCGAGGACGAGGTCCGCGAGCGCTGCGCCGCGGTCGTCGCCGAGCGCGACCGGCTGACCGCCGCCCTGCGCGAGCGTGGCCTGGACGTCGCCGACAGCCAGGCCAACTTCGTGTGGCTTCCCGTGGGGGAGCAGGCCGCGCCGCTGGCGGCCGCGCTCGAGGCCCGCGCCGTCATCACGCGGCCCTTCGCGGGCGAGGGTGTGCGGGTGACCGTGGGCGCCCCGGACGAGGACGACGTCTTCCTCGCGGCGCTCGACGACGTGCGCTCCGCGGCGCCGGTCTCCTGACGTGACCGGCTCACGGAACAGGGGAGGCCGGAACCGTCGGGGCGGTCGGCTGGTTTGATGACGACCGTGCCTCTTCCCCGTGTGCTCTCAGGCATCCAGCCGACGGCGGACTCCTTCCACCTCGGCAACTACGTGGGTGCGCTGCGCCAGTGGGTCGCGTTGCAGGACGGATACGAGGCGTTCTACTGCGTGGTCGACCTGCACGCGATCACGATGGAGTGGGACCCGGAGGCCCTCCGCCGACGCACCCTCGTCTCGGCGGCACAGCTCGTCGCCCTGGGCGTCGACCCCGGGCGCAGCACGCTGTTCGTCCAGAGCCACGTGCCGGAGCACACCCAGCTGTCCTGGGTGCTCGAGTGCATTGCCCGCTTCGGCGAGGCGAGCCGGATGACGCAGTTCAAGGACAAGAGCCAGCGCGAGGGCACGTCGGGATCCTCGGTGGGCCTGTTCACCTATCCGGTGCTGCAGGCCGCCGACATCCTGATCTACCAGGCCGACCGCGTGCCCGTCGGCGAGGACCAGCGGCAGCACCTGGAGCTGACCCGCGACCTGGCGCTCCGCTTCAACAACCGGTTCGGCCCGACGTTCACCGTGCCCGAGCCGCACATCCTGCAGGACGCGGCGAAGATCCTGGATCTGCAGTCGCCGGAGAAGAAGATGAGCAAGAGCCTGCCTCCGGCAGGCTGCATCGACCTGCTCGACGAGCCCGCCGTCAGTGCCAAGAAGATCCGGTCCGCGGTCACCGACACGGGGCGCGAGATCGTCGCCGACCCGGTGGACAAGCCGGGTGTGACGAATCTGCTGACCATCCACAGCGCCCTGTCCGGTCGGAGCATCGCCGACCTCGAGGAGCACTTCGCGGGCCGCGGCTACGGCGACCTGAAGAAGGAGTTGGCGGAGGTCGTCACCGAGTTCGTCACCCCGGTGCGGGCCCGGACGCAGGAGCTGCTCGCCGACCCGGCGGAGCTGGAGCGGGTGCTCGCCGCCGGCGCTGCCCGGGCGCGAGAGGTGGCCGTGCGCACCGTGGCCGAGGCCTACGACCGGGTGGGCTTCCTTCCCCCGGCCACGGGATCGGCCGCCAGATGACCCGCCGTGTCAACGACGACACCTTCGTGGGGCGGCTGGTGTCCCCGCCGGAGAACTGCGTCATCGGCGTCGTCGTCCCGGTTCCCGAACCGTGGGCGCAGCTGCTCGTCGACTGGCGCGCGAAGGTGGGCGACCCCCAGGCGAGCCTGGTGCCGCCGCACGTGACGCTGCTGCCGCCGACCGAGGTCGCGGTGACCGAGCGCCCGATGATCTCCGCGCACCTCGAGGAGGTGGCGCGCTGTCACCCGCCGTTCGACATGCACCTCGCCGGCACGGGCACCTTCAGCCCGGTGTCGGAGGTCGTGTTCGTGGCCGTGGCGCGGGGCATCGGCAGCTGCGAGCTCATCGCCAACGACGTCCGTCGCGGACCGCTGGCGCGCTCCCTGTCCTTCCCGTACCACCCGCACGTCACCGTCGCGCACGACGTGCCGCGCGACATGCTCGACTTCGCCTACAGCGGGCTGGCCGACCTGTCGGCGGAGTTCCGGGTGGACCGGTTCACCGAGTTCGAGCAGGTGCCCGGCGGGGCGTGGGCGGTCGCCCGGGAGTACCCCCTCACCGGCCCTCCGCGCTGAAGCCGCCGCGCGCGAACCCAGGATCCGGCCCGTGATTCGCGCGGTGAACCCTTCCCGTGCGTACGCGGCGGTCCGGGAGGCCGTGGCCGGGCAGCGCCGTCGCCGTCCGTGGTTGGACCATCTCGCCACGGCGGGGGGTCGCTACCAGCGCACGCAGGGCGACCTGATGGCCGCAGGCGTCACGTACTTCGCGTTCCTCGGCCTGTTCCCCGTGCTGCTGCTCGCAGCGTCGGTGTTCGGGCTCTTCCTCGCCGGCGACGCCCTGCTGCAGCAGCAGCTGTTCGACGCGATCCGGGAGACCTTCCCCGGCGAGCTGGGCGAGCAGCTGGTGCACGAGGTGTCCTCCGCCGTGGGCAGCGCCGGCGTCACCGGCCTGATCGGGCTGATCGGCTTCCTCTACGCGGGGCTGCGCACCGTGGACAAGCTCCGCATCGGGATGGAGCTGATCTGGAAGGGGCGAGTCGAGAAGCCCGACATCCTGCGCGACAACCTGCAGGACCTGCTCGCGCTGGTGGTGCTGGGCGGCATCGGGGTGGTCAGCCTGGGGCTGACCGGAGCGGTCACGCAGGAGACGTCCCGCGTGATGAGGCTGCTCGGGCTGGCCGACGAGCGTGGCTTCGGGGTGCTTACCTGGGTGGTCGGGATCGGCCTGGCGGTGCTCGCCGACGTCGTGGTGTTCCTGTGGCTGCTCCGGGTGGTCCCCTCGGTGTCCCATCCACTGCGCCGCCTGCTGCCGGGCGCGTTGTTCGGTGCGGCCGGTTTCGAGGTCCTGAAGCTGATCGGCGGTTTCTACCTGTCGCTGATCTCCGACAGCGTGACCGCGTCGGCCTTCGGAGGTGCGGTGGGTCTGCTGATCTGGATCAACCTGGTCGCCCGCTTCTCGTTCTTCACGGCGGCGTGGACGGCGACGCTCCGTTCGATCCAGATCCCGCCTCCTCCTCCGGCGGAGCGTCCGACGCCGCCGGAGCAACGGGGGCCGTGACCGGACGGGTGGCGCGGCGGCGGGCGAGCAGACCGGCGGCCAGGACGACGACGAGCCCCGCGGCCACGAGCACGGGCATCGGGAGGTCGGCTCCGCTGCCGGCCTGGGACACCACGCTCGTATCGTCCGGGGCCACGTGAGGGGTGGGTGATCCGGCGTCCTGCCGCGGAGTGGACGTCGGCGCGGCCAGGGCGGCCGCCTCGTCGGGGTCGACCAGCCACCCGACGCCCGCGGTGCCCGGCCGCACCGAGAAGCCCCAGTCCAGCAGGCGGGCCGCCTGCTCCGGGGCCCGCAGCGGCGTGGCCTCGCTGCCCAGGATGCTGACGACCAGCCGGCGGCCGCCGCGCTCGGCCGCTGTGACGAAACCGTGCCGGGCGGCGTGGGTGAACCCGTTCTTCGCGCCGAGCTCGCCGGGATAGCTCGCGAGCAGCGGGTTCTTGTTCTGGATCTGGTAACCGGCGGTACGCCCCGGAACGGCCGGCATCTGCGCGGTGCGGGTCCGCAGCACCGTGAGCGCCCGCGACTGCTTCAGCAGGGCCCGGAAGATTAGCGCCAGGTCGTAGACCGACGACGACTGCCCGGCCACGTCGAGCCCCGACGGAGTGCCGGCCACGGTGTCGAAAGCGCCCAGCTCCTCGGCCTTCTCGTTCATCGCGGCGACGGTGCGGTCGGCACCGCCCGCGGCCCGGGCCAGGGCGTTCGCGGCGTCGTTGCCCGAAGCGAGCATGAGGGCCTGGTACAGCAGCTGCACCGGATAGCGCCCGCCCGCGATGATGCCGACGCGCGTCCCCTCCATGTTCTCGTCGTCCTTGGTGCCGACCACCACCTGCGCCGGGTTCAGCAGCGGCAGGACGGTGAGCATCGTCAGGGTCTTCAGCGTGCTCGCCGGGTAGTAGCGGCCGTGCGGGTCCTTCGCGGCCAGCACCGTCCCGGTGCCGGCGTCGGCCACCAGCCAGGACGGCGCGATGATGCCTGCGGGCAGCGGGGGAGTGCCCCGGGCGACGACCACACCGCGGGTGTGCAGCTGCTTTCCCCCGACGGTGGTCCCGTTGGGCGCCTCACCCTGTGGTGGGCGGCCGGGATAGGGGGAGGTCGGTGTCGGCGCCGACGGATCGACCGTGGGTCGTGGTCCCTGGGCCAGCGCCGGACCGCCGCCGCACAGGACGACGAGCAGCGCCACCACGGCCGCCACCAGCAGCACCGCACCCCTCCGCCGTCCGCCCATGGCGGGGACGGTATTCGTCCGGGGACGCGCGCGCTGCGCAGCGGATCTTCGCAACGATCGGCTAACAGTCCGTACCGGAGCGGGGGAGCAGCGCCACCGCACGGTTAGCGTTCCGAGATCGTGTGCGACCGCGGTCGCGCCCCCGAAGGCGCGACGACGCGCACAGGACCCTGAAAATCACCGGGAAGCGCCCCCATCGACCGGCGCGTCCCCCCAGAGAGGAGATCGTCTTGCGCCGAGCGCGGATGATGAAGGCTGCGGCGCTGCTGCTGGCCGGCAGCATGGCCCTCGCGGCCTGTGCCAGTGACGAGAAGAGCGGTGGCACCGCCAGCGAGAGCAGCGCCAGCGGCGGTGGTAAGGACCTCAAGATCGGTCTCGCCTACGACACCGGCGGCCGCGGTGACCGCTCGTTCAACGACTCGGCCTACGCCGGTGTCGAGGCCGCCATCAAGGAGCACGGCGGCAAGCTCTCCGAGCTGAGCCCCAACGCCGACGCGTCCAACCGCGCCGACCTGCTGACCCAGCTGGCCGACCAGGGCTACAACCCGATCATCGCCGTCGGCTTCGCCTACGGGCAGGACGTCGTGACCGTCGCCAAGCAGTACCCCGACGTCGACTTCGCGATCGTCGACTCGTCGGCCGAAGGCCAGGGTGCCGACAACCTGACCGGCCTGCTCTTCGCCGAGAACGAGGGCTCCTTCCTCGCCGGCGTGGCGGCGGCCCTCAAGACGGAGACGAACCACATCGGCTTCGTCGGCGGCGTCGACACCGAGCTCATCCACAAGTTCGAGGCCGGCTACGTCGCGGGCGCCACGGCCGTCAAGCCGGACATCACCGTCGATCGGCAGTACATCTCGCCGGAAGGTGACTTCTCCGGGTTCAACGACCCGGCCAAGGGCAAGATCGTCGCGCAGGGCATGTTCGACGCCGGTGCCGACATCGTCTACCACGCCGCCGGCGGCTCGGGTCTGGGCGTCTTCCAGGCGGCTGCCGCCGCGGGCAAGCGCGCGATCGGTGTCGACTCCGACCAGTACCAGACGGTCGACGACCCCGCGCTGCAGGCCGTGATCATGACGTCGATGCTCAAGCGCGTCGACAACGCCGTCCAGGCCTACATCGACTCGTTCGTCGACGGCAGCGTCAAGGGTGGCAGCGACGTGATCAACGACCTGTCGACCGACGGTGTCGGCCTGGCCACCTCCGGCGGCTTCATCGACGACATCAAGAGCGACATCGACGAGTACAAGCAGAAGATCGTCGACGGCGAGATCACGGTGCCGACCGAGCCGACCAAGTGATCCGTCGCGGGCCCGCTCCGGCGGGCCCGCCCGTTCCGTCCAGGGAGGGTTCTGGACGGCAAGCCTCATGCGACAAGATGCGCGGGGACGGATCGGCGTCGCATGCGCGTCGCTCCCCGGACGGAAGTCGGCGAACAGCGGTGATCCCGCCCCGCCGAGGTATGCGCAGTGCTGGGCCGTGCATCCCGCGGCCGCACCGGGAGAGGAAGGTCCACCTTGGCCGAAACAGGAGCGATCGGCGCCGGCGCGAACCCCGGAGAGACGGCCGCCTACGCGGTCGAGCTGAAGGGGATCACCAAGCGCTTCCCCGGCGTCGTCGCCAACCGTGACATCGAGCTGCGGGTCCGTCGCGGCGAGGTGCACGCGATCGTCGGGGAGAACGGCGCGGGCAAGTCCACGCTGATGAAGACGCTCTACGGCATGCACCGCCCGGACGAGGGCACGATCTCCCTCGACGGCCGCGAGGTGCACTTCCGCAGCCCGGCCGACGCGATCGCCGCCGGCATCGGCATGGTGCACCAGCACTTCATGCTGGCGGACAACTTCACCGTGCTGGAGAACATCGTCCTGGGCAGCGAGCCCACCCGCGGCGGGCGGCTGGACCGCTCGGAGGGCCGCCGCCGGATCCTCGAGATCTCCGACCGCTACGCCCTCGGCCTCGAGCCCGACGTCCTGGTGGAGGACCTGGGCGTCGGCGACCGCCAGCGCGTCGAGATCGCCAAGGTGCTCTACCGAGGCGCCACGACCCTGATCCTCGACGAGCCCACCGCCGTCCTGGTGCCGCAGGAGGTGGACGAGCTGTTCGGCAACCTGGCCGAGCTCAAGCGCGAGGGCCTGACCGTCATCTTCATCTCGCACAAGCTCGACGAGGTGCGCAAGGTCGCCGACGCGATCACCGTGATCCGCCGCGGCACCACCGTGGGGGAGGCGGACCCGAAGACGACGACGGTCCGCGAGCTGGCGGAGATGATGGTGGGCTCCGAGCTGCCTTCTCCGGAGACGCGGACGTCGACCGTCCGCGACACCGTCGTCCTCGAGGTGCGGGACCTGACCGTGACCGCCCTGGGCGGGCGCGCCGCCGTGGACGACGTCAGCCTGGTGGTCCGTGAGGGCGAGGTCGTGGGCATCGCCGGCGTCGAGGGCAACGGCCAGGCCGAACTCGTGGACGCGATCATGGGCCTGCGGCCGCTCACGTCGGGCAGCATCCGGCTGGGCGACGAGGACATCACCTCGTGGAACACCCGCACCCGCCGGGAGGCGGGCCTCGGGTTCATCCCGGAGGATCGGCACCGTCAGGGGATGCTCCTGGACGCGACACTCTGGGAGAACCGCATCCTCGGGCACCAGACCCGCCCGCCGGCGGCGAAGGGCTGGTTCATCGACCGAAAGGCCGCCCGCGCCGACACCGAGCGCGTCATGAAGGAGTACGACGTGCGGGCCCCCGGGCCCGACACGCTGGCCGTCGCGCTCTCAGGCGGCAACCAGCAGAAGCTCATCGTGGGGCGCGAGATGAGTTCCTCGCCCCGGCTGCTGATCGCCGCCCACCCCACCCGGGGGGTGGACGTCGGCGCCCAGGCCGCCATCTGGGGGCTCCTCAAGGACGCCCGTGCCGAAGGGATGGGGATCCTGCTGATCTCGGCCGACCTCGACGAGCTGATCGGCTTGTCGGACACACTCCAGGTGATGCTGCGCGGCCGGCTGGTCGCCACCCTGGATCCGACGAACCTCACCCCCGAGGAACTCGGCGGCCACATGACCGGCGCGCGGACCTCGGCGGGTGCGGCATGAACGCGCTCCGCCGCCTCGGGCCGGCGCTGTTCGCGCCGGTCCTCGCGGTCGTCGTCGCGGTGGTCATCTCCTCGGTCGTGATGGCGGCGCTGCACGTCAACCCGCTCCGTGTCTTCGAGGTCATGTTCGACTTCGGTGACACCCCGTCGCAGCAGGTCACCGCGCTGGTCGTGATCGTGAACCGGGCGATCCCGCTGTTCCTCGCCGGGCTCGCGGTGGCCGTCGCCTTCCGGATGGGGCTGTTCAACATCGGCGTCGAGGGCCAGTACCGGCTGGCGACGATCATGGCGGCAGCGGCCGGCGCCGCGGTCTCCCTGCCGGCCCCGCTGCACGTCGTCCTCATCGTCGTCGTCGCGATGCTGGTGGGTGCTCTCTGGGCCGGGATCGTCGCCGTCCTGAAGGTCACCCGCGGCGTCAGCGAGGTGATCAGCTCGATCATGCTCAACTTCGTCGCCCTCGGGCTGGCGTCGTACTTCCTGACCGGGCCGTTCCGCGGTACGGCGGCCGGCACGCAGATCGTCTCCACGAAGGAGGTCCCCGAGTCCGGTTGGGTGCCGAGCCTGAACGGCATCCTCGGGGCGCTCGGTCTGGCCAACCCGCCGCGCCAGCTCTACGGCTTCCTGGTCATCGCCCTCGTGGCCGGCGTCGGCGTCGCGATCCTGCTCAATCGCACCCGCTTCGGGTTCGACCTGCGGGCCAGCGGGCTGTCGGCGTCGGCCGCCGTCGCCAGCGGCGTGGACGCCCGCGGCATGGTGGTCAAGACGATGCTGCTCTCCGGCGGCATCGCGGGGCTCATCGGGCTGCCCGACCTGCTGGGGTCGACGCACGCGTACACCACCAACTTCACGGCCGGCCTGGGGTTCCTGGGCATCGCGGTGTCGCTGCTCGGCCGCAACCGGCCCGGTGGCATCGCGCTGGCCGCGCTCCTGTTCGCCTTCCTCGACCGATCGCTGGTGCCCCTGCAGATCGCCGACTTCCCGGCGTCCGTCGTGACCATCTTCCAGGGCACCATCGTGCTCGCCGTCGTCATCGCCAACGAGGTGGCCCGGCGGGTGACGCGGCGGGCCGCCGAGCGCGGCACGGCCGAGGCCACGGAAGCCGGCCCGACGCCCGGGCCCGGCCTGACGCCGCCGCCCGGCGGATCCACCGACGCGCGCCAGGAGGTGCAGGCATGAGCACGACCCTGACGACGCCGGAGGCGCCCGGGCGGAGGCCGGTCACCGAGCTCCTCACCGGCGGCGGCCCCGTGCGGCGCGCGCTCTGGCTGGCGCTCGGCGCGCTGGTGCTGTTCTCGATCGTCCGGGCGATCAGCGGCGAGGTGGCGCTGACCTCGTCGTCGACCATGTCCGCCGCCCTGCTGCTCGCCGTCCCGATCGGCCTGGCGGCGCTGGGCGGGTTGTTCTCCGAACGTGCCGGCGTCGTCAACATCGGGCTCGAAGGGATGATGATCCTCGGCACCTGGGGTGCCGGCTGGGCCGGCTACCAGTGGGGCTGGGGCGCCGCACTCCTCGGCGGTCTGGCCTTCGGTGCCCTCGGCGGCCTGCTGCACGCCCTCGCCACGGTGACGTTCGGAGTGGACCACGTCATCTCCGGCGTAGCCATCAACATCCTGGCTGCCGGGGTCGCCCGCTTCCTGTCCGAGCTGCTCTACACGGACAATCCGGCAGGCGGCGGCGTCACCCAGTCCCCGGCCCTGTCCAGCCGGCCGCCGAGCGTCTCGCTGCCGGTGCTTTCCTCGGGGCCGGACCTGCTGGGCGACGTCGAGGGACTGCACTGGTTCCTGATCAGCGACGCGGCCGGGGTGCTCCGCGGGGTCACCCATGAGGTCGGGGTTCTCACGATCCTGGCCGTGCTGCTCATCCCGGTGTCCTACCTGCTGCTCTGGCGCACCGCCTTCGGCTTGCGGCTGCGTTCGTGTGGGGAGAACCCCTGGGCGGCGGACACGCTCGGTGTCGCCGTCTACCGGACGAAGTACATCGCCGTGGTCATCTCCGGTGCCCTCGCCGGCATGGGCGGGGTCTTCCTCGTCTTCATCGCCGGTATCTACCGCGAGAACCAGACCAACGGCCGCGGCTTCATCGGCCTCGCGGCGTTGATCTTCGGCAACTGGCGGCCCGGGGGTCTGGCCGCCGGGGCCAGCCTCTTCGGCTTCGCCGACGCGCTGCAGCTGCGCAGCCGGTCGGCGGTCGTCGCCCTGCTGCTCCTGGTGGCGGTGCTGCTGGCCGTCCTCGCGATCCGGCAGGGGATGCGGGGCCGCTGGTGGCAGGCGGGCGTGGCCGGCGCCGTCGCCGTCCTCGCGCTGATCGGCTTCCTGACCATCGACGTCCTGCCCCCGGGCATCGTCTCCTTCACCCCCCACCTGACCACGCTGCTCGTGCTGTCGCTGGCCTCGCAGCGGTTGCGGATGCCGCAGGCCGACGGCCTGGTCTACCGACGAGGAGAGAGTTAGTGGTCCAGATCGACTGGGACGCCCTGCGGACGGCTGCCCGGGAGGCGATGACGCACGCCTACGCCCCGTACTCGCAGTTCCCGGTCGGCGTCGCCGGCCTGGTGGACGACGGCCGCGTGGTCACCGGCTGCAACGTCGAGAACGCCTCGTACGGGCTGGGCCTGTGCGCGGAGTGCGGCATGGTGAGCGACCTGGCGCGCACCGGTGGCGGCCGGCTGGTCGCTGTGGCCTGCGTGGGCGGTGACGGTCAGCCGCTCATGCCCTGCGGACGCTGTCGCCAGCTGCTCTGGGAGCACGGTGGACGCGACATGCTCATCGAGACGGTGTCGCTGGGCATCGTGCCGATGAGCGAGGTCCTGCCCGACGCCTTCGGGCCCGAGGACCTGGCGTCGGCAGCCCTCAGGGACCGGCCTGCGGCCGAGCGGGAGGCCTGAGTGGACGCGATCGACGTCCTGCGCACCAAGCGGGACGGGGGACGGCTCACGCCCGAGCAGATCCGCTGGATCATCGCCGCCTACACCGACGGTTCCGTGCCCGACGAGCAAATGAGCGCGCTGCTCATGGCCGTGTTCTTCCGCGGGATGTCCGGTGACGAGCTCGCCGTCTGGACCCAGGCGATGATCGACTCCGGGGAGCGCAAGGACCTGTCGTCCCTGGGCCGGCCGACCGCCGACAAGCACTCGACCGGCGGCGTCGGCGACAAGATCACCCTGCCGCTGGCGCCGCTGGTCGCCGCCTGTGGGGTGGCCGTTCCGCAGCTGTCCGGCCGCGGACTGGGCCACACCGGCGGCACGCTGGACAAGCTCGAGGCGATCCCGGGCTGGCGCGCCGACGTGCACGAGGAGGCCTACCTCCGTCAGCTGCGCGAAGTGGGTGCGGTGATCTGCGCCGCCGGCAACGACCTGGCACCGGCGGACAAGAAGCTCTACGCGCTGCGTGACGTCACCGGCACGGTCGAGTCGATCCCGCTGATCGCCAGCTCGATCATGAGCAAGAAGATCGCCGAGGGTGCCGACGCCCTGGTGCTCGACGTGAAGACCGGCAGCGGCGCCTTCATGAAGGACGTCGAGGCCTCGCGCGAGCTGGCTCGCACGATGGTCGGGCTCGGTGAGGCCGCCGGTGTGCGCACCGTCGCGCTGGTGACGGCGATGGACCGCCCGCTGGGCCGGTCGGCCGGCAACGCGGTCGAGGTGGCCGAGTCGGTCGAGGTCCTCGCCGGTGGCGGGCCGGCCGACGTCGTCGAGCTGACCCTCGCGCTCGCGCGGGAGATGCTCGCCGGTGCCGGGCGGTCCGACGTCGACCCCGCGGACGCGCTGGCCGACGGCCGGGCCATGGACGTGTGGCGCCGGATGATCACCGCCCAGGGCGGTGACCCGGATGCCGCCCTGCCGAGGCCCCGCGAGACGCACGTCGTGACGGCTCCGGCCAGCGGCACCCTGACCCGGCTGGACGCCTTCGCCCTCGGGGTGGCCGCCTGGCGGCTGGGTGCAGGCCGGGCGCGCAAGGAGGACGCGGTCTCGGCCGCGGCGGGCGTCGTGTGGACCGCCGGGGTGGGGGAGCGGGTGACCGCGGGCCAGCCGCTGATCGAGCTGCACACCGACGACCCCGACCGCATCCCCCGGGCGATCGAGGCCCTCGAGGGCTCGATCGGCGTGGACACCGAGGACGAGCTGCTGCCGCTCGTGGTCGACCGCATCGGGGCCTGAGCGGAGTGCCAGGGACGCGTTTTCCGCGCCCTGGCACTCCGGTGAGGGCGTGTCGCAGCGCACCCAGCCTCTAGGTGGACACTGTGTCCCCGTGACCAGTACGCCCGCGGCTGCCGCACTACGCCACCCGCCCGAGCCGCTCGATCCGTCAGCGGCCATCTCCATCCGCGGGCTGGTCAAGCGGTACGGCGATTTCACGGCCGTCGACGGGCTGGACCTCGACATCCGGCGCGGTGAGATCTTCGCCCTGCTCGGTCCGAACGGGGCCGGCAAGACGACGACGGTCGAGATCTGCGAGGGCTACCGCCGCCGCGACGCCGGTGAGGTCCGCGTGCTGGGGGAGGACCCCGCGAACGGCAACCGCCGCTGGAAGTCGCGGCTGGGCATCGTGCTGCAGTCGAACTCCGGCGAGAGCCAGCTGACGGTCCGCGAGATGGTGGCGGCCCAGGCGTCCTACTACCCCGACCCGCGCGATCCCGACGAGGTCCTCGAGCTGGTCGGGCTGACCGCGAAGGCCGGCGCCCGCGGAAAGTCGCTGTCGGGCGGTCAGCGGCGCCGGCTGGACGTCGCCCTGGGCATCGTCGGCCGGCCGACCCTGCTGTTCCTGGACGAGCCGACCACCGGCTTCGACCCCGAGGCCCGGCGGCAGTTCTGGTCGCTGATCCGCTCGCTGCGCGAGCTCGGCACCACGATGCTGCTCACCACGCACTACCTCGACGAGGCGGAGGAGCTGGCCGACCGCGCAGGCGTCATCGCACACGGACGACTGGTAGACGTGGCCGTGCCGTCGTCCCTCGGGGGCCGGGAGACGGCGCCCGCGGTGGTGAGCTGGACCGAGGACGGCGTGCGGCGCAGCGAGGCGACCGCGACGCCGACGGCGCTGGTGCGGGAGCTGTCCCGACGCTTTCCGGGCGAGGTACCCGACCTGGCGGTGGCCCGGCCGACCCTCGAGGACGTCTACCTCCAGATGATCGGAGAGGCCCGATGACCGCCGTCCAGGATCCCGTCCTGCCGTCGCTGCCGCGGGTGTACCGGTCACGGGCGGTGGTCGAGCTCAAGGAGTTCTTCCGCCAGCGCGAGGCCGTCGTCTTCACGGTGATGCTGCCGGTGCTGCTGCTCGTCGTCTTCGGCGCGGTGCTCAACTTCGACCTCGGTCAAGGCGTGTCCTTCACCCAGTACTTCATGGCCGGGATCATCGCGGCGGGCATCCTCGGCGCGAGCCTGCAGAACATGGCGATCGGCATCGCCACGGAGCGCTCCGACGGAACGCTGAAGAGCCTGTCCGGTACGCCGATGCCCCGCAGTGCCTACTTCGTCGGCAAGGTCGTGCAGGTCCTCGTCGTGACGGCGGCGATCATCGCGATCCTGCTGTTCATCGGCGGCGTCTTCTACGGCGTCGACCTGCCCTCGGGCGGCGACTGGGTGACCTTCGCGTGGGTCGCGGTCCTCGGGTCGGCGTCCTGCACGCTGCTGGGCATCGCGCTGTCGAGCCTGGCGAAGAACGGCCGGTCGGCGTCGGCCACGGTCACCCCCTTCGCGCTGCTGCTGCAGTTCATCTCCGGGGTCTTCTTCCAGTTCAGCGAGATCCCCTCGTGGATGCAGACGGTGGCCGCTCTCTTCCCCCTCAAGTGGATGGCCCAGGGGCTGCGCTCGGTCTTCCTCCCGGACGCGCTGGCCGCCGCCGAGCCGGCCGGGTCGTGGGAGCTGGGCCGGGTGGCCCTCGTGCTGGCCGGCTGGTGCGTCCTCGGCCTGATCCTGTGCGTGCGGACCTTCCGCTGGCAATGACACTGTCGGCCTGCCGGCCGACACCGCGGCCAGGTGCCGTCCCGGCCGTCGCGGAGCCGCTGCGTCGCACCTGCGCGGACCCCTCCGGGGCCCACTCGGTGCGACAGGGAGCGGTGCGGTTGACGGTCCCGGGGCCCACTCGGCGCGATCGGGGTGGTGCGGTGGGTAGCGTCAGGGTGTGCCTGCACCGCTGACTCCCGACACCGTCCGCCGCGCCCCGAAGGTCCTGCTGCACGATCACCTGGACGGCGGGCTACGTCCCCGGACGGTGCTCGAGCTGGCCGACGCGCACGGCTACCGGCAGCTGCCCGCCGACGACGCCGAGAGCCTGGGGCACTGGTTCCGCCAGGCGGCCGACTCGGGGTCGCTGGAGACGTACCTGGAGACGTTCGCGCACACCGTCGGCGTCATGCAGCACCCCGACGCCGTGGCCCGCGTGGCTCGCGAGTGCGCGCTCGACCTGGCCGCCGACGGCGTCGTCTACGCCGAGGTGCGCATGGCACCCGAACTGCTGACCGCGCAGGGCACCCCGATCGAGGCAGCCGTCGAGGCGATCCTCGACGGGTTCGCGACCGGCAGCCGCGACGCCGCAGCCGCCGGCACCCCCATCCAGGTCGGCGCGCTGCTGTGCGCCATGCGGCAGAACGACCGCTGGAGCGAGGTCGCCGACCTCGTCGTGCGGTACCGCGACTCGGGCGTGGTCGGCTTCGACCTGGCAGGGCCTGAGATCGGCTTCCCGCCGGACCGGCTGCCCGAGGCGATCGCCGTCCTCGACCGCGCCGGTGCGCAGCGGACGATCCACGCGGGGGAGGCGGCCGGCATCGACAGCATCCGAGCGGCGCTGGACGGCGCGCACGCGGAGCGGCTCGGTCACGGCGTCCGCATCGCTGACGAGGTCGCGGACGACGGCACGCTCGGCACGGTGGCGCAGCGGGTGCTCGAGGAGCAGGTGCCGCTCGAGGTGGCTCCGTCGTCCAACGTGCAGACGGGCGCCTACCCGTCGCTGACCGGCCACCCTATCGACCGGCTGCACCGGCTGGGTTTCGCCGTCACCGTCAACACCGACAACCGGCTGATGAGCGGCGTCTCGGCGTCCAGCGAGATGTTCGACGTCGCGACGACGTTCGGCTGGTCGTGGGACGACGTCCAGACCGTCACCGAACGGGCCCTGGCCGCGGCGTTCCTCCCCGACGACGAGCGCAAGCGGCTGCTGAGCGACGTCGTCCTCCCCGGGTACGCCGCTCTGCGGGGCTGAGCTCCGCCGGCGTCCCGGCATGGACCGCCCCCGCATGGACGTGGTGTTCCTGCACGGCCCGCCCGCGGCCGGGAAGCTGACGGTCGCGCGCGCCCTCGAGCAGTTGGTCGGCTTTCCCGCCTTCCACAACCACCTCGTCGTCGATCTGCTCACCGGCTTCTTCCCGTTCGGCACCGAGGCGTTCGTCCGGCTGCGCGAGCGGTTCTGGCTCGACGTCCTGACCGAGGCCGCGGCGGCCGGCCGGTCGGTGAGCTTCACCTACGCCCCGGATACGACGGTGCCCCCCGGCTTCCCCGCCCGGGTGGTGGAGGCGGTCGGGACGCACGGCGGCCGGGTCCGCTTCGTGCGGCTGCTGGTCAGCCACCCGGAGCAGGAGCGGCGGATCGAGCTGCCGGACCGAGGCGAGTGGCACAAGCTCGACGACCTCGGCTGGCTGCGGCGTTCGCGGAACGACCCGGTGCCCGAGGCCCCGCCGACGGACCTGGAGATCGACACCGACCGTTCGGACCCGGCGACCTCCGCGGCGACGATCGCGCGGCACTTCGGGCTGCGGCCGCAGGAGCGCCTGCCCCGGTATCCCGGTGCGGACCCGTGACGCTGCCCACCCCGATCGCGGGAATCGCGACGCGATCTTCGCTGCTAACCTAGGCGTACCGGCACATCGGCCGGTCATCCTCCCGGACGGAACGTCTGGGCATGAGCGCATCCGTGCAGATCCGGCGTTCCATTCCTGGGCGCAACGATCGCCAGTGAGGACGCCGGCTACGGCCGCGCGCCTCCTTTTCCACGGGACGCGCTCCGAGCTGTAAACGGAGCCCCACCCCGCATGACTGTGGTCCACCCTGTCTCGTTCGAGTCGAACGACGTCGTAACCACCCCTGAATCACCCGCCAGTGAGGCCCCCGCGGGCCCGACCTTCGGTCAGCTGGGCCTGCCCCAGCAGCTGGTGACCGCCCTCGAGCGGCGCGGCATCCACCGCCCGTTCGCCATCCAGACCTCCGCACTGCCCGACGCCCTTGCGGGCCGGGACGTGCTCGGCAAGGCCGCCACGGGCTCCGGCAAGACGCTGGCCTTCGGCCTGCCGCTGCTCGCCCGCATCGGCGCCGAGGTGAAGCACGGCCGCCGCGCCCCGCGCGGCCTGGTGCTCGTGCCCACCCGCGAGCTCGCGCAGCAGGTGCACGACAACCTTGCGCCGCTGGGTCAGTCCATCGGCGTTCAGCTCGCGACGGTCTACGGCGGTGCGCCGATGTACCGCCAGATCCAGCAGCTGCGCCGCGGGGTCGACGTCATCATCGCCACCCCCGGTCGCCTGCAGGACCTGATCAGCCAGGGCGAGGCCACCCTCGCCGAGGTCGTCGTCACCGTTCTCGACGAGGCCGACTTCATGGCCGACCTGGGCTTCCTGCCGGTCGTCAAGGAGCTGCTCGACCAGACCGCCTCCGACGCCCAGCGGCTGCTGTTCTCGGCCACCCTGGACGGCGAGGTCGACGCCCTGGTCCGCCGCTACCTCAAGGACCCGGCCCGGCACGAGGTCAAGCGTGCCGGCGACGACGCGCCGCCGGCCGAGCACCTGGCCTTCAGCCTCGCCTTCCGCGACAAGCTGCAGGTCGCCACGGAGCTGGCCGGCCGGCCGGGGCGGACGATCGTCTTCGCCCGCACCCAGCTCGGCGTCGACCGCCTGACCGAGAACCTCAAGGCGGCCGGCATCAAGGCCGAGGCGATCCACGGCGGACTGCCCCAGTCGGCGCGCAAGCGGGCGCTGGAGGAGTTCACCGACGCCCGCTCGCCGGTCCTCGTGGCCACCGACGTCGCCGCCCGCGGCATCCACGTCGACGACGTCTCGCTGGTCCTGCACTACGACCCGCCGACCGACGCCAAGACCTACCTGCACCGGTCGGGCCGTACCGCCCGCGCCGGCGCCGCCGGTGTCGTCGTCTCCCTGCTGCTGCCCGACCAGGTGGGCCAGGCCAAGCGCCGGTTCCGCACGGCCAAGGTCGACCCGTCCGTGGACCGGATCCGTCCGGGTGACGCGCCGATCCTGGACCTGGTCGCCAAGGGCGTCGCGGTGGAGCCGAAGGAGCGCACCCAGCGCGACATGCGTCGTGGTGGCGGTGGCCCGGGTGGCCGTCCGCGCCGGGACGGCGACCGTCCCGGTGGCCACCGCGGCGGCCCGCGCCGCTCGTTCGGCGACCGGCCCCGGCCTGCGAGCGAGCGCTCGACGGGTGACCGCCCGTCCGGTGAGCGGTCCTACGGCGACCGCGGTCGCTCGAGCGGTCGGCCCAGCCGCCCGCGCTACAGCAACGAGCGCTACGGCAACTGAAGCGCCTGAACGACGAAAGCGGCCGGTCCCGGATCTCCGGGGCCGGCCGCTTCGCGTGTGCTCTTCAGTCGCGGAAGACCAGGGTGCCGCTGACGAGCGTGACGAGCTCGTCCCACAGGGGGCGCAGGACGGCGGCGTCCGGGGCCGTCAGCGTCGCGTCCGGCTCCCGCTCGCCGCGCGCGACGGCCCGCCCGAGGGGCGAGGCGGGGGCCAGCAGCTCCTCGACCCGGGACAGGCCCGCGTACTCGGCGAAGTCGCGCACCCCCTCCACCGGCTGGGCGAACGCCCGGTGGTCGACCAGGCCCGCGGCGCCGTCGGCCACCTCCTTCAGCACCTCGGTCAGCTCGGTGAGGTCGTAGCGGTCCTGGTCGGCCGGCAGCGGAGGGGTCTGGGTGTCCGCGACGTCGGCCCACGAGGCGATCTCGGTGAGGTCGTGCTCCTCCGTGCCGGCGCAGAAGCGGGCCAGCTCGGTCGGGGTGTCGAACAGGTAGATCTCGCCGTCCTTGCCCAGGAAGCGCGCCACGTCGTCGACGTAGCAGCGCAGGGTCACCCCGGCGCCCTCCGGCACGACGATCTCGACGGGCAGGATGCCGACCGCCTCCCAGAACTCCGCCGCGGCCGCCACCGCCGCCGGGTCGGAGGTGAGCTTGCTGCCGCGGGCGATCGTGCGGACGCCGGGCGCGCCCCCCGCCGAGACGGCGCTCGCCCCGGCCGGCGCGCGGTCGGCGACCACGTCGCCGTCGGCCTCCTCCTCGTCGAGGTCGTCGGCATCGAGGTTCTCCGCCTCCGACGCGGCCGGGTAGTCGTCGACGGCCGCTGTGCCGGCGCCGGTCCAGTCCAGGTGCTCGGAGAGCTCCTCGACGACGTCCTCCCACAGCTCGTCGAGCGCACCGCCGACACCGAGCCAGGCGTCCTCACCGGAGCGGCCCACGAAGGCCTCGACACCGAGCCCGAGGGAACCGATCTCGGGCTTGGCGACCAGCTCCGCCACCGCCTCGAACTGGCCCTCGGCCTCGGCGTCGTCGAGGTCCTCGTCGGTCTCCGGGCTCGTGTCGAGGCACTCGGCGAGCCGGCTGACGATGTCGATCGTCGCGGCGAGCTCCTCGACCGCCCAGCGGTCGGGGTTCTCCGCGGCGATGTCGTAGACGCCGTCGAGGTCGTACCGGTGGTCGTCGTCGGGCGTCAGGTCAGCGGCGCCGAGCTCCGCCACGATCGGCCAGACCGGGTGATCGGACAGGTCGTGGTCGGTGCGGCTGCGGCAGAACGCGGCCAGCGCGGCGGGGGAGGGGAACAGGTGCACCTTCGCCGTGTCGTCCTCGGTCGTGCCGAGGAACGCCTGCCACTCCTCGCCGTCCTCCTCCCACGGCGGGGCCCACAGGGTGTAGCCGGTTCGGTCGTCGACGGTGAGTGCGATCGGAACGATGCTGGGCCTGGCCACCCGCACATCCTGCCGGGTCGAGCTGGAAGGCCGCAGGCGGGTATCGAGCCCGAGCCCCTCGACCGGGGATGGTGCGGTGTTGTCGTGCCCTGGGACACGAGCCGCCCCCTTACCAGGCGCAACATCTAGCGTCTGTGCACGTGCCACAGATGCCCGTGCGCTATCGGTCGCCGGACGAGGACAGCGGCCGGTGGCTCGATTTCCGCTACCGACCCGGCGACATCGTGATCAGCACCAGATCGAAGCACGGCACCACGTGGATGCAGATGATCTGTGCGCTGTTGATCTTCCAGAATCCGAACCTGCCCGCGCCGCTGGGCCAACTATCGCCATGGGTGGACTGGCTGGCCCTACGCAACGATGAGGTCCTTGCTGGACTCGAGGCCCAGCAGCATCGCCGATTCGTCAAGACGCACACCCCGCTCGACGGGATCCCGCTGGACCCTCAGGCCTGGTACGTCGTCGTAGCCCGGCATCCGCTCGACGCGGCCGTCTCGCTGTACCACCAGGGGAACAACCTCGACCGGGAACGCATGCAGCAGCTCACCGGCGTCCAGGCACCTCCGGCGGGGCCGCGCCCACCGGTGCGCGACTGGCTGGTGTCCTGGATAGACCGGGACACCGACCCGCGCGAGGACATGGACGGGCTCCCCGGCGTGCTCTGGCACCTGTCCGACGCGTGGCGGCGTCGCGGTGAGCCCAATGTCGTGCTCGTGCACTACGACGACCTGTCGGCGGACCTCGGGGGACAGATGCGCCACCTCGCCCGCCGCCTCGGCATCACCGTCCCCGAGCACCGATGGCCGGTGCTCGTCGCGGCCGCAGGCTTCTCGGCCATGCGGCAGCGAGCCCAGCAACTCGCACCTGACCCCGTCGGCGTACTGAAGGACAACAGCGCGTTCTTCCGACGGGGGCGCTCCGGTGCCGGACGGGAGTTGCTGACCGACGAGCAACTCAGCAGGTACCACGGGCGTGCCGCGGAACTGAGCCCCGCCGATCTGCGCGGATGGCTCCACCGCGAGCCCGGCTCCCCTGACCCGTGAGCCGATCGCTGAGCGGCCGGCTGCCGGGGCTGAACGACGTGGTCGACCCATCGCGACCGTGAATCCACATCACTGCTCCATGGCCCGAACGATCTGAGGCTGCAGCCATCGCCAATCGGCCTCGTCGTAGAGCATGAACACACCAGCCGAGCGAGTTTCGACATGGACGCGCCAGCGCGCACCGTCCGGTTGTGAGAGAACGTGGGCTCCGGAAATGGCATCGAGCGCGACCGAAACAAGTGAATCGGCCTGCAGCCGGCTCATGCCGCGAGCGTCACCCGTCTCCTCGTCGTCAGCCCCGCAGGGAGTCTCGCCGTCATCACTCACACGCCGATGGGGTGCCAGACCGTCTTGGTCTCGAGGAACGGCGTGATCCGGGACAACCCGGGATCGGTGCTCCAGTCCGGCTCGGTGGCGGAGGGACGCACCACCCGCTTGACCGTGCCGGCCGCCTCGCGCTCCAACTCCATGGCCCGCCCGGCAGGCGCGCCGGTGAGGTCGATGCCGTCGACGTCCGCGTGCTCGGCCAGCCACGGGCCCAGCTCCTCGGCGTCGCCGGTGAGCAGGTTGACCACGCCGCCCGGGACGTCGCTGGTGGCCAGCACCTCGCCCAGGGTCACGGCGGGCAGCGGCCGCTGCTTCGACGTGACGACGACGGCGGTGTTGCCGGCCGCGAGGACCGGCGCGAGCACGCTCACCAGGCCCAGCAGCGACGACTGCTGCGGCGCCAGGACGGCGACGACGCCGGTCGGCTCCGGGATCGAGAAGTCGAAGTAGGGGCCGGCGACCGGGTTCGACCCGCCGAGGACGGCGCCGAGCTTGTCGGTCCACCCGGCGTACCAGACCCAGCGGTCGATCGCCGCGTCGACGGCGGCGCGGGCCTTCGAGCCGGACAGACCCTCACCCGCCTCGACCTCGGCGCAGAACTGGGTGTGCCGGCCCTCCATCACCTCGGCCACGCGGTAGAGCACCTGGCCGCGGTTGTAGGCCGTCATGCCCGACCACTTGCCGAACGCGCCGCGGGCGGCGACGACGGCGTCCCGGGCGTCCTTCCGGGAGGCGCGGGCGGCGTTGGCCAGGAAGTGCCCGCGGGAGTCGGTCACCTCGTACGTGCGGCCGGACTCCGAGCGCGGGAAGGCGCCGTTGACGTAGAGCTTGTAGGTCTTGCGGACGGCGAGACGGTCGTTCACGAGTGGGTCACACCCTTCAGGTAACCGGTGAGCCCGTGCCGGCCACCTTCCCGGCCGTAGCCGGACTGCTTGTAGCCGCCGAAGGGCGACGTCGGGTCGAACTTGTTGAACGTGTTGGCCCAGACCACGCCGGCGCGGAGCTGGTCGGCGATCTTGAGGATGCGCGAGCCCTTCTCCGTCCAGATGCCGGCCGAGAGCCCGTAGGTCGAGTTGTTCGCCTTGGCGACCGCCTCGTCGGGGGTGCGGAAGGTCAGCACCGACAGGACCGGGCCGAACACCTCCTCACGGGCGATGCGGTGGGCCGGGGAGACGTCGGTGAAGACCGTCGGCGGGAACCAGTAGCCGCGGTCGGGCAGGTCGCAGGCCGGCTGCCAGCGGTTGGCGCCCTCGGCCTCGCCGTAGTCGGACAGCTCCCGGATCCGGGCCAGCTGCTCGGCGGAGTTGATGGCCCCGATGTCGGTGTTCTTGTCCAGCGGGTCGCCGACGCGCAGGGTGCCGATCCGCCGCTGCAGCGAGGCGATCACCTCGTCGTGGATGTTCTCCTGCACCAGCAGCCGGGAGCCCGCGCAGCAGACGTGGCCCTGGTTGAAGAAGATGCCCTGCACGATGCCCTCGACGGCCTGGTCGATCGGGGCGTCGTCGAAGACGATGTTGGCCGCCTTGCCCCCGAGCTCCAGCGTGAGCGACTTGCGCGTGCCGGCCACGGCGCGAGCGATCGACTTGCCCACCTCGGTCGACCCGGTGAACGCCACCTTGTCGACGTCCCCGTGCTCGACGACCGCCCGGCCGGTGTCGCCGGCGCCGGTCACGATGTTGACCACGCCGGGCGGCAGGTCGGCCTGCTGGCAGATCTCGGCGAACAGCAGCGCGGTCAGCGGGGTGGTCTCGGCCGGCTTGAGGACGACGGTGTTGCCGGTGGCCAGCGCCGGCGCGACCTTCCACGCGAGCATGAGCATCGGGAAGTTCCACGGGATGACCTGGCCGGCCACGCCCAGCGGCCGCGGGTTCGGCCCGAGGCCCGCGAAGTCGAGCTTGTCGGCCCAGCCCGCGTGGTAGAAGAAGTGCGCCGCGGCCAGGGGGATGTCGACGTCGCGGGACTCGCGGATCGGCTTGCCGTTGTCCAGCGACTCGAGGACGGCGAACTCGCGGGCGCGCTCCTGCAGCAGGCGGGCGATGCGGAACAGGTACTTGCCGCGGTCGGCCGGGCGCATCGGCCCCCAGGTGCGCGTGAACGCACGGCGGGCAGCGGCGACGGCGCGGTCGACGTCGGCCGCACTGCCGGCGGAGACCTCGGTCAGCACCTCCTCCGTCGCCGGGTTGACCGTCTTGAAGGCCTCGCCGGTGCCGTCGACGAACTCGCCGTCGATGAACAAGCCGTAGGACGGCGCGATGTCGACGATCGACCGCGACTCGGGCGCCGGGGCGTACTGGAAGGGGCTGCTCATCGTGGTCAGTCCACCGTGACGTAGTCGGGGCCGCTGTAATGGCCGGTGCGGAGCTTCTGCCGCTGCAGGAGCAGGTCGTTGAGCAGGCTGGAGGCGCCGAGGCGGAACCAGTCGGGGGTGAGCCAGTCGGGCCCGGCGGTCTCGTTGACCAGCACGAGGTGCTTCATGGCGTCCTTCGTCGTCCGGATGCCTCCCGCCGGCTTGACGCCGATCTGACGGCCCGTGGCGGCGCGGAAGTCACGCACGGCCTCGAGCATGACCAGGCAGACGGGCAGGGTCGCGGCGGGCGAGATCTTGCCGGTCGACGTCTTGATGAAGTCGCCGCCGGCGAGCATGGCCAGCCAGCTGGCCCGGCGGACGTTGTCCAACGTCACCAGCTCGCCGGTCTCGAGGATGACCTTGAGGTGGGCTGGGTCCTGTCCTGGCCGCGCACACGCCTCCTTCACCGCCACGATCTCCTCGAAGACGTCGAGGTAGCGGCCGGACAGGAAGGCCCCGCGGTCGATCACCATGTCGATCTCGTCGGCGCCGTTCGCCACGGCGTCCTGCACGTCGGCGATCTTCACCGCCCGGCTGGCGCGGCCGCTGGGGAACGCGGTGGCGACCGCGGCGACGTGGATGCCGGTGCCCGCCAGGGTCTCCACCGCCACGCCCGCGAGGTCGCCGTAGATGCAGACGGCGGCCACCTGGGGCGCGGTCGGGTCGCCGGGGTCGGGACGCTTGGCCTTGGTCGCCAGCGACCGCACCTTGCCGGGCGTGTCCGCGCCCTCCAGCGTGGTCAGGTCGACCATCGAGATGGCCGTGTCGATCGCCCAGGCCTTCGCCGTCGTCTTGATCGAGCGGGTGCCGAGCATCGCGACCCGGGCCTCGGCGCCCACCTGGTCGACCCCGGGGAGGCCGTGCAGGAAGGCGCGGAAGGCCGCGTCGGAGCGGGTGACGTCGTCGTAGGGCGGCGGGGGCGCCATCAACGCGCGGGCCTCGTCGGGCAGCGCGTCGGGGTCCAGCACGTGGGTCATGAGGTCATTGTCCCCTGTCTGCAATCGATGCCGAACACTGCTCACCTCCGGCGGAGCCGCGCGGCCGCGCGGACGCTGCCGCTACGGTGTCGCGCGTGCAGCTGACCGTCGTCGACCACCCGTTGGCCCGCGCCCGCCTGACCAGGATGCGCGACGAGCGCACGGACAACGCCATGTTCCGTGCCGCCCTCGCCGAGCTGACCCAGATGCTGGTCTACGAGGCCACCCGCGACCTGACCATCGCGGAGGAGTCGATCCGGACACCGGTCACCGCGACCACGGGGTACCGCCTGGCTGCGCCGCCCCTCATCGTCCCGGTGCTGCGCGCCGGGCTCGGCATGGCCGACACCGCGCACGGCATGCTGCCGGAGTCGCAGATGGGTTTCGTGGGTCTGGCCCGCAACGAGGAGACCTTCCAGCCCGAGGCGTACATGGCGTCGCTGCCGGCGTCGCTGGTCGACCGCGAGGTGTTCGTGCTCGACCCGATGCTGGCCACCGGCGGCTCGCTCGTGCACTGCTGCGGACTGCTCACCGCGCGCGGCGCCACGTCGATCACGGTGCTGTGCGCGCTGGCTGCTCCTGAGGGCCTGGCCCGGCTGGAGCAGAGCGGACTGCCGCTGCGGGTCTTCACCGCCAGCGTCGACGAGGGGCTCAACGACAAGGCCTACATCGTCCCGGGTCTCGGTGACGCGGGCGACCGCCAGTTCGGCGCGGTCTGACCATGCGGTTCGGCGTCCTGGGCACCGGCTTCTGGGCGAAGGAGGTCCACGCCCGGGCGCTGGCCGAGCACCCGTCGGCGGAGCTGGTCGGGGTCTGGGGCCGGGACCTCGCGAAGGCGAAGGCGGTCGGCGCCGAGTTCGACGTCCCGGGGTACGGCGACGTCGACGAGTTGCTGGCCGAGGTCGACGCGGTCTCGTTCTCGCTCCCTCCGGACGTGCAGGCGCCGCTGGCTGTGCGCGCCGCCGAGGCGGGCAAGAACCTGTTGCTGGAGAAGCCGATCGCCCTGACCGTGCCGGACGCCGACCGGCTCGTCGACGCCGTGCAGGCGGCCGGCGTCGCCGCCGTCGTCTTCTTCACGTTCCGGTTCCAGGAGGGGACGACGGCCTGGCTGACCCAGGCGGCGCGGACGAACCTGGTCGGCGGGTCGGTGACCTGGCTGGGCGCGAACTACGCGCCGGACAGCCCGTTCCGCGACTCACCGTGGCGCATCGAGCACGGCGCCCTCTGGGACATCGGCCCGCACGCGCTCTCCCTGCTGGTGCCGACGCTGGGACCGGTCGAGTCGGTGCAGGCCACCGCCGGCCAGGGGGACCTCGTCCACGTCGTCTTCACCCACGGCGGCGGCCGGACGAGCACGGCCACGCTCTCGCTCACCGCCGCGCCGCTGGCCGCCGGGGTCGAGATCTGGGTGCACGGCGACGCCGGCCGCCTGGTGCTGCTGCCGCCGCTCGACGCCGCGGTCGCCGCTCATCAGGTGGCGGTCGAGGAGCTGACCGCGGCCGCGATGACCGGCGGCGCCCCGGCGTGCGACGTCGTCTTCGGGCGCGACGTGGTGGCCGTGCTGGCGACGGCGCAGCGCGCCCTCGCGAGCGGCCGCCGGGAGACCGTCGCCGGCTGACCGCCCCGGGGGGCGTCGGACCCGCGGCCTACAGCCCCAGGGCCGCCGACATCTCCGCCCGCAGCTGGTCCAGCTCCTCCTCGCCGCGGCCGCGCGCGGCGATCAGCCCCGCGTCGTCGTGCACCGGCACCACGGTCTCCAGGTAGGCCTTGAGCTTCGGCTCGGTGCCACTCGGCCGGACGATCACCCGGACGCCGTCCCCGAGGAGCCGCACCGCGTCGACCGGCGGGTCGTCCAGTGCGAGATCGGTGAAGGCCACCGGACGGCCCAGCAGCGAGGACGGCGGCGACGTCCGCAGCCGCGCCATCGCGTCGGTGATCAGCGTGAGGTCCTCGACCCGTACCGACAGCTGCCCGGTGACGAACAGCCCGTGCTCGGCCGCCAGCTCGTCCAGCCGGTCCAGCAGCGTCCGGCCCTCGGCCTTCAGTTCGGCGGCCAGCAGCGCCACGGCCAGCGCGGCCGAGATGCCGTCCTTGTCACGGGCCACGGTCGGCGCCACCGAGTAGCCCAGCGCCTCCTCGTAGCCGAAGACGAGCGGCGCGTCGGGCGATCCGGCCCGCATGATCCACTTGAAGCCGGTCGGGGTCTCCTCCGACGGCTGACCCGACGCGGCGGCGATCACGTGCATGAGCGACCCGCTGACCAGGGACGACCCGTACGTGCCCGTCACGCCGCGGCGCAGCAGCCAGTCCGCCAGCAGGGCACCGACCTCGTCGCCGGTCAGCTGCCGCCCGCCGCAGACCACCGAGCACCGGTCGGCGTCCGGGTCCTCGGCGATGGCGACGTCGGCGTCCACGCGGGTCGCGAGCGCCTTCAGCAGGTCGACCGCGCCCGGTTCCTCGGGGTTGGGGAAGGCGACCGTCCGGAAGGTCGGATCCGGGGCGTCCTGCTCGGGCACGCTGACCGGCTCGGCCAGCCCCGCCGCGGCGAAGACCGCCCGCGTCGTCTCCGCGCCCACGCCGTGCATGGCGGTGTAGGCGACCACGAGGTCGCCGCGTCCGGGCACGAGCGACGGCTCCAGCGCGTCCACGACGGCTGCCACGTAGTCGGTCGCGACGTCGTCCCCGAGGGTCAGCCAGTCGTCGGCGAGCGGCACGTCCCGCGCCGGTCCCACGGCGGCGATCGCCGATTCGATGGCCGCGTCGGCCGGCGGCACGAGCTGCCGGCCGTCGCCGAGGTAGACCTTGTAGCCGTTGTCGTCGGGCGGGTTGTGGCTGGCGGTCACCATGATCCCGGCCGCGCACCCCAGGTGCCGGACGGCGAAGGAGAGCACGGGCGTCGGCAGGGCGTGCGGCAGCACCTGGACGGCGAACCCGGCGCCGGCCAGCACGGCGGCGGAGATGTGCGCGAACTCGTCGGACCGCCGGCGGGCGTCGAAACCGATGACCACACCGCCACCGGCGTGCCCGGAGTCGACCAGGTACCGCCCGAGCCCGGCCGCCGCCCGCGTGACGACGGCGGCGTTCATCCCGGCCGGCCCGGCGCGGAGGGGGCCGCGCAGCCCGGCGGTGCCGAACGTCAGCGGACCCGCGAACCGCCGTCCCAGCTCGGCCAGGTCGCCGGCCTCGATCAGCGCCTCGATCTCCGCGCGGTCACCGGCGTGCGGGTCGTCGGCAGCCCAGGCCCGGGCGGTGGCGAGCAGGTCGGCCGTCACGCCCCCGCCTCGAAGTTCTCGGCGTCGAACTCGGCGGTCGTGTACTCGCCACCGACGCGGGCGTGCACCGGATCGGTGAGGTCCGGTTCGCCGTGCACCTCGATCAGCGCGTCGGCGTAGACCTCCGCGTCGTCGGCCGGCTCGTAGCCCAGCGCGCGGGCGGCGGTGAGGTCCCACCAGCGCCGGGTGTTGTCGGAGACGCCCCAGACGACCGAGAACCCCGGCGAGGGCGCCTTCAGGGCGGCGTCCACCAGCGACACGGAATCGGCGGGGGAGAGCCACGTCGACAGCTGCCGCGTCGTCGTCGGCTCCTCGAAGGCGCTGCCGATCCGCAGGCAGACGACGTCCATCCCGTAGCGGTCGACGTAGAGCGAGCCGAGCGCCTCCATCGTCGCCTTGGCGACGCCGTAGTACGTGTCCGGCCGCGGCGGTGCGTCGGCCTCGGTGAGCAGCCCCTCGGCCGGGCGCGGGGTGTACCCGGTGGCGTGGTTGCTGCTGGCCAGGACGACCCGCCGCACACCGGCCCGGCGGGCCGCCTCGAGCATGCAGTAGGTGCCCTCGATGTTGGCGTGGCTGATCGCCGGCCACGTCGACTCGCTCGCGATGCCCGCCATGTGCACGACCGCCGACGCGCCCTCGGTGGCGTCGACCACGGCGGCCAGGTCGGTGACGTCCGCGACGACGTGCTCCTCGCCCGGCCGGACATCGGCCACGGGGACGACGTCGAGGCAGCGCACCGCCCAGCCGCGCTCGGGCAGCCCGCCGCGCAGCCACGTGCCGATCCGGCCCGCGGCCCCGGTCAGCAGGACGGGCCCGCTCACGGCAGCCGCCCGATGAACTCCACCAGGAAATCCCCGAGCCGGCCGGCCGCCGCCTTGCCCGCCGCCAGCACCTCCTCGTGGTTCAGCTTCTCGCCGGTGATCCCGGCCGCGGCGTTCGTGACCATCGAGAGGCCGAACACCTCCAGGCCCGCGGCGCGGGCGGCGATCGCCTCCAGCGCGGTCGACATGCCGACGAGGTCGGCACCCAGCGTGCGCAGCATGCGGATCTCGGCCGGCGTCTCGTAGTGCGGCCCGGGCAGCGCCGCGTACACGCCCTCGGTCAGCGACGGGTCGAGCTCGGCGGCCAGCGCACGCAGGCGGGCGGAGTAGAGGTCGGTGAGGTCGACGAAGTTCGCGCCCACCAGCGGGGACCGTGCGGTCAGGTTCAGGTGGTCGGCGATCACGACGGCCTGGCCGACGCGGTGCTCCGGCGCCAGCCCGCCGGCGGCATTGGTGAGGACGACGGTTTTCACGCCCGCCGCCGCCGCGGTGCGGACACCGTGCACGACCGGCTCGACGCCCCGGCCCTCGTAGAGGTGGGTCCGGCCCAGGAAGAGCAGCACGCGCCGTCCGTCCGCCTCGACCGACCGGACCTCGCCGCCGTGCCCGACCGCGGTGGGGGCCGCGAAGCCAGGCAGCTCGCCGATCGCCACGGAACCGGCCGAGGCTCCGAACGCGTCAGCAGCCGGGGCCCAGCCGGAGCCCATCACCACCGCCACGTCGTGCGGTCCGCCGAGGACGGCGGTGAGCTCCTCGGCCGCCAGCGCGGCGAGGGTGTCGGGATCGTTCTCGGAGGCCTGATTCACGCGGGGACGCTAACGCAGCGGCCCGGAAACCCGCGTGCGCAGCCCTTCGGGCGCCGACCACAATCGCCCGATGACGACGGCGGGGAGCGACCGGGGGCAGCAGCCGACGTTGACCGGCGAACGGGTGCGGTTGCGGCCCTGGCGACGGGACGACGTCGACGCGATCGTCGCCGCGTGCCAGGACCTGGAGCTCCAGCGCTGGACGCAGGTGCCCGTGCCGTACCGCCGGGAGGACGCCGAGGGTTTCGTCGGCGGCATCGCCTCCGGGACCTGGGCGGCCGGCGGCGCGCTCTTCGCCGTCGAGCCCCGGGACGGCGGCCCGCTGCTGGCCAGCATCGGGCTGTTCCCGCCGTCCGACGGCTTCGCCGAGGCGGGCTACTGGACCGTCGCCGAGCACCGCGGCCGCGGGTACACCGCCGAGGCGCTGGGCGTCCTGGCCGACTGGGTGTTCGGCCACCTCGCCCTCCGGAGGCTGGAGCTGCACGTCGATCCGGCGAACGTCGGCTCGCGCCGTGTGGCTGAGCGCGCCGGCTTCGTGGCCGAGGGACTGGTGCGGCAGCGCTTCCTGCACCGCGGTCACCCCAGCGACGTCCTGCTGTACGCACGTCTCGGCGGCAGCGGTGCCGCTTCGCGAGGCACCCCGTCCGCCGTCTGAGGCTTACCGTCGGGCCATGCGCATCGCGGTCCTGGGGCCGCTGGAGGTCGAAACCGACAGCGGCGCACCGGTGGCCGTACTCGGGGCGACGGAGCGGCTGCTGCTCGCCGCCCTCGCCGACGCCGCCCCCCACCCGGTGAGCACGGATGCGCTCCTGGCCCTCCTGCCGGACGGCGAGGCGGACGCGGAGTCGTTGCGCACCCGTCTCGGGCAACTGCGCGGCGCCCTCCAGCCGGGCCTGCCGGAGCGCTCGAGCGGCCAGTTCGTCCTGCGCCGGGGGAGTGGATACGCCCTGGTCCTGGGGCGCAGCGACATCGACGCGCCGCGGTTCGAGGGTCTCGTGGCGCAGGGGCGCAGCGACCTCGCCGCGGGAGAGCCGGCGGAGGCGGTCCGCCTGCTCACCACGGCGCTGGGCCTGTGGCGGGGCCGGCCCTACGACGAGTGGCCGCACGCCGAGTTCGCCGAGGCCGCGCGGCGCCGCCTGGCCGCTGTCCACGACGAGGCGACGGCCCTGCTCGCCGACGCTCGCCGGCAGCAGGAGGACGCGGCACCTCGGCCGCGCCCCTTCGTGCCCGTGCCGTTGTACCGACCGCCCGTCGCGACACCCCCCGAGCCCGTCCGGCCCTCCCGGTCCCTGCCGTCCCGGTCCGTGCCCGAGCAGCGCTCGGCCGAGCGGCGCCCGGCCGAGCGGCGCCCCGTCGAGTCGTCCGCCGTCGAGAGCCCTGCGGAGCCGTCCTCCGTGCCCGACGCGGTCGACACGTCCCCCGAACCGGTCGAGCCACCGGCCCGGCCTCGACGGGCCGCGCTGGTCGCCGTCCTCGTCGCGGCGCTGGTGGTCGCCGGCGTCGCCGTCCGGGTCCAGTGGAACGACCGGGCCACCCCGTCGGCGGCGTCCGCGCCCACCGACATCGGCTCCGGACGCGCGCCCACGATCGTGGACCGGCAGGACCCGGTCGACATCTCCCTGCTGCTGGCGATCGCGGCCGTGCGCGCCGACGCCAGCGTGGACAACCGGCGGCGGCTGCTCTCCGTCCTCGGGAACCTGGGACGGGCCGAGCACGTCGCCACCTTTCCCGGACTGCCGAACGACCCGGTCCTCTCCGGTGGGAAGGTGCTCACCTTCCGCAACGACCGGACGCTCCTGGAGCTGATGCCGGGGCCCGTCCCGGAGGTCCGGGTGCTCCTGCCCGTCCCCGGTGAGTGGGGTGCCTGGCTGGTCACCGCCCCGTCGCCCACCGCCCCCGTGATCGTGGCGGCGGGGGAGAACCTGGACGGGCCGTGGCTGCGGACCATCTCCACCGTGGACGGCACCTCGCGTCTCGTCCTCGCCGGCGACCGGCTCGTGGGCCGCCCGGTCGACGCGGTGGTCACGCCGGACGGTCGCCGCGTGCTCGTGCTCGTGGCCGAGCGCAGCGACAGCGCCCGCTGGCGGGTGCTCGAGGTGGACCTCGAGCACGGGTCGGCCCGGGACACCGGCCTGCGGGGCGTCGTCCCGGCGGCGACGGACGCACTCGACGCCGACTTCTCCGACGACGGACGGACCGTCGTCGTCTGGGACGTGACCCAGGCGGCACCCGCCGTCCTCGTCGACGTCGGCAGCGGGCGGCGGGCGGCCGTCACCGACCACCCCCGGCCCGCGGGCATCGCCGGGTACGTCGCGATGCCGAACGGGGCGCTCCAGCTGTGGGACGACGGCGCCGTGTCCCGGATCGACGGCGACGGCATCAACGTGCAGGACCTGATCTTCCACGTGGGCCAGGTCCGGGATGTGGTCGTGCCACCGAAAGGCGACTGGGCGGTGACCGCCGGCGACGTGGGGTGGGTGGTCCGCTGGGACGTCGACCCGGCGAGTGGCATCTGGCGCCATCCCGAGCGCATGAACGGGCACGGCGGCGCCGTCGTCGGCGTCGAGGCCGACCCCGACGGAGGGCGGCTCTACAGCGTGTCGCTCGACGACCGGGTGATCTCCTGGGACATGCGTGACCTGCCCGCCCTCGGGGGCATCCGGGAGGAGCGGGCGCGCCGATTCCCGTTCATGGACGCCGCGGACGAGCTCCAGGAGGCCTGCGCGGTGGTCGGGCGGGACCTGACGCAGGCGGAGTGGACCACCTACCTCCCCGGACGGGCGTACCGGCCCACCTGCAGCGACCTGTCCTGACCGCGACCGGGCGCATCGGGACGCCCTACCGGATCCGGATCGGGCATATCTTCCGCCGATGCGGATCGCGGTCATCGGACGGGTGACCGGGAGCGTTCGTCGGAGGGTGCTCCGGGGCCCACGAAACTAGACTTCCGACGTGCAGATTCCCTTCGAGTCCTCCCAGCGCAGCAGCCTCGGCGTGGAGTGGGAACTCCAGCTGGTCGACCGGCAGACCCGCGAGCTCTCCGCCGGAGCCGTCGAGATCCTGGAGGAGATCCGGCCCGAGGGAGCCGAGGAGCATCCCAAGGCCAAGCACGAGCTCCTGCAGTCGACGATCGAGATCATCACCGGCATCTGCACCACGGTCTCGGAGGCCAAGGCCGACCTCGCCGGCACGCTCGCGGAGGTGGTCGCGGCCGCCGACCGGCACGACCTGGGCCTCCTGTGCGCGGGCACCCACCCGTTCACCGACTGGCAGACGCAGGAGATCTCGCCGAAGGAGCGGTACCTGGAGCTCGTCGAGCGCATGCAGTGGCTGGCCCGGCGGCTCCAGATCTTCGGCGTCCACGTGCACGTCGGCGTCCGGTCGCCGGACAAGGCGATCCCGATCGTCAACGCGCTGTGCCAGTACGTGCCGCACTTCCTCGCCCTGTCGGCGTCCTCCCCGTTCTGGGTCGGCTGCGACACCGGCCTGGCCTCGAGCCGGACCAAGGTCTTCGAGGGCATGCCGACCGCCGGGCTGCCCTACCAGCTCTCGGGCTGGGACGAGTTCGAGACCTACATGGAGACGCTGATCTCCACGAAGGCGATCGAGAGCGTCCGCGAGGTCTGGTGGGACATCCGCCCGCACCCGGGCTTCGGCACCGTCGAGCTGCGCATCTGCGACGGACTGCCCACCCTCGACGAGATCGGCGCGGTGGCCGCGCTGTCGCAGTGCCTGGTGGAGCAGTTCGACGGCCAGCTCGACCGCGGCTACACCCTGCCCAGCCCGGTGAACTGGGTGATCCGGGAGAACAAGTGGCGGGCCGCCCGCTACGGCCTGGACGCGGACATCGTCGTCGACGAGAAGGGCACCGTCCGGCCGGTCCGGCAGGCGATCCTGGACCTCGTCGAGGACCTCATGCCGACGGCCAAGCGGCTCGACTGCGAGGCGGAGCTCGCCGACGTCGAGCGGGTGCTCTCGGTCGGCGCCTCCTACCAGCGTCAGCGCGCCGTCGCCCTGGCCAGCGGCGGGGACCTGAAGCCGGTCGTGGACAGCCTGCTGGCCGAGCTGCGGGACGGCCTGCCGGCCACCGGGCCGGCCGCCGGCCCGGCGGGACCGGTGCCGGGGCCCGCGGCGTGCGTGGGAGGGCCCGCGGCATGACTCCGGTCGTCGAGAAGCTCGGCGCCGAGGTCGACCGATGGGTCGCCGACAACGACGCTCAGCTGGTCGCCACCCGCCGCCATCTCCACGCGCATCCGGAGCTGGCCTTCGCCGAGTTCGAGACCACCTCCTACCTCGAGCACCGGCTGCGGGAGGCCGGGCTCACGCCGCGGCGGCTGCCGACCGGGACCGGCATGGTGTGCGACGTCGGGTCCGGCGATCCGATCGTGGTGCTGCGGGCCGACATCGACGCCCTGCCCCTGGCCGACCTCAAGGACGTGCCCTACGCCTCCACGCGCGAGGGGCTCTGCCACGCGTGCGGGCATGACGTCCACACGACGATCGCGCTCGGCGTCGCACTGTCCCTGGGCAGGCTCGACGGCCTGCCCGGCACGGTCCGGCTGGTGTTCCAGCCCGCGGAGGAGGTGATCCCGGGCGGGGCGTCGGAGGTGGTCGCCGCCGGCGTGCTGGAGGGCACCTCCCGAGCGTTCGCCCTGCACTGCGACCCCGGGGTGCCGGTCGGCACCATCGGGCTGCGCACCGGGGCCATCACCGCCGCCTGCGACCGGATCGACGTCACGCTCACCGGGCCCGGCGGGCACACCGCCCGCCCCCAGCTGACCGTCGACCTGGTCGACGCGCTCGGCCGGCTGATCACCGACGTGCCCGCGCTGCTCTCGCGGCAGGTGGACCCACGCTCGGGCATGTCGCTGGTGTGGGGCGCGGTCAGCGCGGGCGTCGCGGCCAACGCCATCCCGCAGCGGGGCAACCTGCGCGGCACGGTGCGCATGCTGGATCGGGAGGCCTGGAAGAAGGCCGAGGAACTCATGCGCTCCCTCGTGGAACGCGTCGCGGCCACCACCGGCGCCGGCTGCGACGTCGACTACGTGCGGGGCCTGCCGCCCGTGGTCAACGACCCGCGCGCGGTGGCTCTCATGCGGGCCGCGGCGCTGGGGACCGTGAGCAGCGACCACGTCGTCCTGACGCCGCAGAGCATGGGCGGCGAGGACTTCGGCTGGTTCGCGGAGGTCGTGCCCATCGCGCTCGCCCGGCTCGGCACGCACGGGGGCGGGCCGCCGCTTGACCTGCACCGGGGCACCTTCGACGTCGACGAGCGGGCGATCGGGATCGGCGTCCGCATGATGGCGCGCACCGCGCTGCATGCGCTGGAGGCCGACGCCGCTGCGCCCGCGACGGGCTCGGCCCCACCCGCCCGCACCCGGCGTCCCGCGCCCGGAGACACTTCTGCCCGACGAGCCGTCGACGAGAGGCGGGAACCGGACGATGAGGTCCAGCGACCAGCAGGCTGACGCAGCCACACCCGAAGCCACCCCGGCGGGCGCCGACGCCGAGGTGCCGGCCGAGCACGAGGTCCCCGACGAGCTGGCGCTGGCCGGCGAGTTCCCGCGGGTCACCCGCGACGAGTGGCGCGACCTGGTGGCCGGCGTCCTGCGCAAGGCCGGCCGCGAGGAGCTGCCCGACCCGGTCGAGGAGGCGCTGGCCGCCACCGTCGCCACCGGCGTCCGCGTGGCACCGCTCTACACCGCCGAGGACGCCGGCGATCTGCCGTCGGCGGTCGGCGTGCCGGGCCTGACGCCGTTCGTCCGGGGCGCACGCGCGGGGACGGCGCCCGACCGCGGCGAGCCCGGCGGCTGGGACATCCGCCAGCGGCACGCGGACCCGGACGTCGCGCTGACCCGCGAGGCCGTCGCCGCCGACCTGGACAACGGCGTCACCTCGCTCTGGCTGGTGCTCGGCGAGGGTGCGATCCCGGTCGAGTCGCTCGCCGACGTCCTCGCCGACGTCCTCCTCGACCTGGCGCCGGTGACGGTCCAGGGTGGCACGGCGGCGGCGGAGGCCTTCCTGGCCTTGGTCGAGGGCCGGACCGACCTCGCGCCGGGCTGCTCCCTGGGCCTGGACCCGCTGGGCCTGCAGGCCGCGACGGGAGAGGAGCAGGACCTCTCCGGCCTGGCCGACCTCGCCCGCCGGGCCGCCGCCCACTCTGCTGGTCGACCCGACCCCGCCCTGCGCACCGTCGTCGTCGACGGCACGGTGTTCGCCGACGCCGGCGCCTCGGCGGTGGAGGAGCTCGGGTGCGCGCTGGCCGCAGGCACCGCGTACCTGCGGGCCCTGACCGAGGGCGGTCTGTCGGTCGACGACGCCTTCGCGCAACTGGAGTTCCGGTACAGCGCGAGCGCCGACCAGTTCACGGTCATCGCCGCCCTGCGCGCCGCGCGCCGGCTCTGGGACCGGGTCGGTGAGGTCAGCGGTGCCGCGCCCGGCGTGCGCGCCCAGCGGCAGCACGCCGTCACCTCGTCGGTGATGACGACGCGGCGCGACCCGTGGGTGAACATGCTGCGGACGACGATCGCCTGCTTCGCCGCCGGTGTGGGCGGTGCGGACGTCGTCACCGTGCAGCCGTTCGACGCGGCGCTCGGCCTGCCCGACTCCTTCTCCCGCCGGATCGCCCGCAACACGCAGAACCTGCTGCTCGAGGAGGGGCACCTCGGCCGGGTGCTCGATCCGGCGGGTGGCTCCTGGTACGTCGAGGCGCTCACGGAGTCGCTGGCCGAGGCGGCGTGGGCCTTGTTCACGGAGATCGAGCGGACCGGCGGGCTGGTGGCCGCCCTGGACTCGGGCCTGGTGCGCGACCGGATCGCCACTGCGTGGGACGAGCGCGCGACGCGGCTGTCCCACCGCACCGACGCGCTCACCGGCGTCAGCGAGTTCCCGAACCTCGCCGAGAAGCTGCCCGACCGCCGTCCCGCGGCTGCCGTGGCGGCCCCGGGCGGGCTGCCACGCGTGCGCGCCGCCCAGGAGTTCGAATCGCTGCGCGATGCGGCGGACGCCGCGCCGCAGCGGCCCCGCGTCTACCTGGCCACCATCGGGCCGGCCGCCCGGCACACGGCCCGGGCGACGTTCGCGGGCAACCTCTTCCAGGCCGGTGGCCTCGAGACGCCGTCGGGAGACGGCGCCACCGGCTTCGCCGACGCCGGGACGACGGTCGCCTGCATCTGCGGTACCGACAAGGACTACGCGGCCGACGCGGCCGGTCTGGTCGCGGCGCTGAAGGAGGCCGGTGCGAGCCAGGTGTGGCTGGCCGGCCGGCCCGATCTCGCCGTCGACGGTGTCGACGGGTACGTCTTCGCCGGCTGCGACGCGGTCGGCGTCCTCCGCACCGTGCACGACGAACTCGGCCTTCCGGCACCTTCGGCCACAAGTGCCGGATCCGGGGATGGAGTGAAGCCATGAGCGGGATCCCTGACTTCGGATCCGTCGAGCTGGGCCGCCCCGCCGCGGGCGCCGGCGCCGACCAGTGGGCGAAGGAGTTCGAGGAGGCCACCGGCCGCACCGTCGCCGAGGCCACCTGGGAGACGCCGGAGGGCATCGCCGTCCCGCCGCTGTTCACCCCGGCCGACCTCGAGGGCCTGGACTTCCTCGACACGCTGCCGGGCCTGCCGCCGTTCCTCCGTGGCCCCTACCCGACGATGTACACGACCCAGCCGTGGACGGTCCGGCAGTACGCCGGGTTCTCCACGGCCGCGGAGTCCAACGCGTTCTACCGGCGCAACCTCGCCGCCGGGCAGAAGGGTCTCTCGGTCGCCTTCGACCTGCCGACCCACCGCGGCTACGACTCCGACCACCCGAGGGTCGTCGGCGACGTCGGCATGGCGGGGGTCGCGATCGACTCGATCCTGGACATGCGGCAGCTCTTCGACGGCATCCCGCTGGACAAGATGAGCGTCTCGATGACGATGAACGGCGCCGTCCTGCCGGTGCTCGCGCTCTACATCGTCGCGGCGGAGGAGCAGGGGGTCGCGCCCGGACAGCTCACGGGCACGATCCAGAACGACATCCTCAAAGAGTTCATGGTGCGCAACACCTACATCTATCCGCCCAAGCCCTCGATGCAGATCATCAGCGACATCTTCGCGTTCACCTCGCAGGAGATGCCGCGGTTCAACTCCATCTCGATCTCCGGCTACCACATCCAGGAGGCCGGGGCGACGGCCGATCTGGAGCTGGCGTACACGCTCGCCGACGGCGTCGAGTACCTGAAGGCCGGCAGCGACGCGGGCATGGACGTCGACACCTTCGCCCCGCGGCTGTCGTTCTTCTGGGGCATCGGGATGAACTTCTTCATGGAGGTCGCCAAGCTCCGGGCCGGCCGGCTGCTGTGGGCGAAGCTGGTGAAGGACGCCGGCGCGAAGAACCCCAAGTCGCTGTCGCTGCGCACGCACTCGCAGACCTCGGGCTGGTCGCTGACGGCGCAGGACGTCTACAACAACGTCGTCCGCACCTGCCTGGAGGCCATGGCCGCCACCCAGGGGCACACCCAGTCGCTGCACACCAACGCCCTCGACGAGGCGCTGGCGCTGCCCACCGACTTCTCCGCCCGGATCGCCCGCAACACGCAGCTGGTGCTGCAGCAGGAGTCGAGGACGACGAGGGTCATCGACCCGTGGGGCGGCTCGGCGTACGTGGAGAAGCTGACCTACGACCTGGCCCGGCGCGCGTGGGCGCACATCCAGGAGGTCGCCGAGCACGGCGGCATGGCGCAGGCGATCGACGACGGCATCCCGAAGCTGCGCATCGAGGAGGCGGCGGCCCGCACCCAGGCCCGCATCGACTCCGGCCGACAGCCGGTGATCGGCGTCAACAAGTACCGGGTCGACGCCGACGAGGCGATCGAGGTGCTGAAGGTCGACAACGCCCAGGTGCTCGCGGAGCAGAAGGCGAAGCTGGAGGAGCTGCGCTCCTCGCGGGACCCCGGGGCTGTGACCGAGGCGCTGCGGCGGCTCACCGACGCGGCGCGGGCGGCCGCGGAGGGACGGCGCGACGACTCGCTGGACTCGAACCTGCTGAAGCTGGCCGTCGACGCGGCGCGGGACAAGGCGACGGTCGGCGAGATCTCCGACGCGCTGGAGGAGGTCTACGGGCGGCACGCCGGCCAGGTGCGCACCATCTCGGGTGTGTACCGGGACGAGGCGCTGCAGGCCGGCGCGGCCGGCGAGGAAGGGAGCTCGAGCCCGTTGGAGGAGACGCGCCGCATGGCCGAGGCGTTCGAGGAGGCCGAGGGCCGTCGCCCCCGGATCCTGGTCGCCAAGATGGGTCAGGACGGCCACGACCGCGGGCAGAAGGTCATCGCCACGGCGTTCGCCGACCTCGGCTTCGACGTCGACGTCGGCCCGCTGTTCCAGACGCCGGAGGAGGTCGCGCGCCAGGCCGTCGAGGCCGACGTGCACGTGGTCGGAGTGTCCTCCCTCGCCGCGGGTCACCTCACGCTGGTGCCGGCGCTGCGCGACGCGCTCGCCGAGCTCGGTGCCGACGACGTGCTGATCGTGGTCGGCGGCGTCATCCCGCCCGACGACGTCCCGACCCTGAAGGAGATGGGCGCCGCGGCGGTCTTCCCACCCGGCACCGTGATCGCCGAGGCCGCGCAGGAGCTGCTGCGCACGCTGTCCTCCCGACTCGGCCACGCGTGACCCCGGCACTCATGGCCAAGAGTGCCGCCGGGGGCGGGGCGTGAGGCGGGAGGTCGATCTACCTGCGCTCGTCGAGGGCGTCCGCGCCGGCGACCGGCGGGTGGTGGCACGGGCGATCACCCTGGTCGAGTCGCGGCGGGCCGACCATCGCGAGCGGGCGCAGGAACTGCTCGTCGAGCTGCTGCCGCACGCCGGGGGAGCGCGACGGATCGGCATCAGCGGCGTGCCGGGTGTGGGCAAGTCGACCTTCATCGACCAGCTCGGGGTGACCCTCACCGCCGCCGGCTCGAAGGTGGCGGTGCTGGCGGTCGACCCGTCGTCCGCGCGGTCGGGAGGCTCGATCCTCGGTGACAAGACGCGGATGTCGCGGCTGGCGGTCGACCCGCACGCGTTCATCCGGCCCTCGCCCACCTCCGGGACGCTGGGCGGCGTGGCGCAGGCGACCCGCGAGTCGATGGTCGTCGTCGAGGCGGCCGGCTACGACGTCGTCCTGGTCGAGACCGTCGGCGTCGGCCAGTCGGAGGTCACCGTCGCCGAGATGGTCGACTCCTTCCTGTTCCTGACGCTGGCCCGCACCGGCGACCAGTTGCAGGGCATCAAGCGCGGCATCCTCGAGATCGCCGACGTCATCGCGGTCAACAAGGCCGACGGGCCCGCCGCGGCGGACGCCCGGACGGCGGCGCGCGACCTGTCGCAGGCGATCCGGCTGTTGCGCGGGCACGGTGAGAGCTGGGACGTGCCCGTGCTGACCTGCGCCGGGCTGACCGGCGAGGGCCTGGATCTGGTGTGGGCGAAGCTGGTCGAGCACCAGGAGCGGATGAAGGCGTCGGGGGAGTTCGAGGAGCGGCGGCGGTCGCAGCAGGTGCGCTGGACCTGGCAACTCGTCCGCGACGGTCTCGAGTCGGCGCTGCGGCACCACCCCGGCGTCCGTGCACTGGCGCCCGATCTCGAGAAGGCCGTGCTGGCGGGGGAGCTCACGCCGGCGCTCGCCGCCCGCCAGATCCGCGACACCTTCCTGGACGGGCGCTGACCTCCGCGATCATGGCGCCCTGACCACCTTTTCCCGCCTCCGAGCGGTCAGGCGTCCATGATCGACCGGATGTCCCCAGCCGATGCGGGCGTCCACAGATTGGCGTCAGGCCTGCCCGTGCCCCGGCCCGTTCAGCAGCGTCGGGTGCATGCAGCCTTCTTTCGTCCGGACCGTCTCCCGGCAGGGCGGCGTCTTCACCCGCGACCAGGCGCTGGACCACGCTTCCGCAGCGGAGGTCCGCGCCCGGCTGCGCCGTGGGCAGTGGCGTCGAACCCCGTGGGCGGGGTTGTACGTGGACGGCGAAGTTGCGGACGACGTCCCGACGCTGATCCGGGCGGCTTCGCTGTGGCTGGGCGGGGACCTCGTCGCCTGCCACACCACCGCGGCGCTGCTCTGGGGCTTCGACCTACGCGCGCCGGCTGTCATGGCCGGCCAGCCACTCCACTTCCTGGGGCCGGCCGAACTCGACAACCGGCGGGTGCAGGGCCTTCAGGTGCACTGTTCGCACCTCGGCACAGCGGACGCCGTCCAGCACAGAGGGGTCTGGTGCACGCCACCGGCACGCACCGCGTGCGATGTGGTGCGGATCGGAGCCGCCATCGACGGTCTCGCGACGCTGGATGCGGCGATCGCCAGCGGCACGTGCACGCTGGAGGGGCTCGCGACGGCCTGCGAGGAGCAGGTGGGTCTTCGCGGGGTGTCGCGCCTTCGCGACCTGATCCCGTTCGCTGACGGGCTGGCCGAGTCACCGATGGAATCGCGGATGCGATGGCGCTTCATCTCCGGCCGTCTACCGGCCCCCGAGGTGCAGATCGAGGTGATCGCCGACGGTCGCCGTCATCGGCTGGACACCGGGTGGCGCGACCAGCGACTCGGCGCGGAGTTCGACGGGCTGGAGGCGCACATGACGCGGCAGCAGCTTGCTGCCGACCGGGACCGGCACAACTGGCTCGACGAGCACGACTGGCGACTGCTGCATTTCACCGCGGTCGACGTCTACCGCCGCTGGGAGCGGATGGTGGAGATGGTGCGGCGCCAATTACTGGCCCGTTCCCCGACGATCATGGTGCTGTGACCACCCGAGGACCCACAATCGTGGTCACGGCTCCATGATCGCCGGGGACAGGTGGCGGGGTCAGTTGGCGGTGGAGCGGCACTCCCGAGACCGCAGGGCGGTGACGTAGTCGGTCGGGGCCCCCGCGGCCTCAGCGGCGTCGGCGATCGCGCCCAGGTGCCGGGCCGAGGGCAGGCCGCCCTCGTACGCGTCGAGCGCGTAGGCGTAGGCGACCACGTCCCCCTCGAGGGTGTGCGTGCGCAGGTGCACCCGCTGGTAGAGGCCGGAGTCGGCGCCCTCCCACGCGTCGAGGGCCCGCTCGTCGGCCTCGGTCAGGTCGTACAGGGCCACGAAGACGCCGGGGTGCGTCTGCTCGGGCGTCTCGTCGGGCACGAGCGTCGCCAGGGCGCCGTCCCAGCCGTAGTCCTCGGCGCCGAAGGTCAGCCGCCAGCCGCGCACCCAGCCCGTGCCCAGAAAAGGGGACGACGGACAGCGGCGCAGCATCTGCGCGGGATCCATGTTCGACCCGTAGGCGGCGTAGAGGCCCATCGCGACCGAGCCTAGCCAACGTTCGCCGAGCGCCGGATGTGGCGAGCCGGACCATGCCGGTGGCGCGGGGCCGAGCGGGTACCGGGGACAATGGCGCCGGATCAACCGCTCAGCCAGGAGAAGACATGACCCGCATCGTCATCATCGGTGGCGGACCGGCCGGCTACGAAGCCGCGCTCGTCGCCGCACAGCTCGGTGCGCAGGTCACCGTCATCGAGCGCGACGGCATCGGTGGCGCGAGCGTGCTCACCGACTGCGTGCCCTCCAAGACCCTCATCGCGGCCGCCGGCGCCATGACCAGCGTGCGCGACTCCGCCGTCCTCGGGCTGCAGGGCGCCGAGCTGGCGACCGTGAGCCTGGACCTCGCCTCGGTGAACCACCGGGTCAAGGGCCTGGCCATGGCGCAGTCGGCCGACATCCACGCCCGGCTCTCGAACGAGGGCGTGCGGATCATCGCCGGCCAGGGCCGGCTGTCCGACGACGTCCGCGGCCTGGCCGAGCACCGCGTGGAGGTGCTGGACGACGAGGGCACGGTCACCGAGGAGCTCGAGAGCGACGTCGTCCTCATCGCCACCGGTGCCGACCCGCGGGTGCTGCGCGGCGCCGAGCCCGACGGCGAGCGGATCCTCGACTGGCGCGACGTCTACGACCTCGAGGAGATGCCCGAGCACCTGGTGGTCATCGGCTCGGGCGTGACCGGCGCCGAGTTCGCCTCCGGCTACCTGGAGGCCGGTGTGCCGGTGACCCTGGTCTCCTCCCGCGACCAGGTGTTGCCCGGTGAGGACTCCGACGCCGCGGCCGTGGTCGAGGAGGTCTTCCAGTCCCGCGGCGGGCGGATCGCCGAGCGTGGCCGCGCCGCCTCCGTCACCCGCACCGAGAAGGGCGTGATCGTCGCGCTGACCGACGGTCGCACGGTCGAGGGCTCGCACGCGCTGATGACCGTCGGCACGGTGCCGAACACCGCCGGCCTGAACCTCGAGCAGTGCGGGGTGGCGGTCACCGAGTCGGGGCACATCGTCGTCGACCGCGTCTCCCGGACGTCGGTGCCCGGCATCTACGCCGCGGGCGACGTGACCGGCGTCTTCCAGCTGGCGTCCGTGGCCGCGATGCAGGGCCGGATCGCCATGTGGCACGCGCTCGGCGAGGCGGTCACGCCGATCAAGCTCAAGACCGTCGCGGCCAACGTCTTCACCCACCCCGAGATCGCCACCGTCGGTGTTCAGGAGAAGGCGCTGCCCGACGACACCGACGTCCACGTCGTCCGGCTGCCCCTTGCCACCAACGCCCGGGCGAAGATGAGCGACCTGCGCGACGGCTTCGTGAAGCTGTTCGCCCGCCGGTCGACCGGCGTGATCGTCGGCGGCGTCGTGGTCGCCCCGGGCGCCTCGGAGCTGATCCTCCCGGTGGCGCTGGCCGTCACCAAGGGGCTGACGGTCGCCGACCTGGCGCAGACGTTCTCCATCTATCCGTCGCTGTCCGGCTCGATCACCGAGGCCGGCCGCCGGCTGATGGGCACCGACGAGCTGGCCTGAGCCGCCTGGCTGTGGTGGGCGGGGCGGCCCGCGTCCACTGAGCCGGATGTGACGGACGTTCCGCTCAACTTCCGCCCGGCGGTGCCGACGGGCGCGCGCACCGCCGATGCAGAGGTGGATGCCTCCTGTCCGGTTCGTCCCCGCCCCCGTCGCCCGCCGGCGTGCCCTCCGCTCGCTGGTGCTGGCCGGCGCCATGGCTGCCGCCGCCTCGCTGCTGACGCCGCCGGCGGTCGCCTCCGCCGAAACGGCGACCAACCCGGAGACGACGACCACCGTGGTGGGGCAGCTGCTGCAGACGTGGGCCGAGACCGAGCACGACGGAACCACGGCCGCGGGCGAGGACGACGGCCTGCAGAGCTACGTCCAGCTGGCGGACGGCGCGACCGTGCCCGTCGACACCGACGGGGTCGCCGGCGTCCCGGTCGACTCCACCGTCGCCGTGACCGTCGACGGCAGCACCGATGCGACCACCGGGGGAGAGACCACCGGGGACGCCGGCGACCAGCCCGCGCTCCCGGTCCTGGACTCCACCGTCGTCAAGAAGGCGCCCCCGACGCCCCCGGTGCCCACCGGCCGCCTGACCAACCAGGTCACGGTCGTCACCGCACTTCCCGCCGGATCGACGCCCGACGGCACCACCGCGGCCCAGGTGGCCGACCTGGTGAACCACGAGGTGGCCGACTTCTGGTCCACGCAGACCGATGGCGCCGTGCGGATCGGGGTCGTCAAGACCGTCGACGCGGTGCGCACCACCGCCGGATGCGCCAGCTCCGCGACGCTGTGGAACGAGGTCGCCGCCAAGGTGAAGTTCACCGCGGGTGCCGGCAAGCACCTGCTGGTGTACCTGCCCCGGACGCTCAGCAGCTGCCAGTACGCGCTCGCCGAGGTCGGCCGGGGGACCACCTCCGGCGGGCGGCTCTACGTCCGCGACACCACCGCGTCGGTCATCGCGCACGAGCTCGGCCACAACTTCGGCCTCGGGCACTCGTCGGGCCGCCAGTGCGACGCGGCCGTCGACGGCGGCAGCTGCCGCACCGCCCCCTACCGCGACTTCTACGACGTCATGGGCGTCAGCTGGGGCGAGCTCGGCGCCCTGAACGCGCTGCAGGCCAGCCGGCTGCACGTGCTGCCGGCTGCCGCCCAGCAGTCGCTCTCGGTCTACGGACCGGCCGGGACGGCGACCCTGGCGCCGCTGTCGGGCCGGATCGGCGTCCGCGGCCTCCGGCTGACCGACTCCACCGGCGCCGAGTACTGGCTGGAGTACCGCGCGGCCGCGGGGCAGGACGCCTGGCTGTCCTCGTCGGGCAACCGCTACGGGCTCGACTCCGGCGTCCTCGTGCACCGCGCCGGGACGTTCCCCGACACGTCGCTGCTGCTCGACGGCACCCCGGCGGCCGCGGCCGCCTGGGACGGCGACCTGCGGTCCGCGCTGCCCGTGGGCGTGCCGGTGTCGCTGGCCGGCGGCGAGTTCACCGTCGAGCTGCAGGGCATCACCGCGCACGGCGCCGTGGTGCGGGTCGTCCCGACGCCGCCCGCGACGGCCGCGACCCCGGCGCCCGCGCCGGCCGCCGACGGCGCCGGCCAGGTGCTGGCGGGCTCGGCCCCGGCCGCTCCCGCACCCGCCGCCGCTCCGGCCTCGCCCGCTCCCGCTCCCGCCGCCGCTCCGGCCTCGCCCGCTCCCGACGCGCTCGCCGCCCCGGCGCAGTCCGAGCTCCTGGTGGGAACGGCGACCCCGGCGCTGCGGCCGGCGGCGGAGGGCTCCAGCAGCAGCGGCGGGATCGCCATCGCGGCGGCCGGTGCGCTGCTGGCGGGCGGAATGCTCGTCGTCGTCCGCCGGGTGCGCAGATCGGCCCTCCGCGCCCGCTGAGCGCGGCCGGGAGCTACCCGGCCGCGCGGGTCACTCCGCGGCGTCGGCGATGGTGCAGATCACCGCGCCGCTGGTGACGGCGGCGCCGACCTCGGCCGACAGACCGGAGACGGTGCCGGCCTTGTGGGCGGTGATCGGCTGCTCCATCTTCATGGCCTCGAGGACGACGATCAGATCGCCGGCCTCGACGCTGGCGCCGTCCTCGACCGCGACCTTGACGATGGTGCCCTGCATCGGCGAGCTTAGATCGTCTCCGGACGCCGACGAGCCGCCGTGACCGCTGCCTCGCTTGCGCGGCTTCGCGGCCGCCGCCGGAGCGCCCCCGCCGCCCGCTGCCAGCCCGGCCGGCAGCGAGACCTCGAGCCGGCGGCCGCCCACCTCGACGACGACGGTCTGGCGGGGCGCCTGCTCCTCGTGCTCTGCCGGCGCGGCGTCGTAGGGCGGGACCTGGTTGTCCCACTCGGTCTCGATCCAGCGCGTGTGCACGGTGAACGGCTCGCTGGTGAACGCGTCGTCGCGGACGACGGCGCGGTGGAAGGGGATGACCGTCGGCATGCCCTCGACGACCAGTTCGTCCAGCGCGCGGCGGGCCCGCTGCAGCGCCTCGGTGCGGGTGGCCCCCGTGATGATCAGCTTGGCCAGCATCGAGTCGAAGGCACCGGCGACCTCGCCGCCGGTCTCGACGCCGGAGTCCCACCGCACGCCGGGGCCCTGCGGGATCTCCAGGCGCTGCACCGGCCCGGGCGCCGGCATGAAGTTGCGGCCGGCGTCCTCGGCGTTGATCCGGAACTCGATGCTGTGTCCGCGGGGCGTCGGGTCCTCGGTGATCTCCAGGGGCAGGCCCTCGGCGATGCGGAACTGCTGCCGGACCAGGTCGATGCCCGACGTCTCCTCCGACACCGGGTGCTCGACCTGCAGGCGCGTGTTGACCTCGAGGAAGGAGATCGAGCCGTCGGCGCCGACGAGGTACTCGACCGTGCCCGCGCCGTGGTAGCCGGCCTCCGCGCAGATCGCCTTGGCCGAGGAGTGGATGCGGGCGCGCTGCTCGTCGGTGAGGAAGGGCGCTGGGGCCTCCTCGACCAGCTTCTGGTTGCGCCGCTGCAGCGAGCAGTCGCGCGTGCCGACGACGATCACGGTGCCGTGGGTGTCGGCGAGCACCTGGGCCTCGACGTGTCGCGGCTTGTCGAGGAACCGCTCGACGAAGCACTCGCCGCGCCCGAACGCCGAGACGGCCTCGCGGACGGCGGAGTCGAACAGCTCGGGGATCTCCTCGATGGTGCGGGCCACCTTCAGCCCGCGACCGCCACCGCCGAACGCGGCCTTGATGGCCACGGGGAGCCCGTGCTCTTGCGCGAAGGCGACGACCTCGTCGGCGTCCTTGACCGGCTCCTTGGTGCCCGGCACCAGGGGTGCGCCGACCTTCATGGCGATGTGGCGGGCCTGCACCTTGTCGCCGAGGGCGATGATCGCCTCGGGGGAGGGGCCGATCCAGGTCAGCCCGGCGTCGAGAACCGCCTGGGCGAAGTCGGCGTTCTCGGACAGGAAGCCGTAGCCCGGGTGGACGGCGTCGGCTCCGGACTGCTTCGCGGCGTCGAGGACCTTCTCGATCACCAGGTAGGAGTCGCCAGGGGTGGTGCCGCCCAGGGCGAACGCCTCGTCGGCCTCCCGAACGTGCAGAGCGTCCCGGTCGGGCTCGGCGTAGACGGCCACGCTCGTGAGGCCCTCGTCCTTGCAGGCACGTGCCACGCGCACCGCGATCTCACCGCGGTTGGCGATCAGGACCTTCTGCACCGGTGCACTCCCTCTCGTCTGAACCGGTCGGACTCTAGCTACCAGGGCGTAGCCCTCGTACGGCAGGCGAACCCGCGGCTCAGCGGCGCCACAGGTCGCTGATCGCCAGTCCGCGCTTGCTCAGCTGCGTGCGGAGCACCGTGAGCGAGAGGCCGACCACCGCCGCCGGGTCGCCCTCGACCCGTCGGACGAACGGCGCGCCCAGCCCGTCGAGGGTGAACGCGCCGGCGACCGCCAGCGGCTCGCCGGTGGCCAGGTACGCCTCGAGCTCGGCGGGCGTCGGGCTGGCGAAGTACACGACCGTGGAGGCGACGGCGATGTCGCGGCTGACCACCGCGCCCTCGCGGACGTCGAACAGGGCCTGCCCGGTGTGCAGCACGCCGGAGCGGCCGGCCATGCGTTGCCAGCGCTCGCGGGCCTGCGCGGCGTCCGCGGGCTTGCCGAGCGGCTTGCCCCGGAACTCCAGCAGCGAGTCGGCCCCGATGACCAGGGCGTCGGTCTCACGCTTGGCGACGGCGGCCGCCTTCGCCGACGCCAGGAGCGCCACCTGCTCGGCCACCCGCGGCGCGTGCACGGTGGACTCGTCGACGTCGCTGACCACCATGGCGGGGGCCAGGCCGGCCTGGCGCAGCAGCGACAGCCGGGCCGGGGACGCCGAGGCGAGAACGAGCCTGCGATCCGATGTCACGAGAACCTCCCGGGGGCGCGCCAGCCGCCGGGGCCGGGACGGAGCGGCTGCCGGTGGGCGTCGGCGTAGGACGCCCACGCGCCGACCGGAGTGGGACGACGACGCTCGGGCCGGCCCGACATGGCGGCGACGACCACCGTGAGTGCGGCGAGCTCCTCCGCGGACGGCTCACCCTTCACGACGCGGAGGAGAGGGAAGGGGCTGGGGGACGGCACCAGGTCCTGTCGTCCGGAGTGGAGGCCCGAAGGGTCTCCGGGATCGGCCGACGCAGCGGCTCCACGGGAGCCGGGGGACGGCTCCTGGCCGCGGTGTCGTCCGGAGGACGACGATATCGTCGTCATAGCGGGATGTTCCCGTGCTTCTTGCCGGGCAGGGTCTGGCGCTTGTTGGCCAGCACCCGCAGCGCCTTGGTCACCTGCACCCGCGTGTGCGACGGCGGGATCACCGCGTCGACGTAGCCGCGGTCGGCGGCGACGTAGGGGTTGGCGAGGGTGTCCTCGTACTCGGCGATCAGCTCGGCGCGGCGGGCGTCGGGGTCGTCGGCCTGCGCGATCTCCTTGCGGTACAGGATGCCGACCGCCCCCTGCGCGCCGACGACGGCGATCTGGGCGCTGGGCCACGCGAGATTGATGTCCGCGCCGAGGTGCTTGGACCCCATCACGTCGTAGGCGCCGCCGTAGGCCTTGCGCGTGATGACGGTGACCAAGGGCACCGTGGCCTCGGCGTAGGCGTAGATCAGCTTGGCCCCGCGCCGGATGATGCCCTCCCACTCCTGCGACGTCCCGGGCAGGAAGCCGGGGACGTCGACGAAGGTGAGCACCGGGATGTTGAACGCGTCGCAGGTGCGGACGAACCGCGCCGCCTTCTCGCTGGCGTCGATGTCGAGGGTTCCGGCGAACTGGGTGGGCTGGTTGGCCACGATGCCAACCGGGCGGCCCTCGATCCGGCCGAAGCCGATCAGGATGTTGGGCCCGAACAGCGGCTGCACCTCGAGGAACTCCCCGTCGTCGAGCACGTGCTCGATCACGGTGTGCATGTCGTAGGGCGTGTTCGGCGAATCGGGGATGAACGAGTCGAGCTCGAGGTCCTCGTCGGTCACCGCGTCGGGCAGCACGGTGTCGACCGGCGCGACCTCGATCGCCGGCAGCGGGTCGAGGTTGTTGCTCGGCAGGTACGAGAGCAGCGCCTTCACGTAGTCGAAGGCGTCGGCCTCGTCCTCCGCGAGGTAGTGCGCCACGCCGGACTTGGTGTTGTGCGTCCGGGCGCCGCCGAGCTCCTCGAGGGTGACGTCCTCGCCGGTGACGGTCTTCACCACGTCGGGGCCGGTGATGAACATCTGGCTGGTCTTGTCGACCATGACGACGAAGTCGGTGAGCGCGGGGGAGTAAACGTGCCCGCCGGCGGCCGGCCCCATGACCAGGGAGATCTGCGGGATGACGCCCGAGGCGTGCACGTTGCGGCGGAAGATCTCGGCGTAGAGGCCCAGGGACACCACACCCTCCTGGATGCGGGCGCCACCTCCCTCGTTGATGCCGACTACGGGGCAGCCGTTGGTCATCGCGAAGTCGAGGACCTTCACGATCTTCTCGCCGTAGACCTCGCCGAGGCTGCCGCCGAACACGGTGACGTCCTGCGAGAACACCGCGACGGGCCGCCCGTCGACGGTGCCGTACCCGGTGACGACGCCGTCGCCGAACGGGCGCTTGGCGTCCATGCCGAAGTTGGCCGACCGGTGGCGGGCGAACTCGTCGAACTCGGTGAACGAGCCCGGGTCGAGCAGGGCGTCGATCCGCTCCCGCGCCGTCATCTTCCCGGCGGCGTGCTGCTTCTCGACGGCGCGCTCGGAGCCGGCGTGCGTCGCCTGCTGCACGCGGAGCTCGAGGTCGGCCAGCTTGCCGGCGGTCGTGTGGATGTCGATGTCGTCGGGCACGTTCTCCCCGGCGCTCTCGAGTTCGGCGGCGCTCACGGCCCGTAGCGTAAGGGTGTGCCCGACACGCCCTCATCTCGATGGTCGGACCTGGACCGGCCGCGCCTGGACGGTCCGGCCCTGGCCACGGCTCTCACCCGCGACTCCGTCCTCTGGACGTCGCTGGAGGTGGTGGAGGAGATCGGCTCCACGAACGCCGAGCTGATGGCTCGCGCGACGGGCGAGGACCTGCCGCAGGGCGCCGTCCTCGTGGCCGAGTACCAGGCGACCGGGCGGGGCCGGCTGGACCGCGTGTGGACCTCCCCGCCGCGGGCCGGGATCACCGTCTCGATCCTGCTGCGCCCCGACGTCCCCGCCGCCCGCCGCGGCTGGCTGCCCCTGCTCACCGGGGTCGCGCTGGCGGAGGCGGTGCGCGGCGTCACCGGCGTCCAGGTGTCGCTCAAGTGGCCCAACGACCTGCTCGCCGGTGACGGCCGCAAGCTCGCCGGGATCCTGGCCGAGAGTGCCGGGACGGCGGTCGTCGTCGGCGTGGGCCTCAACGTCTCCACGACCTCCGACGAGCTCCCGGACACCGCCGCCTCGCTGGCCGGCGTCCTCGGCAGTGGCGTCGACCGCGCGCCTGTCCTGCTCGCCTTCCTCCGCGGGCTCGAGGAGCGCTACCTGCGGTGGACGGCCGCCCTCGGCGACCCCGTCCTGTCCGGCCTGGCCGCCGACTACCTGCGGTGGAGCTCGACGGTCGGCACGACGGTGTCGGTCGCCCTGCCTGACGGCTCCAGCCTGGACGGGGTGGCCGAGGCCGTGGACTGGGACGGCCGGCTGGTCGTGGCCACGGCCGACGGACCGGTGGCGCTGGCCTCGGGGGACGTGCGGCACGTGCGCCGGGCCTGAGCCCGGCGCCGGGTCAGTAGCCCCGGTGCGTGCCCCCGCCGGTCGTGGCGATCTCGGGACGGCGGCTGACGGGAACCGCCGCCGTGATCGGGCCGGTGTGCCGGGACGGGCCGTGGTTGCGCGGCGGGCGCGGCGTCGTCTCGTGCCGCGGCGGCAGCGCCGGGGCCGGCACCTCCGGCCGCCGCTCGACCGGCCGGAGCATCGCGAGCGTGGCCTTGCGCAGGCGTCCGCCGAACGGCTTCTCGACCAGGCGGTAGAGCAGCGTGGCGCCGACGAGCGCCACCACCGAGGCCGCGAGGACCGCGCCCCACGGTCCGAGCACTCCCCGGGTCCGGTGGATGACGAACCAGCCGACGTTCTCGTGGATGAGGTACAGCGGGTAGGTCAGGGACCCCGCGGTGGTCATCCAGCGGGCGTTCCAGCGCGCCACCGGGGAGAGCGTCGCGACCGCGACGAGCGCGAAGCAGAGGAACGTGACCAGCCCGATCTTCATGGCGGACGGCGGGAAGTTCGTCGTCCCGGCCAGCGAGGGGCCGTACATCTGCAGGGAGAAGCGCAGCGCGATCGCGCCCTGCAGGGCCACCAGCATCCAGATGCCCCAGTCGTGACCCTCGCGGTAGAGCAGGTAGAGCAGCATCCCGCCGGCGAAGAAGGCCGCGTAGTCGGGCATGAGCAGCGTGGTGAGCAGCTTGCTGCCGCTGCCGGCGGCGAGGGCGCCGGCGACGGGCCACAGCGTGGCGAAGGCGAGCACCCGGGCACGGGTGAGGCCGATCAGCACCAGCACGGCGATCAGCAGGTAGAAGCGCGCCTCGTACCAGAGGGTCCAGTAGACGCCGTCGAGGTCGGGCGCCCCGAACGCCGTCTGGATCATGGTCAGGTTCAGGACGGCGTCGGACTTGGTGACCGCGTGACCGAAGAACGCCGGGTTCTGCGGCCACAGGTAGACCACGACCGCGCTCACGGCCACCGCCACCCAGTACGCCGGGTACAGCCGGCCGACGCGGGAGGCGACGAAGTGCGGGACGTCGCGACCCCAGGAGCTCATCAGGATGACGAAGCCGCTGATCACGAAGAACAGCGCGACGCCGAGCCGGCCGTAGGCGGTATAGGGACCGATGGCGTCGAACGCGTGCGGCGCCGGACCCTCCCACGCGGGGCTCTCGCGGGCGGTGAAGTGGAAGGCGACGACCGAGGCGGCGGCGACGAACCGCAGGGCGTCGAGAGCGCCCAGCCGCGCCGGGCGACGTGGGGCGGACTGCGCTGCGGCCACTGTGCTGAACCTCCACGGTCGGACGCCCGTGCCCAGGTCGGCGCGGAGGTCGGTCCGGGCGAGCGCCCGGCGGTGCCGAAGCTACCCACCGCATCCGGTCGATTGCGGACAGCTCTCAGCGTGTCGTGTCGAGACCGGACCCGTCCGTCCCACTCGTCACATCGCCCCCCGCGCCGGCTGCTACGCGGTGGCCCCCGACTCCGCGTGGACCATGGGGTCTATGCGCCCGGTGTGACGACGTGCGCAGGCTCCGGGGCTCCGAACGCCCGGAATCCCGGCGGATGGGGCCGATTGCGCCATCCTGGCGGGGTGCCCTATCCGGACAAGCTGCTGGCGGCCGACGAGGAGGTCGTCCGGCACCTGCACCCGCACTGGCTGACGATCTTCTGGCCGCTCGTGTGGTTCCTCGGGATCGTCGGCGCGGCGTCCTTCGGCATGGCCGTCGTCCCCGCCGGGCGACAGCAGGGTCTGCTGCGGATGCTCGTCCTCGGGCTGGCGCTGCTCCTGCTGCTGATCGTCGTCCTCGTGCCGCTGCTGCGCTGGCGGACGACGCACTACGTCGTCACCACCCACCGCCTGCTCTTCCGCGAGGGGATCCTCGCCCGCCGGGGGCGCGACCTCGGCCTGTCCCGCATCACCGACGTCTCCTACCGGCAGACGCTGTGGGAGCGGATCATCAACTCGGGCACGCTGAGCATCGAGTCGGCCGGCGAGAGCGGGCCCACGGTGCTCCGCAAGATCCCCGACAGCGACGGCGTCCAGCAGCTGCTCAACCACATGGTCGAGGAGGACGCCGACCGGCGGGCGCAGGAGAGCGCGGACTACCTCGGCGAGCACTACGGGCCGGGCGTCAGTGACCCGTACGGCGCCGGGCACCGGACCACCGGGTCGTGGGGGAGCGGCGCCTGGGGCGGCGATCCCTGGGGGAGCGGGGCGCGCGACACCGACTCCTGGCACCACGAGCCCCACTGACCCCGGGCGCGCACCCCGGACCGGTCCGTCACGGCGCGCCTCGACCGGTTCTGTCGGTGCCCCGACCTACCGTCCGGCTCATGCGCCTGCTGCACACCTCCGACTGGCACATCGGCCGGTCGCTGCACGGCACCGATCTGCTCGCCGAGCAGGAGGCGGTGCTCAGTGGGCTGGCCCGGATCGTCACCGAGGAGTCGGTCGACGCGGTCCTCGTCGCCGGTGACGTGTACGACCGCGCGGTCCCGTCGGCCGACGCGACCGCCGTGCTCAGCCGCGTCGTGGCGCGCATCCGCCGGGCCGGGGCCGAGGTCGTGCTGACGCCCGGCAACCACGACTCCGCGCGGCGACTGGGCACCTTCTCCGAACTGCTCGCGGCCGGTGGGCTGCACGTCCGGGCCGAGACCGCGAAGCTCGACGAGCCGGTCCTGCTCGCCGACGAGCACGGCGAGGTGGCCGTCTACGGCCTGCCGTTCCTGGAGCCGGAGGTGGCGCGGCACGAGCTCGGCCTGACCGGCGGGCACGGCGGGGGCAAGAGCCACGAGGCCGTGCTGGCGACGGCGATGGAGCGCGTGCGGTCCGACCTCTTCCTCCGGCCGGGCGCCCGCTCGGTCGTGCTGGCCCACGCGTTCGTGGGCGGAGGCGTGCCGAGCGAGAGCGAGCGGGACATCTGCGTCGGCGGCGTCGACCTGGTGCCGGCCCCGGTCTTCGACGGCGTCGACTACGTCGCGCTCGGCCACCTGCACCGGCCCCAGACGCTCTCGCCGCGGCTGCGCTACAGCGGCTCGCCGATGGCCTACTCCTTCGGCGAGGCCGGGCAGCAGAAGCTCGTGTGGCTGGTCGACCTCGACGCCGGCGGCCTGTCCGACGTCCGCGCCGTGCCGCTGCCGGTGCCGCGCCCGCTCACCCTGCTCACCGGCGAGCTGGACGACCTCCTGGCCGATCCGGCCCACGCGGGCGTCGAGGAGCACTTCATCTCGGTGCGCCTGACCGACGCGGCGCGGCCGGTCGACCCGATGCGGCGCCTGCAGGCCCGCTTCCCGCACTGCGTCCACCTCGAGTGGACCGGGGCCGGTGCCGCCGGCGACGGGCGCAGCTACCAGGAACGCCTGCGTGGCCGCAGCGCGCTCGAGGTGGCCGGCGAGTTCGTCGCGCACGTCCGCGGCGTGCCCGCCAGCGCCGCCGAGCGTGAGCTGCTGTCCCGCGCCCTGGCCGCCGCCGACCGGGCGGAGGTGGCGGGGTGAGGCTGCACCGGCTCTCGGTCACCGCATTCGGGCCGTTCCCGGGCACCGAGGAGGTCGACCTCGACGAGGTGGGCCGTGACGGGCTCTTCCTGCTGTGGGGCCCGACCGGCGCGGGCAAGACCACCCTGCTCGACGCGGTCGTCTTCGCCCTCTACGGCACCGTTCCGGGCGCCCGGGGCGAGGTGAAGCGGCTGCGCAGCGACCATGCCGACGGCAGCACGCGCACCGAGGTGCGCTGCGAGCTGACGCTGGGCACCGAGCGGCTGCGCGTCATCAGGCGTCCCGAGTGGCAGCGGCCGAAGAAGCGTGGCGAGGGCTTCACCAAGGAGCAGGCCTCGCTCTCCGTTCAGCGGATGACCGACGGCGGCTGGGAGCCGGTGAGCACCCGCATCGACGAGGGCTCCGAGCACCTGCGCACCCGCCTCGGCCTCGACGTGCACCAGTTCTGCCAGGTCGTGCTGCTGCCGCAGGGCGACTTCGCGCGCTTCCTGCGCGCCGAGCCCGAGCACCGGGCGGAGCTGCTACGCACGCTCTTCGACGTCGGCCGGTTCGCCCGCGCCGAGGACTGGCTGGCCGAGGAGCGCTCCGCCGCCCGCGACCGCATGGGCATCCAGCGCGCCGGGCTGAGCACGCTGCTGGCGCGGGTCGCCCAGATCGCCGAGGTCGACGTGCCCGAGGAGCTCGCGCCCGAACTGGTCGGCGGTGGCCCCGGCAACCACGTCGACCCGTGGGTGGAGCGCATCCGGTCCGCGGCGTCCGACCGGCTGGCACAGGCCGAGGCGGACGCCGAGGCCGCGGCCGCGGCCGTCGGTGCGGTGGACGCCGAGCTCGCCGCCGCCCGTGCGCTCGACGAGCGGCACGCTCGCCGTGAGCGGGCAGAGCGGGAACTCGCCGCGCTGGTCGCGCGCGAGGCGGAGCTCGCTCCTCACCGGGTCGAGCGGGACGCGGGACGGCGGGCCGAGGGTCTGCGCGACGTCCTCGAGGCCGCCCGTCGCGCGGCCCTCGTGGCCGAGCAGGTCGAGGGCACGCTCGAGGCGGCCCGCGCCGCGTGGGCGTCGGTGTCCAGCGAGCGCGAGGGCACCGCACTGCTGGCCCGCGAGCTGCGTGACGAGGCGGCGGCCGCGCGCGCCCTCCTGCCGGAGGTCGACCGCGCCGCAGCGATGCGCCGCGACATCAGCCGCCTCGGGCGCCGCATCGAGGCCCTCGACGCGGCCTGCGCCGAGGCCACGCGCACGGCCGCGACCTGGCCCGCACGGCTGGCGGCGCAGGAGCGGGTGGTCGCCGAGGCCCAGACGGCCGCGGTCCGGCTCCCCGCCGAGCGGGCGGCCGTGCAGGCGGCGGAGACCGCGCTGCAGGCCGCCCGCGCCGCCGAGCTGCTCGCGACGACCCTGGTCGTGACCCGCACCGACGTGCAGACGCGGCGCGAGGCGTGGTCCGCGGCCCGTGAGCGCTGGCTCGACCTGCGCGCACAGCGGCTGGAGGGCATGGCGGCCGAGCTCGCCGCCCAGCTGGCCGACGGCGCCGACTGCCCCGTCTGCGGCGCCATCGAGCACCCGCGGCCGGCCACGCACATCGGTCCCGTCGTCACCCCCGACGACGAACAGGCCGCACGCGAGGTGGCCGAGGCCGCCGAAGCCGCGTTCACGGCCGCGACCGCCGAGCTGGAACTGCAGCAGCGCGAGCTCGCCGCGCTGAGGGCCACGGCGGGCGAGACCCCCGTTGCCGAGCAGGTCGCCGCCGTCGACGCCCTGCGGGGCACGGCCCGGGCGACGGCCGCGCTGGCCGCCACCGCGACCGCCGTGCAGGAGGAGCTCCGCGCGCTGCTGGCCGAACGCGACCGCGCGGCCACGCGGCAGGCCGCCGACCGCGAGGAGCTGCAGGCCCGCACCGCAGAGCGCGAGGCGCTCACCGAGCAGTTCGACCACCTGCAGCGCCGGCTCGCCGACGCCCGGGGCGACGACGCCGACATCGCCGCGCGGGTCGCCCGCCTGACCGACGCGGCCGGGCGCTGCGAGGCCCTCGTCGCGGCGGCGACCGACGAGGTGCGGGCCCGGGCCGCGGCCGACACCGCCCGGTCGACCGCCGAGGCGCGCGCCGCGACCACCGGGTTCGACGACCTGCTGGCGGCGGCCGCCGCACTGCTACCGGACGGCCGGCTCGCCGCGCTCGACCGGCAGCTCGACGGCCACGACCGCGCGGTCGCCGTCCTCCGCGACCGGCTGGCCGAGCCCGAGCTGGCCGACCTGCCGCCGCGGCCGGACGTCGCGGCCCTGGAGTCGCGCTGCGCGGTCGCCACGGAGCAGCGCGAGGAGGCCGTCGCCCGGCTGGACGGCGCCCGGCGCTGCGCGACGGCGCTGGCGTCGCTGTCCGGTGAGGTGACGGCAGCAGAGATGGAACTGGCCGACCTGCGCGCCTGGGCCGACCAGGTCACGGCGCTGGCCGATCTGGTGAACGGCCGCGGGTCCAACACCCTGCGCATGCGCCTGCAGTCCTTCGTCCTGGCGGCACGGCTCGAGCAGGTCGCCGAGGTCGCGAGCCGACGGCTGCTGGACATGTCCGGCGGCCGCTACACGTTCCTGCACAGCGATGCGCAGGGCCGTCACGGGGCGCGCGGGGGCCTGGGCCTCGACGTGTTCGACGAGTACACCGGCGTGCGCCGGGCGACCAAGACCCTCTCCGGAGGGGAGAGCTTCATGGCCTCGCTCGCTCTCGCGCTAGGTCTGGCCGACGTGGTCACCGCGGAGACCGGCGGCGTGCAGATCGACACGCTCTTCGTCGACGAGGGCTTCGGCACGCTCGACGCGCATGCCCTCGACGCGGTGATGACCGTCCTCGACGAGCTGCGCCGGGGTGGGCGCACCGTCGGAGTCATCAGCCACCTGGAGGAGCTGCGGACCCGCATCCCCACCCGGCTCGAGGTGATCTCCGGCCGGCACGGCTCCCGGCTGTCGGCCTGAGCCTCAGACCACGTCGATCGCGGCCGCGGCCGGCACGCGGTGCGCGGGGAACACCCACCGCCGGTAGCTCAGGTAGCGCACCACCGTGCCGATCACGATCGAGGCGACGTTGGCCACCTGCAGCACCAGCGCGCTGTCCTGCTCCAGGCCGTGGCGGACGAACCCCACGATCGCCAGTCCCATCAGCAGGGTCACGGCGTTGATCAGCGCGAACCGCACGTACTCCCGGCGGACACCGGTTCGCGCACGGGCGGAGAAGGACCAGTACCGGTGGCCGGCGTAGGCGACCGTCATCGACACCAGCGTCGCGACCAGTTTGGCGGTCACCGCGTCGAGGCCGGCCGAGGTGTAGAGCAGCTGGAAGAGGCCCACGTCGAGCAGGAAGCAGGCCGCGCCGACGATGCCGAAGGCGCTGAGTTCCCGGGCCAGCCGGTGCCACGTCTCCCGCAGCCACCCGACCGCCTCGCTGTTCCGCACGACCGTCGAGTCTAGGACCGCCGGAGGGTCGTCAGACCGCGATCCGCCCGTGGTCGGCGGGCCGCGGCACGGGGAGCGCCCGGCCGATCGACCGGCCGCGCATGGCGACCGGCTTGCTCACCGCGGGGCGCGGGCCGAGCCGCCGGCCCAGCCGCACCGCCGGCTGCTCGACGAGGCGATAGGTGCCCTCGCTGATCGCGGCGATCACCACTGCCCACACGACGGCGGTGAGCACCGGAAAGGGCGTCGCCGGGACGGCGAGCAGCACCAGCGCCTGCATCAGGTAGACCGAGAAGCTGATCGTCCCGAGGCGCCGGAGCCAGCGCGGCACGCGGCGCGCACGCAGGGCCACCGCGGTGCAGAAGATCGCGTACGCGCCGAGCCAGGCGGTCAGCATCGGGACGACGTCCCGGCCGTCCGGCTGCTGCGCAGCGGCGCCGAGCAGCGCCGCCCCCGCGGCCAGGGCGCTGACGACGCAGGTGACCAGGGTGCGCAGCGCCACCGTGCCGGCGTGCCAGCGGAAGAAGACCGTGCCGGTGAACATCGTCGCCAGGCAGAAGAGCCCCAGGGGCGCAGACCGTCCCAGCAGCGGCTCCGCAGCGACCGCCGCGATGACGCAGCCGGCGGAGGCGGCCAGCGAGAGCGCGGCGCTGGAGCGGTGCCGGCCGAGCAGGAAGAGCGCCGAGAGGGCCAGGTAGAAGGCCATCTCGAACGCGAGGGTCCAGTACAGCCCGAGGGCGTGCGGGCTGCCGGCGAAGGCCTGCAGCATCGTGAGGTTGGCCAGCCAGTCGCCGCCGCTCATCGGCCCAGGGGAGTAGACGCCCACCACCACGAGGACCGCGGCGCCGGCGAGGCTCACCCAGTACAGGGGGTACAGCCGGAAGACCCGGCTGCGCCAGAAGCCGGCCAGCGCGGTCGCGCGGGTCGCACCCGGCCCGCCGCGCTCGAGGCTCGCCGGGATGATGAAGCCGCTGCACAGGAAGAAGACCATGACGCCGAGCTGGCCGAACTGGACGACGTGAGTGCTCAGCCGGTCCACGGCCGGGAAGAGCAGCTCGCCGAGGTGCTGCACGAGCACCAGCAGGACGGCGATGCCGCGCAGGGCGTCGAGGAAGTCGAGCCGGCCCGACCGAGGGCGCTGCACCGACGGCATCACGTGCAGTACCGGTGCCGTCACGCTGCGAGGCTAGAAGCGCTACCCCTCCCGGCCCCGGCGGACAAGCCGAGGGGACGAACGATCTAGCCTCAGCACTCACCATGGCCACATCAGTCGACCCGCGTACCGGACTGCCCGTCGTGGCGATGGTCGGTGGCGGCCAGCTCGCCCGGATGACCCACCAGGCCGCGATCGCCCTCGGCCAGTCGCTCCGGGTGCTGGCCACCGCTCCGGACGAGTCCGCCGGCCTCGTCGCGGCCGACGTCCGGCTGGGGGACCACCGTGACCTGGCGGCCCTCCTCGACCTCGCCGAGGGCGCCACGGTCGTGACGTTCGACCACGAGCACGTGCCCACCGAGCACCTGCGGGCGCTGGCCGACGCCGGCCATCGGGTGGCCCCGGGACCGGATGCGCTTGTGCACGCCCAGGACAAGCTGGTGCTGCGGCGAGCGCTGCACGAGGCGGGGGAGCCCCAGCCCGCCTGGTCCGAGGCCCGCACCGTGCACGAGGTCGCCGCGTTCGCCGACGACGTCGGGTGGCCCGTGGTGCTCAAGACCCCGCGGGGCGGCTACGACGGCAAGGGCGTGTTCGTCGTCGACGGCGCCGACGAGGTGGCCGACCTCCTGGAGCGGCACGGCTCGCTGCTGGTCGAGGAGCGCGTGGCCATGGTGCGCGAGCTGGCCGTCCAGGTCGCCCGGTCGCCCTACGGTCAGGTCGCCGTCTGGCCCGTGGTCGAGACGGTGCAGCGCAACGGCGTCTGCGAGGAGGTGCTCGTCCCCGCGCCCGGTCTGGACGACGACGCCGCCACGGCCGCCCAGGAGCTGGCCATCCGGATCGCCGATCGGCTCGGCGTCGTGGGCGTGCTCGCCGTGGAGCTGTTCGAGACCGCCGACGGGGTCCTGGTCAACGAGCTGGCCATGCGACCGCACAACTCCGGCCACTGGACGATCGAGGGCTCGCGCACCAGCCAGTTCGAGCAGCACCTGCGTGCCGTCCTCGACTATCCGCTGGGCGCCACCGACGCGACCGCTCCCGTCGTCGTCATGGCGAACGTGCTGGGCGGCGCCGCGTCGGCCGACGGCTGGACCGGCCCGGCACTGGACGAGCGGGTGCACCACCTCATGGCGCACTGGCCGGACGTGAAGCTGCACTGGTACGGCAAGGGGCAGCGGCCCGGCCGCAAGCTGGGCCACGTCACCGCGCTCGGTACCGACTTCGAGGAGGTCCGGGCGCGTGCGGTCGCCGCCGCCCGGTACCTGGCCGACGGCGTGGTGGACCCGGCCTTCGCCTTCGCCTTCGCCGACGACGAGCACTGAGGGAGATGACCGTGAGCGAGCCGATCGTCGGCATCGTGATGGGCAGCGACTCGGACTGGCCGATGATGGAGCCGGCGGCGCTGGCGCTCGACGAGTTCGACGTCCCCTACGAGGCGCACGTCGTCTCGGCGCACCGCACCCCGCGCCGGATGCTCGACTACGCGGAGAGCGCCGCCGAGCGCGGGCTGCGGGTGGTCATCGCGGGTGCCGGGGGAGCGGCGCACCTGCCCGGGATGATCGCGGCCGCGACACCGCTGCCGGTGATCGGCGTCCCCCGGCCGCTGGACCGGCTCGACGGTCTCGACAGCCTGCTGTCGATCGTGCAGATGCCGGCGGGCGTGCCGGTCGCCACGGTCAGCATCGGTGGCGGCCGGAACGCGGGCCTGCTCGCCGTCCGCATCCTGGCCGCCTCGGACGAGACGCTGCGGGAGGCGGTCCGCCGGTTCCAGGCCGACCTCGCCGAGTCCGTCGTCGCGCGCGATCTCACCCTGCAGGAGCGTCTGGCGTCGGAGGAGTAGTCGCGGCGGCTTATCCTCGTACCCGTGGGTAACAACTCCGGGCTGTACGCGCTGACCGACGAGCACGAGGCGATCCGGGAGGCGGTGCGCGACATCGCCGAGCGGGAGATCGCGCCGTACGCCGCCGAGGTGGACGCCGACTCGCGCTATCCGATCGAGGCGCATAAGGCGCTGACCGCGGCCGGTTTCCACGCCACCCACATCCCCGAGGCATACGGGGGCGAGGGTGCCGACGCCATCGCGACCTGCATCGTCATCGAGGAGGTCGCCAGGGTCGACGCCAGCGCGTCGCTCGTCCCGGCGGTGAACAAGCTCGGCTCGATGCCGGTGATCCTGTCGGCGTCCGAGGACCTCAAGCAGAAGGTCCTCCGCCCGATCGCCGAGGGCCGCGCGATGATCAGCTACGGCCTGTCCGAGCGCGAGGCCGGCTCCGACGCCGCCGCCATGAAGACCCGCGCCCGGCTCGAGGGCGACACCTGGGTGCTCAACGGCACCAAGGCCTGGATCACCAACGCCGGCGTCTCCGAGTGGTACACCGTCATGGCGGTCACCGACCCGGAGAAGAAGGCCAACGGCATCTCCGCGTTCGCCGTCCACCGCGACGACCCGGGCTTCGCCGTCGGCCCCAAGGAACGCAAGATGGGCATCAAGGGGTCGCCCACCTGCGAGCTGTACTTCACCGACTGCACGATCCCGGCGGACCGGATCATCGGCGCGCCCGGCACCGGCTTCAAGACCGCGCTGCGCACCCTCGACTTCACCCGCCCGACGATCGGCGCGCAGGCCGTCGGCATCGCGCAGGGCGCACTCGACGCGGCGGTCGGCTACGTCAAGGAGCGCACGCAGTTCGGGACGTCGATCGGTTCGTTCCAGGGCGTGCAGTTCATGCTCGCCGACATGGAGATGAAGATCGAGGCGGCCCGCCACCTCGTCTACGTCGCCGCGGCGGCGGGGGAGCAGGGCCGGCCCGACGTCACCCGGGTCTCCGCCTCGGCCAAGGCGTTCGCCTCCGACGTCGCCATGCAGGTGACCACCGACGCCGTCCAGCTGTTCGGCGGGGCCGGCTACACCCAGGACTTCCCGGTCGAGCGCATGATGCGCGACGCCAAGATCACCCAGATCTACGAGGGCACCAACCAGGTGCAGCGCATGGTGATCGCCAGGAGTCTCTTGAAGTAGGACGTCGACCGGCGTCCTCCTAGGTCATGGCCCTGACAGGTCGCGGTGGGGACGCCGGGTTTCTTTTTCCGAGCGACCCACCCGCTGCGGTGCTCTCGGCACCCGACGGAACCGCGCGGCGCGATGGGTGTGACAGCGGTTCGACGCCTTCCGGCGTGCCGGGTGCCGCGACTCGACCGCGAGAAGGACTACCCGCGGGGAGGGTGGTCCGATGGTGTGCCCCCAGCACCGGCTAGGGACGTACAACGGGAGCCGGACTAGCACGAGCAGATGCCCGAATGGACATGCGTGATCCGCAGGCGCGGTAAGCCCGAACCCGCCTGAGAGGTTCTCATGGGGCAGGGCTGTGGCCCGAGCGCACGACCCACCGAACCCACAGAACAGACCAGCGGGTAGCCGTTCCGGCCTCGCACGGCGCCCATGTCGGCCGCGGGGAAGGTCATCGGCCCGGAACGGGGAGGCGAGGGCCCGCCCTCACTGCTGCGATCACCGACTCGATCGCCGACGGTGCCGACGCAGTCGGTGGAGGAGGCGGCGTACCGCCCACCACAGAGAGCCGGCGATCAGCACGAAGACGAGGAGCCCGAGTTCGCCGGCGAGGAGGAACATCAGCACCGGGGATCCGTGGTGCTCGTCGCGGGTCCCCTCCTCTCGTCCAGCTCATCGGGGCTGCAGCGGTGGGCGGGCTCGTGGCGACTCACTTGCGGTCGCCGGCTCCGGCGCGGCGCTCGGCGCCGTGCCTGCGGATCCGCCAGATGACAAGGGCGGCGACCATGACGGCGAGGGCGACGAACGCGGCGTCGCGGCCGAAGGTCTTCTCCACCTGGGCGTAGGAGGCGCCGGCGGCGTAGCCGAGCAGGACGACGGTGGCGCCCCAGGCAAGCCCGCCGGCGGCGTTCCAGGCGAGGAACTTCGGGTAGCGCATCCGCGCGGTGCCGGCCAGGAACGGCATGACGGCTCGGAAGAAGGCGATCCAGCGGCCGAGGAAGACAGCACTGCCGCCGCGGCGGGCCAAGAAGTCCTGGGCGTCGTCGAGCCGCTTGAGGCGCTTGTCGAAGATCCGCTGCCGCAGCACCCGAGGACCCAGGTGCCGGCCGATCTCGTAGCCGAGGCTGTCGCCGACGATCGCGGCGACGATGACCACGATGAGCACGCCCGACAGGGAGACGTGGCCGAGCTTGGCCGCGGCCCCGGCGAGCAGGGCCACCGTCTCCCCGGGCACCACGAACCCCACGAACAGTGCGTCCTCGGCGAAGACCATCAGTCCGGCAACCAGCAGCACCAGCCAACCGGGCAGCTCGAGGATGCGGTGGACCAGGCCGCTCACGCCGCAGACGCCTCCCGCCTCGACGGCTTCAGGCCCACCGGCAGGGTTGCGGGGGCTGGGAACGCCTGCCGCAGCCCGGGCCGGGCGCGCAGCCAGTCGGTCAGAGCGGTCAGCGGCCGGCGCAGCAGCAACCAGCCGAGCAGCGCGACCAGCGCCCCGAGGACCAGCCCCGCGGCTACGTCCCATGGATAGTGCGCGGCGATGTAGACGCGGGCGAACGCCATCACCAGCGCCGCAACGGTGGCGAGTGCGCCGAGGATCCGGGAGACCAGCCAGAGCGCGGCCGCGGCCGCCCCGGCCATCACCGCGTGGTCGGAGGGGAAGGAGAAGTCCGCGCTGCGGTGCGCCAGCACCAGCAGCCCCGGGTGGGTGGTGTACGGACGGGCCTCGGCGATGCCGGACACCAGCGGCTGGTTCAGCCCGACGGCGAGCAGCACCGCCAGCGGCGCCCAGCCCGCCGCGGCGAGCGCCCGGTCGGAGCCGGTGCGATGCAGCCACAGGCCGGCGAGCAGCAGCGCGGCAAAGACGACGAGGCCGTAGGTGGCGTAGCCGAGGACAGCGCCGTGCAGCCAGCCGGTGTGCCGGGCCAGGTCGTTGGCGCCGGTGAGCAGCCGGTCGTCGAGACGGTGCAGTGTGTTCATGTGCGGGGTGCTCCTTGATGGGGCGGCGCGGGCCACGCGACAGCGACGTACTACGTAGGACTGTAGTAGAAGTGTGTCCGCCGGGCTGGTGGCCGATCGGGAAGGGGAGCTCGTCTCCGAACACGCCGAGGGCGCCGGCAGGCGGGCGACCGTCGCGGTCCTACAACTGGCCGCCCTGGTGCTGCTGCTCCGCACGCTGCGCACCCACCCGCCCTGACCGACGCGGCGCGAGGCGCCGGAACACCAGGGCCGCGAGCACCGTCAGCAGCGTTCCGAGCAGCCAGCCGCCGAGCACATCGGACGGCCAGTGCAAGCCCAGGTAGACGCGGGTGAGCCCGACCGCCACCGCCCAGCACCCGGCGACGGCGATCGCGGCGACGACCTGCCACGCCCCGCGCGGCGCGCGGGCCAGGCCCAGACAGAGCAGCCCGGCGCCGAGGGTGGCCGTGGTGGTGTGCCCCGAGGGCAGTGCGTACCCGCCGGCCCGCGCCGCCCAGTCCGCTGCCGGCGGCCGAGCGCGGCCGATCCCGGTCACCAGGGCCAGCCGCAGCAACTGGCCCAGGCCGAGGGCGGTGGCCCCGGCCAGGGCGCCGACCCACCACGGCCGCGACCGCACGGCGAGCAGGCCGCCGACGACGGCGAGGATCCAGGCCAGGTCCCCGGAGCTGTCGGTCACCGCGAGCGCCGCGGTGGTCAGCGCCGGCGTGCGGTGGGCCAGCGCGGCGGCGTGCAGTGTCAGATCCACCGCCAGCGGCCGCCGGTGGTGCACCAGCACCCAGCCGATCAGAGCGGTCAGGGCCGCGCCCAGGATCCAGGCCGTCCGGCCGAGCCGGCGGACCGGCATCTCAGTCACCGCAGCAGCGCGTAGGCGCTCTGCGCGGCCTCGAATCGCGCCTCGGTGTCCGCGCCGGTCACCAGCACCGCGACGCCGGTGGCCACCATCAGCGCCGCGAGCATCCCGGCCAGTACCCACCGCCGGGGCGGTGGGCCGGCCAGCAGTGCCCGGGCGCGGTCGGCGACCGCGGTGTCTGCGCCGGCCAGCGCCGCCTCAAGGGTCGTGGCGCGGCGGGCGGCGGCCCGGGCCAGTCCGGCTCGCGCCAGCGCCCGCGCAGCCAGCTCGCGGTCGCCGACCTCGGCGGCGGCGACCTCGTCGGCGTCACGTTCCACCGCCGCCCGTACCGCCCGTGCGACCGGGCGCAGCAGCGGATTCGCCGCGGCAGCGAGCTCGGCGGCCTGCACCCACAGGTGGTGGCGGCGGGACAGGTGCGCGGCCTCGTGGGCCAGGAGTACCCGCCGCTCGTCGGCGGGCAGCGCGCGCAACATCGCGGTGGAGACCACCACGCGGCCGCCGATGCCCGGCAGCGTGTAAGCGTCCGGCTCGTCGTCGTCGATCACCACCAGGCCACCCACCGCCGGGCCGAGCCGACGGCAGGCGACCGCGGCCAGCATCAGGTCCCGGCCACCGAGCGCCGCCCGGCGCAGCGCCGCGACCAGCAGTCCGCACACGGTCACCGCGGCCAGCCCCCCGGCCCCCACCGGCACTGGCAGGCCGGAGCCCAGCACGTGCGCCGAGTAGTGCCCCAGCGCCGCGACCAGCGGGATCTGTGCCAGCACCAGCATGCCGGCGACGGCGAGAACGAAGCCCGTGGCCAGCGCGGTGACCAGCATCGCGGCCGTGAGTAGCCGCACCGCCGTCGCCGGGGGCAGCCGGCGGCCCAGCCGCGAGGCGGAGACCCCCATCAGCACGCTGACGGCCAGCGGCAGCGTCATCGCGACGATCACGGCAGGGCCTCGGGGTCCGCGCGGCGGCCCTCGGCGAGCAGGTCAGCCAGCATTCGCTCGTCCTCGGGGGACAGGTCCGCGACGAATCGGGCCAGCACCCCGGCCCGGTCCTCGCGCGAGTCCAGCAGCCGCGACATCCGCCGTGCGGTCACCGAGGCCCCCAGGTCGGCCGGCAGCGCGTAAGCGTAGCCGCGGCCGGCGGGCTCGCGGGTCAGCGCGCCCTTCCCGTGCAGCCGGCTCAGTGCGGTCAGCACGGTGGTGTACGCGAGGTCGCCGCCGAGCTCGGCGAGCACCTCCGCGACCGTCAGCGGCCGTCTCGCCGCACCCAGGCAGGCCAGGACCTCCTGCTCGAGCCCGCCCCGCCGCCGTCCACCGGCCATGCCAGCCCCCACTTCAGCTACTACAGTCTACTGTAGTTCCTACTACCGCGGTCGGTAGGACCAGCGTCTCACGTCCCGGCCAACCCCACGGAGCACCCACATGCACGTCGCCTCCACCACTGTCGAGGCGCTCAACCTCCTGGATCCGCGCAGCCTGCTCTCCGGCCTCGGGCCGCTCGGGGTCTTCCTCGTACTGCTCGCCGAGACGGGACTGCTGATCGGGTTCTTCCTGCCCGGTGACTCTCTGCTGTTCACCGCCGGGTTGCTGTCCGCCACCGCCGTCACTGCGCCGCTGCACCTGTCCCTGCCGGCGGTGCTGATCGCCGCCGCGGCCGGCGCGCTGACCGGGGCGCAGGTCGGCTACTGGATCGGCCGCCGGGTGGGCCCGTCGCTGCTCGACCGCCTCGACCGGCCCGGCCTGCACGCGGGCGCCATCCGGGCCCGGGCGGCGCTGGACGGCTACGGCAACGCGAAGGCGATCGTGCTGGCCCGGTTCATCCCCGTGGTGCGCACCGTGCTCAACCCGCTGGCCGGGGCCGTCGGCGTCCCGCTGCGCGTCTTCACGGTGTGGCAGGTCGCCGGCGGGCTGGTCTGGTCGCTCGGGGTCACCCTGGCCGGCTACGCGCTGGGCTCGCGGATCCCGAACGTCGACCACTACCTGCTGCCGATCATCGCCGTCATCGTCGTCGTCTCGCTCATCCCGGTCGCGCTCGAGCTGCTCCGCGGCCGGGCGCGCAGTCGCTGACCGGTCCCGCCCTCACCACCCGCGTCCACCTGGAGAACCCGATGCTGGAGTTCCTCGCCGTCGTCGCCGTCGCCGGCCTGCTCGTGCTCGGCTTGCTCGCCACCGCCGCCTGGTGCGTGTACCGGCGGGTGCGTCGAAGCCGGCTGGTCACCAACGCCCGGGCGGTGGTGGCCAGCGGCGCGCTGGCCGACGCGGTCTGCCGGCCGGCCGCCGTGCGCAGCCCGGCGGCGGCGCTGCGCGTGCTGCGCCTGACCCGGGCGCAGCGGGTCCTCCGCCGGCGCGTCGCCGACGCCGCCCGCGCAGGCGCCTACCTCGGCGACGTCCCGGCCATGCTGCCCCGCCTGCAGGTCGAGACCGACCGGCTCCGCACCGGCCTGGGCCGCCTGCCCAGCGCCGCCACCGCCGCCGGTCGCGAACTGCTGACCGCTGCCGATCGGCACCTGGCCACGCTGACCGACCTGAACGATGCGGTCACCACGACCCTGGGGCTGCCCGCTGCCGAGGGCACCCTGAGCCAGGAGGCCGAGGACGCCGCGCGCGGGCTGCGGCTCTACGCCGCGGCCTACGTCGAGCTCACCAACAGCAAGAGCGCGTACGCCGCCTCCGGGCGGCTCGCCGCGTAGACACGATCCGCGTGCCGGCTCAGTTCGGCCGCTGTCCCGAAGCCGCAATCTGACTTCGGGGCGAGGGGACCAGGAGGCCCACACCCATGCCTCAGCCGGTGGAAGATCGTGCGGAGCCTGCGGAAGTAGCGCCTCGACGGTTGTGCTCGCGTCCGGGCGCGCTCACCGTGACGGGGTGAGCAGTCGGGCAGCGGGCGATTCCGCGGCAGCGCTCCCGGTGGACCGGGCCGCAATCACCGGCGAGCTCGTCGCCGCCCGGGCCGCGCTGCACGTTCTGCTCACCACCGCCGGGCCGGCCGACCTCCGGCGACGCAGCGACAGCACCCGCTGGACCAACCACCAGCTTCTGTTCCACATGGTGCTCGGCTTCGGGGTGGTGCGGGTCCTGCTGCCGCTCGTTCGGCTGATGGGCCGGCTGCCGGCACCGGTCGGCCGCGGCTGGGCGGCGCTGCTCGACGCCGTCGCCCGGCCCTTCCACGTCGTCAACTATGCGGGCCCCGTCGTCGCGGCCCGACTGCTTCCGCCGGCCCGGATCGACGCGCTCGGCGGACGCGTCATCGCGGGACTGGAGCGCTCGCTGCAGCGGGAGACCGAGGCTGCGCTGCGCCGGTGCATGCCGCTGCCGACCCGGTGGGACCCGTACTTCACCGAGTGGATGTCCCTGGCCGAGCTGTACCGGTACGCGCTCACGCACTTCGAGCACCACCGTCGCCAGCTGACCTTCGGTAATGCGGGTCGAGGGCCGACCACGCACAGCGAACGGTGATCGCCCGGTCGCTCCTCGAGGAGGAGACGAGCGGGCGACCGGATCAGGGCCGGCCCGACCTCACCCGGGTCTCCGCCTCGGCCAAGGCGTTCGCCTCCGACGTCGCCATGCAGGTGACCACCGACGCCGTCCAGCTGTTCGGCGGGGCGGCTACACCCAGGACTTCCCGGTCGAGCGGATGATGCGCGACGCCAGGATCACCCAGATCTACGAGGGCACCAACCAGGTGCGGCGCATGGTGATCGCCCGGAGTCTCCTGAAGTAGCGCCTCGACCGGCCGCCGCCGCTGCGCCCCCGCGACATCCCACTGCCGGGTCTCTGGTCGGCCTGCCCGCCGACCTGCCCCGACCGTAGCGGTACGGGATGAGGCCTCGGCCGGCCGGATTGGTGGCGTCTGCGGCCGTTGCCGAGGATGGCGGGCATGAGCGCGGTGGTGTTGCTGGGGTTGCTCGTCCTGGGGGTGGTCGCGCTCACGCCGGTGGCGGACCGGATGGGAGTGCCGCAGCCGGTGCTCGTCACCGTCTACGGCTTGGTCCTCGGCCTCGTGCCGGGCGTACCCGCGCCGGGCCTGCCGCCGGACCTGATCCTGCCGCTGGTGCTGCCGCCTCTGCTGTTCGCTGCGACCCAGGCCGCCTCGGTGCGGGAGCTGCGGGAGGCGGCAGGTCCCGTACTGACCCTGGCGGTCGGGCTGACCGTCGCCACTGCGGCGCTGGTCAGCGTGGTGGCCCACGCGCTGGGGCTGCCGTGGGCGGTTGCCGCGGTGCTCGGCGCGATCGTGTCACCACCCGACCCCGTGGCTGCCAGCGCGGTCGCCGGCCGGCTCCGGCTGCCGGCCCGCCTGGTCACGATCCTCGAAGGGGAGGGCCAGTTCAACGATGCGACCGCGCTGGTGCTCTACCAGCTGTCGGTCATGGCCGTCGTCGCGGGAGGAGTCACGGCGGCTCAGGTAGGCGTCGGCCTGGCGGTAGCGGTGGTCGGCGGCCTGGTGATCGGGCTGGCCGGTGGCTGGATGAGCCGGCGTGCTCTCGGCCTCCTGCACGACCCCGTGGCCGAGACCACCGTCACCATCGCCGTCCCGTTCGCCCTCTACCTGTTCGCCGACGAGATCGGCGCCTCGGGCGTGCTGGCGGTGCTGGCCGCCGGGCTGTACCTGAGGGCCACCACGACCCGGGAGCTGACGTCCGCCGGCTGGCTGCTGGGCCGCGCGGTGTGGTCCTACGTCGACTTCGCCGTGAGCGGTCTGCTGTTCGCGTTCCTCGGCATCGAACTGACCAGCGTGCTGGAGGGCAGCGGCCTGCTCGACGACCCCGGGACCCTCCAGCTCGCCGTGGCTGTCGTCGTGGTGCTTCTCGTCTCACGGGCTGTCGCGATGTATGCGGCCAGCGCCGTCGCCGGCCGGCGCGCCCGCCGACACGGCTCCGCCACTCCGGCCGGCCCCCGAGAGGCGACCGTCGCGGCGTGGGCCGGTATGCGGGGAGTGGTCACCGTCGCCACGGCCCTGGCGCTGCCCGAGACGGTGGAGGACGGCTCGCCGTTCCCCTTCCGCGAGGAGGTGGTGGTCGTCGCGCTTCTCGTGGTGATCGTGACCCTTGTGCTCCAGGGCCTCACGTTGACCGGTCTGATCCGCCGCCTCGGCGTCGCCGATGAGGGCGATCCACGGGCCGAGGCGCGTGAGCTGTATCGCGTGGCCACGGAAGCCGCTCTCGACCAGATCGATCAGGTCGACAACGTCGACCCGGAGGTACGTGACGCCGTCCTCACCCAGTACCGAAGCCGGTTGGCCTATCGCTGTCAGGTGAGCGATCTGGTCGACGGTCGCACCGGAGGTGAAGGAGCCGATCGACAGCTGCGCAGGCTGCTCGCACAGGCGAGCGAGGCCGAACGCGACGCCGTGCTCGCGGCACGGCGCAGTGGCCAGGTGACCCCCGCGGCCTCGGACGACGTCCTCTTCGACGTCGAAGCCCGCGCCCTGCGCTACAGCGACTGAGCCCCCGGCGGGCGGCGACCGTGCAGGGGTCGGGCCGCGCAGGCCGTGGCGCAGGCCAGTGGCGTCCCACACGTCGGCACCATCGGCGTTCGTGCGGATGCACGTGGTCGGCTCGGCGACCATGCCCGCGCTGAGACAGGCGTCCGTGCCCGCATCGAGGCCCTCGTCATCGCGGTGGGGACGGCGTGATGGCCGTCGTCTCTCCTGCTGCGAAACCAGCCGCGTGCGCCAGACCGGCACGCACGAGGGCGCCATCGTCGTCCGCGCCCGTCTCACGCACGACGGTCAGCTCTCCCTTCGTCTCGTACAGCACGTAGCGCAGCTCGGCGAGCTCCCGGACGCCCAGCTCGCGGAGCTTGGCCAGCACGTCGTTCTCGGTGAGGCCGCACGTCCGCAGCTGGTCGCGGCGCAGTCGGCCGTGATCGACCAGCACTCGGACACGGTGGTCCACCGCCTTCGCGAACCACCGGTTGTTGCGCCCCATGGTCACGAGACCGTGCGCCGCGAGGAAGGTCAACAGCGCCGTCGCGCCGACGAGGAACGACTGTCCCTCGGCGACCGCGGTTCGGCCCATCACCGCGCCGATCGCGACCGCCGCCGCGAAGTCGATCGCCGTCCACTGGGAGAGGGTGCGGCGATGAGCGATGCGCAGCCCCACGACCGCCGTGCCGTACATCAGCAGCGCCTTTCCGATGACGCCGATCAGCTGCGCCTGCCCGACCAACCACTCCGGCATGGGGTTCTCCCTCGGCGTCCGGACCTCGGACACCCGTCTCCCTACCCACCGCGACGACTGCGACCGCCGACCCCTCGGAGCAGGCGAGTCAGGGCTTGACGGCGAGCACCGGCCGGTCCGCGTCGAGCAGGATCCGCTGCTCCGTGCTGCCCATGAGCAGCTTGCCCACCGGGCTGCGGCGGCGCAGGCCGAGGACGATCACCGAGGCGTCCACCGTGCCGGCCACCCGCACGACCTCGTCGGCGAGCTCGCCCGAGTGCGGTTCCTGGTGCGTCTCCAGGCGCACGCCGGCAGCCTCGGCCCGGGCGGACAGCGACGCCACGACCTCCGGCGAGGCGACGTCGGAGCTCACCGGCGCGCCGCCCCGCGGCGAGTTGAGCAGCAGCACGTCCTCACCGCGCCGGGAGGCCTCGGTGAGACCGGCGGCGAAGGCCGCCTCGCCCTCCGGCGTGGGCAGGAATGCGACGAGGACGGTCACACGAGCTCCTTGGTGGCGCTGGGGGTGGTCTCGCGGCGGGGTGCGCGCCGCCGCGCGAGGGTGGGCGTGATGATCGGCAGCAGGATCACCAGCAGGAAGATCAACAGGAGGGTGCCGGAGATGGGCCGGCTGAGGAATCCGGTCGGGTCGCCGTCGAAGATGAGCAACGAGCGGCGCAGGGAGTCCTCCAGCAGCGAACCGAGGACGAACGCCAGCACCAGCGGGCCCGGCTCGAAACCGAGCTTCTTCATCAGGTAGCCGACGGCACCGAACACGATCACCAGCCCGATGTCGAACACGCTGTTGTTGACCGTGTAGACGCCGATCAGCGTGATGAGCACCGTGATCGGCGCGAGGATCGCCGGCCGCACCCGGAGGATCTTCACGAACAGCCCGACCAGCGGGATGCTCATGATCAGCAACAGGATGTTGCCGATGTACATGGAGTTGACGACGCCCCAGAAGAGGTCGGGCTCGTCGGTCACCAGCCGCGGACCCACGCTCACACCCTGGATGAGCAGCGCCCCGTAGATGACCGCCATGGTGGCGTTGGCCGGGATGCCGAGCGTGAGCAGCGGGATGAAGGACGACGTCGCCGCGGCGTTGTTCGCCGTCTCCGGTGCCGCCACACCCTCGACCGCACCCTTGCCGAAGCGCTCCGGGTTCTTCGCGCGGCGCTTCTCGACGGCGTAGGCGACGAGGGAGGCGATGGTCGCCCCACCGCCGGGCAGGATGCCCAGGAGGAAGCCGAGCACCGAGCCGCGGCCGATGGCCCCCGACGACTGCCGGAGGTCGGCACGGGAGGGCCAGACGTTGGCGACGGTCGACGGCGCCTTGACCGCGTTGTGCCGCTCCTCGAGGTTGTAGAGGATCTCGCCGAGGCCGAACAGACCCATGGCGATCGGGACGAAGTCCAGCCCGTCGCCGAGGTTGAGGTTGTGGAAGGTGAACCGCTCGGCGCCCGTGAACGTGTCGCGGCCGACCGTGGCCAGCAGCAGCCCGATGCAGGCGGCCACCACGGCCTTGGTCCGGCTGCCACCGCCGACCGTGGCGACGAGCAGGATGCCGAGCAGGGCGAGCGCGGTGTACTCCGGCGGCCCGAAGTCGAGCGCGAAGCCGGCGACGAACGGGGCGACCAGCGTCAGCGCGACGATGGAGACCGTGCCGCCGATGAAGGAGCCGATCGCCGCGATGCCGAGCGCAGTGCCCGCCTTGCCCTGCCGGGCCAGTGCGAACCCGTCGAAGACGGTGACCACCGACGACGCCTCACCCGGCAGGCGCAGCAGGACGGACGTGATGGTGCCGCCGTACTGGGCGCCGTAGAAGATGCCGGCGAGCATGATGATCGCGGTCACCGGCTCGATGCCGAAGGTGATCGGAAGAAGGATCGCGATGGTCGCCGCCGGGCCGAGGCCGGGCAGGACGCCGACCAGCATGCCGATGACGACGCCGATCAGGCAGTAGAGCAGGTTCGTCGGCTCCACCACGACGCTGAAGCCGTGAAGTACCGGGGCGAAATCCATGGCCCCTCCTAGAACAGGTGTGGGATGGGCACCGACAGGGCGCCCACGAAGATGAGGTAGAACGCGGCCACGAGGGCGACGCTCAGGAGTGCCGACAGCCGCCAGCCCTCGCGGCCCAGGAAGCGCAGCCAGACGAAGCAGAGCAGAGCTGCGGGGATCTCGAATCCGATGATCGGCAGCAGGACGACGAAGACGACCATCGTGGCCAGGCCGACCAGCACCAGCAGGCTGGCCCGGGCGAAGCGCTCGCCGTCATGGGTCCGGCGGGCCAGGAACAGGAGGCCGACGCCGAGGAGGATCGTCACGACGCTCACGATCAGCGGCCAGGTGCCCGAGCCGGGCTTCGAGGCGGTGCCGACGCCCAGTTCAGCGGAGCCGATCAGGGTGCCGATCCCGAGGGCGACGACGGCGAGGGCGGTGAGGACGTTGCTGAGCGTGCCGGCGACCGGAGGACGCCCCTCGTGCTCCAGCTCCTCGACCCGCTGCACCGCCTCTTCGAGAGAGAGCTCCTCGAGGGGGATCTCGTCGATCGGGGACACGGGAGCGACGGACGTGGTGGAGCCGGTCGCCGACTCGGCCCGGGGGGTGGCCCCGGCGGCCATGCGGCCGCCGGAGCTCCCCAGGCTGTTCGCCCCGGAGTGCGCAGAGGTCATGCGCCCTCACCCAGCTTGATGCCGTGCTCGTCGATGACGGCGCGGTACTTCTCGAGGTTGCCGGTGTAGGTCTCGGTGACCTCGTCACCGCTGACCTCCCAGGGGGTCAGCTGGTTGTCCTCGTTGAACTTCTTGTAGGCGTCGGTCTCGAAGGTCTTCGTGAAGGCGTCCTCCAGCGTGGAGATGACGTCGTCCGGGGTGCCCTTCGGCGCGACGATGGCCCGGGCCTGCTGCACGGGGACGTCGTAGCCGGCCTCGACGGCGGTCGGGGTGTCGGCCAGGTAGGACGGGCGCTTCTCGGCGAAGGTCACGATCGGGGTCAGCTCGCCGGCCTCGATCTGCTCGATGGCCTCACCGAGCTGGATCGAACCGACGTCCACCTGACCGCCGAGCACGGCCGTCAGCGTCGGCGAGCCCCCGTCGAAGGGCACCGAGGTGGCCTTGATGCCCGCCTGGGCGAACAGCAGCTCCTGCGAGAGCTGGCTGCCGGTGCCGACGCCGGTGGTGCCGAAGTTGATCGGCCGGCCCGCGGCGGCCAGGTCCTTCACCGTCTTGAAGCCCGACTTCGGTGCGGTGACCAGGACGTAGTCATCCAGGGACAGGCCGGTGACGACCTCGTAGTCCTCGATGCTCACGGCCTCGTCCTCGGACACGGCGAAGGGCGTGATGTAGGCGAGGCTGCCGTTGAAGATCGCCAGGGTCTGGCCGTCGGGGTCCTCGTTGGCGAGTTCCTGGAGCGAGAGCGCGCCGTTGGCGCCGGGCTTGTTCTCCACGGTGACGGCCACGCCCAGCTCGTCCGACGCGCCGTCGGCCGCCGCGCGGGCGATCAGATCGGTGCTACCGCCCGGGTCGGCGCCCACGAGGATCTTGATGGGACCGTTCGGGTACTCCGAACCGTCGCCGCCGCCGGACCCGCCGCCGACGTTGCCGCCGCAGGCAGCGAGCGAGAGGGCCAGAGCGAGTCCGGCACCGGTCGCGGCCCAGCGGCGCGCGCGGTGGTTGGTGGTCATGTGGGTCTCCTCTTCGAGCAGCTCTTCAGCTGACCTCTTCGGCCGGCTGGGGGCCGTGTGAACGGCGTCACGTGCCTCGGACGCTGGGGAGCGTATGGAGGGCAGATCATGCCTGTCCAAAACTATCCCGGCATTGATTGATACCTTGCGGGCATGGCCTTCACGTTGGAGCAACTGCGCGGGTTCGTGGCCGTCGCCGACGAGCTGCACTTCGGTCGTGCGGCCGCCCGGCTGAAGATGACGCAGCCTCCGCTCAGCCGTCAGATCCAGAAACTCGAGCGCGTCGTCGGCGCCCAGTTGCTCGAGCGCGACAACCGGCGCGTCACGCTCACCGCGGCGGGAGACGTGTTCCTCGTCGAGGCCCGCCGGCTCCTGGCCCTCGCCGATTCTGCTCCCGAGGTCGCCCGCCGGGTGTCGTCGGGGTCGCACGGCGTGGTCCGGATCGGCTTCACCGCCGCCTCCACCTACGGCACGCTCGGCCGGCTGCTCAACGAGGTGGCTCGGGACCTGCCCGACATCGATCTCGACCTGCACGAGATGGTCACCCGGGAGCAGGTGGCGGGCCTGCTGAACGAGGAGGTGGATCTCGGCCTCGCGCGGCCACCGTTCGACGCCGAGACGTTCGGATCCCGCCTGCTGCACCGCGAGGCCCTGCTGGTCGCCGTGCCCGCCGGGCACCGGCTGCTCGCTCTCGGGCGGGACGCGACGGCCGCCGACCTCTCGGCCGAGCCGGTGGTCATGCACTCTCCGACTCGGGCGCGGTACTTCTACGACCTGGTCGTCAGCATGGTGCCCACGGCGTCGCAGAACGCGGTGCACACGGTCAGTCAGGTGCTCACCATGCTGTGGCTGGTCGCCGCCGGCCGCGGCATCGCGTTCGTCCCGGCGTCGGCCGCACGCCTGCCTATCGAGGGGGTCGAGTTCGTCCGCCTGGAGACCGCGGTGCCCGAACCGGTCGAGCTCCACCTGCTGTGGGTGCGGAACTCCCGCAACCCCGCTCTGTGGCGGGTGCTCGAGCTGCTCGAGCGGAGTGCCGTCGCATTCTGAGCGGACGGGCATCGGTTTCTGCACCGGCCACCACCCGATGCCTTCAGGGCATCATGTGATGCGAAACAAGTCGTGGACAGGCATCGTCCGCCCTTCCTACGGTGACGTCGACCACCGCGCCACCGCCGTTCCCGGCGGGCGTCGCGCGGACCCGTCGGACCCAAGGACACGATCTCCGTGACGCTGCTGCCCCCCGATGCTCTCGCCGACCGCCTGAAGTCCGGCCTGCTCTCCTTCCCGGTCACCCACTTCGACGCCGACCTGGAGGTCGACGAGAAGCGCTACCGCGAGCACCTGGCGTGGCAGTCGAGCTTCGATGTCGCGGGCCTCTTCGCCGCCGGTGGTACGGGTGAGGGCTTCTCCCTCACGTCGGAGGAGATCGACCGCGTCGTCCGCATGGCGGTCGAGGAGGCCGGCAGTCGAGTGCCGGTCCTGGCGCCGGCGACCGGCAGCACCGCGCAGGCCGTCGCCCAGGCCCAGGCCGCCGAGGCGGCCGGCGCATCCGGGCTCCTGCTGTTCCCGCCGTATCTGACCGAGGCCAGCCAGGCCGGCCTGGTGGAGCACGTGACCGCGGTCTGCCGGGCCACGGACCTCGGCGTCATCGTCTACAGCCGCGCCAACGCGGTGCTCGCCGACGTCACCGTCGCCGAGGTGGCCGACCGCAACCCGAACCTGATCGGGCTCAAGGACGGCGTGGGCGACATCGAGCAGATGACCCGCACCTACGCCAAGGTCGGCGACCGGCTGATCTACGTGGGCGGCCTGCCGACGGCGGAGACGTTCGCCCTCCCGCTCCTGCAACTGGGCGTGAGCACCTACTCCTCGGCGCTCTACAACTTCCTGCCGGAGTTCGCGCTGACGTTCTACGCCGCGGTCCGCGCCCAGGACCGGACGGCGGTCTACGCGATGCTCAACGACTTCGTGATCCCCTACATCGACATCCGCGACCGGCAGCGCGGCTACGCGGTGTCGATCGTCAAGGCCGGGCTGACCGCCATCGGGCGGGACGGCGGCCGGGTCCGCCCGCCGCTGACCGACCTGACCGAGGCCGAGCTCGCCGAGCTGACCACGCTGATCAGCAAGGTCTCCTGACCGATGACGACCGCGCAGCTCGGACCGGCCGCGCAGCTCGCCCCGGCCACCGTCGACCGGTTCTCCGTCGGGGGTGGGCAGTGAGCGCTCGGGTCACGCGGGTCGAGATCACGCCGGTCGCCTTCGCCGATCCGCCGCTGCTCAACGCCGTCGGCGTGCACGAGCCGTTCGCCCTGCGGTCGGTGGTCGAGGTCGTCACCGACACCGGGCACTACGGCGTGGGGGAGTCCTACGGCGACGCCCCGCACCTGCGGCGGCTGCAGTCGGCGGCCGGCGCGATGGTCGGCCTCGACGTCTTCGATCTCCCCGGCCTGCGCCGGCGGGTGGTCGAGGCGTTGTCGGCCGACGACGGCCGAGGCGGCCACGGCATGAGCGGCATGGTCACCGGGTCGGCGACGACCGACCGGGTGTTCTCACCGTTCGAGGTCGCCCTCCTCGACCTGCAGGGGAAACTCCTCGGCCGCCCGGTGAGCGACCTGCTGGGCGGCGCCGTGCGGTCCGCCGTCCCCTTCAGCGCCTACCTGTTCTACAAGTGGGCCGGTCACCCCGGACGGCCCGACGACACGTGGGGCACCGCGCTGGACCCCGATGCCCTCGTCGCGCAGGCCCGGCGCATGGTCGACGAGTACGGCTTCACCGCCATCAAGCTCAAGGGCGGCGTGTTCCCGCCCGAGGAGGAGATCGTCGCGATCAAGGCGCTGCGCGCCGCGTTCCCCGACCACCCGCTGCGGCTGGACCCGAACGCCGCCTGGACCGTCGAGACCTCGATCCAGGTCGGCCGCGCGCTCGACGGCGTCCTCGAGTACCTCGAGGACCCGACGCCGACCATCGAGGGCATGGCGGCGGTGGCGCGCGAGGTGCCGATGCCGCTGGCGACCAACATGTGCGTCGTGGCGTTCGACCACCTGCCACCGGCGATGAAGCAGGACGCCGTCCAGGTCGTCCTCTCCGACCACCACTTCTGGGGCGGGCTCCGCCGGTCCCAGCAGCTGGCCGGGGTGTGCGAGACCTTCGGGGTCGGCCTCTCGATGCACTCCAACAGCCACCTCGGGATCAGCCTCGCGGCCATGACCCACCTCGCGGCGGCCACGCCGAACCTGGACTACGCCTGCGACACCCACTGGCCCTGGAAGGACCCCGCCGAGGACGTCGTCGTGCCCGGTGTGCTGCGCTTCGTCGACGGCGCAGTCGCCGTGCCGACAACGCCCGGCCTGGGCGTGGAGCTCGACCGGGACGCGCTGGCCCGGCTCCGCGAGCAGTACCTCGGCTGCGGGCTGCGCGAGCGCGACGACACCGGCTACATGCGGCGGTTCGAGCCGTCCTACGAAGCAAGGAGCCCCCGATGGTGAGCCCCACGATCGCGGCCGTCGAGGCCGTCCCGGTGGCGGGTCACGACAGCATGCTGCTGAACCTCAGCGGCGCGCACGGCCCGTTCTTCACCCGCAACATCGCGATCGTCACCGACAGCGAGGGCCGGACCGGCCTCGGCGAGGTGCCCGGCGGCGAGGCGATCCGGCAGACCGTCGAGGACGCCGGGGCGCTGCTGGTCGGGCAGCCCGTGGCGCAGTTCGGCCGACTCCTGCGCGGCGTGGCCACCACCTTCGCCGACCGTGACGCCGGCGGCCGCGGGCTGCAGACGTTCGATCTGCGGACGACGATCCACGCGGTCACCGCCCTGGAGTCGGCGCTGCTCGACCTGCTCGGCCAGCACCTCGGCGTCCCGGTGGCGGAGCTCCTCGGTGAGGGCCAGCAGCGCGACGCCGTCCCGATGCTGGGCTACCTCTTCTACGTCGGGGACCGCCGCTCCACCGACCTGCCCTACCTGGCCGAGGCGCACCCGGCCGACGAGTGGGAGCGGCTGCGCCGGGAGCCCGCGCTGACGCCGGAGGCGGTCGTCGCGCTGGCCGAGGCGGCGCAGGCGCGCTACGGGTTCACCGACTTCAAGCTCAAGGGCGGCGTGCTGGCCGGCGAGCAGGAGGTGGCGGCGGTCCGCGCGCTGGCCGAGCGGTTCCCCGACGCCCGCATCACCCTCGACCCCAACGGCGGGTGGCTGCTCGCCGACGCCGTCGAGCTCTGCCGCGACCTGCACGGCGTGCTGGCCTACGCCGAGGACCCGGTGGGGGCCGAGGGCGGCTTCTCCGGCCGCGAGGTCATGGCCGAGTTCAAGCGGGCCACCGGCCTGCCCACCGCGACGAACATGATCGCCACCGACTGGCGGCAGCTGGGCCACGCCGTCCGCACCAACGCGGTCGACATCCCGCTCGCCGACCCGCACTTCTGGACGATGCGTGGCTCGGTGCGCGTGGCGCAGCTGTGCCACGAGTTCGATCTCACCTGGGGCTCGCACTCGAACAACCACTTCGACATCTCCCTGGCCATGTTCACCCAGGTGGGCGCCGCCGCCCCGGGACGGATCACCGCGCTCGACACACACTGGATCTGGCAGGACGGCCAGGCGCTCACCCGCGATCCCCTGCGGATCAAGGACGGCGCCATCGCCGTCCCGACCACGCCCGGCCTCGGTGTCCGACTGGACCGCGACGCACTGGCCGCGGCCCACGAGCTCTACCTGGAGCACGGCCTCGGCGCCCGGGACGACGCCGTGGCGATGCAGTACCTCGTTCCCGGCTGGGCGTTCGACCCCAAGCGCCCCTGCCTCGTCCGCTGAGCACCGAACCCCTGGAGAGCACCGTGACCACCGTCGCCCCCGTTCCGACCGCCGCCCCGGCGATCGTCGACCGGATCGAGTCCGTGACCCTCTCCTCGGTCACGCTGCCCCTGCCGAACCCGATCAGCGACGCCAAGGTCTTCACCGGCCGCCAGCGCCCGATGACCGAGGTCGCGTTCCTCTTCGCCGAGATCCGCACCGAGGCCGGGCTCGAGGGCGTCGGCTTCGGCTACTCCAAGCGGGCCGGTGGTCCGGCGCAGTTCGCGCACGCCCGTGAGATCGCGCCCGACCTGATCGGCGAGGACCCCAACGACATCGCCCGCCTGTGGACCAAGCTCGTCTGGGCCGGTGCCTCGGTCGGCCGGAGCGGCGCCTCCACGCAGGCCATCGCCGCGATCGACGTCGCCCTCTGGGACCTCAAGGCCAAGCGCGCCGGCCTGCCGCTGGCCAAGCTGCTGGGTGCCCACCGCGACTCGGTGCGCTGTTACAACACCTCCGGCGGCTTCCTGCACGAGTCGATCGAGCAGGTCAAGGACAATGCCACCCGCACCCTGGAGAACGGGGTCGGCGGCATCAAGATCAAGGTCGGTCTGCCCGACTCGGCCGAGGACCTCCGCCGCGTCCGCGCCGTCCGTGAGCACCTCGGCGACGGCGTGCCCTTCATGGTCGACGCCAACCAGCAGTGGGACCGGCCGACCGCGATGCGCGTCAGCCGGCGGCTCGAGGAGTTCGACCTCGTCTGGATCGAGGAGCCGCTCGACGCGTACGACGCCGAGGGTCACGCCCAGCTCGCCCGGTCGCTGGACACCGCGATCGCCACGGGTGAGATGCTCACCAGCGTCGCCGAGCACTACGAGCTGATCCGGCAGGGCTCGGTCGACATCATCCAACCGGACGCCCCGCGGATCGGCGGCATCACCCAGTTCCTGAAGCTCGCGGCCCTGGCCGACCACGCGAACCTGCAGCTCGCGCCGCACTTCGCGATGGAGATCCACGTGCACCTGGCGGCGGCCTACCCACACGAGCCGTGGGTCGAGCACTTCGACTGGCTGTACCCGCTGTTCAACGAGCGCCTCGAGACCCGCGACGGCCGGATGCACCTGTCCGACCGTCCCGGCCTGGGTGTCACGCTGACCGAGCAGGCGCGCGCCTGGACCGTGGACCGGGTCCACGTCGACGCCGCCCGATGAACCCGCTTCCGGAGGAGAACCGCATGGACGTCGTCAGCATCGACCCCCGCACCGGCGAGGCCGTCGAGGTCGTCGCGCAGGAGACCACGACCGCCGAGGTGGACCGGCTGTGCGCTGCGGCGCTCGCCGCAGCCCCTGCGCTGGAGGCCCTCGGGCGGACCGGGCGGGCCGGGCTGCTGCATGCGCTCGCCGACGGTCTGGAAGCCCGCCGGGAGGACGTCGTCGCCGTCGCCGACCGGGAGACCGGCCTCGGGACGACGCGCCTGAACGGCGAGCTCACCCGGACGACCTACCAGCTGCAGCTGTTCGCGGAGGTCCTCGAGGAGGGCAGCTACCTCGAGGCCACGATCGACCACGCGGGCGCGACGCCGATGGGTCCGCGGCCCGACCTGCGCCGGATGCTGGTGCCGATCGGCCCCGTGGCGGTGTTCGGCGCCAGCAACTTCCCGCTCGCCTTCTCCGTGCCCGGCGGCGACACCGCGTCGGCGCTGGCCGCCGGCAACCCGGTGGTCGTCAAGGCGCACGGCTCGCACCCGGCCACCTCGCAGCTGGTCTTCCAGATCCTGGTCGAGGCGGCCCGCGGCGCCGGCGCTCCCGACGGCACGCTGGGCATCGTGCACGGCGTGCAGGCCGGCGCGGACCTGGTCGCCCACCCGGCGATCCGCGCGGTCGGTTTCACCGGCTCGGTCAACGGCGGCAAGGCGCTGCTGGCGATCATCGAGGAGCGCCCCGACCCGATCCCGTTCTTCGGGGAGCTGTCCAGCCTCAACCCCGTCGTCGTCACCCCGCAGGCCGCCGGCGAGCGAGGGGCGCAGATCGGGGGCGAGCTCGTCGGGTCGTTCACGCTCGGCGCCGGCCAGTTCTGCACCAAGCCCGGCCTGGCGTTCGTGCCCAGCGGTCCCGAGGGCGACGCCGTCGTCTCCGCGATGGCCGAGGCCGTGCGGGGGACCACCGCGCAGATCCTGCTCAACGAGGGCATCGCCACCTCGTACGGCCGCGGCGCCGCGGACCTCGCCGAGCTGCCCGGCGTCGAGACGGTCGCCGTGGGCACCCGCGGGGACGACGCCGGCTTCCGGGCCACGCCGCTGCTGCTCACCACCTCGGCCGCCGAGCTGCCGCACGAGGTGACGGAGGAGCTCTTCGGCCCGGTCTCCGTCGTCGCCCGGTACGACGACGAGAAGGAACTCTTCTCGGCGCTGGACGCCATGCCGTCCTCCCTCACCGCGACGGTGCTCCGGGGCGAGGGCGAGACCGAGCTCCCGCTGGCGGTGTCGCAGGAACTGCGCACGCGTGCCGGCCGGATCGTCTACGACGGCTACCCGACCGGCGTCGCCGTCTCGTGGGCCCAGCACCACGGCGGCCCGTGGCCCTCGACGAACTCCCAGCACACCTCGGTCGGCACCTCGGCGATCCGCCGCTTCCTGCGGCCGGTGACGTGGCAGGGGGCGCCCCAAGAGGTGCTGCCCGCCGAGCTGACCGACGACTACCAGGGCATCCCGCGCCGCGTCGACGGCGTCCTGCAGCTGCCGCGGTGACGACCCGCGTCGACGGGTGAACGGAGTCGTCGAGGGCTTCGCCGCCCTGGTCGCCGTGATCGCCGTCGGCTGGGTCGTCGGCCGGGTGGGCATCCTCGGCCCCGGGGCCGCCGGGGTGCTCTCCCGGCTGTCGTTCTACGTGGCGACGCCGGCCCTGCTCCTGCTCACCCTCGCGGACGCCGATCCGGCGGTGCTGGTGTCCGCCGCGCTGGTCGGCACGGCGGGCAGCGCGGTGCTCAGCGCGCTGCTCTACGTCGGGGTGGCTCGCTGGCGCTGGCGGCTGCCGGCGGCCGAGCTCACGACCGGTGGGCTCGCGTCGTCCTACGTCAACGCGGGCAACCTGGGCGTGCCCATCTCGGTCTACGTCCTCGGGGACGCGTCGTTCGTCGCCCCGGTGCTGCTGTTCCAGGTGCTGGTGCTCGCTCCGGTGGGGCTGGCCGTGCTGGCCGGCTCGCGGACGGCGGAGGACGCCGGCACTTCCCACTGGCGCATGCTCACGCAGCCCCTGCGGACGCCGGTCGTCGTGGGCTGCGGCCTCGGCGTGCTGCTGGCTGCGACCGGGGTGACGCTGCCGCCGCTGGTGCTGGAGCCGGTCCACCTGGTCGCCGCGCTGGCCGTGCCCGCAGCCCTGCTCGCGTACGGGATGAGCCTGCACGGGGCGCCGCGCCCGGCGTCCGGCGAGGGCTCCGGGCAGGTGTGGCTGGCGGTGGCACTCAAGACCGTCGGGCAACCGGCGCTGGCCTTCGCCCTGGGCCGCTGGGTCGCCGGCCTGGAGGGGGTCGGCCTGCTCGCGGTCACCGTCACCTCCGCCCTGCCCACGGCGCAGAACGTGTTCGTCTATGCGTCGTCCTACGACCGGGGCACGCTGCTGGCGCGCGACGTCGTCCTGCTGAGCACGGTGCTGTCCGTGCCGGTGCTCGTCGGCCTCGCACTGCTGCTCGGCTGAGCCGACCCGAGATGGAGGAGGAGCGGATGAGCGGATCCCCGGCCCAGGTGCCCGAGGGGGCCGGAGACGGCGACCGGCACCGGCTGTCGATGACGATCCTGATGACGCCGGACATGTCCAACTTCTCGGGAAACGTGCACGGCGGCACGCTGCTCAAGTACCTCGACCAGGTCGCCTACACCTGCGCGACCCGGTACGCGCGCACCTACGCGGTCACGCTGTCGGTGGACCAGGTGGTCTTCCGCGAGCCCATCCACGTCGGCGAGCTGGTGACGTTCGACGCCAGCGTGAACCGGACCGGCCGCACCTCGATGGAGGTCGGCGTGCGGGTGACCACGCAGGACCTCGTGCACCAGACCGTCCGGCACACCAACAGCTGCTACTTCACGATGGTCGCGATCGGGGCCGACGGCCGCCCCGTGCCGGTCCCGCCCTGGACGCCGCGGACGGCCGACGAGCGACGCCGGCACCTGGCAGCGCAGCGCCGCAGCGAGCTGCGGCGGGAGATCGACCGGGTGACGGCGGAGATCAAGCAGCGCACGGACGACGAGTAGGGGGATCGATCGTGTCGGCAACGCTCCCGGGGTCCGGTCCGGCCGAGGACTGGGATGCCGTCCTCGTCGGCGGCGGGATCATGAGCGCGACGCTCGCCGTGCTGCTCGGGGAGGCGCAACCCGACTGGCGGATCCTCGTCGTCGAGCGGCTGGACCGGGCGGGGCTGGAGAGCTCCAGCGGGTGGCACAACGCCGGGACCGGGCACGCGGGGCTCTGCGAGTTCAACTACACTCCGCGCCGGTCCGACGGCAGCGTGGACGCCTCCAGCGCGGTGCGGATCGGCGAGCAGTTCGTCTCCTCGCTGCTGCTGTGGGCGCACCTCGTCGAGCGGGGCGTGCTGGGTCCGCCGGAGGCGTTCGTCCGCGCGGTGCCGCACTGCGCGGTCGGCTGGGGAGCCGACGGCGTGGCGTACCTGCGGGCGCGGCACGAGGCCCTTCGGGGGCACCCGCTGTTCGCCGACGCGGAGTTCACCGACGACGCCGCGGTCCTCGCGTCCTGGCTGCCCCTGATGTTCGAGGGCCGGCCGGACGCCGAGCCCGTGGCGGTCACCCGCGCTCCCCAGGGCACCGACGTCGACTTCGGCGTCCTCACCCGGCAGCTGCTGTCCGCGCTGGAACAGCGCGGTGGGTCGGTCCGGACGGCGCAGGAGGTCACGTCCCTGCACCGGACGCGCGGGCGCTGGCAGCTCGACGTCCGCGACCGGTCCACCGGTGCGCGGTCCCGGCTGCGGGCGCCCTACGTCTTCGTGGGCGCCGGCGGCGGGACGCTTCCGCTGCTGCAGTCGGCGCGGATCCCGGAGATCCGCCGGTACGGCGCCTTTCCGATCAGCGGCCAGTTCCTGCGCGCCGACCGGCCCGAGCTGGTCGCGGCCCACCGCGCCAAGGTGTACGGCCACGCGGCGCCGGGTGAGCCGACGGTGTCGCTGCCGCACCTCGACCTGCGCGTCGTCGACGGACGGGAGTCGCTGGTGTTCGGTCCGTTCGCCGCCTTCTCGCCGCGCTTCCTGACCCGCGGACGGCGCACCGATCTCCTGCGCTCGGTCCGGCGGGGCAACCTGCCGGTCCTGCTCGCCTCCACGCGGGACAACCGCGGGCTCATGGGCTACCTCGTCCGGCAGGTGACCCAGTCGCGCGCGGCGCGGATGGCCCGGCTGCGCCGCTTCGTGCCCACGGCCCGCGACGAGGACTGGACGCTGATCACGGCCGGCCAGCGCGTGCAGATCCTCAAGGAGACAGCGGGGCGCGGCACGATGGTCGGCTTCGGCACCGAGCTCGTCACCTCCGCAGGCGGCTCCCTGGCCGGCCTGCTGGGCGCCTCGCCGGGCGCGTCGACCGCCGCGTCCACCATGCTCGACGTGCTCGCGACCTGCTTCCCGCAGCGGATGGCGGAGTGGGAGCCGCGGCTGTCCCGGCTCGCCCCGTCGGCGGACGTCGTGCGCCGGCTCGACCCCGATCGCCTCGCCGGGGAGCTGGCGCGGGCCCGTGCGGTGCTCGGCCTCACCCCGCGCGCCGCCGTCCCGGGCGCGGAGGCAGCCGGGTGAGCGCCGACCTGATCGCCCGGCCGACCGGCGACCGCGCCGTCAGCGGGCCGCGGCGCTGACCCGCCACAGCCGTCCGCTCGGGGCGGCGAGGGGCCGGAGGCCGTGCTCGGCGAGCACCGCGCGCATCGCGGCCGGCGGGTGGGCGAACGTCCGGAACTCCCGGCCGCCCAGGCGGAGGAACAGGTTCTGCGTCGCGACGACGGCCCGGGAGACCGCGTTGCGCGGCGGGTGGCTGAAGACGAGGGCCCGGCGGGTGTGGTCGGCGGCCGCCCCGAGCAGCTTCGCGTAGTCGGGATAGCAGCAGACCACCCGGTGCAGGACGACGACGTCGGCCGGCTCCACGGCTGCCGGATCGGTGGCGATGTCGACCAGCCGGCGGCGCACCCGGTCGGTCAGGCCGGCCTCGGCGAGCAGCCGGGACGCCTCGTCGTCGTACGCGGGCGACAGCTCGAGGGCGGTCGCCGACGCCGCGCCGCGCCGCAGCAGCTCCAGGTGGATCTCACCGACGCCGCCGCCGATCTCGAGCACCGTGGCGCCCTCGAGTCCGTGTTCGGCCAGCAGGTCGACCATGCGGCGAGCCGTGCGATCGAGCCCGCGCCTGCGGTAACCGGCCGCCCGATGACGGGCGAACCGGCCGTTGAACATGCGGTCGCACCCGCGCGGATCACAACAGCCGCTCACGCGCCGAGTGTCCCACTCAGTCGAGCAGTTGCGAGACGGCCGCGACCCGGGCGTCGCCGGCCATCGACGCCAGCCAGGCCGACCACCCCGGCCGGGCGCGCATCGCCTCGAGCGCCCTCCGGGCCCCGTCGCGATCACCCCGGCGGGAGGCGGCCAGCGCGGCGTAGAGGTCGCGGGCGCCCTCCGGGGCGAACAGCGCCAGCATCTCGTAGTCGCGCTCGTCGTAGGCACGCTGCAGGTTCCGCAGCATCCGCAGCTGGGCGACGGGGTCACCTGAGTCGTCGACCCGCAGGTCCATGCGGACGCCGTCGTCCTCGTCGGTGGCGGGGGAGCCGCTCACGACGAGCAGCGACGCCGACTGCCGTCCGCGCAGGTCGCCCCCGGCGTCCTGCCCCGCGGTGAGGGCGGCGAGCAGACGGTTGGGCAGGCCGCCCGACGCGGCGGTGAACGCCTGGGCCATCGACGGCAGCACCTCGGCCGAGGCCAGCATGTTGCCCTGCACGCTGAAGCACTCGCCGACGAGGTGCCCGCTCACCGGGAACGAGCCCTGCCCCGTGTCGGCGGCGACGGCGCCCGCCGCGTCGAGCACCGCGATCTGCCGGTCGGCGTCCTCGGCGGCGTGCGCGGCTCGGCGGACCAGCTCGGCCGGGGGCGTCCCCTCGGTCAGCCCGGAGAGCAGCGACGCCCCCAGCCCCCGCCGGCTGCGCGCCTGCACGGCCACGACACCGACGCCGGGGCGCGCGCTCGGCACGACGCGGCCCACGGCGAGGATGCACGAGGAGACCGCGATCCCCAGGTCGCCGGTCGCCGGATCGCGGGCGAGGACGGAGAACGTCACCCCGGCCGGCCCAGCTCCCGGACCCCCTCGATCCGCAGCCCCAGCGTCGCGGTCACCCGCTCGATGGCGGCCCGGTGGGCCAGGACGTCGGGGATCGCGTTCCGGCAGAGCACCAGCGAGGCGCCGGCCGACAGCGGCGCGAGCAGCCACGCCACCGGCCCGGCTTCCGTGGCCGTCCGCTCGTCGACGAGGACCCGGTCGCCGGCGGCCAGCCCCAGCCGGTCGGAGAGCTCGCGTGCGGCGTCGGTGAGGCCGCCGAGCGACAGCTCCAGCGCGCCGATCCGCAGCCCCGCGGCCGCGGGCGCGGGCGGCTCGTAGGGGACGAAGCGGTCACCGTGGGTCCGGACCTCGAGCGCGAAGTCGCGCGCCGGTCCCACGTAGTCGGTCATGCCCAGGCCGAGCGGGTGCAGCGACAGCCCGAGCAGGTCGACGTCCACCGCGTCCTCGCCGGCGTCGGCCAGGGCGACCAGCCGGTCCTGGGCGGCCAGGACGACGTCGACGTCGGCGAGCCGGCCGTAGTCCTCCGGCGCCGTGTCGACCACGGTCGCGCCGCAGCTCCACACCGCGAGCAGGACCGCTGCGGTCTGCCAGTGCACCGGCAGCGACACCGCGACCGAGCTCCCGGGCCCGACGTCGAACTCGTCCTGCAGCAGGTTCGCCGTCTTGGCGACCCAGTTGGCGAGCGTGACCGCCGACAGTTCGATCCGCTCGGCGGTCGCGTCGTCGTAGTACGTGATCAGCGGGGCGGCGGGCTCCCGGCGCACGGTGAGCTCGAGCAGCTCCCCGGGGAGGACGGGCGGAGGGGGAGAGGACACGGGGTCAGCGTGTCACCGCCCCTTGTCAGTTGATGCAGCCGGTGTCGGCCGCGGTCCGCGCGTCCTCGCCGGCGACCGGCTCGGTCGGCGCCGGAGCGGTGAGCGCCTGCCCGATCCCGTTGAAGTCCGAGCCGATGACCAGGTCGACGGTGCCGGTGGTGGGCTCGTCGGACTGCGACGTCGTGACGCCGGGGATGGCCTTGGCCAGGGTCGAGGCCAGCGCCTGGTCACCGGCGGCGTAGCGGATCTCCGTCGCGGTGTACTCGGTGTTGTCGGCGTTGCCGGTCTGCGCCACGGTGAAGCCCTGCGCCTGCAGGTCGGCGGCGGCCGACTTGGCGACGCCCGAGACCCCGGAGCCGTTGTAGACGTTGACCGACACCTGGCTGGGCGCCACCGTCTGCGGCGCCGCCGCCGTGGTGGGCGCGGGCGGTGCGGCCGGCTCGGCGGAGAGCTCGGCGAAGAACTTGTGGAGCTTGGCCTCGTCCTCGAGCCGGAGGATGTAGCGGCCCTTGTCGTCGGTGTCGTCGCCGACGTAGGGGATGGTCTGGAAGTCGATGCTGCCGGCGGTCACGGACTGCATCTGGGTGGCCAGGCCCAGCAGGTCCAGGCTCCGGTCGACGGTGAGCGCGTCGGCGGCCGCCTGCACGAGCTTCCGCTGCTTGCCGAGGTCGAAGAGCACGTTTTCCGACAGCATCTTGCGCACCATGCTGCCGATGAACGTCTGCTGGCGGATGATCCGGTCGAAGTCGCCGCGGGGCAGGCCGTGCCGCTGCCGTACGAACGCCAGCGCCTGCTCGCCGCTGATGGTCTGGACACCGGCCGGCAGGTCGACGCCGGAGTAACGGTCCTTCACCGGCTCGCACAGGTTGACCTGGACGCCGCCCACGACCGACGACAGCTTGAAGAAGCCGAGCAGGTCGACCTCGGCGTAGTGGTCGATCTGCAGGCCGGTCAGGCCGCTGATCGTCTTGACCAGCAGCTGGGCGCCGGCCGCCTGACGGGCCTTCTCGGACGCGCCGTCGCCGGCCTCGTACTGGTAGCCGTAGGCGTAGGCCGCGTTGAGCTTGTCGTGTCCGTAGCCGGGGATCTGCACGTAGGAGTCGCGCGGGAAGGACACGAAGGAGGCCTTCGAGCCGTCGGCCGGCACGTGCACCAGGATCATGGTGTCGGTGTTGATTCCCTCGTGGGCGGTGGTGTTGAGCTCGTCGAGCTCCGCAGGGGTCGCGCTGGCGCGGCTGTCGTTGCCGACCAGGAGCAGGTTCATCGACTCGCCGTCGGCACCGTTGTTGCCGCTGCTGGGGATGGCGTCGGTGCGGTTCACGCTCGCGTCGGCGACGCGACCCAGGTACCAGCCCCAGCCGCTCGAGCCCAGGACGGCGACGGCGGCCAGCGCGGCCAGGACCCGCGTACCGATCGCCAGCCGGCCCGTGCGGCCCCGCCCGCCGGACGAGGAGCCGCCGGACGACGAGGCACCGGACGACGAGGCGCCGGACGACGAGGCGCCGCGGCCCTCCGTCGCGCGGGACGGGCGGCCGGCGCGCGGGTCGAGGCGAGCCGGCAGGTCGGGCCGCCGGGACTCGCGGCGCGGGTCGGAGTTGCTCACGGACTAGTTCCTCACGTCGGGCTGGCCGGCTCGGGCGGAAGCGTCGGAGCACGTCGCTCCAGCGGCGGAGTCGTTCGGACGATACGACGATTTCCTGTGGTGGTCGGGGACCTCGCGACGGCGGAGTAACACTGGCCCCGTCCGTGTCTCCGGTCCGCGCCGGGACGCGCGGGCGGTCAGCCCAGGGGAGGCAGGGCGACGACCCGGCCGTCGGGCCGGACCAGGCCGAACGTGATCGCGACCTCCTGGTTCACGGGCGCGTCGGGTGGGCCGTCGAGTGAGTACTCCCACACGGTCTGCCGGTAGCGGAAGGGCTGCGGGACCCGGCCGATCCACTCCGCGCCGCCGTCGCCCCTCGTCAGAAGAACGGTGGGCCCGCCGCCGAGTTGGTCCCGGGCCTCCGCCAGGGCTTCGGGGCTCCCGTCGGGGGCGCCCACCGCCGGGACGTCGCACAGCGTGAGCACCGTGGGGACGTAGAGCCCGACGCCGAGGACGATGGCGGCCCGGCCGTCGAGCCGCCGGCACACCTCCTCGGTGCCCCGGAGTGCCCCGCCCTTCTCCTTGACCGTCCACAGCTCGTTCACCGTCGTCAGCGGCCAGGCCATGACGCTGACGGCCAGCACCGCCGCGACCACCGGTCCGACGAACCGGCCGCGGGAGGAGAGGGCGCGCCCGACCCACGCGGTGGCCAGGAGCGCGCCCGGGACCACGACCGGCAGGAACCGGCGCATGGCCCAGATCTGGTCCGGCGTGATCCGGGGGGAGGCCAGGTAGAGCAGGGCGCTGGGCAGGAACAGGGCGGCCAGCCACAGCAGCTCGGTGCGCTGCCGGCGACCCCCCACGACCAGCCATGTGATCAGGCCGGCGAGCCCGACCACCACCACGGGCCAGCCGTAGTACCAGCTGATCCAGGTGAACGACTGCTCCGAGTAGAGGCGGGTGCCGTCGACCGGATCGCCGGCGGCCTGCTGCAGGTGCTGCACGACGGGGTTGTCGAGGGCGCCGTGACTCACGTACCACCACGGCCGCGAGAAGAGGGCCAGCAATGCGACGGCGGCCAGCGCGCCCCCGGCCGTCACGAGGCCGGTCACGACGCGGGCGGTTCCCGCCAGCCGGTGCGCCGGCACCGGGATGAACGGACCGGCCACCGTGACGACCGTCGCGACGACGAAGCCCGCGAGCAGCGCGAGGAACTGCCCGGCCAGGTCGGTCATGTAGGTGCCGCTGTGGAAGTAGAGATCCGCCAGCCCGAGCAGCACGCCCGGCAGGCTGCCGAGGAGGACCAGGGGAGCGGCCCACCGCCGCCGGCTGGCGTCCCGCCCGGGGTGCACGAACGCCGCGACCGTCAGCCCGACGAGGACCCCGAGGAGCGGCAGGACGCCGTCGACACGAGCGAGCGCCACCCCGCCGAAGGCGGCGCCGGCCAGGGCGTACCCGCCCGAGCTGTCCCGGGCCCAGGCCGACAGCAGGAGCGTCGCACCGAGGAACGTGAAGGTCATCGCCAGCGGCTCGGAGTACAGCGCGCGGCTGAACTCGAGCATGGGCATGGAGACGGCGAGCGCCACCATGGGCACGAGCCCCCACCACGGCCCGACCAGCCGCCGGGCCAGCACGTAGAGCGCGACCAGCGCGGCGGCGCCGCAGGCGAGGTTGCCCCAGAAGACGGCGGTCTCGCCGAAGACCCAGCCGACGACCGCCGACACTCCGGAGACGAGGTGGTTGCCCTGCGGGTGGAGGCGGCCGATGGACGTCTCCGGGTGGTCGAGCAGGCGGAGCGCGGCCAGCGTGTACAGGTCGGGATCGCGGGTGATCTGCACCCGCTCCGCGATGTAGGGCAGGTTCAGCAGGAACCAGGTGCCGGCGATGACCAGTGCGAGGGCCGATCCGACCGCCGCCCCTGGTCCGCGCGTCCGGTTCCCGGGAAAGAACCGCCAGGTCGCCACGAGCACCACCGCGGTGGCCGGGACGACCAGCAGCGGGCGGAACTGGCCGGTGACGTAGCCCACGGCCGTGACGTAGCAGAACCAGAGGAACAGCACGAGCAGTCGCTCCGGAGCGTTCGCGAGCGCGTCCACCACCACCGCGGCGGGGCCCCTCGACCAGGCCGGCTGCTCGATCTCCGGCGCGTCGTGCGGCGTGTCGACATCACTCGTCACGCGTCGTGCTCCCCAGCAGTCATGGTCCCTCTACCGTCCGTCCGGCGATCGCCAGAAGCCTACGTTCGGCTCCCCGCCGGCCCCGGGAGGCGCTTCCATTGGGATCAACGCAGTGCGGCGAGTCGGCTACCCAGCGTTGTCACGGTCCGCTAGCTTCGGCCTGCTCGTCTGTTGCGCGTGTGGCTCGAGTCCACGGTCGACCGACGTCCAGCAGCGGGCGGTCCGGAACCGGAGGACCGACGCTCGACCGAACGGAGGGACGCTCAGTGCGGCGAATCATCGCGGGCCTTCTCGCCACGGTGGCGTTCACCGGGACGTTCGTCGTCCTGCCCGTCTACGCCGCCCCCCTTCCACAGGCCGAGCCGGTGGAGCCCTCGGCGGAGGACGTGGCCCTCGGATCGGTCGCCGCGCCGGCGCCGGAGGCGGACGTGCAGAAGGGCACCACCGAGCCGGTCGCCGGGGTTCCGACGACGGCTCCCGTGCTCACCCTGCAGCAGACCGACGTCGACCCGTTCTCGATGGTGGGGGTGAGCTGGGCCTACGACCCCGCGGTCACCGACACCGTCGTCCAGGTGCGCGTCCGGGACGGCGGTGGGAACTGGGGGGACTGGATCCAGGGCGGCACGGAGAGGGCCGAGGTCGGCTCCGACCCCGAGTCGGCCACGCCGGCACGCGGCGGCACCGAGCCGCTGTGGACGGGGCCGAGCGACGGCGTCGAGGTCGAGCTCGTCACCCGCTCCGGCGCCCGGCCGACCGACGTCCGGCTCGACCTCATCGACCCGGGCAAGAGCGCGGCCGACTCCTCGCTGGAGACGCCCGACATCCGGGCCACCGCGGACGCCGCGATGGCCATGCCGCCGGTCTACTCCCGCCTGCAGTGGGGCGCCGACGAGTCGCTCCGGCACGGGGCCGTGCAGTACGCCTCGACGATCAAGGCGGCCGTGGTCCACCACACCGCCGGCAGCAACAACTACTCGCCCGACCAGGTCCCGGCGATCATCCGCGGGATGTACGCCTACCACACCAAGACCCTCGGCTGGGCCGACATCGGCTACAACGCCCTCGTCGACAAGTACGGGCGGATCTGGGAGGGCCGCTACGGCGGGCTGTCCCGGCCGGTGATCGGCGCGCACGCGGGCGGCTTCAACACCTACACCTTCGGCGTCTCGATGATCGGCAACTACGACGTCGTGGACACGACGCAGCCGCTGATCGACTCCGTCGCGAACATCATCGGCTGGAAGCTGTCGCTGTACGGCGTGGACCCGCACGGGACGACGACGCTGGTGTCCGGCGGCAACGACAAGTACGCCGCGGGGAAGGCCGTGACGCTCCCGACGATCTTCGGTCACCGCGACACCGGACTGACCGCGTGCCCGGGCCGGTACGGCTACGCCAAGCTGCCCGAGATCCGCACCAAGGCCGACGGCCAGGCGGCCAACGCCTCCTTCGTGCGGGCGCTGTACAAGGACATGATGGGCCGCGGGGCCGACGAGCGCGGGGTCGCGAGCTGGACCGGCGTCCTCGCGGCCGGCGGCAGCCGTCGCGCGGTGTCCAACGGCTTCGCCAAGTCGACCGAGTACCGCGGGCTCATCATCCGGCAGGCCTACGAGCAGGTCCTGGGCCGCGAGCCCGACCCGCGGGGCGTGGTGTCGTGGATGAACGCACTGGCCACCGGGACGGTGCGCCTGGACACCATCCGGCTCGCCCTCATGTCGAGCGCCGAGTTCTACGCCCGCGGCGGCAACAGCGACACCACGTTCGTCAACAACATCTACCAGGCGGCCCTGGGCCGGAACGCCGCGCCCGCCGAGGTGACCTACTGGGCCGCCGTCCGGGAGAGCAAGGGCGCCGCGGCCGTCATCCACGCCGTCTGGGGAGCCCCCGAGGCCGGCAAGCGGCGGGTCGAGCAGGCCTACCAGTACTACCTCGGCCGATCCGCCGGCGGCCTGGAGCGGGAGCACTGGCTGCCGGTGGTCTCCGGAGCGGGTGACGAGCAGCTGCGCGAGGAGATCGTGGCCAGCTACGAGTACTTCGCGCGCTCCGCGATCCGGTTCCCCTGACGCGCGCCCGTTCCCGTTCTCTGCACGAAGGAAGACCCGGAGGTAGCGCCGTGAGAGCCCGTCGGCTCGTGAGCCTGATCGTCGTCGCCGCCGGGGTGGTGGGGCTGGTCGGCGTCCGTGAGGCGAGCCCCGCGCGCGCCGCGCTCCAGGGCGACGTCCAGATCTCCGGTCACGGGTACGGCCACGGTCGCGGGCTGAGCCAGTGGGGTGCCCGCGGCTACGCCGTCGACTACGGCTGGGGCGCCGCGCAGATCCTCGACCACTACTACGGCGGAACCGTGTCGGGATCGGTCGACAACAAGGACATCGGCGTCGAACTGCTCTCCCGAGGGGGCAAGGACGTCGCGGTCACCGCCCCGAAGCTGACGGTCCAGGGCACGCCCGTGGACGCCGCGGTGAAGGCGGTCCTGATCCACCGGAACCCCAGCGGGACGTTCAAGGTCCTGAGGTCGACCGGTTGCGCCGGGCCGTGGACGGGGTGGCTGGACGGCGTGCCGTCAGGCTTCGTCGTCGCCAACGGCGCCTCGGCCGCGGACCCGGCCAACCACGTGCAGATCTGCGACGGCGGCCAGGTCATCGGCTACCGCGGCGACCTGCAGATCGTGAACACCGGAACGTCGTCGGCCGTGGTCAACCGGCTGCCGGTCGAGGACTACCTGCGGGGTGTCGTGCCGCGCGAGATGCCCGCCAGCTGGGCCGACCTGGGCGGTGGCAAGGGCGCGCAGGCGCTCCGCAGCCAAGCCGTGGCGGCCCGCAGCTACGCGATCTCCAGCCCGCGCAACTCCTACGCCACGACGTGCGACACCACCACGTGCCAGGTCTACGGCGGCGAGTACACGCGTGCCGTGACCAGCACGACCCGGTCGACCCGCGAAGACCCCCGGTCCGACGCCGCGATCGCGGCGACCAGGGGCCTCGTCCGGAAGAACGCCGGGGGCACGGTGATGCGGACGGAGTTCTCCTCGTCCACCGGGGGCTGGACCGCCGGGGGCACCTTCCCCGCGGTCGAGGACAAGGGCGACGCCACGGCCGGGAACAGCAACCACAACTGGTCGGTCGCGATCGACGCCGGCAGGCTCGCCGGGATGCTGGGGACGCCCGCGATCACCGGCATCTCGGTCACCGAGCGCAACGGCCTCGGCATCGACGGCGGCCGCGTGAAGACCGTCGTCGTCGACACGACGGGCGGGTCGCGCACGTTCACCGGATCGAAGTTCCGCAGCCTGACCGGGTTGAAGAGCGACTGGTTCAAGTTCAACGTCCGCAGTTACACCGAGTCGCTGTCGTTCACGAAGGCCGTCTACACCGACGTCCTGGGACGCTCCGGCGCGCCGTCGGAGCTGGCCTCGTGGGCCGGCTCGCTGGCCGCCGGAACGCAGCCCGGCTCGGTGGGGCGCTCGTTCCTGATGTCCACCGAGCACCTCAACACCGTGATCGCCGGGGTGTACGCCGGCGCCCTGAAGCGCGGGCCCGATCTGAACGGGTACCGCAGCTGGGGCGCCTACCTCCGCTCGGGGAAGACGTACAACGACCTCGCCGCCGCGATCTACGGGTCGTCCGAGTCGCTGCAGAAGCTCGGCAGCGGCGACGTCCGCGTATGGGTCGACGGCCTCTACCGCGGGCTGCTCGGACGCGGTGCCGGTGCGTCGGAGCGTGCGTCGTGGGCAGCGCAGGCGGCGACCCGCGGCCGTGCCTACGTCGCGATCACCATCTCGAAGTCCCTGGAAGCGCGGCAGCGGCGGGTGAACGGCTACTACACGGAGCTTCTGCAGCGCGGCGTGGACAGCGCTGGCCTGCAGACGTGGGTGCCCCTGCTGCTGGGCAACGGCGACGTCGACGTGCAGGTCTCGCTGATCAGCAGCGCGGAGTACTGGAACCGCGCCGGAGTGCGCTTCCCCTGACCGGCGCTCCTCCGGCCGTGATCATCGGCAGGTGGCTGGCCGACACGCAGGCGAGGGCCACCGGATGCCGCTGATCACGGCGCGCCGGGGCTCAGTCGCCGGGGAGGGGGGAGACCTTCCCGTCGGCGTCGACGAGGCCCAGCGTGACGCCGATCTGCTCGGTGACCGTCTGGTCCGGGGGCTGGGTCAGCGACCGCTCCCAGATCGTCTGGTCGTAGACGACGGACGGCGGCGGCGTGCCGTCGACCCACGGGATCGTGTCGGGCTTGTGCGTCATCAGCACCACCTGTCCGCCGCCCAGCGCCTTGCGGGCGGCAGCGAGCGCCTCCGGGGTGGGCTGCAGCACGCTGAACGCCTTGACGTCGCACAGCGCGAGCACCGAGGGCAGGTACGTGTCCTGCTGCGGGACGACCGTCGGCCGGCCGTCGATCAGGTCGCAGGCCTTCTCGATGCCCTCCAGGCCCCCGGCGTTGTCCTTCGACGTCCACAGCCGCCCGGCGTTCGTGAGCGGCCAGCCCACGATGCTGACGGTCAGCACCGCCGCGAGGATCGAGCCGAGGGGACGTCGCCACGCGGAGAGCCGGGAGGCGACCCACGTGCTGGCCAGGAGCAGCCCCGGGACGACGACGGGCAGGAAGCGGCGCATCGCCCAGATCTGGTCGGGGACGATGTTCGGCCCGGTGAAGTAGACGGCCGCGCTGGGCAGGAGCAGGGCGGCGAGCCACAGCAGCTGCCCGGACCGCCGTGCACCGAGCGCCACCCAGGCGATCAGCCCGCCGAGCCCGACCAGCACGACCGGCCACCCGTGGTACCAGCTGACCCACTCCAGCGTGTCCTCGGCGTAGGTCCGCGTCCCGTCCACAGCGGAGCCCTCGAGGCCCTGGAGCCCGGCGACGAGCGGGATGTTGTCGCCGTGCCCGACGTACCACCAGGGGCGGGAGAGCAGGACGACGAACGCCACCGCGGCGAGCGCGGCGGCCGCGGTCGCCGCCCGGGCGAGGAGCCGCCCCACGGCGGGGACCCGCGAGGCGGGCACGGCCGCGCCGGCGAACGCCATGACGGCGACGACGACCACCGCGGCGCCCAGCATCGAGAACTGCGAGCCGAGGTCGGCGATGTACCGGCCGCTGTGGAAGTACAGGTCGGCGAAGCCGAGGAGGACCCCGGGCAGGCTGCCGAGCAGCAGCGCCGGTGCGGCCCAGCGCCGCCGGCTCCCGGGACCGCCGGGGTGAAGGAGGGCCGCCAGGGCCAGCCCGCCCACGACGCCGATGAGCGGGAGCGTGCCGTCGATGCGCGCCAGGGCGACGCCGCCGAACGCGGCGCCGGCTGCCACGTACTCCCGGAGCCGGTCGTTCTGCCAGGCGCCCCAGAGCAGCGTCGCGCCGAGCAGCGTGAACGTCATGGCGAGGGGCTCGGAGTACATGGCGCGGCTGAACTCGAGCATCGGCAGCGACATGGCCAGCGCGAGCACCGGCACGATGCCCCAGATCGGACCGATCACGCGCCGGCCGAGGAGGTACAGCGCGATCAGGGCCGCCGCGCCGCAGGCGAGGTTGCCCCAGAAGACGGCGTTCTGCCCGAAGATCCAGCCGACGGACGCCGACACCCCGGCGATCAGGTGGTTGCCCTGCGGCTCCAGCCGACCGTCGACCAGGTAGAACCCGGGGGACTCGGTGCTGCCGGCGGGCAGGGGGATCTCGAGGCCGGCGTGGTCGAGCAGCCACAGGCCGGTCAGCGTGTAGACGTCGGGATCGCGGCCGACGTGCACCCGCTCGGCGATGTAGGGCAGGTTCAGCAGGAACCACGCCCCGGCCACCACCAGGCTCAGCGCCGAGCCCCACACCCAGCGGCGATCGCGGGACCGCTCGACGGGCAGAAACCGCCAGGTGAGCGCGACGAGCACCACCGTGGCCGGCAGGACGACGACCGGCCGGAAGAAGCCACCGACGTAGGCGAGGGCCGCGACGTAGCAGAACACCAGGAACGACAGGAGCAGTCGCTCCGGGGCGACAGCCACCGCGGAGAGCAGGAGGTCGCGTCCCCGTCCGGCGCGGGCCTCGTCGGCGGGACGGCGGAGGTCCGCGTCGTGGACGTCGGTGGTCATTCGGAAAGCTCCCCAGCAGTTCTGCAGGTGTCGGTCAGGCGATGCCGGCGGCGGCCGGGCGCCCGATCCCCGCCACCGCGATGCCCGAGACGCCGACCGGGCCGACCGCGCTGCCGTCGCCGTCGACCTCGAGCCGGGCGGCGTGCGGCAGGAGCGCGAACGTCTCGCCGTCCCACTCCGCCAGGGCGCCCCGGACGTGGTACTGCCCCTCACCGAGGCGCAGTCCGGACAGCCGGACGTCGATGTCGCGCCGGCCCTGCAGGCGCTCCAGCGGCAGTCCGAGCAGCTGCGTGTTCGTGCCGAACACGGGCTGGCCGGTCGGGGTGTCGATGCCGATGCCGAGGACCCAGTTCTCGAGGGGCTCGTCGGCCTCCACCGTCACCCGGAGGACGAGGTCCTCGTCGGGAGCCGGGGTCAGCAGCGGCCGTCCGTCGGCCGTGAGCGGCTGCACGGACAGGACACGCGCGTTGACGCCCCGGCCGGCCGAGGCCATCTCCGTCGTCGTCTGGTCGTCGAAGTCCGCGCGCAGCACCTTGGTCGCCTCGCGCGCCGTCCCGTCGGCGATCACGCGGCCGTGCTCCAGGACGACCGCGCGGTTGCAGATGTCGACCACCTGGTCGAGCGCGTGGGTGACGAGCACGATCGTGCGCCCCTCGCGCTGGAAGGACTTGATGCGGTCGAGGCACTTGCGCTGGAACGGCTCGTCGCCCACGGCCAGCACCTCGTCGACCAGCAGCACGTCGGGGTCGACATGGATGGCGACGGCGAAGGCGAGCCGCACGTACATGCCCGACGAGTAGAACTTCACCTGGGTGTCGATGAACTTCTCGATGCCGGAGAAGTCGACGATCGCGTCGAAGTGCTGATCGGTCTGCTGCCGCGTCAGCCCCAGGATGGCGGCGTTGAGGTAGACGTTGTCGCGGCCGGTCAGATCGGGGTGGAAGCCGGCGCCCAGCTCGAGCAGCGCGGCGAGGCGACCGCGCCGGCGGACGGTGCCCGACGTCGGCTGGATGATGCCGCCGATCGCCTTGAGCAGCGTGCTCTTGCCCGAGCCGTTGGGGCCGATCAGGCCCACCGTGGTGCCGGCGTCGATGGAGAGGTCGATGTCGCGCAGCGCCCAGAAGTCCTCGCGGTGGCGGCGGGAGAGCGCCGCGTTGACGATGCGCTCCTTGATCGACTTGTCCTTGCGGATGACGAACCGCTTGCTGAGGTTCTCGACCTCGATGACGGCCGGGGTGTCGGTCATGCTCACAGCTCCTGTGCGAAGTTGCCCTCGAGCCGGTTGAACAGCCGCTGGCAGAGCCAGAGCAGGACGGCACCGACGAGGAGCGAGACGAGAAGACGGGTGCCCAGGTCCTCGGGGAAGGGTTCGTCCGTGCCGGCCACCCACATGGCCCGCTGCATGCCGAGCACCGCCAGGGTCACCGGGTTGCTGAGGTACAGCGACTCCATCCAGGTGCCGCCCAGGATGTCGTGGACGAGGCGCCAGGAATACACGACCGGCGAGGCCCAGAACAGGATCGTCAGGGAGATCTCGACGAGGTACTGGACGTCGCGCAGGTACACGTTGGTCGCGGCCAGCGCCAGCCCGATCGCCGTCGCGAACACGAGGACGACGGCCACCGACAGCGGGAGGTACAGGAGCCGGCTGCCGGTCGGCACGCGCCCGAGGAGGACCACCGCGGCGAGCAGGATGACCATCTGGGTGGCGAAGTTGAAGAGGGCCCCGCCGACCGTGCTGAGCGGGAAGATCTCGCGCGGCAGGTAGACCTTCCGCACCAGCCCGGCGTTGTTCACGATCGACCCGGTGCTGGAGCTGACGATCTCGGAGAACAGCTGCCAGGCGATCAGCCCGGTGAAGATGTAGATCGCGAAGTCGGGGATCGAGCGCTCGGCGCCGAGGAACTTGCCGATCGCCACGTAGTAGACGAGCAGGATGGACAGCGGCCGCAGGAGGCTCCAGAGGAAGCCCAGGGAGCTGTCCTTGTAGCGGGCCTTGAGCTCGCGCCGGACCAGGAGGTTCAGCAGCTCACGCCGCGCGACGATCTCGCGCACCGACCGGCCGGTGCCCTTGAACAGGCCGCCGCTGGGCGCGCTGGTCTGCCAGGGCTCCTGGAGGAGGCGAGCACTGCGCGTCACGGCTTCAGGGTTCCTCATCGCTCCTCGTACCTTCTCGTTCCGGGCGAGGGGCGGACCGGCTTCGGCGAACTCATCCCGCCAGGGCGCTCCACACGTCGCCGGCATACTGCTCCCAGGTCCTCCGCGGGCGGGCGCGCGCCTCGGTGGCGAGTCGCCGGTGCACCTCGTCGTCCGTGAGGACCGTCCGGATGCCCGCCGCGATGCTGTAGTCGTCGCGCGGATCCACGAGGAGCGCGCCGCCGTCCGCCGCGATCTCCGCCATCGAGCCGTAGTTCGACGTGACGACGGGGGTGCCGCAGGACAGTGCCTCGGCGATGGGCAGCCCGAAGCCCTCGTTCAAGGACGGGAAGACCATACATCGAGCGAGGCGGTAGGCCGCCCACAACATGCTGTCCGGCATCGTCGTGACGGTCTCGACGGGACGGTTCGCGGCCTGCGCCAGGGCCAGTTCCTGGGCGAATCGGCCGTCGTTCCACGATCGGCCGCCCACGAGAACAAGATTGAAGTGCAGTCCCTCCCGCCACAGGAGTTCCGCCGCGTGCAGCAGGGCCAGGTGGTTCTTGCGCGGCTCCCGCGTTCCCACGCACAGCACCATGGGCACGCCGGCGATCACCAGGCGCTCGCGGGCGGCGTCGAGCTCGGCCGGCGTGCTCTCGGGCACTTCGCTGGGCAGCAGGTCGACCGAGATCTCCGGGCCCTTCTGACCCACGGAGGTCAGCATCGTGCGCCAGCCCCCGTACTCGACGGCGGCCGCCGCCGAGATGGTCGACACCGTGTCCATGTGCCGGACGGCGGCGAGGTTGGTCGCGAACGCCTCGCTGACGCCCAGCGCGGTCGTCTCCGCCGTCGTCATGGGTACGCAGTCGAAGCCGATGACCCCGGTGCGGCAGCGCGCGAACTGCGCGAGGGCGGCGATGCGCTCGTTCCGCGGCCGCTCGGGCGAGAGCTCGGGGAGCAGGTAGGTCGACCGCCACGGCACGACGACGACGTCCGTCGACGCGTCCTGCTCGGTGGTTCCGGTGCCGGTCAGCGCCTTGGTGCACTCCGCAGGCGTGAGCAGCCGCAGGCGCCGGTACTCGCCACCCCAGCCGACGAGCGTCACGTCGTGGTGCTCGCGCCAGCGTCGGACGGTCTCGCGGGCGACCCGCTGGATGCCGGTCGCCAGACCGGCGCGGGCGGTGTGGTCGACGTCGACGAGGACGGCGTCGGTGAGCACGCGGACGTCGGGCCGGGGGCCGAACCGGGCCAGCCAGGTGGCCGCGACCTGGGCCGGACGCGCGCCGAAGGCGGCTCCCGGCCCGTCGAGCCGGATCGCCCGGACGGCACGGCGGACCTCCGGCGTCGTCGCCAGTCGTGCCTCGAGGACCGACAACGCGAGCCACACGGCGGAGGCGTCGGCCGGCTCGAGGAGCTGCTCGAAGCGGGCGACGAGCTCGGCGCGCCCGGCGGGGGCAGGCGCACCCGAGAGCGTGGCCACGACCAGGGCGATGCGGCGCAGCAGCGCCGCGCGTTCCGCGGGCGCGACGGCGCCCAGGCGGGCCGAGAGCGACAGGGGCGTGCCGACGGCGGCCGCGGTGCGCACGCTCATCGACCGGGCTCCGCGGAGGGGGCGGAGAGCACCAGCGCGTCCCACAGCTCGGCGGCGTAGTCGTCCCAGGTGCGCGGCGGGCGCCGCAGCGCCTCCTCACGCAGGGTGGCCACCAGCTCGTCGTCGGTCAGCAGCCGGCGCATCTGGTCGGCGATCGCCAGGTCGTCCAGCGGGTCCACGGTCAGCGCGCCCCCGCCGTCGGCGATCTCGCGGGTGCTGCCGGTGTCGCTGGTCAGGCAGGGTGTGCCGCAGGCGAGCGACTCGGCGACCGGCAGGCCGAACCCCTCGTGCAGCGAGACGAACACCGTGAAGCGCGCGGAGCGGACCGTTCCCCAGAGCAACTCGTCGCTGATCGCCGTCCGGCGGCGGACCGGCCGCCCGGCACGGACGAGCCGGGCCATCGTCGCGTCGAACTCGGTGGCCATGCCGCTGCCGCCGATGAACTCCAGGCGGAAGTCCAGGCCCTCCCGCCAGAGCTGCTCGGCAGCCGCCAGCACCGCCAGCTGGTTCTTCCGCGGTTCGAAGCTGCCGATGCAGACGACCAGCGGGGCCCCGGTCGATCCGACCGGCTCGCCGGGCGGCATCTCGACGGGCAGGATGCACTCCACGACGGTCGGCCCGGGCAGCCCCTGGGCCGCCAGCATGTCGACGAACCCCTCGAACTCGCGGGTCGCGGCGCCGCTGATGCCCGCGACGCGGTGCGCGTGTTTGACCGCCTCCAGGTAGCGCATGAAGCGGTCGGGCAGGCCCGGGTGGATCAGCTCGGGGCTGATCGCCGGGATGCAGTCGTAGCCGATGAGCGCCGTGCGGCTGCCCGAGTAGAGCGACAGCGCGGCCAGTGCGGGGCAGTGCTCCGGCGGCGGGTTCTCGGGCACGACGACCCAGCTCCGCCACGGGACGACGAGGCGGTGGCGGGGCCGTTGGCGGGGCGCGACCGCGTCGTCGGCCCGGACGCGGGTGGCGTGCTCGTGCCAGCGGAGGATGCGGTCGCTCTCGTGGGGGAGCAGGTGCCGCATCGCGCCGCCGGGATCGGTCCAGGCCACCAGCGTGAACTCGTGCTCGCGGTGCCAGCGGGGCAGGGTCTCGCGCACCACGCGCTGGATGCCGGTGTGCAGCTCGTGCGTGGCGGCGAAGTCCACGTCCACCACCACGCCGGAGTCGACGACGTCCATCTCGAGGTCGGGGCTGCCCGCGGCGCAGGCGGCGAGGTAGCCGGCCTCCAGCAGCCAGGTCGCGAAGTCGCCGGAGCGGCGCAGGTCCCGCGCGCGGACGGCGGCCGTGACGTCGTCGGGCTGGGGGAGGACCCCGGCGAGCGCGGTCATGAGCAGCCACAGGGAGTCCGTCGCCCGCTGGGCGTGCACGTGCTCCACGAGGCGGCCGTACAGCTGGGAGACCGCGACGGTGGGATCGGCGTCCGTCTCCGCATCGAGGCCGAGCACCCCGGCGGCGGCGCCCAGTCGCTGCCGCAGGGCGGCGAGCCGGTCGGCACTCCCCGCCGGAGCGGCGCCCTCCGGAGCGGTCGTGTCCGGAGCGATTCCCTCTGCGGCGACGGTCATCGCCACGCGCGGAGCCGTCGCTGCTGCAACGCCCGCAGCGGCGCGGTGACGCGCCACGAGACGGTCGCCTGCATCGCGGCGAGTTCCTCGCGGAGGCGCACCACCTCGTGGCTGCCCCGGCCGGCCGAGCTACCCGCGCCCAGGGAGGTGCCGACGGCGTCGGACCACCGCGCCAGGACGGCGCCCCGCCAGCGGACCAGCTCCTCAAGCGCCTCGTCGTGGGCGGACCGGAGCGCGCCCAGCTCCTGAGCCAGCTCGTGCCAGCGGGCGGGGACGAAGTCGTCGTCGGCGTTGGCCGGGTAGCTCAGCGCGGCCCGGAGGGAGTCCGCGCGCTCGGCGGCCACGTAGAAGCGGGAGGTCCCGTCGAAGAGGCAGAACTCGTATCCCGCGTCGAGCACGCTCCGGTCCTCCTGCGGAGGGGCCGGGGCCGGTCCGGCGCCGGCGAGCACGAGCACCCAGGGGCGCCACCGGCGCAGGTCGACGCCGGCGAGGGCCGGCTCCGAGCCGGCCGGGCCCACGACCATGAACTGGATCTCGGCGCCCTCGTCGAGGTGCCCGTCGAGCACGTCGACGAGGGTGTCCCTGGGCCGCTCGCGGCGGAATGCCGCAGCGGAACCGGCGACCGGGTCGACGACGACGCCGCTCCAGCCCCGGTCGTAGAAGGCGCGCGTGACCGAGGAGTCGGTCGGCTGCGCCGGGCGGACGTCGACGTACCGGCCGGTGGCCCCGTGCCCGAGTGCCCGATGCAGGACGACGTCCTCCCCGTTCCGTCCGAAGGAGATGAACGGGGAATCGGCGGGCACCTGTGGATGGTACGACCCTCGTCACCGCAGCCGAGGTGTCAGGTGACGCTGCGGTAGGCCTCGAGGTGCCGGTCCGCGCTCCTCCGCCAGGTGAAACCGGCGGCGTGCGCGCGACGGGTCGCGGCGGTGCCGGGCAGCCCGTCGAGCGCCAGCATCGACGCCGCCCACGCGTCCGGATCGTCGGCCGGCAGCAGGGTGGCCGAGCCCTCGGCGATCTCCCGGTGCGCGGGGATGTCGCTGGCCAGGACCGGGCGGCCGGCCGCCAGCCCCTCGAGGACGGGCAGTCCGAACCCCTCGTAGATCGACGGCATGCACACCGCGGCCGCCCCGGCCACCACGGCGAGCAGGTCGCCGTCGGAGAGGTAGCCGGCCAGGACGACGTGGTCGGGATCGGGCCCCTGGCCGCTCCACCGGTCGCCCCAGCCCGCGGGGCCGCAGAGGACCAGGGGAGGGACGGCGGGATCCGCCCGGCGGGCGTCCCGGTGGGCCGCGAGGAGCATCCCGAGGTTCTTCCGGGGCTCCAGGTTGCCCACGAACAGGAGGTACCGGTCGGGGATCCCGAGCCGTTTCAGAGTCGCCGGCGGGGCCGGCTCGGCACCGGCCCAGCTCGCGTCGACGCCGTTGGGCGCCACGAAGACCGGCGGCACGATCGACCCGTACTCCGCGCGGACCTCCTCGGCGACGGCCTCGCTGACCGTGACGACCGCTCCGGCCCGCCGGAGGGCCCGGGGCACGAGCTCGCGGTAGTGCTCGACGTCGCCGGTCACGGTCTCCGGGAAGCGGAGGAACGCCAGGTCGTGGACGGTGACCACGCCGCCGGCCCGCGCCGCAGGGGGCAGCACGAAGTTGGTGCCGTGGAACACGTCGACCAGGCCGGAGAGGATCTCCACGGGCGGGAACGGGGTGCGCGCCCAGAGCGGGCGCAGGAGCCGGGCGGGGAACCGGCCCGGCGCGCGCCGGGCCGTGGCGGGCACGTCGGCGGGCAGTTGTCCCCGGACGCTGAACAGCGTCAGGCGCGGATGCAGGTCCGGGGCCGCCTCGGCGAGGCCCTGCAGCAGCCCGGTCACGTACCGGCCGACACCGCTGCGCTGGCCCAGCAGGGGAGTGGCGTCGAGTGCCAGCCTCATGCCGGTCAGCCGGCCCGCACCCGATCGCGGACCGTGCGCAGCCGCGACCAGATCCGCCGCGCCCCGGCCGACCAGCGCCAGAGCCGGGTGGCGCGCACGAGGGAGAGCTCCTCCGAGCGGGCCCGGGCCTCCTCCGCGGCGCTCCGCGCGGCCTGCTCCAGCCGGTCGCGGTCGGCCGTCAGCGCCCGCACCTGCTCCTGCGCGTGCGCCAGGTCGTACTCGACGGCCCCGAAGAGCGAGTCGCCCTGCCGGGCCATGCTCGTCTCGACGACGAAGTCGCCGTCGGCGGCCGGGTCGAAGGAGACGACGATCAGTCCGTCCCCGCTGAACGACTCGCCGACCGTGTGCTCGACGACGATGTGCGCGCCCAGCCCGCGGAACAGCTCGAGCACCTTCTGATGCGTGAGCGGGTCGCCGGAGATGCTGTGGTGATGGGTCGAGACGACCGCGAAGCGCACCGCACCGCGGCGGAGCAGGTCCATCGCCTGCGTGAAGAAGTACTGCTCCCCGCCCTGGATGTCGCAGAGCAGCAGGTCCACGTGGTCCATGCCGCCCTCGGCCATCAGGGTCTCGAGGCTCATCTGCGTCACGGCATGCGTGCGGCCGTCGGTCTCGGACGCGAAGTCGGTGGTCTCGCCGGGACGCGGCCCGATGACCCCCTGCACGAACGTGCCGGTGCGGCCGTTGAGCTCGAAGTTCCGCTTGCCCAGCTCCAGGTTCAGCGGATCCGGCTCCATCGCCACCACCCGGCCGTCCGGGAACCGGTCGAGGAACCACAGGGAGTAGTAGGCCCAGAAGGAGCCGAGCTCGATGGCGGTCAGCGGCCGATCCGCGCCGTCGGCCAGGCGGTCGAGGACGCGCGCGAAGGCCAGCTCCTCCTGCGGCTCGTGGTGCCCGCGCAGGCAGCGGATGATCTCGGCCATCCAGTCGCCGAAGTAGCCGCCCGCCTCCACCACCACGCCGTTGTGCATGACCTGGACCTCGCGGCCGTCCTCGCGGGTGACCACCTGGCCGGCGGCCTCGACCTTCGGCAGGACGTCGCAGTCGTGGCAGGACGTCGTCAGCCGGACGCGGCCCCGGATCTCCTCGGGCAGCCGCGACAGGTCGGGGGCGGGATGGGAACTCATGGCACCTTCCTACCCAGCCCGCGCGGTGCGGCGCGGAGCCGGGATCGACATGTCTCGTGCGCCCAGTCGGGCGCGGTCAGCCCTCGACCAGGAAGTCCCACACCTCGTCGGCGTACATGTCCCAGGTGCGGGGCGGGCGCGCGAGCGCCGCGCGGTGCAGCCGGGTGTGCAGGGCGTCGTCGGTGAGCAGCTGCCGCAGGGCGTCGGCCAGCGCGTGGTCGTCGTGCGGGTCGACCGTCAGCGCCCCGCCGTCCGCGGCAATCTCGAGCATGCTGCCGAAGTCCGACGTGATGGCCGGGGTGCCGGCCGCCAGGGACTCCGCGACCGGCAGCCCGAAGCCCTCGTTGAGTGACGGGAACACGGTGCAGCGGGCCAGCCGGTAGGCGGCCCACAGCTGACCGTCGGAGAGCCGGCTCTCGGTGTCGACCGGGCGGCCGCCGCGCTGCAGCTCGGTCAGCCGCCGGGAGAAGGCGTCGCTGTTCCAGGAGTTGCCGCCGACGAAGCTCAGGCTGAAGCGCAGGCCCTCGCGCCACAGCAGCTCGGCCGCGTGCAGCACCGCGAGATGGTTCTTGCGCGGCTCGTGGCTGCCGACCACCAGAACGAGCGGCAACGGGTCCAGCCGGAACCTCTCCCGCGCCTCGGCGAGGTCTTCCTCCGTCGGCTCCTCGCCCTCGACGGGCAGCGGCACCGAGGCGATGGCCGGCCCGGTCAGGCCGATGGCGGTCAGCATCGCCCGCCAGCCGGAGTACTCGGTGGCGGCGGCCTGCGAGATCGTCGCGATCCGGTCGAAGGAGCGGACGGCGGCCAGGTTGCCGGCGAACACTCCGGCGAAGCCGAGCTGGGTCGTCTCCGCCGAGGTGAGCGGCACGCAGTCGAAGCCGATGACTCCGGTGCGGTTGGGGGTGAGCGCCGCGAGGGCGAGCAGCCGGGCGCTGCGCTCGGGTTCCGCGGCGAGCTCGGCGACGACATAGGTGGCCCGCCACGGGACGACGACGGTCGTGTCCGCCGGCTCCTCCGCGGCGCCGGGCGCGGTGGCGCCGAACCGGCCCAGCTCGGTCGCGGTGAGCTCGCGCACGGACTCGTAGCCGTCGGTCCAGGAGATCGGCGTGCACTGCCGGGTGGCCAGCCAGCGACGGGTGGTCTCCCGGGCGACGCGCTGGATGCCGGTGGCCAGCGGGGTCGCCGCGGTGTGGGCGACGTCGACGAGCACCTCGTCGACGGCGACGCGCACCTGCCGTCGGGCGCTGCGGGCGGTGGTCCGCTCGGCGACCGCCGCCCAGAGCGACGCGCCGTCGTCGAACTCCGCCGCCCGGGCGACCTCGACGACGGTGGTGTGGTCGGGCAGCCGGCCGGTCAGCGCCGCGAGCACCAGCCAGACGTGGCCGCGGTCGCGGTGATCGACGACGTCGCCGAGGGCGGCGGCGAGGTCCGCGACCCCGGAGACGGGGGCGTCGGGCACGGCGGCCGCGCCGAGCGCGGTGCGCACGGCCGGCACGCGGCGGCCCCAGGCCTCGGCGTGCGCCGCCGGTGTGGGGACATTGCGGCGGACGCGGTTGAGCAGGGAGGTCACGCGGCACCCTCTCCCCGGACGAGGTAGGTCCAGAGGTCGTCGGCGTACTCGGCCCACGTCCGCACCGGCCGGTCGGCGATCTCCGCCCGGAGACGCGCCAGTTCGTCCGGCTCGGTCAGCAGGTTCCGGAGGGCCCCGGTCAGGGCGTCGTCGTCGCGGGGGTCGACGGTCACGCAGCCGCCGCCGCGCGCGATCTCGGCCTGGCTGCCGAAGTTCGAGGTGAGGACGGGGGTGCCGCAGGCCAGCGCCTCGGCGACCGGCAGCCCGTAGCCCTCGTGCAGCGAGACGAAGACGACGAGGTCGGCGGCGCGCAGCTGGGCGGTCAGCTCGGCGTCACTGACCCGGCCGAGCTCGGTGAGGGGACGGCCGGCGGCGTGCAGGCGGTTGGCCGCCGGGCGCAGGACGTCCTCGTTCCAGCCGCGGCCCCCGACCAGCCGCACCTCGAAGTCGAGGCCCTCACGCCAGAGCCGCTCGGCGGCGTGCAGCACCGCCCGCTGGTTCTTGTGCGGCTCGCGGCTGCCGGTGCACAGGACGACCGGGCGGGTGCCGGCCGGGACCGGCACGGTGGCGCTGTCCGCGGGCGGCTCGGTGACCAGCTCGACGGTGCGCACCTCCGGGCCCGGCAGACCCTGCGCGCGCAACGCGTCGGCGAAGCCGCTGAACTCCGCCGTCGCCGAGCCGCTGATCCCGGCCACGCGGTGGGCGTGCTTCACCACGGACAGGTACTGCCCGAAGGCGACCGAGTCGGAGAACGGGCGTGTGTCGGCGCTGGTGATCGGGATCATGTCGTAGCCGATCAGGGCCAGCGTGTTCCCGGAGAAGCGGGCCAGTGCCGCGAGCTGCTCGTCGGCCTGGGTGTTGGGCACGTCGACGAGCACGACGGTGCTGCGCCAGGGCACGACGAGCGTGGTGGGCCGCGCGGCCGCTCCGTCGTCCTGACCTCCGGGAACCGGGCGCCCGTAGGAGAAGATCCGGGCCTCCTCCTCGGGCGACAGGACCCGGAACGCCGAGTACTGGTCGATCCACGCGACGGCCTGCGCGCCGTGCCGGTCCCGCCACCGCGGGGTCGTCTCGCGGACGACCCGGTGGATCCCGGTGTGCGTGTCGTTGCGCGCCGAGTGGTCGACGTCGACGAGCGCGCCCCCGGTGACCACCGTCATCGGCAGGTCCAGGCGGCCGCGCCCGGCGTCGGCGACCATGTCGGCGAGCAGCTGGGTCTGGGCGTGGTGCGCCGGCTGGAACTCCAGACGGCGGCCGAACTCGAGCAGCTGGTCGGTCGTGGGGAAGGCCCCGAACGCCGCCGTGAGCACCAGCCACTGGGCCTCGGTGCGCCCGCGGGCCCGGCAGTGCTCGACGAGGAGCGGCAGCAGGACCGACGCGACGGCGCCGGGGTGCTCGGTCTGCGGCAGCTCGGGCATCGGGTCGAGCAGCACGGTCGCCGCCTGCGCGAACCGCTGGTCCAGGGAGATGAGGGCGGTGCGGGGTCCGAGGGTGGTCGCGGGATCTCCGGACGTCATGACTGGCGGGCCCGGTCGAGCAGGGTGCGGACGCCCCGCAGCGGCCGGGTGACGCGCCAGGACACCGTGTTCCGGATCGCGTCGAGCTCGGAGAGCAGGTGGGCCCGCTCCTCCGAGGCCGCAATCCCGACCGCTCCCACCACGTCCGCCCACTGGGTGAGCGCCACCGTGCGCCAGTGCGTCGTCTCGACGAGCAGCCGGTCGACGTCCTGCCGGGCCCGGACGGCGTCCTGCAGCGCCCGGTCGTGGCTGTGGGTGAGGTAGTCGTCGAGCACGCAGGCGGGATAACTGAGGGCGGCCTTCAGCTCCGGCGCGTGCTCCTTGGCCACGTAGTAGCGCGACAGCCCGTCGAACAGGCAGAACTCGTAGCCCGCGGCGAGGACGCCGTCCTCCCACTCGTCGTGGGTCGACTCCGTCGAGTTCGGCTTGGTCGCCTCGATGACGAGCACCCACGGCCGCCACCGCTCGAGGTCGATGCTGCGCAGCACGGCCTGCTCGGCGCCCTCGACGTCGACGAGGAGGAAGTGGATCGGGTCGTCGGCCGACCAGCCCTGGTCGGTCAGCAGCGTGTCCAGCCGGACGGCCGGCACGGTGAGCTCCTCGCTGGCGATGCCGGCGGCCGCGTGCTGCTCGTTGATCGCGTCGACGATCGTGGACAGCCCCGTGTCGGCGACGACGTGCAGGGTCACCTCGCCCGGCGCGTCGTCGGTGACGGCCGCCTGGACCAGCGTGTCCCGCGGGCGCTCCTCGCGGTGCAGCTCCGCGAAGTGCGGCACCGGCTCGACGGTCAGCCCGCTCCAGCCGCGGTCGTAGAAGGCGCGCGTGGCGGAGTCGTGGGTCGGGTGGTTGGCCCCCACCTCCACGTATCGGCCCGAAGGGACGTGGCCCAGTGCTCGGAAGAGCACCACGTCCTCGCGGTTCTGGGCGTAGGAGATGAAGGGCGGCACCGGCAGATCATACGTACGGTGACGTCGGTGGACCGGCCCGCGCAGGAGCCGGGACCCAGGTGGCCCGCCGGGCGCACCGCCGTGGCTCGCTAGGCTGTCGCCCGTTCTCCGAACCCGAGGATTGAAGGACGAATGAAGCGCGCGCTCATCACCGGGATCACCGGCCAGGACGGCCTCTACCTCTCCGAGCTGCTGCTCTCCAAGGGGTACGAGGTCTACGGCCTGATCCGCGGTCAGAACAACCCGAAGATCGATCTGGTGAAGCGCACCGTCCCGGACGTCAAGCTGCTCACCGGTGACATCACGGACCTGGCCAGCCTGATCCGCGCGTTCGGCGTGGCCCAGCCCGACGAGGTCTACAACCTGGGCGCGATCTCGTTCGTCGCCTACTCCTGGGAGAACGCCAGCATCACCGCCGACGTCACCGGTCAGGGCGTGCTGAACGTCCTCGAGGCGACGCGGCTCTACGCGGGCGACGACCTCGCGAAGGTGCGCTTCTACCAGGCCTCCAGCTCCGAGATGTTCGGCAAGGTCCAGGACGTCCCGCAGCGCGAGAGCACCCTGCTGTGGCCGCGGTCGCCGTACGGCGTCGCCAAGGTGTTCGGCCACTACATGACCATCAACTACCGCGAGTCCTACGGCATGCACGCCTCGTCGGGCATCCTCTTCAACCACGAGTCGCCGCGCCGCGGGCCCGAGTTCGTGACCCGCAAGGTCACCCAGGCCGTCGCCCGGATCTCGCTCGGCCTCCAGGACCAGATCGCGCTGGGCAACCTCGACGCGAAGCGCGACTGGGGCTTCGCCGGTGACTACGTCGAGGCGATGTGGCTGATGCTGCAGCAGGACGAGGCCGACGACTACGTCGTCGCCACCGGTGAAACGCACTCGATCCGGGAGCTGCTCGACGTCGCCTTCCGTCACGTCGGCATCGACGACTGGGCGGACAAAGTCTTCCAGGACCCGCGATTCTTCCGGCCGGCCGAGGTCGATCTGCTCATCGGCGACCCGTCGAAGGCCCGCGAGAAGCTGGGCTGGACGCCGAAGGTCGGCTTCGAGGACCTCGTGCGCATGATGGTCGACAACGACCTGGCGGAGCAGAAGCAGCTCGCGGGCCGGTGACGCCCGTCCGGGCCCTGGTCACCGGCGCCACCGGGCAGGACGGCAGCTACCTGGTCGAGCTGCTCCTGGCCGAGGGGGCGGAGGTCCACGCGCTGGTGCGCTCGGGCTCGCCCGGCTCGGGTGAGCACCCGCTGCCGGACGCGGTCCACCAGCACGTCGGGGACCTCACCGACGGGCGGGCGCTGGAGTCGCTGGTCGCGGAGGTGGCGCCGGGCGAGATCTACAACCTCGGTGGGATCTCGTCCGTCGCCCTCTCCTGGCAGGAGCCGGGTCTGACCGCGCAGGTCAGCGGGGTCGCTCCGGGTCACGTGCTCAAGGCGGCCCACGACCTGCAGGAGCGGTCGGGCACCGCCGTCCGGGTGGTCCAGGCGTCGAGCGCGGAGATCTTCGGGGCCGCCGAGCAGGTGCCGCAGACCGAGGACACGCCCGTGGCACCGGTGACGCCGTACGGTGCGGCCAAGGCCTATGCGCACCACCTGGTGGGTGTCTGGCGTGCCCGCGGGCTGCACGCGTCGAGCTGCATCCTCTACAACCACGAGTCACCCCGGCGCCCGGAGGCTTTCGTCACCCGCAAGATCACCGCGGGAGCGGCCCGGATCGCCCGTGGCCTGCAGGACGAGCTGTCGCTGGGGAACCTCGACGCGCGCCGTGACTGGGGTTGGGCGCCCGACTACGTCCGTGCGATGCAGCTGGCCGCCCGGTCGGACGCGCCCGGCACCTATGTCATCGCGACCGGCGTGGCGCACAGCGTCCGCGACTTCGTGGCCGCCGCGTTCGAGGCGGCGGGGGTCGACGGCTGGGAGGAGCGGGTCGTGCTCGACGCGCGCTTCGCCCGGCCCTCGGACGCCCCGGTCCAGGTGGGCGACCCCCGGCGGGCCGGCGACGCGCTCGGCTGGGCGCCGACGGTCGGCTTCGAGGAGATCGTGGCGCGCATGGTGCGGCACGACCTGGACGTCGTGGACGCCGGCCGGGCATAGCCCCGGATCCGCCCCCCACGGGCCGTCCTCGCGGGTCAGGAACGGCTCGTGTGACGCACGTGGCGCATGGGGGACGCGGGCGGCGGTCACTGTCCGGAGCCAGGTAACGTCGGCTGGCGTGACAGCAACATCCTCCGGTCTCGTGGGTACTTCCTCCGGTCTCGCGGGTCCCGCCCCCGCCGGTCCCACCACCGTGTCAGCCCCCGTGCACATGTCCGTGACCTCGGCTCCCACGCCGAGCGGGCAGAACACCCTCGACGTGACCGTCGTCCTGCCCTGCTACAACGAGCAGGACCACGTGATGCAGGAGATCGACCGCATCACGGCGGCCATGGATGCCAGCGGCTACAGCTACGAGCTGCTCGTCATCGACGACAAGTCGACCGACAACACGCTCCAGGTCCTCGAGGGCGCGCTGGCCACGCACCCGAACATGCGGCTGATGCCCTTCCGCACCAACGGTGGCTCGGGCACGGCCCGCCGCATCGGCACCCGTGAGGCCTTCGGTCGCATCGTGGTCTGGACCGACGCGGACATGACCTACCCCAACGAGCGGATCCCGGAGTTCGTCCGGTACCTCGAGCAGAACCCCGGGGTCGACCAGGTCGTGGGTGCCCGCACCTCCGAGGAGGGCACGCACAAGCTCCTCCGGGTACCGGCGAAGTGGGTGATCCGCAAGTTCGCCGAGAAGCTGTCGTCCACCAAGATCCCCGACCTGAACTCGGGTCTGCGCGCGTTCCGCCGCGACGTCTCGCTGCCCTACCTGCGGCTGCTGCCGCCCGGGTTCAGCTGCGTCACGACGATCACGATGTCGTTCCTGTCCAACCAGCACCCGGTCGACTACCTGCCGATCGAGTACTCGAAGCGGTCCGGCAGCTCGAAGTTCCACTTCGTCAAGGACGCCTACCGGTACATCCTGCAGGTGCTGCGCATGGTCATGTACTTCAACCCGATCAAGGTCCTCATGCCGATCGCGTTGACCCTGCTCGGCCTGTCCTTCGTGAAGGGCATCGTCGATGTCATCCGGTACGACTTCGGCATCACCACCAATGCGGTGCTGCTGTTCATCAGTGGCCTGCTGATCTTCACGCTGGCGCTGCTCGCCGACCTGATCGTGCGGTCCCGCGGCGAGACCTGAGCGGTTCGCTCCGTGTCGCCCTGCCGGGCGATACGGAGCGACGGGCGGCCCGATCGGGGCAAGGTGTCGTTAGCCTTCGGCGATTCCGACATCCGCCTACTGATGAAGGTGCCTCGTGGCCACTGCCCGCGACAAGCCCGTTCGCGAGAAGCAACTGGCGTACTCCGAGATCCAGGAACGGATGCGCGACGAGGAGCAGCGCCGGCAGAAGGCGCGCAAGATCCTCAGCGTCGTGAGGTATCACCTCGGTCGCGACGACCTCGCCGGCCTGACCTTCCTCGACGTCGGCTGCTCACTGGGCTGGTTGGTCGAAGCCGCCACGGTCGACGGTGCCCACGGCATCGGCGTGGACATCGACGAACCGGGACTCGCCAAGGCACGCCGGGAGCGCGATCCGCGGTGCACATTCCTCTCCACCGATGGTGAGTCGCTCCCCTTCGACGACGAGAGCCTCGACGTCGTGGTCTTCAACCACATCTACGAGCACGTCGTCGACCCGGACCTCGTCATGGCCGAGATCCGGCGTGTCCTCAAGCCCGACGGCATCCTCTATCTCGGGCTGGGCAACCGTCTCGGCGTCATCGAGCCGCACTACCGGCTGCCGTTCCTGTCCTGGCTGCCGCGCCCCGTGGCCGATCGGTACGTCCGCCTGTCCGGGCGGGCCGACACCTACTACGAGCACTACCGGACGCTGCCGGGGCTCCAGCGCCTGACCGGCGGCCTCTACGTCTACGACTACAGCTTCACCGTGGTGGCCAACCCGGAACTCTTCGCCGCGGACGACGTGGCCGGTCCCATGTCCGCCGCGGTGGGCCGGCACCTCGGGCCCCGCAGCCGTCACCTGGCGCGCTGGTTGCTGCCGACCTACATCTGGATCGCGAGGAAGACTCCCGTGGCTCCCCGGGGTGCGGGGGCGTCGCAACCGCCCGAGCCGCTCGAGACTCACCTCGTCCTTGCCGCCGGGGGCTGAGCCCGCGCGACCGGGCATGGGCGGCAGCCGCGCCGCCTGCCATGCTGCCCGGATGATCACCAGATGGCGTTCGATGCGCCGGCGGTCCGGGCTGTGTCCGTGCTGACGAAGGCCAAGCGCCTGCTCGTCGGCTCGCCGCTCGAGCGTCCGGCCCGCGCCCTCATGTCGCTCGATCCGCGGCGCACCGTGCGCAAGAACCACCGGGACGACGAGGCGCTGCGGGCGCTGATCCGTTCGCTGCCCGCGGACGCCGCCTGTGTCGACGTCGGGGCGAACGTGGGCTACATCCTGGACGCGATGGTCGCCGGCTGCCCGCAGGGCCGGCACATCGCCTTCGAGCCCGTGCCGGCCCTCGCGCGGAACCTGGCGACGCGCTTCCCCGGAGTCGACGTCCGGGCCCAGGCGGTCGGCGACGCCCCCGGCCGGACGTCGTTCACGCTGGTGCCCGACCGCCCGTCCCGCTCCGGGATCTCCGCCACCCTCGATCTCTCCCTGGACGCCGCGGTCGAGGAGATCGAGGTCGAGGTGACGACGCTCGACGACGCCCTCCCCGCCGGGTACGCGCCGGCGCTGATCAAGGTCGACGTCGAGGGCGGCGAACTCGAAGCGCTCCTCGGTGGCCGCCGCGTGCTGACCGAGCACCGCCCCCTGCTCGCGCTCGAGCACCAGTACGGACGGCGCAGCGACGTCGACCGCACCCGGCGCATCCACGATCTGCTCACCGAACTGGACTACGACCCGCAGACCGTCGACGGGGTGCCGCTGGACCGGCAGCGGTTCGCCGAGGTGGTCGCCGCAGGCGAGGAGTGGAACTTCCTGGCGCGCCCCCGCTGACCGGATGGCCCGGTCCGACGCTCAGGCGACGGAGGGAGCCGTCGGCTCGGGAACCCCGGTGAGGAGCGCGACGTACGGCCGCCAGAGAGCGGCCGGATCCGGGGCCATGACCGCCGAGCGGAGCTGCTCCAGCCGGCCGGGTTCGTAGAGACGGCTGATGGCGTCGGCGAGGTCGTCGACGTCGCCGGGCCGCACGAGCAGGCCGTCGACGCCGTCGTCGACCTGGTCCGGGATCGTGCTGATCCGGCTGGCGATCACCGGGAGGCCGTGGCGCTGCGCCACGCGCACGTGCTGGGTGCCCGTCCCCGACAGGTAGGGGACGACGAGGGCGTCCGCCGCGCCGAGGAGGCGGTCGAGCTCGTCGTCGGGAAGGTAGGTCAGCCGCAGGTCGACGCGGTCGGTGAGGCCGAGTTCCGTGACGAGGCCGCGCAGGGCCTCCTCCCCGTTCCACGACTCCCCGGCGACCCTCAGCCGGACACCGGGCACGCGCGCCACGGCCCGGAGCAGCACCTCGACGCCCTTGTAGGGGCGGATGAACCCGAAGAAGAGCAGGCCGTCCCCGCCCTTCGCGCCCGTCGGGACGCTCCGGGCAGCGGGCCCGAAGGTGGGCAGCTCGCAGGTGCGGACGTCGCGGGCGCCGTGGTCGCGGGCGAGCTGGGCCTCGGTGTCGGAGTGCACGAGCGCGACGTCGGTGCGGGCGAGCAGCGCCCGCACCAGCTGCCGGTCACCGGGCTTGGTCTCGTGCGGCAGCACGTTGTGGCAGATGACCGCCGTGGTGGGCCGCTCGCCGTTCCGCCGCCGGCCCAGTGCCGCGAGCATGACCAGGTAGGCCGGGATCTGGACGGGTGTCACGAGGACGAAGACCACGAGCCCGCCCGTCCGGCGCAGGGACCGGCCCAGACGCCACCAGCTGTCGGGCCGGAACCAGGCGAGCGGGTAGCGCGTGCGCGGGAAGACCGGGATCTCCGGTTCCTGGACGCGCTGCACGCCGGGGTAGAGCTTCGAGGGGTACTGGGCGGACCAGGACACCAGGTCGACGTCGTGTCCGGCGGCGGTCAGCTCGTGCGCCAGCGTCGTCGTGTGCTGGGCGACGCCACCCTTGTACGGGTGGGTCGGGCCGATCAGCGTCACGTGCACGTCATCGCTCCTCGTCTGCTCGGGCTGCCCCCGCCATGGCGTCCTGGGGCTGCGGCGACCGCCGGCGGGCGTGGTGCCACAGCAGGGACGAGGCGCCGGCCCCCGCGAGGTCCCACAGGATGAAGGTGACGCGGGAGATCAACGCGATCGCCGTGGCACCCGGCACGCCGACGACGTCGGCCAGCAGGAGCACCATGAGCACGTCGCGGACCCCGGCTCCCGCGGGCGCGATGATGAAGAGGACGCCGAGCGTGCTGGCCACGGCGAACGCCGCGATGCTCGGGAACAGGGCCCCCGCGGGATCGGCGCCCATCCCCACCGCGAGCGCCAGGATGTGCAGCCCGCCCAGCAGCCACGTGAGCAGGTACCAGGCGATGATGCGGGTGATGCCCGCCCCGCTCAGCGGCTGCTCGAGGCGCCCGCGGCGCAGCGCGCGCAGGCCGAGGCCCAGCAGCCAGTTGAGCAGCCGCGGCCAGAGCAGCACCGGGGCGAGGACGACGAAGGCGGCGACGGCCCAGTACACGTAGTGGCCGCTGCGTCCGACGAGCGCGGGGATGCCCAGCGCCAGGCCGGTGAGCATGCTGAAGGCCAGGCTCACCGCGAACGAGTAGGCCATCCGGGCGCGCGGTAGCCCGGTCTCCTGCCCGAGGCGGACCATGGCCACCGCCGCCCAGACGCTGCCCGGGATGTACTTGCCGAGCTGGGAGACCAGGTAGATCCGGGCCGCGGCGAGCGGCGGCGTCGGGCTGCCCAGCTCGCGCAGCGTCGACCGCCAGCCCTGCAGCCCGGCGAGCTGCCAGCCGAGCGCCGCCAGGGCGCTGAGCACGAGGGTGGACCAGCTCAGCTTCGCCAGCGCCGGCGCCACCTCGGGCCACAGGCGGACCAGCGTGACGGCCATGCCGAGCAGCACCGCCACCAGGAAGGCCACCCGCAGGACGGGGAGCAGACCGGATGGTGCGCGCACGCAGGTTCTCTCCCGTCTGATCGCCGCCGCAGGAGTGCGCGGGGGCCAAGGGCGCAGACTACCCGCCGTCCCGAGGGGCCTTCGCGAGTCGCCGTTCTCCGCGGCGGGCGCTGCTGCTTGACTGGACCGACGTCCGGACGTGTCGGCGGCCGGCCGACCGGGGTGCGGGAAGGGACGGGAGTCCGCGCATGTCCGCCCAGCCCTCGACCCTCGCCGTGCTGCTCGAGCAGTGCCTCGCGCCGGTGCCCGGGGGCACCGGCCGCTACGCCGCCGAGATCGCCGAGGCGCTCGCCGCTTCGGCCCCCGACGGCTGGCGGGTCGCGCCCTGGACGGCCTTACACAGGGACGTCACCGCCGCGCGCGTCGCCGGTGCGGAGCCACCGCACCGCCTCCCGCTGCCCCGGCGGGCACTCGTCGCCGCGTGGGAGCGGGGCGCCGGCCCGGCCCCGCGAGGTGCGGGTCTCGTGCACGCCCCGACGCCGCTGTTCCCGCCACGCCGGGGCCGCCCGCTGGTCGTCACGGTGCACGACACGGTGCCCTGGACCCATCCCGAGACCCTGACCCCGCGCGGCGTCCGGTGGCACCGGGCCATGGTCGAGCGGGCGGCGCGGGAGGCCGACGCGCTCGTGGTGCCCACGCGGGCGGTGGCCGAGGACCTCGCGCGGCACGTGGCGCTCCGGCGTCCGCCGGTCGTGGTGGGGGAGGGAGTGAGCCGGCGGCTCGCCCTCGACGCCGGCGCGGACGAGCGCGCGCACCGGCTCGGCCTGCCCGAGGGCGACTACCTCATGACGCTGGCCACGGTCGAGCCGCGCAAGGGCCTCGACGTGCTGCTGGCCGCGCTGGCCGAGCCGCACGCGCCACGGGCCGACCTCGTGGTGGTCGGCCCCGCCGGGTGGGGATCGGTGGACGTGCGCGGCCTGGCCGATCAGCTGGGCATCGGCGAGCGGGTGCACCTGCTCGGCCGGCTTCCCGACGCCGACCTCGCGGTGGCGCTGTCGCGGGCCGCCGTCCTCGTGGCGCCCAGCCGGGCGGAGGGCTTCGGGCTGCCGGTCCTCGAGGCCATGGCCGCCGGTGTGCCGGTGGTGAGCTCCGACGCGCCGGCCCTCGTCGAGGTCGGCGGCGGCGCCACGGTGACGGTGCCGGTGGGGGACAGCGGCGCGCTCGCCGAGGTGCTGCGCGACGTGCTCGGCTCGACCGCACGGCGCGCGGAGCTGGCCGCGGCCGGGGCGCGACGGGCGCGGGACTTCAGCTGGACGGCGGCGGCGGCACGGTTGTGGGACCTCTACGGGGAGCTGCTCTGACCGGCACCCCACCGACTGCGCGGAGCCTCCCCGGCCGCCTCTCGTAGGCTCGGCGCGCACCGTTCCGCTCGAGACCGAGCCCCGCCCGTCCTCCGGGAGCAGACCTGTCCACCTCCGCGCGCGTGGTCGTCGACGCCACCGCCGTCCCCGCGGATCGCGGTGGCGTCGGGCGCTACGTGGACTCCCTGCTGCCGGCCCTCGTGGCCGAGGGCGCCGACCTCGGCGTCGTCTGCCAGGCGGCCGATCTCGACCACTACGGAACGCTGCTCCCGGGCGTCGACCTGCTCGGCGCCCCCGCGTCGATCGCCGAGCGGCCGGCCCGGCTGGCCTGGGAGCAGGTCGGCCTGCCGACGGCGGCCCGCCGCCTGGGCGCCGAGGTGCTGCACTGCCCCCACTACACGCTCCCCGTGCGGGCCGGGCTGCCGGTGGTCACCACGCTCCACGACGCCACGTTCTTCACGCACGGCGCGATGCACCAGCCGGTCAAGCGCGTGTTCTTCCGCGGGTGGACCCGGCTGTCGCTGCGGCTGGCCCGGCGCTGCATCGTGCCCTCCCGCGCCACCCGTGACGAGCTCGCCCGCGTGATCGGCGCGGACGCCGACCGCATCGACGTCGCCCACCACGGCGTGGACCCGGCCCGGTTCTCCGTGCCCGGCGACGACGCCCGGACGGCGGTCCGCAAGCACCTGGGCCTGCGGTCGCGGCGGTACGTGGCCTTCCTGGGCACGATCGAGCCGCGCAAGAACGTGCCCGCCCTCATCGAGGGGTGGATGCGGGCGGTCGGCGACCAGCCCGACCCGCCGGCCCTCGTCGTCGCCGGCGGCCGGGGCTGGGACGAGCGGGTGGACGAGGTCGTCGCGCGCGTGCCCGACCGGCTCGAGCTGCTCCTGCCGGGATACCTCCCGCTCGACCTGCTGGCCGGTTTCCTGAGCGGTGCCGACGTCGTCGCCTATCCGAGCACCGCCGAGGGCTTCGGGCTGCCGGTGCTCGAGGCCATGGCCTGCGGCGCGGCGGTGCTCACCACGCGGTCGCTGGCCCTGTCCGAGGTGGGCGGCGACGCGGTGGAGTACGTCGAACCGACTCCGGCCGGGATCGCCGACGGCCTGCGCGGGCTGCTCGACGACGAGACCCGTCGCGCGGAGCTGTCGGCGGCCGCGGTGCGGCGGGCGGCGGGGTTCACCTGGGCGGCCTGCGCCCGCGAGCACCTGCGCAGCTACGCCCGCGCCCTCGAGGCGTGACCGGCCCGGAGGGAGCCGGCGGTCCGGGTGACGGGTCCGTGGACGGCGCTCGGGATACTGACGGAATGCCTCCCGTCCCCGCCCGTGACCGGTCGGCGGAACCGCCGCTGCCCGTCGTGGTGGTGACCTACTCGCCGGGGGACACGCTCGAGGGGTTCCTGGAGTCCCTGTCGTCGGCGACCCGGCGGCCGGTCGAGGTGATCCTGGCCGACAACGGCTCCACCGACGGCGCGCCCGAGCGGGCCGCGGCCCGGTACCCCCACGTCCGCCTGCTGCGGACCGGCGGCAACGTGGGGTACGGCGCGGCCGTCAACGCCGGCGTCGCCGGGCTGACCGGCGACCACGTCCTGGTGGCCAACCCCGACGTGCGCTTCGAGGAGGGGGCGGTCGACGAGCTGCTCGCCGTCGCCGCGCGGTGGCCCCGGGCGGGCACGGTCGGCCCCGCGATCCGGACGCCGGAGGGGGCGCTGTACCCCTCGGCGCGCGACCTCCCGTCGCTGTCGACGGGCATCGGGCACGCCCTGGTCGGCTGGCTCTGGCCGGGCAACCCGTGGACGGCCCGGTACCGCCGCGAGCGGGAGCAGCCCCGCGAGCGGCCGGCCGGCTGGCTGTCGGGCTCGTGCCTGCTCGTCGACCTCGAGGCGTTCCGTTCCGTGGGCGGCTTCGACCCGGCCTACTTCATGTACTTCGAGGACGTCGACCTCGCCGAGCGCATGGGCCGCCGGGGCTGGCTGCACGTCTACGCCCCCTCGGCGGTCGTGGTGCACGAGGGCGGGCACTCCACCAAGCGGGAACCCCGGCGCATGCAGCGGGTGCACCACACCAGTGCCCTGCGGTACCTGTCGGCGCGCTATCCCGGCCGGCGGCACGCCCCGCTGCGCCTGCTGCTCCGCGTCGGCCTGGGCGCCCGCATGCTGCTGTCCTACGTCAGCGGACGCGTCGGTGCGGGGGCGCAGCCCCAGCAGACCGTCGCCGAACTGCCACAGTCCCGACGCCGGTGGCGGCGTCGGTGAGCCGAGCCGGCTGGAGGAGCACAGGGTGCAGCACGCGGTGATCATGGCCGGTGGCTCGGGGACGCGGCTGTGGCCGCTGTCCCGGGCGGGCCGGCCCAAGCAACTCCTCGACGTCGTCACCGACCCCGACGGCGGTGGGGCGCACAGCCTGCTCGCCGAGGCGTTCACGCGGCTGGAGGTCGTGCTTCCTGCCGACCGGATCTGGGTCTGCACCGCCGCGCGGTACGCCGAGCAGGTGCAGGCCGCCCTGCCCCGGCTGCGGCCCGACCGCCTGGTGCTGGAGCCGACCGCCCGCGACACCGCCAACGCCGTCGGCCTCGCCGCCGCGTTGGTGGCCGACGTCGACCCCGACGCGGAGCTCGCCGTCGTGAGTGCCGACCACGTCATGCGCCCGGTGCAGCGCTTCGCCGACGCGCTGCGCACGGCCTACGACGTCCTGGCTGCTCGGCCCCGGGCGCTGGTGACGCTGGGGGTCACGCCGACGTCCCCCGCGACCGGCTTCGGTTACGTGCAGAAGGGCGCCGCCACGGAGGTGGCCGGCGCCGCCGAGGCGGCGTCGTTCCGGGAGAAGCCGGACCGGGAGACCGCCCAGGCCTACCTCGACTCGGGCGAGTACCTCTGGAACTCCGGCATGTTCGTCTGGCGCGCGAGCACCGTGCTGGACGCGCTGGCCGACCACCTGCCCGAGTCGGCCGACGGCCTGGCCCGGATCGTCGCCGCGCCCGCCGGGGCCAAGCGCGACGCGGTGCTGGCCGAGGTCTTCCCGACGCTGCCGAAGATCAGCGTCGACTACGCCGTCCTCGAGCCGGCCGCGACCGAGCCCGGCCGGGTGGTGGTTGTCGACCTCGACGTCGACTGGCTGGACGTCGGCTCGTGGCCGGCGCTGGCGCACACGCTGGCGCGGGACGACGGCGGCAACGCCGTCGGCGGCCTCACCGTGCTGCTCGACAGTGCGGGGAACGTGGTGGTCAGCGACGACCCCGGGCACCTCGTGGCGCTGGTGGGCGTGCGCGACAGCGTGGTGGTGCACACCGCCGACGTGACGATGGTGTGCCCGGTGGCCGACGCCGAGCGGGTGAAGCAACTGCTCGCCGCGGTCGAGGAGCGGCACGGCCCGCGGTTCAGCTGAGGACCCTGGCTAGCCTGCGGACATGAAGAGCTTCGACGTCGCTGCCGTGGTCACCGGTGGAGCCTCCGGGCTCGGCGAGGCCACCACCCGCGCCCTGGCCGCCCGGGGTGCGGCCGTGACCGTCCTCGACCTGCAGGAGGAGCGCGGGCAGGCGCTGGCCGCCGAGCTCGGCGGGCACACCACCTTCGTCCGCACCGACGTGACCGACGAGGCCTCCGTGCAGGCCGCCGTCGCCGAGGCCGCCGGCAAGAACCGGCCGCTGCGGATCGCGGTGAACTGCGCCGGCATCGGCTGGGCGCAGCGGACCGTGGGTCGCGACGGGCAGCCGCACGACCTCGGCGCCTTCGTCCGGACCGTCTCGGTGAACCTGATCGGCACGTTCAACGTGCTCCGGCTGGCCGCCGCCGCGATGTCGGCCACCGAGCCCGACGACGAGGGCGAGCGCGGGGTCGTGGTGAACACCGCCTCCATCGCGGCCTACGACGGGCAGATCGGGCAGATCGCCTACGCGGCGTCCAAGGGCGGCATCGTCGGCATGACCCTGCCGGCGGCCCGGGACCTCGCCAGCGTCGGCGTGCGGGTGTGCACCATCGCGCCCGGGCTGGTCGACACGCCGTTGCTGGCGGGTCTGCCCGAGGAGGCGCGGACGGCGCTCGCGGCGGGCATACCCTTCCCGAAGCGCCTGGGCCGTCCGGCGGACTTCGCGCAGCTCGCGCTCTCGGTCATCGAGCACGGCTACCTCAACGGCGAGGTCATCCGCATGGACGGCGCCCTGCGCATGGCACCGCGCTGAGCCGCACCACCTGACCGCACCATCCGGGGGAACGTCCTGACCATCACCACGGCAGGCATGGCCACGCCGACCTCGTCGGCCGTCGCATCGGCGGTTCCGCCGGCCACTCCGCCGGACTTCGAGTCGGCCTTCACGCCGGACTGGCCGCTGGACCTGCTGCGGGCGCTGTCCCCGCACCGGCGTGGCACGGGCGACCCGACGATGCGTGTGGCGGACGACGGCGTCTGGCGCACCACGACCACCCCCGACGGAGCGGCCACCGTCCGGATCGCGCACCGCTCGGGGAGCGTGCGGGTCTCCGCCTGGGGCCCGGGCGCGGAGCGGGCCGGCTCGGCGGTGCCCGACTGGCTCGGCGCCGCCGACCGGACCGAGGGCTTCGACCCGGGCGGCCACGAGGTGGTCACCGAGCTGCACCGCACTGTCCGGTGGCTGCGCCTGGGGCGCACCGGCCGGACGTGGGACGCGCTGGTACCCGCCGTCCTCGAGCAGAAGGTGACCACCGTCGAGGCGAACCGGGTGTGGCGGGAGCTGCTGCGGCTGGCCGGCGAGCCGGCGCCCGGACCGGCGCCCGAGGGCATGCGGGTCCCGCCCTCGTCCCGGCGGGTGCTGGACGTCACCGACTGGCAGTGGCACGCCTGCGGTCTCGACGGCGCCCGCCGACGGGCGCTGCGGGCGGTGGCCACGGTGGCCGACCGGCTGGAGCCCGAGGTGGCCGGCGACTCGGCGGCCCTGCAGCGGCGGCTGTGCTCGATCCCGGGCATCGGCGTCTGGACCGCCGCCGAGGTGGTGCAGCGCGCGGTCGGCTGCCCCGACACGGTCAGCGTCGGCGACTACCACCTGAAGAACATCGTGGGCTGGGCCCTGGCCGGCCGGAGGAACACCGACGACGCCGGCATGCTCGAGCTGCTGGAGCCCTGGCGGGGGCACCGGCAGCGGGTCGTGCGGCTGCTGCTGGCCGGCGGATCCCGGCGTCCCCGGCGGGGCCCGAGGTTCGCGCCGACGAACTACCGCTCGATCTGAGGAAGGACCCCGGAAGGACGGGGCCGCTCGCCACTCGCACGCCCGCGGCGGGACCCCGGACAGGGCCTAACGGTCGTCGAACAGGCCGAGCAGGTAGGCCCCGTAGCCGCTCTTGGCCAGCGGCTCCGCGACCCGGCGCAGCCCGTCGTCGTCCAGCCAGCCGTTGCGCCAGGCGACCTCCTCGATGCACCCGATCTTGAGCCCCTGGCGTTCCTCGACGACCGAGACGAACTCGGTGGCCTGGCGCAGCGAGGCGAAGGTGCCTGTGTCGAGCCACGCGGTGCCGCGGTCGAGCACGGTCACGGTCAGCCGGCCCTGCCGGAGGTAGTGCTCGTTGACGGCGGTGATCTCCAGCTCGCCCCGGCTGCTCGGCGTGATGCCGCGGGCCACGTCGACGACGTCGCCGTCGAAGAAGTACAGCCCCGGGACGGCGTAGGAGCTCCGGGGGACGGCCGGCTTCTCCTCGATCGACAGCACCCGCCCCTCCGCGTCGAACTCCACGACGCCGTAGTCCTGCGGGTTGGCCACGTGGTAGGCGAAGACGTGGCCGCCGTCCGGTGCGGGCAGGCGGGAGAGCGCGGTGCCGAGGCCGGCCCCGTAGAAGATGTTGTCGCCGAGGACGAGGGCCGCGGGCTCGCCGTCGAGGAACTCCTCACCGATCACGAACGCCTGGGCCAGGCCCTCGGGGTGGGGCTGGACGGCGTACTCGATCCGCATGCCGAGCCGGCTGCCGTCGCCGAGGAGCTGCCGGAACGCGGCCTGGTCGGCAGGGGTGGTGACGACCAGCACCTCGCGGACGCCGGCCATCATCAACGTCGACAGCGGGTAGTAGATCATCGGCTTGTCGTAGACCGGCATGAGCTGCTTGCTCACGGCCTGCGTGATCGGGTACAGCCGGCTGCCGGTTCCGCCGGCCAGGAGAATGCCTCGCACGGGATGGAACCGTACGGTGCGTCCGCCCAGGTCCGCGGCCCACGTCATCCCCAGGGAGGAGGCCGGCGGGTGGAGTCGCGAGCCGTCGCGCACCCTTGACTACCGTGACGCTCATGCGTGTCCTGGTCACCGGCGGTGCGGGGTTCATCGGCTCCCACTATGTGCGCACGATGCTCTCGGGCGGGTACCCGGGCTTCGAGGACGCCGAGGTGACCGTCTTCGACAAGCTCACCTACGCCGGAAACCTGGCCAACCTCGCGCCGGTCGCCGACAACCCGCGCTACCGCTTCGTCCGCGGTGACATCTGCGTTCCCGCCGACCTCGACGCGGCGCTGCCGGGGCACGACGTCGTCGTCAACTTCGCCGCCGAGTCGCACGTCGACCGGTCGATCCGCGGCGCCGCCGACTTCGTGCTCACCAACGTCGTGGGCGCCCAGCAGGTCTTCGAGGCGTCCCTGCGCCACGGCGTCGGCCGGGTCCTGCACGTCTCCACCGACGAGGTCTACGGGTCCATCGACGAGGGGTCCTGGACCGAGGACCACCTGCTCGAGCCCAACTCCCCGTACTCGGCGGCGAAGGCCGGCAGCGACCTCATCGCCCGCGCCTACGCCAAGACCTACGGGCTGAACATCTCGATCACCCGCTGCAGCAACAACTACGGGCCGTACCACTTCCCGGAGAAGGTCATCCCGCTGTTCGTCACCAACCTGCTCGACGGGCAGAAGGTGCCGCTCTACGGCGAGGGCGCCAACGTGCGCGACTGGCTGTTCGTCGACGACCACTGCCGCGGCATCCAGCTCGTCGTCGAGCACGGCAGGCCGGGGGAGTTCTACAACATCGGCGGGGGCCGCGAGCTCTCCAACAAGGAGCTCACCGAGAAGCTGCTCGAGGCCACCGGCCGCGACTGGAGTTACGTCGAGAACATCATCGATCCCCGCGGCGGGGGGCACGACCTGCGCTACTCCGTCGACTACTCCAAGACCGCGGCGCTCGGGTACGCCCCGCGCATGTCGTTCGAGGACGGTCTTGCGCTCACCGTGCAGTGGTACCGCGACAACCGCGCCTGGTGGGAGCCGCTGAAGGCCGCGGCCGCCGGCGTCCACGCGTGAGTGCCGACGGCGGCACCGCCTGGCTGATCACCGGCGCCGGCGGCCAACTCGGCCGCGACCTGCGGGCCGTGCTCGCCGAGCAGGCCGAGGACGACGTCACCGCGCTGCGCCGCGCGGAGCTCGATCTCACCGACCAGGCGCACGTGCGGTCGGTCGTGCGCACCTGGGCGCGGGCGGCCGCGGACCGCGGCCGGCGGCCCGTGCTCCTCAACGCCGCCGCCTACACCGCGGTCGACGCCGCCGAGGACGACGAGGACACCGCCCTGCTGGTCAACGGCGCGGCCCCCGGCTGGCTGGCCGAGGAGCTGGCCGGCGTCGGACGGCTGGTGCACGTCTCCACCGACTACGTCTTCGACGGCACCTCGACCGTGCCGTACACGACCGCCGACCGCCCGGCGCCGCGCACCGCGTACGGCCGCACCAAGCTGGCGGGCGAGCGGGCCGTGGCCGCCGTCGGCGACGACGCGGTCGTGGTGCGGACGGCGTGGGTGTACGCCGCCCACGGCAGCAACTTCGTGCGGACGATGCTGCGGCTGCGCGACGAGCGGCCGGAGGTCACGGTCGTCGACGACCAGACCGGCTCGCCGACGTGGGCGCGCGACCTCGCCGCCGGGCTGGTCGAGGCGGCTGCGTCGGACGTGCGGGGCCTGCTGCACGCCACCAACGGCGGGGCCACCACGTGGTTCGGCCTCGCGCGCCGGGTGTTCGAGTACTCCGGCGCCGATCCCGAACGGGTCCGGCCCACGACCAGCGCGGACTTCCGGCGCCCCGCGGAGCGCCCGGCCTACTCCGTGCTGGACGGCGCCGGCTGGACCGCCGCGGGGCTCGACGCCCTGCCCGACTGGGAGAGCTCCCTGCGGTGCTGCCTGCGCGAGCTCGGCGTCCTCGCCGTCAGCTGACCGCCCCGCGCAGCTCGGTGTACCGGGCCTCGCACTGCTCCATCGTCGGGAGCAGCCCCTGCTCCCGCGCATCCGCCAGGCTCGGGGCGGCCTCGTCCCTCGGCGACAGCTCGAACGCCATGTCCGCCGGCCACGGCAGGGCCAGCGCCGGGTCGAACGGGTCGATCGCGAACTCGCGCCCGGGGGAGTAGCCGGTGGAGCAGAGATAGGTGACCGAGGTGTCGTCGGCCAGCGACACGAAGGCGTGGCCGAGCCCCTCGGCGAGGTAGACGGCGCGGGGCTCGTCGCTGTCGAGGACGACGGAGTCGTGCATGCCGAACGTCGGCGAGCCCACCCGGATGTCCACGACGATGTCGAGCACCCGGCCGGAGGGGCAGTACACATACTTGGCCTGCCCCGGGGGGACGAGGGCGAAGTGCACGCCTCGCAGGACGCCGCGGGCGGAGACGCTGTGGTTGGCCTGGGCGAGGGTCAGCCCGAAGCCGGTGGCACCGCTGAGCACGTCGGCGCGGTACCACTCGGTGAACCGGCCGCGGGGGTCGCCGTGCGCAACCAGGTCGACGACGTAGCTGTCGGGGACGGCGAGCTCGCGGATCTTCACCAGTCGACGGTATCCGCCGACCCGGGGTGTCAGCTCGGCGAGGCGGGGCTCAGCGGCCGTCGGCGAGCCAGAGCCGGCCCACGAGCGACGACCCACCCGGCGTGCCGACGGGCTCCCAGCGCGTGGCCCAGCCGTCGGCGTGCAGTTGCACGATGGCCACGCCCAGTACGGCGCCCAGGTTGACGGCAGCCGGCAGGTGCGCCCCCTCGGGCAGGTGCACGTCGACCGCGCCGTCGTCCTCCCCGCCGTAGCGCAGCACCACCGGGAACTCGGGCAGGGCGGCACTGGCCACCCGGAAGGCCTCGGCCACGGCCTCGAGCTCACCGGGCCGGCGCGGCTGGTCGCCGGCCGGAACACGGGCGGGCACGAGGTCGCGCGCGCCGTACGGGAACAGGTCGTCGGCCGGCGCGCGCAGCAGCGGCCGGGTGCCGGGATCGGGCTCGGGGCGGTCGAGCGCCAGCCCGCGCACCACGGCGACCGGCACCCCGGCGAGCTTGCCCTTGACCAGGTCGGCCGCCGACGCCAGCTCGTCGACGAGGGCGACGCGGGTCGTCTCCAACCGGTTGCCGAAGGCGTCGACGGCGCCGCGGTGGTCCACGAGCGCCGGGATGCCCGCCGAGCCGACGGCGACGTCGGTCAGCCCCTCCCGCCAGGTGCGGCCGAACGTGTCGCTGACGACCACACCCACGTCGGCGCCGGTCAGCTCGGCCAGCCGGGTGCGCAGGCCGCGAGCCGACGCGTCGCCGTCCTCCGGCAGGAGGACGAGCGCGTCCTGCGCGACGTTCGACGCGTCGATGCCGGCCGCGGCCACCACCCAGCCCTGCCGGGTCTCGACGATGGCGAGCGGGCCGCGGCGGGCCACCACGCGCACCGTCTCGTGCTCGATGGCGCGCTGGCGGGCCGCCTCCCGGTTCTGCCCCGGCTCGACCCGGACCAGCCGGCCCTCGACCTTGGAGACGACCTTGGACGTGACGACGACGACGTCGCCGTCGGCCAGCCACGGCGCGGCGTCGGCGACGGCCGCCGCCAGGTCGTCACCGGGGCCGAACTCCGGCAGCCCCGGGACCGGGTGGATCGAGATCCCTGCGGGATTAGACACCGGCGGCATCCAGCGCAGCGCGGGCCATGGCGGCGGTCGCCTCCGGCGAGGACATCAGCAGCGGCACGGTCACGACGTCGACGCCGGGGACGTCGGCGGTGTCGCCGGAGTGCACGAGCCAGGCGTCGAGCAGCCCTCCGGCCGCACGGGCGCCGTAGTGCCGGCCGACGCCCTCCGCGCTGACCTCGATGCCCAGGACGGGCAGGCAGCGGTCGGCCATGCCGCGGAGGACGTCGCCACCCACGATCGGCGAGAGGCCGACGATCCGCGCCGGGGAGGCGAGCAGTGCCTCGCGCAGGCCGGGGACCCCGAGGATCGTGCCGATCGAGACGACGGGGTTCGACGGCGCCAGCAGGATGGCGTCGGCGGCAGCGAACGCCTCGGTGACACCGGGCGCCGGGCGGGCCGCGTCGACACCCACCTGGACGAAGGCCGAGGCATCGAGGGCGGCGCGGTGGCGCACCCACCACTCCTGGAAGTGGATGGCCTGGTTGCGGCCGGTCTCCGGATCGGTCACGACGACGTGGGTCTCGACCCGCTGGTCGCTCATCGGCAGGACCGTGACGCCGGGCCGCCAGCGGTCGGCGAGCGCCGCCGTGACCGCCGAGAGCGGATAGCCGGCGTCGAGCATCCGGGTGCGGATGAGGTGGGTGGCCAGGTCGCGGTCGCCGAGCCCGAACCAGTCGGGGTCGGCGCCGTATGCGGCCAGCTCCTCCTTGACCGTCCAGCTCTCCCCGACCCGGCCCCAGCCGCGCTCCTCGTCGATGCCACCGCCGAGGGTGTAGACGACGGTGTCGAGGTCGGGACAGATCCGCAGCCCGTGCATCGTCACGTCGTCCCCGGTGTTGACGACCGCGGTGATGTCCGCGTCGGGCGCGGCGGCACGCAGCCCCCGCAGGAATCGAGCCCCACCGGTCCCGCCGGCCAGCACCACGAACTGCACGAAAGACATGCTGCCGGATGAGCAGTTGTCGACTGTTCGCCGGGCGTGTCGCGGTACGGAACGACATCTGACGAAGACTGTGTGACGCATGGGACTGGTGTGGCGTGTCGCTTACACCGGGCGAAGTTGACGGCTCGGCAACGACACGCGTGTAATTCCGTCGATGTCATCGAGTGCTGAGCGGTTCGGGAGCCTCCCGTCGACCGCGCACCGGGACGAGAGCGAGAGGGGACGCATCGTCATGGCGGAGGTGTCGTGGTTGAGCGACTACGTGAGTGCGACGGAGCGGTCTGCTGACCGGTTCGGCGCCGGCGCCGGCGCGGGCCAGGGCATCAACGCCCTCGGCATGGCCGGGCAGGGCATCACCGGGCTGCTCGGGATCGGGCTCGAGGCCGACGCGCAGTCGTGGCAGGAGCAGGCGCTGTGCGCCGAGACCGACCCGGAGGCGTTCTTCCCCGAGAAGGGCGGCTCGACCCGCGAGGCCAAGAAGATCTGCACCGGCTGCGAGGTCAAGGCTCAGTGCCTCGAGTACGCGCTGGCCAACGACGAGCGCTTCGGCATCTGGGGTGGCCTGTCGGAGCGTGAGCGCCGCCGGCTGCGCCGCCGCGCCGTCTGAGCAAGGACCCCGCTGCCCCCCACCGCTCGTTCGCTCGGGTCGGGCCCCTGCAGCGGGGCCGCACCTCCCCTGGCTGGGCGCACCACACAGCCGCCGACGGTCTCCGTCGGCGGCTGTGGTGCTATTCGGACGTGTCTCCCCGGATCGCGGTCGGCCGCGCCCGCGTGGTCCGCGAGGTCCGGGCCGCCGCCCCGCTGATGGCGGCGCTCCGGGCGCCGGTGACGGCGCAGGGCCCCTGGCTGACCGCCGTCCTCAACGAGGGCGCCGCCCGTCGCCCGCGCGCACGGCCGGTCGCGGTCGTGGTGGAGCCACACGCGCAGGGCCGGCCCGACGCCGTTGCGTTCCTGACGATGCGCCGTCGCGGGCCGGTCGCCACCGTGACGGTGCTCGGCGACGGAACCGCCCCGGTGCCCGGGGGGCTGCCGCCGTTCCGGCTGCTCGCCGGCGACGAGGTCTCCGCCGAGCGGCTGGCCGACGGGATCCTGACGCTGATGGACACGATCCGCGGCCCCCGGGCCCTGCGCCTGGCCGGCCTGCCGCTCGGCGATCCCACGCTGCGCGCCCTGGCCGCCCGGGTGCCGAGTGCCGTCGTCGCCAACAGTCGCAGCTCCCGGCTCGTCGGCGAGCTCGACGACGTCGGCCCTGTCGTCCGCAGCCGCGATGCCCGGGTGCTCGAGCACTGGCTGCCCGCACTCGTCGAGCGCGAGCCCGATCGACGGGCACGGCGGTTCCTGCGCGCCGCCGCCCGACTGCACGCCTCGATCGGCCGGCTGGAGGTCGCCGTGGTGGCGGACGGGGACGTCGTCCGCGCCGGCCTGCTCACGCTGGTCGAGGGCGACGACCGGTGGCCGTGGTGGGGGAGCAGTGACATCGGCGGGCTGCGCACCGAGCTGGGTGCGCCGCTGGTGCGGCTGACGGTGGCCTCGCGCGGTCGGCTGCCCGTCGAGGTCAGCGGTCGCCGTACCGCAGCACGTTGACCCCGGCTCCGGCATCGGAGCCGGTGGTCTCCGCCCGGTCGTCCCCGAGCTGCAGTGCGCCCTCGGCCGGGAGCCAGCCGTGGGTCGGCCGGTCCCCGGTCTCGACGGTGACGACGACGGCATAGGTGCGGCCGGTCTCCGACGGCGAGCTGCCGTTCGGGCGGACCAGCGTGGCGAACCGGCCGCTGATCCGCAGGCCGTCCGCGGTGCGGGTCACGTCGAGGTCGGGGACGGCGAGGTCGCCGAACTCGGGCATCGACCGGACGCAGCCGGCGGCGACCGGATCGGCCGGTGCCTCGCCGGCCAGGCAGTTCCAGGTCGGGAGCTCGAGGTGCGCCCGCGGGCGGTCGGCATCGCCGGTCAGCCGCAGCTCGGGATAGGTGGCGGTGACCCCGACGGCCCGCGGCTCCAGGACGACGCCGCCGAAGCTCAGTCGCGCCTCGACCGCGCCGGGTGCCGGCCCGGGCGCGGTCGGATCCGCCGCGGCCGACGTCCCGGCCGGGCGCTCGGCAGGGGCCCGCGTGGCGCCGGCGACCGCCGCGCCCGTGGCCACCAGCACGAGGCCGGCGACCGCCATGGCCGCGAGAGCGACGCGGACGCCCGGCGTCCGGGGAGGGGTGGCGACGTCCGGCCCGGTCGACGGGGCAGCGGGCGCCAGGCTGGCCCAGCCCTCCGTCGGTGGACGCGGACTTCCGGGCGTGCCGGGCGGATGCTCGAGGAACGCGTCGAGATCGTCCCGTGGCGGTTCCCCCGGGGTGACCGGGTGCTTCCTCCGGCGCAGCAGAGCCACGCCGAAGGCGGCCAGCCCGAGGAGCAGGACCCCCAGGACGACGCCCAGCACGGGCCAGGGGCCGGCCGCCGCCGCGAAGATCTCCATCGGGGCCAGCATCGCAGGGCCCCGGAGGCGCTCCGGTCAGCCGGTGGGATCGATCTCGTCCGGATCGCGGCCCAGGAGCACCGCGACCTGGTCGACGACGACGTCGCGCACGAGCTCGGCGAGGTCGTCGCGGTCGTGCGCCCGGATCTCCAGGGGGCGCCGGTAGACGACGATCCGGGGCGGCACCTCCCGGCCGTTCTCGCGGTGGGCTGGGAGCACCCGGGCCAGCGGGATGCTGCCGTCGTCGAGCACGTCGGGGTCGAGCACGACCTCGTCGGGACTGGTGTGGTCCACCCACGGAACGTCCTCGACGGCGAACTCCACGCCGGCGAGCTCGCGTTCCCAGCGCCGCTCGATGTCCTCCACCGCGTCGAGCACGAGGTCGTCGAACTGCTCCGCCCGGGTGCGGGCGAGCGGCACCTCGGCCGGGACGAGGCGTCCTCGCAGGCCACGGCCGTGTCGGTCGCGGCGGGAGGGCCGGGGACGGCGGGCGGACGGGCGACTCATCTCGCGCGGAGCCTACGACGCGCGGCGCGGGTCGGGACGGGGCGCTCCGGTGTCGGTGCCCACGTGGTCATCGTGCAGGATGGGGCGGGCCGACCGGTTTTCCGGTGCGCCTGATGCCAACCACCCCCGTACGGGATTACTGTCCCCAGCGTGAGGAACCGGTGGTGAGGCAGTCACGTCGCTGCTCGCGCAGCGGCTGCGCGCAACCGGCAGCGGCGACTCTGACCTACGTGTACGCGGAATCGACCGCTGTCGTCGGGCCGTTGGCGACGTTCTCGGAGCCGCACAGCTACGACCTGTGCGAGTTCCACGCCGAGCGGCTGACGGTGCCGCGCGGCTGGGAGGTCGTGCGCCACGAGATCGACCTCGACGACTCCGGCCCCACCGGTGACGACCTGCTCGCCCTGGCCGACGCGGTCCGCGAGGCGGCCCGCCCCGAGCCCCCGCGCAACCCCGCCGACGACGGCAGCGGCACGCGCCGCGGCCACCTGCGCGTCCTGCCCGACCTGACGTCGTAGCAGGCTCCCCCTTCCCCGCTCGCTCGGCGCGGGTCCGGCGAGAGGGCGGCCGTTCCAGCCGCTCCGCATGCCCGCCGGTAGGGTCGCTCGCGTGCAGGATCTCTCATCGATCATCAAGGCCTACGACGTCCGTGGCGTCGTCCCCGACGAGTGGGACGAGGACGTGAGCCGGGCGATCGGTGCGGCGTTCGCCGAGTTCGTCCGGGAGGACAGCGGCGCGACGGCGGTGGTCACCGCCCATGACATGCGCGAGTCCTCGGTTCCGCTGTCGCGTGCCTTCGCCGAGGGCGTGATCAGCCGCGGGCTCGACGTCGTCGAGGCCGGTCTCGGCTCCACGGACCTCCTGTACTTCGCCGCGGGGTCCCTCGACCTCCCCGGCGCGATGTTCACCGCCAGCCACAATCCGGCCCAGTACAACGGCATCAAGATGTGCCGGGCCGGGGCCGCGCCGATCGGCCAGGACTCGGGCCTGGCCACCATCCGCGAGTGGGCGCAGCGCGGCAGCTTCGACCGCGAGCCCGAGCGGGTGGGCGAGGTGACCTCGCGGAACGTGCTGGCCGAGTACGCCGCGCACCTGCGCTCGCTGGTCGACCTCTCCGGCATCCGCCGGTTGCGGGTCGTCGTCGACGCCGGCAACGGCATGGGCGGCCACACGGTGCCGGTCGTGCTCGACGGGCTGCCGCTCGACGTCGTCCCCCTGTACTTCGAGCTCGACGGCTCCTTCCCCAACCACGAGGCCAACCCGCTGGACCCGGCCAACCTGGTCGACCTGCAGGAGGCCGTCCGGCGCGAGGGCGCCGACATCGGGCTGGCCTTCGACGGCGACGCCGACCGGGTGTTCGTCGTCGACGAGACCGGCGCCGCGGTCAGCCCGTCGGCGATCACCGCGCTGGTCGCCGTCCGCGAGCTGGCCAAGGGCCGTGGCACGACCATCATCCACAACCTGATCACCTCGCACGCGGTCCCCGAGATCGTCCGGGAGCACGGCGGCGAGCCGGTGCGCACGCGGGTCGGGCACTCGTTCATCAAGGCGGAGATGGCCCGCACCGACGCCGTCTTCGGCGGCGAGCACTCGGCGCACTACTACTTCCGCGACTTCTGGCGTGCCGACACCGGCATGCTCGCCGCCATGCACGTGCTGGCCGCGCTGGGGGAGCAGGGCAGGCCGCTGTCGGAGCTGACCGCCGCCTACAGCCGCTACGCCGCGTCCGGCGAGATCAACTCCACGGTCGCCGACGCGCCCGCCCGCATGGCGGAGGTGCGCGAGAAGTACGCCGATCAGGAGGGCGTGACGGTCGACGACCTCGACGGGCTGACCGTGCAGCTGCCCGACGGGGCGTGGTTCAACCTGCGGGCGAGCAACACCGAGCCGCTGCTGCGGCTCAACGTCGAGGCCCCCGACGAGGCCCGCATGGCCGAGCTGCGCGACGAGGTGCTGGGCATGGTGCGCGCATGACCGGGAGGCCGACGCCGAGGCCGACCGGCCCGCTGGGGCTGGACCCCGATCTGCTGTCGATCCTGGCCTGTCCGGACACCCACCACAGCCCGCTGACGGTGGACGAGGAGGCCGGGGAACTGCTCTGCACCACCTGCGACCGCGCCTTCCCGGTCCGCGACGGCATCCCCGTGCTGCTGCTCGACGAGGCGCGGCATCGGGATGGTGGCGCGGGTGGGCAGCTCAGCGGCTGACGGCCGACCGCTCGGGATCCGGGGGCAGCGCTCATGACCTCTCCAGAACTGGCCGAGGAGGTCCTCGACGACCTCGAGCTGCTGCGGGCCCGCGATCCCCGGGGTCTGCTGCCGGCGGTGGCCGGCGCCGGGGCGCAGGTCCGCGAGACCGCCCGGCTGACCGAGGAGGCCGGGCTCGGCCGGGTCACCGGAGGGGGCCGGCCGCGCGGGCTGGTCATCGTCGCCCGGAGGGAGGGTGCGGTGGCCGCCTCGGTCCTGCGCGCCCTGCTGGGCTCGTCCAGCCCCGTCGCCGTCGAGGTGGTCCCGGGCCCGACGCTGCCGGTCTGGGTCGGGCCGAGCGACATCGTCGTGGTGGCCACCCGCACGGGGGCCGGGCGCTACGCGGTCACCCCGGCCTACGAGGCCGCCCGCCGCGGGGCATCGCTGCTGGGCATCGGCGCGGAGGACGCCCCGTTGCGCGGCGCCTGCTCCGCGGCGCGGGCGCCGTACGTGTCCCTGCCACCGGGGCGGGTCCGGCACACGACGCTGTGGTCGATGCTCACCCCGCTCCTGCTCCTGGCCGCCGAGCTGGGATTGCTGCCCGAGGGCGCCGCCGAGCCGGAGTCGATCGCGACGGCGCTCGACGAGGTGGCCACCGAGTGCGGCCCCGCGCGGGAGTCGTTCGTCAACCCGGCCAAGACGCTGGCTCTGGAGATGCTCGACGCGCTGCCGGTGATCGCCGCCGAGGGGCCGCTCGCCGGCGCCGCGGCCATCCGCGTCGCCGACCAGCTGGCCACGCTCGCCGGACTGCCCGCCACCGGGTTCCGGCTGCCTGACCAGCGCGTCGCCGCCTGCGCCGTCCTGGGTGGGCCACTCGCGCCGGGCGACGAGGGCGACTTCTTCCGCGACCGCGCCGACGACACCGGGCGGCGGCTGCGCCTGCTGACGATCCGCGACGACGACGCCGCCGCGCACGACGGCGCGGAGGAGCGGGAGCCCCGGTCGGCGGCCGAGGCGATGGAGCAGGTGCTCCGCACCGCCGCCGCGCACGACGTGCCCGTCAGCGCACTGGCCGAGCACGGGGACCCGGCCCGCTACGCGCGGTTGCCCCGGCTGGCCCGTCAGCTGGCGGTGGCCGACTTCAGCGCCGTGTACCTGGCCCTGGCGCTGGACAACGAGAGGGCGGCGCACTCATGACGGGGCGCAGGTGCTGATCGACCGGAAGGATGTCCCGTGGCGGGTGGACTCGTAGCGCTGCTCGACGACGTGGCGGTGCTGGCGCGCGCCGCCGCCGCCTCGATCGACGACATCGGGGCGGCTGCCGGCCGGGCCGGTGTGAAGGCCGCGGGCGTCGTCGTCGACGACACCGCCGTCACGCCGCAGTACGTGCACGGCCTGGCAGCGGACCGCGAGCTGCCGATCATCCGGCGCATCGCCACGGGATCGCTGCGCAACAAGCTGCTCATCATCCTGCCCGCGATCCTGCTGCTGAGTGAGTTCCTGCCGTTCCTCCTCACGCCGATCCTCATGATCGGCGGTGCCTATCTCTGTTACGAGGGGGCGGAGAAGGTCTGGGCCAAGCTGGGCGGAGGCCACCATGAGGGCCACGCGCCGGCCGAGGAGACGGCCCCGGACGAGAAGACGATCGTGACCGGGGCCGTGCGTACCGACTTCATCCTGTCGGCCGAGATCATGGTGATCGCGTTGAACGAGGTCGTCGACCAGGGGTTCTGGGCGCGTGCCGTGATCCTCGCCATCGTCGCCGTGGGCATCACCGTCCTGGTGTACGGCGTCGTCGGCGTCATCGTGAAGATGGACGACGTCGGGCTGCACCTGGCCCAGCGCCCGGGGAAGCGGGTGGCCCGCATCGGCCGGGGCCTGGTCAAGGCGATGCCGCGGCTGCTCACCGTCCTCACCGTGGTGGGCACCGCGGCCATGCTCTGGGTCGGCGGTCACATCCTCCTGGTGGGCACCGACGAACTCGGTCTGCACGTCCTGTACGGCGCCGTGCACCACCTGGAGGAGGCGGCGCACGAGGCCGCCGGAGCCCTCGGCCCGGTCGTGGGCTGGATCGTGAACACCCTGGCGAGTGCACTGCTCGGGCTCGTCGTCGGCGCGCTGGTCGTGGTGTTCATGAGCCTCACGTTCCACCGCCGCACGGCGCACGCCGCCGCCGGTACGTCGCCACACCGACCCGGACCGGACGACGAAAGGGTGCGCACGCCATGACCACCGACACCTCCGCCGAGGCGGCCGAGCACGGCGAGGCCGCGGGCGGGCACGGGGGAGGGCACGGCGGCTCCACGGCGATCATCGCGGCGCTGCTGGCGAACCTCGGCATCGCGGCCGCCAAGTTCGTCGCGTTCCTGGTCACCGGCGCCTCGTCGATGCTCGCCGAGGCGATCCACTCGGTGGCCGACTCGGGCAACCAGGTGCTCCTGCTGATCGGCGGCCGCCAGGCCAAGCGGGCGGCGACACCCGAGCACCCGTTCGGCTACGGCCGCGATCGCTACATCTACGCCTTCATCGTCTCCATCGTGCTGTTCAGCGTCGGCGGCCTGTTCGCCGTCTACGAGGGCGTGCACAAGCTGCAGCACCCCGAGGAGCTGGAGTCGCCGGCCTGGGCGATCGGCGTCCTGCTCGTCGCGGTCGTCCTGGAGGGCTTCTCGCTGCGCACCGCGGTCAAGGAGACCGCCGCGGTGAAGTCGCCGCGGGAGAGCTACTGGCGCTTCATCCGCACGGCCCGTGCTCCCGAGCTGCCCGTCGTCCTGCTCGAGGACACCGCCGCGCTGACCGGTCTCGTCCTCGCCCTGCTCGGTGTCGGGCTGGCCGCGATGACGGGCAACGGTGTCTACGACGGCATCGGCACGGTGGCCATCGGCCTCCTGCTGCTCGTCGTGGCGGTGATCCTGGCCGTGGAGACCAAGAGCCTGCTGCTCGGCGAGTCGGCGACCGCGGAGGACCAGCGCAAGATCGTCGCCGCCCTGGAGTCCGGGACGCCGCCGCTCTCGGTCATCCACATGAAGACGATGCACCTGGGTCCGGACGAGGTGCTCGTGGCCGCCAAGATCGCCGTCCACCACGACGACACGGCGGCGGGGATCGCCCAGGCCATCGACGCCGCCGAGGCGCGGATCCGTACGGCGGTGCCTATCGCCCGGGTCATCTACCTCGAGCCCGACCTGCGCCGGCCGGCCACCTGACACCTGCGGGCGGCTGGTCCGCGCCACGTCGACGGACCGGTTCGTTCCGGGAACCGGCGTGGTCTGCCGGTAGTCTGGGCGGCGATGTGGCAGCTGACGAACGCCGTGCGCCATTACCCCTGGGGCTCGCACACGGTCATCCCTGAGCTGCTCGGCGAGCCGTCCCCGTCCGAGCAGCCGTACGCCGAACTCTGGATCGGCGCGCACCCCGACCAGCCGAGCGTCCTCTCCGACGGCACCGCGCTCGACAAGGCGATCATGGCCGAGCCGGCCCGTCTCCTGAGCCCGCGGGTCGAGGAGCACTTCGGCGCGCGGCTGCCGTTCCTCATGAAGGTGCTCGCAGCCGACAAGCCGCTCTCCCTGCAGGCGCACCCGACGACCGAGCAGGCGCAGGTGGGCTTCGCGGCCGAGGAGGCCGCGGGCGTTCCGCGCGACGACGCCACCCGCACGTTCAAGGACCCGTTCCACAAGCCGGAGATCCTCTGCGCGCTCACCCCCGTCGAGGCCCTGTGCGGCTTCCGGCCGGTGGAGGAGTCCCTGCACTGCCTGGCCAAGCTGCAGCTCCCCGAGCTGAAGCCCACCATCGCGGCGCTCGCCCGCGGCGGGCTGCGGGCCGCGATCCCGCAGCTGATCGCCCTGTCGGCGCGACGGCGCGTCTCGCTGGTGACCGCGGTCGCCACGGCGGCGCAGCACTTCGTCGACGCCGCGGACCCCGAGTTCATCAACACCTACCGCTGGGCGTCGCGGCTGGCCGAGAGCTACCCCGGCGACCCCGGCGTCGTGATCTCGCTGATGTGCAACCACATCAAGCTGGCCCCGGGCGAGGCCGTGTTCCTGCCCGCCGGCAACCTGCACGCCTATCTGTGCGGGGCCGGGATCGAGGTCATGGCCAGCTCGGACAACGTGCTGCGCGGTGGGCTGACCAGCAAGCACGTCGACCTCGCCGCCCTCATCGAGGTGCTCGACTTCACCGACGGCCGGGTTCCGGTCATCCATCCCGTGCTGGGCCCGGGCGGCCTGCGCTACCCCGTGCCGATCGAGGACTTCGACCTCACCCGCGTCCAGCTGGACGCGGGTTCGGGCTCGCTGCACACCGCCGGCCCGCAGGTGCTGATCTGTACGGAGGGCACGGCGGTGCTGGACACCGGCGAGGAGACCGTCACCCTGGCCAAGGGCGAGTCTGCCTTCATCGCGGCCGGTGAGCCGGTGAGCGCGTCGGGTCCCGCCGTCCTGTACCGCGCCACCACCGGCCTGGCCTGAGGCCGGACACATGGGGGGCGCGGCGGACGACGTCGGTCGCACCCTGCTGTCCCCGGAACGGCGGCGGGCCGACCGGGCGCGCCTGGCCGACGGGGTCGTCGACGTGCTCGTCATCGGCGGCGGGGTCACCGGCGCCGGTGCCGCCCTGGACGCCGCGAGCCGTGGGCTGTCCGTCGGCCTGCTCGAGGCGCGCGACTGGGCGGCGGGCACGTCGAGCCGGTCGAGCAAGCTGATCCACGGCGGCCTGCGCTACCTCGAACAGTTGGCCTTCCCGCTCGTCCACGAGGCGCTGCACGAGCGGGCGCGCCTGGTGCAGACCATCGCCCCGCACCTGGTGTCGCCGCTGCCCTTCCTGCTGCCGCTGACCGCGCCGGTGTGGCAGCGCGCGTACTACGGTGCCGGCGTCGCCCTCTACGACGGGCTCGGTGCCGCGCTCACGCCCGGGCGGCCCATCCCGCGACACCGGCACCTGTCGCGGAAGAAGACGCTCGCGGCCTTCCCCGGCCTGCGCGGCGACGTCGTCCGGGGCGCCATCCGGTACTGGGACGCCCAGGTCGACGATGCGCGGCACACCCTCGCGGTCGTCCGCACCGCCGCCGGCTACGGGGCGTCCGTGCTCTCCAGCGCCCGGGTCACCGGGCTGCTGCGCGACGGCGACGCGGCCGACTCGCCGGTGATCGGTGCCCGGGTGGCCGACCTCGCGGACGGGTCGTCGTTCACCGTGCGGGCGCGCAGCGTCATCGCCGCCACCGGCGTGTGGAGCGACGACATCGGCGAGATGCTCGGCCCGTCGGCGCCGAGCCTGAAGGTGCGCGCCTCCAAGGGCGTCCACCTGGTGGTCCCGCGGTCCGCGATCGACAGCGCCGACGTGACCTCCGCGGGCTCGCCCCAGGCCGGGTTGATCCTGCGGACGCCGACCAGCGTCCTGTTCGTCATCCCGTGGGCCGACCGCTGGATCATCGGCACCACCGACACCCCGTGGCGGCTGGACCGTGACCACCCGGCGGCCAGCAGCGCCGACATCGCCTACCTGCTCGACCAGGTCAACCGGGTGCTCACCCGGCCGGTGACCGCCGACGACATCCTGGGCGTCTACGCGGGGCTGCGCCCGCTGCTGGCCGGGGAGTCCGACGAGACCAGCCGCCTCTCCCGCGAGCACGCCGTCCTCACGCCCGTCCCCGGCCTGGTGCTGGTGGCCGGCGGCAAGTACACGACGTACCGGGTCATGGCCGAGGACGCCGTCGACGCGGCCGTCCGGGGCCTGCCCGCGGTGATGCCGTCGCCGACGGCGAACCTGCCGCTGGTCGGCGCCCGGCGGTGGGCCGAGGTGCGTGACCAGGGTCCGCAGATCGCCGCGGCGTCCGGGCTGCCGGAGGCGACGATCGAGCGGCTGCTGCACCGCCACGGCGACCGGATCGCCGACGTCCTCGACCTCGTCCGGTCCGATCCCGCGCTCGCGCGGCCGCTGACCGGTGCGCCCCGTTACCTCGCCGCCGAGGTGGTGCACGCGGTGCTCGCCGAGGGCGCCCGGCACCTGGACGACGTGCTGACCCGGCGGACCCGCGTGTCGATCGAGACCGCGCACCGCGGCGTCGAGTCGGCGCCGCAGGTCGCCGAGCTGATGGCCGACGTCCTCGGCTGGGACGCCGAACGCGCCGACCGCGAGGTGCGGCACTACGAGGCGCGGGTGGCGGCGGAGCGGGAATCGCAGCGCATGCCCGACGACCGCACCGCCGACGCGGCGCGGCTGGGCGCGCCGGACGTCCGAGCCGCCGCGGGCTGAGCGCCGCGAAGCCGGCGGACCACCCCATCCGGGCCGACCTGTCCGGCCGCGGCGGGTTTTCCCGTATCGTGGACGGCGGCACGAGCCCCGCCGAAGCCTCGGCATGCTCGCTCTCCCCGCGGATACCTGAGCGAAACGGCGGGGATCGCAGCGACCTTGCATCCGATACGCATCGCCCGGCTCGAGCGCCGGGCAGGACCCTGGAGCGACATGACCGCCAGCACTGGCACCCGCACCCTGACCGACGGCGACTTCAAGGTCGCCGACCTCTCCCTGGCCGGTTTCGGCCGCAAGGAGATCTCCCTCGCCGAGCACGAGATGCCCGGCCTGATGGCGCTGCGCGAGGAGTACGGCGACGCCCAGCCGCTCGCCGGTGCCCGCATCGCCGGCTCGCTGCACATGACCGTGCAGACCGCCGTCCTCATCGAGACGCTGGTGGCACTGGGCGCCGACGTCCGCTGGGTCAGCTGCAACATCTTCTCGACGCAGGACCACGCCGCCGCGGCGATCGTGGTCGGCGACGGCACCCCCGAGCAGCCCGCCGGCGTCCCGGTGTTCGCCTGGAAGGGCGAGACGCTGCCCGAGTACTGGTGGTGCACGCAGCGGCTGTTCGAGTTCCGCGACGAGAACGGCGCGGTCGTCGGCCCCAACATGCTGCTCGACGACGGCGGCGACGCCACGCTCCTGGTGCACCTCGGCACCCGCTTCGAGGCCGACGGCGTCGTCCCGGACACGACCGAGGCCGACTCCGAGGAGTACGGCGTGATCCTCGACGTCCTCCGCGGCACGCTGGCCGAGGACCCGGGCTACTGGACCCGCATCGGCCAGGGCATCAAGGGCGTGACCGAGGAGACCACCACCGGCGTCATGCGGCTCTACGAGCTCGCCCGCGACGAGCGGCTGCTGTTCCCGGCGATCAACGTCAACGACTCCGTCACCAAGAGCAAGTTCGACAACCTCTACGGCTGCCGGCACTCCCTCATCGACGGCATCAACCGCGCCACCGACGTGATGATCGGCGGCAAGGTCGCGGTCGTCTGCGGCTACGGCGACGTCGGCAAGGGCTGCGCGGAGTCGCTGCGCGGCCAGGGCGCGCGCGTGATCGTCACCGAGATCGACCCGATCAACGCCCTGCAGGCGGCGATGCACGGCTACGAGGTGACCACGCTCGACGAGGTCATCGGCAAGGCCGACATCATCATCACGGCCACCGGCAACAAGGACATCATCTCGGCCGAGCAGCTCTCCTCGACCAAGCACCAGGCGATCGTCGGGAACATCGGCCACTTCGACAACGAGATCGACATGGCCGGCCTGGCCCGCACGCCCGGCGTCGTCCGGACCACGATCAAGCCGCAGGTCGACGAGTGGCGCTTCGCCGACGGCCACACGATCATCGTGCTCTCCGAGGGCCGGCTGCTGAACCTCGGCAACGCCACCGGGCACCCGAGCTTCGTGATGAGCGCGTCGTTCTCGAACCAGGTGCTGGCGCAGATCGAGCTGTGGAACAACCGCGCCGCCTACGAGGGCCAGACCCCCGGCGTCACCGTGCTGCCCAAGAAGCTGGACGAGCACGTGGCGCGGCTGCACCTCGACGCGCTCGGCGTGAAGCTGACCGAGCTGACCAAGGTGCAGGCCGACTACATCGGCGTCCCCGTCGAGGGTCCCTTCAAGAGCGATCACTACCGCTACTGACGGCCCGCCCCCAGGGGCCGTTCCAGCCTGGTGACCACCCGCCCGGACACACTCACCCGGGCGGGTGGGACACCTTCTGGCCTGATCAGCGCAGAATGGGCGCCGTGCCACCCACCGCTCCCCAGAACGGGCCCGCTCGCGGCCGTGTCCTGGTCGTCGACGACGACGCCGCCCTCGCCGAGATGCTCGGCATCGTCCTGCGCCGGGAGGGGTACGAGCCTGCCTTCGTCTCCGACGGGAACCGGGCCATGGGTGTCTTCCAGCAGACCCGGCCCGACCTGGTGCTGCTGGACCTGATGCTGCCGGGCCGCAACGGCCTGCAGATCTGCCAGGACATCCGCACCCAGTCGACCGTGCCGATCGTCATGCTCACCGCCAAGGGCGACACGATCGACGTCGTCCAGGGGCTCGAGGCCGGCGCCGACGACTACGTCACCAAGCCGTTCAAGCCCGTCGAGCTGGTGGCCCGCGTGCGGGCCCAGCTGCGCCGCGGGGAGACCGGGCAGGCGGAGAACCTGTCGATCGGTGACGTGCAGATCGACGTCCCGGCGCACCAGGTCACCCGGGACGGCGTGGCCGTCGGGCTCACCCCGCTGGAGTTCGACCTGCTCGTGGCGCTGGCCCGCAAGCCGCGGCAGGTGTTCACCCGCGAGCTGCTGCTCGAGCAGGTGTGGGGCTACCGGCACGCGGCCGACACGCGGCTGGTCAACGTCCACGTGCAGCGCCTGCGGGCCAAGATCGAGCGCGACCCCGAGAAGCCCGAGATCGTGCTCACGGTGCGCGGCGTGGGGTACAAGGCAGGGCCGCCGTGAGCGGACAGGGCCGTGAGCATCGCAGCGAGGAACGAGCGAGGAGCGGAGCGGGCCGCGGGAGCGAGCCAGTGAGCGCCGTGAGGAACGTCGACCGGCCGTGACCCGCACGGAGCTCCCTCCGGGCAGCGCCGACGTCGATGCCGACGTCCTGGCGTCTGCCCCACGGGCGCGCCCGGGCAGGGTGGCGACCGGACTGCGCCGTGTGGCGCGGGGGCTGGGCCACCGTGGCGCATCGGCCCGCCGCCGCTTGCGACTGCTCGTCCGTCGGCTCTGGGCGCGGGCGCTGCGGGCCTGGCGCTCGTCGCTGCAGGTGCGCATCGGCGCCATCACGATGCTGGTCGCGGGCACCGTGGTGGTCATCGTCAGCCTGGTGCTGTTCAGCCAGATCCGCGACCAGCTGCTGCGGGTCAAGCGGCAGGCCGCCATCGACCAGGCGCAGTCGGGGGTCCTGTACGCCCAGAGCCAGGTGGCCGGCATCGCGACCGGTGACGCGTCGAGCGTGCGGTCGACCCTGCAGCGCACCGTGCAGCAGCTGCTCACCCGCCGTGGCGAGGCCGGCGAGTTCGACGTCGTCATGGTCTACCGGACCGGCGACATCGAGCGGACCGCCTACAGCCGGCGCGACATCTTCCGGTCCGTGCCGCCCGATCTGCGGGCCGACGTCGACTCGGGCAACCAGTCCTACAAGTACTGGACCGTGCCCGACGAGCGGCAGGAGCTGGAGCGGACGCTGCTCATCGGCGCACCGGTGCCGAGTGAGGCGACCGGCAGCCAGCAGATCGAGCTCTACTACTTCTTCCCGCTTCTGCAGGAGGAGGAGAGCCTCTCGCTGATCCGCAGCACGGTCATCATCAGCGGCATCGCGCTCACCCTCTTCGTGGTCGGCATCGGCGTGCTGGTGACCCGGCTGGTGGTCGATCCGGTGCGCCGCGCCGCAGGGACGGCGCAGCTGCTCGCCGAGGGCCAGCTGGAACAGCGGATGACCGTGCGGGGCGAGGACGACCTCGCCCGGCTGGCGACCAGCTTCAACGCCATGGCCGACAGCCTGCAACGCCAGATCACCCAGCTGGAGGGGCTCTCCCAGCTGCAGCAGCGGTTCACCTCCGACGTGTCCCACGAGCTGCGGACGCCGCTCACGACGGTCCAGATGGCCGCGGAGGTGCTGCACGAGGCGCGGGGCGACTTCCCGCCCCACGTGGCGCGCTCCGCCGAGCTGCTGCGGGCGGAGCTGGACCGCTTCGAGAGCCTGCTCACCGACCTGCTGGAGATCAGCCGCTACGACGCCGGGGCCGCGGTCCTCAGCGCCGATCCGGTCGACCTGACCGTCCTGGTGGCCCGCGTGGTGGCCGGCATGTACCCCCTGGCCGAGCGGCACGACTGCGAGCTGGTGGTCGACAGCCCGGAGGACGAGGAGGTCATCGCGGAGGTCGACGCGCGCCGCGTCGAGCGGATCCTGCGCAACCTGATCGGCAACGCCATCGAGCACGGCGCCGGCCGGCCGGTGGAGGTCACCCTGGCGGCCAACCGGACGTCGGCGGCCGTGACCGTGCGCGACTTCGGCGTCGGGCTGACCTCGGCCGAGGCGCAGCATGTGTTCGACCGGTTCTGGCGGGCCGACCCCTCGCGGGTGCGCACCGTCGGTGGCAGCGGGCTCGGGCTGTCGATCAGCCTCGAGGACGCGCGGCTGCACGGCGGCTGGCTGCAGGTCTGGGGTCAGCCGGGGGCCGGCGCCCAGTTCCGGCTCACGCTCCCGCTCGTCGCGGGCGCCGACCTCACCAGCTCGCCGCTGCCGCTCCGGCCGGCGTTCGTCCGTCGTCCGCAGGTGCCGAAGTGAGCCGCCGGCCGGGGATCCGGCGCGGGCCCGTGCTGGTCGCCCTCGCCACCGTCCTCATGACGGCCACGGCGGCCTGCTCCACCGTGCCCGCCAGCTCGCCGACCGTGCAGATCACCGAGGCCCCGGTGCGTCCGTCGGAGGACGTCGGCATCGAGCCGCTCTCACCGGCGCCCGGTGCCCCGCCGGAGGACATCGTCCGCGGCTTCATCGAGGCGGCGGCCAGCACGGTCCCCGCCCATCCGATCGCGCGTGAATACCTCGCCGCTTCGGCGAAGAAGTCGTGGTCGGACGAGACCGGCATCACCGTGATCAGCCCCGACTACGCCGCTGTGACCACCCAGGAAGGCAGCGTCACGGTGACCGCCCACCTCGTGGGCACGATCGACCAGCGCGGGGTGTTCAGCGTCGGGGGGCAGGACGACTTCACCCGCCAGTACAGCCTCGAGCAGGTGAACGGTGAGTGGCGGATCACCGATCCCGCCGGCGGCCTGGTGATCGCGCAGCCGGACTTCGAGCGGCTCTACCGCCTGCGGTCGGCGTACTTCCTCGACCTGACCGGCCAGCGGGTGGTGCCCGATCCGCGCTACCTGATCACCGGCGAGGCACAGCCGACCGCGCTGGTGGAGCGATTGCTCGACGGCCCGTCGTCGGCACTGGCCGCCGGGGTGCGCAACCCGCTGAGCGGCGTCGAGCTGCGCCGGACGATCACCGTCGAGGACCAGTCGGCGGTGGTCGACCTCACCGGGCTGGCGACCGATCCCGCGCCGGTGCTGTCGGAGATCTGCGCGCAGCTGGTGTGGACCCTCGAGCAGCTCCGCATCCGCACCGTCGAGATCCGCGTCGACGGCGAGCCGGTGCGCATCTCCGGCATCCCGGAGGAGCAGACGGTCGACGACTGGGCGTCCTTCGATCCCGAGGCCATGCCGGTGGACGCCGTGGGGCACTACGTGGACGACGGGGCGCTGAAAACGGTGCCGAAGGGTCAGCCCGCGCCCGGGCCGGCCGGGACCGGCACGTACGGGCTGACCAGCGCGGCGGTCTCGGCCGATCCGCGCACCGGCTCGCTGTCGTTCGTGGTCGGAGTGCGGTCGCAGAACGGAAAGGTGAGCCTGCTGGCCGGGCCCTACGGCAAGACGCTCGCCACCGTGCTGAACGGCTCCTCCTTCACCCCGCCCAGCGTCGCGGCGACCCGCTCGGAGGCGTGGGTGATCCGGAACGGCACGGAGGTCGTCCGCGTGCCTGCCGGCGCCAGCCCGCAGGCGGTCAGCGCCCCGACCCTCGCCGGGCTGGGGCGCGCCGAGCAGCTGGAGCTGTCGCCGGACGGCGCCCGCGCGGCCGCCGTCGTGGACGGCCCCCAGGGGCCGGCGCTGTACGTCGGCACCATCGTCCGCGCCGAGGACGGCGGGGTAGCGCTGCGGGATCTCCGCGAGATCGCCCCGTCGCTGTCGCAGGTGACCGACGTGGCCTGGCAGGACGGCGGATCGCTGTACGTGCTCGCGGGCGACCCCGCGGAGGACCGGACCGTGCCGTACCTCGTCGGCGTCGACGGCTGGGGCCTGACGCAGGTGCCCACGTCCGGCCTGCCGAGCCAGCCAACGTCGATCGGTGCCGCCCCGGCGCGACTGCCGCTGGTCAGCGCGGGCAACAGGATCTGGCAACTGGCGTCGGGCACGTGGATCACGCTGGTCCGCGGGGCCGAGCCGCTGCCGGGCCGGGAGCCGTTCTACCCCATGTGAGCGCCGCATCCACAGGAGGAGGACCCCGTCCACCGCACCCCTCGTACGCGCGGCGCGAGCCCCGGAACGGGCCATAGTGGGGCGGTGGACGGCGGGCTCCTCGGTGCTCTCGCCGACCTGGTTCTGCCGCGCACCTGTGCCGGCTGCGGCGTGCCCGGCGCGATGCTCTGCCGCCGCTGCGGGGCGCTGCTGGCCGTGCCGCACCTGGCCACCCCGCGGCGCTTTCCGGAGGGCTTGCCGCCGACGGTGGCCGCCGGCGTCTACGCCGGGCCGGTCCGGCCGGCCCTGATCGCGTTCAAGGAGCGGGGCCGCAGCGAGCTGGCCGCCCCGCTCGGTACGGCGCTGGCGCTGGCCGTGGCGGCGGTGGTCAGCGCCCTCCCCGGGGGCGTCGCGGGGACCGTGCGGCTGGTGCCGGTGCCCAGCTCGGCGGCGGCGCTGCGCACCCGCGGCCGGGATCACGTGCGCGAGCTGACGGCGCGTGCCGTGGCGGAGCTTCGGGCGCTGGGCATGGCGGCCGACGAGGCCCGGCTGCTGCGCCGGCGCGGGCGGCTGCGCGATTCGGCGGGCCTCTCGGCGGCGCAGCGGCGGGCGAACCTGGCCGGCACGTTCGTCGCCGACCCGGCTCCCGGCCGGCGGCCGGGGGAGGGCGTGTTCGTGCTGGTGGACGACGTCGTGACCAGCGGCGCGACGCTCACCGAGGCCGCCGGCGCGCTGGTCGCGACGGGTCCCGACGACGGTCCGCCGGTGCTCGCCGCGGTGGTCGCCGCGACCCCGCGGGCGGCGCCGCGATATGGAACAGGACGCCCCGTCGGCCGACTGTCGTGACCGGGGGAGAGGGTCTAGCGTCGAACTGACTAGACCCGATGCACCGGGAGGTCCCATGGAGATTGTCGTCCGCGGCCGCAACGTCGAAGTCCCCGAACACTACCGACAGCACGTGGAGGACAAGGTCGGCCAGCTCGAACGGTTCGACGGCAAACTGAAGATGCTTCGCATGGACGTGGAGCTCTTCCACGAGAAGAACCCCCGTCAGTCGGCCCGATGCCAGCGCGTGGAGATCACGTTGCGCGGCAAGGGGCCAGTCATCAGGGCCGAGGCGGACGGCGCCGACTTCTACGCCGCCCTGGACCTCGCGTGCCAGAAGCTGGACGCACGGCTTCGCCGCGCGGCTGACCGCCGCCGCGTGCACCACGGACGCCGCACACCCGCCAGCGTCCGGATGACCGACAATTCCACCGCCGATCTGGGCGCCGGCGCCCTCGACCTCGACAAGCAGCTCGCCGAGGGCCCGCACGTGACCGATCTGGACGAGCACCTGCCCGGACGGATCGTGCGGGAGAAACTCCATCCCGCCACTCCGATGACCGTCGACCAGGCTCTCCACGAGATGGAGCTGGTCGGCCACGACTTCTTCCTCTTCCAGTGCGCCGACACCGGGCGGCCCACCGTCGTCTACCGCCGGCACGCCTACGACTACGGCCTCATCCGCCTGACCGAGGTGCCCCTGAACGGCAGCGGAGACCACGCCGCCGTTCCCGCCGTTCCCGCCGCAGCACCCGCGTGACCCAGCGGGGTGGCCGGCAGCGGCCGGCCACCCCGCTTCACTCGCCCGGCAGGCGGGAGAACAGCACGGCGTCGCCGCGGCTCCCGTCCCGGTAGGGCAGGCACGAGCGGACGACGCCCTCGTCGGTGAAGCCCGCGCGTCGGGCGACCGCCTGGGACGCCGCGTTGTCGACGTCGGCGAACAGGTGCACCCGGGGCGCGCCGTGCCCGAGGACCCAGTCCGCGAGCGCGCGGGCGGCCTCCGCGGCGTACCCGCGGCCGCGGCCCCACGGCGCCAGCCAGTAGCCGATGCCCGGCCCGAGCAGGCCCCCGGTGAAGTTCTGCACCCCGGCCGAGCCCACGAACTCCCCGTCGGCCTCGACCGCGGTCAGCAGGCCTCGCTTCTCGGCGCGCGCCGACACGGTGGTCTGCGTGACGAACTCGACCGCGTCGTCCCTCGTGTACGGGAAGGGCACGAACAGCCACCGCAGGATGTCGGGGTCCTGGCAGGCCAAGAACACGGGGTCGACGTCGTCGGGGTGGTAGGGCCGCAGGACGAGCCGCTCGGTGCGGACCACCTCGATGGTCAGGTCGACGGCGTCGAAGTCGAGGGTCACCCCCGCATGATCAGGCGTTGCCGAGGATGCGGTCCACCGAGATCTCGATGACCACGCGGGCCGGGTTCTCCCGCGGCTGCCGGTAGCGCTGGGCGTAGCGGGCGACGGCGTCGGCCACCGATCCCGCGTCGTCCCGCACCGCCGCCGTCCCCTCGAGGGTGACCCACCGTCGTCCGTCGACCTGGCAGACCGCGACGCGGGGCTGCCCGTCGCGCACGTGCCGGGCCTTCGCCGACGAGCCCGAGGAGATCACGCGGGCCGTGCCGGTCGCGGGGTCGTAGGTGACCCCCACGGGGACGACGTGCGGGCTCCCGTCGGCGCGCAGCGTCGTGAGGGTGGCCAGGTGCCGCTCGGTGAGGAACTGGAGCAGCTCCGGGCCGGGGTGGTGGGGATCGTGGGACACCCGGGAAGGCTACGGACCCCCATCTGGGCCGGAAGGACGACCTGGCCGCCCGCGCCGCCTACGCTGGGGTCGTGGTGTTCTCGAAGATCCTCCGTGCCGGTGAGGGAAAGATCCTCCGTCGACTGTCGAAGATCGCCGACGCGGTCGACTCCCTCGCCGACGACTACGTCGACCTGACCGACGCGGAGCTGCGGGCCAAGACCGACGAGTTCAGGCAGCGGTACGAGGACGGCGAGTCGCTGGACTCGATGCTGCCGGAGGCCTTCGCCGTGGTCCGCGAGGCGGCCACCCGCACGCTGGGCCAGCGGCACTTCCGCGTGCAGCTTATGGGCGGGGCGGCCCTGCACCTGGGCAACATCGCCGAGATGAAGACCGGTGAGGGCAAGACGCTGACCGGCGTCCTGCCGGCCTACCTCAACGGGCTCACCGGCGAGGGCGTGCACGTCGTCACGGTCAACGACTACCTGGCCAAGCGCGACGCCGAGTGGATGGGCCGGGTGCACAAGTTCCTCGGCCTCACCGTCGGCACGATCCTGTCGGGTGAGACCCCGGAGCAGCGGCGCGAGGCCTACGCCTGCGACATCACCTACGGCACGAACAACGAGTTCGGCTTCGACTACCTGCGCGACAACATGGCCTGGACCAAGGGCGACCTGGTGCAGCGCGGGCACCACTACGCGATCGTCGACGAGGTCGACTCGATCCTCATCGACGAGGCCCGTACCCCGCTGATCATCAGCGGCCCGGCCGAGACCAGCGCCAAGTGGTACGGGGAGTTCGCCCGCATCGCTCCGCTGCTCAAGCGTGACGTCCACTACGAGGTGGAGGAGAGCAAGCGCACGGTCGCCATCACCGAGGAGGGCGTGGAGTTCGTCGAGGACCAGCTCGGCATCGAGAACCTCTACGAGGCGGCCAACACCCCGCTGATCGGGTACCTGAACAACTCCCTGAAGGCCAAGGAGCTCTTCCACAAGGACCAGCAGTACATCGTCAGCAACGGCGAGGTCCTGATCGTCGACGAGTTCACCGGCCGCGTGCTGGCCGGCCGCCGCTACAACGAGGGCATGCACCAGGCGATCGAGGCCAAGGAGAAGGTGAAGGTCAAGGACGAGAACCAGACCCTCGCCACGATCACGCTGCAGAACTACTTCCGGCTCTACGAGAAGCTCTCCGGGATGACCGGTACGGCCCAGACCGAGGCCGCCGAGCTGCATCAGACCTACAAGCTGGGCGTCGTCCCGATCCCGACCAACCGGCCGATGGTCCGCGAGGACCGCTCCGACGTCATCTACAAGACGGAGAAGGCCAAGTTCGACTCCGTCGTCGACGACATCGCCGAGCGGCACGAGGCCGGCCAGCCGGTGCTCGTCGGTACCGCGAGCGTCGAGAAGTCCGAGGTGCTGTCGAAGTACCTGCTGCAGCGGGGCATCCCGCACGAGGTGCTCAACGCCAAGAACCATGCCCGTGAGGCGACGATCATCGCCCGCGCCGGGCAGCTCGGCGCGGTCACCGTGGCCACCAACATGGCGGGCCGCGGTACCGACATCCAGCTCGGCGGCAACCCCGACTTCATCGCCGACGAGGCGCTGCGCGCCCGCGGCCTGTCGCCGAACGAGACGCCCGAGGAGTACGAGGCCGCCTGGGACGACGCCCTCGAGGCCGCCAAGGCGCAGGTGAAGGCCGAGCACGAGCAGGTGGTCGAGGCCGGTGGCCTGTACGTGCTGGGCACCGAGCGGCACGAAAGCCGCCGCATCGACAACCAGCTGCGCGGCCGATCCGGTCGTCAGGGCGACCCGGGCCAGTCGCGGTTCTACCTGTCGCTGGGCGACGACCTGATGCGCCGGTTCAACGGCCCGATGCTCGAGTCGATGATGAACACCCTCCGGGTGCCCGACGACCAGCCGATCGAGTCGAAGATGGTGTCCCGGGCGATCCGCTCGGCGCAGACGCAGGTCGAGCAGCAGAACTTCGAGGTCCGCAAGGACGTCCTGAAGTACGACGAGGTGCTCAACCGCCAGCGCACCGTCATCTACGACGAGCGCCGCAAGGTGCTCGAGGGCGCCGACCTGCACGTGCAGGTGGCCTCGATGGTCGACGACGTCGTCAGCGCCTACGTCGACGGCGCCACCGAGACCGGCTACGCCGAGGACTGGGACCTCGACCAGCTCTGGACCGGGCTGAAGACGCTGTACCCCGTCGGCCTGGACCGGAACGACCTGCTCCACCGCGTCGCGGACGGCGACCAGTCGGCGCTGAGCCCCGAGACGCTCAAGTCCGAGCTCCTGGACGACGTGCACCGCGCCTACGCCGACCGTGAGGCGGCGCTCGGCTCGGAGGTCATGCGCGAGCTGGAGCGGCGGGTGCTGCTGTCGGTGCTCGACCGGAAGTGGCGCGAGCACCTCTACGAGATGGATTACCTGCGGGCCGGCATCCACCTGCGCGCGATGGCCAACCGCGACCCGGTCGTGGAGTACCAGCGCGAGGGCTACGACATGTTCATGGCCATGCTCGACGGCATCAAGGAGGAGTCGGTCGGGTTCCTGTTCAACCTCGAGGTCAAGACTCAGGCGGAGCAGGAGGCCGAGGCCAAGGCCAAGCAGGACGAGGCGGAGGCCCGCGCGCTCGCGGCGGCCCAGGAGGGGACGGCGCGGGTGCTGGCCCGCCAGGCTGCCGAGGCCGAGGCCGAGGCCGCGCGCGCGAAGGCGGCCGCCGGGTCTGCCGGCAACGGCGCGGGCACCAAGGCGTCGGCCCGCAAGAGCACGCCGGCCGCCGCCGCGGCGCCGGTGGCGGAGAAGCCCTCCGGGACGGGCCCGAAGCTCGCGGTGAAGGGCCTCGACGCGCCGTCCAACGACGGTCAGCAGCTGAGCTACTCCGCGCCCTCGCTCGACGCCTCGCCGAAGGACAGCGGTCCGGCCAAGGCCGCCAAGTCGGCGACGGTCACCGGCACCAAGGAGACCCCGCGCAACGCCCCCTGCCCGTGTGGCTCGGGCAAGAAGTACAAGCAGTGCCACGGGGCCGCCGGCCGCTGATCGCGCAGCCTCCGCACCCCGCTCCGGGGGTGTTCCTCCCGCTCCAGGGGTCCTGCAGGACTCCCTCAGCGCGAGGAGCACCCCCGGAGTCGTGTGGAGTCGCGATCAGCCGATCTGCAGCGCGGTGCAGCGCCAGCGCCCGTCGACTCCTTCCAGCCGGGCCGCGACGGCGTGCGCGCGGCCGGCCCGTCGGGCAACCGCGCTGATCTCGGCGACGCCGTCGACCGGCTCGCACACCTGGACGCGCCCGACGATCACCGGCGCCGTGCCCTGCGCGCACCAGGCCGGCCGCCGGCCACCGGTCAGTGCGGTGTAGACGCCGAGCGAGGTCAGTGGCTGCAGCTGGGTCAGCGGCCGTCGTCCGGCGAGAGCCTCCAGCGTCATGGTGATCAGCCGCCGTCCCGTCTCGCGCGGGTCGGGCAGGTCGGCGCGGGTGGACCAGGTCGGCCCGAACTCCACCCCCTCAGGAGGCATCGCCCGGTCGATCCGCGGACGGGGTCCCGGCCGGTGCGGGGGCCGAGGAACGGCGACCCCGAGTCGCACGAGCCGGAGGGGCGTGCGGTCGTCCTCGAGCGGCGGCTGCGGCGTCCGTACCGGGATCAGTCGCAGCTGCGGCCGTTCGTCGGCGGGAACCGGGCCGGTGGTGGGAACCGGACTCGGTTCGGCGGTCATGGGAACTCCTCGTTGCAGTGGGGCGGACGGTCGGGACGAGGGCGGGGACGACGGGAGGGGCTTCACGACGGCGGCTGGAGCACCTGGCCGGGCAGAAGGCGGTCAGGGTCCGGGCCGATGACCGCACGGTTGGTGTTCCACCAGTCGTGGACGGCCACGGCGATCTCGCTCGCCGACGGCGCGCGGCCCCCCGCGTCGAGCAGTCGGGCCTCGGCGATGGACCAGAGGCAGTCGCCACGGACCACGACGTGGGCACCGAGCGGGTGTGCGGGTGCGGTGTCGGGCGCCGGTGCGCCGGGCCAGTCGGGGACGGCGTCGTCCGCGGCGCGGGAGAGGACGGGCGCGGGCCAATCGGGGACCGCGCCGCCGGGTCGGTCGGAGCTGTCGGTGTTCGACCAGTCCGCCGGGCCGGGTGTTCCGTCGCCCACGGCGGCCGCGGCCGTCGGCACGGAGGGCGAGAGCGTTCCGACCAGGGGGCCGGCCACGCCCAGGCCGAGGCCCAGCAGGAGCGCGGCGCTGCGCCGGGCTCCCGCGGGCAGCACCACGTACAGCGCGGCGCGGGCCATGGAACCCAGCAGGCCGGGGAGTGCGGATGCGGCCGTCAGCGCGAGCCCGAGCGCGCCCCAGGCCCAGCACATCCACGCAAGCAGTCCGGCGCCGGCGAGCACGAGGGTGTCAGCGCCCGCGCGGTCGACCGTTCCCTGCGGGTCTGTCAGCGCCTCGGCCATCGCGGGCAACGCGGGTGTCAACGCCGTCAGCGCGACCGCGGCCGCCGCCATGGCAGCCGCGGTCAGCAGTAGCCGCCGAATCGACATGTCGACCTCCCTCATCGTTGTCCGGTGCAGACTAAAGCAATCAAACGCAAGCAAATGCAAGAGTTAGCGTGGATCTAAGCTGACCGCGGAGGTGAGCCATGCGGTGGCAGCAGCTGTTCGCGGACCTGCAGGGACAGTTCGAGGAGCAGGAGGCGGCGGCGGATCGCGCCGACTGGTCGTCGCGGGCGCGCGCCGAGATCGGCTCTGTCGTCCTGGCCGACCGGCTCCGCGGCGCGCTCGGCTCGCCCCTGTTCCTGCAGTGCCGGGGCGCGGGTCACGTAGCCGGCCGGTTGGTGGAGGTCGGGCCAGACTTCGTACTTCTCGAGGACGAGCAGGCGCGGTCGAGCCTCGTCGCCGGCGTCGCGATCCTGGCGGTGAGCGGGCTCAGCCGGCGGACGGCGGTCGCGGAGGACGCCGGCCCCGTCCGCGGGAGGTTGGATCTGCGCCGGGCGCTACGGGCGCTGGCCCGGGACCGCGCGGCGGTGCACCTGACCCTGGACGACGGCCTGGTGCTGAGCGGAACGGTCGACCGGGTCGGTGCCGACTACCTCGAACTGGCCGAGCATCCCGCGGACCAGCCCCGACGGTCGGAGGCGGTGGTCGGCGTGCGCGCCGTCGTCATCGGAGCGATCGCCGTGGTCCGGTCGGGGGCGGCACCGTGGGGCTGAAGGTGCTGCTCAGGCCTTGAGCTGATCGCGGTCGGTGGCGACCTCCGCGTCGGCGGCCGCGGGTGTGGCTGAGGAGCCGGTGGTCGGCTCGGCCGGCGCCTCGGGCACCGTGCCGGCGCGGGCCTCGGCGTACTTCCGCTGGATGAAGCGCTCGAGCTCGGCTACCTCGACGCGCCACTGGCCCCGGCCGCCGATCTGGATGGCGATCAGCTCCTTGCGGCGCACCAGCGCGTACGCCTGCGACCACGACACGGCGAGGATCTCGGCGACGTCGTCCAGGGTGAGGAAGCGGGGCGTGGGCATCAGGTCTCCGTCCGGTCCCGGTCAGTCTGTCAGCACGTCCGGTGGATCTTGCCGTGCGTCCACACCCGAACGTGTGGACGGCGAATGCGCGCACCGGCGTCCATGACGCATCATCTGCATCCGAACGCCGCCATGTCACACCATTCCGCTGTGACACGCCAGGGTCAGGCGTCGACCTCCGGAAGGGGACCATGCCGTGACCGCCGTCCGTACCCCGCCCACCTCGGCGACGGTCGGGGTGCCGGCTCCGGCGGTGCAGCCCGGACCGTCCCCGCGACGGGTGCGCCCGCCTCGCTGGCTGGACCTGCGGCTGGTGCTGGGCGTGCTGCTCGTGCTGGGTTCGGTGCTGCTGGGTGCGCGCGTGATCGGCGCCGCTGATGCCACCGTTCCGGTCTGGGCCGTGGCGGGTGACCTGGCGGCCGGCAGTGAGCTGACGACTGCAGATCTCGTCGCGGTCGACGTCCGGCTCGACGACGCCGCCGACGCCTACGTGTCCACCGGCACCGATCCGGCCGGCCGGACGCTCGGTCGTGCCGTGCGGGCCGGTGAGCTGCTGCCGCTGTCGGCGCTGGAGGCGCCCGCGAACGTGGTGCACCTGGCCCTGCCCGTGCAGTCGGGCTACGTGCCGCCCGACCTGCGGCGCGGCCAGCTCGTGGACGTCTACGCCGTCGCCGATCCCACGGCCGGCGCCCCGGTCGCCGGCGCGGCGGGGGTCGGTCTGGTCGTCTCACGTGCGCCGGTGCAGGCCATCTCCGGTCGCTCGGAGGGCGTGCTGTCGGCGTCGACGACGACCGTGCAGGTCGTCGTGGCCGTGACGGCGGAGGACGCACCCCACGTCCTGGCCGCGACGGGTGGACAGCCGCTGGTGGTCGTGGTGCACGAGTCCGTCGACCGGGGAGCGGCCGGCGAGGAGGTCGTCGGCGAACCCGGTCCGGGGCTCCCCGACGCAGCCGCGGCTGCGGAGCCGACCAGCTGATGGCGCTGCAGGTCTTCACCGCGGTCACCGGCGCGAGCTGGGAGGCCACCCTCGTCGGGGCGCTCGATCGCGACGCGCACGGGGTCACGGTCGTCCGGCGGTGTGTCGACGTGTCCGAGCTGCTGGCGGCGGCCGCCAGTGGCACGGGCCAGGCGGCGCTGCTGTCCGCCGAGTTGCGCCGGCTCGACGGCGAGGCGGTCGCCCGATTGATGGGCGCCGGCGTGGCGATCGTCGGACTGGTCGAGCCGGGGGACGACCGCGGAGCGGATCGACTCCGCCAGCTGGGCGTCTCCCGGGTGCTGCCGGCCGACACCGCGCCCGAGCTCATCGCGCAGGCCTTACGGGACGCCGTGGCCGGTGCTCCGTCGGCCGGCCGGGACATCGCCGATCCGCGAGCGGCACTGCCGGCCCTCGGGACGCCGGAGGTGCCCGAGGCGCCAGAGTCGGGCAAGGGGCGGGTGGTCGCGGTCTGGGGACCGACAGGAGCTCCGGGCCGGACTACGGTGGCCGTGGGCCTGGCCGACGAGGCCTCGCGCCTCGGGGTGTCGACCTTCCTGGTGGATGCCGACGTGTACGGCGGCGTGGTCGCGCAACTGCTCGGCCTGCTCGACGAGTCGCCGGGACTCGCCGGCGCGGCCCGGCTCGCCGGCTCAGGCACGCTCGACGCGGCGGCCCTGGTGCGCCTGGCCTGGGCGGTGCGCCCGCAGCTGCGGGTGCTGACCGGCCTGTCGCGGGCGGACCGGTGGCCGGAGCTGCGTCCGCACGCGGTGGGCACGGTCCTGGACGAGGCCCGTCGCCTGGCCGACCTCATCGTCGTCGACTGCTCCTTCAACCTCGAGGACGACGAGGAGCTCTCGTTCGACACCGCCGCTCCGCGCCGCAACGGTGCGACCCTGGCCGTGCTCGACGCCGCGGACACCGTGCTCTGCGTGAGCGGCGCCGATCCCGTCGCGCTGCAGCGCAGTGTCCGGGCACTGGACGACCTGCGAGAGGCGCTGCCGGACGCCGAGCCGGTCGTCGTCGTCAACCAGCTTCGCCGTGGTCCGGTGCCGGGTGACCCGCGCACCGAGATCGCCACGGCCGTCGAGCGCTTCGCGGGCCGGGACGTCGGCTTCTTCCTGCCCGCCGACCGCGATGCGACCGATGCCTCGCTGGCGTCCGGGCGCACGCTCGCCGAGGTCGCACCTCGTTCACCGCTGCGGACCGCTCTGCGCTCGATGGCCGCCACGCTGGCCGGAGTGCCTGCGCCGCAGAGAAACCGGCGCAGTTCGCTCCGGGACCGTCGCCGGGCCGGCTGACGTCGTCCTCGGTCAGCAGGGTGTCGATCGGGAGTGTCGTGTCGCGCGAACGGCGACGTAGCGTGGGCCATCCGACCGGGAGGAGATCGATGGGCGAGCGCCTGAGCACGCTGGACGCGTCCTTCCTCTACCTCGAGGAACCGGACACCCCGATGCACGTCAGCGGTGTGCTGATCCTCGACAAGCCGCCCGGTGGCATGGACGCGCTGGCGAAGCTGGTGGAGGCGCGTCTGTCGCTCGTGCCGCGATACCGGCAGCGCGTCGCGGAGGTCCCCGGCCACCTGGCGAATCCCGTCTGGGTGGACGATCCGGACTTCGACATCGCCTACCACGTCCGGCGTTCGGGCCTGCCCCGCCCGGGAACCGAGAACCAGCTGCTCGACGTGGTCTCCCGGCTGACCTCGCGTCCGTTGGACCGCAGTCGTCCCCTGTGGGAGGCCTATCTCGTCGAGGGGTTGACCGGCAACCGCGTGGCCGTAGTGACGAAGACCCATCCGGCCCTGGTCGACGGGCTCAGCGCGATCGACCTCGGCCAGGTGCTGCTCGATGTCGCTCCCGATGCCCCGGCCCCCGAGCCCATCGAGTGGCGCCCGCGGCGGGTGCCCAGCGGCCGGCAGCTTCTCGTGCAGGCCCTGGACGAGTACGCGCGCCGGCCGTCCGCGATCGTGGACACCGCTCTCGGAGCGGTGACCGATGTCCGGGCCACCGCCGCTCGGCTGACCGGGGTGGCCGGGGGCCTGCTGCGGACCGCCCGGTCGACCATCCTCTCGGCCCCGCACAGCCCGCTGAACACCTCGATCGGCCGGCAGCGGCGGGTCGCTGTGGCGCGCGCGGAGCTGGCCGACGTCAAGAGGATCCGCAAGGGGCAGGGCGGCACGGTCAACGACGTGCTGCTGACGGTGGTCACCGGAGCCCTGCGCGAGTGGCTGCTCTCGCGCGGGGAGCCCGTGGTGGCCGGCACGTCGGTGCGTGCGCTGGTGCCCGTCTCGCTGCAGGACGACGACTCCTCCCGTGGTGATCGGGTGTCGTCCTATCTGGTCGACCTGCCCGTCGGCGAACCCAACCCGCGGGTCCGGTTGACGAGGCTGAGCTACGCGATGCGCGGGGTGGCGGCCCACGGCCAGTCCGTGAGCGCCGACAACCTCATCGCACTGACCGGGTTCGCTCCGCCGACCCTGCACGCGCTGGGTGCCCGGGCCGCCCGGGGACTGTCCCGGCGCCTGTTCAACCTCGTCGTGACCAACGTGCCGGGGCCGCAGGTGCCGCTGTATGCCGCGGGCAGCCAGATGCTCGAGGTCTTCCCGTTCGTGCCGCTGGCGCGCGGCCAGGGCCTGTCGATCGGCATGACCAGCTACAACGGGCGGGTGTTCTTCGGGCTCAACGCCGATCGCGACAGCGTGGGTGACGTGGACGTCCTCGCCGATCTCATCGAGCAGGAGGTCGGCGAATTGGCGGAGACCGCGTCCTGACGCGGGCGGCGCCGTCGCGGCGGTGACCGCCGGGCTGCGCCTCCGGCTCTCCGGCGGCGGGGCTACCGTCGCTGGTCCCAACGATCGAGGAGCGTGCCCGTGCGCGTGTACCTGCCGGCCACCATGTCGGTCCTCCGGAGCCTGGTGGACGAGGGCCGCCTGACCGGTCCGCACACGGCGTTCGCCGTCACCCCGCAACTCCGGGAGTTCTTCGCGCTGAGCGACGCCGAAGCGGACGTCGAGGAACTGGAGTACGCCGCTCTGCTCACCGCCGCACGAGCCAGCCTGCGGTTGCTCGACATCGATCCGCTGGCGCCGCGACGCCGGGTGGTGCTCGCCGCGGACGTACCGGACGACGCGGTGACCCCCATGGACGACCCGCACGTCGAACGGGGTGCGGTCCGGGTGACCGCCGACGTCCGGTTGGAGGACGTGGCCAGCGCGCACATCGACGGCGAAGAGGCCGAGGAAGACGTCCGGGCGGCGGTCAACGTCGTCCTCGAGGCGGACCTCGGCAGTGAGGACGCGCAGTTCGTCGTGGACCAGGCCGAGGGCCACGAACTGGCGTGGTACGCCTCGCAGGAGATCGGTGCCGTGCTCGAACTCCTCTGAGCGGCCCGTCATCGGTTCGACGGCTCGACCGCCGGGTGCCGTCGTCGGGCGACCTGCACGCGATCCAGACGCGTCCCGGTGGCCAGCCAGCCGCACCCGGGGCGCGCCGGTAGCGGAATCCTGGGCAGTCGCAGCCCCAGGACCTCCGCGTCGCCTGCGCCGGGACACAGCAGCAGGCCGCTCCGAGAGCGGCGCAGGTGCGCGACGGGCCCCTGGTAGTGCCCGGCCAGCTGGCCGGCGGTCGCGGCGGCCACCAGCGTCACGCCACTGCGGCTGCCCAGCGCAGGCAGGGCCCCGAGCACCGGGGACTCCGCCGGTGCACCGACGTCGTCCGCGACGACCACGCATGGTTGCGCCGATCCGTCGTCGAGCCATCGCCGAGCACCCTCGACGTCCTCCGGGTCCAGCCAGTCGCCGAAGGGCTCCGCACCGCTTCGGCCGGCGAAGCGGTGCCCGACCCGCAGCACCCGCGCTCCCCGAGCGGTCAGGTGCCGGGCGAAGGCATCCAGGGCCGACGATCGGCCGCTGCCCGGGGGACCGGTGACGAGCAGTCCACCCGTCCGCATGAGGTCGACGACCAGGGGGCCGCCCTCGTCGCCGCCCGGGCCCACGGGCAGGGCCAGGGCGGCGATGTCGGCACGGCTCTCGCTGCGTGAGGGGAGCGGCAGCGCCGGGTCAGGGTCGAGTTCGGCGATGTGCAACGGTGCCGGCCGATCCGCTCCAGCCGGCAGCCGGGTCGTCACGGACGGGAGGGGACGCGGCAGCACGAGCTGGCACTCCACCGCCTGCTCTCCGAGGAGTGCTCGACCCGGAGGGCGGTGCGTCGGTACGGCCGCGGCAGGCACCCCGGCCATGGCGTACTCCGCGCGATCGGGCAGCGGCAGCACCAGCCGTCCACGGACCGCGGCCGCCAGCCGGCCGCCGGGGAGGGCGCGGTCGCCGGTGAGCACGCAGGTCAGACCGACCGCGGCGCCGTCACGGAGAAGCCGCAGCAGCGCCGCCGACCCGGTCGCCGGTTCGGCTTCGTCCAGGACTGCATTGACCGCGTCGACCCCGTCGATCAGCAGGAGGATCGGGGGAGCGGAGGTGCGCACACCCGCGGCGCGGCGCGCGGCCACCTCCAGCGTCAGTCGGTCGACGAGGCGGGTGGTCCGGAGCGGGTCGGCTCCTCGGATGCTCGTGCCGGTGTGCGGCAGACCGGCGGCACCGTCGGCGAGCCCGCCGCCGGCCGCCTCGATGACGTGCACGTGCAGATCAGCGGGTGCCAGCCGGCTGACTGCCTCGGCCAGGATGCTGCGCAGCAGGGTGGTGCGCCCGCTGCGCGGGCCGCCGACCGCCAGCCAGCCCCCGCCCTCGGCGAGATCCAGCTCGAGCGCCTCCTGGGTCTGGCGATCGGGGAGGTCCAGCAGACCCAGGCGCAGCCGGGTCGGAGCCCGGTGGCGGCCGGGCGCCAACTTCTCGAGGGCTGCGGGGGTGAGCTCGTCGGGAAGCGGCGACAGCCAGGGCCGGTGCGGCGCGACGACGCCGGTGGCTCCGGCGTGCCGGGTCAGTCCAGCGGCCAGCCGAGCGAGGTCGCTTCCGCCTGGGGACGCGGCGTCGGCCCCCGGCGGACGCGGGGCGACGGGCCACATCCACCGGCGGATCTCCGCAACCGTCGGGGCATCCGCCGGCGGAGGGGTCGCGACGCGGGCCACCTGGAGCTCGGTCGGCGGACCGCCGCCCGTGCGCATGAACGCCCGGCCCGGCCGGTCCACCGGGAGGAAGGCCGCCTCCGGCCCACCCAACACGTCCCGGGACTCGCTCTCATCGGTCGTGCGCAGGCAGATCCGCAGCGTGCAGTTGGCCCGGATCTCGGGAGACACCACGCCTCCGGGGCGCTGCGTGGCGAGGATGAGGTGGACACCGAGGGATCGTCCCCGCTGGGCGATGGCGACCAGGCCCGGCACGAACGACGGCAGTTCCTCGGCGAGCGTGGCGAACTCGTCGACGACGATGACCAGCCGGGCCATGGGTACGTCGTCCGGCAGCGCCGCGATGTCCGAGACGCGGTGCGCGCCGAGAACGGACTCCCGGCGGGTCAGTTCCGCGGTGAGCGACCGCAACGCCCGTGCGGTGGTCTGGCCGTCGAGATCGGTGACCAGGCCGACGGTGTGCGGCAGGTCGGCGGCCTCGGCGAAGGCGGCGCCGCCCTTGTAGTCGACGAGCAGGAACGTGCAGCGGTCGGGTGGATGGCGTAGTGCCAGGCCGGCGATCAGCGTCTGCAGCAGCTCCGACTTGCCGGAACCGGTGGTGCCGGCGATCAGGGCGTGCGGCCCCTGACGGCACAGATCGAGCTCGACGGGTCCCTCGGCCGAACGTCCCAGGGTGGCGACCAGCCTGTCGCGTTCGCGCGTCCAGGCCGCTGCCACGTTCCCGTCCCGCTCCAGGTGTCGGCCCCCGACCGGTAGGTCGAGCAGCCGCACGTGTCGAGGGAGCACTCCGGCCGAGGCGGCGGGCGCCAGACCGGCGAGATCCCGGGCGAAGGCCACCGCCGAGGGGAGTGAGAGCCGGTCGACCACGACATCGTCCTGATCCGTGAGTCCGCGGCGGCGGAGCGCGGCGACATCGCCAGTCTCGCCGCTCAGCTGGAGTCGGGAATCGACGGGAAGGGGCAGTTCGCCCGTCGTGTCGGCGACGGCCAGCACGAGGATGCCCGCGTCGCGGCCGCCTTGGAGCGTCGCGGCGAGCGTGGCGTCCAGTGTGCGGTCGACCAGCACGACGACCCAGCCGGCCGGCGCCAGGGAGCCCGGCGACCCGGAACGGCGAGCCCCCTGCGAGCGCCGGCGGTCCGTGAAAGAGGACAGCCAGTTGTTCAGGCCGTCGTCCGACTGCTCCGCAGCGCCGCCGCTCGGCTGCGGCGGACCCACGTGCACGGCGCCGGGAGCGAGATGGGGCAACCATCTCGTCCAGGTCCAGTCGGGAAGCCGGTCGGCCCGGGTGAGCAGCACGAAGTCGATGTCTCCCGGGGCATGGAGCGCCGCCAGTTGGGCGACGACGGAGCGCAGGACCCCGAGAGCTCGTTCCCGTGGACCCACGACGCCGAGGCCTCCGCCGGCACGGAGGTCCAAGCCGACCGGCAGGTGCTCGGCCCGGACGCGGACCCGCGTGCCGTCGGGGTCCACCCTCGTGATCCCGGTGTCTCCCCGGCCTGTGCCCAGCCGGACCGACAGGGCATCGCCGTCGCTCAGGCGGCGGCTCCACAGACGGTCGGACCGGAGTCGTGCTGCCGTGGTCAGCATCGCCAGGTCAGGAAACACCTGCTCGGCCGCTCGGGCATACGTGCGTACGGCGGCGGCCAGGTGGTTCTCTGCCGCGACGAGGTCCACCGCATAGGCGGCCCGATCGCGCCGGCCCGAACGGCGGCCCGACCACCGGTCGCTGAGCCAGCTGCCGATCGCCACCACCGGACTGAGCAGGGCGAAGAACAGGAACGTGGGCGTGTGCATCAGCCAGGCCATGCCCAGGCCCGCCAGCGCAGGGAGGGCGACGGCGACCCACGCCAGCCGACGGGGAGGGGTCGTCACCGGTTCGCGGGGAAAGACGACCTCGGCGTCGAGGAGGGGCGGGCTCATGCGGGCCGTCGGCCGGAGCTGCAGTCGGCCACTCCGGTGGCCCTCGACCGCAGCGGACGGCCCGCCGGGTCCGGTCACCGTCATGGCGCTCGCCCCCAGTCGGAGTACGGCTCCGGCCGGCCAGGGGAGGTGGTCGGAGTTCAGTTCGCGCCCGTCGAGCCGGCTGCCGTTCGTCGAGCCGAGATCGGACACGGTGAGTTCGCCGCCGCCCACCCGGATCTGCACATGACGCCGCGAGACGTCCGGATCCTCGAGTCGGATCGTCGCCTCCGCCCCGCGCCCGAGCACGTGCTGCCCCGCTCCGAGCGGGATGGTCAGGCCGGCTTCGGGCCCTCCGACGACATGCAGTTCCAGGGCGCTCGAGCGGTCGGTCAGCGACGCGCCGGTCACGGGTCCACCGAGGCCGAGGACCGCTCCGTGCGCGAGCTCCGGCGCCGTGACCGGCAGATCGTCGCTCAGCCGCCTCGATCCGGCCCAGAGCGTGTCCACGGGGATGCCGAGTGCGCGACGGAGTTCCGACGAGACGGCGCCCAGCCGCGCGGTGTCGTGCACGGTGACCTCGACGTCCAGGGCGCCGTCCGCCGAGACAAGCGTCCAGCACCGCGCGGCACGGGTGGGTGCCGAACCGGACGACGGGTGCTCGCTCATGGCGCGATGGTGCCGCCGGAAGTGCGCCCGTGGGACGCTCGTCGGCGATCTGTGGACAACGGTTCGCCCTGTGGACGACGCTCGCGGCATCGACCGCCGACGTCCTAACGTCCCCGCCGACCGGGAAGGGCCCGGATCGGAGGAGGACCCGTGAAGGTCGACATCGCCACCCTGCAGTCGATGGCCGGACAGTGCCGCGCGGAAGCGGGGGAGACAGCGACACGGCACGCGCATCTGTCCAGCAGCATCAACACGTCCGTGCTGGACGGGTGGACCGACAGCCAGGCCGCGGTCCGGTTCACCGAGCTCTACGAGCAGTGGCGGCTGTCCGCGCAGGGGGTCAGCGACGCACTCACCGGAATGGGCGGCCTGCTGAACAACGTCGCCGGCTCGTACCAGCAGCACGAGGCGGAAATGGCGGCGCGGATCGGCGCGATGCTCTGAGCGAGCGTCCGCGGGTGGTCCCGTCGCGTGCTCCAGCCGGCCGGGAGGAGGCGCTGCCCCGGCTAGGGCACGAGGGCGACGGGGCCGTCCGTAGGATCACGACCCGTCCAGACGGGTCACCGGCGCTTCGGAATGGGCGACCTGCCCTTCGCATCAGGGGCCCGTCGTTCTGACGCGGTGCCGTCCGCCGCGCGTCGACATCGGGAGCCAGCACATGCAGTTCGGTCGGTACTACGAGGAGTTCGAGGTCGGGGCCGTCTACAAGCACTGGCCCGGCAAGACCGTCACCGAGTACGACGACCACCTGTTCTGCCTGCTCACGATGAACCACCACCCGCTGCACATGGACGTGAACTACGCGGAGAAGACCACCGACTTCGGCAAGAACGTCGTCGTGGGCAACTACGTCTACTCACTGCTGCTGGGCATGAGCGTGCCCGACGTCTCGGGAAAGGCGATCGCCAACCTGGAGATCGAGTCGCTCCGGCACGTCGCCCCGACGTTCCACGGCGACACCATCTATGGCGAGACGACAGTGCTCGACAAGACGGAGTCGAGGTCCAGGGACGACCGCGGGATCGTGCACGTCGAGACGATCGGCTACAAGCAGGACGGCACGGTCGTGTGCACCTTCCGCCGCAAGGTCATGGTGCCCAAGCGCTCCTACGGCGAGAGCCGGGGTGGCGAGCAGCCGGGGCGTCCGGAGCCGACCCCGCGCTGAGCGGCACGGATCCGAGTTCCGTCAGTGGGGGAGCACGCCCCAGCCGCCCAGCGTCTCCACGAGGCGGGGGGTGCACGACAGCCGTTTCAGCGCCGCGGCATCGACGAACACCACGTCCGAGGCGTCGTCGCCGGCGACCGGCCGCTGGTCGGCCCCGTCCAGCGTGCAGGCGAGATCGGTGACCTCGTACACCACCTCGCCGGCCGGGATCCGCACGCGGCCGACGGGGGCGCCGGCGCGTACCCGCAGCCCCGTCTCCTCGAGGACCTCGCGGACGACGGCGGCCTCGGCCGACTCACCCGGCTCCACCCGGCCGCCCGGCAGAGACCACAGGCCCTCGTGCGGAGCGTGGCCCCGCCGGATCAGCAGCAGCCGGCCCTGGGCATCGTGGACCACGGCGCCGACGCACGGGACCAGCGGCAGGTCCGCGGCCACCTCCGCCGGCGCGCCGAACTCCGCCGTTCCCATGCGCGGCAGGCTACGCACCCGGCACCCGCCGCAGCGCCGCACCACGGCTCGCAGTCGTGCCACTGCACTCCGCTTGACGAATCCCCACCGCCCCAGCACGGTGTTGCCCGATGAGCGTGTCCCCGGTATGCCCACGCTGCGGACAGCCGTTGGTCGTCCGCCCCGGGTCGACGGCTCAGGCGTGGTGCCACCTCCACGGCGCCGTGACGCCTCTCCACCACACCGTCCTGGTCGCCCACGACGCGCTCGTCGCCGTCACTGCTGACGCCCGGGTGCCGGCCTGGGTCCCCGACCCCATGCCGGCCGGCTGGTCACTGACCGGGCTCGCGTGGGGCGGGGAGCCAGGCGCGCGGGCGATCGTCGTCGACTGCGCCGGTCCCGCGCCGCTCGGCGGGTCCGCCGAACTGGTGCTCGTCGCCGAGGAACCCGGCACCGGGGTGGGCTGCGGCTATGCGGGGCTCCCGGGTCTCGACCCCGGTGACGTCATCACCGGCTCGTCGTCGGTCGACGTGAAGGCGGCCGGCCAGCACGCCCCGCTGTGGGCCGTGCCGACCACCGACGACCGCGCCGCGTTCGTCGGTGAGGCCTACGGCGTGTGGCTCTGGCTGGTCATGTGGCCCATGAACGCCGCCTGGCTGCTCGCCGAGCAGTTGGAGCTGCTCGACCTGCGCGAGCGAATCTATCCGGACCTGCCCCTCGGGCCGCCGAGCGAGCACCTCCTCCCCGGCACCTGATCCGGAACTGGAGGGGCTTCCTGGGGGTCGGCGCGTCGTGGCGTGGGACGCTCGGGACCTGTGTTACGCATGGGACGAACACGTCCGCCGCACTCGTGCGGACGCCGTCCCCGCCGGTCCGGAACGTCACGGGCTGCGCACCGTGCACGTCTTCCCTGGAGGGGGCGGTGAACCTGAAGAAGGTCATCACCTGGCTGGTCGTCGCCTTCATCGTCTTCTACATCGTCCAGGCGCCGGAGTCCGCCGCCCAGGTCGTCAAGAACGCCGGCCAAGCGCTCGGCAACGCGGCGTCCTCGTTCGCCGACTTCGTCGGATCGCTGGTCTAGAGCCGGCGTGACCGAAGCAGGGCCTCTCCACCCCCGCGCGAACAAGGACGTCCAGAAGTACCTGCTGCCCGACGAGCGGGCGGTGGTCGCGACCCGGCGGCACTGGGCCGTGCTCCTCGAGCCGACGGCGAAGTTCCTGCCGGTCTTCCTGATCGGCGGGTGGCTGCTGGTCCTCGATCCGGACAACAAGGTCACCAGTTCCGCCGGTCTGCTGGTGCTCGTGGGGTCGCTGGTCTACTTCGGCCTGCGCGTGGGCGAGTGGTGGATGCGCACCTTCATTGTGAGCACCCGCCGCGTGCTGCTCACCTCGGGCGTCATCGTCCGGACCGTCACCCTCCTGCCGCTGCGCCGGATCACCGACCTGACCTGGAAGGAGACGTTCCTGGGACAGCTGCTCGGCTACGGCACCTTCCGCTTCGAGTCGGCCGGTCAGCAGCAGGCACTCTCGGAGATCACGTTCCTGCCGGGCGCCGACGTCCTCTACCGCCGGGTCAGCCGGCTCCTGTTCAGCAGCGACTGGGGCGGGGCAGCCGCCGGCGGCGACGACGAGGGCAACCCCGAGCCCGCCCAGCCGCCTCCGTCGACACCATCGCCACCGGACGACGGCCGGCGCGACACCCAACCGATCCCCGGCCGTCCTCCCGACGGGGAGTGACTCCCGCGCAGGCCCCGGCAGGTGCGGCGGAGCGCCGTGCGGCAGGCTGAGCGGCGATGCGGATCGACCTGCACACCCATTCATCGGTGTCCGACGGCACCGAGAGCCCGGCCGAACTGCTGGCCACGGCGCACGCCGCGGGCCTCGATGTCGTCGGCCTGACCGACCACGACACGACCGCCGGCTGGTCGCTCGCCGAGGCGGCCCGTCCGCCGGGCCTGACCGTCGTCCCCGGCATGGAGCTGTCCTGCCGGTGGTTCCCCGCCGATCGGCCGCCGATCAGCGTGCACCTGCTGGCCTACCTCTTCGATCCCGGCCATCCCGGGTTCGCCGGGGAGCGGGGACGGTTGCGAGCGGAGCGGCTGCAGCGCGGCGAGCGGATCGTCGCCGCGCTGGCCGCCGACGGCTACCCGGTGGTCTGGGACCGGATCGTGAAGCGGTCGGGCGGCGGCGTGGTCGGTCGACCCCACGTCGCGCGGGCGCTCGTGGAGGCCGGCGTCGTCGAGTCCGTCGATGCCGCCTTCGCCACGCTGCTGCACCACGGCAGCCCCTACTACGTGGCCAAGGCCGACACCGACGTCCGCGAGGGGATCGCGCTGGTCCGTGCGGCCGGCGGCGTTCCGGTGTTCGCGCACGGGCTCGCCACCAAGCGGGGGAGGGTCGTGGGGGACGACGCGATCGCGGCCATGGCCGAAGCGGGTCTGCTGGGCCTGGAGGTGGATCATCCCGACCACGCACCGCACGAGCGCGCCCACCTGCGGGGCCTCGCGGACGACCTCGGGCTGATCGTGACCGGCTCCAGCGACTACCACGGCTCCAACAAGCAGACGCCGATCGGCGCCTGCACCACCGCGCCCGACCAGTTCGAAGCCCTGCTGGCCGCCGGCACCGGAAGCGCGCCCTACCGGGACTGACCCGGAATCGTCGGTACCGCCGGTTAGCGTGGCTGCGTGCGGAACATCTCGGACGGCGCGCAGACGGTCCTCCCGGGCATGCCCCGGCGACTGCTGCGTGCCTCGCCGAAGTCGCTGGCCGACTTCTCCGACTGCCCGCGCCGCTACCGGTACGCCAACATCGACCGCCCGACGCCGGCCCGCGGCCCCCGTTACGCGCACCACACGGTCGGGACGGCGCTGCACCAGGTGCTCGCTTCGTGGTGGGACCTGCCGGTCGAGAAGCGCACTCCCGGTGCCGCCCGTCAGCTGCTCTACTCGGCCTGGACGCCGACCGGCTTCCGCGACGCCGAGCAGTCCGACCGCTGGCGGGCTCGTGCGGCGGGCTGGCTGACCGACTACGTCACCGGGCTGGATCCGACCGAGGAGCCCCGCGCCCGCGAGCGGACGGTCAGCACCATGACCGAGCGCATGACCCTGTCGGGCCGGGTCGACCGCATCGACGAGCGCGGCGACGAACTCGTCGTCGTCGACTACAAGACGGGCCGCGTGCCCAGCACCGACGACGAGGCGCGCGGCTCGCAGGCGCTGGCGCTCTACGTGCTGGCCGTCCGCCGCACGCTGCGCCGCCCCTGCAACCGGGTCGAGCTGCACCACCTGCCCACCGGCACGGTCGCCTCGTTCGAGCACACCGAGAAGTCCCTGGCCAACCACGTGCGCCGCGCCGAGGACGTCGCCGTCGACATCGGCGCCGCCACCCAGGCGATGGACGCCGGACAGGACCCGGACGAGGCGTTCCCGGCCGTCCCCGGGCGCCAGTGCAGCTGGTGCGACTTCCGGCCCAGCTGCCCGACCGGGCAGGCGGCCGCCCCGGCGCGGGAGACGTGGAGCTTCCTCCCCGAGGACGACGAAGCCTGAGAGAGGCGGGCCCGTGACAAGCCCCGCCGCGGAATTCAGGCGGCCGGGGCCTCGGCCACGCGCGCGTACCCGGCCCGCGCGATCGGCGACCATCGCGCCCGCTCCGGCACCGCCACCAGCGCCGTCCGCAGGGCCTTGAGCGCAGCCGTCGCCGCGGCATCGGTGAGCCCCAGGCCCGGCATCGAGTACACCCGCCGCGCCCACACCGGCAGGGTCGCGAAGCCCAGGGTCGCGAGCGTCACCCACGCGGGTCGGGCCGGCGTCAGCACCTGCACCCAGCCCTTCATCGGCGGCAGGAACAGGTTGCGAACGCCGTCCAGTGCGGCCGGTGTGGCGGCCAGTGAGGGGCGGATGTCCTCGAGATAGGCGTCCAGCTCCGCCACCGTCCGCGGCACCGTCGACAGCGGCACCCCGATCAGTTGTGCGGCGGCCACCTGCTCGGCCACGTACCGGTCGGCGTCCTCGTCGGTCAGCGGCACGCCCGCCCGCTGCGCCGTCGTCAGCAGGGAGTCGACCGCCGTGGCGTACACCCAGAGCAGCAGGTCCGGGTCGTCGACCCGGTAGGCACGCCCCGTGGTGGCCTCGACCCCGGACAGCTTCCGGTGGTAGCCGCGGACCCGCGCGGCCATCCGGCGGGCCTCGGTGCGGGAGCCGAAGGTGATGGTCTCCATGTACTGGCCGGTGCGGCTCATCCGCAGCCACCAGTCCTCCTTGAAGCCCACGGAGTTGCGCGCCACGCCGTCCATCGCGACCGGGTGCAGCGCCTGCAGCATCAATGCCCGCAGGCCGCCTACGTGGTACGAGGGATCGCCGTGGATCCGCCAGGTCACGCTGTCGGGACCGAAGAAGCCCAGCCGGTCCTCCTCGGCGGTCCAGTCGTCCGGCGAGGGCAGCGGCGCCAGCCGGCTCATGACCGCGCCGAGGCGCCGGCCCAGAAGTCGAGCAGCACCTCCACCGTCCGGACGGGGTTCTCCACGGCGGGGGAGTGGATCGAGTTGAGGATGACCTCGTGGCGGGCGCCGAGCCGCACCGCCATGTCCTCTTGCACGTGTGGCAGCCAGGCGTCGTCGGCCTCGCCGTGCGCCACCAAGAACGGCAGCCCGGTCGCGGCCAGCTCGGCCACCCGGTCGGGCTCGCCCACCATCGCGTCCGCCATGCCCCGCAGCCCCGCGGCGGAGTTTCGCAGGAACCGCCGCGTGTAGAACTGCCGGGTCGGCTCCGGCACCGCCTGGGCCTTCGGGTCGGTCATGGCCAGCTGCTCCAGGGTCTGGTGCACCAGTTCCACGCCGCCGGCATCGAGCAGCGGGCCGAGGTGGTCGAGCAGGTCGGCGCGGCGGCCGGTCAGCTTCGAGGGGCCCGAGCCGAGCAGCGTGAACGAGGTGAACAGCGAGGGCTCGGCCAGCACCGCGGCGCGCGTGACGAGGCCGCCGAAGCTGTGCCCGAGCAGGTGCAGCGGTTCACCGGACTCCTCGCGGAGCACCCGCGCCACGGCCACGACGTCCAGACCCAGCTCCTCGACGGAGTACACGGCCGGGTCGTCGGGACCGGGCGACTCGTACTGCCCCCGCTGGTCGAGCGCGACGACCCGGTATCCGGCCTCGGCCAGCGGCGCGAGGATCGGCGCGAAGTCCTCCTTGCTGCCGGTGTACCCGGCGACCAGCAGGACGGTGCCGCGCACGGCCTCCCCGCCGGTGTCGAGTGCGGCGAGCGGTCCGGCGCGCCCCGCGAAGATGCGCGGGGCGGCGTCGTGGTCGGCCAGCTGCCGCAGGTCGTCGGGTGCGATGGCGAGAGGCACGGTGTAGTCGGGACCGCCGGGCAGGACCATGGTCCCAGTGAACCTCGATCCGGGCGGACGCGCCGCCGGACCCCGTCAGCGGTAGGCCAGCACCCGGTCGGCCAGCCGGTAGACCACCACGGGGCCCGCTCCGGACGCCGTTCCGCCCGCCGGCAGGTCGGCGACGGTGGACCGTCCATGCTCCGCCCCCGACCGCGGGTCCCGCGCCGTGAAGCCGTCGACGTCGGGCACGAGGAGCACGCCCGCACCGCCCGCGTCCGCGCCCGCCACCGACGCGCCCGGCAGGCCGCGCGCGTCGGCGGTCCACAGCTCCGCACCGGTCGACGGGTCCAGCGCGTGCAGCGTTCCGGCCACCAGGACGAGGGCGACGCTCGGGGAGGAGAGCATCCGCGGCGCGTCGTCGCCCGACAGGGGCAGGGAGCGCCGCACCGAGCCGTTCGTGGGCGACAGCGCCTGCACCTCGTCGCCCATGACGAGGCCCAGCGGCTGGTCGGCGCCCAGGAGCCGCAGGTCGCCGTCCTGAGGCCGGGGGAGGTCCCGGTTCCAGTGCGCCTTGCCGGTGAACCCGTCCAGGAGGCGCAGCTGAGCGGCCGGGCCGTCGTCGCAGATCTGCAGGAGGGCGACCCCGGCGCTGCCCGCCTCCGCGTCGTCGATCACGCAGCCGTCGGGCGGGTCGTAGCGCCAGCGGATGTTGTCGCCGAGGGGGTCCAGGGTGACCAGTCCGGCGCGGCTGACGGCCAGCACGATCTGGTTGGTCGAGAGCAGGTCGGTGTCGGCCCGGAAGTTGACGTTGCGGGTCCAGGTGCGCACCCCGGTGCCGGCGTCCACCGCGACCGCCTCGTCGCAGCGGTCCTGCGTGCGGAAGACGGCCACGACGACGCCGTTGGTGGCCGTCGCACCGCACATGCGCGCGTTCGAGCGGCTGTAGCGCCAGGCCTCGTCGCCGCTGAGGGGATCGATCGCCGACACGCCGTGGGGGGACCCGAGGATCACCCGGCCGCCCGCGATCAGGTCACCGGACACCGGCTTCCCGGGACGCTCCCACGACCGGGAGACGGCATCGGCCGGCGTCCCCTGGAGGACGCCGGCGGGTGCGGCGGTCGTGCTCTGGGTGGCCGCCGCGTCCGACCCGCGCCAGAGCAGGGCGGCGACGACGACCAGCGCCAGCGTGGCCGCCGTCCAGATCCACACCCGCAGCGGCGGCCTACGGAGCACGGGAACCTCGGGTCAGGCGGCGGACTCGGAGCCGCCGCCGCGGTTGGCACCGCCACGGCGACGACGGCGACGCGGCTTGCTCGCGCCACCGTCCGAGGACGGCTGCTCACCGGCCGGCGCAGCGGCGGCGGACGCATCGGCGTCGGCCCCACCGGTACCGCGGGTGCGACGCCGCGGACGGCTCTTGCCGCTCCCCGCCGAGCCGGACTCGGCCGGACCGTCGCCCGACGGCCGGCGCGAACCGTGGCCGGCCTGCGCCGGGCGGTTGCGCTTGCCGGTCTCACCGAGGTCCTCGAGCGTCTCGGCCTCCAGTCCCTCGCGGGTGCGCTGCGAGCGCGGCAGCCGGCCGGTGGCCGACTCGGGGACGTCGAGGTCGCTGTAGACCCACGGCGAGGTGGAGTAGGTCTCCGGCGGGTCGTCGAAGCCGAGGCCCAGAGCCTTGTTGATCAGCTGCCAGCGGGGGATGTCGTCCCAGTCGACGAGGGTCACGGCGACGCCGGTCGAGCCGGCGCGGCCGGTGCGGCCGATCCGGTGCACGTAGGTCTTCTCGTCCTCGGGGCACTGGTAGTTCACGACGTGGCTGACGCCGGTGACGTCGATGCCGCGGGCGGCGACGTCGGTGGCGACCAGCACGTCGACCTTGCCGCTGCGGAAGGCACGCAGGGCCTGCTCGCGTGCGCCCTGGCCCAGGTCGCCATGCACGGCGGCCGCGGCGAATCCGCGGTCGACCAGCTCGTCGGCGACCTTCTGCGCGGTCCGCTTGGTGCGGCAGAAGACCATCACCAGGCCGCGGTCACGCGACTGCAGGACGCGGGAGAGCAGCTCCGGCTTGTCGAGGTTGTGCGCCCGGTAGATGAACTGCGTCGTCTGCGGAACGGTCGAGCCCTCGTCGTTGCCGTGGGCCCGGATGTGCGTCGGCTGCGTCATGAACGACCGGGACAGGGTCACGATCGGGCCGGGCATCGTCGCGGAGAACAGCATCGTCTGCCGCTTCTCCGGAACCATCGCGAGGATCCGCTCGATGTCGGGCAGGAAGCCCAGGTCGAGCATCTCGTCGGCCTCGTCCAGGACGAGGACCTTCACCTTGCCGAGGATCAGGTCGCCCCGCTGGGCCAGGTCGAGCAGCCGGCCCGGGGTGCCGACGACGATCTCGACGCCCTTTCTCAGGGACTCGATCTGCGGCTCGAAGGCCCGCCCTCCGTAGATGGCCTGCACGCGGATGCCGCGCTTGGCACCGGCCGCCGCGAGGTCGCGCGAGACCTGCACGCAGAGCTCACGGGTGGGGACGACGACCAGCGCCTGCGGCACGCCGTCGCCCCCCTCGGCCGGGGGGACGACGCGCTGCAGCATCGGGACGCCGAAGCCGAGGGTCTTGCCGGTGCCGGTGCGCGCCTGACCGATGAGGTCGTGGCCGGCCAGCGCCAGTGGGAGCGTCAGCTCCTGGATGGCGAAGGTGCGGGTGATCCCGACCTCGGCCAGGGCCGCGACGACGTCGGGGTGGACGTCGAAGTCGCTGAAGAGCGGGCTGTCGGCGGCAACGGGGGCGCCGCCGAGCACCTCGACCTGCGACTCCAGCTCCTCGGGAGCGGGCGCACCGGTCTCGGCGTGCTCGATGGCGACCGCTTCGGTCGGCGCGGCTTCGCTGGACAGCGTGTTGGTGGACTCGGGGATGTTCTCGCTGGAGGTCAGTGCTCTCGCCTCTGGTCTGATGGGGGACCGGCTCCGGCGGCGGGGATCCGCTGCGGCGGGCCGGTCCCGGTCGGTTGTCGCGGGATCGGTTCCAGCGCCGACGCGGCCAGCAGACCGGGCGACAGAGCCCGGGAGACAGCCCTCCGAGGGCGTCTTCCAGCGGTTGTCAGCGCACAGATACACAGCGCGCCCGAAGGCTCGCCGATTCCCATGCTAGCGCGGGCACCCGATAGCCTCTGCCCGCCGCGCTCAGCAGGACCTGCGTCACACCCGTTCGGGGCAGCCGCGCCCCACCCGATCATCCAGGAGCAGTGTGTGGAACCGGTCGACAACCGAGCCGTGGTCGACCTGCTCGGTGCCCTGGCCTACGCCGAGCTGACCGCCTTCGACCGGCTCGCCGAGGACGCCCGGCTGGCGCCGAGCCTCACCGGGCGCGCGGCCCTCGCGCGCATGGCGGCGGCGGAGATCGGCCACCACGTCCGGCTGACCGACCGGATCGCCGAGCTGGGCGTCAACCCGGCCAGCGCGATGGCGCCGTTCGTGTCGGCCCTGGACGCCTTCCACAACAGCACCCGGCCCAGCACCTGGCTGGAGGGGCTGGTGAAGGCCTACGTGGGCGACGGGCTGGCCGCCGACTTCTACCGCGAGATCGCCGCGTTCCTGCCGGCCGCCGACCGTGGGCTGGTCGAGGAGGTGCTCGACGACACCGGGCACTCGGACTTCGCCGTCCGGGAGGTCCGGGCGGCGGTGAGCGCCAACCGCAAGCTGGTCGGACGGCTGTCGCTGTGGGCCCGCCGCCTGGTCGGTGAGGCGATGAGCCAGTCGCAGGCCGTGATCGCCGAGCACGACCGGCTGGGCGAGCTGATCATCAGCGGCACCGGTGACCTCGCCGGGGTGGCGCTACTGATCGACCGGATCACCGCGGCGCACACGCAGCGCATGAAGACCCTGGGCCTGAACCCCTGACGGAGACGCACGTGCCGCACCTGCTCATCGTCGGAGCCGGACCGGGCATCGCCGCCGCGACCGCCCGCCGGTTCGGCCGCGAGGGCTACGCGGTCGGGCTGATCGCCCGCCGCGAGGAGGCGCTGCTCGAGCTGCAGGACGCACTGACCGGCGACGGAATCCTCGTCGGACGCGCGGCCGCCGAGGCAGGGGACCACGCCTCTCTGACGGCCGCCGTGGCGGTGTTCGTCGAGACCTTCGGCCCCGTCGACGTCCTGCTCTACAACGTCTCGGTGGGCCGGCAGGCCGCCGTCCCCGAGCTGACGTCCGAGGACCTCCTGGCCGATCTCGCCGCCGGAGCCGTCGGCCTGCAGACGGCGGTCCGTGCCGTGCTGCCCGGGATGCGCGAGACAGGTGCGGGCACTGTCCTCGTCACCGGCGGCGGGTCGGCCGACCGGCCGATCCCGTCGATGGCCACGCTGGGCGTCCAGAAGGCGGCGCTGCGCGCCCTGGTCGAGGTGCAGGCCCGGGCGCTCGCACCCGAGGGCATCCACGTGGCGACGGCGACGATCCGCGGGTTCGTGGGGGAGGACCAGCAGATCCACCCCGACCGGATCGCGGACCTCTACGCCGACCTCGTGGCCGAGACCGCCGGCCCCCAGGACCGCTGGCGCACCGTCGTCGACGTCAGACCTTGAACTGGGCGACCAGACGGGACAGTTCCGCGGTGACCTCCGCCAGGCCGTCGCTGGCCGCTCGCGTCTGCGCGGCGTCCTCCCCGGTCTCCGTGCTGACCTCGGAGATGGTGGTGATCGACGCGGCGATCGAGCCGGTCCCCTGCGCCGCCTCGCTGACGCTGCGCGACATCTCGTTGGTCGTGGCGGTCTGCTCCTCGACCGCGCTGGCGATGGTGGTCTGGTAGTCGCTGATCTGCGAGATGACCTCGTCGATCCGGGCGATGGCGGCGATCGCCCCCGAGGTGTCGGCCTGGATGGCCTCGACCCGGCGGGCGATGTCCTCGGTGGCCTTGGCCGTCTCCTGCGCGAGTTCCTTCACCTCGTTGGCGACGACCGCGAAGCCCTTGCCCGCCTCGCCGGCCCGCGCGGCCTCGATGGTCGCGTTCAGGGCGAGCAGGTTGGTCTGCTCGGCGATCGAGGTGATCACCTTCACCACGTTCCCGATCTCCGCCGAGCTGTCACCCAGCTTCGCGACGGTGGCGTTGGTCTCGCTCACCACGGCCACCGCCTCACCCGCGACGCGCGCCGCCTCGTTGGCGTTGGTCGCGATCTCGCGGATGCTCGCGCCCATCTCCTCGGCACCGGCGGCCACGGTCTGCACGTTCCGGGACACCTGCTCGGCGGCTGCCGACACCTGCTGGGTCTGGGCCGCCGTGCGGCCGGCCGAGTCGACCATCCGCACCGAGACTCCGGACACCCCGGCGGACACCTCCGTGAGGGCCTCGGACGCCCGCCCGATGCCCGAGACGGTCGAGGCCACCTTGACGACGAAGCGGTTGAACGCCGCGCCCAGGCGGCCGATCTCGTCCCTGCGGGTCTCGTCCACGCGGGCGGTCAGGTCGCCGTCGCCGTCGGCGATCTCCTCCATCCGGCCCCGCAGCGCGTCGAGCGGCGCGACCACCCGGCGGGCCACGAGCAGCGTGGCCAGCCCGACCACGAGCATCGTCAGGACGGCGCCGATGAGGATCGTCGTCCGCAGGGCGTGGGCGTCGGCCAGGATCGCGCTCTGCGGGATCTCCACCAGCAGGGCCCACTGCTGCCCGGCGGCCACCGTGATCGGCGCGGCGACGAGGAGGTTGCCACCGATCGTCCGCTGGGCCGGCTTCCCGGTCTTCACCGCGTCGGCGGCCACGGCGGCAGCCGCACCCGTGGCGGCGCTGCCGGCCTCGTCCCCGCCGCGGTTGCTGGCGACGACGGTGCCGCGGTCGCTGACCAGGGCCGCACGCCCCACCGAGTAGGGGCGGATCCGGTCGATCTGGGCCTGGACGCTGTCGAGGGTGAGGTCGACGCCGGCGACGCCCACCACGCGGTCGCCCACCTGGATCGGGGCGGTCAGTGAGGTCATCATGACCGACTTGCCGCCGACCTCGTAGCTGTACGGGTCGAGGGTCACGGGCGCGCCCTTGTCCCGCGCGAGCAGGTAGTAGTCGCCGGCGCCGGGGGTCTCGTAGTCCGTCAGCGGGGTCACCGAGATCTTGTCGCCGTCGCGGAACCAGTAGGACACGTAGCGGCCCGTGGCATCGGTGTTCGGGCTGCCGACGTAGGCGGCGTCCCGGCCGTCGAAGGCATTGGGCTCGAAGCCCGACCAGACGCCCAGCAGTGTCCGGTCGTCGTGCAGCATGTCGCGCTCGATCACGTCGGCCAGCGCGCGGTCGCCCCGGTGCGCGATGACGGTGGTGCCCAGCACCCGCGAGAGCGAGAGCGCCGTCCCCATCTGGCGGCTGATCCCGGCGCCGACCTCCGTCGCCTCGGACCTGGCCAGGCTGGCGGCGTACCGCTCGCCATCGGCCTGCGCCTGGTTGCTGGTCAGCGTTGCGATGACCGCGGTCAGCACCGCCAGCGCGACGGCGATGACGGCAGCGGTGCTGACGACGAGGCGGGTCTTGACACTCATGGGGGCTCCAGGCGAGACGGCCGTACCGGCTACGGCGCAGCTGTCATCGGCGGGCCCGGGCCCCGGTGTGACGCTCCCCTCAACGACGAAGGGGCGTCTCCGCTGTCGCGGAGACGCCCCTGACGGCGGTGCGGTGAGCCGGCTCTACGCGCCGGCGATGAAGCCCACCCGACGCTGGTCGGCCTGGGCGATCTCGACGTAGGCGATCCGGTCGACCGGGACGACGACACGGCGGCCGCGATCGTCGACCAGGGTCAGCAGGCCGTCCTTGGACGAGCCGGACATCGCTGCCGACACCTCCGCGGCGATCTCGTCGGGGGTCTTGGGGCTGTCGATGACCAGCTCCCGGGGGGAGTGCTGGACGCCGATCTTGACTTCCACGTGGGCGATGCCTCCTCGGTTCGCGACTGTCCCCAACGCTAGCCCAGGGACGCGGCACCGGCGGTGCTGCGGTGGTGCGCCGTCAGCGAAACGCCGTCCGGTCAGGCGGTGGGGTGCTCGCCGTCGACGAGCGGGAAGCCCGAGATGCCGCGCCAGGCCAGCGCCGACATCAGCGACACGGCCTCCTCGCGGGAGACGGTGCCCTTGCGCGGCAGCCACCACCGGGCGCTGGTCTCGGCCAGCCCGGTGAGCCCGGACGCGAGCAGCAGGGCGCGCTCCGGGTCGGCCCCGGTGTCGGCCGCGATCACCTCAGCGATCGCCTCCACGCACGCCTGCGTGCCCCGGTCGACGATGGCGCGGACGTCGGCGTCGTTGCGCAGGTCGGACTCGAAGACCAGGCGGAACGCCTCACCCTCCGCGTCGATGAACGTGAAGTAGGCCCCGACGGCGCCGTCGACCCGGGCCCGGTTGTCCGCGGTGCCCTCCATCGCCTCGGCGACCCGGTCGGCCAGCTCGGAGACGTGCTCCTCGAGCAGGGCCAGGTAGAGATCCCGCTTGCCGGGGAAGTGCTGGTAGAGCACCGGCTTGCTGACGCCGGCCCGATCGGCGATGTCGTCCATCGCGGCGGCGTGGAAACCCTGCGCCACGAACACGTCCTGCGCGGCCCGGAGCAGCTGCACCCGGCGCGCGCCCCGCGGCAGGCGGGACGTGCGCTGACCGGTGGGCGCGGGCTGTGAGGGCTGCATGGCAACGGGAACCCTACCTGCGAGTACGCCCACCGCACGCGGGAGCGGCCGCCGCGTCCTACCGTCGAGGGGATGTCCGAGCCCACCGTCGCCCCCGCTCCCGCTTCCAGGGCAGCCGTCCTGTCGTCCACGCCCCTGCCGCGCCCGGGAGCGCTCCTGCCGCCGTGGCCCGGCGAGGACGTCGCCGTGCACGGCGGCGATGTGTTCGTCCGGTTCACGCCGTGGACCGGTCCGGTCGAGGACGGCAGCGACGTCGAGGACGCCGGGGGCGAGGAGCGCGACGCGCCGCACGAGCGGGCGCTCTACGTGCACGGCCTCGGGGGCGCCTCCACGAACTGGACGGACCTGGCCGCCCTGCTCGCCGTCCGCTTGGACGGCTGGGCGATCGACCTGCCCGGCTTCGGGCGGTCGCAGCCACCCCCGTCGGGGCGGTACTCGATCCGCGGGCACGTGCGGGCGGTCGTCGACGTCCTGGAGCACATCCGGAACCTGCCCGGCGATGCCCAGGGCCGGCCGGTGCACCTGCTCGGCAACTCGCTCGGCGGTCTCGTCAGCGTGCTGGTCGCGTCCCGCCGTCCCGACCTCGTCGCGTCCCTCACGCTGATCTCCCCGGCCATGCCGGTCTACCGGGTGCCCCCGGCGTTCAGCCGGCTGCTCCTCCTGCTGCTGGTGCCGGGCGTCCCGACCCTGGCCGAGCGGCGGCTGGCCGGGATCACGCCCGAGGAGAGCGTGCGCACGATGATCCGGATGTGCTTCGGCGACCCGTCGCGCGTGCCGCGGGAACGCATCGAGCAGTCGGTGCAGGAGACGAGGGAGCGGGCCGAGCAGCCGTGGGCCGACCGGGCGCTCACCCGCAGCATGCGTGGACTCATCACCTCCTACCTCCGGGTCGGCGCGGCCAACGCCTGGCGGGGCGCCCGCGCGCTGCGCACGCCCACGCTCGTCGTCTGGGGCAGCAAGGACCGGCTGGTCGATCCCGCGCTGGCACCCCGGCTGGCCGCCGCCGTCCCGGACGCCCGCCTGCTGGTTCTCGATGGCGTCGGGCACGTCGCGATGCTCGAGGCACCCGAGCCCACGGCGCGCGCCGTGCTCGGGATGCTCGAGGAGCAGCCGGCCGACGTGGACGCCGAAGCCGGCGCCGATGCCGATGCGGTCGACGCGGACGTCGCCTGAGGCAGACGTGCCGAGGTGTCCCTGCCTGAGGCAGCCACACGCTGTCGCGTGAGACGCTGGCGCGCTGAAGCCATCCGGACGAGAAGCGGGAGGCGGCCAGTGGGTGCACGCCCAGCCGACGGCCGGTCCGTCAGCGTGCGCTCCGACGGCCGGGCGCGTCCGCCCGCGTCCCGCGCTCCCGCTGGATCCGGACCGCTCGTCGCCCGTCGCGACCTCGACGCCTCTGCGGCGTACCGGACGCCGGACCCCCGGTACGCGGGCCGGGAGCCCCGCGGACGTGTGCGCCGGTTCGTGCACCGGTACGGCTGGCGCGCCTACGCCGTCCCCCTGCTCACCGTCGCCACTGTGGTGACCCTCGGCGACCTCGCCGCAAACGGTGCCGGGGCCCAGCCCACTCCGGTGGCCTCGACGTCGCCGTCCTCCTCCGCCCCGGCGGAGGCCTCGGTGCCGGTCGCGGAGGGGGAGGGGGTGCCGGACGCCGCCGAGAGGGCGGCCGCCGCCCCCGCGCGCGCCGAGAACTACGTGGAGAAGGGCGCCGGATCGGTCTCCGTCGTCGACGTGACCTCACCGGTCTACGGCACCGGACCGCTGAAGCGCTTCGTCGTCGAGATCGAGGACGGCATCCGGGTCGACGGGCCGGCCTTCGCCGAGGCGGTTCGCGGCACCCTCGCCGACCCTCGCTCCTGGGGCCACGGCGGCCGGATGTCGTTCCAGCAGGTCGGCTCCACCGCCGCGGCAGCCCACCAGTACGACTTCAAGGTGACCCTCATCAGCCCCGGCAACATGGAGCGGTACTGCCCGGGCGTGGGCACCGGCGGCTACACCTCCTGCCGGTACGGCGAACGGGCGGTCATCAACCTGGCCCGCTGGGCGACCGCCGTCCCGGACTACGCCGGCGACATCGCCACCTACCGGCACTACGTCATCAACCACGAGGTCGGGCACGCGCTCGGCAACGGGCACCAGCAGTGCCCGGCGCCGGGAGCGGTCGCCCCGGTGATGCAGCAGCAGACCCTCGGCCTGCGGGGCTGCGTCAAGAACGCGTGGCCATATCCCTAGGTCGCTTGCGCTCCCACCGCGGCCAGGTGCCCACGCACTCTGCGTTGAGCCGTTGCCGCGCTCCGCTCGGGGAGGCTCCGCCTCCCGCTCTCGGAACGCGCCTCGCGGGGCGGCTCCCGCGTTCCCGGCGGGGACCCTCCGGGCCCCACACCGGGAACGCGCCTCGCGGGGCGGCTTCCCGTGGTCCCGGCGGGAGGAGCCTTCGGCCCCTCACACCGGGACCACCCGCGGGGGCGGCTTTCGCCGTTCCTCGCGATAGTCCGGGCACCTTCCGTCGGTGATCGGGCGGGGCTAGGTTGCGGGATGGTGTGCCGGGAAGCCTGGTCGGCAGTCGAGTTCCCGGCTGCCTCGGAGGCTTCGCATGACCGCCATCGCCCACTCCGCCGACACCGACTCCGCGCCGGCCGTACGCACCCAGGGCCTCACGAAGCGGTTCCAGTCGACCCTCGCCGTCGATGACCTGACGCTCACGGTGCCGCGCGGTGAGATCTTCGGCTTCCTCGGTCCGAACGGCGCCGGCAAGTCGACGACCATCCGCATGCTGCTCGGGCTGCTGCGCCCCACCGGCGGCTCGGCGGAGATCTTCGGGGTGCCGACCACCGACGTGGAGCGCGCCCACGAGCACCTCGCACACGTCCCCGCCGACGTCGCGCTGTGGCCGGGGTTCACCGGGCGCGAGTGCCTGGACCTGCTCGCCGGCATCGGGCCCGGCACGGACATCGCCTACCGCGACGAGTTGATCGCCCGCTTCGAACTCGATCCCCACAAACGGGCCCGTGCCTACTCGACCGGCAATCGGCAGAAGGTGGCCCTGGTCGCGGCGTTCGCCACCCGGGCGCCACTGCTCGTGCTGGACGAGCCGACCAGCGGCCTGGACCCCCTCATGGAGCGGGAGTTCCGCCGCTGCATCACCGAGGCGGCCGAGCGTGGGCAGACGGTCTTCCTCAGCTCGCACCAGCTGGCCGAGGTCGAGGCGGTCTGCTCGCGGGTCGGCATCCTCCGCGCCGGCCGGCTGGTCGAGGTGGCGGGCCTCGACGATCTGCGCAGGCTGCGCCGCACCGAGGTCGTCGTTGAGCTCGCCCGGCCCGCGCCCGCGCTGGAACGCGTGGCCGAGTTGCCCGGGGTCGCCGACGTGCGGTGGAGCTCGACACTCGAGCTCACGCTCGCGCTTACCGGCCCGCCCGGACCGGTGCTGCGGGCCCTCGGTGAAGCCGACGTCGTCCGACTCGACATGCGCGAGCCGTCGCTGGAGGAGATCTTCCTCGACTACTACGGGCAGGCGGCGGCGTGACCACGCGGACGGCGCCCCCCGCGGCGCCGGGGACCGATCGACCGGCCCTGCCCCCGCACCCCGGGACGACGGTCGGCCGTGGGCTGGTCCGTCAGCTGCGCCGGGGGACGGTCGTCGTCGCGCTGATCTCCGGCGGGCTGGCCGCGTTCGTGGCGCAGGAGTACGAGCGCACCTTCAGCGGCGCGTTGGGCGTGAGCTCGCTCACGGCGCTGGCGGAGAACCCGGCGATCCGGACGCTGTTCGGGCCGCCGGTCGCCCTCGACGATCCCGGTGGCTTCACGGTCTGGCGCACCGGCACCGTCGTGGCCGTCCTCGCCGGGATCTGGGGCGCGCTGGCCGGCACCCGCATCACCCGTGGCGAGGAGGACGCGGGCCGCACGGAGCTGCTGCTGTCCGGGCGGGTCCGGCTGGCCACGCTGGTCCGGCGGTCACTCGCCGTCCTGTTCGGCGCCGGTGCCGTCGTCGGTGCCGCCGTCGTGGTCGGCATGCTGTTGGCCGGCACCGCGCCCGCCGGCTCGCTGCTCTTCGGAACGCTCATCGGCGGGACCACCATGACCGGTGCCGCGCTCGGCGTGCTGGGCGGGCAGGTGCTCCCCGAGCGCCGCGCCGCCTCGGGTCTGGCGGTGGGCCTGCTGCTCGCCGGCCTGCTGGCCCGCATGGTCGGCGACGGCGTCGCCGCGCTGTCCTGGCTGCGGTGGCTGAGCCCCTTCGGGCTGATCGGCCGCGCGGCGCCGTACGCGGAGAACCGCTGGGGCCCGGTCCTGGTCCTCGTCCTCGAGATCGCTGTCCTCGCCGTCCTCGCCGCGGCGGCGGCCGAGGGTCGCGACGTCGGGAGTGGTCGCTGGCGGGGCCGCGAGCGCGGTCGCACGCCCAGCCGGCTGCTGCGGTCGCTGCCCGGCCTGGCCGTGCACCGGACCCGCCGCGCGACGGTCACCTGGTCCGCCGGCGTGGGCGCCTACTTCCTGCTGATCGGGCTGCTCGCCTCGGCGATGCTGCAGTTCCTGCGCGACAACCCGGTCTTCGCGCAGATGGCCGCGACCGCGGGCTTCGCCCGCCTGGCGACCGTGCAGGGCTACGCCGCCTCGCTGTTCTCGCTGCTCGCCGTCCCCGTCGGTGCCTATGCCGCCGGCCGCGTGGCGGCGCTGATGGCGGACGAGACGGCGTCCCGTCTGACCCTGGTCTACTCCCGCCCGGTCGGGCGGGTGCGGTGGGCGACCTGGGAGGCCGTGGCCGTGGCGGCCGGCACGGTCGTCGTCACCGCGGTCGCCGGCCTGACCACCTGGATCGGGGCCACGTGGGTGCACGCGGGGCTGGGGCCCGGCGAGGCGCTCCGGGGGGCGCTGACCGCCGTCCCCGTCGCCCTGCTCTGCCTCGGCGCGGCGATGCTCGCGCTCGGCTGGCTGCCGTCGGCCGTGCTCGCCGTCGGCGTGCTGCCGGCGGCGGGGGGCTATCTGCTCCTGGTGCTGGCCGAGAGCTTCGGCTGGCCCTCCTGGCTGCGGGGGCTCTCGCCGTTCGCTCACCTGGCCGCCGTCCCCGCGGAGCCGGTGGACGTCGTCGGTGCGCTCGGCATGGTTCTCGTGGCCCTGCTCCTCGCCGCCGTCGGGCTCGTGGGTTACGCCCGCAGGGACCTTCGCGGCTGAGGGAACAGCGGGCCGTGCCACGCTGTTGTTCGCACGAACGCCGGCCCCGAGGGGCCGCTGTCCGCTGACATGAGGAGCAAGACGTGTCCCTGCCACCCCTGGTGGAGCCCGCCGCCGACCTCTCCATCGAGGAGGTCCGCCGGTACAGCCGCCACCTGATCATCCCGGACGTCGGCATGGACGGGCAGAAGCGGCTGAAGAACGCCAAGGTGCTCGCCGTCGGCGCCGGCGGTCTCGGCTCGCCGGTGCTCATGTACCTGGCCGCGGCCGGGGTCGGCACGCTCGGCATCGTCGAGTTCGACACGGTCGACGAGTCGAACCTGCAGCGCCAGATCATCCACGGGCAGTCCGACGTCGGCCGGTCCAAGGCCGAGAGCGCGCGCGACTCCATCAAGGAGATCAACCCGCTGATCGACGTCCGGCTGCACGAGACGCGGCTCGACAGCTCGAACGTGCTGGAGATCTTCGCCGACTACGACCTCATCGTCGACGGCACCGACAACTTCGCCACGCGCTACCTGGTCAACGACGCGTGCGTGCTGCTGAACAAGCCCTACGTCTGGGGTTCGATCTACCGGTTCGACGGCCAGGTCTCGGTCTTCTGGAACGAGCACGGCCCGAACTACCGCGACCTCTACCCGGTGCCCCCGCCGCCCGGCATGGTCCCGAGCTGCGCCGAGGGCGGCGTGCTCGGCGTCCTCTGCGCCACGATCGGCGCGATCCAGGCCACCGAGGCGGTCAAGCTGATCACCGGCATCGGCGACACGCTGCTCGGCCGGCTGATGGTCTACGACGCCCTGGAGATGACCTTCCGCACGATCAAGGTGCGCAAGGACCCCGAGGCCGAGCCGATCAAGGAGCTCATCGACTACGAGGCGTTCTGCGGCGTCGTCTCGGTCGAGGCCCAGGAGGCGGCCGCCGGCTCGACGATCACCGTCGACGAGCTCAAGGACATGATGGACGCCGGCAAGGACTTCGAGCTGATCGACGTCCGCGAGCCCAACGAGTACGAGATCGTGTCGATCCCCGGCGCGAGGCTCATCCCCAAGGACGAGATCCTGTCCGGCCGGGCGCTGGCGGAGCTGCCGAACGACAAGCCGATCGTGCTGCACTGCAAGACCGGCGTCCGCTCCGCCGAGGTGCTGGCCGCGGTCAAGAACGCCGGCTTCAAGGACGCCGTGCACGTCCAGGGCGGCGTGACGGCGTGGGCCACGCGGATCGACAAGACCCTGCCGACCTACTGAGAAAGGACCACCCTTCCCCCACGCCTCGCAGGCTCGGCGCGGGACTCTGAAGGGCGGCCGCTCCACAACGTCACCTGGGCCCGGTTCGTTTCCCCGCTTCGGGGAGCGGGCCGGGCCCTCGGCATGTTGACTGGCGCCATGGCCGACTTCTCGCCCGTGGAGCTCCTCGAACTCTTCCAGCGCGCGCAGGCGCAGTTCACCGATCGGGTGGACGCCGTGGCGCCGGACCAGTGGGACGACGAGGCGCTCCCCGGCTGGACCGTCGCCGACCTGGTCGCCCACCTGGTCTCCGAGCAGCTGTGGGTGCCACCGCTGCTGGCCGGCGAACCGGTGCTCGAGGGCCGGTTCCCGGAGGAGACCAGCGACCTGCTCGGCAGCGACCCGTTCACCGGCTGGGAGTCCGCGGCGGACAACGCGCTCTCGGCCTTCGCCGAGGACGACGCCCTCGTCCGCACCGTGCACCTCTCGCGCGGCCCGACGCCGGCCACCCAGTACATCCAGGAGATGACGGCCGACCTGACCGTCCACGCCTGGGACCTCGCTCGCGCCACGGACGGCGACACGGAACTGGACGGGGAACTGGTCACCGCCGCACTCGTCTTCGCGGAGCAGCTGCCGGAGGACGGCGTCCCCGGCCTGTTCGACCCGCCGCTCGACGTCTCGGCGGCCGCCGACCCGCAGACCCGGCTGCTCGCGCGCTTCGGTCGCAAGGCCACCTGAGCGGAGTGGGTCCCGTGCGGGTGACCGGCACGGATCCACTCCACAATGGCCGGGTGAGCGATCCCATCGACGTCGACGAGGCGGTGTTCGACGTCGTCGAGCGCATCCCGCCCGGCCGGGTGAGCAGCTACGGCGCGATCGGCCGGCTCGTCGGAGTGGGGCCGCGCCGCGTGGCACGGGCGCTGTCGTCGGGTGGCGGCGCGGTGCCCTGGTACCGGGTGCTGCGCGCCGACGGCTCGGCGGCCGAGCCGGTCCGCGTGCACCAGCTCGAGCTGCTGGCCGGTGAGGGGGTGCCGATCCGCAACGGCCGGGTGGACATGGCAGCCGTCGCCTGGCCCGACTAGGGGTGCTGCGGGGGCGGATGCCCGGGGCGTGTTGCCGCGGCGTGTCCGGCTGCCTCGCGCGAACCAACTTCGGCGGAGCACCTTCAGGAGCCGGCCGTTCCTGCCGACCTGAGGGGCATGAACACCATGGCGTGCAGGGCGGTGGCCCAGGCCGGGCTGGCCGCCGGGACGGCGTCGCTCGACGACGAGGCGGCGTGGCCGCTGCTCCTCGTCGCGGGCTGGCTCACGACGGCCGCGGACCTCGTCAAGGAGGCCGAGCTGCGGGAGTCCGCGCTCGCCTGAGCCCGATCCCCTCCCACCGGTCCCACGCGTCCCGGAACTGTCGGCGCCTCGTGATTCCATCGAGGGGTGGCACAGCGGGGCAGTGAGGTGGCGCCGGTCTACCGGCTCGTCGTCGGCGAGCCCGCGCCGATCTCCCGTCCACGGCTCGACCCCACCCAGCAGGCGGTGGTCGACCACCCGTCCGGTCCGCTGCTCGTGCTGGCCGGTCCGGGCACGGGCAAGACCACCACGATCGTCGAGGCGGTCGCGGCCCGCATCGAGGCGGGCGGCGACCCCGAGCAGATCCTCGTCCTGACCTTCAGCCGCAAGGCGGCCGCCGAGCTGCGCACCCGGATCACCGCGCGCGTCGGCCGCACGATCCGCGAGCCGCTGGCGCGCACATTCCACTCCTACGCCTACGGCGTGCTGCGCCGCGCCGCCGTCCTCCGCGGCGATCCGCCCCCGCGGCTGCTGACCTCCGCCGAGCAGGACGCCGTCGTCGCCGACCTCCTGCAGGGCGACGCGGAGGGCGTGGGCACGGTCCGCTGGCCGGAGTACCTGACGCCGGCCCTGGGCACCGACGGGTTCCGTCGGGAGCTGCGCGAACTGCTGCTCCGCGCGAAGGAACGCGGCGTCGACTCCGCCCGGCTGGCCGCGTGGGGGCGGGAGACAGCACGCGAGCACTGGGTGCTCGCCGCGGCGTTCCAGGAGCAGTACGAGAACGTCAGCGACTTCTGGACGGCGGCCCGCGGCGACTCGTCCGGCTACGACCCGGCCGAGCTCGTGCGCCAGGCCATCGCCGAGCTCGACGGCGACCCCGAGCTGCTGCGGCAGGAGCGGGAGCGTGCCCGCTGGCTGTTCGTCGACGAGTACCAGGACACCGACCCCGCGCAGGTCGAGCTGCTGGAGCTGCTGGCCGGGCGAGGCGCCAACCTGGTCGCCGTCGGCGATCCCGACCAGGCCATCTACGCGTTCCGTGGAGCGGAGCCGCGCGGCATCGTCGAGTTTCCCGACCGGTTCCGGCATCCCGACGGCCGCTCCGCCGACCGGGTCTCCCTGGGCGTGTGCCGCCGGTCGGGCAGCGAGCTGCTGCGGATCAGCAGACGGGTGGCCGAGGGCCTGCCCGGTCCGTGGGAGCACCGGCGGCTCGCCGCCGGGGAGAACACCCTGCCCGGGACGGCGGAGGTGCACGTCTTCGCCTCCGCCGCCGTCGAGGCCGCCTACCTGGCCGACGTGCTGCGCCGCGCACACCTGCTCGAGCACGTCCCGTGGTCGCAGATGGCGGTGGTCGTCCGCTCGGCGGGTGCGCTCGGTCCGCTGCGCCGTGCCCTGGGGTCGGCGGGGGTCCCGGTCGCCATCTCCTCCGACGACCTGCCGCTGTCGGCCCAGCCCGCCGTGGCGCCGCTGCTCAGCGCCCTCACCGCGCTCCTGCCCGAGCCCGGCACCCGACCGGAAGAGGGCGGAGGCCTCACGCTGGACGAGCCGGGGGCCGAGGCGCTGCTCGCCTCGCCGCTGGGGGGCGCGACCGTCCTCGACCTGCGCCGGCTGCGCCGCGCCGTCCGCATCGCGCTGGCCCAGCGGGGCATCGACGCCGCCGAGCGCGGCGCTCCGCTTTTGACCCTGCTCGACGACGACGCGCTGCTCGAGGCCGTGCCCGAGCACGTCTCCCGGCCCGCCCGACGGGTCGCCGACGTGCTGGCCGCCGGCCGCCTCGCGCTTGCCCGGGACGGCACCGCCGAGGACGTGCTGTGGGCGATGTGGCAGGCCAGCGGGCTGGCGAACCGGTGGGCGCGTGCCAGCGCCGCCGGGGGACCGTCCGGGGCGGTGGCAGACCGCGACCTCGACGCCGTGGTGGCGCTCTTCGACGCCGCGGCCGGCTTCGTCGACCGGCTGCCCTCGGCCGACGTCCGCGCCTTCGTCGCCCACCTGTCCGCGCAGGAGCTGCCCGGCGACGGCGGCGCAGCCCGCGCAACGGCGGGGGAGACGGTGCGGCTGCTGACCGCGCACGCCGCCAAGGGCCTGGAGTGGGATCTGGTCTGCGTCGCCGGCGTCCAGGAAGGGGTCTGGCCCGACCTCCGCGACCGCGCCTCCCTGCTGGGCGCCGAGGACCTCGTCGAGCGGGTCGCCGGCATCGACGGCGCGGGAACCGACCGCCGCACCCTCGCCCTGGCTGAGGAGCGCCGGCTGTTCTACGTCGCCTGCACGCGCGCCCGGTCGCGGCTCGTGGTCAGCGCCGTCCAGGGCGCGCTCGACGGGCCGGACGCCGGAGCCACCGCCTCGCGCTTTCTCGACCTGGTCGCCCCGCCGCCCGCCGAGGGCCGTGCCCTCACGGACCTCCCGCGGTCGCTGACCCTGCCGGCGCTGGTCGCGGATCTCCGCCGCGCCGTGACCGATCCGCACACTCCGGCCGACCGCCGCTCGGCGGCCGCCGCGGTCCTGCGCCGGCTGGCCGACGAGGGCGTGCCGGGTGCCGCCCCGTCGAACTGGTGGGGCCTGGCCCCGCTGTCCGACGACGCGCCGTTGGTTCCGGAGGAGGCGCCGGTCCGGGTGCGCCCGTCGGCGATCGAGACCTTCCAGCGCTGCCCGCTGCGCTGGGTGCTCGGCGCGGTGGGAGCGGAGGCGTCGCCGGACACGACGCGAACGGTCGGCACCGCGGTGCACGACGTCGCGCAGCAGGTGGCGGAGGGTCTGCCGCCGTCGGACGCCCCGGCGGTGCTCGCCGCGGAGCTCGACCAGCTCGACCTGGGCCCGGGGTGGTCCGATCAGCGTCAGCGTCAGTCGGCGCAGGAGATGCTCGACCGGTTCCTCCGCTGGCACGCCGCCAACGGCCGCGAGCTGGTCGGCGCGGAGATCGACTTCGACGTGACGGTGGGCCGGGCCCGGATCAAGGGTCAGGTCGACCGCCTCGAGCGCGACGGCGAGGGGCGGCTGGTCGTCGTCGACCTGAAGACCGGGAAGACGCCGGCGAAGAACACCGAGGAGCACGGTCAGCTCGCGGCCTACCAGGTGGCCGTCGCCGCCGGCGGCTTCGAGGAGCACGGCGCCGTGCCCGGCGGGGCGGCGCTGCTCCAGGTCGGCGGCGGGGCCAAGGCCAAGGAGCAGCACCAGGACGCGCTGCCGGCCGACGTCCCGGTCGAGCAGACCTGGGCCGGCGAGCTGCTGGCCGAGGTGGGGCAGGGCATGGGTGGGGCGACCTTCGAGGTGCGCACCGGCTCGCACTGCGCGCGGTGCCCGGCGCGGCGCAGCTGCCCGTTGCAGGAACCCGGCCGGCAGGTGACCGCGTGAGCCGGTCCGGCAGCCGGCCCCGTTCCGGGTTTCCTCGCGAGCCTGCGAGCGGAGGGGAGAACGGGGTCCTTTCTCAGCTCTCCTTCGACGACCTGCTCGCGGACGTTCCGTCCGAGCAGCTCGAGCCGCGGCGGTTGCTCGACCCCGCCGAGGTGGCCGCGCGGTGCGGGCTGTCCTACGCGCCCTCGCCGGAGCAGGCGCGGGTGGTCGAGGCCCCGGCCGACCGTCCGCTGGTCGTGGTCGCCGGCGCGGGGTCGGGCAAGACCGAGACGATGGCCGCCCGCGTCTCCTGGCTCGTGGCCAACCGGCTGGTGGAACCCGAGGCGATCCTCGGGCTGACCTTCACCCGCAAGGCGGCCAGCGAGCTGAACGAGCGGGTGCGCCTGCGGCTCGGCGCCCTGGCGCGCCACCCCGACACCGACGACGACCTGCGGCAACGACTGGACATCGCCCAGCCGACGGTCTCGACCTATCACGGCTACGCCGCCTCGCTCGTCGCCGAGCACGGCCTGCGCATCGGGGTCGAGCCAGGCGCCGGCGTCCTGGGCCCGGCGATGTGCTGGGGTCAGGCGGCCACGGTCGTCACCGCGTGGACCGGCGACATGACCGACGTCCCCCTCACGCTGCTGACCACGGTCGAGGACGTGCTGGCCCTGGCGACCGAGCTCGGCGAGCACGACATCACGCCCGACGCGCTGCGCTCCTGGACTGCGCGGCTGGAGACGCAGATCCGCGAGTACGCCGACGCTCCTCGCAAGAAGGGCCCGTACGCGCCCGTCCTGGAGATGCTCGCCCGCCAGCGGGCACGCGTGGCGCTGCTGCCCCTGGTCGAGTCGTTCGAGGCGCGCAAACGGGCCGCCGGTGCCATCGACTACGCCGACCAGGTGGCCCATGCCGCGCGGATCGCGGTGTCCTCCGCCGAGGTGGGTCGGCGCGAGCGGGCGCGCTGGAAGGTGGTGCTCCTCGACGAGTACCAGGACACCAGCGTCGGTCAGCTGCGCATGCTCGAGGCCCTCTTCGGCCGCGACACCGGCCATCCGGTGCTCGCCGTCGGCGACCCCCGTCAGTCGATCTACGGCTGGCGCGGTGCCTCGGCGGGCACCATCGAGCGCTTCGACCGCACGTTCCCCGGCCTTCCAGGACGGCGGTCCGAGCGGCTCACGCTGGCCACCAGCTGGCGCAACGACGTCGCCGTGCTGGCCGTCGCCAACGCCGTCTCGGGGATGCTGCCCGAGCCGGATCAGCCGCTGCCCGACCTCGCGCCCGCACCGACCGCCGGCCGCGGCTCGGTGACCGTGGGCCTGTACGAGGCCGTCGCCGACGAGACCGCGGCGCTGGCCGAGCGCCTGGCTGCCTGCTGGCGCGGGGAGGACCCGGTGATCGGCCGTCGGGACGACGGCCGTCCGCCCACCGTGGCGGTGCTCGTCCGCGCCCGCAAGCAGCTGCCGGGCATCGCCGCGGCGCTGCGCGAGCGCGGCCTGCCCGTCGAGGTGGTCGGGCTCGGCGGACTGCTCGAGGTGCCCGAGGTCTCCGACGTCGTCGCGACCCTCACCGTGCTCGTCGACCCCACGGCCGGCGACGCCCTGGGGCGGCTGCTGACCGGTGCGCGGTGGCGGATCGGGCCGCGCGACCTCGCCGCACTCGAGGCGCGCGCCCGGGCGCTCGTGCACTCCCGGCGCCCCGCCCGCCCGGACACGGCGGAGTCGGCCAGCACCACCGCGGAGCCGCCCGCGGAGCGGGGCAGCATCGTCGAGGCGCTCGACGACCTCGGTGACCGGGAGTCGTACTCACCCGATGGCTACCGCCGGCTGCGCCGGCTCGGCCAGGAGCTCGTGCACCTGCGTGCCCGGCTCTCCGAGTCGCTGCCCGACCTGGTCGACGAGGTCGCCCGCACCCTCGGTCTCGAGACCGAGCTGGCCAGCGCGCCCGGAGCGAGCCCGGCCGGAGCCCGGGCGCACCTCGACGCGCTGCACACGGTGGCAGCTGAGTTCACCGAGCTGGCCGAGCTGCCCTCCCTGCCCGCATTCCTCGGTTACCTGCGCGACGCCGAGCAGCGCGAGCGCGGGCTGGAGCCCGGGGAGGTGGCGGTCAACCCCGACGCGGTGCAGCTGCTCACGGGCCACTCGGCCAAGGGCCTGGAGTGGGACGTCGTCGCCGTGCCGGGCATGACCAAGGACCAGTTCCCGGCCAAGACGGACACCAGCGACTCCTGGATCAAGGACCCGGGCGTCGTCCCGGCAGATCTCCGCCTCACCGATCGCGAGGAGCTGCCCCGGCTGCGGCTGCCGGTGCCCGGCTCGGGCGACCAGGCGGTCGTGAAGGCGGCGCTCGACGAGTACGTGCACGCGTGGAAGGAGTTCGGCGTCGAGGAGGAGGTCCGGCTCGGCTACGTCGCGGTCACACGCGCCCGGCACCTGCTCCTGTGTTCGGGCAGCTGGTGGCGCGACGGCGTGAAGCCCTGCGGACCGTCGTCCCTGCTGCTGACGGCCCGCGCGGCGTGCGAGGACGGCGCCGGCGAGGTCGTGCACTGGGCGGACGCGCCGGCCGACGACGCCACCAACCCGGCGCTGGAGGAGTGGCCGGTCGGCGTGTGGCCGGCCGACCCCCTCACCTCGGGACGACGCCGCGCACTCACCGCCGCGGCGGAGCTCGTGGCCGCCGCGGCGCCGCACCCGCTCGACCCGGACCTCGTCCTCGACGGCACCGACCCGGTGCTGGAGCAGTGGGTGCGCGACGCCGACCTGCTGCTGCGCGAGCGTGCCCGGCACGCCAGCCCGACGGTCGACGTGCCCGTGCCCTCGCACCTGTCCGTGTCGGCGCTGGTCACGTTGCGCCGCGACCCGGGGGAGCTGGCCCGGCGGCTGCGCCGACCCATGCCGGCGGCGCCCGCTCCGCAGGCTCGCCGCGGCACCGCTTTCCACGCCTGGCTGGAGGAGCGGTTCGGTGCGGCGAAGCTCGTCGACCTCGACGAGCTGCCCGGCTCCGGCGACCAGGCGGCCGCGCCCGACAGCGCGCTCGCCGAGCTGCAGCAGGCGTTCCTCGCCAGCGAGTGGGCGGATCGGCAGCCGCTTGAGGTGGAGGTGCCGTTCGAGACGCCGCTGGGGCCGCTCACCCTGCGCGGGCGGATCGACGCGGTCTACGCCGACGACGAGGGCCGCTACGAGGTGATCGACTGGAAGACCGGTCCACCGCCCTCCGGTGCCGAACTCGCTGCCGCGGCCGTGCAGCTGGCCGCCTACCGGCTGGGCTGGTCGCGGCTGACCGGCGTGCCGGTGGAGCAGGTCAGCGCCGGTTTCCACTACGTCGGCGCGAAGGAGACCGTCCGGCCCGCCGACCTGCTCGACGAGACCGGCCTCCTGAACCTGGTCACCGGCGAGCACTGAGACCGCATCGACGGCGACGAGCCGGCGGGCAGTGGCGTCAGGTGGAGGCGATCCGGTCGAGGATCGCGGTCGCCAGCTGCTTCGGCGCCTGCTCGGGGATCCAATGCGTGACGCCCGGCAGCTCCACGAACCGGTAGTCGCCGGTCACGTAGTTGGCGCACGCCTCGGCAGCGGTCCGGCCGATCGCGACGTCGGCGTCGCTCCACACGTAGGTCGTGGGTACATCGACGGGCTCGACCTTCGGCCCGAGTCCCATCGCGCGGTACCAGTTCAGGGCAGCGGTGAGGGCACCCGGCGCCGACAGCACGGCGACGTACTCGTCGACCGCCTCCGCCGGCACGCCCGTCTCGCCCTCGGCCCCGGTCAGCATCCGCCGGAGCCGCCGCGCGTCGTCGGCCAGCAGCACCTCCTCGGCCTTGCCCGCCTGCCAGAACAGCCGGATGTAGGCGGAGCGCTCCTTCTGCTCCGGGTCGGCGCGGTAGGCGGCGGTGTAGGCAGCCGGGTGCGGCACCGACACGGCCGTGAGGGATCGCACGCGGTCCGGGTGCCAGGCGGCCAGCGTCCACGCGACGTTGGCACCCCAGTCGTGCCCGACGACGTCGGCACGGGGCACGTCCATGGCGGTCATCAGGTCGGCGGTGACCTGGGCCAGGTTCGTCGACGCGTAGGCATCGACCTCGGCCGGCCGGGCGCCGGGGGAGTAGCCGAGCTGGTCGGGAGCGTAGGTCCGCAGGCCTGCCTCGGTGAGCAGCGGAGTCACGGCGGCCCACGACGCCGACGTCTGCGGGAACCCGTGCAGGAGCAGCACCGGACGGCCGTCCTCCGGCCCGTCGGCCCGCACGTCCAAGGTCAGGTCACCGACGTCCACCCGCAGCAGTTGTCCCGGCATGACGGGACGGTAGCGGGCTGCCGGCCGGGACGTGGCACGTGCCCGGCCGGCAGCCCCCGATCCCTACAGCGTTCCGGCCGGGATGCGCCAGATGCCGCGGCCGTGCGTGGCGACGTAGATGTTGCTGTCGGGACCGACGTGCAGGTCGAGCACCGCCGTGGTCGGCAGGTTGGTCCCGAGCTTCGTCCAGCCCTGCTTCGCGGCCCGGTAGACCACACCGAGGTCGGTGGAGGCGAGCAGCCCTCCGCTCGGGGTGACCACCACGTCGTTCACCGGGACGTCGGGCAGGTTGCCCGACGTGTCCTTCCACGTCGTGCCCGCGTCGAAGGACTCGTAGATGTGTCCGACCCCGGCGCCCGGCCCCTCGGTGAAGCGGCGGGAGAAGCCGTTCACGCCCAGGACCAGGTGGTCGGCGTTCTTCGGGTCGATCGCCGCGCCGGCCAGATAGCGGTTGGGGACACCGCTGCCGTCGAGGTCCACCGGGGTGAACGTCCAGGCCCCGTCGGCGAAGGTGCCGACGACGGCGCCTCGGCTGAAACCGCTGTTGTTGCACGGCCCGCACCAGGTCGCCAGAGCCCGGTTGTCCGAGTACGTGACGGCGGTGAAGGTCTGCCCCGCGTTCGGCAGCGTGTAGACCTTCTTCCACTGGTCACCCGAGGTGATGTCCCAGCCCTTGTCCTGGTACCAGAGCGAGTTGCCTCCGGCCAGCCACTGCGTCGGGTTCGTCGTGTTGGCCGTGAAGGGCGCGATGAACCTCGCGTTGATGTCGGGCGGTGAGATGTCCGTCGTCGTCGACTGCGACAGGTCCAGGAAGGCGTTCGGGTGGTCCGGCCCCGGGTTGGCGCAGGTGCGCGTCACCCGCATGGACAGGGCGACGTACTCCTGCACGATGTTGCAGCCGTCGTTCGGGTCGACGAGGACGTCGCCGCCGTCGCCGCCAAAGTTCGACACCATCTTCGGCGCACCCGGCCGCAGCAGCGAACCGCCGTTGTCCTGCAGCCCGCCGCTGACCAGCACCTGCTCACCGGTGGTGAGGTCGGGGCGCTTGGCGTCGTCGGCCTGCAGTTTGCCGACACCGACGTAGTAGTACTGCAGCGCGTCGAGGGTGCCGTCGTTGAGGCTCTGCCAGTCCGTGGCGTGCCCGGACGCGTCGGCGGCGCCGCTCACCGGCCGCCGGTAGACGCCGCCGTCGTTGCCGACGTAGACGTACGGCGCCCCGCCGGCCACCGTGCCGATGGCCACGGCGTGCTGGTCGGAGTGGGTGGTCTGCGAGCAGCCCCGGCTGCCGTTCGGCGCGTAGAGACCGTCGACACGCCAGCACGGGAAGGTGAAGTTCCAGTAGGGGCCGGGCGTCGTCCACGAGGAGCCGGCGTTGCGCGTCTCGTAGACCTCCTCGAGGCCCGCGTACACGTGGTCGGCGTTCGTGGGGTCGACCGCGAGGAACTGGTTGTACCAGGCCTGGACGCCGGGGCCGTAGCCCTTGCCACCGGTGGACTGCTTGAGCGCCGAGCCGCTGTTCGCGAGCTTCGTCGAGTCGGCGATCTTGTTCCACGGTCCGACCGGGTTGCCGGTGTTCGAGACGTAGATGCCGTCGAGCAGTGAGTTCGCCGCCGCGGTTCCGGTCCCCTGGTTGTAGAGCTTCACCGACTCGTTGACGACGTAGAGCTTGGAGCCGTCGGCGGCGAAGGCGAAGGTCGCGTAGCCGATGTCCTGGGGGTTGATCGCTCCGGTCGGGTTGATCCTGGTCCAGGTGCTGCCGGCGTCGTTCGACTCGTAGAAGCCGTTGTACGTGTCGCCGCCGCGCCAGGCGGCCTCGGCGATCACGTGCTTGGCGTTGCGCGGGTCGACCGCCACGTCGTTGACGATGTTCTTGTAGGCCGCCTGGGGGTCGTCCGCCTTCGCCGCGCCCGGAAGGTAGTCCGGGCTCGGGGCGAAGAGCAGCTTCCACGGCGTGCCGGCGGTCCCGCTGACCGAGTGGGAGTACAGACCCCGCTGGGTGGCCGCGAAGACCGTGTCGCCGGAGAAGCGCAGGTGGTGGACGCCGGTGCTCTCCAGTTCGGTACCGCCGATGCGGTTGGCGGTCGAGAACGTGCCCGACGTCGGGTTGGCCAGGCGGTAGACGCCGCTGCCGACGTAGGACGTGCCGCCGGTGTTCGCCTCACCGGTGCCGTACCAGAGCGCGCCGGTCCGGTCGATCTGGAGGTCGCCCGAGGACAGCGAGGGCAGCTGGTCGGCGATCGGCTGCCAGTTGCCGGTTCCCGTGGTCGAGCGCCACATGCCGCCGTCTGCGCCCGCGGCGTAGACGGCGCCGCCGCCGACGGCCAATGACGTGACGCGGCCGGTGACCAGCCCGGACCCGCCGCTGGAGTTCGAGTAGTAGTCGCGGTAATCGGGGTCGTCGCCGTCGTAGGGCCGCCGGGTCAGCTCGGTCCAGGTCTTCCCGGTGGTCGGCAGGCCCTGGAGGGCGGTGAAGGCCGCGGAGTAGGCGCCGGGCGACACGATCCCCGGTGCGGTGCGGGCCTCGGCGAACTGCTCCATGGAGGCGCGCAGCTCGGCCGCCTCGCCACCCTCGCCCCCGTTTGCCTCTCCGTCGGGCGAGTCGAGCTCGATCTCACCGCTCTCGTACTTCTCCGCGGCCGAGTCGAACCGCCCCTCGGACTCCCGCGAGGGGTGCCCCGCCGGCTGCGTCACCGCCACCACGACGGCTGCGGCCGCCAGCGCGGCCACGGGCACGCCCACCAGGGCGCGCGTTCGAGATGCTCTTGCCCAGCTCAATGCTCTCCCCGTCCTACTCACCGTGTGGCCGGAGCACTGTGCGTCACGGTGTGACGCGCAGTCAATGGGTAACGGGGATGAATCGGTGGGGCCGGATCCGCGGCCGGGCGGCAGCGGGATGACGGCGAAGCCACGGTGGGGCGAGGGCCTCGGCGGAGCGGACGGCTACCGTCTCCCGGCGTGAGCAGCCCCGAGCGCGACAACGCGGAACGTGCGTACGTCCTCGCCCACCTCGACGACCTGCACGCCGATCTCGACGCCTGGTTGCGCATCCCGTCCATCTCGGCCGACCCGCTGCATGCCGCCGACGTCGCCGCCAGCGCCTCCTGGCTGGCCGAGGCGCTGCGCCGCACCGGCTTCCCGACGGTCGAGATCTGGCCGACGCCCGGCGCACCGGCGGTCTACGCGGAGTGGCCGAGCGCCGACCCGAACGCCCCGGTGGCGCTGGTGTACGGGCACCACGACGTCCAGCCGGTCGACCCGCTCGAGCTGTGGGTGCACCCGCCGTTCGAGCCCACCGTGGTGGAGGGTGCCGATGGCCCCGAGTTGCACGCCCGCGGGGCCATCGACGACAAGGGCAACGTCGCCTTCCACCTGCTCGGCATGCGCGCCCACCTCGCGGCCACCGGACGCGACACCCCGGCCGTCACCGTCAAGCTGCTGATCGAGGGCGAGGAGGAGTCGGGCTCGCCCCACTTCGCCGACCTCCTGCGCGAGAAGCGCGACCGGCTCGACTGCGACGTCGTGGTCGTGAGCGACACCGGCATGGCCGCGCCCCACCTGCCCAGCGCGGTGACCTCGATGCGTGGCCTGGCCGACGCCGAGATCACCCTGCGCGGCCCGGCGGTCGACCTGCACTCGGGGTCGTTCGGCGGTGCCGTCCCCAACCCCCTGCACGCCATGGCGCAGCTGCTGGCCTCCCTCCACGACGACGAGGGTCGCGTCACGCTGCCTGGCTTCTACGACAAGGTGCGACCCCTCACGGAGCGCGAGCGCGAGCTCATGGGGCGGGTGCCCTTCGACGAGCAGGCGTGGCTCGCCGGGCCCGCCGCGTCCCGGGTCACGACGGGGGAGGCCGGCTTCACCACCCAGGAGCGCATCGGCGCCCGCCCGACCGCCGAGGTGAACGGACTGTGGGGCGGCTACCAGGGGCCCGGCCACAAGACGATCATCCCGGCCGAGGCGCACGCCAAGCTCACCTTCCGGCTGGTGGCCGACCAGCGGCCGGGGGACGTCGGCGACCAGGTGCGGGCCTGGGTCGAGGCCAATCTGCCGGCCGGCATCGTGGCCGAGGTGCACGCCCCACCCGCGGGCGTCGCGCCCTGCGCCAGCGACCTCGACTCGCCGTGGATGGACGCGCTGCTGCGCGCCATCGCGCAGGCATGGAACTCCTCGCCGGACGACGTCCTGTTCATGAAGGAGGGCGGCAGCGGCCCCGAGGCCGACCTGGTCGAGCAGCTCGGCGCCCCGCTGCTCTTCCTCGGCGCGGGCCTCCCGACCGACCGCATCCACTCGCCCAACGAGCGGGTGCTGCTGTCGATGCTGCACCGCGGTGCCGAGGCCACGGCCCACCTGTGGCGCGAGCTGGCGACCATGCGCCCCGGAGGTCAGACGACGTCGTAGGTCAGGTGGGTCGCCGTCGTCGTCGCGATCACGCTCCGCTGCACCAGCGTGCGCGACGTCCCGCCGGTGAACAGCGGCGTCCCGGCGCCCAGGACGACGGGCGCGAGGTGCAGCGACAGCGTGTCGACCAGCCCCGCGACGAGCGCCGAGCCGACGGTCGCACCGCCGCCCATGAGGACGACGTCGAGGTCCTGACCGCGGTCCGACGATGCGGCCTCGGCGCGCTCCCGGGCGGCGGCGACGGCGTCGGCCAGCCCGGTGGTGACGAACGTCCAGTCGAGGTCGGCGAGCCGCACCGACTCCGGTGGCGAGCTCGTCACGACGACGAACGGCGGCTTGCCGACCTCGCCCGCGCCGTAGCCGACCTCGTCGTTCCAGCCGCCAGGTCCGTCGACGACGTCGAAGAGCCGGCGGCCCAGGACGACGGCCCCGGAACGCGTGGTCGCCTGCGACACGATCCGGCGATCCTCGGGATCGTCGGAGAACGCCCAGGTGTGCAGGGCGTCCCCTCCGTCGCCGAGACCGTTGTGCAGGCCTGGATTCGGCCCGGTGACGAAGCCGTCGAGGGAGACGGAGATGTCCGCGATGATCCGAGTCATGCAAGGGCAGACGTGATCGGCCGCCCGAACTCATCTCAGGGAGCGAAGCTTCCGACGACGACGGTCGCACCGAGCTCGTCGTCCACGGCCAGCCGTGGAACCAGACCGCCGGCACGAACCAGCGCCATGGCGACCGGAGCCTGCTGCTCGCTGGTCTCGAACAGCAGCGACCCGCCGGGAGCCAGCCACCCGGGCCCTCCGGCGATGACGCGCCGGGCGACGTCCAGCCCGTCCGGGCCGCCGTCGAGCGCCGTGCGCGGCTCGTGGTCGCGTGCCTCGGGCGGCATCCGGGCGATCTCCCCGCTCGGCACGTAGGGGACGTTGGCGACCAGCACGTTCACGCGTCCCCGCAGGCCGGGTGGGAGCGGGCCGAACAGGTCGCCCGCGTACACGCGTCCGCCGACGGCGGCGGTGTTGCGGCGGGCGCACGCCACCGCGACCGGATCGATGTCCGCGGCGTGCAGCTCGACGTCGGACAGCTCGGCCGCGACCGCCAGACCGACCGCGCCGGAGCCGCAGCAGAGGTCGAGCACCACGGCGCCCGGGCGAGCCCGGTCGATGGCCTGCTGCGCAAGGAAGCCGGTGCGTCGGCGCGGCACGAACACACCAGGGTCGACCGCCACGCGCAGTCCGCGGAACTCGGCCCAGCCGAGCAGGTGCTCGAGTGGCTCGCCCGCCGCGCGGCGGTCCACGAGGGTGCTCAGCTCGGCGCGGTCCGCCGTCGTCCCGAGCAGCAGCCGCGCCTCGTCCTCGGCGAACACGCACCCGGCCGCGCGCAGACGTGCGACGACGGCGGAGAACGGGTGCGGATCGGTCACGGCCCGGCGACGCTACCCCGTCGTCCTAGGGTGGAGCGGTGACCGGATCCGGCCCGCCCGCCCCGCCGCCGGGGTGGTACCCCGACCCCGACGGCGCCGCCGGCCAGGTCCGGTGGTGGGACGGCGGGGGCTGGTCGGACGTCACCACACCGGCCGGCCCGGGTGTCGCCGTCCAGTCGTCCCCGGTCCTCGCGCCGCCCCGCAGGCCGGAGCCGCAGACGGTCCCGATCGAGCCGCGCCCGTCCGACGGGAGCAGCCGTACCGCGTGGGTCGTCGGCCTGTCGATCGTCGGGCTCATCGTCGCCGTCGTCGCCGCGCTCGTGCTGGGCTCCGGAGGCACGCCCCGGGAGGTCGCCTCCGGCCCGACGGCGCCGTCGTCCTCGTTCGTGCCGGGACCGCCGGCCGGGCGGACGTTCCCGCCGGGAACGGTCCGGATCATCGACGAGGCCGCCGGCATCTCCTATCCCTACCTCGGCGAGAACTGGAGCGAGTGGTCGATGGGCCCGCAGTGGGAGCTCACCTCGGTCGCCGGCCAGTTCTTCACCACGCAGGAGGTCACTCCCGACGCGAGTTCGTTCATCGCGCAGTGCACCTCGGGCCCGGTGGCCCCGGAGTACGGCTGGACCGGCCCGTCCAGCCTGACGACGACGTTGAGCACGCTGGCCGACAGCGTCCGGGCCAACTACTACCCGGGCCCGAACGACCGGCGGATCATGCGCGACGAGGCGCGGACCGTCGACGGGCACGCCGCTCGCCTGATCGAGTTCCAGTTGTCGTGGAACGTGCCCGGCTACGACGCCACGGGGGAGCGGGCGGCCCTTCTGCTCGTCGACACCGGGCGGCCGGCGCCGGCGCTGCTCTACATCTCCATCCCCAACACGCACGCCGAGCTCTACGGCGTCATCGACCAGGTCCTGGACGACGTCCAGGTGATGTGACAGCGGGTCCGGACGGCGGTTCGCCGGGGAGCGCGGTTAATGTCGCAAGCGTGACGACAGCCGGTGCCGAACTGACCCTGCGGCACCCGGTGGAGCGGTTCGCGCTCGACAACGGGCTGCGTGTGGTCCTCGCCCCCGACCGCAGCGTCCCCGTGGTGGCGGTGAGCGTCTTCTACGACGTGGGCATGCGCAACGAGCCCGAGGGCCGCACCGGTTTCGCGCACCTCTTCGAGCACATGATGTTCCAGGGGTCGGCGCACGTCCCGAAGATGGAGCACGCCCGCCTGGTGCAGGCGGCCGGCGGCACCTTCAACGGCTCGACCCACCAGGACTACACGAACTACTTCGAGGCGCTCCCGTCCGAGGCGCTCGAGCGCGCGCTGTTCCTCGAGGCCGACCGCATGGTCGCGCCGGCGATCACCGAGGAGAACCTCCGCAACCAGATCGACGTGGTGAAGGAGGAGATCCGGGTCAACGTGCTCAACCGGCCCTACGGCGCCTTCCCGTGGCTGCAGCTGCCGCAGATCGCCTTCGAGAGCTTCGCCAACACCCACGACGGCTACGGGTCCTTCGTCGACCTGGAGTCCTCCACGGTCGACGACGCCACCGACTTCTTCTCCCGCTACTACGCGCCGGGCAACGCCGTCCTCTGCATCGGCGGCGACCTCGACGTGGCCGAGACCGAGCGACTCGTGCAGCGCTGGTTCGGCCCGGTCGAGGCGCGGGCCGTGCCGCCCGTGCCGCCCACCGGGGAACCGCTGTCGACGACGGCCCGCTCCGGTGTCGTCGAGGACGCGCTGGCCACCGCGCCCGCGGTCGCGATCGGCTGGCGGGTGCCCGACCCGGTCGGCGACTTCGACACCTACCTGGGCACCGTGCTCCTCGCCGAGCTGCTCAGCGAGGGCGACGCCTCCCGCCTGGAACGCCGGCTGGTGCACGGCGACCGCATCGCGATCGCGCAGAGCAGCTACGTCGGGCTTTTCGGCGACCCGTTCGACGTCCGCGATGCGACCCTGCTCACCACCCAGGTCCACCACCCGGCCGCGGTCGCTCCCGAGACGGTGCTCTCGACCGTCCACGAGGAGATCGCCCGCATCGCCGCGGACGGCGTCGGCGCCGAGGAACTGCGGCGGGTGCAGGCGCGTACCGAGGCGCAGCTGCTCCGCCAGGCCGACTCGGTGCTGGGCCGCACCCTCGCCTTCGCCGCCGCCGAGCTGATCCACGGCCGGGCCGAGCTCGCGGGTGAGATCGCGGCCCGGCTCGCCGCGGTTACGCCCGAGCAGGTGCAGACCGCCGCCCGGGCGCTGGACCCGGGCACCGCCGCGGTGCTCGAGCTCCGCGCGACCGGAGGACGTTCGTGACCGAGCTTGCGAGGTCACGCGGAGACGCAGCACGCCTCGGCACGTGGCCGACGAGCGCCAGCGAGGAGGACGCGTGACGACGCAGCTGGACCTGTCCCTCGTTCCGCCGCTGGGTGATCCGCGGCCGCATCCCGTTCCGGCCGCGGAGGAGACGACGCTGCCCAACGGCCTGCGGGTCGTCGTCGTGCCGCGGCCGGGAGTGCCACTGATCGAGCTGCGGCTGCGGGTGCCGTTCGCCGCCCCGACCGAGCGCGGCGCCGGCGTGCACACCGCCCGTGCCTCCGTCCTGTCCGGCGCGGTCCTGCTGGGCACCGCCGCGCACGACCAGAACGCCATCGCCGAACTGCTGCAGGGCCATGGTGCGGAGCTCTCGGTGTCCACCGACCCCGACCGGCTGCTGTTCGCCACCACGCTGCTGCCGGGCGGCCTGTCCCCGGTGCTGGGCATGCTGGCCGAGCTGCTGACCGGCGCCGCCTACCCCGCCGATCCGGTCGAGGGGGAGCGTGACCGGCTGGTCGAGCGGATCGTCATCGCGCGGTCCCAGCCCGGCGTGATCGCCCGGACGGCGCTGGCCGCGCGGCGCTACGGCAGCCATCCCTACGCCGTCCAGCTGCCCGATCCCGACGTCGTCGCGGAGGTGCGGCCCCCCGCGCTGCGGCGGCTGCACCATGAGCGGGTCGTGCCCTCGGGCAGCAGCCTGGTGCTCGTCGGTGACCTCGATCCGCGGGCGGCCGTCGACGCGGTGGCCGCCGCGCTGGCCGGCTGGACCGAGCGCGGGGACGCCGTCGAGGCGCCGCCGGTCCCCGCGGAGCTGCACGCGTCCGAGGTGTCGCTGGTCGACCGCCCCGGCGCCGTGCAGTCCAACATCCGGCTCGGCGGCCCGGCGCCCACGCGGACCGATCCCGACCTGGCCGCGCTCCGGCTGGCCAACATGGTGTTCGGCGGCTACTTCTCCTCGCGGTACGTCGAGAACATCCGCGAGAACCGGGGCTACAGCTACAGCCCGCGCAGCTCGGTCGACCACCAGGCGGCCGGCTCGTCGTTCCTCGTCGAGGCCGACGTCGCCACGGAGGTCACCGGCCCCGCGCTGCTGGAGACCCAGTACGAGCTGGGCCGGATGGCGCTGGCCCCCGTCACCGAGGCCGAGCTCGATGCGGCCCGCCGCTACGTGCTGGGCAGCATGGCCCTGTCCATCGCCACCCACGCCGGCCTCGCCTCGACGCTCTCGGCGCTGGTCGGTGCCGGGCTGCCCGCGGACTGGCTCTACGACCACCAGCGCGACCTCGCCGGGGTCACGATCGACGAGGTGCAGGAGGCGTCCCGCCGCTACCTCGCGCCGTCCGCGCTGACCACTGTCGTCGTCGGGGACGCCGATCGGGTCGCCGGGCAACTGGAGGCCCTCGGCCCTGTCGGCGTGGACGGAGAAAAATGAGCGTGCCCTCGGCCGCATGGCCGGAGGACAGTCCCGCCTCGAGCGGCGACGTCCCGGTGCTGTCCCGGACCGCCCACGACCGTGCCCATCTCTCCCGGCTGCTGCCCGACCCGGCCCAGGGGCGGCCCGTCCGGCTGCTCACGGTCGATGGTGAGCGCGCCGTGCCGGTGCACGAGGACGCCGCCGGACCGCGGCTGCTCTGGGACGAGCAGCCGGCCCTGCCGGTCGGCGCGGTGTTCCTCGGCGAGGCGGACGGCGCGGTCTTCGCCGCCGTCCGGGGCGAGCGCACTCTCAGCGTCGGTGGCCGACCCGTCGACCGCTGGGCCGGCCTGCGCGAGCTCGGTGCCGACCTCGACGACCTCGACGCCGGCCTGCTCGCCCAGGCGATCGGCATCCTCGAGTGGCACGAGCGCCACCGGTTCAGCCCGGTGTCCGGCGCACCGACGACGATCGAGCGGGCCGGCTGGGTGCAGCGCGACCCGGTGACCGGCGTCGAGCTCTTCCCGCGCACCGACCCCGCCGTGATCATGCTCGTCCACGACGGCGGCGACCGCGTCGTGCTCGGCCGCCAGGCGGTGTGGCCCCCGGGCCGCTTCTCCATCCTCGCCGGCTTCGTCGAGCCGGGGGAGTCGGCGGAGGCGGCCGTCGCCCGCGAGGTCGCCGAGGAGGTGGGTCTGCAGGTCACCGACATCCGCTACGTCGCGAGTCAGCCGTGGCCGTTCCCGCAGTCCCTGATGCTGGGTTTCGTCGCGCGCGCCGTCGCCGCGGAAGGATCCGACGACCTCGTGCTCGACCCCGACGAGATCGAGGAGGCGCACTGGTTCACCCGCGAGCAGCTGCGCTCCGGGGACGGGCCGCGGGCCCTGCCGCCGCCGGTGTCGATCGCGCGCCACATCCTCGACCTATGGATAAAGGACGAGCTTCCCGCCACGCCTCGCTAGTAGAAGGACCCGCCTGCCCCCCGCCACTCGCAAGCTCGCGGCGGGTCCCTGCAGGCGGGCCGTCAGGCGAAGCGGCCCGCGAGCACGAGGGCCGGGCGGTCGGGATGGTCGGCGAGGACGACGGCGTCGGCGAGCGCCGCGGGATCGACCTCGTCGTCGTACCGGTCGAAGGCGGGCAGCTCCCACGCCTGCTCCGGTGGCGTGAGACGCCGGCGCGCCGCGGGCGACATCCGCAGGTGCACCACGACGTCGAAGGCCAGGCCGACGCCCTGCAGCAGTGGCCCCGGCATCAGCAGGACGCCTCCGGCCGCCATGGTGAGCGGGCGGGCGCGGGCGGCGCGGTCGCGTTCGAGGTCCCACAGCACCGGTAGGTACTGCCCGGTCCCACCCGGACCCACCCGCGCCAGGACCTCCCGCGTCAGCGCGCCGGCGTCGAGCCAGTCGGTGTAGCGGACGTCGGGATCGGTGCGGCCGTGCTCCAGGCGCAGGGAGGCGGGCCGGTAGAAGCCCTCCGCCGGGACGACGACCGCCGTCCGCCCCAGCACGGGCAGCCGATCGGCCAGAGCCGTGGCGAGCCGCAGGGGACCGGCGGCGTCAGGGCCGTCGACGGCGACCCGCAGGGCGGTGGCCCCGGGTTCGGGCGGTTGTCCGGCAAGCAGTGCGGCGAGGCAATCGGCCAGCGCGGACGGGGTGAGCGGTTCCGGCCGGGTCAGGACCGGCCGTCCGTGGCGACCACGGTCAGCCGCGCGGCCTCGATCGAGGCATCCGGCGCCAGCCCTTCGAGGACCTCGCGGGCGAGATCGACCACCGGGCGACCGGAGGAGCGGGCGTCCCGCCGCAGCGACTCGAACGCGGCGCGCGGGCTGGTGCCGTGGCGCTCGGCCAGCACCCCGATCGCGCGCTCGGTCGAGACCCGGGCGGCCAGGGCATGCTCGAGCTGGGCGACCGTGCGTTCCAGCGCGGCGACCCGCGGATCGGCGTCCTCGGGTACTTCGGCGACGGAGCCGCGCGCGGAACGCCGGGCGGTCCGGTCCGGCTCGGGCAGCACGCCGAACTCCTCGGCGACGAGGTCGGCGAGGGAGAGCCCCTCGACGAGGTCGCCGACGGGGTGCGCGGCGGTGGGGGAGACCACCGTCCAGCCGCGGGCGGTGCGGGTCACCGCGACGGAGGTGGCCCGTCCGTCGACCGGCTCGAGCCCGGTCTCGCGACCCCCGTCGGGGTCGGCGTCGATGCCAGGACCGCGGCCCACGGAGGGGCGGTCACGCCCCATCGAGGGCCGGGGACCGGGGACCACGCGTCCTCACGCCTCCGCTTGCTGGCCGAGCTGCGCCCGGACCTCGTCGATGCTGGGGTTGGTCAGCGCCGAGCCGTCGGTGAAGACGAGCGTGGGCACGGTGCGGTTGCCTCCGTTGGCCTGCATGACGACGTCGGCGGCCTTCGGGTCCTGCTCGATGTCGACCTCGGCGTACGTGATCCCCTCACGCTGCATCAGCTTCTTGAGCCGTACGCAGTAACCACACCACGTGGTGGTGTACATGGTCACTGCGGCGGTCGGGGTCGCGGTCATCGGGTCGATCCTCCCTGGTGGTGCCGAGCGGGTCCACCCCCAGGAAGAGTGGTCCGCGGTACGTGAAACGGCAACGCCGGGTTCCTGGGGATGCTTCCCAGTGTCGCCCCTCGCGGCTGGGAGGATCAGCAGGACACCGCGGAACGGCACAGGGGGACGAGATGGCGCAGCTCGGCACGGACGCCCGGGTGGAGACCCGGGCGGACGCGGTCCTCGCGGCGCTGGACGACGAACAGCGGGCCGCCGCGCAGGCGGTCTCCGGCCCGGTCTGCATCCTGGCCGGTGCCGGCACCGGCAAGACCCGCACCATCACCCACCGGATCGCCTACGGCGTCCACACCGGCGTCTACGTCCCCGAGCAGGTGCTCGCCGTGACCTTCACGGCTCGCGCGGCCGGTGAGCTGCGCGGCCGGCTCGCCGGGCTGGACGTCGGAGGGGTGCAGGCGCGCACCTTCCACGCGGCGGCGATGCGGCAGCTGCGCTACTTCGCGCCGCGGGTGCTGGGCGGGCCGATGCCTGAGCTGGTCGAGAACAAGCTCCGGCTGGTGGCTGCGGCCGCGTCCCGGTCGCGGCTGTCCACGGACCGGACCAGCCTGCGCGACCTGGCGAGCGAGATCGAGTGGGCCAAGACGACCCTGGCGACGCCGGACGACTATCCGGCCCGCGCGAAGGCCGCCGGCCGCGAGCTGCCGTTCGAGGCCGCCGCCGTCGCCGCCGTCTACGCGAGCTACGAGTCGGCCAAGCAGCGCGACGGGGCGCTCGACTTCGAGGACCTGCTGCTGGTCACCGCCTACGCCCTCGAGGAGCACCCCGACGTCGCCCGCCAGGTCCGCGGCCAGTACCGGCACTTCGTCGTCGACGAGTACCAGGACGTCAACCCGCTGCAGCAGCGGCTGCTCGACGCATGGCTCGGGGGGCGGGCCGACCTCTGCGTCGTCGGCGACCCCAACCAGACGATCTACTCGTTCACCGGGGCCGATCCCGACTACCTGCTGGGCTTCGCCGACCGGTATCCCGATGCCGCCGTCGTGAAGCTGGAGCGCGACTACCGCTCCACCCCTCAGGTGGTCGGGCTGGCGAACCGGCTGATCGGTCAGGCGCCGCGGCGCAAGGGGCTGCCGGAACTGCGGTTGCACGGCCAGCGCGCCGATGGACCCGAGCCGCGGTTCACCGAGTACCCCGACGAGCCGGCCGAGGCAGCCGCCGTCGCGGCACGCTGCAGGGCGCTCATCGACGCCGGGACGCCGGCCTCGGAGATCGCGGTGCTCTTCCGGATCAACGCCCAGTCGCAGGTGTACGAGTCGGCGCTGGCCGACGCCGGGGTGCCCTACGTGCTGAAGGGCGGGGAGCGGTTCTTCGAGCGGCCCGAGGTCCGTGAGGCCGTGCTCCTGCTGCGGGGGGCGGCCGCCGGCGGCAGCGAGCCGGGGGCCCTGGTGCCCACGGTGCGCGACGTGCTCGCGTCCACCGGCTGGGTCGAGCACCGGCCGCCACCGGGCGGGGCGGCCCGCGACCGGTGGCAGTCGCTCGCCGCGCTCGTCGACCTCGCCGTCGATCTCGTCGCCGAGAACCCGAACCTCGACCTGCCCGGGTTCGTGACCCACCTGGCCGAGCGCGCCGGCGCGCAGCACGCGCCGACGGTGCAGGGCGTCACGCTGGCCTCGATGCACGCGGCCAAGGGGCTCGAGTGGGACGTCGTCTTCGTGGTGGGTCTCGTCGACGGCGTCGTCCCGATCGCGCAGTCGCTGTCCCGACCCCTGGCCGTCGACGAGGAGCGGCGACTGCTCTACGTGGCCATCACCCGTGCCCGCGAGCACCTCCAGTTGTCCTGGTCACCGGCCCGGAACCCCGGTGCCAAGCGGGCCCGTCCGCGCAGCCGGTTCCTCACCGGCCTCGCGCCCGACTCAGGGCCCACGGCGCCGGCGGCGCGCCGTGCGGCCAAACGGCCGAAGGTGGTGCTCGAGGGCGAGGCCGGGGAGCTGTTCGAGCGGCTCCGGGCCTGGCGGAGTCAGGCGGCGCAGTCGGCGTCCGTTCCTGCGTACGTCGTCTTCACCGATGCCACCCTGCAGGCCATCGCCGAGACCCGGCCGGCCACGCTCCGCGAGCTGTCGGGGCTGCCGGGCATCGGTGCGCGCAAGCTCGAGCTGTACGGCGACGACGTGCTCGCGACGGTCACCGGCTGACCGCGAACGGCGACGGCGGGCGGTTTCGAGACGTTCGAGACCCCGTCCGGAGGAATCGCCGATTAATTCGATTGACCCTCGGACGACGGGGGCCCTACTGTCCCGTTGCACACGAGCTGAACCCCCGTTCGATCCCGGCCGCCCGGCCCGGATCCGCACCGAGAGGAGGGGACCGATGACCAGCACTCCGTGGACCGCCGCCCCCGCCGGCACTCTCGGCCTGGGTGGCTTCGCCGTGCGCGCTGACGGCTGCTTCGTCGGCGTCAGCGCATTCGACAAGTCCGTCGACATGGTCGCCACCGCCGGCACCGCTGCGCGCGTCCGTCCGGTTGCCGCGCACGTCGTGCCCGCCGAGCGGCAGCCCCGCATCGCGCCCACCTACTTCGCTCAGAACGACGGCACCACCCTCGGGATCCCCTCCTCGAGGAGACCACAGAGCTAACCGCTCGACCGGTCCTCCTCGAGGCCGCGGAACCCGAACCCCGGGATCCGCGGCCTCTTTCCTTTCTGCGGCACCCGGCCCCCGACCACCGGTCGGCGGAATCCCGCCGGCCGTCGCAGAACCGAGAAGAGGAGGAGCGGCAGTGCTGCAGACGATCGACCGCCCGTCCCACCGCCGACCCGGGCTCCCCCCGACCGGCGGCTCCGACCTCACGGGCAGAGCACCGAGACGACCGCGCACGGTGGCACCCGCCGCACCGGTCCGGCGTCCTCTGCCCTGCCGGGTGGAGAACCCCGACCTGTGGTTCGCCGAGAGCCCTGCCCAGCTGGAGCTGGCCAAGAGCTTCTGCGCGGACTGCCCGGTGCGGGACGCCTGCCTGGCCGGCGCGCTCGACCGCGCCGAGCCGTGGGGCGTCTGGGGCGGCGAGATCTTCGAACGAGGCGCGGTCATCGCGCGCAAGCGGCCCCGGGGACGCCCCCGGAAGGTCGTCGCCGCGTGACACCCGCAGGACAACAACCACACACATCGCTACCTGAAGGAAATGCCGTGAACATGATCGAGCACGAAATGGCCCGCAGGCAGATGGAGGAACTGCAGGCCCAGGTCGCGGCCGACAACCGCGCCCGCCGGCTGTACCTCGCCCGCCGGGCGGCCCGTCGCGCTGAACGCGCGGTGCGCCGTGCCGCGAGGGCCAGCGCCGCCGTCTACTGAGCCGAAGAGGCCCAGGCGGCACCCACCCACCCACCCACCGGCCGAGGCCGGGTCGGGACGCTCCCGGTGCGTCCCGGCCCGGCCTCTGTGACATCGCGACCCTGCGGGTCGCAGTGCTATGACATCGCGACCCTCCGGGTCGCACCGCGACCAAGTGCCGTTCCCCTGCTGCGCCGAGCGTGTACATCGCGCCTGCGCGGAACCCTCCGGGCCCCACTCGGCGCGACCAGCCCCCGGTCGCCAGGAGTGCCGCGGGCGCGCTACTTCTCGACGAAGCCGGGCAGCCACTGCTCGAGCACGGCGCGGTAGTCGCCCTGGGCGTCGAGCTGGCACAGCACGCCGATCGACCCGATGGTCACGCGGTGGATCAGCAGGTACGCCGGCGGCAGGTTCAACTGACGGCCCAGCCGGTTGGCCTCGCTGCGCGGGTCGGCGATCCGGGCGGCCTGCTCCTGCATCCACCGGCGGCTGAAGTGGAAGTGCCGGTCGACGACCGGCTCGAGCAACGGGCGCAGGTAGTCGAGCACCTCCTCGGCGTGGACCTCGACGTTCGGCCGGACGAAGCCCTCGTCCCGCAGATCGGCGAGCACCTCCTCGGCCCGGCCGGCCAGCGCCCAGCGCAGCAGCCGGCCGATCGGCTCGGGATGCCCGTCGGGCAGGCGCGCGGTGGCGCCGAAGTCGATGACGCCGAGGCGCCCGTCGGCCAGCAGCCGGAAGTTGCCGGGGTGCGGATCGGCGTGCAGCAGCCCGGCCCGTTGCGGCCCCGAGAAGTGCAGGACGGCGAGCAGATGGCCCGCACGGTCGCGCTGCTCCCGGGTGCCGCCGGCGATGATGCGCGACAGCGGGGTGCCGTCGAGCCACTCCGAGACGATGACCTTCGGCGCGCTGGCCACCACCCGGGGGACGACGATCTCCGCGTCATCCGCGTACGCGGCCGCGAACCCGCGCTGGGCGTCGGCCTCCAGCCCGTAGTCCAGCTCCTCGACCACGCGGGCCTTGAGCTCGGCGATCAGCGGCTTGACGTCCATGCCGGGGAAGAGAGCGGCGAACAGCCGGGCGAAGCGGGCCAGCTGGTTGAGGTCGGCCATCAGCGCGGTCGCCGCGCCCGGGTACTGGATCTTGACCGCGACGTCGCGCCCGTCCCGCCACGTGGCCCGGTGCACCTGGCCGATGCTGGCCGCGGCCGCGGGGGCGTCGTCGAACTCCTTGAACCGCTCCCGCCACCGCCCGCCCAGCTGCTGGGCCAGCACCGAGTGGACGGTGCGCACCGGCATCGGTGGCGCTTCCTCCTGCAGCTTGGTCAGCGCCTCGCGGTAGGGGGCGGCCATCTCCTCGGGCACGGCGGCCTCGAAGACCGACAGGGTCTGGCCGAGCTTCATCGCCCCGCCCTTGAGCTGCCCCAGGACCGCGAAGAGCTGCTCGGCGGTCCGCTGCTGCAGCTCCGCGGCGACCGCGTCGGCCGGGCGTCCCGACAGCCGCTTGCCCAGTCCCAGCGTGGCGCGCCCGGCGGCCCCCAGGGGCAGGGATGCCAGGCGCGCGGTCCGGGAGACCGAGCCCCGCGGCATCACCGGTCCGTCGTCAGTCACGCATCCTCCTCGCCGGCGCTGGACCGCCGCCTGTGCAGCGCCGCCGTGTCCTCCCGCTGAGCTCGTGTCGTCGCTCAGGCGCCATTGTTCACTGCCCGGTACGCACTCTGCCCGCAGGAGCAGCGCCGCAGCCACATGCGGGGTGCACCGGCCAGCGCCGGATCCGCGGCAGCAGGTCCGGCGGCCGAAGCTCCACGGTCGCGTCGAGGGTCGCCGGCGCGCCGCTGCCGTCGAGGTAGGCGAGGACCTGCAGGGCCGCGGTGACGACGGTCAGCAGGCAGGTCACCGTCGCGCCGCTGGGCGGTGGCTCGTGCGCCGTGAGCTGTGCCGCCAGCCGGGGCCAGCGCGGATCGGCGTCCCGGCGGTGCAGGTCGGCGCACCGCAGGCAGCTGGTCCGCCCGGGCAGCACCAGCGGGCCGACGACGCCCGTCTCGCCCCGTACGGCCGCCACCAGGTGCGGCACGCCGGAGCGGTGGAGGCCGGCCACCAGCGGATCCGACGCCGCCCACGCTCGGGCCAGCACCACGAGATCGGGCGAGGCCTCCACCGGGAGCGGCCTCAGATCGGTGAGCGGGCTGGCCCGGCGGACGGCGTCGGCCGCCGCCAGCGAACGCGGGCGGCCCTCGTCGGCGGCGGTGAGGCCCCCGACGACGGCGTCCCCGGCCGAGGCGAGGCCGGTGTCGCGGATGTCCACCCGCCCCACCCCGCTCGCGGCCAGCACGGCGGCGAGCGGGGTGCCGACCCGGGTCGCGCCCTCGACGACGACCGCGGCCCGGCGTCGCGCGGGACGGTCGGCCAGTGCGTGCCGCTCGGCGGCGGTGCGTTCGGCGGCCGCGGGTCCGCTGTCGGCCGCGAGCAGGTCGGCGGCGTCGAGGTCGACGACCAGCCCCGCCGCGCGCAACCCGTCGAGCAGACCGGTGACGGTCGCCGGGTCGAGGCCCTCCCGTGCGGCGTCGGCCAGCACGGTGCGCTGCGCGCGGCTGCCGTCGAGCCCCCGCAGGAGCGCCGTCACCCGGCCGTCGGCCGGCGTCACGAGCATGCCGTCGGTCGAGTCGACTCCGCCGACCTGGACGGCCGTGTCGCCGTCGGCGAGCAGGGGAGTGGCGGCGGGGAGGACGGGGTGCACGGTGTCGCTCACCGGGGCAGCGTCGCAGGACCGCGGCACCGCCGCGGGCGTCGTCCACAGGCCGACCATCCCCGGGAACGACGACGGCGGCGACCCCGGAAGGGGACGCCGCCGTGGTGACGTGCTGGCTCAGGCCTTGCCGAGGATCCGGTTCATCTTGGTGCCGCAGACCGGGCAGGTGCCCTGCGCCATGCGACGGCCGGACTCGCTCACCTTGACCTCGCCGTCGAAGTCGCGCTTCTCCTTGCACTTCACGCAGTAGCCGTTGTAGCTCTCCGCCACGGGATCTCCTCGTTCTCGGGGTGCTCCGGCGTGCATGCCGGGCGCCGTTGCGCAGGCACGCTACCCGGACCGGCCAGCGGCGATGCCGCGGGCGGGCCAGGTCTGCCGCTCCGCTCACCCACAGTCTGTGGACAGGCCTGTGGAGCATGTGGGGACTACTCGGCGTGTCCCTGTGCGCGGCCCGGGGACGGCGGGCTGACCGGGCTCGTGGCTTCGAGCCGGAACGGGCCGACGACCTGCACGAACACCGATATCGAACCTGTGGACCGGCCATCGTGGGTAGCAGGTTCACCGGGCAGGGCGGCTGTCGTGTCCACCGTCCGTGGGACCTGTACCGGACGGGGTGGCTTCGCGGAGGCGCAGCGCCGCGCGCGTGCCTTACGGTGCCTCCGTGCCCGGATCGACTCCCGCAGCTGACGCACACCCCGACCGGCCCGGCATCCCGCCGGCCGGTGTCGGGGTTCGCGGTGCGCTGCCTGCGGCCGGGGCCCGCACGGGCTCGTCGGGCCGCGCGAAGAACGGCACCCCGGTGCCCCTGGCGGACGGCGCGGCGGACGGGGACGTCGTGGAGGTCCGGCGCAGTCCGCGACGCCGGCGCACCGTCACCGCCTACCGGGAGATGGGCCGCACCGTCGTCCTCATCCCGGCCGCGTTCAGCCCCGCCGAGGAGCGGCGCTGGGTGGCCCAGATGGTGGCCAAGCTGCAGACCCGCGAGGAGCGGCGCCGCCGCGCGCTCGGTGGCGACGACGCGCTCATGGCTCGCGCCCGCGAGCTGTCGGCCGCCCACCTCGACGGCGCCGCGGAGCCGGCCAGCGTGCGGTGGGTCGACAACCAGCACCGTCGCTGGGGATCGTGCACGCCCGCGGACCGCAGCATCCGGTTGTCGAGCCGGCTGCAGTCGATGCCCGAGTACGTCGTGGACTACGTGCTCATCCACGAGCTCGTGCACCTGCTCGAGCCCGGGCACGACGAACGGTTCTGGGCGCTGGTGGCCCGCTATCCCCGGGCCGAGCGCGCCCGGGGCTTCCTCGAGGGCGTCGAGCTGGCGAACACCGCCGGTGAAGCGGCCGCCGGGGAGCTCGACCCGGTCGACTGAAGAAGGACCCCCTCCTCCCCACCCCTCGCAAGCTCGGGGCGGTGCCCGGAGGGGGCGGCCGTCGTCCTTCTAGTCCTCGGGCCGGTCTTCCTCCGGGGTCTGCTCCGGTGCCGGGTCCTCGGCGTCCGAGGCCGTCAGCTGCGCGAACTCGTCGTCGATCCCCTGGCGGGTGACGAAGTCCATGGGCTCGTCGAGGTCGTCGGAGGTCGGCAGCAGGTCGGGGTGCGACCAGAGCCGGTCGCGCTGGTCGGCGCTGTACTGCTGACCCATGGCCGCCCACACGGTGGCGGCGTCGCGCAGCCGACGCGGCCGCAGTTGCAGCCCGACGAGCGTGGCGAAGGTCTGCTCGGCCGGCCCGCCGGTGGCACGCCGGCGGCGCATGGTCTCCGCCAGCGCGGAGAGCCCGGGGAGACGGTCGGTGGCCGCCGCAGCGACGACGGTGTCGACCCAGCCCTCGACCAGCGCGAGCAGCGTCTCCAGGCGGCGCAGCGCCATCTGCTGCTCCGGGGTCTCCTCGGGCTCGAGCACCCCGCTGCCCAGCAGCTGCTGGATGCTCTCGGGGTTGCTCGGGTCCAGGCCGCCCTCCATGCCGGACATGGCCTCGGTGATCCCTCGCTCGATCGCCTCGCGGTCGATCGTGATGCCCCGGGCGTAGGCGTGGACGGCGTCCTGCAGCTGCTGACGCAGCCAGGGCACGTGGGCGAACAGTCGCTGCGAGGCGGCCTCCCGCAGGGCGAGGAACAGCCGGACCTCGTCGGCGGGCCGGTCGAGGCCGGCGGCGAACTCGGCGACGTTCTGCGGCACCAGGACGCCGGTGCCGGCGGGCGCCAGCGGGAGTCCGACGTCGGTGCTGGTGACGACCTCGTCGGCGAGCTTCCCGAGCGCCTGGCCGACCTGGGCGCCGAACATCAGGCCGCCCATCCGGCCCATGATCCCGGTGATCGGCCCGAAGGACGCCGCCGCCTCCTGCGGCAGCGCGCTGGTCATCGCGGCGACGACCTTCTCGGCCAGCGGGTCGATCAGCTGACCCCACGCGGGCAGCGTCTTCTCGACCCAGTCCACGCGCGACCACGCCGCGGTGCGGTCGATGCCGGAGGGAAGCTCCGTCACCTGATCGAGCCACAGGTCGGCCAGCCGCAGGGCCTCGGCGACGGCGGTCTGCTCGGCCTGGGACGTCGGCTGGTGGCCCACCGCGAGCTGACTGATCGCGCCCTGGCGGGCGAGATCCCAGTTGACCGGGCCGCCGGACCAGTTCATCAGCTTCTGCAGCTCCGCGAACAGCGGCATCTTGCCGAGCACGTCCTCGGGGGATCCGCCGCCGGCGATGCCGCCGAACAGGGCGCCGAGGCCGAACGGGTCGGCCGGGTTCGGCTCGTCCCCGTCCTTGCGGCGCTCGGGATCACGGTCGGGCAGCCCGAAACCGAAGGGCACGTCACTCATGAGTCCACGGTAGACGGGTGATCATGCGGGTGCGCCCGCCCGGAGCCGGGGCCGTTGCGCCCAGGGCGGACGCCGCCCTCCAGGGAAGCGACATAGGCTCGCCCGTCGTGACCCGCCGGATCGCCACCCTGACCGCCGGTGCCGTGCTGCTGCTGGTGTTCGGAGTGGTCGGCACGACGCTTCCGGTGCCCTATGTCGCGCAGGTGCCCGGGCCGACCTTCAACACGCTCGGTGACATCGACGGGAAGCCGATCATCGAGATCCAGGGCTGGAAGCGCAACGACGTCGAGGGCAACCTCAACCTCACCACCGTCGGGGTCGGCCGTGGTGGGCTCAGCCTGGTCCAGGCGGTGCGCGGCTGGTTCGACAGCGAGGTCAGCGTCGTCCCCGAGGATTCGGTGTACCCGCCCGACAAGACGGAGGAGCAGACCCGTCAGGCCAACCGGGAGCAGTTCCTGACCTCGGAGCAGGCGGCCGAGACCGTGGCGCTGGGCCACCTGGGCTACCCGGAGAAGGTGGTCGTGCAGGGCGTCCCCGACGACTCGCCGTCGCACGGTCGGCTCGAGGAGGAGGACGCGATCGAGGCGGTGGACGGCCGGCCCACACCCGACGCCCATGCGCTGGACACGGTGCTCTCGTCGATCAAGGGCGGCTCGACGGTCACCATCGCGTACACCCGACTGGGCAAGAAGGGCAGCACGTCGGTGGCCACGAAGACGGCCGACGACGGCACCGGCGCCCGACTCGGGATCACGATCCTCGACCAGCCGTCGGCCCCCTTCGACGTCGACATCCAGGTCGAGGACGTCGGTGGGCCCTCGGCCGGCCTGATGCTCACGCTGGGCATCCTCGACCTCGTGGGGGACGACGACCTGACCGGTGGATCGGTCATCGCCGGCACCGGGACCATCGACGCGGAAGGCGCGGTGGGCCCGATCGGCGGGATCCCGCTGAAGATGGTGGCCGCCCGCGACATCGGCGCCGAACTGTTCCTCGTGCCGGCCGACAACTGCGCCGAGGCGAAGGCTGCACCCGACCCCGGGTTCCCGCTGGCGAAGGTGGCCTCGCTGGACGACGCCCTGAAGGCCCTCGCCGATCACCGGGCGGGGCGGACGCCGGTCACCTGCTGACCGGTACCGCGCTCGCCTGGCAACGGACGGAGCGCAGGTCCCGGGACCATGGGAACCGGATCGCTGCCGCTGCGTTGTGCTGGGATGACAAGTGGTCTCCCTGCGAGCCCGGTCCCACGTACCCAGAACTGCAACTGAAGGAGACCGCTCGTGGCCATGCGGCCCCCCGTGCCGGTGCCGACCCTGTCGCGGCGCGCGAAGCTGGTCATCGGTGCCATCGCCGTGCTGCTGGTGCTCTTCACCGTCATCGGCACGCTGACCAACGTCTACGTCGATTACCTGTGGTTCGCCGAGACCAAGTTCACCCGGATCTTCTGGACCGAGTTGCAGACCCGTGTGCTGCTGTTCGCGGTGGCCGGCGTCGCCACCGGTGGTCTGGTCGCGGCCGCGATACACCTGGCCTACCGGCATCGCCCGACGTTCCGGCCGATGTCGCTGGAGCAGCAGAACCTCGAGCGCTACCGGCAGTCGGTCGAGCCCCGCAAGGGCCTGGTGCTCACCGCGATCGCGGTGGTGCTCGGGCTCTTCGCCGGCTTCACCGCTCAGGGCAGCTGGCAGACCTGGCTGAGCTTCCGCAACTCGACGGACTTCGGCAGAACCGACCCGCAGTTCGGCCTGGACCTGTCCTTCTTCGTGTTTGACTACCCGTTCTACCGGCTCGCGCTGGGATTCGGGTTCGCCATCGTGGTGCTGGCGCTCATCGGTTCCCTGGTGACCCACTACGTGTTCGGCGGCCTGCGGCTGCAGACCCCGGGCCAGAAGCTCACCCCCGCCGCGCGGGTGCATCTCTCGGTGCTGCTCGGCCTGTTCGTGGCCCTGAAGGCGGTCGCCTACTGGCTGGACCGCTACGGCCTCGTCTACTCCAACCGGGGCGAGGTGTTCACCGGTGCCAGCTACACCGACGTCAACGCGCTGCTCGTGCCCAAGACGATCCTCGTGTTCGTCGCGGCGGTCTGCGCGATCGCATTCTTCGCCAACATCGTCGTCCGCAACTTCCTGCTGCCGGCCGCGGCGCTGGTGCTCCTCCTGCTGTCGAGCCTCGTCATCGGCGTTGCCTATCCGGCGATCGTCCAGCAGTTCGTGGTCAAGCCCAGCGCGAACGAGAAGGAGGAGCCCTACATCAAGCGGGCGATCACCTCGACCCGTGACGCCTACGGCCTGACGACGAAGACCGACGTCGCCTACATCAACTACGCGCAGGACACCACCGGCGACGAGGTCGACACCGGGGCGGCGCTCGCCGACCTGCGCAACGACACCCAGACCATCCCGAACGCCCGGCTCCTCGACCCCAACGTCCTCTCCGACACGTTCACGGCGCGCCAGCAGATCCGCAACGTCTACGGCTTCCCGGAAAAGCTCGACATCGACCGGTACACGATCAACGGCAAGACCCGCGACTACGTGGTGGCCGCCCGCGAACTGAACAGCGACGGGCTCTCGGAGAACCAGGACACCTGGATCAACCGGCACACGGTCTACACCCACGGCAACGGATTCGTGGCCGCCCCCGCCAACGAGGTCGTGACCACCGCGGGGCAGGAGGGCGGCGAGCCGAACTTCACCTCCCGCGACCTGCCCGTGAAGGGCAACCTCGACATCGAGCAGTCGAGGATCTACTACGGCGAGCTGATCAAGGACTACTCCGTGGTCGGGGCCCCGAGCGGTGCCACGGCGCGTGAGTTCGACCGGCCGGAGGGCGGTAGTTCCGACCAGGGCCAGATCAACAACACCTACACCGGCAAGGGCGGCGTCTCGGTCGGCAGCTTCTTCCGGCAGCTGACCTTCGCGATCTACTACCGCGAGCGGAACTTCCTGCTGTCCAACTCCGTGAACGACGCCTCGAAGGTGCTCTACGTCCGCGACCCGCGGGAGCGCGTGGAGAAGGCGGCGCCGTTCCTGCAGGTCGACGGCGACCCGTACCCGGCGGTCGTCGACGGGCGGGTCACCTGGATCCTCGACGGCTACACGACCTCGGACAGCTACCCGTACTCCCTGCAGATGCAGCTGGGCGAGGCGGCGGCCGACGCGCTGACCGGTACCGGCACCACGGCGCTGCCCGACCAGACGTTCAACTACATCCGCAACTCGGTCAAGGCCACCGTCGACGCCTACGACGGCACCGTGACGCTCTACCAGTGGGACACGCAGGACCCGGTCCTCAAGACCTTCATGAAGGCCTTCCCCGGCGTCGTGAAGCCCAAGGGCGACATCTCGGAGCAACTCGAGAGCCACGTGCGCTATCCCGAGGACCTCTTCAAGGTGCAGCGCGACGTGCTCACCCGGTACCACGTCGACGACCCGGTCGACTTCTACAACGGCAGCGACCGGTGGCAGATCCCCGACGACCCGACGCAGGACACCACCGAGGACCAGCCGCCGTACTACATCCTGGCGCAGCGGCCGGGGGACGACGCGGCGAGCTTCCAGCTGACCAGCGCGCTCAACGCCTTCCAGCGGGACAACCTCTCGGCCTTCATCACGGCGTCCAGCGACCCCGAGACCTACGGCGAGATCCAGGTGCTGCGACTGCCGGGGAGCACGCCGTTCCGCGGGCCGAAACAGGTGCAGCAGTCGTTCAACACCGATGATCAGGTCGCGGGTGACCTGACGTTGTTCCGCAACGCGTCCGCGCAGCCGGTCTTCGGCAACCTGCTCACGCTGCCGATCGGCAAGAACGGCCTGCTGTACGTCGAGCCGCTCTACGTCGAGGGCCGGGCGTCGAACTCCTTCCCGCTGCTGCGCAAGGTGCTGGTGGCCTACGGGACACGGGTCGGCTACGCCAACACCCTGAGCGAGGCCCTGGATCAGGTCTTCGGTGCCGGAGCGGGGCAGTCGGCGACCGACGGAGGGCAGGGCTCGACGGACGGCGGCACCTCCAGCCCGACGACCGCGCCCTCGACCACGCCGGCGCCGAAACCCACGAGCCCGCCCCCGGCCGGCGGTAGTGCTCCACCCGGATTGGACGCGGCGGTCGCGGACATCAACAGCGCGATCGCGGACCTCGCCGCCGCGCAGAAGAGCGGCAACTTCGAGGCCCAGGGCAAGGCGCTGGCCGACCTGCAGAAGGCGGTCGACGCCTATCGGGCCGCCGAGAAGGCGGCCGGCCCGACCGGCTGAGCCGAGCTGGAGGGCGCGGGGCCGGAAGGCCCTGCGCCCTCCCTCCGGCCGGCTGGTAGGGTGGTGCATACCGACGCGGGGTGGAGCAGCTCGGTAGCTCGCTGGGCTCATAACCCAGAGGTCGCAGGTTCGAATCCTGCCCCCGCTACTCATGCGGACCGAACGTTGGTCCGTCACGAAGGAGACCGGCGCCGGTGCGCCGGTCTTCGTCATTTCCGGGCCCTGCCGCTACGGAGCCGACCCTACGGAGCGCGTGGCGGTGTCGTCCCCGTCGTGCCGTCGAAGGCGGTGAGCGTGGCGTCGACGATCGAGTCGACGTAGGCCCGGGTGACCGGGTCGCCGGTGATGAGCAGTCGCGTCCAGATGGGACCGATGAGCAGATCGATGAACAGTTCCTGGTCGACCGTCGGGGACAGCTCACCGCGGGCGATCGCCAGTGCGAGCACGCGTCTGTAGGCCTGCCGGCGGGTGTGGATCACGGTGAACAGCAGATCGGTGATCTCCGAGTGGTGTCCGGCCTCGCGCATGAGCCGGGGCACGAACATGCCGCGGCCGCGGGCGAAGGTGTCCGCGGCGCCGTGCAGCAGCGCGTGCAGATCGCCGCGCAGGGTGCCGGAATCGGGCACGTCGACGCTCTGCAGAGCCAGTCGCTCGACGGCGGCGGCCGCGACGGCGGCCTTCGAGGGCCACCGGCGCAGGATCGTGGTCTTGGCAACCCCGGTTCGCTCCGCGAGGTCGTCGAGGGTCAGGCCGGCGTAGCCCCGTGAGGCGAGCAGGGCGAGGGCCTGTTCCATGATGCGGACGTCGAGGGTCGGGTCCCGTGGTCGACCGCGACCTCGGGCGGGCGGGTTCGCCTCCACGACCATCCGGATCGACGACCCTTCGTATCGAATTTTTCTCGGACGAATGAGCAGCTCGAAGCCTAGTACGTCGAATCCTGGCCCGCTTTACGCAACCGGTGGTTGTGGATTATCGGCTGTGGGGTCTAGGTTCCTGTCTGCGCAGCCGCCTCGATTTCGGGCCGACTCGCGACACCCGGGAGGTGCGCGATGCCCCACGCGCCTCAGCCGGTCGCAGCCGGCAACCGCGCCTTCCGCGCCGCCTGGCGCGGGCACGGTCCGGTCAGGGGCAGGACTCGTCACGGGGGACGGCCCGATGAGGAGGAGACGTGACGGAGAACCGAATGCCGTACCCGGTTCGGGTGGACGCATCGATGGACGCGCCCTCACGTGCGCTGTGGCTGGTGAAGTGGCTCCTGCTCGTTCCGCACCTGATCGTGCTGGTGTTCCTGTGGGTGGCCTACTGCGTCGTCGGAGTGATCGCGTTCTTCGCGATCCTGTTCACCGGGCGCTATCCGCGGTCGCTGTTCGACTTCAACGTCGGCGTCCTGCGGTGGTCCTGGCGCGTGCACTACTACGGCTACGGCGCCAACGGCACCGACCGCTATCCGCCGTTCACGCTGCACGAGGTGCCGGGCTACCCGGCGCACCTGGACGTCGCCTATCCGGAACGGCTGTCCCGCGGGTTGATCTTCGTGAAGTGGCTGCTGGCGATCCCGCACTACCTGGTGCTGGCGATCTTCGTCGGAGGCGGGCTGTGGCTGGGCACCCGCGGCGGAACGGGCAACGGGTGGGACAACGGCTGGACCGCCGGCGGCGGCCTCGTGGGGCTGCTCGTGCTGGTCGCCGCGGTGGTGCTGCTGTTCACCGGCCGCTACCCCGAGCCGCTATATGACTTCATCCTGGGCATGGACCGCTGGGCCCTCCGGGTGGCCGCCTACACGGCGCTGATGACCGACAGCTATCCGCCGTTCCGGCTCGACCTGGGCGGCATCGACCCCGGTTCCGTCCCCGCCGAGCCCTTCGGCCCGCCGCCGATGGGTCCCCCGGCCGCGTCGCCGCCGTACCCAGCCGCCCCCGTGCGGTGACCTCTGCGGCAGGTCAGATGCGGCCGCGGCGCTGGAGTCCCACGAACGCCACCCAGCCCAGGGGCGCGGGCAGCCAGAAGGTCGCGGTGCGGTAGGCGAGCACGGCGGTGACGGCGGCGGCGACCGGTATCCCGGTCGCGGTGAGGCCGCCGACGAGGGCGGCCTCCACGGCGCCGAGCCCTCCGGGGGTCGGCGCCGCTGAGCCGAGCGTGGAGGAGGCCAGGTAGACCACGACGAGGGTGGTCACGGGCAGAGAGACGGAGAAGGCGCGCAACGATGCGTCCAGGGCCAGCGCGTAGCCGGCGTTCAGCACGAGGATGCCGGCGACCGCGGTCGCCAGCCGCCGCGGCCCGCTGACCGCCGTCAGGAGCTGGGGGAGTGCCCGGCGGGCCAGCGGCTCGAGGCGCCGGCGCATGGCGCGGCGGGTGGGCGGTGCCGCGGCGACGAGCGCCAACCCGACCGCGGCGACGGCGAGGACGGCGAGGACGGTCCCGCTCGGCAGCAGCGTCAGCCGGGAGGCCGACACGCCGCTGAGCCAGCCGCAGAGCAGCAGCACGGGGATCGTCACCGCGACGGTGACCGTCTCCTTGACGGCGACGCTGGCCACGGCCTCGGTGGTCGGGACGCCCTCGCGCTGCACGTACCGGACGTTGAGCCCGACGTGCCCGACGGTGGGCGGCGTCACGAGGGTGACGAAGGACGACGCAAGCTGCACGAGTGCCGTCCGGCCCAGGGGGAGCGCCGCCGGGACGAAGGCATGCAGTGCGAGGGCGGCACCGAGATAGGTCGCGGCCGAACCCAGCAGGGCCACCCCGAGCCAACCCGGCCGCGCCTCCCGCAGGGCGCCCAGGATGCTGACGGTCGACAGCTGCGCCACGAGGATGTGTGCCGCCAGCGTGGCCGCGGCGACGCTGACCACGGTCCGGGCGCGCAACCGCTCCAGTCGCACGGGGGCGAGGTGACCGGCGGCGCCCGGCGGACGCAGCGTGGTGCGGAGGTCGTCGAGCACGGAGGTGCCGCGCAGCGTGCGGCGGACGGACTGGGGAACCGCCACCGGCTGGAGCAGCGCGGCGAGCCGTGTCTCGGTCGCCGGAGTGCTCCGGTACTCCGCCCGGAGCGCGGCGACGGCCTCCTCGGCCCCCACCAGCCGTCCGCCCGCGACCAGCAGCGCGACGACGTCCAGTTCGCGCTGGAGCTCGGTGGTGGCCGGCTGGGCGACCCGGAGATCCGCGAAGCCCGCACCCCCGTCCGGCAGCAGCAGGACGTCGTCCGCGGTCAGGGTGCCGTGGGCCAGGCCGGCGTCGTGCAGCCGGCGGAGGCCGCGCACGGCGGCGTGCAGCCCCCGCACGGCCTCCGCCCCCTCGACGTCGGCCAGGGGCGTGCCGACCAGCGGCCGCTCCACGAGCACGAGGGCCGGTCCGGCCGCCAGCAGGGCGAGCACCCGGGGGGCGGGGACATCGCCGGCCTGCGCGAGGGCGGCGCTGAGCGCCTGACGCTCCAGCTCGCCGCGCAGCGACAGGCTCGGCCGTCCCACGGCCGCGGTCCGCAACCGGACCATGCGCCACATCCGCCGGACCGGAGGAACACCGCGGCCGTCCGGATCGGCCACCGTGACCGCCAGCGAGCCTCCGGGGGCGCCGAGCGCCTCGAAGCGGACCCGGCCGGCGCCCTCCTCGAGCGGTCGGAGCGTCGTCACCGGCCAGCCGGCGGTGGTGAGCACGGAGCGGATCCGCTCGTCCGCCGGCCGGGCCGGGAGGACGCCGACGATGAGGCGGACCGCGAGCCCGGCGGTCACACCGAGCAGCACGGCACCGGTGGCACTGGGTACGGTGAGGCTGCCCAGCAACAGCGCGCACGCGACTCCGGTGGTCAGCGCGAGCAGCGCGGGTCGGCGTAGCCGACGCCGCCGGCGCAGGTCGGCACCGACCAGGCAGGCGACCGCAGCGGTGACCGGCAGTTCCGCCGATGGGTGCCGAGGGCCGACGAGCAGGGTCACCACCGCGGGGTCGCCGGCCGTGCGGGCGACCTGCGCCGAAATCAGGGCGGCCAGGAGCGCGACGAAGCAGGAAAGGACCGCCGTGGTCAGGGCGAGCCGCCGGGATCGGAGCGCGTCGATGATTAGCAGGGACAGCACGGCCAGGACGGCGAGGGACGCCGCCACGTTGACGACCGAGAGCGCTGTCCGGGGCAGTCCCGTCTCCGCGGTCGGCACGAGATCGGCGACGGCGGTCAGCGCCGCCGGCCACACGACGGCGAGCACGATCAGCAGGGCCAGGCCGGCCAGGGCGAGCAGCATCCACTGCAGGTCGCCGGGTCGACGGATCCGTCGCGGCGGCCAGAAGGAGCGGAGCGTGGATCGGACGGTCCTCGCCGGTCGGCGGGTTGCTCGCGCCGGTGCCGGGACCATGGCAGTCAGTCTGCGCAACCGGCCTGCCAGGGGCTCGATCGGGCAGTGCGGACGGTCTGCTCAGACTCCGCTGAGCTCGGTGGGCATCCGCTCCGGCCGCGCCCAGCGCCGGCGCTCGACGTCGGTCCCCACCCGTGCGGGACGGCCGGCCGGCGCGGGGAACGGCTCACGGCGCTCGGCGGGACGCGAGACGGGGGGCGGCGTCATCGCGTGCGCCGGCTTGGCCGCTCTGCGCATGCCTGCGAGCAGAACGTGCGGCTGCGTCGCGTCGTCCTCGTTAGGGGCCGTGTCCCGCTGTCGCGGTGCGGGGGCCGGGAACGCCTCGCGGTGGGGCGGCCGCGACGGGTCGGGCAGGCGGAGCTCCGCGAGGTCCTTCCACGTCGAGTGCCGCAGCTTGTCGACGACGCAGCGCACGCGGGCCACGACCCGGCCGTCGCTCTCGTGCCGCCAGCCCAGCAGCTCGCCCGAGTACCAGATGCCGCGGTGGTGGATCTCCACGGGCTGCGGCTCACCGGCGAATGCGCTCGTCGCCCTGTCCACCGCCACGAGCCGGACTGTAGGCGGCACCCAGACCGCCGCAGGGAAGGCGCGCGCGTGCCTGGGACCCGTGTGACGGGGCTGTCACAGGGCTCACATCCGACCACCGGCTACGACCGTGTACGGTGGGGGACACACCGCGGGGTGGAGCAGCTCGGTAGCTCGCTGGGCTCATAACCCAGAGGTCACAGGTTCGAATCCTGTCCCCGCTACTGCGACGAGGGCCCGGTCACCACGGTGACCGGGCCCTCGCTCGTTCCCGGGAGACCGCGCCGGATGCGCGGGTGTTGTGCCGCGCGGCGAGGGGTCTCTACGTTGACGGTCAACGCCGACCGTTTCTCTGGGGGACGCCCGTGACCGTGGATCTCGATGCCGCCGCGCTCGACCCGGACGCCGTCGACCTGTCCGATCGCGAGTTCTGGGTGCGGCCGCCCGCCGAGCGGCACCGGGTCTTCGACCTGCTGCGCCGGGAGCGGCCGTTCGCGTTCTTCGAGGAGCCCGTGATCCCGATGCTCGAGCCGGGCCCTGGCTACCACGCCGTCACGCGGTATGCCGACCTCGACGCGATCAGCTCGCAGCCGTCGATCTTCTGCTCGGGCAAGGGTGCGGTGTCCATCATCGACATCCCCGCCGATCTCCACGAGTTCTACGGCTCGCTGATCAGCATGGACGACCCTCGGCACGCCAAGATCCGGCGGATCGTCTCCAAGACGTTCACCCCCCGCATGCTCGAGCGACTGGTCGGGTCGGTGCGGGAGATCGTCGACGACGTGCTGGCCACGGCCCGGCGGACGGCGGCCGAGGGCGACGGCACGATCGACGTCGTCGCCGACATCGCCGCGCCCATCCCGCTGCGGGTCATCTGCGACCTGATGGGCGTGCCGGACGAGGACCGGGCGATGGTCCTGGCGATGTCGAACATCGTGCTCTCCGGGGGCGATCCCGAGCTCATCGAGAACAGGGACGATCCGCTGGCGGCGTTCCTCGAGGCAGGCATGACCCTGGCCGGGATCATGGAGCGGCTGGCGGCCGAGCGACTGGAACGGCCCCGCGAGGACCTCACGACGGCGCTGGTCACGACCGAGGTGGACGGCGAGCGGCTGTCCTCCCAGGAGATCGCGTCGTTCTTCATCCTGCTGCTCGTCGCCGGCAACGAGACCACCCGCAACGCCATCTCGCAGGGCGTCCTCGCGCTGTCGGAGCACCCTGAGCAGCGGGCCCGGTGGATGGCCGACCCGTCGCTGGACCGCACCGCCGTCGAGGAGATCGTGCGCTGGACCAGCCCGATCACCTGGATGCGGCGCACGGCCACGCAGGACGGCGAGCTGAACGGGCACCGCTACCGCGAGGGTGACAAGTTCCTGCTCGTCTACGCGGCGGCCAACCGCGACCTCGAGGTCTTCGCCGATCCGCACGTGTTCGACCTCGGCCGCGACCCGAACCCGCACGTCGGCTTCGGCGCCCACGGCCCGCACTTCTGCCTCGGGGCACATCTGGCCCGGCGGGAGATCGCGGTGACGTTCCGCGCGCTGTTCGACCAGTTGCCCGACCTCGAGGTGGCCGGCGAGCCGGACCGGCTGCGCTCGTCGTTCGTCAACGGCCTCAAGCGCCTGCCGGGCCGGCTGACGGGGCCGCGATGACCCGGGTGGTGGTCGACCGCGAGCTCTGCGTCGGCTCGGGCAGCTGCGAGATGCTGGCGCCCGACGTCTTCGAGGTCGACGACGAGGGCGTCCTCGCCGTCCTCGAGCCCGAGCCGTGGGACGACGACGTGCCGGCCGTCCGGGACGCCGTCCAGGCGTGCCCCACGCGCGCGCTGACTCTGGTGGACTGAGCCGGAACACCCGTTCCGACCCGGAGGTTGCCCAGCCCATGGAGCCCATCGTCACGGACGCCCCGGAAGCCCACCGCTACGAGATCCGCGACGGCGACCGCATGCTCGGCCTCGCCGCCTACGAGCGCCGCGGCGACACCGTCGTCTTCACCCACACCGAGGTCGATCCCGACGCGGGGCAGTCCGGTCTCGGCAGCACCCTGGTGCGCGCCGCGCTGGACGACGTCCGGTCCCGCGGCGGCTCGGTGATTCCGCGCTGCACCTTCGTCCGCGGCTGGATCGAGCGGCACCCGGAGTACGCCGACCTCGTGACCGACCCCGACCAGTGACCGGGCAGGTCCGCGCGGACGACCACGTCCGCGGCGCGGTCGACGCGCTGGTCACCGTCCTGGAGTACGGCGACTACGAGTGCCCGTACTGCGCGGCCGCGGCGCCGCTGCTCCAGCGACTGGTCGAGGAGTCCGGGGGCCGGGTCCGGTTGGTCTTCCGCAACTTCCCCCTCGCCGACCGGCACCCTTACGCCCTGACCGCGGCGCTGGCCGCGGAGGCCGCCGCTGCGCAGGGTGCGTTCTGGCCGATGCACGACCTGCTGTTCACGAAGCAGGACAGGCTGACCGACTCCGCCCTGCGCGGCTACGCCGACCATCTCGGCCTGGACGGCAACCGCGTGGTGGGGGAGCCGGCTCAGCAGTTCGGGGACCGTGTCGAGAGCGACTTCGCCGAGGGCCTGGCCGCGGGTGTGGAGGGCACGCCCACGCTGTTCATCGACGGCGTCCGGTACGCCGGGCGGATGGAGCTCGATGCGCTGCGCCGGGCGGTCGGAGCCGCCGATCCGGCGTCAGGCGGTGGGGGCGCGCCAGGGGCGGGGCGGCAGCGACGGTGGTCCCTCGGCCTCCGGCGTGCACAGCGGGAACCGGTCGCCGAGGACCCGCAGCAGGACGACGCCGAGGACGGCGGCGGTCACTGAACCGCCGAGGATGCCGATCGTGGCCTGCTCGCGGAGGTGTTCGTCGGAGAACGCCAGGTCGGTGATGAACAGCGAGATGGTGAACCCGATGCCGGCCAGCGTGGCGCCCGCCATCAGGTGCGACCAGCGCACCCCGCCGGGAAGCACACCCCAACCAGTACGCAGCGCGACCGCCGTGCCGGTGGTGATGCCGATCGCGTTGCCGACGACGAGCGCCACCCAGACGCCGATGGTCACCGACGACGTGGCCGCCTCGCGCAGCGTCTGCGCGTCCAGCGAGACGCCGGCGTTGGCCAGCCCGAACACGGGGACGACGCCGTAGGCGGTCCAGTTGTGCAGCGTCTGCTGCAGCCGGGCGTTGGCCGGCACGGTGGCGGCCGCAGCGAGCCCGACCAGTCGCGCCCGCTCGGCGTCGGGCTGCTCCCGCAACGCCCGCCCGAACGTGCGCGTGCGCTCGAGCTGCTCCGGCCCCGGCTGGCGGGCGGGCAGCAGGAGCCCGACCGCCACCCCGGCCAGCGTTCCGTGCACCCCCGACTGGTGGACCGCCAGCCACAGCGCGATGCCGACCAGGACGTACGGCCACAGGCGCCACACCCCGGCCCAGCGCAGCCCCAGCATCACGGCGACGAGGACGGCGGCGACCACGAGCGCCATGACGTGCAGATCGCCGCTGTAGAACAGCGCCATCACGCTGATGGCGCCGATGTCGTCGACGATCGCCAGGGTCAGCAGGAACAGCCGTAGGCGGTCGGGGCACCGCGGGCCGAACAGCGCGAGGATCCCGAGGACGAACGCGGTGTCGGTCGACATGACGATGCCCCAGCCGGTGCTCGCCGGGCCGGAGGAGTTGAACGCGGCGTAGATCAGGGCCGGGACGGCCAGGCCCCCGAGCGCGCCGAGCGCCGGCGCGGCGATGTTCCGCCGGTCGCGCAGCTCTCCGGCGCTCACCTCGCGGGTGATCTCCAGGCCCACCACGAGGAAGAACAGCGCCATCGCGGCGTCGTTGACCCAGTGCCGCAGGTCGAGGGTGAGCTCCGCGCTCCCGATGCCGATCGATGCCGGCGTCGACCAGAACGACTCGTAGGCCGCGGCCCACGGGGAGTTCGCCCAGGCCAGCGCGAGCACCGTGGCGACCAGCAGCAGGGCGGACCCGCCGGCCTCCGTGCCCACGTACAGGCGGGAGGACGGCGAGAGGGTCGGCAGCGCCAGCCGCACCGCCGGACCCGGGCGGGGCGGCTGCGCGACGGGCTGCGGGCTGTCGGAGGTCGTGCTCACGGCGCCGGTTCGCGGGGCGGGATCAGAGGACGTGGTGCCCGTACATCTCGCCCAGCGGATCGGCGATCAGCTCGATCCGGGCGCCGTCGGGGTCGCGGAAGTAGACCGAGACGCCGCTGTGCACCTCGTGCGGGACACCGGCTTCGGTGAGCCGCTCCACGAGGCGGCCCCAGCGTTCGGGCTCGACGCTGATCGCCATGTGGTGCAGCCCGCCGAGCACCTCCGCGTACGGCCCGACGTCCAGGCCGGGGAAGTCGAAGAACGCGAGGAGGTTGCCGTTGCCGATGTCGAAGAAGAAGTGCGACGAGCCGGGGTAGTCGCGGTTCTCGATCAGCTCGGTGAGCGGAAAGCCCAGCACGTCCTGGTAGAAGCGCACCGTCCGCTCGACGTCGCTGCTGATCAGCGCGGTGTGGTGCAGGCCCCGCGCGGTGGAGGCCGGCCGCTCGCCGGCCGGCTTGAGGTGCACGTCGCGGATGCGGGCCCGCTCCTGCTCGAGGGCGGTCTGGTCGCGGGTGTCGTCGGTCGCGCTCACGCTCGGATCCTCCTGGGTCGGGCCGTCTGCCGGACGCAACCGCGACGCGCTGGATCTGCTTCCCGCCCGGACGCGAGTCCGTCGGGGTGGCGCGGGGGACGGGGCGCTCACGACACCGGGACGGCGATGGCGGAAGGTGGGCACATGATCGAACTGCGCACACCCGGCGAGCTGGACGCGATGCGGGCGGCGGGCGCGGTCGTGGCCGACATGCTGGCCGCCCTGCGCGCGACCGCGGCACCCGGCCTCCGGCTGACGCAGCTCGACGCCGTGGCGCGCGACGTCCTGGCCGACGCGGGCGCGACGTCGCCGTTCCTCGGCTACGCGCCCCAGCCCACGACCCCGCCGTTCCCCGGTGTGGTGTGCCTGTCGGTCAACGACGTGGCCCTGCACGGCATCCCGACACCCGAGGTGCTCGAGGACGGCGACCTCTTGAGCGTGGACGCCGGTGCGGTGCTCGACGGCTGGGTCGGGGACGCCGCGATCACCTTTCCGGTCGGGACCCCGCGACCCGAGGATCTCGCGCTGGTGGCCACCACCGAGCGCGCACTGGAGGCAGGTATCGCGGCGGCCGTCGTCGGCAACCGCGTCGGTGACGTCTCCGCGGCCATCGGTGCGGTCGGCCGGGCCGGCGGCTGCGGCATCAACACCGATCAGGGCGGTCACGGCGTCGGGCGGACGATGCACGAGGCGCCGTCCGTGCCCAACGAGGGCCGGCCGGGTCGCGGCGTCCCGCTGCGGGCCGGACTCGTGATCGCCATCGAGCCGTGGTTCCTGGCCGGCGGGAGCGACGACTACCGCGTCGACGCCGACGGCTGGACGCTGCGCAGTGCCGATGGCAGCCGGGCCGCCCACGTCGAGCACACCGTCGCCGTCACCGACGACGGCCCGCGCATCCTGACACTGCCGAGGTGAGAACCGGTCGGGCCGAGTGGGGGCCGGAGGCTCCCGCGCAGGCGCGACGAAGCGGCTCAACTCAACGGGGGAACGGCCGTTGGCCGCGGTGTGACCCGGAGGGTCACAGTGTCATGACCGCGGTGTGACCCGGAGGGTCACAGTGTCATGGCCTGTTCCAGGTCGGCCAGCAGATCGTCGACGTCCTCGATGCCCACGGAGAGGCGGACCAGGTCGGCGGGCACCTCGAGCGGCGACCCGGCAGCGCTGGCGTGCGTCATGCGCCCCGGGTGCTCGATGAGCGACTCGACGCCGCCCAGCGACTCGGCGAGCGTGAACAGCTGCGCCCGCTCGCAGATGCGCAGTGCCTGCTCCTCGCCGCCGCGCACGCGGAACGACAGCATCCCGCCGAACCCGGACATCTGCTTGACCGCGATGTCGTGACCCGGGTGGTCGGGAAGCCCCGGGTAGAGCACCGCGGTGACGTCGGGGTGGCCGAGCAGGAACTCGGCGATCCGCGCCGCGTTCTGCTGGTGCCGGTCCATGCGCACGCCGAGGGTCTTGATGCCGCGCAGCACCAGCCAGGAGTCGAACGGCCCGGCGACGGCGCCCATCGCGTTCTGGTTGAAGGCCAGCCGCTCGCCCAGCTCGGCGTCGGCCGTGACCAGGGCCCCGCCGACGACGTCCGAGTGTCCCCCGAGGTACTTCGTCGTCGAGTGCACGACGACGTCGGCACCGAGCGTCAGCGGCTGCTGCAGGTAGGGCGAGGCGAAGGTGTTGTCGACGACGAGCAGGGCGCCGGCGTCGTGCGCGACCTCGGCGGTGAGGGCGATGTCGGCGATGTTGAGCAGCGGATTGGTCGGCGTCTCGGTCCAGACGACCCGGGTCGTCGGCCGGATCGCCGCGCGCAGGGCCTCGGTGTCGTTGAGGTCGGCCGGCGTGTGCTCGACGCCCCACCGCGAGAGAACCTTCGAGATCAGCCGGAAGGTGCCGCCGTAGGCGTCCCCGCCGAGGATGACGTGGCTGCCCGGCTCGCACACCGTCCGCAGCAGGGTGTCCTCGGCGGCCAGGCCGGAGGCGAACGCCATGCCCTGGGTGCCCTGCTCGAGCGCGGCGAGTGCCTCCTGCAGCGCCGTGCGGGTCGGGTTCGCGCTGCGGCTGTACTCGTAGCCGCCGCGCAGCCCGCCGACGCCGTCCTGCTTGAACGTGGTGCTCAGGTGCACCGGCACGTTGACCGCCCCGGTAGCGGCGTCGGGCTCCTGGCCCGCGTGGATCGCCCGGGTGTTGAAGCCGGGAAGCTGCTCGCTCATCGGGCCACCCCCGTCAGGTGGCCGAGCACGTCCTGCCGGGTGACCACGCCGGCAGGGTTGCCGTCGACGTGCACCAGCAGCGCGTCCGCCGTGCCGAGCGCGGCGACAGCGGCGGTCACCGCCTCGCCCGAGCCGATGATCGGCAACGGGGGGGACATGTGCTTCTCCACCCGGTCGGCCAGGCTCGCCCGCCCGTCGAAGAGCGCGTCGAGCAGCGTCTTCTCGTCGATCGACCCCACCACCTCCCCGGCGGTCACCGGCGGCTCCGCACGGACGACGGGCAGCTGGCTGACGCCGTACTCGCGCAGGATGTCGATCGCGTCGCGCACGGTCTCGTTCGGATGGGTGTGCACCAGGGTCGGCGTCTCTCCGGATTTCGTGTGCAGCAGGTCGCCGACCGTCTCGCCGGTGGTGGACTCGAGGAAGCCGTAGTCGGCCATCCACTTGTCGTTGAAGATCTTGTTCAGGTAGCCCCGGCCGCCGTCGGGCAGCAGCACCACCAGGACGTCGTCCTTCGTGAGCTTCTCGGCCGCGCGCAGGGCGGCGACGACCGCCATGCCGCAGGAGCCTCCGACCAGGAGGCCCTCCTCGCGGGCCAGCCGGCGGGTCATCGCGAAGGAGTCGCCGTCGGAGACGGGGATGACCTCGTCGGCGATGTCGCGGTCGTAGGTCGAGGGCCAGAAATCCTCGCCGACGCCCTCGACGAGGTAGGGCCGCCCAGTGCCGCCCGAGTAGACCGACCCCACGGGGTCGGCGCCCACGACGTGCACCTTCCCGCCGGAGGCCTCCTTGAGGTAGCGCCCGATGCCGCTGATCGTGCCGCCGGTGCCCATGCCGGTGACGAAGGTGGTGACCCGGCCGTCGGTCTGCGCCCAGATCTCCGGCCCGGTGGTCTCGTAGTGGGACTGCGGGTTGGCCGGGTTGGAGTACTGGTCGGGCTTCCAGCCGCCGGGGGTCTCGCGCGCCAGCCGGTCGGAGACCGAGTAGTACGACCGCGGGTCCGACGGGTCGACGGCGGTCGGGCAGACCGCGACCTCGGCCCCGTACGCGCGCAGCACGTTGATCTTCTCCTGGCCCACCTTGTCGGGGCAGACGAAGATGCACCGGTAGCCGCGCTGCTGGGCGACGAGGGCGAGCCCGATGCCGGTGTTGCCGCTGGTCGGCTCCACGATCGTGCCGCCGGGCTTCAGGGCGCCGCTCGCCTCGGCCGCGTCGACCATGCGGACGGCGATCCGGTCCTTCACCGAGCCGCCCGGGTTGAGGTACTCGAGCTTCGCCAGCACGACGGGGGCGTCGGGACCGAGGTCGCGCGTCACCGAGGTGAGCCGCACCAGCGGGGTGTTGCCGACCAGGTCCACGACGGACTCGGCGTACTGCACGGGGGCCTCCTCGATCCCGGGCGGCCGGTCGGCGCGTCCCGTGTCCCCATCCCATCAGATGGACGGCGACAGCGGTTCCGGGGATGAGTCGTGCAGCCGCTGGGCAGGGGAGAGGCATGACGCAGACCGCAGTCCCGGCAGCCCAGCTCCCCGGTGGCGGCACCATGCCGCTGCTCGGCTTCGGCACCTGGCAGATCACCGGCCCGCAGGCCTACGACGCCGTCCGCACGGCACTGGACGTCGGCTACCGGCACATCGACACCGCCACCGTGTACCGCAACGAGGAGGAGGTGGGCCGGGCGCTGGCCGATTCAGGCGTGCCGCGGGGCGAGGTGTTCGTGACCACCAAGGTGCCGCCGGGCGCCGACGACCCCCGGAAGACCCTCGAGACGTCGCTGCAGAAGCTCGGCACCGACCACCTCGACCTCTGGCTCATCCACTGGACCGAGGGTGACTCGATCCACGAGAACCTCTGGCGGGTGCTCCTCGAGGCCCAGCAGGCGGGCAAGGTCCGGGACGTCGGCGTCAGCAACTACTCGCTCGACCAGATCGACCGGCTCACCCGGAGCACCGGTCAGCAGCCCGCCGTCAACCAGATCGAGTGGGCGCCGACGCTGTACGACGACGAGGTCGCGCGCGGTCACGCGCAGCGCGGCATCGTCCTGGAGGGCTACAGCGCCCTGAAGAACACGAACCTCGACGACCCGGTGCTGCGCGAGATCGCCGAGGCGAACGACGTCAGCACCGCGCAGGTCCTGCTGCGCTGGCACCTCGACCACGGCTTCGTCGCGATCCCGAAGTCGGTGACGCCGGAGCGCATCGCCGCCAACTTCGCGATCACCGGGTTCTCCCTGGCGGCCGAGGACGTCGCCCGCATCGACGCCCTGGCGGCGCGATGACCGGCGGGGGAAGGATGCGGGCATGACCTCGGCGATCGGAACCCGCACCCTCGGCGACGGCCTGGTCGTCTCCGCCCTCGGCCTCGGCTGCATGGGCATGAGCCAGTCCTACGGCGCCGCCGACCGTGACGAGTCGCTGGCCACGATCGCGCGGTCTCTCCATCTGGGCATCACGTTCCTCGACACCTCGGACGTCTACGGGTCCGGCCACAACGAGGAACTGGTCGGGGAGGCGATCGCCGGGCGGCGCGACGAGGTGCAGCTTGCGACCAAGTTCTCGCTCACGCACACACCCGAGGGGCCGCGCATCGACGGGCGGCCCGAGAACGTGCGGGCCTGTGCCGAGGCCAGCCTGCGCCGGCTGAAGGTCGACGTCATCGACCTCTACTACCAGCACCGGGTCGACCCGGCGGTGCCGATCGAGGACACCGTGGGCGCGATGGCCGAGCTGGTCGCGCAGGGCAAGGTGCGCCACCTGGGGCTCTCGGAGGCGAGTGCCGCGTCGATCCGGCGCGCCGCCGCGGTGCACCCCATCGCGGCGCTGCAGAGCGAGTGGTCGCTGTGGACGCGTGACGTGGAGAGAGAGGTGCTGGGTGTCGCCCGCGAGCACGGCATCGGCATCGTGCCGTTCAGCCCGCTCGGCCGGGGCTTCCTGACCGGGGCCATCACCAGCCCGGCCGACTTCGGCGAGGACGACTTCCGCCGCAACCAGCCGCGGTTCCAGGGCGAGGCGTTCCAGGCCAACTTGCGCCTGGTCGACGCCGTGCGCGAGATGGCCGCCGAGAAGGGGGCCACCGCGGGGCAGCTCGCCCTCGCCTGGGTGCTGGCGAAGGGCCAGGACGTCGTCCCCATCCCCGGCACCAAGCGGCGCAGGTACCTCGAGGAGAACGCGGGCGCGGTCGCCGTCGAGCTCTCCGCCGACGACCTCGCGCGGCTGGACTCGATCGCGCCGCCGGACGTCGCCGTCGGGGGCCGCTACCCCGACGCGGCGTACGCCTACGGGGACAGCCCCGAGCGCGCGGGATGAGCGATCGGCTGCTGGTGGCGGTGTTCGCCTCGCCGGTGTCGGAGGTGCTGCTGCGCTGGGGCGCCGAGCTCGGCTTCCGCACCGTCCTCGTGGAGCCCCACGCCGCGCGCGTTCCCGCGGGAACGCGTGCGGACGTCACCGCCGCCGGCTTCGGGGAGCTGGACGGTGAGCTGGCCGGTGGCTCCGCCGACGTCGTGGTCACCGACCACCACCGCGACGAGCTGGGGGAGCTGCTGCGCGACGCGCTCGCCCGGCCGGCCCGCTGGATCGGGGTCATGGGCAGTCCCCGGCACGAGGGACCGCACGTCGCGGCGCTCACGGCGCTCAATGTCCCGGCCGGCGACATCGCGCGGGTGCACCGGCCGATCGGGCTGGACATCGGCTCCCGGGAGCCGGCGGAGATCGCCCTCGCCACGCTGGCCGGGCTGCTCGCCGACCGCAACGGCCGCCCGGGCGGCTTCGAGCACGGCGGCTGACGCGCCGTGCGCGACGTCCTCCTCGGTGCCGACCTGGGCACCAGCGGCCTGAAGCTGGTCGCCCTCGACCCGTCGGGAGCGGTCGTGGCCGAGGCGGAGGCGGACTACGCGGTCGAGCACCCCGGCCCCGACCGGGCCGAGACCGACGTGCGCGTCTGGCGGCGGGCCCTGGACGACGCCCTGGCCGAGGTGGCGGGCGCCCTGGACGGCTGCCGCGTGCTCGCGCTGGGGCTGGCCGGGCAGATGCACGGCGCCGTGCTGGTGGACGAGGCCGGGACGGCCCTGCGGCCGGCGCTGCTGTGGCCCGACCGGCGGGCGGTCGCCGAACTGGCCGCCTGGCGGGCGCTACCGGCCGCCGATCGGGCCGCGCTGGCCAACCCGGTGGCGCCCGGGATGACCGGCCCCATGCTCGCCTGGCTGGTGCGGCACGAACCGGAGACCGTGGCCCGCGCCGCGGCCGTGCTGCTGCCGAAGGACGCGGTGCGGGCGACGCTGCTGCCGGGCGCGGACGTCGCGGTCACCGACCGCAGCGACGCGTCGGCCACGCTCCTGTGGGACGTCGCCGCGGACCGGTGGTCCGCCGCGGCGGTCGACGCCGCGGGCATCCCGGGGGAACTGCTGCCGGCCGTCCGGACGTCGACGGACGTCGCCGGGACGGCGGAGCTGACGGTCGGCGCGGTCCCGGTCGTCGTGGGCGGCGCCGACACCCCGCTGGCCCTCCTCGCGGCCGGCACGACGACGGGGGTGCAGCTCAACGTCGGCACCGGCGTGCAGCTGCTCCGCCCGGGGCTGACCCCGCGCCCCGTCGACGAGCCGCACGTGCACAGCTACGCCGACGCGGCCGGGGGCTGGTACGCGATGGCCGCACTCGAGAACGGCGGGTCGGCCTGGTCCTGGGTGTGCGGGGTGCTCGGCATGTCGTGGGTGGAGCTGTTCGACGCCGCAGCCTCGGCGCCCGCGGGTGCCGGAGGTGTCCGCTTCTCGCCCTACCTCGGCGGGGAGCGCGGCGGGGTCGCCGGTCCGGACGACCGCGGCGCGTGGACCGGTCTGAACCCGGGCACCACCCGCGCGGACCTGGCGCGCTCGGCCGTGGAGGGCGTCGTCGGGGCCGTCGGTGCCGCGTTCGCGATGCTGGCCGTGCCGGACGACGGCGCGCCGGTCGTGCTCACCGGGGGCGGTGCACGGTCGGCGCTGATCCAGCAGCTGCTGGCCGACGTCCTGCGCCGTCCGGTCCGGCACGTGCGCGTGCGCAGCGCCTCCGCGGTCGGTGCGGCGATGCTCGCGGGCCGGGGGATCGGCGTCGACGTCGTCCCCCGGTGGGACGCCGGACCGCTCGTGGAGCCGGGTCCGGGGTCCTGATCCGTCAGGCGGCCGGTCGCGGCGGCCTGAGCAGGCCGAGGGCCGCGTCGTGCAGGTGACCGTTGGTCGCCAGCGCGCTGCCACCGGCGGGCCCGGGGACGCCGTCGAGGTCGGTGAACCGCCCGCCGGCCTCCCGGACGATGACATCGAGCGCGGCGAGGTCCCACAAGGAGACCTCGGGCTCGCAGGCCACGTCGACCGCCCCCTCGGCCAGCAGCACGTAGCTCCAGAAGTCGCCGTAGGCACGGGTGCGCCAGACCGACCGGGTGAGGTCCAGGAAGCCGTCGAGGCCGCCCCGCTGCTCCCACCCGGAGAGGCTGGAGTAGGACAGGCTGGCGTCGTCGAGCGTGGTGACGTCGGAGACCCGGCACCGGCTGGCCGACTCGAGCCGGCGCCCGGTCCACGCTCCGACGTCCTTGGCCGCCCACCACCGGCGGTTGAGCGCGGGGGCCGACACCAGGCCGACGACGGGCTCGTCGCCGTCGAGCAGCGCGATTAGGGTGGCCCAGACCGGCACCCCGCGGACGAAGTTCTTGGTGCCGTCGATCGGGTCGAGCACCCAGCGGCGCGACCCGTGCCCGGTGACGCCGAACTCCTCACCCATCACCGCGTCGCGGGTGCGCGCCCGGCTGAGGGTGATGCGCAGCATCTCCTCGACCGCCCGGTCGGCGTCGGTGACCGGCGTGAGGTCGGGCTTGGTGTCGACCTTCAGGTCCTGGGCCTTGAAGCGGTCCAGGCTGATGGAATCGGCCTGGTCGGCCAGCACGTGTGCCAGGCGCATGTCCTCGGAAAAGCCGCGGCCCGATGTCATGGGCACCGAACCTAGCCGGGGATCAGTCGAACACCGCTGAACTGACGCCGCTCGGCCCTTCGTACTCGCGGTCGTCGATGCCCCGGAGCGCGTCGAGGACCTCCGCGTCGGCCCCGTTCTGCTCGGCGTGCGCGACGATCTGGTCCCTCGACGCGGGGTAGTCCATCCCGGACAGGGCCTTCTGGATGTCGATCGGGCTCGGCATGCCGGTCGCCCTACCCCGCGCCTGGCGGGTCGATGCGCCGATACCGTCGGGGGATGCACGCCGCGACGATCGTGGGGCTGCTGGCCGACCCAGCCCGGCTCAAGGTGGTTGCGGCCCTGGCGCTGGGCGCCGGCACGATCGAGGAGGTGGCGGAGCTCTCCGGGCTGCCGCTCAAGGACGTCGCCCTCGCCGCCCGCCGGCTCGCCCGGGCCGGTCTCGTGCACCGTGACCGGCACGTCCTCGTCCTGCACAGCGACCGCTTCGCCGCGGCGGCCCGTGCGGCGGCCGAGGCGGCGCCCCCGCCGGAGCGGCTGTCGGAGGACCCCGCCGAGGACGCCGTGCTGTCGGCGTTCGTCCGCGACGGCCGGCTGGTCTCCATCCCGGCCCAGCGCGCGAAGCGCCTCGTCGTCCTCCAGCACCTGGTGCGGGTCTTCGAGGCCGGCATCCGCTATCCCGAGCGCGAGGTCAACGCGCTGCTGGGCGTCTGGCACCCCGACGTCGCCGCGCTGCGGCGGTACCTGGTCGACGAGGGGCTGCTCACCCGGGAGGCCGGCGTCTACTGGCGCAGCGGCGGCTGGGTGGACGTGTAGTCCCGATCCGGCCCCGGCCTGCCGATAGCCATGTCTGATGGACCGTCAGGTGTTCGCGTTCTCCGGCGTGCTCACGCCGAGGCCCGGTGAGCCGGGCAACCTGCCCCTGCTCGAGCACGTCCTGGAGCTCGGGCGCAGCCGCTGGTTCTGGGAGGGCGCCGTCCGGCTCTGCTACCTGCCGACGGCCGTGGGCGACGACCCGGCGGCCAGCGCCGTCTACGAGCAGGTCTTCGGGGAGCGTGAGGACGTCGAGCTGTCGGTCCTGCGGCTGTTCCCGCGGCCGAGCGTGCCCGACGTCCGCAAGCACCTGCTGCGCCAGGACGTCGTCCTCGTGGAGGGCGGCAGCCTGGTGAACCTGATGGCCCTCTGGCGGGCGCACCGGCTCGACGAGGTGCTGGCCGAGTGCTGGGAGGAGGGCGTCGTCCTCGCCGGCGCCGGTGCCGGTAGTCAGTGCTGGCACGCGGGCGGCCCGACCGACTCCTGGTCGGACCAGCTCGAGCCCTTCGCCGAGGGGCTGGGTCTGCTGCCGTTCAGCAACGCGGTGCACCACGACTCGCCGCGGCGGCTGCGCGCGCCCTACCGGCGGATGGTCGCCCGCGGTGAGCTCCCCGCCGGGTACGCCACCGAGGAGGGCGTCGGGCTGCACTACGTCGGCACGGAGCTCGCGGAGGCGGTGACGGTCCGGCCGAAGGCGCGTGCGTGGCGCCTGGCCCCCAACGGCCGTGGCGGCTGCACCGAGCAGCCGGTCGAGACCCGGCTGCTCTAGGTCAATAACCCGGCCCGACCTGGCCCACCGCTCCGAGCAGGACCCGCAGGCCGGCCAGCTGCTGCTTGCGCGCCGGCGGCCCCTCCGCGGCCCAGGCGTCGAGGGCGCACTCCGGGTCGGCATCGGTGTGCCCGCACAGCGGGGGGCACTCCTCGGCGGCCTCGGCCATGTCCGGGAACGCGGCCAGGACGTCGTCCGCCGTGACGTGCGCCAGCCCGAAGGAGCGGATGCCGGGGGTGTCGATCACCGTGCCGCCCTGCGGGAGGTCGAACAGCACCACCGAGGACGACGTGTGCCGGCCCTTGCCGATCTTGCTGACGTCGCCCGTCGCGCGGAAGGCGTCGGGCACCAGCCGGTTCACCAGGGTCGACTTGCCGACACCGGACTGGCCGACGAAGACGCTCATCCGGGCCTCCAGCCGGTCGACGAGCCCGTTCAGCGGCGCCTCCCGCGAGATCGCGACGGCGTCGAGGCTCAGGCCGGCGTAGCGGTCGAGCAGCGGCTGCGGGCTGCCCAGGTCGGTCTTGGTCAGGCACAGCAGCGGCTCCAGGCCGCCGGCGAACGCGGCCACCAAGCAGCGGTCGAGGAAGCCCAGCGCCGGCTCGGGATCGGTCACCGCCGTCACGATGACCAGCTGGTCGGCGTTGGCGACGACGATCCGCTCGGTCGGGTCGGTGTCGTCGGCGGTGCGGCGGAGCGACGTCGTCCGCTCCTCGATGGTGACGATGCGCGCGAGGGTGTCGGGCCGGCCGCTCGTGTCGCCCACCAGCCGCACCCGGTCGCCGACGACCACGCCGTGCTTGCCGAGCTCGCGTGCCCGCATGGACGTGACGTCGACGGGACTCGCGTCGGGGCCCTCGATGCGGACGGTCATCCGGCCCCGGTCGACGGCCACGACGAGGCCGGGGACGGCGTCGTCGTGGGTGGGCCGGGTGCGCGTGCGCGGACGGGTGCCACGAGGGTTGGGCCGCCACCGGACGTCGTCCTCGTCCGACCGCGAATCGTGCCGGCGGGGACTCAGTGGGCCGCCCTCATCGGTTCCCCCAGCAGCCCGCCCCACCGCTCGACGAAGTCGGGCAGCGTCTTGGTCACCGCGCCCGGATCGGCCACCGCCACCCCGTCGATCGCCAGCCCGAGGACGGCGGCCGCCATCACCATGCGGTGGTCGGCGTAGGAGTCGACCTGCGCGGCGCGGTGCGGGCCCGGCGCGATGACCAGCCCGTCGGGCAGCTGCTCGACCGTGGCGCCGACGGCCGTGAGCACCTCGTCGAGGGCCTGCAGGCGGTCGGTCTCGTGCCCGCGCAGGTGCGCCACCCCGGTGAGCCGGGAGGTGCCGTCGGCCAGGGCGCACAGCGCCGCCAGCACCGGGGTCAGCTCGCCGACCTCGCCCAGGTCCGCGACGAGCGGTGCGATCCGGCCGGTGCCGGTGACCCGCAGCCCGTCGGCCGTGCGGGCGACGTCGGCGCCCATGGCCGACAGCAGCCGGTCGAGCTGCGCGCCGGGCTGGGTGGTGACCTCGGGCCAGTCGCGGACGGTGACCCGGCCGCCGGTCACCAGCGCCGCGCCGAGGAAAGGGGCGGCGTTGGAGAGGTCGGGCTCGACCACGCGGTCGAGCGCGGCGACGGCACCGGGGGACACGCGCCAGCCGCGGTCGGTGGCCGAGACGTCGACCCCGTGCTCGCGCAGCGTGGTCACGGTCATCTCGACGTGCGGCATGGACGGCACCCCGCCGCGCAGGCGCAGGTCGATGCCGTCGTCGAACCGCGCAGCCGCCAGCAGAAGACCGGAGACGATCTGCGAGGACTCGCTGGCGTCGACCTCGACGGTGCCGCCCCGGACGGCGCCGGTCCCGTGCACGGTGAACGGCGCCCGGCCGCGGCCACCGTCGTCGATCTCGACGCCCAGCTGCCGAAGCGCCGTCAGCAGGCCGGCGTTGGGCCGGTCGTGCAGGCGCGGATCGCCGTCCAGCCGGACCGGGCCGGTGGCCAGCGCGGCGACCGGCGGCAGGAACCGCAGCATGGTGCCGGCCAGCCCGGCGTCGATCTCGGCGGGCCCGCGCAGCGGCTGCGGCGTGACCAGCCAGTCGGCGCCGTCGTCCTCGATCCGCACGCCGAGCGCGCGGAGCCCGGCGGCCATGAGGTCGGTGTCCCGGGCGCGCAGCGGCCGGACCAGGCGGCTCGGGCCGTCGGCCAGCGCGGCCACGATCAGGGCCCGCGCGGTGAGCGACTTGGATCCGGGCAGCGCGACGACGGCGTCGACGGGTGCCGGGCGGTGCGGCGTCGTCCAGACCGGGGTCACGGGGTCATTCTGCCCGTTCCGCGGAGTCGCACCGCCCGCACCGCGTCAGCCGGCCTGCGGCTTGTCGGCCTTCTTCGTCGGCAGGACGCGCACCAGTCGGCGGTTGGCGAACTCGAACATGCCGAGCTCGGAGAGCTCACGGCCGTAGCCGGACCGCTTCACGCCCCCGAACGGCAGCTCGGCCGAGGAACCGGTCGGCTGGTTGACGAAGACCATGCCGGCCTCGATGCGCTCGGCCACCGACTTCGCCCGGTCGACGTCGCTGGAGAAGACGGCGGCCCCGAGGCCGAACCGGCTGTTGTTCGCGAGCTCCACCGCCTCGTCCTCGTTCGAGACCTTGTAGACCACCGCGGCGGGGCCGAAGAGCTCCTCGTTGTACGCGCGCATCTCCGGGGTGACGTCGGTGAGGATGGTCGGCTCGACGAAGGCGCCGGCGTGGTCGGGACGGCCGCCGCCGGTCACCACGGTGGCCCCCTTGTCGATCGCGTCCTGGATCTGAGCGTGCAGGTCCTTGGCCGCCTGCTCGCTCGACAGCGGCGCCAGCGACGTCGACGGGTCGCTCGGGTCGCCGGGGGAGAAGGTGGAGAACGCCTGCTTGAGACCCTCGACGAACGGCTCGTAGATGTCCTCGGGGACGATCAGCCGCTTGGCGGCGATGCAGGCCTGGCCGGTGTTCTGCATCCGGCCCATGGTGGCCGCCTTGACGGTGCGCCCGAGGTCGTCGGTGTCGAGCACGATGAACGGGTCGCTGCCGCCGAGCTCCAGCACCGACTTCTTCAGGTGCTTTCCGGCCAGCGAGGCGACGCTGCTGCCCGCCCGCTCGCTGCCGGTGAGGGTCACGCCCTCGACGTGCGGGTGCGCGATGACCTGCTCCACGTCGGGGATGGCGAGGAAGACGTTGGTGTAGACGCCCTCGGGTACGCCGGCGTCGTGGAAGCACTTCTCGATGGCGAGCGCGGTCTGCGGGTTGAGCTCCGCGTGCTTGAGCAGGATCGCGTTGCCCAGCACCAGGTTCGGCCCGGCCACCCGGACGACCTGGTACAGCGGGTAGTTCCACGGCTCGATGGCCAGGATGACGCCGATCGGCTCGTTCTCGACGACCGCCTCGCCCTTCATCACCTCGATCTGCCGCGGCTCGAGGAAGCGCGGGCCGTTCTTTGCGTAGTAATCGAGGATGCTGGCGGCCAGCTGCACCTCGCCGGCCGCCTCCTGGATGCGCTTGCCCATCTCGCGGGTGACCAGGGCGGCGAACTCGTCCTGGCGCTCGAGCATCAGCTCGGCGGCCCGACCGACGATCTGCGCGCGCTCCTCGACGGGCCTGCGCCGCCACTCCAGGAAGGCGGCATGCGCGCGCTCGACGACGCCGTCGATCTCGTTCGTCCCGAGGAAGGGGAACTCCTTCTCCGTCTCCCCGGTGTAGGGGTTGACCGTCGCGTACGGACGTCGGCCGGCGTCGCTGGCGGTCTTGGGCTGCTCGTTGCTGGGGGTCTGCGTCGCGGTCACGCCGGTGATCCTCGTCTCTCGATGACTCGTTCGTCGAACCCCTACCCCTGACCTGCACGCTCACGCACGCGGACGCGTTGTCGGCCCCCGCACCTAGAGTTCCGGGCAGGAAATCCTGAGGACGTCGGAACCGGGAGGATGCGCCATGTGCGGTCGTTACGCCGCGAGCCGGCGGGCCGAGGACCTCGTGCTGGAGTTCGAGGCCGTCCGCGCGGAGGGGCAGCCCCCGCTGCCGGCCGACTACAACGTCGCCCCGACCAAGGACGTCTACGTCGTCCGGCACAAGAAGGAGCGCGACGCGGAGGGCGCGCCGACCGGCGGCGGGCACCGCGAGCTGCGCGCCGTCCGGTGGGGCCTCGTGCCGTCGTGGGCCAAGGACGTCTCGGTCGGCAACCGCATGCTCAACGCCCGCGTCGAGTCGCTGACCGACAAGCCGGCGTTCAAGAAGGCGGCCGCCATGCGGCGCTGCCTGGTGCCGGCCGACGGCTGGTTCGAGTGGGCCAAGCGGCTGGACTCGCCCACCAAGCAGCCGTACTACGTCACGCCGGAGGACGGCTCGGTGCTCGCCTTCGCCGGCCTCTGGGAAGTCTGGGGCCGTGGCGACGACCGGCTCTACACCTGCACGATCGTCACGTCGCCCGCGGTCGGCGCGCTCACCGAGATCCACGAGCGCATGCCGCTGGTGCTGCCTCCCGACCGGTGGGCCGACTGGCTGGACCCGGAGAAGCAGGACGTCGGTGAGCTGATCACACGCACTCCGACGGAGCTCGTCGAGGCTCTCGAGCTCCGCCCCGTGGGCACCGCGGTGAACAACGTGGCGAACAACGGTCCCGAACTGCTGGCCCGCGCCGAGGCGGTCAGCGAGCCCGCCGACCAGCCCGCCCTGTTCTGACCTGCGCAGCCGGTACGGCCGAGGAGCTGCGAGACGCCCGAGGGGTCAGCCGGCCCCCGCACCGCCCATGACCCCGATGGTCCCGCTCCCGCCTCCGGGACGTTCCCTGCCGCAGACAGAGCAGGCCAGGTAGCGCTCTCCGTCGGGGGAACTGACCGTCCGCCAGTCATGCGACAGCCGGCTCCGGCACAGGATCTTCCGCAGGGTCGAAGGCATCGTCATCCCCTCCAGAGGGGCGCTTCTCCGCTCGCGCTGTCGAACCGCGGAGCACAGGGTCCTCCGCCTGGGCGGCGGCGGGAAGGCAGCCGGGTGCGCTACCGGAGCGCCAGCACGCAGAACTCGTTCCCGTCGGGATCGGCCAGCGCCACCGAGCCGGCGTCTCCGTGTCCGCCGTCGATGCGCGTCGCCCCGAGGGAGAGGAGTCGGTCGACCTCCGCCCGCGGATCCCCGCTCTCGGGCGGAGCGAGGTCGAGGTGCAGCCGGTTCCTGCCCCTCTTCGGGTTCACCGGCGGACCGCCCCAGGTGACCTTCGGACCGCCGTGCGGCGAGCGGATCGCGGTCTCCTGGTCCTGATCCCAGACCAGCGGCCAGCCCAGCGCCTCGCTCCAGAAGTGCCCGACCGCCCGCGAACCGTCGCACGACAGCGCCCCGATGAAGCCGCAGTCGGCGAGGAACTGGTTACCGGGCTCGATGACGCAGAACTCGTTGCCCTCGGGATCGGCGAGGACCACGTGGCCCTCCTCCGGGCGCTGGCCGACGTCGATGTGCCGGGCGCCGAGTTCCAGCGACCTCGCCACCGTCTCCTGCTGGTCCTCGAGGGACGAGCTGGTCAGGTCGAAGTGGATGCGGTTCGCGCCGATCTTCGGCTCCGTGGTCGCGGAGAACCGGAGGCGGAAGCCGGTGTCGTCGCTCGGCACCAGCTCGCTGCGACCGCGCGCATCGTCGGCCGCCTCCCAGCCCAGGACGCCGGCCCAGAAGCGCGCCAGCCGCACGGGATCGTTCGCAGCGAGGACGAGAGCGTCGAGGCGACAGGGCACGTGCCGCACGCTAGGGAGCCCCGAACCACACCGCAACGCAGTTGTTCCAGGGCGCGGCGGACGTCGACGACCTAGCGCTGCTGCCTGCGGGCGATGACGACGAGGACCACCAGGACCAGCACCAGCGGCGCCCAGGACGGCAGACCGAACGGCCCCAGCACGAGTCCGGCGACGAACAGCACGAGCTGGAACGCAAGCCAGAAGCCGACGAACATGAGCACGTAGAACAGCCATGGCCGCTCGAACTGCAAACGGCGCAGGTACTCGATCATCGCCCCCTCCTCGGTTTCGGCTCAGACGGTATCGGCAGGGTACGTCCGCAGCTGAAGTCAGCGGCCGATGGCGGCTGTCCGCGCGCGGGTCAGGCGCACCAGGTCGGCCGGTGACAGCTCGACCTGCAGGCCCCGCTTGCCGGCGCTCACCAGGACGGTGGCGAAGCCGAGTGCGGAGTCGTCCACGACCGTCGGCAGCGCCTTCTTCTGGCCCAGCGGGCTGATGCCGCCGAGCACGTAGCCCGTCGTCCTCTCGGCGTCGGCGGGGTCGGCCATCGCCGCCTTGCGACCGCCGGCCGCCGCCGCGAGCGCCTTGAGGTCCAGGGCGCCGCTGACCGGCACGACCGCCACCGTCAGGACGCCGTCCACGCGGGCCACCAGGGTCTTGAAGACCTGCCGCGGGTCTGCGCCGAGCGCCGCCACCGCGGCCTCCCCGTGCCCCTGCTCGGACGGGTGCTCCGGGTCGTAGGGGTGCAGCGAGTACGCCACGCCCGCCTTGTCGAGGGCCCGCACCGCGGGAGTCGCCGCCACGCCGCGGGAGCGTAGCGGCGGTGTCGGCCGCCACCGCGGCACCGGGAATGCCCGCCGTCCCCCGTGCCGTTGGACCGCCCGTGAGCAGCACCGTCTCGAGCACCCGTCCCAGGGTCGCGCACCGGCGGCCCCCGGGCCGCCCCGATGCCGCGCGGCTAGGATCGACCGACGTGGTGCCCCGCACCCGGGGGCCCCAGAGAGGACGGTCGGTGCCCGAGCAGACCGAGGACCAGACGCCCGATTCCGGACCCGTGGAGGTTCCCGAGGCCCGCGAGGGTGGTAGCCGGACCGAGGTGGCCGAGTCCCGTGCGGAGCGCGATGCCCGCTTCGAGCGCGACGCCCTCCCGTTCCTCGACCAGCTCTATCCCGCCGCGCTGCGGATGACCCGCAACCCCGCGGACGCCGAGGACCTCGTCCAGGAGACCTTCGTGAAGGCGTACTCGGCCTTCCACCAGTTCGCCGAGGGCACCAACCTCAAGGCGTGGCTGTACCGGATCCTGACGAACACCTACATCAACAGCTACCGCAAGAAGCAGCGGCAGCCGCAGCAGTACCCGACCGAGCAGGTGCAGGACTGGCAGCTCTACGCCGCCGAGGAGCACACCTCCAGCGGCCTGCGGTCGGCCGAGATCGAGGCGCTGGACCACCTGCCGGACTCCGACATCAAGGAGGCCCTGCAGCAGCTGCCCGAGGACTTCCGGCTGGCCGTCTACCTCGCCGACGTCGAGGGCTTCGCCTACAAGGAGATCGCCGAGATCATGGGCACCCCCATCGGCACGGTGATGTCCCGGCTGCACCGCGGCCGGCGGGGTCTGCAGAAGCTGCTGGCCGACTATGCCCGTGAGCGCGGCTTCGTCCGCGCCGGAGCCGGTGAGGAGGCGAGCCACTGATGGTCGACGACGCCCCGCAGGCCGGCGAGCCGATCGAGATCAACTCGTGCGACGACGTCCTCTCGCACGTCTTCGAGTTCCTCGACCACGAGACCGACGACGCCCGCCGCGCCGTCATCGCCGAGCACCTCGAGGACTGCTCCTCCTGTCTGCGCGAGTTCGGCATCGAGCAGGAGTTCAAGGCCCTGGTCCGCCGGCGCTGCGGCGGCGACAAGCCGCCCACGGGCCTTCGCGAGCGGATCAAGCTGCAGCTGACCACCGTCTCCTTCGAGGAGGACGGCACGCAGATCAGCGTCGAGAAGATCTCCACCGAGATTCTCACCGGAACGGACGAGCGCCCCACCTCGTGAGCGGAGATGGGGCGCTCGCCCGCGCTTCTCAGGCGTTGGGGCGCTTGCCGTGGTTGGCGCCGTTCTTCTTGCGGGAGCGCCGCTTGCGTCCACGCTTGGACATCGCTGCCCTCCTCTCGCGGTGCCGGTGGGCCGATCGGCCCCTCACTCTTCCGGGCCGGGCAGGGGCCGCACGGGACGTGCGCGGCGTCGCCGGACCGACCAAGCTGACCCGGTAAGCCTCTCACGGGGACGCCCGGCACTGTCGCCGGGCGGGGGAGTGCAGGAGGAGACATTCGTGCCACTGGGGATCGAGAGCGTGCTCGTCGCGGGCAGGGGACCGGCTGCCTGCTCGGTGATCCGCTCGTGCGCCCGGCTGGGCCTCAAGTCCGTGGCGGTCCACTCGGAGGCCGAGCGCGGGGCGCGGCACGTCCGCATGGCCGACGAGGCGGTGCTGCTCGGTCCGGCACCGGCCGCTGAGTCCTACCTCGCGGTCGACCGCATCGTGGAGGCCGCGCAACGCAGCGGCGTCGGCGCCGTCCTGCCCGTGCCTCCCGCTCTGGCGGGCAACGCCCGCCTGGCGGCCGCGGTGACCGCGGCCGGCGTGCGCTGGGTCGGTCCGGAGGCCGAGGTGCTGGAGCGACTCGGTGGGGACGGCGTGGAGCCGGCGAGCGAGCGCGGCTTTCTCGCCTGGGTCACCGCCGAGGGACTGCGCTTCGCCACGCCCGTCAGCCGGGACCGCGCCGCGGGCATCGCCCGGGTGTCGTGGACGCCGGAGTCGTGGGCCACCGGTACCCCCGCCGACCTCCCTCCTGCCGCGCACCGGCTGGGCGACATCGGCTGGCGGGGCCTGGTCACCGTGGGGATCTCACCGGACGGCGAGCTGGGGGAGGTCGCCGCAGGCTTCTCCCTGGACATGGCGGTGCTCGAACGGGCCCATGGGGTCGACGCGGTGGAGCTCGCCCTCCGCAGCTCCGGGGCACCCGGCGACCCCGCGCCGGCGTCGAGCGGTCCGCGGGCGGCCGTCGCCGTCCAACTGCGCTCGACGCTGCCACCGGGGACGGCGGGCAGGGTCACCGGCCGGCTGCCCGGCGACCGGTCCTGGTCGAGGACCCGCGCCGCGGCGGATTCCGGGGTGGTCGCCGTCAGCGGGTACGACCCGGGCGACCGCCTGGACGGCTGGTACGACGCCCTGCTGGCCACGGTCAGCGTGGCTGCCCCCGACACTGCCACGGCCGCCCGGACCGCCGCTGACGTGCTGGCCGACCTGCCGCCGGCCGGCGTGCCGCACGACGGCGCCGAGGTGTGCGCCGTTCTCGACCGGCTGGCGACCGGCCGCCCCGTGTCCGCCGCCTGACCCCCGCCGGTCGTGCTTGGATGAACGCCGCTCTGCTCGGTGCGGTGTCAGGAGGAGTTCCGGTGGCGGTCGAGGAGATCCACGCGGAGATGGTGTCCAGCGTGTGGAAGGTCCTCGTCGAGCCGGGCGCGCGAGTGGCCGCGGGCGACACCCTGGTCATCCTCGAGTCGATGAAGATGGAGATCCCGGTCCTCACGGAGCGGGAGGGCACCGTGCAGCAGCTGTACGTGGTCGAGGGCGAGGTGCTCCAGGAGGGGGACCTGATCGCCACGGTGGCTTGAGGCCCCGTCCGGAGGCTCGTCCCGAGCCTGCGAGGGATGAGGGGGACGGGGTCCTTACCAGAGGTCGCGCGCGTACACCAGCAGGTCGATGTCGGGCACCGGCTTCCAGTCCCGCTCGGGCAGTCGGACGAACCCGAGCCGCTGGTAGAGCCGCTGCGCGGCGGTCATCCGGGAGCCGGTCGAGATGACGACGCGGCGCTTGCCGGCCGCTCGCGCCCGGTCGAGGCAGGCGGTGACCAGCAGCCGGCCGATGCCGCGACCCTGCGCCGAGGGATCCACGACGAGCATGCGGAACCCGGCCTCGTCGTCGGACTCGGTGACCTCCGCGAAGTGACCGTCCAGCGCCATCGCCACACTGCCGACGACGACCCCCGACCCGTCCCGGACCACCAGCAACTCGGAGTGGGCCGCCCGGCCGCGCACGTCGGCGAGCTCGGACGCGTACCCCTCCGACGCGAGGTTGCCCTCGACGTACACGCCCACGGTCAGCTCAGCGATCCGCTCGAAGTCCTCCGGCCGGGCCGGCTCCACGGACAGGGTGAGTTGTGAGGCGGGATACGAGGCGTCGACCACCCGGAAAGCCTAGGCGGCGGCCCGTGCGCGGCCCGCTCGATACCCTCGGGTCACGATGAGCAGCCTCTCCGAGCGACTGTCCCGTGGTTCGGCGTCCGGTCCGGAGCAGATCGCCCACATCCGCCGACTGGTCGCCGACTGGCAGTTGCTGGCCGACCTCGCCTTCGCCGACCTGACGCTCTGGGTGCCGCTCACCGGTGGCGGGTGGTGGTGTGTCGCGCAGGTCCGCCCGCTCACGGCGCCGACCAGCCGCCCCGAGGACCTCGTCGGCGTGGAGGCCGACGGGGCAGCTGTCGAGCCCTTCGAGGTCGCCCACCGCGAGGGCCGGCCGGTGACCGAGGGGGAGCCGGACTGGTCGGGCGCCGCACCCCGGCGCCGCGAGGTCATCCCCGTCCGCCACGAGGGCGTCGTGGTGGCGGTGCTCGCGAAGGACACCAACCTGGCGGTCACCCGGTCGCCGTCGACCCTGGAGCTCACCTACCTCGACATCGCGGCCGACCTGTGCCTGATGGTGTCGGCGGGGACGTTCCCGCCGGACAAGCACCAGGACGCCGAGATGAGCCCCCGCGTCGGCGACGGCCTGGTCCGGCTCGACCGGTCCGGCCGCGCCACCTACGCCAGCCCCAACGCCCTCTCGGCCTATCGCCGGCTCGGGGTCGTCGGTGACCTGGTCGGGGCCGACCTGGCCGAGGTGACCCGGGCGACCGCGGCCGACCGGGTGGCGGGGGAGGCCGTCGCCGGTGGCATCGCGGCCGCCGCGGCGGGGCGCTACCCCGATCCCGGCGACGTGGAGGGAACGAGTGCGACCATGCTGGTCCGCGCGCTGCCGCTGCAGGCCCCGGGCGGGGAGGCCGGTGCGCTGCTGCTCGTGCGCGACGTCACCGACGTCCGCCGGCGGGATCGCGCGCTGCTCACCAAGGATGCGACGATCCGCGAGATCCACCACCGCGTGAAGAACAACCTGCAGACAGTCGCTGCCCTCCTGCGGCTGCAGGCGCGGCGGATGACCGAGCCCGCGGCCCGCGCGGCCCTCGAGGAGTCGGTGCGCCGGGTGGCGTCGATCGCCGTCGTCCACGAGACCCTGGCCGGCAGCCGGGAGGACGTGGTGGCCGTCGACGACGTCCTCGACCAGGTGCTCCCGATGCTCGGCGACCTGACGTCGGTGGGTCCGGCGGCGCGCACCCGGCGCAGCGGTTCGTTCGGCGAGCTCCCGGCGGCCGCGGCGACCCCTCTGGTGCTGGCGGTCACGGAGCTGCTGCACAACGCGGCCGAGCACGGCTTCCCCGACGGCGAGCCGGGCAGCATCGAGCTCCTGGCCGAGCGCTGCGGCGACGACCTGGTGGTGCGCGTCCGGGACAACGGCAAGGGCCTTCCCGAGGGCTTCGACCCGGCGGCGAGCGACGGTCTCGGGCTGCAGATCGTGCGCACCCTCGTGGCCAGCGAGCTGGGCGGCAGCCTCGACATGGGGACGCCGGACGGTCAGGCGGGCACGGAGGTGGTACTCACCCTGCCCGGCGCGGGGCTGCCCCGGCGCTGACGTGCCGCGAGGCCGGTCCGGAACCCCGGACCGGCCTCGCGGCGGTTCATTCGTGCGGCGTTGCGGGTGCGGCGTGGACCCAGTGGGGGCGCCGCATGCTCCTCGCGGGAACGCCGGCTTCTCAGGCGGTGCGGACCCGAGTACGGGCCTGACGCCGCTTCAGGGCGCGCCGCTCGTCCTCGGACAGCCCGCCCCAGACGCCGGAGTCCTGGCCGGAGCTCAGGGCCCATTCCAGGCAGGCCTGGACGGCCGGGCAGCGCCGGCACACGGCCTTCGCCTGCTCGATCTGGACGAGGGCGGGGCCGGTCGTCCCGATGGGGAAGAACAGCTCGGGGTCCTCGTCCCGGCAGAGCGCGCGGTGGCGCCAGTCCATGGCTGTGTACTCCTTGGTGTCGTCTCGGTGGGTGGTGCTCAGTCGCCGGCCTCGACCGCGGTGCAGGGCCGACACCGGTTGCCCAGCGCTGGTGGCTCAGCGACTCATGCGTTGCTCACCGGCACGGTTTTGTTACCGGCAAGTTGCGTTCACTCGTGATGTTTTCACGCGGAGAACGCCTGTCAAGCGAATGGAGGTCGTCGTCGGACCCCTCGTGAGCAACCTCACCACGGGCGTGCTAGGTGCGCCACTCGACGGAACCACACGCCGGTCGGAGACGTTGACAAGTGCGTCGCATCGTGCGTGAGGGAATGCGTCCCTGATCGCTGAAGCGCCTGCTCAGGCCACGACGCGGAGCGCTGCCGGCACGTGCCGCACGCGCAGCCCGGTCGCCGGCCCCAGGTGGTCCCCGTCGAGCTGCCACCCGAGCGGCCGATCCGCCGTGAGCGTCAGTTCCTCGAGGTCGTGCCGGCGGTGCACGCTGCGACCCCGCGCGTCCGGTCGGCGCACGAGCGTCTGGCGCAGCGTCCGCAGCATGGCCACGGCGCCCGTGGGGCCCATCGCGAAGACGTCGAGCCCCGTGTCGAAGGAGGCCTCGGGCGAGGGGTTGACCGGGCGGGCGCCCAGGTACGTCCACGGGCTCACGTTCGAGACGAGGCAGAGGAACAGGTCCTCCAGCGCCGGCTCGCCGGGCATCCGGAGGGTCATCGCGGGCCGGCGGCGCTCGCGGCCGAGGAGGAAGGCGCTCACGGCCTCGCGCACGTAGAGCGCGCCACTCGACCGGCGGCCGCGCGCCCGCTGCGCCTCGACCCGCTCGATGACCTCCGCGTCGAAGCCCAGCCCCGCCGTGAACACGAACCAGCGGGGCGGCGTCCAGTCGGTGCCGGTCGCCGTCCCGGGCGCGCTCGCGGTGCCCAGTGAGATCAGTCGCGTGCGTCCGGCCCGCACCGAGTCGAGGATCTCCGCCGTCGCCGTCATCGGGTCCCGCGAGCGACCCAGGGCACGGGAGAACACGTTCGTCGAGCCGCCCGGCACGACGGCCAGCATCGGCAGGTGGGGAGCGGGGCCCTGCTCCAGCAGCCCGTTGACGACCTCGTTGACCGTGCCGTCGCCGCCCACGGCCACGACGAGGTCGACACCGTCGGCGACGGCCTGGGCGCCCAGGTCGCGCGCGTGCCCGCGATGACCGGTCTCGACGACGTCCACCTTGAGGTCGCCGGCCAGGGTGCTGACCAGGCCGTTCCGCATCGAAGCGGTGGTGCTCGTCGCCGTCGGGTTCACCACCACGAGCGTGCGCATGACCCTCAGGCTAGCCACGCGATGCCTGATCCCCGCGCAACCAAGGCGGGACCTTCCCCCGTCCCGCGTAATCTCGCCGGCGTGACGCAGCAGGGGAGTGGGCCGCCGCGGGCGTCCCGGAGCTGGAGCGACCGGCTGTTCGGGGCGGCGGCACAGGCCCCGGCACCCCGTCCTCCCCGGGTCCGCACGGAGGCCCCCCGCTCGGTGCGCTGGGCCGCGATGGTGGTCGGCGTGGAGGCGGCGGCCCTCGCCGTCGGTGGGCTGGTGGTGCTCTACCTGACGCTCACGAGCACCGCCGACAGCGTGGCGAGCGCCCTCGCCCTTGTCGTTCTGGAGCTGGGCGGCGCGATCGCTCTCGCTGCGTGCGCGGTCGGTCTCTCGCGGGTGGCGGCGTGGGCCCGTGGTCCCGTCGTCGCCCTGCAGCTGCTGCTGGCGGCCCTGGCCTACACCGCCTTGCAGGCCGGTCAGCCGCTGGTCGCCGTCCCGGTCCTGGCGCTGGTCGCCGCGGAGCTGTACCTGCTGGCCACCCCCGAGGCGCGCCTGGCGTTCTACGACCGCTGACCGGTGACCCCGGACGCTCGCGCGTCAGACGAGGTCGATGACGTCGGCGATCGAGTCGCAGATCCGGCTCGGCCGGAACGGGAAGCGCGGCACGTCGGCGGCCGCGGTCGACCCGGAGAGCACGAGCACCGTCTCGAGGCCCGCCTCGATGCCGGCGACGACGTCGGTGTCCATGCGGTCGCCGATCATGATCGTCGACTCCGAGTGGGCCTCGATCCGGTTCATCGCGCTGCGGAACATCATCGGGTTGGGCTTGCCGACGAAGTAGGGCTCCGCCCCGGTGGCGCGGGTGATCATGGCCGCCACGGAACCGGTGGCCGGCAGTGGCCCCTCCGGTGAGGGCCCGGTCACGTCGGGGTTGGTCGCGATGAACCGGGCGCCCCGCCCGATCAGGCGGATGGCCCGGGTGATCGCCTCGAACGAGTACGTCCGGGTCTCGCCCAGGACGACGTAGTCGGGATCGGTGTCGGTCAGCGTGTAACCGACCTCGTAGAGCGCCGTCGTCAGCCCCGCCTCGCCGATGACGTACGCGGAGCCGCCCGGCAGCTGGGTCCGGAGGAAGTCGGCGGTCGCGAGAGCCGACGTCCAGATGGACTCCTCCGGCACGCTCAGCCCGGCCCGGACCAGCCGAGCGGACAGGTCGCGCGGCGTGAAGATCGAGTTGTTGGTGAGCACCAGGAAGCGGCGCTCCTTCTCGACCAGCCGCTCCAGGAACTCCGCGGCCCCGGGCAGGGCGCGCTCCTCGTGCACCAGGACGCCGTCCATGTCGGTCAGCCAGCACTCGGCGGCCACGCGCTCCGTCGTCATGGAGCGGAGTCTGCCGGACGGCTCAGACCAGCCCGCCTACGGCTCGCGAGGGCGGCGCGGACGGCGAAGTCGGTGAGGGCGTCGTCGGTGAGGCGGAAGACCGTCCAGCCGTCCATCGGGACGGCGCCGGCCGCCTTGTAGAAGTCGATCGACGGGGTGTTCCAGTCGAGCACCGACCACTCCAGCCGCGAGTAGCCGCGCTCGACGCAGACGGCGGCCAGCGTGCGCAGGAGTTCCTTGCCCAGGCCGGCGCCGCGGTGCTGCGGCTGCACGTACAGGTCCTCGAGGTAGATGCCGTGCGTGCCGCGCCAGGTCGAGAAGTTCAGGAACCACAGGGCCATGCCGACGACCTCGCCGTCCTGCTCGGCGACGTGCCCGAACAGGGCGGGGGAGTCGCCGAAGAGGACGCCGGACAGCTGCTCCTCGGTGAGCCGGGCCTCGTGCAGCGACTTCTCGTAGTCGGCGAGCTCTCGGACCAGACCGACGACGGCGGGGACGTCGTCCGGGCGGATGGGCCGGACGGTCACAGCAGGACCTCCTTGAGCCGATCGGGCAGCAATCGGCCCAGCGGCGAGACGAGCGGGACGAGTACGGGAGCCAGCAGGTAGCCGTAGGCCAGCGCGATGCCGGTCCACACCGGGGTCACCACGAGCCCGATCACGATCACCACGGCAGCGATGACCAACCCGTACGGGCGGCTGCTCTTGGGGCTGACCAGCGACCGGAACGACCGGAAGCGGATGTTGGTCACCATCAGCAGCGCCGGGACGACGACCACGAGCAGCACCCACAGCCGGTCCCGGCCCTGCATCTGATCGCCGAATGCGAACACCGACGCGATCACCACGCCGGCCGCCCCCGGGCTGGGCATGCCGATGAAGTACCGCTTGTCGGCCGTGGGGTCGATGGTCGTGTTGAAGCGGGCGAGCCGGATGGCGGCGCAGGCCACCCAGATGAAGCAGGCCACCCAGCCAAGCGGGTCCCATTCGTCGCGGCCCTGCGAGAACAGCGTGAAGGCCAGCAGCGAGGGCGCGAGGCCGAAGGAGACCAGGTCGGCCAGCGAGTCGAACTGCAGGCCGAACGGCGTGACGGCTCCGACCAGGCGAGCGACGGCGCCGTCGGTGATGTCGAAGACGACCGACAGACCGATCAGGACAGCGGCGAGGTCGTAGTCACCCCGGATGGACACGAGGATCGCGAAGAAGCCGCAGAACATGTTGCCGAGGGTGAACAGGCTCGGCAGGGTCGCCAGCGCCCGGCGGCGGGTGCCGCGCACGGAGCCGCGGACGAACTCCACGGTGGCCGTGCGCCGTGTCGGTGGCATCGGCGGGAGCCCCCTCAGTCGGCCGAGGGCCAGCGGGCGATGACGGTCTCCCCGCCGCGCACCCGCTGACCCGTGGAGACGAGGACCGTGCACTCGGGGGGCACGAAGACGTCCATCCGCGAGCCGAACTTCATCAATCCCATCCGCTGCCCGGTCGCCAGCCGCTGCCCGGGGCCGGTGCGGGTGACGATCCGGCGGGCGAGCACGCCGACCACCTGCCGGAAGACCACCGTGCGCGCGCTTGGATCCTCCCCGTCGCGGAGCCACAGCTCGCTGCGCTCGTTCCGGTGCGCGGACTCCTTGCGGTACGCAGCCAGGAAGCTGCCCTTTCGGTACGAGCTCTCGACGACCTCGCCGTGGTACGGGGAGCGGTTGACGTGCACGTCGACCACGGAGAGGAAGACACTGATCTGCTGCCACTCGCCTTCGGGCGCGACGCCGGGCTGCGGCTCTCCGGCGACCATCACGACGCCGTCGGCGGGGGAGAGGACGTCGTCGGCGGCCGCGGATTCGACGTCGCAACGCCGGTCCGGGTCGCGGAAGAACAACGCCATGTAGGCCGACAGCCCGAGGAACGGCGGCGCGAGCCACCGGGCCGCGGTCCGCCGTCCCGACGCCGCGGCCAGCGCCGCGGGAACCAGGGGTCCGGTGATGAAAGGCCACCCGGCCCGGTCGATGCGCATGGTGGCCAAACGTTACCGGCCACCGTGTCGGAGCTTCGGACGTGCGGTCAGACCGGCCCCGAGGCGCGGCGGGTGTCGGCCCCTGCTCCGTCGTCCGATCGCGGCGCGGGCCGCCGTACCAGTCCAGGCACAGCATCGTCGCGTCGTCCCGCAGGTCGCCGCCGGTGGCCTTCAGGACGGCGGCACCGAGCTCGTGGACGACCTCCCGCGGGTGCAGGTCGGCGGTGCGGGCCAGGGCCGCCTCGACGTCGAGGGAGGCGGCGTTGCGCTCGAGCATGCCGTCGGTGAGGAAGATCAGCCGGTCGCCGGGCTCCAGCGGGAGCGCCTGGACGGTGAACGACTTGCCCGTGACGACGCCGAAGGGCGGCTCGATCATCAGGTCGACAGTCTCCACCCGGCCGTTCCGCAACCGCAGCGGCAGGGTGTGGCCGGCATTGACGATCACGGCCGCCCCGGCGGTGAGATCGATCCGCATGAGCTGCCCGGTGACGAACTGACCGTGCGCGGCGTGCTCGGTGAGCGCGGCATTGGCGTAGCGCGCCTGCTCGGCCAGGCCGAGGCCCTTCCGGCGAGCGTTCCGGAGCGCCCCGACCAGGAGGGTGGCCACCAGGGCGGCCGGCACCTGGTGACCGACGGCATCGGTGATGGACAGCTGCAGGGCGGTGCGGTCCAGGGAGTAGTCGAAGGTGTCCCCGCCCACCTGGCTGGCCGGTTCCAGCCAGCCCGCCAGGGTGAACTGTCCGGCCTCGCACGTGTAGGCGGGTGGGAGCAGGCGCCGCTGGATCTCCGCGGCCAGGGCGAACGGGGTCGAGCGCTGACCCCACTCGAAGACGTCGGTGTGCCGCCGGGCGGCGATGAGGACGTAGGCGAGCGCGTGGGCAGCGCTCGCGACGTCGAGGATCTCGTCCTGGGAGGGGTAGCGCGGCAGGTCGAGCTCGAGCAGGCCGATCGCGTCGCCGCGGTCGGTGACGGGCACCAGCAGGCGCGCGCCGTCCCCGATCGGCTCGACGTCGGGCCGCTGGGTGCGCAGGACCTGCTCGTAGCCGGTGCCCGGCAGCGGCAGTGTCTCGGCCTGCTCGGCGCCGTGCGTCCGCGCTCCCTCCACCGCCTTCGCGGAGGTGAGCCGCACGATGGCACGGCCGCTGAAGTCAGCGATGAGGAGAGCCACGGCTCGCGCGTCGACCATGCGCCCGAGCTCGGCCGCCACGACCTCCACGGCATCGATGGGAGCGGCTGCCTCGACCTTCTGCAGCAGCGCGCCGACGTCGATCACTGATTACTCCCGGTCGCGCACGGTGTGACCCTGGGCGCCTGCTCGGACGTCGCCGGGAGTTGTCGACGGGAAGACAGGACGACGCTGCCGGGCCGCTCCCTCGGAGTGGCCCGGCAGCGTCAGGGGGACCGGGGTGCTAGGCCGCGGCCTTGGTCTCCCAGAAGATCTTGTCGATCTCCGCGATGTAGTCCAGCAGCTTCTGGCCCTCGGCCGGATCCATGCTGCCCTTGCCGCCGGCTGCACCCGCCTGCTTGGTCGCCTTGTTGAACAGCTCGTGCAGCTGCGGGTACTTCTCGAAGTGCGGGGGCTTGAAGTAGTCGGTCCACAGCACCCACAGGTGGTGCTTGACCAGGTCGGCCCGCTGCTCCTTGATCAGGATGGCGCGGGTGCGGAAGACCGGGTCCTCGTTGGCCTGGTACTTCTCCTGGATGGCCTTGACGGACTCCGCCTCGATGCGGGCCTGAGCCGGGTCGTAGACGCCGCAGGGGAGGTCGCAGTGCGCGGTGGCCTCGACGGCGGAGAACATGCGGGGAAAACGCACGGATGTACCTCCGGATGTCGTGAAATCGGGTCGTCTGCGACCCTACTCGTGGTGATCGCGAGCGACAGCGGGAGCGGTGTGGCCCCTCTCCCGAGCGCCTGGGCGATGGCGCGCGTCACCGGCCCCTCGATGTCACCGACCGTGCGACACGGCGACCGGCTGCTGGTCCGGCGGGTCGACGACGCGGGCACGGTCCGGCCCGGCGACGTCGTCCTCGCCCGGTTCCCGTCCCGGCCCGACCTGCTCGTGGTCAAGCGGGTGCGCCGGGCTGTTCCGGGCGGGCACTGGGTCGAGGGGGACAACCCGCTCGTCACCGACGACAGCCGCGTCTTCGGAACGGCGGTCGTCGTCGGCCGCGTGGTGGCACGGATCAGCCCGCGACCCGGACGGCTCCCACCGGCTCGGTGACCGGACTGACCAGGCGATTAGGCTGCCGTGTCCATGGGCGGCAACCAGGGTTCCCCGCAGTCCGACCGCTTCGCCGACGACCCCGCGTTCGCGGTGCACGAGGGCGGCAAGCTCACGGTGACGCCGAACCGCTCGATCGACTCGATCGCCGACCTGGCGCTCACCTACACACCCGGCGTGGCCCGCGTCTCCAGCGCCATCGCCGCGGAGCCCGAGCTGGCCCGGCGGTTCACGTGGGCACCGGGGGTGGTCGCGGTCGTGTCCGACGGCTCCGCTGTGCTCGGCCTCGGCGACATCGGCCCCGCCGCCTCGCTGCCGGTCATGGAGGGCAAGGCCTGCCTGTTCAGCGAGTTCGCGGGGCTCTCGGCCGTGCCGATCGTGCTCTCCACGAACGACGTCGACGAGATCGTGGCCGCCGTCGAGGCCATCGCGCCGTCCTTCGGCGGGATCAACCTCGAGGACATCAGCGCCCCGCGGTGCTTCGAGATCGAGGCGCGGTTGCGCGACCGCCTCGACATCCCGGTCATGCACGACGACCAGCACGGGACGGCGATCGTCGTCCTGGCCGCCCTGCGGAACGCGGCGAAGGTCGTGGGGCGGGAACTCGGCGGCCTGCGGGTGGTGGTCTCCGGGGCCGGCGCCGCGGGGGTGGCCTGCACCAAGATCCTGCTCGGTGCCGGCGTCGGCGACATCGCGGTGGCCGACTCGCAGGGCGTGCTGCACGCCGGCCGCACCGGCCTGACGCCGACCAAGCAGTGGCTGGTCGAGAACACGAACCGCGCCGGGTACGCCGGCACCATGATCGGGGCGCTCGAGGGCGCCGACGTCTACCTCGGTCTCTCGGGCGGTTCGGTGCCCGAGTCGGCGATCGCCTCGATGGCGCCCGGCTGCATCGTGTTCTCCCTCGCCAACCCCATCCCTGAGGTGGACCCCGAGATGGCGAAGAAGTACGCCGCCGTCGTCGCCACCGGGCGCAGCGACCTGCCCAACCAGATCAACAACGTGCTGGCCTTCCCCGGCGTTTTCCGGGGCGCCATCGATGCCGGTGCCCGGAGCATCACCGAGGAGATGAAGCTCGCCGCGGCGGCCGCCATCGCCGACGTCGTGGGCGACGACCTGCGGCCGGACTACGTGGTGCCCAGCCCGCTGGACCGCCGCGTGGCCGCCGCCGTCGCCGACGCGGTCGGTGCCTGCGCGCGGGAACAGGGCATCACGGTCTGAGTCAGGGGACGGCGGAGTCGCCCAGGCTGAGCACCCGCGTCACGATCGGGTCGACGGCGTCGGCCGCCCCGGTGTTGAGGTAGAGGAAGACCAGCGCGGCGACGAGGAACAGCGGGGCGAGGACCGCCTTCTCCAGGAAGGTCCCGGTGCGCAGCGGGATCAGCGCCAGCCGGCACCGATGGAACACCCACAGCACGGGCACCGGGATGCCGGCCGTGGTGATCGCGTCGCCGGCGATGTGCGTGAGCACCCCCAGCGCCACCGCCCACGGCAGCCAACCGGGGCTCGGACTGTGCTGGAGCAGCAGCCACGCGCCGCCCCACGAGAGCAGCAGGTTGCCGACGACGGTGTTCTCGGCGCGTCCGGGGATGACGAAGTTGAGCGCGCGCAGCGCCAGCCCGATGGCGAGGGCCAGCAGCAGCAGGCTGGACCAGAACGCCCCGGACGCCGCCACGGCCAGCGCGCCGAACGCCAGTGGCGCCAGGACGGCGTCGTGCGTACCCCAGCGGTGGCCCTGGGTCAGCCGGCCGATCGCGCCGGACGGGACGTCGGTGAGCGGGCCCCACATGTCCGAGACCGTGGACCCGGAGTGGTCGAGGTCGGGCAGCATCGCGAAGCCCCCGGCCGCGGCGACCCACGCCACCTGGCCGACGGTCCCGTGGACGGGCGCCCAGGGAAGGGTCGCGGCGCCGGCGGCCAGACCGGACAGCGCATGCGAGTGACCGAGCATGCGCAGAGGGTGCCGCCGCGGCGACGGTCTGCCACGGAGGCGCACCGATGAGGCCCCCTCCAGAGGCTCGCCCGAGCGTGCGAGGGATGAGGAGGAGGGGGTCCTTTCTTAGGGCTTCCAGACCATCAGCACGGTGACGGCGACGAGGAGCAGCGAGACGACGCCCGAGCCGGCGGCGATCCGGCCGTAGAGCGAACGAGCGGCCTCGGCCCGCCCGCCCTCGAGCTCGCCGGCGGCCCGCTTCATCGCGGGGACGACGACCACGAGGCTCAGGGCCAGGGCGATCACATACAGGATGATCGAGGTCAGCACCCACGACGTGGTGACCGAGAGGTCGAACCGCTTGTCGGCCGTGCCGACCACGCCGAACCCGAGGACGGCGACCAGCAGCGAGGCCAGGCTGAACACGCGGGTCGAGACGGCGAGCGTCGACACCATCGACCATTCCCCGGCGCGCAGGGCGCGCAGCGCGGTCATCGGCAGGATCGCCATCGGGCCCACCAGGAAGACGGCGGCGACGACGTGGAGAACGGTGAGCACGGTGTCCATGCCCCGAGGCTATGGCCCGACGGTCAGTCGTCGAGCAGGTGGTGGAGCAGCCGGGTGGGGTCGTCGAAGAAGACCTGCCAGTCCTGCACGAGGTCGAGCTCGGCCCACCCGCGCTGGGTGAAGCCGGAACCGTGCAGCTCGTAGACGGTCGCTCCCGGGAACGCGGCGAGCACGGGGGAGTGGGTCGCCAGCAGCACCTGCGACCCGGCGCTCACGACGCCGTTGAGCAGTGCGAGCAGCCGCAGGGACGAACGGAACGACAGCGCGGACTCCGGCTCGTCGAGGATCCAGAGTCCGCGTTCGGTGGTGCGGGACTCCAGCAGCGTCAGGAAGCCCTCCCCGTGCGAGCGCCGGTTGAGCGGGACGCCGTCGAAGGGCCGCAGCTCGAAGGCGTCGCTGTCGATCCCGGCGAAGACGCCGTGCATGGCCTCGCCGCGCAGCCACACGCCCCCCTGCGGCCGGGGCCGCGCACCGGAGAGCGCGAGGTCCCGCCAGAGCGGGGTGTCCTCGCCCGAGGGCAGGGGACCCCAGTGCTTCACCTGGGCGGTGAGCGAGCGCCGCCAGCCCTCGGCGATGGCCTCGACGAGGGTCGACTTGCCGGTGCCGTTCTCACCGACGAGCACGGTCACCGGTCCGAGCGCCATGCCCTCGTCCCGCAGTTGGGCGACCGCGGGCAGCTTCCAGTGCCAGGCCGAGGGGTCCTCGACCGTCGGACGCACGGACACCCGCGACAAGGCGAGGTCAGTCGGGCTCCTCTGCAGGGTCCCGCCGCGAGCTTGCGAGTGGTGGGGGGCAGAGGGGTCCTTCATTCGTCGTCGTCGTCGACGTCGTCCGTACCGCCCCGCGCCAGCCAGGTCGCCAGCCGCTCGACGGGCACCTCGAAGTCGGGGAACTGGTCGACGAACGCCTGCAGCTGGTCGGCCAGCCAGGCGAGGGTCACCTGCTCCTCGCCCCGCCGGTCGGCCAGCTCCTCCAGACCTCGATCGGTGAAGTACATGCGGTGGGATCCGGGTGGGTGTGATCGGCTAGTCGGCGAATGCCTCGGCGACCAGCTGCCGCTGCTCGACGTCGTGCACCTTGGCCGAACCCACCGCGGGGCTGGCCGACGCGCGGCGGCTGACCCGCCGGAACGTACGGCCCTGCGGCAGGTGTTCGGGCAGGTTGACCGCCATGAACTGCCAGGCGCCCATGTTCGCCGGCTCCTCCTGCACCCACACCACGTCAGCGGCGTCCGGGTACCGCTCGAGCGCCGCGCCGATCTGCTCGGCCGGCAGCGGGTAGAGCTGCTCGACCCGAACGATCGCGGTGTCGGTCCTGCCGGCCGACTCCCGCTGGGCCAGCAGGTCGTAGGCCACCTTGCCGCTGCACAGCAGCACGCGCCGCACCGCGCCGCCGTCCAGCGGCTTGCCGCCGATGCCGGGGTCGGGCAGGACCGGGCGGAAGCCCTGGTCGGTGAAGTCCTCGACGGAGCTGACGGCGGCCTTGGCGCGCAGGAGCGACTTCGGCGTGAAGACGACCAGGGGCCGGTGCACGTCGGAGAGCGACTGCCGCCGCAGGAGGTGGAAGTAGTTGGCCGGGGTCGAGCAGTTGGCGACGGTCATGTTGTTCTCCGCCGACAGCTGCAGGAACCGCTCGATGCGACCGCTGGAGTGGTCGGGGCCCTGACCCTCGAGGCCGTGCGGCAGCAGCATGACGACGCCGGAGCGCTGGCCCCACTTGGCCTCACCGGAGCTGATGAACTCGTCGATGACCATCTGTGCGCCGTCGACGAAGTCGCCGAACTGCGCCTCCCACAGCACCAGGGCCTTCGGGTTGGCCACGGAGTAGCCGTACTCGAAGCCCAGGGCCGCGTACTCCGACAGCAGCGAGTCATAGACGAAGAACTTCGCCTGGTCGGCGGCGAGGTTGGCCAACGGCGTGTACTCCGCCGCGGTCTCCCGGTCGATGAGCACGGAGTGCCGCTGCACGAAGGTACCGCGCCGCGAGTCCTGCCCGGCCAGCCGGACGGGCACCCCCTGCATGAGCAGCGAGCCGAACGCGAGCAGCTCGCCCATCGCCCAGTCGATGCCGCCCTCGCTGGTCATCGCCGCCCGGCGCTCCAGCATCTTCTGCAGCTTGGGGTGCGGGTTGAAGTCCGGCGGGAACGAGACGTGGGCGTCACCGATGGCCTTGAGGACCTCCCGCGTGATCGCCGTCGTCACCGTGGACTCCTGCGGCGTGCGGGGGTCCATGACCGGCTGGGGCTTCGAGGAGTCCTGGGCGTCGTGGGTCTCGGCGAAGGCCCGCTCGAGCTGGTCGCGGTAGTCCTTCAGCGCCTCCTCGGCGTCGGCGAGCGTGATGTCGCCGCGGCCGACCAGCGCCTCGGTGTACAGCTTTCGGACCGAGCGCTTGCGGTCGATGATGTCGTACATCAGCGGCTGGGTCATCGACGGGTCGTCGCCCTCGTTGTGGCCGCGACGGCGGTAGCAGACCAGGTCGATGACGACGTCCTTCCGGAACGCCTGGCGGTAGTCGACCGCCAGGCGCGCCACCCGAACGCAGGCCTCGGGGTCGTCGCCGTTCACGTGGAAGACCGGGGCCCCGATCATCCGCGCGACGTCGGTCGAGTAGAGGCTCGACCGGGCCGACGCCGGGCTGGTGGTGAAGCCGACCTGGTTGTTGACGACGACATGCACGGTGCCGCCGGTGCGGTACCCGCGCAGCTGCGAGAGGTTCAGCGTCTCGGCGACCACGCCCTGACCGGCGAACGCGGAGTCGCCGTGGAGCAGGACCGGCAGGACGGTGAAGCCATGCTCGCCCTTGTCGATCATGTCCTGCTTCGCGCGGACGATGCCCTCGAGGACGGGGTTCACCGTCTCGAGGTGGCTCGGGTTACTGGCGAGCGAGACGGCGATCTCGGAGTCGGGGCGGAAGGGGTTGCTGAAGGTGCCGGTCGCGCCGAGGTGGTACTTGACGTCGCCGGAGCCCTGGACGCTGCCCGGGTCCATGTTGCCCTCGAACTCGCCGAAGATCTTGGCGTAGCTCTTGCCGAGCACGTTGGCCAGCACGTTGAGCCGGCCGCGGTGCGGCATGCCGATCGCGACCTCGTCGAGCCCGTGGTCGGTGCCGGCCAGCAGGATCTCGTCGAGGACCGGGATGAGCGACTCCCCGCCCTCGAGGCTGAAGCGCTTCTGGCCGACGTACTTGGTCTGCAGGAAGGTCTCGAAGGCCTCGGCAGCGTTGAGCCGGCCGAGGATGTGCTTCTGCTTCTCACGGTCGGGCTGGTCGGCCTTGACCTCGACCCGCTGCTGGAGCCACTCGCGCTCCTCGGGGTCGGTGATGTGCATGTACTCCACGCCGACGGTGCGGCAGTAGGAGTTGCGGAGCACACCGAGGATGTCGCGGAGCGGCATCAGCTGCTCGCCGGCGAAGCCGCCCACGGGGAATCTGCGGTCGAGGTCCCACAGCGTCAGGTGGTGCTCGAGGATGTCGAGGTCCGGGTGGTTGCGGACCTTGTACTCGAGGGGGTCGGTGTCGGCCATGAGGTGGCCGTTGCGCCGGTAGGCCTCGATGACCTCGATGACCCGGGCTTCCTTGTCGATCTCGCCCTCGTGACTGATCCGGACGTCCGGCATCCAGCGCACCGGCGTGTACGGGATCCGCAGCGAGCGGAAGACCTCGTCGTAGAAGCCGTCCTCGCCCAGCAGCAGGGCGTGCAGACGGCGCAGGAAGTCGCCCGACTCGGCGCCCTGGATGATGCGGTGGTCGTAGGTCGAGGTCAGCGTGATGATCTTCGACACGGCCATCTCGGTGAGCGCGTCGGGGTTCATCCCCTGGAACTCGGCCGGGTACTCCATGGCGCCGACGCCGATGATCGCGCCCTGCCCGGCGGTCAACCGCGGCACCGAGTGGTTGGTGCCGATGGTGCCCGGGTTGGTGAGGCTGATCGTCGTGCCGGAGAAGTCGTCCATCGTGAGCTTGTTGGCGCGGGCCCGCCGGATGATGTCCTCGTAGGCGGCCCAGAACCGGGCGAAGTCCATCTCCTCGGCGGCCTTGATGGAGGCGACGACGAGGGAGCGGGAGCCGTCGGGCTTCGGCAGGTCGATGGCCAGGCCGAAGTTCACGTGCTCGGGCTGCACCAGCACCGGCTTGCCGTCGACCTCGGCGAAGGCGTTGTTCATGTTCGGGAAGTCGTCCAGCGCCCGGACCAGCGCGTAGCCGATCAGGTGGGTGAAGGAGACCTTCCCGCCGCGGGAGCGGGCCAGGTGGTTGTTGATGACGATGCGGTTGTCGGCCAGCAGCTTGGCCGGCACCGCGCGGACGCTCGTCGCCGTCGGGACGGTGAGCGAGAGGTTCATGTTCTTGACGACGGCGGCGGCCGCACCACGCAGCGGGGACTGCGCGCCCCCGGCGACCGGGGCGGCCGGCTTCGCGGCGGCGGGCGCGGCGGCCTTGGCGGGCGCCGGGGCTGCCGGCGGCGCGGCGGCGCTCGGCTTCGGCGCGGGGGCGGCCTGCGTCTCGGTGGGCTTCGTCTCGGCGGGCTTCGCCTCGGCGGGCTTCGTCTCGGCGCGCTTCGTCTCGGTGGGCTTCGCCGCCGCGGGCTGCGCCGCCTCCTGCTCGGGAGCCGGGGAGGCGTAGGAGCTGGCCGGGGGGGCGGCGGGGGTCGGAGCGCCGCCGTTGCCCGAGGGGGCGGCACTCGGGCGGTCGGCCGCACCGACCGGGCTGCCCGGCCGGTAGTCGTTGAAGAACTCGTGCCAGGCCTGGTCCACGGAGGAGGGGTCGGCGAGGTACTGCTGGTACATCTCCTCGACGAGCCACTCGTTGGTGCCGAAGCCCGCCACGGAGGAGGACGAGGGAGAGGGGCGGGATGAGCTCACGCTTGACACGGGGTCGAGTGCCTTCTTCGTCTGTGGACGTCGCTGGACCGGGTGTCGAGTCTACGCCCGGAGTTCTCGGCCCCCCGGCTGGAACGGCCCGCACCGCCCGGCCAACCGGACTGTGGAATGGGTCTCAGGTGATGTCGCGACGGACGGCGAACAACGTGCCCAGGATGGCCGCGACCAGGCCGTAGCCGATCAGGAGCAGGGCGCCCTGCCAGGGGTCGAGGAGGTCGGTCGCGTCGAGGGTGGCCGTCATGGCCTGGAGCGCGCCGCCGGGCAGCCACTTGAAGAGCGGCGCGATCGCCGGGATGGCCCGGATGACGATGCCCTCGACGACGAAGAGGTACACCAGCGCGCCGACGATGGCCCCCACCTGATTGCGCAGCAGGGCGCCGATGCCCACCCCGATGACGGCGTAGATCACCAGGGCGGCCCAGGCGCCGGCGAGCACGCGCAGGTTGTCGCCGGTCAGCGAGGGCGCCGCACCTCGCGCGCCGGCGTAGATCTCGACGACGAGCACGTTCGTCGCGATCACCAGCAGCCCGATGGGGACGGCGGCCAGCGCGTAGGCGAGCAGTTTGGCGGCCACCACCCGGCCCCGCCGCGGGGTGACCAGGAAGGTCGGCGTGGCCGTGCGGTGCCGGTACTCCTGCGTCATCCCGATGATGCCGAGGATGAGCAGCAGCACCGTGGCGTTGGCGCTCACGGCGAACGCCGCCTGCTCGTAGGCCGACGTCCCGACGTCGGGCAACGCCTGCCCGTCGTTGCCGGTCCGTCCGGCGAAGCCGGTGAAGAGGGCGGCGAACCCGCCGGCCATGGCGCACGCACCGAGGAGCAGACCCAGCCACACCCTCGTCGTGAACAATTTGGTCCACTCGGCGCGGACGAGGCGGATCATCGGGCGGCCTCCGGCTCGGTCGTCGGATCGGTCGTCGCAGCGGGGGAGTGCGCGGCGAACTGCTCGCGACCGGCCGTCAGCTCGAAGTAGATCTCCTCGAGCCCGCTGGTCTGGGCCCGCAGCTCGTGCAGCTCGATGCCTGCGGCGAAGGCGCGGCTCCCGACCTCGGCCGGTGTGGATCCGGCGACGGCGAGGACGCCGTCGTCCTCGCGCGTGACGGCCGAGCCGGCGGCCCGCAGGACGTCGGCGAGGCGGTCGGCGTCGGGGCTGCGGACGAGCACGGTGCCGGCGCCGTCCGCACCCGAGCGGAGCTGCTCGATCGAGGCCTCGCGGACCAGGCGGCCCGCCCCGACGATGACCACCCGGTCGACGGTCTGCTCGACCTCGGCCAGGAGGTGACTGGAGACCAGCACCGTGCGTCCCTGCTCGTGGGCCAGGTGCCGGAGGAACCCGCGCAGCCACTGGATGCCCTCGGGGTCCAGGCCGTTGGCGGGCTCGTCGAGCACCAGCACCGGCGGGTCGCCGAGCAGGGCCGTGGCCAGGGCCAGGCGCTGCCGCATGCCGAGCGAGTAGCCGCCGGCCCGGCGTCGGCCGGCCTCGGCCAGGCCCACCTCGGTGAGCACCTCGTCCGCGCGGGACAGCGGCAGCCCGGCGGCGCGGCAGTAGACCCGCAGGTGGTTGCGGCCCGACCGTGCCGGGTGGAACGCCGTCTCGAGCACCGCGCCGACCGTCCTCGCCGGCTCCGGCAGCGACGCGTACGGGGCGCCGTTGAAGGTGGCGGTGCCCGCGTCGGGGCGCTCGAGGCCCAGCACCATGCGCAGCGTCGTGGTCTTGCCGGCTCCGTTCGGGCCGAGAAACCCGGTGACCGAACCCGGCTCGACGGTGAAGCCGAGGTCCGAGACGGCCCTGACCGCGCCGAAGGACTTGCTGAGGCCGCGCACCTCCACCCTGACCGGTTGGCGGGCGCTGGGGGAGCTCATGCGGGGGCTTCTTCTTCCGTCGTCCGGTACCGGCCGTCCCATCCAAGCGCACCGCGGGAACAGCCCGGGCGAGGCGCGTCCGGCGCCAAGTTGATCTCGGGATGCCCGCCGTCTGGAGGGCACATAGAGTCCGCGCCGTGAGTGAGTCCGCGAACGCCTACCGCACGGTCGTCGTCGGTACCGACGGGTCCGAGTCCTCGCTGCGTGCCGTCGCCCGCGCGGGGGCGCTGGCGGGGGCCAGCGACGCGACGCTCGTCGTCGTATGCGCGTACCTGCCCACCGAGCAGGACGACCGCGAGCTCGCCCAGGCGCAGGACGCCCTGCGGGACGACGCGTACCAGGTGGTCGGCTCGCACCCCGCCGAGGACACGGTGCGCACCGCCGCCGAGCGCGCGACCGCTGCGGGCGCCGGCAAGGTGCGCCCAGTGGCGGTCATGGGCTCGCCGGTCGAGACGCTGCTGGACGTCGTGAAGCGGGAGAACGCCGACCTGCTCGTCGTCGGCAACCGTGGGCTCAACGGCATCAAGGGGCGGCTGCTCGGCTCGGTGCCGGCCGACGCCACCCGCCGGTCGCAGTGCGACGTCCTGATCGTGCACACCACGGGCTGAGACCGGCCGACGCGATGGACGCCCCCGAGGAGGGCTCGGGCGCACGCGAGGCGCTGGAGCGGCTGCTGCTCGACGGGCCCCGGCGCTACACGCGGCTCCAGGTGGCCTCGATGGCCGGCATGCCGCCGCAGCGCACGCAACGGCTCTGGCGGGCGCTCGGCTTTCCCGACGTGGCCGACGACGACCCCGCCTTCACCGACGCCGACGTCCAGGCCCTCGCCGTCCTGTCCACGCTGATCGACTCGGGCTTCGTCGACGAGGACAGCGAGGCCTCGATCGCCCGCGCGATGGGTCAGGCCCTGTCCCGGCTGGCCGACTGGCAGACCGACATGCTGGCCGACGCGCTGACCCGGCCGGGCCCCGACGGCGAACGGCGGGCCGTCACCCCCGACGATGCGGTCGAGGTCGCCCGCGCGCTGCTGCCCCGGATGCGCGACATCCAGCATTACGTCTGGCGCCGTCACCTGGCGGCCAACGCCGACCGGCTGCTGTCGGCGACCGGACCGGGCGACCGGCGGGAACTGGCCGTGGGCTTCGCCGACCTGGTCGGTTACACCTCGCGCAGCCGCGGGATGGGCGGCCGGGAGCTCGGGGCGATGATCGAGGACTTCGAGAGCATCGCGGCCGAGGTCATCGCCCGGCACTCCGGACGCGTGGTCAAGACCGTCGGCGACGGCGTCCTGTTCACCGCGGCGACGGCCGTGGACGCCGTCGAGATCGGGCTCGACCTGCCCGATGCGTGGAAGACCGAGGAGCGGCCCCCGCTGCGGGTCGGCGCGGCCTACGGCGCCGTGCTCACCCGGCTCGGCGACGTCTACTCGCCGGTGGTCAACCTGGCCAGCCGGCTGACCTCGCTGGCCCGGCCCAACTCCCTGCTGGTCGACAAGGAGCTGGCCCAGCACGTCCGCGACGTGCCCGGCTACCGGATCCGGTCGCTCCGCCGGGTGTCCGTGCGCGGGTACGACCACCTGCAGCCGTGGCTGGTGCGGCGCCGCGAGACCGACGAGGGCGTGGAGCCGCACGGCTACGAGGACGACTCCTTCGACGAGGACGCCGGCCCCGACACCGCGCACTGATCGGCTCCCCCCGGATGGCACCCTGACCCTGTGAGCGCCACCCTCGTCGCCCGCGGCCTGGCGGCCGGCCACGGTGCCCGCGTCCTCTTCTCCGGGCTCGACCTCGTCGTCGCGCCGGGGGACGTCGTCGGCCTGGTCGGCGTCAACGGCGCCGGCAAGTCCACGCTGCTGCGCACCCTCGCCGGCGAGCTCCCGGCAGAGGACGGCAGCGTCGTCGTCAGCCCGCCGACCGCGACCCTCGGCTACCTCCCGCAGGAGCACGAGCGGCGGGCGGGGGAGACGGTTCTCGGCGCGCTGACCCGGCGGACCGGGGTCGCCGCCGCCCAGGCCGTGCTCGACGGGGCCACGGAGGCGTTGACCGAGGGGCGGCCCGGTGCCGACGAGGTCTACGGCGACGCGCTCGAGCACTGGCTGGCCCTCGGTGGCGCCGACCTGGACGACCGGGCCGAGGAGACCGTCGCCCAGGTCGCACCCGGCGTGGCCCTCGACGCACTGATGACCGGCCTGTCCGGCGGCCAGGCCGCACGCGTCGGCCTCGCGGCCCTCCTGCTGTCCCGGTACGACGTCCTGCTGCTCGACGAGCCGACCAACGACCTCGACCTGGCCGGGCTGGACCAGCTGGAGCGGTTCGTCGACGGCTCCCGCGCGGGCATCGTCGTCGTCAGCCACGACCGCGAGTTCCTGGCCCGCACCGTCACCCGGGTGGTCGAGCTCGACCTCGCCCAGCAGCTCGTGCGCGTGCACGACGGCGGCTACGAGGCCTACCTGGTCGAGCGCGAGGTGGCCCGCCGGCACGCGCGCGAGGAGTACGAGGACTACGCCGACACGAAGGCGGGGCTCGAGGCTCGGGCGCGGATGCAGCGCAACTGGATGGCCAAGGGCGTCCGCAATGCCGTGCGCAAGGCGGGCAGCGAGCCGGACAAGAACATCCGGCAGCACATGCGCGCCACGTCGGAGAAGCAGGCCGCGAAGGCCAGGCAGACCGAGCGGCGGATCGAGCGGCTCGACGAGGTGGAGGAGCCGCGCAAGGAGTGGGAGCTGCGGCTGGAGATCGCCGCCGCCCCCCGCGCGGGCGCGGTCGTGGCGACCCTGCGCGGGGCCGTCGTCCGGAGGGGCGGGTTCCGGCTCGGTCCGGTCGACCTCCAGGTCGACTGGGGCGACCGGGTGGCGATCACCGGCGCCAACGGCGCCGGCAAGAGCACGCTGCTGGCCACCCTGCTGGGCCGGGTGCCGCTCGACGAGGGGACGGCGTCGCTCGGGCCGTCGGTGCGGATCGGCGAGATCGACCAGGCCCGCGGTCGCTTCTTCGGCCCGGAGCAGTTGCTCGACGCCTTCTCCGCGGAGGTGCCCGACTGGCCGACCGCCGAGGTGCGCACCCTGCTGGCCAAGTTCGGCCTGGTCGCGGACCACGTGCTGCGGCCGGCCGAGACGCTCTCACCCGGGGAGCGGACGCGTGCGGCGCTGGCGCTCCTGCAGGCGCGCGGCATCAACGTGCTGGTGCTCGACGAGCCCACCAACCACCTCGACCTGCCCGCGATCGAGCAGCTCGAGGAGGCGCTCGCCGCCTACTCCGGCACGCTGCTGCTGGTGACGCACGACCGCCGCATGCTGGAGGCCGTGCACACCAGCCGCCGGTTGCACGTGGCCGATGGCCGGGTCACGGAGAGCTGAGTCCGGCCGCACGGGCATCGGTGGCCGACGGGCAGATCACTCCGTCCCCCAGGCCAACCGTGCGGCGAGCAGCAGGCCGAGCCCCGCGACCGCCCAGCGGACGACGACAGCGGGCAGTCGACGCGCCACCACCGGCCCGGCCGTGCTGCCGGCGAACATGCCCGTCGCGAGTGGCAGGACCGCGGCCCAGGCGACCGATCCGATCGCCACCAGGACGGCTGCCGAGGCGGCCGTGGAGGCGCCGTTGAGCATGTTCTTCTTCGCGTTCGCCTCGGGGAGCCGGTCGTCCACGAGGAGCAGCACGCTCGCCAGGAGCAGCACACCGGCCCCTGCGCCGAAGTAGCCCGAGTACACCGACACCAGCGCGACGAGGGGGAGCGCCGACGGCGACGAGCGGGTCGCGGCCGGGCGCAGCCGGGCGGTGAGCACCGGCTGGACGAGCAGGGCCACGGAGCCGAGAGCGAGGAGGATCGGGACGACGCGTGCGAACACGCCCGGCGGCGTGCTGAGGAGCAGGAGGGAACCGGCGGCCGACGCCGTCGCGGCCAGGGGAAGGCTCCGGGCGAGCCAGCGTCCAGCACCGGTCAACTCTCTCCGGGACGTGGCGACCGAGCCGGGCCAGCAGGCGACGAGCGCGACGAGGTTGGCGACACCGGCGGCCAGCGGGGTGAGCCCCGTGGCGAGCAGCGCGGGGTACGAGACCAGCGAGGTGATCCCGCCCGCCGTGCCGACGAGCCCGGCGACCGCACCCGCGACCAGGAGGAAGACGAACTCACCGGCCGCGGACACGATCGCCACTGTCGCAGCCGCCTGGGCCGCGACGGCGGGTCAACCCGCGGGGCCGCGCCCCCGTGCCGCCGAGCTCACGTGGAGCCCCCCTACGGTGAAAGTGTGAGGCGGGTTCCTGAAACTGTCCGACCTGACCTGCACGATGGCCTGCGTGGGCCACGGTGCGGTGCGGGTGCGCCTGGACGTGACCGACGTCCAGGCCGGCATGCTGCTTCGCGCCGCAGGCGCTCGCCGGTTCGCGTTCAACTGGGCCGTGGCGAGGATCAAGGCGAACGCCGACCAGTGGCAGGCGGAGGCCAGCTACGGCATCAGCAAGGCCGACCGGATCAAGCCGCTGAGCTACTTCACCCTGGGCAAGCTGTGGACCGCCGAGCCGCCCGAGGTGGCCCCGTGGGGGGCCGAGCATTCCACCTGGACGTTCCGGTACGCGCTGCGCGACGCGGCGATCGCGCACACGGCATTCCTCGCCGGAAAGCGGCGGTTCCCGAAGTTCAAGGCCCGGCATCGAGACCGGGCTCGGTTCACCGTCCGCGACGGGCTGGCGCTGGAGGCCGGACGGGTGCGCATCGCGAAGTACGGCTGGCTGCGGATCGCTGCGCCCCGTCCGGCGCAGGCGAAGCTGCGCCGACTGCTGCGCCGTGGACACGCCACGCTGCAGCACATCACCGTCGCGAGGCACACCGACGGGCACTGGTACGCCACCGCGAACTACACGTGCGAGGCGCGTATCCCGGCCGAACAGCACACGCCACCGGCCGGCCCGGTGGTCGGGGTGGACCGCGGGGTGAAGACCGCCGCCGTCGTGGCCACCGCGAACGGCAAGGTCACCGACGAGCTACCCGCATCGCGGGCGCTGCGCGGCCGGCTGCGTCAGGTGAAGCACCTGCAGCGCACCGTGTCGCGAGCGCGGAAGGGCTCGGCGAACCGGCGGCGGGCCACATCGCCCGCCTCGGCCGCGCTCACGCGACCGCAGCAGCCGTTCGCGCGGACGCGTTGCACCGCTTCACCGCGGCCCTCGCCCGCTCTCACGGCGCCGTGGTGGTCGAGGACCTCGCGACGAGGAACCTGATGGCCAACCGCTCCCTCGCCGCCGCGATCGGCGACCAGGGCTGGGCCGAGATGGCCCGGCAGCTGGGCTACAAGACGGCCCGCCACGGGGGGCAGTGCATCGTCGCGGACCGCTGGTTCGCCTCCTCCAAGACGTGCTCAGCGTGTGGTGCGGTGAGACCCAAGCTCACCCTCGCCGAGCGCACCTACCGCTGCGACAACCACGCCTGCGGCCATGTGGCCGACCGGGACGTCAACGCCGCCGCCAATCTCGCCGCCTGGGGCGAACACACACTCGGGCTGTGCCCGTGCGTGACCCAGGCCGGGGACCGCCACCCGGGCGGCCCGTCAGCCGGCAGCACCCGGCATGCCTGTGGAGGGTGGGTGTCAGCCGCGGCCGTCCCGGCCGCGTCGGTGCCGCCCGGTGAAGCAGGAACCAGCCGGCCACGCCTCGGCGTGGCGTAAGCACTGGACGCCCCGGACAGGGGCGCTTACGGGATGAGTGCGATGGGCGACCATCACACTCTCACCGTAAGGGGGGCGTGGAGCTGAGCTCGTCGGCGACGCCCACGGTGTCCATGCCTGACCACGTCCGGTCGACGTGGTGGGCGAGCACCATGAGATCCCGCAGTTGACCGGTGCGGTCGCGGATGTGGTCGGTCAGCAGCGCCTCGCCGGTGAACCCCAGCTCGGTGAACAGCGCCAGGGCCGACCCCTGCTCGGCGACGACCTCGACCACCAACTTCGACAGCCCGGCGCCGACCGCCTCCGTGAGTGCGCGACGGGCCAGCTCCCGGCCCAGCCCCGAGCCGCGGTGGGACGGCGCCACGACGAGCCGGACCTCGCCCACGTGGTCCGACCATCCGGGGAGCGGACGGACGGCGACGTACCCGGTGACCTCTGTGCTGTCCCCACCCTCCCCACCGGTGCCCTCGACGGCCACCCACCGCCCGCCGGCGGCCGCCCCCTGCGTCCAGGAACGGACCGTCTCCGGGTCGGTCACGTCCTCCTTGATGAACGTCAGGTCGCCCTCGGGCAGCCCGGCGAAGAAACGGACGAGGGCGTCACAGTGTTCGGGGCCCAGCTCGACCACTGCCACGTCAGGCCTCCTTCCGCGCCGGCTCGAGCAGATCGCTGCGGCGCCGGACGAAATCGATGATCGTGGGCACCGTCGTCCGTGCCGCCGTCCGTCCGACCACCAGACCCATGTGTCCGGCGTCCAGGCACAGCTCGTGCTTGTCCGGTGAGCCGACGAGGTCGATCAGCGCGGCGGTGGCGTCCGGCGGGACGATGTGGTCCCGGTTGGCCCTGACGGTCAGGAACGGCACCGTGATGTCGCGCAGGTGCACCGGGTCGCCGCCCACGACGAGCCGGTCGGTGAGCATCCCGTTGTCGCGGACCAGCATCCGCACCGTCTCCTCGGCGGCGGCGCCCGGGAAGGGCACGTGGTCGTCGGACCAGCCGGTCATCGCCTGGTAGGAGGCGACGTACTCGTCGTTCCAGAGCCGCTCCCACAGCGTCACGTACCGGGTCACCTCGGCCGTGGGGGTGAGGGTCTTGAAGCCCTGGACGACGATCCCCGGGGGCACGTTGCCGTCGGCGCCGAGCACCGTGTCGACGTCGAGCCCGCCCACTCGGAAGACGTCGGCCAGCGGGCCCATGTGCCGGAAGTCGATCGGGGTGGCCAGCACCGTGAGGCTGCGCAGCGGCGCGTCGGGGTGGTGCGCGGCGTAGAGCAGGGCCAGATCGCCGCCGAAGCAGTAGCCGAACAGATTGACCTCGTCGGCGCCCGACAGCTCCCGCACCCGGTCGATGCCGGCGGGGATGTAGTCGTCGACGTAGTCCTCGAGCCGGTTGCCGGCGTCCCGCTCGTCGGGCTCACCCCAGTCGAGCAGGTACACGTCGAACCCGGCCGAGAGCAGCTGCTCGACGAAGCTGTTCCCGGGCGTGAGGTCGAGGATGTAGCTCCGGCTGATCAGGCTGAACACGATGACCAGCGGCGGTCCGTAGCGCACGCCGCCGTACGTCTCGGGGTCGTTGCGGTAGTGCCACAGCTGCGTGCGGCCCCGCTGCCAGACGACGTCCTTGGGCGTCTGCCCGACGCCGGGGCGGTCGACCCCGGCGACGAGCTTGATCCCGTTACGTGCCCGCAGGGCGTTGCGCTCGACGTCGCGCCGGACGCGGTCGAGGACCGTCTGCGGGCTGGGGACCGTCGGCATGGGGCTCCTCCGTGGTCGATTCCGCCGTCGGTGCGGTCGGTCGGCGTCGTTGTTGTTCGAGCTGCAGGGACAGCCGCCGGACCTCGCGGTCCAGGGCGCCGATCTGGGCGCGCAGCCGGCTCACGTCGCTGCCGGCCGGCAGGTTGACCAGGTGCCAGGCGCGGGCCGTCAGGCCGCGCGCCGAGTCGGTCACGACGGTGTGTGCCCGGCGGACGAGCGCGGTGCCGATGGCGAAGGTCGGCGTCCGCACGAAGGTCTCCGCGCGTGGTGCTACGGCGCGCTCGGCGGCGTCGAACACCTGCCGCCAGCGGGGAGCCGGCGCGGGGCTCATCGCTTGCCGACCTCCGCGGGCACCTCGACGGCGCGTCGCAGAATCTTCCCGGTGGGTCCCTTGGGCAGCGAGTCGACCAGCCACAGGTGTCGCGGGTACTTGTAGGCGGCCACCCGCTCCTTGACGAACGCCTGCAGTTCGGCCGGCTCGGCCGATGCCCCGGGCTTGAGGGCCACCGCGGCGGCGACCTCCTCGCCCAGGTCGGGGTGCGCGATACCGATGACGGCGGCCTCGGCGACCGCCGGGTGCTCGTAGAGCGCCTCCTCGATCTCCCGCGGATAGACGTTGTAGCCGCCGCGGATGATCATCTCCTTCTTGCGGTCGACGATGAAGTAGTAGCCCTCCTCGTCCTGCCGGGCGAGGTCGCCGGTGCGGAACCAGCCGTCGGGGATGGCCTTGGCGGTCTCCTCCTCCCGCTGCCAGTAGCCCTTCATCACGTTCTCGCCGCGGATGGCGATCTCGCCGACCTCTGCGGAGGGGACGTCGGTGCCGTCGTCGTCGACCAGGCGCATCTCCACCCCGCGGATCGGCGTGCCGATCGAGCCGGGCTTCCGCTCGGCGTGCGGGTGGTTGAACGACGCCACCGGGGAGGTCTCGCTGAGGCCGTAGCCCTCGAGCACGATGCAGCCGAAGGTCTCCTCGAACGAGCGCATGACCTCGACGGGCATGGCGGATCCGCCGGAGACGCACAGCCGGAGGCTCGAGACGTCGCGCTTGTCGGTGTCCGGCTGGTGCAGCATCGCGGAGAACATCGTCGGCACCCCCTCGAACACGGTGACGCCGTCGCGCTCGATGACGTCGAGGGCTTTTCCGCCGTCGAAGCGCGGGATGAGGGTGAGCGACGCCCCCGCGAGCACGCCCGCGTTCAGCGAGCAGGTCAGGCCGAAGACGTGGAACAGGGGCAGGCAGCCCATGATCACGTCGTCCGGCGTGCCCTCGAGCAGGGTCTCCTGCGTGGTGCGGGCGTTGCTGTTCAGCCCGGCGTGGGTGAGCTCGGCGCCCTTCGGCTGCCCCGTGGTGCCCGACGTGTAGAGGATGACGGCGGTGTCGGAGTCGGCGCGCTCGACGGGTGCGTCGAGGCCCTGGTCGGCCATGACCTCCCGGGGCATCGCCACGTCGACGGTCACCGAGTCGACCCCCACCGCCGCGGCCGCCTCGGCTGCGGGCTCCGCCGACTGGGTGCCGGCCACGATGAGGCGCGCCCCGGAGTCGGTCAGGTAGTACTCGATCTCCCGCGCCTTGAGCAGCGGGTTCATCGGCACCACCGCGGCGCCGGCGAGCAGCGCGCCGTAGAAGACCACCGGGAACGAGAGCACGTTCGGCAGCACCATGCCCACGCGGTCGCCCGGCTCGACGCCACGGGACCGCAGCCCGGCCGCCACCCGCAGGGCGGCGTCGCGGAACTCGTCGTAGGTGAGGGCGGCCTCGTCCATCCGCAGCGCGGGATGCGGGCCTTCCTTCGCGGCCGTGTCGAGCAGGTTCTGCGCGAGGTTGGTCATCGTGGGGTTCCTCCCCGTCGAGGTGTGGGCACTGACCGGGCTACCCGCCCGTGAAGTGACCTACCCCACAAGATGGAATCGACGGTGGTGGCGCAGTGCCACCACCATCTCGACGACGAGGAGCTCCCCGGTGCCGAACCGCACGATCTTGGACATGTTCCGGCTGGACGGCCGTGTGGCGATCGTGACCGGGGCGTCCTCCGGGCTCGGCGCCGTCTTCGCGCGAACCCTGGCCGAGGCCGGCGCCGACGTGGCGCTCGGCGCGCGCCGGGTCGAACGGCTGGAGGACACGCAGCAGGCGGTGGAGAAGGCCGGCCGCCGGGCGATCGCCGTCCGTACCGACGTGGCCAGCCCGGAGGACTGCCAGGCGCTCGTCGACGCGACCGTCGCCGAGTTCGGCCGGGTCGACATCCTGGTCAACAACGCGGGCATCGGGACGGCGGTGCCGGCCACCCGCGAGACGCCCGAGCAGTTCCGCCAGGTCATCGACGTCAACCTCAACGGCTGCTACTGGATGGCGCAGGCATGCGGCCGGGTGATGGCGCCGGGCAGCTCGATCGTCAACATCTCGAGCATCCTCGGGCTGACCACCGCTGGGCTGCCGCAGGCCGCGTACGCCGCGAGCAAGGCGGGGCTGATCGGGCTCACCCGCGACCTGGCCCAGCAGTGGACGGGCCGCAAGGGCATCCGGGTGAACGCGCTGGCGCCAGGCTTCTTCGCCTCGGAGATGACCGACAACTACGCCGAGGGCTACCTGGAGTCGCAGATGCCGCGGGTGCTCGCCGGGCGCAAGGGCGAGCCGGAGGAGCTGGCCGCCGCACTGATCTTCCTCGTGAGCGACGCCGGCGGGTACGTCACCGGCACGACCCTGCCCGTCGAGGGCGGGATGCTCACCGGCTGACCGGCGTCGTGCCCGGCGGCCCCGATCAGGCCGCCTGGAACGAGCGCCGGGAGAGGCCGACGCCGTAGCCGTCGAGGGTCGTGACCACCGGTGCGGTCGGGTCGGTGGCGGCGCCCAGGGTCACGAACAGCGGGGTGAAGTGCTCCACCGTCGGGTGCGCGTAGGGCATGCCGGGCGCGGCGGTGCGGAAGCGGGCGAGCTCGGCGACGTCGCCCCGGGCCAGCGCGTCGGCGGCCCAGGCGTCGAAATCCGCGGACCAGCCCGGCACCTTGTTCTCGGTGAACATCTCGCGCGTCAGGAACGGCAGGCCGTGCGTCATGTGCCCCGATCCCACGACCAGCACGCCGTCCTCGCGCAGCGGGCGGAGCCGTTCGCCCAGGGCCAGCAGTCGGTCCGGGTCCTCGGTGGGCAGGCTCAGCTGCAGCACCGGGACGTCGGCCGCCGGGTACATGATCTTGAGCGGCACCCAGGCGCCGTGGTCGAGGCCGCGCCGCGCGTGCTCGTGCACGTGCTCGGTGTCCGGCATCAGAGTCACGACCTCGCGGGCGAGCTCACCGCCGTCGGGGGTGTCGTAGCGGAAGGTGTAGTAGAGCGGGTCGAAGCCGCCGAAGTCGTACACCAGCTCGCTGGGCCGGGCGGCGCTGACCGACAGCGGCGCGGACTCCCAGTGCGCGCTCACGACCAGGATCGCCTTCGGCTTGGGCAGCGACCGGGCCCAGTCGTGCAGGGGGTCCAGCCACTCGGTGCTGGCGAACGGCATGGGGCCGCCCCCGTGGGACAGGTAGAGGCTGGGCAGCGGCCCGTCCTCCGGCGTCCAGGCCCGGTGCGGGGTGGCCGCCTCGAGGGCGGCGGCCCGCCGCAGGTGCGCGGCGAACGGGTGCTCCGCCGGGATGCGGGCGTCGGCCGCGGCGGTGCTGGAGGCAGGCGTGGTCACGGGGGCTCCTCGGGGAGGGAAGGCGCGCGAGAGCGGCCGGTGGCGGCCGCCCCCGCGCCGTGCGGTCGGGGGAGGGGCGGTCGTCAGGCGACGACGGCGAAGCCGCCGGTCCAGCCGATCTTCTCGCCGGCGGCGAGGCCGATCTGCAGGAAGCCCAGCGCCTCGAGCTCACGGGCCCGGCGCAGCGACCCGGCGTCCACGGCCCGCAGGCCACCGGCGGTGACGATGCCGGCCAGCAGGGACTTGGCGTCGGCGTCGTCCCCGGAGATCAGGACGGTCGTCGGCTGTTCGCCGAGGGTGCCGGCGGCCAGGGTGGCGGCGAAGGTGGTGTTGAACGCCTTGACCACGCGGGACTGCGGCAGGGCCGCCGCGATCTCGGCGGTGGCGGAGCCGTCGGCCGGGACGACGAGCGAGTCGAACGTCTCGGTGTTGACCGGGTTGGTGATGTCGACGACGACCTTGCCGGCCAACTGCTCGCCGCGCTGCGCGACCACGTCGGAGACCGCGCCGTAGTAGACGGCGAGGACGACGACGTCGCCGGTGACCGGCTTGTCCGAGTCGCCGTGGCCGATCAGCTCGACGGTGTTGCCGCCCCTGCGGACGACGTCGGCGATGGCCGAACCCATGTTGCCGGTGCCGATGATGCTCACGACTGCCATGACGGTGCTCCTTAGGGGGTGGCGACTGGTTGTTGCTACAACTGTCATCATGGGTAGCACGCTTGTAGCTACAACGATTCCGGACGAGGATGTGACCGTGGACACACCGTGGCTCGACGGCCCACAGCTTCGCGCATGGATCCGCCTCCGGGGGGTGCTCGAGCTGCTCCCGGGCGCCCTGGACGCGCAGCTGCGCCGGGACGCCGACGTGACCGAGTTCGAGTACTACGTCCTGGCGATGCTCTCGGAGGCCCCCGACCGCACGCTTCGGATGACCGAGCTCGCGCGGCAGACGAACGCGACACTGCCGCGGCTCTCGCACGTGGTGACCCGTCTGGAGGCCCGGGGCCTGGTGGAGCGCTTTCCGTGCCCGGAGGACCGCCGGGCGACCAACGCCCGGCTCACCGAGGCCGGCTGGGCGAAGGTGCGCGAGGCGGCACCCGGCCACGTGGCGAACGTCCGGCAGCACGTCGTCGACGCGCTCACTGCCGAGCAGATCGACCAGTTGGCGGCCATCGGCGACGCGATCCTGTCCAAGCTGGACCCGACCGGATCGATGGCCGCGATCTACACGCGCTACGACGAGGTGCCGTAACCGCGGAACCGGGACCGAGGCGGTGAGGCGCGACGGGTCAGCGGCGCGCGTTGAGCCGGGCGGCCTGCCGCACGAGGTGGTCGCGCTCGGCGGCGTCGGACGACCGCCGCGCCGCCTCGGCGTACAGCCGCGCCGCCGTCGCGAGGTCGCCGTCGCGCTCGTGCAGGTACGCCGCCACCGCGGTGTGGCGGGGCAGGGTCTCGTCCAGTTCGGCGAGCGCCGCGAGCCCGGCCCGTGGTCCGTCGGCCTCGCCGACGGCGACCGCGCGGTTGAGCTGGACCACCGGGCTGTCGGTGAGCCGGGCGAGCTCGTCGTACCACTCGACGATCTGCACCCAGTCGGTCTCCGCCGCGGTGCGCGCATCGGCGTGGAGCGCCGCGATCGCGGCCTGGGCCTGGAACTCGCCGAGCCGGTCGCGGGCCAGTGCCGCCTGGAGGATTCCCACGCCCTCGGCGATCAGGGCGGTGTCCCACCGGTCGCGGTCCTGCTCGGCGAGCGGCACGAGGCTGCCGTCGGCCGCCGTCCGGGCGGCACGCCGGGCGTGGTGCAGCAGCATGAGGGCGAGCAGCCCGGCCACCTCGGGGTGGTCGATGCCTGCCGCGAGCTGCCGCGTGAGCCGGATGGCCTCCGCGGCGAGGTCGACGTCGCCGGAGTAGCCCTCGTTGAAGACGAGGTAGAGGACGCGCAGCACGGTGGCGACGTCGCCCGGGGAGTCGAACCGGACACCGGAGACGGTGCGCTTCGCCCGGCTGATCCGCTGCGCCATGGTCGCCTCGGGCACGAGGTAGGCCTGGGCGATCTGGCGGGTGGTCAGCCCGCCGACGGCACGCAGCGTGAGCGCGACCGCCGACGACGGTGTCAGCGACGGGTGCGCGCACAGGAAGTAGAGCCGGAGCGTGTCGTCGACCCCGGTGACGGGCCCCGGCGCCGGCTCCTCGTCGACGACGTCCTCCCGCCGGCGCCGGGCGGCGTCGGCGCGGGTCGCGTCGAGGAACCGGCGCCAGGCCACGGTGATCAGCCAGCCCTTCGGGTCCCGCGGCGGGTCGGCCGGCCAGGCGCGGACCGCCTCGACCAGCGCGTCCTGGACGGCGTCCTCGGCCGCCGCGAAGTCGGCCCCGCGGCGGACGAGGACGCCCAGCACCTCCGGCGTGAGGCTCCGGAGGAGGACGTCGTCCATGGACGGCGTCAGTCGGTGATGGTGGGCGGCGCGGTCAGGAAGGGCCGCACCTCGAGCCACTCGTGGATCGGCTTCCCACCTGCGCCCGGCGCGGCCGACAGCTCGCCGGCCAGCTCGAGGGCGCGCTCGTGGCTGTCGACGTCGATCACCATCCAGCCGGCGATGAGGTCCTTGGTCTCGGCGAACGGGCCGTCGGTGACCGGAGGCCGGCCCTCGCCGTCGTACCGGACCCACGACCCCTCCGGCGCCAGCGCCTGGCCGTCGACGAACTCGCCGGTGTTCTCGAGCCGAGCGGCGAAGTCGTGCATGTACTGCATGTGCGCCGAGATCTCCTCGGGCGTCCACTTCTCCATCGGCACGTCGTTGACCGGCGTCGGGGCGCCCCGGTAGTGCTTGAGCAGCAGGTACTTGGCCATCGTCGTTCTCCTCGGTGCTGGTGCGGCCCATCGTGGCCGCGTGCACCCCGAGGACGGAGCCGATGCTGCGTTCTCGACATCCTCGTCAGAAGAAAAGTGCCCCCGGCAGGATTCGAACCTGCGCACCCGCCTCCGGAGGGCGGTGCTCTATCCCCTGAGCTACGGGGGCTCGTCGTGGTGGGGCAGAGGAGAAGTTACCAGCCCGTCCGGGCGACGAGGACGGCGGTCGTCAGGGTGCGGGCAGCGGTGTCCCGCCGCGGTCGGTGAGCATCTGTGCCATCAGGGTGGTCTCGGCCGTCTGGCTCTGGACGATCGACCGCGCCAGGTCGCGGACGGCGGGGAGGTCGGCGTGCTCGGCCCCGTACTCGGCCATGTCCTTGCCGCCCTGGTGGTGCCGGATCATCAGCCGGAGGAACTCGACGTCGAACGCCTTGCCCGACAGCCCCCGCAGGTGCGCGAGCTCGTTCTCGGTGGCCATCCCGGGCATGAGCCCGCTCGAGGTCATGCCCATCCCGGCCATGTCGTGGCCGGCGTGCCCGCTGTCGGCCATCCAGGCCATCGGCCCGCCGCCGGAGAGGGGCAGGCCCCACAGCGTCAGCCAGCCCTGCATCCGCCCCGCCTGGTTGGTCTGCGTCGAGGAGATGTCGAAGGCGAGCCGGCGGACGTCGTCGTCCTGGCTGCGCTGGGGGGCCAGGTTCGCCATCTCGACGCCCTGCAGGTGGTGCCGCGCCATGTCGCGGGAGAAGCCGGCGTCCACCGAGTCCGCCGTGGGGGTGTCGGCAGAGGTCCGCCCGATGCCCAGCGCCACCGCCAGGCCCCCGCCCAGGAGGACCAGGCCCACCGCGATGACGGCCAGCAGGACCGTCCGCAACGCGCTGCGCTGAGGACCGGCGGGCGTGTTCACGGAGGTCACCCCTTCATGGTCGGTCGGGCGGGTCAGGGAGCGGTCGTCCGGGTCGCGCCGGCCTCGGGCGTCGTCGTCGTCGCGCTGTCGGTCATGCCGTCGGTGCCGCGGCTGGAGTCGCCCTGCACCAGCGGAGAGCTGACGAACGTCGGGTTCTCGCAGCTGGCGCCGGGCTCCAGGTTCGCCTTGTAGGTCATCAGGTCGGCGAACTGCTTGATCCGCTTGTCGTCGGCCTTGTCGACCTTCAGCTGGGTGTTCCACGCCTGCAGGCTGATCGGGGAGTCGAGGCCCTTGTAGGGGGACAGCATCCGGCCGGACTCGCCGTCGACCAGCTTCGCGAGCGTCGCGACGTCGGACTTGGACACCTGGTCGGGGTTGTAGGTGATCCAGACCGCGCCGTGCTCGAGGCTGTGCACCGCGTTCTCGTGGCGGATGTCGACCGTGTAGACGGTGCCGGTGCAGTCTGCCCACTCGCCGTCGTGCGGACCGCCGACCGGTGGCGCCTCCTTGTAGTCGACCGGGGTGGTCACGTGCTTCTGGCCCGCGGCGTAGTCGTAGGTCTTCGCGCCGGAGATCTCGTCGATCGACGCGACCTTGTCCGCGTTGGCCTTGTTGACCTGCACGAGCGCGTAGCCGATCGCGCCGGCGGCGAAGACCACCACGAGCACCGCGGCGATGATCAGCCCCCACGGCCGCTGCTGCGCGACCACCTGCGTCGGCGGACGGGTGCGCCCGCCCTTGCCGCCGCGCGCGCCGCCTGCCCGGGAGGCGCCGCCGGGCCGGGAGGCCGTGCCGCGCGTCGCGCCGTTCTCGGGCTTGCGATCCTTGGCCAAGGCCTCTCCTCCATGCTGGGGTTCCGTGCGGGGTGTCGGTGCGGGGCGCATTCACCCGTCGCCGCGCGAGTCTAGGTCGCGTGCCTGATGATCCCCCTGGCACCCGAGGGCCACCGGGGCGGTCAGTACGCTCGTGCGGTGACACCGGAGCAGCTGCAGGACGTCGTCCGGACCGCCGTCGCCGCGGTCGTCGACCGTGGTGAGCTGCCCGTCGACGTACCGGGCGACGTCGTCATCGAGCGGCCGAAGAACCCCGAGCACGGCGACTACGCGACGAACGTGGCGCTGCGCCTCGCCAAGCCCGCGGGCCGCCCGCCCCGCGAGGTGGCCGAACTGCTGGCCGGTGAGCTCCGCCGCCGGCCGGGCGTCGAGACCGTCGACGTCGCCGGCCCGGGCTTCCTCAACATCACGCTCGCGCAGGGGGTCCTCGGGCAGATCGCCGTCCAGGCCGTCACCGCCGGTGAGAGCTACGGGCGCACCGAGGTGCTCGCCGGGCAGAACCTCAACCTCGAGTTCGTCTCGGCCAACCCGACCGGTCCGGTGCACATCGGCGGCACCCGCTGGGCGGCGGTCGGCGACGCGCTGGGCCGGCTGCTCGAGGCCAGCGGCGCCTCCGTGACGCGGGAGTACTACTTCAACGACGCCGGGGCACAGATCGACCGGTTCGCGCGCAGCCTGCAGGCCGTCGCGCAGGGTCGGCCGGTGCCGGAGGACGGCTACGCCGGCACCTACATCGACGACATCGCCGCGCAGGTGGTGGCGGCCGAGCCGGGCCTGCTCGAACGGGACGACGACGAGCAGGTGCGCGTCTTCCGGACCAGCGGCGTGGAGCTCATGTGGGACGAGATCCGCTCCTCCCTCGCCGCCTTCGGCGTCGTCTTCGACGTCTACTTCAGCGAGCGCACCCTGCACGAGACCGGAGCGCTGGAGAAGGCGATCGCACGGCTGCGCGAGCAGGGGCACGTCTACGAGACCGACGGCGCCGTGTGGCTGCGGACGACGGACTTCGGCGACGACAAGGACCGCGTGCTGGTCAAGAGCGACGGCGAGCCCACGTACTTCGCCGCGGACTGCGCGTACTACCTCAACAAGCGCGACCGCGGCTTCGACAAGGTCGTGATCATGCTGGGCGCCGACCACGCCGGCTACGTGGGCCGGTACAAGGCACTGGTGGCCGCGATGGGCGACGACCCGGCGGCCAACCTGGAGATCCTGCTCGGCCAGCTGGTCAACCTCGTGCGCGACGGCGAGCCGGTGCGGATGAGCAAGCGGGCCGGCACGGTGGTCAACCTGGCCGACCTGGTCGACGTGATCGGGGCGGACGCCGCCCGTTACGCCCTGGCCCGCGCCTCCATCGACCAGCAGATCGACCTCGACCTGGACCTGTGGAGCCGGCAGACCAACGACAACCCGGTCTTCTACGTGCAGTACGCGCACGCTCGCATCTCCTCGGTGCTGCGCAACGCGGCGGACCTCGGCATCTCCCTGGGCGAGCCGGGCGACGTCGACGTCACCCAGCTCGGCCACGAGCGCGAGAACGACCTGCTGCGGGCCATCGGCGAGTTCCCGCGGGTGCTGGCGGCCGCCGCGGAGCTGCGCGCGCCGCACCGGGTGGCCCGGTACCTCGAGGAGCTGGCCGGCACCTACCACCGCTTCTACGACTCCTGCCGGGTGCTGCCCCGCGGCGACGAGGAGGTGACGGCGCTGACCACGGCCCGGCTCTGGCTGTGCGCGGCCACCGCCACCGTGCTGCGCAACGGCCTGGACGTGTTGGGCGTACAGGCACCGGAGCGGATGTGAGGGCGCACCCCGCTGGTCCACTCGTGGAAACGGACGGCACCCCCGGGGAGGGCACATGAGGGCGCATCCCGCGGGCCCGCTGCACGGAGGGCTGGCCCAGCCGACCGCCGCGGGGGCGCCGCCGGCCGATCTCGGCGTCCTCGACCCGCAGGTCTGGCCCGGGTCGGCCGAGCGGGTCGACGGGGAGCTGCACCTCGGCGGCCGTGCGGTCACCGACCTGGCCCGGGAGCACGGCACCCCGCTCTTCGTGCTCGACGAGGCCGACTTCCGCGGCCGTGCCGCAGGCTTCGCCGCCGCCTTCGACGGCGCCGACGTGCACTACGCGTCGAAGGCATTCCTCTGCGGCCAGGTCGCCCGGTGGATCGCCGAGGACGGGCTGCACCTCGACGCGTGCAGCGGCAACGAGCTCAGCCTGGCGCTGGCCGCGGGCTTCCCGGCTCAGCGCATCGCGCTGCACGGCAACAACAAGTCCCTGGTCGAGCTGGCGCTGGCCGTCGACGCGGGCATCGGCCGCATCGTGCTGGACTCCTTCGACGAGATCGAGCGGCTGATCCCGCTCGCCGCCGCCCGGGTCGAGTCGGGTGGCGCGCCGGTCGCCGTCCTCATCCGCGCCACCGTCGGCATCGAGGCGCACACCCACGAGTTCATCGCCACCGCGCACGAGGACCAGAAGTTCGGCTTCTCGCTGGCGACCGGCGACGCGCTCGCCGCCGCCGTGCGGGTCATCCGGGAGCCGGCGCTGGCGCTCGCCGGGATCCACAGCCACATCGGCTCGCAGATCTTCGACACCGCCGGCTTCGAGGCCGCCGCGCACCGCGTGGTCGGCCTGCTCGGTCAGGTGCGCCAGGCCACGGGGGAGGTGCTCGGCGAGCTGAATCTCGGCGGTGGCTTCGGCATCGCCTACCTGGCCGAGGACGACCCCGTTGCGCCGGCCGACGTCGCCGCCCGGCTGCGCGCCGTGGTGGCGGCCGAGTGCGCGGCACTGGACCTGCCGGTGCCCCGGCTCGCGGTCGAGCCCGGCCGCGCGGTCGCCGGGCCCGGCACCGTGACCCTCTACGAGATCGGCACGATCAAGCCGGTCCGCCTCGGTGCGAGCGGCGCGCCCGGCACGCCCCTGGTGCGCAACTATGTCTCGGTGGACGGCGGGATGAGCGACAACATCCGCACCGCCCTCTACGACGCCAGCTACACCTGCGTGCTGGCCAACCGCACGTCGGACGCGGCGCCGGCCCTCTGCCGCGTCGTCGGCAAGCACTGCGAGAGCGGCGACATCCTGGTCCGCGACCTGTGGCTGCCCTCGGATGTGCAGGCGGGCGACCTGCTCGCCGTCGCCGCCACCGGCGCCTACTGCTGGTCGATGGCCAGCAACTACAACTACCTGCTCAAGCCCCCGGTGGTCGCCGTCCGCGAGGGGACCGCCACCGAGATCGTCCGCCGGCAGACGCTGGCCGACGTGTTCGCCCTCGACGCGGTGCTCGCCGGACGGGCGGCCGACTCGCCCGCACCATCGCAGCCCGCACCCGAGCACCCGGTGGGAGTTCACTCGTGAGTGGTCCGCTCAAGGTCGCGCTGCTGGGCTGCGGCACGGTCGGCCGACAGGTCCTGCGACTGCTCGACGAGCAGGCCGAGGACCTCTCCGCCCGCATCGGCCGCGGGGTCGAGGTGGTCGGCATCGCGGTGCGCCGTCCGGCGCACCACCCCGACGTCCCGGCGCACCTGCTCACCACCGACGCGCACGCCCTGGTCACCCGGGACGACGTCGACCTCGTGGTCGAGGTGATCGGCGGCATCGAGCCCGCGCGCACGCTCATCCTCGAGGCGTTCGAGTCCGGGGCCTCGGTGGTCAGCGCCAACAAGGCGCTCCTCGCCGAGGACGGCGTCGCGCTGCACGCCGCGGCCGCCAAGGCAGGGGTCGACCTCTATTACGAGGCCGCCGTCGCCGGGGCGATCCCGCTGCTCCGACCGCTGCGCGAGTCGCTCGCCGGCGACCAGCTGCGGCGCGTGGTCGGCATCGTCAACGGCACGACCAACTACATCCTGTCGCGCATGGCCGAGACCGGCGCCGGCTTCGCCGAGGCGCTGGCGGAGGCGACCGACCTCGGCTATGCCGAGGCCGACCCGACCGCCGACATCGACGGCTTCGACGCCGCCTCCAAGGCGGCGATCCTCGCCTCGCTGGCCTTCCACACGCCGGTCACGGCGGCCGACGTGCACCGCGAGGGCATCTCCGCGGTGTCGGCCACCGACGTCGCCCGCGCCGCCGAGATCGGCTGCACCGTGAAACTGCTCGCCATCTGCGAGCGGGTGACGAACGGCGAAGGCGACTCGGTCGCCGTCCGCGTGCACCCCGCGATGATCCCGACCTCGCACCCGCTGGCCGCCGTCGGCGGGGCCTTCAACGCGGTGTTCGTCGAGGCCGAGGCCGCCGGGCAGCTGATGTTCTACGGCCAGGGGGCCGGGGGAGAGCCGACCGCCAGCGCCGTCCTCGGTGACCTCGTCGCCGTCGCCCGCAACCGGCTGGCCGGTGCGGCCGGGCAGGGGACGACGGGCTACGCGAACCTGCCGGTGCGCACCATGGCCGACACCCCGACCCGCTACCACGTGAGCCTCGACGTCGCGGACAAGCCCGGCGTGCTGGCCACCGTCGCGCAGGAGTTCGCGCGGCACGACGTCAGCATCTCCACCGTCCGCCAGGACGGGCACGGGGACGCCGCCACGCTCGTGATCGTCACGCACAGCGCCCCGGACGCGGCGCTGTCTGCCACGATCGCGGCGCTGCGGGACATGCCCGCGGTCCGGGACGTGACCAGCGTCCTGCGCGTGGAGGGACTGACGTGAGCCCGGTACCGACGACCGTCTCGCCGGCCTGGCCCGGGTTGATCGAGGCCTACCGCTCCCGGCTGCCGGTGAGCGCCTCGACCCCGGTCGTGACCCTGCAGGAGGGCGCCACCCCGCTGCTGCCGGCCGCCGAGCTGTCCCGCCGCACCGGCTGCGAGGTCTTCCTCAAGGTCGAGGGGGCGAACCCGACGGGGTCGTTCAAGGACCGCGGCATGACGATGGCGATCAGCAAGGCCGTCGAGGAGGGCGCGCAGGCCGTCATCTGCGCCTCCACCGGCAACACCAGCGCCAGTGCCGCCGCCTACGCCGCGCGCGCCGGGCTCGTCTGCGCCGTGCTCGTCCCGCGGGGCAAGATCGCCATGGGCAAGCTCGCCCAGGCGCTGGTGCACGGCGCCAAGCTGCTGCAGGTCGACGGCAACTTCGACGACTGCCTGGCGCTGGCCAGCAAGCTGTCGATCGACTATCCGGTCAGCCTGGTCAACAGCGTCAACCAGTTCCGCATCGAGGGGCAGAAGACCGCCTCGTTCGAGATCGTGGACACCCTCGGCGACGCCCCGGACATCCACTGCCTCCCGGTCGGCAACGCCGGCAACATCACCGCCTACTGGCAGGGCTACCGCGAGTACGCCGCCGACGGCATCGGCTCGCGCACGCCGCACATGTGGGGGTTCCAGGCGGCCGGCTCGGCCCCGATCGTGACCGGGAAGGTCGTCGAGCACCCGGAGACGATCGCGACGGCGATCCGCATCGGCAACCCGGCCTCGTGGACCAAGGCGCTGGCCGCCCGCGACGAGTCCGGCGGCCGCATCGACGCCGTCACCGACCGGGAGATCCTCGCCGCCTACCGGCTGCTGGCCCGCAGCGAGGCCGTGTTCGTGGAGCCGGCGTCCGCGGCCTCGGTGGCGGGCCTGCTCAAGACCGCCGCCGCCGGTGAGCTCGCCCCCGGCCAGCGGGTCGTGTGCACGGTGACCGGCAACGGGCTCAAGGACCCGGAGTGGGCGATCTCGGGCGCACCGGCGCCGGAGACGGTTCCGGTGGACGCCGCTGCGGCCGCCGCGCACCTGGGCCTGTGAGCGCGGCCAGGGTCCGCGTCCCGGCGACCAGCGCGAACCTCGGGCCGGCGTTCGACTGCGCCGGCCTCGCGCTGAGCCGCCACGACGTCCTCGAGTTCGCCGTCCAGCCCTCCGGCCTGGCGGTCGAGGTCTCCGGCGTGGGCGCCGGCGAGCTGCCGACCGACGAGTCGCACCTGGTGGTGCGCGCCTTCCGCGCCGCGTGCGCCGAGTTGGGCTGGTCGCCGCCGGGCCTGCGCGTGGTCGCGGAGAACGCCATCCCGCAGGGGCGCGGAATGGGGTCCTCGGCCGCCGCCGTCGTCGCGGGGGTGCTGGGTGCCTGGGCGCTGTGCCCCGACGTCGAGGGCATCGACCTGGACGCCGTCCTGCGGCTGGTCACCGAGATGGAGGGGCACCCGGACAACGTGGCGGCGTGCCTCCTCGGCGGTGCCACGCTGAGCTGGGACACCGCGCGCGGCCCGATCGCCGACAGCCTGACCGTCTCGCCCGAGATCCTGCCGGTGGTGCTCGTCCCGGACGCGACGCTGTCGACGCACGTCGCCCGCGGCCTGCTGCCGCAGACGGTGTCCCACGCCGACGCCGCCTTCAACGCCGGTCGCGCCGCCCTGCTCACCCACGCGCTCACGCAGGAACCGGCTCTGTTGCTCGAGGCCACCGAGGACCGGCTGCACCAGCGGCAGCGGGCCGCGGCCATGCCGGAGTCGCTCGCACTCCTGGACCGGTTGCGGGCGGCGGAGTTCCCGGCCGTCGTCTCCGGCGCCGGCCCGAGCCTGCTCGTCCTGACCCACCGGCATCCGGACGACCCGGACGGCGGTCCCGCCGGCGCCGTCCGGGTGCGAGAGATCGCCGAGCTCATCCCGTCGGGGTGGACGGTGCTGCCTCTCGAGGTCGATGTGCAGGGGGCGCGAGTGCTGGACGACACAGGTCAGGTATCGTCTCGGTAACGGGGAACACGCCGGGAACGACCGGTGTTGTCTCGCCTGTGAGCTGCGTCTAGGCTCACGGCGTAGCCGCCCACTCGGGCGAGCCTCGCGCGGGGCCGAAGCAGACGAACTCTCTTCGCCGCTGATCCGCCCCGCACTTTTCTCCACCCGTTCCCTTTTGCGCTCTCGCCTCCGGGCCGGACCCGACAGGGACCGGGCACCCCCTGCGCTGGTAGGCGCAGGTCACCGCAGGGAAGGACCTGTACGTGAGCGAAACCACCGACCTCGCCGGCACCGGCGCGCAGGGCGCGTCCGGCACGGCTGAGGCACCTGCCGCTTCTGGGACGACGGGTTCCCGTCGCCGCGGCAACGGACTGTCGGGAATGCTGCTGCCCGAACTGCAGCGCCTGGCGACCGAGCTCGGCATCTCCGGCACCGGCCGGATGCGCAAGGGCGATCTCGTCGCCGCCATCTCCGCCCGTCAGGTGGGCGGCGTCCCGGCCCCGTCCGGCACCTCCAGCACGCCCGCGAACGGTGCCCCGCGCACCGACGACGCCGGCACCACCGCCTCCGCGCACGGCGCGCCCGAGGCCCGCGGCGTCGCGGCCTCCTCCGCGCCCCTCGAGGCCCCGATCACCGGCGGCGCCAACGGCGGCCCCCTGACCGAGTCCACCACCGGCGACAACAGTGGTGAGACGCGCAGCGTGCGCACCCGACGGTCCGCCCGCCGTCCCGCCGGCGCCCCGGTCGTCGACACCGCCGGTGCCGACACCGACTCCCGTGGCGACGCCGTGGGCTCCGACGCCGCCGCCCCCACCCCCGCGGCCGAGGCCACCGCGTCCGCCCCGACCGACGCGCCCGCCGACGGTGACCAGCGCACCGACGGCGAGCGCCCCCAGCGCAACCGCGACCGCAACGCCCGCAACCGCGACCGCGACGGCGCCCGGGAGGTCGCTGACCGCACCGATCGCACCGACCGGCCCGCCAACCGCGACGCCGGCAACCGCGACGGTGGCCGTGACGGCAACCGCGACGGCGGCGCGCGTGAGGGCAACCGTGGTCCCGACCGGAACGAGCGCAACGAGCGCGGCGGCCGTCCGGACAACCGCAACGACAACCGCAACGACGTCGGCCGCACCAACGACCGCAACGACGAGGACGACGACGACTTCGAGGGCGGCCGCGGCCGTCGCGGGCGTCGCTACCGCGACCGCAACAAGCGGGGCGGGACCGGTGGTCGCGAGCGCTTCGAGCAGGGCGAGCCGACCATCAGCGAGGACGACGTCCTGCTGCCGGTCGCCGGCATCCTCGACGTCCTCGACAACTACGCGTTCGTGCGGACGTCGGGCTACCTGACCGGGCCCAACGACGTCTACGTCTCCCTCTCGCAGGTGCGGCGGTACGGCCTGCGCCGCGGTGACGCCATCACCGGCGCCGTCCGGCAGCCGCGCGACGGCGAGCGCAAGGACAAGTACAACGCGCTGGTCCGTCTCGACACGGTCAACGGCCTCGAGCCCGAGCAGGCGAAGAACCGCCCGGAGTTCACCAAGCTGACGCCGCTCTACCCGCAGGAGCGTCTGCGGCTGGAGACCGAGCCGCACATGCTGACCACCCGGGTCATCGACCTGGTCATGCCGATCGGCAAGGGGCAGCGCGCGCTGATCGTCAGCCCGCCGAAGGCCGGCAAGACGATGGTGCTGCAGTCGATCGCCAACGCGATCACGCGCAACAACCCCGAGTGCCACCTCATGGTCGTCCTCGTCGACGAGCGGCCCGAGGAGGTCACCGACATGCAGCGCTCGGTGAAGGGTGAGGTCATCGCCTCGACCTTCGACCGGCCGCCGTCGGACCACACCACGGTCGCCGAGCTCTCCATCGAGCGGGCCAAGCGCCTGGTCGAGATGGGGCACGACGTCGTCGTCCTGCTGGACTCGATCACCCGGCTCGGCCGCGCCTACAACCTGGCGGCTCCCGCCAGTGGCCGGATCCTCTCCGGTGGTGTCGACTCCACGGCGCTCTACCCGCCCAAGCGCTTCCTCGGCGCCGCCCGCAACATCGAGAACGGCGGGTCGCTGACGATCATCGCCTCGGCGCTGGTCGAGACCGGCTCGACGATGGACACGGTCATCTTCGAGGAGTTCAAGGGCACCGGTAACGCCGAGATCAAGCTCGACCGCCGGCTGGCGGACAAGCGGGTCTTCCCGGCGGTCGACGTCAACGCGTCGGGCACGCGCAAGGAGGAGATCCTCATGTCGCCCGACGAGCTGGCCATCGTCATCAAGCTCCGCCGGGTGCTCGGTGCGCTGGAGCCGCAGCAGGCGCTCGAGCTCCTGCTCGACAAGCTCAAGAAGACGCGCAACAACATCGAGTTCCTCATGCAGATCCAGAAGACCACCCTGGGGCCCGGGAACGAGTAGCGATCGGGGATACTTCTCGATCGAGCGTCGCCGGCGGGGCTACGTCATCACGACGGAATACCTCACGCCCCCCGGCGTTCCACCCCACGAACGACACAGACTTTCTCGGAAGAGGCGACATGAAGTCCGACATCCACCCGGCCTACAACGTCACCACGGTGACCTGCGGCTGCGGCAACACCTTCACCACCCGCAGCACGTCCCCGACCGGTCAGCTGACCGTCGAGGTCTGCTCGGCGTGCCACCCCTTCTACACCGGCAAGCAGAAGATCCTCGACACCGGTGGTCGCGTCGCCCGCTTCGAGAAGCGGTTCGGCAAGCGCACCGCCGGCGCTCCGGCCGACAAGTAGCACCTCCGACGGCGCCCGCGCCCGCCCCTTCGACGGCGCCCGCGCCCGCCCCTTCGACGGGGCGGGGCGGGCGCCGTCGTCATGTCCGGACCACCGGCAGTCTCGGCCATAAGTGCCGTACGAGAGGCAGTTGCCATGACCAGCACCGACGCCGCCCCTGAGCGGCTGGGCACGCTGCTCGCGGAGCACGCGTCGCTGGAGGGCGAGCTCGCCGATCCGGCCGTGCACGCCGATCAGGCCCGCGCCCGCCGGCTCGGCCGTCGCTACGCCCAGCTCGCACCCGTCGTGGAGACCGCGCGTGCCCTCGAGGAGGCGCGCGGCGACCTCGCGACCGCACGGGAGCTCGCGGCGGAGGACCCGTCGTTCGCCGGAGAGGCGACGACGCTCGAGGAGCGCATCGGCGAGCTGAGCGAGCGGCTGCGTGAGCAGCTGCTGCCGAAGGACCCCGACGACGACAAGGACGTCATCCTCGAGATCAAGGCGGGGGAGGGCGGCGCCGAATCGGCGCTGTTCGCCGGCGACCTGCTGCGCATGTACCTGCGCTACGCGGAGCGCCGCGGCTGGTCGACCGAGGTGATCGACGCCGTGGACGCCGAACTCGGCGGCTACAAGGACGTCTCCGTGGCGGTCAAGGCGCGCGGCGACGAGGGTGTCTGGCCGCGGCTGAAGTTCGAGGGCGGGGTGCACCGCGTGCAGCGGGTGCCGGCGACCGAGAGCCAGGGCCGCATCCACACCTCCGCCGCCGGGGTCCTCGTCCTGCCGGAGGCGGAGGAGGTCGACGTGACGGTCGACCCGAACGACCTGCGCATCGACGTCTTCCGCTCGTCGGGCCCGGGCGGCCAGAGCGTGAACACCACCGACTCCGCCGTCCGCATCACCCACATCCCTACGGGCATCGTGGTCAGCTCGCAGAACGAGAAGAGCCAGCTGCAGAACCGGGAGTCCGCCCTGCGCGTGCTGCGCTCCCGGCTGCTGGTCGCCGCCCGCGAGGAGGCGGCCGCGGCCGCGAGCGACCAGCGGCGCAGCCAGGTCCGCACCGTCGACCGCAGCGAGCGGGTGCGCACCTACAACTTCCCGGAGAACCGGATCTCCGACCATCGGGTCAACTACAAGGCCTACAACCTCGACCAGGTGCTCGACGGCGATCTCGATGCGGTCATCGACGCGCTGAGCACCGCGCACACCGCCGAGCTGCTGGCGGCCGGGTCCTGAACGCCCGCGCGCTGCTGGCCGACGCCGTGCGCCGGCTGGCCGACGCCGGGGTCGAGTCGCCCCGTGTGGACGCCGAGCTGCTGCTCGCCCACGCGCTGTCCGTGCCCCGCGCGCGGCTGCTCACGCTGGACGACGTGCCGGACGACGTCGCCGGCCGGTTCGGCGAGCTGCTGGCCCAGCGGGCCGACCGCGTGCCGTTGCAGCACCTCACCGGGCGGGCGCCGTTCCGCCACCTCGAACTCGCCGTCGGCCCCGGCGTCTTCGTGCCGCGGCCGGAGACCGAGCAGCTGGCCGGGTGGGTCCTCGAGCGGCTGGCCGGGCGGACCGCGCCGGTCGTCGTCGACCTCGGGTCGGGTTCGGGCGCGCTGGCCCTGTCGATCGCCCAGGAGCTCCCCGGCGCGCGCGTCGTCGCCGTCGAGCGCGATCCGGGAGCGATCGAGTGGACGCGGCACAACGCCGCGGCGCGGGCAGCGGCGGGGGACACCCCGGTCGAGGTCCTCGCCGGGGACATGACCGACCCGGAGCTCCTGCGCGCGCTCGAGGGCACCGTCGACGTCGTCGTCTCCAATCCGCCGTACGTGCCCGACGGCGCGCGGGTGCCCCGCGAGGTGGCCGACCACGATCCGCCGCTCGCGCTGTGGGGCGGGCCCGACGGCCTCGACGTCGTCCGCGGCCTGCTGGTCACCGCCGCCCGGCTGCTGCGCCCCGGCGGCCAGGTCGGCATCGAGCACGCCGACGCGCAGGGCGGCTCGCTGCCGGCGCTGGTCCGTGCGCACGGCGGGTTCACCGACGTCGAGGACCATCCCGACCTCGCCGGCCGCCCGCGGTACACCACGGCCTGTCGCGCCGGCGGGTGACCACCGTGGCGGGAGTTCTCGGGAGTCGCCGGGTCTTCGTGGGGACCGCCGCGCTCGCACAGCTGGCGATCTGGCTCGGGACCCGACCGGACCTGCACGAGGCCGGTGCCGGTGCGGCGGTGGCCTGGCTGGTCGGCGAGGCGGTGGCAGCCCTGGTCATCGGCGGGTTCGCTGCCGGAGACGGCCGGGCCGCCCGCGCCGTACTCGTCGGCTGGGGTCTGCAGATGGCGCACTTCGCGCTGGTGGCCCCGAAGGGCGAGGACGGGAACCTCTGGGCGGTCGGACTGTTCGTCCAGGCATTCTTCGCCGCCGTGGCCCTGGCCCTCTCGGTGCTGGCGTACGTGGTCGCGAACGGGCTCCGGTCCCGCTCCCGCACCTGACCGTCACGCACCTGACCGGCCGTCCGGCGGCGGATGACAGACTCGGCGCTCGTGGCCGACCTCTACGACTGCTCCGACCCCGAGGGCCGCGCCGCCGGCCTCGACGCCGCGGCCGCCGCAATCGGTGCGGGCAAGCTGGTGCTCCTGCCCACCGACACCGTCTACGGCGTGGCCGCCGACGCGTTCACCCCCGCGGCCGTCACCGGTCTGCTCGCGGCCAAGAACCGGGGCCGGGCCATGCCGGTGCCGGTGCTGATCGGCGAGGCGTCGACGCTGGGGGGCCTCGTCGTGAACCTGCCGCCGGTGGCCAACGACCTCGCTCAGGCGTTCTGGCCCGGCGGGCTCACCCTCGTGCTGGAGCACGCGCCCTCCCTGGCCTGGGACCTCGGTGACGCGCAAGGCACGGTCGCCGTCCGCCTGCCCGACGACGACCTGGCCCGCGACCTGCTGCGCCGCACCGGCCCGCTGGCGGTGTCCAGCGCCAACCGGTCGGGCCGGCCGGCCGCGACGACGGCGCAGGAGGCGGTCGACCAGCTGGGGACGCACGCGGCCGTCGTCCTGGACGGCGGACCGCGGTCGGCCGCGACGCCCAGCACGATCGTCGACTGCACAGGGCCCGTCCCACGGGTGCTGCGCGTGGGAGTCCTCACCGTCGACGAGCTGCGCGGCGTCGTCCCCGAGATCGAGGACTGAGCGGCTCTGCTCGAGCCGGGACGGCACGTGGCGGGGATTGTCCTGCCGAGTGGGGCCCGGAGGGCTCCGCGCAGGCAGGCCGCAGCGGCTCTGCTCGAGCCGGGACGGCACGTGGCGGCGGGGCAACGCGGAGCGTTGCAATGTCATAGTGGGGTGACCGCCGCACCGACTCCGCTGGAGCGCCCCTGATGAGCACCCCCTACCGGGGCCCCCACTTCGACGCCCTCGCCGCCTGATCCCGTGCGCGAGTACGCCGTTGTCCTCCTCACCGCCGCGCTGGTCACCTTCCTGACCACCCCGGTGGTGCGGATGGTCGCCATCCGGCTGGGGATGATGGCCGCGCCGCGCGAGCGGGACGTGCACGTCATCCCCACGCCCCGGGGTGGCGGCGTGGCCATGTACCTCGGTGTCTCCGCGGCGATCCTGGTCGCGACGCGGCTGCCGGCACTGCAACGGACCTTCGACGACTCCGAGACGATCGCCGTCCTCGTTGCCGGCGGGCTGATCTGCCTGCTGGGCGTGCTCGACGACCGCTGGGGGCTCGACGCGCTGACCAAGCTGACCGGCCAGATCGCCTCGGCCGGCGTCATGGTGCTGCTCGGCGTCCAGCTGGCCTTCCTGTTCCTCCCCGTCGCCGACATCGGGACGATCTCGCTCGGGCCCGACGTCGGGGTGCCGCTGACGATCCTGCTGACCGTCCTCACGGTGAACGCGCTGAACTTCATCGACGGGCTGGACGGGCTGGCCGCGGGCGTCTCGGCGATCGCCGCACTGGCGTTCTTCGCCTACAGCTACCACCTGGGCCTGGTCGGCTACGACGACGTCGCCAGCGCCCCGGCGCTCATCACCGCTGTGCTCGCCGGGGCCTGCCTGGGCTTCCTGCCGCACAACTTCAGCCCGGCCCGGATCTTCATGGGCGACTCCGGCTCGATGCTGGTCGGCCTGATGCTGTCGGCGGCGGCCGTGACGGCGACGGGGGGAGTGGACCCGCAGTCCTTCGACTCCGCGGCCAGCCTGCTGCCGCTGGCGCTGCCGCTGCTCGTGCCGATCGCGATCCTCTTCATCCCTTTCATCGACCTCGTCATGGCCGTCATCCGGCGCACGCGGCGCGGTCAGTCGCCGTTCTCGCCGGACAAGATGCACCTGCACCATCGGCTGCTCTCCATCGGCCACTCGCACCGCCGCGCGGTCCTGGTCATGTACTTCTGGGCGGCACTGCTCTCGTTCGGGGCCGTCGCGCTGTCCATCACGGGCGGCCGGGCGGAGCTGGTCGTCGTCATCGCCGTGCTGCTGGTCGTCGGCGTCGTCGTGGTGCTGAGCCCGCGGGCCCGCCGCGCGGCGCGGGAGGCGCGCGCCGCGGAACTCATGGCGCAGAGGGAGCGCAGCCGCGCCGACCACCCGACCGCGCGGGCGGTGCGCCCGACCGGGACGGCGCCCGGCGCGGGAACGGTGTCCGCCACCGGCCCGGCCGCGGTGCCGCCGCCGGCGGAGCGGGCCGCCGGGACGGTGCTCCGGTGACCGGCGGACCCGGCTGGGACATCTCGTTCCTGCGCGTGGGCGCCCTCGCGACCGCCGCCGTGGCTGCCGTGGGCATCCCGGTCGCCGGGCTGGTCGGGGGCTGGTCGGCCGCTCTCGGGGTGCTCGCGGGTGCCGCCGTCGTGACGGCGTTCTTCTGCGTCTCCGGCGTGGTGATCGCCTGGGCGGGACGCATCGACGACGCCCTCACGCTGCCCGCGGCCCTCGGGACCTTCCTGATCAAGGCGGTGGTTTTCTTCGCCGTCCTCAGTGCGCTGCCCCCGGACGGCTGGGTGGACCGCCTGGCCCTCGCGTGGTCCGTCGTGGTCGGGGCGCTGCTCTGGAGCGGCGTCCAGGCGCGGTGGGTGTGGACGCGTCAGCTCTACTACGTGACGCCTCCGTCGCCTCCGCCCGGTGTCCCGCGGCCGGACCCGGAAAAGCCCGCGTCACGCGGCTGAGATAGGGTCCGAGCGATGGCCGAGGACAGCCCTGCTCGCAGGGAGCCGCGGCCTCGACCTGCCGAACCAGCCGGCCGGCCCAGCGGGGCCGACGTCGGCTGGGGGATCACCGGGACGATGCTCTCGGGGATCATCGTGTGGGGCGGGGCCGGCTGGTTGCTCGACCGCTGGCTGGAGACGCGTTTCTTCATCCTGGTCGGGACGATCCTCGGGCTGACGGTGGCCATCTACCTGGTGGTCGTCAAGTACGGAGCCGTCGACCCGCCTCCGGGAGGTTCACGGCCCAGCAGCAGGACCCCCAGCAGGCGACGGAGCCGGCCCGGGGGGAACGCACAGACGCAGAAGGGACAACGGTGACCTCCAGCGCCGTCGCGCTCGCCGATGTACTAGCCGCCGAGGGCGGCTTCCAGGCTCCGACGATCCAGGAGTTCTACCCGGAGCCGCTCGTCTCCTTCTCCATCCTGGGTATCGATTTCGAGATCACCCGGATCACGATCATCCTGTGGATCGCGACCGCAGCCATCGTCGCGCTGCTGGTCGCCGCGGTCCGCAAGCCGGAGGTCGTGCCCGGGAAGCTGCAGTTCCTGGGGGAGAGCGGCTACTCGCTCGTGCGCGACGGGATGGCCCGCGACGTCATCGGACCGAAGGGGCTGCCCTTCGCGCCCTTCCTCGGCGCCCTCTTCTTCTTCATCCTGGCGAACAACGCGATGAGCATCATCCCGTTCGCGCAGATCTCGCCGAACTCGAAGTTCGCCATCCCGCTCGTCCTCGCGGTGATCGTCTGGATCCTCTACAACTGGGTCGGCATCAGGGAGCAGGGCGCCGGGAAGTACTTCAAGGACGCCGCGATCCCGCCGGGCGTGCCGATCGGGGCGCTGATCCTCGTGACGCCGATCGAGCTGCTCCAGGTCTTCATCATCCGGCCGTTCACCTTGGCCGTCCGGCTATTCGCCAACATGTTCGCCGGCCACATGCTGCTGGTGGTCTTCTCACTCGGCGCGACGTACCTGATCACCGCGGGCGGCATCTACCCGATCTTCGGCGTCGCCTCGTTCGCCATGGCGATCGTGATGACGTTCTTCGAGATCCTCGTGATCGTGCTGCAGGCCTACGTCTTCACCGTCCTGACGGCCACCTATCTCGCCGGTTCGGTCGAGCCCGCGCACTGACCCGCACCACCCCCGCCAGCCGCCCGGAACGACCCGGGCGACCGACACAGGAGGAACACCCCGCATGGACGTCACGGCAGAGCTCGTCGGCAGCATCGGCTCGGTGGGCTACGGCCTCGCCGCGATCGGCCCCGGCATCGGCGTCGGCATCGTCTGGGCCGCCTACATCCAGGCGACCGCCCGGCAGCCCGAGTCCGCCGGTCTGACCCGTACCTACGCCTTCCTCGGCGCCGCCCTCTCCGAGGCGCTCGCGCTGATCGGCCTGGTCGCGCCGTTCATCTTCGGCCCCGGCACCCCCTGATCCAGCCGACCCGGAACTGAGACAGGGGTACTGACCGCATGAGCATCCTTGCTGCCGAAGAGACCCACAATCCGCTGATCCCGCCGCTGGGCGAGATCATCGTCGGGCTGATCGCCTTCGCCGTCGTCTACTTCGTCTTCGCCAGGTTCGTCGCGCCGCGTTTCGAGCAGGTCTTCCGGGCCCGCCGCGAGGCGATCGAGGGCGGCATCGAGCGTGCCGAGGCGATGCAGGCCGAGGCGAAGGCGGCGCTGGAGCAGTACCGCGCGCAGCTGGCCGAGGCCCGCAGCGAGGCGGCGCAGATCCGCGACCAGGCCCGCGCCGAGGGGCAGCAGATCATCGAGGAGCTGCGCGCCCAGGCGCAGGAGGAGTCCGCGCGGATCATGGCGCGCGGCGAGGAGCAGCTGGCCACCGCCCGGCAGCAGATCGTCAACGAGCTGCGCGGCCAGATCGGCACGCTCGCCGTCGACCTCGCCGGCCGCGTGGTGGGGGAGTCGCTCGCCGAGGACGTGCGCCGGCGCGGCACCGTCGACCGCTTCCTCGACGAGCTCGATGCCATGGCCGCGGCCGGTGACGGCCGCAGCGACGGCGCCGTCGTGGTCCCCGAGAGCAACCGCTGATGGAGGCCTCCAGCCGCGCGGCGCTGGCCGAGGTGCGCGAGCGTCTCGCCACGCTCACCTCGGCCCCGTCGGGTCTGCTCGAGAAGGCCAAGGACCGCCTCACGGGGCAGGCCCGGGCCGTCTCGGGCCCGGAGCTGGTGGGCCTCGCCGACGAGCTGTTCGCCATCGCGCGGCTGCTCGACGGGCAGCTGGCGCTGCGGCGGGCGCTGTCCGACCCGTCGGGCAAGCCCGACGACCGGGCGGCCCTGGCGCGCCGGCTGTTCGGCGGCAAGGTGTCGGTGACCGCCGTCGACCTTGCCGAGGCGGTCGCCCGGCAGCGGTGGTCGCACCCGATCGACCTGGTGGACGCCTTCATGACCCTGGCGACCGAGGCGTCCCTCGACGCCGCGGACGTGCGGGGCGAGCTCGAGAGCGTCGAGGACGAGCTGTTCCGGTTCGGCCGCATCGTGGGCGGCGACCGCGAGCTCGCCCGCATCCTCGGCGACCGCAAGGCCAGCGCCCAGGGCAGGTCCGAGCTGCTCGACCGGCTGCTGTCCGGCCGGGTCAGCCCGGTCACCGAGCAGCTGCTGCGCAACGTGCTCACCGGGCCCTACGCCGGCAACGCGGAGAACGCCATCGAGCGGCTCTCGGACGTGGCCAGCCGCCGCCGCGGTCAGTCCGTGGCCCGGGTGACGACGGCCGTCGAGCTGACCCCGGACCAGGAGCAGCGGCTGACCGAGGTGCTCGGCCGTATCTACAGGCGGGCCATCGGGTTGCAGGTGACCGTCGACCCGAGCGTGCTCGGCGGTCTCGTCGTCCAGGTCGGCGACGAGGTCATCGACGGCAGCATCGCCCAACGCCTGGAAGCCGCCCGCCGGCGGCTGGCCGGCTGACCGCCCCACCGACCGACCACCCACCGACATCACCCCGCAGGGAAGAGGACGCCACCCATGGCCGAGCTGACGATCTCCGCAGACGAGATCCGCAGTGCCATCCAGTCGTACGTCACCGAGTACCGCCCCGACGTCTCCCGCGAGGAGGTCGGGATCGTCACGGAGGCCGGCGACGGCATCGCCCGTGTCGAGGGACTGCCCTCGGTCATGACCAACGAGCTGCTCGAGTTCGAGAGCGGCGTCCGGGGTCTGGCGCTGAACCTCGACGTGCGCGAGGTCGGCGTCGTGATCCTCGGTGACTTCTCCGGCATCGAGGAGGGGCAGCAGGTCCGCCGCACCGGTGAGGTGCTCTCGGTGGCGGTCGGCGACGGCTACCTCGGCCGTGTCGTCGACCCGCTGGGCAACCCGATCGACGGCGGCGGCCCCATCGAGACCACCGGACGGCGTGCCCTGGAGCTGCAGGCGCCGACGGTCGTGCAGCGCCAGTCGGTGCACGAGCCCCTGCAGACCGGCATCAAGGCCATCGACGCCATGACGCCGATCGGCCGCGGTCAGCGTCAGCTCGTGATCGGCGACCGCCAGACCGGCAAGACGGCGATCGTCACCGACACGATCATCAACCAGAAGGAAGCCTGGGCGACCGGCGACCCGGCCCAGCAGGTGCGCTGCATCTACGTCGCCGTCGGCCAGAAGGGCTCGACGATCGCGGCCATCCGCACCGCTCTCGAGGAGGCCGGCGCGATGGAGTACACGACCATCGTCGCCGCCCCCGCCTCCGAGGCGGCCGGCTTCAAGTACATCGCCCCCTACACCGGCTCGGCCATCGGCCAGCACTGGATGTACGAGGGCAAGCACGTCCTGATCGTGTTCGACGACCTGTCCAAGCAGGCCGAGGCCTACCGCGCCGTCTCCCTGCTGCTGCGCCGCCCGCCGGGCCGCGAGGCCTACCCGGGCGACGTCTTCTACTTGCACTCCCGCCTGCTGGAGCGCTGCGCGAAGCTCTCCGAGGAGCTCGGCTCGGGCTCGATGACCGGTCTGCCGCTGGTCGAGACCAAGGGCAACGACGTGTCGGCCTACATCCCGACCAACGTCATCTCGATCACCGACGGGCAGATCTTCCTCGAGACCGGCCTGTTCAACGCCGGTGTCCGCCCCGCGATCAACGTCGGCATCTCGGTGTCCCGCGTCGGCGGCTCGGCGCAGATCAAGGCCATGAAGTCGGTCGCCGGCCGCCTGCGCCTGGATCTCGCCCAGTTCCGCGAGCTCGAGGCGTTCGCCTCGTTCTCCTCCGACCTGGACGCCTCCAGCCGCGCGACCCTGGACCGCGGCCAGCGGCTGGTCGAACTGCTCAAGCAGGGCCAGTACTCGCCGTTCCCGGTCGAGCGCGAGGTCGTGTCGCTGTGGCTCGGCACCACCGGCAAGCTCGACAAGGTGCCGGTGGGCGACGTCCGCCGCTTCGAGTCCGAGTTCCTCGACCACGTCGCCCGCAACCACGAGGGCGTCTACGACGAGATCCGAACCTCCAAGGCGCTCGGTGACGACGCCGTGCAGAGCCTGGAGAAGGCGGTCGACGCGTTCTACGGCCAGTTCACGACCTCGGAGGGCGAGAGCCTCAAGGTCAACGAGCCCGAGGCCGAGGCCATGGACGCCTCGGAGCGTGGTCAGGAGCGCGTCCAGGTCAAGCGGGGCAGCTGACACATGGCCGCCTCACTCCGCGCGCTGCGGCGCCGCATCCGCTCCACGCAGTCGACGAAGAAGATCTTCTCGGCCCAGGAGCTGATCGCCGGCGCCCGCATCGTGCGCGCGCAGGCCCGGGTGGAGGCGTCCAAGCCCTACGCCCGGGAGATCACGCGGGTGCTGTCCGCGCTGGCGTCCTCCGCCTCGCTGGACCACCCGCTGCTGACCGAGCGGCAGAACCCGCGCCGGGCCGGGGTCCTGGTGATCACCTCCGACCGCGGGTTCGCCGGCTCGTACAACGTCAACGTGCTGCGGCGCACCGAGGAACTGCTCTCGCTGCTGCGGCAGGAGGGCAAGGAGCCGGTCCTCTACGTCGTGGGCCGCAAGGGGGAGACGTACTACTCCTTCCGCGACCGGCCCATGGAGGACACGTTCACCGGGTTCTCCGAGCAGCCGAAGTACACCGACGCGCAGGAGGTCGGGCGCGTCCTCATCGACGCCTTCACCGCCGGTGAGGACGACGACGAGCAGGGCGGCGCCGGTTCCGACGGCATCGTCGGCGTCGACGAGCTGCACATCGTCTTCACCGAGTTCCGCTCGCTGCTCTCCCAGGTCCCGGTCGCCAAGCGGATGGCTCCGCTGGAGGTCGAGGAGGTCGAGGAGTTCGACTACGAGGCCGAGGACCGTGCCGCCGGGCGCACCGGCGACAGCGGCGTCCCGACGTCCTACGAGTTCGAGCCCTCGGCCGAGGGCCTGCTCGACGCCCTGCTGCCGAAGTACGTGACGACGCGGATCTACGCGTCGATGCTCGAGGCGGCGGCATCGGAGTCGGCCTCCCGCCGGCGCGCCATGAAGTCGGCGTCGGACAACGCCGAGGAGCTGGCGAAGAACCTGTCGCGCCAGGCGAACCAGGCGCGCCAGGCCGAGATCACCCAGGAGATCAGCGAGATCGTCGGCGGGGCCGACGCGCTGGTGTCCGCCAACGCGGCCGACTGACCGCACCCCGCCGTCGAAGTGCCCAGTCCCGAAGACCACCGCAACAGCCTCAGGGCAGGAGAGCAGTACAGATGACCGTCACCGAGGACCGTCCGACCAACCAGCAGACGCAGGCCGCCGGCCGCGTCGTGCGGGTCACCGGGCCGGTCGTCGACGTCGAGTTCCCGCGCGACGCGATGCCCGACCTGTTCAACGCCCTGAAGGTCGATGTCACCCTGGCCGACCTCAGCAAGACCCTGACCCTCGAGGTCTCTCAGCACCTGGGTGAGAACGTCGTCCGTACCATCTCGATGGCCCCGACCGACGGCCTCGTCCGCGGCGCCGAGGTGACCGATACCGGTAACCCGATCACGGTGCCGGTCGGCGATGCCACCAAGGGCCACGTGTTCAACGCCCTCGGCGACTGCCTCGACGAGCCCGGCTACGGCGTCGACGCCCCGCACTGGTCGATCCACCGGCACGCGCCGCGGTTCGACCAGCTCGAGGGCCGCACGGAGATGCTGGAGACCGGCATCAAGGTCATCGACCTGCTGACGCCGTACGTGGCCGGCGGGAAGATCGGCCTCTTCGGAGGTGCCGGTGTGGGCAAGACCGTGCTGATCCAGGAGATGATCCGCCGCGTCGCCCAGGAGTTCGGCGGTGTGTCGGTGTTCGCCGGTGTCGGCGAGCGCACCCGTGAGGGCAACGACCTCATCACGGAGATGACCGAGTCCGGCGTCATCGAGTCCACCGCACTGGTGTTCGGTCAGATGGACGAGCCGCCAGGCACCCGCCTGCGGGTCGCCCTCTCGGCGCTGACGATGGCGGAGTACTTCCGCGACGAGCAGAACCAGGACGTGCTGCTCTTCATCGACAACATCTTCCGCTTCACCCAGGCCGGCTCCGAGGTCTCCACGCTGCTGGGGCGCATGCCCTCGGCCGTGGGCTACCAGCCGACCCTGGCCGACGAGATGGGCGAGCTGCAGGAGCGCATCACCTCGACCCGTGGCCGGTCGATCACCTCGCTGCAGGCGATCTACGTGCCCGCCGACGACATCACCGACCCGGCGCCGCACACGACCTTCGCCCACCTCGACGCGACGACCGTGCTCAGCCGGCCGATCTCGGAGAAGGGCATCTACCCGGCCGTCGACCCGCTGGACTCCACCAGCCGGATCCTCGACCCGCAGTACGTGGGCAACGAGCACTACGACGTCGCGCAGACGGTGAAGCGGGTCCTGCAGCGCTACCAGGAGCTGCAGGACATCATCGCGATCCTCGGCATCGACGAGCTCGGTGAGGAGGACAAGGTCACGGTCAACCGGGCCCGGCGCGTCGAGCGCTTCCTCTCGCAGAACATGTTCGTGGCCGAGGCGTTCACCGGTCAGCCGGGTTCGTTCGTGCCGCTGTCGGAGACGCTGCAGGCCTTCAAGGCGATCACCGACGGCGAGTACGACAACGTGCCGGAGCAGGCGTTCTTCATGTGCGGTGGTCTCGAGGACCTCGAGAAGAACGCGGAGAAGCTCAAGCGCTGACCCGCAGCATCCAGCGCCACGGCCGGGCTCCTCGTCTCGAGGGGCCCGGCCGTCGCTCGTTCCCGGTCATCCGGCGCGGATGAATGTGGGCTGCATCCCCCTCACGGTGGACGGAACCCTCACCCCAGCGGGTGGAACATGGCTATCGTCCTGTCCGTCGGCGCGAGGTGTGCCGACGATCGAGACACACGCCCCAGACGCGGGCACGGTGCTGAGGATCGACGTGGACCAGGACGCCGGACGACCGAGCGACGCGCACGACGCCTGGAGCTGGCCCCCGTACACGTCATGGGAAACCGTCGACGACGTGTTCCGCACCGACCACTGGGCTCCGGCCTCGAGCGTGCGGCGCCCGTGGGTGCGGGTCGGCCGCTGGACCCTGCTCTACCGCCGCGGCTGAGCCCTGACAGGGGCCCGGGTCGGTGCGCTCGCCCCCCGCGGCTAGAGTGAGGGCCCATCCGTGGACCCCGAGGAGTGTCGTGGCGACCCTGCAGGTCGAGTTGGTGGCCGTCGAGCGCAAGATCTGGTCGGGCGAGGCCAGGATGGTCATCGCACGCACGACCGAGGGTGAGCTCGGTGTGCTGCCCGGTCACGCCCCGCTGCTCGGCCAGCTCGCGGAGGGTGGCGTCGTGACCATCCGCACCGACTCCGGCGAGGACGTCGTCGTCGCGGCGCACGGCGGCTTCCTGTCGGTCACCGACCGCGGCGTCTCGATCCTGGCGGAGACCGCGGAGATCTCCACCGAGATCGACGTCGAGCGCGCCCGGGAGGCCCTCCGCCGCGCGGAGGATGCCGGCGACGACCCCGAGTCGGTGGACGCAGCTCGCCGGGCACAGTCCCGGCTCAGGGCGGCCGGCGAGAGCACCTGACCGCGCTCGCCCCGAAACCCGCCGAGCCCGCTCGCGGACCCGAGGACATCCGGTGACCACGGTGCTCCTGGTCCTGGCCGCAGCGGCGCTCGTGGTGGTGGTCTTCGCGTTCCTGCTGCGCCGGCGCTTCCTGCTCTCGGGCCTGGGCGCGGTGACCATGTGGTTGCGGCCCGAGGGCTCGCCCCGCTGGTCGGTCGGCGTCGCCTGGTACGGCGGCGACGCCCTGCTCTGGTACCGCGCGCTCTCCCTGTCGGTCCGGCCGCAGCATCGGCTCTGCCGCGCCGACTTCTCCGTCCGCGAGCGCCGCAGCGCACGCCGGGACGACCTGGCCCTGCCCTCTGACGTCGTCGTGCTGTCCTGCTCCACCGGTGAGGGGCCGCGGGACCTGGCCATGGACGCCTCGACGGTGACCGGCTTCCTCTCCTGGGTGGAGTCCGCGCCGCCGGGAAGCTGACGCCGCCTGCCGGGAGTCAGTCGGCGGCGCGCTGGGCGTGGGCCCCGCTGTGCGCTCCGGGCTCCCACAGGACGTCGCCGCCCGGATTCGCCGTGCGGGCCAGGATGAACAGCAGGTCCGACAGCCGGTTGAGGTAGCGGGCCGTCTCGGGGTTCGTGCGGCCGGCGTCGACGGCGAGCAGCGCCCACACGCTGCGCTCGGCCCGGCGGACGATCGCCCGCGCCTGGTGCAGCAGCGCCGCGGCGGGCGTGCCGCCGGGCAGGATGAAGCTGGCCAGCTTCGGCAGCGTCTCGTTGTACTCGTCGCACGCCGCCTCCAGCCGCTCGGTGTAGGCGGCGATGACGCGCAGCGGAGGGTAGGCCGGGTCCGGCGTCACGGGGGTCGAGAGGTCGGCGCCGACGTCGAACAGGTCGTTCTGCACGCTGCGGAGCAGGTCGGCCACGGCTGCGATCGGGTCGCCGAGCGCGAGGGCCACGCCCAGCGCGCTGTTCGCCTCGTCGACGTCGGCGTAGGCGATCAGCCGGGGATCGGTCTTGGCCACCCGGCTCATGTCGCCGAGATGCGTCTGCCCGGCGTCGCCGGTCTTCGTGTAGATGCGGGTGAGCCGAACCATGGGGGGAGCCTATGACCTCAGGCCGTGCGGCCCGCGCCCGTAGGGTGACCGTGTGGAGTGCTTCGAGGTGGCCGGCGGGACGACCCTGACCGGCCGGGTACGCGTCACCGGCGCGAAGAACAGCACGCTCAAACTCATGGCCGCCGCGCTGCTGGCCACCGGGCGGACGGTGATCGACGAGGTGCCCGACATCCTCGACGTCTCGATCATGAGCGAGGTGCTGCGGCGGCTGGGCTGCGACGTCGGCTACGAGCGCACGCCGGGGTCGGGCGGTGGTGGCCGGGTGACGATCGACGTGCCGGAGAACCCCTCGACCGAGACCGACTACGACCTCGTGCGCCGCATGCGGGCGTCGATCAGCGTCCTCGGTCCGCTGGTGGCCCGGTGCGGCTCGGCGCGCGTGGCGCTGCCGGGCGGCGACGCGATCGGGTCCCGTGGCCTCGACATGCACATCTCGGGGCTGGAGCGGCTGGGCGCCTCGATCGTCAGCGAACACGGCTTCCTGGTCGCCACCGCGCCCCGGCTGACGGGGACGTCGATCTGGCTGGACTTCCCCTCCGTCGGCGCCACCGAGAACCTGGTGATGGCGGCCGTCCTGGCCTCGGGCACCACGGTCGTCGACAACGCCGCGCGTGAGCCGGAGATCGTCGACATCTGCACGATGCTCACCGCGATGGGCGCCCGCATCGACGGTGCCGGCACCTCCACGATCACCGTCGAGGGCGTCGAGTCCCTGTCGCCGGTCAGCTACACCGCGGTGCCCGACCGCATCGTGGCGGGCACCTGGGCGATCGGCGCCGTCATGACACGCGGCGACGTCGTCATCGAGCGCGCGGTTGCCGGCCACCTCACCGTGGCCCTCGACAAGCTGACCGACGCCGGCGCCCACGTCGAGGTGCTGCCCGAGGGCCTGCGCGTCGTCATGACGGAGCGCCCGCGCTGTGTCGACGTGGTCACCCTGCCGTTCCCGGGGTTCCCGACCGATCTGCAGCCCATGGCGGTGGCCCTCGCCGCGGTCTCCAGCGGCACGGCCCTGATCACCGAGAACGTGTTCGAGGGCCGGTTCATGTTCGTCAACGAGCTGGTGCGGCTGGGCGCCGACGTGCGCATCGACGGGCACCACGCCGTCGTCCGCGGTCGGGAGAAGCTCTCGAGCGCGCCTGTGGTCGCCACCGACATCCGCGCGGGCGCCGGCCTCGTGCTCGCCGGGCTGCTGTCCGACGGGATCACCGAGGTGCAGGAGGTGCACCACGTCGATCGCGGCTATCCCGACTTCGTCGAGCAGCTGCGCGGCCTCGGCGCCGACATCAAGCGCACGCAGCGGTAGGGGCTCAGGCGGGCGGGGAGAAGGTCGCCGCCAGCGCGCGAGCACGGTCGGCGTCCTCCGGGAACACCAGGACATCGGCCCGGTGGACGGCGGGGCAGCGCACGGTCGAGCGGATGCCGGCGTCGGAGAGGACCGCGCGCAGCGCGAGCGCCGACTCCCGGCGGGACAGGGTGGCCACCCGCGTCAGGAGCTCGTCCGGGGGAGCCTCGCGGGGGCGCTGCCGGCCGTAGCCGGTGCCGAACGTCCAGCGCATGAACAGCGCGAGCAGCGCCAGGACGGCGAAGGCGATCGCCGGCCCCACGAGGTAGTGCAGGTGGCTGCCCGCCCCGATCGGCACGCCGTCCTCCCGTCTGTGAGGTGCGTCAGTCTGCCACCCGTACGGGTGCCTGGCCCATGCTGCTACTGGCGAGTAACCCACCTAGACTCCGCTGGCATGCCGTTCCCCTCGAAGCCGTCGGAGCGCGACCGTCCCTGGGTCATGCGCACCTACGCGGGCCACTCGTCGCCGGCCGAGTCCAACGCCCTGTATCGGCGGAACCTTTCGAAGGGCCAGACCGGCCTCTCGGTCGCGTTCGACCTGCCGACGCAGACCGGGTACGACCCGGACGACGAGCTCGCGGTCGGCGAGGTCGGCAAGGTGGGCGTGCCGGTCACGCACATCGGCGACATGCGCGCCCTGTTCGACGGCATACCGCTCGACGAGATGAACACGTCGATGACCATCAACGCCACCGCGATGTGGCTGCTCGCGCTCTACCAGGCGGTCGCGGAGGAGCACGGGCACGACGTCAGCACGCTCGCCGGGACGACGCAGAACGACATCATCAAGGAGTACCTGTCGCGGGGCACCTACGTCTTCCCGCCCGGGCCCTCGATGCGGCTGATCACCGACATGGTCGCCTACACGGTGACGGCGATGCCGAAATGGAACCCGATCAACATCTGCAGCTACCACCTGCAGGAGGCGGGGGCGACGCCGGAGCAGGAGATCGCCTACGCGGTGAGCACCGCGATCGCCGTCCTCGACTCGGTGCGCGACTCCGGCCAGGTGCCGCAGGAGAAGTTCGGCGAGGTCGTCGCCCGCATCTCCTTCTTCGTCAACGCGGGTGTCCGCTTCGTCGAGGAGATGTGCAAGATGCGCGCCTTCACCCAGCTCTGGGACGAGCTGACGAAGGAGCGCTACGGCGTCGAGGACCGGAAGCACCGCCGTTTCCGGTACGGCGTTCAGGTCAACTCTCTCGGGCTGACCGAGGCGCAGCCGGAGAACAACGTGCAGCGGATCGTGCTGGAGATGCTCGCGGTGACGCTCTCCCGCGACGCGCGCGCCCGCGCCGTGCAGCTGCCGGCCTGGAACGAGGCGCTCGGGCTGCCCCGCCCCTGGGACCAGCAGTGGTCGCTGCGGCTGCAGCAGGTACTGGCGTACGAGACCGACCTGCTCGAGTACGAGGACCTGTTCACCGGGTCGGTCGTCGTCGAGCGGAAGGTCGCCGAGATCCTCGAGGGCGCGCGCGCCGAGATCGCCCGCGTGCAGGAGATGGGCGGCGCCGTGGCCGCCGTCGAGTCCGGGTACATGAAGGGCCAGCTGGTGGGGTCCCTGGCCGAGCGGCGCCGCAGGATGGAGAGCGGTGAGGACGTCGTCGTCGGTGTCAACCGCTTCGAGTCCACCGAGCCCAACCCGCTCCTGGCCGACCTCGACGCCGCGATCATGGTGGTCGACCCCGCAGTGGAGAACGCGGCCAAGGAGGCCGTGCAGAAGTGGCGCGCCGAGCGGGACCCCGAGCCGGCGCAGCGCGCGCTGGAGCGGTTGCGCGAGGTGGCCGGCACCGACGAGAACCTCATGGCGGCGACCCTCGACTGCGCCCGGGCCGGCGTGACGACGGGGGAGTGGGCCGGCGTGCTCCGCGAGGTGTTCGGCGAGTACCGCGCACCGACCGGTGTCTCGGCCGCCTCGGGCAACGGGGAGGCCGACGAGTCGCTCGTCCAGGTGCGCGAGCGGGTGCGTGCCACGGGTGAGCAGCTCGGCGGCCGGTTGCGCTTCCTGGTCGGCAAGCCGGGCCTCGACGGCCACTCCAACGGTGCCGAGCAGATCGCCGTCCGCGCGCGCGACGCCGGGTTCGAGGTGATCTACCAGGGCATCCGGCTCACGCCGACGCAGATCGTGTCGGCCGCGGTCGAGGAGGACGTCCACGTCGTCGGACTGTCGGTCCTCTCGGGTTCGCACCTGCAGGTCGTGCCCGCGGTGCTGCAGGGACTCAGGGACGCCGGACTGGACGACGTCCCGGTCGTCGTGGGCGGGATCATCCCGGAGAGCGACGCGCGACGGCTCCGGGAGCAGGGCGTCGCCCGCGTCTTCACGCCCAAGGACTTCGGCCTGACCGAGATCATGGGGCATGTCGTCGACGTCATCCGCGAGGTCAACGGCCTCGACGAGAACGTGCCCGCGCCCGCCTGACCTCGGCTAGCGTCGCGCCATGACCGATGGTGCACCGAGGGTCGAGCGGGACGGCGACGTCGTCCGCATCACGATGACGCGGGCCGCCCGCCGCAACGCGCTGTCCCGCGAGCACCTGACCCAGTTGCTGGCCGCCGTCACCGAGACCGGCAACAGCGACGCTACGGGCATCGTGCTCGGCGGCGAGGGCCCGGTGTTCAGCGCCGGCCACGACTTCGCCGACGTGGCCGGCGCCTCGCTCCCGGAGGTGCGCAGCCTGCTGGCGCTGTGCACCGACCTGATGCAGGCGATCCAGGAGGTGCCACAGGTGGTCGTCGCCCGCGTGCACGCACTGGCCACCGCCGCCGGCTGCCAGCTGGTCGCCTCGTGCGATCTGGCCGTCGCCGCGGAGTCGGCCGGGTTCGCCGCTCCGGGTGGCAAGGGCGGCTGGTTCTGCCACACCCCGATGGTCGCGATCGCGCGCAACGTCGGCCGCAAGCGCGCGATGGAGCTGGCGCTGACCGGCGACGTCATCGACGCGGCCACGGCACTGGACTGGGGGCTGGTCAACCGGGTCGTGCCCGACGCCGAACTGGACGCGGCCGTCGACGACCTGATGGCCCGGGCCACCCGCGGTTCGCGCGCCAGCAAGGCGTGGGGCAAGCAGACGATGTACGCCCAGCTGGACCGGCCGGAGCGTGACGCCTACACGACGGCCATCGAGGTCATGGCGGCGGCGAGTCAGCTCCCTGGGGCTCGGGAGGGCATGTCCGCGTTCCTGGAGAAGCGCCGGCCGAAGTGGCCCGACTGATCGTGGCCGAGCCGCGAGCCGACCGCCCGGTGATGCCGGGGTACGGCATCCTGCCCGCGGACGCCGGTAGCGGGCTGATCCCGTGGTCGGAGGCGGAGCGCCGCCTGACCCTCGCGCACGACTACTGGGTGGCGACGGTGCGGCCCGACGGCAGCCCCCACGCCATGCCCGTCTGGGGCGTGTGGACCGACGGTCGGCTGTGGTTCTCCAGCGGCCTGCGCTCGCGCAAGGCGCGCAACCTCGCCGCCGAGGCCCGCTGCACCGTCACGACCGACGACGCCCGCAGCCCCGTCGTCGTCAACGGCAGGGCCGAACGGGTGACAGACGCCGGCCGGATCGCCGGCTTCGTCGCGGCGGTGAACGCGAAGTACCGGGCCGGCATGACGGTCGAGTTCCAGGACCCGGCGATCAACGGCACCTACGCCGTCCGGCCGGTCACGGTCATCGCGCTCACCGACGGCGACTTCACCGGCAGCCCGACCCGCTGGCGGTTCGGCGAGTAGCCCGTCGCCGTGAGTGTCGCCACATGCGGGATGCGTCAGCGGGCGGGCGGCATTGACCTTTCTGTGCAGAACCTGTGGGGCCTGACGCGCCGCCGTGCGCTGGATTTCGGCCGGGTGACGACCGCGGCCTGTTGAGCCGCGCCGCTCCGCCGTCCCCCCTCGCACATCCTCCGAAAGGCACCGCTCTCGTGCTCGCTCGTCTTCGCCGCGTCCCGTTCGCGGCGCAGGTCCTCCTCGCCCTCGTCGTGGGCGTGGCCCTCGGCCTGATCGCCCGCCACATGGGGCCGCTCGGTCCCGAAGAGCCCAACTGGCTGACCAGCACCCTCCAGACCGTCGGCGGCACGTTCGTGACGCTGCTCAAGGTCCTCGTCCCGCCGCTGATCGTCACGGCCGTGATCGTCAGCATCGCGAACCTCAAGCAGGTCTCCAACGCCGCCCGCCTGGCCGGTCAGACCCTGCTGTGGTTCGCCATCACCGCGCTGATCGCGGTGTCCATCGGCATCGGCCTGGGCCTGCTCACCCAGCCCGGCCGCAACGCCTCGGTCGACGCCGCTGCGCAGACCGCACCCGAGACCACCGGCTCGTGGTGGGACTTCCTCACCGGCCTGGTGCCGCACAACATCCTCGGCCTGCAGTCCTCGCCCGAGGGCGACCTCTCCTTCAACGTGCTGCAGCTGATCGTGCTCTCGGTGGCGATCGGCATCGCGGCGCTCAAGGTCGGTGAGCCGGCCGAGCCGTTCCTCGGCCTCGTGCGGTCGGCGCTGACGATCGTGCAGAAGGTGCTGTGGTGGGTCATCCTCCTGGCACCGCTGGGCACGGTCGGCCTGATCGGCAACGCGGTCGCCACCTACGGCTGGGAGTCCCTCGGCTCGCTCGGCGTCTTCGCCGGCGCCGTCTACGCGGGCCTCGCGCTGGTGCTGTTCGTCGTCTACCCGGTGCTGCTGCGGGTGCACGGCCTCTCGCCGCGGCGCTACTTCGCCGGCGCGTGGCCCGCGATCCAGCTGGCCTTCGTGTCGCGCTCGTCGATCGGCACCCTGCCGGTCACCGAGCGGGTGACCGAGCAGAACCTCGGCGTCCCGCGGTCCTACGCCTCCTTCGCCGTCCCCTTCGGGGCGACGACGAAGATGGACGGGTGCGCCGCGATCTACCCGGCGCTGGCGGCGATCTTCGTGGCGCAGTTCTTCGGCGTCGACCTGTCGATCACCGACTACCTGCTGATCGTGCTCGTGTCCGTCGTCGGCTCGGCCGCCACCGCGGGGGTGACCGGCGCGGTCGTCATGCTCACGCTGACGCTGTCGACGCTCGGTCTGCCCCTGGCCGGTGTCGGCCTGCTGCTGGCGATCGACCCGATCCTCGACATGGGCCGCACCGCGGTGAACGTCGCGGGCCAGGCGCTCGTGCCGACGATCGTCGCCAAGCGCGAGGGCATCCTCGACGTCGAGCGGTACCGGGGGACGTCGTCGGTCGACCCGGTGGCCGACCTCGACGCCGATCTGCGCGAGCCGGTCACCGTCTGACGCAGCCTCCGCCCGCAACCGGCCCGGACCTCCACCTCGGAGGTCCGGGCCGGTTGGCGTCCCGGGTAGCAGGTCAGGGCGGTGCACGCCTTCCGCGGCCAGCGGCGGTAGCGGACGGGCACCGATCAACGCAGCCAGTTTCGGCACACTGCGGTGTCGCGTGAGGCGACTGAACAGGATGTGATGCGGGTCACGCTTTGCCCGCTCACATGTCCCCAAGCGCCTCATTGGCCTCCCCCATGTGCGAGATGCCGACACACTGTCCTTCGATACTGACTCTCAGTAGTCGAACCCAGGCATGTCGACCCCGGCCGATGTCATTCCACGCGGTCAGCCGCTCACTGTCGGTTGACACCCAGACGAGTTGCCTGCGACCTTCTTGCCGTCCACGGGGACGAGCGCATGGCCAGCACAGCGACCCAATTCGGGGGAGCGCCCAGGCCCGCCTGCGCCTCTCTTTTCCACGACTCCGACAAGGGGATCAGTCATGCGCGCTCTCAACAAGAAGGTCATCACCGGCGTCGTCGCCGGCGCCATCGTCCTCGGCGGCAGCGGTGTCGCCATGGCCTACTGGGGCACCACGGGCAAGGCCGCCGGGCAGGCCTCGACCGCCGACGGCGCCGCCAACCTGACCGTGCTGCACGACGCGACCATCGCCCCCATGTACCCGGGTGACAAGCCGCAGGCCATCACCGGCACGATCAAGAACAACGCCAAGAACTCGGCCTACGTCCGCCAGGTGGCCGTCAGCATGCAGGTTCTCGGTGGCGCTGGGTGCGACGCCTCCGACTACACGCTCTCCTCCGACTCGCTGCCCGTGAACAAGGACATCGCCAGCGGGCAGACCGTCGTGTTCTCCGGCGCCACTATCCAGTTCAACAACAAGCCCGACGAGAACCAGGACGGCTGCAAGAACGCGACGGTCTACCTGAACTTCGTCGCCAGTTGAGCGCTCCGGGTGGGTGCGGGCTCGCAGTAGCCGCACCCACCCGTTCCCGCGTGAAGGCAGCGGAGCCGTCCGCGAGCGACGCAAGACGGAGGGCAGGCGATGAGAGCAGCGGCAGGAGTCCGGCCCACCGTGGTGGTGCTGCTGGGCGTGCTCGTCGTCCTCGCCGTCGCCGGAGGTGTCGGCCTGGCGGCGCAGCCGAAGCTGGACTTCCGCCTCGGCGTCGCGCCGGCGAGCCAGTCCGTCCAACAGGGCCGGTCGGCCGACTACTCGGTGACTGTTAGCGGAACCGGCGGGTTCACGGGCCTCGTCGCCTACCGCCTGAGCGGTCTGCCGCGAGGGGTGACCGCAACGTTCAACCCCGCGATCGCCTCGCTCACCACGGGGAACTCGTCGGCCACCACGGCGCTCAGCATCGTGACGAGTGACAGGTCGCCCGCGGGATCATGGACGTTCAGCGTCATCGGGGCCAGCGGCTCCATCGAGCGAGCCGTCTCCGCGGGCCTGAGAATCGACCACGCCCTGAACGGCCCCTTCGGCATCACCGCGAGTCCTTCCTCCGTGACGATCGCCCCCGGCTCGACGGCGGTGTTCCAGGTCTCCGTCGCTCGCGATCCGGGCCTCACAGGGGTGGTCGACCTGGCGGCCTACGGGCTCTGGCCGGCCGGCATCTCGCCGTCCTTCAGTTCCCCGTCCGTCGCGGACAGCTCGTCGACGCTGCAGGTCAGGGCCGCGGCGAGCAGCCGGCCCGGCACCTTCTCGCTCTTCCTCGTCGGCTCGTCATCGATCGGCGGCACGAAGGCTTACCAGTACGCGCAGGTGCAGGTCGTCGTGGCCGACAGCAAGAAGCCGCTCGGCATCTCCGGCGGCGACGTGGCCGGACTGGCCCCGGGCGTCGGCAACCAGGCGCTCGACCTGGCGCTGAGCAACCCGGCCAACCGAGCCATCTCGGTGACCAACGTCAGCGTCGTCGTGACCGGCACCAGCGCCGGCCCCGCGTGTGGACCGGAGAACTTCGCGGTGTCGCAGTACAGCGGCCCTTATCCGTTGTCTCTGCCCGCCGGCGCCACCGACGCCTCCATGTCGAGCCTGCGCATCCCGGCCGCCCAACAGCCGCAGTTGATGATGCTCGACCTTCCCGTCAACCAGGATGCATGCAAGAACGTGACGGTCGACCTGTCCTACTCGGGCTCGGCACGGGGCGACTGAGATGAGCATCCGGCCCTTGTCCATGCGCAGGACCTCGCTCCTCGTCGCCTCCCTCGCCGCCATCATCGCGGTCCCCTCGACGGCCTGGGCCTTCTGGACCACCGCTGCCGTCGGCACCGGTACGGCGCTCACCGGCACGCTCGAGGCGCCGACCGACGTCCGCGCCGACGCGACCGGTGGCGATGTCACCATCAGCTGGTCGTCCCCGACGCAGTCCTATCCTGCCTCGACCCTCGGGTACGAGGCGAAGGACGACCGCGGCAACACGGTATGCAGCGCCGCCTCGCCGACCGGTACGAGCTGCTCGTACCGGGCGTCGACGGGCACCTTCCGCTACGCGGTCACCGCTGTGTTCGAGTCATGGACGGCGACGAGCGACCTCAGCGACCCGCTCACGGTGAGTGCGACCCCGACCGGGGTGCAGGCCTCCGCAGGGTCGGGCCAGTCCGCTGCGCCGTCCACGGCTTTTGCGATACCGCTGGTCGTCTCGGTGACCGACAGCTCCGGTGCCGCGGTTCCCCGTGCGACGGTCACGTTCACCGCGCCGGGATGGGGCGCCTCGGGCGCCTTCGCCGACGGTACGCCGACCGCAAAGTCCACCACGGACGTCAGTGGCGAGGCCGCTGCACCGACCTTCACCGCGAACGGCATCGCAGGCACCTACACGGTGACGGCGACCGTCGCCGGCGTCACAGCTTCGGCAGGCTTCAGCCTCGCCAACCAGGCAGGGGACCCTGCTGCATCAACAGGCAACGGCGCCGCGGTCGCGACCCCTGACGACGCGACCACGACCGACCCTGACCGGGCGGTCACGGCCGACACGGTTGCGATCACCAGTGCGCCCGCCACGGGGTCGGCCTCGTCGACCGCCGACCTCGGCGCCATCACCGTTGAGCTGCAGGACGCATCCGGCGCAACCGTTCCCGCCGCGGTCCCGACCACGGTGTTCCTGTCGTCCAACAGCACCGGAACCGCCGTGTTCGCTGCAACGCGACGCGGGCCGGCCCTCACCAGCGTGACGATTCCGCCCGGGTCGTCGTCGGTGTCCTTCTTCTACGGTGACACCGAAGCCGGCACCCCGACCGTCACGGCGGCGGTCGCGGGGCTGACGCCCGCCACCCAGATCCAGATCGTCACTACTGCAGCGGCGCAGGTGCCCACCCTCCCGACGCAGCCGCCGTCGAGCGCGAACGCGGGATGAAGGCTCGAGGCCTGGCGACGGACGGAGCCACGGCTTCGGGCCGGTACTGCCCATGTACCGTCGGCGCCCGTGCGCCTGGTGATCGCCCGTTGCTCCGTCGACTACATCGGGCGGCTCACCGCCCACCTGCCCATGGCGACCCGCCTGCTGCTGGTCAAGGCCGACGGCTCGGTGTCCATCCACGCCGACGACCGCGCCTACAAGCCGCTGAATTGGATGAGCCCGCCCTGCACCCTCAAGGACGAGCTCGCCGACGGCGCCGGCACGTGGACGGTGACCAACAAGGCCGGTGAGCAGCTGATCATCACGATCGAGGGGGTCGAGCACGACCACGCCGCGGAGCTCGGTGTCGACCCGGGGCTGCAGAAGGACGGCGTCGAGGCCGAGCTGCAGCGTCTCCTCGCCCTGCACGTCGAGACGTTCGGCGCGGGCTGGTCGCTGGTGCGGCGCGAGTACCCGACCGCCATCGGCCCGGTCGACCTGCTGTGCCGCGACGCGTCGGGCACCACCGTGGCGGTCGAGATCAAGCGGCGGGGCGAGATCGACGGCGTGGAGCAGTTGACGAGATATCTGGAGCTGCTCAACCGCGATCCGCTGCTCGCGCCGGTCAAGGGTGTGTTCGCCGCGCAGGAGATCAAGCCCCAGGCGCGGGTGTTGGCGACCGACCGCGGGATCGACTGCGTGACCGTCGACTACGCCGTCCTCAAGGGCACCGACGATCCGACGCAACGACTGTTCTGACGCGCGGACGACGACGCCGTCAGCGCTCCGGATGGTGTGCGCCGAGTGCCCGTTCGGCGTGCGGAACGGGCCCTCCGCGCACTTCACCGGGATCAGCCCGCCGTAGGCCCGCGTGCTGTTCCGACGCTTCTTCCAGGTCCTCGTATCCGATAGGCGCTCGGCGCACTCCCTCTGGTCGGAGGGGGAACCATGACCACTACCACTCAGTCGGCGCCGCCATCTCCCACTCGGCAGGTCCCGCGCTTCGAGCTGACCCTGGCGATCCTCGGGGCGGTGTGCGGTGCGGTCGTGCCAGTTGTGCTGACGGCCGGGAAGGCGCCGGATCCGGCGAAACTGGTCGGCCTGGCGCTCGGCGCCGCCCTCCCGCTGCTGGTCGGTGCGGCGGGGGCCAGACGTCCGGTCCGGGTCGGCGTCGTAGCCGTGCTGACCGTCGCGGCCGTCGCGCTCTCCTACAGCGGGTTGCAGGTCTTCGCCAAAGTGACCAACACGGAACCTGTTGTGCCCACCCCGCTGGCGATCATCTCGGGTCCCGGTGGCGGTGGCGGTGGCGGTGGCGGTGGCGGTGGCGGTGGTAACGGTGGCGGTGGTGGGACGACCGAGGACGCACTCGTCGAGACGTCGGGCGACCTCGGGATCAAGGTGGTGCCGAAGGTCATCACCTGCGATGCGGACGACGGCTGCGCAGCGGTCACCGTCACGAGCGTCGGCACGGCAACCCTGCGGATCACCAGCCTCGAGTTCACGGACGACGCAGGGTCCTACCTAGCGGCGACCGGCTGCGACGGCGTGGCGCTCGCCAAGGAAGAGCAGTGCACGATCACGCTCGGGTTCACGGCGGAGAACGCCCCGGAGTCGGCGTCGGCCCACCTGGTCATCCACCAGAACCTGCCCGAGAAGCCGACGCTCGTTCCGCTCGACGCGCACGGCGCGTCGCCGGCCGAGCCAAACCTCGCCCTCGGGCCACCCGACTGCGATCTCTCCGGGCTGATCGAGGATCCCGACACCGGTGACGTCTCCGGTCCGGTACGCATCCACGCGCCGCTGACCGTCACGTCGCTGCCGGAGGGCACCGTGGTCGATGCCGCCGTGTACGTCGACGGCACAGAATCGCCGGCCATCGTGGACCTGGCGACCGGACAGGTGAGTCTCGAGGACTTCTACCAGGGCGCGTACCCGGGTGAGGTTCTGATGGTCGTCGACCCCGGCCATCTCGTGACGGAGTCGAGCGAGGACGACAACGTCGTCTCGTGCCCGGTCCCATGACGTCGGTCCGCGGCTCGCGGACGCGGCGCACCGCCCCCTGGACGGGCGCGCCGGGCAGCTGACCGTCAGGGGTTACTCGCCGGTAGCCAGTGAGCGGCCGGGTGCGCGCGGATGAGACACTGCCCGCGGATCGCTCGGCAGAAGAGAGGGCACCGTGGCCAGGGAACTGAACGAGGTCGGCGTCGTGGGACTGGGCACCATGGGTGCCGGTATCGCGGAGGTGCTCGCGCGCGCGGGCCTGTCGGTCACCGCCGTCGAGGTCACCGAGGACGCGGTCGCCCGAGGCCGCGGCCACGTCGAGCAGTCCACCGACCGGGCGGTCAAGCGCGGCAAGCTCGACCCGGCCGACCGCGACGCGATCTTCGACCGCATCCGCTTCTCCACGTCGCTGGAGGACCTCGCCAACGCGGAACTGGTCATCGAGGCCGTGCCCGAGCGCATGGAGCTCAAGACCGAGGTCTTCTCGCAGCTGGACAAGATCTGCCCGCCGGACACGATCCTGGCGACCAACACCTCGAGCCTGTCGGTCACCGAGCTGTCGGTCTGCACCGGGCGGCCGAGCAAGGTCATCGGGATGCACTTCTTCAACCCGGCACCGGTGATGAAGCTCGTCGAGGTCGTCCAGACCGTCGTCACCGAGCCGTCGGTCGTCGAGGACGTCGAGGCGCTGGCCACGCGGCTGGGGAAGGTCGACGTCACGATCGGCGACCGGGCGGGCTTCATCGCCAACGCGCTGCTGTTCGGCTACCTCAACCACGCGGTCTCGATGTACGAGAACCGCTACGCCAGCCGTGAGGACATCGATGCGGCCATGCGCCTGGGCTGCGGTCTGCCGATGGGCCCGCTGGCGCTCATGGATCTCATCGGCATCGACACCGCCTACGAGATCCTCGACACGATGTACAAGCAGTCGCGCAATCGGCTGCACGCCCCCAGCCCCGTGATCAAGCAGATGATGATTGCCGGGCTGCTGGGCCGGAAGACCGGCCGCGGCTTCTACACCTACGCCGAAGCGGGTTCGGCCGAGGTGGTCGACGACGCCAGCACGCCGGCACCCGGCACAGCGGGCGACGGCGCCCGCCCGGTCCGCACGATCGGCGTGGTCGGGTCCGGCACGATGGCCACCGGCATCGTCGAGGTGGTCGCCAAGGGTGGCTACGACGTGCGCTTCGTCGCCCGGGGGACCGAGAAGGTCGAGGCGGTGCAGAAGGCACTGGCCAGGTCGCTGGAGAAGCAGGTCCAGCGCGGCAAGCTCGACGACGCCGCACGCGACGAGGTCCTGGCCCGCATCTCGGGGACGACGTCCCTGGACGAGCTGGCCGACCGCGACCTGATCATCGAGGCGGTCGTCGAATCGCTGCCGGTCAAGGAGGCGCTGTTCGGCGCCCTGGGCGAGATCGCCAAGCCGGGGGCCGTGCTGGCCACCACCACCTCCAGCCTGCCGGTCATCGAGTGCGCGAAGGCCAGCGGCCGGCCGGCCGACGTCGTCGGCATGCACTTCTTCAACCCGGCGCAGGTCATGAAGCTCGTCGAGGTCGTCTCCACGATCTCGACGGCGCACGACGTCGCGGCCACCGCCCACGCAGTGAGCGCACAGCTGGGCAAGCACGCCGTGTCCTGCACCGACCGGGCCGGCTTCATCGTCAACGCGCTGCTCTTCCCCTACCTCAACGACGCTGTGAAGATGCTGGAGGCGCACTACGCGACCGCCGACGACATCGACGCGGCGATGAAGGTGGGCTGCGGCTACCCGATGGGGCCGTTCGAGCTGCTGGACGTCGTCGGTCTCGACGTCTCCCTCGCCATCGAGCGCGAGCTCTACATCGAGTTCCGCGAACCGGGGTTCGCGCCCGCGCCGCTGCTCGAGCACCTGGTCACCGCCGGATATCTGGGTCGCAAGACCGGCCGCGGGTTCCGCGACTACGCCAGCCGCTGACCTCGGTGCCCCAGCGGAGGAGAGGACCGGCCCCGGGACGCCGGGAGCCGGTCACCCGGCGGGAGACCGTGGAGGAGGCGGCCGACGGCGACTGGGTGGTCCGGTCCCTCACCGGGTCGGCGACCGCCAAGACCTACCGGTGTCCCGGCTGCGACCAGGGGATCCGCCCCGGGACGCCGCACGTCGTGGCCTGGCCCGCGTACGCCCGGGACTCCGACCTCGACCCCTGGGACACCGAGTCGTCCGCCGACTGGCGGCGGCACTGGCACACCGCCTGCTGGCGCGCCCGCGACCGCCGCCGCTGAGGCCCCGTCCCGAGGCTCGCCGCGAGCGTGCGAGGGGTGAGGTGGACGGGGTCCTTGGTCAGTCCTCCCTGGCGTAGACGACCACGTTGTCGCGGTAGCTACGGGCCGCGCGGTCGAAGTCGCCCCCGCACGTGATCAGGCGCAGCTCGGCGTCCGGTGTCGGGCCGTAGACCTCGGCCGTGGGGAACGCCGTCTTGGCGTAACGGGCGACGCGGGTGACGGTGAACCGCACGGTGCTGCCGTCGGCCCGCGTGACCAGCACGGGATCGCCGGCGCGCACGTCACGCAGCCGGAAGAAGACCGCCGGGCCCTCGGTGCTGTCGACGTGCCCGGCCAGGACCGCCGGCCCGGGTTCGCCGGGAACCGGCCCGAACCAGCCAGCCGTGGCCAGGTCGCCGGGCGGGACGAGCGCACCGTCGCCGTCCAGCCCGATCCGGGCCAGGGTGGCATCGATGCCCACCGACGGCACCCGGACCCGCAGGGGAGCAGTGACCGGTCGTGGCGCCTCGGCGACCACGACGGGCGGCGGCGCCTGCCGCGCCGGGGGAGGAGCGGCCTGCGCGGGCACCGTGACCACGCCCAGGGCCGCCACGAGCGGGAGGACGACGCGACGGCGTCCACGCAGCCCTGCGAGCAGGAGGGCGCCGGCACCGATAAGGGCAGCGGCCGGTGACCGGGACCTCGTTCCCGCGGTGCCTCCACCGCCCGCGGCGACGGGGCCGGCGGGCACGGCTGACGGACCGGCGGCGTCGACGACCACGCGCAGGGTGAGGCCGCCGTCCGGGTCGTCGAGCACGAGCAGGCTGTCGACCGACCCCGCCCCCAGGTCCAGCGGCAGCTCGGCGGGTGCGCCCGAGCCGTTGCCGAGCCGGGCCGTCGACGGCCCTGCCGGCACCGCGGTCCACGGCCCCGCCTCGCCGAACGGCAGCGCGCGGGCCGGCGCACGTGCGCCCGGCAGGGTCAGGTCGACGGTCGGGGTGCCCGCCGCGGCGGCGAGCACGCGCACCCGCGCCGTGCCCGGGGCCGGGGCGCTGAGGTCGTCGGTCAGCACGGTCGGGAAGAGATCGGCGAACGACCCGCTGAGCGCGACGGTGCGGGCGTTCCCGTGCGGGAGGTCGATCCGGAGGGAGAGCGCGGGTGGCGTCCGCGGGCCGCTGCCCGCGCGGCGGACGCTCAGCGCATAGCTGCCGGGCGCGAGGTCGCGGTACTGGCTGAGGTCGCCGTACTGGAGGCCGGTGGCGATGTCCGGGCCGGGGTCGTCCAGCGGCGCGCCGTCGCCGGGCAGGGGCGCGAGCGCGACGTCGACCGCCGGGGTGTCAGGGGAGAGGTGCGCGATCCGGAGCAGCGCACCGTCGTCGGCCGCCGCTGCCCGGCCTGTGCCGAGCATCCCGGCGAGCACGCAACTGGTGAGGCAGACCAGAACGGCGAGCAGCCCGCGCGCCGTCCGGACCGTCCGGTCCAGGGGCGCGCGGGCTGCCGGTGTGCCGTGCGAGGGGTTCAGGAACGACCCTGGCCCGAGGCCTGGTCGATCACCTGGGTCGGCGGACCCTGGACCGGCGGGGGTGCGGTGTGCCCCGGGTTCGTGCCGGGCCGCGGAGGCATCGGCAGCTGGCGCGTGGTCGGCGTCTCCGCGGCGTCGTCCTGCGGGGCGACGGTGTGGGCCGGGACGGGCATCTCCGTCCGGGTGGGCTGGCGGGCGGCGCCCGCCTCGCTCATCCCGCGGCCGGCCACCGACATCGACGGCGACACCGGCTGCGGCTGGGCGGCGGCCGGCGCGGGCTGGGGACGCCGCTCCGGCTCCCGGGCCGTCGCGGGCGCCGGGGTGCTCGGGGCGGGCTGGCTCGCCGCCGGCTCCGCGGCCGACTGCTGGGGGCGGTCGCCCAGGTCGGGCAGGCGGTCGAGCAGCTGACGCGCCTGGACCAGCCGGCCGGTGAGCTCGTCGCGGACGTCGCGGATGGCCTCCGCCCTGGCCTCGGCCTCGGCGACCAGCGCGGCGGCGTGCTGCTCCGCGGCGGAGACCCGCTGGCGGGCGGCCTGGGTGGACACGCGCTCGCGCTCCTCCTCGGCCCGGGCCGCCTCCGCGCGGCGGGCCCGCTGCGCGATGTCGAAGTCCTCCTCGACCTTGGCCCGCCGGGCCTGCGACTCGGCGTCGAGCCGGGCGACCCGCTCCTGTGCCTTCGCGACCAGCTCGTCGGCGCGGATCTGCGCCTTCTGCGCGATCTGCTCGGCCGTCTGGCGGGCCTCGGCCAGCATGCGCTCGACCTCGGCCTGACCGGCGGCGTGCCGCTCGAGCAGCGCGCGCTCCTCGGCGGCGGTCTGCTCGCGGACGGCCATGGCGTCGGCCTCGGCGGCGCGGCGGATCTCCGCAGCCTCCTCCTCGGCCAGCTGCAGCATGTGCTGGATGCGCTCGCTGATGTTCTCGAACGTCGGCGCGTTCGCGGTGGCGGCCTTACGGCGCAGCTGCTCGATCTCGCCGTGCAGCGCCGACAGCTGGCTGGCCAGGTCGGCCGACCGGGCCGCGGCCGCGTCACGGTCGGCGATCGCGATCCGGAAGTCGGCCTCGAGGCGCTCGATCGTGTCCGCCACCTGGCTGCGGTCGTAGCCCCGCAGCACGACGTCGAACGAGTGCTGGGCCTCGTGCAGTGGTAGCAGGTCGCGGCGGGGATCGCTCATGTCCTCATCCTCGCAGACGCCGATGGTGCCCGTCAGCGTGTCCGGCCCGATGTCGGTTACCTGTGAGGCGGCTGTGTCACACGCCGCGGAAGCGGTTGATGGCGGTCAGGTGCTGTTCGCGTTTCGCGGGGTTGCGGACGCCGAGGCCTTCTTCGGGGGCGAGGGTGAGGACGCCGACCTTGCCCTGGTGGGCGTTGTGGTGCACGTCGCAGGCGGCCTGGCCGACCTCGTCCATCGGGTAGACCTTGGACAGGGTGGGGTGGATCAGGCCGCGGTCGATGAGCCGGTTGGCCTCCCAGGCCTCGCGGTAGTTGGCGAAATGCGAGCCGATGATCCGTTTGAGGTTCATCCACAGGTAGCGGTTGTCGTAGGTGTGCAGGTAGCCGCTGGTGGAGGCGCAGGTGACGATGGTGCCGCCCTTCTTGGCCACGTACACCGACGCGCCGAAGGTCTCCCGGCCGGGGTGTTCGAAGACGATGTCGACGTCGTCGCCGCCGGTCAGCTCGCGGATCTTCTTGCCCAGCCGCTGCCACTCCCTGGGGTCCTGGGTGGTCTCGTCCTTCCAGAACCGGTAGCCCTCCGCGGAGCGGTCGATGACCAGTTCGGCGCCCATCGAGGCGACGATGCCGGCCTTCTCCGGGGAGGACACCATGCAGACCGGGATCGCGCCGCCGTTGAGCGCCATCTGGGTGGCGTAGGAGCCCAGCCCGCCCGAGGCGCCCCAGATCAGCACGACGTCGCCCTGCTTCATGTTCGCCCCGTTGTGGCTGACCAGCTGCCGGTAGGCGGTGGAGTTGACCAGCCCCGGCGCGGCCGCCTCCTCCCAGCTCAGGTGGCCGGGCTTGGGCATCAGCTGGTTGGACTTGACCAGGGCCAGCTCGGCCAGGCCGCCGAAGTTGGTCTCGAACCCCCAGATCCGCTGCTGCGGATCCATCATCGTGTCGTCGTGCCCGGCCGGGTCCTCCAGCTCCACCGACAGGCAGTGCGCCACCACCTCATCGCCCGGGGACCACCGGTTCACCCCCGGGCCGACCCGCAGCACGACGCCGGCCAGGTCCGAGCCGACCACGTGATAGGGCAGGTCGTGCCGGCGGGTGAGGTCGTTCTGCCGGCCGTAGCGCTCCAGGAACCCGAAGGTCGACACCGGCTCGAAGATCGACGTCCACACGGTGTTGTAGTTCACCGACGAGGCCATCACCGCCACCAGCGCCTCACCCGGGCCCAGCTCCGGGGTCGCCACCTGCTCCACGTGCAGCGACTTGCGCGGGTCCTTCTCCTTCGCG
>KK211087.1:0-281272 GCA_000620185.1 Geodermatophilaceae bacterium URHB0062
AGCTCCATGATGCGGTCCTCGACCTCGGCCGGGGTTCGGGTCGGGCTGGTGTGCGGGCGGCTGGACCGGTCGACCAACCCGGCCTCGCCTTCGTCCTCGAAGCGGGTGATCCAGGTCCGCACGCATTTGCGCGAGATCCCCATCGCCGCGGCGATGTGCGCCTGCTTCCACCCGGCCTGGTTCCGTTCGACGATCAGCTTGCGGCCGTGGACCGTGAGTCGGGCATTACCGTGGGACACGAGAACCTCCGGGCGGATGTGGGCCTTAGACAAGCCACACCCCACTCGGAGGTTCTCCCGCGTTCAAGCCCGACCGCCGTCACCAACGTCCTGGCCGGGTACACCTAGGGCCGTGTCGCCATGCCGGCTCCCGCCAGGACGGTGGGGGGAGCCGCGGCGGCCGCGCCGCGACTCAGGACCCGGAGGAGGCTGAACGCCCGTGCGGGCCTGGGTCGTCGAGACGCCCGGACCGGTCGACAGCGGACCGCTGCGTCGCGTCGAGCGGCCCGGGCCCGAGCCGGGCACCAGCCAGGTCCGCGTCCGCATCTCCTGCTGCGGCGTGTGCCGGACCGACCTGCACCTCGCCGAGGGCGATCTCCCGCCGCGCCGCCCCGCAGTGACGCCGGGACACGAGATCGTGGGACACGTGGACGCCCTCGGGCCGGGTGCGCGGCGGTTCTCCCTCGGCGAACGCGTCGGCGTCCCGTGGCTGGGCCGGACCGACGGGACGTGCCGGTACTGCCGGCGTGGGGACGAGAACCTGTGCACCCGTCCGCTCTTCACCGGCTGGGACGTCGACGGCGGTTACGCCGACACCTGCCTGGTCGACGAGGGCTTCGCCTACCGCCTGCCTGAGGGCGTCTCCGACGAGCAGGCTGCGCCGCTGCTGTGCGCCGGGATCATCGGTTATCGGGCCCTGCTCTGCGCGGCAGTGCCACCCGGCGGGCGGCTGGGCATCTACGGCTTCGGCGGCAGCGCACACCTGACGGCACAGGTCGCCCTCGCCCAGGGCATGCGGGTGCACGTCTTCACGCGCGGGGAGCAGAACCGGCGGCTGGCGGGCGAACTCGGCGGCGACTCCGTCGGGGGAGCGGCCGATCCCTCACCCGAGCCTCTCGACGGCGCGATCCTGTTCGCGCCGGCCGGGGAGCTCGTGCCGGTCGCCCTGCGCGCCCTCGACCGCGGGGCCACCCTGGCCGTCGCGGGGATCTGGCTCTCCGACATCCCCTCACTGGTCTATGCCGACGAGTTGTTCGAGGAGCGGCGGCTCCGCAGCGTCACCGCCAACACCCGGGAGGACGGGGAGGAGTTCCTCCGCCTGGCCGACCGGCTCGGCGTGCGCGCCACGACGGTGGGCTACCCGATGGCCGACGCCGCCGTCGCGCTGGCCGATCTCGCGCACGGCCGCTTCGGCGGCGCGGCGGTCCTGCACAACTGACCCGCGGCCGGCCCTCCGGTCCGGGACGAAGGTCCTGCCGTGCGGGACCTCGGGCCGCGTCCTCACCGGACCGCCAGGGCGAGGCTCGGGGAAGCGACCGGGAGCAACGCCGGCAGGACCAGGAAGAGGGACGACGGTGATGACGGAACCCACCTCCACCCCGCCCACCACGGACGACGGCACGGAACGCGTGGTCGTGGGTGTGGACGGATCCACGCCGTCCCGGGCGGCCCTGATCTGGGGCCTCCGGGAGGCTGCGGCGACCGGCGCCCGCGTGGAGGTCCTGAACGCCTACCCGATCGACGTCTACTGGACCGATCCCTTCCTGGTCGACACACGCCGCCTCACCGAGATCCGGACCGGCACCGAGGACCGCGCGCGGGAGTTCGTGGAAGAGGCGCGCTGTGATCCGGCCGTGGCGGCGATCGCCGGTGCCGCCGACGTGCCCGTCGAGGTCGTGGTGGCCGGTGGTGCGGCGGCGGGGCACCTGGTGGACCGTGCCCGTGGTGCCCGGACGCTGGTCGTCGGCAGCCGTGGTCGCGGCGCCGTCCGCAGCGCCCTGCTCGGATCGGTGGCCCTGCACTGCATCGCCCACGCGCCGTGTCCGGTCGTCGTCGTGCACGACGGGGTCGCGCGCCCTCCCGCCCGCGTGGTGGTCGGCCTGGACGACGCGGAGGCCTCGCGCGCCGTACTGGCGCGCGCGGCCCGCGAGGCGGAACGGCTGGACGCCGAGCTGGAGGTCGTGGCCGTCGCACCGATCGGCGACTTCTGGGGCTACACCTACGGCATCACCGCGACGCTCGCCGCCGAACTGCGGGAAGGGGCGCGGGAGGCGGCCCACGCGATCGTGGACGAGGTCCTGGGGGCCGAGCCTCGAGTCACGGTCCACGTCTTGGAGGGCTACCCGGGAGAGGTCCTCGTCGGCCGGGCCGACGGGGCCGCCCTGCTCGTCGTGGGCAGCCGGAGCCGGAGCACGCTCGCCGGCACCGTGCTGGGGTCGGTGGCCCTGCACTGCGCCCTCCGTGCCCCGTGCCCGGTCATGGTTGTGCATCCGCCGCCGGCATCCGCGGCGGTTCAGGCCGACCTCTCGTCGGCTGCCCCGAGCCATGCGTGACCGCCGCCGGAGGGCGCCCGTCATCCTCCTCTCCGCGAGGCTTTTCGATCTCCTCGCCGCGTTCGCGGCCACCGGCCGGGGGCGCTGCGCGTTCTCGTTCGCTCCCGCCGCTCCGACCCGCGAGGACGAGGGGCCCGATGACGACGTGTACGCCTGAACGCGCTTCGACCGGTGCGCGGCCGCCCCGCGGTTTCCTCCGGACCGTGTCGGCCGCCGGATTGCCTCCGGCCGCCGCGGCCACCGCTCCGGTGACGGAGGCCGATCTCGCCGGGCTACCACGTTCCGCGGAGCGGTACCTGCGCGCCATGGGCGTCCTGGGCAGGCCCCGCACCTGGTCCCTGCAGGCCCGTTTCCGCGGGCGGTTCCGCCTCGGCCCCGACCGGCCGTGGATGCCGATGACGGCGTGGCAGTACAACTCGGCCGTCGAGGTGGCCCGCCTGTTCCGGATGCGGCTGATGGTCGCCGGCGTCGTGCCGATGTGGGGCTGGGACACCTACCGCGGCGGCACGGGGCGGATGCGCGGCAAGGTGCTGAACCTCGTGACCGTCGCCGACGGCTCCGGCCCCCAGTTCGACGCCAGCGAGCTGGTGACCTGGCTCGACGACGCCGTCCTGCTCGCCCCAGGCATGCTGCTGCACCCGCGCACCACCTGGGACGACGGAGGCGCGGACAGCTTCCGCGTCTCGGTGACCGACGCCGAGCGCACGGTCACCGCGGACGTGTTCCTGGACGACCAGGCCCGACCGCGCGATGTCCGCACCGAGGACCGGTGGGCAGACCTGCCGGGAGGGCCGGTGCGGGCGCCGTGGACCACGCCGGTCCAGGGGTGGACCGTCGTCGGCGGGCTGCCCCGGATGACGGGCGGGGCAGCCGTCTGGCACCTGCCGGACGGGGACTTCCGGTACGGCGAACTGACCCTGACCGATCTCGTCCTCGACGTCCCTCCGGGGAGGCGGCCATGATGCGCGCGCTGTTGCTGGGGGCCGGGGCCGGCGCTGCTGGTCTGCAGCTCCTGCACGCCCGCCGGAACTGGGGAGCGACCCCGGAGGAGGCCGCCGCAGTTCTGCCCGGGGACGAGCTCGTGCCCGGGCCGGTCGACCAGAACACGCTCGCCGTTCCCGTGGACGCGCCCGCCGAGGACGTCTGGTCGTGGCTGGTGCAGATGGGCCACGGCCGCGGGGGCATGTACAGCTACGACTGGCTGGAGAACCTGATCGGCCTCGACATCCACACGACCGACGAGATCCGGGACGAGTGGCAGCATCTCGCCGTCGGCGACCGCATAGTGGTCGTCCCGGAGGGGTACGGCCCGATGTCCGCCGGCTACGCGTTCACCGTCGCCCGGGTAGATCGTCCACGAGCTCTCGTGCTCCGGCAGGCCCCGCCGGAGCATCCCTGGAACGGGGTGTGGTCCTTCCACGTCCGGCCCGTCTCCGAGGGGCGGTGCCGGTTGCTCGCCCGCTCTCGCACCGAGGCCCCGTCGCAGCCCGGCCTGCGCATCGCGACCCGGGTCGGCGAGCCGGTGACGCTGGTGATGACCCGTCGGATGCTGCACGGGATCAAGGAGCACGCGGAGCGGGGAACCCGAGCAGCTCGGTCGTGAGCGGCCTCGTCCGCCGGTCCAAGGCCCCACCCGGACGGGACTTCCGGCCCCGTCGCCGACCGGAGGGTCGCTGCAAACCTGGTGCCACGCACGCCGACGTCTGGAGAGTCATGTCCGAGCCGCGCACCTCGCCGAACGGCCGTTCCGGTCCGGGAACCCTCGCCTTCGACCCGCCGGTCGAACGGGACGGCACCACCGTCATCACCGCCACCGACTCGCGGACGCACACGGCGGTCCGTGGCACGGGGGAGGAGCCGGACAGCCGCGGCTTCGACGCCCGGATGTCCGGCAACAGGGCGCTCGGCGCCTTCGTGCTGCGCAACGGGAAGGTGCGCTGGCGCCCGGCGGTCGACGTCACCAAGGTGATCACGACGGCGGAGGTGATCGTGGGTGGCGTGCTCGTCGCCCGGCAGCTCGCCGGTCGCCCGAGCGGCGCGAAGGCTCTGGTCACGATGGGTCCGGGCGGATGGGTCAGCATGAAGGGCGGGGCCATGTCGGTCCGCCCGGCGAATCGCGCGTGGATCCCGCGGCGTCGTCCGGCCGCCACACCCGCGGCCGCACGACGCCGTCCGTGGTGGGCCCGCCTGCTGTCCGCAAAGGCGCTCAACGCCCTGGTCGGCTGACGGCGCTGACAGTCGTCACGCGCCGTCCGTGGGATCGACCCCTCCGACGGTGCCTCGGGACGACAGCAGCGCGAACCGGGCGAACAGCTCCTCCGCGTACCAGCCCTCGACGCCGGTGCGACGCACCACGTCGACGTGCTCCGGGCGTCCATAGGCGAAGTCGTTCAGCGCCGCCGCCGACCGCCAGAGGCTGAACGTGCCCTGCAGGCCCAGGGGCGCTTCCCCGATCCCCAGCGCGAGGAACAAGCCGGAGACCCGGTGCAGGTCGGCCGACACCGGAGGCACCGCGCGCCAGAAGCGGCGTGCGCGCCAGGGGACCAGTCGGGCACGGGTGAGCGCAGCGACGGGTCCGTCCCACGGCGTCGGGACCGGCGAGCCGAAGGGTTCCTCGCGCGACCACCGCCCTCGGGACGCCAGAGGGCGCAGGCGGGCAGCCCATTCCTCATCGGCGATGCGCCGCCAGCCTGCGACGACGCGTCCGGCGTCGAAACGACCGGCAGCCGCCTCGTCGTCCCACACCGACAGGAGAGCCCAGCGGCGAGGATCGGCGTCCCGCAGCGTGAACGTCCGGCCGGTGCCCGTGCCGAGCAGCTTCGCGAACCGCAGCCCGGGCTGCCGGCGGAGGCGGGCGCGGTCGGCGGCCATGTGCCCGAGAGCCTGCGGCACCGCGGTCGTCGGGACCCGCCACAGATGCATGCTCACCACGACGCTCGAGACGGCGGCGGTCGACGACATGGATCGCATCCTCACGACCGAGCCGGGACGGGGGAAGCCGAGGAAGGGGCCGATCGGCCACCGGCACGAGGGACCAAGTACCCCAGCGGGCGTGCTCGGCCGGGGCGGAGAGTTTCCTCGGCACCCCGGGGGCCGCACAAGAACCCGATCCGGACGGAGGGAGGGATCACGTGCTCGGCACCGATGTGTTCCGGCGGCTCGAGGTCCTCGAGGAGTCCGAGTGCCGCAGCCTCCTGACGACCGCCCCCATCGGCCGGCTCGCGTTCACCGAGGGCGCTCTCCCCGCCATCCAGCCCGTGCACTTCGTCGTCCTCGACCACCAGATCATCATTCCGACGCGGATGGGCAGCAAGGTCGCGGCCGCCAGCCGGGGCGCCGTCGTCGCGTTCGAGGTCGACGAGTTCGACGCCGATGCGCGCACCGGCTGGGACGTCACGGTGATCGGCCCGTCCCGCGTGGTCGAGCACCCTGACGAGGTGCGAGCCCTGGACAGGCTGGGCGTCCGGGCCTGGGCGCCCCCTGACGTCCCCTGCTACGTCGCGGTGCAGATGTCGATCGTCCGCGGGCGTCGCCTGGTCCCCGGAGTTCGTTCGGACGCCGGGACCAGCGGCCCACGCTGAGCAGGACGACGGCGTCCTCGTCGGGGTGCAGGCTGTGCCGACGGCCGGGCGCGGATCAGACCAGCACGCGGCGGCCGTGCTCCCGATCCGCGGCCTCGGCGGCGAGCAGGATCCGGCGGGCCGGGCGGTAGCGCCCCTCGCGCAAGGTGCGCGCCTTGTCCGGATCGATCGCGGCCAGCGCGGCGGCCGCGTCCAGATTGTGCTTGTTGTCGACCAGCTTCACCAGGCGGCCGAGCGGGTGGGCGGCCGCCCGGCGGATGTATCCGGAGATGTATGCCTCGCCCGGCCGACGGGTGACGGCGTCGATGGCCTCCACGACGGTCTCGGGTACGCCGAGGGCCCGCAGTCGGTCCACGTCGTAGCGGCGGTCGGGTTCGGGGAGGTCGCGGGTGTCCTCGACGATGTCGTGCAGGGCGCCGGCCATCTCGGCGAGCGGTCCGAACGGGCGCAGCGCCTCGGCGATCGGCCTCAGGTGGGCCAGGTAGTAGTCGCGGCCCTGCTTGTCCACCTGTCCCTCGTGCGCCTGCAGGGCGAGCAGGTGCGCGTCGGGAACGGTGAACGCCACGACCCGAGGCTAGGCACGGTTGCGACGGCAGGCGGCCCAACGGCCGAACGGCGTGGTCACAGCGGTCGCGCCATCGTGCCGGTCCGGACGAATCGGTCGTGCCAGCCGAGCGCCTCGTCGAGCAGGTGCGGCGTGTGCCGGCCGTAGGCACCCTGCTGGGCGCGCTCGACGTAGTCGTCGAGCAGTGGCCGGTAGTCCGGGTGCGCGCAGTTGTCGATGACCACCCGGGCGCGCTTGCGGGGCGCCAGGCCGCGCAGGTCGGCCAGGCCCTGCTCGGTGACGACGACGTGCACGTCGTGCTCGGTGTGGTCGACGTGCGACACCATCGGCACGATGCTCGAGATCGCGCCGCCCTTGGCCGTCGACGGCGTGACGAAGAATGAGACGTAGGCGTTGCGGGCGAAGTCGCCGGAGCCCCCGATGCCGTTCTGGATGCGGCTCCCCATCAGGTGCGTGGAGTTGATGTTGCCGTAGATGTCCGCCTCGATGGCGCCGTTCATGGCCAGGACGCCGAGCCGGCGGATCAGCTCCGGATGGTTGCTCATCTCCTGGGGGCGCAGCACGATCCGGTCGTGGTACTCGCGCGCCACCTCGTTGAGGTGGGCGGCCTCCTCCGGGCTCAGCGAGAAGGCGGTGGCCGACGCGACGGTCATCCGACCGGACCGGAGCAGGGACAGCATGCCGTCCTGGATCACCTCGGTGTAGGCCGTGAGGTTCTCGAACGGTGAGTTCTCGAGCTCCGCGAGGACGGCGTTGGCGACGTTGCCCACCCCCGACTGGAGCGGGAGGAGGTCCCGGGGGATCCGGCCCCGCCGCACCTCGTGCTCGAGGAACTCGATGATGTGGCCGGCGATCCGCACCGAGGCGTCGTCGGGCTCCTTGAACCCGGTGTTGCGGTCGGGTGCGTCGGTCTCGACGACGGCGACCACCTTGTCCGGCGGGCAGCGCAGGTAGGGCACGCCGATGCGGTCCCCGGGCCGGGTCAGCGGGATGGGACGCCGGTCAGGCGGCAGGGCAGTGCCGTAGTAGATGTCGTGCATGCCCTCGAGGGCCTCGCTCTGCCACGTGTTGACCTCGAGGATCACGGCGTCGGCGACGTCGATCCAGGTCTTGTTGTTGCCGACGGACGACGACGGGATCAGCTCGCCGTCGGCGGTGATGCCGCTGACCTCGACGAGCGCGACGTCGAGGTGGCCGAGGAAGCCCTCCCACACCATCTGGGCGACGTGCGACAGGTGCACGTCGATGTACTCCATCGTCCCGGCGTTGATCTTCTCCCGGCTGACCGGATCGGACTGGTAGGGCAGCCGCAGCTCGATCCCGTCGGCGGCGGCCAGGGCGCCGTCCAGCTCCGGAGCGGTGGACGCGCCCGTCCACACGTTGATCCGGAAGCCGGCCCCGGCCGCGTTGGCCTCGCCGATGCGGCGCGCGAGCGCCAGCGGGACCTCCTTGGGATAACCGGCCCCGGTGAAGCCGCTCATGCCGACCGTTGTCCCGGGCCCGATCATGGCCGCCGCCGCCTCGGCCGGGACGATCTTCCGCCGCAGGCCCGCGTGCTGGATGCGTCCACCGGTCGTCATGCCGCTCACCCCCTGAGGCGCCGGCGGGGAACCCCCTCGCCACGCCACACCTGCGAGCGACTACCCGGACGGCCGCCGTCACCAACGTCCGGACGCGACCGAACGCCGCCGAACGCGTCCTGGTGACGGTCGTTCCGGCGGCGCTATGCTCGCCCCTCCCGCGACGCCCGGACGCAGCCGGACGGGACGTGGGGGCACCGGACGAGGAGGCCACGCCGAATGGGCAGCCGGTTCAGGGCCTCGGCCCCGCTCACGGACGACTGGCAACACTTCCGCTTCACGGTCGCCGACGGGATCGCCACCGTCACCCTGGACCGGCCCGAGAAGCTCAACCCGCTGACCTTCGAGAGCTACGCCGACCTGCGCGACCTCGTCCTCCAGTTGCCGTACCGGGACGACGTGCGCGTCCTGGTCCTCCGCGGCGAGGGCAAGGGGTTCTGCGCGGGGGGCGACGTCAACGAGATCATCGGCGAGCTGATCCGGATGCGTCCGCGCGAGCTCATGGCCTTCACGAAGATGACCGGCGACCTCATCCGCGCCATGCGCGAGGTGGCGGTGCCGATCATCGCCGGTATCCAGGGGATCGCCGCGGGCGCCGGATCGGTCCTGGCCCTGGCGTCGGACTTCCGGATCGTGACGACGTCGGCCCGCTTCGCGTTCCTGTTCACCAAGGTCGGGCTCTCCGGAGGCGACATGGGCGCGGCCTACCTGCTGCCCCGGGTGGTGGGCGCCGGCCGGGCCACCCAGCTGCTCATGCTGGGCGACACGATCGACGCCGAGACCGCCGACCGGTACGGCCTGGTCAGCGAGCTGGTGCCGGACGACGGGCTCGACGCGGCGGTCGACCGGCTGGCCCACCGGCTGGCCGAGGGCCCGACCCTCGCCTACGCGCAGACCAAGGCGCTGATCACCCGCGAGCTCGACATGTCGCTGCCCGGGGCCATGGAGCTCGACGCCATGACGCAGGCGCTGCTCATGACCACCGGCGACCACGCGGAGTTCCACGCCGCGTTCAACGAGCGCCGCCCGCCCCGGTGGACGGGCACGTGACCGAGCCCCCGAGGTCCCGCACCTGCCTGGTGACCGGGGCGTCCCGGGGGATCGGCGCGGCGGTCGCCGCGCGGCTCGCCGACGACGGGCATCGCGTGGCCCTGCTCGGCCGCGAGGCAGGCGCGCTGGAGGCGGTGGCCGCCACGCTGCCGTCGCCGTCCGTCGTCGTTCCCGCGGACGTCACCGACGCCGAGCAGGTGGAGGCGGCGTTCGTCCGGATCGAGCGCGAGTGGGGGCCGGTCGAGGTGCTGGTGTCCAACGCCGGCAGTGGGGGCGCGGCGCCGCTGGTCGAGACGACCGACGAGCTGTGGGCGCGGATGATCGAGCTCAACCTCACCGCGCCGTTCCGGTTCCTCCGGCGAGCCGTCCCGGGCATGGTGGCAGGCGGCTGGGGTCGGATCGTCGTCGTCGCCTCGGTGGTGGCCAAGCGGGGGGAGGCGCAGGTGGCCGCATACAGCGCGGCCAAGCACGGCGCGCTCGGCCTGGTGCGCGCCGCCGCAGCCGAGCTGGCGCGTACCGGTGTGACGGTCAACGCGGTCTGCCCCGGCTACGTCGACACCCCGATGACCGAGGCGACCGTCGCCGCGATCGCCGGCCGGACGGGCCGCAGCGAGGACGACGCCCGGGCGTCCCTCGCCCGCCGGCAGCCGATCGGGCGGCTGATCGACCCGGCCGAGGTCGCGGAGGCCGTGCGGTTCTGCGTGGTGAACGGCGCCGTGACCGGTCAGGGGCTCAACGTGGACGGGGGGACGGTGCAGTCGTGAGCGGACAGGGGCGTGAGCATCGCAGCGAGGAACGAGTGAGGAGCGGAGCGCCCCGCGGGAGCGAACCGGAGGTCTCATGACGCTGGAGCGGATCAATCCGGAGGCGCTGGCGCGGCCGTCGGGGTTCGCGCACGCCGTACGGGCCACGGGCACGGTCACGGTGCACCTCGCCGGGCAGACCGCCATGGACGCCGAGGGGCGGATCGTGGGCGGCGGGGTCGTCGCGCAGTTCGAGCAGGCGCTGACCAACGTGCTCACCGCGCTGCGGGCCGCCGGTGGCGGTCCGGAGCACCTGGCGAGCGTGACGATCTACATCGTCGACGTCGAGGACTACCGGGCGCACGCACACGAGATCGGCCAGGTGTGGCGGCGGCTGGCCGGCAGCGACTACCCCGCCATCGCCGGCATCGGCGTCGCGCGGCTCTGGGACGACGACGCGCTGGTCGAACTGCAGGGCACCGCGGAGCTGCCGGCGGTCTCCTGAGGGGTGGTCAGGCCAGGTCGAGCACCTCGCGGGCGTGCCGGTCGGCCGGCGGCCGCAGGCTCCCGTTCAGCTCCTCGAACAGCTCCGCCGCGGCCACGCCCGCCCACCGCGCCGGCAGCAGGTCGAGCGGCAGCCCGGGGTCGAGGTAACGCAGCCGCCGCCAGACGGTGAGCATCCGGACGTAGGCGGCGAAGGCCTCACCGGGGGACGGCGGGCGGCGCGCGATCCGCCTCGCCAGCGCCCGGTGCTCGGCGATGAAGGCGGCATACCGGGCCTCGATGCCGGGGAGGTCCCACCACTGGCCCACGCGATCGGCGAGGGGGGCGTAGCCGAGGTGGCCCGCCTCCAGGTACGTCCCACGGAAGAGGTCGACGAAGCCGGTCAGGCCCTGCCGGGCCAGGGCCACCCGGACCTCGTCGGCCAGGGTCCCGGGGGCGACCCAGACACCGGGTGCCATGGGCCCGAACCCGAGGCCGGCCAGCCGGCTGCGCAGCTCGTGCCGCTTGGCCCGCTGCGTCTCGGGCACCGTGAACACGACCTGCACCCAGCCGTCGGCCGGGGTCGCGGGCAGGTGCCCGAAGATCCGCCGGTCTCCCTCGCGCAGGATCTCGGCCATGGACGGCGCCAGCGCGTAGCCCGCGGCGTCCCCCCGGCGGACGCTGCGCAGCGTGTCCCGGCGCTTGAGCCGGGAGATCGACGACCGGACGGCCTGTGGCCCGATCCCGAGCTCCGCCAGCAGCCGGACCAGCCCGGCCACCGGCAGCCATCCGTCGGCGTCGCGGGCGTAGAGGCCGTAGACGCTGACGATCAGCTGGCGCGGCTGCGGCTCGCCGAGCACCTCGTCGGCCATGGACATCGTTCGACCATATTCCGTCTCCTTGACTGCCGTCACGGAAAGAGCACACTGAATGAAGGACCCCTGCCCCCCACCGCTCGCAGGCTCGCGGCGGGACCCTGCAGGGGGCCGTTCAGCACCTCACCAGGGGGTCCAGCGTGGAACTCGCCCGGTCAGCGCACGTCGACACGTTCTGCCGCGACAACCTCCCGCCGCCGGCGCAGTGGCCCGAGCTCCTCTTCGACCTCCCCGAGCTGCGCTATCCGGAGCGGCTCAACTGCGCGACCGCGCTGCTCGACGACGTCGTGGCCGAGCACGGCCCGGACCGCCCCTGCCTGCGCACCGACGACGTCGTCTGGACCTACGGCGAGCTGCTGGCCCGCGCCAACCAGGTGGCCCATCTCCTGACCGACGAGCTCGGCGTGGTCCCCGGGCAGCGGGTGCTGCTCCGCGGGCCGAACAACCCGTGGCTGGTCGCGTGCTGGTTCGCCGTCCTCAAGGCCGGCGGCGTCGCCGTCACCACGGTGCCGCTGCTGCGCACCTCCGAGCTCGAGCAGCTGGTGCAGCTGACCCGGAGCAGCCTTGCGCTCTGCGACGCCCGGTTCGCCGCCGACCTCGCGCCGGTGGCGGAGGCGGCCGGTTTCCCGGTGGCCACCTACGGCGGTGGGGGAGACGACGACCTCGTGGCCCGGACCGCCGACCTGCCGACGACGTTCGACGACGTCGACACCGCCGCCGACGACGTCGCCCTGCTGGCCCCCACCTCCGGCAGCACCGGCGTCCCGAAGATCACCATGCACTTCCACCGCGACGTGCTCGCCATCGCCGACACCTTCGGCAGGCACCACGTCCAGGGCCGGGCGGACGACGTCTTCACCGGCACCCCGCCGCTCGGCTTCACGTTCGGCCTCGGCGGGCTGCTCGTGTTCCCCCTGCGGGTGGGCGCCTCGGTGCTGCTGATCGAGAAGGCCACCCCGGTCCAGCTCGCCGAGGCGGTGGCCCGGCACGGGGTGACCGTGCTGTTCACGGCACCCACCGGCTACCGGGCGATGCTGCGGGGCGGCTGCGAGCGGCACCTGACCGGCGTGCGGCGGGCGGTTTCGGCCGGCGAGCACCTGCCGACGTGGGTCTGGGAGGAGTTCCGCGCCCGCACCGGGATCTCGCTGATCGACGGGATCGGCAGCACGGAGATGCTGCACGTCTTCGTGTCCGCGGCCGACGACGACATCCGTGCCGGGGCGACCGGCCGTCCCGTTCCCGGCTTCGTCGCCACCGTGCTCGACGACGACGGCCGGCCGGCGCCCGCGGGCGTTCCCGGCCGGCTCGCCGTCAAGGGCCCCACCGGCTGTCGCTACCTCGCCGACGCCCGGCAGACGGTCTACGTGCAGGACGGCTGGAACATCACCGGCGACACCTACGTCCGCGACGCCGACGGCTACTTCTGGTACCGCGCGCGCAGCGACGACATGATCATCTCCTCGGGCTACAACATCGGCGCCCCCGAGGTCGAGCAGGCGCTCGACCAGCACGCGGACGTCCTGGAGTGCGCCGTGGTGGGCCGGCCCGACGCCGACCGCGGGCAGATCGTGCACGCCGTCGTCGTCCTCCGGGACGGCGTCGTCGGGGACGCCGCGAAGGTCGCCGAGCTGCAGGACTTCGTCAAGCAGCGCATCGCCCCGTACAAGTACCCGCGCTCGGTCGAGTTCGCGGCCGAGCTGCCGCGCACGTCCACCGGCAAGGTGCAGCGCTACCGGCTGCGCGAGCCGCAGCACACCGCCTGAGGGGGAGCCATGCGCATCGCGGTCATCGGCGGCGGCCCCGGCGGGCTGTATTTCGCCGCGCTCACCAAGGCCCTGCATCCCGAGTCCGAGATCCGCGTGTGGGAGCGCAACGCGCCCGACGACACGTTCGGCTTCGGCGTCGTGTTCAGCGACGAGACCCTGGGCGGGATCGAGCACGCCGACCCGGTGATCCACGGCCGCATGGCCGAGCGGTTCGCCCGCTGGGACGACGTGGACGTGCACTTCCGCGGCACGGTGACCAGCGTGGGGGGCCAGGGGTTCGCCGCGATGAGCCGCAAGGACCTGCTGCGGATCCTGCAGGAACGCTGCGCGGAACTCGGCGTCCGCGTCGACTTCCGCACGCAGGCTCCGGACGTCGACGCGCTGGCCCGCGATTCCGACCTGGTGATCGCCGCCGACGGGGCGAACTCCGCGGTGCGGACCAAGTACGCCGACGTCTTCGGTCCCACGGTCGACCTGCGCCGCAACAAGTACATGTGGCTCGGCACCGACCGGGTGTTCGACGCGTTCAAGTTCTACGTCTGCGAGACCCCGTACGGCGTCCTGCAGGTGCACGGCTACCCGTACGACGCGGGGCACAGCACGTTCATCGTGGAGATGCACGACGACGTGTGGCGCCGGGTGGGCTTCGCGGACTCCCTGGGGCGCACGTTCGCTCCCGGGGTCAGCGACGACGCCTCGATCGCGCGCATCCGCGAGATGCTCGGCGAGGTTCTCGACGGGCACGCGGTGCTGGCCAACAACTCGAAGTGGCAGAGCTTCCCGACCGTCACCAACCGCACCTGGCGGCACGGCAACGTCGTCCTCCTCGGCGACGCCGCGCACACCGCGCACTTCTCCATCGGCTCGGGCACGAAGCTCGCGATGGAGGACGCGCTGGCGCTGGTCGCCTGCCTGCACGAGCAACCCGACGTGCCGACGGCGCTGACGGCCTACGAGGCGGAGCGGCGGCCGGTGGTCGTCTCCACGCAGCGCGCGGCGCAGGCCAGCCTCGAGTGGTTCGAGAACATCGGCCAGTACGTCGGACAGGCGCCCGAGCAGTTCGCCTTCAACATCGTCACCCGCAGCCGGCGGATCACCTACGACAACCTGAAGCTGCGCGACCCGGAGTTCGTCGCGGGGATGGACCGCTGGTTCGCCGACGAGGTCGGCAGCGGCGAGGTGCGGCCACCCATGTTCCAGCCGTTCCGGCTCGGGCGCCTCGAGCTGGCCAACCGGGTCGTCGTCTCACCGATGGACATGTACTCGGCCGACGACGGCATGCCGACCAACTTCCACCTCGTCCACCTGGGCTCCCGCGCGCTGGGCGGCGCCGGCCTGGTGATGACGGAGATGGTCTGCGTCTCCCCATCGGGGCGGATCACCCCCGGCTGCGCCGGCATCTACACGCCGGAGCAGGAGGCGGCGTGGGCCCGGGTCGTGGAGTTCGTGCACGCACGCAGCGACGCGAAGATCGGGCTGCAGCTCGGGCACTCCGGGCGCAAGGGCTCGACGAAGCTCATGTGGGAGGGCATCGACGAGCCGCTGCCCGACGGGAACTGGCCGGTCGTCGGCCCGTCGGCGGTGCCGTACTCGCCGGACAACCAGGTGCCGCGCGAGCTGTCCCGCGCCGAGCTGGACGCCATCACCGCCGAGTTCGTCGCGTGCGCGGAGGCCGGCGCGCGCGCCGGGTTCGACCTCCTGGAGTTACACTGCGCGCACGGCTACCTGCTGTCGTCCTTCCTCTCGCCGCTGTCCAACCGGCGCACCGACGAGTACGGCGGGTCGCTGGAGAACCGCCTCCGCTACCCGCTCCAGGTCTTCGACGCGGTACGGGCGGCTTGGCCCGGGGAGCGGCCGACGAGCGTGCGCATCTCGGCGACCGACTGGTGCGAGGGCGGGACCGACGTCGAGGACGCCGTCGCCATCGCCCGGGCGTTCGCCGAGCACGGCGCCGACGCCGTGCACGTCTCCACCGGGCAGGTCGTCAAGGACGAGCGGCCGGCCTTCGGCCGCAGCTACCAGACGCCGTACGCCGACCGGATCCGGCACGAGGTCGGCCGGCCGCTCGGCGTCGCGGTCATCGCCGTGGGCGCCATCTCCTCCTACGACGACGTCAACTCGATCCTGCTGGCCGGGCGGGCCGACCTCGTGGCCGTCGGCCGGCCGCACCTCTACGACCCGCACTGGACGCTGCACGCGGCGGCCGAGCAGGACTACGCCGGCCCGGGGGCGACCTGGGTGCCGCAGTACCGGGCGGGCAGCCGCAAACCGCCGTCCGGACGCACCGACGGTCCGCCGCCGCGGCTGCAGCTGATCCGCGAGCCCGACCGCGGCACGCGGCACGCCCGCTGGCGGCCCGGAGGGGACGCCCGGCCCTGACGTCAAGCGGGCACCGTCGGCAGCGCGTCCAGCGAGGGCGCGAGCCGCTCGTCGGTGACGTCCTCGTCGGTCATCTCGTCGGCCAGGTAGGCCGCGTAGGCGGGCATGTCGAAGTGCCCGTGCCCGCACAGCGCGGTGAGGATGACCTTCTCCTCGCCGCTCTCCCGGCAGGCCAGCGCCTCACGGATGCAGGCGGCCACCGCGTGCGTCGGCTCGGGCGCCGGGATGATGCCCTCGGTACGGGCGAACTGCAGCCCGGCGGCGAAGCACTCGGTCTGCGGCAGGGCGAGTGCCTCGATCAGGCCGAGCTCGTACACGTGCGAGAGCAGCGGCGACATCCCGTGGTAGCGCAGGCCGCCAGCGTGGATGGGGTCGGGCACGAAGTCGTGGCCGAGGGTGTGCATCTTCAGCAGCGGGGTCATCCCGGCGGTGTCACCGAAGTCGTACGCGTAGGTCCCGCGCGTCAGCGACGGGCACGACGCCGGCTCGACGGCCTGGATGACCGGTGACATCCGGCCGGCGAGCTTCTCGCGGAGGAAGGGGAAGGTCAGGCCGCCGAAGTTCGATCCGCCGCCGGTGCACCCGACGATGACGTCGGGCACCTCGCCGACGGCGGCGAACTGCAGCAGCGCCTCCTCGCCGATCACCGTCTGGTGCAGCAGCACGTGGTTCAGCACGCTGCCCAGCGCGTACCGGGTCTCCGGGTCCCCTGCTGCCACCTCCACCGCCTCGCTGATGGCGATGCCCAGCGAGCCCGGGTGGTGCGCGTCCCCGGCCCGGATCGACCGGCCGGACGCCGTGAGCTCGGACGGCGACCGGTGCACCGTCGCGCCGTAGGTCTCCATCGCGATCCGCCGGTAGGGCTTCTGGTCGTAGGAGGCGCCCACCTGCCAGACCTCGCAGTCCAGCCCGAACTGGGCGCAGGCGAAGGCCAGCGCGGTGCCCCACTGGCCGGCACCCGTCTCGGTCGTCAGCCGCCGCACCCCGGCGCTCGCGTTGTAGTAGGCCTGCGGAACCGCGGTGTTGGGCTTGTGCGACCCGGCGGGGGAGACCCCCTCGTACTTGTAGTAGATCCGGGCCGGCGTCCCCAGCGCCTTCTCCAGACGGTGCGCCCGGTACAGCGGCGAGGGCCGCCACAACCGGTACACGTCGAGCACCTCGCCGGGGATCTCGACGTACCGCTCGCCGGTGACCTCCTGGGCGATCAGGTCGTCGGGGAACAGCGGGGCCAGATCGGCCGGACCGACCGGCTGCAGCGTGCCCGGGTGCAGCGGCGGCGGAGGCGGGCTGGGCAGGTCGGGCACGAGGTTGTACCACCGCGTCGGCAGCTGGGACTCGTCCAGAACGATCTTGTGCTGCAGCTCGGCCACGGCATCCCCTCGGCGCTCGCTCCCCCCAGTGCGGCGCAGCGTAGTGCCGGGCCCGCGGTGCGGGGGGAGTGCCGAGCGTGCCGCCACCCGTTCCCCGACGGCGGTGGTCTGGGCCAAGCTCGGCAGACCACCGCAGCCGGCCGCGAAGGAGCATGCATGTCGATCCTGGGAGAGTTCGCCGAGGCGCTGACCGCAGGGCGGATCGAGGTCGTCGACCTGACCGCCCCGCTGTCGGACAACACGCCGATCATCCAGTTGCCGCCCCCGTTCGCCCAGACGGCGACGTTCCAGCTGGAGGAGATCAGCCGCTTCGACGAGCGCGGGCCGGCCTGGTACTGGAACAACCTCCGCACGGGCGAGCACACCGGCACCCACTTCGACGCGCCCGCCCACTGGATCACCGGCAGGGACGGCGAGGACGTCGCCACGGTGCCCGCGCGCAAGCTGGTCGGACCGGTCGCCGTCCTCGACCTCTCGGAGCAGGTCGCGGCCGACCCCGACTTCCTGCTCGAGGTCGACCACGTGCGCGAGTGGGAGAAGACCCACGGTCCGCTCCCGGCCGGCGGCTGGCTCCTCTACCGCACGGGGTGGGACACCCGGTCGGAGTCGCAGGCGGAGTTCCTCAACGCCGACGAGAACGGCCCGCACACGCCCGGGGTCTCGCCCGCCTGCGCCCGCTGGCTGGCCGAGGAGGCGCCGGTCATCGGCTTCGGCGTCGAGACGGTCGGCACCGACGCGGGAGCGGCGCACTCGTTCGACCCACCGTTCCCGTGCCACGCGGCGCTGCTCGGCAGCGGCAAGTACGGGCTGACCCAGCTGCAGAACCTCGCCCTGCTGCCCCCCACCGGCGCGGTGCTGGTCGCCGGTCCGCTGCCGATCGTCGGCGGATCCGGCTCTCCGGCGCGGGTGCTGGCGCTCGTCGAGCGGTGAGCGCCGACCGACCGATCGTCGCGGCCGCGGTCGGCGCCGCGCTGGTGCGTGCCGGCATCGACACGGCCTTCGGGGTGGTCGGCTCCGGGAACTTCGACGTCACCAACGCCATGGTCGCGGCGGGGGCCCGGTTCGTGGCCGCCCGGCACGAGACGGGCGCGGCGACGATGGCCGACGCCTACGCCCGGATGAGCGCGGCCGGCGTGGCCGCGGTCACCCTGCACCAGGGCTGCGGCCTGACGAACGCGCTCACGGGGATGACCGAGGCGGCGAAGAGCCGCACGCCGCTCGTCGTCGTCACCGCCGAGGCGACCCAGCCGCGGTCGAACTTCTTCGTCGACCAGCCCGCCCTCGCCTCCGCCGTCGGCGCGGTGCCGATGCGGGTGGACTCCGCCGAGGAGGCCCCGCGGAAGGCCGCCGACGCCGTCGCCACCGCGGTGCAGCAGCGCCGCACGGTGCTCCTCAACCTTCCGCTCGACGTCCAGGCCCTCCCTGCGGCCGACCCGATCACCCCCGCCTCGCTGGCCCGGCCGCTGCCGCCGAGGGAGGCGCCGGCCGACCCGGACGACGTCGAGCGCCTCGTGGCCGCCCTCCGCACCGCGCGCCGGCCGGTGTTCGTCGCCGGGCGCGGCGCGCGCGGGCCGGGGTGCCGCGCGGCGCTGGAACTCCTCGCCGACCGCTGCGGGGCGCTGCTCGCCACCTCCGCCGTCGCCAAGGGCCTGTTCGCCGGAAACCCGTGGTCCCTGGACGTGTCAGGCGGATTCGCCTCGCCGCTGGCCGCCGAGCTGATCGCGGGCGCCGACCTCGTCGTCGGGTGGGGCTGCACCCTCAACATGTGGACGATGCGGCACGGCCGGCTGATCGCCCCCGGCGCCACCGTCGTCCAGGTCGACCTGGACGACGACGCGCTCGGCGCCCAGCGCGAACTCACGTTCGGCGTCCGCGGGGATGTGGTCGAGGTCGCGAGGGCAACCGCGGCGGAGTTGGGCCACGGGCGAGCGGGCTACCGGACCCCCGACCGGCGCGCGGCGATCGCCGCCCGCGTGCGCTGGCGCGACGTCGAGTTCGAACCCGCCGTCGAGCCCGGGCGGATCGACCCCCGCGCGCTCACGATCGCGCTCGACGACCTGCTCCCGGCCGAGCGGATCCTGTCCGTGGACTCGGGCAATTTCATGGGCTACCCGAGCATGTTCCTCGACGTGCCGGACGAGTTCGGGTTCTGCTTCACGCAGGCGTTCCAGTGCGTGGGGCTCGGCCTCGCCACCGCGATCGGGGCCGCGCTGGCGCGCCCGGACCGGCTGCCGGTGGCCGCCCTCGGCGACGGCGGTCTGCTCATGGGCGCCGCGGAACTGGAGACCGTCGTCCGGCTCGGGCTGCCGATGGTCGTGATCGTCTACGACGACGCGGCCTACGGCGCCGAGGTGCACCACTTCGGTCCGCACGGCGCTCCGCTGGACGCCGTCCGCTTCCCCGACACCGACCTGGCCGCGGCCGCCCGCGGCTTCGGGTTCGACGGGGTCACGGTCCGGAGCCCCGAGGACCTGGCGGGGGTGGCCGCCTGGGTCGACGGTCCGCGGACGGCGCCGCTGCTGATCGACGCGAAGGTGACCCGGAACCAGCCCTCCTGGTGGCTGGAGGAGGCGTTCCGGGGCCACTGAGCCCTCCGGCGCTCACCGACCCGAGGCGGTCACGCGGGAGCGGTTCCCCGAGCGGATGTGCGCGATCAAGCCGCCGGCGGACAGGACGGCCCGCTCGCCGGAGGTGAGCGCGAGCGTGAGCTCCATCCGCCGGCCGTCGTCCACCTCGGCCGTCACGCGCTCGGCGCCGTCGGCGACCGCGGCGGCCAGGCCGGGGATGCGCCAGCGCTGGCCTTCGCCGGCGGCCTCGTACTCCTCGTCGCCGAGCACCAGCGGGACGATGCCGACGGCGATGAGATTGCGCCGGTGGATCCGCGCGTAGCTGCGCGCCACGACGGCGCGCACGCCCAGGTGCTGCGGCACCAGGGCCGCGTGCTCGCGGGAGGAGCCCTGGCCGTAGTTGTGGCCGCCGACGATGATCCCGCCGCCCGCCTCCCGGGCCCGCTGGTAGAAGTCCGGATCCAGGCGGCGGAACATGAACCGGGCGCACTCGGCGATGTTGGACCACACCGACATGGCGATCGCCCCGTCCGGGGCCATGTCCCCGGTGGAGATGTCGTCGGGGACGACGATCAGCACCGCCGCGTCGAGGTCGTCGGGCAGCGGCTCGGGCGGGGACGGGGGCACGAGGTTCTCGCCCCGTTCGATCCGCACCGCGCGGCGCGCGTCCGGCGGGCGCGGCGGCTCGATGTGCCGCTCGTGCAGACCGAGGTCCGGTGCCGCCGCGGGCCGCAGCGCCGGCCGGTCGACGGTGCGGGGATCGGTGATCGTGCCGGTGAGCGCACTGGCGGCCGCAGTGGAGGGGGAGCAGAGATAGACCCGGTCCTCTGCCGTGCCGCTGCGACCGGGGAAGTTGCGGTTGAAGGTGCGCAGCGAGGGGCGGTCCTTGATCGGCGCCTGTCCGATGCCGATGCACGGCCCGCAGATGGGCTCCAGCATGCGGGCGCCCGACGCCAGCAGGTCCTGGTAGACGCCGGAGCGGGCGATGATGTCCAGGACCTGCCGCGAGCCCGGGGTCACGGTCAGCTGCACTCCCGGGTGCACCGCGCGGTCGCGGAGCAAGGCGGCGACCGTCGCCAGGTCCTCGTAGGCGCTGTTCACCGAGGACCCGACGCACACCTGCACGACGTCGGTGCCGACGACCTCCGCCACGGGAACGACGTTCCCCGGGGACTGCGGCAGTGCGATCAGCGGTTCCAGCCCCGACAGGTCCACCCGGATCTGCTCGTCGTAGCCGGCGCCGGGGTCGGCGGCCAGCGGGCGGAAGTCCTCCTCCCGGCCCTGCGCCGCGAGCCAGGCCCTCGTCTCGTCGTCCGAGGGGAAGACCGCGGTGGTGGCCCCGGTCTCCATGGCCATGTTGCAGATCGTCGCGCGCGCCGCCGTCGACAGGGCGGCCACGCCGTCGCCGAAGAACTCGAAGACCGCGCCCGTGCCGCCGCGCACCCCGTAACGCCGCAGCAGCTCGAGGACGACGTCCTTGGCCTCGACGGCCGGGCCGAGCCGGCCGGTCAGCTCGACGCCGATCACCCGGGGACACGGCAGGTCGAAGCCGAACCCGGCCATGGCGACCGCGACCTCGAGCCCACCGGCGCCGGTGGCGAACATGCCCACCGCGCCGGAGGTGGTGGTGTGCGAGTCGGCGCCGACCAGCAGATCGCCCGGGCGGGCGTACCGCTCCAGGTGGATGTAGTGGGAGATGCCGTGGCCCGGCGGCGAGAAGGACAGTCCGAACCGCTCGGAGAAGGACCGGAGGTACCGGTGGTCCTGCATGTTCTTGTCGTCGATCTGCAGCACGTTGTGGTCGACGTACATGACCGCCAGCGGCACGGCGACGTCGTCCTCGCCGAGCTGCTCGAACTGCATCCCGGCCATCGTGCCGGTCGCGTCCTCGACCAGGATCTGGTCCACGGCCACGCGGATGTCCTCGCCCGCGCGCAGCGCCCCGTCGACGAGATGACCGCCGAGCAGCTTGGCGGTGAGGTTCACCGGTCCGGCGCCGTCGTGCCCTGTCCTGTCCGCCATGTCCGGGCCTCCCGTCGTCGCAGCTCACCCACAGGGTCGCTCATGCGGGGCCCTGATCGCCGGGGCGCCGGCGTCAGTCCGGCAGGCGGGTGGGGGCGTAGGCCAGCAGGCGCCACGACCCGTCGTCGCGCGCCCACACCGCGAGCGCGAGGTTGTCGATGGTCTTGCGCACCCCGCCGCTGTGCAGGTCGGCGGTCATGCGACCGACGACGATCGCGGCGTCGCCGACCACCTCGACGCGCTCCACCGGGTGGTCGATGCGGTGGTAGTCGTAGTAGCCGCTGCGCACCTTGCCGAAGTACTCCGCCTTGGTGTCGCGGGCGCCGTTGGAGTGCGCGTAGCTCAACTCGTCGGCGCAGAGCTCGTCGAGCGTGTCGAGGTCGGCGTCGATCATCGCCCGGTAGCGGCGCTCCTCCGCTGCGAGCACCGCGGCGACGTCGTCGTCATGGGTCATGTGCGGCATTCTCCGCCCGCAGGTGCGGCGGCGCCGTGGTGGTCAACGAAGCGGGCGTTCCGCGCACCGGGTGTACGCCGCGTGCCAGGGACGGAGGCGTTCGAAGGCCGCACTGGCCGCGAGCACGTCGGCATCGCCGTAGCGGCGGCCGATCAGCTGCATGCCGACCGGCAGCCCGTCGACGTCCCCGGCGGGGATCGAGGCGGCCGGGTGCCCGGTGAAGTTGAGGAAGTAGGTGAGGCACCAGCCGATGAGGGGGTCCACGTCGACGCCCTCGATGCTCGACGGACCCACGGTGTTGCCGTCGTCGGCGTTGTCGACGGGCAGCGCGGCGAGGGTCGGCGTCACCAGCAGGTCGTAGCCGCGCAGCACCTCCTGGATCCGGTCGTAGACATGGGTGCGCATCCGCTGGTCGCTCAGCACGTCCTGGGCACTGAATCCGAACCCCTCGTCAATCCAGCGCAGGTACTCCGGCGGGAAGTCGTCACGGTGCTCGCCGAGCAGGTCCAGTCCCTGCGCCTTGAGCCCCTCGAGTCCCTCGATGTTCAGCGGCATGATCAACCGGCACCACAGATCGCTGAGCTCCCGCTGGTCGTGGTCCAGGGTCAGGTCGACCTGTTCGACGACGGCCCCCGCCTCCTCGAAGGCCCCGACCGCCTTCTGCACGACGGCGGCGATCCGGCGGTCGACCGGGTAGACACCGAAGTCCGGGCTGTAGGCGATGCGCCTGCCTCGGATCGACCGCCGGGTCGCCCCGGCGAAGGCGACCGACTCGTCGAGGGCGAACGGGTCACGGTCGTCGTAACCGGCCAGCACGTCCAAGGCGAGAGCGGCATCGTCGACCGTGCGGGTCAGCGCCCCCTCGAACAGGAACGGGTTGAGCGATCCGAAGGCGTTCGGCCGGGCGGTGTAGGGCACGCGGCCGAAGGATGCCTTGTACCCGTACAGGCCGCACCACGCGGCGGGGATGCGGATGGACCCACCCCCGTCGGTTCCCTCGGCCAGCGGCAGCAGCCCGTCGGCGACCGCGGCGGCACTGCCTCCGGAGGAGCCGCCCGTGTTCTTGGTCGTGTCGAAGGGGTTGCGCGACGGGCCGAAGAGGTAGTTGTCGCAGGTGCCACGGAAGCCCATGACGGGGCTGTTCGTCTTACCGACGAGGATGGCTCCCGCCGCCTCCATCCGCTCCGCGTAGGTGCAGTGGGCCGGGACGCTGAAGTCGGCCAGCGCACGAATCCCGCCGAAGGTGGCCGGCCAGCCGGGCTTGAAGTCGAAGAGATCCTTGATGGCGGTGGGCACGCCGTGCAGGGGGCCGAGGTCGGCGCCGGAGGTGAGCGCGCGCTCAGCCTCCCTCGCCCGCTCGCGCGCCTCGTCGAAGGCGGTGAAGACCAGCGCGTTCACGCTCGGGTTGCGGGCCTCGATGCGGTCGATGACGGCGTCGAGGAGTTCGACGGGGGAGAGGTCGCCGCGTCGGATCCGGGCGGCCAGGTCGGTGGCGGTGGCGTAGGCGAGCTCCTCGGACACGGGCGGTTCCGTCCCTTTCTCGTCGTGCGGCTGCCGTGACGTCAGAGTCTGTCGAGGGGTCGCACCCCCGACAAGGCGGCGACGCCTCGGCCGGGCCTCGCGGCGCGGTTCGATGTGCGGGTCACCCGCGCGAACCGAGGCGGGACGAGACCCGGCACGGGGTGAGGATGAGGGGATGAGGAGCCGGGACGTCACCGTCGTCGCCGCCGACGCCGAACTGCCCGGCGTCCTGGGGCTGCCCGACGCGGCCCGCGGCGTCGTCCTGTTCGCCCACGGCAGCGGCAGCGGCCGGTTCAGCCCGAGGAACCGGCAGGTCGCCGACGGATTCCACGAGGCCGGCTTCGGCACGCTGCTGCTCGACCTGCTCACCGAGGCCGAGGAGGCGATCGACGCACGTACACGGCACCTCCGGTTCGACATCGGCCTGCTGGCGGGGCGGCTGACCGCGGCGGCCGACTGGCTGGGCGACGCGGAAGGCGCGGCCGGTCTGCCCCTGGCCACGTTCGGGGCGAGCACCGGAGCGGCGGCGGCGCTGATCACCGCCGCCGACCGCCCCGACCGGGTCGGGGCGGTCATCTCCCGGGGTGGCCGGCCCGATCTCGCCGGCAGCGCCCTGGCGCGGGTCCGTGCACCGACGCTGCTCGTGGTCGGCGGCGCGGACGAGTCGGTCCTGCGGCTCAACGCGGAGGCGGCCGACCAGATCGCCGGCGCCCACCGGCTGGTCGTCGTCCCCGGTGCGACGCACCTGTTCCCCGAGCCGGGTGCGCTCGACGCGGTGATCGAGGCCTCCGTCGACTGGCTCGACCGATGGCTGCCGCGGAGGCTCTCCTGACGGGCCGGATACGTCGGCGCGGGTTCCTACTGTCCGTGCCGGATCCCCGGTTCACCGGCGCGGTACTGGATCAACCCGGGAGCGGAACCGCCCGCGGTGTCCCGCTTGCCGACGGGGAGCACCGCCTCGCCACGCACGCTCTGGAGCATCAGGGCGGTCGCGACGTACCAGGCGGCGATGGCCGAGCACATGAACAGCCAGCCCGCCGTCGTGATCGCCCAGGAGCCGTCTGTCGTGTAGCCGATCGCGGCGATGGTGCAGCCGGCGGCCAGCAGGGTGAGCACCGCGGTCAGCGCCATGCTCTCGTACCAGGCCGCGGCCGCGCCTGCCCAGGTGATGGCCGCGAGGGCGATGAACCAGTAGCCCAGTGCGACGAACGCCCCGGTGGGCACCGTGATGGCGCCGACGACCACCAGCAGGTTGAGCAGGCCGTAGCCCAGCCAGAAGGCTCCCCACGTCCCGTGCATGGCGGTCGCGAGCCCGTCGCGGGCGCGGTAGGCCCACATGCCGGCCAGGAACTGCGCCATGCCGCCGAAGAAGGCGGCGAACGGGAAGAGGTACTGCGCCGAAGTGTCGTTCCCCCACCAGCCGGCGAGGTTGGACGCGACGATGAACGTCGAGCCGGCGAACCCGTAGAGGCCGAGGATCGAGGGGGCGGCCACCGGCTGCAGGGTGATCTAACTGTGTTCCCGCCAGAACGCCGGGTCGACTTCGTACGCGGCGTCGAGTGCGTCGGACGGACGGGAGGTCCTCACCTGTGACATGTCGTGCTCCTGAGGAAGGGCTGCCGTCGATCCGACGGCAGGTGGATGGGCGGCAGGTGCGGGGGAGGCCCGGTCACGGGGCCGCCTCCGATGAGTCCCGGGAAGGCCGGGGACAGAAGAACCGGGCAGGGTCACTCGCGGCCCGCGCGGTGGGCAGCCACCGTCCGAAGGCGACCGGGTCGCGCCGTTCCAGCTCGGCCAGGCAGCCGCGGCGCAGATCGGTGAGGCGCTCGGTGTCCGTGGCCGTCTCCGCCCGCGCCAGGCGCGGGTAGGTCAGCTGCCACACCCGGCACAGCTCGGGGGTTCCGAGCGTGCCCAGCGCGGAGGCCGACGGCAGCGGATCCGCGTGCGACGGAGCCGCCGGCCGGGACGACGGGAACGCCGGTCGGCAGCGGTCGCCGTCCGCTTCGGGGGAGTGCTCGGCCGGGCGGAGGACGCACCGGCCCGTGAGCGCCGTGGCGACGCAGACGGCGAGGCCGAACGGACCCAGGGCGAGGAGCAGACCGACGGTCGCGAGGAGCGTCCCGGCGGCCAGCACGCCGAGGAGCGGCGGGGGCGGGAGCGGCGGTGGATCAGGGACCTCGGTCGCCAGGGCCCATCCCGTGCATGCCCCCAGGAACCCGGTGAGACCGGCGAGGAGCGTCGCGTTCTCCGTCCCCATGACGACGTAGCTCGCCGCGATGCCGACCGCACCGGCCGGTGGCGCGATCGACCACCACACGGTGCGGCCGACGGCACGCAGCGTGCTCGGGGTGCTGAGCATGGGCCCTCCCGACGCGTGCGAAAGGAAGCGGATCTCGACGTTCTGGACTCCGGTCGCCGCTCGTCGGCCGTGGTGCGTCCGGCGACGCGGCGCACCGACCACGGCGGGTGCCCAACCGGGCGGGCCATGGGTTCGCGGGTGGTCGACGCCCGAGTGGCCGGGGACGCGTCCGGTCGACCCGCGCAGCGGCCGTCCTGCGTGGCCCACGGGCACCCTGCCGACCCGGCGCACCTCTTCTGCCCCGTCCTCGGGCATCCCGGTCCGGTGACCTGGGCCGCCGGGCCCGACTGTCCGCATGTTCGCACTCGGCAACAGTTGGTCAAAACTGATTGTCGTCCTCCTGCGAGGCCCGGCACAAGAGGGGCGCGGGTGCCTGGTGCCCGGAGGCGAGCCGGCGGACGATGCTCCCTCATGGCGTCAGATCCGTCGTACGAGCAGTCCAAGCAGGTCGCCGAAGCCAGTCGTGAGACGGAGTGGACCAGGCCGTCGTTCGGCAAGGAGCTCTTCCTCGGCAACTTCCGTCTCGACCTGATCCACCCGCAACCGCCGCTCGACCCGGCCCAGGTCAAGGCGGGGGAGGCGTTCCTCGAGCGCTTGCGGGCCTACCTGACCGAGCACGTCGACCGGCAGCGGATCGAGCGCGAGGCGAAGATCCCCGACGACGTCATCGAGGGCCTCGAGGAGCTGGGCGCCCTGGGCATGAAGATCCCGGCGGAGTACGGCGGCCTGGGGCTCAGCCAGGTCTACTACAACAAGGCGCTGGCCATGGCCGGCACGTGGCACTCGTCGATCTCGACGCTGCTCTCGGCACATCAGTCGATCGGCCTGCCCGAGCCGCTGCGCCTCTTCGGGTCCGACGAGCAGAAGCGCGAGTGGCTGCCCAAGCTCGCGAGGGACCACATCTCGGCCTTCCTGCTCACCGAGCCCGACGTGGGCTCCGACCCCGCCCGCATGAGCACGACCGCCGTCCCGACCGAGGACGGCTCGGGCTACCGGATCAGCGGAACGAAGCTGTGGGCGACGAACGGCGCGATCGCCGACGTCGTCGTGGTCATGGCCGTCGTGCCCAAGTCAGCGGGCCACCACGGCGGCATCACCGCCTTCCTCTGCCCGTACGACCGCGAGGGCATCACCGTCGAGCACCGCAACGAGTTCATGGGGCTCAAGGGCATCGAGAACTCGGTGACCCGTTTCGACGACGTCTTCGTGCCGAACGCCGACGTCATCGGGGGCGAGGGCAAGGGCCTGCGGATCGCCCTCACCACCCTCAACACCGGCCGGCTCTCGCTGCCGGCCTTCTGCTTGTCGGCGGTCAAGTACTCGCTGAAGATCGCCCGGGAGTGGGCGGCCGAGCGCACGCAGTGGGGCAAGCCCATCGGCAAGCACGACCCGATCGCGCAGAAGCTCGCCTGGCTGGCAGGCACGGCGTTCGGGCTCGAGGCCATGCTCGACGTGTCCAGTCGCCTGGCGGACGACAAGCGCAACGACATCCGGATCGAGGCCGCGCTCGCGAAGCTCTACGGATCGGAACTGGGCTGGACAGCCGTCGACGAGATGGTCCAGATCCGCGGGGGCCGCGCCTTCGAGACCGCCGACTCGCTCGCCCGCCGCGGCGAGAAGCCGGTGCCGGCCGAGCAGATGTTGCGGGACATGCGCATCAACCGGATCTTCGAGGGCTCGACGGAGATCATGCACCTGCTGATCGCCCGCGAGGCCGTCGACCAGCACCTGAAGATCGCGGGTGAGGTGGTGTTCGGCGACGCCGGCCTCGGCGACCGGATGAGGGCCGCCGCGAGAGCGGGCGCGTTCTACGCCAGGTGGTTCCCGTCGCTGACGACGGGGCCGGGCCAGCGTCCGGGCTCCTTCGCGGAGTTCGGGGAGCTGGCGACTCATCTGCGCTACGTCGAGCGGCACTCGCGCAAGCTCGCGCGCTCGATCTTCTACGCGATGGGCCGATACCAGGCGCGCCTCGAGCGGAAGGGCCGGCTGCTGGGCCGGATCGTCGACATCGGCGCGGAGCTCTACGGGATGGCCTGCGCCTGCGTCTACGCGGACACCCTCGGCCGGGAACAACCGGACCGCAGACAGGAAGCCGTCGAGCTGGCCGACCTGTTCTGCGGCCAGGCCCGCCGCAGGGCTGACCGCCTGTTCACGGAGTTGTGGGCCAACGACGACTCGGCGCAGTACGAGGTGGCGCAGCAGGTGCTGTCGGGACGCTACGAGTGGTTCGAGCGGGACGTGCTCGACCCGGCCGGCGACGGCCCGATGATGCCCAGGCACGCGCAGCCGGCCGCCGAGCGGTTCGAGGAGCCGGAAGCGGGGACCAGGCCCGTGCCGGAGGCTGCGCAGCAGTAGCCGACGACGTCGGGCAGGATCCGGTTGTCCAGCACCGACACGGGCCCGGAGGACGACGACCGACCATGAAGCTGCTGCTGCCCGACTCGCTCCCGCTGGCGCCGGCCGTGCCCGAGGGGGTGCAGACGGTCCGGTACGACGCGTCCGCACCCGTCCCGGACGAGCACCTGGACGCCGAGGCGCTCGTGGTCTGGGGAAGCTCCGGCGCCGACCTCCGTGCCGTGGCCGGCCGGATGCCGGGGCTGCGGTGGATACAGACCCTGGCGGCGGGTCCGGACGCAGTCCTCGCGGCCGGCTTCCCGGACGACGTCGTGATCACCTCCGGCTCGGGGCTGCACGACCGGCCGGTGGCCGAGCACGCCCTCGGCCTGGTCCTGGCGCTGCTGCGGCGGCTGCCGGCCGCGGCCCGGGCGCAGGAGGAGCACCGTTGGGCGACCGAGCTCGGCGGTCTCCAGCCGCTGCATCCCGAAGGGGCGGTCACCACGCTGCTCGGGGCCCGCGTCCTCGTCTGGGGATTCGGCTCGATCGGGCAGACCGTCGCCCCGGTGCTGCAGCAGCTGGGTGCCGAGGTGCGCGGGGTCGCCCGGAGCGCGGGGGAGCGGTCGGGGTTTCCGGTCGTCGCCGAGGAGGACCTGGCGCAGGCGCTCGGGCAGACCGACGTCCTGCTCATGATCCTTCCCTCCACCGCCGCCACGACCCGGGCGCTGGACGCCGACCGGCTCGCGGCGCTGCCCGCGCACGCCTACGTGGTGAACGTCGGCCGCGGCTCGACGGTCGACGAGCCGGCGCTCGTCGCGGCCCTGTCGGAGGGAGGCATCGCCGGCGCGGCGCTCGACGTCACCAGCACGGAACCCCTCCCGGCCGACTCGCCCCTCTGGGACGCGCCCAACCTCCTGCTCACACCGCACGCCGCCGGGGGCCGGCCGGTCGGCGCCGACGAGCTGATCGCCGCCAACCTCGCGGCCCTGCTGGCGGGCCGCGAACTGCGCAACGTCGTGGAACGCTGATGCCGACGACCGGAAAGGACCATCCCATGGAGACCCTGGCAGCCCTGGGCAGGACCCGTCTCGTCCCGGTCGTGGTGCTCGACGACGCACGGGACGCGGCCCCATTGGCCGGGGCACTGGTGGCGGGTGGCCTGCCCGTCGCCGAGGTCACGTTCCGCACCCCGGCCGCGGCTGACGCGATCAAGGCCATGGCCGACCGCGGCGACATCCTGCTCGGTGCGGGCACCGTCCTCACGCCGGCACAGGTCGACGAGGCGGTCGCCGCGGGGGCGAGCTACGTCGTCTCGCCAGGGCTGAGCCGCGCGGTGGTCGAGCGGTGTCGCGAGCGCGGGGTCCTCGCCCTGCCCGGGGCCGTCACGGCGACCGAGATCCAAGCCGCGCTCGAGCTCGGCCTGGACACCGTGAAGTTCTTCCCCGCCGGCACGTCCGGTGGTGCCCCGGCCATGGCCGCGCTGGCCGGGCCCTTCGGCGGCGTCCGCTTCATCCCCACCGGCGGGATCGGGCCGGCCAACCTGCACGAGTACCTCGCCATCGACGCGGTCGTGGCGGTCGGCGGCTCCTGGATGGTGCCCCGCGAGCGGATCCGGGCCGGGGACTTCGAGACCGTCCGGCGGCTGACCGCCGAGGCCGTCGCGCTCCTGCGCCCCTCGGCGCCGCCGTCGCGCGAGCCGTCCCAGTAAGGGACGAGCTGACCGGCAGGGCTCAGTGGTTGTCTCGCGGGATGCCCTGGGTCTGCGCGACCCGCTGGTAGGCGACCGCGGGGCGCAGGACCATCCCGTCGCCCAACTGGTCGACCATCGACCGCTGGATCTCCTGCCACGGCGTCTGCGAGTCCGGCATCGGGTAGCCGCCGGCCTCCTCGAGGAGGCGGCGGCGATCGGCCAGCTCGTCCTCGGGGAGCAGGACGTCGGCCCGGCCGGCGACGAGGTCGATGCGGACGAGGTCACCGGTCCGCAGGAGGGCCAGTCCGCCGCCGGCCGCGGCCTCGGGGGAGGCGTTGAGGATCGACGGGGAACCCGACGTCCCCGATTGGCGGCCGTCACCGATGCACGGCAGCTCATGGATACCCTGCTTGATCAGGGCAGCGGGCGGCTGCATGTTGACCACCTCGGCGGCGCCCGGATAGCCCAGCGGGCCCGCGCCACGGATGACGAGCAGACAGGTGTCGTCGATCTCCAGCGCCGGATCGTCGATGCGGGCGTGGTAGTCCTCCGGGCCGTCGAAGACCACGGCGCGCCCCTGCATGACTCCCGGGTGCTCTGGATGGGACAGGTAGCGCTTCCGGAACTCCGGGGAGATGGCGCTGGTCTTCATGATGGCGCTGTCGAACAGGTTGCCGGTCAGCACGAGGAAGCCCGCGTCCGGCAGCAGCGCGTCGTCGAAGCTGCGGATGACGTCGCGGTCCCCGGCGGCGGTGGACCGGCAGTTCTCCCCGATGGACCGACCGTTGACGGTGCGGGCGTCTTCGTGGATCAGCCGGTGCGCCATCAACTCGTGGACGACGGCGGGCACACCGCCGGCGCGGTGGAACTCCTCACCGAGGTACTTGCCGGCCGGCTGCAGATCGACGATCAGCGGCACCGTGAGCCCCAGGCGCTGCCAGTCGGTCACCTCCAGCGGAACTCCCATGTGCCGGGCGATGGCGTTGACATGGACCGGCGCATTGGTCGAGCCGCCGATGGCGGAGGTGACGACGATGGCGTTCTCGAACGCCTCGCGCGTCAGGATGTCGGACGGCTTGAGATCCTCGCGCACCATCTCCACGATCCGTTTGCCGGTCAGGTACGCCATCCGGGCGCGATCCCGGTGCGGAGCGGGAATGGCGGCGTTGCCGGGCAGGCTCATGCCCAGCGCCTCGGCGACGGCGTTCATGGTGGACGCCGTCCCCATGGTGTTGCAGTGGCCGGGGGAGGGTGCCGAGGAGGCGACCAGGTCGACGAAGCCCGCCTCGTCGATCTCACCGGCGGCGAGCATCTCCCGGGCCTTCCAGACGATGGTGCCCGACCCCGTGCGCTCACCGTTGAACCAGCCGTTGAGCATCGGGCCACCGGACAGCACGATCGCCGGGATGTTCACCGTCGCCGCGGCCATCAGACAGGCCGGCGTGGTCTTGTCGCAGCCCGTCGTCAGCACGACGCCGTCCAGCGGGTAGCCGTACAGCACCTCGACGAGGCCGAGGTAGGCCAGATTGCGGTCGAGCGCCGCGGTGGGACGTCGTCCGGTCTCCTGGATCGGGTGCACCGGGAACTCGAAGGCGAGCCCGCCCATCTCGGCGATGCCCTCGCGCACGCGATCGGCCAGCTGCAGGTGGTGCCGGTTGCACGGGGCGAGGTCCGAGCCGGTCTGCGCGATGCCGATGACCGGCTTGCCCGACTGCAACTCCTCTCGGGTCAGGCCCCAGTTCATGTATCGCTCGATGTAGAGCGCGGTCATGCCGGGGTTGTGCGGATTGTCGAACCAGGCCTGGCTGCGTAGCCGCCCCGGGGGCGCGTCCATCGGAGTCCTCCTGTTGCGGGTCGTCGCTGGGATCCCCAGTTCCCGGCCCGGTCAATCGCGGGCCGGCTGCGGACGGTGGTCCGGTCCGTGCCGACGCTGGTGCGGCACGTCGGGAGAGTGAGTCGGCGCGCCCGGGAACGGGCATGGAGGTACGGGCCGGTGAGCCCGTGACCGTGCATGTCGGAGGTGCTGCATGACGAACCCTGAATCCGGGCCCGAGATGGTGGCCCCGACGCGCGCCGAGGCGCCGGACGGCGCTGCCGCGTGGGTCCGGCCCGCCCCGCCGATGAAGGCTCCGGCGCCGCGCGTGACCCGCAGGATGCCGCGCTGGAGCGAGGTCCGGGAGCTGGTCCAGTTCCGCCGGCCCACCGCCGACCCCGTTCGGCGGCGGCTCGAGGGCGCCCTCACGATCGGTGACCTCCGCCGGCTCGCGCGGCGGACCACTCCGCGCGCCGTCTTCGATTACGTCGACGGATCCGCGGACGAGGGGGTCACGGTCGCGCGAAACCGGGCCGCCTTCCGCGACGTGACGTTCCTGCCCGAGGCGCTGCACGCGGTCAAGGACCCGGACCTGTCCACCGACCTGCTGGGCAGGCGGATCTCGATGCCCTTCGTGTTCGCGCCGACCGGCTACACGCGGATGATGCACCACCACGGAGAGGCAGGCGTGGCACGCGTGGCCCAGCGCAACGGTCTGCCCTACGCGCTGTCCACGGTGGGGACGTCCTCGATCGAGGAGGTCCACGAGGCGGCGCCCGAGGGCGACAACTGGTTCCAGCTCTATCTGACCAACAACGAGGCGCTCAACGAGGAACTGGTGGACCGCGCCCTGGCGGCCGGAGTCACGACGGCGGTGCTCACCATCGACACCGCGGTGGCAGGCCGCCGCCTGCTGGACGTCCGCAATGGCCTGACCATCCCACCCAGCCTGACCCTGCAGACCTTCCTCGACATGTCCCGGTTCCCGTACTGGTGGGTCAACAAGCTGACCACGCCGCCGGTCGAGTTCGCCTCGCTGCGTGATTTCCCGGGGACCTCCGCCGATGTCGCGGCTCTGCTGTTCGACCCGGGTCTCGACTACGACGACCTGGCGTGGCTCCGTCGCAGGTGGCCGCACAACCTGCTGGTGAAGGGTGTGCTCAACCCCGCGGACGCCGAGCGGGTCGTGGCCATGGGCGCCGACGGAGTGGTGGTCTCCAACCACGGCGGACGCCAGCTGGACCGGACCCCGGCCACCCTGCACATGCTGCCCGCTGTGCGGGCGGCGGTAGGACCCGAGAGCACCGTCATCCTCGACAGTGGCGTCACCCACGGGCAGGACATCGTCGCCGCGATGGCGCTGGGAGCCGACGCGGTCATGGCCGGGCGGGCCTACCTGTACGGGATCATGGCCGGCGGCGAGCGCGGCGTGGAACGCGCGGTCGAGATCCTTCGGGCGGAGTACCAGCGCGGCCTCCAGCTCCTCGGCCTGGATGCCACCAGCAAGATCGCGCGGCACCACGTGTCCATCCCGGGCGGGGAGGCATGGCCGCCGTCGGACCGCCGGCCGGAGGGGACATGGCCGGCGGGCTCGTGGGTGTAGACCACCTCGCGGCCGGATACGGCCTCGGTGGCAGGGTGTCCTCGACCGTGTCGCGCGGTCGGGTTCACGTCGGTGACGGCGCGCTCGGCCACAGCGAGAACGACCAGGAGGCTCAGTGAGTGCAGCCGAGGCCCCGGCCCCCGCATCGCCCCGGGTGCCGATGAGCGAGGCCGTGGCGACGACCCGGGTCATCGCGATCCTGCGCGCGGAGAACGCTTCCCGGGCCGAGGCGGTGGTGGACGTGCTCCTGGAGAACGGCATCCGGAGCATGGAGCTCACCATGACCACGGAGGGGGTCCTGGACGTCGTCGAACGCCTCGCCGCGCGGGTGCCCGACGGCACGGACATCGGTGTCGGGACCGTCCTCACTGTCGACGAGGTGGACCGAGCGGTCGACGCCGGGGCGCGTTTCGTCGTGGCCCCGTCCGTGGACCGTGCGGTCATCGAGGCGGCGACTCGGCGCGGCATCGCCAGCTATCCCGGCGCCTTCACGCCCACTGAGATCCACGCCGCGTGGACCGCAGGCGCGAGCGCAGTGAAGCTTTTCCCCGCCGGGTCGCTCGGTCCCGACTACCTCAAGGCCGTGCGTGCTCCGTTGCCGGACATCCCGCTCGTCCCCACGGGAGGGGTCGCCGTCGAGGCGGTCGGCGCATGGCTGAGCGCCGGAGCCACCGCCCTGGGGCTGGGTAGCCCTCTCGTCGGGGACGGGCTCGCCCCGGACGGCGACCTGGAAGCCCTGGCCCGGCGGGCGCGGGCGGTATGCGCGGCCGTGGGAGCGCAGGCCCGGTGACGAACGGCGATGTTGGTGACGGTGGTGGACTGGTCACCCTCGGTGAGACGCTGGGCTTGCTGGTCGCCGAGGACGTCGGCCCGCTCTCGCTGACCCGCGGGATGCGCCTGAGCATGGGCGGTGCCGAGTCGAACGTGGCGATCGGTGTGGCCCGCCTCGGCGTCGCGGCGACGTGGATCGGGCGTCTGGGCGAGGACCCCATCGGCGACCTGGTCGAGCGCCAGCTGCTGGCCGAGCGGGTCCGCTGCCTGGTGCAGCGCGATCCGTCGCCGACAGCGCTCATGCTTCGGGAGCGCCGCACGGGCACGGCCGCCCGGGTCTCGTACTACCGCCACGGCAGCGCCGGTTCCCATCTGCAGCCCGCTGACCTACCCGACGGGGTCATCGAGAAGGCCGGACTGCTGCACCTGTCCGGCATCACCCCCGCGCTGGGTCCGGGGCCGGCCGAGACCGTCCGCGAGGCGATGCGGCGGGCCCGGGAGGCCGGCGTGCCGATCTCGTTCGACCTCAACTTCCGGTCCCGGCTGTGGGACGCCGCCACCGCGGCACCGGTGTTCCGGCAGCTGGCGGCCGGCGCGGACATCGTCTTCGCGGGTGACGACGAGGCCCGGATCGCCCTCGGGAACGACGCGTCGCCGAGCCCCGAGGCGCTCGCGGACGGGCTCGCCGGGCTCGGACCGTCGGAGGTCGTGATCAAGCTGGGACGGCGGGGCGCGACGGCCCGGATCGACGGTGAGCTGATCGAGGTGCCCGCGGTGCCGGTCCAGGCGATCGACACCGTCGGCGCGGGCGACGCGTTCGTCGCCGGCTACCTCGCCTCCCGCCTGCTCGGCCGGGACGTCCGTGCCCGGCTCGCCACGGCCGCCGTCGCCGGCGCGTTCGTGGTCACGGTCCCCGGAGACTGGGAGGCGCTCCCACGGCCGGACGAGCTGTCGTTGCTCACCGCGGAGGAGAACGTCCAGCGCTGACCCGGCCGGGTGCGGGGGCCGACCCGTCGTGAGAGTCTGCGAGCGGATCGCGGGGTGCAGCGGCCGGCGGCGGCTGCTGCACGGGGAGGACGGCGCCCATCATGACCACCACCACCGACCGACCCCGGCGTGCGCGCGCCGACGGGGGCGATCCCGGTAGGGCGGCGCGCATCGGCGGCGTCGGGGAGCGGCTCTCGGAGGACGAGGTCACCGCCTTCGTCGAGAAGTCGATCGGCGGCGTGGACCTCGACGGCAAGCGGGTCTGCCTGGTGGTCCCGGACGGGACGCGAACCTGCCCGCTGCCGCTCCTCCTGAGGGCCGCGCACCGGGCTCTCACCGGGCGTGCGCGCGAGGTCACCGTCGTCATCGCGCTCGGGACGCACCAGGGGATGAGCGAGGAGCACCTCGCGCGGCACCTGGGCTACCGGCCCGGCGTGAGCGACGACACCTATCCGGGCTGGACCGTCCTCAACCACGAGTTCGGGCGACCGGACACGTTCCGGACGCTCGGCACGATCAGTGCCCAGCGGATCGCGGAGCTGACCGGTGGGCTGATGACGGGCGAGAGCGTTCCGGTCCGGATCAACCGGCATGTCGCGGATGCGGACGTCGCCATCGTCGTCGGGCCGGTCTTCCCCCACGAGGTCGTCGGTTTCTCCGGGGGCAACAAGTACTTCTTCCCCGGCGTGTCCGGCCAGGAGCTGATCGACGTCTCACACTGGGTCGGCGCCCTGATCACCAGCGCGGAGATGATCGGCACCCGCGGGATCACCCCGGTCCGCGCGCTCATCGACGAGGCCGCCGCGATGATCCCTGCCGAGCGGCTCGCGCTCTGCCTGGTGGTGGCGTCCGGCACCGACACGCTGCACGCCGCCTCGTTCGGCACCCCGGAGGACGCCTGGGCGGCGTGCGTCGAGGTGTCGGCCCAGACCCACGTGCGCTACCTCGATGCGCCGGTCCGGCGAGTCCTCTCGGTCATGCCGACCGCCTACGAGGACATCTGGACGGCGGCGAAGGGCTTCTACAAGCTCGAACCGATCGTCGCCGACGGCGGCGAGGTGATCATCTACGCCCCGCACATCACCCAGGTCTCGGTGATGCACCCGCAGATCACGGAGGTCGGCTACCACAACCGCGACTACTTCCTCGGCCAGTGGGACCGCTTCCGGTCCTATCCGTGGGGCGACCTCGCGCACAGCACCCACCTGCGCGGCCAGGGCAGCTGGGACCCGGTGCAGGGGGAGCGCAACCGGGTGACCGTCACGCTCGCCACCGGGATCCCGGAGGACGTCGTCCGCGCGGTCAACCTCGACTACCTCGACCCGGCCTCCGTCGACATCGCCGCGTTCGAGGCCGATCCCGACACGCTCGTCGTGCCCCACGCCGGCGAGGTGCTGCACCGGCTGAGGCCCGGCTCCGAGGGCGCGGGGGGCGGCGAGCCGGACGGGCGGCACCCGGCACCCTCCGGTCTCGACGGCTGAGTTCCGAGGAAGGCGACATGAACGACCGGATCGACTCCGTGGAGGTGCTCGTCTCGAGCCCCGTCCGCAACTACGTGACCCTGCGCCTCAGGACGGCCGACGGTCTCGTCGGTCTCGGCGACGCCACGGTCAACGGCCGTGAGCTGGCGGTGGCGTCCTACTTGTCCGACCACGTCGGCCCCCTGCTGGAGGGACTCGACCCCGGTCGCATCGAGGACATCTGGCAATACCTCTACCGGGGTGCGTACTGGCGGCGCGGTCCGATCACCATGGCCGCCATCGGCGCCGTCGACATGGCCCTGTGGGACATCCTCGGCAGACGGGCCGGCCTGCCGGTCTACCAGTTGCTGGGGGGCCGCGTCCGCGACCACGTGCCCTCGTACGGCCACGCCTTCGGCTGGGAGATCCCGCAGCTGCTGGACGCCGTCGACATCCACCTGGCGCGGGGTGCCCGTCACATCCGCGTGCAGTCGGGCGTGCCGGGCCTGGACAAGGTGTACGGCGTCTCCAAGGACCTGGACTACGAGCCGGCCGGTCGTGGCGCCCGGCCCCCGGAGGAGCGCTTCGACCCCGAGGCCTACGTCCGGCACGCGCCGAAGGTGCTCGAGGCGGTGCGTGAGCACGCCGGGCCGGACGTCGAGCTGCTGCACGACGCCCACCACCGCCTGACCCCCACGCAGGCCGCCCAGCTGGGGAAGGCCCTGGAGCCGTCCCGGCTGTTCTGGCTGGAGGACGTGACCCCGGCCGAGGACCAGGAGGCGCTGCGCTTCGTGCGCCAGCACACGACGACCCCACTGGCCATCGGCGAGGTCTTCAACACGATCTGGGACTGCCAGTACCTCATCGAGAACCGGCTCATCGACTACATCCGGACCGCCGTCGTCCACGCGGGCGGGATCAGCCACTCCCGCAAGATCTACGCCCTGGCGGAGGTGCACGGCGTCAAGGCCGGCCCGCACGGCCCGTCGGACGTCTCGCCCATCGCCATGGCGGCGAGCATCCACATGGGCGCCAGCGTCCACAACTGGGGCGTCCAGGAGTACATGGGCTATCCGGAGAAGGTCCACGACGCCTTCCCGCACGCGTGGAGCTACTCCGACGGCGTCCTTCAGCCCGGGGACGCCGCCGGGCTGGGCGTGGAACTCGACGAGGCCGTTCTGTCCTCGGAGCCCTACACGACCGCGTACCTGCCCACGGCCCGCCGTCTGGACGGCACGGTTCTCGACTGGTGAGACCCTCGAGTTGCGACATCCGCCGTCCCCGGCGGTTGTTCCGCTGACGCGCGTCGGGAGGTAGGGCGCGACGGCGTGAGCGTCGCGCCCTACCTCCCGACCGGTGTCACGCCCGGGCAGCTGCCCCCGGCTCGACCGACGCCTTGATCGACGCCTCCTCCTGCTCCACGTAGCCGTACATCTCGGGGAGGATGAACTTCGCTGCGAGGAAGCCGGTCAGCGACAGCAGGGACACGGCCAGGGTGGCCCAGACCTTGCCCCACGACTCGGTCATGATCGGGAAGACGAATGCGCCGAAGAACGACGCGGCCTTGACGAAGGTGTAGCCGAAGCCGGAGGCGGTGGCCTTGAAGCGCGGCGGCGCCACCATCGAGACGATGGTCATGCCGTTGGAGGCATCCCAGTAGTGGCCCCACATCAGCGTGCAGGCGCCGATGACGATCAGCCACTTCACGTCCTGGCCGAGCCCGTAGGCACCGATGATCAGACCTGTGAAGGCGAGGCCGTAGCCCCACATGGCGACGCCCTTGTGGCCGATCCGGGCGATCATCAGCGGTGCGACGAAGCCCGAGATCGTGGCGAGGACGTAGATGCCGGCCGTGACGAGGTTGCTCCCCGTGATGTCCGTCGTCCCGCCGGTGGTCGTGACGCCCACGCCCGCCGTCACGAGGATGACCGGCAGGTAGAAGCCGAACGCCGTGAACTCCGCGCCCTGGCAGGCGTTGGAGATCCAACCGAAGATCGTCGCCCGCTTCTTGATCGGGTCGGACCAGATCACCCGGAGGAAGTCGCTGACCTTCGGCTTGACCATCGGCATGTCCTCGTTGGGCAGCATGTCGAGCGGGTCGTTGAAGAGGTCCTGCGAGACCTGCTTGGCCTTGACGAACTGCCCGCGCTGGAGCAGCGACAGCGGGGTCTCCGGGAGGTTGAGCCGGGCGAGCAGGAGGATGGCTGCAGGCACCGCGCCGAGCGCGAGCGCGACGCGCCACAGGATGCTGGGGTCCATGCCGATCTCGTACATGATCGTGATGACGACGATCGAGAAGACCTCGCCGAGGCCGAACATGAACTGCCACCGGCTGCCCATGATCTCGCGCTTGCCCTTGGACATCGACTCCATGATGTAGGCGTAGCCGTTGGCGATGTCGCTGCCGAGCGGGAGGCCGATCAGGAACCGGATGATGATGAGGTCCCAGATGTTCTGGGAGAAGCCCTGCGCGATGGCCAGCACGATGAACAGCACCATCGTCATGATGAAGACGCGCTTGCGGCCCAGCCGGTCGGCGACAAAGCCGCCCAGCAGGGCGCCGATCAGCGCTCCGCCCTGCACCGCGGCCGTGGCCAGCCCCAGTTGGGCGGCGGTCGGGTTGTACTCGTCCTTGATGAACACCAGCACGAAGGAGATCGCGTAGAGATCCCAGGCCTCGATGAGGATCGTCGCGATCATCATCCAGCCGCCTCGGTTGCTGGATGCCGTGCCCTCCTTGTTCAACAGGACCGCGGTTGCCTGGTCGGACAACCGTCGGATCTGCGTCGCTTCCATCCTGCCTCCCCTTCAGCTCGCGGTGTGGGCGTTGCATCCCACCCACCCGGCCTCGGCGTGAGGGGCTCGGGGGGCCGGCGCCGCGCTCCGTTCCCCTGTGGGCCCGGTCCGAAACGCGTCGAGGCAGCTCGCCGACAGCACCGCCCGTGACCGCCCCGGAGCGTCGAGAGGATCGACCGCCCGCCGCCTACATTGACCGAGGACCTTCGGCGTCGGCCCCCCGCTGACCGACTGCCGCACCGATGCAGACGGGAGCCCCGATGAGCGTCGCACCGCCCCTTGACCGCCTCGGTGTGCAGTTGAACGCCGCGGACAACGTCCTCGTCGCAACCCGTGACCTGCGGGCCGGCGAAGCGAACGGATCCCTCGTCCTACGCGCGAGCGTGCCGCGGGGGCACAAGGTGGCCCTCGCACCCATCGCCCCGGGCGAGCCGGTGCGCAAGTACAACCAGATCATCGGTTTCGCGACGGCACCGATCGAGCCCGGTGACCACGTCCACACCCACAACCTGGGCTTCCAGGCCTTCGAGCGGGAGTACGCCTTCGGTGCCGACGTCGCACCGACCCGGTTCGTCCCCGAGGACGAGCGCGCCACGTTCCAGGGGATCGTGCGCGGTAACGGGCGGGTGGCCACCCGCAACTACATCGGCATCCTCACCTCGGTGAACTGCTCGGCGACCGCCGCGAAGCTGATCGCCGACCAGTTCCGCTCGCCCGGGGTGCTCGACGAGTTCCCCAACGTCGACGGCGTGGTCGCCCTCACCCACCAGGCCGGTTGCGGCATGGCCGACAGCGGAGAGGGTTTCGACGTCCTCCGGCGCACCCTGACCGGCTATGCCGAGCACCCCAACTTCGCGGGCTTCCTCATGCTCGGGCTCGGATGCGAGGTCAACCAGATCTCCGGCATGTCCGACGCCTGGGACCTGGACGACTCCACCCTGGTGTCGACCATGACCATCCAGGAACAGGGCGGCACCGCGGCCACGGTACGGGCCGGCGTGGCGGCCATCGGCGAGATGCTGCCGGTCGCTGATCGGGTGCGCCGCACCACCGTTCCCGCCGGCGAACTGGTCCTCGGGCTCAACTGCGGCGGCTCGGACGCGTACTCCGGCCTCACCGCCAACCCCGCGCTCGGTGCCGCGGTGGACCTGCTCGTGCGCCACGGTGGGACGGCGGTCCTCGGGGAGACGCCCGAGGTCTACGGGGCCGAGCACCTGCTCACCCGGCGCGCGGTCAGCCGCGAGGTCGGCGACCGGCTCCTCGAGCGCATCCGGTGGTGGGAGAACTACACCGCCGACAACGGCGGGTCGATGGACAACAATCCCTCGCCGGGGAACAAGGCGGGGGGACTGACCACCATCCTGGAGAAGTCCCTGGGCGCCGTGGCGAAGGGCGGGACCACGAACCTCACCGCGGTCTACCGCTACGCCGAGCGGGTTACGGCCAAGGGCTTCACGTTCATGGACACCCCCGGCTACGACCCTGTCTCGGTCACCGGCATCGTCGCCGGCGGCGCCACGGTCATGTGCTTCACCACGGGCCGCGGCTCGGTGCTCGGCTGCAAGCCCACGCCCAGCCTGAAGCTCGCCACGAACACCGAGATGTACCGGCGGATGTCCGGGGACATGGACCTGAACTGCGGCGTGATCATGGACGGCGAGGCGTCGGTGCAGGACATGGGGGAGCAGCTGTTCGGCCTCATCCTGGAGACGGCGAGCGGGCGCAAGACCGTGAGCGAGGAACTGGGCTTCGGTCAGGAGGAATTCGTGCCCTGGCAGCTCGGCGCGGTCATGTGAGACCCGCTCCGCGACGGTGATCGGGACACGGACGGGAAGGGAGCCCGATGAAGATCGATCGCCTCACGACCTACCTGGTACCGCCGCGCTGGCTGTTCCTCAGGATCGATACCGATGACGGGCCGACCGGCTGGGGGGAGCCGGTGGTCGAAGGTCGTGCCGCCACCGTCGCCACCGCGGTCGAGGAGATGGCCGACTACCTGATCGGTCAGGACCCCCTGCGCATCGAGGAGCACTGGAACGTGCTGGCGAAGGGGGGCTTCTACCGAGGCGGCCCGATTCTCTCCAGCGCTCTCGCCGGCATCGACCAGGCGCTGTGGGACATCGCCGGGAAGAGCATCGGGGTGCCGGTGCACCAGATGCTCGGCGGCCACGTCCGGGACCGGGTGCGGGTCTACTCCTGGATCGGCGGGGACGACCCCCGGGAGGTGGCGGTGGAGGCGGCGATCAAGGTCGAGCAGGGATTCACGGCCGTCAAGATGAACGGCTCTGGTCCGCTCCGGGTCATCGACACCCCGGCCCAGGCCGCCGCGGTGGCGGAGCGGGTGGCCGCGGTGCGCGAGGTGCTGGGTCCCGATCGCGACGTGGCGGTCGACTTCCACGGCCGGATGAGCCTGCCCATGGCGCGCCGGGTCCTGCCGCTTCTCGAGGAGTTCGCCCCGATGTTCGTCGAGGAGCCGGTGGTTCCCGAGGTCAGCGAGCTGGTCGGGCAACTGGTGGCGGCGACACCGATCCCGATCGCACTCGGCGAGCGCCTGTACAACAGGTGGGACTTCCGCCGCGTGCTGCCCACTGGCGTGGCCGTGATCCAGCCCGACCTGTCGCATGCGGGAGGCATCTCCGAGGTCCGCAAGATCGCCACGATGGCGGAGGCGTACGACGTGGCGCTGGCGCCACACTGCCCGCTGGGTCCCATCGCCCTGGCGTCGAGCCTGCAGGTGGCTCTGGCCAGCCCCAACCTGCTCATCCAGGAGCAGAGCCTCGGCATCCACTACAACGCGGGCTCCGACCTGCTCGACTACCTGGTCGATGCCTCGGTGTTCGACTACACCGACGGCTTCGTGGCCCGGCTCACCGGTCCCGGGTTGGGCATCGAGGTCGATGCCGCGGCGGTGGAGAAGGCGGCAGCCGTCGGCCACCGCTGGCGGAACCAGGTCTGGCGTCGGGACGACGGCTCGTTCGCCGAGTGGTGAGCCAGGGAGGAGCTAGGCGTCGCCGGCCGCCTCCCCGGCGGCGGCCCGCGGTCCTGAGCGGTGCAGGATGTCGACGAACTCGCCGGTGCGGGCGATGAACGCCTCCGCGGAGGCCAGCTCCCCGCCCAGCAGGTGCCGATCCGCGATGGCGTGCCGGGCGAGATCGATGCCGTCGCCGCTGGTGGCCGCCAGCGCGGCCAGCTCGGGCCGCAACGGATCCTGCATCGCGCGGGCGTGGGGGCCGGGATCGAACCCGTCGAGCGGCGCCATGCAGGTGAGGTAGGCGGCGACCGTCAGCGCCAGGTGGTGCGGCATGGAGCCGGTGGCGAGCAGTTGCCGCGCCGGCTCCGGGATCCGCTGGCGCAGCTTCGTCGATCCGTCACTGCCCACCTGACTGGTCCGGTGGCCGAGTCCGGTGTTGCGCCACCGGGTGAACAGCTGCGCCTCGTACGCCTCGACATCGACGTCGCGGGGCACCGACAGCGAGGGCAGGTACTCCTGGCGCAGCACTCGGCGGGCCGCCTGCTCGATGAAGTCGGCGCCGACCGCCTCCGGGATCGTCGCCGCACCGGCGAGCGCCCCGAGGTAGGCCAGCAGTGAGTGGGTGCCGTTGAGAAGTCGCAGCTTGAGCTCCTCGTAGGCGGTCACCTCGTCCGAGAAGATCGCGCCGCCTGCTTCCCAGGCCGGCCGCCCGGCAGCGAAGTCGTCCTCGAGCACCCACATCGAGAAGGGCTCGGCCGGCACGGGCACGGCGTCGGCGTAGCCGAGGTGCTCGGCGATCGTGGCGCGGTAGACGTCGGTCGTGGCCGGCACGATGCGGTCGACCATCGAGGAGGGGAACCGCACGGCGCTGTCGAGATACGCGGTGAGCTCGTCGGCCTCCGCTGTCGGCAGCGCCCCGGCGAACTGGCGGACGAGCCGTTCGGTGTGCCGGCCGTTCTCGGCCAGGTTGTCGCAGCTGAGCACCGTGACCGGCGCGCCATCGGACCGGGCCCGCCGCTGCAGGCCCCGGCTGAGTTGTCCGATCACGGTGCGCGGCGGTGTCAGCCCTGTCAGGTCGGAGCGGACATCGTCGTTCTCGATGTCCAGCGCCCCGGTGGAGGGCGCATACGTGTAGCCCCGCTCGGTGATCGTCAGCGTGACGATCCGGGTGGCCGGGGCCGCGAGGGCGTCCAGGAGTCGGTCGGGCTCGTCGGCGGCGACGAACGCGTCGCTGTGCACGTCCGGCACGCGGAAGTCGTAACCCTCGGGGGCGATCTGCACGACGGTGTACAGGAGTTCCTGGGCACGCAGCGCCTCGACCACCGCGGCCGACCGGCTGGCCACGCCGATGATGCCCCAAGGCCCGGGTTCCGCGGTGAGGGCGGCGTCGGTGTAGACGGCCTGGTGGGCGCGGTGGAAGTTGCCCAGGCCCAGGTGCACGATGCCGGCCGGGGGAGGTGCCGGGCGGCCGGCGGTCAGGCCCGGGAACCCTCCCGGCAGGGCTCGGCGGCTGAGCCGGGGGAGCGACACCGGGCTCACTGGTCGCTTCCGGGGGTGGTCCCGTCCGGCCAGAGGGCGACGACGACCTTGCCGGAGGCGTCGGAGTCCTTGGCGGCGGAAAACGCGTCGACTGCCTGGTCGGCAGGCACCACGTGCGTGATCACCGACTCGATCCCGGGCCGCTCGGCCAGCAGGGTGACCGCCTCGTCGATCTCGTCGTCGAACCGGAACGCCCCACGCAGCTGCAGCTCCTTGGAGACCAGCGGCGCGAGGTTCACCGGCCGTGGCTCGTTCGGCACCATGCCGACCTGGACGACGATCGCGGCGCGCCGGGCCCCGACCAGGGCAGGCCCGATCGCCGCCGGCACCCCGGAGCACTCCAGCACGACGTCGAACGACTGCGCCGGGATCTCCTCCACGCCCACCTGCACGGTTCCGTGCACGCCGAGCTCACGAGCCCGCCGCAGCGGGCCGGGGAGGACGTCGGTGCACACGACCTCGGCCGCCCCGCGCGCCAGCGCCCCGGCGGCGGTGAGCAGACCGATCGGACCGGAGCCGGACACGAGCACGCGGGCGCCGGCGACGTCCCCGGCGATCGTCAGGCCGTGCAGGCCGACGGCCAGCGGCTCGGCGAGCGCGGCCCGCAGCAGCGGCAACTCCGGCGGCAGCACGCGGACCATGTCCCGCCGGACCAGCAGCTGCTCCTGCATCCCGCCCTGGGTGTGCGGCCACGTGGATGCGCTGCCCAGATACGAGCCGCCGGGCCACAGATGCCGGCGGTCCTCGATCCCCGGCTGCGGAGTGCCGAAGGTCGCCGGGTGCACGGTGACCGGCGTCCCGGGCGCGAGCTCGCCGCTCGGGTCGAGCTCGACGGTGCCGGAGACCTCGTGACCGGGTACCAGCGGCTCGCGGACGACGAACTCGCCGTTGGCTCCCTCGTTGTAGTAGTGCAGGTCCGAGCCGCAGATGCCGCCGTAGGCCATGCGCAGCAGGACATCGCCCTCGCCGGGCTCCGGGGCCGCCAGCTCGTCGTTGCGCAGGTCGAGCTTGCCGTGGATGACGATCGCCCTCATGGCGTCTCCCTCTCGTGTGCGGGGCTGCTCCGACGCAAGGTCCGGCGAACGGCGCCGTCCCGCCGTCGACGACGCTGCCCTGCCAGGGGACCAGGCCGGAGGCGCCGGAGCACACAGGGATCGGCGTGCCGACGTGGCCGCCCCCTCCATGCCCAGCAGGCGGCCGACCAACCGAGCGGGTGGCCGACATGTGCGGCAGGCGAGCGGCCGGGCGAAGGGCCGAGCTCCCCCGCGTCAGAGACCGAGGTCGCTGAGCCCCGGGTGGTCGTCGGGACGCCGTCCCTGCGGCCAGTGGTAGAGGCGGTCGGCCTCGCTGATCGGCAGGTCGTTGATGCTGGCGTGGCGACGACGCATCAGGCCGTTCTCGTCGAACTCCCAGTTCTCGTTGCCGTAGGAGCGGAACCAGGTGCCGGAGTCGTCGTGCCACTCGTAGGCGAACCGGACGGCGATCCGGTTGCCGTCGAAGGCCCACAGCTCCTTGATCAGCCGGTACTCGAGCTCTCGCTGCCACTTGCGGGTCAGGAAGGCCACGATGTCGTCGCGCCCGGTGAGGAACTCCGCCCGGTTCCGCCACCGCGAGTCGACCGTGTAGGCGCCGGCCACCTTCTCGGGGTCGCGGGTGTTCCACCCGTCCTCGGCGAGGCGGACCTTCTGCGCCGCCGTCTCGGCGTCGAACGGCGGCAGCGGGGGACGGGTCATGGCGTGCTCCGTTCAGGGTCCTCGGCCGGACGCCGCCCGGCCGCCAGCACCTCGGTGAGAGTGTCGTCGTCCCGGGCCACCCACGCCCGGCCGTCGTCGGTGAGGACGAGCGGTCGCTGGATGAGCCGCGGGTGCTCCGCCAGCAGCCGGATCCACGCGTCGGCGTCCCGGGCCGTCTCGGCCAGCCGCAGCTCGCGGGCGAGCGGTTCGGACATGCGGGTGATGTCCCACGGCTCCAGGCCGAGCGCCTTCAGCGCTCGCCGGAGCTCGGCCTCGGTGGGCGGGTCGTCGAGGTAGCGGCGGAGCGTGAACTCGACGCCGGCCTCCTCGAGGTGGTCCCGCGCGGACCGGGATTTGGAGCACGACGGGTTGAACCAGACCTCCACGCGCTCAGCTTAGGAAGATGTGGCAGCTCGCGCGGGGGAAGCGGACCCCCGGTCGGCCGGCGACGGTGCCAGGATCCCGGCCATGGCCGACCTCGCCGCGCTCCTGACCGATGCGGCTGCCCGGGTCGCGGACCATCGAGCCCAGGCGGCAGCAGGTCCGGTGGCGCCGTCGCCCGACGTCGTGACGACGGTGCGCTCGGCGCTCGGTTCCCTCCGCGACGAGCCGACGGAGCCCGCGCAGGTCATCGACGAGCTCGTGGCGGCGGTGCGTCCGGGTCTCGTCGCGACCACCGGCCCGCGCTACTTCGGCTTCGTCATCGGCGGGGCATTTCCGGCCGCCACGGCGGCGGACATCCTCACGACCGGCTGGGACCAGCCTGCCTTCAACGCGGTCACCTCGCCGGCCGCCGCCGCGGTCGAGGAGGTGGCCGGAGGCTGGCTCGCCGAGCTGCTCGGACTGCCGGCCGGCGTGTCGGTCGGGTTCGTCACCGGTGGCCAGGCGGCCAACACCGTCGGGCTGGCGGCGGCCCGCCACCGGGTGCTGGCCCACGCCGGGTGGGACGTCGAGCGCGACGGACTGGCCGGTGCGCCGCCGGTGCGGGTCATCGCCTCGGCGGAGCGGCACGCCACCATCGACAGGAGCCTCCGGTTGCTGGGGCTGGGCACCCGCGCGGTGACCGCCGTCGACGCGGACGCGCAGGGGCGCATCGACGTCCCGGCGCTCGCGCGGACGCTCGACGCGCTGCCTCCCGGACCCACGGTGGTGTGCCTGCAGGCCGGCAACGTCAACACCGGCGCCTGCGACGACCTGGTGACGGGAGTGGCGGCTGCCCACCGGATCGGGGCGTGGGTGCACGTCGACGGCGCGTTCGGGTTGTGGGCCGCGGCGTCGCCAGCCACGCGGGGGCTCGTGGAAGGCCTGGCGGGGGCCGACTCGTGGGCGACCGACGGCCACAAGTGGCTGAACGTGCCCTACGACAGCGGTTACGTCTTCTGCGCCGACCCGGCGGCACACCGGGCGGCGATGTCGTTCACCGCTTCCTACCTGACGGGGCACGGTGAGGGGGAGGTGCGCGCGCCCAGCGACTACGTGCCCGAGTCGTCGCGCCGGGCACGCGGCTTCGCCACCTGGGCGGCGCTGCGGGAGCTCGGGCGCAGCGGAGTGGCCGAGCTGGTGGAGCGCTGCTGCGCGCTGGCCCGACGCTTCGGCGACCGGGCGGTCGACCTCGACGGGGTCGCGGTCCTCAACGACGTCGTCCTCAACCAGGTGCTGCTCCGGTTCGGCGACGACGACGCGGCCACCGACGCCGTCGTGGCCGCTGTCCAGCGCTCGGGCGAGGCGTGGATGGGCGCGACGACCTGGCAGGGCAGGCGCGCGATGCGGATCTCGGTCTCGAACGCGACGACGAGCGAGGACGACGTCGACCGCGCCCTGCTCGCGGTGTCCACCGCCTGGACGGCGGTCGCCCGCCGCTGACTCGGCCGGACGGCGGGACCGACGGTGACGACGCGCGAGCGGGTGGACGCGGAGTGCGGTCGGCTCCGCCGGGCCGCTGGCGTGCCGGGACTCCCGGGTGTCGGATGAGAGCCCGTGCATCGACGGCCGTCGAGGAGTCCCCATGCCGCGTCGACGTACCTTCCTGCTGGCCCTGACCGCGCTGACGGCGGGCGTCCTCACCGGCCCGACGGCCGCGAACGCCGCTGCGGCCGGCCCGCCGCCGGAGAAGCAGCCGCTGGCGATCGGCAGCGGTGGCGCGGTCGCCACGGTCGACCCCGACGCGACACGGGTGGGACTGGACGTCCTGGCGGCCGGCGGCAACGCCGCCGACGCCGCGGTCGCCGCGGCGGCCGCCCTGGGCGTGACCGAGCCGTACTCGGCGGGCATCGGTGGCGGCGGGTTCTTCGTCTACTACGACGCCGCCACCGGGAAGGTGTCCACGATCGACGGCCGGGAGACCGCGCCCCTCGCGATGGGCGCCGACGCCTTCCTCGACGCCCACGGCAACGCCCTGCCGTTCGAGGAGGCGGTCGAGAGCGGGCTCTCGGTGGGGACACCGGGCACGCCCCGCACCTGGACGAGGGCACTGGACGAGTTCGGCACGCTGTCGCTCGGCCAGGCGCTGCAGGGTGCGATCCGGCTGGCCGACAAGGGCTTCGTGGTCGACGAGACGTTCCGTCAGCAGACCGCCGACAACGAGGCCAAGTTCCGCCGGTTCGCCCCGACCGCCGACCTCTTCCTCCCGGGTGGTGCCCCGCCCGAGGTCGGTTCCATCTTCCGCAACCCCGACCTGGCCGACACCTACGAGCTGCTGGCCGCCAAGGGCGTGGACCTGGTCTACACCGGTGAGCTCGCCCACGAGATCGTCACGACCGTCCAGGACCCGCCGGTGGCGGCGGGGCAACCCGAGGTGCGATCGGGACTGCTCGAGCCCGTCGACCTGGCGCGGTACACCGCCCCCGACCGGGAGCCGACCCACGTCGACTACCGGGGGCTCGACGTGTACGGCATGCCTCCGCCCTCCAGCGGCGGCTCGACCGTCGGTGAGGCGCTCAACATCCTGGAGCGCTTCCCGATGAGCTCGCTGTCCGACGTGGCCGCCCTGCACCGCTACCTCGAGGCGAGCGCCTTGGCCTTCGCCGACCGCAACGCCTACGTCGGCGACCCGGCGTACGTCCAGGTACCCCTGGCCGAACTGCTCTCCGACGAGTTCGCGGCGGAGCGGGCATGCGCCATCGACCCGGACATGGCCCTGCCCAAGCCCGTGCCGGCCGGCGTTCCGGACGGCGACTACGGACCCTGTCCGTCCGGCGCCTCCGCGACCGCGGCGAAGGGCACCGAGGGGCTCTCCACCACCCACCTCACCGTGGCGGACAAGGCGGGCGACGTCGCGAGCTACACGCTCACCATCGAGCAGACCGGCGGCAGCGGGATCACCGTGCCGGGCCGGGGATTCCTGCTCAACAACGAGCTGACGGATTTCACGTTCAAGGCCGCCGACCTCACGAAGCCCGAACCCAACCTGCCCGCGCCGGGCAAGCGGCCCCGCAGCAGCATGTCGCCGACGATCGTGCTGAACGACGGCGCACCGCTGCTCGCCCTCGGCTCCCCGGGCGGCGCCACGATCATCACCACCGTGCTGCAGACGCTGGTGAACCGCATCGACCGGCACATGAGCCTCCTCGACGCGATCGCCGCGCCCCGCGCGAGTCAGCGGAACAACCCGACGACCGACGCGGAGCCCGCCTTCCTGAAGAAGTACGGCCCTGCGCTGGAGAAGCTCGGCCACGAGTTCGCCCCGGTCGACGAGATCGGCGCCGCGACCGGCGTCGAGTTCCTGCCCGGCGGCCTGCTGCTCGCCGCCGCGGAACCCGAACGGCGCGGCGGCGGGAGCGCCGGCGTCGTCCACGAGGTCGCCGGCAACCCCGACGCCGGCGACCCCCGGCTGGCGCCGCGGATCGGCAACGGCTGAGCCGGGCCCGGCGCGGTCGGGCGCCGGCGTCGTCCCGGCGCGGGACGACCGCGGTCAGCCCGGCTGCGACTCGTGGCCGGCCGGGACCGAGCGGATGAGACCGCGGTAGGCGTCGGCGGCCCGGATGCGGCCCGTCACGACGTCGTTGATCGTCCGGGCGATCGGCATCTGCAGCCCGTACCGGTCGGCGAGCTCGACGACGGTGGACGACGTCCGCACCCCCTCGGCGACCATGCGCATGCCGCCGAGCACCTCGTCGAGCGACCGGCCCAGCCCCAGCTGCTCGCCGACGTGCCGGTTGCGGCTCTGCGGACTCATGCAGGTCGCGACGAGGTCGCCCATGCCGGCGAGACCGGCCAGTGTGGCGGCCTCGCCGCCCATCGCCACGGCCAGCGTGGTGAGCTCGGCCAGACCCCGCGACATCACCCCGGCTCGCGTGTTGTCACCCACTCCGAGGCCCTGGGCCATGCCGGTGGCGATCGCGATCACGTTCTTCAGCGCCCCGCCGATCTCGCAACCGACCACGTCGTGGTGGGTGTAGACGCGGAACATCCCGCGCTGCAGCTCCCGCTGCAGCGCCGCCGCCACGGTGAGGTCCTCCGTGGCGATCACGCTGGCCGCCGCCTGACCGGCCATGACCTCCTTCGCCAGGTTGGGGCCGGTCAGCGCCGCGGCCGGCCGGCCGGGCAGGACGTCCTTGATCACCTGGGTCATGCGCAGGTGGGTGTCGCGCTCGAGCCCCTTGCTGAGGCTGATGACGGGGATCCACGGCGACAGGTGGGGCCGCAGGCGCTCGAGGGTCTCCCGGAAGGCCGAGGTCGGAACCCCGACCACGAGCAGCTCGGCGTGCCGGGCGGCCTGCTCGAGGTCCGCGGTCGCGGCCAGCCGCGCAGGGAGCCGGGTTTCGGGCAGGTACGCGGCGTTGGAGCGCTGCTCGTTGACCTCCGCGGCGACGTCCGGGTTCCGGGCCCAGAGCAGGACCTCGTGGTCACGCCGGCAGAGGAGGGCGGCGACCGTCGTCCCCCACGAGCCGGCCCCGAGCACGGTCACCCTCATCGACGCACCTCCTCGCGGCCGCGCGCCGACGCGACGACCAGACCCATGACGATCATCGGCCTGGACAGGATGGGGGCCGACGGGCGGTCGGGCCAGTGGACGACGCCCGGCCGCCCGGCGCTCACCAGCCGGTCGGCTTGCCCGGCTGGTACAGCCAGACGGAGAAGAAGTGCGCCAGGTCCAGCTGCGGGAACCGCTTCTCGGTGAAGGTGACGAAGTCGTCGACGGTGGCGTTGCCGTACCGGTGCGCCTGCACCCAGTCGTGCAGCAGGCCGAGGAACGCGGAGTCGTCGCCGATCTCGACCCGCAGCGCCTGCAGGGTCATGGCCCCCCGGTCGTAGATCGAGCCGGCGAAGAGGTCCGCCGCGCTCCCGGGGTTGCCCGGGGGCGGGTTCCAGAAGCCGGTGTCCTTGGCAGGCGTGGCGTACAGGCGCTGGAAGATCTGCTGCGCGGTGGCCTGTCCGGTGTGCTCGCTCCAGTACCAGGACGACCACTCGGCGAAGCCCTCGTTGATCCAGATGTCCCGCCACCGGGCGAGGGTGACGTCGTCGCCGACCCACTGGTGGGCGATCTCGTGGGCGAGCGTGAGCTCGTCGGGCGCCCGGTCGAACTCCGGCCGGGTGACGGTCTCCAGGGCGTAGCCCACCTCGGGTGCGTTGTCGACGAGGGCCCCTCCGGAGTTCCACGGATACTTTCCGTACAGCGACTGGAAGAAGTCGAACATCGCCGGCAGCTTCGCCAGCACCGGGCGGGACTTGGCGGCCTGGCTCGGGTCGACGGCGTTCAGGTAGGGGATGCCGGCCGGCGTCGTCCCGGTCGAGATCCGGAAGACGCCCGTGGTGACGAAGGCGAGGTAGGTGGACATGGGACGCGGCTGGCTCCACCGGTAGGTGGTGCGCCCGCCCGCCGTGACGGTGTCGACGAGAACCCCGTTGGCGACCGCCGTCACTCCGTCGGGCACGGTCATCGTGATGTCGAACCCGGCCTTGTCGCGGGGCGTGTCGTTGCACGGGTACCAGGACGGCGAACCCTGGGGCTCGTTGACGACGAAGGCGCCGTCCTCGGTCGGCACCCAGCCCTCGATCGAACCGTCGGGATCGGTCACCGGCCGGGGCATTCCGGAGTAGCGGACGACGACGGTGAACCCGGCGCCCTTCGCGAGCGGTGCCGCGGGCGTGATGACCAGCTCCTGCCGGAGGTCGGCCGGCTGCGCGAACGCCGCACGCCGCCCGTCGACGGTCACCGAGGACACCGTCATGGTGCGGCGGAGGTCGAGGTCGAAGCGGCGCAGCGACTGCGTGGCAGTGGCGTCGATCGTGGCCATGCCGGTCAGCTGACCGGACCCGGGCCGGTAGTCGAGGGTCAGCCCGTAATGGCCGACGTCGTAGCCGCCGTTGCCCTGCAGCGGGAAGTAGGGGTCACCCGCGGTCGGGGCGCCGACCACGGGTCCCGCGGCCAGGGCCGGCCCCGCGAGCAGCGCGACCGAGGTCGCACCCGCCAACACCACCGTGGCCGCGCGCCCGGCCCAGTTCGCCGTCATGGCGCGGAGGCTAGCGAGCCGGTCCGGCGCCGACCAGATCCCCGTGTGCCAGGACGGCGGGAGTCCGACGACCGGTGCGCGCCGTCGTCCACGCGAACGGTAGTGACGCGCCCACGACGGGGACGCCCCATCCCGTACTCCGGCCGCCGCGGAGCCGCGGGCACGCCGGCCCGGTCTAGTTTCGACCGACATCGGGGGTCCAGTACCGACCAGGGGGTGGGCACCGATGTCAGAGACGCAATCCTTCCGGGACGACTCGGGAGAGCGTTTCGGGGAGGCCGCCCAGTTGGCCTTCGAGGACGCGGAGCAGCGGCGCCTGCGGTACCACCTGCTGCGCCTCACCGTCGCCGGGCTCAGCCATGACGAGATCCGGCCCCTGGTCGAGCTGGGGCGCCTGGCGTTCGACGGGGCCGACGTCACCGAGCAGGTGCGGGTGATCAAGGAGCGCCCAGGCGTGACCCCGCTGGCGTCCGCCCTCGCCTCCATCGTCGAGCGCGGCCCGGTCAGCGCTCAGTTCGCCACCCGCGCGGACGTGCTCATCGGGGCAGTGACCGGTGCCTACGCCGGGATGCGGGATGCCGGCTCCGGCGACACCGGGCAGGCCGCCGTCCTCGGGGCCGTCGGTGGAGCCACCGCCACCGCGGTCGGCCGCTTCATCCAGGACCGGATCACCGAGGTGGGGGAGTCGGAGTACCTCCGGCCGGACGAGGGGACCTAGCCGACCCCGGCGATGGATCAGCTGACCGGCGCGGGCGCTTCCGGAGGCCGGTGACGACACCTCCCGGAGAGCCGGCCCTCAGCCTCCGCACGGGCATTTCCGCGCGGCGCGCCGGACCCCGGTGACATTCGGGGTCGTTTCGGTCCAGCATCCATCCAGAGTCGTCACGGGGGACGGTCCAGTCCGCAGAGGTTGGGTGGGGGTGGCGGTCCGTGACGGACGTGACGACCGAACGCGCTGACGAGGTCCGGGAGCCGAGCCACCCCGCGGACTCCACCGAGCGGCTCGAGGAGCCGGTCGGACCGTCGTCCGCTCGGCCCGGCGTGGCGCTGACCCGGCTGATCAGCCTGGCCCGGCTGACCCCCGCGCAGGCCATGGAGATCGCGGTCAGCCTGCTGAACGAACCGGGGATGCGATCCGAGCCGCAGACCGGCAGCGCCCGCCTCCGGGCGGACCGGATCGTCGTCGCGACCGACGGGTCGGTGCTGCTGGACCCGGCCCCGGACGGGGACGGGGACGAACCCTCAGCGGCCGGCTCCCCGGTCGAGGCGGTGCTCGCCGATGTCCTGGGTGCCGCCCGGCTCGACACCCGACCCGCGGGTTCCTCCGGTGACCTGCTGCTGGCCGAGCTCGACCGGGCCGTCGAGGACCTACCGGGGGCCGGCGTACCCGTGGTCGCGCGGAGGCTCCGGGACGCCGCCGGAGCGATCGACCGCCCGGCCGTGCGCGCCGAGCTGGCCGCGCTGGTGGCGGCGCTCGGCGGGAGCGTGCGGTCCGCCTCGGGGGGAGGGGTGATCGGCGCCCCGGCGGACGCGGCTCGTGGGGACCCGGCCGTGCGCACCCGCAGGCGGGAGAGGAGGAGCGTGCTGCGGCGGGTCGGCGCGTGGGTGGCGTCGGTGCTGGTCCTGATCGCAGTGGTCGTCCTGGAGGTCGTCCTGTTGCGGGACGACATCAGCGCCGACATCGACGTGCTCCTGCAAGCCGGGCGCAGCGGGTCGGATTCGTCGGCCGCGCCGACGGCCGACGGCCTGCCGGTCCGGGCCCCGGCCCCCGCGTCGGCCGGCAACGTCACCGGGGTCGACCTGCGCGCCATGGGCCCGTGCAGGCCGGCCGCGCCCTGCGCCCTGCGCATCCAGGTGCGGCTGGCCCCGAGAGCGCAGCAGCAGGCCGTGACCTGGACCTACCGCATCGTCGACCGCTGCACCGGCGCCACGACCACCGTGCCGGGCGGGAGGGTCGTCGTCCCCGGCCGGGCTGGAGGGGCCGCGTCGGTCGGCACCGTCGCCCTTCCGAAGGTGCCCGCCGTGGCGGTCATCGCCGTCACAGGGACGCCCGCGGCAGCGGCCTCCGCACCGGTGTCGGTCGGCTCGTGCCTGCGCGAGCCCCGGGCCGGGTGAGACCACCGAAGGAGGAGCCGCATGGTGATGGCCGGGGCCGTCGTCCCGCCGAGGGCCCGTCGAAGGCGCCCTGGGCGGAGCCGGCAACAGCGCAGAAATCGTCGCAGTGGCGTGTTCGATCTGCTCGCCGTCGTGGCGGCGCTGGCGCTGGTGGCACTCGGTCTGGCGAACCTGCAACTCATCGGCGCCACTGACCTCGCCGCGCGGCAGGGCACGATCGCCCTCGGCGGGGTGCTCGCGCTGGCGGCGTGCTGGCGGTTCCGCGTGCGCTACCTCGGCATCCTGGGCTGGACCGCCTACGGCGCCGCCGTCCTGCTGCTCGTGGCCGTGCTCGCGGTCGGCGTGTCCGCGAACGGCGCCACCCGGTGGATCGCGATCGGCTCCGTCAGCTTCCAGCCCTCCGAGCTGGCCAAGCTGGGGCTGCTCCTCGTGCTCGCCGCCGTGCTCGGCTCCGGCCGGCCGCCGTGGCAACGGTTCACGCTGGCCCTGCTGCTCGCGGTCGTGCCGCTGGCGCTGACCCTGCTCCAGCCGGATCTCAGCACGACGGCGCTGCTCGTCGTCCTGACCGCATCCATGCTGGTCCTCGGGCGGGTGCCCGCCCGGTTCCTGCTGCCGCTGACCGCCGCGACGGTGATCTCGGTGCCGCTCATGATCGGCCTCCTGCAGCCCTATCAGGTCGAGCGTCTCGGCACCTTCCTGGTCGGCGCGCACGAGTCCCCGACCGGTTCGGGCTGGGCTCTGCGACAGGCGCACATCGCGGTGGCCTCCGGGGGGCTCTTCGGGCGGAGCGACGACCCGCTCCGCCTGCTGCGCGCCCAGTACCTGCCGGAGCGCGAGAACGACCTGGCGCTGGCCAGTCTGGTCGGACAGTGGGGGCTGGTGGCCGGTGCGGCAGCGGTGCTGGCCGCGATCATCCTCGTGTGGCGGCTGGCGCTGGCCAGCCGGACGTCACGCACGGCGCACGGTGCGCTGGTCGCCGGCGGGCTGGCGATCCTCATGGGCGTCGAGACCGTCGTCTCGGTCGGGGCGAACCTCGGGCTCCTCCCTCTGGCCGGGGTCCCGTTCCCGCTGCTCAGCTACGGCGGCACGGCGCTCGTGGTGCACCTGGCGGCGATCGGGGTCGCCCTCGCGGTCCGCCGGGACGGCGCCCGCAGGCGGCTGTGGGCGCTGCCCGGCTGGCGCAATCCGCGTCCGCGGCTGGTCCGGCTGACCGCGATCGGCCTCTCGGTCCTCCTCATCGCCTTCGGGCTGTACGGATGGCGGCTGCAGGTCACCCAGGGCCACGCCCTTCAGCTCGTCGGCGAGGAGCAGATGACCCGCTGCATCCGGCTGCCTGCCGTCCGGGGCGCCATCACCGACCGGCACGGCGCGCCGCTCGCCGTCGGCGCCGTCGACGCCGGCCACGGCGTGGACCGCGTCGTGGTGGTGCCGGCCCTGCTGCGCGGCCGCCCCGCGGACGTCGACCGGCTCGCCCGGCTGACCGGCCGGAAGGACCTGCGCGACCGGGTCGGCAAGGCCGCGGGGACGACGCTGGCGCTGACGGTTGCCGAGGTGCCCCGGAATGTCGCCGACGCGGTCAGGAAGGCGGCGATCCCCGCCGTGTTCGTGGTCCCGGAGCCCCGTCGCTGGTACCCGCAGGGCGCCCTGCTCGGGCCGGTGCTCGGCTTCGTGGGGGTCGCCACCCCGGAGGACGAAAAGCGCTGGCCCGATCTGCCGACCGGTGAGTTCGTCGGTCGTGCGGGCCTGGAGCAGGAGTACGACGCGGTGCTCCGCGGGATCAACGGGCGGCAGTGCATGTACGTGAACCCGCTCGGTGTGCCGGTGGAACTCGCCGGCCGGCAGGACCCCGTGCCCGGCTCGGATCTGCGGCTCTCCCTCGACCTGGGCCTGCAGCAGGTGCTGACCGCCCGCCTCGCCCAGGCCGTGGCCGCACAGCCCCGGCCGAGCGGCAAGGTCGGCGCGGCCGTGGCGATGGATCCGCGGTCGGGCGCGGTCCTGGCCCTCGCGAGCGTCCCGTCGTCCGACAACAACGTCTACGGACCACCGATCGACAACGCGGCGATGCGGGCGCAGGCCGAGGCGCCTGGGGCGCCCACGCTCGAGCACGTGACCCAGGCGGTCGCGCCGCCCGGGTCGACGTTCAAGCTCGTCGTGGCCGCGGCGAACCAGGCGCATCCCGTCTTCGGGCCCGACCAGGTCATCCCGACAGGAGCCGCGTTCACCTACGGCGGTCACACCTTCGGCAACTGGAAGCCGATGGGCCCGATGAACCTCGTGGACTCGATCGCCATCTCCAACGACGTCTACTTCTACAAGCTCGCCGTCGCACTCGGGGCCGAGCGACTGATCGAGGGCGCGCGGGCGCTGGGCGTCGGCGCACGGACGGGGATCGACCTGCCCGCCGAGTCCGCCGGCTACCTCGGCACACCGGACTCGGTGGGCGGGAAGGGTGGCCACTGGTACGGCGGGTCGACCGTCATCCTCGGCATCGGCCAGGGCGAACTGCAGGTCACGCCGCTGCAGAACGCCCGCTGGACCGCCGCCGTCGCCACCGGGAACCTGGTCACCCCGCGGCTCGGCCTGGCGATCGGGGCGCACGACGCCCCGTTCACCGCGCTCCCCACGCCCGCACCGAGACCCCTCGCGTTCGCCGGTGCGCTGGGTCCGGTGCGCGAGGGCATGCGCCGGGCCGTGGCCGGCGGCACGGCGGTCCGCCTCTCCGGTCTGCCCGCGCCGGTCGGCGCGAAGACCGGCACCGCGCAGGACGGCGGCCTGCCGCCGGGGAGCTACGACAACTGGATCACCGCCGCGGCGCCCTTCGATGCCCCCGAGGTCGTGATGACGGCGCTGGTGCAGGGCCCCGGCACGGGCGGGAACACCGCCAAGGCCGTCGTCGCGGAGGGTCTCCGGCACTACCTCGCGCACCGTTCGGCCGTGGTCGCCACCGGCCGGCTGCAGCGACCCTGACGGTCAGCGGCGTCCGTAGGCCGCGAGCAGTCGGTGGTTGCGCAGCGCGCGGGCGGCGCCGTCGGCCACACAGGTCAGGGGCTGCTCGGCGAGCTTGACCGGGAGGCCCAGGCCCCGTTCCAGGTCCTCGGCCAGTCCGTGGATCCGCGAGGCCCCGCCGAACACGAGCACGCCCTCCGCCAGCACGTCGGCGATCGCCTGCGGGGGGAGGTCGTCCAGACAGGCGGCGAGCGTCCGCACGATCTCCTCGCTGATCGGGCGCACGGCCTCGGCCACCTCGGCTGACTGGACCGTCGCCAGCCGCGCCCGACCGGTCGCCGCGTCGCGGCCCTGGACGACGAGCGGCCCGTGCCCGTTCGACGCGGCGCGGATCTTGAGTGCCTCGGCCTCGAGCTCGCCGACGTGCAGCTGGTGCTCAACCCGGAGGTAGCGGAGAACCGCCACCGTCATCTCGTCGCCGGCGAGCTTGATCGTCCGATGGGTGAGGATCCCGCCGAAGCAGAACGCCACCGCCTCGGCCGTGCCACCCCCGACGTCGACGACCAGATGCACCCGCCGCTCCAACGGGTCGAGGCCGCAGCCCACGGCGCCCGCGATCGACTCGTCGAGGGCGGTCACCGGGCGGATGCCGGCCTCCGCCGCAGCCTCGAGGAGCGCGCGGTGCTCCAGCGGCGACGAACCGGCCGGCACACCGATCACGGCCCGGACCGGCGACATGACGCGCCGCCCCGCCTCCCGCAGCACAGCGCGCAGGTACAACCGGGTGGTCTCCAGGTCCGTGACGACGCCGTCCTCCAACGGACGTACCGCGGCGAACTGCGACATCGGAGCGCGACCGAGCAGGTCCGCGGCGTCCTGACCGACGGCCAGGACCCGTTCCCGGCGCGAACCGCTGCGGCGCACCACCATCACGGACGGCTGGTCGAACAGGATGCCGCGGCGGTAGTCGCTGACGACCGTGTTGGCGGTGCCCAGATCGATGCCCAGATCCACCGGTGCGCCTCCTGCTCCCCAGCTGCCGCACCAGTCTGCGGCCGGGCCCGCGCCCGGTCCAGGGTTGTCGGCGCGAGCGTCAGGGGGCCGGTTGCCGTACCACCGGAGGCACACGTGGGGGCTGTTGCCGCGGTTCGGCTCCGCCCGCGATGCGCAGCAGCGCCCGCAGCGCCGGTAGCGCGCCGACCGGTTCGATCGCCGATGGGGAGGCGGCGGGATGGTGCGCGGCGACGCGCACCCGCAGCGCCGCCGGCCGGGTCCGGAAGACGACCGGGGGAGTGAGCACGGCGGCCTCCCCGTCGATCCCGGCCGGCACCGGACGGGTGGCATCGACGCGGAAGTCGCGTGTCACCCACTGTCGCCACGGGCGGCGCCGGCGCCACCGCCCGCCGATCGGCGGATCGGCCACGGTCACCCCGAGGAGCCCCTGGTCGACGGCCGGCCGGGTGCCCGCGCCGGCCGCCCCCGACAGCCGGTACTGGTTGTTGCTCACCATGATCACCGTCGCGCCCCGCATCGTGCGGCCGCCCGGGGTGGTCCAGCTCAGATCCTGCGAAGCGCCGTCCGGGGATCGCGAGGCGGCCATCGTGTCCAGCAGCGTCTTCACCTTCGCGGCGCGATAGCCCTTCTGCTGAACAGCCTCGGCGTAGACGCCCAGCGAGACGTTGTTGACGAAGACCCGGCCGTTGACCTCGGCGAGGTCCACGATCCGCTCACCGCCGTCGACGAAGGCGTCGAGTGCCCCCACCACGTCGTCCCGGTCCACCCCGAGGTCGAGGGCGAAGTGGTTGCGCGTACCCGAGGGGATGCAGGCGTAGGGCACGTCCGCCTCGGCGGCGAGCGCGGCCACCACGGCCTGTGAGCCGTCACCACCGGCCATCGCCAGGGCGTCGGCGCCGCCGTCGACCGCCTCGCGCACGAGTGCCTCGAGGTCGTCGCCGGCCTGGAGTTCCACCACCTCGATGCCGCGTTCCCCGGCCGCGGCCACCAGACCGACCCGGGCCGCCCGGCCGTCCCCGGATCTGGGGTTGACCACGACCACGGGCCGCTGCGGAGGCACCGCGGCAGGCAGGACGACGTCCGGACGGAAGGCCACCCGCGCCGCCCCGTGCCAGATCAGCGCACCGATGCCGAGCAGCACCAGGTCGCGCAAGTAGCCCTCGTCACCCAGCACCAGCACCCCGCCGACCAGCGCTGCGCCGGCCACGGCGAGAGCCGCCACACGCCCCCACCCCCGGCGCAGGACCCCCTCCCAGGCGCCGGCCGCGACGACGGCGGCGCAGAGCAGCAGGACCAGGCCGCGCGGAAAGTCGTCGACCGCCACGACCACCGCCAGGACCAGGACCCATGCCGCCGCCGCGAGTGCCACTGCCGCGGTGCCGCGACGCCGGCCCGATCGGGACCTGCGGACCGGACCGGACATCTCCGCCCCCTGGGTCAGCTCGATCCGCGGGACACGGAATCGCAGACGGGATGCGTGCGCGTTCGCGGTGCTCGCTCCGGTGGATCCCGGCCGGCGGCGGGTGGGTCCGACCAGCATGGACCGCCGCACGGGCATCCGGGGGTCCACCGCACCCGGGACGCGGACCGGGTACCCGCCCTCACCGTCCGTAGGCACCCTGCCCGGCGACTTCACCGGCTCGCCCGCGCCGGCGGGCGGGACGCTCGACCGACGTCCGGCCGGCGCGACCGGTGGGACTCTGGGGCCACGGACGGAGACCCCTCCGTCCGTGGCCCGGTAGAGGTGATCGCCGATGTCCAGGTCGCGGAGCGGCTCGGGAGCAGCGGTGCCCTGGTGCCGTACGGTCCTCGCCCTCGCCTGCCTCGTGCCGGCAGGGTGCGCCTCGACCACGCCGACCGGTACCGCGCATCCGGCGGCCCCGGCGGCCCCGGCGGTCGACTGGCGGAACACGACCTACACGGTGACCTGCGACGGCATCGTCCCCGGTGGATTCCGGGCGACCGTCGTCGGCGGGAACGCGCGCGTCCCTGCCGACGCCCGCCGTCCCCCTTACTACGACCACTACGACATCGGCGTCAGGGCCACGGCCACCGGTGACGTGGACGGCGACGGTGCGCCCGACACCGTCGTCCTGCTCGACTGCTCGCCCCAGCTCTCCAACGGCATCGTCCAGGAGGTCCAGATCTTCTCGTCGGCCGGTCGCCGCCTGGGCGCCCTGCCCAGCCCACGGAGCCTGCAGGGGGACGCGAAGTTGCCACCCGTGTACGACCCGGCCGGACTGCGGGTCCGGGACGGCGAGATCGTCGCGGACATGACGGCCTACGGCCCCGACGACTCCCACGCCAGCGGCCCCTCCGTCCCCCTCACCGTGCGGTGGCGCTTCGACGGACAGGAGTTCGTGCGGGCGCCCTCGTGAGCGCGCCTGGTTCACGGGCACGGGGACCGGGCGGCGGTGGCCTCCCGACCCCGGGCGGTCAGCGGTAGCAGTAGGAGTCCGAGGACGCGTCCCCTCCCTGCAGCCGGACCTGGTGCGGCCGCCGGCCCCGGAAGTCCCCGTCGTGCGGGAAGAACCGCTCGTCGACGCTCAACCCGCCGGCCGAGGGATCGGTGTCGATCTTGGCCATCCAGGCCCCGACGCCGTCGGGGAAGAACTGGTCGTCCCATGCCCCGTACAGGGAGTTGGTGACGTAGACGCGTCGGCCGTCGCGGCTGACCTCGACCATCTGAGGACCACCGGCCAACCGCTGCGACGGTGCGGCCGGATGCGCGCTCCGGTGGACGATCCCACCGAGGCGGACCGAACCGACCTCGCGGGGGTTCGCGGGGTCCGACACGTCGAACTGCTTGAGCTCGCCGGTGCCCCAGCAGGACACGTAGAGCATCGTGTCGTCCACGGACAGGTCGATGTCGGTGACCAGAGGGGGGACGGCGCCGAACGGCTGGAGGGCTGGTGGCAGGTCGGCCGGTTCAGCGGGCTCGGCAGGGATCGTGATGACCTTGTCGACCGTCCATTCGGGTCCCTCGCGGTGCCACCGCCAGACCGAGGCGGACAGGTCGGCCGTGGAGACCACGACACCGACGAAGCCCCAGGTCGCCTCCGGGTCGTGCGAGGGCCGCAGCTCGAGCACCATCTGGTGCTCGGCGCCGAGATCGACCGTCTGCAGGTTCCGGCCCTCGGCGAGGTCCCAGAAGTGGAGGGAGTGGCCGTACTTCTGGCCGAGCAGCAGCTCGGGCACGAGACCGTCCTCGATCATCGACGGCGTGCCCCACTCGCTGGAGATCAGCACGTTCTGGTTGAGGTGCCACCAGGCGTCGTAGGCCAGGTACTGCGGTCCGCGGTCGGTCTCCCAGGCGCGGAGGACGTCGAAGGTGTTGTGGTCGAGCAGCGCGATGCCACCCGGCCCGTCGTCCTGCCCGGCACCGCCCAGGCAGGTGAGGAAGACGCCGTCGGGACCACAGTGCAGGGTGTGCGGCCGGGAGTACCCGGCGCGCGCTGCCAGCTCGGCCGCGTCGACGGTCTTGTGCAGCCGGGGGGAGCGCGGATCGGGCTGGGTGTCGTAGACGTGGATGCGCGAGCTGCGCAGGCCGGGCAGCAGCAGGAAGCGACGCTGCAGGCCGTCCCCACCCATGTCGTGGCCTTCGTGCATCAGCGCGCTGGAACAGGCGTTCCAACCGAAGTGGTGCAGCTCGTCGCCGGTCGTGGGCAGGTCGGCCCACCCCACGACGGTGCCGTAGTCGTCGGAGCGCTCGTCGACGTCGACCACTGCCAGCGCGTCGGGAAGCACGCCCTCCCGGTCGAAGGCCACCACGTAGGCCAGCTGCTCCGTCGGGGCAGCGATGGCCTCTGCCGGGCTGCGGTAGAAGGTCGGGTCGGTGATCGTCATCGGTCCCCCCTGGAGGGAGCTCACCGCGGGCCCCTGGGCCGCGCGGTTCGTGCGAGACGGTGGGCGCCGCCATGCTCCCGCTGCCGACGGGACATGGGAAGGGTGACGCATCGTCGGCGACCTTGTCGGCGCGACCCATCTCCAGGAGGCTTCGGCTTCGGCGTTCCTCAGGGGGAAGGCGGCGACGCGGTGCACATGCGGGCCGGGCGGGGCCGGTGAACATCGCCGTGCTCCTCGACGGAACGTGGAGCGACGCCAACACCGACACGAACATCGCGCAGATCGACGCGCGCCTGCCGCGCCACATCGGGGGAGTGGCCCAAGCGGTCCACTACATCGAAGGCGTCGGAACGGGCTCCCTCGATCGCCTGCAGGGCGGCCTCCTGGGCGCCGGTCTGGACGACGACATCCGCGAGGCCTACAGCTTCATCGAGGCGCACCACCGCTCCGATGACGACCGGATACACCTCATCGGCTACAGCCGGGGCGCTTTCGCCGCGCGCAGCCTGGCCGGCATGATCGCCAAGTGCGGCATGATCGCTCCGACGGATCTGCACACGGAGGCGGTCTTCGCCCGGTACCGCGACACCGCAGCCCCCGGCTTGCGGGAGATGCAGACGGGGGAGATCCCCGCCCGCACGGCCGAGGACCAACTGGTGCTGGCCCGCTCGCGGCTCGTGCGCATCCGGTTCATCGGAGTGTTCGACACGGTCGGCAGCCTGGGCATCCCCGGCGGCATCGGCCGCGTGCTCAATCGTCGTCGGTACCAGTTCCACGACACCCGCCTCAGCGGGCTGGTCGACCTGGCCTGTCATGCCGTCGCGATCGACGAGCATCGCAAGCAGTTCGCACCGACCCTCTGGACGAGCGTGCCCATCCCGATCCCGGACCATCCGACGCGGGTGGAGCAGCGCTGGTTCGTCGGGGACCACCAGAACGTCGGGGGCGGTGGGACGGCAGCTCCGGCTGTCGACAACCCCCTCTCTATCCTTCCCCGCGAATGGATCGTCGACCGGGCGGTCGAGGCCGGCCTCGTGGTCGAGCCGCCACCGGTTCCGCTCACCGGAAAGGAGTGGGCGGGGCACATCGACGACTTCTACGCCAGTCTCCTCGGCCGCCTCGCCCGGCTGGTGCTCGGCATCAGGCCCTACCTGCGGCCGGTGCGGACGACGATCGGCGAGGTCCTCGACGGGTCGGTCATCCGGCGCTGGAGGGACGGCAGCCCGCCGTACCGCCCGCGCAATCCCTACCTCGAGCCGTGGATCCGGGAGCAACTCTGACGGGGACCAGGTGATCGGCGTTCCCCGGTGGGTCCGCTCCAGCGGTCGACGAGGACGTCCGCCAGGATCACCCGTGGGAGGCGGTTCGGCCTCGAGCCGCCACGAGGGCTGCCACGCGCGCCATCTCGTTCCCCACGATCATCAGTCCCTCGTCCACGCCCATGCCCGGCTTCGCCAGCACCTGGGCCGCTCCGCAGGCCATGGCGATGTGCGCGGAGACCTGGGCCGAGCGGTCGGTCTCGTTGCAGGTGCCGCCGCAGTAGGCAGCCATTCCGGCCCGGCGCACCTCGAGCAGTGCCTCCACGGTGTTGCCGACACCGCCGAGGTCCGGCGTCTTGACGTGGATGACGTCGGCCGCACCGGCCGCGACGAACAGCCGGATGTCCTCGAGGGTGTTGCACCACTCGTCGACCGCGAGTTCGACGTTCGTTCCCGCGCGGCGCAGGGCGGTGCGGAGCTCGGCGAACACCGCGATCTGGGCGTCCCGGCTCCCGGCATCCACCACGTGCTCCAGCCGGAGCCGGAACGGGCCGGCGGCGGCCTCCAGCCGGGCCAGGTAGCCGGCGATCCGGGGGACGTCGGCGTCGAAGGCGGCGCCGATCGTCCCGTAGACGTCGAAGTGCAGGACCGGGGCGTAGGAGGGGTCGTCCCGGAGGGCGACGATCCGGTCCCGGACCCAGCTCACGTACTCGAGGAACAGCCCGCCGTCGCGCCCGAGCTTGGCGTCGACGTTGTTGATCAGGCCGTGCGGCAGGACGTCGGCGCGCTTGAGGATCATCTTGTCGACGTTGTCGTAGCGATCGTCGCCGGACTGCACGAACATCGGGACCGGGACGATGGGCAGGCCGGTGTCGTACTCGTCCCGCACGACCTCGGCCATGGTCACCCCGCGGGCCTGCGCCACGGCGTCGAGGAGGGCCTGGGACACGCCGTACCGCACGGCGGTGTGCAGCGGGGAACCGCCGGGGGCGAGCGCCTCGATCTCCGCGGAGAGCTCGCGGAAGGTCGTCACCTCGCGGCCGGTCAGCAGCGGCGCGACGGCGTCCTCGATGGCGGCGACCGCCGTCCCCGCCTCGAACACCGCGTCCCGGCCCCCGACACCGGAGTACTGGACGGCGGCGCAGTCACCGTGTGCCACGAGACCGTCCTCCAGGACGAGGAGGACGGAGACCGCCTCGCCGGCCTGCCGGATGCTGCGGAAACCCGGGGTCGCCGGGGCGCCGACGTACGTGGCGCCGTCATGACGCGCCCCGAGCGCGATGGCCGCCTGGTCGTCGGTGAAGAAGCCGGAGCGAACGGGGACGGCGAGGACGTCGGTGATCAGCACGGTGCAACCTCGGCGGGTTCGGTGTGGTCCCGGCCGACGGGACGTGGCTGAGGCCGGATCGTTGCAGAGGGTAACGGTCGCGGTGCGCGATGCCCGGCCGGGCCCGTTCCGCGTCTCGCCGGTCGTGGTGTTGGATGGCCCGCGCCGCGGCCGCCGGGGCCGCGCACACGGGGAGGTCGTGCACGCATGGAAGAGCTGACGTTGGAGATCACGGACCTGCCCGGTGACCCGGTGGAGATCCCGTACGCCCGCATCGAGGGCCGCGCGGGGGAGGGGCCGCACCTCACCGTGGTGGCCGGCGTGCACGGCTGCGAGTACACCGGGATGGCCGCCGTCATGCGACTGATCGCCCGCCTGGACCCGGAGACCCTCCGCGGCACGGTCACCGCCGTCCCGATCCTGAACCAGCCGGCGTTCTGGTCGCGGAGCGCCTTCGTCGTCCCGGCCGACGGCAAGAACCTCAACCGGTGCTTCCCCGGCGACCCGGGCGGCTCCTACACCGACGTGCTGGCCCACGAGATCTTCACCCCGATCATCGCGCCGAGCGACTACCTGCTGGACCTGCACGCGGGGGATCTGCCCGAAGCGCTCGAGCCCTTCTGCCTGTACGAGGAGTCCGACGTCGAGGACCGGGCGCGCCGGCTGGCGCTGGCCTACGGCCTCGGCCACGTGGTGCGGCAGAGCAGCGCGTCGCGCACCGTCGGCGGGAGCACGAGCAGCGCGGCGGCCGACATCGGGATCCCGGCGATCATCGCGGAGGTCGGTGCGAACGGGATCTGCGACGAGGCATCCGTCGAGCGGCACCTCCGCGGCGTCCTCGCCGTGTGCGCAGAGCTCGGCATGCTCCCCGGCGAGGCCCATGCCGAAGCCGGGGCGGCGAGCGTCGCCCCGGTGGAGTACGACGGCTGGATCTGGATGCGCAGCGCGGTCCGGGGCTTCTGGCAGCCGGCCGTCACGACCGGGCAGGACGTCACCGAGGGGGAGCTGCTCGGCGTGCTCCTCGACCCGCTCGGCCGCGAGCTGGACCGGGTGCTCGCCCCGGCGGCGGGCTGCCCGCTGTTCCTGACGACGAGCCCGGCCGTGGTCTCCGACGGCTTGCTGCTCGGGCTCGCGACCCGCTGAACCCGGCGCTCCGGGCCTCGGCGAGGCGTGTCCTAACCGCGTTCCGAACGTAACAACAAAGATTTACTTGGCGACCGCTGTAATGAACGCTACGGTCGCCTCGTCCGGGTGACCGGTCGTCCCACCCAGCCCCCGCGAGCCGCCCGAGGCCGGCTCGCGCCACCTGCATCCCGCCTGCGCGGGACAGAACGATGAGGCAATCGATGACACGATCGATCCGATTGAGGTTCACCGGTATCGCTGCGGCCGCCGCGGTCGTGTTGACCGCGTGTGGCAGCGACGGCGGTGGTGGTGGGACGTCGGCGTCCGGCGCGCCGGTCGACGGCGGCGACCTCACCATCGCCCGCGCGGCCGACATCCTCTCCATGGACAAGACCACCACGTTCGACAACAGCTCGATCTACGTGATGGAACAGATCATGGAGCCGCTGTTCATGGTCAGCCAGGACGGCACCAAGGTGGAGCCGTGGCTGGCCTCGGACTACACGATGTCCGACGACAAGCTCACGTACACGATCACCCTCCGCAAGGGCGTGAAGTTCTCGGACGGGAAGCCCCTCACCGCGGCCGACGTCAAGTTCTCCATCGACGAGGACACGAAGACCGGCGGTGATGGCTGGGGCTTCATCAACGCGGCCATCGACAAGGTCACCGCCGTCGACGACAGCAGCGTCGAGGTCAAGCTGAAGTATCCCTGGGCGCCCCTGCTGGCCGACCTCTCGCTGTTCAGCAACGCCATCATCCCGGAGAACTACGGCGGCAAGACGTCCGAGGAGTTCTACAAGGCCCCTGTCGGCACCGGCCCGTTCACCTGGGGCGAGTGGAAGCAGGGCCAGTCCGTCAAGGTCGTGAAGAACCCCGACTACTGGGGCGACAAGCCGCACCTGGACAGCGTCACCTGGACGGTCGTCCCCGACGCCAACACCCGCAAGCTCCAGCTGCAGGGCGGCCAGATCGACATCGACGAGTTCCCGGACTGGTCGAGCTTCAAGGCGCTGAAGAGCACAAGCGGCATCAACGCGACGGCGTTCCCCTCCACCCGCATCGACTACGTCGCGTTCAACGAGGCGCGGAAGCCGTTCGAGGACGTGCACGTCCGCCGGGCGATCGCCTACGCCCTGGACCGCGAAGCCATGGTGAAGTCGGTGCTGTACGGCAACGGCCAGGCCGCGGACTCGCTGCTGTCGCCGGGCACGCCCTTCTACGCCAAGAACCCCGACGCCCCGAAGCTGGACCTGGACAAGGCCAAGCAGGAGCTGGCCCAGTCCTCGCAGCCCAAGGGGTTCTCCACGAGCATCCTGATCAATGCCGGTGACCCCAACCAGGGGTCGGACGCGCAGATCATGCAGTCCCAGCTCGCCGAGCTCGGCATCAAGCTGGAGATCAAGCAGCTGGACGCCACCGCCACTCGGGCCGCCCGCAACGCCGGTGACTTCGACATGATCATCAGCGGCTGGACGATGGACATCCCGGACCCCGACGAGTGGACGTCGTTCGCGGTGGACCCCGAGGGCGGCTCCCACTCGGCGTACACGAACTACAACAACCCCGAGGTCATCGCGCTGAACAAGAAGGCGCAGGCGGAGACCGACGACTCCAAGCGGGCCGGCCTGTACGAGGAGCTGCAGAAGAAGGTCGCCGACGACGCGTTCGCGGCCTACCTCTACTACTCGCCGTACGCCTACGCGATGACCGACAAGGTCAAGGGCTTCGAGGTCACGCCGCTCGGCAACTACCACCTCGAGGACGTCTCCAAGACGAAGTGACCCCGAGCGGCAGGGCGGCGCCGCACATCCCGGCGCCGCCCTGCCCCTCCCGGGCTCCGTGCCACCTGCACCGCTGACACCGCACGAGAGAGGAGGTGGCGCATGTTCGACCGCTTCCGTTTCGTCCCGCTCCGGCTCCTCCAGTCGATCCCGGTGATCTTCGGCGTCACCGTCGTCGTGTTCTTCATGGTCCACCTGCTGCCCGGCAACCCGGCGCTGGCGATCCTCGGACAGACCGCCACGCCCGAGCGGGTGGCCGCGCTCAGCCACCAGCTCGGTCTGGACAAGCCCCTGTGGAACCAGTACCTGCTCTTCCTCGGCCACCTGGTCACGGGCGACCTCGGCACGAGCATCACCTACCAGCAGCCGGTCGCGAAGCTGGTCGCGGACGCCGTCCCCATCACCATGTCGCTGCTGGCCTACGCGCTCGTCATATCGCTGCTGATCAGCGTGCCGCTGGCCGCCATGGCCGCCTCCGCACCGGGCCGGGCGCGCGACCACGGGGTCCGGGCCTTCACGCTCGTCGGCCAGGGCATGCCGCAGTTCTGGGTCGGCATCATGCTGATCCTCCTGCTGGCCGTGAACGCGGGCCTGTTCCCGGTCGGCGGGTACGGCGAGACGCCCCTCGAGCACGTGTACTACCTGTTCCTGCCGGCCCTCACGCTCGCCATCGCGATGTGCCCGACGATCATCCGGAGCCTGCGCGCCTCCACCATCAACGTGCTCGGCTCGGACTACGTCGGCACCGCCCGGTCGAAGGGCGCCTCCGGGGTGTCGCTGTTCCGGTTGCACGTGCTCCGCAACGCCGCCATCCCCACCGTCTCGATCATCGGCGTCAACCTCGGATACCTGGTCGGCGGCTCGCTGGTCATCGAGCGCGTGTTCGCCGTGCCGGGCCTGGGCTCGCTGATGATCAACGCGATCTTCTCCCGCGACTTCCCGACCATCCAGGCCGTCGCCCTCGTGGTGGCCCTCTTCGTGATCGCCGTCGGGATCCTGACCGACGTCGTCTACACGGCCATCGATCCCCGCGTCGACCTCAGCACCAAGGAGCGAGCGTGACCACAGCCGTAGTCCGGGCCTCCCGGGCGATGCGCCGCCCGGCCCGGTCGCGGGCCCTGCGGCCCTGGTACCGCAACGGCACCCTGATGGCCGGCATCGTCATCGTAGGCCTGCTCGTGCTCCTGGCCGTGCTGGCGCCGCTCCTCACGCCCTACGACCCGATCAAGCAGGACCTCGCCAACGCCCTGCAGTCGCCCAGCGCGGAGCACTGGCTGGGCACCGACAAGTACGGCCGCGACGTGCTGACCCGGCTGCTCTACGGGGCGCGGATCGACCTGCGGGTCGGCTTCCTCGCCGTGCTGATCCCGTTCGTCGTCGGCTCGGTGCTCGGGGCGCTCGCGGGCTACTTCGGTGGCTGGTTCGACACGGTCGTGATGCGGGTCGTCGACGTCTTCTTCGCCTTCCCGTTCTACGTGCTGGTCATCGTGCTGGTCTTCGTCCTCGGTGCGGGGGAGAGCAGCATCTACCTGGCCATCGCCGCCGTCTCGTGGGTGTCCTACGCCAAGATCATGCGGGGCGAGCTGCTGGTGGCGAAGAAGCAGGACTGGGTGGTGGCAGCCCGGCTCGGCGGCATGTCGCACGGCCGGATCCTGACCCGGCACATCGCCCCGAACGTGCTGTCGCAGGCAGTCATCTACGCGATGAGCGACATCGTCATGGACATCATGGCGATCGTCACCCTGGGCTACCTGGGCCTGGGCATCGCCCCGCCCACGGCGGAGTGGGGCAGCATGATCCTCGACGGCCAGGAGTTCATCACCACCCTGTGGCTGCAGGCGACCATCCCGGGCCTCGCCGTCGTCGTCACCAGCCTCGGGCTCTCGTTCCTCGGCGACGGGCTCTCGGACCTGCTGACGCCGGAGCGTCGCAAGTGACCGGCTTCCTCGGCGGCCCACCGCTGCTCAGCGTGCAGGACCTGACCATCGGCCTGCGCCGGCCCGGCGGCCGGTCGGTGGCGATCGTGGAGGGCGTCTCGTTCGACGTCGACCCCGGGCAGCGCCTGGGCATCGTCGGTGAGTCCGGCTCGGGCAAGTCGCTCACCCTCCGGGCCATCGCCGGGCTCCTGCCCCGCGGCGTGGAGGTGCTCTCCGGGCGGGTCGAGTTCGACGGCCGCGACCTGCTCACCATGAAGGCGAAGGACCGCCGGGCGCTCATGGGGCCCCAGATCGCGATGATCTTCCAGGAGCCCATGACCGCGCTGAACCCGGTCACCCGGGTCGGCGACCAGATCGCCGAGGGTCCGCGCCGGCACCTCGGCATGTCGGCCAAGGAGGCCGGCGAGCTCGCCGTCTCCATGATGGCCCGGACCGGCATCCCCGACCCCGCGCGGCGGGCGAGGGCGTATCCGCACGAGCTCTCGGGCGGGCTGCGCCAGCGGATCATGATCGCGATGGCCGTCTCCTGCGGCCCGCGGCTCCTCCTGTGCGACGAGCCGACGACCGCGCTCGACGTGACCGTCCAGCTGCAGGTGCTCAAGCTGCTCGAGAAGCTGTGCGACGACACCGGCGCCTCGCTGGTCTTCGTCACCCACGACCTCGCGGTGGTCAACCAGACGTGCAGCGAGCTGGCGGTCATGTACGCCGGCCACATCGTCGAGGCGGGCCGGGTGAAGGAGACCTTCCGCCAGCCGCGGCATCCCTACACCCGCGGCCTGCTGGAGTCGGCGCCCGACTTCGACCGCCCCGAGCGCGAGCTGATCCCCATCCCCGGCTTCCCGCCCAACGTGGCCGACCGTCCGCCGGGGTGCCCGTTCGCGCCCCGCTGCGGCTACGTGCGGGAGCACTGCACCGACGCGGTTCCGCCGTTGCTGGAGGTCCTCCCCGGCCGCCTGGCCGCCTGCTACGAGAGCGACCGCCTGGTGGAGGTGCTGGTATGAGCCCGGTGAGCGCCGCGCGCACGGCGAGCGCGGAGACGACCGACACCTCGATGCTGCGGGTGAGCGGGCTGACCAAGAGCTACAGCCGTGGCACGTCGCTGCTCTCGCGGCTCGGCTCGAGCGGGCCGAGCACCCTCAAGGCGCTCGACGGGGTGGACCTGGACCTCCGTCCCGGCGAGATCCTCGCCCTGGTGGGGGAGTCGGGGTCGGGCAAGTCCACTCTCGCGAAGATCCTGGTCGGCAGCACGACGGCGACCGGCGGACAGGTCTTCTACCGAGGTACGGGCGCGCTCGCGCGGCGGGACCGGGAGTCCTCGCGGCGGGTGCAGATGGTCTTCCAGGATCCGTACTCCTCGCTCAACCCGCGCCTGACCGTCGGCCGGATGCTCGCCGAGCTCCTGCTCCTGCACAAGATCGTGCCGCGCAGCGAGGTACGGGCGGAGAGTGTCCGGCTGCTCAACCTGGTGGGGCTCGAGGAGGAGGTCCTCGGCGCGTACCCGAGCCAGTTCTCCGGCGGGCAGCGTCAGCGGCTGGCCATCGCCCGGGCGATCGCCGTCCGCCCCGACGTGCTCATCGCCGACGAGCCGGTGTCGGCCCTCGACGTCTCCGTCCAGGCCACGATCCTCGACCTGTTCACCTCGCTGAGAGCCGAACTGGGCCTGTCGATCCTGTTCATCGCGCACAACCTCGCGGTGGTCCAGCACCTGTCCGACCGGGTGGCGGTCATGTACCTGGGTCGGATCGTGGAGATCGCCGACACGCGCGAGCTGTTCGCCCACCCACGCCATCCGTACACGCGGGCGCTGATCGACTCCATCCCGCGCATGCGCGAGGGGAGCGTCAACGACGCTTTCGAGCTCGACGGAGAGCCGCCGAGCCCGTACGACGTGCCGGCGGGCTGCCGGTTCCACCCACGCTGTGCGCTCGCCAGCGAGATCTGCCGTGCGAACGACCCGCCGCTGCTCCAGGTCCGCCCGGCGCACGAGAGCGCCTGCCTGAAGGCCGACGAGCTGGCCGCCATTCCCCTCCCCGAACCACCTCAGGAGCTGCCGTGAAGATCTGGATGTCCTTCGACATGGAGGGTGTGGCCGGCATCGTCGACTGGGACCAGTGCCGCCCCAGCGGGAGCGCCCGCTACGAGATCGGCTGCCAGCTGATGCTCGACGAGGTCAACGCCGCGATCGAGGGCGCCATCGCCGGCGGCGCCACCGAGATCGTCCTCAACGACTCGCACGGCACGATGGCCAACCTCGACCCGCGCCGGATCGCCGGAGGTGCGAGCTATGTCTCGGGCCGGCACAAGCCGCGCTACATGATGCAGGGGCTCGACGACAGCTTCGACGCCGCGTTCCTCGTCGGCTACCACGGATCGATCTCCGGCCGCCCCTCGACGTTGTCGCACACCTACAACCCGGAGGTCTTCTCCGCCGCCCGCATCAACGGCGAGCTGGTGGGGGAGAGCGGCATCAACGCCCTGGTCGCCGAGCACTACGGCGTCCCCATCGCCTTCGTGTCCGGTGACTCGGTGACCTGGGACGAGACGCGTCCGTTCGCGCCCGACGCGGTCGCGGTGATCACCAAGGAGTCGATCACGCGGTTCAGCGCCGCCAACCTGCATCCGGACGAGTCCTGCCGGCTGATCCGCGAGGGCGCCGAGCGGGCCGTCCGGCAGGTCGGCGGTGACGGCATGCGGACGCCGGAGCTCACGCGTCCGGCCACCCTGGACCTGGAGTTCCAGACCGGCGACATGGCCGAGGTCGCCACCTGGTCGCGCGGGGCGGAGCGCACGGGGGAGCGGTCGGTCCGCATCTCCGGCGACGACCTGCTCGCGATGTTCACCTCGTTCGTCGCCGTCACCTACATCACCCGTCAGGCGGGCGGCCGCTGAGCCGCGGCGCCTCCTCCGCCCCTTCCCGGACGAACGGAACGAGTTCCCATGCACCGCGATGACCTGCACAGCCACACCGTGCCCCCGACCGACCGCGGGTGGGCCCTCGTCCTCCACGGCGGGGCCGGTGGCCGCGTCGAGGAGCTGACGCTGGAGGTCCGCGGTTCCTACACCGAGGGGCTCACGCGGGCCTACACCGCCGGGGCGGACGTGCTCGCCGCCGGCGGGAGCGCCCTCGACGCGGTCTGCGCGGCCGTCGAGCAGCTCGAGGACGACCCGCTGTTCAACGCCGGCCGGGGCGCCGCGCTGACCGCGGCCGGCACGGCCGAGCTCGACGCCTGCGTCATGACCGGCGACGGGCGGGCCGGGGCGATCACCGCCTGCCGGCACGCCCGCAACCCGGTCCGCGCCGCCCGCAGGGTCATGGAGGACACGCCCGCCGTCCTGCTCGTCGCTCCAACCGAGGCGCGGCTGCTGGACTGGGAGCTCGCCACCGTGCCGCCGGAGTACTTCCTGACGCCCGCCCGCCAGCAGCAGCTGCGCAACGTCCAGGCCCGCACGCTCGAGGCGTCCCGGCACGGCACGGTGGGTGCGGTGGCGCTCGACTCCTCCGGCCGGCTGGCGGCGGCGACGTCGACCGGCGGCATGGTCAACCAGAACGAGGGCCGCGTCGGGGACACCCCCATCGTCGGGGCCGGCACCTACGCGCGGAACGGTGTCGTGGCCGTCTCCTGCACGGGGGAGGGCGAGGCCTTCATCAAGGGGGTCGTCGCCCACGACGTCGCCGCGCGCATGCGCTACCTGGAGCAGCCCCTTCCCGACGCGGTCGCGTCCACGGTCGAGCAGGAGCTGACCCGGCACGGCGCGATGGGCGGCCTCATCGCCGTCGGCGCCGACGGCTGCATCACCGTCGCGCACAACTCGCCGGCCATGTTCTCCGCCTACCACGACGGCGACCGCCTCGTGACCCACACGTGACCGCCACCGTGGGAGCGTCGCCCATGACTTCTCTCCGGGACGAGATCTTCGAGCGGATGGACGAGCTCAGCCCGGCCGAGAAGAAGGTGGCCCGCTCGCTGCTGGCCAACTACCCGGCCGCCGGGCTGGCCAGTGCGGCCGCGCTCGCGAAGGCCGCCGGCACGAGCACCCCGACGGTGCTCCGGCTGGTGTCGCGGCTGGGCATCGGCGGGTACCCGGAGTTCCAGACGCAGCTGCGCCACGAGGTCACCGAGCAGCTGAGCAGCCCGGTCAGCCGTGCCGCCTCCCGCCTGCAGGACGGGGACGGCGCCACCGTCTTCCAGCGATCGGTGGCCCAGCGGATGGCCCTCGTCGAGCAGCTCGGCACGACGGTGCCCCCGAGCGAGTTCGATGCCGCCGTCACGCTGCTGGCCACCCCCTGCCGGCAGGTGGTGCTCTCGGGGGGCTACTTCTCCCGCCACGTGGCCCACGTCCTCGCCATGCAGCTGGACCAGCTGGTCCCGGGCGTCGTCTTCGCCGGCGAGCCCCTGGGACCCGACATCGGCACGTATCTCTCGCTGGGCAAGGACTGCGCCGTCCTCGTCTTCGACCTGCGTCGCTACGAGCTGCCCGCCAAGCAGGTGGCGGCTCTGGCCCGGCAGCGCGGGGCGTCGGTCGTCGTCATCACCGACGACGGGCTGTCCCCGGCCGCGGACGAGGCCGACGTCGTGCTGCCGGTCGCGGTCGAGGGAACGCCGTTCGACTCCTTCGCCGCCCTCCTCGTGCTGGTCGAGAGCCTCGTCGAGGCGGTCTTCCAGCGCCTCGGCAGTGCCGCGCTCGACCGGATGAAGCAGTGGGAGGAGTCGGTGCACATCCTGCGCGCGTTCCGGGCCGGGCCGGACGCCGACGGCGCGGCCGCGGCCGGCGAGCCCGCCGACGAGGGGGAGGACGCGTGAGCGAGCTCGACGGGATGGTCGCCGTCGTCACCGGCACCGCCCAGGGCATCGGCCGGGCGATCGCCGAGAGCATCGGCGCGGCGGGCGCGACGGTGCACGGGGTGGACAAGGAGGACGTCGACCTCACGGTCAGCGCGGACGTCGAGAAGTTCTTCGCCCGCGTCGGGGACGTCGACATCCTGGTCAACGTGGCCGGCGGCGTCGTCGGGCAGACCCACGTGCCGATCGACGAGGTGACCGACGAGGCGTGGGACGCCGTCGTCGATGCCAACCTGCGGACGACGATGAACTGCACCCGCGCCGCCGCCCGCTCGATGAAGCGCCGGGGCTACGGCCGCATCGTGAACATCTCCTCGGGCGCGGGCCGCAGCGTGAGCCTCACGGGCATCCAGGCCTACGCGTCGTCCAAGGCGGCTCAGATCGGTTTCACCCGCCAGATGGCCCACGAGCTCGGTCCGGCCGGGATCACGGTCAACTGCATCGCCCCGGGCTTCGTGCTGTCCAACCCGTCGACGAAGCGGCAGTGGGAGTCCTACGGCGCCGACGGCCAGCGGGCGCTGGTGGAGCGCATCGCCACCCGGCGGATCGGGGCGCCCGAGGACATCGCCCGCGGGGTCCTGTTCTTCGTCTCCCCGGCTGCGGGCTGGGTGAGCGGCCAGACCCTCTCCATCGACGGCGGCCACTCGCTGTTCTGACCCGCCCCCCGAACCCCCGAGCCGGACAAGGACCCATGCCCGACGCACCGACTTCCTCTGCCGCGCTGACCGAGCTCGGCGAGCGGTACTTCCGCACGCAGCACACGTACGACCCGCACAACGCCACCCTGCTCGGCATCACCGAGTTCGACGCGCTGGCCGGCGACCCGAGCGCCGCGGCGAGCGCCGCGGCCGCGGAGGAGTTCGCGGGCATCGAGCGCGAGCTCGCGGCCATCGACGCCGGCGCCCTCGACGCCGACCAGCAGGTCGACCACGGGGTGCTCACCGCGCTCACCCGGGGCGCCGGCCGCGACGCCGCGCACTCGCTGTGGGCGGCCAACGCCTCGGCCAAGGGGTACGTCAGCCGCCAGGGTCTCGTCTTCCAGGCCATCCCGGCCATGACGATCGCCGATGCCGACGGTGCCGACCGCTACCTGCACCGGCTGGCGGGCACCGGCGCCTTCCTGGCTGCCCTCGGCGACCGCTACGCCGAGGAGGCCGCGCGCGGCCGGACCCCCACCGAACGCGGCGTGCGGCATGCGATCGCCCAGCTCGAGGGCCACCTCGCCACCGCACCGGACGACGACGTGCTGCTCCGCCCCACCAACGGCCCCACCGCCCGCGCCGCCGACCCGGCGGTGCGCGAGCGTGCCCGCGAGACGGTCGAGTCGTCGATCCGGCCGGCCATGGCGGCGCTGGCCGATCGTCTGCGCACCGAGCTGCTGCGCGCGGCCCGGCCCGACGATCGGGTCGGGATCGGCGCCATCCCCGGCGGACTCGAGGGCTACGCCGACGCCGTCGCCCGGCACACGACCACCGACCTGTCACCGGCCGAGATCCACCAGATCGGCCTCGACGTGCTCGACGAACTGCGGCCGCGCTGGCTCGAGATCGGCCGGCGGGCGCTGGGGGAGACCGACTTCCCGGCCATCGCGGCCCGGCTGCGCTCCGACCCGGCGCTGCGATTCCGCACCAGCGCCGAGATCGTCGACGTCGCCGAGCAGGCGCTGCAGCGTGCCCAGCGCGCGCAGGACGACTGGTTCCCGCACTACGACATCCCGCCGTGCGTGATCGAGCAGATCGACCCGGTCGAGGCCGAGGGCGCGGCGATGGCCTACTACCGGCCGCCGGCGGTCGACGGCAGCCGGCCGGGGGCGCACGTGCTGCAGGCCGGCTCCCCGGAGGAACGCTTCCGCTTCGAGTACGAAGCGCTGGCATTCCACGAGTCGGTCCCGGGCCACCACCTCCAGCTGGCCACCGCCCAGACCCTCGATCTGCCGCGATACCGCCGGCACCTCGACGTCGAGGCGTGCAGCTTCAACGAGGGCTGGGGTCTCTACGCCGAACGGCTGGCCGAGGAGATGGGCCTCTACAGCGGCGATCTCGCGCTGCTTGGCATGCTGTCGTTCGCCGCGCTGCGGGCCTGCCGGCTGGTCATCGACACCGGCGTCCACCACTTCGGCTGGTCCCGGGAGCAGGCCGTCGAGTTCGGCTGGCAGCACACCGCCACCACGCGGGAGCACATCGGCAGCGAGGTCGACCGCTACATCTGCTGGCCCGGTCAGGCGCTGGCCTACACGATCGGCCAGCGCGAGATCGTCCGACTTCGCGAGCGCTCGCAGGCCGCGCTGGGCGACCGGTTCGACATCGTCGCCTTCCACGGCGCCGTCCTCGGCAGCGGCGCGCTGCCCCTCGGCGTCCTGGACCGGAACATCGCCCGCTGGACCGCGGGTGTCGCCGGGACCGCAGGTCCCCTCGAGAAGGAGGCGTCCGCGTGGACGTGACCATCAACGGCTGCCGGCTCAACGTCGAGGTGCTCGGCCCGGAGGACGGGCCGGTGCTCATCGCCCATCACGGCGGCGGCGGCATCGGCTCGCTGGCCGAACCCAAGGCGACGTTCGGTCCGCTGTCCGACCGCTTCCGCGTCGTCGTGTTCGACGCCCGCGGCTGCGGCATGTCCGAGGGCATCCCGCCCTACTCGCACGAGCAGTGGGCCGCCGACGTCGACGGCCTGCGGCAGTGGATCGGCGCGGAGAAGATCGTCGTCGCCGGGGGCTCGTACGGCGGCTTCATCGCCCTGGAGTACGCCGTCCGGTATCCCGAGCACGTGTCGGCGATCATCCTGCGCGACACCTCGGCCGACGGCAGCAACCTGGAGCTCGCGTTCGAGAACGCCCGCAACCAGGACCGCGTCGAGATCGACTGGGAGCGGTTCAACCGCTACTGGCACGGCGAGGTGCACGACGACGCCGACCTCAAGCAGCTGTGGTCGGAGCTGATCCCGCTCTACGACTACGAGTACGACCCGGTGAAGTCGGCTGCCGCGGTCGAGGCCGGCATCTACCGCCACGAGGCCCACAACTGGTGCTTCCAGCACAACTGGGGCGCCTACGACCTCAAGGACGCGCTGCCGTCGGTGACCGTGCCGACCCTGGTCACCGTAGGACGGCGCGACTGGGTCACCCCGGTCAGCTCGTCGGAGACCATCGCGTCGCTGATGCCGAACGCTGAGCTCGTGGTGTTCGAGCGCTCCGGGCACTCGCCGCAGGTGGAGGAGCGCGAGCTGTTCCAGCAGACGATGCGCGAGTTCATCGACCGCGCCGTCCCGGTCGGGACGCCGGCGTGAGCGGACCGCTGGTCATCATCGGCGGCGGTGCGATCGGGGGCACGCTCGGGGCCCACCTCGTCCGCGCCGGGCACGACGTCCTGCTCTGCGACGCCGACGTGGCGCACGTGGCCGCGATCCGGGAGCACGGGCTGCGCATCGAGGGGCCGGTGAACGAGTTCACCGTGCAGATCCCGGCCGTTCCCCCAGACGAGCTGCCCGACCGCATCGAGCGGGCGATCGTGGCGGTGAAGAGCCTGCACACCCGGGCGGCGGCCGAGCTGCTGCGCGACCGGCTCGCGCCCGACGGCTACGTGCTCACGGTCCAGAACGGGCTGACCGCCGACACGCTCGTAAAGGCCGTCGGGCGGGACCGCGTGATCTCGAGTTTCGTGAACTTCGGCGCCGACCTCATGGCCCCGGGCGTGATCATGCAGGGCAACGTGGCGACGTTCCGGGTCGGCGAACTCGACGGCGGCACGATCACCCCGCGCGTGCGGGAGCTGGCCGAGCTGCTGCCCTACGCCCAACCCACCGACAACGTGCTCGGCTACCTGTGGGGCAAGGAGGCCTACGGCGCGATGCTCTGGGCCGGCGCGGTGTCCGACCTGTCCATCGCCGAGACGCTCGAGCGGCCGGAGTACCGGCCGGTGATGATCGCCATCGCCCAGGAGGTGCTCGACCAGGCCCCCGTGCCGGTGGAGAGCTTCGACGGCTTCGTCCCCGACGACCTCGAGGGGTCGCTGGACCGGCTGGCCGTGTTCAACCGGCGCAGCGCCAAGACCCACAGCGGCATCTACCGCGACCTCGCGGTGCGCAAGCGCAAGACCGAGATCGACGAGATGCTCCGCGACGTCTCCGGGCCGATCTTCGACAAGGTCGCCGAGCTCATCCACGACATCGAGGAGGGCCGGCGCGTGAACGAGGCGGCCAACCTCGACGAGCTCGCCGCCTTCGTGGCCGCCCGCACCCCCGCCTGACCCACACTTGCTGAGAGGAACCGCAATGCGCGCCGCCATCCACCAGGCCGCCGGCACCGTCACCGTCGGCGACGTCCCCGACCCGACCCTCGTCGAGCCGACGGACGCCGTCGTGCGCGTGGTCCGCGCCTGCGTCTGCGGCTCCGACCTCTGGGCCTACCGCGGGGTGATCGACCGTCCCGCCGGCTCCCGGATGGGACACGAGTTCATCGGCGTCGTCGAGGAGGTCGGGCCTGCGGTCACCACGGTGCGCCCCGGCGACTTCGTGGTCGCGCCGTTCCAGTGGTCGGACAACACCTGCCCGGCATGCCGGGACGGCATCCAGGTGCGCTGCGACAACGGCGGCACCTTCGGAGCGCCCGGCACCGACGGCGGGCAGGGCGAGGCGGTGCGGGTTCCGCAGGCCGACGGCACGCTGGTCGCGGTCCCGGGCGGCCTCGCCGGGATCGACGACGCAATCCTGCCGGCGCTGCTCGCGCTCACCGACGTCGCGGGCACCGGGCTCCACGGCGCGGTGCTGGCCGGCGTCGAGAAGGGCTCGACCGTCGCGGTGATCGGCGACGGGGCGGTCGGGCTGTGCGCCGTCCTCGGGGCCCGGCAGCTGCTGGGCGCCGAGCGGGTGATCCTGATGAGCCGGCACGCCGACCGCACCGCCGTCGGCCGGGCGTTCGGTGCCACCGACGTCGTCGCCGAGCGCGGCGAGGAGGGCATCGCGGCGGTCCGTGAGCTGACCGGCGGCCGCGGAGCGCAGCACGTCGTGGAGGCCGTGGGGACGCCGGAGTCGTGGGACATGGCGATCGGGATGGCGCGCGCAGGCGGCCGGGTCGGCGCGGTCGGCGTGCCGCACACGGCGCCGCAGCTGTCGCTCTTCCCGCCGTTCCGCCAGCACCTGACCATCGGCATGGGCGTCGCCCCGGTGCGCCGCTACCTGCCCGACCTCGTCGAGCGGGTGCTCGCCGGAACCTTCGACCCGGGGCCGGTCTTCGACCTGACCGTGCCGCTGGAGTCGGTCGCCGACGCCTACGCCGCGATGGACCAGCGGCGCTCGATCAAGACCATGCTGGCGTCCTGAGATGCGCCTGCCCACCGACGAGGAACTGCTGGCGGAGCTCGCGGAGTACGTCGCGATCCCCAGCGACAGCCGCAGCGCCCCGATCGAGACGATGCGGGAGGCGGCGGGCTGGCTCGCCGCCCGGCTGGCGTTCGCGAACGGCCGGGTCGAGGAGACCGACGGGTTCCCGGTGGTGCGGGGCGAGTGGCTCGGCGCCCCCGGTGCCCCGACGGTGCTGGTCTACGGCCACTACGACGTGCAGCCGACCGGCGAGCTCGCCGAGTGGACGACGCCGCCGTTCGAGACCGTCGTCGAGGGCGACGGCGTCGATGCGGTGGTGCGCGGCCGTGGGGTGACCGACGACAAGGGACCGGTCCTGCTGGTCCTGGCGCTGGCACGGGCGATGCTCGAGCAGGACGGGGCGCTCCCGCTCAATCTCACGTTCCTGTTCGAGGGCGAGGAGGAGATCGGCAGCCCCCACCTCCCGGCCTACGTGCGCGCGCACGCCGACGAGCTCGCCGCCGACCTGGTGATCTCGGCCGACGGCGCGATGTGGCGGCCGACCGAACCGTCGCTGTCGGTGGCCTCCAAGGGGCTCGTGGCGATGGACGTCGTCGTCACCGCCGCCGACCGCGACCTGCACTCGGGGCGCTACGGCGGCACGGTGGCCAACCCGGTGCACGCGCTGGCGACCCTCGTCGCCTCCCTGCACGGGCGGGACGGCGCGGTCGCGGTCGACGGCTTCTACGACGGCGTCGACGAGCTCACGCCGGAGCGGCGCGCGGAGATCGACGCGGTCGACTTCGACGAGGAGGCCTACCGCGCCTCGGTCGGGGTGCCGGAGCTCGCCGGGGAGTCGGGCTACAGCACCCTGCAGCGGCTCTGGGAGCGGCCCACGCTCGAGGTCAACGGCATCACGGCCGGGGGCAGGTACTCGGTGATCCCGCACCGCGCGGTCGCCCACGTCACCTGCCGGCTGGTCGGCACGCAGGACCCGGACGCCGTGGCCGCCGCCGTCACCGAGCACGTCCGGTCGCTGCGGCTGCCGGGCGTGGAGGTGGCGGTGCACACCGACGAGGGCCGGGTGCCGGCCTACCGCATCGACCGGGAGCACCCGGCCATCCGATCGGCGGCCGCCGCGCTCGAGGAGGTGTACCCGGGGCAGGAGGTCCTGCTGGCCGTGATCGCCGGGACGCTGCCGGCGGCCACGCTGTTCGAGGACGTCCTCGGGGCGAAGACGCTGTTCTTCTCCTTCGCCACGGCCGACGAGCAGCACCACGCGCCCAACGAGTTCTTCCGCATCCGCCGGTTCGGCGAGGGCATGCGCGCGTGGCGGGCCCTGTGGACCGGGCTCGCCGCCTGGGAGCCTCGCGGGGTGGCCGCGGTCGGAGTGGCCCCGTGAGTGACTACCGCTCCTACGACTACCTGGCCGGCGACCTCGGTCTGCCCGTCGTCCCGCTCGCGCCCGAGGCGGGCCGGGTGCCGCCGTACACGCCGGGCTTCGCGCCGGAGCACGTGGAGCGGGCCGAGCGCCTGCTGGCCGCGTCGATCACGATCAGCCTGCACGACCACCCGGTGCTGTTCCCGGCCGACATGGCCGACACCCCGCGGTACAACCGCACGGGGCGGCAGCACACCGCGTTCGACGGGCTGCGCGCCTCGGGGCTGACGGTCGTCTTCGACAACATGATGGACGGCACCGCCTGCGTCACCGGCAACGCGCCCTGGCAGTGGGACGACGTCGTGACCGACCTCGGCATGCGGCTGGCCGACCTGGCGCACCAGTCCGACGTCGTGGTCGTCCGCACGCTGGACGACATCCACCGCGCGCACGCCGACGGCCGGGTGGGGCTCGTCTTCGGTCTCGAGGCGGCAACCCCCATCGGCAACGACCTGGACAAGCTCGACGTCCTCTACGGCCTGGGCATCCGGCAGATCGGCATCGCCTACTCCGACGCGAACGCGCTCGGGTCAGGGCTCAACGAGGCCGTCGACGGCGGCCTGACCGCGCTCGGCCGCCGGGCCGTGCGCCGGATGAACCAGCTGGGGCTCGCGATCGACGTCTCGCACTCCTCCGACCTGACCGGCATCCAGGCCGCCGCGGCGTCCGACCGGCCCGTCTTCATCACCCACGCCGGCGCGCGGGCGGTGTGGGACATCCCGCGGCTCAAGGGGGACGACGTCCTGCGCGCGGTGGCCGACTCGGGTGGCGTGATCGGTATGTCGGCGGCGCCGCACACGACGGTGTCGCACACCCATCCCCGCCACAGCCTGCTGTCGGTGATGGACCACTTCCGCTACTGCCTGGACCTCGTCGGCATCGACGCGGTCGCCTTCGGGCCGGACACCCTCTTCGGTGACCACGTCGGCCTGCACACGACCTTCGCCGGCCTGCTCTCCATGGAGCCCAGGCCGGGGGCACCCGTACCCGAGCGGGTGCAGTGGGTCGACGGGCTGGAGAACCCCGCGGAGAGCTTCCACAACATCGCCGCCTGGCTGGTGCAGGAGGGGTTCACCGACGAGGAGATCGGCAAGGTGCTCGGAGGCAACATCCTGCGTGCCCTGGACGCGATCTGGGTCTGAGGAGTCGCCCGCGCGGCTCTCCCTCGACCCTCGCCTCCTAGCCTCGGTCCGTGCTCTTCACGGTGGCCTCCGCCCACCTCCTCGCCATGGAGGCGCACGAGGGCCAGGTCCACGAGGACGGCGGCGACTTCTATCTGCGGCTGCTCGTCCCGCTGGCGGAAGCGGCCAGGCCGTACGGCACGGCCGCCGAGATGGCCGCCGTCCTGCACCGGGTCGTCGAGGACACCCGGGACCATCCGGATGTCACCCGCCGCTACGACGTCGCACGGCTCCGAGCCCTCGAGGTGCCCGAGGAGGTCGTGCGGGCCGTCGACGCGGTCACCCGCCGCCCCGGCGAGCGCTATCTGGGCGGCGTCATCCAGCGCTCCGCCGCGGATCGGCTCGGGCGACTGGTCGCCCTGCTGAGCAACAAGCACGATCTCGATCGGACGCTCGTCCTCGCGACGACGGACCCGGCCCGGGCGCGCAGCCTCCGCGAGGGCCACTACCTGCCGGCGCGGCGCATCCTGCTCAAGGCCGAGGCGGCGGACGGGCCGCGCATCCTGGCTTGAGGGGCTGTGCCGATGATCAGATCTGGAGGATCCCGGCGGCCGTGAGGTAGGCCGCCGCCGCTGCCTCCGGGTCGTGCAGGTCTCCGGGCTCCTCCGACGTCGCCCGGGCACGGGCGCGCACCGCGGCGCCGGGATCGGCCGCACAGAGGTCGACGCACAGGCAGGCCACGACGGCCTCGGCGTCGTGTTCGTCCAGATCGTCGAGGGCGAGGCCGTTGTGCAGCATGGTCGCCACCTCGAGGAACACCTCACGAGCCGTCTCGAGGTCCACCTCGGGACGTGCGCGGGCGACCTCCTCCGCCGTGGCCAGGAACTGCTCGGTGAAGGGGGGACCCACGGTGCCGGTCATACCGACAGCGTCCCAGCGGGACCCGTCCGGGCACAGCGGATTTCGCGGTGCTCGCCTCACCGCTTCCTCGCGGCGTCGAGCGCCTCGTCGAGCGTGACGGCGGCCTCGATCAGCGCGAGGTGGGTGAACGCCTGCGGGAAGTTGCCGATCTGCTCACCGGTGGCGTCGATCTCCTCCGAGTACAGCCCGAGCGGACTCGCGTAGGTGAGCATCTTCTCGAAGGCCAGCCGTGCATCGGCGAGGCGGCCGCTGCGGGCCAGCGCGTCGACGTACAGGAACGAGCAGAGGGAGAAGGTCCCCTCGGCACCGGCCAGTCCGTCCGGTGCGGCCGCCGGGTCGTACCGGTGGACCAGGCTGTCGGCGACGAGTTCGTCCTCCATGGCCCGCAGGGTGCTCGTCCACAGCGGGTCATAGGGGGTGACGAAGCCGACCGCGGGCATGCGCAGCAACGACGCGTCCAGGACGTCGTCGTCGTAGTGCTGGACGAAGGCCCGTCGCCGCCTGCTCCAGCCCCGCTCGAGGACCTGCTCGTAGATCTCGTCGCGGGCAGCCGTCCAGCGGTCCAGGTCCGCCGGGCGGCCATGGGCCATGGCGAGCCGGATCCCACGGTCGAAGGCCACCCAGCACATCAGCCGGCCGTAGGTGAAGTCCTTGCGCCCACCCCGGGTCTCCCAGATGCCCTCCTCCGGCTGGTCCCAGTGCTCGGCCAGCCAGTTCAGCAGTCCGCGGATCTCCCGCCAGCCGCGATCGCCGATGGGCAGACCGCCCCGGTCGGCGAGGAACAGGCTGTCCATGGCCTCGCCGTAGATGTCGAGCTGCACCTGGTCCGCGGCGCCGTTGCCGATCCGGACCGGCCGCGAGTCCTGGTAGCCCGCCCAGCCCTCCAGGCACTCCTCCTTCAGGTCGGCCGACCCGTCCACGCGGTACATGATCTTCAGCGGGTCGTGATCGTCGACCCGCTCGGCGACCCGGTCCCGCAGCCACAGGGCCAGGCCGACCGACTCCGCGAGGAAGCCGATCCGGAGGAGCGCGGAGACGGCCAGTGCGGCATCCCGGACCCATGTGTAGCGGTAGTCCCAGTTCCGCTCGCCGCCGATCTCCTCGGGCAGGCTCGTGGTGGGCGCGGCGACCAGCCCGCCGGCGGGGGCGTAGGTCATGAGCTTCAGGGTGATGGCCGAGCGCAGGACCGTCTCACGCCACCGCCCGGCGTAGGTGGACCTCGCGAGCCAGTCGTGCCAGTAGGCCACCGTGTCGTCGAGCAGCCGCCGGCACTCGGCGACGGGTATCTCTCGTGGCGGCCCGTCGGCGGCGGACTCCAGCACGATGCCGCGGACGTCGCCGGCGGTGAGGTGGACGAGCGCGGAGATGTCGCCGTCCTCGGCCCGGATGTCGAGGAGCCGCGGCGGATCGTCCGGCTCGCGCACCGGGTGCACGGTCAGCCGCAGACGATCGGAGTCGAAGACGGCGCCGTGCTCGGTCGGCCGCAACGTGTGCGGCGCGCGGCCGTAGTCGAACCGGGGGGCGAGGTCGACCGCGAACCGCATCTCGCCCCGCACGCAGCGCAGCATCCGCACCAGGCGGTGGTTGTCGGTGGCCTCCGTGCCGCTCGGCGGCATGAAGTCGACCACCTCACCGACGCCCGCCTGGCTCAGGAACCGCGTGATGAGCACGGCGGTGTCCGGCAGGTACATCTGGCGCACGCGGTAGCCGGGCACCGCCGGACGGATCCGGAAGTGCCCACCCCCGGGGTCCAGCAGCGCGCCGAACACGCTGGGGGAGTCGAAGCGGGGGCAGCAGAACCAGTCGACCGATCCGTCGGTGCCGATGAGCGCCGCCGTCTGCAGGTCGCCGACGAGGCCGTGGTCGGCGATCGGGGTCTCCGTCATGGCACGTCCCCCACTCCGGGTGGCCGCCCGGTGCGATCAGCCGCCCCAGATGTCCTCGACGAACCGGTCGGCCGCACGCAGGCCGGCCAGCCAGGCCTCCGCGTCGGCCTGGGTCGTGGACGTCCGCTCCCGGAAGATGTGCAGCAGCGACCTGCGCACCCCGGGGGCGATGGTGGCCGCGTTGCCGCACACGAGGACGACCGCGCCGTCCTGCAGCAGGTCCCACACCTCGTCGGCGCAGTCGAGGATCGCCTCCTGCACGTACCGGCCGGGCCGGCCCGGCTCCTGGGAGTACGCGTACTCCACCCGCACCAGGTCCTGCTCCTCGTAGTTCCGCAGCTCGTCGGCGTAGAGCTGGTCGGTCAGCGACGTGCGGCAGCCGAAGAACAGCAGCGACCGCGCCGTCGGCAGGCCCTGCTCCCGCTGGGCGGCGCGCTCCTGGAGGAAGCCGCGGAACGGAGCCAACCCGGTACCCGCCCCGACCATGATCATCGGGCGGTCGGTCGTCGCCGGAGGCCGGAACTCGATGGTCGGCTCGCGGACGAAGACGAACACCGTGCCGTCCTCCGGCAGCTGCGCCAGGTGGCCGGAGGCGACCCCGGTGAAGGTCCCGGAGCCGGAGCGGGCCGGCCCGCGGACCACACCGGTGGTGATGCTGCAGACCGTCGGCCCGGTCATGGGAGACGAGGAGATGGAGTAGTAGCGGGGGCGCAGCGGCGGCAGCATGTCGAGGTACTCCTCGAACGGCAGCCGGCAGGCGGGGAACTGGTCGAGCAGGTCGAGGACCGACCGGTTGGTCGCGAACACCTGCTCCCGGTAGCGGGCCTGGGCCTCTCCGTCCTCGCCGGCGAGCGAGTAGAGCGCGGCCTGCTGCTCCGGGTCGTCGGTGTAGCGGGCCAGCACCTCGATGTCGTCGCGGCGGGCGACGTCCTGGAGTTCCACGCAGCTGGCCAGCACACCCAGCAGGGGAGCAGGCTCGTCGATCGGCAGGTGCGTGTGCGTGCCGCCGTTCGGGATGATCGTGAGGTACTGCCCGGCGTCGAGCCCGAAGCGGGCGATCGTCCGCCGGATGACGTCGATGCCGTTGCGCGGCAGCACCCCCAGGTGGTCACCGGCCCGATAGGGCATGTCCTCGGGCAGGGCGATCTCCACGTGCCGGGTCGATCGGTCCGGCGTGCCGCCGGGGCCGGCCGCGAGCAGCTCGCGGTTCGTCCGGATCCGCGCCGGACGGGCGCGGTAGGACATGATCACCGGGTTGGTGACCTGGCGGTTGGTCAGCGTGATCGACAGCCGCGGGCCGGCGGGCGCGGAGGCGGCGACGTCGGCGGGCAGGCCGAGCGCGGTGGCGACCTCCGACCACAGGTCGCCGTGCCAGGAACGGTAGGCCGCGTCGAAGTCCCCGGCGGCGTTGCCCTCGCCGCGGAAGTGCAGTCGCCGGCCGCCGTGGGCCTCGAGCTGCTCGTCGAGCATGGTGGGCACGGACTGGTAGGTGCCGGCCCACTCGGTGTTGCCGCAGCCGAACACCGCGTACGAGACGCCGCGGGCCGCTTCGCGTGGGGCGCCGGCGATCCACCGGCTGAAGGCGACGGCGTTGTCCGGCGGCGTCCCGTTGTACGAGGAGCAGACGATCATCGTCGCGCCGTCCCGGGGCAGGTCGTCGACGTGCTCGTCCAGCGCGCCGAGAGTGACGTCGAAGCCGCGGTCGGTGCCCTCCTGGGCGAGCCGGGTGGCGATCGCCTCCGCCGTCCCCAGGTTGGAACCGAACAGCACCGACAGCCGTCCTCCGTGGGGGGCCACCGTCGGCACCGGCTCGGTGCGGGGTGCCGGGATGGCCGCTCCTGTCTCCTGCGGGGGGACCGGCGGCGCGATGATCACGTCCGGGCGGGGCCGGACCTGGATGAAGAAGTCCTCGGGCTTGACCGTGAGCGCTTGCTTGATGCGCAGCTGGTAGCCCAGGTGGTCCACGAATTCGAACCGCTGCACCAGCATGCCGAGGACGAGCGCTGCCTCCTGCAGCGCGAACTGACGGCCGATGCAGGCCCGCTGCCCGCTGCCGAACGGCTTGTAGGCGTTCGGCGGAATGGCGGCCAGCCGCTCCGCGGCCACGTGGTCGGGGTTGAACGCGTCGGCGTCGTCCCCCCAGACGGACCGCGCCCGGTGCACGCCGGGGGTGAACGCGGTGATCACGGTGCCCGCGGGGATGGCGTAGCGGCCGCCGAGGACGGTGTCCTCGTAGGGGTAGCGGGTGAAGGCGGGGGCGGTCGGCCACAGCCGCAGCGTCTCGTCGAGGACCTGCCGCACGTACCGCAACCGGGTGACCTGCTCGAACGTCGGCTGCGCCGTGTTGCCGAGCACCTGCCCGACCTCGGCCCGCGCCCGCTCGAGCACGTCGGGGTGCTTCATCAGGTAGTAGATCGCGAACGACAGGAGACCCGACGTCGTCTCGTGGCCGGCGACGAGGAAGGTGATGCACTGCGCGCGGATGTTGTAGTCCGGCAGGCGCTCACCGGACTGCTTGTCCACGCCGGTGAGCATCCGGCCGAGCAGGTCGGTGGTGTCACCCGCGTCTCCCTGCGCACGTCGCTGCGCGATGAGCCCGTCCACCAGGTCGTTCATGAAGGCCTGGTCCTCGTCCAGCTGCCGCTGCGCGCGGATCCGGAGCCGCGTCTGGACCTTGAGCTGGCGGCCCCGTACCTGCCCCTCTTCGAGGGTCCGCATCATCGCCTCGACGAACGGGTGCGGCGTGTCCCGGTAGAAGGAGTTGAACCGGTACCCGAACCCGCAGAGGGCGATCGTGTCGAGCGTCAGCCGGGTCATGTCGGCCGGGACGTCGACCTCTTCGCCCGGGTTGAGCCGAGCCCACTTCTCGACGAGCTGGTCGGCGATGTCGAGCATCTTCGGCATGTACTCCCGCATCGCCTGCATGCTGAACGGCGCCATCAGAATGTTGTGCGCCCGGTGCCACAGCGGGTCCTGGGTGTCGGACGTGAACAGGCCGGAGGTCCCCATCGCACCGCGGAGGGCCGCCTGGCCGCCGGTGACCTTCTTGTCGTACCGCGCGTCGTCGCAGAGCTCGTCCATCAGTTCGGGGCCGGTGACGATGAGCCGCGTCCCACCCGGGACGACCAGCCTGAAGATGGGCCCGAACTCGTCGGCCAGCCGCAGCAGGCTCTCGAAGGGCGCGTCGGCGTCGACGGCGCGGGCGTTGCCGAGCACCGGGAGGCCACGAGGGCCGGGGATCTCATCCAGGCTGAGGGTCGCGGTCATGGTCGGCTCCTGTCGGTGGGGGCCGGTGCACCAGCAGCACGATGCTGACCATCAGCACCCAGGCGGGGAACACCAGCAGGATCGCGGGGTGGAACGTCGTGCTCAGCAGGAGGAAGGCCGCGACCAGGTAGCTGAGCAGGATGAGCGGGCGGGGGAGCAGGCCCGCCGACCGCATCAGCCCGGTCGTCGTGAGCATGTACATGCCTGCGGCGCGGACGCCGTAGACGAACACCAGCGCGTACCCGAGCGAGGACAGCGCCCGGGCCACATCCGGACCGGGCGGCGGCGAGCTGGAGAACTCGGTGAGGAGAGCGACCGCTCCGACCGCGGCGGTGCCGGCGAAGAGGAGGCAGACGAAGATCACGCTGGCCGCCAGGTGCAGCCAGTGCGGCACCTCGGTCCACGATCCCGGACGGCGGACCTGCAGCACGGTCCGCGTGGCGATCATGTGCCACAGACACGCGATCCCGGCGAAGGGAACGACGTACAGCCCGAGGACGGTGAGCGTGTCGACGCCACCGCCGGCGTAGAAGGCCTTATAGGTGGCGTCGGAGTCGCCCAGCTTCGGGATCCGGTTCACCAGCACGAGGCCCACGACCAGCAGGACCGAGAACACGATCCCGGACCAGCCGGCCATCCGCGCGGTCCCGTCCAGGGATCGCTCCTGCTCCGGGGGCCGTACCGGGTCTGCGGGCGCGGAGTGGGTGCGTTGTCGTGGGGCCGAAGTGGTCCGTTGCCGTGCGGGGACGCGCATGAACGCCTCCGGCGATCGTCGCCGTACCCCGTGAGATGTCTGTCGACCGAGAAGAACTCTGGGCGGCCTGCCGCCGCCGCGCCGTTCTACACCCGGTGATGGGGGCAGTCAATGGACGCGCGCGGTCACACCTGGCGCCCGGCCCGAGTCGTCGGACGTGCCTGTTCGGCGCAACCGCCGGTCTCAGGAGTCGGCGAATCGGCGGAGCGACGGAAGGTCCTCGATCACGTATCCGTGGCCGCGCGCGCTGATCCAGCCCCTGCGGGCGAGCCCGGTCAGGGCGCGGTTCAGCGACTGTCGGGTCACGCCCAGTCGGGCGGCGATGCCCGACTGGCTCATCCCCAGCTCCACACGCAGCGCACCGTCGTTCCCGGCGGTCGCCTCGGCGACGATCAGTTTGGCGAGGCGGCGGGGGAGGTCGAGGAACACCATGTCGCCGGCCGAGCCCGTCAGTCGTCGGACCGTTGCGGCCAGCTCCCCGGCAACCGTCCACAGGAGCGCGGGGTCGGCGGTGAGCGCGGCGCGCATGCTGTCCGCCCCGATCGTCAGGAGCTCCGTCGCCTCGATCGCCGCGGCGGATGCCGACCTGGGCTGTTCGTCGATGATCGACAGCTCGCCGATGGAGTCGCCGACGGTCAGCACGGTCAACGTCAGCTCGTCCCCGTGGGCGGAGGCGACGAAGATCCGGACCCTGCCGCTACGGACGACGTAGAGATGTTCACTCGGCTCGCCCTCGGTGAACACGATCTGGCCGGCGGCGAACCGACGGACGTACGCCCGCGACGCCAGGACCCTGAGACTCGCGGGCTCGGCGACGCCGAAGAGCGCACTGCGCCGCAGATCGTCGATGGCGCCGTGTACGTCCATCGCGACCTCACCGCAGCACCGTCGAAGCTCTCGCGCATGGTCTGCCGGTGCCGCATGGTGCACAACCCTTCTGTCACCGACGTGACATCCGGGGACCGGTCGAGTCCCGACCGTTCTGCGCATGGCGCCTACCGCGTACCCGACCGCCACGGCGGCCGGCGACCGCCCCGATGAGGAGCTCCTCGACCGGAGGCGCCGGTAGCGCACGATCACGCTCGGCCTGCTGGCGGCGGTGGTGGTCGTGGTGGACCAGGCGACCAAGTGGTGGGCCTGGCGGTACGTCCCCGGGGCGATGGTCAACACCGGAAGCACCTGGCTCATCGGAGACCCGGTGGACGGGTGGGTCACCGCTCCGGTGTCGGGCCGGCTCCTCGACCTCCTGGGCCTGGCCTTGCTGATCCTCTCCGGATCCATCCTCCTGCGCCGCCGGCGCCAGCCTCTGTTCCTCGTGGCGGGCGCTCTGATGATCTCCGGCTGGGGCAGCAATCTGCTCGACCGGCTGGGCATGCACATCCTGACCGCTCCGGGCAGTTCGCGCGGAGCCGTCGACTTCCTCCCGGTCGGCTCGGTGCACGTCAACCTGGCCGACGTGGTCATCGCCGTCGCGACGCTGTACCTGGTCGCGCGGCCTTCGCCTGCAGCCACCGCAGCGACCGAACGCGATGGAGCGCGCCCTCTGACATCAGCGACGTCGCCCCGTCCGTGATCGGCGGCGGCGCGGTGGGTGCCCTCGGCCCTCGCCCTGTCCTCCGGACGCACCTGTCGTCTGGATGACAGGCGGGGTGTCGGTGGACCGACACGGCAGCGCATCGGGCGGACCTAGCGTCCCTTCCGCAGCCATCGGGTGCACCGGTTGGCGACCGGACCACCCCGCACCAGGGCCGGCTCCGCGGCACCCCGGCTGTGCACCCCTCCACACGATCCGCCGAGCATCCCGCTCCGGTGGACAGGCGAGAACGGACCGCCGGCGATGCTCACACAGGCTTACCTGACCGATGCGGAACCCGCAGAGGACGACAACGCCACCTTGCTGGCACGGATGGCCGAGGGCGACACGTTCGCGTGGCGACGACTGATCGAGAAGCACGAGCGACTCATCTGGTCGATCGGCGCGTCGTTCCGTCTGCAGCGGATGGACATCCAGGACGTGGCCCAGACGACCTGGCTGCGCCTGATCCAGCACGGTCACACGATCCACGACCCGGAGCGACTGGCCGGATGGCTCGCGGTCACGGCGTCGCGGGAATGTCTGGCCGTCCTGCGCCGGACGTCCCGTCAGAGCCTGATGGCGGCCGACGACGAGCAACCGGATCCCTCGGTCGACGTCGCCGGGAGCGCCGAGGACCATGACGTGGCGCGCCTCCTGTGGGCTGCCGTCGCCGAGCTTCCGGCACGGCAGCATTCCCTGGTGCTCGCCCTGTTCCGGGACGAGATCCGCTCGTACATCGATGTCTCGGAGAGGTGCGCCTTGCCGATAGGAAGCATCGGTCCTACTCGGGCGAGGGCGCTGTCGCGACTGCAGCGCAAGCTCGTCGACCGCGGTCTCTCACCTGCATGACGACGCCTCCGCGGTGACCGTCAGGGGACGGAGGGCCGTGCGGAAGCGGAACCGGACCGCACGGTAACGCCTTCTCCGGCGGGGGGCCCGCCCATATGTTGGGCGGGTCCGGCGCGACGAGCGACACGAGGCTCGCGCCGAGCGTGGCCGGCAGGCCGCGCACCGCCTCCGGAGGAGTCGCGATGGAAGGCACCTACGGGTCCGCAACCGCGACGCGGGACCGGCCCCGCGTCGCGCAGCGGATGGACGCCATCCTGCGGGACGAGATCCAGGCGGGCGCCCTCGGGAACATCGCATCCGCGACCCGAGCGTGGGCCGACCACCGTCGCGACCTGGCGCTTCCGGAAGCGACCCGTCGTCTCGCGACGGAGTTCGGGGGACTCGTGGGCACCGTCCTCGACCTGGTCGCCCCGATGGCGGTGCCGGCCGCCGACCGGCCGGCGTCCCCGGCTCGGCGAACGCGGCCCGGGTCTCGGACCGAGCAGATCGTCGAGTCCGTTCCCGTCCTACGCGCGAAGCGTCCCGGAGCGCCCGGCGGGCGGGCGGAGATCCGGACGGCCGTCGTGAACGACGGGTCTGTTCCGGTAGAGGTCGGCTTCTTCTGGAGCGACCTGGTGGCCGAACGGCAGGGTCGGATCGCTGCGGCGTGTCTCCGGTTCCGGCCGGCCTGGCTGGACGTGCCCCCGGGCGCCACGGCGGATCTCGTGATCGACCTCGACGTACCCCGGGACGCCGAGCCCGGGCTGTACCACTCGCTCCTCCACACCACCCACCGCGGCGGATCGCCCGCGCTGTTGATGTTCCGAGTCGGCCTCGAAGACGGCCCGGAGGTCTCAGTCGCCATGTGACGGGGTGCAGGGGAGGGATCGACATGCACTGCTCGAGGTGTTCCACCGAGAACCCGGAGAGAGCCAAGTTCTGCCTCGAATGCGGGTCGCCGCTCGGCCCGACGGGGGAGGCGGAACGACGACAGCTCACCTGTCTCTCCTGCGATCTGGTCCACTTCGTGGAGCTGTCCGAACGAGTTGACCCCGAGGAGCTCCGGGAGATTCTCGCCACCTATCACCGCGTGTGCACGAGCGTCGTCCGCCGCTTCGACGGTCGCATCCACGACTACTCGGGCGACGGGATCATGGTCTATTTCGGCTTGCCCACCGCGCACGAGGACGACGCGCAGCGGGCCGTGCGCGCCGCCCTCGGAATCGTCGAGGCCGTCGGACAGCTCAGCCGCAGTCTCAGCGGCGCCGGAGGCCCGGACCTGCACGTCCGGGTGGGTATCGACACCGGGCTGGTCGTGGCGGACAGCATGACCGCGGACGACGGGGGCGGACCCGCATCGGCCGTCGGCGTCACCCCGAACGTGGCCGCCCGGCTGCAATCCCTGGCCGCATCCGACTCGGTGGTCATCAGCGCGGCCGCGTACCGGTTGATCGCGGGACTCTTCGACTGCCGGGAGCTGGGGTTCAAGACCGTCCGCGGCATCTCGCAGCCGATGGCCATCTACCAGGTGCTGCACGAGAGCGCGGCCCGAACGCGGCTGGACGTCGCCGCGCAGCGCGGCCTTCCGCCGATGCAGGGTCGCGACGGCGAACTGGGCCGACTCGCGGAGCTCTGGAGTCGAGCCAGGGTCGGCAACGGCTCGGTAGCCCTCGTGAGGGGCGAGCCGGGCATCGGCAAGTCGCGCCTCATGCGGGCCCTGCAACAGCACGTCGCCCAGTCCCCGGACGCGTTCCTCATCCCCATGACCGGTTCCCCGTACCACACCAACACCGCGTTCCATCCGGTCGTCCGGCTCCTGGAACGGGTGCTGGATCTCGCGCCGGAGACCACGGCGGAGCAGCGCCTGGACAAGATCGACGGCCTGCTGGCGCAGTACGGTCTCGCCCGCCCGAGCGTGGTGCCGCTGGTGGCCGATCTGCTGGCGGTTCCGTTCGGGGATCGATATCCACCGCTCGACCTGCCCGTGGATCGTCAGCGGCAACTGACGATCGACACGCTGGTCGACCTCTGGCTCACACGGGCCCGGCACCAACCGGTGCTGTTCGTCGTCGAGGACCTGCACTGGGTGGATCCCTCGACCATCGACCTGCTGACACGCTTGATCGAGCGCCTGCCTGCGAGCCGGCTGCTGCTCGTCCTCAGCGCGCGCCCGGACTTCACGAGCCCGTGGCCGGAAGCCCCCCGACTCCAACAGCTGAACCTCGACCGCCTCGACCGTGAGGCGTCGGCGAGCATCGTGCAGGGGGTTGCGGGCCGCGCCGTGCCGACCCAGCTGCTGGACCAGGTGCTGCGCAAGGCCGACGGGATCCCGCTCTACCTCGAAGAACTGACCCAGCTGGTCGTCGACGAGGGGCTCGTCGGTCACGGCAACGGTCGGCCCGACCCCGCCGAGCAGCCGCATGAGCTCTCCATTCCCGCGACCCTCGCGGACTCGCTGACCGCACGCCTGGACCGATTGCCCGATGCGAAGGCGAGCGCTCAGCTCGGGGCCGTGATCGGGCGTCAGTTCTCGTACGAACTGATCGAGGCGGTGTGGCAGACCGTCACGAGTCTCGATGCCGAGGCACTGAGGCACCGCCTTGCTCGACTGGTCGACGCCGGGCTGCTCTTCGTCGAAACCGATGCTCGCGGCGAGACGTACACCTTCAAGCACGCCCTGATCCAGGACGCCGCGTACGCATCCCTGCTCCTGTCGACCCGGCGGACCTATCACCGTCGCATCGCCCAGGTGCTGGTCGAGCAGTTCCCGGCTACGGCAGAGACGGCGCCCGAGCTGCTCGCGCACCACTACACCGAGGCGGGCATGGTCGCCGAGGCGGTACCCCGGTGGCTCCGGGCCGGTGAACGAGCGCTCCATGCCTCGGCCAACCCCGAGGCCATCGCCCACCTCACCGCGGGCCTCCGCCTGCTGGACACACTGCCCGAGGGTCCGGACCGAGCCGCCCAGGAACTGCAGTTCCGTCTGGCGATCGGGCCGGCAAGCATGGCGATCCACGGCTATGCGGCGCCCGAGGTCGAGGCCTGCTACGGCCGGGCGCGGGAGCTCTGTCGAGAACTGGGCGACACGCCTCAGCTCGTCCCCGTCCTGCACGGCCTGTGGGGCTACCACGTGGTCCGGGCCCAGCACGCCAGCGCACTCGCCCTGGGCCGGAAGGTCGTGGAACTCGGCACCACGACCGGGGACGACGGGCTGCTGCTGCAAGGTCATCTCGAGGTCGGCTGGTCGCACTTCTTCCTGGGAGAACTCGGCCCGGCGCGCGAGCACCTCGAACGCGCGCTGGCGCTGTACGACTCCGACCGGCACAGCTCGCACGCCTTCACTTACGGCGAGGATCCCGCGATCTCGGCGCGGAGCTGTCTGGCGGAGGTGCTGTGGCTGCTCGGGTACGTGGACCGATCGCTCGAGGCCAGCGAGAACAACGTGTCGATCATCCGATCGGAAGTCGAGCATCCCTATACCGCAGCCTTCGGTCTTGACCTGGCGGCCTTCGTCCATCAGTACCTGGGCGACACGTCGGGGGTCAGCTCGCTGGCCGACGAGGCCCTCGCGATCTCGAACGATCACGGCCTCGCTCTCATGGGCGCGATGGCTTCGGTGCTCAGAGGATGGGTCCTCGCGCGAGAGGGGGATCCGGACGGCGGGATGGCCGAGATGCGCCGCGGTTTCGCGGGTCAGCTCGCCACTGGTGCCGAACTGCTCCGACCGTGGTGGCTGTCGCTGATCGCCGAGACATGTGCGGAGAATGCCGCCGCGCCGCAGGGACTGGAGCTGCTCGGCGAGGCCGAACGGGCCATGGACAGCAGTCATGAGCGCTACTGGGAGGCCGAGATCCACCGTCTGCGGGGCCACCTCCTGGTGGTTGCACGGATGTCCGATGAAGGGTTGAGCCGTTCACCGGAGGAAAGCTTCCGGCGCGCGTTGCACATCGCCCGGCAGCAGGGCGCCCGTTCGCTGGAACTGCGCGCCGCGGTCTCCCTCTCCCGCCTGTTGCGCAGCGAAAGGCGCGACGGCGAGGCGCGCGAGCTGTTGACGCCGATCTACCGGTGGTTCACGGAGGGCCTGGACACGCCGGATCTACGTGAGGCGGCCGAACTCGCCGCCGAGCTCGGCCTCCCGCCGCGCTCTCTGCCGCACGCGACTGCCCTCAGCGGAGGTTGGTGATGGACGACCGGAACGCGCAGGTCGGCTGGTCGGAGGCGCAGTGGAATCGCGTGCGCGAAGAAGTGCTCCGCGCATGGCAGAGCGTCCGGGTAGCCGGCTCCTTCCTGCCCGAGTACGGTCCTCTCCCGCGTGACACCCAGGTCGTGCCGAGCGAGATCTTCACAACGGACGGCACCATCGACGAACGCTCGGTAGCACCCCTGATGGAGATCGCGCTGCCTGTGGTGCTGAGCCGACAGCAGGTGCTGGAGGAGGATCTTTCTGGTGCCTTGCTGCAGTTCCGGCGAAGGGCCGCCCAGGTGGGTCAACTCGAGGACTGGTTCATCTTCAATGGGACATACGCCTACGACGGGCAGCGGTTTCCGGAGGACGTGCCGCCGACGTTCGAGGTGAACGCGCAACTTCAGCAGTTCTCGTACCGCCCGGACTATCGATTCCTGAACGAACTGATCGCAAGAGGAGCCCCGGCGGCTGTTCGGCGGCAAGCCCCGATCGCCGGCCGTGAAATCCAGTTGCGGGGTTTGCGTCAACGGAATCCCGGCGCTCTCGGATTGACGGGGGGATGCAGGGACGTCGTCGAGATGTGGTTCCGAGGGGGTCGCGCATGGGGCCTCGCGCCGATCACGCCATCGAGCCTCAGGGCCGCTGGGTTGATCACAGGCGTCGTCGACGCGATGAGCACGCTGGAGGGTAACGGGTACGTAGCTCCCTACATCTGCGTCTTCGGACGACGACCCTTCACGCAGGCCCATACGCCAACGGGCGACGGCATCGCCTTCCCTCGCGATCGACTGGAGCCCCTTATCGGGGGTCAACTGTTGCATACCAGCGCACTCGACACGCCCCCTTCCGCGTTCGGTACGTACGTGCCGCCGACTGCTGCGACGTGGGAGGAGCGGGGCATTCTCCTGTCGTTGGCGGGCGATTCCGTCGACCTGGCAATAGCCGCTCGCGCGACGCCGGAATTCAGGCAGGTGGATGGGGACGGTCGCTATATCTTCTCCGTCTTCGAGCGCTTCACGCTCCGCATCAAGGATCCAGCGGCAATCGTGCCGTTGCGATTCTCCTGATGGCGTATTTCGCGCATGAGGCGCTCGAGTACTGGTACGGGACTCCCGATGCGCCCGCCCCCGACGGGTCGCCGCAACAACGTAACGGCGTCTGCGTCACGATCGGGGTCCGTCCGGCGAATCCGTCCAACGCAGTAAGCGTGCGATACCGGGTCGACGGGCGGGCGGTGCAGACGGTGTCAGCGCCGCTTCTGCTGACCGACTTCAACAGTTCGGCGCAGTACTTCCGTGCCCATTTCCCGACGTTCTGGTCCGGGGAAACGGTCGAGTACCTGCCGGTGGTGTCGTCCGAAGGACGCCGGGCACCGGATCCGGAGACCGCCCGGACCTTCCCGTCGTCCTTCACGCTGAGCGCGGCCGGCCCAGTGCCACGCGTCGAGAGTGTCCCGAGTCGCCCCACATCGCCGGCCGTGTACGCACCGAGGCTCGAGCACCTGGTGCACGTGCGGGTTGCGCTGGCCCGGGAGCCGGAACTGATCGGCCAGACGCCGGCCGGGTACGTCATCAACTGGCCGCCGGCGAGCGGCACCCTGGACGGTCCCGCATTCCGCGCCACGGTCGTCGTGGGGGGAGAGCATCAGACGATCGTCCGCAGCGACGGGGTCGGTCTGCTCAGCGTCAGCGTGACGGTCAGGACCCATGATGGTGCGTTGATCGCCGTGAAGTACGACGGAACGGTCGACTACGGCGAGGACTGGGCCGGGCGGCTGGCGGCCGGCCGATGGCCTTCCGTCCTTCCGGTGCGCTCGTACGTTCGTCTGCTGACCTCCCACCCGACCTACCGATGGCTCAACCGCCTCGACTGTGTCGGCGTGGGGGAGGTGCGACCACCGGAGCGGCTCTACGCCTACGACATGTACGCCCTGCGTTGAACGGAGGGAGCCGACGGTGGCCCAGACGGTGATCGTGCTCGGCGGCGGCATCGGTGGACTGAGCGCCGCCCACGAATTGTGCGAGCGCGGCTTCTCCGTCCGTGTCTTCGAACTGCGCGACGTCCCCGGCGGGAAGGCCCGCAGCGTCGTCGTCCCCAGCACCGCTCCACGGCAGAACGTCGGCAGCGTCCACCTCGGGAGGCTGGGCGCCGGAGCGCGGCGCGACCTGCCGGGCGAGCACGGCTTCCGGTTCTTCCCCCGCTTCTACAAGCACGTCATCGACACGATGGAGCGGATCCCGTATCGGGGTTCCCGCTCGGTCGCCGACAACCTCGTGGACACCACGGGAACGGTCTTCGCGCGGTTCGGTCGCCGCTCCCTGAAGCTTCCGACGGTCGCGCCGAGGACCGTTGCCGAGATCTCCACGTTGCTCGGCGATCTCAGGACCCTGTTCGGTCCCGAACTCGGCATCTCGCCCGAGGAGTTCGCATTCTTCGGCGAGCGGATCTGGCAGATCATCACCAGCTGCCCCGAGCGGCGGATGGACGAGTACGAGAAGCAGGGCTGGTGGGACTTCATCGGTGCCGAGCAGCGATCCGACGCCTATCAGAAGCTGTTCGGAGTCGGCTGCACCCGCTCGGTGGTCGCGGCCCAGGCGAAGCGAGCGAGCACCAAGACGATCGGCGACATGTTCGTGCAGTACTTCTTCAACCTCACCGAACCCGGCATCAGCGCCGACCGCCTGCTCGACGGACCGACCAACGACGTCTGGATCGATCCCTGGATCGCGTACCTGCGCAGTCGCGGCGTCGAGTACGAGATGGACAGCCGGGTCCGATCCATCGAGATGGAGGGGGGCCGAGTACGCGGGATCTTCGTCGAGAACCGCCGCGCGGTGAGCGAGGTCCGGGCGGACTACTACGTGTCGGCCCTCCCGGTCGAGGTGATGGCGACCCTCGTGACCGACCAGGTCGTACGCGCTGATCCGAGCCTGGCCAACGTCTTCCCCCTGAGCGAGAACACGGACTGGATGAACGGAATCCAGTTCTACCTCGACGACGACGCGCCCATCGGGCGCGGGCACCAGATCTACATCGACTCGCCCTGGGCGCTGACCTCGGTGTCCCAGGCACAGTTCTGGCCCGACGTCGACCTGAGCCGATTCGGCGACGGCAACATCCGCGGCGTGATCTCGGTCGTCATCTCGGACTGGGACACCCCCGGCCTGAACGGGAAGCCCGCCCGCGAATGCACCCGTCGTGAGATCCGGGACGAGGTCTGGGACCAGCTCAAGCGCAGCCTCAACGTCGAGGACGCCGACGTCCTCGAGGACGAGGACCTCGTCCACTGGTACCTCGACCTCGACGTCGACCCGCTGCTCAAGGTCAACGCCGAGCCCCTGTTCGTGAACCTCGTCGACACGTGGCGGCTCCGGCCGCAGGCGGTGACCGCCATCCCGAATCTGTTCCTGGCTGCCGACTACGTGCAGACCTTCACCGATCTCGCCACCATGGAGGGAGCCAACGAGGCGGCCCGGCGGGCGGTGAACGGCATCCTGGAGCGCTCGGGCTCCGAGGCGCCGCCGTGCCGGCTCTGGAACCTGCACGAGCCGGTCCTCCTCGAGCCGTGGCGCGCTCGCGACCGGGAGCGTTACCGGCAAGGTCTGCCATGGGACGACACCGTGGCGAAGCTGGGGCTGTCGGCGCTCGCGGCGCTCCACCAAGGGGCGCGCGCGCTGGAGACCGCGATCCTGGACGCGATCGGATCGGCGATGCACGTCGAGGACCTGTTGTCCTACCTCAGGACGGGGGAGAGCAGGTCGCAACTGCTCGAACGCCTGACCGCAGTGCCCGGTGCGCCGTCGAGCGAGCTGCTGCGCGCCTTCGCCGCACTGGCGCGCACGACCGCCGCGCCCACGGAGTCGGTGGCGGCCTCGGCCCTGGAGACGCTCACGTCGGCCGCGCGCACGCTGTCGGGTGCGAACGGACCGGGCGGGGCGGGTCGCGTCCGCTTCGTCGAACAGCCTGAGCGGCCGCTGTGACCACGGGGACGGCGGACCTCGAGCAGCAGCTCGCCCGGTACCGCGACCTCACCTATCGCGCGCTGCTCCAGCAGCTCCCGAGCCGAGAGCCGCGGCGATACCTCTACGACCTGGTCACGAGCTCGTTGTCGCACGTGGGCAAGGGACTGCGCCCGGCGCTGTGCATCGCCACCTGCCGTGCCTTCGGTGGGTCGATCGAGCAGGCGCTGCCGTCCGCGGTGTCGATCGAGCTGCTGCACAACGCGTTCCTCGTCCATGACGACATCGAGGACGGGAGCCTCTACCGACGCAACGAGGCGGCGATGTACGTGGAGGAGGGCCTCCCCATCGCCATCAACGTCGGCGATGCGATGAATGTCCTGGCCATCGGCTCGCTGATCGAGAACATCCCCGTCCTGGGCGCCGATCTGTCGTACCGGGTGTTCCACGAGGCCCAGCACCTGATCCTGCAGTCGGTCGAGGGCCAGGCACTGGAGCTCGGCTGGACCCGCGACAACGTCTTCGAGCTGACCGAGGACGACTACCTGCGCATGGTCCTCAAGAAGACCTGCTGGTACACCGCCATCCACCCGTGCCGGATCGGTGCGTTGATCGCGACCCGGGGCGCGATCGACGCCGACCGTTTCAACCTCTTCGGGTTCCTCCTCGGCGCGGTCTTCCAGATCCAGGACGACGTCCTCAACCTGGTCGGCGACCAGGACCGGTACGGCAAGGAGATCCTCGGCGACCTCTGGGAGGGAAAGCGCACGCTCATGCTCGTCCACGCTCTGCGTCAGTGCACCGACGAGGAGCGGGAACGGCTCAGCCGGGTCTTCTCGGTCACCCGTGAGCAGCGGACGGAACGGGACGTGGACTGGGTGTTCCGGCTCTTCGAGCTGCACGGCAGCATCGACTTCGCCCGCGAACTCCTGGAGGAGTCGGTCCGGGCGGCGCAGGAGGAGTTCGAGGTCGCCTTTCGGGATGCCCCCGGGGAAGGGGATCGCGACTTCATCCGTCGGCTGATCCCGTTCCTGGGAACCCGGAACCTCTGACCACGCGGCGGTCCGCTGAGCTGGTACGCACGACCGCTGCGTCATGTCGTCGCCCTCCGGGGCGCCGACAGCGCCACGGCCGGCTGCGGCCGGCCCTGTTCGGCGTCCTTGCGGGGAACCGCGCTCAGGAGGCCGCGGGCCTGGCGATCGATCAGACCTGTGAGGAGCTGGTGCGCGTACCCGAACACGAGGGCGTCGCCAGGATCTGCCAGGGCGATCGGGACGTCGTACGGCGTCGTCGTTCCCCAGAGGTCGCGGATCGACACGGCGGCCGCCGGCGATCCACCGAGGAGACCGAGCAGTGGCTCGTGCGGTGCGACGCCAGGTATCAGGCGACGCCGGCTGGTCTCTTCGGAGCAGGGCCGACGACGGGCCCAGCCGTGATGCCGGACGTCGTCAGCGAGGCGCCCGTGTCCGGCCGAGAGGAGGTCGTGATGACGAACGAGGCCCCACCCACGGGCGACCGGTCGCCCCGGGGCCGGCACCCGCCGCAGTCGAAGCCGCGGAACGTCATGTCACAGGAGAGCACGACGCGGCGCGGAGGCTTCCTGGGTTTCATGACCAGCCTGCCCGGGGTGCTCACCGCCGTGGCAGGTCTGCTTTCGGTGGCGACCGGCGGCGTCGGTCTGTACCTCCACCACGACGGCGGCTCCGGCGGGGACAGGGGCACGTCCGTCATCGAGCCCGGACCCGTGCCGCGGGGAGACGGCCAGGTCGACCCTCAGGAGTTGGACGCCGACCTGCCGGAGGCCTCCGGGGACGAGGAGACCACCGCGCTGGTGAACGGCTGCCTGGACGGTGTGACGTCCGACTGCGAGACGCTGTTGTACCTGGTCGCCGTGGAATGCTCCGACGGCTCCTTGAGCAGCTGCGACGACCTGTTCCTGATCTCCGCGTACGCGTCCCCGTACCAGGACTACGGCGCGACGTGCGGCGGCCGCTTCGACGACTGGACGTATGCCGGTGACTGCGGCGCCGCGCCGATGTGAGCCTCCGCCGACGTGCCGACGGTCGCGGGCGGGAGAGCCGGCCCGGAAGCCGCTCGGCCGAGCGGTCGACCGGCCGGTCTGCTGGTGGAGCGCCGGTCAGCGGGCCCGGTCGGCTCATCGGGCGTGCCGGGACCTCATCAGGTGGAGCAGCGCCAAGGCGTACGCCTCGGCGGCATCGGACCCCTCGTGCCCGCTGGTCGAGCCGTCGAACCGGAGCGTGACCCGGTAGCCGTCGCCCGTGGGGGCCAGCCCGGCGAAGGCGTCACCGAGCAGTTCGCGCAACTGGTGCTCGGCCGGCACCCACAGCGTCTGCGACTGGTCGACCGAGTCCAGCGCCCACTCCGTCGTCCCGTTGAAGCCGATGACGGGTCCCGCGGGGAACTGGTGCACCTCGATCGTCATGTCGGACAGCACGAAGATGTCGGAGTCCATGCCTCGGTCGGAGATGACGAAGCTGTCGCCGCGGGCGGGTGTCCAGTGCAGTCCGGCGTCACGGAGGGCGCGGGCCAGCTCGATCGAGAGCACCCGACCATCTTGCGGCATGTTGCAACCCGGTCGGGTGCGAGTGCGCACGCCGTGATCTCGGTGTGGCCGTAACGGGCGGCGACTCAGTGCGTACGCAGACGCCGGATGCGCGCGGCAGGGCGCTCGGTCGGTGCCGCGGACCCGGTTCTCCTGGCGAAGTCCGGCGCGTGTTCCGGGCGTAGGCCGACGCCGATCAGGTACGCGGGGACGGAGGAGAGCTGCGGAACACGGCGCAGCACGGCCAGCACGGGCGTGGGCGGACTCATCCGCCGTCCCTCCAGGATCGGCACGACCAGGCCGCGGTGCATCAGCCGCTGCACGGTCTGGACGGCGGCCGTCGCCAGGATCCGCCGCGTGCGGACAGCGGCCAGATCCTTCGGGGTCACCGTTCCCCGCCGCAGTGGCCCCGCGAGCAGGGTCGCCGCGGCCACGGCGTCCTGCACGGCCAGGTTGATGCCGACTCCTCCGACCGGAGACATCGAGTGCGCCGCATCGCCGATGCACAGCAGCCCGTCGGCATGCCATCGGCGCAGCCGGTCGACGCGGACGTCCAGGTGCTTCACGTCGTCCATCGAGGCCAGGGTGTCGACCCGGCCGGCGAGCTCGGGCATGAGCGCGGCGACGTCCGCGCGGAAGCGCTCGACGCCCCGGGCCCGCATCTGCGGATCGGTGCCCTTGCGTCCGATGTAGGCGATCTGGAGGTAGCGGTCTCGGGGGATGACCACGGCGAAGCGGCCAGGACCCGCGCGGGGCCGCAAGGTGGCCGGCTCGTCGTCGGGCTCGCGGGGGAGCCGGAACCACCAGGCGTCGATCGGCACCGGGAAGTCCGTGGATCGCAGGCCCGCCTGCCGGCGGGCCGTCGACCAGCGGCCGTCGCACGCCACGACCAGGTCGGCGCGGATCTCGCCGGTGCCGCCGTCCTCGGTGCGGTACCGGACCCCGCGGACGCGACCACCCTCCTGGACGAGCTCGGTCATCTCGGTCCGCATCCGGAGCGAGAAGGTGGGTTCCTCCCGGCCGGCGTCGGCGAGCAGGTTGAGCAGGTCCCACTGCGGCACCATGGCGACGTACGGATAGGGCACGCGCAGCCGGCGGAAGTCCGCGACGACGATCTGGCGATCGTCGCCGATGGGGAAGGCGACCTCCTCGACCCGGGTGTACGGCAGCTCGGCGAAGCGATCGGCGAGACCGAGCTCGTCGAGCAGTTGCAGCGTCGACGGGTGCACCGTGTCGCCGCGGAAGTCACGCAGGAAATCGGCGTGCTTCTCCAGCACGGTGACCTCGACGCCCGCCCGTGCGAGCAGGAGGCCCAGCACCATGCCCGCGGGCCCGCCGCCGACGACGACGCAGCCGGTGCGCTCGCTCATCGCGCCCCCAGAGCGTGCCGCCATTGATGCACTCGCCGTCGCGCCGGTCTACACCCGGTGCGGGGAGCAGTCAATGCGCCCGTGCGGTCACACCTGGCGTGGGTGGAGGACGTCGGGCGGTGCGTCGGCCAGCCGCTGGAAGAGCAGGTGGTCGCGCCACTGGCCGCTGATGAGCAGGTAGCCCGGCGCCCGGCCGATCAGGGTGAACCCCGTGCGGCGCAGCACCGCCTGGGAGGCGTGGTTGTCGACGAGCGTGCCGGCCTCCAGACGGTGCAGGCCGTGGCGCGTGAAGCACTGGCCCAGCACCTCGACGACGGCCGCGGTGGCCACGCCCCGGCCGGTCCGGTCGGCCGCGACCCAGTAGCCCAGTGAGCCGCTGCGGAAGGCGCCGCGGGCGACGTTGGTGACGGTGACGCGCCCGACCGGCGAACCGTCCACCTCGATCAGATAGGGGTAGGCGCGGCCCTGCTCCTGCTCGGCCAGTAGGGCCTCGAGGCGCGCCGCCTGACCTGCTTCGGTGAAGAACGCCTCGTCCCGGTCCGGTTCGAACGGCGCCAGGTGCTCCCGGTTGTCCCGGTAGAGGGCGGCCAGGGGTCCGGCGTCCTCGATCCGCGCCGGGCGGACCGCCACGTGCGACGTCATCGGGTCGTCGCGAGCGGACCCGGCTGCAGCGACGCGTCGAGCGCGGCCTCGACGTGCAGCCGGGTCGTCGGGAACACCGGGACGGGGCTGTCGGCCTGGCCGATGAGCAGCTCGATCTCGGTGCAGCCGAGGACGATGCCCTGCGCGCCGGCCGCGACGAGCCGCTCGATGACCTGACGGTAGAGCCGGCGCGACTCCTCGCGGACGACGCCTCGGCAGAGCTCGTCGTAGATGACCCGGTGCACCGCGGCGCGGTCGTCTGCGTCCGGGACGAGCACGCGCAGGCCGTGGCCGGCGAGCCGGTCGCGGTAGAAGTCCTGCTCCATCGTGAACGCGGTGGCCAGCAGGCCGACCGTCGTCACCCCCGCGGCGCCCGCCGCCGCGGCGGTGGTGTCGGCCAGGTGCAGCAGCGGGATGCCGGCCGCTGCCTGCACCCGGTCGGCGACCTTGTGCATCGTGTTGGTGCAGAGCACGAGCAGCTCCGCGCCGGCCGCTTCCAGCCGGGCCGCCGCGGCGGCCAGGACGTCACCGGCGCGGTCCCACTCGCCGGCGACCTGCAGGGCCTCGATCTCGGCGAAGTCCAGCGAGGCGAGCACGATCCGGGCGGAGTGCAGGCCGCCGAGCCGGGCCCGGACGCCCTCGTTGGCCAGCCGGTAGTACTCGGCGGTCGACTCCCAGCTCATCCCGCCCAGCATGCCGATCACACGCTGCCGGGGGGCCGTCGGTGGCATCGGCCGGTCGTCGGCTTCGGTCACGGATCCTCCTAGGTCAGCGGGCCTGGACGGTGAAGGGAACGGTAATGAGGTCGCCGTCGGCCAGGCGGAACTGGCCCCACAGCTGATAGGTGCCGGCGGTCGGGAAGTCGGCGTGCACCTCGAGCTCCGGTCCGAAGGTCTGGCCCGGCAGGGCGAAGACCGGCCGGCCGGCCGCATCGGTCACCTCGGCGTGCTCGTGGGCGAACGTCTGGCCGTCGGCGCGCATGATCACGATGTGCCCGGCTGCCGCGAGGTAGGGCTGCAGGTCGTCGATCGGCCGACCGGTGGCGGCGTCGGCGAAGGAGAAGTGCAGGTCGCTGCGGCGGCCGGCCTCCGCTGCGCCGGCCAGCCCGACCCGGACGCCGTCCACCACCCTGGTCCGCGGGCTCTCGGGAAGCGCCACCGGAGCGGGTGCGGCACCACTGATGGTGAGCACCTGCCGCTGGTGGACGTCGCCCATCTCGCCCTGCCGCCGGAACTCGGTGTTCACGATGTACCGGCCGGCGGTCGGGAAGGTGATGTCCACGGCCAGTTGACCGGGCCGGCCGGTCGGCTGCGGGTGCACATGGGTGAAGGTGCCCAGGTCGTCGCGGGTCGCGATCAGGTGCATCCAGGCCTCGTGGCTGCGGGTCATGTCCCGGACCGGTTCGCCGGTCGCGGTGTCGAGGACGTCGATCCGCACGCGGGTGGGCCCGCCGGGCCGGGCGTCGGCCGGCACCGCGAGGCGGACGTCGACGCCCGCGTCGGCGGCGTCGGTCGGCGGCACCTCGGCGGTCATCATCACGCTCATCGCCGGACGCATCGGCATGCCCGTGCCCTGCGCCCAGGCCAGCTGGCCGTTCATGCCGCGCTCGGCGAAGTCCATCCGCGAGACGGCCGTCAGCCCGGCGCCCAGCGAGAGCGCGACGACGGCGACACCGACCAGGTAGGCGTACTGCCCGATCCGCGCGCGCAGCGGCGGGCGCAGGATCTCGCCGACCGACGCGGGACGGCGGAACCGGCGTAGCCGCAGGGCGTTGGTGAGCACGCTGACCGAGCTCATCGCCATGGCCGCCGAGGCGAGCACCGGGTCGAGCAGCAGGCCGTTCCACCAGAACAGGGCTCCGGCGGCGACCGGGATGAGCAGGAGGTTGTACCCGAAGGCCCAGCCCAGCCCCTGCTTCATCGTGGTCACGGTCCGCCGGGACAATGCGATCGCCGAGACGATGCCGCGCAGATCGCCGCCGACGAGGGTGATGTCGGAGGCGGCGATCGCCACGTCGGCGCCGGTGCCGATCGCGATGCCGACGTCGGCGGCCGAGAGCGCCGCCGCGTCGTTGATGCCGTCGCCCGCCATCGCCACCACGTGCCCCTGCGCCTGCAGTTCGCGCACCGTCGCCGCCTTGTCGGCCGGCAGCACCTCGGCGAGCACGTGCTCGATGCCCACCTGCTCGGCGATCGCGGCCGCGGTGGCGGCGTTGTCGCCGGTCAGCATCCACACCTGGACGCCGAGCGCGGTCAGCTGGGCGACCGCCTCCGCGGACTCCGGCTTGACGGTGTCGGCGACGGTGACGACGCCGGCCGGCTGCCCGTCGACCGCGACGAACATCGGGGTGCGTCCGGCCGCGGCCTCGGTGGCGGCGGTGCCGGCCAGCGGGGCGACGTCCACCCCGCGGGCGGCCATGAGCGCCGCGTTGCCGGCGAGCACCGACCGGCCACCGACGACGGCGTCGATGCCATGGCCCGGGACCGCCTCGAAGGAGGTCAGGGGCGGCACGTCCAGGGTGCGGGCGGTCGCGGCGGCGACGATGGCCTCGCCGACCGGGTGCTCGCTGCCCGTCTCGGCGGCGGCGACCAGCGCCAGCACGTCGTCCTCGGTCCAGGCCGCGAGCGGGGTGATCGAGGTGAGCGCCGGCCTGCCCCGCGTGATCGTGCCGGTCTTGTCGAGGACGACGGCGGTGACCCGGCGGGCCGTCTCGAGGACGTCGCCGTTGCCGATCAGGATGCCGAGCTCGGCGGCCCGACCGGTGCCGACCATGACGGCGGTCGGCGTCGCCAGCCCCAGGGCGCACGGGCAGGCGATGATCAGGACGGCGATCGTGGTGGTGATCGCCATGGTCATCGAGCCGGTGGCCGGGCCGAACAGCGCCCAGGCGGCGAAGGTGGCCGCGGCCAGGACGAGCACGATCGGCACGAACCAGGCCGACACCCGGTCGGCCAGCCGCTGCAGCGGCACCTTCGAGCCCTGCGCGTCCTCCACCAGGCGGACGATCTGGGCCAGCGCGGTGTCCGCCCCGACGGCGGTGGCCCGCAGCACGATGGTGCCGGTGCGGTTGAGCGTGGCGCCGATGACCTGGTCGCCGACGCCCTTGTCCACCGGCAGGCTCTCGCCGGTCAGCATGCTCTCGTCGACCGCCGTCGCCCCGTCGGTGACGACGCCGTCGACCGGCAGCTTCTCGCCGGGGCGCACCCGCACGAGATCGCCGACGACGACCTGCTCGACCGGGACGTCGACCTCCGCGCCGTTCCGCAGCACGCGCGCGGTCTTCGGCGCCAGGCCGACGAGGGCGGTGATCGCGGCGGCGGTGCGCTTCTTGGCCTTCGCCTCCATCCACCGGCCGGCGAGGACGAGCGCGAGGATCACCAGCGACGTCTCGAAGTAGACGTGCAGCGGCAGGCCCCACCGCTCGGCGGCGGCCGGCCACAGGGTGACGAAGGCGCTGTAGCTCCACGCGACGCCGGTGCCCAGCGCGACCAGCGTGTTCATGCTGGTCGAGCGGTGCCGGGCCGCGGTCCAGGCGGCGCGGTAGACGTCGCGACCGGCCCAGAACTGCACTCCGGTGGCGACGACGAGGATCGCCGGCATCAGCCAGTCCATCGTGTCGAGGTAGAGCGGCACGTACATGAGCACCATGAGGCCCAGACCGGTGGCGAGCGTGATCTGCCACCGGCGCTTCAGCGAGGTCAGGTGCGCCTCGTCGTCCCCCTCGGTGGGCGCGGCATCGGGAGCGGCCGGCTGTGGCGTCTCGCGGCGCGGGGTGGCGGTGTAGCCGGCCTTCGCGACGGCGGCGGTCAGTTCGGCGAGGCCGATCGAGGAGGGGTCGAAGCGGACGGTGGCGACCTCGGTCGCGAGGTTGACCTCGGCCGCGGTGACGCCGTCCACCCGGTTCAGCGCCTTCTCGACGCGGCCGACGCAGGACGCGCAGGTCATGCCGCCGATGTCGAGGGTGCAGCCGGCGGTCGTCGGGGGAGCCGTTGTCGGCGCGGTGGTGGTCATCGGAACTCCTGGGGGACGGGGTGCTGCGGCTGCGGCCGATCGTTCGCGGCGGCCACCGGGGTCGGACCGGCGATCTCGCCGGGTTTCGTGCTCGGAACGGGACGGCCACCGGCGGGTGCCGGCGCGGGGATCGGGGCGTCAGGAGCAGGGGCGCCGGCGGGAACGTCGCCACGGGCGGGACGGCTGGAGGCAGCGGGCCAGCCGGGCGACCTGCGCCTCGCGCATGAGCTCCTGGTGGCGGGCGTGGACGAGGTACTCGTACGTGTCGGTCATGGCGACGGGTCTCCTTCGGTGCGGTGGGGGAGTGGGCGGTGCGGCGGCGGGAGCGTTCGGTCTCCCGCCGCCGCGGGGGAGGTCACGGGACGAGGGCGTAGCCGGCCTCGTCGACGGCGGCGGCGATGTCGGCCCGGTCGACCGGCCCGGCCGTGGTGACGGTGACCGTGCCGGAGGTCAGGTCGACGTCGACGGACTCGACGCCGTCGACGGCGGAGATCTCCTCGGTGACCGCGCGACGGCAGTGGTCGCAGGTCATGCCGGTGACGGTGAAGGTCGTGGAGCCGATGAAGGTGCGGGGCGTGTCGGACAGCATGGGAACTCCTTCGGGTTGTGGGAGCGGTTGGCACTGGGACCGAGCCTCGGTGCGCAAGGGGCGGGCTCTCGCCGGGGAAATCGCCGGGTTTCGGCCGGAAGCGTCAGTGCCCGTGGGCGCCGTGCACGCCGTGGCCGGCGGCGTGCCCGGCGGCGACCGCCGGCTTTCCGCCGGGGACGGCGAGGAGCGCGAGCAGGAACAGCCCGGCGAGGGCCGCGGCGGTCACCACGAAGGCGCGGCCGTAGCCGTCGACCAGGCCGGACGTCGTCGCCAGGTCGCCGGCGACGGCGGTGAGCGCGGCGACGCCGAGGGCGGCGCCGATCTCGTGGCCCGTCATCATCAGCCCGCTGGCCAGGCCCGACCGCTCCGCGGGGACGTCGCCCATCGCGGCGACCGCGATCGCCACGAACATCGGTCCGACGCCGGCCCCGACGAGCAGGAAGCCGGGGAGCACGTCGGCGGCGTAGGAGGTGCCTCCGGCGTTGGCGGCCAGCAGGAGCACGCCCCCGGCCATGACGACGAGGCCACCGAGGATCAGTGTGCGGGCACCCAGGTGGCCGATCACCTTCGACGCTCCCGCGGCGGCCAGGGTGATCGCCCCGGCCAGCGGCAGGAACTGCAGTCCGGCGACGACGGGGGAGGAGCCGATGACGGCCTGCAGGTACAGGGACGTCAGGAAGATCGTCCCGACGACGGCTCCCGTGACACCCGCCATGACGGCGGACGCGGAGACCAGCGAGCGGATCCGCCAGGTCGAGGGCGGCACCAGGGGGTCGGTGGCACGCCGCTCGAGTCGGCCGAAGCCGGTCAGCAGGACGGCCGCGAGGAGGAGGGAGATCCAGGTGCGGGGTGCGGTCGCGCCGGCGGAGCGGATGGCCTCGATGCCGAACACGAGCGCCAGCAGGCCGGCGACGAGGGTGAGTGCGCCCGGGACGTCGAGCCGGCGCAGCGCACCGGCGTGCGCGGTGCCGCGGTCGACCGCGCGCAGCGTGCCCACGACGACGGCGACGCCGATCGGCACGTTGATGAAGAAGACCGCCCGCCAGCCCAGCGCGCTGGTGAGCGCGCCGCCGAAGAGCACGCCGGCGGCGATGCCGAGGCTGCCCACGGTGCCCCAGACGGCGAGTGCGCTCTGCCGCTGACGGCCCGCGTAGGCGGTCATGATGATCGACAGCGCGGCCGGGGTGAGCAGCGCGGCGCCCGCACCCTGCGCGGCTCGCGCCAGGATCAGGGTCGACGGGGTCTGCGCCAGGCCGCTGGCCAGTGAGGCCGCGGTGAACAGCCCCACCCCGGTGACGAAGGCGCCGCGCCGCCGGAGCAGGTCGGCGATGCGGCCGCCGAGCAGCAGCAGTCCGCCGGACAGGAGCACGTAGGCGCTGATCGTCCACTGGTAGTCGGCGGAGGACAGGTGCAGCGACTCGCTGATCGACGGCAGCGCGACGTTCACCACCGAGACGTCCAGGATCACCATGAACTGGGCGGCGATCATCAGCGCGAAGATCGTCCAGGGCCGGCGCGGCTCGTCCGCGTCCGGAGTCGTCGCGCCGTGGTGGGCGTCGACGGTCGTGTGGGCCGACATCTCTTCTCCTCGGGTCGTGGGGTCCATCGGCTGCCACGCTCGCGGCCGGGGACGTCGCTCACGCCGGGAAATTCGCCAGGTTCGCGTTCGGGGGTGCTGCCCGTGCCGCTCGGTACGGTCGGCTGCGTGCTGGCCGGACGGGAGACCGAGCGCGCGGCGATCTCTGCCGTGCTCGACGCCGCCCGGGCGGGCCGGGGTGGCGCGGTCGTCGTCCGCGGCGTCGCCGGCTCGGGCAAGTCCACGCTCCTGGCGGACGCCCTCGGTTCCGCCTCCGACATGCGGGTGCTCCGTACGTCCGGGGTCGAGTCGGAGTCCCCGCTCGCGTTCGCCGCCCTCCAGCGACTGCTCTGGCCGCTGCGCGCCGCGATCGAGTCCCTACCGGCGCCGCAGCGCACCTCCTTGAAGGCGGCGATGGGGGAGGCCGAGGGTGAGGGCGACCGGTTCCTCGCCTTCCTCGGCACCCTGAGCCTGCTCGCCGACGCCGCCGAGGCCGCGCCGATCCTCGCCGTCGTCGACGACGCGCACTGGCTGGACGACGGCTCGAACGCTGCGCTGCTGTTCGTCGCGCGGCGTCTGCAGGACGAACGGATCGCGCTGCTGTTCGCCGCCCGCGACGGGGACGCCCGCTCGTTCGAGGCGCCCGATCTGCCCGCCGTCGTCCTGGGCGGGGTCGGCGACGAGGCGGCGTCCGCGATCCTCTCCGAGCGGGCCGGCGGCGAGGTCGACGCCGAGGTGTGCGGCCGCCTCGTAGCGGCCACCGGCGGCAACCCGCTCGCCCTCGGCGAGCTCGCCGGCGCCCTGGACCCCGACCAGCTGGCCGGGCGGGCTCCGCTGCCGACCCAGCTCCCGTCGACCGGAGGCGTGGAGCGGGCGTTCCTCGACCGCTTCCGCCGCCTCGAGGAGCCGGCGCAGCGGTTCCTGCTCGTCGCCGCCGCCGACGACACCGCCCGCCTGACCGTCGTGCGGGACGCCGCCGAGCGGCTCGGCGCCGACGACGAGGCGATGGACGCCGCGGAGCGGGCCGGGTTGCTGCAGATCGACGGCGCCGCGGTGACCCTCTACCACCCGCTGGTCCGCTCGGCGGTCTACCGGGCGGCCACCAGCGCGCAGCGACGCGCCGTCCACCGCGCGCTGGCCGAGGCCCTGATCGGGGACGACGACCGGCGCGCCTGGCACCTGGCCGCCGCGGCCGACCGGCCGGACGAGCAGGTGGTCACCGCCCTCGACGGGGTGGCCGAGCGGGCAGCGGGGCGCGGCGGTCACGAGGCCGCGGCAGCCGCGTGGGCGCGCGCCGCCGAGCTGACCGTCGGGGGCGAGGACCGCGGCCGGCGGCTGTACCTGGCCGCGTCGTCGGCCTGGCAGGGTGCGCACCCGTCGCGGGCCGCGGCCCTGGCCACCGCCGCAGCCCCGGAGATCACCGATCCGGTGCTGCGGGCGCGCCTGCTGACACTGCAGGGGCAGGTCGAGTGGAACACCCGGTCGCTCAACGACGGCTACGACCTCATCGTCCGGGCGGCCGAGGCGGCCGCCGGTGCCGACGACGCCCTGGCCCGGCAGCTGGCGATGCTCACCGCGTCGCTGTCCGCCTTCGGCGCCCGGTCGTCGCGGGCGTTCGACCCGGTCGCGCTGGTGCCGGAGCCCCGGCCCGAGGCCCCGGCCGTCGTCCGCGTGGCGTTCTCGCTGATGCACGGGTTCCGGGCGCTGGGGCGCACCGACCCCGCAGCCGCCGCGGAGGCCTTCCGCTGCGCCTTCGCGCTCACCGACGCGCACCCGCTCGAGGGCGACCACGTGCTGCAGCCCAACCTGGCCATCGCCGCGTGGGTGATCGACGACGACGAGCGGAGCCTCCGGCTGCACGAGGACCAGCTGGGCGCCGCGCGCCGGGCCGGCGCGCTCAACATGGTCGAGCACGCCCTGACCCGCGGTTTCTTCTCGCACGTCGCGACCGGGTCGTGGACGAACGCGGCGGCCGCCGCGGCCGAGGCCCTGTCGCTGACGGCCGGCATGCACGACGACGGCATGGCGACGCTGCCGACCGCGCAGCTCGCCCTGGTCTCGGCGCTGCGCGGGGAGGACGGCGCCGATCAACGGTTGGCCCGGGCTGCCGAACTGCGGGACACCCACCCCGTCGGCATCACCGACGGCCAGGTGGTCGACATGATCAACTGGACCCGAGGCCTGCGAGCCGCCCCGCAGCCGCTCACGGCACTGCACCACCTCGAGCAGATCCGGATGCCGTTGATGCGCCGGATGGCGGCGCTGGACCTGTTCGACGCCGCCGTCCGCACAGGCCGCCTCGACGTGCTCCGCGCCTGGCTGGACGAGGTGGTCGCGTTCGCCGAGGGCACCGGTACCCCGAGTGCGCTGGCGCTCGCCGAGCACGGTCGAGCGCTGCTGGCCGAGGGCCCGGCCGCCGACGAGTTCTTCGAGGCTTCGCTGGCCGCGCACGCGAGGTCACGCCGGCTGCCCGACCGCGCGCGGACCGAACTGGCCTACGGCGAGCACCTGCGCCGCGCGAGGCGGCGGGTCGACGCCCGCGAGCACCTGCGTGCCGCCCTCGCGGTGTTCGAGGACGTCGGTGCGGGCCCGTGGGCAGAACGAGCCGCGCAGGAGCTCCGGGCCTCCGGGGAGACCGCCCGCCGCCGCGACGTCTCGACCGCCACCGACCTCACCGCGCAGGAACGCCAGGTCGCGGCCCTGGTGCGGCAGGGGTTGTCGAACCGCGACGTCGCCGCGCAGTTGTTCGTCAGCCCGCGCACCGTCGACTTCCACCTGCGCAACGTGTTCACCAAGCTGGGGGTCGCCTCCCGCGCCGAGCTGACCGCCCTGTCCCTCGACCTCTGAAACCCGGCGATTCTCCCGGCGTGACGCCGCGGCGGCGTTCCTAGCGTCGCCGGCATGACCAGTTCTCTCGATGTCATCGTCATCGGTGCCGGCCAGGCGGGACTCGCCCTCGGCCACCAGCTCGCCCGCCGTCGGGCCGACTTCCTGCTGCTCGAGGCGGGCCCGGAGGTCGGGCACTCGTGGCGCTCGCGCTGGGACTCGCTGCGCCTGTTCAGCCCGGCGCAGTACGACTCGCTGCCCGGCCTGCCGTTCCCGGCTCCGGCCGAAACCCACCCGACGAAGGACGACGTCGCCGACTACCTGGCCGCGTACGCCGCCCACTTCCGCCTGCCGGTGCGGCTGAACTCGCCGGTGCTGCGGGTGCACCGGACGCCCGACGGCCGCTTCGCCGTCACCACGCCTACCGAGGTGCTCTCCGCGCGCCAGGTCGTCGTCGCCACCGGGCCGTTCCAGACCTCGCGGACGCCCGCCTTGGCCGCCCACATGGACCCGCATGTGCCGCAGGTGCACAGCGCCGAGTACCGCAACCCGGCGCAGCTGCCCGCGGGTGGCCGGGTCCTGGTCGTCGGTGCGGCCAACTCGGGCCTGCAGATCGCCGCCGAACTCGCCGACACCTGCTCGGTGACCGTCGCGGTGGGTTCGCGGCCCACGGAGCTGCCGCAGCGGATCGCCGGCCGTGACCTGTTCTTCTGGCTGACGAGGTCCGGCTTCTTCACCGTGCCCACCGACAGCCGCATCGCCCGCCGGCTGCGGACGCGCGGCGACCTCGTCATCGGCACCCGCAGCCGAGAACTCCGCCGTCGCGGCATGGATTTCCGGCCGCGGCTGACCGACGTCGCGGGCCGCACCGCGGTCTTCGTCGACGGCACCAGCCTGGACGTCGACGCGGTCGTGTGGGCAACCGGTTACCGCACCGACTATTCGTGGCTGCACGTGCCGGGTGCCGTGGTCGACGGGCGGTTCCGCCACACCGCCGGCGTCGCCGAGGTGCCCGGCCTCTACGTCATCGGCCAGCCCTGGCAGACCAGCCGGGGCTCCGCGCTGCTCGGGTTTGTCGGCGCCGATGCCGCCACGCTGTCCGTGCGCATGGCCGCCGACTCCGCCGGTGCCGAACGGCGCCATGCCTTGGAGGTGGCTGGGTGAGCTCGAGCCTGCTCGGCTCCGCGGCAGATCCCCTCGACGCCCCGGGTGCGTCCCGGTCGCACGAGGTGAGCGTGCGAGCCGTTCTCGCGAACTACGCGATCACCCTCCTGGTGCCGCTGGTCGGCCTGGTCGTGCTGCTGAGGGGGTGGACGATCACGGCCGCCGACGGTTGGCCGGCAGCCGTGGCCGCGGTCGGGATCTTCGCCGGGGGGAGCGCCGCGTGGCTGCACCGGCGGGCGTGGTCCCCGGCCCTCGTGCAGCTGGTGAGCTGGGTGGCACCGGCGGCGCTCATGACGCCGGCGGCCGCACTCGGCCGGTTGTCCGCCGACGGGCTGGTGCTGTGGGCGCCGGTGACCACGGTGCTGGCCGTCTGCCTGATGCTCACTCATCAGCCGATGCCGGGAACCTCTCGGCGTCGACCTCGTCCGGTCACGCGAGCCGGTGCACCCGGTTGACCGAGAGGCCGCTCTCGTCGAGGAGGTCGGGGATCCTCGCGGCGAAGTCCACCAGGTGCGGCGCCGCGAGGTGCGCGTCGAGGTCCTCTGCCGACTCCCAGTTCTCGTAGAAGAAGAACCGGTCGGGGTCCTCGATGCTCTGGTGCAGGTCGTAGTTGACGTAGCCCTTCTCCTGACGCGTCGGCCCGATCAGGGCCTCGAGCGCCGCCCGCAGCTCGTCGCGCTTGCCCGGCGCCGCACGCATGTAGGCGATGACGGTGAGCAGCTCAGGCCGTTCGTCGGTGGGGGTGGGCACGTGGGGCACCTCCGTGGGGACCGTGGCCGGCCGGCGTCCGGCCTGGCGTGATGGGTCGCCGACAGTACGGTCGAGGCGCTCGCACCGGAAGGTCCGTCCCGCCGAGCACGGGACGTCCAGTGGATTCTCACCGGGCACGCCGGTGGGGGGCGGCGCTAGATTGCCGCATGGCCGCTCAGCCGACCGCCGGGGACGACGGTCCCGCTCGTGAGGTGGCCCGGCGGATGGCCGAGGCGGCCGGCGCCTGGCTGGACACGCTCGACCCGCGGCAGCGGGCGGTCGCGGCGGGCGCCGTCCCCGGGAGCGACGCCTCCGACGCCGAACGCCGGCGCTGGTTCTACACACCCACCGATCACGGCGGGCTGACCTTCCACGAGCAGCGGCCGGCCCAGCAGCGGGCGGCCATGCGGCTCGTCGCATCGGGCCTGTCGATGGCCGGCTACGTCACCGTGGCGACGATCGTCGGCCTGGAGAACGTCCTCGACCGGGTCGAGGGCTTCGTCGCCCGCTTCGACCGGGAACGGGGCCGCGACCCGGGCCTCTACTACCTGCGCGTCTTCGGGCAACCCGGCGGCAGCGAACCGTGGGGGTGGCGGTTCGGGGGCCACCACGTCTCCCTGAACAACCTCGTCGTCGACGGCGCGGTCGTCGCGACGACCCCGTGCTTCCTCGGCGCGGACCCCGCCACGTCTCCGCTGCTCGGCGGCGCGGTGGACCGGCCGTTGGCCCGCGTCGAGGACCTCGCGCGCGACCTCGTCCGGTCGCTGCCCACGGAACTGGCGGCCCGCGCGGTGCTGCTGCCGAAGGCTCCGTCGGACCTCGTCACGGCCAACCGGACGACGGTCGCAGCGGGCGACCGGGTGATCCCGCTCGCCGGGATCTGGCGGGACGAGCGGTTCCAAGACTCGGCGGAGCAGGCGAAGCTGCAGGCGCTCAGCGACGCGATCGACGAGGCAGCCGGCTACGCGGACGCCGACCACGGGGCGCTCGAGTACACGGCGGAACCCAGGGGCGTGGCCGCGGCGGAGCTGGATGCCGAGCAGCGCGGCATGCTGCGGGCGCTGCTCGGCACCTACCTCGACCGCGTCCCGTCCGAGGTCTCCGTGCTCTCCCGGTACGACGACGAGGACGCCCTCGATGCCGTGCACGTCGCCTGGGCGGGTTCCACCGCGCCCGGCGATCCGCACTACTACCGCCTCCAGGGCCCCCGCCTGCTCGTCGAGTGGGACAACACACAGCGGGGCGCCAACCACGCGCACTCGGTGTGGCGCGATCCCGGCGCCGACTTCGGCCTCGACGTCCTCGCCATGCACCGGGCGAAGTCGCACTCTTGAGCTGCTCGCCTCACAGGCGACCGGGAGCGCTCGTCCAGGTCATTGCCAGGACCCGCCCTACCGTCCGGTCGGTGAGCGCCCTCCTGAATCCGACGCACCTGATCGACACGTTCGGCCTGGTCGGCATGAAGGTGGTCCTCTTCGCCGAGTGCGGTCTCCTCGTCGGCTTCTTCCTGCCGGGGGACTCGCTGCTGTTCACCGCCGGCCTCCTGGTGGCGGGCGGCCTGGTGGCACCCCTCTGGCTGGTGCTGCTCCTCCTGCCGGTCGCGGCCGTGGCCGGGAACCTCGTCGGCTGGTGGATCGGCCGCACGGCCGGCCCGGCGGTGTTCCAGCGGGAGGACTCCCGGCTGTTCAAGCAGCGGCACGTGCAGCGCGCCCAGGACTTCTTCGACCGCAACGGTGCCCGCACGATCGTGCTGGCTCGTTTCGTCCCGGTGGTGCGCACCTTCGCCACCGTGATGGCCGGGGTCGCCCGGATGGACTTCCGCCGCTTCGCGCTCTACAGCCTGGTCGGCGGCCTCGCCTGGACGACGACCGTGACGCTGCTCGGCTACTGGCTCGGCCACGTGGCGCTCGTGCGGAACCACATCGAGTTGTTCATCGTGGCCGTCGTCGCGGTGTCCCTCGTGCCGGTCGCGGCCGAGGCCTGGCGGAGCCGCAAGCCGGCGAGTGCCGGCGCATGACGGTCAGGGCCCGGTGAATGCGCTGATCGTCCTGGTCGCCCAGTAGCTGCTGTTCGGGCTGGTGCTCCTCGCCGGGCTGACCTGGCTCACCCTCGATGGCGCCGGGTAGCCGTCCGCGGCCGGCGAGGATCCCGGCTCACCACCAGCCCTTGCGTTTGGACCACTCGAGCAGCCCCGCGGACATGACGGCCATGACGGCGAGCAGCACGACCAGGGACAGCACATGGGTGTGCGTGCTCACGATGACGTTCATCCCGAGCACGGACGAGAGAGCGGTGATGGGAAGGGTCAGCGCGGCGATGACGGCCAGGCGCTCGGCCGCGATGGTCATCTTCGTGTTAGTCCGGGCCTGGAAGAACTCGATGACCCCCTGGAGGTACTCGCGCTGCCCCTCGGCCATCCTGCTGAGGCGGCGGAACTGGTCCTCCAGGTCGAACAGCAATCGGTGCTCGTCGTCCGGCCACATGCGAAGCGTCGCCATCCGCCCGAAGACCTCGCAGGTCAGGGTGGCCATCGTCCAGACGGCGAGCAGCCCGTGCCGGACCGCGAACAGCTCCTCCAGGAACTGCTCGGGGTCGCCGCCGCCGCCACCGGTGACCAGGCGTTCCAGCCGCCAGACCTCCTCCGTCATCGCGACCAGGTGATCGCGGAGGCGTCCGCTGAGGGCGCTGACGATCGCGAAGGAGAGGTCGGCCGCCGAGGCAGGGTGCAGGCGCCCGCTCTCAATCCGCCGCGCGATCGCCCGGGTCTCGGCGAGGGCCGCCTCGAGGGGGACGGCCGGGTTGAGCGGGCCGTGCACGGTGACCACCCAGTCGGAGCCGACGAACTGGTCGAGCTCCAGGTAGTGGATGTGCCCGTGCGCTCCCACCTGCGGCCCGTGCAGGACGACGAAGACGTGCCCGGGGTACGCGTGCACCTTGGGCACGGGGTTGCGGCGTGCGCAGTCCTCGGCGGCGCGGGGATGGATGCCGAACCGCTCCGTGAGCACGGCCGCCGCCTCGTCGTCCCACTCCGGCACGTCGACCCACAGGACGCCGCCGTCGGACGGCGACGACGTCAGCTGCTCCGCGCTGAGCTCGCGGATGCCGTCCGCGGTGACCCGGCGGATGTCCATGCGTCACCCTGCCACGCGTCCGGGCTGTCGCAGGGGGTCAGCTCGTGCCCTGATACGCAGGCTCGGGGCGGGCCGGGCGTCAACGCTCGATAACGGTTGAGCACGCCGGGACGCGCTCTCTTGTTGCCGGCTTCCGGCGGGGGGATCGTGACGATGCCGACGGACGATCCGGAGCCGGAACGGCAACGGTCGTACTGGGGGCTGCGTCCGTCATGGTGTGGCTGTTCGTGACCGCCGTCGGGTTCCTCGCCGTCACGGCGCTGGTGATGGGACTCGCCCGCAGCTCGACCGCGGAGTGGGAGCGGGAGAAGAGGCTCTCGCGCGCTCCGCAGCGAGACGCTGCGGCGGTGTCGCCGCCACCGGCGGCCGGCGCTGTCCGGCTGTTCCGCGCATCGCTGCGGACGGCGGCCGCGGCACCGCGCGTCGCCGGCGCCCTGGCCGGGTCGCTGAGACAGGGGCTCGGTGACCTGCCGCAGCCCAGGCGCCTGCTCTCTCGCCTGTCACCGGTGCGCCGGGCGCTCGGCACGCTCGGGGCGGCGGCCCCCGGCCGACTGATCCGGCGCTGGACCCGGCGCACCTCCGGGGTCGGGGACCTGACGGACGGGAACGAGCAGGGTGGCGGCGTGGTCGTCGAGCAGCCGGTGCGCCGGCCGCGGACACGACGGAGTTCGGGGATCCTCCGGCGTCGGGGTCCGTTCCGATTGCCCACTCGGCCGCACCGCAGCCGCTCCGGGGCATCTCGTCCGGATGCCGCTCAGCGCCCGGTCGACATGACGCCCGGCGGACCCGCCCAGGACGATCCCGGCTGACCCCGGCGGGTTCGGAGGCGGGTGAGGGCGGACGGGCCCGAGCGACTAGCGTCGGGTCCATGGGAACCAGGACTCCGGACGACGAGGAGTCCGCGCTCGCGCCGCCGATCCCGTCGTTCGCCTCGCTCCGGGGCGGAGGACGACGGTCCCCTGCCGACCTGCTGGTGTCCCAGCAGCCCGCCCGGGAGCAGCCGGTGCCCACGTCGCGTCGTCCCGGTGCCGTTCGGCCGCCCGAGTGGGTCGACCTCTGGTACCTGGGCCTCCGAGTCGCCCGGTGGTGCGTGCAGCAGCCGATCACGACGATGCGGCGCCTGATCGGCTGACCGTCCGCCGGGAACGGTCGCCGCTACCGACCGACCGGACCGCCGCACCGGAGTAGTGTCGCCGTCAGTGAGTCGGTCCGGTCCTCTCGGCGCGGAGGCGCCGATCGTCGCGGCCGGCCACGGCGACCGGGCCAGCCTGCCGCCGGTTCTCGTCCCGGCTCGGGCTCGCGCCACGCCGGTCGACGCCGTCCCTATGGACTGTCGCGAGGAACCACCTGCGGTCCACGCGATCCATCCTGGGATCGAGGTCCTCATGGACCCCATTACCGGCGAGCGGACCGGTCGGGTACCCGACCCGCGAGAAGCCTTCGCCGAGCTGAGCAAGATCATGCTCGGCGCCCAGCCACTGTCCGACACCCTCGCCCGGGTCGCGGAGCTGGCGAAGCAGACCATCCCGGGCGCCGCGGAGGTCTCGGTCACCCTGATGCAGGACGGCGCGGTCTTCAGCGTCGCGTTCACCGGACCGCTGGCCCCCCAGCTCGACGAGCGACAGTACGAGGCCGGTTTCGGCCCGTGCATGGACGCCGCCCTGTCCGGCCGGACGATCCCGATAGCCGACACCGCCCACAGCGACACCTATCAGGACTTCGGGCGGCTCGTGGCTCGCCACGGCATCACGCACACCCTGTCCACCGGATTGCCCGTCGAACGGCGCTCCGTCGGCGCGCTGAACATCTACGGAACCAACGGCACTCCGTTCGACGAGACGACCGTGGAGCTGGCCACCGCCTTCGCGTCCTACGCCGCGGTCGCCGTGGCCAACGCCGGCGTCTACGCCGGCACCGCCACCCTCGCCGCCAACCTCCAGAAGGCCCTGGAGTCGCGGGGGGTCATCGACCAGGCGAAGGGCATCCTCATGCGGGAGTACCACTGCTCCGCCGAAGTCGCCTTCGACGAACTGGTGCGGCGATCGAACAGCGGCAACCGACGTCTCCGCGAGATCGCCCAGGACATCGTCGACGACGTCCAGCGCGAGCCCGGGGCCTGAGCCCTCGGATCGAGCGTCCCGGCGCGTACAGGGAGCGGCGTGCCGAGGGCCGGCTGCGTGGGGTCACCGCGCGTCCGGCGGCGGCTGGAGGTGCCCCGGGTGCAGCCTCGCGGCGACCACGGCCTCAGCGACGCTGGTCAGCTGTTCCCCGGTCCGGCGTGCGTGCGCGCGCATGCGGCTGAAGGCCTCGCTCACGGTGATGCCGGCGCGGGCCGACAGCACGCCCTTCGCCTGCTCGATCACGATGCGGCTGTGCAGCGCGGTCTGCAGCTGCTCGGCCAGGACGACCTGATCGCGCAGGGCTCGCTCGTGCAGCAAGCCGATGGTGGCGATGTCTGCCATGCCCTGGGCGACGGCGACGTGGTCGTCGGTGAGGGCCTTGCGCTCGAGGCTGAAGAGGTTCAGCGAGCCGAGCACCTGCCCCCGCAGGCGCAGTGGCAGCGCGTGGCTGTACGTGAACCCGAGCCCCAGTGCCGCCTCGGTGAACACCGGCCAGCGGGCCCTCGAGTCGGCCAGGTCCACGTTCGTGATGACCTGACCGGTGGCGAAGCAGTCCAGGCAGGGGCCTTCCGCCTTCTGCAGTTCGAACAACTCGAGCAGTCGGGCGGACTCGTCGGTGTAGGCGACCACCTGCAGGTTGCCGCGCTGGTCGTCGAGCATCAGCCCGGCGGCGTCGGTGTCGATCAGTTCCACGCAGCGCTCGGTGAGCACCTGCAGGAAGTCCACGACGTCGAACTCCTCGACCAGGGTGTCGGCGAGCTCGACGAAAACCTCGGTGAGGCGTTGCTCGCGCGCCATCATGCCCTCCTCCTCCGGCCGACCACGTCCGCTCATTCGCTCGGCCACCGTGTGCTGCTGTCAACCACTGTCGTCGGCGTTTCCGAAGTCGACCGCCCCGGAGAGGACCTCTTGTGCCACGTCGCCGACCGGGCGGCTTTCGGCGAAGGCCCGGGCACGGAGCAGGACCAGGGCCTCGGCCAGGCCGACCTCCGCCTGGACGGCGATCACGCCCGTCGCCTGATGCACCTCGGCCCGCTCGTCGAGCTCGTGGAACGACTCCGTCGCCGGTGACCCCGCCTGCGCGTGCAACAGGACCAGCGTCGCCGCGTCAGCGAAGGACAACGCCTGGCTGAGTTCGTCGGGGGAGAGGGTGCCGGCTCGGTCTCGGTAGAGGTCGAGCACCCCGATCCGGATGGCGCCGACCCGCAGAGGAAAGGCGAAGACGGCGCGGATGCCGGCCTCGAGCGCGCCGTGGGCGAACGCCGGCCACCGCAGCGGCGCCGTTCGGGCGAGGTCGGGCTGCAGCACCGGCCGCCCGGTCTCCGAGGCATCCACGCACGGTCCCTCGCCCAGGGTGAACTGGAGCTGTTCCAGCTCGATCGCCGCGCCGTCCGTCGCCGCGACGATCCCCGCGGGTCCTTCCTCGGTCATCAGCGCCATCCCCACGCCGGTGACCGGCAGGGAGCGCACACAGGCGGCAGCCAGGCGGCCCGGCAGGCCGTCGACGTCGGAGGAGTCGCCCCACGCCGCGCGGAGGATCTCGGCCGCCCGTTTCGCCGCCACACCCGCCCACCTCCCGTCGCCGGCATCCACGAGTGGCGCTCCGCGGTCAGCGGGAGGACCCGGCCGGATCGCACAGGACCACCGTGGTGCCGTGTGACCTGAGCGTGAGGGTGGCGCCGGCCAGGTGGGCCTGCTCGATGGCGCGGGCAGCGGCCCTACCCGCGACCAGGCCCAGGTGCTCGAGGTCGTCGTCCGGCACGCGGGTCATGTCCGGGACGGGCCGCAACTCATGCCGGGTGGAGCGCGGGGCAGTAGACGCGCACACGAGGTTCTCCCCAGGGACCGGTGAGGTCGCCGGGTCCAGGGCCACCCACGAGCGGCCGACGCCGCTACCGGATGCGGAGCCTACGCCCGGCGATCATCGTCCGACGGCCGAGTTCCGGGCCGGGGCTCCGTCGTGCCGCGGGCGGCCCCGAGGAACCGAGCTCCTGGCCGGAGCGGCCGCGCCTGCCGGAGTGTGCGTCATCGGCCGCGCGCGGCGTACCGGTACTCCAGGAGGGTGTTCAGGTGCTCCTCAGCCCGCGACTGCCGGTCCAGGTTCCGGCCGTTGCCCGTGCGTGCCGCCTGGGCCCGGGCCGACCGCAGGTCCCAGAACGCCTCGAGAATGAGCCGGTCGAGGAGGGCGAAGTCGCTTCGCGGCAGTGCGAGCGTGGTCATGGCATGCCTCCCGCCGGTGGGGGAATCTCGTCCTCCCGATCCTGAGCCGAGCCCCCCGGATGTTGCCCGGCGCCACGAGCCTGACGCCCGACGGGCCCGGCGGCATCGTCTTCGGCAGACGACACGCGCAGGGCCGCTGGCACGGCTCGGGCGGGCGAGGGATCCGTACTCGGCTCGCGTGCTGCCCACTCATCCGGCGGGGGCGATGCGTGTCGGGGACGGCCTCGGCCGTCCGCCGACGTCGGATGCCGCGTCGTCCGGGATGTCGCAGTCACCACAGGGAGAGCGCGGCCGGACCGAGGCTCGGGCAGGCCGCCCAGGATGGTCGTCGGCGCCTGGCGGGGCGTCACCTCGAACGGGTGACCTTCGCCGTCGTCCGCGGGCACGACAGGCCCGGCACGTGGCAGCGCCCGACCCGTCCGCCGGCCGGCCGGCACCCACGCTCACCCGGAGCAGGTGAGTCGGGCCGGAGGTTGTCCGGGCAGCCTCGACCTCGCCGACCGGCTGTTCTCGCGGACCGATCATGACGGCTACGTGACATTGGGCCCTGACACGAGGTGAACCGGTCGGCAAGGCTCTGACACGGCGACACCCCCGGCCGAAACGAGCGCCGGGGGCGAGAAGGCGTACGGAGGCGGCATCGGGGCTGGACCTGGGGGAGTAGATGACGAAGCGGTCCACCGCAGACGCGGCGGTGCGGACAGGACAGCACGTCACGTCCTCGGACCGGCGCGGGATGGCGATTCTGGCGCCGAAACTGACGCCACCCGAGCCGACGCACGCGACGGTGACCCGTCGGCGGCTCGTCGCGCTGCTCAACCAGCATGCGCGACGGTTTCCCGTCACCCTGCTCAGTGGGCCGGCCGGTTCAGGCAAGACCACGTTGGCGGCCGGCTGGCGGTTCAGCCAGGGAGCCGGACGGCCGATCGCGTGGCTGACCCTGGACGAGTACGACGACGACCCGGCCACTTTCTGGCGCTATGTCATCCAGGCGTTGTCCGAGGTCGACGGCCTGTTGTCGGAACTCCCGGAGCGCGTTGCCGGAGAGCCGCCCGGCTGGCTGGTCTCACGCCTGGCCGCGGACATCGCCGTGAGCCGTGGGCCCGTGGTGCTGGTCCTGGACAACGCCGACAACCTCACCGAACGCTCGATCATCGCCGGCCTGGATCTGCTCGTGAGGAACGCAGGCGGCCGGCTGCACCTGGTGATGTGCGGTCGGGCCGACCCCCAGCTGCCCCTTCACCGGTACCGGCTGGCCGGCACTCTGGCGGAGATCCGCACCGACGAACTGAGCTTCACGCCCGAGGAGACACGGGAGTTGCTCGCTGCCCAGGGGGCGCCGGTCACGCCGGAGATCGCGGAAGCCTTGTGCAGGGAGACACAGGGCTGGGCGGTCGGACTGCGACTGGCAGCGGCACCTCTCAAACAGGGTGTACCACCGGAACAGCTCTTCGCGGCGCTGGCACGTGACGACGGCAGCGTCGCACAGTACCTGTTCGCGGAGGTGATGGAGGGGCAGCCGGCCAGCGTGCAGCGCGTACTGCTGCGGATCAGCGTGACCGCGGAGCTGTGGCCGGATCTGGTGGACCGGCTCTGCGGGCGCCGGAACGTCCGGCGGATGCTGGCGGGGCTGGTGCACGCCAACGCCTTCGTCGAGTACAGCCCAGGCGCTCCCGGAGGATTCCGCATCCATCCGATGTTCCGGGAGATGCTCCAGGGGCAGCTCAACTACAACCGGCCGGAGGAGCTCGCCGGCCTGCACCGGACGTGCGCCGAGTGGTACGCCCAGAGGGGGCAGTCGCTGACGGCGCTCAGCCACGCTGTCGCTGGAAACGACTGGGGCTTCGTCAGCCGTCTGCTCGTCGATGACCTGTGGGTGCCCCGCCTGCTGGCACACGGGACCGATCCCGTTTCCGCAGCCCTGCATTCACTGCCCGCAGCCCTCCCCGGGCCCGAAGCGGCAGTGCTCCGGACGGTCGCCGCCGTGACGGCCGGCCGGCCCGCTGCACCGTCCGATGTCGCCACCTCGGAGCGCGCACAGTTCGAGGGAACCAGGCTGGCGCTGCGCATCTCGGCCGGCCTCGCCTTCCTGATGACGAGCGCCCGGAGCCTCGACCCGTCGAGGTTCCGGGCAGCTGTCGATGACGTGGCGGCCCTGGCAGTTCAGCTGCCCGAGGACGACGGGCGCCGGCGCGACTGCGCGGCCGTACTGGCCGACCTCCGTGGCATCGCCCTCACGAGAACGGATGCCCCGACCGCCGAGCTCCTGACCGGCCTGCGCGCGGCGGCGGCCGCGGCGCACAGCGCCGGCGCCCGCCGGCTCCGGTCCCGCGCCGTCGGCAGCCTCGCGCTCGTCGAGGCGCTCGCGGGACACCTCAACCGTGCCGCACAGCTCGCCGGTGAGGCGGAGGCACTCGCCGCCGAGGAGGGGACCGAGGAGGGGGCACGCGACCCGGCACCCGCCCTGGCGCTCGCCTGGGTCCGCCTGCGGCGGTACGCACTCGGCGAGGCCAGGGAGTGGCTGGGCAAGGTTCGGGAGCGGGGGGCTTCCGGCCGCTCCCGTGCGGACGGGCTCGAGGCGCTGCACGCTGTGCTGCTGGGACAGCAGCTCCGGCTGCGGCACGAGTACGACGCGGCCGACCAGCTGCTGCGTCCACACCTTCGGGCGCCACGTCCGCCTCGGTGGATAACGGAGCAGGTGCTGACCGAGATGGTGCGGCTCGCGGTGGCGCAAGGGCACGTCGACGACAGCCTTCGCAGCTTGCTGGAGGACGGGTCCGGTGAGCCGTGGAAGCTGCGGCTCCGGGCGACCGTGGCCCTCATGACGGAAGAGCCCGCGGTGGAGTTGCCCACCGGCGTCGGGTCCTCGGACTCCCTCTCCGGGCTGGTCGAGTCCTCGGTGATCCGAGCGTGTCAGCTGCTAGAGGCAGGTCACCTGACTGCCGCGGCCGACGAGCTCGCTGCCGCACTCGATCTCGCGCGCCCCGAGGTCCTGCGCTGGCCGTTCATCGACACCCCGCCACAGGCGCGTCGCCTGCTGCGCACACATCCGGCGCTCCAAGAGGCCAGCGCGTGGCTCAATCCGTCGAGCGCAGCCCACCCGCATGCGGGGCGGGCGAGCGCCCCGGCGGCCGCCGAGGAACTCCCGGTGCTGCAGAACCTCAGCGATCGCGAGATGGAAGTCCTCCGCTACCTCGGGGAGATGCTGTCCACCGCGGAGATCGCGGCGACCATGTTCATCTCGGTGAACACCGTGCGTACTCACATCCGGAGCATCCTGCGCAAACTGTCGGTGAGCCGGCGCAACCAGGCGGTCCGGAGGGCGCGCGAGCGCGGCCTGCTCTGACCGACAGCCGCATCCCGTGCCGAGGAGGCGCGGTCCGGTTCTTCTCCTGCTTGTAGCGAGGGTCATCGGCGACCGCGAATCGTCGCGATCCAACGATCCGCCGCGTCCCCGGGACCCGCGTTCGCCGCCTGCTGCCGGGGATGAGACCGAGGGGCCCGTGACCATCCTCGTCTCGACGGGGGGAGGCAGGGCGCCCCGCGGCGAGCCACGCTGTGGCGATCAGATCGGGCCGTCGGAGTCCCGGTCGCGCAAGCGCTCGTCGGCCACGGGCCGGCCGGTGCGGGCCTGTGCGACAAGGCTTCCGGCCGCGCCAGGGGGAGGGATCGCGCAGATGGACCGTGTCGTGTACGAGCTCCGGGTGCGTGGACCGATCCCGCCCGAACTCCTCGAGGACATCGCCGCGGAGAACTTGGGGGAGGAGCCCCCACTGACCGTCCTGCGGACCGAACCGATGGATCAGCCCGCACTGCACGGAGTGCTGCAGCGACTGCGCAGTCAGGGGCTGGATTTGTTGGAGGTCCGCATCGCCGCGGAAGTGATCTCCGCACCGGCTGCCCCCGAGCGGAGCGTCGTCCAGCCGAAGCGCCGTTCCTGACCGCGACGCTCCGCCCCAGGGCCCAGCGGGCCCACGTCACGCGCCCGGGCACGTGGTCGCCGGCCTCCCCATGACGGCCACCTCGCGGCCGTGCTGACCACTGGACGCCGACGACAGGGCGCTGGGTCGACGCACTCATCACCCCGCACGGAGGGCGGCCCGCGCGGTTCGACGGACCGGACGATGAGCGGGACGCCGGCCCGAACCGAGCGGCCGGCATGCCTGGGTGACTCTCGCGAGCCGGCCGCGACCGTCGGGCCCGTCCTCCGGATCTCGTACGCCGCGGACGAGGCGCCGCTCCCCTTGCTGCTGGAAATGTCGTGCGAATCCGGTCGGCGGCCAGCGACCGGCTACCGGAGCCGGACGGCGCACCGGCGAGGACGGAGGCCGACGCTGATGATGGCCCCTCGAACGCGGTACGAACTACGGGTAGCAACACTGCTCAGCCGGGCGGCGCTCGCCAGATTCGGCGTCCCCGTGAGCACGACCGTCGTACCACGCAGCTCGGTGTACCGGTTCCGCATACCCGCTGACGGCGACCCCTCCGAGGTGCTCCACCGGTTGACCGAATGCGACGTGCAGATCCTGGAGATCCGCCGGTGTCCCGAGCCGAGACGCCGGGACCAGGAGCCGGCGCAGGTCCGGCGGGATCCTCCGCCCCCGGATACCGGGGATGACGACGCCGACATGGCCGTCGGTGTCGTCATCCCCTTCCCCGCGCGGCGAAAGCGCCGCCCGGGGCGCATCGACCCTGCGCCGGGGCCACACCCCGGTGGGAACGACTCGGCGGGATGACGCGATCCGCCGCGGGTGTCGGATCTGGCCGCCCGTCCACCCGCTGTCGGGGTCGTCGTTCATTCGATGCGGACGATGCCCCACCGTCGCACTGCCACCACGCTGCAGACGCACCCACCACAACCTCGCCGCCCGTCTCCGATCCCGGGGCGGCCCGGAACCGAGGCGCGACTAGGAGGACAGCGACATGACGGACACCTCGCATCGGGGCACCGTGGAAACCGACAGCGTCTACGGTGACGCACCGACGGCATGGGCCGGTTGGGTGATCTTCGCCGGCGTCATGATGATCATGCTGGGTTCGTTCCAGATCATCGAAGGGCTCGTCGCCCTCTTCGACGACGGCTTCTACGCCGTCGGCTCGAACGGCCTGGTGGTGAACGTCGACTACAACACCTGGGGTTGGGCGCACACCATCATCGGCGTCGTCGCCATCGGCGCGGGCCTGGGGCTCCTGGCGGGGAACCTGGCGGCCCGCATCGTCGGCGTCGGCGTCGCCTTCCTGAGCGCGCTGGTCAATCTCGCGTTCATCTCGGCGTACCCGATCTGGTCCACGATCATGATCGTCATCGACGTGGTCGTGATCTTCGCCATCATCGTCCACGGGCGTGAACTCAAGGCGGATCGCCGCTGACGTCCGTCGACCCCGACCACCAACCGCCCGCTCGGCCGTTCGCGGCCGGGCGGGCGTCTCGCCGTGGAGCCGGCTGGTCCGAACATGCGTGCTCGATGGAAGCGGCGCGACTCCTCGGGCCCCCGGGGATCGGCCGCCGTCGTCGCGGTGCCGCTCCTCCCGCCCCGAGCTCCGGTCGAACCACGGCGGGCCGCCTCGGACGAGCTGGAAGAGGCTCGCGTCATCCGGGTTGGGGGAGGCACGTCGGGCTCCGACGGACGAGGCTCGACACGTCGGACCGGATCCTGCGGCGTCCTTGATCGGCGCGGAGATCCGCTTCGCTGAGCGGCTCAGGTCGACTCCTCCACGCGGTGAAGGTGCCCCGCGTCGAGCACAAGGGAGCACGCCGATGGGAAGCCTGGTGTACGAGCTCCGAGTGCGTGGGCCGGTGCCGCCTGAGCTTCTCGAGGAGCTCGGTGCGGAGGACCTGGGGGAGGAGCCACCGTTGACGATCCTGCGGACCGAACCGACCGACCAGCCGGGGTTGCACAGCATGTTGCTGCGGCTGCGGAGTCTGGGGCTCGATCTCATCGAGGTGCGCACCACGGCACCGAAGCCGTCCGACGGCGATCCGACCTGAGCCGACGCAGGTCGTAGCGGCGACCGAGCCGGCCTGGTGGGGTACGCGCCACGAGCGGGACGCTGTCCGTCGACGACCTCGGTGTGCGGTGCCCTGTGCCGTCGGCGCCGGAGCGGGCGTCGGTGCCCGTCGATCCTGCTGAGGGACGGACGGACGGGCGCGCGGCTGCGGCGGCCTGCGGATGCGCCACGGCGGCCTGCGGATGCGCCACCGGGACTCGCTCGGGCCTACGCCGCCTCCGCCGCCTCCGCCGGCGTCGTGGGCTGCGGAGAGCGGGGGAGGAGCAACGCGGCCACCCACCCCACCACCGCGAACGCGCCGACGACCAGGATGGCGGTGAGGAAGGGCGGGTTGCCCCTGGCCGAGGCTGCGACGAGCACCGACCCGGCGAGCGCGACGCCCAGCGAAGAGCCGAGGTTCGACGCGCTTCGCGACACGCCCGAGATGTCTCCCTGGACCGTCTCCGGCCACGCCGACTGCACCACGTTGACCGAGGCGGTCAGCATCGCGCCGACGCCGAAGCCCATGAGGAACAGACCCGGCCAGAACGTCCAGACGGCGGAGTCCTGCCGGGCCAGGAGGAGGAGCAGGACCAGCCCGACCACCGTCGTGGTGAACCCGGCCCGCACGAGCAGCCGCTGGGGGTGCCGGCTGGCCATGCGCTGGGCCATCGCCGACGACATCAGGATGCCGAGGGTGGCGGGGACCAGCATGAGGCCGGTCTGGATGGCCGAGTAACCCCGCTCCTGCTGCAGGAACACCGAGATCACGAAGAACGAGCCCTGCAGCACCAGCCACTGGACGGTCTGGGTGACCAGTCCGAGGTTCGACGTCCGGTTGCGGAACAGGGAGGGCGAGACCAGCGGAGTGTCGCCGTGCCGTTCGCGGGCCCTGGCATACAGGAAGAACGCGGCCAGCACCACGGCCCCGAGGGCGACCAGGGCCCACACCCGGAGGGATGTCCAGCCGTAGGTGTTGGTCTGCAGGATGCCGAAGACGACGAGGAACAACCCGGCCGCGGACAGAACGGCGCCCACCACGTCGAAACGCGGGTGCTCCCCGTGCATCGGCGGGTCGGGTATCCGTCGTGCGAGCAGGGCGATGCCCACCACGACCAGTACCTGCAGGAGGAAGGACGCCCGCCAGCTGATGTAGCTGGTGATCAGGCCGCCGATCAGCGGTCCGGCTGCCGAGCCCAGACCGGCGGCGCCGCTGACCACGCCGAACCACTTGGCGCGGTCCTTCATGTCGTCGAAGAAGACCGTGATCAGGATGTAGATGGGCGGGATGAGCAGGGCCGAGCCGACACCCTCGAGCAGCGAGTAGCCGATCGTCAGCATCCCGAGGCCTTGGGCGAACGCCGCCAGGAGGGCGCCCGCGGCGTAGATGCACAGCCCGAGGACGAAGCAGAACTTCCGGCCCCAGATGTCGGTGAGCTTGCTGCCCGGGATCATCAGCGCGGCCATCGTCAGCGTGAACAGCGTGATGGTGGTCTGGATCCCCGCTACGTCGGTGTTCAGGTCGGCGGCGATCGTGCTGATCGCCACGTTCATGTTCGACGCGGCGTAGCTCGCGATGAACTGGGCGAGGGCGAGCGGGAGGACGACGGCCCCCGCCGTCGCCACCGCGCTACCGCCGCCGGTGCCGGTCCTGGTCATGGATGTCCTCCGGTAGGGGATCGGCGCCGACGGCGATCGGCTCAGCCGTTGCGCGGCTCCGGTACCGACGGGTCGCCGAGGGCCGCTGCCCCCAGAACGCCCCGGATGATGGCGCCGGCCGCCGCGGTGACCCGCGCGCTGCCGACGACGGGCGCGATGGCGACCAGCACGGCCTGTGCCTTCTCCACCGTGAGGCCGGCGTCCGCGCCCGCGCCGAGGGTGATGAGATACGAGACCGGAGCGGCGTCCATCGCCACGAGGGCCGCGAGCCGAACGAGCAGGTAGGTCTCGGCGTCGAGGCCCGATCGCTCCGCGGCGTCGAGGTTCATCTCGAGCAGGGTCTCGAGGACTGGGGCGTCCCCAGCGGCGATGCGATCGAGGGCGTTGTCGGGGACGGTCGAGGTCATGGTTCCTCCTGGTCGGGCAGAGTCGGGATGCGCCCAGGGTCGTCAGCCGGGGCGCATCCGTCCTCACCCGCTGCGGACGAGGCGCCCGGGCGGGCCGCTGACGTCAGCGGGGCGGTCGGCCGTCCAGCGCGGCGTCGAGGGTGATCCCGGCGTCGATGAGCGACAGGTGGGTGAACGCCTGTGGGAAGTTGCCGATCTGCTCGCCGGTGAGCGCGATCTCCTCCGAGTAGAGCCCGACGTGATTGGCGTAGGTGAGCATCTTCTCGAAGGCGGTCCGGGCCTCGTCCAGCCGCCCGGCGCGGGTGAGCGCGTCGACGTAGGCGAAGGTGCAGAGGGAGAACGTCCCCTCCGAGCCGCGCAGCCCGTCCGGTGAGGCCGCGGGGTCGTATCGGTAGACCAGGCTGTCGGTGACCAGCTCGTCGTCCATGGCGGCCAGGGTCGACAGCCACATCGGGTCGCGACCGTCGATCATGCCGACGGTCGGCATCCGCAGCAGGGCCGAGTCCAGGACGTCGGTCTCGTAGTGCTGGACGAAGGCCATGCGGGACGTGTGGAAGCCACGCTCCAGAACCTGCCGGTAGATCCGGTCGCGCTCGGCCGTCCAGCGCTCGAGCGGAGCCGGCCGCCCGTGCTCGAGCGCGAGGCGGATGCCGCGGTCGAAGGCGACCCAGCACATGACCCGCCCGTAGGTGAAGGCCTGCCGACCGCCGCGGGTCTCCCAGATGCCCTCCTCCGGCTGGTCCCAGTTGTCCGCGAGCCAGTCGAGCACTTGGCTGATCGCGTCCCAGCCCCGGTAGGGGAGCGGCAACCCGGCCCGGACGCCGGCGAAGACGCTGTCGAGGGCCTCGCCGTAGATGTCGAGCTGGAGCTGGTCGGCGGCGCCGTTGCCGACCCGTACCGGTGCCGACCCGCGGTAGCCGCGCCAGTGGTCCAGCGCGTCCTCCTTGAGGTCGGAGGAGCCGTCGATGCGGTACATGATGCTGAGCGGACCGCTGTCGCTGCCGGCCCGTTCACGGATCCGGTCACCGAGCCACGTGCCGAGCTGCGCTGCCTCGTCGGTGAGGCCCAGCTTCAGCAGCGCGTGCACGGAGAAGGAGGCGTCGCGGACCCAGGTGTAGCGGTAGTCCCAGTTGCGCTCGCCGCCCACCTGCTCGGGGAGGGCCGCCGTGGGCGCGGCCACGATGCCGCCGGTGGGGGCGTAGGTCATGAGCTTCAGCGTGATCGCCGAGCGCTGGATGCTCTCCCGCCAGCGGCCGGTGTAGCTGGACTTCGCCACCCATGCCCGCCAGTACGCGACGGTCTCGTCGAAGAGCGCGCGGACCTCCGCGGGCCGGACCTCCCGAGGGGGGCCGTCTGCGGCTGATTCCAGCAGCACGCCACGACTCTGTCCGGCGGTGAGCGCGAGGGTGCCGTGGAGGTCGCCGTCAGCGGAATCGACCCGGGCCAGCCGCTCGTCCTCGGGCTCGCGGACGACGTGCAGCGTGAGCCGCTGCCCGTTCGCGGTGAACACGGCACCGTGCTCGGTCACCTCGACGCGGTGCGGGTGCCGGCCGTAGTCGAACCGGGGAGCGACGTCCATGTCGAAGCTGATGCGGCCACGAACGCACTGCAGGATGCGCACGATCCGGTGGTTGTCCGTGGCCGTCGCTCCGGCCGGCGGCATGAAATCGACGACCTGCCCCATGCCGGCCTCGGTGAAGAACCGGGTGACGAGGACCGCCGTGTCGGGGAAGTACATCTGGGTGGAGGTGTAGGGAACGTCGCCCGGGCGGACGCGGAAATGTCCGGCCCGCTCGTCGTCGAGCAGGGCGCCGAAGACGCTGGGAGAGTCGAACCGGGGGCAGCAGAACCAGTCGATCGACCCGTCGGTCGTGACCAGGGCGGCGGTCTGGAGGTCACCGATGATGCCGTGGTCGGCGATGGCGGTCTCGGTCCGGGTGGTCTGGGTCATGGTGGGCTCCCTGGGACGACAGCGCGCATGGGCGCGTCCGGCCCGGCGGCCTCTCATCGGGGCCCGGCGCGCGGACGCCGGTCGAGGGTCACGGTTGCCCCCTCCCCGACGCGGTGCGTCATCCCGGGCGGACGAGCCGCCTTATCAGCGTCCGGCCGGGAGTCCACGAGAAGCGGTCGCCGGAACCATGTGGACGCCGATCCTGGAGCGTTTCCGGGGCGTGGCGCCGGCTCCGACCCTGGTCACCCGCGGCGGAGGATGCCCGCGGCGAGGGGTCACCAGGAGCCTCGTGGGGAGCGTTCGTCTCAGCTAGGCAGGCGTCGCCATGACGAGCACCATTGAACGAGCAGAGTCGACGAGACACGCGCACTTCCACGATTCCGATGCGCCGGTAGCGACGGTCGTCGTCCCTTCCGTATTCGTCGCCGTGCGGTGGTGGGGTGGTCGGCTCCTCCTCGTCCGCCGGGTCGACAGTGGGACCTGGGAGTTTCCGGGCGGCCGGGTCGCGGTGGGGGAGAGCGCCGAGGAGGCCGCGGTCCGCTGCACCGCCGAAGAGGCCGGGGTGAAGGTGCTCATCACCGGACTCGTCGGCCTGTTCACCGATCCGGCGCACGTGGTGCGATCGGAGGACGGAGAGGTCCAGCAGCAGTTCGCGGCGCTCTTCCATGCCCGGGCGGTCGGAGGTGCGCCGCACCGCGACGCCCGCGAGACGAGCGAGGCGGCATGGGTGGCGGTCGCGGACCTCCGGGGTCTTCCCATGGAGCCGGCCGTCGGTTCCTGGATCACCGAAGCTCTCTCCTTCGACCCGCTTCCCCACCTTGGCTGACGCGCCCACGACACGGATCGTCGCGAGTCTCAGCCGGACGCGGGAGCGGGTCGAGGCCTCGCAGGTCGGCCACGTCCAACGGCGCCTCGTGCAGGCCGATCTGGCCAACCAGGCGCTCATCCTGGCCGCTCTGGGCTTCTCGCTGCTGGTGCCCGTGCTGGTGACGCTCGCGGCGCTGCTTCCCCTGGGGTCGGCGGAGTCGCTGCCCGCGGGTGTCGCGACGCGCCTGGGCCTGAGTCCTGACGCCGTCCTGGCTCTGCAGCAGCTCTTCCCCACCCGCGCGGCGGTCCGCGGCGCTTCCACCGTGCTCGGCACGGCGTTCACGCTGCTCTCGGCCTACGCCTGGCCGACGGCCCTGCAGCGGGGGTATGAGATCGCGTGGGGCGTGCCGTCCCTCGGCTGGCGTGGGCTGTGGCGTCCGCTCCTCTGGCTCACGGCGTTCGTGGCCGTCGGAGCGGTCCTGATCGCGCTGCCCCCCTCCCAGCTGCTGGCCGAGCCGTGGCGGACGGCGGTCCTCGTGCTGCTGGGCGCGCCGCTGGTCTTCGGCTGGAGCTGGTGGAGTCAGCACTTCCTGCTCCGAGGAGCGGTGAGCTGGCGCCTCCTGCTGCCCGGGGCGATCGCGATGACGATCGGCCTGCTGGTCCTCCGCGGCGCCGCGGCGCTGTTCGTCTCCGCGGCGATAACGAGCAACTACGCGAAGTACGGCCCGCTCGGCATCGTCTTCATGCTGCTGAGCTTGCTGGTCGCGTTCTGCATCGTCATGCTGGGCGGCCCCGTCCTGGGTGCTGCGCTGCACGAGCACCGGGAGCTGTCCGACGGGGCGCAGTCCCGGCCCACGCACTAGCGCGGCGGGATCCGGGGGGCGCAGCGGCCTCGACACCGGTCGGTCATCCGCGTGGGGTGAAGAGGCGACGGCGTTCGTCCGCCCAGGCTGGGAGCGGTTCGCCGGGCGCACTGCCCGCCTGACGCCAGGCCTCGTGACCCGTCTCCGCTGCACCGGTCGGCGCGGCGGACCCGACCCAGGGAGATCGACATGCCTCTGCTCCGCGGAATCGCCCGTACCGCCGTCGTCGCCGGCACGGCCACCGCCGTGTCCAACCGCGTATCCCGGCGTCAGGGCAACAGGTGGGCCCACCAGCAGGAGCAGCAGGCGGCGCCGCCGCCGCAGGCCGCGCCGCAGGGGCCTCCCCGGACCGACATCAATACCAAGCTGGCCCAGCTTCGTGAACTCGGCCAGCTCCGGGACTCCGGGGTCGTGGACGACGCCGAGTTCGAGCTGCAGAAGAGCCAGATCCTCAACTCCTGACCGGGGTGGCCATCCCCGCCGACTCCTCTGCTCCGCGGCTGTCGCCGAGGGCGGCGATCGCCGGTGCACGGCCGCCCTGAGCCGCGGTATGGGCGGTCTGACCTGGGAATTCATCCGCGGGGGACGAGGTCTTGTCCGCGCGCCGCAGGTGGAATGACGGAAACCGCCGCCATCCGAGAGGCACCCCATGAGTGCTGCATCCGACCAGCCGGGACAGCCCCGCTGGCTGCCCTGGCTCCCGACCCCGCGGCGGTCCGCCGAGGCCGACGTACGTCGAGGTGCGGCGCGGCGGCGCGGACGGGCGTCCCTGCAGCCGGTCCGCTTTCCGGGTGCGCTGGTGCCGGTGCCCCGGCGCGGCGGTGAGGTGGGGTGACCGCCGCGCCGTTGACGGGCCCACCCCCGGTCGCGTCGTCCTCCCGGGCCGTCGCCACCGTCGGCGTCGAGGAACAGTTCCTGCTGCTCTGGCCGGACGGCGAAGCCGCGAGCATCGCGCCGCAACTGCTCGGCTGGCTGCCCGGGGAGGTCCGGGCCCGGGCAGGGACCGCCGGCTACCGGGTGGAGAGCGCGACGGGGGTGTGCGCCGAGCTGGCTACCGTCGGTCACAACGTGTCGATCGGCCGGCGGTTCCTCGCCGAGGCGGCCGCAGACCTCGGCGCGCGGCTGGTCGCCGTCGGGGTCGCGCCGTTCGGCGTCCCCGGGGCGGACGTGACGTGCGGCTGCTACGTCACCGTGGGACTGACCGAGCCCGGCCTCGGTGGAGCCGTCCTGGAGCGGCTGCAGCCGTGGCTGCCGGCGCTGATCGGGCTCACGGGAAACAGCCCACTCTGGCGTGGGCGCGACACCGGCTCCTCCAGCCATCGGTACCTCCTCAAGCGGCGGTGGCCCGACTTCCTGCCACGCCAGCGAGACACGGACGCCGCGCGGATACCGGGGGACGTCACCACAGGGGCGGCGGGCGGATCAGGAGGCGACCACCTCCTGGTCCGGCTGTCCCCGGCGCGGCCGGCGATCGAGATACGGCTGGCCGACACGAGCCCGTCCGTGCCGGATGCCGTCCTGCTCGCAGGCCTGTGCCGGGCGCTCGTCGACACCGCCGTCGACGACGAGCTGACCGGACGCCCCGCACCCGACGTTCCCGATGCCGTGCTGGCGGCCGCCGCCGTGGCCGCCGCCCGGACGGGCCTGGCCGCGCTCGTCGTGAGCCCCGGGGAGGCGCGTCTCGCGCCGGCAGGCCATGTCCTGGACGAGCTCATGACCGCGGTCGCACCTGCCCTCGAGGAGACCGGCGACGCCGACCTCCTCGGCGACCTGCTGGCTGATCGCCTACGCCGGGGATCGGGGGCGGAGCGGCAGCGCGCACTGTGGCGCATGGGCCGGCGCGAGGCTTTCGTGCAGGCACTGGCCAACCTCTGTGCGGGCGTGGACTCCCACCGCTGACCGGCGTCCCCCGCTCAGCTGACCGCGCGTCGCACGGCACTGGCCCGCCACTGCGTGGGGCTGACGCCGAACCGCTGGTGGAACCACCGCGAGAACGCGCTCGGCGCGGCGAAACCGAGCAGCTCCGAGACCTCGGTGAGGGTGTAGCGGTCGTTTGCCAGGTAGCGCTCGGCCCAGGCGGAACGCGTCGAGTTCACGATCGCCGTGAAGCTCGCCTGCTCGCCGACGAGCTGGCGGTGCAGGGTGCGCTGGGTGACGCCGAGGTTGCGGGCGACCTGGCGCGTCGAGCAGCGGCCCAGGGGCAGCAGCATCTCGACCAGCCGTCGGACCTGGTCGTGCACCGTCACGCCGCGCGGTGCCGGCATCGACGCCAGGAACTGCTGGGCGTAGGGCTGGAGCAGGGGATCGGACATCGTGTTGCGGGTGTCGAGCTGTTCGGCGAAGAACACCAGGCCGGTGAACGGGTGGTCGAACTGCAGCCGCGCGCCGAAGACCTCGTGGTAGGCGTCGGCCACTGCCGGCCGGGGGTGGGAGAAGCAGACCGAGAGGGGCTCCCACGCGGGCCCCAACAGCTCTCGGATGATCCCGTGCAGCGCAGCCGTGGCCAGGTCCAGGGACTGGCGGACGGGGACGGGCTCCCCGAACTCGAGCCACAGCCGGATGGTGGCCAGCCCGTTCGCCTCGTCCAGGCGCAGGTGGAGAGCCTCGTTGTACGTGCGCTCGTACCCGTTGAGCAGGCGTAGCGCGCTGCGCAGATCCGGTTCCTGGCTCAGCACGACGCTGAGGGGTCCGAGGGTGGACAGCCGGCGGCGACCGGCGAGCAGCAGACCGAAGTCCTCGTGTCCGGATCGGTCGGCCGAACGCTGGAGGAGCGTCGCGACGTCGCCCGCCGGGATCCACTTCTCCGGAGCCGCGAGGTCGGCGACGTCCAGCCCCACGCTGGTCAACAGCCGGGTCGGATCGAGGTCGAGGGACCGCGCGAGGTCGACGTAGCCGTCGAGCGTGGCGGAACGGACGCAGGGACGCATCGGTCGATCACCCCCGAGCGGTGTCCGAACAGGCTAAGTCTTCTGTCCGAATCGGTACAGCCCTCGGCGCCCCGCGCTGAGAGGCTTGTCTCGTTCCACAAAGGGCAGCGATACGCAGCGGCGGAAATCCACGGGGCCGCCGGCCCGGAATGCGAAAGAACGCGCGAGAAGCAACTTCTCGCATCTGTTCTCGCACATACAACCACACGGGTCGGCGCAGCCGACGCGTACCCCGAATGGAGAGAATGCCCATGGCCAAAGGTGTTCGGTTCTACGAGGCCGGCGGTCCCGAGGTGCTCCGGTGGGAGTCGATCGACGTCGGGTCGCCCGGCGTCGGACAGGTCAGGGTCCGGCACGCGGCCGTGGGACTCAATTTCGCGGACACGTATTTCCGGTCCGGGCTGTACCCCGCCGCACTTCCCGCCGGGATGGGGGTCGAGGCCGCCGGGGTCGTCGAGGAGGTCGGGCCCGGCGTGACCGGGTTCGCCGCGGGGGACCGGGTCACCTACACCGGCAGTCCGCTGGGCGCCTACGCCACCGAGCGCGTCATGGACGTCGCTCCGCTGATCAAGCTCCCCGACACGATCCCGTTCGAGACGGCGGCCGCCATGACCATGCGCGGCCTGACCACCTCGTACCTGCTCCGCCGGATCGCGGACCTGAAGGCCGGCGACACCGTGCTGCTGCACGCCGCGGCGGGCGGTGTCGGCCTGCTCTTCACCCAGTGGGCTGCGCTGCTCGGCGTCACCGTCATCGGCACGGTCTCGACCGACGAGAAGGCCGAGATCGCTCGGGCTCACGGGTGCGCGCACACCATCGTCTATCCGCGAGAGGACGTCGCCGCGCGGGTCCGCGAGATCACCGACGGCGTCGGTGTGCCGGTCGCCTACGACAGCGTCGGCAGGACCAGCGTCCCGTCCTCGCTGGACTCACTGGCCACGCGCGGACTGCTGGTCTGCTTCGGCACCGCCTCCGGCCCGATCCCGCCGATCGACGCGATGCAGCTCGCCGTCAAGGGCTCGCTGTTCGTCACGCGCCCGGCCCTGGCCGACTACATCGCCGACCCGGCGGAGCGCGCGGCGCTGGCCGGGGAGCTCTTCGACCACGTCGGCTCCGGCCGCGTCACGGTCGAGATCAATCAGCGCTACGGCCTCGAGGACGCGGCCACCGCGCACCACGACCTCGAGTCCGGCCGCAGCGTCGGCTCGTCGGTCTTCTCCCTCGAGTCCTGAACACCCCACCACCCGCGAAGAAGGAGAAAGTCATGAACAACGCTGTCCAGGACCGCATCGAGCCCGAGGTGTTCCCGTCGTTCCGCGTCGGTCCGGGCTCGATCGAGGTCTTCCCGCTCACCGCCACGATCGGCGCCGAACTGCGCAACGTCAGCCTGGCCCGGGCCTCGCGGGACGCCGGTCTCTTCGCCGAGATCAAGGAGCTGCTGCTGCAGCACAAGGTCCTCTTCTTCCGCGACCAGGACATCACCCGCGGCGAGCACGTCGCCCTTGCCGAGCGGTTCGGCCCGCTCGAGGACCACCCGGTGGCCGGCAGCGACCCGGAGCACCCCGGCCTGGTCCGCATCTACAAGGACCTCGACAGCGCCCCGGAGCACTACGAGAACGCCTTCCACTGCGACGCCACCTGGCGCCAGGTCCCGCCGATGGGTTCGGTGCTGCGCTGCGTCGAGGGTCCCCCGGTCGGGGGCGACACGATCTGGGTGAACATGGCCGAGGCCTACCGCCGGCTGCCCGACCATGTGAAGGCGCAGATCGCCGGCCTGCATGCCCGGCACAGCATCGAGGCGAGCTTCGGCGCTGCGCTGCCCACGGCGCAGCGTCACGCCCTGCACGAGCGCTTCCCCGACGCCGAGCACCCCGTCGTGCTGCCGCACCCGGAGACGGGTGAGGAGGTGCTGTTCGTCAACGCCTTCACGACGCACTTCACCAACTTCCACACCGCGGAGAACGTCCGGTTCGGCTTCGACTACACGCCGGGCGCGAGCGAGTTGCTGAACTACCTCATCCGCCAGGCGGCCGTCCCCGAGTACCAGGTCCGCTGGCGCTGGACGAAGAACAGCTTCGCCATCTGGGACAACCGCTGCACCCAGCACTACGCCGTCCAGGACTACTGGCCGGCCGTCCGCAAGATGGAGCGCGCCGGCATCGTCGGCTCCCTCCCCGCCTGACGGCCCGATTCGGACAGGCCTCTCGGGGCCTGTCCGAAACGGTCACCGATTCTGACCGGATCCGTACAGATATTTCGGGCCGAGGTCGGGACAATTTATGCATCACGGAGCGGGTCGCCTTTCCCGCCATCTCTGATTCCACCGCTTTCCGGCACGTCAATTCGTGCCCATTCCCCTCACCGATCGACTGGAGAAGATCCACATGAACTTCCTCGACGATTCCCTGTTCCCCGAGAACCAGGAGAAGCTGGTCATCACCGCCGCGCCGTACGGCCCGGAGTGGGAGCCGGCGGACTTCCCGGAGGACATCCCGCTGACGATGGACCAGCACGTGCAGCAGGCGGTGGACTGCTGGGAGGCCGGCGCGACGGTGCTGCACATCCACGTGCGGGAGCTGGATGGCAAGGGCTCCAAGCGGATGTCGCAGTTCAACGAGCTGCTGCGCCGGCTGCGCGAGGCCGTGCCGGAGATGATCCTGCAGGTCGGCGGGTCGATCTCCTTCGCCCCCGAGGGCGACGGGGCGGACGCCAAGTGGCTGTCCGACGACGTCCGGCACGTGCTCGCCGAGCTGGACCCGAAGCCGGACCAGGTGACGATCGCGATCAACACCTCGCAGATGAACATCGTCGAGCTGATGACCGACTCCGACATCGCCGGCACGTCGTTCCAGCGGCCGGAGCTGTACGAGACCTACCGCAACATGGAGGTGCCGGCCAGCCCCGAGTGGGTGGAGGAGCACCTGTGCCGGCTGACGGCCAACGGCATTCAGCCGCACTTCCAGCTGGCCCACTCCGCGCAGCTGGAGACCGTGGAGCGGCTCGTGCGCCGCGGCGTCTACACCGGCCCGCTGAACATCACCTGGGTGGCGATCGGCGGCGGCTTCGACGGCCCCAACCCGTACACGATGATGGAGTTCATCCGTCGCGTGCCGGACGGCGCGTCGCTGACGCTCGAGAGCATCATGCGCAACGTCCTGCCGATCAATACCATGGCGCTGGCCATGGGCCTGCACACCCGCTGCGGCAACGAGGACACCCTCTGGGGCCGGCTGGGCGAGAAGTGCACGTCGGCCGACGCCGTCCGCCAGCTCGTCCGGATCGCCGGGGAGCTCGGCCGCGAGGTCGCCACCGGCAAGGAAGCCCGCGAGATCTACCAGCTCGACGAGTACTGGGACAGTGCCGACGAGGCCCTGGCCAAGCTCGGTTACGCGCCGAACCGCCGGCCCGGCCAGCGGGGCTTCCTGCACCACGCCTGATCGGCGTGAGCACCACCCCCTGAGTGGCGGTGCGGACCCGGTTCCATCGGGTCCGCACCGGTCACCATGTCGACTGCGAACTCCGCGTTCGAGGTCGACCCCACCGGCCCGCCCGTCACCGGACGGGCGCCGGACATCGACATCGAACAAGCGCACTGGAGCGTCGTCATGGCATCACTGGTCACCGAGAGCAGGGTCGACACCCCGGTCGTCCCGGCCTCCACCCCGACCCCCACGGCCCGGAAGTTCTTCCCGTGGGTCGTCTTCCTCCTCACGTTCGGACTCCTGCTCTCGGACTACATGTCCCGGCAGGTGCTCTCGTCGGTCTTCCCCTTCCTCAAGGTCGAGTGGGCGCTCAGCGACACGCAGCTCGGCGCGCTCACCAGCGCCGTCGCGCTGACCGTCGGCCTGCTCGCCGTCCCGCTGTCCCTGCTGGGTGACCGGTGGGGCCGCAGCAAGTCGATCGTGCTGATGGGCACCATCTGGAGTCTGGCCACCGTCGGCTCGGCGATCTCGGCCGGCTACGGCGAGTTGATGCTCTCCCGCCTGTTCATCGGCGTGGGCGAGGCCGCCTACGGCAGCGTCGGCCTGGCCGTCGTGCTCGCCGTCTTCCCGGCCTACCGTCGGGCCACTCTCAGCGGGGCGTTCATCGCCGGCGGATCGTTCGGCTCGGTGCTCGGCGTCGCCCTCGGTGGCGCACTGGCAGTCCAGTTCGGCTGGCGCTGGTCCTTCGCCGCGATGGCGATCCTCGGTCTCGTCCTGGTCCTGCTCTACCGCCTGTTCATCACCGACAAGAAGCTCGACGCCCACCGCGTCGACGACGTGGCCGAGGGCGAGCCGGTCGTGGTCCCCGGCGGCCGGGCGAAGCTGCGCACGCTGTTCAGCACCCCCTCGGTCATCGCCGCCTATGTCGGCAGCGGTCTGCAGCTGTTCATCGCCGGCTCGCTGTTCGCCTGGCTGCCCAGCTACCTGGGCCGCGCCTACGGACTCGCGCCCGACAAGGCCGCCGGCCTCGCCGCGATCGCGATCCTCTTCATGGGCGTCGGCATGATCGTCTGCGGCGCGGTCACCGACCGGCTCAGCCGGACACTGGCCATCCGCAAATGGACGACGGCCATCGTCTACACCACGGCCTCCTTGGTCTTCCTCTTCATCGGCTTCTCGTTGGCCCCGGGCGGCGCCCAGCTCCTCCTGCTGGCGATCGGCATCTTCTTCGCCGCCGGCACCTCGGGCCCGGCCGGTGCGATGGTCTCCAACCTGACCCACGAGTCCATCCGGGCGACCGCGTTCGGCACGCTGACCCTGGCCAACAACCTGCTCGGCCTGGCCGCCGGACCGCTGGTCACGGGCATCCTGGCCGACAGGTTCGGCCTGGAGGGTGCGATGAAGATCGTCCCGATCGCGGCCGTCGGTGCGCTGATTGCACTGCTGATCGGCCGCAAGTACTACGCCACCAGCCTCGCCAAGGTGAACGCCCCGGCGGCCACCCGATGAGCGACGCGACCGTCGTCCTCGTCCCGGGCCTGCGCGGCCACGTCGCGGACCACTGGCAGACGCGGCTGGCCGCGACTTTGCCGAGCGTGCGCACCGTTCCGCCGCTCGGCCGGGACGAGCCGAGCCTGCTGGCCCGCGTCACGCTGCTGGACCGGATTGTCGAGGACGTGGACGGCCCCGTGGTCATCGTGGCCCACAGCGCCGGGGTGCTGGTCACCGTGCACTGGGCGGCGACGTACACCGGGACGGCGGTGGTGGGGGCCCTGCTCGCCACCCCACCGGCCTTCGCCACCGCACTGCCGCCGGAGTACCCCTCGATCCGTGACCTGCGCGATCGCGGTTGGCTGCCGGTCCCGCGGCGCTCGCTGCCCTTTCCGAGCATCCTCGCGACGAGCACCGACGACCCGCTGGGCAACCCGGTGCGGGTGCGGGCCATGGCCGACGCGTGGGGCAGCCGGGAGCACTCGCTCGGTCCCGTCGGGCACCTGAACCCGGCCTCCGGGTTCGGCGAGTGGCCGGAGGCGGTCGAGCTGATCGGCCGGCTGCGCGGGGGCGCTGTCGAGAGCGACGTGGACGAGTCCCGCTTCTGCCGCGTGCTCGAGCCGGCACGGGCATGACCGCGGTGATCGAGCCGCGCGGCGACGTGGACACCGCCGCCGTCGGCTCCCGGGCGGACGACGGTGCGGTCCCCGGCGGGGCCGTCCGGCCCCGCCGGTGGCCGGGCCTGGTCGCCGCGGGCGTCGGCTTCGGGGGCGCGCTGCTCGCCCACCAGCTCCTGCCCGCGGTCGGCGTCCTCACGTTCGCGGTGGCGCTGGGCATGGTGGCCGGCAACACCCGGCTGCTCCCCGCCGCGGCGGCATGGTCGCTCGGACGGCTCACCCGGCGCCTGCTGCGCATCGGGATCGTGCTGCTCGGCTTCTCGGTGTCGTTCGGTTCGATCGCCGCGCTGGGGCTGGGCACGGTCGGCCTGGTGGCGGGCACGCTCGTCGCGACGCTCGTCGTCACCACCTGGCTCGGCAACCGGGTCGGGCTCGGCGGGGCGCGCAGCCTGCTGATCGGCACGGGCTTCGCCATCTGCGGCGCATCGGCGATCGCGGCGATGGAGGAGACCGCCGGTGCCGACGAGGAGGACGTCGCCGTCGGGGTCGCGATGGTCACCCTCTTCGGGACGCTGGCCATGGTGCTGATGCCGTTGCTGTGGCACCCGCTCGGGCTCAGCGACGTGCAGTTCGGCACCTGGGCCGGAGCGAGCATCCAGGAGGTCGGCCAGGTCGTCGCTGCGGCGGGTGCCGGTGGCGCCGCCGTCGTGGGCGTGGCCGTCGTCGTCAAGCTGACCCGCGTGCTCCTGCTCGCGCCGGTGGTCGCCGTCGTCAGCGTGCGTCGCCGGATGTCGTCCTCCGAGCGGAGCACGGACGCGAAGCGGCCGCCGATCGTGCCGCTGTTCGTGCTGGGCTTCGTCGCGTGCGTGGCGCTCCGGAGCACGGGGGTCGTCCCGGCCGGCGCACTGGCCCTGATCTCTCAGGTGCAGGTCGCCGCCCTGGCCGCCGCCCTGTTCGGGATGGGTGCCGGTGTGAAGCTGCGGTCGCTGCTGCGGCGCAGTGGACCGGTCCTCGCGGTCGCCGCGGCCTCGACCGTGTTCGTCGCCGGGATCTCCCTCGCCGGGATCCTGCTGCTCGGACAGTGATCCACCGTCGTTCCGCCGGGGTCTCGATCCGAGGCCCCGGCGGAACGGCTGTTGACCTGACGTCAGTGGACGAAGGCCTTCAGCGCGATCAGACCGGCGCCGACGAGCGCCACGAGGGCACCCTTGATCAACGCGCGGCCCGCATCCGCGCCGGCGAACCGGGCGGCCCAGTACCCGTAGAACCCGATCAGGCCGAGCCCCGTCCACTTGGCGATCGAGAAGGCGGTGTCGATCTTGCAGAGGCCCATCGCCGACAGCAGGAAGAACACCGCCGGGAAGGCGACGCCGAAGCCGACCCCGGCGGCGTCCTCGACCATGTGGCGCAGCTGCGGCCGGCTGACCGGCTGCCGGGTACTGGTCTCGACGCCGACGACCTCGCTGTAGACCTCCGCGAGGCCGACCGCGAGCGCGGTGCCCACGAGCCAGACGGCCATGACCGACGCCGTCGGAGGGTGGCTCTCCAGCGTCACCACGAGCGCCAAGCCGATGATCGAGCCGTAGACGACCCGTCCGACCTGCCGCGACCCGAGGTGCTGCTCGAGGCTCGTCCGCATCAGCCGACTGCTCCGGGAACGACGGCGAACATCCTCTCCCGCACGGTCTCGCGCGCCTCGAGGGTCCCCTCGATCCGGGACAGCTGCTCCTCGCTGGCCGGGAGCCCGTACACGTCGCTGAGGAAGCGCGGCAGATCCGCGCGGTAATCGTGCTGGTTCGCGCCGAAGGGGCCCGCCGTCTGCGCGTTCTTCATGTCCACCAGGCTCTGGAAGAACGTCGTCACCGGCCGCCACCGCATGGCCGGAGAGATGCCACGGGGGCTCCCGGTGGCGATGGGCTGCGGGCGCGGCCGGGAGGGGCCCAGCCAGTCCGGCGGGTACCAGAGCAGGTCGGGTCCGAACCTGGTCACGCCGTCGTTGTCGTGGCTGAGCAGCACGAAGCGGGGCCGGCGGCCCCGCTCGGCGAGGGCGGCCAACTGCGCGTGGTCGTTGACGACGGCGACGGCCCCCCGGTCGACGTCCAGCCGGTTGCCGCGGGTGACCTGGCGCATCCACTTGCTCCCGTACGGCGTCCCGATCCACAGCGCCCGGTCGATGCCCATCGCGTCGAGGCCGAGCGTGCCCCAGTGCAGGAACACGTCCTGGCTCGTGTGGGCGCCGAGGCTCTCGCCGAACAGCACCACCCGGGGACGACGACCGGGGTTGTCCCGCAGACGCTGGAGTATCCGTAGCCAGAGCAACCGGTTCTGCTCCCGGGCCCCGCGCACCATGCCGAGGGACAGCGGCGACGGGCGGCGCGAGTACTGCATCGTCACGGTGGCGACGTCCCCGAGCGCGAGGTACTGCAGCGCAGCGGTGGCGACGTAGTTGACGTAGCCGGTGCCGGTGGGGGAGACGAGGACGAGCAGGGACCGGTCGAGCGCGCCGGTCCGGTCCAGCTCGGCCATGGCGAGGTCGACCCGCTCCCGCGGGCTCGGCGCGTTGTCCAGCCCGACGTACACCTGGACCGGGGCCGCGCGTGGCGGCGTGCCCATGACGGTCTCGATCGACAGGTCGGGAACGCCGTCCGGGAGGTTGGGGACGGGCCGGGGCCGCACCGATGCGAGGGCGTGCAACCGGCCGTCGCGCCCCATGCCCGCCCACGACACGAGGCTGTCGGAGCTCCCGCTGACCGTCGACGGGACCCAGCGCTGGTCCTCGCCGATCACCGGCACGTCGGACGACGTCACCGACTCGATCCGCTGCATCGCCCGCTGCCACACCGTGGAGGCGCCGAGCCCCAGGCCGGCCAGGAAGCCGGCGTGGCCGGCCAGCCGCCACAGCTCGGCGGGCCCGGGCAGCACCCCGGCCAGCCGACGCGCCAGCAGTTCGGTGAGGGCGTGCTCGCCGTAGGCGACGCCGGCGAGGCAGCCGACGATCCCTGTCGCGACGGCGAGCGACTGCACGGCGGGCGGAGGAGCGCCGTCGTCCCCGTGCTCGGCCTGCGCGGTCGCCCTGAGCCGCTCTACGACATAGGCGACGGTGAGACCGACGGGCAGTGCGAGGGGCACCGAGGCGAGGCGGCCGCCGAACCGCAGCCGGTCGTCGAGCGCCCGGGTGCCCGCCTGGGCCCCGCTGAGCAGCGCCCCGCCGAGGCCCGCGGAACCGAGCCGCCAGGCTGCTTGGCGTACGACTCCCCGGAGCGGATCGTCGGCGCGCGGCGGGAGGGCGCGCAGGACCGCGAGCCCCACGGGCACCGCGGCGGCGTCCACCGCAATCGTGGCGGTGCGACGCGCGGCCAAGGACGGCGATCCGTCGACGAGGAACCGCGCCGTCGCCACCAGCGCGTCCTGCGCGCCTGCGGCGAGCAGGAAGTGCAGACCCGTGGCGAGCCCGCTCACCAGCCCCTGATCGAGGGCCGTGCGAGCGGAGAGTGACGGCGCGAAGGTGCCCGGCGCCATGGCGGCGGCGAGGACGAGGCCCACGTCCGGCGCGCTGCTCGTCGTGCCCGGCCACCCGCGGTCTCGCTCTCCCGCACCACCCATGCCCGGATCGTGGCGCTGCCCGGGCCGCCGCGGTTCATCCTCCCGGTAGGAGTCCCGGGCCGTCGGCCCCGTCCGCGTCGTTCTGCTCGGCAGCCCCCGGCTGAGGCAGCCTCGCCGACGCCGTCTCCCTGAGGTCACCGGGCCGCGGGGCCGGGAGCTGCACGGCGTCCGCCGCCGTGCGGGTCCCGACGGGGGTGGACCGGTCGGCGCCGGCGCGGGGCGACCGGCCGACAGCCAGAGCCCACAACGTCGCCCAGTCCAGACGCCCCCGCGGCGGCCGGATGCCCGGTCGCTCGCGGGGCAGCCGCACCCGGAGGGCGCCGGGGCGAACGGTGCACCGCACCGGGGTGGGGAGCCGCACCGTTTCACCGTCGATTCCCACCGGGATCTCGGGCACGTCCGCCGTCACGACGACCTCCCGTGCCTCGGCGCGCCCCAGGCCCCGGCGGTGGGCGCCCTGGAGCAGCCCCACCGCCTGCCGGGCCGTGTCCACGCGGACGGCGACCACCCCCAGCACGCCGCGGTCGAGCCGGGAACGCCGTCCCATCCCGCTGAGGTCCGAATCCCCGTACGGGTTGTTGCTGACGAGCACTGCGTTCGGGGCGTCCATGGTCAGCTCGGCCGCCTGGACGACGAGGTGGGCGCCGCGACGCCCGCTCAGGAGGTCGGGCAGGGCTTCCAGCGTCGTGCGGCGCTTGTCGTCCCGGTAGGCGGGGCTCTCCACGATCTCGGCGTAGGCACCGAAGGACGCGTTGTTGACGAACGGCCTCCCGTTCACCTCACCGAGATCGATCCGGGCCTCCACCCCGTCGCGCAGCGCCTCGAGGCAGCGGGCGGGGTCCTCGCGGTCGAGCCCGAGGTCCAGGGCGAAGTGGTTGCGGGTGCCCGCGCTGATGACCAGCAGGGGCACGTCGTGCTCGGCGGCGACCTCCGCCACGAGGGCCTGGGTGCCGTCGCCCCCGGCCACGCCCAGCACGTCCGCGCCCCGGGCGAGGGCATCGCGCGCGAGCTGCTGGACGTCGACCCCCGGCCGGTCGAGCAGCACCACGTCGGCACCGAGTTCCTCCGCGCGCTCCTTGAGGTGGAAGCGACCGACCTTGCCGCCGCCCGAGCGCGGGTTCATGATCAGGAACGGCCGCCGAGGCGCCGGCGCCGCAGCGACCGGAAGGGTCCAGCTCGACCGCTCGGGGGCCAGCGCGAGGCGGCCGGCACCGACCCCGGAGAGCAACAGCGCACCGGCTACCACGGCCACCCACAGCAGCCCGTTGGCGGCGAACAGGATGAGCGCCGCGACCGGGGTCCCGACGGCCACCGCCAGAGCCAACCAGCGCAGCGCCCCCCGTTGCACCAGGAACCAGAACCCCGCAGCCACGACGACGACGACGGTCGCGACGGTGAGCAGCACCAGCCACAGGCCGCCACTGCCGGCGAACGCCAGCATGAGTAGGAATGCGACCGTGAGGAGCGCCAGGGAACCTCGGGCACACCACCGCCGGGAACTCAGGGAATCCACGGCCGCCACCTCCCACGCGCTGATGCTCGGCTCCGGAGACGATGGACGTCCTGGGATGCCGGGGGATCACCCTCCCCGGACGGTTCCGCTGCCTTCGGGCAGTTCTGCCCCCATGCGCCGTCGGCCGCCGCATCCCGCACCGGCACGCCGAGGGAGCCTCCCTGACCGTCGTGCGAGCCGGTCACCCGCGCCTGCTTCCTGCAGCGTGGGCATCACCCGGGCGTCGGTCCGTCGAGCTGGAGGAGGTGCAGGTCACGGGCGCGGCGGACGGCGTCGTTGCGGCGGGTCACGCCGAGCTTCCGCAGGATGCTGCGGATGTGGGTGCGCACGGTGTTGATCGAGACGAAGAGCGCAGCGGCGATCTCGGTGGTGGAGAGCATCTCGGCCAGGAGGCGGAGCACATCCAGCTCGCGCGGGCTGAGTGGGTCGATGATCGCCGAGGGCGGCTCCGCGGCGGATGACCTGGCGGTCGCCTCCACCGGGTGCCGTGGGGACGGGACGACCGGCGAGGCGGGATTGAGCCACGCACCGGCAGCGACCAGGGGCGGATGGGCGCGCAGCAGCGACCGCAACCGCGGTGGCGCATCGAGGAAGGGCCGGCGCAGCCGTTCGGTCTCGGCCAGCTCCAGGGCATAAGCCAGCGTGGCGACGGACGTGGCGGTGTCACCGGCGTCAGCGAGCAGGCAGGCCCGGACGACCGCATCCTCGACGGCGAGGCCCAGCGGGAGCGGGCCGCCGGCCGCGGCGGGAGCCGGCAGGTCCTCGCCGGCGGCGGGCAGGAGCCCGTGGGCCGCGGCGGTGGCGCGCATCAACCGGCCACGCGCTGAGATGGTCGGCAGGCGGTCGAGCAGCGCACGGGCGGCCGATCCGTCGTGGCGGGCGAGGCGGATGCGGATGCCCTCGGAGACGACGTGCACGCGCACCCATCCCGGGAGCGAGTGGGTGTCCAGCGCCGGCTGAAGGGCCTGCTCGGCGGCGTCGACCTCACCGCGCGAGCGCCGCAGCCGGCTGTCCACCACGGCGCACAGCGGGCCGCTGATCTGCTCGTCCGGCGTCCGTTGCTCGGCGCGGGCCAGCCAGGTGCGCGCGGAGGCGAGCTCGTGGCGGTCCACGGCCGCCCAGGCGGCAGCACTGGCCGCCGCGGGCGCCCGGTCCGCCTCGGGGAGCCGGCGCTCGTCGGCGAGGCCCTCGTAGTCGGCGGCCAGCTTCGTCGCGCGTCGCAACCGTCCGGCCAGCGCCTCGAGCAGCGCCAGGTCGGCCACGCAGCGGGCACTCAGCCTCGGTGAACCGGCCGCGTGGGCGGCGGCCAGGGCGCGCGCCAGCGCCTCACGGAGCGCCCGCTCCGGAACCTCGGTCGTCAGCAGCGTGCCGGCCTCGCTGGTGGCCAGCACGGCGGACAGCTCGGCACGCCGCTGGGCCTGATCGTCGGGAAGCGCCGCGATCAGGGAGTCCGCGAGCGCGGCGGCCGCTCGCACGCGATCGGCGGCCGGGCCGGCGGCGACGGCGACCGCACAGACCAGCGCCGCGCAGACGCGCAGGGCGGGCCGGGTGTGCGGATCGCCGGCGGCTGCCGCGGCGGCGCTGAGGTCCGGCGGCGCGGCCGGGCGGCCCCCGGCCAGCGCAGCCGCTGCCCGCAGCACTGCCGCGTCCGGCGTGCCGCCGTTCATCGGCAGCGGTACGCAGGCGGGACCGTCGGCGAGGACGTGGCCGACCGCGAGGTCGTCGATGAGCAGCCGGCTCACCAGCTGCTGGTCGCCCGAGGCGCAGGCGTGCTCGACCGCGGCCGGCAGCCGACCCGCTGCGGCGTACCAGTCCGCGCAGATGCGGTGGCAGGCAGCGAAAGCGCCGGGGTTCTCGTAGGCCAGCTGGGCCTGCAGCAGTTCCCGGAACAATGCGTGGATGCGGAAGCCGCCGGGGGCGCCCGCGGCGCGCTCGACGAAGGCGTTCGCCGCGGCCAGCGAGGCGAGGATGCGGCGACCGCTGTCGGGCCGCCCGGCGAGGGAGTCGACCAGCTCGGGCCAGAGCTCGGGGGTGGCGCTGATCCGCAGCAGGAACCGGCGGACCGGGGCCGGCTGGTGGTCGAGCACCTCGGCGACCAGGTACTGGGCGACGCTGCCGTCGTCGGCGGTCAGCGCGGTCAGCAAGTGGGCGGGATCGACGCCGCGGGCGAGCGGGGCGGCGGCCAGCCGGAGGGCGGCAGCCCATCCCTCGGTTTCCCGCTGCAGGAGCGCGGCCACGTCGGCGGACACGGGGGCGCCCAAGCAGGCCAGTAGCTCGCTGGTCTCCTCGACCGTGAAGGCCAGCTGGTCGGTGCGGATCTCGGTGAGCCGGTCGTCGAGCCGGTAGCGGTGCAGTGGCAGCAGCGGGTCGGCGCGCGCGCAGAGCACCAGCCGGAGTCGTCCACCGGAGTGCCGTACCAGGAGGTCGAGCGCCTGGGTCAGTGTCGGGGAGATGACGTTGTCGGCGCCGTCGATGATCAGCACCACCCGCTGCTGCAGCCCGCTCAGCGCAGCCGCCAGCGACACCGGCCATCCCATGGGCGTCGATTCGGCCGGGCCCGGCCGCGACGCCCCGACAGCCAGCTCGATGCCGGCTCGGTCGAGGGCAGCGAGCAGGTACGGCCAGAACACCGACGGGTCGTCGTCGGCGGCGTCCAGCGACAGCCACGCGATCGGGGGACGGTCGTGCTGCTCCTGCGCCCAACTGGAGGCCAGCAGTGTCTTGCCGGACCCGGCCGGACCGGACAGCAGCGTCACCGGTGTGTCGGCGACGCCCCGGGACAACGTCTGGAGCAGGCGCGGGCGGAGCAGCGGGCCGAAGCCCAGCGGCGGCGGGCTGAGCTTTCCCGCCGGGACCTTCGCGCGAAACCAGTCCGGGGCCGTGCTCCGGGGTCGGACGGCGCGGGGGTGAGCGCCCCCGTTCAGCGTCTCGGACATCGACGGTCCTTCCCGCCCACCTGATCTCACGGGTGACTCTGGCAGCCCTCGGAGACGAATAGGCCATACACAAGCATCTTGACCGACATGAATTGTTTCCGGTTGGGTTTCTTCTCCGGGGGAGGAGACCTCGTCCGGTGGCCGTGGTCCGCCGGCCTCGGGAGGGCTCCGCCAGTGGAGGTCGAGATCCCAGGCTCGCGACGCCGGCTGCTGCCGAAGGGTGAGGCCCAGATCGGCGCGAGGCGGTGGATGCAGCCGCAGACGCCGGTCGGGGAGGTCGACACCCCCGCGTCGATCTCCGCGGTCGATCAGCCGGGCGGGTCGGGCATGGCGGCGCTCCGTTTCCCCCGGTCGCACCCGGGCCGGTTGCTTGCGGTCCGGTGCGACGGATCCTCTGCGGCATTCCCGCCACCGACCGGTACGGGCGGCGCGGGTGCCGGTGCCGCCACGCTAGGAAACCGGAGCTCCCTCCGCTTCACGGATGTGGTCGGTCTTCTTGTGCATCCTGGCCACCGGCGGAATCGGAAGGAGCACACGTGAGCCGTTTCGTCCGCTACGCATCGCTGACGGGCTACGTGGAGCTGGCCCGCTCCCTCGGCCTGGAACCGGCGCGGCTCCTGGCCGACGAGGGGCTCGACATCGCCGACCTGGCCGAGCAGGACAGGTGGATTCCCGCGGTGCCGGTCGCGCGGCTGCTGGAACGCTCGGCAGCCGAGTCCGGCGTCGAGGACTTCGCGGTCCGGCTGTCGGCCCGCCGGCGACTGTCGGCACTGGGGCCGCTGAGCGTGGTGCTGCGGGAAGAGCCCGATCTGCGCAGCGCCCTGGACCTTCTTATCCGCTACGAGCAGGCCTACAGCGGCGTCCTCGACCTGCGGCTCGTCGAGGCAGACGGGCTGGCCACGGTGCAGGTGTGGCTGGATTTCGGAGCGCCGGTCCCGACCCGGCAGAGCGTCGACCTGACCATCGCCAACCTGCTCGGCGTGCTGCGCGCTCTGGTGCGCGCCGACTGGCAGCCGTTGTCGGTGGTCTTCGCCCACGGCCGACCGGCCGACCTCGGCTTCTTCCGGCAGGCGTTCGGCCCGGGACTGCGATTCGACCAACCGTTCACGGGCGTGGTCATGCCGGCCGGCGACCTGGACCTGCCGACGGTCACCGCTGACCCGGCGCTGCGGTCCTACACCCGCCGGCTGCTGCCCGCCCCGCGGCCGGCCACCGCAACCGCGCAGGTCCGTTCGGTGGTCGAAGTCCTGCTGCCCGCGGGGCGGTGCTCCCTGGCGCACGTCGGCCGCGCCCTCCACCTCCCGCCCCGCAGCCTGCACCGGCACCTGGCGGAGGAGGGGGAGAGCTTCTCCGCGATCGTGCAGGAGGTCCGCGCCCAGTGGGCGGAGCGCTACCTGGCCACCGACGCATACTCGCTGACCCAGATCGCGCATCTCCTCGGGTTCGCCGCGCCCAGCGCATTCTCCGTCTGGTTCCGCGGCCACTTCGGCACCACCGCGACGGAGTGGCGCCAGAGTGCCCGGTCCGCCCCGGCGTCCAAATCGATGCTGGAGGACAGGTTCGGCGACCGTGGGTGACGAGGTGGCCGGCCCGCCGGTACCCGGTTCGACCCGTTCACGCTTCCCCTCGCTGGTCTTCGCGCTGGCGTTCGCGCTGCTGCTGTCGGACTTCATGTGCCGGCAGGTGCTGGCCGCGGTCTTCCCGTTCCTGAGGGCCGAGTGGGCGTTGAGCGACACGCAGCTCGGGGCGCTGAGCAGCGTGGTCGCCCTCACCGTCGCGGTGCTGACGGTTCCGCTGTCCGTGTTCGGGGATCGGTTCGGCCGTCGTCGCGCGATCCTGCTCATGGCCGGGCTGTGGAGTCTGGCCACCCTCGGGTCGGCGTTCGCCGCCGACTACGGGCAGATGCTGGGAGCTCGGGTGCTCGTCGGTGTCGGAGAGGCCGCCTACGGCAGCGTCGGCCTCGCGGTCGTGCTCAGCCTCTTCCCCGCCCGGCGCCGCGCGGCACTGTCCGGGGCGTTCACCGCAGGATCCTCGTTCGGGGCCGTCCTCGGCATCGCCCTCGGCGGGGCCCTGGCCTCCCGGTTCGGCTGGCGATGGGCTGTCGTGGCGATGGCCGTGGTCGGCCTGGTGCTGGTGGTTCTGTTCCGGGCGCTGGTCACCGAGGAGAAGCTCATCCGGTACGCCGAACCCGATCCGGCCGACAGCCCGCCGGGACCGCAGGTACGAGCGCCGCTGTCGTCGGTCGTGGCCGAGCCCGCGGTGCGGTGCGCCTATCTCGGCAACGGTCTGCAGCTGTTCGTGGCCGGATCCCTCCTGGCCTGGCTGCCCAGCTACCTCAACCGCTCGTACGAGCTCTCGACGGGCACCGCTGCCGCGCTCGCCGCGGGTCTGCTGCTGTTCCTGGGCGTCGGGATGATCGGCTGCGGCATGCTCACCGACCGGCTCGCCCGTGCGAGGCCGCTGCGCCGCTGGACCTCTGCGATCGCCTATGCGATGGCGGCGCTGGTTCTGCTCGGCGCCGCCTTCGCCCTCCCGGTCGGGCCGGTGCAACTGGCGCTGCTCGGGGCCGGCGCGTTCTTCTCGGCCGGAACCTCCGGCCCGGCCGGTGCCCTGGTCGCGGGGCTGACGCCGGCGTCGGTCCGGGCCAGTGCGCTGGGCATGCTGGCGCTGGCCAACAACCTCATCGGCCTCGCCGGGGGTCCACTGGTCACGGGGGCCCTCGCCGACCGGCTCGGGTTGGCCACCGCGCTCCGGCTCGTGCCGGCCGCCTCCCTCGCCGCTGCGGCTGTTCTCGTCCTGGGCCGACGCATGGCCCCCGATCGCGACACCCGCGCCGAATGGACCTCGGCCCTCGACTCGTAGCCGCGCCTGCCCCGGGGATGTCAGCCGGTGCGGTCACCTGTTCCGGGAGAGGACCGGTCGCCCCGGGCTCACCGGGCTTCGTCGATGTCACCTCCGTGAACCGTGATCGCATAGATCACGAACACGTCCACGGCGATGATCAGCGTCGCCCCGAAGGGGGACGCGGGGAGGAATGCCAGGTTGACGACGGCACTCAGAACGGCCAGGACGATGCCGACGACGCGAGCGATCATGCTCCCGAAGACGATTCCGCCCCCGGCGACCAGAGCCGCGATGCCGATGATCAGGTGAGCCCAGCCCCAACTGGCGTAGCTGGCATCGAGGACGAGGCTGCGGGCGGGCACCGTGTAGTAGTCCGCTCCCGCGAGGGCAACGGTGCCGGTCATGATCTGGAACAGTCCGACGAGGCCCAGCAGTCCGCCCGCGAACCAGTTCCATCCGGAGAAGCCGTCTTCGACGACCGTGGAGTAGCCGCCGCCCTCTCGTCGAGGCGGGGCCTGGGTGGTGGGGCCGGCGGCGCCCGCATCAGTCACGGGCCTGCCGGAGACGTCGCTGCGGTGCAGGTCGGCCATGCCAGTTCTCCTCGCGATTTCCCCCGGGGCGTCTCGACCGCGGCGGGAGACGGTCGTTGACGTTTGCGAGGCTGCCCGCGCACCCCGGGCACGTCATCCTCCCGGGCGGGTGAGTGTCGCCGGGCCATCGGGCCGATGGGCGTTCCTCTCCTCCACCGCGGATGAGTCGCCCCTCATGGCCCGCTCATTAGCGTCGCTCAGTGAGACAGGGGGCCGTGCTCGAGCGTCCCCGCCACTCACCGGAGGACCTGGTGACGACGATGACGGCAACGGATGTGCAGTCGGCCCGCCCGGGTCTGAGAGTCGGGACCACCAGTGAGTTCACCCTCTTCTTCAGGGTTCGCCCAGGCCATGGCGAAGCCATCCGCCAGGCGCTCCAGGATCTGCAGAACAGCGATGGCTACCGGCCGGGCGACTACCGCATACCGATCGCGGTGATCCACGAGGCACGGTTCGCCCTCTTCGACGACGACACCCGGCTGCTCTTCGCCACCAGCTTCGATGGCTCGTGGGACGCGTACATGCTGGACTTCGCCTCGAAACCGTTGCAGTTGTTCGCCGCGATCTTCGAGCACGTCGAGGGCTACGAGGGGCTCCCCGACCTGGCGGCGGTCAAGAACTTCATCCTCGATGCCCAGGTGACGGCCGCCGCCTACGCGCGCAACTACCCCGGCACCGTCAAGCAGCTGCGCAAGGCCACCGCGCTGGAGGAGGCCTTCCAGCGCGTCCTCGACGACCCGGGGGCGGAAGGCGCACTCCAGAACCCTGTGCTGCAGCCGCTGCTGGACCAGGCCGCGGACGCGTAGGCCGAGCCGCGGGCGCTTCCGATGTCCGACCACATCTCCGGTCCCCGCGCCCTGGCGGACCCGATCGCCGACATCACCGACGTCTACGCCTTCCCCAGCCCGGAACGCGACGGATGGCTCGTCCTGGTGATGAACACCCTGCCGTTCGCCGGCCCGGACGCCCGCTTCTCCGAGGGACTCGTATACCGGTTCCGGCTGCGCCCGGCCGACGTGCTGTTCACGGCGAACGGCGCAGGTTCCACCCCGGCCCATGGGAGGGGAAAGGGCACTCACGTCGCGGAGGGCGCGACGGAATGGGTGCTCGACTGCCTGTTCGAGCGCCCCGACGACGCCGGCCGGCAGGAGGGTCGATGCACCGCCCCCGGCGGCCGTACGGTCGATGTCGCCGTCGGCGACCAGCGGGGCGCCGAGGCGTCCGCCAGCGCCGGTCTCCGAGTCTTCGCCGGCCCCCGCTGGGACCCGTTCATCATGGATGCCCGGGCCGGGCTGCGCACGATCGCCGAAGGCCGGCTCATGTTCACCGACCCCGGATCCATCTACCTCGACGGCAAGAACGTCCTCGGTCTGGTCGTCGAGGTGGACTGCGCAGCCACCTTCGGCACCGTCGGTCCGATGGCGGTCGTCGCCGAGACCTTGACCCGAGGGCTGTTCTCGGTGCGCATCGAGCGGGTCGGGCGGCCGGAAGTGAAGAACCTGCTGCTCGGACCGCGCCAGTTCGACACGGTCAACCGGGACCTCGAGATCCGCGACCTCTACAACATGGAGGACGCCTTCCGGCTCGGCGATTCGTACGCGAATGCCTACCGGGCCCGCCTGAACGCCAATCTGGCGTTCTGGGACGGCCTCGACGGCCAGGTCGCGTGGCCCGTCGCAGGAGACGGGACGCACCCGCTGACCGAACTGCTGCTGGCTGACTACCTCGTGGTCGATCCGTCCAAGCCGTATGCGGAGACCGGGTCGTTCCTGGAGATCGAGACGAGCGTCCGCGCCGGGAGGCCGCACCGGACGTGTGGTGGGCGGGCGCTGAACGACGACGTCATCGACACCCTCTACACACTGTGGATCAACGGTGGCGCGGGTCCGGTGATCCGCGACGGAGTGGACGCTGCGAGCCGCCCGGGGTCGACGCGCTTTCCCTACCTTGCCTCGCCGAACGCGCATCCGCCGTCGGTGCCCGCCCATGTGTAGCCGGCAGGGGGCATCGTGACCACTGCTCCGACGATTCCCGGCGACGCCGGACAAGCCATCGCCCTCGACGTGGACGACATCCAGGCCGGGGCGCTGAGCGAGCGCCCGTCGCCGTACGTCGGGCGCTACCTGCTCCTCCGCGTGGACGATCCCCGCCACGGCCGGGAACTGGTCCGACGGCTGGCCGCCGTGGCCGCCATCGGCCCCGACACACCGGGGTCCGCGGCCGACGCCTGGACGACGGTCGCCTTCACCTACCGGGGACTGGAGAAGCTCGGTGTCCCGCCGGCCTCCCTGGCCGGCTTCGCACCGGAGTTCCGCGAGGGGATGGCGGCCCGCGCCCAAGAGCTCGGAGACGTCGGGGAGAGCAGCCCCGAGCACTGGGAGGAGCCGCTCGGCTCACCGGACGTGCACGTGGCGATCTCGGTGCTGGCTCCGGATGCGGCGCGGCTGGGCGCGGTCGCCGAGCGGGCACGGGCCGCCTCCGACGATCTCGGCGGCGTCGAGGTGATCTGGCGCCAGGACTGCTACCAGCTGCCGTCGGGCCGCACCTCCTTCGGCTTCAAGGACGGCATCGGTCAGCCCGACGTCGAGGGCAGCGGCCGCCCCCTTCGCAACCCCACCGAGGAGCCGATCAAGGCCGGTGAGTTCGTGCTCGGCTACCCGGACGAGACGGGCTCGCTGCCACCGATGCCGAGCCCCGACGTGCTCGGCCGCAACGGCACGTACCTGGTCTTCCGCAAGCTGCACACCCGGGTCGCCGCCTACCGTCGCTTCCTGCGAGAGCGGGCCGCCGACCGGGCCGAGGAGGAGCTGCTCGGCGCCAAGATGGTCGGCCGCTGGCCGAGCGGCGCCCCGCTCGCGGTGGCACCGGACGGCGACGACCCCGGTCTCGGCGCCGACCCGGCCCGCAACAACGCCTTCCGCTACGGCGACGACCGTCGCGGCCTGAAGTGCCCCGCCGGCGCCCACTCCCGGCGGGCCAACCCGCGCGATGCCCTCGAGCACGAGATGAGCGTCGACACCCGGCTGCACCGCATGATCCGCCGCGGTACCAGCTACGGCCCGCCGCTGCCGGCCGGCGTCCTCGACGACGACGACCAGGACCGCGGCATCATCTTCGTCTTCGCCGGCACCCACCTGGACCGGCAGTTCGAGTTCGTCAAGACCCAGTGGCTCAATGACGGCGTCTTCATCGGCACGCCGGAGGAGAAGGACCCGTTGGTCGGGGGCTCCGACGGCCACGGCACGTTCACCATTCCCCACCGGCCGATCCGCCGCCGGCTCACCGAGAAGCCGCCGTTCGTCGTCACCCGCGGCGGCGACTACCTGTTCGCCCCGGGACTCCGGGCGATGAGGTGGATCGCCGACCTGGACACCTGACGGCAGTGCCGTTCCACCGCACCGCCCCCACTCCCGAGGACCGCAGATGACCGACATCACCGCTCCGCCCGCCACGTCCGCCGTGCCGACCGACCGCTGGCGCGCGCTCGACTTCGGTCCGCCTGCTGCCGACGTGGCGGAGACGGAACCGCCCGTCCTGCTGGACTACACCCCGGACGGCCGAGTCGCGGTGATCACGCTGAACCGGCCGCACGCCGACAACGCGATCACCACCGAGATGGGCGAGCTCCTGACGGAGGTGCTGGAGACCATCGCCGTCCGCGCGGCGGTTCGCGTCGCGGTGATCACCGGCGCCGGCGACCGCGCCTTCAGCGTCGGCAGCGACCTGCGGCAGCGGAAGAACATGACGAAGGAGCAGTGGCTCCGCCAGCGTCAGGACTTCGACCGCACCCTCTACACGCTGCGCGAGCTCCGCAAGCCCGTCTTCGCCGCCGTGAACGGCATCGCCTACGGCGGCGGATCCGAGATCGCCCAGAGCACCGATTTCATCATCGCCTCGCGCACCGCCAGCTTCGGCCAGCCCGAGGCGATGATCGGCCTGGCGGCCGGCGGGGGTTCACCTGTCTTCCTGCCCCGCCTGCTGCCGCCCGGTCGGGCGCTGCAGATGCTCATGACGGGGGAGCCGCTGCCCGCCGCCGAAGCGCACCGCCTGGGCCTGGTCAACGAGTTGTGCGACCCCGAGCAGCTGCTGCCCCGGGCTCACGAGATCGCGGCCACGATCGCCGCGAACTCCCCGACCGCGGTGCAGGCCGTCAAGCGCGCGGTGCGGATGGGCGAGGGCCAACCGATCGAGCAGGCCATCGCGATCATGATGGAGGCCCACTGGCGCTCCGCGGTCCACCCCGACCGCGTCGAGGGCATCGCCGCGTTCAACGAGAACCGCGACCCGCACTTCGCCGATCCCGACTACTGACATCCGCGGCGCTTCCCGCGCCCTGCCCCGAGGAGACATGGACATGACCCAGACCACCGCGCACGAGCGCGAGCAGCTCGATCACGACCGCGCGCCTCTGGTCATGATCCAGCCGGCGCCCTACAACGCCGAGGCGCCGGACTCCGCGCTCGACGTCGACATCACCCCGACCGACCAGCACTACGTCCGCAGCAACTTCGCGCTGCCCGAGCACGACGGCGCGGTCGTCGTCGACGGGGCGGTCGACCGGGAGCTCCGCCTCGACATCGACGAGATCCGCGCCCTGCCCGCTGTGGACCGCGCCGTCACGCTCGAGTGCGCCGGCAACGGCCGGCTCCGGCAGACGCCACTGCCGACCGGAGAACCGTGGGGGTTCAACGCCGTCTCGACCGCCCGCTGGACCGGTGCGCGGCTCGCCGACGTCCTCGCGCAGGCGGCACCGGCGGACGACGCCGTCGAGGTCTGGTTCCACGGCGCGGACCACGGCCCTTACCAGCAGTTCGAGGAGCTGTCCTTCGTGCGGGCGCTACCGATCAGTGTGGCGCTGGATCCCGCGGCGGACGTCCTGCTCGCCTACGACATGAACGGGGAGCCGCTGAACCTCGACCACGGAGCGCCGCTGCGCCTGATCGTCCCGCACTGGTACGGGGTGGCGTCGGTGAAGTGGCTGACCCGCGTCCACGTGTCCACGACGCGCCTGCAGCACGAGTTCCAGACCGGCCACTACATGTACGAGTGGGCCGACCGCCCGCACGAGCCGGTCACGCTCATGCGCGTCCGCGCCCGGATCACCGACCCGGAACCCGCCGCGGTGATCCCGCGGGGCACCGTGACCGTCCGCGGGAAGGCCTGGACCGGGACGGGACCGGTGACCGCGGTCGACGTCGCCTTCACGGGCGAGGGGGAGTGGCACCCGGCGCAACTGGATCCGCCGCAGGACGCCTCGCAGTGGCAGAACTGGAGCGTCCGCTGGGAGGCCACCGCACCCGGTCGGCACACCATCCGCGCCCGTGCCACCGATGCTGCCGGCAACGTGCAGCCCGACGTCCCGCCGTGGAACCGGATCGGCTACGGCAACAACGCCGTGGAGGTCATGTACGTCGACGTCGTCTGATCATCCCGCGTTGTCGATCCGGGCCGGCCGGCGCCACCCACCTGCTGGGCCAGAGCGCCCCGTCAGTCGTAGACGACGGCGGTCCGCAGCACGACGTCCTGCACGGACCGGTTGCGCCGGCTCACCAGCACCCAGAACAGACCCGGCAGGAAGAGGACGCACAGCACAGCGCGGGCCGCGGCGTGGAGGAAGTGCAGCCGGCCGCCGCCGGGGCCGACCACCCGCAGTGCCATGAGCTCGTCGCCATACGTCCGCCCGGGTCCTGCCCAGGTCGCCGTCCAGTAGACGGCGAGGCCGATCCCGACCGCGACCACGACCCAGGCGAACTCCGGCGCGACCAGGCGGAACGACGTCGGGGCCAGCAGGAACCGGAAGCCCGCGACCATGGCGTACACCAGCGCGAGGACGAGCGACACGAGCGCCGCGTCGACGGCGTTCGCCGCGGCGCGGGTGACGAATCCGGCCGGCCGGCCCGAGGCATGCGCCCGCGCCGACGCCGTGGCCGGTCTCGGCGGCGGTGCGACGTGCCAGGGGAAGCGGCCGTCGAGCGTGGGGACGGCGGACGGCGGCGGCGCGGAGGGGACGGCTTCGGGACCGGGCGCCGATTCGGTGGGCGTCATGTCTGGAGCTCCGGCTCGCCGTCGTGGCGTCCGTGGCGGCGCAGCAGGAGCCGGTCGACGAGTCGCTCCACCGCCCGGTCGGCGTCGGCACCCTGGTCGCGGACGCCGCGCACCACGTCGGTGGACAGGGAGGCGGTCGACGAGCGGATGAGCGCGGCGAGGTCGATCTCCTGCACGACGTAGCGGGCGATCTCCACGATGTGCGCGCGTTCGATGACCGGGTCGAGGTCGAGTCGGGCGGCGATCCTGTCGATGTCGACGCGGGCCACGATCTCGTCGAGGTCGACGCGGTCGATCACCCGCCCGATGTCCACGCGGGCCACGATCTCGTCGAGGTCGACGCGGTCGATCACCCGCCCGATGTCCACGCGGGCCACGATCTCGTCGAGGTCGACGCGGTCGATCACCCGCCCGACGTCGACCCGGGCCACGATCTCGTCGAGGTCGACGCGGTCGATCACCCGCCCGATGTCCACGCGGGCCACGATCTCGTCGAGGTCCACGCGGTCGATCACGCGAGCGACGTCCACCTTCTCGACCAGCGTGTTGAGGTCGAGCCCGGAGGCGATGGCGTCGATGTCGACCCGCTCCACCACGCGGCCGACGTCCAGGCGTGCGGCCACCGCGTCGACGTCGAGGAGGCGGGCGATCCGGTCGACGTCGACGTACCGCTCGACGAGTCCGGCCACGTCGAGGTGGGAGAGGACCGCGGCCGCGGTGCGGGGCAGCAGCGTGTCCGCGAGGGCTGCGAGGTGGTGCACGCCGACGGCCCGGACCTCGTCCGCGACGTGGAGCCCGCGGGCGAGGGCCGGCCGTACCACGGGGACGTGTTCACGCCGCGAGAGCGCGATCCGCGACGCCCGTAGCGCGTTCTCGGCGACGAGGCGGGCGATCGCCGCGGAGACCGATACGACCGCGACGGCCGCCACGACGGTGTCGCCGACGGCGCCGGCGAGGGGCCGCGCTGTCCGGCTCATCGACCCTCCTGTGCTCGGGGCCCAGGGTCGACCGAGACGGAGCGGAGCCCATCATCCGGTCCGGGTGATACGTCTGCCCCGCCCGCAGGACCGGTGCCCGCGGCGCTGCACCGTGTCCGCGGCACGGGACGTCGATCGTCCGCCACGGATGACGTGAGCGGCGGGCCGCTGACCCACGGTGGGAGCCGAGGACAGGCCTGTCCCGGCACACCCGACGATTTCCCCGGGGGTACAGATGACCAGCGAACTCGATGAGGCCGCCACCCTGGACGAGATGGGGCCCGTCGACTACTTCGTCGTCGGCTTCGAGAACGAGCGGATGAGCGGGGAAGCCTTCCCGTTACTGCTCGACCTCGTCGACCGCGGCATCATCCGCATCCTCGACCTCGCCTTCATCCGCAAGGAGGACGACGGCCGCGTGACGGTTCTCAGCCAGGTCGACCTCGAGCGGATGCAGCTCCTGGAAGCGGTCCTCTTCGAGGGCGCCGCCTCGGGCATGCTCAGGCCCGAGGACCTCGAGGAGGCCGCACGCGCACTCGAGGTCGGGACATCGGCGGGCGTGCTGGTCTACGAGAACGTGTGGGCCGCCCCCTTCGCGTCGGCGGTCCGCCGGGCCGGTGGCTACGTCGCCGCCTCCGGGCGCATCCCGATGCAGGAGCTGGTGGCCGCCCTGGACGCCGTGGAGGCAGCCGAGTCCGTCAGCTGAGCGCAGCTCCGGACGACCTCGTTCCGAGGGGGAAGACCATGAGCGACTCCCGTGCGCGGGGTCCGTCCGGCTCCGGTCGCCCGCGGGGCCCCGCCACACGGCACGCGGTGCGGCACCTGGTGGCGACGGGCGACGGCCACGTCGTCGGTGCCGTCCCGTGAACGCGCTCCAGGTCGCCGTCTCCTGTGTCGCCGCCTCCGTCGGCACGCTGGCCGTCCTCTCGGGGCTCAGCCGGCTGCGGTTCGCGCGGCTGACCGGCGCGTTCCTGTGCCGTCTCGGCCCGTCGTCCCGATGGCGGGGCCGCCGCGCTGACTGGCGCTTCCGGCGCACCCGCGTGGTCTGGGTCGGCGACGTGCTGCTGGTCCAGTCGGGACTCCTGCGGCTGGGCGTGACACCGGTGTCGGCACAGATCCCGCGCGGGGTGTCGGTCGAGTCGCTGGCGCCGTCCGAGGTGCGCCGGCTCGGGCCGCGGCCGGTGGCACTCCGGCTGACCACGGCCGACGGCCGGCCGCTGGTCGTGGCGACATCCGCTCCCAATCGGACGAGTCTCGTGGGGCCCTTCCTGGCCGCCTCCCTCTCCGGTCTGCCCGAGGCGCCCCGTGGGCGCGGCGCCTGAGGACAGCGCATTCCGCCGGTCATCCGCGAGGGATGACGCCCGGCTGATCGCGCGGAGTGGACGCTTCGCCCCAGCACGCCCCACGCTCCAGGAGGTCAGGGATGGGCACCATGCGCGGCGCGCCCGACATGTCGCAGCGTGACCGGGTGCACCCCGGCGCCGGCTCCGCAGGGCCGCCCGCGGCCGGCCGCAGCATGTGGACCGGCTGGATCGTCTTCGCGGCCGTGATCCTCTTCCTCGGTGGCCTGCTCCAGATCATGGAGGGCCTCGTCGCACTCTTCGACGAGGGCTACTACGCGGTGGGTTCCGACGGACTGGTCGTTCACGTGGACTACACGGTCTGGGGCGTGGTGCACCTGCTGGTCGGCACCCTGGCCTGCCTGATCGGGATCGGGCTGCTCACCGGCAACATGGTCGCCCGTGGTGCCGCCGTGTTCCTGGCCGGCTTCAGTGCCCTCGCCAACCTGGTCTTCCTCGAGGCCTCCCCCGCGTGGTCGCTGCTGATCATCGCTCTCGACGTCGTCGTGATCTACGCCGTCGTCGTGCATGGCGGTGAGCTGGAGAGCCGTTCCTGAGCCGTCCCCGCGGGCCCGTCCGGCCCGGCCCGTTCCAGTCGTGCGAGAGGAAGCGACATGACAGCCTCGGTTTCGTCCGCTTACACGGGCGCGAACCCGTCGAAGCACACCGGCATGCGCATCGCGACAGCCGTGGTCGGGCTGGCCACCGTGATCGTGGGCGTGGTGCTGCTGTTCAACCCGGTCGGGGCGGCGCGCACCCTCGCACTGCTGCTCGGCCTCGCGTTCGTCCTCGGCGGTCTGCTCGAGATCGCCGTCGGCTGGGACTCCCGCTCGCGGTGGGGATCGGTGGTACTCGGCGGCATCCTGGTGGCCGGCGGGATCGTCGCGATGGTGTGGCCTGGGGTGACGCTGTGGGTGCTTGCACTCGTCACCGGGCTGTCCCTCGTGCTGCACGGCATCGGCCGGATCGTTCTCGCGGTCATGGCGCGGCACGAGATCCACGGCTGGCCGTGGCTTGCTCTCGCCGGCGGGTTGGGAGTCTTCTTCGGCGTGCTCGCCCTCGCCTGGCCGGAGGCCACCGTGCTCGTCCTGAGCCTGGTTCTCGGCGCCCAGGTCACCGCCTTCGGCCTGCTCCTCATGGCCGCCGCGCTCCTCCCGTCAGCTCGTAACTCCACGGCCCCGACCGGGGCCTGATCGCACGACGAAAGGGCCGGGCGCCGCCATGCCTCTGCTGAGAAGACTCACCCGGACAGCCGTCGCCGCGGGGACGGCCAAGGCCGTCTCCAACCGCGTCTCCCGTCGCCAGTCCGGTCGGTTCGGGGAGAGTTCCGATCAGGCTCAGCCGGGTTCCGATCAGGCTCAGCCGGCTCCGGCGCAAGCGGGGACCGACACCAACACCAAGCTCGCGCAGTTGCGCGAGCTTGGCCAGTTGCACGACTCCGGGGTCCTCGACGACGCCGAATTCGAGCTGCAGAAGAGCCAGATCCTCAATTCCTGAGCGGATGCCGCCGGGCGCCACGGCCCGTACGCATCCGTCGGCGACGGCTCTCGACGGAGATGAGGACGCGGGAACGGGCCGACATGACGGCGATCGGTGAGGCGATCGGCTCCGGCGGGTGTACCACCACGACCCCTCGGTGCCGCCGGCCACCGTCGTGACGCGCTCGGTGTTCGTCGCGGTTCGTGGGGTGAGCGGCCGGCTGCTCCTCCTGCGCCGGTGCGACAGCGGCGTCTGGGAGCTCCCGGGAGGGCGCGTCGACGTCGGGGAGACGGCCGTGCAGGCCGCCGTGCGAGAGGCGGGGGAGGAGGCGGGACTGCGCGTCCTCGTGACCGGGCTCATCGGGATCTTCACCGATCCCGGCCACGTGATCCGCACCCTGACGGGCGATATCCGTCAGCGGTTCGCGGTGGTCTTCCACGCCCGGGCCGTCGGTGGCCACCCGCACCCGGACATGCGCGCGACCAGCGAGGCAGTCTGGGTGGCCGTCGCCGACCTCCCGCATCTGCCCGTCGAGCCGCCGTGCCGGCTCTGGATCGCCGCCGCCCTGGCGCGCGGGGAACAGCCGCAGCTCGCGTGAGCCACCGGGCTCCTGTCCACCCCCGCGGGACAGGCCGGAACGGGTGGCTGCCGTGGTCGCCCGGCTCAGTGCGGCTCCACCGAGCTCGGCCGCGCCATCCGCTCCGCACGACGGCGCCCCAGGTCGACGGCGGCGAGGAACACTTTCAGCACCAGCCCGATGAGCAGCAGGTCGAGGACCATCTGCACCGTGGTGAGCACACGCGCCACCTCGCTGACCGGGGCGATGTCACCGAACCCGACCGTGGCGAACACGGTGACCACGAAGTACAGGCTGTCGATGCGGGTCAGGCGTTCGCTGAAAGCCCCGGGGTCGCTGCCGGCGAGGAGGAAGTAGACCACCGCGAACATCACCAGGAAGAGCGGCAGCGACAGCGCCAACGCCTCCACGGCCCGGAGCGCCGGGGTGTACGCCCGCAGGATCGCGCGCACCTGCCAGGCGACGAGCAGCGCCACGGCGACCAACCCGACGACCAGGACGACCATGGTGCGGCTGCTGAAGCCACCGTTCAGGGGCAGGACGAAGTACGCCACGAGGACGCCGGTCGTGGCGAGCAGAGTCCGACCGGCCCCGAGCACCAGCAGCCGCCGAGGTGGCACGCCCCGCTGCGTGCCCACGGCCTCCGGCGGCTCGACCGGCGCGACGGCGGGGGAGCCGTCCCAGTCCGCCGCTCCTTTGCCCATGGCGCCGGGGCGGCGGGTCAGCCGGCGGCCACCGGCACACGACCGGTGGCGGCCGCCGCGGCCAGCAGACCGTGGTCGCCCACGTTCACGTCGGCATACGTCTCGGCGAAGTCGGCCACGGCCTCCTCGAAGGCGGCGGAGGAGCCCAGGTAGCCGTCGATGGCGATGCGGTCGCCGGAGCGCGCATGGGCACGTGCGAGGGACCAGGCGCACACCTCGCCGTAGATCTTCAGCCCCTCGGGCCGCAGCTCCTGGATCTCCAGCGATCCCTTCCAGTCCTTGAGCTGGCGGAAGTAGAAGTCCCGCTCGACTTCGTCGACGCCCGCCGTGCGCTGCCAGCCGAGGAAGATGTCGCTCGCCTGCTGCATGAGGCGCTGGCCGGCCACCACGCGGTGACCCTGATTGTCGTATCGGCTCGGGCCGACGAACTCGGCGTGCACCGACGGCGGCGCCTCCTTGATCTGCAGCAGGAGGGGATCGCTCTCGTCCCGCCCGATGAGCAGGACGACCCAGCAGCGGGTGCCGACGCTGCCGACTCCCACGACCTTCCGGGCCATGTCCACGAAGGTGTAGCGCTCGAGCAGGGTGCGGTGGTCGACCTGCAGCGAGGCGCTGTAATCGGCGATCAGGTCGCGGAATCGTGCGGTGAGGTCCTGCCCCTCGGTATCCGGAAGCAGATCGCGCAGCGGCACGATGAGCGGGGGCTCGGCCCGGAGCCTCAGCCGGCCGTCGACCACCTCGGTGAGCTTGCCGAATGCCTGAAGGGTGTCGCGGCTCCGGGACTTGTCGAGCGCTCGCTGGAGACGCTTGCGCCTCGCGTCGTCGAGCCGCGAGGCGAATTGCTGCTGCAGCTCGTCGGCGTCGACGTGTGAGTACCAGACCTCGAGGTCGCGCTCCGCGGCGAACTCGGCCATCGCCTTCCGGTAACTGGCACCGGCCGCGACCGCGATGGTGCGGCAGCGCTTGCGGGACAGGCCGTTGTCCCGGCCGGCGACCACCAGGCTGGCGACCAGTCGCTTGACGTCGTACTCGAAAGGCCCGGGAAGGGTCTCGTCGAAGTCGTTGGCGTCGAACACCAGCCGCCGCTCCGGAGAGCCGTAGAACCCGAAGTTCGACACGTGGGCGTCCCCGCACATCTGCACGTCCAGACCGGACCGGGCAGTGCCGGCGAGATCCGCGGCCATGACGCGCGCAGCGCCGCGGAAGAAGCTGAACTCCGTCTGCAGCATGCGCCCGTAGCGGATCGGCACCAGCTCGGGCACCCGGTCGGCGGACTGCTCCTCGATCAGGGTGACCGCGTCCTTCGCCTCAGCCGGTCGGGAGAACTCCGCGTGGGATTCGAGCGGGGCGGCCTCACGCCGTGCTCGACCGGCCGCCCGGCGTTGCTTCGGTGTCGCCCGCTCGGAGATCTGCGGAGCGACCGTCGGCTCGGCGGTCAGCACGACGAGCTCACGTCGTCCACGAGGACGCCGGCGTCCTCGACCACCGCGCGGGTCGCGGTGCCCACGGCGCGCAGCGATGCGGCTGACGGCGGGCTGCCCAGTGAGTCCATGGCGGTGCCCAGGTCTGCGAGGGACGACTGCACCTCCGCAACCTGGCCGGAGAACTCGTTCCGTGCATGGTTGACCAGTCGGTCCATGCCGTCGCCCACCTCCGAGAAGGCCTGCCGGAGAGCCTGGGTGCCGTCCTCGAGGACCTGCACGTTCCCGAGGTCGTCGATCGACGACCGCAGGGCGTCGGCCGACGAGCAGAGATCCGCATCCGACGACGACGAGCAGCCGCCGACCGCGAGCCCGGCCACGACGGCAACGAGCGCACTCGGGACCAGTGCACGGCTCATGGGGGGACCGTGCCGCGCCTCCGTCCGGACCGGATCCCCCAGGCCGGATGAGGCCCCCCGGAGCGCGCCCGGCCCCGGTCCAGGGCCGGCAGTGGGCACGACCGGCCCGGCGCCACCACGTCATCCTCGCCGGATGAGGTCCCCGTCGGGTTCCGGCGGCAGCCTCGGGTCGACGTTGCAACTGATTTGCCACTGCAACGCTCCAGCCCGTGGAGGCCGCACCGCCCGGTGCCGGCCGGCGACACCCGAGGAGAAGCACATGGCCACCCTGACCGTCTGGAAGTTCCCCACCGCCGGTGGCGCGCAGGCCGCCGTGGCGACCCTGAAGGACCTACAGCGCCAGGAACTCATCCAGATCCACGACGCCGCGACCGTGACGTGGGTCGAGGGCCGGAAGAAGCCGAAGACCGAGCAGTTGCGCAACATGGCGGGGGCCGGAGCGCTCGGCGGAGCCTTCTGGGGCATGCTGTTCGGGCTGATCTTCTTCGTTCCCCTGCTCGGCATGGCCATCGGGGCCGGGATGGGAGCGCTGACCGGCAGCATGACCGATGTCGGCATCGACGACGCCTTCATCAAGCGGATGCGCGACGAGATCCAGCCGGGGACGTCGGCGCTGTTCCTGCTCACGACCGGCGCGGTCGTCGACAAGGTGCGGGCGGCCTTCGAGGGCCAGGACATCGTGCTGGTCGAGAGCAACCTCAGCGGCGAGGAGGAGGACCGGCTGCGGGAGGTCTTCGCCGAGGAGGACGAGCGCACGCCGCAGCCGACGAGCTGACCGCGCACGTTCCTGCGGGGCCCGGCTGACATCATCGGCCGGGCCCCGCAGGGTGCGCAGGATGTGGTCCACCCTCCGACAGTGCACCGGATCCGGCAGGGGGTGCGCGCGTGGACACGATGGCGCTGGCCACCATCGCCGCGGCCGTCTTCCTCTGGGGCCTGACCTCGGCGCGACTGGAGCGCGCCGACGTGACCGGGCCGATCGTCTTCGCGCTGGTCGGCTTCCTGCTCGTCGAGACCGGACTGGTCAGCGGAGCCGCCGAGCCCGAGACCGTCCTGCCCCTGGTCGAGACCGCCCTCGTGTGGGTGCTGTTCTCCGATGCCGCACGTGTTCCGCTCCGGGACCTCCGCGCGGACGCGGGACGGTGCGTCCGGCTGCTCGCCCTGGGCCTCCCGCTCACCGTGGTGGCCGGATGGGTGCTTGCGGCCTGGTTGCTGCCCGGGCTCGGCGGCTGGCTCGCCTTGCTCGTGGGTGCGGCGCTGGCCCCGACCGACGCCGCCCTGGGCGCCTCGGTCGTGACGAATCCCGCGGTGCCCACCCGCGTGCGCCGGTTGATCACCGTGGAGAGCGGTCTCAACGACGGCATCGTCACGCCGGTCGTCTTCGTCGCGCTGGCCGGTGCGGTCTCCGCAGAAGGGCTCGCGGACGCGCCCGGCCCGGCTGCCGCGCTGCTGGACCTGCTGATAGGGGCAGCGGTCGGCGGCGCCGTGGGCGCGGTGGGCGGCCGGCTGCTGCGGGAGGCGCGGAGCAGGGGGTGGGCAGCCGAGGAGCTCTCCGGCATCGCCGTCCTGGGCCTGGCCGCCGCCGCATACGCGGCGGCTCTCGTCGCCCAGGGGAACGGATTCGTTGCCGCGTTCTGCGGCGGCCTGACCTTCGGCGCAACGGCGGGCCGGCGCGGCCCGGCCGAGGTGGCCTTCACCGAGCAGGCGGGAAGCCTCCTGGGCCTGATCGTCTGGCTCATCTTCGGCGCCATCGCCGTCCCGGTCCTCCTCGACCACGCCGGCTGGACCACCCTGCTGTACGCCGTCCTGAGCCTCTCCGTGGTCCGGATGGTCCCCGTGGCGGTGGCCACGCTCGGGGCGAGCATGGACGCCCGGACGGTGCTGTTCGTCGGCTGGTTCGGACCCCGTGGGCTGGCGTCCCTCGTGTTCGCGCTGATCACGCTCGAGGAGCTGGGCCAAGGAGCCGATGACGCCGTGGCCGTCATCACGGCGACGGTGCTGCTCAGCGTCGTGGTGCACGGGATCAGCGCCGCACCCCTGGCGGCCCGCTACGGGCGGTCCGCCGGGACACGCGAGCGGGTCGTCACCCCCCGAGGATGAGGCCGCTAGCGCTCCTGCCGGAGAGGCTGGGGCGGTTCCGGACCCCGCCGCCACCCGCCGGGCTCAGCACCGCGGGTGGCGGCGTGCCCCCACCAGGAGGTGCGCGTGTCCCTCGTGCCGCGGGGATTCCGGGTGATGTCGACCTACCGCCGTGCCTGGCTGGTGAAGGACCTCATCGCTGGGGTCGTGCTGACCACGCTGCTCGTGCCCCAGGGGATGGCCTATGCCGAGCTGGCCGGGCTGCCGCCGATCACCGGTCTGTACACGTCGATCATGTGCCTGCTGGCCTACGCGCTGGTCGGCCCGTCGCGCATCCTGGTGCTGGGGCCGGATTCCTCGCTGGGCCCCATGATCGCCGCGACGATCCTGCCACTGGTGGCCGCGGGCGGGGATCCGGAGCGGGCGGTGGCCCTGGCCTCGCTGCTGGCCGTCATGGTGGCGGTCATCATGCTGGTAGCCGGCTTCGCCAAGCTCGGTTTCATCGCCGAGCTGATCTCCAAGCCGACCATGATCGGGTACATGAACGGTCTTGCCATCACCATCCTGATCAGCCAGCTGCCCAAGCTGTTCGGATTCTCGGTCGAGGGCGACGGAGCGGTCGAGAAGGTCATCAACTTCGGGAGCGCACTGGCCGACGGGCAGGCCGTGCCCGCTGCGGCGGCCGTCGGCATCGGCGGGATCGTGCTCGTCCTCGTCCTGCAGCGCTGGCTGCCGAAGGTGCCGGCGGTCCTGGTCATGGTCGTGCTGGCCATCGCGGTCAGCAGCATCGCGAATCTGGGGGAGCGGGGGGTGAGCGTCATCGGGACGCTGCCGCAGGGCTTCCCCCCGCTGACGATCCCCACCGTCCCGTGGTCGGACGTGGCGCTCCTGGCGGGCGGGGCCCTGGGCATCGCGGTCGTGTCGCTGGCCGACACGATCTCCACCTCGACCGCCTTCGCCGAGCGCACCGGACAGGAGGTGCGCGGCAACCAGGAGATGATCGGCATCGGCACGGCCAACCTCGCGGCCGGGCTGTTCCAGGGGTTCCCGGTCAGCACCAGTGCCTCTCGCACCGCGGTGGCCGAGCGGGCGGGGGCACGGACCCAGCTGACCGGCGTCATCGGCGCGGTGCTGATCGTGGTCCTCATCGTCGCGCTGCCCGGCCTGTTCCGGAACCTGCCCCAGCCCGCGCTGGCGGCGGTCGTCATCACCGCGTCGCTCGGGCTGGCCGACCTGCCGGGCATGGCGCGGCTGTGGAAGCAGCGCCGGGTCGAGTTCACGCTCGCGCTCGTCGCCTTCGGGGCGGTGGCACTGCTGGGCGTGCTGCCCGGGATCGCGATCGCCGTGGGTCTGTCCATCCTGAACGTCTTCCGGCGCGCCTGGCGGCCGTACCAGACCACCCTCGGCCTCGTCGAGGACCTGCCCGGCTACCACGACGTCCGGTCCTACCCGTCCGCCCGGCTGCTGCCCGGCCTCGTCCTCTACCGGTTCGACGCGCCGCTGTTCTTCGCCAACGCCAAGACGTTCCGCGACGAGGTGGTCGCGATCGCGCGCGCGGAGCCTGCTCCCGCCTGGATCGTGGTCGCCGCCGAACCGATCACCGACGTCGACACGACCGCCGCCGACGTGCTGTTCGACCTCGACCACCTGCTCGACTCCCGAGGGCAGAGCCTGGTGTTCGCCGGCCTGAAGGATCCGGTCCGCCGCAAGATCGACGGCTACGGTCTGACCGCCAAGATCGAGCCCGAGCACCTGTTCCCGACCGTCGAGGCCGCCGTCGAGGAGTTCCGCGCCCGCACGCACGCCGAGTGGACCCCGGTCGTGCCCGCCCCCCGGGTCGGAGCCACTCCTCCCGTCGCGGCCGCCGATCGCAGCCGGCCGGGGGACCTCCCGTAGCTCAGGAGGGCCGCTCAGAAGGGCGGCTCAGAATGGCGTGGGGATGGATCGGGGTAGGCCCGTCGGACGCCGGTAGCCCTGCGCCTTCTGCCGGGCAGGCAGGACGACGTCCCGCTTCGGCAGGGGCTCGTACGGGACCTGGCCGAGCAGGTGGGTGAGCACGTTCAGCCGGCCCCGCTTCTTGTTCTCCGTCGACGCGAGGAACCAGGGCGCCCACGCGGAGTCCGAGGCCGCGAACATGTCGTCGCGAGCGCGGGAGTAGTCGAACCATCGGCTGTAGGAGAGCAGATCCATCTCGGAGAGCTTCCAGACCTTGCGCGGGTCGTCCATGCGGCTCTCCAGTCGCCGGGTCTGCTCCTCGGGGCCGACCTCCAGCCAGTACTTGATCAGGAGGATCCCGGAGTCCACCATCGCCTGCTCGAAGGACGGGACCATCTCCAGGAAACGCGCGGTCTGCGCGGGCGTGCAGAAGCCCATCACCTTCTCGACCCCTGCCCGGTTGTACCAGCTGCGATCGAAGATGATCACCTCACCGGCCGCCGGGAAGTGCGGCACGTAGCGCTGCAGGTACATCTGCGACTTCTCCCGCTCGGTCGGGGTCGGCAGCGCCACCACCCGGAACACCCGGGGACTGACCCGCTCGGTGATCCGCTTGATCGTGCCGCCCTTGCCCGCGGTGTCCCGCCCCTCGAAGACCACGCAGATCTTCGCGCCGCTCGCCTTCACCCACTCCTGCATGGCCACGAGCTCGCCCTGCAGCCTCGCCAGCTCAGCCTCGTAGGTCTTGCGACGCAGCTTTCCCTGGGCGACCGGCGCGCGCCCGTTCCCCTCCACGGCCCGCCCGTCGGCGTGCCGGACGTCCTCGGCGTGCCTCTTCGCGGTCTTCTTGCTCACGTCGTCGCCTCCGTCGCTCATGACTCGTGGCGGCCACTGTGCACAGCGCCGGGTCGCCGGTCATCGCGCGCGCGGGATGGTCCCGGCGGGCGTGGCCGCGCGGCGGCGGTCGTCCACTCCGGGGGATGGCGGGTGGCCGAAGCGTCTCTAACGTCCCGCCGATGACGACTTCGGTGCGTTCGCGGGCCACTCGGCTGCTGATCCGCCCCGCCCATGTGAGGACGGGGCGATGACACTCCAGGCGGGGCGCCACGCGCCGGCGGTGACGCCTGGGCGCTGGTACGCGATGTCGGCCGAAGGCGTTGCTGCCGCGCTGCACGTCGATCCCGCGGCCGGGCTCGGCGCAGCGACGGCCGCCGAGCGGCTGAGAGACAGCGGACCCAATGCGCTGCCCGAGGAGCAGCAACCGCCGGGCTGGCGCAGGTTCCTCGACGAGTACCGCAGCTACATGCAGCTCATCCTCATCGGCGCCGCGATCGTCTCCCTGGCGGTGCAGGAGTGGGGGACGACCGTTCTGCTGCTCGCCCTGACCGTCCTGAACGCCGTCATCGGCCTGCGCCAGGAGGGCAAGGCCGAGAGCGCGATGAATGCGCTGAAGTCGATGATGAAGGCGACCGCGCGCGTGCGCCGGGACGGATCCGAGGCCGAGATCCCGGCCGAGCAGTTGGTCGTCGGGGATGTGGTGCTGCTCTCCGCCGGGGACCAGGTGCCCGCTGACGGCCGGATCGTCGCCGCCAGCGCGCTGCAGATCGACGAGTCCGCACTCACCGGGGAGAGCACGCCGTCGGCCAAGGGCGCCGGCACCCTGCCCGACGTCGAGCTCGGCCCCGGCGACCAGACCGACATGGCGTTCATGAACACTCCCGTGACCCACGGCAGCGGCGTCGTCGTCATCACGGGCACGGGGGCCGACACGGAGCTCGGCAAGATCTCCGCGATGCTGACCGCCACGGCGCGGGAGAAGTCGCCCCTGACCAAGCAGCTGGACACCCTGACCCTGTGGATCGTCGCCGCGGCCGGGCTGACGATGTTCGTGATGTTCGTGATGGGCCGCAGCCGCGGCGAGGCCTGGGACGTGCTGTTCATCAGCGCGATCGCCCTGGCGATCGCGGCGATCCCGGAGGCGCTGCCCAGCGTGACGCAGATGATCCTCTCGCTGGGCAGCGTCCAGCTGGCCCACCGCAACGCCATCGTGAAGGAGCTGCCCTCGGTGGAGACCCTCGGGTTCACCTCGGCGATCAACTCCGACAAGACCGGCACGCTGACGATGAACCAGATGACCGCGGTCGAGCTGGTGACCCCGAACAACCGCTACAAGGTGTCCGGCACCGGCTACAGCCTGCAGGGCCAGGTCCACCACGTCGCCGGCTCCTCCGCCGACGTCGAGGACGCGATCGTGCCCTACGTCCTCGCGAGCGACGCCCGGCTGGTCGACGGTCGGGTCGTCGGCGATCCGACCGAGGGGGCTCTCCTCGTGCTCGCCCACAAGGTGGGACTGGACATCGAGGCGACGCGGGCGACCATGCCGCGCCTGGCCACCTTGCCGTTCGACCCCGTCTACAAGCTCATGGCGACCTTCACCACGGCCACCGACCCCGAGGGACGGACCGTCGTCCGGTGCTTCGTCAAGGGCGCGGCTCCTGCCGTGATGTCACGCGCGGCCACGGCGCTGGCCGACGGTCGGAGCATTCCGTGGGACGCGCACCTCGACCAGCTCGCCCGTGCCCACATGGAGCGCATGGAGCGCCAGGGCGAACGGGTGATGGCCGCCGGCCGGCGCGATCTGGACCCGGCCGCCTTCGACCCGGACGGCGACCTCCTGGGATACGTCGTCGACCTCGAGCTGACCAGCCTGGTCGGGATGGTCGACCCACCTCGGGACGAGTCCCGGGCCGCGGTGGCCGATGCCCAAGCGGCGCACATCCGCGTCCGGATGATCACCGGCGACGACGTGATCACCGGTGCGGCGATCGCGGCCCAGCTCGGGATCCCCGGCGAGTCCATGCTCGGCTCCGACTTCGCGGCGCTCTCCGAGGCCCAGCGGCTGGCGCGCATCGACGACATCGGTGTGGTCGGTCGCGTCGCTCCCGAGCACAAGGTGCTGCTGGTCGAGACCCTGAAGAAGAAGGGCGAGGTCGTGGCGATGACCGGCGACGGCGTCAACGACGCGCCGGCGATCAAGGCCGCCGACATCGGCATCGCCATGGGCAGCGGCACCGACGTCGCCAAGAACGCGGGTCGCATGATCCTGTCCGACGACAACTTCGCGACGATCGTGTTCGCCGTCGGCCAGGGGCGCAAGATCTACGACAACCTGACGAAGTACATCCGGTTCGTCCTGATCCTGCTCGTCGTGTTCGTCCTGACGTTCCTGGGGGCGAGCCTCTTCTACATCGCCGGCGGCGAACCGTTCACCCCGGCACAGGTGCTCTGGATCCACTTCTTCGTCAACGCCGCGTTCGGCTTCGCCCTGGGGTTCGACGCGGAGAGCCCGGGGCTGATGTCGGTCCGGCCACGGCCTCGCGGCCAGCCGGTGCTGACGCGGAGCATGGTCCTCATCGTCGGACCGGTCGGCCTGGTGATCACGGTCGCCCTGCTCGGCCTCATCCAGCTCGGCACCGAGTACTACGGCAGCGTCCATCTCGGGATCTCCATGGCCTTCACCGCGTTCGCGCTGTGCCTCATCGTGGCCGCCCTCGAGTGCCGCAGTGAGACCGGCACGGTGTTCACCACGGCCACGTTCGACAGCAAGGTGATGAACCGGGCGGTGCTCGGGGAGTTCGTGCTCGCCGTGCTGGTCACCCAGATGGACGTCTTCAACAGGTTGCTCGACACCACTCCCATCAGCGCGGCGCAGTTCGGATGGGCGCTCCTCCCCGCGCTCGCCCTGCTGCTCCTGTGGGAGGCCGGGAAACTGGTCGCCCGCCGGTCGGAGGCGGGCGACCAGGCGTCGCGGACGCACACCCTCGGGGCGCGCAGCGGCCGGCGGAGCGGATCGACCGCAGCCACACTGGCCCCGCGGCCGCGGGCCAGCGCCGAGCGGCTGCACGGGAGTTCGGCAGCGCGTCCGCCCGGCTGATCCGCGACGACCGGCACGAGGGCCGGCACACGGGTCCGGCCACCCCCGGAACCTGCCCCGGCGGTCGGCCGGCCCAGCGGGATCAGCCGGCCCAGCGGGATCAGCCGAGCGCGGCACCCTCGATCGAGCCGGACGGCGTGGGGTCGGGCAGCCGGGCCATGCGGAACGAGTTGGCCAGTCCGGCGAGCCCCACCAGGACCGGGATCACCAGGGCGATCTGCAGCGCCAGGGGCCGGGTCTCGGTGTTGATCCGGATGATCTCGTCCTGGACCGGTTCCGGTTGGCCGGACAGGAGTTCCTCGAGCCCAGTGTTGGTCATCAGCTGCGCGTCCTCGTCCAGCACGCCGGCCACCTGCTGCTGCTCGGCTGGGGAGAGGACGGTGCTGTCGTCGGCAGCCCGGGTGAAGGACGTGGCCAGCGCGGCCAGCATGATGGCGCCGGCGAACGCGAGCCCGAAGGACAGCCCGAACGAGCCCGCCGCCGAGTTCACCCCGGCGGCTTCGCTGACCCGCTCGTCCGAGATCGGGCTCAGCGTGTAGCCGTTCAGTTGCGAGACCAGCAGCCCGAGCCCCGAGCCCGCGATCAGCAGAGGCACCAGCAGCCACCAGCCGGAGTCCGCCCGCGGCACGAGCGGCAGCAGCAGGAGCAGCCCTCCGGTGAGGAGCGCGAACCCCCAGCGGACGAAGGTGGACGGGCGGCGTCGGCCCGCCCGCCGCCCGGCGAGCAGGGCGACCCCGAACATGCTCAACGACAGCGGCGCGATGGACAGGCCGGCCTGCAGCGCGTTGTACTCCAGGACCATCTGCAGGTAGATCGGCAGCACGATCATCGTGCTACCGAGCGCGATCTGCTGGAGCAGCTGCTGCGAGACGCCGAGCCGGAAGTACGGGGACGCGAAGAGGCCCGGGTCGAGCAGCGTCGGCTGCCCGCTGCGGGCCCTGCGGCGCAGCCACCAGACCAGCGCGCCCATCGCGGCCAGGCCGATCAGCAGGAGCGCTCCGACCGACTCCCCGCCCTCCTGCCAGACCAGGATGCTCAGCACGGTGCCGCCCATGGCCAGCACGGACAGAAGCGATCCCACAACGTCGACGTGCCGCTCACCGGTGTACGGCACGTCGCGCACCCGTCCGATGCCCGACAGCACCACAGCGATGATCAGCGCCTCGAGCAGGAAACCGACCCGCCACGACAGGAAGGTGGTGATCACGCCGCCCAGCAGGGGCCCGACGGCGGCGGCGATCGCCGCGGCGGCCCCGACGAGGGCGTAGACCTTCGTCCGGGTCGTGCCGTCGAAGTTGCCGTGGATCAGTGACTGCATGGCGGGGAGCAGCAGGGACGCGCCGATCCCGCCGATGAGCGCCCAGAACACGATGATCGCGGTCAGGCTCTGGGCCAGGGTCATGGCCACCGCGCCGACGGCGTAGCCGAGCAGCCCGAGCACGTACGCCCGCTTGCGGCCGAAGAGGTCGCCGACCTTTCCGCCGATGAGGATGAACGCCGCGGACACCAGCGCCTCCAGCGCGATGGCGGACTGCACACCGGAGACCGTCGTGTCGAGGTCACGGACGACCGCCGAGATGGAGACGTTCATCAGTGACGTGTCGACGACCAGCACGAACATGGCCATCGCCAGCAGGATGGCGAGCGCACCGCTGCTCGTCGCCGCCGGAGGAGTGGGCGTCTCGGGGGTCTGCCTCGCCATGCGCACATCGTGGGCGGATCGCCGCCCGCCATCCTCATCCGTGCGGGATGGAGGAGCCACGGTTCATCCCGCCGGTAGGAGTCCGCTCGTCCCGGTGCCGCTTAGCGTCGGACGTCCGACGAGCGGAGACCGGCATGACAGCGGAACCGACGACGAAGCCGCCCCGACCTGCCGCGGGCGTCGCCTCGGCACCGCCGCCCGAGCTCCCGGCGACCCGGGAGGGCGGTGCCCGCCGTCGCCGGAGGCGCTGGCTGCCGCGCTACACCTGGAGCGGCACGCTGGGCGCCGTGCTCTTCGGGTGCAGCGCCCTGACCCCCTCGCTGCTGCCTCGGGGGTGGGTGCTGCAAGGCCTCATCACGGGGGTCACCGCCGCGATCGGCTACGGGGTGGGCGTCACCGTCGCGTGGTTCGTCGCGGAGCTCACCGACAGCCGCATGTCGGCCGGGTTCCGCCGCCGCGCCTGGCAGGTCCTGGCCGTGGTCGGCACGCTCCTCTGCCTGGTCATGCTGTGGCTCGGCGCGGGATGGCAGGGGCACATCCACGAGCTCATGGGCCAGGACGCGCCCGCGGGCTACACGTCGCTCGGCATCGTCGTCCTGTCGGTGCTGGTGTTCGCGCTCTTCGTCGGGATCGGGCGCGGCATCCGATGGCTCGGCCGCCGGCTGGTCCGGCTGTTCGGCCACATCCTGCCCCGTCGCGTCGCGCGGCCGCTCGGGGTCGTCGTGGTCACGGCCCTGGTGATCTTCCTGCTCAACGGGGTGCTCTTCCAGGGGCTGGTCAACGCGGTGAACTCCGCGTTCAGCGTCAAGGACGACGGCACGGAGGAGGGCGCGGTCGAACCGACGGCCTCCGAGCGGTCGGGCAGCCCCGCGTCTCTAGTGCCCTGGGACGATCTCGGTCTGCAGGGGCGCAACTTCGTCGGGAAGGGGCCGACGCCCGCTCAGCTCCAGGCGTTCTCCGGCCGCCCGGCGCAGGAGCCGGTCCGGGCGTACGTCGGGCTGGCCAGCGCCGAGGACGTCGGCGACCGGGCCGCGCTGGCCGTGCGGGACCTCGAGCGGGCCGGTGGCTTCGACCGGTCGGTGCTGGTGGTCGTCACGACGACGGGGACCGGCTGGGTGGACCCGGCGGCCAGCGACTCGCTCGAGTACGAGTTCAACGGCGACACCGCGATGGTGGCGATGCAGTACTCCTACCTGCCCAGCTGGATGTCCTTCCTCGTCGACCAGGTCAAGGCGCGCGACGCCGGCCGCGCCCTGTTCGACGCGGTCTACGGCGCGTGGGCGCAGCTGCCGCCGGACGCGCGCCCGGAGCTCTACGTGTTCGGGGAGAGCCTCGGCACCTTCGGTGGGGAGGCCGCCTTCAGCGGCCTCGCCGACATCCAGAACCGCACGGACGGCGTGCTGTGGGCCGGGCCGCCCAACTTCAACGAGCTCACGCGCGAGATCGTGGACGGCCGGGACGCCGGGTCGCCGGAGTGGCTTCCCGTCGTCGACGGCGGCCGGACCGTGCGCTTCGCCGATGAGGCTCCGGACCTGGCCAAGCCGCCGGCCCCCTGGGGTCAGCCCCGCCTCGTCTACCTGCAGAACGCGTCGGACCCCATCGTGTGGTGGTCGCCGCGGCTGATCTTCGGTCACCCCGACTGGCTGCGCGGGGAACGCGGGCCCGACGTCTCCCAGGGCATGGTGTGGCTGCCGTTCGTCACGTTCTGGCAGGTGACCGCGGACATGGCGTTCTCGACCGGCGTGCCGGACGGCCACGGGCACTCGTACCGGGCCGACTACGTCAACGGATGGGCGGACGTCGCACAGCCTTCGCACTGGACCGACGCCGACACCGCCCGCCTGCGGCCCGTCATCGGCGGCCAGTAGCGGTGGCCGCATGACCCGGGCCGCTGCCCGGCGGACACGTGACCGCGTCATGTCCGGCGCCGTCGTCCTGACGCTCGCCGCGATCAACCTCACCGACCACCTGCTGCACCCGCCCTGGTGGGTCCGCACCCTCGAGGGCGCCGGCCTGCTTGCCTGGGCCCGCCTCGACGGACTCACCTGGTCGCAGCTCGGCCTGGGCCGCGACCGGCTGGGATCCGGATGCCGGTGGGCGGGGGGCGCGATCGCCGTCGTCGCAGGCGTCTACGTCGTCGGCGTGCTGCTGCCGCTGACCCGACCGGCGTTCCAGGACGTCCGCTACGACCTGCCGATCGGCGCAGCGCTGCACACGGTGTTCGTCGTCATCCCGTTCGGGACCGTGGCGCTCGAGGAGCTGGCCTTCCGTTCGGTCCTGTGGGGGATGCTGTCGCGCCACCTGCAGGCCTGGCAGGTGCTGGCCGCGACGTCGACACTGTTCGGGTTCTGGCACGTCTTCCCGGCACTGAGTGCCGGGAAGACGAACCTCGGGGTGTCCGACGCGGTCGGTGGTTCCGGGTTCGTCGCCGTCGTCGGCACCGTCCTGCTGACCACGATCGGCGGATTCGTGTTCGGCGAGCTGCGCCGCCGCAGCGGCAGCGTGCTGGCGAGCACCGGCGCGCACTGGGCGACCAACGCCCTCGGCGTGCTGTTCGGCCTCGTCGCATGGCGTCTGGATCCGCAACGATGAGCGTCCATCCGTCGCGCGGAGTCCCTGCATCTGCGAGGCGCGACGACAGGCCCGTTCCGCTCGAGGCGGAGCGCATGAGGAAGGACGAGGTGGCCGTGACCATCACCGCCCAGGACGACGGCATGCTGCACCGGACCGGTCGCCGAGCAGCCGTGCCCCGGAACGCCGCCTTCGTCGAGTCCCTGGTCGAACGACTCCACATCGAGTTCGGGGTCGATCGGGACCAGGTGCGTGCCCTGGCGACCGAGGTGGTCGCCGGGTTCGCCGGCGCCCGCGTGCAGAACTTCGTCCCGATCCTCGTCGAGAAGGCGCTGCGGCAGACATATCGCGCGCACTCGTCAGCCGTCGCGCTCCCGTGACCCAGGCGGGGGCCCTCCCGCCGCTCCGGGCCGGGGTCAGGCTCCTTCGTGACTGGCATCAGCGCCGGTGCGCGTCGTCCTGCGCCATTGGGCGGGGCTCATGCCGAAGTGCTGACGGAACCATCGCGAGAGGGCGCTGGGGGCGTCGAACCCCAGCAGCTGGGACACCTCGGTCAGCGAGTAACCGTCGTAGGAGAGGTAGCGCTCCGCCTGGCGTGCCCGGATCGCGTGCACCACGGACGAGAAACTCTCCCCTTCGGTGGCGAGGGCGCGCTGGAGTGCCCGGGGGCGGAGTCCCAGGTACCGGCTGACCTCGGTCAACGAGCAGCGCCCCAGCGGCAGGAGCAGTTCCACGACGTCGGCGACCTGGACGGTCGCCGACGACACCTGGGGAGGCCCGACGGCGCGGAGCAGCGCCTGGGTATAGGGACGGAGGGACGCGTCGGCGATGACGACCGGGGCGTCCAGATCGCGGGCAGGGAACAGCAGGCCGGTGAACGTCCCGTCGAATCGGATGCCGGGGCCGAACAAGCGCCGGTACGGCTCAAGGTCCGGCGGCGCGGGACGGGAGAAGCTCGGGGTCAGCGGCGCCCAGTCGCTGCCCAGCAGCGTCCGGACGACGTCCACCAGCGCGCCCATGACGAGGTCGATGGACTGAGTGCTCGCGACCGGTTCCCCGAACTCCAGCCACACCTCGATCGCTGCCAGGCTCTCGGTCTCATTCAGCCGCAGGTGGAGGGCCTCGTTGTAGGCACGCTCGTAGCGGACCAGGAGCTTCACCGCGGAGCGCAGATCCGGCTCGTCGCGGAGGACGACGCTGAGCGGACCGAGGGTTCCGAGCCGGCGGAACGCCACCATGCGAAGCGCGAAGTCGGAGTGGCCGGACTCCTCGGCCGACAGTTCAAGGAGGCGCGCCACCCGGGCAGCGAGGACCCACCGGTCCGGGACGTCGAGGTCGGCGAGGTCGAGCCCCACGGAGTCCAGCAGCCTGGCGGGATCGAGCCCGAACGAACGCGCGAGACCGGAGTAGCCGGTCAACGCAGCGGTTCGGACGCGAGGTCGCACTCAGCCCCCTCGGGACGTGCGCCAAAAGGTACGTGTGGGGGTCGGATCGGTAAAGCGCCTTGACGCCCCCCTTCCTAAGCTGTCAGTCGAGCCGGACGGGGCGCCAGCAAGGGCGCGGACAGGCGACGGACGTCGCGCAGCACAGACGAGGGATGCCCATGTGCGCTCAGGAGTTCGTCCAGCTCTGCGGTCCACCGCTGTCCCTCGGACTGCCTCTCTCGTCTGCTCGAGGCGGGAGCCGGTCCCCGGGCGGGTCCAGTCCGATCCCTGCGCCCCGGCCATCCCTCGAGGAGGGGGCGGGCGCGCGCGTCCTCGACCAGGCCGCATTTCGTGCCGGCCGGATCTCGGGCCTCACCAGCCGTGACCTCGAACTCCTCCGGCACCTCGCCGACGGCAGGTCCACCGGACAGATCTCGGCCGCGATGTCGGTCACCGGCAACACCACCCGGACCCGCATCCGCCGTGTCCAGCGCAAGCTCGTCGTCGCTCGCCGGGAGCACGTCGTGGCGGCGGCCCGGCAGCTCGGGGTCGTCTGACCAGGACCACCACTGGCCGGACCATCATCCGCGGGCGTCCGACCTGCATGGCAGCACCGTCGCTGAGCTGCTTCACTGAACGTGCTTCGCCAGGCGGGCGACAGAGGCTCCCCCTGGGATCCGTGGCGCGCTCGCCTGGCGAGGCCCGCGCGCCGTACCGGGACGGTCGCCCAGGAGACGCCGCACCGTCCTCGCACGGGCTCCCGGACCCGACGCCGTGGGCGCGCGGTCGCGGCTCATCCGGGGGAGATGAGGCGGGCGGGTCTGCGCTCCCGGACCCTGCACGCGAGCGGTGAGCACTGGCTTCCGTCCCGGTGCGGCGAAAGGGTGCGCCCGTGAGGCGGGAACGACCGGACCCACCTTCGGGTGCCGAGGACGTTCCCGTACGCGGCGCGCCCGTCGCGGAACCGGCCGCTCCATCCGCGCGGTCGGCGGCCAGGCGCAGGGCGGCGCAGCAAACCACGCGGACGGCGATCGCCGCTTCCCGGTCCGGTCGCCCGGGGTCGCGGACCGATTCCGAGTCCAGTGCACTCGTGGTGCGGGTGGACCCCGCCGCAGGCCGGGTGACGCTGACCGGACGCCTCGTGGGTGGCAACATCCCCGTGCTCCACGCGGCCGTCTCGACCGTGCTCCGGTCCCGACGGACGAGCTGGAGCATCGACGTGTCCGAACTCGTCGTCACAGACGATGCCGGGCTCCGCGCCATCGTCGGCGCCTACCGGCGGGCGCTGCGGCACGGCCGTCAGCTCACCCTGCTCGGGGCGTCGCCTCCGCTGCACCGAGCGCTGATCCGACTCCGCCTCGCGAGTCATCTGCTCCCCGGCGACGAGCTCCGGCCGTCGCCACCTCCGAACGGCTGACGCCCTCCTCGTCGCCGACGCGCGGCTGGTGGGCGAGGAGCGGGACCGCGGCACCACGCCGCCGTAGTCAGGCGACGACGCCACCGGCCGGTAGGGATGCGCCGTCGCGGCCGACGACCGACAGCGTGACCCCGTCCGCGAGCCGGTAGGGATTGGTGGTCACGAGCCCGCCGATCGCCCGGCGGAGTCGGGAGACCTCGGCCCGGACCGTCACGCAGTGCTGGTCGTCGCCGAACAGCGCCGTGCTCAGCTGCGCCGCGGTCATCCCCGGACGACCGGCCCGCCGCAGCAGCACGAGGACGTCGGCGTTCCGCCGGGTCAACGGTGTCCGCCACGGCTCGGCAGCCGACCTCAGCCGGAGCACCGGCGGGTCGGCGAGGTCCAGCTCGGCCGCGATGGCGGTACCGGCCTCGTGCGGCCGGATGAGCCATCCCTCACCGACGCGCTCCGGGGTGCAGAGCCCCAGGCCCGGGACGGCGAGGAGCCGATCGGATCGCGGCATCTCGATCCGGTCGCGCACCGCGATACCGGACTGATGGGCCACCCACCCGTGGTCGTCGACCAGCAGGAGCGGACCCTGCACGCCGGCGAGGACGCCGCGAGCCGACTGCCGCACACGCTCCAACCGCTGCTCGTGGTGGCGCCACAGCTGGGACTCGGCCAGCTTGACGGCGGTCTCGACGAGGGCGCCGATGACCGGGTGCAGGGTCAGGGCCGGCCCGCTGACATCGACCACGCCGAGCAGTTCCCCGGTGACCGGATGGTGGATCGGCGCGGCCGTGCAGTACCACGGGTGCTGGGCCTGCTCGAAGTGTTCGGCGGAGAACAGCTGTACCGGTGCAGCCTCGGCCAGGGCCGTCCCGATGGCGTTGGTGCCCACGGTGGCCTCGGTCCAGCGGGCGCCCTCCGTGAAGCCCAGCTGATCGGCGCGCAGCCGGACCCGGGTCGGTCCCTCGCGCCAGAGGACGACGCCGTCGGCGTCGGTGACCACCATGAGGAACGACGAGGCGTCGGCGACGCTGACCAGCACCTGCCGCAGCTCGTCGACCACGAGCGACAGGGGGGAGCCGCGGCGGCGGCGCTCCACCTCGCCGAGAGGCAGTGGTTCGCGGGCGTTGGCGCGGGAGGCGTCGAGGCCCAGGTCCAGCACCCTCGACCACGAGCGCGCGACGACGGCACGGGGACGCATCGGCGGCCGTCCACCGGCGAGAACCGCGTCGTGCACGCGGGCCAGTACCCGGACGTGCTCCGACAGGTCGGTGCCCGGGGTGATCGCCGAGTAGCCGATCACGTCCACCTCCCACGGCAGCGTCGCTGCGGCCGGCGGCGTGCAACACGCTGCAACGCTTCCCCCCACGACTGCGAGACGGTGTGCTGCTCATCACACCACGCCGACTCGGCGCACAGCCGATCGGCGGACGCAGGAGGAGCAGCGCATGACCCAGACCCTGGACACGCCCACGCAGACCCCGGCGCAGCGGGCGGAACGCTGGTTCGCCGACTTCGAGGCGGCGTTGCGCGCCCGCGACGTGGCGGGCGCGGCCGGCATGTTCGCCACGACGAGCTTCTGGCGCGACCTGGTGGCGTTCACCTGGAACATCACGACCGTCGAGAACCCGGCAGGCGTCGCCGAGATGCTCGGCGCGACCCTCGAGCGCACCGACCCGACGGGCTTCGCCGTGGATGAACCGCCCGACGAGGCCGACGGCGTCACCACCGCCTGGTTCACCTTCGAGACGGCGACCGGTCGGGGGCGTGGCCTCGTGCGCCTGGTCGAGGAGGACGGCGAACCCCGGGCGTGGACGTTCCTGACCACGCTGTACGAGCTGAAGGGATTCGAGGAGCCGCGCGGGCCGGCGCGGCCGATGGGGGCCGAGCACGGCGCCAACAAGGAGCGCCTCACCTGGCTGGAGCGCCGGGAGAAGGAGGAGGCCGACCTCGGCACCGCCGTCCAGCCCTACGTGCTGGTCATCGGCGGCGGGCAGGGAGGCATCGGCCTCGGCGCGCGCCTGCGTCAGCTCGGCGTGCCCGCACTCGTCATCGACAAGCACGCCCGCCCGGGGGACCAGTGGCGGGGCCGCTACAAGTCGCTCTGCCTGCACGACCCCGTCTGGTACGACCACCTGCCGTACCTGAAGTTTCCCGAGAACTGGCCGGTGTTCTCACCCAAGGACAAGATCGGCGACTGGCTCGAGTCGTACGTGAAGGTCATGGAGGTCCCGTACTGGGGCGGCACAGTGGCCACCAGCGCGACCTACTCGCCCGAGAAGGGCGAGTGGACCGTCGAGGTCGAGCGCAACGGGAAGGCCCTGACCCTGCGACCTCGGCACGTCGTCCTGGCGACCGGGATGTCCGGCAAGCCGAACATCCCGGTCATCCCCGGGCAGGACGTGTTCCGCGGCGACCAGCAGCACTCGTCCGCGCACCCGGGCCCCGACGCCTACGCGGGCAAGAAGGTCGTCGTCATCGGCAGCAACAACTCGGCGTTCGACATCTGCGGCGCCCTCTGGGAGCACGACGCCGACGTGACGATGGTGCAGCGCTCGTCGACGCACATCGTCAAGAGCGCCACCCTCATGGACATCGGCCTCGGGGCGCTGTACTCGGAGGAGGCGGTGGCCGGGGGAGTGACGACGGAGAAGGCGGACCTGATCTTCGCGTCGCTGCCCTACCGGATCATGCACGAGTTCCAGATCCCGCTGTACGAGCAGATGAAGGAGCGGGACGCCGACTTCTACGACCGGCTGGAGAAGGCCGGCTTCTGGCACGACTGGGGCGAGGACGGCTCCGGGCTGTTCATGAAGTACCTGCGCCGGGGCTCGGGCTACTACATCGACGTGGGTGCGGCCGACCTCGTCGCCAACGGCGACGTGAAACTGGTCCACGGTCAGGTCGACCACCTCACCGAGGACGCCGTCGTCCTCGAGGACGGGACCGAGCTGCCGGCCGATCTGGTCGTCTACGCCACCGGCTACGGCTCGATGAACGGCTGGGCGGCCGACCTGATCAGCCAGGAGGTGGCCGACGCCGTCGGCAAGGTGTGGGGCCTGGGATCCGACACGACCAAGGACCCGGGGCCGTGGGAGGGGGAGCAGCGCAACATGTGGAAGCCCACCCAGCAGGAAGCGCTGTGGTTCCACGGCGGCAACCTGCACCAGTCGCGGCACTACTCGCTCTACCTCGGCCTCCAGCTCAAGGCCCGGTACGAGGGCATCCCGACTCCCGTCCACGGCCTGCAGGAGGTACACCACCTGAGGTGACCAGTGCCGACGCCCGGGGCCGCACCGGCCTCCGACCCCGGCCGGTACTGGCAGGCGCCGTGGCCAATCTCGGCGCGGGCGCGCTGTTCGGGTGGAGCCTGGTGGCGCAGCCCGCGTCCGACACCCTCGGGACGTCACGCGGGACGGCGGCTGCCGTCTTCGCCTCGGCGATCGTCGTGTTCGCGGTGGTCCTGCTCGTTCTGCCGCGCGTCCAGCGACGGAACGGGCCGCGCCGTCTGCTCCGGGTCGCGGCAGCCGCCGGCGGCGGCGGGCTGCTGCTGGCGGCCACGGCGCAGCACCCGGCCGTTCTGCTGCTGGGCGTGGGCGTGCTCTTCGGGGGCGCCAACGGGCTGGCCTACGGCGTCTCCGTAGGGCTCGCCGCCCGCGCGACCGCGTCGCTGCGCGGAACCGCGACGGGCCTCGTCGTGAGCGCCTACGCCGCCGGACCCGTCCTGCTCGGCCTCGTGGCACCGCGGGCTCTGGACGCCGTCGGCTGGCGGACGGCGCTGACCTGCGTGGCGGTCGCGGTGGCCGGGCTGCTCACCCTCGCCGCCGGGCTGGCCCCCGTCGAGGTGCCTGCGGAACGGCGCCGGGGCCCTCTGGACTCCGTCCCGAGGCGGGACGTGGTGCTCCTGTGGATCGTCTTCGCCGGCGGCACGGCGCCTGGTCTCATGCTCTTCGCGCACGCGGTCACCGTGGCCGGGGATCGGCGGTTGAGTGCCCCGGCGGCCGGACTGGCGGTCTCGGCCCTGGCGGCCGGCAACGTGATCGGGCGCCTCGCCGTCGGGGCCTGGTCGGACCGGATCGGCCGGCTGCCGGCGCTGGCCGTCGCGTTGGCGACCGCTGCGGCGTCGATCGGGGCGGTGGCGGCCGCGACGTCGTCCCCGGTGGTCCTGGCCGGCTTCCTGGGCACCGGGCTCGCCTACGGTGCCGTGTCCGCGCTGGTGCCGGCCGCCACCGCGGACCGGGTCGGCGTCACCGCCTTCCCGACCGCCTACGGCGTGGTCTTCACCGGGTGGGGCTGCGCGGGCCTGCTCGCACCGCTGGCCGGAGGGCGGCTCCTCGCACTGTCCGAGCAGACGCCCGCCCTGCTGAGCCTTGCGGCGGCGCCGGTGGTGGCCGCGGCGGTCGCCGTGGCGCTGCTCGGCCACTGCGCCCGGGGAGCAGTGAGACCGGCCGGATGAGGCCGGCACGGATCCGTCGGAGCGTTCCGCCGCCGCGCTGGTCAGGCCGGCTCGGGCACCCCACCGGGGTCGCCCCCCGGATCGTCCGGGGTCGGCTCGATGGGTGCGGGAGGAAGTGGCTCCGGTGCGTCGGGGAGCAGCTCCCCGGGGTCGTCCGGCACGGGCTGGTCCGGATCGATCTGCGGATCCGGCTCCGGCAGTGGCGCAACCATGCGACGAGTCAACCAGTGCGGCGTCCCGATCGCGGTCCGGTGGTCCACCAGGCACGGGACCAATTCCCGTAGGGCCGATGAGTCGGCCGCACGTGAGGCGTCCTCAGTCGTGGCAGATGGAGCCGTGGACCGGGAGTGAGCATGGGACAGGGACTGGACAAGGCCGGACTCGAGCGGTTCGCCGCGGTCGCGGCGTCGCATGTGGGCGATGACAGGGTGCCGGGCCTGGTTGCGCTGGTGGCCCACGGCGACGACGTGCACGTGGAGGTGGGCGGGACGCTGTCGATCGGCGGCCGGCCGGTCGAGCGCGGGTCGCTGTTCCGGATCGCGTCGACGACGAAGCCGGTCACGGCGGCGGCGACGCTGACGCTCGCCCGTGAGGGGCTGCTCGACCTGGACGAGCCGGTCGACCGGCTGCTCCCGGAGCTCGCGAACCGCCGGGTGCTGCGCCGCATGGACGGTCCGCTCGACGAGACGCTTCCCGCTACGGGTCCGGTGACGGTGCGCGGGTTGCTGACGTTCACGTTCGGGTTCGGGATGGTCATGGAGATGTTCATGGCACCGGAGCCGTGGCCGGTCGTCGCGGCGGCCGCGGAGGCGGGGCTCGCCACGATCGGGCCACCGCAGCCGGACGCCTTCGTCGCCCCCGACACCTGGATCGCGAGGTTCGGGGAGCTGCCACTGCTGGCGCAGCCCGGTGAACGGTGGCTGTACAACACCGGTGCGCACGTGCTGAGCGTGCTGTGCGCCCGAGCCGCCGGGATGCCGTACGACGAGGTCCTGCGCTCCCGCGTCCTCGATCCGCTCGGCATGCGCGACACCGGGTTCTCCACCGCCGAGGTCGGGCGTCTGGCGACGGCGTACCAGCCGACTCCGGACGGCCTCGTCGTCTGGGACCCGCCCGACGGCCAGTGGAGCCGGCCGCCGTCGTTTCCCGACGGGGCCGCGGGGCTGCTGTCGACGGTGGACGACCTGCTGGCGTTCGCCCGCATGCTGCTGCGCGGCGGCGATCCGGTGCTGACCGCGGATTTAGTGCGCGAGATGAGCCGCGACCACCTGACGACCGCGCAGCGCGAGCGCGGCGCCCCGATTCTCGGCGGCCGCGGATGGGGCCTCGGGACGTCGGTGGTGCTCGAGGGGCCGTGGGCAGGGGCGATCGGCTGGGACGGCGGTCTCGGCACATCGTTCCTCGTGCACCCGGAGCGCGACCTCGCCGTCATCGTGCTGACCCAGCGGATGTTCGACTCCGCGCAGGCGTCCGCCGTGCACACCGACCTGCAGGCCGCCGCGCTGGCCGCGGTGGCTCCCTGAGCCGGGTGGGCGCTCGATCATCTGCCCGCTACGGCCGGCTCCCGTAGCGCAGGTGCACCAGCCGGGCGTCGTGCCCGGACTGCGTCGTGAGCACGAAGAAGTTGTCGAACTCCCGCTCACCGATGACGGGCGGGGACGGCGCACCCAGCGCGGCGAGGATGGTCGGCACGGTGTTGCTGTGACCCGCCAGCAGTACGACATCCCCGAAACGCCCGGCCAGGACGTCGGGCGCCAGGGTGCCGGCCGGTGGAGTGAGCCGGGGGACCAGTCCGAGTTCCCGCGCCGACGGCTGCACGGTCTGCTTCGTCCGTGCGAACTCCGAGGTGAAGATCGTGCTGACGCCGGCCCTCTCGGCGACATGGGCCAGGGCGTCCGCCCGGAGCAGCCCCGCCGCGTTGAGTCCCGGATCCGCGGAGCCGGGAGGCAGGTCGATGTCGGCGTGCCGCACCGCCAATACCGTCACCACGGGTCGGTCCTCTCCTCGGTACACCGACGATCAGGGAAAGATCATGACGAAGACGAGGTTCGACCCGAAGGGGTCGCCGTTGGAGGCCACCCAGACCCGGCGATTGCCCAGGAGCGCGTCCTTGGCCAGCTTGAACGCCCACTCCGGCCAGGTCGAGGAGAAGCCGCCCGTCGGGCTGTTGTACTGGACGGCGAAGCTGCCGGTCGCGTACTGACCGGCGAAGGCGATGGTCCCTGTCGACGTCGTGAGGCCCGCCTGTTCGACGGCGCTCGCGATCTCGCGTGGCACGCCCAGCATCTCGCTGCTCGAGATCGTGTGATCGGCCATGACCTGCTCGATCACGGCGCCGACGTCGGCTCGCACGTCCTGTGTCATGTCAGCTCCTCGGCTCGCGGCCGACCCCGTCAGGGGCCGGGCCGGATGGCACCCGTCGTCCGCCCTTCCGTGGGCGGGGGGTCCGACCGATCCGGAGCGTGCCCGTGGCACCGTCACCGCGACGTCACAGTCCGGTCCGCCGACCTCGTCCGTCCCTTCACCCGGTCCCGCGTCAGGTCGAGTGGCGCCAGGTCCTGCCGTCCCGGGCGATCAGTGCGCCGGCCTCGGGGGGACCCCAGGTCGCTGCCTGGTAGAGGGGGATGGGGCGCCCGTCGCCGGCCCAGTACTGCATGACCGGGTCGACGATGCGCCAGGAGCGGCCGACCTCGTCGGCGCGGATGAAGAGGGTGGGGTCGCCGATCAGCGCGTCCAGGATGACCCGCTCGTAGGCATCGGGGGACTGCTCCTCGAAGCTCTCGTACGAGAAGTCCATCGACGCCTTCTGCACCCGGAAGGCGTGTCCGGGCACCTTCGCGCCGAAGCGGAGGCTCAGGCCCTCGTCGGGCTGCACGCGCACGATCAGGGCGTCGGGGTCCAGCCCCTCCGCCGTCCCGGGGAACAGCGGCAGCTGCGGAGGGCGGTGGAACTCCATCGCGACCTCCGTGAGGCGCGCGGGCAGCCGCTTGCCGGTGCGCACGTAGATCGGTACTCCGGTCCAGCGCCAGTTGTGGACCTCGAGCCGCATCGCCACGAAGGTCTCGGTCGAGCTGAGCGGGTCGACCCCCGGTTCGTCCCGGTAGCCGGGCATGAGGTCCTCGCGCGTGCCGCCGCGGGTGTACTGGCCGCGGACGGCGTTCGCCGCGATCTCCGCCTCCTCGTCCAACGGCTGGATCGCTCGCAGCAGCTTCACCTTCTCGTCACGGATCGCCTCGGCGTGGAAGGAGGTGGGGGGTTCCATGAGGAAGAGCGAGAGCACCTGGAGGACGTGGTTCTGCACGATGTCGCGCATCGCGCCCGTGGTCTCGTAGAAGCCGCCACGGTCGCCGACGCCCAGCGTCTCGGCGACGGTGATCTGCACGTTGTCCACCCACGTGCGGTTCCAGATCGGCTCGAAGATCGAGTTGGCGAACCGGAGCGCGAGGAGATTCTGCACCGTCTCCTTGGCCAGGTAGTGGTCGATGCGGAAGATCTGCTCCTCGACGAAGGCCGTGGAGAGCTCCGCGTAGAGCTCCCTGGCGCTCGTCTCGTCCCAGCCGAAGGGCTTCTCGATGACCGCCCGGACGAAGCTGTCGCCGGCCGGCACGGACAGTCCGGCCTTGCCCAGACTGATGGCGATGGGCCCGAACAGGCGTGGCGGCGTGGCGAAGTAGTAGACCCGGTTGCCGGCGGTGCCGTACCGCTGGTCGCACTCGGCCAGCACGTCGGCGAGGCGCTGATAGGTGGCGGGATCGTCGTAACCGCCGCCGACGTAGCGGGCGCCCGCCGTCAGGTCCTTCCACCGGGACTGACCCTCCCCGGACACGCTGCGTCGGCAGCGGTCGGCGAACTCCTCGTCGGTCATGGGGGTGCGGGCGACCCCGATCAGCGCCACCTCCGGCGGGAGTGCCCCGTAGCCGGCCAACCGCGCGAGAGCCGGCAGGAGCTTGCGGGCGGTCAGGTCACCCGACGCGCCGAAGATCACCAGGGCGCACGGCGGAGAGCGGCGATCGGCATCGACGTTCATGTCCCGGCAGCATGCTCGCGTCGACGCGGCACGGACAGCCCCTCGCGCCGCCCCTGCGCACCCGTCGGCGGCAACCTCGCCCGAACGATGGAGGGCGACGCAGGCTCACGCGTACGCCACCGGCCGCTGTCGCCGACGTGACGGTCTGGAACATCGGCGCCGCGTTCTAGGGCCTGGTGGCAGGCTGGGCCGTCTCGGGGCTTCTGGAGCGCGCCGACTTCGCCGCACGGGGGACAGCGACCGGCGCCGCGGTGAGAGGGTGAGGGGCATGCCGGGTGCAGTGCCGGACGTGACGCTCAACAACGGCGTCCGAATGCCGAAGCTGGGCTTCGGGGTCTTCCAGGTGGGCGACGACGAGGCGCGGGCGGCGGTCGCGACGGCGCTGGAGTACGGATATCGCAGCATCGACACCGCGGCGCTGTACGGCAACGAGCACGGTGTCGGGGTCGCCGTCCGGGCCTCCGGCATCCCGCGCGAGGAGCTGTTCGTCACCACCAAGCTCTGGAACGCCGATCAGGGCGCCGCGCGCGTCGAGCCGGCCTTCGAGCGCAGCCTGGACAAGCTGGGGCTGGACTACGTCGATCTCTACTTCATCCACTGGCCGGTTCCGAGCAGGAACCTGTTCGTCGAGACGTGGCAGGCGTTCGAACGGCTCTACGCCCACGGGCGGGCGCGGGCCATCGGCGTCTCCAACTTCCTCCGGCCGCAACTCGCCCGGCTGCTCGAGGAGACCGACATCGTGCCGGCGGTGAACCAGATCGAACTGCACCCCGGCTTCCAGCAGTCCGAGCTCCGGCAGTTCCATCGCGGGCACGGGATTGCGACGGAGGCGTGGAGCCCACTGGGCCAGGGCGCCGCTCTCACGCATCCGGTCATCACGCGGTTGGCGGAGCGGCACGGCAAGACGCCGGCTCAGGTGGTGCTTCGATGGCACCTCGAGTTGGGCAATGTGGTCATTCCCAAGTCGGTCACTCCGGGGCGCATCCAGGAGAACCTCGACGTCTTCGACTTCCAGCTCACGCCTGATGACGCTCGGGAGATCGCCGAACTGGAGACCGGAGAGCGCATCGGCCCGGATCCCGAGGTCGTCGGTGAGAAACCATCGGGCTTCTCCTCGAAGATCGACCCCTCCATCACCTGACCGTGCCCGGGCCTCGTCCGTGGGGCACTCGCTCGTCCCGTAGGTGCTTGAAGGTGCCGGCCGGCGGGGTCAGCGCCAGACTCCTGTCGGGCCAGCAGACACGGGGACGCCGAGACAGGGGAACACGTGACCGAGCAGAGCGCACCTGTACGGGTCGGCGGGGTGGAGGTCCGCTCCATCGACTACGTGCCGCTGAACGAGCGGCACGGCAAGCTGTCCGACCTCGGGCCGCTGTGGTTCATGAGCAACGCGCAGATCGCGACGCTGGCGGTCGGGCTGGTGAGCATCACCAGCGGCGGGAACGTCGTGTGGTCGCTGATCGCCATCGTCAGCGGGACCCTCATCGGGACCTTCTTCATGGCGTTCCACTCGGCGCAGGGCCCTCAGCTCGGGCTCCCGCAGATGATCCAGTCGCGGCCGCAGTTCGGGTACGTGGGAGCGCTGCTGGTCTGGCTGTTCGCCTACCTGCAGTACGCCGGGTTCAACATCTTCAACACGGTGCTGGCCGCGCAGGCCCTCGACACCACGATCCACGGGGGCCAGACCCTGTGGATCGTGCTCGCGACGGTGGTCGCGCTGGTAGTGGCCCTGATCGGGTACGACTTCATCCACCGCTTCGAGCGGTGGCTGACCATCGGCTTCATCGTCATCTTCGGGGTCTTCACCGTCGGCGCGCTGGTCACGCTGGACTTCCCCGGCGGCGCCTTCGACCTGGGGACGTTCTCCTGGACCCCGTTCCTCGCCCAGTTCGGCGTGGTCGCCGGCTACCAGATCAGCTGGGCCATCTACGTCTCGGACTACTCGCGCTACCTGCCTCCGGACGTCACGGTGCGCAAGACCTTCTACTGGACGTACTGGGGCTCGGCGCTGGGTGCGATCTGGCTGATGTGCCTGGGCACCGTGCTCGCCGGCGCCGTCTCCGGCGGGTCGGAGTTCGACACGGTCGCCGCCATCAAGGCGGCCGGGGACGGCATCTTCCAGGGCTTCGGCTCCATCGTGCTGATCTTCGCCACCCTGGGGCTCGTCTCGGTCACGGCGCTCAACATGTACGGCGGCTCGCTCACCCTGATCAGCGCGATCGACTCGGTGAGAAAGGTCCGACCCACGGTCACCGTCCGGGCGGTCACCATCGCGTTCACCGCACTGCTGTCGTTGCTGGGTGCCCTGGCCGCGTCGGAGGACTTCCTCGCGAACTTCGAGAACTTCCTGCTGCTCGTCCTCTACCTGTTCATCCCGTGGACCGCCGTCAACCTGGTGGACTACTTCGTCGTCCGGCGCGGGCACTACGCCATCGCCGAGATCTTCAACCCGAACGGGATGTACGGCCGCTGGGGCTGGCGCGGCATCGTGTCCTACCTCGTCGGCTTCCTGGCGATGGTGCCGTTCTTCAGCACCGGGTTGTACACCGGCCCGGTCGCCGACGCCTTGGGCGGAGCGGACCTCTCGATCTTCATCGGGCTGCCCGTGGCCGGTGTCCTCTACTGGGTGCTCGCCCGCTCGATCGACGTGGAGAGCGAGACCCGGATCGCGCAGGCCGAGGCGGCCGAACTCGAGGAGGCGGCCCGTCGGCACGAGGCGCTCGGGACCCACCGCCCGCACTCCTCGTGATCGGGCTGCTGAACCGGCTGCTGCGCGACCGCGAGGTCTCCTCCCGCGACCTGGTCGAGCGGTCCCTGAGGCTGATCGAGGCCGGCGACGGCCGCCTCGGCGCGGTGGTGGCGTTGCGCGCGGAGCAGGCGCTCGCCGAAGCGGCGGAGGTCGACCGGGCCCGTGCCGCGGGGGAGCGGCTCGGTCCGCTGGCGGGCCTTCCCGTGCTGGTCAAGGACCTGGAGGACGTCACCGGGATGGTGACCACCCGCGGCTCCCTGCTGCACGCCGACGACCCGCCGGCCGCGGCCGACGGCCTGGTGCCCGGACGATTGCGGGCCGCGGGCGCCATCGTGGTCGGCAAGTCCAATCTGCCCGAGAACGCGTTCGAGGCGTACACCGCCAACCGCCTGTTCGGCGTCACCCGCAACCCGTGGGGGCAGGAGTGGTCTCCCGGCGGATCGAGCGGGGGATCGGCGGCCGCGCTCGCGGCGGGCATGGTCCCGATCGCAACGGCCACGGACGGCGGAGGGTCGGCGCGGATACCGCCGGCCTTCTGCGGGCTCGTCGGCCTCAAGCCGTCGAACGGGATCGTGGCGCGGTCTCCCGTGCCGTCATGGATCGACCTGTCGACCGACGCGCCGATGGGCCACTCGATCGACGACGTCGCCCTGCTGCTGGAGGTGATGAGGGGACCGGCGATCGGGGACCCGAGCGCGCTGCCGCGGTGGGAGCCCGCCGCCGCCCCGACGCCGGTCCGGCTCCTCGCCGCTCCGCGGACCGTCGACTGGGGTGCGCTGGACCCGGACCTGCAGCGCGCGTTCGACGACGCCCTGCAAGCGCTGGAGCGCGACCTCGGGCTGCCGGTGGAACCTGTGGCGCCCTCCGCGGTGACACCGGCCGGCAATGCCGACGAGGACTGGTTCACCCTCTGCACGACGGAGCAGGCGTACGAGGTCGGGGCGGTGGTCCTCGAGGAGCAGGCCGACCGGTTCGACCCCGTCTTCCTCGCTCACATGCAGAACGGGCTGCGGGTGGGCATCGAGGAGTACCTGACCGTCCGCCGTCGGCGGTTCGCGTACACCGCTGCCCTGGACCGGCTCCTGGGCGACGACGCCGTGCTGGTCACCCCGACGCTGGCGATGGCGGCACAGCACGCCGACGGCCGGATGGTGGGCGCCGAGGTGCCGGGTACGCCGGCCGATGCCCTCAACACCTGCCTGCAGAACATCACCGGCTCCCCGGCGCTCTCGGTGCCCGCCGGACGGCTGCCGAACGGACTGCCGTTCGGCCTGCAGTTCACCGGGCCGCGCTACCGGGACGATCTGCTGCTGGCGCTCGGTGCGCGATGGGAGGAGGCCAGGCCATGGCCCTGGTACGCGCCCGGCTTCGAGCCGCTGGTCGACCAGCGGGCAGCCCCGGAGCCGCCTCGCGCGGTGAACTGACGCGCGCCGACGGGCGCGGCTAAGAAGTGACGGAGGTCGGCTCCAGTTCGTGGTGGCGCAGGAAGTCGGTCACGATGCGGACCAGGTCCTCGGGGCGTTCGAGGTGGAGGCCGTGGCTCGACCCGGCGCCGGTGACCAGTTCGTAGCGCGCCCCGGAGATGGCGTCGGCGACCTTCTTCGCCTGCCAGGGCGGGGTCAGCAGGTCCTGCTCTCCCACGACGACCACGGTCGGCGCGGTGATGCCACCCAGCCGGTCCGACGTGTCATGGACAAGGTCGGCGTCCCACTGCTCGACCGTCACCTGCATCTGGTCCTCGGTCTGCGGGAACGCCGGCCGCAACGCCTCGACCATCTGCCCGACGTCGGGGTTGTCGAGCAGTTGCGGGGAGAAGGCGAGGCCCGAGACGGCGAGCGCGGCATCCATGTCCCGGATGGCGTAGGGCAGCCGCAGCGCCGTGAGCATCGCCCGTTGGAATCCGTCACACGCCGCCCAGGTGGCGAACATGACCGCGGTCGCGACCTGCTCCGGGTGCGCGAGGGCCATCTCCTGCTGGATCGCCGAGCCGAGGGACCACCCCAGGGTGTGCGCCCGGGGGATCTCCAGGGCCTCGAGGAGTGCGGAAGCGTCCTCGGCCAGCGAGGCAACGCTGATCTGCCCGTCGCCTCGCTCGCTGCCGCCGAGGCCGCGGTTGTCGAAGGCGATGACCTGGTAGTCCTGGGCCAGGCGCGGGACGAGTTCGCCCCACAGCGCGATGGATCCCGACGTCCCCATGATCAGCAGCAGGGGCTCGCCGGCGCCGCTGATCTCGTAGTTGAGGCGAACTCCGGTCCGGACGGCGATCTGTGGCATCTGGCGGTCTCCTTGCTGAACGGCGGGGGCGGCTGGATGCACGCCGCCCGTGTCGGAGGGGTGGGATCGAGGCGGTGGAGGTGACGGCGGGTCAGCTGTAGACGAGGGATCCGTCGTCGAGATCGGCCTTCGGCAGGATCTCGCGCTCCTGCTCGTACTCGAGCATGTGCGTCCACGGCTCTCGGTCGCCCTGCTTGAAGAGGATGTGCTGCGAGCGCAGCACATATCCGGCATTGAAGTTCTCGGGATCCGACCAGGGCCCCACCTGCATGCCGGCGTCTTCGGGCCGGATGGTGGGAACGACCGTCGTCGCGCCTCTGTCCCGCATGTGCTCGAAGAGCCGGCAGACCAGGTCGCTGACGAGGTCGGCCCGCAGCGTCCAGCTGTAGCGGAAGTACCCGAAGACGTAGGCCATGTTCGGGATGCCGCTGATCATGATGCCGCGCCAGGTGATCCGCTCGGTGAAATCGACCGGCTCCCCGTCCACGGTGAACGCCACGTCGCCGAAGACCGAGAGGTCGAAGCCGGTGGCGGTGATGACGATGTCGGCCGGGATCTCCTCCCCGGAGGCGACCCGGATCCCCGTCTCGGTGAAGGAATCGATGGTGTCCGTGACGATCGACGCCGTCCCCTCCCGCAGCGCGGCGAACAGGTCGCCGTCCGGCACGAACAGGATGCGCTGCTGCCACGGGCGGTACTTCGGCGTGAAGTGCTTCTCCACGTCGAAGCCCTCGGGCAGCAGGGGGCGCATGGACTCCATCAGGAACGCCCGCAGGTCGTCGGGTGCCTCGTGCGAGAGCCGGGCCAGCTCGTCGAGTTGCGTGATGTAGGCGCGGCGCAGGATCTCGTGCGTCCACTCCTCGGGGATGTCCAGCGCGCGCAGCGTCACGGCGAGCTCGTGGGTCGACGGGGGAGCGAAGAAGTACCCGGGGGAGCGCTGCAGCATCGTGACGTGCTCGGCCTTCTCCGCGATGGCGGGGATCATCGTCGCAGCGGTCGACCCCGATCCGATGACCACGACGCGCTTGCCGGTGTAGTCGAGATCCTCGGGCCACTGCTGCGGGTGCACGACGACGCCATGGAAGCGGTCCATGCCCTCCCACTGCGGCTGGAAGGGCTTGGTGTGGTTGTAGTAGCCCTGGCACATCCACAGGAAGTCCGTGGTGAGCCGCAGCCGCTCGCCGGTGTCGTCCCGGGTCACCTCGACGGTCCACCGCCGGTCCTCGGTCGACCAGCCGGCGGCCGTCACGCGGTGCTGATAGCGGATGTACCGCTCGAGGTCGTTCTCGGTGACGACCTCGTCGAGATAGGCGAGGATCTCTTCGCCCGCGGCGATGGACGGGCCGCGCCAGGGCTTGAATCGGTAACCGTAGGTGAACAGGTCGCTGTCGGAGCGCACTCCGGGATACCGGTGGGTCCACCACGTGCCGCCCCGGTTGTCCTGCGCCTCGAGGACCGTGAAGGACTTGTCCGGGAACCGCTCCCGCAGGTGGTAGGCGGCGTCGATCCCGGAGACTCCTGCGCCGACGACCACGACGTCGACGTGCTCCACCCCGTCGCTGCGAGGCTCGGTGACGGGTGCGGCTTCGGTCATCGTCATGACGGCTCCCCCTGTGACTCAGGCCACAGAAGCTACTAGCTGAGGAGCCCGTTGAGCCGCATCAGGAGCGGGCGGAGGTGGCTCTCTGCTCCTCCGATGGCGCGAGCACGACACGGATGACGGCGTGTCGGATGGTTCTGTGACCGTCAGTTCGCGGCCCTGAGGCCTCACGGGGTGGGCAGCGGGGACCCTGACCATCCGTCGACGGCGCGCACGGGCGCGGGCTCCTCCTCGCGATCGAGGGCCTCGACGGCGAGCCGGCGTCCCAGGGCGATCATCTCGCCGGCCTTATGGAAGTCGAGGGTCCGGCAGGCCGAGCGGGGGACGGTGATGAGCACGTCGGGGGGATGGGCGGCGAGTGTGTGCCGGACGACGCCGGCCCGTACCGCCTCCAGGGACAGTCCCACCACGTCGAGCAGCCGCAGCCGTGCCGGGAGCGCCTCGAGCACCGTCTCCGTCACCGTGTCGGTGATCCCGGCGGCGGAGGACCCCCCGGTGGGGCGGGCCGTTGGCGAGTTGCACCGGCCGGTGATGCGGTTCCTGAGGCCCTGCCGGACGTCCCCGCCGCGGATCTGGATGGCGGTCCTGCGCAGGGCGTCGTGGTGGCTGCTGCGGCGGCTCTGGGCGGCCTTCGCGGTCCCGTCGACGGCGGGCCGGTGCCGACCCGACACGGCCACCGCCACGGTCAGGTCTGCGCGGGCGGGGACGGTGGGAGCGATGGGTAGTGGATTCAGCAGCCCGCCGTCCGCCAGGAGCCGCCCTTGGATGACGACCGGCGTCATGAAGCCGGGGAGGGCGACGGAGGCCCGGATCGCGGCGTCCAGCGGCCCGTCCTGGAACCACCGCTCCTCACCGGTGCTGAGATCGGTCGCGACCGCCGTGAAGTCGATGGGAAGGTTCTCGATCCGCACGTCGCCGAGGATGTCGCTGACGCGGGCGAAGATCCGCTCGGCGCGGATCGCCCCGGGAGCCCGGGGGGAGAGGTCGTACATGCGCAGCACATCCCGGGGCGTGAGGTCGCGCACCCAGTCCGCGTAGGCCTCCATGCCGCCGGCGGCGTAGAGGCCGCCCACGAGGGCGCCCATGGAGCTGCCGGCGATGCTGACGACGTCGTAGCCGCGCTCCTCCAGGACCTCGAGGATCCCGATGTGGGCGTAGCCCCGCGCCCCGCCGCCTCCGAGCGCGACGGCGACACGGGTCCGGCGCTGAAGGGCCCGGATGCCTGGTGCCGCCACGGTCACCGACCCTTCTCCGGGGACGCCCAGCCCGTCGTCACCCCGTCGGGACGAACTCAGCCGGCGGGGCCCCGGCGAGCGGGAACTCGGGAAGGACGTCGGGGTGTGGCCACTGCCCCCGGTGACGGCCGTCGGCGCAAGGCGGGATGTGGTGGACGGCAGCGGGAGGTCCTCGGCAGCGGGCTACGGTCGGGGGTCGTGACCAGCCCCGAGCGCGCGTTCGTGATGGCGCACGTCGACGACCTGCGCGCCGATCTCGACGCCTGGCTGCGCATCCCGTCGATCTCCGCCGATCCCACGCACGCCTCGGACGTCGCGCGGAGCGCCGAGTGGCTCGCCGAGGCGCTGCGCAGGGTCGGCTTCCCGACGGTCGAGATCTGGCCGACCCCCGGGGCGCCCGCGGTCTACGCCGAGTGGCCGTCGAGCGACTCCGGGGCGCCGGTCGCGCTCGTGTACGGCCACCACGACGTACAGCCGGTGGACCCGCTGGAGCTGTGGGTGCACCCGCCGTTCGAGCCGACGGTCGTCGACGGACCAGACGGCCCGGAGTTGCACGCCCGTGGCGCGATCGACGACAAGGGCAATGTCGCCATGCACCTGCTCGGCATGCGCGCTCACCTCGCGGCGACCGGTCGGGACACCCCGGCCGTGACCGTGAAACTGCTCGTCGAGGGCGAGGAGGAGTCCGGGTCGCCGCACCTCGCCGCGCTGCTGAACGAGCGGCGGACACGGCTGGACTGCGACGTCGTCGTCGTCAGCGACACCGGCATGGCCGCTCCCGACGTCCCCAGCGCCGTCGTCTCGATGCGCGGGCTGACCGGTGCGGAGATCACCCTGCGCGGGCCGGCGGTCGACCTGCACTCCGGGTCCTTCGGCGGCGCCGTCCCCAACCCGCTGCACGCAATGGCCGGCCTGCTTGCGAGCCTGCACGACGAGCAGGGCCGGGTCACGCTGCCCGGCTTCTACGACAAGGTGCGCGCCCTCGGTGACCGGGAACGTGAGCTGATGGCCCGGCTGCCGTTCGACGAGCAGGCGTGGCTGGCCGGGCCGGCGGCGGGCTCCGCGGCGTACGGGGAGGCCGGGTTCAGCACCCTGGAACGGACCGGAGCCCGGCCGACCGCGGAGGTCAACGGCATGTGGGGCGGTTACCAGGGCCCGGGTCACAAGACGATCATCCCGGCCGAGGCGCACGCGAAGATCAGCTTCCGGCTCGTGGCCGACCAGGCACCTGCCGACATCGCCGACCAGGTCCGCGCCTGGGTCGACCAGCGGGTGCCGGAGGGGATCACCGCCGAGGTGCGGACCCCGAAGGCCGGCGTCGCTCCGTGCGCCAGCGACCTCGACTCGCCCGGCATGGCCGCCCTGCGGCGGGCCATCGCCCAGGCCTGGGACGGCGATCCCGACGAGGTGCTCTACCTCCGCGAGGGCGGCAGCGGACCGGAGGCCGCCCTGGTCGAGGAACTCGGCGCTCCGCTGCTGTTCCTGGGTGCGGGGCTGCCCACCGACCGGATCCACTCGCCCAACGAGCGGGTGCTGCTACCCATGCTGCGTCGCGGGGCCGAGGCGGCTGCGCACCTCTGGCGCGAACTCGCAGAGATCCCCGGCCGGTCATAGGCTGCGTCCGCGTCCGCCCAGGTCACCGGAGCGGCGCGGGAGGCCCCGCCACCCTTGGAGGAGCGTCGATGTCCGACCACCGGCACCTCATCGGGCTGCTGCTCGGGACCGAGGAGGACTGGCCCACCGCTTTCGAGGCGATCGTGCGCCGCCTCGGCACCGTGCACGACGGGACCGGCGCCGCTCACCGGTACGACGTCGAGCGGATCACGGTCGAGCCGTTCGACCTGTGCGCCAAGCCGCGCTACGACGTGGTCATCGACCGCCTGGCCTACTGGTACTACCACCCCCGTGAGTGGCTGAAAAAGGCCGCGCTCATGGACGACGTCTACCTCCTCAACAGCCCCTTCACCTTCCAGAGCATGGAGAAGCACGCGGCGTACTGCGCGATGCTGCGGCTGGGGCTGCGCGTGCCGGACACGGTGCTGGTGCCGTACAAGAACCCGCCCGAGCACGCCAAGTACGCATACACCGCGGAGAAGTACAACCAGCCCTTCGACCTGGGGGCCATCGCCGAGCGCATGGGCTATCCGCTGTTCATGAAGCCCTACGACGGCGGCGCGTGGGTGGGCGTCACGATGATCCGCGGTCCCGAGGAACTGCAGCGGGCATACGACGCCTCCGGGCAGCGCCTGATGCACCTGCAGAAGGCGGTGGCGGGCTACGACGTCTTCGCGCGCAGCCTGTCCATCGGCGCCGAGACGATGGTCATGAACTTCGACCCCGACCAGCCGATGCACGGCCGGTACTCGGTCTCCCACGGCTTCCTGGACGCGGCGACCGGTGAGGAGACGGTGACCATCGGCAAGCTGGTCAACGCGTTCTTCCGCTGGGAGTTCAACTCCTGCGAGACCCTGATCAAGGACGGGGTGGTGTACCCGATCGACTACGCCAACGCCTGCCCCGACATCGCGTTGACCAGCCTGCACTACTACTTCCCGTGGGCCATCAAGGCGCTCATCCGATGGTCGGTGTTCTGCACGGCCACCGGCCGCCGGCCGCGGCTGGACCTCGAGACCCGGCGGTTCTTCGACATCGCCGATCGGGCCGACCTGAGCTACGGGGAGAAGCTGCGGGCCTACCGCGCGCTGGCGAACGAGTACTTCCAGACGGAGGCCTACTCCGATTTCTGCGCCAGCCGGCTCGCGCACCTCGACGAGATCATGCTCGACTGGGTCCGCGGTCCCGACTTCGACCGGCTCCTCGTCGACACGGTGCGGTCCACGTTCCCCCAGCACGAGCACGACCACTTCATCGCGCACTACCGGGGACTGCTCGACATGTGGAAGCGCGACGAGGAGAACCGCCTCAACCGCGGGTGATGGCCCCGTTCAGGGGCCCGCCCCGAGCGTGCGAGGGGTGGGGGGAACGGGGTCCTTCTCCTCACTCCACGGGCCAGTCGGCGACCGGCTCGTTGGCGTGCATGAGCTCGACGTAGCGGCGCAGCATCTCCCGCAGCGCGTCACGGCGGTCCAGCGTCTGCCGCTGTTCGTCGATCCGGTGGAACGTCTCGACCTGCCACTCCGCGCCGTTGCGGTAGGTGGTGCACCGCCGCTCGATCGCGCCCAGCAGCCGGTCGACGACGGCGGTGTCGACGTCCCACTCCGCCAGGCCCGCCTGAGCCATCGGCAGCAGCCGTCGCAGCACGAGCTCGGTCACCGGCACTGTGCCGAGGCCCGGCCAGTACAGCTGGGCGTTGACGCCGTTGCGCGCCCCTTCCTCGAAGTTCTCCTCCGCTGCGGCGAAGGACATCTGTGACCAGACGGGCCGGTCCTGGGCCGCCAGGGTGCGAAGCAGCCCGTAGTAGAAGGCGCCGTTGGCGAAGACGTCGACGATGGTCGGGCCAGCGGGCAGCACGCGGTTCTCGACCCGGAGGTGCGGTCGGCCCCGGTGGATGTCGTAGACCGGCCGGTTCCAGCGGTAGACGGTCCCGTTGTGCATCCGCAGCTCGGACAGCCGCGGGATGTCGCCCCGGTCGAGAACGGCCACCGGGTCCTCCTCCTCGCAGACCGGCAGCAGCGAGGGGAAGTACCGGACGTTCTCCTCGAAGTGGTCGAACACCGACGTGATGAAGCGCTCCCCGAACCAGACCCGCGGCCGGACGCCCTGCTCCTTGAGCTCCAGCGGGCGGGTGTCGGTGGCCTGCTCGAACAGCGGGATCCGGGTCTCGCGCCACAGCTCCTTGCCGAACAGGAAGGGCGAGTTGGCGCCGAGTGCCACCTGGACGCCGGCGATGCACTGCGCGGCGTTCCAGTGGGCCGCGTAGTCCTGCGGGCTGACCTGCAGGTGGAACTGCGTGCTGGTGCAGGCGGCCTCCGGCGCGATCGTGTCGGCGTGCATGTCCAGCCGCTCGGGCCCGGAGATGGCGATGTGCAGGTCCTCGCCGCGCGCGGCGAAGATCTGCTCGTTGATCAGCGCATACCGCGGGTGCCCGGTGATCGCCTCGCCGGTCACGTGCTCGGGCCCGAGGGTCGGCAGCGTGCCGATCATCACGATGTGCGCCCCGATCGCGCGCGCGCGCTCCTCGGCGGCGTTGAGGCCGGCGCGCAGCTCCGTCTCGAGCTCCGCGGCGGCCGTGCCGGCCAGCGTCGTCGGCCGCACGTTCATCTCGATGTTGAACTGGCCCATCTCCGCCACGAAGACCTCGTCGGCGATCGCGGCGAGGACCTCCTCGTTGCGCATGGCCGGGTCCTGCCGGGCGTCGACCAGGTTGAACTCGATCTCCGTACCGGTCAGCGGCCGCTCGAAGTCGAACTTCGACTCGTTGAGCATCCGGCCGAACACGTCCAGGCAGCGGCGCAGCTTCTCCCGGTAGCGCAGGCGGTCCGCGCGCGAGAACGTCCGGGCCTCGACCTCTTGCCCCACGATGGTCGCCTCCCATCGGTGCCGCTGTGCGGTCAGGTTGGCACAGAACCGGCCGTGCGACATGCCGGAAGGCACTCCGTCCGACGGCTCCGGACTCGAAGTCGTCGCCGCTCCCGCGTCGTGGCAGGGTGACCGGCGCAGAGCCGGCGGGTGAGGGGAGCGACGTGAAGGTCACCGACAGCTGGTACTCAGCGCGGATGGAGCAGCCCATCGGGCTGGCGCGGTGGGGTCACTACGGCGTCCCGGTCCTGGTGTTCCCGACCGCGGGTGGGGACGCGGAGGAGATCGAGCGCAACGGCGTCGTCGGTGCCTGCTGGCCGCTGATCGAGAGCGGCCGGGTCAAGCTCTACTCCTGCGACAGCGTGGCCGGTGCGGCGATGGCAGCGAAGGCCGGGTCGCTCGAGTACCGGATGTGGCTCTTCAACCAGTACCACCATGCCGTCCGGCACGAGGTCGTGCCGGCGATCCGCGCCGACATGGGTGGCGACCAGACGCCGATCCTCGCCACCGGCGCCTCGATCGGGGCCTTCAACTCACTGGCGGTGCTCTGCCGCTTCCCGGACGTGTTCCGCGCCGCGGTCGGCATGAGCGGCACGTACCGCATCCAGAAGTTCCTCGACCACCAGTCCTCGCAGGACCTCTTCTTCGCCTCGCCGCTGGACTTCCTCCCGGGCCTGGAGGGCGACCAGCTCGACCTCCTCCGCACCCGGTTCGCGGTCATCGCCACCGGCCAGGGGGCGTGGGAGGACGTCGACTCGTCCCGGGATGCCGGCAACGTCCTCGGCAGCAAGGGCGTGCCGAACCGGGTCGACGTCTGGGGGCACGAGTGGGAGCACGACTGGCCCACCTGGCGGCGGATGCTGCCGCAGTACCTCGACGAACTCTGCTGAGGACGTCCTCCCAGGGTCCAGCCGGTCGCCCGGGCGGCTCGACGCGACCGTCGGGGCCACCTGACGACAGGGGGCGGAAGGTCTGATCCTCAGGACGCGAACATCTGGAAGTCGCGGGCGAACGCCTCGGTCATCTCGATGACCTGCTGCAGCTCCGGATGCCGGACGACGATCATGCCGTCGCCTGTCACCGTCGAGCGCCAGTCGCGGCGCGGCGCCCCGACCGGCAGCAGGTCGAGCAGCGCGACGTGCTCGCCGTATCGGCCCAGCAGGCCGTCGAGCCCCTCCGAGTGGGTGATCCGGCCCTCCCCGCGGGCCCGCTTGAAGATCGCGCCCGCGTTGTATCGACGCTCCAGTGGCTGCATCCCGCCGTGGACCACGGCCTGCGCCCAGCCGGCGTACGTGTCGCCGTCCGTGGCGAAGTTCATGACGTCCACCACGCGCGCGCCCGGCGGGCGCGCCCCGATCTCCCCGAACACCGCCTCGCCGTCGTGCTTCAGGTACCACTCCATGTGCGTGAACCCAGAGCGGAAACCGAGCGCGGCGAGCACCGCCTCGCCCATCCGCCGTCCACCGGCCAGGTGCGGGACGGACAGGTCGCGCAGCGAGATCGACACCGGGCTGACCCACTCGTGCATGCGCATCTGAAGCGGCCGCGGCCGGTACCAGAGCACGTGCTCGAAGAGGATCCGGCCGTCGGCGCAGATGGTGTCGAAGGTGAACTCCTCGCCGTCGACGAACTCCTCGACGCTCACCTCCGTCACGTGCCGCAACGTCGGCAGCACGTCGGCCAGCTCCTGCGCTGAGTCCACGCGGTAGGTGTCCGCGGACCCGGCGCCGGCGATCGGCTTGACGATCAGCGGGTACCCGACCTTGTCGGCGGCCTCCCACACTTCGGCGACCGTGCGGGCGCTGACGTGCCACGGCGTCCGGATGCCGGCCGCGTCCAGCACGCGCTTCATCTGCTCCTTGTCGCGGAAGGGCACCGTCTGCTCGACGGTCATGCCCGGCAGGCCGAAGACCTCGCGGATGCGCGCGGCCAGGAGCATGTACGGCTCCCAGAGGCACTCCACCTGGTCGATCGAGGCGTGCTGAGCCAGCCCGCGCAGCGCGCCGAGCACCGCACCCTCGTCGGCGAGGTCGACGTGCTCGTAGTGCGCAAGCGACGAGCGGGCGGCCTCGGGCAGGGCGTCGCCCGGCTGGTCGCCGACCCCGATCACCCGCGCCCCCACCCCGGCGAGCGCCCGGGTGAAGTAGGCCATCTCGGCCGGGTAGCCGGGGGACAGCATGACGATGTTCATCGGACCTCCGTCAGGCCTCGGCCAACTCGACGCGGACCCCGCTGACGATCCGGTGCAGCGCGTCCTCCACCACGGCGGTGTCGGGGTCGCGCACCATCGCGTATCCCTCGCCGAGGTAGTCCGTGGCGGCCGGCTGACCCGGCTGCGGGATCCGCGCCTCGACGACGAGGTGGCCGATCTGCTGCTGGACGGCGTCGAGGCCGTGCACCGCGCGCACCCGCCCGCGCCCCAGGCCGCGCAGATAGGCCGTTCCGGCCGCGTACCGGCGCTCGGGCACGTCGAACCGGCCGTGGATCACCACCTCGGTCCACGCCCGGTACAGGTCGAAGTCGTGCGCGTAGCCGTGCATCGAGCTCAGCTGCGCCCCGGGCGGCCGCGCGGCCACCTCCGAGACGGCGACCGAGCCGTCGGGCCGGGCGAACCACTCCATGTGCGTGAGCGCATCGGTGACTCCGAGCGCCTTCAGCGCCGCCGGCCCCCACCGGTGGATGCCCTCGTAGCGCGGGCCGGAGATGTCGCGCGGCACGACGACCGTCCACTGGATCCAGGGCGTGCGCAGCACCTCCAACGGCGGCGGCCGGTAGTCCGCGATCGACGACCACACGGACGTCCCGCCGACAGTGACGCTGTCGAAGGTGTGCTCCTCGCCGGTGAGGAACTCCTCGAGCAGCGCGGGGGAGTCGCCGCCCAGGGGCACGGCAGCCAGCCAGCCCCGCAGCATGTCGCCGTCGTCCAGCCGGAACGTCGACTGCGCCCCGGCGCCGTCCGGCGGTTTGGCGACCAGCGGGAACCCGACCTGGTCGGCGAACGCCAGGGCCTCGCCGGGGGAGCGCACGAGCGCGTGCCGGGCGCACGGGATCCCGGCCGCCCGCAGCGTCTCCTTCATCTGCGACTTGTCCCGCACGTTGACCGCGGTCCGCACGTCCATGCCCGGGATGCCGAGGGACTCCCGAACCTGGGCCAAGGGCACCTGCAGCTGCTCCAGCGCCCCGACGAGCCGCTCCACCCGGCCCATCTGTCCGCCGAGGCCGCTGACCGCCCACTCGAGCTGCCGCGGGTCCAGAGCGTCCTCCACCCGCCAGTGCGCGGCCAGCCGTTCCCGCAGGTGGGGCGGGATCCGATCCACCGGCTCGCAGGTGACCAGCCCGAGCCGGACGTCGGGCAGCTCCGCGGCGGCGGAGACGAACCGCGCCGTGGCCTCCAGCAGGTACGGCGCGACGAACGCGGCGACGACCATGCGCGGACGCTACTGCCGACGCGCGGCGGACACGAATGATCGGCTCTAGCATCCGCCCTATGAACGTGGTCTTCGTCGATCCGGCGTTCCCGCCGACGCAGCGCCACTTCGTGCGGGCGCTGGCCGAGGTGGGGGCGTCGGTCTACGGCGTCGGCGACCGGCCGGGGGAGTGGCTGGACGATGAGCTGCGGTCGTGGATGGTGCACTACCACCAGGTCCCCAACGTCACCGACGTCGGCGCACTGACCGACGCCGTCCGCTGGATCCAGGACCAGGTCTGGGTCGACCGCCTCGAGGCCACGATCGAGTCGCACACACTCGCCGCCGCGCAGGTACGGGAGAACTGCTCGATCCCCGGCACGTCGGTGCGGACGGCGTGGCTGTGCCGCGACAAGCCGTCGATGAAGGAGGTGCTGCGGGCCGCCGGGGTGCCGACGGCGGCATCGACCGCCGCGTCCACCGCCGACGAGGTGCGGTCCTTCGCGCGGGAGATCGGCTACCCGCTGATCCTCAAGCCGCGGTCCGGTGCGGGCGCGCTCGACACCACCCGCGTGGACGGCGACAGCGGCCTGGACGCGGCCCTGGGGATGTTCGGCGCCCAGCAGGTCGACTCGATCGCCGTCGAGGAGTTCGTCGAGGGGCACGAGGGCTTCTACGACACCCTCTCGATCGACGGCACTCCGGCGCTGGACTTCGTGTCGCACTACTTCCCGAACGTCCTCGAGGCGATGCGGGAGCGCTGGATCTCGCCGCAGTTCCTGGCGACCAACCGGATCGACTCGGTTGCCGACTACCAGGAGCTGCGCGACATGGGGCGCCGGGTCAACGAGGCGCTCGGGATCGGCACCAGCGCGACGCACATGGAGTGGTTCTTCGGACCCAAGGGCCTGCGGTTCAGCGAGATCGGCTGCCGGCCGCCCGGCGTCGGGGCCTGGGACCTCTACTCGGCGGCCAACGACCTCGACATCTACCGGCAGTGGGCCGACTCGATCGTCCACGGTCAGGTGTGGGGTCGGCCGTCGCGGCAGTACTCCGCCGGCATCGTGGCGCTCCGGCCGGAGCAGGACGGCACCATCTCCGGCTACTCCGGCATGGACGAGATCCGGGGCCGGCACGGGCAGTGGATCCTCGACGAGCACCTGCCCTCGCCGGGGACCGGGACCCAGCCCGTGGCCTCCGGGTACATGGCCAACGCCTACGTCCGCATGCGGCACCCGGACTTCGACACGCTGCGCGCAATGCTCGACGACGTCGGGCGCACCGTGCACGTCCACGCGAACTGAAGCCCCTGCGGTGACCCCTTCGATCACGCTGCTCGGGCCGCAGCGCCCTCCCACCCTCGACCGGGTCCTGTCGTCCCTGGGCGTCGGAGGGCCGGTCGCCGTCGTCAACGCCGGCTGGCAGGAGCGGGAATCCGACGACGCCGAGATCCTCGGTCTGGCCGGCGGCGAGGCGGTGAACCTGCGGTTGTTCGCCCGATGGATGAGCGTGCTGCAAGTCGATCCCGAGTACGCGGAGGGTGAGCGCGAGCACCGGCTGGTCCTGGACGAGCTCCAGCAGCTCTACCGGATCCGCCTGGACCACGCGCTCCAGGCGCTGTACGCGGTGGCTGCCCGGGGCGGAGGGCACGCGACGGTCGAGGCGACCGCGCTGGAGGACGCGCTGTCGGCGGTGCGTCTCCTCGATGCGACGCACGTCGCCCGCGTCCAGGAGCTGCACGACACCTTCTACGGGACCTGGCGATTGGAGGAGCGCGGCGCGATCGCCGGGCACCGCGAGGAGGTCCGGCGCCTGCTGTCGTCCGCCGAGTGCCTGGTCGTCGCCGGCGGCCACGTCGGTGAGCTGGTGCGTGTCCTCCACCTGTTCCACCTGGCGCCGCACCTGCCGCCGCGGGTGGTCGCCTGGTCGGCGGGGGCGATGGCGCTGACCCCGCGGGTGGTGCTCTTCCATGACCGGGCGGTGCAGGGCGCCTCGCTGACCGAGGTCTTCGACGCCGGGCTCGACGTCGTCCCCGGGCTGGTGCTGCTCCCGCACGCGCGGCGCCGGCTGCGCACCGACGACCTCCTCCGGATGTCGGTGCTTGCCCGGCGGTTCGCACCCGCTTCCTGCGTCGTCCTGGACGACGGCGTCCGGGTCGACCTCGATCCGGATGGCTCGCTGCCCCCGGGTACGCGGCTGGTCGACGACGAGGGGCACATCGTCGAGGGGTCGGCCGCATGACCGCGGCCCGACCGCGGACGGGTTCCCGGCGGCTCGCCATCAACCGGCTCAAGTCGGCGAAACCGCTCGACGACGAGGCGATCGACCGGTTCCTCGCGCGCCACGAGATACCGGTGGTCGAGGGGGACCGGTGCACCTTCCTCTGGCGAGGTGAGGCGGACGAGGCGTGGATCTGCCACCGGATCGTCGGCCTGCCCGACCGCATCCCGATGCGCCGCATGCACGGCACTGAACTGTGGTACCTCGTGCTCGAGCTGCCGGAGGGCTCCCGCGTGGAGTACCAGGTCGAGATCCGGCACGGCGAGCACTACGAGCGGTTCAACGACCCGCTCAACGAGAAGCGGTCGCACGGACCGGTCGGCTCGTCGTCCCTGGCCTTCGGGGCGGGCTACGAGACGCCGGACTGGGTGCTCCCGGACCCCGAGGCCCGGCAGGGCGAGTTGAAGGACCTCGTGCTCCGCAGCCGGGCGCTCGGCCGCGACGCGCACGTGACGCTGTACCTGCCGGCCCGGTTCCGGACGACGGGCTCGTACCCGCTCCTGGTGGTGCACGACGGCGGCGACTTCCTGCAGTACGCCTCGATGAAGACCGTCCTGGACAACCTGATCCACCGCATGGACGTCGCTGAGACCGTGGTCGCCTTCACCCACCCCGGGGATCGGCTGGACGAGTACGCGAACTCAGCGGCGCACTCGAGGTTCCTCACACAGGAACTGCTCCCGGAACTGGAGTCGTCGCTGCCGCTCGTCGGGCAGCGCGCCGGGCGGTGCCTGCTGGGCTCGTCGTTCGGCGGGGTCGCCGCGCTGTCGGCCGCCTACCGGTCACCCGACACGTACGGGTCCCTGGTGCTGATGTCGGGGTCGTTCGTCTTCACCGACATCGGCAGCGATCACGGCGGGGGACCGGTCTTCGATCCCGTCGTCAAGTTCGTGAACCGATACCGGGCGAAGCCGCGCTGCGTCGCCGACCGGATCTTCATGTCCTGCGGCGTCTACGAGCAGCTGATCGTGCCCAACCGGTCGATGGTGCACGTGTTCGAGAACGCCGGCATGCAGGTGCGCTACACGGAGGCCCGGGACGGCCATTCGTGGGAGAACTGGCGGGACCGGCTGCGCGACGCGCTGTCCTGGGTCAATCCGGGGCCGCAAAAGCTCTACTACGAGTAAGCGGGCGCGCCGTCCTGCATTGCAAGACGCGGACCGCAGGGCCACGGTAGGGCGGTCCCACTGCCGCATCCAGCCGCAGGAGAAGCGGCGCAGGAAGAGGTGCCGCATGGCTGCACCCGCTACCCGTAAGCCAGGCGTTTTCGCTGTCCGCGACGTCCAGGACCTGACCACCGAGACGCACGAGTCCGGTCACGAGCTCAAACGCTCCGTCACCGGGCTCCAGCTGACCTCGATGGGCGTCGGCGCCATCATCGGGACCGGCATCTTCGTCGTCATCGGTCAGGGCGCCGGCCTCGCCGGTCCTGGCGTGATCCTCTCCTTCGTGCTCGCCGCGATCGCGTGCACGTTCTCCGCCCTCTCCTACGCCGAGCTCGCCTCGTCGATCCCGGTGTCCGGCAGCGCGTACACGTACTCGTACGCCACGATGGGCGAGCTCGTCGCGTGGATCATCGGCTGGGACCTGATCCTCGAATACGGCGTGTCGGTGGCCGCCGTGGCGGTCGGCTGGGGCGGCAACGTCAACGCCTTCCTCGAGGCAGCCTTCGGGGTGGCGCTGCCCGATGCGATCAGCAAGTCCCCGGAGGACGGCGGTGTCTTCAACCTGCCCGCCGTGTTCATCGTGCTGGCGATCATGCTGCTGCTGGTGCGCGGCGCCCGCGAGAGCGCCGGCGCGAACCTGGTCATGGTCGCCGTCAAGCTCGTCGTGCTGACGTTCTTCATCGTCGTCTCGCTGGCCAACTTCAAATCCGGCAACCTGCAGCCCTTCCTGCCGCACGGCTTCCACAGCGTGACGGCGGCGGCGGCGATCATCTTCTTCGCCTACATCGGGTTCGACGCGGTGTCGACCGGCAGCGAGGAGGCGCGCAACCCCGCCAAGGACCTGCCGTTCGCGGTCATCGGGTCCCTGCTGATCTGCACGCTGTTCTACATCCTCACCGCGGTGGGTGCCCTTGGCATCGCCACCCCCGAGCAGATGAAGGACAGCGACGCGCCGCTCGCCACGGCCCTCGACGAGGGCGCCGGCCTCTCCTGGGCGGCGTGGATCCTCGCCCTGGGTGCGTTGATCGCCATCACCAGCGTGGTCCTGGTCATCTTCTACGGCCAGACGCGCATCTTCTTCGCGATGGCCCGTGACGGGCTGCTCCCGGAGCGGATGGCACAGGTGCACCCGCGCTTCGGCACCCCGGCGAAGCTGACCGTGGGGCTCGGGGTGCTGATCGCCATCCTGGCCGCCCTCGTACCGCTCGGGGCGATCGTCGAACTGGTCAACATCGGCACCCTGTTCGCCTTCGTGCTGGTCAACATCGGGGTGATCATCCTCAGGCGCACGCGTCCCGACATGCCGCGGCCGTACCGCGTGCCGTTGTCGCCCGTGTTCCCCCTGATCGGCGTGGCGTTCGCGGTGTACCTGATGTCGGACCTCCCGTTGGCCACGTGGATCCGGTTCGTCATCTGGCTCGCCATCGGGCTCGCCATCTACGCCCTGTACGGCTACCGGCACTCACGTCTGCGCCGCGATCTCGGGCCGGCGCCGGTCGAGGCGACCGACACAACTGAACAGAGTTGAGTGCCGTGGGCTTCCCCCGGAACAGCGCTGACGGTCCGGTGGTCGCCGGGTTCGACGGCAGTCCGTCGGCCGAGGACGGGCTGGTCCTGGCCCGGGCCTGCAGACGGGTCCTGGGCACCAGGTTGGTCGTCGCCACCGTGCATCCGTCCCCGGCGCCGATCGGCTCGGGGCGTGTCGACGCGGAGTGGACAGCAGACCGGCACCACCAGGCGGAGAGCATTCTCGATTCCGCGCGCAGTCTGCTCGCCGACGATGACGACGACGTGGAGTACCGCATCGTCGCATCGTCGTCGGCTGCCCACGGTCTGCACGACATCGCCCAGGAACTGGACGCGTCCGTGATCGTCGTGGGTTCGAGCGGCGCCGCCGCCCAGCAGCGGCTCTTCGCCGGCAGCACCGCGCAGCGGCTGCTGGCGGGCAGCTCCTCGCCCGTGGGCGTCGCACCGGCCGGGATGCGGCACCGCACCACCGGGCCGCTCTCGAGGATCGGCGTCGCCTACATCGACACCCCGGACGGGCATGCCGCGCTCGACCTCGCCGTCCGGGTCGCGACCCGCGCCGGGGCGAGCCTCGAGCTCTACTCGGTGCTGGCCGAGAAGGCCGAGGTGGTCATGCCGGTGATCGGCGTCGACGCCGAGCATGCTTTCGCCGCGACGGCGCAGAAGTCGTTCCAGCAGGCCGTCGACCTCGCCATCGCCGGCATCCCACCCCAGGTCCCCGCGACCGGTCGGGTGCTGACCGGCAGCGTCGTCCACGTGCTGTCCGAGCTCGACGAGGTCGACGTCCTCTTCTGCGGTTCCCGCGGATACGGACCGGCCCGTCAGGTGCTGCTCGGCGGGGTGTCGTCGCAGCTCGTCCGGCAGGCGCGCAGCCCGGTCATCGTGGTGCCGCGGCGGTAGCCCACCGGATCTCGGCTCTCACGTGTCGGTTGACTTGCCGTCTGCCGGCTTCTCCCCGCATGCCGGCCGTAGCCCGGGGCAGACGGGAACCGCCCCGGGTGCCGACGTCAGTGCACGAGCGACCGGACCAGGGCTCTGCCGCCGGCCACGGCGGCGCCCGCCGCCGCCACCCATGGACCGGCCACGATGACCGGGTCCAGGGGCTGGTGCACCAGGTCGGTGCGCCGGCGTCCGATCCGTGACGAGACCCCGTGGTGGGTGAACTCGGCCTTGATCCCGGTTTCGGTGATCGGGTTGTCCGGGTGCAAGGTGGCGAAGGACTTCAGGTGCTCTTCGACGGCATCCACGCGATCGGCCAGCATGAGCAGCAGCCAGTGCGCCGCACGGCCTTCGCTGTAGCGGGCGTAGGAGAGCCTTCGGATGGCCCCGGACAGGCCTTTCGGCGGCTGCGCCGTTCCGAAGACCGGCGTCAGGAACTTGTGCTCGATCGAGCGTTCCCGCGGCCACTTCTCGGGCTGGCGGTCGGGGAACTCCCAGTGCGCGCCGGTCAGGTCCTCCTGGAACGCCAGCTTCGGCACCGAGGGCCGGTCGGCCGGGTCACGGTCCACCCCCCAACCCGGGATTCGTGCCCGCAACTGATCGGGCGACTCGGCGATGGGCGGCTTGTGCGGCGTGTAGGTCACGTCTTCTCCTCAAGCGGCGTTCGGGATCACGAGCGGCTTGATGCAGTCGTCAAGCTTGGCCGAGAAGATGTGGTAGCCCTCGGCGATGTCGTCGAGCGGGACCCGGTGGGTGACCAGCTCGCGGGGCGTGATGTAGCCGTTGCGGACGTGCTCGAACAGGCGGGGCCACTGGCGCTTGACCGGGCACTGGTTCATCCGCAGGGTCAGCCCCTTGTTCATGGCGTCGCCGAACTTCACCGCACTGAACAGCGGGCCGTACGCGCCGACCACCGAGATCGTCGCTCCCTTGCGGACCGAGTCGATGGCCCAGTTGAGCGCCACCGGGGAGCCGCCCTGCAGCTTGAGCTTCGCCGTCGTCACGTGCTGCAGGAGGTTGCCGTCGGCCTCGGCGCCGACCGCGTCGATCGCGACGTCCGCGCCGAGGTAGTCGGTCTGCTTCTTCATCTCCAGCACGATGTCGTCGTACTCGGTGAAGTTGAACGTCTCGGCCTGGGCCCAGGTCCGGGCCTTCTCCAGCCGGTAGTCGAGGTGGTCGATGATGATCACGCGGCCGGCACCCATGAGCCAGGCGGACCGGGCCGCCACCAGGCCGACCGGGCCGGCGCCGAACACGACGACCACGTCGCCCTCGACGATGTCGCCGAGCTGCGCGCCGAAGTAGCCGGTGGGCACCGCGTCGGTCAGCAGGACGGCGTCCTCGTCGGACATCCAGTCCGGGATCTTCGCCGGTCCGACGTCGGCGAAGGGGACGCGGACGAACTGTGACTGGCCGCCGTCGTAGCCACCCGTGGTGTGGGAGTAGCCGTAGATGCCGCCCACAGCGGTGGCGTTCGGGTTCACGTTGTGGCAGTTGGAGTACAGGCCGCGAGCGCAGTACCAGCAGGAGCCGCAGAAGATGTTGAACGGCACCATGACCCGGTCGCCGACCTGCAGGTTCTGCACCGACGAGCCGACCTCGTCGACGACTCCGATGAACTCGTGCCCGAACGTGTGGCCGATCCGGGTGTCCGGCATGAGCCCGTGGTAGAGGTGCAGGTCGGAGCCGCAGATGGCGGCCAGCGTCACTCGCACGATCGCGTCGTTGGGGTGCTCGATCGCCGGCCGTTCCTTCTCCTCGACCCTCACCTTGTAGGGCCCTCGATAGGTCATTGCACGCATCGGGTCGGCCTCTCGCTCAGTTCGTACCTTCGCTGCTCACCGGGTGTCCCGAGCCTTGGTCACCAGCCGGCGGCAGGCCACCCGAAGCGGCGGAAATCGGTAGTTCTGCCCATATGCGCCGGGCCCCCGCACATCTGACCGGCGCCGGCCTCGGCCGAGCGGCACGGTCGGACCGGACGAGAGGGCCCACACACGCGGCGGCCCGGCTACCGGCGGGCGGACCGCGGGACCGCGGGGACGTAGAGGCCGTCCCGTTCTGCGCGGACCGCGGCGAGTGTCCTGGTCGGTGCCCCGAGCTTGACGAGGATGTGCTCCAGGTGGGCGGCCACGGTCCGCGGCGCCACGACGAGCGCACGCGCGACCTCGTGGTTGGAGCACCCCTCGACGAGCAAGCCCAGCACCTCCAGTTCCCGGGGGGTCAGCCCGTGCAGGTGGGTTGCCGGTGACAGCAGGGCCACAGCGGTCAGTCCCGGCGGCGCGTCCTCGGGGGCCGCCAGGACGGTCACCCGCACGTGCCCGTCGGGGGCGTGGGAGCCACCCAGCGGCCAGAGGAACGACGAGAAGACGTTCCCGTCGCCGATCCGCTCACGTGCGGCGGCCAGGACGGGGGATCGGGGGACCAGCAACGTATCCGCCTGGAGGCCCGGCAGGTCTTGGCAGCCGCCGTCCGCATGGAGCACCACGCCGGCCGTGGCCCCCCGGACCAGGCGCGCGGCAGCGACCAGCGAACGCATCGGGTCGATGCCCTGCGCGAGTATCGGCGTGAGCCGCCCGAGCCGGCGGCGGGTGGCCGGGGACGGTGGCTGCCGGCTGCCGGACAGCACTGCGAGGTGGCCGACGTGCCGCCCTCCAGGTGCGAAGAGCGCGACGCCCAGCCCCTCCTGGATACCGGACGGGATCAGGCACTCGGCCCAGGTCGGCAGCTCCTCGGCCGGGTAGGGCAGATCCGATGGGCCCAACGGCGGACGTTGCCGGTCGGTGCCGGTGACCTCGATGTCCCGCGCGACCTGCGGGCCGGAGAGGAAGTCCACGGCCCGGCCGTCCAGGTCGACGCTCACCAGGGAGTGGTAGCCGTGGCCCAGCGGGTCGGCGAACGCCAAGAAAGCAGCATCGAACGGGACGACCTGGCGGAGGACCTCGAGCAGGGCCTGCACACGCTCGCTCGTGGTGCCGCCCGAGGCAGCGGTCTCAGCAAGCAGCAGTTCACCTGACTCGTGCGAGCGCATGTCGGCCCCCAGACAACCGAGCGGTAGCGGGCCACTTCCAGCCACGACCGCACCGGCTGTTCGACCGGTCGGGGGACGACACCGTTCTGTACTCATACCGCGGAACGCGGCAGTTCACCACTTGCGCCCGGACGTAGAACCACAGGCCTGTGAGTCCGCGCCTAACGCCAGGACCGCCCGCTTCCTGTCACCGGCGGTAGCGTCCCCTGTGGACCTGCGTCAGCTCAGGTACTTCCTCGCCGTGGCCGAGGAGCGGCGATTCTCGGCTGCCGCGCGCCGGTTGCACATCTCCGCTCCGTCGCCGAGGTCGACCGGGCACGCGAGGACGTGCGATCCGCAGGAGTCCCGCGCCGGGAAAAGGTGACCCTGCGGGTCTGCACGATGGCCGACCGGGTCCTCGACGGCCCGCTGCGAACGGTGAGCCTCGCCATCCCGGGCCTCAAGGTCTTCGTGACGTCCAGCCCGGGGGACGATGCCGTCCAGGCGGTCCGGCAGGCGCGGGCCGATGCAGTGGTCGTCTGGAGCCGGCCGCAGGAGCACCGTGACCTCGACGGTGTCGTCCTCGGTTCGGTGCTGTTCGGAATCGTCCTGCCGCTGGGGCACGCGCTCGCCGACCGCGCGGAGATCCCGGTGGCCGCCCTCGGTTCCGAATCCGCGGTGATGTTCCCGTGGTCCCCCTTCGCCGGCATCTGGCAGCGCACCGTGGACCACCTGTGTCGGCGCGCCGCACCTGCAGGACATCGCTCGCGGTGCGGGCCTGGACCTGGATGGGGCCCGGGCCGCCGTCCACCGCCTGCTGCACACCGAGCCGAAGATCCTGCACGAGGTGCCGGGCTCCGGCCCCACCGATCTGGGACCGACCTACGAGCTGGCGCCGCGGACCTGAGTCCAACGGCGGCCCGGACGTCCGATCACCGGACCCGGCCGGCGCGACGCCGTGTGCCGTTCACCGCTCCTCATGGGGCTCGCGCACGTGCTTGGCGACCCCTGCCCCGGCGTGCGCGGCCCGGCCGTGGTGCAGTCCGTTCTCAGTGAACGTGAGAGCCCATCACAGCGGGACCGCGGGACGTCGCCCATCGGCAGCTCTGCCTATTTCCCAGCGGAGCCCCGCAGCGGCCCGGACGTGGAGTAGCCCCGGCGGGCAGCGGGCGGAAAATCGGGGGAGGGGGACCGGTGAGCAGGAGCCGGCCGGTGAGCGGTTCGTGGTGTACGAGCCCCGGGCCCGCGCCCCAGGAGGCGATCAGATGCGAGCGATGGTGTACCGAGGGCCCTACAGGATCAGGAGCAAACGGTCTGACGGTCCCGGCTGCACGGTGGCCGACGTCCGGTCAGGGCACCATCCAGCTCAGCACCGTCGTGGACTGGAGGAACACGAGCACGCACATGATCAGCAGGAGGACGAGGCTCCATCCGAAGACCCGGCGGAAGATGTCCCCTTCGCGCCCGGCCATTCCGACCGCGGCCGCGGCGATCGCCAGGTTCTGCGGACTGATCATCTTGCCCAGCACGCCGCCGGAGGAGTTGGCCGCGGCGAGCAACACCGGGTCCAGCCCGGCGCGTGCCGCCGTCTGCACCTGCAGGGCACCGAACAGGGCATTCGACGAGGTGTCCGATCCGCTCACCGCCACCCCGATCCAGCCGAGGATGGGGGACAGGAAGGCGAAGAACCCTCCGGCCCGGGCCAGGTACGCGCCGAGGCTGGCGGTCTGCCCGGACAGGTTCATCACGTAGGCCAGGGCGAGCACCGCCATGACCGTCACGATCGCCCACTTGAGCTCCGCGTAGGTCCGGCCGTAGGTCGCCAGCGCACGACCGGGTGGGATCCGCAGGACCACGGCCGTGAGAATTCCGGCGATCAGGAGCAGGGTGCCCGCGGCGGGCAGCCAGCCGAACGCGAAGGTGGTCGTGGCGATCGGCTTGCCGCTGGCGGACAGCACGTGCAGGCCGGGCCAGGCGAAGGGAGTCGTCCACGGCTTCTCGGCCAGGGCCGCCTTCACCGGGGCGAGGTTGGCCAGCACGAACAGCACGATGATGATCGCGTAGGGCGCGTAGGCCCGGAGCACTTCGGCGCGGGTGTACGGGAGTTCGCCGGCCCCGTCGACCGGCGCCGTTCCCCGGTCGCGCGGGGCCTGCCCGCCCGGCGCCTCCCCGAGGTCCTCGCCGACCGTGGCGCCGACCCCGCCGGGGGCGCCGGAGGTCGTCACCGCGCGGCGCTCTGCCGTCGGTGCCGTCCCGGCCGAGGCCATGGCGTGCGCGGGCACGCGGTCCCGGCGGCCACGGACCATCAGGACGACGACCGCCGCCGACGCCAGCGCGGCCACGATGTCGGTCAGCGGCACCGAGATGTAGTTCGACGCCACGAACTGCGCCGCCCCGAAGGTCACCCCGGCGGCGAGGGCCGGTGCCCACGCCTCGCGCAGACCGCGCCGGCCGTCGGCGACGAAGACCAGGACCAGCGGCACGACGGCGGCGAGGATCGGCGTCTGCCGACCCACCATGGCGCCGAGCGTGTCGATGGTCAGCCGCGGATCCGGGTTGGCGCCGTGGGTCACGGTGGCCAGCGCCGTGATCGGCGCGGCGAGCGCGCCGAAGGCCACCGGCGCGGTGTTGGCGATCAGCGACAGGGCGGCCGCGCGCAGCGGCGAGAAGCCGATGGTCATCAACATGACGACCGTGATCGCGACCGGGGTCCCGAAACCGGCCAGCGCCTCCAGCAGTGCCCCGAAGCAGAACGCGATGATGATCGCCTGGATCCTCATGTCCGGGCTGACCGTGGCGAACGAGCGGCGCAGGACGTCGAAGTGACCGCTCTCCACCGTGAGGTTGTAGATCCAGATCGCGTTGATGACGATCCAGAGGATCGGGAAGAAGCCGAACGCCGCACCCTCGAGCGCGCTGAGCAGTGACTGGCCCACGGGCATCCGGAAGGCGACGATCGCCACGACGATCGCCACCGCGAGCGACACCAGGCCGGCGATCCACGCCTTGACCCGGAGGACCCCCAGCAGGGCGAAGAGGGTCAGGAGCGGGAGCACCGCGCACAGCGCGGAGAGCCCGAGCGAACCAGCGACCGGGTCCACTACCTGTTTGAACACTGTCCTCACCTCGCTCGTGAGAGGCCGTGGCGCCGCTCGGGGCCGACGAGGGCGCCAGGGGATAGCCCGCGGATCGAGGCATCGATCACCTCGACCGTGTGCGCCATGCCGATGCGGTCACCTCGGCGCTGGAACGCGGATCCGATCTGCATCAGGCAGCCTGGGTTCGCCGTCACGAGCAGGGCCGCGCCGGTGGCGGCGACGTTGCCTGCCTTCCGGTCGCCGAGCTGGCGGGCAGGCTCGGGGAAGAGGATGTTCCAGATCCCCGCCGAACCGCAGCACAGCTCCCCCTCGGGGATCTCCCGGAGCTGCAATCCCGGGATGTCCCGCAGGAGAGCCCGTGGCTGGGCGCGCACGCCCTGAGCATGCGCGAGGTGGCAGGCGTCGTGGTACGCGACGGTCACGTCCAGCGGATGCCGCCGGGCGACCGGGCCGACTTCAGCGAGAAACTCCGAGACGTCGCGCACCTTCGCCGAGAGCCGGGCTGCCCGCTCGGCGTACTCCGGATCTTCCGCGAGGAGGTCGGCGTACTCCTTCATGCTCGATCCGCAGCCGGCTGCGTTGACCACGACGGCGTCGACGCCCGCGGCCTCGAAGGTGTCGATGGTGCGGCGGGCGTAACGCTGCGCCTCGGCCTCGCGGCCGTTGTGCACCGAGAGGGCGCCGCAGCACCCCTGTGCCCGCGGCATGATGACGTCGCAGCCCTCCGCGGCGAGCACCCGGACGGTCGCCGCGTTCACCCCCGGGAAGAACTCGCCCTGCACGCAGCCGGTGAGCAGCCCGACGACCGCCCGCCGGGGCCCGACTGCCGGTACCCGCTCGGGCAGCCGGTCGCGCCGGGTCATCCGTGGCGCCAGATCGGCCATCACCGCCAGGCGTGGCGCCATCCGCGCGAGCAGACCGCTGCGGCGCAGCGCCCGCTGCAGGCCGGTCGCCTGGTAGGCGCGCAGCGGACCGCGCATCAGCCGCAGCCGGCGCTTGTGCGGGAAGAGCGCGAAGATCGCCGTCCGCAGCGCCCGGTCGCCGGGCGGGCGGTCGTGCCGCCGCTCCACCTGGGCGCGGGTGGCCTCGATCAGCCGGTCGTACTGGACGCCGGAGGGGCATGCCGTCACGCAGGCCATGCAGCCCAGACAGGCGTCGAAGTGCTGCACCATCGCGTCGGTCATCGGCTCGCCCTCGAGCCCGGACTTCATCAGGTAGATGCGCCCGCGCGGGGAGTCCATCTCCTCGCCCCACAAGTTGTAGGTGGGGCAGGTCGGCAGGCAGAAGCCGCAGTGGACGCAGTCGCCTACCAGCTCCCCGGACGGCGGGCGGTGGTCATCGAAGGCGCCGAGGGTGCCCGGCATGCCGAGGGGGACCGCCGCCCCGGGACCGGTGTGTTCCGGCGTGGTGGTCATCAGATGCCTCCCACGAACCGCCCGGGCGCCAGCCGGCGCTCGGGGTCGAACTGCTCCTTCACGCGGCGCATCAGCTCCAGGGCCGGCACGGGGCCCCAGGTGTCGACGACGGCCTTCACCTCGGCCGGGGCGTCCAGGACGACGGTCGCGCCGCCTAGCGCCGTGCACTCCGCGCGCAGCCGCGCCACCACACTGCCGACCGCGACGGGGTGGGTGTCGGCGGGCAGAGCCCCGTACAGGACGCCTGCGCCCCCGGATCCGCGCAGGTCGAGCGTGACCCCCGCGTCCGCGGTCGCCGATCGCGCGGTGGCGAGCACCCGGGCCAGGCCCGAGAGGGCGAAGGTCGCCTTGAGCGCCGTGGCCCCGGAACCCGGCGTCCACGGGAATGCGCCCCAGCCGGCGGGCAGATCGCCCTCCTCCGCGCCCGCGCCGAGGAGCCGCCGGGCCGTGTCCGCACGCCCGGCCACGCCGGCGTCGATGCCTTCGAGCAGCACGCTCACCCTGCCCGGGCCCTCGGCCGGCTGCTCGACCTCCACGGCGGCCGGCACGACCTGGCCGGAGAGCACCCCCTGGACCTGTCGCTGCGCCTGCTCCGGGCGGTCGAAGAGGGCGGTCACCAGGCGGTGCGCTGCGGGCAGGGGGTGCAGCCGGAACACGGCCTCGGTGACGACGCCGAGCGTGCCGAACGATCCGACGATGAGCTTGCCCAGGTCGTAGCCCGCCACGTTCTTGACGACACGGCCGCCCGCCTTGGCGACCACGCCGTCGGCCCGGACCAGCGTGACCCCGATGAGCAGGTCACGTGAGGTGCCGAAGGCCACTCGTCGCGGTCCGCTCAGGTTGGTGGCGAGCGCCCCGCCGACCGTGGCCCCGCCCAGCGGGTCGTCGAGCGCCAGCCGCTGGCCGGCCGAGGCCACCTCCTCCTGGACGGCGGACAGCGGCGTCCCTGCCTGCACGTCGACGATGAGGTCGCCGGCCGCGTGGTCCTGGACGCGGGCCATGCGGGCGAGGTCGACGACCAGATCGGCGCGCTCGGGCGGCCGGCCCCACGTGAGCTTCGTGCCGGAGCCGCGGGCGACCACCGTCAGCCCCGCGACGGCCGCCGCTCGTAGCACCTCGGCGACCTCCGCGGTGGAGGCCGGCCGCGCGACGAGCGCGGTGACGACGCCGTCGACCGCGTCGGCCGGCCCCGCCTCGGCGACGTCGTCGCAGGCCCCGGCCAGCGCGGTCCGGGCCGCGCCCACGTCGAGGGCCGGCGCCGACATCAGAACGCCTCCGCCAGACCGGCCTCGACCAGCGGGTGGGCACCCCGCCGCCTGCCGGGCACCTCGCCGCACAGCCGGGGGGTCGGGAACACCTTGCCGGGGTTGGCCACGCCGTCCGGGTCGAACGCGCAGCGGACCAGTTGCATCGTGTCGAGGTCGTCGTCGGAGAACATTCGCGGCATGTAGGCGGCCTTGTCGATGCCGACCCCGTGCTCTCCGGTGATCGAGCCGCCGTGCGAGATGCAGAGGTCGAGGATCGCGCCGCTCACCTTCTCGGCGGCCTCCCCGGCGCCCTCGACGGCGTCGTCGAACAGCACGAGCGGGTGCAGGTTCCCGTCGCCGGCGTGGAAGACGTTCGCCACGCGGACGCCGGAGGAGGAGGACAGTTCCGCGATGGCGCGCAGCACCTCCGGCAGCGCCGTCCGCGGGATGACGCCGTCCTGGACGATGTAGTCGGGGCTGATCCGGCCCACGGCGGCGAACGCGGACTTGCGGCCCTTCCAGATCAGCGCGCGCTCGGCCGGATCGGTGGCCACCCGCATCTCGAACGCGCCGTTCTCCCTGCAGAGCCGCTCGACCTCGGCCAGCTCGTGCTCGACCTCGGCGCGGGCCCCGTCGATCTCGACGACCAGCACCGCGCCGGCGCCGGCGGGGTAGTCGCAGTGCGTGGCTGCCTCGGCCGCCTCGATGGCCAGGGCGTCCATCATCTCGATCGCGGCCGGGACGATGCCGGCGCCGATGATGGCCGAGGTCGCCGCCCCGGCGTCGTCGGTGGACCGGAACCCGGCCAGCAGGGTCCGCACGTCCTCGGGCAGCCGGACGAGGCGGACCGTCACCGCGGTCGCGATGCCGAGCGTCCCCTCGGAACCGACCACCGCGCCGAGCAGGTCGTATCCGGGTGCGTCGGGGGCGAGGCCACCGAGCTCCACGATCTCGCCCTGGGGCGTCACGAACTGCGCGCCCACGACGTGGTTGGTCGTGAAGCCGTACTTGAGGCAGTGCGCGCCGCCGGAGTTCTCGGCCAGGTTGCCGCCTATGGAGCAGATCTGCTGGCTGCTCGGGTCGGGCGCGTAGTAGTAGCCGGCCGGGGTGGCCGCGCGGGTCACGTCCAGGTTGATCACGCCGGGCTCGACGACGGCCCGCTGGTCGTGGGCGCGGACCTCGCGGATCGCACGCATCTTGGAGGTGACGATCAGGACGCCGTCGGCCCGGGGAAGCGCGCCGCCGGACAGCCCGGTGCCCGAACCGCGCGCGACGAACGGGAGGCCGTGCTCGGAGCAGGCCCGGACGACGGCGGCCACCTGCTCGGCGGTCTCCGGCAGCACCACCAGCGCGGGGGTGACCCGATAATGCGCCAGCCCGTCGCACTCGTAGGTGCGCAGCCGGATGTGGTCCTCGATCAGCGAGTCCGGCGGAAGCACCGCGCGCGCGGCCTCGATCACCGCCGCCATCGCGGCGGGGTCCGGTCCGGAGGAGCCCGTCGCCTCGGTCGCCTCCGGGGGAACGGGGCCGAGGACGGGCCCCGCGGTGCTCTCCGTGCCGTGCGTGACGCTCATGTCCGCATCTCCGGTGGGCCGATGTCTTCGGCGCTGTCAGGGCATCCGTTCGTACGCGGGCAGGGTGAGGAAGTCGGGGTACTCGTCGGCCAGCGCCATCTCGGTGAACAGCGACCGGGCGTCGTCCCACCGGCCGGAGGGGAAGGCCTCGCCGCGGGCCTCACGGATGGCGTCCATCTCCTCGGCGATGACTTGCTCGACGTGCTCACGGGTGACCTCCGTGCCGTCGGCCAGGCGGACGCCGTTGTGCAGCCACTGCCAGACCTGGCTGCGGGAGATCTCGGCGGTGGCGGCGTCCTCCATGAGGTTGTTGATCCCGACCGCCCCCGAGCCGCGCAGCCAGGACTCCAGGTACTGAATGCCGACGCTGACGTTGCTGCGCAACCCGGCCTCGGTGATCTCACCCGGCGTCGACCGGACGTCGAGCAGCTGCTCGGCGGTGACCTGCACGTCTTCGCGCTTCCGGTCCAGCTGGTTGGGCCGGTCACCCAGGACCTCGGTGAAGACCTTCTTGCAGAGGTCGACCATGCCGGGGTGGGCCACCCAGGAGCCGTCGAAGCCGTCGTTCGCCTCCCGCTCCTTGTCGGCGCGGACCTTCGCGAACGCCTGCTCGTTGACCTCCGGGTCCTTGGACGGGATGAACGCGGCCATGCCACCGATCGCGTGCGCGCCGCGCTTGTGACAGGTGCGGACGAGCAGTTCGGTGTAGGCGCGCATGAACGGCACGGTCATCGTGACGGAGTTGCGGTCGGGCAGGAGGAACTCCTCCCCGCGGGTCCGGAAGGACTTGATGACGCTGAACATGTAGTCCCACCGGCCGGCGTTGAGGCCCGCGGAGTGCTCCCGCAGTTCGTAGAGGATCTCCTCCATCTCGAACGCCGCGGGGTAGGTCTCGATGAGCACGGTCGCTCGGACGGTGCCGCGCGGCATCCCGAGGAAGTCCTGGGCCAGGGTGAACGCGTCGTTCCAGAGCCGTGCCTCGAGGTGGCTCTCCATCTTCGGCAGGTAGAAGTAGGGGCCGCGACCCTTGTCGATCTGCTTCTGCCCGGAGGTGGCCAGGTAGAGGGCGAAGTCGACCAGGCTGCCCGAGGTCGGCTCCCCGTCGACCGTGATGTGCTTCTCGGGCAGGTGCCAGCCCCGCGGTCGGACGACGATCGTCGGCAGCTCGTCGTCCGGCTCGAGCGCGTAGGCCTTGCCCTCGGGACTGGTGAAGTCGATGGTCCGGTCGAGCGCGTCCTTGAGGTTGAGCTGGCCGCGGATGACGTTCTCCCACAGTGGGGTGTTGGCGTCCTCGTGGTCGGCCAGCCACACCTTGGCGCCCGAGTTGAGGGCGTTGATCGTCATCTTCCGGTCGGTGGGTCCGGTCATCTCGACCCGCCGGTCGACCAGTCCGGGTGCCGGTTCGGCCACTTGCCAGGAGTCGTCGTCGCGGATGTGCGCGGTCTCGGGGAGGAAACGGAGCGTCCCGCCGTCGGCGAGCGTCCGCACGCGTTCCTGCCGGGCCTGGAGCAGCTCCAGCCGCCGGGGGTTCAGCTCGCGGTGCAGTCGGGCGATCAATTCCAGAGCCTGCGGAGTGAGGATCTCCTCCTGCCGGTCCTGATGTGCTCCGATGACTTCCAGGCCGCTGACGCCCTCGGTCGTGCTCATGTCCGGCTCGCCCCCCTGTCCCTGTCTGGGCCGGTTGCGGACGTGGATGCCGATCGGCCGTCTTCCGCTTCATGGAGCCAAAGGTCCCTGACGGGAGCCTAAGTTTCTGTCGGAAAGAATCAAGGGGTGCGACGGCGGCGGCAAGTCGCTGGTGACGTCCCCACCAGGGGCCTCCGGCCACCTCCCCGATGCGCTTGTCCGGTGAGGTCATCGACCCGTTGCGCTGTCAGCCCGCAGCGGCTTGGTGGACGTCATCGGCTTCTGCGGATGGGCTGATTCCTCGCCGGTCACGGTCTCCGTGCCCAGCCGGCGCAACGGCCTGCTCGTGAGACCGTCTCGGGTCGCTCCTCATCGGGCTCGGCTTCGGTGTCGCACCGGGACGTCGTCCGAGTCCCGTGACGATCGACGACCGCGGAGCGGTCGGCCACAGACTGCATGCTTACGACGAGGCGAGCCGGTTGCGACGCTCTGCACCGGGGTGATCGTCGAGACCGAAGGGTCGGGTCGGCGGCGACCGGCCCGTCACGTCAATACACCACTCGTACACGTTGGGTGTAAATCAGGTGTATGACGCGGCTGCGAACCAACATCGAGATCGAGGACGAACTCGTGCAGATCGTGATGGCCCGGTACGCAGTGAGGACGAAGACGGAGGCGGTGGACCTCGCGCTGCGGCACTTGGCCGGTCAGCCGATGAGCCGCGATGAGGCGTTGTCCATGCGCGGCGCCCGAGCCATGGAAGACGTCCCGGAGGACCGCGGACCGCGTAGCGCCGCGTGATCCTCGCCGACACCTCTGCCTGGGTGCAGTTCGATCGGGCGACGGGCAGTGCCGTGGATCGGCGGATGGCGGAGTTGATCGCCTCCGACGGCCCCCTCGCCGTCATGGAGCCCGTCCTCATGGAGGTGCTCGCCGGCGCGCGCGACGACCGACGGGCGGATGATCTCCGCCGGTTGCTCCTGCGATGTCAGCTGCTGGCGATTGATCCTGCCGCGGACTTCGATGCGGCTGCCCGCATCCACCGTCGTTGCCGGCGCGTCGGTGTGACCCCCCGCGGCCTCGTGAACTGCCTGGTCGTCGCGGTGGCTTGGCGTAGCGGAGCCAGCGTGCTCGCACAGGATGTCGAGTCGATCGCATCTGTGAGGTTGTGGGCGTGCCTTCGGACCCGCGGGTGAACGACTGACCACGCGGGGGACTCGGGCTCGTCGGACGCGTGCGCCCGCGGAGGCGTGACGGAGGGGCGCCGGCCGGCCGCGCTCACGTCAGCCCAGCACCTCCTTGGCGCTGGCCGACTCCCAACGCCCCATGCGCTCGACTGCGGCCGGCCCGAGCCGGTCGAGGACAGCGTCCACCAGCAGCTCGGTGAGAAGGAAGGCGGCCGCGGCGGAATCGAACGCGCCTGAGGACCGCACCGACGTGGGTAGGACGACTTCGGCCACCTGGGCGACGGGGGAGAGCCACTCGTCGGTGATGCACACGACGTGCGCACCGACATCGGCCAGCCGGGTCGCGAACTCCACGGTCGTCGTCTGGTAGCGCCGGAAGTCGTAGACGACGAACACGTCGCGCCGGTCGGCGTCGATCAGATCCGCCCCGTCGATCGTCTTCCCGTCGTCGGGCGCCGAGACGTTGGTCCGAATCTGCCGCAGGTGGCGAGCCAGATACCCCGCGAGGTAACCGGAGAACCGCCCGCCCACGGCCGTGATCCGCATCCTCGGATCGGCCAACAGGGTGACCGCGGCGTCGAGTTCGGCCTTGGGGATCCCGGTCAGGGACTGTGTGATCGAGGCCGTCGCGACCTGTACCCCGCGGTCGAGCCAGTGACCCTCGGCGCGGTCGGCCCGGGTGTCCTCGTAGAGCGAGAGCGGCGATGCCACGCGTTCGGAGAGCTCGTCGAGCAATGCTTGCTGCAGTGCCGGGAACCCGGAATGACCGAGGGTGCGGGCGAAGCGGACGACCGTCGGCGGGCTCACGCCGGCTGTCGCTGCCAGCTCTGCGCTGGTGCCGAGCGCCGCCCGGGGGTAGTCGGCGAGCAGCACTCGGGCGACGCGTCGCTCCTGAGGGCTGAAGGAGGACAGCCCGGCCTTCAGGGCATCGCCGATGGACATCGGCTCACCGTCCAGAGGTCACGATCCGCGGGTCGAGCACCTCGATCCCCCGGGTGGCCCGGTCGATGGCCAAGATGCTGTCGCCCGGCACGGGGGTCCACCCCTCGCCCGGGAGACCGCTGGAGATCACGTGCACGGCGGTGGGGGAAACCCTGTAGGCCATGTCGAAGTACGCGGAGGCGTGCCCGTGCGGCATGGCGTCGTCGGATCCGAAGAGCTCCCGGAGGTCGTCCAGCGGGGTTGCCGCCCGACTGTTGACGTGCACCGCGTACAGGTGGGCGGGCGTCAGGAAGAGTGCGTTCAGGCTCGCCTCGGGGAACCGCTCGTGCAGCATCCCGACCGCGCGGAGGAGCCCGGCCTCCTCGTCCCCGTCGGCCTCGATGCACTGCAGGACCAGTCCGAAGTAGCGCTCGCTGTCGGTGGTGCCCTTCAGGCGTGCTCGGACGCCTTCCGACAGCAGGCCCTCCAGCGCGTCGATCGGCGAGATGCTGCCGTTGTGCGCGAGCGCGTAGGTGCCGTCGGTGAACGGGTGCGTGTTCATGGGGTGGACGACAAGTCCGTCCGTGGCCCACCGCAGGTGGACCAGTCCGGCCGAGCCCAGGGCCTGCCCGGCCATCTCGAAGTAGGCCGGGTCGTCAGCTGCCGACATCGGGGAGGTCGCCACGTCGATCCCGTCGCGATCCGACTGGGACCACGCCATGCCCCAGCCGTCCCCGTGCAGCGCGGACAGCGAGGTGAAGGTCTGGAACTCCGCGGCGCCGAGGCCCTCCACAGCGGATTCGGGCCTCTCTGACACGTACCCGAGCAACCGACACAACTTGACAACACCCCTTCTCAAGGCGGTTCCGAGCCCGGTATAAAGACGCGGCTGTGTAACGGGCGTTACATCGGCCCGGAGGATGGCCCTCACGAAACGGATGCGTCAAGTGTCGCGAGTCTCTCCGAGCGCCTCCTCGAGTCGGCTGGGCATCGAGCCCCATGCCGAGCGGCTCCGCGAGGCCGGCGTGCGCACCCTCACCGGCGTGATCAGCGACACCGGAGGGATCATCCGGGCCAAGACGGTTCCGGCACGGCGGATCGAGGCCTTCGCCCGCTCCGGGATGGGCGCCTCGCTGACGTGGCCCGTCTTCTGCGTCGACAACGGCATTGCGATGACTCCCGAGCTCGGCGTCGTCGGCGATCTGCGGCTCACCGCGGACCTCGAGCGGGCGGTGGTGCTGGACCGCGGGTTCGGGTGGGCCCCCGCGGATGTGCGTGACCAGGACGGGGAGCTCTCCCCGTACTGCTGGCGCAGCGTCACCCGCCGCCAGGTCGACCGGCTGGCCTCGCTCGGGATCGAGGCACTGGTCGGCAACGAGCTCGAGTTCGGCCTGCTGGACGAGGCCGGGCGCCCCCTGGGAGAGCGCGACGGCTGGCCGTGCTACGGCGCCGGCGTGTACAGCGAGCTCAGCGAGTTCGCCGCGGACCTGTGCGAGCGGCTCGACGCGGTCGATCTCCCGGTCGAGCAGATCCACGCCGAGTACGGCCTGGGGCAGTTCGAGATCTCCCTACCGCCCCGGGAGCCGGTCAGGGCCGCCGACGACGTGCTGCTGGCTCGCGCCGTCATCGGGCGAACGTGCCGTGACCACGCGCTGCGCGTCACCTTCTCGCCGGTGCCCTTCCCGGGTGGCTCCGGGAACGGCGCCCACATGCACGTCTCCCTGACCCGGGACGGCGTGCCGCTGTTGGCGGGCGGTCCCCTCGCCGAGGAACTGACGGACGACGGGGCCTCGGCGATCGCCGGCATCGTGCGGCACCTGCCACACGCCATCGCGGTGCTGGCCGGCACGGTCGTCTCGGGTGAGCGGCTGCAGCCGGGACACTGGTCCGGCGCCTTCGCCTGCTGGGGCGTCGAGAACCGGGAGGCCGCCGTCCGCCTGTTGCTGGCGAACAACGGCAATCCCCACGGCGCCAACGTCGAGGTCAAGTGCGTCGACTCGGGGGCCAACACCTACCTGGCGACGGGCCTGGTTCTCGGCTTCGCCGCGCTGGGCATCGAGGGCCGGCTGGAACTGCCGGAGGCCGTCACCGTCGACCCGACCGAGCTCAGCTCGGAGCAGGCCGGCGCCGCGGCCCTCGTCCCGCTCCCGAACGACGCGGCCGGCCGCATCGAGCTCTTCGAGAAGAGCGAGGCGGCCCGCGCCGTCCTCGGCCCGGAGTTGCACGCCGCCGTGGCGGCCGTGCGCCGGTACGAGTCGTCGCTGTACGAGGGCGAAGACGCTCACGCACTCACCAGGTTCGCCTGGTCGTCCTGACTCACACTGCCCGACCACCTTGTGCACCACCCACCGAAACGAGGAGTGACATGGCCAAGCGGAAGCTGCGACTGTGGGAGGCGCTGGCGCTCTCACTCGGCCTCATGGGCCCCACGCTGGCTATGGCCGGCAACGGGCAGGGCATCATCGGCACGGTCGGCAAGGCCGTTCCGCTCGTGTTCCTCCTGGGCTTCATCGGCGTCGCCCTCGTCGCCTACGGGTTCATCCGACTCACGCAGCGGTACAACCACGCGGGCAGCGCCTACGCCCTCGTGGGTGCCACCCTCGGACCGCGGGCGGGGTTCGTCGCCGGCTTCGCGCTGTTCGGCACCTACCTGTTCTTCGCCATCTGCACCGCCGCCGTCTTCGGCGCTTTCCTGAACGCGCTGCTCTCGTCCGTCGCCGGTGAGGGCACCAGCCTCGGCTACGGCATCGCCGCCGTCGCCTGCCTGGCGGTGACCGGCTACATGAACACCCGGGACACGACGATGGTGTCGCGCTCCCTGCTGGCCATCGAGGGGGTCGGCATCGCCTCGATGCTCGTCCTGGTGGTCGCGGTCTTCGGTCAGGGCGGCGCCGACTCGACCGGTGTCGACCTCACGACCTTCACTCCTGACGGGGTCGGCCTCGGCGCTGTGCTCGCCGCGGTGGTCGCGGCCTTCCTGTCCTGGGCCGGTTTCGAGGCGTGCGCCGCGCTCGGCGAGGAGACCGACAACCCGCGGCGCAACATCCCGCGTGCGCTCTTCGGCTCCGTCCTCCTGACCGGCGTCCTGTTCGTGGTGGTCATGTTCGCCCAGACGATCGGCTTCGGCACCGACGAGGCCGGACTCGCGGCGTTCCAGGGCTCCGGCAACACCCTGGGCGACCTCGGCGAGGGCTATGTCGGCCACTGGTTCGGCCTGCTGCTGCTCATCACGGCCGTCATGTCGGCGTTCGCCTCGAACCTGTCGTCCGTCCTCGCCGCCGGCCGCCTGGCCATGGCGCTCGCCAGGCACGGGTTCGGCCCACGGCAGTTCGCCGAGATCGACCCGACCCACCGCACCCCGCGCAACGCCGTCCTCGCCATGGCGGCGATCGGCATCGTCGTCAACCTGGTGACCTGGCTGACCGGCTGGCCGGTCATGGGCACCGGGGACGCCGCGATCGACGCCTATTTCTTCTTCGCGGTCGTCGGCGCGACGTGCCTGCTCTTCGCCTACCTGCTCGTCGAGGTGGCCGTCTTCGCCGCCTGGCGCAGGGGACAGATCACACTCAACCCCGCCGAGCTCGTCCTCCCGGCGCTGGGCGGTCTGTTCATCCTGGTCGTCATCGTCTACAGCGTGAAGGACGCCAGCGGCCTGTCCCCGGCCTTCGTGGCCATCGGATGGGTGGTGCTCGGACTGCTCGTCGCGGTCTTCGCCGGCGGACTGGCCAACCGGATCGGCGCGTCCCTGACCCAGGAGCTCGACGACGTCGACAAGGACCACACCTTCGCCGACACCGGGACGACGCGCTGATGCGCGACGCGGCCCAGCGGCTGTACGCCCGCGACCGGGTGGTCGCCGGGGTCGAGAAGCTGCGGTTCTTCCCGTTGGCCCTCGAGTCCGGTGAGGGCTCGTGGCTCGTGGAGGCCGGCGGACGGCGGCTCCTCGACCTGTCGGCCACCTGGACGGCGTGCGGTCTCGGCCACGGGCATCCGGCTGTGCGCGAGGCATTGCTCCGGGCGGCGACAGCGCCGCCCGGGGCTGGTGCGCTCAGCGCCGTGCACGAGGACGCGGTCGCGCTCGCCGAGGAACTCCTGGATCTGACTCCGGGGGACGGCGACCGGCGGGTGTACTTCGGCCACGCGGGGTCGGACGCCAATGACGTGGCCATCCGGTCGGCCGTGCACGCCACGGGCCGGCCGACGGTGCTCGCCTTCGAGCACAGCTACCACGGTGGTATCGGCGTCGCGATGAAGGCCTCCGGCGTACACGTCGAGGCCGGCAGCGTCGCCACTGACGAGCAGGTGCGCTTCACGCCCTATCCGGACCCCTTCCGGAAGCCGGACCGCTACGAGCGGGTTCTCGCCGACCTCGACGCGGCCCTCGCCGGCGGGGACGTCGCCTGCCTGCTGGTGGAGCCGATCCTCTCCGACGGTGGCCTCGTGGTGCCCCCGGACGGGTTCCTCGCCGAGGTCGCCGCACGATGCGCCGCCGTGGGCACGCTGCTGATCTGCGACGAGGTGAAGGTCGGCCTCGGCCGGCCGGGCACCTGGCACGCCTTCGAGCACGACGGGATCACGCCGGACATCGTGACCTTCGGCAAGTCCCTCGGTGCGGGCGTGCCGATCTCGGCGGCGGTCGGCCCGGCGGGGGTGTTCGACGAGCCGGGCGCGTCGGCGCTGCTGACCCAGGCGGGTAACCCGTACAGCACCGCCGTCGCCCGGTCGGTTCTCGCGACCTATGCGGCTGAGGGGCTGGTCGAGCGGGCCGCCGCCGCGGGAGAGCGGCTGCGGCAGGGGCTGCGGGAGGCGACCGAGCACCTGGACGTCGTGGGAGAGGTGCGGGGTCGGGGTCTGGCCATCGGTGTGGATCTGGTGACCGACCGCCAAAGCCGACAACGGGACACCGCGCTCGCGGCCAAGACCGTCTACCGGGTGTGGGAACTCGGTGGTGTCGTCTTCTACGTGGGAGGCAACGTCCTCGAGGTCACGCCGCCGCTGGTGATCACCGACGACGAGGTGGACCGCGCCGTGGAGCTGCTCGCGCAGGGCATCGAGGACGCGGCCGCCGGCAAGGTCAGCGACGCCCAGGTCGCGCCCTTCGCAGGATGGTGAGTGTGGACCACGAGGCATTTCCCGGGCCGCTGGGTGAGACGGTCGCCGGCCTCTCCCTGGTCGACCACCACGCGCACGGCGCGTTGCGGGGGGCGGTCGACCGCCCGACGTTCGAGTCGATGATCACCGAGGGGCCGAGGCCGCACTCGGCGGGAACCGCGTTCGACTCGCAGGTCGGCTTCGCCATCCGGCGTTGGTGCGCCCCGCTGCTCGACCTGCCCGCCCACGCGCCTCCGGATGAGTACTGGGCGCGCCGGAGCGAACTGGGACAGGAGGAGGTCAACCGGCGGCTGCTCGGAGCGGCCGGCACCGCCACGTATCTCATCGAGACCGGCTACCTCGGGGACGCCGTCCTGACCCCCGAGGAGCACGCCGAGGTCTCCGGCGCGGCCGCCCGCGAGGTCGTCCGCCTCGAGACCGTGGCCGAGGGGCTGCTCGGGCAGGTGGACTCGGGCCGCGACTTCGTCGCGGAGTACCCGTCGGTGCTGGAGGAAGCAAGCCGCCTGGCAGTCGGTACCAAGAGCATCATCGCTTACCGCGCCGGATTCGACGTCGACCCGCAACGCCCGGACGATGCCGAGGTCGTGCAGGTCGTCGACCGCCTCTTCGGCGCCGCCTCCGGCGCCGTCCGGGTCGCGGATCCGGTACTCCTGCGCTACCTCCTGTGGTGCGGCGTCGACCGAGGCCTGCCGTTGCAGTTGCACAGCGGATACGGCGACCCGGATCTGGACCTGCACCGGGCGAACCCCCTGCTGCTGATGCCGTGGCTCCGGCAGGTGGAGCCGACCGGCGTCCCGGTGATGCTGCTGCACAACTACCCGTACCACCGCGAGGCGGGCTACCTGGCCCAGATGTTCGACAACGTCTACTTCGACGTGGGATTGGGCCTCTTCTACTCCGGCAGCCAGAGCGTGCAGATCGTCGCCGAATCGCTCGAGGTGGCGCCGTTCACCAAGCAGCTGTACTCGTCGGACGCCTGGGGGCCGAGCGAGCTGCACCTCCTCGGGGCACAGCTGTGGCGGCGTGCGATCAGCCGGGTGGTCGGACAGTGGGTCCACGACGGGGAGTGGGCGCTGGGCGATGCGGAGCGCGTCCTGCACCTCATCGGTCACGAGAACGCCCGGCGGGTCTATCGGCTCTGAATGCTCCGCTGAGACGCAGATGGTGCCCGTGCTTCGCAGCCGGCGCCGAAAAAGACGAAAGCGGTGAACACCTGCGGGATCAGGAGCTGACGGGAGAGCGCCTGGACGTCTCCGTCGGATCGACGACCTCCCCACAGGCCTGACAGGTGACCTCCGGGATCAGGCGATGCCCACAGCTGTGCTGGAGGACCAGCGGGGGGCCCTCCACGCCGGCGAGGTGCTCGTCGCCCCATCGCAGCAGGGTCAGGATGACCGGGTAGAGGTCCCGGCCGGCGGTGGTGAGGCGGTACTCGAAGCGCTGCGGATGGTCGCTGTAGCGGTGACGCCGCAGGATGCCGGCCTCGACCAGCGTGCGGAGCCGCGCTGCCAGCGTGTCTCGCGGTGCTCCGGTGCGCCGGATCATCTCGTCGAAGCGGCGGTTGCCCAGGAAGACCTCGCGCACGGCCAGCAGCGCCCACTTCTCGCCGACCACGTCGAGTGTGCGTGCGATGGAGCAGACGCGGGGTTCCGCCGGTGCTGCCATGCCGCGAGCATAACGCAACGAGTCTGATATCTGGACGGACTCACCTGCGAGGGGCTACCGTGCGTCCAGAATCCGAACTGACTAGCGGGGGGCACTTGTGGCGTTTGGCAAGAGGTCGCCCGCATGGGCCGCTACCGAACCGGAGGCGAACGGGCGGACGGCGGCCGTGGTGGCAGTACTGGCCATCGCGGTGTTCATGTCCAGCCTCGATCTGTTCATCGTCAACCTGGCGTTCCCCTCGATCGGGGAGGAGTACGCGGGCGCGGAGCTGGGCTCGCTGTCGTGGATCCTCAACGCGTACACGATCGTGTTCGCGGCGGTGCTGGTCCCCGCCGGACGGTGGGCCGACCGGGTCGGGCGCCGGCACGCGCTGGTTGCCGGACTGGCCGTGTTCACTGCCGGGTCGTTGCTCTGCGGCCTGGCCCCGGGGGTGGGCTGGCTGGTGGCGGCGAGGACGGTGCAGGCGGTCGGGGCCGGCGTGATGGTGCCCGCGTCGCTGTCGCTGCTGTTGGCCGTCGTCCCGCAGGAGCAGCGCGCCCGTGCGCTGGGGTCGTGGTCGGCGCTCGGCGCCCTGGGCGCGGCTCTCGGGCCGGTGATCGGTGGTGGTCTGGTCGAGATCGGGTGGCGATGGGTCTTCTGGGTGAACCTGCCGGTGGGGGTCGTGGCGATCCTGCTGGCACTGCGCCTGGTGCCCGAGAGCCGCGACGAGACGCGGCGGAGTCGACCCGACCTCCTCGGCGCGCTACTTCTGGCGCTGGCGGTCGGCCTGGTTGCCGGGGCGCTCGTCGAGGTGGCGGACTGGGGATGGGCGTCGTCCGGCTTCCTGGGCCTGCTGCTGGCCGCAGCCCTGTGCACGGGAGCGGTCGTGGCGCGCTCGTTCCGGCATCCGGCCCCGGTTCTGGAGCCGGGCCTGTTCCGATCCCGGACGTTCTCCGGGGCGGGCGCTGCGTCGGTGTTGTACTACGCGGCCTTCGGCGCCTTCCTCCTCAACACCGTCGAGTACCTCACCACGGTCTGGCGCTTCACGCCCCTGGAAGCGGGCCTGGCCATTGCTCCGGGCCCGTTGATGGTGCTGCCGTTCGCGCGCCTCGTCGCGCCCCGGTTGATCCCCTTGCTGGGTGGGGCCGGGCGAGTGGCCGCCCTGGGCTGCGGGGTGGGCGCCGCCGCGCAGGTGCTGTGGCTGGTGCTCCTCCAGATCGAGCCGGCCTACGCGACGCACCTGCTGCCGGCCCAGTTGCTCGGCGGGGCGGGGGTGGGGTTGGCCATCCCCTCGCTGCTGGGGGCGGGAAGCGCCGGCTTGCCGCCGGCGAGCCTGGGCACCGGCAGCGGGATCCTGAACATGGCCCGGCAGGTCGGCACCGTGCTGGGAGTGGCTGCGCTCGTCGCGGCGCTCACGGTTGCCGCCCCCGATCCGCTCACTCCGTTCCGGCGCGGCATCGCCCTGACCATCGCCTTCTTCGTCGCGGCCGGGGTCGTCTGTGTCGCCGTCCTGGCCCGGCGCATCCGACCCGCAGCCGCAGTTGCCGCGGCGCTCCCGGACCACCGACCGCAGGAGGCAGCATGAGACCGGACGACGGCTCGCCCCCCGACGGCTGGGGCGCCCCCCGGTCGAGGACCGTCACCTGGTGGGACCCGATGATCGGCGTCCAGGCGATGCACGACCTCAGTGGCCGCGAATACCTGCAGGCAATGATCGACGGCCGGCTGCCCCCAGCACCCATCGGCGGGCTGATGGCCATGACCGCGGTCTCCGTGGGCGAGGGGACGGTGGAGTTCCGGTGCCAGCCTGACGAGTCGGCCTACAACCCCATCGGCGGCGTGCACGGTGGCCTTGTCTGCACGCTCCTCGACTCCGTCGCCGGTTGCGCGGTGCACAGCACGCTGCCGGCGGGAGTGGGCTACACGAGTCTGGAGATCAAGGTCAGCTACCTGCGCCCGGTTCGGCATGGGGGAGGGGAGCTGACCGCGACCGGCCGGGTCACCAAACCAGGACGTCGAGCCGCCTTCGCCGACGGCGAGGTGCGCGACGCGGACGGCAGGTTGATCGCCACGGCGTCGAGCACCTGCCTGGTCTTCCCACTCGGCGACCGATGACGCGGCGACTGTCGCTGATGTCGCGCCGGTCGGCGAGCGACGACGGCGACGAGAAGCGATGAAAGCGTTCGTGGTGGAGCGGTACGGCAGCGAAGCCGGTGCGCGGATGCGCGAGGTGCCCGAGCCGGACCTGGGTGAACACGACGTCCTGGTGCAGGTGCGGGCGGCGAGCGTCAATCCCCTGGACGTCAAGATCCGGGACGGCGAGTTCAAGCTGATCCTGCCCTACCGCGTGCCCTTCGTACTGGGCCACGACATGGCAGGCGAGGTCGTGCGTGTGGGCTCGGCGGTGCGGTCGTTCGCGCCGGGCGACGAGGTCTACGCCCGGCCCCGCAAGGACCGCATCGGCACCCTTTCCGAGTTGATGGCCGTCCACGAGGACGACGTGGCCGCCAAGCCGTCCACCCTCTCGATGGTGGAGGCGGCCGCGCTACCCCTCGTCGCGCTGACCGCGTGGCAGGCGCTCGTCGAGCGCGCGGACGTGCGGCCCGGTCAGAAGGTCCTCGTCCACGCGGGCTCGGGCGGTGTCGGCACGATCGCGATCCAACTCGCCAAGCACCTCGGGGCACACGTCGCGACGACGGCGGGCACGGCCAATGTCACGTGGGTCCAGCGTCTGGGCGCAGATGTGGTCGTCGACTACCGGCGGGACGACTTCGAGACCATCCTGCGCGACTACGACGTGGTCCTGGACAGTCTGGGCGGAGAGACGCTCGAGAAGTCCTTCCGCGTGCTGAAGCCTGGCGGACTCGCCATCGGCATCGCCGGCCCGCCCGACCTCGCCTTCGCGAGGGAGATCAACGCACATCCGATCGTCCGCCTCGCGACGATGCTGCTCAGTGCTCGCCCCAAGTTGCGGGCCCGCAGACGCCATGTGAGGTACGCGTTCCTCTTCATGCGGGCCAGCGGCGAGCAGCTCCGCGCGGTCACCGCCCTCGTCGACGCCGGCGCCATCACACCTGTCGTGGACCGGGTCTTCTCGTTCGAGTCGACCAAAGAGGCCATGGCCTACGTCGCTAGCGGACGGGCCAAGGGCAAGGTCGTGGTCACCATGGGCTGACCTGTCTCGGCCGATCGCGGCGCCGGAGAAGGGGTCGCAGCACGAACAAGGCGGACTTGACGCGGGGCGAGGGCGGGCTTGCGGATGGCCGGCGGCAAGCGTCCTCCTTACCCGAGGAGAGGCGGTCAGGCTGTCAGCGCGCGGCAGATCCAGCACAGTGGGGCCGCGACCGGGGCGTCAGCGGGGTCGTCGGGCCAGGACCACTGGGCCGGGTCCAGAAGGCTCACCGGTGCCAGGCAGACCGACCGGCCGACGATGAGCCCTGCTCCGCTGACCGCGTGCAGTCGGCCCTCGGGCACGTGCAGTGACTCACCGTCGCCGTTCAGGGACCGCAGTGCGTCCGCTCCCACCGTCCAGTGCTCGCGGTTCTCGGTGTGCGGGGTCATGGGCGCCCGTCGCGCATGGCGAGGCCAGGTCCGGGCGTCACCGGAGCAGCAGGCGAACGCCGTCGCGGCGCAGCAGCCGGGCGTGATCGGCGAGGAGCCCGCGCGCCTCGTCGGCGGTGGTCGCCGATCGGAGCCGCACGACGATCTGCCGATGGCCGAGCTGCTGGAGCGCGGTCACGGTCCGGCACAACGTTTCGGCCCCGACCTGGTCGAGGTGGCCGTGGGCGGAGATGACGCCAGCGGTCTCGTCGGTTCGCGCGGTGAACAACGGGGGCTGTGGCTGGGCCGCCTCGTCGGTGGTGCGCCCAGCCGTGGCCGGCTCGGGAACATGTTGTCCGGACGCAGTTGAACGGCGGTGGGCCGCTTCTTGACTCACACCCCCATCGTTACGAGTCCGTACGGTATCGCTAGAGACCTAAGTCCCGGTCGAAGTTCCGACGGATCTGCCGACCGCGGGCCGACACGGATGTGTCGCGCTCGGTTACGCGCTGCGGTCGGTGGGTCGGTGCGCTCGTGTCCCCGTGTCGTGGACCGGCTGTTGATCGACCTCGACGACGAACTGCCCGAGCTTCATCTATGGGCGAGGTGACTGGCTCTCACGCTCATGAGCAGGTCCCGGAACTTGGCAGGTTCCTCGTGGTGGGGCGTATGTGCTGAGCATTCGAACCACACCAGTTGTTTGCTCGGTGCCGTGAGGGAGTCGTAGAACCGTTGGGCCGCGTCGCCAGGCGCCACGCGGTCCAGGCGCCCCTGCGCCATCACGATCGGGACGTCGACGCGCGGCATGGTCCGAACCAGATCCGTGGTGGCGAGCTCGGGCAGCAGCGCGGCCCGTGACGCGCTGATACCCCGAACCGTGCGGATGACGTCGACGGTCGAGTAATCGGGCGAGCGCACCAGGCTGCCGAGCTGCGCGCGCAGCAGGCCCCGGTAGTTCTCGTGGGTCGTGATGCCACCGAAGTCGGCCAGCCAGCGGGCACGGACGCGGAACCGCCTCACATCCGTGTGCGGGGGCGGTCCGATGGCCTCCAGTTGCCGGACTGCGCCCCGGTTGCCGCGCTGGCGGGCGACGTCCAGCGCGAAGGCATAGGCGTGGTCCTCCGCCGCTCGCACGTCGATGTCCATGCCGGCCGCCACCAATGCCGCCACGAGGTCTGGACGTCGCGCAGCGGCCCAGGCAGCAAAGGTGGCGCCGAAGGAGAACCCGGCGATGAACGTCTTCCCGCCGAACCGATCACGGAGGACCCGCAACAGAGCAATCGTGTCGTCCACCATCGCGGCCACGCTGATGTCGAAACGGTTCGAGTTCCTGCGCAGTGAGGGCGCGGAGAGTCCGGTGCCCCGTTGGTCCCAATAGACGACGGTGAAGCCGGCTTCCAGTCCGAGATCGCGCTCGAAGCGCCGTCTGTCGTTGATCAATGGCAGGCCGGGGCCCTGCTGCATCAGGAGCAGCACCGGGTTGGACGCGTCGGCCCCGCGGACGCGGATCCACTGGGTGATGCCACCGAGCTGGACCCCCTCGAGGGTGTCGATCTCCATGAGTCCTCCTGTCGGCCGACCGTCCGGGCGGAATCCACCGGGCCGCCCATCCCGTCTCATGCCGGCACTCCGTCGACGATCACCCGAGCGCCGATGGCCCGCGTGATCAGGGCCGGGCCGAGGAGCCGGCCCGCCGTCCATGCGCCGGGGGCGGCTCCGGCCAGAACACGCGCAGTGGTCTCGGCGGCGATGGCGGCCATGGCGCGAAGGCCGTCACCCGCCACCAGTTCGGCCGCGGAAGTGGTTCCGTCCGCGGCGACGACCTCGGCCCAGGCGGCGGAGTCGAGCACGCTGACGGGCGCAGCGGGGTCGGCGATGTACGCCACGACATCGGGAGCCCCGCTGGCCCTTCGGGCCGCCTCGAGGTCACCGACCGGACCCGGCAACACCCGCCGGGGGGCGCCGCCGAAGGTCAGGATGGTGGCGCCGCTGCCCAGCGGCTCCCGGACCACCTGGCCGTCCCGGTAGGTGATGGCGCCGTGGGATTGGGACTCCTCGATCGTCCGGCGCACACCCTCGCCATGGCGGGTCACCTGCGCAGCGGCAGCGACACGCACACCAGCGGGCACCGCGCCCGATGGAGCCACCAGGCGCAGGACCAGCGTCTCGGTCGCGGCCGGCCCGAAGCCGGCACCGGTGACCAGCGCGACCCCCACTGCGCGGGCGTGGTCGTCGCGATCCAGGAGGTCTCGCACAGCAGACCATTCGTTCGCGATGTCCACGTAGGGGGTACGCGCGGCGAGACAGGCGTCGGCCACCGGCCCGGCCAGCCGGGCGAACGGTCCGACGGTGGACACGACCACCCGCACGCCGGCGAGGGCGTCGGCCAGGGACGCCGCGTCCCCGACGTCGACGGTGCGCACGGCCGTCGTCGCCCCACGGCCCGCCATGACCCGAGCCAGATCCTCGAGCGGCCCGAGGTGGCGTCCGGCCAACCGGAGGGAGAGGCCGCGTCCGGCCAGCTCGGCCGCGATGAGCCGGCCGCTGCTCCCCGCCGCGCCCAGCAGCAGAACATCGCGGGACGTCGTGGTCACGGGGTCCATCACGGACTCTCTCTCGCTGCGCAGGTCCCCGTCCGACGCCCAGACTCGCCCCGTCCTCAGCCCCCGTCCGTGACTTCGGTCACCCGGCAGAGGACCGAAGTCACCGGGCACAAGAGCTGCCGGAGAGGGCATGCAACTGCGCCGGGTCGAGGATCACCACGCTCTCAGCGGTGGTGGCGACGATCCCTGCCGTACGCAGATCCCGCAGTGCCCGCGCGACGACCTCGCGCACCGATCCGGCTGCGTCCGCCAGCTCCTGCTGCGACACGTGCGCTTCGAGACGACCGAGGGGGCGCTGCCCGTCGGACGCGAGGTCGAGCAGGTGCACCGCGATGCGCTGGCGCACCGATCCGAACGCGTTGACCGCGGTCTGCTCCAGCACGCCGTACAGGCGGCGGTTCAGCTCCTCGGCGATGGCCCAGGAGACCCTGGGATCCCGCCGCGCCGCCGTGGTGAGTGTTCGTGCGCTGATCCGGAACACGGTGGACGGCTCCACCGTCTGCACGCTCGTGTCCGCGGGGCCTCCCACCAGCACCGCGACGCCCAGCACGTCCCCGGGCCGGGCATAGCGCACCGTGACCTGCCTGCCTTCGGGGGAGCTCAGGAAGACCCGGATCAGGCCCCGGACGACCAGAGCCGCGCGCGGATCGTCACCGGCTCGGTACACGGTCGTACCCGCTGGGTAGTCGGCACGGTCGCCTTCCGCCCGCAGCCTGCCGATCAGATCCGCCGGCAGTTCCGCGAGGAAGCTCCGAGCCAGAGCGTCATCGACATCCCGGTCGACCACGGCGACAACGGTAGGCCCAGGGCGCTCTGCCGAGGTGCCCATGGCTCCTGCAGGGGGCAACGCGGTAGCGCCGAACGGTCTGCATCAGCTGGTCTCCGACGGCTGACACGCTACATACGCACAGGGTTCACCGACCGAAGCCGATCGGCTCACGGCAGCGTCGAACTCTGCCGAGCCGCCGTCCCGCGGCTGGCCGACCCTGCGACACGCGGACCATCTCGGGCAGTGCGACCGGCCGTCCTCACGACGGCGGTGGCCACTCCGGCACCGTCCCGGTAAAGGTAGGCACGGGGGAGTGGTGTGGCGGGCCGCCAGGGGAGCGTCGTCATTCGTGGCGACCGGTCAGTCCGCGAGCCGGACAGGGCTGCGTCCCCGGGCGCATGGCTACCTGCGTGCGCGGGAACGACATCCCGCCACTGTGATCCAGGCACACGAGGCGAGCAATGCTGTCTCGCCGGCCGGACCACCCGCGACGAGGAATGCCCGCCGCCGTGGCCGACTACGTTGATCGGGTGCTGACGAACGCGCCCGTGAAACTCGTCGAACCGCCACAGCAGGTAGCTGCGCAGGGCACCCACGGTCGCTGAAATGGGCCGTACCACTGGACGTCCGCGTCCGAGGACGGTGCGTGTCGGCCTCGTTGCGGGAATCGTGCTCGTCGCTCTCGCCACCGCCCTAGCAGAACGGCCCTCGTCCGATGGTCATGGCGGCGCGCAGTCTTCCGACTCGAGTGATGCGGGCTCGTCGTTGGCGGAGAACCCGGAGCGTAAGCACCGCGCCGCACAGATCACGTCATCGTTCGAGAACTCCACGCTCGAGCTGCAGTACGACTATGTCGAGAACATCGGTGACGGGCGGGGCCTGACCGCCGGCAGAGCAGGATTCACCTCGGCCACCGGCGATCTGCTCCTCCTGGTCCGGCGCTACAGCGCGGTCGAGTCCGACAACGTCCTCGTGCGGTACCTCCCGGCTCTGGAGGCCGTCAACGGCACGGACTCGGTGCGGGGACTGGGCGGATTTCCCGACGCCTGGGAAGAAGCCGCCAAGGATCCGGACTTCCGGAGACTGCAGGATCAGCTGGTGGATGACCTGTACTTCGATCCCGCCATGAGGATGGCCGCGGATCTCGGTATCGAGACACCGCTCGGCCAATTGATCATCTGGGACACCATGATCCAACACGGGGCCGGTGGCAGCCATGGCACACAGGCCATCATCGAGGAGACCGAGAAGGACGTGGGAGCGGTCGGGCCGGACGAGCCTGCCTGGCTCGACGCGTTCCTCGACGTCCGGCTCCGCCATCTCCTCCGCATGTATCCGGCCACGACAAAGGATGCCGACGCGTCCTCCGAATCCCGTGTCGGCGCACTCCGGTCTCTCCTGCACGGAGGGAATCTGGCTCTCGAGCCGCCGCTGACGTGGGAGGTCTACGGGGACAGATTCCGACTTCCGGCCCGGGATCGATAGGGGCTACGGCGAGTCTGTCGGCGGGGCCGGGTCGGTCGGCGGGGCCGGGTCGGTCGGCGGGGCCGGGTCGGTCGGCGGGGCCGGGTCGGTCGACGGGGCCGGGTCGGTCGGCGGCGCCGGGTCGGTCGGCGGGGCCGGGTCGGTCGGCGGTGCCGGGTCGGTCGGCGGTGCCGGGTCGGTCGGCGGTGCCGGGTCGGTCGGCGGTGCCGGGTCAGTGGGTGCGGCCGGACCAGTCGGGGGAGCGGCACCCGTCGGGGGAGCGGCACCCGTCGGGGGAGCGGCACCCGTCGGGGGAGCGGCACCCGTCGGGGGAGCGGAGCTGCTCGGAGGCGTCACCCCGGCCTGCGTGGGGCCGACCTCACCACCGGCGCCGGACGTCGCCGCGGGGCCCGACGCGGCGACGTCCTCCTCGGGCGTGGTGGCGACCTCGGAACCCGGCCGGCTGCCCTGCTCGGTTTCGGACATGGTGTCGAGGGTGCCCCGCGGAACGGATTCCTCGCCGTCATCGCTGGCGGCGGCTCCCGCCGGGGGAGCGGGTGGTTGCTCGTCGAGCGCGGTGATCGACCCCTGTCCGCGCCCGGTGTTCGTCGGCGCGATGCTCTGGTCGCTGACGATCCAGAACAGGGTGAGCATCCCGGCGAGGCCGGCCATCACGACGGCACCGGTCAGGCGCCGCCGGGGCAGCATGCCCTGCGGATGCGACGAGCCGCGAGCCGGCTGCACGAGCCGACCCGAGGTCGAGGTCCCGACGTGCGTGCGCTCCCGGGGCCATGGGTTGAGGCGAGGCGCGCGTTGCGCCGCGAGGTCCTCGACCCAGCCGACGGCGAGGACCGCCGCGGCGATCACCACGAGGGTGAGAAGGAAGCGGCTCAGGCCCGCGACGACGCCGTTGACCGTGAACATCCATGGCATCCATCCGCTGCTCAGCGCCGCGGCTGCCACGAAGATCGCGACGTTGCCCCACAGATAGATGGTCATCGCCCGGAAGTTGATGACGGTGACCAGCTTGTCCAGCACGGGACGACGCTGCAGCCACGTGAAGGATGGGTAGAACCGCAGCAGCAGGAGGACGAAGCCCAGGCAGTAGAGCGCCTGGCCCAGGGTGTCGTCGTCGAGCGCCCAACTCGCCCGCGTGGCGGTCCACCAGGTGCCGACGGCGATCAGCCCGACGGACACCGGAATCACCCATCGCAGCGACAGGTGACGCAGTCCGCCGTCGTGATGCGCGAAGCCCAGCATCCAGCACGCACCGAAGGTCGCCATCGTCGCGACGATGGCGCTGGAGGGGGAACCCTGCAGGCTGAGATCCAGCACACCGAAGCCGCTGAGAACTGCTACGAGAAGCGGCACCGACAGCGTCCTCTTCGGCCAGCGCCGAAACAGGAACAGCGCGGCCGGGGACAGCAGCAGGAACCAGAAATAGGCGCGGATGTACCAGAGGGGCGTGGTGAATTGGTAGCCCCAGTCGCTGGCTCCGGGGTCGCCGAGCGGGATGATCCAGTGCAGCAGCGCCCACGCGTCGAGCGGAACGCCACCGTCATCGGCGACGGCGATCCAACCCTGGACCATCATGATGGGCACGAGGACGATGCCGAGCATCCACAGCGGCGGAAGCAGGCGCCGCGTTCGCTTTCTCAGCACCTGCCACGGATTGTGTTGCGCCCGGTCCAGGGAGGCCGCCACCAGCCCTCCGGCGAGAGCGAACATGATCCCCATGGACGGAAAGACGTACGGCAGCCAGGCGAATCCGATGGCGTGGTAGAGGATGACGCGGAGAAGTGCGCCGGCCCGAAGTGTGTCGATGTAGCGGTCACGCTGCACGCCTGTGCCTGCGTTCTGGCGCGCACGGAGGGATGACGACTGTGATCCCGTGACGTCGTCAGTGACCTGGCGGTCCGGGTGATCCAGGGCGGGGGTCGTACTGATCGTCACGTGGTCAACGCTTCCTCTAGGGCTCGAGCGGCCGGGGCGGGGGCACCACTGGCCGGCTGCTCCCTCGGCGCCGAGCCGGCATCGTCGTGGCCATGGAGGTCGAGACCCGTGTCCATGGCGCCGGTCCGTTGCAGCTTGTTCCACCCGAGCTTGACGCCCCGAACGGCCAGGTAGACGGACGTGTAGAGCAGGTAGGCACGCAGCGGCTCGTGCACCAGGCGATAGATCGGGACCATCAGGAGATTGGCCCACCGCTCGCGCATCAGGACGACCGCGACCGCGGCGATCAGTAGATGCAGGGCGAGGAACAGCAGGAAGTAGAGGCCCACGATCGCCCAGCCCGAGCTCTGCACCGCCAGGACGCCCATCACCGCGATGAACGGGAGGAACACGATGGGCACCAGGACCGAGACCACCATGTACGGCAGCACGGCCATGCCGAGCCATCCGTGCCGGCGGCGCAGCAGCATGTTCCGGTGCTTGAAGATCGCCTGCAGCGTGCCGAAGGTCCAGCGGATGCGCTGCGCCAGCAGGGCGTCGGCGTGGTCGGGTGCCTCCGTGTAGGCCAGCGCCTCGTCGTCCTGGCTGACGCGCCAGCCCGCCTGGTGGAGCGACAAGGTCAGGTCACAGTCCTCGGCCAGGGTCGAGTTGGAGTAACCACCGACCTCCGTCACCGCCGTCTTGCGCCAGGCCGCGCACGCGCCGGGGATGATGGGCACCGCTCCCAGCTGGGCGTATGCCGAGCGCTCGACGCCGATCTGCGTCAGATACTCGAGACCCTGCCAGCGGGTGAGGAGATTGCGCTCCCGGTTGCCGACCCGGACGACGCCGGCGACCGCGCCGAGGCGGCCATCCGGGTCCACGGCGAACTGTCGAACCAGGTTGGCCACGGTCTCCGTGGTGAAGACGGTGTCGGCGTCCAGGGTGACCAGAATGTCTCCCTGCGCCAGGCCGGTGCCGTTGTTGAGGGCTGCCCACTTGCCGCTGTTGGGCTGGTTGATCAACCGGATGCGCGGATCGCGCGGCATCAGAGCTTCCACCTCGGCTGCCGTGCCGTCGGTCGAACCGTCGTTGACCACGAGCAACTCGAGGAATGGATAGGTCGAGGTCAACAGGGTCTCCAGCGTTCGCCGGATCACCTTCTCCTCGTTGTAGGCCGCGATGATGATGCTCACCGGCAGCACCGCCACGTTCGCGTCGTAGGACGGCTGTCGGCGACGGCGCGCGACGGCCATCGCAGTGTGGAAAACGCCGATCACACCCACGCTGGTCAGCGCGAAGGCGAACAGGAAGTGGATCAGCCTGTTCGGCCAGACGTACATCATCTGCGCGAGAACCGCCGTCGCCCGGTCCCAGACGGAGGGCTCGATCGTGTGCGTCGAGCTTTGTAGAGCCGGCTGGATCTGCGGCATCGTCTGAAATCTGTATCCGGCTGCCCGTGCAGCAGGAATCAGCCGGTCCTTCACATATTCGACGGTTGCCGCACGATTGTCGGCGCCACCGTCGTGCATGAGGACTGTGAGGTTCCGGCCGTCGAACTCGGGCAACGGAATGTGGGCAGCGTCGGCCTGCGCGTTCCCCGTTCCGTAGCTCCAGTCCAGGGTCTCGAAGTCATAGCTGGCCAAGCGGTAGCCCAGTTGCTGTGCGCGCAGGATGCCGAGGGTGTTCTTGACGACCTCCTCGCTGGCGGTTCCTCCGTATGGGAGGCGGAAAGCCGTCGTCGCCCGTGAGGTCAGTGATCGGAGGATCCGGTCGGTCTGAACGAGTTCTTCCCGGGACCGAAAAGCGCTCGCGTCATTGATGTCGGTGTGCGTCAGAGTGTGATTGCCGACGGCATGGCCCTCATGAGCAATCCGCCGGATCAACTCGGGATGTTGCACGGCCGTGCTGCCCGTGACGAAGAAGGTGGCCGGCACATGCTCGTGCGCCAGTACGTCCAGCAACTGCGGCGTACTGATCGGGTGCGGGCCGTCGTCGAAGGTCAGCGAGATCGTCCTGGTGGCACCAGCCGCGTAGCCATACCGCTGGATGACGTACGTGTCGGAACCGGCAGCGGCGATCTCCTCGGATGTGAGTGTCACCGCCTCACCGGTGAAGGGGTCCTTGCCGCCGTCGACCCGCCCACCGCGATCGATCTGCAACACGCGCAGCATGGGACCCTCGCCGATCACGGGGAGCGGCCGCTCACCCGGCGCGGGCGCGATGTCCTCGATCGCGACTGCATGTCCATCGGGCGGCGCCGCCGGCGCCTCGGTGATCCGGAATCCGCCGTAGGTCGCAGCCGCCAGAAGCAGGAGGACGATCGGCAGTCCCAGCATGAGCATCGTCCGCCACCGACGTCCCGACGGATCGAGGAACACGGCGCTCCCGGCCGTCGAGCTGACCGCATCCGTAGCCGCCCTCGTGACAGCCGAGCGCTTGCGTACAGTCAAGAACCTTCTCCCCAGGACCTCATCGGCGGCTTGCCCGCGCCATTCCACGGTCACAGATTCATCGCGACATCACACCGCCCCGAAATGAGACCTTTCTCATTCGCAGTCACGAATGGTCCTTGATCCAATGCATGTCGTAATCACAAATCGGTCGCCGTGACTGCACGTGGCCGTTCGACAGCGCCACGTCGATCCCCGTCGAACGGCCCGCGCGAGGACCGAGACTCAAAAAGACTCCGTCCCACCACTCCATGTCTGGACGACGGAACCCCGGTCGAGGCCGCGTTGTCGCGCGGCCCCCTGCCGGGTTGGCTGACGGGTGTGAAGAATCGAGCGGGCCAGGTGGTGATCCACTGCGTGGAGCACGGGACCGGTCGGCCCGTGTTGGTACTCCACGGCGCCGGTGTCGACCACCGCGAGGCCGAAGCCTGCTTCGAGCCGGTGCTCGAAGGGGTGTCGGGCCTTCGCCGGATCTATCCGGACCTGCCTGGCATGGGCCGGACGATCGCTCCCGGACGCTGCGCAGCGCCGACGACGTCCTGGACGCGCTGCTGAACTTCGCCGACGCGGTCACCAGCCGGAGTCCGCTCCTCCTGGTGGCACTTCTGGCTGCAGTTGCGGTGAATCCGTGGCCGTTCACCGACGTCCGCTCGCGTCTTGGAACAGCGTGAATCTACTGATCAGAAGCCCGCTTTGAACGTCCGCGAACGCGATCGTGACGGCCTGGCAGTGTGGCATCCAATGGGCTCGAAGCGCCTGTCCTCAGTATTCGAGGGATGGACCTCGGCACGTGACTTGGGCGGTGGCCTACGGGCTTTCATCGACCACCAGCTCACTGGCCCCGGCCGAGGTTCTGGAGCCGGAGACGAAAGCCTCGACGTAGCGCCCGCAGCGCGCGGATCTCCGCGGCGAGGGGCGACGACCGAGACCGGCATGGAACTGGTCGAGACGGCGATCCTCGACCGCCATTGTGACCACACCGGCACCTCGTTCAGACAGATCACCACTGTTCGCTGCCGTTCCGTATATCGGTGGCGTCGGCTGGTTCCGGCCGCGGTACGCCGGGGTGTCCTTCCTGCCGAGCACCGTCACCATTGCGCAATCGCGCATGTGCACGACTGGTTGGGCCACCGTGGCGGCGGCTTCCGCGGTGCGGGTGCTGCTCGCCGGTCGCGGCAACGACCGGCCGGAACACGCTCAACGGCGTGTCAACGGCCGCTCTGAGCCCTGCATCAACGCGACAGGTGAGCGACGCCGATCGGGCCCCGACCCAGCCAGGGGAGATCTGCGGTAGGGCGGCGCCTTAGGCCCTAGTGTCTGGATCATGCAGGTCGACATCCATTCGGGTCCCGCCTTTGCCTTCGGGGAGATCCAGCTACCCCCCGGCGGCACGGTCCGAGTGGAGGCTGGCGCGATGGGGATGACCCGCGGTGACGTGCACATCACAACCTCCACCCAAGGCGGCTTCTTGAAGGGCCTGCGCCGCTCACTCGGTGGGGAGAGCTTCTTCGTCAACGACTTTCAGAGCGGCTCCGGAGGGCTGGTCGGCGTCGCCGCGCCACTACCGGGCGACATGACGATGCTCAGAGTCGAGCCCAACGTGCCAGTCATGGTCCAGTCCGGCTCCTGGCTGGCCTCCGACGCCACCGTGGACGTCGACTCGAAATGGGGCGGCGGCCGTAGCTTCTTCAGCGGCGAAGGCCTGATCCTTCTCCGCTGCAGCGGCTACGGCGACATGTTGATCGCCTCCTATGGCGCCATCCGCTCGGCCGTCCTCGGGCCGCAGGAGACGCTGACCCTGGACACCGGTCACGTGGTGGCATTCGACGCCACCGTGCAATACGCGGTTCGCAAGGCCGGCAGTTGGAAGTCGACAATCCTCGGCGGCGAAGGGCTCGTCACCGACTTCACCGGCCCAGGACGCGTATGGCTCCAAACCAGAAGCACCGCCGACCTGATTCAATGGCTGACCGCACACCTCCCGCAGCCCAGAAACAACGGGTGACTGGTCGCCGGGTCGTTCCTTCGAATCATGTTGAAGGATCCCGGTCAGCGCCGCCTGCTGTCGGGCAGGGCCGCCTGGGCCATCTCCCGCCCCGGCAGCAGCCGAGCCCCGGTGAACGGCCACGGTCCTCCTCTTCGTCGGCCGCGATCAGTTCGGGAACTGGCACGGGCAGTGGCATGAGAGGGGCGAGCCGGGGGAGGACGGTCAGCTCGCGGCGGAAGGCGGGCAGCGCCAGCGCTCGCCGCGGAAACCGGAACACCCAGGTGTCGCCGACGCGGTGGACGGTGTTGTCGCATCCCTCGGCGAGGGGCACCACGGGTAGTCCGGCCAGTTGCGGGAACGCGGCCGCGACCAGCGCGGCGGCCCGCTCAGCCGGGCATGGCCGCTCGCCCGCCCAGCGCGGCCCGTTCACCCGCCGCCTCGGGAGCAGCTCTGGTGCAGTCGTGCGGCGCCGGCCGCTGTGGCGGCGAGCAGGATGCGCAGTGGCCGGCTGACGGGGCCGCGTCGATGACGAGCTCGGTCATGACGGCATCCGCTGATCGGACGTCGGCGAGGTCTGTCCGTGGTGGCGCTCAGTGGGGTGAGCTACCTGGAGCAGGTTGCAGGGCCGATGCGAGTCCGGTGAGGTCGAGCAGACGGCGGGCCGGTCCGGTCGCCGGGAGCACGACGTCGAGGTCGCCGTGAGCTCTTGCGGGGTCGGCGACTTCGAGGAGCAGTCCGGCGCCGATGCTGGTGACGTGGCCGAGCCGGGTGAGGTCGAGGGTGATGGGTCGGTGGTCCGCCAGTTCGGCACGGAGGTGCTCCCGGATTCCGGTGGCACCGGCGAGGTCCAGGTCCCCGATGATTGCCACGCAGCGGGGGCCCTGAGCGTCGGTCACCTCCAGGATGGCCGGCCGCTCGTCGGTCGCCGGCGCCACGGGCCGCCGCCCGTCGGCGGTCCTGAGCGGGGATACCGCTGCTTCCGCCGTCGCCGAGGAGGCGAAGACGAAGCGCAGCGTCGTGCCGGTGGGCCCGGCCGAGAGCTCCACGTCACGGGCGAGAGCGGAGATGATGTGCAGTCCCCGGCCGCGGAAGCCCGGATCGCCCGGTGGCGGCCGCCAGGAGCCGGTGTCGGTGACTGAGGCGAGCACGGCGCCGGCGTCGGCCGGCTGCAGTTCGACGATCACCCGGCCGGGGACGTCCATTTCCCGGTAGGCGTGCTCGACAGCGTTGCCGGTCGCCTCGCCGATGACCAGCAGCAGGTCCTCGATCGCGTCGGGAGGCAGACTCGCCTCGGCTGCCCACCGCCGGACGGTGCGCCGCAGCTGCGGAAGCCGGTCCGGTTCCGCGGGCACGTCCAACCGAAGCCAGGCGGGCAGCGGCCGAACGGCGACGACCGCGACGTCGTCGGGTGCGCCGTCGTCGTCGAGGAGCTCGTCGAGGACCCCCTCGACGAGCGCCGGAAGGGGCGCCGAGCGGCGAGCGGTGACCGCGGCCGCCAGCCGTCCCAGCCCCTCGTCGAGCGTGGTACCGCGCCGCTCCACCAGCCCGTCGGTGTAGAGCAGCAGCGTCGTCCCCGTCGCCAGGGTGCTGACCGCCTCCGGACGTTGTCCAGACGGGGGCAGCCCGAGCGCCGGGCCGAGGCCGCCGTCGAGGTAGGAGGCGAGGGCGGCATCGTGGTGGTCGCCGTCGCCGCGGTCGAGCAGCGGTGGCGGGTGGCCGGCAGAGCTGTAGGTCAGCCGGCCGGTGTCCGGTTCGAGCACCAGGCAGAGCACGGTGCTCATCCGTGCGCCGGTGATCAGGCGGGCGAAGCGGTCCAGGACCTCCAGCGCCCGGGCCGGCGAGCAGCCCGCCAGCAGAGCGCTGGCCAGGGCGCTGCGCAGCTGCCCCATCACCGCCGCGGCGGCCGCACCGTTGCCGACCACGTCCCCGACCATGACGGCGACGTTCCCGCCGGCGACGGGCAGCACGTCGTACCAATCGCCGCCGGCGGCCGTGCCCTGCACCGCGGGCAGGTAGCGGGCGGTGACCGCCAGCCGCTCAACGTCGGGTAGGTCCGCGGGAAGCAGGCTGCGCTGCAGGGTTTCGGCCATCTCGCGGCCCGCGTCGGCCAGCGCGGCGCGTTCGAAGGCGGCGGCGATCTGCCCGGCGACGGTCAGCAGGAGGGCGCGTTCATCGGCGGCGAACTGCCTCGGTGTGCCGAACGTGACGGCCAGGGCGCCGACCAGCCGGTCGCCGACCAGGAGCGGCAGAGCAGCCACGGCCTGGGTGTGCGCCTGCAGGTCGGGGACGACCGCGGGATAGCGCCCGATCAGCGACGCCCGGTCATGCAGCCAGATCGGGTGGCGGCCGCGGGCGGCGTCGGTGAGCGGAAACGGGTCGGACAGACGCCGCGCGGCATACTTCGCGCGCCGTTCGTCCTCGGGGTAGCCCGCCATGTCGACCGCATGCAGCAGCCCGTCGGCACCCATGACGGCCACGCTGACCACCGAGGCGCCCAGCGCCCGCCGCAACCCTCCGGTGACGGCGGCGGCGGCCTCCGCGACGGTGCCGGCCACCGACAGCGCCACGGTGATCTCGTGCAGCGCCCGGCGCTGCGCGGCGAGCCGCTCACCGGCCACCATCACGGCCAGCCGCTGCCCGAGGTCGGCCGCCAGCGTCGCGTCGTCGTCGTCGTAAGGGCGCTCGTCGGTCGCGACGGTGAGCAGCCCGACCAGTTCGCCGCCGGCCGACAGCGGCGCGGCGAGCCAATGCCGACCGCCGAGTTCGGTCAGCGCGGCGTACTGCGCGTCGTCGGCGGTGGCCTCCCGGCGCATCGCCTCGGTGACCGCGGGCACGGCGAACGCCTGCCCCGTCCGGAACGCCGCCTCGAACTCGACGGGCACCCGGACCGGGGTGAGCGCCAGTACGCGCCCGGCGACGGCGCCGGGGGCGGCGGCTACCGGGTGATAGCGCTCGTCGTCGCCACGCAGCCACACCGCCGCCCATCCGGCCAGTTGGCCGGCGGCCAGCTCAACGGCCGCGGCCAGCCGTTCCTCCACGCTGCCCGGGCCGGCCAGCACCCGGCCCGCGGCGGCCAGCAGCTCTGCGGCCTGCTCCCGCCGCCGGGACTCGGTGACGTCGATCAGCACGGCGTGGAGCGCGCGGGCGGCACCGTTCTCGTCCCGGTCGACGTGCCCGAGGTGCTGCAACCACAACCAGCGACCGTCGGCCGTGCGCACCCGGTAGGACAGGGAGAAGTCCCGCCCGGCGGCGACGCCCGCGCGGACCGTCTCCAGCGCCTGGGGGTAGTCGTCCGGATGAACGATCCGTTCGACCAGCCCGTCGTCGGTCAGCCACTGTTCGGTCGGGTAGCCCAGCAGCTCCTCGGCCCGGGAGTTGATGAACCGGATGCGCAGGGTGGCGGGATCGCGTTACCACACGATCACGTTGAGGCCGGCGACCATCGTCGGCAGCCCCACCGAGGTCGGCTCGGAGCCACGACGGACCGCCTGGGCCCCATGAGGGTCCCGTGGGACGCGTTCGGTGTCCGCGACGTCGGCCGGCTGGGCGCGTCCCTGCGCTGGGGCAGCACCGCTCGATGGTTCGGTTGCGCGCTCTGCTGCCACTCTCTCGGCCCCTTGCCGGACGACCCCGCGGACGGTACGTGCGCGTTCCCGGCCGGCGGCCGCCGCGGTGTGCTGTGGCGAGCCTGGTGGCCGGGCGTCACGCGCCCCTAGACTTCGGCTGCGGTCAGCAGTGGTCGTGCTGGACGGGCACCGTGCGCCGCCCGACCTTTGATGGTCGGTTGCGCCGGTGTGGGGTCCTCAACGGATGGCGCCGCGGGGAATGCCCCCGGCTCAGCGGTCCAAACCCGGGCTGCTGCGTCGCCGTTCAGGCGGCCGAGCACCCGACCGCCGGCGGGGTGTGCCCAGACGGCAGACGGAACGCCTCGGGTCAGCGCCGAAACGGCATCACCACGACGTTCCCCCGTCACGATCGGGCACACCCTGCCACCCGAACAGAAGCACCCACACCACGCCGGGGCCGGCCCGGACGCCGGCAGCGCGCGGTGGCGGGCCGGGAAGATCATCCCCGTCGGGGTGCGTGCACAGCGTTCTCACCGCCTCGAACCCGCGAGGCATCCATCGAGTCCGGGGAGGCGTGGTGAGCAGGTCCACCGCCATCCGTCTCGGGCCCGACGCGCGGGCCGCAGTCCTGGAGACGCTGCCCGACGGAGTCCTGGTCCTCGACGCCGACTGGACGATCGACTACGTCAACCCCGCCGGCGCGGCGCTGTTCGGGCGACACGCGGCGGAGCTCACCGGCCGCAGCCTCCGCGACGCACTCCCCGAAGCGTCCGCCACGAGCCTGCACACCTTCCTGCTGCATGGCCGCAACGCGGGCGTGCCGGTGACCTGGCAGGGCTTCTACCCTCCGGCCGGGCGGTGGCTGACAGTCACCGCCGTCCTCGTCGGTGACCTGTTGCAGGTCTCCCTCCGGGAAGCCACCGACCGGCCGAGCGCACCGATCGGTCAGGCCGGCCACACGGAGGATGCCCTTGTCGACGACGCCGCCGACCGCGATCGGCTGCACTACCTGGCCGAGGTCAGCGAAACCATGATCGCCACCCTGGACACCGGCGAGTCCGCCGCTCAGCTGGCCGCGTTGGCGGTGCGCCGGCTGTGCGACTGGGCGGTCGTCGCCCTCACCGGCGAGGACGGCGGGCCCGACGAGCAGGCGTCGGCCCACCGCGACCCGGCCCACCGGACCGACCTGGCCACCTACCTGCGCGGTCGGCTGCCCCACACCGGCGACGACGTCGCGCTGGTCGGTGCCCTGCGTTCCGGGCAGCCGGTGCAGATCAACCCCATTCGCGAGCACCTCGTCGCGCCGTCGTTGCCCACCGAGGAGGTCCGAGCGGCGTGGCGGCGGCTGCAGTCGACCTCGACCCTGATCGTGCCCTTGCGGGCCCGCGGAGAGACCTTCGGCGCACTGGCGATGGTCAACTCTGGCGCCCGCCCGCCGCACACCGGGGCCGAGATCGCCACCGCCGTCGAGGTGGCCCGCCGTGGTGCGCTGGCGCTGGACAACGCCCGGCTCTACGGCCGGCAACTGAGGGTCGCCGAGACCCTGCAGCACAGCCTGCTCACCCCGCCGCTGCAGCCCGACGGCCTGAGCATCGCCGTCCGGTACCGGCCGGCCGCCCTCCACCAGCAGGTCGGTGGAGACTGGTACGACGCGTTCCGCCAGCCCGACGGCGCCACGATGCTGGTCATCGGTGACGTGGTGGGGCACAACGTCGACGCCGCCGCGGCGATGGGGCAGATCCGCAGCATCCTGCGCGGCATCGCCTACGACCGCCCCGAGACCCCGGCCCAGGTCCTCGCACGGGTCGACGCTGTCCTCAGCGGGCTGCGGATCGGCAGCCTGGCGACGGCGCTCGTCGCGCGGCTCGAACCGCCGGGCGACGGGGGGTCATGCACGCTGCGGTGGTCATCGGCGGGGCACCTGCCGCCACTCCGGGTGCGGCCCGACGGCTCGGTGCACGTGCTGGACACCCCACCCGAGCGGCTGCTCGGCACAGACTTCTCCCGGCCCCGCACCGATCACGAGGTGGTGCTGCGCGCCGGCGACACCGTCGTGCTGTACACCGACGGGCTGATCGAGCACGCGCGCACCGGCATCGACGAGGGCATCGGCCGGCTCACCGGCCTGCTACCCGAGCTGGCCGACCTGCCGCTGGAGAAGCTCTGCGACCAGCTGCTCGACCACATCGTGGCGGGCCGCGCCGACGACGACATCGCCCTGCTCGCCCTGCGCTGCCACGCCGGAGACGCCGAGCCCGCGGGCTGAGCACGGGGCGCTCTCGCCTCGCGGGCGCTCGACCTGACTGGTGTGGCTGCGCGGAGCGTGGGGCAGCGCAGGGGCGACCCCATGGGGCAGCGGCGTTGGGAATACGCGGACGAGTGTCGAGAGGTCCTGGCTGTGCACTCGCCGCCAGCAGCCGGCGCACTGCGGCGGCGTCGGATTCACCCGTTGGAGGTGACGGCGGGCTAGGAATGCATGCCGAACCGGCGCCGGTCGGCACCGTGTCATGCGGCGGGCAATGGCCCTGCTGTAGGTCTGGAAGGTGGGAGAACTCCCACACCGTGGTGTCCGAGGGGCGACTCGATACTTGCGCACACGGATCCGGACCGGACGCTGAACTGACATGAACCCCCCGGAGCCGGGCCCTTGGCCAACCTGACACCCAAGCCGGACCGGCGCCGCTGATAATTGACGGGGGTCGGCTCCAGTTCGTGGTGGCGCAGGAATTCGGTCACGATGCGGACCAGGTCCTCGGGGCGTTCGAGGTGGAGCCCGTGGCTCGACCCGGCGCCGGTGATCAGTTCATAGCGCGCCCCGGAGATGGCGTCGGCGACCTTCTTCCCCTGCCAGGGTGGCGTCAGCAGATCCTGCTCTCCCACGACGACCACGGTCGGCGCGGTGATACCACCCAGCCGGTCCGACGACTGCTGTCTCCGAGAGTCACCACTCGATGATCGACGTCTGATGTATCGGTGCCACTCAGGCCGACAGCGTCGACGACATCGAGGAGATGGCCGTCGATTTCATCACCGCGGTGAATCGCGCTGCCCCCGAGGACGCGCACGTGCACGTGCGCATCGTCTGACCGACTCTCGGCGCTCTCACTCGAGCCGTCCGTGACTTCCACGGACAGCGCCCGACCGGTGTGTCAGGCGTGCGCTGCCCAAGCATCGTGTCGGACGGCGATCGATCCGACGCGTCGCAGAGCGGCACCAGTAGGGGGCTGTTCCCGACAACGTCGCGACGACCCATCACGCCCCACGGTGGTCGAATGGGCGCAGCATGACATTGCGGGAGGCCTTCGGCATGATCCACGGGGGACCGGTCAGGCCAAGCCCCGTCATCGTTCCGAGCGCTTCTCGACTGCCGTATTCGCATGTCCACCAGGCGGGGCGACAGCGCGGCAACCGGCAACCCGTCGAAGGCTCGTACCTGCCGCGGTCCCCTCGTTGACCAAGGGAGACCTCAGGACTCTCTCGGCGCTCGCAGTTGCCGCAATCGCGGCCGCCAGGGCGGCCGCTCTTGTCGGCCGCCTGGCGCGGCCAGCCGGTGGGCCCGCTTGGCGCGCGGCGGAGGGTCTCGAACATCGGACGCCGTCGCCTGCGTGGATGCACGTGTCCTGGACCCATGTGGGATCCGGTGGCTGTCGGAGGAGTAGCAGTCTGAGCAATGCGTATCGGTTAGGTAACGGAGAGGATTTGAGACTCCTCAGGTCCCCTTCTGATAGCAGCATCCGACCGGGGAACTTGCCTACCGGGACCGACCTGGAGGGATGCGTTACGCCACGGGGGCCGACATGCGTGCGATCGGACCGGCGAGGCTGCGCGTCTCCAGCCCAGTGACGGACGGCGTTCGGCGCACCGTCGCGTTCCCTTTCACGGCCCACGTCGGCTCCGCGGGCCGCTCTGCACTGGCACGGGCGCACGCCGGCCGTGCCCCATCCGAAAGAAGGTTGTTGATGTTCCGTCCGCTCGTGCGCCGACTGCTCACGGTCGTCGTCGCCATGCTCACCCTCGGCGTGGTCGCCGGGCCGTCTCCGGCGCTGGCTGCGTCGATGTTCTTCTCCAAGTCCTCCGGCACCGTGGCCTCGGTGAGCTTCCTCGAGGTGGGGGAGGAGTCGGGGGTCGAGGGCAACTACCACTTCTGGGATCTTCAGGCCGAGGACCTCGGGCGCGGCCGCGCGCAGGTATTCGGCAACGTGTTCGACGTCCAGTGCGAAGCGGGTGTCGACCCGTATCTGCCCGGCTGGGAAGGTGCGGAGCCGGACCCCAGCGGAGGCTGTGAGGTGGTCGGCTTCCGCTACGTGGAGGGCAGTACGGTCAGCCTCTCCATCGACCGCAAGCTGTCCAGTGCCCGACTGACCGGAACGGTCAACGTCTACATCGAGGATTCTCCCACTCCGGTGGCCACGACGGTCGACCTGACCTGGACGGCGGTCGGTGACACCTCCACCAGCCGGGAGAGCGGCCGCTACACCGACAGTTACGGGACGTACTCGTACCGGTACACCTTCACGGGTCGCAACGCCGCGGTCTCCGGCAGCATCGGAAGCACGACTGTGGGAGACGAGGACGGTGAGGTGGTGTACGGACAGCTCGGCAAGTACCGGTCCGCGGACCGCTCCCGCAGCTGACCGCTACTCCGTCGCCCTGTGAGTACACGTTCCGTCCGGCCTCACACTCGGGGCCGGACGGAACGCGTCGCTGTGCGCGACTGGCTGGCGCAAGTGCAGGGCCGCGGCGTCGGATTACCCGCTAGGGGCGCCGCCGCGGAGGAGATGGTGGCCGACATCGGCCCGGGAGAGGACCGTGCTGGCTGGCCGGCAAGAACCCGGCCCTGGGCTCGGAAGGTGGGAGAACTACCACCCCGTGGTGTCCGAGCGGCGACACGCTACGTACGCACACGCCTTCAACTCGGTCCGCGATGACTTCGGGCCGAGCACTCTTGGCCCGCACGGGGTCCCTCAGTGCAGAGCGATGCTCTCGTCGTCGAACTCCGCCACGACACGCAGCCTGCCACCGAGCGCTTCGACGTAGGACTCGAGAGTTCCCACTTCGGTGTGGGTGAGCGTGCCGTGTTCGATCTTGCTGATCCGCGCTTGACTGACCTTCATCCGCTTCGCCAGCGTCTGCTGATTGAGCGCCTGCGCCTTGCGGATATCGGCCGATCGCTGAGCCTTCACCGCATCGGCGAGGGCCCTCGTCGCATGAGTGACGCGGTCCTCGTCCACCAAGCCACCGCTGACGGCGTCCGCTCGAACGTCCTTCCAGTTCCTGGCCATGTCAGACCTCCTCTGCTCGGTCGCCGGTCAGCCACTGCTCGTAGCGTTCCTCGGCGACCGGGATGTTGGTGGAAATGCAGGTCACGGGTCTGCTAGCAGCGTCCGTGAACTCCGGTGTCTGCCGAGAAGTGGGAGCCGTCGCACCGACGTAGTGGCGTCCTCCCTGGGAGGGGGAGTGGTGCGGGTCTTCGCCGTTGGTTGACATGGTCGGAAGATGACGCGCCGGTCGGAACGGGACGAGGACTTGAAGGAACTGAGGAGCTCATCCGCGTGCTCTTCGTGCCCACCGAGCGGGTGTCTGGCGATCCGGCTAGGAGGCGCCTTGGCATCCGCGTGACCGTCTGCCTCAGCCGCCCACGACGGACACTTCTTCTGCGCGGCGGAGGCCGCTCAGGGCGTCCTCGACGACCAGCGGCGACCACGGGAGCCCACCGTCGGGCAGCGATCGCAGCGCCGAGGTGTAACGCGCGAAGACGGCGAAGTCGGCCGGGAACGCCCGTGGGTCGACGCCGAGCAGCCGGCCGCGGTGGCGGGCCCGCCCGGCGATGTCCTGCCAGGTCCGCGCGTCGGCGAGGCCCCGCGATTCGACGCCATGGCTGAACAGCAGGACGTCGACGTCGTCGTACGACGTCGAGGCCAGGTAGTCGGACAGGTTGCGGGCGGCCGACTGCACGGGGAAGAAGGTCCAGAACGGCACGGATCCCGTTGCGATCGTCCGCCACGGGTCGTGGACGACGAAGGAGCTCACCAACAGCCGCTGTGCCGCACCCCCGCGGCGTCGCGTCCACGATCGAAGCACGTCGGCGACGGCGGCGGCGGGATCCTGCGGATGGCCGTACCGCAGCTCGACGACCGGGTGACCGGTGCGGCGGGCTGCCTCACGGAGCCCGTCCAGCAATGGCTCGGCGAACCCCCACTCGGCCTCGGCGGCGGTCCCGTCGGGTGCCGGGACGTTCGGTGCGACGAGGTACTCCTCGGCGGTCATCCCGCCCTGCGCACCGACCTGGAAGACCTGCCGGTCGCCGACGCGGGTGACCGGCCAGGTCGACATGTCGCGCACGACGACGACCGGCGCTCCCGGCTCCAGCCGCTCGTCGAGGAAGCGTTGGTAAGCCGGCGGCAGGCTAGTCCACTTCACCCGGAAGTACGCCATCTGCGAGCCGCTGAGCGCGTCCTGGTTGGCGTCCTGCATGTGGTGCAGTTCGACTCGTGGGTTGTGCGCCAGCAGCGCCGGGCCGTGACGCGCGCCGAACTCGAGCGCCGCGCGCATGTCCGCCGGGTCGGCCCCGCGGCGGCGCACCGGCACGAGCAGGGTCTGCGGCAGCCAGGCGACGCCGCAGGCCGCCGCCAGGTGGGTCAGCGCGCCGTTCGACGAGCCGACGAGCGCCGCCGGGTAGCGCCGGTCCGGATAGGTCCACGTCACCCAGCCGGCGACCTCGTCCAGGTCGATGTCGCCGAGCCGGTCGACCGCCACCCCCTCGCGCCCACTCGCCAACGCGTACGCCCTCCAGCGCAGCCCCCGCGGCAGCAGCGCGCTGGCCCGTACCGGCAGGGCCTTCCACCGCGACTGACCCAGATAGGGAAAGTCCCGGCCGTCGAGCGCACGGGCCAGGGCCAGGAAGAAGGCGCTGGCTGAGTCGAAGGACGCGACGGCCTTCTGGGGAGGCATGTGGCGGCTCCGGCGGGGCATCTCAGCGGGCCCTGGCCGACAGCTCGCGCAACGGCGCCGACCAGGCCTCCGGGTCCAGCCACAGGAACGCGTGCGCGCCGGAAACCGTCAGGAGGTCACCCCCGGCCGAGGCGGCGAGCTCGTGCACCCAGCCCTCGGTGGTCAGCCGGTCGTCCTCGGCGCGGATGATGAGCACGGGCACTCTCAGGCGGCCGACCTGCTCCTCGATCCGGTCCGCGAGATGCACCTTCACCAGGTGGGCCGCCCCCGTGATGCCGGCGCGTTTCCACTCCGGGACGTGGTTCTCCTCAAGGCCGGGCGAGGGCGACCGGGCGTCCAGGCGCCAGCGGTAGACCAGCTTCGGCAGTGGTCGGGCGATCGGGTCGATCGTCGGGCTGGCCAGGCCGACCGCCGCCACCCGGTCAGGCGCAAGCACCCCAGCCCACGCGGCCACCTGGGTGCCGCTGGAGTGACCGACCACCAGGGCGCGGTCCAGGCCGGTCGCCTCCAGCCAGTGCACCAGAGCCTCCCCGTACCCCCGGACGTCGAGCCGCCGCGTCGGCTGGCCGCTGCCGCCGAAGCCGGGGACGTCGAAGAGGTGTACCTCGGTCCACGAGCCGAGCGCTGCGCACGCGGGCAGCAGGTAGTCAGACACCGCCATTCCCTGGACAACGACGACGGGGAGGGCGTCCGGCTGCCGTCGGCCGAGCACGCGGGTGCGGATGCGCCCCTCGGGCACGTCCGTGTACCGGAGGAGCATCTCGGCGGGCAGACGTGGCGGCTCCGGCATGGGCCAGCTCTACCCTGCGGCGGCGGGGCTATCCGGCACCTGCGTGAGACCGGCCCGGTAGCCGAAGGGCGGGTTTCGGCTTTCAGCCGTGTCCGATCGGCGGAACGGTGGCGGGCGACGAGGAGGCATCGCTCGAGGTCCACGGCTGGGGACGCCTCTGGCTGAAGCCGAGCCAGGGCGGGTAGGTCCGGGGCTAGGCGTGATCGGCGACCCCAGTGACCCCCTTCGCCTTGGCGCAATGGGGGCAGCAGAAGAACCGGCCATCGCCCTGCACCCCGTGCCCGATGACCGTGCAGCCCCAGTGCTCGCAGCGCGGCGCCATCCGATGGATCGCGCACTCGAAGCTGTCGAACACGTGCTCCGCGCCAGCCGCGTGCACCTCGAAGCTCAGTCACCCTCGGACCGACCCGCAACCGGCAAGGCACCCTCGCCGTCCAGGGGGCCCCGCATGGCCGACGGCGAACTCCGCGAGACGCCGGCTCAGGAAGATGACGTCAGCGTCGGTGCGCGCCATGGCAGCCGCTCGGTCGTACGCCTCCGCGGCCTCCTGGGGTCGTCCCAGCCTTTCCAACATGGATGCGCGAGAGGCATGCAGCAGGTGGTACTCCTTCAGCTCGTCGGCTACACCGTCGAGCAGGAGCAGAGCCGCTTCCGGTCCTTCGGTCTCGGCTACGGCAACAGCCCGGTTCAGCGCCACGACCGGCGTAGGCATGACCGTGAGCAATCGGTCGTAGAACCGGACGATCGCCGGCCAGTCCGTCGCCTCGTAACGAGGTGCCGCGCAGTGCAGCGCCTGGATTGCCGCCTGCAGCTGGAACGGCCCCAGCCGGCGACGCCGCATGCAGGCCAGTACCAGCGACTGCCCGTCGTTGATCAGGGAGTGATCCCAGAGAGACCTGTCCTGGTCCTTGAGCAGCACGACGCAAGCACCGTCGCCGCGGGCCGGCATTCGTGCGTCGCTGAGCAGCATGAGGGCTAGCAGGCCCACCGCCTCCGGCTCGTCTGGCATCAGGGCCACGAGCACGCGGGTGAGCCTGATCGCCTCGGCTCTCAGGTCGCGGCGCCCGACGTCGTCCGCCCCGGCGTTGTAGACCAGGTACAGCACCGAGAGCACGGCACGCAGACGGCCTGGTAGCTCCGCCGCCTCAGGCACCCGATACGGGATGTGCGCCGCCTTGATCTTGAACTTTGCGCGCACCAGGCGCTTCGCCATCGTCTCGTCGCTCACCAGGAATGCCGAGGCGACCTCCGCGGGGGTGAGTCCCGCGATCAGGCGGAGGGTCAACGCCACCTGATGCTCGAGCCGGATAGCGGGGTGGCAGCAGGTGAAGACGAGACGCAGCTGGTCGTCGGGCACGAGCTCTGGATCCTCCAGGGCGGCGGTGGGCTCGGCCCGGAGCCGATCGGTCGCGATGTGCTCGGTGAGCTCGCGTCCCCGGCGGCTGCGCCGGACGACGTCGACGGCCCGGTTCCGCGCGGTCGTGACGATCCAGCCGGCCGGGTTGCCGGGGACGCCCTCCCTCGGCCACCGATCCAGGGCGGTGACGAAGGAGTCCTGGACTGCGTCCTCGGCGAGCGTGATGTCACCGAAGAGGCCGGTCAAGGTCGCCACGGCCCGGCCGTGTGCCTCGCGGAAGACGCGCTCGACGTCGTCCATCCGCCGGTCCGTCAGTGGCCGGGGCCGGCCTGCAGGCGTCCGGTCGCCCGGAACGGCCGCACCTCGATGTCGTGGTTGGTGGCCTCGACGACCTTCTCCGCCCAGGTCAGCGCCTCGTCCAAGTTCCCGGCATTGACGATGTAGAAGCCACCGATGTGCTCCTTCGCCTCCACGAAGGGTCCGTCGGTCGTCACCTTGTCCAGGCCTGTGCCGCCCCTCACCACGGTGGCCGCCTCGGGACCGTGCAGCGCGCCGCCGTATGCGAACGCGCCGGCGCGGTCCATCTCCTCCTCGAGAGCGATCACTCGGCCCATGAAGGCCTGCATCTCCTCTGGGGTGAGCGGCGCGCCGTCAACCTCGCCCTCGACCTCGTACACCGACAGCAGGTACTGGTTCATCGGAACTCCTCGCTTTCAGCGGGAGGATCCCGCTCCAACCCCTTGACGAACGGCGAGGGCCTGATCAGGACACCTCCGGCACAGGATCCCAGGACTGTCCCCATCCCGGTCTACGTTCCGATCATGAACCGCATGGACCGCCTCTACGCCCTGGTCGAGGAGCTGCGCGCGGCGGGACCCAGGGGTCGTACCGCGCGGCAGTTGGCCGCGCGCTTCGAGGTCAGCGTCAGGACCATCGAGCGCGATCTGAGCGCCCTGGGGCAGGCCGGCGTGCCACTCGCGACGAAGCAGGGGCGCACGGGGGGTACACCGTCGACCGCTCGATGAGCCTTCCGCCGCTCAACTTCACGCCGCGTGAGGCGGCTGCCGTCGCCGTGGTGTTGAGCCGCAGCGAGCACGTGCTCTTCGCACGCGACGCCCGCAGCGCCCTGCAGAAGATCGTGGCCGCCATGCCCGAGCGGGCCCTGGCGGAGGCGCGTGCCACGGCGGAGAAGGTGAGGCTCCTGGTCCAACCGGTACCCGACCCTGACGCCGAGATCGCCGAGACCATCTGGCGAGCCGTGCGCGACAACTGCACGCTGCACATCCGCTACATCGATGTCGGCGGCCTCGAGACCGAGCGCGAGATCGATCCACAGCACGTCGTGGTCGGTCCCAACGGCTCGTACCTCACCGCCTGGTGCCACCTGAGAGGGGACGACCGGGTGTTCCGCATGGATCGCATCACGCGAGCCGAGTCGACGCCGTCAGGACCGCACCCCCGGCGGGTCGTCCCGGAGCCGACCGCCGACGGCCACGAGACGAAGCTGCCGGCTTCGGCGCTACGTCCCGAGAACTATCTGCCAAACACCGACATAGGGCTGTCGCGAGGTTCCGAGACGGTGGGCGCAGCCCGCCGCCTCGGCGGGTGATCCCCATGCAGAGGAGACCCCCATGACCACTCCCGCTCCTGGCAGCCTGGCCTGGTTCGAGGTCGCGACCAGCGACCCCGACGGCGCCGCGAAGTTCTACGGCAGCCTCTTCGACTGGACGTTCGAGGCCGACGGTCCGGCCGCATCCGGCGGCATGGACTACCGCAACATCAGGGCCTCCGGCGCCGACCGGCCGATGGGCGGCATCTTCGGCACCGGCGGGCAGAGGCCCGACCACGCCGTGTTCTACATCCTCGTCGCCGACGTCGAGGCGACCTGTGCCGACGCCGAGCAGCTCGGTGGCTCGGTGGCGAGCAAGCACCTCGACCCCGGCCCCGGCGCCCCGACGTTCGCCTACCTGCGTGATCCGTCGGGGAACCAGTTCGGCGTCTTCAGCCCGCCGGCGGCTTGATGGCGCGCGACGCAAAGGCCGGGTCCCCGTCGGAGCAGTCCGGCGGGGACGACGCCCGAGACCTCTACGACGAGCTCACCGACGACCTGCTCTACGACCCGGCAATCGGCAGGGCGACGATGATGGGCTACCCCTGCGTCCGGCTGGCCGGGCGGTTCCTGGCGTCCTACGACGACGAGTCCCGCAGCCTGGTCGTCAAGCTGCCTCGCGAGCGGGTCACCGAGCTCGTCGAGGAGGGCCGCGGCGACCCGTTCGCCCCAGCCGGCAAGGTCTTCCGTGAGTGGGTGTCGATCCCGACCGTCGACCGAGCCCTGTGGCAAGCGGTGCTCGCCGAGGCCGTCGACTTCGCGCGCCACGGACTGGCCGAGTAGCGCACGGCTCAGCGGTGGAAGCCCCTCGCTCACGGCGAGCACTCGCCCCGGTGTCCAGGGATCACCTGGTCCTCGGCCTAACCCGGGGCCACCAACCACCGACCCTGCTATGAACGATGTCCCGAGACACTGGGAACGGTGTCTCGGGACATTTCAGCTGTGTCCGAGGGGCGACACGCTGCATACGCACACGTCTCACCATCGACAGGGTCGGTGGCGCACAGATTCCCAACCGGTCGAGCAGTGTCAAGGGTCGACACGGATGATGACGCTGCGGGTGGAGGGTGACCGGAACGGGTCGCCCGAAACGACGTCGACGACTGCGCTCCCCGGCGACCGGGCGAGGAGGAGGAGCGCGGTCGGTGGGCCCAGCGGGGTGAGGACCGAGCCGTCGGTCCCGACGACGCTGTCGGAGAGGATTCCGAGGAATTCCACTCCGGTGCCCGACCGGATGCGGCCGCCCGTCGCGGTGAAGCGCACGACGTCCCCTACGGTGATCACCAGCTCCGACGGGAGGTCCTCCTCGTCCGGCCGGATGTCGATGAAGCGCTTCATCGGTGGCGCCCCGGCCGGACAAGGTTCCTGGTCAGAGTGAGGCCAGCACGTCGTCCTGGGGGTCCCAGTCCACCGCGACCGGGGTACGTGGCAGGGGGACCTCGGTTTCGGCGCCGGTCGACGCCCGGGCTTCCGTGTCGCGGAGGATCTTGGGGTAGACGGTCGCGGTGAAGGCGGAGTCGAGCGGGTTGATGTCCAGCCCGCCGCGGATGGGCTTGCCGTCCTTGGTGATCGCGCCGGGTAGCTGGTAGCACATGATGGAGTCCTGGTCGGGCTCGGTGCCGATGATCTTTGCGGGGTCCAGCGCCGTGAGAACTTGCTGATCGACCATCTCCTTGGACCAGCCCTGGGTCCGCAGGAAGTAGTCGTAGGCCTTCTGTGGATCGATACGGTCCACGAGCACCTGACGCATGTGCTCGTGCGGGTAGCCCAGCGTGTGGCCGGCCTCGTGGCGGATGACCCGGCGGTACTCCTTCTCGTCGGTGCTCATCGAGAAGCCTTGGAGGTTCATGGTCTGGCGATTCTTCGGGATGAGCTTGATGTCGGTGCCCAGGTAGGACCAGTAGCCCCCGGGGCCTCGTGAGATGCGAACGTCACCGATCCCCGAGGTCTCGGCGAAGGAGATACCGCCGTACGTCGCCCACGCGTTCAGATGGCTGACGATGCGCTCCCGCAGTTCCTTCGCAGTGCTCTCCATGAAGCTCACGGTGAGGGCCTTGGGCACCGGCCCCCAGTACCTGCTCGTGTAGAGAGTCAGCCGCTGCGGGGTGAGCACGCCGTCACCGAGGGCGAGCTCCTGCAGAGGCGCGTTGGTCGGGTTCTCCGTCGCTGCCACCTCGGCGGCCCGCTGCTGCAGACGTGGCGGCAGCAGCATGATGTGACAACCGGCGCCCGGGTCGAAACCCGCGGCGTCGTTGGCCGCGGAGGCCTGGTCTCCGACCGCCTCTCCCGCAATACGTGCGATGTCGCGCAACGCCTTCTTGTAGCCGGTTTCGTCCACGGAGCGTCTCCTCGTGTTCTCGTTATGCCGGGTTCCTCGGGCGACGTCGGGAGACGCAGAGGAAACACTGAGAGCCGCCCTACGCATCGTCCCGACGGCTCTACGCTCCGGGTCGCCCGTCACAACTGCGTCACCGTGGCGTCACTCGGGTCACGGATCGAAGGCGGTCGGGCGACGACGTAGCGAAGGCAGTCGCAGCCGTTTCGCGGGAGTGGGAGAGGCTCACCGAACTCAGGGTCGTCGCCGGGACTCCGCCGTCAGTCGCCGGACCTGGCGGGCGCCGCACGGGGCGCCCCGACACGAAGATCAAGGCCCTTCTCGCACGGCTGAACTGCCATGTGATGTTCGAGGGTCGGGAAGGCCGCAACACCTGGGTGGTTGTTCCGGTACTGGCCCCGACGCGCCGACCGGTACTGCTCAGTCGGAGCCGTACCGGCTTGCTCACGGTAGGGATCCCGGCGCGCGGGCCGTAGAAGACGTCGACGACTGCAATGGCTGCTGCGTGCTGAGGGCAATGACTGCGCGCTGCCATGCGACAGCGCGCTGGGTCACCGGGAGGTTCGGGCTCTGGCGGCCTCACTCTGGGGCTCGCGGACATGCCGTCGCCGCACCAGCCACCACGCACACGTGTAGCCGACCGCGGCCACGCCTGCGGCGGGCGCCCACAGCCAGCGTGAGGTCACGTCACCGATGCAGTCGCCCATCACAGTGCGCCGCTCGTCCTGAGCGGCGCGCGACAGGGCGTCCGTCGCGTTCGCCACACCGGCATCTCCCTTGGAGACCGCCAGTTCGGCGCCGCGCTGCCGGGCTGCATCGCTCTCCAGGGCGCCAGCCGCTACCGCCGCACTGGCGCGGCACGTGCGCCCCGCGTCGGTCGCCGCCGCCAAGAAGGCCTGGAGAACGGGTGCGATGACGAGTGTGGCCGCGAGCGCGGCCACCACCGAGACAGCCGCGAGCTCGCCCAGGACCCCCGGTGCGAGACCCTGCCGCTCTGCAGGCAGGCGGAAGAACGCCCCCAGCACCACGAGCAGTGCGATCCCCGCTGCTGCGCCCAGCCAGTCCCACTCGCCCTCACCGCTGAAGCTGAGCGCCACGACCGCAGCCAAGGCCGTGCCCAGGAGCGCCGCCCGGTCCACGTCTCGACTGCCGTGAGGGAGGTCCGCGCCGGCCACGGTGCCCGGGGTCTTCCCTCGCGCGCTCACTGAACGGTGCCAGGAGCTGCTTCGGCGGCAGCGCGCGAGGACCGCGGACCGGCGTGCGAGCGACGCACCGTCTGTCCTCCGTTGAGCAGGACGGCGACCATGGCCCTACCTCCGTCGGTCGTGGTGCACGCTCACGGCTCGGGCTGTATTCGGCCGCCGTGACCGCTTCCGGATACTGCGCCGGGATCGCGGCGAACCCGGCTGCGGCACATCCCAGCGGAGCGGGACCTGGACGGGAAGCGGATGCGCGATCGCAGTCACCACCGCGACGCCGGCGGGGTACCGGACGCTGTGCCACTGCCACCTCTGACCCGACCATGCGATGAACGGGGCTACCGCAGAGACGATAGAACCCCCTCGGCCTCAAACCGTGGGGGTTCATGTCGGTGTCCGAGGGGGGACTTGAACTCAGCAGACCTGAGCCGCCTCAAGGTGCCTCGGGCCGCCTAAGAAGACGTTGCATTAGTTCTTCGGTAGCCGGCGGGCGCAGATCAAGGTGATTGCCAGTCGGGCCAGCGCGGTGATCGTCATGGCGGTGCGGTCGTAGCGCAGGGCGAGGCGCTTGTAGGACAGCAGCCAGCCGATGGTGCGCTCGACGACCCAGCGGTGCCGGCCGAGCCGTTGGCTGGAGTCCCGGCCGATGCGGGCGATCCGGGCGGTGATGCCGCGGCGGCGCAGGTAGCGGCGGACCCGCGGGTTGTCGTAGCCCTTGTCGGCGTGCAGCTTGAGTGGCCGGCGCCGTGGATGGCCCCGGCCGCCCCGCTTGATCGCCGGCATCGAGTCCAGGATCGGCTCGACGAGCATGCTGTCGTGCCGGTTGGCGCCGGAGACGGCGATGTTCAGCGGCAGGCCGGTGGCGTCGACGAGCAGGTGGTACTTGGTGCCGCGTTTGCCCCGGTCAGTGGGATTTGGGCCGGTCAGTGCACCCCCCTTTTCGCCCGGACGCTGACGCTGTCGAGGCTGGCCCGTGACCAGTCCAGTGCGCCGTGCTCGCCGAGCTGGTCGAGAACGGCCCGGTGGAGTTGGTCGAAGACGCCGGCGGCGGACCATTCGCGCATCCGTCGCCAGCAGGTCCAGCCCGAGCCGTAGCCCAGTTCGGTGGGCAGCTTGGTCCAGCCGATACCGGTCGACAACACGAAGGCGATGCCCTCGAGCACGTCCCGGTCGGATGTTCGTGGCCGTCCGGTGCGGCCGTGCACCGCGGGGCGACGCGCAGGGATCAGCGGCTCGACCAGCGCCCACAACTCGTCACTGATCAGCCGCGGCGGCGGGGAAGACGCCGGCGACGACATGCCACCGCAGCCTCCGCCGCCCTCGACCCCGACCTGGCCCGACACGCGGGACCCACGGTCGACATCTGCAACGTCTTCTAAGGCAGCCTCATCGGCCCAGATAGACAGCCTGCCAACAGCATCGAGAGGCGTCTGAATAACGCTACTTTCACCGGCGGCAATATCACGCGAAGTATCACGTGGCGAGGCCGTCTCAGGCGGGCTACCCGAGTCTGATCCGGTACCTCGGTAGCAGTCGTTCTGGAGGGCCGCGGACTGTCCCTGTCCGAGCTCGTGAACGAGTTTCTGCAGCGCATACCGCTCTCGACGCAGCCCGAGCACCGCGCAGCGGGTGGGGCAGGCTGAACACCGGAAAGTCGAACCCGTGCCACCAGCGGCCGTGCCAGCGGGAGAGGGGCTCGGTGTGCGCGGTTTCGTAGTCGTGCTCGAAACACAGCCCGTCGCTCGGGCAGGCGGGGTCGGGAGCGGTCTGGAGCGACCCTGTTTCGCGGTGACGACATGGTGACGAGACCGTGACGGCCGCGTCCGTACGGTCGCGTGTCTCTCGCCCCACCCGCGGAGCACCCCGGGCCTGCTCCTCGAGAGGAGACCGCCATGCGTCACCTCATCGTCTGCTGCGACGGCACGTGGCAGACACCCGCCGACCGGACGAATGTGGACCGGCTGGCGCACGCCCTGAGCGATTCCGACCTGAGTGGGGACCAGCAGGAGTGCCAGTACTTCTCGGGAGTCGGCGTCGGGGGCCCTCCGTGGGCCCGGCTCGCTGGCGGCATCGCCGGGACGGGTCTGTCCGAGAAGGTGATGGAGCCCTATCTCTGGACCGCCTTGCACTACCGGCAGGGCGACCGGATCAGTTTGTTCGGTTTCAGCCGGGGCGCGTACACCGTGCGCAGCGTGAGCGGGATGATTAGTGCCTGCGGACTGCTCGACCTGAGCGACGCGACGGAGGCCGAGGCCCAGCGGCTGGTCGAGCGCGTGTACCGGCGCAAGTACCGGGCTGGCAACGCGGCAACACCGGACTGGCGGCACGGGCTCCGCTTCCGATTCGATTCGGACGACAAAGGGGAGATCCCGATCCGATTCGTAGGGGTCTGGGACACGGTCGGCGCCCTCGGCATCCCGACAAACATTGCGTTGGCGAACCTGATCGATTCGCCGGCCCGCTACCGGTTCCACGACGTGACGCTCAATCCGTTCATCCCGTACGGACGGCAGGCCGTCGCTCTGGACGAGTTCCGGGGCCCGTTCACCGCTGCGCTCTGGAGCGACCCGGCGGAGGGACAGGACATCCGACAGGTCTGGTTCCCCGGCGACCACAGCGACGTCGGCGGCGGGCACCCGGCCACCGGGCTGAGCGACGGGGCCCTGCTGTGGATGATGCGCGAGGCGACCGACGCCGTCGGGCTCGCCTTCGACAAGAACACGACCGACGACATCCACCCCGACCCGCTCGACGTCATGGGGGAAGGCAGCACACTGCCCGGCCCTGCCGCTTGGATCGCCGACGCACTGTTCCAGCCGCGGCCCCGGGCCGTGCCTCTCATTGACCCGGAGGACCCGGCCGATCCGTCGATCCACGAGTCTGCGTACGTCCGTCAGCGCAACTGGTCGGGGGACGGCCGCGGCTACCGGCCTACCCGGCAGTTGGCCACCGGCGAATCGATGACGGTCGAGGTCTCGTCACAGAAGGGCTGGGACGAGACCGGCCTGTATCTGGAACGCGGTCTGTACCGCCTCACGGCCGAGGGCACGTGGCGGAGCGGGTCGGTCCGTTCCGGCCCGACGGGGGTCCGGGGCGCGCGCCTGCTGCAGCCGCGAGCTGTGGGCCAGCTGCTGGGCAGCGCCATCGGTCGGGCGGAGAACCTGGTCCGCCGGCTCAGCACCAACCCGGCGGCAGAGTTCTTCGGTGCCCGCCGGGAGGAGAAGTACCCCTGGATGTCGCTGGTGGGAGTGGTCGCGAACGAGGTGCCCGAGGAACCGCCGCGCCGTGGCCTGCCGCCCGAGGTGATCGCTGTCGGCGCCGGAGTCGAGCACGACGTGGCCCGGCCGGGCTACCTGTACGCCTTCGCCAACGACGCCTGGGGCTTCTACCGCAACAACTCCGGCACGGTCCGCCTCACCGTGACCCGGCCGCAGCGACTGCCCCCTTCCCCCACTGGAGCCGGCCGCACCGACGTATCCACCGACCGACTTGTCGGGCACATCAGAACGACCTGGAGCTCCTGATGACCGCCTCCGGCGTCCCTGCGGCACAGGCCGACCCGATCTTCACCCGCTGACCTTCCCGAGCGGGCTCACGATCAAGAACCGGGTCGTTCGCAGCAACATCTCCGGCCGCATCGACAACTACGACGGCAGCGGGACGGTCGCCCGGGTCAACTGGGAGGAGCGGTTCGCCCGGGGCGGGGTGGGGGCGATCCTCTCCTCACACGTGCCGATCCACGTGCGGGGCCGGGTACTGCCGAACTACGCCATCATCGACTCCGACGACAAGATCCCCTTCTGGCGGGTCGTGGGGGAGCGGGTCCACGAGCACGGCTGCGCTTTCCTGCTCCAGCTCAGCCACAGCGGTCGGCAACGTGACATCCCGGGCGTGGAGAACGCGACGCACCCGGCGCTCAGCTCCACCGATCGCCCCGATCCCGTGCACGGGCTGCCCGCGCAGCGGCTGTCCCCCCGGGAGATCGCCGACATCGTCGCGATGTTCGGGCACGGGGCACGGCGGGCGCGGGAGGCCGGTCTGGACGGCGTGGAACTCCACGCCTGCAACGGCTACCTGTTCACCCAGTTCCTCAGCTCGGCGATCAACGACCGCACCGACGAGTACGGCGGTTCCCTGGAGAACCGGGCCCGCTTCCTCCTCGAGGTGATGGCGGCGATCCGCCGCGAGGCCGGCACCGATTTCCACCTGCAGGTCAAGATCAGCGCCGTCGACCACGGGGACGCGTTCTTCCCGTGGAGCCGGAAAGGCAACACGCTCGAGGAGTCGATTCAGGTCTTCCGATGGGCGGAGGACGCTGGCGCCCACGCAATCCACGTCTCCACCGGCAACTGCTTCCCGCATCCCCTCAACCCGGCTGGGGACTTCCGCCCCGGCGACCTCATCGGGACCTACGACACCATGCTCTCCTCCGGCCGGTCCACGCTCCGGAACTACGTCCTCTGGCGATTCCGCCCGACCCGGCCGCTGATGCGCTACATCTGGACCCGCACCGTGCCCGAGAACCTGGAGGGCCTGCTGCTGCCGGACGCCGAGCAAGTGCGCCGGAACGTCTCGGTTCCGGTCATCGTGACCGGCGGTTTCCAGACCGCGTCGGTGGTCCGCGAGGCGATTCGGGCCGGGCAGTGCGATGCCGTCAGCATCGCGCGGCCGCTGATGGCCAATCCCGATCTGGTGCACCAGTGGGCCGCCGGCGCAGACCGCCCGGAGCGACCGTGCACCTATTGCAACCTGTGCCTCTTCCACGCTCCGGAGGATCCGTTGGGTTGCTACGACACCCGCCGCTACGGGGGTGACCACGACCGGATGATCGCCGAGGTCATGTCGATCTACCGGCCGGACGGGTGGTCGTCCGATCTCCAGCAGCCCGAGCCTGCGAGCGCGAACCCCCAGTAGCCGGCCCCCTTCGGCCTTCCTGGAGGCCCCCGTGCCAAGAGTCGACGACGTCGCCACTGCCGCCCGCCGTGCCCTTGGCGCACCCGCACGCTGGCTGGCCGGAGTTGCCACTCGCCTTGCGACGGCAACGGTCGCGACTTCGAGAGGCGGAGATGGAGAGGCCCTGGAGTGACAAACACACCGGCCGATGACATGAACAAGACGGCAGCCGTGGGGCCGAAGGGGTTCAACAGGGTGTCCGAGGGGGGCCGCGTTACATACGCACACGCCTGCGGCCCGACCCCTGATTGATGCCGTGACGGGCCGCGCGAGGGCGGGCCCAGCAGCACGATGTCGGCCCGGCTAGTGTCCGGGTGCGCGCCAGCGACCGGACAGGTGATCACATGAGGGTGCAACTGGCCTACGGCGAGCAGGGCCTGACCGTCGACCTGCCGGACGACCGGACGACGGTCGTCGAGCCCCGCTACGTGCCGGGCGCGGAGGACCCCGCCGCCGTCCTGCGCTCGGCCCTGCGGGAGCCGGTCGCCGGGCTCCCGCTGCGCGAGATGGTGGGACGGGGCCAGAAGGTGGCCATCTCCGTCTGCGACGGCACCCGCGCCCAGCCCCGGGACCTCATGGTCCCGGCGGTGCTCGACGAGCTCGCCGGCATCGTCGACGTGGACGACGTGGTGATCCTCGTCGCGACCGGCACTCATCGCGGCAACACCGAGGCCGAACTGCGCAGCATGCTGGGCCACGACGTTGTCGACCGGGTGCACGTCCTCAACCACGACGCGCGAGATACGGCGTCCCTGGTCTGGATGGGCACACACGGCAACGGCGTGCCCGTCTGGCTCAACCGCCACTGGGTGGACGCCGACGTGCGGATCACCACGGGTTTCGTCGAGCCACACTTCTTCGCCGGGTTCAGCGGCGGCCCCAAGCTCGCCGTCCCGGGGCTGGCCGGGCTGGAGACCGTGCTTACGCTGCACGACGCCGAGCGCATCGGTTCCCCCCAGGCCGTGTGGGGCGTCTGCGAGGGCAACCCCGTTCACGACGACATCCGCGCGGTCGTAGCGGCGGTCGGCGGAGTGCACTTCGGCTTTGACGTCACGCTGAACCGCGAGCAGGAGGTGGTGGGCGCGTTCGCCGGGGAGCTGTTCGCCATGCACGCCGCCGCGCGTGAGGCGGCACGGGAGCTGGCGATGGCGCCGGTACCGGAGCGCTTCGACGTGGTGGTCACGACCAACTCCGGCTTCCCCCTGGACCAGAACCTGTACCAGGCAGTGAAGGGCATCTCCGCGGCGGCCACGGTGGTGAAGGACGGCGGGGCGATCGTCTGCGCGGCCGAGTGCCGGGACGGATTCCCCAACCACGGCTCCTACCGCGATGTGCTCGAGTCAGCGGCGTCTCCCCAAGCCCTTCTCGATCTCATCGAGAACCGGCCGAAGACCGTGCCCGACCAGTGGCAGGTGCAGGTGCAGGCCAAGATCCAGAGCCGGGCGCGGGTGATCATGCACACTTCGCACCTCTCCGATCACGCCTTGGAGGCGGCCCACCTGGAGCAGACGCACGACATCGGGGCCACGGTGCGGGAGCTGCTCGACGCGGCGGGGCCCGACGCCCGGGTCTGCGTGCTGCCGGAGGGGCCGCAGACCATCCCGTACGTCAGCAGCGAGATCCTCGCCGACGCCCGCTGAGCCGGACGATCGAGGTCCGGGCCCCCGGCACGGTCCGTACGCACGAGGGACGGGCTGGCGACCCCGAGGTGGCGCAGCCGGCCTTGATGGCGTCATAGGACGTACCCGACGGATCCGCAGCCGGGCCCGACGACAGCCGGGACCGCATCCGAGGCGGAGGCGACCTCAGAGGTGCGGTGGGCAACTGCCCACAGCGTGGTGTCCGAGGGGCGACACGTTACATACGCACACGCCTGCACTCATCCTCAGGACGGCGGTAACCGGCGCCGCGGTCGGGATCCCAGAGTCCATCGGGCCACATCGCCATCCTCGTGCTCCGCCGCAGGTCCGATCAGTTGCGCTCGTTTCCGGTCCCCCCCAAGATCGCTCAGTCAGATCCCGTGGTCACGCGCCCCTCGACCAACGTCACTGGTCGGTACATCTCGGCAGCTGCGTTCGTGACGAACGCTTCTCCGCGGAAGGCGCCTAACCAGGGCCGATAGGCACGGAGGGGCTGGAACCCCCGCAAGCTGACCCGGACGTTGCCTGGACCCCTTCCGGCATCATGATCATCGGCGTAATCTCGCTGCCCCGCACCACCTCGATGTGGACAGGGAGGTCCAGCGATGGGTGAGGCGCGAACCCTTCAGGAACAGAACATCCAGCATTGGAATGCTCACGACTCGGCCGCCTGGGTGGGGGACTTCAGTTCCGACGCGAGGATCGCAGGCCCCGGAGCGGGCGGCTCGGGAACCAAGATGGTCAAGACGTTCTACTCGTCTGGCAGGACGCGTTCCCGGATAACGAGGTGCGGGTGCTCAACATCTTCGAGGACGGTGGCACGACGATCCTGCAGGCCGAGTTTCAGGGTACCCATACAGAAACGATGAACGCGCCGGACCAGACCATTCCGGCGACGGGACGACGGGTGACCATTCCCTTCGTCACGATCGACAGGTACGACGGTAGGAAGATCACGGAGTTCACGCTCTACTTCGATCGAGCCGAGTTGCTGGGGCAGCTTGGGCTGCTGCCCACCCCCGCCTGAGAAGACGTTGCAGAAGTAGGCCGTGGGTCTCTGGTGAGTTCGCGCCGGTCCGCGCAGGCTTTCGTCATGTCGGCGTCTTCCACGCCGTCGCGGCTGATCGGTGACCCACTGTGGGCGCTGGCCGAACCGCTGATCCGCCCCGCCCAAGCCGGCGGTGCACGCTCGCATTCGTCGGCCTCGGACCGATGACCGGAAGGTGCGGGAGGGCATCGCCTATGTGCTGTCCACCGGCATCGGTTGGGCCAAGCTGCCCCGCCAGCGGGGCTACGGCTCGGGCTGGACCTGCTGGCGGCGGACGCGCGAATGGCAGCAGGCCGGTGTGTTCGACCGGCTTCATCAGGCCGTGCTCGACCGGCTCGGCCAGCAGGGGCGGCTTGACCGGTCGCATGCAGGGGCTGCTTCGTGACCCGGGATGGGCCTATGTTCCCTGATCGCCGACGGTCGGGGGCTCGTCGCCGCGCTCGATCTAGGCGCGCAGGCCGTCTCCCTCGGTACCCGCTTCCTCTGCAGCGAGGAATTGAAGGCGGCGCGGGAGTACAAGGAGCGGGTCGTCGCGGCGACGGCCGAGGACACGCTCTACACGAAGATGTTCGACGTCGGATGGCCCGATGCCTCCCACCGGGTGCTGCGCAACACCGGGGTTCGGGAGTGGGAGGCGGCCGGGTCGCTTCCCGTGGGTGAGCGCTTCGGCGAGGGTGACGTCGTCGGGAAGATGCCGGTGGCCGGCCAGGCGATCGACCTGCCGCGGTACGGCGTGTTCATGCCCCTCGAGGGATTCGAGGGCGACCTCGAACACGCCGTCCTCTACTGCGGCCAGTCCTGCGCGTTGGTCAACGACATCAAGCCGGCCGCACGGATCGTCCAGGACCTCGTCCAAGCGGCGGACAGGCCCCTCGGTGCCCGCGCGGCGTAAGACGCCCCGCGCGACCGGCTCAGCCACCGCGATGAGGCGCGCCTCGGCATCAACCGGGCTGAGACACCATTCCTCGAGCCCGGCTGTGGGCAGCGGTGTGGTGGTCAGTAGGACGTGAGCCCCCCATTGCCGATGACTCGGGCCTGTCGGATCCATCTGCCCGACGGGCGATCGGGTACGAGCCCAACGCTTTCCTTGCAGCGCTCGTGAGCTGACAGGGCGCCGACCAACCGCTGTGGTGGCTGTCGTCCGCTCCGAGGACGCCGTCGGACCGGCGGACGGGCGGCTGACCGAGGCGCCAGAATCTCCGCGGGATGACGTGACCGTGTGGCTGGCTCCAGCCTCTACCGGGGGCCAGCCGGGGAGGGATCTGGCTGAGCAGGTGAGGGACGTGCCGGCGCTCAGCGGTAGCAAGGGGAATCCGATGAGGCGTCGCCACCCTGCAGCCGTACCTGGTGCGGTCTCCGTCCGCGGAAGTCCTGGCCGTGTGGGAAGAATTGGTCATTGATGCGCAGACCACCGGCCGCGGGGTCGGTGCCGATCTTCGCCATCCAGGCGCCGACGCCGTCCGGGAAGAACTGGTCGTCCCAGGCGCCGGACACGGTGGATCCGGACAGTTCAGGTCGGGGAGTGACGGATGAGACGAGCGGCCCGGAGAAAGCACTGGACCCAGCTCGCTGGCGCCAGCGCCCGCCATGGCTCGCTGCCTGACTGCCCAGCCGTTGTCTGAGGCGGAAAGGCCCAGCGGCCGGATCGACCGTCGGACATCAGCTCGGTGTCCGAGGGGCGACACGCTACATGCGCACACGGCTCCGCTGAGTCGCGAGACGCCGGATGTTGCCACCACCCATCCGATGACGGGCCCCGATCGGCCAGCGAGCGTTGCCGTCGCCTGCGCACAAGCCGGCCCCATCCATGGCCTGGTGCCCCTCCGTGTGCAACCGCCGTGCCGCCCCGCACGACGGTTGGATGCCGGAACCTCCTGTCCGTTGACCGCGCTGAGGGGTGAGGCGACGATGACCGGACGGGCATGGCTATCTCGCATCACCGTGGATCATCTGCTGAACAAGGGGGGCAGCATGAGCACTGCAGAGACCATCGAGGTCCCGCACCTCGGCGGTTCGACCATCGGCTACAAGTTCGGCAAGCCGTACGACTCGTCGCTTCCCACACTGGTGATGAGCAACTCGTTCAGCACCTCGGTGGAGCTGTACCGGCCGCAGTTCGCCGACGAGCAGCTCAACGCCGCGGCGAACGTGCTCGCGTTCGAGCCGTACGGCCATGGCCGGACCCGCGCGTCATACGCGCAGTTCACCTACTGGGATTCGGCGATCGCCAACCTGCAGGCACTTGAGGCGCTCGGCATCCCGCAGGCGTTCGTTCTGGGCACGTCGCAAGGGGGATGGGTAGCGACCCGCATGGCCATGCTCGCGCCTCAGGTCGTGCAGGGCATCATCCCGGTCGGCACGTCCATGGACTACGAGAGCCAGCGCAGCCGCGAGGCGGGCTGCTGGGACGGCATTGCCTTCTGCACGCCCGCGATCGACGCGCTCGCCGCCCCCGTCGGCGACGACTGGATCATCCCCCCCGACTTGGTGGATGCCGTGCTGCTGGAGGGCTTCGGTGAGGACGTGCCGCCGGAGGAGCGGTCGTTCTGGCATGCGGAGCACCAGAAGAACTACACCGGTGACGCGGGGCGTGAGCGGCTCAGGATCATCTCCATCAATCTCCGCGACCGCGACGGCCTGGAGGCCCGGCTGGACAGCGTGCGGTGCCCCGTCCTGTGGATGCAAGGCACGGCCGACAGGGTCTACTCCGTCGCCAACGCTCAGGAGGAGATCAAGCTGTTCGTCAACAGCCGCGCCGTCGAGCTCCGTGTTGTTGACGGGGGACAGCACTTCCTGAGCGCCACTCACCCTGATGAGGTCAACGCGGCGACGGTCGAGTTCATCAAGCGCTGGACGTAGTCACTGCACGTAGCCATACGTTGTGCTCTGGCGGGGCCGTCCACGGCTCGGGGACGACGGGCGGTCCGGGGTTGCCTCATGGCCGCCCCTGGCTTCCTGGCCTCCGTCGGCTAGGGCCATGAGCCTCATCGGGTCGGCGAACAGTTCCGCCACGTCTCGCTGGAGCCGCCGGCGCGGCTACGACTTGCTGCGTTCCTGGATGAAGTCGTAGACCTCAACCATCACTCGTTCACGGTCGACGTCCAGGGTCACCTCATGGGACGAGTCGCTCAACGGAAGGAGCCGTTTGTCGCTCGAGCTGATCTGCCCGAGGACGAAGGGTCCGTTGGCCTTGTCCACGATCTGATCCGCGTCGCCGTAGATGAGCAGCATGGGCACGGTCACGTCGCCGAGACCCTCGCGCACATCGGTCATCAGCTGCATGCCGCGCTCGAGGGCACCCAGAGGCATCTCCAGATAGGCAATGCCGCCCACCCCGACGTCCTCGGTGAGAACTCCGACGGTGGCCCACGGGGCCGGGATCGATGCAGGTCGGTTGGGGTCGTTGACGACTGACTCGAGCGCATCGAGCGGCAGCACTGGAGCTGCCATGACCACGACGCCCGGCAGATCCGAGTGACGCCGAGCCAACTCCAGCGTGATCGTGCCCCCCATGGAGATGCCTGCCACGAAGACCGTGGAGCAGCGATCGCGTAGCCCGGTGAGCGCTTGCTCGGCCGCCGCGAGCCAATCCTCCGGGCCGGTGCTGTCGAGGTCTGCGGCCGTTGTGCCGTGGCCCGGCATACGGGGTGCGACCACGGTCAGACCACGGCGTGCCAGGTAGTCGGCCAGCGGCCTCACGTTCTGCGGCGTTCCCGTGAACCCGTGGATGAGGAGGCAGCCGACCTCGTTGCCTTCGAACCAGTAGGCGCCCGCACCGGGCAGAATCGTCATGATGTCCCCAAGCTGAGCTGCGTCGGCGGCACGAACACAGCGAAAGCTAAGGGCTGCCCGACGCGGTGTCGATGGCTCGACGCCCGCGTAGAAGAACAGGGCTAGCTCTCTGACGGCTGCCCTGGGCTGCGGGATCGGATCTTTGTCGCGCGTGCCGGAGGCGGCATCGCGTTCAGGAGGGGCCCGGTACGCCTCAGGCGCGGTTGTCGGCCAGATGGCCGACAACCGCGCCTCGGACGACGTTGCCGCTGGCCTCGGCGAGCCTGTCGACCGCCTTTGTTGCGGGCTGCCGGCCTTCACCCGGTCATCTGGTTCCGGGCCTGCTGCCCAAGGCTGCGGCAAAGGTCCGCCGAGGGGAGCACGGTGGGCGGTGTGCATAAGCCAGTGTCCGAGGGGCGACACGCTACAGATGCACACGGCGTCGGGCGGACCGCCAGCGGCCTTCACCCCCGGCCAGCTTCCAGTAGCCCGGACAGTCACTCGCCCCGGGCCGTTGACCTGCGGTTCCCGGGGCGAGTGACTGTCCGAGCGGCGGCTTGGGCACCGCGAAGTTGGAGCCGTCCCACCAGCGGCCGTGCCTCGAGCACAAGGATCTTCACGACGACGGTCATGGCGGTGCGACCCGTTCTCGGGTGTGGCCGCTCTCAGGCGGTGGCGCGCTCGCGGGCAGACGGTGCGCCGAAGCCGCCGACCAGCTGCTCGAAGGCGTGTGCGACACGGAGCACGGTGGCGTCCTGGAAGCGCCTTCCGATGAGCATCATGCCGACCGGTAGGTCGTCGCTGAGCCCTGCCGGCACGCTGATGGCGGGGTGCCCGCTGACGTCGAACGGCGCTGTGTTCACGATCATCTCCAGCGCGCGGGCGACCTGGACCTCCAGCGGGTCGTCCGGGGCGGGGATCGGCCGGGCCACCATCGGCACGGTGGGCATGAGCAGCAGGTCGACGTCGTCCAGCGCGGCGTCGTAGTGCCGGCGCACCTCAAAGGCGAGGTTGCGGGCCATGGCGTAGTAGCGGGTGTGCAGATGCTCGATCGACCACTGTCCGGCCAACGCCACCATCGTTACCGTGGGCGACCAGCGGTCCACCGTCGCTCGACGCTGGCGGCCGTAGTAGTCGATGAGTTCAGGGTCGTAGAGCCCGTCCCAGTTATGGCCGTAGCCCTCGCCGTTGATCATCTGCACGGTCACGCCGTCAGTGCCGATCACGTTCCACACGTGCAGCGCGTGCCGGTGCCAGGGCAGGTCCACGTCGACGACCTCGATGCCCAGCTCCCGCAGCCGCCCCGCCGCCGCCCGCACGGTCTCGTCGACGCCGGCTTCTGACAGCTCGACCCACCCGAAGCCCTGGGAAACCACGCCGACCCGCATGCCACGCACGTCCCCATCCAGTGCTGCGGCGTACCGCTCCGGCTGCAGGTCGGCCGGCTGGCGGGGGTCGAGCCCGTCGCGGCCGGCGATGACGTCGAGCATCAGCGCTGCGTCGGCGACCGTCCTCGTGATCGGGCCGAGGTGGTCGAGGGTCAGCTCGATCGGGAAGGCGCCGGTGTAGGGAACCAGGCCATGCGTGGGCTTGTGCCCCACGACACCGCAGAACGCTGCAGGCATCCGGATGGACCCGCCCTGGTCACCGCCTAGGGCCAGGTCCACCTCCCCGGAGGCCACCAGCGCCGCACTACCACTGGAACTGCCGCCGGTGGTGCGGGTGGGGTCCCAGGAATTCCGCACCGGCCCGGTGATCGAGGTGTGGCTGCCGCCGGAGAAGCAGAGGTCCTCGCACACGGCCTTTCCGGTGATCCGACCCCCGGCATCGAGCAGCCGACTCACCACAGTGGCGTCGCGGCTGGGGACGAACCCCTCGAGGGTGTGGGAGCCGTTCATCATGGGCACCCCCGCAACCGCGGTGTTGTCCTTGATAGCGATAGTGCGCCCGGCCAGCGGACCATCCATGGCACCGGTGATGTCGGTGCGCACGTACCAGGCGCCGAGTGGATTGCCGGCGTCGTCGGGCCGGATGCTCTCCCGCTGCGGCCGTTCGGGGGCGATCTCGGCGTATAGCTGCTCGACCGCGTCGTAGGAGGCAAAGCCCGCGGCGACAAGGGCCTGGTACGCCCGCGCGTCGGCGTCGTCGAGATCCATCCCCAGACTGCGGGCGACCGCAGCAAGCTCGTCCCTGTCTGGGGGGCGTACGGCCATGGCGCTCTCCTCGCTACAGCGGCAGGTCCCAGAAGGTAGTCAGCTCTCGCCTCCTGCGTAAGCCCTCTCACATGCGGTGGTGGGGAAGCCGAGGCGCGGCGGGTAAGCACACGCCCAGGGGAGGTAGCTGCGGCCGTCGGAAGTGAGTAGCTCCGACGCGCTCGCGGGGATCCGCACACAAGCCACGGCTCACAGGCGCCGAAATCTCTGGCGTCGAAGCCCTGTGGCCGTGGAGCCGTGGGGGTTCAACTCGGTGTCCGAGGGGCGACACGCTGCATACGCACACGCCTTGGTCCGGCGTGACGGCACCCATTTGAACGGCGGTCCCGCATTGTCACGGGACGGAGGCAGGCCGAGACCGTCGATGGCGCGGCCCAGCCGCCGCGACGCGGGCCGGCATGGCACGTCGGATGAGAGCCGTCAGAAGCGCTCAGCCGACCCGACAGTCTGGGCCAGGGCAGCCCGTGAGTCGAGGCGATCAGCTCGGCGGCCTTCTCGGCCGCACCCTCATTGCGGGATCGCGAGGAGTCCCGTGGTCCACGGGCAGGGTTACGCGGCCGCCGCATGCTTTGGCTGGCTCGTACGGTGACGTAGGGCTCATGGGGAAGCGACCTGTCGATGCAGTCATCGTGCGGCGCCAGCTGGAGATTAGGCGTACTGGTGCAGCCAACGCTCGACGGGCACCCGATGAGCGACCACAATGTTGTCGGCCGGTAATCGACCTTCGCTACTGGCAGGGGCATCATGTTCGCACACCAGGCGATCCTTGAGGCCGCCAGCAGCGACTATGGAAACCCGGTCGACTATTATGCTGGCGTTTCCGCATTGTGCGTCGTCATCATGTTCGCGAAGTTCACCACGCACGAGAGCCGACGGCAGAATGCACACGGCGCCTCGCAGAAAGTCTCGGCTCGTTGGCGGGTGGTGCACATCGCGAGCGTCGCCCTAGCAGCACTCGGCGCCCTAGTCTCATTAGTCATGCTCGGTTGGGGTGATTCCATCTCGTCGTCAGAAGGCGTGGTGAGACCGTTCGTCATCGTTTTCGCCATGCTGGCTGCGCTTCTCCTGGCCGTGGACTTACTGAGGCCCTGAGGCACGTCTCGTCGAGACCGTGGCCACAGAGCTCTTCTGACTAAGAGACGCGAGTGGGTCCCTCGGGGCTGCTAAAACGCTCATTGGTCGAGCCGCACGGTCGAGCCCAGCGGATCCACTTGTGCTACGGCGCGAGTGCTGCGGGCCTGCGCAACGCTCTGTGGGCGGGTGGTCCCACACCCGACATGCTCGAGGCAAATTATACCGGCGCCAGAAGGCGGCGAATGACCATCTGACCGGGTGCACATCCATCATGCTCGGGAGCCGGACATATCTCGGAGGTCATGTCACATCTCACGGTTGGGTCGTTGCTCTTCGTGTACGCCTCCCCGAGTTCCGTCGTGGCAGTGTGCTGTCCATTGACATGCGACGCGGCTTGCGCGGATCGTTTCGACCCCGATCAGTCCGCGCAACGGTTCTCCAAACCGCTCGTCAGGCGCTCACGAGGATTGATGCGTGCACTGTTGTTAACGCCTGGGCGCTGGCGCGTCGCCGCAGCTTCAATATGACACCTGACGGGCAGGAGAGAACATGCAACGCGAACAGTTACTCCGGCTTGTCGCTGCGGCCGCGCGGTCGCGCGACGCCTCGGGGCAGCGTCGCGGTCAGCCGCCCCGGAGCAGGGGCAAGAGATGTTGCAAATCCGGCTGGCCACATCCTGCGACGAGATTCGCGCCGCGCTGGCGGGCGCAGATCTAGGCGTTGACTTGCTCTAGACAGGAGGTGACCGCGTGATCTGGAACTTCGAGGTCGAGGTAGGTTCGATCATCGGTCGCCCTTGGGCGTACGTGAGCGCCGTTCTCCGGGTGCTGTACCGGGAGGGTCCGGGCAGCGTCGTCGAGATGGCACTCGTCGGCGGTGCCTGGAGTCGGACCCACCTCACCGACCTGATCGGCGCTCCCGCGGCAGCGGGCAATCCCATGGGCTACGTCGATCCCGGCGGGCTGCCCCGGGTCGTGTACCGGGACGTCAGCGGGGGGATCAGCGAGCTGGCCATC
>KK211087.1:281372-551986 GCA_000620185.1 Geodermatophilaceae bacterium URHB0062
TACCGGGACGTCAGCGGGGGGATCAGCGAGCTGGCCATCTACGGCGGTGGCTGGGGCCATTTCGAGATGACCGACGTCCCCGGCGCACCCTCGTCGGGGGGTGCCCCCATGGGGATCGTTGACGGCGGCACCGCCCACGTGCTCTACGGCGGGCCGGGGGGCAGCGTCTGCGAGCTGTTCATCTCCGCAAACGGCTCGGAATACCGAGAAGTGGCCCCGGCTCTGCTGTAGACCGGCCGTCGTCCGGCATCCGGACGGACGACCGAGTCGGAACGGCGATGCCTCCACGGGGAGTCCCCCGATGACCCGTCGGCGCCCGGCACGTCACAGCGGTGGCCGACGCGCTGAGGATCCTGCATCAACGGCCACCCGCGCAAGCCCGATGCCTAGTTGTACTGCCCGGAGACGTTGGTGCACCGTGTGATGGGGGGAAGGTTGCCGAGGGCGGTGTGGGGCCGGTGGTGGTTGTAGTGGTGCAGCCAGCCTGACAGAGCTGCACGACGGTTCTTCTCCGAGGCGTAGAGCCGCTTGTAGGCCCACTCCTCGAGCAGGGTGCGATTCAGGCGGTGGTGTTCGTCGCGCCAGGCGTGGCTGATGTAGGGGCTGCCCTTGTCGGTCAGGACGCGTTCGACGGTGATGCCGTGGCCGGTGAAGAAGGCCCGGGCGCGGGTCCAGAACGCCAACGCAGTGGTCGCCTTCTCGTCGTTGAGGGCCTCGGAGTAGGCCAGCCGGGTGCAGGCGTCGACGGCGGAGTGCACGTAGCAGTAGCCGATGTTGGGCCGGCCGCCGACCTTGCGCGCCCGACTGGCGTCGCGGTGAGCGTGTCGGTCGAGCTCTCCTTGCGCGCGGCCGTGGGCGCGGCAACCCCCGCCGTCGGGGATGTTGCCCAGCTTCTTGACGTCGACGTGCACCAGCTCGCCGGGCCTGGTCATCTCGTAGCGGCGGATCGGTTCGCCGGTCACCCGGTCGACGTGCCAGAGCCGGTTGATTCGGCAGACGACCAGGCGGTGCACGGTTGACGGCGCCAACCCGACCCGGGCGTCGATCGCCACCGGGCCCAGCCGCTGCTTCCAGCGCAGATGCACGATCTTGCGCACGATCGGTTGCGGTGTCCGCCGCGGGGAGCGGTGCGGCCGGCTGGATCGGTCGACCATCCCGGCCGGCCCGAGCTCCCGGTAGCGGTCGGACCACTTCTTGGCCGTGGTGCGGGCGACCTGGAACCGTTTGAACCGCCCCGGGATTGATGGAGGCTTCCAACCACCGAAGGATGGAAGTCATGGCGGCACCGAGGAAGTACCCCGACGAGGTCCGGGACCGGGCCATCCGTCTGGTGCGTGATCTTGTTGACAGTCCCGACGACGCGATGCCGGTGACCGGGGCCTGCCGGCGGGTGGGTGAGCAGCTGGGCATCAACACCGACACGCTGCGGAACTGGGTCAAGCAGGTCCTGGTCGATGACGGCGAGCGGCCCGGGGTACCCACCGGCGATCGGGCCCGGCTGCTGCAGTCGGAGCGGGAGAACCGCGAGCTGCGGCGGGCGAACGCGATCCCGAAGACCGCGTCGGATTTCTTCGCGGCGGAGCTCGACCGCCCAGAGCCACGCTGGTCGCCTACATCGACGCCCATCGGGACCGTTTCGGGGTCGAGCCGATCTGCCCGGTGCTGACCGAGGCCGGCGCCCCAGATCGCCCCCAGCACCTACTACGCCGCGGCGACCAGGCCTCGGTCGGCGCGGGCGCTGCGCGACGAGCAGCTGACTGCCGAGATCCGGCGGGTGCACGAGAGCAACTACGGCGTCTACGTGGTGCGCAAGTGTGGCGGCAACTGCACCGGGAGGTCTGCCGGTGGCCCGCTGCACCGTGGAGCGGCTGATGCACGCCGACGGGCTCGCCGGCGCGGTCCGCGGCGGGACCCGCCGCACCACCGTGCCGGCCGCGCTTGCCGCCCGCCCCGGTGACCTGCTCGACCAGGACTTCACCGCCCCGGCGCCCAACCGCCGCTGGGTCGCCGACATCACCTACGTCGCCTTCGTCACCGACCTGTTCTCCCGCCGGATCGTCGGCTGGCGCGCCTCGACCAGCCTGCGTGCCGATCTCGCCCTCGATGCCCTGAAGCACGCCATCTGGCAGCGCAGCCTCGAGGGCGCGGATCTGGCCTGGCTGACCCACCACTCCGACCGCGGGGTGCAGTACCTGGCCATCCGCTACACCGAACGGCTGGCCGAGATCGGAGCCATCGGATCGGTCGGCTCCGTCGGGGACTCCTACGACAACGCCGCCGCCGAGTCACTGATCGGCCTGTTCAAGACCGAGTTGATTCGGCGCCGCGGACCCTGGCGCGGACTCGATCAGGTCGAGATCGCGACTCTGGAATGGGTCGACTGGTTCAACAACCGGCGGCTGCACAGCGCTTGCGGGCACGTTCCGCCCGCCGAGTACGAGCAGCAGCACTACCGTCAGATCGCCGCCATCGAGACCCTTGAGGCGGCAGAACCGAGCCTCCACGGAACCGGGGCGGTTCACGCCTGCAACGAGAAGAACGCACCCGCCTACGCCGACCGCCGCCGCGCAGAAGGCGAGACCGACCGGGAGATCCAACGATGCCTCAAGCGCTACATCGCACGTGAGCTCTACTCACGTAGGAGCGACCTCCGGGTCTGGGGTGGAGCTGTCTGACGGCATCCATCCCGACCGCGGAGGTCGCTCGTGTCCCACGCTAATGCCCGGCTGACTCCTGCCGGGCGGTTTGATCATGGTTCAACGGATCGCTACCGGTCGCCCGCCCGCGTATGGCCGCCGAGATGGGCGTCTCCCGCGCCTGCGCCTACAAGTGGTGGAACCGGTGGAAGGACGAGGGCAAGCGCGGTCTGATCGACCGGCCCAGCCACGCCCACAATTACCCCAAGCGCACCCCGGCCTGTACCGAAACCCGGATCAGGATCGCCCGCCACCTGACCCGTCGCGGGCCGGTCGCGATCGGAGCGCAGCTGAAGGCGCCGGCCTCGACCGTCGGGCGAGTGCTCCGGCGGCACCGGACCCCACCGTTGGCCGCCTGTGATCCGGTGACCGGACAGGTTATCCGGGCCTCGCGGCGCAGCGCCAACCGCTACGAGCACGACCGGCCCGGATCGCTGGTGCACGTCGACGTGAAGAAGCTCGGGCGCATCCCCGACGGCGGCGGGTGGCGCGCCCACGGCCGAGGAACTCGGCCCGCCGCACGCCGCGGGCTGGGCTACGACTACGTGCACGCCGCCGTCGATGACCACTCCCGGCTGGCCTACGCCGAGGTCCTCGGCGACGAGAAGGGCGCCACCTGCGCCGGCTTCCTCACCCGGTCCGCCGCCTTCTACGCCGCCCACGGCATCGACCGGATCGAGCGGGTCATCACCGACAACGCGAAGAACTACCCGGATCTCCCGGGACTTCGCCGCGGCCGCCGATGCGATCGGCGCGACCCGCAAGTTCATCCGCCCGCACTGCCCGTGGACCAACGGAAAGGTCGAGCGGTTCAACCGCACCCTCGGGGCCGAGTGGGCCTACTCCCGCGTCTTCGCCAGCAATCACGACCGTGCCGCCCTCTTGCCAGCCTGGCTGGACCACTACAACCTGAACCGGCCACACCTGGGCATCGGCGGGCGCTCACCCATCAGCCGCGTCAACAACGCTGCGGGTCAGTACACCTAGGTCAAGTCCTTGATCGACTCAACTGGCTCTGTGGGGGACGCCATGCTCCACCATGTCCGCCGTACGAACCATCCGGGTGCTGGCCAGGAACCCGGCGAGCGAACGGGAGCAGTACTGCATCCGTCTCGGGACGTCTTCACCTACGTCGTCGATTCGGCGATGCTGTGCTTGGTTAGGTTGGCCAGCGATCGCTTCAGATGCGCCCACACCGACTCTTGGCGGACGCCCAATCCCTACCTCACGGCAGCGCCGAGCGGAGGATCGCCGTCTCGATTTCTGTGAGAGCCGGTACAACCGCTGCCGCCGAAGGAGCGAGCCATGCCCGACAAGGTCGATGTCCTGCAGTTCATGATGCTGCGCTCGCCGTCCGTGCCCGACCCCGTGACGTTCCGGCGCGCCTACGTCCGCGATGATGTCGTGGGCCCCACGGGACGTCGGGACGAGGACTTGTTCTCGGTGGCGTCGCCGTCGCAGGTCGGCAGACGCGTCTACGACGCGGTGTACTGCACGGAGGGCGCCGAGGACCCGGCGAAGGCGGGCGAGGGCATCGCGGCGCTGGTGGCCGCCTTGCTGGCGGATGTCTCGCATTTCGCGCCGGCTTGTCCTAACGAGCCCGGCACCCCTGACATCGGCCTCCTGCGGGACCGCACATATGCGGTCGTGAATGGCGCCTACTATCTGCCTCCCGACCGTTCTGTGGACCTGCAGACTCCTTACGGCGAACGGTTGTGGCAGCTGCAGAGTCTGTTTGAGCACGCTGCAATCCCGCCCCCGCCCGGAACGGACGGCGAGGTGCCCCCGCTCGACGTGGCCGGCCTGCACCAGGCCCTCGCCGACCTGCTTCAGAGCCCGTCTGTACGGCGGGTGGTGTTTAGCGCCGACGGGAGCTACACGGAGAACTACCGGCTCGCCAAGCGGGCACTGTTCGAGACGCTGTATCTGCTGTACGTCCTACGTCGGATTGTAGGGGTCCACCTGGAGCCTGTGATGGACGCCCTCGGCGCGCTGCATGCGCTTGAGGCCCTGGCCGTTGATGGTGCGCTCGGCGAGCTCTCCGGCGTCCACACCCACGTAACTCCGGTACCGGGGTGGTTGATCGCAATGTTCCCCGAGCTTGCTAACTGGAGGCCCCCCGGATCCGTCCCTGTCTTCCCGCTCGTCGGGAGCTATGGGGACCTGCGGGCCTACCTCGACGCGACGCCCGTCGTGCACCCGATCTTCGCCCGGCTCCACCGGTTCCGTCACCCCTTCAACGATCTCAGCCCGGTGGGAGTCGGCGACCTGAAGGTCGTGAAGCAGTGGCTGCTTGGGTACAAGGTCGGCGAGATTTCGCACATCGACAATGTGCTGCTGGGGGAGACAAAGTCGCGCGTCCACCGGCACCTGGAGAAGACCGAGGACGTCTTCACCCTCACCAGCGAGCAGCAGGAAGAAACCACGCGCGACACCCAGACCACCGACCGCTTCGAGATCAAGCGCGAAGCCGAGAACGTCGTCAAGAGCGACCTCAACGTGACGGCCGGGCTGAATGTCAACCTCAACTACCAAGGGACCGGCTACTCGATCGTCTCAACAGTCACCGGCGGCGTCGCATACACCCGGTCTCAAACGGAACAGGCGAAGGTCGCTTCGAACTTCGCGCGGGACGTCGTCGACAAAGCGGTCAAACGGGTGCAGAGTCGGGTCAGCCAGACCCGGTCCACGACGACGCTGTTCGAAACCGAGGAGACGAACACCCACTCATTCGAGAACAAGGCGGGCAAAGGGCACGTCTCGGGCATCTATCGCTGGCTGGACAAGGAGTACCGCTCCCAGATATACAATTTTGGCAGGCGGATGATGTTCGAATTCGTCGTCCCCGAACCGGCGGCATTCCTCGTCGAATCGCGACTTCGCGCCTACGAGACTGCACTGGAGGTGCCGCAGCCGCCCTCACACCCTCGGCTCGCGGAGCTGCCGCAGTGGGTGAAGGACCTGACGCCCGCCGCAATCAGCCCGGAGCGGTTCGCCGAACTGCGAATCACGCACGACCTCGCGGACTTGGAGTATCCGCAGACTTCGCGATGGGTGGACTTCGTCGACGCCGCCACGGGTAAGGACTACTTCACCGAGCACGGCATCGACTCATCCACCTGGCAGGGCCGCACCTTCAACTGCCGGCTGAACGCGAAGAACTACTCGATCAGCAACCTCGTGGTTCAGGGCTACGTGTTCTTTTGGGGTACCGGCGAGACCGGCGGGTCCGACATCAACACGTTCGATCTCCGCGTGGATGGCCGACGATACGTCTTCGACGTCGACAACAGCAGGGAGCGCTGGTACTACGGCAACAACTTCCCCGCAGATCATTCCACGACCGGTGCGCCGGCGCTGGTCGACGACCAAGTAACGGTCTTCTTCGGGTTCTGGGACGTCAGCCAGTACGACCTGAGCATCCACGCCGAGCTCACGCTGGCGCCCGCAGTCCTCGCTGCCTGGCAGGCGGGCGTCGTGGCGCGCGTGCGGGCCGCCGAGCAGAAGCGGGTCGATGCGGTCAATGCCGAGCGGGAGCAGTCGTACCAGAGCCGCCTGGCCACTTACCGAAGCCGGATCGGGGAGCTCCGCTCCACCGCGATCAACGACCTACTGCAGGGGCAGTCGGAGGCGTTCAACCGGCAACTGGTCGTGCGGGAGCTCAAGCGGCAGTGCCTCGCCCTGCTCACGAAGGAGTTCGACGCCGACCCCGGCGACGACACAATCACCCCGATGAAGGCGCTGGGCAGCCGCTCGATCGACATGCGGTACCGGCAGCTGCGGGTGACCGAGACGCCGAACGCCGAAGACCCCGCATCCGCGAGCGCCGGGTTCGACGTCGTGACCAAGGCGGTCGCCTACCCCGCACCGCAGGTGCCCGTCGCCCGCGCCAAGGGCCGCTATGTCCAGTTCCTCGAGCAGGCATTCGAGTGGCAGCAGCTGTCCTACCTCTGCTACCCGTACTTCTGGGCGTCACCGCCGGTGTGGGTGGAGCTGATGGGCAGGTCGGACGACGCGGACCCGTTCTTGACCTCCTTCCTCCAGGCCGGGTCGGTGCGCGTTCTGATCGCCGTGACGCCGAAGCACGAGGACGCGGTCCTGAACTACCTGGCCACCGGTGAGCCGTGGGACGGCGGTCCGGCCCCGGTCATCGGTGAGCCGCTGTACCTGCCGCTCTACGAGGAGCTGCGCCGCCAACAGGACGACCTGGCCAACGCGGTGCCGGAAGGCGAGCCCTGGACGTTCACACTGCCGACGTCGCTCGTCTACCTCGAGAACAGCAGCACGGCGTTGCCCCCACCGACGGACGGGAACCGACCGTGATCGACGATTACGTCCGCGTGGAGCTGGTGCCGGCCCCGAACGCGTTCTTCGACGAAGGGGCGGAGCCGGCGCCAGGGTACGACCTGCAGTCCCGGCCGGACCAGACGACCGCCACGCGTGAGCTGGCCTACGCGCGGCGGGCCGCTGCCTACGAGGCGGGGCTGGAGGCGGAGTACTCGCGAATCCGCTGGGGCCGGCGGCGCAGCCAGGACCATCCCGAGCATCCGGTCCGCCTGCCGGGGCGCACGCTGCGTGTCATCTACGACGCCACGCTTGATCGGCAGTTGCTGCAGATTTACCTGGTCCACGGGTGGGCCGGCGTCCGGGCCGTGCAGGACGCGCTCGAGGCGGCAAGCCGCGCGCCGGCGTCGAAGGCACTACACCCGTGGGGGTACGCCACGTCGTTCTTCGGCTTCACGCGCGCAATGCTCGTGCTGTCGATCCGCGACGCACTGATCGCCGTCGAGCGCAAGGCCGCCTCCCGGCTCGTAGCCGAGCTGGAGCTCAGCGGCCAGCTGATCGCGGACTGCCGTGCCCAGCTGAACCTGCGCGAGAGCCCGACTAACCAGGCAGGTAAGACCGAGGATGTCATCACCGACCGACCGTCCCCTTCGTGGGACTCGCCGGTGCGCCAGCAGCGGATCTTCTACACCGTGGGCAACACGGAGGTCGCCGTCCTGCTGTACGACCTCGTACACCGGGCGGTGGCCGCCCGGGCAGACCTGGCAGACCTGGTGGCGAGCCGCGACCGGCTGCGCGGCGACATCGACGGAATCCGCGACGAGCTGTCCGGCGGCGCGCCGGTGGGGTTGGAGCTCGACCTCAAGGACGCCGAGGCACGGATCACGCGGATCGAGGCCGACCTCGAGGTCCTCTACACCGACATCCACAAGGTTTGCCCGTTGGCCCTGCTCGCCGTCCCGCTGCTGCAGCCGCCCTTAGACCGCTCCACGATGGAGCAGACGATCGGCGAGTGCATGGCGCAATTCCACGGTGAGTCCGAGCGCATCGGCAAGGCTTACCAGGACCGGGCGGGCAAGGTGGCGGACTGGATCCCCGCAGAACGAGCCGGCGTCTCCCCGGAACTGCTGTATGACGACGTCGCGCCCGAGTCCGACGTCGTGCGACCGGTCCTGGCCGGTGCCTCGCAGGACCCGGGGTTGCTGGCGCTGGCGACCGAGGGCGTGCTGCGGCTGCTCGTGGAGCGCGGCGAGGTGGCGTTCGACTCCTTTGAGTACGTCGTGCTCATGCACTACCTCACCGAACTCCAGCGCGAGCTCATTGCCGAGCGAGAGCGGATCGGCCTGCTGGACCGCATCGTGGGCAAGATCAGCGCGCTCATCTCACTGGCGCTGTGGGTTGTGCCCGCCGGGCGCGTCGTCCGTCTCGTCACGTACGCCTTCACCGTCAGCGTGCTGTCGTTCTACACCTACTCGGTCCTGCACCAGCTCGCGATCCTGGACCGGCAGCTCGGCTCGCGGCTCGCGGAGCTCGACCGGCGAAAAGCCGCCGAGATCGTGGCGCTGACCGAGCTGGCAATGATGCGCGCCTCATACGTGACCGACGTCGGCGCCACGATCCTGCGCGAGCTGGCGCTGATCGTGGCGGCCGGCGCCGCCGCGGAGTTCCGGCTGGTCATGCACGTGCGCGGCATCTACCTCGACCTCGAGACGCTCATCGGGGCCTGACGTGGCGGTCCCCAAGGCGGACCTGGCCGCCGCCTCCAAGGCCGCCAGCGAGGATCTCGCGGCAGCGGTACGCAAGAAGGTCTCGGCGCACCCCGCCGGCGGGTCGGTGGAGGCTGCGCTCGCGATGCGCGGCGAGTCGCGCGGCGCCCGACTGACGCGCCTGTTCGAGCTCGTCAGTGGCGACGTCCCACAGCGAATGGCTCGGGTCCTCGAGGTCATGGACACGTTGCGGCGCGAGCTGCCCGATGTCCTCGCCCGACTGCCGCTCAAGCTCAGCCACCTGGGATTCGGCTCGCTCGAAGCGCTGGTGCAGTACTTCGCCGAGGCACTGTTCTGGATGGAGACGAGCGCCGCGTCGCGGGCCGAGTTCCTGAGCGGCCTCAAGGGTTGGCGTTGGAACCTCGTCGGCCGACTGCTGTTCGAGCGACTAGTGAAGTTCCACCCCCAACTGGACGCCTTGTTCCGGCGGCTGGCCGGGGACGTCATCGACCTCATCAACGGCGAGTTGCGGACGCGGCCTCGGGCACTGGTCGACGTGGAGGGCCGACCACGAACCGCCACGGCCACATTCGGCAAGCCGCTAAAGGTGTTGGAATTCCGCCTGATCGGGGCGGACGGGGTGGAGCGCGCCTTTACCGACTTCGGCTTCCTGACCGTGAACCGCGAGGGCTGGTGGGCGATCCTGCCCATAGAGATTAAGATGCCGTCGGCGCTGGCCCGCGTCGCGCAGCAATTCAGCGAGTTCCTGCAGCGACTCGTCGTTGGTCAGGAGCTGATCGCCGTCATCGAACAGGACGGTGCGCTTGTCCGGCAGCCCGTGAAGACGGAGAAGCTGCTGTTCCTGAGGGATCAGCCCACGCAGGTCGCCGTCGCGCCCATCAGCACTCGGGCCGCGGAACGGCTGGCCACGAAGGCGTTGGCGTCCAAGGACGTCGCCTCGATTGTGGAGATGGAACCGAGGGCAAGTCGATCGCGGCAAGTTCAGTACTACCGGATCCGACTGCTGGTGCTGCGAGAATGGCTGGAAGCGCTGGTACGCCCGCTCACGGACCCGCCCAAGCGGTAGCGCGACAGTGGGCCCGGTCCACGGTGACGTGGGCACCGAGACACGCCGCTGCCCCGATTACAGCCTCAGGTGTAGACAGGTACTCGGCCGCCGTTTGTGCTCGGCGGGGAGTCGCGCCACTGGCGCCCCTTGCCCACAGCCGCCGGAGAGTCTAGCTCTAAAAGGTTCACGTGCAACAAGACATTCTCGATTGGCGTCGGCTTCGCGCTCGTCGCAGCGATAGGTTCCGCAGCAGCCGCGTTTAATTCGCAGGCTCCTTGAAACGCGTCCAAGCATGGTATCAATACGACCCGCACTTCTGGCGGGGGTTGCAAGCATATTCTAATCGATTGAAGCCAGATGTGAGGCGGTGCAACTCGGAACGAGCGCTTCGACATCGACCATTTCCACCTTGTTGAGACGGCGTGGTGCATCGTTCCTTGCAGGTGCATTGCTTGAATTCATTGCCGAACTCATCGAATTCATCATAGACAGATGTAACGAACGGTTAGAGTACAGCTTGGGAGCAGATGCTCAGATAGACCGGAGTGTCCATTGACAAGGACAGACTAGCTTTGCCGAGGATCAAATCGGACAGCGCGAAGAGGCGCTTCCGAGGTGCACCAGGGAAACTCATGAAGCGATATGGTGCTCGTCTGCGGCGACCTTGGGCGGGGCTTTGGCATTGGCAAGGGTGGCTGCACAAGCCGCTCCGCAGAGGAATCGAGGTCCCTTGCACATGTGAGCGAGCGGGCCACGGCGCTCGCCGGATGGACCCTGGCGGTCTGAGGCTGGCGGTGCCGCGGTCGAGGTAGACGTCCTGGTTAGGCTGAGCCGGCTATGGCCAGAGGTGGTCGGCGACCTAGCGGGCGGAGAGGCCGGCGTCGTCGAGCCGGCGCTGTTCGCGGGGCTATGGGTATACGTCCGGCGAGGGGCGAAGTATGGCCGCCGGGCGATCTTAAAGCCTGCAGTGGCCAACTGCTCGCTGGGGAGGGACACGATGACGACCGGCGGCTGAACGGGGCATGGGTTACATGCGAGTGCCGGGACGCGGCCAATTGCGGGTGGTGCTGACGCCAGCCGGACGCAGCCCGAAGCGCGCGACGCTTGAACGGCCCGCCCAGGAATCCTCACCAAGTACGGCCGCGCGGCCCGGGTCCACTTATAGCAGCCAGGGCCCTTGTCTCGAACGGTTCTCAAGCTCAAGGATTAAGGATGGACCATCTTGCGCACTGCCACTTCAATTATCAACATCCGAGTATCACTACCTTCGGGTATTGCTAAATCCTAAGGGCGCGTTGTACCCTTTGGTGATCTTCGACGTCGAGGTCCCAGCAGGAGATAGCCATGACGACGACAAGATCGGCCTCAACTCCGGCCACGAGAGGTGGCTCAGCAAGAGCGCCGGCGCCCGTCACTTACTCGATCAACGACCGCGCTTCGTTCGACGCCAACACCTTGGACGCCCGAGAGTTGGCCGGACTCTACGCCTACAAGCAGCTCGACGGGCTTATTGATTTGGCCGAATTGGTGGCTCGCGACTTCTTCGCTCGACCACATCTGTACACGAAGCTCGCCGACTTCGCGGTCGCCAACGAACTCGCTCGCCTTGGGAGCCGATTGGGCAGTGACGAGCGTTACCTCTCGGCAGATCAACGCCATCGCATCTACTTGCCATTGTTCGGAACCTCCGCTCCGGAGCGGATGGATAGCACGAGGCCCGACAACTTCAGGCGGCTCCGCGACGCTCTGCTCGACGCCGCGGTCGCTTTCGCTGAGTGGTCACAAGCTACGGGCATTCCAATGCTGCGGGAACGGCTGCGCACCGCGCATCGACCCTTCAAGCAGTACCTTTTGGGCCTTGCCGGCGCTTCAATCGCCTGGAGCCGTCAGCAGGGACTTCCCCAACTCACCGAACAGGTCGCCTACAGGATTCTGCGCGACCAAGGAGTCATTGCGGTGTTCGGCCTCACTCAGCCCCCTGGCGCGGAATGGCCCTACCGGGAGGATGCCAACGGAGACAAGGTCGTCGAGGAGATCAGCAAGAAGCTCGGCCCGGATGCAACAGTAGCCTGGAGCCGCGAAAGCTTTAGCGCCGCCCAACGCGTGGCATTGCGTGGAGCCGAGGCGCTCGCGGCGGTGATTGACTTTGACGAGATCAGCGGCACCGACGAAGATCTCGATCGTCTCACCACGCGCTGCTACTCATGGCATGCCGCACTGGTGGCTCGCAAGACCCCCAGCGCCACCATCGGAGATGGTGACCGGCGCTAACCGCGAGCCTGGACGGAAGTCTGGAACTAAAATGCAGGAAGGTGGCGGGCCAGCCGCCTGCATCGCTGGCTGCTTGCGGGTGGCCCAGGCCCTGGCGGCGGCGGAAACCGGAGCGCTCCGCAGGCGGTGGCGCGCTGTGTCGCAACGAGGTGACCCCGCGGCTGTCGGCGGAGGCGAGGCGATCCGCCGACGCGTTCCATGCTGCCGATCACCGCCGAGGCTCGCAGCCTTCGCCGCCCACCGCTCGTTGTGACGCATCGGTGACGAGCCCCGAGCAGGCTCGGCAGAGAAGGGTGACTGCTCATGACAGCCTTGGCGTTGCTCGGATCTCAGATGCGCGGACCCGGCGGTCGCGGTTCTGTGGTCCATGAGACACGGCCTGTTGCGGACCTGAAGCCGAGGGCCACTGATCTTGAGAGGGTGGGGACCAATATCCCGAAGTCGCCCGCCAGTGCTCCCATCCGCGCGCCCGCCCGAAACTAATTGAGGAGGAGTAGATGCCTTTCGTTCTCTGTGCCGATTTCACCATCTTCCCGGATAACCTCCAGCTTGGTCCGGTCTTTTCCCTGGCAGCCATGAATTTCCAGGATCTTCCGGGGGGTAGTGGCGCCTCACTCGTTAACCGAACCAACGGATTGAACGGGCTACAGTTCCCAGACGCCGGTATCGAGGCAAATCTCCCTATTCCCGCTCCATGGACCGGCATGTATGTCGGTCAGTTCAACTCACCGGTAGTGATCGAAGGCGTTGACTCGAACGGAGGCGTGATTACCACATATACTGTCAACAAACCGAACTCCTACTCCTTCGTCAACTTGCCGGTTGCTGACATCTCCGTCCTGCGGTTCGGCGGAGGGGGAGGCGAGGGTGTGATTGTTTCTCTCTGCATCCTTGTTCCGTGATCTCGTCATGCCAGATCTTGCCAAGTCGAATGGGCGGGACAGACCGGGGTCACGCCACGAGGTCCGCGCAGTCGGAATCGATTGAGTGGGCCGGAAATTCGCCCACCTATCGGAACTTCTCTCCCGCCCTCCGGGTGGTTCTATAGCGATCGCATCATGATGCGGCGCCAGGTTCGAACGACGATGCTGTGTGCAAGCCCTGGGGTCGCTGGGATGGTTTCTGGGCGCGACTCGCGGATGTCCCATGGGGACTGATCATATTTGCGCTGGTGGCGCTGTTGACACTGCTGCCCGGGGTCGATGTGGGCGATCTCCGCGCTGTTGCAACAGCTGCAGGCCTGTTCGGTATCGGCCACGGAATTCATACGGGCGCTAAGCATCTGCGACATTGAGGCGAGATCAATTCCCAGAGGGCTCCGCATGCCGTTCGGCCTCTGTGGCATGTTCCATCTCGTCGCTCCTGGTGAGCGGCGTAATCTGCCCCGACCGGACCCTCGACGCAGGGGCGACGGGTCAGACCCGTGTCGTGGATCTGGACGCCGGCACGGTCGCGGCCCTGCGCGCATACCGGGCGGTCCGCGGCTCGGTCGCGCTGGACCTGGTCCGGGACACCGCCTTGGTGCTCGGCACCCTCGACGGGCGCCATCGTCGCCCCGAGCGGTTCTCCCGCCAGTTCGTCGACCACGTCCGCCAGGCGCGTAGGGCCGTGGGGGAGGAGCTCCTGCCGGTGATCAGGCTGCACGACCTGCGGCACACCCACGCCACGCTGCTACTCGCAGCCGACGAGCCGGTCAGGTCGTCTCCGAACGGCACGGGCATGCCAGCGCGACCATTACCCTCACCGCGTACCAGCACGTGCACCCCGGCATGGGGCGGCAGGCGGCCGACCGGTTCGCCGCGCTGCTCGACTGCTGACGACAGCGCCAGGACCGCGAAGTATCAAAGTTGTCTCACGAGGGGCTCTCGGGCCCTGAGATAGAACCACCCCGGGCTCCTGACCTGCAGGAACACCGGGGTGAGAGTGGGTCCGAGGGGCGACACGCTACATACGCACACGCCTCCACGGTGTGGCCTGAGCCCGGCCGTTCCTGCACCGCCGTTCTGGTGGGGGAGGAGCGGGGACGCGGCAGAGGACGTGGTGACAGATGGTGCCGATGCCCGCAGTCGCCGACACCGCTCGGCAGTTGGGTGAGGCCCGCCGGGTCCCAGCGACTAGCGTCGGCAGGCGTGGGACATGGGATCAAGGAGGACGAGGAGTCCGCGCTCGCCCCGCCAATCCCGTCGTTCGCCTCGCTCCGGCGCGGAGGACGGCGGTCCCCGGCCGACCTGCTGGTGTCGCGGCAGCCCGAGGCTGTCCAGCCCGAACCTCCGTCGCCTCGTCCCGGGGGCGCTCGGCCCCCCGAGTGGGCCGACCTCTGGCGCCTGGGCCTGCGAGCCGCCCGCTGGAGCGCGCAGCAGCCGATCTGGGCGGCGCGACGCCTCACCGGCTGATGCTCCGTATGCCGGCTCGACCGATCCCGCACCCCCATCGGCCAGCCGGAGGGGCGGTCGAGAATCGTTCGCTCACACGGGCATCTGCGACCGCAACCTCGGCCTCCTCCGCCCCCCGACCGCGGCGACCCACCGCGCCGAGGCCCCCGGGCTGCGCATGCGACGACCGGTCAGATCGGTCCGGAACTGCCCTCCGGGGTCACGACGTACCACCGTCCGCCGTTGAGGAACACGTTGTGGCAGAGCACCTCGCCGGGCCCCTCGTTCTCGTAGAAGTACAGCGGATGATCGGCGTAGGTCACCTGCACCGAGCCGTCGGTGCGCCGCGTGGTGACCAGCAGGACCGCATCCGCGGCGCCACCGGCCTGCGGGGTGCCGTCGGTGAGCACGGGCGGCCACGCGGCGGCGCACTCGTCGTAGCAGTCCGGAGTCCTCGTCCTCTCCCGGTCGAACAGTAGATCGCCTGCCCGCGGTCGTCGCAGAGCATCTCCCCGAACTCGCTGTCACCGGTCGTGACCACCGTGCCGATCGGGGGCGAGGGCGTGGCCGGCGGTGGCGGGTTGGACGTGGTCTGGCCCGACGAGGTCCGGGTAACCGACGTTGACTGCGGCTCGTCACCGCCGCACCCGACGACCAGCAGGCTGGTGACGAGGGCCAGCGAGGTGAGGTCAGCGCAGGAAACGAGCATGTCGGCCTCCCCGGAACGGTCCGCCGGACCCTCTCCCAGGCTGATCCCAGCCGCGGCACCATCGTCTCCCCGGGGCCGGCGAGGGTGGGGACCGACGTGTTGCTAGGAACGGGGAAGGGACAGACCCCGGAGAGTCAGGACGACGGCGGGCGCAGCACGAGCGGACGACTACTCCCCAGCCGGACCGGCTTAGGCCCTGGGCGAGGGCCCCTGAATCGCTGTCGCCACGTCCTGGGCCCCGACAATCCGGTCACCCTGTGGGTGGCCGCCGCCCTGACCTTGGCGCTGACCCGATCAGGCGCAGGCCAGCCTGCCCGCGCCCTGGGCCAGGACACCCAGCAGCGCTGCCACCGAGTATTCGGCCCGACGCATCCGATCACGCTGTACCTGACGCAAGTCGCCCCGAACAGGCTGAAGCTTGGTCACCCTTGAACGCCAAGCCAGGACGCGGATCAACGTCCAGGCACTCACTGCGCCGTCGAGAGTGCCAACCGGGCAGATTCCCCCCACTTCGCTGGTGATCCCGGTCGCGAAGCAGCGCGCGAGTGGCACGAGGGCCGCAGCCGCCCCCAAAACCAAATCCCCACGCTCCTGACCAGCAGGGGCGTGGGGTTCGAGTGTCCGAGGGGGGACTCGGACACCCATTCCGGGGCGATTGCCCCGCGGAGGGTGTCCAAGCGGATCCTCGGGACTCCATCGAAGTGCTCATGGTCAGACTCCTGTCAATCTGCGGTGAGGTCGCGTCCCTGCGGCGCGACCACCGGGCCGGTGCGTCCTGCTCCGGGGGAAGGTCCGCTGGCGGAGGAAGAAGGTCCGGGCTCACGGCAGGTTCTCGGGGCGGGGCAGGGTCCGGTGGACCGCCAGCGGCGGCAGGCCGGGCTCGGTGCGGACCGCCGCCGCCAGCCGCCGGCGGTCCCACCACAGCTGCTCCACCGCCTCGGCTGCCGCGTCGCGGCCGGTGCACGCTTCGATGAGGCTCGACGCGGTCAACGTGTCCTCGTCGATGTCGTCGGCCGCGTCGCTGACCGCCTTGCCGCAGACCAGCTGCAGCTGCTCCACGGCGGTGCACAGCCGTCGGTAGGCGGCGTCGACTCGATCCAGGTCGTCGATCAGCGTGGCGCGGCAGCCGGCGTCGATCACCCCGGGCACGCCGTCGGTGGGGCTGGCGTAGACCGTCGTGTAGTCCCACAGCGGGTGCTCGATGAGCGCCTCGGCGAACAGATGCGACATCGCGTACTCCAGGCGGCGCTCCACCGCGACGGTCCGGGCGAGGACGTCGCGGGCGGCGCCCAGGCAGCGCTCCCGGCGCCAGTCGGCCCGCATGACGTCGCCGTCGGTGTCCCCGGCCCGGAGGCCGCGGCGGGGCAGGATCATTCGGGGCAGGATCAGCCGGGGCCGGCACACCGCCCGGCCACGCCCGGGACCGGTACGCACCTCAGCCATGGGGCACCGCCTCGCGTAGGACCTCGGCGAGCACGTCGTTTTCGGGCAGCTGTGGCCAGTCCTCCAGCGGGCCGAAGGTATTGACGGCCAGCGCCGCGCGCAGCGTCCACTGCTTGGACTCGGTCAGGCCCAGGTAGGTGGCGATCGTGCCGAGGCTGGTCTTCAGCTCGTGGCCCAGGTAAAGGGCGGCGCCGTCGCCGTGGGCGCCGCCGCGGGCCGCGACCGCCTGTGCGGTGGTGTGACGCAGGGTGTGCAGCCGCATCTCGTGGCCGGTGGACCACACACACTCCTGGTGCAGCTCGTCGGACCATCCCTCGAAGCGCTTCACGGTGACGGGGTTGCCTTCCTCAGTCCGGAACAACCGGTTGTGGCCGTGCCCGGGTCGCTGCCCCGACAGCTGCTTGGCAAGCCGCAGCACCGGGGCGTGCACCGGCGCCTCACGGGCACGGCTGCCCTTGCCGGCGACCGTGACCGAGGGGCGGTGCGGCTTGGCGCCGACCTCGGACAGGCCGATCACCTCGTCCAGGCGCAGCGCCGCGATCCGGGCAGTGACCCACAGCGACGCATCGAGCATGGGATCGTCGCTGAACCACAGCACCACCGACAGGTACTCGCAGAGCTCCGTGTCCTCCAGCGCCAGCTCGCGGCTGGGACCGGGCCGGATGGGGGCGCCCAGATCCTTCAGCTGCGGGCCGGGGATCAGCTTGCCGGCGACCAGTGCGCGGTCGATGGCCCGCGCCGCGCGGACGTACTGCTCGGCGGCGCCGTGCCCGTGCAGCTTCGGCGCGGCGGCGGCGTAGGCCCGGCCACGGGCGTCGGCCTCGGACACCTCCCGTTTCCCGACCAGCCGGTGCAGCACGCCCACGTCCCTCTTCAGCCGCGGCAGGGTGAGCTCGGTGTAGGGCAGGTCTCCGTAGGCCGTCAGCTCGGTGCCGCTGCCCAACTCGGGATCCCCGTCGAGGATCCGGCGGCGGCCCTGTGGATAGCGCCACGCCGCCGGTTCGTGGCCGGACCGCACGAGCTGCTCGAGGGCCTGCCGCAGGGTGGGCAGTCCGTGCTCGTGGACCTCGGCAAGCCGACGCAGGTCATCGGGAGTGAGCTGCAGTGAGCGGGCCAAGTTGAGGACGACGCTCAGACGATCAAAGTCCATCCTCATCTCCGGAGTCAGCCGCAGGGCCGGCTCGTGGCGCATCGCCGACGGGCGGTGAAGTGTCCGGTGTTTCTCGGGCAGGCGGCGGGACCTCGGCGCGGAGACGGCCGGAGGCCACCGGGGGGCGTAGCGCGTCGAGACCGGCGAGGATGCGTCGCACGGCCAGCAGCAGAACCTGGTGGTCTCCGGTGCCCGGCTCCCGGCAGTCGAGAACGAGGATCGGCTCGTGCTCGTCGCACGCCCAGCGCCGGCCGTAGCCGGGCGCGTCAGGCAGGCGGAAGCGGCGGCGCACATCGACGGGCACGCGGTCGAACGGAAGCCGCCGGGCCGGTGGCCGTTCGCTCAGTTCACACCATCCCGCGCCGATGGCGGTGACGTGCAGCTGCTCGACACGGCCGGCAAGGCGGGGAAGCCGGAACCGGTGCCCGTCCACCACGCACCCGCGCACCCGGTCGGCGGTCTGCGGCATACGGCTGGCCGCCTCCGTGGGCGCCGCCGCGGCCCACGCCGGCGCGGCAGATCGACAAACCACCCAAACCGCCTCCTCGAGGGTGGAGACGCGCGCTGCTGGAGCGGTGCGTCGGGGCTGGAATGGCTGCCCAGCAATGGGCAATCTCGGCACGCTATTCCTCGCCTGTCAAGGCCACCAAAATGGCAGGATCCGCACGGGGCACGGCGGTGGATGGAGCGCCGAACGGCCGCCATGCTCCTGCCTGGCCGGCCGCGCTGTCCGACAACTGCGTGGCGGCTGACCGACTTGCAGGTATTGGTTTCGAGCGTGCCAACTGCGGCCGGCCAGGGGCCTCCGGACGCTGTCTGCCGTGCGTTGCGCCGCAGTCGGCATGTCTCCCCATGCGAGCTGTAGACCGACTCCTGTCCAGTGTGGAGCGCACTGCTACTGGCAGGTGAGGAGCGCAGCGTCGCCGCAGTGGCGCGCTGAGAACAGCGGTCGCACAGGCGCCGTCCTGTGCGCCGCGGCGCGCACTGCGGACCGCAGTCGCTGCGCGCGACGCCCCCGCAGTCGGGCGTGTCGGAGCAGGGCTGAAAGCACCGCCGTCCGATCCGTGCAATGGGCCTGTTATCTCGTGCTGCGGAATGCACGCGCAGAGATGCGCAGTGCATTCAGCACCTCCGCACGCTGCAATAACGGCTGTTTCCTGGGCGGCAGTCTGCGAGGTTCCCGCGCACAGCGCAGCGGAGATAACAGGCCCATTGCACTGCACCCTCGGTGCGCCCAAACTGCGCTGCCAATGGCCACGCAGTGCGTCACCAATCCATCGGGGGACTGCTGCGCACTGCGGTCCACTGTTGCTTCCGCGGCGCACTGCGGTGGGTCGTGCAGCAAGGGGCGGCACTGCCTCACCGGGTGCTCGACGGAGCCACACCAGACATGCCGCAGTCGCTGCCAGCGGCACCCCGGTGCGTCGCGCAGCAGCGTCGGGCCGGCCCACGCAGCGGCCGCGCGACAGGAGGTGCGGTGCGTCCGCCGGGAGCGGCCGCACTGCGCTGTGGTGCATCGCGTGACACGGGTAGCAGTGCGTTGACCGCGGTGCCGCGGACCGCCTCACCGGGCCGGCAACAGCGGGCCAGTCGGGCTCCGGAGCCGGCCCGCGGCGGCCCCGGGAACGAGGGTCGGGGCCTGGGCGATTTCGTCGGGCGCGGCGCGCCGCAACGGTGGGATTTGTCGGGCGGACCCTCCGTACCGCCCCTGCCGTCCGTGCTATCCGGCCCGGCGCCGTCCGTCCTCGGGCGGCTTGATCCTCGCGCGCCGTGGCCGGCTCTTCGCGCCGAAGGGGTAGACCTGAAGCAGGTCGGTGACCAGAAGCCCGTAGTGGTCCGCCAGGGCCAGCAGCGCCGGCACCGAGGGGAGCTTCGTGCCGCGCTCGATGTCGGACAGATGCGACACGGCCAACCCGACAGCGGCAGAGGCGTCGTTGAGCGTCTGTTCGCGCTCCTTGCGGATCTCGCGCAGTCGCACCCCGAGCAGGACCATGCCGTCCGTCAGTCGCTTCTCCGACGGCATGGTGGGCATGTCCGGAGGCTAGCGATCGGCGCCCGGACCGGTGGGAGGCGCCAGGATGGGTGTCGCCCGGGTCTGCGCCCCGGGAGCTATCCGGTCCCGTCGGCATGTGGGGCCACCTCCCGGAGTAGCACGACGGTGCGCCAGCGCTCGCTGAGCACGTCCACCACGACGGCGGGGCGGACGTCGCCAGCGGGTCCGGCATCCACGAGCACGCCGGGGCGCAGCCGATGCGGCTCGTCGCTGTCCGCGGCGAACGTCCACACCCGCCCGTCGGCATCGCGCTGATCCCAGTCGGCCCAGATCCGGGGTACGCCGTCCGCCGGGCGGTCTTGGGTCACCGCGACCCGAACACCTGTTCGTAGGCGGCGACGAGGTCGTCGAACTCCACCTGCGTGTAGATCTCGATGGCGTTCCGCCGTCCGGGCTTGTGGCCGGCGTAGGCCTGGGCCACCCGCAGGCCACCGACCGCGGCGATGTCGCTGAGCGTGGTGTGTCGAAGCCAGTGCGCTCCGACGTCGAGCTGCTCGGACCAGTCGCAGTGCCGATCCAAGCGGTCGAACAGCGAGTTGAACCGGCGCCGGGTCAGCGGTGTGCCGTTCTGGTAGCGGAAGACGTGGTCCTGCGGCCGGCGGCCGCCGCGGTCGCGGGAGAAGTCGTCGAGTCGCCGCAGCATGGCGCTGCTCAACGGGAGCATGCGGACCGTTCCGCGCTTCTCGCTCAACGTCACCGCGCGCGCGGCGTGGTGCAGATGGGCGCGGCGCAGGTTGAGCGCACCCTCCTGGCGCGCCGCCGTCTGCCGGAGGAAGTCGAGCAGGAGGACGTCCAGCTCGGGGTCCTTGCCGGTCCAGCCCGCGATCCTCCGCAGGTCGAGCAGCTCGTCCTCAGTCAGAGGACGCTCAGGCGCCGGAGGGCGGGGCGGAGCCGCCAGATCAACCGCGGGGGAGCCAACCAGCACCCCGTCCTTCACCGCCGTGCGGAAGAAGAATCGCGCCGACCGGACGTAGTTCTCTGCCGCGCCGTGCCCGTGCGCATCAGGGTCGTAGCTGCGCAACTCCCGGCCGCGCGCCTCGGCGCGACGCACCTGGGCCTCGCCGACCTCGCGGCGCACGGCGTCTCGCTGTTGCTCGAGGTCGATGAGTCGCACGACCGGCAGGGGAGTGGGGCCGAACCGCCCGACCAGCCGGTCGAAACCGGCGGCGTAGGTGGCCAGCGACTTGGGCGGGCAGAGCTCGCGCGCGCGAGGCGCGTAGCCCGCCACCGTCGTCCCGCTGACGGACTCCCGCCGCCGGAGAAGGGCGGCACCTCGCTGATCCACGAGCCGGTTCTACTACGCTGACAGCGTAATAGACAAGCTCTGGGGCAACTTTCGGCCTCCTTCTTGCCGACTCATCCCGGGCGCTGCGTCGGGGCTAGCAAGCCCAGCGCGTGAGGCCTCCGCCCGCCACCATGCCGCGCGGTCCGCTGGGCTTGCCCGATCGGTTAGTCCCAGACGACGCCCACCACCGCGGCATCCTGCGGGAGCTGTACGTTCAGCAGGTCCTCGCCGTTGCCCGTCCAGGTCGGCCAGTGGGCCGTCCACCGGGTCCAGGCCTCCGCCGTTGCGGCCGGGAGAGCCGCAGGGGCGCCCGCGGTCTCGGGCCAGGTCTCCGCGATGCGAACCGCGAGCTGCCTCGCCCGCGCGGATGACATCTGCACCCCATCGAAACGGACGAAGGCTTTGCCAGCCTCCAGCGAGCCCACCAACCTGCCCTGCAGTGCTGCGGCGACCTCCACCAGCCACGACATGGGTGGCTGGCTGAGGTTCAGGCGAGCGGTGCGCAGGTCCGGCGGAAGAAGGGCGACGGCCCGCGCCCCGATTTCCGGTGGCACGTCGACGAGCCGCCCGGCGAGCTCGGGGTCGGCATACGGCGCGAGGAGCGCGGCCACCTCTTGCGCCGTCCCGTCCCACGCGCACCGTTCCGCTGGCATGGGCGGATCGTGCAGCAGCGCGGGAGCGCTGTCATCGGCAGGGGCTACGACACGGGAGCTCTGCGGCACGATCGCCACGCGAAAGGCGTCGCAGCTGTTGCTCGCTGTCGAGCACTTTACTCGGCGCAGCGGAGGTCGCCTCGCTACTCGCGCTGATCTCGGCTTGCGCTGTCGGCCAACGGCGGCTCCCGACCGAACCAGGTGTCCGACCCGGCCGTACGGCTGGCCTTCACGGTCTCTCGGTGAGGTGGGAGTCGACGTGGGCGATGATCCGCTCGGCAGGCACCGACCGAAGGAATGTCGACCCCGGGCTCGTCGTGTACCGGATCCCGGCTCGCCACTGGCCGGTCGGCCAGCGCACCCATTCGAACTGAGCTCCGCGGTACCAGCAACCGTCGTCATGCAGCACTCGGACTGTGCGCGGTGGGTCGTAGGTCCGCCGGTCAGGGTTTGGCTCAAGCACGTGGTCTTCATCGGCAGGAACGACAGGCGTTTTGCCGGCCGATACGTGGGCCAACCGGAGCACACGCCAGCGACATCCCACCTGAGCGCCCCAGGTTCTCACGCAACGCCGGTGCGGGGCCCGATGTCGTGGGGGTGCGCTGCCTCGTCCTTCTCGATGCGGTAGACCCCAGGTGTGCATCCCCTAGCAGGCGTTTTCCCGTTCGGTCAGCCGTCCGGCCGGTGCTCACCGCGCCGGGTCGAGCAGGCGCGGGCGTTCGTGCTCGGGGTGTACCCCTCCGCCCTGCACATCAGATGGACCTATCGGGAGCGGAGTATCGCTGCGCTAGCCGTGGCCAAGGAGCCGTGGCCGTTCTGGGCCGGGCAGGGCGAGGCCGAGCTGGTCGATCAGTGGCGGCGCTCGGTGGGCTGGCGCCCGGAGTGGGGCACCGCTGACCCGGTCGGCCAGCTGAACGGTTCCTCCGGTCGGGCGGTTCAGGACCGCTACCTGCGCCCGCTGGAGCTGAACTTCGACCAGGTCTGGATGACAGACGCCCTGCCGTTCTTTCACGTGCACCGCGGGATGCGGAGTCAGGGCAGCGCGATGTCCGGGCGGTACGACCCCTTCGCGGGGATGCACGGGTTGCCGGTGCACCAGCTGCCCGACCGGCCGTCGACCCGCGACCTGGTTCGGCGTGCCGTTCTTGAGGAGGGGGCGCGCCTGGTGGAGGAGATTCGCGACTCGAACGCGCCCCTGCTCATCACGCTGGGCAGCGAGGCGCTGGCCGTCGCAGCACTGCTGCTCGGCGGCGACCTCCCCGACCGGCTCGACCGGGGCCGCGACTACGGCCGTCGCCACCGCGCCGACGTAGGCGGGCAGAGCCTGGAGGTGTTGCCGCTGGTCCATCCCGGACAGCACAGGGCGGACTGGTCTGAGACGCACCAGCAGTGGATTGGCCGTCAGGCCGGCGGATAGCTGCCCCGTCGTCGCTGGGCGACGCCGGCCTACCTGAGCATGCGCATCAACCCGCACCCGGCCGCGGCTCGCGCGTTCGACCAGGCGACGCTCACCCTCCTGCACCGGAGCCTGGCGCCGGTCGTTATCGCCATTTCCGCAGCTCGTTCGGCCGCGACATGCGCAGCATCCCCGCGCCGCGGCTGCACGACCAGGTTGACGCCTACCTCGACAAGCTGCGCCGGCCGGCGTGCCGGCGTCGAACTTGCCGACCGGTTCCGGCCGCGACCTGTGCCTGAAGTGGATGCACCGCCAGTGGCTGGTGCGCAGCACTGCCGACGACGGCACCGAGGTGCAATCGCCGACCCTGCCGGTTTGGTCACTCGGAGTGAGTCGTTCCGCTCGTTCTGTCGCACCCGTCCTGTAGACAGCTCGAGTGCTCCACGTCCACCGCGCCGAACGGACGGCGCGTCTTGCCGACGGGCTGGCGGCCGTCCTCGCGACGCCATTGGCCGACCCCTTCGCGTCCGAGGTCGTCGCCGTCCCGGCCAAGGGCGTGGAACGGTGGCTGGCGCAGCGGCTGTCGACGGTGCTCGGCGCCGGGGCGGCCGGCGACGGGATCTGCTCCGGCGTCGTCTTCCCATCGGCGGGTCGGCTGGTCGACGAGGCGCTGGCCGCCGCACGTGGCTCCGACCTGTGGGACGACCCCTGGGCCGATCCGGTGTGGCCGCTGCTCGAAGTGGTCGACGAGCACCTCGGGGAGCCGTGGTGCCGGGTCCTCGCGCAGCACCTCGGCCACGACCACGGCGCCGACGACCACCGCCGCGGCCGCCGCTGGACCGCTGCCGCCCGCCTCGCCGGCCTCTTCCGCTCCTACGCGGCCCACCGGCCGCAGATGCTGCGTGACTGGGCCGAGGGCCGGGACACCGACGGGCACGACCCGCTGCCGGAAGACCTGACCTGGCAGGCGGAGCTGTGGCGACGGCTGCGCAACCGGCTCGGCCCCAGCCCGGCCGAGCGGCTCGAGGTCGAGTGCGCCGCACTGCGCGACGACCCCGCGCTGTCCGACCTGCCCGAGCGGATCAGCATCTTCGGCCCGACCCGGTTGCACGCCGACGCGCTAGCGGTGCTGGGCGCGCTCGCCGAGCACCGCGACGTTCACCTCTGGCTGCCGCACCCCAGCCCGGTGCTGTGGAAGCGGCTCGAGGGCCGTACCGCCGGACGCCGGCGCGAGGACGATACGGCGACGCTGCCCGACCATCCGCTGCTGCGCAGCCTCGCCCGCGACGTCCGTGAGCTGCAGCTGCGCCTTCCGCCGCACGAGGACGAGCACCACCACGACGCCGGTCGACCGGCGACCCTGCTCGGCCGCCTCCAGGCCGACCTCCGGGACGACGTCTCCCCGGGCGCCGCCGACCTCGATGACACCCTGCAGGTGCACGCCTGCCACGGTCCCGGTCGGCAGGTCGAGGTGCTGCGCGAGCTGCTGCTGCGCATGTTCCAGGACGACCCGACTCTCGAGCCGCGCGACGTCCTCGTCATGTGTCCCGACGTCGAGACGTTCGCGCCGCTGATCTCGGCCGCCTTCGGCCTCGGTGCGGAATCACCGCACCCCGGCGGCGCCCTCCGCGTGCGGCTGGCCGACCGCAGCCTGCGCCAGACGAATCCGCTGCTGGACACTGTGGCCGCGCTGCTCGACCTCGCGCAGAGCCGGGTCACCGCCAGCCAGGTGCTCGACCTCGCGGCCACTCCTGGCGTGCGGCGCCGGTTCGGCTTCACCGACGACGAGCTGGAGCGCATGCGCGACTGGGTGGCACGGTCCGGCGTCCGGTGGGGCATCGACACCGCCACCCGGCGTCCGTTCGGACTGGACTCGGTCGCGCAGAACACCTGGCAGGCCGGGCTCGACCGCGTCCTGCTCGGGGTGACGACGTCCGAGGACGAGCCGGTCTGGCTCGACCGCGCACTGCCACTGGATGACGTCGACAGCAGCGACATCGACCTGGCCGGTCGGCTTGCCGAGCTGCTCGACCGGCTCGAGGACGTGCTGACGGCGTTGAGCGGCGAACACCCGGCCGGGTACTGGATTGACACCCTGACCGGCGCCCTCGACCTGCTCACCGACACCGACCCCGCGGACGCCTGGCAGCTCGGGCAGGCCCGGCGTGAGCTGGCCGAGGCCGGTGAGGGCGGCGTGGCCTTGATCCGGCTCGCGGACGTGCGCCAGCTGATGGCCGATCGCCTGCGTGGGCGTCCCACCCGGGCGAACTTTCGCACCGGCAACCTGACGGTCTGCACGCTGGTGCCGATGCGGTCGGTGCCGCACCGCGTCGTCGTGCTGCTCGGCCTCGACGACGGTGTCTTCCCGCGCACGGCCGGCATGGACGGTGACGACGTGCTGGCACGCGACCCGTGTGTTGGGGAGCGGGATGTTCGCAGCGAGGACCGCCAGCTGCTGCTCGACGCCCTTATGGCGGCCGGCGAGCGGCTGGTCGTGCTCTACACCGGCGCCGACCCGGTCAGCGGCGCCCTGCGGCCGCCGGCCGTTCCGCTGGGTGAGCTCCTCGACGTGGTCGATGCGATGGTGCCCGGCGCCCGCACCGACATCTTCACCCGGCACCCGCTGCAGCCCTACGACGTCCGCTCCTTCACCGGCACACCGCCGGCGAGCTTCGACCCGGTGAGTCTGGCCGGCGCCCGCCGCTCGGTGCGGCCCCGCGAGCCGGAGCCCGAGCGCCGCCCGCTCGGGCCGCTGACCGGGCCGGTCGCCCTGGAGGACCTGGTCGCTTTCCTCGAGCACCCGGTCAAGGCCTACCTGCGGCAGCGGCTGCGCATCACGCTGCCCGGCGAGGACGACGAGGTCGCCGACGCGCTCGCCTCCACCCTCGATGGCCTGCAGGAGTGGGCGGTGGGCGAGCGCCTGCTGGCCGCCGGCCTCCGCGGCACCCGCCCCGAGGACGCCCGGCTGGCCGAGTGGCTCCGCGGCACGCTGCCACCGCGCGGCCTGGGCGAGCAGGTGCTGCAGCGGGTCGGCGGCCGCGTCGACGCCCTCGTCGCCGCCGGCCGCGCCGCTGTCGCCCCCACGCCCCGGACGGTCGACGTCCGGCTCGACCTGAGTGGCCGGGAACTCTCCGGCACGGTCAACGGAGTGCGCGATGGCGCGGTGGTCACCGTCACCTACTCCAGCCTGTCAGCGAAGCACCGGGCGCGGGGCTGGGTGCTTGCGCTGGCACTGGCGGCCGTGGAGGGAACGGGGCGAGCGATCACCGTCGGCCGCTCCCGGGACCGGGCGCGTACGTCGACCATCACGGCGCCGCCTGATCCGGTGGACGCGCTGACTGACCTGGTGGATCTGTACGACCGCGGGATGTGCGAGCCGCTGCCGATGGCCGTGAAGACCTCGTGGGCGTACGCCGGGGAGCGGCTGGACGGCAGGCCGCCCGAGCGAGCGCTCGACACCGCGCGCAAGGAGTGGAACCGGGAATCCGGCGGCGAGCGCGAGGACCGGTCCCACCAGTACGTGTGGGGCGACAAGCCGGCGTTCGAGCAGCTCGTCGCGGCCGAGCCCGGCGACGGGGAGCAGTGGGCCGGCGAAACCACCCGCTTCGGCGCGCTGGCCTGCCGGCTCTGGACGCCGATCCGCGCGGCGGAGCAGTTCTCGTGAACGCCTTCGATGTCTGCGGCCCGCTGCCGACCGGCACGACGGTGCTGGAGGCGAGCGCCGGCACAGGCAAGACGTTCACCATCGCCGCGCTCACCGCGCGCTACGTCGCCGAGGGATCGGCCGAGCTGTCCCAGATCATGCTGGTCACCTTCGGCAACGCCGCCTCGCGCGAGCTCCGCGACCGGGTGCGTGAGCGCCTGGTGTCCGCCGAACGCGGCCTGCGCGACCCCGACACCGCCCGGAAGAACGAGCGCGACCCGATCCTGCAGCTGCTCGCCGACGTGCCCGACGACGAGGTGGAGCGCCGGCGGCAGCGGCTCGCTCGGGCGCTGGCCGGCTTCGACGAGGCGACGATCGCCACCACCCACTCGTTCTGCTCGCAGATGCTGGCCGGGCTCGGCATGGCAGCCGACGCCGACCCCACCGCCGTCTTCGTCGAGGACATCGACGACCTCGTGCGCGAGGTGGTCGACGACCTCTACGTGCGCACCTTCGCCGGCTCCGCCGACCCGCCCTTCCTCTCCCACGCCGAGCTGCTGGAACTCGGCCGCCGTGCGGTGGGCAGCGACCGGCAGGCGACACTGTGGCCGCTGACCGACCAGGGGCAAGCCGGCCGGCGCCGCCGCGCCGCGGCCGCCGTCCGCCGCGAGGTGGAGCGCCGCAAGCGGGCCGTGGGGCTGGTCGACTACGAGGACTGGCTCTCGCTGCTGCGCGACGCCCTCACCGACGACACCTCGGGGCCGGTGGCGTGCGAGCGGGTGGCTGCCCGGTACCGGGTCGTGATGGTGGACGAGTTCCAGGACACCGACCCGGTGCAGTGGGAGATCCTGGAGCGCGCGTTCCACGGCCGCACCACGCTGGTGCTGATCGGCGATCCCAAGCAGGCGATCTACGCCTTCCGCGGGGGTGACGTCACCACCTACCTTGCGGCCGCTGCCGAGGCGACCACCGAGGCAACCCTCGGCACCAACTGGCGCAGCGACGCGCCGCTGCTGGGCGCGCTGGACCTGCTCTTCGGCGGCGCCGCCCTCGGGCACGAGCGGATCGTCGTCCGGCCTGTCGATGCGGCCCATCCGGAGGCGCGGCTGACGGGGGCCGGTGCACCGCTGCGTCTGCGCCGGCTGGAGCGCACCGGCCACGGACGGATGTGGCAGGGCCTGCCCTCGGTCGCCCGGCTCCGCGACGCCGTCGCCTGTGACGTGGCGGCCGACGTCGTCGAGCTGCTGTCCGGCGGCGCTCAGTACGAGGGGCGGGCGGTGCGTCCCGGCGACCTGGCGGTGCTCGTGCGCACCAACGCCCAGGGACACCTCGTGCGCGAGACGCTGGGTCGCGCCGGGGTGCCGGCCGTGTTCGCCGGCGGCGGCAGCGTCTTCTCCACTCCGAGCGCCACTTCCTGGCTGCGCCTGCTGGAGGCGCTGGAGCAGCCGCACCGGGCCGGCCGGGTGCGCTCCGCAGCGCTGTCGGTCTTCCTCGGGTACGACGAGCACTCCCTGGGCGCCGCAGGCGATGAGATCGCCGACGAGCTCGGCCCGCAACTGCGACGCTGGGCGGACGTGCTGAGCGACCGCGGGGTGGCCGCCTGCCTCGAGGTCCTGACCGCCGAGACCGGTCTGCCCGAGCGCGCGCTTGCCTGGCCGGATGGGGAGCGGGTGCTCACCGACCTCCGGCACATCGGCCAGGTGCTGCACGCGGCGGCGCAGCGCGAGTCGCTGGGCCTTACCGCGCTCGTGGAGTGGCTGCGGCGGCGCATCGCCCAGGCCTCGGTCGAGGGGGCCGACGAGCGCAGCCGGCGCCTGGAATCCGACGCGGCCGCCGTCCAGATCATGACCGTCCATGTGAGCAAGGGCCTGGAGTTTCCCGTCGTCTACGTGCCCTTCGGCTGGGACCGGTGGACCCCGGACAACCCGCAGGTGCTGCGGTTGCACGACGACCAGGGGCAGCGAGTGCTCGACGTCGGCGGTTCGGCCGGCCGCGGGTACGCCGAGGCGCGCGCCCGGCACGAGGCCGAGGAGTCCGGCGAGGACCTGCGGCTGCTGTACGTGGCGCTCACCCGCGCCCGCTGCCAGGTCGTCGCCCACTGGGCGCCCAGCAGCAACACTGCCGCCGCTCCGCTGAACCGGCTGCTGTTCGGCGCGGCCGGTCCGGGCGCCGAGCCGGCCGCCCGGGTGCAGCCGCCCGCCGATGACGACGTCGCGGCCGCGCTCGCCGCGCTGTCGGCCCGGTCCGCCGGCTGCATCCAGGTCGCCGACGCGAGCGGCCGCGCGGTGCCGCGGTGGGAGCCGCCGCGTACGCCGGCTCCCGAGCTGTCGGTCAGCAGCTTCACGCGCACGCTCGACGAGAACTGGCGGCGGACCTCCTACAGCGCGCTCACCCGCGACGCGCACGAACAGCACCTCGCCAGCGAGCCCGACCTTCCGAGCAAGGACGACGAGCGCGACACGGAGACACCGCTCGAGGCGCCGCCCACCGACGCGCTGCCGTCCCCGCTCACCGATCTTCCCGGCGGGGCGGCCTTCGGCACCCTCGTGCATGCCGTGCTGGAGGAGCTCAACCCCAAGGCGCTGGATGAGCGGTGCGCCCAGGGGGTCGCCCGCCACCTGGTGCCCGGCGTCGCCGCCGAGGCGCTCGCCGACGGCCTGCGGCCGGTGCTCGCCACCCCGCTCGGGGACCTCGGGCTCCCGCTGGCCGCGATCGCCGCCACCGACCGGCTGGCCGAACTCGACTTCGAGCTGCCGCTGGCCGGTGGCGACGACGCCGTGCCGCACGCCACGCTGGCCGACGTCGTCGACCTGCTGCGGCGCTACGACCTGGGGCCGCTGGCCGGCTACCCCGACCTGCTGGCCACATTGACTCCGCAGGCGCTGCGCGGGTTCCTCACCGGCAGCATCGACGCCGTCCTCCGGCTGCCCGGGCCGGTGTTCGCCGTCGTCGACTACAAGACGAACCGGCTCGGCGCCGAGCCGTTGACCACGTGGCACTACCGCCCCGAGGCGATGGCAGAGGAGATGCAGCGCGCTCACTACGTGCTCCAGGCCCTGCTCTACTGCGTGGCCCTGCACCGCTACCTGCGGTGGCGGCTGCCCGGATACGACCCTGACCGGCACATCGGACCGGTGCTCTACCTGTTCGTGCGCGGCATGGCGGGCGCGGCCACCCCGCCTGGTGCCGGTGTCTTCACCTGGACGCCACCGGCCGGGCTGGTGCCTGAGCTCTCGGACCTGCTGGCGGGGCGACCGTGATCCCGGTCCGCGCCGACGGTCTGCTGCGGCAGTTCGCCGAGGCCGGCGTGCTCACCGCCGCCGACGTGCACGTCGCCCTGCGGCTGGCCCGGCTGGGTGGCGAGCAGCACGAGACGGTGTTGCTCGCCGCAGCACTCGCCGTACGCGGAGTCCGCGCCGGCTCGGTGTGCGTCGAGCTCGCCACCGTCGCGGACTCCGTGGTGCCCGACGAGGACGCCGAACCGATCGAGCTGACCTGGCCGAAGGACTGGTCACCGCTCCACGACAGCCCGGTGGTCGCCGTCGGCCCTGATGCCCCGTGGCGGCCGCTGCGGCTGGTCAACGGGCTGCTCTACCTCGACCGGTACTGGCAGCAGGAACAGCAGGTCCGCCGCTCGCTCGACGAACGCGCCGCCCGGCCGGAGTCGACGGTGAACCTTGCGTCGCTGCCGACGCTGTTCGCCGGACCACCACCGGACCTGCAGCGATTGGCAACCGCGGTGGCCGCCGGCCGGTGGATCAGCGTGATCACCGGAGGGCCGGGCACCGGCAAGACGCACACCGTCGCCCGGTTGCTGCGGCTGCTGCTCGACCAGCCCGGTCCGCCTCCGCGCGTCGCGCTGGCCGCACCCACCGGCAAGGCGGCCGCCCGCCTGCAGGAGTCGGTGCTGGAGCAGGCGGCGACGGTGGGTCTGCCGCTGGATCTCACTGCGCAGACGCTCCACCGGCTGCTCGGGTGGCGGCCCGACAGCCGCAGCCGCTTCCGGCACGATGCGACCAACTGGCTGCCCTACGACATCGTCGTCGTGGACGAGTCCTCGATGGTTTCGCTGACGATGATGGCGCGGTTGCTCGAGGCGCTGCGGCCCACCGCGCGGCTCGTCCTCGTGGGAGACCCGGACCAGCTCACGCCGGTTGACGCCGGCGCGGTGCTGAGCGACCTGGTGCACCGGCCCGCACCGCCTGCCGCGGTAGACGGCGTTCCCGCGGAGGCGGCAGGCGACGCAGCCGACCTCCACGACGACGACCGTCGGCAGCTCCGCAACGGCGTCGTGCGGCTGCGGGTGTCACAGCGATACGGCGCGAACATCGCCGGGCTTGCGGAGGCGGTGCGCACGGGCGACGCCGATCGGGTCCTGGAGCTGCTAGCTGGCGGTGATGGTCTCGTCTTGGATCCGACCACCGCGGCGCTCGAGGAGCAGGTCCGTGATGTGGCCGGCGAGATGCATGCCGCGGCGGAGGCCGGCGACGCCGACCGCTGCCTCATGCTCCTGGGCCGGCACCGGCTGCTCTGCGCGCACCGGCACGGACCCTTCGGCGTCTCCGCCTGGAACGACCGCACCGGCCGGCTCACCGGGGCGGCAGCGGGGGAGTGGGCGCCCGGGCTGCCGCTGATCGTCACCGCGAACGATTACGAGAACAAGCTCTGGAACGGCGACACCGGCGTCGTCGTGCGCACCCCCGATGGGCCGAGGGCCGCGTTCCCGCGGGGCGCCGGACCGGCCCTGGTGCCGCTGTCCCGGCTGTCGGCGGTCAGCCCGGCGCACGCGCTGACCGTGCACCGCAGTCAGGGCAGCCAGTTCGAGGCGGTCACCGCACTGCTGCCCCCAGCCACGTCGCCGCTGCTCACTCGCGAGCTGCTTTACACCGCGGTGACTCGGGCCAGTCGCAGCGTGCGGGTCGTCGGCTCCGAGGAGGCGGTGCGTGCGGCGGTCGGCCGGCAGGTGGTGCGTGCCAGCGGCTTGCGGCGACCCCAGCCCGGGGAGCGGCCGTGAGCGACAGTCGACGTTCCCGTTCCGTGGACATACTCCCGATCGCGACGCCGTTGTGCTCGACCGGCGATGACCGTGTCGCTGGCGGCCTGGCGGTCCGGGCTGCCTCGCCAGTGGCTGCCCCCGATTCAAGGAGGTCCACATGGGGTTGAGGCGAGTACCGGCTGTGCTCTTCGCCGTGGGCACGCTCGCCGGCACCAGTGGTACCGCCCTGGGCGCCAAGGGCGCGCTGGACCAGCGCGAGGCGCGAAAACGCGAGGACGTCGCCGAACAGGAGTACCTGGCGCGAAAGGCGCTGTCCGACCGCCGCAAGGCCGCGACAGACGAGCGCCTCGCCGCGTTCGCCAGGCTCCAGCGGCAGAGCTACACCGACGTGGTGCACCGGATGGTGGAGTTCCTTCATCGACACGACCGGCAGGTGCGGCGGATCGAGCGTCTGCTCGTCGACGGCATCGAACTCTCAGTGACGTCAACGCCGACGCCCACAGAGCACGAGGTCGACGCCGGAGACTGGGTCACCGCGGCCATCCGCACGGTCGCCGCGAGCAGCGGCACCGCCAACGTGATCTCCAAAGCTGCCGACAAGTACGGCACCGCAAGCACGGGCACTGCGCTGTCCCAGCTGCACGGCGCAGCCAAGGAGAAGGCCACCCGAGCGTTCTTCGGCGGGGGGAGCCGCGCGAGCGGCGGCGGCGGGATGGCGCTCGGCAGGAAGGCGTACGAGGTCGCGATTGCGGGCACAGGATTGCTGGTCGCTGGCGCCCACGCGAAGGTCCTGGGAGTCAAGGCACTGGCGCACGCCAGACAGTACGAAGCAGCCAGGGCCATCGAGTGTGCCAACCTCGACCTGGCCGACACACACCTGCGCGCCGTCAACCAGCGCGCGGCCGAGATGTACGACGTGCTGACGGAACTTCGTGCACAGGCCGTTTCCGCGCTCGACGAGCTGGAGTCGGTGACGTTCGAGGCGCAACAGCACGCCGCCTTGTTTCAGAAGGCAATGACCCTGGTGAAGGCCGTTCAGGACGTCGCAGCGACACGCCTGATCAGCCCAGACGGCGACCTCACCGACGAGTCGGAGGCGCTGACAGTGAAGTACCGACGAATGACTGCGAAGGAAGACGATGGCTGAGCGAACCAAGCCCCTGGTCGGAGAGATCGTGGAGGGAGCGAAGCGGACGGTGCCGGCGGTCGATGGCCTCTCCGCGCTCACCCAGATCGTTGAGACGACGCAGAAGTTCCTCCGCGTACACACCGAGGAGGCGACCAAGCGCAGGCGGTTGGCCGTCTACCAGGAGACCGAGGTCTCTCGGATCAAGACAGCCGAAGCAGTGCTCCGCAACTACTTCGACCAGGTATTCGCCGAGCGCCGTGTGGTCTACGAGGAGATGTTCGCGCGCCTCGACCGCGCCCTGGACGAAGGGAACAACGCTGCCCTTCACAGCGTCGTCGCCGGGATCGTCGATGTCGCGAAGAGCTCGCCGTTGGCGGACATGGGCGATCTGGCTCAGGTGCGGGCTGCGCTGGACGACCCTGACCAGGTTTGGGAGCTGTAGGCCCATCTCGCCCGCGGCGGCGCAGCTGGTTCTGTCGCAGTGACCCAGACGCCTGGCCATCCGCCCGACTGGACGTTCCTCGTTGCCGAGACTGACGCCGCCGGGTCTCTCTTGCGGCGGGGGCGGGAGCTGTGGCACGACTACTCGTTCGCGGTGCGGGACGCCGAGCCGCTCATGGTCTTGCTGGCCACCGGCTGCGAGAAGCTGCTGAAGCTGACGTTCGGCCTGACCCACGCCGACGAAACTGGCGAGTGGCCGGCGTATGAGGTGCTCAAGAGGTACGGGCACGACCTGGCCGGACTCGACCAGCACTGCAGAGGACTCATCGCCGCTCGGCTCGACCGGGCGACGCATCCGGCGGTCATCGCTCCGCTGCTGGACGCTGCGGGCACTGACCCACACCTGCGTCAGCTTCTCGACACGTTGACGACCTACGCCAAGCGCGGTCGGTTCTACAACCTCGACCATCTGGCAGGCAGCCCGCAGGACGCGGACTCGCCCGCGAGGATGTGGGACCGGCTGGTCGACGAAGCGTTCGCCAGTCGGGCGGACCTCCGGCCCCTGCTGGGCACGGACAACGAAAGCTGGAACCGGCTGCGGCGCGAGACGAACCAGGTGCTCGTCGACAGCCTCTCCAGATGGCAGGAGTTGTACGCCCGCGCCTGGGCACACGGCATCTGCGGCGCTGAGGCGAAACGCTTCGGACTTGGGCTCCTGCCGACACCCATCCCCTGATTTCGGTAGCGCCCTGCATCACCACCGGGCCGCCAAGCGGGTCAACCTCGGTCACCCCGGCGGAGTTCTGCCACGCCGGCCCCCGGGCGCGGTGACGGCGCTGCTGGCCGCCTTGCTGCACGGCGAGGAGTTCCCGAGGCCCTCGAGTACCGGCAGAGCCCGACCCAGCGCCCGACGGTCTGACCACGGGCAGTCTTCGCACGTTCAGTCGGCGGGCCGAAGCCGCCCGGGCGGCACCGTGGTCAGGTACCGGCCCGGCCCCCAGTCGTGCTGCTCGAGCCAGGTCACATCCGCGCGCCACCCACGGCCGTCGTCGCACAACCGCCAGGCCGACTGCAGACCGGTCCACCACCGGCCGCCGTGCTCCACCAGGACGATCCGCGGCGGGTCGAAGTGGCGCTCGTCGAGCAGGCGGACAGTCGTAGCGGTCACCCCGGTGGTGTAGCTCGGCGTCCCCGCCGAGGCACGTGACCCGGCCGGGGCGTCACCGACTCGATGCACGGCCGGGCGTGCCCGGCCACATCAGTCCCATTCCAGGCCTAGGACCGCGGCGTCAGGTGGGAGCGGTCCGTGCAACAGGTCCGTTCCGATGCCTGACCAGATCGGCCACGCGGCCGTCCAGCTGGTCCAGGCCTCGGCGGTCGCCGCCGGCAGCGCCGCGGGGGCGCCGATGGTGTCGGGCCACGCGGCGGCGACCCGCTCGGCCAGCGTTCGGGCCAGCGCGGCGTCGACCTGCACCCCATCGAGTCGGGCGAAGGCCCGACCCGGCTCCAGCGCCCCCACCAGCCGGCCGTCCAGTTCCGCGGCCGTGGCCACCAACCACGCCATCGGGGGCTGGCTGAGGTTTAGACGGGCGGTGCGCATGTCCAACGGGAGCAGGTCGAGCGCCCGCGCGGCCACGTCCGGTGGCACATCGACCAGCCGCCCGGGCAGCGCCGGGTCGGCGAACGGCGCGAGGAGCGCGGTCAGCGCATCCGCCGCCGCATCCCGCGTTCCACGCCCGGTGGCCACGAGCGGATCGTCGCGCACGAGCAGGTCGCTGTCACCGGAACTGGACAGGGCTCTGCGGTTCGTGCGGCGCCACCTACGACCCTGAGCTCTCCAGCAGTTCGTCGTCCCCGAACTCCACGACCTCGTCGCTCGACGGCTCGTCCACGGTCTCCACGCCGTCCTGAGACGACAGCGCGGTGCTCACCAGCGCTGGGCGCCTCTCATCCGGCAGCTCCGCGACCTCGCGCATCTTCGGTGGCGCCGCGGTCCAGGCCTTGAGGTGCTGCAACACCTCGCCGTAGAAGGAGTCCACCGCGTCGAGGACAGAGTCGATCGCCCCACCCCGACCCCTACCGCGCTTCATGCCGAGCGGAGTGGATAGGGCGATGCGGAAGGCGCGAATGTCCTTCTTTGGGTCCTGGATCAGAAGGGCGGCGTCTTCGCGCACCTCTCGGAGCAGGCTTGCGGTGCTTCCACCACGGGCGAAGGCGGCGAACGCCTCTACGCGCAACGACTCCGGCGCATTCTTCAGCTGACGCACCAGCCAGTTCACGCGCGTCGCCGGGCGGCCGACCTTCGGCGCATCGACCTCGACCATGCACGTCACGCGGTTCGAGCGCAGGTCGATCTCGATGTGCAGCGGCGCGACAGCGTTCGGAATGCGGATGGCGCCGGTCAACCGGCCCTCGCCGACGAGCGTCGCCACCAGAGCGGCGGAGCGCTGCGCCGGGTCCGCTGCCTCCTTCCGGCTCAGGGCGGGGACAACTTCGGTACCGAGCGTGCGGCCGAGCCGCAGGGACACGTACCGCAGCAACGCATCGAAACGTGCGGCCACGTCAGCTGCGCCCTTGTCCGAGGCGCGCAAGGTGCCGGCCCCGACCGCATCCCGGACGGCAACCCAGGACGGTCCCATGTCCTCGAACTCCAGGGCACCGGACCGCGGGTGCTCCAGGTAGCGGATGAGCTCGCCCAGGATCCACGCCTGGTCGGGGTCGGCGACACCCCGGTGCTCCTTCTGCATGACGGCCTCGGCCAGGATCTGGCTCCACGGCAGGTGGAACAGGGCGACCTTCCGCAGCTTGCGCTTGTCCAGCTTGGTGGGTGCTGCCCGGCGATCGGCGGAATCTCGTTGCTGATCGTCACCAGAGCGTCGAAACCATTCTCCCGCGCGATGTCGAGGTAGTTCTCCAGCTGCTCTGCTTCGAGCTGGTTCGTCCCGGTCTTCACTTCCACGAGGGCGGTCCAGCTCTTCTGGCCGCGCGTCACCCTGATGAGCCCATCCGGATAGCACCGCTTGTCGCCCAACAGGAACGGCACCTCGATGAAGGTCTGCACGTTGCCTGCCGGCGCCCCGAGCGGCTGCAGCAGCGATCGGCCGAACTCGCGGACGGCTGTAATCACGGCAAGCAGAGCGGAGGTAGCTCGACGCTCCTGCTCGTCAGCGCCGCTGATCCCGGACGTGGGAATCAGCCGCGCCTCATGCCAGGTCTCTTCCGCCAACTTCTGCGCCCCCGTAATCCTGTGCCATTTGTCTTGCGCACCCTAACCGCGACAACGCGGTCACCCGGGAACGTCTGCCCCTACGGGGCCGTGCGGTGTTTCCTTGCCACCGCCCCAATCACTGCTTGACGAATGTGCCGCACCCGTTGTTCTCGAAGTCCTGGCCCTCGCTGAGCTGCACCGTCGGGAAATCGCCGGAGGGGATGTCGTTGTCGACGATGTCGCTGCCGTTGCTGCCCGACCGGTAGATGCCCCAGTAGCACTCGCCGGTGAGGGCCTCCTTCGTGCGGTAGGTGCCCGGCGCGATGTCGCGGCCCACAGTCCAGGTGCCCTGGGCGATGGAGTTGGCCTCGATCTCGGTCTCCACCGCGGTCACTGCTTTCTCCCGCGCCGTCACGGCCGCCGCCTGCGTGGTGAGGTCCTGCTCCCGCTCGTCGAGTTCGGCGTCACGCCGGGCGACCTCGTCCTCCATCTGCCGCGCGCTGTCAGCCGCGTCCTGCGCCTCGCGCTCGGACGTCGACACCTGCTTCTCGGCCGCGTCGAGTTCGTCCTGAAGGGCGCCGTACTCCTCCGACTGGGTGGGGTCGGTGGTTGCGGCCACGACCGCGGCACCGATGCCGCCGCCGACGAGGAGGCCGATGGCAAGCGCGGCGACCGGGCGCTTCCACGCAGACCACCAACCGGTCCGCTCCTGTGTGGGCTCAACAAGAGGCGGGTCGGCTGCCTCCAGCGGCTCGGGCGCTGGCATCTGGACGGCGTGCTCGGTCATCGGTCTCTCCCCGTGGTGTAGCTGGCCGGAGGACGGTAGCCCGGCGGAGTCACGGCGAGGTCACGTTTCGTACCCGTCGAGTACCCAAACGTGGGTGTTGCTGAAGCGTCCGGCCGCACATCGACATGAGCTGCGGCTGTCGGGGGACACAGTGCGGACGTACGGGCGGACGCACGGCTGGCCGATCGCGGGAACCGCGAGCGGTTCCACGAGTCGCGCTACGGCTGCGGGGAAGTCGCGGCGACGCGCAGCGGGCGTAGGGCGGCCCCACCAGCAGAGGCGCGCTGTACCGGTGAGGCCTGACCTGCCACGCTCGATGCTGAACGTGTTTGGCTCGCAGCGACGCTACGCGCATTCCGATTCCGCGCAGTGATCTACGCAGGTGGTGCCACGACTACTGCGGGGCCTGCCGCGCGCGCGTACGCTGCATTCAGACGCCGAGATGCAACGGGCGTCGAATGTGCGTCGGACAGCGGCGTATTCACGTGAACCCTGCCGGGTTCGCGACCGAGGTCCCCAGCCCCCGGTGTCACCAGACCGGAGGGCCCGCCGTGGCCGACACGCAGTACCCGAAGCCCGGCGACCCTGCCGAGGCACTCGAGCGTCTGGGCAGCCTGTCCCTGCGTGAGCTGTCGATGGACAGCCTGCTGCAGACCGTGGCCGACCTGGCCAAGACGGTGATGCCCGGCAACCCCGAGGCCTCGGTGTCCGTGCTCGTCCGGGACCGGCCGACCACCGTCGCCTCCACCGGCGCCCTGGCCACCGACCTCGACGAGACGCAGTACGACGAGGGCCACGGACCGTGCCTGCACGCCGCCCGCACCGGCGAGCTCACCGAGATTCCCGACACCCGCACCGACGACCGGTGGCCCGACTACACCCCGCGCGCCGTCGAGCACGGCAACCTCAGCTCCCTGTCCGTCCCGCTGCCCATCGACGAGAAGGAACAGGTCACCGGCGCGCTGAACATCTACGCCCGTCGTCCCCACGCCTTCGACGAGGCCAGTCGGTCGGTGGCCACCCGGTTCGCGCCCTACGCCGCGGTAGCCGCGGGCAACCTGTACGCCTACCAGGTGGCCCGGGACATGGCCGACAACCTGCAGACCGCCCTGCAGTCCCGGGCCGTCATCGACCAGGCGAAGGGCATCCTCATGGAGCGGCGCAAGCTGACCGCCGATCAGGCGTTCCAAGCGCTGGCCCAGGCCTCGATGCACACCAACCGGAAGGTGCGCGACGTCGCCGACGATCTCGTGACCACCGGCGAGTTCCCCCGCGCCTAGGGCCGGTACAGGCCTTCCGTCGAGCCGCAAGGCACAGGCGTCGGGTGAGCCGGCCCGATCTGTGGGGCCTTGCAGCCGCCACGACTTGCCCGGGGAGTTGCGGCGGGTCAGGCCCCACCGCTCCAAACACAGGGCCGGCGAGGCCGCCCCTGTGCCCGGCGGGCGCAGTAGCAGGCGGCCATCCCGCCAGACGGATCGCCTCCCGAGTCTCCATCGAATCGGCCGACGGCCGTCGCCCGCAGTTGGCACATGCAAGTCCCGGCACATGCAAGCGTTGGCACAACGCAATCCCTGGCAACAAGGCCACGATTGGCACGGTGCAACTTCTCGCACGTGCAACTTCCCGTGCCAACTCCGTGCAAGTTCTCAACAACCGCGGGGCGGGGGAGCAGTTGGTCGAGGTGGGCGTTGTCCCGGCGCAGCGTCCAGTGCGGGCATCGCTCTCTTCGTTAGCTCACGGGCGGGCCCGGCTTGGCGCGCTGGTTTCGAGTTGTGCGGCCGGTTGAGTCGTCACCCGCTTGGCAGCAAACGGGTGACGACTCAACCGGCGTCCTCAGCTCGACGTTCGGCGATAGGGGACTGGTCGGCTCGTGCCGGGCGGGCCGCGTTTGAGTGCGTCGCTCTCTGATCGGGGCGACCGCGCCCGGGCTGACCTCGAGCGCCGTGAAAGGCGCCGGATTGACCCGCCCGCCGCATACGCAGCCAGCCACATCAACGGCGCTGTCGCGGTTAGCGAACAGCAGCCGGTTCGATCTGTCGTCCGGCGGACACGGTTCCCAGTGTCGCCTACCGGAGACCCGCAGGTCGCGCGACGACACTTACACCGGAATCCACGGCCATACGGCTGTCGCAGTGCGTCGGATCAACCGGTTGCCCGGCCCGCGCCTGCGCGCCAACGGTGTGCCGCCGGCGACGCCTTCCGCCGCTAGGGCTGTCGCCCCGCGCCGCGGCGGCGGGAGGTCAGCAGGGATGGGTCCACCCAGGTAGGCGTGAACTCCTCGAGCCAGGCCAGGTCGTCGGCCCGGAGCCAGATGCGGCGCCGCAGCACGTTGGCCAGTTCCCCTTCGGGTCTGTGGCTCGGCTGAGTCGCGACCTTGTCGACCTCGTACATGCCGCGCTGCGTCTTGCCGGACAGGAACAGCACGGCCTGCCGGACGGGACGCCGCAGGTCGTCGGCCAATAGCTGGGCGTCCCGGGCGAGCCGCCGCGCCTCCGGCGGGGACTGCTTGCGCCAGACGTCCAGGCCGTCGGGCTCCGGAAAGGTCATGCTCGTCTTGATCTCGAGAACGATCGGCTCGCGCCGGTCCACCCCTAGAACGGAGTCGAGCTTGCGGCCGCCCGTCCGGGTCTGCTCGTCCAGCCTGTACTCGACAAGCGCGGGGTCGGGCGCGCGTGGGGCCGCGGCGGGATGCAGCCTCGTGTAGGCGGTGTGCAGCCGCTGGGAGTTCGTGTCGAGGACGCTGAGGTCGACCTTCCACGCATTGTCGGTGTTGCGACGCAGGAGGCCGTTGAAGAACGCGCTCCACTCCTCGCCCGCGGTGTCACACAAGTGGGCGAAGAAGCGGCCGTCTTCGGGCATAACGGCGGGCGTGCCTGCCGTGTCGTACACGGTGAAGTCATAACCCTGCCGGGGCTGCCGGGTCCCAGCCAGGCCCTTACGCGTGCGGTGCACGCTGCCGAGCATCTCGTCCAGCACCTCGTTCAGGTCTGAGGGCTCAGGGAATGCGATGTCGTAGTGTGACTGCGCGAGCAGGAATGCAGCGTGGAACAGCAAGCCGGCGGCATTCGCCGGGTCGGGGGCCTCGCCGGGGATGCCGTGTAGGACCCGGTCGGCCGGGTCTGGCTGGATGCTGTTGATCACGTGCCCTCCATCTCGTCCGAGCGGCGGTCGCCGTCGCACAAAAAAGAAGTAGCAGCGGCTGCCGACCAATCTCGTCTCGGCCCGGCCCTCCGTGCGTCGCGCCTCGCGCTGCAGGAGGTGAGCACCCGGGCCCAGGTGCCGTTGTAGCCATCGACCCGAGCCAACGGCGGCGAGTTCGCCGACGACTCCGAAGCGCTCCCGGCGTGGCAGGACCTGTACAAGATCTTGCTCGCCGGCAACCCCGCCGCTGGCGACCGCCGCGCCTCCGCCGACCCGCTACTGCTCGCGGCCGCCTGGCGAGGACAGGGGCACCTGGCGCCGCCGGCGCGACCGGCGCAGATGGACCAGGGGCCCGAGGCCCTGTTCACGGTGGCCCGGCACAACCCGGCGGGGGCCTGTCAGGCTGCCGCCACGGTCACCCCTTCGCCGACGGACTGGTTGACGACCTACGACATCCCGAAGGAGATCGGCGACCGCTTCGTATGCCGCTGATCGCACGTCCCGCGCGGCGACCGCCTGCCGGCCAGGCAGCTCCTACGCCAGCCCGATGGGGGTTTCTCACCACCTGGTGGGACACGGCCGGCTGCCGTGCCTTGAGCCCGGTGAGCCCCGTGAGCCCGGACTCGTCCCTCGACGACCTTCGCCGCGGCGGTACCTGGCGCGGTCAGCGACGTGCCACCGGGCAGTTCGTAGCGGCTGCGGTCACCGGTGACCGCCACGCCGTGACGGCACAAGTGGGCGGCGATGTGCGCCAGCAGCGCACCGCGGGCGTGACATTTCACCCGATTGCGCGCGTCGACCGCGGTGATGCGCCCCAGCGGGGCGTGCAGCGGTGTGCCGTCGGGCAGCCTGGCGATCGGCACGTGCACGTCGACGCGGTTGCCCATGCAGTCACCCCACCATTCACCCTTCGGGGTCGGTCGTGTCGGATTCACGGTCGTCGTCCGGCAGCTCGAGTCCGGCGAGGATCAGGTCGGACAGCAGATTCCCCGCCAGCTCCCGGTACGGCTTGCCGTCGTCGTCCGCGCCCCAGGTGACCTCGGCGGTGAGCAGCGTGCTGGCGGCGTAGGTGGCCAGTGCAGCGGCGCGGGGACCGGCGACGGCCTCGATAGCGTCCAGGACGTCGACGAGGGCGGCTGCGGCGCGCCGGAGGGTCGTCGCGGAGTGCTCGTCGACGTTCAGCGCGGCCAGCCACTCGGCGGGCACGTCGGTGAGGTAGTCGGACAGGACGTCCACGGAGAGCTCGTCCTGCTCCGCGAGCCGGGCGACCTGCGCGCGGAGCGCGGCGCCGCGGGTGCTGGTGTCGGGGGTGGTCGGGTCGGTGCGTTTGCCGTCTTCGGGTGCTGCCACGGTGTCCGGTGCGGTGGCCGGGCGGGGGAGCGTCTGCGTGGTCGCCGGCGGCAGGGCCGCGGTGACGTCGCGCGGGGAGGCGGTCATCGGGTCCAGCGCGAGCACGCCGAGGAACAGGGTGCGGGTGATGGCGGCCAGGGGCACCCGTGAGTCCTCGCGGAACGGCTTGATGAACCAGTCGGGGTCGCTGACGGCCCGCTGCGCCCGCTCTTCGAACAGGTTGGCCGCGTGGGCGGTCATGTTGGCCAGCGGGGCGCGTGGCCTGGACCTGGTGGTGGCGGCGGCTGACCGGACGGCCTGCCAGACGAGGCAGTACGTCTCGGCGAGGGAGCGGACGCCCGCGACGCGGAGCATCGCCTCCCGCAGTCGCGCCTCGTGGTTGTCCGGCACGTCGGGCAGGTGGTACTCGGTGAGCTGATGAGCGAAGTAGCGGCGGGTCTCGGCGGCGACCAGGTCGGCGGCGAGGGCCCGCAGGTCGTCCTGTCCGGTGTGGGTGGCCAGCCAGGCGCGGACCCTGTCGGCGAGGTGCGCGTCGAGGGCGTCGGTGGCGGTGCCGAGGCTGCCGCCCTGCGAGGCGTACCAGGCGGCGGCGTGCGGGTAGAAGCCGTCGGTGGCCGGAGCGGTGAGCCGGTCGGGGTCCTGCTCGGCGGCTTCCCACGCCTGCTCGAACGTGGCCGTCCACACGAACGCGTTCAGCGGGCTGGCGGTGGGGTGGACCCGCAGCAGTCCCGCCCGGTACGCATCGCGCAGCAGCGTGAACTCCAGGTCGGTGTTCGGTGCCAGCGGCGCCGGCCAGGTGCTCACCGGCGGCATGGGGGTGGCCGGCGCGTACCGGAGCCCGGCGAGGACGCCGAGGTCGGTGTGCAGGTCGGCGCCGACGGCGGTCCAGTCGACCGAGTCGTGCGGGTCGGCCAGCTGCACCGGGTAGGCGGCTGCGGCGGCGGAGCGGCGCAGCTGGTCGAAGGTCGCCTTCGCGTGGGTCAGCTGCTGCCGGGCGCGGTGCTGCGCGGCCTGCTGCTCGCGGCGGGTGACCTCGGCCTGCCGCTTCTGCTCGAGCGCGGCGCGGCCGGTCGGGTCGGCGAACCTGGCCAGGTGGGTCTGCAGGGTCCCGTCGTGCGCGGCGCAGTGGGCGGCGACGTCCCGGTTGGCGGCGATCGAGTCGAGGCTGGAGCGGGAGCGCAGCTGAACCGGCGCCTCGCAGGTCGGGCACGGGAACGCCGGCAACGTCGCCCGGATCCCGGCCGCGGCGACGAGGTAGACACGGGAGGCGTCCACGCCCGTGTCGGCGGAGATCGGCTTGGTGGTCTCCGCCCACAGCGACGTGGGCGTGCGGCTGGCGACGGTCCGGTCGAAGCCGAGCCACGCCCAGTAGCGCCGGCCGAGGGCGACCCACTGCGGGTCGGCGTTAGGCACGGGGGTCAGCTGCGGGATGAACTCCTCCGGCCGGTCCAGGGTGGCCGGGGCGGAGGACTCGACGGGGGCGTCTGCAGGGGTGGTCGTGCTGTCGCTGGGTTCCGCGGAGGCCATGCGGTCCAGTGTGCCGAACCCCGCCGACAGCTCCACGAGCGGCGACCGGGCACACGCCCCGGCAGAGACGCCCCCGCGGACCCGTCCATCACCTCGTGAGCCGCCCCAAGGGCGGGGTCAGCTCAGCAGGGTCTGCAGGACAGCGTCATGCTCCTGGTACACCGCCCGTCCATGGGCGGACAGCATCGCGGCCAGTGCCACTGGTGTCCCGATCGGCAAGGGGCCGAGGGACACCGCTGAAGGACTCAAACCCGCCCTCGCGACTACGTCCTCGCCCATCCCCACCAGCCGCGCGCCGTAGAACGCACGCATCTGCTCGGCGATGATCAGACCGTCCCGGTCTACATCCCCGGCATAGGACAACGGCAGCCCGCAGTCGACCACTCGCTGCAGGAAGGCGTGCTCGACCGCTCGCAGGTGTCCGCTCGTGCAGGCCAGCGCGCCGTCGAATCCGATCGCCATCGCCGCCTCGAGCACTGACGGGTTCTCCACCACCAGCAGCTGCTCGGCGACAAGCACCGGCGGATTGACGGTCAGGTCGTACAACGTCAGCGGCACCGGTCCGCCACCCAACCGCAGCCGCTCATCCACCGGCCCGGACCCGGACGCGGAAACGTTGAGCACGAGCACGGTCGTGGACAGGCGATCTGCCACCACGCCGACCCGCCACAGCAGCGCCCGTACTCCGTCCGGTCGCGCTGGCACCGCTTCCCCGAGCAGTTCCGCAGCCGCCTCTACCAACCGCCGGCCGGGCAATGTGTCAAGGTCGAGGGAGTGCGGATCGCCGGTGCAGTCGTGCGCCAGTTTGGCCAGCGTCACCGGAGCCGACCCCGGCTGACGCAGCCGTCCGATCAGGGTCAGGGCGGCCCCGAGCTGCTGGGTCTGCTGCCGGACCGCGCCGATGTCAGCCTCCGCGACTCCGGCCGCCCGAATGCGGCTCGCGAGCGCCGGCACGGCGGCCAGATCCGACTCGACCTGCACCCACAGCGCCTCGCGGGCGTCCGTCCCCGCGCGACGCAGCAGCGAGCGGTTGATAACCGGCCGGCCGACCGCCAGTTCAGCGATGACCGGCAGATGCCGATCCGTCAGGTCGAATCGGGCGAGCAGCTCCCGCAGCGGCACCCGTGTCACTCCGGCCACGACCGACACCGCGGAACTGCCACGGCGCCGGCGTGTGCTGGTGTCCAGCCATGTCCGCAGCATCGCGATGCCGGCCGCGGGCAGCCGGCTCACCCTCACCGTCGCCAGCTGCGTCGGATCCGTTCCCGCGCACAGTCGGTCGTGCACCGCTTCCCACAGTGCCCGCAGGTCCGCGTCTTCGGCGAGCGCCCGGGCGGCGGGCGGCACCTCCGCGGTCGTCACGCGCTGCCCGTCCCGGTGCGCGCACCCGGGCCGACCCTGTCGGCGACCAGGACCGGCCGCCCCGATCCGGCCCACAGCCATGGCATGGACACCCGCACCGAGCCGGTGTGCGTCACCTGGGCGATGAGAACCCGTTCGGACTCGGCCTTGAGCATCGCGCTCATCTCCGGCGCGGTGGAGAGCACATCGAAGTTCCAGGCGCGCAGCAGCGCCAGCAGTTTGCGCACGTTCTGCGGGTCGAACGCGGCGTTCACCTCGTCGATGAACAGCAGTCGTGGGCCCCGGTAGCCCGGCGCCTCATACATGGACCAGGCCGCCGCAAGCAGCGGCAGCATCGTCGCCAGGCGCATCTCCCCGGTGCTGAACGACGCCAGCGGGTTCGACCGCGCCGTGAGCGTCCGGAACACCTCGGTGGTGCCGTCGCCGAACGATGCGTGTGTCACCTTGATGTCCCACTCGTGCCAGACCCGGTAGTCGAAGGTGTGGGCGACCCGGTCCTCCCAGGTGTCGCCGGTCGCGTCCTCCAGCCGCTGCCGCAGCACCTCATACATCTGCTCGAAGGTCTCGTCCGACGGCAGCGCGCTGACCAGCTCGATCATCCGTTGCGCGTCCGGGTCGTTCCTGATCTTCCAGTCGACCTCGACGCCGACCCGGGCCACACCGGTCCGGACGTCACGGAGGGTGGAGCGGATCTGCCGGACCAGCTCCTGCGCCGCGGCGCGGCGGGTCGCGATGTCCCGCCGTAGCGCGGTGAACATGCTCGTCTTGAGAGTGACCTTCACGTCGTCGCGCAGGTCGCTCTCCAGTTGCGCGCCGGTCTGCTGCAGGGTCACCACGGTCATGTGCAGGTCTTCACCGGTCAGTGCATCGGGCGCGGCGACAACCGCCCGGCGCCACTCGGTGCCGGGGATCGTCTGCAGCGTCACCTGCCGGTCGAACCGGGTCAGGGCGCTGCTGACCGACTTTGCATCGGTCTCCAGCCGGGTCCGCCGGGCCTCGAGGAGCTTGGCGAGCTCGTCGCGGTTGTTGCTACGCGGCTCGGCCGCCAGCATCCGTGCGCCCCAGGTGAGCGCCGCAGTCAGGTTGGCCGGGCGTCCGGCCTCGTCGACGCTGATGCCGTCGCCGACGGTGGCGATCGACTCGTCGACGAGCCGGTTCATCTGCTGCATGCACCGTTCGCGCTGCTGTTCAGCCTGCTCACGTTGGGGGGCGATGCCCTCCAGGGTGCTCTGCGCCTTTGCAGCGTCGATGGCGGCCTGATGTCCTTCGTCGCGGAGCCGCTCGAGCCGCGTCTTCGCGTCGGCCGACGCGGCGGCCGCCTGCCGCTGGGCCAGCCGCAGCTGTTCGTACTCGGCCCCGTGCAGCTGCCGCAGCTGCGCCACCATGGCCTGTTCGCGGACGGCGTCGGCCCGGGCGGTCGCCGCCTCACCCGCCTGCCGGCGGGCCCGCTCGCTCAGCTCCCGGGCCGCGGCCTGCGCCGTCCGGGATTGCCCGCGCAGCTGCAGGGCCCGGTCGGCGCCGCGCTGCCATGAGTGCAGTTGGTCGGCCAGTTGACCGAGTCTGCCGGCGAACGATCTCAGCGCCGCCGGCTCGGCCGGGAGCATCCGGCCGTCACCCAGGTCGACGGCCTTGTTCAGCGCGGTCAGCGCGCGCTTCGTCCGGCTGTGCGCACCCTGTACCCGCGCGAGCGCGCCCTGGACGAGCTTTTGCGCCGCGGTCAGCTCCCGCGTCGCGTCGTCTTCGGCGGCTCGCGCGTCGTGCAGCGCCGTCAGTGACGGAAACTGCTCCCGCTGCTGGTCGGCGAGGGCTTGTGCGGTGAGCGCATCCTCCAGCAGATCCCCGGCCTGCCTGGCCAGCTCGGCCTTCTCGGTGGCCGACCGTTCCGCCGCCACGGCCGCCTTGTCGGCCTGGGAGGCCAGCGCGGTGGCGGTTCTGACCTCGCCGTCGAGCACGCCGAGGAATCGGTCCCGGGCCTGCCGGGCTGCGGCGACGCGGGCCTGCACCTCTTGCAGCGCGGCATCTGCCTGCAGTTGCTGCTCGGCCGCCTGCCGGTCGGCGGCCCGGGCCGCCAGCTGCGCCTGCTGTGCCACGGTGCGGGGTTGTTGCCAGGTTGTCGCGGGCGGCAGGATCTGCCGCTCGTCGACGGCCGCGGCCAGGTCGGCCTGACGTTCCTCGAGGGTGGCCTCGGCTGCGGCACGCTCGGCCGCGGCGGTCGCCAAGTGCGCCTCGAGCGTGGCGATCCGCTCGGCACGGGCCCGCTCCCGGGCAGTCGTGCCGATGTAGCGCGATTGGTAGCCGTCGGGCGCGGCGGCCGTCAGCACTCCGGTCCGGACGCTCAGCTGCGTCGTGCCGTCGACTGCGACGCTGCGCAGCAGCGCGGACACCAGCTCGGGAGGGACTGGGGTGCCCTGTTCGGCCCTGAGCAGGTCCGCGAGGCTACGCCCGGCAACCGGGTGCTCACCGGTCAGCACGGTGTCACCGGCGCGGGCCCGGCCGTCGGGGGTGACGACCGCGTCGAGCACCCCCGAGACGAGCAGCGCACCCTCCAGGCGGTCGCGGGCGTCGTCGGCCACGCCGTCGACGAAGTCGACCAGCGACCACAGCGGGCTGCCGTCGGCACGGGTCCGCCAGACCGGCGCGGGCGGCGGGGCCGGGGCCCGCCGTGCCTGCTCCAGGTCGGCGGCAACCGCGTCCATGTCCCCCTGCAGTTGCACCACGAGCCGCTCGGCCTCGACGATGCGCCGGTCAAGCAGGCTGATCGTGCGCTGGGACGACTCGGCCAACGCGGTCCGCAGCGGCTCGTCGTCGTACTCGGCGAGTGTCTGCAGTGAGCGCTCCGCGAGCATGACCGCCGGGTCGCTGAGGGTGAGCAGCCGGGTGTTCTGTGTGGCGTCACGGGTCTGGTCGACCGCCGCGGTGAGCTCACCAAGCAGCCGCTCAATCTGCCCGGTCTGAGGTTGCGGGCTGGTCAGGTCATCGCCGTCGAGGTACCTCAGTCGCTCACGCCACTGCTGCACCGCCTGGGACCAGGCGGTGACCGCACCGAGCGCGGCCCGCGTCTGCTCGAGTTGGTGGAGCAGGTGCACGTGCCGGTGCTGGTGTGCGGCGGCGACCTGCTCGGTGTGCTCGTCCTGGGCGGCCCGGTCGGTCGCGGCGTCCTGCTCGGCCGCGGCTGCGTCGAGGCCGGCCTGGTCCTCGTAGCGCCGCTGGGCGTCGTCGGCGGCGTCCGCCGCCTCTTCCGCGGCGTTCCGCTGCGCGGCCGCGAACGCGTCGGCCTGCTCGGCGGCGGTGTCGGCCGCGTTCTTGCGGGCCTGATGGCCGGGGATGTCGAGCCGCTGCCGGATCGCGCCGGCCTGCTGCTCGAGCCAGCTGGTCAGCAGTGCCGGGTTGACCCGGGCGTCGACGGGGTCCGCCTCGAACAGCCCGTCCGGGATGGCGGGAAAGTGCGGGGCGGTCTTCTTCCACGCGATCACCGCCTCCTCGAGGTGCCGCTCGGCCTGTTCGCGGTCGGCCGCGTGCCGGCCGAGAGCCGCGCCGCGCTGCTCGGCCTCGTCCTGGGCGGCCCGCTGCTGTTCGGCGGCCTCTACCGCGACCTGGTTGGCCGCACTCAGCTCTGCGAGCGCGCCGGTGACCTTCTCGATGTTCTGCTGCCGCATGTCGACCCACGCCAGTGGCGTGGCGGCCAGCTCGTCGACGGCCACGTCGGTCTCGGGGCTGCGGGGGTCGAGCTGGCCGGGCCGAGCCAGCTCGGTGGTGGCCGCCAGCAGATTCGTCAGCACGCTGTCGCCGTTCACCGCCGCCGCGGTCGAGCGCAGTTCCTGGCCGAGCTTCGCCATGCTCTGCTGTGCCTCGCTCGCCGCTCGGGTGGCCTGCTCCGCCCGGCCGCTCGCGGTGGTCGCGTCGGCGTCGGCCTCGCCGGCTCGCCGCTCGGCGGCGGCGGCAGCCTCGTCCATGTCCTGGGCGCGTTGCTCCCGGTGCGGCAGTTCAGCGCCGGCGTGGTCGCGCAGCGCGGTCTCGGCGGCGCTGAGCGCGCCGTCGAGCCGGGCGCGTTCGAGCTCCACCCGCTCGAGTGCCTGCTGGGCCTGTGCGGCGGTGTTCTCCGCGCGGGTGAGGTCTTCCTGCGCGGAACGCTGTCGGCGCGTCTGGTTGTCGAACTCGGTGTTCGCCGAGCGCAGCGCGGCGGCGACGGTGAGCGCGACGGCACGTCGGTACAGCTCGTACACCCGGTCGGTGTCGCCGAGCTTCTTGGCCTGTTCCTTCGTGTCGGCGAGCTGGCCCTCCAGGCTGGCGATGCGCTGCATGGCCGCGGCGATCTCGCCCAGTTTGCCCCGGTCGAGTGCGGGGAGGGCGCCGTTGAGGACGTCCAGCATGTCCCTGGCGGAGATCTTCTCGGCGGTCCGGACGCTGCGCAGCGTGCGCAGCACGCTGATGAGGGCGTCGTACTGCACCTCGTCGAGCGGGTCGAACAGCCGGATGCGGACGGCGTTGCGGTAGCTGCCCTCCGGGCTGATCGCGCTCAGGTGTGCGCCGGCCTTCGGCTTGAGCCGGTCCGAGTCGGTGAACATCTCCCCGCCGGTGGCGGCGAGCTGCTCGGCGAGGCCGTCGATGCCGACCGCATTGCGGTCGACCTGCAAGGTGAGCTGCTCGCCGACGCGGCCGGGAGTGAGGAAGTAGGCGCGCAGCAGCGTTTGGCTCGACGAGCGCAGCCACAGACCGCTAGTCATGTACTCCGTGTGCCCGGTGACCGGGTCGGTGCGGCCGTACTCGAGCCACCACACCCCGGTCTTGTCGTCCCGGTCGCTGTTGTCGGTGTGCCGGTTCATGAGGGTGCCGGCGGCCCGGCCGGACACGCTCAACGCGGTCTGTGAGGTGTCGCCGTCGAGCAGGACCGTGACCAGCTGCGAGGCGGTGAGCGACTTGCCCGAGCCGTTGCGGCCCACGAAGGCTAGCCAGCCGTCGGCGAAGTGGAACTCCTCGTCGGCCCATTTCCAGCTGTTCAACACGCCGGCGCGGGTCGGCTGCCAGCGACCGGCGGCACTGGGCAGCCCGTGCAGCACCAGCCCGCCGTCGGGTGTGGTGGTGCCGTGTGCGTCGGCACCGGCGTGGATGCCGTCGTCGTCCGGGTTCGCGCCGGTCACGTCGATGACCGGTCCGCGTTGCCGTGGCGGCTGGGGGTGCTCCGGGTCAGTCACGGGGGTCCTTGCTGGCGGGGACGGCGGTGCGCCGGCGGGTGGGCAGGGCGGGGGAGACGGAGCTGTCAGCCGTCGAACAGCGTCAGGGGCGTCCGTTCCGGGCCGTCCCCGCCCGGGGCGGCGGGCGACGCGTTGGCCGCCGCCGGGGGAGCGGCGGCCTTGATGCGGACCCGCCACGTGCGAACCGCCGGGGTGGGCTGCCAGCAGTTCCCGCCGACGGCATCGCCGTCGTCGAGGGATTCGCCGGAGGCGGGGAGGATGTCGAGCAGCAGCCCGGCGTTCACCAGTTCGGTCGCCGCAGCCCGGGCCAGCGCCGGCAGCCGCCGGTCGTATGCGGCGGCCCAGCGGGGCAGCTCGGACCGGACCTGCTCGAGAAGCGTGAGGATCTCCTCGATGGCGATTGGTCGTTCCCGCCCGTCGGCGGCTAGTTCACGGCTGCCGAGGTGCTCGAGTACGGCGAGGGCGGCCTGCCGTTCGCTGCGCCGGCCGTTGGGAAAGTCCATGGCGCTGCCCAGGCCGGACGGATCGCTGACCTGCCACCAGTCGCGGCGCACCGTGGCGGTGAGCCCGAGGGCATGCAGGACGTTGAGCGCGCGGTTGCGGCCGGTGGAGGTCTGCAGGTAGTCGTCGCGCGTCGGGTCGCTGCCCGGGTCATCAACGAGCCGTCGGACGGCCCGATACCGGCGTCGGTCGGTCTCGCGTCGGGCGGCGCGGGTGTCTGACGACGGACGCGCCAGCTCCGTACGGCGGTCCAGCATCTCGTCCGCGGCCGTGCCGCCGTCACGGTAGCCCGCCGGGAGAATGTCGGGCGGCGCGTCGTCGACGGGGTCGGGGTTGTCGACGGGGGAGGGGGTGAGTTCGTCGAGCAGTTCGGCTTCGTCCAGGAGCAGGTCCGCGGACAGCGCCTGCGCGTGCCGCTGTGGAGGCAGCTCGGACAGCTTGAGCAAGGACGGCGACAGCGAGGAGAACTTCGCCGCCAGCCGGTCCCGCGACGCGGCGACGACCAGGTCGCTGGTGTCGTCGCTCGCCGCGCGGTCAAGGTCCGTGTCGACGGTGATGGTGCCGTCGGCCTGCAGCAGGCGCAGGGCATCGACCAGACTCTGTCGGTTCTCGTGTGCTTCCCGCTTGCTCACGCCGTCCCCGGCAACGACGACGAACCGCGGCAGGAGCCCCTGCTCGCTGTCGGTCGCGCAGACCTGCGCGATCGACTGCAGCAGGTCGTTGAGCGTCATCCGCGGCCGTCGCCACAGCTGTTCGCAGACGAGCGCCGACAGGATCAGCACGCTCCGCGGGGCCAGCGCTGCCTCCCGGCCCTCTCGGCGCAGCCGCGGTCCGCGGTCACTGGGGACGTCCTGCCGGCGCTTGTGGAGCCGGACCATGTCCGCCGCCTCCAGCACCTCCAGCGTCCAGCCGAGCTCGGACGCGAAGAACCCCGTCAGCTCGACCCGGCCGCGGGTCGCGGTGCGGTACAGCTCCGGCGCCCGCTCGGCCAGCAGTCTGCCCTGCGCGACCAGCGCGCGGGCGCTGTCCATAAGGTCCGGGGGGAGCAGCGCATCCTGCCTCACGCGACACTCCTCGACCCGGCGGCCGGCACCGGCGCCGCGTCGATGTCCGGCTGCGCCGAGCCGGCCGCGGCGACCGTCACGCGCAGCTCTGGCCCGCCGAGGTCTCCTTCCGCGAGCGCCACCACGACCTGTCCGCCGCGGTCGAGGATCCGCACGGTGAGGAGGACCCCGGCCTCGTCGGCCTCGGCCTGCCCGATCCCGGTCGCCGGCTCGATGGTGTCCAATGCCAGCTGCAGCGCGTCGAACAGCACTGCGGCGGTCTCCGCATCGAGCCCGGCGAAGTGCTCGAGCCCCACCTCGCCGGGGGTGATGAGCGCCTGCGCGCACCGTTGCCGGTGCTCCGCCTGGGCGCGTGCGTCGGCCAGCGCCTGCGCCCGCTCGGCGGCGGCATCGGCGACCTTGTGCGGCCGGCCGCTGATCGGCCCGTGCCGCTCGTGCTCCCGCAGTGTCAGCTCGACGGTGAACGGCACCGATCCAGCGGCGGCGGTGGTTGCGTACTCCACGTTCTCCAGCGCCGGTCCGGCCGCCACGTGCCAGGCCGGCCAGTCACCGAACGCGGCGGCATACACCCGCCGGGTCGCCTCGTCGTCGGCCTGCTGGTGCAGGGACTGCGCCAGCACGCGGAAGTCGACCGACAGGTCCGACCCACGCAGTCGGGCGTTGTAGCGCCGGTCGACGGCGTTCAACAGCGTGTTCACCGCCCCGTACGCCGACTCGATGAGCCGGTGCACGCTGCCCTGCGGCAGGAACCATGCCTCGAGGGCCGACAGCAACGACACCCGATCGGTCACCCATTGCTGCTGTGCGGCTGGTTCGAGCAGCCCGGCGTGCACGACGGCGCACTGCACGATGTGCTGATGGCCGACCTGCCGCAGGTCGGCCAGCGCCGCGTCGACGCGGATCAAGGCCCGGTCGTATTCGCGGGCGAACTGCCGCAGCGCCTCGACGACCCGGTCCCGGTTGCCGTCGAACACGGCGTCGTTGGTGACGTCGGACTGCACGAGCTGACCGAGCGCGTCGTAGAAGTCGGCGGTGACCCGCTGTAGTTCGGCGATGCGCGTGCCGACGTTGCCCAGATCGGCGTCGAGCAAGCCGTGCTCGGCGGCGTCGGCGGTGTGCACCAGCAGCGTCCGCAGCGTCTGCTCGACGCTGTCGAGCAGACGGCTCGGCAGCTGTAGGGCCCGGTCGGCCGACGCGACGGCGGCGCGCACGGCGGTGACGATGTTGCGGCCGCGGCGGGTGAGCGTCCACGCCTCCTGCCGTTCGATGACGCCGTGGTAGTTGCGTACCGGAGCCGCGAAGTCGCGGAACGGCTCGGCGAACCCCCATCTCGCGAGCTGGTCGAGCACCGCCCGCAGGTCGACCTCGGACAGCGGGTCGTGGAACCCGACGGCCCGCAGCCGCTCCATGATCTCGGTGAGGGTCGACATCGGGCCGCGGGTGCTCAGTTCGTCGAGTGCGGCCAGCAGCGCCGAGTACCGCTCGCGGACCAGGTCCTCGGGCAGTGCGAAGGCCGTCCAGTCGCTGGCGACGACGTGCCGCCACCAGCGCCGCGGCTGGTCCGGTGCAGCGCTCACCGGGACGATCCGGCAGGCCGACGCGAACCGCGGGCACGGTGACGGGTGATGGTCACGAGTGCCTCCTCGATGGGGCCGTTGTGGGCGCCGAGGAATACGGCGGCCCGCGGATCATGCACGGCAGCACCGACAGAATCGCCGGGCACCGCCGGACCGTGGGTCAGGCGGTCGCCTCCTGGTTGGCCCAGGCCCGGGCGATCAGCGGCGCCAGGCGCAGTCGACCGTCGCGGTCCCGGTCGACGAGGGAGAACCACTCGGCGAGCGTCACGGCGCAGTCCAGGTCGGTGATGCCGTGCGTCATCGTCAACAGGGCGAGGTCGTCGTCGTCCGCGGGGTCGCCGTGGTCCACGAGCGCCCCGACGAGCCGGGTCAGCTCCTCGCTGACCCCGACCGCACCGGTCGCCTCGAGGAACTGTGCGGGCCAGGAGGGCTGCTGCAGGCGCTGTTCGGCCTCCTCCAGCGCCGTCTGCGCGTTCGCCTTCAGCGTCCGCTGGGCCACCTGATCGACGAGCGACGGCCAGCCGCCGGTGACCTCCAACAGCCGCGGGGCCAGCTCCGGGCTGCCCAGTTCCTCGAGCTTAGGGCGGTCGCGCCACTGCAGCGGCAGCGACCGGGCGCTGAACCGCTCCATCGGCACGACGTCGCTGTCCCGGAGCGCGTCCTTGCACAGGTACTGCTCGAGCCACTCGCCGTTCTCCGTGCCGGCGATCAGCACGGCTGCTCGATGGGCGTTGCGCTCCTCGGGGGTGTACTCGTCGCTCCGGGCGTTCTCCAGCGACTCCTGGCATTTGTCGGCGTCGGGGCGCTTCTTCCACAGCTCCGACACGACCGTCGTGCGGGTCTCGCCGGTGCCGCCGGTCTTGAGCAGCTTGCGGAAGGCACCGCCGTTGGGTGCGATGACGATCTCGCGCAGCGCCGGCTGCCGGCCGGTCAGCGCCTCCTCAACCTGGGGCAGCCCGAGTGCCGCCGACCCGATCAGCACGTGGGTGCGGTTGCCGACGCGGCCGGCGAGGGTGGCTAGCTGGTCGGTGGTCAGCGGCCCGGGCCGGCCCTTGTCGTCCAGGGCCGGCCGCATCAACCCGCGGGCTTGGTTCTCCGTGAGGCCCAGGTCGGCGACGGCCGCGAGGTTGAGTTCAATCTCGGCGCGCGAGCCCAGGCTCGGGAGCAGGGCGCTCGAGCGCAGCGATCGGCCGCCCCGTGCGTCTTGCGGGCCGACGACGCCCAGTCCCTCGAGTTCGTGGAGGAGCTCCAGGAACGAGGCCATCGACGTCTCGGCGAAGCCGTCCGGCCACTGCTGCCGGCAGTCGTCGTACAGCTCTCGGCCCGACAGCGGCGCGCCCTTGCCGTCGTAGGCGTGCAGCGCCAGCAGGTTCACGATCACCTGGAAGCGCTTGTCGAGCTCCAGCGTCATCGTGAACGCCCGCGAGATCTTGCTGCGCATGCTGGGGTCGTGCATGACGCGCTCGACCTGCGCCGCGGTGACGGTCCAGGGCGGCGGCGTGGTGACGTTGGGACGCTGCAGGTGCAGCTGCTCGAGCAGCCGGTGGGCGAACATCTGGATCAGGTACGGCTGGTAGTTGCAGTGCATCATGATCCGGCGCGCTTCGTTCGGCTCGATCGCGTAGCCCATCGCGTGCATCGGACCGGTCAGCAGGCGGTACGCGTCGGCCGGGTCGAGCGGACCGATGGCGAGCGCACCGGCGGGGCTGAAGGGAACGTTGCCGGTGCCGTGGAAGTGATTCACCGAGTGCAGACCGGCGAAGACGATCTTCAGCCGGTTGTTGCGCTCCTTGAGCTGGAACAACCGCGTGGTCTCGTGGAAGCTGACCTGGGCGTCGGCGTTGAGGAACCCGTCGACCTCGTCCAGCATGATCAGCAGCTGGCCGTGGGGGTGCTCCGCCAGCCAGTTCTCGATCATGCGCTCGACGCGGGCCTGCGAGTTGAGGCGGCTCATGCGGGGGCCGGCGGTGAACCCTTCGCGGTCGAGGGCCTCGGCGAGCTCGCCCCAGATCTCGCTGGCGGCGCCGAAGGCCTCGTCGCGCGGCAGCTGGAGCAGGACGACCGTGCGCTCGCCGGTGCCATCGTCGGCGGCCTGTTTGATGGTGCGCAGCAATGCGGACTTGCCGAGGTTGCGGCCGCCGTACAGCAGCGACTCGCCGGCCATCGCCTCGATCCGGCGCTTCTCCCGGTCGCGCCCGTGGAACATCTCGACCGGTACGTCCTCGCGCTTGATGTCGGAGAACGGGCTCGTGGTCGTGAAGGGCAGGGTGACGTTCATCAAGGTGGCGAACAGGCTGCCGCTGCGTTCCGCGCGCGCATGCAGCACGTACATGAGGGCGGCGTCGTCGAGCACGATGGTCGGCCGCATCGTCGGGTCGGCCCAGTCGCGAGCCAGCTCCATGCGCTGGGCGGGCGAGAGCGTGCCGAAGTAGCAGACGATCAGCGGGCTGTCGCTGCCGTCGCTGTCCCGCAGCGCAGACAGGGTGCGGGCGTCCGGTACGTCGTAGGCCAGTAGCAGCCGGTAGCGCCGGTTGGCCTGGCTGCCGAACGCCGGCACCATCGCCTTGCCGATGCGGGTCGCGTCGCGCAGCTCCACGAACCGCCAACCCTTGCCGTGCGTGCCCGGTGTGTCGAGGGTCAGCAGCGACGACGACGGGGCCTGCAGTCCGACGGCGACGAGCACGGGCACCAGCAGGTTGCGGGACGACTCGCGGTGCCAGCCGATGCCGCCCGGGCGCATCTGGCTGCCGACGTCGCGCCACTGGGCGAGCAGGTCGGCGATCGCGCCAGCGCGGTCGGGATCCGCGGCGAAGTCGAGCCCGGCCACGGTGCCGTGGCCGCGGATCTCGTCCAGGACCCGGTTGGTGATGCCGTCCGGCAGGCCGGCGGGGACGTGCGGAAAGAACGCGACCAGATCGGCCGGGCTGCCGTACACCGGCAGGCGCTTGTTCAGCTGCCGGTTGGTGATCTCGTCATCGACCGCGACGTAGTCGCCGGCGGCGATCTGTTGGCGAAGCCGCTCCCGGTCCGCGTCGCTGATCGCGACAGGATCGAGCCCCTCCAGTCGCTCCAGCAAGCTGCTGCAGGTGGCGTCGCGCAGCTGCCCGGCCGTCTGCTCCAGGGCGCGCAGCTCGTCGCGGACCCGGCGGAGGTCGACGTCGGGTGTGTCGAGCAGAATCTCGAGCTCGCCGAGGCTGGCGTCGACGGTGTCCTGGACCGACTGGTCCTCACCGCGGCGGGCCTGAACGAGCAGCATGCGGAGCGCTCCGGCTTCGGTCTTGAGCTGCTGCAGCCGTCGTGGACGGGCTTCGTGGACCAGGGCGACGTGGCCCCCGCGCACCGTGCCCGACGCCGTTTCCGCACCGGCCGCCGGGGGCTGCCCGGCGGGGAGATCGGCGGTCCCCGCGTTGGCGGTGACGTGGTCGACGGGTGCGGACCGGTCGAGCTCTTGGGCGCAGCGCAGCGCGGCGTCGTAGTCGTCGTTGTCCAGGTGTCGTCGCAGCGCAGGTTCCCAGCTGTCTTCCGCGGCGGCGTTCATCAGGGCGGCGAGCCGGTCGGCCGGAGGCATGTCGGGAAGCGCCACGACGCCGCGTTCGACGTCGAGGGTGGCGCCGACGAGCTTGAGCAGCTCCATGTGCAGGACATGCAGGACGCTCGGTTCCACCTCGGGCGGCCCCGACTGTCCGAGCACGATCGCGTCGACGTCGACCAGAAGCGCGGCGGCGGCGGCGGACTGTCCCCGGCCGAGCGGCCCGGTGGCGGCGTGCGCGTCGAGCTCGGCGTGCAGGTCGGCGTGGTGCTGGGTGATGTGCTCGTGGAGGGCGAGGAGCCGTCCGTGGCCCCAGTCGCGGCTGTCGTCGGCGATGCGCGCATTCGCCCGAGCGACGGCTGAGGCCCAGCGGGCGACGGTGTCGCGGTCGGTCAGCAGGATCTCGGTGATCTCGTCGATCCGCTCGGCGGGCAGCGCCTTGCCTCCCTGCCGGAGCTTCTGATCCTCGGCGAGCACGTGGCCATGGATCTGACCGCGGGTGAGGTCCACGGTCACCTTCTGGGCGGCGGCCAGCCCGCTCACGTCGTTGCGGGCGGCGACCGCGAGCGCCGCCCCGAGGTCGGTGTTCGGCGCGCGCAGCCGGGAGAGCAACGTCTGCGCTCGGTGCTCGCGGAGCTTCGGCTGCGAACTCAGCCGGCGCTGCGCGACCGTCGCCGCCTCGGTGGTCGCGTGTTCGAGCGCGGACGGGTCGGCAGTCTCGTGGATGCCGGTGTCGGTCAGGGCGCCGCTGCTGACGGCCTCGCTGGTGAGCCGGGCGAGGCGCGCCCAGGCGGTCGGCAGGTGCTGGAGAAGGTCGTGGAGCAGCTGGGCCAGGTGCGTGTCGCCGGTGACCAGGGCCGCCTTGACGAGGGCGGCGGCGGCGAGCAGCTCGCTGCCGTCGCTGGTGAGCACGTCGTTGTCTGCGAGCTCGCTGTTCTCGACGAACTCCAGCGCGCACGGCCCGCTTTTCGTCCGCAACCGCCCGGCCAGCGCGGCGAGCATGATGACGAAGGAGCCGTTGTCGTGTTCGGCGTCTTCGAGCAGGTGATAGGCGAGCCCGAGGCGGCCCTTCTGGAGCAGTTCGCCGACCACGCGCAGCACGTCGTCGTGCGCGTCGCGGACCGGCACCGCGGACGAGTCGGTGGTCGTGGTCGTCGGCGGCGCGTCGGCGGTGCGCTCCGCAGCCGAGGCCCTGGTAGCGGCGCCGGCCGGGCCGGTGGCCGGTGAGCCTGCCGGGGCGTCGGTGGAGAGGCTGGCCGCGACGCGGCCACCACGGGCGGTCGTTGCCAGGGCGTCCCGTCGCGGAGCGGTGGATCCGGCGGCGGCCACCGGCGGCTCGAGCTTGTGCCGTGCGGTGGGCGCGACGTGGGGCGCCGCCGGCGCCGGCGCGCTCGATGCCTGCGCGCTCTCCGGGGCACCCGCCGAAGTGCCGGCGCCGGCCCCGGAGGCCGTCGGCTCGGTGCTCACCGAGGTCCCGGCGGGCGGTGCCGGACTTGGCGCCGCAGGCGCGTCGTCGGAGGCCCGGGGGGTTGCCGCGACGTTCGCGCCGGGCCCGGGCGCGGCGTGCGGGTTGTCGGTGGCCGGAGCGGTCGGGGCGACGGTCGCGGCGGGGGCGGGCTCGTCGGTGGGGACTGCGGCGGCGCCGCCGAGAGTCAGCTTGCCCCGGTTGGCGGCAGTGATCACCTTGCGAAGGTCTCCGGGCAGCGCCGCGAGCAGCTGCTGCGCCCGCTCGAACAGGTCATCGTCGTCGGCGAGCGGGCTGCCCGCTTCGACGATGAGCGCGTGCAGTCCGCTCAACGCCTCGGCGAGGTCGCGGTCCTGCTGTCCGGTGGGGGGCCACCTGTCCAGCAGCCCGTTGACGGTGGCGCGCAGCGCCGACAGCGACTCCTCAAGTCCGCCCGTGGTGGACGAGGCGGCGGCCAGATCGAGCATCAACGTGCGGCTGCTGTCGGCCCGCTCGAGCAGGACCAGCAGTTCGGCGGCGGTCTCGGTGCCGTTGCTTGTGAGTACGGCCGCTGCCTCGTCGTGGAGGACCTGCAGGTGCGTGACACCGTCCTGAAGCGTGGCCAGGTCGGCTCCGTCGGGTCGCGTTCCGGTGGTGAGCGCGTGAGCGAGTCGTTCATGAGCGGCGCGCGCGCTCGTGAGGGCTGTCGGCAGCTGCTCGAGTCGGGTCCGCAGGCCGGTGCGGTCGCCGGGGCTCGTGGTGGCCGTGATGTCCGCAGGTGGAGCGCCGGGCGCACGCTGGGTGGTAGCCACCTGCGGTTGCGCGGGCGTGCTGCTGGCGCTCTGGGCGCTATCGGTGTGACCGGCACGCTTGAGGGCCGGCTGCGGGGCCACGCGCTCGCCGGCCACGTCGGCGACCCGTCTGTCCGGCCCGGTCGTTTCCTCGGACGAGTGGTCAACGCGCGCGGCGGCCTCGGCGGTGTCGGTGCCGGGTGTCTGGCAGTCGTGGATGGGCGTTTGCTGGTTCGGGTCGACGAGACCGGTGCGCTCCGTGGCCCAGCTCTCGAAAGAGGCCCATCCCTCGTCGCTGATCTGCTCGGCGAACTGGGCGAGCAGATCGTGCTGCTCGGCCGGCAACACCTCCTTGGCGTAGGGGTGGCCGTGCCGGGCCAGACCGAGTAGCACCAGCGGCAGTGACGGGTCGATGGGGGCGGTGGCTGCGACGGTCAGTCCACGCAGCGCCGATGTGTCGAGCCGCTCCGGTTCGACGAGCTTGTCGAGCTCGAGGCGGGCGGCTACCGCGATCAGTCGGGTCATCACCGGGTCGGTGGCCTGCAGGAGCAGGAGCTGTCCGGTTCCGTTCGGCGCGGTGAGCGCGGGCCGCAGGCGCATCCGGATGATGCTGGCGCTGCGGGGGAGACGGCCCTGCGGGCAGGACACGCCGAGTTTCTGCAGCGAGCGGATGACGTCGGTCTTGAAGCGGGTGGTGCGCAGCAGGTCGAGCAGCTCGGAGTCGGGCACCTCGGCGAGCGCTGTCGCCAGGTCCGGCAGCGTCAGGGCAGCGGTGAGGTCGCGACAGATTTGCCGGTCGGGGTCGGGGAGGTCACGAGCGAGGCGCGCAGTGATCTCCGGGGCCTTGATCTGCGCGGGCTGCCGTCGCCGCATAGGTCCTCCAGCGTCATTGCCGTCCGGGGTTGGACGGGTACCGTCCGTGCCACCCTGCCATGCGAGGCTGACAGGATCCGGAACCTTCGGGCGGATCAGCCCGGCGGAGTGACCCTGCACGGCTGCGGGCGGGCATCGGATCCGCCGGGCGTCCCGTGCCAGCCGCGGATTCAGGCCGCTCGTCGGCGCGGCGTCGGTGCCCGACGCGAGTCAGCGTCGCCGGTTCCGCCGCACCTCCGATTCAGCGACGAAGGTCATGCGTGGGTCCAGCCAGTCGCGGTTGATGCCGCGGGCGTCCGCCCACGCGTAGAGCTCAGCCCGCTTGTGCTCGGACGGGGTGCCGCGGGTGAGGATGCGTGAATGCCCGCGGCGGGTGCTCAGCGGACCGCCCGGCCCGGTGACCGGCGTCGGTTTCGGGCTGGGCCGGCCGGACGGCTTCGCCCACAGGCGCAGGGTCACGCACAGCTCCGCGTGCGGGCGTCCGCCACGGACGGCGATCGTGACCGGTTGGCGGTACCGCCCGTCAGCGCCGTCGTGCCAGCTGCCGATGCCCCACTCGACCAGCACGCTGCCGTGCATGGTGGAGCGCAGCCGCAAGCCGTCGACGCACCGCTCCAGCTCCTCGGTGAAACGCTGCTCGTCCAGGTCGGCGATCTCGTGGAGGTCGCTCTGCCGCGCGAAGGTCCGGGCCTGAAGCACCAGCGCTGGCCAGGGCAGGAAGAGCGTGACCCCACCGCGGGCGTACGAGCGCAGCGCGTATCGGCGCAACAGGTTGAGGACGGCAGCGGGACTGAGGCTGTCGTCGGGCTCCTCGAGGTCGGTGGGCGTGCCCCACGAGCGCAGCAACACCTCCTCGTCGAATGCGTAGTCCAGCGGAATGCCGTCGACGGTCATCGGCTCGTCGAGCGGGATGCCCTGCATGACGATGAAGTAGCCGCCGCCGTCGAGATTCCAGCTGGCCACCAGCCGCATGCCGACGAACAGTTCGTCCGGCCAGGTCAGCCCGGTGAGGCGCCGCTCGGCCAGGCTGACCGGCTGCTGGCGCAGCTCAGCGTCGATGCCGGGGTGATCGATGCGCACCTGCAGTGGGGCGCCGACGAGCCGGGCGTCGTGCATCGTGTCACTCACGGCCGCGCTCAGCACGATCACGCCGGCGTCCTTGGCGCGCTGCGTCAGTGGGAACGTCCAACTTCGGACGGTGTCGTCGCTGCGGGTGTCGGTCGGCTCGTCGCGCGCCTCCTGAAGCGGCAGTGCGTCCGGCTCCCGGTTGTCGCCCTCGGCCGGGGAGAGGACGCCAGCATGCTCGCTGCCGCCGAGAGGCGTGCCGCCCGTGGCTGGTTCGCCGATCGGCTGGGTGTTGCTGCCCAGCACATCGCCGGTATCGGAATCGGTATCGCTGTCGGGGACGGGCGCGGATGTCGGGGGGGTGGGGGAGTTGCCGTCCTCGCCGACGCGGGGCGCTGCCGGGGTCGGTTGCACGCCGGGCCGCGGGCTCCGCTGAACCGGGACGGCGGGGACAGCCGCCTCCGCCCAGCCCAGGGCGAGCGGCAGGTCGACCGGGGCGAAGTCCTCCTGCATTGCCTCGGCGCCTGCAGTGGTGGGGCCGGTGTCGACAGGCCCGACGACCTGGGCGCGCCACACCCCGCCGCCCTGGAAGGCGTCGTCGAGGCGGACGTGTACCCGCCGCCCACCGACATCGACGGTCCCGCCCGCGGCTTCCAGAAGCTCGATGAGCGTCAGGCTGGCGCAGTTGATCGTGCTGGCGTAGCGGGCGCCGCGGACCGCGTCGTCTCCGGCGAACTCGTGGCGCAGCGCCGGCCCGAGAGCGAGGTAGGCGGGTCGGTCGGGGAGCCGCAATCCGCCCTTGAGATCCCGGCCGAGAGCATCGCGGGCCAGTCCGTGGGCGCGCCGTCGGACGTCGTCGGCGTGGATACCGCCGCGTCCGGTGGCGAAGTCCTCGAGCGTCTTCGGGTGCAGCCAGCTCTCTCGCCACTGGCGCAGCGGCGACAGGGTGAGCAGAACCTCGATGCTGTCCAGCACGGCCTGCAGCGTCTGCTCGAGCTCACCGTCGACCCAGTCCTCCGGCCGCTCTGGGCCGAGTCCGGCGTGGTGGAGGACGGCAGCCAGCAAGCCGGTTTGTCGCTCCAGCAGATACGTCGCGTACAGCCGGGACTCGGGCAGGTCGGCCTGCTCGGCGTTGGCGTACGCGCTGTGCACCAGCACGTGTCCTTCTTCGGTCAGCCAGCGGCGGTCCAGCCGGCGCGCACGGCCGAGGCCGGCCGGGTCGAGCACGGTCACGTCCGCGACCAGCCGCTCGCGCACGACCAGGCCAGGCGACGGCTGGTCGGGGGAGCTGTCTGCGGCCTCTGTGCTGGTGGTGCTGCGCAACGGCCCGGTCGCGCCCTGCGGCGCTCCGGAGAGCCACGCCGGCATCATCCCGGTGGCGTCGACGAGCTGGTGCGCGCCCTCCCGGTAGAGCACCTCGATGCTGAGCGGCTCGCTGGCGGTGCTCAGCCGTGCCAGGGCGCCGCTGGGCAGCACCGGGGTGGTCTCGCCGAGGGTGATGCACGGCAGCGACTCGGGGTCGATCAGGGTGCTGCGATAGCGCCGGGTGGTCAGGTCGAACCCGAACGCGAGCGCGTTGAATGCCAAGGGGATGTTCAGCGGTCCCTGCCGGACGCGTGCGACCTCACTGAGGTACTCCACGACCGTGTCCAGGTCGGCCATGTGGTCGGCGCTACGGAGCAGCCAGGACGGCAGCGCGGCCGGCGGTGCAAGGAGCCTGCGCCGGGTCACGGCGCCGCCGCGCGGCTGGGCGGAGTGGGCGCCTGGACCGCTGCCGCCCCGACCGCGGGCGCCGCTGCCGCTGCGCCCGGACGTGGGCGGACCCGGCGGGGGCCGCGGGAGGCGTTGGCGGCGGTGCGCCAGAACGATCCGTCGGGCACGATCCGGTTCGCGGCGAGCAGCCGGGCCAGGCTGTCGGTGACCTCCCGGTCGGTCAGGTCGGGCAGGTGTCCGCGCTGCGGTGCATCCCGCAGCCCCGGAGGCAGCTGTGCGTATTGGTTGCGCCGCGGCACCCACACCCGGGTTTCGCCCCGCAGTGTCAGCCGGATCTGCAGGCTTGTCGCGCCGTTGAACACGCCGCGCAGCAGCGCGACGATCGTGTCGTCGACCCTGGCGGCTCGCACCACCGGGTCGAACCCGGCCGGGCGCAGCCGCGGGCTCAGCAGGGCGCGTACCGGTCCGTCGGTGGCTGGGCCGGGTCCGTCCGGCCGGATCCGGCACACCGAGCACAGGTTCAGCTCGTTGCTGCAGCATTGCTCGGGCACCGGCACGTCGAAGTAGTCGGCGAGCAGCTGGTTGAGGCAGCGGTTGCCGACGGCGAAGAACGCCCGCAGGTGCTGTGCCTCGATCGCAGCACGGGCCTGCTTGCCGGAGACCCGGGCGGTGTAGTCGGCCGGCAGCGTGATCGTCGAGTCGGCACCGGTCTGTCCGGACGCATCCGAGTTTCCGGTCGACCCGGCGCCGGTCGGTTGCGTCGGCAGGTCGGCGAGCAGGCTCAATCCGGTGAGCATGCGCGCGTTCGGTCGCTGGCTGACGTCGAGCACGCTGGCGTCGTGCATGTCGCAGAGCAGTAGCCACAGCTGCGCCGGGTGCTGGATCTGCTCGCGGTACATCTGCTTGGAGCGCCCGTCGGCTCGCAACAGCGCGTGCAGATCCGACAGCTTCACACTCGAGCTCGCCACGGCCGCGCCGCGCACCGGTAGGTCGAGTACGACATCGCGGACCGCGGCGTGCAGCGGTTCGACCGCGTTGCGGGTTCCTTCGGTGAGCGCGACGCGTTCCGGCAGGTCGCCGTGGTCCTGGACCGCCTCGAGGTCGGCGAGCGCGGCTACGGCGCGGATCAAGCCGGTCTTCCATGCGTCCCGCATCCGCGGTTCTCGGGCCTGCGCCGGCGTCATCCGGCCCGCGTCGACCTCGGCCTCGAGCAGCCGGTCAACGGTGCCGGCGGCGTCGAGGGCGCCGCGGCGGGCGGCGCCGAGCGCGACCCGGCCGAAGAACTCCAGTTGGGACGTCGGCAAATCCAACTGCGCCAGCCACTGTGCAGTGTCCAGGCTGCGGCTGGTCGCGAGCGCAAGCGCGTACGTGGCGACGTCGATGTCGTCGATGGGAGTTCCGGCGACGTCCCGGCCGCCGCGCCCGAGCTGCTGGTAGAGGGCTGCCAGGTCGGTCGCCGGGCTGACGCACATGACGGTGCGGATGTCGTCGCGGTCGATGCCGAGGCCGAATGCGCTCGTTGCCACGACGATCATCTGCGCATACCCCTCTTCACCCACCCGAGGCACCTCGACGAACTCGTTGCTCACCGATGCCTTCTCGACTTCGCTCATCCGGCCGTGGAACTTGCGGAGCAGCACCGGCCGTCCGTCGAGGTAGTCGCGCAGGTGCGCGTGCAGCCGGTCGACCTCCCGGATCGTGAGGCAGTACAGGATCACGTGCCCGTCGGCGGCGTCGACCACCTGCTCGGCCAGCGCCGCCGGGCCGTGCTGGCCGCGCGAGCGCAGGCTCCGCCGGGCCAGCTGCAACTCGGGGCGCATCGGGTTGACCCGCACCGTGGTCAGGTTCCGGCCGTGCGCGTGGGCGTCGCCGCCCTGGACCGGGAGCAGCCCGTTGAGGACCTCTTCGGTCAGGCCGGCCTCCACGGTCGGGGTCGCGGTCGCGGTCAGCGTGATGAGGCTCAAAGTGTCCGGGTGCTCGGACCGCAGCCGGCGCAGCAGTGCACCGGCCCGGCGGAACGACGGCCGGAAGTCCTCGCCCCACTGCACGTAGGTGTGGGCCTCGTCGATCGCGACGCGCCGGATGATGCCGGCCGCGACGCCGCGCTCGAGCGCCTGACGGAAGCGGGTCTGGCTGAGCCGCTCCGGGCTGACGTAGACGATCCGGATGCCATGTCGGCAGCTCGGATCGGTCATCTGCTCGACGACCTCGGTCCGGCCGGCTCGGCTGCTGCTCTCCGGCAGTGACCCGACGAGCGCCCGGACCGCCCCGCCGATGGTGCCGTTGAGGTTGACCGCCTGGTTGTGCATGAGGCTGACCAGCGGGCTGATGACGATGGTCAGTCCGGGCAGCAGCAGCGCGGGCAGCTGGAAGCAGTACGACTTGCCGTACCCGGTGGGCAGCAGCGCCAGCACGTCGTCGCCGCGGGCCGCCGCGGCGATGGCGGTCCGCTGCTCGGGGCGCAGGGTGACCGGTTTTCCGCTCAGAAGGGTGGCGGCGGTCTCGGCCCGTTCCAGCACGGTGCCTTCGAGCGTGCCGGCGGCCCGCTCGGCCGCGACCTGCTCGTGGCAGAGCGCCAGGCGGCGGACCGCGAGGGTGGCGGGCAGAACGGTGTGCGTCTCGAGCGCCTCGCGGGTGCAGAGCGAGTCGACGTCGACGTCGCCGTCGCTGCCGGTCGGGCCGCAGAGCAAGCCCTGCGCGTGCAGGAAGCGCCAGATGCGATCCCAGCCTTCGCGCATCGGGAGCACGTTGCCGCCGAATCGCTCGCCGGTCTCGGGGTCGGCGACGTGTAGGCCGGGATCCAGGCTGCCGAGGAAGACCTCTCGGTACAGCCGGCGCAACGGCAGTTCGCCGCCGAGCTTGCGGTCGCTGATGACGACGACCCCGCGGCTGCCGCCGTTGCGGATGAGCCGCCCGACGGCCTGACGCAGGTCGAGCGCGGCCAGCGGCAGGTAGTACTCGCTGTTCGCGACCAGGTCGGGATCGGCGCTGCCGTCGGCCTCGGCGGACCGCCGGACCTGCTCCTTGCGGGCCGCGATGACCGGATCGGTGAACACCGGGAACGGCAGCTTGTTGATCCACACCAGGTGCATGCGGGTCGGGTTGGACACGTCGACGCCGGTCCACAGGCCGCGGGTGCCGACGAGGAAGCCGCCGTGGTGCTCCGCCGAGCCCGTGAACTCGGTGACGGCCCGGCCGGTGCCGAGATACGTCTGGTCGTGGACGCTGATCGGCAGGTCCTCGGCGGCGAGCTGCAGCGTGAGCTCGTGCGCGATTCCGGATGCTGCGTTGCGGCTGGTGGTGAGCACCATGGCGCCGCCGGCCCACGGCGCGGCGCCGCTGCCGTCCCCGTCGTGCTGCTCGCGGTGGACGACGTGGCGGGCGTAGCCGCGCAGCTGGTGCGCGACGGTGCGCATGGCCTGCTTGGGCTGCTCGGCCCAGGACGGGAAGTCCTCGAATGCGACGAGGCGTGCTTGCCGGGCGTAGTCGAACGGGCCGGCGACGACCTCGATGCGGGCGTCGGTGAGTCCCAGGCGGGCGCGGGCGTAGGCCCAGCTGTCCTTGCCCGGGGTATGGACCTGAAGCGTGGCGCTCATCAGGCCGAGCCGTCGGAAGCTGGCGAGCAGTGCCTGCCAGTCGGGGTCGAGGGGGAGCCGGACGGGGCTGGAGCGGACGGTGAAGCGGTACCGGGCGATGCCTCGGGTGCCGATCGGGCCGTCCTCGCGGACATACACGACCCGGTCGGTCGCGACCGGCGGCGGTGCGGTGGCGACAGCCCCGAGGAGGGCGGCGCCGGGCGGCGCTCCGCCGCCCGGCGTTCCGACGGCGGCGTTGCTGCCGGCGTCGCCGGGGTCGGCGTCGATGGTCTCCGCGGCGGCGCGGGCGTCGTCGACGTCGGGGTCGGCGGCCTCGCGCGCGTCGTCCTCATCCGCGGCCTCGGCTGCCTCGGCGTCCGTGTCGTCATCGAGCGTGACCGGCGTATCCGCGTCGTCGCCATCCGCAGGGTCGCTGCTGTCGGCGGCCGGGTCGAGACCGCCGCCGGGGTCAGTGCTGTTGGTGGGGTCGGAGCCGTTCGGGGCCGTCGGCGACGGGGGAGGGGGCGGCGGGGTCAGCAGGTTGTCCAGTGTTGCCGACAGCGCCGCGCAGGTCCCCGACAGCGCCCCCACCTGGACCGTGGCGGCCTGTAGCCGCTGCTCGTCGAACGGGTCCAGTCGCCCGGCGTTGTCCTGCTCGATTTGCCCGAGCGCACCGGCGACGCGGCCGGTGAGCCCGTGCAGCTGGGCGAGCAGCCGCCCGACGGTGCGGGCGTCTCGGGCAGGGTGCTCCGACGTGTACGGGCTCGCGAGCGTCAGGGTGCGGCTGCCCTCGCGCGCGCCGGCGCTGCCGACCGCTCGGTCCAGCGTGTGCGACACGTGCGTCCGCAGCCGGAGGTCCGACCACCACATGCGCAACTCGCCGAGCCGGTCGTGCAAGAGCTGTGCGCTGAGGGCGGTGCGCAGGTCCCGGGCGAGCGCTGTGAGCGCGCCGATGGCGTCGTCGACGTCCGCGGTGGACAGCTCCGGAGTCAGCGCGTCGGTCGCGGCGCCCTCGAGCGCATGGGCCTCATCGACGATGAGTAGCAGATCGTCGGCGTCCGCGGCGAGTTCCTCCCAGTGGGTGAGCAGCAGCGCGTGGTTGGCCACGATGACCCGGTTGCCCGCCAGGGCCTCACGAACCTCGTTCGTCCACGCGGCGAGCGGGATCGTGCCCGGGTCGCGGTACTCGCCGTGGGTGGTCTGGGACAGGCTCCCGAGCCAGCTGTTCAGCGGGGGACCGCAGTAGTCGAGCAGGAACGGCGGGACGTCGACGACGTCGACGCTGGCGGCCGCCCATCGGTAGCTGGGGGTGTCGTTCGGGGCGACGAGGCGCAGGATCAGGTACGCGAGCAGCTCGCGGTACCGCACGTCGACGCTGTGCCGGATCAGGTGCCGGGCCGCTCCCGCGTCGCCGCCGGAGGCGTCGACGATCGTGTACACGAGGCCGCGCAGCGACAGCCGGTTGCCGGCGCCCTTGACCAGGTCGGACGTGTCCAGCAGACCAGGCACGGCTGCCCCGAGCTCTTCGATCTCCCGGGCGAGCTGCCCCTGCAGCTGCTTGGTGTGCGTGGCGATGATCGCCTTGTGTCGAGGATCCCGGTCGACCCACTCGAGCGCGGATGCGAGCGCCGACAGGCTCTTGCCGGTACCGGTCGGCGCCTCGATCATCACCGGGCGGGCGTCCTCGGCGGCGTGCAGGAGCGCGTCCGCCACGTGCTGCTGACTGGGCCGGGCCTCGACCTGCCTGCCGTGCAGTCGGCGGGCGAGTGCGAACGGGCTGACGGTGCCGTCGTTCCCGCGGACAGAGCTCGGCACGGTCAGCGGCACTGTCGGCCGGTTGCGACGCGGCGGCCGCGGCCCCATGAGATCGGTGAGCGTGTCCAGCACGACGCTCGGTGTCAGCGCGACCGTGGCTGCCTGATTGCCGTGACCGGCCGCGAGCGCCCGCAGCATGCGCCAGGGAGCCGAGTCGGGCGTGATGGCGGCGACCAGCTCGCGGAGCTCGGCCGGTTGCGTCTGCCAGCGCGCGGCACCGGCCTCCATCAACCGGGCGAGGTTGACCGCGTCGGCGAGCGCGTGATGCGCCTGACCATGCCGGTCCAGCCCGGCGGCGTCGCACAAGGCAGACAGCGTGTGACGGTCCGCCGCCGGCCACAGGCAGTGCGCGAGGTACATGGCATCGACCCGGTCCACCTCGGGCAGATCGAGCTCGTGGACCTGGAGCGCCGCATCGAGCAGCGGAAAGTCCATCCCGGTGCCGTTGTGTGCGAGCAGCATGTCGGCACCGGCGGTGAACTGGACGAACTGCTTCCACGCTTCCGCCGCAGGGATGAGCTGGGCGGCATGCTCGTCGGCGCGCGGGCCGTACACCGTGAAGCCGTCGCGCATCTGGACGTACACGCGCATCGTGGCTTGCTCGGCGACCCAGGTCGCGTCCGGGCCGAAGCGGGTTGCGCCGATCTCCCACACGTCCCGGCTGACAGCGCCCCCGTCCTCGACGCGGGCCCGTGCAGCGCTCTCGACGTCGAACGCGACCAGGCGCAGCGGGTGCGACTCGCGGTCTTCTCCCAGCCCGGCCTCGGCATTGGGGGCGTGGTGATCGGGGGGAGTGGCCCGGTCGGTGGCGCCAATCCCGCCCCCCGCGCCTACGGGCGTGAAGGCGTCGCCGTCGAAGACGAGCACTCCGGCGGCGGCCGCGGCGGAGAGCATCGCCCGGGCGGCCGGCGGGCTGCTCGGCTTGCCCGCGGCGCCGAGCGCGGCGCGGGCATCCGCGAGCGTGCCGCTGCTGAGTCCTGCGGCATCGAGCGCGTCGAGAATCATGCGGGCAGGCGTCGCGAGCCCGTCGGGTCGGGCAAACGGTGACACAGACGGCACAGGCATGTCCTCGGGAGTGACGGCGAGCCGTCAGTATGAGCCTGCTTGCCGACAAGTCCCGACAGGTTCAGCCCAGGTGTCAGGTGCCGACGATCCGGTGGGAGGACGTGGCCGAGCGGCGTTTTCCCTACGGAGGTGCACCGCACGCTCTCGAACGCGGACCGGAGACCAAGATCAAGGGGATGTCGTTCCCCGACCGCCCAGGAGGACACATGGACCATCGGCGACTGCGCGTAGCGCCATGACCTTTTACGACGACGCGGAGTTTGCAGCGATCCGGCTGGCTCGCATGGCAAGCAAGGAGACGGAGGAGAGCCCGCTTTCGGCGGAGATGTGGGCCGTCGCCGTGGACATGTACCAGCGCCACGGCCCCGATGGGCTCACCGGGCTGGTCGTGGCCCTGGCCCGGCAGTACGCGACCGCATCGGCGGTGATCGCCCGGCAGCGGGGGATGTCCACGGATGAGTTCTTCGACGAGTTCGAGCAACACAAGCTCGAGCAAGCCGTCGGCGACGAAGACGAGTGACCGTCGGAGGAGGCCGCCCGACGGCAGGGCGCCGTGGTTCTGGACGTCAGGCGCGCGGCGGACGGTCGATGAAGCGGTCGTAGCTGCGGTCCCAGGCCACGCCGGCCCGATCCGTGCGGCAGTCCAGGCACAGCGAGCCGCTGACCTCGCGGACCAGCATCACCGCCCGCCGGGTGCGGCCGCACTGCCGGCACGGCAGCAGGACGGCGGTCCCGCGCTCGGCCGCGGTCCACTCGCCGGCGAGTCGGTGCGCGTTGCGACCGGCGCCGGAACGAAGGACGGGGGGCAGATCCCGGTAGGGAAGCACCCCGTGCCGTGCGGCGGCCGCGGTGTAGGCGGCGGCCACGGCGGGGGAGGCGTTCCGGATCCAGCGGGCCTGCCGTTCCGGGACGGTGTAGATGTCGCGGATGGCCTGCAACAGCGCGACCGGCTCACCCAGCCCGGCGGCCAGCTGCGGCAGCTCGGCGGCGTCGACCGGCGGGCCGGCCACGCGCACCACCTGGTCGGGGTAGTCGGGCACGGGCACGGCGCCGCGGCGAGGATGGAGCACGGCCATGCCCAGGCGCAGCAGCCGGGCGTCGCGGGCGTAGGCGAACTGGAACGAGCCGGGGCAGCCCAGCGCGGTCCGGATCGCCGCCAGCCAGTCGATCCAGTCCACGCCCAGACTGTCCTGCAGCGACACCCCGGCGTACAGGCCGTCGATGGCGGCGGTGAGCCGGGCCGGGGCGCGGTGCACCGCGCCGCCGGTCCACCGGTGGGAGCTCACCGCTCGCCACGTGGAGGTGCCGTCGTGCAGCTCCAGGGTCAGCTCGGCGGTCAGGTCGTAGGCCGGGCGACCACCGGTGGACCGGCGCTTGCGGACGGCGATGCTGAGGTCGGCGATCAGGTCGCGCAGCATCAGCCGGTGGCCCTGGTCGTAGCGCTGCGGCAGCGCGGCGGCCAGGTCGACCAGCGCCGACAGCGGAGCGCCGGCCACCGGGCGGGCTCCGCGGTGCAGATCCCGCTGATGCTCCGCAGCCGCCCGCGTCTCCCGCTTGGCCGCCAGCTCGACCGCGCCCTTCTCGTACTGGCTTTTCACGAACGCCAGGGCGTGCGGGCTCTCGGTGCGGGTGGCCGGGTCGATCTCCCGCTCGCGGGCGGCCTGGTGGCCTTCCAGTTCCTCGATCTCGGCGGTGAGGATGCGAATCTGGATCTGCCACGGATCGGCGCGGTGGGACTGTTCGGCCAGCCGCAAGCTCAGTGGCAGGGCCAGCTCGGTGAGACCTTCGGCGATCCACTGGGCGAGCACCGTCGCCGGCAGCGGCGGCAGCGGGCCGGCGCGGCCCTCGCCGGCGGCCCGGCGGGGATCGCTGGCCCGGTGGAAGTAGTAGAGGAGCTGGTCGTCGGACCGGCGGGGGCGCGGCGCCAGCACAGTCGGTTCGCCGTCGACGGTGACCGGCAGGCGGGCGAAGGTGTACTTGCGGGTGGGGCCGCTGTGCAACCGGGCTTCGGCGTTGCGGATGCGCCTGGCCTGGGTGGCCGTGATCCAGGGCCGGCCGTCCGGCGGCAGTACCCCGGGGATGGTGATCGGCTCGCCGCGGTCACCGAGGCGGACGACCAGTTCGCCGGTCTCGTAGAAGTCCAGGTTGTTCAGGAACGCCTTCAGTGCCCGGCGGCCGTCGTTGCGGCCGTCGTAGCCTGCCCGCAGTGGCAGGATCGGTTCCTCGACGATCTGCTCGGTCACCGTGCCGTCGACCTTCCTGCGGACGACGCGGACCTTCCGGCGGCGGCGGACCGACGGCGGCGCCCAGCCGTGCTCGGCGAGGTGGGCGGCGCCCTCCCGGGTGCCGCACCCGTCGGTGAAGAGGTTCTTGCCCAGCCAGCGGACCAGCTCGACCTGATCGGCGAGCTTGCCGTTCGCGGTGAGCGCCGCCGGGCGCCCGCCGGCGATGAGGGCCTCCGGTGGCCTGGCCGCCGGGCAGTCCGGGCCGATGGCGGTGGCCGGGTACGAGCCGTCGTGGGTGCGCAGCCGCAGCGTGGTCAGTCCCGGTGGCGCGGCCCGGTTGCTGCCGAACCACCACCAGTGGGGAAGCGTCTCGTGCGGCACGCCGGTGCGCTCGCGCATGCCGGCGTAGTTGCCTCGGACGGTGTCTTTCGCGTGATGCTTGGCTAGGACGCCCTGGACGGTGACGTTCACCTCCATGCCCAGGTCCAGCTCCCCGAGCCGGGTGTTGTCGTCGCCGAGGAACGGGCCGCCGCTGCGCGTGTCGCCGATTGCCTGCAGCGCCTCGATTACTGGACCCAGATGGCCGCGGCCGAGCCGGGTGAGCGAGCGGGCGAACACCGCCGCGGGCCGGTACTCATAGATCATCCGCGCGACGCGGTGCAAGGCGGGCTGGTCGAAGTCGGTGGACACCTTCGTGCCGCTGCCGGTGGTGAGCAGGATCAGCAGCCCCTGCTGCGGGCCGCCGTAGAGCGACCAGCGGTGGTGAATCGCCGAGCCGTCCAGTGCCTCGGCCCGCTCGACGTGCACGGTGGTGCGGTGGTGGGCCCGCAGCTCCTCGGCGCTGGGCAGCAGGTCATCCAGCAGGATGCCCTCGGATTTCGCCAGCGCGGCGGCACCGGTGCGCACGCTTTGCACCGCCAGGTCGACGGCCCGCTCGCCGCTGTCCGCGCTGGCGCGACCGACGAGCAGGACCAGCGGATCGGCGGCCAGGGCTCGGGCGACGTCGGGCCGGCAGGCCGCGGTGGTGAGGATCCGGCCGGGCTGGGGCGCCTGCGGCGATGGCCGTGGTGCAGCGCTGCGTGCATGGCCGGGCATGCGCGGCGTCATCGCGCCCTCCTAGCGGAGTCATTACGCCGTGAGCGTAGTACCCGTGAGGGGGTGCCGCGGCCGATCCGCCCGCGGGAGGTGGTAGGCATGGAGGGCTGCTGGGTTGCAATCTCTCGGCGGGCCCGGGCGGGGCGGCGTTGGGCCCGGCCTGCGTCGGGGGTCGTGGTCAGCGGCGGCGGCCCGGCCGGAGCCCCTTCCTTGGAACCGCCGCCCGGCGCGGGACTGGCCGAGCTGCTCGCCTGCGGTGCGCCGGGAGAGGTGCGGCTGTTCGGTATCGACGAGCTGGCCGAGGCCGAGTCGCTGCCCCGGGCACTGGCCGAGCTGCCGGCGTCGGTGCTGCGGGTGCGGGTCGAGGACGCCGTGTTCGACCTCACCGATCCCGCCGGGCGCGCCGGCTGGCGGCTGGTCCTGGCCGGGCTGGTCGCGCACTCGCAGTCCCGCTCGAGCGCGAACGACCCGACCGGGGCGCGCCCGGCCCGCGCCAGGGCCAGCACCTCGGCCACTCCCGGCGCGACGACGGTCGAGGCTGCACCGGTCGATGCGGCGCCGGTCGATGCAGCGCCGGTCGATGCGGCGCCGGTCGATGCGGCCCCGATCGATGCGGCACCGATCGATGCGGCGCCGATCGCCGGTGTCGAGGAACCGGAGCCGGCCGGCCGGTCTGCGGCGCCGGTGGGCTCGGCGACCCAGATCAGGTGCGCCGGGCACCGGCACGCATCGGCGCCAACGGAGTCGGGGTGCGAGTCATCGGCCATCGCGGCCACCCGACAGGTCGGCGGCGGTGGCCCCGCCGGAGGAAGCTGCGGCCCCCAGGGCGGCGAGCAGGCCGCTGAGCACCCGGGTCAGGTCGGCGAGCAGGACGACGTCGACCGCGACCCGGCCGGGCGGAACCGGCGCACCGCAGGACGCGCAGCCTCGAATGAGATCTGCGCCGACGCTCGGGGCATCAGCCCCGGGGATGCCGGGCGGCTGCCCGGCGACCGCGCCCCCGACGGGGGTCCAAGTGCGGTCGCGGTACCGGTGTCGCCGGGCAAATGCCCCGGCAAGGGTGTCCGAGGGGGGACTTGAACCCCCACGCCCGATAAAGGGCACTAGCACCTCAAGCTAGCGCGTCTGCCATTCCGCCACCCGGACAAGGTGGGCACTCTCGCGAGCGCCAGGAGTCAGCATAGACGAGCCTCGACCACGGACTGAGCACCCCCGGTGGCAGGATCGCCGACATGTCGGAGACGAGCCCCCAGCCCCTCGCCGGTGCCCAGGACGAGGTGGCGGAGCTGCTCTCCGACCTCATCCGGATCGACACCACCAACACCGGCGACACCGCGACCAGCGCGGGGGAGCGGGCCGCCGCCGAGTGGGTCGCCTGCAAGCTCGCCGACGCCGGCATCGAGTCGGAGATCCTCGAGTCGGAGCGGGGGAGGGCCAGCCTGGTCGCCCGCATCGAGGGCGCCGACCCGAGCCGGCCGGCGCTGCTGGTGCACGGCCACCTGGACGTCGTCCCCGCCGACCCGGCCGAGTGGAGCGTGCACCCGTTCTCCGGTGAGGAGCGCGACGGCTACATCTGGGGCCGCGGCGCCGTGGACATGAAGGACATGGACGCCATGGTGCTGGCGCTGGTCCGTGACTGGGCCCGCACGGGCGTGAAGCCGCCGCGCGACATCGTCCTGGCCTACGTCGCCGACGAGGAGGCCGGCGGCCGGCTCGGCGCCCGCTGGCTGGTCGACGAGCACCCCGACCTGTTCGAGAACTGCAGCGAGGCGATCAGCGAGGTCGGCGGCTTCTCGATCACCGTCCGCGACGACCTGCGCCTCTACCTCGTGCAGACCGCCGAGAAGGGCCTGGCCTGGATGCGGCTCACCGCCTCGGGCAAGCCCGGCCACGGCTCCTTCGTGCACGAGGACAACGCCGTCACGCGGCTCTGCGAGGCCGTCGCCCGGCTCGGCTCCGCCCGGCTGCCCACGGTGCTCACCCCGCCGATGCGCCAGTTCCTGGCCGCGGTGGAGGACGCCTACGGCATCGAGGTCGATCCAGACCAGCCCGAGCAGGCGCTGGCACGCCTGGGCTCGATCAGCCGGATGATCGGCGCGGCCCTGCGCAACACCGCCAACCCGACGATGGTCGACGCCGGCTACAAGGCGAACGTCATCCCCGGCACGGCCAGCGCGACCGTCGACGGCCGCTTCCTCTACGGCCAGGAGGAGGAGTTCGAGCGCCAGCTCGCCGGCCTGATCGGCGAGGGCATCCAGCGCGAGTGGCTGGTGCACGACAACGCCGTCGAGACGACGTTCGACGGCCCGCTCGTCGACTCGATGGTCGCCGCGCTCAAGGCCGAGGACGACGGCGCGCGGCCGGTGCCCTTCACCATGAGCGGCGGCACCGATGCCAAGAGCTTCGAGCGTCTGGGCATGCGCTGCTTCGGGTTCTCGCCGCTGCGGCTGCCGCCGGACCTCGATTTCGCCTCACTCTTCCACGGCATCGACGAGCGGGTGCCGGTCGAGTCGCTGCGGTTCGGCATTCGAGTTCTCGACCGGTTCCTGCGCTCGGCATGATGCGAGGGTGACCGCACCCACACCTGGTTCCGTTGCCCTGATCACCGGAGGGACCGGCGGCTTCGGCCGCGCCCTCGCCGCGAAGCTGAAGACGCTGGACGTCGTCCCGGTGCTCGCCGACCTCGACAGCGCGCGCAACCGGCAGGTCGCCGCCGACCTCGGCTGCCCCTTCGTCGTCCTCGACGTCACCGACCGCGCGGCCAACGAGGCCGTCGTGGGGCAGATCGAGGCGGAGCACGGCCGGCTGGACGTCGCTTTCCTCAACGCCGGGATCGCCGGCTTCGACTCCGACGCCCTGTTCGATCTCGAGAGCTTCCTGACGGTCGTCGACGTCGACCTGTTCGGGGTCGTCTACGGCGCGGCGGCCGCCCTGCCGGCGCTGCAGCGGGCCGGGGGCGGGGCCGTCGTGGTGACGGCGTCCCTCGCGGGGCTGTCCCCGATGGCCACCGATCCCGGCTACAGCGTGGCCAAGGGCGGTGCCGTGGCGTTCGTCCGCTCGATGGCCCCGCGCCTGGCCGCCGAGAACATCACCATCACCGCGATCTGCCCCGGCTTCGCCGACACGGCGATCATCGACCCGCTCCGCGAGGAGTTCGAGGAGGCGGGCTTCCCGGTGCTGTCCGCCGACGAGGTCGCCGACGCGATGCTCGCGGCCTGGACGCAGGGCGAGGCGGGCGCCGCCTACATCGTCCAGCCCGGCATCGGCGCCGTCCCCTACAGGTTCAAGGGCGTGCCGAGCGCGAAGACGGCGACCGGCGAGATCGCCGTCGTCCCGGAGGCTCTCCGTCCGCCGTCCATGCGCTGACCCGGTGACGGGGACCCGGGCCGGTCTGGCAGGGTCGGGGGCATGCGTGCATGGCGGGTACACGAGCTCGGTGATCCCTCGCAGGTGCTGAGCCTCGACGAGGTCGACCAGCCCACGCCGGGCGACGGCCAGGTGCTGGTCAAGGTCAGGGCGGCCGCGCTGAACTTCCCCGACGTGCTCATGGCGATGGGCATGTACCAGGAGAAGCCGCCGCTGCCCTACATCCCGGGCGTGGAGCTGTGCGGGGAGATCGTCGGCACCGGTCAGCGGGTCATCGGCTCGCCGTCGGGCGGGCCGGGGGCCTTCGCCGAGTACGCGCTCATGGACGCCGACGCCGCGTTCCCCGCCCCCGAGGGCATGAGCGACGAGAAGGCGGCGTCGCTCTACCTGACCTACCAGACCGGCTACGTCGGGCTGCACCGCCGGGCGAACATCCAGGCCGGCGACTGGCTGCTGGTGCACGCCGGCGCCGGGGGAGTGGGGTCGGCCGCCATCCAGCTGGGCAAGGCGGCCGGCGCGCACGTCATCGCCACGGCCGGGGGCGCCCGCAAGGTCGAGGTCTGCCGGCAGCTCGGCGCCGACCACGTCGTCGACTACACGACCGACGACTTCGTCCCCGTCGTCAAGGAGGTCACCGGTGGGCACGGCGCCGACATCGTCTACGACCCGGTCGGCGGCGACGTCTTCGACAAGTCCCGCAAGTGCGTCGCCTTCGAGGGCCGGATCGTCGTCGTCGGCTTCACCAGCGGCCGGATCCCCGAGGCGCCGGCCAACCACCTGCTCGTGAAGAACTACAGCGTCGTCGGCCTGCACTGGGGCCTGTACCGCAAGCACGACCCGGCGGTCTTCGGCATGGTGCACGAGCAGCTGACCCGCCTGGTCGACGAGGGCCACGTCGACCCGCTGGTCGGCGCCGTCCACCCGCTGGACGAGGCGCCGCAGGCGCTCAAGGCGCTGGCCGAGCGAAGCACCGTGGGCAAGGTCGTCCTCGTCCCCTGACGGGAGCCGCCTAACCTCGGGCGGGTGACCGAGCTGCCGCTGATCGACGAGCGGGCGCACCTCCGGGCCGACTGCGCCAGCTGCGCCGGGCTCTGCTGCGTCGCGCCCGCGTTCGCGGCGTCGGCCGACTTCGCGATCGACAAGCCGGCGGCGACGCCCTGCCCGAACCTGCGGGCGGACTTCCGCTGCGGCATCCACGCGCAGCTGCGCGACCGCGGCTTTCCGGGCTGCACCGTCTTCGACTGCTTCGGGGCCGGCCAGCGCATCACCCAGCAGACGTTCGGCGGCCGGACCTGGCGGGAGGCTCCCGAGCTGGCCCGCGCCCAGTTCGCCGTCCTCCCGGTCATGCGTCAGCTGCAGGAGATGCTCTGGTACCTCGCCGAGGCGGCCGAGCGGCCGGCCGCGGCGCCGCTGCAGGGGGAGGTCACCGCGGCTCGCCGGCGCACCGAGCAGCTGACCGCGGGCTCCGCCGACGACCTCGAGGGGATGGACGTCGGCGCGTGGCGGGCCGAGGTCGGGGACCTGCTGCTCCGCGTGAGCGAGCTGGTCCGCGGCAGGAGCCGGGGGCCGGACCGTCGGAACGCCGACCTCATCGGCGCCGACCTCCGGCGTCGGAAGGTGCGGAACGCCGGCCTGAGAGGCGCCTACCTGATCGGCGCGGACCTGCGCGGACTCGACCTCGGGACGGCGGACCTGCTCGGCGCCGACCTGCGCGCGGCCGACGTGCGCGGCGCCGACCTGAGCGGCTGCCTGTTCCTCACCCAGCCGCAGGTGGAGGCGGCGGTCGGCGACGCGGCCACCCGCATCCCCGCCGTCCTCAGGCGACCGGCGCACTGGAGCTAGTGGAGTGCGAGGGCGCGGAAAGTGCCGCCCTCCCACTCCACTTCAGTGGGACTGCGGCCGTCCCAGCCGGGCCTTGGTCTCCTCGACGTCCATGCCGTGCAGGCGCAGCAGGTTCTCGCCCAGGATCTTGCGCTTGGCCTGGTCGGTGAGCTGCGGATAGCCGTAGCCCTCGCACAGGTCCTGCGGGATCGTGAAGTCCCGGAACGCCTGCAGCGCCCACTGCGGCTGCCAGATCGGCGCTTCCGAGCCGTACACGATCTTGTCCTCGCCGCACCAGAACAGCAGCTTGCCGAGGATCTCCGCGAACAGCCGGGGTGCCCGGACGACGAAGTTGATCGTCGCGGCCAGCGAGGCGTACAGGTTCGGGAAGCGGATCAGCTGCCAGCAGGTCTCGTCGAGGAACGGCAGCCCGACGTGGAAGATCACGAAGTTGATGTCGGGGAAGTTGGCGGCCGCGCCGTCCATGTCCCAGGTCTGGGTCGCCTCGACCGGCTGCGGGCCGAGCGGCACCCCCTTGTGCACCCCGATCAGGTTGACGCCCAGCTCCTGGGCCTTCTCGAACACCGGAAAGGCGACCTGCGGGTCGTCCATCCGCCACGGGAACGGCGAGCCGTAGTCGTAGCGGACGTTGTAGAACTTGAACGCCTTCGCCCCGAACTCGCCGACCTGCCGCTCCATCAGGTCCAGCGCCCGGCGCCCCTCGAGCGGGTTGACCGTGCCCCAGAAGACCGTGCGGTCGGGGTCGCGCGAGGCGAGATCGGCGCACGTCTCCCAGGGGGAGAGGCCGTCGCGGAACAGGTCGGTCAGTGGCAGGGGCATCGCAACGAGCATGTCGGTGTCGGACTCGTCGTAGACCATCTGGCGGATGTCGGACGGCGTCCACTCCTTGAGGAACTCCTCCGCCGTCTGCTTCGGCTCGCTGTCCGGCGTGAGGACGTTGTGGAAGGCGTAGAGGTGGTTGGCGAACATCTGCCCCGGCTGCCCGTAGGCGTTCTTCGGCGTGAAGTTGAACGGGTGGGCCACGCCGTCGAACACGAATGCGTCACCGATCATGGCTGTCCTCCGGGGATGGGTGCGTGGCGAGGTAGGCGTCCCGGTCACCGACGGCGACCGGGTCGGGCAGGAAGCGCAGTTTCCGGCGGGCCGACGGCGCGAGGCGGTCGGGCGTCCACGGCTCGTCCCACACCACCTCGACCTGGCAGCTGTCGACCTCGGGCTGTGCGTTCAGCGTGTCGGCGACGTCGGTGAGCACGCGGGCGGCGAACGGGCACCAGCCCGAGGTGAGCAGGAGCTGCACGTGCGCGTGCCGGCCGCGCACGTCGACCGAGCGCAGCAGCCCCATGTCGACGATCGAGATGCCCTTCTCGCGGCAGCAGGGGTCGAACACCGTCGACAGCGCTCGCGCCGCCCAGTCGGGAACCGGCTGCGTCATGGGCGCCATCGTGGATGCGCCGGACACCGGCCCACCAGGGCGCGGATTTCAGATGGCGGCGCTCTCCCCGGCCGGGCCCAGCGCCAGGGCCCTGGACACCCGTCCGGCCGCGGTCAGCACCGTCCGACCCGCCCGCTCGGACAGCACGCTGACGACACCGATCGCCCCCACGCCGCCATGGCCGGTCACGGCCGCGCCGAGACAGCGCACGCCGAGCGCGTACTCGCCGTCGTCCACGGCGACCTCACCCGCGGCCGGGAGCCGGAGCCGACGGCGGTCGACGACGGTGTGCGGCGTGAGCTCGTGCAGCGGATGGCGCGCCAGGTAGTCGGCGCGGTCGGCGGGGGAGAGCTGTCCGAGGATGCTCTTGCCCAGCGCGGTGGCGTGCGCGGCATCGTGCAGGCCGACCCAGAGATCGATCCGCGGCGCCCGGGCGCTGTCGACGATCTCGGCCACCACGATCTCGCCCTCGACGTAGCGGGCCAGGTAGACCGCGCCGCCCAGCTCGTCGCGCAGCCACTCCAGCGCCGGCCGCGCGTGCGCGACCCCGCGGGCCGCCGTCCCCCCTGCGCGGACGACGTCGATGCGGTGCCCGAGCACGTACGACCCGTCGCCGAGCCGCTGCAGCCAGCCTTCGTGCGCGCAGGTACGCAGCAGGTGGTAGGTCGTCGGCAGCGGCAGCCCGGCGGCGCGGGCGATCTCCTTGGGCCAGGCCCGGCCGCCGTGCTCGGCGATGACCTCGATCAGGCGCAGCGCGCGCTGCACCGACTGGATGAGCGTCGGATGTCCGCCCACGGCCCGCCCCCTCGCGGTGTCGAGGACACCATGGCGCGAGCCGGCAGCGGCGTCTAGATGACCGGCAGCGGCAGGTAGGAGAGCCGGGCGCGGCGGCGCAGGATGACCTTGCGGGTGCCGTCCGGGTGCAGTTGGAGGCGGGCCAGCTCCCAGCCGCCGGTGTCCGCCTGCAGGCTCAGCATGGTCGCCGCTGCGGACCGCGACGTGCCCGGCGGGATCCGCAGCGGCGCGTACTGGTAATCCGCGACCGCCTCCATCGACCCGATTGTGCATGCCCGGTGGCGATCGGTCACGCGATCGTCTCCCGGATCACCCGTCCGTCTGCGGGGACGGCGGCCGGACGGCAGGATGGAGCTCGACCGCACCGCACGACGAGGGAGGACGACGTGACCGAACCCGGTACCGCCACCGACGCCGACCGCGCGGAGCAGGAAGCGCTCCTGGACCCGCCCGGCGTCTCCGTCGCCGGTGAGGCGGACGCGCCCGGCGACGACGTCCCGGAGGCCGACGCGCTCGAGCAGCAGCTCGCCGCGCGACCGGGGGAGGCCGGCAGCCCGCCGCGTCCGGTCGGTGACCGCGAGGCGAACGAGGCCGACGTCCTCGAGCAGGAGGCCGACGTCCCGCTCGACGAGGACGACGCCCTGAGCTGACAGGGCAGCCCAGGCGTCAGCCGATCGTCTCGGCGAGGAGCTGGGCCAGCCGCGTGCGCCGCGGCCGGACGTCGACGTCGTGCACCGCCCGCGCCAGGGCCGCCCCGCTGGCGTGCACGATCGACAGGTGGTTCTGCGCGCGGGTGAGCGCGGTGTAGATCAGCGGCCGCGACAGCATCCCGCCGGCCTCCGGCGGCACGACGACGACCACGCCGGGCCACTCCGAGCCCTGCGCGCGGTGCACGGTGATCGCCCAGCCGTGCCGCAGGTCCGACATCGCCTTGCCGGTCACCGTCACCGGCCCCGACGCGAAGGCGACGTCCAGCGTGCCGTCGCCGGTCTTGGTCACCACCCCGACCTCGCCGTTGGCGAAGCCGGTCGGCTCCAACTCGAGGTGGTTGGCGGTGGCCACCACCCGGTCGCCCGCGTCGAAACCCCAGACCGTGCCCTCGCCCGGGTTCAGCTGCGCCTTGAGCGCCTTGTTCAGCTCGATGGTGCCCGCCGGCCCGCGGTGCACCGGGGTGACGACCTGCACCGAGCCCGGATCGATGCCCAGAGCCCGGGGGATGGAGTCGGTGACCAGCTGCACCACCCGGCGGGCGGCCTCCGCACTGCCGGTCGCGGGCACGACGACGACCTCGCGGTCGGGGGAGTCGACCGGCGGCAGCTCGCCGCCCCGCACCGCGGTGGCCAGGCGGGCGATCGCCCCGCCCTCCGCCTGCCGGTACAGCGTGGTCAGCTCCGTCACCGGGACGACGCCGGAGTCGATGAGGTCACCGAGCACGTGCCCCGGGCCGATCGAGGGCAGCTGCGCCGGGTCGCCGACGAACAGCAGATGCGTGCCGTCGGGGCATGCCTCCAGCAGGGCGGCGGTCAGCTCGACGTCGAGCATCGAGGCCTCGTCCACGACGACGACGTCGGCGTCGAGCGGCCACTCCTCGTTGCGGGCGAACCCGCCGGTCGTGCCCTGGGCGCCGAGCAGCCGGTGGACGGTGACCGCCGGATGGTCGGTGAGCTCCTCGAGCCGCTTGGCCGCCCGCCCGGTGGGCGCGGCCAGTGCCACGTCCGTGCCCTTGGCCCGCAGCAGCTTGACGACCGCCGCCACCGTCCGGCTCTTGCCGGTACCCGGGCCGCCGGTCAGCAGGCTGACGCCGGCGCCCAGCACCTGGGCGACCGCGTCCTGCTGCGCCTTGTCCAGCCCCTTGGCGACGGTGCGCACCGACGCCGGGTCGGCGATCCGCTCCGCCGACGCCAGGAGGCGGGCGACGCCCTCGGCCACCGCCTCCTCGGCCATGCCGTAGCGGGCGAGGGAGAGCGTGCGCAGCGCCGGGTCGGGCTCCGCCTCCGGATCCTCCGGATCCTCCGGCTCCGGGGGCTCGTGCTCGAGGACCTCGCCCGACTCCACGGCGGCGACCACGGCCGCCGCCGGATCGGCGATCCCCTCGGCGCGCAGAGCCGCCACGACCAGGTCGGCGGGCAGGACGGTGTGCCCGTCGCGGGTCGCCGTCCGCAGGGTGAGCCCGACGATCGCGCGCCCGCGCCGGCTGTCCTGCCGGTCCGCACCGGAGAGGACGGCGATGGCCAGCCGGTCGGCGTCCCGGAGCGTGACCCCGTGGAGGGCGAGCAGTGTCCAGGGGTCGTCGCGGAGCCGCCGGGCGGCGTCCGGGCCGAGCGCATCGGCGACCCCGGCGGCGAGCTTGGCCTCGAGCCCGGCGCCGACGAGGATCCCGACGACCTCGTAGGTCGGCTGCGCGGCCAGGAAGCTGGAGAACAGCCGCTCGGCCCGCTGGCGGCCGACCCGCGGCAGCTTCATCAGCCGGTCGGCGGTGACGTCGTCCGGCGTCGTGATGCCCGCGCCCGGGAGCTCGGCGGCGGTCCGCCGGCCCAGGCCCGGCCAGAGCCCGGCCGCGCAGAACGCGGCGAAGACCGGATCGCCGGCGGGGGAGGAGGGAGCCGCCGTCATCGCCGCGGTCACCCTTCCTGCCGGCGCTCGGGATAGGCGAACGGCGGCGCGGAGACGTCCTCGAGCGCGGTGCGGATCGCCGCGGGCAGCCGGACGCCGTCGGCGTCGAGCGAGGCCTGCAACTGCTGGGCCGTCCGCGCCCCGACGATGGGCGCGACGACCCCGGGCCGGTCCCGCACCCAGGCCAGCGCGACGCCGAGCGGGCTGGTGCCCAGGCCCTCGGCCGCGGTGATCACCGCCTCGACGATGCGGTCGGTCGTCGCCGAGCGCAGGCCGTCGATGAACCCCTGCCACTGCGGCGAGGCGCCCCGCGACTCCGACGGCGTGCTGTGCCGGTACTTGCCGGTGAGCAGGCCCCGGCCCAGCGGCGACCAGGCGAGCACCCCCATGCCCAGCGCCTCGGCCGCCGGCACGACCTCGCGCTCGACGCCGCGCTGCAGCAGCGAGTACTCCACCTGCGTGCTCACCAGCGGCGTGCGCCCGGGCCAGGCCTTCTGCCAGGTGGCGGCCTGCGCGGTCTGCCAGCCGGTGTAGTTGCTGATGCCGACGTAGCGGGCGCGGCCGCTGGAGACGGCGAGGTCGCACGCGGCGAGCGTCTCCTCGATCGGCGTGTGCTCGTCCCACGCGTGCAGCTGCCAGAGGTCGACGTAGTCCAGGCCCAGCCGCTCGAGGGAGGCGTCGAGGGCGGCCAGCAGATGCCCTCGGGAGGCGCCGCGGCCCATCGGCCCGGCCGCCGTCCGGCCGACGGCCTTGGTGGCGACCAGCACGTCGGCGCGGGGGACGACGTCGGCGAGCAGGTGGCCCAGCGTGCGCTCGCTCTCGCCCTCGCAGTAGACGTCGGCGGTGTCGACCAGCGTGCCGCCCGCGTCGACGAAGGCGGTGAGCTGCATGGCCGCCTCGTCCTCGTCGGTGTCGCGGCCCCACGTCATCGTGCCCAGCGCCAGCCGGGACACGACCAGTCCACTGCGCCCCAGCGCGCGTTGCTCCACGAGCGGCCAACCTACCGGCGGGAGCCGACGGTCACCGGTCAGCCTGGGGACGGCCGAGGCGGCGCGGCGGGTCGCACAGGTCGGGGCTCTACCCTCTCGTCCCGTGCCTTCCCGAGCCCCGTCCCTGACCACCGCCGCGAGATCTGCACACTCGTGGCCATCAGCGCCTGATGGCCACGAGTGTGCAGATCTCGTGTGGACCGGGCGGGGCTGACATGGGCTGGTTCGAGGCCGTTGTCCTCGGCGTCGTGCAAGGACTGACCGAGTTCCTGCCGATCTCCTCCAGCGCCCACCTGCGGCTGGTCGGCGAGGCGTTCGGCTGGGACGACCCCGGCGCGGCGTTCACCGCGATCACCCAGATCGGCACCGAGGCCGCGGTGCTGCTGTACTTCCGCCACGACATCGCGCGGATCATCGGCGCCTGGGTGAGCTCGCTGTTCCGGTCGGAGCGCCGGGGCGATCCCGACGCCCGCATGGGTTGGCTGATCATCGTCGGCAGCATCCCGATCGTCGTCCTCGGGCTGCTGTTCCAGGACCAGATCGAGACGACGCTGCGCGACCTGCGGATCGTGGCGACCGCGCTGATCGTCTTCTCGCTGATCCTGTACTGGGCCGACCGGGTCGGCGCCAAGAAGCGCGAGCTGGGCGACCTGACCGTGCCGCACGGCATCATCTACGGCCTCGCGCAGGCGATGGCGCTCATCCCGGGGGTGTCACGCTCCGGCGGCACGATCACGGCGGGGCTGTTCCTGGGCTACACGCGGTCGGCCGCGGCACGCTACTCGTTCCTCCTCGCCATCCCCGCCGTCCTCGGCTCCGGCTTCTTCCAGGCGTACGAGGCGCTGACGGGGGACGTCGAGGGCGCCGGCGTCGCTTGGGGGCCGACGATTCTCGCGACGGTGCTCGCGTTCGGGGTCGGGCTCGCCGTCATCGCGTGGCTGCTGCGCTACCTGGCCCACGGCAGCTTCGTCCCGTTCGTCGTCTACCGGATCGCGCTCGGCGTGCTGGTGCTGGTGCTCGTCCAGACGGGCGTGTTCGCCGCCACCTGAGTGCCGCCGCGCCGGCTGTGAGACGGTGACGGCGGGTCGGGACACGACCCCCGGACGAGTGCGCCGTACCCGGACAGCGACAAGACGGCGTTCCAGGAGTTCTCGTGTACTGGCTCGTCCTGATCGTCTCCGGCGTCCTCGAATCCGTCTGGGCGACCGCCCTCGGCCGGTCCGAGGGGTTCACCCGCGTTGTGCCGACCGCCGTCTTCGTCGCCGCCCTGGCCGGCAGCATGGCCGGTCTCGCCTTGGCGATGCGGGGCCTGCCCATCGGCACGGCGTACGCCGTCTGGGTCGGCATCGGCGCCGCGCTGACCGCGGGCTTCGCGATGTGGGCGGGGGAGGAGCCGGTGTCCGTCGTGCGCGTGCTGCTGCTGGCCGGCATCGTCGGCTGCGTCGTCGGGCTCAAGCTCACGCACTAGCGCTCACTAGGCTCGCGGCCGTGACCACGGTGCTCCTCCTCCGACACGGCCGGACGACGGCCAACACCGGGGGCGTGCTCGCGGGCTGGACGCCCGGTGTCCAGCTCGACGAGACCGGTGCCCAGCAGGTGCGTGCGGTGGGGGAGCGGCTGGCGAAGGTGCCGCTCGCCGCCGTCGTCAGCAGCCCGCTCGAGCGCTGCCAGCAGAGCGCCGCCGCCGTCCTGGACGGCCGGAACCTCTCGGTGCAGACCGACGACCGGCTGGGCGAGGCGCGCTACGGCGACTGGACCGGGCGGGCCATCAAGGAGCTGGTCAAGGAGCCGCTCTGGAAGGTCGTGCAGCAGCACCCGTCGGCCGCCGTCTTCCCGGGCCCGGAGGGGGAGGGGCTGGCACAGACGCAGGCTCGGGCGGTCGCCGCGGTCCGCGCCTGGAACGCCACGCTCGGCCCCGACGCGGTGTGGTTGGCCTGCAGCCACGGCGACGTCATCAAGGCGATCCTCGCCGACGCCCTCGGCCTGCACCTCGACCAGTTCCAGCGGATCGTCGTCGACCCGGCATCCATCTCGGTGGTCACCTACACCGACACCCGGCCCTTCGTCGTCCGGGTCAACGACACCGGCGGCGACGTGTCGGGCCTGATCCCGCCGCCGAAGAAGCGGCGGCGCACCAAGGCGTCCTCGGACGCCGTCGTCGGCGGGGGAGCGGGGTCGACGGTCTGAGCTCGGTGTCGTCCCGGCGACCGGTCGCATCGCCCGCGTAACCTGATCGCGTGCCCCGTCAGGTCCATCTCTTCGAACGTCCGACCAGATTCGTCGCCGGCACCGTGGGCCAGCCCGGGGACCGCACCTTCTACCTGCAGGCGTCCGACGACACCGGCCGCACGGTCAGCGTCGCCCTGGAGAAGACGCAGGTGCAGGTCCTCGCCGACCGCATGAACGAGCTCCTCGACGAGGTCGCGGGCCGGGTCAACACCGTCATCCCGCCGGAGGCAGACGTCGACGACCTCGAGCCGCTGAGCGCGCCGGTCGACGAGGAGTTCCGGGTCGCGGCCATGGGCCTGGCCTGGGACGGCGCCGAGGAGGCCGTCGTCGTGGAGGCGGTCGCCGCGGGCGACGAGCCGATCGACGAGGAGGCCATCCTCTCCGACAGCGAGGAGGGTCCCGACGCGCTGCGGGTGACCATCACGCCGATGGCGGCGCGGGCGTTCATCGCCCGGGCCCGGCGGGTCGTCGCCGCCGGCCGGCCCGCATGCCCGCTGTGCTCGCTGCCGCTGGACCCCGTCGGCCACGTCTGCCCCCGGCAGAACGGCTACCGCCGCTGAGCGGCGGCTGTTCCGCCGATGACTGAGCAGCCCGCCGGCGGTCTGGAACTGCCCGGCCCCCGCGACGACGCCGAGGCGCAGCTGCTGCTGCGCCAGGGCGTCATCGACCTCGAGGGCCGGATGCTCGACGCGTCGAACGTGACCCTCGTCGGCAGCATCCGCACGCCGACCCTGGCCGGCGAGTGCATCTACAAGCCCGTGGCGGGGGAGCGGCCGCTCTGGGACTTCCCGGACGGCACCCTCGCCGGCCGCGAGATCTCGGCCTTCCTCGTGTCGGAGGCCACCGGGTGGCGGGTCGTGCCGCCCACGGTGCTCCGCGAGGGCCCGTTCGGCCCGGGCATGGTGCAGCTGTGGATGGACGGCGACCCCGAGGTCGACCTCGCCGCGTTCGTCCGGGGCGACCACGTGGGACTGCGCCGCATGGCCGTGTTCGACGCCGTCGTCAACAACGCCGACCGCAAGGGCGGGCACATCATCCCGATGCCCGACGGTCACGTGTACGGCGTCGACCACGGCATCTGCTTCTCGGTCGATCCGAAGCTGCGGACGCTGCTCTGGCGCTGGGCCGGCAAGCGCCTCCCGGACGACGCCGTCGCGGTGCTGGAACGGCTGGCCGAGGAGCTGCGCGGCGACCTGGGGGAGCAGCTGCACGAGCACCTGACCCGTCGCGAGGTGCGCTGCACCGAGCAGCGGGTGGCCACGCTGCTGCGCACCGGACGCCACCCCGAGCCCAGCGGCGACTGGCCCGCCCTTCCCTGGCCGCCATTTTGATTGTCGGCCTCCGGCCGACACCGCGGCCACGAGCCGTCCCCGGCCTGCGCTGAGCCCAACCCAGCGCCTCCTCGGGGAGCCTCCGGCCCCCGCTCGTCGGCACAATGCCCCATGCCGCATCGCAGCCGTCTGTCGATCCTGTTGCTGGACCTGCCGCCGGAGCACCACGTCGCCGGCCTGGACTTCTGGTCGGGCGCCACCGGTCATCCGATCGAGCCCGACCTCACCGACGACGAGTGGAACTCGCTCGGCTCCTTCGCCGACGGCTGGCACCTCGAGGTGCAGCGCACCGGATCCGGGACGCCGCCGCGCTGGCACGTCGACATCGAGACCGACGACATCCCCGCCGAGGTCGCGCGGCTGGAGGCACTCGGCGCGACCCGGCACCAGGACATGGGCTCGTTCTGGCAGATGCTCGACCCGGCGGGCCTGGTGTTCTGCGTCGTCGGAATCCAGACGGGCGAGGCCTTCGACCGCCACGCCGTCAGCTGGCCCTGACCACAGCTGATGAGGGTGGTGCCGTGGACACATCTCCCGGTCGCCATCGCAAGGTCAGGGCTCAGCGGCACGCCGCAGGAGGCGACGGAGCGACGGGTCCACGTCAACCAGCGGCCGGCGGGGCGACCTCGGTGACATTGGTGGCGGCGACGGCCTGCCAGCCCTGCGGCCCGAGGCGAGCCACGAAGACCAGGACCGAGGTCCCGTCGGGAAGACCTTCCACAGGCGCATCCTTGTCACGCTCGCGGATGCAGTGTGCGTGCAGGACGGTCACGTCGTCGGTGACCTGGAGTTCGTCGACCTGGTCGAACCGGATGCGGCGTCCGCGCAATGGCCCGGCGAAGGCCCGGGCATGACCCTTGACGACGCCTTCCCGTTGCCTCATCCGCATGCCCAGGATGTTGACGAACTCGGCGTCCTCGGTGAACAACTGCCCGAGGGCGTTCGCGTCCTTCGCGTTGAGCGCCTCCGCGAAGGCGTCGACCAGCTGCCGCGGACGTGCAAGCGTGCTCATCCGGTCCTCCGGATCTCCCGCATGGGTCCGAGGAGCATGTCAGATTTCCCCACGGAGATGTCCGTCTCCGGCGCAGTGTGCGCCCGTGGCGGGTTCTGGCCGCAATGGCCGCCACGAACGCACATCGCTGGATCTGGCCGGGGGCTCCCCTACTAGTCGAAGGTGACCAGGCCGAGCATGGCGGCGGCCTGCAGGCCGTCGCCGTCCACCGTCACCACGTCCAGGGGGATCCGGTGCCAGGCCGCCATGAGCAGGTCGCCGGCGGTGCCGGTGAGCGCGGCGATCGGGAACGGCCTGCTGCCCGGGAAGAGGGTCCGCTCGGCGTCGGCGTCCACGGCGTGGAACACCACAGGATGGGCGCCCTCGGGCGGCCCCTGCGGCAGAAGCCGCGGGACGACGACCTCCAGCCACTCGTCGAGCCCGTCCATGGCCACCTCGGGCGGGATGGGACGGACGTCGCCGATGACCTGCTCGACGTCCACGACGTGGATGACCGCCTCGTGAGCCTGACGGCGGAGGACGAAGGCGACGTCCTTCCGGGGCGCCCAGGTCCAGACCGGCTCGTGGGGGTCCGCCGCCCGCAGCGCCGTCTCCAGCTCCGCGTTCCGGGCCGAGAGCGTGCCGAGCAGCTCGTCGTCCGCACGGCGCGGCGGATCGACGTAGGACGACGGGTCCTGCGCGCGCGTCCGGACCACCCAGGCCCAGAAGTGCTGGCCCTCGCACACGTGCCGGACCAGGTCGGCCAGCCTCCATTCCGGGCAGCACGGAACGCGCGCCTGCCAGCCGTGGGCCAGCACGGCCTGGGCGGCGGCGTCGGCGAAGCGTGCGTTCGCCTTCTCCAGGACCGGCAGGTACGCGGCGAGCTCCATCACTCCTCCTCCTGCACGGGACCGTCCGTGGCCCGCTCTAGTCTCGTGGCGTGCTTTCCTGGCCCGCCCCGCTGCTGCCGACCCTGCCCGGGACCGGGCCCGTCCTCAAGGTCCACGACACCGCCCGCGGCGAAGTCGTGGCCACGAGCCCCGGTCCGACGGCGCGCATGTACGTCTGCGGCATCACCCCGTACGACGCCACCCACCTCGGTCACGCCGCCACCTACCTGGCCTTCGACCTGATCAACCGCATGTGGCGGGACGCCGGGCACGCCGTCCGCTACGTCCAGAACGTCACCGACATCGACGACCCGCTGCTCGAGCGCGCCGACCGCGACAACGAGGACTGGATCGTCCTGGGCATGCGCGAGACGGCGTTGTTCCGCGAGGACATGACGGCCCTGCGGGTGCTGCCGCCGGAGGACTACGTCGGCGCGGTGGAGTCGATCCCGCGGATCGTCGCCCACATCGAGACGCTGCTCGACGAGGATCTGGCCTACGTGCTGGACGACGGCACCGGTGACGTCTACCACGACGTGTCGCAGGCGCCCGGCTTCGGCGGGGAGTCGGGCTACGACGAGGCGACGATGCTCGGCTTCTTCGCCGAGCGCGGGGGAGACCCCGAGCGACCGGGCAAGCGGCAGCCGCTGGACCCGCTGCTCTGGCGCGGCAAGCGTCCCGGTGAGCCGTCCTGGCCCGGCCCGCGGGAGACCGAGGGGCGGCCCGGCTGGCACATCGAGTGCTCGACCATCGCGCTCGACACCGTTGGCATGGGCTTCGACGTCCAGGGCGGCGGCAGCGACCTGGTCTTCCCGCACCACGAGTACTCCGCCGTCCACGCCGAGGCGCTCACGGCCACCAAGCCCTTCGCGCGCGCCTACGTGCACGCGGCGATGATCGGCCTCGACGGCGAGAAGATGAGCAAGAGCCGCGGCAACCTGGTGTTCGTCTCGCGGCTGCGCGGTGACGGCGTGGACCCGATGGCGATCCGCCTGGCCCTGCTGTCCGGTCACTACCGCACCGACCGGGCCTGGACGGCGGATCTGCTCCGCGCCGCCGAGGAGCGGCTGGCCACGTGGCGTCGTGCCGTGTCGCTCGAGGCGGGTGCCCCCGCCGCACCGGTCCTGGCCGGCCTCCGTGAACGGCTCTCGGACGACCTCGACAGCCCGGGCGCCATCGCGCTGGTCGACGTCTGGGCGGCGCAGACCCTCGCCGGTGGCGCGGACCTCGAGGACGAGGCGCCGCGCATCGTCTGCGACGCCGTCGACGCCCTCCTCGGTGTGGAGCTGCAGGACTGCGGATGACGACGCACAACAGTCCGTTCCGCTTCACCGACCGGGCCGCACGCGAGGCGGCCGAGCAGCAGCTGGCGCCGGCGGCGACCCGTGCCGTGGCCTCCCGCGGCCGGGCCCGCCCCGAGCCCGAGGACCCGCTGCGGACGGCGTTCGAGCGCGACCGCGACCGCATCCTGCACGCCAAGGCCTTCCGCCGGCTCAAGCACAAGACGCAGGTCTTCCTCAACCCCGACGGCGACCACTTCGTCACCCGGCTGACCCACACGCTGCAGGTCACCCAGGTCGCCCGCTCCCTGGCCCGGGCCCTGGGGCTCAACGAGACGCTCGCCGAGGCGATCGCGCTGGCGCACGACGTGGGGCACTCGCCGTTCGGCCACCTCGGGGAGGACGCGCTCGAGCCCTACGTCGCCGGCGGCTGGCACCACGCCGCGCAGGGCGTGCGCATCGTCGAGGTGCTCGAGCAGCTGAACCTCACGTGGGACGTGCGCGACGGCGTCCGGGCGCACAGCTGGAAGATCGATCCGCCGCCGGCGACCCATGAGGGCGAGTGTGTCCGCTACGCCGACCGGATCGGCTACCTGTCGCACGACGCGCTGGACGCCATCCGAGCCGGCGTCCTGCGCCCGGAGGAGCTCCCCGCGCGGGCGCGCGCGGTGTTCGGCGAGCCGGGCAGCGAGATGGTCGGCACGATGATCGACGCCGTCGTCCAGGGCAGTCTCGCGCCCGGCAACGCCGCAGGCGCCGTCGTGATGGCGCCGGAGCCGCTGGAGGCGATGCACGAGCTGCGCGCCTTCATGTTCGAGCGCGTCTACAACTCCGAGACCGCGGCCGGCAAGAAGCATGTGGCCATCGACGTCATCCGGCGGCTGGTCGACCACCACCTGGCGCACCCCGAGCTCATCCCGGCCTCGTACCGGGACACCGAGGCCGATCCGGTGACGCAGGTCGTCGACTACGTGTCGGGGATGACCGACCGGTTCGCCCTCGCCATGCACGACCGGCTCTTCGACGCCGACGCGAGCTCCCGCATGACGCCATTACTTCGCCGTCCTTCGGACGGCACCGCGGCCAGGTAGCGTCCCCAACCCTCGTTGAGCCGCTGCGTCACGCCTGCGCGGAACCCTCCGGGCCCCACTCGGCGGGACACCGCGGCCAGGTAGCGTTCCCGGCCATCGTCGAGCCGCTGCGTCACGCCTGCGCGGAACCCTCCGGGCCCCACTCGGCGCGACAGAACGCTCCGTCCCGGCTACTCGCCCGCGAGGGTGGACCGGCGGGCGCCCTCGTGCTCTGCGTCGCTGATCACGCCGCGTCGGTGCAGGTCGTCGAGCTCCGCCAGCCGCTGCTCCAGGCTCCTGGCTGGGGTGCCGAGCGGACCCTGGGCGAGACGGGCAGCGATCTGCGCGTGCGCCGCCAGCGGGTCGAGACCGCTGTCGCGCAGCTCCTTCCGGCTCCGGACGGCGCTCGTCACGGCGAACGCGAAGGCCACCAGGATGAACGCACCGACGAAGGCGAACGCGATCAGGAAGAACGGCGGGAAGTCGCCGAAGCCGGGGTCCATGCGTGCAACTTAGGGGTCGGCCGTGTCCGGAGAAGGCAACGGCACCGCCGGGTGTCGAGTCGGCTCAGCCGCCGGATGCGCCGCGGCGACGGAGGTAGCGCTCGAACTCCCGGGCGATGGTGTCGCCGTTGGCCTGCGACAGGTCGACCTCGGTGGCCCGCTCCTCGAGCGAGCGCACGTACTCGACGATCTCGTCGTCCTCGTTGGCCATGTCGTCGACCGTCTTGACCCAGTCGTCGGCCTGCTGGGGCAGTGCCCCGAGCGGCACCGTCAGCTCGAGGACCTCCTCCACGCGCTGCAGCAGCGCCAGGGTGGCCCGCGGCGACGGCGGCTGCGAGACGTAGTGCGGCACGGCGGCCCAGAAGCTGATGGCCGGGAGCCCCGCCTGCACGCACGCGTCCTGGAACACGCCGAGGATGCCGGTGTGCCCCTCGTACCGCGAGGTGTCGAGGCCGTAGGCGCGCGCCGAGTCCTGGTCGTAGGCCGAACCGGTGACCGGCGTCGGCCGCGTGTGCGGCGTGTCCGCCAGCAAGGCCCCGAGCGCGACGACGATCTGCACGTCGAGCTCGGTGAGGATCGCGATGAGCTCCGCGCAGAACCCGCGCCAGCGCATGTTCGGCTCGATGCCGCGGATGAGGACGACGTCGCGCTCGCTGCCCGGCGGCCGGGCGACCGAGATGCGGGTGGTCGGCCACTCGATCCGCCGGCTCACCCCGCCGATCAGGGACACCGTGGGCCGGTTGACCTGGAAGTCGTAGTAGTCCTCGGGGTCGAGCGCGGCCAGAGGAGTGGCGTCCCAGATCAGCTCGAGGTGCTCGACGGCCCCGGTCGCGGCGTCCCCGGCGTCGTTCCAGCCCTCGAACGCGACGACCACCACCGGGTCGTTGAGCTCGGGCAGGTCCACAGAGGAGGACATGGGGTCGTTCACCTCTGCAACCCTACGTCGATCCGCCGACGGCATCGCGCGTCGACCACTCGTCGGTGTGGGTGGGCTCTCCCTCCTGCTGGAACCACCGGACCGCCTCGCGCGTCTACTCTTGTTCGGTGTCTGCCCGCGCCCCGGACCTCCGCCCCGATGCGACGGCTGCGCTGACGGCGCTGCTCGAGCAGCGCATCCTGGTGCTCGACGGGGCCATGGGCACCGCCATCCAGCGGGACCGCCCCGACGAGGCGGGTTACCGCGGCGAGCGCTTCGCCGACTGGCCGAGCGACGTGCAGGGCAACAACGACCTGCTCAGCATCACCGCACCCGGCATCATCGCCGCGATCCACCGCGAGTACCTCGAGGCCGGCGCGGACCTCGTCGAGACCAACACGTTCAACGCCACCGCGATCTCCCTGTCCGACTACGGCATGGAGGAGCTCGCCTACGAGCTCAACGAGGCCTCGGCACGGCTCGCGCGCGCCGAGTGCGACGCGATGACCGAGCGGACGCCCGACCGGCCGCGCTACGTCGTCGGCGCGATCGGCCCGACCAGCCGGACGGCGTCCATCTCGCCCGACGTGAACGACCCCGGCGCCCGCAACGTGACCTTCGACGAGCTGGTCGAGGCCTACCTGACCGCCGCCAACGGCCTGGTCGACGGCGGCGCCGACGTGCTGGGCGTCGAGACGATCTTCGACACGCTGAACGCGAAGGCGGCGATCTTCGCGCTGGAGACGCTGTTCGAGGAGCGCGGACGCCGCTGGCCGGTGATGATCTCCGGAACCATCACCGACGCCTCCGGCCGCACCCTCTCCGGTCAGGTGACCGAGGCGTTCTGGCACTCCGTCCGGCACGTGAACCCGCTGCTCGTGGGTCTCAACTGCGCGCTCGGCGCGAAGGAGATGCGGCCCTACATCGCCGAGCTCGCGCGGGTCGCCGACACCTTCGTCTCCTGCTATCCGAACGCCGGGCTCCCCAACGCCTTCGGTGAGTACGACGAATCGCCGGAGGAGACCGCCGCGGTCCTCGAGGAGTTCGCCGCCAGCGGCTTCGTCAACCTCGTCGGCGGGTGCTGCGGCACCACGCCCGCGCACATCGCCGCGATCACGGCCGCCGCCGACGGCAAGGCGCCGCGCACGCCGGCCGAGGCGCGGCCGGCGCTGCGGTTGTCCGGGCTCGAGCCGCTCACCGTCACCGACGACACGCTGTTCGTGAACGTCGGCGAGCGCACGAACATCACCGGCTCCGCCCGCTTCCGCAACCTGATCAAGGCCGGCGACTATCCCGCCGCGCTCGCCGTCGCCCGCCAGCAGGTCGAGGCCGGCGCGCAGGTCATCGACATCAACATGGACGAGGGGATGATCGACGGGGTCGCGGCGATGGACCGCTTCACCAAGCTGGTCGCCACCGAGCCCGACATCTGCCGCGTCCCCACGATGATCGACTCCTCCAAGTGGGAGGTCATCGAGGCCGGTCTCAAGTGCGTGCAGGGCAAGGCGATCGTCAACTCGATCTCCCTCAAGGAGGGCGAGGAGAAGTTCGTCCGCGAGGCCCGGCTGTGCCGCAAGTACGGCGCCGCCGTCGTGGTCATGGCGTTCGACGAGGACGGCCAGGCCGACAACCTCGAACGGCGCACGCAGATCTGCCGCCGCGCCTACGACGTCCTGACCAAGGACGTCGGCTTCCCGGCCGAGGACATCATCTTCGACCCGAACGTCTTCGCCGTCGCCACGGGCATCGAGGAGCACGCCAACTACGGGCTGGACTTCATCGAGGCCACGCGCTGGATCAAGCAGAACCTGCCCGGCGCGCTCGTCTCCGGCGGCGTCTCGAACGTCTCGTTCTCCTTCCGCGGCAACAATCCCGTGCGCGAGGCGATCCACGCCGTCTTCCTGTTCCACGCCATCGCGGCCGGCATGGACATGGGCATCGTCAACGCCGGGGCGCTCGAGGTCTACGACGAGGTGCCGGAGCTGCTGCGCGAGCGGATCGAGGACGTGATCCTCAACCGCCGTCCCGACAGCACCGAGCGGCTGCTCGAGATCGCCGGCGACTTCGCGGGCGACGGCGCGGCCAAGGAGGTCGCCGACGAGCACTGGCGGTCCCTGCCGGTGGGGGAGCGGATCACCCACGCGCTGGTCAAGGGCCTCGACGAGTTCGTGGAGGACGACACCGAGGAGCTGCGCGCCGAGATCAGCGCCCGTGGCGGCCGCCCGATCGAGGTCATCGAGGGCCCGCTGATGGACGGCATGAACGTCGTCGGCGACCTCTTCGGCGCCGGCAAGATGTTCCTGCCGCAGGTGGTCAAGTCCGCCCGCGTCATGAAGAAGGCCGTCGCCTACCTGATCCCGTTCATCGAGGCGGAGAAGCAGCCCGGGGACGCCGAGCGCAGCAACGGCAAGGTCGTCATGGCCACCGTCAAGGGCGACGTCCACGACATCGGCAAGAACATCGTCGGCGTCGTCCTCCAGTGCAACAACTACGACGTCATCGACCTCGGCGTGATGGTGCCGGCCCAGAAGATCCTGGACACGGCCAAGCAGGAGGGCGCCGACGTCGTCGGGCTGTCCGGGCTCATCACGCCGTCCCTCGACGAGATGGTGAACCTGGCCTCGGAGATGGAGCGGCAGGGCTTCGAGATCCCGCTGCTCATCGGCGGGGCGACGACGTCGCGGGCGCACACCGCCGTCAAGGTGGCGCAGAAGTACCACGGCCCGGTCATCTGGGTGAAGGACGCCTCGCGGTCGGTGCCGGTGGTCGCCTCGCTGCTGTCCGACGAGCAGCGCCCGAAGCTGCTCGCGGAGGTCGAGGCCGACTACGTGGCGCTGCGCGAGCGGCACGCCGCCCGGCAGGACACCCGGACGATGCTGCCGCTGGCCACCGCGCGCGCCAACGCGACCCCGATCGACTGGACCGGCTACCAGCCCCCGCGGCCTCGCATGCTGCTCCAGCAGGCTGGAGATTCACGCAGAGGGGCCCTCTGCGCGGGGCCGGGATGCGCGCACGAGCACGCGACGCAGTTCGTGAAGACGTTTCCCGACTACCCGCTCGACGAGCTCCGCGACTACATCGACTGGCAGCCGTTCTTCACCGCCTGGGAGATGCGCGGCCGGTTCCCCGACCTGCTGCACAACCCGACGAGCGGCGAGGCGGCCCGCCGGCTCTTCGCGGACGCCCGGGCGATGCTCGACCGGATCGTCGACGAGAAGTGGCTGCGGGCCAGCGGCGTCTTCGGGCTGTTCCCGGCCAACCAGGTCGAGGGCGACGACATCGAGGTCTACACCGACGAGTCCCGCCGGCACGTGCGGACGACGCTGCACCAGCTGCGCCAGCAGACGGAGGGACGCGACGGTTCACCGCGCAAGTCGCTGGCCGACTTCGTCGCGCCGAAGGCGACCGGGCTGCGCGACTACGTCGGCGCCTTCGCCGTCACCGCGGGCCTCGGCTCGGCGGAGCGGGTGACCGCGTTCAAGAAGGACCACGACGACTACAGCGCGATCATGCTGGAGGCGCTCGCCGACCGGCTCGCCGAGGCGTTCGCCGAGCGGCTGCACGAGCGGGTGCGCAGGGAGTTCTGGGGCTACGCCCCGGACGAGCATCTCGACAACGACGCGCTGATCGCCGAGAAGTACGCGGGCATCCGGCCGGCACCCGGCTACCCGGCCTGCCCCGAGCACACCGAGAAGCAGACGATCTGGGAGCTGCTCGACGTCGAGGCGGCCACCGGCATCGAGCTCACCGAGAGCATGGCCATGTGGCCCGGCGCGGCGGTGAGCGGCCTCTACTTCTCGCACCCCAAGTCGCGGTACTTCGTGCTGGGGCGGGTCGGCCGCGACCAGGTGGAGGACTACGCGGTGCGCAAGGGCTGGACGGTCGACGAAGCGGAGAAGTGGCTCTCGCCCAACCTTGGCTACCGAACGGAGAACGAATGACGCGGCGGACTCGCCTCAGAGCGGTGCTGTTCGACATGGACGGCACCCTCGTGCAGACGGAGGAGTACTGGGGCGAGGCGATGTTCGAGCTCGCCGCGCGGCTGGGCGGCCGCATGTCCGACGAGGCCCGCGCCCGCACGGTCGGCACGAGCATGCGGACGTCGATGCGCATCCTGTACGCCGATCTCGGCGTGGTGCGCACCGAGGAGCAGTTGGACGCCGACGGCGACTGGGTCGAGACCAGGACGGCGGAGCTCATGTCGGCCGGCATCCCGTGGCTCCCGGGCGCGGCGGATCTGCTGCGCGCCGTGGACGCCGCCGGCCTGCGGTCGGCGCTGGTGACGACGACGCCGCGGCGCGTCGCCGATCTCGTACTGGCGTCGATCCGCGCCGATCTGGGCGGCGACCCGTTCGACGTGACCGTCTGCGGCGACGAGGTGGCGGCGCGCAAGCCCGACCCGGCTCCCTACGTGAAGGCGATGGCGGCACTCGGCGTCGAGCCCGACGAGTGCGTCGTGGTGGAGGACTCCCAGGTCGGCATCGCGTCCGGGCTGGCGGCGGGAGCGGCGGTGCTGGGCGTGCCGGCCATGCAGGCGGTCGCGCCCGCGCCCGGGCTGACGCTGCGCGACGGGCTGGCCGGCGTCGGGCTGCCGGAGCTGGCCGAGGTGCTCGAGACCGCGTCGGCCCTGGCCGACGATCGGGCGGCCGGCTAGAGCGGGATCTCGCGGCCGCGGGACACCACGGCGCGCGGGCGCTGCAGCGCGGTCACGTCGATCAGCGGATCGCTGTCGAGCAGCAGCAGGTCGGCGTCCAGACCGATCGCCAGCCGACCGGTGCGCGCCTGGAGCCCGCACGCGCGGGCCGCGGTGCTGGTGGCGGCGGCGAGCGCCTCGGTCGCAGGCATCCCGAACGCCACCAGGTCGGCGACGGCCATGGGCACGAGACCGTGCCGCTTGGACGGGCCGATGCCGGCGTCGGTGCCGGCAGTCAGGGTGACGCCCGCCCGCTGCATGGCCGCCGCGTGCTCGCGGTGCCGGTCCAGGTCGGCGCCCACCTCCAGCAGGCGGGCCTGTATGTGCGGTGGCGGGTCGACTCCTGGCACCTCGCCCAGGGTCGGGCAGACGTAGGTGCCCGCGGTGGCCAGACCGACGGCTACTTCCGTGGACAGCTGCGGCCCGTCCGTCGTCAGGCAGCTGCCGTGCTCGATGCCGTCGACCCCGGCGTCCATGCTGCGCCGCACAGCTGCCAGGCCGTGCGCATGCGCCGTGACCGGCAGCCCGAGCGCGTGCGCCTCCTCCACGACGGCCCGCATCTCCTCGAGGCTGAACTGGCAGGCCAGCACATCGGTGCCGGGCGTCAGGACGCCGCCGCTCGCCATGATCTTGACGACGTCGGCGCCGCGCTCGGCCCGTTCGCGGACCGCCCGCCGCAGCGCCTCGATGCCTGCCACCTCGCCGCCCATGGCCCAGCAGTGGCCACCGGGTGAGGTGATCGGTGGCCCGGCGGCGACGATCGTGGGCCCGATCGCCGCCCGCGGGCGGTCCACCACCGCCCACTCGAGGTCCCCGAGGTCGCGGACGGCGGTCACGCCGGCCCGGAGGTGCTGTTGCTCTGCCGTGTCGATGATGTCCTGGACCCGCTCGGCGGACAGCTCGGCGAACTGCTCCAGCGCGCGCGGGCTGCTGTCGCCGCACAGGTGCACGTGCGAGTCGATCAGGCCGGGCAGCAGAGCCGGGTGGTCGACGACGACGCACCGGTCGGGGACGGGGGCGGTCACCGGCTCGACGCCGATGATGGTGGAGTTCTCGACGAGGACGAGTGCGCCGCCCGGCAGCCGGTGCGTGCCGTCGAAGGCGACTGCTGCCCGGTATCCCCGCATGGGCGCTCCCCCCGGTCGGCAACGGATGGCGCGGACGCTACGGGCGCGAGCGGCGTTACGGGTGGCTTGCTGTCACGCGTAGGGATCGGTGATCTCCCTCAGGCGCGTCAGCCCCTCGCGGAGCTGCCCATACAGCCGCTCCCCGAGGTGTGCGCGCCACTCCGCCTCCACCTCCGCGGCGACGGGGTCCGCGATCCGCTTGGCCGCCAGGCCGCGCTCGGCCGCCCGGATGAGCCGCGCCCTTCCGTCCGAGGGGTCGGGTGTCCGCCGCACGTAGCCGGTCTTCTCCAACTGGTCGACGAGGTGACTGGCCGTCTGCTTGGTCACCTGGGCCGCCTCGGCCAGCTCGGTCAGGCGCGTGCCGTCCGGCCCGAGCCGCTGCACCAGGCGGGCCTGGGCGAGCGTGAAGTCGTCGAACCCGGCGGCGACGAGCGCCGCGAAAATGCGGTTCTCCATCGCCCGGTACGGGATGAACATCAGGACGCCCACGTTCATCGGCTGGGGCTGTTCCTCGGCTCCGGGCACTCGTACCGCTCTCCTTGACACAAGTCAGTACATCGAACTAGTTTGGTTCGAATATCGTACTGCCACAGGGATGCGACGGAGGCAGAGATGACGTTCCGCCCCAGTCACCTTCTGGACCGCGACGCCATCTGGGCGGCCGTCGACCGCGAGCGCCTTGATCTCGCGGACCTGCTGGACCACCTCTCCGAGCAGGAGTGGGGACATCCGTCGTTGTGCGCCGGGTGGCGGGTGCGCGACGTCGCCGCGCATCTCGCCCTGGCCCAGATGCCGGTGGGCGCGGCCACCGCCGCCGCGCTGCGGTCGCGGGGCAACTTCCACCGCATGATCCGCGACTCCGCCGTGCGACACGCCGGCGTCCCGACGGGTCGGCTCGCGGACGAGATCCGGGGCATGGCCGGCTCACGGCGGCACGCTCCCGGGATCACGGACATGGAGCCGCTCCTGGACGTCCTGGTGCACGGACAGGACATCGCCGTCCCGATCGGCCGGCCGCGGACCATGCCGCTGGATACGGCCGCCGCGGCGGCGACGCGGGTGTGGACCTACCGGTGGCCCTTCTCGACCGTCTGGCGGGCACCCTCGCGGCTGGCGGGGCTCGAACTGGTCGCCACGGACACCGACTGGTCGGCGGGAGCCGGCGCGCGGGTCGAGGGCCCGATCCAGGCACTGCTCCTGCTGCTGACCGGGCGCACGGGAGCTGCCGTGGCGCACCTGTCCGGCCCGGGCGTCCCTCAACTGGCCCCCGCCGGGTCATCGCCATGATGGCTACGGTGCGCGACGTGCCCGAGCTGCCGGAGACGCCGGATCCGCCAGCGATCGACGACGAACGTGAGCTCCTGCTGGCCTGGCTGGACCATCTGCGGACCTCGATCCTGGCGAAGCTGGAGAATCTGAGCGAGGAGGATGCCCGCTGGATTCCCGAGGGCGCGCTCATCCCGTTGCTCGGGATCGTCAACCACCTCACGCACGTGGAGTGGCGGTGGCTGGACGGGATCATGCTCGGCGCCGAGCATCACCGCAGCGAGGCCGAGTTCCATCCGGGGCCGGAGCTCACCGTTGCGACAGCGGCCGCCCGTTATCGCGCCCGGGCGGCGAGAACGGAGGAGACGGCCCGCACGCTGCCGCTGGCCCAGCGCTGCACGGACGGCAGCGGCCGGAATTTCCGCTGGGTTCTGCTCCATCTGATCGAAGAGACCGCCCGGCATGCCGGTCATGCGGATGCCACCCGTGAACTTCTCGACGGGACCGTCGGGCGTTGACCCCGTAGGCAACCGGGCGTCCGGCAGGGCTCCGAACGGCCCGCGTGCCGGTCAGTCGCGGTCTACCACGGGGAGCAGCGTGTGCCAGCCCGCGGCGGCCGCCGCCTCGGCCGGGAACGGCGGGGGAGTGCCCCCGAAGGCCGGGCAGAGCGCCTGGTGGTCGCACCAGTCGCAGAGGCGGGAGCGGTTGGGCCGGAAGTCACCTGTGGCCACGGCGCGCTCGATCGCCGCCCAGATGGCCTGCAGCGTGCGCTCGAACCGGATCAGCTCCGCCTCGTCGGGGGCATAGGTCAGCGCGTCGCCGTCCTTGAGGTAGAGAAGCTTCAGCTGGGCGGCGACGACCCCGCGCGTGCGCCACAGCACCAGTGCGTAGAACTTCATCTGGAACAGCGCCTTGGCCTCGAAGGCCTCGCGCGGCATCCCGCCGGTCTTGTAATCGACCACCCGCAGGGCGCCGTTCGGCGCGACGTCGAGCCGGTCGACGTAGCCGCGCAGCAGCAGCCCGTCGGGCAGCGTGACCTCGACCAGCTCCTCGCGACCGTGCGGCTGGATGCGTGTCGGGTCCTCCAGCGTGAAGTACTTCTCGACCAGCGTGCCGCCCGAGGCGAGCCATGCCTCCACCGACTCGGGGGCGTTGGCATCGGTCTCGGCCCCGTCGTCCTGCGCGGTCTCGAAGAGCTCGGCGACGCCCGGCTCTTCCCGCAGCTCCGCCCACGCCGGGGCCAGGAGCTCCTGCGCGGCACCGACGGTGCGGCCGGCGGGCGGCAGGTCGTAGAGCCGCTCGAGGACCGCGTGCACCAGCGTGCCGCGCACCGCGGCCAGACTCTTGCGCTCGGGCAGCCGGTCGATCGTGCGGAAGCGGTAGAGCAGCGGGCAGGTCTTGAAGTCGGCCGCACGACTCGGCGACAGGGAGGGACGGCGCGGCGCCTGGACGTCGTCGGCCGCGGGGGAGCCCTCGAGGAGGGCCGCGGGAGCCAGATCGGTGTCGGTCGCCGTCATGGGTTCGAGGCTAGGTCGCCCCTCCGACAGTTCCGAGTGCCCGCGCCGCGTCGGCAACACAGGTCAAATCCGGCCCGTCCGTAGGCTGGCCGCTCGTGGACACGCAGCAGGAGCCGGCCCCGACCGATCTTCCCGAGCCGGAGCAGGTACCCGAACGGGGGCCCGAGCAGCCGCGCGAGCCCGTGCCCGGCGCGTTCGTCGTCGGCGACCGCGTGCAGTTGACCGATCCCAAGGGGCGCATGCACACCGTCGTCCTCGAGCCGGGCAAGCAGTTCCACACGCACCGCGGCGCGATCGCGCACGACGACCTGATCGGCGCCCCGGAGGGCTCCGTCGTCTTCTCGACGGCCAACACCGGGTACCTGGCGTTCCGTCCGCTGCTGGCCGACTTCGTGCTGTCGATGCCGCGCGGCGCGCAGGTCATCTATCCCAAGGACGCCGCCCAGATCGTCGGCTTCGGCGACATCGGGCCGAGCATGCGGGTGCTCGAGGCCGGGGCCGGTTCGGGTGCGCTGACGTGCTCGCTGCTGCGGGCGGTCGGCGCGGGCGGCTCGGTGACCAGCTACGAGCGCCGGGAGGACTTCGCCGACGTCGCGCGCGCGAACGTCGGCGCCTTCTTCGGCGCCGACCCCGCCAACTGGTCGCTGCGCCTGGGCGACCTGGCCGAGCACCCGGCCGAGGAGGTCGTGGACCGCGTCGTCCTGGACATGCTCGAGCCGTGGGCTGTGCTGCCGACGGTGGCCGCCGCGCTGCGTCCCGGCGGCGTCCTGATCGGCTACGTCGCCACGGTGACGCAGTTGTCGACCTACGTGGAGGCGCTGCGGGCGCAGGGTCTCTGGACCGAGCCGCACGCCTGGGAGTCACTGCTGCGGCCCTGGCACGCCGTCGGCCTCGCCGTGCGCCCGGAGCACCGGATGGTGGCGCACACCGCCTTCCTCGTCACCGCCCGGCGGCTCGCCGAGGGCGCCGTGGCCCCGATCCGGCAACGGCGGGCGCAGAAGCACTGAGGACGGTGCGGCAGGTGGGGCACGGCCGCCGCGCCCGGTTCGCCAGCCCACGGCGAACTGTCCCAGCGCGTGTATAGATTTGCGTCTTGACTCCCTCGGAGTGTGTGGAGGTGCGTGATGGGCCCCGGCTCGAACGGTCCTGACGAGTTGTCCGCGCGGCGTGAGCGTGATGTCGCTGCCCTGCTCAGCCAGATCTCCTACCTCGAGGAGGAGATCGGTCTCCTTCGTCGCAAGGTGGCCGACAGCCCGCGCCAGGTGCGCGCGCTCGAGGAGCGGATCAGCGAGGCGGAGGGGCGGGCGGCCTTCCTCTCGGAGCGCAACGACAAGCTCGCCGGCACCCTCCGGGAGGCCCGTGAGCAGCTGGTGGCGCTCAAGGAGGAGGTCGACCGGCTCGGCCAGCCGCCGTCCGGCTACGGCATCTTCCTGACCCGGCACGACGACGGCACGGTCGACGTCTTCACCGGTGGCCGCAAGCTCCGCGTCTCGCTCTCGCCGAACGTGGAGGGCGAGGAGCTGCGCACCGGCCAGGAGGTCATGCTCAACGAGGCGATGAACGTCGTCGAGGCGCGTGGCTTCGAGCGGTCCGGCGACATCGTCATGCTCAAGGAACTCCTCGAGCCCATCGACGGCGTCACCCCGCGGGCCCTGGTCATCGGGCACACCGACGAGGAGCGCGTGGTCTTCCTCGCCGACTCCCTGACCGGGCAGCCGCTGCGCGTGGGCGACTCGCTGCTGCTGGAGTCGCGGTCGGGTTACGTCTACGAGCGGATCCCGAAGAGCGAGGTCGAGGAGCTCGTCCTCGAAGAGGTGCCCGACATCGACTACGGCGACATCGGTGGCCTCTCGCGCCAGATCGAGCAGATCCGCGACGCGGTCGAGTTGCCGTTCCTGCATGCGGATCTCTTCCGCGAGTACGAGCTGCGGCCGCCCAAGGGCATCCTGCTCTATGGCCCGCCCGGCTGCGGGAAGACGCTGATCGCCAAGGCGGTGGCGAACTCGCTGGCCAAGAAGGTGGCCGCCGTCCGTGGGGACGACGACACCAGCCAGGGGAAGTCGTACTTCCTCAACATCAAGGGCCCCGAGCTGCTCAACAAGTACGTCGGCGAGACCGAGCGGCACATCCGCCTGGTGTTCCAGCGGGCGCGGGAGAAGGCGAGCGAGGGCACGCCGGTCATCGTGTTCTTCGACGAGATGGACTCGATCTTCCGCACCCGCGGCTCCGGGGTCTCCTCGGACGTCGAGTCGACGATCGTGCCCCAGCTGCTCAGCGAGATCGACGGCGTCGAGGGCCTGGAGAACGTGATCGTCATCGGTGCCTCCAACCGCGAGGACATGATCGACCCGGCGATTCTCCGGCCCGGCCGGCTCGACGTGAAGATCAAGATCGAGCGTCCGGATGCCGAGGCGGCCCGCGACATCTTCAGCAAGTACCTGACGACGTCGCTGCCGATCAGCCCCGAGGACCTCGCCGAGCACGGCGGCAGCCGCGAGGCGACGATCGCCGGGATGATTCAGCGCACCGTCGAGCGCATGTACACCGAGAGCGAGGAGAACCGCTTCCTCGAGGTCACCTACGCCAACGGTGACAAGGAAGTCCTCTACTTCAAGGACTTCAACTCCGGAGCCATGCTGCAGAACATCGTCGACCGGGCGAAGAAGATGGCGATCAAGGAGCAGCTCGAGACGGGCGTCGGCGGCCTTCGGGTCAGCCATCTGATGGCGGCCTGCCTCGACGAGTTCAAGGAGAACGAGGACCTGCCCAACACGACCAACCCCGACGACTGGGCGCGGATCTCGGGCAAGAAGGGCGAGCGGATCGTCTACATCCGCACGCTGATCAGCGGCAAGGGCAACGAGTCCGGCCGTGCCATCGACACCGCCACGAACACCGGCCAGTACCTGTAGAAGGACCTCTGGAAGGACCCGTCCTCCCCACCGCTCGCATGCTCGCGGCGGTGCCCTGGACGGGGCCGCCAGACCCTTCCCACGCTCAGGGCGGGACCCGGGACGACGCCGACGGCCCGGTTCCCTCTGGGGAGCCGGGCCGTCGCTCTCGTGAGCGGGGATTTCGTCGGTATCCGCCGCTAGCGTTCCTCCATGGCCGAGTTCGTCTCCGAAGATCTGCGCGGGTCCCGGTTCGAGCGTGTCGACCTCAGCGGCGCGTCGTTCCACGACGTCGACCTCAGCGGCAGCCGGTTCCGCGGCATCGCGCTGCACCGGGCCGTCATCTCGGGCAGCGAACTATCCGACGTCGAGATCACCGGTGAGATCCTCAACGTGACGATCAACGGGGTGGACGTCGCACCGCTCGTCGAGGCCGAGCTCGACCGCCGGGATCCCGACCGGGTCACGATGCGCCCGACCGATCCGGCGGGCTTCCGCGCGGCGTGGGACCTGCTGGAGACCCTGTGGGCCGGCACCGTCGCCCGGGCCCGGCGGCTGGAGCCCGATCGACTGCACGAGTCGGTCGACGGCGAGTGGTCCTTCATCGAGACGTTGCGGCACCTGGTCTTCGCCACCGACTCGTGGGTCGGGCGGGCGATCCTCGGTGATCCGTCCCCGTGGCACCCGCTCGGCCTGCCGTGGGACGAGATGCCGGACACGCCCGGGGTTCCGCGCGATCGCGAGGTCCGACCGTCCCTCGACGAGGTGCTGGAGCTGCGCCGCGACCGGCGGGCCCGCGTGCGGGCGGTGCTCGACGGCCTGGGCGACGAATCCCTGGACCGCGGGACCGAGCCGGTCGACGCGCCGGGATGGCCGCCCCCGCGCAGCTTTCCGGTGCGGGAGTGCCTGCTGATCGTCCTCAACGAGGAGTACCACCACCGGCTCTTCGCCGAGCGAGATCTCGCGGTCCTCGAGGGCAGGCCCAGCTGAGGCCTGTCATCCGACTCTGTGCACCGGGCGGAGCCCGCCCTACGTTCCACCTCACGACGAGTCGGACGGAGACCCACCATGAAGGCGATCCTGCGGCGCACTTACGGCCCGGCCGAGGTCCTCGAGTTCGGGGACGTCGATCAGCCGGCGATCAAGCCGGGGGAGGCGCTCGTCCGCATACGGGCGGCCGGGGTCGACCGGGGGGTGTGGCACGTCATGACCGGGCTGCCGTACCTGGGCCGCCTCGCCTTCGGGGTCCGTAGGCCCCGCAACCCCGTCCTCGGGATGGACGCGGCGGGCGTCGTGGAGGCAGTGGGCGAGGAGGTCACCACGCTGCGGCAGGGCGACGAGGTGTTCGGCACCTGCAACGGCGCCTTCGCCGAGTACGCCGCCGTCCGAGAGGACCGGTGCGCCCCGAAGCCCGCGGGGCTGACCTTCGAGCAGGCGGCGGCGCTGCCGACGTCCGCCGTCACCGCCCTCCAGGCAGTGCGGAAGCAGGGCCGCGTGCAGGCGGGCCAGCGGGTGCTCGTCATCGGCGCGGGCGGTGGCGTGGGGTCGTACGCGGTGCAGATCGCCAAGGCATCCGGCGCGCACGTCACCGGGGTGTGCAGCACGGGGAAGGTAGATCTCGTCCGGTCGCTCGGCGCCGACGAAGTCGTCGACTACACCAGCACCGACATCACCGAGAGCGGACAGCGGTACGACGTCGTCCTCGACATCGCCGGCAATCGCCCGCTCAGGCAGCTCCGGCGGGTGATGACGCCCCGCGGGACGCTGGTCATCGTCGGGGGAGAGGGCGGCGACCGGCTGACCGGAGGGCTCGACCGTCAGTTCCGCGCGGTGCTGCTGTCGCTCGTCGTCCGGCAGCGGATGCGGTTCTTCGTCGCCGTGGCCCGCCGACCGGACCTGGAGACGATCCGGGAGCTGGTCGAGAGCGGCGCCGTCCGGCCGGCCGTGGACCGGACCTATCCGCTCGTCGAGGCGGCGCAGGCCGTCCGCGACATGGCGGAGGGCCGTGTGCGCGGGAAGGCCGTCGTCACGGTCTGAATCCCGCCCGTGGTTCCGGTCCGGCGCCGTCGGTGCCGCGGCCTAGGGTTGGGCCATGAGTGTGCGGCGGGTCATGGGCACCGAGGTGGAGTACGGCATCTCGGTGCCGGGTCAGCCGAGCGCGAATCCGACGACGCTGTCGAGCCAGGTGGTGAACGCCTGGGCGGTGGCCGAGGCGCCGACGCCCCGCCGTCCGCGCTGGGACTTCGAGGAGGAGTCGCCGCTGCGTGACGCGCGGGGCTTCGACCTGTCACCCGCGCAGGCGCTGGACCACAACGACCTCGAGGACGACAACGGGATGGCCAACGTCATCCTGACCAACGGCGCCCGGCTCTACGTCGACCACGCGCACCCCGAGTACTCGACGCCGGAGGTCACCAACCCGCGCGACATCGTCCTCTGGGACAAGGCGGGGGAGCAGGTGATGGCCGAGGCGGCCCGTCGCGCCGCCCGCATCCCGGGCAACCCCGCGATACAGCTCTACAAGAACAACACCGACGGCAAGGGCGCCTCCTACGGGGCGCACGAGAACTACCTGATGGACCGCAAGACGCCGTTCATCGACATCGTGCGCGGCCTCGTGCCCTTCTTCGTGACGCGGCAGGTCTTCGCCGGCGCGGGCCGGGTCGGCATCGGCACCGAGAGCCGGACCCAGGGCTTCCAGCTCTCGCAGCGTGCGGACTTCTTCGAGGTCGAGGTGGGCCTGGAGACGACGCTCAAGCGGCCGATCATCAACACGCGCGACGAGCCGCACGCCGACGCCGACAAGTACCGCCGGCTGCACGTGATCATCGGCGATGCCAACCTCGCGGAGCTGTCGACCTACCTCAAGGTCGGGACGACGTCGCTCGTGCTGGCCATGATCGAGGCGCGCGCCCTGCCGCGGGAGCTGGCGCTGGAGGAGCCGGTCGAGGCGCTGCAGGCGATCAGCCACGACCCGTCGCTCACGCACAAGGTGCGGCTGCGCGACGGGCGGCAGCTGACGGGCCTGGAGATCCAGCGGCTGTACCTGGAGCAGGCACAGGCGTTCGTCGAGGCGCAGGGGGAGTCCGACGAGCAGACCGACGACGTCCTGCGCCGGTGGGCGGAGGTGCTCGACGACCTCGCCGTCGACCCGATGCGGTGCGCGGACCGGCTCGACTGGCCGGCGAAGCTGCGGCTGCTGGAGGGCTACCGGTCGCGCGACGGGCTGGGCTGGGGCGACTCCCGCCTGCAGCTGGTCGACCTGCAGTACTCGGACGTGCGCAAGGACAAGGGTCTCTACAACCGCCTGGTGGCGCGCGGCTCGATGCAGCGGCTGCTCAGCGACGACGAGGTGACGCGGGCGATGGTGTCGCCGCCGCCCGACACCCGGGCGTTCTTCCGCGGCGAGTGCCTGCGGCGTTACCCGTCCCAGGTGGCGGCGGCGTCCTGGGACTCGGTCGTGTTCGATCTCGGCCGGGAGAACCTGGTGCGCATCCCCACGATGGAGCCGCTCCGGGGCACGAGGGACCACGTGGGGGCGCTGTTCGAGGCGTCGGCCACCGCCCAGGAGCTGGTCGACACCATCACCGGATCGTGATGCACAGCCACGTCCGTGTGATCACGAATGTCACACCCGGCGGGTAACTTCAGAGCACAGCAGTTCCGTAGACCGGGAGGGCAAGTCATGGCCACCAGGGACACCGGCGGGCAGCAGAAGGCGACGCGCACGCGCGAGGACGCCGACGAGGTCGAGGCCTCGGTCGACACCGAGGTCGCCGAACGACACAAGGAAATGACCGAAGACGTCGATTCTCTTCTCGATGAAATTGACGAAGTTCTCGAGGAGAACAGTGAAGAGTTCGTGCGCTCGTACGTACAAAAAGGGGGGGAGTGAGTAAGTTCGTACAAAACGCCAGTGAATACGAAGTTCTGCAGAGACTGTGCGGACTACAGGCCGACTTCTGACTTCTCGAGGAACGCTCGCTCGAAGGATGGCCTGGCCTTCTACTGCCGAACACACTTGGCTGAACGTTCCCTGCGCAGCCGTGAGGCGCGCCGTGTGAAGCCGAGGGTCAATCGTCGAGCGCCTTCATCTCTTGTGATCCCAGAGGGCCACAAGTGGTGTCCAGACTGCGAACAAGTGCTCCCGTTGTCGCAATTTGTGCGGACCACTCGAACGAAAACCGGCTATCACGCGTACTGCAAGCCTTGTCACAACAAACGGGGGAAGGTTTCACGAGACGAGGTGGGCGGCTCGCGCACATATCACTTGACGCGCCGCTACGGAATTACGGCTGCCGAGGCGGATCATCTCCTCGCCGGCCAAGGCGGCTTCTGCGCGATCTGCAAGAAGGCGCCGGCTGAGCACGTCGACCATGACCACGTGACGGGCGCCGTCAGGGCGCTGCTCTGCTTCAACTGCAACGGCGGGCTGGGGCAGTTCAAGGACGATCCAGACGTGCTGCGTGCCGCAGCTGAATACGTCGAGTTCCATACCTTGAGCCAGCGGGTCATCGCCGTCGCCGCAGCTGCCGGCCTCGGGCCGATCCGAACCATCCGCCCGGGGGAGCCGCCGGTAGGGTCGCAGCGACGGCCAGGGGCGCGCGGCACCAGCTCGCGAACCACGGGGCGGAGCAGCGGGCACGCCGACGACAGTCGGCAGGAGAGGCGGATGGGTGAACGAGAGATCAGCTGGCCGGAGCGGGTTCCCGCCCGCGTACCTGGACCGGGTGGGCTCTTCGTTCACCGACTTCCTCGGGGCCACCGCGCCGGACCTGCTGCCCGGCCGTCGTCCGCTCCCACAGCTCCCGGTGGGTGACATCGCCCCGCACGGCACCACGATCGTGTCGGTGACCTATGAGGGCGGCGTCCTCATGGGCGGCGACCGCCGCGCCACCATGGGCAACCTCATCTCCTCCCGCGACATCGAGAAGGTCTACCCGGCCGACTCCTACAGCGTCATCGGCATCGCCGGCGCCGCGGGCATCGCGATCGAGATGGTCCGGCTCTACCAGGTCGAGCTCGAGCACTACGAGAAGATCGAGGGCCTCACGATGTCCCTCGACGGCAAGGCCAACCGCCTCGCCGCGATGATTCGCGGCAACCTCGGCGCCGCCCTGCAGGGCCTCGCCGTCGTCCCGCTGTTCGCGGGTTTCGACCTCGACGCCGCGCCCGGCACGAGCCCCGGCCGGATCTTCAGCTACGACGTCACCGGCGGGAACTACGAGGAGCGTGGCTACGCCGCCGTCGGCTCCGGGTCGCTCTTCGCGAAGAACTCCCTGAAGAAGACCTGGCGCCAGGGCCTGCCCGCCGACGCCGCCTTCCGCACGGTCGTCGAGGCGCTCTACGACGCGGCCGACGACGACTCCGCCACCGGTGGCCCCGACCCGGTCCGCCGGCTGTACCCGATCGTCTACCGGGTCGACGCCGAGGGCGCCGTCCGGCTGACCGACGCCGAGGTGGCCGCGGTCGCGGACGCGATCGTCGCCGACCGGGCCGAGGCCGACCGCCCGAACCTGCCGCGGGAGGCCACGCAGCTGGGGGGTCAGCCATGACGATGCCGTACTACGCCTCCGCCGAGCAGGTCATGCGCGACCGCTCGGAGTACGCCCGCAAGGGCATCTCCCGCGGCCGCAGCGTCGCCGTCCTGACCTACGCCGACGGCGTCCTGTTCATCGCCGAGAACCCAAGCTCCACGCTGCACAAGGTCGGCGAGATCTACGACCGCATCGGGTTCGCGGCGGTCGGGCGCTACAGCGAGTTCGAGAGCCTGCGCGTGGCCGGTGTCCGCCTCGCCGACGTGCGCGGCTACTCATACAACCGCCGCGACGTCACCGGCCGCGTCATCGCGAACGCCTACGCCCAGACACTCGGCGCGATCTTCACCGAGCAGATGAAGCCCTACGAGGTGGAGCTCTGCGTCGCCGAGGTCGGTGACCGGCCGGAGAACGACCAGCTCTACCGGCTCACCTTCGACGGCTCGGTCGTCGACGAGCCCGACTTCGTGGTGATGGGCGGCCAGGCCGACGCCGTCACCGGGCACCTGCGCGAGCACTTCCATCAGGGCATGGGCCTGGCCGACGCCCTCGAGGTGGGTGTCCGGGCGCTGTCCGCGGTCAGCCCGGCCACCGCCGGATCGGGCAACGGCGGGCCCGCGCGGCTGGCCGCCGAACAGCTCGAGGTGGCGGTCCTCGACCGTCGCCGTCCCAAGCGGGCCTTCCGCCGGGTCGTCGGTTCCGCGCTGCGCACCCTGCTCGGCGACGAGAGCCCTGCCCCCGACGAGCGTCCGGAGGCCCCGGCCACCACAGCGCACGCGCCCAGCGTCCCGGAACCCGGCACGCCGCCCGGCCTGGGCGACCCGGCCAACCCCGACACCGCCGGCGGCGTCGAGCACGACGGGCGGCACTCCGGCGACGGCCCACCTCAAGCGGAGTAGGGCGACAGATGCCGGACTACCGGGTCAACAAGGACGCCGTGGCGCAGGCACGGAAGCTGATCGACGCGGGCACCTACGACAACGAGACCGAGTGGTCCGACGCCGCGCCCTCGACCGACGACGAGAACGCCGAGATCGAGCGCCACGGCTACGACGGCTACGGCGCCTGGCACCTCGCGGTCGATCCCGATGCCTCCGAGGAGACCAAGGGCCGCTACAAGTTCCCCTACGGCGACTTCTCGAAGGTCAACCGCGCCGCGCTGATCCACGCCAAGCAGCGCGCGGCACAGAACGACCACGACGCGATCGAGCAGGCCGCCGACGATCTGCTCCGCCGCCTCGACGAGAAGCGCGGGCAGTGAGTCGGCAGGACGGCGACGGCCCCGCGGTCACCTGACCCGCCACGTGCGCCGGGACACGCGCTGTGTCCCTTTCGGAGCCTAGGCTCGGACCGTGGAACGACGGATCTTCGGCATCGAGACCGAGTACGGCGTCACGTGCACCTTCCGTGGCCAGCGGCGGCTGTCCCCGGACGAGGTGGCCCGCTACCTGTTCCGGCGCGTGGTCTCGTGGGGGCGCAGCTCCAACGTCTTCCTGCGCAACGGCTCACGCCTCTACCTCGACGTCGGCAGCCACCCCGAGTACGCCACCGCCGAGTGCGACGACCTCACCGAGCTCGTCGTCCACGACAAGGCCGGCGAGCGGATCCTCGAGGGCCTGCTCGTCGACGCCGAGGAGCGCCTCGCCGAGGAGGGCGTCACCGGGGACATCTACCTGTTCAAGAACAACACCGACTCCGCCGGCAACAGCTACGGCTGCCACGAGAACTACCTGGTCGGCCGGCACGGCGAGTTCAGCCGGCTGGCCGACGTCCTCATCCCGTTCCTGGTCAGCCGCCAGATCGTCGTCGGCGCCGGCAAGGTGCTGCAGACGCCGAGGGGCGCCATCTACTGCGTCAGCCAGCGGGCCGAGCACATCTGGGAGGGGGTCTCCTCAGCCACGACGAGAAGCCGCCCGATCATCAACACCCGCGACGAGCCGCATGCCGACGCCGAGCGCTACCGGCGGCTGCACGTCATCGTCGGCGACTCGAACATGAACGAGACGACGACGCTGCTCAAGGTCTCCATGACCGATCTGGTCCTGCGCATGATCGAGGCCGGCGTCCCGATCAAGGACATGACGCTCGAGAACCCGATCCGGGCCATCCGCGAGATCAGCCACGACATGACCGGACGGCGCAAGGTCCGGCTGGCCAACGGCCGCGAGATGTCGGCGCTGGAGATCCAGTCCGAGTACCACTCACGAGCGGCGGAGTTCGCCGACCGCGAGGGCTGCACCCCCGAGCACCGGGCGATGCTCGAGCTGTGGGGCCGCGTGCTCAAGGCCGTCGACACCGAAGACCTGTCGCTGATCGATCGCGAGATCGATTGGGCGACCAAGTTCAGCCTCATCGAGCGCTATCGGGCCAAGCGCGACCTGCCGCTGAGCCACCCGCGGATCGCCCAGATGGACCTCGCCTACCACGACATCAGCCGCACCCGCGGCCTGTACTACCTGCTCGAGCGCAACGGTCAGGTCGACCGCGTCGCGCACGAGCCGCGCGTCTTCGAGGCCAAGAACGTGCCGCCGCAGACCACGCGCGCCCGGCTGCGCGGCGAGTTCATCCGCAAGGCCCAGGAGAAGCGGCGGGACTTCACCGTCGACTGGGTGCACCTCAAGCTCAACGACCAGGCACAGCGCACGGTGCTGTGCAAGGACCCGTTCAAGGCCGTCGACGAGCGCGTCGACAAGCTCATCGCGTCCATGTGACCTGACCCGCCAGAAACATTCGAGACAGGCTGCACGGCCGCATCCGGATGGCGGTGCAGGGACGAACACCTCGGGAACCGCGACGACGCGGCCCACACCCCCGAGGAGATTTGTCATGAGAAGGACCACCGCACTGGCCATGACCGCGCCCGCACTGGGACTCGTGGCGGCCTTGACCCTGGCTCCGCCAGCCTCGGCGGGAACGGCTACCACGCATGCGTCGCTGCAGCCCGTCAACGACCACAACGCCGCCGGTCAGGCCTTCGTCGACGTGCAGGGCAACAGGATCACGGTGACCATGGCGGCGCACGGCCTCGTGCCGAACCAGCCGCACGCCGCCCACATCCACTTCGGCGCGGAGGCCCGGCACGAGTGCCCGGTCATGGCCGACGACACCGACGGCAACCACCACATCTCCACCACGGAGGGTGCGCCCGCCTACGGGCCGATCGTCGTCAGCCTGACCACGTTCGGCCCGACCGACCCCGGCTCGGGCCTGGCGATCGACCGGTTCGACACCGCGCCGGGCGGAAAGCTCCAGTACGAGCGCGGCAACATCAAGGTCTCGCACGCCGTCGCCCGCGCCATCGAGAACGGTGAAGCGGTCGTCGTCGTCCACGGCGTCGACTACAACCACACCGCGGCCTACGACGCCGGTGGTCCCTCCGACCTCGACCCGAGCCTGCCGGCCGAGGCCACCGACCCGGCGATCTGCGGCGTCCTCGACGTCGTCGACAGCCACGGCGGCCACTGAGCTGAGCCGCAGCCGCGGCGGCCGTGCCCCGGGGGCGGCCGCCGCGGCCGGACCAGGGACTCAGCTGGCCGGCGCCTCGGGCGCCACGGCGGGCTCGTCCGCGGGAGACTCCGTCTCCTCGGCCTCCGGCAGGGCGAGCGCGGCGTACCGGCCGGCCGCCGCGGCCGCGAGGAAGTAGGCGCGTTCCTCGGGATAGCCGCGGCCCATCGTCCGCAGGGGGACCGGGGAGAGGCCGAGGGCCTCGTCGAGCCCGTCGGTGTCCACCCAGACGACCGGGTTGCGCCGCGGCTGGCCCGCGAGGTCCTCGTCCACCTGGCCGCCCAGCTCCGACGATAGCCCCCGTGGTGCGACGAGCGTGACGCCACCCAGGGCCACCCGCCCGAACGCGGTCAGCGAGTGGTGCGACACCCCGCGGTGCCGCGGACGCGGGTCGGCGTCGGAGATCCGCAACGCCCCGATCGCCTGCCCGCCGAGCACGGTGACCGCGTTGCACGCCTCGCCGGCGGCCACGCCCGAGAAGCCCCACGGCGTGCCCGTGCCCAGGTTGCCGGGGCCCTGCGTGACGATCGCGAGGTCGGCGCCGAGCACGTGCCTGGCCGCGAGCAGCCCCGTGTGCACGGTGACCGCCTCGAGGTCGCCGCCGAACGCCTGGCCCACGGTGACGACGCCGGCCAATGACGAGGCCAGCGTGTCCAGCGTCCGGGAGAACGACGCCGGCAGCGCCGCGCCGTCCGTCATCACGTACGCGACCTTGAGGTCGGGGTCGGTCGCCAGCATCCCGATCAGCACGGCCGGCAGCGCCGAGTGCAGGTCGGCCACGACCACCGGCATGCCGCCGATGTCGTCCACCTCGGCCATCAGGGCGTGATATTCGGTGTCCTGCTCGTCGACGCCGGCAACCGTCGCCTGCAGCGGGGTGTACCGCGCCTTCACCAGGTGCCCCGGACCGGTCGGGTCGGGCGGCAGCCGGTCGGGGACGGCGATGACGAGGGCGACCCCGCCCGTGCCCAGCCCCTGCGCGAGCGCGGTGGTGTTCAGCAGCACGTCGTCGCCGACCTTCGGGATGCCCACCAGCGACGGGTAGGCCAGCGCCTTCAGCTGTCCCTCGTCGGGCACCTCGACGGTCAGCTCCAGGCTGTCGCGCCCCCTGCGTCCGGTGGCCGTCACCCGTCCCCGCCGCCAGCGGATGCGCAGGGGCGGGGGAGGAGAGGAGGAATAGGGCATGCAGGGAGGCTAGCCAGCACCCCGGACACGGGCAGACCGGCGGCCCGGCCGCAGCGGTGCCCTGACTAGCCTGAACCCGTGGCGGCGAAGCGGGCGGAACGACTGGTCAATCTGGTCATCGCCCTGCTCAGCACGCGGCAGTACGTCACGGCCGCACGGATTCGCGCCACCGTGCCCGGTTACGAGCCCGACGACGGCAGCGACCGCGCCGACGAGGCGTTCAAGCGCATGTTCGAGCGGGACAAGGCCGAGCTGCGCGAGATGGGCGTCCCGCTCGAGACCGGTCGTACGAGCGTCTTCGACACCGAGGACGGCTACCGCATCGCCCGCGCCGACTACGAGCTGCCCGAGATCCGGCTGACCGGCGAGGAGGCGGCGGCCGTCGGCCTGGCCCTGCGGCTGTGGGAGTCGGCGCAGCTGGCCGGCGCCGCGCACAGCGCCCTGGTCAAGCTCAAGGCCGCCGGCATCGACGTCGACAGCTCCCGGGCCATCCCGCTGCAGCCGCGGCTGGACGCCGGTGAGCCGGCGTTCGAGCCCTGCTACACCGCCGCCCGCGACCGCCGGAAGCTGGAGTTCGACTACCAGCGGCCCGACGAGGACGCGCCCACGCGCCGGCACGTGCAGCCGTGGGGCGTCGTCGCCTGGCACGGCCGCTGGTACCTCGTCGGCCTGGATCTCGACCGGCAGGCGCCCCGGCAGTACCGGCTCTCCCGCGTCGTCGGGACGCCGAAGGCCACCGGACCCGCGGGGGCGTTCGAGCCGCCCGCCGACCTGGATCTCGCCGAGGTCGTCGCCCGGCAGGTCGGGGGGCAGGAGCAGCTCGTCGTCGTCCGTGCCCGTCCTGGCACCGCGATCGGCCTGCGCCGGCACGCCGTTCCGCTCGGCCCCGCCGACGACGGTGACGACCGGCTCGAGCTGCGCACCACCGAGCCCGCCGCGCTGGCCGACCAGATCGCCGCCTACGGGGACGACGTCCTGGTCGAGGCGCCGGCGGCGGTCCGCGACGCCGTGATCAGCCGCCTCACCCGGCTGGCCGCGATGGGGGAGACGGCATGACGCATCCCGGCACCGACCGGATGACCCGGCTGCTGGCCCTCGTGCCGTACCTGACCGCCCGGCCCGAGGGCGTCGCCGTGGCCGAGGTCGCACGCGACTTCGGCGTGACCGAGCGGCAGCTGCGCAGCGATCTCGAGCTGCTGTGGATGTGCGGCCTGCCCGGCTACGGCCCCGGCGACCTGATCGACCTCTCCTTCGAGGGCGACCGCGTGCGCGTCACCTTCACGGCGGGCATGGTGCGACCGCTGCGGCTGACCACCGACGAGGCGGTCGCGCTCGTCGTCGCGCTGCGCACGCTGCTGGAGCTGCCCGGCCTCGCCGAGCGGGAGGCCGTGAGCACGGCGCTGGCCAAGGTGTCGGCGGCCGCCGGCCACGCCGCCGACCACGTCACCCCGGTGGCGGTGAGCGTCGACGCCCGCGAGGAGGCGCTGGCCGTCGTCCGGGACGGACTCGAGCGCAGGCGCGCCCTGCACCTGCACTACTACGTGCCGACCCGCGACGAGCGCACCGAGCGCACCGTCGACCCGATGAAGCTCCACTACGTCGACGGCAAGTGGTACCTGGAGGCCTGGTGCCGCCGTGCGGAGGGCGTGCGGCTGTTCCGCCTCGACCGGGTCGACGACGTCGTCGTCCTCGACGAGCCGGCCGCCGCGCCGCCGCAGGCCCACGAGCGCGACGTCGAGAACGGCGTCTACCAGCCCGAGCCCGGTTCGCCGGCGGTGCGGCTGCGGCTCTCCCGCAGCGCCCGCTGGGTCGCCGACTACTACCCGGTCGACGAGGTGTCCCCGGTCGAGGCGCCGGCGGGCGGTCTCGCCGTCACCGTGCGGACGGCGGACCTCGCGTGGGCCCGCCGCCTGGTGGCCTCCCTCGGGGGCGAGGCCGTGGTCGACGAGCCGGCCGGGCTGGCCCGGGAGATCGCCGCCGCCGCCCGGGCGGCGCTGCGGCGCTACGGGGTGGACGCGGCGCCGACGCCGTCCGACGCCGGATAGGGTCGCCCCCGTGGTGCTCCTGGTGGTCTGGGCGGTCGTCGTCGTCCTCGTGCTGGTCGTCCTCGGCGGACTGGCCTACGGGCTCCTCGGTGCGTTCGGCCGACTGCGGCGGGAGATCGAGGGGGCCGAGCGCGACCTGCGCCCGTTCCTGGAGCAGCTGCAGCAGACCGCCGACCGGGCCGCCGCGCGGGCCGATCAGGCGCGCAACCGCAGCTGACGACCGGGAACGGACACCTCTCCGGCGTAGGATCGCCGGTGCCACGACCCTGGAGGACCCCTCATGCTCGGACTCGGCGCGCCGGAACTCGTTCTGATCATCCTGGCGATCCTGCTGCTCTTCGGCTACAAGAAGCTGCCCGACGCCGCCCGGTCCTTCGGTCGTTCGCTGCGCATCTTCAAGGGCGAGATGAAGGGCATGAAGGACGACGACGTCCGCATGAAGGACCCCGCACGCACGACGCCCGTCCGCGGGGAGATCGTCCCGCCCGCGAGCTCCGCCAACGGTGACCTGACCGCCCAGCTGCACGAGGAGGCGCGCGCGGCCGAGCTGCGTGCCGCCGAGCTCCGGGCCCGCGCCGAGCAGGCCGGCACGGGCGACGGGTCTCGCTGACCGCTCCCGTTCCGGACAGGACGACGGTGAACGAGCCCGGCCGCGGCACGCGGGCGAGGCGCCGCAAGGCACCCCGCGACCCGGAGGCGACGATGACCCTCGTCGCCCACCTCACCGAACTGCGGAACCGGGTCGCGAAGGCACTGCTCGCGCTGCTGGTGGCCACCGCGGTGGCGTTCTGGTGGTACGAGCACGGGCTCGGCGCGTTCATCCGTGCCCCGTACTGCGGGCTCCCCGCCCATCTGCGCTACGGCGGCGGTGAGACCGGCTGCGGGCTGCTGATCACCGACGTCTTCGGTGGTGTCTTCATCCGGCTCAAGGTCGCCTTCCTCGCCGGCGCGGTGCTGTCGGCCCCCTTCTGGCTGTACCAGCTGTGGGCGTTCATCACCCCCGGCCTCAAGCGCACGGAGAAGCGGTACGGGGTCGGCTTCGTGGCCGTGTCGACCCTGCTCTTCGCCGCCGGCGCGGTGCTGGCCTACATCTCCCTGTCCAAGGGGCTCCAGCTGCTGCTGGGTCTGGCCGGCGACGGGGTGGTGGTCGCGCTCACCGCGCAGGACTACATCGGCTTCGTGCTGTCGCTGCTGGTCGCGTTCGGGGTGAGCTTCGAGGTGCCGCTGATCGCGGTCGCGCTCAACCTCGTCGGCGTGCTGCCGTACACGGTGCTCGCGCGCAGCCGCCGCTGGATCTTCTTCCTGACCATCGTGTTCTCGGCGTTCATCACGCCCACCCAGGACCCCTTCACCATGCTGCTCATGGCCGGGCCGATGATCCTGCTGTTCGAGGGCGCCATCCAGATCGCCCGGGTCGTGGACAAGCGGCGCGCCAGACGAGCGGCGATCGAGGGCTTCCACGACGTCTCCGACGACGAGGCCTCCCCGCTGGACGCACGCCCGTCCGCGCTCGACCAACCGCTCGACTCGCCGACCTCGTCGACCTCGTCGACGCGCGGCTGAGCGCGACCGGGCCAGGACCTCGTCGGTGGACGTCGCCGTGCTGGTGAGCCCTGCCGCGGGCCGGGGCCGGGCCCGCGCGGTCGGCGGATCGGTGGTCGATGCGCTGCGCGAGGCCGGCCTGACCCCGCACGTACTGCCCGCCTCGACCGGCCGGGAGGCCGAGCGGCAGGCCGCCGCGGCGGTGGCCGACGGCACCGGGGCCGTCGTGGCGGTGGGTGGCGACGGTTCCGCCCACGCGGCCGTGCAGGCCGTCGCCGGAAGGGGCACCCCGCTGGCCGTCGTCCCGGCGGGGACCGGCAACGACCTCGCTTCCGCTCTCGGCATCCCGCGGGATCCCGTCGCGGCCGCCCGCGCCGCCGCCGAGGACCTGCTCGCCGGCCGCGGGCGCGACATCGACGCCGGCCGGACGGCGAACCGCTGGTGGGCCACGGTCCTGTGCTGCGGCTTCGATTCCGCCGTCACGGACCGGGCGAACCGGCTCCGCTGGCCGCGCGGGCGCCGCCGGTACGACGTCGCCGTCCTGGCCGAGCTGGCGCGGCTGCGGCCGCGGGAGCTCACGCTCGTGCTCGACGGCGCGGAGCGGACCCTGCCGGTCACCCTGGTCGCCGTCGGCAACACCTGCTGGTACGGCGGCGGCATGAAGGTCTGCCCGGGCGCCGATCCGACCGACGGGCTGTTCGACGTCACCGTGGTCGGGGCCATCACCCGGCTGGAGCTGATCCGCACCAAGTCGCTGCTCACGGCGGGCACGCACGTCGACAACCCCGCCGTCACCGTGCACCGGGCCGCCCGCGTCGAGCTGTCGTCGCCCGGCGTCACCACCTACGCCGACGGCGAGCCGGTCGCGCTGCTGCCCGCGGTGGCGGAGTGCGTGCCGGGGGCGCTGCGGGTGGTCGGCGGCGGCCGGGCCTGAGCCGCTCCGTCGCCGCGAGAGCCGCCCCACGGCGCGGCTCCGGCGGCGATCCGGGCGGCTCTCGCGATCAACCGCGGGGCGTGCCGACCGCCGGGGGCGTGCGAGTGGCGGGGAGCGGGAAGGTCCTTACTGTGGGGGTCATGGCCAGCCCCGCTGAGCGGTACGCCGCGGCCCGGAGACGGACCGCCCATCCCGCGCTGGCGGACTTCACCGCCGACCTCGGCTTCTCCCTCGACCCGTTCCAGGTCGAGGCGTGCGAGGCGCTCGAGCAGGGCGCCGGGGTACTGGTGTGCGCGCCGACCGGGGCGGGGAAGACGGTCGTGGGCGAGTTCGCCGTCCACAAGGCCCTCGCCGAGGGGCGCAAGGCCTTCTACACGACCCCGATCAAGGCGCTGAGCAACCAGAAGTACAACGACCTCGTCGAGCGCTACGGCGAGAAGCAGGTCGGGCTGCTGACCGGCGACAACGCCATCAACGGCGACGCCCCCGTGGTCGTGATGACCACCGAGGTCCTGCGCAACATGCTCTACGCGGAGTCGCCGGCCATCGACGGGCTCGGCTACGTCGTCATGGACGAGGTGCACTACCTCGCCGACCGGTTCCGCGGCGCGGTGTGGGAGGAGGTGATCATCCACCTCCCGGAGTGGGTCACCCTCGTCTCGCTGTCGGCGACGGTCAGCAACGCCGAGGAGTTCGGCGAGTGGCTGGTGACCGTCCGCGGCCACACGAAGGTGGTGGTCAGCGAGGTCCGGCCGGTGCCGCTGTGGCAGCACATGCTGGTCGGCAGCCGGGTCTTCGACCTGTTCTCCCTCCGGCCGGCGGCGCACGCGGGGGAGCACGGCGACACCCCGCGCGGGCACTCGACCCGCGAGCGCGGCGCCTCGGTGGTCGATCCGGAGCTGGTGCGCTTCGTGCGCGAGCAGGAGCGCCGGATGGACACCTGGGGCGGTGGCGGAGGGCGCCGCGACTCCTCGTTCCGGCCCCGGTACCGGCCGCCGTCCCGGAACGACGTCGTCGAGCGGCTCGACAAGGCGGGTCTGCTCCCGGCCATCACCTTCGTCTTCAGCCGCAACGGCTGCGATGCCGCCGTCCACCAGTGCCTGCTCTCCGGGCTGCGGCTGACCGACGAGTCCGAGCGCGCGGAGATCGCCGAGATCATCGAGCGCAGGACCGGCTCGCTGCCGGAGGAGGACCTGCACGTCCTCGGCTTCTGGGAGTGGCGCGAGGGTCTGCTGGCCGGTCTCGCCGCCCACCACGCCGGCCTCGTCCCGGCGTTCAAGGAAACCGTCGAGGAGTGCTTCGTCCGCGGCCTGGTGAAAGCCGTCTTCGCCACCGAGACGCTGGCGCTGGGCATCAACATGCCGGCGCGCACCGTCGTCCTGGAGCGGCTGGTCAAGTGGAACGGCGAGGCCCATGTCGACGTGACCCCGGGGGAGTACACGCAGCTCACCGGGCGCGCCGGCCGCCGCGGCATCGACGTCGAGGGCCACGCGGTCGTCGTCTGGGCGCCCGGTATGGACCCCTCCGTCGTCGCCGGCCTGGCCAGCACGCGCACCTTCCCGCTGAAGTCGTCGTTCCGGCCGAGCTACAACATGGCGGTCAACCTGGTCGGCTCCTTTGGCCGGGCGCGGGCGCGCGAGCTGCTGGCGTCGTCGTTCGCCCAGTTCCAGGCCGACCGGTCGGTCGTCGGTCTGGCACGCGCCGCGGCCCGCCACGAGGAGGAGGCAACCCGCGCGGCCAAGGAGATGCACTCCGATCGTGGCGACGTCGGCGACTACGCGCAGCTCCGCAGGCAGATCGCCGACCGGGAGAAGGAGCTCTCCCGCGACTCGCAGGCCAAGCGCCGGATGGAGGCCGCGGACGCCCTCGCCGCTCTGCGTCCCGGCGACGTCATCCGCGTGCCGTCGGGACGGCGACAGGGGCTGGCCGTCGTCCTCGACCCGGGCATCACCGATCTGGCCGATCCGCGACCGCTGGTGCTGACCGAGGACAAGTGGGCCGGGCGGCTGGGCTCGGTCGACTTCCCGACGCCGGTCAGCGCGCTGGCCCGGGTGCGGGTGCCGAAGAACTTCAACCACCGGAGCCCGCACGCCCGCCGAGATCTCGCCTCGACCCTCCGCAACGCCCGCGTGGAGAACGACCTGGGAGCCCGCCGGATCAAGCACCGGTCGGCCGCCGCCGACGATCCCGTGCTCGACGACCTGCGGCACGCGCTGCGGGCACATCCGGTGCACGCGCTGCCCGACCGGGAGGAGCGGGTCCGCGTGGCCGAGCGGTGGCTGCGCGCCGTCCGCGAGGCGGACGGGCTGCAGCGCAAGATGACCGAGCGGACGGGTTCGCTGACCCGGCAGTTCGACTGCACCTGCGACGTCCTCGAGGAGCTGGGCTACCTGGTGCCGGAGATCGCCCCGCTCGTGCCGGCCGACACGGAGGTGCTCGGCGCCGCGGACGACGTCCCCCTGGTCACCGACGAGGGACGCCGCCTCGCCCGCATCTGGTCGGAGGCGGACCTGCTGGTCGCCGAGTGCCTCCGGTCGGGCGCCTGGCGCGGGCTGAACCCCGCCGAACTGGCCGCTGTGACGTCCACGCTGGTGTTCGAGGCGCGGCGGGACACCCCCGGCCTGCCCGCGGTGCCCGCAGGAAAGGTCGCGGCCGCGATCGGCGAGATGCGGCGCATCCGCGACCGGTTGCAGGATCTCGAGCGCGACCGTGGCGTGCCGGTCAGCCGGGACCTCGACCTGGGCTTCGCCTGGGCGGCCTACCGCTGGGCCGACGGGCAGAACCTGGACCGCGTGCTCGCCGGCGCGGAGCAGGCGGGCACCGAGCTCTCCGGCGGTGACTTCGTGCGCTGGACCCGGCAGCTCATCGACCTGCTCGACCAGCTCGCCAAGGTGGCGGACGAGCCCGTCGCCTCGGTGGCACGTGCCGCCGTCGGCCGCGTCCGGCGCGGCGTGGTCGCCGTCGCCGTGAGCGGGTGACCACGGCTCGTCGCCCCGCTGCCCCGCCGTCCCGTGGGGCAGAATTCGGTCGCCTCGCCGGCGCAGGACAGCGGCTGCGGGGCTCGACGGGGGAGCGCAGATGACCGAGACGCCGCAGGACGACGAGCGGCGTTCCGACGACGCGCCCAGACGTGCCGACGAGCAGGCGCGGGCCCCGCAGCCGTTCGGCACGCCCGGTCACCATGAGGCACCCCGGCACGAGCAGCCCCCGTACGGACCGCCGGGTCAGTACGGCGCTCCCGGTCAGTACGCCCAGCCCGGTCAGTTCGGCCAGTACGACGTCCCGGGGCAGTACGAACTACCGCAGGCGCCGACCCGGAAGTCGCGGGTGGGCGTTCTCGTCGGCGCCGCCGCGCTGATCCTGGCGCTCATCGCGATCGGCGTCGTCCTCGCCATGCACCTGGGCCCCACCGTCCTGGACCGGGCCGCCGTCGAGCGGGACGTCGCCGCCCAGTTCGAGCAGCTGGAGGGCGTCGCCGTCGACCTCAGCTGCCCCCAGGAGATGAAGGTCGAGTCGGGCGCCGAGTACCGCTGTACCGGCACGACCGCCGACGGTGAAGAGGTCGAGATCGCGATCCGGATCGGGGACGAGCGCAACGGCGACTACACCTGGACCGAGGTCTGACGGCGGTCGTCAGTCCAGCACGTCGGGCGGCCACCCGAGGGCCGCGCCCAGGCGCCTGAGCGAGGACTCCAGCCCGTGCGCGGCGGCGAGCTCCGCCAGCGCGGTTGCGTCGGCCGGCACGCGGGGGAGCCCACCCTCGACCGGCGGCAGGTCGATGTCGCAGGCGACCGCGACGACGACCGGCGCGGCGTCGAGGTAGGAGGCGGCGGCGTGCAGCTTCTTGAGGACGGCGGCGGTCAGCGGTGCCGTCGGGACGACGGTCCGCGCCACCGCGGCGCGGATGCCGGCGAGGTCGCCGAACTCGTTGATCAGCGCGGCGGCCGTCTTCGCACCGACCCCGGCCACGCCGGGCAGCCCGTCGCTCGGGTCGCCGCGCAGCACCGCGAAGTCGGCGTAGGCGCGGCCGGGGATGCCGTACTTCGCGGTCACCGCCGCCTCGTCGACCGTCTCGATGTCGGCGATCCCGCGCGCGGTGTAGAGCACGCGGACGCCCCGCTCGTCGTCGACGAGCTGGAAGAGGTCGCGGTCACCGGTGACGACGTCGACCGACCCCCGGGCCCGCGTGGCGAGCGTCCCGATGATGTCGTCTGCCTCGTACCCGGGCGCCCCGACGCGGTCGATGCCGGCCGCCGCGAGGACGTCGACCAGGATGGGCACCTGGGGGCTGAGCTCGTCGGGCACCTCCTCACCGCCCTCGGGCGCCACGCGGTGCGCCTTGTACGACGGCAGCGCCTCGACGCGGAAGGCCGGCCGCCAGTCGTCGTCCCAGCAGGCGACGAAGCGGTCCGGGCCGTGCGCGGTGATCAGCCGGGCACTCATGTCGAGGAAGCCGCGGACGGCGTTGATCGGCCGTCCGTCCGGTGTCGTGATGCTCGTAGGGACCCCGTAGAACGCCCGGAAGTAGAGGCTGGCCGCGTCCAGCAGCATCGTGGTCACGAGCGCTCCTCGCCGGCGCTCGTCGCCCTCGTGCCCACCACGGGCGCTGTGTCTCTGCGTGATCTCGCAAGCTCGCTCACGAGGGCGGACGCTAGCCGTTCGCCGCGCGACGCGGAGATCCGGTCGCCGGCTGGCTACTCTGCCGCTGTGGCGACCGATACGGCGACCGAGCCTCTGGTGACCATCGAGCGCGTGCACGCCGCGCGCGAGGTGGCCGGAGAGCTCGGCGTGGACCTCCTCGTGCTGACTCCCGGCTCCGACCTGCGCTACCTGTGCGGGTACAACGCGCACGCCATGGAGCGGCTCACGACACTGGCCGTGCCGCAGCGCGGCGAGCCCTTCCTCGTCGTGCCCAGGCTGGAGGCACCGATGGTCGACGCGAGCCCGGCCGGCGCACTCGGGCTCGAGCTGCTGGCCTGGGACGAGACCGATGACCCCTTCGCGCTGCTCGCGCGGACGGCGACCGCGCGCCTGGGCGCTGAGCCGACCCGCGTCGGGGTGGGCGCCCGGACGTGGGCCGAGCACGCCCTCGGCGTGCAGCGCGCGCTGCCCGGCTCGGCGCTGGAACTGGCCGGCCCGGTCGTGGACCGGCTCCGCATGGTCAAGTCCGCGGCCGAGATCGAGGAGCTCGCGATCGCCGGCGCCGCGATCGACCGGGTGCACGCGCGGATGGGGGAGTGGCTGCGGGTCGGCCGCACCGAGGCGGAGGTCGGCGCCGACATCGACGCGGCGATCCGGGCCGAGGGGCACGTCGGCGTCGACTTCACCATCGTGGGCTCCGGGCCGAACGGCGCGAGCCCGCACCACGAGCTGTCGGGCCGGACCGTCGAGGCCGGGGATCTGGTGGTGGTCGACATCGGCGGCGAGACGGCGACCGGGTACCGGTCGGACTGCACGCGCACCTACGTCGTCGGCGGGTCGGCCGGAGCCGACGTCGCCGAGTGGTACGCCGTCCTGAAGGAGGCCCAGCGCGCGGCCACCGCCGCCGTGCGGCCTGGCGCGACCGCCGAGTCGATCGACGCGGCCGCCCGGGCGGTGATCGACCAGGCCGGCTGGGGGGAGCACTTCATCCACCGCACCGGGCACGGCATCGGGCTGGACACCCACGAGGCGCCCTACATCGTCGCCGGCAACGACGTCCCACTGGTGCCGGGCATGGCGTTCTCGGTCGAGCCGGGCATCTACCTGGCCGGCCGCTGCGGCGCCCGCATCGAGGACATCGTCGTCTGCACCGACGACGGCGTCCGCACCCTGAACGACGGTCCCCGTGAGCTCGTCGAACTCCCCGGCTGAGGCCGGGGGGCCGGGTGGCGCGTCCCCGGCCGCCGACGTCGACCGCGCGATCCTCGCGGCGCTGGCCCGGGACGGGCGGGCCAGCTACACCGAGCTCGCCGAGAAGGTCGGGCTGTCGGTGTCCGCGGTGCACCAGCGGGTCCGCCGGCTGGAGCAGCGCGGGATGATCACCGGCTACCGGGCCACGCTGGACGCGAAGGTGCTCGGGCTGCCGCTCACCGCGTTCGTGTCCATCACGCCGATCGACGTGGCGCAGCCCGACGACGCCCCGGCGCGGCTGGCGCACCTCTCGGCCATCGAGGAGTGCCACTCGGTCGCCGGGATGGAGAGCTACATCCTCAAAGTGCGGGTCGCCTCGCCGGACGCGCTCGAGCACCTGCTCCAGGACATCCGCGCGGCAGCCAACGTGACCACGAGGACGACGGTCGTCCTGTCCACCTTCTACGAGGACCGCCCGCCGCTCTGAGCCGCTGGACATCTCTTCGAACGTGTGTTCGGATAGGGCCATGCGGTGGGACGCGCAGCGCCTGGACGCCAGCGACGAGTCGGCCCTTCCGGGCATGCCGAGCATCCGCGGTCTGCTGCGCAGCGTGCGGGTGCCGGAGTTCCCAGGGCTGACCTTCCACGAGGTACGGGCGAAGAGCGCGCTGAACCACGTGCCGGGCGAGTCGGCCATGCCGTTCCCGTGGACGATCAATCCGTATCGCGGCTGCTCTCACGCCTGCCTCTACTGCCTGTCGGGAGACACGCGGATCCTGATGGCGGACGGCCGTCAGAAGCAGATCGCCGACGTGCGGGTGGGCGACCGAATCGTCGGCACGGAGCGTCGCGGCACCTACCGGCACTACGTAGTGACGGAGGTGCTCGCGCACTGGTCGACCGTCAAGGCGGCCCACTGCCTGAGCCTTGCGGACGGGAGCGAGATCGTCTCCAGCGGCGACCACCGGTTCCTCACCGCCGCGGGCTGGAGGTACGTCAGCGGGGCACCGGCAGGCGGCGAGGAGGGAGAATTCCTGGCGGAGGGGGACAGGCTGCTCGGGCCGGCGTCGGCGGGGGACTTCCCGAGCGGTTCGGTCGTCGGTCACGAGGTCGACAGAACGGGCGTCCGGATCACGAGCATCAAGGCGCTCGGCGTCCACATGCCGATGTACGACATCACGACCGGCACGGGCGACTTCATCGCGAACGGCGTCATCAGCCACAACTGCTTCGCCCGCAAGACGCACGAATGGCTCGAACTGGACTCCGGCCGCGACTTCGACACCCAGGTCGTGGTGAAGACCAATGTGGTCGACGTCCTGCGCAAGGAGCTGGGCCGCCCCTCGTGGCAGCGGGAGCACGTGGCACTCGGCACCAACACCGATCCCTACCAGCGGGCGGAGGGCCGGTACCGGCTCATGCCCGGCGTCATCACCGCCCTCGCCGATTCGGGCACGCCGTTCTCGATTCTCACCAAGGGCACGCTCCTGCGCCGCGACGTCCCACTGCTGGCGGCGGCCGCGCAGCAGGTGCCGGTCGGTCTCGGCGTCTCCATGGCGATCTGGCACGACGACCTGCACGCGGCCCTCGAACCGGGGGTGCCCACGCCCCGGGCGCGTCTCGACCTCGTGCGAACGCTCACCGACGCGGGCCTGCCGTGCGGCGTCTTCCTGGCGCCGGTCCTGCCGGGCCTCACCGACGGCGTGGAACACCTCGACGCCGCTCTCGCCGCGATCGCGGACGCCGGAGCCACCGGGGTGACGGTGATCCCGCTGCACCTGCGGCCCGGCGCGCGCGAGTGGTTCATGGCCTGGCTGCAGCGGGCCCACCCCGAGCTGGTGCCGCGCTACCAGCAGCTCTACGCGCGCCGTGCGTACGTGCCCGCCGAGTACCGCGATTGGCTCTCCACGCGCGTCGCGCCGTTGGTGGCACGGCACGGGCTGGACCGGCAGAAGGGCGGGGCGGCGCGCGGTGTCGACGCCGGTATCGCGACGGGTGTCCCCGGTGACGAGGAGGTCGGCTTCCCGGCCGGGAGCCTGCCCACGGGCGGCCTGCCCGGCGTCCGTGCCAAGGGAGAGCCGCCCGCACCGATTCCGCCGGAGCTGACCGCGCCCGAGCCGGAGCAGCTGTCGCTCCTGTGACGGCGCCCGCCGGCGCTCACAGGAACCTCACGGTTGCGTCCCAGCCCCCTCCCGCGCAGCGGTCGAATGCTGGACGACATGACCGAGACAGGCTTGACCCCGACGAGCCCCACGGCGCCGACGACCCCGCTCGGGCCGACGACGCCGGGAACGACCACCCCGCGTGCGCGGCACGGGCGTACCGCCGTGGCGACCGTCGGAGCGTTCGGTATCGCGGCGGGCGCGGTGTTCGGCGTCCACCAGGCTCTGCAGCCGAGCACGGTGGTCGGGCAGGCCTCGCCGGCGGTCGGCTCGTCCCAGTCGGCCTCGTTCGTGCCGGACTACGGCCGCGGACCGTTCGGCAGCTACCCGTTCGGCACCGGCGGGTCGTCCTCGGGAACGGACGGCGGCACGCCGGGGGGAACCGCCACCGGAACGTCCTTCGGCACGCTCAGCGTCGCGACCGCCGCGCAGCAGGTGGGCATCGTCGAGATCGACACGGTCCTGCAGTACCAGGGCGCCCAGGCCGCGGGCACCGGCATGGTGCTGACCTCCGACGGCGAGATCCTCACCAACAACCACGTGGTCGACGGGGCCACCAGCATCACGGTGACCCTCTCGAGCACCGGCGCGACCTACAGCGCCACCGTCCTGGGCACGGATCCGACCGACGACGTCGCCGTCCTCCAGCTGGCGAACGCCTCCGGCCTGCAGACGGCGCACCTCTCGACCAACGCGGCCACCGTCGGCGAGAGCGTGACCGGCGTCGGCAACGCCGGCGGCACCGGCACCCTGACCGCCGCCGCCGGCACCGTCACCGCGCTGGAGCAGAGCATCACCGCCTCCGACGAGAACGGCGGCAACTCCGAGCAGCTCTCCGGGCTGATCGAGACCGATGCCCCCATCCAGGCCGGCGACTCCGGCGGTCCGCTCTACGGCGAGGACGGCACGGTCATCGGCATGGACACCGCGGCGTCCACCGGCGGCGTCAGCCAGGCCTACGCCATCCCCATCGACGACGCCGAGGCGATCGCCGCCCAGATCGTGGCGGGCGTGCACAACGCGACCATCCACCAGGGGCTGCCGGCCTTCCTCGGCGTCTCGATGCAGGACACCTCGGGCGGGGCAACGGTCGCCGGCGTGGTGCCCGGTGCGCCGGCCGCGGATGCGGGCATCACCTCCGGCGACGTCATCACGTCGGTCGACGGCACCGCCATCGGCTCCGCCGCCGACCTCCGCTCGGCGCTCGCCGCCTCCGACGCCGGCGACCACGTGACCATCACCTGGACCGGCGTCGACGGCTCGCAGCAATCCGCGACGGTCACTCTCGCCACCGGCCCCGCCGACTGAGCCCGGACAGTTCCGTCGACACAGTGTGCGCTGACCGGAGGGTCCCCCCGCAGAAGCTGCCGGTCAGCGCCCACTCATGCGCTCAGCCGGCGAGGCGCGTCGACCGGGCGTGTGCCCGGGCCGCCCGGATGACACCGCGCGGGGACACCGGGGGAGCCCCCGCGGCCAGCGCGAGGCGCCGGAAGGAGTCGTAGGAGAGGTCCCGGTAGGCCACCGCGAGCTCCTCGACCCGCTCCCGCTGTGACGGCGCCGCCGTCGCCCGCAGGTGCTGGGCGGTGCGGCGGGCGTGCTTGAGGAACGTCACCTGCAGCGCCTGGTGCGAGAGCCGACCGCCGACGCGGGAGTCTAGCCCCGGGCCGCGGCGCAGTGCCGGCAGCACCCAGGGACTGTCCGCCAGGGCAGGAAAGCGTGACCGGACGTCCTCCCATGCGTGCCATGCGGTCAGCGCGCCCGCCGCGGCCCACGAGCCCTCCTCGGTCATGAGCAGCAGGCGCCGCGCGGTCACCTGGACCTGGTCACGACGCAGCGTCCGGAACCGGGCGACCGGCGCGGGCCACGCCAGTGCCAGCGCGCACCAGGCGACGGTGCGGAGGTGTTGGGGATCGTCACTGCGCACCTGGGTCAGCGGCCGCAGGTCGAGCTCGGGGGGATCGGGTTCGGGGGTGGGCACCCGCGGGAGGGCGAGACCGCCGTACCGCGCGACCTTGCTGTACAGCGCCACGGTGGCGGGCTTCCACCCGCGGGCCGCCGTCAACGGGTCCAGGCCGGTGCCGGCGAGCTCATCGGGACCGATGCCCAGCTCGAGGGCTGCGTCCATCAGCCGCCGCCATTGGGCCTCGTAGCCCTCCGGCGGCCGCAGGCGCCGCCAGGCGCGGGCCGGTGGGGGAGCCGGCATGTCGGGCAGCGGCGGCTGCCACCGACCTCTCATGACGGAATACTACCGTTATCCCCAACAATTCTGCGCATCGAAATTGTCGTCACCTGCCGAACACAACGCCCGCCGCCCTCCGGGCGGCATCGCAGCAATCGCGGGAGGGTGGCGTGCTGTCGGAAAGGGACCAGGGGGAGCGGGACCGAAGGTCCCGTACAGAATGTCGGCGAGACAGTTGGGCATAACGGTAGAAACACGTCGCACGATCAGGGCGCGGCACCCAGTCCACGATGCGACGGGGAGCCCGCCTGCTGATCATGAGCGTGTGCGCACCGTCGGAGTCGAGGAAGAGCTGCTCGTGGTCGACGCCTCGGGCGTCCCGGTGCCACTCGGCCCGAGGGCGCTCTCCGTCGCGGCCCGGCGCGGTGAGGGGGAGACCACCGAGGAGCACGACCGGGCCGAGCAGCAGGGTGCCGAACCGCCGGAGGGGGCCCACCTCGTGCCCGAGCTCAAGGCGCAGCAGGTGGAGCTGGGCACGCCCGTCTGCCGGACGCTCGCCGAGGTCGACGCCGCGCTGCGGTACTGGCGTGGCCGGGCCGACGCCGCTGCCCGCGCCGTCGGGGCGAGGGTCGCCGCGCTGGCCACGTCGCCGGTGGCCGTGCGGCCGACACCGACCGAGGGGGGGCGGTACGGCCGGCTGCTCGACGCCTTCGGCACCACCGCGGCCGAGATGCTCACCTGCGGCTGCCACGTCCACGTATCGGTCGAGGACGACGAGGAGGGCGTCGCCGTCCTGAACCGGATCCGGCCCTGGCTCCCCGTGCTGACCGCTCTCACCGCCAACTCGCCGTTCTGGGAGGGCGCCGACACCGGCTACGCCAGCTTCCGGTCCCAGGCCTGGCGCCGTTGGCCGTCCGCCGGGGCGAACGAGCCCTTCGCCGACGCCGCCGACTACCACCGGCTCATCGACGCGGTCCTGGCCACGGACACCGTCCTCGACACCGGCATGATCTATTTCGACGCCCGGCTGTCGGAGAAGTGGCCCACGGTCGAGGTGCGCACGGCCGACGTCGCGCTCGAGGTCGAGGACGCCGTCACCCTGGCCGGCCTCGTCCGCGGGCTGGTCGAGACCGCCGCCCGGTCGGCCCGCGCCGGGCAGCCGGTGCCGGCGATGCGCGCCGAGGTGCTGGGGCTGGCCGCGTGGCGGGCTGGCCGCTCCGGGCTCACCGGTCACCTGGTCCACCCGGCGACCGGCCGGCCCGCTCCGGCCGCCGACGTCCTCACGGACCTCCTCGGACACGTGCGGGACGCGCTGGCCGACGCCGGCGACGAGCAGCGGGTGAGCGACGGCGTCGCGCGCCTCCTGGCCCGCGGTACCGGTGCCGACCTGCAGCGGCGCGTGCACCGGGAGACCGGCGACCTGACCGCCGTCGTGCGGGCGGCGGTGGCAGTCACGACCGGCTGCCCGTGAGAGAAGCCCGGAGCGCGTCGGCGCTCCGGGCCGTCAGTACACGCGGTATGCAGCGCGGGACAGCTCGAAACCGTGGGCTCCACCGGAGGTTGCGCACGTCAGGCCGGTGGTGGCGCTCGTGCACGTGACGGAGTCGTTTCCGACGCGCTCGCCGTAGGCCAGTACGGGGGCGCCGGCGACGTAGACCGTGTCGCCGTGGCAGGGGAACTCGGCCCGCGCGTCACCGGTGACGGAGATCATCTCGCCGTAGTCCAGGTCGCAGTCGGACGGTTTCGCGGGCTGCTCGAAGGTCGAGTCCGTGATCTCGCACGTGGCGTTGCCCGCCGCGATCGCGCAGAAGATGTTGCCGCTGGGCGACCGGAAGGCGTACCGCTCGTCGGTGCTCACGCCCCTCACCTGCGGCGCCGGAGGAACCGTGCTCGATGCCTCCGGCGCCGCCGTCGCGGTCGCGGTGGCGCTCGAGGTCGCGGGCGCCGCGCCGTTGTTCTCGCTGGTGCAGGCAGCGGTGCCGAGGAGGAGCACAGCGGCGACCGGAACGGCGGCGGACAGGCGCATGCCCTCACGCTACGTGTCGAGGCGCGTGGGATGCGTGAGCCTCGCGGGCGCCGACGCCCCTTGTGGTGACGAGGCCCAGGCCGGGGGGAACGAGCTCCCGGAGGCATCCTGCAGGCCCACCCGCTAGATTCCGGCCATGTACACGGCCAGCTGGCGCGACGTCGTCCGCGGTGACCTGTTCGGGCCGTCTCCCGATCCGCGGGACCGGCCCTACCGGTTCGTCATCAGGCTGGCCCTCGTGGTCTTCCGGCTGTTCGGCTTCCGGTTCGACGTCCGGGGCTCGGAGCACGTGCCGACCACCGGCGGCGCGATCATCTGCAGCAACCACGTCAGCTACTTCGACTTCACCTACCTCGGCCTGGGCGCCCTGCCGCAGCACCGGCTCGTACGGTTCATGGCCAAGGCGTCGGTCTTCCACCACTGGTTCTCCGGCCCGTTCATGCGGGCCATGCACCACATCCCGGTCGACCGGAAGGCCGGCGCGGCCGCCTTCGAGTCCGCCGTCCGGGCCCTCAAGGACGGCGAGGTGGTCGGCGTCTTCCCCGAGGCGACGATCAGCACCAGTTTCACCGTCAAGGACCTCAAGGCCGGCGCCGCCCGCATGGCCGTCGACGCGGGGGTGCCGATCATCCCCGCCGCCGTCTGGGGCGGGCACCGGATCGCGACCAAGGGCCACAAGGACCTCCGCCGCCGCGGGGTGCCGGTCACCGTGATCCTGGGCGAGCCCCTCACACCCGAACCAGGGGAGAAGCCGCAGTCCGTGCTGCGCCGCACCCGCGCCGCCATGGAAGCCTTGCTGGACGAGGCCCAGCGCACCTACCCCGACCGGCCGGACGGTGACGACGACCGCTGGTGGCAGCCCGCCCACCTCGGCGGCACGGCGCCCACCCCCGAGGAGGCCGCCGCCGACGCCGCCATCCGGGCCAGCGGCCGCGACGAAAAGGTGCACACGCCGGGACCCCTCGCCCGCGTGACGAAGGTTCTCCGCCGCCGCTGACCGCCCACCCCGCGACGCCCTACTCCACCACCACCGGAGCCATCAGCCGGAACGCCTCCAGCTCGACGTCGTACCACCGCCGCAGCCGGCCCAGTGCCGTCATGCCCAGCCGGCGGCAGACCGCCATGGACGGCGCGTTCCCGGGCCGGACAACGGCGTAGACCTCCGGCACCCCCGCCGAGAACCCCCGCTCGATGACCGCCCGGGCCGCCTCGGTGGCGTATCCGTGGCCCCACGAGTCGGGGTGCAGGTGCCACCCGACCTCGACCTCGCCGACGCCGTTGGGCAGCGGCTTGAACAGCACGGTGCCCGCGACGACGCCGTCGGGCCGCTCGATCGCCCAGCAGCCGTGGCGCTCGTCCAGCGCGTGCACGGTCGCCCAGCGCGACACCAGCTCCTCCGGCGGCAGCGAGGGCGTGCCGCCGACCCAGCGGGTGATCTCCTCGCGCCCGTAGATGTCGGTCATGCGGGTCAGGTCGCCCGGGGCCGTCGTCCACGGCCGCAGCAGCAGCCGGCCGGTGCGCAGCACGCCGTCGTCCCCGTGGGTCACGGGGCGTGCCTACCCCCGTGGCCTACCGGGGGACACCCGGATCCGGCCCCGGGTCAGGGGCCCTCCCGAGCGTGCGAGGGAAGGGCGACCCGGGGTCCTTCACCTAGTTGATCAGGTCGGCGGCCGACGCCGCCCGGGACGACGCCGCCTTCAGCTCGGCGGCCACCGGGTCGTGCTCCCGCTCGGCCCACCACGCCCGCCCGCTCTCGGGCAGCGTCGCGATCGGGTCGTAGTAGGTGTAGCGGCGGTCCAGTGCGGCCTCGTCGGTGCGCTCGATGCCGGTGCGGTAGTTCTTCGTCCAGTAGCTGATGCCCCGCTCGCGGTCGTACTCGGCGACCTGGTGCACCCAGCGCTTGCCGACGTAGGGCACGTCGCACACGATCCGCGGCGTCGCGAAGCCGGGCAGGTAGCCCATGATGTCGTGCTGCAGCGTCTGGGCCTGGGCCAACGAGACCCGCCAGTGCTCGGCGCTGGGGATCATGTCGCACATGTAGAAGTAGTACGGCGTGATCGAGGCGCCGTCCTGCAGGGCGAAGCACAGGTCGAGCAACTGTCCGGCGGTCGCGTTGACCCCCTTCAGCAGCACGCCCTGGTTGCGGACGTCGCGCACACCGGCGGCCAGCATGGCCCTCGCCGCCTCGGCCACCAGCGGGGTCACCGACTGGGCTGCGTTCACGTGCGTGTGCACGGCGAGGGAGACGCCGCGCGCGCGGGCGGTCGTGGCCAGGCGCGTCATGCCCTCGACGACGTCGTCCTGCAGCCAGTGCTGGGGAAGGCCCATGAGCGCCTTCGTGGCCAGCCGGATGTCGCGGATCGACTCGATCTCCAGCAGGCCGGCCACGAACGCCTCGAGGTTCTTGAACGGCAGGTTGGCGACGTCGCCACCGGAGACGACGACGTCGCGGACGCCGGGGGTCGCGCGCAGGTAGTCGAGCATCGCGGTCTGCCGGTCGACCGGCTTGAGCTCGAACTTCAGCTTGGGGACGGCGGGCGTCGAGTTGCCCACCAGGTCCATGCGGGTGCAATGACCGCAGTACTGCGGGCAGGTCGACAGCAGCTCGGCCAGCACCTTCGTCGGGTACCGGTGGGTGAGGCCCTCGACGGCCCACATCTCGTGCTCGTGCAGCGAGTCCCGCGCGGCGTAGGGGTGGCTGGCCGCCGCCCCGGGCAGTCGGTCGGAGGCGACGGGCAGCATGTAGCGGCGCACCGGGTCGGCCAGCATCGCGGCCGTCGTCGGCACCTCACCCGGCACCATCGTGTTGAGCATCTGCGGCGGCAGCAGCAGCGACATCGTCGCGCGCCCCGCCTGGTCGGCCTCGACGTCGGCGTAGAAGGACTCGTCGAGCAGGTCGCCGTAGACCCGCCGAAGCTGCCGCAGGTTCTTCACGCAGTTGACGCGCTGCCACTGGGCGCTGCGCCACTGCTCGTCGGTCACGGCGGCGAAGCCGGGCAGCCGGCGCCAGTCGGGCTCGACGAGCTCGCGTGCCGAGTACTCGTAGGGCTGTTCGAGCACGGTGCGCCTCCTTGGCTCGTCGCGGCCTCTCCGCAACACGGGTGAGCCTACGGGAGAATCTTCGGCAGATCACGCGATACGCGATAGGTTCTTCTGCATCGATCGAGTGAGGCGGGAGAGAAGTGTGGGCGGAACGGCAGAGCGGGCCCTCGGGGTCCACCGTGTGCTGGAGCCGGCCGGCGTGCTGCCCCAGGCCGCGCTGCGGCTGGATCCCGACCCCACCGTCGGGCCGGACGAGGTCCGGATCGCGGTGCAGCGACTCAACCTCGACGCCGCCTCGTTCCGGCAGCTCTCGGAGGCCCACGGCGGGGACGGCGAGGCGGTGCGCGCCGCCGTTCTCGGGATCGTCGAGACGCGCGGCAAGATGCAGAACCCGGTCACCGGCTCCGGCGGCATGCTCATCGGCGTCGTCGACGCGGTGGGCCCGGAGTCGCCGCTCGGGTTGTCGGTGGGGGACAAGGTGGCCACCCTCGTGTCGCTCAGCCTCACCCCGCTCCGCCTCACCGACGGCCTGACCGGCTGGGACGGCCGCTCCGAGCAGGTGCCGGCACAGGGGACGGCGATCCTCTTCGCCCGCTCCATCGCCGCCGTCCTGCCCGACGACCTCCCGGACGCCGTGTCGCTCGCCCTGCTCGACGTCTGTGGCGCGCCTGCGGCCACCGCGCGGGTGGTCGAGCGCACCGGCGCCCGGTCCGTCGTCGTCCTCGGGGCCGCGGGCAAGTCCGGCAGCCTCAGCCTCGCCGCCGCGCGGACCGCGGGCGCGCGCCACCTGACGGGGCTGGTCCGCACCGAGGCGGAGGCGGCCGCGCTGACCGCCTCGGGACTGGCGGACCGCGTGGTCGTGGCCGATGCCACCGACCCCCTGGCCGTGGCCGCCGCCGTCGGCACGCCGGCCGACCTGACGGTCGTGTGCGTCGACGCCCGGGGCGCCGAGCACGGCGCCATCCTCGCCACGGCCGACGGTGGCACCGTGGTGTTCTTCTCGATGGCGACGTCGTTCTCGGCGGCGGCCCTCGGGGCGGAAGGGATGGCGGCGGACGTGACGATGCTCGTCGGCAACGGCTACACGCCGGGTCACGCCGCGCTCGCCCTCGACCTGTATCGCACTCAGCCCGGCGTCCGGTCCCTCATCGATCCCCGTGTGACGGAATGAGCCTGCTCCTGCGCGACGTCACGGTCGGCGACCGGCCCGGTCGCGCGGTCCATGTCGTCGACGGGCGGATCGCCTGGCTGGGTGAGGCCGCCGAGGCGCCCGCGGCCGACCGCGTGGTGGCTGGGGAGGGGGCGCTGCTCACGCCGGCCTTCGTCGACGCCCACGTGCACGCGACGGCGACCGGGCTGGCGCTCACCGGGCTCGACCTCCACGGGAGCACGAGCCTGACCCACGCCGTCCGGTCCATCGGTGCCGCGGCGGCCACCGGGGACGGCATCCTGCTCGGCACCGGCTGGGACGAGACCGGCTGGCCCGAAGGGCGCGGCCTGACCCGGGACGACGTGGACGCCGCAGTGGGGGACCGGCCCGCCTACCTGGCCCGCGTCGACGTCCACTCGGCCACCGTGTCCACCGCCCTGCTCGACCTCGTGCCGGGCATCCGCGAGCTGCCGGGCTGGTCCGCCGACGGGCAGTTCCGCCTGGACGCGCACCACGCCGCCCGGCGGGCCGCCTACGGGGCCGTGACCGCCGACCAGCGGCGCCGCGCGCAGCGCACCACGCTGGACGCCGCGGCCGCACTGGGCATCGGCAGCCTGCACGAGATGGCCGGCCCGGAGGTCTCCGGCGCCGACGACCTCGCCGCCCTGCTCCAGCTGGCAGGGGAGCGCCCCGGCCCGCGGGTGCTCGGCTACTGGGGCGAGCTGGCCGAGCGGGGCGGGCTCGACCTGGTGACCGAGCTCGAGCTGGCCGGCGCCGGGGGAGACCTGTTCTGCGACGGCGCGTTCGGCTCGCACACCGCGGCGCTCAGCGAGCCGTACAGCGACCGGCCCGGGACCAGCGGCGCGCTGCGGTTCGACTCCGCCGCGCTCGTGGATCACGTGCGCCGGTGCACGCTCGCCGGCGTCCAGGCGGGCTTCCACTGCATCGGCGACGCGGCCGTGCGCCAGGTGCTCGACGCGGTCGGCGCCGTCGTCGACGAGCTCGGCTCGGCCGCCGTCCGGAGCTGCCGGCACCGGCTGGAGCACCTGGAGATGGCCGACGGCGGCGTGCTCGGGCGGATGCGTGCCTGGGGCATGGTCGCGAGCGTGCAGCCGGCGTTCGACGCCGCCTGGGGCGGGCCGTCCGCCATGTACGCCGAGCGGCTCGGTGCCGAGCGCGCGGCCGGCTGCAACCCGTTCGCCGAGCTGGCCGACACCGGCGTCGCGCTGGCCCTGGGCAGCGACGCCCCCGTCACACCCCTCGACCCCTGGGGTGGGGTGCACGCCGCCGTCGACCACCGCACCCCGGGGTCGGGCCTGCGTCCCTTCGACGCCTTCGACGCCGCGACCCACGGCGGCTGGTACGCCGCCCGCCGCGAGCACCCGGCCGGCCCGCTCGCCGTGGGCGCGCCCGCCGACCTGGCCCTCTGGGCGACCGGTAGCACCCTGTCCGCCGTCCTCTCGGGACGGGAACGCCCCCCGTGCCGGCTGCTCGTGGTGGCCGGTGAGCCATGTTGATCGTCACCCGCCGGGCGACACCGCGGCCAGGAGCCCAACCGGTTCGCACGAGCGAGTCCGTCCCACCCGGCGGGAGGCCTCCGGCCCCCACACCGGACGGTCAGACCTTTGGAGTCCTTGAATGAGCACCCTGAACCTCGACCCGACGTTGATGGTTCGTGCCCGCGAGCTGGCCGCTCGGGCGGCGCAGCCCGTCATCGACCTCGCGCAGCGGCACACGACGGTGTCGGTGGAGCGGGCGGTCCTGCGGCTGGCCGGGCTCAGCGGCACCGACCCGGTCACCGGGGACGGCGTGGAGCAGGACAAGGTCCCGTGGGTCAACCGGGTCGTCGACGCCGTCCGCGACCAGGTCGGACTGGAGTCGGGCGTCGCCCTGCCCGTCTGGCACGCCCTCGCGTCGGGGGCGGCGCCCGACCTGCACACGCTCGCCGAGCAGGTCGGCGCCGGCACCGCACGCTTCACCATCCCCGAGGGGCCGGCCGCCGAGCGCGCGCGCGAGGCCGCCCGGGCCGCCGTCGCTCCCGGCATCGCGCGGATCGACGCCAACCGCCGTCGCCGTGAAGAACTGGTCGCCACCCACGGCGACCCGCCGCGGCGTCCGTGGATCTACCTGATCGTCGCGACCGGCGACATCTACGAGGACATCCCGCAGGCGCAGGCTGCCGCCCGCGCCGGCGCCGACGTCATCGCCGTCATCCGCTCGACCGGGCAGTCGCTGCTCGACTACGTCCCCGAGGGCGCGACCCGCACCGGCTACGCCGGCACCTACGCCACCCAGGAGAACTTCCGGCTCATGCGGGCCGCCCTGGACGACGTCAGCGCCGAGCTCGGCCGCTACGTCCGGCTGACCAACTACGCGTCGGGGCTCTGCATGCCCGAGATCGCCGTCCTGGCCGGTCTCGAGCGGCTGGACATGATGCTCAACGACGCGATGTACGGGATCCTCTTCCGCGACATCAACCCGCGGCGCACCTTCGTCGACCAGCGGTTCAGCCGGATGGTGCACGCTCGCGCCGGCATCATCATCAACACCGGCGAGGACAACTACCTCACGACCGCGGACGCGGTCGACGAGGCGCACACCGTCACCGTCAGCCAGCTGCTCAACGAGACCCTGGCCCACGAGGCGGGGCTCGAGGACTGGCAGCTCGGCCTCGGCCACGCGTTCGAGATCGACCCCGACCGCGCGGAGTCGTTCCGGCTGGAGCTCGCGCACGCGCTGCTGGCGAGGGCGCTGTTCCCTGACGCACCGCTGAAGTGGATGCCGCCGACCAAGCACATGACCGGCGACGTCTTCCGCGGGTACCTGCTCGACGGCTTCTTCAACCTGGCCGGGGCGCTCACCGGTCAGGGGATCCTGCTGGTCGGGATGATGACCGAGGCGGTGGTCACCCCGTGGCTGTCCGACCGCGACCTGGCGCTGCGCAACGTCCGGTACGTGCTGAACTCCGCAGGCAACCTGGCCGAGGACTTCGCGCCACCGCCCGGCGGCTTCATCGACCGGCGCGCGCACACCGTGCTCACCGAGGCGGTGGACCTGCTCGGCCGGATCGCCGACCACCCCGAGGGCCTGATCCAGGCGATCGCCGACGGCACGTTCGGCATCACCAAGCGGCCACCGGACGGCGGCAAGGGGCTGGCCGGCGTCGTCGAGCTCGGGCCGGACGCCTACAACCCGGCGGTGGAGCTCCTTGCAGGCGGGTCGGGTCGGGTCAGGGAAGAGGAGGCCGTCGGTGCCTGACGGGTCGATCGTCCGTCCGTACGGCGACACGACGGGCGACGGGATGGTGCAGACGTCGTTCACGCTGCCGATTCCTCCCGGTCCCAAGGCCGAGGGCGCGGCGCTGCAGCTGGCCAACAAGATGGGCATCGAGCCGGCGATGGTCGTGCACAGCCACGGCATCGGCGGCCAGTTCACGTTCTTCGTCGTGTACGGCAGCGTCCGGCACCTGGTCGACCTCGACGCCGTCCACGTCGAGGAGCGCGCCTATCCGCTGCTCGGCTCGAAGGAGATCAACAGCGCCATCAAGGACCGGCTCCGCCGCAAGCTCGTCGTCCTCGGGGCCTGCATCGGCACCGACGCGCACACGGTCGGCATCGACGCGATCCTCAACGTGAAGGGCTTCGCGGGGGAGAAGGGGCTGGAGTACCTGCGCGAGATGGCGGTGACCAACCTCGGCGCCCAGGTCACCGTGCCCGAGCTGGTGGCCCGCGCCCGCGCCGAGCGCGCAGACGCCGTCCTCGTCTCGCAGGTCGTCACCCAGAAGGACGCGCACCTGCGCAACACCCGCGAGCTGGCCGCCGCGTTCCGGGAGGCGATGGGGGAGTACCGCCCCCTGCTCGTCGTCGGCGGCCCCCGCTTCGACCCCGCCATGGCCGCGGACCTCGGCGTCGACAAGGTCTTCGGCCGGGGGACGACGCCCGGCGAGGTCGCCAGCTATCTCGTGCACGCCCTCATCCCTCAGGAGATCCCCGCATGAACTCACCCCACGAAGACGCTCCGCTGGCGCTCCACGTCTCCGCGGGGACCCCGACGGGAGACCCGCGCCTCGGCCTGACCGTCACCCACCGCCGCTACGTGCCGTACGCGCACGCCCACTACGGGGGCTCGCTTGTCGACGGCGCCTACGCCCTCGGGCTCTTCGGCGATGTCGCCACCGAGGTCGCCATCCGGATGGACGGCGACGAGGGCCTCCTGGCCGGCTACTCCGAGGTCCGCTTCCTCGGGCCCGTGCGGGCCGGCGACATCCTCGAGGCCACCGCGGAGGTCGTCCGGATCGGCCGGCGCAGCCGGGAGCTGCGCTGCTCCGCCCGTGTGGTGGCCCGCGCCGAGCCGGAACGCAGCGCCTCGGCGGCCCGCGTGCTCGTGACGCCGGAGACGGTCGTCGAGGCGACGGCGACTCTCGTCGTGCCACCGCCGACGAACTAGGCCTCGCTCCGTCCCGGGAGCTGAGGCGGGCGAGCGCTCAGCAGGTGCGGCGGAAGCCGTCGCACGGGCACTGCGTACAGCTGTCGCCGGGACCCGTGTGCTCGTGCGCGACCGCGTCGTGCCGGCAGCAGGCACACGCCGTGGCATCCCGGCGAGGCCCGTACGGCGCCTCGAAAGCGGTCAAGGCTCTGCCGAACCACAGGACGAGGCCGGCAGCCACCACTGACCAGATGGTCAGGACCACGACCCAGCCGATCATCGTCTGCTCCTCAGGACGTCCACGGCGCCGGCTGCCGGCTGCACACCGGTGCGGCGCTTCATGGATGAAGACGTCCTGGGCACCGGGGGATGACGCGAGCCGGCGCTGGAATCGCGGAGCGCGGATAACGATTCAGCGACAGTAGCGATTTCAGTCACCGTAAGTACTTCTCCCGCTGCGGACGGTTCCTACAGTCACTGCAGTTCCATCCGGGAGCACCGTGATGCGCTCCTCCGGACCGACCGCCGGAACCGCCGGCGACTCCACCCGGGGGATCGCTGTCGGGATCCCGGCGGAACCTGCCCGGACCGCATCACCAGACAACGGTCGAGCCGATCGCCCCCAGCGACCGGCCGTCCGGCCCGAAGATGCGGCCTTCCCGGACAGGGATCCGTCGACGCGAACCCGGACGAGGGACATCGGCCGCACGTCTGGGGCGAACGCTCAGGCCGGGCCCCTGAACGGGGGCGATGAGATGGGATGCTGGGTCAGGACCGCCACCAGGACACGGCGGTCCGGACCCCGTCCGACCGGTTCGGGGAGGCATTCCGGCTCCGGGCTCCGGCCCGACGACTCCGGGACGGCGGCTTCCGGGAGGCAGCGCGTGCGGTCAGCAGCAGGGAGCACGGCTCCCGGTGCGACCGGCACCCTGTCGCGACCCGAGCACCCGGACGACGCGGCCGCGAGTCCCCGTCCCGCGCGCCGCCGGCCCTGGCGCACGCTCCTCGCCGCACTGGGCGGCATAGCGCTCGTGCTCGCGTTTCCCGGCAGCGGCCTGATCGGCCTCGCCGTCCTCGGGCCGATGGCGCTCGCGCTCGCCGTCCGCGGGCAGCGTTTCCGCTCCGGGCTCTGGCTCGGCCTTGTCTTCGGCCTCGCCTTCTTCCTCCCGCTCCTGTCGTGGACCGGCATCTACGTCGGCCCCTTCCCGTGGATCGCCCTCGCGGTCTGGGAGGCGCTGCACCTCGCGCTGCTCGGCGGCGCGACGGCGGTGACCTCCCGGCTGCGCCTGTGGCCGCTGTGGACCGCGGCCCTCTGGGTCGCCGACGAAGCGCTGCGCGGCCGCTTCGTCCTGGGCGGATTCCCGTGGGGCCGCCTGGGCTTCAGCCAGACCGAGGGGCCGCTGCTGTGGCTGGCCGCCTACGGCGGGGTGCCGCTGGTCAGCTTGGCGGTCGCGCTCACCGGCGCCCTGCTCGCCGCGGCGGTGCCGGCCGTGGCCCGCGCCGTGCGCGGCCCCTCGACCGACTCGGCAGCGCGGGTCCGCGGCCTGCGGACGGCGGCCGTCGCGGTGGCCGCCGTGCTCGCCGTGCCGCTGACCGGGTTCCTTGCGGAGCTGCCGCTCGCCGGAGGGTCGCTCACCGCCGGCGGGCCGTCGACCACCGTCGCGGTGATCCAGGGCGACGTCCCGCGGGCCGGTCTCGACTTCAACGCCCAGCGCCGTGCGGTCCTGGACAACCACGTGGGACGGACGCGGGAACTCGCCGCCGCCGTGGCGGCGGGGGAACGGCCGCAGCCCGACGTCGTGATCTGGCCGGAGAACAGCTCCGACATCGACCCGTACATCAACGCCGACGCGCGCCGGGAGATCGGAAGCGTCGCCCGGGAGGTCCGGGCGCCGATCCTCGTGGGCGCCATCGTGGAGGGCCCGGGCCGCTTCATCAGCAACACCGCGATCGTCTGGGACCCCGATAGCGGGCCGGGGGCCACCTACGTCAAGCGGCACCCCGTACCGCTGGCCGAGTACGTGCCGGCGCGCTCGTTCTTCCGGATCTTCAGCTCGGAGGTCGACCGCGTCCACGACCAGCGGGCCGGCACCGAGGTCGGCGTCCTCGACATCGGCGGCGCGTCGGTCGGCGACCTCATCTGCTTCGAGGTGGTCTACGACGGCCTCGTGGACGACGTCGTCGACGGCGGTGCCGGGATGCTGGTCGTGCAGACCAACAACGCCACGTTCGGCTACACCGACGAGAGCGCGCAGCAGCTGGCGATGAGCCGGCTCCGCGCGGTGGAGCACGGCCGGAGCGTGGTCGTGGCGGCGACCAGCGGCATCTCGGCGGTCGTCGCGCCGGACGGCTCGGTCGTCCGCTCCTCGCAGCTGTTCGAGCCCGCGACCTTCGTCGAGCGGATCGCCCAGCGCAGCTCCACGACCGTGGCCACGCGCTTGGGCGCCGGACCCGAGTGGCTGCTGACCGGGGTCGGTCTCGCCGCACTGGCGGCCGCGCTCGCGCCCGGGATCGCGCGTCGCGTGCGCAGCCGGAGGGTTGCTCGGTGAGCGAGCGGGTGCTGGTCGTCGTCCCCACCTACAACGAGGCGGAGAACCTGCAGGCGATCCTCGACCGCCTGCGCGACGCCGTGCCGGCCGCCCACGCGCTGGTCGTCGACGACGGATCGCCCGACGGCACCGGTGACCTCGCGGACGAGCTGGCCGCCGCCGATCCCCGCGTGCACGTGCTGCACCGCACCACCAAGGCGGGCCTGGGCCCGGCCTACGTCGCCGGCTTCCGCTGGGCGCGCGAGCACGGCTACGACGTGGTCGTGGAGATGGACGCCGACGGCTCGCACGCCCCCGAGCAGCTGCCCCGGCTGCTCGCGGCCCTCGCCGACGCCGACCTGGTGCTCGGGTCGCGGTACGTACCCGGGGGAGAGGTGGCCGACTGGCCGGTGCACCGGCTGCTGCTCTCGCGTGCCGGCAACGTCTACACCCGCCGGGCGCTGCGCATGCCGCTGACGGATGCCACCGGTGGCTACCGGGCCGCGCGCGGTGAGCTGATCGATCGGCTGCCGTTCGAGGACGTCGCCAGCGAGGGCTACTGCTTCCAGGTCGACTGGGCCTGGCGCGCGGTCCGGGCGGGGGCGCGGGTGGTCGAGGTGCCCATCACCTTCACCGAACGTGCGTTCGGCAGGAGCAAGATGAGCGGGTCGATCGTTGGAGAGGCATTGGTACGGGTCACCGTGTGGGGCCTGAAGGACCGGCTGGCCGACTGGCTGCCGGGCCGGGTCCGCCGCCCCGTGCCGGAACGGTCCCGCGACGGCGGGCGGTCGAGCGCGACCCGGTAGTCGGGGAGCCCACCGTCCTCCGGCGAGCGGGGAGGAGAGGCGACGACATGGTGGTGCAGCGGTTGCGGCTGGTCGTGGGCCTGGTCGCCCTGGCCGAGCTCGTGATCTTCCTGCTGGTGGCCGCCTGGATCGGGGTCGGGTGGACCATCCTGGCGACCCTGCTCACCGGGGCGCTCGGCTGGATCCTGCTGGCCCGGCAGGGCACCAAGGCCCTGACCGACCTGCGGGAGCGCGCCCGCTCGCGGCAGGCCCCGGGCCGAGAGCTCGGCGATGCCGGCCTGGTCGCCCTCGGCGGGCTGCTCATGGTGCTCCCGGGCTTCCTCACCGACCTGGTCGGGTTGCTGCTCCTGGTGCCGGTGACCCGGCGCCCGCTCCGCGCCCTGCTGAGCCGGATGGTGACCTCCCGGCTGCCCGTGGAACTCCGGGGACCGGTGCGGGTGCGCAGCGACCGGACGGCCCCCGTGGGCGGCGCCACGCGGATGACCCCGCCGCTGGTCATCGAGGGAGAGGTCGTGCGGGACGCCGACCCCGGCCCCGCCCGGAGTTGATCACCATCCCCGTGCTCGGGACACGGGGGGACACGCCGGTTCAGCCGCCCCGCAGACGATGATCAACTCGGCACGGTAGCGGCGCAGGACGTAGTTCGGCCCCGGTGGAGAACCACCGGGGCCGAACTACGTGCTGGGACCCTCCGCAGGGCAGAGGGTCCTTTCTCAGCTGGCGCGGGTACGCCGGCCGCGGAGCACCTCGAGACGCTCGGCGAGCACCTCTTCGAGGTCCTCGACGGAACGGCGCTCGAGCAGCATGTCCCAGTGGGTGCGCGGTGGCTTGACCTTCTTGGGGGCCGGCTCGGCGCCGCCCACCAGCTTGGCCGCGGAACCGTCGAACTTGCACTCCCAGGTGTCGGGGAGCTCTGCGTCGTCGGCGAAGGGCACCGTGAACAGGTGACCGGAGGCACACCGGTACTCGGCGTACTGCCGATCGATCGGCGCGGTGTTCCGCTCGGTCTCGTAGCTGACGCTGCCCAGTCGGCTGCCGCGCAGGGAACGCTCGCCCATGGCACACCGTCCTCTCGGTCTAGATGTCGGTCGGGACTCGACGTCCGGCGAGCGGGGGTGTACCCACGGACCGGGGAGTCACAAAGGTTAACGGCGCAAATGGTGCGGAGATTCCGCGGAATCGGTTCCTCATCATCGCATGGGGTGGTATCGGCACGCTCGGTGCCCCCCTGACGGGTGACCGGCGGCGCTCGGACGCCGTCCTCAGGGCAGGGCGAGCTGGCCGGGACCGGCGCTGGTAGGCCCCAGTGCCCCCCGCACGTAGTGCCGCCGGCACAGCACCTGGTACCGGACGGCGGGGGAGGAGCCGGTCTCCCCGGGCAGCTCGGCGGGGGCGGTGTCGGCGACGACCACGGTCTCGCCCGAGCGCACCATCACCCCGTCGACCACCCGGGCGTTGAGCAGTCCGGGCAGGCCGCACCAGCACAGCACCTCCACCTGGATGCGCGAGACGACATCGGCGAGCTCCAGGAGCCGCTGGGTGCCCGGGAACAGGCTCGTGCGGAAGTCGGTGGTCAGGCCGAAGGCGTAGACGTCGACGTGCGACTCGTCGGCGAGCTCGGCCAGCTGGTCGACCTGGCCGGGGGAGAGGAACTGGGCCTCGTCGACGATCAGGTAGTCGACCCGCTGCCCGTCGGCCCAGCGGTCGCGGACCAGCAGCCGCAGATCGGTGCCCGCATCGATCTCGATCGCCGGCCGGCTCAGGCCGACGCGGGAGCTGATCTGCGGCGCCGCCGACCGGTCGCCCTGGGTGAGCAGCAGGCCGTGGCGGCCCTGCCGGTGCTGGTTGTGGTCGACCTGCAGCGCCAGCGTGGACTTGCCGCAGTCCATCGGCCCGTGGAAGAAGGTCAGGTGGGCCGGCGCGGGATGGCGGCGGCGATCTCCGGACGCCGGCACTGACGTGGGCATCGGCAGCGGCGCCCGGTCCGGCTGGATCGGCGTCACAGGCGTTCCGGCGGAGTGTTGCCGGCCTCGACGACGGCGCGCCGGATCGGCAACATCGCCAGGGCGACGAACCCGGCCACGAAGAAGATCACCAGACTGACGATCGCGAGCCGGTAGGAGCCGGTGAGCTGGAAGGTCAGCCCGAACGCAAGCGGCCCGAGCCAGCTGGTGCCCCGGTCGCTGATCTCGTAGAAGCCGTAGTACTCCGCCTCCTTGCCGGCAGGGATCAGCTGGCTGAACAGCGACCGGGACAACGCCTGCGTGCCGCCCTGGACCACCCCGATGACCGCGGCCAGCGCGTAGAACTGCGCCACCGCGCCCGTCTGGAGGAAGAAGGCCGCAACCAGCACGCCGATCCAGGCCACCAGTGACCCCAGGACGACGCGCCGCGCGCCGTACCGCCCGGCCAGCCGCCCGAGACCCAGCGCCCCGGCGATCGCCACGACCTGGACCATCAGGATCGCGCCGGTCAGCACGCTCTGGTCGAGCTTCAGCTCCTCGACGGCATAGGTGGCCGACAGCGAGATGACGGTCTGGACGCCGTCGTTGAAGAGCAGGTAGGCGCCCAGGAACCACAGGGTCAGCGGGAAGGCCCGCATCTCCCGCAGGGTGGTCGCGAGCTGCCGGAAGCCGCTGCGCGACCGCACGGCGTCGACGTCGCGGACCGGCCGGTTGCGGAGCCGGGACACCGTGAAGACCGTGAAGGCGCCCCACCACAGGCCGGACGTGGCCAGGCAGATCCGCACCGCCTCGCCCGTGGTCAGGCCGAGGGAATCGGCGCTGAGCACCAGCCCCAGGTGGACGGCGAGCAGCAGGGCCCCGCCGACGTAGCCGAAGGCCCAGCCGCGGCTGGAGACGGCGTCGCGCTCGTCCGGCCAGGCCAGGTCGGGCAGCCACGAGTAGTAGACGACCGTGGCGGCGCCGAAGCTGATGTTGGCCACGACGAACAGCCCCGCCGCGAGCAGCCAGCCGCCGTCCCCTGCGAAATAGAGCAGGGTGGTGGCGAGCGCACCGAGGAAGGCGAAGCCGGCCAGCATCTCCCGCTTGCGCCCGGTGCGGTCGGCCACCGCACCGGTCAGCGGCAGCACCAGGACCTGCAGCAGCACCGATGCGGACAGGACGTAGGAGAACCAGCTGCCGGCCGCGATCGACAGGCCCAGGAACGACAGCCGCTCGTCCGGGCCGGCGGCGTCCTCGGCGATCGCGGTCAGGTACGGGCCGAGGAAGACGGTCGTCACCGAGGTGTTGAAGACCGACATCGCCCAGTCGTAGGAGTACCAGCCGAAGCGTTCGCGCCGGAGGGCGCGGTCGACGACGGGAACGGCTGTCCCGGCTCCGGCGGCGGACGGCGCAGTGGTCACGGCCGCAGGTTCTCAGCCGTCGCGCGGCGGGTCCAGCACCGGGGGGTTCCGGCCGCCGGCATGTCCCTCGTCAGGGGACGTCCTCGGGGACGGGGAGGTCAGGCGCCCGGGGCCGCCACCGCAGGATGCGGGAACGCTGGTCCCTCACCCGGGCAGCCACTGACCGCGCTTCTCCAGGACCTCGCGCAGCATCGCCGGCCGGTCGGTCATGAGGCCGTCGACCCCCAGGTCGAGCATGGCCGTGCTCTCCTCGACGGCGTCGACCGTCCAGACGTGCACCTGCAGCCCGCGGGCGTGCGCGGCGGCGAGGAACCGCTCGTCGACGAGCGCACGGCCACCCAGCTGGAGCGGCACCTGCGCGCACCCGGCCTGGATGCGGACCAGACCGGCCGCACGGGGCGAGTAGGACGACAGCCGGAGGGCGGCCACTCCGCGCGGGCCCAGCGAGGTGCAGACCGTGGGGCCGAAGAGCCGGCGGGCGGCGGCGATCCGCGCGTCGGAGAAGGACGCCAGGCAGATCCGCCCGGCGACGTCGAGCCGGCGGACCAAGCGGACCAGCGGCGCGAGCACCCCGGCCGCCTTGATGTCGAGGTTGAACCGGACGTCGGGCCAGGCGCCCAGCAGGTCCTCCAGGCGCACGATCGGCTCGCGGCCCCCGATGCGCGCCTGGGACAGCTCCGCCCAGGACAGGCTGTCCACCCGCCCGGAGCGGTCGGTCACGCGCTCCAGCGACGAATCGTGGAAGGCGACGAGGACGCCGTCGGCGGTCACCTGGACGTCGGTCTCGAGGTAGCGGTAGCCCATCGCCACGCAGTCCTCGAAGGCCGGCATGGTGTTCTCGAGGTGCTCGATCGCGCCACCGCGGTGGGCCATCGCCAGCGGGGTGGGCCCGTCGAGAAAGGTGAAGCGCGCGGGCACGTCGACCACGCTAGTGGGAGACGATTTCGCAGCTCCGGGCGTGTCCCCGGAAGCTGTCAGCCGTGACGTCTACCGTGCGCAGACGTGGGACAGCAGCAGGTATCGGAAGCCACGGCGACCGAGACGCGTCACGTGCGGCCGGTCCGCGTTCGGGGGAGCGAGGAGCCGCGTCGGTGCGGCTGGTGTCGCCGCGTCCTGCCCGAGCAGGGCTCCGTCGGTCGCCCGCGGCTGTACTGCGGCCAGGCGTGCCGGCAGCGCGCGTACGAGCAGCGGTCGGCGACGGCGAAGGCGGGTTTGCCCGACGACGTCGTCCTCGTGTCGCGGGGTGAGCTCGACGGGCTGCAGGACCGTCTCTACCAGCTGCGCTGCGCCCTCGAGGACGTCCAGACGCTGCTCACCGAACGCCCGACGAAGGCCGAGCTCGAACGTTCGCTCAGCGATCTGCTGCGCTCGACCGGCCGGCTCGACCGACTCTGGGTCAGCGAACGGGCCGGCTGACCCCTCAGCTCACTGCGGGTCCTGCGTGTCGTCGTTCTTGTCCTCCGGGTTGCCCTGGTCCGGCTCGCTGTTGTCCGGCACGTTGCCCTGAGACGCGTCCGACGGGTTGCTGCCCTCGGTGTTCTTCGTGTCGTCGGTCGTGCCGTCGTTGCGGTCAAGTCCGGCCGGGTCACCACCGCATCCGGCGAGCGTGGCGGTGCCGCCGCCGAACAGCGCCAGCGCGGTGAAGAGGGCGGCCATCGGTCGTCGGAGCTGCATGTCCCGACCCTACGAAGACCTCGGCCGGTTCGCCCGTCGAGCGGGATCGGATCGTCCGTAATACGTCACCGTGACGTAATGACACATGCACTCGCGCCTGGACCGGGCCGCCGTCCTCGCCCCTCGGCCGGCATTCGGGCTCTCGTGACGCCAGCACCCGGACCGGTGTCTGTCGCAGCCCGAGCGGCGCCCCGGAGGGCGACACCTGCCAGTCGAGCGCTATGGCCGCGAATGCGTTCGCGGCCGACGGCGCGGGTCGACCATCGAGTCTCCGCCGGTCAGCCCCGCACCGACGGGCACCGACGGGCTTGCGTCACAGTGACGTTATGAGGTCGGTGTCGGCGGATGGGGGAACTGGGGCACCGGAGGACAGCGAGGGGATCCTCAGGGTGCAACTTCCACCAAGATCACCAGAGACAAGATCAACAATGGGGGAGTCAGCGATGTCAGGCCGGTGGACGACGCCGGCCGACAGCTCGGACCGGCGGACCACGGACGGCGCACCACGGACGGCGCACCACGGACGGCGGAGCATGACGTTGGTGCCGCCGGAGTCGCGCGCCGCACCGACGGGCCGCACGTGCAGCCGCAAACCGGCGCGACGCCGAACGCGGCAAGCGGGCGCTACGGCACTGGCGACTGGGTGAGCGCCCAGGCAGCCCCTTCCGAGCTCATATCCCGCGCGCCGATAATGCACATTATGTCAACTCATCCGGAGGGCGACGGCCCCTCCGGCTCCGACGCTCCTCCCGCTGACTGCGCATGGGCTCGCCCCCGCGCGCGAGGTGGGTGAGCACGTGGCCACGCATCCAGCCGGGCAGCGGGGAGGGCAGCCGGAGGTCGTCGTCCCCGAAGCCCCCGCGCCGTGGCGACCAGGCGTTCGGTGGCCGCGTCGATCAGCACCAGCATGCGATCGGGCTCGGAGCTCACCGACGCACCGTAGCGCCGTCCCCTCCACCGGATCCCGTACCGGGCGCCGACCATCCCGGGTTTCGTCACTGTGACGAAGGGGGGACCCGACCACGTCCACCACCGCGTACCGATCAGTCGGCGCGCTTCGGCCGGACCCGGGGATCGAGTGCCGCGGCGACGACGTCGGCGATCGCGTTGGCGACGATGACCGCCACCATGACCACGGTCACGAGCCCGACGAGCAGCGCCCGGTCGCGATTGCGGATCGAGGCGAACAGCGCCCCGCCGAGACCCGGCATGCGGAAGATGCCCTCCACGACCAGCAGGCCGACGAACAGGGTCCCGACGTTCGCGGCGACGAAGGTGATCACCGGGTTGAGCGCCGGACGCAGCGCGTGCACGCCCACGACCCGCCACGACGAGAGACCGCGACCCCGCGCCGCCTTCACGAACGGGGCGTGCAGGGTCTCCCGCAGCTCGGACCGCGTGAGCAGCGCGACGTAGCCCGTCGACAGCGCCGCCAGGGCGAGGATCGGCAGGACGTAGGTGTGCGGCTCGCCGCTCCCGCCGGCCAGGGGGAACCAGCCGAGGCGGTAGGCGAACACGGCCCGCAGCCCGTAGGCGGCCACGACGACCGGCGTCGCGACCAGCAGCATGGAGACCGCGTACACGCCGATGCCGAGGTGTCGGCCGCCGGCGGCGAGGGCCCCGGCCACGACGCCGATCAGCGTCTGCACCAGCAGGGCGCCGACCAGGATGACCGCGCTGACCGGGACCGAGGCGGAGACGACGTCGGCGACGACCGGCCCGGAGTCCGCCCGGCCGAACGGGTTCACCGGAAACCCCCGGCCCCAGTCCCCGGTGACGAAGTCGCGCATGTAGAGCGCGTACTGCTTCGGCAGGGGCTGGTCGAGGTGGAAGTGACGCCGGATCGCCTGGTAGATCTCCGGGGGCGGCGGGCGGAACCCGAACAGCGCCCGCACCGGGTCCCCCGGCAGCTGGGTCACCGCGACGAAGACCAATGTGACCGCCGCCCACAGGCTGAGGACCATCTGCACCACCCGGCGGGTGACGAAGGCGGTCATGGGCGTCATCCTGGCAGGGCGCCCGGTGGGTCCGTCGACGCGACGCCGATCATCGGTCAGACTCCCCCGGTGCAGGTCAGGTCCTCCGCCGTCGTCGACACGCCACCGCGTGGACGTCGGCGTCTTACCAACGGCCACCTGCTGACCGCCGCCGTCCTGCTCGGGCTGCTCGGTCTCATGGCGGTGGCCCCCGGGCTGTTCACCGACTCCGACCCGCGCGACTGCGACCTCTCCCGGTCCCTCGTGCCACCCAGCTGGGGAGCGCACCCGTTCGGGTACGACCTGCTCGGCTGCGACTACGCCGCTCAGACGATCTACGGCACGCGGACGTCGATGATCCTCGCGGTCGTCGTCGTCCTCGGCGCCGGCGCGGTGGCGCTGGTGCTCGGCACCGTGGCCGGATACGCCGGTGGGGCGCTGGACGCCGTCATCTCCCGGATCACCGACGTGTGGTCGGGGATCCCGCTCATCCTCGGGGGCATCGTGCTGCTCAGCGGCAGTCTCGACCGCGGCCTGAAGCAGGTGATCGTCGTCCTCGTGGCGTTCACCTGGCCGCCCATGGTCCGGGTGATGCGGGTGAGCACGCAGCAGGTCAAGGAGCTGGACTACGTGACCTCGGCACGTGCGCTCGGGGCCGGGCCGCTGCGGCTGCTGCGCCGCCACATCGTGCCCAATGCACTGCGGCCGCTGGTGGTCTTCGCCAGCGCCTATGCCGGCGTGCTCATCTCCGCCGAGGCGATCCTGACCTTCGCCGGGGTCGGCCTCCAGCGGCCAACGCAGTCGTGGGGCATCTTGCTGTACCAGGCGCAGGACCGGCTGATCCAGGCGCCGCACCTGCTGATCTTCCCCGGCGTCTTCCTCGTCGCCGCCGTCCTCGGGTTCGTCCTGCTCGGCGAGGGCCTGCAGCGGCACTCGTCGCACCGCGACTGACCCTCCTACCGCTGGAGGACCGATGACCACCGTCCGGCCCATCATCGTCACCGCCGACCTCGACCGGCTGCTCACCTTCTACACGGAGCTGCTCGGCGCCGAGGAGGTCCAGCGCTTCCCCGAGGACGGTCCCGTCTTCTACGTCGGCCTCACGCTGGGCGACTCCGAGCTGGGCCTGTCCACGGACGCATCCGTGGTCGCGGGCCCACCCGGGCGCATGCTGCTGAGCATCGAGGTCGCCGACGTCGATGCGCTCCTGCCCACGGTGGCGGGCCTCGGCGGCGAGTCCACGAGCGGGGCCAACGACATGCCCTGGGGACAGCGCGTGGCCCACATCAAGGACCCCGACGGCAACGTGCTCAACCTGACCCAGCAGCTCTGAGCCGCGTGTCCGGCCGCCGGCCCGGGTACTGAGGCCGAAGCCCCGCCGACCCGGAGGACCGGATGACCGAGCAGCGACCCGACACCGACGACCGCGCGGAACCCGGCGGCACTCCGTCGTCCGGACAGCGTGACCTGATCGACCGACCCGCCCAGCCGGGCACGGATTCGGACCGGCCGGCTGCCGTCCCCGGCGCCTACGACGCGGACGACGCCGAGAAAGAACGCGGCAAGGCCGTCAAGCCCGGCAACTGAGGACGGCGGTCAGCGTCCGTCGGCGGCGACGCGCAGGCCGAGACCCAGCAGCACGGTGCCGCTGACGGCCTCGAGCCGGCGGCGGATCCGCGGACGGCGGAACCACGCCCCCGACCGCGCCACCCCGGCGGCCAGCCCGAGGTAGAGGACCGTCTCGACGGTGATCTGCAGCAGCCCGAGCAGGGCCGTGGTCGCGAACACGGGCCCGTCGGCGGGCACGAACTGCGGATAGAACGCGATCATGAAGACCGCCGCCTTCGGGTTCGCCAGCTGGACCAGCAGGCCCTCGACGAACGACGTGGCCCAGCGGGGGCCGCCCGGTCCCGCCGGCTCCTCCCCCGCCGTCGGGCCGTGGCCGGGATCGCGCCACGCCGTCCGCAGCGCGCGGATGCCCAGGAACAGCAGGACGGCGGCACCGACCACCCGCAGCACCAGGTAGGCCACCTCCGAGGCCGCGACGAGGGCGGCGAACCCGGCACCCGCGAACAGCGCCCACAGGTACAGCCCGGCCTCCAGTCCCAGCACGGTCGGCACCGCGCTCCGCAGTCCCCGGAGCGCGGCCCGCCGGAAGATCAGCGCCATCGCCGGCCCGGGCGAGGCGCTGATCAGCAGCACGGCCAGCAGGAACGCCGGCAGCGAGACGAGCAGGTCCACGCGGGCGATGCTCGCACTCCCCTCCCCCACCGTCGACCGACTTCCCGGAGATCGGACGCCGCCCGCGTGCCCTCCCAGGGATCGGCCAGGTCCGTGCGGTTGACTGCCCGGCGGAGCCGCACGCCGACCGGAGGGAGCCGACCGTGGAACTCCTCGGCCGGTTCTGGACGCGCGTCACGGCGACCGTTCCGCAGCTCGACGACACGATGCTCGTCGCCACGGCCGCGGCGGCCGCCCTGCTGGTCCTCTCCCCCGTCCTCTGGCGGACCACCCGGCACGCGGTGACCATCGCCCACGAGGGTGCCCACGGGCTCGTCGCGCTGGCGGCCGGCCGGCGACTGTCGGGCATCCGCCTGCACTCGGACACCTCCGGGCTGACCCTCTCCGCCGGCCGCCCCACGGGCCTGGGCATGGTGCTCACCTGCGCCGCCGGCTACACCGGGCCGGCCCTCTTCGGGCTCGGCGCCGCCGCCCTCCTGGGCGCCGGGCACGCCGTCGGCCTGCTCTGGGCGCTGCTCGGCCTGCTCGCGCTCCTGCTCGTGCAGATCCGCAACTGGTACGGGCTCTGGTCGGTGCTCGCCACCGGGGGCGTGGTCTTCGCCGCCACCTGGTGGCTGCCGCCGAACGGCCAGGCTGCCTTCGCCGCGCTGGCCACCTGGTTCATGCTGCTGGCCGCGCCCCGCACGGTGGTCGAGCTGCAGACCTCGCGCCGCCGCCGGGGCGCACGCGACTCCGACGCCGATCAGCTGGCCCGGCTCACCCGGCTGCCGGGCCTGCTCTGGGTCGGCGTCTTCCTCGTGGTCGACGTCGGCGCGCTGCTCCTCGGCGCCCGCTGGCTGCTCACCTGAGCCGGGCGAGGCCTCGGTCTCGCGTCCACCCCATCGTTCACTGCCGCCGTGCGGTGGACATGTCCGCGCCACAGCGCGGAACTCTGCGCAACGACGCGGACCTCGACGTCGGCGCCCTCACCCGAGCCGCTCGGAGTCCTGCGCCGACGGGCGACGAACCGGCTGTGTGCCCGGGCGGACGCGTCGCCGTGGCTCGCAGCCGATCGGCTGGTGCACCGGCTCCACCTTCGGGGCGGGCGGGATGTCGAGCACCAGGTCCTTGTGGTCCACGGTCACCTGCCGGCCGTGGTGGCGGATGTCGAGCGGGTCGCCGTCCTCCAGCCGGTAGGTCGCCGACTCGTGCGTGACGGTCACCGTGAGCTTGCGGCCGCGGTAGACCACCCGGAAGCGCAGGCGCGTGATCCGCTCCGGCAGCCGCGGCCCGAAGGTGAGCTCGCCGTTGTGGTCGCGCAGGCCGCCGAACCCCGCCACCGCGACCGTCCAGCCGCCGGCCAGCGAGGCGATGTGCAGCCCGTGGCCGGAGTTGTGGTGCAGGTTCTGCAGATCGGTGAGCGCGGCCTCGGCCCAGTAGTCGTAGGCCAGCTGGAGGTGACCGGTCTCGGCGGCCACCACCGCCTGCTGGCTGGCCGACAGCGACGAGTCCCGCGTCGTCCGTGCCTCGTAGTAGGCGAAGTCGGCGATCTTCTCCTCGAGGGTGAACGCGTCGCCGCGCAGGTGCAGCGCCATGACGAGGTCGGCCTGCTTGACCACCTGCTTGCGGTAGATCTCGAAGTACGGGTAGTGCAGCAGCAGGGGGTACTTGTCCTGCGGCGTGTCCGCGAAGTCCCACTCCTCGTGGTGGGTGAAGGCGTCGGACTGCATGTGCACCCCGCGCTGGGTGTCGTAGGGCACCGCCATGAGGGCGGCCGCCCGCAGCCAGGTCTCGACCTCCTCCTCACCCACCTGCAGCCGCCCCGCGACGTCGGGCTGCCGCTTGACCGCCTCGGCCGCCTCCCGCATGTTCCGCTGCGCCATGAGGTTCGTGTAGACGTTGTTGTCCACGACGGCCGTGTACTCGTCGGGGCCGGTCACCCCGTCGATCCGGAACCCGTGCTCGGTGTCGAAGTGGCCGAGCGACGCCCACAACCGCGCCGTCTCGATCAGCAGTTCCGCGCCGAAGTCGCGGTCGAAGTCGTCGTCCAAGGTGGCGTTGAAGTACCGGACGACGGCGTCGGCGATGTCGGCGTTGATGTGGAAGGCCGCCGTCCCAGCCGGCCAGTACCCCGATGTCTCCTCGCCGCGGATCGTCCGCCACGGGAAGGCGGCACCGCGGCGACCGAGGACGCGGGCCCGCTCGCGGGCCATCTCCAGGGTGGAGTGCCGCCAGCGCAGGGCGTCCCGGACGGCGTCGGGCGCGGTGTAGGTCAGCACCGGCAGGACGTAGGTCTCGGTGTCCCAGAAGGTGTGCCCGTCGTAGCCGGGGCCGGTGAGCCCCTTGGCCGGGATGGGCTGGCGCTCGGCGCGCAGACCGGACTGGAGGACGTGGAACATCCCGACGCGGACGGCCTGCTGCAGCTCGTCGTCGCCCTCGATCTCGACGTCGGCCTCGTCCCAGTGCTGGTCGAGCAGCTCCCGCTGCTCGCGGAGCAGCCGGTCGAAGCCGGCCAGCTTGGCCGTGGCCAGCGCCCCCTCGACCTGGTCCCGGACGGCGGCGTCGGACCGTCGGGAGGACCACCCGTAGGCCAGGAACTTGACCAGCTTCAGCGAGCCGCCCGGCGGGATGCGCGCGGCCAGGGTGTAGCGCGCCAGGTCGCCGCTGGCCTCGATGTCCTCGGTGCAGGTGTCGGGGATCTCGATGATGTGGTCCATGCCGGCGGCCATGCGCAGCCGGCTGCGCCTGGTGCGGTGCACGAGCACCGCGCGGCGGCCCCGCGCCACCGCGATCTCCGACTGCAGCGGCTTGCCCAGGGCTGCGGCCGCCCGGGGGTCGTCCTCGCTGGCGGCCGCGCCGGACTCGTTGGCGAGGAGGTCGGACTGCAGGGCCACGTACAGGTCACCCTCGTCGTCGGTGACCTCGACCTTGTACTCGATCGCGGCGATCGAGCGCCGGGCCAGCGACACGAGCCGGGTGCTGGTCACCCGCACCGTGCGCCCGCCGGGCGAGCGCCACTCGGTGGAGCGGCGCAGCACCCCGGCCCGCAGGTCCAGCGTGCGGTGGTGGTCGAGGATCTGGCCGTAGTCCAGATCGAGCGGTGAGTCCTTGACCAGCAGCCGGATCAGCTTGCCGTCGGTGACGTTCACCATCGTCTGGCCCTGCTCCGGGAAGCCGTACCCGGCCTCGGCGTAGGGCAGCGGCCGCTCCTCGAAGAAGCCGTTGAGGTAGGTACCCGGGACGACGACCGGCTCGCCCTCCTCGAAGGAGCCCCGCATGCCGATGTGCCCGTTGGTGAGCGCGAACACCGACTCGTGCACCGCGAGCGATGCGTGGTCGAGGCCGACCTCGGTCAGCGACCACGGCTCGACCGGGAAGGTCGCACGCCCCTCGGTCACGGCGCACTCCCCAGCAGCTCCGAGAGGTCCTGGACGACGACGTCCGCGCCGGCCGACTTCAGCGCGTCGGCCTGTCCGACGCGGTCCACGCCGACGACGTAGCCGAACCTGCCGGCCCGCCCGGCCTGGACGCCGGAGATCGCGTCCTCGTAGACGACCGCCTGTGCGGGGTCGACCCCGAGGGCCTTGGCTCCGGCGAGGAAGGTGTCGGGCTCCGGCTTGCCGCGCAGCCCGTCGCGGGCGGCCACCACTCCGTCGACGCGCTCGTCGATGAGGTCGGCGAACCCGCCGGCCGCGATGACCTTCGCTCCGTTCGCCGACGCCGTCACCACCGCGGTGGCCAGCCCCGCCTCCTTCACGGCACGGAGGTAGTCGACCGAGCCGGGATAGACCTCCACCCCGTGCTCGTCGAGCTCGCGCAGCACCATGTCGTTCTTGCGGGTCGCGATGGCCCAGACGGTGGCCGCGTCCGGCGGGTCGTCCGGGCTGCCCTCGGGCAGCGTGATGCCGCGGCTCTCCAGGAAGCCGCGCACCCCGTCGGCCCGGTGCTTGCCGTCGACGTAGCGGTTGTAGTCGAGCTGGCTGAACTCCGCCTGCCCCGGCTCGTGGCGATGCAGGAACTCGTCGAACGTCCGCTTCCATGCTGCGAAGTGGACGGTGGCCGTCCGCGTCAGAACGCCGTCCAGATCGAAGAGGCAGACACGGATGGTGTCCGGAAGGCCGATGGACCTGCGTGCAGTCACGGGAGGACGCTACCGGGGGAAGGGCCGTCCCACGTGTCGGCGCCGCTGCGGCCGTGTGTCGGCTTCCGGGGAAAGGACGCTGGTCGACGAGCGATTCGGCGGGCGGCGTGCCTAGGGTCCGGTCGGAACGATCATCCCGAGCCCGAGGAGACATCCATGGCCGACCGTCCGGTGCCGCCCAACCCCTACGACTTCCTCCCCCAGGTGCCTGCTTTCACGGTCACCAGCAGCGACCTCACCGACGGCGCGGTGCTGCCGACGCCGCACGTGAGCGGGGTCATGGGCGCCGGCGGGGAGGACCGCTCGCCCCAGCTGTCGTGGTCGGGGTTCCCGGAGGGCACCCGCAGCTTCGCCGTCACCGTGTTCGACCCGGACGCGCCGACCGCCAGCGGCTTCTGGCACTGGGCGGTCGCGAACATCCCCGCGTCGGTCACCGAGCTGCCCAGCGGCGCCGGGGACAAGGACTCGCCGTCGCTGCCCGAGGGCGCTGTGCAGCTGCGCAACGACGGCGGGTTCGCCGGGTACGTGGGTGCCGCACCCCCGTCCGGCCACGGGCCCCACCGCTACTTCGTCGTGGTGCACGCGGTCGACACCGAGCAGCTGGACGTGACGGCGGACGCCACACCGGCGGTGCTCGGCTTCAACCTGTTCTTCCACACGCTGGCGCGCGCCACGCTGGTCGCCACGTACGAGGAGAAGTAGCGGACGGGCCCCGTCCCGGCCTACCCGGACGCCGGACGCCGGTCGGCGACGGCGGTCGTGGCGATGCGGGCGAACCCGATCCGCTCGTAGACCCGCGCCACGTCGTCGTCACCGGCGGCCAGGAACACCATGTCCGCGGACTCGCGGGCGTGCGCGACGAGGGCGGAGGCGACGCCGGCGCCGAGACCCCGGGCGCGCAGCCGCGGCAGGGTGGCCACGCCGACCACCTCGCTGATCTCGGTGCCGTCGACGTCCAGGGGCTGGTGCGAGCCGACCGCCACCGGTACGCCGTGCTCGACGGCCACCATCATGACCGTGCGGCCGGCGGCGATCCGCTCGCGCAGGGCCGCGGTCCGGGCATCCGCCTCGGGCGAGGTGTCCAGTGGCGCCTCGCGCACCTCGGCCCGCCCCCCGGGATGGGCGAAGGCGATCGCGGCGACCCGCTGGTAGCGCGCCAGCTCCGGATCGTCGGCGCCCACGAGATAGAGGCGCACTCCCGCCGGCAGCAGCACCTCCACGGGGTCGACGACGACCAGCAGGGGCATCTCCTCCACCGTGAGGCCTGCGGCACGGGCCGCCGCGGTGGTCTCCGGCGCCCGCTCGGGGATCCACTCGAGCGCCGCGGGCAGGCCGGCGGCCTCCTGCAGGCCGACGGCGGCCCGCACGTCGGCTTCGGTCACCGGGCCGGCTCCGGGGCGCGGCCGCGCCGGGTACGGCCAGGCCGGTTCCCCGATCGGGACGTCGAGCGCGCCGACCTCCTCCACCCGCCCGTCCGCGAGCGGAGCGGCGGCGAAATAGCCCTCGATGCAGTCGAGGAGTCCCGGACGGGTCGACACACGCCGAACCCTAGACGCGGCCGCGGCGGGTCTGCGCCACCCCGTGGGGTGACCCGACCGCACCGGCCGGCCCGGACGGGCGGCACGATGGTGCCGTGACGGTCGGGACCCGCAGCTCCATCTCGCCCTACGGGGTGTTCGACCGTGCTTCCTGGCGCGCGCTCGCCGAGGGGACGCGGCTGCCGCTCGACGAGGCGGAACTCCGCGAGCTGGCCAGCCTCGGTGACCGGATCGACCTCGACGAGGTCGCGACGGTCTACCTCCCGCTGGCCGAACTCCTCGGCCTGCACGTCGGCGCCAGCCGCCGCCTGTGGGCTGCGCAGAGCGAGTTCCTCGGCGACACGACGGCGAAGGTGCCCTTCGTCATCGCCGTGGCGGGCAGCGTCGCCGTCGGCAAGAGCACGACCGCCCGGCTGCTGCAGACCCTGCTCGCCGCATCCCCCGGTTCGCCGCGGGTCGACCTGGTGACCACCGACGGCTTCCTGATGCCCAACGCCGTCCTGGAGTCGCGCGGCCTCCTGGGCCGCAAGGGCTTTCCGGATTCCTACGACCGCCGGGCGCTGCTGCGGTTCCTGGCCGACGTGAAGTCGGGACGCGAGGAGGTGTTCGCGCCGGTGTACGACCACCAGTCCTACGACATCGTGCCCGGCGCCCAGCAGGCGGTCGACCGGCCGGACATCCTGATCCTCGAGGGCCTCAACGTGCTGCAGGCCGGAGGTCGCGCAGACGGCACGGCTCCCGAGGTCTTCCTCTCCGACTTCTTCGACTTCTCCGTCTACGTCGACGCCGCCGAGGCCGACATCCAGCGCTGGTACGTGGAGCGCTTCCTCGCGCTGCGGCGGACGGCCTTCCAGGACGCCACCGCCTACTTTCACCGCTTCGCGCGGCTCTCCGACGAGCAGGCCCGGGAGACGGCGCTCGGCATCTGGTCCGCCGTCAACGGGCCCAACCTGCGCAGCAACATCGCCCCGACCCGCTCCCGCGCCCGGCTGGTCCTGCAGAAGTCGGCAGACCACGCCGTCCGGCGGGTCCTCCTCCGCAAGCTCTGACGCCTACTCCGGGCGCCGTGTCGGCGGGAATGCCTGGCGGTAGGGGACGTCGAACCGTCGACCGCAAACGCAATGGCAGGACCTGACGACCCGTTGGGGTGATCCGGTGATCTGGCTCACCGCTCTCCGCTTCAGCGCGGGCACACACCTGCCGAACGTGTAATCGGACGAGCACGGTATGCAACTCCGCGCCTCGACCGGGATGCCGAAACGGATGGACTGCCATGTGTGCCCACGTAACGCCCTGCCCCGACGCGGCCAGTAATGCGCGTGACCTCGCCGCTGTCGTCAGCAGCCACCCCGAGCAGGGGTGGAGCCTGCTGTGCAACGGCGTCGTCCTCTTCGACGACGACGGTGAACTGCTGCCCGACGGCCGCGCCGTCGCCGACCACCACACCTGGTTGAGCCCGGAGCTGGCCGCAAGCTGAGCGCCGCTCAGCGCCCGCCGGCCTCCCGCGCCGCCTGCTCGACCCGGTCGCGGTAGGCCCGCCACCACGCCTCGTCGCGGTCGGGCAGGTTGTCGCCGACCGCCTGGTTGCCCACCGAGCCGTCGATGAGCTCCCGCATGATGTCCGCGTGCCCGGCGTGTCGATGGGTCTCGCCGATCACGTGCACCAGCACCCGGTGCAGGGTGACCTCCGCTCCGCCGTCCGGCCCCCACCAGGGAACGCGCCCGACGGTGTCGAGCGGCAGCTCCCGGACGGCGGCATCGGTCTGCGCCCACGCGCGCCGGTAGCCCGCCAGGACGTCCTCCCGCGACTCGTCGGCCGTCGCCCACATGTCGGCGTTGTCCTCGTCCACCTCCTCCGAGAACCACGGGTGGGCCTGGCCCACCGGCCGCCCGAACGGGACGCTGAAGTAGCCGACCTCGACGAGCGCCAGGTGCTTGACCAGCCCGAGCAGGTTGGTGCCCGTCGGCGTCAGCGGCCTGCGGACGTCGTACTCCGACAACCCCTCGATCTTGAGCAGGAGGAGATTGCGGGCTTCCTGCAGGTAGTCGGCCAGGTCGGCCGTGAAGTCGTGCGCGCCGGTCATGGGTGGAACCCTGTCACGACCCGCCGACAGTTCAGGCCCCGTCCGGCCCCCGACCGCCGGCCTCCCGGGCCACCTGCTCCAGTCGATCGCGGTAGCTCGACCACCAGCCGGCGTCGACCCCCTCCGGCAGGTTGTCGTTGCCGTTGCTCAGCCCGGCCGCCCCGTCGATCAGCTCGCGGACGATGTCGGCATGCCCGGCGTGCCGATGGGTCTCCGCGATCACGTGGGTCAGGATCTGCAGCAACGTCACCGCCTGCCTCGCCGGATCCCACCACGGCACCGAGCCGGGCGCGTCCAGCGGCAGCTCCGCGACCGTCGCATCGGTGACCGCCCACGCCCGGTGGTAGAGGGCCAGGATGTCGCCGAGCGACTCCTCGGCCGTGGCCCACATGTCGGCGTTGAGCTCGACGTCGTCGGTCAGCCAGGGGTCCACCTCCGGCACCGGCCGGCCGAACGTGGGTCCGAAGTAGCCCATCTCGACGTAGGCCAGGTGCTTCAGCAGCCCGAGCAGATTGGTCCCGGTCGGGGTCAGGGGACGGCGGGCGTCGTACTCCCCCAGTCCCTCGAGCTTCCACACGAGGGCGTCGCGACCGTTCTGCAGCTACCGGTGGAGGTGTGCCTTGGCCCCGGCGTCAGTCATGTGCAAACCCTGCCACGCGGCACCGACACCCTCAGGAAGCGGCGCCCACCACGTCGGCCGCCGTCCCCAGGTCGTCCGGGTGGCCGTCCCCCCGGCTCGGCACCGCGCCGTCGTCGGACGGCGCGTGCGCGCCGAAGTCGTGCTCGGCGAACGCCTCGGGCGGCGGGCACGAGCAGACCAGGTTGCGGTCGCCGTAGGCCTGGTCGATCCGGCGCACCGGGCTGAGGTAGCTGCGTCCGACCAGACCGGGCAGCGGGTAGATCGCCGTCGTCCGCGGATACGGCCGCTCCCACTCCCCCGCCAGCATGGCCAGCGTGTGCGGCGCGTTGCGCAGCGGGTTGTCGGTGCGGTCGTACTCACCCGAGGCGACCTTGTCGATCTCGGCGCGGATCTGCAGCATCGCGTCGACGAACCGGTCGAGCTCGCCCTTGTCCTCGCTCTCGGTGGGCTCGACCATGAGCGTGCCCGCGACCGGGAAGCTCATCGTCGGCGCGTGGAAGCCGAAGTCGATCAGGCGCTTGGCGATGTCGTCGTTGGTCACGCCGGTCGCCTTGGTCAGCGGCCGGATGTCGAGGATGCACTCGTGCGCGACCAGGCCGTCGGCGCCGGTGTAGAGCACCGGGAAGGCGTCCTTGAGCCGGGTGGCGACGTAGTTGGCCGCGAGGACGGCGTGCTCGGTGGCGCGCAGCAGCCCGTCCGGGCCCATGAGGCGCACGTAGGCCCAGGAGATGGGCAGGATGCCCGCCGAGCCCCACGGCGCACCGGAGACGGCCGGGCCCTGGCCGCCGGTCTCGACGAGGGGGTGCCCGGGCAGGAAGGGCACGAGGTGCTCGCGGACGCCGATCGGCCCCACGCCGGGACCGCCGCCGCCGTGCGGGATGCAGAAGGTCTTGTGCAGGTTGAGGTGGCTGACGTCGGAGCCGAAGCGGCCCGGCTTGGCCAGGCCCACCATGGCGTTGAGGTTGGCGCCGTCGACGTACACCTGGCCGCCCGCATCGTGCACGGCAGCGCAGATCTCCTGGATGTCGGCCTCGAACACCCCATGGGTCGACGGGTAGGTGATCATCAGCGCGGCCAGGCGCTCGGCGTGCTGGTCGACCTTGGCGTGCAGGTCTGCCACGTCGACGTTGCCGGCCTCGTCGCAGGCGACGACCACGACGCGCATCCCCGCCATGACGGCGCTGGCGGCGTTGGTCCCGTGCGCCGAGCTCGGGATCAGGCAGACGTCGCGCTGCTCGTCACCGCGGGACCGGTGGTAGCCACGGATCGCCATGAGGCCCGCGAACTCGCCCTGCGAGCCGGCGTTGGGCTGGACGCTGACCGCGGCGTAGCCGGTCACCTCCGCGAGCGCCGAGCACAGCTCGTCGATCAGCTGCGCGTAGCCGCGCGCCTGCTCGACGGGCGCGAACGGGTGGAGGTTCGCGAACTCCGGCCAGGTGATCGCCGCCATCTCGGTGGCCGCGTTCAGCTTCATCGTGCACGAGCCCAGCGGGATCATCGTGCGGTCGAGCGCGAGGTCCTTGTCCGACAGCGAGCGCAGGTACCGCAGCATCGCCGTCTCGGAGCGGTGCGCGGAGAAGACGGGGTGCGTCAGGTAGGGCGTCCGGCGACGCAGCGCCGTGGGCAGTGCGTCGGCGCCGTCGTCGTCCAGCTGCGTGTCGTCGGCGGCGACACCGAAGGCCTCCGCCACTGCGCGCAGGACGTCGACCGACGTCGTCTCGTCACAGGCCACACCGACGGTGTCGGCGTCGACCAGCCGCAGGTTGATGCGGCGCCCGGCGGCGGCATCGACGACGTCGGCGGCCCGGCCGGGCACGCGGACCTCGAGGGTGTCGAAGAAGTGTTCGGAGGTGAGCTCGAGCCCGCCGGCCCGCAGCCAGCCGGCCAGGGTCAGCGCGCTGCGGTGCACCCGGGCGGCGATCGCGGCCAGGCCCTCGGGGCCGTGGTAGACGGCGTAGGCGCCGGCCATGACGGCGAGCAGCACCTGGGCGGTGCAGATGTTGCTGGTCGCCTTCTCGCGGCGGATGTGCTGCTCCCGCGTCTGCAGGGCCAGCCGGTAGGCGACGTCGCCGTCCGCGTCCACGGAGACCCCGACGAGGCGACCGGGCAGCTGGCGGGCCAGCCCCTCGCGCACCGACAGGTAGCCGGCGTGCGGCCCGCCGTACCCCATGGGGACGCCGAAGCGCTGGGTCGTGCCGCAGGCGACGTCGGCACCCCACTCCCCCGGCGCCTCGAGCAGGGTGAGCGCCAGCAGGTCGGCGGCGACGACCACCGAGGCGCCCGCGTCGTGCGCCGCGGCGGCCAGGGCCCGGTGGTCCCGGACGGCGCCGCTCGCGCCGGGGTAGGACAGCAGGACGCCGAAGGCGCCGGCCTCGGGCAGGTCGGTCGGCCACCCGGCGGAGAGGTCGGCGACGTGCAGGTGGATGCCGAGGGGCTCCGCGCGCGTCTGCAGCACGGCGAGCGTCTGCGGCAGGGTGTCGGCGTCGACGACGAAGACGGCGTCGACCTTCGCGCGGCCGGCGCGGCGGACGAGCGTCATCGCCTCGGCGGCTGCGGTGGCCTCGTCGAGCATCGAGGCGCCCGCCACCGCGAGGCCGGTGAGGTCCGCGACCATCGTCTGGAAGTTGATCAGCGCCTCGAGCCGGCCCTGGCTGATCTCGGGCTGGTAGGGCGTGTACGCGGTGTACCAGGAGGGGTTCTCCAGCACCGTGCGCTGGATGACCGGCGGCGTGAAGGTGCCGTAGTACCCCAACCCGATCATCGAGGTGTAGACGTCGTTGCCGTCGGCGCGCTCGCGCAGCAGCGCGAGGACGGCGGCCTCGTCCATCGCGGCCGGCAGGTCCAGCGGCGTCCGGTCCCGCACGCCCTCGGGGACGCACGCGTCGACCAGCGACTCCAGCGTCTTGTGCCCGACGACCGACAGCATCTCGGCCGTCTCGTCGGGGCGGGGCCCGATGTGCCGTGCGGCGAAGGATCCCGCGGGGTGGAGGGACGTCAGCGAAGGGAGTGACCCGGTCAGCGGCGGGAGGGTCTCCCCCGTCGACGCCTCCGCGGTCTGCGCACGGTCGACCATTGCTCGAACGCTACCAGCGGGCTGCTCGTCGTCCGGTGAGGACCGAGGAACCGAGAATGTGCGCGAACGGGTAGTTCTGGGGCGCAGAACTACCCGTCAGCGCGCAGCGTTCCGGGCTCTTACGCGGTGGCGGCGCGCTGACGGCGACGGCGGGACAGCTCGTCGTCCGCCGAGTGCAGCGGGCTGCCGTCGATCCGCTCGGCCGGCAGCTCGGCCAGCTCTCCGGACAGCTCCCGCAGCGCACCCGAGACGGCGATGCCGAAGACCCCCTGGCCACCGGCCAGCAGGTCGACGACCTCCTCGGCGGAGGTGCACTCGTAGACGGTCGCGCCGTCGGAGAACAGCGTGATGTTCGCGAGGTCCTTGATGCCGCGGTTGCGCAGGTGGTCGACGGCCTTGCGGATGTTCTGCAGGGAGACGCCGGTGTCCAGCAGTCGCTTGACCACCTTCAGCACGAGGATGTCGCGGAAGGAGTACAGGCGCTGCGTGCCCGAGCCGGTGGCGGTGCGCACCGACGGCGCCACCAGGCCGGTACGGGCCCAGTAGTCGAGCTGGCGGTAGGTGATGCCCGCAGCAGCGCACGCGGTCGGGCCACGGTAACCGACCAGGTCGGTGTCGACCTCGTCATAGGCGGGGGCTCCGACAGCGGCGTCGCTGAAGAGCTGACCCTGGGAGCCGTCGCTCTGGTCGCTCACGTCCAGCGTCCTCCTCCGGTCCCGCAGCGCCTGCGCGGCGGGTAGACGGCTTCGCACCCGGTTGGGCCCTGGCACCTCATGGGCATTGCACCCACTGACCTCAGGTGTCACACCGTTGTTGTTCGCCGACCGTAAGCCGGGGCAGGGGGCGGGTCAACTGAGCGGGGCGGCGTGTCGCCAGGCTCATCATTTCGAGTGGAGGTTCACACCGTCCGTGCCGATGACACCAGACGGGCCACTTCTCAGGCAGGTCCTCCCCCGGACCCCGAGCCGGCGCCGAAGTCCTCCGGGGAGATCTGGTCGAGGAACTCGCGGAACTTCTCGACCTCGTCCTCCTGCTCGTCGGGGATCTCGATCCCGACCTCGTCGAGGAGCTCCTCCGCGCCGAAGATCGGCGCGCCCGTGCGCACGGCGAGTGCGACGGCGTCGGACGGGCGTGCGCTGACCACGCGCTCGTCGCCGAAGACGAGCTCGGCGATGTAGATGCCGTCGCGCATCTCGGTGATGTTGACCGCCTCGAGGGTGGCGCCGAGCGCCCGGACGACCTCACGGAGCAGGTCGTGGGTCATGGGCCGCGCCGGGCGGACGCCCTGCTGCTCGAAGGCGATGGCCGCCGCCTCCACGGCTCCGATCCAGATGGGGAGATACCGCTCGCCCTGCGTCTCCTTGAGCAGCAGGATCGGCTGGTTGCCGGGCAGCTCGACCCGGACGCCGACGACTCGAAGCTCCTGCACGGTGCGGCTCCCTCACGTGCGGCCCGGGGATGCGGGCGGATCGGTCTGGTCTGGCGGGCGGGTCAGGCGATCCGGCTCTGCTTGCGGGTCCCTCTACGAACCCCCTCACGGTACGCCGGAGTCAGGGGCGCAGGAGGTCCCGGAGTCTCGACTCCAGCAGCGCCGTGTGCAGCTGCGCGGACAGTGCCGCGAGCTCCTGGAGCTTCTCGGTCGCGCGGGTTCGCGCCTCCTCCGAGCGCGCGCGAAGCACCGGTGCGACGAGCTGTTCGATCAGCCCCGCTTCCCGCTCGGCCCCCGTGCGGTAGGCCCGCAGGTGCCGCGGCTCGATGCCGTGCCGGGCCAGACCCGCGGCAGCCCGGGCGATCGGCAGGTCGGACGCGGGATGCCGCCCGTCGGCGTCGGTGGACAGCAGCCCGAACTGCACGCAGTCGGCCAGCTGCCCGGGCTCCAGCCCGGCCGCGCGAGCGAACTGCTCGGGAGTCAGCGGGGGTGTCGCGGTCCGCTCGCCGTCCTCGGGCACCTCGGCCACCGGCGTCGCCGTCCCGGGAACCCCGGCCCCAGCGGGCAGCGGCTCCCCGCGGTCGAGGGCGTCCAGGTGGTCCTTGATCACGCGCAGCGGCAGGTAGTGGTCGCGCTGCGCCGTCAGCACGTAGCGCAGCCTCGTGACATCGGCCCGCGAGAACTTCCGGTAGCCCGAGGGCGTGCGCTGCGGGTGGACGAGGTCCTCGGACTCCAGGTAGCGGATCTTGCTGATCGTGACGTCGGGGAAGTCGTCGCGCAGCAGGGCCAGCACCTCGCCGATGGTGTGTCTCGGCGCGCGCTGGTCCTCGGCGTCCCCGAGCGCCCTCTCGCGCTCGGGCACGGTCACGCCCCCTTCGTTCCGAACTGCCGACGGTGCGCGGGCTGCCGCGCGGATCTCCTGCTGGAGCGGGCCGGCGTCGCCACTAGCGAGTGGCCGGCTCGCCGGTGCGGGGGCCGGTGAGGTAGACGAGGCGGAACTTGCCGATCTGCACCTCGTCGCCGCCGGCGAGCGTGGCGACGTCGACCGGCTCGCGGTTGACGTAGGTGCCGTTGAGGCTGCCGACGTCGTGGACGGAGAAGCCGCCGCCCTCGCGGTGGAACTCCACGTGCCGACGGCTGACCGTCACGTCGTCGAGGAAGATGTCGCTGTCGGGGTGCCGGCCGGCCGTCGTGACGTCCTGGTCGAGCAGGAACCGGCTGCCGGCGTTGGGGCCGCGCTTCACCACGAGCAGGGCGGAACCGGCCGGCAGCGACTCGACGGCACCCGCGTGGGCGTCGGCCGCCGACTCGGTGATCTCCGGCTGCTCGCTGGAGTCCTCACCGCCGACCTTGGGGATGACGCTCGTCGACTCGCCGACCCGCTCCTGGGAGAGGGCCGAACCGCACTGCGCGCAGAAGCGACTGCCCTCGGGGTTCTCGTGGCCACATCGAGTGCAGTGCACGTTGCGTCTCCTCCGGTGCGGTGGCCCGCCGTGGGCCTCGAACGGGCCGCGGGCGGCCGGCGGGCGACGGACCGGGTGGCCCGTCGCAGGTCGGCCGTCGCGGCTGGCGCGGCGGACCGTGGGTCATGGAACCAGCCGGTCGGCCCAAGGGTCAACCGGACGGTCAGGGTCAGGATCGTCGCCGCCCCGGCAGCTCACCGTGGTGCCGACGTCCTCGGGAGATCATAGTGATCGGCGCCGGGAAGCATCCCGCCGACGGTCCGGTCAGGACGCGTCGACGAGGGCCTGGTATGCGTCGGCGTCGAGGAGCTGGCCGACCGGATCGCCGCCCTCCCCGGGAACGCTGATGTCGACCAGCCAGCCCTCCCCGTAGGGGTCGGCGTTGATGGTCTCGGGGGCGTCGGCGAGCCGCTCGTTGACCGCGGCCACCACGCCCGCGACCGGCGCGTAGACGTCCGACACCGACTTGGTGGACTCCACCTCACCGATCGGGGTGCCGGGCCCGACCTCGTCACCGACCTCCGGCAGCTGGACGAACACGATGTCCCCCAGGGCGTCCTGGGCGTGGTCGGTGATCCCCACCCGCACGACGGTGGAGGTGCCGTCGGTGCCCTGGACCAGCGCCCACTCGTGCTGGTCGGTGTAGCGGCGGTCGTCGGGTGTCGACATGTGGTGGGTCTCCATGGGTCGAGGGTGCGGGGTGCGGCCTCGGTGCAGGGTCCCGCCCCGAGCGGAGCGAGGGGTGGGGGGCACCGAGGTCCTTTCTCAGTTGCCGGTCTTGGGCGAAGCGTATTGAGGCGTGTCGAGCGGCCGCAACGCGTCCACGACGATGTCGGGCGCCTGCACGATGTCGACCGACCCCCCGCGGTTGCCGATGTGCTGGACCACTCCCCCGGGGATGTTCAGCGCGGTTTCCATGTCCTGCGGCGAGCCGATCACGAGCACCTCGTAGGGCGCGCTGATCGGATGCCCGTCGATCATGAGGTCCCCCGGCTGCCCGGTGACCGCGGTGGAGACCCCCACGCGGACGTCGTCGATCTGCATCGTCTCCGCGCCGGCGCCCCGCAGTTCCTGCACGGCGTCCAGCAGATCGGCGACGCGGACGGCCTGGTCGGGGTCGTGGATGGTCATCCGCAGCCCGGCGCCCTGCGCGGCGATGGTGCCGTTGAGGATGCCGATCGCCTCCGTGCGACGGCGTGCCTCCTCCACCGCGGCCGCGGTCTGGCTGTCGGAACTGCTCAGCTCCTGCAACGCGGAGCGCTGGTCGGCCAGCTGCTGGCGCAGGCGCTCCTCCCGGGCGTTGAGGTCGTCGAGGATGCGCACGAGATCCTCCTCGCGCGCGCCGGCGTACTGGGTGTCGTCGCCGACCGAGCGCACCTGGACGGCAAAGGCGAAGCCCAGCAGCAGGGTCAGGACGCCGATCAGCGCTGCGGCGAGGCGGTCGCTGCGGCGGCCTCGACCGGACGACCCGGTGCCGCCCGGCGCGGCCTCGTCCGGCGCGACCTCGTCCGTCCCGGCGACGCCCTCGGGCGCCGCGGCCGGTTCCGCGGGGGTCTCGACAGGCACGGCCGCCTCGGAAGGGGCCTCGGGAACCCCGGCCGGCTGCCCGGGAGCGGCCGCGTCCTCCGACGGCCCGGGCGCCGCGCCGTCCGGCTGCTCGGGAGCAGCAGAGTCGGCGGGCTCCGGGGGGACGCCGTCGTCCGGCCGCGGGCTGTCGCTCATGCGCGGAAGACGTGCCGCCGGATGGCGGCCGCGTTGCCGAAGATGCGGATACCGAGGACGACGACCACCGCGGTGGACAACTGGGCGCCGACGCCGAGCTGGTCGCCCAGGAAGACGATCAGCGCCGCGACGACGACGTTCGACACGAACGAGATGACGAACACCTTGGCGTCGAAGATCCCGTCCAGGCGGGCGCGCAGGCCGCCGAAGACGGCGTCCAGGGCGGCCACCACGGCGATCGGCAGGTACGGCTGGAGAACCAGCGGCACCGTCGGGTCGAGGAAGAGTCCCAGCAGGACGCCGGCCGCGAGGCCGATGATCGGGATCACGCTCAGCCCCCCGGTGTCTCGGAGGCCGGCGCGGACTTCTCCTGGCTCTCCGCGCGGGCGACCCGGAGTTCGGGAGTGCTGGCGGCTGGCAGGGACAGGTGGTCCTCCTGGGCGAAGTCGAAGCGCATGTCGAACGTCACGGCGACGGAGGCCAGTGCGCTGACCTCCGGAATGGCGAGGAAGCGGCTGGAGAGGGTGTCGGGGTCGCCGATCGCGCTGATCTCGTAGGGGTTCGTGACCGGCCGGAAGTCCACGAGCACGGCCTCGCCGGCGAACCGGATCGCGCTGGTCGGCCCCAGCCGCTGACCGTTGATGCTGACCGCCTCCGCCCCGGCAGCCCACAAGGCGTTGACGACCAGCTGCAGATCGCCGTCCCGGACCCGTCCGCCGGCAGCCTCCTCGGAGGTCTCCCCCACGGGGTCCTGGTCGGCCGAGGACTTGGCGTTGGCCAGGGTCACCAGCAGGCCCGGTCCGGTCACCGGCACGGCGGCCGCCGCCTGTTCCGCGCGGGCCAGGTCGTCGAGGGCCTCCTGGCCTACGGTGCTGGCGGTCAGCAGCTTCTCCCGGGTGGCACCCACCTTCGAGCGGAGCTGCTCGAGCTGGGTGGCCATGTCGTCGCTGACCCCGGAGGCCCGCTTGATGTCGTGGACGAGCGCGTTGCGGATCTGGTCCCTGCCCTCCGACTTGGTGACCGCCTGGTCGTAGGTCACGGCCACCAGCAGGCCCGCGATCACCATGACCAGGGCCACGAGGAGCTGCCCCCGCCGGCGCCTTCCCGCTCGGCGGGCGACCTCGTCCCCGGTCCCCTCCTTCACCTCCGCGCGGGCCGCGTGGCGGCGCGCGGCCTGGGCGTAGGCGGGGTCGAGCGTCTCGGCCAGGACGTCGTCGAGCAGGGAGGCGCCCATGGACCGTGGACCACCACCCCGCAGGGTCGAGGTCACGGCGCCGACCCGGAAGCCCGTCCGGAGCGCTCCGCACGCACGATCGCGGCCACCTGGACGAGGTAGAGGAGGCCGGCCAGCACGTAGAGCGCCGTGCCCCAGATGGTGAGGGCCCACGCGAAGGGCTCGAGCAGCCGGGCGAACCAGCTGTCCCCGTCGGCGAGCATCAGCCCGGGGAACGCGTACAGCAGGAGCAGCGTGGCCGCCTTGCCGAGGTAGTGCACCTGCAGCGGCGGATAGCCGTAGTGCCGCAGGACCAGCAGCGCCAGCCCCAGGACGACCTCACGCCCGACGAGCAGGACGACGATCCAGAGCGGGATGATCTCCCGCAGAGCGAGGGCGATCAGCGTGCTGACGATGTAGAGGCGGTCGGCGGCGGGATCGAGCAGGGCACCGAGCCGGCTGCTCTGCTCGAGCAGCCGGGCGAGTTTGCCGTCGGCCCAGTCGGTGAGACCGGAGATCATCAGCACGACCACGGCCCACTCGTCGGCCTCGGGCCCCAGCAGCAGCCACAGGAAGAGCGGTACGCCGAGCAGCCGGAGCACCGACAGCGCGTTGGGCACGGTCCAGACGCGGTCGGGCAACTGCTCCCGGTCGGTCACCGCGGGCGTCGCGAACCCCACCGGGATGCCCGGGCCATCGGCCGATGGCCCGCTCGACGACGTCACGATCCCTCCAGCCCGCTGCACACCGTGCACGAGGCTAGTCGACGGACCTCATCGTCCTCCCCACTCGCAGGCTCGCGGCGAGCCTCCGGCCGGGCCACCCGATCGGGTCCGTTCAGTAGCCGCTCACGCGGGGACGGCGACGGATGCCGGTGCCGGCTCGTAACCCGTCGGCCGCCGGGTGAAGCTGCCCGTTCCGTGAGTGACCGAGCGGAGGACGCCGGGATAGCCGAGCAGTTCCACCTCGGGGATCTCCGCCCGCACGGTGGTCCGGTCGCGGTCGGGATCGGCGTCGCTGCCGGTGACGCGCGCCCGTCGTCCCGAGAGGTCGCTCATGACGGCACCGACGTACTCGCCGGGCACCGTCACCGCGATCTCGCACCACGGCTCGAGGATCCGGGTGCTGGCCGCGGCGACCAGCTCGCGGAGCGCCAGGGCGCCGGCCGCCTGGAACGCGGCGTCCGAGGAGTCGACCGAGTGCGCCTTGCCGTCGACGAGCGTGACCCGGACGTCGACGATCGGCCGGTCACCGCTGACGCCGCGCTGCGCCTGCGTCCGGATGCCCTTCTCCACGCTGCCGTGGAACTGGCTGGGGACCGTGCCCCCGACGATGCGCTGCTCGAACACGATGCCCGACCCCGCCGGACCGGGCTCCCCCTCGATGACGACGACGGCGTACTGGCCGTGCCCGCCGGACTGCTTGACGTGCCGGCCGGTCACCCGCGCGCTGCCGGCCAGCGTCTCGACCATGGGCACCCGCACGGGGTGGGTGTTCACGCCGACGCCGTGGCGCACGCGCAGCCGCTCCAGCAGCACCTCGGCGTGCGCCTCCCCCACGCACCAGAGCAGCAACTGACCGGTGTCCGGGCGGCGCTCCAGCCGCACCGTCGGGTCCTCGGCGACCAACCGCGCCAGGGCGGTGGCCAGCCGGTCCTCGTCGGCGCGGGAGGCCGCCTCCACCGCCACGGGCAGCTGCGGGGTGGGCAGGTCCCAGGGCGGGACGAGCCGGGGGTCCTCCGGCGACGACAGCGTGTCGCCGGTCTCGGCGCTGGCCAGCCGTGCGACGGCGCAGATGTCGCCGGCCGGGCACGCGGCGACCGGGCGCAGCGTGCTGCCCAGCGGCGAACTCACCGCGCCGATGCGCTCGTCGACGTCGTGGTCGGGGTGCCCCCGCTCCTCCATGCCGTGGCCGGAGACGTGGATCGGGATGTCGGGCCGCAACGTGCCCGAGAAGACCCGCACCAGCGACACGCGACCGACGTAGGGATCGGTCGTCGTCTTCACGACCTCCGCGACGAGCGGACCGTCGGGGTCACACGTGAGCGACGGCGCCGACGTGCCGTCGAGGCGCGTGACGTCGGGACAACCGTGCTCCATGGGGCACGGGAAGGCGGAGACGAGCAGGTCGAGGAGCTCCGGCACGCCCACTCCCGTGAGGGGCGCGACGCAGAGCACCGGATGGAAATGGCCGCGGGCCACCGCCGTCTCGAGGTCGGCGACGAGGTCGGCCACCGCCAGCTCGTCACCGGCGAGGTAGCGGTCCATGAGGGTCTCGTCCTCGCTCTCACCGATGATCCCCTCGATGAGCTCACCCCGGAGGCGGTCGGCCTCCGCGCTGTTGCCGTTGGCATCGGGATGCGGCTCGAGCAGCGAGACCAGCGCCCGGACGCCGCCGTCGGGGCCGCGTTCGGGAAGGTGCATGGGGTAGACGCCGTCGCCGAGCATCAGCTGGCACAGCCGGACGGCGTCGTCGACGTCGGCCCGGGCACGGTCGAGCTGGGTGATGACGACGGCCCGGGGCATGCCGACCGCCGCGCACTCCTCCCAGAGCGCCACGGTCGTGGCGTCCACGCCGTTGACCGCCGAGACGACGAACAGGGCCGCGTCGGCGGCCCGCAGGCCGGCGCGCAGCTCGCCCACGAAATCGGGCGAGCCGGGGGTGTCGAGCAGGTTGATCTTGTGACCGGCGTGCTCGACGGCCGCCACGCCGAGCGACACCGAGCGCTGCTGCCGGATCTCCACCTCCTCGGTGTCGAGGCAGGTCGTCCCGTCCTCGACCCGGCCGAGCCGGGGAAGCACACCGGCGGCGACGAGCAGGGCCTCGGCCAGCGTCGTCTTGCCGGCGCCCGCGTGGCCCACGAGGGCCACGTTGCGCACTTTGTCGGCGGAACGCGGTTCCGGGGCGGTCCCGGTGTCCTTTGCCATGCCGGGCGCTCAGCCGCGCGACGCTTCGCGAGGGGACACGACGGTCACGGTGCCCGCCGGGTAGAACAACCCGGTATGCCCGTCGCTCCATCGGACGAGGTAGGGCGGACCTCCCCCGGGCTCGGCGCACTCGACGATCTCCCCGGTGCGTTCCGCCTCCCCCTGATGGGTCGAGCGGACGACGATCTTGTCCCCGACATGCGCTTCCACGGCGAACCTCCCGGCAGTTGTCCGGCTGTGGTGCTCCTCACAGCCTGCCCGCCGGGCAGAGCCCGATCAAGGGCTTCCGGGCATCCCTGACAGCCTCATCCGCCGTTCGGACGCCGCGGCGGTGCAGCAGCCACTCGCCGACGACCCACGGCACCCCGCACGCGAGGAAGCCGGGATCCCAGCTCAGCGGCGCGCAGGGGTCGTCGCGGGCGTCGTGCACCCGCTTCCGCGTGACCGCCTGCTCCCCCGCCGGGCCCGACCGGCCCCCCGGCTAGCTCCCGGGCCCGGACGACGCCATCCGCGCGCCGTCACCGACGGACGCCTCGGCCGGGTGCCCGGCGAAGAGGCGCTCCTCGTCCAGCGCCGCGGTCTGCACGACCAGGACGTCGCACCGTGCGTTCTTCACGACGTCGCCCGGGACGGAGCCCAGCAGCTGCCCCTCGGTGGCGCCCAGCCCGCGGTTGCCGACGACGATGAGGTTGGCCGGGTTGTTCCCGACCGCGTCGAGCAACGCCTGCGCCGCGTCGCCCTTCACGAGTCGCTGGTCGATGTACCGGACCCGCTCCTTCAGCAGACCGGAGACCGACTTGTTCATGGCCTTGCTGGCCGCTTGCATGCCGTAGAGCTCGCGGTGCCCGCCGGCTTCCGCCGCAGCCTCCTGGCCGTCGCGGTAAGCGGTGACGACGACCAGCCGGGCCTGGGCGGCCTCGGCCACCTCCGCCGCCCGGTCGACGGCGTACAGACTGGTCGGCGTCCCGTCCGAGCCCACCACGACGCGGTCGTAGACGGTGATGCTGCGCCTTCCGCCGAGCGGCATGATCGGCGACTCGTCCGCCTCGTCCGGCGGGTTCACCCAGAGCATGGCCACGGCCCCGATGCCCATCAGGACGCCGGCGAGAGCGATCGCGTTGCTGCCCTTGCCGCCGAGCAGGTGGTTGAAGATCCAGCCGAACGTGACCGTCTCGATCAGCATCGGGACCACGATCATCATGTTCAGGATGCCCATGTAGACGCCGGTGCGCTTCGCCGGAACCATGCTGGCGACCATCAGGTAGGGCACGCCGACGGCGCTGGCCCAGAAGATGCCCAGTCCGATCATCGGAACCAGGGCGACGTACTGGTTGCTGATGTGGGAGAGCCAGATCAGTGCCCCGGCGGCCAGGCCGAGGGCGACCGCGTGCACGCGCTTGGCACCGATCCGTGCGGCCAGACCGACCAGGAACAGCGCCGAGACCATGGTGACGAAGTTGTAGGCGCCGTTCATCAGCCCGCTCCAGGCGATGGCGTCGTCCCAGTTGCTGCCCCCCTGCTCCGGCGTGGCGTTGAAGATCGTCTCGCCGAGGCTCACCGCCAGGAACTGCCAGTAGATGAACATCGCGTACCACTGGAACATGAAGACGACGCCGATCTTGTGCATGGCGACCGGCATCGAGCGGACGGCGTCCGCGATCTCGGCGACCGCGTGGTGCAGACCCTTGGGCGCGTTCCGGATCTCCTCGAGGTCCTCGTCGGACGGCGTGAGTTCCTTCGTGCGCGCCATCGCCGTCAGCACCGTCAGCAGGATGCAGAAGGTGCCGATCATGAAGCAGACATACATCCAGTAGGGCACGCCGTTGCCGGCGGTCTTGTCGAGCGCGTCCACCTTCTGCAGGAAGAACAGCGACAGGTTGGCGAGCACCGCGCCGGCCCCGGTGAACATGCTCTGCGTCAGGAAGCCACGCGCCAGCTGCGACTTGGGCAGCCGGTCGGAGATGAAGGCCCGGTAGGGCTCCATCGAGGTGTTGTTGCCGACGTCGAGCAGCCAGAAGCAGATCACGGCCAGCCACAGCACCCCGACGAACGGGAACACGAAGAGGATGACCGAGCAGAGAAGGGCGCCTGCGGTCACGAAGGGACGGCGGCGGCCCCAGCGGGGGCTCCAGGTCCGGTCACTGATGGCGCCGATCAGCGGCTGGATGAGCAGACCGGTGACCGGCCCCGCGAGATTGAGGATCGGGAGCTGATCGGGTCGTGCCCCGATCAGGAGGAAGAGCGGGTTCACCGCCGACTGCGTGAGGCCGAAACTGAACTGAACCCCGAAGAACCCGAGATTCATCATCAGGATGGCGCTGGTCGACATCACCGGCCTGCGCTCGTCCTGCGCCCCCCCGGTGGCAGTGACGGACTCTGATGTCGTGGTGGTCATGACGACCCCTTCGGCCGACGATGCGTAGCCCAGCCCCGCGAGGCGAACGTAAACCGGCCGACTGTGGCCCGCAATTCGGGTAGTGACGTGCGTCACGTCCGCCCGGAGGTGTCCGGTCGACGACGGCGCGACACTTCCGGGTGCGCATACCCCCTCGGGCGCGGGAGGATCCAGGGCAGCCGCCCGGTCGCCGTGCGTTCCCGCAGCGCCCGGGTGCCTCGACACTCGCAGAGGGAGGCGACGGTGAGCGCTTGGAAGACCATCGTGGTCGGGGTGGACGGCTCTCCAGGCAGCCGCAAGGCGCTGACATGGGCTGCCGAGGAGGCCGCGGATCACCGGGCCGAGCTGGTCGTGGTGAACGTGTGGGAGCACACGCTCCTGCCACCGGCGGGCAGCGTCACCGTCTCGGAGCGGTACGTGCCGGATCCGAGCCAGGCCACGGCCGACGAACTCGTGGGGGTGATCAAGGACGAGCTCGGTGAGGAGCCCCGGGTGCTCGTCCAGCCCCGGGTCAAGCAGGGTTCCCCGGCGAAGGTGCTCATCGAGGAATCGGGGGACGCCGACCTTCTCGTGGTCGGCACCCGCGGGCACGGCGGCTTCGCGGGGCTGGTCCTCGGCTCGGTGAGCCAGCACGTCGCCGCCTACGCGCAGTGCCCGGTGGTCGTCGTCCGCTGAACCGCCAGCCGCGGGACGGCCGCCGGCTGTGGGACCCTCGAGCCGCGGCCCCTGAGCGAGACACGTCCGGACCGCGCCCAGCGGACATCTGCGGAGGCCACGTGCCGCACGGAACGAGCGCGCCGTTGCGCGCGACCCGCTGGCTGATGCTGGCGCTGGGCGCCGTCTACATGATCACGCTCGTGCCGGGCATCGGTCCGGACGGTTGGTCGCCGGCCATCGACGGCTGGCTGAACATGAGCGTCTGCGCCCTGGTCATCGTCGTGCTCGTGCTGCGCACGATGCTCGACCGCAGGGACCGGGCGGCCTGGCTGTGCATGATCGCGGGGCTCGTGGCCGCCTTCTGCGCCAGCACGGCGTATCTGGCGTACTACCAGTACGTCGAGCCCGTCCGGACCTTCTCGTGGTCGGACGTCGGGTACCTGTTGTTCTACCTGCTCCTCGCGATCGGGCTGTTCCTGCGGCTCCGCACGAGGGCGCGGCACCTGCCCTTCAGCCTCTCCCTCGACGGCCTGATCGCCGGCCTGACCGTCGCCGCGCTGGCCGAGACCTTCGTGCCGGGCGCGGAGATCCCGCTCGGCGTGCAGCACATCGTCTCGCCCGAGGCGGCCTACCCGGTCGCCGACCTGCTGCTCCTGGCCGTCGCGGTCGCCGCCATCGCCGTCCTCGGCAGGGTCGCCGGCGCGTCCTGGTGCCTGCTCTGCGCCTCCTTCGTCACCTTCTTCCTGACCGACACGCTGTACGCGGAGGGCATGGCCAACGGCACCTACGTGGGCGGGGGCCCGATCGACGCCGGGTGGCTGCTCGCCCGCCTGCTGCTGGTCGCCGCGGCCCTGGTCTCGCTGCGCCCGAGGGAGTCGCGGACGGTCGACCTCGAGGGGGTCAGCGTCCTCGCACTGCCCGGCCTCTGCGGCCTCGCCGTCCTCGGGCTCCTGTTCCACGGCAGCGTGGCGAGGATCAGCCCGTTCGCGTCGGTCGTCGCCCTGAGCGCCGGCGTGCTCATGGTGGGACGGACCGCGCTGACGTTCCAGGAACTGCGCCGTCTCACCGAACTCCGTCAACGCGCCCTCAGCCAACGCCTCGTGGAGGCCCAGGACGACGAACGCGCCCGGATCGCCGCCGACGTCCACGACGACTCCGTCCAGGCGCTGGCCGCCGTGGACCTCCGCCTCGGGGCGCTGCGCAACCGGCTGCGCGAGCGCGTCCCCGAGGAGGCGGCCGGCGTGGACACGGTGATCGACGCCGTCCACGGCGCCGGCGTGCGGCTCCGCCACCTGCTCTTCGAGCTCGAGACCCCGGTCCTCGACGCGGAGCTGTCCGACGGTCTCCGGGACGCGGCGGCGCACGTGTTCGAGGACTCGGACGTCGAGTGGTCGGTCGAGGAGCGGACGCGGGAACCGCTGCCCGAACAGGTCCGCGTATCGGCCTACCGGATCGCCCGGGAGGCGATGGTCAACGCCCGGAAGCACGCGCAGGCGGCGCACGTGCGGATCACCGTCGACGCGACCGGACGTGGCGTGGAGGTGCACGTCGTGGACGACGGCAGGGGTGTCGCCGCGGCGTCGACGACCCGCTCCCGCCGCCGGCACTCGGGTGTGGTGGCGATGCGCGACCGGGCGCTGGCGACCGGCGGCTGGTGGCGCTCCGAGCCCGGGGACGGCGGCGTCGGCACCGCGGTGTCGTTCTTCCTGCCGGTGCCCGACGCGGGCTCCCCCGCCGTTCCACCGGCGCCGGGCGGGCTAGTGGGCGAGCAGCCGCCGGATGACGCCGGGCGCACCGGGCACACCGACGACCAGCTCCCCCTGCATGCACCGGCGCAGCAGAGCGGGCAGATCACCGGCGACCCTTCCCTTGAGCAGGTAGGCCGACCCGCCGGCGGCCAGTAGCCGGGTCCACGTCGCAGAGTCCGCCTGAGCCGAGCAGCCGACGACGACGGGCCCGTGCGGCAGGGCCACGAGACGACGCACCAGCTCCGGGCCTCCCCCGGGCATCCGGACGTCGGTGATGACGAGTGCCGCCCGCTGGTCGCGCGCCACGGCGAGAGCGTCGTCGCCGTTGGTCACCCGACCGACGACGCTGAAGTCGGCCTCCTGATCGAGCAGCGCGGCGAGCGCGGGGCCGACCCGCTCGTCGTCGTCAGCAATGACGACGGTGATCTCACCGCGGGAGGGGGTCGACACAGGAGCACGCTGACGCACTCGGCCCCCGCTTGTCCTGATGCGCAGGAACCAGCGACCTAGTGCGAATGCACCACGCATCGATACGGATACCCCGGATCCGGGTCGTGTCAGACTCGGACGGTGACCCGGTCCGAGGCTCCAGACGGGTCGGCTCCGGACACCGTCCGCGTCCTGGTGGTGGACGACCACCAGATGTTCGCGTCGAGCCTGGCGCACGCCCTGGGCTCGGAGCCGGACCTGCTCGTCGTGGGGCAGGCGACGTCCCTCGGCGAGGCGGAGCGCCTGATCGGGACGACGGCCCCGGACGTCGTGCTCCTCGACCACCGTCTGCCCGACGGTGACGGGGTCGGTGCGATCTCGGACCTGCACGCGATCCGGCCCGCCGCGAAGATCGTCGTGCTGACCGCCACGACGTCCGACCGCATCCTCGTGGCAGCCATGGAAGCCGGTGCCGCCGGCTTCATCGCCAAGACGCAGCGCCTCGACGACGTCATCGACGGCGTGCGGGCGGCAGCGCAGGGCGAGTCGGTCGTCAGCGCCAAGCTGCTCAGCCGGCTCCTCCCCCGCCTGCACCGGCAGGGCGGAGCCTCGGCCGAGCTGACCGACCGCGAGCGCGAGATCCTCGACCTGCTGGCGAGGGGCCTCTCCAACGCCGACATCGGCCAGCAGCTCACGATCAGCGTGCACACGGTCCGGAACCACGTGGCCAACCTCTCGGCCAAGCTGGGCGCACACTCCAAGCTGGAGGTGCTCGCCATCGCCGTCCGTCGCGGCCTGGTCGACGGCGCCTGAGCGACCCGGGCCTAGCGCGGGTGCACTAGGCGGTTGGCACGGGCGCATCTGGTCGCCGCGCGGGTCGGCTGCGGAGCATGGGAGGCAGCCGGCGTGCACCCGCGCGCAGGTTCCCCGAGCATTTCCGGAGCACCTCCGTGGCCAGGGCCCAGCACGCGAGCGACGCGTCCTTCCCGTCCCCCGCCCGCGCCGATGCCCCGTGCCTGCCGGCCCGAGGCGCCCGCGACCGGAGCACGCTTCCCGGGCCTTCGGCCGACGGCCCCCCGGCCGCGCTCTTCTCCTGCGACCTCTCCGGCACGGTCCTCGCCCTGGGCCCGGCGCTCGGCGCGCTCTCCGGCCGGCCGAACCCCGGGCCCGGCATCCCGGCGGGCTCCCTGCTGGACCGGTCCTCGCTGCCGCAGCTGCACGAGGCCCTGCGGGCCGCAGGGAACGGCTCGGCGTCCGGATCCGCGAGCCTCCGTCTCCTGCGCGCCGGCGGCTTCGCGATCGAGGTCCGCACCGCCTGGTCCGTCCTCGCCGGAGACGCCCCGGAGACGACCCAGGTGGTGTTCCTCACCGCCGACCCGTCGGCGCGCCCCGCGTTCCGTCCCAGCCTCCGCGTGGACGAGGCCGTCGAGTTCCTCTCCCGTGAGGGCGCCGTCGTGACCGACGCCCGCGGCAGACTGCTCTACGCCTCCCCCACGCTCGCGACGATGTTCGGCTACGACACCACCGACGACCTCCCGGCCGAGGTCGGGGGCCTGCTGCACCCCGACGACGTCCCGACGGCCCGCGCGGGGATCCGGGCCGTCGCCGAGGGACGGGGCCCCCGCTGGTCCACCCTTCGCCTGCGCGCCGCCGCCGGCGACTGGCGGTGGGTCGAGCTCGCCGCCGTGAGCCTCGACGACGACGCTCTCGGCGGGGTGGTCTGCGTCGTCCACGACATCACCGCCGAGGTGGAGGCCAAGCAGGCACTCCGGACGTCGGAGGCCAGGTTCGCCGCCCTCGCCGATCTGTCGGAGGAGGGCATCTGCGTCGTGAGCGCCGCGGGCAGGACGTTGTACGAGAACGCGCGCATGGCCACGCTGCTGGGCACGCTGCGGCCCTCCGCCACCTACGTCGAGCTGATGTCCTCGCTCGACCTCGGACGGGCGGTCGGGCTGCTCGGTCGGCCGCGGATCGGTCCGGAGCCGGGCCCGGGGCGCTACGAGGTGACGTATCCGCATCCGGACGGTCGGGAGCGTCGCCTGCGCGTCGCCGCGACGCCGCTGTCCGGCGAGGGCGGCACGGACCGGGGCACCCTGCTGGTGGTCGCGGACGTGACCGGCATACGACGGGCCGAGCAGGCGCTGCGGACGGCGGAGCTGCGGGACGGCCTCACGCGACTGCCGAACCGGACCCTCGTCGTCGAGCGGCTCGCGCACGCGCTGGAGACAGCCTCGCGGTCGACGGCCGTGCTGCTGGTGGCGTTGGACCACTTCCGCATGGTCAACAACTCGCGGGGGCACGCCGCCGGCGACGAGCTGCTGGCCGCCGTCGGCGCGCGGCTCGAGGCAGCCGTCCCCCGGCGATCCCTCGTCGGCCGCTTCGGCGCCGACGAGTTCGCGGTCGTCTGCGAGGACAACGACGAGGACCGGGCGCGGGGAACGGCACAGGATCTCCTGCACGTCCTTGCCGAGCCCTTCCCCGTCGACGGTGCGTCGGTGCACGTGTCGGCGTCCGTCGGCGTCGCGGGCACGCCGGCGGGGTCCGGGATGGGAGCGAGCGACCTCCTGCGCCGGGCGGACACGGCGGTCCAGGCCGCGAAGCACGCCGGCCGTGGGCAGGTGCGGGTCTTCGACCGGGCACTCGGCGAGGATGTGGACGGACGCTGCGGGCTGGCCGCGGACCTGAGGACCGCCCTGACGGAGGACACCCTCCGGCTCGAGTACCAGCCCGTCGTGGCCGTGGCCTCCGGGGCCGTCGTCGGCGTGGAGGCCCTGGTCCGGTGGACCCGGCCCGGCGCGGGCCCCGTGCCGGCCGGCACGCTGGTGTCCGTCGCCGAGGCGACCGGCCTGGCCCCCCTGCTCGACCGCTGGGTCCTCCGCCGCGCGCTCGGCGACATGGCCGCCCTGCGCGCGGCGGGCGCCGTCCCCCCGGACGCCTTCGTCGGGGTGAACCTGTCGGCCCGCAGCGTCGACGACCCCTCCGTCGTCGAGGAGCTGCTGGAGCTCACGGCGGAGGCCGCCCTGCCCGCCTCGCAGGTGGTCCTCGAGATCACCGAGACCGCTCTCCTGCGGCACACCGACTCGTCGGCGGAACTGCTGCGCCGACTCCGGGAGCACGGTTTCCGGATCGCGCTGGACGACTTCGGCACCGGGTACAGCTCGCTGGCCTACCTGCGGGATCTGCCGATCTCCGCGCTGAAGATCGACCGCAGCTTCGTCGCCGGCATGGCCGACCACCGCGACACGCTGGCCATCGTCGCGTCGATCGTCGACCTCGCCCGCGCAGTGGACGTCGAGGTCGTGGCGGAAGGCGTCGAGACGGCGGAACAGGCCGCGCTGCTCGAAGGGCTGGGCGTGCCCACGGCGCAGGGCTGGCTCTGGAGCCCGGCCGTGCCCGTCACCGACGCGATGACCGGTCGCGGGCTGACGTGCCCGCTCCAGCGGACGGACGGGACCGCCGACGGCCTCTGAAGGAGCCCTTTGCCGAGTCTCACCTACTCCAGGTTCGTGTGGCGCGACCGCAGCTCCTCGACGGATTCCGACCGGCGGCGGCGCACCTCGTTCGTGACGAGGTCGACGAGCACGAAGAGGGCGATCTCGTAGGCGCTGCCCATCGGCAGGGCGGCTGCGGAGTTCCGGTCGTCGGCCATCGTCTGGGCCGCGATGTGCACGACCCGGTCCGCCAGCCCGGCCGGCGGGGTCCGCGGTTGTGCGGTCAGGTAGAGCACCCAGGCGCCGTCACGTCTCGCGACCCCGGCGAGCGCCTCGACCATCGAGATCCGACCGGGGCCGCAGGAGAGCACCACGAGGTCGCCGGGGCCGACCGCCGGGGTGGTCATGTCGCCGACGTAGTGCACGTCGAGGCCGGCGTGGAAGAGCCGCATCACCAGCCCCCGCATCACCAGGCCCTCGCGGCCGCCCGCGTAGCAGGCGATCCGGCGGGCCGCGAGCAGGTCGTCGACGATCCGCGCGATCTCGCTCTCCGGCACGCTGCGCACGGCCTCGGCGACCTCCTGCAGGGCGCGGTCGGCCTCGCCGGTCATGCCGGCCGCCCGCCGGTACCGCGCCGCCGCACGAGGCGGACCTGCAACAGGACGACGACGAGCAGGAAGGCGCCGCGGATGACCGATTCCCAGTAGGAGCTGATGCTGATGTCGCCCCGGCCGTTCTCGAAGACGATCAGGTTGAAGATCAGCTGCAGCAGCAGCACGCCGACGAGGGTCGACATCACCGAGCCCACTCCCCCGGTGAGCAGCGTGCCGCCGACGACGACGGCGGCGATCGCCGTGAGCTCCCAGCCCAGCCCCGCCGCGGTGTCGACCGAGCCGTTCTGCGAGCCGAGGAAGACCCCGGCGCACCCGGCCAGCGCCCCGGACACGACGTAGACGCTGAACGTCGTACGGCGCACGGGCAGGCCCATCAGCTTCGCGGCGTCGACGTTGCCTCCGATCGCCAGGACCTGGCGTCCCCAGGGTGTGTAGTGCACCACGGCCGCGCCCACGAGGAAGGCGAGGAGCATCGCCCAGGCCGCGACCGGCAGCCCGAGCACCGACCAGGTGCTGAGCTTCTGGAAGCCCCCGGGCGCCGCGACCGACGCGCGGGCGCCGGCGATCTGGAGCGCGAGCCCGCGCACGGCGAGCAGGGTGGCCAGCGTGACGATGAAGGGCTGCAGCCTGGCCTTGGTGACGAGAAAGCCGTTGAGGGCGCCGACCGCCGCGCCCGCTCCGATGCCGACCAGCAGCCCAGGCAGCAGTCCGTGCTCGCTGACCTTGATCGCGACCACGCCGCCGAGGAACGCCACGGAGCCGACCGAGAGGTCGATGCCGCCGGTCATGATCACGAACGTCATGCCGAGGGCCACCAGGCCGTACTTGGCGGTGTCGCCGGTGAAGCTGCTGACGTTGTAGCCGGTCGCGAAGTCCGAGCCGTAGCGCAGCACCCCGAAGACGACCAGGATCACCAGCGCGATCAGGGCACCCTGCCGCTGCAGCAGCAGGCCGGCCTGCACACGGCGTCCGGTGGACGCGCCGCCGGGGGTGTCGACTGTGGTCGTCATGCGGTGGTCGTCATCGCGAACTCACGCCTCCGGTCGCTGGAGCCAGAGGGCGCCGACGATGACCGCGCCCTCGATGATCTGCGCGACCTCCTTGGTGATGCCGTGCGAGATCAGGGTGTTCTGCAGCAGCTTGAGCAGCAGCGCGCCCACCACGGCGCCCCAGATGTTCACCTTGCCGCCCGACAGCGGGGTTCCGGCGACGGCCACCGCGGCGATCGCGTCGAGCTCCATGCCGACGCCGACGTTGTTGGCGTCCGAGGCCGAGTTGGCGCTGACCGCGATCAGTCCCACCAATCCGGCGAGGGTGGCCGAGACGACGTACGCGAGCAGCTTGACCCGCCCCGCCGGAACGCCGGCGAGCCGGGACGCCGTCTCGTTGCCGCCCACGGCGAGCACGTGCCGGCCGTAGACGGTCAGCTTCATGACCAGCCAGGCGCCCAGGGCCACGACGAAGGCGATGTAGATCTGCGCCGGTACCCCGAGCGGTCGTGCCAGGCCGATCCACTGGAAGTCGGGATTCGCCAGGGGCTGCAGCTCGCCGCCGGTGATGAGCTGGGCGATGCCGCGGCCGGCGATGAAGAGGATCAGCGTCGCAATGATCGGCTGCACGCCGAACCGCGCCACGAGGGTGCCGTTGAACAGACCGCAGAGGGCGGCCACGAGCAGGGCGGCGACGATCGCGAGCAGGAACGGCTTGTCGTGCAGCACCAGCGTGGCGCCGACCTGGCCCGCGATCGCCATCACCGACCCGACCGACAGGTCGATGCCGCCGGTGCCGATGACGATGGCCATGCCGACGGCGACGATGGCGATGGGGGCGGCCTGGCGGAGCAGCACGAACACCAGCGACTGCTGGGTCAGGAAGAAGGGGGTGTTGGCCGCGTTGTAGGCGAACAGGGCGGCGAAGGCTGCGGCCGCGCCGTAGCGCTGCGCCCACGACGTCCACTGCACGCGGTTCCATGCGCCCCCGCGCCGGACGCCGCTCGTCCCGTCGGCGGCTGCGGCGACGGGCTCGCTGACCGGGCCGCCCGTGTCCGACGGGGTCGTGGTCGCCTCCGGGACGTCGCTACGCGAGCTGCCACCCGCGCGTGTCACGCCGGCTCCGCCTTCGGCGCGTCGTCGCCCCCGGTGTCGTCCCCGCTGTCGTCCCCGGTGTCGTCCGCCGCCGATCCCGTGGCCATCGCCTGCATGAGCGCCTCCTCCGTGATTTGGTCGCCGGTGAGCCCGGCCACGGAGCGGCCGTCGCGCAAGGTGACCACCCGGTCGGAGTTGGCGATGATCTCCTCCAGTTCCGAGGAGATGAGAAGCACCGCCAGACCGTCGTCGGCCAGGTGCCGCACCAGCGCCTGGATGTCCCGTTTGGCGCCGACGTCGATCCCGCGGGTGGGCTCGTCGAGGATGAGCAGTCTCGGGTCGGTGCAGAGCCAGCGGGCGAGCAGCACCTTCTGCTGGTTGCCGCCGGAGAGTTCCCGGATGGGCTGTTCCGGGCTCGAGCACTTGATGCCGATGGCCGTGATGAACCGGTCGACCACCGCGGTCTGGCGCTTCCGGTCGACGATGCCGTGCCGCCGCAGGTGCGGCAGCAGCGCCAGGGTCAGGTTCTCCCGCACGGAGAGGTGCGGGATGATCCCCTCGGTCTTGCGGTCCTCCGACGACAGGCCGATGTTGTGCTCGACCGCCGTCCTCGGCGACTTCAGGTGCACGGGTGCGCCGCCGATGCGGATCGTGCCGGAGTCGATCGGGTCGGCACCGAAGAGGGCGCGCGCCGTCTCGGTGCGGCCCGAGCCCAGGAGGCCGGCCAGGCCGACGATCTCACCGGGCCGGATCGACAGCGAGACGCCGTCCAGGGCGCGGCCCCGGCGGAGGTCGGCCGCCTCGAGCACCGGCGGCTGCCCGGCGAGCTCGCCCTCCTCGTCGGCCCGCCGGTGAGCGAGCTGTTCGGCCAGCTCGCGGCCGAGCATCTTCGACACCAGCTCGTACCGGCTGATCTCCGCCATCGGGCGCTGCTCGATCGTGCGCCCGTCGCGCATGATCGTCACCCGGTCGCTGACCGCGTAGAGCTCGTCGAGCCGGTGCGAGACGAAGACCACCGAGACGCCGTCGCCCTTCAGCCGGCGGATGACGCGGAACAGCGTCTGCACCTCCTGCTCCGCCAGGGCCGACGTCGGCTCGTCCATGATCACGAGCTTGGCCTCGGTCGAGAGGGCTCGGGCCAGGGCGGTCATCTGCTGCGTGGCGATGGCGTAGTCGTGGAGGGGCCGGGTGACGTCGATGTCGATGTCGAGCCGGTGCAGGATCGCCGCCGCCTCGCGGTTCATCCGGCGCCAGTCGATGAGGCCGAAGCGCTTGGGCTCCCGGTTGAGGAAGACGTTCTCGGCGACCGAGCGGAACGGGACCAGGTTCACCTCCTGGTAGATCGTGGACAGGCCGGCCAGCTGGGCGGCGTGCGGCGAGGGGAAGGCGACCTCGCGTCCGTCGAACTCGATGCGGCCGGAGTCCTTCGTGTACACGCCGGTGAGCACCTTGATCAGGGTCGACTTGCCCGCGCCGTTCTGCCCGATCAGCGCGTGCACCTCGCCGCGGGCCACCTCGAAGTCCGCGTCGAGCAGCGCCGGCGACCCGAGGAACCGCTTGGTGATGCCCCGCATCGACAGCAGGGGTGATGGACCGTCGGCCACCGGGGAGCCCTTCCGTGGTCGGCACGGGCTGGTGCCGCCGGGGCCCGGGGTCTCCCCCGCGCCCCGGCGGCATCATCGCCGTGCTCAGTACGCCTTGTCGACGTTGTCGGAGGCGTTGTCCTTGGTGAACAGCTGGTCGGAGTTGATGATCAGCGTCTTGACCGGCTTCCCGGATGCGTAGTCCTTCATCGTCTGGAAGGCGCTCGGACCGAAGCGGGGGCTGCACTCCACGGTGGCGTAGAGGTCGCCGGCCGCGACGGCCTTGAGGCCGTCCTTCTCGCCGTCGATCGAGACGACCTGGATGTCCTTGCCCGGCACCTTGCCGATGGCCTTCACCGCGGCGATGGCGCCGAGGGCCATCTCGTCGTTGTGCGCGTAGATGGCGGTGGCCTCCGGGTGCGACTGCAGCAGCGTCTCGGCGACGGACTGGCCCTTGGCGCGCGTGAAGTCGCCGTCCTGCGACACCACGACCTGCATGCCGGAGCACTCCTTGATCGCGTCGTCGAAGCCCTTCTTGCGGTCGATGGCCGGCGACGCGCCGGTGGTGCCCTCCAGCTCGATGATCTTGGCGTTGCCGCCGGTGGCCGTGGCCATCTGCACCGCGGCCCGCTTGCCCTCCTGGATGAAGTCGGACTGGATGACCGTGACGAAGTCCTGGCCCGGGACGGCGACGCTGTCGTCGACGGCGCGGTCGAGGAGGAAGACGGGGATGCCCGCCGCACCGGCGTCCTTCACCACGTTCGCGAGCTGCTCGGTGATCGGGGCGATGAACAGGGCGTCGGGCTTCTGTGCGATGAGACCCTTGATGTCGGCGATCTGCTTGGACTGGTCGTTGTTGGCGTCGGTGACGGTCAGCTGGATGCCCTGCTTCTTCGCCTCGTCCTTCATGCTGGCGGTCTCCGCGAGACGCCACGGGTTGTTGCTCGCGTTCTGGCTGAACGCGACCTTCAGGCCGGACGTCTTGGTGAGCTTGGGTGCCTTGTCGGCGGTCGGGACGTCGGAGGGCGCCTCCGAGTTGCCGGGATCCTCCGCGCCCGCGAGAGCGCAGGAGGCGTCGGACGAGCCCCCCGCGGCGGTGTTGTCGTCGTTCCCACCGCCACCGCAGCCGGCCAACACGCTCACCGACAACACGGCCGCGCCGGCGAACGGCGCGAACTTCCTGAGATCCACGAAACCCTCCAGTGGGATGTGTCCCAGCTCTCGAGGCCGGGCGCCGAGCCCCACAAGGATGGGCACCGAACACGCCCTCGTACAGGCGCTTTCGCATAGCGAATCGGTAACGCGGCCTTCCCGTCCCGCCGGCGAGGGCAGGACCCGGTGGCGGACTCCGGTCCGGCGCCGCGCCGACGGCTCGTCCCCCGGTGGTGACGCGGCTCCGTCAGGCGGGGCTCCGCTCCTCACGAGGAGGGAGGTGGACACCCGTGCGTCCGGGTAGCAGCACCGACAGCTGGGGGTACGACGCCGAGGCGTAGTCGACGACCTCGCCCGGGGATCCCGTGTTGCCGAGCACGCCGTCGAAGTGCACCGGGATGAGGACGTCGGCGCCGCAGGCGGCGGCGAGGTCGGCGCTCTCCCGGGCCGTCAGGTTCCCGACCAGGCCGCGCTCCTCGCGCAGCCGGTCCCGACCGTTGATGGGCAACAGGCAGGTGTCCACGCGGGCGCTCCGCAGCCGCTCCGCCAGTCCGCGCCACATCACGGTGTCCCCCGCATGGAACAGCACCCGACCACCGCACCGGAGGACGTACCCGACCGCCCGGTGCGCTCCCCCGCCGTCGAGCCACTCCTCACAGTGGCCGTAGCCGCCCCCGGCGAAGGCGTGCGCGGCGGGCAGCGGCAGGACGCCGAAGCCGTGCACGTCGACGTCCTCACCCGCCCGGACCGGGAGCAGCGCCGACGGCGGGTAGCCGCACGCCTCCGCCGCGGGCACGCAGCCCTGCGGCAGGACTACCGGAATGCCCGCCTCGGTCAGGGTCCCCGCGAGGCCGGGGTCCAGGTGATCGGGGTGCTCGTGGGTCACGAGGACGGCGTCCACGAGGTCCGCCAGATCCTCCGAAGCCAGCCGCGCCGGGCGCTGGCGCACCACGGGCTCGGGGTTGACCGCGCTGCGAGTCTCCAGCCAGGACGACGTCCAGGGGTCGATCGCCAGTCGCCGGCCGGACGCGTCCACCAGCAGGACCCCGGCGTTGCCCAGCAGCCACACGGTGACGCCATCCGCCGGCCGGGCCGCCCGGACCGCGTCGGCGATGTCGAGCTCCGGTCCCGGCACATCGTCTCGCTGAGGCACGCCACGGATGATGACCCGACAGCCCACCGACAGCCATCCCGGGAACGACTCCGAGGCGCGCACTCGCGCCTCCTCCCCTGTCGCACCGCCGGTTGCGAGGTGTTGGATGGCGGAGTCGCGCTGCGGGTGCTGCCCCGGCCGACCGAGCGGGGACCTGCGGACGACTTCCGACCAGGTCAGGCGGTGGAATCGTGTCCGTTCCCGACTCGAGACCGGCCCTGGTGGGCCGACGCGAGGAGTGCGACCGGCTCAGCGGCCTCCTCGCCACCGCCAGGTCCGGCCACAGCCAGGTCGTGGTGCTGCGCGGAGAGGCCGGCATCGGCAAGACCGCGCTGCTGGAGTTCCTCCGGGACCGCGCCGCCGGCTGCGGGATCGCCACGGCGGCCGGGGTCGAGTCCGAGATGGAGCTGGTCTTCGCGGGACTGCACCAGTTGTGCAGCCCCTACCTGGACCGGCTCGACCGGCTCCCCGGTCCGCAGAGCGACGCGCTCGCCACTGCGTTCGGGTTGCGGTCGGACACGGCACCGGACCGGTTCTTCGTGGGACTGGCCGTGCTCACGCTGCTGTCGGTCGTCGCCGAGGAGCGACCGCTGGTCTGCCTCGTGGACGACGCCCAGTGGCTGGACCAGGCGTCGGCGGAGACCCTGCAGTTCGTCGCCCGCAGGCTCGCGGCCGAGCCCGTGGCCATGCTCTTCGCCAGCCGCGCGTCCGGTCATCGGAACGAGCTCGCCGGGCTCCCGGTTCTCGACGTGGCTGGCCTGCCCCCGGCCGATGCGGGAGCGCTCCTCGGGTCGGTGGTCTCCGGTGCGGTCGATCCCCTCGTGCGGAACCGGATCGTGGCCGAGTGCCAGGGCAATCCGCTGGCCCTGCTGGAGCTTCCCCGAGGGTTCTCCACCGCCGAACTGGCCTTCGGAGTGGCCACCGGACCCAGCGGGACGCCGGTGGCCGAACGTCTCGAGCAGGGTTTCCTGCGCCAGCTGCAGACGCTGCCACCGAGCGGCCGGCAGCTGCTGCTGGCCGCGGCCGCGGAACCGGTCGGCGACCTGTCGCTGCTGTGGAGCGCCACGGAGCGCCTCGGGATCGGCACCGAGGCCGCGGCCGCGGCGGAGGCGGCGGGGTTGGTCGACCTGCGGGACGGCGTCCGGTTCCGGCATCCGTTGGTCCGGTCGGCGGTCTACCGCTCCGCCACGCCCGCGGAACGGCGGGAGGTCCACCGGGCCCTGGCCGACGTCACCGATCCGGTCCGGGATCCCGATCGGCGGGCCTGGCACCGCGCCTGGGCCGCCGTCGGCCCGGACGAGGAGGTCGCTCTCGAACTCGAGCACTCCGCGGGCCGGGCGCTCGGCCACGGGGGGCTGGCCGCCGCAGCGGCCTTCCTCGAGCGGTCGGCCGCCCTCACTCCCGACCCGGTCCGCCGGGGCCTGCGCGCGCTCGAGGCAGCCCAGGGCAAGGTCGCCGCCGGCGCGTTCGATGACGTCTCGACGCTGCTGTCCACCGCTTGCGCCGGGCCGCTCGGCGAGACCGAACGGGCGCGCATCGACCTGTTGCGGGCCCAGATGTCCTTCGCCACGAACCGTGGCAACGAGGCACTGCCCCTGTTGCTGGCCGCCGCACGGCGGCTCGAGCCCGTCGACGTGGAGCTCGCCCGCGACACCTACCTCGACGCGTTCTCCGCGGCGCTGTTCGCCGGTCGTCTGGCCGTCGGGCCCGGCGCCCGGCAGGTCGCCCAGGCGGCGCGGGCGGCGCCTCCGCCGCGACCGCCGCGCAAACGCGACGCCCTGCTGGAGGGGCTCGCCGTGCTCTTCACCGAGGGCTACGCACCCGCCGTTCCGCAGTGCCGCCGCGCGATCGAGGCGTTCGCCGGCGAGGACCTGACCATGGACGAGGCGCTGCGCTTCTCCTGGCTGGCTGCGGCCACCGCCGCCTCCCTGTGGGACGACGACGGCTGGGACGTCCTCACCCGCCGGCACCTGGACCTCGCCCGACGTGCCGGCGCGCTCGGCGCCCTGCCGCTGGCATTGAACACGCGGATCGTCCTGCTCCTTTTCACCGGTGACTTGACCGCGGCGGCGGCGCTGGTCCAGGAGATCCGGTCCGTCACCGACATCACGCGGAGCACCCTTGCGCACTACGGGGAGGTCGCGCTCCTCGCCCTGCGGGGTCGTGCCGGGGAGGCGGAGCCGCTGATACGGGCGTGCATGGACGACGTCGTCGCCCGCGGCGAGGGCGTCGGCGTGAACATGGCCCTGTGGGCGTGCGCCGTCCTCTGCAACGGGCTGGGTCGATACGAGGACGCGCTCCGCGCGGCCCGCGAGGCGACCGCAGACCCGCTCGAACTCGGTCCGCCGAAGTGGGCGCTCGCCGAGCTCGTCGAGGCCGGCGTGCGCAGCGGCGAGCCGGCGGTCGCCGAGGCAGGACTGGAGCAGCTCTCCGCGATGGCCCGTGCCAGCGGCAGCGACTGGGCACTGGGGGTGGCGGCGAGCCGGCGAGCGCTGCTGCGCGAGGGCGACTCCGCCGACGCGCTGCACCGGGAGGCGATCGAGCGGCTCGGCCGCACCCTGATGCGGGTCGACCTCGCTCGCGCGCAGCTCCTCTACGGCGAGTGGCTGCGGCGTGAGGGTCGCCGCGTGGAAGCCCGCGGCCAGCTGCGGTCCGCCCATGAGGGGTTGACCGCGATGGGCCTCGGGGCCTTCGCCGACCGTGCCCGCCACGAGCTCTTGGCCACCGGCGAGACGGTGCGGAAGCGGACGCCGGAGACATCGGGCCAGCTCACCGCTCAGGAGGCGCACATCGCCCGGCTCGCCGCGCAGGGGCTCACCAACCCGGAGATCGCCACCGCGCTGTACGTGAGCCCGAGGACGGTCGAATGGCATCTCCGCAAGACGTTCAGCAAGCTCGGGGTCAGCACCCGCCGGGACCTGCGCCGGTCGCTGCCGGAGATCGAGCACGGGTTCGTCGTCACCTAGCCGTGCCGCCGGCCGGACCCCTGCGGGTGGCCACGCCGTTGCCGGCGTGGCCACCCGGCCGATCAGCCGCGCAGTGGCCGGAACGCCGCACGAACCTCGGTCGCGAACAGCTCCGGCTCCTCCCAGGCGGCGAAGTGGCCGCCACGATCCACCTCGTTGAAGTAGCCGAGGGTCGGGTAGGACAGCTCGACCCAGCTCCGCGGGCTCCGCCAGATCTCGCCCGGGAACGTGGTGAAGGCGACCGGGACTCCGACCTCCGGGGGTGCCTGGCCCGCCCGGGCCTGGGTGGCGGCAACCCCGTAGTTGTCCCAGTACGACCGGGCCGCCGAGGCACCGGTGCCGGTCAGCCAGTACAGCGTGATGTTGTCGAGAACCTCGTCCCGGGTCAGGTTGCCCGACGGCTGATCGTCGACGAAGGCGCGGCTGATCTTCTCGTAGCTGTCGGTGTCGTGGTCGAGCAACCAGGCGGCCAGGGCGACGGGCGAGTCCAGCTGGGCGTAGGCGGTGGTCTGCGGCCGGGTCGCCATCTCCAGGAAGTAGCCGAAGCCGCTGGCCTGGAATATGCCGATCGCCGCGAGAGCCGCGCGCTCCTGCTCGGTGTCCGTCGGCATGGGCGCGCCGCCCAGCGCTGTCACGAGCAGGTTGATGTGGATGCCGAGCAACCCCTCGGGTGCCTGGCGGCCCATCGCGTCCGTGACGCCGGCGCCCACATCGCCGCCCTGGGCGACGTAATGGGTGTAGCCGAGGCGGCGCATCAGCTCTGCCCACGCCTGCCCGACGCGACCGACGTCCCAGCCCGGCTCCGTCGGCTGAGCGGAGAAGCCGTAGCCGGGCAGCGACGGCAGCACGAGGTCGAATGCGTCCTCGGCACGCCCGCCGTGCGCGGTCGGGTCCGTCAGCGGACCCACGCTCGCGAGCAGCTCCACGACCGAGCCCGGCCAGCCGTGCGTCATGAGCAGCGGCAGGGCGTTCTCGTGCCGCGACCGCACGTGGACGAAGTGGACGTCCACGCCGTCGATCTCGGTCATGAACTGTGGCAGCGCGTTCAACCTCGCCTCGCACCGGCGCCAGTCGTGGTCGGTCGACCAGTAGCGCGCGAGGTGCTGGGCCGTCGCCAGCTGAACGCCCTGCGAACGGTCGTCGACCAGCTCCCTGGAGGGCCAGCGTGTCGCGGCGATGCGGCTGCGCAGGTCGGTGAGCGCCTGCTCCGGCACGTGGATCTGGAAGGGGCGCAGGGCGGTCAGGTCGGCCTCCGCGCGCGGCGGGGGAACCGCGCCGCCCGTGGTGGTCGCGGTGGGTTGGGTCGGTACGGACACGGATGCCTCCTGGGATCGGACCGTTGCGTAGCGGTTGCTGGAACTCAGCCGAACGTGAAGACGTGGGCCCGGGCACCGGGCTCGCTGAACGTGATCTCCAGCGTCCGTTCGCGGACCCCGTCGTGCTGGCGCACGAGCTGGTACATCCGGCCGTGCCGGAGCACGCCGTTGCCCTCCTCGTCGACGTCCACCCCGTGCGAGGCGCCGGGGGCCGCACCGTCGAGGACCACCCGGAACGGGATGGGCGGCCCTCCCCCGGTGGACAGCACGAGATGGGCGTCCCGTGCCTCGAAGCGGAACGCGATGCTGCCGCCGGCCCCCTCGAGCACGACGTCCTCCGGCTCGACCGTCCACTGGCCGGTGAGCGCCCAGTGGCCGGAGCGCAGGTGCTCGGGAAGCCGGTAGGGAGGGCCGTCCGGCGAGTCGAAGTACGCGCTCCGCTCCTGGCCGAGGTACGTCTCGGGTGTCCGCAGCCGGTCCCAGTCGGCCTCCGCCTCCACGCCCTCGCCGAGGACGGAGACGGGCTCCCGGTCGATCCCGAGCAGCCGCTGGAGGAGCCGTTCCGAGCCATCGTAGCGGCCCTCGCCGGCGTGCGAGTCGCGGATGATGCCGTCCCGGTCCACGAAGTAGAGCGCCGGCCAGAAGTGGTTGTCGAAGGCGCTCCAGACCCCGTAGTCGTTGTCGACGGCGACGGGGTAGTCGATGCCCCGCTCCTCCATGGCCTCGCGCACGAGGTCGATGTCGTGCTCGAAGGAGAACTCCGGGGTGTGGACCCCGATGACGACCAGCCCGTCGTCGCGGTAGGCCCGCGACCACGCGCGGACGTAGGGCGCCGTGCGCAGCCAGTTGATGCAGGTCAACGTCCAGAAGTCGACCAGGACGATCTTCTCCCGCAGCCCGGCGGGATCGAGCGGCTCGGTGTTCAGCCACGCGGTCGCCCCGTCGAACGGCGGCATGTGCCGACGCCGGAACAGGGTGGTCATGAGCGCACCTCTTCGGACGACGGGGCGGGCAGGGAGCCGGTGGGATGGGCCGGCAGGGCGGACTCTCGTCCTCCCGGCCGGGGCGTCGCGTCCGTCGAACACCCTGGCGTGTCCTCGGCCACCCGGGTCAGCCGGCGGGGACGACGACGTCCCCGGGCGGGGGTAGTCCGGGGACGGGCCGGCTCCCGGGTGCCTCGCCGCGCGCGACGGCCGCCGGCGCCCGGTCGCGGGGGATCCCGGCGGCGGCGTACGCCTCGTCCTCGCCCAGGGTCTCCTTGTCGAACAGCGTGTGAGCCAGCCCGTCCAGCCGCACCCGATGGCTCTGCAGCGTCTGCACCGCATCGCCGTAGCACTGCTCGATCAGGCGCCGGACCTCCTCGTCGACGAGCTGCTTCGTCGCCGGCGCGGCGCCGTCCGGCCCGAACGGCTGCTCCTGACCCGGTGGTGGGAGCACGGAGACCGGACCGACCCGGGGGGACATCCCCCACCGGCCGACCATCTGGCGCGCGAGCCTCGTGGCCTGGTCCAGGTCGCTCTCGGCACCGGTCGTGACCGCTCCGTAGACGATCTCCTCGGCCGCCCGGCCACCGAGGGCCCCGGCGATGCGACCGCGCAGGTAGGTCTCCGTGTAGCCGTAGCGGTCCATCTCCGGGGTCTGCACCGTGACCCCCAGCGCCTGCCCCCGCGGGATGATCGTCACCCGGCGCACCGGGTCGGCTCCGGGGGTCAGCATGCCGAGCAAGGCGTGCCCGGACTCGTGATAGGCGGTGCTCAGCTTCTCCTCGGGCGAGAGCACGATGCCGCGCACGGTTCCCAGCAGGACCTTCTCCAGAGCTTCGCCGAAGTCGGTGCCGGTCACCCGCTCGTGGTGGTGCTCGGCAGCCGCGAGCGCCGCCTCGTTCACCAGATTGGCCAGGTCGGCTCCGACCATGCCCGGCGTCGCCGCGGCCACCGTGGCGAGGTCCACCTCGGGCACGAGCGGCACGCTGCGCGTGTGGACGGCGAGGATCTTCAGCCGGCCGTCCAGGTCCGGGGGGCTGACGGCCACTCGACGGTCGAACCGACCCGGACGCAGCAGAGCCGGGTCGAGGACCTCCGGACGGTTCGTGGCGGCCAGCACGACGACGCCCTCGTTGCCCTCGAACCCGTCCATCTCGGTGAGGATCTGGTTCAGCGTCTGCTCCCGCTCGTCGACCCCGCCGGCGGAGAAGGACCCGCCGCGGGCCCGGCCGATGGCATCGAGCTCGTCGATGAAGATGATCGACGGGGCGACCTTCTTGGCCTGGTCGAACAGGTCACGCACCCGGCTGGCGCCGACACCCACGATCGCCTCGATGAACTCCGACGCGGAGATCGAGAAGAAGGGCACCCCCGCCTCGCCCGCCACGGCACGGGCCAGCAGCGTCTTCCCCGTGCCGGGCGGCCCGGAGAGCAGCACGCCGTGCGGGATCCGCGCACCGAGCCGCGTGTAGCGCTGGGGATCACGGAGGAAGTCGACGATCTCGCGCACCTCGTGCTGCACCTCGTCGATGCCGGCGACGTCGGCGAACGTGGTCCGGCTCGTGGCATCCGGCTGGTAGAGGGTGGCCTTGGACTTCCCGAACCCGCCCAGCCCGCCGAGACCCGAGGCCGCCCGGCGCCGCAGGAACCACACGAGCAGGCCGATGAGCAGCAGGGTCGGCCCGAAACCCACGAGGACCTGTTGCCACAGCGGCGCTGCGGCGTCGGGATCGGTGGCGTTGACCGTGACCCCCTTGGCCTCCAGCGTGGCCAGGAGGTCGTCCGTCGCGAACGTCGGGCGCTGCGTGGTGAACAGGGCCACCCTCGTCGGGTCCTTCGACCGGGGCGGGTAGTCGACCGCCTTGGCGAACTCGCCCTGGATCGTGTCGGCGGTCGACGTGACCGTCTCGACGTTGCTCCGGTCCAGTTGATCGGTGAAGAAGGTGTACGAGACGTCGGTCCGGGGCGGCGGCCCCATGACGACCGACGCGAGGACCCAGTTGATCGCCAGGGCGGCCAGCAGCACTCCCCAGAAGCCCCCACGGCGCGGCTGCCGCTGGGCGGCGCCCGTGGAGGAGCCGTCGGGCATGCCCTCCACCCGCCACGGGGCGGGACGCGGCTGCCCGTCGCCGTTGCGCCCGCGCAGACGTCTCCAGAGACCCGCCGGTCGTCCCCCGCCGGGGGTGCTGTCGGAAGCCATGAGGTGCCCCCCTTCCCACTGGATCGCTAGCCGAGCTCCCCGTCGTCCTCGGTCGCAGGTCCTCCGCCGGACGACGCGGGCATCGGGATCTCCAGGAGCCGGCTGCCGCTCAGGTCCAGCAGGATGCGGCCCTCCCGCATGCCGACGCGGAGGACCATTCCCGTGCAGGACGGGCAGCGCAGCACCATCGCCGGGGCGTCGGCGTAGACGTGGTGAGCGCCCAGCATCGACGTCGCCCCGCAGCCGGCGCAGCGCGACCGGGCGGCGGTGACGTCCACCGCGAAGACCTCGGCCAGGATGCCGCCGGCGGCGTTGCCGTCGAGTCGGCGCGCCGCGATCGGATCGAGCGTGACGGGGTCGGTCATGACGGCTCCTTGGATTCTCCGAAGCGTTCGATCCGGATCGAGGTCGGCTCGTGGCCCAGGTCGACGAGGGCGGTGGCGGTCGACTCGGCGAAGGCGGTCGGGCCGCACACGAAGATCCGCGGCGAGTCTCCCGGTTTCACCGTGCAGCGCAGCAGCATGGCCGCGTCGACCCGTCCGGTCTCCCCCGCCCAGCCGACGGGGACGTCCCTGGTCAGCGTGATGGTCGTCTCCGGACCCAGGAGGCCCCGGGCGAGGATCTCGGACTCGTCGCGGGTGGAGTAGAGCAGCTGCATCGGGGTCGGGCTCTCCCGGCGGCGGTGGTGGTCGAGCATGGCGGTGAACGGGCTGACGCCCGCGCCGCCGGCGACCAGCTGGACCGGGCGGCGTCCCGTGTCCCTGTCGTCCTGGTCGGCGGCGGCGGACCACACGAAGTAGCCCCCGATCGGGCCGCGGAGCTCGATCAGGTCGCCCGGGGAAAGCTCCCCCGTCAGGTAGGAGGAGACCTCGCCGTCCTCCAGCCGCTCGACCAGCAGGTGGAGTTCCCCGACCTCGGGGGGCGAGGCCAGCGAGTAGCTGCGCTCGGCGGTGTAGCCGTCCTCGGCGGTGAGCCGGACGTCCACGTGCTGCCCCGGGAGGTGCCCCGACCAGCCGGGGACGTCGAACACCAACCGGTGCACCCGCGGACTCTCGGCGCTGGTGGCCACCAGCCTGGCGGGCAGCCAGGTCAGTCGCCGCTGTACCGCTGCTCGCGCCATGGGTCGCCGTAGATGTGGTAGCCGAAGGTCTCCCAGAAGCCCGGCTGGTCGTGGTGGGCCAGGGTCAGACGACGGAGCCATTTCGCGCTCTTCCAGAAGTACAGGTGGGGCACGAGGAGCCGCGCCGGCCCGCCGTGCTCCGGAGCCAGCGGCTGCCCCTCGAAGGTGTCGACGACCCACGCCCGGCCATTCACGAGGTCCGGCAGCGGCATGTTGGTCGTGTACCCGCCGTCGCAGGAGGCGAGGACGTGGCTGGCCGTGGTGGGAACGTCGCGCAGCAGCGTGTCGATGGCGACGCCCTCCCAGCGGGTGTCGAACTTCGACCACTTGGTCACGCAGTGGATGTCGACCGTGACGGCCTCCCGCGGTAGGGCCTGGAACTCCTCCCAGCTCCACCGCCGCAGCTCACCTCCCTCGTCGTCGATGCCGAAGTCCCACCGGGCGAGCGGGGTGTGCGGCGTCGGCCCCGCGGACAGCACGGGGAAGGAGTTGCCGACGTCGTACTGGCCCGGCGGCAGGCGATCGTCGGCCGGGCGGGTCCTCGCCCGCCCGAAGCCACGGGACAGCACCGACATGTCAAATCCTCCAGACGTTCAGGGAGCAGGGGTGAGCCAGCGACGCGGTTCGGGGATGGGGGGCCGGCGCAGCGGCCGGAAGCCCGCTCGGAGTTCGTCGGCGAACAGCAGCGGCTGCTCCCATGCCGCGAAATGCCCTCCCGCGGCCGCCCGGTTGTAGTAGACGAGCTGGGGATAGGCCCGCTCCGCCCAGCTGCGGGGGGCCTGGTACTGCTCACCGGGGAAGACACTGACGGCGACGGGGATCTCCACGCCCTTGGTGTTGAAGAAGCCGCCCCTGTACTCCCAGTACAGACGTGACGCCGAGACCCCGGTCCGCGTCAGCCAGTACAGCGTGATGTTGTCGAGGACCTCGTCCCGGATGAGCTCGCCCGTGTCGCTGGTCGTGCGGGTGAGTGCCGCCGCGACGGCCGCGGCCGGCTGGCCGTCCGCGTCGTTGTGGTCGAGCAGCCAGGCGGCCAGGCCGACCGGTGAGTCCGCGATGCCGTACAGGGTCTGCGGACGGGCCGCCATGTACCTCGCGTACTCGACCTGCTGGTAGGTCCTGAGCAACTGCTCGCAGGCCTCCCTCTCCTCGGCCGGGAGACCGGGCGGTGGCGGACCGCCCGCGACGAGAGCCCGGTCGATGTCGGCCGGAACGGTGGCGGGCATGCTGGTGTGGATGCCGAGCAGGCCCGCGGGCGCCCGCAGGCCCATCTGGTCGACGACGAAGGCACCCCAGTCGCCGCCCTGGGCGACGTAGCGGCTGTAGCCGAGGCGCCCCATGAGCTCCGCCCAGGCGCGGCCCATGCGCTCGGGTCCCCACCCGGTGCTGGCCGGCTTGCCGGAGAACCCGTAGCCGGGCATCGACGGGATCACGACGTGGAAGGCATCCGAGGGGTCGGCGCCGTACGCGGTCGGGTCGACCAGGGGGTCGATGATCTTGAGCTGCTCGACGACGGAACCCGGCCAGCCGTGGTTGATGATCAGCGGCAGGGCGTCCTCGTGCCGCGAGCGCACGTGGAGGAAGTGGATGTCCAGCCCGTCGATCTCGGTCGTGAACTGCGGCAGGGCGTTCAGCCGGGCCTCGCACGCGCGCCAGTCGTGACCCGTCGCCCAGTGGCGGGCGAGTTCCTGCATGGTGGCCAGGGGCACGCCCTGCGACGTGTCCGGAACCGTCTCGCGGTCCGGCCACACGGTCGCCTCGATACGGCGGTGCAGGTCGGCGAGTGCCTCGTCCGGTATCGCGATGCGGAACGGACGGACCGCATCCCCCGTCCCGTCCGGGACGACGCTGGTGGAGCGGGCGGTCGACTGGGACATCCGTGCCTCCCTGCGGTCAGGGCCGCGTCGGGCGAGCGGTCCGGAGCGGGTGGCCACCGACCCTCGTCGCCGGCCCCGCCGATCGCGCCAGGGGAAGTCCCTGGCCCTTGCCCGCTCGCGGCCGCAGGTGCGCCCGTCGACCCCCGGCCGCGGATCCGCGCGCGTCCGCCTCAGTCGACACGAGGGGCCCGACCGGCATCCGGGACGACGCCGGGCACTCCCGCCACGTTCCATGGGCCGAGAGAGTGCTCGGCCATCCAGCGCAGGCACGCGTCGGCGACCTCTCGCCAGCCCGAGTCGATCGTCAGCGAGTGCCCTCGGTCGGGGAACTCGAGCAGCCCGGTCTCGGCGGACGAGTGCCGGTACTGCTTGAGCGTAGATCTCGTGATCGCCCCGGGAACGGTGTGGTCCTGGCCGCCCGTGACCAGCAGCAGGGGGCCGCGGAGGTCGTTGTCCGTCCGCACGGCGGCCGGCGAGTGCCGGGAGAAGTTGGCGAGGGCGGCCTCGAACAGGGGCTTGCCCGGAGCCGGGATGGTCCACTGCTCGTGGAGGGCGTCGGACTCCTCGGGCGTCAACGCGTTGCCGAAGCTGTACCGGAACTGCTCGGGGGTCAACGACACCGCCCGGTGGCTGTTGGCGGGGTTCTTGAAGACCGGCAACGTCGAGCGCAGGGAACTGAGGGGCAACGGGAGCACACCCTTGATCTGGGCGGCATCGATCGCGATCGATGCCACCCCACAGCCCTGGCCGAGGAGCTTCTCCGCGATCATCCCGCCGAAGGAATGCCCGATGAGGACCGGCGACCTCGGCAGCCGGCCGATGATGTCGGCGAAGTAGGTGGTGACCTCCTCGATGCCGTGTCCGGCGACCGAGTCCGCATCGGAGCGTGTCTCCGCGACGGTCGGGGCCTCACCGGGCCACGACGGCGCGATCGGCGCGTATCCCACGGCCGTGAACAATTCCAGCCAGGGGTCCCATGAGCTGGCGTGCAGCCACAGTCCGTGGATGAAGACCACCGGCTGCCCGGCTGTCGTCGCGGCGTCGGCCATGGCCGGTTCCTCCCGGTAGACGATCGGTAGGGGCCCACTGTCGTCGCGGCGTGCCGGTGCTCGCTTCGGTCGGATGACTGCATGGCGGCCATCCCGCGCCGTGGTGTCCCGGTGACCGAAGCTCGCTCGCGGCCGCGCACCGCGGTCGACCACAAGAGCGGCCGGCCGCTCGATGGCTTCCAGCGGCCGAGGGGACCGGAGGACGCAACGGCGGGGCGTCGACCGCGCTGTGCGAGCCGAGCGCGGGCACCGACGAGCCTCCGAGCCGAGCACCGTTGCCGTGAGCACCCACCGGCCCCGGGCACTCGAGCAGAGCGGTCCCTTCCCCGGCTCGGCCACCGTGACCGGGAGGCTCAGCGCGTCGCCCTCGCAGTGCGTCGGTGGCTCGCCACTCGACGGGACGGCCCGGCGCCGCGTCATGCGGCATCACGTCGACCCGGAGCCGATGGGCATCACCGGAGGCCAGGACCACGGGGCAACCTGCGGCGTCCGTCGGATGACTCGAAGGCGGCAGAGCGGCTCGACGACCTCCCCTCGGCGGGATGCCGAGCCCGACGGCGACCGTTGTCCCGCCGGCTGGAGTCCGGCTGCCGAGCAGCGCCGCCGGTCCGGGCACGGGGGACGGGCCGGGCTACGTCCGGTCCTCGTGGTGACCCGGTGCCAGGCCGGCGAGGTCGTAGGCGGTTGCCGCACCGACCTGCACCGCCGGAGCGTTCCGGCGCACCCATCCGTCGATCTGCGGAGCCGGCCCGCTGCCGTGCATGCCGCGCACGTACCAGTGGATGCGGTGCGCCCGCACATCGGCCTGGAACTGGGCGAGGGTGGGTGCGGGGTCGCGGCCGAAGAACCCGCCGATCGGCATGACCGGAGCGCCGACGGCGAGCTGGAGGTCGGCGGCACGGCGGCCCACGGTGGCCGCGGCCCACGTCCAGTCGTCGGTGTCCCGGCGGAGCATCCGGGTCAGCGCCGGGGACACCACCACCGGGCCGCGGGGCTGGGCGCCGCTCGACGGGCCGGCACGCACGCTGCTGCCCGTGTGCGGCACCTCCGCCGTCGCGAGCGACCACGCCGCGGGGCCGGCCGTCGCGGCGACGAGCACGAAGGCGGCTCCCATGCGCGCCACCGGCCGGTTGGCGGTGCCCGCGACGGCCAGCAGCGGCACCCCGATCAGGCCGCAGGCCAGGACGAGCGTCGCCACGGCGCCGGTCGGGGCCATGCGGCGGTCGATGAGCGAGAGGGCCCAGCCCGTCGTCACCAGGGAGCCGGCGGCGAGGACGGCGAGGCCCGCGCCGGTGTGCCTGCGCCAGAGCAGCACGGCGGCCAGCGCGGTCAGCGCGGCCACCGCCGGGGCCAGTTCGACGGTGTAGTACGGGTGCCACACGCCCCGCATGACGCTGAACACGGCGGCCGTCGGCAGGGCCCAGCCGGCCCACAGCACCAACGCGGCCCGGACCGGATCGGTTCGGGGCCGCCCGCGGCAGAGCACCAGACCGGCGACCGTGCCGATCACGGCGGCGGGCAGGAGCCAGCCGAACTGGTCGGCGGCGGAACCCAGCAGCCGCAGGGGCGACTGCGTGTCGAGGGCCCGGACCCCGGCGCTGCTCTCGTTGCCGGTGAGCCGGCCCAGGCCGTTGTAGCCGAGCGCGAGGTCGAGCGGACTGTCGACCGCACTCCCTCCGACCCAGGGGCGCGACGAGGCCGGGATCAGCTCCACGACCAGGAGCCACCAGCCTCCGGCCACCACCAGTGCGCCGCCGGCGGCCAGCAGATGACCGGCCCGCCGCAGCAGCGGCCCCGGCGCCGCGAGCAGGAACGCAGCGGCGAGGCCCGGCAGGACGAGGAGGGCCGCCAGCGACTTCGTCAGGAAGGCGACGCCCAGGAGTGCCCCGGTGAGCACGGCCCAGCGGAACCTGCCGTCGTCGATGGCGCGGGTCGTGCTCCACGCCGCGGCGACCAGGAGCAGGGTGAGCAGGGCGTCCGGGTCGTCCACCCGTGCCATCAGGGTCAGGACCGGCGTGAGCGCGAACAGCAGACCGGCCAGCAGGCCCGCCCACGGTCCGGCGACCCGGCGGACCGTGGCCACGAGCAGCGCGACGGTCGCCACGCCCAGGAGTGCCTCAGGCACGAGCAGCGACCAGCTGGACAGGCCGAACAGCCGGACCGACAGGCTCATCAGCCAGATGGCGGCCGGTGGCTTGTCGACCGTGATGGTGGCGGGTGCGTCGGAGGCGCCGAAGAAGAAGGCCTTCCAGCCCTGCGCGCCGGCCTGCGCGGCGGCGGCGTAGAACGAGTTGCCCCAGCCGCTGCGGTCGAGGCCCACCAGGTAGAGCGCGGCCGCGCCGGCCAGCAGGGCTCCGGTGGCCGGCCGCTCCCACCGCAGGGTCGGCGGAGCGCTCAGCCGGGCACGCCGGTCCTGGACGCCCGGGACGGCGAGCGTGCTCACGGCGACACCCTCGTCAGGTCCGCCGGACGACGCCCGGCGACCGCCGGCACCGGCTCCTCGGCGCTCGTCCGCCGGCGTCCGGCCAGCACGACCAGCCCCGCTCCGAGGAGGAGAGCGCCGGCGAGCTGGCCCGCCCGCGCGGTCGCGCCACGGAGCAGGACCTCGCCGAACAGCGGCCCCGCCAGCAGGACGCCGATCGCCGGTTCCAGCACCGTGGTCACCGGCAGGGAGTCCACGAGCGGTCCCGCGGCGAACGCCGCCTGGGACATCGCGACGCCCACGAGGGCCACCACGGCGAGCGCGACCGCCGTCCCGACGACCGCGGGCGACCACGGCGGGCCCGCCGCCACCTGCTTGAGCAGGAGCCCGGTGACGCCGAAACAGGCGCCCGCGGCCGCCCCGCGGACGGCTGCCCGGCGCGGGAACGCCGGCCGGCGGGTCCAGAACACGGCCAGCCCGGCCAGGAGGAGCGTCGCCCCCGCGACCACCGCCAGCGCCGCGGCCGGCGCGAGCGAGGTGCCGGCCCGCGGCCGCGCCGAGAGCAGGAACGCCGTCAGTCCGCCGGCGACCGCGAGGGCGGCCAGCCACTGGCGGAGCCCCGGCAGCGGGCGCCCGGGATGCCGGCGGTCGATCCACGCCCCCAGCAGGAGCGCGAACACGAGCCCGCTGGCCAGCAACGGCTGGACCAGCGCGACCGGACCGCTGCGCAGCGCGGCGACGTGCAGCGCCACACCCAGCGCTCCGGCGGCCTGGCCCGCGAGCCACGCCGGCCGGCGGGGCAGGCGCAGCAGCCAGCGACTGCCCTGGACCTCCGCGGCGTCCGTCGCGGTCCGGTGCTGCACGACCGTGGCGACGGCGAACGCCCACGCCCCGGCCAGGGAGAGCAGGACAGCGGTCAGCACGCCGGCCCCAGGTGGTCGCCGAGCGTGCGCACCTCCAGGCCCTCCACCTGCGCCGCGAGCAGCGGAAGGGAGGCCACGGTGGACCGCCAGGAGCCGGGCCGGCTGGTGCAGTCGGAATCGTGCAGGAGCACGGTGCCGCCATCACGCAGCGTGCGCATCACCTCCGCCGCGACCCGGTCCGGTGGACCGCCCCGCCAGTCCTTGCCCCAGGCCGTCCAGAGCACCGAGACGAGATCCAGATCGCGGGCCGCCCACAGAGTGCCGGCGGTGAGGATGCCGTAGGGCGGTCGGAACCATCGGGGCCGGACGCCGGTCGCCTCGGCGATCTGCCCGCTCGCGAGGCGCAGGTCCCGGCGGATCGCCCACGGCGTGCGGATCAGGTGGTTGCGGTGGATCGTCCCGTGCACCCCGACCTCGTGCCCCGCCTCGACGACCAGTCGCGCGATGTCGGGGTGGCGGCGCACCTGGGAGCCGAGCATGACGAAGGTGGCGCGCCAGCCCAGGTCGGCGAGGGTCTGCAGCACCGCCGGCGTGCCGTCGGGATCCGGACCGTCGTCGAAGGTCAGCGCGACCCCGCCCGGTCGCCCCTCCCCCGCCAGGCCCGGGGTGAGGCGTCGGGCCGGGCCGCGGGCGGTGACGGCCGGCACCGCGTGGGCCACCGCCGCCGCGGTCAGCGGCAGGGCCAGCGCCGGCACGAGCCGCCTCACGCCGCCACCCCCGCGAGGATCCCGGCCGGGCGGCCGAGCACGAGGTCGGCGGGATCGTCGAACAGGTGCTCGGTGCGCCCGCGCGCCGACTGCGTGTGCAGGTGCCGGGCGAGCTCCTGCCGGTCGCGGGCCCACGGGGCGAGCCTGGCCTCCTGCAGCACCGCCGCGTTGGCCCGGCCGTGTCCGGGGATCGGCCGGTAGGTCACGGCCGGCAGCCCGGCGACCAGCGACTCGGTGAAGGACAGCCCACCCGCGTTCTGCACGAGCACGTCCGCGGCCTGCATGAGGCGGTCGACGTCGTCCCGCCAGCCGAGGGCGACGACGTCCGGCCCGGTCAGGCGCCGGCGCAGGGCCTCGTTGCGGCCGCACAGGACGACGGCGGTGCACCCGGCGGCGACGATGTCCTCCACCGTCTCGGCCACGCGCCCCAGCCCGAGCGAGCCACCGACGAGCAGCGCGAGCGGACGATCGGCCCCGGTCGAGAGCTCGGCGCGCAGCGCCATCCGCTCGGCCACCGGCAGGCGCCGCGCGAAGCGTTCGGGCACGAGCGGGCCGGCCACCTCGAAGGTCATGCCGTAGGCGGCCGCGCCCTGGTCGGCACTGGCCGCGGTGACCGTCAGGTGGCGGTCGACGGCCGGGTGCAGCCAGCTGATGTGCACGGCCGGGTCGGTCAGATAGGTGTACGCGGGCACCGGAAGGCGGCCGTCTGCGCGCAGTGTGCCGATGGCCTGGCTGGCCGGCGGGTAGGTCGACACGACCAGGTCGGGGGCGAACTCCTCGACCCAGCCGGCGACCGTCCGGGCAGCGCGGGCGCAGACCAGGTGCTCGGCACCCCAGAGCAGACCCTGTCGCTCCAGGCCCCGGAACAGGACCTCGAAGACCAGGGGCGCTCGCTCCACCGTCATCACGTAGCCCCCGCGGAGCACCCGCGCCACCGGGCGGGGTACCGCGTCGAGGAAGTCCCGCACCGTGACCTCGACGCCGGCGCTTCCCAGCCGCGCAGCCAGCTCGTGGGCCGCGCCGTCGTGCCCCGCCCCGACGCTGCCGCTGACGATCAGCACCCTGGACGTCCGCCCGATCCCCGCCGCTGTCCGCATGCGTCCACGATGGCCAGGGAGCGGCCACCGGCCGGTTCACCGCAGGGAAGCGGACGGCAAACGTCCTGACCGGGAGCAGATGCCGCACAGGTGGCCCACAGGGGACGCACAGGTCCGCGCCCTAGCGTCCGTGCCCGTGGGGGACCTGCTGGTCGTCGAGGACGACGAGACCATCGGCGCCGCGCTGACGAGCGGCCTGCGGGCGCACGGGCACGCGGTGTCGTGGCAGCGGACCGGGCGCAAGGGGCTCGACGCCGCGGCCGGGCGGACGTTCGACATGGCCCTCCTCGACCTCGGCCTGCCCGACCTCGACGGCGTGGAGGTCTGCCGCCGGCTGCGCGCCTCCTCCCCCGGCATGGTGCTGGTCGTGCTCACCGCGCGCACCGACGAGATGGACGTGGTGGTCTGCCTGGAGGCCGGTGCCGACGACTACCTCACCAAGCCGTTCCGGTTCGGCGAGCTGCTCGCCCGCGTCCGCGCGCACCTGCGGCGTCAGGCGGTCGTGCCGCCCAGCCAGGAACAGGTCGTGGTCGGCCGGTTGGTGGTCGACGCCGCCGCCCGGCGGGTCACGGTCGACGACCTCGAGGTGCAGCTGCGCGCCAAGGAGTTCGAACTGCTCGCCCGGCTGGCGGCCGACGCGGGCAACGCGGTGAGCCGCGAGGCGCTCATGGCCGACGTCTGGGACGCCCACTGGTACGGCTCGACCAAGACGCTCGACGTCCACGTGGCCGCGGTCCGCCGGAAGCTCGCCGCGGTGGCCGGCCCGGATGCGCCACCACCGATCACGACGCTCCGGGGCCACGGCTACCGCATGGAACGCCCGGGTGGCGGTGCCTGAGTGCGCCGGCGCATCGTCACGCTCGCGGTCGCCGCGGCCGTGCTGGCCATCACGCTGTTCGGCGCCCCCCTGAGCTACGCCGTGGCGGCCTCCTTCCTCGGCGACGAGGCGGCCGAGGCCGAGCACGTCGCCGATGTTGCGGCGATCGGCGTGGCGGTGCAACTGGCCCGCGGCGAGCAGGTGACGTCGTTGCCGTCGTCCGGGTCCGACATCGTGCTGGCGCTCTACACCCCGGACGGCGCCCGGGTCACCGGCCACGGACCCGCCCGCGCGGACGACGTCGTGTCCGACGCCACCAGCGGGCAGGTCGAGAGCGATGCCGACGCGGTGGGGGGCCTCGCCGTCGCCGTCCCGGTGACCGACGGCACCACGGTCACCGGTGTGATCCGGGCGGCGAGCCCCTACCCCGGGGTGTGGCTGCGGATCGCCGGCGCGTGGAGCGTGATGCTGGCGCTCGGCGTGGCCGCGGTCGGCGTCACGTGGCTCGTGGCCCGGTGGCAGGCACGTCGGCTGTCCGCCCCGCTGGAGTCGCTGGCCGGCGCGGCGCAGCGGCTCGGCGAGGGCGACTTCAGCGTCCGGACGACGGCCAGCGGCATCCCGGAGATCGACGCCGCCGGCTCCGCGCTCGACGTGACCGCCGACCGCCTGGACGACGTCGTCTCGCGGGAGCGCGCCTTCTCCTCGAACGCCTCCCACCAGTTGCGGACGCCGCTCACCGGGCTGCGGCTGACGCTGGAGACGGCGCTCGACGCACCCGAGCCCGCCCGGCGCGCGGCCCTCGTCCAGGCGCTGGAATCCGCCGACCGGCTCGAGCGCACGATCGGCGACCTGCTGTCCCTGGCCCGGCACACCCGCGGGGAGCGGGCGGCGCTGGAGCTGGACCCCCTGGTGGCGGACTGGTCCGCGGCCTGGGCGCCGGTCCTCCAGGGGCGCGGCCGGCGGCTGGAGGTCACCGTCGCTCCCGCGCTCCCCGACGCCCACGCATCGGAGGCGGCGGTCCGGCAGGTGGTCGACGTGCTGCTCGACAACGCCGTCGTGCACGGGACCGGCACGGTGGGTCTGGTGGTGCGCGACGCCGGGGCGACGCTCGCCGTCGACGTGTCCGACCAGGGCGAGGGGCCGCCCGAACCCCACCAGGTCTTCCGCTCCAGGGACGGCGGCTCACCCGGGCACGGGATCGGTCTGGCCCTGGCCCGCGCGCTCGCCGAGGCCGAGGGCGGCCGGCTCGTGCTCACCCGCGCCCGGCCTCCGGTGTTCAGCCTGCTGCTGCCGGCCGCGGGCGCCGGTACCTGACGGCCGCCGGAAGCGGCGACCCGGCTGCTCAGTCGAGGGGCAGCCGCAGCCGCAGGTGGGCGCCCGGCTCGGAGTCGACGACCGCGAGATCCCCTCCGTGCGCGCGGGCGATCTCGCGCGCGATGGCCAGCCCGAGCCCCGCGCCCCCGGCCGCCCGGCCGCGGCTGCCGTCGAGCCGCACGAAGCGGTCGAACACCCGCTGACGCTCGGCCGCGGGGATGCCCGGCCCGTCGTCGACGACGTCCACGACGGCCTCCTCACCGTCGCCGGCCACCGTGAGCTCGACGCAGCCGGCGGCGTAGCGGGCCGCGTTGTCGCAGAGGTTGCGCAGTGCGCGGGCCAGCTGGTGCCGATCCCCGGACACGCGCACCGGCCGCAGGCGGGAGACGATCCGCAGGTCGGAGGTGCGGCGCAACCGGCCGGCCTCGCCGTCCACCAGGTCGTCGAGGTCGACCTCGCCCCGCTCCAGGCGCACCCCGCTCTCGTCGGACCGCGCGAGGAACAGGAGGTCGTCGACGAGCCGTTCCAGCCGGCCGACCTCGGCCATGACGTCGGCGTGCAGCGTCGCCCGATCGACGACCTCGGGGTGGACGGCGGCGACCTCGTGCGCGGCCCGGATGGTGGCCAGCGGGCTGCGCAGCTCGTGCGAGGCATCGGCGACGAAGCGCCGCTGCGCCTCGGTCGCCGCGGCGAGGCGGTCGAGCGTCTCGTTCATCGTGCGGGCCAGCTGGGCCACCGAGTCCCGCGACGGCGGCACGGGCACGCGCGCGGAGAGGTCGGTCGCCGTGATCCCGGCGAGCCGACGACGCATCGCCTCGACCGGCGCGAGCGCGCGGCCGGTCAGCCAGTACGACGTCGCCGCCACCAGCCCGAGCAGCACCGGGTAGCCGAGGGCCAGCAGCCGGATCAGCACGTCGTTGGCCCGGCGGACCGTCTCGAGGCTGTGCGCGCTGACCACGACCGCGGGGCCCTCCGGCCCGCGCACACCCTGGACGACGACGGCGAACGGGTCCTCCTCCCCCACCGGAAGGCGGTCCTCCCGCACGGTGACGGTGGTCCCGGGCTGCGGCCGGGCGCCGACCAGCGGCGGCGCGCGCCTGATCGCGGGGCTGGCCGCGGCCACCGTGCCGTCGGCGTCGAGAACCTGCACGAGCACCTGCTCCCCCGCCCCGGCCGGGGTGACGTCGACCGCCGTCGTGCCGTTCCGGGCCACCTGCGCGGCGACGGCGGCCGCCTCCTGACGGGCCACCCCGAGCAGCGTCGACTCCAGTTCGCGGCGCTGGAGCAGGACGAAGGCGACGGCGGAGAGGGCCAGGATCACGCCGACCACGCAGGTCGCCGCCAGGGCGGCCCGCACGCGCACGCCGCCCACCCGGTCGCGCCAGGCGCCGCCGCCCACGCCGTCCTGTTCAGCCACCTCCGGCTGCCAGCCGGTAGCCCATCCCGCGGACCGTCTCGATGGCGTGCCGGCCGAACGGCTGGTCGATCTTGCGGCGCAGGTAGCCGACATAGACCTCGACGACGTTCGCGTCGCCCTCGTAGTGGGCGTCCCACACCGACTCGAGGATCGCGGACTTGGAGACGACGTCCCCGCGGTGGCGCATGAGGACGTGCAGCACCCCGAACTCGCGCGGGGTCAGCACGATCTCCGCGCCGTCGCGACGCACGGTCCGCCGGGCCGGGTCGAGGGCGAGGTCCCCGGCCCGGAGCACCGTCGGGCGCGCCGGCGCACCCCGGCGGATGAGCGCGCGCAGCCTCGCGACCAGCACGAGGAAGGAGAACGGCTTGGTGAGGTAGTCGTCGGCGCCGAGGTCCAGCGCGTCGGCCTGGTCGTACTCGCCGTCCTTGGCGGTCAGCATGAGCACGGGGCTCCAGACGCCGCCGGCCCGCAGCCGCCGGCAGACCTCGTAGCCGTTGAGCCCGGGCAGCATGATGTCGAGGACGACGACGTCGTAGTCGTTCACCTGTCCCTGGAACAGGCCCTCGGCGCCGTCGTGCACCACGTCGACGACGAAACCCTCGGCGGCGAGCCCGCGTCGGACGTTCTCGGCCAGGCGGACCTCGTCCTCCACCAGCAGCACCCTCACGCCGTCCACCTCCCTCGACCAGTGTGGCCGCGGCCCTACGCCGTGCGGCCGTTCGATGCCGTCACGCCGCTCCCGAGCGGTCGCCTGGGGTGTGGGCCGGGCGCGGCGGAGCGGGGGGCCCGGAAGATCCAGTACCGGAAGAGCACGAAGCGGAGCACGGTCGCGACGGCGGTGGCCACGACGAGCGTCGCGATCTCGGCCGTCCGCGGCGCCGCCGGGGCGGCTCCGTGGAGCAGCGCCAGCGCGCCGCTGGTCAGCACGAGGCCGAGGACGAGGACCAGCAGGCCCTGCAGCTGTGCGCGGCCGGCCCCGGCCGAGCCGGTGACCCCGAAGGTCCACCGGCGGTTGGCCGCCAGGTTGCCGACGGTCGTGATCAGCACCGCCCCGAGATTGGCCTCCTGCGCGGTGCCGATGCCGCGCAGGAGGAGGAACAGCAGCAGATAGGCCACGAAGGACAGCCCGCCGATCACCGCGAAGGCGACGAGCTGGCCTGCGACCTCCGACGGCGCGCCGGCCCCGTCGAGCAGTGGCCGGCGGGCGAGACGGGCCCGCAGCTCGGCCAGCGGCAGCCCCCCGCTCAGCTGCGTGCGGCGGAGCCGGACGATGCCGGCCAGGTCCGCCCGGGCGGTCGCGCCGATGTCCACCCGGCTGTCGGGATCGTCGATCCAGTCGACCGGGACCTCGTGCACGCGCAACCCGACGCGCTCGGCCAGCCAGAGCAGCTCGGTGTCGAAGAACCAGCCGTCGTCCTCCACCAGCGGCAGGAGCCATGCGGCCACGTCGGCGCGGATCGCCTTGAACCCGCACTGCGCGTCCGATGCCGAGGTGGTGCCCGTGCCCCGCAGCAGCACGTTGTAACAGCGCGAGATGATCTCCCGCTGCGGCCCGCGGACCACCCGGGAGGACCGCGCGAGCCGGCTGCCGATCGCCATGTCGGAGTGCCCCGAGATCAGCGGGGCGACCAGCGGGAGCAGGGCGTCCAGGTCGGTGGAGAGGTCGACGTCCATGTAGGCCAGCACCTGCGCATCGGAGGCCAGCCACGCCGTTCGCAGCGCCCGGCCGCGGCCCGGCTGGGGAAGGACCACGACGGCGATGTCGGGCAGTTGAGCCGCCACACGGCGGGCCACCGCCACCGTCGCATCGGTGCTGCCGTTCTCCGCGACGGTGATCCGGAACGAGTACGGGAACGAGGCGGCGAGATGGGCGTGCAGCCTGCGCAGACACGGCTCCAGCGCGGCTTCCTCGTCGTGCACGGGCACGACGACGTCGAGGACCGGAGGCGGCAGCCAGGCGAGCTCGGGGGGAACCGCCGAGCTCAGCACGCCGGTCTCCATGGAGACCTCCCCTCACGTCGGCGACGGCTGTTCACGAGGTTGCGCCCGCGACGCTGAGGACCCGCTGAGAACGTTCCGGAGCTGCCGGGCGGGCAGGCCGGCGACCAGGCCCAGCATCAGGAACACGTAGGCGTTCTCCCCCGCGACCGTCCACGGCGACGGCCGCGCCAGGGTGAAGAACCAGATCAGCGAGCAGGCGAACGCCCCGGTGACGACGAGCGCGGCCGCTGCGGCCGCCCAGCGCACCGCCTCCGGACGTCGTCCGGCCCGCGCGGCCGCGACGGGTGTCCCCGCGGCGATGTCGACCAGCACGACGACGGCGGGGAGGACCCAGTACAGGTGGTGGACCCACGAGATGGGGCTGATCAGGCAGGCGGTCAGACCGGTGACCGTGACGCCCGCGAGGTCGTCCCCCCGGCGCGACAGCCGCACCGCCCGGCCGAGTCCTCCGATCAGCACCGCGACTGCGAGAGCCGCCCACAGCACCCGGCTCGGCGGGCCGGCGCCCGGCCATCGGGCGAGGAGGCCCAGCAGCGACTGGTCGTTGGGGTTGGTGGGATGTCCGACGCGGTCCGTCTGCCACAGCAGCCGGGTCCAGTACCGCGTCGACGGATCGACCAGGAAGCCGGCGAGCACCGTGACCCCGAACGTGCCGCACGCGAGCCCGGCGGCCCGCCACCGCCGCGTTCCCGCCAGGTAGACGACGAACAGCGCCGGCGTCACCTTGATGGCGGTGGCCAGGCCGATGCCCACGCCCGCCCACGGACGGCCACGCCGCAGCGCCCCCACGTCGGCGAGCACGAGCGCCGCGACCACCAGGTCGATCTGGCCCCAGCCGAGGGTCTCCCGGACCGGCTCCGTCGCGAAGGCCAGCGGTACCGCGATCCCGAGCGAGACCCAGCGCGGCCACCCGTGCCGGTCGGCCACCGGCGCGACGATCCACGTCGTCGTCAGGACGACGAGCACGGCGGACACTGCGGTCAGCAGGACGGTGGCTGTGGCCTCCGTGCCCCACGCGAGGGGCAGCAGCACCAGGACGGCGAAGGGCGGATAGGTGAACCCCTTCTGCGTCTGCGGCCGCACGAAGTCGTAGACCGGGTGCCCGTCGAGCCACCACCGGACCGCCCCCCGGTAGACGCGCAGGTCGAAGGTGTGGTGCCAGACCGGCCGTGGCGAGACGCGGAAGACCAGGAGCCACGCGCCCACGACCACCGTGCCGACGACGACGCCCTGAAGGGCGCGCCGCGCGGTGGGAGACGCACCGGTCCGCACGGACGGAGCGTGCCCCCGTCCGCTGAGAATCGGCTGTGATCCGGCGCCGCCGGGTCCGGGCCTGTCCTCGTCGCCGCCCGGCGAGCGTCCTCACGTGCCCGGAGCGGGCCCCGCGGCGTCGGTGCTGCGCCGCTCATCGGCGAGCAGGGCGTAGCCCATTCCGTCGAGCCATTCCCCGGAGCGGTGCAGCGACTCCCGGACGGTGACGGTCTCCCGGCGCATGCTCACGCGTTCCATCAACCGCCACGACGGCTCGTTCGCGGCGAAGCAGCCCGCCGTCACCCGGCGGAGCCCCAGGTCGTCGAAGGCGAGGTCGATCAGGGCCCGGACGGCTTCTGTGGCATATCCGTGCCCCGCATGCTCCGGATGCAGCACCCACCCGAGCTCGGCCTGGGTGCCTCGCGCGCGGTCGGCGACCTCGGCCTGCGCCCAGGCGTCCTCGACCCTGAGCATCAGGTCACCGATGACCGCCCCCTGGAGCTCCACGACGACGGTCCTGGCGAGCGTGTCCGGGTCGAGGAAGTGTTCGCCGTACTCCTCCGATCTGGCGGGCGCACGGGCGAGCCATCGGCTGACCTCCGGGAGCCGGCGGTACTCCCAGGTGGCAGCCAGGTCGTCCGCGACGGCCGGGCGCAGGGTGAGGCGCGCGGTGCGTACCGGCCAGGACACCGCCTCGTGCAGGCGACCCGTCATCACCGCCACCCGTTCCCGTCCCCGCGCACGGACGGGGCCCCGACGTAGGGCCGCGGCACGCCCGCGTACGGCGGAACGGTGTGTGCGTCGGACAACGACACCACGGCTGGGTCGGAGTGCTGGGTGGTCACTGCGGGAAGGCTCATGGCTGGTCTCCTGGTGGTGGCTTCTCGAGGTCATGGATCCTGGCGAGGAGGCCGTGCAGGTGGTCCTGTCGGTCACGATCGGTGCAGCTGTCCGCGCCAGAATTCGGTGAGCGTCCCGGCCAGGGCTCTGCCCTGGCCGTGACCCGCTCGAGCGGCGGGAGCGCGCGTCGACAGATCCATCATGTCGTCGCCGAATGCGTCGCGGGAGGCGCTGTCCGGGAGGATCGTCTCGACCCTGCTGCCGCCGGAGCGCAGTTCCTCGACCTGTGCAGCCAGATGCATGCCCCAGTTCAGGGGTGCCCGTGACCTGCCGCCCAGCGGCGACAGCACGAGCACCCGCTCGCAGCCGGCCGCGAGATCGGCGTTCTCGGCGCTGCGCCGGTATCCGCCGTCGATGAATCGGCTGTCGCCGATGCCGTAGGGCGGGCCGCTGGAACAGCTGGCGGCGACGGCGTCCACCAGATCGACCCCGCTGTGGCGGTCGAACACGACCGGTTCACCGGATCGGGCATCGACGGCCACGATCCACATCGGGCGTTGCGGCCAGCGCTGGTCGGGCAGCCGGGCGGCGACGGTGGTCCGCCACCGCATCCCGCTGGAGTCGTCCGACGCCGCATCCAGCTCGAGCGCCCCCGCGCCCAGCCGGCGGCGCATGTCGGCCGGATCCTGCGCGGCGCCGATGATCCGGCTGGTTCGCTCCAGATGGTTCACCGCCGGCCTGATCGGACCGCGGCCGCCGTCGCGTCCGACCGGACCAGGCCGTTGCGGCGGCACGGCGGCCAGGATGTCGGCGAACAGGTCGGTCGGGGTCGCGCCAGCCATCTGGGCGGCGGCCGTCGATCCGGACGAGGTGCCGATGATCAGGTCGGCATCGGTCACGTCCAGCCCGGCGTCGAAGAGGCCGGCGACGACACCGATCACCCAGGCGTTGCCTGCCGATCCACCACCACCGAGGACCAACGCCCGCTTCCCCACGGCGCTCGCCCGCCCGGGAGCGTCGAGCCGGGGCTGTTCCTGGTCGGGCCTCGGCCGGTCGGGAGTCGTCGGGGTGACGTGCCGAGTGACGTAGCGGTTCGTGCTCATGGGAGTCGCCTTTCGCGAATTGCCTGGGGGCGCTCCCGGTGGCGACTACCTCAGTCGCGCGATCGTGCACTGCAGGGAAGCACCCATTACCGACGCTGCGTTCATGGGTCTCACCTCCCGCCGACGGATCACGATCGGCGGGACGATCGCACACCGGCGATGCGGTGCGCAACCGAATGGAACCCCCCGGCCCGGGGTCCTTCCGCCCGCTGGAAGGCGGCTCACGGCGGACCGGCAGCAGCGCGACCGTCGATGGAACGGACCGGCTCGGGCACGATCGTCGGATGGTGGTGACCTACTCCGACCTGCGGTCCAAGACGGTGCTGGTCACCGGCGGTTCGCGCGGCATCGGTGCGCAGACCGCCCGCGCGTTCGCGGCCCAGGGAGCGCGCGTCTGCGTCGTCGCCCGCGACCGCTCCGCCCTGGACACGGTGGTCGCCGGGATCACGTCCGCCGGCGGCGCCGCCATCGCCGCGACCGCGGACGTGACCGATGCCGCGGCCCTCGTCCGGGTGCGCGAGCAGGTCGAGGCCGAACTCGGCGCGGTCGACGTCCTCGGAGCGTTCGCCGGCGGTCAGGGCGCTCCGGTGCCCACCGTCGAGCTGACCGAGGAGCGGTGGAGAGAGGTCCTCGACGCCGAGCTCACGTCCACGTTCCTCACCATCCAGACGTTCCTGCCGTCGATGCTCGAGCGCCGCGCCGGGTCGATCCTCACCATGTCGTCGTCGGCCGGACGCCAACCCAGCCAGGCCAACCTGGCGTACGGCGTCGCCAAGGCCGGGGTCGGGATGCTCACCCGGACTCTCGCCGCCGAGATCGGGCCGTACGGCGTGCGCATCAACGCGATCGCACCGTCGTCGATCCGGACGGAGAAGGTCGCCGCGCGGATGCCCCCAGCGGTCCAGGAGCAGGTCGCCGCGATGCATCCCCTGCATCGACTCGGCACGACCGACGACGTCGCGCAGGTAGCCCTCTTCCTGGCCTCGGACGCCGCCGGGTGGCTCACCGGCCTCACCATCGACGTCGCGGGCGGGCGAATCACGTCGTCCTAGGGCCGGAGGACGAGTCGAGGAAACCTCAGTACGGTCTGCTGGCTGCTGCGTCCTCACGGAGGTGCTCGTTGTCCGACCGACCCGACGCTTCCCCACGCCGGTCGGTGCGATTCGTCGCGACCGCGTACCGGGTGCAGACCCGCGTCAATGCGGTTCTCTCCGACCGGGCACGTCGCCGCGGCTGGACGACCGCGGCCCTCGGCTATCCCGGCTATGCCGCACAGGGCCGCGCGCGGGTGCGCGGACGGCTGCTGCTGGCCCCGGCCGGCACCGACCCCAACGCCCGCGCCGACGTCCCCGTGTGGCGGCGGCTGCTCACCCTGGAACAGCCGTCCGGCGAGATCGACGCCAGCCTGGGCGCCATCCGCGTGCGTGCACGTGCCGACGAGGCCGGTCTGATCGACCTCACCGTCCCCGTCGATCTGCCCCCGGGGCGGATCGAGGCGTTCCTGCACGTCGAGGGCCGCCCGCCGGTGCCGGCACCGGTGCACGTGGCCAACCCCGACGCCACCCGAGGGGTCGTCTGCGACATCGACGACACGGTCTGGATCACCGGTATCCGGCATCCCCTCCGGGCTGCGTGGCGGACCTTCGCCGGTAATGGCTCGACGCGCCGTCCGGTGGCCGGCATGGCGTCGCTGCTCAGCCGCCTCGTCGAAGATTCTCCGAACGCACCGGTCATCTACCTGAGCAACGGGCCGTGGAACCTGGCGGGTCCGATCGCCGACTTCCTCGACCGGCACGGCTTTCCGCCGGGCGCCCTCCTCCTGACCGACTGGGGCATCAGCCCGCGCGCGCTCTTCCGCAGCGGCACGGCTCACAAGCGGAGGTCGCTGGAGCGGCTGGCGGCGGAGGTGCCCGGGGTGGACTGGGTCCTGATCGGGGACGACGGTGAGCACGACCCCGCGATCTACCGGGACTTCGCCCGGGCCCACCCCCAGCAGGTGGCAGCCATCGCCCTGCGCACCGTCGCACCGATCGGCACCGCCGCGCCCGAGACGCAGGAGACCGTCGGCGCGATCCCGATCTTCCGCGCCGGGGACGGCACGGCACTGGCCCAGCGGCTCGTCCGCTCGGGCCTGCTCCCCGGCCACCGCGCCGACGACGCAGCCCCCGTCGAGTAGTCCGGCCGCGGAGGCGGCCGCTGCCACTGACCGGACGCGCCTTCGATCGCCGCCGACGCTGACGTCGGGTAGACACTTGTCGGGGGCACGGTCCTATGGCCTGGGGGTGTCTGGTGACGAGCGAACCGGTCCCGACGACTGGTCGGAGTGGGGGGTCGGCGTCCCCAGCGGGCCCCGGCGTCGACTCCGACCGGCCGGCCCAGGCAACGGCGCCGACCGCACCCGGTGCGCCGCAGGAGTCCGGACCCGCGGCGGCCGACGGTGGCGACACCGCTCCCGGCCACCCGACCGCCCAAGGGTGGGCCGGCGGCGTCGTGCTCGCCGCGCTCGGCATCGTCTTCGGCGACATCGGCACCAGCCCGCTCTACGCGCTGCAGACCGTGTTCTCCATCGACAACGGCGCCGTGCGCCCCACCGAGGGCGACGTCTACGGCGTCATCTCGATGATGTTCTGGTCCATCACCCTCATCGTGTCGGTCAAGTACATCGGGATCCTGATGCGCGCCGACAACGAGGGCGAGGGCGGCGTCATGGCCCTCACCGCGCTGATCCGCCGCCTTTACGGGGCACGCTCGCAGGCCACGGCAGTCCTCGTGGTGATCGGGATACTGGGTGTCTCGCTCTTCTACGGCGACTCGCTGATCACACCCGCGATCAGCGTCCTGTCGGCGGTCGAGGGCGTGCATGTCGTGGCCCCCGGCCTGGGGCACCTCGTGGTGCCGGTCGCGGCGGCCATCCTCACCGGGCTGTTCGCGCTGCAGCGCTTCGGTACCGGGAAGGTGGGGACGCTGTTCGGCCCGGTGATGCTCCTGTGGTTCCTGGCGCTGGCCGTCGCCGGGATCTCCGGGATCATCGCCGAGCCCGGTGTGCTCAGGGGCCTGTCACCGACCTACGGGGTCCTCTTCGTCCTGGAGCACCCCGGCATCGCCTTCATCGCCATGGGCGCGATCGTCCTGGTCATCACCGGCGCGGAGGCGCTCTACGCCGACATGGGCCACTTCGGCCGGCAGCCGATCCTGCGCGCCTGGTTCTTCGTCGTGTTCCCGGCGCTGACGTTGAACTACCTCGGCCAGGCGTCCCTGATCCTGCGCCACCCGGGAGACGCGAGCAGCCCCTTCTACCTGCTCTTCCCGGCCTGGGCCCGAGTGCCGATGATCCTGCTGGCGACCGCGGCGACCGTCATCGCGAGCCAGGCGGTGATCTCAGGCGCCTTCTCGCTGTCGCGGCAGGCCGTCCAGCTCGGTCTGCTGCCACCGGTCACGGTCCGGCAGACCTCCAAGCACGAGGGCGGGCAGATCTACCTGCCGGGGATCAACGCACTGCTGTTCGCCGGCGTCCTCGTCGTCATGCTCTCGTTCCGCTCCGCGGAGCGCCTCGCCACGGCGTACGGAGTGTCCGTCACCGGCGCTCTCGTGATCGACACCGTGCTCCTCCTGCTCGTCGCCCGCGTGCTCTGGCGGTGGCGGCCCTGGCAGCTGGCCCTCGGCGCACTGACTTTCGGCGCGGTCGAGCTCACGTTCCTGTCGGCGAACCTCTCGAAGATCGCCCACGGCGGATGGCTGCCGCTGGTGATCGCGCTCCTCGTCTTCACCGTCATGACGACGTGGCGGCGCGGCCGGGAGATCGTGGCCGCCAACCGGCAGGAGGAGGAGGGCTCGCTGCGCGAGTTCGTCGACGAGCTGTACGACCGCGGGATCCCCCGCGTGCCGGGCACCGCCGTCTTCCCGCATCCGGGGAAGGACACCGCACCGCTGGCACTGCGGGCAAACGTGCGGCACAACGGTGTGCTGCACCACGACGTCGTGATCGTGTCGGCGAAGTCGGCCAACGTGCCGCACGTCCACCCGGAGGAACGGTTCGAGTGCGACAACCTTGGCCACGACGACGACCGCGTCCACCACCTCTCGATCCGCTACGGGTTCTCCGAGGACCCGAACCTGCCCGCAGCGCTGCGCCAGGCCTGCGACGCCGGCCTCCTGGAGAACGGGCGGATCGACGTCACGGACGCCTCCTACTTCCTGTCCCGCGGGCCCATCCGGCGCACGGCCGCCTCCGGAATGACTCAGTGGCGCAAGGTCCTCTTCATGGCCCTCGCTCGCAACGCCGCCGACCCGACCGCCTACTTCGGGCTTCCGGCCGACCGGACTCTGACCATGGGCAGGTCCGTCGACCTGTAGCCATGAACCCGGGGCACCGGATCAGCGCCCCTGCGGGGACGCCGAGCCGGCAGCGCCACGGTGGGCGGTCTGCCGATGGGTCAGGGGGTCACGGACGGGCGGTCGCCGCGGCCTCGTCCCGGCCGGTGAGCAGCACGGTGGCGAGCAGCGCGGCGATGGCTCCGCCGGCCACCACGAACGCCATCGGCACCGGGGAGCCCTCCTCCCCCAGCCCCAGCAGCGGCGTGACGAGCACGCCCCCGCCGAACATGCATGCGCCCAGCACCGCCGAGGCCGAGCCGGCCGCGCCCACACCCTGCTGGACGCCCAGCACGGTGGCGTTGGCCGACACCAGCCCGCGCGTGGCGACGACCACGAACAGCGGCGGCAGGACGGCGAGGACGCCCAGGGACGATCCCGCGGTCACGACCAGCACGAGGACGACCGCCGCCAGCGACGACAGCACGAGACCGACGACCAGGAGCCGGCGCACGGCGAAGCGGGCGACGAGGCGGGCGTTGAGGAGTCCCAGGACGACCATGCCCGCCGCGTTGAGCGCGAAGACTGCGCTGAACTGCCCCGCCGACAGGCCGAAGTGCTCCTGCAGCGCGAACGACGAGCCGGAGATGTAGCCGAACAGCGAGGCGTAGGCGCATGCGACCGTCAGCGCATAGCCGAGGAACACCCGGTCGCGCCCGAGCGTCCGGAACGCCCGGCCGGTCTGACGGAGGCCACCGGCGTGCCGTCGACCGGGCTCCAGGGTCTCCGGGATTGCGACCCAGACGGCGGCCGCCAGGGCGGCGTTCAGGGCCGCCAGCAGGAAGAACATCACCGGCCAGCTGCCGGTCCAGACGAGCAGCACGCCGCCGAGAACGGGCGCAATGATCGGGGCGACGCTGGAGAGCGTCATGAAGAGGGAGAACAGCCGCGCCGCGGCCACACCCGTCGTGAGGTCCGAGGCCACCGCGCGGGCCAGGACGATGCCGCCGCCCCCGGAGAAGCCCTGGACGAACCGCCAGGCGGTCAGCAGCGCCGCCGATGGGGCGAGCGCGCACAGCAGGGAGGCGACGGCGCACACCACGGTGGAGCCGATGAGCAGCCCCCGGCGTCCCCAGGCGTCCGACAGCGGGCCGAGGACGAGCTGCCCCGCCACCAGCCCGATCACGTCCGCGGTCAACGTCAGCTGGACCTGCGCCTGGGTGGCGTGCAGGTCCGCGGCGAGCACCGGGAACGCGGGCAGGTAGAGGTCCATCGACAGGGGCCCGAAGGCGGTCAGTCCGCCGAGCAGCACGGTCAAGGTGGCCAGCCGCCGCCCCGCGATCGGGGTCTGCACGCTCGTCATGTTGACGAGTCTGGGAACGGCAGATCAATCTGTCCAACACATGGTTTCGGCCCCAGCGATCGGACAAGGCGATGGATATGCGGCAACTGGAGTACTTCGTCGCCGTCGTCGAGGAAGGCAGCTTCACGCGGGCGGCCGCCCGCTGCCACGTCGTCCAGTCGGCCCTGAGTTACCAGGTGGCGCGGCTGGAGCGCGAGCACGGGGTGACGCTCTTCCACCGCACCAGCCGCTCGGTCCGGCTGGCCGCCGCCGGAGAGCTGCTGCTGCCGCGTGCGCGCCAGCTGCTGGAGTGCGCCGAGACCGCGCGCGCGGAGCTGGCCGCGCTCTCGGGCGTGGTGACGGGCCGGCTCCGCCTCGGGATGATCGGGAGTGCCGGGAAGGCGACCCCGCTGGTCGAGGGGACACTGCGCTCGTTCCGGTTGCGGCACCCGGGGGTCGAGATCGTCCTGGAGGACACCGGCAGCCGGCACATGGCCGAGCAGGTGGCGGCCGGCGAGCTCGACCTCGCCTTCGTCGGTCTGTTCGCCGAGCAGAGCCCGGCGGGGCTGGCGCACTCCGTCCTCGCCGAGGAGCCGCTCGTGGCCGTCGTCCCCGAGGAGCACCCCGTCGCGGGCAGCGGTCCGGTGGAGCTGCGGCAGCTCGCCGAGGCAGGGGCCTTCGTCGAGATGCGGCCGGAGTCCGGCCTCCGCCTGCAGGCCGACGCCGCCTTCGAACGCGCCGGTGTGCGCCGAACGGTCGCCTTCGAGCTCGGCACCTCGGACAGCGTGGTCCGCTTCGTGCGGCTGGGATTCGGCGCCGCCCTGGTCCCCGCGTCCACCGCCTCGTCCGCGACGGGGGTTCGTGTCCTCCGCCTCTCCGATCCGGCCGCGCGGCACCCGGTCAGCGTGGTCCACCGGCGGCCCGAGCCGTCGACACCGAGCGCCCGCGCCTTCCTCGCCCTGCTCCTCGGCGGTCGCGGCTGACAAGGACCGGCGCCACCGAGATCGCCCCCCTGTGACCGGTCGCACCGTGCGGCACCGGATGGATGTGCCGGATCGGCGCGCTGCACCGGGCATGACACTTCTCGCCGCCGACCGCGACGGGCGCGGTGAGCCGCTCCTGCTGCTCCACGGGATCGGTTCCACCCGGGCCGACTTCACCGGGCTCGTCGCCCGGCTGGCCGAGCACTTCGACGTGCTGAACGTCGACCTCCCGGGGCACGGCGGTTCGCCCTCCCCGGCGTGGCCACCGACCGTGGCCGCCCTGACCGACGCCGTCGAGGCGGACCTGGACGAGCGTGGCCTGGACCGCGTCCACGTCCTCGGCAACTCCCTCGGCGCCCGCATCGGGATAGAGCTCGCGGCCCGCCACCGCGCGCGGTCGGTGGTCGCCCTCTCGCCCTCCGGACTGGGACTTCCGGCCGAACGCGTGCACCAGGGGCTCCTCATGGCCACGGCGCGCACCCTGATGCGCACGTATCGGGCCACGATCGGCCCGCTGGCGGCCACGCCGGCCGGCCGCGCCGTGCTCCTGAGCGGCCTCCGGGCCCGCCCCTGGGAGGCCAGCCGGTCCGAGGCGCTCGCGGTGCGCGGCGGCTTCGCCGACTCCACCGGCTTCTGGAACATGCTCTGGTGGGCGATCCTGCAGGACGTCCCCACCGGGCTGGACGCGGTCGACTGCCCCGTCACGCTCGCCCAGGGCGTGCTCGACGTGGTGGGCGCCGGCCAGACCCCCCGCTACCTGTCGCTCATCCCCGGTTCCCGGTTCCAGCTGCTCCCGGGCGCGGGGCACGCCCCGCAGTCGGACGCCGCCGACGCCATCCTGCGGCTGGTGCTCGGCACGGCCACACGGGCGGAAGCTGCCCCCGCCGCGGCCTGACGCCTGGCGCTCCGGTGGCGCGCTCACCCGGGGAACCCGAACTCCCGCTGCGGCGTCTCCCGGAGGACCCGGTGCCGGTCGCCCGGGTCGGGCACGAGTTCCTCCATCGCCTGCACCAGCGGACGACCGGCCACGCGGCCCGGTCTCAGCCGCGGGGAGCCTGCGACAGGAAGAACCGGACCATCTCCGCGGACGCGTCGGGGCCGGCCGGATCTGTGTAGGACCCGGCGGGGCTGCCGCCGAACCAGGCGTGGCCGCCGCCGTGCACGGTCCAGGACTCGACGAGGACGGCGCCCTCCCGGTCCGCGTGCACGGTGCAGGTGGCGGCGTGGCCGGCGCCTGCGATCCGGCGTGTGGACGGCGTAGTGGTCACTCCGCCGAGACGCGCGGCCACGAGCTGGTCGGCGTTGACCGGGGCGACGATCGCGTCCCGGTCGCCGTGGAACACGATGAGCGGGATCCGGCCGGCGGGTGCCGGTGAGCCACCGGTCCGCATGGCCGCGAAGGCGGACACCATGTCGTGCGCGGCACCGTACGCGATGCCCGAATGAACGCCGACCGCCGCGTAGAGGTCCGGGTACGTGGCTGCCATCACCGCCGCCATCGCCCCGCCGGCGGACAGGCCCGCGACGAACACCCGGGCCGGGTCGACCGCCTGGTCGGCCATGACCCGGCGGGTGATGCCCGCGATGATCGAGGGCTCCCCGGAACCCGCCCGCTGGTCGTCGGGCGAGAACCAGTTCCAGTAGCCGCCGCTGTTCGCCGCCGTCGACTGCTCCGGATAGGCGACGAGGAACGTGTGGCGCTCGGCCAGCGCGTTCATGGCCGTCCCGGCGGCGCAGTCGGTCGCGTCCTGCTTTCCGCCGTGCAGCTGGACGACGAGTGGAACCGGCTGTCCGGTGTAGCCCGTCGGGATGTAGAGGTGGTAGTCGCGTGAACCGGCGGGCTCCGTGTGGCGGAGGCGCCGGATCTCGCCGCCGGGCGCCGCTGCCGCCGCGGCCGCGGCAGGGCCGGCCCCTCCTCGGGGTGCCGACGGCAGGCCCGAGAGCAGACCCGCGAGCTGACCGGGCAGTCCCGAGCCCTGGTCGGAGGAGAGCCCGCGCAGCCCCTGGAGCAGGCCCTGTCGGGGCGTCGCGGGCCGCCGCCGGGATCGGGCACCGGTCGGACGCAGGGAAAGACCCGGCAGCCCCCTCGCGGAATCGGCCGGACCGGCGGCGTCACCGAAGGTGCGGCGCAGCACCGCGAGCGCCTCGGTGAGCCGCTCGCTCCCGGAGGTCCAGGGAATCTGGGGTGCTGAGGGCAGGGCGGAAGTACGGTCGTCGTCCATGGGGAGCCCCTTCGGGGGTCGGGAAGATCGGCGCCACCGGTCGGCCGGCGCCGTCGGGATCCGCTGGTTCAGCGGGGGGAACGGTCAGGTGATGCGGTCGGCGAGGGCCGCCTTGACCTCTTTCGGGGCCCGGAAAGCGCCGAGCACCTCCACGGCCGCGATGGTGGCGCGGGCCAGTTCCGCGGAGACGTCGTCGGCCACGGTGGCGAGGCCGAGGACTCGCAGCTCGACGGTCTGCCCCGCAGCCCGCAACTCCTCGAGCTGCTGCCGGCTCAGGTGCTGGGAGCCGAGGGTCAGAGTGCGGCGCGCGACCGTGTCGTCGACCGCGGTCGCGCGGCTCTCGAGCTGACGCCGGATGGCGGTGCGGATGAAATCGGTGCGGTTGGCATAGAAGCCCTCGTCGACCAGCAGATCGATCTGGCCCAGGTCGACCAGCCCGACGTTGACGGTGATCTTCTCGCTCTTGTCGACCTCGGCCATGCCACCCCCTTTCGTTGCCACCATCCTATCACCATCCTGTGGGATGGTCGCGAGATGGCGCTTGGAGTGAAGGTGTCGCCGCGAGATGTCCCCGGAAGCCCACTCGGAAGCACAGCGCCCGGACGGCGACCCGGCAACCCGACAACGGTCGGAGCGACGCCGCGAGCGCCGGGGGCCGCGGCCGGCGACCCATCCGTTCTACGGATCGACTCGCCACCCCGGCAACGTGTGGGAGTCGGTACCGCCGGTTACCGTCGGTGTGACCCCGTGCACATTCCGGTCGAACAGTCTGGCCGAGGCACGGTCCACGCAGAAGGACGGACATGCTCAGCACCGACAACCGCACCACGCCCGCGCCCGCGCCCGCGCCGATCCAGGTTCTCGCCCGGCACGCGGCGACCAGCACCGCCTCGAGCCTCGCCGAACTCGCGCAGGCCACCCGGCGCGTCTGGACCGGCGCCGCGGCACAGCGGGCCACCCCACTGGACCTGGCCGCCCGCGGGGCCCGCTGGTGGACCAGCATGACCGACCGCCGGCAGCCGGCATGGCACCTCCCGCACCGCACCGTGCTGAGCACGCCGTTCGCGCACGTGCACGACTTCTCCCCCGCAGGCGCCGGGGACGACGTGATCGCGACGCTCGTGCTGCCGCCCCAGGCCGGCCACTCCTCGCACGTCGTCGACTTCGCGCCCGGGCAGAGCCAGCTGACCGTGCTGCTCGAGGCCGGCCTGACCAGCCTCTACGCGATGGAGTGGCGCGCGGCCACCCGCGAGACCCGCGACGTGACGGTCACCGACTACCTGGATGTCATCGATCGTGCGGTGGAGCACGCCGGCGGGCGGGTCAACCTGGTCGGCGACTGCCAGGGCGGCTGGCTGGCCGCGATCTACGCGAGCCTGCACCCGGAGAAGGTCAACACCCTGACGCTCGCGGGTGCGCCGATCGACTTCCATGCCGGTGACTCGCTGATCGCCGCGTCCACCACGTTCCTCACCGGCTCGCTCGGCATGGCGCCCTACCGCACCCTCGTCGCCCTCAACGGGGGCAACATGTCCGGTCGCGCCGTCCTCAGCAACTTCATCCTCATGCAGCCGCAGACGGAGCTCGGCCGGCAGTTGGCGCTGTTCGAGAACGTGGACGACCCCGAGCACGTCGAGCGCTACCGGGTCTTCGAGGACTGGTTCAAGCACACGCAGGACATCCCCGGCGCGTTCTACCTGTGGCTGGTCGAGCACCTCTTCAGCGGCAACGAGCTCATCCAGGGCCGCTTGGTGGTCGACGGACGGCGGGCCGATCTGCGCGCCATCACCTGCCCGCTGTTCCTGCTCGCCGGCGCGCGCGACCACATCACGCCGCCCGCACAGCTGTTCGCGGCGGCGGACGCGGTGGGGACCGCCCCCGAGGACGTCGTCCGGCGCACGTCGGCCGGTGGCCACCTGGGGCTGTTCACCGGGCGGCAGGCGCTCACGGAGGACTGGCCGGTGCTGATGGCCGACGTCCGGGCCCGCAGCGGTCGATAGCCCACTCGGTCCGCTCCGCGTGGTCAGAGGGACTGCGCGGCGAAGAACGCCCACATGGCCGTGCTGGCACGCGGTCCCCGTGGATCGCTGTACGAGCCGTCGCGCACGCCGCCGGACCAGGCGTGGCCGAGGCCGTGGACGCGCCAGAACTCCAGGCGTTTGCGGCCCCGGCGCGAGTACCAGCGCGTGACGGTGAACCGGCGCCCGTCGGCGGAGCGACGGTCGGTCGTCCGGGACCGGGTCACCGGCCCCCCGTCGGCGCCGGACGGCAGACGTGCGGCGTCGTGGGCCAGCCACTGCTCGATCACCTGGTCGCCGTTCCGCGCGTGCACGACACGGTCGGCGACGCCCTGGACGACGACCATCGGGGCGAACGCCCTCGCGGCGATCGTCTCGGGCAGCACTCCGCGCCCGCGCATGACGGCGAGCGCACCGGCGCCCGACCGCGCGGTCCGGTAGGCCGGGCCGGAGTGGACCCCGACGGCGGCGAACACGTCCGGATAGGTGGCGGCGAGGACCACGGCCATGCCGGCCCCGGCCGAGATGCCGGCCACGTAGACGCGCGCCGGGTCGATCCGCCATCGCGTCGGTTCGGCCAGCACCGCCGCGGTGATGCCGGCCAGCGCGGCCGGCTCCCCCGCCCCGCGGGACTGGTGCCCGGGCTCGAACCACCGCCAGCACCCTCCGGGGTGGTGACCGCGGGTCTGCCGCGGTGCGACCAGGAGGAACCCGTGCCGGTCGGCCAGGGCGGGAAACCGGGTCGCCGCCACGAACTCCTCGGCGGTCTGGTTGCAGCCGTGCAGGAGCAGCACCATCGGCACGCGGACGGCGCGCCGATGACCCGCGGGCAGGTAGACGTCGTAGGCGCGGGGTCCACCGGGCCCTCGATAGGTCGACCGGACCCATCGGCCGGTTCCCCGCCGCACCGTGGGCCGGACCGCGGCCACCCGGGCGCGAGCGGGGGAAGGCGCCAGGAACGGCAGTCGGGACAGCTGCCGGATGGCCTTGGAACGCGATCGCCGCGCCATGGGTTCCTCCGGCGGTGGACTGCGCGGCTGTCGCCGCCGTGGGCGGCCCGGACGCACAGCGGGGGCCCCGGGTGTCCGGGGCCCCCGCGCTGCCGTGCGGCCGGGAAGGAAGGCGGCGATCAGGCCTTGGTGGCGGCCTTGGTCACGGTCTCGGCGGTCTCCTGGACGACGGCGCCGGCGGCGGTGACGTAGCCGACGAACTTCTTGGCGACGTCGCGCTGGGCCTCGATGACCTTCTCGGTGAAGTCGAAGTAGCGGTCGATCGCCGTGTCGGCGTCGAACTGCGGCGCGAAGGCGGGCAGCTGGGCCGCCGCGTTCTGGACGGTGCGGGTCCAGGTGTCCACGGTCTTGCGGACGGCGTCCTGGCCCTGCTGGAAGAACTCCGTGTACTGCGCGGTGTCGACGGTCATGGTCGTCCTCCTGATCGTGTTGCGGTGTGTTGCTTGAAATAGTACGCACACCGCTCAGGATGTCAAGCGCTCGCCGACCGACCGTCCACGAAGCTGCGGTAGATGCGCAGCAGCGCCTCGCGCTCCTCCGGCGTCAGCGCCGGATCACTGCTGATCGCCTCCTCGGTGCCGGAGCGGCTCTCGGCCCCCGGCTCGGAGGCGCCGTGGACCACGCCCGCCTGGGCGAGCAGCGTGTCCGCGGGGATGCCCAGCGCTTCGGCGATCGCCTGCAGGACCCGCAGCGAGGGCTGGTGCAACCCCCGCTCCACCTGGCTCAGATAGGCGTTGGACACCTTGGTCAGCTCCGCCATGCCGCGCAGCGACAGATCGGCCATCTGCCGTTGCAGGCGGATGTACTCGCCGAGCTGCCGCATGCCCGGGTCGTCGTCCTCGGTCGTCATCGCGTCGCCCCCCTCGTTCCGCACAGTCTCCCCGATGCCGACGGCCCGGCTGCGACGTCCGCCCTCCGGGTCACCCGATCCGGGGTGCCGCCGTGGACGCCCGGATCCGCAGCTGGGTCGGCATCGTCAGCTCGGTGCTGCCCTCCCGGCGTGCCAGCAGGAGGTCGACGAGGGTCCGGCCGGCCTCCTCGACCGGAGCGGCGACCGTGGTCAGCGGTGGGGAGCAGAAGTCGGACCCGAAGATGTCGTCGAAGCCGACGACGCTCACCCGGCCGGGCACCTCGACGCCGCGCTGCTCGAGCGTGCGGAGCACTCCGATGGCGAGCAGGTCGTTGAACGCCACCAGCGCCGTCGCCCCCGTGGCGAGCCCGATGCCGGCGGCGGCCGGCCCGCTGTCCAGCGTCGGGTGGAAGGGGCCGCACCGCACCACCGAGGCGCCGAGCGCCTCGGCCGCGGACGACAGGGCCGTCCACCGCTGACGGTCGGACCAGGCCGCCTCCGGGCCGGCGAGGTAGGCGATCGAACGGTGCCCCAGGGAGACGAGGTGGTCGACGATCTGCCGACTGCCGTCCGCGGAGTCCGTGGCGACGCTGGACAGTCCTTCGACCCGGCGGTTGAACAGGACGACGGGAATCCGCTCGGCGAGCCGGCGGAGATCGGCATCGGCGAGCCGGCTGGAGACGAGGACGACCCCGTCGACCGACGACCCCAGCCCCTCCAGGTGGGCGGTCTCCAGGTCGGGGCTCTCCCGCGTGTCCGCGATGAGCAGCGTGGACCCCGCTGCCCGGGCCTGCGCCTCGGCCCCGCGCACGAGCCCGAAGTTGTGCGGGTTGGTGATGTCCGGCACCAGGACGGCGAGGCTCCCCGTGCGCCCGGTGGGCAGCGCCTGCGCCAGGCGGTTGGGCCGGTACCCCATCCGCTGGGCCACCGCCGCCACGTGCTCCCGCGTCCGGGCATTCACCCGCCCCGGGTCCGACAGCGCACGGGAGACCGTCGAGGTGGCCACTCCCGCCTCCCGGGCGACGTCGAGCAGGGTCACCGCGCGAGGGCGGCCGGTGCCACGACCGCCGCCGTCCGCCATCTCCACGATCCGATTATCGGCTGATGCTGCAAAATCTGGCAAGCGCTTGCCATACTCATTGGGGAGACCCGTCCGGGCTCGGCCGTCGGCAAGGAGCAGTGCAGTGGAGAACAGGTCCGATCCCTCCGGAACGAGCCGTCGGGGGGTGATCGTGTGGAGCGTGGGCCTGCTCGGCTACGTCCTCGCGGTGCTCCAGCGGACCTCCTTCGGCGTCGCCGGCCTCGACGCCGCGGACCGCTTCGGTGTCAGCCCGGCCGCGCTCTCGGCCTTCGTGTTCCTGCAGATCGCCGTCTACATGGCCGCGCAGATCCCCGGGGGCCTGCTCGTGGACCGCCTGGGCGCCCGCGCCGTCCTCGTGCTGGCGAGCACCCTCCTGGCCGCGGGGCAGCTGGTTCTCGCGTTCGCCCCCTCCCTGCCGGTCGCGGTGCTGGCCCGCCTTCTCGTGGGTGCCGGTGACGGCGTCATCCTGGTGGCCGTCCTCGCGCTGGTCCCCCGCTGGTTCGAGGCGCGACGGGTGCCGCTCGCGACCCAGCTGACCACGATCTTCAGCCAGGTCGGTCAGATCCTCTCCGCGGTGCCGTTCGTGGCCCTGCTGCACTCGGCGGGCTGGTCGCCGGCGTTCGGCACGGCCGCCGCGGCGAGCGCGATCGCCGCCGGACTGGCGCTCGCCGTGGTCCGCAACGCACCGGGTGGGGCGTGGCGCCCGGCACCCTCGCTGTCCCTGCGCGAGATCGGCGGGCAGCTCGGCGCGGTCTGGCGCCGGCCCGGCACCCGTCTCGGCTTCTTCGGCCACATGGGCACGCAGTTCTCGATGATGGTGTTCTGCCTGCTCTGGGGCGTGCCCTACCTCGTGACCGCGCAGGGCCTCTCCCCCGGCTCCGCGGGGGCGCTGATCTCCCTGTTCGTGGTGGCCACCATCGTCATCGGCCCGGTGGTCGGGCTGCTCACGATGCGGCACCCGCTCCGTCGCTCGTGGCTGGTGCTCGGGATCATCGCCGCCGACGTCGTCGTGTGGACCGCCGTCCTCGCCTTTCCGGGCCCGGCACCCCGCTGGCTGCTCGTCGTCCTGGTGGTCGTGCTGGCCGCGGGCGGCCCGGGCTCCGTGGTCGGGTTCGACATCGCCCGCACCGCCAACCCCAGCACCAACCTGGGCCTGGCACAGAGCATCGTGAACCTGGGCGGGTTCACGGCGAGCCTGGTCGTCCTGGCCGCGATGGGTGGGGTGATGAACGCCCTCGGCGGCTTCACTCCCGACGCCTTCCGGATCGCCTGGCTCGTGCAGTACCCGGTCTGGGCGTTCGCCGTGGCCTGCATCGTGGTCACCCGGCGCTCGGCGCGCCGGCTCGACGCGGCCCGCGGCGTGGTGCCCCGCCCGCTGCGCGAGGTGCTCGCCGGTTCCCGGACCGGCTGACGGGCCTCAGGACGGCGGGACGTCGACGCCCGCGCGGGCGAGGTGGCCACGCGCTCGATCGGCGCGGTCCGGCGGGAGCTCCAGCGCGGTGAGGTCGAAGGTGATCGTGACCGTGTCCCCGTCGCTCTCCCGGCGGCCGGGCAGGGCCAGCCGCCGCAGCAGCCCCAGCATCCCGGCGTTCCCGGCCATGACATCGGCGACGAGGACCTCCTGCCCGGCGACCCGGGCGACGTCGAACAGCCGGCCGAGCAGGAGCCGGCCGACCCCTTGCCGCTGGAGGGCGTCGTCGACGACCACGGCCAGCTCCGCGCTGGTCTCACCGGGCCGGCCCTCGTAGCGGGTGACGGCGACGAGGTCGGTTCCGCGCGCGGCGACGAGCGCGAACCGGGCCCGGCCCTCGATCCGGGTAAAGCGGTCGACGTCGGCGGGCGAGAGGTGCGGACGGGCACCGAAGTACCGGCGGTAGATGGTGTCGGCCGACAACCGGGCGTGCAGTGCGACGAGGGCGCCGGCATCGGCGGGCGTGATCGGCCGGACGAGCACCGCCGTTCCGTCGGGCAGGGTGATCTCATCCTGCAGCGAGCCGGGCAGCACGGGGGACCTCCTATCCGCGCGCCGCGTCGAGCACGGTCAGCGCCGCGTCCGCCGCGGCCCGCGCCGCCACCTCGACCGGGAGCGCCCGGAACTCCGGGGTGTTCACCTCCACGCACCACGGCCCGTCGAACCCGGCCGCTGTAACCGCTCGCGCCAGTCCCACGACGTCCAGCTCGCCCTCCCCCGGCAGCTTTCGGGCGGCACGCGCATGGGAGAGGTGGTCCTGGTGCACGCGGGGGCCGTCGTTGAGCTGCACGGCGACGACGCCGGCCCCGGGCAGGTCGTCGAGCGCCCCGAGGTCCGCCCCGCCGTTGAAGAAGTGCCAGACGTCGACCATCAGGCCGGCCGTGGCCGCGCCGGACCGGCGCACCACCTCGAGCGCGGTGGCGACGTCGGGCAGCGCGGACCACGGAAAGGCCTCGACCGCCAGGAGGAGACCACGGCGGTCCAGGCGCTCCGCCAGCGCCGCCAGCCGTCGGGCCGCCCGGCCGACATCGAGGTCGCCCGGCCCGAACTCCCCTGCGGTGACGTGCCGGCCGCCCAGCGCGTCGGCCACGGCCTCGATCCCCGCGACCGTGGCCGCCGACGCCGTCTCCCCGGCGTCCAGCGCCCAGTCGCCGAGGAACTCGATCTCGACCAGGCGCAGACCCGTCGACCGCAGGGTGGCCCGCATGCCGTCGGTGCCGAGCCCGGCCTCCCGGGTGCGCGCGAGGTCGTCGACGTGGAGACCGATCCCGGCGAATCCCGCAGCCGCCGCGGCCTCGCACCGCTGGACGAACCCGTGCCGTGGCTCCTGCCCGAACCCCGCCCCGGTCAGCGTGAAGAAGCTGGCCACCAGCTCGGGGTCGCCGGGGCCGGTTCCGGACGGGTCAGCCACGGTAGGCCGCGACCTCGATCATGAAGCGGGCGTTCTCCCCCGCCCGGCCGAACGCGGGCGACTCGATGGCCGACCGCGCCGGCCGGTGGTCGCCGAACCGTTCGGCCCACACCTGGTTGAACAGCGGCCGGTCCCGCTGCAGGTCCCGCATGACGATGCCGACGCGGACGACGTCGGTCAGTCCGGCGCCGGCCGCCGCGAGGATCGCCACCAGGTTGCCGAACAGCTGCTCGAGCTCGGCCCGTGCGTCGGGCGGGATCTCGCGTTCCCGGGGTGTCGCTCCGAAGAGGGCCGAGACGTGGATCCAGCCGCCGGCCTCGACCGCCTGGGGCACCGGTCCGACGTGGGACGGCGCGTCGTCGGTGTGGATGATCCGCATCCGCTACCCGCCTCCGTCCGGAGACCAGCGGACCGTGAGCTCGCGGCGGGCACCGAACCGCTCCAGGTGCCGGCCGAGCACGTCCTGCACGCGGGCGAGCGCCTTCTCGTCGTCCGCGACGGCCTCGAGCACGAGCCGGCCGTCCTCGGGCCGCACCGTCCCGATGCCGTAGGTGAAGACCAGCCGTCCCCCGTCCGGCGCGCCGTCGACGTCCTCGACGGGGTTCTTCCGGCCCAGGTGGGCCAGCAACTGCTTGGCGTAACGCACGGCCGCGTCCGTGGGCACCACCGCCGTGGACGACGTCACCGGTGCTCCTCTCCTGCGCCTACGCCGCGTAGACCTCGATGGCGCCGAGGCCGTCGAACTCGAACGTGACGCTGCCCCCCGCCACCACCGGCACGGGTGCGGTCACCCCACCGGAGAAGACCAGCTGCCCGGCGCGGAGCACCTCGCCCTCCACAGCGAGCTGGTTGGCCAGCCACGCGACGGAGGCCGCCGGATGACCCATGACCGCCGCACCGGCCGCCGTCATGGCGACGTCGCCGTCGACGCGCACGACGCAGCCGATCAGGCGGAGGTCCACGAGCTCCGCGGGATGCCGGGCGATCGGCCCCAGGTAGAAGGCACCCGCGCTGGCGTTGTCGGCGACGACGTCCGAGAGCGTGAACTGGAAGCTCTCGTAGCGGGAGTCGAGGACGTCGACGGCGCCGAAGACGACGTCGGTGGCGGCGAGCACCGAGGCCACGGTCGCCGGGGGCTCGACGTCGCGGGCGAGGAGGAAGGCGATCTCCGACTCGACCCGGGGGTGGATGAACCGGTCGAGTCGGACGGGGTCGCCGTACGTCGAGATCATCCCGCTGGTGACCCGCCCGTACAGGGGTGCGTCGAGGCCCATCGCCTGCTGCTTGTTGCGGCTGGTCAGGCCCAGCTTGTAGCCGACGAAGGTCTCGCCGGCGTCGAGCTTGCTCTGCACGAACGCCTGCTGGGCGCGGTAGGCGGTCGCGACGTCCACGTCGGGGTGGTCGTCGCTGATCTGGGCGATGCCCTTCCGCTCCCGTTCGGCGGTGATCAGGATGTCGGCGATGCCCTGGGCGTCGATCACGCTGCGCACTCCTTCACTGCGAACCGTCCTTCGAGAAGCGCACCGTGACGGCGCCGAGGTGGGCGAACTCCGCGCGGAAGACGTCGCCGGGCGTGACCGGCGCCATCTTGTGCACGGCGCCGGGGAGGATGACGTCGCCCGCCTTGAGCCCGGCCCCGAAGGCCCCGAGCTTGTTGGCCAGCCAGGCCACGCACCGCGCCGGGTTGCCCAGCGCCGCGGCCCCGGCGCCGGTGTCCAGGAGCTCACCGTTCCGCGACACCACGACACCCAGCAGCCGGAGGTCGAGATCGGCCACCGGGCGCATCCGGCCGCCGACCACCAGCAGGCCCGACGACGCGTTGTCGGCCACCGTGTCGACCAGCTTGATCTTCCAGTCGGCGACCCGGCTGTCCACGATCTCCACGGCCGGCAGCGCCCCGGCGATCGCGTCGAGGGCGACCGCGGTGCTCACGCCCGGGCCGGCCAGGTCGCGGGCCATGACGAAGGCCAGCTCCGCCTCCACCCGGGGCTGGACCAGCCGCGACAGCGGGATCAGGTCGCCGTCCTCCACGATCATCTCGTCGGTGAGGACCCCGAAGTCCGGCTCGTCGACACCCAGCATCTCCTGCATGGGACGCGAGGTCAGGCCGACCTTGCGGCCGACGATCCGCTGACCGGCGCCGGTCCGCCGGTCGATGTTGATGGTCTGGATGGCGTACGCGTCGTCGATGAGGAGGTCGGGATGGCGGTCGGTCAGCGGAGCGACCGGTTGGGCCGTGCGGTCGGCCTCCCACAGCTCGTCGGCGAGCTCCTGATGCAGCGCGGCGGATTGCACTCTCGCAGCCTGTCCGCGCCGGGATGGACGGGCAATGTCGGCGCCGATCACTTCCACGCAGCGGGAACGGCGGCGGCTACGGCGCGGACGGCGGCGGCACGGACGGCGGCGGCACGGACGGCGGCGGCACGGACGGCGGCGGCACGAGACGCGCGGCCAGCTCGCGGCGGCGGGTGATGCCGAGCTTCTGGAAGACGTTGCGGAGGTGGTACTCCACGGTCTTCAGGCTCACGACCAGCTCGGCGGCGATCTCCCGGTTGCTCCGGCCGGCCGCGGCGAGGCGCGCGACGACGAGTTCCTGCGAGGTCAGCACCGCCCGGTCCCGGATCGCCCGGTCGGCGGGGTGCAGCCCCGAACCGGCCAGCTCGGTGCCGCACCGCTGCGCCCACGGGCGCGCACCCAGGGCGGTGAACGTGTGGTGCGCCGACTCCAGGAGCTCGACCGCCCGGCGGCGCCGCCCCGTCCGTCGCAGGAACGAGCCGGCCGCGAGTTCCACCCGGGCGCGCTCGAACGGATAGCCCGCCTCCCCGGCCGCGGTCACGGCGCGCGCGAAGGCCTCCTCGGCCCGCTCCGGCCGGCCGGCGGCCGCCTCCACGCGTCCCCTCGCCCGCGCCATCCGGGCCACCGCCGACGGCCGGCCACGCTCCTCCGCGCGCTGCTCGTGCGGGGGCAGCAGGGCGGCCGCCTCGTCGATCCGGCCGGTCGCGGCGAGCGCCTCGGCCAGGAGATCCGCCCACGACCAGAACCCGGGCTCGTTGACGGCGTCCCGCGACGCGAAGTCCCGTACCGGCCGGAGCGCGGCGAGCACCCCCTCGGCGTCCCCCCGCGTCTCGGCGAGCCGGGCGCGGCTGACCGCGACGGCGAGCACCGACCGCTCGTAGTCGTCCGGACCGGGGGTGCCGGGGCCGTTCAGCAGCGCGTCGGCCACGTCCCACTCCCCCCGGGCCGCCGGCACGAGGGCGGCGATGCTCAGCACCATCGCCCGCGTGAAGCCGAACTCGCTCTCGTCGTTGACGGCGACGGCGCGCTCGGCGTGCAGGACGGCGTCCTCCCAGTCGCCGGCGAGGTAGTCGGCCCGGGACAGCGTGGCCAACGCGAATGCGGCCGTGTTGAGGACGCCGAGGTCGCCGGCCGTCGTCGCCACGGCGCGCAGGTCATCCCGCGCCCCCGCGAGGTCGCCCTGGACCAGGCGCAGCATCCCCCTCGCGGAGCGGGGCTGCAGCCAGCCGTAGCCGGCATCGCCGGCGTCATCGGCCCCGTCCGTCGCGGCGAGAGCCTCCGCCATGCGGCCGCTGTACGCGAGGGAGTGGGCGAGGTAGGTCGTGGCGGTCCGTCCGAGCGCCGTGTCCGCCCCGGTCCGGTCGAGTGCGCGCCGGCACCACTCCACCCCGCCCTCGGCGTCGAGGCGGCCGTACCGGTGGATGCCGTACTGCAGCGCGATCCCCGCCACGACGTCCGGATCCGTCGAGGGCTCGCAGTTCTCCCACGCACTGCGCAGGGCCGCCTCCGCCGCGGCCGGTTCCCCGCGGGCCATCGCCAGCGCCCCCAGGACGCTGTCCCGCAGAGGGCTGCCCGGGAACGAGCGCACGGCCTCGGCATGGGTCTCCGCGGTCGCGGCGTCGCCGGTCTGCAGCAGCCAGTTGACCGCACGGAGCAGCATCCGCTGCTCGTCGTCCGCCGCCGGTGCCATGCGCGCGGCCGCGACGAGGTGCGCCGCCGCGCTGGGCCAGGCCTGCCGGCCGGCCTCCCGGTCGGCGAACCGGGCCAGATCGCCCGACAGGGCGGCATCCCGCTGCGGTGCCGCGGCGACCCGATGCCGCAGGGCGGCGGCCTCGTCTCCGACGAGGGTCGCCGCGGCGGCGTGCAGCGCGGCGCGGCGGGCCTGGCCGAGCGTGTCGTACAGCGCCGAGCGCACCAGTGGATGCGGGAAGGACAACGTCCATGGCAGGTCCCCCGTGGACGGGAGCAGGAGGTCGACGGCCGCCGCCTCGTCGATCGCGGGAAGGGGATCGGCCACCTCGCCGAGGGCAGCGGCCAGGGGCACCGGACAGCGCATTCCGACGACCGCCACCGCGTCCACCAGGCGCCGGGCGTCCGGCGAGCAGGCCTCGTAGCGCCGGCGGACCAGCCGCCGGAACGAACGCGGGGAGGGCAGCGGGCGGTCCTCCGGCCCCCAGTCGGCCGCGGGGATCTCCTCGAGCACCGCGCGTGCGTAGAGCGGGTTGCCCTGCGTGCCCGAGCGCAGTCGGTGGACCGCATCTCCGGGGAGCGCCGGAATGCCGATCCGTGCCGCGAGGTCGGCCAGGTCCTGCTCGTCCAGTCCCCGCAGCCGCAGTGCGCTGCCGCGCGGCCCGTCGACCAGCCGGCGGAGGCTGTCGGGCAGGTCGGCGACGCCGGTGTCACGCACGGCCAGGAGCACCAGGACCGGGTCGGCCACGAGCCGGCGCAGGGCGAAGACCAGGGCCCGGAGCGAGGCGAGGTCCACCCACTGGACGTCGTCGACGACGATCACGACCGGGCCGTCCGCCTCCAGGGCGCCGAGCAGCTCCAGGAAGCGCGAGCCGACGGCCACGGCGTCGCCCGGCCCCGCCGGAGGCGGCCCGGCGGTCACCTTCCCCTCCTCCGCGATGCCCGCCGATCGGGTCAGCTGCTCCAGGACGCCGTAGGAGAGCAGCGCCTCGGTCTCCTCGCCGCTCCCGTGCAGCACCGCGGACACCGGTGTCGTCGTCCTGAGGTCGGCGACGAAGCGAGCCAGCAGGGCCGTCTTGCCCATCCCGGCGGGGCCCTCGATCTGCACGATCTGGGGGACGCCCGCGCACGCGTCGGCCAGCCGGGCGTGCAGGGCTGCGAGTTCGGGCTGCCGGCCGACGAAGGCGTGCATGCGCTCCCCCGGGACGGGGCCGCTCCGACGGTGGAGCAGCGGCCCTGGAACAGCGGACGCTACCGCCGGGACGGCACGTCCGCGGCCGTGTGCTCCGTGCCGCGGGGCACCAGGTCGGCACCCGCAGGCAGCGGGGCGTCGAGCACGGCCCGGTGCAGCCGCCGCCCGATGTCGGTGTCCAGCAGCACGTCGTCCCAGTACGCGGAGACGGCCCGGCACAACTCGCCGCCGTCGAGGTCCAGCACCGCGACGCCGGTCCGGTCCAGCGGGGCCAGCGCGACCCCGTTGAGCACCGCCACGCCCACCCCCGCGCGGGCGAGGGGGACCAGCGCCTGGGGCGTGTCGGCGACGACCCGGGGTTGCGCGGCCATCCCGTGCCGGCTGAGGACGCGCTGGAGCTCCGACTCGCCGTCGGCGAAGGCACGGCTCACCAGGAGGGGCTCGTTCGCGAGCCGCTCCAGCGCCACCTGCCCGTCCCCGGCCAGCTCGTGGTCCGCCGCCACGACGATGTGGAACGTCTCCGTCCAGAGGGGGAACTCCTGCAGTCCGGACGCCGGGAGCGGCTCCAGCCTGGGGAGTACCGCCATCGCCGCTCCGTCGGCCAGGGCATGTCGCTCGACCTCGCGCCACTCGTTCTCGAGCAGGTCGACCCGGAGCCCGGGTCGCTCCGTGCTGAGCCGACCCAGGACGCCCGGGAAGAAGGCCGCGGCGACGCAGGGCGTGGTGATCAGGCCCAGGCTGCGCTGCTCGAGGCCCCGGAGGGCCGCCACCGCGGCGCGGGCGGATCCGACGCCGCCGACGATCTCGCGGGCGTGGCGGGCGAACACCTCTCCCGCCGGGGTCGGGACGGCGGGCCGGCGGTCGCGATCGATCAGCCGGACGCCGAGGTGGCGCTCGAGTGACGCGATGTGCGCACTGACGCGGGACTGCGACCGGTGCACCTGGTGCGCCGCGGCGGTGAACCCCCCGCGGTCCACGACCGCGAGGAAGGTCTCCAGCCAGTCGAGTTCCACGCGCCCGATGATCCGTGGGCGTGCGCCGCTCTCGCCCCAGGGTCGGACCCGAGGATTCCGGGTTCAAACCCCAGGAACCGGATGACTCGATGCGTTTAGCGGATGCCACGTACGGGACTTCGCGCTGGTCAACGGCCCGACGGTTGTGTTCCCTGTCCTGTGATGCCGATCACGGTCGGCGCACTTAGGCTCAACGCGGCTGACCAGAGCTGGAGGCCCCTATGGCCGGGAATTCAACCGAGGCCGGAAGATCGGTGACGAACAAGATCACCTCGATCCTCATGACCTTCACCGAAGGCAGCGAGCACTCGCTGACCGAGATCGCTCAGCTGGCCGGCCTGCCCATTTCGACCGCCCACCGCCTGACGTCGGAGCTGGCGTCCTGGCGCCTGCTGGAGCGCACCCGCGACGGCATGTACCGCGCCGGGCTGCCGCTCCGCCTCATGGGCTCGGGCGACTGCTCGGCCCCGGACCTCCGGGAGCGCGCCCCCTGCGTGCTGGAGGACCTGTCCCGGGCGACCCGCTCGCGCGCCCGGCTCGGGGTGCTGCACGAGCTCGAGGTCTCCTACATCGAGAAGCGGCCGGGCCTGCGGCCGGTCTCGACGTTCATGCCGGCCGCCACGCTCCCCGCACACCCGACGGCCCTGGGCCGCGCCCTCCTGGCGTTCGCACCCGCCAGCACCGTGGAGATGACGGTTATGCGCGGCCTCCGGGCCTACACCCCGCACACCATCACCGCTCCCGACCGTTTCCGCCGGGCGCTGGCCGTCGTCCGTATGACCCGGGTCGCCGTGACTCGGTTCGAGCTCGAGCCGACGACGTGCGGGGTGGCGGTCCCGGTGTTCGGCCCGGGGGGCGACGTCGTGGCCGCCATCGAGCTCACGGTGCCCGACGTCGGGAAGGAGCTGCCGCCGGTCATGGCCGCGCTGTCGATCGCGGCCAGGAGCCTGTCCCGCGAGATGGGTGCCGGACGCCCGGCCGACGTGACGCCGGCTGCCCCCGCGATGAGGCAGACGCTCCGGCCGGTCGAGAGCGTGGGCTGACCGCGTTCGCAGGCCCATCGGGTCAGGTCCGGACGTAGTTCCCCGGCCCGTCGCTGAGCACGGGGTATCGCGTGCTCCCGACGCGCGGGGGCTCCTGCATGCGGCCGGAGTGCTCGGCCGACCAGTGGGCCCAGTCCTCCCACCACGATCCGGCGCGCCGCTCGGCCGCCGACCGCCACGCCTCGGCACTCGCCGGCAGCGCGTCGTCGGCGGGCGCCACCTCGTACCAGGCCTTCGGTCCGGGTGGGTTGACGATGCCGGCGATGTGCCCCCCGCTGCTGAGTACGAACCGGACCGGCCCGCTGACCAGGCCCGTCGTCCGGTAGGAGGACTGCCACGGCACGATGTGGTCGTTGATGGCGCTGACCACGTAGGTGGGGGCCTTGATGACGCTGAGGTCGATCGCCCGCCCCGCGATCTCGAGCGTTCCCGCGGCGAGCTCGTTCTCGACGTAGAAGTGGCGCAGGTAGAAGGCGTGCATGGCGGCGGGCATGCGCGTGCTGTCGGCGTTCCACGCGAGGATGTCGAAGACCGGCGGGTCCTGCCCCATCAGCCAGTTCGACACCACGTAGTTGAAGATGAGGTCGTTGGCGCGGAGCACGTCGAACGTGCCCGCCATCGACGCGCCCTCCAGGACACCCTCGCGCTGCATCTTGCGATCGAGCTTGTCCACCGTGCTGCGGTCGGTGAACATGCCCAGTGCCCCCGGCTCGGCGTAGTCCAGCATGGTGTTGAAGAGCGTCAGGGTGCCGATCCGGCCGTCGCCGGACTGCATCAGATAGGCGTTCGTGATGGCGGTGAGGGCGCCGCCCAGGCAGAGGCCGGCGATGTCGATCGTCTCCGCCCCGGTGATCTCCTGGATGACGTCGAGTGCGGTCTGCGGGCCGTGCACCAGGTAGTCGTCCATGGTCACGCCCGACATCGTCTTGTCCGCGTTCTTGTAGCTGATCGCGAAGACGGTGCGCCCGTGCTGCACGGCCCACTCGATGAAGCTGCGGCCCGGTGCGAGATCCATGACGTAGTACTTGTTGATCCACGGCGGGCTGCACAGCAGCGGGACGGCGTGCACCTGGTCGGTCTGCGGCTCGTACTGCAGCAGCTCCATGAGGTCGTTGCGGTAGACGACCTTGGCGGGGGTGGCGGCGAGGTTCCGGCCCACCTCGAACGGCGTGGTGTCGACCTGTCGCGGACGACCCTGGTTGTGCAGGAGGTCATCGGCGAAGTTGCGGGCTCCCTTGGCCACGCTCATGCCGCCGGTGTCGAAGGCCCGCTTGAGCGCCGCGGGGTTGCCCACCAGGAAGTTGGTCGGGGCCAGCGCGTCGAGCATCAGGTTGGTCGCCATCGCCGCCTTGCGCGTGGTCTCGTCGTCCAGGCCCACCGAATCGACGACGTCCCGCGCGAACCGGCACGAGGCCAGGTAGACGAGGCGGAGTGCGTAGAACAGCGGGTTCTCCTGCCACGCCACGTCGGCGAACCGGCGGTCCTTGGGGTCGACCGGCACCGGTGGGTCCACGGGGCGCCCCATCCACTGGGCCATGGTGGCCGCCGGGACCTGGGCCAGGTCCGCGGCGAGCCGCAGGGCCGCCTGCCCGGGGACGAGCGGGTGCGTTGCCCCGGCCCGCAGCACCTGCCGCATCGCGTCGCCGAAGCCGGCGGCGTCCAGGTCCTCGAACAGGGCGGATTCGGGCGCCAGCACGTTGGCCGCGCGCTCACCGATCTCCCGGGGCGCCGCGGGCAGCTCCTCAGCCATACCGGAATGGTGGGCCCGGGAACGGCCGGGCGGACCGCCCTCCCACTCATCGGAAGGAGCCTCCCGCCCAGGCCGGCGGTCGCGACACTGCCGACGTGGAGATCCTGACCCTGTCGGGCGAGGACGTCGGACGGCACCGTCCCGAGGAACTCGACACCCTCCTGACGGGGGACGCCCTGGTGTGGGTGGACGTCCCGAGCTGGGACGACGCAGCCGCGGCCGTGCTGACCGACCGCTTCGGCATCCACCCCCGGGCCGCCGGGGACTGCGCCCGCCGCAACCCCGTCCCCAAGGTCCACGTCTACCCGCAGCACGTGTTCGTCGTCCTGCACGCCCCGGAGCTCGGTGCCCGCGGGCACGTGCACTACGTCGAACTGGACCAGTTCGTGGGGCCGAACTGGCTCATCACCGTGCACGGGCCGCTCAATCCCGCGGTCCCGTCGGAGGTGGCCACCCAGGAGACCGGCTCCGTGGCCCGTCGGCTGGAGACCGGCCGGCTGCACCCGCGCACGGCGCCCGACCTGTGCTTCGCGCTCGTCACCGCACTCACCGGGCGGCTGCGCGACCTCCTCTCGGACCTCACCGAGGACGTCTGGCGGCTCGAGCGACAGGTGACCGCCGGTCACGGTGGCGACCCGGAGCAGTTCCTCGAGGAGCTGTTCGGCGTCCGCCACGGCCTGCTGACCGTCGGGACGATGTCGGCGCTGAGCCGGGAGGTCTTCGGCCGCATGTCGACCCTCGACGTGTGGCCGGGCAACGGGCACGCGCTGCTCGCGGACATCGAGGACCAGTTCCGCCGGGTCGGCGCCATGGCCGAGGGGCAGCGCGAGTACCTGCAGGGCGTGATCGAGTTCTATCAGACCCGGACCAACACCAAGATGATGATCGCGGCCGAGCGGCTGGCGGTCATCGCCGCGGTGACGCTGCCGGTGACGGCGCTGTCGTCGATCGTCGGCATGAACGTGATCGTCAATGCGCGGACGCACGTCGGTCAGCTCACGGTGCTGCTCACGGTGATGGCCGTCATGTCCGCCGCCGTCCTGGTCTGGGCGCGGCGCAAGGGCTGGTGGTGACCCGGCGGTCGTCCGCTGGCCGGAAACGGCTACTGCCGCCCGGCTCGTCGCGCGAGGCTGGCCCGATCGACGATCGGGGGCTTCCATGACGGCTGGAGCGGTCGTGCCCGCCACCCGGGCCGCGGCGCGCACGGCGGGCATCCGGACCGCGCTGGCGACGGTGTGCCTGTCCGGCACGCTCGAGGACAAGCTGGCCGCGGCCGCGGCCGCGGGCTTCGACGGCGTGGAGGTCTTCGAGCCCGACTTCGTGGCCTCGCCGTGGTCGGCCGGCGAGGTGCGGGCGCGCTGCGCCGACCTCGGCATGTCGATCGACCTGTACCAGCCGTTCCGGGACTTCGACGCCGACGACCCCGAGGTGCTCGCGGCCAACGTGCGGCGGGCCGACCACAAGTTCGACGTGATGGAGAAGCTCGGCACCGATCTCCTGCTGATCTGCTCCTCGGTGTCGCCGCACGCCCTCGACGACGACGACCGCATCGCCGAGCAGCTGCACCAGCTCGCCGGCCGGGCCGCCGAGCGAGGCCTCCGGCTCTGCTACGAGGCCCTGGCCTGGGGTCGCTTCGTCAACACCTACGAGCGGTCCTGGGACATCGTGCGGACGGCGGACCACCCCGCGCTCGGCCTCTGCGTGGACAGCTTCCACATCCTGTCCCGGGGTTCGGACCCCGCGGGCATCGCCGAGATTCCGGGCGAGAAGCTGTTCTTCCTGCAGCTGGCCGACGCCCCGCACATGACCATGGACGTCCTGCAGTGGAGCCGCCACTACCGCCTGTTCCCCGGCCAGGGTGCCTTCGACCTCTCCGCCTTCCTCGGCCACGTGCTGACCGCCGGCTACACCGGTCCCCTGTCGCTCGAGGTGTTCAACGACGTCTTCCGTCAGTCGGACCCGGCTCGGGCCGCCGTGGACGCGCTGCGTTCGCTGCTGGCACTCCAGGAGGAGACCGCCGACCGGCTCTCCCCCGACGCTCGCGCGCGGGCCGGCCTCCTCGAGCTGCCGCACCCGCCCCGGCTCGGCGGGCACGCCTTCGTCGAGCTCGCCGTCGACGGCGGCTCGACGGGAGCAGTGGAGCGGGCCCTGGAGGCGCTCGGCTTCGCGCGCACGGGACAGCACCGGTCGAAGCCGGTGCAGCTGTGGGAGCAGGGGGACTCCCGGGTGCTGCTGAACGCCGGGGCCGGCCGCGCGGGCGCGTCGATCGCGGCGCTCGGGATCGAGACCGAGGACGCGGTCGCCTCCACCCGACGGGCGCAGGCGCTGCTCTCACCGGTCCTGCCCCGCACCCGCGGGCAGGCGGAGGCGGACCTCTCCGCCGTGGCCGCCCCCGACGGGACGTCGGTGTTCTTCTGCGCCACCGGAGCGGGCGAGCGGGGCTGGCGCGGCGACTTCACGCCCACCGGAGCCGGCGCGCCCGACGGTCCCCCCGTCGGGATCACCCACGTCGACCACGTCGCCCTGGCCCAGCCCTTCGACCACTTCGACGAGGCGGCGCTGTTCTACCGCTCGGTCCTCGGCCTGCGGCCCCAGCACTCCTCCGAGGTCGCCGCCCCGTTCGGGCTGGTCCGCAACCGCACCGTCTCCGACCAGGCCGGGGCCGTCCGCATCGGGCTCAGCGTCTCCGTCCTCCGCCGCGGTACCGAGTGGCAACCCGGGGTGACCGACCCCCAGCACGTGGCGTTCGCGTGCCCCGACGCGGTGGCGGCCGCACGCGCGGCACGGGCGGCGGGCGCTCCCCTGCTCGACATCCCCGACAACTACTACGACGACCTGGACGCCCGCCTCGCGCCGCCGCCGTCCCTGCTCGCGGAGATGAGGGAGCTCGGTGTGCTGTACGACCGGGACGCCGACGGCGAGTTCCTGCACTTCTACACCGAGATCCTCGGTGGACGCCTCTTCCTCGAGGTAGTCCAGCGGATCGGTGGCTACGCCGGCTACGGCGAGCTGAACTCCCCGGTGCGGATGGCCGCGCACCGCCGGCAGCGTGCCGCATCGGCCTCCGGACGGCGGGACACGTGAGCGGACGGCGCTCCGGAGCTGCACCCGGGACGTCGGGCCCGGCCCGGCGCCCGCCCGATTCGGCCCGGCAGCGTCGGGAGGCGGCCCGCCGGGACCGCGATCTCCCGCCCCAGGACCGCGGGCCGGTACGAGCCTTCGTGCGCGACGAGGTGGACGCCCGGCACCGCCTCGTCGGACTCTTCCTGCCCGTGCTCGGGATCGTGGTCATCTCGGCCTTCGCCCCCGCGTCGAGCTGGCAGCGGAACTCGTTGCTTGTCAGCATGGCCGCACTCGTCGCCATCCTCGGCGACGCCGTCCTCATGGGGGTGTCGGTCGTCCGGGCGGCCCGAGCCACGTTCCCGGATGAGGACGTGCCGGCGCTGGCGACCGGCTGGTACGCGTTCCTCCGGGCGCACCGCTCACGCAGCGTCCGTCGCCCGGCTCCGCGGGTGGCCCCACGAGGCCGGGACCCACGCCGCCCGCGGTGATTCCCCCCACTGCGCCGGCCGGGATCGCCGCTGCGTGCGGGCGGCGCGGTCCCTGCGGGCCCCTACCTGTTTCCGCTGCTCGGTGCGCCGCCCCGGGCCCGAGGCCGGCTGGGGTCGCCGCGACAGGCGCCGGTCCCGCTGCGCCGACGGCGTCCGCGCAGGCGGACATCACGGCCGCGAACGGGGTTAACCTCGGCTCAGGCCGGATCCCGCTCAGCTCTTCCGACGACGCCGACGGGCGGGCACCGGCGATCGTCCGGTTGTGCAGAGGGAAGGTGTCATGTCCATCACGAGGCTCCGAGAACGCGTGAGTGCGCGACTCCTGCGAACCGGCACCGAACTCGCGATCGACCAGCGGGAGCTGGAGGAGCGGATGGCCGCGGCTGCCGGAGCGGACGGCCGCAGCGCGGCGTACAGCAGCGCGTACGGTGCGGTCGCCATGGCCCGCTGGGTCGACTCCGCCGTTCTCTGGCTGGGGTGGCGCATCCTGCCGCGCACGACCATGCCGCGCACCACCCCGGAGTACTCGGGGCAGTAGCTCTCGGTCGGTCACGCGAGCTCGACCGGCCGCCCGGTGCGCGCCGACTCCACCACGGCGTCGAGGACGAGCAGGCTCGCGAGCCCGTCCCGGCCGCTGCAGATGGGGTCGACCTCGCCGCGGATGACGTCGGCGAAGTGTGCGATCTGGTTGGCCAGCGGATCGCTGCGCTCCACCTCGAGCATCGAGGTCTCGAACGGCTCCCACCAGGAACGCTCGCCCTCGTAGACCCTGAGCCGCATCGTGGGGACCGACAGGGATCCGCGCGTGCCGGCCAGGTGGTAGCAGTCCTCGTCCGGATAGGCGGCGTACGTCGTGTTCTCCAGCGACGTCTGCTCCCAGGACCGCGGCGACGCGGCGGTGTCCGAGAGCAGGAACGTGCCCAGCGCCCCGGAGGCGAACGTGAGGATCATGGCCGCGGTGTCCTCGACCTCGAACCCGCGGGTCGCCGACGACGTCGTGGCCTGCACCCGGACGACGTCCCCGACCAGGGACTGCAGGTTGTTGATCTCGTGGATGAGGTTGAGCAGGATCGGGCCACCGCCCGGCCGCCTGCGCCAGCCGTCGCCGACGTCGAAGTAGTCGTCCGGCTTGTAGAAGAGCGCCGTGCCGACCACGGCGACGATCGCCCCGAGGACGCCGCTGCGCACGACCTCGCGCGCCCGGGACATGATCGGGCTGTAGTTGCGGTGGTGCCCGGTCAGCAGCGGGACCCCGGCCGCTTCCGCGGCCTCGACCAGCCGGCGGGCCCCCTCGACCGTGTGCCCGATCGGCTTCTCGACGAGGACCGGTACGCGCGCCGCGACGGACTCCAGCCCGCCGTCGACGTGCAGTCGGTTCGGCGTGGCGAGCACGACGCCGTCCGGCCGGTCGGTCTCGAACATCTCGGCCAGGGACCGGTACAGCGGGACGCCGAACTTCCCCGCCACCTCGGGTGCACCCGGCCCCGGGTCGACGATCGACGCCAGCTCCGCCGAGCTGCCGGCGTCGATCTCCTCGATGTGCCGCCGGCCGATCAGGCCCGCGCCGGCGACCGCGATCCTGACGGGCACCATGGCGGTCAGTTGCCGTGCTGCGACAGCTGGTGCAGCGCGTTGATCGCCATGGGGTAGCCCTGCACGCCGAAGCCGACGATGATCCCGCGGGCGACCGGCGAGATGAACGAGTGGTGCCGGAACTCCTCGCGCTTGTGCACGTTCGAGATGTGCAGCTCGATCACCGGGAGCTCCGCGCCCTCGATGGCGTCGTGCAGCGCGACGGAGGTGTGGGTGTGCGCCCCGGGGTTGTAGACGGCGCCGATGGAGTTGCCGGCCTTGACCTCACGCCCGAACTCGTGGATCCAGTCGATGAGCTGGCCCTCGTGGTTCGACTGCCGGAACACCAGCTCCAGGTCGAGCTTGTCCGCCTCCGACTGGCACATCTTCTCCACGTCGGCGAGCGAGGTGTTGCCGTAGACCTCGGGCTTGCGGGTGCCGAGGAGGTTCAGGTTCGGGCCGTTGAGCACGAGCACTGTCGTCATGGGAACTCTCCCGGTGGTGCACGAGCGTGCGGCCGGGCCGACGGTTCGTCGGCCCGGCCGCGGCGGACAGGGGTGTGCGGGTCAGACGGAGGCTTCCTGACGGATGCGCTCGTACTCCTCGCGCGGCACCTCGGGCGCGTCCTTGCGACCCAGGTCGTCGAGGTGCACGCGGTAGGTCTCCCGCGCCGAGAACGCCGCGATCGCCGCGATGATCCCGATGCCGAAGGTCCAGCTCCCGACGATCAGCGGCACGTTCGAGCCGCCGGGGGCCACCTCCGCATAGATGGCCGGCAGGAAGGCGGTGATCAAGGTGCCGATGTTCTGCGACACGGCGAAGCCGGTCACACGGGTCTTCGTCGGGAAGAGCTCCTGGTAGAAGGACGGGAAGACGGCGTTGTAGCCCTGGTAGACGATGCCCCACATGAGGATCGCGAGCACGAAGGCCAGCGCCGCGTTCCCCTGGCTGATCGCCCACAGGTAGGCGTAGGACAGCGCGGTCGAGCCCAGCGCCCCGACGATGATGCAGGGCCGACGCCCGATCCTGTCGGACAGACTGCCGACGAACGGGATCAGCGCGACCGCGACGATGTTGCCCGACACCGAGATCCACAGGTACATCGTCGTGCTGAAGCCGATCCCGTACGTGTCGCTCGTCGCGTACGCCGCCCCGAAGACCGTCGCGGCCGTCGGCACCGCGTTCATCAGCGCCATGCAGATCACGCGGAGCATGTCCGAACCGTTCTCGCGGACCACGACGGCGATGGGCGCCCCCGGAACCTCGCCCTCCTCGGCCTCCTCCTGGAACGCCGGTGTCTCGTCGACCTTCCGCCGGACCATGTACCCGGCGAAGACGACGAACGCGCTCAGGGCGAACGGGATCCGCCAGCCCCAGCTGAGGAAGGCGTCCTCGGACAGGATCGCCGACAGCGGCAGGAACACCGCGGCCGCCAGGATCTGGCCCGCCTGCACACCCTGCAGCGAGAAGCTCGCGTAGTACCCCCGCCGGCCGAACGGCGAGTGTTCCAGGATCATCGCGCTCGCACCGGAGATCTCCCCGCCCACCGCGAAGCCCTGGATCAGGCGCAGGCAGACGAGCAGGATCGGGGCGAGGATGCCGACGGAGGCGTAGGTGGGCAGCAGCGCGACGAGGAACGTCGAACCGCCCATCAGCAGCATGCAGAGGACCAGCACGTTCTTGCGGCCGTGCGTGTCACCCCAGTGTCCGAGGACGAACGCGCCGATCGGCCGCGCGACGTAGCCGACCCCGTAGGTCAGGAACGACACGATCAGGGCGAACTTCGGGTCCTCCGCGTCGTACATGATGCTCGGGAAGACCAGCGCCGCGGCCTGGGCGTAGATGAAGAAGTCGTAGTACTCGAGGGCACTGCCCATCCAGCCGCTCGCCGCGGCCTTCCTGGGCGTCTTGACGTGCGCGCTGGGCTCGTGCGAACCGGGGGGCTCGACGATCTCGTCCCGCATGGGGCCTCCTCACGACGGATCGCCGCGTCTCCGGCGGCGCTGTGGGGCAAGTGCAGCGCTCGCTCCCGCGGGGGGCAACCCGTTGATCGGTCGTTTCCGCTGAACGGCACCGGTGCACCGATCCGTGATCTGCGCGTGACCGACCGTCCCCTGGGACGCGCGCCGCGGACGGGCACCGGAGACCGGTCAGTGCATCCTCGTCCGCAGGAAGAGGTTGACGGCGAGGCCCACGGCGCCCAGGACCGCGAAGATCCACCCCAGCGCAGCGGCGTCCGTCCCGCTCCTGGTCAGGCCCAGGTAGACCCCGAAGATCATCACGATCGCGCTGGCGACGATCGACACCGTGACCTGGGTGCGTCCCATGGGGCGCGGCTAGCCGGCTTCCTGCCGGACCGGCTGCCCGGGGGGCGGTGCGTCCGCCGTCGCCGGCGCCGAGGGGTTCCGCCGCTCGGCGACGTGGTCCTGGGTCTGCTCGTTCGCCTGCTCGAAGGTGATGATGCGATGCCCGCGGTTCTTGGTGAACACCAGCGCGCGCAGCCAGGTGTAGAGCGTGCCGAGCCGGTTGCCCCAGCCGATCAGGTACAGCACGTGGATGAAGCCCCACATCAGGTAGGCGAGGAAACCGGTGACCTTCATCCCGAAGGCGTCGGCGACGGCCGACTTGTAGCCGATCGTCGCCATGCTGCCCTTGTCGAAGTACTTGAACGGCTCGATGTGTTCGTCCCCCGCGAGCCGGCTCTTGATCAGCTTGCCGACGTACTTGCCCTCCTGCATCGCGGGCTGGGCGATCCCGGGCAACTTGTTCAGCGAGACCATGTCTCCGACCGCGAACACCTCGGGATGTCCCGGGAGGGAGCAGTCGGGATTGACGACGATCCGACCGGCACGGTCGGTCTCCGCGCCACTGCCCTCGGCCAGCAGCCCGGCCAGCGGCGAGGCCGCGACCCCGGCGGCCCAGATCCGGGTTCGCGTGCGGATCGTCTCCTCGCCGTCGGCCCCCTTCACCGTGACGGAGCGGTCGTCCATCCCGACGGCGAGCGCCCCGGTGCGGATCTCCACGCCCATCTTCTCGAGCCGCCGATGGGTGTATGCCTGCAGCTTGGGTGCGAACGGCGGGAGGACCGACGGCGCACCCTCGAGCAGCATGATGCGCGCCTCACGGGTGTCGATGGACCGGTAGTCGCGTGGCAGAACGGTGTGCGCGAGCTCGGCGACCTGGCCCACCAGCTCGACGCCGGTGGGGCCGGCGCCGATCACCACGAACGTGAGCCATTCGGCACGTTCCTCCGGGTCCGTGGACAGTTCGGCCATCTCGAACGCCGACAGGATGCGGTCGCGCAGGTATCGGGCGTCCTCGATCGTCTTCATGCCCGGTGCGAACTGGGCGAAGTCGTCGCGGCCGAAGTACGAGTGCGTGGCCCCGGCGGCCACGACCAGGAAGTCGTAGGGCAGGTCGACCGGCCGGCCGTCGGGACCCTCGGCGTGCACCATGCGGCGCTCGAGGTCGAGGGTGTGCACGTCGGCGAGCAGCGCCCGCGCGTTGCGCTGTTTCTTGATCACGCTGCGCAGCGCCGGTGCGATCAGCCCGGGCGGGAGGATGCCCGCGGCCACCTGGTACAGCAGCGGCTGGAAGAGGTGGTGGTTGGTCCGGTCGACCACCGTCACGTCCACGGCGGCGTGCTCCAGCGCCCGGACGGCGTTGAGGCCGCCGAAGCCACCTCCGACGACGACCACGCGCGGCCGGTCCGCGGCGCGCGTCTCGAGTTCGCTCACGGGGTTCCCTCCCCACTCTCGGTCTTCGACCAGAGGAAGACCCCGTCCGGTCGTCTCGTTCGGGCCAGCACCCCGCGCGCCTCGTGGTAGGCGAGGTAGGCCAGCACCTCCGCCATCGCGAAGTGCCGCTGGGCGGCGGTCAGCCGGGCTCCGCCGAACACGTCGGCCGTCAGCTCCGGAACGGTGCGCGCACGCCCCTCGACCAGCTCGCGCACCTGGGCCAGCCGTCGGCGCTTGCCCGCGGCGATCGTCTCCGCCCGCCGCGCCCCGTCGCGGAACGGCGTCCCGTGGCCCGGCAGCACCAGCGCGGGCTGCAGCGCGCCAACGCGGTCGAGCGACGCCAGGTAGGACCCCATGGGGTCGGTCTCGAAACCCCGCTCGAAGGTCACCGGGGGCGAGACCACCTGCAGGAGGTGGTCACCGGAGCAGAGCAGCCGCTCCTCGGCGTTCCACAGGCAGATGTGACCCGGCGAGTGCCCCGGGGTGTGCACGACCTCCCAGGTGCGCCCGCCCACCGCCAGGCGCTCGCCGCCGTCGAGCAGCGTCGACGGGCGGCCGATCGACGGCATGACGGGCAGCCAGTCGCGCAGGCCCTCGGAGGTCTCGGTCAGCTCCCGACCGAAGAGCCCGTGGTCGGCGAGCATGAGGGTGCGACGGTCGATCGCCTCGTCGGGGTCGGCGTACTTCGCCAGGTCGACGTCGGTGCGGCGGTGCATCCAGAGGTCGGCGCCGCTGCGCCGCACCACCTCGCCGGCGATGCCGAAGTGGTCGATGTGCGCGTGGGTGACGATGAGCCGTTCGAGACGGTCGAGGCTCCCGCCGACGGCGGCCAGCGCGGCGGCGAGCGCCTCGGTGCCGTCCGCCGCGGTGTCCGGCCGGGACGCGTCGTCCCCCGGATGGCCGTGCGCGGCGGCGATCCCGCAGTCGACGAGCGTGTCGGCGTCGTCCCCGCGCAGGAGGTAGGCGCTCACCGTCGGGACGCCGTGGATGCCGAGGGGCAGCGCGAGCCGGAAGAGTCCCGGCACCACCTCCGAGACGTCCGCGCCCGGGACCGATCCCATCAGGGATCCGGTCGCCGCCGGCCCCCCGGTCAGTCCCCCACCTGGGAGACGGCGCGCAACTCCTCGGGGGTGGCCGAGCCGTAGCCGAAGAACTCGAGGTACGCGGGGATCTGCTCGAAGAGCATGTCCTTGCCGACCTGGACCGGGCAGCCCTTGTCGAGCGCGGCCCGCAGGAACGGCGTGACCTCCCGCTTCATCACGACCTCGCCGACGAAGGTCGTGGGGGCGATGCGGTCGACGTCCATCGGCAGCGGGTCGTCGTCGTTCATCCCGAGCGGCGTTGCGTTGACCACGAGGTCGTAGCCCTCGGGGTCCTTGGAGCCCGTCGTGACCTCGAGCTGCGGATAGTGCTCGGTGAGCCGGCCGGCCAGGGCCTCGGAGGCCTGCGCGTAGGGGTCGAACAGGCCCATGGCGGCCACGCCCGCCTCCGCCAGCGACGCGGCGATCGGCGAGCCGACCCCTCCGTTGCCGACCACCAGGGCGCGCTTGCCCGTGAGTTCGAAGCCCTTGCGCAGGACCCCGCGGACGAAGCCGGTGCCGTCGAACTGGTCGGCGAGGAGCGTGCCGTCGTCCCGGAGCAGCACGGCGTTGGCTGCTCCCGCGACGGTCGCGGTCGGCGTCACCTCGTCGACCAGGCCCATCGTGGTGACCTTGTGCGGCATGGTGACGAGCGCGCCGCGGATGTTGGTCAGCTTGAACAGATACCGGAAGAACTCCGGGTAGTCCTCCGCCTTCACCCCCATGGGCACGACGACGGCGTCGATGTCGTTCTTCTCGAACCACGGGTTGTAGATCATCGGCGACTTGAAGGCGAACGTCGGGTAGCCGATGTGTGCGATGAGGGTCGTCTTCCCGCTGATCACGCGCGCTCCTCCTGCTCGTCGGCCGCACGGCGCGACGGGGCCGCCGCGTCGCCCAGCAGCATCGTGGTCCAGCGCCGGTGGCGGCGTCCCGGGTTCCTGTCCAGCGGGAACCCGCGCGGCCGACCGCCTCCGGCAGGACACCATGCACCGGCCGGTCCGCGGACCGGCGGCCAGCGAGCACGCCATCACGGCGGCGGACGACGAGGAGAACCATGGGCGGGAAGGTCGGTGTCGTCGGCGGCGGCATCATGGGGTCGGGCATCGCCGAGGTGGCCGCGAGGTGCGGCTACGACGTGCTGGTCCGCGAGGTGGACGACGCGGCCGCGCAGTCGGCGGAGCAGCGGCTGCGGAGGTCCCTCGGCCGGGCGGTGCGGGCCGGCAAGTTCACCGAGGCCGACCGGGACGAGGCCTGGGCGCGGCTGTCGTTCACGACCGAGCTCGACGAGCTGGCCGGCCGCGACGTCGTGGTCGAGGCCGTCGTGGAGGACGAGCGGGAGAAGTCCGCCGTCTTCGCCGCCCTCGGCGCGATCGTCGGCCCGGACTGTCTGCTGGCCAGCAACACGTCGTCGATACCGATCATGAAACTCGCCTCGGTGACCACCCATCCCGAGCGCGTCATCGGCCTGCACTTCTTCAACCCGGTGCCGGTCCTGCCGCTGGTCGAGGTGGTGCCGAGCCTGCTCACCGCCCCCGAGACGGTCCGGCGGGCCGAGCAGTTCGCCGGGGAGGGGCTCGGCAAGCAGACGGTGCTCTGCAAGGACCGTGCCGGCTTCGTCGTGAACGCGCTGCTGATCCCGTTCCTGCTCGCCGCCATCCGCATGGTCGAGTCGGGCTTCGCCAGCCCCCAGGACGTCGACACGGCGATGGTCGCCGGCTGCGCGCATCCGATGGGCCCGCTGGCGCTCGCCGACCTGATCGGCCTGGACACGACGCACGCGGTGGCGTGCTCCATGTACGCGGAGTTCAAGGAGCCGCTGTACGCAGCGCCGCCGCTCCTGCTGCGCATGGTCGAGGCCGGGCTGCTGGGCCGCAAGAGCGGGCGGGGCTTCTTCGAGTACGACGGCGGCCGGGCCGCCTGACGGACGCCGCCCCGCTCCCATCTGGTCACAGGAGCGGGGCGCGTCCCGGGGTGGTCAGCTCTTCAGCTGCTCACGCATGGCGCCGAGGAAGACCTCAGAGGTCTCGCGGACGAAGTTGACGTGGGTGCTCACCATCGTCTGCGCCCACTCCTGCCCCGTACCCCTGGCGGCCTGCTCCTCGAAGTCGAGCATGTTCTTGAGCACGCGCTCGTAGCCTTCCAGGAAGGACAGCCCGTTCTTCTTGGCCTGCGCCATCACCTGCTCGCTCAGGTCGCGCACGCGCTGTGCGGCGGCCTCGATGTCGCCGGCGACGTTCGACGTCCCGCTCTCCGTCATGTCAGTGACTCCTCTCGTCGGGTCTCCTGCTGCTCCACGGTCGCGGAGGTCTCTGCGCCGCCACCTCCGGTCTCCCACTCGGCGACGCCCATGCCGGTGATCCAGGGGTAGACCGGTTCGTAGGCGAGGGTCGTCGCCGTCGTCGGCGCCATCGCGCCGGCGACCGCCAGCCACGTGCGCATCTCGTGATTGCCGTTGCCGGCGAGCTCGATCTCGCTGTCGGGCATGTCGAGCACCTGATCGAGCTCCCCGCGCTCGAGGCGCTGCAGGAACCAGCGGTCGAACTCCTCGTCGATGTCACCGACGCGCGGGTTGCCGATCCAGTGCGAAAGCCCGCCGGCCCCGACGAGCGCGACGCGCTGCAGCCCGGTGTACGCGCGGATGGCCTCCCCCAGCGCCTTGCCGAACTCGTACGCGCGACGCACCGGCACCAGGGGCGGCACGGCGCAGTTCTGCACGATGGGCACCAGCGGCAGCTTCATCGTCTGGTCGAGCTCGTAGTACACGGTCATGATCCCGTGGTCGAGTTCGAGCTGGTGCGAGAACGCGGGATCGAACCCGTGGTTGAGCGTGTACGTCGCGATGTGGTTGGCCAGCCCTGCGTGCCCGGGGATCCACACCTTGTCGATCGGCAGCCACTCCTCGGTGGGGCCCCAGTTCTTCTCCCCCAGCCCGATGCAGATCTGCGGGAAGTTCTCCAGGAAGAAGTTGGTGTAGTGCTCGTTGGAGAGCACCACGCACGCCTCGACGCCGCGCTCGACGGCCTGCTCGCGCACGTGGTCGAGCGCGCCGAAGAAGTTGTTCCGCTGTTCCTCGGGGGCGGCCAGCCGGGCCGAGGACATCATCGGGGCGTGCGACGAGCAGTACGCCAGGACTATTTCTGCCACCGGCCCTTCCTCTCTTCCTTGCCGCCGAGCGGTTCGAGGATCTTGCGGTAGTCGTCGCGGGCGTAGCCGGCCGCACGGGCGTAGCGGTTGATCAGGACCTCGTGCAGGCCGAGCCGGTAGAAGGCCCCGATGTCCTTGTTCTCGAACGCCTTGCGCTCCTCGTCGGTCAGCTCGTAGGCCCCGACGTCGAACCCCGCACGGCCGTCCCCGCCCTCGCCGCTGTTGACCTCGCCCGCACGCACCCAGTCGTAGACGCAGCGGTGCATCTGGTACCAGCTCATCGGCCCTCCTCCGCTCCGTCGGAGATTTGCACGGCTTCCCGGCACAGCCCACGTCCAGAGCCCCGGGTTCCGGCCAGTGAGAGGTGGTGGTCGCCCCGCGGCGGGGCCAACACAGTTGCCGGGAGGGACAGGCAGCGTGCAGAGCAGGGGGCGGACCCATGCAGGTCGAGGGAGCGCAGGCCGGAGCCGGCACGTCGACCGGGACCTCGGGCGACGGCGCCGGTGACGGCTTCGGGAACGAGGTGCTGGACGTCCACGCCCACGCCATGCCCCTACCGCTGCTGCAGCGGCTGGCCGACCGCGGCCTGGCCGATCTGGGAGCCGTGCCGGACGGCATCGTCCGGCTCGATCCCCGCGTGAGCGGGGTGGGGCCACGCGCTCCGCTCCCGCTGGCCCGTTCCATGTACGACGTCGACGTCCGGCTCTCGGAGCTCGACGACCTGGGCGTTCACCGCCACGCCATCTCGCTGCCGCCGTTCCTGTTCGCGTCCACGGCCGAGGACGAGCGGCTGGTCAGGGACGTCGTCTCGCAGGGGAACGACGAGCTGGCGGCCTACGTCGGTGACGGGCCCGGCCGGCTCCTCGCCCTGGGGTCGGTGCCGCTGGGCTGGCCGGGCGCGGCGGAGGAGGCGCGGCGGGCGCTGGACGACCTGGGCATGGCGGGGATCGCGATCGGCAGCCGGGGCGGCGGCAGGGACCTCGACGATCCCGTCAACGACGACCTGTGGGCGCTCCTGTCGGAACGGCGGACCTTCGTCTTCCTGCACCCCAGCGGCGTGCCGGATCCGCACCGGCAGACCGACTTCTGGCTGCCGCAGCTGGTCGGCTACCCGATGGAGACGGCGCTGGCCGTCGCGCGGCTGGTCTTCGGCCGGGTGCTCGAGCGCCATCCGCTCCAGCTGTGCCTCGCGCACGGCGGTGGGTGCCTGCCGTCCCTGCGGGGGCGGCTGGACCTGGGATGGGACCGCAAGGACGTCGCCCGGACCACGACGGTGCCCCCGAGCGAGTTCACCGACCGTCTGTTCTACGACACCGCCGTCTTCTCCCCGGTGCTGCTGCGCCGGCTGGTGGAGGACGTCGGCGTCGGCCATGTCCTCCTGGGGACCGACCACCCGTTCGAACTCGGCGACCGGGCTCCGCTGGAGACGGTCCGCGCGCTGGGCCTCGACCCCGCCGACACGCGTCGCATCCTGGGTGGCAACGCGATGGAGCTGCTGGGCCTGCCCGTTCAGGGGGCCTGACTGCCCGATCCGGGCATCCGCCAGAAGTCGCCGACCGACTTCTCCAGGTCCGCCCACGTCTTCGTCCACTCGGCGAGCGGCCGCAGGTTCGACTCCAGCGCCCCCAGCTGCTCGTCGAAGGTCTCGAGGTGACCGCGCAGGGCCTGCACCTGCGCCCGCCGCGCCGCCAGGTCGTCGAGCACGGACTGCAGCTGCTGCGCGGAGAGCGTAGCCGGCATGGGGGGCATCGAGGGCATCTGGGGCACGGCGGGCATCGCCGGTCGCTTGGCCGCCGAGCCGGCGGCGGCCCCGGCAGCAGCGGTCCAGCCGCTCATGAGCCGGTCGGCCATGGCGTGCAGCTGGCCGGCCAGGTCGGCGGGATCCCGGGCCCGCCCGGGCCCCTCCTCGGTCACGTCTCGGCCCACATCATGCCGAGGAGCTCGACCCGCCAGTCGGCGTAGGCCTCGTCGGTGAGGTCGGGGACCGACTCGTTGCGCGCATCGCGTCCCAGCGCGGTCGCCGCGATCTCGTCGGCCGACGAGCCCGAGGACAGCATGCACACGCGCAGGCCCTCCGGCGCATCCGCGCGGGCGGCGTGGCCGAGGACGCGGACGAGGGCGGCCCGCGCCGCGACGTCGTCCTCGGTCGCGACGTCCTGGGGCAGGACACCGGTCACGAAGGTGAGCCGGGCTCCCGGTGTCAGCGCGGGCAACGCCGCCGCCACCGCGGGGAAGCGCGCGAGCACTCCCTCGGCGTAGAAGTGGTGGACGCGGGTCACCGCGGTGTCGCCCTCCACCGTGAAGGACGCCGGCAGCTGCACGTACCCGTCGAACGCCTTCGGACCGGCGTCCGTGCACGCCTTCGGCACGTCGGCGATGTCGTCGACCTCGACGACCTCCGCTCCGTGCCGGCGCAGCGCGTCCGCGACGTCGGAGACCAGTTCGGCGATGCCGGACACCAGATAGCGGGGCATGGGTTTCCTCTCGGGCTCAGGCACGCCGGGGAGGCGAGTAGAGCCAATCCTGGAGCAGCAGCGCGAGGCGCGGCATCACGAGCCACGTCATGAGGGCGGTCACGGCGACCGCCACGACTCCGACGCGGAGGGGCAGGGGCAGGGCGAGCGGCGTGACCACGAGATTGAGGACGAGTTGCAGGACGTAGATGCCCGCGAGGGAGACCACGAACATCTTCCAGCGCGGGGGTGCCGGCGCCGTCCGCGACGGCAGGGCGAACCAGGTCTCGAGCCCGGAGACGCGGTGGACGCTCGTGGAGTGCACGAGGTCCTCGGCGCGATCGAGCAGCGCGGCCCGCGCCGCCGACTCCTCCCAGTGGCGTAGGTCGGCGATGCTCGCGAACCGGAAGACGACGTGCCACGGCTCCCCCACGTGCCCCGGCCGCAGCATGCCCGCACCCAGGAACCCGGGGAACGCGGACGCGGCGCGGGTCAGGGCATCGCTGAACTCCTCGAAGTCGGCCTCCCGTCCGGGGGCGACGCGCCGGGCGACCGTCACCGTGACCGGCTCGGCCGCGCCGGTCGTTCGGCCATGTCAGCCCACCTCGGCCTCCCAGTCGCGCTGTTCGAGGGAGTCGCGGAGATGCATCAGGAACAGCGAGGCCGTCGAACCGTCGAGGGCACGGTGGTCGTAGACCAGGCCGATGATCCCGGTGGGGTGGACGGCGATCGCGTCGCCGACGGCGACCGGCCGCCGCTTGACCCCGTCGGTGCAGAGGATCGCCACGTTGGGCTGGTTGATGATCGGCGCCGATGCGTAGCTGGCGAACGGTCCGGGGTTCGTGATCGTGAACGTCGAGCCCTGCATGTCCGACATCGGCAGCTTCTTGCCGCGCGCGGCCGCGGCGAGCTCGGTGATCCGCTTCGCGATCCCCCGCATGTTCAGTCCGTCGGCGTCCTTGACCACCGGGACGACGAGCCCCTGCTGGTCCAGGTCGACGGCGATGCCGAGGTTGACGTAGGGATGCAGGGTCATCGTCTTGGCCTCGACGTCGATCGAGGAGTTGACGGCGGGGTACGCCCGCAGCGCGTCGACCGTCGCCCGGGAGACGAACGGCAGGTAGGACAGCGACGAGCCGGTCTCCTTCTTGAACCGGTCCTTGTGCTTGGCGCGCACCCGCTCCACGTTGTCGAAGTCCACCTCGACCGAGGTCCACACCGCCGCCGCGATCGACTGCGACGTCTTCATCCCCGAGGCGACGGCCAGCCGCATCCGGGTCAGCTCGACGACCTGGTCGCGGGGGTCGCCCCCGGCCGCCGGAGCCGCGGCCGCCGGAGCCTGGCGCGCCGGTGCGGGTGACAGGGCAGGGGCGGCGGTCGCCGCGGGTGCGGGTGCGGCCGGGGAGGGTGCGGCGGATGCGGGTGCGGCCGCCCGCGCCCCACCGGAGGCGATCGCCTTCTCGACGTCCTCCCGCCGGATCCTGCCCAGCTCACCCGTGCCGACGATGGCGGTGACGTCGAGCCCCGCCTCGGCCACCAGCCGACGCACCAGCGGTGACAGCAGCCGGCCGTCCCGGCCCCCCGCCGATGGCCGCGCGCCCCCGCCGGTCGGTGCGCCGCCGCTCACAGGGCCGCCGGCCGGCTCGGCCGGGGCGCCGACCGCGGCCGGTCCCGAGCCGCTGACCGCGGTGGTCCCGCCGGGCGTCCCGCCGGCCGGCGCGGTCGAGGCGCCCTGCGCGGACGCCTCACCGATGCGGGCGAGCGGCGTGCCGACCGGCACCGTCTCACCCTCGGGAACGAGGATCTCCAGCAGCACCCCGTCGTAGGGGCTCGGGATCTCGGAGTCGACCTTGTCGGTGGACACCTCGAACAGGGGGTCGTCGAAGTCGACGGTGTCCCCCACCTGCTTCTTCCAGGCGCCGACCGTGCCCTCGGTGACGGTCTCGCCGAGCTTCGGCATCGTGATCTCGTGCACCCTGCCGGCGGGCACGGAGACGGCCGGGTCCTCGAGCGCCGGCATCGCCTCGGAGCCACCCATCTGCGGGGCGGCGGGGTCGTCGAGCGCCGGTCCGCCACTGCCCACGAGGCCCGGCCGCGCCTCCGGCATGCCACCGGCTCCCGCCACGACCGCGGGCGATCCGTTGCCGGGCGGGACGCTGCCCGGTGCCCCGATGCGGACCAGCGGTGTCCCGACGGGCACGGTCTCGCCCTCCGGTACCAGGATCTCGAGGACGACGCCGTCGTACGGGCTGGGGATCTCGGAGTCCACCTTGTCCGTCGAGACCTCGAAGAGCGGGTCGTCGAACTCGATGCTGTCCCCGACCTGCTTGCGCCAGCCGCCGACCGTTCCCTCCGTCACGGTCTCGCCCAGCTTGGGCATCGTGACGACCCACTCGTCGCTCATCGCTGTCTCGCTCCTGAGTCCTGGCCGGGTTCTCAGCCGTGCAGGGAACGGCCGGAGAAGGTGATCATGGTTTCCCCGATTGCCTCGGAGAGGCTCGGGTGGGCGTGGATCAGCCGGCCCACGTCGCTGGGCAGCGCCTCCCAGTTCACGGCCAGGTAGCCCTCGTGCATGAGCTCACTGGCCCAGGGGCCGACCATGTGGAAGCCGAGCACCGGGCCGCCCCGCTGCGCGACGACCTTCACCAGGCCGTCGGTCTCGCCCAGGATCATGGCCCGGCCGTTGCCGGCCATCGAGTGCTTGTGCACCTCGACGTCGTAGCCCGCCTCGCGGGCCTCGACCTCGGTCATGCCCGACCACGCGACCTCGGGATGGGTGTAGACGACCCACGGCACCTTGCCGTAGTCCACGGGCACCGGCTGCTCGCCGAGGATCCGGTCGACGGCGAGGACGGCTTCGGCGTACGCGACGTGCGCCAGGCCCGGTGTCGCGACGCAGTCCCCCACCGCGTAGACGCCGGGGCGCGAGGTCTCCATCGTGGTGGTGTCCACCTCGATGAAGCCGCGGCCGTCGATGCGCACCCCGGCGTCGTCCGCGCCGATGTCCTGGGTGGCCGGCAGCCGGCCGATCGAGACGAGCACCTGCTCGACCTCGATCTTCTCCGAGCCCTTGGGGGTCTCGAAGGGCACCAGCACGCCGTTGCCGGTCCGCTCCAGGGCGCCCACCCGCGCCTCGGCGTGGATGTCGGTGCCGCGCCGCTTCAGCGAACGGGCCAGCACGTCGGCGACGTCCCGGTCGGGGCCGATCGGCAGCACGCCGTGCTGCATCGCCTCGAGCAGCGTCGTCTGCACGCCCAGGTCGGTGTAGACCGAGGCGAACTCCGACCCGATCACCCCGCCGCCGATGACCGCGATGCGCTCGGGCAGGCGGTCGGCCTCGCTGTTGGTCGCGTGGTCGGAGGTGACGACGCGCTCGCCGTCGACGTCCATGCCCGGGATGGCCCGCGGCACGGACCCGGCGCAGACGATGGTGCCCCGGCCGCGCAGCGTGTCTCCGTTCACCGAGACGGCGCCGTCGGCGGTGAGCCGGCCCCAGCCGTCGACGACAGTGACCTTGCGGCGCTTGAGCAGCCCGGACAGACCCTTGTGCAGCTGGCCCACGATGCCGGCGCGGCGCCGGTTGGCCGCGGGCCAGTCCGGCTCGGGGCTGCCGCCGGGCAGGCGGACGCCGTGCTCGGCGGCGTGGTTGACGGTGCGGAACACCTCGGCCGCGTGCAGCAGCGACTTGGCCGGGATGCACCCGCGGTGCAGGCAGGTCCCCCCGACCTTGTCCTTCTCGACCATCGCGACGGACAACCCGGCCGAGGCCGCGTAGAGCGCCGCCGCGTAGCCGCCGGGGCCGCCGCCGAGGACGACGACGTCGTAGTCGCTCATCAGGCCCGCGCCACCTTTCGCAACGTCTCGGCGATCTGTGCCGGCTGCGGGATCACCGCGTCCTCCAGCGGGGGGCTGGTCGGCGTCGGGGTGTTCTTCGCCCCGATGCGCACCACCGGCTGGTCGAGGTGCCAGAAGGCCTCCTCCTGGATGGTCGCGGCGATCTCGGCGCCGTACCCCAGCCGCTTGGCGGCCTCGTGCAGCACCACGGCGCGCGAGGTCTTGCGCACCGAGTTCACGATCGTCTCGACGTCCAGCGGAACGAGGGTGCGGACGTCGACGACCTCGACGGAGATGCCGTCCTTGTCCAGCTCCTCGGCGATCTCCAGGCCTTGCGAGACGCCCGCCGAGTAGGTGATCAGCGAGACGTCACGGCCCTCGCGGACGACCTTCGCCACGCCCAGCGGGATCGGTTCCAGGGAGAGCGGTCCGGAGGCCCGGAGCCGCCGGTAGAGGTACTTGTTCTCCAGGTAGAGCGTCGGGTTGTTGTCGCGGATCGCGCTGACGAGCAGGCCCGCCGCGTCCTCCGGCGTCCCGGGCATGACGATCTTGATGCCGGGGACGTGCGCGAAGTAGGACTCCACGCTCTGCGAGTGCGTGGGCCCGGCCCGCAGCCGGCCGCCGAACGGGGCCCGCATGGTGACCGGCATGGGGTCACCCGTGCGCCAGTGGTGGCGGGCCAGCACGTTGACGATCGGGTCGAACGCGCAGGAGATGAAGTCCGCGAACTGGAACTCCACCACCGGCCGCAGCCCGACGAGCGCCGCCCCGGCGGCCAGCCCGGTGAACCCGGTCTCGGCGATGGGAGTGTCCACCACGCGGCGCGGGCCGAACTTCTCGAGGAAGCCCTTGGTCACCTTGAAGGCGCCACCGAACTGGCCGACGTCCTCGCCGATGATGAAGACGTCGGGATCGCGGTCCATCTCGCTGTCGAGTGCCAGGCCCACTGCCTCGAGATAGGTGGCCTGGCCGCTGTCAGTCGGCATAGACGCCGTCCTCGATTCCGCTGGGGTCGGGCATGGGGTCGGCGAGCGCCTTCCGGCGCGCCGCGATGGCCGCCTGCCGGGCGTCCTCCCGCACCTGCTTCGCCGAGTCGGCGTCCAGGACGCCGGCCTCGATCAGGACGTTCTCGAAGAGTTGGACCGGGTCCTTCGTGGACCACTCGTCGTACATCTCCTTGGGCACGTAGTCGGCCGGGTCGTGCTCGGCGTGCCCGTGCATGCGCATGGTCACGCCCTCGACGATCGAGGGGCCCTCCCCCGCCCGTGCCCGGGCGACCGCGGCGGCGACGGCGTCGTGCACCGCCAGGGCGTCGGTGCCGTCGACCGTGACCCCGGGGATGCCGTAGGCGACCGCCTTCATCGCGAAGGTCTCCGAGTTCGACTGCATTCGCAGCGGGGTGGAGTAGGCGAACTGGTTGTTCTCGATGACGAAGACGTTGGGCAGCTTCAGGACGCTGGCCATGGTGAGCGACTCGTGGAAGTCCGCCCGCGACGTCGACCCGTCGCCGCAGAACGCGAGGCACACGCGGTCCTGCTCGCGGTACTTCGCGGCGAAGGCCATGCCGGTCGCGACCGGGAAGTTCGCCGGGATGTGGCTGGGCAGGTTGTAGACGTTCAGGTCCAGCCGCCCGTAGTGCAACGTCCCGTCGCGGCCGCCGGTGGGCGACGTGGCCTTCCCCATGAAGCTCGCCATGACCTGCCAGGGCTCCATGCCCCGCCAGAGGTGCGCGCCCAGGTCACGGTGGATGGGCGCCAGGTAGTCGTCCTGGCGCAGGGTGGACGCCGCCCCGACGCTGATCGCCTCGTGCCAGTGCCCGGTGTAGAGGCTGCCCAGCAGGTCGCCGCCCTTGTACATGGCGACCATGCGGTCCTCGACCGCGCGGGTCAGGACCATCACCTCGTGGATCCGCTTCAGCAGCGCCGGGTCGCGCTCCGCGACAGGGGGCCCGACGGGGGCCCCGGCAGGCTCGGCGGCCTTGCGCCTGCTCCGGGTCGGCATGTCCGCCGCCTCAGGAACCGAGGAAGAAGTCGCGCACCTGCCGGTTGAAGTCGGCATTGCGTTCGATCATCGACCAGTGCCCGCACTTGGACCAGACCGCCAGGTCCGCATCCGGCAGGATGCCCTCGAGGTAGTAGGAGTTCGACACCGGGATGACCTGGTCCTCCCGCCCGTGGACGATCAGGGTCCGGTGGGGCAGCTTCTCCAACTCGTCGTCCGGGATGGTCATCGCCTCCACCCACCGCTGCCGCGGTGCCGGGAACATCGCCGAGAACGCCTCCTGAAAGCCCTCCTGGATGCTGCCCTCGTAGCGGGACTTCGCGAGCGAGTCGTTGATGGCCTCGGATGAGTAGGTGAAGTACCCGAGGACCTTCTTCATGTTCTCCACGGAGGGCTCGTAGCCCCAGACCGCGTTGAGACCCTCGGTGATCTCGAAGGGCACGCCCATGCTGCCCATGAGCACCAGCTTGCCGACGCGGTCGGGGTGCTGGGTGGCGACGCGCAGTGCGATCGCACCGCCGAAACTGTTGCCCACCATGTGCGCCTTCTCGATACCGAGGGCGTCCATCACGCCGACGGTCTGGTCGGCCCAGGTCTGCAGGCTGTACGTGACGTCCTTCGGGCGGTCGGAGAAGCCGAAGCCGACCATGTCGGGGGCGACGACGCGGAAGTTCTCGGCCAGCGCGGGGATGACCAGCCGCCAGTTCGCGTACGAGGTGACGCCCGGACCCGATCCGTGGACCAGGACCACCGTCTCGTCGCCGGTGCCCTGCTCCAGGTAGTTGGTGCGGATGCCGTTGGCCTCGACACTCTGGCCGATCTCGGGCCGCTCGGTCGTTGTCATTCCTGCTCCATCTCTCGTCCAGTCGGATGGGGATCCGGCGAATTCGGGTTCAGGCGTAGTAGCGGAAGACGAGGTCGGCCACGCAGCACGGCTTCTCCTGGCCCTCGACGTCATAGGTGAGCCGGTAGACCGCCTCGGCGCCCTGGCCGGCCGCCCCGTCGATCGGCCGCACCTCGGCGACGACGACGTGCACCCGGATCCGGCTGCCCACGCGGAGCGGGGCCGGGAAGCGGACCTTGTTGAGGCCGTAGTTGAGGACGACCCCGAACCCCTCGACCGTGCAGACCTCCCACAGCAGGCCGGTCGCCATGCCCAGCGTCAGGAAACCGTGCTGCACGGTCGCCCCGAACGGACCGCTCTTGGCACGCTCCGGGTCGACGTGGATCCACTGCTGGTCGCCGGTGAGCGTGGCGAAGGTGGCGATGTCCTCCTGCCGGACCGTCCGCCAGCCGCTCACGCCCACCTCGGTGCCGGCGCGTTCCTGCAGCCCCTCGAGGCCGTGGATCACCACAGGCGTCCCGGTGTGCAGGTCCTCGACTATCGGTTCACCCATCGTCGTTCCCCTCCGTCGCCGGTAACGGCGCTGCCCGCGGCGAGTCAAGCACCGGCGCCGGGGGTGGACCGGAGCAGCAACGCGTTTCCTGCTGAGTGGGAGTGGCCGGTCCCACGGGTGCCGGGCGACCCGTCCCGCGGGCACGATCGGGCCGTGGCGGGCGGCAGCACCCACTGGCAGGGACGGTCCGTGATCAGCAAGGTCGTCTCCCTCCTGGACGCCTTCGGGACGGACTCGCCCGAGCTCTCCCTGGGCGACCTCGCCCGGATCACGGGGCTGCCGGTGTCGACGACGTACCGGCTGGCCACCGAGTTGGTGGACTGGGGAGGACTGGAGCGGGCCGACGGCACGGGCTACCGCATCGGGATGCGCATGTGGGAGCTGGGCACGCTGGCCGCGCGCGGCGGCACGCTGCGCGATGTCGCGCTCCCGTTCATGCAGGACCTCTACGAGGCGACCCACGAGAACGTGCACCTGGCCGTCCGCGACCACCTGGAGGCCCTCTACGTCGACACGATCGCCGGCCGGGAATCGGTGCCCGTGCGCTCACGGCGCGGTGGCAGGCTGCCGCTGCACGCGACCGGGGTGGGCAAGGTGCTGCTCGCGCACGCCCCACCGGAGGTGCTCGCCGCCGTCCTCGAGGCCGGGCTGCGCCGGTACACGCCCTACACGGTGGTGACGCCGGGCCACCTGCGCCGCGCGCTGGCCGACGTGCGCCGCACCGGCGTGGCCTTCGCCCGCGAGGAGATGAGCCTGGGATCCGCGTCGGTCGCCGCGCCCGTCGTGGGCGAGGGCGGCACCGTGGTCGCCGCCCTGGCCGTCGTCCGGCGATCCGGGAGCGTCGACCTGCGGCGGCTCGCCCTCGCGGTGCGGACGGCGGCCATCTCGACCTCGCGTGCGCTCCAGCAGCCGGGCCCGCTGGTGACCCTCCGGTGACCCCGCGCAACAGTTCGCCGGCGTTCTCACTCAGTGGCAACGATTCCTCGCCTCGCGCGCCTGCCCGGTGCGAGCCTCCGGACGACCGGAGGAGGAGCCCCGTGGCAGGTGGAGCGATCGAGCGCGGCCGATCGGTCGCGAGCAGGGTGACGGCCATCCTGATGGCGTTCAGCAGCGGTGGGAGCCATTCGCTCACCGAGCTCGCCGGACTGGCCGGCCTGCCCATCTCGACCACGCACCGGCTCGTCGGCGAACTCGTCTCCCGGCGCGTGCTCGAGCGCACCGACGGCGGCGGCTACCGGGTGGGCCTGCCCCTCCGCATGATCGGCGGCGGCTGGGCCACGCAACCCCCGCCGCTGCTCGAGCGGGCACGGGACGTCCTCGGCGACGTCGCGGCCGTCACCGGAACCACCGTGCGTGTCGGCACGCTCCACGGCGCACGGGTGTGGGTGGCCACCGTCGGACCGGGCTTCCCCGCCGCACCGGCGTTCGACGAGGACCCCGCTCCCCCGCTGTCCAGCGCTGTGGGGCGCGCGCTCCTCGCGTTCAGCCCCTCGGACGTCGTCGACCAGGTCCTGGACTCCGTCCGCGCGGCCGTCGGCGGGTCACCCGACCTCGACCGGATGCGCCGCGTCCTCGTCACCACGCGACTGTCGCGGGTGGCCGTCTCCCGAGGGGAGGACGGGACCTGCGCCGTCGCCGTCCCCGTGTTCGGGACCGGCGGCTCGCTGCTGGCGGCACTGGAGGGAACGGTCCCCGACCTGCGGGCCGGCTACGAGGCCGTCCGAGGCGTGCTCCTGGTGGCGGCGGGCAGCCTGTCCCGGGAACTGGCGACGACCCGTCCCGCCGAGGCCGAGGCCGAGACGGACGTGTACCCGGGCGACGGGCCGGAGGACGACCTGGGCGCCGACGCCGGGTGAGCCGGCGGTCAGCCGCTGCGGACGGCGGTCTCGAGGGGCGCGTCGCCGGTGGAGTACCACTCGTAGACACCGTCGGGCCGACTGCGCCGCTCCACCACCCCCGACCAGCGCAGGTATGCGATGTGCGCGAGGGTCTCGTTGATCGCCAGCTGGCGCTGGTGGGCGAGCACCGCCTTGACCACGAGGCGGTCGGTGAGCTCCATGACGCTGGAGGGCCGGTCCTGGATGGTCCGGCGGATCGTCTCCAGTCGCCGCAGCTTGTTGCGGACGATCGCATCGATCCGGCCCACGGCATCCCCGAACGGGCGGCCATGACCCGGGAAGACCTGGACCGGCCGCAGGTCGGCGATCCGGCGCAGTGAGTCGAGGTAGCTCCGGAGCGGATCGGCGTCGAACCCCCGCTCGAAGCTGACCGGCGGGGTGATGGCCGGGAGCAGGTGGTCGCCGGACAGCAGCACTTCCCGCGCGGGCGACCACAGGCACACGTGACCCAGCGAGTGCCCGGGCGTGTGGATCACCTCCCAGCGGTCCCCGCCGATGTCGAGCACCTCGCCTCCACGCAGTCGACGGGACGCCTCGACGACCGAGTACAGGTAGGGCAACCAGCGGGTCAGGTGGTCGGCCAGGTCGGTGCGCTCGGCCTCGGAGACCCCGTGGTCGGCGTAGGTGTCCCGGCGCCGCGCGCGTGCGGTGTCCGGATGGCGGTACTTCTCGCAGTCGAGATCGGTCAGGGTGTGCATGGCCAGCTCGGCACCGGTGAGCTCCATGAGCCGGCCCGCGAGCCCGTAGTGGTCGATGTGCGCGTGGGTCACCAGGATCCGGGTGACGTCCCGCAGCGCGTAGCCGGCCGCCTCGAGTCCCCCTTCGACGGCCGCCAGTCCCCCGTCGGGCAGGTCCGGGCGCCAGACCCCGCAGTCGACGAGGGTGACCCCGGCGCCGTCGGCGAGGACGTGCATGTTGACGCTGTCGACCGCGTTCACCCCGATCGGCAGCGCCACGCGGGTCAGCCCGTCGTCCCGATCGATCGCCACGCGGGTCACCCGTGCATGCGTTCCAGGAGGGTGAACCAGATGCGCAGCTCGACGCGGTAGGCGGCCGCGGAACCTTCGACGACGCCGGTGATGGTGCGCACCTCGAACGCGGTGATGCCCTCGAGCGTGAGGCGGGCCCGGTCGAGGGCCTCGGTGACGGCGTCCTGGATCGTGTCGCCCGTACCGATGAGGTCGATCGCCTTCTGCACGGTCACGGCGCCATCATCGGGGCCCGACCTGGTGCCGGCGGGTCGTTCCCGCTGTCCGGAAGTCGCGCCGTCGCGAGGTCAGGCCCGGTGCGTGGGGACGCGCCCCCAGGCGAGGTAGCCGCCGCCCAGCGCCACGTCGCGCACCCGGAGCGCGGGTACCCGTTCGGCGAGCAGCGCCCAGGGGCGGTCGAACCCGGCGAAGCTCCGCACGAAGGGCGCGTGCAGCGCCACGACCCCGGCGTTCACCGCCACGGCCCACGGCGGTGCCCACTTGCCGCCGGTCGCGGCCACTCCCCCGCCCGCGCGCAGCGAGCGGAGGACGTTGTCCAGGGCCGCCGGGGACTGCAGGAGGTCGTGCACCGCGCAGAACAGGGCGGCGTCGGCCACGGGGAGCGCCGCGGTCTCCACGGGCGAGCCGACCAGGGTGACGTTCCGCCAGCCCCGGGCGGCCACGCGTTCGGCCGCGATCGCGAGCATGTCGGCCGAGGGATCGACCCCGATCACCCTGCCGGTGGGCCCGACGCGGGCGACCAGCCGCTCGAAGCACAAGCCCGTTCCGCAGCCGACGTCGAGCACGGCGTCCCCGGGCGAGAGCGGGAGCAGGTCCACCACCCGCCGCCGGTAACGCCCGTACCGCGCGGTCCGGTCGTCGTAGCGCGGGGCATCCCGGCCGTAGGCGGGCACCGCGGCCGTCGATCCGCTCCCGGTCATCCGTACGGGCCGGCCGAGGGCACCTCGGCGGGGTGCCCGGCCGCCGCGCCCGCACCGGCGCCTTCGGGCGGGGACGTCTGGAACAGCCGGTACAGGTACACCAGGGCCGGGACCAGGAGGACCGCGCCGGCCGCGAGCGCCAGCAGCATCGCGAGCAGGGTCGGCCGGCCGGCGGCCGCATCCTCGATCGTCAGGTCGGGAACCAGGATGTACGGGTACTGGGCGACCGCCCAGCCGACGAGGATGCTCGTGACGGCCAGGGACGACGCCACGCGGGCCGCCGCGTACCGCCCGAGCACCAGACACCCCACCGCGACGGCCCCCGCCAGGACGGACAGTCCGACCAGCGGAACGGCGCGACCGGTGAGCCCCTCCCAGAGCAGCGGCGCGTCGCCGCGCAGCACGAACAGGCCGGCGATGCCGGCCACGCCGGTCACGGCGGCGGTGCCGAGCGCCCGGATCCGGAACTCGTGCGCCAGGTCCTCGGCCCCCTCGCGCCGGGCGTCGCCACAGAGGAAGACGGCCGCCAGGTAGGCGCAGACCAGGATCGCCATCACCCCGCCGAGCAACGAGGTGGGGTTCAGCCAGCTCGTGACGACGTTCCCGGCGGCGATCCCGGGGGGCACCCGGCCCGACGCGACGCCACCGACGACGGCACCGAGGAAGAACGGCGTGACCAGCGACGACAGCGCGAACGCGGCACCGAGGAAGCGCCGCATGGGCAGCGTGGTGATGCTCTTCCGGAACGCGAAGGCGGCGCCGCGGGCGATCATCCCGAACGCCGCCAGCGTCAACGGGATGTACAGCGTGGTGACGACGGCGGCGAACGCCCCCGAGAACGCCGTCCACAGCACCACGAGCACGAAGATCAGCCAGACGTGGTTGGCCTCCCACACCGGGCCGATCGAGTGCTCGATGAGCTCCCGCTGGCGGGCGCCGCGCCGGGTCCCGCCGGCGAGGAGGTCCCAGATGCCGGCCCCGAAGTCGGCCCCGCCGAAGAGTCCGTAGGCGATCAGCCCGACGAACATGATGCCGAGGACGACGTCGGCCAGGGTCATCGGACGGCCACCACCTCGGGCTGGTCGTCGGGTGGCCTGGCGTCCACCTCCTGCGGAGCGGGGGTGTCGTGCTCCCGTGCGAGCCGGCGGAGCACGAGGACCGTGAGCGCGGTGAGCGCGAGATAGATGGCGACGACGGCGTAGAAGCCGAGCCACAGGCCGGGTGCCGGGCTCACCGCATCCCTGGTGCGCAGGATCCCGTAGACGGACCAGGGCTGGCGGCCGACCTCGGTGGTCACCCACCCCGCCTCGAGGGCGACGACCGCCGCGACACCGGACACCGCCACGGCGCGGAGGAACCACGGCGTCTGGGGGATGCGCCGTCGCCGCCACCAGACGAAGCCGAAGACGACGGCCAGCAGGAGCAACGCACTGCCGAGCCCCACCATGGTGTCGAAGGCGAGGTGGACGACGTTGACCGGCGGGCGCTCGTCCGGGGGGAACTCCTCCAGCCCGCGGACCACACCGTTCGGGTCGCGATGGACCAGCAGCGACAGCCCTCTCGGGATCTCCAAGGCGTAGTTCATCCGGTTGTCCTTGAACAGGCCGCCCACCGACAGCGGCGCGCCCGCCGTCGTCCGGTACAGACCTTCCATGGCGGCCAGCTTCGCGGGCTGGTTCTCCGCCACCGTCCCCGCGATCCAGTCGCCGACGCCGATCTGCACGGGCGCCGCGACGGCCCCCACCGTGAGCGGGATGAGCAGGCCGTACCAGTGGTGCCGGTCGCGGCGGCCCCGCAGCATCCCCACCGCGTAGACCGACGCGATGGTGAACCCGACGACCATGTAGGCCCCGAGGAGCATGTGCACCACCTGCGGCCAGGTCGACGGCCCGAACATCGCCGCCCACGGCCGGGCGTCGACCACTCGACCGTCGGCGTCGAGCCGGAACCCCGTGGGGTTGTTCATCCACGCGTTGGCCGCCACGACGAAGAAGGCCCCGGCCATGCCCGACACGATCATCGGCAGCGCGCTGAGCATGTGCGCCCGGGGCGACATGCGGTTCCAGCCGAAGAGGTAGATGCCCACGAAGATCGCCTCGATGAAGAAGGCGTAGCCCTCGAGGACGAACGGGAAGCCGAAGATCTCGCCGAAGCGGTCCATGAGGCCCGGCCAGAGAATGCCCATCTCGAACGACAGCAACGTTCCGGACACCGCGCCGGCGGCGAACAGCACGCCCATCGCCTTGGCCCACGTGTGGGCGAGCTCGGTGAGGGCGGCGTTGCCCCGGCGGTGGCCGCGCCACTCGGCGAACACGGTGAGCACCGGAAAGGCGATCCCGAAGCAGGAGAAGATGATGTGCCACCCGAGCGAGAGCGCCATCTGCTCCCGCGCCGGGAAGAGGTTCTGCGCGGCATCCGCGAGCACGTACGGCACGACGCGACCTCCGCTCGGGGCTGGTCGTTGCAGGATGGGCGGTGCGCGGGCGGCGCCGCGGATAACCCCGTCAGTTCCCGCCGTGTGGAAACGCCGGACTGCGCCGCCCCGGCGCGCCGAGGATGCTGGGAGGAGCGCTCCCCCGCTCACGGCCCGGTCGTGCCAGTGCACGCACGCCTGCGGCACCGTTCCCGTTTCTCCCCCCGGCGCAGGATGGAAGAGATGACCAGACCAGACGACCAGTTCGCCGAACTCGTCCGCCGGGGACGCGAGGTCTTCGCGGCCGCCGTCAGCGCATGGGAGCAGGCCGCGAGGTCGCTGGCATCCGGAGCGGCCGCGGGGGCGTCCACCGCCCGGATGAGGGAGCTCGGCGCCAGCGTCGACGCCGCCTTCGACTTCGCCGGTCAGATGCTGGCCGAGCAGCGGAACTTCGCCAAGTCGCTGATGACCGGAGGCGGTCGGGCCACGGACGAGGAAGCCGCGGCGGAGCGACCTCCGGCCACCCCCGACCCGGTCGATGCCCCGGCGCCTGCCCTGGAGGCCCCGGAATCCTCCGGCGAGGCGGCGACCTCCGGTGACGCGGGAACCTCCGGCGGCGCGGGAACCTCCGGCGAGGCAGTGTCGACGGCGCCCGAGACGGCTCCGGCGGTCATGAAGGCCGCCCCGCCGCCGACTCCCGCGACGGACACGGGCGCAGCAACGGACACGAGCGCAGCGACGGACACGACCCCCGCGACGGAGACCGCGCCCGTTCCGACCGCCCCGGCGGCGAAGAAGACCACCACGGTGAAGAAGGCACCGGCGAAGAAGAGGAGCCCCGCGGCGACCACGACGGCCGCGAAGAAGACGCCGGTGAAGAAGGCCAGTCCGGCGAAGGCCACGCCGGCGAAAGCCACGCCGGCGAAGGCCACGCCGCCGAGTTCGCCGTCGACCTGACAGTCCGCCGACCTCCCCGGTGACCTCGCTCTCCCGGGCTTTTTCCTGAGGAACACCCGTTCCCACCGCTGTCTTGCACCGGGCATGACGTCTTCCCCAGCCCACTCCGCCGACGATCTCGAATCCCGGTCCGAGGAGCTCTACCGGCGGTACGGCGCGCACCCGTGGTCGGACCTTCCCGAGCACACGCGGGAGCACTTCCGTGGGCTGGTCACCGTCGGCGTCGACGGATCGGGCGCCCCGCTCGCCTGATGCCGCGCAGGTCTCACTGACCGGAAGACGGCCACCTCCCGCGTTTCCTGCCGACTCGAGCAGGGGTACCAGGTGTGCAATTGCCCGGCTGTCACCGGGGACAGTTGGGGAGGCGCCGTGGACGGCCGGTCACCTGCGGTGCTGCACGGCGTCATCACGAGGTCCGTCGACCTGCCGGGACGCCCGGGCACTCCGGTCTGGGACGCGCCCGGCCCCCCGGGCGCACCGACCCTCGTCCTGTTGCACGGCGTCACCCTGACCGCGGCACTCAACTGGGGCTGCGTCGTGGAGACGCTCTCCCGCTCGTACCGCGTGCTCTTCTTCGACCAGCGGGGTCACGGCCCCGGTGCCGGGGGCGCCCCCTTCACACTCGAGGACTGTGCCGACGACGTCGCCGCCATCGCCGAGCAGCTCGGCATCGAGCGGCTGATCCCGGTCGGCTACTCGATGGGCGGGCTCGTCGCACAACTGGTGTGGCGGCGCCATCCCCACCTCGTCGCCGGCCTGGTGCTCTGCTCGACCTCGCGCAACGTCTCGGGCGGGCCGTGGGAGCAGTCCGCGGCACTGCTGATGCCCGGGCTGGTCACGGCGGCCATGTGGATGCCCGGCGGGAATGCGATGCGGGCCGACATCGTCGGGGCCGCGCTGCTCGACCACGACTGCGACCCGGCCGACCGGGCGTGGGCGCTGTCGGAGATGCGCCGCACCTCCCTGGCCGCTGCGCTCGCGGCGATGCAGGCGGTGTGCGAATTCACGTCGCACCGCTGGATCGGCGACGTCGACGTGCCGACCGCGGTGGTCCTGACCCGGCACGACCGCGTCGTCCCCGCCGGCCGCCAGCGCAAGCTCGCGCGTGCCCTGCGGGAATGCGCGATCGTCGAGGTGGACGGCGGCCACGACGTGTTCCTCGACGCGCCCCGTCGTTTCGCCGGCGCGGTCGAGTCGGCCTGCGCCGCCGTACGGGACGGGAGCGCGGCGGCCATCGGCGCCTGACTGCCGAGCACATGCCGACGGCTCTGTCGGTGGGTGGAAACGACATTCCGCCCGGCGCCCGACGGCTTAACGTCAGTGGGCGGTGCCTGCCTCGGCATCGAGCCGGCCGCACTGCTGCCGCCGGCACCGGGTGCCATGCCAGGTGCACCCGCCTTCGACGCTGTGCCCCACGACCGCAGGAGTTCGCGTGAACGAGATCAGGGACGCCATCCTCGCCGACCAGCTGGACGCCGTGGGGGGCCTGGCCGTGCCGGAGTCCTACCGGGCGGTGGTGGTGCGCAAGGACGAGCAGGACATGTTCGAGGGCCTGACCGCGAAGGAGAAGGACCCGCGCAAGTCGCTGCACGTGGAGCAGGTGGCGACCCCGGAGCTGGGCCCGGGTGAGGCGCTGGTGGCGGTGATGGCCTCGTCGGTGAACTACAACACCGTGTGGACGTCGATCTTCGAGCCGGTGTCGACCTTCGGGTTCCTGGAGCGCTACGGCCGGCAGAACGACCTCACCCGCCGGCACGACCTGCCCTATCACGTGGTCGGCTCGGACCTGGCCGGCGTCGTGCTCCGGGTCGGCCCGGGGGTGAACCGGTGGTCCCCGGGCGATGAGGTGGTGGCGCACTGCCTGTCGGTGGAGCTGGAGGACCCGGCCGGGCACGACGACACGATGATGGATCCGCAGCAGCGGATCTGGGGGTTCGAGACCAACTTCGGCGGCCTGGCCGAGCTGGCCCTGGTCAAGTCCAACCAGCTGATGCCCAAGCCCGGCCACCTGAGCTGGGAGGAGGCGGCCGCGCCGG
>JHVO01000005.1 GCA_000620185.1 Geodermatophilaceae bacterium URHB0062
GCCGCGGTCGGTGTGATGCACCGTGCCCGCGGCCGGTTTGCGGGTGGTGATGGCCATGCCGACGGCGTCGAGGACCAGCTCGGTGCGCAGGTGGTCGGCCATCGCCCAGCCGACCACCTTGCGGGAGTAGGCGTCGACCACGACGGCGAGGTAGACGAAGCCCTCCCAGGAGCGCAGGTAGGTGATGTCGGCGACCCACAGCTGATCCGGGGCGGCCGCCGTGAAGTCCCGCTCGACCCGGTCCGGGGCGGTCGCGGTGGAGACCGAGCGGCGGCCGTACTTGCCGCGCCGGCGGCGGTGCACCCCTTCGATCGCGCCCAGCCGCATCAGCCGGGCCACCCGTTTGCGGTTCCAGACGTGCCCGCGATCGCGGACCTCGGCGGTCAACCGGCGGGCACCGTAGGTCCGGCGGTGCTCGATCCAGGCGGTCCGGGCGGCCTGGATGGCGTAGGCGTCCTCCAGTACGGCGGCGGTGGGGCCACCGGAACGGGCCGCCCAGGCATAGAAGCTGGTGCGGCTGAGGCCGAACACCCGGCAGAGACGGGACACCCCGTAGCTGGTCTTCTCCGCGGCGATGAACTCGCAGAGCACTCCGCGACTCACCGGCCCGTCTCCCGAGCGAAGAAGACCGCGGCTTTTTTCAAGATCTCCCGCTCGAGTTCCAGCTCGGCGACCTTGCGCCGCAGCCGGCCCAGCTCGAACCGCTCATCGGCGGTGAGCGCGGCCGGACCGTCGGCGCGCTGCCGGCGCTCGGCGGCGACCCAGTTGCGCAGCGTCTCGTGGTTGATGCCCAGCTCACCAGCGACATCGCGAACGCTGCGGCGACTGTCGAGCACCAACTGCGCGGCGCGCTGCCGGAACTCCTCGGGGTACTTGCTCCGTCGGCCCAACGGGCCCTCCCTCCTTGGCTACTGCCAAGTCTGGAGGTGTTCAGCCGACGGGGGTCACTTCAAGACCCAACCAGTGGGAGACCAGCACGTAACCCTGATCGCACAGCTGGCGAACCCTTGCGTTGCCACTGGCGACACCGATCTTCACCGCACCCGTCTCCGGATGATGCAGGAGGTAGACCCTGTCGAATGCGACGAGACATTCTTGGCAGATGCCCTGTCCTTGTTGGAGGCTATTCGGCCGGGGATTGCACGCGTGCCCGGCGGCGCAGATTAGCGATACCGGCGTATGACTGCCTTCGTACTTCGCGTTCGCGGCCGGGCGGGCGCCTCTGTTGTCGACTGCAGCCCAGAAGGCTGCCTCGGCTGCCTTGGGGTCGTTGCCAGCGCACGTCCGGCAGGGCCCCTGTCCTCTCCGAAGCTCGGCGGGTCGGGGCGCGCAGTGATGGCCGGCGGCGCAGATCAACGCCACCGGCGTCTCCTTGTTTTCGTAGACCGCGGCGGCGGCGGGGAGCGCGCGGCATCTTTCGACAGCTGCCCAGAAGGCCGCCTCGGCTGCCTCGGGGTCGTTGCCGGCGCACGTCCGGCACGGCCCCTGCCCTCTCCGAAGGTCGGCGGGGCGCGGCGCGCAATGATGGCCGACGGCGCAGATCAAGGCCACCGGCGTCTCGGTGTTCTTGTAGACGGCGCCGTGAGCGGGGAGCGCGCGGCACTTGTCGACGGCCGCCCAGAAGGCCGCCTCGGCTGCCTCGGGGTCGTTGCCGGCGCACGTCCGGCACGGCCCCTGCCCTCGCAGAAGATTGGCGGGGCGCGGCGCGCAGTGATGGCTGACGGCGCAAGTCAACGCCACTGGCGTCTGGGAGTTCTTGTAGACGGCGTGGGGAGCGGGGAGCGCGCGGCATTCTTCGACGGCTGCCCAGAAGGCCACCTCAGCGGCCGCTGCGTCGTTGCGGGCGCATACCCGGCATGGCCCTTGTCCTTGCTGAAGGCTGGTTGGCCTGGGGTGGCATGCGTGGCCAGCCGCGCAGATGAGCGCCACCGGGGTGCGGCTGTCCCGGTACTTGGAATCGGGAGCCGGGCGAGCGCGGAGTTCGCGGACGCGGGCCCAGAAAGCCGATTCGGCGGCCTTGGAGTCGTGGTTCGCGCAGATTCGGCACGGGCCACGGCCCCGTTGCACGTTGGCCGGCCGTGGCGTGCAGAGGTGCCCCACCGCGCAGATGAGGGCGACCGGTGTGCGGCTGTTGCGGTACGTGCTGCCAGGTGCCGGGCGGGCGCCCAATTCGGCGACGCGCGCCCAGAACTTCGAACTGTGTGAATCACTCATGGATGCCTCCCTGGATGTCCGTGGCCAAGCCCTGCGAAGACGGCTGGCTCGGGCACGCATGATCGAGATGAACGCGGGTTGGAGAACAGAAATTGGTCGCCGAAGCCGCAGATGGTTAGCGGACGACCTTCAGGTGCCGCCGGGCCCTCGCGCCTCGATCGGTCTCCGACGCGGAGCCCGTGCTGCTGTGCCTCGGTGGGGCCGAGGAATCGGGGCCGGCTGGCGGGGGGTGCCCGCCGGGGAGCGCGAAGGGATCGATTCCGGAGGGGTCGTCGTAGTGAGTGGTGGTTGTAGTCCTCGACGGCGCCGGCTTGGTCTTCGCTGCCCGATGGCCGGCGGGGGGTGCGAAGGGGTCAACCTCTATCCCCGGACCGCTAGCGGCGCAGGCAGTGGGCGTCGATCCGTGGGGATGCTGGGCTGGGTTAGCCCCGTAGCGGCGTTCGGTCAGGACTCGAACGCCACGGACCTCGATCTGTCCGGGCGCGACCGGATACCCGAGCGCCTCGCATGCTTCGATGCGCAGCACCTCGGCGTCGTGCTCCGCTTCGCCTCGATCGGTGTACGCGACGTCCCCAACGACGACTCCGTCGTCGAGCAACAGCCACAGTTCTGCGGGAACCATCCGCGTCGCTCCTCAGCCAATCGGGTCAAGAGGGGCCCGACCGTACTGACTACTCTGCGTGCGCGCAACCGTCACTCTCAGTTGACACGATGTATGCATCGCTCGTGGATTGGCAGCGCAGCCGCGCCTCATGCCAGCCGCGCCGTGGGGTCTGGCCGTACACCCGATGTCTGACAGGACCTGCTGCGCGAGAGCGTGAGGGTCGTCTGCCGTTCGGCATAGCCGTGCCGTTCAGGGCACGGTGCCGTTCAGAGACGGGGTACGTAGGGGCGGCGGGACTCCCGGCTGTGCAACCTGGCCGAGGGCGCCGGTCCGGTCGGCGCGAGACGCTGCGAGCAGCGGTCAGGCAGGGGACTTGGGGTGATCTCCACTGGCTGCCGGCTGGACCGACTGAGGTCTCACTGCGTCGTGCAACCTGTAGCCAGCGGGCGCCAGAAGTACGTGGAGTGGCAAGCCGAGGGCGTCGCCGATGCTCCACAGCCTGTCCACGGACGGGGAGTAGGCGCCTGTCTCCACTCGGCTCACCGACTTGCGCTCGATGCCGGCCTTGTCTGCGAGTTGCTCCTGGCTCATCCCTAGGGACTGCCGACGCAGTCGGATCGCTTCGCCAAGGGCCTTCCGCCGGGCCGTCCTGACTTCGTCGGCGGAGGGCACCAGTCGATCTTGGGGTCGGTCTCACGAAGTGTCTGTACCATCCTTGGTACACTTGACTCGGGGTGATGACCCCCCGCGGCCTGACTTGCCGGACGGCGCGCCGTTCGGCGGCGAGAGAGGAGGGAACCGCATGCGTTTCACGAAGTGGACCTGAGTCAGAGCCCTAGCGAGGTTGGCCGAGAAGACGCACCTGTCGCTTCTAAAGCCTTGGGGCGTTACGGCCGATGATCAAATGAAACTTCCGCCACGAGGATGACGAGGGTCGAGCAAGATGCCGTTGCGCGCGCTCATCTATGTGCGCCTTTCGTCTTTCGCTGGCGAACGGGACACGAGCACCAGCCCAGAGCGGCAGGAAGAGGCGTGCCGCAACTACGCGCAGGCGCACGGGTGGACGGTCGTCGAGGTTATCTCCGATCTCGACGTCTCTGGCAGCGACAAGGGTCTCCGACTGGACCGTCCGGGGCTGCGCAGGGTGCGCGAGCGTTGGGCCGACGTCGACGTCCTGCTCTTCGCCAAGTTGGACCGCATCGCTCGCAATGTCGCTGACTGGAACAACCTTCGGGAAGAGGCCGAGCAGCAAGGCGTCGCATTGGTCAGCATCGGCGAGAGTCTCGACCTGACGACGCCCAACGGCGTCTTCGTCGCCAACGTCCTCCAGTCCTTCGCGCAGTTGGAGGCGGCGGTCATCAGTTCCCGCACCCGGGAGGCCGTGGCTTACATGGCGCGGGAGGGGCGGCACCGCGGTGGGCTGCCGGCCTTCGGCTGGACGGCGGGGCCGCACCCGGAGCAGCGTGGCTTCCGACTGGTCCTTCACCCCGAGCGATCTGTCGTCCTTCGCGCGATCGTCGAGCGCGTGCTCGCCGGGGAGTCGACCTGGAACATCGTCGACGATCTCAACCGTCGAGGCGTGGAGAGCCCAGAGGGCAAGGGCTGGGCGCCCGACACCCTTCGGAAACTGCTGCGCCGTCCCATCGTGCGCGGCATGCAGATGCACCGCCGACAACTCGTCCGTGGGGACGACGGGCTGCCGATCAGGCCTCACGAGCCCCTCGTCGACGACGACACCTGGCACGCGCTCCAGGCGGAGTTGGACCGGCGATCCACCACCGGCGGCAACAACGCATCGGTGCCGTACCTCCTGCGGGGCCTGGTGGTCTGCGACCTGTGCGGCGTGCGCATGAACCGGCAGTCGCAGGCGGGCAAGCCGTCGGTCATGGTGTGCGGTCGCCGGTCTCGTACGGGGGAGAGGTGTCCGGGCGTCGCGGTGGGCCGCGTTCGCTTGGAGTCGCTGGTCGCGGATCGGTTCCTCGCCATCTTGGGCGATATGCAGGTACAGGAGGAGGAATCCGTCGAATCCCCACGGGGGAACCTGCGCGAGGTGGAGGAGGCGCTAGCGGGAGAGCTGCAGCAGATGTCGACCGTCGAGCCGGGGAGCGACGAGGATGAGATCCTGCAGGAACAGAGAAGGGCTCTGTACCGCGAGAGGCAGCGGCTGCGCGCCTTGCCGAGCGCGCCGTCTGTCCGGATTCGCCGGACGGGGGAGACCTTCGCCGAGGTATGGGAGCGTTCCGACGTGCTCGAGCGGAATGAACTGCTGGCCAGTCAGGTGGCGGAGGTCCGCATCAAGAAGGGGTCACGCGGTCGGCACGGCCTGGACCCCAACCGTGTGGACATCCAATGGAAGGCCGGCCTCGTCGAGCCCGCGGGCGCGGAGGAAATCGTTCCAGTCGGTTGACACGCGTCCATCCGCGAAGGTCACTTCGGCAACCAACCGTGGCCCGGGGTCGCGGACAATCCGGATAGTGGGGACGCCGACGTCGCGGGTCCCTTTGGTCTTGCGCTGCGGTGCTGACATCTCGAATCTTCTCCATGGGCTATTTCTTGTACCGGCCCTTGGAATCGGTCGAGGAATCTGCCGAGGGGACCATTCAGTCATCCCTCGTTTGGGTGAGTTTCCTGCCGTCTGATCGACATTCGACGGAGGGCGTGACGTTCCGCTGTTGGCGCCGCTTGTTCTGGCGGTCCTCTCGGTTTCTTGTTGCGACTTTGGACGGTTCATGGGCCTTCAGTGCGACCCACGGGTCCCAGGCGGTAGCCATATGGAATCGAAATCAGTCGCAGGAACCGAAAGTTGGTGCCGTCACGCTCACGCGCCCCTGGCCGCCGTCCACCCGTTGAAGCCGTGCCTCCCGCGGCCGCCGGCGCACGTAAGCCGGGAGACCGGGAAGCCGGAGTCCGCGGACACTGGGTATGGAGCCGCACGCTCAGTGGCTCGGGCAGCGATCGGCGGCCGACGGCCGCCGATCGCTGCCCGAGCACAGCCGATCCGCGGTGGCCAACCGGACGACCGTGGCGTCATCGGGCCGGGCGTCCGGCCTCGACGGGGAGCCGGCGCAGCCCGGGAACCTACGGTTCCCGGAGCCCTCGCCTCTGCGGCGGGGGCCTGGGAATCGCCCGCGTCGGGCTCTGCCCTGCCGTTCGATCAACTGCCCGTGCCCGCGTGATGCACCGGACGGCGATCCGCAGGCACATGGCGGGACCTCGATGAGGTCGAGGCAACGCCGCGATCGGATGGCACGCAGGGCGGCCACCAGGTGGACCTAATGCAATCGCGTGCGCCCGCCGGGTTTCCATTGCAGCACTGGTCCCCGATAGACGGCTCGGGGCCCGTGCACCGACCTGCCGGGTCCGTCCACAGATGTAGACACCGGCTGGGAGTCAGAGGACCGGTCGGCAAGTCACCCCGGTGCCAGGGACCGGAGTGCCGACGGGACCCGGCACCTGCGTTCAAGACGCGCAACGCGCCCGAGCGTCTACGTGTCAGGTGCGGTCTTTGGGCCTTCGGCCCGTCGGGGGAAGAACAAAGAGCAGCGCGATCCGCGCAGCGGGTTGCGCTGTCGAGCGCGAGCGCAGCGAGCACCGGTCGAGCGGAGCGAGCGCAGTAGTCCGCAGGTAGCACCTCCGTGCGGTGGGGCGAGGGGGGAGGATGCGCCGTAAACGGTCTCCAGTGGGCCGCCTGCCTCTGCAACGGCGTACCCGCTTCGCCCCCGGTGGGCGGCCAAAGGGGGTGGGCGCCTACCCCCGTCGACCCGGCGAGGGCGTTCGGGGTACCCTGCCTGCGCAGGATAGGGGTACCCCGTCTTCTCTCGGCCGCTCGACCAGACTGCCGCCCTGTTCGCCCAGGGAGGGAGGGTGAGTTCTTGCGCGCCGGGGAGCGAGGCTTCGCCGGGCCGCCTGGTAGGGCCCAAGGGGGTAGGCGCCGTCGCGGGGTGCCCGCCGGGTGGACACCCGGCTGCGAGGTGTCGTAGAAGGGGAGGACGCCGCCCGCCGCTCGTGGCTGGCGGCCCACCCGGAACCCCGGGGCTGCCGCGCGTCCTCGCGGATCGGTATCGCGAAGGCCCAGGGCGGGCGAGCCGATGCTATGGGAGCGGAGCGACCGGGCAGCGGGGAGTGCGCCCTGGCCGCCTCGGCCACCGGGGCCGATCGGAGATGCAGCGAACGTCCGGTGGACCGCTCGACCGGAGCATCAGTTCGCAGACTGTGGAGGTCGCGCACGCGCCTTCAGCCGCTGATGGGCGAGCTGGCAGCGGAACCGCCTTATCGAGCCCCTGAGCTGGGCTTTTGGCGACCAGCAGCCCTCATGTCGATGGTTGCACCTGAGCAACCGCCTCCGTGAGGCCCCCCGTGAGGGGGTCACGGTTCGTGCTGGTCATCCAGAACTTCTTCAAGCAACTTCTCGAGCAACCTCAAGTGGGGCGTCCGCCGCGTCGAGACATCCGCCGGGAAGCCACCCACTCAAGGAGCCTTGATGACCACCAGCACCCACGCTCAGTACGACAGCCCCTTCCGCCACCTTCCGGAGGACATCGACATCTTCACAGGTACGCCCGTCGTGCCCCCGCCTCGCACCTCGGCCCCGCCGACGCGGAAGGGGGAGGGACGACGGAGGGAGGGGCCTTCCCTACTGGTCGGCCGAGACCGAGCACTGGTCAGGTGGCTGTGCCGGGTCCGCTACGCCACCCGCGCCCAGATCCAAGAGCGCTGCTACCCCCTCGACCAGATGCCCTCCCGCCAGGCCGTGGCGGCACGCCTCGCCTCCCTGCGGGCGGGGGGGTGGCTCGAGAAGCACCCCGGTATCGGGGGGTACCCGATCTACCAGCCCACCCTCCGGGCCTACAACGAGGTGGGGGAGGGCACCCGTTACCTCCCCTCCCCGTCGCTGGGCACGATGGAGCACACCCTGCGCTTGACCGATCTCATCGTCGAACTGGAGACCGGTCGGCAGGAACTCCCGACGGGGTACGCGTCACCGGTGACTGTCCTGACGGAACGAGAGATCACAACGGAGGACAAGGCCCCGCCGAAGATGCGTCGTCGGTCCGGCGCTCGATCCAAGGTCGGGGAGTACGAGCCGGTGTATGGCTACCTGTCCAACGACGGGGAGCGGCGGGGCTTTCCGGACGCGCTGGTCCTGCCGATCGCTCCGGTGGACTGGGAGCCGGGGCAACCATTCGCTGACTCCATCGCTATCGAGTACGAGCGAAGTGAGAAGCCTCTCGCCGAGTACAGGGCCATCATCCGTGCGTACAGCGACACCACTCGACGCACTGCACCGGCGGAGGCGGTGGCCTCTGCCCGCCAGGCCCTCGTGGGAATGAACCTTCCGCAGATCGAGGCCCTCCCGACCATCCCGATGCCTCGCGGCGGTCGGTACGGGCATGTCCTCTATGTCTGCGAGGACCCACGGATCAAGACCCTCGTTGGGCAGGCAGCGCTCGACCTCCGGGTCGGTGACTTCGTGTTGACGATGCTCGCGCCCCCTGCGCGGTACAACCGACCCCCTGAGCGAACCACTCCACCATGGCCGGTAGGGCAGCGCCGTCGCGGTGAGGCTCCGATGGACGCCCAGTTGATGCGGATTTCCAAGAAGCGCCTCGTCCATTACCTGGTCTCGGTGGGCCTCGGCGAAGCAGCGTTGGAGTCTCTAGCCCCCACAGAATGGGCCGGAGCGGACGACGGGGTGGGACAGTAAAGAGTCGAACCGGACGGTCGACAGTAGGCCGGCGCCTTCGCCGGCCGCCCTGTCGATGCGGGTCCAGGAGGGCCGCCCGACTCGGTGCCACTCCGAGACGCCGGCCGGGCGGGCTCGCCCGAAGTGTCAGGGGGTCGCCCGATGATGGGTGCATGCCGGACCTCGGGAGCATCCAATGGTCGGCGGGATCCGTCGCGCTGCTCTGGGATATGGACAACGTCTCGACGACTCGCCAAGAGGTCGCTGGGCTGGCGAGAGTGCTGAGTGACTTCTGCGGCCCAGGCGTCCGACGAGTCGCGGCGGGCCACTTGGTCACTTGCCGAGCGCACGGGACGACTGCAAGGGCGGTGGGCTTCGAGGTGTTGAACGGCGGTCGCCGACCCCAGGGTGCAGATCGCCTGCTCCTTCGCGCCGCGTCTCGGCAAGCCAAGCGGGGAGCCCTGCACTTCATGGTCGCCAGCAATGATGGCGCATTCGCACGTGTCGCCGATTGGGGGTACTTGACGGTGCTGACCATGGACGAGTCACGGGTGAGCGCCCGGCTCCGCACGGCGGCGATTACCGTCATCTCGCTCACGCGGTCAGCGCACGAATGGCGATTGCGTTACGAGGACGCCGTCGGCTACAACCCGTCCCATTAGCGGCGGTTGCGGTCCACGCGGGATCGGCATCGCCAGGCGGACCTAGCCTGGTCCGGGCGGCCTCGCAGGTAGGAGGTAGAGGGCGCGTGATGTGGGGGATCGCGCGAGAGCGAAAGATGCCGGCGCAGACCGCTAGATGTGGTGTCTCATGAGGTTGTTGTCAGTAGCCCGTCACCGCTCCACCAGGCCGACTTCGATCACGTACGCGTCTTCCTCGCGGCACTGGTAGCAGCCGCAGTCGTCGCAGAGCCAGTCGGCGTGTCGAAGCACCAGACGGTGAACTCCCCGCCGCCCGAGCACATCAGCGCCTCCTGACGTAGCGCTCCAGGGCGCGACGGATCACGTCGCTGACGGACTCGCCGTTCTCCTCGGCCTTCGCCGCTGCGGCGTCCCACAGTGCGTCGGGCACCCGGATCGTCCGGCGGGGCGTTCCGGGCGTGTTCGGCACGGCGCGCACGGTACCGGGTGTCATGACGGCTTCTCGCCCAACTCCCGGTTCATGTCGGCGACGAGCTCCTCGACGATCTGGGCTTGGCGGTCGTACTCGGGACACCACTCGCAGAACCATGCAGAGGCAGGTGTCGCTGCACTCCTCCTGTCGGTCGTCGCTTCCGGTGTATCAGTCACCGTGGAACTTCCAGTGGCTCATTGCGGCGCCTGTAGATGTCGCAGCCGCAGCCGCCCTCGGCCTGGCAGTACAGGTCGTCGTGGTTGTGCTCGCGGGCTGCGTGGTTGCACCACTCGCAAAGCGCGTTGACGGTCCAGCACTCGGAGCAGATCACCGAAAGTCCGTCGACCCGGACCCGGCCGATCCCGGCACACTCAGGGCACCAGTCCTCGGCCATCAGTAGCCACCCGTCGCGATCCAGTGGGCCCGCTCGTTGCAGGGGCACTCCTCGTAACTGCCACAGTCCGGGCACAGGCCGCGCGAAGCGTTGCGATACAGGCAAGCGATCTCGTCGGCGATGTCCTGCAACTGCGGAGTGTCCTCAATCATGAGACCGCTCCGACAGGTCGTCCACGAACTCACGAGGTTGGCGAACGGCGCCGAGCGACAGCGCATCCACGACGCGCTCCCTGTGGTTGATGAGCCGGTCAGGAGGTGTCATGACACCCACGTTAGCAGGTGTCATGACACCCGCAACCGTCTAGCACGGTAGGACGGTCTGCTGTGCATCGCTTTCTCCGGGCTAGCGCGGGCAGGAGAGGGCAGGTCCGGCTGCCGGAGGATCGGCCGCGCGAGCGGCCGAATGGGGCATAAGAACGCACCGTTGACACCCGAGGGCCGCAAGCGGCTCATCGACCGCTTCCGGGCTGGGCGGCCCATCTCGCACGTCGCCGCCGAGGCCGGTATCAGCCGGTCCAACGCTGGCGAAGTCATACGGACGCTGGCTGGAGCACGGCGACCGAGGGCTGATCGACCACTCGTCACGGCCGGAACGCAGCCCCAACGCCATCGACCAGGACGTAGTCGACCTGATCGTGGCCGTGCGCCGCGAGCAGAAGTGGGGGCCAGCGCGGATCGCGGCAATGCTGCTGCGCTGGACCGGCCTCCAGGTCGCGTCGGCGACCGTGCACCACGCTGGTCCGGCAGGACCTGAACAAGTTGTCCAGCATGGACCTGCCCACCGGCGAGAGCGCTCGCGGGATCGTCCGCTACGAGCACGACGACGCCGGGGACATGGTCCACCTCGACATCAAGAAGTTCGGCAAGATCCCGCTGGGACGGCGGGCACTTCGTGCACGCCCGCGACTCCGACGAGGGCTGGGCCAGCAGGCAGGTGCAGCAGCGCGGCGGCGTCGGCAAAGGCAAGGTCGGCTTCACCTACGCAAAAATCGCGACCATGTCATTGTTATCCGCCGACCCGGATGAACCGACAGCCACGGCGCGCCCTCCGGGACCTGGGAGGCCCGACGGCAGGAGGCCTGCCGTCACATCAGCTCCGGCCACACAGTTGGCCGTTGAGGGACAGCAGAGGCTGCCGTGGCGGCCGATCCGTTCGGGCGGCCAGCTCTGCACCACATGGCGCGGCCACCAGTCGAGTCCCGAGCGGACAGGTTTACTTGCCCGGTGGGCAGTCGAACCGATGAAGAGGCCGCGAGTACCGGAGCGAGACGAGTCGGCGCAGCTTGCACTGACCTTGAGTAAGGACCTGCGAGATGCGGTGGAGGACGCATCCCAAGCGGGCCTTCAAGAGGCTCAGCGACTCGAGGAGCTGGTGCAGCGGGCCCTGGACCGATTGGGGCAAGTCGTCCAAGGAAACGGCTCGAGCACAAGCAGCGGGGAGGCCTTTGCGGCTTTCGCGAGCAGCGCCTCTCGCACGCTTGCCGACCATCTCGCGCGTCAGCGGGAGGTCCTGGGCACTTTCAACATCGCACTCTTCGGGAGAACCGGTGCAGGCAAGAGCAGCCTGTTGTCAGCGCTCGCGGAGCTCGACGGGGACCGGGTCTCGCGGGGGGAGAGCGACTGGACGGTGGATGTGGAGCCTGTCCCCTGGGAGGGCTGTCTGCTGTACGACACCCCTGGGATCAACGGGTGGGGACGTACGCGCAGTCGCGATGAGCTCGAGCTAGCCGCCCGTCGAGCCGTCGAGGTGTCCGACGTCGTCTTGCTGTGCTTCGACAGCCAAAGCCAGCAGGCGCTCGAGTTCGGCAAGGTCGCACGTTGGGTGCAGGAGTACGGCAAGCCGGTCATCGCAGTCCTCAACAGCCGCAACCTCATGTGGCGCGACCCCGCGCGGGTACCAGTCGGCGCGCGAGAGAACCTGTCGAAGTCGGTGCGCGAGCACGCAGGGAACATCCGCGACGAGCTAGGGGCGATCGGACTCGCAGGTACGCCGGTCGTTGCTGTTCAGTCGCAGCGGGCTCTGGATGCGCGGAGCCGAGATCCGTACAAGGGGCCCGACGCAAAGAACCGCGATTCGCGACGACGCGATCTCGGTCCGGAGTATCTCTACAGGTGGTCGAACCTGCCGGCGCTCGAGGAGTTGATCGCGGCAACCGTCCACAGCGGTGGGGCGCAACTGCGTCTTCGGGTGCTGCGGGAAGGCGTGCGACTCAAGCTCCGGGAGCTGGCGGAGCAGATCGACTCGGCTGCCCGGGAGGCCCGCTCAACGGTGGACATCGCTGAACGCAGCATCGAGGGATCACTGGCCGTACTGGGCTACCCGGAGCGAGGAGACCGGGAGCTGCTCTGCGTAGACCCCGTGCAAGAGGATGCGCTGAGTCAGTTGGAGGACCTGCGAGGAGCGCCGTTCACAGCTCCGGTCGCCGGGCGGCTCGAGAACCATGTGGCGCAGTTGGCGGCAAGCCGGCTCGGCGCTCACCGGGCCGTGTCCCTGAAACAGGCGAGTAGCTGCGTCAGGTCTGCCTTCGAGGATGCGCGGCGGGTCTCGGACGAGGAGTTCCGAGCGGCGGTCTTCGATCATGAGGCGCTTGACGCGGCGACGTCGACCGTCTGGGGTCTGGCCGGCGAGTTCCTCAAGCGCGAGCTGGACATGACGTGGGAGGAGGGGACCACCGACCTGCGACGCGAGGCCGCGCAGGTTCGCGTGGAAGGGAACGCTGGTCGGCTGGTGAGGGGCCTCGGCGACTCCATTCGTGGTGCTGGGATCTTGTCGGGCGCCGCCGGTGTGGTGCTCGCAGTCATCGCGGGCACCCAGTTCTGGAACCCGGCGGGATGGGTGGCGGCACTCACGCTTCTCGGGACAGGCCTGCTGTCAGGCTTCTTGGGCTGGCTCGGCAAGAGAACCGGAGAGGATGCGGAGCGACGCCGCCTGGCAGCCCGTAGGAGTGCCCTAGGCGAGGTGCGTCTCGCGGTGGAGGACGCCTATCGCGAGCTGGAGGACGCCCTGGTCCGGGAGGTCGGTCGGGCAGCGTGGCTCCTTCATGCCGGGCCACTGGCAGAGCTGACAGGCGAAGCGGTTGGCCTGCATCAGACGGCACGCTCGGCCGAGCAGCTGGTTGAGGAACTGCAGAACCTGGCCGGGGAGATCCCGCAGTCGCCCTCTCCCGGCGCCGTCCTGGAAGGCGCCGCTCGGCTCGTTATGGCCTCGCGACCTGAGGGAACGACCGAGCGTCACGTGTGGTTGGGCGAAGACTGGATCGGCGACACGGCTTCTGCCGTTCGAGCCGCCGACGATGCCACGGCGCTCCTCGGGCAACGGGCACAGAACGACGGAGAGCGGCTCTCGCACGTGCTGCTGGCCAGCTTCTCGAGCGCCCAGTTCGCGGACGAGGACGCGTGGCTCACGACTGTGCGCTCGAGCGGGGGCCTTCACGCACGCCTGTCGGAGGTTCGCGACCGCGCCGAGGTTCGTCGTACGACGAGACCGGCCGTGCTCTTCATGGGCGACTACAGCGCGGGCAAGTCCTCTCTGGTCAAGCGACTACTGGTCGACGCCGGCGAACGACCGCCTGCGGACCTGTCCGTACGTGCGGATCCGACCACGGCGGTTGTCCGGGAGTACCCCTGGCGACACCTGCACCTGGTCGACAGCCCCGGCCTGCAGAGCGGGCGGATCGGTCACGATGCCACAGCGCTGAGCAGCGTCGACGAGGCGGCGCTGGTCGTGGTCGTCCTACACGTCAACCTCATGATCGGTGACGTCGAGCTCTTGAGGACGGTGCTGGGGGGGTCGGCCTCGACGGCGCCGGCGTTCCCTCGCACCTTGTTCCTCATCAACCGCTGCGACGAGTTCGGAGTCGATCCGCTCGGCGATCCCGAGGAGTTCCTGCGCCGTCGCGCCCGAAAGGAAGCCGAGTTGGTCGCGATCCTGCGGGCTCAGGGATTCGAACAGTCCGCGCAGCTGCACACGGTCTCGGGCGACCCGTACGGATTGGTGGGCGATCGCAAGGACGTCACGCCCGCGGACTACGTGGAGGTTTTCCGCAGTTGGGACGGAGTTGCAGCGCTCGCGACTGCCTTGTCGGCTTCCGACGTCGCGAGCGCGGCTATGCGCTCCCGCGCAGCTGTCGCCACCGCGGTGGGTGGGTTGCTCCGGCTGCGCACCGAGTTGAACGAGTTGGTCCAAAGAACCGAGCGAGAACGGGCTGCGGCCGCATCCCTCCAGCGCGAACTCCAGAACGCCATCGACAACGGTGTCCTGCTTGCCGCGGCGCTGGAGAACCGCGCTCGGGCCATCGTCCGCACCCACGCCGAGCGAGCCGCCGCCGAGGCTCTCGCTGCGACGGCCGAAGACTTCGACCGTGCCGCGTCCGCGGTAGCCGTCTGGTGGCAAACCCCCGAGTTCCTGTCGGACGCGGCGTCGTTCTGGACGCGCGCGCAACGCGACCTCGACCAGTGGGCCAAGACGAGCGCCTCGGCCGTCACTCGTTCCCTGCCGGCCGAGCTGGCGAGCGCGGCGGCGGTGGCACTCAACCCCGGACAGCCGCCGAAGTGGCAGGGACGCGGTGGTGGACGCCGGGCAGCAAAAGCCAGCGGCGAGCTCGGCAGAGTCGCGAAGGCGCTCGGCCACCGGGACATCGTCTACAAGATCGGCAAGTCGGTGGGTCACAAGTGGAAGCCATGGGGTGCCGTCAAAGGCGCTGCGAAGGTCTCGCGAGTCGCGGCAGTCCTCGGCGTCATCTCGGTGGGGTTGGACGTCTACGGCTGGGTGGAGGACCGCAACGCGGGAGCCGAGCAGGAGCGACACCGTCTCGCCTTGGTTGACTTCGTGGAGGCCAGCGTGCAGGAAGTGACCGAACAACTCACCCGCGGCGCAGCCCCCGATGGGCCGCTGACCGTGCTCGAGGCTGCCTTGGCCGACTATCGGGAGGCAGCGAGCGACGCAACCGAGGAGATCGCAGAGCGTGGAGAGTCACTCTCTGGCCTGCAGTCCGACCTGGAAGAGGTCGCGCGACTCCTCTCGACATCACCAGTGCCGACCAGCTGAAAGAGAAGAACTTGTTGAACGAGCAAAACCTTCGCGCTGCCGAGTCGTGCCTCAGCGCCGTCCAGGACTGGCTGTCCAAATACGCGCGCGCTGACACGAAGGAAGCAGCGGAGATCGCCTGGGTCACTCATCGGTCGCAACCCAGGACTGTGCTCACCCTGCTGGGTGTCTACGACTCGGGCAAGAGCTCCCTGCTCCGCCGTCTGCTGGTCGACGCGGGTCAGGAGTGCCCTGAGTGGCTCACGATCAGCGCACGCCACGAGACCTTCGAGGTTGCTCCCATCGAGGTGGAGGGCGTGTTGATCAGGGACACGCCCGGGCTGTCGCCGACGGCTCGGGATCCGCGCGGTCAGGAGAACAACCGCCGGGCGCTTGAGGCCGCCGCGCTGACGGACGTGCTGGTGCTCGTGGTCCCACCTCAGTTGGCGACTAGTGAGATCGACGAGTTGCGCGTCGTCCTGAACCAGCAGTGGCCCCAGGGCTCCCTCCGCTGCGTGATCTCCCGCTTCGACGAGGCAGGTATCGACCCCAACGGAGATCTTGATCGGTACGCGGAGCTCGCGTCGAGAAAGACCGCCGAGCTGCGTGAGTCCCTCAACCTGCCCGACGACGTGCCCGTGCACGTGGTCGCCCCGGACGCATGGCAGTTCGCCGGAGAAGCACGGCAGCCCGACCCCTCGGTGTGGGATCACAGTCGCGCATGGGACGGCATGTCCGGGTTCCGGTCGAGTCTGCGCGCGATCGGCTCCCCAGGCTCTGCGCTTCGTCAGGCAGCGGCGGTGCGTCACTTCGCCGCCGCCCTTCGCGCGGAGGCAGGTCATGTGCGAACGCAGCAGGAGCAGGCCCGGGCGGCCATCGAGGCGGTCGAGCAGACCAGCAGGCGAACCGAGCACATCCACGCCCGCCTTCTCGAGCTCGAGAACGGGGTCCGGGCCGAGCTCGACGGCGCGCTGAGCCACGTGCTGGACAGGGCGTTGCAAGCGAGTGTCGACGACTCTCAGAAATTGCAGCAGACGGCGACGGAAGCCCTGGACGTCTGGTTGCGCAAGGCTCAGGCGGACCTGCGAGTACTTGTGCAGGACGTCGATGCCGAGTTCGACCGTCAGATGTCGCGGCCCGTCTGGCGCGACCTCCTCGCCGATCTCGACTCGCTCGCGGACCGCCCAGAGCAACGAGGCGGCTCTGACGGCGCTGTGGGCCCCGAGACGGCCGCGGAGCGTATCCGCCCTCGGCTGCTCGAGCTGAACAAGTCTGCCGCGAAGTCGCTCAAGGAGGTGCGCGAGGTCCTCGCCAAGCGGACCAGCGACTACTCCGTCCGCGCCGCCACGAAGGCTCCGGTCTCGCCCACGTCTCCCGCGTCGAAGGCAGCCGCAAGCCTTGGCCGTGCGGAAGGTGCGATCAAGGCAGGTGAGGTTCTGGTCGCTCTGGGTCCGACCATCGTGGATATCTATGGACTGGTGTCAGAGCATCGACGCGAGCAGGAGCAAAAGGAGGCGCAACTGGTTTCTCTCGCAGCGATCGAACGCAAGATCGGGGAGCTCCAGTCGACGCTCGCTCAGGCGGCGTTGGGCGCCATCGCGCAGGACATCGATGCGGCGCGTGCAGCCGTGGACGAGGCAGCTGAACCGGTGCGGACTCTCAACGCTGCCCTCCAGGAGCAGATCGCACTGCTGGCCCAGGCACTGGACAAGGCTCAAGAGCTGTCTGTCGCACTCACCGGTGAGCGCCTGTCAGACGTCGACCAATAGTCCGGTCCTGTCGCCGTCACCGCATCGTGCTCCAACGCGGGCCGAGCGAGGTGCGGCATTCGCCGTCCAAGTCGCCCGCGTCGAGGAGCATGGGCGGTTCGCCTTGGCAGCCTTGAGGCCGCCGCGTGCGCAGTCGGACGGCGGCTGCCTACCTACGTGAGGGAGTGACGGAGAGCGCACTCATAAGCACCCGGTGCAATAGAGCCGCAGAGGTCAAATTCGGCGGCGATGCGTGGACTGCACCCCCACCATGGAAGGAGCCACAGGCGTCGTTCGCCTGGGGCCGACGCCCTCGGCTTGGATGCTGACCAGGTCTGGCACCTGTTGGAGACACGGAAGGCTCGGACCGCCGTGCAGTCGTAAGTCGATGTAATCGATGGACGCTCTAGCCGGGAGGGCCACGGCTACACCGTGGTCCTACACCCGGCCGACCGATGAACAACTGCAGGGCTACGGACGGGCTTCGCCTGGCCCGCGCTGACGCGCGCCTACAGGATTGTCGTGCACGGTTTGGCGATGGCCCGTGCCATGGGTGATTCCAGAGCCGGCGGCTTGGGCGCGACTGCAGGACTCGCTTCGGGTTCTGCCGATGCCTGGTGCAGCAGGCGTTGTAGTGGGCGCCGGCATTGGCTGAGACGGCGATTTCAACTAGCAAAGGACCGGTGCCAGGGTCGCACCCTGCCCCCGCGACCGGCGGACTAGCGTCTCCGCTGGTTCTTCAGGACGGACACAGGCGGCTCGGGCTCAGCGAATTCGCTGCTGCAGTTCGCTACCTGGCGGCGGCCAGTGCCGAGGCGACGACGCCGCAAGTCATGTGTTCGTGCAGAGCGGCGATGCGATCCTCGATGTCCGCGAGAGGCAACCGCAGATCAACAGCGTGGACACGTAGATCCGTCCCAGCGCCGCGGATCACGTACTGGTCCGGTTGCGCCAAGCCATCTCCCGCGTAGATGAGATGCCCAACCGAGAGCCCAAGTCGACGGCAGTACGTGATCAGCTGATAGGCGTCTTCGTTGGGGAACGCGCCGTCGTCGGTGAGCAGCTTGTACTTCGTGTCGCCGACAGCTAGCGCGGCGGCTCCTCGAACTATGACGAGGTCCGGCCTGATCTCGAGACGGTCGTCCTCGTCCAGCTGATACGTCTCCTGTGCCAGCAAGCGCCCGGGGCCCAGCTGGTCGCACCGGTCACCGAGGATTTCCTCCACCAGCTTCTCAAAGACGAAAGCCATATTGAGCGCAAAGCCGTGCGCCACGACTCCGCCGGCACGGTGCTCGACGCTCCCTCCGCCCAGCGCCAGGTCGGCAAGGTAGAGCAGGCGGTGGAGATGAGCGTTGAGCCGAGTCGCCGTCCACGCCGGCAGTCGCGTGCCGCGAGGCGGCAGCCAGACCTCGGCCAGCATGCGATCTATCCGACGGAGCCCAGCGACGGAGCGGGTCGGGACACCGGGCAGGCTCAGCAGGAGCTGAGTGGCTGCCCGGATCCGCCGGTTTTCGTCCGTGTCGAGGGTCCATTCGTCCACCGTCACCTCGATGGGTGTCACGGCGCCAAAGCGGCGCAGCGCCTGGTCGACGAGGCGGATTCGTCCTCGGACCACCGGCAGCGACTGGTCTTCAGTCCGGTAGCCCCGCTGGGGCCGCAGGGCGAGAGCTGCTCGTGCCTCCCCCTCGAAGAGCACGGCCAGAACCGTGCTGAGGTCCGCGTCGTCCGCAAGGCCGATCAGGTTCTCGTCCACGTTGAGCCTGCGGATTCCGTGAGCTCGAGCGAGCAGCTGGAGCACTTTCACCGCGCCGACCTTGGGCGCGACCCGCACCTCGAGGTCGCCGCAACGGATGGCTCCCACCCACTGGCCGGCAGCCACACGCCAACCGTCGCCTTCCGGCGTGGCCGTGACGAGTTTCGTCCCACTAAGCGCGGCGGCTTCCGCCCTCGTCAGCTCGACGCCTGTCACTACCTGTCCCTCGGACAGGTGCTCCAGTGCCGATCGAGTCACTCGGGCGGGCTATCGGGTGCTGCCGGCTGAGTCAGCCCAAGGTCGGCCAACCACTTCGCGAACGGGTACCAGCTGGCGAGCTTGTCCTGGGCGTCGTAATGGTGCTCCTTGAGCATGGGGAGCAGCTCCCGGCGCCACACGCGGTCCAGAGACGTCGGATTTCCGGCGTCCGCTCGCATGAAGTACGAGGGTCCGAAGGTGAGCGACGGCTCGAGTCCGCGTTCTACCATTCGGCCGTTGATGCGGTCGAGTAAATCGGCGACGGCGGGCGGCTGACCCGTCGCCTCCAACCACCGCCGTAGCACCCCGTTCAGCGCCGGCTCGCTCGTGTCCATGGACAAGAAGACGAAGCGCCGGCGCATGGCGGCATCGAGCAGCGCGATAGAGCGGTCAGCCGTGTTCATCGTCCCGATTATGAAAAGGTTCTCCGGCAAGCTGAAGCGTTCACCTTCGCTGTACAGCAGCTCGATTTCCGCATCTCGGTACTCCAGCAGGAAGTAGAGCTCGCCGAAGACCTTCGCGATGTTCGCTCGGTTGATCTCATCGATGACAAGCACGAAGGGCTTGCCCGGGGCGTTGCGGGCCTCGTCCGCGATCCGGCGCAGCGGCCCGGGCTTCACGGCAAGAGCTGCGCCTCCGTCGCCGTCCCGATGCTGGACCGGCCGGAAGCCCTCCACGAAATCCTCGTATGAGTACGTCGGATGGAACTGGACGAGGGCGTACTGACCCTCCACGAGTCCGCAGGCTTCGAGCAGCTGCTTCGCGAGAAAAGTCTTCCCCGTGCCGGGCGGGCCTTCAAGCACGACCTGCTTGCGCTCGTTGAGGCTGATCATCAGCTCCGAGATCCAGCTGTCGTCGGTGTGGTGCAGAGTTGCCGCGAGGGCAGCCAGATCGCACTCGAGGCGCGCCGGCTTGACCGGCTGCTCGGCGTCATCTCCGCCTGTCACCTCAACGTCGGGATCGACCTCGTCGACCTCGTCGGATCCCGAGAGCGCCTCGTCTGATTCGACCAACGCGGCTAGGGGGGTGGCGACCTCCGTCAAGTCGACGACGTCCTCGCCTTTGAAGCGCAGCCGGCTCCGGACGTCGGCGGGCAGTTCTTTGACGGTCGGCGCAACGTCCGCGCTCCAGGCGACCGGCCGGCTCAACAGCGTCGATCCACCGATCTGCTCCAGCGACGCGGCGCCCTCCTGGATTCGTCCCAGACGAAGCTGATCGCCATCGACGCTGGCGACGACGTCTCCGGGCTCCATTCCCAGCACGAATGCCAAGACGTCGCGCTTCTTTGCCTCACGCTTCACGACCTGGAAGTCCGCATAGCGCTCGTCGACGAGGCTGCTCAGCGCATCCTGACTCGGCTTCTGCGGGAGCTGCGTGAGTCGCCCCACCGTCACGGTCACCCGTCCCTGGCTCAGCCAGGCCGGCACACGGTTCTGCTGATCGATTTCTCCCCGGACCAGCCATGCCCGGACGCCCTCGACGTCCTGGCTCCACTGCTGCAGCAGCGGGGCGCTATCGAATCGCACCGGCTTGCCGTCCTGCTGCTCCTGAAGGTGCAGCGTGATGGCCTTCAGGTCCCGCTCGAGATCGCCGATGCGCGGCTCCAGGTGCTCGGCGAACACCTCCACGACTCGCTCTCGGTCGGCGCGCCGGAGCAGCGTGGTGAAGGACGCCGGATGGGCGAGCAGGCACAGCAACGAGGCCACGCGGTCGTCGACGTCCGGAATGCCGCTCACCAGGTCGCGGAACTGCCAGGGATTCGACCACGCCGCCTCGCGGACCTCGGGGGCATGGCGCCACCAGCGGTCGAGAATCCGCGCGAACGAGGTGAGCATGGCCACGGGTCCGGCGATGAGCGCCTTGCCGCCGTGCACGAACCCGTGTTCGAGATCGGCCGACAGCTGCAACGGCAGTCCGGGCGGATCAACGGGCGGGATGAGGGCATTGCGAATGCGGCTGCGCTTGGTGCTTCCGATCATGTCGCTCAGCGGCCCGACGAGAAGCACGAGTGCCTCGGCGGCCAACGTGCGCGGCGCCAATCCCTCGAGCCGGGGCAGCGTGCCGGGTGTCGGCTGAGGGGTGGCCTCGAGATAGGCGAGCAGCGCCGACGTTGTGGCCGCGTCCCAAAGCACCGTGTCCCGGAGGAAAGCCGAGCGGCCGGTTCGCCACGCGTCGAGCACGTGAGACATCGCACGCATCGAGTGGGCAGCCCCCGAGCCCCCGTGCAGCACATCGTCAGCGGGGGAGAACGGCAGGTCTGGCAGCACCTCTTTGCGCGCGCCGTCCCACGCTGCATACGCCGCATTGCCGGCCTGATAAAGGGCGGCCGGCTCCTGGTGTTCCTTCAGAGCGATACGGCCCTCGCGGGTGAGCCGAAAGCCTGCATCGGACGTCGCGTGGAGCCAGCCGGCGTGCTCGCTGGTCGTGGTCAGGTTCCACCCCAGGTCGGTCCAGGCGCGGATCTTCCCGCTCTTCGTCAGCGAGGCGTCGTAGTCGGTGAGCGGAACTCGCTCCGCGACCAGCTCCTGCAGCTCCGTGATCTTCAACGGGGCGTGCTGCTCGCCGAGCACCTCCAGCGCTTCGCGCAGCCGTCTGCGGATGCGCGGGATCCAGTCGGGGTCCTGGACCGGCTCAGCAGCATCGGTCAGTACGTGCGGCGCGTGCGGTTCTACCGTCACGATTGCTCCTCATGCCGAGGGCCGTGCCCGGGCGGCGGGTCCAGTGGACTGACGAAGGGCACCCCGGTACGCGCCGCCTCCGCCATGGCGTCGTAGGCGCCCAAAACGAGGCGCTTAGTGCGGAACTCGCCGTGGTCCCGCTCCTCGTACCTCTTCAGCACGAGGAAAGAGTCAAGAACGTGCTCGGTGTCTTGGCGGTCGATGCCGTACAGCTGGAACATCGCCGCGTCTAGTTCGGCTCTGATCTGCTCACGCCTTTCAGGGATCCATAGGTATGGGGGTCCGAGATCCACTCCGTCAATGTCCGTAATGTACGGCTGAAGACGATTGGAGGTGTACGACAACTCGGCTACGCGTGGCGTAACAAAGGAGGCGAGAGATGTTGTGCACCAACTAGGTACTTCTTTGAAGCTGTCAGGAGTCGGACAGCTCAACTGCTTCACGGTGAAGTAGTTCATGTGGCTGCCGCTGGCCTTCTGCCGCGCCAAATAGTCGAAAATCAAGGACGACCATACGGCCTGCAGTAGCGGTGTCGATGAAGGGTCGCCAGGAAAAGCGATTGCGAAAGAGTTCCCGACGGCGGCTCGCGGAAGTACGCTAGGGACGAACGTGCGCTCGTTGCCAACGTTCGTTATGTCTCTCCAGCCGAAGAGCCAATGCCGATCCCACGCGCCCGCTAGGGCTCGGTCAACTTCTGTTTCCTCAACCCAGAACCGGGTCAGGGGCTCATTGTTCGGATCGCCGAGCTCCTCAAGGGAGAGTCGTGGGAGCGATCCAACATTCAACTGCGCCTGTGTAGCGCCTGCATATGTGGCTCCGCGGTGATTCCAGTGGCTGAGCATCTTGGCTTCGTAAAGAGGAAGCCAGCGCGATTCGCCCTCCACCCAGGCCCAACCGTCAAAAATGGCGCCACGAGAGTGCAAATCATCTGAGCTCGAAAATAGCGCCGCATCGTTCGTTAGATCAAATAGTCTGGAGAATCGAAGGTCCCAAGGGTTGGCCTCACCGTTCCGAATGAGGACCGGATGTCTCCGATAGCAACCCAGGGTTACTTCGGCGTCGCGACGCGTCCTGAACATGGGGAGGGTGCCCGTGTTCGGGTTGAGCAGTAGCACTTCATCGCTTGCCAGGGAGAAACGGCGGGCCGGCACGTCGGGAACGTGTCGGACAAGAAAGGCAAGCCTTACGTCAGGAACCGGTTCGCCGCCGGTTGTCGACGAAACGGCGAACCGAAAAGCGTGATGAACGCCGGCGAATATCTTCCCCTCGTTATCGAAGTCGTAGAACGCAGCAAGACGCCTCGAAGACACCGTGTCGGCGAAGAAGGCTGCCGTCGTGGCGTCCGTGGCTAGTCCGGTGGGTGTGACGACGCCGCTTCGTCCGTGCGGTGCCAGAGAGGTGCGGAAGTGCTCGGCGAAGACGCTGTACGTATTGACGTCGCCGACCCCGCAGAGCGGAAACCGGCCGCTACCGCGCAGGAAGTGGCTCTCCGCCTCTGCCTGGCGCTTCGCCGCGTTGAACTCCTCGAACAGCTCAGGATGCTGCTGCTCGAGGGACGCGATGGCCTTCTTGCGTGCGGCTGCGTTCTTTGCCGCTGCGATGGTGGCGTCGCGGGCCGCGAAGAACTCTTGCTCCTGCAGCTTGACGCGCTCCCACGGGGGGTTGCCGAGCATTGCAGAGAATCCGCCGGTCCAGCCCGTGGCGGTGTTCGCCGGGCCGCCCTCCGGCACAGTGAAGATCTCCGGAAACTCCAGGTGCCAGTGAAAAAGGCGATGGCGGGCCGCAATCCCGTCGACCGCGGCGGCAATTGCAGCCGGCACAGTTCCGGCGCCGAGCTGCTCGAGCGCCTCGTGTGTAATCGGCACGTCGGCGGGCGTCTTGCTGCCGAGGAACGCGGCGCACCAGGCGTCGGCGACCCGCCGAGCGCGCACAGCACCTGCGGTCGTTTGCTCCGCGTCGTATCGCCGGGCTGCCCAGACCACGTCAGCCAGCGTCTGTGCCGTTGCCGCACGTTCGGCCGCCTCCTGGCGGCCTGCCAGTCCGGCCTTATTGCTCACTGGAATGCCCTGGTCGCTGAAGAGGTCGCCCTGCCCCACTCGCTGCGCGGCGTTGACCTTTCGCCACGAGGCGGCGGTCTTCTTGTCGTCACTAGTCAGCGCCACGTAGGCGCCGTCGGGGATGCCGGCATGGAGCAAGGCCGGCGTGGTGCCGAGCAGGGCATTGCCGACCTTGATGTGGTGGTCGAGGAACGTCAGTGGCTTGCCGGGCGCCATGGATTCCAGCCACAGGCTGACCTTCGCCAAATCGGCGGCCATCGGGTTGACGTCGACGCCGTAGATGCAGCGGGCCACGACGTCGTGCATGGCCTCCTGTGCATCAGCGGGTGTCGGATCGATCTCGCCGGTCCGTACCACGGCCAGGCGCTGAGCGATCCGGCGTGCGGCGGCGACCATGAAGTGCCCGCTGCCGATTGCGGGATCGCACACCGTCACGGCGAGCAGGGCCTGTTCCGGGTCCGGTTTCTTCTCGGCGTCGTCGAGCACCGGGTCCAAGGCCGTGTCGAGCACCAGCTCGACGAGTTCGGTCGGGGTGTAGTAGCTGCCGGTGGTCTTGCGGTCGTGGCCGGCGAGTGTCTCCACGGTGTAGGCGTGCGTCGTCGGGTCATGGCGTGGGACGAGCTCGAGCAGCGACTCGTAGATCGAGCCGAGCTCCTCGGCTCCGAGGTGCCGGAAGTCGATCAGCCGCCGCGGTTGGCCCTTCGGCTGAACGACCGACAGCGACCGGATCGCGGACAGCAGGGGCTGGTTGCCCAACCGCAGTCCGGTCAAGACGTCTGCGGTGGATACCTGAAACAGCCCGCCGAGCCCGGGGAGGCCGAGGCGTGGCTCGCCCTCGGTGCGGCCGAGGGCGGTGAGCACGAGCTGGGCGCCGTCCCACAGGTCGGAGTGGGGGCTGCCATGCCGCCGCACGGCAAGCCGACGCAGCCGGGCTGCGGAGAAATGGTCGCGGTAGCGCTCTTGGAAGTGAACGGTCGCCGCGGGATCCAAGACGGCATCGCGGGCCTCGGCGACGGACCAGAAGAGCAGCCGGTAGACGGTGCGCAGCAGGCTTTGGTGCACGTCGTCCAGCCGGATGGTGCCGGTGGCGAGGTCGTCGCGGAGGCGGGCGTTGGCCGGGTGCTGCAGGAAGCCCGTGCCGAGCGTCTGCAGCGCTCGTTCCACGCCGTCGCGGAGCAGATTCAATGCGCGTACGCCCTGGCTGACGGCGGTCGTGCGCCAGCGTTCGAGCCAGCAGTCGGCCGGGATGCCGTCGCCGGGGACTTCGACTCTGGACTGGTGGGCGAGGAGGTAGAGCAGGGCGAACTCGGCGAACAGCTCGCCGTCGAACATCGCCTCAAGGTCGAATTCGACGTAGGCCTGTCCGGTCAGCGTGGTGGAGTCACGCAGCAGCCGCAGGACACGTCCGTTCGACACGATTGCCCACAGGTAGACGTCGGTGCGGTTAAGCATTTCCTGCACCATCGCGTGCGGAGCGCGGTGGGCTGCGCCCGGAACGCCGGCGGTGCGCTTATCCAGCTCCACGCCCCAGCCCAGCAGATGGATGGGGGTGGACCCCCACAGGTGGCTGACCGGGTATTGCCGGTCGTCGACCGTGAGTCCGCCCGGGCCGGTCAGTGGAACCCGCCCGTAGCCAAGCTCATTGAGCACCACCGTGAGCCAGCGCTCGCGCGTCAGCCCAACCGCGGGGTCGTTCTCCGGCATCCGGTGCAGGTCGTCCCGAAACCGCCGGTAGACGCCTAGAAGGTGGGTCCAAACTCGGGCCGCGGCCTCACGAGGGCTCTCTCCGGCGAGGTGGTAGTCGCTGGACTTCAGCCCGTCTAGGCCGCCACTCAGTACCGCAGACAAGACATCCGGCGGCAATAGACCGCCAGCCACCCGGACCGACGTCAAGGAGCCGCTCACGCCGCGGCACCCCCGGACGGCAGAAGGACCTGAAGGCTCAGAACATCGACCGGACGCTGCGCCGTGACGGAGAGACCGCGTCGGGCCGCTCCGGCGCCGACTCGGGCTCTGCGATGTGCCCCGAGCAGGCGGTCTGCGTGTTCGTCGGCGACGTTTTCCAGGTACGGCATCAGCGCAGGCATGCCGTCCAAGACCCGTTCAGCGGCGAGACGAGCGGCGTCCGCCGGCATGTTGGCGGTGGGGGAGGCGGTCAACAGCGCTTCAGCGCGCTGGTCGGGCAGCCAGACGGCGCTGGTCGGTGCTCCTTCGAACGCGAGCAGCCTTGCGTCCTCGGCGACTCTGGACTCCACGCCGTCGCTGGTGGGAAGCGTCAGCTGGAAGCGGAAGCGGACCAGAAGCAAGGTCGTACGACTCTGCACGGCGTCCGTCCGCATCACACCGGCGCGGCGAGCCGGACGCTCACGCTCGGGCACTGCGGCGTCCAATGCACTTTCCAGGACGTATCGCGCGATCGTCTGAACGGTCGGATCGGTGCGGGCGATGACCGCTTCCCCGCGCCCGGCAGGTGGCTCGCTGCGGAAGAGCAGGGGCTCTCGCAGACCGATAGGCAGGCTCTGCCGCAGCCCAAGAGGCAACGTCGACAGGACGGCCGTGAAGCCTTCCTCGACGTCCGTGACCGTGGATCCGAGGGCCCGAAGCGTCCGCTCCAGGAAGCGGCGCAGATCGCCGTGGGTACCCAACGCGGCTCTGACCTCGTCAACCTCGGCAACGACGTCCTCGGGCTTGATGGTGTGTTGGGCGAACCGAGCCCGGGAGGTTTTTTCCTTCTCGGCGGCGGACTGCCATTCCTTCTCGAAGGCGGCGGTCCGCTCGTCCAGCTGCAGGTCGAGGGTCAGCTGCTGGGCGTCGCGTCCCCGCAGGAGCAGCCCTTCGGCGAGGGCATCGATCAGCCCGTCGCCGTTGCCGGGCACCGGCACGGCAACGCCGGTCGCCTTGGCGATGGCCCGGTGCTTGCGGATGAGCACGTCCAGCACGATTCCGTCGATGCCGTTGTCCTCGCCGTACAGCGTGAGTGCACGGACGACGTCGCGACGCTGGCCGAAGCGGTCGACGCGCCCCTCCCGCTGCTCGTGCCGGGTCGGGTTCCAGGCCAGGTCGTAGTGCAGGACGGCAGAGAACGCGTCCTGCAGGTTGACGCCTTCGGAGAGACAGTCGGTGGCTACGAGCACCTGCTGCCCCGGCTTGTCGACTAGCTCCTGGACGCGGTGTTCCCGTTCCGCTGGTGGCAGCTGCCCGGTGATAACGCCGACGTTGACCTCTTTCCCGCGCTTCCCCGAGAGAGCGGTCGCTAGGTACTTGCCGACATAGTCGGCCGTGTCAATGAAGCGGCAGAAGACGATGGGGGCATAGCCGTCCGCCAGCAGCTTCTTCACCTGGGCGATCAGCAGGGCGAGCTTGCGGTCCATGTCCGGCCCGTCGAGCTCAGATGCTCGACGAGCGAAAGCCTGAAGGCGGCGGCGCTCGGCCGATTCGCTGCCAGTCGCGGGCGCTTGGTCGTCCTCGACGAGTGCGCCTGGCGTGATGTCGAGCCCCTCGAGCATCTCTTCATCCGCGCTGTCGAGGACGCCCGCTCGCCCAAGGGCATCGACCTCTGTCACATTGGGGACGTCGGCGTTCGCCGCCCTAGTGCGCAACGTTGCGGCGGCGGCGCTCGGGCTCGACGCCAGTGCGCGCAGGAGGGCCAGTGCCGACCACCAGCGGACGCGGCCCCGTACGCCGCTTGCGCCATCCCGGACCTGCTCACGGGCGTACGCCAGTACATCCTCGAAGAGGTCGCGGTACTGCGGGCTGAGCGCGTAAGGCTCGTCCCTGGTCTGCCGGTCGCTCGGGAAGGGGGTGTCCTCGTCGAGGTAGTGCCGGATGTCGGCTCGACGGCGCTGAACGAAGTGCCGGGCGAGCAGGGCACGGCCGGCTGGGCTGGTGAGGTCGGCGGTGGCAAGGGCTGGATTGCACAGCGCAATCAGGTTGGTGAAGGCGGTCTCGTCACCGGAGTGCGGAGTCGCCGTCGCCAGGATCAGGTGCCGGGTTTCGTCGGCTGCCAGCGACTGAAGAAGCTCGTAGCGCTGGTGGCGGGCCCGCTGACCCGCGCCGCCACTCGCCACCGAGTTGTGCGCTTCGTCAACGATGACGAGTTCCGGACAGCGCAGGACGAACTCGTGCCGGCGGCGGTCACTCTTGATGAAGTCGCTGGACACGATGACGAACGGGTGCCGGTCGAACAACGACTCGTTCAGCATGAGTCCGCGCTCGAGGCTTTTCACGGTGCTCGTCAGGACCAGCGCGGCGTCGATACCGAACTTCTCGCGAAGCTCGCGCTGCCACTGTTCGGCCAGCGCGGGGGAGCAGAGCACGGCCAGCCGCTTGACCGTGCCCTGCGCAAGCACCTCCGCGGCGATCATGCCCGCTTCGATTGTCTTTCCGATGCCGACGTCATCAGCGATGAGCAGGCGCACGGTGTCCTGGCGGAGCGCGAGCAGAAGCGGGACGTACTGGTAGTTGCGCGGGCTGACGCTCAGGCTCGCCAGGGACCGGAAGGGGCCCGCTGAGGCCTGAAAGCCGACGCGCAATGCCGTGCGGAGCAGCTCCGTCGACGCGGCGTCGCCCAGGTCGTCCGGCGTCGGGGTGGGGAAGGTGGCCGGCTCCACGCCCTCGTCGGGAAACACCCCGACGACGTCGTCCTGGCTACCGCCGAGAGGCTGCAACAGCAGGAAGTCCGGAGCTGTGCCGGGGAGGACCACCCACTCGCGACCGCGGGCGCGAACCAGGCTGCCGACGGCGAAGTCGGCGGGGGCTGTGCTGATGGTCAACGTGCAGTCCCTCCAGGGCCGAAGACCCAGGTGTGCTTGTCGGTGATGCCGGCCCAGTCGTCGTCGTGGCGAACCCGCACCACGCTCCAGCCGAGATCTTCGAGTCGTTCAGCCGCCTGGCTGTCACGCTGCTGTTGGTGGCTCACATCGTGATGCGGGCCGTCGACGAACAGCGCCACCGACATGCCATTGAGGTTGTAGACGAAGTCCGGACGGGCCTTCGCCTCACTGACGGTGCACTGAGCGTCGTCCGGGAGCCGGTATCCGTGTTCCTGCAGCCAGTCAACGAACCGGCGCTCGAGACCCGAGTCGGAGAGTTTCTTGAGCCACTCCTGCTGGCCGGTACGGTCGCGCTCGCCTGCTCCACTCGTCACCTCGGCACGGAGCAAGTCCTGCAGCAGCGGAACAACGGCATGCCGGTCGATGCCACTGTGGTCGTGCTGGTTGCTGTACGAGAGCAGGCAGTCGTAGCAGCCCTTCTCGCATCGTTCGCGGGCACCGGAGGCCTTACCGAGGTCCTCGCCGGTGTCAGGGTCGTAGTGGATGAGCTCGAGTGCTTTTCGCGCAACCGCGGCCAGCTGACGTGGTTCCTCCAGGAGCCGGCTGAGCACCCCAGCACCGCCCTCGGCCGACTCGTTCAGCAGCATCCGGCCACGATGATCGGGGTCAGGGAGTTCCTTGCTCTCGAGCTCAGAGTCCTCCAGCTGGAAGGTGGCTTCGGCTGCCCGCTCGAGAGCCGCGCGCAACGTCATGGTGACTGTGTCGCTTGCCGCCTCGGCCAGCCGGACGACGAGCAGGTTCCGGCGGTCCTCAACGTACGGCGTGACCTTGTCCTTGGCGGCGACGTCCTCGGCGGCATCCAAACTTTCGGCGTCGACCGTGGCGTCGGCGGCCTTCTTGTCGGAGAGCCACTTGCCCTCGCGCCGGTCCAGCCAGAAGCCGCGGTCGGCTGGGTGCTTGCGTCGCCGCCGGCCGACATTGGTGATCCGCATGACGGCGGCGTCTGCATACACGAGCTCCAGAACAGGGCTGCCGTCGACAACAGCCTCAGCTTTGGAAAATCCGGGCCGCCCTCCCCGGTCGGGGAAGCGGAAAGAGACCTCCAGCTCGAACCCTGACTTCCGGCGCTCTTCCTCGTCACTGCTGATCCGCTCGCGCCGACGAGTGAAGACGGTCTGCAGTCGCAGCAGCCCGTACTGGTTGGCGCCCAGCTGCGCCTGGCAGAGCTCGCAGGTGTCAGTTCCGACGACGACGCCGTGGTGATAGCCGCAGCTCTCGCATCGCTTCGCCGTCTCGGTGATGGGTCCCGAGCCGGTCGAATCGTCCGGGTTGCGTGGCAGCTGAATGCGCGTGACCTCATACCGCGCACCCTCGTGATAGATCAGCGAGCCGGGCCCGAACTCGCTGATCGCCACGAAGCGGGGGCGCTGCAGATAGTCGCCGTCGGCCTTGCCTCCGCGCCGGCTCGGGATGTACGCGGCGAGCGGCAGGCGAGGAAACGAGTACCCCGGCAGGAAGCCTTCGCTTGCCAGGTAGCGATACGAGTAGAAGTCGGTGGCGCCGAACTCGCGGTCCTCGTTGCGCAGCAGGATCAGCTGGTTACGAGCATCGGATCGACGGCGGTCCGCCTGCTGGCGGTCACGCCGGCTGGAGGTCGTGTTGATCGCGAGCTTGTGCTGCTCGTCGTACTCGGTACGGGCGGCCTGGAAGAGCTGCCGCCAGCGCTCAAAGGACTCGTCCAGTCGACGAGCGGCGTGCTTGACCTGGTCGTGCACCCACGTGTCGGTCCACCACGTCGGCTCCTCGCCGCTCGCGCGCCAGGTCCTGCGGAGGTCGGCGAGTACCCGCTCGGCGGTCGCTTGAGCCCGGTTGGTGGCTTGCAGATCGGTCAGTGCCCGCCACACGTCGGGGAACAGGCGGAGTGTCGGCGTATCGCCGTCTGCCTCCAGCAGGTCGGTAATCGAGGACTTCATCGACTGGTCGGTCCCGGCCAGCCACATGGCGTGCACGTGTGACCGGATCAGGTCCTCATTCGTCAGATCCAGCCGCGGCGCGACGACGGAGCCAGCGACCATCTCACGTGAACGGCGGAACCAGTAGTTGTCGTGGGCGTTACCAGCGGAGCAGTACGTGAGCACCAGGGCAGGCTGGCCACTACGGCCGGCTCGACCGGACCGCTGCGCGTAGTTCGCGGGAGTCGGCGGCACGTTGCGAAGCCCGACGGCATTCAGGCTCGAGATGTCGACGCCGAGCTCCATCGTGGGGGAGCAGTACAGCAAGGGGAGGTCGCCCTTGCGGAAGGCGTCCTCTCGCTCGATGCGCAACTGCTGCGGCACCTGGGCCGTGTGTTCCCGGGCGTGTAGGCCGGCGAACCCTGCCGCCAGGTCGCGGTAAAGGTCACGGAAGAACGGGTTCACGCGCGCTGTGGCCTCGCCCTGGAAGGCGCGTCGGAGAGGGTCCGGCGCACCCGTCTCGCCGTCCCCAGCGGTCCAGCGAATGGCGGCGGCGCGCAGACGGTAGATCGGCCCGTCGGGGCTGTCTGACTTGGTGAGGAGGCCGGCATCAGTCAGGACCCGAAACATGTCTTCGATGACGTGGCTTGTGTCGGCCGTCTTGAGCTTGCCCGGCAGGCCGGCGGCGTCCGTCTTGAGATACCGCCCGAAGGCTCCGCGGCCGGTCATCGCCAGGGCGCCTCGGGGGCCGCCGGGGCGGGCCGGGCGAGGGAACGCAAATCCGACGTCGACCAGGCGCTCGTCCTCGGACATGGCCCAGGGATCGATGAGTTGTTGACGCGACTGCGCGCGCAGGCGTTCGAAGCCCTCCTCGGTCAGGCAGTCGACGTCGATCGCGCGGACTCGGCGGAGCTCATCCAGCAGGATGCGACTCAGCTCTTCCCGCCGTGCGGGCGAGATCTGGTCGAGGAGGTACGAGCCCGTCCACGAGTCCTCGTCGGCCGCGATCTCAGCGAGGTCGCGATAGCCGACCTTGAGGAGTCCGGTCTGCTCGAGGTTCGGCATGGTGACGCGCCAGCCACGCTGTAGGTCGACGTACAGCTCGTATTCCACGACCGCACGCAGGGCTCGCTCAGCATCGGCCTTCGCGCCGAACTTCGCGTTCGGGTTGGCCGAGAAGTCGGCGGGTTGTAGATCCAGGGCGCCGACAACCGCGCCGGCGATGCTCTCGTGCGTCAGTCCGTCGTTCCCAGCCTTTCCAAGCGCGGCATACAGGCCGCCACGGAGTTGGCTCACCTGAACGAAGTCATTGAAGTGACCCGCCTGGAGGCTGGCGTCCTGACGGTTGTCGACGAAGGTGAGGAGTTTCCGGGCATCGAGGTCGAGATCGGCTTCTGGGACCGCGCGGAGATGGCGGACGATCGAGGCACTCAACAGCGTCATGGCGCTGGAGCGACCCTCGGAGTCGAGCGTTGCCAGCTTGCCGAAGTCCTGGCCGCGGACCTGCTCGTACGAAACACCGCAACGCATGCAGAACGCGAAGGGCGTCGACATGAACCAGGCCGTCAATCCGCTGCCTGTGTCGTCGAGCGTTCCGTCGGGCAGAACGCGCACCTCGTCCGCCAGGTACTTCTTCTTGCTGTCGAGCATCTCGACCTGGTCCGTGTCCGGGTCGGTCACCAGCCAGGAATCGGGAAGACGGCCGCTGGCCACCGGGTCATGCGGCCACGGCAGGTCGGAGGAGATGTAGAGGTACCCGGTGATGCTGTCGCCACCGCTGGCATCGGCATCGCGTCGCGAGACGAAGGCGGTCTTCTGCCCGCGGCCGGCCTTGGCAACGACGAGGTACTCCTGGCCGCACTCGCGGCAGAACCCCAGCGGGAGAAGCGCCTTGTCCGGGTGGTGCGGGACGGTGACCTGGTAAGAGCCGGTGATGTGCCGCGTGTCTTCCGGCTCGACCGAGACGTACACCGTGTCGCCCTTGGACAAGAACTGGTGAAGGCGGAAGGCGAACACAGGGCGGTCAATGCCGGGCTGACGGACGCGGGAACCTTCCTCCAAGACGCGCCGCAGCGCCGTCCGGCAGTCGTCCGTCGTCGAGCCCGTGAGGTCGGCCAGCCGCTGTGAGGCCTCGGGCAGGGTCGTGGGCGCCCGACGGATAAGGCGATTCGTGCCCGGCTCGAAGTCCAGTCCGAAGGTGGTCTCGATCCAGGCGGCGAGGGGATCGGTGACGAAGTCGGAGTGGCTCCTGGTCCTCGTTGCTCCGAGCGCCGCACCGACCGTTGCCCGGAGCTCGTCCGGCGATGGCTTGGCGTCGCGCGTGGCCCGCGTCAACGTCTCGCCGATCACGCGCTCGGGCGTGACCTCGGAGCCAAAGAGGCGCGTGGCGACATCGGCGACCACGGCATTGCGTTCGGCGGTCGTGCCTGCGCTGGCCATCGTGGCGCTGGTGCCGACGATCTGCAGGTCGTCGCTGGCGCACTGGTCTCGCAGGCGACGGATGAGCATCGCGACGTCGGCGCCTTGGCGACCGCGGTAGGTGTGCAGCTCGTCGAGGGCGAGAAAACGGAGACCCTGGGCCGCGCGGACCAGGTGCTTGCGCTCGTCCGGCCGGGTCAAGACTAGTTCGAGCATCACGTAGTTCGTCAGCAGGATGTCCGGCGGCTCGGCGAGGATCCGCTTCCGCTCGTCAGGGCTTTCCTGCCCGGTGTAACGGGCGAAGGTGACCGGCTCGCCGCCCTCCGGATAGCCGAACTTGAGAAACTTCTCGAGCTCGCCGACCTGAGAGTTGGCCAGGGCGTTCATCGGATAGACGACGATCGCCTTGACACCGGGCTGTCGCTGCCCACCGTTGGCGTCCCGTCCTCGGAGTACGGCGTCGACGATGGGGACGATATAGGCGAGGGACTTGCCGGACCCCGTGCCCGTGGTGAGGACGTAGCTCTTGCCGGAGCGGGCGACCTCGACCGCCTCCCGCTGGTGCTGGTGCAGGACGATGGGGTCGCGGCCGACGTCGTTCATGTCGGCCTTGCGGCGGAAAATGCGCTCGCACTCCTCGTGGAGGAGGCCTTGCGACACGAGATACGGGATGGATCCCCCGGACTGAAAGGACGGGTTGAGGCTCAGCCAGGGGTCAGGCCACTGGACGCCGTCGGCGAACTGCTGCTCAACGAACTCGCTGATGCGCTCATCCCGCACACGTACGAAGCCACCGGTGAAGGCTCGGTAGTCGGCGATTACCTGCTCGTGGATCTTGAAGACGTCCATGGTGCCCCCGTTCTCAGTACTCGAGACCCTAGAGTGCCGGTCCAGTAACGGGGAGTGGCGCCAGTCGATGCGATCGCCGCAGCGGTTGCCACCTCACGGGTAGTCACACAACTGTCCGACCAGACACTTCCTGCACGTCTTGCTCAGGCAACACAGGCGTGCCGGGGACAACGTGCTGCCAGCATCTACTTTGCTGCAGTGACGACTACGCAGCGCCGCGCATACCGCGACTACACGGCCGACGGCAAGTACTGGACCGTGCGCAAGTACGGGGCCACGTACTGGGTTGTCCTCATCGATCCCTCCTCAGGGTCTTATGTCTGGGACCAGGTCTGGGGCGGCTATGCGACGGCAGGGGGAGCGGGCGGAGCGGCTGCCCAACTGGCCTACAACCAGGGCCAGGCAGACGCACGCAGGAAGCTCGCAGAGTCGCTGCACGTGGCGCTCGATGACGTTGGGCTCGGTCTTCCGACGCCGCCCCCGGCGCCTGTGCCGGCGTCTTCGGCGCCTGAGCCGACAGTCGTTAGCGAAGAGGAGTAGCACAGCGCAAATGGCCTTCTCCGCTCATGCGTCGGGGTTCCGTGCCGCCGTGGTTCCCCCGACCCGGCCGAAGCGTGGAGCAGACGCGACGTCCTGTGGCATCAGCGGCCGGATTCGGCACCTTCCGACGGTCAGTTGCCGAACGCCTGGCCTGGGCTACGCCGGCGAGCTCGTCGTAGTGTCGTCGTGACGCGCACTAGACCGATCGGGCGACCGCAGAGCGGACCGGCAGAGGCCTCGTGAACTTCCCGCCGGGAGACGTGCTCGCCTCGGACATGCTGTTCTACCGGCTCCGGGCCCTGGTCTCGGACCTTCAGGCGCTGCTGGACCCGCTCAGGCTCAAAGCCGAGGTGACGCACCACCCTCAGCCCCTGCTCCAGTACATCTCGATCCCGCTGCCAGCCGGCGGCCAGGTCATGCTGTATTTCGACCGCATTGGCGCCTGGATCGTCGTGCGTCCGCTCGGAGCGCACGAGCCGGGCGAACTGACCGCGTGGCCGTTGGAGACTCCGGACGGGACGCTTATCGACGTCGCCGCGGAGGCGGCCCGGGCGAGCATCGAGCAGCGCCCACTGCTCAGCCCCTACCGCTGGGGCCGGGCCGAGCACTCCTTCATCACCAAGCTCGCGGACGCCCTCGTCGCGCTCGGCGTGCCCGCCGGGGACATCCACGTCCCCCGGGCGCTCACGCTGGAGGGCGACAGGCTGGTCAGGGACGGCGGGCACTCGGAGAGGCTGGTGCTGCAGGAGGAGATGGGAGAGGCGCAGGTCGAGGTCGCGCTTAGGCCCGGGCTCGGTTGGACCGCCGACTTGGAGGTCCACGACGATCCTGGGTCCCGGGGACGGATGGACGTGCGGTTCGCCGTCCACCACGTCCGAGAGCCCAGGCCTGACATGCCCTTGAGCGAGCTGCCTGTCGACGACCTAGCTGGGCTGCTCCGAGAATGGACGGCCGCTGATCCCGAGACCCCCAACAAGTGGGGACGGCTCTGGCGGTACGCACCAACCCCGCGTCGCTCCGGACCCAATTGTGGGGACCCCGACGACCACTGCGCTCTAGCGAGCTGGTTCCGGTGGTGCGGCTTCACGGATGTTCAACCGCAGAAGGTCGGCAGAAGCGTCCAGCTCAGCGGCAAACACCTGCTGGTCCACCTGCACTCGGCTGCGTCGACCGCGGGGCTCTCCGTTGTCCAGCGCGTGCAGGGCCAGGCCAGCGTGACCGCCAGCCGTGCTGCGGTGCTGTCCCAGGTGGGATTCACCCGCCAAGCAGACCGCTGGGCCGACGACGCCGGCGTTGCCCTGTTCTGGCTCGACCGCGGCTCCGTTCCCCGACCGGCCAACGAGGCGGCGGCGCACCTGATGCCTGAGCCAGGGGAGATACTCCCGTTGGAGTGTACGGACTCCGCCTGCAAGCACTTGGGTTGCGTACTTGACCAAGGGGAGTGCCCCACGGACATCGGCAGCAAGTGGTCCGACCCCCATTCCTACCTATGGCGGCAGGTGGAAGCTCCGAGCGAGTAGGAACGGCGCTGGAAATACCCGGTTCCATCGACTTGTCCTGAAGTCTCGAGAACGAGTCGACCTTCGTCGGACATGGCCGATTTCGCTTGAGTACTTGTCTAAGAGCGGCAGAGCGGCAGGGGGTCGAGGACGACTGCGTGGCTCGGATATCGTCGGACGCACCGCACCCACCCCCAGTCGCTTCGGTTCACGCGGGCCCTGGGATCAGGGGAGCCGGTCTGGACACGCAGTTCCTGGACGAGACCAGTGGCCGGCGCCGATCCCGGTTCCTCGTCGCCCCCGACGAGGAGGTTACGGCTCCCTTCACGGGTCGCCGCTGGACGATCGGCGCTGCCTGGACCACCGCGGTCGTGGGTGAGCAGTGCTGAACGACCAGCGCGTCGAGGCCACGGGCGGAGGTGTCACCGCCTGACCTCGGCCCTGCAGTCGACCCGCCCGAGTCACCCCCGCTGGCTCGTGCGACCGAGAGTCCACCGGCGGGCGGGACCAGCTCCATGAGGACGCGACCTTAGCGGCGAGCGTGAGGATGGTCTGGCTGGTGAACACACAGACAAGCAAGACCGAGTCCACCACCGTCGTCGACGAGCCCTACGAGGTTGTGCTGGAGGCGGCCCTGGACCGCTTCGAAGACACCAAGTTCACGGTCAGGCAGCACGTCGTCCTGGGTGATCGCATCGTCGTGGCCTCCGCGAGCGGGGACGGCTACTGGTACGTCCCCGCTGGCACGGCGCCGACCGGCGATGGCGCCCTGCCCAGAGCGGTGTTTCAGCCGGACAAGACGGCCTCGTTCACCTACTACGCCTGCCCCTGACCACCAGCTCGCCGCGGCCGCCGGCGCAGGTCGGCGGCCGCGGCGACATTCATCGATCCGTAGGCCCGCGAGGCGCTGGACTGACCGTATGCGTCAAAGGAAGGCCTGCAGCGGCACCTTCCCGCAGCGTCACTGTCTGTCAGCTCGGGGATGAGGTCCCAGAGCATCCGATCCCACCGGCTGCCACCATCCGCGGCCTCACGCTCGGCGCGACCGCCGTGGCCCTGCTTGCCCTCTCCGCCCGCTCAGATTCCCGAGACCGCGGCTGCGGCTTCGACGTCGCTGACCGGTTCGGGCAGGCAGATCCATCCGCCTCCCGGCGGCTCGTATCGAGTAGCTCCAGGGGGTGTTCCTCGAAACTATGGCGTCGCCGGATAAGCGCTCATCGCCCGAGAACTTCTTGAGTCAGCTCGAATGCAGCCTGCGTGGTGTATTTGATGTTATGCAGTGCATCCGTCATCGACTGCGGAGGCTTTCTGGTCGGCAGAAATGTCTCGGTCTTGGACCTCGGATGGGTTTGCAACCAGTGGTCGCTGGACTCGCCGTCTGATTCCTGCCAGCGCAACAATGCGTGCACAATTCGGTTGCGATCATCTCGGGCCCGATGGAATGGGTTCAACAGTCGACCGAACCGCTCGTCACCCGTTGCGGCAGCCGTGGCGATCACCGCGTCCATCTGGTTGGTGTACTTGATCAGCTCGTACGGGTCCCGCTTGGTGCCGGTGAGCGCGAGAGCGGCCTCGGTCATGCAGAGCTCGAGCAGAACAGTCTGGGAGGCGACCTCGCCGACGAGTGGGTAGAACCAGTCCGGCGGAGCGAGGTTCTCGAGGTAGGCCTCGTAGGCCGCCTGGTCTGCTGCGGCGGCCACAGGGTCGTAGGCAAGGGGATCGTCCTCGGGCATCACCGGCTCATGGTGGCGCAACCCGATGGGGCGTTGGGTCTGCCTAGACGAACTCACGCAGCCGCGGGAGCACCGCGCCGAGTTCCTCGAAGCGCTGGGCCAGCCGCGGCGCAGCCAGGTCGCTTGGCCTTGGTTGAGCTGGCTGCCGTCGAGCATGTGGGACACGCGCTGGGGGTGCCCCTGCTCAAGATCGGCGGATCCGTCATCTGACCCGCAGGCCCGACCCTCCGGCACGGCGCTGCCGGATCCAGAGGTGGACGTGGTCGTCGGCGAACTCGACGTAGCGGGCGGCCGGGGGGCGCCCGCAGCCCCACCGGTGGTGGCGGGCTCCCCATCGCTCGCGCGGGCGGCTGCCGGGCCGCCGGTCAGCCGCCGGCGAGCCGCTGCAGCCGGGTGGTCAGCGCGGTCCGCCGGTCGGCGTTGCCGTGCAGGTCCACGTACCGCTGCCCGAAGCCGGCCAGCAGTGTGTCGTCCAGCCGGCGCACGGCACCCGGGGGATAGCGGTAGTCCATCCGGGCGGTGATGCCGCTGTCGTCGGCCCCGCGCAGCACTTCGCCCAGCTCCACCAGGCTGGTTACGCCCAGTTCGAGCAGCAGGCCGGAGATCCAGGTGTAGTGGTCCGGGCGCGACCAGCCGGCGTCGGCGTACTGCCCGGCCAGGAACGCAGCCAGTTCCCGGGGCGCGATCCGAGGGTCGTCGGGGTCGATGTCGTCGGCCTCGTCGCCGGGAACTGGTGCCCGGAGGCGCTCGCGGATCGCGGTGAACTCCTGATCGGCCAGCTCCAGCAACCCGGCGGCCAGGGTGAACCGGCGGTCGAACTCGGAGGCGTGCTCGTCCGGCACCGTGCCCTTGTAGCGGATGTCGTGCTCGAACTCAGCCCAAGCGTGTTGCAGCACCGTGCGCACCTGCACCTGCACCACGCGCCCGACCAACTCCGGCAGCTCGGCCGTCCGACCCGGGTCCACGCCGATCAGCAGGTGCCGGCTGGAGTAACCGAACCGGCCCTGCTGCGCGGTCCGCCGCCCCATGTCGCGGTCGTCCATCACCCGCACCTGCGCGGCCAGCAGCTCGGCCACCGCCTCCACGTCGCTCTGCACGTAGGTGATCACCCGCACGCCGATCTGGTCGGTGATCTCCCGCGCCGGGTCTGGATAGACAGGCACGCCGTTGACTGCACGAGCCGCCTTCTCCGCGAACGAGGCGATGGTCTTGGTCCGCCCGGTCACCGACAGGTAGTTGATCCCGGCGTCGTCGAGCAGCCCGGTGACGAGCGCGAGCGCCTGCGCCCCGGCGGCCAGGGTCTCGGGCCGGCCGTCGGCGTACGCCTGGATGGCCTGCTGCACCGGGTCGGGCGGGGGTGCGGCGACCCGGGGGCCGGGCTGCAGGTCCGGCGGCAGGGTCGGGGTCACGATCGCGCCACCGGCCGCGTCGCCGTAGGTGGTCACCTCGTCCGGGCGCCGGACGGCGATCCATCCCACGTAGGCGCACACCACGGCGTCGACCTGGTCCTCCGCCACCCGCAGCTCGCTCTTGCGGGTGGCGCCCTGCACCTGCTGGCGCAGCGCGGCGAACGGTGCACCGAGCTCGAGCTCGACCACCGCGCCCAGCAGGTCGATGAGCAGTAGCAGCTCCGCGCGCATCTGCTCGAGCACCCGGCCCGGCTTGTTCTTGTACTTCAGTGTGCGGCCCAGCCGGAACAGCGCCACCGTCGCCGCGTGCGGGTAGACCTCGATCGCCCGGCGGTCGCGGCCCGAGCGGGGGTCGAGGTCCAGCCCCAGGCGCCGGCCGATCCGGCCGCCGCGGGTGTCGCCATCGGTAAATTCGGGTTTGCCGGTGTTCGTCGGGTGCGCCCCGGCCTGGAACCTGGCGAAGTCAGCGTTGAGCGCCCGCTCGGCGGCCCGGTTCCCGGTGGCGTTGGTGACCACCAGCGGGGCGTCGATCGCCACGATGCAGGGGCCGGCGGTGAACGGGGCCAGCGCGGTCTCGATCTGCTCGTCGGTGCGCGCCGCGCTGACGTGCACCAGCCGGCCGGCGTCGTCCAGCACGGCGAGGCCGGTGGGTTGCTTGAGCCCCCAGGCGAGGTCGATCCCGATGTGCTGCACGGGGTCAGCTTGCCCTGCCCGCACCTCGTCGGGGCTCGTCCTGCGGGATCTGCCCGGCGTGTGCGTGTGACGGTCTGCCCGAGGTCACTCGGCTGAGCGCCGTTCCTCTGGCCGGCCTGTTTTCCGGGTGGACGAACGCGAGGACACGGACCAGCTGCGCGGGACCGTCACGACACCGACTCGCCGCAGGCGTTGGTCCCGCCCGACGCCCGTCCGCGGGCCGTCACCTGCTTGGTCGACGAGCGCCTGCAAGACGTGATCAGGCCGACGATCGCGAGGGAGCCGATGACCGCATCGCCGACCTGCACGTCGTCGCAGCGACGCGGATGCGCACCTGCCCGGTGCCGGCCCTGGGTGCTCGGAACAGCGGGCCATGCCGTCGCCGCCCGATGCCCCCGTAGCGCCGGATCATGTCTCGGTAAGCGGAAGGGGCCGCGCCCGCCGATGGCGGATGCGCGCGGGCTGCATCGCGCGCATGCGGGGGTCGTTCAGGTCAGTTGCGAGACAGCCGGTGGTGAGTATGCAGAGATGAGTCGCCGCCTGGCCTAGGGCGGGAAGACGTGGCGGACGTCAGGGTGCTGCGTGCGGGAAACTACTTCCATTGATGAGGGTCGTTGGTCAACACGTATTCGCCCTGGTGCACGCCATCGAACCAGTAGTTGATCACCGCGACAGACGCAACGTGGTCGCCCGGTGAGTCGTCCGCGAGGCGGACTTCGTACTCCACGGATACTCCGGCTCGCGCGGCCTTAACGATGTCGCGTTCGACCGTCGCGAAGGCACTCACGTTCATGTTGGCGTTCTGGGCGAACAGGTTCGGTCCTGACGGGTAGCCACCCAAGCTAACCGCTCCCAAGTGTCCGCCAACGAGCTTCTCCGGGTGGTCAGTCGACTTTCCTTCGGCCTCATGGCCGACCGCGCGCTGGATCGAGTTATGGCGGGGAGCGTTGGGTGTGTACGTCGCGATGCCGCGCATGTAGGCGACGCCCCCACGCGCATCGGTCGCATAGACGTTCTTCCCGTAGGTGTACGCCGTGTTCGCCTTCAAGTCCGCTGGGCGCAGTGGAACTTCGAGGGTTAGCGGCTCGACTCGGTCGATCACTAAATCGGCGGCCACTACGACCGGCAGAGTTGCGGCTGGTGGATGAGCCCCGTCGGGTGCGCCTGCCTGTCGCGCAGCCGACACTTGCTGGGCCGAGACCGAGTCAGCTTGCCCGAGGATTCTGATCTTGTTCTCAGCCTCGCGCTTGAGCGACTTGAGACTGCTTTCTAGGCTGCGAATTGTTTTCACCGCGGCGCCGCTCCGACGGGCTTCGTCGAGCGCCTTCGTCGCGGCTGCGACGGCCTGCTGCACCGCCGCCACCGATGTCGCTTGGCGGACGGTTCGGTGGGCGGACGTCAAGGACTGGTTGGCCGAGCCTAGCTCGACCGGTAGCGCGGCAGTGGCGCGCGTGGAGTAGGACGCACGGGCGGGCTGCGTCGCCACCCGGTCGACGGCTGCGCTGGCAGACGTCACGCTCGGCTGACTGACGATGTCATTGGCCGTCTTGATACATGCCACGGCTGAAGCCCCCCAAGCGCAAGTCCGTCGGCTAGGTTCCGCTCACAGTAGGGCAGACCGGGGGGCGTAGGTATGGGTCTTGAGCCGGCGGACGTGATCGCAGCAGCGCAAGCCGACGAAGCACTTGCGGAAGCCATGGTCGCACTATGGCCCGCGGCAGTCAGAGATATGGCATTTGGGCCGAGCCACGGCTTTACACCTTGGGAGGCGGGGCTGCGACTGCTGTCGTCGGCCGTGATGCCGGCACCTGACTCGCTGATTCCGATCGCGCTCGTCGACGATCAATCGTTGGCTTGTGCGGTTGTCGCCTCATTAGATGGGGCCGGGCTTGGCGGGAACGTAGTGCGTTGGCATTTGGCCAGCGTTCCTCTCGCCGAGCAGGGTCGCCTGCTCGATGTTGACCCGTATCTGTATCTCGAGTCGCTTGCACAGGAGCTCGCCGCTCGCGATGCCGGATACCGTCTGATGACTGACAAGATCTTTCCCGACTACGACACCAAGTACCTCTCTGAAGGGCGCAAGCCGCGAGCTTTTGCAACGCGACCCGTTCGGCTGGCGTGTCAAAACGTCGTAGCCGGGCTGGCTGCCTTCGCCCATGATTCGGCTTTTGATGGACTGAGCGTGGCGGCATGGCAGACCTGTGAGTTGTCACACGTCGCGACGCATGAAGCGAACCGTGCGATGACGGCGCTGCTGCTCTGCGAGGCGTTCCAGAGTGGCGGCACCATGGAGATTCGGTTCGACCGAAGTGACTACGGCCCTCACCCTGAAGGGCGTGTGCCGGCCAGCCTGCGCCGTTACGCCCGGACCGTAGGGGTCTGGCTGTCGGACGGTGACGGCGCGGATGCTTACATCACGCCGGCCGAGGCCAGAGACCTTTTCCTCGCCGTCACTCCGATGCCCGCCGATCTCCGCGACCGGGTGGACGCCGCCGTTGAGCAGGCTCACAGCTCCCCGGAGCGGCTTTGCTACACCCTCATGTCGCAAACCTGGCGCGAGATCGAGCTCGACTTTTTGCTGGCGGTGTCGGCCCGAGCACACAGCATTCTGGTTGGCGGCGCCGAGGTTGAGGACCGCGGCGCGCGTCAGGCGGAATCGGACGTCGCGCGTTCGGCTGTCATGTTGGGGATGTTCTACCGACGCCTCGACAGCAAGGACGCAGCGACCGGGGATGGTACGGGCGTCCGCGTTCTTGAGGACAACCGCCACGGCGTGACGTGGCGGGTGGAGCCAACGAAGGGCGCGGTCACTTTCAGTGGCGTGCCACGATTGCCGGTTCCATGGCTTCCGCCGGGAAGCGGGCTTACGGCTCGCGACGGGCGGCTGACCGTCTTGCCGCGCGCTTTCGCAAGCGAGGAGCTCGTCACTCAAGTTCGCCACCTTGAGGCAGAAGGCACGGATGCCCTGGTGGTGATGCCGGCCGACTCCGAAACTGCGATCTTGGCGACCGCTGGCGTCACCGTGGCGACCTGTCCAGACCGCCTAGGCGAGATCGATTTGACCGTCGAAGCCCGTCTGACACGAGCGCGGGTGGCTAGGGCATGAGCGTCGAAGTGCGGACATGGATCCGGCTTGGACGCACCAGTGAGGTGGATCGGCTCGTCTCCGACGCTTTAGCAGCGCGGACCAGACTGAGGAAAGCGCTGGCCGGCGACCGAGTCGACGCTGCTCGCTACGAGGCGCTGTGCACCCAGATCGAGCAACGTGCACACCGGGCCCGACTCGATGGGGCGGAGACCACGAGCAGCGTCCCGTGCGGTCCGGGTGATGCGCCGACACCTGGCTTCATAGTCAACTCCGCGGACGTCGACGCGATCGCGCTGCCAGCGGAGGCCGAGCGCATCCGTGCTTGGCTGGCGCAATCGGCCTTGGCCGTCCAGTTGCGGCTGCCGTTCGAGGATGGACCGACTGTTTGGGCAACCTCTGACCGAACGCCGTCGCAGCCCGCGGATGTCTGGCGAGCGAGGGGCGGCGCAGCAGGTCGGCGCGCGGTGCTGCAGCGCTTTCGAGCGCAAGTCGCTTCTGCGGCCGCCGGCGAGCCCGGAGCCTCGATCAGCCCTAGCGGGGTCTCGAACAGTGTTCTCACTGACATCCTTCGCGAGCATGCAGTTCCGCGCACTGGCCAGCCTCCGGTGCTTGCCAACGTCGTGTATCGCGACGGCTCCGCCGGTCCGCCTTTCCCGCTACGCAGCACGCCGCTGGTGGACGGTGGGGATCGACCCGATCGCCAGTTGTCGTTCGCCCTACTGTCGATCCGCCATACGGAGATGGATATTGAGGTCGACGGCGCATGGCTACGCAACTCGGTGGTAAGTCGGGTCCGGCCGGCTGGCGACACTGACCGCATCGTCTATGAGCTGTCCCTTGGGCAACTGCGGTCGCTTACGCAGGGCGGTCCACTGACGATCTACATGCATCAGACCGGCCTCGAAACTGCCGTCGTCGGCTTCTATCGCGCGGTACTCACGATGTTCGCCGAACTCGACCATCGACCCGGGGCGCTCGTTGTCGTCCCTAAGTACTTCAAGTCCGGTGTCGGCGATGAGTCGTCGCCGCATTTCTCGGAGGGCGCGCCGTGGCAAACCTAGACAGCGAACGGCCCCGAGGCAGCAGCGTAACGGTGATGCGAGACGCCGTCTGCAAGGACTGCCGCCGCGACTCCGCGCTGGTCGAATCAGGCGAAGCTGACTTCACCTACAGCGAGTTGTCAGGCCAATCTAAGGTCGAACGCGGCGACAGCCGTTCGGATCGCTGTCCCGCCTGCCGTCGGAAGCACAAGAAGACACTGGAAGGGCTTGCTGTCGGCTTCATGGATCTGCGGGCGATCGGTGCAGTCGCAGACCGAGTTGAGCCGACAGGCCCGCTGGGTGGGCTCGGGCCGCTACCCGATGCGCACACTATCAAGTCGTATGAATCCGACCTCAACAAGCGGCCGTTCGGTATGACGGATGCCCACATTCTGGAAGCTCTCGGTAAGCTGTCAGGGAAGAAGCGTGTCCTGGTCCTGAAGGCAGGCACGGGCACTGGCAAGTCGACCTTCGGGCCGTTTCGCCTGGCTTTTCCGCCGGAAGGCGCACCGTTCCGGCTGACCGATCATGGCCCAATTATTGTCACGGAGCCACGGGTTCAAGCAACGACCGGCGTCGCAACATTTGTCGGCAACAAGCTGGCGGGTACAGGCGTTGGTCCTGGTCACCTCGTCGGTTACCAGGTCGCGGGCGATAAGAATCATGATGACGGCTGTCAAATCATCTATGCCACCGACGGAACCGTCATCAACTGGCTCAAGGAGGGGCGGCTCAACAGAGTCGGAGCGGTAATCGTCGACGAAGCGCACGAGCGCAATACAAACATCGACCTCATCCTCGGCTTCCTGCGCCGCGATCTTGCGCGCTTTCCTCATTTGAGAGTAATCGTCACCTCCGCCACCTTCGACGTCAACTTCTACGTTCAGTACTTCGGCGGGCCGGAGTTTGTTGACTTCATGGAGGTCGAGGCGGTCAAGTCCTTTGGCTATGGCGATCCGCTATTTCCTGGGGAGGAGGTCGAGCTTTCTAGTTGGCTGGACACCTGGTGGCCGGAGCGCATGGCACCTATGCGTCCGAAGGATGACAGCGCGCCGGCTGACGCGCCCGAGGACCCAGAACCTCCACTCGAGGACCTCTGGGCCACGACCACAGTCTTGAATCGATTGCGTTCGCCGCAGGTCGAGGCAGACATGGGTGCCTGGCGGACCGTCATGCCGACGCTCGTCGCCGAGCAAGTCGTTCGCCTTGCGGACGGTTTGGATGATGCCGGGATCTACGGCGACATCTTGGCGTTTCTGCCGACTCGCATCTCCGTCGAGGCAGCGGTCGCCCTAGTCAAGAAACGCATCTCCAAGGGCCGCGCCGATGTCTACGACTTGCTCAGCACCACCAAGAAGGCGCTCATCGAGGAGGCGCTCGCCCCGCGCCCATTAGGCAGCAAGCGCAAAATCGTCATTGCCAGCAACCTCGCAGAGACCTCGTTGACAGTAGAGGGCGTGCGCTTCGTCGTCGATTCCGGTCTCATCGCCCAATCCGAGTGGGACCCGGTGACAGCGAGTGGAGGTGTCCCCACAAAGCCACACTCTCAGGCTGGCATTCGGCAACGCTGGGGACGCGTCGGGCGCGATCGCCCTGGGTGGGTCTTCCCTCTTTACTCACGCGACCAGTTCGAAGGGCTGCCGCGCGACACACCCCCCGGCTCGACCAGGGAGAACCAAGAGAAGCTCATCATGAAGGCGAAGTCAGCGGGCTTCGATGATGCTGCCGAGTTCGACTGGCCGGCCAGCTTCAGAAGCGATCTTGTTGAATATGATGAGGACGCGTTGAAGTACATCGACGTCTTCACAAGGGAGATGACCCGAGCCAATCGGGTGCTCCACTCCTCCGGCGCGCTGGATCCCCAGGGTCATCTCACTTTGTTCGGCCAGGAACTTGAGCGATTCCCAGGCCCGGCCGAGGAAGCCGTAGCGGTGATGTTGGCCGACCAAATGGCATGTGTCCCGGAAGTGGTCGTCGGGCTGGCGTTGCTGAGTGGCACATCACTGATCGGCCGGAACGGCCTCCTGCGCGGGCAACCGTATTGGCCGGGTGAGTGGCGGGTCGAGGCTGCCGGGCGTCACCAAGGTCTCGCCTTTGGTTGCGACGACGATCTCGATCTGGTGTTGTCGATCTACGCCGCGTGGGAGGCCGCTGATCCCAGCGCCCGACCCGATGAGCTGAGTGACGCTCGTGTGGCCTGGGCGGACGGTTGGTGGGTTGACAGCGATCGCCTGCTCGCGGCGGCTACTAAGCGTCAGGAGATATTGGAGTCTCTCTCTCCGGCCATGAAGCAGGAGGTCACCAGGCACATCGATCTGCGCCTGGTTGGCCGTGCTCGGGCCGTGTTGTCTCGGGCGTTCGCCGGGCTCCTGTACCAGCAATCTGAGGACGGAAGCTATCTGCTCGCCAGTAGTAGCGACGACGAGCCGCACAGTCTGGACAACAGCACGCTCACGAAGCCGGGACAGCGGGTTCTGGCTCTTGGTCGTTCCAAGAGCAGGAGCGGTGAGACACTATTTATCCGAAACGTCGTAAACGTCACTGAGTGGGCGATTCGAGATGACCCTGACGCTTTCACATTGTTGCAGCGGGCTGCGGTCCACGCCCGCCCCGAGCACGCGTCGCCGCACCTGCGCGTGGCGAACGAGCTGCGCGAGTTGTGGCCGGTCGGCGGTCGCCTAGATCTAGATTTGACGCCCGATGGCGATCGGATTGCTGTCTTGCGCGGTGGCCGTCCCCAGCTCCCTTTCACCGAGCCCGTTTTTGTCGTCGAGCCCGAGCCCGAGGACGAGCCCGAGGACGAGGACGACATCCAGGACGAGCCGCTGAGTGATGCGAGCGACGAGGACACCTCTTGGCCAACAGGCAATCCGGATCCGCATCCTGATGAGGAGGAAGACGAGCGGACCCGGGTGCTCGACCCGCGTGAAGCTGAGACCAACGATGAGCTGACAGATGAGTCCAGCAAACCGGCGGTCGATGTGCTTGCCCGTTGGCGCCGACTGCCCGACACCGCAATGGCGCGAACTCCGAAGGTCCGCATGTCGTCCGAATTCCTGCCGGATCGCCGCTTCGTCGTCAGCGGCTATCAGTTCTTGGACGGGGAGATCGCGGTGCTCGTAGCAAGCGACTGGCTTACCCGTGACGTCGTCCCCGTGCTCGGCAACGAAGACCTCGTGGCCGGCTCCGAGGTTTCACTCATCGTCGGCGAGTTCGTCGAGCAGCGGTACGACCGCTACAGGATCTTCAACCGGACTGATGGGCGTGGTCGCTTCATCGCTTATGAGGCCGCCCGGTCGCGTCAGAAACGCGAGCAGTATGCCCAGCTTGCTATTGCCCTTGATCCGTCGGATGACGGACTGCTGTCCGCTCTTCGGCCAGGGGTCCAGATCGCTGGGACTGTCCTTGCGACCCGGACGACGGCGAACCGAATCAGTCTTCTACCGCAGTTGCACAAGCACCTGGGAACCGCCCAAGTCGAACAACACGTCCCCGCAACAAGCCAGAGCAACCGAAAGGTCTGGTTCTGGCCAGCGGTCATCGTCGAGCCCCCCAACACGAACGGCTGGGCAACCGCTGAGCTGGATCACCGTGATCAAGCGCGCGGCATCCGGCATCGCTTCGGGGTGCGACAGCAAGCCCTGCAGGACGGCGGGGTCGAAGGGGAGGTCGGGACGCCACTGCTCCTTCAACTAAATGCTGGCGGGCAGGACACGCGTGCACTAAGCGTCTCGGAGGACGAGGAAGCGGCGTTGCGCCCGATCTTGGACACTTTCCAAAAGGAAGTCGGCTGCGGTGTGCGGCATGCGAATAACGAAGCCCTTCCCGGCCACTGGCTGTGGTCGAAGCGGCCAGAGATCCCGGCGCGACTCGTCACTGAGCTCTTGAGTCTGACTACGAGCCACAAACGCCGTTTGGAGGTTTGGGAGTTCGTCGTCTCGGCACACTTCCGGAGGGTCAGCAGCGTTCGCTCGTCTAGCGGAAGCGGATCGATCCTTGGGGGACAGACGGCAGCCCCGATGACCTTGGCGGAGATTCAGGCTGCTGCCCCGCTCGGAAGCTATGTCAGGGGCGAGGTGACCAACGTTCGCAGTGATATGGGTCGCGCTTGGGTGATGCTGGCTGACGGCGTAGAGGCCACGGTCGGTGCGGCCGACTTTGGCGCGCCGATCGGAGTGCTCGATATTGGCTCGTGGCTCCAAAAGGGTCAAACGTTGGAGGCGCAGGTCATCGGTCACTCTGCCCGGGGGCCGCGACCGCGAGTCGAACTGCGGGTCAGCTCGGCCGTGCCAGACAAACTTGCCCAGGCGACGGCTCTGGGCGTACAGGTAGGCGCCGTCTTCGCGGGAAAGGTCTCGAATGCCAAGGAAGGGACCGGCGTCTTCGTAGAGTTGATGCCCGGTCTCAGCGGCCTCGTCTATATGAGCGCCCTCCGCGGTCGATCTGTCGATGAGTTCACCCGAGCCGCGCCGATCCGCGTGCGGATTGACAGCGTGCGCCCGCATCCTCAAAAGGGAGTACAGGTCGGCCTGAGTCTGGCCCCATAAGAATCGTGCGACGCAATGCGTTTGCTCCTTGAGTTGGTTGAGATCAGCCAACTTGAGTGGCTCCCACTTCGGACGCCGTCAGCGGCCGAGCCATCTCGACACTGTGCATCGGCGGCGAGCAGTATCGCGGTCAGCGTCTTGCGGTAGGTGGGCGCGGCCAGCAGCAGACGGTAGAGCCGGGTCGGCGCCCATGGCTCGTGGGCCGACGGGTTCGGCGTCTGGCCCCGGTGTGCAGGGGAGGAGACGTAGGACGCCACCGGCGACACACGGCGACACACGGCGACAGACGGCGGGTCCGGCGCCCTGGACGGCGACCGTGCACTGGCCGGAACCTCGGCCGACGGCTCAGAGCGAACCGCTCCCGAGGATGCCTCCGCGCCGAGACGCGCCGCGGTGCCGGCCCGCCCACGTCCCTGTGCCACCGGACGCTGGACCGCCGACCGTGCCGCGTTCCAGCCTCGACACTGCCCCCTTGACCCGGCGTCAGTAGGAGAGCTCCCGCAGATCGTGAGTGACGACCGTGTCGAAGCGACGGTTGATCTTGCGCGTATTGATCACACCGGCCCACTGGCGCTCGGTCACCACCGCGTCGCAATAGGGCACGGCAACCGAGAGAGCCGTGAAATCGTTCAAGTCGTTGCCTTCCCAGTGACCCTGCGGGTTGGACTGACGGGCCCGGCGCAACTCCCGTTCGACCCAGCGGCTGGGCATAGCGTCGATCAAGGCGTACAGGCTGTCCCGGTCGGCGCCGAAGACGTCGTCGGGATCTAGGTCGAGCCGTTCGCAGGCCGCGATAATCAGGGTGGCGATATCGCCGAGGGCCGTGCCGGTCATCGCGTCGTCCAGTCGGTGTCGTCCCAGGCGCGCCAGTTCGTCTCGAACCATGTGCTGCCCGGCGACGAACTGCTCTCCGGTGAGACGTCCGTGAAGCGCAACACCGGAGCGGAGTCCGTCGGGTCCGCCGATGTTGCCGAGGACCATCCGCTCCAAGGCGGCCTGTCCGAGAACCGTGGCTCGCCCGCGGTCGGAGGGCGACACACGGATGCCGTCGATCTCCACAGGCGGCGAGAATGTGACCAGGTCCGTCCCTAGAGCATGGTTTGCTCCGCGCCCGAACACGTTCAGTGGCGCCGGCGCTGGCCGGGGGACGTTGAAAACCTCGATGAGCGCGGTCTCCACCTCCCACGGCACGATGACCTGCGGGGGTGCGATGGCGGCGAGCCGCGATACCAGCAGCATGGTGTCAGCCAGGGCGACCCGTCTGTCGAGGACCGACTGCCGATGCGTCTCGAAGTAGTGGGCGGCGCTGAGCGGAAACGACGCCTGACCGGCCGATGCGGCAGCCGTGGCCGCCTCGTAGGCGGCGCGGAACGGCGCACCAAGGCGGTGGCCCGTCCGGGCGCGTGCGAAGTCCACCCACTTGTTCTGATCGAGATAGACCCGCTTCACGTCACTGCACCCCGAGCCTGCCGAAGACGGGTCCTTGTCAAGTCAGTTGGCAGACAGCCGGTGATGGGTGTCGGCGAAGTTGACTCCTGCCGTGTGCACCTCGTAGAGCTTCTGGCCGTCGCCGGGGACCGGAGCGGGCAGGTCGACGACGTCGAGGACCTCGGGGCCGCCGAAGCGGGTGATCTGCACGGCACGCATGCCGCGACCTTAGGGCCTCGATCGCCGGGGCTGGTCCCGAGCTAGCGGAGCGGCGCGGGCGGCGAGGGCCGGTCACCGTCAACGGCGCGCCACTGAAAACAACGGCCCAGATGCCACCCCAGATCTCCGGCTCCCACGCCTGGATCCGCAGGCTCCTACACGAACTCCGATCGGCGCAGCCAGGAAAAGGCCGCCCAGCCGGGAAGTATCGGGAGCCAGAAGGTCGCGAGGCGGTAGAGGAAGACGGCCGGGACGGCGACGGTGTGGTCCATTCCGGCGGCGACCAGACCCGCGATGACGGCAGCCTCCAGGGCGCCGAGGCCGCCGGGGGTGGGGGCTACGGCCGCGATGGCCGACCCCAACAGGTAGACGGCGCCGACGCTGGCCAGGCTCAGGTCACCGCCGAACGCGCGAGTGGACAGGTACATGCAGACGGTGTAGCTGAGCGTGATCACAGCGGATCCGCCGAGCAGCAGCGCGAGCTTTCCGGGGCTCCGCAGGGCGTGCGCGACGCCGTCGACGGACCGGCGGAGCAGCGGGAGCAGCCTCGTCGCGACGAGCCGGCGGACCGTCGGGACGGCGAACATGACCGCGGCCAGGGCCAGCACCGTGAGGGCGCCCCACAGGAAGACCTCCGGGTGGGGCAGTCGGATGGTGTCGACGATCGACCGGCCCGCCCAGACGGCGAACACGAGCAGCAGGAAGGCATGCACGAAGAGCCCCCCGATGGTGTTCAGGCCGACGCCGGATGTGGCCACCGCCAGGTCCACGCCGCTCTTCTGCAGATAGCGGACGTTCAGCGCCATTCCGCCGAGGCCGGCCGGTGACAGCAGGCCGGCGAACGAGGAGGCGAGCTGGGTGACGAGCGTGGGCAGTGGGCGCAGCCGCCCCGGAACCGACCCGGCAATGCTCAGCGCGGCGCCCACGTAGGTGAGTGCCGACATCACCAGGATGGGCGGCAGCCACGCCCAGTCGACCGCCCGGACGCGGTCGACCATGCCCGGCACGTCGCCGAGTTGGGGCACGAGTAGGTAGGTGACCGCCACCAGCGTGACGACGGTGACGATCGTCCTGGGTGTGACTCGGTCCAGATCTTCGAGCTTGGGCTCCGGTACCCGACACCGGGTGGACACGGTTGCACGAATCTGCCCGACCAGGTCCTTCCGCTTCTTCAGTGCGGCTCTCGTAGCGCCGCTGAACGTGTTGGGCTGCAGTCGGGGCAGCGAGGCCGCCACCGCGCCCGGTCCGAGAGCGGCGATCGCGGTGTCGACTGTGGGGTCGACGCCGGCCTGGAGCGCGAGTGCGACGAGGAGCTGGGCGACATCGGCGTCCAGGAGCGCCTGGCTGGCGGCGACCTCGCTGAATCCGAAGTCGATGAGCCAGGGGGTGCCCTCCCGGTCGAGCAGGATGTTGGCCCGGCGCAGGTCGCGGTGGGCGATGCGGTGCCGGCGCAGGATGGCCACCTGCTCCCAGATCCCGCGGAGTACTTCTTCGCTGACGGCTTCGTCGGGGACCCGGTCCAGGGACGTCCCCTCGATGAGGTCGTAGGACAGCACGATGGAGTCGCGTCCCACGGTGGCCACGGCCCGGAGCCGAGGGGTGCGTGTCGCGACGTCGCGTGCCATCAGGGACACCAGTCCTTCGTGCTCCACCGTGCGGCGCAGCGAGGAGAACGGGCGCTCGTCCCCGACGTCCTTCAGCCGGATGAATCGGTAGGCGCGGAACAGCAGGTCCGCGGCCCGCTGGTCGGCGCCGAGGACCTTGGCGAACACCCGGCTGCCGTCCTGCAGGCTGGCGAAGTAGGGAACCGAGCCGCGGGCGTCGACCGCAGCCGGCTCCAGTTCGAGCACGGGGAGGCCGCTGCCGGTCAGGGCGGCGACGATGGCGGCTGAGGTCGGCCGGCTGCTGGGACGGCCGAACATGAGCAGGGTCGCCGAGCCCACAGCGGCGCCGAGGACGAGGGCGATCGCGAGGGTGGCCGGGAGCGTGACAGGCACCAGCAGCCGCAGCAGCGTGATGACAGTGAGGAGCGCGGCGCCGGCACGCCGCCACCGGCGGGACACGAACGGCGCAAGGAGTACGAACGAGACTGCGGTCTGAGCGATGCCGTACACGCTCAGCGGGCTGTCGACGCCCGCACGCTGTGCCACCTCCCGCGTCAGGAGGTCCGGATCGCCGCGGTCGAGGAACGACTCCACTCCCCAGAGCAGCAACGACACGAGGACGTTGCCCGCGAGCAGGTACCCGAACAACCGGTAGCGGCGGGTCACCAGCGGGGTCGCCCACGCCGCGGCGAGCGACACGAGCACCACCAGGGTCAACGCTCCGGCCAGGATCCGCTCGACCGTCGGGGTCAGGAAGGACGAGCGCTTGATCAGGTCGTTCTCCAGCGCCAGAACCGCATCGCGCGACCACGTGGCGAGGACGAGCAGCAGCAGAGTGGCGAGGGCGAACACGACGGTGCGCAGCACGTCGCTGGGGGACCGGACGTAACCGGTGATCTCTTCCTGGGAGCGGTTGGCCGACTCCGGTACGGCGGTAGGTTCCGCCGTGACGGCTGTCGTCAGCTCGACGGGTGGAGGGTCGGCCGCATCCGGGGGAACGCCGGAAGCCCGCGGTTCGGGAGATTGAGCACTAGGACGGGCCGGCTGTCGTGTCGGCCCCATGCTCCCTCCTCGGCCACCATCCACTGGGAGGCGCGAGACGTGCGCGGCCCTCATGGGGGATGCGAAGCCCGTGGTGGGCAGCTCCGGAGGACGGGCGGCGGGACGATTGAACGTCAGCGGCCGACGAGCGTCAACGCTGAAGGACGCCGCTCGTCGAAGCAGGCGAATTCCGGCTTCGCGACAGGCCGGGTCACTCACTAGCACTCGCGGTCGATGCACCAGGGGGACGACCGCCCCTGGACGGGGCCGCAGGAGATGGGCAGACTCGCGAGCCACGCCGGACGCGACCGCGAGATCAACGCGGGAGGACGGGGAGCCGCGTGGACGCTGTCGTCGGGATCGACTCCCTCGTGGCTGTCGCCGCCGTGGCCCTGCTGGCGCCGTTGGCCCTCGGGCTGCTGCCGCGGCTGTTGGTCCCGCAGGTCGTGCTGCTGCTCGTCGGCGGGATGGTGATCGGCCCCCAGGTGCTCGGTCTCGGCACGCCCGGCGACGTGCAGATCCTCGCCGACGTCGGGCTCGGGTTCGTGTTCCTGCTGGCCGGCTACGAGGTCGACCTGCGGCTGTTCGGCCAGGACGCGGGCCGGCGGGCGATCGCTGCGTGGTTCGTCTCGCTCACCCTCGCCCTCGGCGTGGTGGCCCTGCTGGCAGCCGCCGGGTTGGTCCGCGCGTTCGTGCCGGTGGCACTCGGGCTGACGACGACCGCACTCGGGACGCTGCTGCCCGTGCTGCGGGAGAGGGATCTGCTGCACGGCCGCCTCGGGCTCTACCTGCTGGCCGCGGGTGCGGTCGGAGAGCTCTTTCCGATCCTGGGCATCGCGGTGTTCCTCGGCACGCAGAACAGGTTCGCCGCACTGACCTCGCTCGGCGGCGTCGCCGTCCTTGCGATGGGACTGAGGGTGGCCCGGCGTGGGGTGCGGTCGGGCGGCAGGCTGGCGACGGTCATCGCGGTCGGCCAGCACGAGACCGCCCAGATCACCCTGCGTGGGACGGTGCTGCTGTTGATAGCGCTGATCGCCGTGACCGATCGCTTCCACCTCGACGCGGTGCTCGGCGCCTTCCTCGCCGGCATCGTGCTCCGGCGTTTGGGCAGGTGGGTCTGCGCCGGTCCTGGAATCGAAACTCGACGCCATCGGATACGGGTTCTTCATCCCGGTCTTCTTCGTGTACTCGGGGATGAGCCTGGACCTTGTCGCGATCGTCGAGGCCCCACTGCGGCTCCTGCTGTTCTTCGCGCTGCTGCTCGTTTGCCGCGGGCTGCCGGCGCTGCTCGTCTACCGCTGGGCACTGGCCTGGCGGGAACGCGCCCAGATCGGTCTCGTCAGCGCGACGGCACTGCCGACCCTGGTAGCGCTCACCGAGATCGGGTTGCGCAACGGCACGATGCTGCGGGAGAACGCCGCTTCCTTGGTCGGGGCCGGCGTTCTGACGGTGCTCCTCCTGCCAGGCCTGGCCGTGGCCCTGCACCGGCCTCAGGGCACCGCTTCCCTCGAATCGTCGAGGGATGTGGGCGGCCCCCACTCGGTCCCGACAGAGTGAACGTCCCCTCGTCGAAGCGACAGCGATTCACCGGTCATCGGGCAGCGGTTCTACCGGGCCGCGACTTCGTCGCGATGTGCCGCGCGTCGTCCAAGACGCGCTACGAACTGGCGGACAGCGCGTGGCGCGGTAGTGACGCCAGATCGGACGGGCGAGCGGCAGCGTCGCGGAAGGAAAACTGGAGAACTCGAGTCGGCCAGGGCGGTGTCTTCGTCGCCGGGGAGCCGGGCTCTGCGGCGGGCGCTGAGGTAGCTCTCAGGACGCCGGGTGGTGGGTGTCGGCGAAGTTCACGCCCGCCGTCGAGACGTCGTAGAGCTGCTGCCCGTCTCCCGGCGTCGGATCGGGCACGTCGACGAGGTCGAGAACTTCAGGTCCGCCGAAGCGGGTGATCTGCACGGCTCGCATCGCTCGACCCTAGGTGCTGATCGTCGAGCAGCGTGTGCGGGTCTGGAAGCCGGGGCAGCCGCTGCGGGCGGCCAGTGCCACTGGCCTCGATGAAGCCGTCAGCGTCGAGGCCTTCGGCTGGGTGCCAGAGCCACCGCCCGGCGGACGGATCGACGCCGCGCTCCCCGGCCGCGTCAGCACAACGGAGAATCGAGTGAGCCTGTTCGGATCCGACTCCGTTGACCGTGGCGCTCGCCCGCAGCATGCTGCGCGAGTGCCCGGTACCGGAGCACCCGGAGCCGCCCACAGCAGTGAGGTTCCAGCCCCCGGGCCACGGTGAGGCGCGCCGCGCCGGGGAGGACGCCATGACGGTCACGCAGGCACGGACGGCGAGGACTGGCGAGAAGCTGCTCGGCAGGGTGGCCTTCGTCACCGGTGGCACCAGAGGCATCGGCGCCGCCATCTGCCGGAGCCTCGCCCAGCAGGGCGCCGACGTCGCGGCGGGATACAGCGGCAACCAGGAGCGGGCCGAGATGTTCGCCCAGGACTTCGCCGGCGCCTACCCGGAGAGTCACATGAGCGTCCACCGCGGCGACATTGCCAACCCGGACGACTGCCGCCGCACCGTCGCCGAGGTGATCGAGCAGCACGGCCGGCTCGACATCCTGGTCAACAATGCCGGCATTACCCTCGACCGGACCGTCATGAAGATGACCGACGACGACTGGCGCCGGGTGATCGAGGTCAACCTGTCGGGCGCCTTCTACCTCTCCCAGGCCGCGCTCAGGCACATGCTCGAACGCGGCAGTGGGCGGATCGTGATGATCTCCTCCGTGATCGGGGAGATGGGCGGTATCGGCCAGTCGAACTACGCCTCGGCCAAGGCCGGGCTGCTGGGCCTGACGAAGACGCTGGCTCGGGAGGCCGCACTGCAGGTGCAGCGCTCCGGCAAGGGTGACGGGATCGGCATCACCGTCAATGCCGTGACGCCGGGCTACACCGCCACCGAGATGCTCGAGACCGTGCCGGACAAGGTGCTCGACGGCCTCAAGGCGAAGATCCCGCTCGGCCGGCTGGGGGAGCCGGAGGAGGTCGCCCGCGTCGTGCACTTCCTGGCTGCGGATGCCTCCGCGTACATCACGGGACAGGTCTGGGGCGTCAACGGCGGCCTGGACATGTAGCCATTGCGCGACCGTCACGCGGGAGATGGAACGCGCCACCCCGGCCCAGCCTCAGCGCCGTCGCATGGTCAGAAAGGGACCGGCATGAATGCGTTCGTCCTCAATCGGCACGGTCGCCTGGTGTTCCCCTCGAACGTCATGCCGGAGCTCGACTTCTCCACGATGGAGTCCCTGGAGCAGCTGGACAGCGTCATCCGTCGGGACTTCGAGACCAAGGCGCCGAGCGGCACCGAGATCCTCGAGAAGGTCAGGGCCGGCTCCTACGAGACCCGCTACGACCTGATGCGAGACCTCGCACTCAATCTCTTCTGGGCCAACCGCTTCTCCATCACGATGTACGACAAGAGGCCCACCCGCTGGGCCGACGTCCCCCGGACCCGCTCCGACGTCTTCCTGCCCGTCCTGCAGCCCTGGGACGAAGGCGAGGCGAAGGTCACTGCCGTGCAGGAGGCGTTCCCCGGGCTGGCGGCCCGATGGAACGAGGGCTGCGAGGACCGCATCTTCGACATCCTGTTCGACGTCTTCGCCAACCGCCGGCACCACGCGTCCACGCTGCCCGCAATCAAGCCCACCGTCGCGGAGTTCCTGGAGCAGCCGGGCAATCTCACCTTCCGGCTGCCGCGCTACGACCCGGACTTCCCGGTCTACGACTACACCGACATCCTCGATGTCTCCGAGGACGTCCCCGAGCTCGAGGCCCTGCACCGCTGGGCCATGGTGCTGCACAACCAGTACCCCTGGGAGCGGTCGCAGGTGGAGCTGGCGGAGGCCGGCGACCTCCGGGACGACGACTACGTGGTCGCCTTCCACCCGCGCGACAAGGAGGTGCGGGCCTTCCTGCGCCGGCTGCGCGCCGGCGCCGAGCCACGCCACGTCGCCGGGCCCCGGGAGTCCCGCCCGCCGGTGCGGCCGTATCCGGAGATCGACGTGCGGCGGCGCTTCTCGGTCCAGCCGCGGATCGAGGCACTGGCGGCGGTGCACGGCGACCAGGTGTGCAGCAACGACGACCTGATCCGCAACACGGCCTACAACTGGTCGCCGATGAGCGCCGACGAGATCGCGTCCAAGACCGGCATCGAGCAGCGCGAGTACAGCTCGCTCCCGCTGGAGGAGCTCGCCCTGCAGGCCGCCGAGGCGGCGCTGGACAAGGCGGGGCGGCAGCCGGAGGAGATCGGCGGCGTCCTGGTCTGCACATGCACCAGTTCACGGCTCATCCCGTCGCTGTCCACCTATCTCTGCGGGCAGCTCGGGATGCACCAGGTCTACGCCGCCTACGACATCATCGCCGCCTGCGCGGGCATGCCCTACGGCGTCGCGGACGCCGTCCGGATGCTGCAGGAGGTCGAGCGGCCGATCCTGGTCGTCTGTGTCGAGAAGTTCTCCGACAAGATCGGCAACGTCCGCACCTCACGGATGATCTTCGGGGACGGCGCGGCGGCGCTGGTCGTCGGCCCGGCCGAGGACGGGACCGACGGCGACATCGAGTTCATGAAGACCTACGCCAGCGGCCCGGCCAGCGAGGTGAACTCGATCCTCTGGCCCAACCCGGAGTTCGACAACAACATCACGGTGTTCGGCCCCCAGGTCAAGGCGCTGGCCGGCCGCTACCTGGCCCAGATGATCGACGAGCTCGGGAAGCTGCCTGCGCCGGATGGACGGGACGGGTCGCTGATGGACGCGATCGACCTGATCGTGCCGCACCAGGCGAACAAGACGATGGTCATCCAGCTGGCCGAACGGGCTGGGCTGACCGCCGACCAGCTCTACTTCAACATCGAGAAGGTGGGCAACACGTCGTCGGCGAGCATCCCGCTGGCCATCCACGACGCCGTCCGCGACGGCGTCATCACCGAACCCCTGCGGGTCTTCGCTCCGGGGTTCGGCGCGGGGGCCGTGGCCGGGTACGCGGTGATGCGGATCGACCCGGCGGTGGTCGCGGTCCAGCTCCCGGGCGAGCGGGGGGCCGGAGAGGCCCAGCCCGACATGCCCGCACCACCCGAGCGCGCCCCGGCGTCCGAGGAGATGCAGACGGCCTTCGCCTGACCTGCCAGCGCGGGCGGGCCCGCCCAGTTCTAGCGGTGCTCCGTGACGTACGTGCCGGGTGCCGGATCCCGGGATGTATGGGCTGCGCTGCCGAGCGAGGCGGGCGCGGCAACCTCGTCGCCCGAGCGGTCGAGCATCCATCCCGCCCAGGGCTCCCACCAGCTTCCGGTGTGCTTCGTCGCCGCTGCGCGCCATGCGTGCGGGTCAGATCCGGGTTCTCCGCCCGTCCAGTAGCTGGCCTTGGGGTTCCCCGGTGGGTTGACCAGGCTCTGGATGTGTCCGCTGGAGCTCAGCACGAACGTCGTCGGCCCGGAGAGCAATTGGGTCGTCCGGTAGCACCCGTCCCACGGCGTGAGGTGGTCGGTCAGCGCACCGGTGACGAACGTGGGCAGGGTGATCCGGCTCAGGTGCACCGGCGTGCCCAGCACCCGCATCGCTCCCGGCCGGACCAAGGAATTCTTGCCGAAGATCTCCAGGAACTGCTCGTGCAACCGTGCCGGCAGGTTCGTGCCGTCGGCGTTCCACGCGAGGATGTCGAAGGCGGGCGGGTCCTCACCCATGAGCCATTCGCTGACCAGGTAGTTGAAGATCAGGTCGTCCGGCCGCATCCACGTGAACGCCGAGCCCATCTGCCGCGCGGTGATGACGCCGCCGCGACGCGAGTTGCGCCGGGCCAGGTCGAGCAGGCGGGGGGCGGAGAACGCCCCGAGCGGCGCCCGGCTCGAGAAGTCGAGCAGGGTCACCGCGTAGCCGGCGGCGTGCACCCGGTCGTCGCCGCTGGCCGCGAGATGGTTGAGCGCCGTCGTCATCAGCTGACCGCCGGCGCAGAAGCCGAGCGTGGTGACGTCGGGGGAGCCGGTGACCTCTCGCGCGACGTCGACGGCGGTCAGGACTCCGTCCGAGTAGGTGTCCAGGTCCCAGTCCGCCTCCTCCTTCGTCGGGTTGCGCCAGCTGATCATGAAGACCTGGAGGCCCTGGCTGACCGCGTACTCGACGAAGCTGCGTCCCGGGGCCAGGTCGAGGAAGTAGAAGCGGCCGATCGGCGGCGGCACGATCACCAGCGGCCGTTGCCGCACGCGCGCCGTCGACGGTGCGTACTGGATGACCTCAATGACCGCGTCGCGGTGGACCACGGCGCCGGGGCTGACCCCCAGGTCCTTGCCGACGGTGAAGGCGCTGCGGTCGACCTGGGTCGGCATCCCGCCGTTGTGCCGGATGTCGTGCAGCATGTGGCCGAGGCCCCGGACGACGCTGCGCCCGCCGGTGTCGAAAGCGCGCTTCAACGCCGCCGGGTTGCCGAGGAGCGTGTTGGTGGGGGCGAGCGCGCTCACGGATGCGTTGAGGACGAAGCGGGCCTGCTCCACCTCTCGCCAGTCCGGCCCGCCGTTCTCGTAATCGTCGACGAGGCGGCGGAGCGCATCGGACCAGGCGATGTAGGACTGCGCGAGCCGTCGGTAACCGGGGTGCTGCGACCAGGCGGGGTCGGCGAACCGCTTGTCCCTCGGCGAGGGGGCGATCTCGTCAGTTCCGCGGAGGATGCGCACGCTGTCACGTCCGAGCCGCGCCGCCTCCCGCGCCAGGGGTCTGGGCCGGGCGAAGGTGGCGATCAGTCCCCGCACGACCCCGCGAGGTGTGGGGAGTGCGACCGGTTCACCAGCCTCCACCGAGGCGAGTGCGTCGGATTCGCTCTGCGGTGCCGGATCGTTCGGAGTACGCCTGCGGGCGTCCACCGATGTCTGGTTCGGCCTGGTCGTCGTCTCCACCCGCCCGCCCCCTGTGACCAATATCACTAAACGGTTTGACGGTAACGAACGATGCCGATCCTGTCCCCTCGCCCGGGCGCGGGGTCGCGGGGGACTGCCGGTCGGCGCCCGCACGGCACGGTCCCCGTGAAGTCGGCTGGCCGCGCGGCGTTCAGCCAGCCCGGCGAGACGTCGCGGAGTTCCTGGGGCCGGCGTGGGCTCCGGGATGTCGACGATGCCGAGGGCTTCGCCGACCGTCGAAGCGGTTGACCTCCACGGCACGCATGCCCCGAGGGCAGGCCGCGCCGCTCACGGATGTCGGCCGGGTGACGCCCCCGACTCGCGCGCCGACCGATCAGGCGTGGGTGTGGGACGGGACCGAGCGTCGGTCCAACGCCTCCGGACGCAGCGCTCTGTGATCGGTCGGCTGCGGCCCCGGCGAGGTGGCGCAGGTCGCCTGGCGGCCACGACGTCGTCCTGGTCCGATTCCGGTCAGCCGCCGACTACGCGTCCCGCATGCCGGGCGGCCAGGGACGCGGTCTGCTGGGGCCTCGCCACGCCTGTCCGCGACCGACGACCTGGCGAAACATGTCGGTGCACCGCTGGCTCAGACGGCCGTCGCGACAGCCGGTGGTGGGTGTCGGCGCAGTTGATGCCGGCGGCGGAGACCTCGTAGAGCTGCTCGGCCTCACCGGGCACTGGGTCGGGCAGGTCGACGACGTCGAGGACCTCGGGGCCGCCGAAGCGGGTGATCTGCACGGCTCGCATGCGGTGAGGCGATCTGCACGGCTCGCATGCGGTGAGGCTATGCCCGGCTCGCGGGTGGCCCGGTCGCTGGACGAGAGCGCAGCTCAGGTCACCGACCGGCTCGGTGCCGACCACAGTGCGCAGGCCCGATGCACGCTTCGTCACGGCCACCCGGACGTCCGGTTTCCGGGGCAGCCGCGTCGTTGTCGGGCCCCGCGGACGGAGGCCATGCTGCCGCTACACGTCCGAGGCCGTCCGGGGCGTCACCGACGACCGGGTGGTCCTCCGGGAGGCGCCATGACCGTGCCCTTCTCGTTGCGCTCTGCGGCCGGCCGCGCCGGTCGACTCGTGGGGGTCGCCGTGCGCGCGGCCGTGCTCGTCGCGGCTTGCGCGGCCCGCCTCGGCCCGGGAACCGGCGGCAGCGGGGGAGGGAGCCCCAGGGCTGCTGAGGCAACCATCCCGGACAGCTTCAGCCCGGTCGTGGTCACGCCCATCAGCGACCCGACCTTTCCCTGGAAGGGAAGCGACGGCCGGTACCACGTCGCCTACGACCTCCAGCTGACCAACGCGTCCCGGTTGCCGGCCACGCTGACCACGGTCGACGTGGTGGACGCCGCACACCCCGACACGGTCATCGCGTCGATCACCGGCTCGCAACTGGTCGACCCCGACTGCTCATACGGCGATTGCAATCGGCTGCGTCAGCTGCCTTCCTCGGACGCCCCGGACACCGCCCTGCCCCCGGGCGGGTCACGGGCCCTCCTCGTCGACCTGGTCTTCGACTCCCGCGCCGACGTACCTCGCACCGTGGCGCACCGGCTCTCGCTGACCGGCGCCGCCGCCCCGCCCGCCGCCGAACCGACTCCCATCAGCTACCTGGCGGCACCGTTCGACATCACGTCCGGCGTACCCCGGATCGTTGCCCCACCGCTGAGAGGCGACAACTGGGTCGCCTTCAACGGGTGCTGCGGCACCGGGTGGCCGCACCGCCCGTCGCTGAGCACGTTCAGCGGTCGCCTCGACAACAGCCAGCGCTTCGCCATCGACTGGATCCGGCTCGACGAGCAGGGGCGGGTCTACGACGGCGACCGGACCGACAACGAGAGCTACGTGAGCTACGGCGAGGACGTCTACGCCGTCGCCGACGGCACGGTGACCTCGACGCTCGACACGGTCGAGGCCGGCACCCCCGGCACCCTGCCGGCGAACGACCCCGTGCTGGCCCCGAAGATCACCATCGAGAACGTGGACGGCAACAACATCATCATCGACCTCGGCGGGGGCGTGTGGGCGATGTACGCCCACCTGCAGCAGGGCAGCCTCCTGGTGCAGCCCGGCGATCACGTGAGGAAGGGCCAGAAGCTCGCCGCGCTCGGTAACACCGGGAACTCCAACGCGCCGCACCTGCACTTCCAGCTGATGAACGGTCCGTCCATCCTGCAGGCCGACGGCCTTCCCTACGTGATCGACGGCTTCACCTACGACGGGCAGGTGCTCCCCGAGGTGGTCGCCGCGGCGGACGACTACTTGAGCGGGACGTTTCTCGGAGGGGCGGTGCCGGAACGTCGACCTGCAACGGAGGCGCTGCCACTCGGCCTCGCGCTCATCGGCTTTCCCGAGTGAGCACCGAGCCGGTTCGAGGGGCATGCCCGGCTCCCCCTCGAACCAGCCGCGCGGCCGACATACCTCCTACAACAGGAGGTGGTGGCTGTCGGCGAAGTCGACGCCGGCGGCGCTCACGTCGAACAACCGCTGGCCGTCGCCAGGTACCGGCTCAGGCACGTCGACGACGTCGAGGACCTCGGGGCCGCCGAAGCGGGTGATCTGCACAGCTCGCATGCCGCCGAGGCTAGGGGAACGGCTGCGCGGCGGTCACCGCTCGCTTCGGTGGTCGGCAGGCGTTCGGTGCACCGGTGATGGAGCGCAGAGGTCGGCAGGAGCTCGGTCCGAGGCTGGGCGCTCCGATGCCTTGACGCCGGCACCGCTCGTCACTGGGATCGGGCGCGAGGCCGCGTCCTGTGGGGTCGCGCCCACCCGGCGATGGAGCAGACATGCCAACTCGTGCCGACGTGGAGTACACGGTTGAGGGCGCCACCATCCGCGGCTGGTTCTACACACCCGAGACCGGCAACGCTCCCTACGCGACCGTGGTGCTGCAGCACGGCTTCTCGGCGGTCAAGGAGATGCACCTCGACGACTACGCCGAGGTGTTCGCCGCCGCGGGACTGGCCTGCCTGGTCTACGACCACCCCGGCTTCGGCGACAGCGAACCCGTTCCCGGCACCCCTCGTCTCGAGATCGACCCGTGGCAACAGATTCGCTTCGTGTCCCACGCGATCACGTATGCGCAGAGTCGTGACGATGTGGATTCCCGACGGATCGGGCTCTGGGGCTCGAGCTACGGCGCGGCCAACGCGTACGTCACCGCGGCGATCGACCGACGGGTCAAGGCGATCGTGGGGCAGGTTCCCCTCGTGACGGGTTCGCTGTCGTTCACCCAGCTCGTGCGGATCGACCAATGGGCCTCGACGGAGGAGATGTTCGCGGCGGACCGACTGGCCCGCCTGAGGGGCGAAACTCCTGCGATGGTCCCGGTGGTCGACGACGACCCCATGGCCCCGTCGGCGCTGCCGACGCACGACTCCTATGAGTGGTTCACAGCGACCGCGGACAAGCGAGCCCCGAACTGGCGCAACGAGGTCACACTCCGGTCGCTGGAGTACTTCCGCGGCTATGAGCCGATCGACTACATCCCGAAGATCTCGCCGACGCCACTGCTCATGGTGGTCGCACCGGGTGACCGACTCGTCGACGGTGGCCTCTCCTTGCGGGCGTACCAGGCGGCCGTGGAGCCGAAGAAGCTGGTCCGGGTAGACGGTGGGCACTTCGACGCCTACACCGGCGCGGGATTCGAGGTGTCATCCGGGGCGGCACGCGACTGGTTCGTGGAGCATCTCATCGACCGGCCCGCGGGGTGATGGTCGCTCTGTTCGCAGGCCTCCTCCCAGCGCGGGCGTCCTGGACGACTCGCCTTGGTGGCACACCGCCTCCGACGCCCGGGGGGTACGGGATCGGGCGTTGATGCCCCGGCCCGGGCGCCGTCCACAGAGCGTCGGAGGGCCGACTGGAACCCGCGAGACTCACTGTCCGAGGGCTCGGCCGGTGGGCGGATCGACCCGCGCGTCCTGGCGCGTCTGCTGTCACCGCTCCACCGTTGCGGCCGACAACTGCTGGTCCGGTGCCCGCAGATCGCGTTGGCCCGGTTGCTGGTGTCCGCGGGTACCGACGCCGTGGTCGTGGACGACCTGCCGGAGGCGCTGGTGGCCTTGAGCCTGTCCCCGTAGCCGAGGACCGGCCCCCGGGTCCTTCAGCCCTGCACGGCTGGGCGACGCAGGGCGCGTTGGGCGACAGCGGCCACGCCGATGGCCACCATGGCGGCGGCTGCTGACGGCTTGGGCGACCATCGCAACGCGGCGACGGCCCAGGCCGGGGGTGCGTCGTACTGCCGATCGGACCCACGACCCGGTGCTGTCCTCGCCGGCTCGGTCGAGGCCTGGGCGAAGGCATCGAGCATTCCGGGGACGAAGGCGGCCATGTCCTGGGGCCCTCTGCTCGTAATCAGGTTCCCATCCCGGACGAGCTCCTGATCGAGCCAGGTGGCACCGGCGTTCACCAGATCGTCGCGGATCCCGGGCCAGGAGGTGAGGGTCCGGCCGTCCACCAGTCCGGCCGAGGCGAGTACCCACGGCCCGTGGCAGAGGCTGGCGATGGGCTTGCCACTCGTGGCGAACGCGCGAACGAACTCCCGTGCCGGGGCGGACTGCCGGAGCAGGTCGGGATTGATGAACCCGCCGGGCAACAGCAGCCCGTCGTAGTCGCTGGGATCGGCATCGCCGATCGTCTTGTCCACGCGGACGCGGCTGGCCGGCATGTGCAGGTTCACCCCGCGGATCCGTCCGTGCCGTAGGGAGACGACATCGACCTCGGCGCCGGCCGTCTTCAGTGCTCGCAGCGGAACGACCAGCTCGACCTTTTCGAAGCCGTCGGCCGCCAGGGCGGCGATCCTGCGGCCCTTGAGCCGGCGTCTGGTGGCCATGTCGTCCCCCTGTCGCTCGATGGCGCGGAGAGGGCGAACTCCCGTGCGGAGGAGGCTCGATCAGGGCGCCACTGAACTGTTCGTACCTGGCTGGCTGCTCAGCGGTGAGCGGGGTACCCCACGCCCGCGACCCGGACACGTCCGTGAGCGAACTGGCGCTCGGCCAGCCCGAGGTCTGGCCGGTCCTCCGAACCTGCGGCCGGCAAGGGGCGACTGCACTGCGCTCTCAGGACAGGGAGTGGTGGGTGTCGGCACAGTTGATGCCGGCGGACGAGATGTCGTAGAGCTGCTGGCCCGGACCGGGTGTGGGCTCGGGGACGTCGACGATGTTCAGGACCTCGGGGCCGCCGAAGCGGGTGATCGGCAGTCGACTACGACGCAGGCGGGACGTTCGACCGAGCGTGTCGGCAGGTGTCCAAGGGCGTCAGGGTTAGACGCCCTGCGGGGGCATCGACGAGCGCACCTCCCTGCACCATGCCGTCGCGTTCGAGGCGAACGGGCCCGTCGGATCGTCACGCTGAAGCCAGCGCTGGCCGGGGCGCCGCATACATTGACCCAGCGAACGTCCATCAGGCGGCTCGACGTGGGCGTCGGCGGCCGGCTCGTCCACTGCCGCTGCGACTGAACCGCGGAATGCTCGAATGGCGTGAGCCGCTGATTGCGGCACCGGAGAGGAGTTCGAGCGTGCGGAGAGCTCTGCTGCTGGAAAACATCGATGCTGTCGCGGCCGACCTGCTCGGCTCGGCCGGCTATGAGGTCCAGTCGCTCCGGGGAGCGCTGGACGAGGCCGACCTCGTCGAGGCCCTCGACGGCGTGGCCGTCCTGGGCATTCGCTCGAAGACCCAGGTGTCCGCCTCGGTTCTCGGTCGCCATCCCGGCCTGGTCGCAGTCGGGGCCTTCTGCATCGGGACCAACCAGATCGACCTGGGCGCGGCGTCTGCGTCGGGGGTCGCGGTGTTCAACGCGCCTTACTCGAACACCCGCAGTGTGGTGGAGCTGGCGCTGGCGGAGATCATCTGTCTCGCCCGGCGGCTGATCGACCGTGACCGCGCTCTGCACGGCGGCACCTGGGACAAGTCCGCGGCCGGTAGTCACGAGATTCGCGGGCGAACTCTGGGCATCGTCGGCTACGGCAACATCGGCAGCCAGCTGTCGGTGCTGACCGAGGCGCTCGGCATGCGGGTCCTCTACTACGACCTGGAGGACAAGCTCGCTCTGGGCAATGCCGAGCGCTGCGGCAGCCTCGATGAGCTGCTCGAGCGGGCGGAGACCGTCACGCTCCACGTCGACGGCAGGGGAGGGAACGCGGGTCTCTTCGGGGCCGACCAGTTTGCCCGCATGCGTCCCCGGAGCCTGTTCCTCAACCTGTCGCGCGGGTTCGTGGTCGACCATGAGGCGCTCCGCGACCACATCCTCAGCGGCCACATAGCCGGCGCCGCGGTCGACGTGTTCCCAGAGGAGCCCCGCGAGCAGGGGGACCCGTTCACGTCCGTCCTGCGAGGCCTGCCCAATGTCATCCTCACGCCACACGTCGGCGGATCGACGCAGGAAGCCCAGCACGACATCGGTCGGTTCGTGGCCGGCAAGCTCGTGGACTACACCCACTCGGGGACGACGACGCTGAGCGTCAACCTGCCGCCTGTGGCGCTGCACGGCTCCTCCGGGGCCCGCTTCGCGTTGTTGCATCGCAACGTGCCCGGCGTCCTGGCGCGCGCCGACGCACTGGTCGGCGAGCACGGTCTCAACGTGGACGGCCAGGTGCTGGCCACTCGCGGTGAGCTGGGGTACGCGGTCACCGACGTGAGCGGGACATTGACGCCAGAACTTCTGACCTCGCTGCGCGCGCTCCCGGAAACCGTCCGACTCTCGACCTTCTGAAGCGAGGACCTCAGGGCCGCCGAAGCGGGGGATCTGCACACCCCGCATGGGGGGACGCGCGGGGCGACTACGCGTCCAGGAACGTCAGCACGTGGCGGGTGAACTCCTCCGGCCGTCGGGCGTGCACGAGGTGGCCGGCCTCCACGGTGACCAGCCGTCCGTCCGGCACCGTGCGGACGAGTTCCGCGACGTGTTCCTGCGGCACCGGGCTGCTCGGTCCGCCGGCGATCACCAGCGTGGGTGCCGCGATCCTTGCGACGACGTCGGCCCAGCGCGGGTCGGGATCGTCGATCTCCGGGCGCACCTGCTCGACCACTCGCCAGTCGAACGGCAGAGCACCGGGAGGTCGCGGCGGCGCGGCTGCGGGTCGAGCGTGTGGCACCCCGACGTCCTCCAGCACGAGCCGGTGCACCAGCTCGGGATGCGCGGACGCGATCGCGCAGGCCACAAGGCCGCCCAGGGAGTGGCCGACCAGGTCGACCGGCCGGTCGTCGAGTTGCATCAGCAGGCCGGTGACGTCGTCCGCCATCGCGTGGATCGAGTAGTGGCCCGGCCAGTCACTGGAGCCGTGCCCTCGGAGGCTGACCGCGTAGACGGTTCTCGACGGGTGCAGGGACGAGGCGATGCCGTCCCAGTCCTCGGCCGTCTCTCCCGTCGCCGGCAGCAGCACCACCGGTCGGCGAGCCGCGTCCACGGCGGGCCACACGCGCACCCGGAGGGTGACGCCGTCGACGGCGACGTCCAGCTGCTCCGGCATCCACGAAGACTTGCGCGTTCCAGCGGTTCGGGCACCCCGAATGTCGGCGGCGGTGTCCGATCGGGGGAGGTGCGTTCGTAGGAGGGGTGAGGCCGTCCGTACGGGCGCCCGGAGCAGAGGGGACCGCGACCATGAAGGTGACGACCATGACGCAGCTCACCGTCGACGGTGTGATGCAGGGGAACGGTGGCTCGACGGAGGAGGACCGTCGAAGCGGATTCGTCCGCGGCGGTTGGGCCATGGGGGCCGGCGACGACGAGACCTTCTCGTTCATCACGCAGACCTACCAGCGCGCCGACGCGTTCCTGTTCGGTCGGCGGACCTACGAGTTGTTCGCCGGGTCGTGGGGAGAGATCGCGGAGATGCGGGCCCACCCCATCGGCGTGGCGTTGAACGAGGCGCCCAAGTACCTCGCATCGACCACGCTCACCGAACCGGGGTGGGCGGACACGACCCTCCTCTCCGGTGACCTCGCGGTTGCCATCAGCGAGCTGAAGGCGAAGCCGGGGGGCGAGTTGCAGGTGCACGGCAGCGGTGCCCTGGTCCGGTGGCTGCTCGCGAACGATCTGGTGGACGAGATGACCCTGCTGATCGTCCCCGTTGTTCTCGGCCAGGGAGCCCGGCTCTTCCCGGACGGCGGGCCCGACATCGCGCTGGACCTGGTCGACTCCCGGGTCGACTCCAAGGGCGTGACCATCCAGGTCTACCGGCCCGCCGGGCGCCCGCGGTATGCGACCAGCACCACGACGTGGCGCCGAGAGGGCTCGGGGAGCGCATGAGGGGCATCCCGGCCGCGGTGTCGGATCGGGGCTGCAATGTTCGTGGCAGGGGTGAGCGGCCGCCCAGGAGAGGCGTCCCCGGACCGAGGAGATGATCGCCAGATGCGCTACCTGCTTTCCGTGATCCACGACGAGACCGACCTCGCCACCCCGGAGGAGATGGCGGCCATCGACGAGTTCAACAGCCGGCTCGTGGCGGAGGGGCACTGGGTCTTCGCCGGTGGCCTCGGATATCCCGACACCGCCACCACGGTCGACAACCGGAACGGCGCGGCTCTGGTCAGCGACGGGCCGTACCTCGAATCGAAGGAGTACCTCGCCGGCATCTGGATCATCGAGGCACCAGACCTCGACGTGGCGCTCGAGCTCGCTACCGAGGGGTCGAAGGCGTGCAACCGAAAGGTGGAGGTACGGCCGTTACTGGACGGGTGAACGAGGTCGACGTCCGCGAGGCGATCACGCGCGTCCATCGCGAGGAGTGGGCGCGGGTGGTGGCCTCCCTGGCCCGGCGCTTCGGCGACCTCGACGTCGCCGAGGACGCCGCGGCGGACGCGTTCGCGACCGCCGTCGAGCGGTGGCCGGCCGACGGCGTACCCCCCAACCCCGGCGCCTGGCTCACGACCACCGCCAGTCGCAGGGCCATCGACCGGATCCGGCGCGAGAACAAGCGGGGCGACAAGGAGAAGGAGGCTCGGACGGTGCACGACGACGACCCGCCCGAGCCTCTCGGGGCCATCGACGACGAGCGGCTCCGGCTGATCTTCACCTGCTGTCACCCGGCGCTGGCCATGGAGAACCGCGTGGCCCTGACGCTGCGGATGGTCGGCGGCCTGACCGTGTCCGAGATCGGCCGCGCCCTCCTGGTGCAGGAGGCCACGGTGGGACGGCGGATCACTCGGGCGAAGGCCAAGATCAAGGCAGAGCGCATCCCCTTCCGGGTGCCGTCCGCCGACGATCTTCCGGGGCGCGTCTCCGGCGTCCTCGCCGTCCTCTTCCTCGTCTTCAACGAGGGCTACCTGGCGACCGGACCCGACACCGATCCGGTACGCCACGACCTGACCGCCGAGGCCATCCGGCTCACCCGCCTGATCCGATCGCTCCTGCCGGACGACGGCGAGGTGGCGGGGCTGCTCGCGCTGATGCTCCTCACCGAGGCCCGCCGCACGTCCCGGGTTTCCGCGGGCGGCGAACTTGTCCCGCTCGACGAGCAGGACCGCGGTGGCTGGGATGCAGCGCTGATCGCCGAGGGCCATCGGCTGGTACGCGAGCGCTTGAGCGCCGCCGCAGCCGGGGTGGCTCCGGGCCGCTACCAGGTCCTCGCTGCCATCAGCGCCGTGCACACCTCCGCCCGGAACGGGCGCACAACCGACTGGTCGCAGGTCGTCGCCCTGTACGACCGGCTCGTCCGCCTCGACCCCTCGCCGATCGTCGTCCTCAACCAGGCCATCGCCGTCGGCGAGCTCGACGGCCCGGAGGTGGCACTGGCGGCCGTCGAAGGCCTCGAGCAGGAGCTGGCCGGGTATCACGCCTACCAGGCGACCCGCGCCGAACTGCTGCGTCGGCTGGGGCGTCGCGAGCAGTCGCGCGCGGCGTACGACAGGGCCATCGAGCTGGCGGGCAACACCGCCGAGACGGCCTACCTCACCCGCCGCCGCGACGACATGGCATAGCGCGGCACCTCGCACGCTGACCTCGTCACGCCGCAGTTCCCTCGCCACCGCCTGTGACGCGGCGCCGTGCCGGTGCCTTCCCGGGGGCGCGATGCCGCGCCGTCAGCGGGGGACGGCTTCCTCTCCCCGTCCCCGCGGGAGGACGCTTCCTCCGCTCGTTTCCCCCGGGCTCAGGAGGACCTCATGCCTCGACTGGTTTCCGCCGTGCTCCTGTCCGCGGCCGTGGTCACGCTCGCGGCCGGCTGCGGGAGCGGTGATGACACCAAGGGCACGAGTGCCGGCGACACCGCGCTGGCCCCCGAGGCGAGCACGGGAAGCAGCGACGACCTCACGGCGACCTTGGTCGACGCCAAGGGCACCAAGGTCGGGACGGCCGAGTTCGCGGCCAAGAACGGCGGCGTGGAGGTGTCGGTCGAGGTCACCGGCCTGCCGCCCGGCTTCCACGGGTTCCACCTGCACTCCATCGGCGTCTGCGAGCCCGACAGCGTCAGCCCGACCGACCCGACGATGAAGGGCGACTTCCTCTCGGCAGGCGGGCACATCGGTGCGAAGGAGACCCACCACGGCGAGCACCCGGGCGACCTGCCGAGTCTGTTCGTCGAGAAGTCGGGCGCCGGCTCGCTGGAGTTCGTCACCGATGCCGTGACCCTCGCCGATCTGACGGACGACGACGGCAGCGCCGTCATGATCCACGCCGGCCGCGACAACTACGCGAACATCCCCGAGCGGTACGCACCGAATGGACCGGACGAGACGACCCTGAACACCGGCGACGCCGGCGCCCGCATCGCCTGCGGCCCGATCGAGGGCTCCGGACAGGGCGGCTCCTGAGCGGCCCTCGCCCCGGAAAGTCAGCCGAGGACCTGCCGACCGTCGCGGCGGTCGATCAGCGGTTCATGAAGGCGACGTACTAGTCGTAGGAGGCGATCACGTCCTCCAGAGCGTCGTCACGCTCCGGAGTGCCAGCGGGGAGATGCGGGGGCCGCCCGGCACGAGCGGAAGAGGGCGGGATTCGCAGCCGAGCACCCGCCGGCCGCCTCATGGTTGCGATGGGGGAAGGACCCGCTGATTGCCGGTGGTCGGCAACCTGGCCGCGCGCGGATTGGCCGACCGGGGACCTGGCCGGCCCGGCTGCCCGCGGGCAAGGTGGGTGCTGGTCCCCGGACGAGCCGTGGCACCAGTCGAGGGGGTGATCGGTGTGACCGCACCTGCGACCGGCCGCCTGCGGCCGGGGACGCCGATCCGTCCCGTCGTCCGCTGTTCCCCGGTTCTCGGATCGCCGGTGAGCGGCGGCGAGCTGCTGGCCCTGGCGCTGAGCCTGCGAGCTCGCGGCCTGCGGGGCCTGGACGTGCTGCGACGCAGCCAGGACCGGGCGCCGCCGCCGACGGGCTGACCCTCCACCGGGTCCACGCTGCCGTCCGTCCGCGTCCCGCCCTGTGCGGGGCGCGGCCTCGTCGCATTCCCAGGAGATCGACCGTGCCCACATCCACCCCCGTCGCAACCACGCCCGCCCCCACCACGACCTCGTGGGAACCCTTCCGCCTGCTGCTCGAGGCCCAGCGCGAGGACTGTCTCCGCCAGCGGGACCTCGCGCTGACCGAGACGGCCGTGTCGCACCCCGATCCCGTCGCCGTCACCCGCGCGGCCGCGTTGGCGAGCCGGGTGCCGGAGATCGACGCCGCCCTGGAGCGAATCGCGGCCGGTACGTACGGCCGCTGCTTCTCGTGCGGGAACGAGATCCCCGCCGAGCGGCTGGAGTTCCGTCCGTACGCGGGCAGCTGCGTCGCCTGCCCGACGCCGGTCGTCTGACGGGACCCAGGAGCGGACATGACGTCTCACCAGCACGATCCGGCCCTTTCTCCCGCCTCCCCGCGGCATGTGGCGGTGGTCGGCGCCGGCATGGTCGGCCTGTCCACCGCCTGGTTCCTGCAGGAGGCCGGCGTCCAGGTGACCGTGTACGAGCGGGACCACGTCGCCGCCGGTGCCTCCTGGGGCAACGCGGGCTGGCTGACACCCGACCTGACCGCTCCACTGCCCGAGCCCGCCGTCCTGCGGTACGGCGTCCGCGCCGTCCTGAGCCCGCGCTCGCCGGTGTACGTGCCGCTGCGCGCCGACCGGGACCTTCTGCGCTTCCTCGCGGGGTTCGTCGCCGCCAGCACGCCCCGGCGCTGGCGGCGGGGCATGGCCGCCTACGTGCCGCTCAACCAGCGGGCGCTCGAGGCCTTCGACGTCCTGGCGGCGGGGGGCGTGAGTGCGCGGACGCAGCCGGCGCGCCCCTTCCTGGCGTGCTTCCGGCGGGAGAAGGAGGCGCAGGCCCTGCTCACGGAGCTGGCCGCGATCCGCGATGCCGGCCAGGACCCCACGTTCTTCCCGGTGACCGGGTGGCAGGCGCGGGCGACCGAGCCCGCACTGACCGACTCGGTGGGGGCGGCGGTCGAGATCCACGGGCAGCGCTACCTCAACCCTCCGGAGTTCCTCCGGTCGCTCGCTATGGCCGTGGGCGCCCGCGGGGGCGAGATCCTGGAGGGGAGGGAGGTCTCCGACCTGCAGCACCGCTCCGGCGGTGTGACCGTGGTGTGCGCGACCGGCGAAGAGCGCCGGCACGACGCCGTCGTGCTGGCCGGCGGTGCGGAGCTCGGCGACCTGGCCGGCCGGTTCGGGGTGCGGCAGCCGGTCCAGGCCGGCCGCGGGTACAGCTTCAGCGTGCCGGTGGAGCAGCCGCCCCGGGGTCCGCTGTACTTCCCGAAGCAGCGGGTGGCCTGCACGCCGCTGGACGGACGGCTGCGCGTGGCCGGGATGATGGAATTCCGTCGCCACGGCAGTCCGCTGGACCAGCGCCGGATCACGGCCATCGTCGACGCCGTCCGCCCGTTCCTGTCCGGTGTGGATCTCGACGACCGGCAGGACGAGTGGGTCGGCTCCCGGCCGTGCACGGCCGACGGGCTGCCCCTGATCGGTGCGACGGCCTCGGCGCGGGTCTTCGTCGCCGGTGGCCACGGCATGTGGGGGATCGCGCTGGGCCCGATCACCGGGCAACTGCTCGCGCAGACCGTCCTCAAGGGCGAGGCCGCGCCCGAACTCGCCCCCTTCGACCCGTTGCGTTGACCGCCGCGAGGAGCGTTCCTGTGCTGCAGACACCCACCCGCCCCGACTCGACCGACCTCCAGCAGCTCCTGGCGATCACCGCGCTGCCCGAGGGGCGGCCCGGCTCCGTCGTCGTCCAGGTGCGTGGTGAGGTCGACAGCTACACCGAGCCGCTGCTGCGTGCCTGCCTGCGCAGTCAGATCACCCGGCCCGCCGTCAGGGAGCTGGTGGTCGACCTGCGGAAGGTCACCTTCCTGGGAGCCGTGGGCATCGCCGCGCTGCTCTCGGCGCGGGACTCGTGCGCGGCGCGGAGCATCCGGTTCACGGTCAGGGCCGGAGCTCAGCGGCACGTCCTGCGGCCTCTGGAGCTGACCGGCCTCACGGATCTGGTGGGGGCCGACCTGCCCGACGCCGGTCAGCGGCCGAGCCGCGGGGGACGGCGCCCCCGCGGCCGGCCCTCCGCCCGGCAGCCGCACCATCGGCGCCGGCCGCGGCGCGCGCACCGCTGAACGGCTCCGGCGTTCCGGCGCACGGGGCCGCCTCCCTCCCGCTACCTCCATGCGGCACGCTGTCGTTGCCGATCGTCGGCAACCGGCTGGGCCCGGGAAGCACTTCCCGGCCGACCGGACCGGCCCGGGAGGAGCGCAGATGAGTCGCCCGACGACGCGGGGCGCGCGACCGGGCCCCCCCGACGACTGGCTGGGGCCGGTCGCTGCCGCGGCCGCGTCCGGGACCGAGGCACCGGCGGAGCTGCTGGGGGAGTACCTGCCGATGCTCGCCGACGCCGCCGTCCACGGCCGCCGGCCCGACGCCTGGCAGCTCGAGGCGGTCCGGGAGTCCGGTCGGCAGGCGGCGGCCGGCGGTGTCGACGCACGCCGAGCGGTGGACCTCTACCTGTCCGCGGCATGGCGGCTCTGGCGGCAGCTCCCGGTGGTCGCCCGTTCGTCGGACCCCGAGAAGGTGCGTGCCGCCGCCGAGGCGGTGCTGCGCGTCCTCGACGACGCGGTCGGGGTGCTGGTCGACGGTCACCAGTCCGAGCGGCGCGCGATGATCCGCCGGGAGGAGTCACTGCGGGCGGAGTTCGTCGACGACCTCCTGCGCGGGGACGCCGACGTCGCCGGCCTCGTGGAACGCGCCGAGCCGTTCGGGATCGACCTGGGCAAGCCGCACCACGTGGTGCTTGTGGCGCCGCGGGACGAGCAGGCCGCACCGGACCGTGCCGCCATCGCGCTGGAGCGCGCCGTGGTGAGCAGGTTCGGGGACCGCGAGGTCCTCGTCGCGCTCAAGGACGGCCGGGTGGTGCTCGTCCTCCCCGGCGCTCCGGCGTCGGCTCCGCAGGGTGGGGACGTCGGCGCGGTCGTGCTCGAGGACCTGCGCCGCACCGACGTGCGGGGACGGTGGCGAGTGGCCGCCGGCCGCGCCTTTCCCGGTGGATACGGCATCGCGCGGTCCTACGAGGAGGCCCGCGAGGCACTGGGTCTCGCGAACCGGCTCGGCCTGGAGTCCGACGTCGTCGACGTCCGGGACCTGCTGGTCTACCGCGTGCTGGCGCGCGACCAGTCCGCGATCGTGGACCTCATCCGTGACGTCCTCGGTCCGCTGCAGTCCGCCCGGGGTGGCGCCCGGCCGCTGCTGGACACGCTGGAGGCCTACTTCGCCGCCGGAGACGTCGCCACCGAGGCGGCCCGCCGGCTGCACGTCTCCGTCCGCACTGTCACCTACCGACTGGCCCGGGTGGCCGCGCTGACCGGATACGGAATCAACGACCCGGGTTCGCGGTTCTCCCTGCAGACCGCCGTGCTCGGTGCCCGCCTCCTCGAGTGGCCGGCGAGGCCGCTGCCCGCCGAACCCTGAGCCCCGGGACGGCGACGCGCTCCCCCGTCTCCGGGCCAAGCGGGCCGGTGGGGGCTACTGTTGGTGCGGTATCGGCCCGGGCAACCTGCCGCTCGCCCGGCGACGACCTCGTCCCGCCGTGGGTTTCCGGCCACCGACCGGCCACCGCCGGTCCGGCCATGGTGGGGCTTCCGGCCCGCAGACGTCGCACCCGCGGGGCCGAGTCGGAGCAGGCGCGGAGGCCTCCGCTCCTGATCTCCGGCTCCGGGCCGAAGACCTGCCTGCGGCAGCCTGCCCGGCGATACCGCCGGGCATGAGAGGAGAAGTTCGTGGCTCGACCAGGCCGTCGCTCGACGGGGCCTCGCCGCAGCACCCCGCGCAACCAGCGACGCGTCCGTGACGGCGACGACGTCATCTCCGTGCTCGCCCGCGCCGTGCGGAGCGTCGAGGCCGCCGTCCAGCGTCGCCCCGCGACGCCGTCGGTGCGCACCAAGTTCCAGGCCGTCGCGCTGCTGCTGCGGGAGGAACGCGCCCGCGTCCGCGCCGACGGAACCAGCACCGACAGCTTCCGTGCCGAGCAGCTCAAACGCCTCGACGGGATCGCGACGATCCTCGCGCGGACCGCCGTCCGGGACTCCACCCTGTACGCGCTCCTCGGCGACGACGCCGTCGTCTCCGAGGCGGCGAAGTCGCTCAAGCGCGACATGCTCCGGGCCGTCGGCATCGAGTCGCCCGCGGACGACGTGTCTTCGCCCGAGCCCGAAAGCGCCGCGCCGGCCACTCCGGAACGTCGCGTCGTCCCGCAGTCGGTGGTCGCCCGGCAGTTGGCCAACCCGTTCCTGGCCCCCGACTACTCGGCCCCTCGGCCGACGGCGGCACGCCCCCGCCGCCTGGCCGGCTGGGAGCTGCTCGATCCGCTGTTCAACTCCTTCGAGCGCGCCGGCGGGGGAGCCCCCGCGTGCATGGACCTGCCCACACCGACCTCGCTGCAGGCACCCGGTGGCCTCGAGCTGATGCCGCACCAGGGGGAGCTCGTCGCCGCGGCCGCCGCCGGCCACCGCACCTTCCTGCTCGCCGACGAGCCCGGGCTGGGCAAGACGGCGCAGGCGCTGCTCGCCGCGGAGGCGGCGGGCGCCTATCCGCTGCTGGTCGTGGTCCCGAGCGTCGTCAAGACCAACTGGGCCCGCGAGGCCGGACGCTGGACGCCGCACCGTGCGGCGACCGTCGTCCACGGCAACGGCGACACGGTGGACGGATTCGCCGACATCGTCGTCGTCAACTACGAGGTGCTCGACCGCCACGTGGGCTGGTTCGGGAACTTCGGCTTCCGCGGCATGGTCATCGACGAGGCGCACTTCATCAAGAACAAGGCGTCGCAGCGCTCGCAGCACGTGCTGGAGCTGTCCGAGCGCATCCGGTCGCGGTTCCCCCGCCCCCTGCTCATGGCCCTCACCGGCACGCCCCTGATCAACGACATCGACGACTTCCGGGCGATCTGGCAGTTCCTCGGCTGGATCGACGACTCCAAGCCCCTCGGTGAGCTGATGGAGGCGCTGGAGGAGACCGGCCTGACACCCGCCGACCCGGCCTTCTACCCGGCTGCCCGCCGGTGCGTGATCGACCTCGGCATCGTCCGCCGCCGCAAGGTCGACGTGGCGGCCGACATCCCCGCCCGCCGCATCGCCGACCTCCCCGTCGAGCTCGACGACAAGGCCGGCCGGTCCATCCGGGCGGCCGAGCGCGATCTCGCCCGCCGTCTCGTGTCGCGGTACGAGAGCGCGCTCGCCGCCCGCTCGTCCCACACCGAGGTCGAGGGCATCGACCACGACCTCGTCCGCAAGGTGGCCGGGTGGGAGCTCAAGGACGCGGCCTCGGCCTCGACCGGCGACAACGTCTTCACGATGATGCGCCGGATCGGGCAGGCCAAGGCCGCCTTGGCCGCCGACTACGCGGCGCAGCTGGCCCGCAGCGCGGGCAAGGTCGTCTTCTTCGCCAAGCACGTCGACGTCATGGACGTCGCCGAGGAGACGTTCGAGAAGCAGGGCGTCCGGTTCTCGTCGATCCGCGGCGACCAGACGCCCACGTCGCGGCAGCGGAACATCGACGCCTTCGTCAACGAGCCGGACGTCGCCGTCGCGGTCTGCTCGCTCACCGCGGCCGGCGTCGGCATCAACCTGCAGGTGGCCTCGAACATCGTGCTCGCGGAGCTCTCCTGGACCGACGCCGAGCAGACCCAGGCCATCGACCGCAGCCACCGCATCGGGCAGACCGAGCCGGTCACCGCGTGGCGCATCATCGCCGCACAGACCATCGACGCGCGGATCGCCGACCTGATCGACAGCAAGGCCGGGCTCGCGGCCCGGGCGCTCGACGGCTCCGACGAGGAGATGCAGTCCTCGTCCGACGTGCAGCTCGAGGCGCTCGTGGCGCTGCTGACCGACGCGCTGTCGTCGTCCCCGCTGTCGGCCGACCCGTTCGCCACCGCGCCCTGAGCCGCCGCGCCCTGAGCCACTGCTCCGTGAGTTACTGCGCCGTGAGTTCCCGCGCCCTGAGGAGGAGTTCCCATTCCCGCTGACCAGATCCTGGACATCGCGACGCGGATCGCCGATGCCCTGCTCGAGGTCCAGACCCGGGTGAACGCCCAGATCGACGACACGCTGGCGGAGCTGCTGCCCGGGGTCGAGCGGCGGCTCGGCGTGGAGCAGTCGGCCGACGTCGACGTGTCCGACCTGGTCAACGCGCGGATCACCGGCCTGAGCGTCGTCGTGACACCGGCCGCGGTGGCCACCGTCGTCCCCTTGTCGGCCGCGTCGGCCGCCACGACGCGGGCCGGGCGCCGCGCCGTGGCCGACGTCGTCACCGGCGCCGACGACCGCCTGGCCGTCATCGCCGGCCCGTGCTCGATCCACGATCCCGCCGCGGCGCTGGAGTACGCCGGGTTCGTCGCCCGCATGCGGGAGCGGCACGGCGACGACCTCGAGATCCTCATGCGGACCTACACGGAGAAGCCGCGCACGGAGGTCGACTGGAAGGGCTTCGCCTACGACCCCTTCCTCGACGGGTCCAACCGCATCAGCGTCGGGCTGGTCGCGACCCGGATCCTGATGTCGCGCATCACGGCGCTGGGGGTGCCGGTGGCGGCCGAGCCGCTGAACGCGCTGACGCCGCAGTACGTCAACGGGCTGGTCACCTACAACGGCGTCGGCGCGCGCAACGTCACCGACCAGACCGCCCGGGAGCGGGTGTCGGGCTTCTCGTCGGTCATCGGCTTCAAGAACTCGCCGGAGGGCAGCGTGGAGACCGCCGTCCAGGCCGTGGTGGCCGCGCGGCATCCGCACGAGTTCCTCGGCGTCGACCAGCACGGGGTGTCGGCCCAGCTGTCGACGACGGGCAACGAGACCGGCCACGTCATCCTGCGCGGCGCCAAGGACGGCCCCAACTACTCCGCCGCCCACATCGCCGACACGAAGCGGAGGCTGGCCGAGCGCGGCCTGCCGGAGGTGGTCGTCGTCGACGCCTCCCACGGCAACAGCCAGAAGAACCACCTCCGCCAGATCGACGTCGTCCGCGACCTCGCCGGGCAGATCGCGGGCGGTGAGCGGGCGATCCGCGGCGTGATGGTCGAGAGCAACCTCGTCGCCGGCCGGCAGGACCTCGACCGCGACGATCCCGGGTCCCTCGAGTACGGCAAGAGCGTCACCGACGCGTGCGTGGACCCCGCGATGACGGAGGCGATGCTCGCGGAGCTGGCCGAGGCCGTCCGGGAGCGGCGGGGGACAGCGGCCCGTCGGCCGTCGGATGGCTGACGGCTAGGGTCCGTGCTCAAGTAATTCGTCGCGCGGGTCGATCTTCCTGCGACAGCACATGTGCCGGGAGCAGGAGGGGAGTGGTCCGTGCACGAGGCAGTTCGAACGCGCGCGGGCGCACGTCGCCGGCTGACGAGCAGTGTGGCCTGCGTCGCGATCGCCGCCGTCCTGGGCTTGGTCGTCGTCCCTGGTAGCGCTTCGGCGGACCCCGGCGAGGACCGGCTGAGCGCCGCCGAACGGGCCGCCGACACCGCCGCCGCGGACGTCGGCCGGATCCTGGAGCAGGTGGGAGCCGCGCGCGCGGCTGTCGACAAGGCGCACGCCGAGGCCGAGACCGCCCGTGCCGAGTACGAGGTGCGGGCCGAGGGCTACGAGCGCGCCCAGGCCGCCGCGGAGGCCGCCGGGGCGACGGCCCGACGGGCGGTGGCCGCACTGGCCGCCGGGCGTGCGGACGTCGCGGCCTTCGCCCGCAGCAGCTACATCAACGGCAGCACGACCCCGGGGCTGCAGGCACTGCTCACGTCGGGGGACCCGGCGCAGGTGCTCGAGCGGGCTGCGCTCCTCGACGCCGTCGGCCAGGGCCGGTCCGACGCCGTCGTCCGCCTCGGCGCGGCGCAGCGACGCGCTACGGACGCCTCGGCGGCGGCCCGCCACGCGCTCACGACGGCGACGACGGCGAAGAGCCAGGCCGCCGCCGAACTGGCGTGGTCGCGGCAGATGGAGGCCGACGCCCGCCGGCAGGCCGCTGTCTTCCAGGCGCAGCAGGTCACCATGCAGGCCCGGCTGGAGCGGGCGCGGAGTTCGGTCGTGGCGCTGCACGCGCAGCGCGAGGCCGCCGCGCGGCAGGCGGCTGCGAGCCGCGCGGCACGCCCCGCGCCGCCGCCGTCCGCACCGGCCGCCCCGTCCTCCGGATCCGCTGGTCCGCCGCCCCCGGTTCCCCCGCCGGCGTCCGGCGGCCACGACTGGGACGCCGTCGCCGCCTGCGAGTCCGGCGGCAACTGGAGCATCAACACCGGCAACGGCTACTACGGCGGCCTGCAGTTCAGCTCGAACACCTGGCTGGCCTACGGCGGCGGCGCCTACGCCGCGCGGGCCGACCTGGCGTCGAAGGGCGAGCAGATCGCGGTCGCGGAGAAGGTCCTGGCCGCCCAGGGCCGGGGCGCGTGGCCGGTCTGCGGCCGGAATCTGTGAGCCCGAACTCCCGCTGACCTGCCGGGCAGCCGACGCCCGCAGGTGGCCCGGGCGTGCACCGGCTAGGTTCGACCACTGACAACGTCGCCGGTGGTCAGGGGAGAGCGCGCATGGGCAGGTCGGTGCTGGTGACCGGTGGCAACCGCGGGATCGGGCTGGCCATCGCCCGCTCGTTCGCCGAGCACGGCGACCAGGTGGCGGTGACGCACCGGGGGAGCGGAGCCCCCGACGGGCTGTTCGGCGTGCAGTGCGACGTCACCGACGCCACCGCGGTCGACCGCGCGTTCACCGAGGTCGAGGAGCGCCAGGGCCCGGTCGAGGTGCTGGTCAGCAACGCCGGCATCACCCGTGACGGCCTGCTGATGCGGATGAAGGAAGAGGACTTCACCGACGTCGTCGACGCCAACCTCACGGCGGCCTACCGCGTGGCCAAGCGCGCCGCGGGGAAGATGGTGCGGGCCCGCTCGGGCCGGATGATCTTCGTGTCGTCGGTGGTGGGGCTGCTCGGCTCGGCGGGCCAGGCCAACTATGCGGCCAGCAAGTCCGGCCTCGTGGGGCTGGCCCGCTCGATCGCCCGCGAGCTCGGCAGCCGCAACATCACGGCCAACGTCGTCGCCCCCGGCTTCGTGACCACGGACATGACCGCGGCGCTGCCCGAGGCGCGGCAGAAGGAGATCCTGGGGCAGGTGCCGCTCGGGCGGTACGCCTCGGCGGACGAGATCGCCGGCGTCGTCCGCTTCCTCGCGGGCGAGGATGCCGGCTACATCACCGGGGCGGTCGTCCCGGTCGACGGCGGACTGGGGATGGGGCACTGATGGGCATTCTGGAGGGCAAGAAGGTCCTGGTCACCGGCGTGCTGACGGAGGCGTCGATCGCCTTCGCGACGGCGCGGCTGGCCCAGGAACAGGGCGCCACCCTCGTCCTCTCGAACTTCGGGCGCGCGCTGTCGCTGTGCCAGCGGATCGCCAAGCGGCTGCCGCAGGAGGCGGCGGTCGTCGAGCTCGACGTCACGAACACCGAGCACCTGTCGACGCTGGCCGACCGACTGCGCGAGCAGGGTTTCGACACCCTCGACGGCGTCGTCCACTCCATCGGCTTCGCCCCGCAGGAGGCGATGGGCGAGGGGTTCCCCGAGGTCGCGTGGGAGCACGCGGCGACGGCGTTCCAGGTCTCGGCCTGGTCCTACGCCTCCCTCGTGCAGGCGTGCAGGCCGTTGCTGGCCAACCCGTCCTCGGTCGTCGGGCTGACCTTCGACGCCTCCGTCGCCTGGCCGGTCTACGGGTGGATGGGCGCGGCCAAGGCGGCGCTGGAGTCCGTCAGCCGGTACGTGGCCCGTGAGCTCGGCTCCGAGGGCGTGCGGTCCAACATCGTCGCCGCTGGGCCGTTGCGCAGCATGGCCATGAAGTCGATCCCCGGCAGCCAGCAGTTCGAGGAGGCGTGGGAGGGCCGGGCGCCGCTGGGCTGGTCGGTCACCGACACCGACCCCGCGGGCAAGGCCGTGGTGGCCCTTCTCTCGGACTGGTTCCCCGCCACCACCGGCGAGATCGTGCACGTCGACGGGGGTTTCCACGCCGTAGGCGTGTGAGGTCATAGAGTCACGCCGTCGGCGTGTGAGCTCGCATCCGTTCGGCCCCTGAGGAAGAAGAACCCCCGTGCCCCGCGCCACCGTCGACATCACCCCTGCCGGTCAGCGTCCGGACGAGGACCCCTCTCTCGCCGTCCGCAACAACGGCGGCGTCCCGCCGTCGGCCGAGCCGGCTCCGTCAGGACGGCGGGAAGCGTTGCTGGTGCTCTCCTTCGGTGGGCCCGAGGGGCACGACGACGTGATGCCGTTCCTGGAGAACGTCACCCGCGGTCGCGGCATCCCGCGGGAGCGGCTGGAGGAGGTGGCCGAGCACTACCACCACTTCGGCGGGGTCAGCCCGATCAACGACCAGAACAAGGCCCTGATCGCGGCGATCGAGGATGCGCTGGCGTCGGCCGGCGTCGACCTGCCGGTCTACTGGGGCAACCGCAACTGGGGGCCGTACGTCGAGGACACCTGGGCGCAGATGGCCGGGGACGGGATCGAGCACGTCTACGTCTTCGCCACCTCCGCGTACGCGTCGTTCTCCGGCTGCCGGCAGTACCACGAGGACGTCGCCCGCGCGCGCGTCTCCTACGGCGGGGGTCCCACCGCCGAGAAGCTGCCGCACTACTTCGACGCTCCCGGCTTCGTGCGGGCCAACGCCGACGCCCTTGCGGCGGCGCTCGCCTCGCTGCCGGAGGAGGTGCGCGGCACCGCCCGTCTGGTCGCGACGGCGCACAGCATCCCCGACGTCATGGCGGCGGTCGCCGGCCCCGACGGGGGTGCCTACGAGGCGGAGCTGACGGCGGCCGCGCGCCGGGTCGTCGACGCCGTCGACGCGGGCCGGCCGTTCGACCTGGTCTGGCAGAGCCGGAGCGGTCCGCCGTCCGTGCCCTGGCTCGAGCCGGACATCAACGACCACCTGCGGACGCTCGCCAAGGACGGCGAGACGGCGGTCGTCGTCTTCCCGGTCGGCTTCGTCAGCGACCACCTCGAGGTGATCTGGGACCTCGACAACGAGGCGAGGGAGACGGCCGAGGAACTCGGCCTCACCTTCGCCCGCGCGGCCACGGCCGGCACGCACCCCGCCTTCGTGGCCTCGGTCGTCGACCTGCTGCAGGAGCGCCGGGCCGGAGGAGCGCCGCGGCTGGGCACGAACTGTCCCGCGGCGTGCTGTTTCGTGGCTCCGAGGCCCCGTCCGGCCGGGTAGGTCCGCCGCTTTGCGGGTGTTGCTCCGGCATTTCGGGTGCTGCAGCACCCGCAATGGTCGAACAAGACCCGCAAAGGCTCGGGGATCAGGTCCGCCAGACCGGCGCGACGTCCTTGTTGTAGCGGCGGCCAAAGGTTTTCGAGAGTACGACGACGACCGGAGTGGGCACCGTCTTCCGCAGGAACGCGCGGCCGTCGTCGGTCATGCCGTCGGTCAGCCAGGCGAAGAAGCAGCCGGCCTCCGTCGGCGACACCGAGCGCAGCTTCTTCTCCACGGCCTTCCACTCCGGAGTCTCCAGGTGGGGTTCGAGCTGAGGCTCGAGGTCGGTCTCCTCGTGCGCGAGGTGCCGCTCGACCACCGTCCGGGTGCGGCCGACGCTCTCCCGGGCGGCCTGGGCGTCGGCGGCCGAGCCCGACTGCCCGTAGGCGCTCATCGCGGTCGCGGTGTCGGCCAGCGAGGCGGACATCGCGGCGTGCTCGGACCCCATGGCACCCAGGAGGTCCGGCGCGACGCCGACCGTCGCCAGCATCGGCCAGAGGTGGGTGTCCTCGCCCTCGTGGTGCCGGGTGAGCTCCCCGTGCAGGTTGGCGAAGGCGCGCTGCAGCTCGGCCGCCCGTTCGCGGTCGCCGTCGTCGGCCTGCGCAAGGGCCGCGTCCAGGCGCGCCAGGTCACGGCGGACGGCGGCGTGGATCAAGCGGTTCATCGTCATCGCTTCGGCCATGCCGGCGCAGGTTAGTGATCCGCCGGCCGGTGCGGAGACCTTCCGTCCCTGGTCACCCGCTCAGCGGGGCACCCAGTTGTAGGCGGCGGTGATCGCGTGCCGGACCGCATCGGCGAGCGGGCGCAGGGCCTCGTCGCGGCGGGCGGCCTGTGCGTGGTTCACCGCCGCACCCGGGGCGTCCGCCAGGGCCAGGTCGAGAACGGCCGCGAGCCGCTGCGCCCGCCCCAGTACCGACAGGGCCAGCTGGTCGTGGCCGGCCGGCAACCCGGGTGCGGTCGCCTTCGACAGCCCCGCCAGCAGGGCGGGCACCTCCGGGTTCCAGCGCGCCACGTCGAGACGCGCGAGCGTGCGGGCCGCATCGCCGACCGCGAGGTCGAGCTCCCCGGACACGGCGCGCAGGCTGCCCTCGACCGGGGGCGCGACGGGCGGGGCGCCGTCCAGCGGGAACGCCGTCCACTCGACCATCTCCGGCCCGAGCGCCTCGGGCACGAACGCCACCCGCTGACCGACGGCGGCCTGCCCGGACTCCAGCGCCAGCGGCGCAAGCCCGGGGACCGGCGGCAGCCCCCGGACGTCGCCGGGCACCGGCAGCACGAGCCGGAACCGCTGCTCCCCGAGCGCTCTCAGCGCCGAGAGCGCGGCGCCCAGCGGGACGGCCTCCGTCGTCCCGGGCAGGCCCGAGACCCGGTGCGCGGTGTCGCCGAGCAGGGCGTCGAGGGCGTCGTCGTACGGGCTGCGACCGGTGAGCCAGGCGGTCGACCAGACCGCGAACCGGCCGGCGGGGAAATCGTGCACCCAGCGAGGCTACGACGAGGCCGTGACCGTTCCGATACCCCCTGCGGGCGCCGGCGGGACCATCGATCTGGTGTGGGGTGCGACACTTCGATCGTGGCTGCGTGGTTGCTCTGGCTGATCGCCGCGGGCCTGTTCGCCGCGGGCGAGGTGGTCAGTCTCGACCTCGTCCTGCTGATGTTCGCGGGCGGGGCGCTGGGCGGGATGACGGTGGCGCTCGTCGGTGGGGCCACCGTGCTGCAGATGGTCGCGTTCATCGCCGTCGCGGGCGTGCTCCTTGCCCTGGTACGCCCGCTGGCCCAGAAGCACCTCACCCAGGGCACGCCGTTGCAGCTCGACGGGGTCGACACCCTGATCGGGCGCACGGCGCGGGTCACGCGGGACATCGACGCCGACGGCGGGCGGATCCGCATGGGCGCCGACGAGTGGACCGCCCGCAGCCAGCACCGCGGCGAGACCTTCGCGGTCGGTGCGACCGTCCGGATCCTGCAGGTGGACGGCGCGACCGCGATCGTCGGCGACGCGATGGAGTGACGCCCTGAGCGACCCACTGAGGTCGACATCGCAGGGGTGAACCCTGTGGACGACGCGTGACCCGGCGGTTCGCGAGGAGCAGGATCGGCGGTACCCGAGGGAAGGAGCCCCCCGTGACACCCGCACTCATCGCCCTGCTCGTGGTCGCGCTCTTCGTGGTCATCGTGCTGGCCAAGAGCGTGACCATCGTGCCGCAGGCCCAGGCGAAGGTGATCGAGCGGCTCGGTCGGTACAGCCGCACGCTGTCGCCGGGACTGAACCTGCTGGTGCCGTTCGTCGACCGCGTGCGGGCCACCATCGACCTGCGCGAACAGGTCATCTCCTTCCCGCCCCAGCCGGTGATCACCTCGGACAACCTGCAGGTCGGTATCGACACCGTCCTGTACTTCCAGGTGACCGATCCGCGGCTGGCCGTGTACGGCATCGCGAACTACATCACCGGCATGGAGCAGTTGACCACCACGACGCTGCGCAACGTCGTCGGCGGCCTCAACCTCGAGGGCGCGCTGACCGGGCGCGACGGCATCAACAGCCAGCTCCGCGAGGTCCTCGACGGGACCACGGGTCCGTGGGGTCTGCGCGTGGCGCGGGTGGAGATCAAGGCGATCGACCCGCCGGCGTCGATCCGCGACTCCATGGAGAAGCAGATGCGCGCCGACCGCGACAAGCGCGCGATCATCCTGACCGCGGAGGGCGCCCGGCAGTCGGCCATCACGACCGCCGAGGGTCAGAAGGCCGCGGCCATCCTCTCGGCCGAGGGCAGGAAGCAGTCGGCGATCCTCGAGGCCGAGGCCGAACGGCAGAGCCGGATCCTGCGCGCCGAGGGTGAACGGGCCGCGCTCTTCCTGCAGGCTCAGGGCCAGGCCAAGTCGATCGAGACGGTGTTCCAAGCGATCCACGACGGGAAGCCGGACCAGGGCCTGCTGGCCTACCAGTACCTGCAGACGCTGCCGCAGATCGCCCAGGGCGACGCCAACAAGATGTGGATCGTCCCCAGCGAGTTCAGCAAGGCGCTGGAAGGCCTGGCCAACCTCGGCGGGGCCGCCGAGGGCAAGTCGTGGCTCGACGTCGAGCCGTCGGCGAACGGGAGCGCGCGGCCGAACGCGGAGATCGACACGAGCAGCTGGTTCGAGTCGCAGTTGCCACCGGCCGCCGAGCAGCCCGAGGCGAAGATCGAGCTGTCGAGCATCGCCGACATCCCCATGCCGACCACGCCGTCCCTCGCCCAGGCCAAGGAGGAGGTCCGGGAGATCGGCAGCGCCGAGCTCCCCCCGCCGGGGCAGTAGCTGACCACCAGGTGACGTCCGCACCACGTCGGGGACGTCACCTGGTGGACCCGGTGTGGGGGCCCCGGAGGCTCCCCGCCTGGGACATGGGCAACGGCTCAACGGCAGCCGGGACGGCCGTTGGTCGCGGTGTCGTCCGGAGGACGACCTTGTCCTAGTCCTTCAGCAGGCCCTCGCGGAGCTTGGCCAGCGTCTGGCTGAGCAGGCGGGACACGTGCATCTGCGAGATGCCGATGTCGGCCGCGATCTGCGACTGGGTCATGTTGCCGAAGAACCGCAGGATGAGGATGCGGCGCTCGCGGGCGGGGATGGTGGCCAGCAGCGGCTGCAGCGACTCCCGGTACTCCACGCCCTCCAGCGCCGCGTCCTCCTCGCCCAGCGTCGCCGCCAGCGTGGGGGAGTCGTCCTCACCCGAGAGCCGCTCGTCCAGGGAGCTGCTGCGGTAGGCGTTGGCCACCGCCAGACCCTCCAGCACCTCCGCACGCGGGATGCCGAGGTGCTCGGCGAGCTCCGACGGTGTCGGGGCCCGGCCGTTCTTCTGCGCGAGCTCGCCGACCGCGGCGTTGAGCGACAGGTGCAGCTCCTGCAGCCGGCGCGGCACCCGGACCGACCAGCCCTGGTCGCGGAAGTGCCGCTTGATCTCGCCGGTGATGGTCGGGACGGCGAAGGAGAGGAACTCGACGCCGCGGGTGGGGTCGAACCGGTCGATCGCCGCGATCAGCCCCAGCGTGCCCACCTGCAGCAGGTCGTCGAAGGGCTCGCCCCGGTTGCTGAAGCGCCGGGCGAAGTGCCGGACCAGCGGAAGGTGCTCCTCGACGAGGATCTCCCGCAGCCGGTCGCGGCGCGGGTCGTCCTTCTCCAGCGTCGCCAGCTCGGCGAACAGCGGAGCGGTCCGCTCGGCCCGGCGACGGTTGTCCGAGATGGGCGGGGTGTCCGGCTCGGCCGGCGCGGCCGCGGCAGGCGTCTCGGCGGGGTCGTCGGTCCGCGGAGCGGGCGCGTTCTCCGCCGTCTCGTCCTGCTGCTCCTGAGCTGCGATGTCGTCCTCCGGCGCTACGGGTGAGGCCTTGGACCGCTGACCGGGCAGCGGTACTCCCACCGCGGGTGTCTCGTCAGTGGATGGCGAGCGGGTCACCGGGCGACCGAGATGTTCTGTCCGGCTCCGCTCTCGACCCCGGTCGGACGCTGCCCGGGCAGGTACTTGTCCATCAGGATGACACCGACCGGAGCGTCCGTGCCGTTGCCGCCCGGAACGTCGGCCTGCGTCGACCGCCGGGCGTCGACCGCGTCGACGAGGGTGGCCAGGACGGCCCAGCCGAAGCCCTCGCGGGGGACCTCGACGCCCTCGGCCGTGGGCACCCAGGCCTCGATGTGCAGGCCGGCGCGGGTGGTCTCGAACACGACGGTCAGCGGGGAGTTTCCCGCGGCCACGAGCGACAGGGTCGCGCAGGCCTCGTCGACCGCCAGGCGGAGGTCTTCGACGGCGTCGAGGTCGTAGTCCATGCGCATGGCCAGGTCACCGGCCATCGCCCGGACCGCCGGCAGCTGGGTCGGCGTGGTGGGCACCCGCAGCTCCAGTCGCTCCGCGCGCCGTCCGTCCTGCGCGAGGGTGCCCCTCGAGTCGACCATCCGTCGTCTGCTCCTTCGTTACCAGCGCGCTCGTCCATCGAGTCGCGGGCGCTTCATCGGAACGGGCGATGCCCGTCTGCGGCACAGCCGACAGACGGCCGCCCCGAGCGCCGACGGGGAGGGTTACCCCAGGCCCCCGGCGCGTCAAACGCGGCGTTCTCGGTTGCTCCCCGTTGGTTGGAGGCGCGGTTGCCGGGACCTGCCGGCTGTTGTTGGCTGCCCGAGAGATGAGCGTCAGTTCCAGCAGTCTGCCACCCTCCACCTCCAACGACGGGGCCGAGGGTTCCGCCGTCATGATCAGCGCCCTGGAGACCGCCCCCGCGGCGATCTACTGCGTCGGCCCCGCCGGTCCGGTGTGGGCGAACGCCCGGGCCCGCGCCCACGGACCGGTGTTCCCGGTCGTCGCCGGCCGGCCTGTGTCCGAACTGGTCGACCAGGTCCTGCGGACGGGGCAGCCCGAGACCGTGACGGGGCCCCTGGGCACCGAGGGTCCGGTCACCTCCGTCGTCGTCCGCCCCCTGCAGCTGGCGGACGGCCCCGGCGCGCTGCTGCTGATCGGCGGCGAGACCGACGGGGAGAGCGCGCCCTGGCCGCTGCCCCCGGACGACCAGGTCGAGCAGGCGCAGCTGTCCCTGCTCCCACCGTCCCTGCCGATGCTGCCGGACCTGCTGTTGTCGGGGAGCTACCACCGGGCCGCACTGGCCGACGCGGCCGGCGGCGACTGGTACGACGCCGTGCCCCTGGGCCAGGGCCGGGTCGCCCTGGTGATCGGCGACGCCGTGGGGCACGGGGTCCCGGCGGCGGGCGCGATGAGCCGGCTGCGGGGCGCCATGCGCTCCAACGCGCTGCGCGACCCCTCGCCGGAGGCGGTCCTCTCGGGCCTCGACGCCTTCGCCGCGCAGATGGAGGACGTCGAGGGCGCGTCGGTCTTCTACGGCGTGCTCGACGCCGGCACCGGCCGCCTGGCCTACACCGCCGCCGGCCACCCCGCACCGCTGGTCGTGCAGCCGGACGGCAGCACGACCTCGCTGCCCGTGACACCGCGACCCCCGCTGGGCAGCGTGCCCGGCACGACGGCACCGGTCGCCGAGCACGTGCTGCGCCAGGGGGCCACGCTGATCCTCTTCTCCAACGGCGCGGTGACCGACGGGACCGCGGGGCCCGACGACGCGCGCGACCGGCTGGGCGAAGTGGCCCGCAAGGTGCTGGGTCTCCCGGGAGCCGTGGAGTCCGACGGTTCGGCCGGCCTGGCCGGCGCGATCGCCGAGGGCGTCCGGCGTCCGCAGGGCTGGCCCGACGACGTCGCGGTCCTGGTCGCGCACCGCCGCGCGACCACGCTCGAGCCGCTGCGACTGGATCTGCCGGCGACCCCCGCCGCGCTGCCCGGAGTGCGGCGCCGGCTCGGTGCCTGGCTGACCTCCCTGGGCATGGGCGAGCACGACCGGGTGTCGGTGATGGTCGCCGTCGGGGAGGCGTGCGCCAATGCCGCCGAGCACGCCTACCGCGACACCGAGCCCGGGCCCATGTCGGTGACGGCGGACGTCGACGTCGACGGGGTGCTGACCGTGACCGTGCGCGACGAGGGCACCTGGCGGCCGCCGGACCGCGATCCCGGCGACCGGGGTCGCGGGCTGCTGATCATGCGCCAGCTGGTCGACGGGGTCGCGCTGCAGGAGGAAAGCGGCACGACGGTCACCCTCAGACTGCGGCTGCGCCGCACCCCCGACGCCGATCCCGGACACACACCTGCTCCCGCCGGCGCCACCCTGACCGTCGACCGGGACGGCGAGGTGCCCGTCGTCCGGGTCTCGGGCCCGGTCGACGAGCTGAGCGCCGAGCACCTGCGCATCCGCCTCCTCGAGGCCAGCCACGGCGGCACCGGCCGGGTGCAGCTCGACCTGGTGGAGGTGGGGCTCTTCAGCAGCGCGGCCGTGCGCGTCGTGCTGGCGATCGCCCGCATCGCCCGGGAGGAGCGCTGGCAGCTGGTCGTCCACGCCCCGGCGGGTGGGGTGACCCGGCACGTCCTCGAGATCAGCGGGCTCGGTGACCTGGTCGAGCTGCGCTGAGGACGCTCCCGGCATACCCGCGACGGGGGACCCGGGGACCCCCGCGTTTGTGGAACCGCCACGGTGCCCATTCCAGGGGCGTGAGACTCCGCCGCAGCGACGTCAACGGCCCCGGTTACCGGCGCCGGCGGGCCGGGCGGGGCTTCGCGTACTACGACGACGACGGCGTCCTGATCAAGGACGACCGGCTGGACCGCATCCGGGGCCTGGCGATCCCGCCGGCGTGGCGGGACGTCTGGATCTGCCCGTGGCCCAACGGCCACATCCAGGCGACCGGGGTCGACGCGGCCGGGCGGCGGCAGTACCGCTACCACGACGAGTGGCGTGTGCGCCGGGACGCCGAGAAGCACGAGCGCGTCCTCGAGATCGCCCGCCAGCTGCCCGACGTCCGGGACGCCGTCAACGCCGGGCTGCGCACCCGCGGACTGAACCGCGACCGGGTGCTGGCGACCGCCATCCGCCTGCTCGACCTCGGTGCCTTCCGTGTCGGCAGCGAGCAGTACGAGGAGGAGAACGGCACCTACGGGCTGGCCACGCTCAAGCGCTCGCACGTGTCGGTGCGCGGCGAGCGGACGTTCTACTCCTACACCGCCAAGGGCGGCGTCGAGCGCGAGGTCGAGGTCACCGACCGGCCGACGGCCACCGTCGTCCGTCAGTTGCTGGAACGGCCGGCGGACGCGGGGGAGGACCTGCTCGCCTACCAGACCGAGGACGGCGAGTGGCGGGACGTCACCAGCGCCGAGATCAACGCCTACCTCAAGGAGATCAGCGGCGCGGAGATCACCGCCAAGGACTTCCGCACCTGGACCGCCACGGTGCTCATGGCGGCCGCTCTCGCCGAGGTGCCGCCGCCGACCAGCCGCACGGCGCGCAAGAAGGTCATCAGCGCCGCCTACAAGCAGGTGAGCGAGCAGCTCGGCAACACCCCGGCGGTGTGCAAGGCCAGCTACGTCGACCCCCGCGTGGTCGACCGCTTCGAGAACGGGGAGACGGTGGCCGCCGCGCTGGGCGAGGCGGAGGAGACGGAGGCCGACCGTGACACCCAGAAGGTTCTCGAGGCGGCCGTCTGCCAGCTGCTGTCGGCCTGACGGAGGACGCCGTCCTACCAGAGCCGCGACGTCGTCGCGAGAGCCGCGCCACAGGGCGGCGTCGACGACCATGGGGCGGCCTCGGCCGCCGCTCGCGCCCCCTCATGACCGGTGGGGGCCCGGAACCGACGAGGGCCCCGCCGGAATCCGGCGGGGCCCTCGTCGGCCTCGTCCAGAGGCTCACCCTGAGCTTGCGAAGGGTGAGGGGGACGAGGTCCTCTTTCAGCGGGCGGTGCTGTCGGCGATCGTGAAGAGGTCGATCAGGCCGGTCACCTCGAGCGGCCGGGTGACCGCGCGGGTGGTGGCGATGAGCCGCAGGCCGACCTCCCGGGAGCGGGCCGACTTCTGGGTCTCGACGAGGACGGCCAGACCGGCGGAACCCAGGAACTGGACGCCGGACAGGTCGATCACCAGCTCGCTCGGCTGCTGCTCGAGCTGGCTGTCGAGCGTGGAGCGGAGCACCGGGGCGGTGAACGTGTCCACCTCGCCGACGACCGTCACCGTCACCACGCCGTCGTCACCGGTGGAGGTGGAGAGCGTGATCACGTCGTCGAAGGGGGCCTCGGTGCCTTCGGTCGACACGTCGGGCTGCCCCTCGGCGGGCAGGTCGCTAGTGGTCACGGACAGTGGCTCCTCTCGGCGGCACCCGGGTGGCGGACCGCCCGGACAATCTACCGCTGCGCGGGAGCCGGGAACTCACGGCTCCCGATCCCGCAGGTCGTCATACGTGTCGGCTTGCCGGATCCGGTGAGATCCGGTCGACGCGGCTTCCTGCTGAACCGCGTTCCCAAACGTAGACAATCGATCGCGGACACGCCAACCCACCCCCCGGGTGGGCCTCCTCCCCAGGGGGTAGGGGCGGCGCCGCTCCGGTGGCGCCGCCCGGTCAGCCGTCCGTGAGGTGCACCGCCCCCGCCTCGGGGCCCTCGCCGCCGACCACCGGATCGCCCGTGGCCTCCATGTCGTCGGCAGTGCGATTGGTGCCCGAGTCGCTGTCGGGGCTGGTGTCCAGGTCCTGCTCGAGCTGCGCCCCCGCGCGGTTCGGGTCCTCGGCCGGGCGGACGTCGGGGACGTCGTCGGGCACCTCGCGGTCCAGGCGGTCGGTCAGGGGCTCGCCCTGCGCCTGCTCGAAGGCGGTGGTGCCGTAGTCGACGGTGGCCGTCGCCCGCTCGCCGGGCATCGGCGCGAACTCCGGATCCTCGGCGCGGTAGATGCCGGGAGAGTCGTCCTGCGCCACCTCGGGGATGCCGTCGTCCTCGGGGAAGATGTCCCGCGCGGTCTGTCCCTCGGTCTGCGTGGTGCCGTCGGTCGTGCCGGGGTCGGTCATGCGAAGCCTCCGTCCGTGCGGCGGGCGAACCCGCTCTCGTCGTCCCCGGGGGGACGTGGGGCCGGTCGGGTGACCGGCGTCGGACCCGAGCCCTACCCGGGTCCCTGCCCGGCATGCGCGGTGTGCCGTTCCGCACCGTCACGGCCGGCCGGGCGTGCACCCGCGACGCCCGGGGTAGGCCGCTGCCATGGCGTTCGCAGACCAGGTCCAACGGTTGGGTGCTCCGGTCCGGGAGTGGGCCCGCACGCAGAGGCGGGAGTACACGAACGGGGAGCCGCGGCCGCTGGCCGGCGATCTCGGCGCGATGGGCGTCTACCTGGGTCTGGTGTCCGCGGCCGCCGCGGCGGTGCGTGCCTCGGGCCGGGAACTGCCGGAGCGGATCCCGTTCGGCGACGCCGTCCTGCTGACGGTGGGCACCTTCCGGCTCGCCCGCCGCATCGCCAAGGACCCGGTCACCAGCCCGCTGCGGGCGCCGTTCACCCGCTTCGAGGGCGCGTCCGGACACGCGGAGGTGGCCGAGGAGGTGCGCGAGCACGGCGGGGTGAAGCACGCCGTCGGCGAACTGCTCACGTGTCCCTTCTGCCTGGCCCAGTGGGTCGGGACGGCGTTCGTCCTCGGCTACGTCACCGCGCCGAGGGCCACCCGCCTGGCCGCGCTCGCGATGACCATGGTCGCCGGCTCCGACGTGCTCCAGTTCGTCTACGACGGGATCCAGAACGGCAGCCTCGACCCGAAGGACCACGACCCCGAACCGCCGCGCTGAGGTGCTGCGCGTCGTCCTCCGAACGGGGGAGCCGGGGCGCCCGCCGACCTGCCACGGGACACGCGGCGGCCTTATCCTGCGATCTTGACCCGGGTTCCGGGTCCGGCGCGGTCTCCGTGCCGGCCGCGCGGCCCGTTCGGTGAGGAGCGACATGCGATCGATCTGGCGTGGGGCCGTGTCCTTCGGGCTCGTCAGCATCGGCGTGAAGCTCTACTCGGCCACCGAGGACAAGGACATCCGCTTCCACCAGGTGCACGCCACCGACGGGGGGCGCGTGAAGTACAAGCGCGTCTGCTCGATCGACGGCGAGGAGGTCGAGTACAGCGACATCGCCAAGGGCTACGAACTGCCCAGCGGTGACGTCGTGATCCTGACCGACGAGGACTTCGACGAGCTGCCGCTGTCCACGCGGCGCGAGATCGAGGTGCTGCAGTTCGTCGACCAGAGCGAGATCGACCCGATCCAGTTCGAGAAGACCTACTACCTCGAGCCCGACGGTCCCGCCGTCCGGCCCTACGTGCTGCTGCGCGAGGCGCTGGAGAACGCGGGACAGGTCGCGATCACCAAGATCGCGATCCGGCAGCGCGAGTCGCTCGCGGCCATGCGGGTGCGCGACGGCGTGCTCGTGCTGCACACGATGCGGTGGCCCGACGAGATCCGCCGTCCCGACTTCGCCTTCCTCGACGAGGACGTGAGCGTCCGGCCGCAGGAACTGCAGATGGCCGAGGCCCTGATCGGCTCGATGACCGGTGAGTTCGACCCGAGCGAGTTCACCGACGACTACCGCGAGGCGATGACCGCGCTGCTCGAGGCCAAGCAGAGCGGTGGCGAGGTGCAGGCCATCCCGGAGGCGCCGGACACCGGTGCCGCGGTGGTCGACCTGATGAGCGCCCTGCGGCGCAGCGTCGAGCGCGCCCGCGGCGGCTCCGGGGACGACGCCTCCGAGGAGGCGACCGCCGACACCACCGAGGCCGCCGCGAAGCCGGCGGCCAAGAAGGCGCCGGCGAAGAAGGCGACCGCGGCTGCGGAGAAGAAGGCCCCCGCGAAGAAGGCCCCGGCCAAGAAGGCGGCCGCCGAGAAGCCGGCCGAGAAGGCAACTGCCTCGAAGAGCACGACGGCGAAGAAGGCCCCGGCCAAGCGCGCCCGCCGCAGCGCCTGACGTGCCCGCGCGCTCGCGCGGCGGCCGGGAGGACCCGCTCGCCGAGTACCGGGCCAAGCGGGATCCGGCTCGGACCGCCGAACCGGTCCCGGCGCCCGGCCAACCGCTGCCGTCCGGGGACGACGACACCTTCGTCGTCCAGGAGCACCACACGCCCCGCGGCCGCACCGGGGAGCGGGTGCACTGGGACCTGCGGCTGGAGCGCGACGGTGTCCTCAAGAGCTGGGCGGTGCCGAAGGGGCCGCCGACCGCGCCGGGCACCAACCGGCTCGCCGTCCCGACCGAGGACCATCCGCTGGAGTACGCGAGCTTCGCCGGGACGATCGCCGCCGGGGAGTACGGCGGCGGGCACGTCACCATCTGGGACGCCGGCCGCTACGCCACCGAGAAGTGGGACGAGCGGCACATCATCGTCAGCTTCGACGGGCGCCGGCTGGCCGGCCGGTACGCCCTCTTCCCGCTCGACGACGGCGCCTGGAACATCCGCAAGCTCGACGACACCCAGCCACCGTCCGAGCCGGAACCGGAACTGGCTGAGGCACCGCTGCCGATGCTCGCCCTCGCCGCGGAGATGCCCCCGGCCGAGGAGGACGCCCGCTGGGGTTACGAGTTCAAGTGGGACGGCGTCCGGGCGGTGGCCGCGGTGCGCGGCGGCGTCCTCGCGCTGACCTCGCGCAAGGGCACCGACATCACCGTCCGCTATCCGGAGGTCGGGCGGCTGCCCGACGCGCTCGCCGGGCACGACGCCGTCCTGGACGGCGAGATCGTGGCGATGGACGCGGCCGGGCGGCCGGACTTCGGCGCGCTGCAGAGCCGCATGCACCGCACCGGGCCGGAGGTGCCGCGCATGGCGGCCGCGGCGCCGGTGACCTACCTGGTCTTCGATCTGCTGTCCCTCGACGGCGAGGACCTGCTCGACCGGCCGTATGCCGAGCGCCGCGAGCGGCTCGACGCCCTCGGCCCGTCGGGGCAGCGCTGGGTGACGACGCCGTGGTTCCCGGGCGGTGGGGCAGGCGTCCTGGCCGCCAGCGAGGAGAACGGCCTCGAGGGTGTGGTGGCCAAGCGGCTGGACTCGCCCTACCGGCCCGGGGTGCGCAGCCCTGACTGGCGCAAGATCAAGAACTTCAAGACCCAGTCGGTCGTCGTCGGCGGCTGGCGGCCGGGGCAGGGCCGGCGGGCGGGCACCATCGGCTCGCTGCTGGTCGGCGTACCCGACGACGAGGGCCGGCTGATCTACGTCGGCCATGTCGGCACGGGGTTCAGCGATCAGAACCTGCGCGACCTCCAGCGGATGCTCACTTCCCGGGACACCCCGCCCTTCGAGGGCGCGCTGCCGCGCGAGGTCACCCGCGACGCGCACTGGGTCGAGCCGGACCTGGTGGGTGAGGTCGCCTATGCGGTGTGGACGGCGGACAACCGGCTGCGCCACCCGGTGTGGCGGGGGGTGCGGGACGACCTGGAGCCCGACGACGTGGTGGTCGAACCGTGACGCAGCCCCGCAGGCAGCGGGTGGAGATCGACGGGCGGACGCTCAGCGTCTCGAACCTGGAGAAGGTGCTCTTCCCGGAGGTCGGGTTCACCAAGGCCCAGGTGATCAACTACTACGTGCGGATCGCCCCGGTGCTGCTGCCGCACCTCGCCGGACGGCCGGTCACGTTCACCCGCTGGCCCGACGGCGTGGAGGGGCAGAAGTTCTTCGAGAAGAACAGCGCCCGGCACGCGCCGGAATGGGTCCGCCGGGTGACCATTCCGAGCCCCGGCAGCTCGACCGGCCGGGAGACCCTCGACATGGTCGTCCTCGAATCGGTCGCCGACCTCGCCTGGGCGGCCAACCTCGCCGCGCTGGAGCTGCACGTCCCGCAGTGGCAGGTCGACGACGACGGCGTGCCGCAGCTGCCCGATCTGCTGGTGCTGGACCTCGACCCCGGTCCGGACACCGGTCTCGCGGAGTGCTGTGCGGTCGCCGAGCGGCTGGGCGCCCGCCTCGAGGACGACGGCCTGGACCCGGTGGTGAAGACGTCGGGCTCCAAGGGCATGCAGGTCTACGCGCCGATCGTGTCCGCCGACCGCGAGCACGCCAGCCGGTACGCGAAGGGGCTGGCCCAGGAGCTCTCCGCCCAGACCCCTGACGACGTCGTCTGGCGCATGGAGAAGGTGCTGCGCCCGGGCAAGGTGCTCATCGACTGGAGCCAGAACAACCCGGCGAAGACGACGGTGGCCCCGTACTCGCTGCGGGCGCGCACGGGGGCGACGGTCTCGACGCCGATCGGGTGGGACGAGGTGGACGCCGTCCGCGAGGGCGCGGACCCCGCCACGCTGCGCTTCGGCACCGGCGACGTCCTCGAGCGGGTCGACGAGTACGGCGACCTGTTCGACGTCGCCAACGCCCGTCGGGCGCCGCTACCGGAGGTGTGACGCGGGAGCCCGATGGGCCGCATGGCCCTGAGGCTTCCGTGGGCGCTTGTGCTCTGCTCCGCCGTGTAAGCAGAGCACAACTGTGGACGGATGACCGCTCCAGTGCACCGCGTCGAGGGCCGGCATGGGGGCCGCCGAGGGCCGGCCTGGCGGCTCAGGAAGCTCTGGGAGGATTCCCGATCGTGTCCACAGCCGGTCAGCCCGATCCCCGCTTCGCCGACGTGGGGCGGCTCGTCGTCCGATGCCCCGACCGGCCGGGCATCGTCGCCGTCCTCAGCGGTCTGATGGCCGAGGTCGGCGCGAACATCATCGACTCGCAGCAACACTCGTCCGATCCCAGCGGCGGCACGTTCACCCTCCGGCTGGAGTTCTTCCTCGCCGACCTGGCAGGCCGCCGCGCCGGGCTGGAGCAGCGGCTGGCCGCGCTGGCGGGGGAGTGGGGCATGGTCTGGCGGCTGACCGAGGCCGCGCACCGTCCCACCCTCGCCGTCTTCGTCAGCCGCACCGACCACGTGCTGCAGGAGCTGATCTACCGCGTGCGCGCGGGTGACCTGCGCGCCGAGATCGCCTGCATCGTGTCCAACCACCCCGACCTCGAGCCGGTGGCGCGGGCGGCCGGCATCGCCTTCCACCACGTGCCGGTGACGGCGGAGACCAAGGACGAGGCGGAGGCGGAGGCGCTGCGGCTGATCGGGGACGTCGACCTGGTGGTGCTGGCCCGGTACATGCAGATCGTGTCGCCCGAGTTCTGCGCCCGCTTCCCGGAGCGGCTGATCAACATCCACCACAGCTTCCTGCCGGCGTTCGTGGGCGCGAACCCGTACCGGGCGGCGCACGACCGCGGGGTGAAGCTGATCGGGGCGACCGCGCACTACGTGACCGCGGAGCTCGACGCCGGGCCGATCATCGAGCAGGAGGTCGCCCGCGTCGACCACCGCGCGACCGTCGAGGACATGCGACGGGTCGGCCGCTACGTCGAGCGCCAGGTGCTCGCGCAGGCGGTCACCTGGCACTGCGAGGACCGCGTCATCGTCGAGGGCCCGCGCACCATCGTCTTCGCCTGACAGGGGCGAGCGGGGCGGGCCGGACCGGCCTGAGACCGGGCGGGTCGGTCGTCTCCCGGACCGAATGGTCGCGCCGGTGCGCAGGTTCACCGTTCGTCCCCGTTCTGTGACAGATCCCGAAACCATGTCCTAGAGTTCCGCTCGCTGCAGCCGTGGGAGGGCCGCTGCCTTGGAGAGGGGGGCTCGTGCCCGGAGCTGCGGTACCGGCCTTCGACGGTCTCGTCGAGGTCGTCGTGGGTTCCGCCACGCACTGCGGCCACCACCGCCGGGTCAACGAGGACAGCCTCCTCGTGCTCCCGCACGTCTACGTCGTCGCCGACGGGATGGGTGGGCACGCGGCTGGCGACCAGGCCAGCGCGATCCTGGTGGAGGAGATGCGCGCCCTGGCGGAGCGGGCGGTGGAGGCCGGCGACGTCAGCGAGGTCCTCGAGCAGGCCAACGTGCGCGTCCGCGCCCTCGCCGACGGCGGAGCCGGGACGACGGTCACGGCGGCGATCGGCGTCGTGCACGACGAGGCCCCGTACTGGCTGGTCGCCAACCTCGGTGACTCGCGGACCTACCGGCTCTCGGAGGGGCGGCTCGAGCAGGTCAGCGTCGACCACTCCGTGGTGCAGGAGCTCCTCGACCGCGGGTTGCTCGACGCCGAGGGCGCCAAGCGGCACCCGCAGCGGCACGTGATCACCCGCGCGGTCGGCAGCCCCCAGGTGCTGCAGCCGGACTACTGGCTGTTGCCGGCGCTCGACGGCGACCGGCTCGTGCTGTGCAGCGACGGCCTCACCGGTGAGGTCGACGACGACGGCATCGAGGCCGCCTTGCTGGAGCACGCCGACCCGCAGCAGGCGGCCGACGCGTTGGTGCAGCTCGCGCTGGACGGCGGAGGCCGGGACAACGTCACCATCGTCGTCATCGACACCCGGGGACGCCCGGGGCATCCGGGTCTCGACGAGACCCTGCCGGGCTCCGAGAACGGGACCACGTGAGCGATCGGACCACCTACGTGCCCGGATCGGGCACGGCGCTGATCGGCCCCGTCTGCGTGCTCCTGCTGCCGCCCGACGCAACGCCGGCGCGGATCGCGCAGCTGTGGCCGCTCGTGCGCGACGGTGCCGATCTGGATGCCCTGCTCGAGGCTCTCGTCGCACACGGCCTGCGCGCGCTCGGCCCGTTCGTGCTGCTGCACGGCGACCGGGTGGTGCTGCGCGGCACCGGCCGTGCCGAGATCGTGGACACCGGGCGCACCCTGACGGCCGCGACGGTGACGACGTGGGCCGAGCACGCCGTGGATGCAGGCAGGCAGGTCGGTCTTCGGCTCGACGACGAGGCGGACGGCGATCCGCTGCCCGTGGTCGCCGGTGTGGTGCGGGCCGCCGTCGTCACGGTCACCACCGGGGCGGCGGTCGGCGGGAGCGCCCCGGAGCCCGAACCGGACCCCCAGCCGGAGCCGGAGCCCGAACCCGAGCCCGAACCTGCGACCGAGCCGGAACCGGAGTCCGAGCCCGAGCCCGAGCCCGAACCCGAGCCGGAGCCCGAGCCCGAACCTGCGACCGAGCCGGAACCGGAGTCCGAGCCCGAGCCCGAACCCGAGCCGGAGCCCGAGCCCGAACCTGCGACCGAGCCGGAACCGGAGTCCGAGCCCGAGCCCGAGCCGGAGCCGGAGCCGGAGCCCGAACCGGAGCCCGAACCTGCGACCGAGCCGCAACCGGAGCCCGAGCCGCAACCGGAGCCCGAACCGGTGTCAGAGGCAGAGATGCAGGCCGACGTTGTCCCCCTCGTCGCGGCCGACTCCTCCGCGGCGCGCCTCCGAGCAGCCGCGGAGGGGAACCTGCCGGCCACGCCCACCGTCGACATCGGAGACCACGGTTCGACGATCCTGCGGGTCGAGCTGCCGGAGCCGCCCGAGCGCGGCGCGCACCGGGCGCCGGTCGGCGAGCCGGCGCAGCCGGGGCCGGACGAGGTCTGGGGCGTGCTCTGCCCGGAGGGTCACGCCAACCCGCCGCACGCCGCCGAGTGCCGCACCTGCGCCGCCGCGCTCCCCGAAGACGACCCGGTTCCGGTGCCGCGGCCGCCGCTCGGCTTCCTCCGTGTCAGCGACGGGACCGAGGTGCTGCTCGACCGCACGGTCCTCATCGGCCGGGCACCGAGCGCCGACCGGGTCTCGGGCGCCGGTACACCTCGCCTCCTGCGGGTGATCAGCCCGCAGCAGGACGTCTCCCGGACGCACGTCGAGGTTCGCGCGGAGGGCTGGGACGTTCTGGTGGTCGACCTGTCGTCCAACGGCACCCGGCTGATCCGACCAGGTGCCGAGCCCGAGATTCTGCCCCCGGGCGAGCCCGTCCCCGTGCCGGCCGGGTCCGTGCTGGATCTCGGTGACGGCGTCTCGGTGACCTACGAGGCAGGCACGGAGTGAGCGCCGACCGGGTCGGCTAGTCGCGCGGGGGCTTGCGGTCCTGGTCGGCCAGGAACCGCTCGAACTCCGCGCCGATCTCCTCGGCGGTCGGCACCTCGCCCGTCGAGCTGAGCAGGTCCGTGCCCTCCCGGGCGGTCGTGAACGCGTCGTACTGCTGCTCGAGGGCCGCCACGACGGCGGTGTTCTCGGCGGACTGTGCGATCTGCTCGTCGATCTCGGTGCGGTGGGCCTCCGCGGCCTCGCGCAGCGCCTCGGTCGGCAGGTGCAGGCCGGTGAGCCGCTCCAGGTGCTCGAGCAGGGTCAGCGACCCAGCCGGATAGGTCGTCTGCGCAAGGTAGTGCGGCACATGCGCGGCGACCCCGAGTGCGTCGATCCCGGCCTCGCCGAGCCGCAGCTCCAGCAGGGCCGAGGCGCTGCCGGGGATCCGCATCTCGCCCCAGTACACGGGATAGGGCTCGATCAGCTGACGCCTGGTGGCGTGCGCGGTCACCGTGACCGGACGGGTGTGCGGCACCGGCATGGGAATGGCCTGCAGGGCGATCACCGAGGTCACCCCGAGCCGTTCCACGAGGGAGGCGACCGCCGCGATGAACCGTTCCCAGGCGTAGTCCGGCTCGGCGCCGTGCAGGAGGAGGAACGGCTCGCCCGCGTCGTCCTCGAGGGCGTAGAGGAGCAGCTCGGGGGCGGCGAAGGACTCGTACCGGTCGCCGCTGAACGTCATCCGCGGGCGGTGCGCCCGGTAGTCGACGAGGCTGTCGGCGTCGAACCGGGCCACGATCTCGTGCGGCGGGGAGGCCAGCAGGTGGGCTCCGGCCAGCGCAGCGGCGTGCGCGGCGTCGAAGTCTCCGGCGAGGTCGTGCACCAGCACGAGGCCGCGCCGCGAACCGGGATGGTCGACGGCCTCCTCCCGCTCCAGGAAGGACTGCGCCGCGGGGAGCAGCTCGACGAGCTCCTCCGGTCGCTGGGGCACGGTGGAACCTCCTGACTCGGTCGCCGGGTGCTGCTGCGCACCGGCGGGGTGTGCTCGGCCGGATGTAGCCGATCGGTGCAGCCGCGTCGGCGCCGCCCGCATTCCCATGGTCCTCCGGACGGGGCGGGTCAGCCCCTGGGGTTGCGGTCCGGGGGGTCGGCCGGGGCCGCCACCTGCTCGTGGACCACCTCGGCACCGCCGACGTCGCCGGTGACGCGCGCGCGGGTGCCGTCGTCCTCCACCTCCGGGGATCGGCCGTCGATCTCGTCGCGCGCGTACCGGTAGATCACCGCGATGAGCGCCGCCACCGGTACGGAGAGGAAGGCGCCGATGATGCCGGCCAGGCTGCTGCCCGCGGTGACGGCGAGGATCACGACGGCGGCGTGCAGGTTGAACCCGCGCCCCTGGATGATCGGCTGCAGGATGTTGCCCTCGATCTGCTGCACGAGCAGGACGATCCCCAGCACGATCAGCGCCGTGGTGAACCCGTTGCTGACCAACGCGATGAGGACGGCGAACGCGCCGGCCACGACGGCGCCGATGATGGGGACGAACCCGCCGAAGAACGTCAGCACCGCGAGCGGGATGACCAGCGGCACGCCGAGGATCCACAGCCCCAGGCCGATGAAGAACGCGTCGATGAAGCCGACGAGGGCCTGCTGGCGGATGAACTCCGACAGGGTCGCCCAGGACTTGTAGGACAGCGCGGCCACGTGGCGGGCCACCCGCGGGCCGGTCTGGGCCGACAGCCACGGCACCCAGCGCGGGCCGTCCTTCAGGAAGAAGAAGACCAGCACCAGCGCGAGCACCAGGTTCAGCAGGCTGTTGCCGACGACCGAGGCGCCGGTGAGCGCGTAGCCCGCGATGTTCTGTGCGTTGTTCTGGATCGAGTTGATGACCGAGTCGACGGCGTTGCCGATCTGGTCCTCGCCGAAGTTGAACGGCGGGCCCTGTAGCCACTCCTGGACGTCCTGCAGGGCGCTCGTCGCGGCGTCGGAGAGCTCGGTGACCTGGTCGGCGACCGAGGGCGCGATCGCCGCGATGATGCCGACGAAGATCGCGACGGCGGCCAGCAGGACCGTCGAGGCGGCCAGCGCCGGTGGCCACCGGTGCTTGCGGAGGAACCGGGTGGCCGGCCACAGCACCGTGGCGATCAGCAGGCCCAGCACGACCGGCAGGAGGATGGACCACAGCTTCCCGAGCACCCAGAACAGCAGGTAGAGAGCGGCGGCGACCAGCAGCAGCCGGCCCGAGTAGACGGCCATCGTGTGAGATGCGCGCTGCAGCTTCGGCCCGCGGCCCTCTGTGGGCGCCGGTGCCGCCGTCGTCTCACCCCCGGGCTCGACGGATGGGCCCGGCCCGGACGCGGGTGACGCGCCGGATTCCTCGGTCGCGACGGGTTCCGTCGGGCCGTTGGTACGGCCGGGGAGTCGGAGCCTCATGACGACGATCTCAACACACAAGCCTCCGGGAGACCGGCCGGAACGATCTTTCGCCGCCGCTCCGCGGGTGTCGGTGGTCCGTCGTACCGTCCCCCCATGCCGAAGACCGCCACAGCCGACCGCGTCGACCGCGAGGCCCTGCTGGAGTTCCTGCGCCCGCGCCACCACGCGGTGCTCGTCACCCGGAGAGGCACGGGCGGCGTGCAGCTCTCGCCGGTGACGTGCGGCGTCGACGCGGAGGGCCGCATCGTGGTCTCGACGTACCCGCAGCGCGCGAAGGTCGCCAACGCCCGGCGCGATCCGGCCGTGTCGATGTGCGTCCTCTCGGAGGACTTCGACGGGCCGTGGGTGCAGGTCGACGGCGAGGCCGAGGTGCTCGACCTGCCCGACGCGCTGGAGCCGCTCGTCGACTACTACCGCTCGATCAGCGGCGAGCACCCCGACTGGGACGAGTACCGCGTAGCGATGACGCGGCAGGGCAAGTCGCTGCTGCGCATCACGGTGACCGGCTGGGGTCCCGTCGCGACGGGCGGCTTCCCACCCGAGGTGATTGACAAGCTCTGACCCTTGCCTTTGCGAATGAAAGGTGTCAGACTTGCGCGGTGCCGTTCGTGCTGACCATCGACCAACGGGGCAGCAGGCGCGGTCCCGACCGCGTGGCTGACGTGCTGCCGCGCCTCAACCACACCGTGCCCACCGTCCTCCCGTTCGAGCGCACCGCCGGCGACGAGTTCCAGGGCGTGCTGGCCGAGGCCGACGACGTGGTCGACGCCGTGCTGGACCTGGTCCGACTCGGCGGCTGGAGCATCGGGGTGGGAGCGGGGCCCGTCCAGAGCCCCCTGCCGGCCAGCACCCGCGCGGGCGCGGGCCCGGCGTTCCTCAGCGCCCGCCGCGCCGTCGACGCCGCCAAGCAGCGACCGGCCCGGCTCGCCGTCCGGGGCGCGGTGCCCACCGACGCCGGTGACGCCCAGGCCGTCCTCACCGCCCTCGCGGTGATCGTCGGGCGCCGCAGCGAGCAGGCGTGGGAGGCCATCGCCCTCGTGGGCCGCGGGCACACCCAGGCCGAGGCGGCCGCGGAGCTGGGCATCACCCGGCAGGCGGTCGGCCAGCGGCTGGCTGCGGGGCTCTGGGAGCTGGAACTGGACCTGCGCCCCACGGCGGCGCGGCTGCTCACCCGGGCGGCCGGGTGAACGCCGCCGCCGTCGGCCTGCTCGGGGTGGTCGCCGTCGGTGGGCTGGCGCTGACCGTCCGGGGTGAGCGGCCACGCCGGCCGTGGGCCGGTCCGATCCTGGCCGCGCTGCTGGCCGCCCTCCTGGCCGTCGCCGCCCTGCTGGCCTGGGTGGGCACCGACGCCTCCGACCGGCTGGTCGAGGTCGGCGCGCTGGGTGCGGTGCTCGCCGCGGTCGCGGCCGGAGGACCGGTGGCCACCGCCGTCCTCGCCGCGGCCGATCCATCCGCCGTCGGCGTGCCGGGCGGTCCGCAGGACTCCGACATCCTCCGCGGCGGCGCCTGGATCGGCGTGCTGGAGCGGGCGGCCGTCGCGGCCACCCTGCTCGCGGGCTCGGCGGAGGGGCTGGTCGTCGTCCTCGCGGTGAAGGGCCTCGGGCGGTACTCCGAGCTCCGGGCGCCGGCCGCCGCCGAGCGGTTCATCGTCGGCACGCTCGCCAGCGCGCTGTGGGCCGCCGCCTGCGTCGGGGTCGCCGTCCTGCTCCGCGGCTGAGACCTCGCCGACGCTCCCTGTCCTCCGTACGGGTGGTGCCCCGATCTGGGCGTTTTCCTCCGCTGCTCGCCGGGCAGACGCGCCCGGAACCCGACCGAGGAGGATCTGTGAGCCAGGACGACGCACTGCGACCGCTCTCGCCCGAGGAACTGGCCGCCGAGACCGGCGCCGCCCTGCCCGACAAGGAAGTCATCTCGCTGCTCGACCTCAACGCCGATCTCGACCTCGCCCTCGACGCCGCCGCGCCGATCGACCTGGCGGTGGCCGCCAACGCCAACGTCGCGGCCCCGATCGACGCATCCGTCGGCGCGAACGTGCTGTCGGTCGGCTCGACCGCGCAGGCGCTCTCCGACCAGGGCGTGATCATCGACCAGGGCATCACCGGCGAGGCGGTGGCCCACGCCCCGCAGGACAGCGCCATCGACCAGTCCGGCGACGTGGCCGGCGGCACGGACACCGCGGCCCCGACCACCGCCGGCACCGACGTCGGCGCCGTCCCCACGGACGCCGGTGGCGCCCTGGACGGCAACCTGCTGAACGTCGACGTCGACCTGAACGCCGACCTGAACCTCGCGGCTCCCATCGACGGCGCCGTGGCCGCCAACGCGAACGTGGCGGCACCGATCGACGCCTCCGTCGCGGCCAACGTCGGCTCGGTCGATTCGGCGGCGACGGCGATCTCGCAGCAGGACGCGATCATCACGCAGGACGTCGACGCCGACGCGAACGCGACCGCCGACCAGACGTCCACCATCACCCAGTGACCGCGCACCGGTCCGCACGCGGATGAGTGATCCGCGCACCCGGCCGATTCCGGTCGCGGGCCCGGCTGCTCCGGCGGCCGGGCCCGCGACCGCCACGGGGGAGGCCGGGGGCCAGGTGCTGGCCCGGGCCTCGGGTGTCGAACTGCTCGGCGAGGTCCCCGGCTCCGGGTACCGGCGGCCGCCGGCGCTGGCCCGCCGCGGCGACGGCCAGGTGGTCACGCTGACCCCCCTGCTGCACGCCGTCCTGGCCGCCGTCGACGGACGGCGGACCGTCGCGGAGGTCGCCGCGCGGGTGGGCGAGGCGGCCCAGCGACTGGTGCGCCCCGAGGACGTCCGGCAGCTGGTGGACGCCTCGCTCCGGCCGCTCGGCCTGCTCCGGCTCGCCGACGGCCGCGAGCCGGAGGTGCGCCGGGCCAACCCGCTGCTGGCGCTGCGGCTGCGCCGGGCCGTGACCGACCCCGCCGTCACCCGCCGGCTCACCGCGCCGTTCGCGGTCCTGTTCTCCCCGCTCGTCGTCGTCCCGGTGGTCCTCGACTTCGGGGCGGTCGCCGTCTGGGTGCTGTTCTCCGAGGGTCTGGCCGCGGCGACCGCGCAGGCGTTCGGCAACCCGGCCCTCTTCCTCGCGATCGTCGCCCTGACCGTCGTCAGCGCGGGCTTCCACGAGTTCGGCCACGCGGCCGCCGCCCGGTACGGCGGTGCGACGCCCGGCGCGATGGGCGTCGGCTTCTACCTGTTCTGGCCGGCCTTCTACACCGACGTGACCGACAGCTACCGGCTCGGCCGCGGCGGCCGGGTGCGCACCGACCTCGGCGGCCTGTACTTCAACGCGATCGTCGTCCTGCTGTCCTTCGGCGCGTGGTGGCTGACCGGCTGGCACGCGGTGCTCCTGCTGGTGGCCACCCAGGTGCTGCAGATGGTCCGGCAACTGGCCCCGCTGCTCCGCTTCGACGGCTACCACGTGCTCGCCGACCTGACCGGCGTCCCCGACCTCTACCAGCGGATCGGCCCGATCCTGCGCGGGCTGGTGCCCGGCCGCTGGCGCCAGCCGGAGGCGACCGCGCTGAAGACCTGGGCGCGCGTCGTGGTGATCGCGTGGGTGCTGGTCGTGGTGCCGCTCATGGCGACCTCGATGCTGCTGATGGTCCTGGCCCTCCCGCGGCTGCTGGGCACGGCATGGGCGTCGTTGCAGCGGCAGGCATCGCTGCTGGCCGCCGCGTCCGGCGACGGCGACATCCTGGGTGTCCTCGCCCGGCTCCTCGGGGTCGTCGCCGTCGTGGTGCCGGTTCTCGGCATCGGCTACGTCGTCGTGCGCCTCGTGCGGCGGACGGCCGTGGGCCTGTGGCGGCGCACCGACGGGCGGCCGGTCCGGCGGGCGCTCGCCGTCGTCCTCGCGGCGGCCCTCGTCGCCGGCCTGGCGTGGGCGTGGTGGCCCGACGGCGACCGGTACCGCCCGGTGCGGGCGTGGGAGGGCGGCACGGTGCTCGACGCCGTGCCCGCCGCGCACGGCTCCGCCCTGGAGGCCGGCTCCCGCGGCACCGGGACGACGGTCTGGCCCCAGGACGCCGGCGCCCTGCCCACCGCGGACGATCCGGCGCTGGCCCTGGTGCTGATGCCGCGGTCGGCGAACGGCGGCGCGAACGGCGCGGGAACCGCCCCCGGTGGGCCCGCGGTCGCGCCGACGTGGGTGTTCCCGTTCGACCGGCCGGCGCCTCCCGCCGAGGGTGACAACCAGGCGCTCGCGGTCAACACCACCGACGGATCGGTGGCCTACGACGTGTCCTTCGCCCTCGTCTGGGCCGACGGCGACACCGCGCTCCAGCGCAACGAGGCCTATGCCTTCGCCAGCTGCACCGGCTGCCGCACGGTCGCCGTCGCCTTCCAGGTCGTCGTCCTCGTCGGATCGGTCGACGTCGTCGTGCCGCAGAACATCTCGGCGGCGGTCAACTACGCCTGCGTCCAGTGCGTCACCTACGCGCTCGCGACCCAGCTCGTCGTCAGCACGCCGGGGCCGCTCAGCGAGGACGGCATGACCCGCCTGGCCGAGGTGTGGGAGGAGCTGCGGGCCTTCGGCGAGCAGATCGAGGGCGTGCCGCTGGCCGAGCTCCGCGACCGGCTCACCGCGTTCGAGCAGCAGATCCTCGACGTCGTCCGCGCCGACACGGCGCCCGCCGACGGGTCCGACGCGGCCGACCCGACCGTGGCGGACCCCCACGACCCCGCCACGGCCACCTCGACGACCGGGTCGCCGGACCCGACGTCGGACCCGGCCGGGGAGACGGCGACGGCGACGGAGGACGGCGACGGCGCGACGTCCGACACCGCGCAGCCCACGGAGGCGGAACCGACCGGCTCGGCGACGGCGACCACGACCGCGGCACCGGTGTCGTCGGCGGCGTCGGAGAGCAGCCCGGACGGAGCTCCGGCGTCGTCGGCCGGCGCCTCCGGCTGACCCCGACCCCGAGCGGGCGGAGCGCGCGCCCGGGAGAATGGCCTGAGTCTCGTCGTCCCTGGAGGTCTCGTGCCCGAACCGTCCTCGCCCAGCCCGCTGCGCAACCCGGATCTGCTCGGGATCTACTGCAACGACCACCTGGCCGCGGCCACCGGTGGCATCGAGCTGGTGAGCCGGATGCTCGGCCAGCACCGCGGCACGCCGCACGAGGGCAAGCTCGAGGAGCTCCTCGGCGAGCTGCGGGAGGAGCGGAGCGTGCTGCGCTCCTCGATGGCGGCGCTCGGCTTCCCGGTCCGGCAGTACAAGCAGGTGGCGTCCTGGGTCGGGGAGAAGATCGCCCGCCTCAAGCTGAACGGGCACCTGCTGTCCCGGTCCCCGCTCAGCGACCTCGTGGAGTTCGAGTTCATCGCCACCGCGGTGCTCGCCAAGCGTTGCGGCTTCGAGACCCTGCGCGTCATCGCGGCCGCCGACGCCCGGCTGGACGCCGCGCTGCTCGACCGGATGATCGCCCAGGCCGACAAGCAGCACAACTGGCTGGCCGACGTCCGGCGCGAGGTGGCCGCCCGCACCTTCGGCGGCGACCCCGGACCCGCGGCGGAGGCCGCCGGCTCCTGACCCCGGCGGGCGGACCGCGCCGCACGGCGGTAGAACCGGGTCATGTGCCACGACCACGACAGCCGCCCACCCGCTCCGCCGCGCACCGGCGACGTCGCCGAGCGCGGCACCCTCACGTTGACCTCGGCCGACGGCACCGAGTTCTCCGCCGCCTACGCCGCGCCGGCGACCGCCGCGCGGACCGGGGTCGTGATCCTTCCCGACATCCGCGGCCTGCACCCCTACTACGTGGCCCTGGCCGAGCGGTTCGCCGAGGCCGGTCTGGCGGCCGTCGCGATCGACTGGTTCGGGCGGACGGCCGGGCTCTGCCCCGAGCCCGGCACTCGCGGGGAGGACTTCGACTGGCAGCCCCACATCCCGCAGACCACCCCTGAAGGCATCGACGCCGACGTCACCGCGGCCATCGGCTACCTGCGCGAGCGCGGCGGCGCCGACCTGCCGGTCATCGTCGTCGGGTTCTGCTTCGGCGGCAGCCACGCCTGGCGGCTGGCCGGCGGCACCCTCGACCTGGCCGGCGCCGCCGGCTTCTACGGCCGTCCCTCCCTGGTCGGCGACGCCGCGTCCCGGGCGCACCTGCCCACGGTGATGCTGATCGCCGGCGCCGACAAGGCGACCCCCGTCGAGGAGCAGCAGCGGCTCGCCGAGACCATGCGGGCAGCCGGAGCCGAGGTCGACGCCGTCGTCTACGACGGCGCACCGCACTCGTTCTTCGACCGCGCGTTCGGCGAGTGGGCCGACGCCTGCGCCGACGCCTGGCGCCACGTGCTGGCCCTGGCCGACCGGGTCGCGGCGGGCAGCGGCCGGGCCGGATGACCGACCTGGCGACCCTGCCGGTCGCCGGGGGGTCGGTGACGCTCCGGACCGCGGTGCGGGCCGACGTCCCGGCCGTGGTCGCCCTGCTCGCCGACGACGAGCTGGGACGGACGCGGGAGACGCCGCCGGACGGCGACCTGTCGCCGTACCTGCGCGCCTTCGACCTCCTCGACGGCGATCCGGGGGAGCTCCTCGTCGTCGCCGTCCTCGACGGCGAGGTGGTCGGCACGCTGCAGCTGTCGGTGATCCCGGGCCTCTCGCGCGGCGGTGCCCTGCGGGCGCAGCTCGAGGCGGTGCGCGTGGCGAGCCGCCAACGGGGCACCGGCCTCGGGACGGCGCTGGTCGGGTGGGCGATCGAGGAGGCGCGGCGGCAGGGATGCGCCCTGGTGCAGCTGACCAGTGACAAGCGGCGCCCCGACGCGCACCGCTTCTACGGGCGGCTGGGCTTCCGTACCTCGCACGAGGGCCTCAAGCTCGACCTCCGGTCTCCGGGAGTGAGCCGGTGACCGAGCCGATCGATCCCGCCGTCATCGAGCTGGCGGGGCGGGTGTTCGACCTCGCCCGCGGGGGACACGCCGAGGAGCTGGGCGCCTACATCGACGCCGGCGTCCCGGCGAACCTGACCAACGACAAGGGCGATACGCTGCTGATCCTCGCGGCGTACCACGATCATCCGGCGACGGTCGAGGCGCTGCTCGCCCGCGGCGCCGACCACTCCCGGGCGAACGACCGCGGCCAGACCGCGCTCGCCGCCGCCGTCTTCCGGCAGTCGGCCGACACCGTCCGCCGCCTGCTCGCGGCGGGCGCTGATCCGGACGCCGGCGGCCCGAGCGCGCGGGCCACGGCGGCGTTCTTCAATCTCTCCGCGATGACGGAGCTCCTCGGCGGTCCGCGGTGAGCCGCTGCCGACCGCCGGCTCCAGGGGCGGCCGGAGGCGCATTCGTACGGGAAGCGCCAGCATGGAGGAAGGTGGGCGGTAGCACCGGGAACCGGGGGGAGGCGGACATGGCGTTGAGGGACGAGTCGTCCGACGCCGTCCAGGCACGTCCCCTGGAACTGCCCCGGACCCAGCCGGAGTCCCAGCTGGAGGCGGCTGCCCAGCCCGCTGCCACCGGCGAGGCCGCGCCGACGGGCATGGTGCCGGAGGCGCAGGCGTCGGCCGGCGGCATCCCGCGCTGGCTGGTGCTCCTCGGCGGTGCGGCGGCCGCCACGATCGCGGTCGCGGGCCTGCGCGCGGTGGCCTGGCTGGTGGGCCCGGTCCTCCTGGCGCTCGTCGTCGTGGTCGCCATGGCTCCCGTGCAGAGCTGGCTGCGCCGACACGGCGCACCCCGCTGGGTCGCCACGACCGTGCTGCTCGTGCTGGTCTGGACGGTGCTGCTCGCATTCGTCGCGCTGCTCGTCCTGTCCATCGCGCAACTGGCCACCCTCCTGCCGGACTACGCCGAGCGGGCACAGTTCCTGCTCAACGGAGTGGTGGCCGACCTCAACAACGCGGGCGTCGTGTCGGGTCGGGTCTCCGACCTGGTCGCCCAGATCGACTACGGCCAGGTTGTCGGGCTGGCCACCGGCCTGCTCGCCAGTCTCACCGACGCCGCGAGCACCCTGGTCCTGCTGCTGTCGGCCCTGGTGTTCATGGCCATCGAGTCCAGCGGTTTCTCCCGCCGCGTCTCACTGATCGCCGCCGAGCGTCCACACCTGCCGGTGGCCTTCACCCTCTTCGCCCACGGGACCCGCAGCTACCTGCTGGTGAGCACGGTGTTCGGGGCCATCGTCGCGGTGGGCGACACGATCGCGCTGGCCCTGCTCTCCGTGCCCGCAGCACCGCTGTGGGGCCTGCTGGCGTTCATCACCAACTACGTCCCCAACATCGGGTTCGTGCTCGGCGTGATCCCGCCGGCGCTCCTGGGCCTGCTGGCGGGGGGATGGGGTGAGTTCACCGCGATCCTGGTCATCTACTCCTTGCTCAACTTCGTCGTGCAGACCCTGATCCAGCCACGGTTCGTCGGCGACTCCGTCGGGCTGTCGATGACGGTCACCTTCGTCGCGCTGCTCTTCTGGGGCTGGGTGCTGGGGGCGCTCGGAGCGCTGCTCGCGATCCCGCTCACCCTGCTGGTCAAGGCGATGCTCGTGGACGTCGATCCGCGCGGGCACTGGCTGGACGCCCTGCTGCGCGAGGAGCCGCGGGCGCCCCGGACCATGCGGGCCCGGCGACGCATGCACGCCCGGCGATCGGCGATGGCCTCGGTGCGCCGGCTGCACCACCCCCGGCGCGGGGGGTCCGGCGGGGCGACCGCGGCCTCGATGGTCATGGGACCCGATCTCGGCACGGGCCCGAATCCGGACGAGGGCGCCGAGCCGCACTGATCTCCCGGCCGACGTGGCCGGACGCCGCCCGGCCGGCCTCCGCGGGTCGGGTGCGTCGCACCGGCCGGTGCGGTAGACCTGGGACTTCATGTCCCGCGCCCCCCAGGAGGTTCCGTCGTGCTGGCCAGCATCGGCTACGCCGTCGCCTACACCGGGGTCGGCATCGCGCTGCTGGTCCTCGGCTTCTACGTGCTCGACCTGCTGACCCCCGGCCACCTCGGCCGGCACATCTACGAGCACCGATCGCTCAACGCGGCGATCACGCTGGCGGCTGGCTTCCTGGGCCAGGGCGCGATCGTCTTCGCCAGCATCTGGACCAACGCGACCAGCGGGTTCGGGCTGGCACTGCTCTACACCGTGGTCTTCGGCGTGCTGGGCGTCGTCCTGCAGGCGGTCGCGTTCCTCGTGCTCGACCTGATCAGCCCCGGGAAGCTGGGGGAGCACCTCGTGGACGCCACGTTCCACCCCGCCAGCCTGGTCAGCGCGGCGGTCCAGCTGGCCGTGGCCGCGATCATCGTGGCGTCGATCTGGCCCTGACCGGCGTTACCTCGACGTCTGCCCCACCGTGTGACGGCGACCGGACTACCCGCCAGTAGCGTGTCGGGGGACACCCGCGCCGGAGGACGCCTCCCGGCGACGGTGGACGACGAACCGAGAGGAACTTTCATGAGCGAGGGAACGGCCCGCGTGGCCATCGTGACCGGGGCGGCCCGCGGCATCGGCGCGGCCACCGCGCTGCGCCTGGCGCAGGACGGGTTCGCCGTGGCCGTCCTCGACCTGGACGAGGCCGCGGCCAAGGGCACCGTCGAGTCGATCGAGGCCGCCGGGGGGCGGGCGCTCGCCGTCGGCGCCGACGTCAGCGACGCCGAGCAGGTCGAGGCGGCCGTCAGCCGGATCGCCGCCGAGCTCGGGGCGCCCACGGTGCTGGTGAACAACGCCGGGGTCATCCGCGACAACATGCTGTTCAAGATGACCGACGCCGACTGGGACCTGGTCATGAACGTGCACCTGCGCGGCGCCTTCCTCATGACCCGGGCCGTGCAGAAGCACATGACCGAGGCCAAGTGGGGCCGCATCGTCAACCTGTCCAGCACCTCGGCGCTGGGCAACCGCGGGCAGGCCAACTACTCGACCGCCAAGGCCGGCCTGCAGGGCTTCACCAAGACCCTCGCCATCGAGCTCGGCAAGTTCGGCGTGACCGCCAACGCGATCGCGCCCGGCTTCATCCAGACCGAGATGACCAAGGCGACCGCCGAGCGCATGGGCATCCCGTTCGAGGACTTCGTCAAGGGCGCCGCCGCGCAGATCCCGGTGGCCCGCGTGGGCCAGCCGGAGGACATCGCCCACCTGGTGTCCTTCTTCGTCAGCGAGGGTGCCGGGTTCGTCTCCGGCCAGGTGGTCTACGCCGCCGGCGGTCCGAAGGCCTGAAAGAGGCCCCGTGCAGCCACGCCGCGCGTGAGCCGGCGTGGTCGCACGGGGACCCGCACCGAGGAGGTCCCATGCCGGACGACCAGCCGGTGATCGTCGAGCGCCGCGCCGCGGTGCAGATCATCACGATCAACCGTCCTCGGGCGCGCAATGCGCTGGACGCGGCGGTCGCCGAACAGGTCGCCGCCGCGGTCGACGAGCTCGATGCCTCGGACGACCTGCGGGTCGGCGTGCTCACCGGCGCCGGTGGGTTCTTCTCCGCCGGGATGGACCTCAAGGCGTTCCTCCGCGGGGAGACACCCGCGATCGAGGGCCGTGGGCTCTGCGGCATCACCGTCACCCCGCCGCGCAAGCCGACGGTCGCGGCGGTCGAGGGCGGCGCGCTGGCCGGCGGCTTCGAACTCGTGCTCGCCTGCGACCTCGTCGTCGCGGGGCGGTCGGCGCGGTTCGGCGTCCCGGAGGTCAAGCGCGGGCTGGTGGCCGCCGGCGGCGGTGCGCTGCTGCTCGGCAGTCGCGTGCCGCGTGCGCTCGCCCTGGAGATGCTGCTGACCGGCGATCCGGTCAGCGCCGAGCGGGCCGACGCCATGGGGTTGGTCAATCGTGTGGTCGACGACGGCGCCGCGCTCGAGGCCGCGGTCGAACTGGCGACGGCGATCGCGGCCAACGGCCCCCTGGCCGTGGCCGCCACCAAGCGCGTCGTCCAGCAGGCGCCGGCCTGGTCCCCGGCGGAGTCGTGGGCGCGGCAGGACGAGATCGTCGCGCCCGTGTTCACCTCCGCCGACGCCCGGGAGGGTGCGGCGGCGTTCGCCGAGCGCCGCGCGCCGGTGTGGAAGGCGCGCTGAGCCCGGCACATCCGCCGCCGGTCCCGCGTTGTGCTCGATCGTGAGCCGCACTCCCTTCCGCTTCGTCGTCCTCGGTGACTCCATCGCCCACGGCACCGGTGCCCGCCGGGTCGAGGACACCCTCGGCCGGCTGGTCGCCACCGCGCTGACGGCCGAGGGCTTCGACGTCGACCTGCACGTCCTCGCCGTCCCGGGCGCTCAGTCCGCCCAGCTCGCGGCCCAGGTCCGCCGTGCGGAGCCGCTGGGCGCGGACCTCGCACTGATCGTCATCGGCGCCAACGACCTGGCGCGGTTCGTCCCGCCCGACACGGCCGCGGCTTTCCTGGGAGCGGCCGTCTCCGCGCTGCGTGCCGGCGGCATCGACGTCGTGGTGGTGCCGGCGCCCGACATGTCGTCGGTGCCCTTCGTGCCGCCGGCGTTCCGCGCGGCCGTACAGGCCGCCTGCCACCTGCTCCAGCAGCGCCAGGCCGGCGTCGTCGAGGCGGCCGGCGGCCGGGTGGCCGACATCGGGGACCTCGTCGGGCGGGCGTTCGCCGCGGATCCGGCGATGTTCTCCGGCGACCGGTTCCACCCGTCGACGGCGGGCTACGCGCGCATCGCCGAGGCCCTCATCCCGCACGTCGTCCAGGCCGCCGTCGCCCGGCGGGACGGCGAGACCGCCGCCTGACCCGCGCCGACCTCTGGCGGCGCCGCCGTCCGTCAAGGCAGGCGGCTTGCCAGCAGCTCCGCCAGGTGCTGTCCTTTCCGATCCACCAGCTGGTCGAGCTGGGTGCGGCAGGAGAACCCGTCGGCGAGGACGACGACGTCGTCCCCGGCCGACCGCACCGCGGGCAGGAGCTGCTGCTCGGCGATCGTCACCGAGACGTCGTGGTGCCCGCGCTCCACGCCCCAGTTGCCGGCCAGCCCGCAGCACCCGCCCAGCCGGGTGACCGTCGCCCCCGCCCGCTCCAGCAGCCGTGCGTCGGTCGCCCAGCCGAGCACCGCCGCGTGGTGGCAGTGCGGCTGCGCCACGACCTCCACTCCGGCCAGCGACGGCGGCTCCCAGCCGGGCGTCGACGTCAGAAGCTCGGCGAGCGTGCGGGTCGCGCCGGCAACCCGCTCGGCCTCCGGGCCGCCGACGACCTCCAGCGACTCGCTGCGCAGCGCGGCGGTGCACGACGGCTCCACGCCCACGATCGGGACGCCCGCCTCCGCCAGCGGCGCGAGCGCGCGCACCGTCGCGCCCAGGATCGCGCGGGCCCGGTCGAGCTGGCCGGTGGTGATCCAGGTCAGCCCGCAGCAGGTGTCCGCGCCGGGCACCTGCACCTCGTAGCCGGCCGCCTCCAGCACGCGGGCGGCCGCGAGAGCCACCTCGGGGGCGAAGTGGTCGGTGAACGAGTCGACCCACAGCGCCACCGCCGACCCGGTCGTCCGGCCAGAACGGCCATTCTGGCCGGCGGAGCCGGACGAGCGGGCGGCCCACTGCTGCCGGAAGGTCTGCCGGGCGAACGGCGGCACGGTCCGTCGCTGGTCCATGCCCGCGCCCCACTTCGCGAGCCGGCCGCCCAGGCGGGATGCGAGGACGCCGTTGACCAGGCCGGGCGCCTTCGCGGCGAGGTCGGCCCAGAACGGGAGCCGGCCCAGCGTGTAGTGCGAGCGGGGGCGGAGCCGGCGGCGGTAGGACTGGTGCAGCACCTCCGCCTTGTAGCTCGCCATGTCGACACCGGTCGGGCAGTCGCGCGAGCACCCCTTGCAGGAGAGGCAGAGGTCGAGCGCGTCGTGCACCTCCGGGGAGCGCCAGTCGCGCACCGGCCCGCCGGGCGCGAGCATCTCCTGCAGCACCCGCGCCCGCCCGCGGGTGGTGTCCTTCTCCTCCCGCGTGGCCGGCCACGACGGACACATCACACCGCCGGTGGCCTGCAGGTCGGCCCGGCACTTGCCCACGCCGGTGCAGCGGTGGACCGCGGCGGAGAAGTCGCCGCCGTCGTGCCGGTAGGCCAGCGCCAGCCCCTCGCGGAGCCTCGGGGCGTCGGCCGTCCGGATCGCCTCGTCCACCGGCGCGGGCCGGACCAGCACCCCGGGGTTGAGCACGTCGTCCGGGTCGAACACCCCCTTGACCTGCTCGAAGAGCGAGAGGACGGCCGGGGAGTACATCAGGGGCAGCAGTTCGCTGCGCGCCCGGCCGTCCCCGTGCTCGCCGGACAACGAGCCGCCGTACCGGGCGACGAGCCGTGCGGCATCCTCGACGAAGGCCCGGTACGGCGCGCGGCCGCCGTCCTGGCCCGTGCCGAACGGGAAGTCGATCCGCCCGTGCACGCAGCCGTCGCCGAAGTGCCCGTAGGGCAGGCACTGCAGACCGTGGGAGTCCAGGAGCTGCTCGAACTCGCGCAGGTAGTCGCCGAGCCGGGCGACCGGGACGGCGGCGTCCTCCCAGCCGGCGTGCGCGGGGCGGCCGTCGCTGGTGCGGGCGGCCAGCCCGGCGCCGTCCTCGCGGATCCGCCAGATCGCCGCCGCCTCGGCGGCGTCGGTGACCACGAGGGAGTCCAGCGCGGACGCGTCTGCGAGCACCCGCGCCGCCTTGTCGGTCACCTCGGCGACGCTGTCGCCGGGGAGTTCGACGATGAGCCAACCGTCGCCTCGGGGCAGGTCGGGGACGACGGCGGCGGGCACGTCGCGCAGGCGCTGCACCATGCGCGAGTCCAGCCCCTCGACGGCGGTGGGGGAGTGGCGGAGCAGCCCCGGGGTGGCGTCGGCCGCGTCGGCCATCGAGGGGTAGCCGAGCACCACCAGGCCTCGGTGCGGCGGGTCGGCGACCAGTCGCACGGTGGCGCCGAGCACCAGCGCCAGGGTGCCCTCGCTGCCGACGAGCGCCCGTGCGACGTCGAACCCGTTCTCGGGCAGCAGGTGCTCCAGGCCGTAGCCCGACACCTGCCGGCCGAAGCGGCCCAGCTCCGTGCGGATCGTGGCCAGCCCGGTGCCGACGACGCGCTGGAGGTCGTCCAGCACCCCGGCAGACATGGCCGTTTCTGCCGGGAGGGTGAGCCGGGCGCCCGAGCCGGTGACGACGTCGAGGCCCAGCACGTTGTCCGACGTGCGGCCGTAGCCCAGTGCCCGCGAGCCGCAGGCGTTGTTGCCGATCATCCCGCCGATCGTGGCGCGGTTGTGCGTGCTCGGATCGGGGCCGAACCGCAGCCCGTGCGGCCGGGCGGCGGCCTGGAGCGACGCCTGCACCACACCCGGCTCGACGGTCGCGGTGCGCGCCTCGGCATCGACGGCCAGGACGCGGTGCAGGTACCGGCTGGTGTCGACGACGACGCCCGAGCCGACGGCGTTGCCGGCGATCGAGGTGCCCGCGCCGCGCGCGGTGAGCGGCACGCCGAGGGACCGGCAGACCTCGAGCGTGGCCGCGATCTCGTCGACGTGCCGCGGCCGGACGACGACCCGCGGCAGGACGCGGTACAGCGAGGCGTCGGAGGAGTAGAGGGCCCGCGCCAGGCCGGAGTCGTCGACGTCGGCGACTCCGGCTCCCCGCAGCGCATCGGCCAGAGCCGCGGTCGAGGTCATGTCAGGAGTCTCCGCGACGGAGGGCCCGGTGACGACACGGGGCCGCCGTCGTGCGACGGCGGCCCCGGAAAACCCGTGGTACGGCAGAGGATCAGGACGACGGCGGCTCGTCCTTGCCCTCCTCCTCGAGCCGGTCGGCCTCCTCCTTGGTCTTGTGCACGGCGCCGTCGGCGTGCTCCGCCGGGCCGTAGACCGTGTAGAGGATCAGCGGGTTCTGGCCGGTGTTGAGGAAGTTGTGCTTCTTCCCGGCCGGGACGACGACCAGGTCACCCTGGGCCACGTTCCGCTCCGACCCGGAGACGATCGCCTTCCCGGTGCCGCTGACGAAGGTGAGGATCTGGTCCACCTCGTGCACCTCCTCGCCGATCTCGCCACCGGCCGGGATCGTCATGATCACCAGTTGCGTGTGCTCACCGGTCCAGAGCACCCGGCGGAAGTCCGGGCTCTTCTCGGCCTCGGTGGCGATCGTGTAGTGGATGACGGACGCCATGGAGGGCGCTCCTCTCGTCTCGGGAGTTCGGTTGCCCGGCTCCTGCCCTGATCGGACGCCGCCTAGTCCTCGCCGCGCCGGAGATGATCACGAACGGGTGGCGCGGACCGTCCCGTCGCCGACCGGCAGCGCGACGCGCCGTGCCCGGCGCAGTCGCGCGAGCCCCGTGGCCACGAGGGCGGCCGCGGTGAGGGCGGCCGTACTCACGAGCGAGGCCGGCGACAGTCGCCCCCCGGCCGCGAGCGCCTCAGCGACGAGGGTCTCGACGACGGCGGCCGACCAGACCGCCGCGGTCGCGAGCCGGTCCGCCGACGCGATGCCGGAGAAGAGCAGCAACTGCGCCAGGGCCAGCAGCGTGCCGAGCGCGGCGAAGACCCAGACCGCCGACCCGAGGGTGCTGCCGTAGGCCGGACCCCCGATGAGGGGCAGGGCCGCGCCGCCCACGACCAGCGCGCCCAGGGTCAGGACGGCGCCGAGCGCGGCGACCGCGGCGAGGGCCGACGGCAGCGCCCGGTGCCGGCCGGCCGCGTCCGCCAGCTTCGGCAGCAGGACGACGCCGACGCCCTGCGGCAGCCAGAAGGCGACCCTGGTGACGATCGCGGCGACGGCGTACTCGCCGCTCGCGGCGGCGGGCAGGTGGTGCCGCGCCAGCAGGACGTCGAGGTTGAGCAGGACGACGAAGCCGAACAACGCGCCCGAGGCGCGGGCCGACGCCAGCAGGGGGGCGCGCAACCGGCCGGCCACGCCGGGCCGGCCGGCGCCGAGCCAGCCGGCCAGGGCGCCGACCGCCGCGCCGACCGCCATCCCGGCCAGCGCCCCGGTCGCGGACCGGCCGAGCAGCAGCCCGCCGAGCCCGCCGGCGAGCTTGGCGACGCCGAAGCCGACGGTGACCGCCGTCAGCCGCCCGTGCCGGCCGGCCCCCTGCAGCAGCCCCTGGTACCCCTGGAGAAGCGTGTGCGGCAGCAGCATCGCGCCCAGCCACGCGACGCCCGCGACGCCGGGCAGGTGCAGGAGCATCCGCAGGGGCACGGCCGCGAGCAGCGCGGCGGCGCTGACCGCCGTCCCCACGACCAGCGCGGTGGCGTGCAGCCGTGGCACCGACGGGCGATCCGGCCGCCCCCCGAGGAACAGGGCCGTCGCGGTCTGCACACCGGTGGCCGGCACCGACGCCACGAGGAGCACGCTGAGCAGGGCGGCCAGCTCGCCGTAGGCCGCCGGCGCGAGGACGCGCGCGGAGGCCACGGTGAACCCGTACGCCAGCGCGTTCACCCCGAGGAAGGCCACCGACACCAGGGCCGCCGACCCGAGGAAGCGCGCCGGCGGACGGTCGTGCAGCGAGCCGCGCGAACCACTCTCCAGGATGAGGGGCTGCGTCACGTCGCCCCCTTACGCTGCGGTGATCGGCCGGTGTCCCGGCACGACGGGACAGGGATCGAGGACATGGACGGCGTGCCGGCGCGGTGGACCCTCAGGGAGGCGTCGCCGTGGCCGGCCCGTCTGCTCGCCGGGGTCGTCGCGCTGCTCGTGACGGCGCCCGTGCTCGCACCGGGGTTCGTGCTGCTGCGCGACATGGTCTTCGTGCCCCGCCAGGACCTGGACCTGGACGCGCTGGGTCTCGGGGGAGGGCTGCCGCGGGCCGTGCCCGTCGACGCCGTGATGGCGCTGCTGACCTCGGTGGTGCCGGGGGACCTGGTGCAGAAGGCGGTGCTCGTCCTCACCGTCTACGCGGCGGTGCTCGGGGCTGCCCGGCTGGTGCCGGCCGGCGATGACGGCCGCCGATCGACCGCGGGGGCCGTCGCCGGGCTCGTCTACGGCTGGAGTCCGTACCTCGCCGAGCGGCTGCTGGAGGGGCACTGGACGCTGCTGCTGGCCTACGCGGCCCTCCCGTGGATCGCCCGCGCGGCACTCGGGGTGCGCGACGGGGCGCCGGGCGCGCTGCCACGGCTGGTGCTGGCCTGCGCGCCCGCGGCGCTCACCCCGACCGGGGCGGTGCTGGCCGGTGGGGTCGTCGTCGCCCTGGCCGGCCGCCGGGCCCTGCCGCTGGCCGGGAGTGCGGTCGTGGCCCTGGCCCTCCCGTGGATCGTCGCCGGAGCCCTCCACCCGTCCGGCGGAGCCTCCGATCCGGCGGGCGTCGCGGCCTTCGCCGCCCGGGGGGAGGGCTGGGGCGGTCCCCTTCTCTCCCTGCTGGCCGGCGCCGGCATCTGGAACGCCGATGCGGTGCCCGCGAGCCGGGGTTCGGCGCTGGTTCCGGTGACCACGCTGCTCCTGGTCGGTCTGGCCGCCGTCGGCTGGAGCACTCGGGAAGCGCTGCGGGGACCGGGACGTCGCCTGGTCGCCCTGGGCACGGTCGGTCTCCTCCTCGCGCTGGCCGCGACGCTTCCCGGGACGTCGCAACTGCTGGAGTTCGCGGTGCGCGAGGTCCCGGGTGCCGGCCTGCTGCGCGACGCCCAGAAATGGGTCGCCTGGTGGGGGCTGCCGCTGGCCGTCGGGGCCGGGCTCGGCGCCCGGCGGCTGGGCCGGCAGGTCCGCGTCGAAGGTCTGCCCGGTCTCGGCGCCGTGGTCGCCGGAACGGCGTTGCTGCTGCCGGTGATCGCCGTGCCCGACCTCGTGTGGGGCGTCGGCGGACGACTCGATCCGGTCCGCTATCCGGCGGAGTGGGGGCACGTCCGCGAGGCGCTCGCCGCGGAGGCCGGGGACGGCGACGTGCTGGTCCTGCCGTTCGGTGCCTACCGCGCCTTCGCCTGGAACGACTCCCGGCCACAGCTCGATCCGGCGCAGCGGTGGCTGCCCCGGCCGGTCGTCGTCGACGACGAACTGGTCGTCGGACCCACGGTCGTCGCCGGGGAGGACCTCCGTGCGCGCGAGGTCGCCACTGCCGTGGGCGATCCGGATCGGCTCGCCGGGCTGGGCATCGGCTGGGTGCTCGTCGAGCGGGACACTCCGGGTCGGGCGGTGCCCGCCGCGGTGGACGCGCTGCCCCAGGTCGTCGACGGGGTGGGGCTCGACCTCTACCGCGTCCCCGGGGCCGTTCCGGGTGCCGCGCCGTCCCTCGGTCGGGTGACCGCGGTGGTGCTCGCTCACGTCTGTGCGCTGCTCACCGTGGTGGGGGCGGGATTGTGGATCACGACGTTGCCCTCTACGGTGACGCTCCGTCGCCGTTCCCCACGGAAGAGAGTTCCCGGATGAAGACCCTGATCGTTCTGCTGCTGTCCTGCTCGGGCGGTGTCGCCGTGGGCACCGCAGCGGTCGCGGGGATCTCGGCCGCCGTCGACCCCGACACCGCCGCCGTGCAGCAGTTCCAGCAGAGCGACGAGCCGATCGACGTCCTCGTCTACGGCGAGCGGGGCTGATTCGCCGACCGCGGCGGCAAGCACGCCGGCGAAGTCGCGCAGGCTCGCCGGCCAGCTGAACGTCGCCGCGTGGCGCGCTGCGGCGCGCCCCATCGCCCGTCGGGTCGACTCGTCGGCCAGCAGCCGGTCCACCGCTGCGGTCAGCTCGTCGAGGTCGTCGACCAGCAGCCCCGTGCGGCCGTCGAGCACCGACTCGCGCAGGCCGCCCGCAGCCCGGTAGCCGACGGTGGGCACCTCGTGGTGGCCCGCCTCGCTGACGACCAGGCCCCACCCCTCCTTCACCGAAGGGCACAGGTGCACCCACGCACGGGCGAGCTCCTCGTGCTTGGCCTGCTCGTCGACGAACCCGTGGAAGTCCACGAGGTCGGTGACGCCGAGGCGCTCGGCGCCGGCCCGCAGCTGGTCGTCCCACCAGCCCTCGCCGACGACCGACAGGCGCAGCTCCGGCCACCGGTTCCGCAGCCGGGCGAGCACCTCGAGGGCGTGCTCCACCCGCTTGTGCGGCACCAGGCGGCCGAGGACCACCAGCCGCGGCGACGGCGAACGCCGGGCCTCGACCGGCGGCGCCGGCTCGATGCCGTTCGGCACGATCGAGATGCGCCCGGCGTCCACCCCGAGACCGGCCAGCTCGACCGCCGTCGCCCCCGAGACGGTGACGTAGCGCGAGCCGCGGTACAGGCGGGGGGCCACGCCGGACTCGAGCCACCACCCCAGCGCGCCACCGATGCGGCCGAAGACGATCGGCCACTGCTCGCGGTGCACGTGGTGGACCAGGTTCACGACCGGCGCCCGGGTGACGAGGGTGCTGGCGAAGGGCAGGCCGTTCTGGACGTCGACGACCAGCCGCGGACGGTGCCGCCGCACGAAGGCGAGCGCCTGCGGGTACACGCCCATGCGACCGCCGCGGCGGACCACGCGGACGCCGTTCAGGACCTCGTCGGCCGGCGCCTGGCCGTGCGCCGCGCAGAACAGGGTGACGCTCAGACCAGCGGCCGCCAGCCCCTCGGCCATGCGGTGGACGTAGCGTTCGGAACCCCCGCCTTCGGGGTGGGTCACGTCCCGCCAGTTGACGAACAGGACGTCGATCGCCGTTGATCGCTTGTGCACCGCGGGAGAGTACCGCCCGGTACCACCAATCCCACCAGGCACTTCACCGATTAGGAGGGACTCTCGGGAATGGCCCGCACCGCTACGTTGGCCCGCTCGGTCACCCTGTTCCGCGCATTCCTCCGGGAGCAGACCGACCCGGATCTCTTCTACGGCGTCCTCGCCCGTGACTCGGTCGAGCAGCTCGCCGAGCAGGTGCCGCTGCGGGGGAGCACCGTCCTCGACGTCGGCGGAGGGCCGGGGTACTTCGCCGACGCGTTCCGGGGGGCCGGCGCGACGTACGTCGGGCTGGAGCCCGACGCCGGCGAGATGGTGGCCCGGGGGACGCCGGAGCCGGCAACGGTCCGGGGGAGCGGTGAGGCCTTGCCGGTGCGCACGGACGCCGTCGACGTCTGCTACTCGTCGAACGTCCTCGAGCACGTGCACCGGCCGTGGACCATGACCGCCGAAATGCTGCGCGTGACCAGGCCGGGCGGCACGGTCTTCCTGTCGTTCACGCCCTGGTGGTCGCCGTGGGGCGGCCACGAGACCGCCCCGTGGCACTACCTCGGCGGCTCCCGCGCACGCCGCCGGTACCGCCGGCGCACCGGGCACGAGCCGAAGAACCGGTTCGGCGAGTCGCTCTTCCCGGTCTCGGTCGGCGCCGCCCTCCGGTGGGCCCGCCGCTGCCCGGACGCCGACGTCGTCGCCGCCTTCCCGCGCTACCACCCGTGGTGGGCGCGGTGGGTGGTGTGGGTGCCGGTGCTGCGCGAGGTGATCTCGTGGAATCTCGTCGTCGTGCTGCGGAAGAAATAGCGCCTGGTAACGAGCCGTACCAGGCTCGCTCCTACGCCATTCGGGTGAGCGCCTTCACCCGCTGGTACGCATGCATACCGCCGATTCGTACGGTTGGTACCCGGGCGTACCGACGCTGGTTGGAGAACCGGCTACTCGCCAGTAGTGTCACGGCGTCGCGACGCCGTCGGAGCCGTCGTGTCGTCGAAGGAAAGGCACTGGATCAATGCGGAGACGTGCCCTCGGGCTGAGCCTGCTGGCCCTCGGAGCGGTCCTGCTCGGGGCGGCGCTGGCGGTTCGGCTGTTCCTGGTGCCCACCATGGTGCGGCTCCCACTCGACCAGACTGGGTCCACCACCGTCGCAGACGACAACGCCACCTGGTTCGACCAGGAGACGCTGGAGCAGAAGAGCGGTCCCGTCGAGGCCAACGTCGTCGTCCAGGGCGATCCGACCTCCGAGGACGCCACCGATGACGTCGCCGTCTGGGTGTCCGGCACGACCATCACCGACGAGGACGGCGACATCGTCACGCCGCCGACCGAGATGGTGACCTGCCTCGACCGGCACACCGCGGCGTCCGTGTCCTGTGACAGCGCACGGCTCAACGACGAGCCGGCCGACATCGAGGGCCTCACGGTGACCTTCCCGCTGGGCACCGAGCGCCGCGACTACGACGTGTGGAACAGCAACGCCGGCGCGGCCTCCACCGCCCGGTACGTCGGCGAGGAGGAGCTCGAGGGGCTCTCCGTCTACCGGTTCGAGCAGGACATCCCCGAGCAGGTCATCGACCAGCGTGAGGTGCCCGCCTCGCTCGCCGGCGGGACCGAGAGCGGCAACGTCACCGCCGACGTGGTGTTCAGCAACGACCGGGTCCTCTACGTCGAGCCGACCAGCGGGTCCATCGTGAAGGTCACGGAGAACCCGGTCACCACGCTCCGCGGGCCCGACGGCGCGACCGGCGTCACCGTCCTCTCCGCCGAGCTGGCGCCCGAGGACGCGGCCGTGGCCAAGAAGGTGGCCGAGGCCTCCGACACCCGCGACCAGATCAGGCTCGTCAGCGCAACGCTGCCCCTGGCCCTGCTCGTCATCGGCGCGGTGCTCGTGCTGATCGGGCTGTTCCTGGTCCTGCGCGCCGGCCGGCGCACGCCGGATCGGCACGAGTTCGCGGCTAGGCCGGAGCCGGCTCCGGTGCCGCAGGCCTCCTGATCGAGGCGGGGCCGGCCCTCCGGCCGGCCCCGGTACGGAGCGCGGGGAACTCCGTTCCCGACGCGGTCGCGTCCGGTGGGAACAGCCCCTCCCGGGCGGACCACCGACACCGGTGGGGCAACGCGGCCGTCTGGGGAGTGCTGCTCCTCGGGTCGCTGCTGCAGCAACCGGGGCGGACGACCTTCGACACGAAGTTCGACCTGACCGCCGATCCGGCCGCGTTCCTCGGCCGGGCGCTGCACCTGTGGAACCCCGTCACGCTCGGCGAGCTGCAGAACCAGGCGTACGGCTACCTGTTCCCGCAGGGCCCGTACTTCCTGGCCGCGCAGGCCGTCCACCTGCCGGACTGGCTCGCGCAGCGGCTCTGGTCGGGGCTGCTGCTGGTCGTCGCCTACGAGGGCGCCCGCCGGCTGTGCCGGTCGCTGGGGATCACCGGTGTCGCGGCCGTCATCGGCGGGCTCTGCTACGCCCTGTCGCCGCGGCTGCTGGGCGCGGTGGGTGTGCTCTCGGGGGAGGTGCTGCCGGAGGCCGTGCTGCCCTGGGTGGTTCTGCCGCTGGTCCTGGGACGGCGGGGCCACCTGTCCCCCCGGCGGGCGGGTCTGCTGTCCGGGGTCGCGGTGCTCTGCATGAGCGGCGTCAACGCCACCGGAACACTGGCGGCCCTGCCGATCGCCCTCTTCGTGGCCGCGAGCGGGCTCCGCCGCCGGGGCGGCGGCGCCCTGCTGCGCTGGTGGCTCGTCGGCGCGGCGCTCGCCTCGGCGTGGTGGCTCGGACCGCTCCTGCTGCTCGGGCGCTACAGCCCGCCCTTCCTCGACTTCATCGAGACCGCCGCGGCGACCACCTTCCCGACCGGGTGGGCCAACAGCGTGCGGGGCGCGGTCCACTGGGTCGCGTTCTACGAGGTGCACGGCCGGCCCTGGTGGCCCGGGGCGCACGAGCTCGCGACCTCCGCTCCACTCGCCGTCCTCGGCAGCGTCGTCACCGCCGTCGGGCTCGTCGGCCTGGTGCACCGCCGCATGCCTCTCCGGACGCCGCTCGTGCTGTCCCTCGTGGTCGGGCTGGCGTGCCTCACGGTCGCCAACCCCTCCGCGGTCGGATCCTTCGTCGACGAGCCCGTGCGCGCGCTGCTCGACGGGCCGCTGGCAGCCCTCCGCAACGTGCACAAGGTCGACCCGCTCGTCCGGCTGCCCGTGGCGATCGGGTTCGCGCACGCCACCGTGCTGGCCCTCCGGCGTCTGTCACGCCTGCTCGCCCGCCGGTCGGCGGTGCGCCACCTGCGGACCCCTCGCGCGGTCCTGACCGCGCTGCTCGTGACCGTCCTCCTGGCCGGTGCCGCGCCCCTCCTGACGGGCGGCCTCCGGACCCCCGGCTGGACCGAGGTGCCCCGGGCCTGGGAGCAGACCGCCGACTACCTCGCCCGGCAGCCGGGGAGCCGTGCCCTCGTGGTGCCCGGAGCCGGATTCGGGATCCAGCGGTGGGGATGGACGATCGACGAGCCGCTGCAGGGGGTGGCCCAGGAGCCCTGGGTCACGCGCAGTCAGGTGCCGCTGATCCCGGGCCAGACGGCACGGGTGCTCGACGCCGTGGAGCAGCGGCTGGCCAGCGGTCAGGGCGGTGCGGGGCTGTCGGCGTTCCTCCGCCGGGCGGGGATCACGCACGTCGTCCTCCGCCGCGACGTGGATGCGGCGATCGCCGAGACGGCGGCACCGGACCGCGTCGAGCGGGCGCTGCTCGACAGCCCGGGGCTGCGCCGGACGGCGGCCTTCGGACGGACGGGGTTCGGCGACCAGCCCCTGATCGAGGTGTTCGAGGTGCCCGGCGCGACCTCCCGCGCCGCGCTCGTGGCCGCTCAGGACGTCGTCACCCTCGACGGCGGGCCGGAGGACCTCATGACCGCCCTCGACGCCGGCCTGCTCGCGCCGGCGGCCCCGGTGGTCGTGCAGTCCGATCCCGGGGGCAGCGACCTGATGACCGACGGCTACCGGAGGGTGGAACGGCAGTTCGGCCGCATCCACGACGCGGTCGGCCAGGTGCAGACGGCGGCGGAGCCCTACCGCGAGGACCGGCCGGCACCCGACTATCCCGGGGCCTCCACGGTCGCCCGCGCCACGGCGGAGTACCTGGGCGTCGACGACGTCCGCGCCTCGTCCTCGCAGGGCTATCCCGACGCCTTCGGCCCCGTCCTGCCCGCGCTCGGGCCGGCCGCGGCCTTCGACGGGCGGACGGAGACGGCGTGGCGGTCGGCGCCCCTGGAGTCGCCCACGGGGCAGTGGCTCGATCTCGACCTCGACCGGCCCGTCGCCGGCGGCGTCCTGTCGGTGAGCTTCCTCGACGCTCCTGGCACCGCCACGGTGCGCCGGGCCGCCGTCTCCTTCGACGGCGAGTCGCGGCTCTACGGCGTCCCGGACGGCGGCCGGCTGCTGGTGCCCGTGCCGACGAGCCCGGTGTCCGACGTGCGCATCTCGGTGGAGTCCGTGGTTCCGGGGGTGGACGAGCGCTCACCCGTCGGGATCGCCGAGGTCGGCCTGCCGGGCGTGCCGACGGGCAGGACCCTGGACGTCCCGCGTCCGGTGGGGTCGTCGAGCACGGTGCTGCTCACCGAGGCTGCTCCGCGGCGAGCCTGCGTGGACGTGGGCTACGGCCCGCACTGCGAGACGTCGGCGATCCGGACGCCGGAGGAGGACGGGCTCGACCGCCGGCTCACCATGGTCGGAGACGGCACGTGGGAGCTCTCGGGAACCGTCGCGGCGCGTGCCGATGCGGCCACGGCGGCGCTGCTCGCACCGGTCGACGCCGGGACCGTGTCCGCGACTTCGGCGTCCGTCCTCGGGGACGACCCGTCGGTCTCGGCGGTGTTCGCCTTCGACGGCCGGAGTGACACCCCGTGGCTCACGGATCCGGCGGCCGACCAGGCGACGCTGACCCTGCGCTGGTCGGGGGAGCGCACGGTCAGCCGGCTCCGGGTCGATCCCGCCCGCGTGGCGGCGGACCAGCCCGTGCGCGCCCGGATCGAGTCGTCGGCCGGGGTCCGGGACGTCGACCTGTCGGACTTCGGGTATTTCGAGCCGCTGCGCGCCCGGGGCGCGCTGGCCGTCACCTTCTACCGGGGTCCCGCGTCGCGGAACGCCGATCTCCCCCTCGGTGTCGGGGAGGTGCGCCTCGACGGGATGGAGGGGCTGCGGCACCAGCCGTCGCCGGACACCCGTACCGGGGCCGTCTGCGGCCTGGGCCCCGAGCTGCGGATCGACGACCGGACGTACCGCTCCGAGGTCACCGGAACGCTGGCGGACGTCGTCGCGGGCCGGCCGCTGACCTGGCGCTCGTGCGACGGGCCCGTGCGGCTCGGGGCCGGCGACCACCGGATCGTGGCGGAGCAGACGGCGCAGTTCCAGCCGGTCACGCTCGCGCTTCGCCCCGGGGGAGCGGACACCGGCGCCAGCCGGCCCGCCTCCCGGATGCAGGTCCGGAGCTGGGGCGACGAGCGGCGGGTCGTCTCCGTGTCGGCCGGGCCCGCGGCCGTGCTCCGCGTCCCGGAGAACGTCAACCCGGGCTGGCGGGCCACCCTCGACGGGGAACGACTCGAAGCCGTCGTCCTGGACGGCTGGCAGCAGGGCTACCGCATCCCGGCCGGGCGCGGGGGGAACGTCCTCCTCGAGTTCGCGCCCGGCACGTCCTACCGGGTGGCGCTCCTCGCCGGGCTGGTCCTGGCGGTCGTGCTCGTCGCGCTGGCCGCGTTCGGGAGTCGCAGGTCGGGTGCACGCTCCCGCGTACCCGTCGGCCTGACCGCAGCACCGCGCGTCCTCGGCGTCGCGGGAGCGATCGCGGTGGGGCTCGGCGCGCTCGTCCTGGGCGGGATCCCGCTGGCCGTGGGCTGGCTCGCGGGTCTCCTCGCGCCGATCCGCCGGTACGCCGTTCCGCTCGGGGTGCTCGCCGTCGTCCTGAGCGGCGTGCTGGCCGCCACATCCGCCGGCCTGGCCACCGGGCGCCCGGGGGTCGCCGCCGACACGGCCGCCGCGGTCGGCATCGGCCTGCTGCTCGGGCAGCTCGTCCGCGTCCGGCGCGGACGGGACGCGCAGCGCGAGGGGAGACCCATGGCTGAGGCGACGCCCGACACGGTGGGCCGGCACCGGGACCGGGACGCCGTGGAGCTCCGGCTGCGCGTGGACCCGATGCTGCTCGGCGGCGCGCTGCTGATCCTGCTGCAGACCGTCGTCCGGGCCGGGATCGTGCTGCCCTCGTACTACTGGCAGGACGACTTCCACCACGTCGAGCTGGCGCGCCGGCTGGGTCTGTCGCAGGCCTTCCTGGTGCGCGACTACAGCGGCCACCTCGAGGTGGGCCAGTACTTCCTCTACTGGCTGATCGGGCGGGACGCCGGGCTGTCCTTCGTGCCGGGCGCGCTCAGCCTGCTGGGAATGCAGCTGGCGGCGTCGTGCCTGCTGCTCGCCGTGCTCCGGCAGCTGTTCGGCCGATCGCCGTGGGTGCTGGTGCCCTTCGCGGGATACCTGTTCACGCCCCTGGGCCTGCCGGTCGCGACCTGGTGGGCCGCGGGGCTGCAGGCGATGCCCCTGCAGATCACCATGCTGCTGACGATCCTGGCGCTCGTCCGGGCCGTCCGGCAGCGGTCGTGGCGGTGGGCGGCCGTCGCGGTCGCCGCACAGGCGCTGGGGCTGCTGCTCTGGGAGAAGGCCGTCCTGATCCTCCCGGCCGCGCTTGCGGTCCTGGTGCTCGTGGAGTGGGCCGGCACGCCGGTCGCCGTCCGGGTCCGGCGGCTGCTGGCCGGCTGGTGGCTGCTGCTGCCCCTCGTCCTCGTGCTGGTCGGGTACGCGTTCGTCTACACCGCCGTCGTCGACTCCTCCTCCGTGCTGGGCCGGCCGACCCACGACGTGGTGCGGACGACGGGGGAGACGGTGATCCGCATGCTGCTCCCCGGCCTCTTCGGTGGTCCGTGGACGGACGCGGGCCGGGAGAGCACGGTCTTCCCCCGCATCGGCGACGCGGCCGCGCTCCTGTTCGCCGCGCTGCTCCTCGCGGTGGTCGCGGCGAGTCTCTGGCTGCGCGGCCGGCGGGCGCTGCAGGGGTGGCTGCTGGCCGCCGGGTACGTCGCCGCCGACGTCGTCCTGCTCCAGGTGGGCCGGGCCGACTTCATCGGCCTCCTGGCGCGGGACCCCCGCTACGTCACCGACGCGCTGCCGATCATCGCGATCGGCGTGTGTGCGGCCTTCAGCGGCCCGGCGCGCACCAGGCGCATCCGCGCCTGGCTCCCACGGACGGCGGGGTCGAGGGGCTCCGCCGTGCCGGTCGTCGCCGTGCTCACCTGCAGCTGCCTGCTGTCGAGCGTCCTGCTGGCCGAGCAGTTGCAGCACCGCTCCTCCCGCGACTACGTGCAGACGCTGGTCCAGCAGCTGGACGCGAATCCCGGCGTCTCCGTGCTCTCCACCCCGCTCCCGACGAACGTGAGCGTCAGCACCGACCTCGGCGGGCTCCTGCTGGCCGTGGGGCAGCCGCACGAACTCGACCAGCCCGGCACGGACGTGCGGATGCTCGACAGGCTGGCGAACCTCCGCCCCGTCACCGTGACCGACCACAGCCTCGAGGCGACGGGACCGGTCCAGGACTGCGGCTGGCGGGTGGAGGAGCGCTGGGTGTCGCTGGGCTCGCTCCCCGAACGCCCCGGCGCCCAGGTGGTCCGCCTCGGCTACCTCACCGGTCAGGCCGCCACGCTGTACCTCGAGGTGGGCGACTACGAGCAGGCGGTGGCCGTGCCGTCGGGCGTGGGACACACGACGTTCGTCGTCACCGCCCGACATGGGACCGTCCGGGCACGGGTCACCGACGTCGCCGCCGGTGGCATCTGCGTGACCGACGTCGTCGCCGGAGCACCATGGCCGGCCGACTGATCCCGCCCGGGGCGCCGGGCGCCTCCTCCTCGTGGCCGCCCGCGCAGCCGTTCCCCCGACCGATTGGACCGCAGTGACCGACCACCTCCTTCCGTCCGCCGAGGGCCGGTTCCCCGACATCTGGGCGCTCGCCGACGGCATTCCCGGCTGGCTCACCGAGGGTCAGGCCGCACTGCTCCACGAGCAGGCCGGGTCGCTGGCGCCCGGGGCCGTCGCGGTGGAGATCGGCAGCCACCGCGGCCGCTCCACCGTCGTGCTCGCGCACGCGCTCCGCGGGGGCGGCGGCCGCCTCGTCGCGATCGACCCTTTCGTCGACGGACGCCTGTTCGGCGGGCGTCGCACCCGCGACGACTTCGAGCGGCACGTCGCGATGGCAGGGATGGACGACACGGTCGAGTTGGTGTGCGACTACTCCACGGCGGCCCGGCCGTCGTGGACCCGGCCGTTCGGGCTGCTCTACATCGACGGCAAGCACGACTACTGGACGGTGTCGGACGACCTCCGGTGGCGGGTGCACCTGCCCGAGGGCGCACCTGTCCTGGTGCACGACTGCTTCTCGTCGATCGGCGTGACCCTCGGCATCCTCCGGCACGTGCTGCCGTCCCGCGATCTCCGCTACGAGCGCCGGGAGGGCTCGCTGGCGCTGTTCCGGGTCGGGCGCCCGACGGGTCGCGACCGGCTGCGGATCCTCGGCGAGCTGCCCTGGTGGGCGCGCAACGTCGTCCTCAAGGTCCTGCTGCGTCTCCGCCTGCGCCCCGTGGCCCGGGTTCTCGGCCACGACTCGCCCTACGACCCCTACTGAGCCGCGTCGCCGCTGCGGTCGGCCGGGGTCCAGCGGCGATCGGAGTAGACGCGCCGCTCGAGCGGCGCGTCGGCGCCGAGCCGGTACTCGGGGCGCACGAGGTCGTCGTAGCGCAGGCGCCGACGGCGCAACCGGCGCTGCCGGCGGACGGTCAGCACGTCGGTGGCCACCTGGATCGCCGCCGCCTGCAGGTCCCTGGTGTGCCCGGGCTGGGCCAGGGCGTACTCCACGAGCGACGGAGGGACCTTCCCCTCCACTCGGAACGGGATGCTGCCCGACCAGTGCAGCCGGATCACCCGGTGCTCGAACCGGCTGTTGAGCACCGCCTCGACCCGGCGGTCGAGACCCGAGCGGCGGAGGTAGCCGGCGATCTCGAGGTCGAAGTCGGGGCTGTCCTTGGCGGTGAAGGCCAGCGTGGGCGGCGCCGTCGTCTCGTCCAGCCGGCACCACCAGATGTGGCTCGGGAAGTCGATGATCTTGGCGCTGGACGCCTCCGGCACCTCGATGTACCCGGCGGCCGAGACCCGCATTAGCTCCTGCAGCACGCTCGCCGGGTCGACCACGTGCTCCAGGAGGTTCGAGCAGATCGTGTAGTCGAAGGCGCCGTCGGCGAACGGCATGGCGGCGGCGTCGGCGTTGAACAGCGGCCGGGTGACCCGCGCCGCGCCGCGGCCCGAGCGCTGGGCCGCGTACTCGTCGCCCAGATAGCGGTCGAGCAGGACGTCGGCGCGCCAGGACGGCTTGTCCCCGCTGCCCACGTCGAGGACGAGCGCGTCGTCGCCGACCGGCAGGGCGATGCGGCGCTCGTGGAAGACGCGCAGCGTCTGCACCAGGGACATGGCCGGAGCCTACGAAACGCGGTTACCCACCGGTAGCCACGGCGGGAGCGGACGCCGCCGGCGGAGCCGAACCTCACTCCTGCGGGCGAGCGGGGCCGCCCCTGCGGTCAGCCGCGGCGTTCCAGCAGGCCCACGACCACGGCGGTGGCCAGGTCGGCGTCCTCGGGGAGCCGCTCGGCCTCACCGCGCTCGACACGGGCGAGCATCAGCTCGTTGATCCCCCCGACGGCGGCGAGGACCAGGCCTCGTGGCACGGGGCGCACCTCGTCGGGATGCCGCTCGGCGAGGTCGGCGGCCACCTCGGTGATCAGGTCGACGTACCGGTCGACGACGTCGCGGCGCAGCGAGAGGGCGGACCGGCCGGCGGCCTGCACCTCGACCAGGGCCGCCCACGCCACGGCGGGGCCGGCCGCCAGCGCCTCCATGTAGGCGCCGATGCCGGCCCGCAGCCGGTCCCGCCAGGGCAGCCCCTGGGCCAGCGCCTCGGCCTGCGCGACCCGGACCGTCTCGAGGACCCGGTCCGTGGCGCGGGAGTACAGCTCGAGCAGGCAGTGCTCCTTGTCGCGGAAGTGCGCGTAGACGACGGTCTTCGAGACCCGGCCGGCACGGGCGATGTCGGCGATCGTGGTGGCCTGGTAGCCCTTGTCGGCCATGCAGGTGGCCAGCGCCCAGAGGATCCGGCCGCGCCGGTGCGCGTCGTCGACCGCCGGGTCGCCGTCGGGGTCGACGAGGTTGTGCACAGGCGGAACCGTAGTCCGGGAGGAAGCCGCGGTGAGGCAACTCACGCGACTGTGCGGAAGCTCTCGGCGACCCCGGCTGTCGTTCCTGGGGTGACCGTGCCGACCGACGTGGAGCGTCCGCCGATCGTCCGTCCCTCCTCCCGTGCCTATCTGATGTGGTCCGTCGGACTGCTCGCCTACGTGGTGGCGGTCTTCCACCGCTCGTCCCTGGGCGTCGCGGCGGTGGAGGCCCAGGAGCGGTTCTCCGCGGGTGCGTCCGCGGTGTCGCTGTTCCTCGTGGTGCAGCTCGCTGTCTACGCCGCGTTGCAGGTGCCGGTCGGCGTGGCGCTCGACCGCTTCGGCTCCCGCGTCCTGCTGCTCGCCGGTGCCCTGACGATGGCCACCGGACAGCTGGTCCTGGCGCTGGCCACCGACGTGCCCACGGCGATCGCCGCCCGCGTGCTCGTGGGCGCCGGAGACGCCATGAGCTTCATCAGCGTGCTGCGCGTCGTCTCGCTGTGGTTCCCCGGCCGGACCGTCCCGCTGGTCACGCAGCTGACCGGCATCGTGGGCCAGCTCGGGTCCGTCGCCGCGACCTATCCGCTGCTCGCGCTGCTCCACGGGACGTCGTGGCGGACGACGTTCCTGGGAGCCGCCGCGATCGGGGTGCTCGTCGGCCTCCTCGTGCTCGTGGCACTGCGCGACACCCCACCGGGCACCGTGCGCCAACCGGCGGCGGGACTGGCGGAGGTGCGCAGCAACCTGGCGAGCACCTGGCGCGAGCCCGGTACGCGGATCGGCCTCTACACGCATCTGACGACGCAGTTCTCCGGCACCACGTTCGCCCTCCTGTGGGGCTATCCGTTTCTGGTGCTGGGCGAGGGCGTGTCGCCCGGGACGGCGGCGACCCTGCTGACCCTCCTCGTGGTCGTCGCGATGGTGGTGGGACCGCTCCTGGGCCAGATGTGCGGGCGCTGGCCGCTGCGCCGCTCCGCCCTCGTCTTCGCGATCCTGGCCGCCACGGTGGCCGTGTGGTCCGTCGTCCTCCTGTGGCCGGGGCGGGCTCCGCTGCCCCTGCTCGTGGTGCTGGTCCTCGTCCTGGGCACCAACGGCCCGGGCTCCATGATCGGCTTCGACTACGCGCGCACCTGGAACCCGGCCGAGCGGCTGGGCAGCGCGAGCGGCGTGGTCAACGTCGGCGGCTTCGTCGCCTCGCTGCTCACCATCTTCGCCATCGGCGCGGTGCTCGACCTGCTCACGCCGGGCGCCTCTACCGCCTACGGGCAGAATGCGTTCCGGGCGGCGTTCTCCGTGCAGTACCTCTTCTGGGCCGTCGGGCTCGTCGGGGTCCTGCGGCACCGCCGGGTGCTGCGGGAGCGGCTCGCGGGCGACGGCGTCGTCCTGGCGCCGTTGCACGTCGCGGTCGGCGCCCGGCTGCGGGGCGGCTCCGCCTACCGCTGAGGCGGCTCCTCGGACGCGTCCCTCTTGACGACGTCCCCCGGCAGGGCAGGGTGACGCCATGAAGCGCCCCGCCCAGGCGGCCACCGCCGGTCTCACCGCCCTCGCCGCCGTCGCCGTCCGCGACCTGCTGCAGCGGGAGCACACCCTGCTGCGGAACTTCCCGTTGCTCGGGCATGCCCGGTACCTGCTGGAGGCGGTCGGGCCCGAGCTGCGGCAGTACCTGGTCGCCGGCAACAACGAGGAGCGGCCCTTCACCCGCGACCAGCGCCGGTGGGTCTACGCGTCGGCCAAGGGCGACAACAACTACTTCGGCTTCGGCACCGACAACGATCTCGAGTACACGGCCGGCTATCCGGTGATCAAGCACCGGACCTTCGGTCGCGCCGTCCCGCCGTCCCGGATCGACGCGCATGCCGACGTCGACCTGCCCTGCGCCAAGGTGCTCGGCGCCGCGCGCGGCCGGGCCGCCGCGTTCCGGCCGGCCTCCGTCGTCAACATCTCGGCGATGAGCTTCGGCTCGCTGTCCGGGGCGGCCGTCGAGGCGCTCAACCGGGGCGCGGCGCTGGCCGGCTGCCTGCAGAACACGGGTGAGGGCGGGCTGTCGGCGCACCACCGGCACGGCGGCGACCTGATCTTCCAGATCGGCACCGCCTACTTCGGGTGCCGCGACGAGCGGGGCCGGTTCGACCTGCAGCGCCTCAAGGACCTGGTGACCGGTGCGCCCGTGCGGGCTCTGGAGATCAAGCTCAGCCAGGGCGCGAAGCCGGGGCTCGGGGGAGTGCTGCCCGGCCCCAAGGTCTCGGCCGAGATCGCGGCGGTCCGGGGCGTGCCGCAGGGCGTGGACTGCGTGAGCCCCTCCCGGCACGCCGAGTTCAGCGACGTCGACAGCCTGCTCGACTGGGTGGAGCTGCTGGCCGCCGAGACGGGGCTGCCGGTCGGCATCAAGTCCGCCGTCGGCGACCTCGTGTTCTGGCAGGAGCTCACCGACGCCATGGTCGCCACCGGCCGGGGCGTGGACTTCGTGACGATCGACGGCGGCGAGGGCGGCACGGGCGCCGCGCCGCTGATCTTCACCGACTCGGTGTCGCTGCCCTTCCAGCTCGGGTTCTCACGCGTCTACGCGGAGTTCGCCCGCCGGGGCCTGCAGGACGACGTGGTCTTCATCGGCGGAGGAAAACTCGGCCTGCCCGACAACGCCGTCGTCGCCTTCGCGCTGGGGTGCGACATGGTCAACGTCGCCCGCGAGGCGATGCTGTCCATCGGCTGCATCCAGGCGCAGAAGTGCCACACCGATACCTGCCCGACCGGCGTAGCGACCCAGAACGCGTGGCTGTCGCACGGGCTGGACCCAGCGCTGAAGTCGGTCCGGGCCGCCAACTATGTGAAGACGCTGCGCCGCGACCTGCTCAAGGTCGCCGAGGCGTGCGGCCGCGAGCATCCCGGGTTGATCGAGGCCGACTCCGTGGAGGTCCTCACCGGGCGGACGGCCTCGGCACCGCTGGACGAGGTGTACGGCTACGAGCAGGGCTGGGGCCTGCCCTCCGCCGCCGATCAGGCCGAGATCGTGCGGATCATGGCGGGGGAGGCGGAACAGGGCGGGACGGCACCGCCGTCCCCCGACGCGGTCGGCTGAGAAAGGACCCCGTCCTGCTCACCGCTCGCAACCTCGCGGCGAGCCTCTGGACGGCGCCTTAGCCGCCAGTCCGGCGGAGGAGCTCCTCGAACGGCGTGGGGTCGGCGAAGGGATCGACCGGCCGGGCGCCGGCCGGCCGGCCGGCGACGAGGTCGGCCAGCTCGCCGGCGGCCCGCTCGATGCGGTCGGCCAGCGCGCTGTCCACACCACCGCCGCCCGCCCAGTCCTCCGAGGCCGCGAACACCCCGGTGGGGACGGCGACCGCGCGGAGGTAGGCGAACAGCGGACGCAGGGCGTGGTCGAGGGCCAGCGAGTGGCGCGCCGTGCCGGCCGTCGCGGCGAGCAGCACCGGCTTGCCGGTCAGCGCGTCCTTGTCCAGGACGTCGAAGAACGTCTTGAACAGGCCGCTGTAGGACGCCGAGAAGATCGGGGTCACCGCGATGAGTCCGTCCGCGCCGGTGACCGTGTCGATCGCCCCACGCAGCGAGGAGTTCGGGAAGCCGGTGAGCAGGTTGTCGGCGAGGTCGCGGGCGTGCTCGCGCAGCTCGACGGTCTCGACCGTGGCGTCGTCCCCGCGGCTGCGCAGCGCCGCCACCACGGCGCTGGTCAGCCGGTCGGCCAGCAGCCGGGTCGACGACGGGTTGCTCAGGCCGGCGCTGACGACGGCGAGCGTGCGGGTGGCCATCAGGCCTCCACCTCCTCGCGCGACTGGCCGGGGGCCTTGCCAGTCACACTGTCGGCGGCGGCGTACACGGTCGCGTCCCGCGATCCACCGGCCGCGGCGACCCGGCTGGCGTGGGTCGGCGCGTCGGGCACGTGCGCTGGCTTCAGGGCGGCGAACTCGCGCCGGAGCACCGGCACGACCTCCTCGCCGAGGATGTCGAGCTGCTCGAGCACGGTCTTCAGCGGCAGGCCGGCGTGGTCGATGAGGAACAGCTGGCGCTGGTAGTCACCGACGTAGTCGCGGAAGCTGAGGGTCCGCTCGATCACCTGCTGCGGGCTGCCGACGGTCAGCGGGGTCTCGCGGCTGAAGTCCTCCAGCGAGGGACCGTGCCCGTAGACGGGCGCGTTGTCGAAGTAGGGCCGGAACTCAGCGACGGCGTCCTGGCTGTTCCTCCGCATGAACACCTGCCCGCCGAGGCCGACGATCGCCTGGTCGGCGGCGCCGTGGCCGTAGTGCTCGTACCGGCGGCGGTACAGCTCGACCATCCGCTGGGTGTGCTCCTTCGGCCAGAAGATGTGGTTGTGGAAGAAGCCGTCGCCGTAGTAGGCGGCCTGCTCGGCGATCTGCGGGCTGCGGATCGAGCCGTGCCAGACGAACGGCGGGACGCCGTCCAGCGGGCGGGGCGTCGAGGTGAACCCCTGCAGCGGCGTGCGGAACTGGCCTTGCCAGTCGACGACGTCCTCGGTCCACAGCCGGCGCAGCAGCGCGTAGTTCTCGACGGCGAGCGGGATGCCGTTGCGGATGTCCTGGCCGAACCAGGGGTAGACCGGCCCGGTGTTGCCGCGGCCCATCATCAGGTCGACGCGGCCGCCGGCGAGGTGCTGGAGCAGCGCGTAGTCCTCGGCGATCTTCACCGGGTCGTTGGTGGTGATCAGCGTCGTGGACGTCGACAGCTGCAGCCGCGAGGTCTTCGCGGCGATGTAGCCCAGGTAGGTGGTGGGCGAGGACATGACGAACGGCGGGTTGTGGTGCTCGCCGGTCGCGAAGACGTCGAGGCCCACCTCCTCGGCCTTGAGCGCGATCGCCACCATCGCCTTGATCCGCTCCGCCTCGGTGGGCGTGCGCCCCGTCGTGGGGTCGGTCGTGACGTCGCTGACCGTGAAGATCCCGAACTGCATCTCGTGCTCCGATGTTAGTTGAGAGTGCAACTACTGCTCGGCTCAACACTGCCGTACCCCCGCCTATGCCCGCCCGCCGGAACCGGGCTCCCGTCGTCCGGAGGACGGCTCGGTACGTGGCTCGGTACGTGGCTCGGTACGTGGCTTGTACGTGGGGTAGCGGAGTCGGTACGCGGCGCTGGGCTACGCCGGGGAGGGCACGGAGTTGTACCGAATCGTGATCTCCGCCTCCGCGCCCTCTGGCAATGTCCGCCTCCCTACCACTTCCCAGGGGGATCCGGATGGGTGTGCACACCGAGGAAGAACCGGCCGACGTCGGCCAACCGGAACCGGAGGGGGCTGGGGCGATGCTCGCTCCGCTGCGCCGGATCAACGTCTCCGGCGACCTGGACGACCTGCTCGACCACCGGCCCTCCTTCCGCGTGCGCCTGCACGGCTACGACCGCCTCCAGGTCGACAACTACGCGACCTGGGTGGAGTCGGAGTTGGCCGCGACCCGGCGGCAGAGCAGTCATCTCCTGGCGCGCTACGGGCGCTGCGCAGCGGAGCTCGAGCAGCTCCGGCGTGCCCGGCCGCGGCGCGTGCCGCAGCTCGCACCGGTTGCCGAGCGCCTGGGTGAGATGTTGCGGGTCGCGGCGGAGGAGGCCGCGGAGATCAGGGCCACCGGCGTGGACGAGGCCGAGCGGCTCGTGGCCGAGGCCCGCGCCGAGGCCGACGCCCGCCTGCGGAACGTCGAGTCGATCCGGCAGGCCGCCGTGGCCGCCGCCGAGGAGGTCCGCCGGGAGCGCTCGGAGGCCTCGGGCGTGCTCGCCCGGGCCCGCGCCGAGGCGGCCGACCTGCTGCGCGAGGCGGCGGCCGAGCGGGAGCGGCTGGCCCACGAGGCCGTCGCCCGCCGAGCCGAGGAGGACGACCGCGCGCGCCGGCAGCGCGAGGCGGCGGACGCGGCAGCGGCCGCTCGGCTGGCCGCGGCGCGGGCGGAGGTCGAGGAGATGTGCCGGCAGCGGGACGAGGCCCAGGCCACCCTGCACCGGCTGACCGCCCGCATCGGCGAGGCGCTCCAGGTCGTCGCGTCCGCGGCGTCGGACACCTCGTCCTCCTCCGCCGAGGTCGCGGTGCTGGCGTCCCGGCGGGAGCCGCTGGCGACCTCGGCGTCCTGAGCAGGCGGCGCCCCTCGGCTCCGTCGCGGGGCGTGGATGGCAGTCTGCCCGCAACGCCGCCGGTGCCGGGGGCGGGACGAGGAGGAATGCGGTGGACGACGTGACCGAGGTGGTGCACCTCGAAGGCGGCATCCTGGTGGGGCACGACGGTTCCAAGTGCGCGCAGGAGGCTCTCGGTTGGGCCGCCCGGCTCGCGGCCCGCGCCGACATGGACCTGCACGTGCTCCGCGCCTGGTCGCTGATGACCGCACCGCGGCCGAGCAGTTGGTCGCCGGGTTACGTGCCCCCGCTCGCGGAGTACGAGCAGGCCGTCCACGACGAGCTCTCGCGGCATGTGGCGGCGGCCGGGCTGGACCCGGCCGTGCGGGTCACCTGCCACGTCGTGCACACCTCGCCCGCCCAGGGCATGATCGCCGCCGCGGCGGGCGCCGACCTCCTGGTCGTCGGTGCGCGCGGGCGCGGGGGTTTCGCCGGGCTGCTGCTCGGCTCGGTCAGCGACCAGGTCGTGCACCACGCGCCGTGCCCGGTGACGGTGGTGCGTCCCGGCTACAGCACGCGGAAGGTGGCGACCGAGGCCGACAGCCCCGCGTGACGGAGCGGGGCTTCGACGGTGTGACCCTGCTGCCGCTGGGCGGCACCGGTCCGGAGGACGTGCTCGTCGACCGGCACGGGCGGGTCTACGCCGGTCTGGACGACGGCCGGATCGTCCGGACGGCGGCCGTGGGCGCGCCGGTGGAGACCGTGGCGCGCGTGCCGGGGCGGCCGCTGGGCCTGGAGTTCCTCGGCGACGACGAGCTGCTGGTGTGCGCCTCCGACGCCGGACTGCTGGCCGTGTCCCTGGGCAGCGGCGCCGTCCGCGTCCTGACCGATCGGGCGGCCGGGCGGCCGCTGGGAGCGGTGAACAACGCCGCCGTGGCCGCCGACGGCACGATCTTCTTCACCGATTCCTCCCAGCGCTTCCCCATCCCGCAGTGGCGCGCCGACCTGGTGCAGCGGACACGGAGCGGCCGGCTGTTCCGGCGCTCCCCGGACGGGGAGGTGAGCGAGCTGCTCGGCGGACTCGAGTTGGCCAACGGCGTGGCCCTGGCGCGGGACGAGAGCTACGTGGCGGTGGCCGAGACGGGCGCCCGTCGGCTGCACCGGGTCTGGCTCACCGGCGCCCGCGCCGGCACCAGCGAGCTCTTCGGAACTCGGCTCAGCGGTTATCCGGACAACATCGCGCTCGGCTCCGACGGGCTGATCTGGATCGCGGTGCCCGCCCCCGCGGCCCCACAGCTGCGGAGGATCCAGGCGCTGCCGAAGCCGGTGCGGATCTTGTTGACGAAAATCCCGCCGCGGCTGCAGCCCGCGGCCGAGCCCACCGTCAGCGCCGTGGCGGTGGACGACGACGGGCGCGTGGTGCACGAGTTCCGCGGCCGGATCGAGGGGTTCCGGTTCCTCACGGGTGTGCGGGAACGCGACGGGAGACTGTGGCTGGGCAGCCTCGAGGGCGGCGCCGTCGGGACGCTGGACATCGCCGCGCCCTGACCCCCGCGGGCGGCTCGAGCACGGCCGTGCACCGCGCACCCGGCCGTCGACTCGACGCGGTGTCGATACCGTGCAGCCGGGCACAGTCCCGCGACCGTTCACCCCGAGTGCGGGCCCGTGCCGGGCCCGGTCCTGGAGTTCTGATGGCAACCGAGCACGTGGACGTCCTCATCGTCGGGGCGGGCCTCTCCGGCATCGGCGCCGCCTGCCACCTGCAGGCGGAGTGCCCCGGCAAGAGCTACGCCATCCTGGAGTCCCGTGGCGCGATCGGCGGCACCTGGGACCTGTTCCGCTATCCCGGCGTCCGCTCCGACTCCGACATGTTCACCCTCGGCTACGCCTTCCGGCCGTGGACGGACTCCACGGCGATCGCCGACGGTCCCTCGATCCGGCGCTACATCGAGGAGACGGCGAGCGAGCACGGCGTCCGAGACAAGATCCGTTTCCACCACCAGGTGGTGTCGGCCGCCTGGTCGTCGGAGGACGCGCGCTGGACGGTGACGGCCCGGCGGAGCGACACGGGCGACACCGTCGAGATCACCTGCTCCTGGCTGTCGGTCTGCGCCGGCTACTACCGCTACGACGAGGGCTTCCGGCCGCCGTTCGAGGGGGAGGAGCGGTTCGCCGGCCGGTTCGTGCATCCGCAGCACTGGCCCGAGGACCTCGACCTCACCGGCAAGCGGGTCGTCGTCATCGGCAGCGGAGCAACCGCCGTCACGCTGGTGCCGAGCCTGGCCGAGGTCGCGGAGCACGTCACGATGCTGCAGCGGACGCCGAGCTACGTCCTGTCGCTGCCCGGCCGCGACCCCCTCGCGCAGGCGCTTCGCGCCCGGCTGCCCGCGCGGATCGCCTACTCGGTCGTGCGCTGGAAGAACGTGCTGACCTCGGCGGCGTTATATCAGTTCAGCCGGCGGTGGCCCGCCGCCGCCCGCGGGGTCCTCCGCCGGATGACGCAGAAGCAACTGCCGGGCGTCGACGTCGACACGCACTTCAATCCGCCGTACGACCCGTGGGACCAGCGCCTGTGCCTCGTGCCCGACGGCGACCTGTTCCGCGTGCTGCGATCCGGCAAGGCCTCGATCGCGACCGACCGCATCGCCGGGTTCACCGAGACGGGCATCGCGCTCGAGTCCGGCGAGCACCTCGACGCCGACGTCGTCGTCACCGCGACCGGCCTGAACCTGCTGCCGATGGGTGGCATGTCGCTGACCGTCGACGGTGCTCCGGTCGACGTCCCCGAGACCGTCTCCTACAAGGGCATGATGCTGTCCGGCGTGCCCAATTTCACGCTGGTCATCGGCTACACGAACGCCTCGTGGACGCTGAAGGCCGACCTGGTCAACGGCTACGTCTGCCGCTTGATCAACCACCTCGACCGGCACGGCTACGTCGCAGCGACCCCCGTGGCGCCCCCCGAGGGCGGTCACGAGCCGTTCCTCGACCTCTCGTCGGGGTACGTGCAGCGCAGCCTGGCGAAGCTGCCGAAGCAGGGCTCGCACACGCCGTGGCGGCTGCACCAGAACTATCTGCGGGACGTCGCCCTGATGCGCAGGGGCCCGCTGGACGACGCGGGCATGACCTTCCAGCGCGCCGCGGTCCGCATCGAACGGTCGGCCGCCTGATGCGGCCCTACGCGTTCGCGGGGGGCGCGGCCGTCGTCACCGGCGCGGCGAGTGGCATCGGGGAGGCCCTCGCGACCCAGCTGGCGGCCCGGGGCAGCAATCTCGTCCTGGTCGACCGGGACGCCGACCGGCTCTGTGCCGTCGCCGACACCCTGCGAACGGCGCACCCGGGGCTGGCCGTCGACAGATACGTGGTCGACCTGTCGGACGACGAGGCGACCGACCGGTTCGCCACGACGCTGGCCGTCGAGCACCCCGAGACGACGCTGCTGGTCAATAACGCCGGCGTGGCCCTGGGCGGCCGCTTCGACCAGGTGACCCTCGAGGAGTTCGACTGGGTTCTTGCGGTCAACTTCCGGGCCGTCGTGCGGCTGACCCACGCGATGCTGCCGGCGCTCAAGGCGCACCCGGGCTCGCACCTGGTCAACGTGTCCAGTGTGTTCGGCATCTTCGCCCCCGCCGGGCAGGCCGCCTACTCGGCCAGCAAGTTCGCCGTCCGCGGGTTCACCGAGGCGGTGCGGCACGAGCTGGCCGAGAACGGGATCGGCGTGACGGTCGTGCACCCCGGCGGGATCAGGACCCGGATCGCGGTGTCGGCGCGGACCGGCTCCGGCGTCTCGATCGAGGAGTACGAACGTGGGCGCAGGCAGTTCGCCAAGCTGCTGAGGATGGACCCCGCCGTCGCGGCGGGCCGGATCATGGCGGCGATCGAGAACCGCCGGTCGCGGCTGCTCATCGGCTGGAGCGCGAAGGTCCCTGACGTCCTGGTGCGGCTGATGCCCGGGTCGTACTGGACGCTCGTCGCCCGCCGCGCCGGCCGGCCCGCGCCCAGGGGCTGAGCCCCCTCCGGGACACTGGCGCCGTGGCCACCGACCCCGTCGTCCCGGCGAGCTTCATCCGCGCGCACACCCGGCCGGGGCGCCCGTCGCTCGTTCCCGAGGTCGGCCTGCTCCTGGCCGACGACGTCGTGGCCCTGTGGGAGGCGCTGGAGGCCGGACAGGTCGACCCCGGCTCCGACCCGCCGTTCTGGGCGGCGGCCTGGCCCGGCGGCCAGGCGCTGGCCCGGTACGTGCTCGACCATCCGGATGTCGTCGCCGGCCGTACCGTCCTCGACCTGGGCGCGGGCAGCGGGCTGGTCGCCGTCGCCGCGCTGCTGGCCGGCGCCCGGGAGGTGGTCGCCAGCGAGGTGGACCCCTACGGCCGAGCCGCCATCGATGCGAACGCGGAGGACAACGGCGTCGGTCCGGTGACCGTGCGCGGAGACCTCCTCGACGAGGAGCCCGATCCCGGCGTCGACGTCGTCCTCGCGGGTGACGTCTGTTACGACCGCACGATGACCGAGCGGGTGCTGCCCTACCTCGGCAAGGCCTGGCTCGGGGGAGCGACGGTGTTCCTGGGCGATCCGGGACGGCCCTATCTGCCCAAGGAAGGGCTGGTCGGCGTCGCGGAGTACGACGTGCCGGACACCGAGGGACCGCTGACGCGCCGGACCACCGTCTGGCGCCTGCCCTGACCGGCAACGACACGCATCACAAAATGTGATCCTGCCCTCTGGGATTGTCACGGGACGGTAACGACGGCTACGTTGGCTGTGTCCGGCAGGCCATCACGTCCCCGACCGGGGAGACCTCGCCGGACGCCGCCGAGTCGCCGCCCTTCCACGGGTGGCGAGCCGGGGACCCACCGCAGTACTGGGGTGAATCCAGCCCGCGAGCGCGAAGCTCCGGGCCGGTAGGGCTACTTCCCGCCCGAACCCGTCAGCTAACTCGGTAGGCGGCTTACGGAAGAAACGGAGAGCCGCCGCACGGCGTGGGCCCATGCCCTCGTCATGCACCGCCCTGCCTCGTCGCGCAGCGGGACTGCCTCGCCGGGCATGCCCTGAGCTGAGCCGGGCTTACGCCCGTCCGCTGCCACCAGACCAGCCACAGCAGTTCGCCGCGCCGTCCTCACGGACCGGTCGGGCTCTGCCACGCCCTGAACCCCGGAGCAGTTACTCCTCATGACCCGCCGCACCACCTCCACCCTGTCCCGTTCCGAGCAGCTCGAAACCGACGTCCTCGACTCCGTCGGCTCCGCCCCCACCGAGTCGCAGCGCACCGGGCTCGCCCGCCGCCTCCCGCCCGCCGCGGTCCGTCGTCCGGCCCTCTACCTCGCCGTCGCCGCCGCCGGGGCCCTCGTGGTGAACGTGCTCACCGGCGGCGAGCCGCCGGCGCGGGCCGAGGCCCAGATGGAGTCGGTCAGCATCGCCGAGCAGCTCGGCATCTCGCAGGACGCCGGCGCCGCCGCGGCCCGCAAGGACTCCGTCGGTTCGCTGACGGAGCTGGTCGCCAGCCGCAGCGAGCGGCAGGCTGAGCAGACCGCCGCCGCCAAGGCCCAGGGCGCCGCCGACAAGGCCGAGCGCGACCGCCGGGCCGCCGCGGCGGCTGCGAAGAAGGCCGCCGAGGAGGCCGCCCGGAAGAAGGCCGCCGAGGCTGCGGCTGCCAAGAAGGCCGCCGAGAAGGCGGCCGCCCAGAAGGCTGCGGCGAAGGCCGCCGCGAAGGCGCCCGCACCCGCCGCCGCGCCCGCGGCTGCGCCGGCGAGCTCCGGCTCCGGCTCGTTCCAGGGCTACGCGCTGTCGAAGCTCGGTGGCGACGGTGGCCAGTTCTCCTGCCTCGAGAACCTCTGGGGCAAGGAGAGCGGCTGGAACCCGAACGCGCAGAACCCGAGCAGCACCGCCTACGGGATCCCGCAGTTCCTCGACTCGACGTGGGCGAGCACCGGCATCGCCAAGACGTCGGACGGCTACCGGCAGATCGATGCGGGGCTGGTCTACATCGACAGCCGCTACGGCTCGCCGTGCGGCGCGTGGGGCCACTCCCAGTCCACCGGCTGGTACTGAGCCGGCCGCCTGGGCGAAAGCCCAGGTAGCAGCCCCTGACAGGAGTGAGGCCCCGCCCGGATCGGGCGGGGCCTCACTCGTGATGTGGGTGTCAGCCGAGCGTCGGCGTCGAGCATCTCCATGACCCGGCGGCCGGCCTCACCCGGAACGGTCTCGACGCTGTGCCGGCCTGTCCGCCCGAGAAGGGCGACGTGTCGGAGGCGAAACGTACGTTGACGGCATGTCGAGTGACATGCGCGTGGTCTGGGATGCCGAGGCCGCCACGTTCGATGACGAGCCAGACCACGGACTGGTCGATCCAACCGTCCGTGCGGCCTGGCGCCAGGTACTCCTGAACGTCCTGCCGCCGGAGCCCGCACGCATCCTCGACCTCGGGTGTGGCACCGGCTCCCTCGCCGTGCTCCTGGCAGAACTGGGACACAGCGTCACCGGCATCGACCTCTCCCCACGAATGATCGAGCAGGCAACAGCCAAGGCTCATCGCCACGCAGTAGCCATCGACGTGCGCATCGGAGACGCAGCCGACCCGCCGGTGACGGGCCTCTTCGACGTCGTGCTGACGCGACACCTGCTCTGGGCCCTTCCCGACCCCGCTGTCGCTGTAGCCCGGTGGTCGGACCTACTGGCCGGGAACGGGGGACTCGTACTCATCGAGGGGCGCTGGCACACCGGCGGAGGACTGGCCTCCGATGAGGTCACCGCTCTTGTGGAGCAGTACGCCTTCCACGCACGGGTGCAGGTCCTGGACGACGCAGCCCTGTGGGGTGCTCCCATCACCGACGAGCGCTACCTGGTGGTTGCCACCCGCTGATCGGCTACCCACGGCGCCCGCACGGACCTGCATCCTCCGGTCGAGTTGAGCGTGGAGTGGCTCAGCGAGGGGAGCGCTCCGGAGCAGCGGCGTGGTGGTCGGCGTGCGACAGCGCCTGCCGCACGAGCTCCCCGATGTGGTCGTCGGCGAGCGTGTAGTACACGAACGTGCCCTCGCGGCGGTTCGTGACCAGCCCGGCGAGGCGCAGTTTCGACAGGTGCTGGCTGACCGCGGTCGGCGTGGTGCCGGCCAGGTCGGCGAGGCAGGCGACCGACGTCTCGCCCTGCATCAGCGCCCACAGGATGTTCAGCCGTGTCGGGTCGGCCAGCATGCGCAGCGCGTCGGCGGCTCGGCGGACGTCGTCGGCAGCCGGCATGTCGAACCCCTCGATGCCGTGGTGCACGCCGCCAGGGTAGCCCTCGTCTGCGTGCCTGAACACCTTCGCATCTGCGCAGGTATCGTTCGTCGTCGTGACCGTCACCGCGCCGCAGGCCCACCTCGAGGATGCGGCGCCGCGGCGTCGCTCGGTGTTCTGGTCGCTGCCCGAGGTGCGCTGGGCCGCGGGAGCGCTCGCCCTGTTCGTCCTGGGGGGCCTGGCGCAGCTGTCCGGCGCCCCGTCCGCGGTCCACTGGACGCTGTACCTGGCCTGTTACGCGGTCGGCGGCTGGGAACCGGCCTGGGCGGGGCTCCAGGCGCTGCGGCAGCGGACGCTCGACGTCGACCTGTTGATGATCGTGGCCGCCCTGGGCGCCGCCGCGATCGGACAGGTCTTCGACGGCGCACTGCTGATCGTCATCTTCGCGACGTCCGGCGCCCTGGAGGCGTTCGCCACCCGGCGCACCGAGGACGCCGTCCGCGGCCTGTCCGACCTGGCGCCGGAGCAGGCCACCGTCCTCGACGCGGACGGCGCCGAGCGGCTGGTCGCCGCCGCCGACCTGGCGGTGGGGGATCGCGTGCTCGTGCGTCCGGGTGAGCGGGTCCCCGCCGACGGCCGCGTGGTGGACGGTGCCTCCGAGGTCGACCAGGCCTCGATCACGGGCGAGCCCCTGCCCGTGGACAAGCATCCGGGTTCCGAGGTGTTCGCCGGCACCGGCAACGGCACCGGCGTCCTCGCGGTCGAGGTGACCCGCCCGGCCCGCGACACGGTCGTCGCGCGGATCGCGGCGATGGTCGAGGAGGCCGGCGCGACCAAGGCGCGCACGCAGCTGTTCGTGGAGAAGGTGGAGCAGCGGTACTCGGTGGGCGTCGTCGTCGCGACCCTGGCCGTGTTCGCGATCCCGCTGCTCGCGGGCGACGACCTGCAGCGCGCGCTGCTCCGCGCGATGACGTTCATGATCGTGGCCTCGCCGTGCGCGGTGGTCCTGGCCACGATGCCGCCGCTGCTCTCGGCCATCGCCAACGCCGGCCGGCACGGCGTCCTGGTCAGGTCCGCCGTCGTGATGGAGCGACTCGGGACGGCGTCCGTCGTGGCGCTGGACAAGACCGGCACGCTCACCTCCGGCCGCCCGACCGTGGTGGCCGTCCGGCCGATGCCCGGCGGGCCGTGCACCGAGGACGAGCTGCTCGCGCTGGCCGCCGCGGCGGAGGCGCCCAGCGAGCACCCGATCGGTCAGGCGATCGTCGCCGCGGCGCGCGACCGGGGCCTGGCGCTGCGTCCCGTCGGGAACTTCCGCGCACGGGTCGGTCGCGGGATCGTGGCGACGGTCGGGGAACGGACCGTGGCCGTGGGCTCGGCGGCGCCCCTCGTCACGATTGAGGCCGGGATCGCCGCCCTGGTCGAGGAGGAGCAGGCGGCCGGTCGCACGACCGTGGTCGTCCGCATCGACGACCGACCGGCCGGCGTCCTCGCGGTCGCCGACCGCGTCCGTCCCGGGGCAGCGGCCGCCGTGCAGGCGCTCGGCAGCCTGACCAGCGCCCCGCCGGTCCTCCTCACCGGCGACGACCAGCGGGCCGCCGCGGCGCTGGCGGTGTCCGTCGGCATGTCCGACGTCCGCGCCCGGCTCCTGCCGGAGGACAAGGTCGGTGCGGTGCAGGACCTGCAGCGCAACGGTCACCGGGTGCTCCTGGTCGGCGACGGTGTCAACGACGCGCCGGCGCTCGCCACGGCCGACATCGGTGTCGCCATGGGCGGCATCGGCTCCGACCTGGCCCTGTCCAGCGCAGACGCGGTCGTGGTCCGCGACGACCTGGGCACGCTGCCGGCGCTCGTGCGCCTCTCCCGGCGGGCGCGCCGTCTGGTGGTGCAGAACCTGGTGATCGCCGCGGGCGTCATCGCTGTCCTCGTTGCCTGGGATCTGATCGGGGAGCTGCCCCTGCCCCTGGGCGTGGCCGGCCACGAGGGGTCGACGATCCTCGTCGCCCTCAACGGGCTCCGGCTGCTCCGGCGGGCCGAGTGGACCTCCGCGGGGTAGCGGGCGCCCGATGACCGTGCACATCGGCACCTCGGGCTGGAGCTACGACCACTGGGACGGTGTGCTGTACCCACCCGGCACACCGCCGCGCGACCGGCTGGGGCACTACGTGGCCCGGTTCGGCACCGTCGAGCTCAACGCGAGCTTCTACCGATGGCCGCGCGATTCGTCGTTCGCGAGCTGGCGTCGCCGGCTCCCGCCCGGGTTCCTGCTGTCGGTCAAGGCGCCACGGGGGCTCACCCACGCCAAGCGGCTCTACGCGCCGGAACCGTGGCTGCCCCGCCTCACCTCGGCCTGGCACGAGCTGGGCGACCGGCGCGGGGTGCTGCTGCTCCAGCTGCACCCCGCCCACGAGCGCGACGACGCGCGGCTGGACCACCTCCTGGCCCGGCTGCCGCCGTGGATGCGCGTGGCGGTCGAGTTCCGGCACCCGAGCTGGCACGACGACGCGGTCTTCGCCCTGCTGGAGCGGCACGGCGCCGCGTACTGCGTGATGAGCGGGGCGGGACTGCCGTGCGTGCTGTGCGCCACCGCGCCCGTCGTCTACGTGCGCATGCACGGGCCCGACTCCCAGCACCTCTACGCCGGGTCGTACAGCGACGCCGACCTCCGCTGGTGGGCCGACCGGGTCGGGGAGTGGGCCGGCTCCGGTTGCGACGTGTTCGTCTACTTCAACAACGACGGCCACGGTCACGCCGTGCGCAACGCCCTCCGGCTCCGCGAGCTCGTCGGCGCCTGAGCGCCGCCGCCGGCAGGGCGAAGAAGCCGCCACGGACGCACATCGCCGGCGGCCCGAGGGTGGTCAGCCGGAAGGCAGCAGCCCCGCCTCGGCCTTGGCCAGCAGCGCGGTGCGGACGGCGGCGTCGACCGTCCGGGCGAACGCGGCGTCGCTCTGGCTCGTCCGCACGACCTCGTCGACCATCGCCGGCACGTCGTCCGGGGTGACGGTGAGAACCATCGTGCCGCCGGCCCGGAGGAAACGCACCGCCCGCTGGCCGGCCGGTATGCCCTGCACCGCCTCGGCCTCGCCGACATCGTCGGACACGATGACGCCCTCGAAGGACAGCTGCTCGCGCAGCAGCCCGGTGAGGACGGCGCGGGAGAACATCGCCTGGTTCGCCGGGTCGATGCGCGGATAGGTCGCCGAGGAGACCATCACGAACGGGTGCGCGGGCGAGCGGGCGAGGGTGCCGAACGCGGCCACCTGGTCGTCGTCGGCCGCGGTGACCGGGTCGGTCACCCCGGCCTGGGTGTCGGGGTTGCCCCGCACCCGTCCCAGCCCCGGGAAGTGCTTGAGCGCCGCGGTGACGCCGGCGTGGGCCAGCCCGTCGACCACCGTCCCGGCGGCCTCGGTCACCGCCGCGGCGGTGCTGCCGTACTGCCGGTCGTAGAACCCGATCGGGGCGTTGTCGTGCTCCGTGCCCGCAGGGACCACGTCGGCGACCGGCGCCAGGTTCAGGTTGATCCCGGCACCGTGCAGCGCCGCGCCGACGCCACCGGCGAGCGCGGCCAGCTGGTCCGGCGGGAGGGCGCCCTGCGCCACGGCCGAGGGCAGTCGCGCGAAACCGGGACCTTTCAGTGACTGCACCTTCCCGCCCTCCTGGTCGACGGCCACCCACAGCGCCGGGCCCGGAGCCTCCGACTGCCATCGCCGGGCGGTGCCGGCCAGCTCCCCGGCGGAGGCCTGGGAGCGGCCGGCGAGGAAGACGCCACCTGCTCCGCTACGGACGACGGCGTCGGCGGTGCCGAGGCCGCCGAGGGGCACGCCGACCAGGAACAGCTGGGCCACCCGCGCCCGCGGGTCCAGCTCGTCGAGGACACGGTCCACCGACGCCTCCTCCGGGGACGCGCTGCTCGCGGAGCTCGCCGACCCGGAGCTCTGCGACGCCGACGTGTCCGCAGCGGTCGACGTCGACGACCCGGACGCCGCGCCCCGCCCCCCCGACCCCGAGGAGCAGGCGGTCAGGGCCAGGCACAGCAGTCCCGAGGCGAGGACGCGGCCGGTTCGCAGGTGCACCCCTCCATCCTCGTCCATCGAAGAGCCCGTGCCCGCGCGCACGGCGGGGTGTCCGCCGCACCGCCCGGCGCGGGGCTCGCCGCCGGCGCGGCCCGGCCGTACGGCCGCTCCATGGGCGGCGAGCGCGAGCAGGATGATCAGGACGTCGGCACGCCACCGTCGTCGAGCGGGCTGGTCGGTCGCTCCATCGACGAGTTCGTGAACCAGCTGCGCAGCTTCACCGACCGGGCGCGATCGGTGGCGGGAGCGGTGCCCTCCCGGCTGTCGCTGCCCGCGCTGCCCAGCCCACCGGCCGGCTCTCGGCGGCGCAGCTGAGGGCGGTGGCGCAGACCGTCGCCGCCCAGCGCCGGTCGATCGCGGCGATGACCGCGCAGCTGGAGGCCTTCGACGAGCAGCTGGTGGTCTTCGAGCGGATCCTCGAGCCGCTGGTCGAGTGGAGCTCGACGTGGGCGCGGCTCGAGGAGGCGGTCGGCGACTTCGTGCGACGCGACGGCGCGGACGGGACCACGTCCGCCCGCTGACGGGTTCCGCCGTTCAGACCTCGTCGTCCTGCTCGGGCGTGGTCCGGCGGCGCAGCAGACCGGTGACCGAGCCCATGCGGGCCTGCGCCTGACGCAGCCCCGAGATCAACGGCATCAGGTCGTCGTGGATGCGGCGCAGGGTGTCGGGCACGGTGTCGACGGCTGGGTCGTCGAGCACCCGCCCGACCCGCTCCAGGCCCGGACGCAGCGCACGCACCGGCTCCTCGAGCTCGTCGACGAGCGCCTCGAGGCGCTCGGCCATGCGCTGGGCGGAGTCGATCGTCTCCCGGGCCGAGGTGGTGGCCGCCGTCAGTTCGCGGACCGTTCCGCTGAGGTCGGCGAGGGTGCGAGGCAGCTGGGCCAGTGCCTCGGTCTGCTTCTGCAGCAGGCCGATCAGCTCGCTGAGCCCCGGGAGGCGGGGCATCCCGAGCCCCCGTAACGGATCCACGAACGCAACCGTCGGTGACGGGGAACTCGTCCGCAACCGCGGACGCCGCCCGGAGCGGCCCAGCGGCCGTGGTGTCGACCGCTGAACCTGGGCCCTCCGTGCTGCCGGCGGCCCGGAGGGCCGTAATGCGGTACTGCCCAGCTCCGCGGCGCCGCACGCCTGGACGGGCCACGATCGGGACGGCGCCGGACGGTCTACTCGCCGGGCAGTTCCCCCGTGCGGACCAGGTTCTCCGCCACGTCGCGCACCTTCGTGTTGGTCGTCATCGATATCCGGGCGAGCACGGAGAAGGCCTGGTCGGCGGTCAGCCGGAGCCGCTCCATCAGGATGCCCTTGGCCTGGTCGATGACCGCCCGCGAGTCGAGGGCGGCGCGGAGGTGGCCGGCCTGCTCGACCGCGGTCTCGTAGAGGTACATGTTCGACACCGGCACGACGGCGTACGCGGCGAACCGCGACACCAGTTCCCGGGTCCGGCTGTCACCGGCCGGCGTGGTGCGGGCGTAGACGTTCAGCGCCCCGGAGACCCGCTCCTGGACCGGGAGCGGATAGGACAGGACGCTGCGGCAGCCGACCTCGGCCGCGCGGGCGGCGAACTCGCGCCAGTCGGTCGGCGAGCGGGTGTCGAGGATCTGGGCCGGCCGTCCCGTGGTCGCCGCCGCGAGGCAGGGGCCGCTGGCCAGTCGGTACTGCGTCTCGTCGAGGTCCAGGGCGAGCCGACCGCTCGAGGCGACCGTGTGCGCCCGGCTCTCCCGGACGATGGTGACCGAGGTGATCGGCTCCCCGGGCAGGACCCGGCTGGCCAGCTCGGTCACCTTGTCGACGACCGACTCCAGCGAGTGCTCGGCGAAGGACAGTCGACCGAGCTCCTCGAAGGCCGGCTGGACGGCGACGAGTCCAGGCTCGTCGTCGGGGGATGTCACGCGTCGCTCTCCGTGGAGTCGCACCGGACGAACACGTGCCGGCGGTCGGTGACGGGACCCGGTGGATTCCAGGGCCTCGTCCGAAGGCGGGGCCCGGCAACACCGGATCCCCACCGCGCGCCGGCTGTGTGACGCGCGCTCAGGGGCGAAGCATAGCCACTACCGTCGCGGCGCCCGGCCATCGGCGTTGCGACACCGGTCCTGCGGCGACGCAGGTCATGACCGCCGCAGCTGTCCGGCTCCGATGTGCGGGGTCGGGCGGCGTCACAGCGCGCGCAGGATGTCCTCGACCCGCTCGCGTGCGTCCCCGAAGAGCATCCGGCTGTTGTCCCGGAAGAACAGCGGGTTCTGCACGCCCGCGTAGCCGGTGTTCATCGAGCGCTTGAACACGATGACCTCGCGGGCCTCCCAGACGCGGAGGACCGGCATGCCGGCGATCGGGCTGGACGGGTCCTCGGTGGCGGCGGGGTTGACCGTGTCGTTGGCCCCGATGACCAGGACGACGTCGGTGTCGGCCAGGTCGTCGTTGATCTCGTCCATCTCCAGGACGATGTCGTAGGGCACCTTCGCCTCGGCCAGCAGCACGTTCATGTGCCCGGGCAGGCGACCGGCGACCGGGTGGATGCCGAACCGGACGTCGACGCCTTTGTCCCGCAGGTGGCGCGTCAGCTCGGCGACGGCGCTCTGCGCCTGGGCGACGGCCATGCCGTAGCCCGGGGTGATGACCACCGACGAGGCGTTCGCCAGCAGCTCGGCGGCGCTCTCGGCGGTGATCTCGGTGTGCTCCCCGTAGTCGCGGTCGACCGCGGCGCTGCCCTCGTTGCCGAAGCCGCCCGCGATGACCGAGAGGAACGAGCGGTTCATCGCCCGGCACATGATGTAGGAGAGGTAGGCACCCGAGGAGCCGACCAGCGCGCCGGTGATGATCAGCAGGTCGTTGCCCAGGAGGAACCCCGAGGCGGCGGCCGCCCAGCCGGAGTAGCTGTTGAGCATCGAGACGACGACCGGCATGTCGCCGCCGCCGATCGAGGCCACCAGGTGCCAGCCCAGCGCCAGCGCCAGGACGGTCACGACCGCGAGGACACCGACGCTCGGCTCGATCACGAACACGACCGTCAGGACGGCGAAGACGACCAGCGCCCCCAGGTTCAACCAGTTCCGCCCCGGCAGCATGAGCGGGTTGCTCTTGATCCGGGCCGACAGCTTCAGGAAGGCGACGATCGAGCCGGTGAAGGTCACCGCCCCGATGAAGACGCCGATGACCACCTCGGCCGAGTGGATGCCGCGCTCCGCGCCGCCGAGAACCGGACCGCCGTCGGACCGGGCGACTCCCTCGACCGACAGGTAGCCGTTCCAGCCGACCAGCACCGCGGCCAGGCCGACGAAGCTGTGCAGCATCGCGATGAGCTCGGGCATGCCGGTCATGGGGACGCTGCGGGCGCGCCACAGCCCGATGGCCGCGCCGGCGGCGACCGCGACGGCGATCAGGACGGCGCTGCCGCCCGGGAGGCCGCGGTCGACGACGAGCGCGACGGTCGCGGCCAGGGCCAGGAACATGCCCGCGATCCCGAAGCTGTTGCCGACCTTGGCGCTCTCGTGCCGGGACAGCCCGGCCAGGCTCAGGATGAACAGCAGACCGGCGACGATGTAGGCCGCCACGGCGGCGCTCGCGACGCTCACGAACGCCGTCCCTGGCCCGCACCGACCGCGGGCCTGGCGGCCGCGGGCGCCGGCCCTCGAGCGAACATCCCGAGCATCCGGCGGGTGACGGCGAAGCCGCCGAAGACGTTGATGCTGGCCAGCAGGACCGCGACGAAGGCCAGGCCACGCACCACGCCGTCCTCGTTGCTGATCTGCAGGAGTGCGCCCACCACGATGATCCCGGAGATCGCGTTGGTCACCGACATGAGCGGGGTGTGCAGCGCATGGTGCACGGCGCCGATGACGTAGAAGCCGACCACGATCGAGAGCGCAAAGACCGTGAAGTGGGCGACGAGTGCGCTGGGGGAGAGGGCGGTCACCAGGAACAGCACCGCCGCGGCGACGCCGACCAGCGCCAGCCGCCGTCCCGGTGCCGGTGGCTTCTGCGGCGGGGGAGCCACGGCCGGTGTCGCCGGTGCGGCGGGCGCCGGGGCGGCCGACACCTGGACCGGTGGCGGGGGCCAGGTCTTCTCGCCCCGGTGCACGACGGTGATCGAGCGCTGGACCACGTCGTCGAGGTCGAGCACCAGCCGGCCGTCCTTCTCGGGGGTCAGCAGCTTGAGCAGGTTGACCAGGTTCGTGCCGTAGAGCTGGGAGGCCTGCGCGGGGAGCCGGCCGGGCAGGTCGGTGTAGCCGATGATCGAGACACCGTTGGGCGTCACGACGATCTCGTCGGGCACCGACCCCGCCACGTTGCCGCCCTGGGCGGCGGCCATGTCGACGATCACGCTGCCCGACCGCATCGACGCGACCATGTCCTCGGTGATCAGCCGCGGGGCCGGCCGGCCGGGGATGAGGGCGGTGGTGATGACGATGTCGACGTCGGGCACCTGCTCGGCGTACATCTGCGCCGCGCGCCGATTGAAGTCCTCGCCCATCTCCCGCGCGTAGCCGTCCGAGCTGACCTCCGCCTCCCCGGCCGGCACCGCGACGTACTCACCGCCCAGGGAGCGCACCTGCTCGGCGACCTCGGGGCGCACGTCTGTCGCCCGCACGATCGCACCGAGGCTGCTCGCCGCGCCGATCGCCGCGAGCCCGGCCACGCCGGCCCCGGCGACGAGGACCTTGGCCGGCGGCACCTTGCCGGCGGCGGTGACCTGGCCGGTGAAGAACCGGCCGAAGGTGTGCGCCGCCTCGATCACCGCGCGGTAGCCGGCGATGTTCGCCATCGAGGACAGCACGTCCATCGACTGGGCGCGCGAGATGCGGGGGACGGCGTCCACCGCGAGGGCCGTGATCGGACGACGGGCCAGCGCCTCGACCAGATCCGGGTTCAGGGCCGGCGCGAGCAGGCTGATCAGCGTGGCGCCGTCCCGCAGCCGGCCGATCTCCCCGGGCGCGGGCGCGTTCACCCGCAGGACGACGTCGGCCTCCCACGCGTCGGCCGTCGTCCCGACCGTCGCGCCGGCTGCGCCGTAGGCGTCGTCGGGAAAGCTGCTGCCGGCGCCCGCGCCGGTCTCGACGACCACCTCGTAACCCAGCTGCACCAGCTGGACGACCGTGGTCGGCGTCGCGGCCACCCGGGTCTCCCGGGCCGTCGTCTCGCGAGGAACTCCGATGCGCAACGCTGCGCTCCATTCCTGATGAGGGACTTCCCGCGCGGAAAGTCCTCGCTCCGGTCGGTCCCTCGGCGGACAGAGGGGTCGATCGCAGTGATCATGCCGAACAACGCTCCGTGAGCGCGGGAGGGGCCGGTGATGTGACGCGTTGCACGTCGCTCCACCGGTCGCCGGCCCGCGGTGCGCCGGTCTCCTTGCGACCGCACGATCGCGCAAGGTAGCGGCGAGGGCGATTCGGCCGCGGTGGCGAGCGACCCGATTGACGCCCCGCCCGCGGCACCCCGAGCATCGCGCCGCAACGGCACCCGCGCGAGGCCGTCCCTCGGATGCCGGCGCGGTGCCGGAGGGGGAACGACATGCCGCTGATCCCGACCGCGCTGCAGAGGCCGATCGCCGTGACCGTCGACCTGCTGCGGCACGTGCCGTTCGGCCCGAGGCTGATCACCGAGGGGTTCGTGGCCCTGCTGGCCAACGCCACCGAGCCTCGGCCGCGCCCGCTCACCCTGGTCGGGGACTACACCAGCTGGATCAGCCTGACCGACCGTTCCTTCACCGGCCGGCACCTGCCGCCGCCACCGCCCGGGCAGCCCCTGCCCTCCGAGGCCGAGGTGCTCGAGCTGTTCCGCCGTCCGCCCGGCGGGGAGAAGCCGTCGAGGGACACATCGGTCATGTTCCTGCTGTTCGCCCAGTGGTTCACCGACAGCTTCCTGCGCACGGAGCGCAGCGACTGGCGGAAGAACACCTCGACGCAGGAGATCGACTTCTGCCAGATCTACGGGATCTCCGAGCCCCGGACCCGGATGCTGCGCTCGATGGAGGGCGGCCGGCTGAAGTCGCAGCAGATCGACGGGCAGGAGTACCCGCCGTTCCTGTTCGAGCGGACCCCGGGCGGCGCCTACGTCGTCAAATCGGAGTTCCAGGGCCTGCACGACGAGGCGTTCCTGCTCGACGTGCTGCTGGCCGGCGTCCCCGACCGGCAGAAGGACCTCTTCTTCGCCGTCGGCCTCGAGCACGGCAACTCCACGATCGGCAGCACGGCGCTCGACGTCCTCTTCGTCCGCGAGCACAACCGGATCGCCGGGCTCCTCGCCCGGGAGTACGAGCAGGGCCGGGTCCGGCCCGCGTGGCCCAGGGACATGAGCCCCGCCGAGCTGGACGAACGGATCTTCCAGACGACCAGGATGATCATGATCGTCCTGGAACTGAAGATCGTGGTGGAGGAGTACATCCGCCACATCGCGCCCTTCGACCCGCCGCTGACGGTCGTGCCCGGCCTGGCGGCGAACAAGAGGTGGAACCGGCCGAGCTGGATCGCCGTCGAGTTCAACCTGCTCTACCGCTGGCACATGCTCGTCCCGGACCGCGTGACCACCGACGCCGGCGACGTGGACTCCAAGACCTTCCTGCGCGACAACAACGCGCTGGTGCTGGAGAAGGGCATCGAGTGGCTGATGGCCCAGTGCTCCCGCTCCCGCGCGGCACGCATCGGGCTGTTCAACACGCCCGCGTTCCTGACGGACCGGCGCTCGCCCGACTACCCAGCGGTGGAGGAGCGCTCGATCGCCCTCATGCGGTTCGCGCGGCTGGCGTCCTACAACGCCTACCGGAAGCGCTTCGGGCTGGAGCCGAAGACGTCCTTCGCCGACCTGACCGCCGACGTCGAGGTGCAGCGGCGGCTCGAGCAGCTCTACAGCGACATCGACGACGTCGAGTGGTACGTCGGCATCTGGGCCGAGGACCACCCGGGCGACCAGATCATGGGCGACCTGCTCACCGCGATGGTCGGGAACGACGCGTTCACCCAGGCGCTCACCAACCCGCTGCTGGCGCCCCAGGTCTTCACCGAGGCGACCTTCACCCGGACCGGCCTGACCATCATCACGAGGACGCGGTCGCTCCAGGAGATCCTCGTCCGCAACGCTGCCGACCCGGAGGGCGCCTTCGTCAGCTTCACCTACGGGCCGCGGCGCCGGAGCTGACAACCCGCCCGTTGGACCGCCCGTCAACACCCCGCTCACGCCTCCGACCGGGGGATACGGCCGCTCACCCGCGCTCACCCCTATCGGGGGAGCTGCTCACGTTCGAGTGAAGACTTAAGGCCCTAAAGGCCGACATAGTCCGCGAGAGCGCAGCCGATCGGGCGAACGCAAGGAACAGCAGGGCGAGAGGAGGACCGTGTCCGTCAGCGTCAGCATCTCCGACGACGACATGGTGCCGCCGGAGATCGTCTCCACCATCTTCTACAGCGCCACGGTGAGCGACAGCCTGGCCATCCTGGTCGCCGAGGTGGTCGCCGGTGGCGGCCACCGGCTCACGTGGGGCAACGAGGGCGCCGCCCAGCTGCTCGGCTACGGCGTCGACGACCTCTACGGCCTGCCCGTCGAGCAGCTGTTCCCGAGCCTGGGCGGCGGCGAGCTCAAGCTGCTGCTCCGCCGCGAGCGCTCCGCCCGCATGACCCTGCCGGTGCGCATGGCCAACGGCGCGACCTTCGAGGCCGTCGTCATGACCACGCCGTCCCCCGGTGGGCGCACGTGGACCGTCCGGCTGCTGTCGACCGCGAACGCCCAGGAGCGCGCGCTGCGCGCCACGGCCGACGCGCACGAGCGCCGGTTCTCCGCGCTCACCGAGCGATCGCCCATCCCGACCCTGCTCTCGGAGCAGGGCATGCGCCTCGCCCACGTCAACGACGCGTTCTGCGCGCTGGTCGGCCGCAGGGCCGAGCAGCTGCTCGGCACGGGGTGGGTCGACACCGTCCACGAGGACGACCTCGACGGCGTCATCGAACAGGTGGCCGCCGCCCTCGACGGCGGCGAGGTCGACATCCAGGCCCGGCTCGTCCGGGAGGACGGCGCGGTGCGGACGACGGTCATCCGATTCGCCCACCTGTTCACCCCCGGCGTCGGCGCCGGCTTCGTCGGAACGATCGAGGACATCACCGACCGCCTGGCCTTCGAGACAAAGCTCGCCCACCAGGCCAACCACGACCCGCTGACCGGCCTGCCCAACCGCACGCTGCTGGCGCAGTACGTGGCCGACCGCTTCGAGCCGGGCACCACCGGCCTGGCCTGCCTCTTCCTCGACCTGGACAACTTCAAGGTCGTCAACGACTCGCTCGGGCACGCCGCCGGCGACGAGCTGCTGCTCGAGGTCGCGAACCGCCTGCGCGCCACCGTGCGCCCCGGCGACCTGGTCGCGCGGTTCGGCGGGGACGAGTTCGTCGTCGTGTGCGAGCGGGTGAGCGAGGCCGACGCCGTCGGCCTCGCCGAGCGGGTCTCGGTCGCGCTCGCCGCACCCATGCACCTCGGCGGCGTGGACATCCGGCCCTACGCGAGCGTCGGCGTCACCGTGCAGACCGCGGAGCACACCGCGGCCGGCGACCTCATCCGCGACTGCGACATCGCCATGTACCAGGCCAAGGCCGGCGGAAAGGGACGGATCACCGTCCTCGACCAGCAGGCCCGGGCCGAGGCCCGCGACAAGCTGCGCCTGGTCGCCGACCTCCGGGACGCGATCGACAACCGCGACGTCGTCATGTTCTACCAACCGATCTTCGACACCCGGGACGGCAAGCCCGTCGCGGTCGAGTCGCTGGCCCGGTGGGAGCACCCGGAGCGCGGCCCCGTCAGCCCCGCGGTGTTCGTGCCGCTGGCCGAGGAGAGCGGGCTGATCTCGGCGCTCGGGCTGTTCGTGCTCGACGAGACCTGCCGCCAGCTCGCCGAGTGGGACCAGCTCCTCGGCGCCGCGGCGCCCGCCCGCGCCAACGTCAACGTGTCGGCGCTGCAGCTCGACGACAACCTCGCGGCCCAGGTCGCGGCGGCGCTGGAACGGCACGCGCTCGAGCCCGCCCGCATCTCGGTCGAGATCACCGAGTCGGCCCTGATGAAGGACCCGGACTCCGCCCGCGCCGTCCTCCAGCAGCTGCGCGACCTCGGGGTCGAGCTGGCGATCGACGACTTCGGGACCGGCTACTCCTCGCTGGCCTACCTGCGGCACCTGCCGGTGGACTGCCTGAAGGTGGACCGCTCGTTCGTCGCCGAGCTGGCCGACGGCCATGCCGAGATCGCGTCGGCCGTCATCGCGCTGGCCGGCAACCTCAACCTGCGCACCGTCGCCGAGGGCGTCGAGACCGCGGAGCAGGCCGCCGTCCTCATCCGCCTCGGCGCCACCTACCTCCAGGGCTTCAGCCTCGCCAAGCCGATGAGCGGCGGCCACACGGCCGCCTGGTTCGCCGCGCGCGGGGAGAAGTCGTGACCGTAACCCCGTTTCCCGGAATGACAGGCAATCCCACGATCACCGCAGTGGCCCCGACGTTCGACATCGAGCGGATCCTCGCCAGCATCGACACCATGGCCGCCCAACGGCCGGTGGCGGCGCAGATCGTGTCGGTGGCCAACTCCGACGACACCAGTGCCAAGGCGCTGGCGCGCATCCTCGCCTCGGACGTCGCGCTCGCCAGCCGGGTCATGAAGCTGGCCAACTCCGCCTACTTCGGCATGCGTGGCCGGGTCACGTCGCTGCAGTTCGCCGTCACGGTGGTCGGCTTCACGACGGTCCGCACGATGGCCACCGTTGCCCTGACGAACCTCGACGACGAGTCGCGCCTGCCCGAGGACTTCTGGACGGTCACCACCAGCCTCGCCCTCGCCGCCTCGACGTTGGCGCCGCGCTTCGGTGAGCGCCCGCAGGACGCGCTCTGCATCGGCCTGCTCGCGCAGATGGGCGCGGCGCTGCTGCACCACAACGACCCGGCGGGGTACGCCGAGATCGTCGACTCGGAGCCCACCTACGCCGGCCGTCGCGCCGCCGAGAGCCGCCGCTACGGCCTCAACAGCCTGCGGCTGACCTCCGTGGCCCTCGAGCAGTGGGGCTTCCCGCACACCATGACGGTGAAGCTCAAGGAGGTCGACGACTTCCACTCGACGGACGGCGCGCTGCTGCGGTCCGCCTTCGAGGTGGCGGCACGGCTGTGCACGGAGGACTACGAGTCGGTGCCGATCGTGCGGTTGAGCTGCGGCCAGCTGCGCGAGGACGACCTCGTGCCGGTCCTCGACCAGGTGCGCGGCGACGCCGACGAGCTCCGCCGGGCGATGCTCGGCGACGTGGACGAGCCCGAGGACACCGCGACCTGGATCGCCTGAGCGCGGACCCCGCCTCGGCTGAGCGTGGGCGCCGACGCCCCCTTTCCGCGTGGGAAAGGGGGCGTCGGCGCACTCACTCGGCGGTGTCTCAGCAGGGGCCTTCGGTGATGTTCCCGCCCATGCCGTCGGGGGAGAGGGTCAGGCAGACGACGTCCTGACCGACGGCCACCTGCACGCGCTCGCCGACCGAGGTGATCGACAGCCCGGGCGCGGTGCCCTCGTAGCCGGGCGTGACCTCCGGCAGGAACGACACCGACGGCTGGCCGCCCTCGCTGCCGGCCATGCCCGCGATGTCCATGTCCACCCACGTCGCGATCATGTGCGCGTCCGGCTGCGGTCCGTCGCCCACGACGCCCCCGACGGGTGCACCGTCCTCGCCGACTGCGTAGGCCTCGTCCCCGGCCTGGTAGGCGGACATGCCGGCCGTCATCAGGGCGCCGAGGTCGAACCCGACCGCGCCGTCCGGAGCGCTGATATCCCGCCCGGAACCCACGTCCGCGCGCAGCACGAAGGAGCCGGCCGCGTCGTCGACGAACTGGGCGACGTCGAGCTCGGCCCGCTTCAGCTCCCCGTCGCGCACCCAGAAGGACACGTCGATCTGCTTGTCCGGGACCTCGCTGACCGGAGGCAACTGCTGTTCCATCACGTCGGCCTGCTCGCCGTCGAACAGGGCGGGCAGACCGGACCGGAGCTTGGTGTAGGCCTTGCGCAGGTCGACCTTCGCAACCAGGTGGTCGCCGATCTCGTCGTCCTCCCGGCGCTCGACGGTCGTGACGGCGTCCTCGAGCGCGGAGCCGAGGAGGTCCCGCATCTCGTCCGACGCGTAGTCGGACATGTCGAGACCGGCGGCGCCGCCGTCCTGGCCGGCCGCCATCTCCTCGAGCTGCTTCAGGTAGGCCGCGACGTCGACGGAGACCCACTCGCCGTCGAGGAACGCGGTGACCGGCTCGACGACCTCGGCCGGCGCGGGCTCGGACACGCCGTCCCCACCGGTGAGCCCGTTCCGGACCTCGTCGAGCCCCTGCTGCATGTCGGGGAACCGCTTCGCGAGCCCGTCGACGTCGGCCCGCGCGTACAGGGTCCGGCCGACGGAGCGCAGCTCACCGGCGACGAGGTCGTCGAGGCGCACCAGCACGCTGCTCGAGTCGTCGGTCTCGCTCTTCCGGTCGTCGCCGAGGTCGTAGGCGACGTCGAGGGACGACGAGAGCAGCGTGTCCAGGTCCTCATCGGACATGACCGACGTACTCGAGCCGGGGTCCGCGGACTGCGCGAAGGCCATCACCTCGTCGGTCGAGCTCGCGATGGACAGCTCCAGGGCGCCCGACCGGTTCGCGGTGAAGTCGCTGAACGCGTGGCGCAGGGCGATCTTCGGCTCGAGGGCCTGCACGCCGCAGGCAGCGGTGCCGGTCACGACCGCGACGACGGCGCCTCCGGCCAGGAGTCGGGGCAGGCGCACGGGTTCCTCCAGGGTTCGCGTCCCGGGCGGTACCCCGGCATCGATCACGGTCGGCGGGAGCCTGGATCGTGCGCGCCCCCGAAAGCCCCAGGTGGCGACGCGTGTCGGAACACCTGGGACGGCTGAGCCGCTGGGGGCTCACCGTTACCGGAGCGTGCCGTAACCACGACCGCGGCACCACCCCCTGAAGGAGGGACGGTGCCGCGGAGCGGATACGAAGGTGCTCAGGCGGAGGCGACGCCGCCGCCCGGGGCGTAGGGGGCGCCGAGCGGATCGACCGTCTCGTGGTCGGCCACCGTGCCCGCGAGCCGGGCCAGCGCCCAGTCGCCGTCGCCGAGGAGGTGGTCGATCGCGGTGAGCCGGCTGGTGTAGTGGCCGACCGAGTACTCCGCGGTCACGCCGATGCCGCCGTGCAGCTGGATGGCCTCCTTGCCGATGTGCCGGCTCGCGCGGCTGACCTGCAACCGGGCGCGGTCCGCGGCGGAGACGACGTCGCCGCCGGCCTCCTGCACCATCGACGCCCACAGCGCGGTGCTGCGCGCCAGCTCCAGGGACACGTACATGTCCGCGGCGCGGAAGGTGAGCGCCTGGAACTTGTTCAGCGTGACGCCGAACTGCTTGCGGGTCTTGAGATACTCCGCCGTCGTGCGCAGTGCGGTGTCCATCGCGCCGATCGCCTCGTGGCCGTACGCGATCCGCGCCTCGGCCAGCGTCCGCTCGATCGCGGCCGTCTGGTCGCCGGTATCCAGCGCGACGGCGGGGGTGCTGTCGAACCGGACGTGGGCGGCCCGGGTGCCGTCGTGCGTGCGGTAGCCGGTGCGGGTCAGGCCCTCGGCGTCCCCCTGCACCAGGAACAGTCCGGTGCCGCCGTCGACGACCGCGCTGACGACGAGGACGTCGGCGCGCGCACCGCTGGGCACGGGCTCCTTGACGCCGGTGAGTGTCCAGCCGTCCCCGTTCTGCGTGGCGGTGACGCCGGCGGCCGTCGAGCTCCAGCGGGTGCCCGGCTCGGCGTGCGCGAAGATCGCGATCGTCGTCCCCTCGGCGATACCGCCGAGGATCTCCGCGCGCTGCTCCGCGGTGCCGACCGCGGCGACCAGCCCACCCGCCAGGACGACGGTCTCGATGAACGGCTCCGGTGCCAGCACCCGCCCGATCTCCTCGGCGACGATCGCCACCTCGACGGGGCCGGCGCCCATGCCGCCGTCCTCCTCGGCGAAGGGCAGGCCGAGCAGGCCCATCTCCGCCAGGCGGGACCAGGTCTTCTCGTCGAACCCCGGGTCGGCCTTGACGACGGTCCGGCGCTGCTCGCTGTCGGCGTAGGCACGGGCCAGCAGGCCGCGAACCGCCTCCCGGAGGTCGTTCTGCTCGCTGTCGTAGTCGAAGTTCACTGAGCTCACAACCCCAGGATCGAGCCGGCGATGATGGTGCGCTGCACCTCGTTGGAGCCCCCGTAGATGGAGACCTTGCGGTAGTTCAGGTAGTGCGGCGTGGTCACCCGCGCCCAGTCGGGGATGTCGGAGCCGTCGTCGGCGAACGAGGCGAGCGACAGCGGGCCGGCGATGTCGAGGAGCAGCTCGGTGGCGGCCTGCTGCAGCTCCGAGCCGCGCAGCTTGAGCACCGACGACGCCGGGTGGGGCTTTCCGTCGGCGGAGTTCGCGACCACCCGCAGGGCGGTCAGCTCGAGGGCCACGAGCTCGTTCTCGACCTCGGCGATGCGCGCGGCCATGTGCGGGTCCTCGGCGAGGGAGCGGCCGTCGACGGTGATCTCGCGGGCGTGCTCCTTGGCCTGGGCGAGCATCCGCTTCGTCGAGCCGATGCGGGCGATGCCGACCCGCTCGTTGCCGAGGAGGAACTTGGCGTAGTCCCAGCCGCGGTTCTCCTCGCCGATGAGGTTCTCCGCGGGCACGCGGACGTCCTCGAAGAAGACCTCGTTGACCTCGAAGCCGCCGTCGACGAGCTCGATGGGGCGCAGGGTGACGCCGGGGGAGTCCATGGGGAAGACCAGCAGCGAGATGCCGCGCTGCTTCTTCTCCGCGGTCGGGTCGGTGCGGACCAGGCAGAAGATCCAGTCGGCGTGCTGGCCGAGCGTCGTCCACGTCTTCTGACCGTTGACGACCCAGTCGTCGCCGTCCCGGACGGCGGTGGTGCGCAGCGAGGCGAGGTCGGAGCCGGCGTCGGGCTCGGAGAAGCCCTGGCACCACCAGATGTCGAGGTTCGCCGTCTTCGCCAGGAACCGCTCCTTCTGCTCCCGGTTGCCGAAGGCGGCCAGCACCGGGCCGATCATCGAGGTGTTGAAGGCGAGCGGCTCCGGCACGTTGGCCAGTTGCATCTCCTCGCGCCAGATGTGGCGCTGCAGCGGCGTCCAGTCGCGACCGCCCCACTCGATCGGCCAGTGCGGCACCGCGAGGCCGGCGGCGTTGAGCACCCGCTGCGTCTCGACGTACTGCTCCTTGCTCACGTGCCGGTGGGCCGCGACGGTGTCGCGGATCTCCTGCGGCACCTGCGTGGTGAAGAAGGTCCGCATCTCCTCCCGGAAGGCCTCGAGCTCCGGAGACAGCTGCAACCGCATCGGTCCTCATTCCTGACGGCGGACACGCCCCTGTGGCGCCGCCGTCGCATCGGGTCGACCCGACGATCCCACATCTGCTACCCGCCGGTAACCGGGGCCTCGGCGGAGCTCCGCACCCCGGGCGTCAGACGCCGCTCTCGCAGGGCAGCAGCCCCCGGTCGACGGCCGCCAGCAGCGCGGCGTGGTCGCGCTCGGTCTGGTCCGCGTAGCGCCGCGCGAAGGCGCAGAGGTGGACGTCGGCCTTGTCCTTGTGTCCCAGGTAGCCGGTGATCATCGAGGCTCCGCTGGTGCGCGCGTGCCCCTTGGCGAGCAGCAGCCCGCAGACGCCGGCGTAGTCGGCGAGCGTCGCGGCGTCGATGTCGTCGACGACGACGGCGCCCTTCATGTCGCGGAACTGGCGCACGTAGTACTGGCGCGTGCCGACCGTCGTCCAGCCGAGCAGCGGATCGCTGACCGTCTGCAGCGCCTGCTGGTACTCCACGACGCGTTGGCCCTGGTGGGCGTGCCACGCCGAGTCGCCGTGCACGTACGGGGCGACGACGGACCGCCGCGCCTGCTTGAGCTGCAGGAAGAGGACGTCGTCCGGGCCCGACCCCTCGCACAGCGCGATGTAGGCCCGGAGCCCGACCGAGCCCACGCCGACCACCTTGTGCGCGACGTCGACCAGCCGGTAGCCGCCGAGGACGACGGCCCATTGGGTCCGCAGCGTCTGCAGGTACCCGTCGAGAGCGGCGACGATGAGCTCGTACTGCGCCGGGTCCGGGCGGGTGATGAGCGGCGGTTCCTCCACCAGCCGCAGCGCGCCGTCGCGCTGCTCGGTGAATCGCGGGAGCGCGCGGTCGCTGGTCCGCCTCCGTGCGCGGGTCGCGGCGTGCTCGAGCGCTCGCCGGCCGGCGCCGCTGGCGGTGTGGTGCAGGCGGTCCACGGTCAGCCGTTCGTAGGCCCGCTCGAGCAGCGGCTCCCCCGCTAGGTGCGACAGGTGCTCCCGGTAGGAGCGGACGCAGCGACTCACGGCCTCCCCGCACTCGCTCTCGGAGGCGCCGTTCTGCCGGCCCGCGACGTGGACGCTGGCGACCAGCCGGCGCAGGTCCCACTCCCAGGCGCCGGGATGGGCCTCATCGAAGTCGTTGAGGTCGAAGACGAGATCACGCTCGGGCGATGCGTAGAAGCCGAAGTTGCCCAGGTGCGCGTCGCCGCAGATCACCGGCGTGATGCCGGTGGCGGGCAGCCCGGAGAAGTCCTCCGCCATCACCCCCGCCGTGCCACGGAGGAAGGCGAACGGGCTGGCGGCCATCCGTCCGATCCGCACCGGGACGAGCCGGTCCACCCTGCCCGCGTTGCTCGCGATCACCTGCTGCACCGGGTCGGCACGGCGGGCGTCCGGGTCCCAGGTTGCCAGCGCCGAGCGTGGCACCCGCTCACGCAGGCTCCGCCCGATCTCGTAGCGCTCGGCACGGGACGTGGCGGCGTGCCGGAGCGACCCGAACGCCGCGGCGTCGGTCGAGGCGAGCACCGTGCGCTCGCGACCACCCCTGGTCATGGGGTCAGGGTCGCAGAAACGCCCGGGATCGGCGTCATCAGCGTGGGCCGTGCTCTCGTCGGATCGGCGGGCCATCACGGCGGCGGGGGGACGTCAGGCGTCGAGGGGGAGGCCGGTGTAGTTCTCCGCCAGTTCGCGCGCCGCGGCCTCCGACGAGCACACCCGTCGCAGCTGCGAGAGCTGCAGCTCGGCGTCGAAGTCGTCGCCCGAGGTGTGCAGCATCGACGTCATCCACCACGAGAAGTGGGTGCACCGCCAGACGCGGGCCAGCGCGCGGTCGGAGTAGCTGTCGACCAGGTCGGTCCACCTCTCCGAGAGGAGCCGCACCAACGCCGTGGCCAGCAGGGTCACGTCGGCGACCGCGAGGTTGAGGCCCTTCGCCCCGGTCGGCGGCACGATGTGCGCGGCGTCGCCGGCGAGGAACAGGCGCCCGCGGCGCATCGGCGCGCTGACGAACGACCGCATCGGCACGATCGACTTGTCGGTGACGGGACCGGTGTTGATCTCCCAGCCGTCGAGGGCGAAGCGGGTGGCGAGCTTGTCCCAGATGCGGTCGTCGGACCAGTCCTCGATCTTCTCGCTCGGGTCGACCTGCAGGTACAGCCGCGAGACCTTCGGCGAGCGCATGGAGTAGAGCGCGAAGCCCTCGGGGTGCCAGGCGTAGATGAGCTCGTCGGTCGCGGGCGCGGCGTCGGCCAGGATGCCGAGCCACGCGTAGGGGTAGGTGCGTTCCCAGACACGCCCTCCGGCGGCCTGGACGACGGGCCGCGAGACGCCATGGAAGCCGTCGGTGCCCGCGATGGCGTCGCACTCGAGCACCTGGGCGACCCCGTCGCCGTCGGTGAAGCGGATGCGCGGCGATTCGGTGTCGACGTCCTCGGTCGTGACGTCGGAAACCTCGAACAGCAGCGGCGGCCCGCCGTCCAGCTGTGCCGAGATGAGGTCCTTGGTGACCTCGGTCTGCCCGTAGACCCAGACGGAACGTCCGCACAGCGCCGGGAAGTCCAGCGTGTGCCGGGTGCCCGGGTACTGCAGGTGGATGCCGGAGTGCTCGAGACCCTCCCGGCGCAGCCGGTCGCCGACGCCGGCGGCCACGAGCGTGTCGACGGTGTGCTGCTCGAGGATGCCCGCCCGGATCCGGGCCTCCACGTACTCCCGCGAGCGGTTTTCCAGGACGACGGTGTCGATGCCCTGCAGCGTCAGCAGCCGCGACAGCAGCAGACCGGCCGGACCGGCTCCGATGATCCCCACCTGGGTGCGCATGCCGGGAGTGTCGCGGCGACGGGCGTTCCGCGGAACCAGGCGCTTCCGCTCATCGGAAGTCGCGGGTGCGCGCCAGCTCCCGGCCGATGCCGCGGGCCGCCACCTCGAGCACCGGCACGAGGCGGGGGAGATCCCGCCGGTGCGGGGGGACGACGATGCCCAGGGCAGCCGCGACCATCAGCCCGCGGCCCGCCTCGACCTGCACCGGAACGGCGACCGACGCGGCGCCCGGTGACATCTCCTCCGACGTTCGGGCGTAGCCGCGGCGGCGCACCTCGGCCAGCTCGCGGCGCAGCCGGCCGGGTTCGACGACGGTGTGCCGGGTGATCCGGGTGAGCGACCGCAGCACCTCCTCCTCGACCTCCGCCGGGGCCGCGGCGAGCAGCACCTTGCCCACGCCGGTGGCGTGCAGTGGCAGCCGGCTGCCGACCGAGCTGACCACCGGCACCGACTCCCGGCCCGAGACCCGCTCGACGTAGAGCGCGCTCAGCCCGTCGCGGACGGCCAGGTGGACGGTGTCGCGGATGGCGGTGTGCACGTCCATCAGGAAGGGCGCCGCCACCTGTCGCAGCTCGAGCTGCACGGGCGCCAGCAGGCCCAGGTCCCACAGCTTGCGGCCCACCTCGTAGCGACCGTCGGGCCGGCGCGCCAGCGCGCCCCACTCGGTGAGCTCGCCGAGCAGGCGGTGCGCGGTGGTGAGCGGGGTGCCGGAGCGCTCCGCGATCTCCGACAGCGACAGTCGCGGGCTCGTCGCGCCGAACGCGTCCAGGATGGCCAGCGCGCGGGAGGTCACCGATCGACCGGGTGTCGCGCTGCGGCCCGCCATGCCACGCTTCTTTCACTGGATGGAAGTTTCGGCTTGGGGAGCGTAGTCGTCGGGCCGTACCGTCCGGCTATGACCGGGACCACAGCGAGCGGCCTGCACCTGCCGCGCTACCTTCGCGAGCCGGCCGAACAGCGCACTCCGCTCGGCTACCCCGACTACAAGAGCACCGGACTGCGGGCGCCCCTCCGGACCCCGGTCGACCTGCCGCACCGGCTCACCGAGGTCACGGGTCCGGTGCTCGGCGAGGACCGGGTCAAGCCCGGGGACGCCGACCTCACCCTGCGCCACGGCGGCGAGGCGGTCGGCCAGCGGATCCTCGTGTACGGACGGGTGCTCGACAGCGGCGGTCGCCCGGTGCCCGACACCCTCGTCGAGATCTGGCAGGCCAACGCGAGCGGCCGTTACCGGCACGTGGTCGACCGGTTCCCGGCGCCGCTGGATCCGCACTTCGACGGGCTGGGCCGCGTCGTCACCGACAGCCTCGGCCGCTACGAGTTCATGACGATCAAGCCCGGCGCCTATCCGTGGGGCAACCACCACAACGCGTGGCGCCCGGCGCACATCCATTTCAGCCTCTTCGGCCGCGCGTTCACCCAGCGCCTGGTCACGCAGATGTACTTCCCGGACGACCCGCTGTTCGGCCAGGACCCGATCTTCAACTCGATCCCCGCGGTGGCGCGGCACCGGGCGATCAACCGGTTCTCCCTCGACCGCAGCCAGGACAACTGGGCGCTGGCCTTCGAGTGGGACATCGTGCTGCGGGGGATCGAGCAGACGCCGTTCGAGACGGATGACGACGGAGATGTGGCATGAGCACGAATCCGCTGGACGTCCCGGACGTCACCGTGCCCTACGAGCCCCGCTCCGGGCAGCGCGGTACCGGCTTCCTGACCGAGCCGCTCCGGCTGGGCACCACCCCGAGCGCGACGGTCGGGCCCTACCTCGCCATCGGGCTGTCCTGGCCCGACGGCCCGTGGGCGGCCGCGGAGGGCACCGAGGACGGCTTCTGGATCCGCGGCCGGGTGCTCGACGGTGCCGGTGACGTGGTCCCCGACGCGCTCGTGGAGACCTGGCAGGCCGACCCCGACGGTGGCTTGGCGTCGCCCGAGGACCCTCGCGGGCAGGCGTCCTACCCGCGGTTCCGCGGCTACGCCCGCTCGGCGACGGTCGACCCGCCCGGTGAGTTCGGCGTCTTCACGCTCAAGCCCGGCCGGCTGCCCGACGGCGAGGGCGGGCTGCAGGCCCCGCACATCGACGTCTCGGTGTTCGCCCGCGGGCTGCTGGACCGGGTCGTGACCCGGATCTACTTCGCCGACGAGGCCGAGGCCAACGCCGAGGACGCCGTCCTGCGCGGCCTGTCGGAGGAGCAGCGGCGCACCCTGGTCGCGGAGCCGGCCGGCGACGGCTACCGGCTCGACATCCACCTCCAGGGCGACCGCGAGACCGTCTTCTTCGCGGTTTGAGCGGCTCCGGTAGGAAGGGCACGTGAGCGAGCTTGCGAGCTCACGCATCAGCGCAGCAGCATCGCGAACGTGGCCGACGAGCGCCAGCGAGGAGGACACGTGAGCGGTCTCTTCGACGGCACGTTCGCCCGCGGGGGAGCGGCCGCCGCCGTGTCGGACGACGCCTGGTTCCGCGCCCTGCTCGACGTCGAGGCCGCGCTCGCGCGCGTGGCCGCGGGCGCGGGGCTCGTCCCCACCACCGCCGCCGACGCGGTGACGAAGGCCTGCGCGGACCCCGGGCGGCTCGACCTCGCGACCGTCGTGGCGAGAGCGGCGGACGCAGGCAACCCGGTGCCGCCGCTGGTGCGTGTCCTGCGGGACGCCGTCGGTGAACGCGACGCGGTCGCCGTGCACGTGGGCGCGACCAGCCAGGACGTCCTCGACACGGCGCTCGTGCTCCTCGCCCGCAACGCGATCGCCGCGATCGACGCCGACCTCACCGCGGCCGCCGACGCCGCGGCCCGCCTGGCCGCCACGCACCGCGACGATCCGGTGATGGGCCGGACGCTGATGCAGCAGGCCCTGCCGACGACGTTCGGGCTCAAGGCGGCCGGGTGGCTCGCCGGCCTGGACGGGGCCCGGCTGCGGCTGGCCGAGGTGGTCGCCTCGCTGCCGGTGCAGTACGGCGGTGCGGCCGGCACGCTCGCCGCCTCGTCCGGCTCGGGCGTGGCGGTGCGGACGGCGCTCGCCGAGGACCTGGGCCTGGCCGACACGGCGGCCCCGTGGCACACCGTCCGGCTGCCGATCGCGGACCTCGCCGGCGCCGTCGGCGCGGCCGCCGGCGTGGTCGCGACCGTCGCCGTCGACGTCGTCCTGATGGCCCAGACCGAGGTGGGCGAGGTCGCCGAGGTCGCGGAGGGCCGCGGCGGGTCGTCCGCGATGCCGCACAAGAACAACCCCGTGGCCGCGCTCTCGGCCCGGGCCTGCGCCCGGCGCGCGCCGGGTCTCGTCGCGACGCTCTTCGCCGCGATGGAGCAGGAGCACGAGCGGGCCGCGGGTGCGTGGCACAGCGAGTGGCCGACCCTGACCGAGCTGCTCCGCACCGTCGGCTCGGCCGCGTCCTGGCTCGCCGAGTGCCTGACCGTCCTTCGCCCGGACGTCGCCCGCATGGCGGCCACCGTGGCGGCCGCGCGCGACCCGGAGCTGGCCGGTGCACTCGCCGACGCCCTAACACCGTCCCTCGGCCGCGGAGCCGCCCACGACGGGGCCGCCGAGGCGGTCCGCGAGGCCCAGCGCTCCGGTCGCCCGCTGGCCGACGTGATCGCCGGGAGACAGGACGTCGACGTCGCCGGGCTGCTGACAGGCGGTCCGGACGTCGGGGAGGCGTCGGCCCAGGTCGACGCCGTCCTCACCGAACACGCTCGCCTGACCGAGGGGACCGCATGACCGCCGTCGAGGTCGCGTACACCGAGATGGGGCCGGCCGACGCGCCGGTCGTCGTCCTCTCCAACTCGCTGGGCGCGAGCCGCGCCATGTGGGATCCGCAGGCGCCCGCGCTGGCCGAGCGGTTCCGGGTGGTCGGCTACGACACCCGCGGGCACGGGGAGTCGCCGGCGCCGGCCGGCCCGTACTCGATCGACGACCTGGTGGACGACGTCGTGGCGCTGCTGGACCGGCTCGGCGTCGCGCGCGCCTCCTTCGCCGGGCTCTCCCTCGGCGGGATGACCGGGATGCGGCTGGCCGCCCGCGACCCCCAGCGGGTCGACCGGCTGGCACTGCTGTGCACGTCGGCCAAGACGGATCCGCAGCCGTTCCTCGACCGCGCCGCCGCCGTCCGAACCGGGGGCACCGCCCCGCTGGCGCCGGCTATCGCCGGCCGCTGGCTGACCCCCGAGTACGCCGCCGAGCACCCCGACCTGGTCGCCCGGCTGGAGGCGATGATCGCCGGCTGCGACGACGAGGGGTACGCCGCCTGCGCCGAGGTGGTCGCGCGGATCGACCTGCGGGAGGACCTGGCGCGGATCTCCGCGCCCACGCTGGTGATCTCGGGCGCCGACGACCTGGCACTGCCGCCGGAGCACCAGAAGGCCATCGCCGACGGCATTCCGGGCGCCGAGCTGCTGAGCGTGAGCCCGGGCGCCCATCTCGCCAACCTGGAGCGGACGTCGGAGATCACCGACGCGCTGCTCGGCCACTTCGAGGGAGGTGTCCGATGACCAGCGACGACGAGCGGCGCGAGGCCGGGATGCGCACCCGGCGGGAGGTGCTCGGTGACGCGTGGGTCGACCGTGCGGTGGCCAGCACGACGCCGTTCACCGAGGACTTCCAGGACTTCATCACCCGCACCGCCTGGGGCGACCTGTGGCAGCGGCCCGGCCTGGCCCGGCGCGACCGCAGCCTGCTGACCCTGGCCATCACGGTCGCGCTGCGGCACTGGGACGAGTTCGCGCTGCACGTGCGGGCGGCGAAGAACAACGGGCTGACCGACGAGGAGATCGGCGAGGTGATCCAGCACGCCGCGATCTACGCCGGCGTCCCGGCCGCCAACCACGCGTTCAAGGTCGCCGCGCCCATCCTCGAGGAGCTCCGGGGCGACCCGGCCTAGCACTGCCGGAGCCAGCCCGGACTCGGGCCGGCTCGAGGCGCCCGGGTGCTCGCCGAGTTCGGGGACGCCCCCACCCGCAACGCCGACCCCAGGGGATCCGGTCATCCGTTGCGCGCCTGTCGATTTCTGGAGTCTGTGACGCTCGGACCGGCACAGATCACGTGCTGCCCGAACGGGCTGCGTCGCGGCGCCTGTCGCGGTAGCCGACCGGCACATGGGCGCCGCTGCGGCTCAGGCCGTCGGCTCGCACGTGCGTACGACCAGGCCCTCGATCGTCCCCCGCACTCCGCCGAGCGCGCCCTCCCTCGAGGAGTCGAAACGCAGCCGGTAGGCGGCGACCACCTGGACCCCGGCCAGGCGGGGTTCGGTGGTACGCACGAGCCGGCCGCACAGTCGGCCCTCCATCACCCCGGTTTCGCTGCACTTCTGGCACTCGCTGAAGGCAGGCGCGCGGTGCGTGCCCTCATTTGTGAGTCCCGAAAGCGTGCCCTGAACGAGCCCGACCTGTGAGCGCCACGAGAACGTTGCGGTGTGCATGCCACGGCGGGTTCCGTCGCCGTCGACGTACACCGTCGCCAGATCGACGCTGCGCAACCGGCCATCGAACAGCCGGCCGACGTCCGAGTCGCAGTCGTGGGAGCGCAGGGAGACATCGAGGTCCTGGTCAGTGGTGAGCGTCCGGCAGTCGTCCTCCGAACAGACGTGGTGCTGTCCCTCCGGATTGGATAGCTGGCCCTCGACGTCCTTGGAGAGTTCGTGGAGGCACACCTCCGCCGCGAACAGCTCGGCTGGCGTGGCATGGCAGATGCCGTGCGGATCGCAGGTCTTCACGGGTTCCTCCCCCAGTCGGTTCTCGGAGAACGGAGGGCCGGTCGACCAGACCAGATACGCATCCGGCTCGCGCCGACAGGAGGCGGCGACGTGCACCGGCCGCGCCCGCCGCCAGGGCGCACGGACCGACGCGGGGCACATCCGTTCGTGGGAGGAGGTGCGCCCTGGCGAGGAACCTGGTGGGCAGACCGCCGCTGAGGCCCTACCGGGATGGTCGCGGCTAACAACAGCCCATGGGAGCGGGTCTGGGTCACGACCAACTACCACAACGATCTGACTTGGGACGACAGAATTCAATTCTTACCGGCCACTCGGCCGCACCTCGGCGTACTGGTCGAGCTGTACGGTGTCGCGAGCTGTGCGGAGACCGCCCGGCAGGTCTGCGCCCAGTTCGGCAGGCGAATCGGGATCACCGCGCCGTCTCCGGGCCAACGCGGAAGTGATCCATCCCAATACCCAGGTCGGCAGCACGCATACCGTGAAATAGCCGACGATGTTAGCGCCGATCACAGAGCCCGATGCGGACCATTGGGCTTGGTCGAGGAGGCCGATCGCGCCGAGGACGGGCAGTGCGAATGAGGCGTAATAGAAGAGTCTGACCAGTCGCATCGGACCGGTGATGTGGAACTGTCGCAAGAAGAGGCGCGAGATGACGAGCTTCAGTGTGATACGACGCCGCGGCTCATGAATGGATTGGGCTGCTCGGTCGTATGCTGCATCGAGTGACTCCTGCGCCTGAACTCTAGCGCTTTCCGCTAAGTCGGTTGATGCGGTCAATGACGCTCTGGCTCTTGCCCATGCTTCGACGATTTCGATCTGCGCCTTCGCCTGATCCATACGTCGTCGGCGTTCCTCGTCCACTCCGCGCCGTTGCAGCGCTTCCTTCAGCCAGATGCCACCGACAGTGATCGCAGCCGCGACAACGGGGCCGACCGCCAACAACAGAGTGTTGTTCATCTCCATCCCCCCACCCGTCGCTGCAGCAGGCACGAATCACACGATGTGCCGTGTCACAGCCTGACTGCCGTCCGCGTTCACGTAAAGCCAGTCGACGCCCTCGATAGTCGGCTCCTGCGGAGGGCGGTGATAACGGCCAGGGGTGAGCGTTGATATCTGCATGGATTCTGAAAGTCGATCGACATGGGTGGACCTTCTGCGAAGCTGTTCGGTCTCCTCGCCGGCTTCGAAGAATCTTCATCATCCTCTCGTCGGATAGAGCCGGAGCATCTGCCGGGAGATACACATAGGCTGAACAGTCTCCGGTCAGACATCAGACCGCCGTTGGCATTGCAGTCAACTGCCCTGTCGCAGCGCCCGCCGAAGTCCGATGTCGCATCTCAGGCTTACCCGGACATCCGCCCCCGCCGTCGCCCCCGGACGTAGGGGTGGCGAGCGACCGTCCACGCCCCACCACAGGACGTCGGGCCTGCCTGCCTGCAGTCATCCCGACCGCTGCCTCGAGGGTTCGCCGCTTTCCCTTGCCCCGGGGTGTCCCCACGTGGGCCGCTCTGGGGCGCCGGCCGGCTCGGCGTACCAGCGCCTGCTTGCCGACCGTCCCGGTGACTTTCGAGGGGTAGGTACTCGAACAACCTCGCCGACCTCGCGCGGGCGCAGAGGGCGCCCGAAGGAGGCGGAGGACGGCTTGCGCCGCGTTCTCGCCCATCCGGACGCCAACATCCTGGGTTGCGGCATGGTGGAGGTGTCGCTGGCCGAGGTGCTGATCGACCGTGGCCTGCCGGGCACATCCGGGGAAGACTGGCCCGATGCGAGCCCTGCAATTCACCAGCTACGGGAACCCAGAGGTCCTGACGTGGGCCGACGCTCCTGATCCACACGCAGGCGCGGGTCAGGTCCGGATCGCCGTGCGCGCGGCCAGTGTCAATCCGATCGACTGGAAACTGCTGACCGGGGCGATGTCCGGAGGTCAGCCGCAGCTCGGACCGGGGTACCTCGGGTACGACGCCGCCGGCGTGGTGGACGAGGTCGGCGAGGGGGTCACCGGGGTCGCCGTGGGAGACGAGATATTCGGACTCGGCCAGCACACCCATGCGGAGTACGCCGTGCTGGATTCCTGGGCGGGCAAGCCGCCGTCGGTCGACTGGGCAGTGGCTGCAGCCGCGGGGGTGGCCGGGGAGACCGGGGAACGCGGGCTGCGCCTGCTCGACGTCACCGCCGGCGACACGGTCTTCATCGATGGGGGCGCCGGCGGCGTGGGCGGGGTCGCGGTGCAGATGGCCCTGAGCCGAGGGGCGCGGGTGATCGCGTCGGCGAGCGAGACCAACCAGGACTACCTGCGCGAGATCGGGGCGATCCCGGTCCGCTACGGCGAGGGCGTGGCCGATCGCGTCCGAGCCGCCGCCGGCGGGCAGGTCGAGGCGGTCTTCGACGTCGCGGGCAAGACGCCCATCGACGAGCTGACGAGTCTGGTGTCCGAGCCGTCCCAGGTGCTGTCCATCGCGAACTTCACGGCCGGTCAGGCCGGCGGCCGGGTCACCGGCGGCGGCGCGGACAGCAGACCGATGCAGGCCCTGGCTGAGGTCGCCGACATGCTGGCGCAGAACGAGCTGGTCATCAAGGTGCAGACGTTTCCCTTCGACCGGGCCGCCGAGGCCTACCGCATCAGTCAGAACGGCCACGTCCGCGGAAAGCTCGTCTTGATCCCTGAGCGGTGACGCCCATTGCCTCGCGCCCCTCCAGGCGGACGGGTTCCTGAGGATGCGGTCATGCCGACCATGGCAGGGGTGGGCCATTCTGCGCTCAGAGCAGATGCCCCTGTAGGCGCCTCCCGTCGACCGTTGATTCTCGTGTCAGACAGAGAGCGGCTTTGGAGGCAGTGCGGACCGATCGCTCGAGCCGGCGTGCACCCACGCACACGGTCACCTGGCGGGCACTCTTCCCAGACTCCACCTTCCAGTTCCGGAGCTGACATGCTCAGGCGGCTGCCGACGCGACGAGAAGTTCGCACTGGCCGACGAAGCCGTCGTCGGTCTCGAACTGCCTGAGGGCGTGCTCGATCTCGTCCCACACCGCGGACCGGTCGGTTTCCGGTACGCCGGCGAGCATCTGGTGCAGGGCGCCGAAAGAATCCCGCTCGAACCTGACGCACTCGGCCGCCGATGGCAGCCGCAAGGGGGCGGGGACGGCCTCGACCCGTACGTCCTCGAAGCCGGCCGAGTTCAGGGCCCCTTCGAGGACACCCGGCGAGCCGAGGCTGAAGGGTCCCGGTTGACCGGGTTGGGGCGGCGGGAGCTGGGCCGCTTGCCGGATGGTCGAGACGGGGATCGAGAAGAAGGAGTTCCGTTCCGGCGTGGAGTAGACGATGGCCGCAATCCTGCCCCCGCGGCGCAGCACCCGACGCATGCCAGTGAGGGCTGACTGCCGGTCGGGGAAGTAGATCAGCCCGACACGGGAGATCACCGCGTCGAAGGACGCCGCCGGCAGGACGTCCAGCATTTCCCCGTCGATCTCCCTGGTCTCCACGTTGGTCAGCCCGGCCTCGGTCGTGACCTTGGCGGCGTAAGAAAGGATCCTTGGTGAGATGTCGGTCGCCAGGACACGGCCGCTGGCTCCGACCCGTTGTGCAGCTGCCAGGGTCTGTCCCCCTCCACCGGCGGCGACGTCGAGCACGCGGCTGCCGGTGGTGATGTGCGCAGCCTCGAGCATCTTCTCCGTCGCCGGGCCGAGCCACGTCTCCAGCGTGGGTCCCCAGCGGTGCCAGGCTTCGGCGGCGTCCTCCCACTGCTGTCGAGTGGTGGCCTTGTACTGGACAGGGTCGAACGTCATGGCGCCCTCCGATCGGAGTGCCCCCACCTTCTGGGAACGATGCAGGTGAACGGGGATCGCGATCCTGCTCCGAGGCTGGTCTGGTGTCGATACCGGTCACGGTCTGAGTGAGAAGGCGGTCATGGCCGACGACGTTGGCGACGCCCTTCGCGTCGGCGAATGCGATCGAGTGGTCGCCGCCCAGGACGACCGGGATGGCGCCCGACCGGGGCACGGTCTCGACCACCCGCTCGAGGGCCGGCAGCGCCGTCTCGATGTCGCCGGAGTACATCTCGACGTTCCCGGCGTCGACGACCCGCAGGTCGCGCAGTCCGTCCGTGCGGAGCGCGAGGCTCGGCCGCGAGCCGTCGTGGGGAAGGTCGTCGGTCATCCGGTGGCCTGCGGACCGAAGCGGGTGCCGGCCGGTGCGAGGTGTCGCCGTCGAAGGGAGTGCGAGGACGACGACGTCGGCATCGGGGAACGAGGCGGGGTCATGGAGGTCGCACCGGTCGACGCCGAGGTAGGTGATGTCGGGGCCGTGCTGGGCGCCGTAGCGAGGCGTGGCGAGTCCTGTCTGGCGTGGGCGGTTGACGGGCCGTCGCCGCGCCGGCGGCGGAACCATCGTGATCATCCCGTGAGCGGGGCGGGCGTCCGCGAGGGTGATGCGGTCGTCGGGACACGGCGCGCTCCGTCGCGGGACCACTACGCTGCGGCGGACGGGGCGGCCACCGCTATGGATCGACCCCGGACGTCGACAGGAGGCGCGATGACCAGCCGGGACCGGAACCTCGTTCTCGACGACGTGTCGCGGTCGATCATCGAGCAGCTCCAGGAGGACGGCCGGCGGTCCTACGCGCGGATCGCGGCGGCCGTGGGGCTGTCGGAGGCCGCAGTTCGCCAGCGCGTGCAGCGGTTGCTCGACGCCGGCGTCATGCAGATCGTCGCCGTCACCGACCCCATGCAGCTCGGCTTCGCCCGGCAGTCGCTGGTCGGCGTCCGTGCGACCGGTGATGCCCGGGCCGTCGCCGACCAGCTCGCCACGCTGCCGGAGGTCGACTACGTGGTCGTGACCGCCGGCTCGTTCGACGTCCTCCTCGAGATCGTGTGCGAGCACGACGACCACCTGCTCGACACCGTCGCCCGGATCCGCGCCGTGGACGGCGTCGAGTCGACCGAGACCTTCGTGTACCTGGGCCTGCGCAAGCAGACCTACGCCTGGGGCACCCGGCACCCCGAGCGCATGGGCGAGGCGCCCGAACTGGCCGCCGAGGCCTGAGCCCGCCGGGGGCCCGGGGCTGCGATCACCGGGGCTTCGGCATGTAGGCATTTCATCGAGCAGGGCACGAGTGCCAACGGATGCAGTGGTTGGTTCGCGCCGACATGACGGATACGGTTGCCAAAGGCGCCTCCAACCGACGATGCTGGGTCGACTCCCGGATCGCCCACAGGTCCGTGCACCCGCACGGACCGGGCCGTTCCGTCGACCGACCGAGGAACCGGAGCCATGACGACCACGCCCCAACTGGCCACCGAGCAGCAGCCGGCGGGTTCGCTCTCGCAGCGCGCCAGCGACCACCTGTGGATGCACTTCACGCGGCACTCGACCTACTCGGAGGCCGGTGGATCGGTGCCGGTCATCGTCCGCGGCGAAGGTCCCTACATCTGGGACGACCAGGGCCGGCGCTACCTCGACGCGCTGTCGGGGCTGTTCGTCGTCCAGGCCGGGCACGGCCGGCGGGAGCTCGCCGAGGCCGCCGCCCGCCAGGCGGAGCAGCTGGCGTTCTTCCCGCTGTGGTCCTACGCGCACCCGCAGGCGATCGAGCTCGCCGAGCGCCTCGCGAGCCTGGCGCCCGGTGACCTCAACCGGGTCTTCTTCACCACCGGTGGTGGCGAGGCCGTCGAGACGGCGTGGAAGGTCGCCAAGCAGTTCTGGAAGCTGCAGGGCAAGCCGCTCAAGCACAAGGTCATCAGCCGTGCCGTCGCCTACCACGGCACCCCGCACGGGGCGCTGTCGATCACCGGCATCCCGGCGGCCAAGGAGATGTTCGAGCCGCTGGTGCCCGGCGCCTTCAAGGTGGCCAACACCAACTTCTACCGGGCGCCGGAGTACGGCGACGATCTCGAGGCGTTCGGCCGCTGGGCGGCCGACCAGATCGCGATCGCGATCGAGACCGAGGGCCCCGACACGGTGGCGGCGGTCTTCCTCGAGCCGGTGCAGAACTCCGGCGGATGCTTCCCGCCGCCGCCCGGCTACTTCCAGCGGGTCCGCGAGATCTGCGACCGCTACGACGTGCTGCTTGTCTCCGACGAGGTCATCTGCGCGTTCGGGCGGCTCGGCCACACCTTCGCCGGTGACCGCTACGGCTACGTGCCCGACCTGATCACCTGCGCCAAGGGGCTCACCTCCGGCTACTCGCCGATCGGCGCGATGATCGCCACCGACCGTGTCATGGAGCCCTTCCTGCACGGGACGACGAGCTTCGCCCACGGCTACACGTTCGGTGGCCACCCGGTGTCGTCGGCGGTCGCCATGGCCAACCTCGACATCTTCGACCGCGAGAAGCTCAACCAGAACGTGCTGGACAACGAGGGCGCCTTCCGGGCCACCCTCGAGCAGCTGCTGGACCTGCCGATCGTCGGCGACGTGCGCGGCGACGGCTACTTCTACGGGATCGAGCTGGTCAAGGACAAGACGACCAAGGAGACCTTCGACGACGACGAGTCGGAGCGGCTGCTGCGCGGGTTCCTGTCCAAGGCGCTGTTCGACGCCGGCCTCTACTGCCGCGCCGACGACCGTGGCGACCCCGTCATCCAGGTCGCCCCGCCGCTGACCTGCGACCAGGCCCACTTCGACGAGATCGAGCAGATCCTCCGGGACGTGCTGCAGCGCGCCTGGAAGGTCCTGTAGGCGCGAGCGGGACGAGGGCGCACTGATGCGGATCGGGATTCCGACCGAGGTCAAGGACAACGAGTACCGGGTGGCCATCACCCCGGCCGGCGTGCACGAGTTCACCGGCCGTGGCCACGAGGTGTTCGTCCAGGCGGGAGCCGGTACCGGCTCCTCCATCACCGACGCCGACTACAGGGCGGCCGGGGCGAAGGTGCTCGACACCGCCGAGGAGGTGTGGGGACAGGCGGAACTGCTGCTCAAGGTGAAGGAGCCGGTGGCGTCGGAGTACCGGTTCCTGCGCCCCGACCTGGTGCTGTTCACCTACCTGCACCTGGCCGCCGACCGTGCGCTGACCCTGGCGCTGATCGAGAGCGGCACGACGGCGATCGCCTACGAGACGGTGCAGCTGCCCGACCGGTCGCTGCCCCTGCTGGCACCGATGAGCGAGGTGGCCGGCCGGCTGGCACCGCAGGTCGGAGCGCACTGCCTCGAGCGCGCGCACGGCGGCCGCGGGGTGCTGCTCGGCGGGGTGTCGGGGGTCTACGCCGGCAAGGTCGTCGTCATCGGCGCCGGCGTCTCCGGCATGAACGCCGCCGCGATCGCCCTGGGCATGCAGGCCGAGGTGATCGTCCTGGACAGGGACATCGACAAGCTCCGCGCGGCCGACCGCATCTACCAGGGCCACCTGCAGACGGTCGCGTCCAACAGCTACGAGGTGGAGCGCGCCGTGCTGGACGCCGACCTGGTGATCGGCGCCGTCCTGGTGCCCGGGGCCAAGGCGCCGACGGTCGTCAGCAACGAGCTGGTGTCGCGGATGAAGCCGGGCTCGGTGCTCGTGGACATCGCCGTCGACCAGGGCGGTTGCTTCGAGGACACCCGCCCCACGACGCACCACGACCCCACCTTCCGGGTGCACGAGTCGGTGTTCTACTGCGTGGCCAACATGCCCGGAGCGGTGCCGAACACGTCCACCCACGCCCTCACCAACGTGACGCTGCCCTACGCGGTCGCGCTCGCCGAGGCGGGCTGGCAGGCGGCCGCGCGGCAGGACCCGGCGCTGGCGGCGGGGGTCAACGTCGTCGGCGGTGCGGTGGTGTGCGGCCCGGTCGCGGAGGCACACGGCCTGGCGCCGGCCTCGCTGCCGGAGGTGCTCAGCTGAGTCCGCTGCCGGCACCGGCGTCGCTGTGGCTCGACACCCTGCCCGCGGGTGAGCTCGAGCGACGACGGCCGGCGCTGTCCGGGCCGACCGAGGTGGACGTCGCGATCGTCGGCGGCGGCTACACGGGCCTCTGGACGGCGTACTACCTCGCCCGTCGCGACCCCGCTCTGCGCATCGTCGTCGTCGAGCGCGAGTTCGCCGGCTTCGGGGCGTCGGGGCGCAACGGCGGCTGGCTGTCCAACCTGCTTCCGCTGAGCTGGGACACGATCGCGGCCGAGACCTCGCGGGACGGCGCCGTCGCCTGGCAGCGCGCCGCGAACGCGACCGTCGACGAGGTGCTTGCCGTCGCCCGGGCCGAGGGCATCGACGCCCAGGCGACCAAGGGCGGCTTTCTCTGCGTGGCCACCTCGGAGCTGCAGGCGGCGCGGCTGCGCGAGTCGGTCGAGGAGGCCCGCACGTGGGGCTTCGGCGAGGAGGATCTGCGCTGGCTCTCCCGCTCGGCGGCGCGCGAGCGGGTCGCCGCCGACCGGGTCTTCGGCGGCACCTGGACGCCGCACTGCGCCGCCGTCCACCCAGCCCGGTTGGTGCGGGGCCTGGCGGAGGCCGTCGAGCGGCACGGCGTGACGATCCACGAGGGCACACCGGTCACCGAGATCGCCCCGCACGTCGCCCGCACGCCGTTCGGCGACGTGTCGGCGAAGGTCGTCGTCCGCGCACTCGAGGGCTACACGCGCACGCTGGCCGGCTCACGCCGCGACCTGCTGCCGCTCTACTCGCTGATGCTCGCGACCGAACCGCTGCCCGACGACTTCTGGAAGGAGGTCGACTGGTCCGGCAGGGAGACGCTCAGCGACGACCGGCGGCTGATCATCTACGCGCAGCGCACCGCCGACGGCCGGATCGCCATGGGCGGCCGCGGTGCCCCGTACCGGCTGACCTCGCGCATCAACCCGTCGCACGAACTGGCCCGCGGCGTGCACGACATGATCCGGCACAGCCTGGTCGAGCTCTTCCCGCAGCTCGCCGACGCCCGGATCACCCACCGCTGGGGCGGAGTGCTCGGCGTGCCGCGGGACTGGTGGCCGTCGGTCCACCACGACCCCGCCACGGGGCTGGCCCGCGCCGGCGGCTACTCCGGTGACGGCGTGGCGCTGACCAATCTCGCCGGCCGGACGCTCGCCGACCTCATCACCGGGGAGAGCTCGGAGCTCACCCGGCTGCCGTGGGTGGGCCACCGCTCACCCCGGTTCGAGCCGGAGCCGCTGCGCTGGCTCGGGGTGAACACCGGCCTGCACCTGGCCGCGGCCATCGACGAGCGCGAGCGCCGCACCGGTCGCTCCGCCGCCGTCCTCGACCGGGTCATGACCCGGCTGACCGGGCACTGACCGTGGGGGAGCGGGGCCGGCTCGCGGGGCGGGCCGGGATCGTCACCGGCGCGAGCCGGGGCATCGGGCTGGGCATCGCCCGGCGGTTGCTGGACGAGGGCGCCCGGCTGGTGGTGACCGCCACGACCCAGGAGGCCGCCGACCGGGCCGCGGCCGCGCTCGACGCCGGCGACCGCGTGGTGGCGCTGGCATCGGACGCCGCCCGCCGCGCCGACGTGGCCGCCGCCGTGCAGGCGTGCCGGACGGCGTTCGGCCGGCTCGACCTCGCCGTCGCCAACGCCGGCATCGAGCGGCCGGCCCGGCTGATCGACGTCACCGACGCCGACTGGGACGCGGTGATGGACGTCGACCTGCGCGGGCCGTTCCTGCTCACCCAGGAGTGCGCCCGCGTCATGGGCGACGGCGGCCGCATCGTGCTGGTCGCCTCGACGAACGCCTTCGCCCCCGAGGGCGGCTCGTTCGCCTACAACGTGGCCAAGGCCGGCGTGGTGGGTCTCGCCCGCGCGGCGGCCATCGAGCTGGCGCCGTCCGGGATCACCGTCAACGCCGTCGGTCCGGGGCTGGTGGCTACCGACATGACGGCGTCCGTGGTCAGTGAGGCCAGCACCAGCGCCTGGTACCTCGACCGCATCCCGGCCGGCCGCTTCGGCCGGCCCGGCGACGTGGCCGGCGCGGTCGCCTTCCTCGTCTCGGACGACGCCGGTTGGATCACCGGCCACCACCTCGTCGTGGACGGCGGCCAGACCGTCGGCCTCGACCTGCCCGAACCCGCATCGGAGGAGCAATCCGTGAGTATCGGAGGACGATCGTGACCGCAGTGGCCGCCGACCCCGGCACCGTCGCCCGGCTGACCGAGGAGGAGTCCCGCCGCCTGGCCGGCGAGCATCCCCGGTGCGCGGCCGCCCACGAGCGCGCGCGGGCCGGCATGCCCGGCGGTGTGCCGATGAGCTGGATGGCGAAGTGGGCCGGCCCCTTCCCGCTCACCGTGGTCGAGGCACAGGGGTCGCGGTTCACCTGCGCCGATGGCATCGAGCACATCGACCTCTGCCTCGGCGACACCGGCGCCATGACCGGGCACTCACCCGCGCCCACCGTGGCCGCCGTCCGCGAGCAGGTGGGCCGCGGGATCACCGTGATGCTGCCCAGCGCCGACGGGCCGGTCGTCGCCGAGGAGCTCACCCGCCGCTTCGGCCTGCCGCAGTGGCAGTTCACCCTCTCGGCCACCGACGCCAACCGGCACGTGCTGCGCTACGCGCGGCACCTCACCGGGCGGCCCCGGGTGCTGGTGATGGACTACAGCTACCACGGCAGCGTCGACGAGGCGTTCGCGACGGTGGACCCCTCGGGTCGCGTGGTGCCCCGCCGCGGCAACATCGGCGCACCGGTCGACCCGGCGGTGACCACGGCGGTCGTGCAGTTCAACGATCTCGAGGGGCTGGAACGCGAGCTGCGGCGCGGCGACGTCGCGTGCGTGCTGGCCGAGCCGGCCATGACCAACATCGGCATCGTGCTGCCTGACCCGGGCTACCACGAGGCGCTGCGCCGGCTGACCCGCGAGACAGGCACGCTGCTGGTCATCGACGAGACGCACACCCTGTGCGCCGGCCCCGGCGGCATGACGGCCGCAGACCGCCTGGAGCCCGACGTCGTCACCATGGGCAAGGCGATCGGTGGCGGTATCCCGTGCGGTGCGTTCGGGCTCTCCGCCGAACTGGCCGACCGCATCCAGAAGGCGGTCGAGCTCGAGGACATCGACGTCGGCGGCATCGGCGGCACGCTGGCCGGCAACGCGCTGTCCCTGGCCGCGATGCGGGCGACGCTGACCGAGGTGCTCACCGACGACGCGTACGCGCACATGCTGCCGCTCGGGCAGCGCTGGGCCGACGGCGTCGCGGACGTGCTCGGCCGGCACGGGCTGCCGTGGCACGTGACCCGGCTCGGGGCGCGGGCGGAGTACGCCTTCGCGCCGGAGCCGCCACGCACCGGGCACGACGCCGCCGAGGCCGACGACTTCCCGCTGCAGACCCTGCTGCACCTGCACGCGCTCAACCGCCGGCTCCTGCTCACGCCGTTCCACAACATGGCGCTCATGGCGCCGACGACGACGGAGGCCGACGTCGACGCGCACACCGAGGCGTTCGACGAGGTGGCCGGCGCCCTCGCGGGCTGAGCCGGCGAGGTCTTCGACGGCACGTCCCTGAAGGCGGCCTCAGGGACGGGACGACCGGGCCACCTCGGCCTGGATCGAGTCCCCTGACCGGAAGAGGCGCAAGCCCCACCATCCGGTACTTCAGAAGGCGATTGCCGGAAGGCCGACGCCACAGTAGTCCCAGAGCAGATCAGGGTTGGCAAAGCGGCACATCGCGTGAGGCCTCATGATCCCTCTCGCTCACGCAGAGGAGGTGAGCCGCCACAGCGACCGGTGGGCAACAAGGCGGCCAATTCCGCGTCATCACGCATCTTGATTCGGCCGATTGGCTCCGCCATGCTGGTGGCCGCTCGGTGAGGAGGTTGCCGTGGCCGCATCGTCACGCACCGGCAAGCGCCCACGGTGGCCCAGCGCTCTACTGGGTGGGCTGTCCTCCGCGGCCCTGGCACTCGCGCCGTTGAGTGGGCCGAGCCCGGCCTGGGCGCAGGACTCGGCCTCTCCGACGACTGCCGGCGCCTGGTGCGAGAGCACGCAGACGACCAAGCACCTGGACGCCGCCGTCTCCGACACGCTGCGGCGGACCGGGGTGCCGGGCGCGATCGTCGGGGTATGGGGGCCGCACTGCCGATACGAGAAGGCCGTCGGCATCGCCGACAAGGCGACCGGCGCGCCGATGCGCACGGACTTCTACAGCCGCATCGGCAGCGAGACGAAGACCTTTACGATCACCGGCGTCCTGCAGCTGGTCGACGATGGGAAGATCGGGCTGGACGATCCGATCGCCACGTACGTGCCCGGCGTCCCCGAGGGCGACCGGATCACGCTGCGTCAGCTGGCTGGGATGCGGAGCGGCCTGTTCCCCTACAGCGCGGACGAGGACTTCGTGAACGCGCTGCTGGCCGACCCCAACCGGCCCTGGACGCCGCAGGAGCTGCTCAGCTACTCCTTCCGACACCCGCTCGACTTCCAGCCCGGGCAGGGCCTGGAGTACAGCAACACCAACACGATCCTGCTCGGGTTGGTCGTGGAGAAGGTCAGCGGATTGCCCCTGCACAAGTACGTCCGGCAACGGATCGCCGAGCCGCTCCAGCTGGAGCACACGCTCTTCCCGACCGACGCCTCCTTCCCCAAGCCGCACGCCCAGGGCTACACCCAGCAGACCCCGGACGGCAGCGAGACCGTGGCCACCGACTGGAACCCCTCGTGGGGATGGGCGGCCGGTGCGATGATCTCGACCTTGCACGACCTCCGGACGTGGGGGCGGGCGGTGGCGACGGGCGCCCTCCTCTCGCCGGAGACCCAGGCGCAGCGCCTGCAAACGGTCAGCGCCCCACCCTTGCCGCCGGACGTCGGTTACGGGCTGGGCATCTTTGTCGCCGAGGGCTGGATCGGGCACAACGGCTCTCTGCCGGGCTACGAGAGCCTCACGCTGTACCTGCCTCAGCAGCAGACCACCTTGGTGGTATTGCTGAACTCCGACGAGCCCGCGCCCGGCATTCCCGAGCCGTCGTCGGCGTTCGGCACGGCTATCACCAAGATCATCAGCCCTGATCACGTTTTCCAGCTGCAGCCCTCATGACCGTCCGGGCTCGACGTTCTCGCCCACGCCATGAGGATTGTCGGTAGCCGGCTTGAGTTCATCGCGGCCCCGGCGCTGCAGGGCCATGACCGGGTGGCCAGTCGGCTGCGCGCAGGCACCGCACCGCACACCAGACGAGACGGGTACATCTGTCGCCTCGGCATGCTGTCAGGGGCAACAGACCGGGATCGGCACCCCGCCCTGAGTGGGCCGTTCAGGGACACCAGCGGCTCGCCTCAAGGGCGGCTTCAGAACACCCACGTGCGCATCGTGACCGCTGTTCCTTGGCCCTCGGTTGTTGGCGCCGCGACCGTCGATTCGAGGTCTGCAAAGTGGCGCGGTGAGGAGCCCAGACCCGGCTCCGGCGACGTCAAAACCCCGGACAATCACCGAGGAGACGGCGCCGGTGCGCTGCGGCGATAACGGGCTCTTGGACGGACCGGAGGCGTACGTCGGCACGCTGCGCGGGTACCGCGGGCTGCATGCGGACACAGGACCTGCTGCTTGAGAGCTACGGACGGATCGACCAGACGTTGCGGCGCGTGCTCGACGGCCTCGACGCCGACCAGCTCGCCGCCCGGGTGACCCCGGACGCCAACCCGATCGGCTGGCTGGCCTGGCACCTACTGCGCGTCCAGGACGACCACGTCGCCGAGGCGGCCGGTTCGGAGCAGGTGTGGACGGCGGACGGCTGGGCGCGGCGCTTCGACCTGCCCGTCGACGACGCGGCCACCGGCTACGGCTTCGGCTCCGAGCAGGTGGCGCAGGTGCGGGTGCGGTCGGTGGATTTCCTGCTCGGGTACGCCGACGCGGTGCACCGCCGCACGGTCGAGTACCTGCGGACCCTCGGTGACGACGACCTCGACCGCGTGGTCGACGACTCGTGGGACCCGCCGGTCACCCTCGGCGTGCGGCTGGTCAGCGTGCTTTCCGACGACCTGCAGCACGTCGGGCAGGCCGCCTACGTGCGCGGTTGCCTGGGCGACTAGCGACCAAGGGTCGCTAGATTGTGGCGAAAGCGTCTCGCGCGGATCGGGTCGTCACGAGTACCCATGCGATTCCGAGATGGATCGTGATCATGACGAGGCCTAGCGCCCTGTCCCTTAGTGGGCCGCTCAAGGACACGTCGGCTGAGTCGGCGGTCCGCGACGTGCTCATTCCGGTAGGCGATTGCCGATCCCTTTCTCGCGTGGCCGAGACCGGGCCGCGACGCGATCGGCAGCCGCCCCGCTTATGGGTCACCGAGCTGCACTCGACGGGGCGGAGGCGACCCCGGACGTGGCTCATTGCCAGCTACGAGAGCCCTGACCGGCCTACCTCCGGAGCGTCGCCCGAGAGACAGGAACTGCCGCGACGCTCGAACTGACCGCGGAAGCCAAGCGACGACAGTTCTTGGACGAGTACGAGGCAGGCCGGCGTCCGCGATCGTGAGTCGAGCCGCGTGCCAAGGCTGGAGCGGTCGCCACTTCAGCAGACGCGGACCCAAGAGGTGTCCCTGAGCGGCCCATTGAGCGGCGGCAGAAGTCTCTGGTAGCCCCCGGCCGAGAAATCTGCGCAGGCACTTTCAGTCGTGACTGATCGCGTGGTGTGCCAGTTGCCACGTTGTTGATCGCCCTAGCGTCCTGGCGTGGGCATTGTTCAACGCAATGGGTTGACCATGACGATCGAACCAGCGCAGTGCTCCGGAACACCGTCGTCGAGGTGTCTCATGGGTGGGCCGCTCATACGGCGGCTTCAAGGGGGGCTAGTCGAAGAAGACGAGCCGCACCGTTTCCACGTCGGTAGTGGTGCCAGGCAGCGTCCGTTCTACGGTGAGCTGCCCACCGACGTTCTGGTAGACGCCAGTTCCACCGGTGACAGCAACTGTGAATGGCGTCTGGAAAGTAGTCTCGCCCTGGAACTCGACCTGCCCGTCCTTGAAGATCAAGGCGCCATGGCAGAGCACGTCGAACGCACTGGTGCTGACCGTGATGGCAACGCAATTCAACACGCTGTGGTCCACCTGCTTGCCGTTGGCAAAGTCGACCGTGGTCTCGATCACCTGGTCGCCGGGGCTTGTGCCCTTCGCGCCGATGTCGATGACCTGGAGCGAGGTCTGGTGGCTGATCAGGTGTAGAACCCTCACCGAATTCGACGCCGTGCTGGTGGGTGCGGCAGACGCGGACGCGATCGACATGGCGGCTGTGGTAACCCCCAGCACCGCCAGAGTCGCGCCGATGGCCAACTTGCGCATGGCTTCTCCTACCTCTACCTCGACCCATCTCCCGTGGTGGGTCAACCTGCATCCGCGATCGCGGATGCATCGTCGTGGCCCAGTCAGATGGCCCGTAGGGGATGGCTTTCCACCGACCAATGGGCCAGCGTGCTCCTGCGGCCGACGAAGATTGCGGTGACTGCGGCGACCAGTCCGATGGCGCTGAAGAGGAGCGGTACTCCCCCCAGGATCCGGCCCGCCATTGTTTCCCGCGCGTAGAATGGGGTGCCGATCGGGACAATCTCGGTGACCGCCATGGCCGCCGCCGCGCCCGCGGCCAATATCTCCCACCTCTTCTGGAGAGCCCGTCGATATTCCATCGTCGGCCTCCCTTGATCTTCGCCATGCTGGCGCAGTCCGTCGGGCGACCACAGTGCCGAAGTGCTCTCGCCAGGGCCTCACTGGCAGACCTTGTGGCCGTGACGCGCCCTGAAGGGCCGTTCGGGGCGACTTTCGACCACGTCGGCTGTCGGCGCTTATGAATCCGAGGACGGCTCGTTTCTTCGGACGAGTGCCACCAACAGGACGAACAGGGCGACGAACACGATGCCGCCGCACAACTGCGAGTGACCGTCCACGAGATCGAGAAGGCCGAGGATGGCCAGGCCCAAGGCCACGGCGACATCGAGCGCCGAGAGAACGGGGTGTCGCCGCCAGCTGCGACGCGCGAAGTCGCGACCCTCTCGGCTCGTGCGCTCACCTTGCAGTCGGCAGAGGCCTGGGGTGCGACAGTCGGGCAGGATCACCCTGAACGAGGGTTGTCTGTGAATGGGCCGTGTGAGGACTCCGACGGCCCGGCCCGAGCCGTCCCGCGGGAACGCCGTCAAGCCGGAGGCCTTGACCGCGCTTCCGCGGAATCGTCCCTCGCTCTAGCGGTGTCCCATGGTGGACCGCGTGCGGACACTGCGCCCGGTCATGCGCTCCCGCGGGGCATCGTCAAGCCGCACACCTTGACCGCGATTCCGCGGAAGCGTCTTGATACGCACGCTGTCCCCACGTGGGCCGCTCGCCCGCGATCGACGTGTGTCACCCGCCGGCGGCGTTCCTGTCCCCTCGCGTCCCGCACGGCTACGAGGTCATCTGGGGCGGCGTGAAGCTCCCCGTCCTGACGGCGCCCGCGCCGGACGGCGACGCTGCTGGCTGGGGCGGCTTCATCGGCAGCTTCGAGCGGGATTCGGAAACAGCTGAGCGTCCCGCCCTGCCCGGCCATGCCCCCAGCCGCACGGAATGCATCCGGGGAGCGAACCACCCACGATCGTGCGTCCTGGGACCACTTACGCAGGGGGATTACTGCACGCGGCCGGGATCCACATGGACGAGATCCGGGCGCGGATCCCCCGGTACGCCGTCGAATCCGCCAGTCCCGGGCCCCCTGGACGCTGTTGATCGGGCGCATGAACGGCTAGCGGGTCGCGCGCTTGCGGTTGCGCATGCTGACGAGCTGGCCGATCCCGACCGCCGACAGCGCCAGCAGGAACATGACGGTGCCGACCACGTTGATCTGCACCGGTGTGCCCCGGCTGGCCGTGCCCCAGACGTACATCGGGAACGTCACCGACGACGCGGACGCGGTGAAGTTCGTGATGATGTAGTCGTCGAAGGACAGCGCGAACGACAGCAGCGCCGCCGCGAGAATCCCCGGAGCCACCAGCGGCAGCGTGACCTTCGTGAAGGTCTGCCGCTCGTTCGCGTACAGGTCCATCGCCGCCTGCTCCAGGCGCGGGTCGAGGCCGGCGACGCGCGCCTTGACCGTCACGATCACGAAGCTGATGCAGAACATGATGTGCGCGATCAGGATCGTCGTGGCGCCCAGCGGGACCCGCAGGTTGACGAACAGCGTCAGCAGCGACGAGCCCATCACGACCTCGGGTGTCGCCATCGGCAGGAACACCAGCACGTTGGTCGTGGACCGGCCGCGGTAGCGGTGCCGGGCCATCGCGAACGCCGCCAGCGTGCCGAGCGCCGTCGCGAGGAGAGTCGCGACGACGCCGACGCGCAGGCTCAGCCCGAGCGAGTCGCAGAGCCCGGCCGGACCGCACGGGTCCTTCCACGCGTCGAGGGAGAACTCCTGCCACGTGTAGTTGTAGCGACCCGTCGGGTTGTTGAAGCTGAACAGCACGACGACGACGTTCGGCAGCAGCATGTAGCAGAACGCCAGCGCTGCCGCGATCGGCACGAGGTGCTCGCGCAGCCAGCGCAGCGGCCCCCGGCGGGGTGGCCGGGCGGCCGGAGCCTTCGCGGCCGGGACCGTGGTGGCCCGGGGGACGGTCGCGGTCACAGCAACTCCTCCGTGCCGCTTCGGCGCACGTAGACCGTGACGAGCGCGAGGATCGTCAGCATCAGCACCACCGACAGCGCGGCGGCGGTCGGGTAGTCGAGCACGCGGAGGAACTGGCCCGAGACGACCTGGCCGATCATCGTGGTGCTCGGACTGCCGAGCAGTTGCGAGTTGATGTAGTCGCCCGCCGCCGGGATGAACGTGAGCAGCGTGCCGGCCACGACGCCTGGCATCGACAGCGGCAGCGTGACCTTGCGGAAGCCCGTCCACGGCGTCGAGTAGAGGTCGCCGGCCGCCTCGTGCAGCCGCGGGTCGATGCGCTCGAGGCTCGCGTAGAGCGGCAGTGTCATGAACGGCAGGAAGTTGTAGGTCAGCCCGGTGACCACCGCCAGCGGCGTGCCCAGCAGCTTGTTGCCGTCGATGAGGCCGATGCCGCGCAGCAGGTCGGTGACGCCCAGGGCCTGCAGCGCCCCGGTGACCGGGCCGTCGGTGGCCAGGATGTTCTGCCAGGCCAGTGTGCGGATCAGGAAGCTGGTCAGGAACGGCGCGATCACCAGCACGAGCAGCAGGTTGCGCCAGCGGCCCGCGCGGAAGGCGATGGTGTAGGCCAGCGGGTACGCGATCAGCAGGGCCAGCACGGTGGCCGACGCGGCGTAGACCAGCGACCGGATCAACTGTTCGGAGTACTGGGCGATCGCCTCCGGGTAGATGGCGAAGTTCCAGGTCAGCGCATACCCGGTGGTGAGGGAGCCGGTCTGCAGTGACTGCGAGAGCAGGAACACCAGCGGGACGGCGAAGAAGATGATCAGCCAGACGCCGGCGGGCAGGAGCAGCAGGTACGGCGTCGACCGCTTGCGCCCGACCGCGCGCGCCTCGTCGGCGTCGTCCGGCGGCCCGTCCTCGGCCCCCGGTACCGGGTGGACGGCGAGCGCGGTCACCGGGCCGCCCCGGCGGGGGCCGGCGCGTCGGGGTCGATCGCCTCGGCTCCGGCGTGCTCGTCCTGGGTCGCGTCCAGGCCGAAACCGTGGTCGGGCAGCCACGTCACGGTCAGCGGCTCGCCGGGCGGCAGCGGCGGCGTCCCGTCGTTCTGCTGGACGACGGTCAGCTCCTGGCCCCACGGCATGCGCACCAGGTAGTAGGTGGCGACCCCGATGAAGGAGGCATCGGTGACGATGCCGGTCAGCCGGTTGCCGGCGTCATCCGGGCCGGCGACGCGGAGCTTCTCCGGCCGCACGCCGAGCCACAGCCGGCCGTCGGTGACGGTCGACCGCTGCCGGGGGAGGGTCACCCGCTGCCCGTGGACGTCGATGAGCAGGTCGTCGCCCGCGGTGCCGGTGACCGTGGCCTGGATGAGGTTGCTCTGGCCGAGGAAGTTGGCCGCGAACGTCGTGCAGGGTCGCTCGTAGAGCTCGGTGGGGGAGCCCATCTGCTCGATCCGGCCGCCGTTCATCACCGCGATCGTGTCGGCCATGGTCATGGCCTCTTCCTGGTCGTGCGTGACGTGCACGAAGGTGAGGCCGACCTCGGTCTGGATCCGCTTGAGCTCCACCTGCATCTGCCGGCGCAGCTTCAGATCCAGCGCGCCGAGCGGCTCGTCGAGCAGCAGCACACTCGGACGGTTGACGATGGCGCGGGCCAGCGCGACGCGCTGCTGCTGGCCACCGGAGAGCAGGCCCGGCTTGCTCTTGGCCAGGTGCTCGAGCTGCACCAGCTCCAGGACAGCGTCGACGTCGGCCTTGACCTCCTTCTTCCGCCGCCGGCGCAGGCCGAAGGCGACGTTCTCGAAGACGTCGAGGTGCGGGAACAGCGCGTAGCTCTGGAACACCGTGTTGACCGGCCGCTGGTAGGGCTTGGTGCCGGTCACGTCGCGGTCGCCCAGCAGCACCTGGCCCTGCGTGGGCTGCTCGAGCCCGGCCACCATGCGCAGCGTCGTCGTCTTGCCGCAGCCCGAGGGCCCCAGCAGCGCGAAGAACGAGCCCTGCGGCACGGTCAGGTCGAGGTCGTCGACGGCCGTGAAGCGGCCGAACCGCTTGGTGATCCCGACCAGTCGCAGGTCGCCGTCACTGGTCGTGCGGTCGTCGGTCGTGGGCATGGGGGCTCCCTGGAGGGCCGAGGTCGCCATCTGCGTCATGCTCCGATGAGGGACTGGAACTGCTTGTTGTACTTCGTCTCCTCGTCCTCCGACAGCCCCCGGAACACGTGCGCGTGGGCCCGCACCTCGTCGTCGGGGAAGATCAGCGGGTTGTCGGCCACGTCGGGGTCGGCGGCCGTCAGTGCGTCCTTGGTGCCCTTCACCGGCGGGATGTAGTTGACCCAGTCGGCCACCTGGGCCATCACCTTGGGGTCGTAGTAGTAGTTGATCAGCAGCTCGGCGTTCTTCTTGTGCTGCGCCTGGTTCGGGATGACGAAGTTGTCCGACCAGATCATGTGGCCGGTGGCGGGCAGCGCGTACCCGAGCTTCGGGTTGTCGGCCTGCAGCTGGACGACGTCGCCGGTCCACGCCAGACAGGCGGCGATCTCGCCCGAGGCGAGGCCGCTGGTGTACTCGTTGCCGGTGAAGCCGCGGAACTGGCCCGCGTCGCGGGCGTTCTGCAGCTCGGTCATTGCCGCGTCGAAGTCGGCGTCGGTGAACGACGCGGGGTCCTTGCCCATCGCGAGCAGCACCATGCCGACGGTGTCGCGCATCTCGGTGAGCAGCGTGACCCGGCCCTTGAGCGTCTTGTCGGTGAGCAGCTGGTCGATGCTCTCGACCTTCTTGCCGCCGGTGGCGTCGGGGTTGTAGCCGATGCCGGTGAAGCCGCTCTGCCAGGGCAGGGAGTACTTGCGGCCCTTGTCGAACTCCACGTCGGCGAGGTTGTCCTCGAGGTTGTCCGCGTTGGGGATGTTGCCCTTGTCCAGCTCCTGCACCCACCCGAGGCGGATCAGCCGCGCGACCATCCAGTCGGTGCTGCACCACACGTCACGACCGGTGTCCTGGCCGGCCGAGAGCTGCGGCTGGACCTTGGCGAAGAACTCGTCGTTGTCGTTGTAGTCCTCGGTGTAGTCCACCTTGATGCCGGACTGCTTCATGAACGCCTCGAGGGTGGGCCGCTTGCCCGCGTCGTCGACGTCGATGTACTCCGGCCAGTTCGACCAGTTGACGACCTTTTCCTTGTCCGACTTGTCCTCGGCGGCACGGTCCTCGGACGACTTCGGCGCTTGTGCCGCGGTGCCGCAGGCGGCGAGCAGCGCGGCCAGGCCGGCCGCACCCGCGCCGCGGAAGAAGGTCCGCCGGCTCAGGGTGCCACGGAGCAGGGGCAGCGTGAGCGGGGGCAGATCGCGTTCCATGGCGGCGCTTCCTCTCAACGGGGAGCGGCCCGGCGGTCGGAGCGGGAGGGCATGCCGGTGGCGAACTCCGGCAGCGCGCCCATGCCACCTCCTCGCGTCCGATCCGGAATCAGTGCTCCGTGTACGACTGGAAGCTGACTCTCACAGTTCGGAGCCCCGATGACAAGGGAACCAGTTGTATCTTTCCCGTTACGCCGCCGAATCCCTTCCTGACGGAGAGTCTGGGCGCGACGAGCGCGACGGCTCCAGGGAGTGGGCGATGACCGGGACGACCGCCTCCGCGGCCGACGAGATCGACCGCGTCCTCGATGCAGCCGTCGCCGTCCCCCTGTGGCTTGACACGCCGGCGCGACCGGCTCCGCGACCCGCTGTGCGGGGCGACGCGGAGACCGACCTGGTGGTGATCGGCGGCGGTTTCACCGGCCTGTGGACGGCGTTGCGCGCCAAGGAGCGGGCCCCGGACCGGCGGGTCCTCCTGCTCGAGGCGGACCGGATCGCGCAGCACGCGACCGGGCGCAACGGCGGCTTCTGCGAGGGGAGCCTGACCCACGGCGAGGCGAACGGCCGCCGGCGCTGGCCGGACGAGTACGACGTCCTCGACCGGCTGGGACGCGAGAACCTGGCCGCGATCGCCGCGACTGTGGAGCGCTACGGGATCGACTGCGACTTCCGCATCGACGGCGTCCTCTCCGTGGCGACCCGACCCCACGAGGTCGCCGACCTCGAGCCCGACGAACCGGGTTTCCTCGACGCCGACGCCGTCCGGAGGCTGGTCGACTCGCCCACGTACCTCGCCGGACGGGTGGACGACGACGGGTGCGCGCTGGTGGACCCGGCCCGCCTGGCGTGGGGGCTGGCGGAGGCGGCCGAGTCCCTGGGCGTCCGCATCGCCGAGGGCACCCCCGCCGAGGACGTCTCGCTGCGCGGCGGCCGGGTGCTCGTGCGGACACCGGGCGGGACCGTCACGGCGGACGGGGTGGTGCTCGCGACGAACGCGTTCCGGCCGTTGCTGGCCCGGCTGCGGTGGCACACGGTGCCGGTCTACGACTACGTGCTGGCCACCGAACCACTCACCCCCGAGCAGCTCGCCGCGGTGGGCTGGACCGGCCGGCAGGGCATCGCCGACTCGGGCAACCGGTTCCACTACTACCGGCTCAGCGCCGACGACCGCATCATCTGGGGCGGCTACGACGCGGTCTACCACTTCGGGCGCCGCATCGACCCGGCGCTGGACGACCGCCGGGCCACTCACCGGCTGCTGGCCGAGCAGTTCTACGAGACGTTCCCGCAGCTGCGCGGCGTCCGGTTCACCCACCGCTGGGGCGGCGTCATCGACACCTGCACCCGCTTCTGCGCGTTCTTCGGCACGGGCCTGCGCGGCCGGGCCGCCTACGCCCTGGGGTTCACCGGTCTCGGGGTCGGCGCCTCGCGGTTCGCCGCCGACGCCATGCTCGACCTGCTCGACGGCGAGGCGACCGAGCGGACGCGGCTCGCGATGGTGCGGCGCCGGCCGCTGCCCTTCCCCCCGGAGCCGTTCGCCTATGCCGGCATCCAGCTCACCCGGTGGTCGCTGGCCCGCGCCGATGTCACCGGACGGCGCAACGTCTGGCTGCGGACCCTCGACCGCCTCGGCCTCGGCTTCGACAGCTGACCTCCGTCGGTCGCGGAGTCAGTGGCCGTGCACGGGCGCGCCGTCCACCCAGGTCGAGGTGACCGTCGCGGCGGCGATCTCGCCGGGCGGACCGGAGAACGGGTTCCGGTCGAGCGTGACCAGGTCGGCCACCGCGCCGCTCCGGAGGACGCCCGCGCCGCCGTCGACGTCGCGGTGGTTGATCCACGCGGAGCCCGACGTGTACGCGGCGAATGCGGTCTCGAGCGGCAGGGCCTGCTCGGGGAGGAACGGCCGCGTGCCGGCCGGTCCCGTGTCGCCGTAGGCCGTGCGGTTGACCGCCACGTGGACGGCTTCCAGGGGGTTCGCGGTGCTGACGGGCCAGTCGCTGCCGGCGACCAGACGGGTTCCGGCGCGGGCGAGATCGCCGAAGGGGTACTGCCGGCCCGCGCGTTCCTCGCCGACGAACGGGATGGTGAGGTCGACCATCTGGTCGTCGAGGCAGGCCCACAGCATCTGGAGGTTGGCGGCCACCCCCAGCTCGGCGAACCGGCCGACGTCGTCGGTGTGGACGAACTGGAGGTGCGCGACGTGGTGGCGATGGTCGGCGTCGGTGCCGACGAAGGCGTCGAGCGCCTCGCGGGTCCCGCGATCGCCGATCGCGTGCACGTGGAGCTGGAACCCTTCGGCATCGAGGCGGGCGACGTATCCGCGCAACGCCTCGCCGGGCACGAACGAGTGGCCGGAGTTCCGCGTGGCATGGCCGCACCGGTCGAGGTAGGGCGCGAGCATCGACGCCGTGTAGTTCTCGGCGATGCCGTCCTGCATGATCTTCACGCTCGTGGCCCGGAACCGGCCGGAGGTGTACTCGGCCCGGCGGGCGACGAGGTCCGCGACCTGCTCGACGCCGCGGTCCCGTTCCCACCAGAGCGCGCCGACGACATGCGCGGTGAGGTCGCCGCGCCGAGCGGCCCGTACGTACGTGGGTCCGACGTCACCCATGCCGGAGTAGGCGCCGATGATCGCGTCCTGCCAGCCGGTGATCCCCAGCGAGTGCAGGTGGCGCTGCCCTTCGAGGAGGGCGGCGTAGTACTCGTCGTCGGTGGTCTCCGGCACGAGACGCGCCACGGCCGTCATGGCCCCCTCGTGCAGGGTGCCGGTGGGCTCGCCGTCGGCGTCGCGCTCGAAGCGGCCGTCCGCGGGGTCGGGCGTGTGCCGGTCGATGCCGGCGAGTGCGAGCGCCGCACTGTTGACCCAGGCGCCGTGATGGTCGCGGTTGGGCAGGAAGACCGGCCGGTCGGGCACGACGGCGTCCAGGTCGGCGGCGGTCGGGGCCCCGCCGGGAAAGGCCGTCATCGACCATCCGCCGCCGAGGATCCAGGGCGCCGCGGGATGAGCGGCCGCGTACCCGGCGATCAGCCGGAGGTAGTCGTCGCGGGTGGTGCCGGCGGTGAGGTCGCACCGGATGCGTTCGAGGCCCCCCTGCACGGCGTGGACGTGGGCGTCGACGAAGCCGGGCGCCAGGAGCCCGCCGCCGAGGTCGACCACGTCGGTGACGTCGGCGGCGGTCCGGTCGACCCGGTCGCTGCCGAGCCGGATCTCCGCAATGCGGCCGTCGACGACGAGCACCTCACCGTCGCCGAGGAGGTGGTGCCCGTCGAACAGGGCGCCGTTGGTGAACAGCGTGGTCGTGCGGCTCATGGCGGACTTCTACCAGGGACGGCGTCCCTCGCGCGTCAGGCCGGGCGGCCGCGGCCCTCCCGCAGGTAGCGGACGAGGGCGTTGGTCGAGGGGTCCGAGTCGTAGTCCGGTGCATCCTCGCTCTGCAGCTTCGGCGCGAGCTGGTTGGCCATCACCTTGCCCAGCTCCACGCCCCACTGGTCGAAGGGGTTGATGCCCCAGACGACGCCCTGGGTGAACACCCGGTGCTCGTAGGTGGCGACCAGCTGGCCGAGGGTGTTCGGCGTCAGCTTCGGGGCGACGATCGCGTTCGACGGGTGGTTGCCCGGCATCACCTTGTGCGGGACGACGTCCGCGGCGGTGCCCTCGGCGGCCACCTCCTCGGCCGTCTTCCCGAAGGCCAGGGCGCGCGGCTGGGCGAGGAAGTTCGACAGGAAGAGCTCGTGCATCCCGTCCAGGTCATGGTTGGGCTGCGCAAAGGCGAGGAAGTCCGCCGGCACGAGCACCGTGCCCTGGTGGAGCAGCTGGTAGAAGGCGTGCTGGCCATTGGTGCCGGGCTCGCCCCACACGATCTCGCCGGTGGGCACGTCGACCGGCGTCCCGTCCAGGCGCACCGACTTGCCGTTGGACTCCATGCACAGCTGCTGCAGGTAGGCGGGGAAGCGGGCGAGGTACTGCGAGTAGGGGAGCACCGCCTGCGTCTGGGTGCCGAAGAAGTCGATGTACCAGACCGAGATCAGCCCGAGCAGCGCCGGCAGGTTCTCCTCGTAGGGCGCGGTGCGGAAGTGCTCGTCGACGGTGTGGAAGCCGTCGAGCATCTCGCGGTAGTGCTCCGGCCCGATGGCGACCATGAGCGAGAGCCCGATGGCCGAGGTGAAGGAGTAGCGGCCGCCCACCCAGTCCCAGAAGCCGAACATGTTCTCGGTGTCGATGCCGAAGGCGGCGACCTTCTCGGCGTTGGTCGAGACGGCCACGAAGTGCTTGGCGACGGCGGTCTCGTCGCCGCCCAGCCCCTCGAGCAGCCACCGCCGGGCCTCGGTCGCGTTGGTGAGCGTCTCCTGCGTGGTGAACGTCTTCGACGCGACGATGAACAGCGTGGTGGCCGGGTCGAGGTCGCGGGTCGCCTCGGCGAGGTCGGTCGGGTCGATGTTGGAGACGAAACGGAACGCCAGCGAGCGGTCGGAGTAGTCGCGCAGCGCGAGGTAGGCCATGGCCGGGCCCAGGTCCGATCCGCCGATCCCGATGTTGACGACCGTGCGGATCCGCTCGCCGGTGTGCCCGGTCCACGCGCCGCTGCGGATCCGCTCGGCGAAGTCGGCCATCCGGTCGAGCACCTCGTGGACGTCGTGCCGCACGTCCTGCCCGTCAACCTCGAGCCCGCTGGTGGCGGGGTCGCGGAGCGCGACGTGCAGCACCGCGCGGTCCTCGGCGGTGTTGATGTGCTCGCCCCGGAACATGGCCTCGGTGCGCTCGCGGAGCCCCGCGCGCTCGGCCAGGGCCACCAGCAGCGGGATCGTCTCGCCTGTCAGCCGGTTCTTCGAGTAGTCGAGGTACAGGTCGCCGGCGCGGCAGGTCAGCTCCTCCCCGCGCGCCGGATCCTCGGCGAACAGGTCGCGCAGATGCCGGCCGGCCACCTCCCGGTGGTGCTCGGCCAGTGCCCGCCACTCGGCGCTGTCGCTGATGCCCACGATGCCTCCTGCTCGGTCGCCGTCCCTCCCACCTTCTCGCAGGACGGCGCCGCGTACGACTTCAGGGTCTGCGGGTCCGACCCCGGGCGCCCGCGGTCGGCTGGTGTACACCCGTCCACAGGTACGGGATCGGACGAGGGAGCGACATGGGACTGCTCGACGACGGCGCGTGGCAGGGCAAGGTCTGGACGGGGGAGTGGACCGACGGGACCGGCGGCACCTACGACGCCGTGGAACCCGCGACCGGCGATGTCATCGCCCCGGTGGGGAAGGCGACCCCGGAGGACGTGCGGACCGCCGCGGCCCGGGCCGCCGGGGCCCAGCGCTCGTGGGCCGCCGCGCCGTTCGAGGAGCGCGCGGCGGTGCTGCGCCGGGCGGGCGACCTCCTCATGGCGCATGCCGCCGAGATCAAGGGCTGGCTCGCACGCGAGTCCGGCGCCATCCAGCCGTTCGGCGACTTCCAGGTGCACACCAGCGCGCAGGAGTGCTACGAGGCCTCGGCGCTGCCGAGCCACCCCTACGGCGAGCTGCTGCGCACCGGGTCGCCCCGGCTCTCGTTCGCCCGGCGGCTGCCCGCCGGCGTGGTCGGCGTCATCGCGCCGTTCAACGTGCCGACGATCCTGGCGATCCGGGCGGTCGCACCGGCGCTCGCGCTCGGCAACGCGGTGCTCCTCAAGCCGGACCCGCGGACGGCGATCAGCGGTGGCGCGATGTTCGCCCGGATCTTCGAGGAGGCGGGGCTGCCCGCGGGCGTGCTGCAGGTGCTGCCCGGCGGCGCCGACGTGGGGGAGGCCCTGGTGACCGCGCCCCCGGTGCGGGTGATCGCCTTCACCGGGTCGACCAGGGCCGGGCGGGCCGTCGGCGCGCTCGCCGGTCAGCACCTCAAGCGGGCGCACCTCGAGCTCGGCGGCAACTCGGCGCTGATCGTGCTGCCCGACGTCGACGTACGGCAGGCCGCGAGCGTCGGGGCGTGGGGCACGTTCTCGCACCAGGGCCAGGTCTGCATGGCCACCTCGCGGCACCTGGTGCACCGCGACATCGCCGAGGAGTACACCGCCGTCCTCACCGAGAAGGTGGAGAAGCTGCCGGTCGGGGACCCCTTCCGCGAGCAGGTCGCGATGGGGCCGCTGATCGACGCCGGCCAGCGCGACCGGGTGCACGGCCTGGTGACGGCGAGCGTCGAGGGCGGGGCGACCCTCCGCACCGGCGGGACGTTCGAGGGCCTCTTCTACCGGCCGACCGTGCTGGCCGACGTCCCCGTCGACGCGCCGGCGTACCAGGAGGAGATCTTCGGTCCGGTCGCCCCGGTGACGCCTTTCTCCTCGCTCGACGAGGTGGTCGACCTGGCCACCGGCACGGAGTACGGACTCTCGCTGGGCATCCTCACGCGCGACGTCTACGCCGGGCTGCAGCTCGCCGAGCGGATCCCGAGCGGGCTGGTGCACATCAACGACCAGACGGTGAACGACGAGGCCGTCGCCCCGTTCGGCGGCGTGGGGGCGTCCGGCACCGGCTCCCGCCACGGCGGTCCGCAGGCCAACATCGAGGCGTTCACCGAGACCCAGTGGGTCACCCTCCGCGGCGACCTGCCCGCCTACCCGTTCTGACACCGCGCGTCGACCGTCGGTGAGCGTCCCCTCCGGGACTCCTGAGGGGACGCCCACCCGACACTCGGCGAGGGGGCTCAGACGGTGGCGGGCAGCTTCATCTCGGGGACGTCGTCCGGCACGGTGAGCGGTGCGCCCGTCTTGGCCAGCACCTCGTCCACCGTCACACCGGGGGCGACCTCGCGGAGCACCAGCCCGTCGGCGGTCACATCGATGACGGCGAGGTCGGTGATCACCCGGTCGACGCAGTGCCGGCCGGTGAGCGGCAGGCTGCATTCCTCGACGATCTTGGGCGATCCGTCGCGGGCGGCGTGCTCCATCATGATGATCACGCGTCGGGCGCCGTGGACGAGGTCCATCGCCCCGCCCATGCCGTTGACCATCTTGCCGGGGATCAGCCAGTTGGCCAGGTCGCCGCGGGGGTTGACCTGCATCGCCCCGAGGACGGCGACGTCGAGGTGCTGACCGCGGATCATCCCGAACGACATCGAGGAGTCGAAGAAGCTGGCGCCCGGCAGGATCGTCACCGTCTCCTTGCCGGCGTTGATCAGGTCGGCGTCCTCCTCGCCCTCGAAGGGGTAGGGGCCGACCCCGAGGACGCCGTTCTCGCTGTGCAGCACCACGTGCACGCCGTCCGGCACGTAGTTGGGCACCAGCGTCGGCATGCCGATGCCGAGGTTGACGTACTGGCCGTCCTCCAACTCGAGGGCCACACGGGCGGCGAGCTGTTCGCGGGTCAGCGTCACGGGGTGGCCTCCTCACCGGCCGCGGCCGGGACGTCGGACGAGTCGGTGCGCGGGCGGGTGGTGCGCTTCTCGATCTTCTTGCCCTCGGGGCCGACGACGACCACGCGGTCGACGAAGACGCCGGGCAGGTGGACGTCCTCGGGCTTGATCTCGCCCGGCTCCACGAGTTCCTCGACCTCGGCGATGGTGATCCGGCCCGCCATCCCGGCGAGCGGGTTGAAGTTGCGGGCCGACTCCCGGAACACCAGGTTGCCGTGCCGGTCGCCGACGGCGGCGCGCACGAGGGCGAAGTCGGCGGTCAGCGCGGTCTCGAGCACGTACTGCTGCCCGTCGAAGACACGCACCTCCTTGGGCTCGCTGGTCTCCACCACGTTGCCGTCGGCGTCGTAGCGGATCGGGATGCCGCCCTCGGCGACCATCGTCCCGACGCCGGTGGGCGTGTAGAACGCGGGGATGCCGGCGCCGCCGGCCCGCAGCCGCTCGGCCAGGGTGCCCTGCGGGGTGAGCTCGACCTCCAGCTCGCCGGACAGGTAGAGCCGCGCGAGCTCCTTGTTGCCGCCGACGAACGAGCTGATCGTGCGGCTGATCCGGCCGGCGTACAGCAGCACGCCGAGGGCCTGGTCGTCGACGCCGCAGTTGTTGGAGATCGAGGTCAGTTTGCGGGCGCCCTGCTCGAGGATCGCGTCGATCAGCGCGACGGGGACGCCGCAGAGCCCGAAGCCGCCGACGGCGAGCGTGGCGCCGTCGGTGATGTCGGCGACCGCCTCCCGCGCGGACTCGAGGACCTTGTCCATGCTCAGCCCCTTCCCGTGCCGGCCACCGGCGGCCGGACGGCGTCCCGTGTCTGGTCCGTGCGCTCTCGTGCCACCAAGCTGCTCCCATCGATCGCCTGCGGGGGCCTCAGTATCGCCCTCCACCGGCCGTGTTCCGAGGTGCGGCCACCACTGGGCGGAATGGCGGGCAGGGCAACCGGGACGCGAGGCTCAGGTCAGGCGGGTCGTGAGCCGGACGCGCGCGCCGTCGTCCCCGTGCTCGATGTCGACGTGGTCGCAGAGCTGGCGGGCCAGCCACAGGCCCATGCCGCCGCGGGACAGGTCCTCGCCGTGCGCGGGGCCGTAGCCGGCGAAGGGGTCGTCCCAGCCCGGTCCGCTGTCGCCGATCACGCAGACGATGCGGTCGCCGCCGATCCACAGCCGGAGGCTGACCGGGGGCAGGCCGTGGCGGACGGCGTTCGACGTCATCTCGTCGACGGCGAGCAGGAAGTCGTCGATCAGGTCCCGCGGCGCGGCGACGGTCGCGAGCTCGGCCGCGACGGCGTGCCGCAGGCCGATGAAGTCGGCGACGTCCTTTGCCCAGAGGCGGGGCGCGGTGTCCAGGAGCGGGTCGGGCGGGACGGGCAGCGAACGCAGGTACTCGGCGGGATCGACGAAGCGGCCGTTGCGCTGCCGGCCCTGCCGGGTGGCCAGGTGCTGGTGGGTCGAGGACGCCGACTCCAGCACCGTGTCCGGGAGGCGCGCGGTGTCGAAGATGCACATGCCGCTCAGCGGCCAGCCGACGAGGGCCTCGTTGATGACCGCCTCGTACCGCTGCCACTCCAGCCGGTCGCGGTCGGTGCGGCCGTAGTCGATCTCGCCGACGATGCGGACCCGGCTGCCCGGCGCCCGATCCTCCCGCTCGGCCAGGCGCCGGTAGGTGGTGATCGCGGTGGCGGTCCGGGCGTTGTAGACGTCGCCCCGTTCGAGCACGTGCACCCGTGGATCGCCGTCGAGCGCGTCGCACAGCACCCGCGTCGCCGCCGCGCCGGCCGCGATGACGGCGGCGTCGCCGATCTCGAGCCCGCGGGTCAGGAACGGCATGGCGACCTCGACGAGGTCGTCGGCGGAGTCGTAGAAGAGCGCGTCGTGGGGATAGCCGTGCACGGCATGCGCCGTCGGCTGCCCTGTCACGCGGCGTCCCCCGAGGTGGCCCGGATGGCCCGGGACTGGACCACCGAGCCTCACGGTAGGCCAGGCCGGCCCCGAGCGCCGTGCAGGAGAGGCCGACCACCCAGCCGGAACGCCTCAGGCGCGCGGCGCCGCCGCGACCTCGCTGCTCCTGCGCAGCCGGGAGTGCCGGTAGCCGTACGCGGCGTACACGACCAGCCCGATGACCAGCCAGGCGAGGAACCGCAGCCACGTCTCGATGCTCAGGTTCGCCATCAGGTACAGGCAGGCCAGCGCGGACAACGCCGGGACGACGGGGGAGAACGGCACGCGGAACGGCCGCCGCAGCTCCGGCCGGGTCCGGCGCAGCACCGGCACGGCGATCGACACGAGCAGGAAGGCGAACAGGGTGCCGATGCTCACCAGGTTCGCCAGCGTGCCCAGCGGGATGAAGGTCGCCATGACGAGGACCAGCGCGGCGAAGATCAGCGTCATGCGCACCGGGGTGCCGGTGCGGGGGCTCACCGTGGCCACCTGCGGGGGGAGCAGGCCGTCGCGGCCCATCGAGAATCCGATCCGCGTCATGGTGATCAGGTCGACGAGGATCACCGACGTCAGACCCGCGACCGCCGCGATGGACACCAGCGCCGACGCCCAGCCCAGGCCCACCTGGTCGAAGGCGTCGGCCAGCGGGGCGCCCGGGTCGATGTCGGCGTAGTTCACCATGCCGACCAGAACGAACGAGACGCCGATGTAGAGCGCCGTCGCCAGCCCCAGCGTGCCGAACAGGCCGAGCGGCAGGTCCCTGGCCGGGCGCTCGGTCTCCTCGGACAGGTTCGCGACCGCCTCGAAGCCGGTGTAGGAGAAGAACACCACGGCGGCGGCCGTGAGCACGCCGCCGATGCCGAAGACGGCGGGTTCGAGCCCCGCGACGGCCTGGATGAGCGGCTGCGCGAGCCCGCTCTCGCCCGTGCTCGACAGGCTCGGCGGGATGAACGGCGTCAGGTTGGCGCCCCGCACGTACCAGGCCCCGGCCACGACGATGAAGACGCAGACGGCGACCTTCACGATCACGAGCAGCCCGGTCACCCGCGCCGACTCCCGGATGCCGAGCGCCGCCACCACGGTGAGGACGACGACGATGAAGGCGGCGCCCACGTTGACCGTCGACTCCTCGCCGAACAGCGACGTCGGCAGGTCCAGCAGGTTGCCGATGTAGCCCGACCAGCCGCGGGCGACCACCGCGGCGCCGAGCGCGAACTCGAGGAAGAGGTCCCAGCCGATGATCCAGGCGACGATCTCGCCCACGGTGGCGTAGGAGTAGGAGTAGGCGCTGCCCGCCGTCGGGACGCTCGAGGCGAGCTCGGCGTAGCAGAGCGCGGCGAGCAGGGCGACGACGCCGGCGATCGCGAAGGAGATGACGACGCCGGGGCCGGCGGTCTCCTTCGCCTCCACGCCGGTGAGCGTGAAGATGCCCGTGCCGATCACGATGCCGATGCCGAAGCCGATCAGGTGCCGGGCGCGCAGCCCCTTGCGGAGCCGGCCGACCCCCACCTCCGCCTCGCCGGCGACGTCGTCCCCGATGTCTTCGACCGACTTGGTCCGGAACAGGTCCACCGCGACGACGGTAGGTGCCGTTCCGGCGGACCGCGCGGCCAACCGGCGATCCGGTCATGTGGTCCATGACACGACCCCGCCGGACGATTGCGGTGCGGGCCGCGCGGGCACGGGGAGGGGTGGTTCAGACCGGATCCGACGGGAGCACGACATGGCCATCGCGACGATCAACCCGGTGACCGGGGAGACGCTGAAGACGTTCGAGCCGCTCGGCGACGAGGCGCTGGAGGAGAAGATCGCCCGCGCCGCCGCCGCGTGGCGGAGCTACCGGCGCACGACGCCGGAGCAGCGGGTCGGCTGGCTCCGGTCGGCCGCCGACGTCCTCGACGGGGACGTCGACTCGGTGGCCGCCCTCATGACCACCGAGATGGGCAAGACCCTGGCGTCGGCCAAGGCCGAGGTGGGCAAGTGCGCCAAGGGACTGCGCTGGTACGCCGAGCACGGCCCCGACCTGCTGCGGCCCGAGCCGGCCGACGCCGGTGCCGTCGGTGCCGACGAGGCCTACGTCGTCCATCAGCCGATCGGCGTGGTCCTGGCGATCATGCCGTGGAACTTCCCGCTCTGGCAGGCCATGCGCTTCGCCGCCCCGGCGCTGATGGCGGGCAACGTGGGCCTGCTCAAGCACGCGAGCAACGTGCCGCAGACCGCGCTCTACCTGGAGGAGTTGTTCGTCAAGGCGGGCTTCCCCGATCACGTCTTTCAGACCCTGTTGATCGGCTCGGGCGCGATCGAGCGGGTCCTCCGTGACGACCGCGTGGCGGCCGCGACCCTCACCGGCAGCGCGCCGGCCGGCCAGTCGGTCGCCGCGATCGCCGGGGACGCGCTGAAGAAGACGGTCCTGGAACTGGGCGGCAGCGATCCGTTCATCGTCATGCCGTCGGCGAACCTCGACAAGGCCGCCGAGGTGGCCGTGACCGCGCGCTGCCAGAACAACGGGCAGAGCTGCATCGCGGCCAAGCGTTTCTTCGTCCACGCCGACGTCGCGGAGGAGTTCACCCGGCTGTTCGCCGAGAAGCTGGGCGCCCTGACGGTGGGCGACCCGATGGACGAGGAGACCAAGGTCGGGCCGCTGGCCACCGAGTCGGGCCGCGACGACGTCGAGAAGTACGTGCGGGACGCCGTCGACAAGGGGGCGACCGTGGTCGTGGGCGGGCAGCGCCCGGACGGCCCCGGCTGGTTCTACCCGCCCACGCTGCTGACCGGAATCACGCCCGAGATGGACCTCTACGCCGAGGAGGTCTTCGGCCCTGTGGCGGCGCTGTTCACCGTCGGCAGCCTCGACGAGGCGATCGAGATCGCCAACAGCCACCCCTACGGGCTCGGGGCGAACCTGTGGAGCGAGGACGAGGACGAGCGCGCGCAGTTCGTCCGTGACGTCGCCTCCGGGATGGCGTTCATCAACGGCATGGTCACCAGCTATCCGGAGCTGCCCTTCGGCGGCGTGAAGCAGAGCGGCTACGGCCGGGAGCTGACCGGGCTCGGCATGCGCGAGTTCATGAACGCCAAGACGGTCTGGGTGGGGCCGTCCAGCAGCGAGCAGGGCGAGGGAGACACCGGGGCGGCCGCTTCGGAGTGACCGCCGCGTGGACCCGCCGGCCTTCCCGGCGGGCCCGGTGGCGACCAGACTCGGCAGCGTGCCGAGTTCAGTGCAGGTGGACCTGCCAGTCGGCCGGGACCCGGCCCCGAGGTCCGGGCGCCGGCTGGTCGGCCGGGTGGGCCTCCGGCGGGGCGAGCGGGGGCCCGCCGACCATCTGCTCGGAGGGGAAGTCCCAGAACCAGCTCTCACCCGGCTCGAAGCTGGCGATGATCGGGTGCCCCGACGTGGCGGCGTGCGTCCGGGCGTGCCGACTCGGGGAGGAGTCGCAGCAGCCGATGTGCCCGCACTGGGCGCAGCGGCGCAGGTGGAACCACCACCCGCCGGAGTCCTCGCACTCCACGCACCCGGTGCCGCTGGGGCGCGCCGAGGGATCGATACCCGCATCTGCTGACATGAGCGCACCACCGAGTCGAGGGGAGACGGCATGGAACCCGGCTTCTACGGTACGGACGGCACCGACCCGGAGGAAGCCTCGGGCGTGCTCGAACCGGAGGACACCCTGGACGGCGTCCCGGGGGTGCGCGACGTCCTCGACACCGGCTGGTCGCCGGCCGAGCGGCCGTGGGCGGTCGACGACTGGGGGACGACGGAGGCCGAGGAGCTGGCCGGTGAGAGCCTCGACGGCCGCCTCGCCCGCGAGCTGCCGGACGGGCTCCCGGACGACGGCGACGGCCTCGGCGACAGCTCCGACACCGACGGCGAACTGCTCGACGACGAGGTGGGCGACGCCCGCGCGGGCCGGCTCGTGGACTCCGACGGCGGCGCGACGGACGACACCGACGCCGAGCTGTACGCCCGCGACGAGGGCATCGACGGTGCCGCGTCGTCCGCCGAGGAGGCCGCCGTGCACGTCGTCCGCGACCGGGACCGATAACGCCTCCGCCCGGAGCGGAATCCCGCCCGGGGGCGCCGCGGCCGGGACTAGCGTGGGTGGCTCCGGCACCGGCGAACTGGGGTCCCCATGGGCAAGCCCGTCCTGCTCAGCGTGGACGACGACCCGGGTGTCTCGCGTGCCGTCGCGCGCGACCTGCGCCGGCGTTACGGCGAGGAGTTCCGCGTGCTGCGGGCCGCGTCGGGGGACGAGGCGCTCGAGGCGCTGCGCGAGCTGAAGCTGCGCGGCGACCTGGTGGCGGCGCTCCTCGCCGACTACCGGATGCCCCAGATGAACGGCATCGAGTTCCTCGAGCAGGCCATGGACCTCTTCCCGCGGGCCCGCCGCACACTGCTCACCGCCTACGCGGACACCGACGCCGCGATCCAGGCCATCAACGTCGTCGACGTCGACTTCTACCTGCTCAAGCCGTGGGATCCGCCCGAGGAGAAGCTCTATCCGGTCGTGGACGCCATGATCGCCTCGTGGCGGGAGAGCCACGACGGCGCCGTGGAGGACGTGAAGCTCGTCGGGCACCGCTGGTCCGCGCCGTCCTTCCGCGCCCGCGACTTCCTGGCGCGCAACGCCGTCCCGTACCGCTGGTACAGCGTCGAGGAGCCGGAGGGACGGCGGTTGCTGGAGGCGGCCGGGGCGGGGCCGGACGACGTCCCCGTCGTCATCACCCCCCAGGCGGTGGTCCTGCGCGCGCCGAGCGACGCCGAACTGGCCGCGGTCGTGGGGCTCGACGTCGACCCGCGCGAGGAGTTCTACGACCTGGTCGTCGTCGGCGGTGGCCCCGCCGGGCTCGGCGCGGCGGTCTACGGCGCATCCGAGGGGCTGCGCACGGTGCTGGTGGAACGGGAGGCGACCGGCGGCCAGGCCGGCCAGAGCAGCCGGATCGAGAACTACCTCGGGTTCCCCGACGGTGTGTCCGGCGGTCAGCTGGCCGACCGTGCGCGGCGCCAGGCGGCCAAGTTCGGCGCCGAGATGCTGCTCACCCGCGACTGCGTCGCGCTGGAGTCGCACGGCGCGAAGCGGGTGCTCCGCTTCGCGGACGGCAGCACGATCGCCGCGCACGCCGTCGTCCTCGCCACCGGCGTCTCCTACCGCAGCCTCGACGTCGCCGGTGCCGAGACGCTCACCGGCCGGGGCGTCTACTACGGCTCGGCGATGACCGAGGCCGCCGAGTGCGCCGACCAGAAGGTGTTCATCGTCGGCGGCGCGAATTCGGCCGGGCAGGCGGCGGTGTTCTTCGCCCGGTACGCCAGCTCGGTGCACGTGCTCGTGCGCGGTCCCGCGCTGGAGGACTCGATGTCGCACTACCTCATCGAGCAGCTCGCCGGAACTCCGAACGTCACCGTGCACACGTGCACGACCGTCGCCGAGGCGCACGGCGCCGACCACCTGGAGCAGGTGACGCTGCTGGACACCCGCAGCGGCGAGCGCACGACGTACCCGGCCAACCACCTGTTCGTCTTCATCGGCGGCGCCCCGCGCACCTCCTGGCTCGACGGCGCGGTGGTGCGCGACGAGCGGGGCTTCATCCCCACCGGGCCGGGGCTGCTCGAGGACGGGCGCCGCCCGCCGGGCTGGACCCTGGACCGGGATCCCTACTTCCTCGAGTCGAGCCTGCCCGGGGTGTTCGTCGCCGGCGACGTGCGGGCCGACTCCGTCAAGCGGGTGGCCTCGGCGGTCGGCGAGGGCGCGATGGCAGTGACGCTCGTGCACCGCTACCTGGGGGAGCGATGACCGCCACCCCCGCCCGGCTGAGCCCCGACGAACTGCGGGAGCTCTTCCTCTTCGAGCACCTGTCCCCGGAACAGCTCGACTGGGTGTCGGCCAACGGTGACGTCGTGGGCTTCCCCGCCGGGGCGGAGGTGTCGGTGGAGGGCCGGCCGGCCGAGTGCTTCTACGTGCTGCTCTCGGGCCGCATGACCATGTCGCGGCTCATCGGCGGCACCGAGATCGAGACGGCCCGCACCTCGCAGCGGGGGGCGTATTCCGGTGCCGTGCAGTTCTACTTCGGTGACCGGCTCGAGCAGGTGTACGCGGCGACCGTCCGCGCGCTGACCGACGCGACCTTCCTCGCTCTGCCGGCGCAACCGTTCGCCGAGGTGTTCCGCCGGTGGTACCCGATGGCCGTCCACCTCCTGGAGGGTCTGTTCATCGGCCAGCGCAACCTGGCGGAGATGGTCGGGCAGCGGGAGCGGTTGCTCGCACTGGGCAAGCTGACCGCCGGACTCACCCACGAGCTGAACAATCCGGCGGCGGCCGCGGCCCGCGCGACGGCGGCCCTGCGGGACCGGTTCGCCGGCATGCGGCACAAGCTCGCCCTGCTGTCGGAGGGCCGGCTCGACGGCGAGGTGCTCCGGTCCCTCACGGAGCTCCAGGAGGAGTTCGTGTCGGGCATCAGCGAGGCGGCGGAGCTCTCGGCGCTCGAGCGGTCCGACCGGGAGGACGGCCTGGGCGAGTGGCTCGACGACCACGAGGTGACCCAGCCGTGGGAACTGGCCGGCGTGTTCGTCGCCGCGGGGCTGGGGGAGGACGACCTCGAGCGGGTGGCCCGCGCGGTCGCGCCGGCCCACCTCGAGCCCGCCCTGCGCTGGCTGGCCTACACCGTCGAGACCGAGACCCTGCTCGCCGAGATCGCTGACAGCACCAGTCGCATCTCGCACCTGGTCGACGCCGCCAAGCAGTACTCGCAGATGGACCGGTCGCCGCACCAGCAGACCGATCTGCACACCGGGCTCGATGCCACGCTGGTCATGCTCGGCGCCAAGATCCCGCCCGGCGTGACGGTGGTGAGGGAGTACGACCGCAGCCTGCCGCCGGTGCCGGCGTACGCCGGTGAGCTCAACCAGGTCTGGACGAACCTGATCGTCAACGCGCTGGACGCCATGGGGCCGGAGGGGCGGCTCACCCTGCGTACCGGCAGCGACGGCGACTGCGCGATGGTGGAGATCGGCGACACCGGCCCGGGCATCCCCGACGAGCTGCGCCGCCGCGTGTTCGAGCCCTTCTTCACGACCAAGCCGGTGGGCCAGGGGACCGGGCTGGGGCTGGACGTCTCGTGGCGGATCGTGGTCAAGCGGCACGGGGGCGACCTCCGCGTCACGTCGCGCCCGGGCGACACCCGGTTCTCGGTCCTGCTGCCGCTCACCGAGCCCGCGCCGGCGGCGTAAGCGGGCGCATCCGCCCGGCACCGGTGGTCATGAGTGCCGGGCGGGGCACAGTGGAGGGCGTGTTCGACGTCGACTGGATGGGACTGCTCACCCGTGAGGTGCTCCGCGAGCGCACCGCCGCACTGGTCGCGGAGTCGTGCGCCTGGGCCGTCGGCATGTCCGACCAGCCGCACTTCCTTCGGTCCGGCGGCCGCGTCGTCGCCACGGGGCAGACCGTGGGGGAGCGGGCCGCCCTGGGGCTGCCGCTCAGCGGCGACGAGGACGGGCGGCTGGACCTCGCCGACGCCCGGCCGGGCACCTTCCAGGACGCGCTCAACGCCGTCGACGGCACCGGCACCGTGCAGGCCGACCGGTTCGACGCGGAGGTGCTGCACCCGTTCGTGCTCGAGACCTGCTTGGCCGCCGCCGAACGGGGCCGCCGGACCCGGCCCGCGGACTGGGCCGAGCTGGCCGACGACGTGGGCGAGGACGAGGCCGACCTCGGGAACGTCGTCTCCGCCGCCGGCTGGGAAGCGCCGCTGCGCATCGATGCGGAGCACCTCGTAATGGCCGCGCTGGGTGCCACCCCGCTGATCGAGGTCGAGGCCGAGGGGCTGCCGCTGTCGCTGGTCCGGGCTGCCGAGGCCGCCACCCGGGCCGCCGCCGTGCCGCCGTCCCCGGAGCCGGGGGACGAGGCCCTCACCGGCGCGCTGTTCCTCGCCGACGCCGCCCTCCGGAACGCCGGCCTGACCCTGCCGGTTCCCGAGCCGCAGGCCGGCCGCCTCCTGGAGGCGCTCCTGCGGGAGGGGCTCGAGGCGGCAGAGGTGCGCGCGGTGCTGGCCCACCTGCCGGTGACCGCCGCGACGGCCGCCAAGGTGGTGGCCCTGGTGGAGGCGGCCGAGCCCGACTGAGGCTCCCAGCAGCACGTTTGGGTGGCTCCCTGCACGGGAAAATGGTTGGCTTGTGCGAAGAGTTGGCCGCCTGAGCCGCGGTGGCCGGCGCCGCGTCGACGACGAGGAGGTTCCGATGGCCAGGACCGACCGGATCGCGGAGCCGTGGGGAACGCGCACGCCGTACGGGCCGGGGGAGAGCTGGCCCCGGCGGACGGACTCCTACCTCGACGGCGACCTCACCGAGGACGACGTCGACCGCTGGGTGCAGTCGGCCTCGATCCTGCACTCCAACGGCGACGGCATCGACATCGCGGTGAAGGACGGCCGCATCGTCGGCGTCCGCGGCCGGGCCGAGGACCGGGTGAACCACGGCCGCCTGGACCCCAAGGACCTGTTCGGGTGGCAGGCCAACAACTCGCCGGACCGGCTGACCCGGCCGCTGATCCGGCGCGACGGGGAACTGGTCGAGACCGACTGGGACACCGCGATGGACGCCGTGGTCGGCCGGGTGAAGGAGCTGCTCGAGGAGCAGGGTCCCAGTGCGATCGGCTTCTACACGACCGGTCAGCTGTTCATCGAGGACTACTACACGCTCGGCCTCGTCGCTCATGGTGGCATCGGCACCAACCACGTCGACGGCAACACCCGCCTGTGCACCGCCACCGCCGCCGCCGCGCTCAAGGAGTCCTTCGCCTGCGACGGTCAGCCCGGCTCCTACACCGACGTCGACCATGCCGACGTCATCGCGCTGTACGGGCACAACGTGGCCGAGACCCAGACGGTCCTGTGGACCCGCATGCTCGACCGGCTGGCCGGACCGAACCCGCCGAAGCTCGTCGTCGTCGATCCGCGGCTCACCCCCGTAGCCAAGGCGGCGACGGTGCACCTGGCGCCCCGGCCGGGCACCAACGTCATGCTGATGAACGCGCTGCTGCACGAGATCCTGCGCAACGGCTGGTACGACGAGGCCTACGTCGAGGCGCACGCCGTCGGCTTCGACGAGCTCCAGAAGCAGATGGAGAAGTATCCGCCCGAGGTCGCCGCCGAGGTCTGCGACGTGCCGGCCGAGCAGATCCGTGAGGCCGCGCGCCTGATCGGCACGGCCGAGCGGCTGCTGTCGACGGTGCTGCAGGGCTTCTACCAGTCGCACCAGGCCACCGCGGCCGCCGTGTGCGTCAACAACATCCACATCATCCGGGGCATGCTCGGCAAGCCCGGGTGCGGGCTGCTGCAGATGAACGGGCAGCCCACCGCCGAGAACACCCGCGAGTGCGGTGCCGACGGCGACCTGCCCGCTTTCCGCAACTGGGACAACGACGACCACGTGGCCGACCTCGCCCGGGTCTGGAACGTCGAGCAGATCCGGATCCCGCACTACGCGCCACCGACGCACGCGATGCAGATGTTCCGCTACGCGGAGGAGGGCTCGATCCGGTTCCTCTGGATCATCGGCACCAACCCGCTGGTGTCGCTGCCGGAGCTGGAGCGGATCCGCTCGATCCTCGGCCAGGAGCGGCTGTTCGTCGTCGTCCAGGACATCTTCCCGACCGAGACGACGCAGTTCGCCGACGTCGTCCTGCCGGCCGCCACGTGGGGCGAGAAGACCGGGACGTTCACCAACGCCGACCGCACCGTGCACCTGTCGGAGAAGGCCGTGGAGCCGCCGGGTGAGGCGAAGGCCGACATGGACGTCTTCATCGACTTCGCCCACCGGCTCGGGCTGAAGGACAAGGTCGGCGAACCGCTGGTCAAGTGGTCGGACCCCGAGGGGGCATTCGAGGGCTGGAAGGAGTGCAGCCGCGGCCGCCCCTGCGACTACAGCGGCCTCAGCTACGACAAGCTGCGCGGCAGCGGCGGCATCCAGTGGCCGTGCAACGACGAGCACCCGGACGGCACCGAGCGGCTCTACACCGACGGCGCCTTCTTCGCCGATCCCGGTTACTGCGAGGAGTACGGCCGCGACATGGTCACCGGGGCGCCGGTCTCGGAGACCGAGTACAAGGCGCTCAACCCCGAAGGCAAGGCGGTGCTCAAGGCGGCCGAATACCTCCCGCCCCACGAACTGCCCGGCGAGGAGTACCCGTTCCAGCTGATCACCGGGCGCACCCTCTACCACTTCCACACCCGCACCAAGACCGGCCGGGCGCCGCAGCTGCAGGCGGCGGCGCGGGAGGTCTGGGTGGAGATGTCGGCCGGAGACGCCGCCGACCGCGGCCTCGGCGAGGGCGACCTGCTGGAGATCACCACGCCCCGGGGCCGTGTGGAGGCGCGCCTCCGGGTGAGCGGGATCCGTCCGGGAGTGGTCTTCCTGCCGTTCCACTACGGCTACTGGGACACCGACGGGGCCGATGGGCGGGGACGGGCGGCCAACGAGCTGACCGTGACCGACTGGGACCCGGTGTCCAAGCAGCCGATCTTCAAGACGGCGGCCGCGGCGGTCCGGCGGATCGCCTCGTCCGACGGCACCCCGTCCGCGGCGCCCACCACCACGGCGTCGGCTCCGGTGGCCGGATCGTCGCCGCCGACGACCGGGGGGAGCGCCGCGGAGGCCGTCGAACTGGTGGGAGGCCAGGCATGAAGCTCGACATGGCGATCGAGGAGCTGCACCGCTCGGAGAACGAGCTGTACACGGTGCTGCTGTCGATGTCGGACCGGCACAATGTCGACCACGAGGTCTTCCACGTCACGCGCGACATGGCGACCTGGTCCCAGCACCACGTCGCCGAGCTCGCCGAGGCCGGCCGGGAGTTCGGTCTCGCGCTGGACCCGGAGGCCCGGCAGGCCCAGCGGCTGCTCGAGTCGCTGCAGCAGAAGGCGTCGGAGCTGACCGGCCGGCAGTCGTCGCCCGGCATGCTCCTGCTGGCGGACCTGCGGCACCTCTACCGGGAGGCATCGGGCACGTCGCTGGACTGGGAGCTCCTGGCCCAGGGCGCCCAGGGGGCGAGGAACACGGAGCTGCTGGACCTCGCCGAGCGGTGCCACCCCCAGACGCTGCGAGTGTCGCGGTGGGCCAACGCCAAGCTCAAGGAGTCCTCCCCGCAGGTGCTGGCCTCGTGACGAACCCCCGCGACGAGCCGGCCACCCGCGTGGTGCTGCGGCCACTGGCCACCCCCCTGCCGTTGGGCTTCCTGGCCCTCGCCCTGGCGACGACGGTGTTCGCGGCGCTCCAGCTCGGGTGGATCCCGCCCGAGCAGGGCCGGGTCGCTGCGCTGACGGCGATCGCCGCCACGGTGCCGCTGCAGCTGGTCTCCTCGATCATGGGATTCCTCGCGCGCGACCCGGTGGCCGCCACCGGCATGGGCGTGCTCACCGGCACGTGGGCGGTCGTGGGCCTGACGACGTACACGTCGCCGCCGGGCTCCACGAGCGCGGGGCTGGGCGTCCTGCTGGTGACCGCCGGGATCTCGATGTTCGTGCCGGCGGTCTCCGGCCTGGCCAAGCTCGTGCCCGCGTCGGTCATGGCGCTGGCCGGGGTGCGATTCATCGTGACCGGCATCTATCAGCTCCAGGCCGCACCGACGTGGAAGAGCGCCGCGGGCTGGGTGGGTCTCGCCCTCGCGGTCCTCGCGCTCTACGCAGCGCTCGCCCTGGAGCTGGAGGGATCGCACCGCCGGACCGTCCTGCCGGTCGGCCGGAGCGGCCCGGCCGCCGCGGCCGTGCGGGGCGAGGGCCCCCTGGGGACGGCGGAGCTCGCCATCGAGCCCGGGATCCGGCCGCAGCTCTGAGCCGGGCGGCCGGGACTCCGGCACATCGGGTGTCCGGTCCGGGGAGACGGGTAACCGCGACCCATGGCGAAGAACAACGATCAGGACGCCCAGCGCGCCGCGGTCCGCGAGGCGAAGCAGCAGGGCATCGCGCCCAGTGCGGCCGGGGTCACCACCGGCGCGTCCAAGCAGAGGGATCACCACCGGCACGGCGACGACCGGCACGAGAACTCCAGCGCCGCGGGCAAGAGCAAGACCTGAGAGCGGGTCCTTCGGCCCTGGCCCCAGGAGCCCGCCCGCCGCCAGCCTGGCTCCCGCTGGGATCCAGCACTCCGGCCGGCGGGGGCACCGGGGCCCCTCGGACCAAGGACCCTCGAATGAGCTCTCTCACCGGCACGCCCGCGGATGCCGACCGGGCGCTGAAGGCCAAGCACCGCTCGATGTGGGCGCTCGGCGACTACCCCGGCCTCGCCGACGACCTCCTGCAGGAGCTCGGCCGGACGCTGGTGCAGGCGTCCGCGGTCGCGCCCGGGGAACGGGTGCTGGACGTCGGCGCGGGCTCGGGGAACGCCGCCATCCCGGCCGCAGAGGCGGGCGCCACGGTCGTGGCCAGCGACCTGACGCCCGAGCTGTTCGAGGTGGGACGCCGGCACGCCGCCGAGCGCGGCGTCGAGCTGCAGTGGCGGGAAGCCGACGCCGAGGCGCTGCCCTTCGCCGACGGCGAGTTCGACGTCGTGCTGTCCTCGATCGGCGTGATGTTCGCCCCGCACCACCAGGCGGCGGCCGACGAGCTGGTCCGCGTGGCGCGGCCCGGTGGCCGGATCGGGCTGCTGAGCTGGACGCCCGAGGGGTTCATCGGGCAGCTGTTCGCGACGATGAAGCCCTTCGCGCCGCCGCCCCCACCCGGCGCGCAGCCCGCCCCGCTGTGGGGGGACGAGGACCACGTCCGCGAGCTGCTGGGGCCGCGCGTCACCGACGTCACCACGCGGCGGAAGCTGCTGACCGTCGACCACTTCGCCACACCCGAGGACTTCCGCGACTACTTCAAGGCCCGGTACGGGCCGACGATGGCGGTGTACCGCTTCCTCTCGGACGAGCCGGAGAAGACCGCGGCGCTGGACCGCGACCTCGCCGACCTGGCGCGGCGGTACGACCTCGGCACCGACGGCACGGTCCTGGAGTGGGAGTACCTGCTGCTGACCGCGCGGCGGTCCGCGGAGGTCCCGGCTCCCCGCTGACCGGGCCGGTTCAGACCTCCTCGGCCTCGAAGACCCGGGTCGGGGACACGAACTCGTCCTGGGCGGCGACCAGCACGATCTCGCGTGACCGCGCCTCTTCGGTGCGGCGCAGGAGGCCGAACACCGAGGAGGCGGCGCGCGAGAGGGCCGTCGGGGCCGAGCGCGTCTCCAGCCAGTGCGCCAGGAACAGCGCCGCGATCGCGTCGCCGGCGCCGTTGACCGACACGTCGAGCCGCGGCGTCCGCACCCGGAAGTGCCGCCCGCCCTCGGAGGCGAGCAGGTCGATCGCGTCGTCGGGGGTGTCGTCGGCGACCAGCGAGGTGGTCAGCACCACCCGCGGGCCGAGCGCGTGCACCTTGGCGACGGCGTCCTGCACCTCGGCCAGTGAGCGGGTCGCCGTCCCGGCGAGGAGGTCGAGCTCGTAGTGGTTGGGCGTGACGACGTCGGCCGCGGGCACGGCGACCTCCCGCATGAACTCCTCGATACCGGGTCGCACGAACACGCCCCGGCCGACGTCGCCGATCACCGGGTCGCAGCAGTAGACCGCCGCGGGGTTGGCGGCGCGGACCCGGGCGACCGTCGAGACGACCGCGTGCCCGATGTCGGCCGAGCCCATGTACCCGGACAGGACGGCGTCGCAGCTGCCGAGGACGCCGCGGTCGACGATGCCCTGCACGACCTCCTCGATGGCCTGCCCGTCGAAGACCCGCCCGGTCCACGCGCCGTAGCCGGTGTGGTTGGAGAACTGCACCGTGTGCACCGGCCAGACCTCGACCCCGAGGCGCTGCAGCGGGAACACCGCCGAGGAGTTGCCGACGTGCCCGTAGGCGACGTGGGACTGGATGGAGAGCACCGCGACCATGGGCGAACGTTCGCACACGCGGTCCGCACCCGTCGGAGTGACCTCCCACGTGCCGATCACTTCCCGCCGCCCGGGCGGTCGGAGAAGGTGACCGGCGCACACCGGCCACGACAGGGAGGCAGCGCCATGACCGCAGACGGAGCCACGCCGCTGGACGCCACCTTCGAGGCGCCGCTCGTGCGGAGTCCCGCGAAGGGCGGATGGACCTACGTGCAGATGCCCGGATCGGCCGAGTTCTTCGGCACCCGTGGCCTGGTCAAGGTCCGGGGCACGGTCGACGGTCATCCGTTCCGCAGCTCGTTCATGGCGCTGGGGGACGGCACGCACAAGCTGCCGCTGCGGGCCGACCTGCGGAAGGCGGTCGGCAAGCAGGCCGGCGAGCAGGTGACCGTGCACCTGGAGGAGCGGCTCGGCTAGCGGCTGCCCGTCACAGGGGGTCGCGCGTCGGGAGCAGGTTCTCCTCCTGGTCCAGCTCACGCTCCAGCGTGCGCAGGCTCTCGTCGGGCAGCCTCCCGACGTCGCGCCAGCGCAGCAGCTCGTCGCGCTGGGCCTCGATGACCGAGCGCCGCAGGCGCACCGCGGCCTCGTACTGCGGCGACATCGGCACCTCGCCGTCCTCGGCGTTCTCGAGCAGGTCGAGCCGGCGGCGGTAGCGGGCCAGCCGCGTGTCCAGCTGGGTGCGGATGCCGGCGATGGCGTGGTCCTCGACGTCGTCGTGGTCCTCCTCGGCCAGCTCGTGGACCCGCTGCAGGCCGGCCTCGGCGGCCGAGATGCGGGCGAGGTTGCGCAGCCGTGCCTCGTCGGCCTGGTTGGCGCGCAGGCCCAGCGCGCGCACCAGCGGCGCGAAGGTCAGCCCCTGGCCGACGAGGGTCACGAGCACCACGACGAAGGTGCAGAAGAGCAGCAGGTCGCGGTCGGGGAAGGGGCGCCCGTCGATCATCAGGGGGAGCGTGAAGATCGCGGCCAGGCTGATCACCCCGCGGGTGCCCGCCCAGCTGAGGACGACGATCTCGCGGAGGGTCAGCCGGCGGGTGTGGGCCCGCGCTGCGTCGGGGAGGGCGGCCCTCAGCCGGCCGGTGGATTGTCTGTCGTCCTCCAGGTCCTGGTCGCCGAGCCGGGTGTGCAGCTGCTGCGGCAGCGACTCGGTGAGCAGCAGCCACAGCGGCCGGAGCAGGAGCACGACCCCGAGGGTGATCGCCACCGCGCTGACGATCGTCCCGCTGCTGTACTCGTCGAGGCCGCGGATCACCGTCGGCAGCTGCTGCCCGATGAGCAGGAAGACCAGGCCCTCGAGCAGGAAGTCGGCGAGGCGCCAGACCGCCGCGGTCTGCAGCCGGCTGGCGCCCGAGGCCCAGTACGGGTTGTGGTGACCGATGATCAGGCCGGCCACGACCACGGCCAGGACGCCGGAGACGTGCACGGACTCGGCGAGCAGGTAGGCCGCGAACGGGGTGGCGAGCGAGATGGCGTTCGAGGAGAGGGGGTCGCGCCGCACCCGCCGCAGCGGCCGCACGCCGTAGGCCACCGCCACGCCCGCGGCTACGCCACCGGCCGCCGCGAACACGAACTGCCCGAACGCCGCCGGGGCCGAGAAGCCGTCTCCCTCCGCGGCGGCCACGGCGACGCTGAGGAGCGTCAGCGCCGTGGCGTCGTTGAGCAGGCCCTCGCCCTGGATGAGCGTGATCAGCCGCGGGGGCAGGCCCACCCTGCGGCCCACGGAGAGGGCGGCGACCGGGTCCGGGGGCGCGACGGCGGCGCCCAGTGCCAGCCCGGCGGCCATCGTGGCGCCGGGGACCCACAGCGCGAACCCGGTCCCGATCAGCAGCGCGGTCGCGAGCACCAGCAGCACCGACAGGCTGACGACGGTGTGCAGGTTGCGGCGGATGGCGAGCAGGGATGCGTCCAGCGCCGCGCTGTAGAGCAGCGGCGGGATGACGAGGGTCAGGACCAGATCGGGGTCGAGTTCGATGTTCGGCCCGGGGAGCAGCGCGTAGACGATCCCGATGAGGGTGAGCAGCGCGGCCGCGGGCAGACCGCTGCGCTCGGCGAACCAGCGCACCGCGACGAGAACGGCGATCGCGGCGAGCACGAGCAGCAGGACGGTCTCGACATCCACCGGACCAGTCTCCCGGAGCGGTCCCGCCGCCCGTCGGACACCCGGTCGGGTCGCCCGCCCGGGTTCTCAGCTCCTCGGCGGTCATGGCATGGTCGTCAGGGGTCCAGCCCGGGGCCCCGGTTCCCGGCCGGCGCCCCGGAAGGTCGTGCATGATCCAGCAGCTGTCGGACAGACTCCGCTTCCTCCAGGCCTTCGTGGCCCATCCGCGCCAGGTGGGGGCCGTGCTGCCCACCTCCCGGCGCGCCGTTCGCGACATGCTCGACCTCGCCGATCTGCCAGGCGCGGGCCTGGTGGTCGAGCTCGGCGCCGGCACCGGCGTCCAGACGGAGGAGATCCTGGCCCGGCTGAAGCCGGGCGCCCGGCTGATCTCGATGGAGATCGATCCGCGGCTGGCGAGGCTGCTCGCCGAACGCTATGACGACCCGCGTCTCCAGGTCGTGTGCGACTCGGCCGAGAAGCTACCCGAGCACCTGCACGGCGCGACCGCCGACGTCGTCGTCTGCGCCCTGCCGTTCACGTCACTGCCTCCGACCCTGCGCCGCCGCATCCTCGACATGCTCCCTCTCGCGGTGGGCCGCAGAGGAGCGGCCGTCGTCATCCAGTACTCGCCGCTGATCGAGCCCGAGCTGCGGAAACGCTTCCCGTCGGTTCGGCGGCGGCTGTCGGTGATGAACGTGCCGCCGGCTTTCCTCTTCGCGTGCTCCCACGAGGAACAGGGGCCAGCGCGGTAGTGGCCTGAGAAGTTCCAAGCGTCGTCACCCGACCGTCACCTGGCGGGCTCATCCTCGGGGCATGACGGCCAGCCTTTTCGTGACCGGGACTCCCGCGGCCTCGACTGGACGCCGACGCCGGGAGGACGACGGCGATCCCATCGCTCCCGGGCTGCATGTGGCGCACGCCGTGGCCAGACCCGTGGTCGACGGTCTCGAGTCCTCGGTCTGCGGGCTCCTGGTCACCGCGACCGCGGCCGAGGACTGGCTGGCCGTGCGAGACACGGCGCGGTGCGAGGAGTGCGCTCGCATCGCCGGCTGACGCGGTCGCGGTCCGGCGTCCTCAGGCGTCGACGACGACCGGGATGACCATGGGGCTGCGCCGGTAGGTGCGGTGCGCCCAGGTGCCGACGGCGCGCGAGATCAGCTGCTCGAGCTGGACGGCGGTGCCCACGCCCTCCTCGGCCGCCCGGGCGAGCGCCTGCTCGATCAGCGGGACCACGGCGTCGAACGTCGTCTCGTCGTGCACGAAGCCGCGGGCCAGGAAGTCCGGGGGCTCGACCAGCTCGCCGGTGTCGGCGTCGACGATCGCCACCACGGTGATGACGCCCTCCTCGGCGAGCGTGCGCCGGTCCTTCAGCGACGCCTCGGTCGCGCCGCCGACGGTCATGCCGTCGACGTAGACGTTGCCGGCGGGCACCTTTCCGGTGATCGAGGCGCGACCGTCGACGAGGTCGACGACGACGCCGTCCTCCGCGATGACCACACGGCTCGGGTCGACGCCGGTCCGGATCGCGAGGTCGCCGTTGGCGCGCAGGTGCCGCCACTCGCCGTGCACCGGCATGACGTTGCGCGGCTGGACGAGGTTGTAGCAGTAGACGAGCTCGCCGGCGCTCGCGTGGCCGGACACGTGCACCTTCGCGTTGCCCTTGTGCACGACGGTCGCGCCCCACCGGGTCAGCTCGTTGATCACTCGGTAGATCGCGTTCTCGTTGCCCGGGATCAGCGAGCTGGCCAGCAGCACGGTGTCGCCCTCGGTGATGCGGATGACGTGGTCGCGGTTGGCCATGCGCGACAGAGCCGCCATCGGCTCGCCCTGCGAACCGGTGCACACCAGGCAGACCTTGTGCGCCGGCATCTTCTCGAGCTGCTTCATGTCCACGACCAGCCCGTCGGGCACCTCGAGGTAGCCGAGCTCCCGGGCGATGCCCATGTTGCGCACCATCGAGCGGCCGACGAAGGCGACCTTGCGGCCGCTCTTGTGCGCGACGTCGAGCACCTGCTGGATCCGGTGCACGTGGCTGGCGAAGCTGGAGACGATCACCCGCTTCCCGGCGTTGCGGAACGCCGCCTCGATGGCGGGCACGAGGTCGCCCTCCGACATCGTGAAGCCCGGCACTTCGGCGTTGGTCGAGTCGGTCAGGAAGAGGTCGACGCCCTCCTCGCCGAGCCGCGCGAAGCCGCGGAGGTCGGTGATCCGCCGGTCGAGGGGGAACTGGTCCATCTTGAAGTCGCCGGTGTGCAGGACGAGGCCGGCGGAGGTCCGGATCGCCACGGCCAGTGCGTCGGGGATCGAGTGGTTGACGGCCAGGAACTCCAGCTCGAAGGGCCCGAACCGGAGCTCGTCGCCCTCGGCCACGTGGCGGGTCACCGGCTTGATGCGGTGCTCCTTGAGCTTGGCGTCGACGAACGCCAGGGTCAGCTGCGAGCCGACCAGCGGGATGTCGCGCCGCTCGCGCAGCAGGTAGGGCACCCCGCCGATGTGGTCCTCGTGGCCGTGGGTCAGGACGATCGCCACGACGTCGTCCATCCGGTCCCGGATCGAGGTGAAGTCCGGGAGGATGACGTCGATGCCGGGCTGGTGCTCCTCGGGGAACAGCACGCCGCAGTCGACGACCAGCAGCTTGCCGGCGTGCTCGAAGACGGTCATGTTCCGGCCGATCTCGCCGAGCCCGCCGAGGGCCACGACCCGGAGACCGCCGGGGGCCAGCGCCGGAGGGTTCCGCAGTTCGGGGTGCGCGTGGCTCATGCCCTCACGCTACGGCGGGGGCCGGAAGGCCCAGTGGCCCGGGCGCAGACACCGCGCCACGCCGTTGGTTCCGACTCAACTCCGTCCCTGAACTGCCGAAGGATCTCCAGCGGCGTCGATACATGTGTCGTTGTCGGCCAGGGCAGCTGTTGGAAGGAACCCGAGCATGAGCCAGCAGGACGGCTGGGACGCCGCGGCGGCGCCAACACCCATCGGGCAGGACGCTCCTCCCCACCCCGACGCCGCGCATAACGTGGCGCCGCAGGTCCTTCCGGGCCAGTCCTGGATGCCGGCCGGTCCGACCCCGGGAGCGCCGCGGGTGCTGCCCTTCGGGCTCACGTCGTCCGACGGGACGACCGCGCTGCGGATGGTCGCCCGCGCCTTCCTGCCGGTGCTCGTCGTGCTCACGGTCCTGATGGCCGTCCTCGCCCAGATCGTTCTCCCGGACGGCCACGGCGGGTCGCTGGCCGACTGGCTGCGGACCGCCGTTGCCCTCATGGCGCTCTCTCTCGGCGGCCGGATCGTCGCGCACGGCACGGTGGACGTCGGAGACGCGGCGGCCGAGGTGAGCGCCGGGGTCCGGCTGATCCCGCTGACGATCACCCTGGCCCTGCTGATTCTCACGGCGCGCGCCAGCATGCGCGACGAACGCCAGCGACCCTCCACCGGGCCCGCTGGCCTTGCGGCCCGCTCGGTCACGACCGGCCTGGTGGCCGGTCTGGCCATGGGCGCGGCGGCGCTGCTCGGCCGAACCTCCAGCCTGTACGGCCTGGACCTCGGGGGAGAGCTGGGCAGCATGCGCGGCGGCATGAGCCTGGGTGCCGGCGCCCTGGGCACGCTGCTGGGCACGTCCGTGTTCGTCTCCCTGGCGGCGTTCGTCGCCAGGACGGCGGCGGCGCGATCGCTACCACCGTTGCCCGGGCCGGCCCCCTCCCCGACGTCGGATCGAGCCGCGGAGCTCTTCTGGGTAGTCCGGGCACTTCGGACCTTCGCCATCGGGCTGCTGGTGGCCGCCTCGCTGTTCCTGCTGGTGACGTTGCTCTACCAGGCCGCCGTCGCAGACGACCTCGACGGCAACCGGCCGCAGCAGTTGGCCGTTCTCCTCGCGCTGGGCCTCAACGGTGTGCTGGCCATTGCCCTCGGCGCGCTGGCCGTGCCGCTCGCCCTGGCCGCGAGCGGGTACGGCGAAAGCAACCCGTGGCTTGACATGTTCGACGGATCCGTTGGCTCCGCCGGCGGCCGGTCGCTGACGCTGCTCGACTACAAGCCGGCCCTCCTGGCCCTGCTCGTGACGGTCCTCGTGACGATGGGCACCGCAGTGCGCCGGTCGCTGCACGAGCCAGTGCCCGTCGCTCCGGGGCGCGCGGTCCAGCCGGCCGCCGTCGTTGGGCTGGGCGCCGGGCTCCTGGCGGCGCTGCTGCTCCGGGTCGCCTTGGACACGTCCAGCTCCGGCAGCATGGTGATGGCGGGGGACATCGGCGGGTCTGCAAGCGCCAGTGCCGGACCCTCCCTGCTGTGGGCGCCGCTGCTCGGCGCGGCCTGGGCTGCCCTGGTGGTGTGGTCGGTGCGGTTCGGCCCCACGCTCGCGCTCTCGATGCCGCCCCGGGTGGCGCGGGCGGTGGCCGGGCGTCGCATCCACCCCGAGTGGGCCGGTGCGCTCGCCGGCGTCGCGGACGCCCCGGCCGGCCGGCGATCGGCGGGCCTGCGCGCTGGGTTGCTCGCGGCCGCGGGCCTCGCCGTACTGTGCGTCGTCGCGGCAATCGCGGTTGCGGTGGTCAACGCCGTCGTCCTCACCCCACAGGCGGCCGCGGAGGAGTACCTCGACGCGATGGCGGACGGCGACGTCCGGGGCGTGCTGGGCAGCCTGCGGGACGCGCCCGGCAGCGACCGGGGGCTGCTCGACCCGGACGTCGTAGCCAGCGAGGACTTCACCCCGATCAGCGACGTGTCGGTCGGCGAGGTCGACGATTCAGGTGACTACGCCACCGTGCAGGTGAGCTACTCGGTCGGTGGCGATCGGGTCGAGGACACCATCGACCTGGCTGTGGGAGAGAAGCGCTACGGAGTGCTTCGCACCTGGCAGGTCAGCGAGGACCTGCCGTCGGTGGAGGTGGCGCCGGAGGAGGTGCTGGCGGCCGAGATCGCCGGACACCGGCTGAGCGAGGGCGTGCACCCGGCGCTCGCCGGCGGCTACACAGTTCATGCGGTGCACCACGCGCTGCTCACGGCACAGGACTCCTCGTTCGTCGTGACGACTGACGAGGCCAACGGACCGACGCTGAACCCCACCGTCAAGCCCGAGGCCGTCACGGGCGCGAAGGAGGCCGTGCGCAAGCGCCTGGTGGCCTGCGCCGAGGCCACCGAACTGCCTCTGAGCAACTGTCCGTTCTTCCAGAGCCTCTGGTCGACCCCGGAGCTCACCGGCATGCGCCTGGCCATCACGAAGACACCGGAGTTCTCGTTGGAGTACGACCCCTACGCCGGTGGTCTGACGATCTCCACCGTGACCGACGGCGAGGTCCGAGTCACCGGCACGGAGACGACGACGTACTCCTTCCTCGAGCCAGACGTACGGCCCTATGACGAGGTGCTCGAGTTCGACGTGGACGGGACAGTGCGGGGCACCGGCGAGAACTTCACTGTTGAGTTCGACGAGTGGTGAACGGCAGCCGGTCGCGCAGCCGCCGCCCGGCGCGTCGCATGCCGTCGCCGATCCGCCGTCCCGCCCGGGAGACGACGTCGCTGCCGGCGGCGTAGGTGCCGACTCCGAGCAGCCGGGCCAGGTCCGGGAAGCGGGCGACGTCGCGCATCAGCAGGCGCTGGGGCGTCTCCGCCCCGACGGCGGCCAGCCGCGCGATGGCCGGGCGCAGATCGTCCCCGGCCGGGAGCGGCTGCGGATCGGGGTCGGCGGTCGGCGGTGCGTCGCCGGGAAGCTGGTCGAGGACGGGGAGCTCCTCGCGCAGGATGCGGTCGTGCAACCGCCGGACGACGGCCTCCCGCACCTGGTCGAGGTCGTACCCGGCCGGCAGGTCGAAGGCCTCGCGCAGCCGGGGCAGCGGATCCGGTCGCGTCTGCCGCGGATCGCGGGTCGACGGCGGTTCCGTCGCGATCTCCACCAGCGAGCGGGCGGCGTCCAGCCGTCCCCAGATCCAGTCGTTGAGGCGCCAGCGCGAGCTCAGGAAGGCGCCGAAGTTGGCCAGCTGGTTGCCGGCGAGCTTCCGGGCGCCCTCGAGGTCCGGGCGGTACTTCTCGGGGGCCAGCTCGGACACCAGCGGGCTGTGATTGAGGGCGGACAGCATGTGGAAGCGGACATGGGTCGTCTCGGCGAGCGGATCTGAGCGCAACGGCCCGGTCAGCACCTCGACCGCGGCGAGCACCGCGGCCGTGGCCACCTGGGCGTCCGACTCCTTCCTGGCCGCGTGCACGAGGCAGCCGATGAAGGCCCGGTTGTCGACGTCCTCGACGACCGCGGCCAGGGCGCGGGCCTGCTCGACCAGTTCGTCCCAGATCGGCGCCCAGTCCGGCCAGCCCTCGTCGGGCGGCTCGGCGTCCCCCCAGGCGCTTCGGCGCACGAGATCGACCAGGTCGGCCTTCTCGACGTCGTCCAGCCGGCGCGGCGCGGCGGCGAGCGCGCGATCGGCGTGCGCGATGACCAGTTCGATCCGGCCGCGGACGCCGTAGAGCGCCTCCTTGACGCCGAGCGCCGGTTCGCCGAGCTCGCGGGCGGTGTCGAGCAGCAGCGACACGCTGCGCGCCAGTGCCTGCGGTGACCGCAGCATCAGCAGGAGCGCGGCCACCCGGTCGGCGTCGACCGGGCCGTCTCCCACCGGAGGCACAGTCCCCAGCACCAGGTCGCGGCGGACCGCCTGCAGTCCCTGCAGCAGCGGCTCGTGCCGGGCGTCCAGGGGGTCGGGCGTCACGCCCGCGAAGCTCAACGGGTCGGCCCCCAGCACCGGCAGGGGGTCGATCCACAGGGCGCGGATCCGGCCGGCCTCCAGCGCGCCGGCTCGCGTCCGGTAGGCCCCGACGGCCTTGTGCGCGCGGTAGTACAGCGCGGACATGAACTCCTCGGTGTCCTCGCCCGGCTGCAACTGTCCGAGGGCGTACTCCAGCACCTGCTGGAATCCCTCGCGACGGAGGGTCTCGGCGTTGAGCCGTTCGAGCTCGTCGAGGTCATCGGCGAGACGTTCGATGCCCCCCTTGAGCTCCCGGGCCCGGTCGATGGTCTCCACCATCGGGGGCCGGGTGGCCGAGGCCCGCTCCGGCGCGGCGAAGGGGATCGGCTGCAGGTAGAGCAGCCACCGGTCGACCACCCGGTTCGCAGGAGCGGCCGCGATGGTGCGGACCGCCCAGGCGACCGGGATGTTGTCCAGCACACCCCCGTCGATGACGAAGTCGCGGTCGCCGGCGGGGTCGTCCGCCTCGCGTGCCCGCGACTCGCTGTAGGACCCGTAGTGCGTGGCCGGGACCGGTGGATCCAACGGCGGTGGGCCGGGCGGCGGCGGGGTGCTCGCCTCGGCGTAGCCGATGCTCGCCGGCTCGAACGCCCCGGGGAAGGACGACGTCGTCCGGGCGGCGTAGGCCAGCCGGTCCAGGGACGGCGCCGGGTCGCCCGTCGCGCCGAACCCCGTCCGCTCCTCCGGCCGGTGCTGGTCGGCGGCGCCGGGGGCCCGGTTCTGGAACCGGAACCACGCCTGGTTGCGACCCTCGACGATGGGCGGCCCCAGGTCCTGGAACCGGGTGCGCCGGGCCGGTGAGAAACGGGTGCAGGTGAGGATCGCGTCCAGGCGCGGCGTCGGCTCCGGCGGTGCGCCGTGCTCGACCAGTTCCCGCAGCTTGCGGGCCAGTGGGACGTAGAAGTGGGCGTCCCCGTCGAGCGGTGACAGGGGCGCGCGGCCGCCGGGCTGCCGGACCAGCTTGCCCAGGTCGCCGAGTTGGAGCCAGAGGTTGCGGATGCGCGAGTCGAACGGCACCCCGTGGACGACGCTGACGCCCATGAGCACGCTGTTGAGGCCTCCGGCGCTGGCACCGGCGACGACGTCGACGGCCACCGATCCGTAGCCGTTGGCGCGCAGGAGATCGCCGTAGACGGGATCGCCGCCGTCCTGGAGCGCCCGCCGCAGCCGGTCGATCTCGCTGCAGGCGCCGCCCATCCACACCGCGAGGCTGACGCCGCCCCGCATCCCGAGGGCAAGTCGCAGTTCGGGCGCGGCGGTCATGGGTCCCCCAGGAAGACGCGCGGTGCGGTCGATCGGCGGCGGCTCCATGGTGGCGAAGGTCAGAACGCCGTGGTGGGGTCGCGGTCCCGGCGTCGTCCCTTTTCCGGACGGCACCGGGGTGATCCGATGGTCGCGACCGTGCGCCATGCACCGCGTGCGCTGCGTCGATCCTCGGCGGAAGACCGGCGGGCCGATGAGTATCGGCCGGCCGGCCGGTCACAGCGGCAGAGATGCCGAACGGGCAGTTCGTGAAGATGGGGTGGGGATGAGTCGCATCGTGCTGGTCACGTCGATCTCGGTCGACGGCTACATCGAAGGGCCGGATCGGGACATCAGCTGGCACCGGGTCGACGAGGAGGTGCACCAGCACTTCAACGAGGTCCTCGGCACCATGGGCGGGTTCATCGAGGGTCGCGTCACCTACGAGCTGATGGAGTCGGTCTGGCCGACCGCCGACACCGATCCGAACAGCGGGCCGGCGGAGGTGGAGTTCGCACGCATCTGGCGCCGCACGCCCAAGATCGTCTACTCCCGCACCCTGGAGCAGGCGGGCGAGAACGCCACGATCGTGCGGGAGGTCGACGCCGAGGAGGTGCGGGCGCTCAAGGCCCGCTCCCCCGGCGACCTGGTGATCGGTGGAGCACGCCTGGCGGCCGAGTTCCACCGGCTCGACCTCGTCGACGAGTACCGGATCTACGTGCACCCCGTGCTCGTGGGCGACGGGACGCCGCACTTCAGCCGGGGCGGCGGCATGCGTCCGCTGCGCCTGATCGAGACCCGGACCTTCGGCAACGGCGTCGTTCTCCTGCGGCACGAGCGCGACCGGGACGGGACGGGGGACGACGCGGTCGGCTGAGCAGCCGCGGCGGCGCGGTCTGCGCCGTCACGGCAGCCCGGGGACGACCCAGGACGTCTGGTCGGCCAGGGCGCTGATCGCGGCCGCACCGAGCGCGTCGATCTCGGCGGCCAGTGCCGCCAGCGGCAGGGGCCCCGCCGACCGCAACAGACGGGTGAGCCGCTCGGCCGTCGCCGTGACCCGCGCCGTTGCGGACGGCCGGCCGCCGGACGGCCGGCCGCCGGACGGCCGGCCGCCGGACGGCCGGGCCGTCGGGGGCAGGTCCGCCGTCCGCCAGGGCTCGCCGAGCTCGTCGGAGAGCCCCGGCAGGCGGCGGAGCAGGTCCGCGCAGCCCGCGGCCAGCCGCCACCACCGACCGGAGTCCAGTCGGCTCGCGCCGCCGGTGTCCGCGGTGGCCCAGCGCAGCAGCCCGACCACCTCGTGCCACACCACGTCGGAGATGACGCAGTGCACGGCCGAGTGGTCCCGCGGCCGGTGGGCGAGCACGAGGCCGCGCGTCGTCGTGGCATCGAACAGCCAGCCGCGGGGGTCGTCGTCCATGCCGCCAGGCTCGGCCGGCCGCCCGGGCGCCGACTGTGCTCGGCCTGTGGCTGACCTGTCAGCGAGGCCGGGGATGTGGTGCCCTGTCTATCTGTGACGCACAGCCGACACACAGGATGCGTCCGGGGCGGGTCCAGGCAACCGGGTGAGGGTGATGCTCCATCCCCACACCCGAGGAGAACCGTGAACGACGAGAAGGACACCCCCGGCAGCGGGTCGCGCTGGGAGTCGGGCGCCGTGCCAGAACCGGCGGCGCCGGCGACCGCAACGCCCGCAGCGGCGCAGACCTCCGCCGCTGCGGAGGCCCCCACCGCGGAGGTGCCGTACCAGGCGCCGGCGGCGGAGCTGCCCGCCTTCGGCATGCCCCCCGGCGCCGGAGTTCCGCCGGTGGGCCGCAGGGGACTACGCGGCCGCGTGGCGCTGGCAGGGGTCGGTGCCGCACTGGCCGTGGCCGGTGGGGTGGGCGGTTTCGCGCTCGGCTACGCGGCCGCCGGCAACGAGGTGGACGAGGCGTCCGTGGTCCAGGGCACTGATCCCGGCCACGACGTCGGCGGGGACGACGGCTTCCCCGGCCGCCCCGACTTCGGCGACCGCGGAACCCGCCCTGACTTCGGCGGGGCGGTTCCGGGTGACCCCGACGGGGACGGCTCCGGCACGGGCAGCGACGGCTCCGGCACGGGCAGCGACGGTTCCGCCGGGGCCGGCTCCGGCAGCGGCGACTCCTCCCGCGACGGCACGACGTGAGCGCGGTCACCGTGCCGTCCGCGGCCGTGTCGACGGCCCTCGCCGCGGGCCGGGGCGACCGCGCCCGCCTCGACGCCGTCGTCCGGACGGCGGCCGCGGCGACGCTCTGGCTGGGTCTCGCGCTCGTCTCCTACTGGTGGGCGGGCGGCGGTGGCGTGACCGACCTCGGCAGCTGGGCCGAGGGCCTCACGTCCCTCGGCCGGCTGACCGGGTTGCTGTCCGCCGTCCTGCTGCTGGTCCAGGTGCTGCTCATGGCGCGGGTTCCCGTCCTCGAGCGCGCCTACGGGCAGGACCAACTGGCCCGCAAGCACCGGATCGTCGGCTTCACCTCGTTCAACCTGATGCTCGCGCACCTCGTGCTGATCACGTGGGGGTACGCGGCCGGCGAGCTCGGCCGGACGCCGGCGACTCTGTGGCAGCTCGTCACCCGGTACCCGGGGATGCTGCTGGCCACGGCCGGCACCGTCTGCCTCGTCATGGTGGTCGTCACCAGCGTCAAGGCGGCCCGGCGGAAGCTGCGCTACGAGTCCTGGCACCTGATCCACCTCTACGCCTACCTCGGCGTCGGACTGGCCCTGCCGCACCAGCTGTGGACGGGCCAGGAGTTCCTCCACTCGGCCGCGACCACCCTCTTCTGGTGGGTGCTGTGGGGAGCGGCGGCCGGTTCGGTGCTCGTCTGGCGAGTCGCCCTGCCGCTGGTGCGCAGCGCCCGGCACGCGCTCCGGGTCACCTCCGTGGTCCCCGAGGGCGACGGCGTCGTGTCGGTCTACATGACCGGCCGGGAGCTCGACCGGCTGGGCGCCGAGGCCGGGCAGTTCTTCACCTGGCGCTTCCTCAGCGGGCCGGGCTGGACCCGCGCCCACCCATACTCCCTCTCCGCGGCGCCGGACGGCCGGAGCCTGCGGATCAGCGTCAAGGCGCTCGGCAACGGCAGCGCGGCCCTGGCCTCGGTCCGGCCGGGCACCAGCGTGCTGGTCGAGGGCCCTTACGGCCGGCTGAGCGCCCGCGCCCGCACGCGGCGCCGGGTCGCCCTCATCGGCGCCGGCGTGGGCATCACCCCGTTGCGGGCGCTGGCCGAGGAGCTCGACTACGCGCCGGGGGACGCCGTCCTGCTGTACCGGTTCCGCGACACCCCGCTCTTCGACCGGGAGCTCGCCCTGCTCGCGCAGGAGCGCGGCCTGCGGGTGCGGATGCTGCCCGGATCCCGCCGGGCCCCGGGCTCCTGGCTCGGGGCGGGCGTCGGGCCGGCCGACGACGTCACGGCGCTGCGGTACTGGGTGCCCGACATCGCCGAGCGCGACGTCTACGTGTGCGGCCCCCAGGCGTGGGCCGAGGACGTCCGCCGCACCACGGAGGCTGCCGGCCTCGCCCCCGACCGGTTCCACGTCGAGAGCTTCGGATGGTGACCCGATGAGACGCATCGTGCTGTGGTTCATGACCACGGTGACCGTCGTCGTGCTGCTGTTCGGCTACTCGACCTCGACCTCCGGGCCCTCGGCCGTCGGCGGACAGGCGTCGGCCGTCGCGGCCGGTGACCCGGTGAGCGGCGGCAGCACCAGCACGTCGTCGTCCGCGAGGACCGTCAGCGGCCCCTCGGTGGACACCCGCTGGGGGCCCGTGCAGGTCGCGATCACCGTCGAGGGATCGACGATCACCGACGTGACCGTGCCGGTGTACCCGACCGGCAACGGCAAGGACCAGCAGATCAACGCCTACGCGCTGCCGATGCTGATCAAGGACACCCTCGACGCGCAGAGCGCCGACATCGACATGATCACCGGGGCGACCGTGACCAGCGAGGGGTACGTGCAGTCACTGCAGGGCGCCCTCGACGAGGCGGGGCTGTGAGCGCCGGGACGACGGCGCGCGCCGCGTCCCCGACGCGGTACGTCGAGCACGTCATGGGCATGCCCATCAGCCTCGCGCTGCGCGGCCGGCACGCCGCCGACGACCGGGGGAGGGCCGCGTGGGCCGAGGTCATGGCGGCGCTGCGCGCCTTCGACCTAACGTTCAGCACCTACCGGGGCGACTCGTACGTCTCCCGGCTGGGACGCGGCGAGCTGGCGCTCGCCGACTGCCCACCCGAGCTGGCCGAGGTGGTGGCGCTCGGCGCGGAGGCCGAGCGCGACTCCGGCGGCGCGTTCAGCGTGTGGCGGACCGGCCCGGACGGGACGACGGTCCTCGATCCGAACGGCGTGGTGAAGGGGTGGGCGGCCGATCGCGCGGCCGCGGCGCTGCGGTCCCTCGACGCGACCGACTTCTGCCTGTCCGCCGGCGGCGACCTCGTGTGCCGGACCCTCGATCCCGATGCGCCACCGTGGCGGATCGGCGTCGAGCACCCGCACGACCCCGGCCGGCTCATCGCCGTCGTCCCCGTCGCCACCGGCGCGGTGGCCACCTCGGGCACCGCGCACCGGGGGCAGCACCTCGTCGACGCCCGCACCGGGCGCCCGCCGTCGGGCGTCGCCTCGGTCACGGTCGTGGCCGGGTCCCTCACGATCGCCGACATCGACGCGACCGCGGCCTACGCCCGGGGCGAGGACGCCGCCCGGTGGCTCGGCGCACGCCCCGGCCGGACCGGCCTGGTGGTCTGGGCCGACGGTTCCGCGACGCCCGTCGGCGGCGGGACGACGGCGGTGCCCACCGGAGCCTGATCGGGCTCGGCCGGGGCGATGAGATGCTGACCGGGTGGGCGTCGACGGCGGGCAGGACGCGGCCCGTGGCTGAGCGGATCGCACTCGTCACCTCCGAGCGGGGGCTCCGGCTCGATCCCGACCTGCCGCCGGCCGCGTCCGCGCTCCGGGCCGCCGGGCTCGAGGTGGACGTCGTCCGCTGGGACGCCCCCGACGTCGACTGGCCCGGCTACGCGCTCGCCGTCGTCCGGTCGTGCTGGGACTACGCCTGGCGCCTGGCGGAGTTCCTCGGCTGGGCCGCCGGCGTCCCGCGGCTGCGCAACGACGTGCGGGTGCTGCGCTGGAACACCGACAAGACCTACCTGCGCGACGTCGAGCGGGCCGGCCTGCCGGTGGTGCACACGGTGTGGGATCCGTCGACCGCCGAGGAGCTGCCCGAGGCGGGGGAGTGGGTGGTGAAGCCGTCCATCTCGGCGGGCTCCCGCGACACCGCCCGGTGGACCGATCCCGGCGCGGCTCTCGCCCACGTCGCGGAACTCGCCGCCGCCGGTCGCACCGCCATGCTCCAGCCCTACCTCCCCAGCGTCGACGAGGCGGGGGAGACCGCGATGCTCTTCCTCGGCGGCCGCTTCTCGCACGCCGTTCGCAAGGGCCCGCTGCTGCAGCGCGGCGAGGGCGTCCGGCAGGACCGGAACAGCCGCGGCGACCTCCGGCCGGTGGAGGAAACGACACGGCAGCGGGAGGTCGCGCAGTCGGTCCTCGACGCGGTGGCCGACCTCGTTCCGGGGGCTCCGTCGCCGCTGTACGCCCGGATCGACCTGGTCGACGACGGCGGCGGGCGGCCGGTGCTGCTGGAGCTCGAGCTCAGCGAGCCGAGCCTGTTCCTGCCGCAGGCGCCCGACGCCGTCGACCGGTTCGTCGCCGCGGTGCGGGCCGAACTGGGCTGACCGGGAGGCCTCAGCGGGCCTCAGCGGGCCTCACCGGGCAAGGTGCGCCCGGATCGCCGCGACGACCATGCGGTGGTCGTCGACCTGCGGGAGCCCCGAGACGACGACCACGCCGACCGGCCCCACCGACCGCACGATGACCGGGAAGGCCCCGCCGTGGGCGGCGTACCGGTTCGGGTCGAGACCGAACTCCTCCTCGAAGGTCGTGCCGCGGGCCAGGGAGGCCTCGCGGACGTAGAGGCTGCTGTGCCCGAACTTGTCGACCACCCTCGTCTTCCGCCGGATCCACCAGTCGTTGTCCGGGGCGGTGCCGGGCCGCGTGGCGTGGAAGAGCTGCTGCCGGTTGCGGGTGATGTCGACGGCCACCGGCAGGTTCTCCCGGCGGGCGGAGGCGACGAGTGCCCAGCCGAGGTCCCACGCATCGTCGTGGGTGAAGGAGGAGAACTGCAGCTCCTGCTCCTCGGCGGCGAGCTCGTCCAGGGGGATGCGGGAGTCGGCCATGCGCCCTTCCTACCGGGCGGCTGCCGGCGTCGTTCCTCCCGGTCAGGTATCGGCGGCCCGGACGGCGAGGACGGGACAGTCGGCGCCCAGCAGGATGCGCTGGGCGTTGCTGCCGAGCAGCGCCTTGCCGACGGGTGAGCGGCGGTGCATGCCCACGACCAGCAGGTCGGCCGCCACCTCCTGCGCGACCCCGAGGACGGCGTCCGACGCCGTCCCGCTGCCGACGTCCGGCCGGCTGATCGAGTGCGGCACGCCCTCGGACTCCAGCCGTGCGGTCAGGGCATCGAGGTCGATCTCGTCGGCGGCCGTGGGCCGGGTGTAGCCGGCGGCGTCGACGACGTTCACGATCACGACGTCGGTCTCCCGCCACCGGGCCTCGCGGATGGCCTCGGTGACCGCCAGGTAGCCGGTGGCGTCCGGCACGTAGCCGACGACGACGGTCACGCGCCCGGTCCCGCGTCGCGCCCGCGGGAGGGCCGGCCGCTCACGAGGCGACCTCCTCCCTGATGGGGGGCGCCGGCAGGGCGCCGGTCATGATGCCGACGACCTCGTTCATGGTGTGGTCCTGCGGTCGTACCACGGTCGCGCGGCGGCCGAGCCGGTGGATGTGGATCCGGTCGGCGACCTCGAAGACCGCGGGGATGTCGTGGCTGATCAGGACGACCGGTATCCCGCTGCTCGTGATCCGCTTGATCAGGTCGAGCACACCCTTGGACTCGCGGACGCCGAGCGCGGCGGTGGGCTCGTCCATGATCACGACCTTGCGGCCGAATGCGGCGGCGCGGGCGACGGCGACGGTCTGCCGCTGCCCACCGGACAGGCTGTCGACCGGCTGGGTGATCGACTGCAGGGTGGTGATGCCCAGCTCGTCCATCTGCTGGCGCGACTGCTTGCGCATCTCCTTGGTGTCGATCATGCGCAGGATCGAGCCGAGCGGGCCCTTCCGCTTGATCTCCCGGCCGAGGAAGAGATTGGTGGCGATGTCGAGCGCCGGTGCCATGGCGAGGTCCTGGTAGACGGTCTCGATGCCCGCCTTCTGCGCGTCGTGCGGGCTCTTGAAGTGCACCTGCTGACCCTCGAGCAGCACCTCTCCGGCGTCGGGGATGACGTCGCCGGACAGCACCTTGATCAGGCTCGACTTGCCGGCGCCGTTGTCGCCGATGACCGCGAGCACCTCCCCGGCGCGGAGGTCGAAGTCCGCGCTGTTGACGGCGGTGACGTGGCCGTAGCGCTTGACGATGTTGCGGGCCTCGAGCACGGTCTCGCTCATCGCGCCTTCCTCCGGGTGACTGCGTCCAGCGCGACGGCGGCGATGACCAGCACGCCGGTGACGATGTTCTGGTACAGCGGGTCGATCCCCGCCTGGGTGAGACCGGACTGGAGGACCAGGACGATCAAGGCGCCCAGGTAGCTGCCCAGGACCGTGCCGCGGCCGCCGAAGAGGCTGGTGCCGCCGATGACGACCGCGGTGATGGTGTCCAGATTCGCCGTCGGGAAGATGTTCGGTGAGGTCGCCGGGCTGCGCCCGAAGGCCTGCAGCGCGGCGAGCCCGTAGAGCAGGCCGGCGAGCACGTACACCGAGAGCAGGACGCGGCGGACGTTGATGCCGGTGCGCTTGGCGGCCAGGTCGTTGTTGCCGACGGCGTAGACGTGCCGTCCCCAGGACGTCCGCGTGAGGGAGAAGTGCAGGACCGCGACGCTGATCAGCACGACCACGACGCCGAAGGTGATCTGGAACTGGCCGAACAGGTACCCGCCCTTGGCCAGGAAGGTCAGGAAACCGTTGTCGACGAGCACCGTCTCCTTGGTGTAGAGCCGCGACGTCGCCTGCAGGATCGTCAGCATGCCCAGCGTCACGATGAACGGGGGCAGGCCCAGCCGGGAGATGATCAGCCCGGAGATCAGCCCGAGCACCCCGCACAGGGCGACGCCGACGAGCGCGGCCCCGAAGTCGCCGGTGCCCCCCGACGCCAGCCGCGCGATGACCAGTGAGCCCAGCACCATGATCGCACCGTTGGCCAGGTCGATCCCGCCGGTCAGGATGATGATCGTCTGGCCCAGCGCGAGCGTCCCGACGACGACGGACTGCTGGAGGATCAGCGAGGTGTTGTCGACGCTCGCGAAGTTGTCCGTGAAGATCGAGAACCCGATGACCAGGATGACCAGCGCACCCAGCGGTCCCAGGACGGGGTTGCGGAAGATGTGGTCCGTGATCGTCGCGGCACGGGTGCCGGAGGTATCGGGAGCCTCGGGCGCCTCTTCTTCCGCGGTCTTCAGTGAGCCTGCCATGTCGGAGGCCTTTCCTGTCGCCGAGCACTAGAGGGATGCGGGCCGGCGCCTGGGCGCCGGGGGCCCGCCGCGCTGATCAGGGCTTGCCGCCCCAGCAGTTGTCCAGGCCCCAGGTGGTGTCCTTGGATTCGAGACCGGCGATCGGCTTGTCGGTGACCAGCTGGACGCCGGTGTCGATGTAGCCGGTGCTGGGCACGTCGGGCTTGGTGCCGTCCTTGATGAAGGCGACCCCGGCGTCGACGCCGGCGACGGCCATCTTCGACGGGAACTGCATGACGGTGGCCGCGATCTGCCCGTTCTTCACGGCGGTGATGCCGGCGCATCCGCCGTCGATGGAGCCGACGATGACCGAGTCGGTCTTGCCGGCGTTCTTCAGGGCCGTCGCGGCGCCGATCGCGGCGGGCTCGTTGATCGTGTAGACGGAGTTGATGTCGGGGTTCTTCTGCAGCAGGTTCTCCATGGCCGTCTGACCCTTGCCCTGGTCGCCACCGGTGTCCTGCTTGCCGGCGATCTCCGGGCTGTCGTTCGTGAGGCCCATGCCCTTGAGGAATCCGTCGTGCCGCTGGTCGCCGACCGAGACGCCGGGCTGCAGGTCGAGCATCGCGAGGATGGGCTTCGTGCTGCCGAGTGCGGCCTTCACGTAGGCGCCCTGCTGCTCGCCGGCCTTGAAGTTGTCGGTGGCCCAGGTGGCGTCGACACCTTTATTGCCGTCTGTCTGGGTATCCAGGGCGGCGACGAACACGCCCTTCGACTGCGCGTCGAGCAGGGTCGGGACGATGGCCTTGGAGTCGTTCGGCGTGATGAGGATGGCCTTCACGCCGGAGGCGATCATGTTCTGGACGGCCGTGACCTGGCTGTCGTTGTCGCCGTCCGCCGTCCCGGCGGCAGCCGTGAGGTCGGCGCCCATCTTGTCCGCCTCGTCCTGCGCGGCCGAGCGCATAGAGACGAAGTAGGGGTTCGAGTCGGTCTTGGTGATCAGCCCGATCTTCACGGGGCCGCTGCTCCCACCGCCGCTGTCACTCCCGCTCTTGGTGGCGGTGCAGCCGGCGAGCAGGGCCGGAATGGTGAGCGCGGCCAGGGCGGCCGTCCGGACGGTGCGCGAGGTGGAACGCATGAGGGGTCCTCTGTTTGAGCCCCGTGGACGACGCAGGTTACTGGCCTTGCTGAGGGGAGAGTGCTGCGCAGCGGGGAGGTGGGTCGCCGGGCATGGGTGCCGCAGAACGGGCGGCCGTCTGAGGACGCCGTGGCGCGAAGGGCCGGCGGGCTCGCCGCTCACTGCGTGACTGTTCGGACCGCGGTCCGTCGTGGGCGGGAGGACGGCGGCCGCGGGCGAGCGGCCGGCATCCGTTACGGCGCCGGACCGGTGCTCGTCGCACCGGATCGGGCCGCTCGAGGCGGGCGGACCGCTCCGGAAACCGTGGGCGACCGCCCGACCAAGTGCGCCGGATCCACCGGCTCGCTCGGCCGGTGTGGCGAGAACGGTAGGGCGCAATGAAGCGGGCGCGCAAGGCCTTCGGCGACCGGTCGTCGGTGCCGTCGCCGAGGCTGCCCCTGCCCGGCGTGGACGCGAGGGCAGGAGCGGGTGGGCTCAGACCAGGCCGTTGCGGCGGGCCACCTCGCCGAGCCAGTTCAGGCTGGGCTTCGGCGTCCTGGTGAACGTCCGGCGGTCGACCGACACCAGGCCGAAGGTCGGGGCGAAGCCGAGCATCCACTCGAAGTTGTCGAGCAGGCTCCAGTGCACGTACCCGCGCACGTTCGCGCCGTCGGCGATCGCGGCCGAGAGCCCGCGCAGCGCCTCGTCGGTGAACCGGACGCGGTCGGCGTCGTCGGCGGTGGCGATGCCGTTCTCGGTGACCATCAGCGGGACGTCCGGCAGGACCTCGGCCGCCCGGCGCACCGCGGCGCCCAGGGCCTCGGGTCGGCGCTCCATGCCGTGCGCGAGGGTGTGCTTCTCGGGCGCGACGGCGACGAGGCCGTCGGGGCCGAACCGGGCGCACGTGTAGATCTGCAGTCCCACCCAGTCGTCGTCCTCGGCGGCGGTGAGGAACTGGTCCTCGAACGCGGCCCGCTCCTCGCGCATGCGCTCCTCGCCGCCGGCCTCGGCGATGTGCTCGCGGCCGATCAGGGTCATGCCGACCGGCGGGGTGCCCGCGCCACGCAGCACATCGGTCATCCGGCCGTGCAGGGCCAGCAGCGCCTCGGCGACGCCCTGGTCGGGGCGCGGCAGGCCGAGGATCGGCTCGCCGCGGCGGGCCATCGCGCCCATGACGGGCTGCGTGGCCATCAGGTTCGGTTCGTTGATCGTGGCGACGTACGCGGCGTCGCCCAGGGCGCCCGCGACGAACTCGGTGTACCGCGCGATCCGGTCGCCGGTCTTCGGCCCCGTCCAGCCGCCGTCGTGCATCAGCCAGCGGGGCATCGTGAAGTGCACGAGGGTGACCAGCGGGTTGAGCCCTCGGTCGCGGCACCCGTCGACGATCCGCCGGTAGTGGTCGAGGGCGGCGTGCGAGAACTCGCCCTCGGCGGGCTCGATCCGGCTCCACTCGAGGCTGAACCGGTAGGTGTTCAGGCCGGCGCCCGCCACCAGGTCGAGGTCCTCGGGCCAGCGGTGCCAGGAGTCGCAGGCGTCGCCGCTGGACTCGGCGAAGGGCGAGTGCTCCGCGTGCTCCATCTCCCAGTGGTCGTTGTTGACGTTGCCTCCCTCGACCTGGTGGGCGGCGGTCGCGGTGCCCCAGAGGAAGCCGTCGGGGAAGGCGTCGGCGGGCGGGTGGGGGATCAGCTCAGCGGTCATCGGGCGATCTCCTCGAGGGACGGGGTGGGGGACACGATGGTCGGGATGTCGGCGGCGCCGACGACTGTGAGCAGCAGAGCCTCCGGGTCGGGCGTGGCCGCACCGCGCCAGGCGACGTGCTGGTCGGGGCGGACCAGCAGGAGGTCTGCGCCGTAGCGCGGCCGCAGGTTCGGCAGGTGGGTCAGGTCCACGACCCGCAGGGAGCGGCCCAGTCGGGCCGCGGCGTCGAGGAGCGGGCCGGTGTCGCCGTCCCGTCCCAGCCACAGGAGCGTGAAGTCCTCGCCGAGCAGGTCGAACAGCGAGGTGCCGTCGGGGAGCCAGGCGTGTGGCAGGCGGGCCCCCGGGTGTGCGGAGGGCTCGTAGTCCAGCAGGTGCGGCTCGGGGAGGGGCCGGCCGTCGGGGACGACGACGGGGGAGTCGGGGTAGTCGTAGCCGAGCACCAGCCCGAGGCTGTGGAACTCGCCTTCCTTGACCGCGAGGCGCCGGGCCAGATCTGCGCGCAGCAGTTCTCCGGCCGTGCCGTCGTCGTCCAGGTCGTCCTCGGCGAAGGACGGCGCGAGGAACGACTCCTGATTGCCGGCCGCCGCGATGGTCCGGTGTGCCACCGGTCGCCGCTCGGCCTCGTAGCTGTCCAGCAGCGCGGGTGGCGCCCAGCCCTGCAGGACGGCGGCCAGCTTCCAGCCGAGGTTCACCGCGTCACCGACGCAGGTGTTGAACCCGTGGCCGCCCCAGGGCGGGTTGAGGTGCGCCGCGTCGCCGACGAGGAACACCCGCTCGCCGCGGTACCGGTCGACCAGCAGCATGCGGGCCGACCAGGGGTCGGTGGCCAGCACCTCGACGTCGACGTCGTCGCCGACCAGCGCCTGCACGAGCGCGGCCGGGTCGAGCGCGTCGACGGCGGCGTCGACGCCCTGGACGATCGCCCACCAGGTGCCGTGCAGGTCGAGCCGGCCCATCAGCCCGCCGTACCGCGCGCCGATGGCCCAGTAGTGGACGCCGAGGGCGCACAGTTCCCGTTCCTCGAGGGCGCGGCTGCGGAAGGTGATGCTCAGGTTGGGGAGGGCACCGGAGAACCCCTCGTAGCGTGCGCCGATCGCGGCGCGGGTGATGCCGCTGCTGCCGTCGCAGCCGAGCAGGTAGTCGGCCGTGATCCGGTGGGGGGTGCCGTCCGGGGCCTCGAGCACCGCCTGGGCGGCGACCCGCCCGTCGAGCACCGACGCGGCGCGCCAGCCGACCAGCAGGGTCACGGTCGGGAGCTCGGCGGCCGCGTCGCGCAGCACCTGCTCGACCAGCGACTGCGGGGCCTGCTGGCCGGCCTCGGCGGCGACCTCGCGCGGCGACGTCCACAGGCCGAAGGCCTCGGGGAACCGGGTGATCTCGTGCCCGAACAGACCGGTGCAGAAGACGACGTCCTGGGCGTGCTCGACGGGGAGCGGCGCGGCGGCGCGCAGCCGGTCGGCGATACCCCACCGCCGCAGGTGCTCCATGGTTCGGACGCTGGTGGTCTTCGCCCGCGGGCGGAGCGGGTCGAGCGCGGTGCGCGGCTCGACGACGAGCACGTCGATGCCGCGGCGGCCCAGCTCGATCGCGGCGGCCAGGCCACTGGGGCCGCCGCCGACGACCAGCACCGGGACGTGGTCGGGCACGACGGTCATCGGGTCTCCTGTCCTGGGGTGCGGGATGGGCCGGGACGAGCTCCGGCCGGCGCGTTCTCAGGATCCGTGGCCCTGGTCACGCCGACGTACCCCGTTGCCATTGAGCGGCAGTGCGGAACCGATCGGTTCGGCGACGCCCGTCCGACGGGGGGTTCCGATCGCCCGAGGGGTCGCTTACCGGTCTTCACTGGTCAGCCCCAGAATTGTCGTACCCCTCGCTTACCGTGCAGGCATGTTCCCTCCGGAGGCGTTCGGTGTCGGCGTGACGGTCGCCGAGCTGGTCCCGACGCCGTGGGACGTCGTCGTGCCGGCGGGGGTGGTGTCGCGGCCGTCCCGGCTGGGGGAGCTGCTGCCGGTGGCGTTGATGACGCCGGAGCAGAAGGCGGCGCAGCTGCAGCGGCTGGAGGAGGCGGAGGCGGTGCTGGCCGCCTTCAAGGCCGAGCTGGTGGTCGGGCTGGCCGCCGACCGGCCGGCGCGCAACGATCGGCGGCGGGGGCAGACGGGGGCGGCGTCGGGGGAGTGGGCGGCCGAGCTGCTGGACGAGGACGTCTCGGAGTTCTTCCCCGACGAGCTGGCGCTGGTGCTGAACTCCTCACGAACGGCGGCCACGCAGCTCTGGGAACAGTCGATGACGCTGCTGCGGCGGCTGCCGGCGACGTGGGCGGCGCTGGCCGACGGCTGGCTGGACTGGCCGCGGGCCCGGGCGATTGCTGCGGAGCTGGGGTGGCCGGCTCGCGAATCACCCGACGACGTGCTGGCGAGGGTTGAGGCGGTGGTGCTGCCTCGGGCCACCGAGCTGTCGATCACCCGGCTGCGGGCGCTGGTGCGCAGGGAGCTGATCAAGGTCGACCCGGCCGCGGCCGACCGGCGCCGGAAGAAGGCGCAGCGTGCTGCGGACGTCACCGTGCGCGGCCTGGGCGACGGCATGGCCGAGCTGCGTGCCACGATGCCGGTGCCGGAGGCCGCCGCGACACGCGCACAGGTGGAGGCGCAGGCTCGCGCCCTGAAGGTGGCCGGCGACGAGCGGCCGCTCGGGCAGCTGCGGAGCATGCTGCTCCACGATCTGGTCACCCGTCCGTGGGCGGAACGGCCCACGGTGAGCGCGCACCTGGATGTGATCGCCTCGCTCGACATGCTGGAGTCCGCGGCTGCCGGAGCGCCGGGGATGGGCCGGGAGCCGGTGCTGGTCGACGGAGAGCCGGTCACCGCCGCGGTCGCGCGTGAGCTGCTCGAGCGCCTTGACGCGCTGTGCCCGGGCGGGCTGCAGGCGCCCACCGACGGCACCCTGACGCTCTCGATCACCGACCAGGACGGGCGGCTGCTCGCCGCGGTCACCCGCCGCGAGCTCGAGCGGGCCGTCCGCCGCGGCGAAGGGCTGGGCCCGCCGCCCGCCGTGAACCGGTACGAGCCCACCCCGGCCCAGCAGCGCTTCGCGCGGACCCGGGACCGCACCTGCCGGCACCCCGGCTGTGCCAACCGGGCGGCCTGGGCCGACCTCGACCACGTCCTCGCGCACGCCGACAGCGGACAGACCGACTGCGCCAACCTGTGCTGCCTGTGCCGTCGCCACCACCGCCTGAAGACCCACGCCCGCGGCTGGGTCTACGTGATGACCCCCGACGGCGTCCTGAGCGTGACCACACCCAGCGGCGTGACCCGGGTCAGCCGGCCACCCGGCGTCACCGCCCAGTCATCGACGGTGCTGCTCGTGGCGTCTGAACGACAACCGACGCCCGACGAGGACCCCCCACCCTTCTGAGGCTCAATAGAGTCCACGTCCATGACCGCACCCACCCCGTACTTCCACTTCCGGGGGGAGGCACGCGCCGCCCTCACGCACTACGCAGACGTCTTCGGCGGCGGAGTCGAGCTGCACACCTTCGACGAATTCGGTCGCACGGACGGACCGGCCGGCGCCGTCGCGCACGGGTACCTCGTCGACGGACCGGTCGCGTGCTTCGCTGCCGACGTCGCCGGAGACGAGCCCGCCTTCCGGAGCGAGGGTGTGATGTTCGCGCTGCTCGGCGCGGCCGACCCCGCCACGCTCCGCCGGTGGTTCCACGCCCTCGCCGAGGGGGGCCGGGTCGTCGACGATCTGCAGAAGCGGACATGGGGCGCATCCGACGGCCAGGTCATCGACCGGTTCGGAGTCCACTGGCTCATCGGCTTCGAGGGCGACGAGAACGTCTGAGCGGAGACCCGCCGCCCTCCCCGGATGACGAGTCGTCAGCCGACGGTGCGTTCCTGCCACTCCCGCACCCAGGACCGGCCGTAGTCGTTGCCGTGCGGCGTCCGCAGCACCGTGTGCACGTGGAACGGCTGCGGGGTGTCGTAGTCGAGGAAGACGCCGCAGTGATGGTCGAGCTCGGCGACGATCACCGGCGACTGCAGCCGGTAGTAGAAGACGTCGCCGGGCTGGTGCCCGCCGATCCACGAGAACCAGGTCCGGTCGAGGTGGGCGTCGATCTCGCGCATCCGCGCGGCGCGCGGGCCCTCGGGCAGGACGCGCACGAACGACTCCGCGATGCGCTGCGCCAGCCGCTGCGCCTCCTCGGGCAGCTCCGCCACGCGCACGCCCTCGAACGGGATCACCCGGTTGTCCTGGAACGCGCCGGCCAGGTGCCGCTCGTCGCCGGGGTGCACGCGGCCGGGAGGCATCGCCGGATCGACCATCCGCTCGAAGACCGTCGCCGCGCGGCGCTGCTCGTCGGACAGGGCGGCCATCAGCGCGGTGCCCAGCTCGATCCGGTCGGCGAACACCCCGGAGAGGCCCGCGTGCGGTCCGGCGTCGATCTCATCGGGTTCGGCGCCGAGGAACAGCGGCGACACCACCATGCGGCCCTCGACCACCAGGCAGTTGACCGCGCAGTGGTGGCCGAAGAGCTGCCAGCCCCACGGCGCGCGCAGGTCCGGTGTCCCGTACAGGGCGATGTTGTAGCTGAACTCGTTGAGGATCGTCTCGAGGTCGACGACCTCGCCGAGGAACCCGTTGATCAGCATCATCGCGTGGGCCAGCTCAAAGCCCTCGGAGGAGAGGGAGGCGCGCATCAGCGCCAGCGCCTTCTCGCGGATCTCGGCCGGCTGCAGGTCCAGCCGCAACCCGGTGTCGAACTGCAGGAACTCCGGATTGGCCCAGGTCTGCCACTCGACGGCGTCGACGTCGAAGGAGATCAGCGCGCGGGCGTCGTCGTCCAGCGCGGCGAGCAGGTCGTTCGCGGCCGCGACCATGGCCTCGACCGGCGCCTCCTCACCCGGCCGGGCGGGCTCGAACGGATACAGGCCCTCCCGGAGCGTGCCGTCCTCGGTGACGCCGCGGAACGAGTCGAGGTACAGCGGCGTCCAGCCCTCGACGAGTCCGCCGGTGAACGTGCCGGGCCGCTTCGAGAACTCGCCGTACGTGTAGGGGTCCATCCCCCGCACCTCCGCCAGGCGCGGATGGTCGTGCGGGAAGAGGTACTTCCGGAAGTCGCCGGACACGGGCGTCAGACCTTCCGCGCGGAGTTGTCGACGATGCGGTTGGTCAGCACGCCGATCCGCTCGACCTCCACATCGACGACGTCCCCCGGGTGCAGCAGCCACGGTGGGGTCCGGGCATAGCCGACCCCGGACGGGGTCCCGGTGGCGAGGACGTCGCCCGGGCGCAGCGTGAACGTGTGCGAGATCAGGGAGAGCGTGTCGCCGACGGTGTAGACCATCTCGTCGGTGCGCCCGTCCTGCACCGTCTCGCCGTTGACGCGGGTCTGCACGCGGAGGCCCTCGCGCAGGTCGCCCACCTCGGCGGCCGGCACCATCGGCCCGAGCGGGCCCGAGTTGTCGCCGTTCTTGCCGAGGATCCACTGGCTGGTGAGCTTCTGCGCCCGGCGCGAGGTGAGGTCGTTGAAGCACGAGTAGCCGACGACGGCGGCCAGCGCCTCGTCCGGGGTCGCGTCCACGAGCGGCGCCCCGACGAACGCGGCGATCTCGCCCTCCCAGTCGACGCCGTCCTCGGTCGAGGGCACCGGCACCTCGGCGCCGTCCACGGTGAGCGACTGCGTCCAGCGCGCGAACAGCGTCGGGTACGGCGGCAGGTCCTGGTCCTTGAACGTGCCCTCGGCGACGTGCCGCAGGTAGTTCAGCCCGATGCAGATCACCCGCGCGCCGGGCAGCACCGGCGGCACGAACTCGACCGCCGACGCCGGCAGCGCCTCGCCCGACACGTCCCGCGAGAGGTGGCCCGCCGCGTCGGCCCAGAACTCCTCGAGGCCGGCGACCACGGTCACCGTCGCGCCGTCGTCCGACAGCGACGCCACCTCGACCGGCCCGCCGTCCCGGCGGATGCCCACGATCCTCACGTCCGTTCCCTCTCGATCAGCTGGTGCTTCAGGAAGTCCACCGTGCGGGTCAGTGCGTCCGACGCGGCATCGGGCGAACCGAGCCACATGTGGTCGGCGCCCTCGTAGAGGTAGATGTCGGCCTCGGCGCCCGCCTCGACCAGCGCCGTGTGCAGCCGCACGCTCTGCGCGCACGGGATCAGCCGGTCGGCCTCGCCGTGCAGCAGCAGGAACGGCGGGGCACCGGCGGAGACGTGGCCGACCGGGCTCGCCTGCGCGGCGAGCTCGGGCACGTGCGGTGCCGGGGCGCCGAGCAGCAATGCCTCGCGCGTCGACGGGTCGGCCGGGTCGGCGCCGGTGTCGGTCGCGACGGCGGCGACGTCGCTGGGGGCGTACCAGGCGGCGACGGCGGAGACCGCGCTCGACGGACCGGCGACGCCGACGTCCCCCTCGAGGGCCGGGTCGGCCACCAGGCCGAGCAGCTCGGCGAGGTGGCCGCCGGCCGACTCGCCCCACGCGGCGATCCGCGCCGGGTCCACGCCGAGCTCGCCGGCGCGGCCACGCAGCCAGCGGACGGCGGCCTTCGCGTCGTGCAGCTGCGCCGGCCACCGGGCCTCGCCCGAGAGCCGGTAGTCGACGCTCGCGACGGCGACGCCGGCCTGCGCGACGAGCTCGAACGGGCTCGGATCGGCGCCGCGGTAGGCCGGTCCGGCGCTGTGCCGGCTGCCCACCCGCCAGCCCCCGCCGTGCAGGAACACGACGACCGGGTGCGGACCCGCCCCCACCGGGAGGTGGAGATCCAGCTCGAGCGGGCGGATGCCGGGGATCGCGGCGTACGGCATCCCGGACAGGATCCGGGTGCCGCCAGGTCCGGCGTGCGGCGGAGGGAGCGGCTGCTCGTGCGCGGGCGGCAGCAGCGGAAGCGCCGGCGGAGTCACTCGGAGGCCATGCCTCTGGCCCGGTTCCGCGCGCCGGTCCGCTCCTCGCTCGAAGCCATCGGCCGCCTCCGCGGTCGCTCCGCTCCTCGCTCGTTCCTCGCTGCGATGCTCACTCCCTGTCGGCGGCTTCCTCGCTGCGATGCTCCCGCCGGTGTCATCGGGCGTCCTGCGTGCCCGACCAGTCGAAGTCGCGGAAGAACTCCATGTGGTGGGTCTGTGCCGCGGCCTGCATGCGGGGAAAGTCGGGGATGAACGGCGGCTGCTCGGTGGTGGGCCGGTCGACCGGGGTGCCCATCTGCTGGAAGAACCGCTCGAAGCCGCCGGTCGCCGTACCGAGGATGCGGGCGGACTCCTCCACCTGGTACGCGTGGGCGAAGCCGGCCGGCACGTAGCCGAAGTCGCCGGGCTCGAGCAGCTGCGACGTCTTGGTGCCATCGCGGTCCTCGACGTAGACCCGGACCTTGCCCTCGACGATGTAGAAGGTCTCGTGGGTGTCGTGGTGCTTGTGCGCCGGGATCAGCTGGCCCTTGGGTGCCTCGCTGGTGAAGACGCCGAACTGGCCCTGGGTCTCGTCGCCGGAGAGCAGCACGGTGAACAGGTCGGTGAACAGCAGCGCGTGCTCACCCTCGCCGCGCTTGAGGAAGAAGGCCTCCGGCGACCCCGGGAGCACGCCCTTCCACTGCGGGCCCTTCTCGGGGTCGATCAGGTACTCGAAGCTCATGGGTTCTCCCCGGTCGGGTCGGCGGTGACGTGGTCGAGCATCGGTGACCGCGGTCACCACGTCCCCGCATCTTCCATTGGTCGGCAGAATTCGAGGGTGCAGGAAGGGGCGGAGGTCTCTGGCGCACGCGCCCGGACAGGCTGGACGGTGCCTCGTGGCGTTGACCCGACTGCGCATGGACGAGCTCGTGAACGCCTGGGTGGGCGACGACGACACGCCCTTCCAGATCGCCCTCCTCGGCGTGTTCGACGCCGCGCCGTTCCTGCGGCGGGATACGACGCTGGACGTCCCGCGGATCCGTCGTGAGCTCGCAGTCCGGGCACGTGTCGTCCCGGCGCTGGGGCGGCGGGTGGTCTGGACCCGCCCGTGGGAGGGACTGCCCGTGTGGGCGCCGGACCCCTCGTTCGACCCCGACCGGCACATCGAGGCGGCGACCCTTCCACCGGGATCCGAGCTGCCGGACTGGGCGGCGAACCGGATCGTTCGTCCGCTTCCGCTCGACCGGCCGCTGTGGCGGGCGGAGGTGGTCGACGGGCTGCCCGGGCAGCGGTTCGCCGTCGTCATCGTCGTCCACCACGTCGCCGCCGACGGTGTGGCGGGGGTCGCCCTGGCCAGCTCGCTGCTCGATCCGTCCGCGGACGCCCCGCCCCGGACCGAGCATCAGGTGAGCGCACCTCCGCTGCCCTCCCACCGCGACCTCCTCCGGGACCGCCGCGACCGGGCCATAGCGGCGCTGCGCCGGTCACGGCTTCCGAGCGCCGCCTCGCTCCGCCGGCTCCGGGATCTCGCCGGCCAGATGCGCGACGCCTCCTCCGAGCTGCGCACCCGCACGTCGGAGACGTCCCTGCCGCGCCGTGTCGGGCCGGGCCGGCGGCTCGTGGTCGTGCGGCAACCGCTGGAGGAGCTGCGTCGGACCGGGCACTCCCTCGGGGTCACCGTCAACGACCTCCTGCTGACCGCCGTGGCAGGGGGCCTGCGGGACCTGCTCCAGGCACGTGGAGACGACGTCGACTCGCTGCGGATCCGTTCGTCCGTGCCGGCGGCGACCGGGGTCGGCGGGCAGGTCAGCGGCATCATGCTCGTCGATCTGCCCGTGGCCGAGAGCGATCCGCTCCGGAGCCTGAGGCGGATCAACGCCACGACAAGCGCCGCCAAACGACGGCTGTACGCGGGTGCCCCGGACGTCACCGACGTCCTGCACCTACCGCTGCCGTTGGCCCGGGTCGGCATGCGGTGGATGCGCCGATTCGGCGTCACCCGCGTCAACCTGTTCGTCACCGATGTCCCCGGGCCGACGGTGCCGCTGTGGTTGGCCGGCGCCCGGCTGCTCGAGGCCTTTCCGGTCGCGCCGCTGGTGCAGCACGTCGGGCTCGGGGTGGCCGCGCTCTCCTACGCCGGGGACCTCGCCGTCTCGGTGCACGCCGACGGCACGGTGACCGACCTCCCGCTGCTGGGTGCCGGCATCGCGGCGTCGTTCGAGCGCCTTCGCGAGGCGGCCGCGGAGGGCGCTCGCCCGCAGGCCACCGGGACCGGTTCGGAGTGACGGAAGCTCTCCGGTCGGCGCGTCACGCGCGCGTCGGAACGCGCTCGCCCGCGACCACCTCGGCGATCAGGCCGAGCGCCCGGTCCACCGGCTCGATGCCGGCGTGCAGGTTGAGGAAGCCGTGCAGCATGCCGCGGACCAGCACCTGCCGGACGTCGACGCCGGCCACTGCGAGCTGCCCGGCGAAGACCTCGGCCGAGGCGCGCAGGTCGTCGTACTCGGAGTTCAGCAGCAGCACGGGGCACAGCCCCTCCAGGACGGCGCCGGCCGGCATCGCGTAGCCGTCGGCGCGGCTGGCCGCCCCACCGAGGTAGTTCTCCGTGATGGAGCGACGGTCCTCGGGCAGGAATCGGAGCAGCCGGGCGATCTCCTCCAGCAGCGGCGCCAGGGACGGCGACGGCGGGGGGACGACCGCGTGCAGGGTCGTGTACGCCAGCAGCAGGGCCGCGGGCACCCAGCCGTCGTCGTCCCGGAGGCGCAGCGCGGCACCGGTCGCGAGGTTGCCGCCGGCACTGGCGCCGCCGAGGGAGATCCGTTCCGGATCGATGCCGACGTCCGCCGCTGAGTCGCGCACCCAGCGGACGGCGGCGACCGCGTCGTCGTGCGGCACCGGATACGTCACGCCCCCGACGGCGAGGCGGTAGTCGACGCTCACCACGACCGCGCCGGCCCGCTGGCAGACCTGCCGCGCGGTCCAGTCGGCCTCGGGCATGTCGAGGTCGCCCATCCGGAACGCGCCGCCGTGCAGCCAGACGAACCCGGGCACGTCGGACGCGCCGCCGATGGCGGAGTAGATCCGCACGGGGACCGGGCCGTGCGGGCCCGGAGCCGCGGTCTCGCGCACGTCCACAGCGGGCGGTGCCGGAGCGTCGGTGATCGACATGAACTCGTCCAGCCGGGCCCGGGTGACGGGATCGGCCAGGCCCTGCTCGAAGGACTCGATGCCCTCGAGCAGATGAAACCTCGCGCTCTGGCTGGCATGGATCGGCATGGCGTGAGGCTCACCGATCGGTGCGCCGGGTCACACGAGTCTGCCATTGAGCGGCAGGTGCGTTTCAGGAAGCAGGCGGCGGGCCGCCGAGTCCGATCGACCGGCATGCCCCCAGCCCACGCGAGATCGAGCGGGCCGCCGTACGCACAGCGGGGCCGAGCAGGCGTGGTTCGGCGTTCTCCTGCGGCACGACGACCGACAGCGCCGCGGCCACCTTGTCGTCCGCCCCGAAGATCGGCGCCGCCACGCTGACCAGCGGCTCCGGCGCGCGGCGGCGCAGCGTCGCCAAGCCCTCGCGCCGGATCTCCGCCAGCGTGCGGCGCAGCGCCGCGGGCGAGACCGCGACGTTCTCGGGCTGGTGCATCAGCGGCTGGGCCAGCATCTCCTCCTGGAAGCCCGACTCGGCGAACGCGAGCAGCACCAGCCCGACACCGGTGGAGTGCAGCGGCAGGCGTCCGCCCACCCGGTAGAGGACGTTCATCGCCTGGTGCGCCGACAGCCGCTCGACGAGGAGGGCGTCGTCACCGTCGCGGACGGCGAGCAGCACGTGCTGGCGCGTGACCTCCTCGAGGTCGCCCATGAACGGCAGGGCGACCTGCTTGAGGCCCTGTCCCCGCGGCGCGAGCGAGGCGACCTCCCACAGCCGCAGCCCCACGGTGAACCGGCCGTCGGTGCCCCGCTCGAGGGCGCCCCACTCCACCAGGCGTGAGGCGAGCCGCAGCGTCGAACTGGTCGGGATGCCGCTGCGCCGGCTCAGCTCGCCGAGGCTGAGCGACCGGTGCGTGGCGTCGAAGGACGCCAGCAGGGAGAGCGCCCGGTCGACGACGGGATCGCCCTGAGGAGGACGGCGACCACGCACCCGAGCCGGGGCGGGAGACGCATCTGTCACAGCTCTGTCACCAACCCGTCACGATGAGGCGCGCACCACAGTTGTCTTCCATTGGTTGGCATTGTGCCTGACGTCTCATCGGGGCCGCCCGCATCGTTCTCGCCAAGCCGAGCGATCGCTCCGGCCGGGCCGACGGATCGGCCGCCCACGACCCCTCCGTTTCCAGGCGAAGGAGCCAGCGCACCATGAATCGATTCACGACCCGGACCGGCGCGGCGGTGATCGCGGTCGCGACCGCGACGTCGGTCGCGGCCTGCGGCGGTGGGAGCGGCGGCGGCGGCAGCAGCAGCGCGAGCGCCAGTGACACCCTGACCGTGGCGGTCGACGCCGACGCGGCGCCCAACGGCTACGACCCCCTCCTGTACTCGCAGGGTCAGTACACGTTCTTCAGCACCCTCTACGACGCGCTGTTCGTGACCGACGAGGACGGCAAGGCCCAGCCCAACCTGGTCAGCCAGTTCTCGAACAGCCCGGACAACCTGAAGACGACGCTGACGCTCCGCGACGGCGTGACCTTCGCCGACGGCAAGAAGCTCGACTCCACCGTGGTGAAGGCGAACCTCGACCGCCGCACCGACCCGAAGCTGGAGGCCTACGGCCAGATCGGCAAGGGCCAGGCGTCGGAGATCACCGACGTCGCGGCCGCCGACCCGAAGACCGTCGTCATCACGTGGAAGGCGCCGCAGGCGACCCCCGAGAACAACCTGGCCGACACGGCCGGCGTCATCGTCGGCCCCGACGGCGTCGCGAACCCCGACTCGCTGGAGACCGAGCCGGACGGCTCCGGGCCCTACACCCTCGACGACGGGAAGAGCACCCGCGCCAGCAGCTACACGCTGGACAAGAACGCACAGGCGTGGCACGCCGACGCGTGGAGCTTCGACCACGTCGTCTACAAGGTCATCACCGACCCGCAGGCCCTGGCCAACGCCGTCATCTCCGGTCAGGCCGACGTCGCGGGCATCCTCGACCCGACGACGATCGACCAGGTCGAGTCCAAGCAGAAGACCGTCAAGATCGGCGGCACCATCGTCGGCTTCCCGGTGACCGACAAGAAGGGCGCCACGAACCCGGCCTTCGGCAACGAGAAGGCCCGGCAGGCGCTGCTGTACGCGACGGACCGCACGTCGCTCGTCGACCAGCTGCACCAGGGCTCCCGCGCGACCTCGCAGCTCTTCCCCGAGGGCGCGACCGGCTTCGACGCGGGCCTCGACGACGAGTTCGGCTACGACCCGGACAAGGCCAAGCAGCTGCTGGCCGAGGCCGGCTACCCGAACGGCTTCGACGTGAACCTGACGGTCCTGGGCCAGCCCGACGAGGACGCCGTGGCGATCCAGAGCCAGTGGAAGAAGGTCGGCATCAACCTGAAGTTCGTGACGGCGACGTCGACCGACCAGGTCTTCGCCGCGGTCAACACCGACCCGGTCATCTTCGGGCCCTTCGCCGTCGGCTCCAACCCGGCCGGCTTCGTGGCCGGCGCGCTCTACGGCGGGTTCATGAACACCCAGGGCGCCAAGGAACCGGCCATCGACGCCTCGCTCGGTGCGGCGCTCGGTGCCAAGGGTGACGCCCAGAAGCAGACCCTGACCGACCTCAACCGGGCCATCACCGAGCACGCCTGGTACATCCCGGTCTACGAGGACTTCACCTACTACGGCTACAACGCCGGCAAGGTGGCGGCCCCGGTCTTCGCCGGGACGAACAACTACCTCGTGCTCTCCGAGATCAAGCCCGCCAGCTGATCCGGGCCGGATGACGGCCGGTGGCCGCGGCACCCCCGCGGCCACCGGCCACCCGCTCCCACCCCAGACGAGGAACCGCCATGCTCGCCTACGTCGCCCGCCGCCTGGCCCTGGCCGTCGGCACGGTCTTCGCCGCAGTGCTGATCACCTTCCTGCTCGTCCACGCCGGCCAGGGCAGCCCGGGCGCCGTGAAGGCGGGCGCCGGTGCCTCCGCCGCCGAGATCGCACAGGCCAACCACGAGCTCGGCTGGGACCGCGCGCTGTGGGTCCAGTTCGCCGACACCATCGGCCACCTGATCCGCCTCGACTTCGGGACGTCGCTGATCGACGGCCGGGACCTCGGCCACGACCTGTTCACCCGGTTGCCGGTCACCGGTTCGATCGCCCTGCTGGCAACCCTGCTCTCCGGCGTCGTGGGCGTCGTCCTCGGCGTGACGGCGGCCGTCCGCGGCGGCCGGGTCGCCCAGTCCATCAACTCCGGCGCCGGCGTCGCCTTGTCGCTCCCAGCGTTCTGGGTCGGCATCCTCTTCGTGTACGTGCTCTCGCTGCAGCTCGGCTGGCTCCCGGCCACGGGGTACGTGCCGTTCGCCGACGACCCGGTCGGCTGGATCACCAGCCTGCTCATCCCGATCCTGACCCTTGCGGTCGGCGGCGCGGCGATGATCGCCCGAACCGCGGCCGTGGGTATGCGCGAGGCGCTCCAGCAGGAGCACATCCGGACGCTGCGGGCCATGGGCACGCCCACGTGGCGCATCCGCTACGTCCACGCGCTCCGCTACGCCAGCGTGCCCGTCGTCTCCGTGCTGGGCATCCAGTTCATCGCCCTGTTCGGCGGCTCGGTGATCATCGAGAACCTCTTCGCCCTCCCGGGCCTCGGGCAGACCAGCCAGATCGCCGCCGCTGGGCACGACTTCCCGGCGCTGATCAGCGTCGTCGTCGTCGCGACCGCGGTCGTCGTCCTCACCAACCTGCTGCTCGACCTGGTGGTCGCGGCCCTGGACCCGAAGGTGCGCACAGCATGAGCGAGCTTGCGAGCTCATCGATGGACAGGGCGAGCCTGCGAATGCAGCCGACGAGCGCCAGCGAGGAGGGGGCATGAGCGTGCAGCCCGTGACTGACGTCAGCAGCGTCGCCGGCAGCGAGGTCGCGACCGAGCCCGTCCCGCCCGTGGCGCGCCGGTCCCGGGTGCCCGGTTTCCTCCGCCGCCCCGGTGGCGTCTTCGGCGCCGCCTGGCTCGCCTTCGTCCTCGCCGCCTCCGTGACGGCGTCGCTCTGGCGGCCCTACGAGGTCGACCAGCAGGACCTCGCGAACCGGCTGGCGCTGCCGTCCGGCACGCACTGGCTCGGTACCGACGCCCTGGGTCGCGACATCCTCAGCCGGATCTTCACGGCCGGCTCACTGCCGCTGCTCGCCTCGGTGCTGATGCTGGTCGTGGCGTTCGGGCTCGGCCTCCCGCTCGCCCTCGTCGCCGCCGAGCGCGGCCGCCGGGTCGAGGGCGTCATCAGCCGGGTCACCGAGACGCTCATGGCGCTGCCGCTGATCATCCTGCTGCTGGCGGTGATCGGGGCGATCGGCAACAAGCTGTACGCCGTCATGGCGATCCTCGGCGTGCTGATCTCCGCCGCCGTCTACCGGGTGCTGCTCGGGGTCGCGAAGTCCGTGCGGCAGCGCCTCTACGTCGATGCCGCTCGGGTCAACGGCCTCGGGTCGCTCCGGGTCAACCTGCTGCACGTGCTGCCCTCGATGGCACGCGTCGCCGCCGTCCAGGCCGCCCAGCTGTTCGGCATCGGCCTGCTCATGGTCGCGGGCCTGGCCTTCCTGGGCTTCGGACCGGGGGAGCCCCAGCCGAGCTGGGGCTTCATGATCCAGGACGCCTCGACCCACATCTACGACGCGCCGTGGCTCATGGTCCCCACCGGCCTGATCCTCGCGATCACCGTCGTCGCGGCGAACGAGCTGGCCGACGCCATCGCCGGCAAGGGCAAGGACGAGAAGCGGCGTCCCCTGCGCCGGCGTCGTGTCGTGGCGTCCAGCGAGGCGCCGCCGGCCGATCCCACGGCCGTCCTCGAGGTCCGCGACCTCTGCGTGGCCGTCGACGACGGTCCGCAGCTGGTCACCGGCGTCTCGTTCTCCCTGCGGGCCGGCCAGGTGCTCGGCCTGGTGGGCGAGTCCGGCTGCGGGAAGACGATGACCGCCCGGTCGCTGCTCGGCCTGCTCCCGGGCGGCGTGTCGGTGTCCGGCGGCTCGATCCTCTGGCAGGGCCGCGAGCTGGTCGGCATGTCCGATCCGCAGCTCAACGCCGTCCGCGGGCGCGAGATCGCGATGATCTCCCAGGAGCCGATGGTCGCGCTGGACCCGATGTTCTCCATCGCCTACCAGCTGATCCAGCCGATCCGCCGGCTCCGCGGGGTCGGCCGGGCCGAGGCGCGGACGATCGCCGCCGAGCTGCTCGGACAGGTGGGCATCGTCGACGCCCAGCGGGTGCTCTCGAGCTATCCGCACCAGCTGTCGGGCGGCATGGCGCAGCGGGTCTGCATCGCGCTGGCCCTGACCGGCGAGCCGGAGCTGCTGGTCGCCGACGAGCCGACGACGGCGCTCGATGTCACCGTGCAGGCCGAGATCCTGAGCCTGCTGCGGTCGCTGGTCCGCGACACCGGCCTGTCGGTGGTCATCGTCAGCCACGACCTCGGCGTCGTCGCCGACATCTGCGACGAGGTCGTCGTCATGTACGCGGGCGAGGTGGCCGAGTCGGGCACCGCCGCCGCTGTGCTCGACGACCCTGCGCACCCGTACACGATGGCGCTGCTGGGGGCGAACCCGCACGTGCCCGAGGGCGAGCCCGTGCCGCTGCGGCTCGCGTCGATCCCCGGCACGGTCCCGCCGCCCGGCTCGTGGCCGACCGGCTGCCGCTTCGCCACCCGCTGCCGGTTCGCGCGCGAGCAGTGCACGGTGCCGTTCGTGTCGCTGGCCGCGCACGGGGACGGCTCGGTCCGCTGCATCCGGGTCGAGGAGCTCGCCCGCCACCACGCCACCTGGGACGCCGAGGCGGTCGGAGCCGAGACCGCGCCCGACGCCATGCCCGACGCCAGGCCCGACGCCACCGTCGAACCCGCACCCACCGCCGGAGCGCTGTCATGACCACCGCACCCGTCGGCGCAACGACCCTCCCGGCCGTCGCGCCGGCGCCCGTCCTCGAGGTCCGCGACCTCGTCGTCCGCTACGGCTCGGGCCGCAAGGCCCGGAACGCCCCGCCCGCCGTGGACGGCGTCAGCTTCGACATCGCGCCCGGCGAGACGCTCGGCGTCGTCGGCGAGTCCGGGTCCGGCAAGTCGACGATCGGCAAGGCAGTCCTGGGCCTGCAGCCGCCGTCGGCCGGGACGATCCGGTTGCACGGGCAGGACATCACCTCGATGTCGCTCAAGCAGCGCAGCCGGCTCGTCGCCGACCTGCGCGTGGTGTTCCAGGACCCGTACTCGTCCCTGAACCCGGCGCGCACCATCGGCCAGACCCTCGTCGAGCCCCTGCGGCTCATGGGGCTCCGGGGCGCCGAGGCGCTGCAGAAGGCGCGCGCCGGGCTGGAGTCCGTCGGGCTGCCCGGGGACGCCGTCGACCGGTACCCCGCGCAGTTCTCCGGCGGCCAGCGGCAGCGGATCGCCATCGCCCGCGCGCTCGTCTGCGACCCCAAGGTCGTCGTGCTCGACGAGCCGGTGTCGGCGCTGGACCTCTCCACCCAGGCCCAGGTGCTCAACCTGCTCGCCGACCTGCGCGACCAGCGTGGCCTGGCGTTCATGTTCATCGCCCACGACCTCGGCGTCGTGCGGTTCCTCGCGCAGCGGTCGCTCGTGCTCTACCGCGGCCAGGTCATGGAGACCGGTCCGGTCGAGTCGGTGAACTCGCGGTCCCGGCACCCGTACACGGTCGCGCTCACCGCCGCGGCTCCGGTTCCCCGCCCCGCCGAGCAGGCCGCGCGCCGAGCCGCCCGCGAGGCGCTCGGGGTCGGCACTGCCGGTGCGGCCCAGCCGGCGGCGACGGGGTGCCCGTTCGTGCCGCGCTGCCCGCTGGCCACCGACGTGTGCGTCGAGCAGCGACCACCCCTGCGGCTCGTCGACGGCACCCTCACCGCCTGCCACCACGCCGAGCGGGTGCCGGCCCTGTGATGGACGTGGAACCGCTGCTCGACAAGATCGATCTGGAGACGAAGGTGCGGCTGCTCTCCGGCGCGGGCGCCTGGACCCTGCAGGCGGTGCCGGAGATCGGGCTGCGGACGATCACGGTGTCGGACGGCCCGGTCGGCGTCCGCGGCGGCACCGACACCGAGCTCGAGCCCTCCGCCGCGTTCCCGTCCGGATCGGCCATGGCCGCGACCTGGGACGAGGAGTTGCTCGGCCGGATCGGCGCCGCGCTGGCCGGTGAGGCGGTGCGCAAGGGCGTCGACGTCGTCCTCGGGCCGACGATCAACCTGCACCGCTCCCCGCTGGGCGGGCGGCACTTCGAGTGCATGTCGGAGGACCCGCTGCTGTCCGGCCGGCTCGCCGGCGCCTACGTGCGCGGCGTGCAGGCGCAGGGCATCGGCGCCTGCCCGAAGCACTACGTCGCAAACGACGCCGAGACCGACCGGATGAGCGTCGACAACCGCGTGGACGAGCGCACGCTGCGGGAGCTGTACCTGGCACCGTTCGAGGCCGTCGTCACGGACGCGCGGCCGTGGACGGTCATGGCCGCCTACAACGGCGTGAACGGCGCCCCGATGACCGAGAACGACCTGCTCGCCGAGCCGCTGAAGGGCGAGTGGGGGTTCGACGGCGTCGTGGTCTCCGACTGGGGTGCGCTCTACGACGGCGAGCCGGCGGCGCGCGCCGCGCTGGACCTCACCATGCCCGGCCCGGACGAGACGTGGGGTGCGCCGCTGGTCGAGGCCGTCCGCGCCGGCCGGGTGCCCGAGTCCGCGATCGACGAGAAGGTCCGGCGGATCCTGCGGCTGGCCGCCCGCGTCGGAGCCCTCGACGGCTTCGAGCCCGCCGCGCGGAAGCCCGCTGCCGGCCGCATCGAGGACACGGCTCCGCTGGCCCGCGAGGCCGCCGCCGCTGCCGCCGTGCTGCTCCGCAACGACGGCGTCCTGCCGCTGCGGGCCGGGGACCTCACCCGGGTCGCCGTCGTGGGCCCCGGCGCGAAGGACGCACGTGCGCTCGGCGGCGGGTCGGCGAGCGTGCCGCTGCCCTACGTCGCGACCCCGTTCGCCGGGCTGCGCGCCGCGCTCGCCGGTCGCGCCGAGCTGGTGACCGCGGTCGGGGCCACCCTGTCCGACTCGCTCCGGGCCGCCCGCGCGGACGAGCTCACCGGCCCGGACGGCGGATCGCCGGTCGTCCTCCGCTGGCTGGACGCCGACGGGCGGACCGTCGCCGAGCAGCCCGCGGGCACGGCGACCATCATCCGGCTGCTCTCCGACGTGCCCGATGGTGCCGTGGAGCTGGAGATGCACACCGCCTTCACCCCCGACGAGGACGGCGACTGGCGGCTGGGCGTCGTGGGGCTCGGTTCCCAGACGCTGCTGCTCGACGGCGAGCCGGTGCTCCAGGAGTCCGAGGAGCCCGAGGTCTTCGACGTCCACCAGGTCTTCGCGTTGCCGCCGCAGTACGACGTCGTGCGCCCGCTCGAGGCCGGCCGGCCGGTCGACGTCCGGGTCCGGTACGGCTGGCCGGCGAACGGCTTCATCTTCCGGGTCGGCTTCGTCGTCGGGGCGCCCGTGCGGACGCCGGACGAGGAACTCGCACACGCCGTCGAGCTCGCCCGCTCCAGCGACGTGGCCGTCGTGGTCGTCGGCACGTCCGACCAGGTCGAGAGCGAGGGCTTCGACCGCACCTCGCTCGCGCTGCCGGGCCGGCAGGACGACCTCGTGCGCGCGGTGGTGGCCGCCAATCCGCGCACGGTCGTCGTCGTCAACTCCGGCGCGCCGGTCGAGCTGCCGTGGCGGGACGAGGTGTCCGCCGTCCTGGTGTCCTGGTTCCCGGGCATGGAGTTCGGCAACGCGCTGGCCGACGTCCTGCTGGGCGACGTCGAGCCCGGTGGCCGGCTGCCCACGACGTGGCCGGTGGCGATGGCCGACGTCCCCGTCCTGGACGTCACCCCCACCGACGGCCGGCTCGCGTACGCCGAGGGGCTGCACATCGGGCACCGGGCCTACCTGCGCACCGGCGCCGAGCCCGCGTACTGGTTCGGGCACGGACTCGGCTACACGACCTGGCACTACGAGTCCATCGCGGCGCAGCGGTCGGGCGGCGGTCTGACGGCCACCGTGCGGGTGCGCAACACGGGGGAGCGGGGCGGGAAGCAGGTGGTGCAGGTCTACGCCTCCCGGCCGGATTCGGCGGTCGATCGGCCGGCGCGCTGGCTGGCCGGCTTCGCCGTGGTCGAGGCAGGCCCGGGCCAGCAGGTCGACGTGCCGGTCACGATCTCGGCGCGCGCGTTGCGCCACTGGGACGGCGGTGCGTGGGCCGTGGAGCCCGGTGAGGTGACCCTCGCCGTCGGCCGGAGCGCGGGCGACCTGCTCGCGTCGACCACGGTGACGCTGTGACCTCGGTTCCGTACGCCCTGCGGGTCGAGCACCTCGACGAGGCGCTGGGTATCCGGACGACGGCGCCACGGCTGTCGTGGCGGCTGCCCGGCGGCGCCCGGCTGCAGGAGGCGTACCGGATCACGACCGACAACGGCGGGGACACCGGCTGGGTGGAGAGCGACCAGTCCCTGCTGGTGTCCTACGCCGGGCCGCCGCTCGCGTCCTCGGAGCGGGTGGAGTGGCGGGTGCGCGTGCGCACCGACCTGGGGGAGAGCGCGGAGTCGGAGACGGCGTCGTTCGAGACGGGCCTGCTCTGGGCCGACGACTGGCGGGCCACCTGGATCGAGCCGGGCGTCATGCCGGAGGGGCCCCCGGGCGAGCGCCCGGCCGCGCTGCTGCGGTTCGCGTTCGACGTCGACCGCCCGGTCGTCGCGGCCCGGCTGCACGCCACCGCGCAGGGCATCTACGAGGCGTTCGTCAACGGCCGGCGCGCCGGGGACGCGGAGCTGACACCGGGCTGGACCCAGTACGACGCGCGGCTGCAGGTGCAGACCCTGGACGTCACGGCGTCGGTCGACCGGGGCCGCAACGCGATCGGCGTCGTCCTGGCCGACGGGTGGTTCCGCGGGCAGACCGGTATCACCCGGTCGGCGGAGCAGTGGGGCGACCGGCTGGCGCTGCTCGTGCAGCTGCACCTCGTGCACGAGGACGGCGAGGTCACGGTCGTCGGCACCGGGCCGGGCTGGCGCAGCAGCACGGGGCACGTCGTCGCCGCCGACCTGATCGCCGGGGAGCGGTGGGACCTTCGCCGTCTCGAGCCCGGCTGGGACGCCCCGGCCTTCGACGACACGGCCTGGGACGACGTCGCGGTCGTCGAGCACGGCTTCGCCGGGCTGGTCGACTCGCCCGCGCCGCCCGTGCGGCGCGTCGAGGAACTCGTGCCGGTGTCGGTGACCCGCCTCGACGACCACCGGCAGATCGTCGACCTCGGCCAGAACATCAACGGCTGGGTGCGGCTGACCGATCTGGGGCCCGCCGGTACGACCACCACGCTGACCCACGGGGAATGGCTGGGGCCCGACGGCGACGTCACCACCGACCACCTCCGGCCCGCCGTGCCGTTCCTGCCCGAGCCGCTCCCGGCCGGCCAGGTGGACCAGGTGGTGTCCGCCGGCGTCCCCGGTGAGGCCTTCGAGCCCCGGCGGACGACGCACGGCTTCCAGTACGTGCGGATCCAGGGCCACCCGGGCGACCTGACGCCCGACGACGTGCGCGGCGTCGTGGTCCACACCGATCTGCGGCGCACCGGCTGGTTCACCTCGAGCGACGCACGGCTCGACCGCTTCCACGAGGCCGCGGTCTGGAGCCTGCGGGACAACGCCTGCGACGTCCCGACCGACTGCCCGCACCGGGAACGGGGGCCGTGGACCGGTGACTGGCAGCTGTTCGTGCCGACCGGCGCGTTCCTGTACGACGTCGCCGGCTTCTCGCTCAAGTGGCTGCGCGACGTCGCCGCCGACCAGTGGCCCGACGGCACCGTCGCGAACATGAGCCCCGCCACGCGGGGCGAGGGCAGGGAGGGCCCCGTCGCCTTCCTCAACGGCTCGGCCGGCTGGGGCGACGCCGCTGTCATCGTGCCGTGGGAGATGTACCGCGCCTACGGCGACGTCCAGGTGCTCGACGAGCTGTGGCCGACCATGGTGCGCTGGCTGGACCGCACCGAGCGGCTGGCCCGCGACGAGCGGCACCCCGCCCGGGTGGTGCGCCGTCCCGCGCCCGCGCCCCACGAGCGGTACCTCGTCGACACCGGCTTCCACTGGGGGGAGTGGCTGGTGCCGGGAGAGGAGATCGACGACTTTCCGGCCTGGGTGGCAGCCGACAAGGGCGACGTCGCGACGGCGTACTTCGCCCACAGCGCGCGCCTCATGGCCCGCATCGCCGAGGTGACCGGCCGAGCCGACGACGCCGTCCGGTACGCCGAGCTGAGCGAGCACGCCCGGGCCGCCTGGCAGGCCGAGTACCTCGACCCCGAGGGCCGGCTGACGCCGGACACCCAGGCCAACCACGTGCGGGCACTCGCGTTCGACCTGGTGCCGCCCGACTTCCGGCCGGCCGTCGCCGAGCGGCTCGTCGAGCTGATCCGCAAGGCGGACACCCACCTCGGGACGGGCTTCCTGGCCACGCCGTACCTGCTCCCCGTGCTCGCCGACACCGGGCACCTGGACGTCGCGTACGAGCTGCTGCTGCAGGACAGCGAGCCCTCGTGGCTGGTCATGGTCGACCGCGGAGCGACGACGGTGTGGGAGCGGTGGAACGGGGTCAGCGCCGAGGGGGTCCCCTACGAGTCGCTCAACCACTACTCCAAGGGGGCGGTCGTCTCGTTCCTGCACCGCTACACGGCCGGGATCGAGCTGGTCGAGCCCGCCTACCGGCGTTTCCGGGTGCGGCCGCGGCCCGGCGGCGGGCTGACGCACGCCGAGGCGGCGCACGAGTCGCCGTTCGGGCGGATCGAGTCGGCCTGGCGCCTGGACGGTGACCGGTTCGAGCTGCGGGTCGTCGTCCCCGCCGGCACCCAGGCCGAGGTCGTCCTGCCCAGCGGCACCACGTCCATCGCCGTCCCCGGCGAGCACACCTTCGAGGAGAACGCATGAGCGCCGAGAGGACCGAGTGGGCGGGGCCGGTCCGCTTCTTACCCCCGCCGGAGCCGATCCGGCGGGACGACGGCGTCCGCCACTACGTCGGTGCCACGTACGCGGCGACCGGCGGCTACCGGCCGCTCCAGCTGGACCTGTGGGTGCCCGACTCCGCGACGCCGCCCCCGCTCGTCGTCTGGATCCACGGCGGCGGCTGGATGATGGGCGACCGGCGGATCCTGCCCGAGACGCTGCGGCCGAACCAGATCTTCGACGCGCTGCTCGCCGCCGGGCTCGCCGTGGCGAGCATCGACTACCGGCACGCGCTCGAGGCCGTGTTCCCGGCCCAGCTGCAGGACGCCAAGGCCGCGATCCGCTGGCTCCGCGCGTTCGGGGACGACCTCGGCATCTCCACCGACCGCGTCGGCGTCATGGGGGAGTCGGCCGGTGGCCACCTCGCCGCGCTCGTGGGGCTGACCGCGCACCGTTCGGACCTCGAGGGCACGCACGGCGTCGTCGGCCCGTCGAGCGCGGTCGACGTCGTCGTCGACTGGTACGGCCCGTCGGACTTCACCACCATGCCGCGGATGCAGCCGCCGCCGCACATCGCGGCGAAGCTCGAGCCGGCCATGCTCGTGCCGCCCGAGGACCAGCTGACCCGGGGGTTGGAGGGCGTGGCCCTCGCCGACGTCAGCCCGATCACCCACGTGACGCCGGAGGCGCCGCCGTTCCTGCTGGTCCACGGCACAGCCGACTGGCTGGTGCCGTACGCGCAGAGCGAGCAGCTGCACGCCGCGCTGTCGGAGGCGGGCGTCGACTGCGAGCTCGTCCCGGTCGAGGATGCCCAGCACATCTTCGACGGGTGCGACGACATCGACGCCGTCGTCCAGCTGTCCGTCGACCACCTCGTGAAGGCATTGACGTGAGCCATCGGACCGTTCTGCCCGTCACGGTCGAGCACCACCGCGAGCCGATCGGGATCGGGGAGGCCACGCCGCGGCTGTCGTGGGTGTCCTGCACCGAGCTGCCCGACTGGCGGCAGGCCGCCTACGAGCTGGTGATCGGTGACTGGTCGTCCGGCCGGGTGGAGTCGGGCGAGTCGGTGCTCGTGCCGTGGGACGCCTCGCCGCTGACCAGCCGCGAGCGGCGCGCCGTCCGTGTCCGGGTCTGGGGGGCGGCCGACGCGGAGCCATCTGCATGGAGCGAGGACGTCGTCGTCGAGGCCGGGCTGCTCACGCCGGCGGACTGGACGGCGGAGCTGGTGGAGCCGCTGCTGCCCGAGCCGGGCGGCACGGGTGAGCCGGTCACCCTGCTGCGTCGCGAGTTCGCGCTGGACAAGCCGGTGACGCGCGCCCGGTTGTACGCCACCGCCCACGGTGTCTACGAGGCCGAGATCGACGGCACGACGGTCGGCGACTCCGTGCTCGCCCCGGGTTGGACCAGCTACCCGCACCGGCTGCGCTACCAGACCTACGACGTCACCGCCCTGCTGTCGGAGGGCACGCATGCGCTCGGGGTCACGCTGGCCGACGGCTGGTACCGCGGCCACCTCGGGTTCACCGGCGGGCGGCACCTGTACGGCGACCGGACCGGCGCCCTCCTCCAGCTGGAGGTCGAGCACGCGGACGGCACCCGCACGGTGGTGACCACCGACGGCACCTGGCGCTCGGCGCTCGGGCCGGAGACGCGGGCCGACATCTACAAGGGCGAGACGGTCGACTTCCGGCGCGAACTGCCCGGCTGGTCGTCGCCCGGCTTCGACGACGCCGACTGGACGCCTGTGGAGATCGGCTCGCTGGACGTCGCCACGCTGGTCGCCCCGACCGGCCCGCCGGTGCGGCGCACCGAGACCGTCGCCGTCCGGGACATCTTCGCGTCGCCCTCAGGGAAGACCCTCGTCGACTTCGGCCAGAACCTCGTGGGCCGCATCCGGTTCTCGCTGCCGGACGGGCCGGCCGGCACCGAGATCACGGTGCGGCACGCCGAGGTCCTGGAACACGGCGAGCTCGGGGTGCGCCCACTGCGCAAGGCCGACGCGACCGATGTGATCGTCCTCGACGGCAACGGACCGCGGACCTGGGAGCCGAGGTTCACCTTCCACGGCTTCCGCTATGCCGAGGTCACCGGCTGGCCGGCCGAGCTCACTGCCGACGACCTGGCGGCGGTCGTCGTCCACACCGATCTGCGCCGCACCGGCACGTTCACGTGCTCGGACCCCGACGTCACCACGCTGCACGAGAACGTCGTCTGGGGCATGCGGGGCAACTTCGTCGACCTGCCGACCGACTGCCCGCAGCGCGACGAGCGGCTGGGCTGGACCGGCGACCTCGAGGCCTTCGTGCCGACGGCGGCCTTCCTCTACGACACCGCCGGCATGCTGCGCTCGTGGCTGGCCGACCTGTCGGTCGAGCAGCTCGAGGACCTGGGCGGCGTGGTGCCGCTGTACGTGCCGTGGATCCCGCTGCTCCCGTTCCCGGTCTCGGCCGAGGCGGGCTGGGGCGACGCCGCCGTCGTCGTCCCCTGGACGCTGTACGAGACGCACGGCGACGCGCAGCTGCTCGCCGACCAGTGGCCGAGCATGACCGCCTGGCTGGACGCGTTCACCGCCGCGGCGGGGGAGCGGCTGGACTTCGCCGGCGTGCCGTTCATGCTCGGCGACTGGCTCGACCCGGCCGCCCCGCCCGACCAGCCGGGCGCGGCCCGGACCCCCTGGCCACTCGTCGCCACCGCCTACCTGGCGCGCTCGGCACGGATCATGGCGCGGGCCGCGGGGGTGCTCGGGTACGACTCCGGCTCGTACGCGGACCTCGCGGAACGGGTCGCTGAACGCTTCCGTGCCGAGTACGTGACGGCGAACGGTCGGCTGGCCTACCCCGCGCAGACGGCGTACGCGCTGGCGCTCGAGTGCGATCTGCTGCTGCCGGAGCAGCGGGAGCGCGCCGGTGCGCTGCTCGCCGAGCAGGTGGCCTCCGACGGCTGGCACATCGGCACCGGCTTTCTCGGCACGCCGTTCGTCACCGATGCGCTGGTGAACGCCGGCGCCGTCGCCTCGGCGTACGAGCTGCTGCTTCAGCGGGAGAACCCGTCGTGGCTCTACCCCGTGACCATGGGCGCGACGACGGTCTGGGAGCGCTGGGACTCGATGCTGCCCGACGGCTCGATCAACCCCGGTGAGATGACGTCGTTCAACCACTACGCCTACGGCGCGGTGGCCGACTGGCTGCACCGCACGGTGGCCGGCCTCGCGCCCGGCGCGCCGGGCTACCGGCGTCTGCGGGTCGCTCCGCGCCCCGGGCCGGGGATCACGTCGGCCGCCGCCACCCACGAGACGCCCTACGGGCCGGCCGAGGTCTCCTGGGTCCTGGATGGCGGGACGTCGTTCTCCCTCGCCGTGACGGTGCCGCCGAACACGACGGCGGAGGTCGTGCTGCCCGACGGCAGCGCGCCGATCTCCGTGGGGTCGGGCCGGCACGCCTACCGCTGCACCATCGAGGAGCCCACACCGGTCGAGAAGCCGCAGCCGCCCGACTTCTCGCCACCGGAGTGACCGGCGTGCCGGGTGAGTTCGCCGACGACATGCGCGAGGGCCCCGTTCCACGCGGTGGAACGGGGCCTTGGCGCCCACGCTCGGCGCAACGTGGGCAGGGGGCTACGCCGGGACGGGTGCCTCGCGGACGTCGTCGTCCCGGTCGTCCGAGGTCAGGACGACGGGCTCGTCGACCCCCGGCTTCGCCAGCAGCGCGGCCAGCTCCTCCTCGGACTCCACTGCCTCGCCGCGGGCCACCATGCCCGCGTGCTCGGACAGCGGGATCTCCTTGAGCACCAGCGCCAGCAGCAGGGCGACGGCGAGGATCGGCACGAGGTACCAGAACACCGGCGCGAGGCTGTTCGCGTAGGCGTCGACGATCGCCGTCCGTAGCGGCTCACCGGCGGCCTTCACCGCCGACGGGACGAGGCTGTCCGGCGACGTGATGCCGGCCTGCACCGCCTCCCGCGCGTGGGCGGTCAGCGCGCCGGTGAGGTTCTCGGCGAGCCGGCTGGTGAACAGCGTGCCGAAGACGGCGACGCCCAGGGTGGCGCCCACCTCGCGGAAGTAGTTGTTCGTCGAGGTCGCCGTCCCGATCTGGGTGGCCGGCACGGCGTTCTGCGCCGCGAGGACGACGTTCTGCATGATCAGGCCGAGCCCGGCGCCGAGCAGGAAGAACATCGCGCCGACGGTCCACAGCGAGGTGGCGCCCGACAGCGTGGTCATCCAGATCATCGCGGCCATGATCACGGCGACACCGGCGACGGTGAAGATCTTGTACCGGCCGGTCTTGGCGATGAAGCCCGCCGAGCTCTGGATGGTCAGGATGATGCCGGCTGTCATCGGCAGCATCAGCAGTCCGGAGTTCGCCGCCGAGAGCCCGGAGCTCATCTGCAGGAAGGTGGGCATGAAGGCGATCGCCGAGAACATGCCCAGGGCCACCGCCAGGCCGAGGGCGGTGGCGACGACGAAGGTGCGGTTGCCGAACAGCGACAGCGGGATGATCGGCTCGACGGCCCGGCGCTCGACCAGGACGAAGACGACGGCGGAGACCACCAGCGCGGCGAGCAGCGCCAGCGCCTGCCAGGAACCCCACCCGTCGCGGCCGCCGAAGTCGGTGAACAGGACCAGGGACGTCGTGGTGGCCGACAGCGCGGCGATTCCCGCGTAGTCCAGCGGCTGCGAGCTGCTCTTGCGCGGCAGGGAGAGCGCGAACCAGCCGATGGCCAGGACGACGGCGCCGACCGGCACGTTGATCCAGAACGCCCACTGCCAGCCCAGGGCCTCGTGGTCGGTGAAGAAGCCGCCGACGAGCGGCCCGACGATGGCCGACAGGCCGAACAGCGCACCGATCGGGCCCATGTACTTGGCCCGCTCCCGGGCCGGGACGATGTCGGCGATGATCGCCTGCGACAGGATCATCAGCCCGCCGCCGCCGAGCCCCTGCACGCCCCGCCAGACGACGAGCCACGTGAAGTCCGGCGCCAGCGCGGCACCGACGCTGGCCACCGTGAACAGCCCGATCGCGACGAGGAAGAGGTTGCGGCGGCCCCACAGGTCGCCGAACTTGCCGTAGATCGGCATGACGAGGGTGGTGGCCAGCAGGTACGCGGTGGTCATCCAGGCCATGTGCGAGACGCCGCCGAGGTCCCCCACGATGGTGGGCATCGCCGTCGAGACGATCGTCTGGTCCAGGGCCGCCATGAGCATGCCGGCGAGCAGCGCGGAGAAGATGAGGTTGACCCGGCGCCGGGTGAGGACGATCGGCGGCGCGGAGCTGTCGGTGGGCGGGGCGTGCACGGGTATCTCCTGGGGTCGTACGTCGGTGCCGCGGGTGCGCGGCACCGGGGGAGCGGACGGCGGTGTCCGCGGGGTCGGTCGGTTCAGCGGCGAGGGGCCGGCAGGCCGGCGGCCAGCACCGTCCACGCCTCGTCGAGGAGGGCGGGCAGGGAGGCGGTGAACCCGCCGGCGTGCCAGCGGTGCAGCGCGGTCCGCATCGCGACACCGGCCACGCCCGCGAGCAGGGTCGGATAGACGTCGAGGCCGACCCGCGTACCGCTCCGCTCGGCGATCGCCTCGGCCAGCACCCGCTCGGACTCGCCGAACACGGCCGCGAGCCGCCCGATCAGCGCGGGGTGGGCGTCGATCACCGTCAGCCGCAGCGGCCACAGCTCGGTCTCGCCGGCCATCTCCTCGGCCTGCCCCCTGGTCACGGCGCGCAGAGCCTCGACCGGCGACTCGGCGGCGGGACGGTCGGTGAACTCCCGGACCTGCCGCCGCACGGCGTCGGGGTCGAGGCCCAGGACGGCGTCGTCCTTGGACGGGAAGTAGTTGAAGAACGTGCGCGGCGAGACGTCCGCGCGGGCGGCGATGTCCTCGACGGACACGTGCTCGAGGCCCCGCTCGGCCACGAGCCGCAGTGCGGACTCGTGCAGGGCGAGTCGGGTGGCGAGCTTCTTGCGCTCCCGCAGCCCCGACGTCACGGAGCCATGATCACGCAAACTTGCATTCCCTGCAAACTTGCTCGGACTGCACGGCGTGTCGGTCGTGCCACACCGTCCCGTCCGGCGCCGGGGTGCGACCAGGGGCCGGGAGGAGTTGACTTCACGGCGCGGCACGCCTCGTCTGCCGGGTGCCGGGGACTTCCCTGAGCCGAAGGGGGCACCGTTCCATGGGCACCGATGAGGGAGGGCCGGGCACGACCACCATCGTCGTGATGGGTGTGTCGGGCTCCGGCAAGTCGACCGTCGCCGCCGGGCTGGTCGAGCGGCTCGGCTGGGAGTTCGCCGAGGGCGACGAGTTCCACCCGCCGGAGAACGTCGAGAAGATGCGGGCTGGTCACGCCCTGGACGACGAGGACCGCTGGCCGTGGCTGCGCCGGCTCGCGGACTGGATCGGCGAGCACGAGCGGGCCGGGCGCTCGGTCGTCGTCACCTGCTCGGCGCTCAAGCGCAGCTACCGTGACCTGCTCCGCGACGGCCACCCCTCGGTGTGGTTCGCGCACGTCGCGGCCGACCGCGAGCTGCTCCGGGATCGCCTTCAGCACCGGGCCGGGCACTACATGCCGGCCTCCCTGCTCGACAGTCAGCTCGAGACCCTCGAACCGCTGCAGGAGGACGAACCCGGCGCCCGCATCTCGGGCGCCGGCTCGCCCGCCGACGTCGTCACCACGCTCCTCTCCGCGCTCAGCAGCGAGCGCGGAGTCCGCCTGTCCGACCTGGAGGAGTCGCCATGAGCCTGCTGGCTGACACCGTCCACCACACCGGCAACGACTGGCAGCTGATCCTCGCCGCCGCGCTCGGCATCGCCACCGTGGTCGTGCTGATCACCTGGCTCAAGGTGCACCCGTTCCTCGCGCTGATCTTCGGCTCGGCGGTGATGGGAGCCGTCGCGGCCGTCGCGGCGACCGACATCGTCACGAGCTTCCAGACGGGAGTGGGGGCGACGGTCGGCAGCGTCGGGCTGCTGATCGCCCTGGGCGCCATGATCGGCGGCATGCTGGCCGAGTCCGGCGGCGCGGACTCGATCGTGCGGGCGTTCACCAGTCGCGTGTCACCCGAGCGGCTGCCCTGGGTGATGGGCGGCGTCGCCGCGTTGATCGGCATCCCGCTCTTCTTCGAGGTCGGCGTCGTGCTGCTGGTCCCGATCGTGCTGCTCGCCGCGCACAACACGCGGCAGCCGGTCCTGCGGATCGGGATCCCCGCGCTGGCCGGCCTGTCGGTGCTGCACGGGCTGGTGCCACCGCACCCCGGCCCGCTGGTGGCCATCGCCGCGCTGGGCGCCGACCTCGGCCGCACGCTGATCTTCGGGCTCATCGTGGCAGTGCCGACGGTCATCATCGCCGGACCGATCTTCGGGTCGTTCATCAGCCAGCGGATCCCGTTGGAGGCGCGGGAACTGGTGGTGAGCGCCCGCACCGGCCCGACGGCCGCACCGGCGGCCACGCCGGCCGGCCGGCCGGCGACGGGGGTCGGGGGCGTCGACGACCCGGGCAGTTACGACGACCTGGGTGACGGGCTCGCCGACGGCGCGCGGCGGCGCCCTGCCCTGGGCCCGACCATCGCCACGATCCTGCTGCCGGTCGTCCTCATGCTGCTGCGCGCGATCGGCGAGCTGACCCTCGACGAGGGCAACGGCCTCCGGACCGTCCTCGACGTGATCGGCACGCCGGTGGTCGCGATGCTGGCAGGCGTCACCCTGGCCATGTTCACCCTCGGGACGGCCGTGGGCTTCGGCAAGGAGCGGATCTCCTCGATCCTCGGGGGCTCGCTGCCGGGCATCGCCGGGATCCTGCTCATCGTCGCCGCCGGCGGCGGGTTCAAGCAGGTGCTGGTCGACGCCGGGGTGGGCGACCTCGTGGGGTCGGCCGCCAAGGGTGCGTCCCTGTCGCCGCTGATCCTCGGCTGGCTGGTGGCGGTCGGCATCCGGCTGGCGACCGGCTCGGCGACCGTCGCCACGATCACCGCGGCGGGCATCGTGGCGCCCCTCGCCAGCGGGTTGGACGCCTCGACCGTGGCCCTGCTGGCCCTCGCCATCGGCGCCGGGTCGCTGTTCTTCTCGCACGTCAACGACGCGGGCTTCTGGCTGGTCAAGGAGTACTTCGGCATGACGGTCGGCCAGACCATCAAGAGCTGGTCGGTGATGGAGACGATCATCTCCGTCGTGGGCCTGATCGGTGTCCTGCTGCTGTCGCTCGTCGTCTAGGGCCGGCGGGAGCGGCCGTTCACGACCAGGGGGTGACCGGCCGCTCCTGGCGCTCGCCGTCGACCAGGAGGTCGACGCGCTCGTTGAGGAAGCACACCAGCCCGGCGATCCGCGGGTTCTCGGGGACCGGCCGCGGATAGCTCCAGGCGAGGTCCTCCACGACCCGGTCGCTCACCCGGACGGAGAACCACTCGGCGACGCCCTTGTAGGGGCACACCGAGACGGTGTCGCTCGGCAGCAGGTCGGCGACGACGTCCTCCCGTGGCAGGTAGTAGCGCGTGGGCAGCGAGGTCTCGAACAGCAGGAGCGGCCGCGTGCTCGAGGCGAGCAGCCGGCCGTCGGTCTCGACGCGCACGTGCCGGGAGCTGGGGACGACGTCGACGCGCTTGTGCGGATCGCGGGCGTGGGCCTGCAGCGGCTCGTCCTCCTCGAGCCAGGTCAGGCCGCGCCACGAGAACGTGACCAGGCTGGCCAGCGCCTCGAGCGGAGGCGGCGGCGAGCGGTGCATCCAGGCGCCCTCCGTCACGCGCTCGCCACCGGCCTCGACGGTCCACGTGGTCAGCCCGCCGTCCTCCCGCGGGTCGACCAGCACGCCGGGCCGGACGTCGTCGGGCGGCAGGTAGTAGGTGGGCAGGAAGCTGCGCGGCAGGTCGCCCCGCCCGTACTGGACGTGCAGCAGGGCCCGCCGCGTGTCGGCGACGGTCTCGCCACCCAGGCGGACCCGGATCCACCGTGCGGTCGGCTCGGCCAGCGGCCACCACGGCCGCATCCCGGCCAGGGCGGCGAGCCGTTTCCCCGTGGGGTCGGCGGTATCGAGGGGTGCGGTCATGCCGGGCAGGGTCCTCGCCCGCCCGGCGGGGGACAAGGTTCAGCCGAGCCAGCGGGCGGGATCGGCGACGACGTCGCCCAGCACCTTCAGTGCGGCGCCGGTCGCCCCGGCGGCCGGCAGCGCCACGGCCGCGTCGATCGTGGGGGGCCGCCACCCGGCGGAGAGCACGCGGCGGCGGAGGTGCTCCTGCAGCGCCGGGCGCAGGAAGTCGGCCAGCTCCCCGAGGTGCCCGCCGAGGACGACGGTCGGGATGTCGAGGACGTTGATGACGCCGGCGAGGGCGACCCCCAGCGCGCGGGCCGCGGTGTCGACGGCGCCCCGGGCGGCCGGGTCGCCCCGCTCGATGCGCGCCGCGAGCTCGCCGGGCGCGGCGTCGAGGGGGAGTCCGGCGCCCGACAGGAGGGCGTGCCGGCCCGCGTACTGCTCCAGGCAGCCGGTCGAGCCGCAGCGGCAGGCCGGTCCGTCGGGGTCGACGCACACGTGGCCGATCTCGCCCGCCCAGCCGGAGGTGCCGCTGAGCACCTGGCCGGCCAGGACGGCGGCCCCGCCCACACCGATCTGGCCGGAGAGGTAGAGGAAGTCGCGGTGGGGACCGGGTCGTCCGGGGGCGGACTCGGCGACGGTGCGGGCGGCGAGATCGGCCTCGTTGCCGAGCGTCGGCGTCAGCGGCAGGTGGAGCAGCTCCGCGGGGCGCAGGTTCGACCAGCCGAGGTTGGGTGCGCGGAGGAGCAGTCCGGCGGAGGCGTCGACGATCCCGGGCAGCGCCAGCCCGGCACCGACCACGCGCACATCCGGAAGGTGCGCGAGGAGGTCGGTGGTCACCGCGCGGAGGCGGTGCAGGGTGGTCATCGGGTCGCTGCCCACGAAGTCGCCGTCCTCGACCCGCTCGCCGACCACCCGGCCCCGCAGGTCGACCACGCGGGCGGCCAGCAGCCCGGCGTCGACCTGCATTCCCAGCGCGGCGATCGAGGAGCCCGGCACGAGCGGGGTCCCGGGCCGTCCGGGGCCGGTCGGCGCGCCGCGTTCGGACTCGTCCAGCAGCCCGGCGGCGAGCAGTTCGTCGGCGAGCCGGCTCGCCGTCGCCCGCGTCGTGCCGGTCGAGGCGGCGACGTCCGCGCGGCTCAGTGGCTCGGGTGCGGCACACACCGTGCGGAGGACCAGACCGAGGTTGGCCGTGCGCAGCGTCGACTGCCGGGCGCTCGACAACGCTTCCGCCGCCACCTCTTGAGGCTAGCGGGCACAGGAGTTATGTTCCACCGCAAAACAAACCTCGGTACCCCATCCGGAGGACCCGCATGAGCACTCGGCAGCCGACGCGCGACGACAAGTTCACCTTCGGGCTCTGGACGGTGGGCTGGCAGGCGCGCGACCCCTTCGGCGACGCGACCCGTCCCGCGCTCGACCCGGTGGAGTCGGTGCACCGGCTCGCGGAGCTCGGCGCCTACGGGGTCACCTTCCACGACGACGACCTGATCCCGTTCGGCAGCGACGACGCCGCCCGTGAGCAGCACATCAAGCGCTTCCGGGCGGCGCTGGAGGAGACGGGCATGGTCGTGCCGATGGCGACCACGAACCTGTTCACGCACCCGGTGTTCAAGGAGGGCGGCCTCACCAACAACGACCGGGACATCCGCCGCTACGCGCTGCGCAAGGTCATGCGCAACATGGATCTCGCCGCCGAGCTGGGCGCCCATACCTACGTGCTGTGGGGCGGCCGCGAGGGCGCGGAGGTCGACACCGCCAAGGATCTGAAGGCGGCCCTGGACCGGTACCGCGAGGGCATCGACACGCTCGCCCAGTACTCGATCGACCGCGGCTACGGCCTGCGCTTCGCCCTGGAGCCCAAGCCGAACGAGCCGCGCGGCGACATCTTCCTGCCCACGATCGGCCACGCCCTGGGCTTCATCTCCACCCTCGAGCACGCCGACATGGTCGGATTGAACCCCGAGGTCGGTCACGAGCAGATGTCCAACCTCAACTTCACGCACGGTATCGCCCAGGCGCTGTGGCAGGGCAAGCTCTTCCACATCGACCTCAACGGCCAGCACGGGCCGAAGTTCGACCAGGACCTCGTCTTCGGCCACGGCGACCTGCTGTCGGCCTTCGCGACCGTGGACCTGCTCGAGAACGGCTTCCCGTCCGGCGGCCCCACCTACGACGGCCCTCGTCACTTCGACTACAAGCCGCTGCGCACCGAGGACATCGACGGCGTGTGGGCGTCGGCGGCAGCGAACATGCGCACCTATCTGCTGCTCAAGGAGCGGGCGCAGGCCTTCCGCGCCGACCCCGAGGTGCAGGAGGCGCTGACCGCTGCCCGCGTGGCGGAGCTGGCCCGGCCGACCCTGGGTGACGGGGAGAGCTACGAGGACCTGCTCGCCGACCGCTCGGCGTTCGAGGACTTCGACGCCGAGGTGGCGGGCGCCCGCGGCGGCGGGGCGGTGCGACTGTCCCAGCTGGCCGTCGAGCACCTCCTCGGCGCCCGCTGACCGGGGACCGACCCGCCATGGCACTGGTTGCCGGGATCGACTCGTCGACCCAGGCCTGCAAGGTCGTCGTCCGCGACGCCGGCTCCGGTGAGCTGGTCCGCGAGGGCCGGGCGCCGCACCCCGACGGCACCGAGGTGGACCCGGCGGCCTGGGACGACGCCCTGCGGCAGGCCCTCACCGAGGCCGGCGGTCTGGACGACGTGGCCGCGGTCGCCGTCGGCGGTCAGCAGCACGGCATGGTCTGCCTCGACGAGGACGGCGAGGTCGTGCGCCCCGCGCTGCTGTGGAACGACACCCGCTCCGCGCGGGCCGCCACCGACCTGATCGAGGAGCTCGGCGGGGGAGCGGCCGGTCGGCAGGCGTGGGCCGACGCCGTCGGGCTGGTGCCGGTCGCCTCGTTCACCGTCACGAAGCTGCGCTGGCTGGCCGAGCACGAGCCGGCCAGCGCGGGGCGGACGGCGGCGGTCTGCCTGCCGCACGACTGGCTGACCTGGCGGCTGGCCGGTGCTCCCGCGCTCGACCGGCTGGTCACCGACCGGGGCGACGCGAGCGGCACCGGTTACTGGTCGCCCGACCAGGAGGCCTACCGGCCCGACCTGCTGGAGCGTGCGTTCGGGCGGACGCCGGTGCTGCCCCGGGTGCTGGGCCCGGCGGAGGAGGCCGGACGGGTCGCCGGCGGCGGTGCCGTGCTCGGCCCGGGCACGGGCGACAACGCCGCCGCGGCGCTCGGGATCAACGCCGAGCCCGGCGACGTCGTCCTCTCGATCGGCACGTCCGGGGTGGTCTCCACGGTCTCCACCACGCCGAGCGCCGACCCGTCGGGCACGGTCGCCGGTTTCGCCGACGCGACCGGCAACTTCCTGCCGCTGGTGGTCACGCTCAACGCGGCGCGGGTGCTCGACGCGACCGCCCGGCTGCTCGGGGTCGACCACGACGAGCTGTCGCGGCTGGCGCTGACCGCGCCGGCCGGCTCCGGCGGGCTCGTCCTGGTGCCCTACCTGGAGGGGGAGCGGACCCCGGACCGCCCGGACTCCACGGGTGCGCTGCACGGTCTCACGCTGGCCACCTCGGACCCGGCGCACCTGGCCAGGGCAGCCGTGGAAGGGCTGCTCTGCGGGCTGGCCGACGGACTGGAGGCGATCGCCGCGCAGGGCAACCCGGTCCGCCGGGTGCTCCTCGTCGGCGGTGGCGCCCGCTCGGAGGCGGTCCGCCGGCTGGCGCCCGCCGTCCTCGGGGTGCCCGTCCTGGTACCGCCGCCGGGAGAGTACGTCGCCGACGGCGCGGCCCGCCAGGCCGCCTGGGTGCTCGCCGGCGGGGACACCCCGCCGGTCTGGCCGGCGACCACCACGCAGACCTACGAGGCCGATCCGGTGCCCTTCGTGCGCGAGCGGTACGCCGAGGTCCGCGAGCTCACGGCCGCGCGAAAGACGTATTAGACGATCGGTTGCGGAAGGTCGAGAACCGTCGCATCCTGTGCGCGGGCGCCAGCCCCGGGGGAGACCCGGGTGAGCTCGCCCGCCAAACTTCTGCGGAGAAGGCGCGGACTCCGGTTTCGGACAGCAGGACCTAGGGCAATTGCCGCGCAACCGGCCCCGGCGTGGTCGTCAAACCCCCGCGCCGGGGCCGTGTCCTGTCCGGCCCGGGTCCGCCGCGTCCGCTCAGCGGACGAGCGGGTCCAGGGAGGGGATGCGCCGGAGCCACAGCGCGAGCACCCCGGTGACCACGACGAGCCCACCGGCGAGCAGGACGACCCCGGGCCACCCGCCCACCGACCAGGCGTGCCCGGTGACGCTGCCGAAGACCGACGACCCGAGGTAGTAGGCGAACAGGTAGAGCGACGCCGCCTGCCCGGCGGCGACGCCACCGGCGTGGGCACGCGTGGGTACCCAGCCGCTCGTCACGCCGTGGACGGCGAAGAAACCGGCGGTCATCACGGCCACCCCGAGGACGACGACCGGCAGGGAACCCGAGAGCGTGATCAGCAGCCCGGCCGCGAAGATCGCGCAGGCGATGGGCACGACGGCCCGCCGGGAGAAGCGGTCCGCCAGCCGGCCGGAGAGCATGGAGCCGAGCGTCCCGACGGGGTAGACGAGGAAGACGAGCCCGGCCGCGCCGAGCCCGAGGTCGAACGGCGCGGAGGTGAGCCGGAAGCCCAGTGCGTTGAAGACTGCCACGAAGGCGCCGATCGAGCAGGCACCGATGGCGTAGAGCGCCAGCAGCGCGGGATCGCCCAGCGCACGCCGCATCATGGAGACCAGGGCTCCGGCGCTCGCCGGAACGGGGACGAAGCTGCGCGACGCCGGCAGCAGCACGCCGACAGCGACGGCGCAGACCAGGCCGATGGCGGCGACGGCCGCCAGGGCCCACCGCCAGCTCGCGACGTCGGCGATCGGCCCGGTGACCAGGCGGCCGGTCATCCCGCCGATCGCGGTAGCGCCGATGTACAGGCCGGCGGCCCGCGCATGGGTGCTCGGGTGGAGTTCCTCGCGCAGGTAGGCGGTCGCCACCGCGGGCAGCCCGGCCAGCGTGACGCCCTGCAGCAGGCGCAGCCCCAGGAGAACCGGCCACGTCGGTGCGAGAGCACAGGCCACGCCGACCACCGCCGACGCCGTCAGCGAGAGGTGGATGAGCCGGGTCCGGCCCACGACCTCGGAGAGCGGGCCGGCCACGAGCAGGGCGACCCCGAGACCGATCGTGGTCAGCGAGACCGACAGCGTGCTCTGTGCCGCGGTGATCGAGAAGACGCGGGGGAACTCGGGCAGCAGCGCCTGGGTGCTGTAGATCAGGGCGAACGTCGCCACCCCGGCGGCGGACAGCGCGACGGTGATCCGCCGGTAGCCGGCGTCGCCGACCTGGTAACCGGCCGGGGGAGCGGTGGCCGGTGCGGTCGTGCTCACGAGGCGCGCATCCGCAAGGCATTGGAACTGCTCGCCCCGGAATCGTTCGGTGCACTCATGACCACTCCAGTGGACTCCTCGGAATCCATACTGGAAAGGTCCGTTCCCGACCCACACCGAGAGGCTGAGCGTATCGATGGTCGACGTGCGTGAGGCGCGTTACTTCGTCGCGGTCGCCGAGGAGCTGCACTTCGGCCGGGCCGCCGAACGGCTGCACATGTCGCAGCCGCCGCTGAGCCAGGCGATCAAGACCCTTGAACACCGGCTCGGCGTGACCCTGCTGCACCGCACGACCCGCGAGGTGACGCTCACCGCCGCGGGAGCGGTCTTCCTCGACGCCTGCCGGACTCTGATCGGAGCGTCGACCGCGGCCGACGCCGCCGTCCGGCAGGCCGCCGACGGTCAGGCCGGGGAACTGCGCATCGGGGTGGTGACCTCCTCCTTCAGCGATCCGCTGCCGCGGATCCTCGAGCTGTTCCAGCGGGCCCACCCCCGGGTCGACGTCCGGGTCGAGGAGGTCGACACCCGGGTCGCCGTCCAGTCGGTGCACCGCCGCGAGCTCGACGTCGCGCTCGTCCGTCAGCTCGCGACGCCGCCGGGCCTGGAGCGGGTCACCCTGCACCGGGAGCCGTTCGTGCTCGCCGTGCCGGCGGCCTGGGCGGACGCCGCCGACGAGCCGTGGGACCTGGCGCGGGCCGCGGAGCTGCCCTGGGTCTGGCTGCCGCGGCGCATCTCACCCGACTACCACGACGAAGTCGTGGCATCCTGCCGCGCGGCCGGCTTCGCCCCCGACGCGCGGCACCTCGCCCGGTCGATCAACAGCCAGCTCGCCATGGTCGGGTGCGGGCTCGGCGTCGCCCTGGTGCCGGGAGGGGTGGCCCGTCGGCCGGAGCGCGCCGACGACGCACGCGTCCGGTTCGTCCGGCTCGAGCACCCCGCCACCATCGAGCTGTCCGCCGTCTGGCGCCCCGAGACCAGCCCCCTCGTCGAGGGGTTCGTGCACAGCGCGCGGGCCGCCATCTCCGAGGGCGGCGCGGCGCACTCCTGAGCGGGCCGCTCGTCGCCGTCGCGACTCCCGTCCGTTCGACCATCGGATTCCCGCTGACCGGAAAAACCGAGCCGGACGGCTGAATCCGTCCCGCGGATGGTCATTACAACCGCCACGTTCGCGCATGCAGCACGCCCGGCGCACAGGTGGGGAGCGGGGGATGAGTGCTTCGGTCACCGCGGCTCGGCTCCGCGGGCGGCGAGTCCGCATCCCACTGACGCGCGACACCAGGGTCCCCATGTGTCCTGTCGAGGAGGGGTAATGGCAACGGACAGTTCGGCGCGTGACGCACGGACGGGTACGGCCGTGCCGGAAGGGCCCACCGCGGACAACGAGGTGCTGCTCGACGACCATCGCGGCGGCCACCCGGTGGTGCCGTACCGGGCCATGTGGGCGCTGCTGCTGCTCGGCTGGGTGGCGAGCTACGCCGACCGGACCCTCACCGGGCCGATCGTCGCCTGGATGATCCAGAACAAGGCCGGCTTCATCGGCGACTCCGCCAACCCGGCGGCGCTCGGCGGCCTGGTCGGTTCCATGTTCTTCCTCGGCTACATGCTCACCCAGTACCCGGGCGGCCGGCTGGGTGACCGCTACGGCCACCGCGAGATGATCATCCTCTCGCTGGTCTGGGCCGGCCTGCTGACCGCGGTCTCCGGCATCGCGGCGGGCCTGGTGTTCTTCGTCGCCGCACGTGTGCTCACCGGGCTCGGCGAGGGCGTCTTCTACTCCAACGACCGCACCCTGATCATCAACCACACCCCGCCGGAGAAGCGGACCCTCGGTCTCGGTGTGGTGATCACCGGCCTGTCGATCGGGCTCACGGTGGGCATCATCTTCACCCCGATCCTGGCCGACTGGGGCCAGTCCATGGGCATGGGCAAGAACGGCTGGCAGCTGCCGTTCTTCGTCTTCGCCGCACTGAGCATCGTGGTGGCCGCCGCGATCTACGTCTTCTTCCGCGGCAAGCTCGGCGGGGCCATGCACATGGGCCCCCCGTTGGGCCAGCTGATCAAGTTCGCGGTGCCGACCGCCGTCGTCATCGTGCTGCTCTTCCTGGCCGCCGAGAAGCTGCACTGGAAGGAGTGGGTGACCGCGGTCGTCGCGGGCCTGATCGCCGCCGTGTACATCGGCGTGATCGTCCGCGGTGTGCAGCGGAGCGGCCGCGGGCCGGTCCTGCTCAACCGCAACATCTGGCTGGTCTACATCGCCTACATCGCGATCCTCTACAACCTGTGGTTCTTCAGCTTCTGGTCGGTGCAGATCGTCAAGGAAGCGGCCCACAGCAGCCTCGTGGCCGCCGGGCTGACCGCGGCGTTCAACGCCGGCGCCGGCATCCTCGGCTTCCCCGCCGGTGGATGGCTGGCCGACCGGGCGATCCGCACGGGCGGCTCGCGCAAGACCCTCGCCCTGGTCTGCACGGCCGTGTACTCCGTCCTGGCGGCGCTCTTCGGCTGGAGCATCTCCGGCGACAACACGCCCTCGCTGCTGCTGCTCGGGCTCCTGCTGTTCACCTCCGGCCTGTTCTTCAACGCCCTCCAGCCGATCGTGCAGGGCATGACCGGTGACATGGTGCCTGCCGCGGAGCGTGGCGCGGCCTTCGGCATGCTGAACCTGGTGTCCGAGATCGGGGCGGTGGCCAGCCCGGTCGTCAGCGGCATCGTCCACGACGCCACGGGCAGCTGGGCCCCGGGCGTGTTCGTCGCCGTCGGGATCATGGTCGTCTCCTTCTTCCTCTACCTGATGGTCGACGAGGCGCCGGCCCGCCACGAGGATCCGATCCCGGCCTGACTTCGACAGCCCCGCAACCCACGACGAACCGGCGGTTCCGCCGGACGGAGGAAAGAATGTCGACACCTCTGCCGTCCACGTCTGCCGCGCAGACGGGTCACGCCACCTTCCGCCACTTCCCCCTGAACGCCTGGTTCGCCGCGGCGTGGGACCACGAGGTGGGCCGCAACCTGCTCGCCAAGACGATCGCCGGCAAGCCGATCGTCATGTACCGGACGACGAAGGGTCGCGCGGTCGCCCTGGCCGACGCGTGCTGGCACCGTCTGTCCCCGCTGTCGATGGGCAAGCTGCGGGGCGAGGACGAGATCATGTGCGGCTACCACGGCATCTGCTACGACGCCGACGGCCGCGCCACTTTCATGCCGGCCCAGGAGACGATCAACCCGAGCGCCACCGTGCACTCGTACCCGGTGGTCGAGAAGTACCGGTACGTGTGGGTATGGACCGGCGACCCGGCCTTGGCCGACGAGTCGCTGGTCCCCGACCTGCACATGAACGACTCGCCGGACTGGGCGGGCGACGGCAAGACGATCCACGTCAACTGCAGCTACCAGCTGATCATCGACAACCTGATGGACCTCACGCACGAGCAGTTCGTGCACGGGTCGAGCATCGGCCACGAGTCGCTGTCCGAGTCCGACTTCGAGGTCACCCACGACGAGCGCACGGTGACCGTCACCAAGTGGATGCACGGCATCGAGCCGCCGCCCTTCTGGAAGCGCAACCTGCAGGACCGGTTCCCCGACTACGAGGGGCTGGTCGACCGGTGGCAGATCATCACGTACACGGCGCCCTCCACGGTGACGATCGACGTCGGCGTCGCCAAGGCCGGCACCGGTGCACCCGAGGGCGACCGCAGCCAGGGCGTCACTGGCACGGTCATCAACACGATGACCCCGGAGACGGACAGCACCTGCTTCTACCTGTGGGCCTTCGCCCGTGACTGGTGCCTGGACAAGCAGGTGATCACGACGCGGCTGCGCGAGGGCGTCTCGGGCGTCTTCTTCGAGGACGAGGTCATGCTGGAGGCCCAGCAGCGGGGCATCGAGGCCAACCCCGGGTACGACTTCTACAACCTCAACATCGACGCGGGCAGCATGTGGACCCGCCGGGTCGTGCAGCGGCTGATCGACGCCGAGCGCGGCACCGACGTCGAGGAGACGACGGAGCGTGCCGGGAACGCCGCGGTGGCGATGACTGCAGTGACCGAGGCCGCGAATGCGGCCGGCGCCAACGACACCCCGAACGGGACCGGCCTGGCCGCCGAGGTCGAGGAGGGCGTCGCCCGGCATCGCGAGCAGCCCACCGTCGGCCTCATGGGCCGCGGTCTCTGACGCCGGGAGCACGTCATGGCAGCGACGACTCACAAACGGTGGCGCAAGGCCCGCGTGCTCGACGTGTGCGAGGTCGCCGAGCACGTGCGGCAGGTCGTGCTCGAGCCCGAGTACCTGGAGGCGCCGGCTCCGCCCGGGAGCCACATCGACATCGGCGTGTACGTCAACGGGCGGGCCGACATCCGTTCGTACTCCGTGGTCGGGATGGGCGCCTACGGCAACGAGCTCATGCTCGGCGTGCAGCTGGCCCGGCAGAGCCGCGGTGGCTCGGCCTTCATGCACGCGCTCCGGCGCGGGCAGGAGGTGCAGATCACCCAGCCGCTGCAGAACTTCCCCCTCAACTACGGCAAGCCCGGCTACGTGCTGGCCGCCGGCGGGATCGGCATCACCGCCCTCGTCGCGATGGGCAAGGCACTCAAGGTGCGCGGCGCTGACTACCGGTTCGTCTACGGCGCGCGCTCCCGGTCGCTCATGGCGTTCGTCGACGACCTCGTCGCCGAGCACGGGGACCGGATGGACCTGCGCATCGACGCCGACGGCAGCTCCCTGGACGTCCCCGCGCTCGTGGACGGCGTCCCCGAGGGCGGCGAGCTCTACGTGTGCGGGCCCACGCCGATGCTCGACGCGATCAAGGCGGCCTGGGCGAAGGCCGGACGGCGTCCGGCCGACCTGCGGTTCGAGACCTTCGGGAGCAGCGGGCGCTTCGCGCCCGAGCCGTTCACCGTCAAGATCCCGCGACTCGGCCTGGAGACGGTGGTGTCGCACGACGTCTCGATGCTGGAGGCGCTCGAGGCCTGCGGCGCCGACCTGATGTTCGACTGCCGCCGTGGGGAATGCGGCCTCTGCCAGGTCAAGGTGCTGGAGCTCGAGGGCGTCATCGACCACCGGGACGTCTTCCTCAGTGACGCCCAGCACGAGGTCAACGACCGGCTGCAGTCCTGCGTCTCCCGGGTGGTCAGCCCCCGCACCGGGGGCCTCAGCGGAGCCGACGGGCAGCCCGCCGCCGTGACCATCGACGTCCCGTGATCGTCGTCCTCGCCCCTCCGGACGCCCCAGAGGTTTGACGCGCCTCGGCGCGGTCCGTCTCGAGCAAGGAGGCAGCATGCGCACGCAGGTCGGCATCGTCGGAGCGGGCCCGGCCGGGCTCATGCTCTCGCACCTGTTGCACCAGCGAGGGGTGGACTCGGTGGTGGTGGACCTGCGCGGGCGGCAGGAGATCGAGGAGACGATCAAGGCCGGGATCCTCGAGCAGGGCACGGTGGACCTGCTGCGCCAGACCGGGCTCGGCGACCGGATGAACCGGGACGGGTTCGTCCACCACGGGATCAACCTCGCCTTCTCCGGGGGCATCCACCGGATCAACCTCTACGAGCTGACCGGCGGCCGGTCGGTGATGGTCTACGCCCAGCACGAGGTGCTCATCGACCTGATCGCCAAGCGCCTCGCCGACGGCGGGGACCTCCGGTTCGGCGTCAGCGACACCCAGGTCGAGGGGCTGGAGACCGAGCAATCGACGATCCGGTTCACCCACGAGGGCGAGCAGCAGACGCTGGAGTGCGACTTCGTCATCGGGGCCGACGGGTCACGCACCTACAGCCGGTTCCTCATCCCGGAGGGGACGATCCGCAAGGACTTCTTCCGGCAGTACCCATTCGCCTGGTTCGGGATCCTGGCCGAGGCGCCCCCGTCGTCCGACGAGCTCATCTACGCCCACTCCGAGCGCGGCTTCGTCCTCATCTCCACCCGGTCGCCGAGCGTGCAGCGCATGTACTTCCAGTGCGACCCGGCCACGAACATCGACGACTGGCCCGACGACCGCATCTGGGAGGAGTTCGACGCCCGGCTCTCGCCGTCCGGCACGGGGGTCACGCCGGGGCCGATCTTCCGCAAGGACGTGCTCCAGTTCCGCAGTTTCGTGTGCGAGCCGATGCAGTACGGCCGCCTGTTCCTGGCCGGCGACGCCGCGCACACCGTGCCGCCCACCGGGGCCAAGGGGATGAACCTCGCGATCGCCGACGTGCACGTCCTGGACCGCGCACTGGGGGCCTACTACTCCAGCAAGGACACCGGACTGCTCGACGCCTACACCCAGACCGCGCTGCGGAGGATCTGGCGCGGGCAGTGGTTCTCGTTCTGGATGACGTCGATGCTGCACCGCTTCTCCGACGCCACCGACTTCGACCTGCGACGCCAGCTGGCCGAGCTGGAGCTGGTCACCAGCAGCCCCACGGCCGCCAAGAATCTCGCCGAGAACTACGTCGGACTTCCGCTGACCTGAGGGCAGCAGTTGCGGCAGATCCGCCGTCGGTCAGTGCGACTCCCGGCTGACCTGGGATCCAGTGGACCCCAGGAGGAAGTCGAGGTCGGCGCCGGTGTCGGCCTGCAGCACGTGATCGACGTAGAGACGCTCCCAGCCGCGGCGCGGGGCGGCGAAACCGGCGAGCGTGGCCTCGCTCGGACTGCGTGCGGCCAGCTCGTCGTCCGGAACCTCGATGTCGATGCGACGGGCGTCGACGTCCAGGCTGATGACGTCGCCGCTGCGCACCAGGGCGAGTGGACCGCCGGCGGCGGCCTCCGGGGCCACGTGCAGGACGACCGTGCCGTACGCGGTGCCGCTCATCCGCCCGTCGCAGATCCGCACCATGTCGCGCACGCCCTGCTCGAGCAGTTTGGTCGGCAGCGGCATGTTGGCCACCTCCGGCATGCCGGGATAGCCCCGGGGGCCGCAGCCGCGCAGCACCAGCACGGAATCGGCATCGACGTCGAGTTCGGGGTCGTCGATGCGGGCGTGGAAGTCCTCCACGGAGTCGAAGACGACGGCCCGTCCCCGATGGCGCAGCAGGTGTGGTGAGGCGGCTGCGGGCTTGATGACCGCGCCGTCGGGCGCCAGGTTGCCGCGCAGGACGGCGATACCTCCGTGCTCGACCAGCGGTTCCCGCCGGAGCCGGATGACCTCGGGGTCCCAGATCGGTGCGTCGTCCAGGAAGTCGACGAGCGGCGCGCCCGTCACCGTGAGGGCGGTCGGGTCGAGCAGGTCGCGCACCTCACGCAGCACGGCGAGCAGCCCACCGGCCCGGTGGAAGTCCTCCATCAGGAACCGGCCGGCGGGCAGCAGGTCGACCAGCACCGGGACGCCCGAGCCGATGCGGTCGAAGTCGTCCAGGGTCAGGTCGATCCCCAGTCGGCCGGCGATCGCCAGCAGGTGCACCACCGCGTTGGTGGACCCCCCGACCGCCGCCAGCGCCACGATCGCGTTGGCGAACGAGGCGTGGGTGATGAAGGTGCTCGGCCGCCGGTCGGCGGCGACCATGTCCACGATCAGCCGGCCCGTACCGTGCGCTGCCTCCAGCAGGCGGCTGTCGGGGGCCGGCGTTCCGGCCACCCCGGGGACGACGGTGCCGAGGGCCTCGGCGACCACGGCCATCGTCGAGGCGGTGCCCATCGTGTTGCAGTGCCCGCGGCTGCGGATCATGGACGACTCCGACCGCAGGAACGCCTCCCGCGAGAGCGTGCCCGCCCGCACCTCCTCGCTGAGCCGCCACACGTCCGTGCCGCAGCCCAGCGGTACGCCGCGGAAGGTGCCGTTGAGCATCGGTCCGCCCGGGACCACCACGGCGGGCAGGTCGACGGATGCGGCGGCCATCAGGAGGGAGGGGATCGTCTTGTCGCACCCACCGAGCAGGACGACGCCGTCGATCGGGTTGGCGCGGAGCATCTCCTCCGTGGCCATCGCGGCCATGTTCCGCCAGAGCATCGCCGTCGGCCGGACCTGCGTCTCGCCGAGCGAGACGACCGGTAGTTCCAGCGGGATCCCGCCGGCCTCGTGGATGCCGTTCTTGACCGATGCGGCCACCTCCGACAGGTGGGCGTTGCACGGCGTCAGGTCGGACGCGGTGTTGGCTATCGCGATCTGCGGGCGATCGAAGGCGTCCGCCGGCACGCCGCGGCGCATCCACGCGCGGTGGATGTATGAGTTCCGGTCGTCCCCGGCGTACCACTGCGCGCTGCGAAGGCTCACGGTTTCCCTTCCGCCTGTCGGGACGAGCACCGGCGCGATCACCCACCGCACGCCGATGGCGACCATGGTGGACGCCGTGGGGGAGGTTGTGGAGAGTTGTCCGGTGGCCCTCATGCCGTCGACGCCGCGAAAGTGCCGTGTGCGGAAACCCGGCGACGCGCCGGCGCCGCGGTGAGCGCAGCGAGCATGCGGGCGTACGTCCTGACCGCACCCGGCGCGGGGTCGGTGCAGGACGTGCCCGTCCCGGAGCCGATCCCGGGCGAGGTCGTGGTCGACGTCGAGCGAGCCGGGGTCTGCGGCACCGACGTCGAGTTCTTCACCGGAGAGATGGCCTACCTGCATCACGGCCACGCCGCGTACCCCATGCGGCTCGGGCACGAGTGGTGCGGCCGGGTCAGCGCCGTCGGTCCGGAGGTGGACCCGGCATGGCTCGGCCGGCGGGTCATGGGCGACACGATGCTCGGTGACCGGACGTGCCGCCGGTGCCGCACGGGCCGCCAGCACGTGTGCGAACGCCGGCAGGAGGTGGGGATCCGCGGCGGCCGGCACGGCGCACTGGCCGAGAAGGTCGCCGTGCCCGCCTGGTCGCTGCACCGGCTGCCGGACACGGTCGACGAGGTTCTGGGAGCCCTCGTGGAGCCCGGCGGGAACGCCCTCCGGGCCGTGCAGGCCGCTCAGCTGCACCCGGGTGAACTCGTTCTCGTCACCGGACCGGGGACGATCGGGCTGCTGGTCGCGATGTTCGCCCGCGCGGCCGGTGCCGACGTCCACCTGCTCGGCCGTTCGGACCGATCCCTCGCCTTCGCCCGCAGCCTCGGGTTCGAGCACACGTGGACCGAGGACAGCCTCCCGGATCTTCCGTTCGACGCCGTGGTGGAGGCCTCGAACGCGGCGCATCTGCCCGCGCTCGCGCTCGACGTCGTCGAACCGGCCGGCCGGGTCGTCTACATCGGGATCGCCGGCAGCCCGAGCACGCTCGACACCCGCGCGGTGCTGCTCAAGGACGTCACGGTCGTCGGCATCCTCTCCGGCTCACCGGGGCTGCAGGGCACCATCGCCTCGTACGCCCGGGGCGAGGTGGACCCGCGGCCCCTCGTGGCGGCCACCGTCGGCCTCGATGACGTCGGCGCCGTCCTGGCCGGGGAGCGCCCCGACACCGCCGGGCCCGGACCCAAGATCCACGTCGACCCCGGCCGGTCCTGAGTCCTGCCGGCTACCCATCCCGACGCCGGTACGGCACCGTGACGATCGCGTTCTCCCGCCTCGGGGCCCGCGTCATGGCCGGCCAGCCGCCGGAATTGTCGGTGGTCGCACGTATGTTCGACTCGTGCAGCGACTGTCGGGAACCTCGAGGCTGGAGGGCTACCTCGTCGACTGGGGGCTGACCCGGCCTGAGCCCGATCCGAGGCCGCCGGTGTGGTCGCTCGATGACGAGGGCGTCGCCGCCGAGCTCGGACGGCTCCAGCGCAACCGGGCGCGCGATGCCGCCCGGGAGGCGGACCTGATCCTGCGGCTCGCCGAGTTGCGCCCCGACACCGACGACCCGCCGGAGGGCGGCCCGGGCGCCCGCAACCGGACCTGGCGGAAGACCGACCCCGAGTTTCCCGGAGTGAGCGAATTCTTCCCCGACGAGGTGGCGCATGCGATCAACCTTGGTCGCGGCACGGCGGCGTTCCGCGCCAGGCGCGCGTGCACGTGGCGGGAGAACCTGCCGGCGACGTTGGCCGCGCTGCACCGGGGGAAGATCGACGAGCGCCGGGCCGGAGTGCTCGCGGACGCGCTCCGGCACACGACACCCGAGCTCGCCCGCGCGGTGGAGGCGACGCTGCTGCCCGAGGCGTTCGACCTGTCCCTGGCCAGGCTGCGGGCGCGTGCCCTGGAACTGCTGGCGGAGCTCGACGCCACGGCGGTCGACCGGCGCCACGCAGAGGCGAAGCGGGCCGCCGATGTCCGCCTCGGCAGCACGGGCGACGGAATGGCGACCCTCGCGGGTGACATGACCGCCGACGAGGCGGCCGCCTGCTACGACCTGATCGATCAGCTGGCGACGATGGCGAAAGCCGATGGTGACCCGCGCCCGATCGGGCAGATCCGGGCATCGATCCATTCGATGCTCATCCTGCGGCCGGCCGACCACGGACTGCCCGGAGTCACGGTGAATCTGGCCGTTACGGCCGCCCTGGACGGGCTGGAAGGGAGGTCGGCCCGGGGTGGCGAGGTCAACGGGTTGGCGATCACCGCGTCGCACCTGCGCGATCTCCTCCGGCGTCTCGGCGCGCTGGGCCTGACCACGCCGGAGGGTGGTTCGCTGACGTTCGCGATCACCGATGACAACGGGCGCCTGCTGGCCACCGTCACTGGTCGGGAGTTGGCCCGCCTCGCGAAGAAGGGTTGCTCAGAGCAACCCCGACATTGACTGCAGCTGCCCTGTGCTGGGCATGCCGTCGCCGACAGATGCCGGACGCCCAACTGCGGGCAGCGCGCCGGCTGGGCCGATCACGACCACGTGGTCCCACACGCCGAGGGCGGCCGGACGACGTGCATCAACCTGTGCTGCCTCTGCCGGTCCCATCACCGGCTGAAGACCTTCGCCCGCGGCTGGACGTTCCGCATGGAGCCCGACGGCACATTGCACGTGACCAGCCCGTCCGGGATCACCCGCACATCCCGACCACCCGGCCTGCGACCACCCGAGACCGACCCACCGCCGTACCGACAGTCGCATGACCCTCCACCGTTCTGACGGCCGAGCGACCGTTCGGACGGCTGACAGCACGTGTCGATCCCGCCGCCGGCCTAGTGGCCGTCGTCGGGGTGTGCTTCCGGACGGATCAGTTGACCACGTGCAGCGGGTCCACCCGGAGCATCACGACGAGGTTGTCGTCGACGACCACGGCCGCGGTGTGCTCGTCGGACGGGTGCTCGTTGATGCTGAAACCGAGGGGCTCGTAGAACTCCCGGCCGGCGGCCAGGTCCTGCACGGGCAGGTTCACGCAGAGCAGGGCACGGCGTCCTCCGGTCAGGGCGCGAGCTCCGCGAACGTGTCGGCGACCCAGTCGGCGATGAAGGTGCTGACGTGGGGCAGGTGGTCCAGGCCGATGTGCTCGGTCGCGCCCTCCTCGGGGGTGAACACCCGCAGCTCACGCTTGGGCGAGTTGACTGCCTGCTCGTAGGAGCGGTGCGCCATCGCCACCGGGATCTGCCGGTCGTTCGCGCCGTGCGCGATCAGGAACGGGACGGTGATCTGCTCGACCACGCCGTCGAGGTTGACGTCGTCGGCGAAGTCGAGGAACGCGTCCAGGACGTTGTCGTCGTCGCCCCCGGCCGCTTCGAAGCCCCAGACCCAGAGCACGTGCTCCCAGTAGTGCGGCACCGGGCGCTCGCCCTCGCGCTCCTTGCGGCGGCGCTGCACCGCTCCCCAGTCGTGGTTCGCGCCCCAGGCGACGCAGAGCGCCAACCGCTTCTCGAAGGCCGCCGCACGAGGCGCGTAGTAGCCGCCGAGCGACCAGCCGACGATGCCGATCCGGCTCGCGTCGACGTCGGGCCGGGTCTCCAGCCAGTCCACCGCCGCGCCGACCCACGCCTCGGTGTCGATGCGGGCGGTCAGCCCCTGCAGCCTCAGCGCCTCACCGGTGCCGGGCTGGTCGAGCATGAGGCAGGAGATGCCGCGGGCCGCGAGCTCCTCCCAGTGGTTCGAGCTGTACATGTGCTCCTTGGTGGAGTCCAGCCCGTTGACGAGGATGATCACCGGTGCGGGGCCGTCGCCCGGTGCCTGGCTGAAGTAGGCGGGCAGCGTCGTGCCCTCGTAGTGGATGGCCACCCGCGAGACGTTCGGGCTGTGCAGGTCGAACGCCTTCTGCGCCAGCTCCAGCAGCCGCTTGTAGGTCGGCACCCGGTTCGGGTCGGAGTGGGCGAGCATCCGCTCGGCCTGGGCCAGGTAGTTGCTCGCGCGGAAGTACAGCTGCCCGGCGGTGCGGGTGTGCCCGGCCTTCTCCGCGTCCTCGGCCTGCCCGACCAGCTGGTCGGTGAGGTCCCTCCACGCCTGGAGGAACACCGGCGTCCCGGCGTCCTCACCGGCGGCGGCCGCCTCGGTGATCCGCCGGCAGGCCCGGTCCACCTCGTCGATCAGCCCGCCGGAGTTGAGCGTGGCGACGACGCTGAGGTTGTAGGTGTAGGGACCGGTGGGGAAGTACTCGAACACAGTGGTTCCTCTCAGATATGGCGGACGGCGTCGCTGATCGACTTCACGCCGCCGTGGGCGGTCAGGCCGCCGTCGACGGGGATCTCCGCGCCGGTGATGAAGGAGCTCTCGTCGCTGACGAGGAAAAGCACGAGCGGGGCGACCTCGTCGACGTTGCCGGTGCGCCCCAACGGCGTCTCGGCGACGTTGGCCTCGCGGAACGACGGCGCGGCCGACGCGGTCATCGGCGTCTCGATGTATCCGGGATGCACCGTGTTGACCCGGATGCCGCGCGGGCCGAGCTCCAGGCAGGCGGCCTTGGCCAGCCCGCGCAGTGCCCACTTCGACGCGGTGTAGGCGACGGGAAAGTGCCCGGTCAGCGCGGCGACCGAACCGACGACGACGATCGACCCGCCGTCGGTCATGAGTGGGATGACCGCCTGGACGCCGAGCAGGGTGCCGGTGACGTTGACCTCGGCCACTCGGGCGAGGTCGGCAGGGGCCAGCTCGGCCAGCCGGGCGCGCCAGGTGACACCGGCGTTCGCGACGAGGCCGTCGACCCGGTCGAGGCCGCCAGCCATCGCCGCCCACGCCTGGGCGTCGGTGACGTCGAGCTGCCGGTACTCGACACCGGGCAGCTCCTCGGCGGGCTCCGACTTCAGGTCGCAGCCGATCACCGTCGCGCCCTCGGCGGCGAGCAACCGCGCCTCGGCCGCGCCCTGCCCCTGACCGGCGCCGGTCACGACGACCACCTTGCCGGCGACCCGGCCGGTCATCGCTTCCGGTTCCGCGGCCTCGGGCGCGCGGCGGCGACCGGCGGCAGCTCGGCCCCGGGGACGACCCGATTGCGGATCGTGCCGATGCCCTCGACCGTCATCTCGACGACGTCACCCACCTGCAGCGGCGGGGGAGCTGCGTCGCCCCGCCGTCCCCACAGCTCGGCCAGGCAGCCCCCGTTGCCGCAGGTGCCCGAACCGAGGACGTCGCCGGCACGGACCTCGGTGCCGCGCGAGGCGTACGAGATCAACTCCTCGAAGGGCCAGCCCATGTTGGAGAGCAGGTCCTGGCCGATCTCGACGTCGTTGACCGACACACGCATGTCGAGGGCGAGGAAGCCGTCGTCGTCCCGGTAGGGCTCCAGCTCGTCGGCGGTCACCAGCCACGGGCCCAGGGTGGTGGCGGAGTCCTTGCCCTTGGCCGGGCCGAGGTTGACCCTCATCTCCCGGGCCTGCAGGTCGCGGGCCGACCAGTCGTTGAGGACCGTGTAGCCGAAGACGTGGTCGCGCGCCTGGTCAGGCGTCAGCGAGGCGCCGTCCCTCCCGACGACCACGGCGACCTCGAGCTCGAAGTCGAACCGCTGCGACCCCGGCGGCACCGCGACGTCGTCGTGCGCGCCGATGAGCGCGTACGGGTTGGTGAAGTAGAAGGTCGGTGCCTGATACCACTCGTCGACCACGCCCGCGACGCCGTCGATGGCCTTGCGGACCCCCTCGACGTGCTCCTCGAAGGCGACGAAGTCCCGCACCGTCGGCGCAGCCAGTGGCGGCAGCAGGCGGACGTCGGCGAGGGCGACGGCCGGACCGTCGAGTGCGGCCACCCCGGCCTCGAGCGCGGCGGGCAGCCCCGCGCGGACCAGGTCGAGGATCGTGAGGCCGTCGGGAAGGGCGTGCAGGCCGGCGGCTTCCACCACGCCGGCCTGCACGCGGCCTCCAGCCTCCCAGGTCGCGAACCGCATCAGACCGGGGGAGCGACGAACAGACCCTTGTCCGGGTCGTTGAACGACTTCTGCGCGACGAACTCGTTCATGGCGTTCGCCGTGCCCCACTGGTCGGAGACCTCGGGGTTGCTGAAGTCGTAGACGTGCGGGTGCCAGGTGTCCTCGTCGAGGACCTCCAGCTCGGTCGTGTACTCGACGGTGTTGCCGTGCGGGTCGAGGAAGTAGCTGAAGGTGTTGTTGCCGGCCATGTGCCGACCGGGGCCCCAGATCTTCTCGACGCCGGCGCGCAGCAGGCGGCCGGTGCCGCGCATGTACTCGTCGATGCCGCGCATCTCGAACGAGGCGTGGTGCAGCGAGGGGTGCGGGCCGCGGGCGATCGCCATGCTGTGGTGCCAGGCGTTGGTCCGCAGGAACCACATCATGTTGCCCATCCGGGGGTGCATGAGCGTGTCCGACAGGGAGAAGCTCAGGTACTTGTCGTAGAACGCGACAGTCCCCTCCGGGTCGGCGGAGTTGATGACCACGTGCGAGAGCCGCACGGGGATCGACTCGCCCTCCTCGATCGTGCGGTGCTGCCGTACCACGACGTCGGAGCTGATCTCGATGGTCCGGCCCTCGTTGTCGAAGAACCGGAAGCCGTAGCCGCCGCCGGGGGTCTGCAGGGCGCCGGGCTCGGCGACCAGTCGCACGCCGTCGGCGGCGAGCTGCGCGGCCAGCGTGTCGACGTCGGCGGCATCGGCGGCACCGAAGGAGATCAGGTCGATCCGCTTGTCGGTGGCCTCCCGGAGCCGGACGATGTACTGCTCCGGCGACCCCTCGGCGGCGAGGAACGCCAGCCCCGTGTCGGTGTGCTCGGGCGTCAGGCCCCAGATGCCGGAGTAGAAGTCGAGCTGCTTGTCGAAGTCGGGCACGGCCAGGTCGACGTGCCGCAGGTGGGTGATCAGGCGCTGGGTCATGGTGATGGCTCTCTGTTCCAGATCGGCACTTGTGGCCACAAGTGCCGGTGACGGCTACGCGGGCTGGCTGGTGAGGACGGCGATCGAGCGCATCAGGCTCGGGATGTCGCCCTGGACGTGGTCGAGCTGCCACTGCGCGAGCTGGTTGGACGCGTCGACGACGGTCTTCGCGCGCTCGAAGCGGCGGACCGTGAACGCGTTCCACAGCTCCTGGTCGAGCGTGTCGCGGTCGACGAGCAGCTCGGCGAGGACGACGGCGTCCTCGAGGGCCATGGCGCCGCCCTGGGCGATGGTGGGCGGGCAGGTGTGCGCGGCGTCGCCGATCAGCACGACCCGGCCGCGGTTCCACGGCGCCGGAAGCACGTGGGTCTCGAACCACGTGTAGTTCACCCGACTGCCGTCGGTGAGGTTCTCGCGGATCTCGTCCCACGGACCGTGGTAGGCACGCGAGAGCTCCTTCATCGTGGCCAGCTGCTCGTCGGGCGACAGCGTCGAGCGGTCCTGCGCCGCCTCCACGATGTAGGCGTAGAGCGAGTCCTCGCCGGTCGGGCAGTAGCCGGCGATGAACGACGGACCGCCGTAGTACAGGTCGGTCCGGGTCACGCTGTAGGGGCGCGGGCCGAAGACGCGCCAGATGCCCATGCCGACCGACGTCGTCTCCAGGTCGATGCCCAGGGCGCGGCGGGTCCAGGAGCGGACGCCGTCCGCGCCGACGACGAGGTCGTAGCGGCCCGTCGAGGTGTCGGAGAAGGCGACGTCGACGCCGTCGTCGTCCTGCGACAGCTCGGTGAAGGTGGTGCCCAGACGCAGCTTCACCCCGACCTCGGTGGCGCGGTCGACGAGGATGCGCGCCAGCTCGGGCCGGGGCATGCCCATGACGGCGGGCAGGTCGGGGCCGCCAGTCCTGGCGTCAGGGATCTCGGCGACGACCGTGCCGTTCGGGTCGGGCGCCCGGATGCCGGTGACGTCGAAGGCGTAACCGGCCCCCTGCACGTGGTCCCAGACGCCGAGCGCCTTGAGCTCGCGCAGCGCGTTGCCCTGGAGCGTGATCCCGGAGCCGAGGGCGGCGACGTCGGGCTTGATCTCGATCAGCTCGACGGCGACCCCGGCCTTCGCGAGGTGGATGGCGGTCCCCGTGCCGGCGAGACCGCCTCCGACCACGAGGACGTTGTTCACGGCAGGCATCAGCGGGCTCCTACTTGACGGCGATCGGGTTGACCGGGGCACCGACGGCGCCGGTCACGGGCAGGGGAGCGGCGGTGAGCCAGAAGTCGTAGATCCCGTCGGCGGCGCAGTCGGCGGCCAGCGCGTCGAGGTCCCACATCTCGCCGAGGAACAGCCCCATGTTGGGGATGGCGACCTGGTGCAGCGGCTGGAAGGCGACGTCGAACTCGTTGGGCCGCACCTCGAAGCCCCAGGTGTCGGTGGCGATGCCGGCGATCTCGGTGCCGTGCAGCCAGTCGGCGGTGGTGAACGACAGGCCGGGGGAGTCGCCGCCGGCGTAGTCGCCCCAGCCCTCCCGCCGGGCGCGGGCCAGCCGGCCCGTGCGCACCAGGAGCAGGTCGCCGCGGCCGACCCCGGACGACGCGCCCTGGGCGGCGATGGTGGCCTCGAGGTGCTCGGTGGTGATGGCGAAGCCGTCGGGCAGTTCGCCGTCGCTGCCGATCGCCCGGCCGACGTCGACCAGGACGCCGCGGCCCGCGATGAGCCCCGCGACCGTTTCGATGCCGGTGACCAGGTCGCCCTCGCTGGTGACCACGTCACCCGCGCGGCGGCCGTTCCAGGCGTTGCCGTGGTCGAAGATGTGGCCGAGGCCGTCCCACTGGGTGGAGGCCTGCAGCGGCATGGCAATGACGTCGTCCGCACCGCCCAGACCGTGCGGGAACCCCTGATTGCCGCGCTCGGCGTCGGTGCCGGTGTCGAGCATCGTGTGCACCGGGTTGGTCCGCCTGCGCCAGCCCTTCTGCGGGCCGTTCATGTCGAACGACTGGGAGAGCGAGAAACTCACGCCCCTACGGACCAGGGCAGCGCCCTCCCGCCGCTTCGCGTCGTCGAGGAAGTTCAGCGTCCCCAGGACGTCGTCGGTGCCCCAGCGCCCCCAGTTGGAGCAGCGCTTCGCCGCTGCGGCGATGGCCCCCTCGGGGTCGCGGCGGTCGAGCGGGTGGCTGTCGGTCACGCCGTCCACGGTCGGTGACGGGTACATGACTCGGGAAGATGAGATGTCTGATGCCGGGCATCAGCGTGGTCGATACTCGAGCGGTGAACCTGGCCGGCCTGGACCTCAACCTGCTGGTGTCGCTCGACGCCCTGCTGCAGGAGCACAGCGTGACCCGCGCCGCGGCACGGATGGGCCTGAGCCAGCCTGCGCTGTCGGCGTCGCTGGCCCGGCTGCGCCGGCACTTCGGCGACGAGCTGCTCTCCCGGACCGGCAACGAGTACCGGCTGACCCCCCTGGCGGCGCAGCTGCGGGAGCTGGCCCGCATGGCACTGAGCGGGGTGGAACGAGTCTTCACCGCCCAGCCGGACTTCGACCCCGCGTCGTCGACGCGGGAGTTCTCGCTGTTCATGAGCGACTACGGGGTCGCCGTCCTGGGTGACACCCTCGCGGCGCTGCTGACCGAGGAGGCGCCGAACACACGGCTGCGCATGTCGGCGAACACGCCGTCGACCGTGGACCGGGCCGAGCAGATGCTCCTGAGCACCGACCTGCTGGTGCTCCCGCACGGGTTCGTCACCGACCTGTCCCACCGGGACCTGTACCGCGACGAGTGGGTCTGCGTGGTGTCGGCGGACAACGGGGAGGTGGGGGAGGAACTCACCGTGGAGGACCTGGAGTCCCTGCCGTGGGTGGTCACCTACCACGGGCCGACGGCGTCCACGCCGGCGGCGCGGCAGATGCGGATGCGTGGCATCGAGCCGAAGGTCCAGGTCGTCACGGAGAACTTCCTGACCGTGCCCGGGCTCGTGGCCGGAAGCCGGCGGATCGCTCTGCTGCAGCGCCGGCTGGTGGCCCTGCTGCCGCTGGACGTCGGCATCCGGGCGCTCGCGCCACCGATCGAGGTGGGCGCCCTGATCGAGGCCATGTGGTGGCACCCGGCCTTCGACGACGATCCGGAGCACGCCTACCTGCGCGACGTCGTGCGGCGGGCGGTGGCCATGGCGATCGGCGAGCCCACCGAGCCGGGCATCGATGTGGTCGATAACCGGCAGACGAAGAAGTGATTTCCGCTCCGGTCGGCGGTTCCTGACACTTCTCCGCCAGTGACGCCGATCACCGAGGTCGGCGCCCGGTCAACGGAGACGCCTGTGTCGGAGAACGTCCTGAGCCCTGATCGGTCGGCCGGGGAACCGCTGGCCGGTGAGGTCGCCGTCGACCCCGCGACCGGTCGACCCGCCGGTCGCGCCCAGGCGCTGGTCCTGCTCCTCTCCAGTTGCCTGGCCGTGCTCGGCGCGGTCCTGCTGGCGCCCGTGCTGCCGCGGATCGAGGACGCCTTCGCCGACACCCCCGGTGTCGAGGCGCTGACGCCGATCGTGCTCACCGCACCCGCGCTCGTCATCGGCCTGACCGCGATGATCGCCGGGCGGATCGTCGACCGGGTGGGGCGCAAGCGCCTGCTGGTCGGCGCCCTGGTCGTCTACGCGATCGTCGGGACCGCGCCGCTGTGGCTGCCCTCGCTGCAGCTGATCGTCGTCAGCCGGGTCCTGGTCGGCCTCACCGAGGCGGCGATCATGACCTGCTGCACGACGCTCCTCGCCGACTACTTCCACGGGTCGCGGCGCGAGCGGTACTTCGGCCTGCAGGTCGTGTTCACCACGGTCGCGGCGACGGTCTTCTTCGGTGTGGGCGGCGCGCTGGGCGAGCAGAACTGGCGTGCGCCGTTCTGGCTCTACGCCGTCAGCCTGCCGCTGGCGGCGGCCGCCGCGAAGTTCGTCTGGCAGCCCGCCCCGAGGGCGCAGGCCGCCGCCCGCACGGAGAAGCTCGCGCCGCTGCCGTGGCGCACGCTCTTCGGGCCGGTTGCCGTGACGCTGCTGGGCGGTCTGGTGTTCTACGTGCTGATCGTGGAGCTGTCCTTCAAGCTCGACGACATCGGCGTCACGTCGACGGCGACGATCGGCGCGGCCAGCGCGATCGCGTCGCTCGGCACCGCGGTCGGCGGCTTCCTGTTCGGGCGGTTGGCCAAGCGTGGCCCCGCCACCATGGTGCCGCTGGCCTTCGGCCTCTCGGGCGTCGGCCTGGCCGGTATGGGCCTCGCGTCCTCCCTTCCACTGGTGGTGGTCTTCGCGGTCGTCGCGGGGTTCGGCAACGGCCTGATCCTGCCCTCGCTGCTCACGTGGGCACTGGGCCCGCTCACCTTCGAGCAGCGGGGACGCGGCACCGGGGTCTGGACGTCGGCGTTCTTCATCGGCCAGTTCGTCTGCCCGCTCGTGGTGCTCGCCCTCAGCGGTGCGTTCAGCCTGGGCGCGGCGATCTTCGTGCTGGGTGTTGTCGCGCTGGCCGCGGCGGTCGGCGTCCGGATGGCACGGCCCATGCAGGCGGCCGAGCCGGCGCTCGCCGCGCACTGACCGACCACCCCGAACCCTCACCTCCTGGAGGACCACCATGCCTCGAACCACCAGCCGGCGGACCCGGCTCCTGGCCGTCGCGGCGGCCGGCGTGACGGGAGCCCTGGCCATCTCGGGCGTCGCTCCCGCTGCCGCATCCACCCCGGCGCCGCCGGACTTCGGTCCCAACGTCACGATCTTCGGGCCGGGAGACCCGGTCGAGCAGATCAACGCGTACCTGCAGGGCATCTCGGCCACGCCGGAGATGAGCAGTGACCGGCACGCCGTCTTCTTCCTGCCCGGCACCTACGGCAGTGCGGCCGGGGCGGACGATCCGGTCACGGCCACGGGCATCGTCAACTCCCAGGTCGGCTACTACACCTCCATCCAGGGCCTGGGCTCGTCGCCGGGGGACGTCGTGATCAACGGCGCCCTGCACGTCGAGCCGCAGCCCGACCCCCGGTTCGGTTCGAGCTCGCTCCGCAACTTCTGGCGCTCGCTCGGCAACCTGACCGTCAACCCGATCCAGCGGCCGGTCCCGACCGATGCTGTGGACGACGCGCAGGAGGTGGAGGCGCCGCACACCATGCGGTGGGCGGTCTCCCAGGCGGCCACGCTGCGCCGGGTGCACATCCAGGGCGACCTCGATCTCACCGGCCGCTTCGGCGCCACCGCCTTCGGCACCTACGTGGCCAACAGCCGGGTCGACGGCGCGGTGGTCAGCGGCGACGTGCGGGTCGAGCCGGCCCAGGCCCAGTGGTACACCCGCGACAGCCGCATCGGCTCGTGGGACGGCTTCGGGGTCGACTACACGTTCTCCGGCGTCGAGGGCGCGCCGGCGACCGACTTCGCCCCCGGCGGCACCACCTCGCTGCCGACGACCCCCGTGTCGCGGGAGGCGCCGTACCTGTTCGTGGACGGCGGGACGTACCAGGTCTTCGTCCCGTCGGCGAGGAACGGCTCGTCCGGCACGCACTGGGCGACGGGCAAGCCGGCCGGCGACGTCCTGCCGATCGACCGCTTCTTCCTCGCGAAGCCCTCCGACTCGGCCGCGACGATCAACGCGGCGCTGGCTCGTGGCAAGAACCTGATCCTGACGCCGGGCGTCTACTCGCTCGACGCCCCGATCCGGGTCACCCGGCCGGACACGGTCGTGCTGGGTCTCGGGTACGCGTCACTGGCTCCCGCTGCGGGGACGACGGCGCTCGAGATCGGCGACGTCGCGGGGGTGGTGGTCTCCGGCCTGACGGTGGACGCCGGACCTTCCACCGACGTGCTGGTCCGGGTCGGCTCGCGGGGCGGCTCCGTCGGTTCGGCGATGAACCCGACCACGCTGAGCGACCTGTTCGTGCGTGTCGGCGGCCCGCGGCCGGGTCAGGCCACGACCAGCGTCGAGGTCAACAGCGACCACGTGCTGCTGGACCACACGTGGCTCTGGCGAGGTGACCACGGCGTGGCCGGCACGACCGGCTGGACGGTCAACCGCGCCGACCACGGCCTGGTCGTCAACGGGGACGACGTGACCGCGCTGGGCCTCTTCGTCGAGCACTACCAGAAGGAGCAGGTGCTCTGGAACGGTGAGCGGGGGACCACGGTCTTCTACCAGAGCGAGTTCCCCTACGACCCGCCGAACCAGGCGGCGTGGATGGACGGAACATCCGAGGGCTACGCGTCGTACGTCGTCGCCGACGGGGTGCGCAAGCACTCGGCGACCGGTCTGGCGATGTACTCGCTCTTCACGGCCGGCTTCGGGCCCACGGGTCCGCTGTCGGGTCCGCAGATCCACGTGGCGAGCGCCATCCAGGCGCCCGAGCGGCCGACCGTCCGCTTCACCTCGATGGCGACCGGCGTCATCGGCGCGGGCGGAGGCATCCGACACGTGATCGACGACGCCGGTTCGGCCGTCGACGCATCGCAGCCCAACGGCGCTGTCAACGGGATGACGGCGGTCACCCGGTTGGCAGAGTGGCCGTGACCCGGCTGTGAGCCAGGGAGCCCCCGGCCGCCTCGGCGGTCGGGGGCTTCCTGCTGGCGGGCCCGGCGTCGAGCAGCATCGGGCGGTGGCGGTGCGGTTCAGCCCATCGCGTGTCGGCCCATCGCGTGGATCTTGTCGGGGGCGATGCTGAGCAGCACGCGAACCTGGTCGCGGCCGCCGAACCAGGGGTAGGGGCCACCGAGGTAGCGCTGGGCCAGGGTCTCGATGTGATCAGCGGCGCCGTCCGTGGTCACGTCCACCACCCGGCCGCGGACGGCGAAGTACCGGCTCGGGTTGCCGGGGTCGGAGACGCTCAGGGCCACCCGCGGGTCGCGGCCCACGTTGCGCACCTTCTGGAAGCCCTCGACGGTGTTGATCAGGACGTGCGCGCCATCGGTGTCCACCCAGGTCTGGGTCATCTGCGGTGACCCGTCGGGCATCGTCGTGGCGACGAAGCAGGTGCTGGGGCGGCGCAGCAGGTCGAGCAGTTCGTCGGGCAGGTCCATCCGGTTCTCTCCTCGTCGTGGGGTACGACGACCGCACGCGCGGGCCGGGTCGTCGCCCTCCGAGTAGACACGGCGGCACGCGGCCCCGCCCGTCGGCCTACCGGATCTCGGTCCTCAGGACCGCGGCGGCCTGCGCGAGGGAGCGCATCTTGCCCGCCGCCGAGGCCCGCGGCAGGTACTTGAGGCCGCAGTCGCTGGAGAGCAGGAGCCTGTCGACGTCCACGGAGTCCAGCGCCCGGCGCACCCGGTCGGCGATGACCTCCGGCGTCTCGACCTCCGGCGTCGACAGGTCGAGGACGCCGAGCGCGATGCCCTTGCCCTTCAGCGGTCGCAGGGTGGCCGGATCGAGGTGGGACTGCGCCGTCTCGACGGAGATCGTGTCGGCGGGACTGTCGGCGAGCTCCGGGAGGAAGGAGTAGCCCTCCGGCCGCTCGGCGACCATGGCGGCGTAGCCGAAACAGAGATGGACGTGAACCGGCCCCGCCGCGCCCTCGAGCGCCCGGGTCAGGGCCTCCGCGCCGTACTGACGGGCGACGTCCGGGCGCGCCTGCAGCCACGGCTCGTCCAGCTGGACGATGTCGGCGCCGGCGGCGAACAGGTCGGCGATCTCCCCGCGCACCACGTCGGCGTAGGCGAGGGCCAGGGCGCGGTCGTCGGCGTAGTGGTCGTTCTGCGCCTGCTGGGCCATCGTGAACGGGCCGGGGACCGTGATCTTGATGGTGCGGTCGCTGTGCGCGCGGAGGAAGCGCACGTCGTCGACCTGGACCGGAGCCGGCCGCCGGATGTCGCCGGTCACCCGCGGCACGGGGATGTCGATGCCCGACCGGTTGCGCACCGTCCCGGGGTGCTCGAGGTCCAGCCCGTGCAGCGCCGTGGCGAAGTGGTTGGAGTAGGACTCCCGGCGGATCTCGCCGTCGGTGACGATGTCCAGGCCCGCCTCCTCCTGCGCCCGGATCGCGGCGAGGGTCGCGTCGTCCTGGGCCTCCTCCAGGAACTCCGGCGGAACGCGCCACAGCTCGGCGGCCCGGACGCGCGGCGGGAACTGGTGGCCCAGCCGGTCGCGGTCGATCAGCCAGTCCGGCTGGGGCAGGCTGCCGACGATCATCGTGGGCAGCGGCGGGAGCGGGGCGGGCATCGGGGCTCTCCAGGTCAGACGGTGGCCGAGGTGCCCGGGTGGGCGAGCTGCACGTGCGGACGCGACTGCCAGAGCGCCCACTCGGCGCTGACGTCACCGGCCGTGCGCAGCAACAGTGGCAGGTGCTCCTGCAGCAGCCGCTCGCGGGAGGTCTCCGCCGCGTGCACCGTGACGTTCATGGCAGCGCGCACGGTGCCGGTCCCGTCCCGCACCGGGACGGCGACGGAGCGGACGCCCGGCGCGAGTTCCTCGTCGGCCACCGCCCACCCGCGGGCCCGCACCTCGGTGAGCTCGGCGCGCAACTGCTCCGGCGAGCGCCCGATGTAGGGCGGCAGCCCGGCGCGGCTGGGCTCGGTGAGCGCGGCCGCGAGGTCGGCGGGGGAGAGGGCGGCCAGCAGGACCTTGCCCTGCGAGGTCTGCACGGCGGGGAACCGCGTGCCGACGTCGACCCGCAGGGAGATCAGCTTGGGCACCGAGACCCGGGCGACGTAGACGATGTCGCTGCCGTCCAGCTGCGCCATCGACGACGACTCGCCCGTCCGCGCGACCAGGGCCTCGAGGTGGGGCCGCGCGATGTCCCAGAGCCCGAGCGAGGCGACGTAGGCGGTGCCCAGCGTCAGCACCTTGGGGGTCAGCTCGAACACCCCTGCCGACGACCGCACGAACCCGAGCTCCTCCAGGGTCAGGAGCAGTCGTCGTGCGGTCGGCCGGGCGAGCCCGGCCGCCGTCGCGACGTCGGTGAGCGACATGCGCCGGTGGTCGGCGTCGAAGCAGGCCAGGACGTCGAGGCCGCGCGCCAGCGCCTCGACGAAATCCGGCCCCGTTCCCCGCCCGGCCATGGTGACCCTCCCTGTCGGCCCCGTCCCGGGTCCCGCCCTGAACGTGCGAAGGGTGGGGGGACGGGGTCCTTCATCTAGCGGCCGAGGACGCGGTCCTCGCCGCCGGCGCGCTTCCCCTCGTCCACGTAGTCGGTGTACTGGTACGGGTTGTCGAGGATCGCGGCCTCGGCCTCGGGCATCTGCGGGAACATCCCCTGCTGCCAGACCTCCTCGCCGCAGGCGCCTCGCAGGTACTCGATCGTGTTCTCGATCTCCGACCGGACCGGCGCGAGGTCGATGCCGACCAGCTTTCCGTCCGATTTCACGACGCGGCCGTCGACCAGCACCGTGTGCACGTCGCCGCGCTGGGCCTGGAAGGCGACGTGGCCGTAGGGGTTCAGCAGCGGGAACGACACCGGCGACGCATCGTTCTTGATCAGCACCACGTCGGCCTTCTTGCCCGGCTGAAGGCTGCCGAGGTCGTCGCGGCCGAGCGCGTGCGCACCGCCGCGCGTCGTCCACTCGACCACCTGCTGCGCGCGCAGCCGCAGGTGGGTGATGGTGTCGCCCTTGAGGTGGGCCTCCATGTGCTCGGCCATGCGGTCGGCGTTCAGGGTGGCGCGCATCGCCGAGAACATGTCGCCGCTCCACCAGACGCTGGTGTCCATCGACAGCGACACCGGGATGCCGTACTGCAGCACCTGCTCGGTGGGGGCGTGCCCCTGCCCGGCGCTGCACTCCGACTCGGTGGCCACCGAGATCGAGCCACCGGTCGCGGCGATCCGCTGGTAGCTGTCCCGGGTCAGGGTCGAGGCGTGCACGTAGGTCGTCTCCGGCGTCATGAACCCGTTCTCGTGCATCAGCCGGATGCCGTCGTCGTTGGTGGCCCCCCAGACGCCGGCGTGCGTCGTCACTGGGATGCCGAGGTCGCGGGCCACCTCGAAGGCGGCCTTCTCGGGGAACGCGGGGTCGCCGGTGACGTCGAAGGCCATCTGCACGCCCATCATGTCGTCGCCGGCGTCGCGCAGCCGCTCCAGCAACGAGCGGACAGCGGGGTCGGCGCTCCACTCCCACGGCCCGGCCTGGATGTTGCCGTAGGCCATGACGAACCGGCCGGGCACCGAGCGCAGCGCGTCGACCGCGGCCTCGCCGTGGTCGATCGTGTGCAGGTTGTGCGACCAGTCGACGGTCGTGGTGACGCCGGCGTCGAGCGACTCGATCGCGGCGAGCCGGTTGCCGGCAGCGATGTCCTGCGGCCGGAACTTCTTGCCGTGCTCGAGGTAGTACCAGACGAAGTACTGGGTGAGCGTCCAGTCGGCGCCGTAACCGCGCATCGCGGTCTGCCACATGTGCCGGTGCGTGTCGATCATGCCCGGCATCACGACGCCGCCGGTGGCGTCGATCTCCTGGGTGCCCTCGGGCACGTCCAGCTTCGGCCCGACGGCGGCGATCCGGTCGTCGACGACGAGCACGTCGGCGTCGGTCAGGACCGTCGAGGCGTCGTCCATGGTGAGCACGGTGCCGCCGCGGAACACCAGGGGGCGGCCGCTCTGCTGGGCTGCGTCGGACATGGTCATCGTCTCCTCGTGGCTGCGGTGGCACGGGCGGACCACTGTCCGCAGAGCGGTCAGGGTCCGACGGCGGCCACCCTCGTGTGCCCTGGACCGCCCTGTCAAGAGGACGGTGCGGGGACCGCAACGGTGCCGTTGACAGGGCTTCTGCGACCACAGCAGACTCGCGGCGGACGACCGTCCGTACAGCGAGCGCACGGCCAGGAGGCACGGGGAATGACGGCTGGGCAGAAGACCCGCGGGCCCCTGGCCGGACTGCTGGTCGCCGACTTCTCCCGCATTCTCGCCGGTCCGTACGCCACCATGCTGCTCGCCGACCTCGGTGCCGAGGTGGTCAAGGTCGAGGGGCCGGGCGGGGACGACACCCGCACCTGGCAGCCGCCGGTCCGGGACGGCGTCGCGACCTACTACCTCGGCGTCAACCGCAACAAGCGGTCGGTGGCCCTGGACCTCAAGGACCCGGCCGAGGCCGAGTTGGCGCAGGAGCTGGCACGGCGGGCCGACGTCCTCGTCGAGAACTTCAAGCCCGGGGGCCTGGCGAGGTTCGGGTTGGACTACGACACCGTCGCAGCGACCAACCCCGGCGTCGTCTACGCCTCGATCAGCGGCTTCGGCAGCGGGCCCGGGGGCGCGGCCCTGCCCGGGTACGACCTCATCGTCCAGGCCATCAGCGGCTTCATGAGCCTGACCGGTGAGACCGACGGCGAGCCGTACCGGGCGGGCGTCGCGCTCTTCGACGTGATGGCCGGCCTGCACGCCACGATCGGCGTGCTCTCGGCCCTGAACCACCGCCACGAGACCGGCCAGGGCCAGCACATCGAGGTGAACCTGCTCGCGTCGGCGCTGTCGGGCCTGGTCAACCAGACCAGCGCGTTCGTGGCCGGCGGCGTCGTCCCGTTCCGGATGGGCAACAGCCACCCGAGCCTCTTCCCGTACGAGCCGCTGCTTTGCGCCGACGGGGAGCTCATCGTCACCGCCGGCAACGACGGCCAGTTCCGCCGGCTCGTCCAGGTGCTGGGCGTGCCCGAGCTCGCCGACGACCCGCGGTTCGGCCGCAACGAGGACCGCACGGCCAACCGCGACGAGCTGCGCCCGCTGCTCGTCGAGCGGCTGCGCACCCGGCCCAAGCAGGAGTGGTTCCGCGAGATCATCGCCGCGGGGGTGCCGTGCGGGCCGATCAACACCATCGACCAGGGGGTCGCCTTCGCCGAGGAGGTGGGCCTCGACCCGGTGGTCACCGTGGGGGAGGGGGCGGCCGCCGTGCCGTCGGTGCGCAACCCGATCACCTTCTCCGCGAGCGCGCCCGAGTACCGGCTGCCGCCCCCGACGCTCGACGAGCACGGCGACGAGATCCGCCGCTGGCTGTCGCTGGGCCCCGATGTCTGAGCGGCCCGAGTACGCCACGGCGCTCGGTGCCTCGAGCCTGCACTCGATCACGCTGCTCGGCGAGGACCTGGCCCGCGACGTGATGGGCAGCGTCGGCTTCGGCGAGCTCGCGTTCTGGCTGGCCACCCAGCGCCGGCCGTCGCCGGGCGAGACGCGGGTGTTCGAGGCGGTCCTCGCCGCACTCGCCGACCACGGGTTCACCCCGACCGCCATCGTCACCCGGCTCACCCACCTGTCCGCGCCCGACTCCGTGCAGGGCGCGCTGGCGGCCGGGCTGCTCGGCGGCGGCTCCCGGTTCCTCGGCGTGACCGAGGACTGCGGCCGGTTCCTGCACGACGTCCTCACGGGCGTGGAGGGCGACCTGCCGACGGACGACCACGGCTGGGACGCCCTGGCCCTCGAGACCGTGACCGCCCAGCGCGCGGCGCGGCGCTTCGTGCCCGGTCTCGGCCACCACGTGCACAAGGAGGGCGACCCGCGCACACCGCGGTTGTTCGAGATCGCGACCGAGGAGGGGCTGTACGGGCCGCACCTGTCGCTGTTCGCCGCTATCGGCCGCGTGCACCCCCAGGTGCTGGGACGGACGCTGCCGCTCAACGGCGCCGGTGTCTGCGGCGCGGCGCTCGCCGATCTCGGGCTGCCGCTGGAGCTGCTGCGCGGCTTCGCGCTGCTGGCCCGCACCGCCGGGCTGATCGGGCAGCTCGCCGAGGAGCTGCGTCACCCGGTGGCCAACGAGGTCTTCCTGTCCGTCGACCTGAACAACCGGCCGGTGCCGCCGGACCCCTACGTCCCCGACGCACTGGGAGGCTCGAATGGCTGAGATCGCCGCGGTGATCGCGTCGACGCACCACCCGTTCTACTACCGCGCGAGCACCTCCACCGGCGCCGACCGGCCACCCTTCGCCGACGAGTGGGTGGCCAAGATCGAGCGGTTCCGGGAGACGCTGACCCGGGCGGAGCCCGACGTGCTCGTGATGGTGGGCAGCGATCACTTCCACCAGCTGTGGCTGGACAACATGCCGCAGTTCCTGGTCGGCAAGGCGCCCTTCTTCGACGCGAACTGGTACAACGAGGAACGCGAGTTCGGGCTGCCGCGCATGACGCTGCGCGGTCAGGAGGACCTCGCCGCGCACATCCTCCGCGACGGCCTCGACCGCGACTTCGACCTGGCCTTCTCCAACGAGCTGCGGATCGACCACAGCATCACGTGCCCGATCATCACGCTGCGCCCGCAGGCCGACCTGCCCATCGTGCCGATCTACACGAACATCTTCGCGCCCCCGCTGCCGCAGCCCCGCCGGTTCGTGGCGCTGGGCAGGGCGATCCGCGAGATGGTCGAGTCGTGGGAGAGCGACCAGCGGGTCGCGATCATCGGCACCGGGCACCTCTCGCTCGAACTCGGCGGCCCGCGCCAGTTCGGGGAACACGGCCCCGACCCCGAGTTCGACCGCAAGGCCGTCGAGTGGATCGCCTCGGGCGACATCGACGGCTGCCTGGCGGAGGTGTCGCTGGAGTCGCTGCACGCCCCCGGCAATGCCACCCACGGGTTCATGGACTTCATGCTGATGATGGGGGTCGCAGGGGAGGGCCGGAAGGCCGACCACGTCGACACCCTCGACCTGTTCCACACGATGGAGGCGTACTTCACCTGGTACCCGAACGGCGTCCCCGGGGGTGCACGATGAGCAAGTACCTGCTGGACAAGTTCCTCTACACCGTCGACCGCGACCCCGACCTGGTGGAGCGCTACCGGGAGGACCCGGCCGGCACGGTGGCGTGGTGGGAGGCCGAGATGGCCAACACCATCCTCAACTGCACACCGGCCGAGCGGACGACGTGGCTGTCGTTCACGGACGCGGAGCGGACGGCGCTCGCGCGGCACGACCACGTGACGTTGTTCGAGATGGGCGCGCACCCGTTCCTCACACTCACGCTCTTCATCGCCATGTTCGAGCGCGACCACGGGCCGCTGGAGTACCAGAAGGCCTACGGCAAGGCGATGGAGCACCTCTCGCTGCCGTACCCCGACATCGCGACCTGAGCCGTGCGCGCCGCCGTCCTCACCGCCCACGGGCAGCCGCCCTCGGCCGCCGACCACCCCGATCCGCGGCCGGGGCCCGGGCAGGCCGTCGTCCGGATGACCGCCGCTCCGGTGGTGCCGCTGGACCTGCTCTGCGCGACCGGCACCTCCTACTTCGGGCCGCCGCCGCTGCCCTACGTGCCCGGCGTGCAGGGCGTCGGCCGGGTCGAGCAGTCCTCCCGGCTGCCCGCCGGCACGCGGGTGTTCGTCTCGACCTCCGCCGGGATGGCGCCCGGTGACGGCTCGATGGCCGAGCTCTGCGTCGCCGGTGAGGACGACCTGGTCCCGCTCGAGGACGGCGTGCCGGACGACGCCGCCGCGGCGATCGGGCTGTCCGGGATCGCCGCCTGGATGGCGCTCACCTGGCGGGCCGGGCTGCGCGAGCGGGAGCGGGTCGTGGTGCTCGGCGCCGGCGGCGCGGTGGGCCAGGTCGGGGTGGGCGCGGCGGTGGCACTGGGTGCCGGCCGGGTGGTGGCGGTCTGCCGCGGCGAGGCCGCCCGGCAACGCGCGCTGGCCGCCGGGGCCGCGGCGGCCGTGGCATTCAGCGACGACGTCGACCGGCTGGCCGGGGAGCTGGCCGACGCGCTGGGCGGCGACGCCGACGTCGTCCTCGACCCGGTGTTCGGTGCGGGCGCGACCGCCGCCGGGCGGGTGCTCGCCGAGGGCGGACGGCTCGTCAACCTCGGCGGCGCCGCGGGCGACACCGCCTCGTTCTCGTCCGCCCTCCTGCGCAGCCGCACGGCCTCGGTGCTGGGCTACACGAACAACGCGCTGAGTGCCGCGCAGAAGGGGGAGGCGCTGACCGCCGTCCTGCGGCACGCTTCCGCGGGGCGGATCGGGGTCGCCTCCGAGACGCTCCCCATCGCCGAGGCGGAGCAGGCCTGGCGCCGGCAGGCGGCCGGCACGGGCGGGGTCCGCCTCGTCCTCACTCCCTGAGCACCGACCTGGAGGAGACCGTGCAGCTCGTCACCGAGGACAACATCACCGGTCTGGCGGCCGAACGCTGGGGGACGGCGCGCGACCCGCGAACGGCCGAGCTCCTCACCGCGCTCGTGCGCCACCTGCACGACTTCGCCCGCGAGGTGCGGCTCACCGAGGCCGAGTGGATGGCCGCCATCCAGTGGCTCACGCGCACCGGACAGATCAGCGACGACAAGCGCGAGGAGTTCATCCTCGCCTCCGACGTCCTCGGGCTGTCGATGCTCGTCGTCCAGATGAACCACCAGCTCGATCCGCAGGCGACCCCGGCCACCGTGCTCGGGCCCTTCCACATCGAGGGCTCCCCGGAGCTCGGCTACGGCGAGGACATGTCCGACGGCGTGCCGGGCACGCCACTCTTCGTGCACGGCACGGTGCGCGACCTGGCCGGGAACCCCGTGCCCGGCGCCGTCCTCGACGTCTGGCAGGCCGACGCCGAGGGTGCCTACGAGTCGCAGGTGCCCGACATCGACGAGGCCCGGCTGCGCGCCAAGTACACGACGCGCGAGGACGGCAGCTACTGCCTTCGGACCATCGCGCCCAAGGGCTACTCGATCCCGATGGACGGCCCGGTCGGCGAGCTGATCTCCCGGACGGCGATCAGCCACTTCCGCCCCGCCCACGTGCACTTCCTGCTCAACGTGCCCGGCTACGAGCCGTTGATCACCCACCTGTTCCAGGAGGGCGCGCAGTACCTCGACAGCGACGTCGTCTTCGGCACCAAGCAGGAGCTCGTCGTCCCGTTCGAACAGCGGGAGGCGGGCCCCGGACCGGACGGCAGGACGATGGCCGAACCGTGGCTCGAGGCCCGCTACGACTTCGTGCTGCAGCCCGTGGGCCGGCGGTAGGGGTTATCCCGCGGCACCTGAATCCTCGGGCGCGCCCCCGCTCTCCTCTTCCCGACAGGACGAGAGGAGGGCAGGACATGAACGCCATCCGAAGCACTCCCCTCCGGGCGGTCGGGCGGCCCGACGGGCCGCAACCGACGGTGCTGGGCGTGTGGGCGCACCCGGACGACGAGGCGTACCTGGCGGCCGGCCTGCTCGCCTCGGCCGTGGACGCGGGCTGGCGCGTCGTGGTCGCGACGGCGACCCGGGGCGAGGGCGGTACGGACGACCCGGAGGCCTACCCGCCGGAGCTGCTCGCGCGGATCCGCTCCGACGAGCTGGCCGAGAGCCTGCGCGTCGTCGGCATCGCCGAGCACAGGTGGCTGCGGACCGCACACCCCCTCGTCGACGGCCGGCTCGCGGACGTGCCGGTCGAGGACGGCGTCGGTGCCGTGGGGCGTCTGCTCACCGAGCTGCGGCCCGACCTCGTCGTCACCTTCGGCCCGGACGGCCTGACCGGGCACGCCGACCACCGGACGATCTCCGGCTGGGTCACGCAGGCGTGGGAGCGCACCGGCGCGCACGCCGATCTCTGGTACGCGGCGCTGCCGCCGGACTTCCTCGACCACTGGGGCGAGCTGTGCGCCGAGCACGGCGTCTGGATGGACGGCGGGCCGCCCGGGCCGGTCGAGCCGCGCAGCCTGGTCCACGTCCACACCTGCGCGGGCCCGCTCATGGACCGCAAGTACGCCGCGCTGGCGGCGCACGCGTCGCAGACCGCGGGCCTGATCGCGCGGGTGGGGGAGCGGCGGTACCGCGACTGGTGGAGCACCGAGGCGTTCGTGTCCGCGTCGCGGGCGTCGCTCGCCGAGGTGGCCTGACCCCTGCGGTCACCGCGGGATCACGGAGCTGCCGTCTCCTCCTCGGGCACGACGACCTCGTCGATCATCCGTTGGATGGTCGCCGACGGCAGGGCGACGGCCAGCGCCCAGTAGTAGATGGCCAGGCTGAAGAGCGCGGTCACGACCATGTCCCACCACAGCGGGATGACCGGGTTCTTCAGCGGCCCGTAGGGGCTGAGGTACACGATGATGCCCAGCCCGACCAGGTACACCGGCAGCCACTGGGCGGCGCGCCACTGCAGCACCGGCTCGTGGCTGTTGAGCCGGAAACCGCGACTGAAGGCCAGGATCACGTAGCCGAGCAGGATGGCGACGCCGAGCTTCCAGTCGGTGGCCCAGCCCGACCAGAGGATGACCAGGCCGGACACGACGAACGCCGCGGGCGCGATGACCTCGGCCGCCGGCAGCCGGTAGGGCCGCTCGGCCTCGGGCAGTCGACGGCGGAAGACGCCCAACGACAGCGGCGCACCGGCGTACATGAGCACGCTCGCGCTGGTGATCAGGCCGACCAGCGACTGCCAGCTCGGGAACGGCAGGAAGCAGATGCAGCCCACCACGAACGACGTGATCACGCCGAACCAGGGCACCCCGCGGTCGCTCAGCCGCTCGTAGATCTGCGGCACGTACCCGTTGCGGGACAGCCCGTAGGAGACCCGCGAGGTCGCGGCCGTGTAGATCAGGCCGGTCCCGCCGGGGGAGACGATGGCGTCGAAGTACAGGATCGCGGCCAGCCAGCCCAGGCTCAGCAGCCCGGCCAGCTGCGCCCACGGGCCGGTGAAGGTGCTGTAGGGCCCCGTCGCCCACGAGGAGCCGATGCTGCTGGCCGGCAGGGCCAGCAGGAACACCAGCTGCAGGGCGATGTAGATGACGATGCCGATCAGGATCGAGCCGATCACCGCGATCGGGATGTCCCGCTTCGGGTTGCGGCTCTCGCCGGCCAGCTGGTCGGCCTGCTCGAAGCCCAGGTAGGAGAAGATGATCCCGCTGGTCGAGACGGCGGCCAGGATGCCCTTCGCGCCGTCCGGCGCGAAGCCGTCGGCCGCGGTGAAGTTGCTGCCGTGCAGACCACCGGCGATGGCCACGACGAGGATCGTGGCCAGCGGCACGCCGACCTTCCACCAGGTGGCCGTGCTGTTGGTGAGCGCGAGTGCGCGCACCCCGAGGAAGTTGATCGACGAGATGATCGCCATGAGGATCACGGCGACGACGAGGCCGCTCGCGGTCAGGGTCTGGTCCGGGTGCAGCCAGCCCTTCGCGAACGAGTAGTGCGTCGCGTAGTTGATCATCGCGGAGACCTCGATCGGTGCCACCGTGGCGGCCTGCAGCCAGGAGAACCAACCGAAGGAGGCGCCCGCCGCCCCGCCGAACGCGTAGTGCGGGAAGCGCGCCGACCCGCCCGACACGGGGTACATAGCACCGAGCTCGGCGTGCACCAGGGCGAGCAGCAGGATGGCGCCGCCACCGATGATCCACGAGATGATCACCGCCGGCCCGGCGGCCACCAGCCCCTTCTGGGCGCCGAACAGCCAGCCCGAGCCGATGATGGAACCGGTCGAGGCCCACAACAAGCTGATCAGGCCGATCTCCCGCTTGAGCGAGACCGGCCGACGAGCCGGGGTGACCTCGGTGCCGACGGACATGGCCGCCTCCTGACGACGCCGCGACGCTCTGCCGGCGACCGCTCAGGTCCTCCTCCGTGCCCCGCGACCCGGGCAGCCGCATCGCGATTCTCGGACGGCTGTGCACCGGCGCACCAGGGGTCCGCCACGAGGTTTACCGTCCGCTTACCTCCCCGCCGAGGACGGCAACGAGCGGGCTACGTCACGAGATCCAGCAGGGTGGCGGTGAGCTTCTCCGGCGCGGTGACGTGCGCGACGTGGTTGGCGGCCAGCTCGACGAACCGCCAGGACGGGTCGGTCCGCACCCGTGCCACGTACGGCGGCTCGAACTCGTTCTCCTTGCCCTCGGTGCACAACACGAAGGTCCGCGGCAGGTCGGTGTCCCCGTGCTCGAGGTGCAGCGGCTGCGTCATCGTGGCCAGGGGATGCGGCACCATCCGCGAGACTCCCCACACGACCTCGGCCGGGAGTCCGGGCGGCAGGGGGTCGGGGAAGGGTGGCGGCACTCGCCATCCGTCGCCACGGGCTCGCGCCGCCTCCTCGTAGCCGGCGCGTTCGTCGGCCGGGACGTGGTCCATCATCGATTCGCCCTCGAGGGGCACGTCCGCGTCGAGGTAGACCAGCTGGCCGATGCGCTCGGGGACGTGGTCGGCCACCCCGGCGATCACCATTCCGCCGTAGCTGTGACCGACGAGGACGACGTCGGTGAGGTCCTCGTAGTACAGGACCGCGTCGACGTCCGCGATGTGCGTGTCGAGGTCCGTCGTCGGTGTGGCGAGGTGTGCGCGGTTCCCGAGGCCGGTGAGGGACGGCGTCACGACGTCGTGGCCCGCCGCGCGCAGGAGCGGACGGACCCACCGCCACGCATGCCCACCGGACCAGGCGCCGTGCACGATCACGAACGTGGCCATGGCTGGTCCCCACGGACGCCGGTCCCCGTGCGCAGCCCATGCTGGCGTCGCCGCAGGGCGCGGTGCAAGGAGGAGCCGCGCGGCAGCTCAGCCGACGAGGACGACGACCAGCGTGCGCGGGCCGTGCACTCCCTCGACGCGGGAGAGCTCGATGTCGCTGGTCGCCGACGGGCCGCTGATCATCGTCAGCGGGGCCGTCCGGTCGAGCCGCGCCAGCCCCTCGGGGACGCCGCCGACCACCTGGGCCGCCTCGACGACGCAGACCAGGCAGTCGGGCAGCAGCGAGAGGGCCCGGCGGCCGGACAGCGGGCTGCCGTCGAGCACCAGGGTGCCCGTCTCGGCGATGGCGACGGCGACACCGGTGACGGTGGCGGCGTAGTCGGCCAGGGCCACCGGCGGGCGGCCGTCGTCCTCGACCGCGCCGGCGGGCTGCCAGTCGGCCGGCAGCCCGGGGGCGACGACGACGTCCTCGGGCCGGTGGTCGCCGAGCGCCGCCCCGAGCGCGCCGGCGACGGTGGCCGCCACGTCGGCCGGCGTGCAGCGCACGACCGTGGCCTTGTAGTCCTCGAGCCGGTCGGTGAGGACGGCGAGCAGCTCGGCGTCGGGCCGATCGTCGGTCGTCCGGTAGTCGCGGGCGATCTCCGGAACCGGGGCCCGGTCGTCGCCGAGGGCCGTCCGGATGCGGGAGAGGATGTCGTCGCGGGCGCTCACGAGACCTCCTCGCTGGCGCTCGTCGGCCGCGTTCGCGGCGCTGCTCTGTCTACTGGTGAGCTCGCACGCTCGCTCACGAGCCGTGCTCCCGTGCCCAGGCCTGCGTGAACGTCTCGCGCGGGGGAGCGGGCAGGTCACGGGTGCGGGTCCACTTCGACGCCGGCGGAGGCAGCGCCGCCGGCAGCGTCGGCTTCCCGCGGGCGAGGAACCGGCCCAGCCCGGCCGCGCGCTGGGCCAGCCGCCAGAGCCGCGGGTTCGACATGGCCGCCGACAGCGCGCGGAACGCGGCCGCCTCCGGGGTCGTCCGGGTCTGGGCCTCGACGTGCTCCGCCCGCAGGTGCACCAGGATCGACGGGATGTCGATCGCCACGGGGCAGGCGTCGTAGCAAGCGCCGCAGAGGGACGACGCGTAGGGCAGCGAGGCGTTGTCCTCGACCCCGGTCAACTGCGGCGACAGGACGGCGCCGATCGGGCCGGGGTAGACCGAGCCGTAGGCGTGCCCGCCGGCCCGCTCGTACACCGGGCAGACGTTGAGGCAGGCCGAACAGCGGATGCAGTGCAGTGCCTCGCGCCCCACCTCGTCGGCGAGCACCGCCGTCCGCCCGTTGTCGACGAGCACCAGGTGGAACTCCTGCGGGCCGTCGTCGGGGGTCACCCCGGTCCACAGCGAGGTGTAGGGGTTCATCCGCTCGCCGGTCGACGATCGGGGGAGCAGTTGGAGGAACACCTCGAGGTCGCGCCAGGTGGGCACGAGCTTCTCGATGCCCATGACCGTGATCAGGGTCTGCGGCAGGGTCAGGCACATTCGGCCGTTGCCCTCGCTCTCGACCACCGACAGCGTGCCGGTCTCGGCGACGGCGAAGTTGGCGCCGCTGATCGCGACCCGCGCCCGCAGGAACCGCTCGCGCAGGTGGGCCCGCGCGGCCATGGCCAGCTTGCGCGGCTCGTCGGTGAGCCCGGGGTCGACCCCCGGCATCGTGCGCAGGAAGATCTCGCGGATCTCGGCCCGGTTCTTGTGGATCGCCGGCACGAGGATGTGGCTCGGCTTGTCGTCGCCGAGCTGCACGATGAGCTCGGCCAGGTCCGTCTCGTGCGCGGCGATGCCGGCGGCCTCGAGCGCCTCGTTGAGGCCGATCTCCTGGGTGGCCATCGACTTGACCTTGACCACCTCGTCCGTGCCGGTGGCCTGCACAAGCCGGGTGACGATCTCGTTGGCCTCGTTCGCGTCGCGGGCCCAGTGCACCGTGCCGCCGCGGGCGGTGACCCGTTCCTCCAGCGCGACCAGGTGCTCGTCGAGGCGGGCCATCGTGGCGGCCTTGATCGCCCGGCCGGCCTGGCGCAGCTGTTCCCAGTCGGGCACCTCGCCGACGACCGCCGCCCGCTTGCCGCGGATGGTGGCGGTCGCGTGCCCGAGGTTGGCCCGCAGCTGACCGTCGCGCAGCGCGTCACGGGCGGCGTCCGGGAAGGACCGGTCCCCGCGGAGGTGGCCGACCCCTCGCGGCGCGGTCGGCAGCCCCAGGAACACCGCGGTCATGCCGTCCTCCCTCTCCGGCAGTCATGGCCGAACGTGCCGGTCATCGGGACACCGCCGGTTGCGTGGACTGGTGCGGGGACACCGCTTCCTCCGTCGAGGCGAGGATCTCCGCCAGGTGCACCGTGCGGGTGCCCGAGCGCAGGCGGGAGAGCCCACCGCCGATGTGCATGAGGCACGACGCGTCGCCGGCGGTGCAGACCTCGGCGTGCGTCGACAGCACGTTTGCCATCTTGTCGGTGAGCATGGCCGTCGACGTCTCGGCGTTCTTCACCGCGAACGTGCCGCCGAAGCCGCAGCACTGGTCGGCGGCCGGCAGCTCCACCAGGTCGAGCCCGCGGACCGCCCGCAGCAGCCGCAGCGGCCGGTCGCCGACCCGCAGGAGCCGCAGCGAGTGGCAGGTCGGGTGGTAGGTCACGCGGTGCGGGTAGTAGGCGCCGACGTCGGTGACCCCGAGGACGTCGACCAGGAACTGGGACAGCTCGTAGGTGCGCTCCGCCAGCGCCGCGGCCTCGTCGGCCAGCGCGTGCTCCCCGGCCCGCCGGGCGACGGCGGCCTGCTGGTGGTGGATCGAGGCGACGCACGAGCCGGACGGCGCCACGATCGCCTCCGCGCCGGCGAACGCGCGCACGTGGTTGGCCACGATCGGCACCGCCTCGCGGCGGTATCCGGTGTTGACGTGCATCTGCCCGCAGCACGCCTGGTCGGGCGGGACGACGACCTCGTGCCCCAGCCGCTCCAGCAGGACGGCGGTGGCCCGGGCGACCTGCGGCACCATCGTGTCGACCAGGCAGGTGGCGAACAGGGCGACCTTCACACGGTTCCTCTCTCGTACCGGCCGGCGTCGGCAGGGGCGATCGTGTCAGACCGCACTCAGCGGGCTCCGTACCGCCGGGTGGTCAGGCCGTTGAGCAGGGCCGCGAACACCAGGACCGCGCCCAGCGCGAAGAGCTGGAACTGAGATCCGGCGTTGCCCGGGACGGCGAGCAGGATCCCCGCGTTCAGCCACACGATGAGCAGGGTGGCGAGGACGACCCCCGCGACGCGTCCGATCCCGCCGGTGATCGCGACCCCGCCGAGCACCGCGATGGTGATCGCCGGCAGCGCCATGCCGTTGCCCGCGGTACCGGCGTCCGGGCGGGCGGAGGCGAACTGGGCCACGGTGACCACCGCCACGAGGCCGGACACGACCCCGGCGAGCACGTAGGCGGTGAACCGGGAACGGCGCACGTCGATGCCCGTCCACTCGGCCGCGACATCGTTCGTGCCGATGGCGTAGAGCCGCCGTCCGTAGGTGGTGCGGTTGAGGACCAGCCAGACGACGACGGCCGTGGGGAGCAGGAAGGTGAGCGTGCCGAGGGGAACCGGCAGGCCCAGCACGTTCACCGACTCCGCCGTCGAGTACAGCTTCTGGATCGGCCCGGTGCTGATCGGCTGCTGGCCGTTGATGACCACGGCCAGCGACGAGTACGCGTAGTAGGTCGCCAGGGTGGTGATCAGCGCGGGATAGCCGATGTAGGCGATCAGGTACCCGTTGATCGCCCCGAGCAGCCCGCCGAACACGGCCGCGAGCAGGATGGCCGGCCACAGCGGCCACCCCCACTCGCCGTAGGCGAACCCGAACACCATGCTCGTCAGCGAGACGTTCGCCCCGACGGACAGGTCGATCCCGCCGCGGCCGGAGGTGATGACCAGCAGCTCCGCGAGGCCGAGCATGACCAGGGGGACGGCGCTGATCAGCGCCGTCGACATGTACGACGCGTCGTAGGCGGCGGTGAGGTAGTTCCGCCGGCTCAGGAGGACGAACGTGACGACGACGGCGACGAGCAGGACCAGCAGCAGCACGATGCGCTGGGTGAGCAGCGCGCGGAGCAGGGCTGCCGGAAACCGCCGGAGGGCGCTCTGCCCGGTCCCGCTCCCGTCCGGCCCGGCGTCGCGGGTGGGGGCCGACGGTGTGACGGCGGTGCTCACGTGGTCCTCCTCGCGCGCTGCCGGAGCAGGTCGGCTCCCACCGCGATCAGGATGAAGATGCCGATGAACAGGCTGGCCAGCTGCGACGGCCAGTTCAGCTGGGTGACGCCCGAGGTGACGGTCTGGACGAGCAGCGCCCCCAGCACCGTGCCGAGCACGGAGCCGCGGCCGCCCATGATCGACGTCCCGCCGATGACCACCGCCGCGATCGCGGCCAGCTCCATGCCGTCGCCCACGTTGGGCGCCAGGGTGGCGGTGCCCTGGGCGATCACGAAGCAGGCGGCGAGGCCCGTGACCAGGCCGGTGAGGACGTAGGCCAGCAGCACCCGCCGCTGCACCTTGACCCCGGCCAGCCGGGCCGCGTTGGCGTCCCCGCCGATGGCGTAGAGGTGCCGGCCGCCGGCGGTGTGCCGCAGGTAGTACCAGGCCAGCGCCGCGATCACGAGCATCACCAGGAAGCTGTGCGGCACGCCGAGCGTCCGGCCGGCGCCGCCGCGCCCGAAGACGTCGAGGGTGTCGGGGATGCCGTTGACCGTGGTGCCGCCGAACAACTGCAGCCCGAGGAAGCGGAAGAGGTTGGCGGTGCCGAACGTGATGATGATGGCGTGCACCCGCCCGTAGGCGATGAGCACGCCGTTGACCAGGCCGAGCATGCCCCCGACGGCCACCGAGAGCAGCACCGCCGGCAGGAGGGGCAGGCCGCTGTCGACGAGTTGTTTCGCCACGACCACCGCGCAGACCATGACGATGCTGCCGACCGAGACGTCGATGCCGCCGGTGATGATGACGACGGTCATCCCGACACCGATGAGGGCCACGGGTGCGGTCGCCACGAACAACGGCACGATCGAGCTGCCGGTGAGGAACGCCGGTGTGGCCAGCGCCAGGACCACCCACAGGACGGCGATCACCGCGATGAGGACGATCTCCTGACCCGTGATCGGGAACGGGAGGACCCGGCCCCGCGCCTCGGCCGTGTGCGTGTCCGGCGTCGCGGGCGACCCGCCCCCGGGTGTGGTGGTCGTGGTCATGCAGCCGGCTCCTCGTCGAGTGCGCCCGCCGCGGCGGCCAGGACGTCGGACTGGGTGGCGCCCGGACCGAACTCCACCGTGGTCGTGCCGGCCCGGACGACCTGGAGCCGGTCGGAGATCCGGATCGCCTCGGCGAGGTCGGACGTCACGATGAGGACGGCGGTGCCCTCGTCGGCCAGCCCTCGGATGATCTTGTGGATCTCCTCCTTGGCGCCGACGTCCACGCCCTGGGTGGGTTCCACCAGGACCAGCACCTGGGGCCGTTCGACCAGCTGGCGGGCGAGGACCACCTTCTGCGCGTTCCCGCCGGACATCGCCGAGACCGGCTGGCGTTCGTGCGGCGTCTTCACCGCCAGGCGCTTGATGAAGTCGCGGGCGACGTCGCGTTCCCGCCGGCGGTCCATCCACACGCCCATGCGCGAGAGCAGCGGCAGGTGCCCGGCCGAGATGTTGAAGGCGATGGACTGGAACGTGAACATCCCCTGCCCCTTGCGGTCGGCCGGCAGCAGGGCGACGCCCAGCTTCTTGGCCTCGCGCGGTGACCTCGGCGCGATCGGCCGCCCGTCGAGCAGGATCCGCCCGGTGGTGGCCCGGCGCATGCCGTAGACCGTCTCCCCGATCTCCGCGGCACCCGAGCCGACCAGTCCGTAGAGGCTGACGATCTCGCCGGGGCGGACGGTCACGTCGACGTCGGAGAACTCGCCCTCGAGGCCGAGCCCTTGCAGGACCAGGCGCGGTTCGGCGTCCTGCAACCGGTGCTCCGCCGGGGTGTCCTCGAGGATCCCGCCCACCATCAGCTCCACGACCCGCCGCACCGTGAGCTCGCCGATGGGCCACGTCCCCAGCGTCTCGCCGTCCCGCATGACCGTGACCCGGTCGGCGATCACGAACAGCTCGTCCAGCCGGTGCGAGATGTAGATGATCGAGACGCCCGAGGCGGTCAGCCGCCGCACGACGCCGAACAGCACCTGGATCTCGGTGTCGGTGAGGATCGCCGACGGCTCGTCGAGGATGAGCACGCGGGCGTCGCCCGCGAGCGCCTTGGCGATCGAGACCTGCTGCTGCTCCGCGATCGACAGCTCGCTGACCGCGACTGTCGCGTACCGCGCGGGGAGGCCGATCAGCTCGAGCAGTTCGACGACCTTGGCGTTCTGCGCGGCCCAGTCGACCCGTCCCCGGCGGGTGATCTCCCGGCCGGTGAAGACGTTCTCGGCCACCGTCAGGTCGGGGAACAGCTGCGGTTCCTGGTAGACGGTCGCGATGCCGAGCGCGATGGCATCGGCCGTGGTGGCGATGGTCACCGGCCGGCCCTCGAAGGAGATCTCGCCCGTGTCGGCGGTCTCCGCCCCGGAGAGCACCTTGATCAGCGTGGACTTCCCGGCGCCGTTCTCGCCGACGAGGGCGTGGACCTCGCCCACGTCGACCGACAGGTCCGCGTTGCGGATCGCGCGCACGGCGCCGAAGCGCTTGGCGACGCCCCGTACGGCCAGCCGGACCGTGGCGGGCCGGTCCTCGGACGGGGGAGCCGCCGCTCCGGGCGACCCGGGGTCAGGCGTGTCACTCATCGTGTGCCTCTCGGCCCGAGGGCCGGGGACGACCGGCGTCGCCGGCCGTCCCCGGGCCCGTCAGTAGTCGAAGTCGCCCGCGTTGTCCTTGGTGATCCGCAGCGGCGGGCCGAGCAGGAGCACCTTGGTCTTGTCGTCGTAGGTGACGCCGGTGATGTCCTTGCTGACGTCGTTCGTCGCCTCGAACGACTTGCCGTCGGCGAGCTGGACGCCCGCCCATGCGGTCAGGTAACCCAGGTGCTCGACGTCCCACAGGATGCTGGCGCTCGACGAGCCGTCCTTGAGGTAGGGCGCCATGGACTGCGGCGTGCCCAGCCCGACGGTGAAGACCTTGCCGATCTTCCCGGCGTCCCGGACGGCCTGCGCCACGCCCGGCGCGGACGACGTGCACTCGCCGACGAGGCCGGTCAGGTCGGGGTGGGCGTTCATGAGGTCGGTCGCCATCTGGGTCGCCTTCGCCTGGTCCTCACCGGCGTAGACGGTGTCCACGATCTGGGCGTCGGGGTACTTCTTGGCCGTGTAGCTCTTCTGGACGGCGATCCAGCTGTTGAGGTTCTCGGCGGTCTGCCCGCACGAGACGATCGCGTACTTGCCCTTGCCGCCCATGGCCTCGAGGAGTGCGTCGGTCAGTCCCTCGCCGATGCCCTCGGTGGAGGCCTGCTCCACGAACACCTGGCGCACCGAGTTGGGCGCGTCCGTGTCGGAGGTGGCCACCTTGATGCCCGCGTCCTTGGCCTGCTGCAGCAGGGGAGCCATCGAGTCGGGGTCGTTGGGGGCGACGATCAGGGCGTCGACCTTCTGCTGGATGTAGGACCGGACGATGTCGGCCTGCGCGGCGGGGTCGGCGGTGACCGGCCCCTGGTACTTCCACGTGCAGCCGATCTCCTCGCACGCCGCCTTGCCGCCGGTGTTCATGGCCTCGAAGTAGGGGATGCCCTGCAGCTTGGGCACGAAGGCGACCGTGACGTTGCCGTCGCTGCCTCCGCCGCCGCCGGAACCCCCGGAACCTCCGCCCGAGGCCGAGCCCCCGCTGCCCTGCCCGCAGCCCGAGGCCGCCAGGGCCAGCGCCAGCCCGAGGACGGCGGCCGAGTTCCTCCTGCGAATCATCCTGAACCTCATCTCGTTCCAGACCGTGGGTCGGGGTCGCTACCGGGAGCAGGTACGGCCCGCTGGGTTCGGAGGTGCACACCACGCTGAATGGCTATGAATCGATTCATGTGGTGCACGCCACAGTAGGAGCCGACGTTCGGGTCGTCAAGAGGCTCGGGCATGATTCGCGTGAGCGTGCGGGGGAGGAGTGATCGGCCGGCGCTCGCGGTCGGTCGGCACTGCTGTCTGTGAACCGTTTCACTACGCGCGGGACTCGACGCGACAGGGGCGGCAGCTCTGCTGCCCGGGGGTCCGCCCCGGACGCGACGATCAGCCGGGACGGCGGAGGGTCAGGCCGCGCCCTCCGCCGGGCGCCGGACCATGCTCGACTCACGCACGACCAGCACGGGCTCGAAGAGCAGCTGACGGTGCTCGTGGTCGTCGGCGCGCGCCTCGTCGAGCAGCAGCTCGGCGGCGCGCCGGCCCAGCTCCTGGCGGGGCTTGCGCACCGAGGTCAGGGGCACCGCTGCCGCGGCGGCGAAGTCGATGTCGTCGTACCCGACGATCGCGAACTCGTCGGGCACGTGGACGCCCTGGCGGACCATCTCCTGGAGCAGGCCGAGCGCGATGAGGTCGTTGGCGCACACCGCTGCGGTCGGCCGCTGGGCCGCGGGCATGCCCACGATCCGGGAGCCGGCCTCGCGCCCCCCGGCGACCGTCAGGGACTCCGGCGAGAAGACCGTCAGGTCGTCGGTGCTCCCGAACGCCTCCTGCACCGCCGACCGCACGCCCTCGAGGCGCTCCTGCACCTGGGGGAGCGGTGACCGCCCGCCGATGAACGCGATCCGCCGGTGCCCGCGTTCGAGCAGGTGCGCGGCCGCCAGCCGTCCGCCGAGCACGTCGTCGACGGCCACCGAGCACTGGTCGGCCGCCTCGGCGCGGCGGTCCAGCAGGACGACCGGGACGCCGCGGGCGCGCATCGCCTCCAGGGCGGGGTTGGTCCCGGCCGTCGGTGTGATCAGGACGCCCTGCACCCGCTGCTCGGAGAGGACGTCGAGGTAGGCGGCCTCCTTGTCCCGCTGGTCGTCGGAGTTGCAGAGGATGACGGCGAGGCCCTCGGCGTTGACGGCGTCCTCGACCCCGCGCGCGACGTCGGTGAAGAACGGGTTGGCGATGTCGAGCACGACCAGGCCGATCGTGCGGCTGCGACCGGCCCGCAGATGACGTGCCGACTCGTTCCGGACGAACCCGAGGTCGGCGATGGCCGAGAGCACGCGCTCCCGGGTGGGCGGGCTGACGACGTCGGGCCGGTTGAGGACGTTGCTGACCGTCCCGACCGACACGCCGGCCCGTGCGGCGACGTCCCGGATGCTGGTGGTCAGCGGATCCTCCTGAGGGGTGCGACGAGGGTGTGGGCGACGGGGTGGGTGACGCTGTGCTCGACCATCCTGCGGTGCGTCATGCCTGATGTCCTCCGGATCTCACCCGTAGGCGGTGGCGGACGTCGCCCAGACCGCGGGCCACGAGCAGCTCCCCGTCCGGGTCGAGCGGGGCCCAGTCACCGGCCGCGTCGTCCCAGCGGCGCCACATGCGGGCGTCGCAGGCCACGGTCACCTCGGCGCTCTCGCCGGCCGGTACCTCTGCGGCGGCCCACCCGACGAGCCGTACGGGGTGGGTCGTGTCCGCGGGCGCGAAGTAGACCTGGACCACCTCGCGCGAGCGGCGGGCGGACGTGTTGCGCACCGACACGGTCACCGTCGGGGCCTCGCCCTCCCCCTCGCCCTCGGCGACGCGGGCGTCGGCGTACTCCCAGCTGCCGTAGCCGAGGCCGTGGCCGAACCACCAGGCCGGGGCGGGTGCCTGCCCCGCGGCGTGGCCGCGGTACCCGAGGAAGCGGCCTTCGCTGTACGGCAGCGCGCCGTCGACCGGGGTGACCGACCACGCCGTCGCGGCGCCGTCGGCGGCCGGCCAGGTGGTGACCAGCCGCCCGGATGGCTCGAGCACGCCGAGCAGGGCCGCGGCGACGGCGGTGCCGCCCTCCTGGCCGGGCAGCCCGGCGACGAGGATCGCGTCGACCCGGCCGGCCCACGGCATGAGCACCGGTGTCGCGGAGTTGACCACGACCACTGTGCGGGGTGCCGCCTCGACCACGGCGGTGACCAGGGCGTCCTGCGCGCCGGGCAGGGCGAGGGTGGTCTTGTCGCGGGCCTCGGTCTCCTCCTCCTCGGTCAGGCCGACGACGACCACGGCGACCTCCACGGAGCGTGCCGCGGCGACCGCGTCGGCGATCGCGTCCTCGTCCGGGCGCGGCGCCGGCCGGGCGATGAGACCGACCATGGTGAACAGCCCTCCCGGCCGGTCGGAGTTCGCGTCCGGGAGAACGGTCACCTCCGCCTCGAGGACGGTCGGCCCGTCGAGGTCGACCTCGACGGTGTGCGGTGGCGGGGTGAGCACACCCTCGCCGTGGTCGCCGGTCACCGGCCGCAGCACGACGGAGTCCGAGAAGTCGCCGGCTGCGAGAGCCCACGACCCCAGACCGATGACGCCGAGCTGCACCCGGCCGGTGTGCTCGATGCGCGCGGCGAGCCGGGCGCGCGTGGCCGGCTTCGGCAGGTCGTCGTCGAAGCCCACCAGGCGCTGCGTGTCGTCCACGTGCTCGTCGGCGAGCAGGTCGCCGTCGGCGGCATAGAGCCGCACGTGCATGCCGGGCCGGCCGTCGGAGGGGTCCACGACGAAGCCGGGCCGGGCCTTGACCGGGCGGGTCCGCACCTCCACGCCGTCCACGACGACGGCGCCGGGGAGGGCGGCGGTCAGCCCGGCGGAGACGGTGATCTGGTGCGGCGGGTTCACCTGCGCGGAGCCGCCGCCCATGAGGGTGGTGTCGAGGGCCGGCCGGCCGATCAGCGCGACCGTCGCGGCCGCGTCGAGCGGGAGGGCCGCATCGTTCTTCAGCACGGTCATGCCCGCGGCGGCGTACCGGACCAGCGCCTCGCGGCGCACGTCGTCCGTCGGCTCCGGCAGCCCGGCAGGCCACTGCCGGGCCTTCCCGAGCGCACCGACCCGGTCGGCGAGGCGGAGCAGCCGGACGACGTGGTCGTCCAGCACGGCCCCGCTCACCTCGCCGGCCTCGACCGCGGCGACGAGGGCGTCGCCCCAGGGGCCGTGCGGGCCGGGCATGACCAGGTCCAGCCCGCCGTTGGCCGCCGGCGCCGCCGACTTGGTGGCGAACCAGTCGGACATGATCAGCCCCGACCAGCCCCACTCGCCCTTGACGATGCCGTTCATGACGTCGTCCTGCTCGGTCGCCGGCACGCCGTTGACGTCGTTGTAGGCGGCCATGATCGACCACGGGTCGGAGTCGGCGACGGCGATCTCGAACGGCAGGAGGTAGAGCTCGCGCAGGGTGGCCGCGTCCAGCCGGCTGTCCATGGTGTGCCGCTCGGTCTCGGACTCGTTGGCGACCAGGTGCTTCAGGCAGGCGCCGATGCCCCGGGCCTGGAGCCCGCGCACGTAGGCAGCGGCCAGCCGTCCGGTCAGCAGCGGGTCCTCGGAGTAGGCCTCGAACAGGCGACCGCCGAGTGGGCTGCGGTGCAGGTTGATGGTCGGCCCGAGGACGACGTGGATCTCCTGGCGCGCGGCCTCCTCCGCGAGCAGGCCGCCGACCTCGGCCAGCATCCCCTCGTCCCAGGACGACGCCAGCAGCGTCGCGTTGGGCAGCAGGCTGACCCGCCGTCCACCGGAGAAGGTCAGTCCGCGGACGCCGGTGGGGCCGTCGGAGAAGGCCATCGGCGCGAGGCCGATCTCGTCGGCGCCCTGCAGCGTGAACATGCTGGCGCCGGTCAGCAGGCGCACCTTCGCCGGCACATCCAGCGTCACGGCCAGCGCCTCGTACTCGTCGCTCATGTGCTCGCCTTCTGCGCGCGCGGGGGTGCGCCGGGAGTGGGCCGTGCGCCAAGGCGCCGGCCGCACCGGGCGGTCCTCGACGGACCGGATGTGACGCACGTTACGGACCGGATTTGAACGTGACAAGGACGTTCAGACCCCGCCGATGTGCCGGGCGCAGGCTTGCGGGCGAGGTCGGTGGTTGCGCCATGCACCCATGTAGACCGCGGTAATCCGGACGGTCTCGGTCGGGACACGGCGGGAAAGATTCCGCGCCACCCCCTTGTCCGGTGTGGCGGGGACCACATACAGTCCCGCCAGCGTTTAAACGATTCACTCTCACGGAGCCGCCCGATGCCCGTCCCGTCCGCACCGTCCTTCCTCCGGTTCGAGCACCAGGTCGCCGGCCGCCCGGCGTTCGGTCTCGGCGCCGCCGCCCCGCGCCTGTCGTGGCAGGTGGGTGAGGCGCCCGAGGGCTACCGGCAGGGTGCCTACGAGCTGGAGGTGCGCCGGGGCGACGCCGACGCGGAGGTGGTGCGCGTGGAGTCGGCGGAGCAGGTCCTCGTCCCCTGGCCGGTCGCGCCCCTGGCGTCGCGCGAGAGCGCCGAGGTCCGGGTCCGCGTCCGCGGCGCGGCCGCCGACGACTGGAGCGGCTGGAGCGAGCCCGCCGTCGTCGAGACGGGGCTGCTGACGCCCGATGACTGGACGGCCCGCTTCGTGAGCCCGTGCCGGATCGGGGGCCTGGAGGCCGCGGCCCCCGTGCTGAGCGGGGCGATCGAGCTGCCCGCCGGCGTCGTGCGGGCCCGTCTCTACATCACCGCGCACGGCCTCTACGTCCCGACGCTCAACGGCCGCCGCGTGGGCGACACCGAGCTCGCGCCGGGGTGGACCGCCTACGCGCAGCGGCTGCGCTACCAGACCTTCGACGTCACCGAGCTCGTGCAGGCGGGGCGCAACGACCTCGACGTGCTGCTCGGCAACGGGTGGTACCGCGGCCGGCTGGGGTTCACCGGGCGGCGTGCCTTCTACGGTGACCGGCTGGCGCTGCTGGCCCAGCTCGAGGTCACCACCGACGACGGCGCCGTGCACGTCCTGGCCACCGACGACACGTGGACGGCCCGCGAGAGCAACGTGCTCGCCGACGACGTCTACGACGGCCAGCGGACCGATCTGCGTCGTCCGGCGCTCGGGGCCCTGGGCGAAGCCGACGCCGTCGACATCCTCGACGCCGACCTCTCCCGGCTGGTGGCTCCGGAGGGCCCGCCCGTCCGGATCACCGACGTCCTTCCCGCCGTCGAGGTCAGCACCTCGCCGTCGGGCAAGACGCTCGTGGATTTCGGGCAGAACGTCGTCGGCTGGGTCCGGCTGCGGGTCCGAGGCCTCGAGCCCGGCGCCGAGGTGACGGTCCGCCACGCCGAGGTCCTGGAGGACGGCGAGCTCGGCGTCCGCCCGTTGCGCACGGCGAAGGCCACCGACACGTGGCTGGTCGCGGGCGGGGACGAGGAGGTGCTCGAGCCGAGCCTGACCTTCCACGGCTTCCGCTACGCCGAGGTCGCCGGGGTCGCCGACCTCCGGGCGGCAGACCTCGAGGCCGTGGTCGTCGGCACCGACCTGCGCCGCACCGGCTGGTTCGACTCGTCGCACGAGCTGCTCAACCGCTTCCACGAGAACGTGGTCTGGGGCATGCGCGGCAACTTCGTCGACGTCCCGACCGACTGCCCGCAGCGTGACGAGCGCCTCGGCTGGACCGGTGACATCCAGGTGTTCTCGCCGACCGCGAGCTTCCTGTTCGACAGCGCCGGCTTCCTCAGCACTTGGCTGGCCGATCTGGCCGCCGAGCAGCAGAAGGACGGCTCCGTGCCGTTCGTCGTCCCCGACATCCTCAAGACGCCCGCACCCGCCGCGGCGGCGTGGGGCGACGCCGCGACCGTCGTGCCGTGGGTGGTCTACCAGCGCAGCGGTGACGTCGAGGTGCTCCGCCGGCAGCTGCCCAGCATGACCGCGTGGGTCGACCGCATCAGCGGGCTGGCCGGCGCCGACCGTCTCTGGACCGGCGGCTTCCAATTCGGCGACTGGCTGGATCCGACCGCGCCGCCGGACCAGCCCGCCGCGGCCAAGGTCGACCCGGATGTCGTCGCGACCGCGCACCTCGCCCGCTCGGCCGAGATCGTCGCGCAGGCGGCGGAGGTCCTGGGCGATCCGGACACGTCGACCCGGTACGCGCAGCTGGCCGCCGAGGTGCGCGCCGCCTTCGCCGCCGAGTACGTGACCGGCACGGGCCGCGTGCTCAGCGACGCGCAGACCGGGTACGCGATGGCGATCGAGTGGGCGCTCCTGCCGACGGCCGAGCAGCGGCAGCGGGCCGGTCGCCGGCTCGCCGACCTCGTGCGGACGTCGAGCTTCCGGATCAGCACCGGCTTCGTCGGCACTCCGCTGATGACCGACGCGCTGACCGCGGTGGGGGAGGTGGAGCTCGCCTACCGGCTGCTGCTGCAGACCGGCTGCCCCTCGTGGCTCTACTCCGTGACGATGGGCGCCACCACCGTGTGGGAGCGCTGGGACAGCATGCTGCCCGACGGCAGCATCAATCCCGGCGAGATGACGTCGTTCAACCACTACGCGCTCGGCGCGGTCGCGGACTGGCTGCACCGCACGGTCGCCGGTCTCGCCCCGGCCGCCCCGGCGTACCGCGAGCTGCTCGTCCGGCCACTGCCCGGTGGCGGTCTCACCTCCGCCTCGGCCCGGCACGACTCGCCGTTCGGCCCCGCGGCGGTGGCGTGGGAGCGCCGCGACGGGCGCCTCTCCCTGACCGTGGAGGTGCCGGTCGGCAGCTCCGCCACCGTCCACGTCCCCGGCATGGCCGAGCCGGTGCGCGTCGCGCACGGCACGCACGCCTGGGACGTCGCGGACCCGGTCGTCGGGCAGGCGGCCCTGTCCGCCGACGCCACGATCCGCGACCTCCTCGACCACGGCGAGGCGTGGCCGGCGGTGGCCGCGGCCGCCGTGGCGCACTCCCGGCTGCCCGACGACGTCGCGGCGGCCGGCCGGCTGGAGCGCTTCCTCGACGCGCCCCTGACCGACCTCTCCCTGGCCCTGGACCCCGAGAGCTCCTTCCACGGGGCCGAGGAACTCGACGCGGCGCTGGAGGAGGCCCTGACCCGATACCGATGAGACCGCTCCACCGACCTCACCCGGGCCGGCCGTGCGACGGCTCCCAGCGCACCGCGTGGCGTCGATCAGACCAGCAGTTCTCCGGACGTCTCTCCTGTGGAGGAAAGAAATGAAGCTGACGAACAAGCGCCGCCCCACGGCAGTGGTCGTGGGCGTGGCGGTCGCATCCCTCGCCCTCGCCGCCTGTGGTGGCGGTGACGACGGGGGCAGCTCGGGCGGCAAGGTCACCCTGTCGTTCCTCGTGGACAACTCCGAGACCAGCGTCGCGACCGCCAAGGGCCTCGCCGACGCGTACCACAAGAAGAACCCGGACGTGACCATCGACGTCGAGCAGCGGCCTCAGGGCGGTGACGGCGACAACGTCGTCAAGACCCGGCTCTCGACCGGCGACATGACCGACATCTTCATGTACAACTCGGGCTCGCTCTTCCAGGCCCTGAACCCCAAGCAGACGATGGTTCCGCTCGAGGGCGACTACGTGGACACCCTCGCCGACGCGTTCAAGCAGTCGGTGACAGCCGACGACAAGGTCTACGGGGTTCCGTTCGGGACGTTCATGGGTGGCGGGGTCCTCTACAACATCCCGGCCTACAAGGAGCTCGGCCTCGAGGTCCCGAAGACCTGGTCGCAGTTCGAGGAGAACAGCGACAAGATCAAGGCGGCGGGCAAGACGGCGGTCATCCAGACCTACGGCGACACCTGGACCTCCCAGCTGCTGGTCCTCGGCGACTACCACAACGTCGCCGAGCAGGAGCCGGACTTCGCCGACGACTACACCGCGGGCAAGGCGAAGTTCGCCGACACCCCGGCCGCACTCACCGGCTTCGAGCACACCCAGGAGGTCCACGACAAGGGCTGGGTGAACGAGGACTTCCAGTCGGCCAAGAACGCCGACGGCATGCGGATGCTCGCCCAGGGCGACGGCGTGCAGTACCCGATGCTGACCTTCGCGATGGCCGAGGTCGCGGCGAACTACCCCGACCAGCTCAACGACATCGGCTTCTTCGGCATCCCGGGTGACGACGAGTCGACCAACGGTGCGACCGTCTGGTCGCCCGGTGGCATCTACATCCCCGCCACGACCGAGGGCGACAAGCTGAAGGCGGCGCAGGACTTCGTCGCCTATGCGGCCAGCCCCGACGGCTGCCAGGCCCAGATCGAGGCGACCCCGCCGCAGGGTCCGATGGGTGTCACCGGCTGCGACCTGCCCGCCGACGTGACGCAGGTCGTCAAGGACATCCAGACCTACACGGAGAAGGACGGCGCGAGCACGCCGGCGCTGGAGTTCCTCTCGCCCATCAAGGGCCCGGCGCTGGAGCAGATCCTGGTCGAGGTCGGTTCGGGCATCCGCGATGCCAAGAGTGGTGCGGCCCTCTACGACGAGGACGCGAAGAAGCAGGCCCAGCAGCTCGGTATCGAGGGCTGGTAATCCGACGATGAACCGCCGGTCGCGGCCCCGTTCGCAGGGGGACGTCGGGGCCGCGACCGGCCGTTCGGGGGATCCGACATGGCAACAGTGATCGGTAAGGCCCGCGTGGAGGAGCCTGCGGCTGCTCCCGTCAAGGCCCCGCGGAGGAAGCACGCCGGCATCCAGAGTCACTACCCGTTCTGGTTCTACCTGCCGGCGGGCGTGGTCTACGCGGTGCTCTTCCTCGTCCCGACGTTCATCGCCTTCTACTTCAGCCTGACCCGGTGGGGCCTGTTCTCGCAGGAGTTCATCGGCCTCGACAACTTCCGGCAGTTCTTCAACGAGCCGGGGCTGCTCCAGGGGCTGAAGAACAGCCTGATCTACGGCGTGATCACCTCGGCGCTCAAGGTGGTCCTCGGACTGCTCCTGGCGGTGCTGCTGACCTCGCAGATCATCGCGCGGGGCTGGCTGCGCTCGGTGATCTTCTTCCCCGTGCTCGTGAGCACGATCGGCGTCGGCATCACCTTCACCATCCTGATGAACCCCCAGCAGGGCCTGATCAACAAGACCCTGGAGGTGTTCGGGATCCACGGTCCGGGCTGGCTGACCAATCCCAGTCTGGCGATCTACTCCGTGGCGCTCGTCGACGTCTGGAAGGGCGTCGGGCTGGCCACCGTCATCTACATCGCCGGCATCGTCTCCATTCCCCGCGACTACTTCGAGGCCGCGGAGATGGACGGGGCGACCGCCTTCGAGCGGTTCCGGCACATCATCCTGCCGCTGGCCCGCCCGGCGACCGTCACCGTGATCATCCTGTCGCTCATCGGCGGGCTGCGGTCGTTCGACCTGATCTGGGCCATGACCGGGGGCGGTCCGGGATTCAGCTCGGACGTCATCGCCTCGGTCATCTACAAGCAGTACCAGGCCGGCTTCTACGGCCTGTCGACCGCGGGCAACGTGATCCTCTTCTTCGCCGTGACCCTCATCGTGCTGCCCATCTTCTGGGCGCTGAACCGGAAGCAGGTGGACATGTGAACAAGGCCGGTTCCCGCGCATCCCGCTACTGGCTGGGCGGTGCGGCACTCGTCGTGACGGCGGTCGTCTTCGTCGTCCCGTTCATCTTCATCCTGTTCATGGCGATCAAGGACCGGAAGCAGTCGTCTCTGCTCGACTTCTCGCTGCCCACGTCGAACAACCTGATCAGCAACATCGTCGAGGTCATCAAGTCGCGGGACTACATGCTGGTCACCGCGTTCATCAACAGCACGATCCTGACCGTCGCCAGCGTCGCGGGCATGGTCGTCCTCGGCGCGATGGTGGCGTTCGTCCGGCAGCGTCGTTACAGCCGCTGGAACCGCCTCGTCGACCTGCTGGTGCTGTCCGGGCTGATCATCCCGCCGGCCGTCGTCCCGACGATCTGGGTGCTGCAGAAGCTGGGGATCTTCCGGACCCTTCCCGGCCTGATCCTCATCGAGATCGCGTTCGGCCTGTCGTTCACGATCCTGCTGTTCCAGGCGTTCATCTCGACGATCCCGAAGGAACTGGACGAGGCGGCCATCCTCGACGGTGCCGGACCGTTCCGGTTGTTCTTCCGGGTCATCTTCCCGCTGCTGAAATCGGTCGTGGTGACGGTGATCGTCGTCCAGTCGGTGTTCGTGTTCAACGACTTCGTCAATCCGCTGTACTTCCTGCCGGGCGACGACAACGCGACCGTGCAGCTGACCCTGTTCAACTTCAAGAGTCAGTTCACGACGGAGTGGAACCTGCTGTTCACCGACATCCTGCTCATCACCGTGCCGATGCTGGTGCTCTTCATCTTCTTCAACCGGAAGATCGTCGAGGGCATGACCGCGGGCGCCGTCAAGGGCTGAACCCGCCTCCTCTCGGCCCACTCCTTTCCGAAAGGCAGAACAATGGCTGGTGTCACCTTCGATGCGGCGACCCGCGTCTATCCCGGCTCCGACACCCCGGCGGTCGCCGACCTCGACCTGCAGATCGAGGACGGCGAGTTCCTCGTCCTCGTCGGCCCGTCGGGGTGCGGCAAGTCGACCTCGCTGCGGATGCTCGCCGGCCTGGAGGCGGTGGACGACGGGCGCATCCTGGTCGGCGACCGGGACGTCACGCACGTCTCGCCGAAGGACCGGGACATCGCGATGGTGTTCCAGAACTACGCGCTCTATCCGCACATGAGCGTGGGCGACAACATGGGGTTCGCGCTGCGGATCTCCGGCGTCGGCACGGACGAGATCGCCCGCCGGGTCGCCGAGGCGGCGAAGATCCTCGACCTCGAGCCCTACCTCGACCGCAGGCCGAAGTCGCTCTCGGGCGGCCAGCGGCAGCGGGTCGCCATGGGACGGGCCATCGTGCGGCGCCCACGGGTGTTCCTCATGGACGAGCCGCTGTCCAACCTCGACGCCAAGCTGCGGGTGCAGACGCGCACCGAGATCGCCGCCCTCCAGCGGCGCCTCGGGGTGACCACCGTCTACGTCACCCACGACCAGGTCGAGGCGATGACGATGGGGGACAGGGTGGCCGTGCTGAAGGACGGCGTCCTGCAGCAGGCCGGCACACCGCGCGAGCTCTATGACCGGCCGGTCAACGCCTTCGTCGCCGGGTTCATCGGCTCGCCGGCCATGAACCTCCTCGAGTTCGGCGCCGAGGACGGCGGTGTGCGCTTCGGCGGGGCCACGGTCCCGGTCGAGCGGTCGGTGCTCGCGGCCCACCCGCGGCTGCTGCTCGGCGTCCGCCCCGAGGACCTGGAGGTGGGCGACCGCGGCCTGCCGGTCGAGGTCGACGTCGTGGAGGAGCTCGGCGCCGACGCCTACGTCTACGGGCACGCCGTCCTCGACGGAGGTCCGGCGAACGTGGTGGCGCGGGTCCGCGGGCGTTCCCTGCCGGCGAAGGGCGCCCTCCTCCGGGTCGCACCCCGGCCCGGGTCGACCCACCTGTTCGCGGTCGGGGACGGCGCGCGACTGGGCTAGTAGGGGATAGCGTGTGGCGGAGTGACGTGTTGAATCGTTCAACCGTCAGCCGCATCCCCGGATAGTAAGACTTTGACAGGGAGGAGCGCGGAGTTCTATGGTGCTCGTCACAGAGCCTTTTGAATCGGTTCATCCCGTTCGCGGTGGAACGGGATGCCCATGCAGCACCTCCACGTCGACCTCGACGGCCGGCATCCGCCGGGCGGGGGAGACGCTGACCGCTTCGAACGGAGAGAACCCGTGACCGACATCCGTGCCCGCGCCCTCGAGGCCCTGGGCCAGCAGACCATCGAGCTGCCCTCCTGGGCGTTCGGCAACTCGGGCACCCGGTTCAAGGTGTTCGGGCAGCCCGGTGTCGCGCGGAACCCCTACGAGAAGCTCGAGGACGCGGCGCAGGCGCACAAGCACACCGGCGTGGCGCCGCGCGTCTCGCTGCACGTGCCGTGGGACCTCGTCGACGACTTCGGCAAGCTGGCCGCCCACGCCGCCGATCTCGGGGTCTCGATCGGCGCGGTCAACGCCAACCTGTTCCAGGACGACGACTACAAGCTCGGGTCGCTCACCCACGCCGACCCGGCCGTCCGCCGCAAGGCGATCGATCACCACGCGCAGTGCGTGGAGGTCATGCGGCAGACCGGCTCGACGGACCTGAAGCTCTGGCTGCCCGACGGCACCAACTACCCGGGCCAGGACGACCTGCGCGATCGGCAGGACCGGCTCGCCGAGTCGTTGCGGCAGATCTACGCCCTGCTCGAGCCGAACCATCGGCTGCTCATCGAGTACAAGTTCTTCGAGCCGTACTTCTACGCGATGGACATCCCCGACTGGGGCACGTCGCTGCTGCACTGCATGGCGCTGGGCGACCAGGCCACCGTCGTCCTCGACACCGGCCACCACGCGCCCGGCACGAACATCGAGTTCATCGTCATGCAGCTCCTGCGCGTGGGCCGGCTGGGAGCCTTCGACTTCAACTCGCGCAACTACGCCGACGACGACCTGATCGTCGGGTCGGCCGATCCGTTCCAGCTGTTCCGCATCCTCAACGAGATCGTCGCCCAGGGCGCCCACCTGCCCGAGTCGGGGGTCAACTTCATGCTCGACCAGTGCCACAACATCGAGCAGAAGATCCCCGGCCAGATCCGTTCGGTGATGAACGTCCAGGAGGCGACGGCGAAGGCGCTGCTCGTCGACCGGGAGGCGCTGGCCGCGGCCCAGCGCTCGGGTGACGTGCTCGGCGCCCACGGCGTGCTGATGAACGCCTACAACACCGACGTCCGGCCGCTGCTGGCCGAGCTCCGCGAGAGCAAGGGGCTCGACGCCGACCCGTACCGGGCCTACGCGGCGTCGGGCCACCAGCAGCGCATCGAGTCCGAGCGCGTCGGCGGCCAGCAGGCCGGCTGGGGCGCCTGAACCCTCCTCTCGACACCCACGAACAGGACCTCTCGTGACGAACTCCGTGGTCAGTGACCTCCTGGGCCGCAGCAACCGGCTCGGGGCAGATCCCCGCAACACCAACTACGCAGGCGGCAACACCTCGGCCAAGGGCACCGAGACCGATCCGGTCACCGGCTCCCCGGTCGAGCTGCTGTGGGTGAAGGGCTCCGGCGGCGACCTGGGCACCCTGACGGAGGGCGGCCTCGCCGTCCTCCGCCTCGACCGGCTGCGCTCGCTCGTCGACGTCTATCCGGGCGTCGACCGCGAGGACGAGATGGTCGCCGCGTTCGACTACTGCCTGCACGGCCGGGGCGGTGCCGCGCCCTCGATCGACACCGCCATGCACGGCCTGGTCACGGCGGCCCACGTCGACCACCTGCACCCCGACTCCGGCATCGCGCTGGCCACGGCCGCCGACGGCGAGGCCCTGACGCGGGAGTGCTTCGGCGACCGCGTGGTCTGGGTGCCGTGGCGCCGGCCGGGCTTCCAGCTCGGGCTCGACATCGCCGGGATCGCCGAGAAGAACCCCCAGGCGATCGGCTGCATCCTCGGTGGCCACGGCGTCACCGCCTGGGGCGAGACCAGCGAGCAGTGCGAGGCCAACAGCCTGGAGATCATCCGGACGGCGGAGCGCTTCCTCGCCGAGCGCGGCCGCCCCGAGCCCTTCGGCCCGGTCCGGTCGGGCTACGAGGCCCTGCCCGAGGCGGAGCGCCGGCACAAGGCGGCACTGCTGGCACCGGTGATCCGCGGGCTGGCCTCGACGGACAAGCCGCAGGTCGGGCACTTCACCGACTCCGACGTCGTCCTGGACTTCCTGGCCTCGACCGAGCACCCCCGGCTGGCCGCGCTGGGCACGTCGTGCCCCGACCACTTCCTGCGCACCAAGGTGCGGCCGATGGTCGTGGACCTGCCGTCGCACGCGCCGGTCGAGGACGTCGTCGCGCGGCTGAAGGAGCTGCACGAGGAGTACCGCGCCGAGTACGCGGCCTACTACTCCCGGCACGCGACCCCCGACAGCCCGCCGATGCGGGGCGCCGACCCGGCGATCGTGCTGGTGCCGGGCGTCGGCATGTTCAGCTTCGGGGCCAACAAGCAGACCGCCCGGGTGGCCGGTGAGTTCTACGTCAACGCCATCAACGTCATGCGGGGCGCCGAGGCGGTGTCGACCTACGCGCCGATCGACGAGAGCGAGAAGTTCCGCATCGAGTACTGGGCGCTGGAGGAGGCCAAGCTCGCCCGCATGCCGAAGCCCAAGCCGCTGGCGACGCGCGTCGCGCTGGTCACCGGCGCGGCCAGCGGCATCGGCAAGGCGATCGCCGTCCGGCTCGCCGCCGAGGGTGCCTGCGTGGTCGTCGCCGACCTCGACCGGCAGAAGGCGACCGACGCCGCCGCGGCGATCGGGTCGTCCGACGTGGCGATCGGCGTCGCCGCGGACGTGTCGGACGCCGAGGCGGTCGCGGCGGCGTTCCGCGCGGCGGCGCTCGCCTTCGGCGGGGTGGATCTGGTGGTCAACAACGCCGGCCTGTCGATCTCCAAGCCGCTGCTGGAGACGACGGAGCAGGACTGGGACCTGCAGCACGACGTCATGGCGAAGGGCAGCTTCCTCGTCTCGCGCGAGGCGGCCCGGATCATGATCGACCAGGGGCTGGGCGGCGACATCGTCTACATCTCCTCGAAGAACTCGCTGTTCGCCGGCCCCAACAACATCGCCTACGGCGCGACGAAGGCCGACCAGGCGCACCAGGTCCGGCTGCTGGCGGCGGAGCTGGGCCCGCACCAGATCCGCGTCAACGGCATCAACCCCGACGGCGTCGTCCGCGGCTCGGGCATCTTCGCCGGGGGCTGGGGTGCCAGCCGGGCCGCCGTCTACGGCGTGCCGGAGGAGAAGCTGGGCGAGTTCTACGCGCAGCGCACGTTGCTCAAGCGGGAGGTCCTGCCCGACCACGTCGCCGACGCGGTCTTCGCCCTGACCGGCGGCGACCTCACCCGGACGACGGGGCTGCACGTGCCGGTGGACTCGGGCGTCGCCGCCGCCTTCCTCCGCTGACCGGACCGGCAGACATGGCCATGACTGCCGGGGGGACGTTCGCGGCGGTCGACCTGGGCGCCTCGAGCGGCCGGGTCATGGCCGCCCGGGTGGGTCCGGCCAGGCTCGACCTGCACGAGGCGCACCGGTTCCCGAACCGGGCGGTGAGCACCGCCGGCACCCTGCACTGGGACGTCCTGGGGTTGTATGCCGGCATCCTCGACGGCCTGCGTGCCGCCGGGCGCGACCTCGGCCGGCTCGACGGCATCGGCATCGACAGCTGGGCGGTCGACTACGGGCTGCTGGACGCCGACGGTGCGCTGCTCGGCAACCCCGTGCACTACCGAGACGCCCGGCACGAGACGGCGGTGCCCGCGGTGCACGCCGCCGTCGGGCCCGAGGAGCTGTACCGGATCAGCGGCCTGCAGCACCTGCCGTTCAACACGGTGTTCCAGCTCGCCGCGGCCCGCGACACCGCGCAGCTGGTGGCCGCCCGCACGCTCCTGCTGATCCCCGACCTGCTGGCGTACTGGCTCACCGGTGCCGTCGGCGCGGAGGTCACGAACGCCTCGACGACCGGACTGCTCGACGCGACGACGCGGGAGTGGTCCCGGACGGTCATCGACGGGCTCGGCCTCCCGCGGAGCCTGTTCCCGCCGCTGCGCCGGCCGGGCGACCGGCTGGGAGAGCTGCGGGACGACGTCCTCGCCGAGGCGGGGCTGACCGGTCCGGTGCCCGTGACGGCGGTCGGGTCGCACGACACGGCGTCCGCGGTGGTCGGCGTCCCGGCCACCACCGATCGGTTCGCCTACATCTCCTGCGGCACGTGGTCGCTGGTCGGCGTGGAGCTCGAGAAGCCGGTGCTGACCGAGGAAAGCCGGGCCGCCGGGTTCACCAACGAGCTCGGCGTCGACGGCACGGTCCGCTACCTGCACAACGTCATGGGCCTGTGGCTGCTGCAGGAGTGCCAGCGCGCGTGGGCGGCGGCCGGCCTGGTCGCCGACCTCCCGGATCTGCTGGCCGGCGCGGCGCAGGTCCCGGCCTTCACCGCCGTGGTCGACGCCGACGACCCGCGGTTCCTGCCGCCGGGCAACATGCCGAACCGCATCGCCGAGGCTTGCGCCGCCACCGGGCAGACGCCTCCGCAGAGCCAGGGGGAGACCGTCCGCTGCATCCTGGACAGCCTGGCGCTGGCCTACCGGCGCACCGTCCGGCGGGCCGCCGAGCTGTCCGGACGCGACGTCGAGGTCGTCCACCTGGTCGGCGGCGGAGCCCGGAACACGCTGCTCTGCCAGCTCACCGCGGACGCGACCGGGCTGCCGGTGCAGGCCGGTCCCGTCGAGGCGGCCGCGCTGGGCAACACCCTGGTCCAGGCTCGGGCCGGAGGCGTCCTGTCCGGCGGGTTGCCCGAGCTCCGCGCCCTGCTGCGGAACACGCAGGAGGTGCGCACGTACGCGCCCGAGCCGGGTGCCGAGGATGCCTGGGCCGCGGCCGAGGCCCGGCTGCCCTGAGGCCGGAGCCCCGCACGTCCTGGACTTCCACGCCCGGAAGTACCCGCTGCTGATCGGTGAACCGCGGGTCGAGTTCTTCGCGCCCGGGCCGGGTACGGGGCTGCCACCTGTTGCCTCACCGAGAGAAGGCGGACCCGAGTGATTCCCCGCATGCCGTTCGGCGCCACCGGGCACGACTCCAGCCGCGTGATCTTCGGCGCGGCGGCCCTGGGCAGCGTCTCCAAGAGCGACGCCGACCGCACCCTCGACCTGCTGCTCGAGCACGGCGTGAACCACATCGACGTCGCGGCGAGCTACGGGGACGCGGAGCTGCGCATCGCCAGCTGGCTGCAGCGGAACCCCGGCACCTTCTTCGTCGCCACCAAGACCGGGGAGCGGAGCTACCGCGGTGCGCGCGAGGAGATCCGCCGGTCCCTCGATCGGCTCGGTGTCGACCGCGTGGACTCCATCCAGCTGCACAACCTCGTCGACGTCATCGAGTGGGACATCGCGCTGAGCGCGGACGGCGCCCTCGAGGCGGCGATCGAGGCGCGGGAGGAGGGGCTGGTCCGCTTCATCGGCGTCACCGGCCACGGGCTGTCGGTGCCGGAGATGCACCGGCGGAGCCTGGACCGGTTCCCGTTCGACTCGGTGCTCGCGCCCTACAACTACGTGCAGATGCAGGACCCGCGCTACGCCGAGACGTTGGAGTCCTTGGCCGCCGTCTGCGCCGAGCGCCGTGTCGCGTTGCAGACGATCAAGAGCCTGGCCCGCCGACGCTGGGACGGGCGCGAGCACACCGCGGCCACCTGGTACGAGCCGCTGCGCGAGCAGGAGGACGTCGACCTCGCCGTCCACTGGGTGCTCGGCCGGCCGGACGCCTTCCTGCTCACCACCGGGGACGTCGAGATCCTGCCCCGCCTGCTGGCCGCGGCCGAGCGCTTCGAGAGCCGGCCCTCGGACGAGCAGATGCGCGACCTGGCCGCGCGCGCGGAGGCCGAGCCGCTCTTCGTGTGAGCGTCAGCGCCCGACGGTGCTCTCCCGCGGGACCAGGAAGGGCTGCAGCCGGACCGAGCGGTGCACGTGGTCCTCGGCGCCCCGGACCTCCTCGAGGAGGAGCGACGCCGCCGTCCGCCCCATCTCCTCACCGGCCTGGTCGAGGGTGCTGATCGGGATGAGGCTGTCCCAGGCGGTCCTGTTGTTGTCGTAGCCGATGACCGCGATGTCGTCGGGGATGCGCAGCCGGCCGTCGACGGAGAGCGCCTGGACCAGGCCGAGGGCCAGCAGGTCCGCGCCGGCGAGGACGGCGTCCGGCCGCTCGCCCACGGTGCGCGCCAGGATCGTCTCGGCGACCCGGCGCCCGTCGGGAGGGCGCACCCACTCGGTCGGCAGCCGCTCCAGCGTGACCGCACCGTTCGTCTCGCCCACCGCGCGCAGTGCGCCCTCGTACCGCTGGCGGACGGGGTCGAGCTGGTCGCCGCCGGCGAAGAGGAGCCGGCGCCGTCCGGTGTCGATCAGGTGCCGGGCCGCCAGGTAGCCGCCGTGCACGTTGTCGGTCGTGACGCTGCAGACCTCGGCACCGGCCGTCGGGTCGTTCAGGTGCACGCGCGGGACACCGGCGGCGGCCGGACGTGGTCCCTCCTCGTCCGCGAGCGGCCGCGGGGTCAGCAGGATCCCGGCGACCCGCTCCTCCTCGAAGAGGTCCAGGAAGGTCTGCTCCTTGACCGGATTCATGTCGGCGTTGGCCAGCAGCAGGTTCATCCCCGCCTCGTTGGCGACCTCCTCGGCGCCGCGGACCATGTCGAGGAAGAACGAGTTGGTCAGGTCGATCAGAACGAAGCCGATCGTGGTGCTGCGCCCGGCCTTGAGCGAGCGGGCCACGCCGTTGCGCACGAAGCCGAGCGCGGCGATGGCCGCCTCGACCTTCTCCCGCGTCGGAGGGGCCACCTTGGCGGGGTTGTTCAGGACGTTGGAGACCGTCCCGACGGACACACCAGCGGTCCGGGCGACGTCCAGCATGCCGGGCGAGGGTCTGCGCACGTCAGGAATGCTGCCTTGTCCGGTGCCGGTCGCGGAACCGGGCACCCGACGAGCCGATGCGCGAGGGGCGGGGAGCGCAGCGCGCTCCCCGCCCCTCATCGGGTGGAACTCCTTACTGGATGCGGAAGGAGGTCGCGGTCGTCGTGTCCGAGGAGCCACCGACCTGCACCCCGTAGGTACCCTTCGGCGTCGCCCAGGTGTGCTTCGCGGTGTCCCAGACCTGCAGCAGGTGCAGTTCCTGCAGGTCGGCGGGGCTCAGCGTGATCTCCACGTTCGTGGACTGCCCCGGCTCGAGGGTCACCTTGTCCCAGCCGACCAGGCGGGCGAAGGGCTCGCCCGCGGTGCTCGGCAGGGTCACGTACGCCTGAGCGGTCTCGGTACCGGCCCGGCTCCCGGTGTTGGTGAGCCGGAAGCGGATGCGGACCTCCTTGGCGCCGTCGGTCGTCGTCGGCGTCACGTTCACGTGGCTGTACTCGAACGTCGTGTACGAGAGCCCGTGGCCGAAGGCGAACAGCGGGTCGATGTTCCGCGCCTGGTACCAGCGGTAGCCCACCTGCAGGCCCTCGCTGTACTGCACCTGGCGGATCGTCGGCTGCGCCGGGTCCGCCCCGACCACGCCGGGGTACTGGGCGACGCTGCCCGCCGTCGGGGTGTCGGCGAGCGACTTCGGGAACGTCATCGGCAGCTTGCCGGTGAAGTCGGTGTCGCCGAAGAGCAGGCCGGCCAGCGCCGGACCCATCTGCTCGCCGCCGTACCAGTTCTCCACGATCGCCGCGACGTCGTCCGCCCACGGCATCTCGACGGCGCTGCCGGTCTGCAGGACCACGACGGTGTTCGGGTTCGCGGCGGCGACGGCCTGCACGAGCGCGTCGCCGTTGCCCTGCAGCTTCAGGTCGGGGATGTCGTTGAACTCCCCCATGCGCTGGTAGCCGAAGACGACGGCCACGTCGGCCCGGGCCGCCGCGGCGGCCGCGGCGGCGACGTCGCTGCCGTTGTTCCACGCCACCGAGGCGCCGTCCTTGGCGGCCCGGTCGGTGATCGCCGTCTCCGGCGAGACGAGGTCGGTGCAGGGCATGGACTGCCGGGGCGCCCCGGCGCCGAACCGCAGCGTCAGGTTGCACACCGACGCCGCGCTGACGCCGTTGGTGGGCGTGCTCGAGGCGGTCGGGCCGATCAGCGCGATGCTGCTCCCGGCGGCCGGTGCGAGAGGGAGTGCCCCGTCGTTCTTCAGCAGCACGCTGCCCTGCTCGGCGACCTCGCGAGCGGTGGCCTTGTGCGCCGCGGTCGAGGCCGTCGTCGCCGCGGTGGCGGGAAGGGGCGTGTCGAACAGGCCGCCCCGGATGTAGGAGCGCACGACCCGGAAGGCCGCGGCCTCGATCTGGTCCTGGGTGATCTGCCCGGCGGCCAGGGCCGCGTCGAGCCGGTCCGGGGTGAACCAGATGGGCCGGTTCAGCTCCTGGTCGAGGCCGTTCACGAGGCTGGCCGCCGTGGAGTGCACCGAGCCGAAGTCGCTCATGACGTAGCCGTCGAACCCGTCGTCGTCCTTGAGGACGTCGTCGAGCACCGGGTTCTCGCAGGCGTAGACGTGGTTGATCTGGTTGAACGAGCACATGACGCTCTCGGCGTTGCCGCGCTGGACGGCGATCGCGAAGGGCAGGTCGTAGATCTGGCGGAAGGTCCGCTCGTCCATGTTCGACGAGCTCGTCTGCCGGTCGAGCTCCTGCTCGTTGGCGGTGTAGTGCTTGAGGTTGGCGAGGACGGGCTTGTCCGGGTTGCTCTCGAGGCCCTCGGCGCCGGCGGCGCCCAGGAGGCCGCTGAGCAGCGGGTCCTCGCCGAAGTACTCGGGCGTGCGCCCGGCCAGCGGAGTGCGGCCGCCGGCCATGCCCGGCGCGAGGACGACGTTCTTGCGCAGGTCGAACGCCTCGTCGGCCTGGTTCGCGTACTTCTGGCGGCTCAGCTCCGGGTTCCAGGTGGACGCCAGGGAGATGCCGGCCGGGAACGCCGTGGCGCCGGTGGTGCGCACGCCCTCGGGGCCGTCGGTGTAGACGACCGTCGGCGTGCACGGCACCTGCACCGGATAGACGACGCCGCCGGTCCAGGCGGTCTGGGTGGGGGAGTTGGCCGGCTGCTCGACCAGCCAGCGGTAGATCTGGTGCTGGCTGCTCGCGTCGAGCAGGGCCTGCGCCCGCGCCTCGGGCGTCCTCGTGGCATCCATCCACGGGTAGCTGGAGCAGTCCGCGGCCTGGGCGGTGTCGGCGGCGCTCCCGGCCGAGATCAGGACCGGCGCGAGGAGCCCGGTGAGGGCAACGGGCACCAGCCATCGGGCGGAGCGGCGGGGCAGGCCGCCTCGGGTCTTCGTGGGGCGTGGGGTCACGGTCGTCCTTTGCGTCGGCGCGATGAGGGCGAGTACGGGCGGAGGTCGGTTAAACGTTTCAAGACCAAGGCCGTGCAGAACGTAACCCGGATCACACTGTCGGTCAACGCTCTCGCTACGCGCGCCGTCCGCTACCGGGACGGAGGTGGAGCCGCTGGATCGTCGCCGAGGCCGCGCCATGGCGCGGCCTCCGCGACGACGGGGCGGCTGCCGCCTCGGTCCGAGTTCCCGCGCGAGGGTGCTGGGACGGCGGGTGGCGGCTGGGTCGGCCGGGCGCCCGCGGGCGGCGTAGCGTTCGTGTGACCGTCGTCGCAGGGGGGCCGATGGGACTGCCCAGCCCGCTCCGGGCCGCGCGCGCCGCGGCCGAGCTGGCTGCGCGCGTCACGGTCACCGGTGCCGCGCTGGCCGCGGCCCCCGTCGTCGTCACGTCGGGCCTTCTGGCCGAGCCCACACGCGCCGCCGCGAGGCTCGCGCGGGCGGCGGTCGACACGGGCACCGCGGTGGCCGGCGGCTCCCTGCACCTCGCGCACGAGGCCGCCGTCACCGGCACCCGCGCCGTCGGCACTCTCGTCACCGGATCCGACCCCATCCCGGACGGGCACGTCGGCCAACTGGGCACGGTGGCACGCGGCATGTTCGAGCCGCCGCTCGCCCGGCACACGCGGCGGGTGTGGGCGAACCGCGGCCACGCGCACATCGAGGTCGCGGCACCCACCGCCGACGACCGGCCCGAGCTCCGCCGGGCGCTGCGACGATCGCTGGAGCGGCTGGAAGGCGTCCAGTGGGCGACGGTGAACGACGTCGTCGGCCGGGTCCTCGTCGGGTTCGACGACCGGCGGGTGTCCGTCGACGACGTCGTCGGCGTCGTCTCGGCGATCGAGCGCACCCGCGGGGGTCGGCAGGCGTTCCCGCCGCGGGAGGACCACCCCGCCGACCTCGAGCCGCTCATGGCCGCGGCGATCGACGTCGCCGTCGACACGACGGCCATGGGCGTGGCCCTCCTCGGCAGGTTGCTGCCGGTGCCTGCCGTCACCCGGCACGCCACGCTCGTCGTCTCGCTGCTCGACTCGCAGCAGTGGCTCAAGGACCTCATCGAGGGTCGCATCGGCCCGATCGGCACGGACCTGGTGTTCTCCGGCACGAGCGCGCTGCTGCACGCCCTGACCCAGAGTCCCTCGATCCCGGCCATCAACGCCGCAGCGGCCCTGCAGCACGCCCTCGAGATCCGGGCGCGGCGCCAGGTGTGGCGCCGCCGCGAGCCCGAGCTGTGCCGGCCGGAGCCGGACGAGCTGAGCGAGCCCCTCGAGCCACCCGGCGCCCGGCCGGCGGCCCTGCGCCGCGGCCCGATCGAGTCCTATGCGGCCCGGCTGGGGCCCGCCGCTCTCGGCGGCGCGGTCGGCCTGCTGCCGCTGACCCGCCGTCCCGGCCGGTCGGCCGACCTGCTCAAGGCGCTGACCCCCAGGGCCGCCGTCCTCGGCCGGGAGTCCTTCGCCGCGACGGTCGACCTGCTGCTGTGCCGGCGGGACATCCTGCCCATGGACGGGTCGGCCTTCCGTCGGCTGGACCGCGTCGACGCCGTCGTCCTGGACTCCGCGGCGCTCTGCACCGGTCCACCGGCCGTCCTGGACGCGCGGGCGGAGGCCGAGGGCTGGGACACGACCGCGGTCTGGACGGCGGCCGCCCGGCTCCTGCGCGGTCAGGAGGACGACGGAGCCGCGACGGACGGCCGCGGGCCCCTGCGGCTCGGGCCGGAGCGGCAGTCGGACGACGCCCCGGGTGGCTGCGTCCGCACGCTCCTCCAGGGCCGTCGCAGGGTCGGCGAGGTCGTGCTCGCCGCGGAGCTCGACCCGCACGCCGATGCCCTGCTCACGGCCGTCACCGAGGCGGGTCACCGGCTGGTGATGTCGCGGCACGTCGGCACCGCCGAGATCGCCGGAGCGGCCGACGAGGTCGCGCCCGCCGACGAACCCCTGGTCGAGACGGTGCGCCGGGTCCAGGGCGACGGGCGCGGGGTGCTCGTCCTCTCCGCGGTCGACGGACCCGCACTGCTCGCCGCCGACGTCGGGGTTGCGCCGACGATCGAGGGCAGGGCCCCGGCCTGGGGAGCCGACCTCGTCACCCGGCCGGGCCTGACCGACGCGTGCCGGCTCGTGGCGGCGACGACGGTCGCCCGGGCGGTGAGCCGGCGGGCGGTCAGCAGCGCGCTCACCGGCAACGTGCTCGGTGGACTGCTCGCGGCCGTGGGCAGCGCCCGTTACGGGCAGCGCAAGGCGACGGCGCCCGTCAAGTCGGCGACCGCCTTCACCATGCTCGACGGCGCGTGGGCGGCGGTGCGGCTCGCCCGGCGTCCCGAGCCGCCGCCCTCGGTGCACACCCCGTGGCACGCGTTCGACCCCGACGACGTGCTCCGCCGGCTCGCGGACCTTCCGGTGGCCGCGGCACCTCGCCGCAGTCGGCTGGCCGCACCGGCGCGCGCGGTGCGGGCCCTCCCGGTGGTGCGGGTCCCGGCCCGCTTCGTGCGCACGGTGGGCGCCGAGCTGGCCGATCCGCTGACCCCGATCCTCGGCACCGGGGCCGCGGCGACCGCCATGCTGGGCGAGTCCACCGACGCGATCCTGGTCGGCAGCGTGACCGTTGGCAACGCGCTGATCAGCGGCCTCCAGCGGCTGCGCGCGGAGACCACCCTGGAGTCGCTCCTCCTCGAGCAGGACGTCACCGCGCACCGCGAGCACGAGGGGGACGTCGACGACGTCCCGGGCACCGCCCTGCGCGTCGGCGACGTGGTCGTGGTGTCGGCCGGCGACGTGGTGGCCGCGGACGCGCGGTTGCTCGAGGTGGGGGACCTCGAGGTGGACGAGTCCAACCTGACGGGGGAGTCGCTACCGGTGGCCAAGTCGGTGGCGGCCACGCCCGGCGCGGACGTCGCCGACCGCACCTGCATGCTCTTCGACGGCACGACGGTGGTGGCCGGCCGGGGTCGCGCCGTGGTTGTCGCCGTCGGTCCCGCCACCCAGGCCGGCCGGGCGGCACGGGCCGCGGGCGGCGCGGCGCCGCCGGCCGGTGTCCAGGCCCGGCTGGGGGAGTTGACCCGGGCGGTGCTGCCACTCACCCTCGCCGGCGGCAGCGCGGTGACGGCCCTCGGCGTCCTCTGGGGCCGGCCGCTGCGCGAGGCCGTGGGGTCGGGGCTGGCGATCGCGGTCGCCGCCGTGCCCGAGGGCCTGCCGCTGGTGGCCACCGTGGCCCAGCAGGCGGCCGCGCGGCGGCTGTCCCGCCGGGGCGCCGTCGTCCGCAGCGCCCGGGTGCTCGAGGCGCTCGGCCGGGTGGACACCGTCTGCTTCGACAAGACGGGCACCCTGACGGAGAACCGGCTGAGCGTCGTCCGGCTCCTGCCGCTCGGCGACGACCCGGTGGACGACGACGAGCTGCTGCGGATCGCGGTCGCGGCGGTCGCTGCGGGCGACGCGGAGGCGCACGAGACCGACCGCGCCGTCGTCGAGGCCGCGTCGGACCGCAGTGCCGCGACCGACGGCGACCACGAGGCGTGCCTGCCGTTCGCCGCCGAGCGCGGGTTCTCCGCGACGCGCACGGGCCGGCGGCTGGTGGTGAAGGGCGCGCCCGAGGTGGTCCTGCGCCGGTGCACGGACGACGGCGGTGCGCGGGAGCGGGTCCAGGAGCTCGCCTCCGACGGGCTGCGCGTCCTCGCGGTCGCCGATCGGCGGCTCGACGGGGCGACCGACGACCTCGACGACGCGGCGCAGGGCATGACGCTCCGGGGCCTGGTCGGCCTGGCCGACACCCTGCGGGGCTCGTCGGTGGCGGCCATCGAGCAGCTGCGCGCCGCCGGTGTGCGGGTGCTGGTCGCCACCGGTGACCACCCCGAGACGGCCGGCGCCATCGCCGCGCAGGCCGGCATTCCCGATGCCGACCGGGTGATCACCGGCGCCCAGCTCGCGAGGGCCTCGGACGCCGAACGGGCCGACATGGTGCGCACCGGCGCGGTGTTCGCCCGGCTGTCCCCGGAGCAGAAGGTGACGCTGGTCGGAGCCCTGCGCCGGGCCGGCGCCACCCTGGCGATGACGGGGGACGGCGTGAACGACGCCGCGGCCATCCGGCTGGCCGACGTGGGCGTCGGTGTGTCGGGCGCCGAGTCGCCGGCCGCGCGCACCGCCGCCGACCTGGTCCTCACCGATCAGGACCTGACCCGCCTGGTCGATTCGATCGCCGAGGGCCGCGCCATGTGGTCGCGCGTGCGCGAGGCGGTCTCCGTGCTGGTCGGCGGCAACGCCGGCGAGGTGGTCTTCACCGTGCTCGGCACCGCGGTCGGCGGCCGCGCCCCGCTCGGCACGCGCCAGCTGCTGCTGGTCAACCTGCTCACCGACATGTTCCCCGCGCTCGCCGTCGCCGTCGCCACACCGCGCGCGGCGGCGGTGGAGGGGGACGCCGGTCCGCTCGCCGGTCATCCGCTGGCATCGGTGCTGCTGGCCGGGCCGCAGCGCGGGTTCACCGACGCGGTCCGCCGCAGCGTGCTCGTCCGCGGCGCGGCGACGACCGTGGGCGCCACGGGCGCCTGGGCGACCGGCCGGCTCACCGGTCCGTTCGGCCGCGCGAGCACGATGGGGCTCGCGGCGCTGATCGGCACCCAGCTGGGGCAGACGGCGTGGGCGGGACGGCGCAGCCCCCTGGTCCTGGCGACGGCCGCCGGCTCGCTCGCCGTCCTGTTCGCGGTCGTCCAGACGCCGGGACTCAGCCGGTTCTTCGGCTGTACGCCGCTGGACCCGCTGTCCTGGCTGGTCGTGCTGGGGTGGTCCGCGGCCGGCACCGTGACCGCGGAGGTGGGCCCGGGGCTCGTCCAGCGGCTGCGGCCGAGGCAGGCGGACGGCGGCGAGGTGCCCTAGCGTCCCGGGGATGGGACAGCGCCTGGTGGTGATCGGCGGGGACGCGGCCGGCGGCAGTGCGGCGTCGCAGGCCCGGAAGCGGCAGCCCGACCTCGACGTGGTGATTTTCGAGCGCGGTCGGTCGACGTCGTACTCCGCGTGCGGCATCCCCTACTGGATCAGCGGCACGGTGGACGACGAGGCGGCGCTCGTCGCACGCACGCCCGAGCAGCACCGCGCCGCGGGCATCGACGTGCGGATGCGCACCGAGGTGGTCGGCATTGACCTGGACCGCCGGACGGTCGCGTGGCGGGACCTCGACAGCGGGGCGGAGGGCAGGGAGCCGTTCGACGACCTGGTCTACGCCACCGGCAGCGTGCCCATGCGCCCGCCCGTGCCGGGTATCGACGCCGACGGTGTCTTCGGCGTGCAGGTGCTCGACGACGGCGCGACGCTGCGGGCGGAGCTCGCCCGGGGCCCGGTCCGCCGGGTCGTGGTCGTGGGGGGTGGCTACATCGGCCTGGAGATCGCCGAGGCCTGCCGGATTCGCGGTCTCGACGTCACCGTCGTCGACCGCTCCGCGACGCCGGTCGGCACCTTCGACCCCGACGTGGGGGCGCAGATCGCCGAGGCCGTCCGCGGGGAGGGCATCGACCTGGTGCTGTCCGACGGGGTGGCGGCCATCGCCGTGGGGACCGACGGCCGGGCCCGCGCCGTCGTCACCGCGAGCGGCCGCGAGCTGCCCGCCGACCTCGTGGTGCTCGGCCTCGGGGTCCGGCCGAACGTCGCGCTGGCCCGGGAGGCGGGCATCCCCCTGGGCACCTCGGGCGGGGTCGCCGTCGACGCCCGCATGCGCACCGGGGTGGAGGGCGTGTGGGCGGCCGGCGACTGCGTCGAGTCGGTCCACCGCCTCTCCGGTCAGCGGGTGGTGGTCGCGCTCGGCACGCACGCCAACAAGCAGGGCCGGGTCGCCGGGATCAACATCGGCGGCGGCTACGCCACCTTCCCCGGCGTCATCGGCACCGCGATCACGCGGGTCTGCGACCTCGAGGCCGCCCGCACCGGCCTGTCGTCGGCCGAGGCCGAGGCGGCCGGGTACTCGTTCGTCCGGGCCGCCGTCGACTCCACGACGAAGGCCGGCTACTTCCCGGGCGCCGCGCCGATCCGGGTCACCATGATCGCCGAGCGACGCAGCGGGCGGCTGCTCGGCGCCCAGATCGTGGGCCGGGAGGCGGCGGCCAAGCGCATCGACGCGCTGGCCATCTGCATCTGGAACGAGATGACCGTCGACGAGATCCTGTCCCTCGACCTGTCCTACGCGCCGCCGTTCGCGCCGGTGTGGGACCCGGTGCTCATCGCCGCCCGCAAGGCGTTCGAGGCCGTGGAGGCCGACGTCCGCTCGCTGTGATCCGGCCGCGGACCGGCATGGTCAGCGGGCGGTCACCACCACGGAGTGCCAGCCGCTCGCCCCGTTCGGGAAGGGGTCGGCGAGGTCGCCGGTCTGCGTCTCGCCGTCGAGAGTGGTGGCCCGGACGGTGATCGTGTGCCGGCCCGCGGCGAAGTCGTGGGGGAGGACCCACTGGCGCCAGAGGTCCAGCCCGACCGCGGGGGACAGCTCGGCGTCCATCCAGTCCCCGTCGTCGACCCTGACCTCGACCCGGCCGATGCCGCGGGTCTGCGCCCACGCGACGCCGGCGACGGCCCGGCGGCCGGCCGTGAACGACCGTCCGGACGCGGGGGTGTCGATGCGGGACGCGACCTTGATGGGGCCCTTGGCGGCCCAGCCGCGTTCCACCCAGTACGCGTCGAACGCGGCGAAGGTCGTGGCCTGGATCCGGGTGAGCCACTTGCAGGCCGACACGTAGCCGTAGAGGCCCGGGATGACCATCCGGACCGGGAAGCCGTGCTCGACCGGCAGTGGCTCGCCGTTCATGCCGAACGCCAGCATGGCGTCCTCGACCTCCAGCGCCGAGCGCGTCGGCGCGCCGATGGTCATCCCGTCGGTCGACCGGCAGACCAGCTGATCGCTGCCCGACCGCACGCCGTGCTCGCGCAGCAGGGCGCCGAGCGGCACGCCGAGCCAGCGGGCGGTGCCGGCGAGCCCGCCGCCGATCTCGTTGGAGACGCAGGTGAGGGTGATGTCGCGCTCGATGAGGTCGGACCGCCCCATCAGCTCGTCCAGGGTGTGGGAGCCGGGTGAGTCGAACATGCCGGTGAGCGTCAGCCGGTAGTCCGCCGGCCGCACCTGCGGAACGGTGAGCGCGGTGTCGATCCGGTAGAAGTCGCGGTTGCCGGTGAACAGCGGCGTCAGCCCTTTCACCTGACGGGAGAGGTCGGCCCCGCCCGGCAGCGCCCCCGCGGCGGAGGCCGGACGGGGGAGCACGAGCGCGTCGCGGGCCGCGGACACGTCGAACCGGTTCTTCAGCAGCCGGCCACCACCCCCGGCCACGGCCGCGACACCCAGGGCGACACCGCTCGCGACGAGGAACCGGCGGCGGTCGAGGTCGGGGCCGTCCGCCGGGACGGCGTCCCGGGCGGGCAGCCGGGCGATCAGCGCCCGAAGGGTGATGACGCCGGCGGCGGCGCCGGCGAGCGACGGCAGGCCGTCGAGCGGCCCGCTCGCCGGTCGCGTGACGGCGGCGGCGAGGCCCACCAGCCCGAAGGCGAGGATCCCGAGCGTCCCGAGCCCGGGGCTGCGGAGGGAGACCAGCCCGACGCCCATCGCGTAGAGCGCGGTCAGGATCAGCGTGCCCACGATCAGGGCGGTTTTGTCGTGCTGCCCGAAGGTGGCGATGGCCAGCTCCTTGACCGGCTCGGGCACCAGGGTGATCACCGCGTCGCCGACGGCCACGACGGGCGAGGACGCCGGACTCACCACGGCCGCCACGAGTTCGGCGACGCCCAGGGCCACCGCGGCGGCGAGCAGGCCGGAGAGCGCGGCGAGCAGCCGGCGTCGTCGTCGGCTGCGCGGATCGCTGCCGATCGTCTCCATCGCCGTCTCCAGTGTCGTGGTCTGCGTACCGCCTTCTCCGGTAGACCCCGGTTCGGTTGCACTCGACCGCAGGAAACCGAGCATCCGCCATCGGCGCCAACCCGACCGGCCTGTGGTCCTTGCCGCCGCGCCGACGGGTCGCTCCGCTGCTAGCGGACCGGCCCCGACACTCCCATTGCGGCTAGCGGCGGCGCGCCACGAGAAGTACCAGGTTGATCGTGGCGAACAACGTGCCGTGCTCCGCGGCGGTCAGGAGGGCCGCGTGCCACCGGTCCAGCTGCTCAGGGGACACCGCCCGGTCTTCGACGGCCTGCTGCTCAGCGAGGTCCAGATGCGCGATGCCACGCACCATGCCCAGGTCGCCGCTGGTCATCGGATGCACGGTCACGGAGTCGATCTCCAGCGGCAGCCCCGCGGCGGACCGAAGCAGCTCCCGGCCGGCATCGGGATGACGGGCCACCCGCCGCAGCAGCGACGCGACGACGCGCCGCTCGAGGTCCAGCGCGCCGCAGCCGATCGACAGCGACGTCCAATCGGTGTCGATCAGGACCACGCGCCCGCCGGTGCGGGTGACCCGCACCAGTTCGGCGATCACGGCGGCCGGGTCCGGCACGTGCTGCAGCATCCGCTCGGACCTGACGGCGTCGAACGAGCCGCTCGCGAAGGGAAGGGCGGCGGCGTCGGCCCGGAGCAGGACCACGTTCCCGGCGGCGCCGGCCTGTGCTGCTGCCGCAAGCAGATCCGCATCGAGATCCACCCCGACGACCCGTCCGGCCGACGCGGCGAGGGCCCCGACGTCGACGCCGGGACCGCACCCCAAGTCCAGCACGCGGGCCTGCGGGGACAGACCGAGTGCCGTATAGCTCGCCGCCTTCAGATCGGCGGCCTCGACGGCGGCCCGGCGCAGGTAATCCGCACCCACGCGCCCCGCGTCCGTCATCAACGGCTGGGTCCGGCCGCGGTGGCCGCCCCCGCGCGCACCCGCCGTGCCGGTCGCCGGGCGCGCCGTCGAGCAGTGTGCAGGGTCATGCGCGCGGCGACCGGCCAGGGCGAGGTGTTCTTCTTGAGAAAGATCCAGCCGAACACGTCCTGCCCGTCCACGGTCACCGGTCCCTGGTACAGCAGTTCGGCGTGGGTCGTCAGGTAGAGCCGGTAGAGGCCGGGCCGCTCGGTCCCGAACAGCACGTCTTCGGCGCCTGTGAGGTGGATCCGCCGAAGCAGCGCCCACCAGAAGATGCCGGAGACCGCGCTCCTCCGAAACTCAGCCGTGAGCCACACGCAGCTCACGTCGACCACCCTGCGTGGCGCCAGCCTCTCGCGGATCCGCCCTTGCTCGGACGACGGGAGTCGCTGCAGGGTGCGCAAAGGCTCTGTCCCGGACAGGACCGCCCCGCCCACGAGCCGGCCGGCCACCAGCAGGCCCAACACCGTCGATCGGCGCAGGTGCGCCTCCGGCACCCGGTAGCCGGACGCCCTTTCGTAGGCGTCGGCGTACGCGCGGAGCTCGACGTCGTCTGTCAGCGGCGTGAGGCGGGGAAACCGCGAAGCCGGGAGCGTGCGGTCGACGATCGGGTGCATGTGGGCTCCAGCCTCAACGTGTCGCTCCACCTACAGAGTCTGAGGTGGTCCGCTGGATACAGGCAGGACCGAAGCTCCTGGACGAGCCGAGGATCAGGCGAGCTGGGCGGCCACCAGCGGCTCGAGGTTCAGCGACGGGTGTCGCTGCTGGAGCATCCGCAGCGCCCACTTGTCGGTGAAGACGGCGAGGAGATCACCGTTGTCGCGCTGCAGCACCTCGGCGCCGCCCGAGGCGGAGACCTGCGGAACGGCGCCGGCGTCGGTGCGCAGGGCGAGGCTGTAGGGGAGTCGTTCCAGCGCGATGGGCGCGTTGAACTCGTGCTCCATCCGGTGGCTGGCGACCTCGAACTGCATCGGTCCGACGACGGCCAGCACCGGCGCCTGGTCGCCCCACCGGTCGGAGCGCAGCACCTGGACGACGCCCTCGGAGTCCAGCTGCTCGATGCCCTTGCGGAACTGCTTGTGCTTGGCCGTCTCCTTGCTGCGGGCGACGGCGAAGTGCTCGGGCGCGAACGTGGTCAGCGGCGGATAGGTGACCGGCTTCTCGGCGTACAGCGTGTCGCCGACGCCGAGCGCGTTGGCGTTCACCAGGCCGACGACGTCGCCAGGGTAGGCCAGCTCCACGCTCTCGCGCTCCCGGCCGAACACGTGCTGGGCGTACTTCGTGGTGAACGGCCGGCCGGTGGCGGCATGGGTGACCACCATGCCGCGCTCGAAGACTCCGGTGCAGATGCGGATGTAGGCCAGCCGGTCGCGGTGCGCGGCGTCCATGCCCGACTGCACCTTGAACACGAAGGCGCTGAACGGCTCGTCGAGGGAGCGCACGGCGCCGCCGACGTCCTCCCGCCCGGACGGCGGGGGAGCCAGGTCGACCAGCGAGTCGAGCAGGGCCCCGACGCCGAAGTTGGAGACCGCGGAGGCGAACAGCACGGGCGTGGTGATGCCGGACAGGAACAGCTCCTGGTCGTGCTCCGCACCGGTCTCGGCCAGCAGCTCGGACTCCTCGACCGCCTGCTCCCAGTTCGCACCCTCCTGGGCGGCGGCGTCGGCCGCGGACAGGAGTTCCTCGGGGGCGATCGTGGCGCCGCCGGCGGTGCGGGTGAAGCGGCGGAACGTGCCGTCGCGGCGGTCGAGCACGCCGCGGAAGTCGCCGGCGATGCCCACCGGCCAGGTCAGCGGCGTGGGGGTGAGGCCGGTGCGCTCGGCGATCTCGTCCATGAGCTCGAGCGCGTCCTTGCCCGGGCGGTCCCACTTGTTGACGACGGTGACGATCGGGATGCCGCGGTGCCGGCACACCGCGAAGAGCTTCATCGTCTGCGCCTCGAGGCCCTTGGCGGCGTCGATGAGCATCACCGCGGCGTCGACCGCGGTGAGGACGCGGTAGGTGTCCTCGGAGAAGTCGGCGTGGCCGGGGGTGTCGAGCAGGTTGACGACCGCGTCGCGGTAGGAGAACTGCAGCGCGGCCGAGGTGATGGAGATGCCGCGGTCGCGCTCCATCTCCATCCAGTCGGAGACGGTGCCCCGGCGGCCGGCCTTGCCGTGCACGGCGCCGGCCTGCCCGATCACCCGCGCGTGCAGGGCCAGGGCCTCGGTGAGCGTCGACTTGCCGGCGTCGGGGTGGCTGATGACCGCGAAGGTGCGGCGCCGCGCGGCCTCGCCGGCGGCGGTGCGCTCGGCGTCGCTGCGCCCGGCCGTGCTGGACGCCGGCTCGATGGTGGCCCTCACGTGGTCGTCTCCTTGCTCGGCGCAGGCGGGTGCCTGCTGGTGGCGCGGGGTTGCCGCGGTGTCCTCGACGGTGTCCGGACCGGCGGCTGCTCCCGCCGCACGCACGACGGCGCGGCGGAGGTGTCGATCAGGAGAACCGACGGCCGGCGGCCGGGATTCCGGCAGCCTCACGAGTATCGCCGACGTCGTCCTCCGCCGGCGTATCCGCCCGGGACGGCGCGGCCTCCATGAGCTGGGGCACCACGAGAAGAGGCGGCGGTGGACGGTCTCGCGGGATTCGTGCTCCTGTCGGTCGCGCTGACGCTCACGCCCGGGCCGGACGACGTCCTGGTGCTGAACTGCGCTGTCCGTGGCGGCCCGCGCAGCGGAGCCGCCTCCGCCTTCGGGGTCGCGGCGGGATCGCTGGCGTGGGGAGCGGCGGCCGCCACCGGTGCCGCGGCGATCGTGTCCGGCTCGCCGGTGGTGCACCAGGGGATGCGCTGGGCGGGTGCGGCGTACCTGGTCGCCCTCGGGGCGTCCTCGCTCGCCGTCCGGGCGCCCGGACGGCACGCGGCAGCGACGGCGAGGGCCGGGGAGGGCGGCTACGTCCTCGTCGTCGAGGGCGCCGACCGCCGGGCTTTCGCCGCAGGTCTGCTCAGCGACCTGCTGAACCCGAAGATCGGCGCCTTCTACGTGATGGTGCTGCCGGAGTTCGTGCCGGCGGAGGCGCCGGTGCTCCGGTACTCCCTCTTCCTGTGCGCCATCGACGTCGCGCTGGCGACCCTGTGGCTGCTCACCCTGACGTGGCTGGCGCACCTCGCCGTCGGGTGGCTCGAGCGGCCGCCGGTCGTGCGGTGGTCGCGACGCGTGCTGGGCGCCACGCTCATCGGCATCGGGATCGGCGCGGTGGCCGGGCTCGCTTGACGAGCCCGCGGCCGATCAGCCGGCCGGAACGGGCTTCGCCGCGGCGGCTTCGGCGAGTTGTGCGCGCATCGTCGTCACCGGCAGGTACGCGCGCAGCGCGGTGATGACGCCGCCGACCACGTCGTACCCCATCGCGTACGGGACGCGGACGTGGGCGCCCGTCGCGGGCACACCGGCGAACTCCGCGATGTGCGTGCCGTCGAAGACGGCCTCGAGCAGCGCCGTCCCCTCGCCGCAGACCAGGCCCACGAGTTCGGGGTGGGCGTCGAAGGCCTGGCTGTGCATGCCGACGATCAGGTCCTTCACCGCCTGCTGCCCGCGTACCTGCTCGCCGGTCTCCATCGTCGTCCAGACGACGTCCGGGGCGAAGAACCGCCCGAAGTCCGTTCCGTCGAACAGGGCTCCCAGGTAGCCCTCCATGACGGTGCGGGTGTCGTTCTCCGTCATCGCTGCTCCTTCCGCGCGCTGCCCCCGCGGGTTGATGGGCGGTCGGCAACGTAGTGCGCGGCGGAGGAGCTGTCTGCGGTCGTAGGACCCGGCCCGACGGGGAGAGGATGGCCCGATGCCGCGCCTGCTCGTCGTCCACCACACGCCCTCCCCGGCGATGCAGGCCCTGCTCGAGGCGGTACGGGAGGGCGCCGCGCTGGTGGACGAGGTCGAGCTGACCGTGCGCCCGGCGCTCTCGGCCGGGGCCGCGGACCTGCTGGCCGCCGACGGCGTGCTGCTCGGGACGCCGGCGAACATCGGCTACATGTCCGGCGCGCTCAAGCACTTCTTCGACACGGTGTACTACCCGTGCCTCGATGCCACCGTCGGTCTGCCCTACGGCGTGTACGTGCACGGCAACGACGACACGGCGGGCGCGCTGGCCGCGATCGAGCGGATCACGAAGGGGCTGCGCTGGAAGCAGGTGGCCGCACCCCTCGGCCTGACCGGCGCACCGGACGCGGCCGCCCGCGAGGCGTGCCGCGAGCTGGCGGCCACCGTGGCGATCAGCCTGTAGCCGGCGCCCGCCCATCGGCTGCCGGTCCGTCGGCAGCCATGCCGCGTGCGGCGGTCGTGGCCACCGCCAACCCGGCCGCCGTCGCCCACAGCACTCCCGCCGCGCCCACACCGGCCGCCACGGCTCCGACCGTGCTCGGGATGAGCACCTGACCGAGCCGGTTGCCGGTCAGACGCAGCGACATCGCGCGCCCTCGCAGACCTGGGGGCGCCGACAGTGCGAGCCACGACATGGTCAGCGGCTGACCGACGCCCAGCCCGAGTCCGAGGAGGACGACGATCGCGGCGAGGCCTGCCGGGGGGAGGGGGAGCCCCACTGCGGCCATGGAGACCGCTGACAGCGCCACCGTGCCGATCATCAGCCGGCGGCGTCCGATCCGCGCGACCATCCGGCCCAGGAAGAACCGGGAGACCATCGAGGCCACGGCGCGCAGGGTCAGCAGCAGCCCGATGAAGCCGGCGGCAAGACCGCGGTCGGCGCCCAGAGCGGGCAGGTAGACCAGCGTGATGTCCACGGCGGCCAGCACGATGCAGCTGATCGACAGGGCGCGGAGCAGCCCCGGCAGACGGAGCAGGGTCCGCATCGCGCCGGAGTCGGTGCTGTCGGCACCCGCTGGTCGCGTGGGCATGCGCAGCAGGGCGGTGCAGGCGACGAGGACGACGCCGATGGCCGTGGCGACGAGGAAGATGGCGCCGGTGTCGGGGATGGCCTGACGCCCTCCTATCAGGATGATCAGGCCGGGGCCGAGCGCCTGCCCGAGCGAGGCGGCGAAGGTGTAGTAGCCGAACGCGGAGTCGAAACGGCCGGGCGCCGCGGTGTTGGCGACCGCTGCCTGCTGCGCCACGACCGACAACAGGTGCCCGGTGCCGAGCACCACGGTGCCCAGCACGACGCCGGCCGGGGAGCCGCCGAGCACGACGAGCACCCCTGCCGACAGGGCCATGAGAACGGCGCCGGCGAGCATCACGCGGCGTTCCCCGTAGCGGTCGGTGGCCTGCCCGGACGGCACCGCGAGGAGGAGCGGGACGACCGCGAACGAGGCGCCGAGCACACCGAGCCAGGCGCCGGGGACGTCGAGTTCGATGGCGCGGTAGGTGGCCGCCGGCCGCAGGACGAAGGTGAGCACCTGGGTGAGCGCGGACTGCACGAGCAGCACGGTCAGCATCCGCGGGGTGGGCACTGAGCCGGCCGGCCCGCCGGTGGTGCGCGTGCCGCTCACGGACGCGCCGCCGCGTCGGGTGACGCGAGTTGCCACGCGGCTCGGGCGCCCGTGCTCGTGCGGATGTGTGTGCGCATGACGTCCGCCGCGGTCTCGCCGTCGCCCTCCACGACCGCCTCGAAGAGGAGCCGGTGTTCCCTGGCCTTCTCCTCCCGCTCCTCGGCGGTTCGCTCGGTCTGCAGGCCATGCCGGCGGTACCGGTCCGCGGCGTCCCAGAGGTCGTCGAGCGTGCGCACGAGGCGGGCGTTGTGCGAGGCGAGGTAGATCGCGGAGTGGAAATGGCGGTGCGCGGCCAGCTGCTGCGGCGTGGGGTCGGTCGGCAGCGTCTCCAGTCCCGCCAGCGCGGCCCGCATCCGGGCCACGTCCTGGCTGGTGCGGCGTTCGGCGGCGAGCGAGGCGGCCAGAGGATCGAGCGACAACCGCAGCTCCAGCAGGTCGCGGGCCTCCTCGGCGTCGAGCCGAGCCACCCGTGCGTCCCGGTGGGCGTCCAACTCGACCAGGCCCTGCTGCTTCAGCCGGCGCAGCGCCTCACGCAGCGGAGTGGTGCTGATCCCGATCGTGCGAGCCAGCGTCGCCTGGTTGATCACCGATCCGGGCTCGAGCTCTCCCGTGAGGATGAGCTCCCGAACCCGTCCGTAGGCGAGATCGGCCTTGGTCGCCAGGGGCGATGCCTCTGCCGCCGACATGCCGTCCGCATGGTCCACCGTTATAACCATTTTACGCACGTGACTGCCCGCCTCCCTGTGTCCCGGGTCGCAGGTTATAACGTCCTCGCGGACATGCCGTCACCGGCACGCGGAGACAGCCGGCCGTGGGCGACGGCTGCAGGGAGGTCTCCGTCGCCGTCGCCCGTGGCGCGCCCTGAACAGTCGTCAGTGCACGGAGGACCGGGCCAGGTTCCGCTCCTCGGCCTGGGCGTCCCGTCCGCCCGGCCCGGCGTTCGGGCCGGAGTCGGGGGCGTCGTCGTCGAGCATGGTGGCCTCGTCGAACGGGCGATCTCCGGAGAGCGCGCCGTCCAGTTGCTCGCGGTCCAGCTCGTGGGTCCAGGTGGCGACCAGGACGGTGGCGATCGCGTTGCCGGCGAAGTTGGTGACCGCGCGGGCCTCGGACATGAAGCGGTCGATGCCGACGATGAGCCCGACGCCGTCGAGGAGTTCCGGTCGGTGCGCGGACAGGCCGCCGGCGAGGGTGGCCAGGCCGGCGCCGGTCACACCGGCCGCGCCCTTCGAGGCGATGATCATGAACAGGAGCAGGCCGATCTGCTCGCCGAGCGACAGCGGGTCGCCCAGCGCCTCGGCGATGAACAGCGAGGCCATCGTGAGGTAGATGGCGGTGCCGTCGAGGTTGAAGGAGTACCCGGTCGGCACGACGATGCCGGCGACGGACTTGCTGACGCCGGCGTGCTCCATCTTGGCGATGAGCCGGGGCAGCGCCGTCTCCGACGACGACGTCGCGACGATCAGCAGGAACTCGCGGCCCAGGTACTTCAGCAGCCGGAAGACGTTGATCCCGGTGGCCGCCTTGAGAATCGCGCCGAGGATGCCGAACACGAAGATCGCGCAGGTCAGGTAGAAGGCCAGCATGAGGACGCCGAGGCTCTTCAGGGCGTCGATCCCCGTCTCGCCCACGACCGCGGCGATCGCACCGAAGGCCCCGATCGGGGCGAGCCACATGATCATGGCGAGGATCCGGAAGACCAGCTTCTGCAGGTACCCGACGGCCCGGAGGATCGGCTCGCCGGAGCGGCCCAGCGACTGGATGGCGAAGCCCACGAGCAGGGCGACGAACAGCGCCTGCAGCACCGACCCCTCGGTCAGGGAGGAGAAGAGGGTGGTGGGCACCAGGCCGAGGATGAAGTCGATCGTGCCGCCGCTCTCCTTGGCCGTCCCGGCGAGGTCGGCGCCCTGACCGCGCAGTTCGTCGGAGAGTTCGAGGCCGCTGCCGGGGTGGACGATGTTGCCGACGATCAGGCCGATGGCGAGCGCGACCGTCGACATGATCAGGAAGTAGCCCAGCGCGAGGCCGCCGATCCGCCCGACGCTGGCCGCCTTCCGCAGGGCGCCGATGCCGAGCACGATCGTGCAGAAGATGACCGGCCCGATGAGCATCCTGATCAAAGCCACGAAGGCGGTGCCCAGCCACTTCAGGCCGACGGCGAAGTCCGGGAACGCGAAGCCGACGAGGATGCCGAGGAGCACCGCCACGATCACCGCGATGTACAGCCAGTGGGTGCGGTCCCGCCTCGGCCTCGCCGGGGTGTCCGTGGCGACGGTCTCCGATGTCATGACGGCTCTCCAGCCTGGGTCGGGACGGCGCGGCAGCGGCCTGCTGCGCTGCGCCCCACCGGGCGGGGCGGTCCCCGCCCTACGGTGGGTGACGTACCGTCGCGGCGCAACCGGGAGGACACGGGGCCGGGCGGGCTTCGGCCGGCCGACCCCCGGCGCCTGGCGCAGAGTCGGGAGCACCTGGATCGCTGCCGCCGGTCTCACCTATGGCCAGGGGAGGAAGCTGGTCAGGGCGCTGCGGCGCTCACCGTCGCGGCGGAGGCAGCGCTGTCCGGATTTCGGTAGCGCGCCACATGAATGCGTGCTCTGCGGCCGGGGCATAGCGCGGGGGTGAGTTCCCCTGTCGCGGCTCGACCGCAGCCGCCCGTGCCGACCCGGACGATCCTCGCGACGATCGGCTGGCTGCTGGTCACCGCGCTGGCCCTGTACATCCTGATCCACATCCGGCAGGTCGTCACCTGGCTGGTGGTGGGCGCGTTCTTCGCCGTTGCGCTCGCCCCTGTCGTCGGCTGGATCCAGCGGCGCGTGTTCGGCGGCAAGCGCCGGTCGCTGGCGACGCTCGTCGTGTTCGTGGTCGCCTTCCTGCTCCTGGCCGCCGTCATCACCGCGTTCGCCGTGCCGCTCGCCCAGGAGGGCACCAAGGTCGCCGGTCAGCTGCCGCAGATGATCGAGGACGCCCGCAACGGCCGCGGACCGGTCGGCGGGTTGCTCGACCGAACCAATGCCCTGCAGTGGGTGCAGGACAACCAGGACAAGATCGGCAAGTTCGCCAGCGGCCTGACCACACCGGCGGCCGGCGTCCTCAGCGGGCTCGCCACGGGTGTCGCCGGGTTCCTCACCGTTCTCGTGCTGGCCTATCTGATGGTGCTGGAGGGCCCGAAGATCGTCGACGGCACGCTCAACCTGTTCGAGCCGGCCACCGGCGAGCGGATCCGGCGGGTGGCCACCGACTGCGCCAAGTCGGTCACCGGTTACCTGTCGGGGAACCTGCTGATCAGCTTCATCTGCGGCCTGCTCACCTACGTCGTCCTGCTGATCTGCGGCGTGCCGTTCGCCGGGCTGATCGCACTGTTCGTGGGGATCGTCGACCTCATCCCGCTGGTCGGCGCCACCATCGGCGGGGTGGTCGCCGTCCTGGCCGGCTTCATCCACTCGGTGCCCGCAGGCATCGCCGTCCTGATCTTCTTCGTCCTGTACCAGCAGCTGGAGAACCACCTGCTGCAGCCACTCGTGTTCGCGCGCACCGTCAAGGTCAACCCGCTGACGGTGATCGTCGCGATCCTCATCGGCGTCGAGTTGCTGGGCATCCTGGGTGCGCTGCTCGCGATCCCGGTCGCCAGCATCGTCCAGGTGATCCTGCGCGACGTGTGGGACCACCGGCGCGGCCAGCCGAAGGCCGAGCCGACAGTCGGGGAGGACCGCCGCCCCGCCCTGCCCGAGCACGAACGGGACGACGCGGGGATCGATCCGGCGCCCGTCGCCGGCCGGGGCGCTGACACACCGGCGCAGTCCAGCGCCACGGGCATCGCGGCGCCGCCACGCGCCTAGAGCGAGGGGGCGGTGTCCTGCGTCGTCGTCCAGGTGACCGTCAGCTCGTTGCGCTGGCCGAAGCGCTCGAGGTGGCTGCCGAGCACGTGCTGCACCCGGGCCAGCGACTCGGCGTCGGGGGCCTCGGCGCGCAGGACGAGCACTCCCTCGCCGACGACGACCGCACCGGTGGCCTCGCCGAACGTCGCGGTCGAGGTGTCGCCGTCGGTGGTGAACTCGACGCGGCGACCGAGGTGCGAGACGAGCTGCTTGGCGTAGCGGGCGGGGGCGTCGGTGACGACGTCGGCCCGCGCGGTCAGGAGGGAAGCCATGCGGCGAGCCTAGAGCGGCGCCCTGCACGCTCCCTGTGAAGGTTCTCGACGGCCGTGCGGGCCCACGAGAGCCGCGGTACGGCGGCTGTGACGCTCCGGTGACGCTCCGGTGACGCCGCCGTGACGGCCCGGACGCCACGATCCCTGCGATGTTCCGGGACGTCGGCGGGGGGAGCGAGCGATGGCGGTCGAGCGCCAGGTCGTGCTGCGCCTCGCCACCGCTGAGCTCTACGGGCTGACCACAGCGGCCGACGTCGCCCGTCTGCGCGCGCCCGCCCCCCGTGCACCGGCCTGCTCCGAGGCCGGCCTCGCATCAACTCATCCACCACTACGACAGACCGAGGTGCCCTCATGACCCGTCATCTGAACTGCATCGTGCCGCCGCACATCCTCGACCGGCTCGCGGAGAGCAGTGACGCCGCCGTCCGCGAGGCGGCCCGGCAGACGCTGCTCACCACCGCGCGGTTGCGGGGACAGCGCGAGGTGCGCGCCGGGCTGCTGGGCGTCTCCGCGCCCACCAACGGCCGGCGGTCCGTGTTCGACTGCCGGAACAGCACCCGGCTGAGCAACGCCGTCCTCGTCCGCACCGAGCAGGGCCACGCGTCGTCCGACCGCTCGGTCAATGCGGCCTTCGACGGCCTCGGCGCGACCCGGCAGTTCTACCTGGAGGTCCTCAGCCGCAACTCGATCGATGACCGCGGCATGCGTCTGGACGGGTACGTGCATCGCGGCCTCCGTTACAACAACGCGTTCTGGGACGGCCAGGAGATGGTCTTCGGGGACGGCGACGGCGTCATCTTCACCGACTTCACCGGCTCCCTCGACGTGATCGGCCACGAACTGACCCACGGGGTCACCGAGTTCACGGCCGGCCTGGAGTACCACAACCAGTCGGGCGCCCTGAACGAGTCGATCTCGGACTGCATGGGGTCGCTGGTCAAGCAGTGGACGCTGAAGCAGACCGCCGAGCAGGCCGACTGGCTGATCGGGCCGGAGGTGTTCACGCCGGGCATCGAGGCCGACGCCCTGCGGTCGCTGAAGGCGCCCGGCGAGGCGTACGACAACGAGACGTTCGGCAAGGACCCCCAGCCCGCCCACATGGACCACTACGTCGACCTCCCCGACACCGACGAGGGCGACAACGGGGGAGTGCACATCAACTCCGGCATCCCCAACCACGCCTTCTACCTGGCCGCCGTGGCGATCGGCGGCTACGCGTGGGAGGTCGCCGGTCGCATCTGGTACCAGTCACTGCGGGCCTCCACCCCGACGACGGACTTCGCGGCCTTCGCCCAGACGACCATCAGCAAGGCCGCCGAGCTCTACGGCGTGGGTGGCAGCCAGCAGACCGCCGTGCGGGAGGCGTGGGAGCAGGTCGGCGTCGGCACCACCGTCGCCGCCCGCGGCGGCACCAAGCAGGCGGCGGCTGTCATCCCGCCCCCGCGCGAGGAACTCGTCCGCCAGTTCGACGAGCTCACCGCCCAGGTGAACCGGCTGCGTTCCGAGCTGCTCTCGTCGTAGGGGACTGGCGGCGGTCGCCCGTCCCGGGTATGCCAGCGGAATGAAGCTGACGCTGGCGGAGCACGGCGGCCTCGCCGCCGCGCTCCGGCTCGGGCAGCCGCCCGTGGTCCTCGACCTGTCGACGCTGCCGGACGACGAGGTCCGGCAGCTGACCGACCTGCTCTCGGCGGCCCGGGCGGACCCGGCGCCGTCCGGGTCGGCCCGGACCGCGCCCGATGCGATGAGTTACACCGTCACGGTCGAGGACGGCGGATCGCAGGAGGTGCTGCGGCGCACGGACACGACCATGTCCCGGGAGTTCGCCGAGCTCCTCGACCGGCTGCGGCGGCTCGCCGTCAAGGGCGGCTGAGGGCCTCCGTCGCCGGCAGCTCCAGGGTGCGGGCCAGCGGCACCCCCGGCCGGTAGGCCAGGTGCCGGTAGGACGGCGCATCGAGGACGGCGAGGTGGGCGCGGGCGCCCGGGCGCAGGTGCCCCACGTCCGACCGGCGGAGCGCGGCCGCGCCCCCGGCGGTCGCCGCCCACAGCGCCTCGGCCGGGGTCATAGCCATCTCCCGCACCGCCAGCGCGACGCAGAACGCCATCGACGAGGTGAAGCAGCTGCCCGGGTTGCAGTCGGTCGCCAGGGCCACCGTCACCCCGGCCGCCAGCAGGCCCCGGGCGTCGGGATACGGCGAGCGGGTGGAGAACTCGACCCCCGGCAGCAGCGTCGCGACCGTCGAGCCGCCGGCGAGTGCATCGACGTCGGCGTCGGTCAGGTGGGTGCAGTGGTCGGCGCTCGCGGCACCCAGTTCCACCGCGAGCCGGACGCCGGGGCCGGCCGACAGCTGGTTGGCGTGCACCCGCAGTTCCAGTCCCGCGGCCCGGCCGGCCTCCAGAACGGCGCGCGCGGCGTCGCCGTCGAACGCGTGCGCCGACGCCGGCTCGCAGAAGACGTCGATCCAGCGGGCGTGCGGGGCACAGGCCGCGAGCATCGGCCCGGTGACCAGCCCGATGTAGTCGTCCACGCGACCGCTGTACTCGGCCGGCACCACGTGCGCGCCCAGGAAGGTCGTCTCCGGCGTGATCTCCGCGGCCAGCCGCAGCGCCCGGGCCTCGTCCTCGACGGTGAGCCCGTAACCGCTCTTCACCTCGACCGTCGTCGTGCCCTGCGCCCGCATCTCGGTCACAAGCGCTCGCAGCCGCGCGCGCAGGGTCTCGTCGGACGCCGCCCGGGTCGCCGCGACGGTCGAGGCGATGCCGCCGCCGTCGTAGCGCTCGCCCGACATGCGGGCCTCGAACTCGGCCGCGCGGTCACCGGAGAAGACCAGGTGGGCGTGGCTGTCGACGAATCCCGGGATCACCGCCCGGCCGCCCACGTCGATGCGGGCGTCGGCGTCGGGCGCGGCGTGCGCGGGGCCGACCCAGGCGACGACGCCGTCCTCGACGACGACCGCGGCGTCCGCGACCAGGCCGAGCGGGCCGTCGCCGACGGTCCCGTCGTTCGTGACCAGCTCGGCGATGCCGGTGACCAGCGTGCTCATGCATCCTCCCACAGCGGCGCGATGGCCTCGGTCAGCAGCCGGCCGACGTCGCCCAGGACGTGCTCTCCGTCGGCGACCACGACCCGGCCGTCGACGACGACGGTGTGCACGTCCGCAGCGGCGGCGGCCATGACCAGCTGGCCGGGGGCGCAGCCGGCGGTGCGGGGAGTGTCGAGGCGGACGGCGACCAGGTCGGCGCGCCGCCCCACGGCGAGCCGCCCGGCGTCGGTCCAGCCCAGCGCGCGGTGGCCGGCCGCGGTGAGCGCCTCGACCAGCTCGGCCGGGCGGAACCGGCCGCGCTCGCCGGTGACCAGCCGCTCGTGCGCCTCGACCAGGCGGGCCTCGGCCAGCAGGTCGGTTGTTGCATGCTGGTCACTGCCCAGGCAGAGGGGGGAGCCGGCGTCCCGGAGCCACCGGAAGGCCCCGACGCCGTCGGCGAGGTCGGCCTCCGTGCTGGGGCAGGCGCACACGGCCGTGCCGGTGGCGCCGAGGGCGGTGATCTCGTCGCCGGTCAGGTGCGTGGCGTGGACGGCCGTCGTGTCCGGCCCGAGCACGCCGTGCTCGTCGAGCAGCCGCGTCGGGGTGGCGCCGTAGTAGGCGGAGCAGGCCTCGTTCTCGGCGGGCTGCTCGGAGAGGTGCACGTGCAGCGGCCGGCCGGTGGCGGCACGCGCGACGACCGGCAGCTGCTCGGCCGGCACCGCGCGCACCGAGTGCACGGCGGCGCCGATCCGCACGCCCGGCCGGTCGCGCAGGAGTGCGACCCGGTCGGCCCACGCGACGGCGTCGCCGTCGGAGAAGCGGGCCTGGACGTCGTTCAGCGGCAGGTGCCCGGTGCCCTCGAGCCCGCCGGCGACGTAGCAGGCGTCGAGCAGGGTGAGCCGGATGCCGGCGTCGGCGGCGGCCTGGATCAGCGCCTCGCCCATCGCGTTGGGATCGGCGTACGGGCTGCCGCCGGGCGCGTGGTGCAGGTAGTGGAACTCGCCGACGCAGGTCACCCCGGCCAGCGCCATCTCGGCGTACGTCGCCCGGGCGAGGGCCAGGTAGCGCTCGGGGTCGAGCCGTCCCGCGACGGCGTACATCCGCTCGCGCCAGGTCCAGAACGTGCCGCCGGCGTCGTGGGTGTGTCCGCGGAGGGCCCGGTGGAAGGCGTGCGAGTGCGCGTTGGCGAAGCCGGGGAGCACGAGGCCGGGCAGCCGGACGTCGCCGGGCGCCGGGGCGACGCCGGGGTGCACGCCGGTGATCCGCCCGTCCTCGACCTCGATCCGCACGCGCCCCGAGACGGCACTTCCGGCCATGACTGCCGGGTCGAGCCAGGCGTGCTCGCACCAGTAGGCCGTCACGCGAGGGCCTCGATCGCGCGGGCGAGGGCATCGACGCCCGCGAGGCAGTCGGCGGGTTCCGCGTGCTCGGCGGGGGAGTGCGAGACGCCGGTCGGGTTGCGGACGAACAGCATCGCCGTCTCGACCCCGGCCGCCGACAGGATGCCGGCGTCGTGCCCGGCGCCGGTGGGCAGCACGGGTGCCGGCATGCCGGCGCCCTCCCCGACGACGGCGGCGAGCCGGTCGCGCAGGCCCGCGTCGAAGTCGGTCGACGACGTCCAGGACTCCTCGGCGGGCACGGTGCCGGCCGCCTCGGCGACCTCCGCCACGACGCTCCGTACGCCGTCCTCCGACGGCCCGCGGGCGTCGAGCCAGGCGGTGACCTCCGAAGGGATCGCGTTGACCCCGTTGGGGCGCACCCGCAGCTTGCCGACCGTGGCCAGGCTGCCGTGCCGCTCCGCCGACGCCCGGGCGACCGAGATGGCGCCGACCAGCGCCAGCATGGGGTCGTCCCGGTCGGCCAGCCGCGTGGTGCCGGCATGGTCGGCCCGCCCGCGAAGGTCCAGCCGCCACCGCCCGTGCGGCCAGATGGACGACGCCACCCCGACCGGGTCACCGGTGTCGACGAGCCCGCGGCCCTGCTCGACGTGCAGCTCGAGGAAGGTGCCAACCCGGCGCAGCGTCTCCTCGTCGCGGCCCAGGACGGCGGCGTCGTGCCCGGCGGTAGCCATCGCCTCGGCCATCGTGGTGCCGTCGTCGTCGGTCAGGGCGCGGGCCCGGTCGGGGTCGAGGACGCCGGTGAGCAGCCGGGACCCGGCGCAGGCGACCCCGAACCGGGCGCCCTCCTCGTCGGCGAAGCACGCGATGCCCAGCGGCCGGTCGGGCACGAAGCCGCGGGCACGCAGTTCGTCGAGCGCGGCGAACGCGGACACCACGCCGAGCGGCCCGTCGAAGGCCCCGCCGTCCGGCACGGAGTCCAGGTGGCTGCCGACGACCAGCCCCGGCCCGTCGGCGTCCGGGTTGCCGCTCCAGGCCCACAGGTTGCCGGCCCGGTCGGTCACCAAGTCCAGCCCGCGGCGCTCCGCCTCGCCGCGGAACCACTCCCGCAGCGTGGCGTCGACCGCCGTCCAGGCGAAGCGGCGGTACCCGCCGGTCGACGAGTGCCGGCCGACCGGTTCCAGGTCCGCCCACATCGACCCGAACGAGCTCACGCCCACCCCCCGGCGGCAGAAGTGGCCATTTCTGCCGTCACTGGCCCTCCCGCATCGGGACCCGGATGCCCTGGGCGTCGGCGACCTCGGCCGCGAGGTCGTAGCCGGCGTCCACGTGGCGGATGACGCCCATCGCCGGGTCGTTGCGCAGCACCCGTTCCAGCTTCCGCGCCGCCAGCGGCGTGCCGTCGGCGACCGACACCTGGCCGGCGTGGATCGAGCGGCCGATGCCGACGCCGCCGCCGTGGTGGATCGACACCCAGCTGGCGCCGGACGCGGTGTTCACCAGGGCGTTGAGCAGCGGCCAGTCGGCGATGGCGTCGGAGCCGTCGGCCATCGCCTCGGTCTCGCGGTAGGGGGAGGCCACCGATCCCGAGTCGAGGTGGTCGCGGCCGATGACGATCGGGGCGCTGATCTCCCCGGAGGCCACCATGTCGTTGAACCGGAGGCCGGCCAGGTCGCGCTCGCCGTGGCCCAGCCAGCAGATGCGTGCGGGCAGGCCCTGGAAGGCGACCTTGTCCTGCGCGGCCCTGATCCACCGCTGCAGGTGGTCGTTCTCGGGGAACAGGTCGAGGACGGCGCGGTCGGTGGCCGCGATGTCCTTGGGGTCGCCGGAGAGCGCCGCCCACCGGAACGGGCCCTTGCCCTCGCAGAACAGGGGTCGGATGTAGGCCGGCACGAAGCCAGGGAAGGCGAACGCGCGCTCGTAACCGCCCTGCCGGGCCTCGTCGCGGATGGAGTTGCCGTAGTCGAACACCTCGGCGCCGGCGTCCAGGAAGCCGACCATGGCCTCGACGTGCCGGGCCATCGAGGCCCGCGCCCGGTCGGTGAACTCCTCGGGCTTCGCCGCCGCGTAGTCGTGCCAGTCGGCCGGGTCCACGCCCTCGGGCAGGTAGCTCAGCGGGTCGTGGGCCGACGTCTGGTCGGTGACGACGTCGATCTCGGCGCCCCGGCGCAGCAGTTCGGGGAACACCGTCGCGCAGTTGCCGACCAGCCCCACCGACAGCGGCCGCCGCTCGCGCTTGGCGGCCAGGCACCGCTCGAGGGCGTCGTCGAGGTCGTCGGCCACCTCGTCGAGGTAGCGGTGCTCGACCCGCCGGTGCAGGCGGGCGGCGTCGACGTCGACGACCAGGCACACCCCGCCGTTGAGCGTGACCGCGAGCGGCTGCGCGCCGCCCATGCCGCCGCACCCGCCGGTGAGGGTCAGCGTGCCGGCGAGCGTGCCGCCGAAGCGTTTCGCGGCCACCGCGGCGAACGTCTCGTAGGTGCCCTGCAGGATGCCCTGGGTGCCGATGTAGATCCACGAGCCCGCGGTCATCTGGCCGTACATGGTCAGGCCGAGGTGCTCGAGGCGGCGGAACTCCGGCCAGGTCGCCCAGTCGCCGACCAGGTTGGAGTTGGCGATGAGCACCCGGGGGGCCCACTCGTGGGTCTGCAGGACGCCGACCGGCCGGCCCGACTGGACGAGCATCGTCTCGTCGTCCTTCAGCGTGGTGAGCGTGCGCACCATCGCGTCGAAGCTGCGCCAGTCGCGCGCCGCGCGACCCGTGCCGCCGTAGACGACCAGGTCGTCGGGCCGCTCGGCCACCTCCGGGTCGAGGTTGTTCTGCAGCATGCGCAGCGGCGCCTCGGTCTGCCAGCTGCGGGCGGTGAGGGTCGTGCCGCGCGGGGACCGCACGGGTCGTGCTCCGTCCATGGGAACTCTCCTTCTGACAGGTCAGGCGAGGTCGATGCCGGTGGCGCCGAGGACGGCGCCGGTGGTGACGAGGCCGACGACGGTCTCGATCTCCGGGGCCAGGTGCCGGTCGGGTCCGGGGCCGGGAACGCCCGCCGTCCGGACGGCGTCCCGCACGGCACCGGTCGGGACGGCGGGGGCGAGGGGGGCCCGCAGGTCCAGGGCGCGGGCGGCGGTCATGAGCTCGACGGCCAGCACCCGGGTGAGGCCGTCCAGCGCCCGGCGCAGCTTGCGGGCGGCGGCCCAGCCCATCGAGACGTGGTCCTCCTGCATCGCCGAGGAGGGGATCGAGTCGACGCTCGCCGGGGCCGCGAGGCGCTTGAGCTCGCTGACGATCCCGGCCGCCGTGTACTGCGCGATCATCAGGCCCGAGTCGACGCCCGGGTCACCGGCGAGGAACGGCGGCAGCCCGTTGTTGCGGGCGGCGTCGAGGAAGCGGTCGGTGCGGCGCTCGCTCATGCTCGCCACGTCGGCGACGGCGATCGCGAGGAAGTCCAGCACGTACCCGACCGGTGCGCCGTGGAAGTTGCCGTTCGACTCCACGCGCCCGTCGAGGGTGACCACCGGGTTGTCGATCGCCGAGGCCAGCTCGCGGTCGGCCACCGCGGCGGCGTGGGCGAGGGTGTCGCGCGCGGCGCCGTGGACCTGGGGGGCGCAGCGCAGCGAGTAGGCGTCCTGCACGCGGGTGCACTCGGGGCCGCGGTGGCTCTCCATCACGCCGCTGCCGGCCAGCAGGGCCCGCAGGTTCGCCGCCGACGCCGCCTGCCCCGGATGCGGCCGCAGCGCGTGCAGGTCGCCGGCGAAGACGGCGTCGGTGCCGAGCAGCGCCTCCACGCTCATGGCGGCGGCGACGTCGGCCGTCGCCAGCAGCCGGCGCAGGTCGGCCAGCGCGAGCACCAGCATGCCAAGCATGCCGTCGGTGCCGTTGACCAGCGCGAGGCCCTCCTTCTCGGCGAGCTCGACCGGCTCGATGCCGTGCGCGCGCAGCGCCTCCGCGGCGGGGCGCAGCTCGCCGGCGGCGTCGCGGACCTGGCCCTCGCCCATGACGGCCAGGGCGATCGAGGACAGCGGAGCGAGGTCGCCCGAGCAGCCGAGGGAGCCGTACTCGTGCACGACCGGGCTCAGACCCGCGTCGAGCAGAGCGGCGTAGGCCTGGGCGGTCTCGACCCGCACCCCCGTGCGGCCGGTGGCGAGCGTCGACAGCCGCAGCAGCATGAGCGCGCGGACCACTTCGGCCTCCACCTCGGGGCCGGAGCCGGCGGCGTGCGAGCGGATGAGGCTGCGCTGCAGCTGGGCCCGCCGCTCCGGCGGGATGTGCTTGGTGGCCAGGGCGCCGAACCCGGTGGACACCCCGTAGTGCGGCTCGACGTCGCCCGCTAGGCCGTCGATGACGGCGCGGCTGCGGGCGATCTCGGCGACGGCGTCGTCGGTCAGCCGCACGCCGCAGCCGCCGCGGGCGACGCGGACGACGTCCTCCGGGGCGACCGGACCGGTGCCGACGAGCACGGAACAGGCATCCATGCAGGCCAGTGCACACCCCGACGGCCCGTCGTCCTAGCCCCCGAGCGGAGGAGTTGTCCGGTATCCCAGACGTTTCGGCGGCCGGCCGTTGATGCGCCGGGTCAGTTCGGCCGCCGCCCGGCTCACCCGGACCGCCAGCTCGTCCCTTCCCGCGCCGTCGACGTCGTCGCCGGGAAAGGTGACGGCGACGGCCGCCGTGGGGCGCCCCGCATGGTCGTGGACGGCGGCGGCCACCGAGGCGAACCCCGGCGTCACCTCGCCGTCCTCGGTGGCGTGCCCGGCCCGGCGCACACCGCCCAGCAGCCGCCGCAGTTCGGAGAGCCGGCGCGGGCCCAGCCCGTGCCGGTCGACGAAGGCCGCCGCGTCGGGGAACAGCGCCCGGACGTGCGGGGCCGGCAGGTCGGCGAGCATCGCCCGACCGCTGGCGGTGAGCTGCGCCGGGAGGCGCACGCCGACGTCGGTGACCAGCGGAGGGCGGCCGGGCGCGCGCTGCTCCACCACGTAGAGCACCTCCCGGCCGTGCAGGACGGCGAGGTGCGCCGAGTTGCCGACCGCGTCGACGAGCCGGGCCAGCACGGGCCGGGCCAGACGGGCCAGCGGCTCCTGGCGGGAGTAGGCGCTGCCGATCTCGAACGCGCTCACGCCCAGCCCGTAGCGCCGTTCCTCGGGCAGGTGGACGACGAAGCCGGCCTGCTGCAGTTCGGCGAGCAGGTGGTAGGTGGTCGAGCGCGGCAGGCCGAGCTCGCGGGCCAGCGCCGCCGCCGGAACCGGGCCGGGCTGCCGGGCCAGGGCCTGCAGCAGCGCGAGCGTCTGGCGGGCGGCGGGAACCCCGCGGGAGGCGGGGATTCCCGAACCGGTCGCCGACACGCCGCGAGCCTAGGGACCGGGTGACAGCGGTGTGACACGGCCGTGACGAGCGCTCCGTCATCGTCGGTCGCGTACTGATTGCATCAGAAGGGGGAACCCACGTTGTCCGAGAACACGATGGAAGACGTCGCCACCGACTCGATCCGGCCCTGGCCCGTCGTCCCTCAGGGCTACGCGCTCGAGCATCCTGTCCGCACGCTGCAGTACCTGCTGCGCGCCCGGAACCACCCGGCGACCGTCAACGGCCACTTCGACACGGCGACCGAGGGCGCGGTCCGCGCGTTCCAGCAGGAGAAGAAGCTGTCCGTCGACGGGATCGTCGGCCCGAAGACCTGGGCGGCGCTGGTCGTCACGGTGAAGAAGGGCAGCACCGGCGACGCGGTGCGGGGCGTGCAGGAGGAGTTCCAGTACCGCAACGAGTCCGGTGACCCGAGCCTCGGCCTGCAGATCGACGGCATCTTCGGTCCGAAGACGGACGAGGCGGTCCGCGGTTTCCAGGAGGCGCTGGCCACGAGCTACCCGGAGGTACTCGTGGACGGGATCGTAGGGCCGATCACGTGGCGCGCGCTGGTCAGCGGGATGCTGTCGTTCTGACCGAGGCTCCGGCCGGCCCCGGCTGACCGGATGCCCGGCAGGTGCCGGATCAGCCCGCCGAGGCGGCGAGGTCCGCGACGATGCGGTCCATCGCCCCGACCGCGAGGGACAGGTGCCCCTCGTCGGGATGCACGTGGTCCCGCGCGTTCGGCAGCCGGTCGGCGAGCCATCGCCCGTGCGACGGCGGCACCATCAGGTCCTGGTGGCCCTGCCAGACCGACACCGGGACGTCGATCGCCGCCAGGTCGAAGCCCCAGTCGCGGACGAAGGCGAGGTCGTCGTCGCGCCAGCCCGCCACGCCGGTGGAGACGGCGCGCCGGAAGGTCGCCGCCAGGTACTCGGCGAACTCGCCGGTGAGCGACGCCGTGTCCACCGGTGAGACGAGACCGCCGAGGGACCGGGCCACGTCATCGGCGGTGACCGCGGCGAGCGCGGCGGCCTGCTCCTCGAGCCAGGGGGTGAGCGCCGACTCGCCCCGCAGCGCGAGCGAGAACTCCTCGACGTTTTCCTCGCCCATCCCGGCCAGGAAGTCCAGCCCGTCGGCGCCGTAGGGTCCGACGCCGGCCAGCGTCGCGGCGGCGACGCAGCGGCCGGGGAGCAGCGCGGCGCAGGCGAGGGCGTGCGGCCCACCCCCGGACCAGCCGAGGGTGACGAACTCGGCGGCGCCCAGCTCGTCGAGCACCGCCGCGGTGTCGGCCGCCACGTCGGCGACCGTGCGGCCCGGCGCCGGGTCGGAGTGCCCGTAGCCCGGGCGCGACCACGTCACCAGCCGCAGCCCGGCGTCCGCGCCCGCCTCGACGAGCGGGGCGAACGGGACGGCGGCGCTGGGCGTGCCGCTGTGGAACACGAGCGCACGTCCACGGCCGGGCGGGGCAGCGAGAACATCCAGCCGGCGCCCGGCAACGGTCACATCGGATCGGATCAGGTCGTCCACGGGCACCATCCTCAGCTCTGCGCCGTCGTCGCGCGCAGGTGCTGCAGGACGACGGGATCGAGCCGGTCATCGTGCCACCGCTCCTCGAAGTTCTCCCGGCCCATCCAGTCGTAGAGGTCGCGCCGCACGTCGCCGCTGCGGTACCCGGCGACGGCCAGCCGCTCGGCGAGCTCACCGGTGAGCTGGGCGTCGTAGGGAAGGAGCTGGTCGGCGGGCGTGCTGCCGAAGTACAGGTCGTGCAGGTCCAGCATCCGGGCCAGCTCCGCGATCGGCTCCGGCGCGTCGTCGCTGCGCAGGTCCACGACGACGTCCCCGAGCCCCCCGTAGCCGGCGCCCGGCGAGACCACCAGGAGCGCGGCCGCCTGCTTGCCGCGGGGATCGCCGCCGGCCGCCTGGCCGGCCGTGAGCGCGGCGACCAGGCGGCGCGCCAGCGACGGCTGGTCGGCGGAGGCCAACCAGGAATCGACCATCGCGTCGACCACCTCCGGCCCGGCGAGCAGGTTCCCCTGCGCGGCGAACGACCCCTCGGGTCCCTCCCCGGTCCGGCCGCCGGCCCACGGCTGGGCCCGGTCGCCGGTGAAGGTGGCCGCCGCGCCGGAGACGTCCACGACCCCGGCCTGCCGCTGGGCCCGGTCCGGATCGTCGGCGAAGAACCGGTCGAGCAGGTCCGCGGCTCCCATCCCGTCCCGCAGCATCCGCAGGCCACGCTCCTTGAGCGCGAGGTTGACGTGGGCCTGCGTGGCGATCGCGCCCGCGTCGGCCCCCGCGGCGGGCACGTAGGCCCCGGCCGCCAGGAACTTGCTGGCCACGGCGACGCCCAGCGCCGAACCGTCCGGACTGCGGCCGACGATCGAGAAGGTCATGCCGGGAACCCAACCACGGCGCGGCAGGACCCTGGTCAGGCGGCAGAATCGCCCGGTGCCCCTCGCACCGACCCCGCAGCCCCGGCCGGGCAAGCCGCTGCCCGACGTCGTGGCGCCGGGGCTCGCCGTGCTGTTCTGCGGGATCAACCCCTCGCTCCTGTCGGCCGCCCGGGGCCACCACTTCGCGCGGCCGGGCAACCGGTTCTGGCCGGCGCTGCACCTCGCCGGGCTCACTCCCCGGCGACTGAACCCCGAGGAGGACCGAGAGCTGCTCCGCTACGGGCTCGGCGTGACAAACCTCGTCGACCGGCCCACCCGGGCGGCGGCCGAGCTGGACGCCGACGAGCTGCGGACGGGCGCGGCCGCGCTCGAGGAACTGGTGGCGCGCTACCGGCCCGGAGTGGTCGCCGTCCTCGGCATCTCGGCCTGGCGGCAGGCGTTCGGGGCTGCCGACGGCATCGGACCCCAGTGCCGGCGCATCGGCGGCGCGGCTGCGTGGGTGCTGCCGAACCCGAGCGGGCTCAACGCCCACTACCAGCTTCCGCAGCTGGCGCACTGCTACGCCGGGCTCCGGCCGGGCCCTCGCCCGGCGACCCACGCCCCGGGGCGGTCACCCAGGTGACGAGGGCGGTCGCCAGGCACACGACGAGGCCGAGGACGGCGACCGTCGTGTACCCGCCGGCCCCGGGCGCGGGGGCGCCGTCGGCGGTCGCCGCCGTGAGGACGGTGGCGGTGAGGGCACTGCCGATGGCGAACCCGGTGTAGCGCAGGACCTGGTTGAGGCTCATCGCGCTGCCGGTCTCCGAGGCGGGGACGGCGGAGACGATGAGGGCGGGGAAGGCGGCGAACGCGGCGCCCACACCGAGGCCCGCCACCGCCATGACGAGGAAGACCTCCCACAGCTGCGAGCGGGCCAGCGCGAAGAGCACGAAGGCGCCGCCCTGGACCAGTGCCGCGACCGGCAGCACCGCCCGCGCTCCGGCCCGGTCGGCGAGGAGCCGGGCGAGCCGGCCGGCCAGCACGCTGGCCAGCGAGAAGGGCAGCAGGGCCAGCCCCGCGACGACGATCGAGGTGCCGAAGCCCGCGCCGTCCGCGGGCGGCGCCTGGGCGAGCACCGGCACGGAGGCGAGCAGCAGGTAGTTGGCGAGCCCGACCAGCAGGGCGGCGGCGTGCGCCGTCGCGGCGGCTCCGGTGCGCGCCAGTCGGAGGTCGACCAGCGGGGACGGCGTCCGCTTCTCCCAGAGCACCCACGCGACCAGCGCGACCAGCGCGCCGCCGAGCAGCACCCACAGGAGCGGGGACCTCCAGCCCCAGACCTCCGCCTGGCCGAGCGCGAGCAGCAGCACGGCCAGCCCGGCGCCGAGCAGGGCCGCGCCGACGAGGTCCAGCCGCCGCGGGGCCGACGCGGGTGACGGCGGCAGGACGACGGCGGAAGCGAGCAGGGCGGCCAGGCTGACGCCCGCGCCCGCCCAGAACGCCGCGTGCACCCCGCCGAGCTCGGCCACCAGCCCGGCCACGGGGTAGCCCAGCCCGACACCGGCCACCACGGTGATCGACAGCGCGGCGATGGTCGACCGGGAGCGCTCGCCGTGCAGCGCCTCCCGGGCCGTGGCGATCGCCAGCGGTGTCAGGCCCAGGCCGAAGCCCTGCAGCGCCCGTCCGGCGATCAGCCAGCCCAGGCCCAGCGGCAGCGCGGCGAGGACGCCACCGGCCGTGACCACGCCGAGCACGACCAGCATGACCCGCCGGCGCTGCGGCCCGTCGCCGAGCCGGCCGACCACCGGCGTGGCCACCGCACCCACGAGGAGGGTCACCGTCAGCGACCACTGGGCGCTCGGCAGCGACGTCCCCATGCTCTCGGCGATGGCGGGGACCAGGGGCGCGCCCAGGCTGCTGATGACGGCCACGACCGTGCCCACGAAGATCAGCACCGGGACCAGTGCGCGGGGGGTCGGTGCGGTCGTCATGCTCCCCAGGTTCCCAGGTGGCCGCGCGGTCGATCAGCCCGGTTCGTCGCCCGAGCGGGACGGCAGAGCGATGTCGTACTGCGCGATCTTGCGGTACAGGGTGGCCCGGCCGATGCCGAGCTCCTCGGCCGCCCGCGCCATGGTCGTCGACGGTGCCGTGAGGCACCGGACGATCTCGTCCCGCTCGAGCCGTTCCAGGCGCGTCAGCGCGCGCCGGCCACCGTCGAGCACCTCCGGGGCCAGGTGCCGGACGTCGATGACGTCGGCGCGCGCGGCGGCCTCGCGCACGACGCGGCGCAGCTGCCGCACGTTCTCCGGCCACTGGTACGCGGTGAGTGCCCGTGCCGCCCGGGGCGTGAAGGCGAGGGGACGCCGTCGCTCCTGCTCGGCGAACCGGTGGGCCAGCGGCAGGATGTCGTCGGCGCGCAGGCGCAGCGGCGGCACCTCGACCACCGTGTCGACGAGGGCCGCCAGCTCGTCGGGCAGGGCGCCGAAGTCCGGTGCGGTCAGCACGAAGGGCTGCGCCCGGCCGTCGGGACGGCGGCAGACGGCCAGCGTCGAGGCGAGGTCGCCCGCCGCCCACGCGGGCAGCCGGTCGGTGCCCGACACGATGATGCAGACGTCCGGGCTGCTCAGCTCCGGCGTCCACAGCTCCAGCCAGGCCGCGACGTCGGCGGCCTCGGGTGCCCGCGCGGAGAGGATCCGCGAGCGGGGGAACACCCGCCGGCGGGCGAGGGCGGCCAGGGCCGACTTGCCGGCACCCGGCTCGCCCACCATCGCCACCACGCGGCCCGCCGCCGTCGCGCCGACGGCCGCCTCCGTCGCGCCGCGCCACACGGCCGACACGCAGGGATCGGAGTGCGCACCGGGGTCGCTCCCGACGACGTGGACCACCTGCCCTCGGGGCGCCGGCCGGACCGCGCGCCCACTGCTGCGCACGAGCATCAGCCCGCTGGTGGCGCCGGCGGCGGTCTGGGCCAGCGCCAGCAGCAGGTGCGAGGCGGAGTCCGACCAGGTCGTCAGGTTGATGGTGCCGGCCAGGTCGCCCGACACCGGGTCCAGCACGGGCGCGGCCGCGCACGTGTACCCGCGCAGCTCGCTGCAGTAGTGGTCGGCGGCCCGGACCAGGGTGGGGGCTCGGTCGGCGAGGGAGAGCCCCAGGCCGTTGGTGCCCGCGTTGCGCTCGGCGTAGGAGAAGCCGGGGGCGAGGTGCACGCGGTCCAGCGACGAGAGGATCGCGGCATCGCTGCACAGCCGGGCGAGGACCAGCCCGTCGCGGTCGGCGACCATCAGGCTGACCGGCTCGTTCGCGATCGCCGACTGCAGGTCGGTGAGCACCTGGGAGGCGCACTCGTAGAGCAGCGAGCCGGTGTCGACCGACCCGGTGAACACGGGTGTCACCTCGTCGTGGTCGAGGCCGTACCGCTCGCTGCGGCGCCAGGACGCCCGCACCCGCGGCGCCGCGTTCCGCCCGGCAAGGTCACGGTCGACGAGGTCACGGTCGGCCGACGGCGCGAGGAACGCGGGCCGGCCGCCTCCGGGTTCGCCCACGGCGCTCCCTTCGCCAGCCCGGGACGGGCGCGCGCGGGACCGCCGCACGCCGTCGTGTCACGGGGACGATACGTCCGGTCCTGCCTGCACAGGGCGCGGCCGCCGTCCCAAAGTGAGACACCGGATCTGCCCCCGGTCGCGCGCCACCGATCTAGCGTTCGGGGCATCAGCGTGACCGCTGTCACAGGGACACACGGAGGCCGGAGATGTACAGCAAGGACGGCGAGAACTACTTCATCGTGGACGCCCACATCGCGTTGTGGGACGGCCGCCCGGAGAACCAGCGGAACGTCCACGGCAAGCAGTTCATCGACTGCTTCTACGACTACCACCGCAACCTCAGCCCCGAGTCCGAGGTCTGGCCGTACGAGGACTACCTGTACCAGGGCGGCGAGCGGCTGATGCGGGACATGTTCGGCGACGGCATGGTCGACCACGCGATCTTCCAGCCGGCCCGGCTCGCGGAGTTCTACCACCGGGGCTTCGGCCAGACCGAGGAGGCGTTCGCGCTCGCCCAGGAGCACCCGGACAAGCTCACCTACAACCACTACTGGGACCCGCGGGACGGCGAGAACGGCCTCGACCAGCTGCGGGCCGACGCCGAGCGATTCACGCTCAAGGGCGTCAAGCTCTACACGGCCGACTGGCACGGGGAGAGCCGCGGCTGGAAGCTCACCGATCCCATGGCCTACCGGTACTTCGAGCTGTGCCAGGAGCTCGGCATCCGCAACATCCACATCCACAAGGGCCCGACCATCCGGCCGCTGGACCGCGACTCGTTCGACGTCGCCGACGTCGACCACGCGGCGACCGACTTCACCGACCTGAACTTCGTCGTCGAGCACGTCGGCCTGCCGCGCCTCGAGGACTTCTGCTGGATCGCCACCCAGGAGCCCAACGTCTACGGCGGGCTGGCCGTGGCGATGCCGTTCATCCACACCCGGCCGCGGTACTTCGCCCAGATCATCGGGGAACTCCTCTACTGGATCGGCGAGGACCGGATTCTGTTCTCCAGCGACTACGCCCTCTGGACGCCGCAGTGGCTGGTGCGCTCGTTCGTGGACTTCCAGATCCCCGAGGACATGACCGAGTACGGGCCGCTCACCACCGAGCAGAAGAAGAAGGTGCTCGGACTCAACGCGGCCGCGCTGTACGACCTCCCGGTCCCGCCCGAGCTGCGGCTGCCCGACGCCGGCGAGCCGGCCACCGGCCCCCGCCAGCCGGAAGCCGCCGACCTGGCGTCGGTGTGACTGCGGTGCCGGCGACGACCGTCGTCGTCCCCGACCTGGAGCGCGAGGTGCGCGCCGCGCTGGGCGGCGTGGTCGACCCCGAGCTGGACGAGCCGATCACCGACCTGGGCTTCGTCCGCTCGATCCGGGTGGACGGCGCCGACGTGGAGGTGCACCTGCGCCTGCCGACGTCGTTCTGCGCGCCGAACTTCGCCTACCTCATGGCCGCCGACGCACAGGACGCGGTGGCCGCCGTCCCCGGCGTCGCCTCGGTGGTCGTCGAGCTCGACGACCACTCCGACTCGGAGATCATCAACCGGGGCCTCGCGGCGGCCGCGGGCTACCGCGGCACCTTCGGGCACGAGGCGGAGGAGTCGCTCGACGAGCTGCGGGCGACCTTCCGGCGCAAGGCGCACACCGCGGCCATGGAGCGCGCGGTCACGGCGCTCCTGCGGAGCGACCGGTCGCTCTCGGAGGACGACGTCGTCGACCTCACCCTCGGCGACCTGCCGCCGGGGGAGCCGACGACGGTGGCGCTGCTCCGCCGCCGCGCGACGGTCGGCCTGCCCCTCGACGCCGGAGCGCCCGTGCTGGTCGACGCCGATGGCACCGGGCCCGCCCGCGAGGCCGCGGCGCTCTTCCTCCGGAAGGCCCGGTCCGTGCGCATCTCGATCGACGGCAACGCCCACTTCTGCCGCGGCCTGCTGCGCACCCGCTATCCCGGTTCCGGCGCCGACCAGGTGCCGCGGGCCGACGAACGTCCCCTGCTCCCGCTGCTCGTCGACTCGAGAGGAGTCTCGTCATGAAAGCCGTCCGCGTGCACGAGTACCACGTCGATCCCTCGATCGACGACATACCCGAACCGAAGATCGAGGGACCCCTCGACGTCGTCGTCAAGGTCGGCGGCGCCGGCGTCTGCCGAACCGACCTGCACATCCTCGAGGGGCAGTGGGCCGACCTGCAGAACCCGGATCTCCCCTATGTCATCGGGCACGAGAACGCCGGCTGGGTGCACGAGGTCGGGGAGGGGGTCACCAACGTCGCCGTCGGGGACACGGTGATCCTGCACCCCCAGCCCAGCTGCGGCCTGTGCATGGCCTGTCGCGCCGGCCAGGACATGCAGTGTGTGAACGCCTTCTTCCCCGGGCTGTCGAACAACGACGGCGGCATGGCCGAGTACCTGCGCACCACAGCCCGGGCCTGCGTGAAGCTCGACCCGGGTACCAACCCGGCCGACGTCGCCGCGCTCGCCGACGCCGGAATCACCGCCTACCACGCCGTCCGCAAGGCCCTGCCGATGCTCCACGCGGGCACGACGGCGGTCGTTCAGGGCGCCGGCGGCCTCGGCCACATCGGCATCCAGTGCCTGGCCGCGCTCTCGGGCACTCGGATCATCGTCGTCGACCGCAACCCCGACGCCCTGGAACTCGCCCGGCAGATCGGCGCCGACGAGACCGTGGTCGCCGACGGCAACCAGGTGCAGGCGGTCCAGGACCTGACCGGCGGGGGCGCGAACGTCGTCCTCGACTTCGTCGCCGAGCAGGGCGCGGAGATGGACGGTTGGCACATGACCGGTCCGGCCGGCTCGTACTTCGTCATCGGGTACGGCGGCGAGCTACGGATCCCGACGCTGGACCTCGTCGCCGGTGAGAAGAACATCATCGGCAACATCGTCGGCACCTACACCGACCTGGCCGAGCTGATGGTGCTCGCGCAGGCGGGGAAGGTCACCCTCCACACCCAGCAGTACCCCCTCGACCGGGCCGTGGACGCGCTCCACGACCTCGACGCCGGCAAGGTCCGTGGCCGCGCCATCCTCGTGCCCTGAGAAAGGAGCGACCCCTTGATCTTCATCACCGCCAAGTTCCCCGTGCGTCCCGAGGACGCCGACGACTGGCCCGCGATCAGCCGGGCCTTCACGGAGGCGACCCGCGCGGAGCCGGGCTGCCTGTGGTTCGACTGGTCGCGCAGCCTCGACGACCCGAACGAGTACGTCCTCGTCGAAGCGTTCCGGGACGACGACGCCGCCCGGGCGCACGTGACCTCGGACCACTTCTCCGCGGCCCAGAAGACCCTGCCGCCGCACCTGAGCCGCACCCCGCGGATCGTGAACGTCACCGTGCCCCAGGACGACTGGTCCGAGCTCGGGGAGCTGGCGGTCGACCGGTCCGACTGATCGCCGGACGCGCGCGGGCTACGGTCGGCGCGTGACGACGGAGCAGCAGCCCGACGGGTCGGTCCGGCCGGTGGAGAGCACCATCCGGACCGACCTGCGCGGTGCCACCACGTACGGCTCGTACCTCGACCTCGAGCGGCTGCTCGGTGCGCAGCACCCGCGCAGCGTGCCGGAGCACCACGACGAGCTGCTGTTCATCGTGCAGCACCAGACCAGCGAGCTGTGGCTCAAGCTGGTGCTGCACGAGCTGCGGGCGGCCCGCGAGTACATCGCCGGCGACGACCTCGACCCGGCGCTGAAATGCCTGGCGCGCGTCAAGAACATCCAGCGCACCCTGACCGAGCAGTGGTCGGTGCTCGCGACGCTCACCCCGCGCGAGTACGCCCAGTTCCGCGGCTCGCTGGGGCCGGCGTCGGGCTTCCAGTCCTTCCAGTACCGCGCGGTGGAGTTCCTGCTCGGCAACAAGAACGCCGCGATGCTCAAGGTCTTCGACGGCGAGCCCGAGGCCAGGGCGGTGCTCACCGAGCTGCTGGAGTCCTCGACCCTGTACGACGAGTTCCTGCGCCTGCTGGCCCGGCGCGGGTTCGACATCCCCGCCGAGGTCCTCGAGCGCGACCCCCGGCAGCCGTGGCGCTTCGAGCCCGCGCTGGTGCCGGTGTTCCGGAGCATCTACGAGTCGACGGACACCCCCTGGGGCATCTACGAGGCCTGCGAGAGCCTGGTCGACGTCGAGGACAACTTCCAGATGTGGCGCTTCCGCCACGTCCTGACCGTGCGGCGCACCATCGGCCACAAGACGGGAACAGGGGGCTCCTCCGGCGTGGGCTTCCTGCAGCGCGCGCTCGACCTCACGTTCTTCCCCGAGCTGTACGCCGTCCGCACCGAGATCGGAACGTGAGGGACCGAAGCGGTCCCTGCCTTCCCGGGGCGCTGCCCAACCTGGTCGTCATCGGCGCGATGAAGTGCGGGACGACGTCGCTGCACCACTACCTGGACCTGCATCCGGCGATCTCCATGTCGCGGCCCAAGGAGCTGAACTTCTTCTTCGGCCCGGCCGACGCCGGCGGGGACGGCGACGAGCGGCCCGACTGGGCCCGGGGCAACTGGCACCGGGGCCCGGAGTGGTACGCCGCGCAGTTCGATGCGGCGTCGCCCGTCCGAGGCGAGGCCTCACCGGGCTACACGTCGCCGTCCTATCCGCAGGTGGCCGCCCGCATGGCGGAGCTGATCCCCGCGGCCCAGCTCGTGTACGCCGTGCGCGACCCGGTCGAGCGGGCGATCTCCCAGTACGAGCACCACCGCCGCCAGGGCACCGAGACCCGGCCACTGGCCGACGCCCTGCTCGATCCGGGCAGCCAGTACATCGCCCGCGGCCGCTACGCCGAGCGGCTGCGGCCCTTCCTGGCCACCGGGGCGTTCCGGCGCATCGCCGTCGTCGCCAAGGAGGAGCTCGCCACCGCGCGGCGAGCCACGCTGCGCGGGCTGTTCGAGCTGCTCGGCGTCGACGCCGACCACTGGTCGCCGGCCATGGAGAAGCGGCGCAACGCGGCCCCCGGCGAGCATCCGCCGGTCGACGAGCGCCTCCGGTGCCGGCTGGAGGAGGCATTCGCGGGCGACGCCGAGCGGCTGCGCGAGCTTGCCGGTCGGGATTTCCCGGGCTGGACGGTCTGACCGGCGGGGCGTCGTCCGGGCCTGGTTGACAGCCCCGATCCGGCGGCGAACCGTGGACTCCACGACCGATGCTGGGGGAACACATGGCCGACACCTCGAGAGATCCGGACCCCGACGTCCCGGTGCCGCCCGGCGGCGGAGCGGGTGAGCGGCTGCGGGAGTTCCTCGCCGCGCGTGAGGTGCCCACCGAGGAGCAGGACGAGAAGGACGCCGACGAGGCACCACCGGAGGAGTGAGCGGTCCGCCGGGCGTCGACGGAGTGCGCCGGCGCCCCGTTCCGGTCGAGAAAAGGGGGCGGGCGCGCACTTCCTCCGGTCGCCGTCGCGCCGGTGACGCCGCCGTGACGGCCCCGTGACGGGCCGGCCACCACAGTCTCCGCAGCCAGGCACGGTTCCGGCCGGCACCAGGAGGCTGCGATGCAAGGGCCCGAGGACGAAGGTGTGGTGCCGCGGCAGGCGGTGCGCACCGAGGAGCAGTTGCCGGCCCGCCCCTACGGCGGCAAGGCGATGCTCCGGCTGCTGGAGCTGCTGGAGACGCAGGGCCTGAGCCCGCTGGCGGAGGCGGCCGCGTCGGTGGCGACGACGGACGACGTGCGCACCGAGGCGGTCGCACACGCCCGGAGCCTGGGACTGCTCTCGGAGGCCCCGCCCGCCCGGCGCGCGCGCCCGCGCAAGCGCACCGCGGCCGCAGAGCAGGACGGCGAGGCGGAGCCGGCCGAGGAGGCCGGCGCCGCGGAGGTGGCGACACCGGAGACGGTCGCCGCAACCTACGCCGAGGTCGCGGCCGACCGGACGGGCCCGCCCACGGGCACGGGTCCGCAGTGGCGCTCGGTCGGGCCGTGGACGGTGACCAACGGCCAGACCTACGGCAGCAGCCGGGTCAACGTCTCGGGCCGGGTGTCGGCGCTCGCAGTCGACCCCGGCAACCCCGCGCACGTCCTGGCCGGCGCGGCGAACGGCGGCGTCTGGGAGTCGCGGGACCGCGGCGCCTCCTGGGCACCACGCACCGACTACGCCACGACGCTCACCGTCGGCGCGTTGGCGTTCGACCCCAGCGCGCCGGCGAAGGTCTACTGCGGCCTGGGCGAGGGCGACTGGTGGTGGTGGCTCGGCAACGGCGTGCTGCGTTCCGCGGACGGCGGGGCGTCCTGGACGCCGGCCTGCACGGCACCGTTCGTCGGCCAGGGGTTCCACGCGCTCAAGGTGGACCCGGGCAACGGCCAGCGCCTGTTCGCGGGGACCACGGGCGGTCTGTACGTCTCCACCGACTCCGGCACGACCTGGACCCAGCGGCGAGCCGCCGCGACGTTCGCCATCGTCCGGGGCACCAGCGCGTGGCTGGCGTCGTCGACCGACGGGTTGTTCCGCTCCACCGACAACGGGACGACGTGGAACGCGGTGACCCTGCCCGGCGCGCCGGCGTCGTTCGTGCGACTCGCGGTCTCCACCGGGCCGTCGAACACCGACGTCGCGTACGCCTTCGGGACGGGCGCGCCGTGGATTCCCCAACCCGGCGGCAGCCCGATCCCCACGGGCTACCTGTGGCGGCGGGCCGGCGGCACCTGGACAGCGGTGGCGCTGCCGCCGGGGTTGTCGACCGGGCAGTCCTGGTACGACTGGTACGTCGCCGCCGCGCCCGACGTCGACACCCAGGTCTACTGCGGCGCGATCGAGGTGCACCGCGGCGACCTGTCGGGGACGACGTGGACCTGGCAGACGATCAGCAACAAGGGCACGACCGGCCAGTCGATCCACCCCGACCAGCACAGCATCGCCTTCGAGCCCGGCAACCCGAACATGGTCTACGCCGGCTGCGACGGCGGGCTGTTCCGGTCGCCCGACCGTGGCATCACGTGGGTGAACTGCAACAACGGCCTGACGATCAGCGAGCTCGAGTACCTGGCCCAGGACTGGGGCTCGGCGCGCTGGCTGATCGGCGGCACCCAGGACAACGGCACGAACCGCTGGACGGGGTCGCCGGTCTGGGAGCACGTGGAGGACGCCGACGGCGGTGACGTCGTCGTGAACCGGCAGAACCCGGCGATCGTGGTGCACAGCCGGCAATGGGGCGCGCTGTTCCGCTCGACCAGTCGCGGCGACTGGGGCACGTGGTCGAACGTGACGCCCACCCGGCCGGCAGGGGAGGGGCTGGGCCTGTTCTACCCACCGCTGGAGGGCAGCGCGACCAGCGGCGACACCGTCGCGCTGGCGATGCAGGCGCTCTACGTCTCCCGCGACAACGCGACCACGTGGACGCGGGTGGGCTTCCCCGCCGCGGGCACCGGCACCGCGGTGGGCGTCCCTGATCCGGACACCGTGCTGGTCGGGCTCAGCGACGGCCGGGTGCTCCGGACCACCTTCACCGCCGGCGCGTGGTCGGCGCTGACCGCGCTGACCTCACCCCGCCCGGGTGCCGTCATCAGCGACCTGGTCGCCACGCCCGGTGGGAGCGGGCGGATCTGGGCGACGAGCACCTCGCGCGGCGGGGGCCGGGTGTTCCGGTCCGACAACGGCGGCCAGGCGTGGGTCGACCGGTCGGCCGGACTGCCGCCGCTGCCGATCAACGCGGTCTCCGTCGACGACTGGAACAGCAACCGCGTCTGGGTGGCCGCCGACCTCGGCGTCTACCAGAGCTGGGACGGCGGGGCCTCGTGGGGCGACTACTCGGCCACCCTGCCCAACGCCTTCATCGGCGATCTGGTGTTCCATCCCAACGCCCGCGTGCTTCGGGCCGGCACCCGCAACCGCGGCGTGTGGGAGATCCCGGTCGACGGCTGGATGACGCAGCCGATCTGCGGCACCCAGTGGACGGGCACCCTGGCCGCGAACGCCTCGGGCCGCTGGTTCACCTTCGGGTGGCCGGCCACCTGGCACATGCTCTGGACGGCGGTGCCCACCAGCCCGGCGCCCGGCGCGCCGCAGCTCACCTTCAAGACCCAGGTCGAGCGGGCCGACGCCGAACACGTCACCTACTGGATCACCGTCCGCAACCTCACCGGCGCGCCCATCACCTTCGAGGGCCGCTACTGCATCCTCAGCCGCTACTGAGGCCGACCCCGCCTGCCGAGACAGCCCCCGACACCGCTCCAGGAGATCCCCATGTGGACCAATGTCCAGTTCACCGGCACCCTGCCGGCCGGTGCCACGCAGCGCTGGTTCACCTTCGGCTGGCCGGCCGCCTGGCACGTCGTCTGGTACATGCAGCCGACGACGGTGCGCAACGGGTCGCCGTCCATCGACTGGGACGTCGCCGTCGAGCGGGCCGACGCCAACAACTGCACGTACTGGATCACGGTCACCAACCTGGCGCCCGTGCCGACCGCGTTCGAGGGCCGCTACGCCGTCCTCAACTAAGAGGCCGCCGACGCGAGGAAGGATCCCCATGCGCGTCACCGTGAAGATCGAGGACGACCGTCCGGACAGCGCCCCGCCGGAGGGCGGGCCGCCGGCGGTCGCGCCACCCCCCGCGCCACCCCCCGCGTCTCCCGCCGGCACCCCGGCCCCCGGCGGGAGCACGGGCCCCGAGGCGGGCGGCGGCCCGTCACCCGAGCTGGCGGCGCGGGCCGCCCGTCTCGGGGCCATCTCGGCCGGACCGGCGCCCTGCGGCCCACCCGCCGGCGCGACGGGCGCGCCCGGCTTCCGCATCGAGGGCCTGGGCACCCCGCCCGCGGGAGCCCCCGGGGCGGCACCGGACGCGCCCGAGGACCACTCCGCCGGACCGGCGCCTGTCGACTCGCAGGAGGGGTCGTGACCGAGTTCTTCCCGATCCTGTCCGGGCTCGTCTGCGGCGTGCTCCTCGGCTGCCTGACGGTCCGGCGGCCGCTCCTGGTCGGCGTGCTGTTCTCGGTGGTGGCGGGGGTGCTGGCCACCGTGCTGGCCGGTGAGTGGCGGATCAGCTGGGCGTTCCTGCTGATCGACATCCCGCTGGTGGGCATGTCAGCGGTGGTCGGCGACCTGCTCGCGCGCGGCGTCGTCCTCCGGCGGACCAGCCGCTGACGGTCCGCCGTCAGCCGGCGACTCGAACCAGCAGGAGGGCCGGCCACCGGTGGCACCGGGGTTCCCGGTGCCGGCGGTGGGGAAGAACGGACCGATGGACATCCGCATCGGCCTGGTCGGCGCCGGGTTCATCGGGGGCAAGCACCTGGAGTCGCTGTCGACCCAGGACGGCGTGCGCGTGGCGGCTGTCGCCGACCCCCGGGCCGATCGGGCGGATGCGCTGGCGGCGCGGGTCGGCGCGCGCGCCTACCCGGGATGGGAGCAGCTACTCCACGCCGAGCGGCTCGACGCGCTGTACGTCTGCGTTCCGCCGCACGAGCACGGCGCGGTGGAGGACGCCGCCGTCGACCTCGGTCTGCCGCTGTTCGTGGAGAAGCCGCTCGCGCCCGACCTCGCCACCGCCGAGCGGCTCGGCGAGCGGATCGAGGACGCCCGACTGCTGACCTCGGTGGGCTACCACTGGCGCTACCTCGACCTCGTCGAACGGGCCCGCGACCTGCTCGCCGGTGCGCCGGCGAGGATGGTGCGGGCCGCCTGGTTGGACAAGGCGCCCCGGGTGGACTGGTGGGCCCGGCAGGAGCAGTCCGGCGGGCAGACGGTGGAGCAGGCGACGCACCTGTTCGACACGGCGCGCGTCCTCGTCGGTGAGGTGACCGGCGGAAGCGCGATCGGGTCCCGGTCGCCGGGAGGTCCCGGCGACATCCTCGACGTGTGCACGGCCGCGCTGCGCTTCGAGTCCGGGGCGGTCGGGTCCTTCTCCAACAGCTGCCTGCTGCCCCGGGGTTTCCGGATCGGGCTGGAGCTGGTGGCACCCGGGCTGGGGCTCTGGCTCACCGAACACCGGCTGGTGGTCTCGGACGGGGACGGCGACAGCGTCATCGAGCGCCAGGTCGACCCGATCGCCGCGGAGGACCGTGCGTTCGTGTCGGCGGTGCGGGGGGAGGGGGACGACGTCCGAGCGTCCTACGCCGAGGCGCTGCGGACGCATCGCCTGGTCACGTCCGTGGCCGCGGCGGCTGCCGGGGACGGCGTCGTCCGACCTCCGGCCGCACCGGTGGCCCGGTGACCGGGCGGGTCGTCCGTTCGATCGGGGTGGCGGAGCCGGGACGACCGGTCGTCCTCGAGGACGTCGAGCCGGAGCCGGGCGACGGTCAGGCCTGGGTGCACACGCTCTGGAGCGGCATCAGCGCGGGCACCGAGGTGGCCCAGGTGCGCGGCACCGACCCGCATCACCAGGTCGGCTGGGACCGCGAGCTGCGGTCGTTCTCCCCTGCCGGCCGTCGATCGGGCTATCCGGTCGGCGGGCTGGGCTACATGGAGGTCGGGAGGGTGACCGAGAGCCGCACCTCCGCGCTGGCCCCGGGATCTCTGGTGGCCATGGCCTACGGCCACCGGACGGGGCGGTGCGCCGACCCGGCCCGGGCGGCCGTGGTGCCGGTGCCCGACGACCTCGATCCCCTGCTGGGGATCTACCTGGCGCAGATGGGGCCCATCTGCGTCAACGGCCTGCTGCATGCCGCCGCCACCCTGGCCGGCCCCGGCGCGGGGATCGACGGCGGGGTGCGCGACCGGCACGTGCTGGTGACCGGGGCGGGGGTCGTCGGCCTGTTCAGCGCCCTGCTCGCCGTCCGGCACGGCGCGGCGGGCGTGGTTGTCGCCGAGCCGGTCCCGGAACGCCGGGCCGCCGCGGAGAAGCTCGGACTGGTCCCCGTGGACGACGCGGACGGCGGGGCGTGGCGTGCCGTGAAGACGCGTTGGCGGCACGGACCCGGAGACCACGGCGCCGACGTCGTCCTGCAGTGCCGTGGCCACGACACGGCGCTGGCCACCGCGTTGAAGTCGCTGCGGCCGCAGGGGCTCGTGGTCGACCTGGGCTTCTACCAGGGCGGGGCGCCACACGTGCGGCTGGGCGAGGAGTTCCACCACAACGGCCTGGCCCTCGTCTGCGCGCAGATCTCGCGGGTACCGCGGGGCATGGCCGACGCCTGGCCCCCGGGGTCACTGGCCGCCGTCACCCTCGACCTGCTTCGCGCTCGCGGCGAGGACCTGTTCCGACACGTCGTGACCGACGTCGTCGACTTCGAGGACGGCCCGGCGCTGCTGGCCGACCTGGCCGCCCGCCGCCGGGCCCACCCGCCGCTGCAGGCCGTCCTCCGGTTCCCGGAGCCAGGCTGACGTGCGGGTCCTGCTGGTAGGCAACCACTGGACCGAGGGGCCCGGCGGCGCCGAGACCATGCTCCTGCTCACCGCCGACCTGCTGCGCCGCGCCGGCCACGACGTCGTCCCCTTCGCGGTGGCCGAGCCGCGCACGCTGCCCACGCCGGTCCGGGACCGGCTCCCCGGCGCGGCCGGCAGCGGCGCGCGCGGCCGGTTCGGCGAGGCATGGGCCGGCACCTGGTCGGCCCGCTCCTACCGGGCCCTGACCGCCGTGGTCGACGAGGTCCGGCCGGACGTCGCCCACGTGCACCACGTCTTCGAACGGCTGACGGTGTCGGTCCTCGACGCGCTGCGCCGCCGGGGCGTGCCGACGGTCATGACGCTGCACGACTACAAGCCGGTGTGCCCGAACTACCGCCTGTTCGTCGACGGCGCGCCCTGCACCCGGTGCCTGTCCGGGCGCTACCGCGAGGTGGTGCGCCACCGGTGCCTGGAGGGCTCCCGCTGGCGCTCGGTCGCCGCGGCAGCCGACGCCTACGCCTCCCGGTCGCGGCGGCTGTACGACCGGGTGGACGGCTTCCTCGCACCGAGCGCCTTCCTGCGGGACCGCGTCGTCGAGGGCGGGCTGCCCGCCGACCGCGTACGCGTCCTGCCCAATCCCGTGGTGGCCGCCCCCGCACCGCGCCGCGCTCGCGCCGGGCCGCCGTTCCTGCTGTACGCCGGCCGCCTCGTTCCGGAGAAGGGCATCGACCCGTTGCTCGACGCCACGCGCCGGCTGCCCGACGGTGTCCGGCTGCGTCTGGCCGGAGAAGGTCGCATGGAACGGCAGGTGCGGGCGCGGGTGGCCGCCGAGGACCTGCCGGTCGACCTGCTGGGGTCGCTGAGGCCCGCGGAGGTGGCTGCCCAGCTCCGGGCGGCGGTGGCCGCCGTGCTGCCGGCGCTGTGGTGGGAGAACTGCCCGATGGCGGTGCTGGAGGCCGCGGCCCAGGGCGTTCCGGTGGTGGCCTCGGCCGTGGGCGGCATCCCCGAACTCGTGGAGGACGGGGGCACCGGCCTGCTGGTGCCCCCGGGGAACGGGGACGCCCTGGCGGCCGCCGTCACCCGGCTCGTGGCACACCCCGACGAGGCGGCGCGACTGGGCGCGGCGGGCTGGGCGCGGGTGCGGGCGCGGCACGATCCCGGCAGGCATGTCGCCGCGCTGCAGGAGACCTACGCCGACCTCATCGGGTCACCGACCGGAAGAGGCTGACCAGCCGGTCCGCGTGCGCATCGAAGGTGTGCCGTTCGCGGACGGCGAGCGCGGCCGCCTGCCCACGGCGGCTGCGCAGCTCCTCGGCCAGGCGGTCGGCCACGTCGTCGGCGGACCGGTAGAACAGCCCCGTGCCGTCGCGACGCAGCACCCGTTCCACCGACACGGTCGCGCCGGGGTTGGCCTGCTGCAGCAGCGGAAGCCCGGCAGCCAGGCACACCGGCAGGCGGGCGGGGGAGTTCAGGTCGTCCCACGACGCTCGGCGCAGGTCACCGCCGTTGGTGCTGTCGAAGCGGTGCAACCAGCCGGCGTCGTAGCGGGACAGCTCGGTCACCCAGTCCTCGGGCCCCACGGCGGGATGCAGGTGCACGTGGTCGGGTGCCTCCGAGAGGGCGGTGCCGAGCCAGCCGGTCCAGGAACCCTTCGGGCCGGGCGCGCGTACCTGCCCGAAGAGGTGGGTGTGCACGCCGCGGCGCGCAAGCTCCAGGATCCAGTCGAGGTCCAGGCCGGAGGGCCGCCCGACGACGGCGGTGTGCGGCTGCCCGTCGGACTCGGACAGCGTGCGGCTGCGCGGTGCGGCCAGCCAGTCCCGCACGGGCAGGTCGCCGTCGAGGACGCCCAGCCGCGCCGGGTCGACCCGGCCGTGCAGCGCCAGGGCGAACCAGTCGCGCTCCTCCTCGGTGGCCAGGAGGCACGCGTCGGCGCCGGCCACCAGGTCCGCCAGCAGCGGCCACTCGCCGCGGACGATGCTGCGCTGCGGCGCCTCCTTGAAGTGCCAGACGAACGGCAGCTCAGGGAACGCGGCGCGGACCGCGTGCGCGAGCGGTACGGCCCGCCAGTTCAGCTGGGCCCAGACGACGTCGGGTGACAGTGCGCGGATCTCGTCGCGCCAGCGGTCGCGGTCGAGGTCGCGGACGTGCCCGAAGGGCAGGGGGCCGACCGTGGCGTCACCGAGGCCGTCGGAGATCCAGAGCCCGCTGAGCCGGTGCCCCCGCGCGGTCAGGGTGAGGACCCGCTCGGGGTTGAGGGCGAGCTCGCCCACCAGCAGCACCCGCAGCCCGTCGGGCGCCGCGGGGTAGCTGCGGTCCCGGAAGGGGGCGTAGCGGGCGACCTCGTCGACGTCGGCGCCGTCGGTCGAGGAGAAGCGCAGGGGCTCGGCCACCCGGTACCGGCTGCGGAAGACGTTCAGGCCGCCGTCGAAGGACTCCCGGATCGCCTGTGAGCGCTGCCCGGGGTGGCGGGTCCAGGAGCAGGTGACCAGGCCGGTGTCGACCGTCGTCCCGGAGCCCTCCAGGCGGTGCCACATCAGCCGGTCGAGGTCGTCGGTCTCCAGCTCGGCCCGTTCGGTCCAGCGGGCGCCGGTGCGCCGGTGCGCGGTCTGCACCAATTGGGCGTACGGCGTCTCGCTCGGTTCGCTCAGCCCGCTGCGCACCCGCACGACCGACGGATCGGCCAGGCATCCCAGCAGTGCCGTCAGGTGGCCCGGGAACCAGACGTCGTCCGCGGGCAGGTAGGCGATCACGGCGGCCGTGGTCGCATCCAGGGCGGCGTTGAGGGCGGCGCCCAGGCCGCGGTTGACCGCGTGCCGGCGCAGCCGGATGCGGGGATCGGCGAGCGCGGTCACCACGGCGACCACCGAGTCCGGGTCCGGGGAACCGTCGTCGACGACGACCGCCTCCCAGTCGGTCACGTCCTGGCTGCGGAGGCCCTCGAGGCAGCGGGGCAGGAAGGCGGCCTGGTCGTGCACCGGAACCAGGACGCTGACCGTCACGCGGCCGGCCTCCCGGGCCCCTGCCGGCCGAGGACCCGGTGGTAGATCGCCTCCACCCGCGCGGTCAGGCGCGGCCAGGCGTAGGAACCGGCGTGCTCGCGGGCGCCCGAGGCCAGCCGCTCGCGCAGGACAGGATCGGCGACGAGCCGGTCGAGCGCGTCGGCGAGCGCGTCCGGGTCGAGCGGAGGAACCAGCAGGCCGGTGATGCCGTGCCGCACGACCTCGGGGATGCCGCCGACCTCGCTGGCCACGACGGGCAGGCCCGCGGCCATCGCCTCGGTGAGCACCGATCCCATCTCCTCGTAGGCGGACGGCAGGACGAGGACGTCGAGGGCGGCGAGGACGGCGGGCACGCGCCGGTGCGGGATGAAGCGGCCCAGCGTGATCCGGTCGCGTACGGGGCTCTCGGCCACCAGCCTGGCCACCCGGCCGCGGTCAGGGCCGTCCCCGACCACCACCAGCGACGCGCGCCGGCGCATGCGGCCGAAGGCCTCGACCAGCACGTCCGGGCGCTTCTGCGGCGCGAGCCGCCCGACGTAGCCGATCCGTGGCCGGGCGATGCCGGCGAGGACGTCACCGTGGGGACCGGCGAACAGCCCGGGGTCGTACCCGGAGGGGACGGTGTGCACCCGGTCGGCCGGGACGCCGTCGTTGCGGACCGCGTCGGCCGCCCGGTCGGTCAGGGTGATGACGGCGTCGGCCCGGCGCAGGCAGCTGCGTTCGACCCGTCCGCCCAGCGCCTGCAGCACCCGCGCGCGCATCGACCGGCCGGTCATCGTGTGCCCGACGCTGCAGTGGAGGGTCACCACGAGCGGACAGCGGTGCCGGCGCGCAGCCAGCCGGGCCAGCGGCAGGACGGCGAGATCCTCTCCCTGGTGGACGTGCACCACGTCGACCGGGGTCGCCCCGTGTCGCCAGACCGTGGGCAGCGCCCACAGCGCCCACAGCTGGCGCAGGCGCGGAACGGCGAGCCCCGTGCGTTGCACCGTCGCTCGTTCCCCGAACTGCGACCGTCCGGCTCTCGCCGCCAGCCGGGAGGTGACCACGGTCTGCCGGTGCCCCTGCGAGTCCAGGCACCGGGTGAGGGTGGCCGTGTGGTTCTGCATGCCCCCGATGGGGTCGAACCGGGCCGCGCGTCCGTCCAGCGCGCCGGCGAGCAGTGGGGCCCCGGGCGCCGGCGTGCCGGCACGTGTCTCGGGCTCGAAGACGCTGCACAGTCGGAGGATGTGCAGCCCGCCGGGGTCTTCGGGAGCGTGGGGCATGCGGACCTCCTCGTCCGGGGCCCGCAGTAGAGCACGGCTCCGCCGCGATCGGATCGGATCGCCGCAGCTCACAGGCGTGGACGTCCCCTGACGACCAGGGGCGGCTTCAGGGCGCCGCTGCCCGGAGTGCGTAGGCGAGATCGGCGGCCTGTCGGCCGATCCTCGCGTCGTGCACCCGGACCACGTGTCCTCCCCGGATGGCCCCCAGGGCGCACGCCGCCGCGGTGGCCACGTCCAGTGGAGCACTGCCCAGGTCGAGCGCCCGGCGCAGGAAGATCTTGTTCGAGACGGCCACCAGGACTGGCAGTCCCAGGGCGGCGACGTCGTCCAGCCGGGCCAGCAGTCGCAGCGACTGCTGCCACGACTTGCCCAGGTCGATGCCGGGATCGAGGACGATGTGCTCCCGGTCGATCCCGGCGGCCTCGGCGTCTCGTGCGAGGGCGGTGAGGCGACCGCAGACCTCGCCCACCAGGTCGGCGTAGACGGGATCGGGATCCGGGACCCCCGGGGGGCGGCGGATGTGGGTGGCGATCAGGGCCGCGCCGGCGCCGGCGGCTGCCGGCAGGTACGCGGGGTCCCGGAAACCGCTCATGTCGTTGCCCAGGACCGCACCCTCGTCGAACGCCGCTGCGGCGACGACCGCCCGCGTGCTGTCCACCGCCAGTGGGAGATCGAACCGGCTTCGGAGCGCGGCCACCGTCTCGGCGGCCAGGTCCCGCTCCTCCTCCGGCGTGACCTCCGCGGCGCCCACCCCGCCGGGGCGGGCGCCGACCTCCAGCACGTCGGCACCCTCCGCGGCCAGTCGTTCGGCCCGCGCGAGCAGCCGGTCGAGCGGGAAGAGATCGCCACGGTCGTGGAAGGAATCGCGGGTCCGGTTGAGGATCCCGACGACCACGGGCCGCTCGGTGAGGTCGAATCGCCGCGTGCCCAGGCACAACCGCATGAGACGGGCTTACCGGATTTCATGCCGCGCCGCCGTTCGAGGCGGTGCTCTGTCCGCCAGGACCCGCGCACACGCGTTATGCGTGCTCCGGGCCGGGGAATGAGGCCGAGGTGGTCCCCCCGCTGGCCGACCCCGCCGTGCGCCGCATCGCGGTCGTGCGGCTGCGGGTGGGTCTCGGCGATCTCCTCTGTTCGATGCCGGCGCTGCACCGGCTCCGGACGGCGCGACCCGACGTCCGCGTCACGCTGGTGACCTGGGCCGAGATGGCCCCGGTCGTCGAGCGGATGGGCGGGATGGTCGACGAGCTGCTGGCGTTCCCGGGGATCGACGGGATCCCCGAACGGACGCCGGATCCTGCGGGCTGGGAACCCTTCGTGGGGGCCGCCCGTGAGCGGCGGTTCGACCTGGCCCTGCAGATGTACGGCGACCGTCCGGCGGCCAACCGCGTCACCGCCGCGCTCGGTGCCCGGCTGGTGGGCGGGTTCGCGCCGACCGGGTGGGAGATCCCTGCGGCGGACCGTCCGCGCTACCTGCGCTATCCGCTCGAGCAGCACGAGGTCGACCGCCATGTCCGCCTGCTCGAGCACCTCGGTCTGCCCTCCGCGGGACCGGGGCGGATGGAGTTCCCGGTCACGCCCGCCGACGAGGCCGAGCACGCGGCGACGCTCGGGCGGCACGGGTTGCGGCCGGGCGGCTACGCCGTCCTGCATCCGGGCGCCTCCTCGCCGACCCGGCGGTGGCCGGCGGCGCACTACGCCGGCGTGGGGGACGCGCTGGCCGCCGAGGGGTGGGCGATCGTGGTCACCGGCGTCTCGGGGGAACGCCCGGTCAGCGCCGAGGTGACGGCGCGGATGCGTTCCCCGGCCGTCGACCTCACCGGCACGACGAGCCTGGGTGGCCTCGGCGCCCTCCTGCGGGACAGCGCCGTCCTGGTGGGCAACGACACGGGCACTTCCCATCTGGCCGCCGCCGTCGGCGCGCGCAGCGTCACGGTGTTCCTCGCCGGTGACCCGGTGCGCTGGGCACACCGGGGAGCGGGCCACCGTGCGGTGGTCGCCGACGTGCCCTGCGCCCCCTGCCCTCATCTTGTGTGCCCGATCGACTTCCGCTGTGCGGCGTCGGTGCCTCCCGGCGTGGTGGCCGCGGCGGCGCGACGGCTCGCCCGGGAGCCCAGGTGACCGGCGCGGACCGGCGTCCCCGGCTCACCGCGGTGAGCGACTCGGACGCCTGGGGTGGCGCGGAGGTGTACCTGACCCATCTGCTCCGCCGCGCGGAGGAGCTGGACTGGACGGCCTCCGTGATCGCGGCCGAACCGGTCGCCCCGGTGTTCGGCGGTCTCCTTTCCGGCGACCGGGTCGTCGTGGTGCCGCTGACCCGGCACTCGGCCGCCGCTCCGGCGCTCCGGGCCGCCCTCGCTCGACAGCGCCCGGACGTCGTGCTGGTCAACCTGGTCGATCCGGGCTCGAACGCCGCGGCCGTGGCCGCCGCCCTGGACGTGGCGCCGACGGTCGGGGTGCTCCACCTGGACGGCGACTCGGGCGGCGGCGACCGGCGAGAGCGTCTCGCCGCCCTGTACCACCGCATGGCCGCCGTCCTGACCCCGTCGTCGGGCGGCCGGAACCAACTGCTGGAGGACTTCGGGCTCCCGCCCGGCCGCGTGCACGTGGTGCCGAACGGCGTGGACATCCCGCGCGACCCCAGGGGACCGGCGGGCGGCGGGGTGCCGCGCGTGGGCGGACTGGGACGGCTCACGGAGCAGAAGGGCTTCGACGTCCTGATCCAGGCAGTCCAGCTGCTGGTGGCGCGGGGTGTGGCGCTGGAGGTGGTGGTCGGGGGCACCGGGCGCGACGGTCTCCGGCTGCGCGAAGCCGCGGCGGGCCTGCCGATGCGGTTCTGCGGCCCGGTCGCCGACGTCCGCTCCTTCCTCGCCGGGCTGGACGTCTTCTGCCTGTCCTCGCGCCGCGAGGCGCTGCCCCTGGTCCTGCTGGAGGCCATGGCAGAGGGCCTGCCCTGCGTCGCCACGGACGTCGGCGACATCAGGATCGCCGTCGGGGACGGCGCCGAGGTCGTCGCCGCGGGCGACGCGGACGCGCTGGCCGCGGCGTTGGAAGGCCTGCTCCGGGAGCCGTGCCGGCGCCAGCGCCTCGCCCAGCGGGCCCGGCGCGCCGCGGTCCGTGCGTTCGACGCCGACCGGATGGCCCGGACCACGTTCGCCCATCTGGACGCGGCCCGGGGCGGTGACCGCGGCGCAGCCGGGGAGGGGTGAGCCCCGGGTCGGCCGCGACGCTCAGGCGTCCTCGCGGTCGGGGCTCTCCAGCCGGAAGAAGTTGCTCTGGTTCCCGTCCTTGCGCTCCTCCTGGTAGAGGAAGTTGAGCTTCCGGGCGTCGAAGGTCGCGAACCACTCGTCCCAGCTCACGTGCCGCAGGTTCTCCGAGTCCCCACCGAAGTCGAAGCGCAGCACGCCGAGGTGGTCTCCGTGCTCGGTGCCTTCCACCGTCGCCGGGACGGCGTCGCGGTCCTCCGCCCACCGGCGGATCACCTCGTGGCTGGTCGTCGCCAGACTGCGGCCCTGGCGCTCGGGGTCGTCGTCGAGCGACGTGATCTCCTGGGAGTACTTGAGCGACCTCGAGGTCTGTTCACCGGTGCGCAGGTGCCCGTCGTCGGGTCCCCGGTCGCCCGGCTGCCCGGCCTCGCCGGCGCCCTCCTCGGCGTTTCCGTCGGCGGCGGAGTCGCCCCTGCGGGCCGCCGCCGAGAGGGCGCGGACGAGGTCCTCCTTCTTCATCGACGAGGTCCCCTCCACGCCGGCGTCCTTCGCCTTGTCGCGGAGGACGTCGACCGTCATGTCACGCAGTTCGGTTTCGCGCAGGTCGGGCGTGTTCGGCGTCTCGTTGCTCATCGCTTGTGCTCCTCTCCTCCTGGCACGCTCGCCGTACCCGCCGGCGCCCAGGCCACGCGTACGGCGGCGTCACCGGGCGGGTTCGAGGAGCGGCCGCAGGACGTTGTCGACCATGGAGAGAGCCGAGGCGATGGCCATGTGCATGTCCAGGTACTGGTAGGTGCCGAGTCGGCCCCCGAAGAACACCCCCGTCTCCTGCGCCTCGGCGGCCAGACGGCGGTAGTCCTCGAGCCTCGCCCGGTCCCGTGGTGTGCCGACGGGGTAGTACGGCTCGTCCTCTCGGTCCGCGCTGCGGGAGTACTCGCGGGCTATGACGGTCCGGTCCTCCGGGTAGGCGCGCTCGGGATGCAGATGCCTGAACTCGTGCACGCGGGTGTGCGGGACGTCCTCGTCCGCGGAGTTGATGACCGCGGCCCCCTGGTGGTCGCCGGTGTCCAGGACCTCCCGCTCGAACCGGAGGGTCCGCCAGCCGAGGTCCCCGGCCGCATAGCCGAAGTACCGGTCGATCGGGCCGGTGAACACCGTCGGGACGGCGTGCGGCAGGTCGCCGCGAACGCCGAAGTAGTCGGCCGACAGCCACACCTCGATACCGGGGTGGTCGGACATCCGGGTCAGCCAGGTCGCGTAGCCGTCCACCGGCAGACCCTGGTGGGAGTCGGAGAAGTACCGGCTGTCGAAGGTGTAGCGCACCGGCAGCCGGCTGATCACCGTCGGCGGCAGATCGCGTGGGTCGGTCTCCCACTGCTTGCGCGTGTATCCGCGGACGAAGGCCTCGTAGAGCGGCCGCCCGATGAGCGAGACCGCCTTTTCCTCGAGGTTGCGCGGACTGCCGACGATCTCCGCCGCCTGCTCCCGGATCAGCGCCCGCGCCTGGTCGGGCGACAAAGCCCGGCCGAAGTACTGGCAGAGCGTGCCGAGGTTGATCGGCAGCGGATAGATGTTCCCGTTCCACGCGCTGTGGACCCGGTGCTGGTAGTCGGTGAAATCGGTGAACCGTCGGACGTAGCCCCAGACCCGCTCGTTCGAGGTGTGGAAGACGTGCGTCCCGTAGCGGTGCACCTCGATCCCGGTGCGGGGGTCGACCTCCGACCAGGCGTTGCCGCCGATGTGGCTCCTGCGCTCGATCACCAGGACGCGCCGCCCCCAGCGGGTGGCCACCTGTTCGGCGACCGTCAGGCCGAACAGGCCGGCGCCTACCACGAGCAGGTCCGGCGCTGCGGGGGACACGGCCCCGGATGCTAGTGACCGCCCCGTGGATCAGTGGCGGGATCCGGTACCGCCGACCTTGGCGCAGCCTCAGGCGGCGACCGGTGCCACGGAGGTCCGCAGGGCACCGCCGAAGACCACGATGCCCACCCCGGCCAGGACGACGGTGAGCAGCGCGACCCGCAGGCCGGCCGCGTCGGCGAGGACGCCGATGAGCGGCGGCGACAGGAGGAAGCCGACCCGCAGCAGCCAGTTGATCACGGTCAGGCCGGAGCCGGAGGACAGGCCGGGGAGCTCGTCGGCGGCGTGGTAGACGGCCGGGATGAGCGTCGCCACGCCGAGCCCGGCCAGGGCGAAGCCGATCAGGGTGGTGGTGATCGAGGGAAACGCCAGGGCGCCGCCCATCCCGCCCGCGATGAGCACGCCACCGACCTGCGCCACGCGCCGCTGGCCGAACCGGTCGACCACCCGGTCACCGGTGAGGCGCCCGACCGTCATCGCCGACTGCAGGGCGACGAAGCCGAGGCCCGCGGTCGCGGCGCCGGCGGCCAGCTCGTTGCGCAGGTACAGCGCGCTCCACGAGGCGCCGGCGTCCTCGACGAACGCGCCGAACACCCCGAGCAGGCCCAGCGCCGCGAGCGGCAGCGCGGCCGCCCGCCACGGGCTCACCCCGCGCCCGGCCACGGCGTCGGTCTCCGGCGAGAGTTCGCGGTCGGCGTCGTCCGGACCGGGCAGCAGCGCAGGCGAAGCCACCATCGCGACCGTCCCGAACACGACGGCGACGACGCCGAGGTGCACCTCCAGCGGCACCGCGAGGCCGGCGGCGGCGGACCCGATCAGGCCGCCCGCCACCGCGCCGATGCTCCAGAACCCGTGGAAGGCGTTCAGGATCGAGCGCCGGTAGAGGCGCTGCACCCGCAGCCCGTGGGCGTTCTGCGCGACGTCGACGACCGCGTCGAGCGCGCCGGCGACGAGGAACGCCGCGGCCAGCGCCGGCCAGTTCGGGGCCAGCGAGACCGTCCAGGCGGTGAGGCCGAGCAGCACCAGCCCGACGGTGGCCACGCGGGCCGAGCCGAAGCGGCGCATGAGCGCCGCCGAGGAGAGCGCCGCCAGCAGCGCACCGAGCGGCATGGCCGCCAGTGCGGCGCCGAGGGAGGAGTTGCTGAGCCCGAGGTCGGCCTTCACCTCGGGCAGCCGCGGGACGACGTTGGCGTAGAAGACGGCGTTGATGAAGAAGCAGGCGCCCACCGCGACGCGGGCGTTCCTCAGCCGGGTGGTCGTCGGGGCCGGGGGAGCGGACACGGACGACGATCCTTCCGCAGCGGCTCCGGATCGCCGTGGCCGGGCACCGTCAGCCGTTGAGCTCCAGCGTCTGCATGGTGTCGGCGCGCACCTGCGCGAGCAGCGCCGGGTCGTCGGACAGCGAGCGGCCGTAGGAGGGGATCGCCTCGCGCAGCGCCGGGCGCCAGGCGGGGATGCGGTCGGGGAAGCAGCGCTCGAGCAGCGTGAGCATCGCCGAGACCGCGGTCGACGCGCCGGGCGAGGCGCCGAGCAGGCCGGCGATCGAGCCGTCGCCGCCGACGATCAGCTCGGTGCCGAACTGCAGCACGCCGCGGCCGGTCGCCGGGTCGCGCTTGATCACCTGGACGCGCTGGCCCGCCGTGATCATGTCCCAGTCGTTCTCGTCGGCGTCGGGCACGAAGTGGGTCAGGGTCTGGTGGCGGGCGGCCGGGGTCTGCAACAGCTCGCGGACCAGGTACCGGGTCAGCGCCATCTCGGTGCGGGCGACGCCGAACATCGACCCGAGGTTGTTCGGGCGGACGCTGCGCGGCAGGTCGAACATCGACCCGGCCTTGAGGAACTTGGGCGAGAAGCCGGCGTAGGGGCCGAACAGCAGCGAGTGGTCCCCGTCGATCAGGCGCAGGTCCAGGTGCGGCACCGACATCGGGGGTGCGCCGACCGCGGCCTGCCCGTAGACCTTGGCCTGGTGCCGCGACACCAGCTCGGGCGAGGTTGTGCGGAGGAACTTGCCGCTCACCGGGAAGCCGCCGAAGCCGCGGATCTCGGGGACGGCGGCGCGCTGCAGCAGCGGCAGGGCCCCGCCGCCGGCGCCGACGAACACGAAGCGCGCCCGGACGATCCGCCGCTCGCCGCTGACGGTGTCCTCGACGGTCACGCGCCAGCGGCCGTCGGTGTCGCGCTCGAGGTGCTGCACGCGCTGGTTGAGGTGGACCGGTACCCCGCGGTCGCCTGCGTCGTCGAGCATCAGGCGGGTGAGGGTGCCGAAGTTGACGTCCGTACCGGCGACCGACCGGGTGGCGGCGACGACCTGCCGCGGATCGCGGCCCTCCATCATCAGCGGGATCCACTCGGCCAGGCGGGCCGGGTCGTCGGCGTACTCGAGGCCCGCGAACAGGGGCTCGGCGGCGAGGGCCTCGTGTCGGGCCCGCATGTAGGCGCGACCGTCCTCGCCGGTCACGAAACTGACGTGGGGGACCGGCGTGATGAACTCCTTGGGCGAGCCGGTCATGCCCTCGCGCACGAGGTGCGACCAGAACTGGCGCGACACCTGGAACTGCTCGTTGATGGTGACGGCCTTCGCGGGGTCGACCCGGCCGTGGGGGCCCGCCGGCGTGTAGTTCAGCTCGCAGAGCGCGGCGTGCCCGGTGCCGGCGTTGTTCCAGGCATCGGAGCTCTCGCCGGCGACGTCCGCTCCGGACTCGAAGACGACGACGTCCCACTGCGGCGCGACGACACCGAACAGCGCGGCCAGCGTCGCGCTCATGATGCCGCCGCCGACGAGGACCACGTCGGGGTTCGCGCTGTCGGGAACTGCGCCGCGCTGGGAAGTCACGTCTGCCTCTCTGGCCGATCAGGGGGAGGCGCCGAAGGCGCCGCTCTTCGATCGTCGGCCGGAAAGGGCGGTTACATGCACTTCGAAGGCTGTGAGGAATCTCCGGTGCGTGATCTTCGCCATTTTCCGGCCCGATATCGGCCGCTACGGCGTCCGTCGAGCGACGGTCAGCGCTGCGTGGGCTCACCCCACCGGAGGACGGACCGCCGCGGGCCGCCGGCCGGCCCGGACGCTCTTGTCGCCCCCTCCCGGCGGGAGCAGCATCGGGAAACGTCCGGCGAGGCGCCGGACGCGCTCGGGACAGGAGCCGTGCGATGACCGATCCGGAACCCACCTCGGACTTCGGCTACGACCTGGTGCACGAGGACGCGCCCCGGCCCGACCGTCCGGGCACCTCTGCGGCGCCCCACGCCGGCCCGCCGTCGGGGTCCCGCACGGACGACGACAGCGGTGCGGACCTGGGTTACGACGACGCCCACGACTTCTGACGGAGCGGGCGGCGGAGAGGGCCGGCATGGACGCGCAGTCGGGCCTGGAACCGGAGCGTCAGCCGAACCTCGACGAGTTCCTGCTGGCTCGCCTCGCCGAGGACAAGCGGATCGCGATGGACGCCGCGGCGGCCGGCGGCAGGGACGCCCCCGCCGCCGGGCACGCCGCCGTCGAGCCCTCGATCGCCGCCCACGTGGCCCGGCACGACCCCGCGCGCGTCCTCCTCGAGTGCTCGGCGAAGCGGGGAACGGTGTTGGCATGCCGCGACTCCGGCCCGGACATGTCCTTCCTCGGGGTCAGGCCGGACGGCATGGCCGACTTCCCCTTGCCCCCACGCAACGTGCACCAGTTGGCCGCGCTCGTCCTGGCCCTGCTCGCGCTGCCCTACGCCGACCACCACGAGTACCGGCCGGAGTGGCGGCCCTGAGCGCTCGAGCGCAGGTGGATCAGCCGGCGATGCGCCGCGCGCTGTGATAGCTCGGCATGTAGTCGACCGGCGCGATCTTGACCGGCTGCCCCGACGTCGACGCGTGCACCATCTGCCCGTTGCCGATGTACATGCCGACGTGGCTGACCGGGCTGTAGAAGAAGATCAGGTCGCCCGGCCGCAGCTCCGACCGCGACACCGGAACCCCCATCGTCGACTGCATCGCGCTCGAGTGCGGCAGCGAGATGCCGGCCGCCGCGTACGCGTACTGCATGAGGCCCGAGCAGTCGAAGGCGTTCGGGCCCGCTGCTCCCCAGACGTAGGGGTCACCCACCTGAGCCAGCGCCGTCCGGACCGCCGTCTGCGCGGGGGCGCTGCCGCCCCCCACGACGGCCGGGGGCGCGGCCGGGGCCGGAGCGGCCTGGGCTGCCGGTGCGGGGGCCGCCGGAGCGGGGGCAGCGTGCGGGGCCGCGTGGGCCGGCCGCGCGGCCGCCGCCCGGGCTGCCGCGGCCCGGTCCCGCGCGCGCCGCTCGGCGGCGGCGCGGGAGGCGCGCTCCTCGGCGGCGTGCAGCCGGTCGTAGGCGGCCTTGAAGACGGCGATCTGCGCGTCGAGGTCCTTCTTCTGCGCGGCCACCCGGTCGACCTGGCGCTGGGCGTCGGCGGCGACCTCTTCGGCCTGCGCCTGAGCGCGGTCGGCGGCGTGGGTGGCGTCCTCGGCACCCCCGAGCACGCCGTCGTTGTGCTCGGCGATCGCGTGCAGCGTGCCCACCCGGTCGAGCAGGTCGTCGGGGGAGTTGCTGGTCAGCATCGCCTGCAGGGGGTCGAGCCGGTTACCGGTGTAGGCGCTGCGCGCCACCACGCGGACCCGGTCGCGGGCGCGGGCCAGCGCGGCCCGGGCCGCCTCGAGGTCGTCGGCGGCCCGGTGGGCCGACCGCTCGGTCGCCTTCAGCCGCTCCCGGGCCTCGTTGAACTTCTCCGTCAGCACCTCGAGGTCCCGGGCGCGGGCGGCGATGAGGCCCGCCGCCTCGCGGGAGGTGGCCGGAGCCGGCTCCGCGGCGGCGGGGGTCGCCGAGACGGCGAGAGCCCCCACGACGCCGAGTGCGACGACGGCCCGGCGCGCGGCCGGCAGGTGGAGGCGTGCGGGCATGCGCGAACTCGCCATGAGGTGGCGGTCGTCCCTTCTTCCATGGCCGCCTACCGAGTTAGCTGACGGGTTCGGGCGGGAAGACGCCCGGCGTCCGGCGGGCCCTGTGGGCTCGCCGACCGCTTCACCCCGGTACTGCAGTGGGTCCCCGGTCCGGGAGCCGGCGCGATCGGCCGGCAGGTGGTTCGGCGGCGTCCATCCGGTGGTCCCCTGTGGACCTCGAGTGCCGGGCGGACGCCGGGAACGCTAAGGACGGCGACCGCGCCGTGTCGATCGAGTCGGCGGTATTTGCCCTGGCAGATCGTGTGCGCGCGCGAGCCGGTCACCCAGAGCAACGCAAACGATCGCGCTCCGCACAGGGGGCGGGGCCGCAGACCACCGGGTCTCGTCGTCCGCGAGAGCCGCCTGATCGCCGCCGGAGCCGCCCATGTCCCGGCTCCCGCGACGATCCCGCGGGGTCGAAGCAGGTCAGGAGGTCCCGGGATGGCCGGCCGTGCGCATGGCGGTCGTGGATCGCCGGATCGACGGCCCCGCCGACGCGAGCAGGCTCCGCAGCCGATGCTCCATCGCGCGACACTGGTCACCGAGGTCGGCGTCGGTGATGCGGACGACGGGGCGCCCCATGGGATCGGTTACCGAAAGCTGTGGACGAGCCGGCGGCTCTGGTGCGTGCCACCGGCGGAATGACCTTCTAGCGTCTGGCCATGTCGACCAGCCGGATGGAAGCGTTCAGCGACGGCGTCCTCGCCATCCTGATCACGATCATGGTGATCGAGCTGCCCACACCGCACGGCACCAGCTGGGCGGCGCTGCACGACGCGCTGCCGGTGCTGTTCGCCTACGCCCTCAGCTTCGTCTACCTGGGCATCTACTGGAGCAACCACCACCACATGCTGCAGGCGACGGACCGGGTCAGCGGGGTCATCCTCTGGGCGAACCTGCACCTGCTCTTCTGGCTGTCGCTGGTCCCGTTCGTCACGGCGTGGATGGGGGAGAACAGCCTGGCCGCCGTGCCCGCGGCCGCGTACGGCATCGTGATGCTCGCCGCGGCGGTGGCCTACTACGTCCTGCAGCAGGTCATCATCCGGGACCAGGGGGAGTCGTCGCTGGTCGCCGTGGCCGTGGGCCGTGACCGCAAGGGCAAGCTGTCCCCGTACGTCTACGCCTCGGCCATCGCGCTCGCGTTCGTGGAGCCGTGGCTGTCGGTCGCGCTCTACGTCGCGATGGCGCTGGTGTGGCTGGTGCCCGACCGCCGGATCGAGCGCACGGTGACCGGCCGGGCGTCCGGCGTCCCCCATGACGGCGCGGGCGGCTGACCGCCCACCCTCAGGGCAGCGCCACGCCGTCCAGGTACAGCCACCGCCCGCGCTCGCGGACGAAGCGGCTGCGCTCGTGTTGAGCTCCCGGCCGTCCCGCGACGTCGTAGGACGCCCGGAACTCCACGGTGCCCTCCGTCTCCAGCGGTGATCCGCCGGTGGTCGCCAGCACGTCGAGGCCGGTCCAGCGCACGTCGCCGTGGAGCTCGAGCGCGGCCGGTCGCGTGGTCGGGTGCCAGGTCTCGCGCAGGTATTCGGGCCGGCCCAGGACGAAGGCGCTGTAGCGGGAGCGCATGAGCTGCTCGGCGGTGGCGGCGGTCGCCGTCCCGTCGTGCAGCCGGCCGCAGCACTCGTGCAGCGGCAGACCGGTGCCGCAGGGGCAGGGGAGCGCGCGGCCGGCCGCGCTCACCGGCGGCCTGCGTCGTGCAGCGCCGCGAACTGGCCCGGCGTCATCCCCGTGACCCGCGAGAAGTCGCGGATGAAGTGCGGCTGGTCGGCGTAGCCCAGGAGGGAGGCGACCTCCGCGAGGGTGGTGGAGCGGGTCCGCAGCCGCTCGGACGCCTCCTGCAGCCTCCGGCGCTGGATCAGCCACTTGGGCGTGAGGCCCAGCCGCCGGTGCACGAGCCGCTGCAGGGCGCGCTCCGGCAGGTCGAACTCGGCGCAGACCTGCGCCACGCGCAGCACGTCGCTGCTGGACTCCACGAAGGCCACCACGCGGTTGACCAGATCGCCCTCCTCGTCGACCGGCAGGAACGGCCGCAGGGCGTCCCCGTACGCCGTCATGGCGGCGCGATGGGCCTCGGTCGACCTCGGGGCGGGAGCCATGACCGTCCGGAGCCGCTCCACCAGGCGGCTGCCGGCGTCCCCGAGCACCTCGCGGACGTCGACGAACCGGTCGGTGTACTGGGCCATGGAGCCGGCGATCAGGTAGCCGGCGGCGGGCTCGCACATCAGGCCGACGGCCCAGCCCTCGTCGGTCAGCGTGGTGGAGGACAGTCCCGATACGACCCCGTAGAAGCGGGCGTACTCGGCGGTGACGACGAACAGGCTGACCGGGTACTGCAGGACCTTCTGCGGCGCCTCCGCACCCGGGGGCACCGACCACACCGGGATCCAGAAGCGCTGCAGGAGGCCCGCGAACTCCGGGTCGGCGGCATACCGGAACATGACGTGCGAGGCGTCCCGCGGATCCTTGAGGTGGGCCCGCTCGATGACGTCCATCCGCGCGAGGTCGGCGGCCGAACCGGTGTCGGGTTTCATCAAGACCGAGCATGCCGCACGACCTACTTTTCACGGCATGACCACTGCATCAACCCAGTACGAGGCGGCCGCCCGCCCCCTGTCCGCCGTCCTCGACGCCGTACCGCAGGACCGCTGGTCGGCACCGTCGCCGTGCGAGGGATGGACCGCCCGCGACGTCCTGCGCCACCTGATCGAGACCCAGCGCGACTACCTCGCCGGCCACGGCGTCGACCTCGGCCCCGCCCCCGACCTGGACAGCGACCCGGCCGCGGCCTGGCGGGACCACGCGAAGCGGGTGCAGGAGGTGATGGCCGACGACGAGCTTGCCGAGCGCGAGTACGACGGGCACTTCGGGCGCACGACGGTGGGCGCCAACCTCGTGCGGTTCTACGGCTTCGACATGCTCGTCCACCGCTGGGACGTCGCGCAGGCCGCCGGGGCCGACGCGGGCCTCACCGCCGACGAGCTGGACCGCATCGAGCGCGGCGCCGACGGCTTCGGCGAGGCCCTCTACCTGGACGGCGTCTGCCGGCCCGGCGTCGAGGCGCCGGCGGACGCCGACCGGGAGGCCCGGGTGCTGGCCCGGCTGGGCCGCGCCGCTCGCGCCTGACCGGTCAGTCTCTGTCGCCGCCGCCCTCGCCCCCGGACAGCAGCGCCCGGACGGCGTCGATCGTGTCGGCCTCGGCGGCGGTCTTGTCCGGGCGGTAGCGCAGCACGCGGGCGAACCGCAGCGCGACCCCTCCGGCGTAGCGGGGGCTCCGCTGCACGCCGTCGAGCGCGATCTCGACGACGAGCTCCGGCCGCAGCAGGACACCCCAGTCCGGGCGCTCGCGGGCGTGGTCGGGGAACGTCTGAGTCTGCCAGTCCAGCAGCTCGTCGGTCATGCCCTTGAACGTCTTGCCGACCATGACCGGCTCGCCACCGTCGGGGTCGCGGGCGCCGAGGTGGATGTTGGAGAGCTTGCCCGCCCGGCGTCCGTAGCCCCACTCCGCGCCGATCACGACGAGGTCCAGCGTGAGCACGGGCTTGACCTTCTGCCACGCCTTGCCGCGCCGGCCGGCGGCGTAGGGCGCGGCGAGCGCCTTGACCACCACGCCCTCGTGGCCGCCCTCGAGCGCCTCCTCGAGCACCGCGGCCGCCTGCGCCGTGTCGGGACGACGGACGCCGGGCATCCGCAGCGCGGCGTGCGCCTCGTCGGCGAGCAGCCCGGCGAGGGCGTCGAGGCGGGCGTCCAGCGGCTCGTCGAGCAGGTCGCGGCCGTCGAGGTGCAGCAGGTCGAAGAAGAACGGGCTGAGCAGCACGCCCTCGTCCGACGTCGAGCTGCCGAAGCGGCTCATCGTGTCCTGGAAGGCGCGGGGGCGACCGTCGTCGTCCAGCGCCAGGGTCTCGCCGTCGAGGACGGCGGTGTGGCAGGGCAGCGCCCGCACCCGGTCGACGAGCTCCGGAACGCCGTCGGTGATCTCGCGCAGGGTGCGGGTCCACACGCGGACGACGTCGCCGTCGCGGTGCACCTGGATGCGGGCGCCGTCCAGCTTGAACTCGACCGTCACGTCGCTGCCGAGGTCGGTGAGCGCGGCGTCCAGCGACGACCCGGGGCTGGCCAGCATGGGCCGGACGGGCCGGCCGACCCGGAGACCGACGGCGTCCAGGGCGGCCACCCCGCCGGTCAGCGCGGTGGCCGCGGTCTCGGGCAGCCGGCCCGACAGCATGAACGCCCGCCGCACGCTCGGCGCCGGCACGTCGGCGGTGAGGGCGACGGCGTCCAGGACGACGCCCTCGAGCGCCCCCTGGCGCAGCTCACCGCCGAGCAGGCGCACGAGGAACTGCCGCTCGTCGGCCGTGGTGGCCGAGAGGAGACCGGTCAGCAGCGCGTCGCGGCGGCCCGCCGAGCCCGCGCCGGACGTGCCGGCCAGCTCGCCGAGCGTCGCGTCGACGTCCCCGACGGTCAGCGACGGCGCTGAGGCGGGCTCGCCCGCCGTCCGCGACAGCGTCCGCCAGCCGACCCCGAGACGGCCCTGCCGGACGTCGCCGGCCAGCCACGCCGTGACCGCCTCGACCTCAGCCGGGTCGGCCGCACGCAGCACGTCGGCGATGGCCCTCGCCTTCGTCGTGCGCGAGCGGGTGGCCGCGACGGCGGCGGAGGCGTCCACGACAGCGGCGAGCAGCACCGCGCCATCGTGACAGCCGCAGTAACCCGCACGTCCGGCCGGCACCACCTCGACCTCAGGATGAGGTCGAGGTGGCGACCTGCCCGGCTAGGAGCCCGGCTCGGACCGCGCCGCCGAGTGCACGACCTGCACCCCGTCCTCCAACGCCGTCTCGGCTGCCGTGTTGCCGACGAACGTCGTCCCCCCCGGGCCCACCTCGGAGGCCGAGCGCTGCGCCGGGGGCAACAGGCGTTCGGCCTGCACGGCCGCGGGGTCCGCGCGCCCCCACTCGGACTCGACGTCGCTGAGCAGCGCCTCGAGGTAGGCGCGGAGCTGGACCCGGCACGCCTGGCCGAAGGCCTTGAGGTAGGCGACCTGCTCCTCGAGCTCCTCCACGGTGCGCCCGCCGCCGTCGCTCCGGATCGGTACCCCGTCGGCGAGCTTGGCGGCCGCCTCCTGCGCGGCCTGGATGATCCCGCCGGCCGTGTCCCGGGCCTGCCGCGTGAGCTCCTCGTACTCGGCCCGCGCCTCGCTGGTCACCTGGCGGCTGAACTCCTCGGCCTCGGCGACGTAGTTGTCCGCCGTCAGCTGGGCGCTGGCCAGGATGCGGACGGCCTGCTCGCTCGGCGGCTCCGGGACGGCGGCGACGCCCTCCGCCAGGTGCTCGACCTGCGCCCGCAGCGCGCGGACCTCGTCGCGCAGCGCCGCCTTCTCCGCGTAGAGCCGGCCGAGCTCCTCGGCCACGCGGCTCATCACCCGGTCCACCTCGGCGTCGACGTACCCGGGCCGCATCATGGAGGCCCGGGTGAACCGCACGTTCTGCAGGTCGGCCGGGGTCAGCCCACGGGGCTCCTGGCCGGTCCCGTTCTGTCCGCTGGTCATTCGGTCACCTCTCCGTCAAGACTGGGCCCCATTCGGCTGGGGGCGAAGACCTCACTCCGGATGCGCGTTCGCGGAATGCCCTGCTGCAGCAACCGGGAGACGGTGTCGTCCACCATCACCGCGGGGCCTGCCACGAACACCTCCCGGCTCAGCCACGGCCCGTGGCGGATCACCACGTCGCCGACGTCCCCCTGCTCCAGGGACGACGTCTTCTCGTCGGAGACGGCGTACGTCACCGTCAGCCACGGGTGCTCGGCCGTGAGCCGCTCGAGTTCGACCCGGTCGTAGATCTGGTGCTCGGTCACGAACCCCGCGAACAGGTCCACCCGGCGGGCGGGGCCGTGCCGCGCCACCTGGTCGATCAGCGCCTTGAGCGGGGCCAGCCCCATGCCTCCGGCGACGAGCAGGAGGTCGCGGTCGGAGTCGCTGTCGAGGGCCAGGTGCCCCACCGGCGGGCCGAGCCGCAGCACGTCGCCGACGCCCACGCGCCGGACCAGCGCGGAGCTGACCGGCCCGCCGTCGCGGGCCTTGACGTGCAGCTCGATGAGGCCGTCGGGCCGGGGGGCGTTGGCGGGGGAGTAGTAGCGCCACAGGCGGGGACGCAGGTCGGTCTCCAGGGAGACCGACTGCCCGGCGAGGTGGTCGAACCGCGCCCGCGGCCGGACCCACAGGACGGCGACGTCGAGCGTGCGCCGCTCGTGCGCGACGACGTCGGCCTCCCACCACGCCGGCTGCTCGGCCGCCGCGTCGGCCGCCGCGATCATCACCTCGGCGACCAGGGTGTAGGCCTCGGTCCAGTCCTTGGCCAGCTCGGGCGTCCATGCGTCGTCGAAGTGCTCGAGCGTGGCCAGCAGGCTCGCCCCCACCGCGGGGTAGTGCGCGGCGACGGTGCCGAACTTGCGGTGGTCGCGGCCGAGCTGCTGGAGGATCGGCACGAGCGCGTCGACGTCGTCGACCCGGGCGACCACGTCCCCCAGCGCACTGAAGAGCCGGTCCCGCTGATGCGCCATCGAGACCGGGAACAGCGCGCGGGTCTCGGGGTGACTCAGGAACAGGTGCGAGTAGAAGTACAGCGGGGCCTCGTCCCCGGCGGCCGCAGCCTTCGCGAAGTTGGCCCGCATCGCGGCGACGTCCACGGGCGCCTCCTCAATCGTGTGGTCGGTGTCCGGGCCGCGGTGCGGCGGCCCTGATCGGACGGGTGGCGGGGTCGGTCAGGCCTCCGGCGGCCCCGACGACTCGGCCCCCGGCGTCGGCTCGCTGACCAGGTCGCCCTGCCAGAGGTCGGGCCCGAAGACCTCGTACTGGATGTCACGAGCGGGCACGTCGCGCTCGATCAGCGCGCTGCGGACCGCACGCATGAAGGGCACCGGCCCGCAGAGGTAGTAGAGGGCGTCGTCGGGCAGCTTGACGTCGTCGAGGTTCATCATCCCGGCGTGCACCTCGAGGGGGAGGCTGCTCTGCGCGCCGTCCTCGTACCAGACGTGCGCCGTCGCGCCGGGGAGCGCGCGGAGGTCCTCGAGGACCTGGTTGCGGAGCGCGAACGACGCCTCGTCGGAGTCGGCGTGCAGGAAGGTGATCGGCAGGTGCGAGCCGGCCGTGGCGAGGTGGGAGATCATCCCGGCCATCGGGGTGACCCCGATGCCGGCGCTCGCGAAGACCACCGGCCGGCCGGAGTCGTCGAGGACGACGTCGCCGAAGGGCAGCGACATGGTGAGCCGGTCGCCGACGTCCACCCCGTCGACGAGCAGGTTGGAGACCTCACCGTCGGGCTTGCCGCCCCCCTGCACCCGCTTGACGGAGAACTGGCGGTGCTCGCCGTCGTCGGCGCGGGTGAGGCTGTACTGGCGGGGCTGGCGCACGCCGTCGGGCATGGGTACCTGCACGGTGACGTACTGGCCGGGCAGCGACGTCTTGACCAGCCGGTCGTCGACCCGCCGCATGCGGAAGGTGACCACGTCCTCGGTCTCACGGATCTTCTCCGCGACCTCCCACTCACGCCAGACCGTCTCCGGCCGCACTCCCCGCGCGCTGTAGAGGCCGCGCTCCTGGTTGATCAGCGCGTAGGCCATCAGCCAGTAGACCTCGTCCCACGCGGCGGCCACCTCGGGCGTCACCGCGTCGCCCAGGACGTCGACGATCGCCCAGAAGAGGTTGTCGTGGACGACGTCGTACTGGGCCGGGGTGATCCCGAGCGAGGCGTGCTTGTGCGCGATCCGGGAGAGCAGGTGCTCGGGCAGCTGTTCGGGCACCTTGACCAGCGAGCTGGCGAAGACGGCCACGGAGCCCGCCAGCGCCAGTTGCTGCGTCTTCTCGGCCTGGTTGCCGCGGTTGAAGGTGCCGTCGAGGAGCTCGGGGTGCTCCCCGAACAGGTGCACGTAGAAGCGGGTGGCGATCTCCTCGATGTTGTCGGCGACCACCGGAAGGGTCGCCTCGATGACGGGTCGCGATCGGTCCGAGAGCAAGGTGGGATTCTCCTTCGCCAGTCGACTGTCCCCCCGCTGGCGCGGTAGTTCCGCTGGTCAGCCGCTACCCGTTCTCGCGGATCACAGGCGTACGAATTCCGTCCGGGCGTGTCGCGGAGACCGTCGCCCAGTGTTCACCACGGTCGAATCGCGGCCGTAGGCCCACCCGCGCCTGCTGCGATTCGGGCCTCGAGGCACCGGGGGCGGGGCTCGGAACCGGCCCGGTGACGCGCGTGTGACGCCGTCACCCATAGCGTCCGGGCCGTCGGCGCACCCGTCGACGGGGGGACCGTCATGACACAGCGGACCACGACGGGGACGTCGAGCACGCGAGCCGGGCTCATCCGGCCCTCGGCGCACGCGTGCCTTCCTCAGCGGAGCCAGCCGCATGCAGGGGGCGGCCGGGACCGGACGACGCCGTGACCCCGGTCCTCGAGACCGGACGGCTCGTCCTCCGGCAGCTGACGATGGACGACCTCGACGACCTGGCCGCGCTGTACCGGGACCCGGAGGTGCGGCGCTGGTTCCCCGAGGGCGTCCTCACCCGCGAGGAGACGCGCGCGGAGCTCGCCTGGGTCATCGACGTGTACTACCGGACGTACGGGTACGGCCTGTGGGCGGCCGTCCTCAAGGAGACGAGCGCCTTCGTCGGCCGCTGCGGCCTGCTGCCGTGGGAGATCGGCGGCCGCACCGAGGTGGAGGTGGCCTACTTGCTCGACCCGGCCCACTGGGGCCGCGGCCTGGCGACCGAGGCGGCGCGCGCGATCGTGGCGCACGCCTTCGCGACGCTCCCGGTCGACCGGCTCATCTGCCTGCTCGATCCGGGAAACGTCGCTTCGCGGGCCGTCGCCGTCAAGGTCGGCATGACGCTGCTCTGGGACGACTACGTCGACGAGCACGGCCTCTCGCACGTGTACGCCATCGAGCGGCCGCGATCCGTCGACCGCAGCCAGGTGTGAGCCGTCCGCCCGCCGCGGGGGTCTCAGGTCTTGGGGCCGACCGCCGGGACGGCGCCGCCCAGTTCCTTGCTGCGGGTCGGGTCGGCGTCCTCGATCCTCGGGACGCGGAGGTCCTCCGGGAGCGGGGGCGCGGTCTCGTCCGCGGCCGGTGTCGTGCCTGATTCGCTCGGCGGCAGATCGTCGGTGGCCATGCCGGTGGTTACCCGGACGGGCGACGTCCCACGCGCGGAGCGGCCGCCGGCGAGCAGCGCCTCGACCTGCGGGGAGCGGCGCACCCGCACCCGCCGGCCGGCCCGGTCGGCCGCGTCGAGGTGGTCGAGCACCAGGTCGAGCGCCGGCAGGGACAGGCGGGTGACCGATCCGGCGTCGATGCCGTCGACCGGCATCGGCTCCCGGCCGTAGCGACGCAGGAACGAGTCGACCGACCGGTCGTCGACGTCGCCGGCGAGGCACAGCACGCGCCCGCCCGCGGTGTTCAGCAGACGGACGAGACCGGATCCCGGAGCGACCGACGGCGGCGGAAGGGACATGCCCGCCAGTCTCCCGGCACCGGGTGAGGAAGTGCACACCGACCATTCCGGTCGGCAGACCGACCGATCCGGTCGGAGAGGCGTAGCGTCCCCGCCGTGACGCGAACCTTCCGGCAGCAGTTCGACGAGGGCATCGTCGACCGCGCCGCAGCGCTGTTCGCTCGCCGCGGCTTCGAGCAGACGTCCGTGCAGGCGGTCGCCGATGCCGTCGGCCTGTCCAAGGCCGGCCTGCTGCACCACTTCCCGAGCAAGGACGCGCTGCGTGAGGCCGTGCTCGCCCAGGCCGAGAGCCTGGGGCAGCGCGTGCTCGAGCACGTGGACGGGCTGCCGCTCGGCGTGGCACGCGACCGGCGCGCCGTCGAGGTCATCGTCGACGTCGCGCTCGACCACCCCGGCCTCGTCGCCCTGCTGCTGGTGCCTGCCACCCAGGGGCGCACGGACGACCCGGCCGACGACGTCGCGACCGCGGCGGTGCTGCAGGCCTTCGGCGTGGACGCCGGGACGGCGGACCAGGAGCGGCTGGTCCGGGTCATCGGCGCCCTCTCCGCGCTCGCCGTCCTCACCCTCGCCGCGCACACCAAGGACATGACGATCGTGTGGCGGCCGCTCGTGGTCGCCACCTGCTTCGACGCGCTCGGCCACCGCAGCCCCGACGCGCCTCCCGTTCGCCCCGACCAGGTGGAGGCCTGATCCCCGATGGCTCGACTGCTGTACCGACTCGGTTCCCTCTCGCACCGGCACCGCCTGCTGGTCGCCGCCGTCTGGCTGCTCGTCCTGGTGGCGGGCGGCGCGGGCGCGGCCACCCTGGCCGGCGAGACGTCCGACGCCTTCTCCATCCCGGGGCAGGAGTCCACGACCGCCCTGGACCGGATCCAGGAGGAGTTCGGCAGCGCGGGCGGCACGACGGCGACCGTCGTCGTGCAGGCCCCCCAGGGCCAGACCCTGACCGAGCCCGGCAACGCCGCGGCCGTGGGGCAGCTGGTCGCCGGGCTGGCCGAGCTGCCCGGCGCCGCCTCGGCGAGCAATCCGCTGGACCCGGCCGCGCCCACCGTGAACGCCGACCGGACGACCGGCTACAGCACCGTCACCTACACCGCGGGCGCCGGCGAGGTGACCCCCGAGGAGCGGGACGCGCTGCTCGCCGCCGTCGACGACGCGCGCGACACCGGCCTGACGGTCGAGGTGACCGGTGAGGCGGTGCAGGAGCCGCCGCACATCGGTGGGATCGCCGAGGCGCTCGGCGTGGTCGTCGCGCTCGGGGTGCTGGCCGTGACCTATGGGTCCCTGGTGCTCGCGGGCATGAACCTGCTCACCGCGGTGGTCGGCGTCGGCATCGGCGTCCTGGGCGTCACGATCGCCACCGGGTTCACCGATCTCTCCTCGACCACGCCGACCCTCGCCGCCATGCTGGGCCTGGCCGTCGGCATCGACTACGCCCTGTTCATCGTCAGCCGGTACCGGCAGGAGCTGCGCCGCGGCCGCGAGGTCGGCGACGCGGTGGCCACCGCCGTCGGCACGGCCGGCTCGGCCGTGCTGACCGCCGGGCTCACGGTGGTCATCGCCCTGGCCGGTCTCTCCGTCGTCGGCATCCCCTTCCTGACCCAGATGGGCGTCGCCGCGGCCGCGACCGTCGTCGTGGCCGTCCTGGTCGCGCTCACCCTCGTGCCGGCGGTGCTCTCCTGGCTCGGGCGGCGCGCGCTGCCGCGCCGGCAGCGGGCCGTGACCGACGAGGGCGCGGCGGGGCGCTCCGGTCGCGGCTTCCTCGCGGGCTGGGTCGCCGCGGTCACCCGCCACCGCGTGCTGACCGTGCTCCTGTCGATCGCCGTCCTGGGGACCATCGCCGTGCCGGCCTTCTCCATGCAGACGACGCTGGTGCAGACCCCGGCCGAGGACAGCACCGGCGCACGCGCCGACCGGCTGCTCGCCGGCGCGTTCGGCGAGGGCTTCAACGGGCCGCTCACCGTGCTGTTCGACGGCGCCGGTGCCGTCGAGGCGGCCGGTGCGGCCGGTCGGGGCATCGCCGCCCTCGACGACGTCGCGATGGTCACGCCGCCGGTGCCCGACGCCGACGGCACCGCCGCGCTGGTGACCGTCATCCCCGAGTCCGGTCCCACCGACCCGGCCACCGAGCAGCTCGTCGCCGACCTGCGCGCCGAGCTGGCCGGGATCGACGGCGCGGACGCGGCGGTCACCGGCGCCACCGCGGTCAGCGTGGACGTGGCGGCGAGCCTCAACAAGGCCATGCCGGTGTACCTGGCCCTCGTCGTCGGCCTGGCGCTGGTCCTGCTCGTGCTCGTCTTCCGCTCGCTGCTCGTCCCACTGGTCGGCGTCCTGGGCTTCCTGCTCACCATCGGCGCCTCGCTCGGCGCCACCGTCGCGGTGTTCCAGTGGGGCTGGCTGGGCGACGTGATCAACCTGCAGGGCACCGGACCGCTGATCAGCCTCACCCCGATCCTCGTGATCGGGATCCTGTTCGGGCTGGCGATGGACTACCAGGTCTTCCTGGTCTCCCGCATGCATGAGGCGCACAGCCACGGCGCCTCGCCGCTGGACGCCGTCCGCACCGGGTTCCGCCAGGCCGCTCCGGTGGTCGTCGCGGCGGCGCTGATCATGTTCTCGGTGTTCGCCGGCTTCGTGCCCGCGGGCGACGCCACGATCAAGTCGATCGCCTTCGCGCTCGCCGCCGGCATCCTCTTCGACGCCTTCGTCGTCCGCATGGTGCTCGTCCCGGCCGCGCTGGCCCTGCTGGGGGAGCGGGCGTGGTGGCTGCCGCGCTGGCTCGCCTGGCTGCCCGTCCTGGACGTCGAGGGCGCGGCTCTCGAGCGCGTCCCGGCGCAGGCCCCGACCGAGCAGCCCGAGCCCGCCGGCGCCGGCCGGCGTGACCTGGGAGGGCCAACAGGGCGGTTCGGCCTGGACCGGACCGGCGGGCACGCGCGAGGCTGACCCTCGACCGGCCCCCCCGACGTCCTGGAGAAGCCGTGACCGATGCGCTCCTGCACCCGCTGGCGACCGCCCTGGACGGCACCGGGCGGCTGGTCGCCGCGGTGACGGAGGAGCAGTGGGAGCTGCCGACCCCGTGCTCCGACTGGACGGTCCGCCAGCTGGTCAACCACGTCGTCGGCGGCAACCGGCTGTTCACCCGCGTGCTCTCCGGTGAGCCGCTGCCGCCGCGCGACCAGCTGGGCGCCCGAGCCGCCGTGGACCAGCTCGGCACCGATCCCGCGACGGCCTACGCCACCTCGGCCGCCGATCTGCTGTCGGCGCTGCGGGCACCCGGCGTCCTGGCGGGCACCTACACCGTGCCTGCGGCCACCCTGCCCGGACCGGCGATCGTGCACCTGCGGACCGTGGAGACGCTCGTGCACGGCTGGGACCTGGCCCGGGCGATCGACCGGCCGGCGCCCTTTCCCGAGGACCTGGCCGAGGGTGAGCTGGCGTTCAGCCGGGACCTGCTCGGCCGGATTCCCGAAGGCCGGCACCCGTTCGGTCCCTCGCAGCCGGTCGACGACGACGCGCCGGCCATCGACCGGCTCGCCGCGCTCCTCGGCCGGGATCCCCGCCGACGCTGACGCCAATGCGCGGGATGACGGTCGGCGCCGGGTAGCCTGCTGCACCGGACGGACCTGTGCCGGATCCCGCCCCGAGGCTCGTGCCGAGCGGTGTGGGCCTCGGCGTCCTGGTCACCCATGTGCTCCCGCGGCCGGGCGGCACCGTCGCGGGAAGAGGCTCATGACAGAGGCGCTGTGGGCAGCGCGCCCGCTGCCGCAGTTGCGCCTCGCGGAGTCGTCGTCCTGGAGCGGCTCGCCGACCACGCTCGCCGAGCTGCGCTCGATGCGGATGCAGTTGCGCGCCCGGGTCGGCGGCGCCCTGCCGTCCGGCGCCGGTGAGGACGACGTCGAGCGGCTGCTGCTGGCCTTCGAGGAGCTGGTCAGCAACGCCCTGCGGCACGCCGCGGGGCCCGTCCGCGCGGCCGTGACCGACGTCGCCGGCGGGTGGCTGCTGCAGGTCAGTGACGCCTCGGGGGACACCCCGCCGGTTCCCGCCGTCGACCGGGACGCCGCCCTCGGGGGCCTCGGCCTCTACCTGGTGGCACAGATCTGCGCCGCGCACGGCTGGACGGCCGACGGTGAGGGCCGCAAGGTCGTGTGGGCCCGTGTCGACTTCACCGGCGACCGCCCGGCCCCGGTGGCCGTGCCGCGGGCTACCCCGGTGTCCCCGCCACCCGGGCCGTCGCGACCGCCCGCCGGCGACGGCGGACGGCCCGCCCGTCCGCTGTCCGGGCGCCGCCGGCTGATCCGGCGCACGACACCGCGCCGGCTGGGCCTCGGCGTCACCGCCGTCGTCCTCGCGCTCACGCTGGCGCTCGCCTGGCTGGCCTCGCTGGTCAACGCCAGCAACAACCGGCGGCTGCTGGAGCAGCAGGTCGCCGAGGCCGCGACGCTGCTGACCACCCAGGTGGCGGTCATCCAGACGCAGATGGCCGACGCGGGGCAGGTCGCGGACGCGACGCACGGCGCGCCCGGGCCGTTCACGCGGTTCGCCGCCGCGACGGCCGGCGCCCCGGGGATGTCCCTGTCGCTGTGGCGGGTCGGTGGCGACCGTGCCGTGCGGCTCGCCGTCCACGGACCGGAACCGCTGCTCGCGGCAGGCGACCCCGATGCCTTCCTCGACCGCATGCGACCCACCGGCGGGCTCGCGGTCGCGGGCATCCTCCAGGGACCCCAGCCGCGCCTGGGTTATGCGCTCATGCCGGCCGGCGCGACGAGTGGCCTCGTGGTGTACGCCGAGGTGCCGCTGGTCCGCGAGGTGTCGGTTCCGCAGGGCGGCGCGTTCAGCGGGCTGGACCTCGCCGTCTATCTGGGGAAGACGACCGCGGCCGACCAGCTGGTGCAGCGGACGGCGCCGATCCCGATCCGGGGGGACACCGCCACGACGGAGGTCCCCTTCGGCGACAGCACCTTCACGGTGGTGGCGGCTTCGCGCACCGGGCTGACCGGGCCGCTGTCGGCGGCGCTGCCGTGGATCGTGCTGGGCGGCGGTGGTGCGCTGGCCGTCGGTGGCGGAGCGACGGTGGACGTCCTGACGCGCCGGCGCGCCGTGGCCGAGCGGCTGGCCGCGGAGAACGAGCGGCTCTACCGGCAGCAGCGGAGCATCGCGGGGGCCCTGCAGCACGCCCTGCTGCCGGAGGTCCCCAGACTGGCGGGTGTCGAGATCGCGGCCCGCTACGTCGCCGGCGTCGACGAGCTGGAGGTGGGCGGCGACTGGTACGACGTCATCCCGGGGCCGTCGGGGCGCTGCGTGTTCGTCGTCGGCGACATCTCCGGGCAGGGGCTGCGTGCCGCCACCACGATGGCGGAGCTCCGCTTCGCCGTCCGCGCCTACCTGGCGCAGGGAGACGACATCGCCACCGTGCTCACCCGGCTGCGGGCGCTGCTCGACATCGAGGTGGACCACCAGTTCGCCACGGTGCTGCTCGGCGAGCTGGATCCGACCGCGGGCCTGTTGCGCGTCGTGTCGGCGGGCCACTTCGGGCCCCTGATCATCAGCGGTGGGCGCGCCGAACTGCTCGACTGCCCCGTCGCGCCCCCGGTCGGGGTGGCCACTCCGGTGCCGCCCAGGGTGAGGGAGATCCGGGTGACCGGGCCGGCAACCCTGCTCGCGTTCACCGACGGCGCCGTGGAGCGCCGGGGAGAGGTCATCGACACGGGTCTGGAGCGGCTGCGCGCCACGGCGGCGGCCGCGCAGGCGCAGCCGCTGCCCGGCATCCTCGACCGCCTCATGCCGACGTCCACCGGGGGACGGGACGACACCGTCCTGCTCGGACTGCGCTGGCCGGCCTGAGCGCGTCCGCATACACCACCCGGCCGTTGGGTGGGGGATGCGCGACGCGCATCACTCGACGAATCGGCCGCACGCAATTGTCACGATCCAATAACGCGGATACCGTGGCCGGGTCCGCTCGGCGTCACGTCCCCGTCCGGGGAGTCCGGCCGGACGCCGCCGAGTCGCCCTCCGGGGCGAGCCGGGGACCCACCCTCTGAGTACTGACCCCCGTTGCTTCCGGGCGTCCGTCCGGGGCAGGTAGGGCTGCTTCCCGCCCGAACCCGTCAGCTGACTCGGTAGGCGACAGACGGAAGAAATGGAGAGCCGCCCGATGGCGCGCCCTTGCCCGACCGCACGCGCCCGCACCATCGGCCACCGGCCCTGCCGCTCGCACCCGCGCAGCTGATCGCCAGCCGCCGTCCCTGACGTACGCCGCCCGCGGGCCCAGCACCTCGAGCACTCGCGCTCGACCGGCACCTCGCCGCTTCCCTCCGCTGGCTCCTCCCGGGCGCTCCGACAGGTGCGCGGTCCGCGCTGCCCGCACCGCTTCCGCAGCCCCCTCGCGTCCCCGCACCGACGCGGCTGCCCCGATCGCCCCGGAGACACCCGCCCCATGGATCCCCGCACCACCGCGTCCGGTCGCGCCGCCCATCGCGGCCCCCGCACCCGCCTCTCGCGCCGCCGTCCGCCGGCGGCCGCTCGTCGTCCCGCCCTGTACCTGAGCGTCGCCGCGGCCGGCGCCGTGATGGTCAACGTCCTCGTCGGCAGCGAGCCGGCCGCCCAGGCCGAGGCGGGCACGAGCGAGTCGGTCAGCGTCGCCCGCGAACTCGGGCTGACCGCGGACGCCGCGCCGGCCGACGGGACGGCGGACCTGCAGCCGCTCGAGGACCTGGCCGCCAGCCGGAACAGCCGCGAGGCGGAGCAGACGGCGGCGGCGAAGGCCCAGTCCACCGCCGACCAGGCCGAGCGGAACCGGCAGCAGGCCGAGGCCGCCGCGAAGGCGAAGGCGAAGGCGAAGGCCGACGCCAAGGCGAAGGCCGAGGCGAAGGCGAAGGCAGAGGCCGCCGCTGCCGCGGAGGCCGCCGCCCAGCAGGCAGCGGCCGCCCCAGCGGCCTCGTCCAGCACCGCCGCGACCGAGATCGCCCACATCAGCAACAGCGCCGGGGACGTCCGTCCCCAGGTGCAGAGCGCAGCGAACGCCGTCGTCAGCAACGTGCCGGGCGCCGCGGGCATCGCGCTCGGGGGTACCCGCCCGAGCGCCACGGACCCGGGCGGCCACCCGTCGGGTCTGGCCCTGGACTACATGGTCATGTCCGACTCGGCGCTGGGTGACGCGATCGTCCAGTACCACCGCGACCACTGGGTGGAGCTCGGCGTCGACTACATCATCTGGCAGCAGCGCTACCTCGCTTCCCCCGGTGGCTCCTGGGAGCCGATGAGCGAGCGGGGGAGCGCGACGGCCAACCACATGGACCACCCGCACGTGAACTACCTGGGCTAAACCGCCCGCCGGATCTGTCGGGCGGTTCCGCCAGACTGGGGGCGATGAACCGGATCGTCCTGCGGCGCCTCGCCGACGGCGCCGTGGAGGCGCGCGAGTCCACGGACGACGGGACGGCGGTCGCCGCGAGCCGGCTCCCCGCCGACCAGGTGCCCGCGTTCGTCCGGGACCGGGAGCGCGAACCGGTCCGCTGGGTCTGGGACGACACCACGCGCTGGTACCCGCAGCTGCTGGACGCCGGCGTCCGGGTGGAGCGGTGCACCGACCTGCGGCTCGCGCACGCCGTGCTCCGGCGGTCGCCGTTCGTCGACCAGGCGCTGCTGGCCGGCGACGACGTCGACGGCTGGGATGCGCTGCAGCCGGTGACCGCGGCCGACCCCGCCCTGTTCCCGCTCGAGGACCCCGCCGACCGGCTGGACCCGGTCGCCGAGCACGACCGCCAGCGGGCCGCCCTCGCCGCGTCGCGGGCACCGGGCCGCCTCGGCCTGCTCCTCGCCGCGGAGTCCTCCGGCGCGCTGGTGGCCGCGGAGATGACCTTCGCGGGCCTGCCGTGGCGCGCCGACGTCCACGAGCGCCTGCTCACCGGGCTGCTGGGACCGCGCCCTGCGCCGGGCAACCGGCCGGCGGTCCTCGAACGGCTGGCGGGGGAGATCCGGACGGCGTTCGGGGCACCCGGGCTGAACCCCGACTCGCCGGGCGCGCTGCTGCAGGCCCTCCGGGCGGCGGGCCTGCCGGTGAGCGACACCCGGTCGTGGACGCTGGAGCAGCTCGAGCATCCCGGCGTCCCGGCCCTGCTCGAGTACAAGAAGCTGTCGCGGCTGCTGCAGGCCAACGGCTGGAACTGGCTCGACACCTGGGTCCGCGACGGGCGGTTCCGCTCGTACTTCCTCCCGGGTGGCGTGGTGACCGGGCGGTGGGCCTCCAACGGCGGGGGAGCGCTGTCGGTGCCGACCCAGGTGCGCCCCGCCGGGGTCGCCGACGAGGGCTGGCGGTTCGTGGTGGCCGACGTCGCCCAGCTGGAGCCGCGCGTGCTCGCCGGCATGAGCGCCGACACCGCGATGGCGGAGGCGGCGCGGTCGACCGACCTCTACCAGGGCATGGTCGCCTCGGGTGCGGTGGCGACGCGGGCCGAGGCCAAGGTCGGGATGCTCGGGGCGATGTACGGCGGCACCCGCGGCGAAAGCGGCCGCATGATGCCCCGGCTGGCCCGTCGGTACCCGCGGGCGATCGGGCTCGTCGAGGACGCCGCCCGCGCCGGGGAGCGCGGCGAGGTCGTGCACACGCTGCTCGGCCGGGGATCCCCTGGACCGAGCGGTTCGTGGGCCGATCGGCCGGGGGAGCTCGACGAGCCGGACGAGCCCGCCGGGCCGCCGGAGGACCGGGACCGCCGACGGCGGGCGTGGGGCCGCTTCACCCGGAACTTCGTCGTGCAGGGGACGGGCGCGGAGTGGGCCCTGTGCTGGCTGGCCGATCTGCGCAACCGGCTGTGGCGGCTGGGCAGCGGAACCCTGGCCGAGCGCCCGCACCTGGTCTTCTTCCTGCACGACGAGGTCGTCGTCCACACGCCCGAGCACCTGGCCGATGAGGTGACCGACGCCGTGCGGAAGGCCGCCGTCGAGGCCGGGCGGCTGCTGTTCGGCTCGTTCCCGGTCGACTTCCCGCTCGACGTCTCGGTCGTCGGGTCGTGGGCCGATGCCGACTGACCGTCGGCGCCGTCACCCGCCGTACGGCCGGGTGATGATCTCCAGCATGTGCCCGTTCGGGTCCTTCCAGTACACGCCGCGGCCGCCGTCGTTGGTGTTGATCTCGCCGGGGTGCTGTTCGAACGGATCGGCCCAGTAGTCGAGGCCGCGGGCCTGGATCCGGCCGAAGATCTCGTCGAACTCCTCCTCGCCGACCAGGAAGGCGTAATGCCGCGGATGGGTGACGTCGTCGTCCAGGAAGTCCAGCGAGACGTCGTTGTCCAGCTCGACGACCGCGAACGGGCCGAACGTGGTCGGCGGCTTGCGGCCCAGGATGTCGGCGAGGAAGGCGGCCGACGCCTGCCTGTCGCGGGCGGCGACGATCGTGTGGTTGAGGTGGACGGGCATGGAGGCCTCCGGCGCCGGGGACGGTGGCTCCAGCGAAGCAGGCGGCGGCCCGGCCGAGGAGTACTCCGCGCACGCCGCGGCGCGGCCGCCCGACTCCGCGGGACTAGGCGACGACGTCCGCCGGCGCGTCGACGAGCAGCCGGAGCGGCGTGACCTCCGGTCCGGGGTAGGCCAGCTCGCTGCCCTCGTTGGCGTCGGCAGGTTCGATGCCGAACTCCGCGTCGTGGTCCTTGCGGACGGCGAACGGCGCCAGCACCGGGTGCTCGGGGTCGCGCAGGCAGATGATCAGGTGCCAGGCGTAGGCCGGGTTGTGCAGGCGGTAGTCGATGGTGGAGAAGTTGGCCGGCTGGCGGCGGTGGACGTGGAAGAGGGCCACGGCCTCGAGCTCGTCGGCGTCCAGGCGCCGGTAGACCTCGAGCAGTTCGGCGGAGTCAGCGACGAAGCCGGCGTCGTCGTAGTCGCGGAAGTAGGTGCCCTGGGCCTCGAACGCGGGGCGGATGGCCGGGTCGTTGCGCCGGTTCCGGGTCGGGTCGAAGAAGACGACGTCGGTCGCGACGTAGGGGTAGCGGCGGTCCCGCGGGTCGGCGAGCAGCAGGCCGAACGACTTGAGCCCGGCGGCGTGCACCGCCGTCGTCGTGTCGAGGATCCGGTCGTACAGCGACCCCGGCATGTGCACGGCGCTCGGGGCGGCCGCGCGCGGGCGCGGGATGAAGGGGAGCGGCGCAGCCGACATGTCGGTCTCCAGGTGCGGGGGAGGACTACCTCGGTCGCAGGGGAGAGACCTCCGGGCCGCTGCCGGATACAGCGCGTGCGGCCGGTCAGGCGAAGGCGGCGATCGTGCGGTCCAGGTAGGCGTTGGTGAACGCACCCCGGGGATCGAAGCGGCGGACGAGGTCCCGGAAGTCGGGCAGCCGCGGATAGAGACCCTCGAGCTCCCCGGCGTCGATGGTGAAGACCTTGCCCCAGTGGGGGCGGGCCCCGAAGGGACGGAGTGCCGCCTCGATCTCCGGCAGCAGGGCCCGCACCCTGCCCTCGTCCCGCACCCAGGTGAAGTGCAGCGCCAGGACGTCGCCGCCGGTGGCGGGGCTGAGCCACAGGTCGTCGCCGGCCACGGTGCGCAGCTCACAGGTGAGCAGCAGCGGCGCCATCGCGTCGGCCAGCGCGCGCAACCGGTGGCAGGCCGCACGGGCGTGCCGGCGCGGGACGAAGTACTCGCTCTGCAGTTCCTCGCCCTTGCTCGGCGTGAAGCCGGCGCGGAAGTGCGGCAGCCGCTCGTGCCACTCGCCGGGGACGCCGAGCTGGTCGGTGAGGTTCTCGACGTCGGCCGTGCTGATCATGTGGGTGGGCACGGTGGCCGAGCGCGCGCCGAAGAACTCCTCGGCGGCGACGTCGGGCTCGTCGGTGCGGGCCTTGACCCACACCATCGTGATCTCGTGCCAGTTCGTGAACACGCTGACGCTGTAGGCGGCGTCGGCGACCGCGTCGAGATCGTCGAGGAGGCGCTCCCAGGTCAGACCGAGGTAGACGTTGTTGCGCAGCGAGAAGGTGCGCTGGAACCGCAGCGCGATGCGGGTCACGATCCCGAGGGCCCCCAGGTGGACGACGGCGCCGGGGAGGTCGGGGTGGTCCGCGTCGAGGGAGACCAGTTCGCCGTCGGAGCGGACGATCTCCAGGCCGGCCACCGACGTGCTCAGCGACCCGTTGCGGTTGCCCGAGCCGTGCGTCCCGGTGGCGGTGGCCCCCACCACCGTGATGTGCGGCAGCGAGGCGAGGTTGTGCAGCGCATGGCCCCGCGGCGCGAGCTCGAGCACGAGATCGCCGTACTTCATGCCGCCGGGCATCCAGACGATGCCGCCGTCCCCGCTGGGCGCGGTCTGGAACTCCACGCCGGTGTCCAGTGCCTCGAGGGACACCAGGTCGGCCGTCGTGTCGGCGATGTCGTTGAAGCAGTGCCGCGAGCCCAGGGCCTTCACGTGCGGACTGCCGGCGACGATCTCCTGCACCTCGGCGACGCTCCGCGGCCGGTGCAGGTGGGCCGCCCGGTAGGTCAGGTTGCCGGCCCAGTTGCGCTCCGGGATCGCTGCCGTCGTCGGCGCCGCGGAATTCTCATCGGGCATGCCGTGGTCGCGATCCTCTCCGCGGTGCGGGACGGTCCTGTTCGGCCGGATGTGGACGGCCCCACCAGCAGCGGCGCCATGCCGGTGAGGCCTGACCGGCCGAGCTCGAGGGTGAACGTCGTCGGCTGAGGACGACGCTACGCGGATCGCCGGCTCCCCGGGCGATCGGACCGCACGCGTTCGGACACGTCGCGTTCTCGGCACACGGGATGAATCTGCGGCGGACACGGCGCGGGCAGGCATAATCTCTGAGGTCGGTTGTGTGCAATCAGTAGGGGTGAGCGGGAGTGGCAGTGCCGGGCCCAGTGTCCGTGGAGGGAAGCGGTCTGGACGTCGTCCAGATGCTGGACGAGTTCGAGGACGTCGCCGGCTTTCTCGATCTGCTGGTCCGGTGGGCGGTGGAGCAGACCCCAGGCGCCGAGGCGTGCGGGCTGACCCTGGAGCAGGCGGGCCGCGGCATGACGGTCACCTACAGCGGAGAACTGGCCTCCCGCGGAGACGAGCGGCAGTACGAGCTCGACGACGGACCGTGCCTCGAGGCGATGCGGACCGGCGAGGTCGTGTCCGTCGCCGACATGTCCCAGGAGCGGCGGTGGGGCCGCTACCCCGAGCGTGCGGTCGAGGCAGGGGTGTGCGCCTCGCTGTCGCTGCCGCTCACCGTGGGGGAGCGGGGTCGCGGCGCGCTGAACCTCTACGCCAGCCACCCGCACGCCTTCACCGACACCGACGAGCGCGTGGCGCAGAACTGGGCCGCGCAGGCCGGCGGTGCGCTGTCGGTGGCCTGGCGGATGGCCGAGCGCGAGGACCGGCTCGACCACCTGGCCCAGGGCCTGGTCACGCGCCAGGAGATCGGGCAGGCCGTGGGGCTGCTCATGGCCCAGCGCCGGTGCACCGGCGAGGAAGCGTTCGCCCTGCTCAAGGCCGCGAGCCAGCGCAGCAACGAGAAGCTGCGGGACGTCGCGGCGCGGATGATCGCCGGGCACGAGGCGTCGCTGCGGGCGGCGCGCTGACCGCTACCGCGGTCGCCGGGCCCGCTCGTCGACCGCGGCGAGGAAGTCGAGCACCCGCCGGGTGAGCAGCGCCGCCGCCTCCGGGTCGTAGGAGGGCAGCGTGCTGTCGGCGAAGTAGTGCTGGTCGCCCGGGTAGAGGAACAGCTCCGCGTCCTCGGCCTCCTCGACCAGCGCCCGGGCCGCATCCACGTCGCCCTCGTCGACGAAGATCGGGTCGGCGTCCATGCCGTGCACCTGCGCCGGGACGCCGTCGGGCCACGACCCGAACTCCGACGTCGGCACGCAGGAGTAGAAGAGCAGGGCGCCGCGGGCACCGGAACGGGTCTGGGCCAGCATCTGGGCCGGGAGGACCCCGAGGGAGAAACCCGCGTACACCAGGTCGGCGGGGAGCGCCTCCACCGCTCGCGCACCCCGCTCCATGACCTCGCCCCAGCCGATCTCGCCGGCGTGCCCGACGCCCTCCTCGATGGTGGCGAAGGTGCGGCCCTCGAACAGGTCGGGCGTGTGCACGGTGTGCCCGGCCGCGCGCAACTCGTCGGCGAACGCGGAGGTGCCCGGCGTCAGGCCCAGTGCGTGGTGGAACAGGACGACCTCGGCCATGTGCGGGACCTCGTTGCTCTGAGCGTCGGGTGGACGACGCAGCACTCTAGGGCGTCAGGACGACGATTCCGGCGGCCGCGCACCGCGACGACGCCGTCTTCGGACCATCGCGCGGACCAGCAGGGCGAGGGCGAGCAGGCCGGTCACCCAGCCGGCCGGTTCCGCGGATGACGCCAGCGACGTCCCGGCGGCGTCGTCGACGAGCCCGCCGAGCCAGGCCCACAGGCCGTAGCCGACGACGTAGCCGAGGAGGACCACCAGCAGCGCGGGAACGGCGAACACGAAGACGAACATCCGACCCCGTCCCGTCGCAGCGCCCGGCACCCGCTGGACTTCGTCCGGGAGCCCGCCGGTGGATGCGCGCCTTGCTGGGCAGGGTGTGCGGCAACCGGCAGGTTCCGGCACTCGACCTGCCGATCCGCGCACACCGTGCGGCCGCCGTCCCCGGCCGGGGGCGCCGGTTGTACGTAACCTCGGTGACGTGAGCCTGGCACCGGCACCGACCGTTCCCCTGGACGCACGCTTCGCCCGCGAGCTCCCGGAGCTCGCCCGTGCCTGGCGCGCCGAGGAGGCACCCGATCCGCGGCTGCTGGTGCTCGACGAACCGCTGGCGGTCGAGCTCGGCCTGGATCCGGCGGCGCTGCGGAGACCCGAGGGCCTCCGCTTCCTGGTGGGGGAGGCGCTGCCGCCGGGGGCGCAGCCGGTGGCGCAGGCCTACGCCGGCCACCAGTTCGGCGGGTACTCGCCACGCCTGGGTGACGGGCGGGCGCTGCTGCTGGGGGAGCTGGTCGACACGGAGGGGCGGGTGCGCGACCTGCACCTCAAGGGCTCCGGGCGCACGCCGTTCGCGCGCGGCGGCGACGGCCTCGCCGCCGTCGGGCCGATGCTGCGCGAGTACGTGGTGAGCCAGGCGATGCACGCGCTCGGCATCCCGACGACCCGCTCGCTGGCGGTCGTGGCGACGGGGCGCCCGGTCGTGCGCGAGACGCTGCTGCCGGGCGCGGTCCTCGCCCGGGTCGCCGCCAGCCACCTGCGCGTCGGCAGCTTCCAGTACGCCGCCGCCACCGGCGACGTCGACCTGCTGCGCCGGTTGGCCGACCACGCGATCGCCCGGCACCACCCCGGCGCCGCCGACGCGGACAACCCCTACCTCGCGCTCTTCGAGGCGGTGCTCGCGGCCCAGGCGTCGCTGGTGGCCCGCTGGATGCTCGTCGGTTTCGTGCACGGGGTCATGAACACCGACAACATGACGATCTCCGGCGAGACGATCGACTACGGGCCGTGCGCCTTCCTGGAGGGCTTCGACCCGGCGACGGTGTTCAGCTCGATCGACTCCGGCGGCCGCTACGCGTACGGCAACCAGCCGCTGGCGGCCGAGTGGAACCTGGCGCGCTTCGCCGAGGCGCTGCTGCCGCTGATCGCCGACGACCAGGAGCGGGCGGTGGAGCTGGCGGTGGCGTCGCTCGGCGGTTTCCGCCCGCGGTACAACGCGGCGTGGGCGGCGGGGATGCGGGCCAAGCTCGGCCTCGCGCCCACCGTCGACGACGCCGTCCTCGTGCCGCTGCTCGACGACCTGCAGGCGCTGATGCAGCAGAGCCGGGTCGACCTGACGTCGTTCTTCCGGTCGCTCGGGACGGCGGCTCGCGGCGACGCCGAGCCGGCGCGCCGCGTCGTCCTGGACCTGGCCGCCTTCGACGCCTGGCTGGAGCGCTGGCGGGCCCTCGGGTCCGACCCGGTCGCCATGGACCGGGTGAACCCGGTGTACGTGCCGCGCAACCAGCTGGTCCAGGAGGCGCTGGACGCCGCCACGGACGGCGACCTCGACCCGTTGGAGCGACTGGTCGACGTGGTCGCCCGGCCCTTCGACGATCGGCCGGGCCTGGAGCGGTACGCCGCGCCGTCGCCGGAAGGGTCCGGCCCCTTCGTCACCTACTGCGGCACCTGAGCGGAACGGAGCGGCAGTCAACCATGCACCTCGGTGTCGACAGCTTCGTATCGGCCGTGACCGAACCCTCGACCGGCCGGATCGTCGGCCCCGAGGAGCGGATGGAGCACCTGCTCGAGGAGATCGCGCTCGCCGATCAGGTGGGGCTCTACTCCTTCGGCATCGGAGAGCACCACCGCCCCGAGTACTACGACTCGGCCCCGCCGGTGATCCTCGCGGCGGCCGCGGCGCGCACCTCACGCATCCGCCTGGGCAGCGCGGTGGCGGTGCTCAGCGCCGCCGATCCGGTACGTGTCTTCCAGCAGTTCGCCACGCTGGATCTCATCTCGAAGGGACGCATCGACCTCGTGGTCGGGCGCGGATCCTTCACCGAGGCCTTTCCGCTGTTCGGCCTCGACCTGGGCGACTACGACTTGCTCTTCGCCGAGAAGCTCGACCTGCTGCTCCGCATCCGCGAGTCGCCGGAGGTCACCTGGTCGGGTCGGCACCGGCCGCCTCTGACCGGCCAGGGCGTGTATCCGCGACCGCTGCAGGACCCCTTGCCGATCTGGGTGGGCGTCGGCGGCACACCTGAGTCCTTCGTCCGCGCCGGGTTGCTCGGGCTGCCCCTGATGGTGGCCATCATCGGCGGGGAGCCGCGACAGTTCGCGCCGCTGATCGACCTCTACCGCCGCGCGGGGGCGCAGGCCGGTCACGCCCCGGAGCAGCTCCAGGTCGGGCTGCACGTGTTCGGCTTCGTGGCCGACAGCACCCAAGCCGCCGCCGACGCGGTCTACCCCGGATGGCACGAGATGTTCGCGAAGGTGTCGCGCGAGCGCGGCTTCGCGCCGCCGACGCGAGCCCAGTTCGACGCCACGAGCGGTCCGGACGGCGCCTTCTTCATGGGCGACCCGGACACCGTCGCCGACAAGCTCGTCCGGATCTCCGGGCAGCTGGGCGGGGTGGACCGGGTCGCTCTGCAGATGACGAATCCGCGGCTGGCGCACGCCGACCTGCTGCGCGGCATCGAGCTGCTCGGCACCGAGGTCGTCCCCCGGCTGGCCGGAGTGAGCTGACGGAACGTTCCGTGGACGCACTCGATGGCTGGGCCCGTCATCGGCGCCTCTCGTCTCGGCCGGCTGACGCCGACCCGTCGCTGTGCCGGGCACGACGTGCAAAGCAGTCACCAGTCTGTCCTTGGTCACCGCACTCGCCGCAGAGCACCGCGTGGTGGAGGCCGATGTGCCTGCTCAGCCGGGGCTTTCCGCGGCCACGCGTCCCAGGGGAAATCATTCCTGGCCTACGGAGTGTGCGTCGAGGAGGTGGTCGCCCATCTTCAGGTGGAACGCGTCATCCCGGCAGGGCGCTCCATGGGAATGGCGATCCGCTGGTCGCGAGTACGTCCGGGGTCGCCGGCTTGATGCTCCTCGCGCCGCCCGGTCGGGTCCGGTTGCGGATGTGACGTAGCCGTGACAGTCCGGTGACGGGCCCAGCACTAGCCTCTCTCACGCTGGATGGCAATGAGCCGGGAGAAGCCGAACGGCAGGGGATCGTCGCAGCGTGCGGCACCTATCGGACCGCCACAGGAGAACGTCCAACTCGCGCGTCCGCTGGGACGCAGTCACTACGTCGTAGGTCAACTCTCGACCAAGCTGAGCGGATGCACGAGACGGAGGGACGCTATGGCGACCGGGGTTTTTCGTTTCAGCGGAGGTCCGATTCCCGCCGGTAGCTCCGAGATCCGGGCCTTCTGGGTGGGCTATCCCAACAACAACCCCGACCTTTCTCTGACCTGGGAGTTGAGGGCCATCCGCCAAGCAGGGCACGCCGGCCATCCCATGCACAAGGTCCGCTTGGACCTGATCGAGGTAGAACGCACGGACGTCGATCCTAACGGCAATCCTGTTCCGCGCGGTTGGCTGACCTGGTTCCGACTGGTCAGTACCGGCACGCACCCGACGGATTGGGAAATGCTTGCAAACTGGCAAACCGTCTGATGGGGGAACAGCTATGAGACTCGTGGTCACTCACAATGGCGCAGGTGAAATCCGATCTGTGGCCAGAGTCCACCCCGACAACGCGCCGGGTCCGGACGGGGGCGTCGGAGCGTGGCCGGAGCGGGGCTATCGGGTCGTGGACGTGGACGTCTCCGACGAGTTCGCCGAACTCGCGCCAAGCGAGATTGTGGAGCGGTATAGGTTCGACACAAGGACCGGGGAACTCGTGGCTGAGTCCGGGAGCGGATCGTAGACTGCGGTCGGGCGCTCATTGGGCCGAATCCACGCTGCGCAGGCGTCGACCGATGGCCGGCCTGTACGCGCCCATTTCCGAGCGTGCCGGAAGTCAAAAGCGGCGTGCCGCTGGAGTGCGGCGCGCGAGGCTCCTTTCTAGCGGAAGTCCCGCCAATAAGGAACGGTCGGAGCTCTGATCGTCGGCAACCAACTGCCGGTATCGAAGGTGTCTGCGCCCCCGAGGGCGTTGTGACTCGGGGCGGCCGCGAAGGACAACTTCGTCACGGGTCGGTGAGCATGGGCTCCGCAGGCAGAATCCTAGGGGCGTCGGATCCGAAGAGATGAACATGTAACCGGGCAACTGGTGACTACGGAGGAGACATGCCGGCATTCTTTGGTCAGATCGACGCCATCTACACAGACCTCGGGGGTGACGTCTGGGCGCATCCTACTGGAGGGGCTCAAGGCCTCCCGCCGGACCAATTCCTTCACTTCGCAGGGCTGCCTGGAACACAAGGATCATCCACCTTTGCTACTGCGGTAGCGCACGCAAAGGCTACGAATAGTAATGCGTGGATATTCTACTCGGTGCCGGACGCCGCAGTGAGCAGCATGTATGTCTTCTGAGGGGGTTCAGTGATGGAAAGCTTCATGAGAGGGCCCATGCCGATGAGCTCGGAGGAGATCGCAGCCGCCAGATCAGGCGACTTGCCGGAACGCTTCCGTGAAGAACTCATGCACCCCGTACGCCTGACTGGCGAAGACATTCGATCCGCGAGAGAAGGGAACATGCCGACTTCTCGCCAGGGCACCCCTTAGTTCCAGCTCTGCGTTCAGAGAGGCGTGACGTAGGCGCCGGAGATGCCGCCGTCGACCAGGAACTCCGAGGCAGTGATGAACGACGAGTCGTCCGAGGCCAGGAAGGCGACTGCCGCGGCGATCTCCTGAGGCTCGGCGAACCGACCCAGCGGGATGTGCACCAGGCGTCGGGCGGCCCGCTCCGGGTCCTTGGCGAACAGCTCCTGCAGCAGGGGAGTGTTCACCGGCCCGGGGGAGAGCGCGTTGACGCGGATCCCCTCGCGGGCGAACTGCACGCCGAGCTCGCGCGACATCGCCAGCACGCCGCCCTTGGAGGCGGTGTAGGAGATCTGCGACGTCGCCGCGCCCATGCGGGCCACGAACGAGGCCGTGTTGATGATCGAGCCGCGCCCGCGCGCCTGCATGTGCGGGATAGCAGCCTTGCAGCACAGGTACACCGAGGTCAGGTTCACCTCCTGCACGCGGCGCCACGCGTCCAGCCCGGTGACCAGGATCGAGTCGTCGTCCGGCGGGGAGATGCCGGCGTTGTTGAAGGCGACGTCCAGGCCGCCGTAGGTCTCGACTGCAGTGGCGAACAGTGCGTCCACCTGCTCGGGCGAGGTGACGTCGACCTGCACGAACAGGCCGCCGACCTCCTCGGCCGCGGCCTTGCCGCTGTCGGGGGAGACGTCGCCGATGACGACGTTCGCCCCCTCCGACGCGAACCTGCGCGCGGTGGCCAGCCCGATGCCACTGGCACCGCCGGTCACGACCGCCACCCGGTCGACCAACCGGCGGACGACTGCCTGCTCGCTCACGATTCCCCTTCGGTGGACAGGAACACGTTCTTCTCGTCGGTGAACGCGTGCAGCGCGTCAGGCCCCAGCTCGCGTCCCAGTCCGGACTGCTTGAAACCCCCGAACGGCGTCGAGTAGCGCACCGATGAGTTGCTGTTCACCGAGAGGTTGCCGGCCTCGATGCCGCGGGAGACCCGCAGCGCCCGGCCCAGGTCGCGGGTCCAGATCGAGCCGGACAGGCCGTACTCGCCCTCGTTGGCGATCCGGACGGCGTCGTCCTCGTCGTCGAAGGGGACGACGGCGACGACCGGGCCGAAGATCTCCTCGGTCACCGCGCGGTCCCGCGGGTCCACGGGCGCGAGCACGGTCGGCGGGAACCAGAAACCGGGGCCGTCGGGCGCACTCCCGCGGAACGCCACCGGCGCGTCGTCCGGCACGTACGAGGCGACCCGGTCCCACTGCCCGCGGCTGATCAGCGGGCCCATCTCCGCCGTCTCGAGCGCCGGGTCCTCCACGCGGAGCGCCTGCACGGCCGGCTCCAGCAGCGCCATGAACCGGTCGTAGGCCGAGCGCTGCACCAGGATCCGCGACCGGGCGCAGCAGTCCTGCCCGGCGTTGTCGAAGACGGCGTAGGGCGCACCGGCCGCGGCCCGCTCCAGGTCGGCGTCGGCGAAGACGACGTTGGCGCTCTTGCCGCCGAGCTCGAGGGTGACCCGCTTGACCCGCTCGGCGCAGCCGGCCATCACGCCCTTGCCGACGGCGGTCGAGCCGGTGAACACGATCTTGCGCACGTCCGGGTGGTCGACGAGGCGCTGACCCACGACCGACCCCTTGCCCGGCAGGACGGTGAACACGTCCTCGGGCAGCCCCGCCTTCAGGGCCAGCTCGCCCAGCCGCATCGCTGTCATGGGGGTGAGCTCGGCGGGCTTGAGGACGACGGTGTTGCCGGCGGCGAGGGCCGGTGCGAACGCCCAGCCCGCGATCGGCATCGGGAAGTTCCACGGCACGATGACGCCGACGACGCCCAGCGGCTCGTGGAACGTGATGTCCACCCCGCCGGCGACCGGGATCTGCTTGCCGATCAGCCGCTCCGGTGCCGCGCTGTAGTAGGTGAGGACGTCGCGGACGTTGCCCGCCTCCCAGCGCGCGTTGCCGATCGTGTGGCCGGCGTTGCGCACCTCCAGCTGCGCGAGCTCCTCGACGTGCTCGCCGACCACGTCGGCGAACCGGCGCAGCAGCCGGCCCCGGTCGGCGGGGGAGACCCGCCGCCACGTCTCGAAGGCACGCCGCGCCCGCGCGACCGCCGCGTCGGTCTCCTCCGCGTCCGCGAGCGGGACGGTGGTGACGATCTCCTCGGTGGCGGGGTTGACGACGTCGTGGGACATCGCACTGCTCACAGCCGTTCGAACCCCCGGAACCTCTCCCAGTCGGTGACCGCACGCCCGAAGGCCGCCAGCTCGACGGCGGCCATGTTGGCGTAGTGGTCGACCACGTCGTCGCCGAAGATACGGCGCGCGAAATCGCTGCCCACCCAGAGGTCCCGTGCCTCGGCGAGGCTGGTGGGCACGTGCTCGGCGTCGGGGTCGTCGTAGGCGTTGCCCTCGAACGCCGGCTCCAGCTCGAGCTGCTCCTCGATGCCGGCCAGCCCGGCCGCGACGACGGCCGCCGTCGCCAGGTAGGGGTTCACGTCCCCGCCGGGGATCCGGTTCTCCAGGCGCAGCGACGAGCCGTGGCCCACCAGGCGGAAGGCGCACGTCCGGTTGTCCCGCCCCCACCGCAGTGCGGTCGGCGCGAACGACCCCTCGACGAACCGCTTGTAGGAGTTGATGTTCGGCGCCAGCAACAGGGTCAGCTCGCGCATGTACCGCAGCTGCCCAGCCACGAACGACCGTCCGACGTCGGACAGCCCGTCCCCGTCGGCCAGCACCGTCGCACCGTCGATGCCGCGGAAGCTGCAGTGGATGTGGCACGAGTTGCCCTCGCGAGCGTCGAACTTCGCCATGAACGTCAGTGCCATGCCCGCCTGGGCGGCGATCTCCTTGGCGCCGTTCTTGTAGATCACGTGCCCGTCGCAGGTCCGGCGCGCCTCGTCGTAGAGGAAGGCGATCTCGTGCTGGCCGAGGTTGCACTCGCCCTTCGCCGACTCGACGGTCAGCCCGGCGCCCGTCATGTCGTTGCGGATCCGGCGCAGCAGCGGCTCGATGCGGGCGGTGCCGAGCACGGAGTAGTCGACGTTGTACTGGTTGGCCGGGGTGAGGTGGCGGTAGCCGGCGTCCCAGGCCTGCTCGTAGGTGTCGCGGAAGACGATGAACTCCAGTTCGGTGCCGACGAAGGCGCGCATCCCGGCCTCGGCCAGCCGTGCCGTCTGGCGGGTCAACACCTGGCGCGGCGAGGCGACCACGGGACTGCCGTCCTCCCACCGGAGGTCGGCCAGCACCATCGCGGTGCCGGGATTCCAGGGCACCGGCCGCAGGGTCGACACGTCGGGCTGCATCACGAAGTCGCCGTAGCCGGTCGACCACGACGACATCGCGTAGCCCTCGACGGTGTTCATGTCGACGTCGACGGCGAGCAGGTAGTTGCACCCCTCGGTGGCGTGCTCCAGGACGACGTCCAGGAAGTACCGCGCGTGCAGCCGCTTGCCCTGGAGCCGGCCCTGCATGTCGGTGAACGCGACGAGGACGGTGTCCACGTCCCCGTGCGCCACCTGACGGCGCAGGTCCTCGACGGAGAGCAGCGGATGGCCGGCGTCAGGCAAGGCTCTCCAGCTCCCGCTCGGCGGCGGCCAGCTCCTCCGGGCTGCCCTGCACCTTGGGCCCGGTGAACCAGTTCTTCGCCGAGACGAGCCACCAGATGCCGGCGAACCCGAGGACGACGAGCACGGCGATGGGCGTGTAGTTGAAGTTCTCGGCGCTGATCGGGCTGGCCGTCGGCAGCATGAACAGGATCGTGATGAAGACGACCCAGACGACGGCGATCGTGCCGATCGGGCGGCTCCACCGGCCGAGGTTCCACGGCCCGGGCTCGAACGCGTCGCCCTGCCGCAGCCGCAGGAACGTCGGCAGCACGTAGGCGACGTAGAGCCCGATGACGGCGATGGATGTGACGGCCGCGTACGCCGTCGCGTTCCACAGGTAGGGGAGCCCCAGGACGAACGCGCCGCCGGCGGCCAGCCAGATGGCGCGGGTGGGCGTCCGGGTGCGCGGGTTGATGTGGTGCCACACGCGCGAGGCCGGGAGGGCGCCGTCGCGGGAGAACGCGAAGATCATCCGCGAGTTCGCCGTCACCGAGGCCATGCCGCAGAACAGCTGCGCGCCGATCGCGATGAGGAGCAGCAGCTTGCCCCCGGTGTCGCCGACGGCGTCGATGAAGATCTGCGCCGGCGGCACGGCGGTCGGCGTGTTGATCGCGCTGTCGTAGCTCTGGATCGCGAAGGTCAGCCCGACCAGCAGGATCCAGCCGGCGACGACGGAAACCACGATCGACATGACGATGCCGCGGGGACCGCTGCGGGCGGCGTCGTGGGTCTCCTCGGTCATGTGGGCGGAGGCGTCGTACCCGGTCAGCGTGTACTGGGCGAGCAGCAGGCCGAGCAGGGCGACGTAGAGGCTGGACTGCCAGCCGGTGTTGTTGACGAACTCGGTGAACACGAAGGACGCCGACTGGTGGTGGTCGGGCACGAAGGCGAGCACGAGCACGATCACCGCGACGCCGATCACGTGCCACCACACGCTGACGTCGTTGAGCCGCGCGACCACCCGGACGCCGAACTGGTTGAGCGCGCCGTGCAGCAGCAGGATCAGCCCGAACAGCAGGATCGTGTGCCACGGCCGCGCGTCGAAGCCGAACTGCAGGTCGAGGAAGGCGTTGAGGAAGAAGGCGGCGCCGAAGTCGATGCCGGCCGTGACCGCCACCTGCCCGAGGAAGTTGAACCAGCCGGTGAACCACGACCAGGCCGCGGCGTTCTTCTTCGCCAGCTTCGCCGCCCAGTAGTAGAGCCCGCCGGCGGTCGGGAAGCTCGAGCAGACCTCGGCCATCGCCAGGCCCACGAACAGGGTCATCAGCCCGACGAACGGCCAGCCCCACACGATGACGACGGGGCCGCCGGTGTTCAGCCCGAAGCCGTACAGCGTCAGGCAGCCGGACAGGATCGAGATGATCGTGAAGGAGACGGCGAAGTTGGAGAAGCCGGACATGTGGCGGGCCAGCTCCTGGGCGTAGCCCAGCTGGTGCAGGCGGAGCGTGTCCGCGTCGTGGCCGGGCCGGGCGGGGTCGGCCTCGTCGGCGCGGGTTCCGGGTTCGCCAGTGCTCATGCGCGTCCTGCTTCCGGGCAGCTCGCCGGTCCGGCCGGCGATGAGGACCGGACCCTAGGGCGGCGGAATCGTCGTCGGCAAGAGCCTGAAGCGGCAGTTCACCCGCCCGTTACCGCGCCGCGGCGACCTGCGCGGCGAACAGCCTCCGGTCCGTGGTCTCCTCCGGATGCCACTGCACGGCGAGGCAGAACCTCCGGTCGGCGGCCTCGACCGCCTCGACGACGCCGTCCTCCGCCCAGGCGGAGGGGGTCAGGTCCTCGGCGATCCGGTCGAGCGCCTGATGGTGGTGGCACGCCACGGTCGCCGTGGCCCCGAGCAGGCGGTGCAGTTCGGTGTCGGGCTCGGTGCGCACCTCGCGTTGCTGGTAGAGCCCGGCGCCCGGGTCGTGGACCCCGGTGCTCTCCAGCTCGGGCAGGTGCTGCACCAGGGTTCCGCCGAGCGCGACGTTGAGCAGTTGCATGCCGCGGCAGATGCCGAGCACCGGCAGGTCTCGGTCGAGGGCGGCCTGGAGGACGGCGAGCTCGCTCTCGTCCCGCTCCGGGCGGACGACGGTGGTGTGCGGCCCGGGTCGCGCGCCGTACCGCGCCGGGTCGACGTCCGCGCCGCCGGCCACGACGAGGCCGTCGAGCCGCGCGACCAGATCGGCGCTCACCGCCCCGGTGGGGAGCAGCACCGGCTCGCCCCCGGCGTCGGCGACGGCGTCGGCGTAGGCGGCCGGCAGCAGCACCGCGGGCACGTGCCAGGTGCCCCACTGCGCGAGCTCGCGGTAGGTGGTGATGCCGATCAACGGGCGCATGACCCGCTCCTCTCCGCCGGGGGCGCGGACACGGTCGTCGTCCACTCCAGTATCCGGCCGCCGTCGCGCGGACTCCTCCGGGAAACCGAGGGAGGAACCAATGCCAGCACGGACCGATCACGCCGTCGTCGTCGGAGCCAGCATGGGCGGGCTGGTGGCCGCGCGGGTGCTCAGTGAGGTCTTCGACCGGGTCACGATCGTCGAGCGTGACGTCCTGGACGACTCCGCGAACCCGCGGCGCGGGGTACCGCAGGGCCGTCACGCCCACGGCCTGCTCGCCCGGGGCCGCGAGGTCCTCGAGGAGTTCTTCCCCGGCCTCACCGAGGAACTCGTCGGCCGCGGCGCCGGCCGCATCGACCTCCAGGCGCAGTTCCGCTGGATCAACGGCGGCCGGCAGATGCACCGGGCGGACACGGGGCTGGTCGGGCTGGGCGTCAGCCGGCCGCTGCTCGAGTCGCGCGTGCGGGCGCGGGTGCGGGCGCTGCCGAACGTGACCCTCCTCGACGGTTGCGACGCCACGGGGCTGACCGCGACCGCCGACAGCAGCCGCGTGACCGGCCTCCGTGTCCTGCGCCGGACGGACGACGACGGCGCGGACGAGGTCCTCGACGCGGACCTAGTGGTCGACGCCAGCGGCCGGGGGAGCCGTGGCCCCCAGTGGCTCGAGTCGCTCGGCTACCCGGCACCCCAGGTCGAGCAGGTGCAGATCGGCCTCGCCTACGCCTCGCGCTCCTACCGCCGCGACCCGCACGGGCCCGCCGGCGCGGCCGTCGGCGCGACGATCGCCAACCGGCGTGGTGGCGTGATCCTCAGCCAGGAGGGCGATCGGTGGATCGTCTCGATCGGGGGCATCCTCGGGGACGCCGCACCGCTGGACCACGAGGGCTTCACCGCCTTCGCCGCGACCCTGCCCTCCCCGGCCATCCACGAGGTGATCCGGGACGCCGAGCCGCTCACGGACGCCGTGCGCTTCCGCTACCCGGCCAGCTCGCGCCGCCGCTACGAGCGGATGTCGCGCTTCCCGGCGGGCTATCTGGCCTTCGGCGACTCCATCTGCAGCTTCAACCCCACCTACGGGCAGGGCATGACCGTCGCCGCGCTCGAGGGGACCGTGCTGCGGACCTGCCTCGCCGACGGCACGGCCGACCTGGGGCGGCGGTTCTTCCGCGGCGCGGCACGGATCGTCGACATCCCGTGGGACATCTCGGTGGGCGCCGACCTCCGGTTCCCGGACGTCGAGGGGCAGCGGACGGCGAAGGCGCGGATGGTCAACCGGTACCTGGAGCGGGTGCACCGCGCCGCCGAGACCGACCCGAGTGTCGGCCGCGCCTTCCTCCGGGTGGTCAACATGATCGACCGGCCCGAGCGGCTGATGGCGCCGCGGACCGCCCTGCGCGTCCTGCGCGGCAGCCGTCGACCGGCCCACCAGCGCTTCGGGGTCTCCTGGGTCGCCCGGCGGCTGATCGTGGGCGCGGCCGCACCGGCGGACTGAGCGTCGCGGTCGCCGGCGGCGCCGTCCTCGCGGGCGGTGTCCGCCGGCTGCGCCGTCCGGAGGAGTGCCCGGAGGAGTAGGAAAGGCGACCATGACCGTCAGCTACTTCGCCCTGTACCGGACCCCCGACGACCCGGCCGACTTCGAGGAGCACTACTTCGGCACCCACGTGCCGCTGATCGAGAAGACGCCGGGCCTGGTGGCGAACCGGGTGCACCGCGTGACCCGGCAGTTCGTCGGCGAGCCCTCCTACCACCTGCTCGCCGAGCTGGTGTTCGAGTCGCCGGAGGCGATGAAGGCGGCGTTCAAGACGCCGGAGTGGGCCGCCGGTGGCAAGGACCTCGCCTCCTGGGGAGGCATGGACCTGGTCACCATGTTCTCGGCCGAGCCGCACCCGCGGGCCGACAGCACCGACGGCTGACGTCCGGCCGTCCGAGCCCGCGTCAGGCGTCGAAGTCGACCGTCAGGGTGTCGGACACCGGCAGGCTCTGGCAGGTGAGCACGTAGCCGGCCTCGACCTCCGCGGCCTCGAGCGCGTAGTTGCGGCGCATGTGCACCTCGCCGTCGGTGACGCGCGCCCGGCAGGTGCCGCACACGCCGCCCTTGCAGGCGAAGGGCAGGTCGCCGCGCACGCGCTGCGCGGAGTCGAGGACCGGCTCGTCGCGGGAGAGCGTCAGCGGGGTGGCGCGGCCGTCGAGGACGACCGTCACCTCGCTGCTCGGCCCGGTGACGGTCGCGTCGTCGCCGCGGACCGGCTCCGGGGGGACGTCGTCGACGTAGAACAGCTCCTGGTGGACCTTGCCGGTCGGCACGCCCAGCTCGGTCAGCAGGGCCCGGGCGTCCTCCACCATGCCGTGCGGTCCGCACAGCCACCAGTGGTCGACGGCGTGGGCGTCGACGAGGTTGTCGACCAGCGACCGCAGCCGGGCGCCGTCGAGGCGGCCGCTGGTGAGCTCGGCGTCGCGTGGCTCGCGGGACAGCACGTGCACCAGCTGCAGGCGGGGGCCGTACCGGTCCTTCAGGTCCGCCAGCTCGTCGGCGAACATGACCGTGTTCGTGCGCCGGTTGCCGTAGAAAACGGTCACGGTGCTCCGGCCGTCGCGCAGCACCGTGGCGGCGAGCGACAGCGCCGGCGTGATGCCGGAGCCGGCGACGACGAACACGTGGTCGCCCGGGATCGAGAGGTCCGCGGTGAACGTGCCCGAGGGCGGCAGCACCTCGATGGTGTCGCCGGGCCGGACCTGGTGGACGAGGTAGGAGGAGAAGAAACCCCCGGGCACCTCGCGGACGCCCACCCGCGGCTGCGCGCCCATCGGCGCGCAGATCGAGTAGGAGCGGCGCTCGTCCCGGTCGCCGTCGACCCGGCGCAGGGTGAGCGCCTGGCCCGGCTTGAACCGGTAGTCCTCGGCCAGCTCGACCGGGACGTCGAAGGTCACGGCGACGGCGTCGTCGGTCAGCGGCTCGACCTTGGCGACGGTCAGCGGGTGGAACTCCGGCCGGCGGCGGGGGGTCACCGGGGCGTCGGTCGTCGTCACTCAGATCTCCTTGACGTGCTCGAACGGCTCACGGCAGGTGCGGCAGCGGCGCAGCGCCTTGCAGGCGGTCGCGCCGAACTCCGAGATCTCCTCGGTGTCCGCCGAGCCGCAGAGCGGGCACGACGCCGTCCGGGTGGTCGGCCCGAGCTGCAGCGGCACCGGGCCGGCCGGGCGGACCGGGGCCCTGCCGGGCGGCGCGATCCCGGTGGCGGCGAGCTTGCGGCGGCCCTCGTCGCTGATCCAGTCGGTGGTCCACGCGGGGGAGAGCACGGTGCGCACGTCGACGTCATCGAAGCCGGCGCGGTGCAGGGCGTGCAGCAGGTCGGCGCGCATGACCCCCATGGCGGGACAGCCGGTGTACGTCGGGGTGATCTCGACGACGACCGTGCCCGCCTCGGTGCGGACGTCGCGGAGGACGCCGAGGTCCGCGAGGGTCACCGTCGGCAGCTCCGGATCGGTGACGCGGGCGGCCACCTCGTACGGGTCCGTGCGGCCGGTCACCACGTGGCCGCCGGATGCTCGCGGGCCAGGCCCTGCAGCTCGTCGAGCAACTCGGCCAGCTCGGGGCCGTGCTCGCCCAGGCGACCGCGCGGCGGCGCGTCGGCCGGCCACCCCGGCACGGTCAGCGTGGCGCGCCCGAGCACCTCCGTGAGGACCGCGTGCACCTCGCCGCGCACCTCCGCCGGGTCGACGGCGATGCCCCCGGCGGCCAGCCGCTGCTCCGTGGGCGTCGCGCTGAAGACGTCGGCCAGCAGGGGCCACACCGCCTCGGCACCGGCCTGCGCGCGCCGGTGCGACTCCTCCGTGCCGTCGCCCAGGCGCAGCACCCAGCGGGCGGCGTGGTCCCGGTGGTAGGTCAGCTCGTTGACCCCCTTGGCGGCGATCGCGGCGAGCACCGGGTCGCGGGACTCCCGGAGCCGGGCGAGGACGGCGAGGCGCACCGTGGCGGCGGCCAGCAGCCGGAGCATGGTGTGCGCGAAGTCGCCGTTCTCCGCCTCGACCAGCGCGGTGCAGCGGAACTCGTCGGGGTCCCGGAAGTAGGCCAGCGCGTCCTCGTCGGGGATCGACTCGGTCGCCCGCTCGCGCGAACGGCCGAGGACGCCGACCGAGCCCGCCCGGGCCAGCAGCAGTCGCGCCTGCCCGAGCAGGTCGAGGGCGATGTTGCCGATCGCGACCTCCTCCTCCAGTTCCGGCGCGTTGGTGATCCACTGCGTGAGCCGCTGCGCCAGCACCAGGGCGTCGTCGCCGAGCATCAGGCAGTACTCACCCAGGTCGGCCGGGTCCACGCCCTCGGGCACGGTCGTGTCGACCCCGGCGAGCGGCTCGTCGAACCCGGTGCCGAACGCCCAGTGCCCCTCGTCGCTGTGGGCATGGTCCAGCGCCTCGTACACCGTCTCCTCGTGCGCCATGTCTCTCCTGGTTCCCCGCGAGATCTGCACACTCGTGGCCATCAGGCCGTGATCACCACGAATGTGCAGATCTCGCGGTCACATGTGGGGGACGTTCTCGGGGATCTCGTAGAACGTGGGGTGGCGGTACACCTTGTCGCCGCTCGGGGCGAACATCGGGTCCTTCTCGTCGGGGCTCGAGGCGGTGATGTCGGCGGACCGGACCACCCAGATGCTCACGCCCTCGTTGCGCCGGGTGTAGAGGTCGCGGGCGGCGTGCACAGCCATCTCGTCGTCCGGGGCGTGCAGCGAGCCGACGTGCACGTGATTGATGCCGCGCTTGCCGCGCACGAAGACCTCGTACAGCGGCCAGTCTCGCCGGGCGGTGGCCGCCTTGGGCTCGACCGGCACCTCGGGCCCGGTCGGGACGGCGCCGTGGCCGCCCTCGCTCGTCATGCTCATGACGCGTGCTTCCGGGCGTAGGCCGTGGCCGCTTCGCGCACCCACGCGTTGTCGTCACGCGCGGCCCGGCGGCGGGCGATCCGGACGGCGTTCATCGGGCCGTCGCCGCTGATCACCCGCTTGAACTCCGACCAGTCGATCGCGCCGAAGCGGTAGTGCCCGGAGGCCTCGTCGTAGGTGAGCTCGGGGTCGGGCAGGGTCACGCCGAGGACCTCGGCCTGCGGCACGGACATGTCGACGTAGCGCTGGCGCAGCTCGTCGTTGCTGTGCCGCTTGATGCCCCACGCCATCGACTGCGCCGAGTTGGGGCTGTCGTCGTCCGGCGGGCCGAACATCATGAGCGAGGGCCACCACCACCGGTCGACGGCGTCCTGCACCATTGCCCGCTGCTCGTCGGTGCCGCGCACCATCGTCATCAGCAGCTCGTAGCCCTGCCGCTGGTGGAACGACTCCTCCTTGCAGATGCGGATCATCGCCCGGGCGTAGGGCCCGTAGGAGGAGCGGCACAGCGGCACCTGGTTGCAGATCGCCGCACCGTCGACGAACCAGCCGATGACGCCGACGTCGGCGTAGGTGAGCGTCGGGTAGTTGAAGATCGAGCTGTACTTCTGCCGGCCCTCGATCAGCTTGTCGGTGAGGTCGGCCCGGTCGGCGCCGAGGGTCTCGGCCGCCGAGTACAGGTACAGCCCGTGGCCGGCCTCGTCCTGCACCTTGGCCAGCAGGATCGCCTTGCGCCGCAGGCTGGGCGCGGCCAGGAGCCAGTCGCCCTCCGGCTGCATCCCGATGATCTCCGAGTGCGCGTGCTGGGCGATCTGCCGGACCAGCGTCTTGCGGTAGCCCTCGGGCATCCAGTCGCGCGGCTCGATGCGGTGCTCGGCGGAGACCGTGGCGTCGAACTGCTCCTGCAGCGCGGCCTCATCGGGCGCGGGCCGTTCGAGGGTGGGCGCGGACATCGGCTCTCCTCAGCTATTTACTGACCAAGCGGTCAGGAATAGTGTGGCCCACGAACGGCCCGTGCACAAGCGACCAGGGGACGACGGCCATGACGACGACCGAACCGCGCGCGACCGCCCGTCGGGTGGGCGAGCCTCCGAGCCAGGAGATGCTCGACCCGGCCGAGCGGATGGGCGTCGAGGAGCTGCGCGCCCTGCAGCTCGGGCGGCTCCGCTGGTCGCTGCGGCACGCCTACGACAACGTGCCGCACTACCGCCGCGCCTTCGACGACGCCGGCGTGCACCCCGACGACTGCCGGGAGCTGGCCGACCTGGCGCGGTTCCCGACCACAAGCAAGGCCGACCTGCGCGACAACTACCCGTTCGGCATGTTCGCCGTCCCCCGGGAGCAAGTGCGGCGGGTGCATGCCTCGTCGGGCACGACCGGCCGTCCGACGGTGGTCGGCTACACCGAGCGCGATCTCGACACCTGGGCCACGGTCATGGCGCGGTCGATCCGGGCCGCGGGCGGGCGGTCCGGCGACGTCCTGCACAACGCCTACGGGTACGGCCTGTTCACCGGCGGGCTGGGCGCCCACTACGGAGCCGAGAGGCTCGGGTGCACCGTCGTCCCGGTCTCCGGCGGGATGACGCCCCGCCAGGTGCAGCTGATCCGCGACTTCGAGCCGCGGGTGATCATGGTGACGCCGTCCTACATGCTCACCGTCATCGACGAGCTCGAGAAGCAGGGCGTCGATCCGCGCGCGACCTCGCTGCGGATCGGCATCTTCGGCGCCGAGCCGTGGACCGAGCAGATGCGCCGCGAGATGGAGGAGCGGCTCGACATCGAGGCGGTCGACATCTACGGGCTGTCGGAGGTCATGGGCCCCGGCGTCGCCCAGGAGTGCGTGGAGACCAAGGACGGGCTGCACGTCTGGGAGGACCACTTCTACCCCGAGGTCATCGATCCGATCACCGGCGAGGTGCTGCCCGAGGGGGAGCGGGGCGAGCTCGTGTTCACCTCGCTCACCAAGGAGGCGATGCCGGTCGTGCGGTATCGGACGCGCGACCTGACCCGGCTGCTGCCCGGCACGGCGCGACCCGGGATGCGCCGCATCGAGAAGATCACCGGCCGGACCGACGACATGATCATCCTGCGCGGGGTGAACCTGTTCCCGACGCAGATCGAGGAGATCGTCCTGCGCACGCCCGGCCTGTCCCCGCACTTCTCCCTGGAGCTGACCACGCGGGGCCGGATGGATCACCTCACCGCGCGGGTGGAGGCACGGCCGGACTGCCCGCCCGAGCGTCGCGCGCCGGCGGCCGCCGAGATCGCGAAGGGGGTCAAAGACGTCGTCGGACTCAGCATCGAGGTTCTGGTGGTCGACCCGGAGACGCTGCCCCGGTCGGTGGGCAAGCTGCAGCGGCTCGTCGACCACCGTGAGCGGGCATGAGTCCGGCAGAAACGGCCGTTTCTGCCGGGGAGGGGTGCGGGTGACCGCCACCGAGAACCCCACCCCGGCGCGGCGTGGCCGCCCCGGCTACTCCCTGGACTCGCTGCTCGACGTCGCCGTCGCCGTCTTCAACGAGCGGGGCTACGACGCCACGAGCATGGAGGACCTCGCCGCCCGGCTCGGCGTCACCAAGTCGGCGATCTACCACCACGTGCCCAGCAAGGTGGAACTCCTCCGGCTGGGCCTGGACCGGGCGCTGGACGCGCTGTTCGCGGTCACCGAGGAGGACGGCGCCACGACCGGGCCCGCGATCGACCGGCTCGAGCACGTCGTCCGGGGGTCGGTGCGCGTCCTGGCCGCCGAGCTCCCGTTCGTCACCCTGCTGCTGCGGGTGCGCGGCAACTCACCCGTCGAGCAGGCGGCGCTCGGGCGCCGCCGCGACTTCGACCGTGTCGTCACCGAACTCGTCCGCGCCGCGGAGGACGAGGGTGACGTGCGCACCGACGTCGACCCCGCCGTCACCAGCCGGCTGCTGTTCGGCACCGTCAACTCACTGACCGAGTGGTACCGCCCCGGCGGCGGCCTCTCGCCCGACTCCCTCGCCGACGCGCTGGTCACCACGACGTTCGGGGGGCTGCGCACCCGGTCGTCCTGATCGTCTCCTGCGCCTGCTTCCCGCGTGCCGACGCACGTGGTGCAGCACCGATCAGCGGTCGGCCCTAGGGTCGTGACCAGGCACAGCGGAGAGGGTCGGTGCATGTTCAGCCGGATTGCGGTGGTCAACCGGGGAGAGCCGGCGATGCGGCTCATCCGCGCGGTACGCGAACTCAACGCCGAGTACGACTACGGCATCCGGGTGATCGCCCTGCACACGGAGTCCGAGCGCCGGGCCACGTTCGTGCGGGCCGCCGACGAGGCCGTCGTCCTGCAGGAGACCGGCGCCGGCAACCCCTACCTCGACCACGAGGAGCTCGGCCGCGCCCTGCGCACGGCGCGGGCGGACGCGGCCTGGGTCGGCTGGGGCTTCGTCGCCGAGGACCCGGCGTTCGCCGAGCTGTGCGCCTCGCTCGGGGTCACCTTCATCGGCCCGCCGCCGGAGGCGATGCGCCTGCTGGGCGCCAAGATCGAGGCGAAGGTCCTGGCCGAGCAGACCGGCGTTCCGGTCGCCGCCTGGAGCGGCGGTCCCGTGGCGGGCATCGAGGACGGACGCCGGCACGCGGAGACCATCGGCTATCCGCTCATCGTCAAGTCCCGCAGCGGCGGCGGTGGGCGCGGGATCCGCATCGTCCGGTCGGAGGGCGAGCTCGAGGAGGCGCTGACCCGCACGCAGGACGAGGCGCTGAAGACGTTCGGCGACGCGACGATCTTCATGGAGCGGCTGGTCGAGGGGGGCCGGCACGTCGAGGTACAGGTGATCGCCGACCAGCACGGCGGGGTGTGGGCGCCCGGCGTGCGGGACTGCTCGGTGCAGCGGCGCAACCAGAAGGTGATCGAGGAGTCCAGTTCGCCGGTGCTCACCGCCGAGCAGTCCAACGCGCTGCGCGAGTCGTCGATGGCCCTGGTGAAGGCGGCCGGCTACGTCGGGGCCGGCACCGTGGAGTTCCTCTACCAGCCCGACGAGACGCTGTTCACCTTCCTCGAGGTCAACACCCGGCTGCAGGTCGAGCACCCGGTCACGGAGGAGACGACGGGCCTCGACATCGTCAAGCTGCAGCTGCACGTGGCGGCCGGCGGCCGGCTCGAGGGCGACGCGCCGACCGAGTTCGGGCACGCCGTCGAGGCCCGGCTCAACGCCGAGGACGCCGAGGAGGGCTTCGCGCCGGCGCCCGGGCAGGTGGAGCTGCTCCGGCTGCCCATCGGGCCGGGCATCCGCGTCGACACGGGCATGAGCGTCGGCGACGTCATCCCGCCGGCCTACGACTCGATGGTCGCCAAGATCATCGCCTGGGGCCGCGACCGGCCGGAGGCGCTGGCCCGGCTGCGCTGCGCACTGCGCGAGACCACCGTCGTCCTGCGGGGTGGGACGACGACCAAGTCGTTCCTGCTCGACCTGCTCGACCGGCCCGAGGTGGTGGCCGGCACGGCCGACACCGGCTGGCTCGACCGCGCCGGCATCGCGGGCAGCACCGGGACGGCGCCCTCGGCCTACGCCGCGCTGGTGCAGGTGGGCATCGACGCGGCCGACGAGGAGGAGACGCGGGAGCGCGCCGCCTTCCTGGCCTCGGCCCGCGGCGGCCGGCCGCGTGCCCGGCACGAGGTCGGGCGCCGGTTCGAGCTCGGCTACCGCGGCCAGATCTACCGGCTCACGGTCACGACGATCGGCCGCGACCGCTACCGCGTCGAGCTCGACGGGCGCCACGCCGACGTCGACGTGGACCGGCTCAGCCCGCTGGAGAGCCGGCTGACCATCGCGGGCGCCCGCTTCTCGGTGGTGTCGGTGCCGGCCGTCGGCTCGCACCTGGTCGAGGTCGACGGCGTCACGCACCGCATCGCGCGGGACGCCGGGGGAGTGGTGCGCGCGCCCGCGCCGTCGGTCGTGGTGGCTATCCGCGTCGAGGTCGGGCAGGACGTCGAGGCGGGCCAGACCGTCGCCGTCCTGGAGAGCATGAAGATGGAGACGGCGGTGCGCGCGCCGTTCGCCGGCCGGGTCCGCGAGATCCTCGCCGCACCGAACTCGCAGGTCGACGCCGGCGCCGCGCTGCTGAACGTGGAGCCGGCCGGCGCCGACGTCGAGGTGGCCACGGGCGAGCGGATCGAGCTGCCGGACGGCCGCGAGCAGGCGCGTACGCCCCGCGACCGGGCGCTCTCCCTGCTCGCGGCGTTCCAGGCGCTGATCACCGGCTACGACGTGAGCGGCGGCTACGCCCAGCAGCTGGTCGCCGAGTACGGCGCCGCGCACGGCGAGCTGCCCGTCGACGACGCCGAGCTGCTGCGCGGCGAGCTGTCGGTGCTGTCCACGTTCGCCGACCTGTGCGAGCTCTCGCGCAACCGGCCCTCGATCGACGAGCAGGACGCCGACCAGCAGGTGCACAGCCCGCGGGAGTACTTCCACGCGTACCTGCACTCGCTGGACGTGGAGCGCGAGGCGCTGCCGGAGACGTTTAGGGGGCGGCTGGCCCGGGCCCTGCTGCACTACGGGGTCACCGACCTCGAGCCGAGCCCTGCGCTGGAGGAGGCCGTGCACCGGCTGTTCCTCGCCCAGCAGCGCATCCCCGACCAGCTGCCCGCCGTCCTCACGCTCCTGGACCGCTGGCTGACGTCGGTTCCGGCGCCGACCGACTCACGGGCGGAGGTGGCCGACGTCCTCGACCGTCTCGTCGTCGCCACCCAGCTGCGCTATCCCGCCGTGGGCGACCTGGCCCGCGCCGTGCGCTACCGCTACTTCGAGGAACCGGTGGTGCTGGCCGCGAAGGAGGAGGTGCTCGAGGCGGCCGGCCGGCTGCTGGCCGAGCTCGACGAGACCCCCGACACGGACGGCGGCCCCGACGTCTCGGCCATCGAGGCGCTGGTCGCGAGCCCCGAGCCGCTCATCCGCCTGCTGGCGCAGCGCTTCGACCGGCCGACGAGCCGGCCGGACCCGATCCTCGAGATCCTGACCCGGCGCTACTACCGCAGCCGCAGCCTGCAGAACGTGCGCTCGACCCTGCTCGCCGGGCACACCTGCGTCACGGCCGACTACGAGCTCAACGGCCTGCCCCTGCACCTGACCGCGCTGATGCTCGACATCGACGCCGTGCCCGCGGCGCTGGCGGCGCTGGACGAGGCGACCGCCGACGTGCCCGACCGCGCCTCGAGGCTCCTGGTCGACCTCTACGTGTCCTGGCCGGACCGGCCGGCCGACGGCGACGAGCTGGCCGCCCGGCTGCGCGACCTGCTGGCCGGTCTGCCGCCGGCGAACGGCGCCCGCCGGGTCACCGTGACCGTGTGCACCCCGGACGGCGGGGTCGACACGGTCACCTTCCGGCCGCGTGACGGCGAGCTCGCCGAGGACGGCATCATCCGCGGGCTGCACCCGCTCACCGCCCAGCGGCTCAACCTCTGGCGGCTGAAGGACTTCGACGGCCACCGGCTGCCCTCGTCGGAGGACATCTACCTGCTGCACGTCTTCGCGAAGGGCAATCCGAACGACGAGCGGCTGATCGCGATGGCCGAGGTGCGGGACGCGACGGCGCTGCTCGACGAGGACGGCGGGATCCTCGGCTTCCCGACGGTCGAGCGGCAGCTCACCGCCTGCCTGGACGCGATCCGCAGGGCGCAGTCGCAGCGGCGGTCGCGCCGCCCGCTGGAGCACAACCGGATCTACCTCTACGCCTGGCCGTCGATCACGATGCCGGTCGAGCAGCTGGCCGTGGTGGCCCGGACGCTCGCGCCGATGACGGTGGGCGCCGGCCTGGACCAGATCATGCTGCTCGCCCGGCTGCAGCCCGAGGACGGCGGCGCGCCGACCGACGTGGCCCTCCGGTTCTCCTACCGGCCGGGCACCGGCGTCCGCATGGAGCTGACGGAGCGGCCGACCGAGCCGATGCGCCCGCTCGACGACTACACCGAGAAGGTGCTCAGCTCGCGGGCCCGCGGCGCGGTCTACCCCTACGAGCTGGCGCCGATCCTGGCCGGGGCCGGTGGCTCGTTCGTCGAGCACGACCTCGACGACGCCGGCCGGCTGGTGCCGGTCGACCGGCCGCCGGGTCAGAACAAGGCGGGCATCGTCGCCGGGTTGGTGAGCACACCGACGGCGCGCTATCCCGAGGGCATGACCCGGGTGGCCCTTTTCGGTGACCCCACGAAGGCCCTGGGCACCGTCGCCGAGCCCGAGTGCGCGCGGGTCATCGCCGCGCTCGACCTCGCCGAGGAGCGCGGCATCCCGGTGGAGTGGTTCGCGCTGTCCTCCGGCGCGACCATCTCGATGTCCAGCGGCACCGAGAACATGGACTGGGTGGCCCGGGCCCTGCGCCGGATCATCGACTTCACCCAGCGCGGCGGCGAGATCAACGTCGTCGTCGCCGGCATCAACGTCGGGGCGCAGCCGTACTGGAACGCCGAGGCCACGATGCTCATGCACACCAAGGGCATCCTGGTCATGACGCCGGACAGCGCGATGGTGCTGACCGGTAAGCACTCGCTCGACTACGCGGGCGGGGTGTCGGCCGAGGACAACTTCGGCATCGGCGGCTACGACCGGATCATGGGCCCGAACGGGCAGGCGCAGTACTGGGCACCCGACCTGGTCAGCGCCGGCCAGGTCCTCATGACCCACTACGAGCACAGCTACGTCGCGCCGGGCGAGCGCTGGCCCCGGCCGGCCGACACGAGCGACCCGCGCGACCGCGACGTGCGCGAGTTCCCGCACCAGCACCCGGCGAGCGAGTTCACCACCGTCGGCGACATCTTCTCCGCCACGGCCAACCCGGAGCGGAAGAAGGCGTTCGACATCCGCACGGTGATGCGGGCGATCGCCGACCAGGACCACGTGGTGCTCGAGCGGTGGGCCGGCATGGCCGACGCCGACACCTCCGTCGTCGTCGACGCGCACCTCGGTGGTCACCCGGTGACGGTGGTCGGCATCGAGTCGCGGCCGCTGCCGCGCCGCGGCAGCTTCCCGGCCGACGGACCCGACGTCTGGACCGCCGGCACGCTGTTCCCGCGCTCGTCGAAGAAGACGGCGCGGGCGATCAACGCGGCGAGCGGCAATCGGCCCCTGGTCGTGATGGCCAACCTGTCGGGCTTCGACGGGTCACCGGAGTCGCTGCGCAACCTGCAACTCGAGTACGGCGCGGAGATCGGCCGGGCCATCGTCAACTTCGACGGGCCGATCGTCTTCTGCCTGATCTCCCGCTACCACGGCGGCGCCTTCGTGGTGTTCTCCGGCGTCCTCAACGACAACATGGAGGTGCTGGCCGTCGAGGGCTCCTACGCCTCGGTGCTCGGCGGCGCGCCCGCCGCCGCCGTCGTCTTCACCCGCGAGGTCGACAAGCGCACCTCGGCCGACCCCCGCGTCCGGGAGCTGGAGGAGAAGGCGGCCACCGCGGACCGGGTCGACCAGGCGCACCTGCGGGTGGAGCTCGCGACCCTGCGGACGGCGGTCCGCTCGGAGAAGCTGGGTGAGGTGGCGGCCGAGTTCGAGGCCGTGCACGACATCGAGCGGGCCCGCCGGGTCGGCTCGGTGCACGACATCATCCCGGCCGCCGAGCTGCGACCCCGGCTGATCGCGGCCGTCGAGCGGGGCATGGAGCGCGCCGCCCGCTGACCCGTCGGAATTTCTTCGCCGGAGTTGTCGATGGCGGGCCAGGGTGCGTGTCGACGTGATGGAGGCCCGAACCGCGGGCCCCGAACTCCGGAGGACCGAGATGGCCCAGTACCTGATCCTCATCTACGAGGACGAGGCGCAGTACGCGACGGCGTCACCCGAGGTGATGGGGGAGGTCATGCAGGCGCACAACGACTTCGCGGCGCAGGTCGAGCAGCGCGGGGTCAAGCTGCTCGGCGGCAACGCCCTGCAGCCGACCGGCACCGCCACGAGCGTCCGCGGCGGGTCGGAGGTGACCGACGGTCCCTTCGTCGAGACCAAGGAGGCGCTCGGCGGCTACTACCTGATCGACGCGCCCGACCTGGACGCCGCGCTCGCCGTCGGCAAGCTGTGCCCCGCACGGTTCGGCGGGGTCGAGGTCCGTCCGGTCATGACCTTCGACTGACCGAGCGCCGCGCGGATGACCGCCGACGAGACCTCGGCCGTCGCCGCCGCGGTCGCCGACGCGCACCGTCGCGAGTGGGCCTTCGTGCTCGCCGCGACGGTGCGCGTCACGCGCGACCTGGACACCGCCGAGGAGTGCGTCCAGGACGCCTTCGCCGCGGCCCTCACCGACTGGCGCACCAGCGGCATCCCGGCCCGGCCCGGCGCCTGGCTGACCACGACCGCCAAGCGCCGCGCGCTCAACGTCCTGCGGCGCCGGGGAGTGGAGCAGCGGCACCTGCCGCTGCTCGTGGACGACGGCACCGCACCCGGACCCGATGAGCTCGTCGCCGACACCGACGCCGGGATCCCCGACGACCGGCTGCGGCTGATCGTCACGTGCTGCCACCCCGCGCTCGACCGCTCCGCCCAGGTCGCGCTGACCCTGCGGCTGATGTGCGGCCTGTCCACGGCCGAGGTGGCGCGGGCGTTCCTCGTCAGCGAGCCCACGATGGCCGCGCGCATCACGCGGGCGAAGAAGAAGATCGCGGTGGCCCGCATCCCGTACCGCGTGCCGTCCGCCGACGAGCTGCCCGCGCGGGTCGACGCCGTCCTCGCGGTGCTGCACCTGCTGTTCACGACGGGGCACACGGCGCCGGCGGGGGAGGAGCTGGTGCGGCGCGACCTGGTCGAGCGGTCGGTCGAGCTGTGCCGCATGCTGCGCGGGCTGCTGCCGCGGGAACCGGCCGTCGCGGGCCTGCTGGCGCTGCTGCTGCTGACCGACGCCCGCCGGGAGACGCGCACCGCTCCCGACGGCCGGCTGCTCCGGCTCGAGGAGCAGGACCGGTCGCGCTGGGACCGCCGCGCCATCACCGAGGGCGTGGCGCTCGTCCGGGAGGCGCTGCGTGCCCGGCCACCCTCGCGGTACGCGCTGCAGGCGGCCATCGCCGCGGTTCACGCGGAGTCGCCGTCGTGGCGGGACACCGACTGGCACGAGATCGTCGCGCTGTACGGCGTCCTCACCCAGGTCTGGCCCTCGCCGGTGGTGGCGCTCAACCGCGCGGTCGCCGTGGGCTTCGCGTGCGGGCCGGCCACCGGGCTGGCGGCGCTCGATGCGCTCGCCACCGAGCCGCAGCTGGCCGGCTACGGCTACCTGCCCGCCGCACGGGCGGACTTCCTGCGACAGCTCGGGCGCCTTCGCGAGGCACGGGAGGCCTACGCCGAGGCGCTGCTGCTCACCGAGAACACCGTCGAGCGGGACTTCCTCGCCGGCCGGCTGCGCGAGCTGACCCCCGAGCAGGGCTGAGCCGGGTCACCTCACCGGTCCCGCGAGCCGGTGGAGGGCGTTCCTGATCCCGTCGGCATCCATGGGGTCCGTGGACAGGGCGCTGTGCAGGACCAGCCCCTCGACGAGGGCGTCGATCTCCCGCGCGGTCACCGGGTCGAGGTGGCGCTCCAGACTCCGGCGGCTGCGCGACATCCAGTCCTGGGTGACCGCACGCAGCGCGGGGTTCCGGGCGGCGGCGACGTAGAGCTCGACGGTCAGCACCAGGTCCCGCGAGGAGCCGAGGAGATCGCCGGTGAGGTGCTCGACCAGGGCCTCGAGCGCGGCCGCAGGCGACCCGGCGGCGCGCATGCGCTCGTCGAAGCGCGACGCGGCCGTGTCGACGTGCCGGGTGAACGCCGCGCTCAGCAGATCGGTGAGGGACGCGAAGTGGTAGGTCAGCGATCCGAGCGGGACGTCGGCGGCACGGGCGATCGCACGGTGGGAGGCCGCGGCGACGCCGTCCCTGGCGATGACGTCGAGCGCGGTGTCGACCAGCCGGTCCCGCCGGCCCGGGTCGTGCCGGCGGGGTCGCCGTGCCGCGGCGGGAGCGGCGGTCACCGGCCGGCGGGCTCCAGCGTGCGGACGACGCGGGCGGGGTTGCCCACGGCGACCACGTTCGCCGGCAGATCCCGCGTGACCACTGCGCCGGCACCGACGACGGTGTTCTCGCCGATGCTCACCCCCGGCAGCACGATCGCGCCGCCGCCGAGCCACACGTTGTCGCCGATGGTGATCGGCTCGGCCGCCTCCCGCTTGGCCCGCCGCGGGTCCGGCTCGACCGGGTGGGTCGGCGTGAGCAGCTGGACGTTGGGGCCGATCTGTACGTCGTCCCCGATGGTGATCGACGCGACGTCCAGGGCGACGAGACCGAAGTTGGCGAAACAGCGGGCGCCGATGCGGATGTGGCTGCCGTAGTCGACGTAGAAGGGCGGCCGGATCTCGGTGCCGTCACCGACGGCACCGAGCAGCTCCGCCAGCAACTGCCGGCGCAGCGGACCCTGGCGGACGGTCGTCGCGTTGTAGGCGTCGGCGAGGTCGAGCGCGCGGCTGCTGCCCTCGGCCAGTTCGGGGTCGTCGGCGATGTAGAGGTCGCCGGCGAGCATCCGCTCGCGCATGCTCCGCGAGTCGCCCGCGTCGGGCTGGACAGTCATAGGAACGAGCGTACACATCGCTCGACGACGGACGGCGAAGCCGTCGGGCCTCAGGCCTTGGTGCGGCCCGCGCCGTGCGGTGTCCGCACGGGTGCCGACGGGCCCGCCGCCGGCCGCCAGTGCAGACCGCTGAACGCCAGGCCGTGGCGGAGCCGGTCGAGGTGGTCCCGCAGACCCGGCCGCGCGGCCTCCGGCGCCTGGCGCGCCTGCCGCTTCAGCGCCGCCCGCAGGACGGCGCGCCGGTGCTCGAGCTCCGCGACCTCCGCGAGGAGCGCGACCCGGCGGGTGTTCGCCTCCTCGTCGAGGCGCGTGCGCGCCGCGGTCGCGGCCTCGTCAGCCCGCCGCCGCTCCTCGCGCGCGGTGGCCAGCATCGCCGCGATCTCGCCCCGCGCGTGCAGCCGCGCGGCGGCGGTGTCCTCGAGTGCCTGCTCCCGGACCCGGTCGGCCGCCTCCGCGGCGAGGAGTTCGAGGACGGCGACCTTCTCCAGCCGGGCCTCGACCTCGATCCGCGCCTCGCTGCGTGCCTGCTCGGCGTGGTCGACGATCCGCCCGGCCGCGGCCACGAGCTCCTCGGCCTCCGCGGTGGCCTCGGCGATCGTCCGCTGCGCCTGCTCGGCGGCGCCGGCGAGAGCTTCTCGCGCGTCGGCGAGCGTGGCGTCCGCCGCCGCAGCCGCGGCGGCCGCGTCCGCCTCGGCCTCGACGCGCATCGCCTGCGCCTCGTCGGCGGCGGCCGCCAGCATCGCCGCGATCCGGCCGGAGATCCGCACCATCTCGGCGCCACCGGCCGAGTGCGTGAGCAGCCCGCGAGCCTCGTCCAGGGCCGCGCGGGTCTCGACGTGACGGGTCAGCAGGCGCTCGTGCTCGCGCTCGGCGGTCGCCAGCTCCTCCTCCGCCCACTGCACGTAGGTGTCGACCTGGAAGCGGTCGTAGCCGACCGGCACCCGGCGGAACATCGGCCCGGCCTGGAAGAGGGTGGGCAGGTCGCCCGAGAGGGTCGGGCGCCCGTCGAGGTCCGGGGCCTCGGTAGCGGCGAGCGCAGCCCGGTCGTCGGCATGCAGCTCAGCGGTCATCCTCGGTGCTCCCCACGGCGTTACGGATCGAGAGCAGAACGTTACGGCGCTCACATCGACGGGGCAGCCGGTTCCGGAACGGCCCTCACCCGGACGGGCGACGTCCGTCCGGGCCGTCCGGCACCCGGCCGCAGGCTCCGCTCCCGGCCTCGCCCGTGCGGGTCATAGCACCGGCGAAAGGAACCCCACCGGCGCCCGGCATCGCGCACGCTCGTCCCATGCCGCCCGCTCCGCCTACGCCGGTCCCCGGCAACCTGACCGTTCCGCCGCTGTTCGGCTGGTGGGAGATCCTGGTCCTGCTGGTGGTCGTCGTCGCCGTGGCCGTCCTCGCGTTCCTGTTCCTGGGTGCGGGGCCGGCCGACAGCGACCGCTCGGAGTGGCGGGCCTTCCTGGACGGGCGGTCGCGCCGTCCGGAGCCGGACGACCGAACGGAAAGCGTCTCCGCGGAGCACGCCTTCGCCGAGGGCGCACCCGACCGCTAGGTCCCTGCCCGGTGTCCCCGAGCACGAGCACGGCGGTGTCGGGGTGCCGCTCGCTGATCCGCCCGGTCCCCGTCGCGCCGCCGATGCCCGGGCTCCGGTGCGGGAAGCGGGCCGTTCGAGGTTGTCGCGCCGCGCGCGGTCCACGACGATGCAGTTCGGACGCCTGGTCGAAACGAGCCGCCATGGATCAGCAGCACACGGACGCTCACGGGAGGCACCGCCGCAGGCGGGCCCACCCGCGGGCCGTTGCGCTGGGGCTCGGCCTCCTGCTCGTGGCCGGCGCCGTCGTCGGGTCGATCTTCTGGCTCCGCGACACCGCCTCCTCCGAGGGGACGAGGGCGGCGGGCTCCTCCCCGCCTTCCTCCGGTATGGGCCACGAGATGCATCCGCGGACGACGACGTCGAGCGCGGCGGCGTCGTCCACCACGCGGGTCGTGACCGCGAGCGCGGCGACCCCGAAGCTCGGCGCCGCCGTTCCCGTCGGCAAAGCACCACACCACATGGCGCTCGCGCCCGGCGGCCGGTTCGCCTACATCGCCGATCCGGAACTGAAGGCCGTCATCCGGTTCGACACCGCCCGGGAGGTTCCCACCCGCACGATCCCGATACCGGAGGCGCCGCCGCAGCTGGTCACCTTCTCGCCCGACGGCACGCGGGCCTACGTCTCCGCCTACGACAAGGACTTCGCGGCCGACTTCGTGGTCGTCCTGGACACCGGCAACGACAGCCGGATCGACGCCTGGCCGGTGGGCCGGGGCCCGTACGCCCTCGGGACCACGCTCGACGGGCGGCTGCTCTACGTGCCCTACTACGACGAGAACCACCTCGACGTCCTGAACGCGACCTCCGGTGCGCGGGTGGACCGGATCGAGCTCCCGCCGTCGCCGCACTGGGTGGCCTTCACGTCCGACCGGCGCTTCGTCTACGTCACGAACCACTTCTCCGACGTGGTGAGCGTCCTCGAGCTCGGGAGCGACCGGGTGGTGGCGACCATCCCCGTCGGGGACGGGCCGCACAGCCTGGAGATCTCACCCGACGGCACGCGACTCGCCGTCGTGAACTACATCAGCAGCGACGTCTCGGTCATCGACCCGAAGACGAACACGGTGGTCGCCACCGTCACGGGCGTCGGTGCGGGCCCGCAGGACGTCACCTACGCGCCCGACGGGCGCCACTTCTACACCGCGAACGTGGACGACGGCACCATCGGGGTGGTCGACACCCGCACCGGCGCCGTCACCGCCCGGATCCGGACCGGCGACAGCCCCACGAGTGTCACGGTCTCGCCCGACGGACGCCGGTTGTTCGTGACGGACTTCGGCGACGGCACCGTCCGGGTGCTCGACGCGGGCCCGTAGCCCCCGTCCCCGTCGACGGCGCCGGTGCAGCCGTCGGTGCGGCGCCTCGTCAGGCGGCGCGCCACCGCGTCCTGCCGTTGCCGGGCGAGGCGGTGCACACCATCGCGGCGCCGGCTGGGGTGACTCCGGTGGCGCCCGCCACCAGACAGGCGTCGCCCTTGCGCACGGGAGCGGGCGAAGCAGCGGCGAGGGTCGGCGCGGGGGCGGGGCGGGGTCGTGGCCGCGGCGCGGGAACCGGCTCCGGCGCCGGCGCCGGCGGAGCGGTGGTCGCCGCGACCGCGGGAGGGCCCGCGGGCAGGACCGGTGCCTGCGCCCTCGGGCGCACCGGCCGCGCGGGGACCGACAGCGTCCGGCGCATCGCCGGTTCGGCCCAGTCGGTCTCCCCGGACGGCGCCGGAGCCAGCCCCGCATCCGGCACGTGCGCCGCGGTGGTCAGCCCCACCCCGACGGCCGTGCCCCAGCCCAGGACGACGGCGGTCAGGACACCGGCGGCGGCCACCGCCGTCCGCGCGCGCCTGCGGACCACCGGCCGTTCTGCGCGGCGCTGCTCGTGCCGCGGGCGGTCCTCGTCGGTCATCTCGAGGTACTTCACTGTGCGACGTCCTCCTGCGGTCGGAGCCGTTCGGGGTGGCACTTCCGTCATCGCCTCGGGCGGCCGCAGGGGTCCGTGCGCGAGGGAACTTCCCCGGAACACGGTCGTCCGGTCAGCCGTCGTCCCGTACGCGGACGGCGAGCAGCGCGATGTCGTCGGTGAGGTCGGGGGCGAGGCGGAGGAGGAGCTCGTCGCACACCTCGTCGACGGGCAGATCGGCCAGCCCGGGCGCGGCGGCGAGCAGGCGGTCCAGGCCCACGTCGAGGCCGGCGTCGCGGCGTTCGACGAGCCCGTCGGTGTAGAGGACGACGGTGGCGCCCGGTGTCAACGGCACGTCGTGCTGCCGCCTCCGCGTCTCCGGTGCCACGCCGAGGAGCAGGTCCGCCGGCCGTTCCAGCAGGCTCGCCGTGCCGTCGGGCGCCAGCAGCAGCGGCGCGGGATGGCCCGCGTTGGACCATCGGAGCACGTGCCCCCGGTCCGGCGCCTCCTCGATCCGCGCGACGACCGCGCTCGCGAGGGTCGCCGTGCCCGTCTCGCGCAGCGCCCGGTCGAGGGCGCCGAGCACGCGCTCGGGATCGCGGTGGTCGAGCGCGGAGGCGATGCCGCGGAGCATGTTGCGCAGCTGCCCGGCGATCGCCGCGGCGGTCCAGTCGTGGCCCGTGACGTCACCGATCACGAGCGTGGTGTCACCGGCGGGTGAGACGAAGGCGTCGTACCAGTCGCCGCCGATCTGGGCCTCGCGCGCGGCGGGCCGGTAGCGGACGGCGATGTCGAGGTGCTCGGATTGCGGAGGGGCGGTCAGCAGCGACCGCTGCAGGGTCTCGGCCAGGCTGCGGGTGGCCGACGCCTGACGTCGCTCGGTCTCCCGCCGGGCCACCCGGTTCATCGCCTGCGAGCACTGCGCGGCGAAGGCCTCGAGCACGCGGACGTCGTCGTCGGCGAAGGGGTGGGGCCGTTCCCACCCGACCGTCACGGAGCCGAGGGGGCGCGTCCCGATGCGCAGGGGGAGGGCCGCCCACGCCCGCAGGCCGGGCAACGCGGGTCCGGCGGCCTCCCCGCGGTCGGCGTCCTCCTCGAAGAGCGGCCGGCCCGCAACCGCGGCGGCCATGGGCAGCGGGGAGTGGACCGACAGCTGCTGGACGGGCTCGGGGGCGGGGGAGCCGTGGGTGTCCACGACGGCCAGGTGGCCGCCGCCGGGCTCCAACAGGGCGACGGCCAGAACGTCGGCCCCCAGGGCGCGCAGCCCGTGGCGGAACATCAGCCGCAGCAGGTCGGCCCGGCTCTCCGCCGCCGACAGCGCCGACACGGTCGTCGCCAGCCCGGCCAGCGTCGACGCCGTGCGCCGTTCCCGTTCGCTCGAGGCCAGCAGTTCCGCGTTGGCCTGCTCGAGCTCCTGGGTGCGTGCGAAGAGGTCGGCCTCGGCCCGCTGGATGCGGTCGGCCCCCGGGAGCCCGCCGGTCACCGGCCGGCCGTCGTCCCGGTACCTCACGTAGTCGGTGATGTCGTCGGCCCGGTGCAGCAGCAGGACGACGTCGTTCCCGTCGAGGATCGGCACGGTGCGGCAGCTCCAGAACCGCTCGGCGTAGCTGCCGTCGGGCATCGGGAGGTCGTACCGCTGGAGCGGGATGCTGTCGGGACGGCCGGTGTCCCGGACGCGCTCGAGGGACTCCCGAAGCGCGACCGGCCCGTCCGGGGAGCGGCCCCCGGGGCTTCCCGGGAAGACCTCGAACAGATCGCGGCCCGCCGTCGCCTCGGGGGTCGTCGCGGTGCTCTCCAGCCAGGCCTGGTTGGCGGCGACGATCGTGAGGCGGGGGGTCAGGAGGAGCAGCGGTGCCGGGGCTGCGTCGAAGACCTGCCGGTAGTCGGGCACCGGCGCGGCGGGGCTCACTCCGACCCGCCGCGGCAGGAAGCCGGCCCCCGTCCTCGGTGCGTCCCGACGGGGCCGTCGGGGCTCGGGCTGGGCGCGATGCGCCGCCGCAGGTGTCGGGCTGGGGACATCGAACGTCTCCGTCTCCTGGCTGCCGGGGCGGCGCGCGCTGCGCGGAGTCGCTCCCGGTGGTGTGCGGTCGTCTCACCCGTGTCATCGCCCCGCCGCGTCGCAGAGGTGCGCGGGCGATGCACCAGCCCCACGCGTCACACCCGTCACAGCCGCGCCCACCGATACCGGAGCGGTGCCAGACCGTCGTCGCTCAGCTGCCCGACTGACCCTCGTCCGATTGACCCAGGCGCTCGTCGGCCATGTCGCGGCCCTTGTCCAGCTGCTGGTCGTGCGTGCCGCCGGTCTTGTCGTCCGCGAGCTGCTCGGCCTTGTCCAGTGCCTGATCACTGCGCTGCTCGCCCTGCTCGCTGTTCAGCGCGTCCTTCGCCTTGTCGCCGAGCCCTCCGATGTCCATGTGCTCTCCTCCTCGATCGTCGTCGTGGAGGGGCAGTACCCACCGGCGACGTCGGCACGACATCAGCCGGGGGCGACCTCGGCGGTCTCCGCCGCGGGTGCCCGGGCGCCGCCGCGGTCACGGGGCATGAGCAGCACGGCCGCGAGCATGGCCACCGCCAGCACCGCCGTCCCGATGAAGACGTGGTGCACCGCGGTGGTGAGGGCCTCCGGAGCCACGTGGCCGCCCTCCACGCCGGACCGGCCGAGGGTGGCGTTGACGATCGCGCCGAAGACCGCGACCCCGACGGCGCTGCCCGCGGAACGGAAGAACATGTTGGTGCCGGTGACGACGCCCCGCTGCTGCCACCGCACCGCCGACTGCGCCGCGATCAGTGTCGGGGCCGCTGCGAAGCCCATGCCGAGCCCGATGACGAACGACGCCGCGCCGACCTGGGGAACGCTCGAGGACTCGTCGAGCAGGAGGAGCAGCGCCGAGCCGATCGCGACGACGATGGCACCGATCAGCGCGGTGGCCCGGAACCCGAGCCGCAGGTAGACCCGGCCGGACTGCGACGCCGAGATCGGCCAGCCCAGCGTGAGCGCGGCCAGCGCGAAGCCGGCGACCAGCGGGCCGGTGCCCAGCACGACCTGCACGAAGGTCGGCACGTAGGACGTCAGCCCCATCAGGACGGCGCCGACGCAGGCGGCCACCAGGTTGGTGGCCACCAGCAGCCGGTTGCGCAGCAGCCGCAACGGGACGACGGGGTCGGCCGCCCGCCGCTCGATCAGCACGAACAGCACGAGCAGGACGGCACCGGCGGCGAGGACGGCGATGCTCTGCGGCGAGCTCCACGCCCAGGCCTGACCGCCCTCGAGGACGCCGAGGATCAGCAGCGTCAGGGCGACCGTGAGCACCCCGGCGCCGGCGTAGTCGATCCGCGGGCGGCGCCGTTCGAGGCGCTCGGTGAAACGCAGGCCGATCGTCGCCGCGGCGATCAGGCACAGCGGGATGTTGACCCAGAAGATCCAGCGCCAGCTGACGTACTCGGAGAAGACGCCGCCGAGCGTGGGCCCGACGACCGACGAGATGCCCCACACGCTGGCGATGTAGCCCTGCACCTTCGCCCGCTCCTCGAGCGAGTACAGGTCACCCACGATGGTCATCGACATCGGCTGGACGGCGCCGGCGCCCAGGCCCTGGACGGCGCGGAACGCGATGAGCGCGCCCATGCTCCACGCGATGCCGCAGAGGATCGAGCCGACCAGGAACAGACCGATGCCCACGAGCATCACCGGCTTGCGCCCGAAGACGTCGGCCAGCTTGCCGTAGACCGGCACCGTGACCGCCTGCGCGAGCAGGTAGACGGAGAACAGCCACGGGAACTCCGAGAAGCCGCCCAGCTCCGCCACCACGGAGGGGACGGCGGTGGCGATCACCGTCGCGTCGATGGCGACCAGCGCGGTGGACAACATGATCCCGATGAGGACCGGGCCCCGCTCCGACCGGAAACCGACACCCGCCGACGCTGCGGCCTGCTCCACGCTCACTGTGCCCAGGTTAGGACCGGGGGAGCGGTGCGGCAGGATCGCCCCTGACCGGGTCCGGGCCGAGCGTCGGCCGGCCTGGTTCCCGCGAGCCGGCCGGGAGGGCTGATCCGAAGATGGCGATGAGCGAGATGGAGCTACGGAACCGGTGGGCGGCCGGCCGGGCCTGTCACGGCCTGTGGAGCCTGCTGCCGGGCGTCGTGACCGGCGAGGTGCTGGCTCGGTCCGGTGCGGACTTCGTCGTCGTCGACCTCCAGCACGGTGCCGTCGCCGAGGCCGAGCTGCCCGGGCTGACCGCGGCGATCACCGCCGCGGGTTCCGTGCCCCTCGTCCGGACGCGCAGCCCGCTGTTCCCGGACATCGGGCGGCCGCTCGACCTGGGCGCCCGGGGCGTCGTCGTGCCCAGCGTGCGCGACGCCGAGCACGCCCGCGAGGTGGTCGCGGCCACCCGGTACGCCCCGGGCGGCGGGCGGTCGATCGGCCGGCTCTCCGGCGGTGCCGACCGGCCGGTCGTGGTGGTCATGGTCGAGACCGCGACCGCGCTCGACGACCTCGACGCCGTCCTGGCCGTCGAGGGGCTGGACGGCGTCTACGTCGGTCCGAGCGACCTGTCGCTGTGCCTGGAGCTGACCGGTGCCGAGCGCCGGGAGGAGCTGCGCGGTGTCCTCTCCTCGATCATCGCCCGGGCCGGTGCCGCCGGCGTGCCCGTGGGCGTGCACGCCTACAGCGGCGAGGAGGCCGCCGCGTACGCCGCCGAGGGCGCGACGATCGTGACGACCGCGGTGGACGTCGTCGCACTGGGGGAGGCGGTCGCGCACCACCTCGGGGTCGCCCGCAGCCGCTCCGGGCCGGACGGGGCTGACCCCGGCGACATGGCGGGCCGGTCGAGGCCTGGGTAGGTTCGCGCCCATGGGGGCGTCCGGGGGCTGCGATTTCGCAGGCCTCGGCATCCACGATCTCTACCGGCCGATCATCCCGGATCCCGCGCCCGACTTCGCGGATCAGGGGGACCCCTACATGCTCACGGTTCCCCGGTCGTCCGGCGCCGAATATGCGCATTACCTGTACCACACCGACGTCTCGCACGAGGGCGACCGCATCCCGGTCTACGGCAGCAACGACCTGCGGCGCTTCGACTACCTGGGCAAGGCGCTGCGCACGGATGCGCCGCTCAGCGAGCACTGGGCGCCGTGCGTGGTGTTCAACGAATCGACGCGCCGATACGACATGTTCTATTCGCGGAGCCGGCCGGACCAGCCGAATGCCGACATCGGCCAACGGCTGCGCAAGGCGGTCGCCGACCGGCCGGAGGGCCCTTTCGTCGACCAGGGTGAGTTCCCGCTCGAACTGGAGACGGATTTCGCGATCGACGCGGACGTGTACCGGAAAATCGATCCGCATTCGGGTGGATCCGCACCATTTCTCGCCTACGTCGTGGAGTTCTGGCACGAGGCACGCGTCGGCGTCGGGATCGTCGAGGTACGGCTGAGCGACGACCTCTCGAAGCCCGCGTCGGCGCCGCGCGTGCTGGTCAAACCGTCGCTCGACGTGCAGCTCTACGAGCGCGACCGGTCGATGCCCTGGCAGGTGGGCCGGCGCGACTGGGCGGCCGGGGAGACGGTCGACTGGCACTGCATCGAGGCGCCGATCGGTGGCCTGGTGTCGCCGGCGGGCGCCACCTACTACCTGGACAGCTACGGCAGCTACAAGGACGACACCTACGCCGTCGGCGCGGTGCGCGAGGCGCCCGACGGCACGATCACGGATCTGGCCGGCGAGGGTCATGCCGTCCTGCGCAGCGGGATGCTCGACGGCATCACGAGCGCGGGGCACCCCTCCCTGGTGACGCCCAACCTGCTGGTCTCGCACGGGCGGTTCAGCCCCCAGGGGGAGCGCCAGGCATTCTTCGTGCCGCTGCTCTGGGACGAGCGCGACCGGCCGTACTGCCCCGACCGCGACACCCTGGCGCGGTTGCTCGCCTAGGGCACCGCCGGCTCGCAACCGTCGGACCGCCCCGGCGGCGCGGGCGCGGTGGACCGGCGGACGACGAGCTGGGTGGCGAGCTCCACGTGGTGCGAGTCGACCTCCCCGTCCGCGGCCAGCCGGATCGCGGTGCGCAGCGCCACCTTGCCCATCTCCTGCAGCGGCTGGCGCACGGTGGTCAACGCCGGCGACGACAGCCGGGCGATCTGCGTGTCGTCGAAGCCCACCACGCTGAGGTCCTCGGGCACCCGCAGGCCCCGCGCCCGCGCGGCCTCCACGACGCCGACGGCCGTCTCGTCGCTGCCGGCGAAGACGGCGGTCGGCGGATCCGGCATCTCGAGCAGGGTGGCACCCTGCCCGAGGCCGTCCGCGTGCAGGAAGTTGCCGAACCGCACGTACCCCTGCGGGATCGGCGCTCCGGCGCCATCCATGGCGGCGCGGTATCCGCCCAGGCGGGCCTGGTTGCACGCCGAGGTGACCGCGCCTCCGAGGTAGGCGATCCGGCGGTGCCCGAGGCCGAGCAGGTGCTGGGTCGCCGCCAGCCCTCCGGCGAAGTTCGTCGACCCGACGCTGATCACGTCGGCGGCCGGCAGGTTGACGGGGTCGATGACGACCAGCGGCAGCCGGGCCCGGGACAGCGCGGTGAGGTCCGCGGCGGTGAGGTCGTCGACGACGGCGATGACCGCCCGCCGTCCCGCCGCCGCCAGCTCGCCGGCCCAGGCGGCCGGCCGCCCGGTCCCGGACCGCCGCTGGCCGGGGGTACGGATGCTCACCACGACCGCGACGCCCTGTGCCGCCGCCGCGTCGAGCACGCCCTGCAGCACCTCGGTCGAGTAGGCGTTGAGCACCCCCGCGTAGACCAGCTCGACGGTGGGCCGGGTGGTCGGCACGGCCCGGCGCACCGTGTCGGCGCCGCGACCGACGTAGTCGTACTCGACCAGCAGGTCCTGGACGAGGCCGCGGGTGGCCGGGGCGACGTCACTGCGCCCGTTGAGCACCTTGGAGACGGTCGCGACCGAGACCCCGGCGGCGGCCGCGACGGTGGCGAGGGTGGCGCGGCCGTCCTTGGTGGCGTCCGGCCTCACCGCCCCCCTCCGCCGGCCGGCTGCACGCTGACGGGTGTGACCAGTCGCCGACCGGCACCCACCTCCCGCACCGGACCGGTCAGGCAGACCGTCGCACGGCAGGGGAGGTCCGCCGACGAGGTGCCGACCATCACCTCGACGTCGCCCGGCTCGACGATCCGCCGGAGGTCCCGCCCGGAGAAGGCGGTCCGATCGGCGTGCACGTCGAAGCGGACGTCCACGGCCTCGCCGGGGGCCAGCCGCACCCGGCGGAAGCCGGTCAGCTGCCGGGTGGGCCGGACCACCGAGGCGAGGACGTCGTGGAGGTAGAGCTGGACGACCTCGTCTCCGTCCCGCTGTCCGGTGTTGCGCAGCCGCACGGAGACACTGAACTCCCCGTCGGTGGGCACCTCCGAGGTGCTCAGCCGCAGGTCGTCGACCTCGAAGCTGGTGTAGGACGAGCCGAAGCCGAACGGGAAGAGCGGCGTCGGGTCGACGCTGCTGATGCCGGTGCTCTCCGGGCCGCCGAGCGGAGGCTGCAGGTAGGTGCCCGGCTGCCCGCCGGGGCCTCGGGGGATCTGCACGGGCAGCTTGCCGCCGGGCTGCACCCGCCCGGACAGGACCCCCGCGACCGCGGCCCCGCCCTCCTCGCCCGGCATGAACGCCTGCACGAGGCCGGCGGCGCGGCCGTGCACGTCGCCCAGCGCGTACGGCCGGCCCGAGACCACGACCACGACGACCGGGGTACCCGTGCCGAGCAGCTCGTCGAGCAGGTCCGCCTGGACACCGGGCAACCGGAGGTCGGCGGCGTCGCAGCCCTCGCCGGAGGTGCCGTGACCGAACAATCCGGCCAGGTCACCGACGACGGCGACGCAGAGGTCGGCCCCGCGCGCGGCCTCGAGCGCGGCCGCGAAGCCCGACCGGTCGGGGTCCTGGACCCCGCATCCGCGCTCGGTCACGACCTCCATGTCCGGCAGTTCCGCACGCAGCGCCTCGACGACGGTCGGGACGTCGATGCCCAGGCCGTGCCCGGGGTGGCGGGGGAGGACGTGGTTGGGAAAGGCGTAGCAGCCCATCATCGTGCGGCCGTCGTCCGCGCACGGCCCGATCACGGCCACCCGTCGCAGCTGCGGTCGCCCGCTCCCGAGCAGGGGCAGCGCGGTTCCGGCGTCGAGCAGGACCACGGACCGTTCGGCCAGCTCGCGGGCCAGTGCCCGGTTCGCCGGCGAGTCCAGCTCCACGGTGTCCGCGCCGGCCACGGAGCCCTCCGGCGTCCAGTCGGGGTCGAGCAGGCCGAGCTCGATCTTCTGGGTCAGCGCCCGGCGTGCCGCGCGGTCGACCAGCTCCTCGGCCAGCTCGCCGCGGCGTACCCGCTCGGCGAGCCCGGGACCGTAGCCGAGCGTGTCGGGCAGCTCCACGTCGATGCCGGCGGCCAGCGCCAGCGCCCCGGCCCCCTCGGCGTCGGCGGCGAGGCGGTGCATGGTGGCCAGGAAGGGGACCGCCCAGTAGTCGGACACCACCGTGCCGGTGAAACCCCAGTCGTCGCGCAGCACGTCGGTGAGCAGCCACGAGTCCGAGCCGGCCGGGATGCCGTCGACGTCGGCGTAGGAGTTCATGACCGATCCCACGCCGCCGAGGGTCACCGCGGACTCGAACGGCGGCAGGACGACGTCCAGGAGTTCGCGCCGCCCCATCGACACCGGGCCGTGGTTGCGCCCCCCGCGCGAGGCCGAGTAGCCGGCGAAGTGCTTGAGCGTGGCCAGCACCCCGGCGCTCTGCAGCCCGCGGACGTAGGCGGTCCCCAGCACGGACACCAGATGCGGGTCCTCGCCGATGGTCTCCTCGACCCGGCCCCACCGGTAGTCGCGGACGACGTCGAGGACGGGGGAGAGGCCCTGGTGGACCCCCAGGGCTGCCATGTCGCGACCGATCGCGGCGGCCATCCGCTCGACCAGGTCGGGGTCGAAGGTCGCCCCCCAGGCGATCGCCGCCGGATACACCGTCGCCCGGAAGGCGGTGAAACCGGTCAGGCACTCCTCGTGCACCAGGGCGGGGATGCCCAGCCCCGAGTTGCCGAGGACGACGTGCTGCTGGCGGACCAGCTCCGCGGCGCCGTCGGCGGCGGTCACCGGGGCGCTGCCGTAGACGCGGGTCAGGTGGCCGAGGCCGTGCCGACTCGCCTCCTCGAGCGACGCGCTGCCCGAGGCCGCGAAGACGTCCTGCATCGGGGCCACGTTGATCGCCTCGGCGTCCGGCTCCGGTTCCGGTTCCTCGGCGCCTTCCCCGACGGGAGCCTGCATGTCGTTGCCCAGCCACCTGCTGCCGAGCTGGGCGACCTTCTCCTCCAGCGTCATGGCTGCGAGGAGGAGGTTCACGCGCTCGGGCACCGGCAGCGCCGTGTCCTGCCACGGAGCCGGAAGGCGGGTCGTGGCGGAGTCGTGCGCAGTCGTCACTGAGTGCTCCCGGAGGACCTGAGGTTTCGACATTTCGACGGTCATGGCCAGCTTTCGACGCCGCGGTAGAGGGGCGAAGCCCTGCCCGCGCGCCATGTTCGGAGCCCACTGTGAAGGAGTGTGAGCGATAGCACAACAGGTCGTTGACACCGTGGTGGCCGAAAAGTAGCGTCCCCGCCGCGACCGTCTCCGAGGTGATCTGACTCACACGATTGCGGGGTTGAGAGCGCTTCCAGCAGTCGGTGCGCGCTGCGTGTACAGGCCACTGATCGGCCGCGGGCAGGGCTTCGCGGCCTCTGGACAACGGAGACCAGCGTGGAATTCGGACAGCTCTCCCTCTCCCGGCGGAACTTCCTGGGGCTCTCGGCCGCGACCGCCGGCGCGCTCGCACTCAGTGCATGCGGCAGTTCGGGCCCCGGCCAGGCCAAGAGCGGCGAGGCCTCGTACTGGTTCCTCAGCGGCCAGCCGCAGGAGGACATCCGCCAGGGCGCCGTCGACGCCTTCAACAAGAAGAACCCGGACGGCACGATCAAGGCGACGACGTTCCAGAACGACGCCTACAAGACCAAGATCAAGACGGCGCTCGGCGCGGGGCAGGGCCCGACGATCATCTGGGGCTGGGGCGGTGGTGGCCTCAAGAGCTGGGTCGACGCGAACCAGGTCGAGGACCTCACGTCGTGGTTCGGATCCAACGCCGACGTCAAGAACCGGCTGTTCCCGTCGTCCTTCGGGCCCGCCATCATCGACGGCAAGATCTACGCGATGCCGGCCGAGACCGTGCAGCCGATCGTCCTGTACTACAACAAGCGCGTCTTCGACAAGGTCGGCGCGAAGCCGCCGCAGTCCTGGGGCGACATCATGGCCCTGGTGCCGAAGTTCAACGCCGCCGGCGTCGCGCCGTTCTCCCTCGCCGGCCAGTCGCGGTGGACCAACATGATGTGGCTGGAGTTCGCCTTCGACCGCGTCGGCGGCCCCGAGGTGTTCCAGGCGGTCTTCGACGGCGAGCCGAACGCCTGGTCGAACCCCGCGTCCATCCAGGGCCTGACCATGGTCCAGGACCTGGTGAAGGCGGGCGGTTTCGTCAAGGGATTCGCCTCGATCGTCGCGGACCAGAACGCCGACCAGGCACTGCTGTACACCGACAAGGCCGCGATGATGCTCCACGGCTCCTGGACCTACGCGAGCATGAAGACCGACGGCGGCGACTTCGTGACCGGCGGCCACCTCGGCTGGATGAACTTCCCGCCGGTCGAGGGTGGCAAGGGCGACCCGAGCGACACCGTCGGCAACCCCGGGCAGTACCTGTCCATCAACGCGAGCGCATCGACGGAGCAGAAGGACATCGCCAAGAAGTTCTTCTCCGAGGGCGTCCTCCAGGACGCCGAGGTCAAGCAGTGGATCGACACCGGTGGCGTGCCGATCGTCAACGGCGCCGACAAGGAACTGGCCAGCAGTGACGATGCCGAATTCCTCGGTTTCGTCTACGACACGGCGAGCAAGGCCAAGGTCTTCGCGCAGTCCTGGGACCAGGCGCTGTCACCGACCGCGGCCGAGACCCTGCTGGACAACATCGCCAAGCTCTTCCAGCTCAGCATCACGCCCCAGCAGTTCGCCGACAGCATGAACGCGGTCATCGGCAAGTGACCGTCATCGTTCCGCCCGCGCCGGCGGTGCAGACCACACGGCCCGCATCGTCGGCCGGTGGCCACGGTCCCGTCGGCTGGATGGTGCTCCCGGCGCTGGTGGTGTTCGTGGCGTTCGGCGCGGTTCCGCTGCTGGGTGTCCTGGGGCTGAGCTTCACCACGTGGGACGGGCTCGGCGTCATCCACCCCAGCGGGCTGACCAGCTGGCGCGCGGTTCTCACCGACCCGGGGCTGCCGCACGCGATGTGGGTGACCTTCAAGATCATGGCGCTGTCATGGCTGTTCCAGACGCCGATGAGCATCCTCATCGGCGTCTTCCTCGCCGGCCACCAGCGCTACCGCGAGTTCCTGGCGATCCTCTACTTCATCCCGCTGCTGTTGTCGGCCGCCGCGATCGCCATCACCTACAAGGCCCTGCTCGACCCGAACTTCGGCCTGGGTGCGGGGCTCGGCATCCCACTGCTGCAGCAGGACTGGCTCGGCGACTCGACCCTGGCGCTCGGCGTCGTCGTCTTCGTCGTCTCCTGGCAGTTCATCCCGTTCCACTCGCTCATCTACCAGGGTGCGGTGCGGCAGATCCCGCGCTCCATGTACGAGGCGGCCGCGCTCGACGGCGCCGGGCGGGTCCGCCAGTTCTTCAGCATCACGCTGCCGCAGCTGAAGTACACGATCATCACCTCGTCGACGCTCATGGTCGTCGGGTCGTTGACGTTCTTCGACCTCATCTTCGTGCTGACCGAGGGCGGACCCGGCGACGCGACCCGCTCGCTGGCGCTGGAGATGTACAAGACCGGGTTCCAGGCGAACCTCATGGGCCCGGCCAGCGCCATCGCCGTCATCCTCGTCGTCGTGGGCCTGATCGTCGCGCTGCTGCTGCGACGGCTGGGCGGGCGTGGCGACGAGAGCCAGCTGGAAGGGGCCTGACATGGCGACCGTGGTGGCGCCGGAGGGGGGCCGGGTCGACTCCGCCGCGGCGCCCCTTCGATCCCGGCGGCGGCGGACGGACGAGCGCGAGCCCCGCAACTGGGTGGGTGGGGCGGCGGGCTGGCTGTGGCTGGTCATCGTGGTCGTACCGCTCTACTGGATCGTCATCACCAGCTTCAAGACGCGGGCGAACTACTTCGCGACCAACCCGCTGGCACCTCCGTCGTCCCCGACGATGGAGAACTACCGCTTCGTCCTCGAGCAGGACTTCGCCCGGTACTTCGTCAACAGCGTGATCGTCACGCTCGGTGCCGTGGTGCCTGCGGTGGCCGTCTCGTTCATGGCCGCCTACGCCATCGTGCGCGCCGGCGAGGGCCGCTTCCTGCGGACGACCAACTCGATGTTCCTGCTGGGTCTGGCGATCCCGCTGCAGGCGGTCATCATCCCGATCTACCTGATCATCATCCGGCTGCAGCTGTACGACACCCTGCTGGCGATCATCCTGCCGTCGATCGCGTTCGCGATCCCGCTGTCGGTGCTCGTCCTGAGCAACTTCATCCGGGACGTCCCGAGGGAGCTCTTCGAGTCGATGCGGATGGACGGCGCGACGGAGTGGACGATGCTCTGGCGGCTGGCCTTACCGCTGACCCGGCCCGCTCTGGTGACCGTCGGCATCTACCAGGGCCTGACCGTCTGGAACAACTTCCTGCTGCCGCTGATCCTCATCCAGAGCCCGGAGCAACGCCCGCTGCCGCTGGCGCTCTGGGCGTTCCAGGGGCAGTACGGGATCAACGTGCCGGCGATCGCGGCCTCCGTCGTCCTGACGGCCCTGCCCATCGTGATCCTCTACGCCGTCGGCCGGCGCCAGTTGCTGAGCGGCCTCACGGCCGGCTTCGGCAAGTGACGCCGTCCTTCCCCCACCATCGCTCCTGTCCGAAGGAGACCACCGTGGACCTCGGTGCCCCGGAGATCGGCCTGATCCTGCTGGCCGTCCTCCTGCTGTTCGGCTACCAGAAGCTGCCCGACGCCGCGCGATCCCTCGGACGGTCGCTGCGGATCTTCAAGGGTGAGATGAGGGGCATGCACGACGACGGACGGGCGCCCTCCGCCGGCGCCCCGTCGGGCGACGCCGGCGAGAGGCTCCCGTGAGCGCCGGACCCGAGGCGGGTGCGTTCCCCCCGGACTTCCTCTGGGGTGCCGCGACCGCCGCCTACCAGATCGAGGGGGCCGCGGACGAGGACGGCCGGGGCCGGTCGATCTGGGACACCTACAGCCACACCCCGGGCCGCGTGCGGGACGGCGACACCGGCGACGTCGCCGCCGACCACTACCACCGGTGGCGGGACGACGTGGCGCTCATGGCCGACCTGGGCCTCGGGTCCTACCGCTTCTCCGTGGCCTGGCCGCGCGTGCAGCCGGGCGGCCGCGGGCCGGCCAACCAGAAGGGGCTGGACTTCTACTCCGGCCTGGTCGACGCGCTGCTCGAGCGGGGCATCGAGCCCTGGGTGACGCTGTACCACTGGGACCTCCCCGACGAGCTCGAGCAGGCGGGGGGCTGGCCGGCGCGGGACACCGCCGACCGCTTCGCCGAGTACGCCGGGTTGGTCGTCGGCGCGCTCGGCGACCGGGTCCGCTTCTGGACCACGCTCAACGAGCCGTGGTGCTCGGCCTTCCTCGGCTACGCCAGCGGGGCCCACGCGCCGGGCCGGCACGAGCCGGCGGCCTCGGTGGCCGCCGCCCACCATCTCCTGCTGGGCCACGGCCTCGCCGCCCAGGCGCTGCGCGCCGGCGGCGCCGAGCAGGTCGGCATCACGCTGAACTTCACGCCGGCTCTGCCGGCCGACGACCATCCCGCCGTCGTGGACGCCGCCCGCCGAGTCGACGGGCTGCACAACCGGTTCTTCCTCGACGCGCTGGTTCGCGGTCGCTATCCGGACGACGTCCGGGCCGACCTGGCGGCGCTCACCGACTTCGGCTTCGAGGGGGACGGCGACGCGGCGACCATCGCGGCGCCGCTGGACCTGCTGGGCGTCAACTACTACACGCGGCAGGTCGTGAGCACCTCGGCGATGCCCGGCGCAGCCGTCGTCGAGACGAGCCCACCGGAGGGGCGGCTGACCGAGATGGGGTGGGCGGTCGACCCCGACGGGCTCGGGGACCTGTTGCGCCGCCTGCACCGCGAGTACGGCGACCTGTCGCTGTACGTGACCGAGAACGGCGCCGCCTTCGCCGACGTGGTGGCGGCCGACGACGGGGTGCACGACGAGGAACGCACCGCCTATCTGGCCGCGCACCTCGGGAGCTGCGCCGCTGCCATCGCCGACGGCGTTCCGCTGCGGGGCTACTTCGTCTGGTCGCTGATGGACAACTTCGAGTGGGCGCACGGCTACAGCAAGCGGTTCGGGGTCGTGCACGTCGACTACGCGACCCAGCAGCGGCGGGTGAAGGACAGCGGCCGCTGGTACGCCGACCTCATCCGCGCCCACCGGGCTCGACACGTCGCAGCCACATCGCCATCCCGATCGACAGGTCGCGCCGCTCGGTGAAGCCGGAACGCTCGTACAGGCGACGCCCGGGCGGGTCGGCCATCAATGACACGTAGGCGTCCGCCGGCGCGGCGTGCCGGATCCGGTCGAGCAGCCAGCTCAGGACCCAGTTGCCGATGCCCCGGCCCTGGTGCGGGGGCAGGACGGCCATGTCGACGACGTGGAAGTACCAGCCTCCATCGCCGATGAGTCGTCCCATGCCCACCGTCTCGCCACTGGCCGTCTCGACCACGTGGCACCCGGCCCAACTGCCCGGCAGGGCGAGGCTGCTCTGCTCTTCCGTGCGAGGCGTGAGCCCGGCATCCGCCCGGAGTCGCATGTAGTCGTGCACGGTCGGCGTGCCGGGACGCAGCACGTATCCCTCAGGCGTCCCTGGCATGGACCCACGATGTCACGGCTGCGGGAGCTCGCCGGCGGCGAGAAGGACGTCCTGACAGCCGAACTCGTCCATCAGGCCGACGGTGGCCAGCCGGTCGGGATCGAGCTCGACGGGCCCCTGACCGCTCAGCGCGTAGCAGCGGTACCCGGCGGTGGCGCACAGCCGCGCCAGCACGGCGCGCAGCCGCCCGGTTCCGGCCAGGACCTCGACGAACAGGGTCGGCCGCGCGTTCACCAGGTGCTCCCACATGGCGTCGAGCAGGACGTGCTCCTGGCCCTCGACGTCCATCTTGATCAGGTCCACGCCGTCGAGGAGCCGCCGGACGTCGACGGCCGGGACGTCATGGACGGCGACGGCGCCGCGGGTCATGTCCGCGGGGAGCTCGGTGTCGGCGGCGAGGAACGCGACGGTCGGGGTGGCGGCCTGGTCGGCCGGGACGAGCAGCGGCACCGACGTCAGCGCCGCGTCGGCGACCGCGGCGGCCACGACGACCTCCACGGACGTCACCCCGTTGAGGGCGAGGTGGGTCCGGCAGATCTCGGCGGAGAACGGGTGCGGTTCCAGGGCGACGTACCGCACGCCGGGCGCCGCGCGACCGCCCTGGACCGCGAAGTACCCGACGTTGGTGCCGAGCTCCAGCACCGACCGCGAGGTCCGGCAGAACGCCCGCCACCAGGGCAGCAGCTCCGGCTCCCAGCCCTGCTCGCCGCACCAGTACAGCTGCTCGAGCACCTGCGAGTCGAGGGCGACGAACTCCAGCGCCGGGTTGTCGACCGGGCGGAAGCGCGAGACCCCGCGCGGGATGCCGCCGCGGTACAGCCCGCGGAGTGCCGCCCTCCGCATCCGGGCCGATCGCGACGTGGCGTCCCCCGGCGGGAGGAGCCGGCGCAGCCGGTCGGCGAGCCGCACCGGCATCCGGCCAACGACGGCGCGGAGGATCCGTCGTCGCGCCGGGCTCACAGGCTCGCCGTGTAGCCGCCGAAGGCGACCGGTGACTCCCAGACCCGGACCGCGAGCGTGACGCCGGGCAGGGTGCCCAGCGCGGCCGCGAGACGGTCGTGCAGCCACCGGGCGAAGATCTCCACCGTCACCGCCTCGGCGAGGACGACGGTCTCCAGGTCCGCGTCCGCCACCTGCGCGGCGGCGGACCGCAGCGCGTCCTCCAGCAGGTCCAGGTCGACCACCATGCCGCGCTCGTCGAGGTCGTCCCGGCGGACGACGACGTCGAGCCGGTAGTCGTGCGAGTGGCGTTCGCCCTCGGGTGGGGGCATGCCCGGCATGACGTGGAAGGCACGTACCTGCAGCGCTGTCCCCGTCTCGTACACGGCGCTATTGATAGCGCAGCGCGACGTGGACCACACCCGGTTCGCGTTCGTCGAGGGCCCGGTAGGCGGCCGATGCGTCGTCGAACGCGAACTCGGTGGTGGCCAGCGCGCGCAGGGGCAGCTCGCCGAGCAGGGCGACGGCGACCTCCCGACGTCGGCCGACGTCCCAGCGGCCGGACAGCGCGGCGGGGATGGTCGACACCTGGCTGCTGCGGATGGTCAGCCGGCGGCGGTGGAACGCACCGCCGAGCGGCAGCTCGACCGGGCGGTTGCCGTACCACGACCCGACGAGCGCGGTGCCCTCGTGGGCCAGCAGGTCGAGACCTCCGGCCAGCGCGGTGGGCGAGCCCGAGAGCTCCAGGAGCAGCGGCACGCCCCGCGCCGGCAGCCGCGACGGCAGCTCCTCGGGGGCGCAGGCCGCGATGCCGAGACCGGACGCCAGCTCCCGGCGGTCGGCCGCCGGATCGGCGGCGACCACGGTCGCGCCCGCCCGCCACAGCAGGAGCGCCGTCAGCACGCCGACGACGCCGAGCCCGAGCAGGGCGACCGTCTCCTGGGCCACCGGTCCGGCGTCGAGGCTCAGCTGCAGCGCGGTCTCGACGTAGGGGAGGAGCGTGGCCAGCCGCGGGTCGGTGCCGGCCGGCAGGGGGACGACGTCGTCGGCGCCGATCACGAACCGGTCCTGGTGCGGGTGGAAGGCGAAGACCGGCGTCCCCGGGGCCGGCGTGCCGGGCGAGCGCTCCACGACGCCGACGCAGCTGTAGCCGTAGGCGAAGGGGTAGCGGAAGGTGCCGCCGAGTGCGCCGATGCGCTCGTCGACCGGCAGGTCGGGGTCGAGCAGGCCCCGGTACCCGAGCAACTCGGTGCCGGTGCTGATCCCCGAAAACAGCGTGCGGACCAGCAGTGCGCCGGGGTCGGGTTCCGGCAGGTCCACGGGTTCGATCTCGACCCGGTGCGGTGCGACGAACGACAGCCGACGGCCCCGCATGACCCGAACTTCCCTCCCGCTTCGTTGAACCCCGCTGGCAGGGGCTGCGTGACGGTAGCGTGCAGAGCCCCCGGTTGGCGCGCGAGCGAGGAGTCGGGCACGTGGAGACGGAACTCTCGGACGGTCAGGGAACGTCGCCGCTCGAGGTGGCCTCCGCCGTGATCCCGACGCCGTACGGGTCGTTCCGGGCCCGCGCGTTCGACAGCCCCGGCGGTCACGTGCACCTCGCCCTGGTGTTCGGCGAGATCGGCGACGGGCAGTCGCTGCTGGCGCGCGTGCACTCGGAATGCCTGACGGGCGATGCGCTCGGCTCGCTGCGCTGCGACTGCGGCGTCCAGTTGCGCACGGCGCTGCGGACCGTGGCCGCCGAGGGGCGCGGTGTCGTCCTCTACGTCAACGGGCACGAGGGCCGCGGCATCGGCCTGGTCAACAAGCTGCGGGCCTACGTGGAGCAGGACGCGGGGGCCGACACCGTCGACGCCAACCTGCGTCTGGGTTTCCAGCCCGACCTGCGCGACTACGGCGACGCAGCGGCGATCCTCCGCTCCCTGGGCGTGCGGTCGGTGCGGCTGCTGACGAACAACCCGGGCAAGGCGGGCGCGCTGCGGCGGCACGGGATCGCGGTCGACTCGCTGCAGCCGCTGGGCGCGGTGGCGAACCGGCACAACCGGGGCTACCTGGAGACCAAGCAGGCGAGGTTCGGGCATCTGCGCCCCGTGGGGTCCCGCCTTCCCGAACCGCCGGCCGCCGCGGTCGACGTCAGCGCGCTGCTCGGCGCGCAGCGGCCCCGCGCCGACCGGCCCTACGTCGTCCTCAAGTACGCGCAGACCCTGGACGGGCGGATCGCCACCCGGACCGGTGACGCCAAGTGGATCAGCGGGGAGCGGGAGCGGCAGGTCGCGCACGCGATGCGGGCCGGCTGTGACGCCGTCCTCGTCGGGGCGAACACCCTGCTCCACGACGATCCGCAGCTCACCGTGCGGATGGTGCCGGGAGCCTCACCGCTGCGCGTGGTGCTGGACTCGCACCTGCGCACGCCGCTGACGGCGAAGGTGCTCTCCGACGACGCCGCCACGGTGATCCTGTGCCGGCCGGACGCCGATCCGGCCCGCCGCGCGGCGCTCGCCGCGACCGGTGTCACGGTCCGGGAAGTGCCGCCCGGGCCCGAGGGCCTGCGGACCGACGCGATGCTGGCCCTGCTGCGCTCCCTCGGGGTGTCGTCGCTGCTGGTGGAGGGCGGCGGCCGGGTCATCACGTCGATGCTGCGCGCGGCGGCGGTCGACCGGGTCGTCGTGTCGCTGTCACCGACGATCATCGGGGCGGGCGTCGAGGCCGTCGGGGCGCTCGGGGTGGACCAGGTCGCGCACGGCATCCGGCTGGTCGACCGGTCGGTGTACCTCGCCGGCGAGGACGTGCTGCTCGGCTTCGACGTCGCGCCCACCGCCCCTGACTGAGCGGTCGCGCCCGATCAGGTCGCCGGGACGTCGGCGACCCCGCCGAGCTCCGTCTCGGGAACGGCACGGCGTCCCGGGCGGGCGCGCATGACGCGGTCGGCGGCCAGCACGACGCCACCGGGCAGCGTCGCGACCAGCCCCAGGACCCCGTAGGCCGCCGCGGCGGCGACGCCCGACGCGGCGCCCAGGCCGGCCGCGGCGAACGCCCATGCGGCGACCCCCTCGCGGGGGCCCCAGCCGCCGACGTTCAGCGGAACGGTCATCGCCAGCAGCACCAGCACCGCCAGCGGCCACACGCGGACCGCGGGGGCGTCCACCCCGGTCGTCGCCGCAGCGACCAGGAAGATGCCGGCGTGGCCGCAGGAGACCACCACGGAGGTGAGCGCGACGACGGGCCACGCCCGCCGGTCGAGCAGCCCGTGCCGGATGTCGGACCGCACCGCGCGCAGGGCGCGGGCGCGCAGGGAGATCCCCTCGCCGTGCCGCGCCCGCAGCAGGACGGCGAGGCCGAGCGCGCAGGCCCCGGCGGCCGCCACGGCCCACCCCGCCGCCAGGTGCACCGGCGAGTCCAGGACCAGCAGCACGACCACGGCCAGGACGGCGAACACGACCGAGCCCGCCGTCCGCTCCCACGCCACGGCGCGCAGGCCCAGGCCGAGTTCCCCCGCGTCCAGCCCGGACCGCACGCCGCGGTGCACGTCGCCGACGACGCCCCCGGGCAGCGCGCTGTTGAGGAACTGTGATCGGTAGTAGGCCGCGACCGCCGTCCTGAGCGGCAGCGGGATGCCCAGGCCGCGGGCGACGGTCCGCCAGCGCCAGGCCGAGGCGACCGTGGTCAGCACGGTGATCGAGACGGCGGCGAGCACCGCCGAGGCGCTGATCCGCCGCACGCCGTCGAGGAACGGACCGGCGCCCAGCCGCCAGACGAGGACGGCGAGGATCGCCGCGCCGCCGAGCGGGCGCAACCAGGCCCAGAGCGCGCGGTTCACGGTGCCCAGCCGACGGTCTCGGCCCGTGTGTCGATCACGGCGTCGCCCACGGTTCCGCCCACGGCGGCCAGCGCGACCGCCATCTGCCGGGCCGTCGCGTCCCAGCCGGCCAGCGATCCGCGCCGCTCCCGGGCGGTCCGGCGCAGGCGCTCCCGCAACCCGGGGTCGCCCAGCCAGGCGCCGAGTGCCTCGCCGAGCGCGGCGGGGTCGTCGGGCGGCACGAGCAGACCCGGTGGACCCGCCGCCGTCCGCCCGAGCGCCTCGGGCACGCCGCCGACGTCGGTGGCGACGACCGGCAGACCGAAGGACAGCGCCTCGGTCACGACCATGCCGTAGGACTCCAGCCGCGACGCGTGGACGAGCAGGTCCGCCCTCCGTTTCCCGTCGGTCAGCGCGGGGCCGCCCCGCGGTCCGGCGAAGGTGATCCGGTCGGCGATCCCGCGGTCCGCGGCCCGCCGGCGCAGCCCCGCGACGAAGCCGGGATCCCGGTCGAGCGAGCCCACCACGGTGCAATGCCACGGCCGGTCGGCGAGCCCGCCGAGCGCCTCGAGCAGCACGTCGTGCCCCTTCGCGGGCACCACCGCGCCGACGCACAGCAGCCGGCCGCCGCCGGAAGTGCCGGGGGCCAGCTCACCGGGGTCGGCGCCGGGCCGCGCGACGCGTACCCGGTCGGGCGGAAGCCCGTACCGGTCGAGCAGGCGGTCGCGTGTCCAGGAGCTGGTCGTGACGACGGCCCGGGCATGCCGGAGGACGGCGCTCTCGGCCCGGGCGGGAACGGCGACGTCGCCGAACGGCATGTGCACGAGCACCACCAGCCGCACCCGGTCCGACTCCGGCACCAGCACGCTCCCGGCAGCCGATGCGATCAACCCGTCGACCAGCACCACAGCGCCGTCGGGCAGGGCGGCGACCGTCCGCGCCAGCTCCGACAGCGCCCGCGCCTCCGGCCGGGGCCAGGAACCGTGGACGACGAGCTCGCGCACGTCCCACCCCGTCGCGGCCAGCTCGCGGCAGAGCCGCCGGTCGTAGCGGTTGCCGCCGCTCGGTCGCGCCGGGTCGTCGACGCCGTCGGGGAGCACCACATGGACGGTGGTTCTCCCGAGCGCGACGGAGGCCGGACCGCGGAGGCCGGTCCGCTGCGATGATTCGCGGGCCCGTCCCCCCACCGCCGCACCTCCTCGACCCCGCGCTGAACCTCATCGTCGCGCGTTCCGTGTTACCGGGCGCACCTTTCGACACGGAGGCCTCATGCTGTCGGTTCACCAGGGCAGACCGGCCGGGCTGGTCGCCCAGGCCGCCGTCCTCGCCGTCCTCGCCGGCACGGTCGGCCTCGGGCCGGTGGGCTGGGCCGCCGGCCTCGTCTACGGCGCCGGCGTCGTGATCCTCCTGTCAATGGCCCTGCATCGCTCCGGCCGGGCCGTCCTGGGGCCCGCCGATCTCGTCACGCTGCTGCGGTCGGCGCTCGTGGGCGGCGTCGCGGCGCTGGTCACCGACTCCTTCAGCCGGTCCGTGCCGGCGGCCGCCCTGGTGGTCCTCGCCGGGGTGGCCCTCCTGCTGGACGGGGTCGACGGCCGGGTCGCCCGGCGCACCGGAACCGTCTCCGAGGTCGGCGCGCGCTTCGACATGGAGGTCGACTCGGTGCTCGTCCTCCTGCTGAGCGTCTCCGCCGCGCGGTCGCTCGGCGTCTGGGTGCTCGCGATCGGGTCCGTGCGCTACGTGCGGCTGGTCGCCGGCCGGCTGTCGCCCTGGCTCCGCCGGCCGGTGCCGCCGCGCTACTGGTGCAAGGTCGTCGCCGTCGTGCAGGGCGTGGTGCTGACCGCGGCCGCGGCCGACGTGCTGCCCCGCGCCGTCGCCGTCCTCGCGCTGGTCGTCGTGGCGGGGTTGCTCGCGGAGTCGTTCGGGCGGGAGGTGTCCGGCCTCCGGCGCATCCGCCGCGTCGCCCCTGCGGTCGAGGTCGAGGCCGAGGCGGCCGTCGTCGGGTCGCGGCATGGCTGACGACGTGGCCGGCCCGGGCCCGGCGCGGAGGCTCCTGCGGGGTGGGACGACGCTGCTCGCCGTCCTCGTCGTCGGCGCCGTGCTCGTCACGCCGCAGCGGCTCCTGCAGTTCACGCCGCTGGCGTTCCTCCGCATCCCGGTGGAGGGGCTGGTGCTCGTCGGGCTGGCCCTGCTCCTGCCCGCGCGCCGGGCGCGCGTCGTCGCGGGGACCGTCGGCCTCCTCCTGGGCCTGCTCGCGATCGTGCGGGTGATGGACCTGGCCTTCCGCGAGGCGCTGCACCGGCCGGTCGACCTGATCACCGACTGGCGGCTCGTCCCGCGGGGCCTGAGCACGCTGCGGGACTCGGTCGGCTCGGGCTGGGCCACGGTCGCGGTGGCCGGCGCGCTCCTCGTGGTACTCGTCGTGCCCGTGGTGGTGGCCCTGTCGGTGGTCCGCGTCTGCCGCGCCGTGGCGCGCCGGCGGGCGCTCTGGGGCACCACCGCCGCAGCGCTGGGAGCGGTCTGGGTGGTGTGCGGGCTCGTCGGCGTGCAGCTTGCGCCGTACGCGCCGCTCGCCTCCCGCAGCGCGGCCGAGCTGACCGCCCAGCAGGTCTCCGACACCGTGCGCAACCTGCGCGACCTGCCCGCGTTCCGCAGGGAGCTGGCCGCCCCCGACGCGTGGAGCACCCGGCCCGCCGCGGACCTGTTGACCGGGCTGCGCGGCAAGGACGTGCTCGTCGTCTTCGTCGAGAGCTACGGGCGGGTGGCGGTGCAGGGGTCGTCGTTCGCCCCCGGCGTCGACGCCCTGCTGCACTCCGGCACGCGGGACCTGTCCGCCGCGGGGTTCTCCTCGCGCAGCGCGTTCCTGACCTCACCGACGTTCGCCGGCATCAGCTGGCTGGCCCACGCCACCCTGCACTCCGGTCTCTGGGTGGACACCCAGCAGCGCCACGACCAGCTGCTGGACAGCAACCGGTTCACCCTGGCCGCGGCGTTCGCCGAGGCAGGCTGGCGGACGGTCGCCGACGTGCCGTCGAACCGCGACCCGTGGCCGGAGGGGCGCCGGTTCTACCGCTACGACGCCGACTACGACCGGCACGACGTCGGGTACGAGGGGCCGAAGTTCAGCTTCGCGGCGATGCCCGACCAGTACACGATGGCGGCGTTCCAGCGCCTCGAGCTGGCACCCGGACACAAGCCGGTCATGGCCGAGATCGACCTCGTGTCGTCGCACGAGCCCTGGACCCCGTTGCCACGCCTGCTGCCCTGGAACCGGCTGGGCGACGGGTCGGTGTACGACCGCATGCCCGCCGAGGGAGCGGCGCCGGCCGACGTGGTCGGGCATCCCGAGCGGGTGCGTGCCCTCTACGCGGAGTCGATCCGGTACTCCCTGAGCACGCTGATCTCGTTCGTGACGACATACCACCGGCAGGACGACGACCTGGTGGTCGTGCTGCTCGGCGACCACCAGCCCTCCTCGGTCGTCACCGGGCCGGGCGGCTCGCACGACGTCCCGATCACGATCCTCGCCCGCGACCCGGCCGTCCTGCAGCGGACCTCGGCGTGGGGCTGGGACGCCGGGATGCTGCCCGGCCCGGATGCGCCGGTCTGGCGCATGGACGCCTTCCGCGACCGGTTCCTCTCCGCGTTCGGGCCGGCGCCGGACGGCTCCGCGAGCGCCGCGAAGGCCCCCTCGGCCGCCGCCCCGCGCTGAACCGGGCGACCTCTCCCGCGCGGACCGAGCGGCATTCCCAACCGGCCGGGTCCGGAGCATCCTGGCGCGGTGGCGGAGACCACCGAACCAGGGACCACCGACCAGGGGACCACCGACCAGGGGACCACCGACCCGGAGACCACCGGGCAGAAGAACATGGCGATCCCGCTGACGGCCTTCGCCGTCGGTGCGGTGGTCGCGCTGCTCGTCGGCGTGTTCGGCCGGGTGCACGACCCCACGCTCCAGGGCACCACGGACCTCGGGTACTCGACCGTGCTGGCCATGAAGACGGTGGTGGCGACGGTGGTCGCCGTCCTCGTCGTCGTCCAGGTCGGCACGGCCCTCTGGATCTACGGCAAGCTCGGGATCCGCGCGCCGTCCTGGCTGGGGACGGCGCACCGCATCACCGGAGCGACCGCCCTGGTGCTCTCGCTGTTCATCGCCTACCACTGCCTGTGGTCGTTGGGGCTCGAGGTCGGGACGTTGCCCGACGGTGCCCCCGTGAGCACGCGCACCCTGGTGCACGGCCTCATCGGCTGCGCCGTCATCGGCGCCATGGTGGTGAAGGTCGTCGCCGTCCGGTCGCGGCGGGCACCGGGCTGGTTCCTGCCCGTGGCCGGCGGGGTGCTCTTCTCCCTGCTCGTCCTCGCGATCCTGACGTCGGCCGTCTGGTACATCGGCCAGGAGGGCTGGCCCACGCGGGCGGGATGAGGACGCGGTGCGTCACCCCTCCGGCGGTCGTCGTCCCCACGCGCTGACCAGCGGCGACGTCGCGAGGTCGAGCGCGCCACCGGTGACGGCGGCGAGGTGCTCGGCGATCTCCGCGGCGGGGACGTGCGCCTCGGTGATCAGCCGGTCGCGGATCTGCTCGACGGTCGCCCGCTCCAGCTCGGCGCAGGCCGGCCCGGTGATCGGGAACCAGGCGTCGGCGGTGACGTCGACCAACCCCAGCTCGCGCAGCCGGCGGGGGAGGGTGCGGCCGTAGGCGAGGTCGACGCCACGGGCGGCGAGCAGCCGGCGGAAATCGGCCTTCAACCGATTGGCCCGTTGCTCGGCGGGCCCGCGATCCTCGGGGCACACCAGGGGCTGCAGTGCCGGGTCGGCCTCCTCCACGACCAGCCAGCCGCCGGGCCGGAGGGCAGCCGCCAGCCGGGCCAGCGCCTGCGCGCGGTCGGGCACGTGGACCAGCAGCAACCGCGCGTGCACGAGGTCGAACGGCCCCTCCGGCGGAGGGTCGAGCCCGACGTCGTGCCGCAGGACCTCGACGCCGGGCGTGCCGCTCACCCAGCGGGTATCGATGTCGGTGGCGAGCACCCGGCCGGACGGCCCCACCTGCTGCGCCAGCCAGGCCGGTACCGACCGGCCGCCCGCGCCCGCCTCCCACACCCGCCAGCCCGGGCCCAGGCCCACTGCCGTGAGATGGCGGAAGGTGGAGGGATCGAAGAGTTCCGCGAAGGCGGCGAAGCGCCGGCCCGCCTCGTCCTGCTGGTTGTCCAGCAGGTAGTCCGCTCCCGCATCTCCGGTCATGGACCGATGGTGCCGCGCCGGACGGGGTTCGTCAGTGATCGGTTCCGGTCAGCTCCCCGGGGGGCAGAACACCTCGAGCGGCAGCCCGTCGGGGTCCTTGAACGACAGCGCCGACCCGTAGTGGGCGTCGACGATCTCGCCGTGCCGCACGCCCATGTCGGTCAGCCGGCGCGCCCAGGCGCTGAGCTCGTCGCGGTCCGCGCAGGCGAAGGCGATGTGGTCCATGCCGAGGCGTCGCGGCGAGAAGGGCCGCTCGTCGATGCCCTCGGGGAACGAGTGCAGCCCCAGTAGCGTCCCGCCGACGGCGAAGACCGCGTGCCGGAACGGGCCGGTGTCCTCGTCGAGGACGGGTGCGGAACCGATCAGCGCGGTGTACCAGGGAACGCTCGCGTCGATGTCCCGGACGGTGAGCGCGACGTGCGTGATCGGACCCAGCAGCGGTGTGCCGGTCCGGGCCCGCGCGTTCTCGGTCGTGGTGGTCATGGATCTCTCCTCGAGAGTCGCGGCATCGGAGCGTCCGATGCGCATCAGTAGCCGGTGGAGGTGGAGGTGGAGGACGAGCCCGCGCCGACCGGGGAACCGGCCGGGGTCACGGCGGTCCACAGGCCGCCGTTCAGGGTGATGCCGTTGCCGTGGGTCTGGCCGGGCGCGCTGTCGCCCGAGAACGTGTAGACCGGGTGTCCGGCCACCGTCAGCTGCCTGCCGCCGTCGGCTCGCATCGTCGAGCCCAGCGGGCCGGACACGCCCGGCAGGTTCGGCGGCACGGTGGCGGGCGCGGGCACCGGCGGCCAGTCCGTTGCGCACTCGCCGTCGCAGGTCGACCGGGTGCCGGTGTCGTTGGCGAACTCGTAGACCGTCCTTCCCCGGCCGTCCACGACGATCGTGCCGAGCCCCGTCGTCGCGGTCGCGACCGCGGCGCCTGTGCCGGGCATCGACCCGGAGGACGCCGCCGCCGACGTTCCTCCGTAGGAGGGGCCGCACGCGGCGGTCAGCGCGACGGCTCCCAGGGCCAGTGGGACGGTGACCCATCCCGCTCGTCGCCGCTCCCGGCGGGCGGGGCGGTCCGTCGTCCCGGATCTGGGTGTTGCGTTGATCTGCATGGTGCTTCTCGCTTCCGTGGGTCCCCCCGCGGGATCAAGGGGACCAGCCAGAAGGGACGGCCCGCGTCGAGGAGCGACCCCAGTCCCTACGGGAGTCCGACCGGGTGTGGCCCGGGGTGGGGACGGCGGCGCGCGTTCCTCACTGGGGTCGGGAAGCCACCTCGGGCCGGGACCCCCAGGGCGGAGATCCGGCGAGCGCTCCGGAGAGCTGCCGCCGGGAGGTCACGCCGAGCTTCCGCAGCACCTTGTTCATGTGGTACTCGACGGTGGAGACCGTGACGAACAGCCGCGTGGCGATCTCCGCGTTGGTGGCCCCCTCCGCGGCGAGCGCCGCGACCTGCCCCTCCTGCGGGGTCAGGCCGTGGCTCGTCGGAGCGGTCGGCAACGCAGCCCGACCGCCGGTGGCCACCAGCTCACCCCGTGCGCGTTGCGCGAACGCGCCCGCCCCGATCGAGGCGAAGCAGTCGTAGGCCGCGCGGAGCTGCTCGCGCGCCTCGAGGCGCCGATTGGCCCGCCGGAGCCACTCGCCGTAGGTCAGCCGGGTCCGGGCCAGGTCGGTAACGACCTCCGTCCGGGTCAGCTGGGTGAGTGACTCCTGGAAGAGCTCCTCGGCCTCGGCGCTCGTGGCCAGGAGTGCCTGGGCGCGGGCCAGCAGGCCGAGCGCCCACGGCGTGCCGCTGACGGGGGCACGCTCGGACAGCCGGGCGAGGCCGGACTCGGCCGTGCCCCGCTCACCGGTGTGTACGGCCGCCTCGACGAGGTCGGCCAGGCTGCGCTGGGCGAACCCGGGCGCATCCTCCTCGACGACGGCCCGGGCCGCGGCGAGAGCCTCGGGGTAGTGCCCCAGGCCGAGCTCGAGGATGCACAGGGCCTGGCGTGCGACCGTCGTCATCACGCCCATGCCGACCCTGCCCGCCCAGACGGAGGTGAGCGCGTCGGCGGCAGCCCGTGCCTCCGCCGCCCGTCCCTGCCAGGCCCAGAGCTCGGCCAGGTCGGCGTCCCCGGTCTCCGGCATCCCCATCGCCGCCGTGAGCTCCCCGGCCTCGGCGGAACACGCGACCGCCCGATCGAACCGGCCGGCCCGCACCTCACCGGCGACGGCGCAGCGCTGCGCGACGGCCAGCTCGTTGAGGTCGCCGTGCGCGCGGTCGAACCGCGTCACCCGCTCGAGCAGCCGCCGCCGCCCGTCGGCGTCCCACAACTCGTCGGCGGCGAGGACCGCCAGGAACACCCGGCCGCCGGCGTCGGCCCGCACCGGCTCGCCCTCGGCCAGCGCGGTGACCGCCTCGCGCAGGAGCGGTGCAGCGGGCCGGTATCCCGCGGTCGCGCGCACGGCGAAGGCCCGCAGCAGCCGGTCGGTGTCGGCCGGTCCGGGTCCCAGCCGGTCCAGCGCGGCCAGAGCGGTGCGGGCGACGTCGGCCAGGGTGGTGCCCACCATCGACTGCCGGGAGACGACCGCTGTCCGCATCGCCTCCCACAGCAGGTCCCGCGTGAGCTGCTCGTCGACCGGCCCGGCCTCGGCGAGTGCGCGCAGGAGCATCGCCGGCACCTCGGCCATCCGGTAGTGGTACGAGGCGATCGCCGCCCGCGCCTGCTCGGCCCGCGCCCGCACGACCGCGCCGCCCAGGCCGGGGGCCGCCATGTCGAGCATCACCTGCGCCTGCCCGGGGTTGCCCGCGTAGAGGTGGGCGCGGGCCGTGCCCACGAGTCGCCCGGCCCGCCGCGCAGGGTCGGCCGAGAGCTCGGCGGACCGCGCGAGGAAGGCGGCCCAGGCCGCGTAGCCGCCCCGGGCCCGGAGCCGCTCACCGGCCGCCTCGAGGTCGTCGGCCAGGGCGTCGTCCGTGCCGGCTGCCGCCGCCGCCAGGTGCCAGGCCCGGCGCTCCGGGTCCACGTCCACCGGGCTGCCGAGCGCCAGCGCGGCGTGGGCACGACGCCGATCGCTCTCCGTCGCCGCGGCGTGCACCGCGGACCGCATCAGTGGATGGCGGAAGGTGATCTCCCGGCCGATCGCGAGGATTCTCCGGCCCGCGGCGGGCTCGGCGTCGGCGGGTGTCAAGTCCAGCTGGGCCGCGGCGCGCCAGAGCCCGGCGGGATCGTCGGGAGGCGCCAGGGCGGCCACCAGCAGGAGCAGCTGGGTCGCCGGCGGCAGCGCCCGGACCTGGACGAGGAACCACCGCCCCACCTGGGCGTCCACCGGAAGAGGCAGGGGCAGTTCGGCCCGTCCGGCCAGTTGCTCGCCGGTCAGCTCCTCGGCCAGGGCGAGCACGGCCAGGGGGTTGCCTCCGGTCCCCGTGGCGATGGCGTCGGCCACCCGCGCGTCGAGCCGGCCCGGAACGGCGCGGGCCAGCAGCGCACGGCTGTCCGCCGGCGACAGCGCGCCCACCGCCTCCGTCGGCAGTCCGCGCAGCGGCGTCGTCCCGGAGGTCTCGTCGCGCCGGACGGCGACGAGCAGACCGATCCCGTCGGTGTGCAGCCGGCGCCCGACGAAGGCGAGCGCCTCCAGCGACTCGGTGTCCAGCCACTGTGCGTCGTCGAGGACGCAGAGGAGCGGCCGCTCCGCGGCGACGTCCGCCAGCAGGGTCAGCGTGCCCAGGCCCACCAGGAAGCGGTCGGGCGAGGGGCCGTCCACCAGGCCGAAGGCCGCGCTGAGGGCCGCCCGCTGGGGAGCCGGCAGGCGCCCGAGCCGGTCCAGGTGGGGCAGCAGCAGTCGGTGCAGCCCGGCGTGGGCCATGTGCTGCTCGGACTCCGCGCCCACGACCTCAACGGTGTGCATGCCCTCTGCCGCCCGCAGCGCGTGGCGCAGCAGACTCGTCTTGCCGATGCCCGGCTCCCCGAGGAGGACCAGCGCAGCGCTGCGTCCCTCGCGGACGCCGGCGATCAGGTCGTCGAGCAGGCGGATCTCGATCGTGCGGCCCAGCAGTGCGTCGCGGTCGTCGCTCGGCGCCGTCCTCAACGCGGGAGCACTCCGGTCGTACACGGGCCCGTCCATGCCTGGCCCCTAGCCGTTCGGGATCGTCCTCGTCGTTCGGTTCGGGTCGAGGACCACGCTACTCAGCGAGCGCCGCGGCGGACAGGTTCCGGCGGGGGAGCGGCACGGGGGCCACCGCGGCGCGCGATGACCCCCGTGACCGGGCGGCTCCCCGCCCCCCGTGTTCCCTCAGCCCAGGGTGGCGGTGTCGATCACGAACCGGTAGCGGACGTCGGAGGCGAGCACCCGCTCGTAGGCGTCGTTGATCCGGTCGGCCGCGATGACCTCCACCTCGGCGCCGATGCCGTGCTCGGCGCAGAAGTCGAGCATCTCCTGGGTCAGGGCGATGCCGCCGATCATCGAGCCGGCGAAGGAACGCCGGGCGCCGATGAGGGAGAAGACGTCGAGGCTCAGCTGCTCCGGCGGGGCGCCGACGTTGACCAGCGTGCCGTCCACCGCCAGGAGCGACAGGTAGGCATCGACGTCGATCGCCGCGCTCACGGTGTTGACGATCAGGTCGAAGCGGCCCGCCAGCTGCGAGAACGTGTCCGGGTCGCTGGTGGCGTGGTAGTGCTGGGCACCCAGCCGCAGGCCGTCCTCCTGCTTCTTCAGCGACTGCGAGAGCACGGTCACCTCGGCTCCCATCGCGGCCGCGATCTTGACGGCCATGTGGCCGAGGCCGCCGAGGCCGACGACGGCGACGCGCTTGCCCGGACCCGCGCCCCAGCGGCGCAGCGGGGCGTAGGTGGTGATGCCTGCGCAGAGCAGGGGCGCGGCGGCCGCGGAATCGATGCCGTCCGGCACCCGCAGCACGTAGTCGGCGTCGACGACCACGTGCGTGGAGTAGCCGCCCTGGGTCGTGGTGCCGTCGCGGTCGGTGCCGGCGTAGGTCGGGACCATGCCGTCCAGGCAGTACTGCTCGTCGCCGCGCAGGCAGTTGGCGCACTCGCCGCACGAGTTCACCATGCAGCCCACGCCCACGCGGTCGCCGACCTGGTGCCGGGTGACGGCCGGGCCGACCTCGGCGACGACGCCGACGATCTCGTGACCGGGGACGACGGGGAAGGGCTGGGGGCCCCAGTCGCCGTTGACCGTGTGGATGTCGGAGTGGCAGATGCCGGCGTGCGTGACCTCGATCAGGACGTCGTTCGGGCCGACTGCACGCCGCTCGATGACGGTGGGGGCCAGCGGCTCGCCGGCTGCGGGCGCGGCGTACGCGGGGACGTTCACGGGTGCTCCTCTTCGTGGGGGTTCGTCCCCAGGGAACCAGTGCCCGTGCGCGCTTGGCAGGGTGGCCCCATCCGGGTCCTGGCAGAACCCCCCTCCGGCGCGCGGACCGCCGTAGCGTGGACGTCGTGGACAACCGGACCGAGGTGCGCGAGTTCCTCTCCACCAGGCGCGCCAAGATCACCCCCGACCGGGCAGGGGTTCCGCTCTACGGCCAGCGCCGGCGCGTGCCCGGGCTCCGCCGCGAGGAGGTCGCGCAGCTGGCGGGGCTCTCCACCGACTACTACACCCGGCTGGAGAAGGGGAACCTGCGCGGCGCGTCGGACAGCGTGCTCGAGGCGATCGCCCGCGCGCTGCAGCTCGACGAGGCGGAGCACGCGCACCTGTTCGACCTGGCCCGGGCCGCCCGCACCGGAGCGCGGGAACCACGGCGTCGTCCGCGCGCGGAGCAGGTGCGGCCGAGCATCCAGCACATGCTCGACTCGATGGGCACGGCGGCGGCGGTCGTCAGCAACGGGCGGCTCGACGTCGTGGCGGTCAACGCCCTCGGGGGAGCCCTGTTCGCGTCGGCCCTCGACAGTCCGGAGCGGCCGGCCAACCTCGCCCGGTTCTGCTTCCTCGATCCGCGCTCCCGGGAGTTCTACGCGGACTGGGAGGCGATCGCCGACGCCACCGTCGCCCTCCTGCGCACCGAGGCCGGTCGCGACCCCTACAACCGCGAGCTCACCGACCTCGTCGGTGAGCTCGCCACCCGCAGCGAGGCCTTCGGGAGCCGCTGGGCAGCGCACGACGTCCGGCTGCACCTCACCGGTGCGAAGCGGTTCGCCCACCCGGTGGTGGGGGAGCTCGACCTGACCTTCAACACGATGGCGCTCCCGGCCGATCCGGGGCTGACGCTCGCCGTGTACACCGCGGAACCGGCCTCGGCGTCGGCGGAGAAGCTGGCCCTCCTGGCCAGCTGGGCCGCAGCCGCTCCCGAGCGCGCGGCCGAGAAGGCCTGAGGCCGTGCACGACCTGCTCCCGCTGGAGCTGATCGTCGTCCTGGCCGCGGCGATGGTGGCGTCGGGCGCCCTCGCCCGCCGGCTGCGGGTCCCGCCGCCGCTCGTGCTGCTCCTCAGTGGCGCGCTGCTGGGCTTCGTCCCGGCGCTGCGCCAGGTGCAGCTGCCCCCCGCGGCGATGCTGCTGATCTTCCTGCCGGCCCTGCTGTTCTGGGAGAGCCTGACGACGTCGCTGCGCGAGATCCGCAGCAACCTGCGCCCGATCGTCCTGCTCAGCACGGTGCTCGTCGTGGTGACCGCCGGGGCGGTGGCCGTGGTGGGGCACGCCCTGGGGCTGCCGTGGGGACCGGCCTGGGTGCTGGGTGCCGCGCTGGCGCCGACCGACGCGACGGCCGTGGGCGTGCTGGCGCGGGCCCTGCCGCGGCGCATGGTCACCATGCTGCGGGCCGAGAGCCTGGTCAACGACGGCACGGCCCTGGTCGTCTACGGGCTGGCCGTCGGGATCACGGTGGGCGAGGAACACCTCAGCCCCGCGCACGTCTCCTGGTTGTTCCTGCTCTCCTACGGGGCCGGCATCGCGGCGGGGGCGGTGGCCGCGTGGCTGGGCATGCACGTCCGGCGCCGCCTGGACGACCCGCTCCAGGAGAACGTCGCGCTGCTGGCGACGCCGTTCCTCGCGTTCCTGCTCGCGGAGTTCGCGCACGCCTCGGGGGTGCTCGCCGTCGTGGTGTGCGGGCTGATCGTCAGCCAGGTCTCGCCGCGGGAGGGTCGGGCCGACGCCCGCCGGCAGACCGTGGCGTTCTGGTCCCTGGCGACCTTCGTCCTCAACGGGTCGCTGTTCGTCCTGGTCGGCCTGGAGGTGCAGTCCGCCGTCCGCGACCTGACCAGCGTCGACCTGGTGCGCGGGCTGGTCGCCGTCGCCGCCGTCTCGGCGGTGGTGATCGGCACGCGCTTCGCCTGGCTGTTCACCACGCCGTACCTGATCCGCGTGCTGGACCGGCGGCCGCAGCAGCGCGCTCGGCGGGTCGGCGCCCGCCCCCGCGTCGTCGTCGCCGTGGCGGGGTTCCGCGGCGCCGTCTCCCTCGCCCTGGCGCTGGCCGTGCCACAGACCTTGTCGTCGGGTGGCCCGCTCCCGGGCCGCGACCTGATCGTCTTCGTCACCGCGGGCGTGATCGTGGTGACGCTGGCCCAGGGACTCCTGCTTCCCGGCGTGGTGCGGTGGGCCCGGCTGCCGTACGACACCACGGTCGACGAGGAACGTCACCTCGCCGAGACACTGGCCACCGAGGGAGCGCTCACGGTCATCCCGCACCTGGCCGCCGAGCTGGGCGTCGACCCGTCGGTGGCCAAGCGGCTGCGCGGGGAGTACGACGAGCACCTCGGCGTCGTCCGCGCCGACGGCGACGGGGCGGACGAGGCGGCACCCGCGCTGCGGCAGGACCAGCAGTACACCGCCCTCCGGCTGGCGGTGCTCGCCCACAAGCGCGCCACCGTCGTCGGCCTCCGGGACGAGGGACGCATCGACGACACCGTGCTCCGGCAGGTCCAGACCCGCCTCGACATCGAGGAGGTGCGGCTGTCCCGGCGGGAGCTCGTCGAGTGAGCGCCGTCGACCGTGGAGCCGTGGCTCGGGAGGCAGGATCGTCGGCATGCCGACCACCGAGATCCTGAGGTACACCGCCTTCAGCGCGGACCCCGACGGAGGCAACCCCGCGGGCGTCGTGCTCGACGCCGCCGGTCTGCCGGAGCGGGACATGCTCGCGATCGCCGCCGACGTCGGCTCGTCGGAGACCGCCTTCCTGGTCGCCGGCCACGACGGGTTCGACGTCCGGTACTTCAGCCCACGCGCGGAGGTGAGCTTCTGCGGGCACGCCACCATCGCCTCGGCCGTCGCACACGCCGAACGCCACGGCGCGGGGCGCCTGCTCTACCGCACGCAGGCCGGGCCGGTCGAGGTCGTCACGGAGCTCTCGGACGACGGCGAGTGGCGCGCGACGCTCACCAGCGTCCCGACCAGGACGGCGACCCTCGAGGACGACGACCGCCGTGCCCTCCTCGCCGCCCTGCGGTGGGCCGACGCCGATCTCGATCCGGCGCTCCCGCCGCGGGTGGCCTACGCCGGCGCCTGGCACCCCGTCCTCGCCGCCGCCACGCGGGAGCGGCTCGCCGACCTCGACTACGACATGGACGCGCTCGGCCGGCTGATGGCGGCTCGCGGCTGGACCACGGTCGACCTCGTCTGGCGGGAGGACCGCGCGACGTTCCACGCGCGCAACCCCTTCCCGCCGGGCGGCGTCGTCGAGGATCCGGCCACCGGTGCCGCGGCGGCCGCCCTCGGCGGGTACCTGCGCGAGGGGGCGCACGTGCAGCCGCCGGCCGAGGTCGTCGTGCTGCAGGGAGCCGACATGGGGCGCCCGAGCCGGCTGATCGTCGGCATCCCCGCCGAACCGTCGGCCGGGATCCGGGTGACGGGTACCGCCGTCGTGCTGCCGTCGCCGGGCTGACCCTGCCGGTCGCTACCGGGCAGCGTCCCGGCGTTGCGGCAGGTCCCGCCGCAGCACGCCGACGGCCACCCAGACCCCGGTGAGCACGGCCAGCCCCAGGAAGACGACGGTCAGCACGGGGTAGCCCCAGACGGTCGTCCCGTTCGAGGTCCCGGAGAACAGGGCGGCGGCGACGACGAACGCCGCGATCATGACGCCGGCGACGACCCGGTTGGCCATCTTCTGCGCGCCCCGGATGACCGACACCTCGTCCAGTCCCTCCAGACGGAGGGTGAGGCGCCCTTCCGCCACCGACTCCAGCACCTTGTTCAGGCGGCCCGGGAGCTGCTCGGCGAACGCGGCCGCATCCAGCGCCGAGCGCAGGACCTTGGCCGGACGGGCGGTCTCCAGCATGCGGGACCGCATGACGGCCGCGACGTGCTTCTCGATCAGCTCGTCGATGCGGGCATCGGGATCGAGCGTGCGCGCCACCTGGTCGAGGTTGAGCAGCGACTTGGCGAGCATGCTCAGCGCGGGCCCGGGGCGGAGTCCGCACGACGAGGCCGCCATCGCGAGCTCCGCGAGGCTCCGGCCGGCGGCCACACGGCCGACGGTGGCGCTGCCGTAGCGGAGGAGCAGATCGGTGATCCGGGTCCGCAGCGCGTCGGCGTCGTAGCCCTCGAGGCGGTCGCCGAGGCGCTCCAGCGCGTCGACCGCCGCCGAGGCGTCACCGTTCGAGATGGCGAGCAACAGGCGCAGCAGCTGCTCCTGCGCCTGCGGCGACAGCCTGGCCACCATGCCGAGATCGACCAGGACCAGGCGGTGATCCGGCGTGAGCAGGACGTTGCCGGGGTGCGGGTCGGCATGGAAGAAGCCGTGCGCCAGCACCTGCTGGAGGTACCCGCCGATCAACTGGTCGGCGAGCCCCTCGCAGTCCAGCTCGACCCGGCCGAGCGGGCCCAGCGAGTCGATGCTCCGCCCGTCGACGTAGTCCATCGTCAGGACCCGCGAGGTGGTGTAGTCGTCCACCGGCTGCGGCACCGAGATGCGGTCGAAGTCGGCGAGGATCTCGCCGAACACCTTCTGGTGCTCGGCCTCCCGGCGGTAGTCCAGCTCGTCCATCAGGGACGTGCGGAACTCACCGACCATGGCGGCCAGGCCCAGCCGCGACGCCCGGTCGGAGTGGCCGTCGACGAAGTCGGCCAGCTCGGCGATCACGTCCAGGTCCTCCAGCGCCCGCCGCCGGATGCCCGGCCGCTGCACCTTGACCGCGACGGGACGGCCGTCGCGCAGGGTCGCCCGGTGCACCTGGCCGAGTGAGGCCGAGCCGATGGGACGGGCCTCGAAGCTCCCGAACGCCGTGGACAGCCGGACGCCCAGCTCCTCCTCGACCACCTGCTCGGCGACGCCCGGTTCGAGGGGCGCCACGTCGTCCCGGAGCCGGGACAGCGCCTCAAGGTACACCGGGGGCAGCAGATCGGCGCGGGTGGACAGCAGCTGGCCGAGCTTGACGAAGGTGGGGCCCAACCGGACCAGCTCATCCACCAGGTGGCGCGCGTCGTCCTCGGTGGCGACGTTCCCGTCGGGTGTGAAGCCCTCCAGGTCCAGTTCCGCATCCGGGGTGATCCCGCCGAGGGAGGCGCCGCGGTGTTTCAGGAGCAGCCGGCCGAGGGCGACGTAGCGGGCCGCGTGCCCTGCCTTGAGAGAGGAACCCACGCCCCTGGAGTTACCGCGGACGGCGCCCCCGCAGTCGCTCCAACGCCCTACGACCTGCGAAAACGCTGGATCGGGTGAACGCCGGACGTCAGCGGCGTCCCGCTCCCGACCGGCGCAGGCTCGAGGGCACGTGGGGCAGGGAGAACCGGTGGGCCGGGTGGTCTCCGTCGGACCGGGCCGCATCGCGCTGCGCGCCGTCGTGCCGCGCCAGCGCCCGGCTCGCCGCGTCGAGCTCCATCCACACGCGCCGACGGTCGGTGCGGGTGTGCTCCTGCGCCATCGCCTGGACCCGCAGTTGCTGGTCCGGGGTGGCGATGTGCTGCACGACGGCGATCTCGGCCTCGCGCATGGCCTCCTCGGCGGCGACCTCCTCCAGCGTGTGCGGGCGCTCGTCGACGACCTCGTCGTCGTCCGGGTGGGCGTACGGGCTGTCCGGCGGCAGCCGACTCCCGATCCGGCCGTATGCGCCGAGCAGCAGCATCGGTACACCGACGGCGACGGAGAAGAGCACGTTGCTCAGCTGGAACGCCAGCCAGTTGAGCCGGGTGCCGAGCACGAACGAGTTGATCAGGGCCGACAGCAGGAACAGCGGGCCCAGGATCAGCATCGCCGTCGACGCGGCGCGTGGGCTCCGGAAGGCCGCGACGAGGAGGACGACGGCGACGACCACGGACAGGGTCGACAGCAGGCCGTTCGACGCCAGGCCGAGCACCGTCGGACCACGCGTCGACACGAACTGCTGACCTCGGGCGAAGCCCAGCAGCCCGAAGACCAGGAGGAACAGCGCGACGACGACGGCGCCCGTGCGTTGCACGATGTACACGCGCAAGCCGAGGCCCGGCGCTTGGGCGGACTCCGCGGAAGGGGACGTGTGGCGGCGGAAGAGTTGCGGTCGCTGTGCCATGGGGAGCTCCGGCGGACAGGGACGCTCCGGGGTGACTGGTCGCTCCGGGGTGATGGGGACCCGTCCATTCTCCGCTCTTCGGACCGCCGTGGTGGCCGGGCGCCGCGCTTTTCAGGTCAGCCCGCCGACTGCAGCAGGGGCTCCCGAAGGTCGAGGAACGTCGTCTCGCCGACGCTCAGCTTGCCCATCTCCTCCATGGCGTCCTGCAGCTCCCTCGGTGGTTCCTTGCGCTCCCCCTCGCGGGCCTCGGCCTCCGAGGTGAAGTAGAGGACCTGGGTCCACGCGCCGTCGTCGTAACCGATCATCACGCTGCCCAGCACGTCGGGCCGGAACGCCGCCATCACGTCGCTCGGCATCCGCGCCATGACCTCCTTCGCCCGGGCGGCATCGGTCACCCGGCCCTGCATCACCTGGACGAAGCCGGCCCGGTCGGGGTCGCCCTGCAGCTCGACGGTGACGTCCTCGCTGTCGCGGAAGCTGACGTCGCCCTCGAACAGCCGGCTGGTCTCCTCCCACCACCGGCTCTGCTCCGGCCGCTCGGCGTTGCGCTCGGCGGCCTGCACGGACTCGAAGCGGGCCAGCGCGACGAACGTCCCGTCGTCGGTGATCCCGACCGTGCTGCCGAGCCAGCCGATCGCACCGGGGCGGACGTCCTGGAGCCACCGGTCCAGGGCCGCGCGCAGCCCCTTCGCGTCCGAGGTCCGGCCCTGGATGACCTGAGCGAACATGGCGCCTCCCACCGAGGATTGAGTGTCCGAACCCCCGTGGAAGGCCGACGCTACGAGGGTCAAGGGACGCCGTCGACGGGTCCGGGCACGCCTCGGAACGGCCATGAGACGCGTCGTTCGGCCCCGGTGCAGGGGTCCTTCGTCGGTGCTCGGCCCCCTGTGCACCGCCCTAGCGTTCGACGAGGCAGCAGCAGGTTCTCCTGAGGGGGGAAGCGCATGTCCCGTGCTCTGGTGGTCTACGAGTCCGTGTTCGGCGACGCCCGCGCGATCGCGCACGCGGTCGCGGACGGGTTGTCGACCTCCGTCCAGACGGACGTCGTGTCGGCGTCCGAGGCCCCGGCCGAGATCGACGGCGACGTGCGACTCCTGGTGGTGGGCGGGCCCAACCACGCCTTGGGCATGCCGCGGCCCACGACCCGCGAGGGAGCGGTGAAGCAGTACGGCGCGGTCATCCCGGACACGGGCGCCGGTCTGCACGAGTGGCTGGAGACCGTCCGGCTGCCCCGCGACGGAGTCTCGGCGGCCGCCTTCGACACCCGCGGCAGCGGCCACCCGATGCTCTCGAAGATGGATCACGCCGCGCGGACGGAGGAGAAGCTCCTGCACCGGGCCGGCGCCCAGGTGGGGGCGCCGGCGGAGCACTTCTTCGTCGCGGACACGAAGGGCCCGCTCGTCGAGGGTGAGGAGGACCGGGCGCGGCGCTGGGGCCGGACGCTCGCCGAACTCGTTGCGTCGTCATCCGTCGGTCGTTGACGTAGCCGTGGTGCGAGCCCTCCCGCCGCCGCTGGCGCCCCAGGGATGGGCGGCCAGGTGACCGACAGCGACGTCGGTGTGGCGACGACGGGGACATCAGCGCTCCGGACGCGCCGGTTCGGACCGTCGTCGTCACCGCCCGGGAGGACCTGGAGATCCGTCGGGAGGTGCTCGCCGTCCTGGGCGAGGCCTGAGACCGGGCCGCGCGGCTTCAAGCCCGCGACGGCCCGTCATGGCCATGTCCGTTCCCCTCACCGTTCGGCTGGGGCCGGCGCTCGGTGAGGTTGCCTCGTGCGGTCCCGTGCAGCGGCGGTCAGGGTGGCGAACTCGCACTCCATGCCGCCGGACAGGACGCCGAGATCGGCCACCGCCTTGTCCGCGTTCACGGACACGTAGAGCGTCCCCGCGTAGGACAGGGCAGCGACGCCGAGCGGCACGTTCGCGGTGAGCGGCCTCACGGGCACCGCGCTGAGCAGCCGGGCACCGCCCAGCGACAGCGGTTCCCGCGGCCCCGGCACGTCGGTGACGAAGAGATTGATCCCTCGCGCCGCGATGTGCTGCATCCATCGCACGGCGGCCCGGGCCAGCGGCGTCGGCAGGCGGAGGACGTCGAAGACGGTGCCACCCCCGGCGCGCAGTCGCCCCTTGAGGGCCGCGGTGCGCCGCGCGATCGTCTCGAGGCGGCGCAGCGGGTCGTTCTCGTAGACCGGAAGGGAGAGCAGGAGCATGCCCTCCGGCTGACCTGCGGCGCCCGAGGAGACCGGCACCGAGGCCCGCATCTCGAGTTCTGCGACCGCCTCGCCCCGGGACAGCAGCAGCTGCCGCAGGCCCGCGGTCACCGCCGCCAGCAGTACGTCGTTCACGGTGGCACCGAACGCGTCCTCGACTCCGCCCAGGCCGGCCAGGTCCGCGAAGAGGACGGCGACCCGCCGCTCCGGCCCGACCCGGAGCGACAGCGAGGTCACCGGCGCCCGGCCGCGCAGATCGCCGATCGCGTGCCGAATCTGCCGCCACCGGTGCGGCCGTCCCGGAGGTGTCGACGGCCTCCGATCCGCCTCCGCCGCGGTGAAGGACGGGTCGCCCTCCCGGTGGCCGTCGAGCAGCGACCGCAGCACGGCGACGCCCCTCCTGCCGTCGACGAGCACGTGGTGCGCGACGAGCAGGAGCACGAACTCCCCACCGGCCAGTCCGACGACGTCGGCCCTCCAGAGCGGCCGCGCGATCCAGGGGCTCGATGATGCGATCGGCGCACCACTCCACGAGGTCGACGCCGTCGGGCAGGTCGGCGCAGCGGATGTGCTGCTCCGGGTCGAGCGGGCCGTCGACCCAGGCAGGCCGACCGCTGACGACGAGCCTGCGGCGCAGTGCGGGCACCGCCAGGGCGCGACGGGCGAGGACGGTCCGCACGGCCTCCCCGTCGACGCTGCCGTTCGCGCGTCGGAACGGCCCGGCGTCGAAGCGGCAGACGAGGCCGATGTTGAACGCGGCCCCCGGACCGTCCACCCAGAGCATCGCCAGTTCGCCGCGAGTGGCCGGGATGGCAGAGGCGGCCCACCCGGACATGGTCAGAGAACCTGTTCGTGGCGGCCCGCACCGCGCCGCGGCAGCTCGTCGGCCACGGCGCGGGCCCAGCGGACGACGTCCACCCAGTCGCGATGGTCGCCCGGACCGCTACCGGTCAGCCGGTAGAACAGGCGCGCCCACAGCGGTGCGCCCTTCATGTCCACGACACCGGAGAACATCCGGTGGTCCCGTGGGGTGAAGGCTGCCGGGAAGCCTTGCGCCACCTTCTGCAGTTCACCGGTCGCCATGAAGCGGTTCAGCCGGCCCCGATAGGGGTGCGCCAGGCCGCCCACGCTGAAGCACCAGACCGGCGTCCCGGTCTCCGCGGCGCGGGCGAGGAAGTCGAGAGCCGGGCGCAGCCAGGCCATGTTGTGCACCGCGCTGCCCACGACCAGCACGTCGAAGCCGGCGGGGTCGAGGTCGGGGGACACGGGCGTGCAGATCGCCTCCGCGCCGGCTTCCCGGAGCATCCAGGCGATCCGCTCGGCGATCTCCGCCGTGGAGCCGGCGGCGGTCGCGTAGGCGACGAGTGCGTGCGGATAGGCGGCCATGGCACCAGGCTGCTCCGGCAACGGAGCGCGGGGAGGTGCCGGACGGCCCCGGGACCGGGGCCGGACGTCGCCCCGGTCCCGGGGCGAACGACCGGTTTCGGGACGTTCGACTCTGCGTGCCGCCCCGCTCGGCGGACCTAGCCTGGGCGCGGCGGCCAGTCCGGCCGCAGTCCGGTGCCGCCGGGAGGCGGACGACGCGGAGGGTGGCCTGCATGACCGACGAGTCCGCGACGATCTCGGTGTTCCTCCTCGACGACCACGAGGTCGTGCGCCGAGGCGTGGCCGACGTGCTGGAGACCGATTCCGGGATCACCGTCATCGGCGAGGCCAAGAACGCCTCCGAGGCGCTGGCGCGCGTGCCGGCGCTGCGCCCCGACGTGGCGGTGCTCGACGTCCGACTGCCCGACGGGGACGGCGTCACCGTGTGCCGCGAGCTGCGGTCGCGGATGCCCGAGCTCAAGGTCGTCATGCTGACCAGCTACAGCGACGACGAGGCGCTGTTCCAGGCGATCCTGGCCGGTGCCTCGGGCTATCTGCTCAAGCAGATCCTCGGTCAGGACCTGGTCAGCGCCGTCCGGACCGTGGCCGCGGGTGGGTCGTTGCTCGACCCGACCGCCACGACCGCCGTCCTCGAGCGCCTGCGCCGGGCCGCAGAGCCGGCCGGACCGCTGGCCAAGCTCAGCGAGCAGGAGCGCACCGTGCTCGAGCTCATCGGCGAGGGCCTCACCAACCGCCAGATCGGCGAGCGGATGTTCCTCGCGGAGAAGACGGTCAAGAACTACGTGTCGCACCTGCTGGCCAAGCTGGGGCTGGAGCGGCGCACGCAGGCCGCGGTCCTCGCGACCGAGCTGCGGGGCGGTGGGACGCAGCCGGCCCGGGGCCGCTGACCGCCGCGCAGCAGCGACCGCTCACCGCGGCGGCTGGCGAGCGATCACCGCAACGGCGCCGTCCAGCGCAGCCGCGTCCCGCCGTCCGGCAGGGCCTCGATGAGGGCCTGGCCGCCGTGCCGGCGGGCCCGGTCCTCGAGGTTGCGCAGCCCGCTGCGGGCGGTCCGCTCGTCGATGCCCCGGCCGTCGTCGACGATCTCCACCACGATGTCGCCGGAGACGTCCAGCGTGACGGTGACGTGGGGCGCGCCGGAGTGCCGCGCCGCGTTGCTGACCCCTTCCCGCACCACGGCCTCGACGTCGGCGGCGAGCTCCCCGGTGACGAGGCTGTCGACGGCGCCGCTCATGCGGACGGTCGGCTGCAGGACGTCCCCGGCCGTCTCGGTGACGATGTCGAGAACACGCCGCCGCAGGCTGTCGGCGTGCTCGCCGGCGTCGGTGGTGTGCAGGTCGAAGATCGTCGTGCGGATGTCGCGGACCGTGTCGTCGAGCTGGCGGACGACGCCCTGGACCCGTCGCCGCGCGTCGGCGTCGGTGACCCGGGGGAGCAGGGACTGCAGGGCCAGACCCGCGGCGAACACCCGCTGGATCACCAGGTCGTGCAGATCCCGGGCGATGCGGTCGCGGTCCTCGTACACGTCCAGCTGACGGGCGAGTTGTTGCCGGGCCGCCATGTCGAGGGCGAGTCCGGCCTGATCGGCGAAGGCGGTCACCAGGGGACCGACGGAGGCGTCGAACGGAGCGGCGCCGGCCCGGCGGCAGACCACGACGATGGCCGCCTGCGCGTGCGTGCCGCGCAGCGGTATCCCCAGGGCAGGGCCCCAAGCGATGCCCGAGGGACCTTCGTAGGGCAGACCGCCGAGTTCGAGGGACACCACGCCATCGGAGGTCTCCACGGCTTCCAGCACCGGGCTGTCCGTCCGCGTCCACCGCGATCCGCGCAGGTCGGTGAGTCCCGCACCGCTCTGGGCGGTGACGAGGTAGGAGCCGTCGGCCGGGTCGGGACCGGTGAGGTGCCATGCGGCGTCCGCCTCGGTGAGCCCGACCACCCGATCCACGATCAGGGTCAGTGCCTCGTCGGACGACGCGGCATCGAGCAGGGCGGCCCGGACGTCGGAGATGGCTGCCATCCATCGCTGCCGGACCTGGCCCTCCTCGTAGAGACGGGCGTTGTCGATGGCGATGCCGGCCGCGCCGGCCAGCGCGGTCAGGACGGCCTCGTCCTCGGCGGTGAACTCGCCGTGGGCCTTCTCCGTCAGGTAGAGGTTGCCGAAGACCTCACCGCGCACCAGCACCGGGACGCCGAGGAACGAGCGCATGCGCGGGTGATGCGGGGGAAACCCGACGGAGGCAGGGTGCCGCCGCAGGTCGCGGATGCGTAGCGGATAGGGCTCCGTGATGAGCTGGCCGAGCACCCCCTTCCCCTCGGGGAGCGAGCCCATCCGTGCCGCGAGCTCGTCGTCGATGCCGACGTGGATGAACCTCGCCAGGCCTGAGCCGTCCTCCCGCAGCACGCCGAGCGCCCCGTACCGGGCATCGACGAGGCCGAGCGCGGCCTCCACGATGCGCCGCAGCGTGCTGTCGAGGTCCAGGCCGGTCGACACGCTCAGGAACGCGTCCAGCAGTTTCTGCACCCGCGCCTGCGTGCGCGCAACGGTCGCCAGTCGCTCCTGGACCTCGTCGAGCAGCTCCGTGAGCCGCATGCCGGACAGAGCCGAGGAGGGGCCCGAACGCGTCGTCGCCGGCGTCCCGGTCGGGGACGGCATGATCGATCACCTCCCGTTGGTCCGAGACTCGCACGGTCGTCCGGGAGGCGGAAGTACCACCGATCCGTCGGATGGTCAGTCGCCGATGCGTTCGGAGACGCCCTGTCCCGTCCTGCCGGCGAGCACCTCGCCGGCGATGTGGTCACCCCAGGCCCGGATCGCGTCCCAGTCGCAGAAGTCGCCGAGCGGCGCCCTCATGGCGGTCGCCATCGCTCGTTCGCCGAAGGACAGCAGACTCCTGTCCAGGCGCCCCGCGAACGTCCTGTGCCCGCGGGGGCGAAGGGTCTGGACCAGGGGGGCCAGGTCGTAGGGCTCGTCCTCCGGGAACGGCGGTGCGCCGATGGGCCCGCTCGAGAACAGCCACAGCGGCCGCGCGCGGAGCGATCCGGCATAGGCCGTGGCGAAGTCCCGCGCAGATTCCTGCCACCGACCGGCGTAGACGGCGCTGCCCAGCACCACGGCATCGAACGGCCGCGGGTCAGGCCGTTGGGCGACGGGGAAGAACACCCCTTCTATGCGGTGGTCGGCACCCTCGATCGCCTGTGCCAGCGCGACCGCGATCTCGCCTGTCGCGCCGTGGCGGGTCGCCGCCGTGACGAGCACCCGGGGCGCTCCGGTGTTCACCGGGCGCCCCGCGTCGCGAGCGGGAGCGGGGCCGCTCGCAGGCGGGCCTCGTCGGCGGAGAACCGGACCGCCCGGAGCGATTCCTCGGACGCGTCGACGCCCACGAGAAGGGGTCGGGGATTCGGTGCCCGGGTCATCGGAACTCCACCGGTCGTCGAGCGGTCAGATGGATGCGTCGGCATCGGCGGACGGCTCGACGTTCGTGGGCACGCGCGCGGCCACCACGCCTGGCACCGTGTGGGCCAGAGCCCGAAGCGTGCGACGCTCGGACTCCGCCGTGGGGCCGGGCACTCCCCGGGTCCGCCGGATGGTGGCCACCCCTTCGGTCACCTCGACGTCCCAGCTGGCCGGCTCGCCCGTGTAGCCCTCCACGAGGTGCAGCACGTCGTGCCGGATGGCGTCGTCCGGCCGGACGAGGGCGCCGAGCAGGTCGCGGCGGCTGACGATGCCGGTCAACCGGCCGTGCTCCAGCACCGGAACGCTGCGCAGCCTCTCGTCGACGAAGAGGCGGGCGAGGTCCGCGACGTCGGAGGCGGCCTCCACGGTGCGCACCCCGGCGGTCATGACCCCGCGCACCAGGAGTGGTGGCGGGTCGTCGGCCACGTCGTCCCCACGTCGCAGGTGCAGTCGCGGGTCGGTGGGCAGGCGCCCCCGGAGGACGTCGGCCTCCGCCACGATGCCGACGAGTCGCTGCTGGTCGTCCACGACGGGCAGGGCGGCGAACCCCCCATCGGCCATGAGCTCCGCCGCGTACTTCGCGGACGTGTCGGGGCCCACGGTGACCACCTGCCGGGTCATGACGTCTCGTGCCTGCACGGCGAACTCCTCGGTGGGGGACGACACCGACGCTAGGGCGCCGCCGCGGGGTTCCCCAGGGTCTCCGGACGTGCCGGTGGGGGACTTCCGTCCCTCCGCCGCGGTTCGACAGCGCAGCCGGCGAACGATTCGGGACCTGGGTCTCCCGCGCGAGGACCGTCGACAACCTGTCCGCGTGCCCCGTCCTGTGGTCCACCCCGAGGGCGGCGCGGCGGCGGACGGGAGCACCGGATCGCAGGCCGCGCCGGCCGGACGGTGACATCGGCTCGGGCCGGTCCCCATCCGGGTCACCGGCGGCCGACGTTCAGGTCCAGGTCGTGCCCCCGCGGCCGTCCGACACCGGCCGGTGCCCCGCGGGCGCGTCGACGGGGTGCGGTGTCTCGTGCGGGGCACCAGGGGGTGGCGGAGGCTGCCGCCGGCTGTTGGCGACGACCTCGCTGCGCCGGCGTCGAGGAGACGAGGGCGTCGGCTCGGCCCGGCCGATGCGCAGCAGGATCTGGGGATGGGCGTCCCAGGTCAGCGCGGAGCGCAACCGGGTCCTCGTGAGGGGAACCTCGACGGCCTGGGTGACGGGGCTGGCCACCCAGTCCTTCCGTGTCAGCTCGAGCAGCAGGCGCTCCATGGCCTCCCCGGCCCGGAGCCAGGCTCCCGGATCATCGGCGGCGGTGGTCAGGAGCAGGAGGGTCTGGCCGGCCTCCGGGTCGGTCCGCGGCGGCAGCCCCCCGGAGCCACGGCTGTCGAAGTCGCGAAGGGGCAGCGCTTCCTTCTCCCTGCCGGTGACGTGCGGAACGGCCTCGGGTGGCACGCCGTCCCCGTGCGCGTACGGCCGCGTGGTCCACTGCCGGAGCTCCGCCCGGTACTCCGGGTCGGCGTTCTGCAGCTGGTCGGCCTCCTGCGTCAGGCGGGTCACCAGGAGGCGGTGCGTGTCGCTGAGCACGGGGACGAGCGTGGCTCCCTCGTCCCGCGCCCACGACGTCAACATGCGCAGCAGCCGTTCGGGGAGCTCGTGGGCGGTGAACCGACGTCGGTTGGTGCGGCGCCGACCCACCGCCGGAGCAAGCTCTGCCAGACCGGGTTCCGGGCTGCCCTCCACCGGGCGCACGACGGCGAGGAGATCGCCGTCGCCAGGGTCGGGGACACGCTCCACGGTGACCGCCCAGCCGCGAGCAGCGAGCGCCACCCTGGCGTTGAGCAGCGCCGCACCCACGCTCAGGACCAGTTCCCGGCCGAGGGGGTCGAGCGCGCGGAGCTGTCGGCTGCGGTCGGCACGAAGGATCAGCCGGTCGGGCTGCAGCTCGATCCGCCAGGGCTGGGTGTTGTGCACAGATGGCGCCTTCATGGCGAGGTCGGCCGCCTCCTCCAGCGCGCGGCTGCGCGGGTCCAGGGCGGAGTCCCGCGTGGAGGGGGCGCGACGGCCCTCAGGACGAGGGGACGGAAGCTCGGGCACGGGATCCTCCTCGATCGGTGGTGCAGTGCCGAGGCTCCGCTGCCGTGGCACCCGGCGCCCAGGGGAGCGGGTCACGCCGTGGATGGACGAAGGTCCCGTCCGCGACGACCTAGGTGTACCCGGCCATCAGGTTGGTGCCAGGCGGCTGATCGGGGGGAGTCCGCCGAGAGCGCTGTGGCGGCGTCGAGTGTTGTAGTGCTCGATCCAGGGGGCAAGGGCGGCGGCGCGTTCGTCGTTGCTGATGAAGACCTGGCGGTAGGCCCACTCGGTTGCCAGGGTGCGGTTGAGGCGTTCGACCTTGCCGTTCTGCCACGGGCAGTGCGGCCTGATGAACTTCTGCCGGGCTCCGAGCGAGGCGCAGACGCCTTTGATGGAGTGCTTGTAGGCCCAGGCGTTGTCGGTCATCACCCGCTCGATCCGGTCGATGCCGTGGGCGGCGAAGTAGGCCGCGGCGCGGGC
>KK211088.1:0-140457 GCA_000620185.1 Geodermatophilaceae bacterium URHB0062
TCGAGCACTACAACACTCGACGCCGCCACAGCGCTCTCGGCGGACTCCCCCCGATCAGCCGCCTGGCACCAACCTGATGGCCGGGTACACCTAGGGCGGCGGCCCGGGCAGCTCGTTCGTCAGCCGGTGGCGAGCAGGCCGCGCTGGGCCGCGATGGCGACGGCCTCCGTCCGACCGCCCGCGCCGAGCTTGGCCAGGATGTTGCTGACGTGCACGCTCGCGGTCTTCTCGCTGATGTAGAGCTCCGCGCCGATCTGCCGGTTGGTGCGCCCCTGCGCGAGCAGCTTGAGCACCTCGGCCTCCCGGGGCGTGAGGACGGCGTCGGCGTCCGCCGGCCGCAGGCCGGGGATGTCGACGTCGAGCCGCCCCCGCCTGACGAGCGCCTCCACCGCGGTCCGCAGCGGCTCGGCCCCCAACCGGACTGCGACCTCGTGCGCCGCCCCAGCCTGCTCCGCCGCGCCGGCACGGTCGTCGACGCCGAGCAGCGCCTCGGCGAGCCGCCACCGTGACCGGGCCTGCTCGTACACGTGCCCGTAGGCGAAGCCGTCGACCGCGGCCCGCCAGAGATCGGGGGCCGCCTCACCGCGCAGCCGTGCGGCCTCGGCCTCGATCCGGGCGGCCCACGCCTTCGCCTCGGTGCCCATCTCGCCGACCAGGCGCCGGTAGACCTCGACGGCGGACCGCCCGATGTCCGCCAGTTCCTCCCCCGCCGACATCCAGCGGCCGGCGGCCGCCGCATCGCGGACGAGCCGGGCCGCGGCGGCCGCATCGGCCACGGGCGCGAGCGCCGTGCCCACCAGCCGCAGCACGCCGAGATGGTCGTCGGGCCATTGACGCTGCAGCCGCCGCGAGGCCGTCGTCGCCGCCTCGACGGCCGCCTCGGCGTCGCCGTCCCACGCCGCGAGGTCGATCTCCGAGCCGGCCGTGACGAGCCCCAGCAGCACGTGCTCGTGCAGCCGCGGGATCAGCGACTTCGCCCACCGCAGCCGCTCCCGGGCGGCCGGGTCACCGCGCCCGACCTGCACCAGCAGGCCGGCGGCCCGCACGTGCGCCGCCATCTCGGGCACCCGGGCCAGCAGGTCGGCCTCGGCGAGGCTCGCGTCCCACTCCCCGGCCGTGTACAGCGCGGTGACCTCCAGATGTCGGAGCTCGGCCGGGTAGAACGACCACTCGATGCCGAGGTCGCGCGCACGCTGGGTGGCCCGCCGCGTCCAGGTGAGCGTCTCCTCGACCCGGCCGTCGTCGAACGCGACGCTGGCGAGGTTGTAGAGCACCCGCATCTCGACGTCGACGTCACCGGACCGACGCGCCCGCAGCAGCGCCTCGTCGAGCCGCTGCTGCACGACCACGGGGTCGACGTCGGCCCGTGCCCGCACCTGAGAGACGGCGGTGTCGGACCAGGCGCTGTCGAGGCCGAGCTTGTCGGCGGCCGCCAGCGCCTCCTCGGCCGCGGCGTCGCCCTCGTCCATGAGCCCCAGGCTGTAGCTCATCCGCGCGTGCGTGGCCGCGGCCCAGGTGCGCACCTCCGAGGGCGGGTCGGCCGGCACGAGCGTCATCGCTGCCGAGCTCTCGTGGTAGGCACCCGCGTCGTCCTCGAAGCGCACCATCGCCTGGGCGAGCGTGTAGTGGACGCGCGCCCGGGTGGCGGGGTCGGCGTCCGGACCGAGCAGGACGAGGGCCGACCGGAGGAGCGCCACGGCCCGATGGACCTCGCCCACCGTGCGCGCCGCGCCGGCGGTCTCCAGCACGAGCGCCGCCTGGTCCCGGCCGGCCCGCTTCGCGGCATCCGGGACGGCGGACCAGAGGGCGAGTGCGGCCTCGAGGTGCTGCAACTGCTCCGCCGGCGCACCGACCCGGCCGGCGGCGACGGCGGCCTCGAGGGACGCGTCGAAGGCACCCGGAAGGTCGTTGCTCTCGCGCGCGTGGTGGGCGCGCTCGGCGGCGGTGCCCGCGCCCGGGGTGGCGGCGAGGTAGGCGGCGATGGCCGCGTGCAGCCGCACCCGCTCGCCGGGCAGCAGGTCGGCCAGGACGGCCTCGCGCAGCAGCGCGTGCCGGAACCGGTAGCGCCGGTCGTCGGACACGACCAGCAGGTGGGAGTGCACCAGTTCGGCGAGTGCGTCGTCCAGCTCCGCCGGACCGAGACCCCCGACGGCGGCGACGAGCTCGTGGCGCACCCGGCGGCCGGCCACGGCGGCGATGCGCACGACCTGCTGGGCGGCCTGCGACCGCTGCTCCACCCGCGCCAGCAGCACGTCGGTCAGGCCCAGTGGCAGCGCCTCGCCGTGCTGGCCGGCGGCGAGCAGCTCCTCGGCGTAGAAGGCGTTGCCCTCCGCGCGCGCGACGACGTCGGCCACCGTGCTCTCGGCGATGCCGCCACTCGACGCCGCCAGACCGCGGACGAGTGCCCCGACCTCGGCGTCGGGCAGGGGAAGCAGGTCCAGCCGCTCCACGCTGGGCAGCCGGACCAGTTCGGCCAGCAACGGGCGCAGCGGGTGGCGGCGGTGCAGGTCGTCGGCGCGGTAGGACGCGACGACGACGACCGGCTCATCGACCAGCCGCGCCAGCAGGTACCGGAGCAGATCGCGACTGGACCGGTCGGCCCAGTGCAGGTCCTCCAGGATGATGAGCAGTGGCCCCTTGCTCGCCACCTCGCAGATCAGCGCCGCGACGGACTCGAAGAGCTGCAGCCGGCCGTCCTCCACGGGTTGGGGCGCGGCCCGGTGCGGCAGCGGGCGGGTCAGGTCACTGCGCTCCGACGCCGGAGGCACCGGCACCGTGGAGCCGGGACGCCCGGCGAGCAGACCGGCCAGGACGGGGTTGCGGGCGCCGGTCGGTGCGAGCTCGGGATCGGCCGTGACCACACGGAGCAGATCGACGAAGGGCAGGTAGGGCAGGCCGACGTCGCCGAGGTCGACGCAGTGGCCGGTGAGCACGCGGACGCCTCGTGCGGCGGCCCGCGCGGAGAGCTCGTCGAGCAGCCGAGTCTTGCCCACGCCGGCGTCGCCGGCGAGGAGGACGGCGGAAGTGCGGCCGGCCGCCGCCCGGTCGACACGCGCCAGCAGGCGGGCGAGCTCATCGGCTCGGCCCACCAGCGGCGCGTCGTCCCAGCGTGGCACGGCGTCGATCGTGGCACGGACCAGAGACAGGACCGCCCCGGCGGACGCCGGGGCGGTACTCAGCGGGTCGCCTTGCGGTTGCGGAGCCTGGCAGCGCGACGGGTGCGCGTGCCGCGACCGGAGGCCTGCAGGACCTCTCGGCGGTAGGCGAGCTCCGCGTCGAGGGCCGGGTTGATGAAGTAGTACGAGGTCATCTTCGTTTCCTCTCGATTCACCAGGCGGGCCCTGGTGGACGAGGACAACGGTCGTGCTGAGGGGTGGGGCCGGGCATCGGGCAGTCAGGCAGTCCTGCCGGGCGGCTGCGTCTGAGGCCCCTTAGGCGCCCAGGACGGCCTCACCCGATCGGTTGATCGCGTGGGGCTCGTTGCATCAAAGCCCAGGTCGAGGGCATGTCCGGTCCGCGGCGACCGCCGTCGGTCGAGCGTGCGCGGAGGACAGCCCCGCGCAGCCGACCGCGAGGAATGGAGTTGCCATGCGGCTCGGAACAGCGATCGTCCTGCTCGCGCTCGGCGCGATTCTCACCTTCGCCCTCCGCGTCGACGTCAGTGGCGTCGACCTGCAGGTCGTCGGATGGATCCTCATGATCGTCGGTGCGCTCGGGATCGTTCTCGAGGTGGCCGTCTGGGGTCCGCGCTCGCGCCGTCGGGTCACCCACAGCGAGGGCTACGCCGCCCCGGCGGCCGGCGCCCCGGTGCAGCGCACCACCACCGACGAGACCTACTGATCGCCCGCGCACAAGGCGACAGCCCCCGACCTCGAATGAGGTCGGGGGCTGTCGTTCGTTCGGGTCCGGACCGGATGACGGCCGCCTCGCGGCGAGATGCACAACGCGGCTCCAGCCCCCGACCGAGGTCGGGGCGGTATTCCGTGAAGGCGGTAACCAAATGGCACCCGGGGGCACGATGCACCCGGCCCGGACATCCACGAGGCTACTCGCGGACGGCGGTAGGTGTCGCGCCGAGCGGGCCCGAAGGGTCCGCGTAGGTGCGACGAAGCGGCTCCACGCAGGTCGGGACGGCAACTGGTCGCGGTGCGATCCGGAGGATCGCAGTGTCATGGTCAGTTCCAGCCGCGGTCGTCCTGCTTGAGCGCGGTGTCGACGGTGAGCGCCGAGGCGATCACCATGCTGGCCAGCGGTTCCGGCAGCCGGTAGTGCACCAGGACGACGTAGCGGTCGGCCGTCGTGAACAGGGTCCGCGCGAGGCCTTCCCACTTCTTCGTGATCCGGGCGACCTCCGTGCCCGCCGCGTCGACGATCGCGAAGTCCCAGGCGCGCCAGTTCTCCGCCTGGATGGCACCGACCAACCGGCCGTCCGACACGAGGTCGAACCGGATCTTGCCGAAGACGTTGGCCTGGACGATCTCGCCGATCGGCGCCCCGTCGGGCCGGCTGACCACGACGCGCGATCTCACGATCTTCGCCGGTCGGGTGAGCACGAGGACCGGACCCGTCGCGTCGTGCACCTCGAGCCGGTGCGTCAGGAACTGGTCGAGGCTGGAGAGGAAGCGCACGGCCTTCCTCACCGTGCTCTGCCCGACCTCCACGACCGCGCCGATCTGCTGGCCCTGCCCGTCGAAGACGGCGTACTCGTTGGTCAGCTCGATGATCTTCGTCTTCTGGGACACGAGCAGGACCGGTTGCTCGTACAGCGAGGGCCCGTGGCCCGTCACCTGCTGCGCTGCCGGCGAGGGTGCTCCCACCCCGGGCGCCGGGACGGGAGCGGCCGGGGGTGGTGCAGGCGGCGCAGCGGCCGGTTGCAGGTGCTCGGTCCAGCCCTGGCCGTTCCACCAGCGACTGCCGCCTCTCCCGGCGGGGTCGGGGTACCAGCCCGGCGGGGGTGGCGGTTGGGTCACGGCCGACAAGCTAGCGCCCGCAGCAGGCAGCACGAGTCCTCCGACATGCCAGACTCCGGCCCATGCTGCCTGTGACCGTGCGCACCGGCGGTGCGCGGTGACCGGATCGCCGGGGGCCCTCGTGGGCTTCGACGCCTGGGCCGAACTGGCCGGCGACTCGGAGACCTCCCGCACGGAGTGGGCCTCCCTGGTCGACGCGTGGAGTCAGCCGCACCGCCGCTATCACGACCTCGCCCACCTGGCCGCCGTCCTCGGGGTCGTGGCCCAGCTGGAGGCGACGGCTCCCGATCCCGCCGCCGTCCGGCTCGCCGCCTGGTACCACGACGTGGTGTACGACCCGACCCGCACCGACAACGAGCAGGTCAGCGCCGAGCGCGCCCGGGCCGGGCTGCGCGGGCTCGTGCCCGACGAGCGACGGGCCGAGGTGGAACGCCTGGTCCTGCTGACCGCGGGCCACGACCCGGCTCCGGACGACGTCAACGGCGCCGTCCTCTGCGACGCGGACCTGGCCGTCCTGGCCGGGCCGCCGCAGGCATACGCGGCCTACGCCTCGGCGGTGCGGGAGGAGTACGCGCACCTCTCCGACGACGACTTCATCCGGGGACGGATCGCCGTCCTCGAATCGCTGGTCGCCCTGCCCGCGCTCTACCGGACGCCGGAGGCGGCCGAGCAGTGGACGGCGACCGCTGCCGCGAACCTGACCGCCGAGCTGACCCTGCTCAGAGGACGCGCGGCTTCTTCCGGCGAAGCCCCGCCGCCATCAACCGGCTGAGCAGCTCCCGCCCGCCGACCGCCTGCGCCCCGGCGGCGACCGCGATGTCGTGGAGCTCCTCCGGCACGTCGTAGTGGTCGCCCTGGAAGGCACGGCGCGGGATGCCCAGCTCGCCCTGCACGAAGGCGTGCAGTTCGTCGTAGGAGACGTCGCTGACCAGGTGCGACCACCGACGGCCCCGCCACGGCCACACGGGGTCGTCGATCAGCAGGGTCACGGAGGGCAGTCTGCCGCCTCCGGCTAGCGTTCGGCCTCGTGAGCACGCAGATCCGCTGGGGAGTCGTCGGGCCAGGGCGCATCGCCGAGAAGGTGGTCGAGGACTTCGCCGTCGTCGACGGGGCCCGGGCGGTCGCGGTCGCCTCCCGGTCGCAGGCACGCGCCGACGACTTCGCCGCCCGGCACGGACTCGACCGGGCGTACGGCTCGTACAAGGAGATCCTGGCCGACCCGGACGTCGACGTCCTCTACGTCGCCACGCCGCATCCGCAGCACCACGCGATCGCGCTGGCGGCGCTGCGTGCGGGCAAGGCCCTGCTGGTGGAGAAGTCGTTCACGGCCACCACGCCGGGCGCGGCCGAGGTGATCGACCTGGCGCGGGAGACCGGCGTCTTCGTCATGGAGGCGATGTGGACGCGCTTCCAGCCGGCCGTCGTCGCCATGCGCGAGCTGATCGCCGACGGCGCGATCGGAGAGGTGCGCTCGGTACAGGCCGACCTCGGCGTGACGCGGGAGTACGACCCGGCCGACCGGCTCTTCGACCTCGCGCTCGGCGGCGGCGCGCTGCTCGACCTCGGCGTCTACGTCGTCTCCTTCGCCCAGATGCTGCTGGGGACGCCGGAACGTGTGGTCGCCGCCGGTTCGCTGTTCCCCTCCGGTGCCGACGCCGAGGCCGCGCTGCTGCTCGACTACGCCGACGGGAGGACGGCGACGCTCACGACCTCCCTGCGCAACGCGCTCCCCGGCCAGGCGCGGGTGTTCGGGACGGCGGGCTGGATCGACGTCCTCCCCCGTTTCCACCACCCCGAGACGATCGTCCTGCACCGGGCCGGGGCCGACCCGGAGACGATCACCCGTCCTCCGCTCGGGGCCGGGTATTCGCACGAGCTGATCGCGGTCACCGAGGGCGTGCGCGAGGGCCGGCAGGAGAGCGATGTCATGCCGCTCGCCGACACCCTCGCCGTCCAGCGGCTGCTGAACGACGCCGCCGAGCAGCTCGGCGTGCGGCACGCGGAGGATCCCGCCGTCCTCACCTAGGCCGGCGCGGGCAGCCCTGGCGTCTTCTGGTCGGGCGTCCAGGTCAGGCCGACGGCCTGGTCGGGCGTCGGCACGCGGGTCGGCGTCCCCCCGGCGCGGCGGACGGCGTCGGCGAACAGGGCAGCGTCGATGGTGGCCGCTCCCCCGGGGTCGTTGTTGAAGTAGACGAGCACGTCCTGCTCCGCCGTCCAGGTGGCGGCCAGCCGGTCGGCCCACAGCTGCAGCGTCTCGGGGCGATAACGCCAGTTCTCGATGCCGCGGTGGAAGCGCAGGTAGGCCCAGTCGGTCGTGCGCCAGAGCGGCGCCACGGCCTCTTCGTCGCGGTCCGCCCAACACAGCGCCGCGCCGTACCGCTCGAGCAGGGCGCGGATCTCGTCGGTCCACCAACTGGTGTGCCGCGGTTCGACGGCGACCCGGGTGCCGGACGGGAACTGCGCCAGGCACTCGCGCAGCAGTTCGGCGTCGGCCTGCAGTGTCGGCGGCAGCTGCAGCAGGATCGTGTCGAGCCGGTGCTCGAGGCCCTCGGCCCGCGACATCAGCCGCGCCACCGGCTCCTCCGGCTCCTTCAGCCGCTTGATGTGGGTGAGGTAGCGGCTGGCCTTGACCGCCCAGCGGAAGTCGGGCGGGGTGCGCTCGCGCCAGGCGACGAACGTGGCGTGCTCGGGCAGCCGGTAGAACGCGTTGTTGCTCTCCACCGTGGCGAAGAACTGGGCGTAGTGCTCCAGCCACAGCCGCTGCGGGAGCTTGGCCGGGTAGAAGCGGCCCCGCCAGTCGCGGTACTGCCAGCCCGACGTCCCGATGATCACGGCCACGTCCATGATCGTCACCCGCGTGCGGGATGGGCGCTCGGTGTGGTCAGCTGCCCGGGTGACCACACCTGCCCGGTTCAAGGACCTCTGCCTCGACGCCCGCGACCACCAGACCCTGGCCGACTGGTGGTGCGCCGCCATGGGCTACGTGCGCCGGGACGACGTGGCTCCTCCCGAGGAGGGGTGGACGCGGCCGACCGAGTGGCCGGTGCCGATCGTCGACCCCAACGGGCACGGGCCGCTCATGTGGATCGTCCCGGTGCCGGAGCCGAAGATCGCGAAGAACCGCATGCACCACGACGTCCTGGGCGACACCCAGGCGCTGCTCGCTCTCGGCGCGACCCTGGTGCGGCCGCGGGACGCCGACACCGAGCCCGACGGTGCGATCGAGTGGGACGTGCTGGCCGACCCGGAGGGCAATGAGTTCTGCGTCTTCTCGCCGGAGTGAGGTTCGCCGCGATCATGGACCCGTGACCACGATTCACCGCGTTGAACTGGTCAGGACCCCGTGATCGCGGGGATGTGCCAGTCCCACAGACGCCGACAGGGGCGGCCCGCTCGGAAGCGGACCGCCCCTGCCGGGCAGTGCTGTAGTGCAGTGCGGCGGCCCCGTCCAGAGGCTCACCCCGAGCCTGCGAGGGGTGAGGAGGACGGGGTGTTTTTCAGAAGTCCATGCCGCCCATGCCGCCGTCGCCGCCCGGCATGGCCGGCGGGTTCTTCTCCGGCTTGTCGGCGATGACGGCCTCGGTGGTGAGGAAGAGCGCCGCGATGGAGGCGGCGTTCTGCAGCGCCGAGCGGGTCACCTTGGCGGGGTCGATGATCCCGCTGGCGACCAGGTCCACGTACTCGCCGGTGGCGGCGTTGAGGCCCCAGCCGGTGTCGGAGTTGCGGACCTTCTCCGCGACGACGCCACCCTCGAGGCCGGCGTTGATCGCGATCTGCTTCAGCGGCGCCTCGAGCGCGACGCGCACGATGTTGGCACCGGTCGCCTCGTCACCCTCGAGCTCGAGCTTGTCGAACGCGACGGACGTGGCCTGCGCGAGAGCGACGCCACCACCGGCGACGATGCCCTCCTCGACGGCGGCCTTGGCGTTGCGGACGGCGTCCTCGATGCGGTGCTTGCGCTCCTTGAGCTCGACCTCGGTCGCGGCGCCGGCCTTGATGACGGCGACGCCACCGGCCAGCTTGGCCAGGCGCTCCTGCAGCTTCTCGCGGTCGTAGTCGGAGTCCGACTTCTCGATCTCGGCGCGGATCTGGTTGACCCGCCCCTGGATCTGGTCGGGGTCACCGGCGCCCTCGATGAGGGTCGTCTCGTCCTTGGTGGTGACGAACTTCCGCGCGCGGCCGAGCAGGGAGATGTCGGCGTTGTCGAGCTTGAGGCCGACCTCCTCGCTGATGACCTGGCCACCGGTGAGGATGGCGATGTCGGCCAGCATGGCCTTGCGACGGTCACCGAAGCCCGGGGCCTTGACGGCGACGGACTTGAAGGTCCCGCGGATCTTGTTGACCACCAGGGTCGCGAGGGCCTCGCCCTCGACGTCCTCGGCGATGATCGCGAGCGGCTTGCCCGACTGCATGACCTTCTCCAGCAGCGGCAGCAGGTCCTTGACGGAGCTGATCTTGCCGTTGACGACCAGGATGTACGGGTCGTCGAGCACGGTCTCCATGCGCTCGGAGTCGGTCACGAAGTACGCCGACAGGTGACCCTTGTCGAAGCGCATGCCCTCGGTGAGCTCGAGCTCGAGGCCGAAGGTGTTGCTCTCCTCGACGGTGATGACACCTTCCTTGCCGACCTTGTCCATGGCCTCGGCGATGAGCTCACCGATGGCGGGGTCAGCGGCGGAGATCGAGGCGGTGGCGGCGATCTGCTCCTTGGTCTCGACGTCCTTGGCGGTCGAGAGGAGGTACTCGCTGACGGCCTCGACGGCCTTCTCGATGCCCTTCTTCAGGGCCATCGGGTTCGCGCCGGCGGCGACGTTGCGCAGACCCTCGCGCACGAGCGCCTGGGCGAGCACGGTGGCGGTGGTGGTGCCGTCACCCGCGACGTCGTCGGTCTTCTTCGCGACCTCCTTGACCAGCTCGGCCCCGATCTTCTCCCAGGGGTCCTCGAGCTCGATCTCCTTGGCGATGCTCACACCATCGTTGGTGATGGTGGGGGCACCCCACTTCTTCTCGAGTACGACGTTGCGGCCCTTGGGGCCGAGCGTCACCTTGACGGCGTCGGCGAGGATGTTCATTCCCCGCTCGAGGCCGCGGCGCGCCTCTTCGTCGAACGCGATCATCTTGGCCATGTGGTGATGTCCTCCATGCATTGATCGCTGCCCGGCCGGGTTCGGCGCCCGCGACGGACGACACCAGCGACGTGGACGCTCCTTCGGTCCACTGACCGGTGCCTCACCGTTCCGACCTGATTGGCACTCGGGTGGCCCGAGTGCCAGAAATGAGTCTGGCACTCGACCCTTGTGAGTGCAAGAACGGGGTCCATCGTCCGGCTGTTCCCACCCGAAAAGGGCACCTTGCTTCGACGCCCGGGGCCTCGGAACGCAGCGAGGCCCGGCTCCCTCGCGGGAACCGGGCCTCGGTGTCGAGCTGAGATCAGCCGGCGGTGACGGCGTCCGCCTGGGGGCCCTTGGCGCCCTGGACGACCTCGAAGTTGACCCGCTGGCCCTCTTCGAGGCTCTTGTACCCGTCCATCTGGATGGCCGAGTAGTGGACGAAGACGTCCTGGCCGCCGTCGACGGCGATGAAGCCGAAGCCCTTCTCGGCGTTGAACCACTTCACGGTGCCCTGTGCCACGTGTGTCTCCCACGTTTCGTGCGTGCGGACGGCCCCACGGTGCGTGGGGTCGGGGTCTCGCTCTTCCGCCCGTCGAACACGCGCGTGGAACTCGAACCGCGCGAGACGGTACAGGGGAAATGGCTGTATGCGGTACATCCACGCAGTACAGAGCCCGGATCGGGATGTATCCGTAACCCGATCCGGGGATCGGCACGACCCTACGCGCGGCTACCCGGGTGCCGACCCTCGGGTCAGCTGATCAGACCGGTCGCCCGCACGGACTTCAGCGAGGGCTCCACCCGGTGCGTGAAGCCGACCACCGGCGTCAGCGGGTCGAGCGTCTTCAGGCCCTCGCCGGTGTTGAGGACGACGGTCTCCTTCGCCGGGTCCAGCCGCCCGTCGCCGACCAGCTGCCGCAGCACCGCGATCGTCACGCCACCGGCGGTCTCGGCGAACACCCCGGTGGTGCGGGCGAGATCGCGGATGCCCTGCACGATCTCGTCGTCCCCCACCCGGCCGACGGCGCCGCCGGTGCGGCGGATCGCGTCGAGCGCGTAGGGCCCGTCGGCGGGGTTGCCGATGTTCAGCGACTTGGCGATGCCGAACGGCTTGACCGGCTTGACGACGTCCCAGCCGTTGTCGAACGCCGTGGCGATCGGGTCGCAGCCGGCCGACTGGGCACCGAAGATCGTCCACTCGGTGGCCTCGACGATGCCGGCGGCGGTCAGCTCGCGGAACGCCTTGTCCACCTTGGTCAGCAGCGAGCCCGACGCCATGGGGATGACGACCTGGGCCGGGATCCGCCAGCCGAGCTGCTCGGCGATCTCGTAGCCCATCGTCTTCGAGCCCTCGGCGTAGTACGGCCGCACGTTCTGGTTGACGAACGCGGTGTCCTCGAACTCGTCGGTCTCGGCGAGCTCGCTGGTCAGCCGGTTGACGTCGTCGTAGGAACCGTCGACGGCGACCAGCGTCTGGCCGTAGACCGCCGACTGCACGACCTTGCCGGGCTCGAGGTCGGACGGGATGAAGACGAAGGACGGGATGCCGGCGCGGGCGGCGTGGGCGGCCACCGAGTTGGCCAGGTTGCCGGTCGAGGCGGCGGCGATCTTGCGGTAGCCGAGGCCCTTCGCGGCGGTCGCGGCCATGCTCACGACGCGGTCCTTGAAGGAGTGGGTCGGGTTGGCCGAGTCGTCCTTCACCCACAGGCCGCCGGTGAGGCCCAGCTCCTCGGCCAGCCGGTCGGCGCGCACCAGCGGGGTGAGGCCCGGGTCGAGGCTCACCCGGCTGGCCGGGTCGTGACCCACCGGCAGCAGGGCGCAGTAGCGCCAGATGTTCTGCGGGCCGGCCTCGATCTGCTCGCGGGTCACCGCGCGCATCAGCCCGGGGTCGTAGTCGACCTCCAGCGGGCCGAAGCACTCGGCGCACGCGTGCTCGGCGATGAGGCCGAACGTGGCGCCGCAGTTGCGACACACGAGCCCGCGGGCGGGGTTCGGCGGCGTGGGGCCACCGGCGGTCGAGTCGGCCTGGGTGGAACCCGGAGCGGTCAGGGTCATGCGACGACTACCTCCTCATCTTCCCCGCGTCGGGCCGTCGAGCCGCGCGGGACGGAATTGGCACCTCCCGGCCGGCGCGTCATCGCGTCGGTCGGCGGTTGCCGGGGCTTCGTCGGGCCGTGTCCCTCTGCCCCTCTGGATGAGTGGAACGGGCACGACTGTACCCAGTGGGCGATCGGCGCTCGCGGCTGGTCAGGATGGGCCGGTGACCGCGCGCATCGTCTACACCGACCTCGACGGCACGATGGTCGGCCCGCGCGGCTCCTTCTGGCACACCGCCGGCCGCGAGCTGACCGACGGCCCGGCAGCTGCGCTGCTCGACCTGCACCGGGCCGGCGTTGCGTTGGTGCTGGTCAGCGGCCGGACGTTCGAGCAGGTCGTCGAGGCGGCCCGGATCTTCGCCGCCGACGGCGCCATCGCCGAACTCGGCGCGACGATCAGCTGGGACGGCGGCCGGGGAGTCCGCCACCTCACCGGCGAGATGCCGGCCGAGCACGCCGGCCGGACGCCGATGGAGGTCCTGCTCGAGGACGGCGTCGTCCAGCGGCTGTTCGAGGAGCACGCGGGCCGGCTGGAGTGGCACGCGCCCTGGCACACGACCCACACGACCGATGCGCTGCTGCGCGGCCACGTCGATCCGCTCGCCGTCGACGCGTGGCTCGCCCAGCAGGGGCTGGGCTGGCTCACGCTCAAGGACAACGGCGCCCTGCCCGCCACCGTCCCGGCGGCCAGCGGCACCGTGCTGGATCCTGCCGACGGGCCGCCGCGGATCTACCACCTGATGCCGCGGGGCATCTCCAAGGGGCTGGCCATCGCGTGGGACCTGGAGCGCCGCGGCATCGCGCCGGCCGATGCGGTGGCGATCGGCGACAGCGTGAGCGACCTCGAGATGGCGCCCGCCGTGGGCAGGCTGTGGATCACCGCGAACGGGGCCACGGTCGACGGGATGGCCGAGCTGCTGGCCGCCGTCCCCAATGCCGTCGTCACCGACGGCGCGGTGGGCGAGGGCTGGGCCGAGGCCGTCCGCGCGAGCCTGTAGTGGAGTGCCACGGGCGCGTTTTCCGCGCCGTGGCACTCCACTAGCTCGTCACGTCGCGGCGGGAGAAGTGGCGGAACGCGAGAGCGGTGAAGACGGCGGCGTAGACCAGCGACTGCACCACGCCGCGGAACAGGTCCGAGGAGTCGACCGGCGTCTGCAGCAGGTCGGTCCAGGCGAACTCGTTCGCGGTCGGGAACCAGTCGCGGATCGACCCCAGCTGCTCGACCTGGTCCAGGATCGCGAACACGAACATGGTGAACACGGCCCCACCGACCGCACCCAGGGGCGCGTCGGTGATCGTCGAGAACCAGAAGGCCAGCGTGCCGACGACGAGCAGGTGGACGGCGAGGTAGCCGAGCATCCCGGCCAGCCGCAGCATCCCCTCCCCCTGGTCGAGCGTGACGCCGATCGGGGTCTGGATGTCGTCGAACCCGAACGCGATGCCACCGGCGATCACCGCGACCGCCGTGAGCAGCACCATCGCCCCCACCGACTGCACCAGCGCGGCGATCCACTTCTGGCGGAGCAGCCGCATGCGTGGGACCGGGGTGGCCAGCGTGTAGCGCAGGGACCCCCACTGCGCCTCGCTGGCCACGGAGTCCCCGAAGCAGAGCGCGAACACGACGACGAGGAAGAAGCCGGTCGTCGCGAACAGCACGAACAGCGTGAAGTTCAGCCCGCCCGACGTCGCGACGTCCACGAGGTTGATCCGGCTGTTCTGCGCCGCCTCGTCCGAGCCACCGAGCTGCAGCGCCGCGATGAGGATCAGCGGCAGGGCGACCATCAGCGCGAAGATGCCGATCGTGCGCCGGCGCTTGAACTGGCGGCGCAGCTCGACGGACAGCCGGAGCGTCCGCTCCGGCCGGTACCCGGCCACCGCCCCCGTGGGCTGCACGTGTTCGGCAGTCGTGACCATGAGTGCCGGATCGGTCGCGGTCATGAGCCCTCCCCCACGAGTGCCAGGAACGCATCCTCGAGCCGGCGGCGGGGCGTGAACTGGTCGACCCCGATGCCGGCGCCCACGAGCGCCTGCAGTGCGGCCGCCCGCCCGTAGCCGTCCAGCTCCGCCACCAGCCCCTCGTCGGTGCCGGCCGCGCGCACGCCGGGCAACTGCTCGAGGACGGCGATCGCGCGGTCGGTCTCGGCGTCGTCGGTCAGCCCTACGAGCACGGCGCCACCGGTACCGACGATCTCCTCCACCGTCCCCTGGGCGATCTTCTGCCCCTTGGCCATGACCACCACGTGGCTGCAGGTCTGCTCGATCTCGCTGAGCAGGTGGCTGGACACGATCACCGTGCGACCGGTCGCCGCGTACGAGCGCAGCACCTCCCGCATGGCGTGGATCTGCGGCGGGTCCAGTCCGTTGGTCGGCTCGTCGAGGACCAGCAGGTCCGGCAGTCCGAGCATCGCCTGGGCGATCGCGACCCGCTGGCGCATGCCCTGGCTGTAGCGGCGCACCGGGCGGTCGATCGCGGTACCGAGTCCGGCCACCTCGATCGCCTCGTCCATGTGCGCGTCGTCGGCCGGCCGGCCGGTCGCCGCCCAGTACAACCGCAGGTTGTCGCGGCCGGAGAGGTGCGGCTGGAGCCCGGTGCCCTCGACGAACGAGCCGAGGCGGGACAGCACCGGAGCACCCGGCCGGGCGGCGTGCCCGAAGATGCTGATCCGCCCCTCGGTCGGCCGGATCAGCCCCATGAGCATCCGCAGGGACGTCGTCTTGCCGGCGCCGTTGGGCCCCAGCAGACCGAGTACCTGCCCGCGACGAACCTCGAAGGAGAGGTCGCGGACGGCGACGAAGCCGTCCTTGTACGCCTTGGTCACGCCCTCGAAGCGCAGCGGCACGTCCTCGCCGTCGGGCTCGACCGCCGTCACCTGGCGGCGACGACGTCGTCCCCACAGCATGGCCACGGCCCAGCCGAGCAGCCCGAGGACGGCGAGGACGGCCAGGAGGACCCACCAGCGAGAGGTGCCGGCGCCGGTGTCGGGTGCCGCCGCGACCTGGGGCACGGAGAGCGCGGTGTCGGACGCGGCCAGGCCGACCGAGTAGACCGCCGCCTCGGACGGCAGGGCGAACGCCTGGTCGGTGGAGGACACCACCACCCGCATCGTGTGACCGGCCTCGAAGCGGTGCACGATGCCCGGCAGCGTCACCTCGACCGGCGTGGGCGCGCTCGGGTCGGTGGAGAGCCCGGTCAGCGCGAGTGGGGCCACCAGGCCGGAGGGCAGCGTCAGCCCGCCATCGGGTCCGGAGTCGTAGAGCTTCGCGAACAGGGTCGCCGAGCCGCTGGGCGAGGAGACGGCGAGCGTGACCGTCGGGGCACCGACGACCTCCACCGCGGCGTCCAGCGGCCGGCTCGCGAAGACGGCGAACTGGCCGGGGATCTCGACCGCCGTCCCGCCGAGCGCCGCACCCAGTGAGCCGAGGCCCGGCACGGTCGTGATCGCCGCGGGGGTACCGCCGGCCGGCGTGACGACGGGCTGCGGTGAGCCGCTCACGGCGACCGACGTGCGCTCCACCGGCCTCGCGCCGTCCAGCCCCGGATAGTGCTCGGCCCGATCGGTCTGGGTGCCGCCCTGCACGGTACCGAGGCCCCCGGAGAGCCCGGTCGGCGCGGGGAACTGGAAGCCGGTGCCGGGGTCGGCGCCGATCCCGCGCAGGTGGAAGTCGAACCACGCGGCGACCTGCTCCCGCAGGTCGGCGGTGACCTGGTCCGACGCCTGCGCGTCGTGACCGCCGGCGTACCAGACGACCGTGACCGGCGTGCCGTTCGCGGCGATGCCCCGGGCATTGGCGTCGGCCTGGCCGAGTCCGAAGAGCGAGTCCTGGGTGCCCTGCACCAGCAGGGTGGGAGCGTGGACGCGGTCGAGCACCCGCGCGGGGCTGCTGCGGTCGAGCACCGCGCGGATCTCCGGCGTGAGCGTGCCCGACGCCGCCGCGGACTGGTAGGCCGCGCAGATGTCGGCGCGGAACCGGCCGCAGGTCAGCGCCTGCTCCACGGCGGCCGGGTCGGCCCCGGGGAGGCCCGTCGAGGGGCGACCGGACGCTGGAGCGCCCGTCGGCCCGCCGCCCGCTCCGCCGCCGCCGAGGGCGCCCAGCAGCCCGCCGGACGGCGCGGAACCGACCCCGAAGAAGAGGCCGGCCCACAGCCGCTTGTAGACGCCGGTGTCGGACTTCTCCGGTGTCGCCGCCGGGGTGGGCGCGTCCTCCACGCCCTGCTGCGACGGGAAGAGCGCCGCGGTCAGGGAGTTCCAGGTGATCTGCGGCGCGATCGCGTCGATCCGGTCGTCGTAGGCCGCGCCCAGCAGGGAGAGGGCCCCGCCGTAGGACGCGCCGGCGACGCCGACGCGCGGATCACCCGGACCGTCGAGGAGGACGTCGTCCCGCTTCGCGAGGACGTCGATCAGCGTGGAGAGGTCGGCGACCTCGTACCGGGGGTCGTCCAGGCCGATCTGTCCGGTGCTGCGCCCGAAGCCGCGGGCGGAGTAGGTGAGGACGACGTAGCCCCGGTCGGCGAGGTCGCGGGCGTCGCCGGCCACCGACTCCTTGCTGCCGCCGAACCCGTGCGCGAGGACCACCGCGGGGGCTCGCCCGTCCGTCGCCGCGCCGGGCACGTAGACGGTCGTGTCGAGCTCGACCGCGTCGGGCCCCGACCCGGACGGGATCCGGGCGTCCTCGGTCCGGACGTCGTCCGCGGCCGCGGGCTGCGCGAGGGGAACGAGACCGGTGAGGGTGAGGAGCGGGAGCAGGAGGGCCAGCGCTCCGCGGGCGCCTCGGCGCGGGCGGGAACGCACGGGCCCGGGGGCGGGACGCACGAAGCGGCCAACGGACGAGGAGCGGAGCGTGTTCCGGGCGGAGCGAGAAGCGCCGGAGCGGCGGATCAGGGCATCCAGTCGCCGGTGATGACGACGACCAGGCCGGGAGCCGCGATGCCGGCGGGCATCTCGAAGAACCGGGGCGTGGGGCCACTGACCACCTGGGAGAACTGCTTCATCAGGTTCAGCGCCGCCTGGCGCTGGGTCTCGTTCCCCTTGGTGAAGAAGACGGTCGTGGCGGCCACGTCGGTGCCGGTGTACGTCCCGATCGCCGGGGTCTCCCAGCCACCGCCCTTGATGGCCGCGGCGATCTTCGCCGCGAGGCCGGTGGTCTTGGTGGCGTTGAGGACGGTGACCGGCGCCTTCAGCGCGGGGTCCACCTTGGGCTCGACGACGACGGGCGCGGTGGGCAGCGTCGGCAGTGCGCTGACGGAGGGCACCTCGGCGCTCGTCGTCGTGCCGGCGGACGCCTGCGAGGCGGCCTCGCCCGTCTTGGGCGCGGTCACCTGGTACACGCCCAGAACGCCCAGCGCGACGACGACCATGGCCACCAGGCCCATCAGGACGCGGGACCGACGCGGAGGCTTCTCCTCGTCCAGCGGGCTGATGATCGGCGTGCCGTTGCGCTTGGCCGCCTCCTTGCGGGCCTGATCGGCCGCCTGCAGTTCCGCGCGGCGCGCGGCGCGGCCGCCGGTGACGGGGCCGGACATGTGCTCGCGGCGAACGGGGCCCGCGGTGGCCGGGGCCGGCTCGTCCTCGAGGTCGTAGTTGTCATGGCCGGCCTCGTCGGCGTCGTCGATCGCGTCGTCGTAGCGCGCGCGACGGCCGGCGACGGAGCGCTCCGGGATGGCGCTGGTGCCGGGCGCGGGCTGCAGCCGGGCCGCGGCGATCGGGCCGGACAGGAAGTCGGCCTCGTCGGACGCCGCCATCTCGGCCAGCTCGGCGCGGGAGGGCTTGGTCCAGTCGCCGTAGGCGGGCGACGGCGCGCCCGCCGGCGTGCCCGGGCGACCGAGCCGCGGGCCGGGGACCGATCCACGGCCTGCCTTGGCGGGGGCGTCGGCCACGACGACCTTGTGTTCCGGTCCCTCGGCACGCCAGGAACGCCCGGCGCGGCCGGCAGCGGGGGCTGCCGACCGGGACCGGCGCCGCTCCGTGGGTGCGCCGGCGGGGGCGGGGACCTGTGCCAGAACGTCGGCGGCCACGGCGGGAGCCGGGATCTCGGGCGACGGCACGGCCTGGAACGGGGCCATCGTCGTGCGGGGGCCGGTCGTACGCGGGCCGGTCGGGCGGGAGCCCGCCGGGACGGGGGGCAGCGGCAGCCGGGACCGGGACATCGGGCGGGCGGCATCGGGCGTGCGGACGCCACCCGGGGCGGGCGGACCGGCGGCGGGGCGGGCACCCGGGCGGCGGCCGGCCTCGAGGGCGGAGTCGAGCACGCTGTCGCGGCGGCGGTCGGCGCGGAGGCGGCCGATGTCGGTCGCCTGGTCGCTCAGACCGGCGGCCGGAGACCCGCTCCACAGCGCATCGGGACCGTCCGTCCGGCGACGACCCGCGGCGACCGGGGCGTCGCCCCAGTCGACTCCGTCACTGCCTGACGCCGCGTGCCTGCCCACGGTGAGCGAATCTAATGGCTGTACGTCTCATTGCCCAGCATCTGCGGAAGATCTCTGTCGCTGTCGTGCCGAACGCAGCCGCCGGAGGCGCCGGACCAGCAGCGGATCGGCCGCGAGCGCGTCGGACCTGTCGACGAGCGCGTTGAGCACCTGGTAGTAGCGCGTCGGCGGCACTCCGAACTGGTCGCGGATCGCGGTCTCCTTGGCGCCGGGCCGGCGCCACCACTGCCGCTCGAAGGCGAGCATGTCGTGCTCCCTCCGGGACAGCCCCACGGGGAGGACCTGCGCGGATGCCTCCCCTGACCCGTCTGCCCGGGGCGGGGAGACCACCGGGGCGGGGTCGCTGATCATCGTTCGTCCCTCTCCTGCCGTACCGGCCACCCCTGCTTCGGGGAGGCGTCGCGGCGACCGTAACCGGGGGCACCGACGATTTCCGTCGACCGGTCGTGGGCGCCGCGGAACGCGGGTCGGGAGCCGGTCAGAGACCTGCGGGAACGGCGTCGTCCGACGTCCGGCGAGTCGTCGTCCGGGCGTGTCGCAGGCTGTCGGCGGTGAACACCGCCAGGGCCGCCCAGACGATCACGAATCCGGCCAGCCGCGCCGGGGGCATCTCCTCGCCGTAGACGAAGACGCCGATCGCGAGCTGCATCAGGGGGGTGAGGTATTGCAGCAACCCCACGGTGGACAGCGGGATCCGCCGGGCCGCCGCCGCGAACAGCAACAGCGGGATCGCGGTGGCGATCCCCGAGGTCGCCAGGAGCAGCGCGTGGCCGGCGCCCTCGGTGCCGAAGGTCCCCGCCCCGTCGGCGTGCAGCACCCCGAGGACGACGGCCGCGGGCACCGTGACCATCGCCGTCTCCACGAACAGACCCGGGGCGGCCTCGACGCGGACTAGCTTCTTCATCACCCCGTACAGCCCGAAGCTCGCGGCGAGCCCCAGCGCGATCCAGGGCGGCCGCCCGTAGTCGACGGTGAGGACGACGACCGCCACGGTGGCGATGCCCACCGCGACCCACTGGAGCGGGCGCAGGCGCTCGGCGAAGACGACGACCCCCAGCAGCACGCTGACCAGCGGGTTGATGAAGTACCCGAGCGAGGTCTCGACGACGTGGCCCGAGTTCACGCCGTAGACGAAGACCAGCCAGTTGACGGCGATGAGGAATCCGGCGCCGGCCAGGACGAGCAGGCGGCGCCGGTCGCTGACCAGTGCGCGCACCTGGGACCAGCGGCGGAGCACGGTGAGCAGGAGGGCGACGAACAGCAGCGACCAGAGCACCCGGTGCGCGACGATCTCCAGCCCGCCGGCGGGCTCCAGCAGGGGGAAGTAGAGGGGGAACAGGCCCCACAGGGCGTAGGCGCCCAGCCCGGCGGCCATCCCCAGGCGACGCTCGTCCACGGCTGGCACCGTACGCCGCACGCCGGCCAGATCGTGAGCGAGGCTCACGACCCGGCGGGTCCGGTCAGCCGGTCAGGGCGTCTGGATGTAGTCGACCAGCTGCTTGCGCTCCTCCTCCAGCTCGTCGAGGCGGGCCTTGACCACGTCACCGATCGACACGATGCCGACGAGGAGGCCGTCGTCGACCACGGGGACGTGGCGGACGCGGTGGTCGGTCATCGTCTGCGCGAGCGAGTGCACGTTCGCGTCGGAGGGGCAGGTGTGCACCTGCGCCGTCATCACGCTGGAGACGGGCTGGGTGAGCAGCGCCGCGCCGCGCTCGTGCAATCCGCGCGCGACGTCGCGCTCGGACAGGATCCCCTCGACCCGTCGGCCGTCGGAGGAGACGACCAGGGCGCCGATGCCCCGGTCGGCGAGCATCGCGAGGGCGGCCCGCACGCTCTCCGATCCGTCGATGGTCGCCACCTCGTGGCCCTTGCGACGCAACAGCGAACTGATCTGCACGGCGGCCTCCTCACGGCACGATGCGGCGAGTTTCCACCCGCCGCTCCCCCGCGGGCAACGGCGACCCGATCGGGTGTATCCGGGCGGGCGACCACACCTTCCACGCGACCGGTCGCGGCCTACCGTCAAGGGATGCGCACGCGGCCCAACCCCCTCCAGTGGGTCTGGTACGCCCTGGGCGGCGGACTGCCCCGCGAACTCTCACCGTGGGTGCTGGCCGACACGACGCGCCGCACGTGGATCTGGCGGCACGTGGCCCGCGCCGTCGTCCAGATGCTGCCCGTGGTGGTGGTCTGCCTCGTCGCCGTCCCCGTGCCCCTGAGCTACCGCATCTCGGCGGCCGTGGGCGGCCTGATGCTCGGGCTGATGTTCTCCATGGCCTTCATGACCGAGACGATCGAGCACCGGGCGCGCAAGGCCGGCTATCCCCCGGGCATGGCTGCCCGGCTGCGGGCCGAGCGGGCCGAGCGAGAGCGCGTCGAGCGGCGGTCGGCCTACCGCAAGGACGGCGCGGGCAGCTTCGATTAGGGCGGTGCCCTCTAGTCCTCGACGCGGAACCCGACCTTCACCGTGACCTGGAAGTAGGCCACGTCGCCGTCGACGACCTGACCGCGGATCTCCTGGGTCTGGAACCAGTCGATGTTCCGGACCGTCTGCGCGGCCTTGCGGATGGCGTTCCGGACCGCGTCGTCGACGCTCGTCGGACTGCTCCCGACAATTTCGCTCAACCTGTACACGTGGTCGCTCACGTCGCCTCCTACTGGCAGGGCCGGTCGCTGCCGACCTTGGCACGGCCGACCCGTGGGCGGGCGGCCCGGCGGCGCGGCACTGGTCTCCACGAGCGCCCGATCGCGGGACGACGTAGGTAGGGCCGGGGGACGACGTACGTCGTTCCCGAGGGTGCGAATACGTCGTACGACGGATTTCGGCATGCGGCGTTCCCGGAAGCCTTCTCGGCACACCGAACCACGCCGAAGGAGCCGCAACGATGCCCGCTCTCGCCTACGCCGAAGCCCCCGCCGCCGCCACCGACCGGGACGCCGGGAGCCGGTTGCTGGCCGACCTCGCCGCCGGGGACGACGCCGCGTGGCAGACCACGGTCCGCCGGTACGAGCGCCTCCTCCGGTCGTCGGCCCGCGGGGTGCTGCGCAGCGACGCCGACGTCGACGAGGCGGTGCAGCGCACCTGGGTGCTCCTGCTGAAGAACGCCGCGCGGATCAACGACGCCGCCGCCCTGCCCGGGTGGCTGTCGACGACCGCCCGGCGCGAGGCCCTGGCCATCGTCCGTGCCCAGCAGCGCGCCATCCCGACCGAGGACCTGGGCGCGCACATCGCGCCCGACGACAGCGACATGGCCGGCGGCCTGATGCGGCTGGAGCTGCGCTCGGCGCTGCTCCGGGCGGTGGACACCCTGCCGGCCACGCAGCGGCTGGTCGTCCAGGCCATGCTGCGCGGCGAGCAGTCCTACGACTCGCTGAGCCAGGAACTGTCGATGCCCCGGGGCAGCCTCGGACCGCTGCGCGGACGGGCGATCAAGTCGCTGCGCGCGCAGCTGGTGCCGAGCTTCGCGTGACTACTGCTGGCCGCCGCCGCCGAGCGGACCGTGGTCGACCACGTGCTGGATGCCGCGGCGGAACGCCTCCTGCAGGTTCAGGTCCGGCTGGGCGTCGACGGTCGCCTTGAACTGCTCCGCCAAGGCCTCGTCGAGCTCGACCGTCTCGTCCGGCTCGCCGGCGTCGTTGAACAGCGAGAGCTTGATGACAGGCATGGAGGTCCTTCCGCGGGGCCGACCGGTACCTACCGGGCGACCCTGGCGGCAAGGGCGGCGGCCTGCGCACGGTTGGTGACCTGCAGCTTATGCAGGACGCGGGACACGTGGACACCGACCGTGCGATCGCTGATGAACAATTCACGGGCGATCTGCCGGTTGGTCGCGCCGGTGCCCAGCAGGGCCAGGACCTCGAACTCCCGGTCGGTCAATCCGTAGGGGCGGTTCTCCGCGGAGTCCCGGGGAACCGGCGCCGGCGCGGGCGTCATGCGGGTGCGGCTGAGCAGGGCGTCGACCTCCCGCACGACCGGGGTGGCCCCGAGTCGCGCCGCGATCGTCCGGGCCTCCACCGCGGCGGCGGCCGCCTTGTCCCGCCGCTTGGCCGCCACGTGGCACTCCGCCTCTCGCAGCAGGCAGTACGCCTCCTCCCGGGGACGGTCCGCGGACCGCCAGAGCTGGACCGCCTCCGCCCAGTCCCCGGCGGTCGCGACGCCGTGGGCCCGGGCGTACTCGTTGCGCGCGGTCCGGAGGTCGGCGGCGAAGTTGTAGTCGTCGGAGTCGGGTGACCCGAGCTGCTCCACCTCGGCCGACAGCCGGTCGAGCCGCACCTCGGCCTCCGGGTCGAGGCGTCCGGTCACCGGCCCGGCCCGGTCGGCCTCGTTGCGGAGACCGATCACGATGAGCTCGATGCGGAAGTGGCGGTCCTGGGTCGCCGACAGCCGCCGCAGCGCCTCGTCGACGGTCCGGTAGCACCGGTCCCGGTCGCCCTCCTGCGCCTGGATGCCGGCCGTCGCGCCGGCGACGGCGGCGATCACCGTGGGCTCGTCCGCCTCCGACAACGACGCGGCGGCCGCGAGGCTCGCGCGGGCCGCCTCGGTGTTGCCCATGGCCAGGTGCAGCTCGGCCCGTTCCAGGTGCAGGTGCAGGCCCTGGCCCTGCGTGACCCGGCCGTCGAGCAGTTCGGCGAGCACGGCCTCGCAGCGGGCGTACTGGCCGCGCCGGATGAGCATGTTGGTGGCGTTGCACGCCAGCGCCGCCCCGACCGGCAGCTCGAGGCCGTACTCCGGCAGCAGGGTGAGCCCTTCCAGCGCCGCCGCGGACGCCTCCGCCGGCATGCCGGAGAACTCGTACGCCACGATGAGGTTCGCGTAGCTGCGGCAGAGGACGACGCGGTCCTCGACGTCCCGGGCCAGCCGCACGCCCTCGCGCAGCAGGTCGAGGGCGCCCCGGTCACCCAGGAAGGTGCCGGCGGTGCCGCGCGTGGTCAGCGCGTCGGCGAGCACCGCCGTCGTCCCGTGCTCGCGGGCGGCGGCGATCGACCGGTCGGCGTCGCGAACCGCGTCCTCGAACTCGGCCATGATGAACGAGCCGCGGGCCATGGCCCCCCAGACCTGCGCATGGCAGCCGGTGACTTCGTCGTCCAGGGTGGCGGCGGCCTCGGCGTAGGCGGCGCGGCTGCGTCCGGTCTGCCCGGCCTCCCAGAGGAAGCAGCCGAGCCGCTCGAGCGCGCTCGCGCGTGCGGGGCGGGCGATCCCGTCGGACCGCAGGGCCTCGTCGAGCAGCGCCGCCGCGGCCGCCGGCTCGCCCGCCAGCCGCGCCGTGCCCGCGGCCTCGAGGACCAGGTCCAGGTGCGCCTCCGGATCGGCGTCCGGCCGCCCCACCTCCAGCGCCCGCTGGTAGTGCGCCCACGACTCGGCGAAGGCGTTGAGACGACGCGCCTTCCGCGCCGCGCGCAGGCTCCACACGGCGGCCTCGTCGTTCAGCCCGGCGGCGGCCCAGTGCAGGCTCACCGCCGCCGCCGTGACGACGTCGTCGGCGGCGTCCGTGGAGAGCGCCCGCGCCGCCTGCTCGTGCAGCCTGCGCCGCTCGAACGGCAGCTGCTGCGAGAGCACGGCCTCGCACATCAGGCTGTGCCGGAAGGCGTAGTCGGCGCCCTCGACGACCAGCACCCCGGCGTCGACGGCCTCGCGGACGGCGTCGCCGTAGCGGTCCGGGGGCAGTGCCGAGGCCCGGTAGAGGCGCTCGTCGGGCACCCACAGGCCGAAGATCGCGGCCAGCCGGACCAGGCCGGCCGCATCGGGACCGAGGCCGCGCACGCGGGACAGCAGGACGTCCTTCACCCGCCGGGCGCCGGGGTCCTTCACCAGCTCACCGAGCAGGTAGGGGTTGCCCTGGGTCTGCTCGTACCAGGCGTCCGGATCGTGGTCGGGAGCCAGGACGGCGACCAGCTCGCGGGTCTCCTCCCGGTCCAGCCGCTGCAGCTCGATGCACTCGGCACCGGGCAGCCGGGTCAACTCGGCCACCGCCTGCTGCACCCGCCCGACCAACGGCGTCTCGTCGTCCCGCAGCGTCAGGACGAGGCTGAGCCGCCGCCGCGCCGCCGTCGAGGCGAGATAGACGAGGAAGTCGCAGGTGGTCTCGTCGGCCCACTGCAGGTCGTCGATGACGACGGTCGTCGGGGCCGGCGACCCGGTGGGCGCGAGGGCGTCGGCCCACACGCGGATCGCGCGGAGGCGCTGCTCGGCCGACTGCTGCTCGGCGCCGTCGGCGGCCTCGGGCCACCCGCCCCGGGCGTCGAAGATCTGCTCCAGCGCCGCCAGGGGCAGCGCCTGCCCCGCCAGCTGCAGGCAGGATCCCTCGATGACGTCGGTGACCGCGGCCGCGCGCTCGAGTGCCACCAGCGACGACTTGCCGACCCCCGCCTCGCCGGAGAGCACGACGATGCGCCCCGGCTCCTGGAAGGCCGCGGCGACCACGGCGCGCTGCACCGTCCGGCCCACGTACGGGAGAGCCGTCCCCGCCCCCATCACCCGGTCATGGTCCCCCGCGGCGACGAGAACGTCCAGGTAGTTGCCGGGGGACGGCGACCCGAGGGGTCGCGGGACGAACGAGAGAGCCGACGCGGGGACTCGAACCCCGAACCGCTCGATTACAAGTCGAGTGCGCTACCAATTGCGCCACGCCGGCCGGACACGGGAACACGTCCCGGCACCAGGATAGGTGGACGGCTACGAGCCCATCTGCTCCATCTCGCCCATCGGACCGGAGCCCGGGACGGTGAGGGCCGGGATCGCGTCGGGGGCGGCCAGCAGCAGCACCCCCAGGACGAGCAGCACGGCCGTCGTCCCGTAGGTCGCCACCCGGCGCCACGGCAGGGTCTTCTCGACGGCGATCAGCCCGGCGACCACGGCCATCCAGGTGATGCTCATGACGCCCAGCGCGAACAGCGACGCCATGAGCGCCCAGCAGCACCCGACGCACCACGCGCCGTGCCTCGCACCCATCCGCAGCGCCCCCCAGTGCCCGTCCCGCCAGGCGCCGAGCAGGAACCCGAGCGGACTCCGGCACTTGCCGAGGCAGACCTCCTTGAGGGGCGTCAGTTCGTAGGCGGCCGCGACGAGCAGCGTCGCGCCCGCGACCCACCGGCCCGCGCCGTCCCATGCCAAGGCGTCGCCCCCGACCCGGTCGAGCACGGCTGCCAGCGCGAAGGCGGCCAGCCCGGCGGCGGCCCACGTCACCAGATAGCCCCCGGCGAACAGCGCGGGGAGCAGCGCCGATCGGCGCTTGGTCATCCGGGAGTACAGCGCGACCGTCGGGGCGACCGACGGGAACATCATCGCGGCCATCATCACGACCCAGATGACGAGGAACCACCCCAGCGTTCCCAGACCGGTCCACGGCCCCTCGTCCATGCCCCGCATCTGTCGTGCCGTCCACCACCAGCCGACGCCGGCGACGACGACGAGAGCGGCCACCAGCCCCAGCCGGAGTCGGACGGCGGCGAAGGCCGGCGCGGGACCGCTCTCGCGCCCCGGCGCCCGGGTGCTCATCGCGTCAGGCGGACCAGGCGAACTCGGAGGTGGACAGGCCGGTCTTGCCCTCGTACTCGATGCCGAACGCGTTGATCCGCGAGCGCCGCGCCTCGGCCATCGTGAGGTTCGCCCCAGCCGGGTGGAACATGCCGTCGAACCGGACCGGCTGACCGTCCTCCTTGCCGAACGGCACGATGTCCTCGACCTCGAACTCGATCGCGTCCCCCACGCGGACGCTGTGCAGCAGACCGTCGTCGCGCACCTCGATCGCCGCCCGCTCGACCCCGACGACCTCGCCCACGAGGGGAGCGAGTGCGCCCATCGGGCCGCCGAGCTGCCCGCCGAAGACCTGCACGAGCTTGTCGAACTGCTCGTCGCTGGCCTGGTCGTCGACGAACATGCCGAGCCGCCAGTTGCCGTCGGTCATGACCTTCGGGGTGTCGATGATGGCCACGACCCGACGGCCCGCGACGTCGGTGCCGTCGACCTCACCCTCGCGGATCGCGAAGGCCAGGGTCGCCCGGCAGAAGTCGTACGTGGCGCCGTGGTCGAACGTGAGGTTGCAGGGACACATCAACTCGCATGAGCAGGTCTCGGCGTAGCTGCCCTTGAGATTCCATGCCATGGCCGGTCCCCTCCGAGAGGCGGCCAGTCTCCAGCCAGGGATCGCCGCAGGTCAACCACCTGCGTAGCGGCTCAGGGCCGCGCTCAGGCGGCGTCGGTGCCCGCGATCCGATCGCCCTGCACGTAGTCGGCCGGGTCGCTGCCGGGCACCGGACCGCCGCCCAGCCAGCGGCTGAACCCGCCGGGGTCGCGCACCTCGAGCTCGTCGAGCACCTCCTCCCGCCGGCGCACCAGGGCGGCTCGCACGGCGGGGTCCAGCCGCCCGGCGAGGAGCGTCGACGTGCGCAGCCACTCCTGCCCCAGCGCACGCGTGGGCAGCTGCGACACCGGGGACAGCAGCTCGGCCGGCCGGAGCGTGGCCACGCGGGGGGCGCCCGGCGGCACGGGCGCCGCCGTCGGTCGTGCCGCACGCTCCGCCCGGGCCGACCGGACCACCCAGTACGCCGCGCCGCCCATGACGGCGGTGCCCGCGAGGAGCGCGGCGATCACTCCCCCGGCCAGCCCGGCCGTGCCCGCCACGGCGAGGAGCACCGCCACCGTCCACGCGGCCGCCTGGGCTCCCGCGGCCACGGCGGCCCGGACGTTCCCGCCGTGCTCCTCATGCGCGATCGCCGCGCACAGGCACGCGGCGAAGAACCCGGCGACGCACACGGCGACCAGCCCGGGCCCGCGCAGCGCGAGGCCGCCGGCGAGCGCCAGCCCCCCTCCCACCACGGCGGCGAGCACCACGAGGGCGCGGACGACGGGACCTCGAGCGGGCACGGGCAGCCTCCAGAGACACGAGGAAGGGCGACGACCGGGACCGACCGGCCACCCGTCGTCGCGCGCCCCCTACCCACTTCGCGCCGTGGTTGCACCCGGAGATTCCCGGAGGTCTTCCGCCAGCGCGCCCCGGCGAGGAGGCTGCACGCCAGACCCCATCGCCCTGCTCCTGGAGGTGCGTCGTGTCGACGTCCACCCCGACCGCTCCCGACGCCGCGGAGACCGACCCTCGCCCGGAGGATGAAGCGCTCGGGAAGGAGCCGGCCGCCCGCGAGGTCGTCGTCGGCGTGGACGGCAGCGAGTGCGGCCTGCGCGCCGTGCGCTGGGCGGCCCACGAGGCGGCCCACCGCAACGCGCCACTGCGGATCGTGCACGCCGCCCCCTATCTCAGCCGCCGGGGTGAGTCCGGTGGGCAGTCCGTGGAACTGAGCCGCGCGCGCTCCATCACCGCGCAGGCGTTCACCGTCGCCCGGCACACCGAGCACGACGTGCGGACCACGACCGAGGTGATCCCCGGCGACCCGGTCGACACCCTGTTGCGGGCGGCGGCGGCGAGCCAGCTCGTCGTCCTCGGCAGCTCCACGACCGGGGCCGCGGACGAACTGGTGCTGGCGCCGGTCCCGGCGCGCCTGGCGGCGCGCTCGCCGCAGCCGGTGGTCGTGGTCCCCCGGCAGCGGGCCGGCACCACGGAGGGGCGGCCCGTGTCCGTCGTCCTCGGCATCGGTGACCCGGAGGACGACGAGGCCGTGGCCTCCTTCGCCGCGGCGGCCGCGCGCCGTGCCGGGCTGCCGCTGTCGGTCGTGCAGACCCGCTCCCCGCGCCACGCCGACACCCAGACCTGGGCGGACGACCCCTCGGAGTGGAGCCGGCGGGAACCCGACCTGGTCGTGCACCACAGCGCGCTGCCCCGGCCCTCGGCCGGCGACCTGCTCAGCGCGACGAGTCCGTCTCCGCTGATCGTCCTGAGCGCCGGGCACGGCCACCTGCTGCACCGCCTCGACGGACCGCACCGCTGGCTGCTCCGGCACTGCCCGTCGCCCCTCGCGCTGATCCCTCCGGTGCAGCGCCGCGAGCTCGACCCCCGCGAGGAGTCCACCTCCGTCGACTGACCTCCGTCGGCCTGACGTCCGTCGGCCTGACGTCCGTCGGTCGACCCCCGGGCCGGGTCGCGGCGTGGCGAGGCAGGATCGCGCCCGTGGGTTCCTCCGTGGTGACCGTCGGTCCGCGCCTGGCCGTGGCGCTCGTCGCCCTCACGGTGCTGGCGGTCGCCGCCGGGCGCGCGTCCGGGCTGGGGCAGGACCGGCCGATCCTCGTCGCGGCGCTGCGCGCCACGCTGCAGCTCGGCGCCGTCTCCGCCGTCCTGCTGGCCGTCGTGGAGTCGCTGGTCCTCTCCCTCGCGTTCGTCCTGCTGATGGTCGCCGTCGCCTCGATCACCGCGGCCGGGCGGGTCACCGGCCTGACCGTGCGCGCGCCCGGAGCCGTGTCCCGGGTGCTCCGGACGGCGCTGCCCATCGTGGGCGGCGCCGCTCCGGTCGTCGCGCTCGTCCTGGGCAGCGGCACGGTTCCGCTGGTCGGCACGGCGGTGATCCCGGTCGCGGGGATCATCATCGGCGGCGCCATGACGGCGACGTCGCTGGCCGGACGCCGGCTCCGCGACGAGCTCACCGGCCGGCGGGGCGAGGTGGAGGCCGCCCTGGCCCTGGGCTTCCTCCGCCGGGATGCCGTCCTGCTCGTCGGAAGGCCGGTGGCGGGCACCGCGCTCGTCCCCGCCCTCGACCAGACCCGCACCGTGGGCCTGGTGACGCTGCCCGGCGCCTTCGTCGGCGTCCTGCTGGGTGGCGGCACGCCGCTGCAGGCCGGCGCCGCCCAGCTGCTGGTCCTCATCGGGCTCCTCGCGGCCGAGGTGCTGGCGGTGTGGGCGGTCACCGAACTGGTGGCCCGGGGAGCACTCCTGGACGCGGTCGGCGGCTGAGTCCCTCAGGAATCTCACAGCCAGCCTGCAGCGACGGGCCAGCAGGCCGTCGCACAGTGGAGCCATCGCAGCAGCCGGACGGCCGCGCGAAGGGAGGACTTCAGCAGTGAGCGCACAGGATCAGCCGGACCCGGCGAACCCCTCCGGCAACGCCGGCGCCCCGACTCCGCACGACCCCGCCGCCGCGGAGACCGCTCCGCAGCAGCCGGTCAACGGAAGCACCCGCGAGCAGCCGGCCGGTTGGGCGCCCTCGTTCCAGCAGACGCCGCAGCAGACCACTCCCCAGCCGCCCATCCCGCCCTACTCCGCCTACGGGCAGGCCTACGGCTCGGGACAGTCCTACGGATCCGGCCACCCGCTCGGCTCGAACCAGCCGCCCTACGCGCCCGGTCAGCCCTATGGCGCCGGCCAGCCCTACGGCACGCCCTACACCGCCGTCCCCGAGGAGGCAGCGCCCAGGCGCCGGTCCGGCCGGGTCCGCATGGGCGTCGCCGGCCTCGTGGCCGGGGCCCTCATCGGCGGCGGCGCCGGCGCGGGTGTCGTGACCCTGCTCGACGACCCCTCGGGCACCAACGCCGGCTCGGCCTCGGCGCAGAGCGTGGTCATCCAGGACCCGAAGACGGCGACCACGGCCACGGCCGCCGCGGCGAAGGCTGCACCCAGCGTCGTCACCATCTACGTGGCCAACGGCTCGGGCTCGGGCAGCGGCTCGGGCGTCGTCCTCACCGAGGACGGCTACGTGCTGACCAACAACCACGTCGTGACGCTGGACAGCAGCGGAGCGGGCACCGTCCAGGTGCGCACCGCCGACGGGACGCTCTACGACGCCAAGATCGTGGGCACCGACCCGTCCTCGGACCTCGCCGTCGTCAAGCTGGACGGCGTCGACGGGCTCACCCCGGCGACCTTCGCCGATTCGGACAAGGTGCAGGTCGGCGACGTCGCCGTGGCCATCGGCGCGCCCCTCGGCCTGTCCAACACGGTGACCGACGGCATCATCAGCGCCACCGGGCGGGCCGTGGCCACCGGATCGACGCAGAACGACTCCACCGTCATCGACGCCATCCAGACCGATGCGGCGATCAACCCGGGCAACTCCGGCGGCGCGCTGGTCAACGGGGCCGGCGAGGTCATGGGCATCAACACCGCCATCGCGACCGTGGCCTCGGGCATTCCGGGCGGGCAGTCCGAGAGCGGCAACATCGGTGTCGGCTTCGCCATCCCCAGCGACACCGCCAACCGGATCGCCAAGGAGCTGATCGAGAACGGCAAGGCCACCCGGGCCTTCCTCGGCGTGAGCGCCCGCACCGCGAGCGCCGCCGGCAACTCCGAGGAGGTGGGCAGCGGCGCCGAGATCGTGAAGGTCGAGAGCGGCGGTGCCGCGGACAAGGCCGGCCTGAAGGTCGGTGACGTCATCACCGCCGTCGACGACCGGCCGGTGACCAGCTCGACGGAACTGACCGCCGCCGTCCGGAGCCACGCCCCCGGCGACAAGGTGACGCTCACCGTCCGGCGCGGCAACGACACGCAGACCATCGACGTCACGCTCGGCAGCACCAGCTGACCCCGGCCCCGGACTTCCGGGTGCCTTTCCCCCGCCCCGCTCGGGACGACGACCCTCCACCGGCCGTCCCGAGCGGGGCGCCTCGCGTTGTGCATAGGCTCGGTGGGGTGCCGGCCTCCCGACCGACCGCCTCCCTGGCGGCCTCCCTCGACGATCCGCAACGTGCGCGTGACCTCGCGCGCATGAAGCGTCTGGCCACGGGCCTGTTCGCCTTCGCCGCGGTCGTGTTCCTCACGTGCGTGCTGATCGGCGAGGACGCCGGCGCCTGGGTGGGCTACGTGCGGGCGACCGCCGAGGCGTCGATGGTCGGCGCCCTGGCCGACTGGTTCGCGGTGACCGCGCTGTTCCGGCACCCCATGGGGCTGCCGATCCCGCACACGGCGATCATCCCGCGCAAGAAGGACCAGATCGGCGCCAGCCTGGGCACCTTCGTCCAGGAGAACTTCCTGACCCGGGCCGTGGTGGAGGAGAAGCTCACCACCATCGACGTGCCCGGCCGGCTGGGCGGTTTCCTGGCGGCCCCGGGGCGGGCCGAGCGGCTGGCCGGCGACGGCGCGGCCGCGGTGACGGCCCTGACCGAGCTGCTGAGGGACGAGGACCTCGAGCCCGCGGTGGCCGCCATCGTCGACCGGAAGCTCCACGAGACCCCCGCTGCGCCGATCGTCGCCCGCGTCCTGGAACTCGTCGTGGAGGGTGACCGCCACCAGGAGGTCCTGTCGGCCGCGCTGCGGTTGCTGTCGCGGTTCCTCGAGGAGAACCGGCTGGTCTTCCGCGCCCAGCTCGGGGACGCGTCCCCCGCGTGGGTGCCCGACTGGGTCGACGACCGCGTCTTCGACCGGGTCTTCGCCGGGCTGCAGGGCTTCCTGCGCGAGGTGGGCGCCGATCCCCGCCATGAGCTGCGGCGCTCCTACGACCACCGCCTCCGCGTCTACGTCCACGCCCTGCGCACCGATCCGGACACGGCCGGCCGCGTCGAGGACCTGAAGAAGGAGCTCCTCGAGCACCCCGCGGTCCGCACCTGGTCGGGGTCGCTGTGGACCAACGCGAAGAACGCCGTCCTGACCGCGGCCGCGGACCCGGACTCCGAGCTGCGCACCCGGATCGCCGGGATGATCAGCCACCTGGCGCGCTCGCTGCAGACCGATCCCACGCTGCGCGAGCTGGTGCAGCGGCACTCGCACACCATCGCCGGGTATCTGGTCGAGCGGTTCTCCGGCGACCTGGCCGACCTGGTCAGCAGCACCGTGGCGCGCTGGGACACCGACGAGACCAGCCGGCGCATCGAGCTGCAGGTGGGCCGGGACCTGCAGTGGATCCGCGTGAACGGCACGGTCGTCGGCGGCCTGGCCGGACTGGTGATCTACACGGTGGCCCAGCTCATCAGCTGAACGGAGTGAGAGGGACGCGTTTTCCGCGCCCTGGCACTCCGCTCAGCGCCGTGTCATGGCTGCTGCGTAGAGCGCGATGCCGGCGGCGACGCTGACGTTGAGCGACTCGGTGTCGCGGTCGATCGGGATGCGGACGACGACGTCGCATCGTTCGCGCACCAGCCGCGACAACCCGGTGCCCTCGGCCCCGACCACGAGTGCGACCGAGTCGGCGAACCCGTCGTAGTCCTGCAGCTCGACGTCGCCGTCCCCGGCGAGACCCACGGTCTGAAGGCCCGCGTCCTGGTAGGAGCCGAGCGCCCGGGCGAGGTTGACCGCTCGGGCGACCGGGATCCGCGCGGCCGCGCCGGCGCTGGTGCGCCATGCCGACGCGGTCATGCCGACCGCCCGTCGCTGGGGCACGACCACGCCGTGCGCGTCGAAGGCGGCGGCGGACCGGACGACGGCACCGAGGTTGCGCGGATCGGTCACGCCGTCCATGGCCACGATCAGCGGGGGGCGGCCCGAGTCGCGGGCGAGGTCGAGCAGGTCGTCGGGGTGCGCGTAGTCGTAGGGCGGCACTTGCAGGCCGATGCCCTGGTGCAGCGCGCCACCGGACATCCGGTCGAACTCGGCCTTGCCGACCTCGAGCAGCGGCAGCCCGCGGTCGCCGGCGAGCTGCACCGCCTCCGCGATCCGCTCGTCGGCGGTGCGCTGGTTGTCGCCGGTGACGACGTAGAGCGCCGTCGCCGGGATGCGGGCCCGGAGCGCCTCGACGACGGGGTTGCGGCCGAGCAGGAGCTCGGGCGCCTCCTCGGCACGCTGGCGGGCGCGGGCGCGGTCGGCCCGCTGCCGCTGCTCGGCGGCCGCGCGGCGCTGCGCCGGGTGCCCGGGTCGGGCCTCGGCGGGCGGGGTGGCCCCCCGGCCGGCGAGCGCCCGGCGGTTCTTGCCGCCGGTCCCCGCGGTCGCGGTCTTCTTGCCGGCACCGGTCGTGCGGCCGCGGCGCTGGCTGTTGCCGGCCATCAGCGGGTCAGCTCCCATCGGGGTCCCTGCGGGGTGTCCTCGACGGAGACGCCGAGGCTGGTGAGCTGGTCGCGGATCGCGTCCGCGGCAGCGAAGTCCTTGCGCGCGCGGGCCGCCTGGCGCTGCTGGAGTGCGAGCGAGACCAGGCCGTCGGTCACGGACGTCAGCTGCTGGTCACTGCCGCCGGTCGCCCACTGCGGATCCAGGGGGTCGAGGCCCAGGACGCCGAGCATGGTGCGCACCGATCCGAGTGATCCGGCGATCAAGGCGTCGTCGCCGTCGGCCAGGGCGGTGTTGCCCTCGCGCACGGCGTCGTGGATCGCCGCGATCGCGGCGGGCGTGCCCAGGTCGTCGTCCATCGCGGCGCTGAACTCGGCGCAGACGACCGCGGAGCCGGCCTCCGCCCCGACGCGCTCGGCGGCCCGCCGCACGAACGACTCGATCCGCCGGTACGCGGTCGCCGCCTCCTCCAGCGCGGCGTCGGTGAACTCGATGGTCGACCGGTAGTGCGGCGCGATGAGGTAGTAGCGCAGCTCGACGGGCCGCACCCGCTGCACGACCTCGTCGACGAGTGCGGTGTTGCCCATCGACTTGCTCATCTTCTCGCCGCCGAGGGTGACCCAGCCGTTGTGCATCCAGTACCGCGCGAACGCGTCCCCGGCTGCACGGGACTGCGCCTGCTCGTTCTCGTGGTGCGGAAAACGCAGGTCCAGCCCGCCACCGTGGATGTCGAACTCGGCGCCGAGGTACTTGCCCACCATCGCCGAGCACTCCAGGTGCCACCCCGGCCGTCCGCGGCCCCAGGGCGTGTCCCAGGACGCGGTCTCCGGCTCGCCGTCCTTGTGGGCCTTCCAGAGCGCGAAGTCGCGCAGGTCGTGCTTGCGGTCGTCGGTGTCGGTGTCGGCGGCCGGCTGCAGGTCGTCGAGCTTCTGCCCCGTGAGCTCGCCGTAGGCCGGGAAGGAGCGCACGTCGAAGTAGACGTCGCCGTCCGCGGCGTAGGCGTGGCCGCCGTCGATCAGCCGCTGCATCAGCGCGATCATCTCGGGGATGTGCCCGGTGGCCCGCGGCTCGTACGTCGGGGGCAGTACCCCGAGGACGTCGTAGGCGAGGGTGCAGGCCCGCTCGTTCTCGTACGCCCACGCCCACCACGGGACGCCGTTGGCGTCGGCCTTGGCGAGGATCTTGTCGTCGATGTCGGTGACGTTGCGGACGTAGGTGACGTCGAAGCCGCCCACCGTCAGCCAGCGCCGCAGGACGTCGAAGGCGAGAGCCGCCCGGACGTGACCGATGTGCGGGCGCCCCTGGACGGTGAGTCCGCACACGTACACCGACGCCCGGCCGGGCCGCAGAGGCGTGAAGTCGCGGACCGCACGGGCCGCGGTGTCGTAGAGGCGGAGGCTCACCGGGACGAGTCTACGGACGCCGGTTCGCCCGGATCCCGCACGACCAGGGCGGTCGCCACGGCCGCCCGGCCCTCGCCGCGGCCGGTCAGGCCGAGCCCGTCGGTCGTGGTCGCCGTGACGCTGACGGGGGCGCCGAGCGCGGAGGAGAGCGCCGCCACCGCCTCGTCCCGCCGGGGGCCGAGCTTGGGGGTGGTCGCGATCAGCTGCACCGACGCGTTGCCGACGTGCCAGCCCTCCCGGGCGAGCACCTCGCGCACGTGCCCCAGCACCGCGGAACCGGAGGCGCCGGCCCAGCGCGGGTCGTCGGTGCCGAGCAGCGAGCCGATGTCGCCGAGGCCGGCCGCCGACAAAACCGCGTCGGTCAGCGCGTGCGCGACGACGTCCCCGTCGGAGTGCCCGGCGCAGCCGTCGTCGCCCGGCCACTCCAGCCCCGCCAGGTGGCAGGCGCGGCCCGGCTCGATGGGGTGGACGTCGGTGCCGATGCCCACCCGGAGGAGGGCTGCGGTCACACCCTCACCTGCAGTTCAGCGAGCGCCAGGTCGTGCGCCACCGTCACCTTCGCCGCCCGCTCGTCGCCGTCCACGGTGGCCACCCGGACCTTGGCGGTGTGCACCACCGCGGCGTCGTCGGTCAGCTCGGCATGCGCGGGCAACCGGCGGTAGGCCTCGACCAGCGTGGCGCGGTGGAAGCCCTGCGGCGTCTGCACGCGGCGGATCTGCTCACGCGGCAGCGCGCCGGTGATCATGCCGTCGGCCCCGACTGCGACGGTGGTGTCGACGACCGGGAGCACGGGGACGACCGCGCGCGCACCGCCGGCGAGCGCGGCCAGGACGCGCGTCACGACGTCGGGCGGGGTCAACGGCCGGGCCGCGTCGTGCACCAGGACGGCGTCGGCGGACGAGTCGACCGCCTTCAGGGCGGCCCGGACCGATGCAGTGCGGCTCGACCCGCCGGCGACGAGGACGACGCGGTCAGGAAGGACGGCGGCGAAGGCGTCGCGCTCCGCCGCGGGCACGGCGACCACGACCTCGGCGACCCCTCCGGCGAGCAGCGTGTCGACCGCCCAGCGGACCAGCGGCCGACCCGCGAGGGGAACGAGGGCCTTGGGCACGTCGCTCCCCAGACGCAGACCACTCCCGGCCGCTGCGACGATGCCGACAGCGTGCACGGGAGTGGTCCGGATATCTCTGAGGTGTGGCTGAGCGCTCAGGGCGTGCTCAGCTGGCGAGGACCTCGTCGAGGAGAACCTCGGCCTTGTCCTCGTTCGTGCCCTCGGCGAGCGCCAGCTCGCTGACCAGGATCTGCCGGGCCTTCGAGAGCATGCGCTTCTCGCCGGCGGACAGCCCGCGGTCCTTGTCGCGACGCCACAGGTCACGGACGACCTCGGCGACCTTGTTCACGTCGCCCGAGGCCAGCTTCTCGAGGTTCGCCTTGTAGCGGCGCGACCAGTTGGTCGGCTCCTCGGTGTGGGGTGCGCGGAGCACCTCGAAGACCCTGTTCAGGCCCTCCTGACCGACGACGTCGCGGACGCCGACGATCTCTGCGTTGTCAGCCGGCACACGCACCGTCAGGTCGCCCTGAGCGACCTTCAGCACGAGGTAGGCCTTCTCGACGCCCTTGATGGTGCGCTGCTCGATCGCCTCGATGAGTGCGGCACCGTGGTGCGGATAGACGACGGTCTCGCCGACAGTGAAGCCCATGTGGATGTGACCCCTTTCGCTGACCCAAGGTTACCACGGCAGACTGACGAACGACTTGGCTCACGGTCGTAAATCTGCAGGTCAGGAGCCTGGCGAGGGACATCTGAGGGGTTGACACAGCGTGCCGGATGTGCGTGTGCGGGAGCCCGGGGGGCGGCCGGCGGTGCGCGCGCTGATCGAGGCGACCCATCCCGGGCCGGCCGCCGCGGTGACCGTGGTCGCCACCCTCCTGGCCGTCGCCGCGGGGGTTCCGGCAGGGCGCACGGCGCTGGTCCTGCTGGCCGTCCTCGCAGGTCAGGCGTCCATCGGGTGGAGCAACGACTGGCTCGACGCCGATCGCGACCGGGCGGTCGCGCGGCCGGACAAACCGGTCGTGCAGGGCGCCGTGCGTCCCGCGCAGCTGCGCCGGGCGGCCCTGATCGCGGTGGCGCTGGCCGTCGTCCTGTCGCTGCTCCTCGGCGCGGTACCGGGGGCGCTGCTGATGCTCCTCGTGGCCGGCGGCTGGGCCTACAACGCGGGCCTGAAACGCACCTGGGCGTCGTGGGTGGGCTACGTCGTGGGCTTCGGGGCACTGCCGGCCGGCGTGGTCGCGGCCGCCCCGGGGACGCCCGTCGCCCCGTGGTGGCTGGTGGTCGCCGGAGGCGCGCTGGGTGCGGCCGCGCACCTGGCCAACGTCGCGCCCGATCTCGAGGACGACCTCGCCACGGGTGTCCGCGGACTGCCGCACCGGCTGGGGCCCCGTGTCTCGGCGGTAGCCTGCGCCCTCCTGCTGGGCGGCGCATCGATCGTGCTCGTGGCCGGGCCCGACGGCGCCCCGACGCCGGCGGGCTGGGTGGTGCTGGGCGTCGCCGGCCCCGCCGTGGCCGTCGCCGCCCTGGCCGGCACGCGTGCGTTCCGGCGGGCGGCCTTCCCGGCGATCATGCTGCTGACGGTGCTCGACGTCGTCCTGCTGCTGGTCGGCGGAGCCGGCCTGACCTGAACCGGCGGCCGGCCGGAGCCGGCCGCCGGTGAGGGGTCAGTTCTTGCCGTTGCCGCCCTTGTTGCCGTTGCCGCCGGACTTGCCGCTGCCGTTGCCGGTCCCGGTCGACGTGGCGTCGCCCTTGCCGCTGCCGTTGCCCTTGCTGCCGCCCTTGCCGTGGCTGCCGCTCTGGGTGGTGGCCTGCTGCTGCGCGTCGCCGGTCTCCGACTCGACCGCGGTCGCCGGCTCGTCCGGGGTGTCGGTCAGCTCGTCGAGGTCCACGCCCTCGTTCTCGAGGTCGTCGGCGTCCAGGTGCTTCTTGTGCGCCCAGGTGCTCACGATCTGACCGAAGCGGACGTCCTCGCCCAGCAGGGCCTTGTTGTGGGCGCCCAGGCTGACCCACTGACCGAAGGTCTGGCCGTCCTGGGGACCGTCGACCGCCCACGCCTCGGGATCGAACGCGGTGGGGTCCTCGACGACGGGCTGCTCGGCCTCCGGGTCCTCGACGGCCGGCTCCTCGGCGGTGGGCTCCTCGACGACGGGCTCGTCGGTCGCCGGCTCGTCGCCGGCGGTCTCCTCGCCGGAGGGCAGGTCGAAGGGCGTCACCGCGCCCACCACCGACGAGACGGTGTTCTGCACGGGGTCCGGCAGGGCGCCGACGGCACCCGCACCGGTCACGAGGACGACGGCGACACCGGCGCCGGTGGCGGCCTGCGCGACAGCGCCGGCGGACAGGAGCTTGGCGAAGAGAGCGGGGATGAACATGGCGGTACGTCTCCGTATCCGGACGCGGGCGGGCCGCCGTTCGGGCGGGCTCCCGGCCGATCTGGCCGTCGCGGTGGACGGGCTCGACTGGTCGGTGAGAAGACCCGTGACCAGCAGTTCGGCGAGCGCGGCGCTGGGCCGGCCCGGCTGGGTGGCCGTCGCACGGACCCCCTCCGAGAAGGCAGCCAGACCGGGGAAGGAGTCGGCTGCCGCACCGGAGACGGCCCGGCCCGCGAGGTACGCCTCGAAGGCGTCCTCGACGGCTGCGTCGTCGGCTGCTGTGGTCATCTCATCCCCGTCATCGCCGGGAGGGCGCGTAGGGGTGCGCTCCCGCACCAACTTTTTCCGGTGTCCTCCCGGGCGCGGCCTCGAGGCGGTCCCGCAGCGCCCGCACGCCGCGGCGCTGGAGGGCCTTCACCGACCCCTCCGACCGGCCCATCACCTGGGCAACCTGCTCCACCGTCAGGTCCGCCAGGATGCGCAGCAGCAGGACGGCCCGCTGATCGGTCGGCAGCCCGCCGCACAGCTCCTGGACCGTCTCGGCGCCCACGCGCACGAGCACGTCGTCCTCGACGTCGCCGCCGAACTGCTCGGCGAGCAGGTCGGAGTCGTCGACGACCTGGGGACGGCGGCTGCGCCGGCGCCAGTCGTCGACCAGCCGGCGGTGGGCGATGGTGAACACCCATGCCCGCAGGGCGCCTTCGTCGCCGCTGAACCCGGACAGGCCGGTGAAGACACCGATGAAGGTCTCGCTGGCCAGGTCGTCGGGCTCGACGGCTCCGTGCAGCCGCAGATAGCCGGTGACGGCCGGCGCCAGGTCGCGGTAGAGCACCTCGAAGGCCCAGGCCGCGCCGGTCCGCGCCGCCGCGAGGACGTCGTCGAAGGGGGGACCCACGGTCACGCGCTCACCTCCTCCCGATCGCACGCTTCCTCTCCTGATCGGCAGTCCGGGGCCGCGCCTGGACCGCCGTGGCCCGGACGGGGGACGTCGGCCGCCTCGCGGGCGGGCGCGCGGAGGGGTTCCCTGCCCGGCGTCGCGGGCGGGCGCCCGATAGGCTCCGCACCAATCCCGACTCACCGATCCGCGGTGACCGGTACCGAACCTGTGTGGAGGTCGACGGCTGTGAACCGCGCGCTGCGCGCCGCCACGACGGGCGTGCTGCTCCTCTCCCCGATCGCACTCTCCGCGTGCAGTTCGGGGCAGGTGACCCAGACGGTCACCCAGGACCGGGACAAGACCGGCGGCATGGCCGAGGTCCAGGGGATCACCCTGCGCGCCGTGACGCTGGAGTACCCCCGCGGCGGCGCGTACGAGGCCGGTGACGACGCCGAACTGCGCATGGCGATCGTGAACAACGGCACGGAGACCGACACGCTGACCTCCGTCGAGGGTGACGGTTTCTCGTCGGCGGAGATCACCGGCGCCCGCGCCGAGGGTGAGACCAGCGCGCCCGACCAGATCGAGATCCCCGCCGGGGAGTCGGTGTTCGTCGGCGAGGACGACGTCAAGGTCAACCTGATCGGCCTCTCCGAGGGCATCACGACCGGCGAGACCCTCCAGGTCGTGCTCTCCTTCGAGAAGGCGGGCGACATCACCGTCAACGTCCCCGTCGCCAACCCCGAGCGCGCGCAGGAGCGCGGCGACGGCTTCGACTTCCACGAGTCGAGCGGCGCGGCCTCGGGCGGCGAGAACGGCGCGGGCTGACCCGCCCGCGCTCCACCTGACCTCCGCCGAACTGTCGGTGCCGGCGGTTACCGTCGCGGCGTGCCCGCCTCCGGAGTGAAGTCAGCTCGGCCTGCCCACCGCTGCACCGAATGCGGCTTCGCCTCGGCGAAGTGGGTCGGCCGCTGCCCCGAGTGCCAGGCCTGGGGCACCGTGCAGGAGTACGGCACCCCGTCGACGCCGCTGCGCTCGGTCTCGGCGGGTCCCGTGACGGCCCCGGCCCGGCCGATCGCCGAGGTGGAGCTGGCCGGAGCCCGCGCGGTGCCCACCGGCATCCCCGAGTTCGACCGGGTGCTCGGCGGGGGCCTGGTGCCCGGTGCCGTCCTCCTGGTCGCCGGCGAGCCCGGGGTGGGCAAGTCGACGCTCCTTCTCGAGGTCGCGCACCGTGTCGCCGCGGCCAACGGCCCGGCCCTCGTGGTCTCGGGCGAGGAGTCCGCGGGGCAGGTCCGGTTGCGCGCCGAGCGGATCGGTGCGCTGCACGAGCGGCTCTACCTGGCCGCCGAGACCGAGCTGTCCGCCGTGCTCGCGCATGTGGAGGCGGTCAACCCGTCCCTGCTGATCCTCGACAGCGTCCAGACGGTGCGCTCCCCCGCCGTCGACGGCACCGACGGTGGCGCCACCCAGGTGCGCGCGGTGGCCAGCGCCCTGACCGGCGTGGCCAAGAGCCGTGGGATGACGACGATCCTGGTCGGGCACGTGACCAAGGACGGCGCGATCGCCGGCCCCCGCACCCTCGAGCACCTCGTCGACGTGGTCATCTCCTTCGACGGCGAACGGCACTCCACGCTGCGCCTGGTGCGCGCCACCAAGAACCGGTTCGGCCCGGCCGACGAGATCGGCTGCTTCGAGATCGGCGACGCCGGGGTCGTCGGGGTGCCCGACCCTTCGGCGCTGTTCGTCTCGCGGCGCGCGGCCCCCGTGGCCGGCAGCTGCGTGACGGTGACGCTGGAGGGCAGCCGGCCACTTCTGGCCGAGGTGCAGGCGCTGGTGGCGAGCTCGTCGGGCGGCGGCTCGCCCCGGCGCGCGGTGAGCGGGCTCGACGGGCAGCGCGTCGCCATGGTGAACGCGGTGGTCGAACGGCGCGGAGCGGTCAAGCTGGCCGACTCCGACGTCTTCGCCGCCTCCGTCGGTGGCGTACGCATCGCCGAGCCGGCCGCCGACCTGGCGCTGGCCCTGGCGATCGCCTCCGCGGCCAAGGACCGTCCGCTCCCCGCCGGCACGGTCGCGATCGGCGAGGTCGGGCTCTCCGGCGAGATCCGCCGCGTCGGCGGCACGGGACGCCGGCTGGCCGAGGCCGCCCGTCAGGGTTACAAGGTCGCCCTCGTGCCGGTCGACGCGGGATCGGCCCCGCCCGGCATGCGGCTGGTCGAGGTGCCCGACCTGGGCGCGGCATTCGCCCGGCTGTTCTAGCACCGTAGAGTTTCGGTTCGGTAGCGGAACCCCGAGCCCCACCCCCGTCCGGCGGGGCCACGTAGACTCGGCTCCGAAGCAGTCGACCGTCAGGAGCGCGCGTGCCCACCGAGGTGGACCCCGAGGTCGCGTTGCGCGAGCTGCTCGGGCGCATCGCACCTGGTACGGCGCTGCGCGACGGGCTGGAGCGCATCCTCGCCGGGCGCACCGGCGCCCTCATCGTGCTGGGCTACGACCGCGTCGTCGAATCACTGTGCACCGGCGGGTTCGCCCTGGACGTCGCGCTGTCGGCGACCCGGCTCCGCGAGCTGGCCAAGATGGACGGCGCGGTGATCGTCAGCTACGACGGCATGCGGATCGTCCGGGCGGGCGTGCACCTGATGCCCGACCCGACCATCCCCACGGAAGAGTCGGGCACCCGGCACCGCACCGCGGAGCGGGTGGCCCTGCAGACCGGCTTCCCGGTGATCTCGGTGAGCCAGTCGATGCACATCATCAGCGTGTACGTGGCCGGCCGCCGCTACACGCTCGAGCACCCGACCACGATCCTGGCCCGCGCCAACCAGGCCCTCGCGGCCCTCGAGCGCTACAAGCTCCGCCTCGACGAGGTCGCCAGCACCCTGTCCGCGCTGGAGATCGAGGATCTCGTGACCGTCCGCGACGCGATGAGCGTCAGCCAGCGGCTGGAGATGGTCCGGCGGATCGCCGACGAGATCGAGGGCTTCGTCGTCGAGCTCGGCACCGACGGTCGGCTCCTCGCGCTGCAGCTCGACGAGATGCTGGCCGGGGTCGAGGAGGACCGGGGCCTGCTCGTCCGCGACTACCTGCCGGGTGCCGGCCGCCGGCCCCGCAGCATCGAGCAGGTGCTCACCGACCTGCGGGCGCTGTCGGCCACCGAGCTGCTCGACTTGTCCGCGGTCGCCCGCTGCTACGGGTTGCCCACCTCGCCCGACGCGCTGGACTCCCCCGTCAGCCCGCGCGGCTACCGGTTGCTCAACCGGGTGCCCCGGCTGCCGGCCGGGATCATCGACCGTCTGGTCGACCACTTCGGCGGGTTGCAGAAGCTGCTGGCCGCCACGATCGAGGACCTGCTGGCCGTCGAGGGCGTCGGCGAGGCGCGCGCCCGCGGCATCCGCGAGGGCCTGTCCCGGCTGGCGGAGACCTCGATCCTCGATCGCTACAGCTAGGCCATCAGCGCAGGGTGATCGGGGTGTCCGGCGAGATCTTCGTGTCCAGCCGCCCCCGCAGCACGTAGTCCCCCGCCGCCGGCAGCGTCCGCCGGGCCGTGCAGGTCGGCTCGCTGCTCATGCCACTCCAGACCAGCGGGATGCTCACCGCGGCGCCGGCGGCCAGCGTGCGGGTGTCCGGACCGGCCGACGGGAAGCAGTCGTTGCTGCCCCACACCCGGGTGCCACGCGCGTCGAGCAGGACGACCTCCTGCAGGTCCTTGTCCAACGCCCGCACGCACGGCACGCGGGACCTGTTCTGCACGACGAGCTGCAGCGTCGGCTTGGCACCGACGACCACGGCCGCCGGCGCGCGCACCGCGAGGCCGAGCATCTCGTCGGTGCAGGGCCTACCGGCCGCCGACCCCGGAGCTGCCGGTGTCGCAGTGCCCCGGGGCCGCTGGGTCACCGATGCGGCCATGGGCGCGCGCGGCGGCGTCGGGGTGACGAGCGCGCTGAAGGACGGGACGACGCGTTCCAGGGCGGGGGTGGCCACGGGCCGGGACGACGTCGTGGCCGCCGCCCCCGCCGAGTCGTTTCCGGTACGGCCACTCAGCAGCCACACGCCGAGCACCACCAGGCCCCCGACCACCAGCAGCACGAGGGCCAGGACCACCAGGCGGCGGCGCCAGTAGACCGCCGCGGACAGCGGTCCGACCGGGTGCCACACGTCGCGAACGGTAGTGCTCCGTGAACGGCGGCGGCGTCGTGGCGCGCCGCGTCATGAGCACGGCAGACTGGGCTCCTGTGACGAGTGTGGGCACGGCGACGGACTCCGGATCCGCACCAGCGGTCGGCGACGTCCTCGTGGACTGGTACGCGACCGCCGCGCGTGACCTCCCGTGGCGCCGTCCGGACGTCGACGCCTGGGCCGTGCTCGTCAGCGAGGTCATGCTGCAGCAGACTCCCGTGGCCCGCGTCGAGCCGGTCTGGCGGGACTGGATGGCCCGCTGGCCGTCCCCGGCCGACCTGGCGGCGGCGACCCCGGCCGAGGTCATCCGCGCCTGGGGCAAGCTCGGCTATCCCCGCCGGGCGCTCCGGCTGCGCGAGGGTGCTGCCGCAATCGTCGAACGGCACGGCGGCGCGGTCCCCTCGGCAGTGCCCGACCTCGAGGCGCTGCCCGGGATCGGTACCTACACCGCTCGCGCGGTGGCCTGCTTCGGCTACGGCACCCCGCAGCCGGTCGTGGACACCAACGTCCGCCGCGTCGTCGCCCGGCTGGTGCACGGCCAGGCGGAGGCGGGCAACGCCCGGGCCGCCGATCTCGCCGACATCGCGGCCCTCGCACCGAGCGAGCCGGGGCGGGCGGTGCGGTTCTCGGTCGCCGCGATGGAGCTCGGTGCGCTGGTCTGCGTCGCGGGCACTCCGCGCTGCCGCGCGTGCCCCGTCCGCGACCGCTGCGCGTGGCGGCTGGCCGGCTGCCCGCCGCACGCCGGACCGGCCCGGCGGGTGCAGAAGTTCGCCGGCACCGATCGTCAGGTCCGCGGCCGGCTCCTCGACGTCCTCCGGGCGGCGCACCACCCCGTGCCGGCCGCGGAGCTGGAGGCGGCATGGGACGACGCCGTCCAGCGATCGCGGTGCCTGGACTCCCTGCTCACGGACGGGCTCGTCGAGCAGACCGACGAGGGGCTGTTCCGGCTGCCCCACTGACCGGCGCCGCCCCGAATTTCGCTGGTCGAGCCGGGACTCGGCGCGGTTCACTGAGGCCCATGCAACTGCCCGGGGACCTCACCGCCCGACCCCTGACCGACGTCGACGCCCGCGCGGTGTACGAGGTGATGGCCGCCCAGGAACTGCACGACCTCGGCATCGTCGAGATCGAGGAGGCCGACATCGTCGGTGACTGGCAGCGGCCCAGCTTCGACGTCCCGGCCTGCACGATCGGCGTCTTCGACGGCGACCGTCTCGTGGCCTACGCCGAGGTCGCCGACGACGGACGGGGCGACGCCGCCGTGCACCCGGAGTACCGCGGACGAGGCGTCGGGACGGCGCTGGCCGCCTGGACCCAGGAACTCGCCCGCGCGCGCGGCGTCCCCGTGGTGGGGATGCCCGTGCCGAAGGGCTCTCCGGCGGACGTGCTGCTGGAGTCCCTCGGCTACCAGGTCCGGTGGCACTCCTGGATGCTCGAGCTGCCCGACGGCACGCGGATCGAGGCCCAGCCCCTGCCCGACGGTTACTCGATCCGGACCGCCGAGGACGAGGCTGACCACAGGGCCGCCTGGACCGTCATCGAGGAGGCCTTCCTCGAGTGGGCGCAGCGGGACCGGCGGACCTTCGAGGACTTCGCCGCGACGACCGCGCAACGGCCCGGTTTCGAGCCGTGGCACCTGCGGCTCGTCACGGATCCGCGCGGCGACGTGGTCGGCGCCTGCTTCCTGGTTCTCCATGACAGCGACGGCTTCGTCGACAAGCTGGCGGTCCGCAGGGACCGGCGCGGGCTCGGGCTGGCGCGCGCGCTGCTGGCGGATGCCTTCGCGAACGCGCGGGCGCACGGCGCCACCCACTGCGAGCTGTCCACCGACTCGCGCACGGGCGCCCTGGGCCTCTACGAGCGGGTCGGCATGGTCGTCACCGGCAACTGGGTCCACCGCGCCGTCGACCTCGGGCCGGTTCCCGTGCCCGTGAACTGACCGGACCGGACCCCTACCGCCGGCGGCGTGGCCGGCTCAGGTCGCGGAAGGTCATGAGCCAGCCCGCGATCGCCGCGACCAGCGCCAGGAGCATCAGCGCGGTCCGCAGCCAGGCGGCCAGTCCGGCCTGCCAGACGAGGGTTGCGCCGACCATCGCGCCGACGATCAGGAGGCCGCCGTACACCGGGGTCCGCATCGGGTGATCACCGCGCGCCACCCGCCCAGTCTGCGCCCGCTTGCAGCCCTCACCGCCGGTTGATCATCGTCGGGTGGCTGCCCGACACGCCGGCCAGGGCAGCCACCCGACGATGATCACGGGGGAACGGGGCTGCGCACGACGAAGGGGCCGCCCCTCCCTGGCGGGAGGAGCGGCCCCTCTGGTCGTGCGGCCTAGCGGATCACTCGGCTGCTGCGGCCGGACCCTCGTCGTCACCCTCGGCGCCCGAGAGGGCCACCGGCGGGGTGTCGGGCAGGTCGATCGGCTTGGCCTCGCCGCGGAAGGTGAACTTCGCGTCGGTGCCCTCGCCCTCGACGTCCACCACGATGATCTGCCCACCGGACAGCTCGCCGTAGAGGATCTTCTCGCTCAGCGCGTCCTCGATCTCGCGCTGGATGGTCCGGCGCAGCGGCCGGGCACCCAGCACCGGGTCGAAGCCACGGTGCGCCAGCAGCTTCTTGGCCGCGGGCGTGATCTCCAGCGCCATGTCCTTGTTCGCCAGCTGGCCCTCGACCCGGGCGATCATGAGATCGACGATCTCGATGATCTCGTTCTCGGTCAGCTGGTGGAACACGACGATGTCGTCGATGCGGTTGAGGAACTCCGGCCGGAAGTGCTGCTTGAGCTCCTCGTTGACCTTGTTCTTCATCCGCTCGTAGTTGCTCGCCGTGTCGTTGCCGACCTGGAAGCCCAGCCCCACGGCCTTGGAGATGTCCCGCGTACCGAGGTTGGTCGTGAGGATCAGGATCGTGTTCTTGAAGTCCACGATCCGGCCCTGACCGTCGGTGAGCCGGCCGTCCTCCAGCACCTGCAGGAGCGTGTTGAACACGTCCGCGTGCGCCTTCTCGATCTCGTCGAAGAGGACCACGGAGAACGGCTTGCGCCGCACCTTCTCGGTCAGCTGGCCACCCTCGTCGTAACCGACGTAGCCGGGAGGCGCACCGACCAGGCGCGACACGGTGAACCGGTCGTGGAACTCGCCCATGTCGATCTGGATCAGGGCGTCGTCCTCACCGAAGAGGAACTGGGCCAGAGCCTTCGCCAGCTCCGTCTTACCGACACCCGAGGGGCCGGCGAAGATGAAGGAGCCACCCGGACGGCGCGGGTCCTTGAGGCCCGCACGCGTGCGCCGGATCGCCTGGCTGACGCTCTTGATGGCCTCTTCCTGGCCGATGATCCGCTTGTGGAGCTCGTCCTCCATGCGGAGCAGACGCGTGGTCTCCTCCTCGGTGAGCTTGAAGACGGGGATCCCGGTCCAGTTGGCGAGGACCTCGGCGATCTGCTCGTCGTCGACCTCGGCGACGACGTCCATGTCGCCGGCCTTCCACTGCTTCTCGCGCTCGGCCTTCTCGGACAGGAGGGTCTTCTCCGTGTCGCGCAGCGACGCCGCCTTCTCGAAGTCCTGCGCGTCGATCGCCGACTCCTTCTCGCGGCGGATGCCGGCGATCTTGTCGTCGAACTCGCGCAGGTCCGGCGGGGCGGTCATCCGCTTGATGCGCATCCGGGCGCCGGCCTCGTCGATCAGGTCGATCGCCTTGTCCGGCAGGAAGCGGTCGGAGATGTACCGGTCGGCCAGCGTCGCCGCGGCCACCAGGGCGGCGTCGGTGATGCTGATCCGGTGGTGCGCCTCGTACCGGTCGCGCAGGCCCTTGAGGATCTCGATCGTGTGGGCCAGCGTGGGCTCACCGACCTGGATCGGCTGGAAGCGGCGCTCGAGAGCGGCGTCCTTCTCCAGGTGCTTGCGGTACTCGTCGAGCGTGGTGGCGCCGATGGTCTGCAGCTCACCGCGGGCCAGCATCGGCTTGAGGATGCTGGCGGCGTCGATCGCGCCCTCCGCGGCACCCGCACCGACGAGCGTGTGGATCTCGTCGATGAACAGGATGATGTCGCCGCGGGTGCGGATCTCCTTGAGGACCTTCTTCAGCCGCTCCTCGAAGTCACCGCGGTAGCGGGAACCGGCGACGAGCGCGCCGAGGTCGAGCGTGTACAGCTGCTTGTCCTTCAGCGTCTCGGGCACCTCGCCCTTGACGATGGCCTGGGCCAGGCCCTCGACGACGGCGGTCTTGCCGACGCCCGGCTCGCCGATCAGGACCGGGTTGTTCTTGGTCCGGCGGGACAGGACCTGCATGACCCGCTCGATCTCCTTGGCGCGCCCGATGACCGGGTCGAGCTTGGAGTCGCGCGCGGCCTGGGTCAGGTTGCGGCCGAACTGGTCGAGGACCAGCGAGGTGGACGGCGTGCCCTCGGCGGGGCCGCCGGCCGCGGCCGGCTCCTTGCCCTGGTAGCCGCTCAGCAGCTGGATGACCTGCTGGCGGACGCGGTTGAGGTCGGCGCCCAGCTTCACGAGGACCTGGGCGGCGACGCCCTCACCCTCGCGGATCAGGCCGAGCAGGATGTGCTCGGTGCCGATGTAGTTGTGGCCGAGCTGCAGCGCCTCGCGCAGCGACAGCTCGAGAACCTTCTTCGCCCGCGGGGTGAAGGGGATGTGACCGGAGGGCGCCTGCTGGCCCTGCCCGATGATCTCCTCCACCTGCTGACGGACACCCTCCAGCGAGATGCCGAGGGACTCGAGTGCCTTGGCAGCGACGCCTTCACCCTCGTGGATCAGGCCCAGGAGGATGTGCTCGGTACCGATGTAGTTGTGGTTGAGCATCCGGGCCTCTTCCTGGGCCAGGACAACCACGCGGCGGGCTCGGTCGGTGAACCGTTCGAACATCTGCTGCTTCTCCTCTGACCGGCTGGTCCGGCGCTGCTCTCCCCTGTCGTGGGGAGTAGCACCCGACATCCGTCGGCGCACGGGGCACCGGTCTTTCCACTGTAGTCGCGGACCACGCCGTCCCGTCGTGACCGATGGAGGACGGTGGATGGCTTGCCCGGTCCAACCGATGGAAGCCGAACGGTGTTCCGCTCGGGTTACGCCGACAGCGGACGGGGCGGGCGGCCCGGGACCCGGGCGCGCCGACGGGTACAACGACCGCGGCGGTCCTGCTCATCCCCCCAGGTGGAGTGGGAGGGACGCACTTTCCGCGCCCTGGCACTCCGCTCGGCATTCCGCCGGAACGACGACGGCCCGGCTCCCCCTGAGGGGAACCGGGCCGGTCGTGCGAGCGATGCCGCGGGACGTCGCACCACCCTCAGGCGTGCGCTGCCGTCACAGGAGGGCGTGTCCGCGGCCGTGCGTCACAGGAGCCCCCGTCTCGGACGGCAGAAGGACCTCGTGCCCCTCAACCCTCGCAGGCTCGGGTCGAGCCTCCGCACGAGGCCTTAGTGAGCGGATTCGTAGGCCTCGACGACGCTGGCCGGGATGCGGCCGCGGTCGCTGACGGCGTGACCGTTCTTGCGGGCCCAGTCACGAATGGCACCGGCCTGCTCGCGGTCCATGCGGCCGCCGGTGGCACGGGAACGCCCGCCGCCGGACGCGCGGTTGCCGCGACCCACCTTGCGGGCGGCCGAGACGTACCGCGAGAAGGCGTCGCGCAGCTCCTTCGCGTTCTTCTCCGCGAGGTCGATCTCGTACGAGGTGCCGTCGAGGGCAAAACTCACCGTCTCATCGGCGGAGAGATTCTCGTCGAGGTCGTCGCTCAGGATGACCTGCACCTTGCGCGCCATTAAGGGTTCCTCACTTCTCGCAACGGCGTGTTGCGCCGGCCTGAATTACCACCCGATGGGGCGGACAGTTCTATTGCACCACAAGTCGGCGTCAATTAGCCAATACCGAGGCCAGGAAGCTACTTTGTGGTGACACCACTCAGCCGGTGCGAGTTCCGTAACTGGAACGACCGCTCGTCACCCGCTAATTGGCCTGACGAGCGGGAAGAGGATGGTCTCGCGGATCCCGAGACCGGTGAGCGTCATCATCAACCGGTCCATGCCCATACCCATGCCGCCGGTGGGCGGCATGCCGTACTCCAGCGCCTCGAGAAAGTCCTCGTCGAGAGCCATGGCCTCCGGGTCGCCGGCCGCCGCGAGAAGCGCCTGAGCGGTGAACCGCTCCCGCTGGGCAACGGGGTCGACCAGTTCCGAGTAGGCGGTCGCGCGCTCGATCCCGCCGATGTAGAGGTCCCACTTCTCCGCCACACCCGGCTGCGATCGGTGCGCCCGGGTGAGCGGTGAGGTGTCGAGCGGGTAGTCCACGACGAAGGTGGGTGCCTGCAGCGTGTCCTGAACCAACGCCTCGAACAGCTCCTCGACCACCTTGCCGGGGATCCAGGCCGGGTCCACGCCGACGTCGTGCTTCTCCGCCACCGCCCGCAGTCGCTCCACCGGCGTCTCGGACGTGATCTCCTCCCCCACGGCGTCGGAGACCGCGCGATAGAGCGGGATCTGGGGCCATTCCCCCGCGAGATCGACCTCCGTGCCGTCGTGGTGCCGCGCGACGTGATCGCCGAACAGCGCGGCGCAGCACTCCTGGATGAGTTCGCGCGTCAGCGTGGCCATCACCTGGTAGTCGGCATAGGCCTGATAGGCCTCGAGCATCGCGAACTCCGGCGAGTGCGAGCTGTCGGCGCCCTCGTTGCGGAAGTTGCGGTTGATCTCGAACACCCGGTCCAGCCCACCGACGATGCACCGCTTGAGGAACAACTCGGGCGCGATACGCAGGTAGAGGTCGAGGTCGAACGCATTCATGTGGGTCCGGAACGGCCGCGCGACGGCGCCGCCGTGGATGGTCTGCAGCATCGGCGTCTCGACCTCGAGATAGCCACGGGCGGCCAGACCGGCGCGCAACGTGGAATTCACCACTGCGCGCTGCCGAACGGTGCGCCGGGCCTCGTCCCGGACGATGAGGTCGACATAGCGCCGGCGCACGCGCAATTCCTCGCTCATCGGCTTGTGCGCCACCGGCAGCGGCCGCAGCGACTTGGCGCTGAGCTGCCAGGAATCGGCGAAGACGGAGAGTTCGCCGCGGCGGGAGGTGCCGACCTCGCCGGTGACGAGCACGTGGTCACCGAGGTCGATGTCGGCCTTCCAGGCGGCCAGCGACTCCTCTCCCACGCGGTCGCGGGAGAGCATCACCTGCAGTTCGGCGTCCCCCTCGCGGAGCGTCGCGAAGCACAGCTTCCCGGTGTTGCGGAAGAAGATGACCCGGCCCGTGACGCCGACCCGCTCACCGGTCATCGTGTCCGGCGGCAGGTCCGGGTGGGTGGCGCGGACGGCGGCCAGCGTCGTGGTCCGCTCGACGGTCACCGGGTAGGGATCGATGCCGCTCTCACGCAGCCGGTCGAGCTTGGCCCGCCGGACGCGCATCTGCTCGGGAAGTTCGTCCTCCGGCGGACCGGGCGGTTCGTCGCTCACGGGGGCTGAGCCTACGGGGAGGCCCTTCGACGCTCGGTCGGGCAGCTATCGGCGGGCGGTGCCCTGCTGACGCTCGAAGGCCAGCCGCAGCCCGTGCACGGTGAGGTCGGGCTCTCGTTCGGCGATCGACCGGCAGCTGTCGATGACCAGCGGAGCCAGGCCCCCGGTCGCGACCACCACCGGGGCGGCGCCGAACTGACCGACGATCTCCGCGGCGATCCGGTCGACCAGGCCGTCCACCAGGCCGGCGAATCCGAGGACCAGGCCTGACTGCAGCGCGGCGACGGTGTTCTTCCCGATCGCCTGCGGGGGGACGGTGAGCTCGACGGACCGGAGCTGCGCGGCCCGATTGGCCAGCGCGTCGAGGCTGACCTCGACTCCTGGCGCCAGCGCGCCGCCGAGGAACTGGCCGTCGGGGCCGACGGCATCGACGTTGGTCGAGGTGCCGAAGTCGACGACGACGACCGGGCGGCCACGCCCCTCCGGCCCTCGGCCGAACAGCTCGTGGGCGGCCAGCGCAGTCACGACCCGGTCGGCGCCCACCTCGCGCGGGTTGTCGACGTGCAGGGGGACGCCGGTCCGCACGCCGGGGCCGATGAGCACCACGGGGACGTCGAAGGAGTCGAGCAGCTGGCGCAGTGCCGGAAGGAGCGCGGGCACGGTGGAGCAGGCCGCGACGCCGGTCACCTCCGTGTCGCGCAGCAGCCCGCGCCAGACCATGCGCAGCTCGTCGGACGTGGCCCGCGGCGCGGTGGTGACCCGCCAGCAGCCGACCCGGCGGTCGCCGTCGAAGGTGGCGAGCACGGTCTGGCTGTTGCCGATGTCGACGGTGAGCAGCACGGCTCAGCCCGCTCTCGAGGAGGTCGCGGCCGACATGGCCGGTCTGGCCGCCGTCAGGTGCCGGTTCACTGCTCGACGAGGTCGCCGCGGACCTGCCCCAGCACACCGGGGGACGGCGCAGCCGGATCCTTCCCCAGCTCGACGATGCGGTTGGCGCCGTCGACGTGCACGACGCGGGGCAGGTGGCTCTTGGCCTCGGTCTCGTCCATGAGGCCGTAGCTGATGAGGATGACCAGGTCACCGGGGTGCACGAGGTGCGCGGCTGCCCCGTTGATGCCGATGACGCCGCTGCCCCGGTCGCCCGGGATGACGTAGGTCTCCAGGCGCGCGCCGTTGGTCACGTCGACGATCGCGACCTGCTCCCCCGGCAGCAGGTCCGCTGCGTCGAGCAGGTCCTCGTCGATCGTCACCGACCCCACGTAGTGCAGGTCCGCCTGCGTCACCGTGGCGCGGTGGATCTTCGACTTCAGCATCGTGCGCATCATCGGCCTGCTCCCGGGGGTGTGGTCGGGCGGGAGAGTGTGACCGGGACGTTGTCCAGCAGTCGCGTGGTGCCCGCGCGGGCGGCGACCAGCAGGCGGGCCGGTCCGGCCGGGGGCACGGGCCCGAGATCGGGGTCGGTGAGCTCGAGGTAGTCCCGCACCAGCGTGGGCTCGCCGTCGAGTGCCGCGCCGGCGGCGGCGAGGACGGCGTCCGCCCCCTCCCGACCGGCCGCGGCGCCGGCCCGCAGCGCCGCCGAGATGGTCAGGGCCGCCGCCCGCTGGCCCTCGTCGAGGTAGCGGTTGCGGCTGGAGAGCGCCAGGCCGTCGTCCTCCCGCACGGTCGGCACGCCGACGACCTCCACCCCGAGCGCCAGCTCCCGGGCCATGGCCCGGATGAGCGTGAGCTGCTGGTAGTCCTTCTCGCCGAAGAGGGCGAGGTCGGGACGGACGAGGCCGAACAGCTTGGCGACGACGGTCAGCACGCCGGCGAAGTGGCCCGGACGCACGGCGCCCTCCAGCACCGACCCGAGGGGGCCCGGGTCGACGGTGACGCCCACCGCACCGGGCGGGTAGACCTCCTCGACCCGGGGATGGAAGACCACGTCCGCGCCCTCCTCGGCGAGGGCCGCGAGGTCGTCGTCCCAGGTGCGGGGATAGCGCTCGAAGTCCTCGCCGGGACCGAACTGGGTCGGGTTCACGAACACCGAGACGACGACGCTGCCGGCGACCTGCCGAGCGGCGCGGACGAGGGTGCGGTGCCCCTCGTGCAGGGCACCCATGGTCGGCACGAGCGCGACCGGCCCGGGCAGGTCGGCGCGCAGGCGGCGGAGGTCCGCCACGGTCTCGGCGACGGTCGGCATGGTCGCGACGCTCACCGGGAGCCGGCGGTGTCGTCGACCCGCGCCGTCCTCAGCAGATCGAGCAGGGGCGCACCCTCGTGCCGCTTGAGGCGGCCGGCCGACAGCGCCCGCTGGGTGGTCCGCTGCGCCATGGCGACGTAGGCGGCGACCGACGCGGGAGCGCGCTCGGTCAGCGTCTCCAGGTGGTCGGAGACGGTGCCGACGTCGCCGCGGCTGACCGGTCCGGTGAGCCCGCGGTCCCCGCGCCGGAGGCCGTTGTCGAGCGCGGCGGTCAGCAGCGGGCCCAGGACGCGGGCGGGGTCGTCGACGCCGGCGGTGCGGAGCAGGTCGGCCGCCTCGGCGACCAGGGTGACGAGGTGGTTGGCGCCGGTGACCAGGGCGGCGTGGTAGAGCCGCCGGTCCTCCTCGGCGACGAAGAACGGCTCGCCGCCCATCTCCAGCACCAGGGTCTCGGCGACCGCCCGGTGCAGCGGCCGGCTCGTCACCCCGAAGGGTGCCCCGGCCAGCCGGTCGGCGTCCTCGGGGGCGCCGGTGAACGTCATCGCCGGGTGCAGGGCCAGGGGCAGGACGCCGGCCTCCTCGGCGGGTGCGAGCACCGCCAGGCCGTGCGCACCGGAGGTGTGGAAGGTCAGCTGGCCCGCCCGCCAGACGCCGGTCTCGGCGAGCCCCGCGACCAGGCCGGGAAGGGTGTCGTCGGGCACGGCCAGGACCACGAGATCCGACGCGGCAACGACCTCGTCGGTGTGCAGCAGCGGCACGCCGGGCAGCAGACGGGCGGCCCGCTCGGCCGAACCGGTGGACACGCCGGCGGCGGCGACGACGTCGTGACCTGCGGCGGAGAGCGCTGCGCCCAGGACGGAGCCGACCCGGCCGGCACCCACGACACCCACGCGGAGGCGGGCGGGGGCGACTGCGGCGGGGCTCAGACCGGCAGCTCGAACGGTCCTGCGGGAAGCAGGCATCGGTGCACCTCTCGTTCCAGTCCCTGGCGGGTACCGGACGTCGGTCGGCCTCCACCGTCGGAGGCCGTCAGATCGTGCTCGTGGTGCGGTCGTGCGGGTGGTGCATTCGTGCGGTGCGGCGCCGCTCCGCTGCAACCCGTGTGTCACGCGGGGCGGTACCGATCGCGAGTGTGTGTCCGGTTGCAGTCGTCCGCAACGTCTGGGGGCTGTGGGCTGGCTCACGTGCGACCGGCCGGTACACCTACCGTGGAACCGGAACATCGACGGACGGGGGCGGCGTGGACACGACCGAGGGACGCACTCTCCGGGGGCGCACCGCGCTGGTCACCGGCGGGAGCCGGGGCATCGGCCTGGCCATAGCCCGCAGCCTGGTCGACCGGGGCGCGCGCGTGGTCGTCACCGCCCGGAAGCCCGAGGCGCTGGCGGAGGCGGTCGAGCAGCTGGGCGGCCCGGACGTGGCGATCGCGGTGCCCGGCCACGCGGGCGACGCCGAGCACCGCGCGGAGGCCGTCCGGACTGCGGTGGAGCGGTTCGGCAGCCTCGACATGCTCGTGGGCAACGTCGGCGTGAACCCGGTCTACGGGCCGATGGTCGAGCTCGACCTGGACGCCGTCCGCAAGATCCTGGACACCAACGTCGTCTCCTCCCTCGGCCTGGTGCAGGAGGCGTGGCGGGCGTGGATGTCCGAGCACGGCGGGTCGGTGCTCTTCGTGGCGTCGGTGGCGGGCCTGCGATCGTCGGAGAACATCGGCGCGTACGGGGTCAGCAAGGCCGCGATCATCAACCTGACCACGCAGCTCGCGGTGGAGCTCGGGCCGAAGGTCCGCGTCAACGCCGTGGCCCCGGCCGTGGTCAAGACCCGCTTCGCCGGCGCCCTCTACGAGGGCAGGGAGGCCGAGGTCGCCGCGCAGTACCCCGCCGGTCGGCTCGGAGTGCCCGAGGACGTCGGCGAGGCCGCGGCCTACCTGCTCGGGGACGGTGCGGCCTGGGTCACCGGACAGACGCTCGTGCTCGACGGCGGCCGGTTGTCACGCGGCTGACGGGGACGGCCCCGTCCTGCTCAGCGCAGGCCGAGCACCCGCGCGAGGACGTCGTCGGGCTCGTCGTCGTCGCGGTACCGGTGGCGGCGCCGGCTGCCGGTCGCGGGTGAGACGCCGTTCTCGGCGAGGATCTCCGCGAGCCGGCCGTCGGTCCCGGGGGCTCCGGGGGCCGGCTGGTTCGCGGATGCGACCGGGCGCTCGGCGGTGCTGGACCCGGCCTCGTCCGGGCGCCGACGGACCGGCGCGAGATCGGCCTGCAGGCGCACCGAGGGCGGCGGGGGCGTCGGCCGCGGCCGAGGCGAGGGCCTCGCGGCGACCGAGGCGCGCACCTGGGTCGAGGGCGGCACCGGAGGCGGCGGCGCCGGTCGGACGGGAGCCGGATCGACGAGCGAGCGGGCCGTGAGCCACTCGAGCGGCGTCTCCGTGGGGTCCGGCGAAGGGGCCGGCGGCGGGGTCGGCGCCACGGACGGGAACGCGGACGTCTCCGGCGCGCTCGACCACATCGCGGACGTCGACGGAGCGCTCCCGGGCACGGAACGGTCGGCGCGGACCGGCTCGACGTGGGAGGTCTGCCGGGAATCGTCGAGGCGGATCGCCGGCCATCCCCCGGTCAGCTCCCGCGGAGGACTGTCGTCGGCCCAGCGCGAGGAGACGTCGAGCGGGCGGACCGATTGCTCGAACCGCCCGGTGTCGGGGCCCAGCCGACCGCCCTGGGTGCGCATGACGATCCGCTCGACCAGCATCTCGCTGGACAGCTGCTCGCCCAGCTCGGCCCGGAAGCGGCTCAGGTCGGCGCGCAGTTCCGCCAGCTGACCGAGGTCGGCGCGGAACGCGGTCAGTGCGGCGACGTCGTCGCGCAGCTCGGCGACCCGCGCCACGTCGTCCCGGAGGGCGGCCAGGTCGGCGAGGTCGTGGCGCACGGCGGAGACGCCGGCGACCTCGTCGCGGAGGCGGGCGAGCGAGGCGATCTCGGCGCGCAGGGCGTCGAGCTCGTCGCGCATCGCGTCCTCGGACTCGCGGCGCAGGTCGTGCTCGAGCTCCAGCTCGTACTCGCGCCGGGCGGTCACCTCGCGCTCGAGCTCCAGCTCGTAGGCGTGCCGCAGCCGCGCCTCCCGGGCCTCGGCGCTCACCTGGTCCGCGCTCCGGCGGCCGACGGCCAGGGTCGCCAGCACGAACGCCCACGCCACAGCCAGGACGGCGATCCGCAGGTACACGCGGTTGTCGGTGACGAAGACCGCGACCGTCGCACCGACTGCCAGGGCGAACCCGCCGACCAGGGTCAGGGTGCGGGTGTTCAGGCCGTCGCGCGCGCCGGGGAGGCGGTCCCCGGAACTCCCCCGCCGACCGGGCGCCGACCCCCGTGGGAGGTCGTCGTCCAGAGGTCGGGGCATGGACCCAGCGTAGCGGCGCGCGACCCTCCGTTCAGGTTCACGCGAGGATCGCGCCGCGGTGCCGGCGTCCGAGCTGCCAGAGTGGGCCGGTGACCCTGACCCTGCTCGACTGGCGCCGCCGGGTGGCCGCGCTCTACGCCGCCGCGCGCACCGCGACCGACCCCGAGGCGGGGTGGCGCCTGTGGCGCGACGGGCGCGACGAGCTGTTCGCCTCCCACCCCGACTCACCGCTGGATGACGCGGCGCGAGCGGCCTTCTCGGGGCTGCCGTTCGCGCCGTACGACCCCGCGCTGCGCTTCGAGGCGCGCCTGGAAGCGGCCGCCGCCCAGCGCCTCGAGGTGCCGACGGCCACCGACGGCGTCGTGCCCTTCGAGCGCATCGGGGCGGTCACGCTCGGCGAGCTGGGCACGGTGGACGTCTGGTGGCTCGACAGCTACGGCGGTGGGGTGTTCGTGCCCCTCCGCGACGGCACCGCCGGACAGGGCACGTACGGCGGCGGCCGCTACCTCCTCGACACCGTCAAGGGCGCCGACCTCGGCGGGGGCGAGGGCCGGTTGGTGGTCGACCTGAACTTCGCCTACCACCCGTCGTGCGCCTACGACCCGCGCTGGTCGTGCCCGCTGGCGCCGGAGGGCAACCGGCTCACCGCGCCGGTCGCCGCCGGGGAGCAACTGCCCCCCGGCGGCTGGTATTGACGGCCACGACGACGTGCTGGAACGGCCACCCTTCAGGGGCCCGCGCCGAGCCTGCGAGGCGTAGGGGGAAGGGTGGTCCTTCTACTAACCGGCGGCCAGGGCGCCGTCGGAGCTGAAGACCAGGCCGATGGAGATCTGGCCCTGCTCCAGAGCGGTCTTGGTCAGCGGCCCACCGGCGTCGAGCTCGCGGAAGCTGTCGAACGTCAGGCCGTAGGTCTTCTCGAGCCCGGGCTGGCAGAACGGGCGGTCCGGGCACTCGGTCGGCCCACCCAGGATGAGGCCGCTGCCGCACGCCTCGCCCAGCTCGGACAGGGTCTTGACGCCGAGCTTGTCGGCGAACGCCGTGGTGACGGCGAAGGCGTTCTGGTCGGCCGCGTCGGAGGGCTCGCCGACCGTCAGGCCGACCTTCTCCGCCAGCGGCTTCAGCGCCTCCAGGGTCTTCTGCACGTCACCGGAGGCGACCTGCCGCGACTCGTCGCCGTCGAGGAACTCGGTGAAGGTGGACAGGTACTCCGGGAAGACCTGGATGTCGCCCGCCTCGAGCGCCTTGAGGTACAGCTCGCGGTTGCCGACCTCCTTCACCGACGCGTCGTAGCCGGCCTTCTTCAGGACGTCGGCGTAGACGTTGGCGAGCACCGTGGACTCGGTGAAGTTGGCACCGCCCACCTTGATGCTCCCGCTCCCCTTCTGCAGGTCGCCGTCCTTGATGTTCTCGTCGACCCAGCCCTGGGCGACGTCGGTGGCGGTCTTCCGCTCGACGTCGACGGCGGCGTTGAGCGAGACGAGCTCATCGGTGGTGAGCGCGGAGGAGACCGCGTTCAGGTTGGCCAGCAGTGCGTCGTTCGAGGCCTTGGCGTTGACGGCCGGGATGACGTTGTCCGCGTTCTGCAACTGCTTGTCGTCGTCGAGGACCACGAGCTTGTCGCCGGCGACGGGCGCGCAGTCCTGCTTGCCGCCCCCTGATCCCCCGCTGCTGCTGCTCGCGGCGGCGTCGCCACCGGTGCCTGAGGAGCCCGACTCACCGCAGGCCGCGAGGCCGAGCAGGAGGACCGATGCCGCCAAGGGCGCGAAGATCTTCGTCCGCGTGCGCATGCTCCGCCCGCCTTCTGTGTCCCGTGCGGCCGGTCGGGCCGCGACGCGTGTCTGGCGGGAAACTTCCCGCGCCGATCATGCAACTCCGATGGGCGGGGCACGGCAAGGTGGTGCGAGATCCGTTGTGCGCCTGTTACCTCACAACGGGACGGCGGAGGCCCCGGTGTCCAGCGGAGCACCGCGCTGCCGGCGCCACGGCCGGGGCAGCGAGAACCGCTGCGGTCCGGGGGTGAGCGCGGCGGAGAGGACGACGAGCAGCGCCTCGGTGAGCAGCGCGAGGCCGGCGACGAGCAGGGCGCCGGCGATGATCTGCCCGTAGTCCTGCTGGCCGAAGCCGAGGTTGATGATCCGGCCGAGCCCACCGCCGCCGACGAGCGCGGCCAGTGTCGCCGTCGCCACGACCTGCACCGCCGCCGTCCGGACGCCCGTCATGATCAGCGGCACCGCGAGCGGGAACTCGACCTTCGCGATCACCTGGCGGCGGGCCATGCCCATCGCACGGGCGGCCTCGCGCACGTCCCGGTCGACCTCCCGGAAGCCGACGAAGGTGTTGGTGAGCATCGGTGGCACCGCGAACAGAGCCAGGGCCAGGACCGTCGACGCCTCGCTGAAGCCCAGCGGGGTGACGGCGAAGATGGTGAGCAGGGCCAGTGTGGGCACCGCCCGGCTGACGTTGGACAGGACGACGATCGCCCCTCCGCCACGTCCGCTGACACCGAGGACGATCCCGAGCGGCAGCGCGACCAGTGCGCCGAGGACGACGGCGAGCACCGAGATCCGTACGTGCTCGACCAGCAGGTCCAGGATCCCGTTCGGCCGCGTCCAGTTGTACGGGTCGTTGAGGTAGACGATGGCCTGGCTGAACGCGTTCACGCCGCCGTCCCCCGCGTCCACGGCGTGAGCAGCCGCTGCGCGCCGGCCAGCAGCAGGTCGGCGACGAGGGCCAGCACCACGCAGCCCAGCGCGCCGGTGACGATCTCCGCCCGGTAGAAGTTGGCGTTGAAGCCGCCGATGATCAGCTGGCCGAGTCCGCCGTTGCCGGTGATCACCCCGACGGTCGTCAGCGCCACCGTGGACACGGTGGCGATCCGCAACCCCGCCATGAAGGCCGGGAGTGCGAGCGGCAGGTCGACCTGCACGAACAGGCGGGCGGAGCCGTAGCCCATCCCCCGGGCGGCCTCGCGGACGTCCGCGGGCACCGACTGCAGGCCGGTGAGGAAGTTCCGCACCAGGATCACCAGCGTGTACAGGGTCAGGCCGATCAGCACGGTGGTCGCCGACAGGGGTCCGGTGAACGGCGCGAGGAACGAGAACATCGCCAGTGACGGGATCGTGTAGATGATCGACGACAGGCTCAGCACGGGGCCGGAGAGCAGCCGGGTGCGGCGGGCCAGGAGCGCCAGCGGCAGTGCGATGAGCGCTCCCAGCACCACGGCCCCGACCGTCAGCCGCACGTGCTGGGCCGTATAGCCCAGAATGGTGTCCCAGTTGTCGATCACGTAGTGCACGTCGAACCAGGGGTTCGGCGCCGCATCCGCCGCGAGCACGTCGCCCGCCGCACTCAGCACCGGACGCACCTCAGGAGGGCCATTCCGTGGACGGTACTGATTTCCGGGACTCCCGGCGCGCTCCGGCGGACGGCGCCGGTGGCGCGGAGGAGATCCGGCTGGACGGCGTCAGCAAGACCTATCCCGACGGCACGGTCGGGGTGGCGGAGCTGGACCTGACCTTCGCCCCGGGTGAGCTGTCGGTGCTGGTCGGCCCGTCGGGCTGCGGCAAGACGACGACGATGAAGATGATCAACCGGATCATCGAGCCGAGCACCGGGCGCATCCTGCTCGGCGGGGAGGACGTCACCCGGGTCGATCCGGTGCAGCTGCGCCGCCGGATCGGCTACGTCATCCAGAGCGTCGGGCTCTTCCCCCACCAGACCGTGCGCACCAACGTCGGCACGGTGCCGCGGCTGCTCGGCTGGGACCGGAAACGGGTGACCGCCCGGGTCGACGAACTGCTGGCGACCGTCGGGCTCGACCCGGTGCGCTTCGGCGACCGGTACCCGGCGCAGCTCTCCGGTGGCCAGCGGCAGCGCGCCGGCGTGGCCCGCGCCCTGGCGGCCGATCCAGGGGTGCTGCTCATGGACGAACCGTTCTCCGCGGTCGACCCGGTGGTGCGCGAGCGGCTGCAGACCGAGTTCCTGCGCCTCCAGGAGACCGTGCGCAAGACGATCGTGTTCGTCACCCACGACATCGAGGAGGCCGTGCGCATCGGCGACCGGATCGCCGTGATGAGCGAGGGCGGCCACGTCGAGCAGTTCGCCACCCCGGCGGAGATCCTCGGCCGGCCGGCCAACGCCTTCGTCGCCGACTTCGTGGGCGCCGACCGCGGGCTCAAGCGGCTGGCCGTGACCGGCATCGACACCTCCGACCTCGAGCGCCCACCCGTCGTGCACGTCGACGACCGGATGACCGACGTCCGGGCAGCCCTCGAGCGGGCCGACGCGCGCTGGGCCGTCGTCCTCGACAGCGCGGAGCACCTGCACGGCTGGCTGTCGGCCGAGCGCGCCACCGGGTCGGGGACGGTGGGCACGGCCGCCCGCCGCATGGAGGCGTGGGTGCCGGCGGGTGCCTCGCTCAAGGCCGCGTTCGCCACGATGCTGCAGCACGAGGCGGGCTGGGTCGCCGTGCTCGACGGCGACCGGTTCCTCGGCGTCCTCACGCCGGAGTCCCTGCACGCCGCCCTGCGCCGGTCGGTCGAGGGCACCGTCCCCGAGACCGCCGGCGCCGTGTGACGCCGTGGCGGAGATCATCCGATTCGCGAGGGCGACCGAGGGGCTGACGCAGGAGCCGGGACGGGACACCGCGCGGACGGCGCGGAGGACGATGCTCGTCCTCCTGCGCGGCACGATGCGGGTGCTCGACGACCTCGGTCAGGACGTCGAGGTGACCGGGCCGGCCGTCGTCCAGTGGTGGCCGGGCGAGCACGTGTCGTACGGGACGCCGGGCGACGGGGCCCAGTGGCTCCTCCTGGAGGCGTCTCCCCGAGCGCATCCGGATGGCTTCCCCGTGCCGGGGTCGCGCGTCGTGCTGACGGACGACGACGGATCGCCCACTCTGACGGGCACAGTGATCATGTACATGGACACGAGCCCCGACGGGGCGGGTGTCGACACCGTCGCGGTCGAGGTGGAGGGCCAGGGAGTGGGCCACTTCCCGCTCGACGCGCTGGTCGAGGTGCTCGAGGAGCCGCACTAGGCGGGATCAGGCCCGCGCGCCGTCGGTGGGGTCCTGGTCCTCGGGCGGGACACGGCATACCGACTCGAGCCACAGCGCGGCCGCCACCAGTCCGGCCGCGCACAGGACGCCGAGGACGGCCGTCACCGAATCGCCGGTCGCCGCCTGCAGCCGGCCCAGCGCCGGACCGACGTGCGCGAGGACCCCGGCCCAGATTCCCGTGAAGATCGCGCCGACGTAGGCGCTGGCCTGAGCGAGCACCGCCAGCCGGGCCACCAGCAGCGGCTCGACGGGTCGCACCAGGGCGGGGGCCGGCTGCTGCGGCGGCGGTTCCTGGCGCTTCGGCGACCGTGCCTCCCGGAGAGCCGCGAGACGCGCGCGGAGGGTACGGGCCCCCAGCGCCTCCCCCACGGCGAGCACGCCCAGCGGCAGTGGCAGCCACCAGTCCAGCGCGGGCATGGAACCGTAGAACGAGCGGACCAGCAGCCACGAGGCCACGGCCAGCCCACCCGCGAGGACGACGAGGTCGCGCCGGCGCACCGGGGTCATTCGGCGCTCAATGCAGGTGGTCCCAGCGGTTGACCGCCACGAGCTCGTCGGCGGGCAGCGCGGCGAGCAGATCGGCGACCCGTCCCCTGCCGGGCAGCACCGCGCCCGGTTCCAGTGTTGCCCACGGCAGCAGGACGAACGCCCGCTCGTGCGCGCGCGGATGCGGCAAGGTCAGCCTCGGATCGTCGGAGGTCACCGGCGTCCCGTCATCCCGGGTGACGGTGACGATGTCGACGTCCAGCGTGCGCGGCCCCCACCGAACCTCACGCGTGCGGCCGGCCGCCTGCTCGAGCTCGTGCGCCCGGACCAGCCAGCCCGCCGCGTCCCGGTCGCCGCGGACGATGGCGATCGCATTGAGGTAGGGCGGTTGCTCGACCGGGCCCCACGGCGGTGTCTCGTAGAGCGTCGAGCGAGCGACGAGCACGCCCTCGTCCTTCAGTGCCGCGAACGCCGTCCGGATCGCCGCCGCCCGGTCGCCCAGGTTGGCGCCCAGCGAGAGCACCGCCCGGGTCATGGCCGCCCGCGCCGGATCGTCACGGTGACGTCGTCGAACGGCACCCCGAGGTCGGCCTCGGGCTTGTGCACGGTGATCTCGACGGCGTCGACCAGCGGATCGGCCAGGCAGACGTCGGCCAGCCGCTGGGCGAGGGTCTCCAGGAGGTCGACCGGCTCCCCGGTCAGCACGCCGTGGAGCTGCTTGGCCAGATCGGCGTAGTTGACCGTGCGCTCGAGGTCGTCCCCGGCCGCGGCGGCTGCGGTGTCGAGCTCGAGGACGGCGTCGACGAGGAACACCTGCCCGCGCTCGCGCTCGAAGCCGTAGACCCCGTGATGGGCGTGGGCCCACAGCCCGCGGACGGCGATGCGGTCCGGGCGGGCGCTAGCCACGGAAGCCTCCACGGGCGGCCCGGACGGCCTCGACGGTCCGGACGGCGTCCACCGAGGCTGCGGCGTCGTGCACGCGAACGCCCCAGACAGCGGCCTCTGCGGCCAGCACGGTCGTCGCGAGGGTCGCGGCGTCGCGTTGCTCGGCCGGCCGGACGGCACCCGCCTCGTCGGCGAGCAGCCGGCCGAGGAAGGTCTTGCGGGAGGCGCCGACGAGGACCGGCAGGCCGAGGGCGACGATCCGGTCCAGCCGCGCCAGCAGCGCCCAGTTGTGGTGGGCGTTCTTGGCGAATCCCAGCCCGGGGTCGAGCACGAGCTGCTCCGGGGCGACGCCGGCGGCCACGACGTCCTCGACGCGTGCCATCAGCTCGGCGCAGACCTCGGTGACGACGTCGCCGTACTGGGCGGCGGCGTACATCTCGCGGCTGTGCCCACGCCAGTGCATGAGCACCCAGGGGACGCCGGCCTCGGCGACGAGCTCGGCCATGTTCTTGTCGGCCAGGCCCCCGCTCACGTCGTTGACCAGGACGGCGCCGGCCGCGATGGCGGCCTCCGCCACCTCGCCCCGGGTCGTGTCGACGCTGGTGCGGACGCCGGCGGCGGCGAGCTCGCGGATCACCGGCAGCACCCGGCGACCCTCCTCGCCGGCGTCCACCCGGTCGGCGCCGGGCCGGGTCGACTCGCCGCCCACGTCGACGTAGTCGGCGCCGGCGGCGTGCATCGCCAGGCCGTGCGCGACCGCGCTGGCGGTGTCGGCGAAGCAGCCGCCGTCGGAGAACGAGTCCGGGGTGACGTTCAGGACGCCCATCACCACGCACCGGCCCGGGTGCGGGAGCAGCTGCGAGCTCGTGCTCACCGTCGGCCCATTCCCATTGCTCGGTTCCGGGCTCGCTCCGCTCCTCGGTCGCTGTCCCCCGCAAGCGGGAGGTGCCCCCAGCCAGTGGCGATGCTCACTCGCCTGTCACCTTCGACCGTGCACGAGGCTCATCGCCTCACTCCGCGTCGCCGCGTTCTCCCGGAAGATGCCGCGGACCGCCGACGTCACGGTCGTCGAGCCGGGCTTCCGGATGCCGCGCATGGCCATGCACAGGTGCTCGGCCTCGATCACGACCAGCACCCCGCGGGGCTTGAGGGCATCGGCGAGGGCGTCGGCGATCTGGGCGGTCATCCGCTCCTGGACCTGCGGACGGCGCGCGTAGACCTCGACCAGCCGGGCGAGCTTCGACAGGCCGGTGACCCGGCCGTCCTCACCCGGGATGTAGCCGATGTGGGCGACCCCGTGGAAGGGCACCAGGTGGTGCTCGCAGGTCGAGTACATCGGGATGTCCTTGACCAGCACCAGCTCGTCGTGGTCCTCGTCGAAGGTCGTCGAGAGGACCTCGTACGGGTCCTGGCCCAGCCCGGCGAAGGTCTCCGCGTAGGCGCGGGCCACCCGGGCCGGCGTCTCCTTCAGGCCTGGCCGGTCCGGGTCCTCCCCCACCGCGAGCAGCAGCTCGCGCACCGCGGCGGCCGCACGCTCGTGGTCCACGTGGTGCGCGGGGCGGCCCGGAGGAGCGAGCAGCTGGTCCTCCGGCTCCGCGGGGAGCTCACTCATCGCTGAGCGGGCGCCCCGACATCGCCCACCGGCGTCGTGCTCGCGTGACCGTTGGGCGAGCCGTTGCGCTCCGCGGGGGTCAGCACCGGCGGCTGGTCCGACGGCGTCCGCTTGCCGAAGCCGTTGTAGGGGGCGAGGGAGGGCCGCTTGGTGACCGGCGCGCAGATCCGCGCCATGTCCTCCTTGGACAGCGTCTCCTTCTCCATCAGCTCGAGGACGAGCTGGTCGAGGACGCCCCGGTACTCGACCAGGATCTCCCACGCCTCGTCGTGCGCGGCCTCGATCAGCGCCCGGATCTCGGCGTCGATGTCGGCGGCCACGGCCTCGGAGTAGTCGGGGCGCGAGCCCATGTCGCGGCCCAGGAACGGCTCGGCGTCGGTGCTGCCGTACTTCACCGCGCCCAGCTTCGCGCTCATGCCGTACTGGGTGACCATCGCGCGGGCCATGGAGGTGGCCTTCTCGATGTCGTTGCCGGCACCGGTGGTCGGCTCGTGGAAGACCAGTTCCTCGGCCGCGCGCCCGCCGAGGGCGTAGGCCAGGGTGTCGATCATCTCCGAGCGGGTCTGCGTGTACTTGTCCTCGGTCGGCAGGACCAGCGTGTGCCCGAGCGAGCGGCCGCGCGGCAGGATCGTCACCTTGTGCACCGGGTCCAGGTTGGGGAGTGCGTGGGCCACCAGGGCGTGCCCGCCCTCGTGGTAGGCGGTGACCTTCTTCTCCTTCTCGCTCATCGCCCGCGTCTTCTTCTCGGGGCCGGCGATGACCCGGTCGATCGCCTCCTCGAGGGTGGCGTCGGTGATCAGCGAGCCGTTGTGGCGGGCGGTGAGCAGCGCCGCCTCGTTGAGCACGTTGGCCAGGTCGGCGCCCGTGAAGCCCGGCGTCCGGCGGGCCACGGTCTCGAGGTCGACGTCCGGGGCGAGCGGCTTGCCCTTGGCGTGGACGGCGAGGACCGCCTTGCGGCCCAGCAGGTCAGGCCGGTCGACGGCGATCTGGCGGTCGAAGCGGCCCGGACGCAGGAGCGCGGGGTCGAGGATGTCGGGCCGGTTGGTGGCGGCGATCATGATGACGCCGCCCTTGACGTCGAAGCCGTCCATCTCGACGAGCATCTGGTTGAGCGTCTGCTCGCGCTCGTCGTGCCCGCCGCCCATGCCGGCGCCGCGGTGGCGGCCGACGGCGTCGATCTCGTCGACGAAGATGATCGCCGGAGCGTTCTGCTTGGCCTGCTCGAACAGGTCACGGACGCGGCTGGCGCCGACGCCCACGAACATCTCCACGAAGTCCGAGCCGGAGATCGAGAAGAACGGCACCCCCGCCTCACCGGCGACGGCGCGCGCGAGCAGGGTCTTGCCGGTTCCGGGCGGGCCGAACAGCAGCACACCCTTGGGGATCTTGGCGCCGACGGCCTGGAACTTGACCGGGTTCTGCAGGAACTCCTTGATCTCATGGAGTTCCTCGATGGCCTCGTCGGCACCCGCGACGTCGGCGAACGTCGTCTTCGGGGTGTCCTTGCTGACCATCTTGGCCTTCGACTTGCCGAATGCCATGACGCCGCGGCCGCCGCCCTGCATGGAGTTGAAGAGCCAGAACAGCAGCAGGAGGAGCAGCAGGAACGGGACGAAGCTGACCAGGAGGCTGACGAACAGGTTCTCCTGCGTGACGTTGGTGTCGAAGTCGACGCCCGCGGACTTGTCGTTCGTGCCGGAGACGAGCGCGAAGATGTCGTCCTCGGCGCCCATCGGGTAGGAGGCGGTGATCTTGTCGCTGCCCTCGACGTCCTTACGCAGGTCGAGGTCGAGCGTCTGCTCGCGGTCGTTGATCGTGGCCTTGCTGACGTTGCCGTCGGCGAACTGCTCGAGGGCGACCGAGGTCGCGACCTCCTGGTAGCCGCCGTTGCCGCGGAAGAAGGACGAGAACGTGAGGGCCAGCAGGACGACGAGGACGACCCAGAACCACACGGAGCGGAAGATCTTCTTACGTTCCATACACCGATGCCGGGCGCCGGAGGTCCGGCGTGCCCGTCCACCCTCCTGATCGTCCGGGGACGCCGCCCGATCCGGGCGGTCACCCCGGCGCTCGGGTTCGGCGTCGTCGGATTCGACGGTACACCGGGGGGACTGAGGAGTCCCTGGCCGCGAGCCGGGGGACACCCCGTGGTGTGGGGTGACGCTGTGCACCGTTGATCATCGGCGAATGGCTGGTCGACACGCGGACAGCGGCCACCACTCGACGATGATCAACACGGATTCCTACGCGTAGACCTCGGGCTTGAGGGTCGCGATGTAGGGCAGGTCGCGGTACCGCTCGGCGTAGTCGAGCCCGTACCCGATGACGAACTCGTTGGGAATGTCGAACCCGATGTACTTCACCGGCACCTCGACCTTGACCGCGTCGGGCTTGCGCAGCAGGGCGCACACCTCCAGCGACGCCGGCGACCGGCCGCCGAGGTTCTTGAGCAGCCACGACAGCGTGAGCCCGGAGTCGATGATGTCCTCGAGCACCAGCACGTGCTTGTCGGTGATGTCGCGGTCGAGGTCCTTGAGGATGCGCACGACACCCGAGGAGCTGGTGGCCGACCCGTAGGAGCTGACGGCCATGAACTCCATCTGGGTGGGCAGCTGCAGGGCGCGCGCGAAGTCGCTCATGAACAGGACGGCGCCCTTGAGGACGCCGACCAGCAGCACCTCGCGACCGGCGTAGTCGGCGGCGATCTGGGCGGCCAGCTCACCGATCTTGGCCTGGATCTGCTCCTCGCTGAGCAGCACGTGGTCGATGTCGGGGCCGTAGCCGTGGTCGGGACCGAGCGCCCCTTGGATGCTGACCTCAGTCACGCGTGGAGCTCCTCGAGGTGTGGGGTTCTGGTTCGGCGCCGGCCGGCCCGGTCGCCCCGGGCGGCAGCAGGACCAGCCTGCCAGACGTCCGGACGACGCCCGCGCCGCCCGGCAGATCCACCCGGCCCTGCCCCCGCCACCGGGTCAGGAGCGCATCGACCGCGCCGAGGTGGACGGCCTGCAGATCCGGGACGGAACCCGCCCGCAGCCAGCCGCGCAGCACCCGGCGGCGCAGCGCGGTGGGCAGCGCCGCCACGTCGTCCGTGGGCAGTCCGCCGTCCCCGCCCAGCCGCAGCAGCTCGGCCCTGGCCAGGGCGTCGAGGGCGTCGAGGTCCTCCCGCAGCTGCGCCGCCGTCCGTGCCAGCGCGGGAGCGACCCCGCCGCCGAGCACCTCCTCCAGCAACGGCAGGACCTCGGTGCGCAGCCGGACCCGGGTGTAGGCGGGGTCGTCGTTCCACGGGTCGTCCCACACGGGCAGCCCCTGGTCGGTGCAGGCCTGTCGCGTGGTCGCCCGGCGGACCCCGAGCAGCGGGCGCCACCACGGAACGCCGTCCTGCTCGCGCTCCTCGACCATGCCGGCCACCGACCGCGGTCCCGAACCGCGGCCCAGCCCGAGCAGCACCGTCTCGGCCTGGTCGTCGAGCGTGTGCCCCAGCGCCACGCGGGCGCCGTGGGCCTCCGCCGCGGCCGCCAACGCGGCGTACCGGGCGATCCGGGCGGCCCCCTCCGGTCCGCCGTCGGCTCCGACGTCGACCCGCTCGACGAGGACGGGGGCGAGACCGAGGTCGCGGAGCAGGTCCGCCGTGCTGGCGGCGCGCTGCGCCGAGCCGGGCTGCAGGCCGTGGTCGACGGTCACCCCGCCGACGGACACCCCGGCGTCGCGGGCCTCGAAGGCGAGGGCCGCGGCGAGCGCCACGGAGTCGGCTCCCCCGCTGCAGGCGACGAGCACCGGCCGCGGGGACTGCCGCAGGCCCTGGCGGACGGCGTGCCGGAGCACCGCCACGGCCCGGGGCGGACCGGCCATCGCGACGCTCAGGCGGGGATGGCCGGGCGGCCGTGCACCCGCTCGACCCACTGCGCCGGAGCGGTGAGCTCCTCGATGAGGGGCAGGTTCTCGGGCCCCTCCCAGACGCGGTTGAAGCCCTCCATGCCGACCAGGTCGACGACGCCGGTCACGAAGGTGTGCCCGTCGGCGTACTGCTTCATCTTCTGCTCCAGTCCGAGCAGGCGGCGCAGCACGCGGTCGAACGGGCCCCGGCCCTTCCGGCGCTGGGCGAACCGCTTGCGGAGCGTGCGCACGCTCGGGACGACGTCCGGACCGACGCCGTCCATGACGAATTCGGCGTGCCCCTCGACGAGGCTCATGACCGCGGTGACCCGGTCGAGGACGGCGCGCTGCGCGGGGTCGCGGACGAGCGCCAGCAGACCCTCCGACTCGCCGTCGGCACCGCGGATGGCGTCGCCGAGGCTGCGCAGCACGTCCTGGAGCCGCTCACGCAGCACCTCGGGCGTGAGGTCGGTGGCATCCACGAAGGCGGCGACCTGGGACTCGAGGTAACCGCGCAGCCACGGCACCCCCGTGAACTGCAGCTGGTGGGTGACCTCGTGCAGGCAGACCCACAGCCGGAAATCCGACGGGTCGACCCCGAGCTTCCGTTCGGTGGCCACGATGTTCGGCGCGACCAGGAGCAGCCGGCCGCCGGTGCCGAAGATCTCGTACTGCCCCAGCACCCGGGAGGAGAGGAAGGCGAACAGACCGCCGGCCTGCACGCCGGTGGCCCGCGCGCCGATGGCGGTGGCCAGCGCACCGGGGCGGCTCCCCTGCTTCTCGACGAGGGCGTCGACCAGCGGGTTCAGGAGGGCGGCCATGCCGGCGGCGTTGGCGTCGACCCAGCCGGGCCGGTCGACCACCGCGACCTCGGGTACCGGGCCGTCGGCCGCGGGCCGCAGACCGGTCAGGCCCTCCACGTGGGCGACGGCGACGGCGGCGGCCTCATGCAGTTCGCGCACGACCGCGGCGGCCTCTTCCCGTGTGGTGCTCGGACCCGCGCTCATGAGGCGGCGGGCCGTACGTCCGGCGAGGTCCCAGTCGACCATCGAGGAGGCGCTGCTCATCGACCCACCTCCGGTGCAGGAGCGGAGTGGCTGCGCCACGCTGGAAAGCACATCTCGCCCACCGTACAGACAAAACCTTGTACCCCCGCGGCTCGCACGCTCGCAGCGGGCCCCTGCACAAGGCTCGCCCGCGGATCGCGCCCTGTCAGCGGCAGCCGCAGCCGGCCAGCCCCGCGGCGAAGGCATCCAGGGCGTCCTCCGCCTCGGCCTCGCCGCCGGCCGGTTGGTCGGCGATGACGGCGAAGGTCAGCAGCCGGCCGTCGGCGGTCACCGCCGTCCCGGCCAGCGCGTGGATGCCCAGCAGCGTGCCGGTCTTGGCGCGCACCGTGCCGGGGGCGTCGGCGGGGTCGGCGTCGCCGCGGTCGAACAGCGTGCCGTCGTAACCCGCGACGGGCAGGCCGGACAGCACCGGGGACGCGCCGTCGAGGCTGCCGTCGGCCGCCCCGCGCAGGAGCGCCGTGAGCACCTCGACCGGCACGCGGTCCTCCCGGGAGAGGCCGCTGCCGTCGGACAATGTCACCCCGGTGAGGTCGACCCCGAGGTCGGTCAGCGCGCCGGTCACCGCCTTCGCCGAACCCTCGAAACTGGCCGGGAGGTTGCGGGCGAGTGCCACCTGGCGGGCGAGCGCCTCGGCCAGCATGTTGTCCGACATCGAGAGCGCCTGCTCCACCAGCCGTTCGATCGGCGCCGAGTGCACGGTCCCCAGCGTCTCGCCGTCCGCCGGCGCCTCGCCGAGGACGACGGTGGCGCCCGGGGCGCCGAGGGCATCCGCGAGCGCGGCTCCGGCGTCGAGTCCCGGCTGGCCGCTGCGCGCTGTCGAGCCCGGGCTCAGCCGGGCGCCGTCCACCGCGGTGGCGGTCACCGGCGCGGCGTAGCTCGAGGGGGTGTCGCTGGGCTGCCATCCGCTCGCGGTGAGGGGACCGCTGAAGAGCGAGCTGTCGACGACGACGCGCGTGACCGGCTGGCCGGCCGGACGCGCCTTGAGCACCTGGGCGGCGAGGTCGGCGACCGTCGGGGCGTCGGCGTAGGTCTGCGAGGGCGCGGTGCGCGACAGGGTCGGGTCGCCGCCGCCGACCAGGACGACCTCACCCGGCGCGGTCCCGGCGACCACCGTCGTCTTCAGGGTGTCGGAGGGGTCCAGCGTGGTGAGCGCGGCGACTGCCGTCAGCAGCTTCGCCGTCGAGGCCGGCATCGAGGGTTCCTCGGCGTCCTGGTCGAGCAGCACGTCGCCGGAGCTGACGTCGACGACCGAGGCCGAGACGCCCGTGCCGAGGGCGGGAGCACCGAGCAGCGGGGCGACCGCCGCGCTCAGTGCGGCGGGGGTGGGAGCGGGCGCGTCCTTGGCCAGGGCGGCGAGGACCGGCTGGGCGGCGCCGAGGTCGGGCAGCTTCGCGTCCGGCATGGTGACGGTGTCGCCGGACCCGGCGGGGCCGCCGTCGAACGCCCCGGTCAGCGCGAGGACCCCGCCGATGACGGCGACGACGAGGACGACGACGGCCGTGGCGATGCGGCGCTTGAGGCGTCCCGTCTTCGCGGTGATGATCGTCGAACCGCTCGACGCGATGGTGCCCACCCCCCAAAGAGCGACCTCCGCCGATCGGGCGGGGCCGCCGTAGGCCACACTAAGCGCGTGCAGTTCGACGTGACGGTAGAAATCCCGAAGGGCCAGCGAAACAAGTACGAGCTGGACCACGCCACCGGCCGCATCCGCTTGGACCGGATGCTGTTCACCTCCACCCGATATCCGGCCGACTACGGCTACATCGAGAACACCCTGGGCATGGACGGCGACCCGCTCGACGCCCTGGTCCTGCTCGAGGAGCCGACGTTCCCGGGGTGCCTGATCACCTGCCGGGCGATCGGCATGTTCCGGATGACCGACGAGGCGGGTGGTGACGACAAGGTCCTCACCGTTCCGGCGACCGACCCCCGGATGTCGCACCTGACCGACATCGCCGACGTGTCGGAGTTCGACCGCCTGGAGATCCAGCACTTCTTCGAGACCTACAAGGACCTCGAGCCCGGCAAGTCGGTCGAGGGCGCCGAGTGGGTCGGCCGCGAGGAGGCCGAGGCGGAGATCCTCGCCTCGATCGAGCGCGCGAAGACCGACGCCCCGCACCACTGAGGAAGGACCCTCCTGCCCCCCCCGCCACTCGCGCGCTCGCGGCGGGACCCTGCAGGAGGGCCTACGACGGCGGCACACCCCGATGGGGTGCGCCGCCGTCGGCGTTCTGGGGCCCGTCAGGCCGCCGGATCGACCGAGAGGTGCTCGTGGACGCCCACCCAGCGGCCGTCCCGGAGCGCGAAGACGATCGTTTCCCGCTCTCGCAGCTCCTCGGTGCCCGCGTGGGTCGAGACGGTGGTCCGCACCCGGTGCGTGAGGACGGCGGTGTCGCCGAAGACCTGGACGACCGTGCTGTCGGTCGAGCAGCCGAGCACCCGGAAGCCGTCCTCGTCCGCCCAGCGCGCCCACTCCCGCCGGTACTCCTCCGTCGAGGTGAGCAGCCGGTCGGTCGTGTGGAACAGGAACGTCGCGTCGTCGGCGAAGCAGCCGAAGTAGGTGTCCAGGTCGCCGCTGCCGAAGGTGGTGACCAGGACCTCGCCCGCCCGCCGGACCTCCTCCTCGGCGCTCATGCCGACGGCGCCATGGCGGAGAGCAGCTCGTACGCGACGTGTGAGGCCGCGATGCCGGTGATCTCGGCGTGGTCGTAGACCGGCGCCACCTCCACCAGGTCGGCGCCCACCAGGTTCAGGTCGGCGAAGGAGCGCAGGATGGCGAGCAGTTCCCGGCTGGTCAGCCCGCCGGCCTCCGGGGTTCCGGTCCCGGGCGCGAATGCCGGGTCGAGGACGTCGATGTCGACGGAGACGTAGACCGGCCGGTCCTCGACCCGCGCCCGGATCCGCTCGACGACGCCGCGGATGCCGAGGTCGTCGACCTCCCGGGCGTGCACGACCTGGAAGCCCAGCTCGCCGTCCTCGACCAGGTCGGAGGTCGAGTAGAGCGGGCCGCGGATGCCGGCGTGCAGGCAGCCGCTGCGGTCGAGCAGCCCCTCCTCCGACGCCCGCCGGAACGGGGTGCCGTGCGTGTAGTCGGCGCCGAAGTAGGTGTCCCAGGTGTCCAGGTGCGCGTCGAAGTGGACGACCGCGATCGGTCCGTGCTTCGCGTGCATGGCACGCAGCAGCGGCAGGGCGATCGTGTGGTCGCCGCCGATCGTCAGCAGCCGGCCCGCCCGCTCGAGCAGGGCGCGGGCACCGGCCTCGACCTGACCGATGGCCGCCCCGATGTCGAAGGGGTTCACCGCGAGGTCACCGGCGTCCACCACCTGCTGGACGGCGAACGGTTCGACGTCCTGGGCGGGGTTGTACGGCCGGAGCAGGCGGGAGGACTCGCGCACGTGCGCGGGGCCGAAGCGGGCGCCCGGCCGGTAGCTGACGCCGGTGTCGAACGGCACGCCGACGACGGCGACGTCCACGTCGGACACCTCGTCGATGCGGGGCAGCCGCGCGAAGGTCGGCGGACCGGCGAAGCGCGGGACGACCGTCGCGTCGACCTGCCCGAGGCGGCCGTTGCTGGAGATCCGCTCGACCATCAGGCCACCGGCTCCGAGGGCGCGTGGGTGCGGCGGCCGGCGCGGTGCACCGACGCGCGCGGGTCGTCGACCACGGCCGGGGCCTCGCCGTCGCGGACGGGCACGCCCCGCGGGCCCTCCGGACCGAAGGCGTGGCGGGGTTCGGGGAAGGCGAAGAGCATGACCAGGTAGATGACCGCCGCGAGCCCGATCGACACCAGGAGGCTCAGGTCGATGCCGCCCGCGGCGTTCGCGAACGGGCCGGTGATCAGCGGCGGGTAGTTGGCGAAGAGCACGCCCGCGATCGCGGCGGGGATCCAGGCGACCATGCCGCGCCAGTTCACACCCTCGCTGAACCAGTACCGGCCACCGGTGCGGCCCTGGTTGAAGACCTGCAGGTCCGGCGGCGAGTAGTAGCCGCGGCGGACGACGTAGCCGATGGTCATGATGATCATCCACGGGGTCGTGCAGATGATGATCAGGCCGATGAACGCGTTGACGCTGGCGAGCAGGTCGAAGGCCAGGCGGCCGACCAGGATGAAGACGAAGGCCAGGGCGCCGATGAACAGCGACGCCTGCACACGGTTGAGCCGCGGGAACACCGACGAGAAGTCCAGGCCGGTGCCGTAGAGCGACGTGACGCCGGTGGACATGCCGCCGAGGAAGGCGACGACGATGAGCAGCACCGCGTACCAGAGCGGGGAGACCTGGATCAGGGCCACGACGTAGTCGGCCTCACCGGCGACGAGGGTCGCGGTGCCCACGCCGAAGAGGAACGGCACGAGGGTGGCGAGCTGGCCCAGGAAGGTCGCACCCAGCAGCTTCGAGGTCGGGGTGCCGTTCGGGATGTAGCGCGACCAGTCGCCGAGGAAGGCGCCGAAGCTGATCGGGTTCCCCATGACGATCAGCGCCGAGAGGATGAAGGTGGGCCAGAAACCACCCAGGGCGTAGGCGTCGGGGCCCGGGTCGTAGCCGAAGTCGAACGCCGAGGCGTAGGCCACGATGCCGAGCAGCATCAGCACGGTGTTGGCGAGGACGACGACCTTGTTGACCAGCAGCATGAACTGGTAGCCGTAGATCACGACGACGATGACCAGCGCCCCCAGGACGGCGTAGATGATGCCGCGCAGCAGGTCGGAGTCGCCCACACCGAACAGCCGGGTCGCCGCCCCGACGATGGCGTCACCGCTGACCCAGACGGAGATCGAGTAGAACGCGATCGCGGTGAGCAGGGAGAGGAACGAGCCCAGCACCCGCCCGCGGACGCCGAAGTGGGCGCCCGAGGAGACCGCGTTGTTGGTGCCGGTGCGCGGTCCGAACAGACCCATCGGCATGAGGATGAGGGCGCCGACGACGACGCCGAGGATCGTCGCGAGGACCGCCTGGACGAGCGACAGGCCGAGCAGCACCGGGAACGTGCCCAGGATGACGGTGGCGAACGTGTTCGCCCCGCCGAACTGGATGCGGAAGAGGTCGAAGGGCCCCGATGTGCGCTCGGCATCGGGGATCGTGTCGATGCCGTGCTGCTCCACCTCGGTCGCGCGCGGACGTCGTACATCCGCCGCCAGACCGGCCATCTCAGATCCGCTCATCTGCCCTACCTCCGCGTGGGGCGGTGACCCGGGTCACCGCGCTGCGCAGAGGCTAGAGGCATAGTTGCCTGTGAGACAACTAATGTTGCTCAAAGAGGCCGTGGTGCATGCTGCGGACGTGGAGTGCGGAGGTCGGCATGGCGGGTGACATCCGGCGCGTGGTGCTGCCGCACGACCCCGCCGACGCCCTGATCGGCGCCCGGCTGCGCACCGCCCGCCAGGCGGCCGGGCTCACGCTGGCCGCCGTCGCGGAGCAGGCCGGCCTCACCAAGGGGTTCCTGAGCCGGCTCGAGCGGGACGAGGTCTCGCCGTCGGTCGCCTCCCTCGTGACCGTCTGCGGCATCCTCGGCATCGGGGTGGGCTCCCTGTTCGAGGCGCCGGAAACGTCGCTGGTCCGGGCCGGGGAGGCGCCCCCGATCAACTTCGGTGGCCGGGGGCTGCGGGAGTTCCTGCTCACCGCCGGCTCCCAGCGGCAGTTGCAGGTGATCCGTTCCCTGGTCGAGCCCGGCGGCGGCGGAGGCCCCGAGCTGTACGCGCTGGCCTGCGACGCGGAGTTCGTCTACGTCGTCGCCGGCGCGCTCACGCTCCTGCTCCCGGGCGAGAAGGTCGAGCTCACCACCGGAGACGCGTTCACCATGCCCGGCGCCACGCCGCACACCTGGCTCAACCCGTCGACCACCGAACCGGCCGAGGTCCTCTGGGCCCTCTCGCCCGCGCCCTGACCCCTGTGACCGCCCAGGAGGAACCGTGACCGGCCCCGCTCCGTCGCCCGTCCGCGGCATCGTCGACCTGTCGCACCCCTTGGACGACGGCACGCCCGTCTACCCGGGCGACCCGGTCGCGCGCTTCACGCCGGCCACGACCATCGGCGAGCACGGCTACAACGTGCTGCACGTGCAAATGGGCTCGCAGACCGGCACGCACGTGGACGCCCCGTACCACTTCCTCGAGGACGGCGCCCGCATCGACGAGCTGCCCCTCGACCTCTTCCTCTGCCCCGCGGTCGTGGCGGACGTGCGCGGGAAGGCGCCGCACCAGGCGATCACCTGGGCCGATCTCGCGCCGGTCGCCGACCGCCTCTCCCCCGGCCGCATGCTCGTGCTGCACACCGGATGGGACGCGCACTGGGGCACCGACGCCTACTTCGACCACCCGTTCCTCGACGGGGACGCCGCCGAGCGCGTGGTCGCGGCGGGCGTGCGGACCGTCGCGCTGGACGCACTGAGCCTCGACGAGACCGTGCTGGGTGGCGATCCCGCTGCTGGGTTCCCCGCGCACCTGGCGGTCCTGGGCTCGGGCGGCGTGATCGTCGAGAACCTCCGCGGTCTCGACGCCGTCCGCTCGGCCGAACCGCTCGTCAGCGTCCTGCCGCTGCGGATCGCCGGCGCCGACGGGGCGCCCGTGCGGGCGATCGCGTTCGACGTCGGGGTCTAGGTTCCCGCGACCGGCGCCCGGAACGACTCAGCGGGCCCGTCTGGACGACGAACCCGCTGGGAGAGGAGAGCCGCCTGTCGGAATCGAACCGACGACCTTCTCATTACGAGTGAGATGCTCTACCGACTGAGCTAAGGCGGCGGACGTGCCCGCACAGCCTACGACACCGCCGCCCCCGCTCCGCGGAGCGGCCCTCCTGCAGGGTCCCGCCGCGAGCCTGCGAGTGGCGGGGGGCAGGAGGGTCCTTTCTCAGCTCGGCAGCCGCAGGGCGACGGTGAGCGCCTCGAGCGCGATGCGCGGCTTCACGTTCTGCTCCAGCGCCTCGCGGCAGGCGAGGATCGCGTCGATGCGCCGCAGCGCCCCCTCCGCGCCGATCCGGCGGGCCAGCTCATCGGCGTCGGCACGCCGGTCGGGGTGCATCAGCACCGGCGCCTCCCCTGCCGCCGAGTCGAGCACCAGCGCGTCTCGGTAGAACGTCGCGAGGTCGACCAGCGCCCGGTCGAGCGAGTCGCGGCCGAGGCGGGTGGCCCGCGACTTCTGTCGCTTCTCCAGCTCCTTGAGCACGCCCGCGCCGCGGCTGGCGGCGGCCACGCCCGGTCCCCGCGCGCCGTACCCGAGGCTGGCCTTCACCGCTTCGGTCTCGGCGCCGTCGAGGCTGCCGGCCGCCTCGTCGGCCTCCTCCTGCGCGGAGGTCACGAGGTCGTCGGCGGCGTCGAGGCAGGCGGCCAGCGACACCAGCGACAGCGGCACGTCGAGCACCGCCTTCCGGGCCATGCGGGCGGCCTCGTCGCGAGCCAGCCGTCGCGCCCGGCCGACGTGGCCCCCGGAGGCGGCCGCGGACCAGGCGGCCAGCGCGGGGTCGACCCCGTCCCGCCGGACGAGGACGTCGGCGATCGCCTCCACCGGCGGCGTGCGCAGGCCCACGACCCGGCAGCGCGACCGGATGGTGACCGGCACGTCGTCGGGGTGCAGGCTGGGCGCGCAGAGCAGGAAGACGGTGCGCGGCGGCGGCTCCTCGAGCATCTTCAGCACGGTGTTGCTGGCCTGCTCGGTCATCCGGTCGGCGTCCTCGACCAGCACGACCTGCCACCGGCCCTGCGACGGCGCCCGGCCGGCGATCCGCACGAGCTGGCGCACCTCGGCGACGCCGATCGACAGCCCCTCGGGAACGACGGTCTGCACGTCGGCGTGGGTGCCGGCCAGGACTGTCCGGCACGCGTGACACGTGCCGTCGCCGCCGTCGGGGCACTGCAGCGCGGCGGCGAAGGCGCGGGCGGCGACCGAACGCCCCGAGCCGGGCGGGCCGGTGAACAACCACGCGTGGGTCATGGCGGCGGGGTCGGCGACGGCGGCGCGCAGTTCGGCGACGACCGTCGGCTGACCGATCACCTGCGCCCACACGGCCTCGGCGGGGGTTCCGGCGGCGAGTTCGGTCATGGGTGCAGCTGGGGGGTCGAGCCGGTCTGGGCGTGCGGGTGGTGCAGGGCGCCGTCCCCGTGTCCGGACCGGTGGCCGGCCTGGGCCGGCACCGTCTGCTGCGCGACGGTCTGCAGTGGGAGGCCGGAGAGCAGGTCGGCGACCCGGACGCGGATGGCCGACGCGATCTGCTCGGGGGTCTGCGTGGCGTCGAGGACCAGGTACCGGTCGGGGTCGGCCTCGGCCAGCGCCCGGAACGTCTGGCGGACCCGCTGGTGGAAGTCCAGCGACTCCGACTCCAGTCGGTCGGCCGTCGCGCGGCCGCGAGCCCGGGCGAGCCCCGTCTCCGGCGGCAGGTCGAGCAGGATCGTGAGGTCGGGCTGCAGCCCCTGCGTCGCCCAGCGCGACAGCATCCGGACGTCGTCGAGCGGGATGGTTCGGCCGGCACCCTGGTAGGCCAGCGAGCTGTCGACGAACCGGTCGGTGATCACCACCTCCCCGGCGTCGAGGGCCGGCCGGAGCACGTCGTGCACGTGCTGCGCCCGGTCGGCGGCGTACAGCAGGGCCTCCGAGCGCGGGGCGATGCCCGTGTGCGCGCGGTCGAGGACGATCGCGCGGATGCCGGCGCCGGACGGCGTCGCGCCGGGTTCGAAGGTGGCGCGGCAGACCAGGCCCTCGCTGGTGAGCCACTCCTGCAGCCGGCGCACCTGGGTGGACTTGCCGGCGCCCTCCCCGCCCTCGAAGGCGATGAAGACACCGCCGCCGTCCAGCCGGCGGCGCGCGGTCGTGTCACGGCGCAGCGCGGTGACGACGTCGGCCAGCAGCGGCACCGGCCGGCCGTCGTCCATCTGGCGGTAGGCCAGCAGCCCGACCCCGACGGCGAGCAGGCCGGCGACGAAGAGCATCACGCGCTCGCCGGTGACCGGGACCGCGATCAGCCCGAGATCGAGCTCGTGCCGTCCGATGAGTCCGACCGCGAACGGCACGAACGCGAGGGAGACGATCAGCGCCGCCCGCACCAGCGACTGCACGATCGCGAAGGTGCGGCCGCGGATCTCGTCCTCGACGTCGGTGCCCAGGAGCGTGAACCCGGCGAGGTAGGCGATGCCGGCGAAGAACCCCATGAGGACGACGAGCAGCAGCGCGATCCACAGCGTGAAGGTCCACGACATGAGCAGGACCATGATGCCGGCGCCGACGATGCAGACCCCGAAGATGCGCTGGCGCGCGAGGTCGCGGGCGATGCTCGGGCCGAAGGCGATACCGGTGCCGAGGCCCACGAACACGGCGCCGAAGAGCAGACCGTAGGCGGCGTCACCGCCGCCGAGCGCGTTGGCGAACGCCTGGCCCGTCGCGATGATCACGCCCGCCGCGGACATCGCTCCGGTGATGCCGACGACGAGGCCCCGCACCAGCGGCGTGTGACCGGCGAAGGAGAAGCCATGTTTCAGGGAGCCGAAGAAGGTCTCGGCGGACTCCACCGGAACGTCGGCGCGGCGGCCGCTGATCGACGGCAGGTTCCAGATGACCACCGCGGCGACGAGGAAGGTCAGCGCGTTCAGGTAGAGCGCGAGGTCCACCTGGTCGACCCCGGGGATCACGTCCGAGACCCGTCCGCCCACGGTCGTGAGGATCGCGAAGACGATCGACGCGAGCACCGGGGTGAGGCCGTACGTCGTGACCAGGGAGAGCTGGTTGGCCGGCTCCAACTGGTCCTTGCGCAACATGTTCGGGACCGCGGCCTCCTTGGCGGGGATCCAGAACAGTGTGAAGGCCTCGATGAGGAACTGGGCCACGAACAGCCAGATCAGGTTGTCGACCAGGGGGATCGACGCGAACAGGGCGAACCTGATGACGTCGACGACCACCATCGTCTTGCGGCGGTCGAACCGGTCGGCGAAGGCGCCGGCGAGCGGGCCCAGGACGATCGCCGGGAGGAGCCGGAAGAGCAGCACACCGCCGAGGGCGAAGTTCGCCGCCGTGAACCCTTCGACGAGCGACGTCGCCGTCGCGGTGATCGCGAGGAGCCCGAGCCAGTCACCGAAGCTCGACAGCGACATCGACAGCCACAGCTTGCGGAAGTCGGGCACCCGGAGCACCGCGCGGAGCTTCGCGACCAGGCCGACCGCGCCCGCCATGTCGGGCCGGACACCACCCTCACCGACCCCAGCGGCCGCGGGCGACGGCGCCGCGGGCAGTGGCCGGCCGTTCGACACCGGCGGAACCGCATCCGTGGGCACCGGGGTACCGGCCGATGGCAGCCCGTCGGCCGGTGGGCGGATCCGCTCCACCGGCTGCGCCTCCGCCGGACCCTCGGATGAGGGGTGCGACGGCATCGGATCGGACGGAATCGGGTCTCCCGGGGCTCGGGCGGGGAGCGGAGTGTGCCCCCCAGCGGCCTCACGGTACCGGGCGGTTCGGACGATTCCGGCAGATTTCCCACGGACGAGCAGCACGGGGAGACCCGGCCGGAGCCCGAGGCGCCCGACGCTAGGGTCGGAGTCGATGACGGACGCAGCAAACCCGAGCCAGAGCGCCGTGGGCACCTCCAGGGCGGCGGCCTGGGACCCCGCCCGCTACCTGCGGTTCGCCGGCGAACGGGCCCGCCCGTTCCTCGATCTCGTGGCGCGGGTGGACGCAGAGGCGCCGCGCACGGTGGTCGACCTCGGCTGTGGCGAGGGCGCGCTGACGGCGTCCCTGGCCCAGCGCTGGCCGGAGGCGACGGTCACCGGTGTCGACTCGTCGGACACGATGCTGGCCGCCGCGGCCGCCCACGCCGTGCCCGGCCGGGTGGCGTTCGCCTCGGGCGACGTCCGCGACTGGGAGCCCGCCGGCCCGATCGACGTCCTCGTCAGCAACGCCGTGCTGCACTGGGTGCCCGGGCACGACCGGATCATGGCCCGCTGGGCCGGTTGGCTCTCCCCCGGCGGCCGGCTGGCCGTCCAGGTGCCCGGCAACTTCCGCGCGCCGACGCACGCGCTGCTGGCGGAGCTGTGCCGGTCGCCCCGCTGGTCGGCGCTGCTCGCCGCGGCAGCACCGGACCCGGACGCCGTCCTGTCGCCGGCCGGTTACTACGACGTCCTGACCGGGGCGGGTCTGACCGCCGACGTCTGGGAGACGACGTACCTGCACGTGCTCACCGGCGACGATCCCGTGCTCGCGTGGGTGCGCACCACCGTGCTCCGCCCGGTTTTGGCACTCCTCGGGGAGGACGACGCCGCCGAGCTCACCGCCGCCTACGCCGCCGCCCTGCGCGAGGCCTATCCCCAGCGCCCCGACGGCACGACCCTGCTGCCCTTCCGGCGGGTCTTCGCCGTCGGTTCCCGCGCGTCCTGACCGATCTCTCGGAGGTCCCGTGCCGCTCACCGGTCTGCACCACGTCCAGGTCGCCTGCCCGGCAGGCAGCGAGGACGGTCTGCGCGCGTTCTACGGCGGCGTCCTCGGCATGACCGAGGTGGCGAAGCCCGAGGTGCTGGCCGCGCGCGGCGGCGTCTGGTTCCGCTCCGGCACGGCGGAGATCCACTGCGGCGTCGAGGCGGAGTTCTCCCCCGCTCGGAAGGCCCACCCCGGACTGCTGGCCGACGACATCGACGGGCTGGCCGCCGCCTGTGAGGCAGCCGGTCACCCGGTGCAGTGGGATCCGCACTTCCCCGGGCACCGCCGGCTCTACGTCGCCGATCCGGTGGGCAACCGACTGGAACTGCTCGAGCCGCTCAGCGAGGGCTGAGCGGCTCAGGCCCCGTCCGGAGGCTCGCCCCGAGCTGGCGAGGGGTGAGAGGGACGGGGTCCTTTCTCAGGCGGTCGCGACCGGGGCCTTCTTGGCGGCGGCCTTCTTCGCCGGCGCCTTCTTGGCGGTGGTCTTCTTGGCGGCCGCCTTCTTGGTGGCCTTCTTCTTCGTCACCGGGCCCCGGGCGCGGCGGTCGGCCAGCAGCTCGGCGGCTCGCTCGATGGTGATCGACTCGACGTCGTCGCCCTTGCGCAGGCTGGCGTTCGTCTCGCCGTCGGTGACGTAGGGACCGAACCGGCCCTCGCGCACCGTGACCTGCCCCTGGGTCACCGGGTCGGGACCCAGCTCCTTCAGCGGCGCCGCCGCGGCACGGCGTCCACGCTGCTTGGGCTGGGCGAAGATCGCCAGCGCCTCGTCGAGCGTGACGGTGAACAGCTTGTCCTCGCTGTCCAGCGAGCGGGAGTCGGTGCCCTTCTTGATGTAGGGCCCGTAGCGGCCGTTCAGGGCCTGGATCTCCTCGCCGTCCGGCGCGGCGCCGACCGTCCGGGGCAGGGTGAGCAGCTTCAGCGCCTGCTCGAACGTCACGGTCTCCGGGGACATGGACGAGAAGAGGCTGGCCGTCCGGGGGCTCTCCTTGCTCCCCTCCGGGACGACGGTGGTGACGTAGGGGCCGTAGCGGCCGGCCTTCACCACGACCGGGTGCCCGGACTCCGGGTCGGTGCCGAGTTCCCGGTCGCCCGAGGGCGCCGCCAGCAGCTCGAGGACCTTCTCGCTGGTCAACTCGTCGGGCGCGATGTCCTCGGGGATGCTGACACGCGCGCCGTCGTCCCCACCGGCCTGCAGGTACGGGCCGTAGCGGCCGACCCGGGCCACGACCGGCTCACCGTTGGGGCCGGTGGCGCGGAGCGGGATGGAGTTGACGCCACGGGCGTCGATCTCCTCCAGCCGCTGTCCGACGATCTGCTTGAGGCCGCCCGACTCGGCGATCCCGCCGGTGTGCCGTCCCTCGCCGCCGAAGTAGAACTCGGTCAGCCAGTCGACCCGCTGCAGGGTGCCTCCGGCGATGTCGTCGAGCTCCTCCTCCAGCGAGGCGGTGAAGTCGTAGTCGACGAGCTGGGCGAAGTGCTGCTCCAGCAGGTTCACCACGGCGAACGCGATGAAGGAGGGCACCAGTGAGTTGCCCTTCTTCCAGACGTATCCGCGGTCCTGGATCGTCTGCATGATCGACGCGTAGGTCGAGGGCCGGCCGATGCCCAGCTCCTCCAGCCGGGCGACGAGGGTCGGCTCGGTGTAGCGGGACGGCGGCGTCGTGCTGTGGCCCTTCGGCTCCAGCTCGCGGGTGTCGAGCTGCTGGCCGCGCTCCAGGCGCGGCAGGCGGCGCTCGGCGTCGTCGCCGCCGTTCTCGTCGCCGTTGGAGGCCGGGGCCTCGTCGCGGGACTCGTCGTAGGCCCGGAGGAAGCCCGGGAAGGTGATGGTGCGGCCGCTGGCGGTGAACTCGACCGCCTCGTCGGTGGCGCTGCGGCCGGCCAGCCGGATGCTCACCGTCTGGCCGACGGCGTCGGCCATCTGCGAGGCGATGGTCCGCTGCCAGACGAGCTCGTAGAGCCGGAACTCGTCGCGGGCGAGCTGGGCGGCGAGCTGCCCCGGTGTCCGGAAGTTGTCACCGGCCGGCCGGATCGCCTCGTGCGCCTCCTGCGCGCCCTTCGCCTTGCTCTTGTAGCGGCGGGCCTCGGCGGGCACGTAGGCGTCGCCGTAGAGCTCGCGGGCCTGCTGGCGGGCTGCGTTGATCGCCTCCTGCGACAGATTGGTCGAGTCGGTACGCATGTAGGTGATGTGGCCGTTCTCGTACAGCCGCTGGGCCACCCGCATGGTCTGCGCCGACGACCAGCCGAGCTTGCGGCCGGCGTCCATCTGCAGCGTCGAGGTCGTGAACGGGGCGTAGGGACGGCGCCGGTAGGGCTTCTCGTCCACCCGGGTCACCGTCACCTGGCGACCCTCGAGCCGGGCGGCCAGCCCTCGGGCACCCGCCTCGTCGAGGTGCACGACCTCGCCGGTCACCCGGCCGGTCGCCGGATCGAAGTCGCGGCCGGTCGCGACCCGGCTGTCGTCGACGCTGACCAGCTTGGCGCGGACCGTCGTGGGCTCGCCCGAGTCGGCTCCCGCGGCGCGGCCGGGGACGGCAAAGGTGCCCTCGAGGGACCAGTAGTCGGCGGCGGTGAACGCCATGCGCTCCCGCTCGCGCTCCACCACGATCCGCGTCGCCACCGACTGGACGCGCCCGGCCGACAGCTTGGGCAGGACCTTCTTCCAGAGGACCGGGCTCACCTCGTAGCCGTAGAGGCGGTCGAGGATGCGGCGGGTCTCCTGGGCGTCGACCAACGCGGTGTCGAGCTCGCGCGGGCTGGCGACGGCCCGGGCGATCGCCTCGGGGGTGATCTCGTGGAAGACCATGCGGTGCACGGGCACCCGCGGCTTCAGGGTGTCCACGAGGTGCCAGGCGATCGCCTCGCCCTCGCGGTCCTCGTCTGTCGCGAGGTAGACCTCACTGGCTCCCTTGACCAGCTGCTTGAGCCGGCTGACCTGCTGCCTGCGGTCGGGGCTGACCACGTACAAGGGCTCGAAGGAGTTGTCGACGTCGACGCCGAGCCGGGCCCAGGCGGCGCCCTTGTGCTCGGCCGGCACGTCGGCGGCGTTGCGGGGCAGATCGCGGATGTGCCCGACGCTCGCCTCCACGACGTAGCCGCTGCCTAGGTACCCGGCGATCTTGTTCGCCTTCGTCGGGGACTCCACGATGACCAGTGGCTTGCCCCCGGACGCGGCCGTCCGCTTGCGGGCAGGCGCCTTCGTCCCGCCGGCGGTCGCGGCGGTGCTCTCGCTTCCGGTCTGGCTGGTCTTCGTGGGCACGGTGCTCCTGTCGCTGGTGCTGCGGTGGGGCCGGTCGATCGGTCCCTCTGGGCTTCTCGTCGGTGCGGGCTGCCGGATGCGGTGCCGGGTTCGAGGAACCGTGTCCGGTTCCTGACGTCCCCGACGCCGGCGGGCGCCGCCTCGAACGCCCCTCGGCGGGCCACGGTAAGCCACTCCCCAGAAAAGCGACCGGGGACGACGCACCGTGGGCGTGCCGTCACCCGATCAAACGCAGGTTCGGCCGCCCTGTTCCCGGGGCGCGTCGCAGGGCTCGTGTCGCGGCGTCAGTCGGCCCGGACTCCGGCCACCACCTCCCCCATCGCGGCCAGGGTCGGCCGGTCGCGGTCGTAATAGCGGGGATGGCCCATCCCGAACTCGACCGGGAGCTCCGTCGCCCCGAACGACGTCCCATCGGTGGTGCTGCCGAAGTAGCCGAGCGCGGCGACGGGGTCCAGCGGGGCCGCGGCGTCGAAGACCTCCGGCACCTCGAGGGCGCGGGCGTCGTCCTCCATCCCGGGGCTGCCGAGGAGCACCACGGCGTCGGCCGCGAGCCGTCCGGAGACGTCGGCCGCCTCGTCGACCACGACCGTGCCGTAACTGTGGGCGAGAACCGTGGTGCGGGCCCGCGGGACGCCGGCGCGGGCCCGTGCCGCCGCCAGTCCGGCCAGCGAGCCCGAGAGCGCGGCGCCCCCGCGGGTGGCAGCGGCGCGGCCGGCGATCTCCCACGGCGTGTTCGGGGTCCGGTAGCCCAGCCAGACGACCGTGGCCAAGGTCGATCCCGGCGCCGCCACCCGGGCCGCGGCGGCGAGGTCCTCGGCGTCCCCGGTCAGTCGGCCGACGTCGTCGTCGGGGGTGTTGCCTATCCCGGGCACGAGGAGGGCGATTTCGTCGGCGGTGTCGAGGTCGCCGAGGGCGAGGACGACGCGGTTCCCGGCGAGGTCGAGCAATTGCAGCTGGACCTGCTGCCCGCGCGACTCCTCGCCCGCGATCTGCCGGCTGATCGCGCGGGCCGCCGCCGCGGTGTCCGGTGTCGTGGGGTCGCGGAGAGCCCGGGCGAGCACCAGCCGGTTCGCCCGGTCGCGCGCCCAGGCGGGCACCCCGTCGAGCCCGCCCACGGCCGAGGGCGCGGCGCGCACGACGGCAAGCTGCGCACCCACCGAGAGGCTCGCCCACCAGGCGGCTGCCTCCTCGGGGGCGCCGTGGACGGGGACCGGGAGTGCGAGCACCGGCCCGGCGAACACCGTGGCCGCGACGAGCTTCCCGAAGGTCTCCGCGCGATCCGCGCCGAAGCCGGTGAGCCCGTCCACCGGGTCGGCCGCTGCCCGTGCGGCAGCGGTGGCAGCGGCCGCGTGGTCCAGAGCGCTCGTCGCGACCGCGCCCGGAGCCGGTTGGGCAGTCAGGTCGACGAGCCGTGCGGCCGGCCACAGCGCCTCTCCCGGGTCGGGCGAGGAGCCAACGCGAAGGGCCTGGAGTGCGAGCTCCCGCGAGGTCTCGACCTCGCGGGCCATCCGCTGGAGGAAGACCAGCGACTCGACGATGGCCTCGTCGACGGCGGCGGCCACCACGGACAGTTCGAAGACCGCCGCCGCGGCGCTCCGGGCGGCCGGCCCGGACCAGCACTGCGGATCCTGCAGCGATCGGCCCAGCGCGCCCAGGCGCAGCCGCCAGGCCGGCAGCCGAGCGGCGACGGCGGCGAGGAGGACGACCGCGCCACGGACCAGTGACGCGTTCCAGGCGGCGACGGAGGCGAGGCGGGCGTCGGTGTCCTCGGCGGCCAGGACCGTCGCCGTCATCGCCCACCGCCCGGAGCGGACGCCCGCTGGACGCCGTCGGCCAGTTCGGCGTCGGCGGTCCGATAGGAGGCGACGGCCGCCGCCAATGTGCCCGCCACCACGTGGGTTCGGTCGGCGACGATGCCGGCGAGGGTGGCCCAGGTCGACGCGGCGGAACCCGCCGCCCAGCCCGCGTCCCGCGCGAGCGCCTCGACCAGCGAGGCCGCCCCGGAGCGGCACAGCGCAGCGTCGTCCGTGAGCTGGCTCGACAGCACGGCCAGCTCGGCGGCAAGGGCCTGCACGGTGTCGAGCTGGATCGAGATCGTCGGATCCGCGGCTGATGAGGACATCCAGAGCTCCCGGCGTCACCCCGGTCCCGTGTGGACCAGGACGGCGGACGCTAGGAGCTGCCGGCGGCTGCGCGCGTGCCGGCGTCCACAGCCGACGGCGGCATCCACATCCAGCGCCGGGATCCTCCGGCCGGTCGCCGCCGGCCGGAGGATCCCCGTGTGCGGACGTCAGGGAGCGCTGGTGGAGAGCGCTCCCGACGTCTCGTTCGCCGTGCCGCCGACGACCACCGAGCGGCGCTTGGAGACCAGCACCGACGCCGCGATGATCAGGACCGCCACCAGTGCGATGAGCAGGCGCATGGTGGTGTTGGCGTGGTCGCCGACCGACATCGTGACGATGGCGGGCGCGATGAGGAGAGCGACCAGGTTCATCACCTTGATCAGCGGGTTGATCGCCGGTCCGGCGGTGTCCTTGAACGGGTCACCGACGGTGTCACCGATGACCGTCGCGGCGTGGGCCTCGCTGCCCTTGCCGCCGTAGGCCCCGTCCTCGACCATCTTCTTCGCGTTGTCCCAGGCGCCGCCGGAGTTGGCGAGGAAGACCGCCATGAGGGTGCCGGCCGCGATGGCACCGACCAGGTAGGCCGCCAGCGGGCCGATCCCGAGGCCGAAGCCCACCGCCACCGGCGCCAGGACGGCGAGCAGGCCCGGTGTGGCCAGCTCGCGCAGCGAGTCCTTGGTGCAGATGTCCACGACGGCGCTGTAGTCGGGCCGCTCGGTGTAGTCCATGATCCCGGGCTTGGTGCGGAACTGCTCCCGGACCTCGAACACGACCCGGCCCGCGGCTCGCGACACGGCGCTGATCGCCAGGCCGGAGAAGAAGAACACCACCGCGGCGCCGAGCACCGCCCCCACGACGTTGTTGGGACCGACCAGGCTGAACGCGTCGCCGAGCGTCTCCCCCGCCTCGTCCAGCGCCACTCCGACCTGGGCGTTGTAGCTGCCGAAGAGAGCGGTCGCGGCGAGGACGGCGGTGGCGATGGCGATGCCCTTGGTGATCGCCTTCGTGGTGTTGCCGACGGCGTCCAGGTCGGTGAGCACCCGGGCGCCCTCCTCGTCGATGTCGCCGGACATCTCCGCGATGCCCTGGGCGTTGTCGCTGACCGGGCCGAAGGTGTCCATCGAGACGATGACGCCCGCCGTGGTCAGGAGGCCGCAGCCGGCGAGGGCGACGGCGTAGAGCGCCGCGCCACCGCCGATGAGGAACGCGCCGTAGACCGCGGCGCCGATGAGCAGCGCGGCGTAGACGGCGGACTCCAGCCCCAGGGAGATGCCGGAGAGGATCACCGTGGCCGGACCCGTGAGGGAGCTGCGGCCGATGTCCTTGACCGGCTTGCGGCTGGTCTCGGTGAAGTAACCGGTCAGCTGCTGGATGGCCGCGGCGAGCACCACGCCCACGAGCACCGACACGAAGCCGAGCACCGGCGGGCTCACCGAGAGGTCGGTGATCTCGGCGATGCTGGGCAGGTAAGTGAAGGACGCCGCCGCGACGAGGACCAGCGAGACGGCCGCCGAGGCGAAGAAGCCCCGGTTGATCGGGGCCAGGCCGCTGGAGTCGTTCTTGCCCGGGTTGCTGGCGAGGATGCCGACGACCGAGGCGATGACGCCCACGGCGGCGATGAGCAGCGGGAACACCATGCCCACCGCGCCGAAGAAGACCTGCCCCAGGATCAGCGCCGCGACCAGGGTGACCGCGTAGGACTCGAAGAGGTCGGCGGCCATGCCGGCGCAGTCACCGACGTTGTCGCCCACGTTGTCGGCGATCGTGGCGGCGTTGCGCGGGTCGTCCTCGGGGATGCCCGCCTCGACCTTGCCGACGAGGTCGGCGCCCACGTCGGCGGCCTTGGTGAAGATGCCGCCGCCGACACGCATGAACATGGCCAGCAGAGCGCCGCCGAAGCCGAATCCCTCGAGGACGACCGGGGCGGTGTCGTCGAAGAACAGCAGTGCCAGTGCAGCTCCGAAGAGCCCCAGGCCGACGGTGATCATGCCGACCACGCCACCGGTCCGGTAGGCGATGCGGAAGGCCGGTCGGTAGCCGCCCGCGTTCGCCGCCGCCGCCACGCGGACGTTGCCGCGGGTGGCCAGCGTCATGCCGATGAAGCCGACGGACGCGGAGAAGGAGGCGCCGATCAGGAAGAAGAGCGCACGGCCGATGCGGGTGCCGATGCCGCCCTCGGCGACCGGCAGGACGAGCAGCAGCAGGAAGACGATGACGGCGAAGACGCCGAGCGTGCGGAACTGCCGCCGCAGATAGGCCGCCGCTCCTTCCTGGACCGCCCGCGCGATGTCGCGCATCTTCGTCGTTCCCTGATCGGCGGCCATGACGGCCTTGACCAGGTAGGCGGCGAACCCGAGGGCAGCCAGGGAGATGACGAGGACGACGGCGACGAGCGCCATGTCCCCGCCGGACAGCGAACTGTCGGGCATGTATTCCTCCAAGCGGTCGACGGCCGCCGGGAGGCGTCGGTGCTCCCCGGGTCGGCGGAGGTTGCGCCCGGCGCGTGGAAAGGCCCACACAAGGGAACGCGGCGCGAGTGTAAGGGAGATCACAGGCTGTCTAGACGTCCACGACGTTCTGTCGTCCGGATCACAGTGATGGCATTCGTGCCCGACGCTTGTCGGCAGAAGGTGTGACAGTGGAACCGTGACGACGCTCCATCCGGCTCGCCCGGCTCCTCCGCCCGGCCGGGCGGCCGGTCCGGCGGGCAGCGCGACGCGCGGAGCGCTGCCCGGAGCCGAGCTCCTGACGTCCGTGCTGTCGGGCACCGGCGAGGACGAGCAGCCGGTCACCCATGTGCACCGCATCCCCCTCCGCGAGAGCCGCACCCTGGAGTGGCCGGACTGGGTCAGCGCGCCGTTGAGGGCACGGCTGGAGGCCCGCGGCGTCGGTTCGCCGTGGCGGCACCAGGTCGAGGCCGCGGCGCTTGCACACGAGGGTCGGCACGTCGTCGTCGCCACCGGCACCGCGTCGGGGAAGTCACTGGCCTACCAGCTGCCGGCGCTGACCCGGCTGGCCGACGACCCGCGGGCCTGCGTGCTGTACCTGGCCCCGACCAAGGCGCTCGCCCGCGACCAACTGGCGTCGGTCGCAGCGTTGGCGGACCCCTCGGTGCGTCCGGCGGCCTACGACGGCGACACCCCGGCCGAGGAGCGGGACTGGGTGCGCCGCCACTCGCGCTGGATCGTGACCAACCCCGACATGCTCCACCGCGGGATCCTCCCGGCCCACCAGCGTTGGTCGAGCACGCTCCGGCGGGTGGCCTACGTGGTCGTCGACGAGTGCCACGCCTACCGAGGCGTCTTCGGCTCCCACGTCGGCCATGTGCTGCGGCGGCTGCGGCGGATCTGCCGCCGGTACGGCGCGGACCCCGTCTTCGTCCTGGCCTCGGCCACCGTCGCGGACCCGGCGGGCGCGGCGAGCCGACTCGTCGGCGCCCCGGTCACCGCGGTGACGGAGGACGGCTCGCCCCGTCCCGGCGTGACCTTCGCCCTCTGGGAACCACCGCTGACCGAGCGCACCGGGGAGCACGGCGCTCCCCTGCGCCGTTCGGCGGCGTCCGACGCGGCCGCCCTGCTCGCGGATCTGGTCGAACGCGGTGCCCGCACGCTGGCGTTCGTCCGCTCCCGCCGCAGTGCCGAGTCGGTGGCCGAGCAGGCGCGCCGGCTGCTGGCCGAGAGGGGCCGCGCCGATCTGGTGTCGCGGGTCGACTCCTACCGGGGCGGCTACCTGCCGGAAGAACGGCGGGAGCTGGAGCGGGCCCTGTCGGCGGGTGACCTGCTCGGCGTCGCGACTACCAACGCCCTCGAGCTGGGTATCGACATCGCCGGCCTGGACGCGGTCGTGCTCGCCGGCTACCCGGGCACCCTGGCCTCGCTGTGGCAGCAGGCCGGACGGGCCGGACGCGCGCAGCGCGAGTCCCTCGTCGTGTTCGTCGCCCGCGACGATCCGCTGGACCACTACCTCGCCCACCACCCGCAGGCGGTGTTCGGCCGGCCGATCGAGGCGACCGTCACCGATCCCACGAACCCCTACGTGCTGGGGCCGCAGCTGTGCTGCGCCGCGGCGGAGCTGCCCCTGCGCACGGAGGACCTCGACGACTTCGGGGGCGCGGCCGCCGAGGCCCAGCTCGAGGAGCTCGTGGCTGCCGGACAGCTGCGCCGGCGACCGGCCGGCTGGTACTGGGCCGGCCGCGGCCGCCCCGACGTCGACATCCGCGGCAGCGGCGAGGAACCGGTCGCGATCATCGAGGCGGGCACCGGCCGGCTGCTGGGCACCGTCGACGGGGACGCAGCACATGCCACCGTGCACGACGGTGCGCTCTACGTGCACCGCGGCGACACCTTCGTCGTCGATCGCTTCGACGTCGAGGACGCCTGCGCGGTCGTCCACGCCGAGAGCCCCGAGTGGACGACCGTCGCCCGCGACATCACCGACATCGGAATCGTCTCCACCGACCGCAGCCGGCGCCTCGGCACGATCACCGCCCACACCGGCGCCGTTGACGTGACCAACCAGGTCGTGGCCTACCAACGCCGGCGCCTCGGCACCGGCGAGGTCCTCGCCGAGTTCCCGCTGGACCTGCCGCCCCGGCAGCTGCGCACGCGCGCCGTCTGGCTGACCCTCGACGAGCGGGCGGTGACGCGGGCCGAGGTCGACGAGCTCCAGCTGCCCGGCTCGCTGCACGCGGCGGAGCACGCGGCCATCGGCATCCTTCCGCTGCTCGCGACCTGCGACCGCTGGGACCTCGGCGGCGTCTCCACCGCGCTGCACCCGGACACCGGAACGGCGACGATCTTCGTCTACGACGGGCATCCGGGCGGCGCCGGCTTCAGCGAGCGCGGCTTCGCCGTGCTGCGCAAGTGGCTGCAGGCGACGCGCGCGACCGTCGCCAGCTGCGAGTGCGAGAGCGGCTGCCCCTCGTGCGTCCAGTCGCCCAAGTGCGGCAACGGCAACGACCCGCTCGACAAGGACGGCGCGGTGCGCGTGCTCGACGTCGTCCTCGACGAGCTGCTGACCGCCGAGGGACCGCTCGAGGACGACGAGGCTCCCGACGAGCGGTCCGCCGTCGGGCGTGCGCGCGCGGCGACCCCCGGACCGGTCGCGCACTGACCCGCTGGCGGCCGGAGCCGCCTCGTCCGAGGCGACCGCGTCCGACAGCACCGGGCCGGCGCGGGCACGGCCGGTCGCCTGATGCACGCCGACCCCGGCGAGGCGCACGGCCACACTGACCTGCACCTCGACGACGGCCCCCACGCCGAGGGAGCAGGTGGTCAGCACCGCATGGTTGGCCCGGGCGACGTCGGCGGCCGTGGCGCATGCGTCGGCGTGCCCCGTCGCCGCCCGGCCGGCCGCGGCTAGCGCGGAGAGATCGGCCGCGCTCGTGGCCCGGTGCCTGGCGACGACCGCGGCCCCGATCAGCACGCCGGCCACGCCCACCGCCGCCAGCACGCCGGACAGGGCCAGGACCCATACCGTCGCCGACCCGCGCTCGCCGGCCGCCACGTACCGAGGCACCCCTTCCCTCATCCGGCGTTCCCCGCGCCGGGCTCCCGGAGCGCGACGGCCTCCGCCGACACCCCCACCCGCAGCGGGAGCACTCCCAGCGCCGGGACGTCGGCCGTCACGGTCACGCGGACCTCCTCGCCGGACACCAGCACGGTGGTGATGGCTCCGTCGGGGGCAGCCCGGTCGGCGATCGCGCTCACCGCCGCGTCCGTGTCTCCCCTGGCCGCAGCACGGGCGCCCTCACGGGCGGCGTCGACGCACCGGAGCTGTGCCCCGACGAGCGTGACTGCGGCGACCGCGCCGGCCAGGACCAGCAGGAGGACGGGGAGGACGACGGCCGTCTCCGCGGTGACCATCCCGTGCTCGTCGCCTGTCCTGCGGACGACGGCGCGGCACCGCCCCGGGTTCACGACAGGGTTGCGAGGGCGCGTTCCACCAGGTCGGTCAGCCCGGTGACGATCGACCCGCCGGTGACCACGCGGTAGAGCACGGCGGCGAAGGCGCACGCGGCCACGGTGCCGACGGCGTACTCCGCGGTGCTCATGCCGACCTCCGCCGTCTGCCGGACGAGCGCCCACCTGTCCGCGAGACCTCGGGCCTCCCGGAGCGGCTCAACGGCCGGGTCGTTGACGGCTGCAACATCCCCTGCGGCGAGGTCATCAGTTGTCGTGGTCGGCGTGCTCGTCATGGACCCTCCTCGGTCGGGGCCCGCGGTCGGGCCGTGTTCCGACCCTCCCGGCACCGGTACCGCGATCACAGGTCGCCCGGAGATCTGTGGAGGATCGCCCCGCCTGTGGACGGCCCGGGCGGAGCCGGCTGTGACACCCCCGTCGAGATGCGAACCGTGGTGTCCGGCTCGACGACCCGGACCCGGGCATCTGCGTGCCGACGTCGGCCGGAACCACCTTCGAGGACCGAAGCGGAGTTCGCGAAGAGCGATGCCGCCCGCCGGTCCGTTCCCAGCTCGAGCATCGTTCTCTGGAACCCGGACGAGGACACCTTGTCGCACGGGACGGTCTACTGGGCCGAGCAGCTCTGAGCTGCTTCCCGGACGTTCCGTCCCTCAGCCGAGGACGTCTCCGGCGATGCCGAGCACGAGGGGCACGACACCAAGGCAGACGAACGCCGGCAGGAAGCACAGCCCCAACGGGGCGAGCACCCACACGCCGGCTCGGCGCACGTCGGCTTCCACCGCGGTCCGGGCGGCTGCGCGGGTGTCAGCGGCCAGGGCGGACAGCGCCGGGACGACGGAGGATCCGGACTCTCCGCCGCGGATGAGCGTCCGCCCGAGCGAGCTGAGCTCGGCCGGTATGTCTGCCCAGGCCCGCCGGGGTTCGGCACCCATCCGGTAGAGGGCCGCGACCGCCGAGAGCTGGGGGCCGAGAGGTGCGGCGAGCGTCTCGCCGACGGCCGCCAGTGCCCCGCCGACCGGTAGCCCGGCGCCCAGGCACACGCCCAGGAGGTCACACGCTCCCGGGAGGTCACGGAGGAGCGCGGCGGTCACGGCCCGATCGTCGCCGGCGGTCCCGCCGCGCAGCGCGCGATCGACCGCCAGCGCCACCCCGAGGCCGGCGCCGACGCCGGTCGCTCCCCCGACGAGCAGGGTCACCGCCAGGCCCGCCGCCCCGGTGAGCAGGCGCCGCCGCCGGACCGAGGAAGCGGGTGGTTCCACGGCCGGCGTGAGGGGCGGCCGCGTGGCGCGGGCGAGGACCTGCAGCCGGCGGCGCACGACGTCGCTGGTGCGTGGCCAGAGCAGCAGCCCCACGGCCAGGGCGAGCAGCGCCGGCCAGGGACGGCCGGCGGTCACCGGACGGCTCGCCGGACGAGACGCCGGGACCACGCGAGTCCGGCGAGCTCCAGACCTACCCCTGTCACCAGCAACACCTGACCGGTGCGGGTCGTGGTGAGCACCTGCCACGGATCGGCGCCCACCCCGCTGCCCATCGCCAGGCCCAGCAGAGGCAGACCTGCCAGGACCAGCGCACTGGCGGCCGGGCCGGCGGTCGCCGCGCGCAGCTCGGCGCGCTGACGTCGGCGGGCCCGCAGATCGTCCTCCACGGCGCTGAGCACGCCGGCCAGCGAACAGCCGGTCCGGGTGCTGAGGACCACCGCCGCGGAGATCCGCCCGAGGGCCTCGGCGAGTACCGCCTCGTCGGGTCGGGACGGCTCGGGTGGGCCCCCGGCGGCCGCACGAACCGCGCGCGCCAGCGCACGACCCCCCTCCTCGTCACCGCTCGCCGCCACAGCAGCGTCCGTCGCGGCGGACAGCGGCCGCCCACTGCGCAGCTCCGCCGCGAGAGCGCCGAGGCCGTCGGTGAGCCCCCGGAGCTGCGAATCCAGGTGGTCCGCCCGCCGTCTGCTCTGCCAGGCCCGGGCCGCCACCGCGGCGAGGACGGCGGACAGGAACGCCACGAGCGCCGTGCTCACCGCGGCGGCGGTGGTCGCGGCGATCGCCGCCGCGAGCACCGGCACCGGAACCCCGTCGACGGACGCACGCAGTCGCAGCCACCAACCGGAGGAGCTCCCCAGCCTGGTCCGCCGCTCCGCCCTGCGATCGGGCCAGGTGAGCATCGCCAGGGCCCCCACGAGGAGCGCGCCGCTCGTCACGGGCCGCCGCCGAGGAGCTGGTGGAGCCGGTCCGCTCCCGGGCAGGGGTCCCCGTCGGCGCGCCAGCCGGGCTCCACCGTCACCAGCTCGCCGGCCCGCCGCAGGACGCCGAGCTCCTCGACCCGACGTCCCACCGGCGTACGACGCAGGTGGACCACGACCGCGAGCGCCGCGGCCGTCTGACTGTGCACGGCCGCACGCCCGAGCCCCGCCGCGACGCCCAGCGCCTCCAACCTCGCCGGAACCTCCGCCGGCCGGTTGGCGTGCAGCGTTCCGCAGCCGCCGTCGTGGCCGGTGTTCAGGGCGGCCAGGAGGTCGGCGACCTCGGCACCCCGCACCTCGCCGACCACCAGCCGGTCCGGCCGCATGCGCAGCGCCTGCCGCACCAGGTCGCGGAGGGTCACCTCCCCCACACCCTCGACGTTCGGTGGACGAGTGAGCAGCCGCACCGCATGGGGGTGGTCGGGAGTCAGCTCGGCGGCGTCCTCGCAGAGCACCAGCCGCTCGCTACGGTCCACCTCACCCAGCAGCGCCGAGAGCATCGTCGTCTTGCCCGAGCCGGTACCGCCGGTGACCAGGAAGGCCAGCCGGGAGCGCACCAGTGCCCGCACGAGTCGCTCGCTGCCTCCGGGCAGCGCTCCGGCGGACGCCAGGTCGGACAGGCTGCGGGAACACCGCCGGAGCACCCGCAGGGACAGGCACGTGCCGCTGCCCGACACGGGCGGCAGAACCGCGTGCAGTCGCGTTCCGTCGGGCAGTCCGACGTCCACCCACGGCGCCGCGTCGTCGAGGCGTCGGCCGGCCGCGGCGGCCAGCCGGACCGCGAGCCGGCGTACGGCCTCGTCGTGGGCGAAGCGCACCGAGGTGAGCGCGAGCCCGGCCCCCTCGTCGACCCACACCTGATCCGGGCCGTTCACCAGGACGTCGGTGACACCGGGACGGCGCAGCAGCGGCTCCAGCGGACCGGCCCCAGCGAGCTCGTCGACCGCCTCCTGGACGGCCAGCAGGACGTCGTCGTCGCCCAGCAGGCCACCGCTCTCCTCGCGCACGAGCGCGGCGACCCCGGCCCGGGTCGGCGCCACCGGTTCGAGGGCCAGCCGGGTGCGGACGCGATCGACCAGCGACACGGCGCTCACCGCGCAGCCCCGACTGCCGACGAGGCCGGCACGGTCGCCAGCTCGGCGAGGACCCGGCGCGCCACCCGCCCCAGCGGCGACCGCGCGGAGACGAGGGGAGGTTCGCCGCGCTCACTGCGTGGGACCGCCGCGCGGTCGTGCGGCAGTTCGGCGAGAACGGGCCGCCCGACCACCTCGGCCACGTCGTCGGTGGACAGACCGCCGCCGACCGGGCGCACCACGAGCCGCGCCGTCGACCATCCCGACCCGGGGGCCTCGACCAGCAGCCGAGCCGCCGTGGCGGCGCGGACGCGCGCGGGGACCACGAGCACGGCGAGATCGGCGTCGGCCAGCACCGTGCCCCCGGGGAAGCCGGGGGCCGCCGGATCGGCGCGCGGCAGGTCGACGACGGCCGGCCCACCCGCGGAGCGCGCCGCTTCCACCACCGCGGAGAACGCCTCCTCCGGCACGTCGCACGGGGTGCCGCGGGACGCCGCGAGCACGTGGACCCCGGACACCTCCGGCAGAGCTGCCAGCAGCGCGTCGCCGGCCACGCGACCTCGCAGTCCGGTGAGATCGGGCCAGCGCAGGCCCTCGTCGCGCTCGGCGCCCAGCAGCAGGTCGATCCCGCCGCCCCAGGCGTCCGCGTCGACCAGCAGCACGCCGGGTGCGGCCGCCAGAGCCACCGCGGCGGCGACGGTACTGGCGCCCGCACCGCCGCAGCTGCCCCCGACGACGACCAGTCGTCCCCGCTCGACCGGTGACCGGACCGCCGCGGTCACCCGGGTCAGCAGCCACGCCTCGTCCTCCGGCAGCACCGCCACGCGCTCGGCACCCAGCTCGACCGCCGCCGCCCACTCGGGCGCGGGCAGTTCCCGCGCGGTCACGACGACGACCCCGGGACGGCGCGGCAAGGGGCGCAGCTGTCCCACGGAGAGCGCGTCGGCGCCGGCGAGCACCACGGGAGCCTCCCGGTAGGCACGGCGGAGCGCGGGACCGCCCGTGGTCACGTCGGGTTCGGTGCCCGCGGCCGCGAGGAGCCGGAGGAGATCGTCGAGCAGCCCCTCGTCGGAACTCACGACGAGGGGGCGGGCGGGGACGGCGGAGGACGGCGACACGCGGCCAGCCCATCCGCGCGTGGCAGACAGTGCCAGTCCCGGGCGCGAACTGTGGATGACCCGAACGGGTGTGGACGGCGCGCAGCCTCCACCGTGCGGATCCGATCCACTTACAGTCGTGTCTTGTGACCCGCGCAGCGGCGTTCTTCGACCTCGACAAGACGGTCATCGCCAAGTCCAGCACGCTGGCCTTCGGCAGACCGTTCTTCCACGGCGGCCTGATCAACCGCCGCGCGGTGCTCAAGACGGCCTACGCCCAGTTGGTGTTCTCCTTCGCCGGCGCCGACGCCCAGCAGATGGAGCGGCTGCGCGCGCAGCTCACCTCGATGGTCACCGGCTGGGATGCCGGGACGGTGCACGAGATCGTCCGCGAGACCCTGCACGAGATCGTCGATCCCCTCATCTACGCCGAGGCGGCGGACCTGATCGAGGCGCACCGCGCGGCGGGGCGGGAGATCGTCATCGTGTCCAGCAGCGGCGCGGAGATGGTGGAGCCGATCGGCGAGATGCTGGGCGTCGACCGGGTGGTCGCCACGCGCATGGTCGTTCTCGACGGCCGGTACACGGGCGAGATCGACTTCTACGCGTACGGCGAGCACAAGGCCGAGGCGATGCGCCGGGTCGCGGCGGAGGGCGGGTACGACCTCGCCGACTGCTACGCCTACAGCGACTCCATCACCGATCTGCCGATGCTCTCGGCGGTCGGGCACCCCACAGCGGTCAACCCCGACCGCGGGCTGCGCAAGGCTGCGCTCGAGCGCGGCTGGCCGGTCCTGCAGTTCACCCGTCCGGTGAGCATGCGTGCCCGCTTCTCGATCCCGCCGGCGCCGGTCATGACCGGTGCCGCCATGGGCGTCGGGGCGGCCGTCGTCGGCCTCGCCTGGTACGCGCGACACCGCGCCCTTCGGGCCGTTCTGGCGGCTCCGGTGGATCTGCCCGGCCCCGTCCCGGGCCGTCGGCGGCGTCGAGGGGCCTGAGTCCGCGACGGCGGGGCACCGTCCAGGTCGCAGGTCCGTCGTCCATCCTGCCGACGTGTTCACCGTGGTCGTCGCGTGGCTGGCCGTCCTGGCCGTCTGCGTTGCCGCGGTCCTCTTCGGTCAGACCGCCCGTCGGCGCCCTCGTCGCCGACGGCGACGGTCTCCAGCCGCCCGCATCGGCCTGTTCGTCTCGCTGTCCGGGCCGTGGTTGGTCGTGGCGGTCGCCGCCGCTGTCGGCGCGGTCACCGGGGCATGGCTCCCGGCAGCGGCCGTGGGGACAGCGGGGATCGCCGTCGCCGCGGTGGTCGGCCTCGGCATGGATCCCGGCTGACCGGTGGCGGTCAGCCGCGGAGCAGGCTCTCGCAGATGGCCAGGCCCTCGAGGGCGCCGTGCTCGATTGCCCGGGAGCAGTGCACCAGCCAGCCGGCGACACCGTCGGGGTCCCCGACCCGGTATCCGGCGAGCGCAGCCGCGTAGGCGTCCCGTCCCAGCTCCGCGAAGCCGACCTCGGGCACCGACACGGCCTTGACGTCCAGACCTCGGGTGATCATCGTCAGCCGCCCGGCGGCACGGGCGACCACGCCGTCGGCAGCTCCGAAGGGAGCAAGCGCAGCGAGCTCACCGTGTACCAGCGCCGCCACCACGACGGCAGGAGCCGTGGCCGGCGCGGTGATCAGGGAGAAGAGCGCCGACAGGCGGGGACCGGCATGCGGCGTGGGCCTGCCGAGGTTGCCGCGGTCGACGAGGTCCGCGGCCGCGAGCACGTGCAGCCGGGCGAGCACCTGGCCCGGCGCCCGCGGCCAGGTCTCGACCATCGATCCCAGGCCCGCGGAGACCCGCAGGGCGCCCTGCACCACGGAGTCCTGGACGGCGCCGGCGCGCAGATCGGCCAGGGCCACGTCGCTGCCCTCGAGGGCGGCCGACGCCCGCGCGCCGCGCAGGGCCGACTCGGTGCTGACCCCCGCCGACTCCCGCCGCAGCACCTTGTGGCCCAGCAACCGGTCGATCCCGGCGCGGGCCCGGTCAGCGGCCTCGCGGACGCCCGGCAGTTCCAGCAGGGGTGCCAGGGGATCAGTGCCCCCCGGCCGCCCGACGGGACGGGTGGCGCCGGGACGGACGGGGATGCTCACGGCGACGACGGTACGAGGCGGCCGGCGGGCGACCCGAAGGCCCCTCGATCAGCGACGCCGCAGGAACCCCTGCACCAGCTGGCCCAGTCCGCCCGAGGCCGCGGGGGTGGGCCGGCCACGTCCGGTCCGACCGAACCCGCGGCCCGTTCCGCCGCCGAAGGTGCGCCCCGAAGAGCGGTTGACCGAGCGACCACCACGCAGGCCCGAGCCCCGTGCCGTGCCGCGCGTCGTGCGCCCGGTCGTCCGCCGGCCTCGGCCGGCGCCCCGCGCGGCGGTTTCCGCTGTCCCCATCAGTCGTCCGAGGATGCTCATGGAGCCGCCGGTACCCGTCCGGGGCGAGGCCGTCCCCGTTTCACCACCGCGCCGGGTGCATCCGCGGCGTGGCGTCACGCTGCGGGGCCCCACCCCGATCGATCGCGGTGGATCCCGACGCGGAACGGCGCACCGACGACCTGAAGATCCAAGCCCTCAGGCGGCGCCCAGGGCGTCGGCCATCCGGTGGTGCGGCGAGGCCTCGTCGCCGCGGCTCTGCCGCTCCAGCGTGCGCGCGAGGGCCCGGCGGGCCCAGCCGTTGGCGGGCGCCAGATCCACCAGCCGCAGCAGGGCCTCCTCGGCCCGCGCGAGTTGGGCGGAGCCGAAGTAGGCACGCGCCAGCAGTTCCAGCGCCGCCTGGTTCGCCGGCTCGGCCTCGACGACCGGGGCCAGGATGCGGGCGGCCTCCACCGGCTGCCCCATGGCGAGGAAGAGGTCGGCCCGCAGATACTCCGAGTGGAGGTCGATCTCGAACGGCTGCGTCATGCCCGGTGAACACCAGGCGACCGCTTCGCCTTCCCGGCCGCCCGGAGAGGGGCGGGGCGACCCGGCCGCACCACGGCCCCCGTCGGGACACCCGGCGTCCCCGGCCGCAGAATGGCGGCATGGCGAGCACCAGGGACTGGTTCGAGACCGTCGCGGAGGCCCAGGTCAGGGCGAAGCGACGACTGCCCCGCTCGGTCTACCTGGCCCTGGTCGCCGGCAGCGAGAAGGGACTGACGAGCAGCGACAACGTGCAGGCCTTCGACGAGCTCGGCTTCCGGCCGCACGTGGCGGACCTGCCGGGGAAGCGGGAGCTGGGCACCACGGTCATGGGTCAGGACGTCGCCCTGCCCGTGCTGATCTCCCCCACCGGTGTCCAGGCGGTGCACCCCGACGGCGAGGTGGCCGTCGCCCGCGGAGCCGCCGCGGAGGGCACCGCGATGGGACTGTCGTCCTACGCCAGCAAGCCCGTGGAGGAGGTGATCGCCGCCAACCCGAAGACCTTCTTCCAGCTCTACTGGTCCGGCGACCGCGACACTCTGCTGGGGCGCGCCGAGCGGGCCAAGGCCGCAGGCGCGCAGGGCCTGATCGTCACGTTGGACTGGACGTTCAGCTCCCGTCGCGACTGGGGCGCCCCACCCATCCCCGAGAAGGTCGACGTCAAGGCCGCCCTGCAGTTCGCCCCCGAGGTGCTGCGCAAGCCGCGCTGGCTGGCCACCTTCCTCCGCAGCGGGTCGATTCCCGACCTCACCGTGCCGAACCTGCCGCTGGGGGGTGCTCCAGCACCGACCTTCTTCGGCGCCTACTACGAGTGGATGACCACACCGCCGCCCCGCTGGGAGGACATCGCCTGGCTGCGTGAGCAGTGGAACGGGCCGTTCATGCTCAAGGGCATCTGCCGACCCGACGACGCACGCCGCGCGGTGGACGCCGGTGTCAGTGCCCTCTCCGTCTCCACCCACGGCGGCAACAACCTCGACGGCACGCCTGGTGCGATCCGTTCCCTTCCGGGTGTGGTGGACGCCGTCGGCGACCAGATCGAGGTGCTCCTGGACGGCGGCATCCGGCGGGGCAGCGACGTCGTGAAGGCGATGGCGCTCGGCGCGAAGGCCGTCATGATCGGCCGGGCGTACCTGTGGGGTCTCGCGGCCGGCGGAGAGCGGGGCGTGGCCAACGTCCTCAACGTGCTGCGGCAGGGCATCGACTCCACGCTGCTCGGGCTCGGCAGGGCCTCCGTGCACGACCTCACCCGCGACGACGTGATCGTCCCGCCGGGTTTCACCCGCGACTGGAGCTGAGGGCGACTCGCCGCGGGGCGGGAATCAACGGCCCGGCCGCGGGCTTGCCGCTGATCGTGCCTTCACGCGCATCCCGGTCGACCGCCTTCTGGTCGATCGCCGTCCTCCTCGTGCTGGTGCTCGCCGCCTCCGGCGTCCCCTCGCCGCTCTACCGCGTGTACCAGGAGCGGTTCGGCTTCGGCTCCGGCGTCCTGACGACGGTCTTCGGCGTCTACGCCTTCGCGCTGCTCGCCGCGTTGCTGGTGGTGGGAGCACTCTCCGACCACGTCGGGCGCCGCCCCGTTCTCGCCGGCGCCCTGGTGCTCGAAGCCGCTGCGATGGTGCTCTTCCTCCTCGCCGACGGCGTGGGCTGGCTGATGGCCGCCCGCGTGGTGCAGGGCCTGGCCACCGGCGCGATGACCGGCGCGCTCGGCGCCGCGCTGCTGGACTTCCAGCGCACCGACCGCCCGCTCGGCCCCCTCGTCAACAGCGCCTCTCCGGGGCTCGGGCTCTCCCTCGGCGCGGTCGGCGCCGGGCTGCTGGTCGAGTTCGTCCCCGCGCCGACCGACTGGGTGTTCGGCACGCTGACCGGCGCGTTCCTGCTCGCGGCCGCCGCGGTGCTGCTGCTGCCCGAGTCCTCACCCCGACTGCCCGGCGCGCTGGCCTCGCTCCGGCCGCAGGTGCACGTCCCCACCGCCCAGCGCGGCGCCTTCCTCGCGGTGCTGCCGTGCCTGGCGGCCACCTGGGCGCTGGGCGGGCTCTACGCCTCGCTCGGGCCCTCGCTCGTCTCGGGAGTGTTCGGCGTCGACGACCACCTCGTAGGCAGCCTGCTGATCCTGGCGCTCAACGGCACCGGCCTGCTCGGCTCGCTGGCCGTGCGCGGGGCCCGGCCCGAGCGGGCCATGGTGGGTGGTGCACTTACCTTCTCCGCCGGCGTCGCCGGCACCGTGGCGGCGCTGCTGACCGGCTCGCTGCCGCTCTTCTTCGTCGCCGCCGTCGTGTCCGGCGCAGGCTTCGGAGCCGCCTTCCTGGGCGCCATGGCGACGGTCACCCGTGGCGTCGCCCCCGGGGAGCGGGCGGCCCTGCTCTCCAGCGTGTTCGTCGTCAGCTACCTCACGTTCAGCGTCCCCGCGATCGCCGCGGGCGTCGCCGCCGGTCACCTCGGCCTGGCGAGGACGGCCGAGGTCTACGGGGCCGCGGTGATCGTGCTCGCGCTCTCCGCCGCGGCGGCCCTGCTCGTGCGCCGTCGCACCGAGGCGCCGGCGCAGGAGCAGGACGCCGAGTCCGCTCAGCCGCTCGCCGCCTGAGCCGGGCGTCAGCTGCCCGGATAGGGCGCGCCGCGGAGCGCTCGCGCCAGGTGTGCGGCGTTCTCGGCCAGCGTGGCCGTCGTCGACGCGACGGCCTCGGGGGTCTCGTCGAGGTCGAGGTAGTCGCGGCTGCCCATGGCCTCGTCGTTCCAGTAGGTGCCGCCCTGCGCCGGGATCGTGAAGCCGATGTCGTTGAGGCCCTGCATGAGGTCCGCGGTGATCTTGTGGGCGCCGTCCTCGTTGCCGACGACGGCCGTCACGGCGACCTTGCCGGTCACCAGCGGCCGGCCGGAGTCGTCGGTCTCCGACAGCTCGCCGTCCAGCCGTTCGAGAACGCGCTGGGCGACGCTGCTCATGTGCCCGACCCACGTGGGGGTCGCCACGACGAGGACGTCGGCGTCCATCAGCCGTGCGCGGATGCCCGGCCACGCGTCCCCCTCGCCCATGTCGACCTCGACGCCGGGCTTGACGTCGTGGTCGACGACCCGGACGACGTCGCCGGTCACGCCGTGCTCGGCGAGCTGCTCGAGCACCTGACGGGCCATGAGCTCGCTGCTGGACGGCGCGGGCGAGGGCTTGAGGCTGCAGACGAGGGCCAGGGCGCGGAGCGGCGCGGTTTCGGTCATGCGCGGTCAGATGCCCCGCAATGCACCGCTCCTACACCTCACCGGCGGACCGCGGCCACGAATCCGAGCGCGCGTTCCCGCAGTTCAGCCACCCGCTCCCGCACGACCGCGACCGGATCCCGGTCCTGCAGCCACGGCGGGATCTCCGTCCGCGCGCTGCGCGAGCACGCCAGGTCGGCGCAGACGTAGGTGCCGACGGTGTTGCCGTTGCGCCCCGCCTCCCCAGCCGCTTAGCCGTAAAGAGCGAGACGTTGTCGCCCGGCTGCGCCGTCTGGCAGAGCAGGCACATCGCTGCCGTGCGGCTGGACATGCGCGTCTCGGCGGCCCGGAGCGCGATGCCGACCGGCGCGCCCTCGGCCTGGATCACCAGGTAGCCGCGCAGCGGTGCCTTCGGATCGCGCCAGCCCAGCAGGTCCAGCTCCGACCAGTCGAAGGAGTCGAACCCCTTCGGCAGCGAGAGCCCCTTGGCCTCGCCCTGGGAACAGTTCACGAACGAGCGGCGCACCTGCTGCTCGGTGAGGGCGTGCACGAGCGGAACTCCTTTCTCCGGGGAACGCCCCATCCTGCGCGACGACGGCCGGCGGGTCAGTCCATTTTCCGCACAAGGTCCCGGACCTCGGCCGGGGTCGCGGCCACCGCGACGGCGCCGGCCGCCGCCAGCTCACCCGCCGGAGCCGGTCCCCAGCCCGCGCCGATGCACGGGAGCCCGTGTGCCGCCGCCCCCAGGACGTCGTGGGCCCGGTCGCCGATCAGGACCGGTGACCGCCCCTCCGGATGGGCGGCGAGCGCGAGCCCCACCACCTGGTCCTTGTGCCGCACCGTGCCGTCGAAGGTGGCGCCGTGCACGCCGGCGAAGGCCGACAGCAGGCCCGTGAACTCGAGCATCCGGACGGCGAACGGCTCGGGCTTGCTGGTGGCCACCGCGAGCGTCGCGCCGTCCTCGCACAGACCGGTGAGCAGCCCGGGGACGCCGTCGTGGACCGTGACGTCCAGGAGGGCGCCGGCCGAGTAGTGCGCCCTGTACGCGGAGACCGCCCGTGGGACGTCGCCCCGTGGCACGCGGAGGATCATCGCGAACCCGTCCTCCAGCGGTGGCCCCACCATGTCGCGCAACTGCTCCGGCGTCGGTTCCGGCAGGCCGAGCTCGGCCGCAGCGACCCGGACCGAGGCCCAGATGCCCGGTGTCGAGTCGACCAACGTTCCGTCGAGGTCGAACAGGACCAGCCGGCTCACGCCGGCAGGTCGCCGTTCGGGCCGGCCGCCTCGGCCAGGAGCCGCTCCCGCAGGTCCTCGGGCAGCCGGTCGACGTAGACGACGCCGTCGAGGTGGTCCACCTCGTGCTGCAGGCAGCGGGCGGCCATGCCGGTGGCCTCGATGGACACCGGCTTGCCGGCGACGTCGACGCCGTCCACGCGCGCCCGGAACGCCCGCGGCAGCTCGGCGTAGGGACCGGGGACCGACAGGCAGCCCTCCTCGGTGACCTCCTCCACCGGCTCGTCCTCCACCGGATCGAGCGGCGTGAGCGTCGGGTTCACGACGTAGCCGACGACGTCCTGGCCGGTCGCATCCGGGCAGTCGATGACGAAGATGCGGGCGTCCACCCCGATCTGGTTCGCGGCCAACCCGACCCCGTCGGCCGCGGTCATGCTGGCGAACATGTCCAGCACGAGGCGGCGGAGCGCCCCGTCGAACTCCGTCACGGGAGCGCACGGGCGGTGGAGCACGGGATCGCCGCCGTAGGTGACGATCGGCCGGGCGACGCCGTCGTAACGGCCGGGCAGGCGCATGGCCATCGATCCTAGGGACGTCGCCGAGGACGGTCGCCGGGTGCGCCCCTACCGCCGTCCCGGATCGCGGCACGAGCGGTGCGTCTTCGTCGCGGCACGTCGCGTGACGGCGCGGCGGCAGTCCGGCATGTTGAGTCATCTGGTTCCACAAGTGGTACCCGTGCGCACCATGCACGGAGCGGAGTGGCCACGTACCGTTCCGGCATCGAAGCGGCCGGTTCCCGAGGGAATCGGAGCCATGGCGGTCGAACAAGCGGCCCAGCCGCTGGCGACTGCCGCGCGTCCGCAGGAGAACGACATGTCCTCACCGGCACTGTCCCGCGACCGGATCACCGCCCTTCCCGTGCACGAGGCACCGACGCAGCCCGGAGCACCGCGGAGCCCTCGTCCGACGCAGCCCGTGATCCACCGGATCATCGCTCATTTCCGCTACGACCTGCTGCGCGCGGACGTGTGGTGGTCGCCCGAGATGTTCGCCCTGGCGGGGGTGCCGGACGGGGCGGCAGAGGCGTCCACCGAACTGCTGCTGCAGCACCTGCATCCCGAGGACCGGGGCAGAGCGCTGCGGGCCATCACCGAGGCCTGCACCGCGGCCCGTCCCTTCAGCGTGCGCAGCCGCCTCGTCCGTCCGGGCAGCGGACAGCGGGCGATCGTGCTGATCGGCGAGCCCGAGACGGACCCCGACGGACATGTCGTTGCCGTGCACTGCCTGGCCGTCGACCTCACCGACTGTCCCGAACCGGAGAAGGTCCCCGACCGGACGGCGGCCCTCGAGGCCGAGGTCGGCCAGATGCGCGCCGCGATGGCCAGCCGGGCGGCCATCGAGCAGGCCAAGGGCATCCTGATGCTGCTGACCAGTTGCAGCGACACCGTCGCGTTCGAACTGCTGGCGCACATCTCCAGCCACACGCACCGGAAGGTGCGCGACGTGGCCGAGTCCATCACGGAGTCGGCCTCGGGGCGCGTGCAACTGCCCGACGACGTGCGCGCGATCATCCGCGACGCCTGTCCGCCGCGACGGTCGCGCCGCTGACCGCCGGACGGAGGACCACCCGCCATCCGGCCCTCCGCTCCACCTGACTGCGGTCGCACCCGCGCCGTTCGGAAGAATGCGCGTGCCGCCGCCCGGGCGGCTCGCGCCGCCGGCTCCGGCTGTGCGGACGCCGAAGAGGGGGAAGCGGCGTGGTCTACCTCATCAGCCGGTTCGTGCTGCGGCCGTTGTTCCTGCTGCTGTTCCGGCCGCATGTGACCGGGCGGGAGAACCTGCCGGCAGAGGGTGCCTTCATCCTCGCCAGCAACCACCTGTCGTTCATCGACTCGATGGCCATCCCCCTCATGTCACCGCGCCGGGTCGGCTACCTGGCCAAGGCGGAGTACTTCACGGGTTCGGGGATCCGCGGCTGGTTGACGAAGACGTGGTTCACCGCCCTCGGCGCGCTGCCGGTCGAGCGCGAGACCCACCGGGCCGCGCAGGAGGCGCTGGACACCGCCATGTCGGTGCTGCGCACCGGTGGTGGGTTCGGCATCTATCCCGAGGGCACGCGGTCCCGCGACGGCCGCCTCGCCCGCGGCAAGACCGGCGTCGCCTGGCTGGCGCTGACCGCCGACTGCCCCGTCGTCCCGGTCGGGATCATCGGCACCGACCTGATCCAGCCGGTCGGGGCGCGGTGGCCGCGACTGCACCGCTTCACGGTGCACTTCGGCGAGCCGCTGACCTTCCCCGAGTACCGCGGCAAGGCGGGGAACAACCGCGCCCGCCGGGAGGTCACCGACCGCATCATGAACGCGATCGCCGAGCTCTCCGGACAGGAGAAGGCCGGCTGGTGAGCGGCGCCGGACGCTGACACCCTCCGGCAGCAGGCTCAGGCGGAATCGGGCTCAGGCGGCGTCGAGCGCGGCACGGACCTCCTCGGGCCAGGGGATCGAGGCGCCGTCCGCGGTGCACACGTACGTGGTCCGTACCTCACAGCACACCCGCTCCCCCACCCGGACGACGAAGCGCAGGGTCAGGCTGGTGCGGCCGAGTGCCTCGAGGTCGGCGTCGAGCTCGACCGTGTCGCCCCAGCGGGCCGACGACCGCCACTGGAGGGAGCTGGCCACGACCAGGTACTTGATCCCCCGGGCGTTGAGCTCGTCCCAGGGCACGCCGCAGGAGATCCACGAGATGTTGACGGCCTCGTCGGCCCACACCAGGTAGTGGGCGTTGAAGACGATGCCCTGCTGGTCGCACTCGACGTAGCGGACGGGGGAACTCCACACCTGCGGCACGGGTGGGGACGGTATCCGGGTGCGGCGGCGGCCCCGCCCGCGGACCCGGGGACGACGGAGCGCCACGATTCCGTCGGACGTCTCCCCTAGCGTGCGGCCATGGCCTTCGACGTGCAGATCGTTGTCGACTCCGCGCGACCGCACGAGCTCGCCGACTGGTGGGCCGAGGTGCTCGGCTGGCCGGTGGAGCCGCAGGACGAGGCGTTCATCCAGCGGATGGTCGATGCCGGCCATGCCTCGGCCGACGACACCGCGCGGCACCGGGGCGCGCTGGTGTGGCGGGCGGGTGCGGCCCTGAACTCGCCCGACCCCGGCAGGCCGCGGCTGCTCTTCCAGACCGTGCCGGAGGGCAAGTCGGTCAAGAACCGGCTGCACCTCGACGTCCGGGTCGGAGCCGAGCGCCGGGAGGCCGAGGTGGCACGACTGCTGGGGCTGGGCGCGACGGAGCTCTGGCGCGCCTCGCAGGGGCCCTACGAGTGGGTCACGCTCGCCGACCCGGAGGGCAACGAGTTCTGCGTGACCTGATGAGTCAGCTCGCGCGCAGGTCCCGGGCCAGCTTGCGGTCGGCCACGGTCCGCTCGGCACGTCGCCGGTTGCTGGTGCGAGCCGGTCGGCGTTCGCCGAGGTATCTGGCGTCCTCCACGAGCTGGAAGGCGGCGAGCACACTCGCCCGCACTTCAGGGGCCTGCGGAACCGCGGGTCGCGCGGGTTCGGACGTCGTCATCGGGAGTCCCCCTTCTCCCCGAGGAGCCCGCCACGGCAACCCGGTGGCGCCATGGTGCCCGCAGATCGGCCGGATCAACCCTCTGCGTCACCAATTGGTACAGATGTGTCACATGCGACAGATGCGGCCCGGTCAGGACCCGCGACGGACGTCCGCCGGGGGCGGATCTCAGTCGGCGACGGCGTCGTCCCTGGTGTTCCGCCGCACCCGCGGCCGGACCGTGTAGACGGCGGCCTCGTCGGTGAGCGGCTCGAGGTCGTAGCGGTGGACGACCTTCGGCCCGTCGTGCAGGTGGACGTGCGTGATGGTCGGCAGCGGCGCCCCCTGCTCCGCCGGCCGGACCTCGACCCGGCCGTCGAGGGGGCCGCCCACGAACAGCAGAACGGCGTCACCGTTCGACGCGGTCCCGTCCACGGCACGGCCGTCCGCGGCGGTTCCGCCGACGGAGTTCCCGTTCGACGCGCTCGGGTCGACGGCGTCCGGCTCGGAGCCGGTTCCGGCGGTGTTCTCGGACAGTTCGATTCCCTCTCGCTCGTTTCGGGGCCCTGGCCAGGGTAGGCGCGTCCGGCGCCGGATCAGGCCGACGCCGACGTCCGCCTGGCCACCTCGGCGCGGACGACGGGCGCCACCTCGGTCCCGAGCAGCTCGATCGACCGGAGGACCTCGCGGTGCGGAGCCGCGCCGAGCGAGGACTGCATCAGGTAGCGCTGGTGCCCGAACACCTCGTGCTGGAACAGGATCTTCTCGGCCACCTGTTCCGGACTGCCGACGGCGAGCGCCCCGCGCAGGCCGGTCAGGGCGTCGAACTGCTCGCGCGTCATCGCTCCCCAGCCCCGCTCGCGGCCCAGCTGGGTCATGACCTCGGCATACGTCGTGAAGAAGCTGTCGGCGGCGGCCTGCGTCGTGTCGGCGACGAAGCCGTGACCGTTGATGGACACCGCCAGCGGGCCGTGCCCGTACTGCGCCGCGGCGCGGCGATGCAGCGCCGCCAGCGGCGCGAACCGCTCCGGCTCACCCCCGATGATGGCCAGCGCGAGCGGCAGCCCGAGCGCACCCGCGCGGACCACCGACTGCGGATTGCCGCCGACCGCGACCCACACGGGGATCGGCTCCTGCACCGGCCGCGGGTAGACCGGCTGGTCGACCAGGGCGGCGCGGTGCCTGCCGGACCAGGTCACCCGCCCGGAGTCGCGCAGCCGCAGGAGCAGATCGAGCTTCTCCGCGAACAGCTCGTCGTAGTCGTCGAGGTCGTAGCCGAACAGCGGGAACGACTCGATGAACGACCCGCGGCCGGCCATGATCTCGGCCCGCCCGCCCGACAGCAGGTCGACGGTCGCGAACTGCTGGAACACCCGGACCGGGTCCTCCGACGAGAGCACGGTCACCGCGCTGGTCAGCCGGATCTGCGTCGTCCGGACGGCGGCCGCGGCCAGGACGACCGACGGCGCGCTGATGGCGTAGTCGGGCCGGTGGTGCTCACCCAGGCCGAAGACGTCGAGACCCACCTGGTCGGCGAGCTCGATCTCCTCCATCAGGTTCCGGACCCGCTGTTCCGGGCTGATCGTCGTCCCCGTGCGCGGGTCCCGGTGCACGTCGCCGAACGTGTAGACGCCCAGTTCCACTCGCACGTTCCTCTCGGCCGTCGTCCCGGCCGACGCCGGATCCGGGGAGGTACAACGACCGGGGCGCCCGCGGATTCCTCAGGCGCGGCCGCGCCGCCGCAGCCAGCGGGCGATCAGCGGCGCGCTCAGCAGCATGACGAACAGCCGCAGCACCTGGACGGCGAGCACGAAGGTGGCGTTGGCGCCGCTGTCGGTCGCGGTGGCGAGGACGGCGTACAGCCCGCCCGGCGTCGTCGCGAGGTAGCCGTCGAGGGCGCTCGTGCCGGTGGCCGCCGCGAGCACGGCACCGAGGCCGGCGCAGGCCACGATCAGCGCGAGGATGGTGCCCAGGGCCAGCGGCAGCGCCCGCCCGATGGTGCGCAGGCTCTCCCGGGTGAAGCTGACGCCGACCTGGAGCCCGATGACGAGGAACGCCGCGCTCTGCACGAGGTCGGGCACCTGCGCGCCGGAGCCGAGACCCGTGAGGTCGACGACCGCCGCCACGACCATGGGGCCGAGCATCGACACCGCGGGGAAGGGCACCAGGCGGCCGACGAGCAGGCCGGCGACCGCGCAACCGACGGTGAAGAGCAGCCCGAGCGGCCAGCCCGGCGCCCCGGCGTCCGCCGGCCCTCCGGACCCCGACGAGGCGCCGTAGAGCGTCGTCGCGACGAGCGGCATGAGGACGACGATCAGCAGCACCCGCAGGTACTGGAGGACGGCGACCATCCGCTGGTCGGCGCCGAGCTCGCGCGCCATGACGATGATGCCCGAGGCACCCCCGGCGATCATCGCGAAGGCGCCGGTGACCGGGCTGATCCCCCGCTGCAGCCGCAGCAGCTGGCCCGCGACCAGGCTCAGCAGCAGGGTCGCGATCGTCACGAGCAGGACGGCCAGCCAGTTCTCGCCGACCGCGCGCAGGGTGTCGAGGTCCATCAGGGCGCCGATGGCCACCCCGACGACCGCCTGGGCCGCGGTCATGGCCCGCGGCGGCACCTCGATGCGGCGCGGAACGGCCAGGGCGCGCACCAGACCCGCCACCAGGCCGCCGAACAGCGCGGGCGACGGGAGGTCGAGGAGGGTGAAGACCAGGGTGACCCCGAGCGCCCCGACGACCACCGCGGCCCCGTCGAGCACCTGGTGCCAGCGTCGTGCCTCGCCCACCAGCACCCCGTTCCGCGTCGGTCGTCGGCGCCCACTCTCCCCCTGTCTCCGAGCCCGGATCGCAGGACCCCCGAGCCCGGATCGCAGGGCACCGGGTGCGCCGGCCGCCCTCCCCTGCCGCCGCGCGGGCAGGGGCTGGAATCCTGGGCAGGCCCGCGAGCCGCCGTCCGAGGAGTTCCGCCGATGAACGCGACGCCCGTCGACGCCGCGTCCGGCGCCGTCTATCCCGTGGGCCTGCGGCTGCTCGACCGGCGGGTCGTCGTCGTGGGTGGCGGCCAGGTGGCCCACCGCCGGGTGGCCGGGCTGCTCGACGCCCGCGCCCGCGTGACCGTCGTCAGCCCGGTCGTGACCCCCGCCCTCGAGGCGCTCGTGGCCCCGGGGTCGGTGACCTGGGTGCCGCGCGACTACCGGACCGGCGACCTCGACGGCGCCTGGTACGCCGTGGCGGCGACGAACGACCACGCGGTGAACGCCGCGGTGGCCGAGGAGGCCGAGCGGTCGCGCATCTTCTGCGCCCGCGCCGACGACCGGGCCCACTCGAGCGTCTGGACCCCCGCCGTCGGCCGGCAGGGCGATGTGGTGATCGGCGTGCACGGCGGCGGCGATCCGCAGCGGGCCGTCGGCGTACGCGACGCCGTCGTGGCCGGCCTCGCCGACGGCCGCATCGCCGACCGGGCCGCCCGCACGCCCGCCGGGGGGCGCACGGGCAGCGTCGTCCTGGTCGGGGGCGGCCCCGGTGATCCGGAACTGATCACCGTGCGCGGGCACCGTGCGATCGCGCAGGCCGACGTCGTCGTCGCCGACCACCTGGCGCCGCTGTCGCTGCTGGCCTCCCTGCCCACCGACGTCGAGGTCATCGACGCCTCCAAGCTCCCCCGCGGGCGGTCGATGGCGCAGGAGCAGATCAACGCCCTGCTGGTCGAACACGCGCTGGCCGGCAGGCGGGTGGCCCGGCTCAAGGGCGGCGACCCGTTCGTCTTCGGGCGCGGCATGGAGGAGCTGCAGGCGTGCGTCGCGGCCGGGGTCCCGGTCGAGGTGGTGCCCGGCGTGACCAGCGCGATCGGCGTACCCGGGCTGGCCGGCATCCCCGTGACCCACCGCGGTCTCACGCACGAGTTCGTCGTCGTCTCCGGGCACGTGCCGCCGGGGCATCCGCAGTCGCTCGTCGACTGGGCGGCGATCGGGCGGCTGCGCGGCACCGTCGTGGTCCTCATGGGGGTCGACACGGCGCCGGCCATCGCGGCGGCGCTGATGGAGAACGGGCGGGCACCGGCGACGCCGGTGGCGGTGGTGGCCGACGGCGCCATGCCGACGCAGCGCACGGTCCGGACGACGCTCGAGGGGCTGGGCGCGACGATGGCCGAGGCCGGCATCCGCCCGCCGGCGGTCTGGGTGGTCGGCGAGGTCGTCGGCCTCACCGCTCCGGGCTGAGCTCCCGGCCCGCGTTCAGATGTTGGCGCCGTCCGGCGGCGGCCCCTCGGGCAGAGGTGCGGCGAAGCCGCTGCCGGGCACCTCGGGCGCGGTCATGCCGACGGTGTAGGCCGTCATCGACAGCGAGCCGTAGGCGTAGCCGTCGACGAGCACCTCGGCCGGGGTGCTGGTCGCGCCGGCGACCCCGGCGACGTAGAGCAGGGGCAGGAAGTGGTCCGGCGTCGGCACCGCCAGGTCGTAGTCGCGGTGCCCGTCGAGCCGACCGACCTCCGTCGGGTCGCTGAGCATCACCTCCTTGGCCCGCTCGTCGAACCGCTGCGCCCAGTCGAACCCGGCGTCGGGCAGGGCCCGGCTGACGCCGCCGAGGTTGTGCACGACGTTGCCGCTGCCGATGACCAGGACGCCGTCCTCGCGCAGCGGCGCCAGCGCGGCGCCGAGCTGGAGGTGGTAGTCGAAGGACTTGAGGGCGTTGATCGACAACTGCACGACGGGGACGTCGGCGTCGGGGAAGGCGTGCCGGAGGACCGACCAGGTGCCGTGGTCGATGCCCCAGCTGTCGATGTCGGCGCCGACCCAGGTGGGATGCACGATGTCGGCGATCTCGTCGTACAGCTCCGGCAGCCCGGGTGCGTCGTAGCGGACGTCGAAGAGCTCCTGCGGAAAGCCGAAGAAGTCGTGCAGCGTGCGCGGCTGTGGCATCGCGGTGATGGCGGTCGCGTGCACGTACCAGTGCGCGGAGACGACGAGGATGGCCCGCGGCCGGGGCACCGACCGGCCGAACGCGCGCCAGGCCTCGGTGTACCGGTTGCGTTCCAGCGCGTTCATCGGGTTCCCGTGGCCGAAGAACGCGGCGGGCATGACGCTCATGGAGGCCTCCCCTGTCGTGCCGACCGAGGTTGATCATCGCCCCGCACCGGGTCCGCGGCGAGGGCAGCACCGGCGGGCCGACCCGGGTCAGCGAGGAACGGGGCGCCGCAGGGCCGGTGGCAGCCGGCGCGCGCCCGGCCCCTCGGCGGCGGCCGCGTCGCCGGGGTTGAACAGTGCGCAGCGGCCCAGCGACAGGCACCCGCAGCCGATGCAGGACGACAGCCCGTCGCGCAGCTCGGTCAGCGCGGAGATCTGCTCGTCGAGCCGGTCGCGCCACTCGCTCGACAGCCGTTCCCAGTCCCGCGCGCTCGGCGGGCGGTCCTCCGGCAGGCCCGCCAGCGCCGCGCGAATCTCCGGCAGGGACAACCCGACGTTGCGCGCCGCCCGGATGACGGCCAGCCGGCGCAGCACGGTCCGCGGGTAACGGCGGGCGCCCCCGGCGGTTCTCGTCGCCGCGGGCAGCAGCCCCTGCTCCTCGTAGTAGCGCAACGCCGAGGGCGCCGTGCCCGAGCGGGCGGACACCACGCCGATCGGCAGAAGTTCCATGCCGGCCCCCTTGACCTCAAGTGCACTTGAGGTCCGACGGTAGCCCCATGGACACCGCGATGGACACTCCTCTCGCCGTCGTCACCGGCGCCTCCCGAGGGCTCGGCCGGGCCCTGGCGGGCGCGCTGAACGAACGCGGCTGGCGGCTGGTCGTCGACGGCCGGGACGGCGACCGGCTGGCCGCCACGGTCGCCGCGCTGCCCCAGCCCGCACTGGTCACCGCCGTCCGCGGCGACGTGGCCGACCCGGCCCACCGGGCGGCCCTCGCCGCGGCCGCCGGCGGGCGCCTCGACCTGCTGGTCAACAACGCCAGCGAGCTCGGGCCCAGCCCGCTGCCGCCACTGGTCGCCCTCCACTGCGACGACCTCGAGCGGATCCTCGCCGTGAACGTCGTCGCGCCCCTCGCGCTCACCGCGGCCCTCCTGCCGGCGCTCGTGAGCGCGCGCGGGCGGATCGTCAACGTCTCCTCCGACGCGGCCGTCGAGGCCTACGAGGGCTGGGGCGGCTACGGCGCCAGCAAGGCCGCGCTCGACCAGCTGACCGCCGTCCTCGGCGTCGAGCATCCCGAGCTGCGGTGCTACGCGGTCGACCCCGGCGACATGGCCACCGACATGCACCAGGCGGCCTTCCCGGGCGAGGACATCAGCGACCGGCCCGCGCCCGAGACCGTCGTCCCCGGGCTGCTAGCGCTCATCGACGGCGACCTGCCGAGCGGGCGGTACCGCATCCTGGCCTCCGTGCAGGGTCCCACCGCGAGCGTGCGAGTGGTGGGGGGCGGGGAGGTCCTTTCCGTGATCGTCGCGGGGGCGGCCCGATGACCACCTTCACGATCCCCGACGGCGCCGAGGCCACGGCTCCTGCCGAGGAGCGCGGGCTGGCCCGCGACGAGGTGCGCCTCCTGACCGCCGCGCCGGGCCGGCTGACCCACACCCGGTTCCGGGATCTGCCGGAGCTGCTCGAGCCCGGCGACCTGGTGGTCGTGAACACCTCGCCGACGCTCGCCGCCCGGCTGGACGCCCGGCGGGCAGACGGCGTGGTCGTGCCGCTGCACGTCTCGACGATCCTCGACGACGGCAGCTGGGTGGTGGAGCTCCGCCGTCCGGACAACTCCGGGCCCGACCTCGGGGTGGAGCCAGGCACCGTCCTCGCGCTGCCCGGTGGCGTCCGGATCACGCTGCTGCGGTGCCACTCCGATCGCGGCCGCGCCTGCCGGCTGTGGCTCGCGCGGACGGAGCCGGTGCCGACGACGGCGTACCTGCGGCAGCACGGCCGGCCGATCCGGTACGGGTACGTGCCCGCGGACCTCCCGCTGGACGACTACCAGAACCTCTACGCCGACCTCTCCGCGAGCGGGGGGAGCGCCGAGATGGCGAGCGCGGGCCGGCCGTTCACCGCCGACGTCCTGGTGGGGCTGGTCGTCCGTGGCGTCCCCGTCGTCCCGCTGACCCTGCACACCGGCGTCTCGAGCCCCGAGGCGCACGAGCCGCCCTACGCGGAGCGGTTCGCGGTGCCGGAGGCCACGGCGCGGCTGGTCACCGCGACCCGGCAGGCGGGACGGCGCGTGGTCGCGGTCGGCACCACCGTCACGCGGGCGCTCGAGTCGGCCACCGGCGACGACGGCGTGACCCGCCCCGCCGGCGGCTGGACCGACCTCGTGCTGGGTCCGGACCGGCCGGCGCGCGTGGTGAACGGTCTGGTGACCGGCCTGCACGCGCCGGAGGCCAGCCATCTCCTGCTGCTGGAGGCGATCGCCGGGGCGGACCTGGTCGCGGCCGCCTACCGCGAGGCGGTGGCGCAGCGGTATCTGTGGCACGAGTTCGGCGACTCGATGCTCTTCCTGCCCTGACCGCTAGAACCAGGGGGCGACGGCCTCCAGGAGCGCATGCCGCTCGGCAGGTGGACGGCGGGGGCACGAGGTGCACAGCGACCCGGACGGCGTCTCGACCACCAGGCAGCAGGAGGCGCGGCGGACGAACCGGGCGCCGCCCACGTCGACGTACCGGGGTGCGGGCAGGGGTGCGCCGACGGCCGCCGCCAGCGGCCCGGCCAGGGCGGTGACCCCGGGGACGTCGCCCAGCGCGCGGCCGAGGTCGAGCAGCCGGCCGGCGAGCGAGTCGGTGGCGATCGCCCACAAGGGCCGCTGCCGCATGTCCCCGGCCTCGGCGACCGCGGCGACGACGGCCGCCAGCGTCGTCCGCAGGTCGGCGGCCGGATTGTCCCCCGGCGCGCCGGCCACCGCGGCCACCGGCAGCCCGTCCGGCGCGAGGGTCAGCGACAGGTCCGCCAGGCGGGCCGACAGCGGCGTCCTGGTGGCCAGCCCGGCCAGCACGGGGGCGAGCAGCACCGACGACGCCGAGTACCACCACACGGTGGCCAGCACGCGCCGATCACGCGTCCGAAGCGAGCGGGACCGCAGGCGGAGGACCTCCGACGTCCACCGCGGGTCGGCCAGCGCCGTGGCCGGGACGACGGCGGACAACGCGGGAGCGACCAGCCCGAGCGCCGCGGCCCCCGGGATGCGAGCGGCCACCGCGGCCTGCCGGACGTCCTCCACCGCGCCAGTCTCGCCCGACCGCCCGCGTGCCCGTCGGTGGGACACCGGCCGGGCAAGACGTGGATCGACCCGGGGCCATACGGTGTGGTCTGAGCCACGCCGAGAAACGTGCCGCCCGTCCGCGGGCGGCGTCCCGCACGGGAGGAAGCCGCACATGAGCGAGACGACCCACACCGACGGCCGGACCTTTCCGCCGTCGCAGGAGCTGGCGGCGCAGGCGAACCTGGGGCCGGACGTCTACGAGGAGGCCTCGGCCGACCGGCTGGCGTTCTGGGCGAAGGCGGCCGGCCGGCTGTCGTGGGCGCAGCAGTGGGACGAGGTGCTCGACTGGAGCGGAGCACCCTTCGCCAAGTGGTTCGTCGGCGGCAAGCTCAACGTGGCCTACAACTGCGTCGACCGGCACGTCGAGGCCGGCCACGGCGACCAGGTGGCCTACCACTGGGAGGGCGAGCCGGGCGATACCCGGACGATCACCTACGCCCAGCTGAAGGACGAGGTCTGCAAGGCCGCCAACGCGCTGATCGAGCTCGGTGTGCAGGCCGGTGACCGGGTGGCCATCTACATGCCGATGATCCCGGAGACGGTCATCGCGATGCTGGCCTGCGCGCGGATCGGCGCGGTGCACATGGTCGTCTTCGGCGGCTTCTCGGCCGACGCCCTGGCCAGCCGCCTCGACGACTCCGGCGCCGTCCTGGTGATCACCTCCGACGGCGGCTACCGCCGCGGCGCGCCCAGCGCGCTCAAGCCCGCCGTCGACGACGCGGTCGGCCGCAGCCCCGGCGTCCGCAACGTCATCGTGGTCAAGCGCACCGAGCAGGACGTCGAGTGGACCGAGGGCCGCGACCTCTGGTGGGACGACGTCGTGGAGCGGCAGTCGACCGAGCACACGCCCGAGGCGTTCGACGCCGAGCACCCGCTCTACATCATGTACACGTCGGGCACGACGGCGAAGCCCAAGGGCATCCTGCACACCAGCGGCGGCTACCTGACCCAGGTCAGCTACACGCACTGGGCGAGCTTCGACCTCAAGGCCGACACCGACGTCTTCTGGACGGCGGCCGACGTCGGCTGGGTGACCGGCCACAGCTACATCGTCTACGGGCCGCTCTCCAACCGGGCGACCTCGGTGATGTACGAGGGGACGCCGGAGACGCCGCACCGCGGGCGCTGGTGGGAGATCGTGCAGAAGTACGGCGTCACGATCCTGTACACCGCGCCGACCGTCATCCGGACGTTCATGAAGTGGGGCGAGGACGTGCCGGCCGGCTTCGACCTGACGTCGCTGCGGGTGCTCGGCTCGGTCGGTGAGCCGATCAACCCCGAGGCATGGCTCTGGTACCACCAGAACATCGGCGGGGGTCGCTGCCCGATCGTCGACACGTGGTGGCAGACCGAGACCGGCGGCCACATGATCAACCCGCTGCCCGGCGTCACCACGCTGGTGCCCGGCTCCGCGCAGGTGCCCTTCCCCGGCATCTCGGCCAAGGTCGTCGACGACGAGGGCAACGAACTCGGTGACGACACCACCGGCCTGCTCGTGCTGACCGAGCCGTGGCCCTCGATGCTGCGGACCATCTGGTGCGACCCCGACCGGTACGTCGACACCTACTGGTCCCGGTTCGCCGAGAAGGGCTACTACTTCGCCGGGGACGGCGCCAAGAAGGACCCCGACGGCAACATCTGGCTGCTCGGCCGGGTGGACGACGTCATGAACGTCTCGGGCCACCGGATCTCGACCACGGAGGTCGAGTCGTCACTGGTGGGCCACCCCGCGGTTGCCGAGGCGGCGGTCGTCGGCGCCAGCGACCCGACCACGGGCCAGGGCATCGTCGCCTTCGTCATCCTGCGCGAGAGCGGCGAGGACTCCGGTGACGAGCTGGTGCAGACGCTGCGCAACCACGTGGGCCGGGACATCGGACCCATCGCCAAGCCGCGCCAGATCATGGTCGTGCAGGAGCTGCCCAAGACCCGGTCGGGCAAGATCATGCGCCGGCTGCTGCGCGACATCGCCGAGAACCGCGAGCTCGGTGACGTCACGACGCTGACCGACTCGTCGGTGATGAACCTGATCAAGGAGAAGCTGCCCGCGGCCCCGTCCGAGGACTGAACGAAAGGACCCCCTGCCCCCCACCGCTCGCAGGCTCGCGGCGGGGCCCTGCAGGGGGCCGATTTCGGGTGCGCCGAGCGTCGGCGGCACTCATGCGGCACCATTCCCCTGACCAGCACGATGCGTTCCCGCTCGTGAGCACGGACCGAAGGAGGAGCCACTCGTGGCCCACAGTGTGTCGCAGGCCGCCGTCGTCCCGTCCGCGGAAGTCGACGAGCCCACGGTCGGCTCCCTCGTGCAGAGCGCGATGGCCGACCTGTCGACGCTGGTGCGCGGTGAGATCGAGCTGGCCAAGGCCGAGGTCGGGAAGTCGGCCAAGAAGGCCGGCGTCAGCGTCGGGCTGTTCGGCGCCGCCGGCGTGCTGGCGGCGTTCGCCGGCGTCTTCTTCTTCATCGCCCTCGCCGAGTTCCTGACCTGGCTGGGCCTCACCCGGTGGATCTCCTACCTGATCGTCTTCGCGCTGCTCCTGCTGATCGCCGGCATGGCCGCGCTGATCGGCAACCGGATGCTCAAGCGCATCGAGAAGCCGGAGCGGACGCTCGAGACGCTGCGCGAACTGCCCGAGGTCGCCCACCGCGAGGCGCCCGGCGCACGGCACCGCGACGTCCCCACCGTGGCCAACGGGCGGGTGGCGCTGCGCGGCAACGACAACTACAAGGTCTGATCGGCCCGAGACCTGCTCCGTGACGGTCCCCCACGACGGTCGACCCGACGCGACCAGCGTCCTGCTCCCGGGTCCCTGGACCCACCGCGACATCTCCGCCAACGGCGTCCGCCTGCACGCCGCGGAGGCCGGGGAAGGGCCGCTGGTCCTCCTGCTGCACGGTTTTCCGCAGTTCTGGTGGACGTGGCGGTTCCAGCTCCCCGCACTGGCCGAGGCGGGTTTCCGCGCCGTGGCGCCGGATCTGCGCGGCTACGGAGCCAGTGACAAGCCGCCGCGCGGGTACGACCTGCCGACCCTCTCCTCAGACGTCGCCGCCCTCGTCCGGGCGCTCGGCGAACGGGACGCCGTCGTGGTGGGCCACGACTGGGGCGGCCTGCTCGCCTGGACCATGGCGGCGCTCCACCCGCGCACCGTGCGCCGCCTCGTGGTGCTGTCGATGGCCCACCCCCGCCGGCTCCGGGCGTCGATGACCGATCCGCGGCAACGGCGGGCGTCGGCCTACGTGCTGGGCTTCCAGCTGCCGAGGCTGCCCGAGCGCCGGCTCACCCGTGCCGACGACGATCCCGTGGCCGACCTGATGCAGCGCTGGGCCGGACCCGAGTGGCGCCGCACCCCCGACTTCGCCGAGGCGGTCGGCCGCTACCGGGCGGCGTCCCGGATCCCCCAGGCCGCCTACGGGGCGATGGAGTACTACCGGTGGGCCGCCCGCTCGCAGCTGCGCCCCGACGGGCTGCGGTACGCCCGTCGCATGGCGGCGCCCGTCACCGCGCCCACGCTGCAGGTGCACGGCGCGCTCGATCCATGCGTCCTCCCCGACTCGGCGCGGGGGTCGGGGCGCTACGTCGCCGGCGCCTACGAGTGGCGGGAGCTGCCGGGCGTCGGCCACTTCCCCCAGGAGGAGGCCCCGGACGAGGTCACTCGCGCCATCGCCACCTGGGCCGCGTAGCGCAGCGCAGCTGGCCGCGGTAAGCGAATGGAACGGCCCCTTCGCGGGGATCCGCCCTGAGCCTGCGAAGGAGTAAGGACCCCCTTCCGCCCACCCCCTCGCTCGCTCGGCGCGGGGCCCTGAAGGGGGCCGTTACTCGCAGGCGCCGGTGCTGACCTCGGCCGAGGAGGTGCTGCCGGCCGTCGCGGCCTTCGCGACCTGGGGACCCGTCAGGGCGTAGCCGGTGTTCGGGTCGTCGATGGCCGAGGCGAACACCACCCCGAGCACCTGGCCCTTGGTGTCGAACAGCGGCCCACCGGAGTTGCCGGCACGGACGGTGCCGTACAGCGCGTACACGTCGCGGACGACGGTCCGGGTGTCCCGGAAGTCGGGACCGCTGATCTTGACGCGGTCGCGGACCCGGGCCGAGCCGGACCAGAAGTCCCCACCGCCGGGATAGCCGGTGATGATCGCGTCGTCGCCGGTGTCGGCCGACGTCCGGGCGAAGGCGAGCGGTCTCTGGGTGAGGCCCGGGGCGACCAGGACGGCGACGTCGATCTCCTCGTCGACGTAGACCGGCGTCGCCCGGTAGTCCTTGCCCTGGGCGATGACCACGGGATCGGCCACGCCGGCCAGGACGTGGGCGTTCGTCATCACCCGGCCCGGCGCGTAGACGAAGCCGGATCCGTCGATCTGACGCGAGCAGGACGGCGCGATGCCGGTGATCTTGACGACCGAGGGCTGCACCGCGGAGACCACCGGTCCGGTGAGCAGGCTCTGGTCGGGCGGGGGCACGTCGCGGACCTGGGTCGGGGTCAGCGGGTCGAGGACGTCGGGCAGCCCGCGTCGGTCGATGGCCTCGCGCAGCGAGTCGTAGACCGACCGCACCCCGTCGGGCACGGCCTGGTCCACCGCCTGCACGAGCGCGGACTTCCGCACCTGGCCGGCCACCCCCGGAAACGGCGAGCTGGCCAGGGGGGAGGCCACCATCCACGCGACCAGGAGCACGGCGGCAGCGGACAGGAAGGCGCCGGCGACGGAGTCGAGCATCTTCGCCGGCTCCCAGGTCAGCCTGCGGCGCACCGCTCGGCCGATCGCCCCGGCCAGGATCTGGCCGAGCAGGGCGCCGGCGAGGACGACGACCAGCGCGGCGAAGACCCGCGTCACGTTCGAGCCCGACCCGCTGATCCGGTCGGCCACAGGACCCGAGAGCTGGGCGCCGATCACCGCACCGACGACGAACCCGATGATGGAGGTGGCGGAGACCACGAGCCCCTGCCGGAAGCCCGAGAGCGCGAAGAGCAGCGCGAGTCCGATGAGCACCAGGTCGACGAAGGACATCGACTACCCGCTCACCGTCATCGTGCCGACCTGCCCGAGCTGGGTGTGGAAGCTGCAGACGAACTGGTAGTCGCCCGGCTGCTCCACGCTGAACTCGATCGTCCTCTTCTCCCCGGGCGCCAGCAGCGGGATGTCCTCGGCGATCGGGGCGGGGCCCTTCCCGGAGGGGAAGGTGAAGTTGTGGGTCAGCTGCTTCGCCGCGTTGACCACGGTGACGCGGACCTTCCCCGGGGCCACCGTGAAGTGGTCGGGTGTGAAGACGTAGTCGTCCTGCGTCTGCAGGGTGACCTCCTGGACGCCGTCGGACGCGGTGGTCACGGTGCCCGCCCCGGCGACCGTCGTGGACGCCGGGGGCGTGGCACCGCCGTCGCCGCCGCAGCCGGCGAGCAGCCCCGCCGTCAGCACCGCCCCGAGCACCAGCCCGCCACCCCGTCGCCGGTTCCGCTCCCCCGTCATCGCGGGGGAACCGTACGCGTCGGGGGCCCGTCGGGCGCGGGGTCGGCCACCGTCGGCGCGGCGGAGTCGTCCGCGTCCTCCTCGTCGGCCGAGCCCGGGAGGGCCGCGGCGCGGGCGCCGATCGGCGGTAGCGGCCGGACGTCGGTGGCGTCCCACGGCCGGGCCAGGCCGGTGGCCTCCAGGATCGCGTCGAGCAGGCCGGCGGTGAAGCCCCAGACGACCATGTCCGCCACGCCGAACGCCGGTCCGACGTAGCCGGAGGGGTGGCGGATCCGGAAGCGATGGGCGGGGTCGGCGAGGTCGGCCAGCGGCACGCGCGCGACCCGGGCGACCTCGCGGGGGTCACCGACGCTGACCTCGCGCGGATCGTCCCACCACGCGACGACGGGGACGACGAGCCGGTCCGACGGCGGCAGGTACAGCTCGGGCAGCGTGGCCACCACGCGCACGCCGTCCGGGTCGACGCCGGCCTCCTCCTCGGCCTCGCGCAGCGCCGTCCCGACGGGGTAGTCGTCCCCCGGGTCGACGCCGCCGCCGGGGAAGGCCGGCTGCCCGGCGTGGCTGCGCAGGTGGGGGGACTTCTCGATGAGCAGCAGATCCGGGCCACCCGGACCCTCGCCGAACAGGATCAGGACGGCCGAGCGGCGGGCCGACGCCGACGGTTCGGGCATGCGGTGACGCAGCGGGAGGTCGTCGGCGGTGTCGACCAGTCGCTGGAGGTAGGCGGGCAGGCCGTCGTCCCGGCGCGGCTCGGCGGTGCTCACAGCCGCACCCCCAGGTGCTCGGCGACCAGCCCGCGGAGCTCGTCCACCGAGGTCACCGGGCCGACCTGCGTGTAGGCGAGCGCGCCGTCGGCGTCGAGGAAGTAGGTGTAGGGCAGGACGTTGAGCCCGAGGTCGGCCATGAGCTGCCCCTGCCCGTCGAAGGCGCTCGGGAAGCGGACGCCGGTGTCGGCGGCGAACGAGTCGGCCTGCGGCAGCCCGTCCTTGCTGATCACACCGACCACCCGCACGCGGTCGCCCGCGGCGTCGGCGAACTGCTGGAGCACCGGCATCTCCTCGCGGCAGGGCGGGCACCAGCTGCCCCAGAGGTTGACGACGGTCGGGGCGCCGGGGGCGCGGCCGAGGTCGAGCGATCCCCCGCCCGGGCAGTCGAACGCCACCGCGGGCAGCACCTGGGCGCCCTCGGCCGGCTGGTCGGGCTGCTCGGGGCACGGCGCCAGGTGGGCGGCGGCCGTCGTCGGGGCCGCCGACGCCGCGGGGGCGTCGTCCCCACCGCCGGCCGCGGTGCAGGCGCCGAGCAGGAGGACCGAACCGAGCGTCGCCGCGACGCGCGAGAACCTCACTCGGTGTCCGAGGCCGAAGGGGTCTTGACCAGCTTCAGCGCCGACTCGGGATCGGTCGGCCCGATGCCGAAGGACGGGCACCACTGGGCCAGCCCGCAGGCGCCGCAGGCCGCCTTCTTCGCGTGGCACACCCGCCGGCCGTGGAAGATCACGCGGTGGCTGAAGTCGGTCCACTCCTTCTTCGGGATCAGCTCGGCGATCTCGGTCTCGACCTTGACCGGGTCGGACTCCTCGGTCCAGCCGAACCGGCGGACCAGCCGGCCGAAGTGCGTGTCGACGGTCAGCCCCGGGACGCCGAAGGCGTTGCCCAGCACCACGTTGGCGGTCTTGCGGCCCACGCCGGGCAGGGTGACCAGGTCGGCCATCCGCCCGGGCACCTCGCCGTCGAACCGCTCCACCAGGGCCTGGCTGAGGCCGAGCACCGAGTTGCTCTTGGCCCGGAAGAAGCCGGTGGGCTTGAGGATCTCCTCCAGCTCCGTGCGGTCGGCACCGGCGAGTGCGACGGCGTCGGGATAGCGGGCGAAGAGCCGCGGCGTCACCTTGTTCACCATCTTGTCGGTGGTCTGCGCCGAGAGCACGGTGGCCACGAGCAGCTCGAACGCGTTGGTGAAGTCGAGCTCGCAGTGCGCATCGGGGTGGATGACGGCGAGTTCGCGGGCCATGCGCCGGGCCCGGCGCGTGCGCCCCAGCGGCGACTCGTCCGGATCGAACGGCGAGGCACCCGTGCGGGCCGCTCGCGTGGGCCGGCGGAGCCGTGCCGGGCGCGCGTACTCCGGCGCCTGGGCCGACGGGGACACCTCGAGGGACACGCGGTCGAGGGTAGGCGGCCCTGCTGACCGGTTCCGGCCATGTCATGCTCGGGAACCGGGAAGTGCCGGGCACCGGGCCCGGCCGCCCGACCCGGACGGTCGAGGAGGTGGGCGTGGTCGCGCTGAGCGTCATCCTCTTCCCGCCCCTCCTGATCGCCTTCCTGCTGGTGATGGAGCGCGTCGAGGAACCCCTCCGGCGGCCCGCCTCGGCGCGGGAGGTCACCGAGTTCCTCCACACGGCGACGGCCGCCGAGGTCGACACCCTGACGTCCTCGGGTATCCGGCGGGCCCTGTTCCGCTGGCGTCGCCGCCGCCGCAAGCCCGACGCGACGACGAATCCGCCGCTGGTCTGAGCGGCCTTCCTGCGGGGTCCCGCCGCGAGCGTGCGAGTGGTGGGGGGCAGGAAGGTCCGTCAACTCGCTCGTAGGGGGCACGCTCGGGTTCCCCGTCGGGTGACCAGCAGCACAGCCGCCTAGACTCCTTCCGGACCCGCGCGCCCCTGCACGCGGGTAATCGGTGCTGAGAGGAACGTGTAGTGGACGAGGTGCTGGCCCAGTCCGGGCTCTTCCAGGGGCTCTCGGAAGACGCGGTGGAACCGGTCGCCAGCCGGCTCGAGATGCTCACGATCCCCCGCGGGCGGGTCGTCTTCAACGAGGGCGAGCCCGGCGACAGCCTGTACATCGTGGTGAGCGGCAAGATCAAGCTGTCCCGCCGCTCCCCCGACGGCCGCGAGAACGTGCTCGCCGTCATGGGTCCCTCCGACCAGTTCGGCGAGCTCTCGGTCTTCGACCCGGGCCCGCGGACCGCGACCGCGACCGCCGTCACCGACGTCAAGCTCGCGCGGATGCCGCAGTCGGTGCTGCGCCCGTGGATCGAGGCGCACCCGGAGATCGGTGAGCAGCTCCTGCGCGTGCTCGCCCGCCGCCTGCGCCGGACGAACGACTCGGTGGCCGACCTGATCTTCACCGACGTCCCCGGCCGCGTGGCCAAGGCGCTGCTGCAGATGGCCGACCGGTTCGGCAGCCGCGAGAGCGACGGCCTGCGGGTCAAGCACGACCTCACGCAGGAGGAGCTGGCCCAGCTGGTCGGCGCCTCGCGGGAGACGGTGAACAAGGCGCTCGCCGACTTCGTGCACCGCGGCTGGATCCAGCTGCAGGGCAAGTCGGTCGTCGTCCTCGACGAGGACCGCCTCCGCCGCCGCGCGCGGTAAGACGCGACCAAACGCGAGGGGCCCGGGACCACAGCGGTTCCGGGCCTCTCGCGTTGTGGGCTCAACCCGGCCACCGCTGTCACGCCGAGTGGGCCCCGGAGGGGTCCGCGCAGGCGTGAGGCAGCGGCTCAACGGGACAGGGGGACGGCACCTGGCCGCGGTGTGACGCGGAGCGTCACGAAGGTAATGGCACGACCAGCCTGATCCGGCTGCCGTCGGGGAGGACGGCCCAGCGTCCGTCCGGGGTCTCCTCGAACGTCGGGCTGATCGGGCGCAGCGGCTCCGGGGGTGAGCCGGCGAGCGCGGCAGCGACGTCCGGGAAAGCCTCGAGCTGTCCGAGCGTGTGCGACGTCGGCGGCAGCATCGGCCGCGTGCCGGCCTGGAGTTCGTGCAGGGCGGCCGACGGGGTCAGCCAGGACGCCTCGTCGGCCTCCCCGGAGACGTGCCGCGCCTCCTGGCCGACGGGCAGCGCCGCGGCGAAGAACTTGGTGTCGTAGCGCCGCGGCTCGACCGGCGGGGTGATCCAGTGCGCGAACGGGCGCAGCAGGTCCGACCGGAGCACCAGCCCCCGGTCGGCGAGCAGGCCGGCCAGGGACAGTTCCCGCGACAGCAAGGCCTGCCGCTGCCCTTCCCAGTCGTCCCCGGACACATCGGGGACGACGGACTGCCCGTCCGGCCCGGCCAGCAGGACGCCGGCCTCCTCGAACGTCTCGCGCACCGCGGCGCAGACCAGTTCGCGGGCGGTGCGCTCGTCGCAGCCGAACGCCGTCGCCCAGTCGGCCGGCGACGGGCCCGACCAGCCGATCTCCGTGTCGCCGTCCCGCGGGTCGACGCCGCCGCCTGGATAGGCGGTCATGCCGCCGGCGAAGGGCATGCCCTTCGTGCGGCGCTGCAGGTACACCTCGAGGCCCGCCGCGCCGTCCCGCAGGAGCAGCACGGTCGCCGCCTGCCGGGGGGTGGCCGGGGAGGTCACCGCAGTTCGACGGTGAGCTCGACCTCGACGGGGGCGCCCAGCGGGAGCTCGGCGACGCCGACGGCGCTGCGGGCGTGCTGCCCGGCGTCGCCGAAGATCTTGCCGAGCAGCTCGCTGGCGCCGTTGACCACCCGCGGCTGGCCGCTGAAGCCCTCGGCACTGGCCACGTAGCCGACGACGCGCACGATCCGGGCCACCGAGTCCAGCCCGACGAGATCGTCGACGGCCGCCAGGGCGTTGAGCGCGCAGACCTTCGCGTCGGCGGCCGCGTCCTCGACGTCCACCGAGCCGCCGACCTTGCCGGTGCGGCGCAGGCCGCCGTCGACGAAGGGCAGCTGCCCGGAGGTGTACACGAGGTTGCCCGACCGCACGGCGGGCACGTAGGCGGCGACGGGTGCGGCGACGGCGGGCAGCCGGATGCCGAGCTCGGCCAGGCGGGCGTGCCAGCCCCGGCCGCCCTCGGTCGCGGGAGCGGGAGTGGAAGTCGAGGAAGTCATCACGTGGTCCGTCAGCCGATCGGACGCTTGAGGTAGGCGACCGGCTGGTCGTTGCCGCCGGGCCCCGGGAGCACGGTGACCAGCTCCCAGCCGTCGACGCCCCAGGAGTCGAGGATCGCCTTGGTGTTGTGGATCAGCAGCGGGATGGTGGCGTACTCCCACCGCTGGCGGGCCGATTCGCTCATGCGCAGGACGCTAGCGCAGTCAGGGCCGGTCCCGAGGCTCAGGCCGAGCTCGCGAGGAGTGAGGAGGGCGGCGTCCTTCCGCGGCTTCTACGCTGGCACGGTGAGCCCGGATCCCTCCCTCGTGCGCTGCCACGTCGTGACCGGGAAGGGCGGCACCGGCAAGACGACGGTCGCCGCCGCGCTGTCCCTCGCCCTCGCCGCCGACGGCGGGTCGGTGCTGCTGATCGAGACCGAGGGGCGGCAGGGCATCGCGCAGCTCTTCGACACGCCTCCGCTGCCCTACGAGGAGCGCCGGGTCGCGGTGGCTCGCGGCGGCGGTGAGGTGAAGGCGCTCGCCATCGACGTCGAGGAGGCGCTCCTCGACTACCTGGACATGTTCTACAACCTGCGCCGCGCCGGGCGGGCGCTGCGGAAGATGGGGGCGATCGACTTCGCCACGTCGATCGCGCCGGGCCTCCGGGACGTCCTGATCACCGGCAAGATCAAGGAGGCGGTGACCCGGCGGCACGACGGCCGTCCGGTCTACGACGCCGTCGTCGTCGACGCACCGCCCACCGGCCGGATCACCCGCTTCCTCGGCGTCACCGCCGAGATGGCCCAGCTCGCCCGCTCCGGCCCGATCAAGACCCAGAGCGACGGCGTCATGGCGGTGCTGCGCTCGCCCCAGACCGCCGTCCACCTGGTCACCCTGCTCGAGGACATGCCCGTGCAGGAGACCGCCGACGCGATGGCCGAGCTCACCGCGGCGCAGCTGCCGATCGGCTCGGTCGTCGTGAACATGGCCGCGGAGCCGATCCTGCCGGTCGACGGCCTGGAGCAGGCCGCCGCCGGCCGGCTCACCGGGACCGACCTCTCCCCCGCCCTGACCGCCGCCCACCTGCCCGGAGGAGACGGGCTCGCCGACGCGCTGGCGGCCGAGGTGGTCGAGCACGCCCAGCGCTGGGCGGCCCAGGACGCGCTGCGGGACGACGTCGAGAAGCTGGGCCGGCCGACGGTCGAGCTGCCGCACCTCACCGGGTCCATGGATCTGGGCTGCCTGTTCGAGCTCGCCGGCCGGCTGGAGGAGCACCTGCGCGACGAGGTAGAGCGAGCGGACAGGGGCGTGAGCATCGGAGCGAGGAACGAGCGAGGAGCGGAGCGCCCCGCGGCAGCAAGTGGGGACGTGGCGTGACCGCCGCCGAGCCGGTGACCGGTGAGCCGGCCCCGGGTCGCCGACCGGCCCGGAGCACGACCAGGACGACGACCCCGACCGCCACACCCCTGGACCTGGCCGCGCGGATCGCCGACCCGGAGACGCGCATCGTCGTCTGCTGCGGCGCCGGCGGTGTGGGCAAGACGACGACCTCGGCGGCGCTGGCCCTGGCCGCGGCCGAGGCGGGGCGCACGGTCGTCGTCCTCACGATCGACCCGGCCCGCCGGCTGGCGCAGTCCCTGGGGCTGGAGGAGCTGGACAACGAGCCGCGGCGGGTGGAAGTGCCGGAGGCCGACGGCGAACTGCACGCGATGATGCTCGACATGAAGCGGACGTTCGACGACATCGTCGCCGCTCACTCCACGCCCGAGCGCGCGGAGCAGATCCTGGCCAACCCCTTCTACCAGTCGCTGTCGTCGTCCTTCGCGGGGACGCAGGAGTACATGGCGATGGAGAAGCTGGGGCAGCTGCGGGCCAGCGACCAGTGGGACCTGATCATCGTCGACACCCCGCCGTCCCGGTCGGCGCTGGACTTCCTCGACGCCCCGAACAAGATGAGCCGGTTCCTCGACGGCACGATGATCCGGCTGCTCATGGCGCCGAGCCGCGCCGGATTCCGGTTCGCCAGCGCGGGGTTCATGCTCTTCAGCCGGATCGTCAGCAAGATCCTCGGCGGCCAGCTGCTGCGCGACATCTCGGCGTTCGTCTCGGCGCTGGACACGATGTTCGGCGGCTTCCGGGAGCGGGCGACGGCGACCTACGAGCTGCTGCGCCGTCCGGGCACCTGGTTCGTCGTCGTCGCGACGCCGGAACCGGACGCGCTGCGCGAGGCGTCGTACTTCGTCGACCGGCTCTCCTCGGAGGGCATGCCGCTGGCCGGGCTGGTGCTCAACCGCACGCACCCGCCCGCGACGACGGCGCTGTCGGCCACGCGGGCGGAGGGTGCCGCGGAAGAGGTGCAGGAATCAAGGGCCGACGGTGCCGACCTGGCCGCCGCCGCGCTCCGGGTGCACGCCGAGCGGATGCAGCTGGCCACCCGGGAGCAGCACCTCGCCGACCGGTTCACCAGCGCCCACCCGGAGGTCGCCGTCCGCACCGTGCCGGCGGCCGCCGGCGACGTGCACGACCTGGACGGGCTGCGGGTCATGGGCGAGGCGCTGACCGGTCCGGACGCCGACACGCCGACCGGCACGCCCCGTACACGGGTCCTCCCCGCGCGCCGCGGCTGACCCCGGCGGCGCGGCCCGCCCGGCACGTACCCTGACCGGCGATGTCGGAGAACGCTGCAATCCGTGGCCGCCTGATCGTGAAGCTGGCGATGACGATCGTCGCCGCCGGAGCGCTGCTGGCGGGGCTGATGCTGCCCTGGATCGGCGGCACGGGGCTCGTCGCCCGCAATTCTGCGTCGCTGCTCGACGCCCTGCCCGGCGAGCTCACCGATCAGACGCCGGCCGGCAACAGCCGCGTCCTCGCGGCGGACGGCTCGCTGATCACGAACCTCTACACGAACAACCGCACGTCGGTGAAGTCGAACGAGATCTCCGGCGTCATGAAGCGGGCCCTGGTCGACATCGAGGACTCCCGCTTCTACGAGCACAACGGGCTCGACGTGCAGGGCACCCTGCGCGCCCTAGCGAAGAACGTGGCCGCGGGCTCGGTGCAGCAGGGCGGCTCGACGCTCACCCAGCAGCTGGTCAAGCAGACGCTTCTGCAGTCGGCGACGACCCCGGAGGAGCGCGCGGCCGCGACCGCGGAGGACGTCGCGCGCAAGCTCCGCGAGGCCCGCCTGGCGCTCGCCCTGGAGGACAAGTACTCCAAGGACGAGATCCTCACGCGGTACCTGAACATCGTGTACTTCGGCCAGGGTGCCTACGGCATCCAGGCCGCCGCGCAGCGGTACTTCAGCATGAACGCCAAGGACCTGCAGCTGCCGCAGGCCGCGATGCTCGCCGGGCTGGTGCAGAGCCCCACCAACGACGACCCCATCACCCACCCGGACAGCGCCAAGACCCGGCGCAACGAGGTCCTGGCGCGGATGCACCAGCTCAAGCACATCAACGACGAGCAGCTGAAGACGATCTCGGCACAGCCGGTGGCGGTCAAGCCGGGCGTGGCACCGGCGAACGGCTGCATCGACGCCTCGATCGGCGGGTTCTACTGCGCCTACGTGCTCGACTACCTGCGCGGCACTCTCAAGATCCCCCAGGACCAGCTCTACGGCGGTGGCCTGACCATCCAGACCACCCTGCGGCCGGACATGCAGGCCGCCGGTGACCAGGCTGTGCTCAACACCGTGCCGATGGGCGACCCGCTCGCCGGGATGTACACCGCCGTCGAGCCCGGCACCGGCCACGTGCTGGCGATGAGCGTCAACCGCCGGTACGGCTGCTCGACGCCCGAGTGCGAGTCGGTCGTGCTCAACACGGCGGCCAGTCAGGGCTCCGGCTCGACGTGGAAGGTGTTCACCGCCGCGGCCGCGCTGGAGGAGGGGTTGTCGAAGTACTACACGATCACCACCGGCCGACGGTACACGTCGCACGTCTACAAGAACGACGGGGCCCCGTACTCGGTCCCCGCGCTCGGCAAGAGCACGCCGTCGACCGCGGACATGGAGAAGGCGCTGATCGTCTCGTCCAACCCGTACTTCCTGGCGCTCGAGGACGCCCTGGGCAGCATCGAGAAGCCGGCCCGGATGGCCGAGCGCATGGGCATGCGCTTCGACCGCACGAACCAGATCCCGCTCGACACGATCATCAAGCAGAACAACGGCTCCTTCACCTTCGGCCCGTACCCCACGAGCCCGCTGGACCTCGCGATCGCCTACTCGACGCTGGCGGCCAACGGCACCCGCTGCGCGCCCACCCCGATCAAGGCGGTGCTCGACCGCACCGGCCAGCCGCTCGAGGGGGAGGACGGCAAGCCCGTCGTCAAGGGCGACAACTGCAAGAAGAACGCGATCCCGGCCGGGGTGGCCACCACGATCAACCAGATGCTGCGCAAGGACGTCGAGCCCGGGTTCGGCGGGACCGGTACGCGGGCCTACGTGCCGGGGCAGCAGATCGCCGGCAAGACCGGCACCAGCCAGTCGAACTTCTCCATCGCGTTCGTCGGGTACACCCCGCAGTACACCGGCAGCGTCATGGTGCTCAACCCGAAGCGGAACCAGGACGTCGGCAGCTTCGGTGGTGGCAAGGGCGCGACCATCTGGCACGACGCCATGGCACCGATCCTGACCGGCAAGCCCGTGGTGCCCTTCCCGCCGGCCGACCCGAAGGTGGAGAACGGCAACACCCAGGTCCTGCCCAGCTGCTTCTCGGCCTCGCGCTGCGAGGACGCGCTGGCGGCCGCCGGGTTCAAGACCGTGCGCGAGCGCGTCGACAGCGACAAGCCGGAGGGTTCGTTCGTCGGCACCAACCCCGGCGCCGGGCAGCGGGCCGTGCTCGACCAGGTGGTCACGATCATGATCAGCAACGGCTCCGGCTACGTGGCGCCCGCGCCGGAGCCGGCGCCCACGACCGCGGCCCCGCCGTCACCCACGCCGACGCCCACGCCGAAGCCGAAGCCCACGCCGCCCACACCGCCCGATGGCGGCGTCGGCGGTGGCGGTGGCGGTGGCGGTGGCGGCGGTGGGGGCGGGGGCGGCCACTGAGCGGCTGTTCTCAGCCGAGCTGGCGGCGGACCTCCGCGGCGACGCGTGACCCGTCGGCCCGCCCGGCGACAGCCGCCTGGGCCGCGCCCATGACCTTGCCCATGTCCTTCATGCCCGAGGCCCCGGTGCGGGTGACGACGTCGGCCACGATCGCGGCCAGGTCGGCGTCCTCGAGCTGCGAGGGCAGGTAGCCGGCGAGCACCTCGCCCTCCGCCTTCTCCCGCTCGGCCTGCTCGGACCGGCCCGCGGACCCGAAGGCCTCGGCCGCCTCCCGTCGCTTCTTCGCCTCGCGCCGGAGCACGGCCTGCACCTCGTCGTCGCTGAGCTCGCGGGCCTCCTTGCCGGCCACCTCCTCGGCGCTGACGGCGGCGAGCACCATCCGCAGGGTGGCGGTCCGCAGCTCGTCCCGGGCCTTCATGGCGGTGGTCAGGTCGGCGCGCAGTTGTTCCTTCAGCTCGGGCACGTCCCCAGCCTGACACGACGGGCCCTCGCGGGTGGCCCGTACCCTGACCGATCGTGCGCTGGTACACCGCCGTCCCCACCGCCGCCGTCGCCACCGGCGCCGCGGTCACCGCCTACGCGAGCCTCTACGAGCGCACCCGCTGGACCCTGCGTCGCTTCGACGTCCCGGTGCTCGCGCCCGGGTCGGCGCCGCTGACGATCCTGCAGATCTCCGACCTGCACATGACCGCGGGCCAGCGCTCGAAGCAGGAGTGGGTGGCCGGGTTGGCGGCGCTGGAGCCCGACCTGGTGATCGACACCGGCGACAACCTGGCCGGGTTCGACGCCGTGCCGCCGACGCTGAAGGCGCTCGACCCGCTGCTCGACCGGCCCGGAGCCTTCGTGACGTCGAGCAACGACTACTTCGCCCCCCGGCCGAAGAACCCGTTGAAGTACTTCAAGACCAACCACAAGCGGGTCCACGGCACGGAGCTGCCCTGGCGGGACCTGCGTGACGGGCTGCGCGACCGCGGCTGGCTCGACCTCACCAACGCGGCCGGCGAGCTGACCGTGGACGGACGGCGGATCGTCCTCGCCGGCGTCGACGACTCCCACCTGAAGCGGGACCGGTACGACCGGGTGGCCGGCCGCGCGGATGCCGCCGCGGACGTGCGCATCGGGCTCGCGCACTCCCCCGAGCCGCGGGTGCTCGACCGGTTCGCCGCCGACGGCTACGACCTGGTGCTCTGCGGTCACACGCACGGCGGCCAGCTGCGGGTGCCGTTCTACGGCGCGCTGGTCACCAATTGCGGCATCGACCGCGAGCGCGTCCGCTGGCTGCACCGGTGGGCGGAGCCGACCGCCGAGCACCCGAGCGGCACATGGCTGCACGTCTCCGCGGGTCTGGGCACCAGCCCGTACGCGCCCGTCCGCTTCGCCTGCCCGCCCGAGGCCACGCTGTTGACCCTGACCGCCCGGGATGTCTGACACCTGCCGCCGAGGCGCCCGGACGGGAGCGTTAGACTCGGCAGGCACCGCGGGGTGTGGCGCAGCTTGGTAGCGCGCGTCGTTCGGGACGACGAGGCCGCAGGTTCAAATCCTGTCACCCCGACCCTCTGCTCAGGGGCCGCCGATGGCGGCCCCTGAGTCGTTTCCTCCGGTCGCCGCCGGACGCGGTTCCGCTTCCTCGGCCCAGCGGCTGCGAGGATGACGCGGTGAGTGCCGAGCAGACTGCCGCCCCCGAGAGCCCCGCCCTCCAGCCGGAGGTGACCGCTCGCTGGCAGGCCCGCTTCCGGGCGCCCCGGGTGTCGCTGCCGGACTGGGCGCAGGACGCCCCGCACCGCAGCCTCTACTCCTCCGACGTCAGCGGCGTCGTCGAGCAGTACGCGTGGGACCGGCAGGCCGACTCCCACCGCAAGGTGACCGACCGGCCCAACGGCACGCTCATCGGCACGCTGAGCCCCGACGGCGCGACCATCTGGTGGTTCGCCGACACCGACGGCGACGAGTTCGGCGTCTGGATGACCCAGCCGTTCGCCGGCGGGGACGACACGGTCGCCGTGCCGGAGGTCGAGGCGGCGTATCCGGCGGGGCTGGAGGTGGGCCGCTCACTGGTCGCGATCGGCCGGTCCACCGACGACGGCAGCGAGCTGTGGCTGGCGCCCTCCGGCGGTTCGCCACGGGTGTTCTACCGGCACGCCGACCCGGCGTCGGTCGACGCCCTCACCCGGGACGACGAGCTGCTCGTCATCTCGCACTCCGAGCACGGCGATCCGCGCTACCCCGCGCTCCGGGTGCTGCGCGCGGGCGACACCACCCTCGACGAGCCGGCCGTCGTCGCGGAGAAGTGGGACGGCGAGGGCCGCGGCCTGCACGCGCTCGAGTTCGGTCCGCTCCCCGGCGACCGCCGGCTGCTGGTCGGGCACGAGCGCCGCGGCCGCGAGGAGCTCCTGCTCTGGGAGGTCGCTGCCGACACCGAGACCGTGATCGAGCTGGACCTGCCCGGCGACGTGACGGCCGGCTGGTACCCCGACGGGTCGGCGCTGCTGGTGGGGCACGACCACGCCGCCCGCACCGAGCTCTACCGCTACGACCTGGGCACCGGCGAGCTGGAGCGGCTGGACACCCCGCAGGGCGTCGTCCGGGGCGCGACCGCGCGGCCCGACGGCACGGTGGAGCTGGCCTGGTCGTCGTCCGAGCGTCCCCCGGTGATCCGCCGGGCCGACGGTCCCGTCGTCCTGTCGGTGTCGGCCGAGGAGCCGCCGCCGGCCTATCCGGTGGAGGACCGCTGGGTGCCCGGCCCGGGTGGCGACGTGCACGCGCTGCTGGTGCGTCCCGAGGGGCCCGCGCCGTACGCGACGGCGTTCCTGGTGCACGGCGGCCCGGAGGCGGCCGACGACGACTCGTACCGCGCCCGCCGCGCCGCCTACGTGGACGCCGGCTACGCGGTCGTGCACGTGAACTACCGGGGCTCCACCGGGTACGGGTCTGCCTGGCGCGACGCGCTGACCGGCCGCCCGGGCCTCACGGAGCTCGAGGACGTCGGCGCCGTCTACGACGCCCTGGTGGCCGAGGGGATCGTCGATCCGCAGCGGGCGATCCTCTCCGGCGGCTCGTGGGGCGGGTTCCTCACCCTGCTGGGACTCGGTACGCAGCCCGAGCGCTGGGCGGCGGGCATCGCGGAGGTGCCGGTGGCCGACTACCTGGCCGCGTACGAGGACGAGATGGAGGGCCTGCGGGCCTACGACCGGGCGCTGTTCGGCGGATCACCGGAGGAGAAGCGCGACGTGTACGTGCGGTCCTCGCCGATCACGTACGTGGACGCCGTCGCCGCGCCGGTACTCGTCGTCGCCGGCGCCAATGACCCGCGCTGCCCGATCCGGCAGATCGACAACTACCTGGGCCGCCTGCAGGAGCTGGGCAAGGAGCACGAGGTCTACCGGTTCGACGCCGGCCACGGCTCTCTCGTCATCGAGGAGACCATCCGTCAGGTCGAGACCGCGCTGGACTTCGCTCTCCGGACCGTGCCGCCGGGCCCGGTCCTCCCCCGACAGGACGGCGGGCCCTCCGGCCGGTGAGGTCCCTCGCCGGCAACAGCACCACCAGCGCCGACATGGCGCAGGTGTAGACGCTCCGCCCGAGGACGTCGACCGGCAGCGAGGTCGGCACTCCGGCAGCCGGTTCGAAGGCCCAGTAGGTCGACAGGAGGAACGGGACGGCGACGGCGACGGCGAGCAGGCCGGCGCCGGCGGCGAGCACGCGCGAACGGTCCCGCGACCAGGCCGAGGCCGTGCCCAGCACCGGGGTGCCGGCGGCCACGTCGGCGAGCACGACGAGCGCCGGAACGACCCAGTAGAGGTGGTGCACCCACGAGATCGGGCTCACCAGGCACGCGGTCAGTCCCGCGAGTGTGACGGCGGCCAGATCGTCCCCGCGCCGGTAGACGCGCACGGCGCGCCCCAGCCCGAGGACGGCGAACCCGACGGCGAGCAGCGCCCAGAGCAGGCGGTCCGGCCGGCCGGGACTGGACACGTGGGCCAGCAGGCCGAGGAGTGACTGGTTCCACGGATTGCCGAGCCGGCCGACGCGCGACGTGTCCCACAGGGTGCTCGTCCAGTACAACCACGACGCGCCCGGATCGACCGCGAACCCCAGCAGCGTGGCACCCAGCCCCGTTCCCGTCGCGAGGGCCGCAGCCCGACCGCGGCCGATGAGCGCGAGGAAGACGATGAACAGGCCGGGCGTCAGCTTGCACGCGGTCGCGAGGCCGATCCCGACACCGCACCAGGCCCGTCCGCGGCGCCATGCGACGACGTCGGCGAGGACCAGCGCGAGGATGAACATGTTCAGCTGACCCTCGCCCAGCGTCAGCCGGATCGGCTCCAGCGCGAGGACGACGGGCACCGCCAGCGCGACCGCGAACCACGGGGAGACCGCGTGCCGCCGGGCCACCGGCGCGACCGTCGACCAGGTCACCAGCACGACGACGCCCACGGAGGCCAGCAGGACGAGGATCTCCGTGGGCCTCTCGGGCAGCCAGGTCAGCGGAACCAGGAGCGCCGCGGCGAAGGGGGGATACGTGAACCCCTTCATGCCCGGCGGGAGCGCGAACGAGTACAAGGGCTCGCCCTGCAACCACCACAGCACCGCACCGCGATAGACCCGCAGGTCGAAGAAGCCGTGCAGCGGAGGCTTCGCCACCACCGCGAAGACGATGGAGGAGGCGGCCGCGGTCACCGCACCGATCGTGCCGATCCGAAGGCCCGCGCGGACCACGACACGGCGGCGGGACCGGACCGCCGAGCTTCTCGCCGGATCGGACGTCGGCATGGCCGCCCCTGCTCCGCCGGTGGGCCGACTGGACGACCGATCAGCGTAGGGGACGAGGGCCCGCCACGAGCAGGGTCAGCCGGCAGCCTTCGCCGCGATGAGCTCCGCGATCTGCACGGTGTTGAGGGCGGCGCCCTTGCGCAGGTTGTCGTTGCTCACGAAGAGCGCCAGGCCACGGCCGCCGTCGACGCCCGGGTCCTGCCGGATGCGGCCCACGTAGCTCGGGTCGCGGCCGGCCGCCTGCAGCGGGGTCGGGACGTCGGACAGCTCGACGCCCGGGGCCGACGCCAGCAGTTCCGTGGCCCGCGCGACGGTGAGCTCACGCTCGAATTCAAGGTTCAGCGACAGCGAGTGGCCGCTGAACACCGGGACGCGCACGCAGGTGCCCGAGACCCGCAGTTCGGGGATCCCGAGGATCTTGCGGCTCTCGTTGCGGAGCTTCTGCTCCTCGTCGGTCTCGAAGCTGCCGTCGTCGACGACCGAGCCGGCCATCGGGAGCACGTTGAACGCGATGGGCGCGACGTACTTCTGCGGCTCCGGGAAGGTCACCGCCGAGCCGTCGTGGGCCAGCTCCGCCGCCTTGTCGACGACGGCCTTGACCTGCGAGTCGAGCTCCTCGACGCCGGCGACGCCACTGCCCGAGACGGCCTGGTAGGTGCTGGCGATGATCCGGACCAACCCGGCCTCGTCGTGCAGCGGCTTGAGCACCGGCATCGCGGCCATGGTCGTGCAGTTCGGGTTCGCGATGATGCCCTTGCGGATCTCGCCCAGCGCGTGCGGGTTGACCTCGCTGACGATCAGCGGGACGTCGGGGTCGCGCCGGTACGCCGAGCTGTTGTCGATCACCGTGACGCCCGCCTCGGCGAAGCGCGGCGCCTGCGCCTTCGAGGTCGTCGCGCCGGCGGAGAAGATGGCGATGTCCAGGCCGGTGGGGTCGGCGGTGGAGGCGTCCTCGACCGTGATCTCCGTGCCGCTCCAGGGCAGGGTGGTGCCGGCGGACCGGGCGGAGGCGAAGAGCCGCAGCTCGGCGACCGGGAAGTCGCGCTCGGCGAGGATCTCCCGGACCACACGGCCGACCTGACCGGTCGCGCCGACGATGCCGACCCGCAGCCCGTCGCTGGTGAAGCTCATCGTCCGGTCCCTCCGTAGACGACCGCCTCGGTCTCGTCCGAGCCGAGTTCGAAGGCGTCGTGCACCGCGCGGACGGCGATGTCGACGTCGGTGTCGCGGCAGACCACGGAGATGCGGATCTCCGAGGTGCTGATCAGCTCCAGGTTGACCCCCGCGTCGGCCAGGGCCCCGAAGAAGCGGGCGGACACGCCGGGATGCGACCGCATGCCGGCGCCCACCAGCGAGACCTTGCCGATGTGCTGGTCGAAGCGGATGTCGCTGTAGCCCACGGTGTGCTTGACGGCCTCCAGGGCCGCCAGGGCGGTCGGGCCGTCGCTCACCGGGAGGGTGAAGGAGATGTCGGCGAGCTTGCTGGCCTCGGCGGACACGTTCTGCACGATCATGTCGATGTTGATCTCCGCGTCCGCGAGCACACGGAAGATCTGCGCCGCCTCACCGGGCCGGTCGGGCACCCCGTAGACGGTGATCTTGCCTTCGCTGCGGTCGTGCGCGACGCCCGTGATGATCGCCTGTTCCACCGGGAGGTCCTCCATCGATCCGGCCACGATCGTGCCGGGAAGCTGTGAGTAGGAGCTGCGGACGTGCACGGGGATCCCGTAGCGACGGGCGTACTCGACGCACCGCAGCATGAGCACCTTCGCCCCCGAAGCGGCGAGTTCGAGCATCTCCTCGTAGGTGACGGTGTCCAGCCGCTTTGCGTTCGGGACGATCCGCGGGTCGGCGGTGAAGACGCCGTCGACGTCGGTGTAGATCTCGCAGACGTCGGCCTCGAGGGCGGCCGCCACGGCCACCGCGGTCGTGTCGGAGCCGCCGCGACCGAGCGTGGTGATGTCCTTGGTGTCCTGGCTGACGCCCTGGAAGCCGGCCACGATCGCGATCGAGCCCTCGTCGAGCGCCTGCCGGAGCCGGCCCGGGGTCACATCGATGATGCGTGCCCTGCCGTGGCTGGACGTGGTGATGACGCCGGCCTGCGAGCCGGTGAACGACCGCGCCTCGTAGCCGTGCGTGGAGATGGCGATGGCCAGCAGCGCCATCGAGATCCGCTCGCCGGCGGTGAGCAGCATGTCGAGCTCGCGGCCGGGCGGGTCGTCGGTGATCTGACCGGCCTGGTCGAGCAGCTCGTCGGTCGTGTCACCCATCGCGGAGACGACCACGACGACGTCGTTGCCGTCCTTCTTCGCCGCCACGATGCGCTCCGCGACACGCTTCATGTGTTCTGCGGACGCGACGGAGGAACCGCCGTACTTCTGGACGACCAGGGCCACGGGTCCACAGGCTACCGACGTCGACCGGGGGACCGCCGCTTGCGTCCTTAGGCAGGCTCCGATGTGATCATCGCGTGGAGGATCCCGAGGACTGGCTGCTCAGCACGGAGGAGCGCGGCAATCCCGCGACGCACCTGCCCGGCTGGACCGCGGGCAACCTCGCCGAGCCCCTGCTGCATGGAAGCGCCTACTTCGACCGGCTGGTCGAGGAGGTGCGGTCGCTGAACGCCGGGGATCACCTGTTCTTCACCGACTGGCGGGGCGATCCTGACGAGCTCCTGCGCGACGGCGGCCCGACGGTGGCCGAGCTGTTCACCGAGGCGGTGAAGAAGGGCGTGTGCGTCCGCGGGCTGGTCTGGCGGTCGCACATGGCGCGGCTGGCGCTCAACAAGGAGTCCAACCGCTCCCTGGACCGCGAGATCGAGCACGGCGGCGGCGAGGTCATCCTCGACCAGCGGATCCGCCGGATGGGCAGCCACCACCAGAAGATGGTGGTCCTGCGGCACGACGAGGACCCGTCCCGCGACATCGCGTTCGTCGGCGGCATCGACCTCTGTTACGGCCGCCGGGACGACGCCGATCACGGCGGTGATCCGCAGCCGCTGCCGATGGCGAAGGCCTACGGACCGAATCCCCCGTGGCACGACGTGCAGCTCCAGATCCGCGGCCCGGCCGTGCACGTGCTCGACACCGCCTTCCGGGAGCGGTGGGACGACCCGAACAGTCCCGACCAGGACCATCCAATCGCCTGGATCCACGACAAGCTGCACCACACCCGGATGCACGCCGACCCGCTGCCCCCGCAGCTGCCCCCGCCCCCCGAGTGCGGACCGCACTTCGTGCAGAACTTGCGCACGTATCCGGCGATCCGGCCGCCGTACTCGTTCGCACCGGACGGCGAGCGGTCGGTGGCGCGCGGCTACACGAAGGCGATCAAGCGGGCGCGGCGCCTGATCTACCTCGAGGACCAGTACATGTGGTCCGCCGATGTCGCCCGGCTGTTCGCCGAGGCACTGTCGGACAACGACGACCTGCACCTCGTGGTCGTGGTCCCGCGGGTGCCCGATCAGGACGGCGCCTTCGCCGAGCGGCCCCAGTACGTCGGCCGCTGGCAGGCCATCGAGATGTGCCGTCAGGCGGGCCAGGGTCGCGTACACGTCTTCGACGTGGAGAACCACGCCGGGACGCCGGTGTACGTGCACGCCAAGGTCTGCGTCGTCGACGACACCTGGGCCAGCGTGGGCAGCGACAACTTCAACCGCCGCTCCTGGACGCACGACAGCGAGCTCTCGAGCACCGTGCTCGACACCACCCGGGACCCCCGCGAGCCCCGGGACCCCGCCGCCACCGGCGAAGGAGCGCGCACCTTCGCCCGGGACCTGCGACTCGTGCTGGCTCGCGAGCACCTCGACCTGGCCGCCGACGGCAGTGAGGACGACGTGCTGCTGGACCCCGCCCGCTTCGTCGACGTGCTCAACCAGCGCTCCGCCGCCCTCGACGCGTGGCACGAGGGCGGGCGACGCGGACCCCGACCGCCCGGCCGACTGCGGGAGCACCGTCCCGACAAGCTGTCGCGGTTCGCCCGCCTGTGGGCCACCCCGGTCTACCGCCTGCTCGACGACCCCGACGGCCGACCCCTTCGACTGCGGCTGAAGAAGGAGTTCTGACCGCGATGACGATGCCCGGGCCCACGACCGTGAAGCGCGCGTGACCGACGCCTTCCCGCCGGGCACCGTCGACTTCCTCGCCGAACTGCGGGAGCACAACACCGCCGAGTGGTTCGATGCCAACCGCAGTCGCTACCAGCGAGACGTCGTCGCTCCCGCGAAGGAACTGGTCACGGCCCTGGGACCGGCGCTCGACCGGCTCGCGCCCGGGATACGGGCCGAACCGCGGGTACTGGGATCGATCTTCCGGATCAACCGCGACACCCGCTTCTCGCCCGACAAGCGCCCGTACAAGGACCACCTCGACTTCTGGTTCTGGCACGGCGAGCGCGCCGCGGCGGTGTCGGGCCTGTTCCTGCGGCTGTCGCCCGACGGCCTCGCGGTCGGAGCCGGCGCGCACGACCTGCAGAAAGAGACCCTGCGCCGGTATCGAACGGCGGTGTGCGACCCCTCGGCGGGTGCCGCCCTCGTCGACATCACCGGCAGGCTCGAGGACGTCGGATCGCCCGTGCTCGGCCGCTCGATGACCCGGCCACCCGCCGGGTTCGACGCCTCCGCGGACGCCGCTCCCCTGCTGCTGCACCGGGCTCTGTTCGCCGCTCGCCTCGAACCGCCGGAACGTGCCACGCAGCCGGACCTCGTGGCGCGGCTGGAAGAGCTCTGGGCTCCCCCCGCCCCGCTGCACCTGTGGCTCGTGCGGCACGTCCAGGAGGGTTGACTCCCGCGCCGGCACCCGCTTCGCGGGTCCACGCATCGACCGGGGACTCCCCCGCGAACAGTTGTGCTCTGCTCCGCCCGTGTAGGCGGAGCACAACCGGCGACCGGGGACT
>KK211088.1:140497-455171 GCA_000620185.1 Geodermatophilaceae bacterium URHB0062
ACAGTTGTGCTCTGCTCCGCCCGTGTAGGCGGAGCACAACCGGCGACCGGGGACTCCCCCGCGAACAGTTGTGCTCTGCTCCGCCCGTGTAGGCAGAGCACGACTGTCCACAGATCACGGTGTGCGGGCCCGGGGCGATGCCGGCACCACGACGCTGGCAGCGTGACCACGTTCGACGTGCCCGGAGCATTGCGCCGGATCCGACGCATCGCGGACATGTCCCAACGTGAGCTGGCCCGGGCAGTGGGCGTGAGCGCGTCCACCGTCGGTCACGCGGAGACCGGTACCAGGGACCTCACCGTGGACCTGCTCGGCCGGGCGGCGGCGCTCGCGGGCCTTCGACTGACGCTGGTCGACCGCAACGGCGAGGAGTGCGGGCCGATGAGACCCGACACGGTCCGCGACCAGGGCGATCGACGCTTCCCCGCTCACCTGGACACCCGGTACGGCGACGACGACTGGTGGCACGGACCGCACAGGTACGCAAGGCAACAGCCCTGGTACACGTTCGACCGCGACCGCCGGACCAGGGACCGGTACACGCGCCGGAACGGCACGCCGGACGACCACCTCGTCCCGCAGCCTGGCGACTCGCCGTACGAGCGAGCCGAGGCCCGGCGGCGGGACTACTGGCGGCGCCGGTCCGAGGAGCGTGAGCGGCGTTTCCTCGCCGGGGAGCTCAGGGGCATCGACCTCGGCTTCGACTGCACCTGCCCGCCCCGGTGCGACGAGCTCGATGACTACTCCGGGCGACCGGTTCACGTCGAGGGCTGCCCGTGTTCCTGCGACGTGGGCTGACGCGCTGCTACCGTGGGTCCGTGCGCGGCAGCCTCCTGCTTACCCGCCGCGGCGAGGCCCTCTCCTAGGTCGGCCCCCTCGTCGCGGAGATCCCGCCGTGGCCTGGTGCGTTCCCGGCGCCCGCTGACCGCCCACCGGAGCTGAGTCCAGCCCGCGCCAGAGGAGCCGAAGACCCGTGAGCAACGCCCCGCAGCACCCGCACGTACGTACGCCGCAGCAGCCGTCCGGCATGCCGATCCACCGGTACGCGCCGTTCACCCCGGTCGCGCTGCCCGACCGCACCTGGCCGCAGAAGGTCACCACCACCGCCCCCCGCTGGTGCGCTGTCGACCTCCGCGACGGCAACCAGGCCCTGATCGACCCGATGACGCCCGACCGCAAGCGGCGCATGTTCGAGCTGCTGGTCCGCATGGGCTACAAGGAGATCGAGGTCGGCTTCCCCGCCGCCAGCCAGACCGACTTCGACTTCATCCGCCAGCTCATCGAGGACGACCTGGTCCCCGACGACGTCACCGTCCAGGTCCTCACCCAGGCCCGGGACGAGCTGATCGAGCGCACCTACGAGTCCCTGCGCGGCGCCAAGCAGGCGATCGTGCACCTCTACAACTCGACGTCCACCCTTCAGCGCCGGGTCGTCTTCAACTCCGACCGCGCCGGGATCGTCGACATCGCCGTCCACGGGGCCCAGCTGGTCCGCAAGCTCGCCGAGCAGATGGGCGACACCGAGATCCGGTTCGAGTACTCCCCCGAGTCCTTCACCGGCACCGAGCTCGATTTCGCCGTCGAGGTGTGCAACGCGGTCACCGACGTGTGGGAGCCGACCGTCGACCGGCCGACGATCATCAACCTGCCGGCGACCGTCGAGATGGCCGAGCCCACCGTCTACGCCGACCAGATCGAGTGGATGCACCGCAACCTGGGCCGGCGCGACTCCGTCGTCCTGAGCCTGCACCCCCACAACGACCGGGGCACCGCAGTCGCCGCCGCCGAGCTGGGCTACCGCGCCGGTGCCGACCGCATCGAGGGCTGCCTGTTCGGCAACGGGGAGCGCACCGGCAACGTCGACCTGGTCACCCTGGGCCTCAACCTGTTCAGCCAGGGCATCGACCCGCAGATCGACTTCTCCGACATCGACGAGATCCGCCGCACCGTCGAGTACTGCAACCAGCTGGGCGTGCACGAGCGGCACCCCTACGGCGGCGACCTCGTCTACACCGCGTTCTCCGGCTCCCACCAGGACGCGATCAACAAGGGCTTCAAGGCGCTCGAGGCGGACGCCGCGGCGGCGGGCAAGCCGGTGTCCGAGATGACGTGGGCCGTCCCGTACCTGCCCATCGACCCCAAGGACGTCGGCCGCAGCTACGAGGCCGTCATCCGGGTGAACAGCCAGTCCGGCAAGGGCGGCGTCGCCTACATCATGAAGACCGAGAACCACCTCGACCTGCCCCGCCGGCTGCAGATCGAGTTCAGCGCCGTCATCCAGCAGCACACGGACGACGAGGGCGGCGAGGTCACCGCCCAGCAGATGTGGGCGGCCTTCAGCAACGAGTACCTGCCCGACGTCGACGCCCCGTGGGGCCGGTTCTCCCTCGCCGGTCACCGGCACCGGGCGCACGGCGAGCACCTCGACGAGATGGTCGTGGAGCTGGTCGACAACGGCGTCCCGGTCACGATCGAGGGTCGCGGCAACGGTCCGATCGCCGCGTTCGTCGACGCGCTGAAGGGCCTCGACGTCGACGTCCGGGTGCTGGACTACGCCGAGCACGCGCTGTCGGCCGGCGGCGACGCCCGTGCCGCCGCCTACGTCGAGTGCGCGGTCGGCGACCGCGTGCTCTGGGGCGTGGGCATCGACGCGAACATCGTCACCGCGTCCCTGCGGGCCGTCGTCTCGGCCGTCAACCGGGCTCAGCGCTAGAAGGGGAGCCGCGACGGTCACGGCGCGAGAGGATCGCGCCGTGACCGCGCAGCTGATCCCCTACCTCGCCGTCCGCGACGCCCGCGCCGCGATGGACTGGTACGCCGACGCCCTCGGCGCCCGCGTCGTCGGCGACCCGTACGTGATGGACGACAACCGGATCGGGCACGCCGAGCTCGACGTCTCCGGCGCCCCGCTCTACCTCGCCGACGAGCACCCGGAACTGGGGCTGACCGCTCCGGACGAGGGCCGCATCAGCGTCACCCTGCACCTGGCCGTGCCGGACGTCGACGCGGCCGTCGCCCGAGCGGAGACGGTCGGCGCCACCGTGGAACGGGCCCCGACCGACGCCCCGTACGGCCGCACCGCCGTCATCGTCGACCCGTACGGCCACCGGTGGATGCTGCAGACCCCCTCGCCTCCCGCGGCGACGGGTGCGCGTCCGGGTGACGCGGTCTACCTGACCCTGCAGGTGCCCGACGGCGCCCGCGCCCGCGACTTCTACGAGGCGGTACTCGGCTGGTCGATGGCTCCGGGCCGCGTGGCCGACGGCTGGGAGACCCAGGGCCAGACCCCGATGATCGGGCTGCACGGCGGCGGACACGACCACGTCGGCGTCGTGCCGATGTACGCCACCGACGACATCGAGGTCGCGGTGGCGGCCGTCCGCACCGCCGGGGGTGAGGCGGGCGAGATCGAACGCCGGTCGTACGGACTCTCCGCCCTGTGCCGCGACGACCAGGGCCTCCCCTTCTGGCTCGGCCAGCTGGGCTGAGTTCCGCTCAGCCCTCCGCGAGCTCAGCGGCCGCCAGCCACTCCTCCTCGACCTGCTCCTTCTCGGCGTGCACCGCCCGCAGCCGGGCGTCGAGCTCGGCGGCCTTCGCATAGTCGGCGGCCGCGTCGGCGAGCTGCTCGTGCAGCTTCTTCTCGTCGGCGTCCAGCTTGAGCATGCGGCGCTCCAGCCGGGCGGCCTCCTTCTTCGCCGCCCGCGCGTCGGCCGCGGAGACCGCCGGCGCCGACGAGGGAGCACCGACGGGCTTGGTCGTCCCGGCGCCGGCCGCCGTCGTCAGCGGCGCCCCACCGGCCGCCCGGCGGCGCAGGTACTCCTCCACCCCACCGGGCAGCTCGGCCAGCGAGCCGTCGCCGAGCAGCGCCACCACCTTGTCGCACACCCGGTCGACGAAGTACCGGTCGTGGCTGACCACCAGCACCGTGCCGGGGAAGTTGTCGAGCAGGTCCTCGAGCGCGGTCAGTGTGTCGATGTCGAGGTCGTTCGTCGGCTCGTCGAGCACCAGGACGTTCGGCTCCGCCATCAGCAGCCGCAGCAGCTGCAGCCGGCGGCGCTCACCGCCGGAGAGGTCGCCGACCGGCGTCCACTGGCGGTTGGCCGCGAAGCCGAAGCGCTCCGCCAGCGACGACGCGGAGATCTCCTGGTTGCCGATCCGGGCGACGCGGGCGACGTCCTGCACGGCCTCCAGCACCCGCGCGCGCGGCGGCAGCTCGGTGACGTGCTGCGACAGGTAGGCGACCGCCACGGTCTGGCCGACGACGACCTTGCCGGCGTCCGGCGTCGTCTCGCCCACCAGCAGCCGCAGCAGCGAGGTCTTCCCGGCTCCGTTCACCCCGACGATGCCGATCCGGTCGCCCGGACCGACGTGCCAGGACAGGTCGCGGAACAGCGTCCGCGGGCCGTCGTCGGTGGGGACGGCGTAGTCGACGTCCTCGACGTCGTAGACCGTCTTGCCGAGCCGCCGGGCGGCGAAGCCGGCCAGCGCCATCGAGTCGCGCGGCGGCGGCTCGTCGGCGATCAGCGCCTGGGCCGCCTCGATGCGGAACTTCGGCTTGCTGGTGCGGGCCGGCGGACCGCGGCGCAGCCAGGCCAGCTCCTTGCGCACCAGGTTGAGCCGGCGCTCCTCGGTGGCCGCGGAGATCCGGGCCCGCTCCGCGCGGGCCAGCGTGTAGGCCGAGTAGCCGCCCTCGTAGGAGAACACCGAGCCGTCGGCGACCTCCCAGGTCGTCGTGCAGACCTCGTCGAGGAACCACCGGTCGTGGGTGACGACGACCAGCCCGCCGGCGCGGGCACGCACGTACTCGGCCAGCCACGCCACACCCTCGACGTCCAGGTGGTTGGTGGGCTCGTCGAGGACGAGCAGGTCCAGCGGCCGGATCAGCTGCGCGGCCAGGGCCACGCGGCGGCGCTCGCCGCCGGACATCGGTGCCACCGGGGCGTCGAGCCCGAGCCGGTCGAGCTCCAGACCGGTCAGCACCGACCGGACGGCCGGGTCACCCGCCCACTCGTGCTCCGCGGCGAACATCGACGGCGGGAGGACGACGTCGCGCACCGTCGCGCCCGGCGGCAGGGTGCCGGACTGGTCGAGTACCCCCATCGCGAGGTCGCCGCGATGGGTGACCCGGCCGGAGTCCGGCTCGTCGGCACCGGTGATCATGGACAGCAGGGTCGACTTGCCGCCGCCGTTCCGGCCGACGACGCCGATCCGCTCGCCCGCCGCGACGCCCAGCGAGACGTCGTCGAGGATCACGGTCGTGCCGTGCGCCTTGTGCACCCGCTCGAGGTTGACCAGGTTCAGGGGTGCGCTCATCACCCCCAGTATCCGCCGCGGCGGATCAGGCCAGACGGGTGACCTCCACGGTCACCGTGTGGCCCTCGCTCTTCGGCCCCGAGAACAGCCCCTTGAACGGCGGGACGTCGCCGTAGTCGCGTCCGCGGCCCAGCGTCACGTGCCGTGCGCCGATGTCGACCGAGTTCGTCGGGTCGAAGCCGTTCCACCCGCCGTCCCACCACTCCACCCACGCGTGGCTCTCGCCGGTGACCGGCTGTCCGATACCGGCGTCCGGCTTCGGGTGCAGGTAGCCCGAGACGTAGCGGGCGGGGAGTCCGAGCGCCCGGAGCAGGCCCACGGTGACGTGCGAGATGTCCTGGCAGACGCCCTTGCCGGTCGCCCACGCCTGCATCGCGTTGGTCTTCACGTTCGTCGCGCCCGACAGGTACTCCATGTGCTCGCCCACGAACCGGCACACGCGCGCGCCGGCCTCGTGCGGACGGGCGCCGCCGACGGCCGCTCGGGCCTGCGCGACCACGTCGTCGTCCATCGTGGTGAGCGCCGTGGGGGTCAGCAGCTCGCCGAACTGGTCGCGGACCTCCCGCGACGCCAGCGCCGTCCAGCCGACGCGGTCGTGCTCGGCGAGGTCGGGGCCGGCCTCGACGATCGACGTCCCGGTGACGACGAGCTCCGTGTGCGGCTGGTGGAGGTCGAACGCGGTGACGGTGGTGCCCCAGTAGTCGCGGTACCCGTACGCCGTCGCGGCGGGCTCGATCTCCACGCGGGAGCGCAGCGTCGTCTGCCGGTTGCTGCTCTCCGGTGTCAGCCGGGCCTCGTTGTAGGAGGAGCGCACCGCACCGCTGTAGTGGAACGCCGTCCGGTGCACGACCTGCAGGCGCCAGCGGTGCGCCGAGGCCCGGGCCGCCGACGCCGCCTGCGTCTGCGACTGTCCGCTCTGTGTCATCGTTCGCTCCCGCGGACCGCTCCGCTCCTCGCTCGTTCCTCGCTGCGATGCTCACGCCCCTGTCCGCTCATGCGACCCCCTCCGGCACCCAGACCTGCGGCGCCTGCTCGGTGAAGAACCGGTGGGTGACCGCCGCGCTGGCCGCCGAGCAGGTGCGCTGGAGGTCCTCCAGGCGCTCCGGCAGCGAGTTCAGCAGGTCGGGGGTGGCCATGAACTCGAGCATGGTGCGGGCCCGGCCGACGATGCGGTGCGCCTCACCGGCGACGCCGATGCGCGCCGCGTCCCGCACGGTGGAGCGCTCCAGCTCGGCCAGGCACGCCTCGGCCTGCTCGAGCGCCGCGAACACCGACCGCGGGAAGAGCCGGTCCAGCAGCAGGAACTCGGCGGCCCGGCTGCTGTTGACCACACCCCGGTAGGTGCGCAGGTAGGGCTCGTAGGCGCCGGTCGAGCGGAGGACGAGCGTCCAGGACGGCGCGGCGTCGCCGGCCAGCACCCGCGTGGAGATGATCCGCGAGGTCATGTCCACCCGCTCCAGCGAGCGGCCGAGGATCAGGAACAGCCAGCTCTCGTCGCGGCTCATCGTCGCGTCGGCCAGCCCGAACACCATGGCCGAGCGCTCGCGGACGAACCGGAACAGCGAGTGCGGGCCGTACCGGCGGGCCATGGTCCGCTGCTGCGGGAGCGCGTTGTGCGTGACGTTCAGCGACTCCCAGATCTCCGCGCTGAGCACCTCGCGGGCGCCCCGGGCGTTCTCGCGGGCCGCAGACAGCGCGCCGACGATCGATCCGGGGCTGGAGCGGTCGAAGGCGAGCGTGGCCAGCACCCGCTCGGTGTCGGCCTCCTCCTCCGGGGTGGGCGAGCCCATCAGCCCGAGCAGGTTGGCGCAGGCGCGGCGCTCGTCGATCCACGGGTCCTCGACCAGGCGCTGGGTGTGCACGTCGAGGATGCGTGCGGTGTCGTCCGCGCGCTCGACGTAGCGGCCGATCCAGAACAGCGACTCCGCGATCCGGCTCAGCATTGCGTACCCCTGACCGCGTCAGAAATGGCCATTTCTGCCGTCTGCTGCTGTTGCTGGGACTGGCCCACCGCGGGGTCGCCGAGCGGGCCGGGGTCCTGACCCTGGTGGTCGTCGGGCAGGTCGGCCGCCGTGAACTCGATGGTCGTGAGGTCGGGCTGCACCGGTTCGGCGGCCTGCCGCGGATGACTGAGCACCCACGTGTCCTTCGATCCGCCGCCCTGGCTCGAGTTGACCACCAGCTCCCCCTCCGGCAGCGCGACGCGGGTCAGCCCACCGGGCAGCACCCACACCTTGTCACCGTCGTTGACGGCGAACGGCCGAAGGTCGACGTGCCGCGGCGCGATCCGGCCACCCACCAGCGTCGGGCAGGTCGACAGGCCGATCGGCTTCTGCGCGATCCAGTCCCGCGGCCGCGCCCGCACCTTGACCGCGAGCTCGGCCAGCGCCTTCTCGTCCGCCCGCGGCCCGATGACGATGCCCTTGCCGCCCGACCCGTCCACCGGCTTGAGCACCAGCTGGTCGAGCGACCCCAGCACCCACTCGACGGTGTCGGGCTCGTCCAGCCGGTAGGTGTCGGCGTTGGCCAGCACCGGCTCCTCGCCCAGGTAGTAGCGGACGAGGTCGGGCACCCACGTGTAGAGCAGCTTGTCGTCGGCCACGCCGTTGCCGACGGCGTTGGCGATGGTCACCCGGCCGGCCCGCGCGGCGTTGAGCACGCCCGCGCAGCCGATCACCGAGTCGGGCCGGAAGTGCACCGGGTCGAGGAACTCATCGTCGATGCGCCGGTAGATGACGTCGACCCGCTGCTGCCCGTCCGTCGTCCGCATGCTGACCTGGTTGCCGGCGCAGACGAGGTCGCGGCCCTCGACCAGCTCCACGCCCATCTGGCGCGCCAGCAGCGCGTGCTCGAAGTAGGCGGAGTTGTAGACGCCGGGGGTGAGGACGACGACCGTCGGGTCGGCCACGTTCGGCGGCGCCGAGGCCTTGAGCGCGGCCAGCAGCCTGCTCGGGTAGTCGGCCACCGGCTGGATGCGGTGATCGGCGAACAGCTCGGGCAGCACCTGGCTCATGGCGGCGCGGTTGGTGATGACGTAGCTGACGCCCGACGGCGAGCGGAGGTTGTCCTCCAGCACCCGGAAGTCGCCGGCCTCGTCGCGCACCAGGTCGATGCCCGACACGTGCACGCGGACCCCGTTCGGCGGCACCAGCCCGTGTGCCTGGCGGTGAAAGTGCGCGCTCGTCGTGACGACGCTGCGCGGCACGATCCGGTCGGCGAACACCTGGCCGGCACCGTAGACGTCGGCCAGGAAGGCCTCGAGCGCCAGCACCCGCTGCGCGACGCCCCGCTCGATGACGTCCCACTCCTCGGCGCCGATCACCCGCGGCACGATGTCCAGCGGGAACGGCTGCTCCTCGCCTGCGTGGGCGAAGGTGACGCCGGCGTCGCGGTAGGTCTGGCTCAGCAGGTCGGCCCGCGCGGCCAGTTCCTCGCCGTCGATCGGCTGCAGCGAGGCGAACAGCCCGGTGTACGCCGGCCGCGCCCGCCCGGCCTCGCCGAACATCTCGTCCCAGACGCTCCCCAGCGGGTAGCCGTCGAAGAGGTCCGCCATGCATCGAACCTAGTGAGGGCGTGTGTCCCGCGCGTTTCGGCGTCCCGACGCGCGTCCCTGGTCAGGCGGCAGGCAGGGACGGGGCGGGCTCCTCGGCCTCCGGCAGCGGCACGGCCACGGTCGCCCGGGGCAGGCCCAGACAGGCGACCGCGCCCAGTAGGACGACGCCGGCGACCACGAGGAACGCCACGTCGGTGCTCGCCGCCGAGGCCAGGGGCGGGATGGTCAGGTTGCCGACGATCCCGCCCAGCGCCATGGCCAGCGACATCGCCGAGACCGCGGTCGCCCGGTGGGCGGCGTCGACCCGGGTGTGCAGGACGGCCGACAGGAGCGGCCAGCTCGAGCCGTGCGAGAGGTAGTACAGCGCGAAGCCGGCTCCCGCCACGACCAGGACGTCGGGCCCGGCCACCACCGCGAGCGCAGCGGCGCCGACGACGAAGAGCAGGACGCAGGTCGCCCGGGTGGAACCCCGCAGCAGCCGGCGCATCGCGGGCGTTGCCATCGCCCCGACGGCCGCCGCGCCGAACGAGATCGCCAGGACGACGCCGTACACCGCCGCGCCGTCGTCCCGCCCGCCGGCGAGGTCGGCGAACCGCACCGGGCCGAGCAGCTCGCACACCACCAGGCCGGCGCCGCCCACCGCGGTCAGCAGCAGCACCAGGCGCATCGGCCCGTCGGTGACCGACAGCCGCACCGCCTCGGTCACCGTGCCGGGCAGGGCCTGCGCACCCGCGACCAGCGCCGCGCGGACGGTGCCCTCGCGCGGCGGCCGCTCCTCGGTGAGCAGGCGCACGACCGCGGCGATGAAGACGAGGTCGAGGACGGCCGCCCCGACGTAGGGGACCGCGAGCGCCTCGCCGCCGAGGTGGCCGAGCAGACCGGGCAGGAACCCACCGAGGATCGCGCCGACCGCCAGGCTCGCGCCGTCCGCCGCCGAGTGCTTCGCCAGCCCGGGCGCGACGTCGGCCGCGGGGTCGATGCCGTGGACCGTGTCGACGTACCAGGCCTCGGCCGGCCCCGAGTCGAGCACCCGCCCGAGTCCGAGCGCGGCGATGCCGACGACGAACCCGGTGAACGTCGTCGCCGTCGCGAAGAGCAGGCACGCCGCGATGTGCAGCACGGCCCCGGCCACGACGACGGGACGGCGGCCGAGCACGTCGGCCAGCCCGCCCGTCGGCAGCTCCAGCGCGACGACCAGGACGCCGTGGAGGGTGAACAGGACGCCGATCTCGCCGAGCGTCAGACCCCGCGACTGGGCGAGCAGCACGGTGATCGGTGTCGTGAGCCCGACCGGCAGCCAGCGCAGCGCCGTGAGCGCGACGAGCCGGCGGGTCGCCGACCGGACGGTCCGCGGTGCGCTCATGACGGCCATTCCTTCAGGGGGACGATGTCGGTCAGGGCGAAGACGAGGGCGGTGCCCTCGGCCGGCCGGTCGCCGGGGTGCTCGGCCATCCAGCGCCCGAGGACGGCGTTGAGCTCGTCGGCCAGCGCCCGTGCCTGGTCGGGGGTGAGTCGCATCCCGTGGTCGTTGAGCGAGGCCACCGCCGCCCACTCGGGGCCGAGCGCGTCCTTCTGGTCGTGCCAGGTGTGCAGCACGCGGGCGTGCTGGTCGATCTGCAGCCGGGTCATCTCGTCCTGGACCTCGGCGCCGCCCTCCTGCTCGAGCAGATCGGTGGCCTGCCAGCTGGTCATCCGGTGACGGGCGCGCCACCACCGCTCGCGCGCCGTGCCCTGGCCCTCCACCTCCTCGACGAAGCCGTAGGCGGCGAGCTGGCGCAGGTGGTAGCTGGTCGAGCCGCTGCTCTCGCCGACCACCCGCCCGAGTTGGCTGGCCGTGGCGGGCCCGTTGAGGCGGAGCTGTCCGAGCAGCCGGTTGCGCAGGGGGTGCGCGAGCGCACGCAGGGCGCGCACGTCGGTCACCTGGACGGCGGGCTCCAGCGGGGTCGGGTCGATCGGCACACCGGAACCATAGGAGTGCAAAGGGTTCTTTGCAAGGGTTTCTTTGCACCCTCACGAGGGGGCGACCGCCACCCCCAGCCAGCCCCGGAGCGCGCCGTCGGAGAGCAGCCGCGCGACCCGGCGCGACTGCTCCTCGGCCTCCCGGAACGCCGGCTCGGCGCCGTGCCGGCGGGCGACCTCCGCCTCGACGGCGTCGGCGCGCTCCGACCACTCGGGTGGACTGTCCCCGAGGTCGGCGTCCACAGTGGCCTCGACGGCGAACCCGGCGTCCTCGAGCAGTTCGAGGAGTTCCGGCTCGGACGGGAACTCGTTGCCCTCCGGCAGCGGGGGCGGCAGCGGGGCGTCGGCCACGAACACGAGCAGCCCGAGCCGACCGCCCTCCCGCAGCACCCGCCGGAGCTCGCTGAGCGCGCCGGCCTTGTCCGCCGTCGTGCAGAGGACACCGAGGCACCACGCCGCGTCGAAGGTCGCGTCGGCGAAGGGCAGCCGCTGCGACACCGCCGCGACGGCGGGCAACCCGAACAGCCGTGCACCGGCACCGGCCGCGGCCACCATCGGCTCGGCACAGACGGGGCGCACGCTCCGCTCGCCGGCCAGCCAGCCGGCCGGGCCGCCGACGCCCGCGCCGGCGTCGAGGAACCGGCCACCGGGCACGGGATCCAGCCGGTCGGCGAGCCAGCGCAGCGCGCCCTCACTGCCGCTCCCCCGGCACCCGGCCGGAACGGCGTACTCGGGCCCCAGCGCCCGGACGGCCTCCTCCGTCCACCCCGCGACGGTGCCGAACTCGGCCTCCATCGCCTCGCTCTCGAGCTCGCTCACCCGCCGTCCCTGAGTCGTTCGGCCACAGCCGCCTTGACCTGCGCCCCGTCGTCCTCACCGCGGGAGGACCCCATGCCGGAGAGGTTGACCCCGACGACGCCGGGGACGGCCAGCAACTCCCGGGCCTCGGCCACCGCGGCCGCGATGCCTGCCTCGCGCGGATCGGCGGAGGCGAGCACCCGCTCGACGACGTCGTCGTCGAGGTGCAGGCCGGGAAACCGCTGGAGCACCCGGGCGGAGGGCTCGTCGGTGTAGACGGCGACCGCGGCCACGAACGGCAGCGTGGCGCCGGCGGCCCGCGCGGCGGCGACGAACTCCGCCACCCGCGACGGGCGGCCAACGTGGTTGAGGACGCACAGCTGCGCGCCGGCCCGCTGCTTGGACGCCACCCGCGCCGGTCGCAGGTGCACCGGCGGCGCCTCCGGCGACTCGGGGACGGCGACGCGCAGGCCGACGCCCGCAGCCAGGGCGGCCAGCCGCGTGCCGTCGAGGTCGAACACCTGCGTGACGCCGGGGCGCACACCGGGCCCGCGGCCGTCGCCGGTCACGCAGAGCACGCCCTCGATCCCCAGTGCGGCGAGACCGGCGAGCTCCTGCTCCAGGACGACGCGGTTGCGGTCGCGGCAGGCCAGTGTCGTCCAGAGCCGGCCGCCCGCCGCGAGGACCTCCGCGGCGAGCATGGTGGGCGGCAGGTCAGGGCGGTTGGCGTGCTCGCCGACGAGGAGCCCGTCAGACACCGGCCCGAGCACGCCGACGACGCGCCGCACGGAGGCGGGATCGAACGGGGCGACGGAGAGATCGCTCAGCACGACGGGGCCGGCGAGGTCCCCCTCGGCCGGCGGGTCGGCGACCGGACCCGTCGAGACGACGGGCCAGGACATCACCGGCGGATCGAGGAAGACGCAGCGGTGCTCGGCCATCTCGCAGCGCTCGTCGTCCCGCACTCCCCCGCACGGCCCGAAGACCATCGCCTTGGGGCAGCCCAGGCGCGGCGCTTCGGGCTCCATCCCCGAGAGCTGACCCGCCCCGTCGGCCGCCAAACCCGCCACGTCCGCGCGAGATCTGCACACTCGTGGCGATCACGGGCCGATGGCCGCGAGTGTGCAGATCTCGTGGCGACGGGAGGGAAGACAAACGGCCTCTCGAGCGCTACAGTCGCCACTAGTTGAGCTCTCAACCAAGGAGGCCGGCATGCCTGCCGTGACCGTCGAAGACACCACCGTCCTGCCGCGCGTGCCGGTTCCCGCACCCGGGACGGTCCGCCGCCGGGTCCGCTCGGTCACCACTGCGCCGTCGGGCTTCGAGGGCGAGGGCTTCCCCGTCCGCCGCGCCTTCGCCGGCGTCGACCTGCGCGACCTCGACCCCTTCATCCACATGGACCAGATGGGCGAGGTCGAGTACGCGCCCGGCGAGCCGAAGGGCACCAGCTGGCACCCGCACCGCGGCTTCGAGACCGTCACCTACATCATCGACGGCACCTTCGAGCACGCCGACTCCCACGGCGGCGGCGGCACGATCAGCAATGGCGACACGCAGTGGATGACCGCCGGTGGGGGCGTCCTGCACATCGAGCGCCCGCCGGAGCACCTCGTCGTCAGCGGCGGCCTGTTCCACGGGCTGCAGCTGTGGGTGAACCTGCCCCGAGCGCAGAAGTGGGTCGAGCCCCGCTACCAGGACCTGCGCGCCGACGAGTCGGTGCTGCTGGCCAGCCCCGACGCGGGCGCCTTCCTGCGGGTCATCGCCGGGGACGTCGCCGGACAGCGCGGTCCCGGCTCGACCTACACGCCCATGGCGATGGTGCACGCCACCGTCGCTCCCGGCGCGACCCTCGACCTGCCGTGGCGGCCGGACTTCAACGCGCTGGTCTACGTGCTCTCCGGTGCCGGCTCGGTGGGCATCGACGGGCACCCGGTGCGCACCGGCCAGCTCGCCGTCTTCGGGCCCGGGGACACCATCACCATCAACGGCGCCGTCGCGCAGGAGTCGCGGACGCCGGCGCTCGACGTCGTCATCTTCGGCGGCCTGCCGATCCGCGAGCCGATCGCGATGTACGGGCCGTTCGTGATGAACACGCGGCAGGAGGTCATGGACGCGTTCACCGACTTCCAGGCCGGCCGGCTCGGTTCGATCCCGGCGACGTACGGATCAGGCGCGCGGCACGTTCCGCACGGCGACGTCCGGGGCGAGACTGGCCAGGACGCCGGCCAGAACGCCTAGCGGCAGACATGGCCATTTCTGCCGCTGCGGGAGTCAGGGAGGGAACCGCGATGAGCAATCTCGACCGCCGCCCGGCAGCCCAGGCGCTGGGCGGCCTCGCGGCGACCGCCGCGGGTCCCGCCCTCGACCTGCTGCCCGGCAAGGAGGTGCTGCTGGGCGAGAGCACCCGCGTCCGCCGCCTGCTGCCCACGCTCGGCCGCCGGATGGTCGGCGCCTGGGCGTTCGTCGACCACTACGGTCCCGACGACATCTCCGCCGGCGCCGGCATGCAGGTCGCCCCGCACCCGCACACCGGCCTGCAGACGGTCTCCTGGCTGCTGGAGGGCGAGGTGCACCACCGCGACTCACTCGGCAGCGACGTGCGGTTCGGACCCGGCCAACTGGCGTTGATGACCGCCGGGCACGGCATCGCGCACTCCGAGCAGTCGCCGGTGAGCCACCCCCGCTTCCTGCACGGGGCGCAACTGTGGGTCGTGCTGCCCGACGCCCACCGCGAGACCGCGCCGGCGTTCGAGCACCACGGCACCCTGCCCGGGTTCACCTCCGACGGGCTCACCGCCACGGTGCTCATGGGCGACTTCGGCGGGGCGTCGTCCCCCGGGACGGCGTACACCCCGCTGGTCGGCGTCGATCTCGACCTCGCTCCGGGTGCGGACGTCGAGGTGCCCCTGGACCCCGACTTCGAGTACGGGCTGCTCGCCTCCTCCGGTGCCGCCGACGTCGAGGGCGCCCCGCTAGAGCGGGGCGCGATGCTCTACCTCGGCACGGGACGGCGCTCGCTGCGGCTGCGCGCGGAGGAGGCCAGCCGGCTGCTGCTGCTCGGCGGCGAGCCGTTCGACGAGCAGATCGTCATGTGGTGGAACTTCGTCGGCCGGTCGGGCGACGAGATCGCCGGCTACGCGGAGCAGTGGAACGCCGAGGACGACCGCTTCGGCGCCGTGGTGGGCTACGACGGCGACCGGTTGAGCGCGCCTCCGATGCCCCCGTTTCCGCTGCGGGCACGGGGCCGGGAGAGATAGAGGACCCTGCCCTCCCACCCCTCGCACGCTCGGGGCGGTGCCCGGGACGGGGGCAGGGCAGGATAGGCCCCTGTGACCGATCCCGATCCGCGTCTGCTCGCCTTCGTCGCCGAGCACAACTGGGGCGTCCTGGCGGCCGTCAAGCGCGACGGCCGCCCCCACCTGTCCAACGTCGGCTACGCCTACGACCCCGAGCGCCGGCTGTTCCGCGTCTCCGTGACCGCGGACCGGGTCAAGACGCGCCTGCTGGCCGCCGATCCGCGGGTCACCCTGCACGTGGCGTCGAAGGACTTCTGGACCTGGGTCGCGGTCGAGGGCACCGCCGACCTGACCCCGGTGGCGGCCGATCCGCACGACGCCACCGTCGACGAACTGGTCGCGTACTACCGCGGCGTGAGCGGCGAGCACGAGAACTGGGACGCGTACCGCGCGGCGATGGTCCGCGACCGCCGGCTCGTCGTCCGCTTCCGGCCGGAACACGCCTACGGGCAGTTGCCCGACTAGGGACGACTCAGCCGGTCGTGCTCTCCATGACCGAGAAGGCGGCTCCCCAGGGGTCCTCGACGACGGCGAACCGGCCGAACGAGGTCTCCATGGCCCCCATGGTGACCTTGCCTTCGGCCGACTCGACGGCCGCGACCGCATCGTCGACCGATGTGACCGAGAAGCACGTCGTCCATCCCTTCGGCGAACCGGGCTGGTGCCCGCCGAGACCGCCCAGCGGGTTGTCGCCCGTGGCGAAGGTCGTGTAGCCACCGGAGTCCGGCATCTCGTCGAAGCGGAAGCCGAAGACCGCGCTGTAGAAGGCGCGAGCCGCGTCGGGGTCGTCGACGGCGGCCTCGTTCCACGTGACACCGCCTGGCTCGTTGTAGATCCGGAAGCCGGTGTGCATTCCCGCCTGCCACAGGCCGAACGGATTTCCTTGCGGGTCGAGTGCGATGACCATCGTGCCCATCGGCCCGACCTCCATCGGCTCGACGAGCACAGTGCCGCCGGCCTCGGTGATGCGGGCAGCGGTGGCGGCGGCGTCGGACGTCGCGAAGTACGTCGTCCAGCGCGGCGGGTCGTCCGGGTCCTGCTGGGGGCCGAGCCCGGCGGCCTGCTCGCCGTTGCGCGTGGCGGTCAGGTAGCCGCCGAACTCCGGCTCGCCGCCGGAGTACTCCCAGCCGAGCAGGTCGGCGTAGAAGCGTTTCGTGGCGTCGATGTCGGCCGAGCCGTAGTCGACCCAGCACGGTGTGCCGTCGGGCCAGGGAGTGTCTCGGGTGGGCATGGCTCCTCCTCGTCGAGTGGGGAGGGACACCGTCCCACCGGCCAGCGACAGTTCCCAGACCGCCGGTGACGAGGACTCAGAAGTCGCCGCCGAAGTCCCCGCCCCCGCCGAAGTCGCCACCGAAGTCGCCGCCGGAGTCCCCGAACCCGCCGCCGCCCCAGTCGCCGGAGCTCCAGTCGCCGTGGTCCCCGTGGTCGCCGCCGAAGAGCAGGCCACCCAGTACGAGGCCGCCGAGCCCGGCGCCGAGCGGGCTCATCCCGCCCCGCCGGCCACCCCAGCCGCCGCCGTAGCCGCCGCCCCAGCCACTTCCCCAGGTTCCGCCGTAGCCGCCGCCGTAGCCGCCGTAGCCGGTCTGCTGCGACCACTGGCCGACGTCGCGCTGCGCCACCTCGAGCGCGTACTGGCCGAGCCGGTCGGCCTCGCGGGCCTCCGCGAGCGCCGCCGCCGGATCGCTGCGCGCCATGCCCTCCGCGGCGTCGAGGTGCCGCTGCGCCTCGGCCAGCCGCGTGCGCGCCTCCGGCCCGACGGCGCCCCGCCGCGTGCTGATGAAGTCGGCCGCGGCCGCGGTGGTGGACCGTGCGGTGAGCAGCGCCTGGTCGAGCAGTTCGGCGGCGCGGCGCGCCTGGGTCTGGGCGTCGCGGGCGACCGAGAGCGCCTGCTCCAGGGCGAGGTCGCCCTCCTCGAGGTGCCGCAACGCCGTCAACGGGTCACCGGGTGAGCCGTCGGCCGGCCGCAGTGCGGCGTCGGCCGCGGTGAGCGCCGCCTCTGCCCGGGCGATCTGGGGTGTGAGCCCGCTGCGGTCGCCGCCCCGGATGAGGGACCGCGCCTCCGCGAGGTCCTTCTCGGTCTCCGCTCGGACGGCGGGCAGCCGCTCCTCGGCCGCGGCGAGGTCCGCCCCCAGCCGGTCGATCCCGTCGAGCAGGGTCGCGCTCTGCCCGACGGCGTCCTCGGCGCCGCGCAGCCGGCCGACCGACCGGCCGGGCTGACCGGACTGCTGGTCCTGACGGGCGAGCTCCACGGCCTGGCTCGCCGCCTCCAGGCGGACGCCGGCCTCGCGGACGTTCTCCCCCACCGACGTCACCGTCGCCGAGGAGTACCGCCGCTGCAGCGACGCGAGCTTCTCCGCCTGGACGGGGATCCGCTGCTGCAGCTCCCCGATCCGCCGCCGCAGGTCCTCGATGACCTGCGGTGCCGTCCGTTCCCGCTCGCGCAGCTCGTCGAGGGCGGCGGCCTGCTTCCTGAGCCGCTCGCCGGCCGCTCCAGTCAGCTTGAGCAGCTCGGCGAGCATCCGGCGCTGCGTCGGCTCGTCCTCGGGGATCTCGTCGTCGAGCTCCTGCCGGATGGTGAACGCCCGTGCCAGCTCGTCGCGGGAGGTCGCCAGGTCACGGTCGAACCCCGGCACGGCCTCCTCGCCGTAGTACGAGCGGGCGATGTCGAGGTTCGTGCCCGCCGCGCGGGCCCGCTCGTCGAGGTCGAGCAACGCCGCGCTGGCCCGGTAGTTCAGCTGCTCGGTCGGCGTCCCCTCGTAGGGGTCCACCGGCTGCCGGCGCTCGATCGCGGGGGTGGCCTCGCGCTCGCGACGGCGGCGGCCCCGCGACCGGAAGAAGAGGTAGGCGCCACCGGCGACCAGGATCAGCGCCACGACGACGGCGAGGGTGGCGGCACCGGAGGTGGCACCCGAGCCCCCACCCATGCCCTCGGCGAGGGCGACCGCGGCACCGGCCCAGTCGCCGGACGCCAGCTTCGGCTCGACGTCGTCGACGATGACGGTGTTCAGCTTGTCGGCGTCGATCGCGCTTCCGGGGTGGACGCCGTAGTGCCGCTCCCCGCCCACTGCCACGGCGAGCATGACGTCCTTGGCGCCGAGACCGGACTGCTCCGCGGTCTGGGCGACCCACTGCTTGCCGTTCTGGCCGTCGAACGAGTCGACGAGGACGACGTACTCGCTGATGCCCTCGTTCTTCTGCAGCTCGTCGATCGCCTGCTCGATGCGGTCCTTGTCCGAGGAGCTGAGGACGCCGGCCTGGTCGGTCACCCGTCCCGAGACGCCGAACGGCGGGTCGGCGAGGGCCGGACCTCCCGCGGCCAGGAGCAGGGTGGCCATCAGGCCGAGAACGACAGAGAGCCGTCGCACGCTGAAACCTCCGATGTGCCTGGGCGTCCGCCAGGACGTCCGGACTCTACGCACGAGCAGCGGACCTCCGGAGTTCCCGGAGCCGCCGCACGGGTAGGGGCAACGGGCCGCCGTCCGCACCGTCGAGGAGACGTCCGTGACCGAGTCCGATCGCCTGCCCGCAGCCGACCTGCCACCGGGAACGGTCCGTCGGGTCGGCGACTGGGCCGTGGGCAACCGCGGGGACGACCGGTACTTCGCGGTGTCGCGACTGTGCCGGCACCAGCTCGCCGACCTCTCCGAGGGCAGCATCGACGCCGAGGGCTGCCTGGTCTGCCCGTGGCACCAGAGCCGCTACGACGTCCGCACCGGGGAGATGGTCGAGGGCCCGCACGGCTTCCTCGGGTACCACGGGCCGACGCCGGTCTACACGCAGCTGGTCGCCGCGTTCGGCCGGCTGGCCCGGCTGCGCGTGCGCCGGGCGGTGCGACGCGACGACGTCGTCCTCGAGTGAGCGGAGTGCGAGGGCTTGGAAAACGCGTCCCTCGCACTCCGTACCTCTAGGCGTCGATGCGGCGGCGGCCCTCGAACGCCCGGCCCAGGGTGATCTCGTCGGCGTACTCGAGGTCGCCGCCCACCGGCAGACCGCTGGCCAGCCGGGACACGGCCAGCCCCATCGGTGAGACCAGGCGCGCGAGGTAGGCCGCGGTCGCCTCACCCTCGAGGTTCGGGTCGGTGGCGATGATCAGCTCGGTGACCGCGCCGTTCATCAGCCGCGTCATCAGCTCCTTGACCCGCAGGTCGTCGGGACCGACGCCGTCGATCGGGCTGATCGCCCCGCCGAGCACGTGGTAGCGGCCCCGGAACTCACGGGTGCGCTCGATGGCCACAACGTCCTTGGGCTCCTCGACCACGCAGATGACGTCGTCGCTGCGCCGCGGGTCGCGGCAGATGCGGCACTGCTCGGCCTCGGCGACGTTGTAGCAGGTGACGCAGAAGCGGACCTCCTGCTGGACCCGCGTCAGCGCCGCCACCAGCCGGCCGACGTCGGCGGACTCGGTGGCGAGCAGGTGGAAGGCGATCCGCTGGGCGCTCTTCGGCCCGACGCCGGGCAGGCGGCCGAGCTCGTCGATGAGGTCCTGGACGGCACCCTCGTACACGGTGTTCCTCTGCTGGTTCGGGAAGCGGGATCAGAAGCCGGGCAGGCCGAGACCGCCCCCGCCACCCAGGCCACCGGCGAGGGGGCCCATCTTCTGCGCGGCCAGGTCGTCGGCCGCGCGCTTGGCGTCACGGACGGCGGCCACCACGAGGTCCTGCAGCGTCTCGATGTCGTCGGGGTCGACGGCGGCCGGCGCGATCGTGAGCGCGGTGAGCTCACCGCTGCCGGTCATGGTCGCCGAGACCAGCCCACCGCCGGCGGTACCGGTGACCTCGGTGGCGGCCATCTCCTCCTGCGCGGCGACGAGCTGCTGCTGCATCTGCTGCGCCTGCTTCAGCAGCGCGCCCATGTCTGGCTGGCCTCCGGGGAACATGTCACGAGAGTAGGCCGCGAATACGACGCGCAGCGGTAAGCGGATCCCATCCTCCCCACCCTTCGCAGCCTGCTCCAGGCGGGACCCGGGGACAAAGCCTCGTCAGTTCCGGGGCGACGTGAAGTCGCTGCTCAGGCGTCGAGGGGCCGGGCACCCAGCTGCGCGCGCAGCAGCGACAGGGCCGCCTGCTCCTGATCGACCACCGGCTCGGGCTCACGGTCGCCGCCGGTTTCCGCCGCGCGCTCGGCCATCAGCTCCCGGGCCTCCGCAGCCTCGGCGGCGCGCGCGGCCTCCCGCGCGGCCTCGGGCGCGACGGCGGTGCCGGTCGCCGCGGCGGCGCCCTCGACGACGGCCTCGACCCGCCAGCGGACGCCGAGCAGCTCGTTGAGCGCCTCGCGGATGACGTCCTTGTTCAGGTCGTCGCCGAGCCGTCGGGCCAGCGCCGGGGACGACGTCGCCAACGTCAGGACTCCGTTCGCCAGCTGGTGCACCTGCGCGTTCTTCAGCAGCGCCTCGGTGGTGCGCTTGTGCCGCTTGACGACGGCGAGCAGTTCCGGCCACACACGCCGGACGTCGCTGGTGGTGAGTTCACCGTCGGCTGCCTGCTCCGGCGGGTTCGCCGAGACGACCGGCGTCGGCTCACCGCCCCGCGGCGCGGGCGCGGACTCGGCGGCCGCCCGCGGCGGATCGGCGGCCGGGGTGCCGCCACGGGCCGCCTCGGTGCGCGCGGCGGCGGCGCCGGCCGCAGCGGGCTGCGCCGGGTGCGGCCAGTCCTCGTCGTCGGTCGGCTCGGGAGGCAGCGGGATGTCCGGCTCGCCCGTGGTCTGGGGCGCACGGGACGCACGGGGCGGAGCCTCCGCCGGGGGTCGGCTCGTCGCCGCGGCTGCGGTGCGGGCGGCACCGGACCCCGGCGGCACCATCTCGGGCCAGTCGTCGGCTGCCGGTGCGGCCGCCGTGGCGGGCGCGGCCGCGGCAGAGGGAGGGGCCGCTGCGCGCTGCGACGGGCGGACGTACTCCTTGCGCGGCCCTGCCGCGGGAGCTGCCGGAGCCGCGGAAGCCGCCGGCGGCGCCTCCGGTTCCGCTCGCACGACGGGTTCCCGCACCGGCGCCTCACGGACGGGTGCGTCACGCACCGGCGCCTCCCGCACCGGCGCCTCGCGAACCGGCGCCTCGGCGGCCGGCCGCCCCGCGTGCTCCCCCGCGATCGACATCCGGCGCTCGAGGCGCTCGAGCCGCTGCAGCGTCGCGGCACTGGAACCGTCGACGGCCGGCAGGAGCATGCGCGCGCAGACGAGCTCGAGCAACAGCCGCGGCGCCGTCGTCCCCCGCATCTCGGTGAGGCCCTCGTGCACGGTGTCGGCCATGCGCGACAGCGTCGCGGAACCCAGCGCCTTGGCCTGCTGGCTCATGAGGTCGAGCCGGTCGGGCGGGCAGTCGAGCAGGCCGTTGCCGCCTGCCTGCGGCACGGCGTCGAGCACGATGAGGTCGCGCAGCCGGTCGAGCAGATCGGTGGCGAAGCGGCGTGGGTCGTGGCCGGCCTCGACGACGCGGTCGACCGCGCGGAAGACACCCGGGGCGTCGTGCGCCGCCAGCGCGTCGATCGTCTCGTCGAGCAGCGCGTCGTCGGTGACCCCGAGCAGACCGACGGCGCTCTTGTAGGTGACGCCCTCGGGACCGGCGCCGGCCAGGAGCTGGTCGAGGATCGACAGCGAGTCGCGGACGGAGCCGCCGCCCGCGCGCACGACCAGCGGGTAGACGGTGGGCTCGACCTGCACGCCCTCGGCGGCGCAGGTCTTCTCCAGCAGGCCGCGCAGCGTCGTCGGGGGGACGAGCCGGAACGGGTAGTGGTGGGTGCGCGAGCGGATGGTGGGCAGCACCTTGTCCGGCTCGGTGGTGGCGAAGATGAAGACGAGGAACTCCGGCGGCTCCTCGACCACCTTCAGCAGGGCGTTGAAGCCCTGCGTGGTCACCATGTGCGCCTCATCGACGATGTAGACCTTGTAGCGGCTGCTCATCGGGGCGAAGAAGGCGCGTTCACGCAGGTCACGGGCGTCGTCGACACCCCCGTGGCTGGCCGCGTCGATCTCGATGACGTCGAGCGAGCCCGGACCGTCGGGCGCCAGGGCCACGCACGAGCCGCACACCCCGCAGGGCGTGGACGTCGGCCCCTGCTCGCAGTTGAGCGAGCGGGCCAGGATGCGCGCCGACGACGTCTTGCCGCAGCCGCGGGGGCCGCTGAACAGGTAGGCGTGGTTCACCCGGCCGCCGTCGACCGCGTTGACCAACGGGGCCGTGACGTGCTCCTGCCCGACCACCTCGGCGAAGGTCGCCGGGCGGTACTTCCGGTAGAGCGCGAGAGCCACGCCGCGAGGTTACGTGGCCCCACCGACGCTCCGGTGGACGTTCCCGGTCCGGTGGACGCCGATGGTTCCGCGACGCCGTTATCAGACCGATACAGAACGGCATGGCGTCGGAACCGATCTCACCGCGTCTTCTTCTGTGCAACCAACCGACAGGGAGAGCACGTGGACGTCGATGAGGACGAGGAGTTCACCGCATTCGTGGTGGACTGCGGTGCTCTTCTGCTGCGCACCGCATTCCTGGTGACCGGCGATCGCGGGCTGGCCGAGGACCTCGTGCAGACCGCGCTGGCCAAGGCGTACGGCAGCTGGGCCAAGGTGTGCCGGGCCGACGATCCGATCGCGTACGTGCGCCGGATCATGGTCAACAGCCACCTCAGCTGGCGGCGTCGCCTGCTGAGCACCGAGCAGGTGGTCGAGACGATCCCCGACCGCGGCGGGGGCGATCACCAGGCGAGCCTGGCCGACAGCGACGAGCTCCGCTGTGCGCTGCTGCAGCTGTCGCCGCGGGTGCGCACGGCCGTCGTGCTGCGCTACTTCGACGACCTCAGCGAGGCCGAGACGGCCCAGCTCATGGGCTGCTCCCCCGCCACGGTCAACAACCACGTCTCGCGTGGCCTCGCCACGCTGCGCACCCTGCTCACCCCCGAAGCCGGTCAGGTGCTGGCATCCACCACGAGGAGGCTGTCGTGACCGATCTCGACACCCTGTTGCCGGACCGACTGCGCCACCTCGCCGACGAGCAGGCGCCCGTCCCCGACCTGGTGGCGCACGCCGCCTCGGCGCGCGGCCGCTTCCGCCGGCAGCGCCGCACGCGGATCGCCGTCACGGGCCTGGCCGCCGCGGTGGCCGCGATCGTGGTCGGCGTTCCGGTGGCGATGCAGTCGCTCCTCTCGGCACCGGCCGATCACGTGACCGCGACGCTGGTGACGACGACTCCGGCCGAGGAGACCCAGGCCGAGGAGACGGCAACCGAGGCGATCCCACCGGCAGCGCCCCGCACCGCGGAGACACCCACGGCGCCGCAGCCGGCTCCGGAGACAGCGACGACGTCCGAGCGCACCCTCGAGCCGCCGGCCGATCCGGCGGCCCACGCCGAGCTGGCTCGCGCCGCGGCCCTCCTCGGGCCGTCGTTGGCCGTCAAGGACGTGCCGGAGAGCGACCAGTGCGCGCACCTCGACTCCGGCCCGATCGCTCATCTGATGGGCATGGATCTCCATCTCTACACCCAGGAGGACACATCGCTCCCGGTGCTGATCCATCGGACCGACCCTGCGTACAAGGGGAAGTCGATGAGCTCGATGCGCGGCTGCCGTTACGTGATCGTGCCGCCCACGGGGCCGGGCGTTCCGGGGCTGCACCTGGGCGTCAGCCGCATGCCCTGGGCGGTCGACACCGATCCGCTCCACACCTGCCTGAGCGTCGACGTCCCGTCGTCCGCGGCCGGCGCGGTGCTGCGGCGCTGCCCGGCCCCCGGTGCGGTCCAGTGGTGGGTGCAGGTGCCGATGACCAACGGTGACGTGTACTTCGTCGAGGTCACCGTCGAGGACACCTGGACGGGCATCCCGGGGCCCGAGGTGGTCGCGCGGTTCGCGGGCGTGCTCGCCCTGACCAGCTGGTGAGAAAGAGCCCGGCGAGCCGCCGCGGGCGGGTCGCCGGGCTCCCTCCGGAGAAGAAAGGGACCCCCCGCGCACCCGCCAGAGCCCGCTTATCCTTGCTGCCTTCCGGCCCTGGGGAGGTTCACAGGATGACGCCACACGAGGGGTCTGGCGTCCACTGTAGAGGACGCGGTCCCGCCACCGGGGCACGCCCCGGCGTCGCCGCCCTCGTCGGGCGGGATCTGCGGAGGATGGGAGATTCGAACTCCCGAGGGGTTGCCCCCAACCCGCTTTCCAAGCGAGCGCCATAGGCCACTAGGCGAATCCTCCAGTGCACCGGCGATCCTACCGGCCGCCTCCGGACGACCCGTGCGGCGGGCGGTCCGGCGGGCGGTGCGCCGGCGGCGGCGCCCCTCCTCGGCCGGGCCACCGCTGGGCAGCGCGCGCCCGGTACGGCATCCTGCACCGACGGGTGGTTGGCGCAGCGGCCCCCGGGGAAGGTCCTGCGTGCGGGACAACGGTCAGGGAGGCGGACAGGATGAGCGAGGGCAATGACGTGCGGCCCGACGTGGTCGAGGCGATCGTCGCCGTGCTCAAGGGCGGCGATGCCGAGAGCCTGCCGGCCGGAGCCACCGCGGCGGAGAAGGCGGCCGCCAAGGACGCCTACCTGTCGGAGTTCGTCGCGGAGCGCGGCAAGCGCGACCGCCAGTCGCAGGCCTGGGAGCTGCTGCTGACCCGCAGCTACGACGAGCCGCCGACGTGGAAGCAGATCTTCGACGACCTCGACCCTTCCGTCCACAGCAAGCTCGGCGACCTCTACGACGCCCTCCCGGCCGGCGCCCAGGAGGAGTACGCGCGCCGGTACGGGGTGCCGTCCGCCGTCTGAGGCCCGGCGACCGCCGAGCCTCAGCCCGCTGATGCCATGACCAAGCCGCTGACCTCCCCCGGTCGCCTCGTCGCAGGGCGTTACCGCCTTCTCTCGCAGATCGGCGGCGGCGGCATGGGCACGGTCTGGCTGGCCCAGGACGAGTTGCTGGGCCGCCAGGTCGCGATCAAGCAGGTGCTGTCGCCCGCCACGGTCAGCCCGCAGGAGTCCGACCAGCAACGGCAGCGTGCCCTGCGGGAGGGGCGCATCGCCGCCCGGCTGAGCCATCCGCACGCGATCTCGGTCTACGACGTGGCTCTCGAGCAGGGCCAGCCCTGGCTGGTCATGGAGTACCTGCCGTCCCGGAGCCTCGCCGCCGTTCTCATGGAGGACGGCGTGCTGCGCGTGGGCCTGGTCGCGCAGATCGGCGCCCAGGTCGCCGACGCCCTCGCCGCCACGCATGCGGCCGGCATCGTCCACCGCGACGTGAAGCCGGCGAACATCCTCATCGGCCAGGGCGGCCGGGTCGAGGGCCTGGTGAAGATCACCGACTTCGGCATCTCCCACGCCAGTGGCGACGTGACGCTCACCCAGACCGGCCAGATCACCGGCACACCCGCGTTCCTCTCCCCCGAGGTGGCGCAGGGCCGGCCGATGACCGAGGCCAGCGACGTCTTCTCGCTCGGCGCGACGCTGTACGCCTGCCTGGAGGGTCAGCCGCCCTTCGGCATGGAGGAGAACGCCCTCGGGATGCTCCACCGGGTGGCCGGCGGCGAGATCGTCCCGCCGCAGCGCGCCGGCTTTCTGAAGGGGCCGCTGCTCCGGATGCTCGCCGCCGACCCGGCCGACCGGCCGACGATGGCCGAGGTCCGGGACGAACTGGCCGGGCTCGCGGCGGGGAGGGACGGCGACACGACGACCGTGCTGCTCGCGCGGACCGAACTGGGCTCCTCGTCGGGCCGCGATCGAACGGAGGCCCTCACGGCTGAGCCCGCGGCCGCTGCCGCGGCCGCTGCCGCCGCTGCCGACGGGGCCGCCAAGCCACCGACGAAGACCTGGGACCAGCGGACCCGGACCGAGCTGCCGGCACGGCCCGCCGAGCCCGTCGTTCCCCGGACGCCGCCACCTCCGCCGTCCGCCCCGGGGTCCGAGGACGGACCACGACGCCGCGGCGGGATCTGGGTGGCGGCGGCCGTGTTCGCCGTGCTGCTCGTCGGGCTGCTCGTGTTCTTCGTCGTGCGGCCCTTCGACGAGGACCCGGGAAGCACCGCCTCCACCACGACGGGCGCCGCGTCGTCCACGGCCGCGACCACGGCGGCGACGTCGTCCCCGCAGACCTCCGCCCAGCAGTCGGCGGAGGAGACGAGCTCGTCCAGCGAGGGGACCACGTCGTCCGCGCCGGCCACCACGGCGGCGGCCGGCGATCCGCTGACCGCGAGCAACATCGAGGACTTCCTGGTCAGCTACCACTCCCAGGTGCTCAGCGACCCGCGCGGGGCCTACGCCCGGACCGGTCCGACGCTGCGGGCCGCGATCAGCGAGAACAACTACGTCAAGTACTGGAACCAGTTCTCCGACGTCCAGGTCAGCGACATCCGGGCCGAGGACGGCAAGAAGACGGCGACCGGCACGCTGACCTGGACCTACGAGGACGGCCGGCAGGAGTCGGGCACGCGGCGGTTCACGTTCCTCGTGCGGGACGGCGAGCTGGTCCTGGACAGCGACCGCGCTGCCTGATCGGCGCGAGTCGGACCGACCGCGATCACTCTTTACGGCGAGTCATCACGGCAGAACCCGCTGGCAGGGCCCCCGACGACCCAGAATCCTGCACCGGACCGTGCGGTCCCGGATCGGAGAGTCGGCATGCGGGGCGTCATCGCACGGGCGGCCGTCGCCGCCCTGGTCGCCGGCGTCCTCAGCCCCGTCCCCCTCGCGCTCACGGCGTCGCCGGCCGCTGCTGCCACGTACGGGCAGGTGACGGTCGTCGCGTCGAGCACTCAGGCGATCCGCGGTGCCGCGGCGCTGCCGGACGGCACGGTCGTCTACACCACGGCCGACGGTTGGGTCTGGGAGCGTGCGGCCAACGGCACGGTCCGCGTCCGCACGTACCTCACCCCGCTGAGCACCCGCGGGAAGGTCGCGCTCGGAGCCGACCGCACGGCATACGTGGTCACCGACGCCGGCGCCATCGCCCGGATTCCGGCCAACGACGTCGGCGACACCCTGACCATCCCTGCCTGGGCCACCGACGTCGAGGTCGAGGCGGCGGGCACGCTGCTGGTCGCCGACCGCCGCGCGAACCGGGTGCTGCGCGTCCCCGCCGGCGGCGGAACCGGCACGGTCGTCGCGGCCTTGCCCAGGCCCCCGCAGGACCTCGGACTGGACGGCACCAGCGTGGTCGTGGCCGGCGGCGGCCTGCGTCGGATCGCCGCCGGAGGCGCGGTCACCACCCTGCTGACCGGAGGTGATCCGACGGCCGCCGCCTCCGGCAGGGACGGGATCTGGACGAACCCGGATCAGTCCTCGGGCCTCTCCGTCCTCGCTGCCGACGGCGCCCTGCGTGCCGTCCGCGCCGACAACGACGACGCCCCGATCGCCCAGGTCCAGGCCGTCGGGAACGGCAACGTCCTGGTCACGGGCGGCAACTCGGTACGACTGGTCGCCGATCCCGGCCTCGCCGCTGTCGCGCCGTTCTCGATGACCGCGGCACCCGGCGAGGGCCGGATCTCCCTGCGGTGGGACGACACGACGCGCTCGTCGGTGGAGCTCCGGGCCAAGCAGGGCTCTGTGCCGCCTCGCGATCGATGGGACGGCACAACGGTCGGTTACGAGACGATCGGCGCGGCCGCTGCGGTCGACCACGAGCACGTCGTCCTGCGCGTCGGCGCGCACGTGCTCCAGGAGGGTGAGCAGTGGAGCTTCGCCGCCTTCGCCCAGCAGACGGACCCGCTCAGCGAGCACCTGTCGGTGCGGTCGTGGAGCGCCCCGGCCACCGCCACGTCCGGCGTCCTCGCGGACACCACGCCCCCGGACCCGCCGTACGACCCCACGGTGTCCGCGAACCGAACGGCCATCTACCTTGCGTGGTCGGACCTCCCCTCGCTCGACTTCGACCACTCGGTCGTCCGGATGGCGCTGGGCACGACGCCGCCGGCGAGGCCGGACGAGGGAACGCTGCTGAGCCACGTCGCCACCGGCAGCCTGCGCAGCGTGTACGTGCCCGATCCGGTGGCCGGCCAGGACTACGCGCTGAGCATCTTCACCGTCGACCTGCACGGCAACTACGCCCGGTGGAGCACCGTCGCCCGCCTCGACGTCGAGCCGCCGGCGCCCGTCACCGATCTGCAGGTCACGCCGGACTACATGACGGCGAAGCTCTCCGGCACCCGTCCGGCGGATGCCGACTTCGCCAAGGTCGAGTACGCGATCGCGCCGGGGACCGAGGTTCCGTCGCGCACGGGCGCCCAGTCGCAGATCGACCCCGACATGACGATCGGGGCCCTGAGCATGGGCACCGACTACACCCTGGCGATGTGGTCGGTCGATCGGAACGGCAACGTCTCCGAGCCGGTGGTCCGGCGGTTCACCACGCTGCTCGACACCCAGGCCCCCGGGCCCGTGACCGATCTGGCCGTCACGGGAGGGGACTACCGGCTCACGGCTTCGTGGACGCCGCCGGTGGACGACGACCTCGACCACCTCACCGCCCGGCTGACCGACGACGAGACCGGGACCGTCTCGACCGTGGACCTGGCCCGGGCAGCGACGGGCCACACCTGGTCAGGGCTCCCGGGGGGCCGCTCGTACACCGTCACCGTCACGGCGACCGACCTGCACCGCCTCGTCTCCGCGGTCGGCAGCCGGACGGGAACGACCAACCCGGACGCCGACGGCGCTCCACCAGCCGTCGACCCGGCCACCGTTACGGTGTCACCGACGTCGAGCGTCGGCGTCCGCGTGTCCTTTCCCAAGCCGTCGGTCGCCGACCTGAAGGGGGTCGGCTACGCGGTGCTCCCCATCGGCGAGGACCCGCAGACGGTCACCACGACCAGGCCGATCGACCTTCCCTGGTACTCGGCGAGCGCCAGCGCCGACATCACGCTGCCGCAGGCCGTGACGCCCTATCAGCTCGTCCTCGTCGTGGAGGACCTCAACGGGCATCGCACGCTCAGCGTCGTGCCGCAGGTGGCGGGCGTTCCCAACAGCTCCGAGTTGCCGGCCCCGGCCGCCAACCTCACCGCGTCCTCACCGCTCGACAACGTCCTCGATGTGCGCTGGTCGGTGGAGGCCTTCCGTGAGGCGCCGGCCACGTGGACGGTCACCGCCGTGTCCGGGTCCGTCTCGCGGAGCGTGACCGTGCCCGGCACGACGTTGCGCGCGGCCTTGTCCGACCTACCCGGGCGACGCGACTGGACCGTGTCGGTGGTCGGGAACAACCACTTCGGCCCCGGGCCGGTGCGCACCACGTCGCCGGTCCGCGTCGCCGACGACTCGCCGCCCGCCCGTGTCACCGGTGCGACGCAGACCCCGGACGCCGACACGACGCTGCTCCTGTGGACGAACCCTCCGGACGTGGACCTCGACCGCGTCGAGGTGCTCCGGACCGGAGCAACCGCGGCGGAGACCCAGCTCGTGTACCGCGGAACGGGTACCTCCGCGCGTGCCACGGGGCTGCTGCCCGGTCGCCGCTACACCTTCCAGATCCGGGCCTTCGACCAGGTCGGCAACGTGGCGGCCGTACCGGTGACGCTGACGGTCGTCGAGTCCACCCTGACGCTGGCCGGCGCCAGAACGATCACGTTCGGCGGCGCTGCCACGCTGAGCGGCGTCCTGAGCTGGAACGGCAAGCCCGCGGCCGGATACCGGGTGACCGTCCAGACCTCGCCGGTCGGTTCGACGACGTGGACGCCGGTCGCCACGGTCACGACGTCCAGCACCGGAACCTTCGGCGCGGCGGTCCGCCCGACGCTCCACTCCCGCTACCGGGTCGCATTCGTCGGCGCGGGCCGCATGGGCGGGGCGTACAGCTCAGGACTCTGGGTCAGGGTGGCGCCCGGGGTCGGCATCGCGTCGTCCCGCACCTCGCTCACCCTCGGTCAGACCGTCACCCTGTCGACGAAGGTCGCGCCCGGGCATGCCGGTCGCACCGTGTACCTCCAGCGGCTGTCGGGCTCGACGTGGACGACCGTGGCGACGCCGAAGCTGTCGAGCACCAGCGCGGCCTCGGCGGTGGTCCGGCCCCCGACCCGGGGGACGAACCTCTACCGCTGGGTGATCCTCGCCGACGCCGACCACGACGCCGGTTACAGCGCGGTGACCCAGATCCGCGTGTCCTGACCGTTTCGAGCACCCGGCCCGCCGAGTCCTGGCTCAGGACATCGGAACGTCCCCCGCTCAGGACGCCGGTGCGACGATCGAGTCGGTGCCCGGCTCATACGGACCGTCCGGGGCGTTCTCCGGGAAGTGGCACGCGGCGCGCTGCCCGGGCGCGAACTCGACGAGCGGCGGCGTCACCGTCCGGCACACCTCCTGGGCCTTCCAGCACCGGGTGTGGAAGGGGCACGCCGGCGGTGGATCGATCGGCGACGGCGGATCGCCCTGCAGTCGGATCCGCTCGCGGTTGTCGCGGCGCGTCACATCCGGCACGGGCACCGCCGACAGCAGCGCGGACGTGTACGGGTGCTGTGGCTTCTCGTAGACCGCCTGGCGCGGACCGATCTCGACGATGTGGCCGAGATACATGACCGCGACCCGGTCGGAGATGTGCCGGACGACGGACAGGTCGTGCGCGATGACGACGTAGGTCAGGCCGAACTCGTCCTGCAGGTCCTCGAGCAGGTTGATGACCTGTGCCTGGATCGACACGTCCAGCGCCGAGACCGGCTCGTCCGCGACGATGAGCTTCGGTCGCAGCGCGAGGGCGCGTGCGATCCCGATGCGCTGGCGCTGGCCGCCGGAGAACTCGTGCGGGTAGCGGTTGTAGTGCTCGGGGCTGAGGCCGACCCGTTCGAGCAGGTCCTGCACCGCCCGCTTGGTGCCGTGCTCCGTCTTCACCGACTGCAGCCGGTACGGCGCGCCCACGATCGTCCCGACGGTGTGCCGAGGGTTCAACGACGAGTACGGGTCCTGGAAGACCATCTGCACGTCGCGGCGCAGCGGGCGCATGCGGGCCACCGACAGGTGGGTGATGTCGCGGCCGTCGAAGACGATCCGACCGCCGGTCGGCTCCTCGAGCCGGGTGAGCATGCGCCCGGTGGTCGTCTTCCCGCAGCCGGACTCGCCCACGAGCCCGAGCGTCTCGCCGGCAGCGACGGTGAAGTCGATGCCGTCGACCGCCTTCACCGCGCCGATCTGGCGACGCAGCACCCCACGCGTGATCGGGAAATGCTTGGTGAGCCCGGTGACCTCGAGCAGAGGCGGCCGCGGCGCGCCGGCGTCGGCGGGCCGCGGGGAGACGTCGGAGATGGTCACTGCGCTCCTGACGTGGAGTGGGGGTGGCGGACGGCGCTCACAGGAGCGGCTGCACCTCCTCGGCCCACAGCCGACGGCGCTCCGCCGGCTCGAGGTGACAGGCGACGCGGTGACCGGGGGACGTCTCGGTCATGACCGGCACCTCGGTCAGGCTGCGCGGGGCGGACAGCTCGCAGAACCGGCAGCGGGGGTGGAAGGCGCACCCCTCCGGGACGTTGATGAGGCTCGGCGGCGACCCGGCGATCGGCACGAGCCGGTCCTGCCGGTCACGGTCGAGACGAGGCATGGAGCTGAGCAGTCCCCAGGTGTAGGGGTGCTCGGCGGCGGTGAACAACTCGCGCGCGCTGCCCTGCTCGACGGCCTTGCCGGCGTACATGACCAGGATGTCGTCGGCCAGCTCCGCGACGACGCCGAGGTCGTGCGTGATGACCATGACGGCGGAGTTGAACTCCGACTGCAGTTCGCGGACCAGGTCCAGGATCTGCGCCTGAACCGTGACGTCGAGCGCGGTGGTCGGCTCGTCGGCGATGAGCAGCTCCGGGTCGCAGGACAACGCCATCGCGATCATCGCGCGCTGCCGCATCCCACCGGAGAACTGGTGGGGGTAGTCGTCGACGCGCTCCGACGGTTGCGGGATGCCGACCCGGCCCAGCATGTCGATCGCGTGCTTGCGGGCCTGCTTCTTGCTGACCTCGTTGTGGACCCGGTACGCCTCGACGATCTGGTCGCCGACCTTGTAGAAGGGGTGCATGGCCGACAGCGGGTCCTGGAAGATCATCGCCATCTTCTTGCCGCGCAGCCGGCGCACGTGCTCAGGGCTCGCCCCGACGAGCTCCTCCCCGTCCAGCCAGACCTGCCCGGAGATGCGGGCGTGCTGCCCCTTGTGCAGCCCCAGGATGCCGAGGCTGGTGACGCTCTTGCCCGAGCCCGACTCGCCGACGATGCCGAGCGTGCGGCCGCGCTCGAGCGTGAAGGACAGCCCGTCGACCGACTTCACCAGGCCGTCGTCGGTCGGGAAGTGGATGCGCAGGTCGCGGACGTCGAGGAACGCCGTCGGGGCGTCGTCCTCCATGGGGACCAGCGAGGCCCACTCCTCGACCGGCCGGTTCACAGCCGCACCCGCGGGTCGAGCGTGGCGTACAGGACGTCGACGATGAGGTTGGCCAGGATGACGAACACGCTGGCCACCATGACGACGCCCAGCACGATCGGCAGGTCGTTGCCGAACACGGCGTCCACCACGAGCTGCCCGAGCCCGGGCAGCGAGAACGTGGACTCGGTGAGCACCGCGCCGCCGAGCAGCAGGCCGACGTCGAGGCCGAAGATGGTGAGGATCGGCGTGAGGGACGCGCGCATCCCGTGCCTGACCACCACCGTGCGCTCGCGCAGGCCCTTGGCCCGGGCCGTGCGGATGTAGTCCTCGTTCATGGTCTCCAGCATGCTCGCGCGCGTGAGCCGGGCGTACAGGGCGGCGTAGAGGAAGGCGAGCGTCACCCACGGCAGGATGAGGTTGTACGCCCAGTCCAGCGGGTTGGTGGTGAACGGTACGTAGTTGACGCCGTTCGGCCACAGTTTCCAGTGGTACGCGAAGAGCGCGAGCGAGAGCAGGCCGGTGAAGTAGATGGGCAGCGAGACGCCGGCGAGCGCCGTGCTCATCGCCGCGCGGTCGAACACGCTGCCGCGCCGCAAGGCGGACAGCACGCCGACGGACACGCCGCCGATCAGCCAGAGGATCGCCGCGCCGAACGCGAGCGACGCGGTGACGGGTATGCGGTCGATCAGCAGGGCGGTGACCGGCTGACTGTTGCGGAAGGAGTACCCGAAGCAGGGCGGCGGGCACTTGACGACCTCGGGGCCGTAGTTGAACTCGTCGCCGACGACGATGCCCTGCACGAAGCGCCCGTACTGGACCGGCAGCGGGTCGTCGAGGTGCAGCCGCTCCTTCGTGGCCTCGATGCTCTCCGCGGTGGCGCCGCGCCCGACGTAGCGCAGGGCCAGCTGGTCGGAGTTCATGCCCGCCAGCCGGGGCACGAGGAAGAAGATCGCGAACGTCATCATGCTGACGACCACGAGCAGGATGACGGCGGCGAGCAGCCGCCGGACGATGAACGCTGCCACGAGACTTGTCGCCGGCGCCCTGCGAGCAGGGCGCCGGCGCCTTCACCTTCCTTCGAGTCGGTGCCGGTGCGCTACTTCTTCGTCGTGCCGAGCTGGCTGTAGTCGTACATGCCGTACGACGGGTTGACGAAGACGTTCGTCAGGTTCTCCGGGCGGTAGAGGATCGTCTTCTCGTAGACGAACGGGAGGAGCGCGCCGGAGGCCATGACCTTCTGGTCGACCTGGGTCCAGGTGGCGTTGCGCTCGGTCTCGTCCTTCGTCTGGATGCCCTTGTCCAGGAGGGCGTTGACCTCCGGGTCGTTGAGCTCCATCTGGTTGTAGTTGCCGCCGTTGGCCTTGATCGCCCGGCCGTCGACCAGCTGCGAGAGGAAGCCGAAGCCGGACGGCCAGTCCGCACCCCATCCGGCGATCTGGATCCCGAGCCCGTTCGCGTGCACGAACTGCGGGTTGCCGGCGAATTGGGCGCTCCAGTCGCCTGACGGGTACTGCTGGATCGAGGTCTTGATGCCGACCTTGGAGAGGGACTGCTGCAGCGCCTCCGCCGCGGCGACCTCCTTCGGACGGTCGCCGCGGACGGCGATCTTCGTCGAGAAGCCGCCCGGCTTGCCGCAGGCCTGGAGGGCCTGCTTGGCCTTGTCGGGGTTGCCGTTCTTGTCCTGGAGGAAGCCGTACTCGTCGGCCTTCTCGTAGCCGACGACGGAGGGCGGCAGCGCGGTCGTCGCGATGTCACCACCGGCCGAACCGCCGTAGGCGGCCTGGATGGCCTCGTGGTCGGCGGCGTAGAGGACGGCCTTGCGGCAGTCGGCGTTGTCGAACGGGGGGACCTGCGTCGAGAGCATCGCGTAGCGCAGGAAGCCGGTCTGCGGGTTGTCGACGTTCTTCTTCTGGTTCGGGTCCTGCAGCAGCGTCGCGCGGGCCTGCGCCTGCACGCCGGTGCCGCCCAGGTCGACGTCGGCCTGGCCGTTCATCAGCCGCTGGTCGATGTCGTTGGCGTCGACCTTGAACTGCACCTCGATGCGGTCGACGAGCTGCTTGCGGTTCTCGTCGGTCTTCGGGTCCCACTTGTCGTTCTTGACCAGGACGAGCGACTTGCCGACCTCGTGGCTCTCCATCTTGTACGGGCCGGTCGAGGCGACGGCCGCCTGGTACTGCAGGCCCTTGTCCTTGGCCTGCGGCACCGGGGCCGACTGCGGGTTGGCGACCAGGAAGTCGAACTCCGAGAAGGGGGCCTTCAGCTTGAAGACGATCGTCGAGTCGTCCGGCGTCTGGATGCCGGTGAAGTCGTCGAGGTTCTTGTCCTTGTACGGCCCGGCGTAGTTGCCCGCGTCGAGGTACTGCGCGAAGTACTTCGGGCCGTTGACGAGCTCGGCGGTGTAGTTGCTGCGCGCGATGGCGTACTTGACGTCCTTGGACGTCACCGGCGTGCCGTCGTCGTACGTGATGCCCTGCTTGAGCTTGTAGGTCCACGTGAGACCGTCCGCGCTCACCTCGCCCAGCGACTCCGCCAGGTCCGGGGAGAGCTCGAGGCCCGCCTTGCCCGGGGCCGGCTTGAACGTGAGCAGCGGACGGGCGTACAACCGGGTGAAGTTCCAGTTGAAGGCGTAGTAGGTGTCGCCCGGGTCCATCGAGTCCGGAGCGTCGGAGAGCACGTACTTCAGCGTGCCGCCCGTCGCATCCGACTTGTTGACAATGCCCTCGGAGGCGGCGTTGTACTCGGCCGAGCCGCCGCCACCACTGCTACCACTGCCGCCGCCGCTGCCGCTGTCGTTGCCGCACGCGGCGACGACCATCGACAGCGCGACGGCCGTCGCCGTCGCCGCCAGCTTCCTGCGCTGCCTCATGAGCTGTACATCTCCTTCTCTGGGTGAAACCGTCGAGAGCGACGGAGGGAGCGGGGTCGGGTCACCGAGCGCGCGGATCGAGCGCGTCGCGGAGCCCGTCGCCGAGCAGGTTGAACGCCATGACGGTCAGGAAGATCGCGGCGCCGGGGATGATCATGAACATGGGGTCGACGCGATAGAAGTCGATGGCCTGGTTGAGCATCCCGCCCCAGGACGGGGTGGGCGGGTTGATACCGACGCCGAGGAACGACAGCGCGGCCTCGAAGAGGATGTTGGTCGGAATGAGCAGCGTCGAGTAGACGAGGATCGGCGCGACGAGGTTGGGCAGCAGCTCGCGGAACAGCACGTGCGGCGTGCGGGCGCCCATGCTCCGGGCGGCGTCGATGAACTCGCGCTCCCGCAGCGACAGCGTCTGGCCGCGGATGATGCGGCCCATGTAGGGCCAGCTGAAGAAGCCGATGATGAAGACGAGCACGGCGATCCGCAGCCCGTTGCCGCTGAGGCCGAACGCCTCGCTCGGGATGACGCCGGCGAGAGCGATGGCGAACAGCAGCAGCGGGAACGCGAGGAAGACGTCCATCGTCCGGCTGATGACGGTGTCGCCCCAGCCACCCTTGTAGCCGGCGAAGACACCGAGCAGCACGCCGAGCGTCACCGACAGCAGCGTGGCGAGGAACGCGATGAGCAGGGAGATGCGCGCCCCGTAGAGAACGCGCGCCAGCACGTCGCGCCCGTTGATCGGCTCGATGCCCAGCGGGTGCTCGAGACTGATGCCGCCGAAGGAGCCCTTGGGCTTGCTGAGCACCGGGTCGATGAGGTTGCTGTTGAAGTCGTTCGGCGACGTGCCGAGCGCCCGCGTGATGACCGGGGCGAGCAGCGCCAGAGCGATGAGGACGAGGATCATGATCCCGGCGGCCATCGCGACCTTGTCACGCTTGAGACGCATCCAGGCGATCTGGCCGAGCGAGCGGCCCTCGATGCGACCGGCGGCTCCGGCGAGAACGGCCTCGGGAGCGGCACGTTGCTCGCCGCTGGAGACCTCGATGGGCGCTCCCACCCCGCACCTCCCCGTCCGGAGTCCTCGCCGCGCGACGTTGCGCAGCTCCGGACGCCGGGACACTAGGGCAACGGCCGTCACCGTGGACCGCTTTCGGGAATATTGCTTGTTGCAATCGAGTCACGATGAGCTGAGGAGGAGAGCTCCCGCGCTCAGCGTCACGCACCGCACTCGTCCGCCTCTGGGGCGTAATTGTCGGAGGGAGAACGCGGGTTTCCGGTGGTCCGGAAGGCGGTCGTCGGCCTCAGGCGCGGTGCGCACCCTGAGGCACCGTCGCACGCACCGTCGAACGGGACGTCCCGCCGGTCCGGACGGCGGATCTCGAGCCCTCGAGCCCTCGACGGCGGGACCACGGACCCCGATGTGAACGATGTCGCGGGACACCGGTGAACGGTGCCCCGCGACATCGGACGTGGCGGTGGCGGTGGGATTTGAACCCACGGAGGCTTGCACCTCACACGCTTTCGAGGCGTGCTCCTTCGGCCGCTCGGACACGCCACCGTCGAAGAGACTACAGCCCCCGCTGAGCGCGGAAGAACGCACGTAGCAGCGTGGCGGACTCCTCGGCCCGCACTCCCCCGGTGACCTCGGGGCGATGGTTGAGCCGGCGGTCGCGGACGACGTCCCACAGCGACCCCACCGCCCCGCCCTTGGGGTCGTCGGCGCCGTAGACCACCCGGGCGACCCGGGCCAGCACGCTCGCCCCGGCGCACATGGTGCAGGGCTCGAGGGTCACCACCAGCGTCGCGCCGGTGAGCCGCCAGCCGTCGCCGTGCACCTGCGCCGCCGCCCGCAGCGCCAGCACCTCGGCATGGGCGGTGGGGTCGCCGCGCTTCTCGCGCTCGTTGGCCGCCTCGGCCAGCACGGTGCCGTCCGGTCCGAGAACGACGGCGCCGATCGGGGTGTCGCCCCACTCCTGCGCGGCGCCGGCCAGCTCGAGGGCGCGCCCCATCGCGGCGTGGAGATCGACGGTCACCCGACGTACTCCCACGGAAGGACGTGCTCCCACGCAAGGACGTACTCCCACGGAAGCTTGTGCTCTGCTCCGCCTGTGTAGGCAGAGCACAAGCGTCGGCAGGGCTCCCTACGCCTCGGAGGCATCACGATGCCCCGCCGTCCACGGGGAAACCGACCAGCTCCGACAGCTCGGCCAGGGCCGCCGTGGGGTCGACCACCTTGATCGTGGCGAAGCCCAGCTCGCGGGCGGGCTTGAGATTGATGCCCAGGTCGTCCAGGTAGGCACAGTCGGAGGCCTCGAGCGGCCGTCCGACGGCGTCCGAGAGCCGGGTCAGCGCCCGCCGGTAGATCTCGGGTTCGGGCTTGCGCACGCCCTCCGTCGACGACTCCACCACCGCGTCGAAGAGCGCCAGCAGCTCGCCCAGCGCACCGGTCCGCTCCATCGGGGCCACGTTGTTCGACAGCAGCGCCAGCGGCAGCCCGGCGTCCCGCAGCCGTCGGACCGCCGCGACCATCGCCGGCCGCAGCTCGCCCCGCAGCGCCTCCAGCACCCGCGCGGCCTCCACGCGGTGGCCCCGGGCGAGGGCTTCCGCCTCGAAGGCGGCGGAGAATCCGGCGGCGTCCAGTTCGTTGCGCTCGAAGCGCGCCCACGCGTTGGTGTCGGGATCGGTCGAGTTCAGCTCGCGGATCAGGCCCGCGGGCAGGCCCGCCTCGGCCTCGTACGCGGCGAACGCCGTCATCGGGCTCTCGGTCAGGACGCCGCCGAGGTCGAAGACGACGGCCGTCACAGTCACGGTGCCACCGCCGCCGCCAGCTCCTCGGCGAAGCCCAGCCGTTCGGCGATGCGCTGCACCATCTCGTCAGCCCACAGGTCGTCGGCGGTCACGATCGCGCGGAGCTCCTCGTGCGGCAGCCCGTCGTCGGCGAGGACGTCGAGGTCGCCGCCCGGCCACCCCGCCTCGTCGTCGTCGAAGGCGCCCTCGGTGTCCACCCCGATCCCGTAGCGCTCGACCACCTCGGCGGCCAGCACCCACTCGAGCATGGTGGCGTCGGAGATGAGTGCGCGGACCATGCCGCCCGGGCCGTGCCTCAGGAGGACGAAGTACAGCCGCGAGTCGACGACGACGACGAACGGCGGGGGCCACCCGTCCGCACCGGGTTCGCCCAGCGCTCGTTCGAGCACCGGCAGCTCGTCGCCGGCGTCGGCGGCCAGCAGCTCCACCGTCCAGCGCTGCCCGGTACGGCTGACCCGGACGGCGTAGCTGCCCCGCGGCTCCGGCCCGGTCATCGCTTCCGCAGCATGGTCAGCCCGTCGGCGAGCGGCAGCAGCACCGTCTCCCACCGTTCGTCCGCGGCGAGTGCGGCGTTCAGCCCGACGACGGCGCGGTCGTCGTCGGACTGCGGGTCCAGCACGCGCCCGCCGCGCAGGGTGTTGTCCAGCAGGACGACGCCGTTCGGCGTCAGCCGCGGGTAGAGCTCCTCGACGTAGGCCGGGTAGCCGGTCTTGTCCGCGTCGACGAATGCGAGGTCGAAGGTCTCGTTCGCGGGCAGGCCCTGCAGGGAGGGCAGCGCGTCGCCGAGCCGCAGCTCGATGCGCGACCCCAGACCCGCCCGGTCCCAGTACCGGCGAGCCACCGCCGTCCAGTCCGGGTTGCGGTCCAGGCAGAGCAGCGACCCGTCGTCGGGCAGGCCTCGGGCGATGCACAGGGCCGAGAAGCCGGTGAACGTGCCGATCTCGATCGCGGTGCGCACCCGCAGCGCCCGGGTGAGCAGCTGCATGAACGCGCCCTGCTCGGGTGCGATCTGGAAGGTCGCCGGCGCCTCCCCGCGCTCGGCCATCGCAGCGGTCTCGGCGAGCAGGTCGGCGGCGACATCGTCCGGCAGCTCGGAGTTCGCCCGCACGTAGTCGGAGAGCTCCTGCGTCAGGAGGAACGACCGGGGCGTCATGGCGCGAGGAGAGGGAGGTTCGCGTGCGTCATAGCCTCTGATCATGGCCGATGCACCGATCGGCGGGGCAGCACCGGCCCCGCGCTTCCCCGTGCCGACCCTGCCGGTACCGCCGGTCGGCGTCGTGGGCCTCGGCCAGCTCGGCGGTTCCCTCGCGGACGCGCTGGCCGCCGGTGGGCGGCCGGTCAGCGGGTGGGACGTCGATCCGGCGGCCCGCGACGCCGCGGCGGCGCGGGGCGTGCGGATCACGCAGGAGATGGCCGGTGTCGTCGTGCTCGCCGTGCCGCTCCCGGCCATGGCCTCGGCCCTGGAGGGGCTGACCGTCGACCCCGACGCCACGATCACCGATCTGGGCTCGGTCAAGCGGCCGGTCCTGGAGACGCTGGCCGCCACGCTCGGGAACCGAGTCGTCGGCGGCCACCCGATGTGCGGCACCGAGCGGTCCGGTCACGCCGCCGTCGACCCGACCCTGTTCACCGGCGCGCGGTGGGCGCTCTGCCTGGAGCCGGACACCGACCTCAGCCGCTGGCTCCGTGTCGCCGAGGTTGCCCTGGCCGTCGGCGCCGAGGTCGTCCCGGTCACCGCCGCCGAGCACGACGACGCGGTCGCGGCCATCAGCCACGTCCCACACCTGCTCGCGGCCGCCCTGGCCGCCGCGGCGGCCGAGGCGGGGCCCCTGGCGCTGGCGCTGGCCGCCGGCAGCTTCGCCGGCGGCACCCGCGTGGTCGGCAGCGACCCGGCCTTCGTCACCGCGATGGTCGAGGGCAACGCCGTCCCCACGGCGGCGGCACTGGCGCGGGTGCAGCAGCAACTGGCCCGACCGTGGCCGGAACTGGTCGCCGCGGGCCACGCGGTGGTCACCCGGACCGCGGGCCGGCGGACGGTGCGCGTGCCGCTGGACCGCGCGGCGCTGCTGTCGCTGGGCCGCGCCGGTGGTGCGGTCACCCGGCGGCTGGCGGCCTTCGTCGAGGGCTGGGTGCCCGAACCCGCCTGAGCGGTTCCAGGTGCCTTGTTTCACGTGCACGGCGACGGGCAGGGAGCGGGCATGGACGAGCACGACATCTTCGACCGCATCAACGCCCTCGTCGACGAGGAGCACAGGCTGCGGGAGGGCACCGAGCACACCGACGAGCAGCGCGCCCGGATGAGCAAGCTCGAGGCCGACCTCGACCAGTGCTGGGACCTCCTGCGCCAGCGTCGCGCCAAGCGCCAGTACGACGAGAACCCGGACGACGCGGACGCACGCCCGGAGTCCACGGTGGAGAGCTACCTCCAGTAATCAGGCGGACCGGCCGCTCCGGTCCCGCGTGCGGTCGACGTCCAGGGAGGGCGGCGGCGCGGACACTTCACCGCTGAAGTGTGTGAGCACCGGCACCGGGTAGGAGGGGCGCACGCCGGCGATCCGGCCCGTCGACTGGGAGGACATGCCTTGCAGAACTTCGTGGTGGACCCGGGCCGCCCGACGCGGACCATCCGGCGGGCCGTCGTCACCGGCGGCGCGGGGTTCCTGGGCTCCCACCTCTGCGAGCACCTGCTCGAACGGGGCGTCGAGGTCGTCTGCCTCGACAACTTCCTCACCGGCTCACCGGAGAACGTGCTGCACCTGATGGAGCACCCCGGCTTCCGGTTGCTGCGCTGCGACATCACCGACTACGTGCACGTGCCGGGCCCGGTCGACCTCGTGCTGCACTTCGCCTCGCCGGCCAGCCCGCTGGACTACCTGAAGATGCCGATCGAGACGCTCAAGGTCGGCAGCCTGGGCACCCTGCACACCCTCGGGCTGGCCCACGAGAAGGGGGCCCGCTACGTGCTGGCCTCGACGTCGGAGGTGTACGGCGACCCGCTCCAGCACCCGCAGACCGAGGACTACTGGGGCAACGTCAACCCGGTCGGGCCCCGCGGCGTCTATGACGAGGCGAAGCGGTTCAGCGAGGCGCTGACCACCGCGTACCGGACGTCGAAGGGCACCGACACCGGCATCGTCCGGATCTTCAACACCTACGGCCCCCGCATGCGGGCCGACGACGGGCGCGCCATCCCCGCCTTCATCGGGCAGGCGCTGGACGGCCGGCCGCTCACGGTGGCCGGCGACGGGTCGCAGACGCGCTCGATCTGCTACGTCGACGACACCGTCCGGGGCATCCTCGCGATGGCGTTCTCCGGCCACACGGGGCCGGTCAACATCGGCAATCCCGACGAGCTGTCCATGCTGCGGCTGGCCCAGTGGATCGTGGAGCTCACCGACTCCGACTCCGAGATCGGCTTCATCGACCTGCCGGTGGACGACCCCAAGGTCCGCCGTCCCGACACCACCCGGGCCGAACAGCTGCTCTCGTGGCGCCCGACGGTGCCGTCCGAGGAGGGGCTGCGCCGCACGGTGGAGTGGTTCGCCGGCCAGCGCGAGGAAGCCGCCGTCCGCGCCGGCTGATCCGAGCCCACCAGGACAGCTGACGCCTGGGTGACCGCCCGCAACTAAGCTGTGACAGCGGGCTGGGGGGCCGCACCTCCGCCGCACCCCCAGCACAGAGAGCGAGCATGGGCCGCCACGCCGATCGCCGACCGTCGCGTCGTCTTCCGACGCTTCCCGTCCTCATCGCCGCCGTCATCGCCGTCGCCCTCGTGGCCGGCGGGCTGGCGTGGTGGCTGTCCGGCTCGGACGGCCCCTGCGACACCCGCCGGACCGTCGCCGTCACGGTCGCGCCGGAACTCGGGGAGATCGCCGAGAAGACGCTGGCCGACCCGATCGAGCTGGACGGCGGGGGCTGTGCCGTGGCCGAGGTGACGGCCCAGGAACCCCTGCAGACCGTCGGCGACCTGACCGCGCTCGGGAAGGGCGCGCTGCCCGACGTGTGGGTGCCCGATTCCTCGTCGTGGATGGCCCGCGCCGGCGAGGCGCCCCTGGATGCGGTGGGCTCGATGGGGACCTCACCCGTCGTGCTGGCCACCAGCCGGGAGGCCGTCGAGAAGCTCGGCTGGGCCGCCTCGCCCCCGGGATGGGGCGAGGCGCTCGCCGGGGACCAGCCCCTCGCCGTGCCCGACCTCGCCACCAGCGCCGAGGGGATCGCCGCGCTCAGCGCCGTGCGCGCCGCACTGGGCGGCGGTGAGGACGCCGACAACGCGGTCGTCCAGGCAGTGCTGGCCGCGGCACGCGAACGGACGTCGACCGTGGCCGACGCCCTGGCCGCCGGCGTGGAGGGTCTGGACGACGCGCCCCTGGTGCCGGTCAGCGAGCAGGAGGTGTACGCGGCCAACGCGGGCGCCGAGGGCTCCGCGCTGGTGGCCGTCTACCCCCGCGAGGGCAGCCCGGCGCTGGACTACCCGGTCGTGCGGGTCGGCTCCGCGTCCGGAGACCAGGCCGCCGCCGCGGAGGCGGTCGTCCGCGCACTCACCTCGACGGCCGCCCGCACGGCCGCGCTCGAGGCGGGCTTCCGGGACAGCGCCGGCACCGCCCCTCCCCGGGCCGGGGACGCGACCGGCATCCGGTCGGACGCGCCGGCCGCCCTCGAGCTCGATCCTTCCGCCGTCCAGGCCCTCCTCTTGCGGCTGACCAGCCTGGCCGCGCCCTCGCGGATCCTCACCGTCTTCGACGTGTCCGCATCGATGGAGGCACCCGTCGGCGACGGGACCCGCGCCACCCTGGCCCGGGACGCGGCCAAGTCCACGCTCTCGCTCGTTCCGGGCAACTACGCGCTCGGGCTGTGGGCGTTCGCCTACCAGCTCGAGGGTTCGCAGGACTGGGCCGAGCTCGTGCCCACCCGCGAGCTCGACGCCGATGTCGACGGCCGCCCGCAGCGCGACGTCCTCGACGAGGAGCTGGACACCCTCCCCGACCGGCTGACCCGCGGCGGCACGGGGCTGTACGACACGACCCTGGCGGCGGTCCGCGCGGCGCGTGACGACTACGACCCCACGGCGGTGAACAGCGTGCTCGTGGTGACCGACGGCAAGGACGACGACGATGCCGGCGTGGAGCTCGGTCCCCTGCTGGCCACCCTGCGGAGTGAGGCGGATCCTGACCGGCCGGTGAAGGTCATCGGCGTGGCCCTCGGCCCCGACGCAGGCCTGACCGCCCTCCAGCAGATCGCCGACGCAACGGGTGGGGCCGCCTACTCCGCGGTCGACCCGGCGGACCTGCACCGCGTGCTCTTCGACGCCCTGCGGCAGCGCGGCTGAGCTGTGCGCTCTGTCGTCCTCCGGACGACACCGCGGCCAGGTGCCGTCCCCTGCGCCGCTGAGCCGCTGCGTCACGCCTGCGCGGAACACCTTGTCGTCCTCCGGACGACACCGCGGCCAGGTGCCGTCCCCTGCGCCGCTGAGCCGCTGCGTCACGCCTGCGCGGAGCCCTCCGGGCCCCACTCGGCGTGACAGGACAGGGCCCGGTCGAGTGCCGCGATCACCTCGTCGACCGTGATGCGGGCCAGCGCTGGGTCCAGCGTGGCGCCCCAGGGGTCGCCCGAACCGTCGCCGTGCCACAACACGACGTGCTGAGGGCGCGGCGGCGGCCCCCACAGCGCGGGTGACACCGGCCCGAACAGCACCACGGACGGCCGCCGGTAGGCCGTGGCGAGGTGCGCGACGCCGGTGTCGCCGCTGACCACCACCCGCGCCGCGGCGATGACGGCGGCCAGCTCGAGCGACGACGTCCGCCCGGCGAGGACGGCGTCCTCCCCCAGCCCCGCCGCGTCCGCCACCGACCGCGCCAGCTCCACCTCCGCCGGGCCGCCGGTGACGACCACCCGGGCACCGGTCACGGCCAGGTGCCGCGCCACCTCGGCGAACCGGTCGGGCGGCCACCGCCGGCCGGGGAAGGCGGCGCCCGGGTGCACCACCGCGACGTCCCGCACCGGCGGCGCGACGTCGGGAACGGCCAGGTCGAGCGCGTCCGGATCGACCGGCACCCCGAGACCTTCGGAGACGAGCCGGCACCACCGGAGCACCTCGTGCTCGTCGGCGTACCAGGTCGGCCCGGGATAACCGGGGCTGTCGAAGGTCAGCAACCGGCCGGGCCGGAGCCCCGCGACGACGACGTGCGACGCGGGCCCCTTCCCGTGCAGGTCGACGGCGAGCTCCGGTGGCGGGCCCGCCCAGTCGAGCGGCTCGAGCTCGCGGGCGGGCAGCACGTCGTCCACCGCGTCGATCAGCCGGGCGAGCGGTTCGAGCGCGGACGTCGTCGCCAGCACCAGCCGGTGGTCGGACACCGCCGCCCGGATGGCCCGGATCGCGGGCACGCCGGTGAGCAGGTCCCCGAGCCCCAGCGGCCGCAGCACGACCGCGACCGGTTGGCCGAAATGGCCATTTCGGCCGGTCACGTGCGGGAGCGGGCGACCAGCGCGGTGGTGGAGTGGCCGTCCAGGTACGGGAGGACGACGGCCTGCCCACCCCAGCGGCGCAGCACGGCCGCCTCGGGCAGGTCGGCGCCGGCGTAGTCGCCGCCCTTGGCCCACACGTCAGGGCGCAGCCGGTCGAGGACCTCGGCAGGGGTGTCCTCGTCGAACACCACGACCGCGTCGACGAACTCGAGCGCCTCCAGCACGCGGGCCCGGTCGGTCGCGGTCACCAGCGGACGCGAGGGGCCCTTGAGCCGGCGCACGGAGTCGTCGGAGTTGATGCAGACGACCAGGCAGTCGCCGAGACCGCGAGCGGCACGCAGGGTCGCGACGTGCCCGGGGTGCAGCAGGTCGAAGCAGCCGCCGGTGGCCACGACCGTGCCGCCGGCCGCGCGCACGCGGGCGAGGAGTCCGTCCACCCCGGGCTCGGCGACGACGTTGGGTTGGGGCCGGTCCTCGGCCTCCCATGCCGACGCCCCGCCGCGCGCCACGAAGGCAGAGGCCGCCGCGACGGCCGCCGCCACCGCCTCGCCGGTCACCGCGCCGTCGGCCAGGGCCAGCGCCGCCGCCCCGGCGAACGAGTCGCCTGCGCCGCAGGGGTCGCCGCCCGCGACCGGCACGGCGGGGATCACCAGCGGAGCGCCCTCGCCGTAGGAGAGGAGGGCACCCCGGGCGCCCAGTGTCACCGCCACCGCGCCCACGCCCCAGGTACGGATCAGCGCCTCCGCACGAGCGCCGACCGCGGCCAGACCGTCGCCGGGGACGTCCGTCCCCGCGGCCGCGGCCACCCGCGCCGCTTCCGCGCCGTTCGGGGTAACGAGTCGCGTCGAGGGCACCGGATCCGCGCCGCGCGGATGCGGGTCCCAGACGACCGGACCCCGCGCCGCGGCCAGCGCGGCCCGCACGTCGTCGGCCGCCGTCGTCCCACGGCCGTAGTCGGCGACGAGCACGGCCGCGGCGTTCCGGATCGCCGTGGCGGCTTCGGCGGGCAACGGCCCGAGCGTCGCCACCGCCGATCCGCTGTCGATCCGCACCACCGAGTGGTCACCGACCCGCACCCGGCGCTTCACGGCGGTGCCGCCCTCGGCGGGGATGCCGATCAGCCGCACCCGCCCCTCGAGCAGCGTCCGCAGCCGCTCGGCGCCCTCGTCCGACGCCATCGGCGCGACCAGCACGACCTCCCGTCCGGCCGAGGCCGCCGCGATCACCGCAGCCAGCGCCGCGCCGCCGGGACGTTCCCGCGTCTCGACGTCCTCGACGACGGGCACGGGGGCGTCGGGGGTGAGCCGGGACGCCGTGCCGACGAGGTCGACGTCGAGCAGCGCGTCTCCGACGACGACCAGCGGCCGGTTGCCCGCACGGCTCATCGGGCGACGCCCATCGACGAGCCGGTCGGCACCCGCGGCGGATCGGCGAGCACCGCCGCGTCGAAGGCCGCGCACACCAGGTGCAGCGCGACCAGGTGGCACTCCTGCACAGTCGCCGTCCACGGGGAGTTGATGCAGACGGCGTCGTCGGCGGCGGCGGCCAGCGGGTTGGGCGCAGGACCGGTGATCGCCAGCGTCCTGATCCCGCACTCCCGCGCCCGCCGGGCGGCCGCCACGATGTTGGGCGACCGGCCGGACGTCGACAGCAGCACCAGGACGTCGCCCGCGCGGCCGTGCGCCTCGACCTGACGGGCGAACAGCTCGTCGGCCGGGTAGTCGTTGGCGATGGCGGTCAGCGACGACGTCTCGGCGGTCAGGCAGATCGCGGAGAACGGCGGCCGGTCGGCGCGGTAGCGGCCGACGAGCTCGGCGGTCAGGTGCTGCGCCTGGGCGGCGCTGCCCCCGTTGCCTGCGGCCAGGAGCCGGCCGCGGGTCTCCCCGCACAGCACCTCGGCGAGCAGCCGGCCCCACCGGTCCAGCGTCTCGACCTGTGCGCCGAGCGAGCCGAGCGCCGCGGTGAGCGAGGCGACGTGGTCCGCACCGGTGAGGTGCGTGCAGGTGTCGGGCGTCGGCACGTCGGCCGCAACGTTCTCGAAGAACGAATGAGGGGTGACACTCATACCCACCTCCGGTGCAGGAGCGGAACGGCTACGCCGTGCCGAAGAGCATTCATCGGGCGACCTCCACGAACTTTCGTGCTCGGACCTGCCGGTAGACGGCTTCGGTGTCGGCCACGACGCGGCTCCACCTGTAGCGCGCGCGGACCCGTTTCACGCCGGCGGCGCCGTACGCCGACCGGCGCTCGTCGTCGGCCAGCAGCGCGGCGAGGACCTCGCCGAGCCGCTCGGGATCCCGCGGCGGCACCAGGTCGCCGGTGACCCCGTCGGCGACGGTGTCGACCAGGCCGCCGACGGCGGTGGCCACCACGGGCCGGCCACAGGCCATGGCTTCGAGCGGGGTGATGCCGAACGGCTCGTACCAGGGCACGGCGAGGACGACGTCGGCCGAGCGGATCCACGCCGGGACGTCGGCGCGGGCCACCGCACCGGTGAAGCAGAGCCGGTCGGCGACCCCCGCCTGCGCCGCGATCGCCCGCAGCCGCCGCACCTCCGGATCGCCGTCCAGGGACTCGCGGGGCGGGCCGCCGACGACCACCAGCTCCGCGTCGGGGACCGCACGGAGGGCGCGCACCGCGTCGTCCTGACCCTTGCGCTCGACCAGCCGGCCGAGCACCAGCAGCCGGGGACGCCCCGTGCGCGGCGCCACCGGGCCGCGCGGGGTGAACACGCCGGTGTCGACGCCGCACGGCACGATCGACACCCGGTCGCTGGGCAGCCCCAGCCGGCGCAGCTCGAAGACCTCGTCGGTGCAGGTCGCGACGACGTGGGCCACGTCGCGGCACAGCCCGCGCTCGAGGTCGATGCGGTCGGGGGGCGAGGTGTCGGCCGCGCCCTGGTGCCGGCGCTTGACCGAGCCGAGCGCGTGGAACGTCTGCAGCACCGGCACGGGTGACAGCAGGCTGGCGGCCGCCTCGACCGAAGCCAGGCCGCTCATCCAGAAGTGCGCGTGGACGACGTCCGGCGGGTGCGCCGCCCAGTGCCGGCGCAGTTCGCGGGCGAAGCGCGGCATGTGCTGCAGCAGGTCGTCCTTGGGAAGCTCCCGCGGAGGGCCCGCGGCGATGTGCACGACGTTGTAGCCGTCCTGGGTGACCATGCGCTCGGGCAGCGACTCGTCGTCCCGGCGGGTGTGCACGGTGACGTCGTGCCCGCGCCGGGCGAGGCCCGCGGCGAGAGCCGCGACGTGGACGTTCTGCCCGCCGGCGTCGACGCCGCCGATGGCGGCGAGCGGGCTGGCGTGCTCGCTGACCAGGTCGATCTTCATCGACCCACCTCCGGTGTAGGAGCGGAGCGGCTTCGCCGCGCTGACGAGCACATCACCGGGTCACCTCCTCCAACAGCACATCCCAGTCGCGCAGGAACCGTGCGAGCCCGTACCGCTCCAGCGCCGCGGCGCGGGCGGCCTTGCCGGCCAGCCGGGCGGCGTCCTCGTCGTGCAGGAACGCGCGGACGGCGTCCCAGAGCCGCTCCGGCCGCGTGGAGAGGACCCCGGCCTCGGCCGGAACCGCCTCCACCACCTCGGTCGTGGCCAGGGCGACGACCGGCATGCCCAGGTGCATGGCCTCCAGCAGCGACAGCCCGAGGGAGGTCCAGCGCACCGGGTGGACGTAGACCCGGCGCCGGGCGAGCTCGGTGTGCATCGCGGCTTGAGGTGGGTCGTCGTGCAGCGCGACCCGGTCGGGGTCGAGGCCGTAGCGCTCGTGCAGCCCGGAGAGTCCCATGCCGAAGACGTCGACCGGAGCGACCTCGGCGAGGCCCGGCAGCAGGTCGGCGCCGACCGTGCGGCCGCGGCGGACGGGCTCGTTGGTGACGACGGCGGCGCGGGCGAGCTCGCCGGTCCAGCGCTCGCCCGGGTCGACGATGCCGTGCTCGATCACGGTCGTCGGCGCGCGGCCGTTGTCGTAGAAGAGCCGGTTGAAGTGGGTGACGTGCGCGATCGGGATGTCGTCGCGGTCGGCCAGCGGATGCCGGGTGTGCGGCACCGGCCCGTCGCCGGGTTCGAGGCCGGGCGCGTTGTGCTCGAGGAAGACGGCGGGCAGGTCGCGGCCGGGCTCCCGACCCAGCCACTCGCGCACCAGGTCGAGGTCGCGCATCCGCTGCAGGACGACGACGTCGACGTCCTCGGCGCGCAGGTCATCCGGTGTCACCTCGCGGGCCGAGGCCGGCCAGTTCCAGGTGCGGGCGCGGCCGAGCCCGTCGGGCCCCCTGCCGGGGACCACCGGGACGAGGTACTCGTGGGTGCCCTCCACGAACGCCGTCGTCCATGAGCCGTGCACGTGCCAGACCAGTACCTTCACGCACTCACCAACTTCTCCACGGCGGCGACGACGTCGGCTGGGCTCACCGACGTCAGACAGGGGTGGCCGGGAACCGGGCACTCGCGCGCCCGGGTGTTCCGGCAGGGAGCGGACTGGTCGCCGAGCAGCACCGTGGGCACCCCGTAGGGCGCCCACCGCGCGGCCGGCACCACCGGGGAGAACAGGGAGACCACGGGCGTGCCGAGGGCCGCGGCCAGGTGCGCCGGGCCGGTGTTGCCGACGACCACCGCGACGGCTCCGTCGAGCACAGCGGCCATCTCCGCCAGCCCGGTCCGCCCGCCGAGGTCGACGCCCCGGCTCCCCGCGACGGCGGCCGTGAGCTCTCGCTCGGCCGCGCCACCGGTGACCAGCACCCGGTAGCCCTCGTCGGCCAGGGCCGTGACGGCGTCCGCGCACCGCTCGGCCGGCCAGGCGCGAGCCGGCACCGACGCCCCCGGATGCACCACGACATAACCGGGTTCGTGCGCGACCGGGGGCAGGGGTCGTCGCACGGCGAGCCGGCCGTCGTCGTCTGGAGGGAGGTCGAACCCGGCCGCCCGGGCGAGCGAGAGCGCGCGCTCGGGTTCGGGCAGGTCGTCGTCCACCTGATGACGGACGTCGAGCAGCGAGCCCGGGTAGTCGACGCTGATCGCGGAGATCCGCGGCACGCCGGCCGTCCGGAGGACCAGTGCCAGGGGCAGGGGCGACTGGTGGAACGAGGTGGAGATCAGCGCCTCGTCGGGCGCCAGAGCACGGATGCGCCCGGTCAGCGCGGCGACGTCCCCGGCGTCGACCGGCGGCGGGTTCCCGAGGATCCACGGGCAGGACCACGTCCAGACCTCGTCGACGCCGGGCAGCAGCGCGGCGGCCTCGGCGCCGACCGGCCCGGCGAGGAACACCACCCGGTCGGCACCGGCGGCGACCGCGCGCACCAGCGGGCCCTGCAGCAGGACGTCGCCCGCGTTGTCGAGCCGGGCGACGAGCACGGTGCGGCTCACCACTCGCCCGCCAGCACGTCGTCCACCGCCTCGGCCAGGGTCGGTGCGCGGCGCGGGGCCGCCTCGACCTCCTGCCGGCGCGTGACCGGGGTCGGGACCAGGATCCCCACCGCACCGGCGGCGGCCGCGGCCTCCACGTCGGCGCCGATGTCGCCCACGACCACGCAGCGGGCCGGGTCGACGTCGAGCTCGGCGCAGGCGGCCTTCACCATGCCGGGGGCGGGCTTGCGGCAGACGCAGCCGTCGTCGGGCCCGTGCGGGCAGATCTGGAGCGTGTCGAAGGGGCCGAGCAGCTCCGTCAGCCGCCGCATGCACGCGTCGACCTGCTCGGCGGTGATGATGCCGCGTGCGACGCCGGACTGGTTGCTGACCACGCCCACGCGTACCCCGCGCTCGCGCAACCGGTCCAGGGCCTCCTTCGCCCCGTCGACCGGACGGACCCAGTCGGGATCGCCGTTGTAGGGGTAGTCGTGCACGAGCGTGCCGTCGCGGTCGAACAGGACGAGGTCGGGCAGCCCCCGCCACCGCGTTCCGCGGCGGTGCTTCACGACGCCGCGCAGCCAGTGCCAGGTGGCGAGCGGTGGGATGAGGGCGCTGGTGACGGCCATCGTGGTGACCTCGGCCCGGTCGCGCGGGCCCGGCTCGATCCGCCGCCAGGCGAACTCGGCGGTGCCGGCCAGCCAGGCAGCGGCCGCGGCGGCCGCCGCCCGAGGCCTCCGCGTCAGGGCGAACCCCACCGCGGCCAGGCCCGCGGCGGTCACGGCCATGTGCTGCGGACGGCGGCCCAGCGGGGCGTCCGCCCGCCGCCGCCAGTCGGGCCCGTGCAGCCGTCGCATGAGGACATCGTCGGCGTTCCCGGCCTGCACGCGGACGCTCACCCAGCGGTCGACCGGGCGGACCGGGTGGGTGATCCATCGCTGCCCGCGGACCAGGCGCGCGCCGGTGTCCATGACGCGCAGCGCGAGGTCGGAGTCCTCCCGGAAGGCACGGGGAAAGCGCTCGTCGAAGCCGCCGACCGCGGCCAGCGCGGCCCGGCGGTAGGCGAGATCGGCGGTGATCCAGCTGCTCGTCGCGAGCCCCGCCGTGCCTCGCTCCCAATCGGTGGGACGGCGGTCGGCCGGCAGCGGCACGCGCACGCGCCCCTGGCTGCCCGCGACGTCCGGCGGCAGGTCCGCGAGGTCCTGGGCGAGGCGCTCGTACCAGTCGGGATCAGGCACGACGTCGTCGTCGAGGAAGGCGATCCACTCGGTGCGGGCGGTGCGCCAGCCGAGGTTGCGCGCGCGGGCCGGGCCCCCACCTCCGGTGCGGACCACGCGGACCGGCGGCAGGCCGGCGCGGTCCGGACGCAGCGGCTCCCCGTCGGGCCGGTCGTCGACCAGGATCAGCTCGCCCGGCCGCGGCCCGGGAGCGGCGGCCAGTGCGTCGAGCAGGACGTGGAGCGAGGGCCGGCCGATGGTCGGCACCACCACGCTGCACGCCGCCAAGTTCACCCGCACGACCTGCCCGGACAGGCGGGGCCAGAAACACTACGGGCTTGAAGTTTCTGGAGATCGAGTTCCGCTGCATACCCGCTCAGGCCGGGCCGACGCCTGATTCCGGCCTCTTTCGTTCCGTTAGAGCAGATCAGCGACGGCCGCGGGTGGCGGCCGAGACGCGGGCGAGGGCGTCGGTGACCACCACGACGTCGTCCCCGAGGAGCGTGAGCAGGTGCGCCACCAGGTCGTCGTGCGTATGCCCCGCGGCCCGGACCTTCTCACGGCCGAGAGGGGTGAGGCGCGCGTGCAGCAGGCGCTTGTCGCTGCCGCCGCGCTCGCGCAGGACCAGCCCCTCGGACACGAGCCGGTCGACCGTGTTGGTCACGCCCGGTCGCGACAACCCCAGGGCCTCGGCGAGCTCGCCCATGGTGGCGCTCTCCCCGGGCGCCTCGGCGAGACGCCGGAGGGCCTCGTACCCGGTCAGGGAGATGCCGTGCTGGCGGTGCAGCGCCGAGTCGACCCGCCGGGTGATGCGGTCGTGCACCTGGACGATCCGCAGCCAGGTCTCGGCCGCCCGGGGGACGGCGCCGGGGAGTTCGCTCGCGTCCCGGGGGACGCCGCGCGCCAGCGCGTCCTCGGACCGGGTCACCTCTCCATCGTCTCCCGGATGGCGCTCAGGCGCGCCCGGACGAGAACGCTCTGCGGCGCATCGTGCGCCGGACCTCGCGCTCCCGTCCGGCGACCGAGACGAGACCACCCGCGCTGCCCACGAGCGCCACCGAGGCGGCGACCAGCGACCAGAGCGGAACGGTGCCCTGCGGCGGTACCGCCGACTCCGCCGCGGCCACCTGCAGCTCGAGGTTGGTGACCGTCGCCGAGCTGTCGCCGACCAGGTCGAGCCGCGCGGGGCCGAGCGCCGTCCCGCCGGGGATCTGCACCTCCGCCTCGACGGTGCCGTCGTCGCCGGCGGCGGCGGAGCCGATGACCGCCCCACCGGCGTGCATCAGGATCGTCACCCGCTCCCCCGGCAGGAAGCCGGTGCCGCGGAGCGTCACGGTCGATCCGGCGGCCACCCGCGTCGCGGAGGCGGTGCTGGTGGCCCTGCTGGGATCGTCCCCGGTGGACGGAGCGGCCGTGCCGGCCTGCTGGTCCGCGGCCGGCGCCGCCGTCGTCGGCCCGTCGGACCGGCTCGGCACGGGGGGTGCCGATGCCCCGTCCCCGCCGTCGGGAGCAGCAGCCGGCGTGGGGGCCGGTGCGGACGACGGCGAGCCGGGGGCGGCGAGCTCGGGGGAGGCCGGCGCGGTGGCCGCCGCGCAGTCCTCCTGGGTGGGCCGCGTGAAGCTGTAGTCCTCCAGCTCGTCGACGTAGGTGGCGCCGGAGCCGTCCTGCGCCGCGTACTCGAGGCGCCCGTCGATCGTCTCGCCCCAGGCCACGTCAGCGCTGCGGAGGACGGTGGACTCACCGGGGGCCAACAGCGCCTCCGCCTCGCCGGCGGGCTGTCGCGTCGTCGCCAGGCGCACGGAGTAGGGCGTGGTGCCGGCCTGCACCTCGACCACCAGCCCGCCGGGGCGGCAGCTGGGACCGTGCGTCACCCTCGCGTCGGGGCGGGTCGGGTCGTCGATGGCGGCGGCGGGCCCGGCGGTCGCCACGGCGGCGGCGAACAGCGCGACCTCGAACACGGCCACGAGGAGCCCGGCGAGGGCGCCGGCGGAGGGCGCGGACCCGCGCGGCGTCGTCCCCCGGCGCCGCGCCGCACTCCGCCCGATCGCGCTGATCGTGTGCTCCCCCGATGAAGTACTGCTGAGTGCACATAGTGGCGGATGTGACGCTTCGTTGCTAGCCCGTTACGCGTTTCGACTGGCGTGTCGGCCCGGCGTGTCGAGAAAAAGAAGCCGCCCTCAGCCGCCGCGCGGCAGGTGCCCGCCGCCGGGCGCCGGGATGAGCCGGACCGAGGGGCTCACTACGGTGCAACGCGTGAGCGCAGCAGCAGGCGCAGGTCGCCGCCGCCAGGACGAGGTCTACCGCGCCGGTGTCTACGGCCACCGTCCCCGCGTGCCCGTCACCTCCCGCGCACTCCAGGCGCGCGCGAAGCAGGCCCTGAACGCGCGCGCCTACGCCTACGTGGCGGGGGGCGCCGGCGACGAGGTCACCCAGCGGTCCAACCGCACCGCCTTCGACAAGTGGGCCGTCGTCCCCCGGGTGCTGCGGGACGTCAGCAACCGCGACACCAGCGTGGAGCTGTTCGGCCGCACGCTGCCCGGGCCCGTGCTGCTCGGTCCGGTGGGCGCCCTCGAGCTCGTGCACCGCGAGGCCGATCTCGCGGTCGCCCGGGCGGCGGCCGCCGAGGCGGTGCCGATGGTCTTCTCCAACCAGGCCTCGGTGTCGATGGAGGAGTGCGCCGCGGTCATGGGGGACTCGCCGCGGTGGTTCCAGCTGTACTGGTCGACGTCCGACGAGCTGGTCGAGAGCCTGATCAGCCGCGCCGAGAAGGCCGGCTGCGACGCGCTCGTGGTCACGCTGGACACCACGATGCTCGGCTGGCGCCCGCGCGACCTGGACCTCGGCCACCTGCCCTTCGCCCTGGGCAAGGGAATCGCGCAGTACACGTCGGACCCGGTCTTCCGGCGGCTCGTGGAGGAGCGCGCGGCGGCCGCCGGGGCGCCGCGGGATCCGCAGCCCCGACCCACACTGTCGGCCGTCCGTGCGCTGGTGGGGATGGCGCGGGCGTGGCCGGGTTCGCTGACCGACAACCTGCGCTCCCCGCTGCCCCGCGCGGCCGTCGAGACGTTCCTGTCGATCTACTCCCGGCCCTCGATCACCTGGGCGGACCTCGCCTGGTTGCGGTCGCGCACGCGCCTGCCGATCGTGCTCAAGGGGGTGCTGCACCCCGACGACGCCCGGCGCGCGCTGGACGAGGGCGTCGACGGCCTCGTCGTCAGCACCCACGGCGGGCGGCAGGTGGACCGCTCGATCTCCGCCCTCGACGCGCTGCCCGGTGTCGTCAACGCCGTCTTCGACCGGGCACCGGTGCTGCTGGACAGCGGCGTGCGGAGCGGGGCCGACGTCTTCACCGCCGTGGCGCTGGGTGCCCGCGCGGTGCTGCTCGGCCGGCCGTTCGCGTGGGGGCTGGCGCTGGACGGCGAGCGCGGGGTGCGGCAGGTCGTCTCTGACGTGCTCGGCGAGTTCGACCTGACGCTCGGACTCACCGGTCACACCGCGATCGACCAGCTCTCTCCCGAGGTGCTCACCCGCGTCGGCTGAGGCCGAGCCGACTTCTGTGCCGGGAGGTCGCAGGCGGGAACGGCGTGTCGCGGCGAGGGAACGCAGGGACACGCCGGGCTCGGGTTGACGCCGGAATGTGACCTGGCGCACAGTGTCTGCGGGGCGGGAGAGCCGGCAGAGAGTGGCTATCCATCGCTGGATAGACCGACCAACGCGGCCAGACCGTCAGGCCCGGCCTCCCGCCCCCACCACTCCTCAGCGGCAGCCGTCAGCCGCGGTCGGCTGTTTCAGCCGGCTCCCGATCGAGGGGACGCCGGGCTCGCGGGTCGTCTCCCCCAGCACCGTGTCGAAGTAGGACCGTGCGGCCGTCGTCGTCCCGACGTCCTCCCCCTCGATCTCCGACAGGAACCAGCGGTGCTCGAGGATCTCGTGGAAGACCTCGGCCGGCGCGAGCCGGCCGAGCAGGTGGGCCGGGATGGCGTCGACCACGGGCTGGTAGACCTCCGCGACCCAGCGGTGGCCCGCCACCATGTCGGGGAGTTCGGCACCGTCGCGCTGCTCGAGCCACGCCCGGTAGCCGCGCAGGTCGTCGAGCAGCCGCCGGGCCTGGTTCTCCTGCACCTCGAGCCCGGACAGCCGGAACAGCTCGCGACGGTGGGCGTCGGGCCCGGCGACCTGGGTGCGCACACGTACGACCGCTTGGGCGCCCGACGTGACCAGCTCGATCTCCTGCACGTCGAAGCCGAGGTCGCTGAGCCGCTGCACCCGGCCGGTCACGCCTGAGGCGTGGTCGTCCAGGACGACCTCCTCACGGGTGAGCTCGGTCCAGAGCGCGTCGTACTTCGGGCGGATGCCCACGGCCAGCTGGACCGCGTCGACGTCCGCCGGGAGCAGACCCGCGGCCTCGAGGTCCAGCAGCTCGGCGGCGACGCGGCCGATCGCGATGTCGACGTCCCGCAGGCGCTGGTCCGGCGACAGCGAGGCGTGCCGTTCGGCGGTCTGCGCGTCCACGACGTATGCCGCGACGGTTCCGGCGTCGGGGAGGAAGAGCGCGTTGGACAGCGAGCAGTCACCCCAGAAGACGCCGTCCAGGTGCAACCGGACGAGCAGCGCGACGAGCGTGTCGATGAGCTGCTCGGCGGAGACGTCGCCGCGTGGGGTCGAGAAGAGGTGGCGGTAGGAGACCGAGTAGTCGAGATAGCGGGTGATCAGGATCGCCGGCTGGTCGCCGGGGCGGTCGACGCAGATGCCGAGGACCCCGACGGTGGGCAGGCCGTCGGCACCGAAGTCCGCCAGCAGGGCGTACTCCTTGCGCGCGAGCGGTTCGACGATCTCCTTGAGCGCGTAGATGGTGCCCTCGAGCGCGACGTACCGGACGACGTGCCGGGAGATCCGCCGCTGCGGGACGTCCGCGAGGACGTCGTCCGGCCAGGTGGCCAGCGGCCGGTCCCACGGCAACGCGAGCAGGCCGGCCGCCTCGGTGGCGGGCGGGCGGAAGACGAAACGCACGGGGACTCCGGAGGAACGAGGTGGGTGGGACCTCTTTCATCGTCCCCGGGGAATGTGTCCTCGAGTTGTCTTACGCCGGGCGAGTCGTCATGACGTCTGTCTCGTTCCGGTCCCCGGCGTCACAACAGCCCCACCGTCGCCGAGGGGGTCGTCATCTCCTTGGGCGTCCGCGGCAGGACGGTCTCGAAGTACGAGCGCGCGGCCGCCGTCGTCCCGACGTCCCGGCCGGCCTTCTCCGAGAGGAACCACCGGTGCTCGAGGATCTCGTGGAACATCTCCGCCGGCGCGAGCCGGCCGATGAGGTCGACGGGGACGGCGTCGATGATCGGCTGGTACACCTCGGTCACCCAGCGGTGGCCCGCCACCGTCTCGGGCACGGTCCGGCCGGCGCGCTGCTCCAGGTAGGCGCGGAAGCTGCGCAGGTCGTTGAGCAGCCGGCGGGCCTGCTGCTCCCCCACCTCCAGCCCGGTGAGCCGGAAGAACTCCCGCCGGTGCTGGCCGGTCTCCGCGACGCGGGTCTTGATCCGCAGCTTCACGCCGCCGTCCGGGATGGAGATCAGCTCCACCTCCTCGACGTCGAACCCGAGCTCGTTGAGCCGCTGCAACCGCTCGGCGATGCGGTAGCGCTGCTCCTCGGGCTTGATGACCTCCTCGCGGGTGACCTCCTCCCACAGCGCGGCGTACCGGTCGGGCAGGCAGGTGGCCATCTCGATCGGGTCGATGTCGTCGGGCAGCAGACCGCCGGTCTCGAGGTCCATCAGCTCGGCGGCCACGCGCTCGGTGGCCAGCTCGACGTCGTACGAGCGCTGCCCGGGCGAGAGTCTGACGTGCCGCTCAACGGTCTCGGCGTCGACCAGGTAGGCGGAGACGGAGCCGGCGTCCGGCCGGAAGAGCGTGTTCGACAGCGAGCAGTCGCCCCAGAAGATGCCGGCCAGGTGCAGGCGCACCAGCAGTTCGACGAGGGTGTCGATCAGCCGCTCGGCGGAGTGGTCGGCCCGCCGGCTGGAGAACAGGTACCGGTAGGACATCGAGTACTCGAGGTAGCGCGTGACCAGGATGGCCGGCAGGTCGTCCGGCCGGTCCACGCAGATGCCCAGCACCGAGACCGTCGGCAGGCCCTCTTCCTCGAAATCGGTGAGCAGCGCGTACTCGTGCCGGGCCAGGCGCTCGTCGATCTCCTTGAGCGCGTAGACGGTGCCGTCGGACGTGACGAAGCGGACGACGTGCCGCGAGATCCCCCGCTGCGGGACCTCGAGCAGGTGCTCGTCGTCCCACTCCTCGAGGGGCTGGTCCCACGGGAGGACGAGCAACCCGGCGGCCTCGTCGGCGGGCGGGCGGAAGAGGAACCGCATCGGTGCACTCCGGTGGTCGACCTGTCGCTGGACAACTCTGTCACCCGGGGGACGGCGCCGCGGCGGCGCTCGGGTGCTCCAGGGGTGTTCGGGACGGTCCGGGAACGAATCTGCCGCGCCTCCCCCGTCGGGGCTGCGCGGCAGATCGGTGTCTCAACCAGACGTGCACCCGAAGGGATTCGAACCCCTAACCTTCTGATCCGTAGTCAGATGCTCTATCCGTTGAGCTACGGGTGCGTGGTGTTCAGTTGTCGTACGCGGAGGCTCCGGGATTTGAACCCGGGATGGGGATTAACCCAAACCGCATTAGCAGTGCGGCGCCATAGACCGGACTAGGCGAAGCCTCCCGGGGTCCGAGTCACCTCGTAACCACCGAGGAGAGAGACTACCAGCGCCGCCGTCAGGCGTTCGACGGGGGCCGGGGTGCCACGACCCCCCACGAGATCTGCACACTCGTGGCCATCGGGGCCCGATCGCCACGAGTGTGCAGATCTCGCGCGGTCAGGCGGCGACGGGCTGCCGGTCGGTGGGGACGGCGATCCGCGGACGGCGGCCGGGCACGAGCGTGACCGCGACCGCGACCGCCGCACCCGCGGCGGCGAGCACCAGGCTGCCGCTCACGCCCGCCGGCCCCTCGATCAGGGCACCGCCGACGGCGGCGCCCACGGCGGAGGCGCCGAATGCGATCGTCGACAGCCAGGTGAACGCCTCGGTCGTGGCGTGCGCGGGAGCGATCGAGCCGACCAGCGAGCTCTGCACGGTGAGGGTCGGCGCGATCGCCGTCCCGCCGAGGAAGAGCAGCAGGCCCAGCACCCACGGGCTGGTGATCGCGGCCAGCGGCACCAGGCCGATCGTCACGCCGAGCAGACCCCAGCGGTACTGCCGCGGCAGCGAGGCACTGACGACCCGGGCACCGAACCAGAGCCCACCGGCGACCGAACCCAGCGACCACACCGCCAGCAGGACGCCGGACAGGCCGGGCGATCCGGCGGCGTCGGCGAACGCCGGGATCGCGACCTCGAGCCCGCCGAAACCGAGCATCAGGGCCGAGCCGCTGAGCAGGATCCGCGGCATGCCGGGAGCGAGCACGGTGGTCAGGACGCCGGTGCGAGGACCCTCGGCGGGCACCCACGCCCGCATCGCACCCGACATGGCGATCCCGAGGGCGCCGACGATCGCCAGCGCACCGGCGACGGCCACGGCCACCGCGGGGGTGGCGAACACGGTCAGTGCGGCGACCGCGGTCGGGCCGGCCACGAACACCAGCTCGGTCACGGTGGCGTCGAGGGCGTACGCGGTGGGCCGGACGCGCGGGTCGACCCGCGACCACAGCGCCCGCACCGTGCCGGACACCAGCGGGGTCGTGGCACCGGCCGCGGCCGACGCGGCGATCACGACGGGGGTCGCCGCACCGCCGAGGACGGCGACGACGAGGGCGAGCAGCATGAGCGGATAGAGGGCCGCCTCGGCGAACAGGACGAGCCGGGGTCCGCGGCGATCGGCCAGCCGGCCGAGCACGGGAGCCATGACCGCCATGGCGATGCCGAGGGTCGCCGAGGTCGCGCCGGCGACGGCATAGGAACCGGTCTGCTGCTGCACCATGAGCAGCAGCGCCAGCGGCACCATGGCCGACGGGAGGCGGCCGGCGAAGCCGGAGATCAGGAGCACCGGGGCGGAGGGAAGCCGCCAGACGGTGAGGTACGCACGCAAAGCTGGAACTCGTTTCACACTTGCAGGAACGGAACGGTAGGGGGTCAAACGTCGTTGACCCCCTACGTAATCCCGAGGTTAGCATCGGAGCAGTAGGGACTGACATGAACTACGACACCTACGGGTCAAGTGCCGTCGAATTGGCCATCGACCTGGCCAACGCCGAACTTGACACCTCGGACTCAGTCGTGGCGTTCCTCACAGCCCATGGCGAGTGGTTCTCGCCCGACACGTCCCTGCAGCTCTCTGCCCGCGAGACCGCGCAGGTGGTGTCGACGGCACGGCTCGTCCGCGACGTGGCACTGGCGCAGACCCAGGACGACGTCCTGGCCGGGCTCAACGAGCTACTGGCCCTGGCGCGGCCGCGCCCCTACGCCACCGACCACGACGGCGAGCTCCACCTGCACTACGCACGTCCCGACGCCCCGGCCGTCGAGCAGCTGACGACGACGGTCGCGATGGGCCTCTCGCAGGTCGTCGTCCAGCACGGCTGGCAGCGCCTGGGCGTGTGCTCGGCCGAGGGCTGCGACGACGTCTACGTCGACACTTCGCGCAACGCCAGCCGCCGCTACTGCTCCAACACCTGCGCCAGCCGCTCCACGGTCGCGGCCTACCGCGCCCGCCAGAAGGCGTGACCGGTCAGCCGGCCCGCACCGGATCGGCCTCCGCGACCCCGCCCCCGACCACGGCCCCGGCCTGAGCCCGGATCAGCACGCGCAGGAGCAGCGTCAGGCCGGCCATCTCCAGGAACTCCTCGACAGAGGTCTCCAGGATGTAGGGCACCGAGGCCTCCGTGTAGCCGTGATCGAGGATCAGGCCGCCCACCAGTTCCAGGCCCAGCGCCCCGAGCACGTACACCACGGCCGCGAGCACCAGCCCACGCCGGACGGCGGCCGGGAGGGCGGCCGCGAACCGCAGGTAGTTGAGCGCGAAGACCACGAGGACCGGTATCGCGACCACGACCCAGCCGAACGTGAACACCCCCTGGGCGTCGACCAGTACCGCCCCGACGGGGATCAGCAGGCGCTCGTGCACCTGCGCCATCTCGTCGAGGGAGAGGTAGGCCACGGCGAGGGCGAGGATCGCCCAGTGCCGGTGCCACCGGTTCCCGGCCGCCCGCGCCTGGACGGCGATGCCCCACAGCAGCAGGGCCGCGACCAGCAGCATCCCGGAGGAGAGCCAGGAGGGCAGGTTGCCCTCGCCGTCGACGTCGAACAGCGGCAACAGCAGCGGGAACCCGGGGAAGACCGCCGGGCGGCCGGAGGCGAGATCCTCCGCCACGCCGGGCCGGAGCGCGAGGATGCGCAGCACCAGACTGACCAGGGTCACGACCGACACCGCGACGGCGACGCCGCGAACCAGCCGCCGACCGTTCCCCGTGAGCAGCACGGCGACACCTCCCTGAACGTGGCCGCCGGGTTCCCGGCGGACCGGGAACGGTAGGGCGGAGCCGGTAGCGGTGGCATCACTCGCCCGGAGGAGCCTGCGGTCGGATCACCCGGACGGGGGCGTCTCCGGGCGTCGCACGGCGTCGGACCACTAGCGTCGACGAATGCCCTCCGCCCGCGACCTCGACGCGCGCCTGCACGCGTTCATCGGCCGGCTCCCCACCACCCCGGCGGACCGATGGCTGCGCCGCTTGTCGACCGCGGCCAACAACGGCCGCCTGTGGATCGCCATCGGCGTCCTGCTCGGGCTGCGGAAGGGGCCGCTCCGCCGCGGCGCCGTCCGCGGTATCGGCTCGATGTGGGTGTCCAGCGCCCTGGTCAACCTCGTGCTCAAGCGGTTCTTCGGCCGGATCCGGCCGGACATGGCCAACCTCCGCTCGGAGCGCACGCTGCGCCGCTCCCCGGTCACCCTGTCCTTTCCCAGCGGCCACTCGTCGTCGGCCGCGGCATTCGTCACGGGACTGGCGATGGAGAGCCCGCTGGCCGGGGCGGCGGTCGCGCCGATCGCGCTGGGCGTCGGCTACTCACGCGTGCACGTGGGGGTGCACTACCCGGGCGACGTCCTCGCCGGGCTCGCGGTCGGCGGCGCCGTCGCCGCGGCCAGCCAGCACTGGTGGCGGGTGCGCCCCCAGGAGCCGGCGCGGGTACGGCCGGCGCACGAGGCACCGGCGCTGTCGGAGGGCCGGGGCCTCGTCGTGGCGGTCAATCCGCGCTCGGGCCCCGAGGGGTACGACCCGGCCGAGGACATCCGCCGGACCCTGCCCCGCGCCGAGGTGCTGGAGACGACCGAGGACGTCGGTGTCGACGAACTGCTCCGCGAGGCGGCGGAGTCCGGCCGGGTGAAGGCCCTGGGTGTGGCCGGTGGCGACGGCAGCGTCGCCTCGGCCGCCGCGGTGGCGCTCGAGCACGGGCTGCCGCTGGCCGTCTTCGCCGCCGGCACGCTCAACCACTTCGCCCGCGACGTCGGCCTGGAGACGCCCGAGGACACCGCCGAGGCCGTGGCCGACGGGCACGCGGTCCAGGTGGACGTCGCCGACGTCAACGGGACGCCGTTCCTCAACACCGCGAGCATCGGCGGCTACCCCGAGATGGTGCGCCGGCGCGACGCCCTGTCCGGCCGGATGGGCAAGTGGCTGGCCCTCACCGTCGCCGCCGCCCAGGTCCTCCGGACGGGGACGCCGGTGTCGATGGAGCTGAACGGCAGGCCGGTGCGGGTCTGGATCCTGTTCATCGGCAACGGCTGCTACACCCCGCGCGGGCTGGCGCCGGCCTGGCGCCCGAGCCTGGAGGACGGCCTGCTCGACGTCCAGTACCTGCGTGCCGACGTGCGCTTCAGCCGGACGCGCGCGGTGCTCGGCGCCCTGCTCGGGGTCAGCGACCGGGGCTCGGCCTACGCCGAGTTCCAGGCCGAGGAGCTGCGGGTGGTGCTGCGGTCGGGCCCCGAGGCGGTGGCCTACGACGGCGAGATGGGCGAGAAGGCCGACGAGTTCACCTTCACCAAGCGCGACCGGCTCACCGTCTACTGCTGCCGCACGGACTGACCCGGCGCCGTCCTCTCAGCCGGTGCCGTACAGCGCCAGCCCGACCACCAGCAGGGGCAGCGCGACGAACAGGAACATGCCGACGTTCGTCAGGCCCTCCCCGGCGTAGGGATCGTCGCTCTCCGGACCCTTGCCGAGGAACGCGAAGGTGTCCATGCTGCCCGACCGGCTCAGCGCGTTGCCGCCCGTGAGGGCGAGCAGGGCACCCATCGCCATCAGGGTGACCGCGAAGGGGACGCGGAAGCCGCCGCCCTTGGTCAGCATCCACAGGGCCGCGGCGACGAGGCCGACGACCAGCCCGACGGCGAGCAGCACGGCTGCCTGGCGGAGTCCCCGTCGCATGGCGGGAGCGTAGGGGTCGGCGGGGGCGTTCCGGCTCTTCGCGGATCACGTTCGCGCCTCTTCTGGCCGGGCGGGTGTCGGTGCTGATCGCTACGGTCGTCGACAGAGCCCGCACCCACAGGGAAAGAGGTCGCCATGTTGGTCCGCCGGATCGCCCGGCCACTGCTCGCCTCCACGTTCGTCTTCGGGGGCATCGACACGTTGCGCAACCCGCAGTCCCGGGTCGCCGGGGCGCGACCGGTCGTCGAGAAGGTGACCGAGCAGGCCGACAAGCAGCTGCCGGTGCAGGTGCCCCGGGACGTCGAGCAGTGGGTCAAGATCGATGCCGCCGTGAAGGTGGGGGCCGGCACGCTCTTCTCGCTGGGCAAGCTGCCCCGCCTGTCGGCGCTCACGCTGGCCGCGAGCATCGTGCCCACGACGCTGGCCGGGCACCGGTTCTGGGAGGCCGAGGGCACCGCGAAGCAGGGCCAGCTCATCCACTTCCTGAAGAACCTGGGTCTGCTGGGCGGTCTGCTGCTCGCCGCCGTCGACACCGAGGGCAAGCCCTCGGTGGGCTACCGCGCCCGCCGCGCGGCGAAGAGGGCCACCGAATCGACGGAGAAGAGCATCGAGCAGGCCCAGAAGCGCGCCGCCAAGGCGCAGAAGAAGACCGAGAAGCGCCTGAAGAAGGCCTCGAAGTAAGGACGGCGGAGCTGACCGCACTCCTGACGCCCGCGGCCGCGCTCCGGAGGATCGCCTTCCTCCTGGAGCGCGCCCGCGAGCCCAGCTATCGCGTGCAGGCGTTCCGCACCGCCGCGACGGTGGTCGACGGGCTGAGCGACGACCAGCTCGACCTGAAGATCCGCACGAACACGCTCAAGGACCTCAAGGGCGTCGGCCCGAAGACCGCCGCCGTCGTCGTCCAGGCGCACAAGGGGCAGGTGCCCGAGTACCTGACCAAGCTCGAGGAGGACCTCGCCGAGCTGGTCCCGCTGGCCGACGACGTCGCCGAGTTCCGCGCGGCGCTCAAGGGCGACCTGCACCTGCACTCCGACTGGTCCGACGGCGGCAGTCCGATCCGCGAGATGGCCGAGGCCGCGATGGCCCTCGGCCACGAGTACATCGCGCTCACCGACCACTCGCCCCGGCTGACCGTCGCCAACGGGCTCAGCGCGGCCCGGCTGGAGCAGCAGCTCGACGTGGTCGCCGCGCTGAACGAGGAGCTCGCGCCGTTCCGGATCCTCACCGGCATCGAGTGCGACATCAACGTCGACGGCAGCCTCGACCAGACCGACGAGCTGCTCGGCCGCCTGGACGTCGTCGTCGCCAGCGTGCACTCCGACCTGCGCGCCGACTCGTCGGCCATGACCGCGCGCATGCTCGCGGCGGTGGCCAACCCGCACACCGACGTCCTCGGGCACTGCACCGGCCGGCTCGTCATCGGCCGCCGGCAGCGCAACGGCACCCAGCGCCCGCGCCCGGAGAGCACCTTCGACGCGGAGGCGGTCTTCCGCGCCTGCGTGGAGCAAGGGACCGCGGTGGAGATCAACTCCCGCCCGGAGCGGCTCGACCCGCCCCGCCGGCTGCTCACCCTCGCCGTCGAGACCGGTTGCGAGTTCGCGATCGACACCGACGCACACGCCCCGGGCCAGCTCGACTGGCAGGGCAACGGGTGTGAGCGCGCCGTCGAGTGCGGGGTTCCGGTGGAACGCGTGGTCAACACGTGGGCCGCGGAACGGCTGCTGAGCTGGACCGGGGCCTGAGCCGCGAGCACCTCATCGCTCACGCTGACACGGGCGCGTCGTCACTCACAGTGAAGGAACTCCCCCCGAAGGGTCGGGTGGAGGCACGCTCCTTGTCCCCCGATCGGTGACTCCGCAGGTCGAGGGGCCGGTGTAGTCGGTCCATCGACTACAGTGCGTGACGGGGGAAAGGTGCACTGACGCGCCGACCTCCACGGGGGAAGGTGCCAGTCTCCGGACGCGCCCCGGCTCCCGTCGACACCACAGCTCGACAGGTAGTTCACAACGGGGAAGCGATGACCCGCCGGGCACCATCTGGTCGCCATAGCCCGGCGGATAGCAGAGGCGAAACCGGACCCGTCTCGTACGAGAGGACCCGGCATGCGTGACGGAGCCGTCGTCAACCTTTTCGCCGCCAGCCCCGCCGCCCAGCGGCGTCCGCGGGTCAGCGTCGTCATTCCCACCTACAACGAGGCCAAGAACCTGCCGCATGTCTTCGGGCTCCTGCCCGAGGACGTCCACCAGGTGATCGTCGTCGACGGGCACAGCGTCGACGGCACGATCGAGGTGGCGCAGGCGCTGCGCCCCGACGTGACGATCGTGCGGCAGAACCGGCGCGGCAAGGGCAACGCCATGGCCTGCGGTTTCGCCGCGGTGACCGGTGACGTCGTCGTCATGCTGGACGCCGACGGGTCCGCCGACCCCCGGGAGATCGCCCGCTACGTCGATGCCCTGCTCGACGGCGCCGACTTCGCCAAGGGCTCGCGCTTCATCGCCGGCGGTGGCAGCGACGACATCACGCCGATGCGCGCCTGGGGTAACCGCTGGCTCAACCGGATCGTGAACGTGCTCTACGGCACGCGCTACACCGACCTCTGCTACGGCTACAACGCCTTCTGGTCGTACTGCCTGCCCTCTCTCGAGCTCGAGGTGGCCGACCGCGGCCGCACCGAGAAGTTGTGGGGCGACGGGTTCGAGATCGAGACGATCATCAACACCCGCGTCGCGAAGGCGGGCATGCGCATCACCGAGGTGCCCAGCTTCGAGTTCGAGCGCATCTTCGGACAGAGCAACCTGAACACGTGGCGTGACGGGTTCCGGGTGCTGCGGGCCCTGCTGGTCGAGCGGTTCAACGGCAAGGGTGCCGTCATCGACCGCCGCTCGCCGGTGAGCATCGTCCCGGCGCAGGCGATCCGGCCCGCGCAGGCGCTCGCGAACGTCCAGTCGGCCTGAGTCGTCCGGCCCCGGTGGCACAGCGCAGCCGGGGCCCGGCGACGGTCGGCCGCACCGGCCGGGTCCTCGCGCCGGTGCTCGGGCTCGCCGCGGTGTGCGCACTGGACGTCGTCCAGGCCGCCCGGGCGTGGCCGGTGCCGGTCGTCGGGCTGCTCGACGAGCCGGCGCACCTGCTCACCGCCTGGCTGGCGCTGGCCGCACTCGGTCTGGCCGGGCTGCGCGGCGCGCCGGCGCCGCTGCTGCCCTGGGTGCTCATCGGCTCGGTCGGCCTCGACGCCGACCACGTCCCGCTCTACCTGTGGGGCGAACCGGTCGCCCACCAGGGCAGCCGGCCGGTCACCCACGCAGCGGTCACCGTCGTCGTCCTCCTGCTCGCCGCCGCACTGTCGCGGTCCCGCCCACGGACGGCGGCCGTCGGCCTCGCCGCCGGGGTCGCCCTGCACCTGCTCCGCGACGTCGCCACCGGTCCGGGCGTCCCGCTGCTCTGGCCGCTGGACGCGACGGACGTGCGGGTGCCCTACGCCGCCTACCTTGCCGTCGTGGTCGCCACCGCGGCCGCCGCGGTTCTGCGCGGCCTCCGGCGGCCGGAGGTCAGCGGAACAGACGCGTGAGGAGCGGGCGGTGGTACCGGGCGCAGGAGCACAGGGCGCAGTCCTTGCCGCGGCGGTAGTGCTGGTGCGCCTGCCGGCCGTGCCCGCAGACGCAGGGCTTCAGCCCCGCGGCCGGCACCGGGGCGACCGCCCGGCGCGGCTGCACCGACCCGCGCGACCGCTCGCCTCCGTCGAAGGACGGCGATGCCGAGGCGTGCGCGTTGACCACCGAAACGCTCTCCCCGAACCCTGCGCACCGGAACCGTTCCGGGCGACCGTCCGACCGTAACCGGGACGGACGGTTTCGTCATTGACACGCGCCGCGCCGGCAGAAGAGGAATCGCCGCGATGACGTGGGCGACCGTCTCCCCCGTGGGCGTGATGACCGCATGCCTCCACCGCTTGTAGCGTGCGTGTCATGACCCAGCAGCACGGCACGCTCGCCCACCGTGCACGGGCTTCCCTGGCGCCCTCGACCCTCACCGTGGTCATCTGCGCGTACACCCTCGAGCGCTGGGACGACATCCGCGCCGCCGTCGCGAGCCTGCGCGCCCAGACCCGCCCTGCCGACCAGGTGGTGCTCGTCTCCGACCACAACGACGAGCTGCTCGCCCGGGCGCGCGAGGCCTTTCCCGACGTCCTCTGCTTCGCCAACGAGGAGACCCGGGGGCTGTCCGGCGCCCGCAACACCGGCGTCCGGGCCGCCACCGGCGACGTCGTGGCGTTTCTCGACGACGACGCCGCCGCGGAGCCGGACTGGGTGGCCCGCATGCTCGAGGCGTACGCCGATCCGCGCGTCGCCGGCGTGGGGGGACACGTCGTCCCCGCGTGGCAGGCGCCCCGGCCGGCGTGGTTCCCCGACGAGTTCCTCTGGGTCGTGGGCTGCAGCTACCGGGGGCTGCCCACCGGGCGGGCGGAGATCCGCAACCCGATCGGCGCCAACATGAGCTTCCGCCGTGACGTGTTCACCGGCGTCGGCGGCTTCGACGAGGCGATGGGCCGGCTGGGCAAGGACGCGGCCGGCTGCGAGGAGACCGAGTTCGCGATCCGGGCCCGCGCCGCCGATCCGGAGGCGCGGATCGTCCTCGAACCGGATGCCGCCTGCCGCCACAACGTCTCCCCCGACCGCGTCACCCGCGCGTACTTCCGGCGGCGCTGCCGGGCGGAGGGCCGTTCCAAGGCGCTGGTCAGCACGCTGGCCGGCGCCGAGGCCGCGCTGGAGACCGAACGCACCTACGTCACGCGCACCCTCCCGCGCGGTGTCCTGCGCGGGCTCCGCGGCCTGGTCACCGGCGACCCCGCCGGGGCGGCCCGCGCCTGGGCGATCGTCGAGGGCACCGCCCTCACCGCGGGCAGCTACGCGCTGGCCCGCCTCCGGCAACGCCGTCGTCGTCCCTGAGCGCCCGTCAGGACGACGGTGCAGCGGACGACGGTGCGGGCGGTGACCACACCCGCACCCAGTCGACGAGCATCTTCTGCCCCGGCACGGTGTCGAACCCGGCGCGCACCGAGAGGTTGAGGATGATCATCATCGGCCCCTGCGTGATGTTCTCGGTCGCGGCGAGCTCGGGGTAGGGCTTGCCGTCCAGGTAGGGGACGATGCGGTCGCCCTCCCACAGGACGCCGTAGGTGTGCCACTCGTCGCGGTAGTCGACGCCGCGCGCCCCGTACTCCTTCAGCCCGGTCTTCTTCCCGTCCGCGTCGAAGTAGTTGAAGCCCGGCCGGCTCTTGACGCCGGTCTCCAGGTACTCGGCGATGTCGATCTCGGGCGGCCACCGGTCCAGCGGATGCAGCCAGAACGCGGGCCAGCAGCCGTCGCACCGGGGGAACCGGATGCGCGCCTCGACGTAGCGCGACGGCGTCAGCGGGATCGCGGCGTTGCTCTGCACCATGCCGCTGCTGTAGCCGTAGGTGAGCCCGTGGATGGTCCGGTCGTCGTCCCCGATCGTGAACACCAGCGAGCCGTCGGCCACGGACACGTTGTCGGGGCTGAACCAGCCGTCCTCGATGTCGGTGTTGAACGGCACCCCCGCCTTCTCCCCCGACCGATCCGGCTGCCAGACGCTGCGGTCCAGGGCCGTCCCGTCGAAGTCGTCGGCGAAGACCTGTCCCCAGTCGGCCGGCACCCCGGAGTGGGCCGTCGGTCTGGCGGGCTCCACGGGAGCGGCCGTTCGGGGCGTCCCGATCCGGGCCGCGCGACATCCACCGACCAGAACGACGACCAGGACGACGGCCACCAGCCACCACAGCGCGGGATCAGGGCGGGCGCGGTGCCGGCCGCTGCTCAGAACCGGCACTGGTAGACCACCGTCCTGCCCTGTCGGAAGACCTCGCTGAGGTCCGGGCTCTCGCTCAGCACTCGCTGGTAGGCGCGGTAGGTGTAGAGCTCCATCGTGCCGAAGAGCCGCACGGTGTCCTCCGCCGCTGGGCCGAGCACCAGGTACACGGGCCCGCCGCCGGGGCGGGTGTCGCAGGAATCCAGGGTGAACGCGATGAGGTCGTCCTGGTCGGTCGCCGCCGCGGCGAACCCGGGCAGCTCGTCGAGGCCCACGGTCCCCTCGGTGGGCCGGGGCAGGTGGTCGGGGTACTCGCCGGTGCTCCGCGTGGGGAACGACGAGGTGAAGGGCAGCAGCACCGAGCCCTCCGGCGTGCGCTCCTCGAAGAACTCGTCCGCGGCCACGTCACTGGCCGCCACCCGGTAGCTCATCTCACCGGCGAAGTTGGCCGGCAGCGTGAGGACGGCGACGACCACCACAGCACCCCAGGCGATCAGCCGGCGCTGCGGCGTCCACGCGCGCTGCTCGTCGAAGACCTGCAGCGCGATGAGGAAGGCCGCCCACGGCAGCGCGAAGAGATAGGCCCGGAAGATGCCCTCGTTGCCGTACGGCTGGGCGAGCACCATCGCGACGGGCACGGCGGCCAGGCCCAGCGGCACGAGCACGCGGGCCGCCCGTCCCCGCCGGAAGTACGCGGTGGCCGAGGCCCACAGGGTGAGCAGCGCGAGCACGCCCATCAGCACGGGCGCCGCCCAGAGCGCCGTCGTGTAGCCGGGAAGCGGCTCGGTGACGGCGACCTGCGGCGGCGCGACGTTGTCCAGGCCGAAGGAGAACAGCTCGTAGGTGCTGGTCAGGAACGGCCAGGCGAGAGCGAGCCAGACGGCCTCGATGGTGAGGAAGAGGAGCGGCAGCCACCGGCGGACCGGTCGCAGGAGCAGGTACACCCCGACCGACTGGGCGAGCAGCAGCACCGGCGACAGCGGGTGTGAGACGACGGCGTAGGTGAAGCCGAGAACGAGCACCAGCGCACCCCACCCGGACCGCCAGAACCCGCTCCCGGGCGGCAGGTCGGCCTCCGGCACCCTCGGGAACCGGTCGGCGAGCCACGCGAACCGGAACCCCTCCGCCCCTGGCGGCACCGAGCGCAGCAGCCCGCCGAGCACGAACAGCGCGACCGGGAAGGCGAGAGCCTGCGGCGCGAAGTAGTTCTGCCCGATCCAGTCGCCGAGGGTGCAGATCAGCGTCGCGCCGTAGCGCACGCGCCGGGCGGTCGACAGCCCGCCGACCACCCAGTACACGGCGGCCGCGGCGACCAGGGCGTGGAAGGGCTGCGCCCAGCGGGCGAGCTCCTCGACCGGCACGCCCGTTGCGTGGTGCACGCCCGCGGCCAGGTAGAAGAAGGCCGGGAAGTTCATGTAGATGTCGATCGAGCGGTCGACCGTGCCGTGCTGCAGCAGGTAGTCGACGACGCCGATGTGCTTGTACGTCCACGGGTAGCGCGGCGCGTCGTAGACCACCGCCGTCGTGGCGAACAGCAACGACACGAGGACGACGTGCAGCGCGGCGAGCGTGTGGCCGATGCGGTGCCGCGACAGCAGCGCCCACAGGTACAGCAGGATCGTGCCGGCGAAGGCGCCGTACCAGGACGACGGCAGCGCGGGCAGCAGACCCCAGCCGGCGGTCTTCGCCAGCGCGACGTCGTCCAGCGACCGGAGCCAGACGGCGAACAGGGCGAGGGCCCCGAGCGGCACCACCCACCAGCGCCACGACCGCCACGACAGCGGGGTGGCCGCGGGCGGTTCGACCGTGGGCGCCGGCGCCAGGCGAGTGCTCATCCGCCGCTCCTGGGTGCGACGCGCACCGCGCGGCGGGCACGCAGGTAGAGCACCGGCCCCGCACCGAAGCCCAGGAACTCGCGCAGCATCGCGCCGCGCGGCGCCTCCACCGTGGGCGTCAGCCGCTCCTTCGTCTGGCTGCGGATGCCGGCCATCCGCCGCACCCCGAGCGGGATGCGCCCCAGCACCTCCCGGCGGGTGCCCGACTGCAGCAGGCACTTGGTGACGAACGCCGAGAGGCCGGTGCCGTAGCCGAACATCTGGCTCAGCAGCGCCTCGCGGTCGGCGCGGTGGTGGTGCCACACCAGCGCGGCGGGCTCGTAGACCAGCGCGCGGCCGGCCCGGAGCACCCGGACGAAGATGTCGAGGTCCTCACCGCCGCGGGTGCGCGTTCCGGCGCCGAGCGCCTCGTCGAAGCCCCCGAGCTCGACCAGCAGCGCGCGCTCGAAGGCCAGGTTCGCCCCGGTGCCGAAGATGCCGGGCGAGTAGGGGTACAGGGCGTCCGGCGGCGCGGAGCCGTCGAGGTCGAAGCGCTGGGGCTCGCACCGGGTCGACCACGAGGCCGCGCGGGCGTCGAAGTACTCCTCGGCCGCGCCGGAGATCTCGGCGGTGGCGACGAGTCCGGTCACGCATCCCACATCGGCGGCACTGCCGAAGCCCTTGAGCAGTCCCTCGACCCAGCCGGCGTCGACCGCGACGTCGTCGTCGGTGTAGGCCAGGTAGGTGCCCCGGGCCTCGGCCAGTCCCTTGTTGCGCGCGCAGGACAGCCCGGGTCGCGGCTCGACGACGTAGCGGAACCGCGGATCCGCGGCCGCCGCGGCCTCGACCACCCGGCGCGTGCTGTCGTCGGTGGGGGCGTTGTCGACGATCAGGATCTCGAGGTGCGGATACGTCAGCGCGGCGAGCCGGTCGAGGCAGGCCCCGAGCTGCGCGGCACGGTTGCGGGTGCACACGACGACGGAGACCAGCGCGCCGGCGACGACGCGGTTGGGGCAGGCGCCGGTGACGGCGGAGAGCTCGGCCAGCCCCTCGACGGCGAGGTGTGCGTCGATGCGGTCGGCGTACCGGGCCATGGCCGCCTCGGTGACGACGTCCGCCTCCGCGGCGGCCAGCGGCACCGTCAGGTAGCCCAGGGGCTCCCCGTGCAGCCGCACGAGGACGCGCGCCGCGTCCTGCTCCCCGCGCGGGGTCACCGCGGCGAACCGGCCGTCGGACAACTCGAACTCGCAGCACCAGGTGGTCATGACATCGCCCCTTCTGGCGTGCGGATGAACAGGTAGGCCCGCGCGAACCAGGCGAGGCACAGGAGCGCGAGCACCGCGCGCAGCACCAGTCCGGCGGGATCGGTGGGCAGCAGGACGACCAGCAGCGCCAGGACGACGCCCGTGAGGCTCTGCAGCAGCCCGGCGTGCGTGGTGCTGTGCGGTCGCCCGCGGGTGGGGAGCAGCAGCAGGACGTGCTGCAGCGAGTAGGCGGCCGCGGTGGCCAACGCGGCGCCGAGGATGCCCCAGACCGGGATGAACCAGAGGTTGAGCAGCACGTTCACGACCGAGGCGACGACCGCCGAGCCCGCGATCATGCGGGTGCGCGAGGCGGCCAGCAGCGTGCGGGTGGCCGAGAGCCCCGCCGTGTAGGGCACCGCGCTGACGATGACGACCGCGGTGACCAGCAGGAGGTCATCGGGGTGGAACTCCGCGGGCGCCCACAGCCGCAGCACCAGCGGCGCGGCGACCGAGAGGCCCACCATCACCGGAGCGACCAGACGGTAGAGGGCGTCGCGGCTGGCGGTGATGACGGCGTCGCCGTCGGCACCCGACCCCACGGCGAAGAACCGCGGCAGCCAGACGGTGTTGAGCACGCTCAGCACGAGCATCGGCAGGGCGGCGATGTTGTAGGCGACCGAGTACTGGGCCACCGCGACCTCGCCGAGCTGCTCCTGGATCAGGAAGCGGTCCGCCGCCCCGAGGACGAACGAGCCCAGCATCGCCGGCACCAGCGGCAGCCCGAACACCAGGGCGCCCCGGACGAGGGGCAGGTCGCCGGCACCCACCCCGCGCAGGCGCGTCATGGCCACGCCGACGACGACGGCGAGCACCTGTGCGACCAGGCGGCCGAGCACGAACGCCTTGCCGGAGGGCTCGAGCGCGATCAGCAGCACGAGGCTCAGCACCTCGGCGACCACCGACTGCAGCAGGCTCACGCAGCTGAAGGCCAGGAGCCGGTCCTGGCTGCGCAGCATCGCCAGCAGCGCCGCGGTGACTGCCGACGTGCCCGCCCACAGGACGGCGAGCCGGACGGCGCCCTGGTACTCCCCGAACCCCAGCGGCTCGCTCCACAGCGGACCGGTCAGGTGCGCGATCGCGGTGACGACGACGGCCGCGACGACGCTGAGCGTGAGCAGCCGCCGGGCGGCGTCCGGCCCGCGGTCCTCGTAGAACTTCTGGACGGCGACCGACAGCCCGCACCCGCCGAGCACGAAGAGCACCTGCATGACGGCGTTGGCCGCGGCGAAGACGCCGTACTCCCCGGCGCCGAGCAGCCGGGTGGCCACGGGCGTGGCGAGCGCCGCCACCAGCACCTGGAGGAACCAGAACAGCAGGTAGACCGAGTCGCGCCCGAAGAGGCCCGTCATCGCCGATGCGACGCGGTCCTCACCAGCGGTGCGGTCCTCGGCGGCGGTCTCGTCAGCGGTGTCGGGACGGGGCGCGGTCATCCCAGCGCTCGCAGCACGCGTTCGGGCAGCACCCGGCGGGCGAGGCCGCGCACCTCGCGCGCGACCTCGCGGGCGGGGTGCCGGGGCGGGTTCAGCGCGGCGGCGATCAGCGCGTCGGGGGTGGTGTCGCGGCGGACCTCGATGCGGGGCACGGCGAACCGTGAGCTCCCCGGGCGTCGTCCCTCGAGGGCGAAGGCGGCGGTGTAGCCGGCACGGCACGTGGCGGCGCGCACCCGGGCGTCGTGCTCGCCGTGCGGATAGGCCAGCACCGGCTCGACCGGCAGGCCGAGGGCACGCAGGGCGCGCAGCGGCTCCTCGAGCTCGCTCCGCAGCGTGGCGTCGTCGGCCTGGGTCAGGTGCGCGTGCGTCCGGGAGTGAACGCCGATCGCCCAGTCCAGACCGGCGAGGTCCTGCAGCTCGGCGGCGGTGAGCAGCGGCAGCTTCGCGGAGCCGCGACGGGCGTCCCACTCGTTCCAGCCGCCGACGTGATCGCTCACGACCAGGACGACGGCCGGGATGCCGCGGGCCGCGAGCACCGGCGCCGCGGAGACGAGGAGGCTCGCGTAGGCGTCGTCGAACGTGAGCAGCGCCGGACGCGGGGGCAGCGGGGCGCCGTCGAGGGCCGCAAGCACGTCACCGAGTCCGACGAAGGTGAACCCGGCCGCGGTCATGGCGTCGATCTGCCGCTCGAACAGCTCGGGCGCCACGCACCAGTCGCCGATCACGGCGTCGTCGACGTCCTCGATGGCGTGGTAGGCCAGCACGACCGGAGCGTCGGCGGCCGGCCAGCCGCCCTGCTCGGTCAGGCCCTTCCAGTAGAGGGCGTCGCGGACGCGGGCGAAGGCCCAGCGGGTGAACAGGTCGGTGCGGCCGGCACGGGCGCGGGCGACCGGGTAGGCGGCCAGCGCCCGGCCCAGCCGGGAGGGGACGGCGGGCGCCCACCGCGAGAGCACCCGTCCGGAGAGCGTGCCGGCGCCGTGCTGCTCGGCGAGCGTGCGTGCCAGCGCCGGGTGCTTGCGGGCCAGGACGGCGTCGGCGCGGCCGCCCTGCCGCCACTGGCGCAGGTACTGGTCGGGGGTGACCACGTAGCGCTGCCAGGTGACCGCGCCGGCGGCGTAGGAGACCACCGCGCCGCTCTGCAGCAGGCGGTGGAGGAAGTCGGTGTCCTCGGCGCCGAAGGACCCGTCGGCGTTGAAGGCCTCGTCGAACCCGTTCGCGGCGGCGAAGACGCCGGCGCGGACCGACAGCTGGCCGGTCAGCAGGTCGCCCAGGGCCAGCTTCCCGCTGGTGCGGGCGAGCCGCTCGTGCCGCTGCTTCGCCCAGCGCTCGACGCCGGCGCTGAGCAGCGTCCGCGGGGAGTCGGGGTGCATGGGGATGTGGCCGACGGCGGCGTCGGCTCCCCGGCCGAGGACGGCGTCGTGCTCGATCAGCAACCGCGGGTCGGCGACCATGTCGTCGTCCAGGAAGAGCAGGTACTCGCCGCGGGCCTGCGCCGCACCGGTGTTGCGGGCCGACGCGGCGCCACCGTTGGGCTGCTCGATCACCCGCACGGGAAGGGGCATCGGAACAGCGCGGGCTGCCCCCGCGGTGCCGTCGGTCGACCCGTCGACGACGACGAGGAGCTCGACCGGCCAGGGCATCTCCAGCGCGGCCAGCGACCGCATGCTCTCCACGAGCACGTCGCGCCGGTTGTACGTCGGCACCACGATGCTGAACCGACAGCTGTACTCACTCACCGCGCGTTCTCCCCCGCTCGTGTCACCGGGTCAGGTGACACTCCCGGGCGCAGCGACGGTACCCGCGGACGGGCACCCCCCACCCCCTCCGTCACCACGTGGGGGGAGGTCAGGGGCGGGTCGGGCCGCCGATGGACCCCTTGGGGTGGGACCGGCGCGACGCATCGCCGGGAGCCGCGGGGCCGTGCCGTCCATCCCGGAAAGCGAATGGGTAATTACCGTTACCGGGCGTCATATCAGTCGTCGGGGATGCGACTTCACGCAATCTTCATGAATGAGGCGGTGCACGTTTCCCCGCCGCGCATTCTCATTCCTCGATGTGACGAGACGGGCACGCAACGGATCCGACGCCCTACTGACCACGTCGGACGCCGCTCTCTCGACGACGGATCGCGCATAGGCTGCCCGCCCGGCGACGCGTTCCGGACCCGCGCGTCGCCGGGTCCGTCGATCGTCATGACGGGGCTGCACTGCTGGGGGAAACGAGAATCGCGATGTCCGACGCATTTTCCGTGCTCGTCCGTAACGTGCACCTGTTGCTGCCGATCGGCGTCGTCGGGATCCTGTCCTGGTCCATCTGGCTGATCCGGAAGATGCTGTCGGCCCGCTCCCGGTCGACGCTCAACGACTTCCGGACGACGACGTCGGTGGTCGTCCCGTCCTTCCGCGAGGACCCGGACGTGCTCGACCGGTGCCTGGACAGCTGGCTGGCCCAGTACCCGACCGAGATCATCGTCGTGCTGGACGTCGAGGACACCGAGGCCTTCGCCCGGCTCACGGCCCGCGACGCCCCCCGGCTGACGGTGATCTCGTTCGCCCACGAGGGGAAGCGGTCGGCGCTCGGGGTCGGCATCCGGGCGGCCCAGGGCGAGGTCATCGTGCTGTGCGACTCGGACACCCAGTGGCAGGCCGGCCTGCTCTCGTACGTGCAGATGCCCTTCGCCGACCCGGCCGTCGGCGCGGTCAGCACCCGCCAGAACGTCTACCAGGCGCAGTCCAGCGTCTGGCGCCGTGTCGCCGACTGGATCATCGACCTGCGCTATCTCGACTACGTGCCCGCGACCGGCAGCGCCGGCGCCGTCGTGTGCGTCTCCGGCCGGACCGCGGCCTACCGGCGCAGCGCCGTCCTGCCGGTGCTCGACCACCTCGAGCACGAGTTCTTCCTCGGGCGGCGCTGCATCGCCGGTGACGACGGCCGGCTGACGTGGCTGGTCCTCGCCAGCGGATACAGGACGGTGCACCAGGGCTCCGCCCGTGCGTTGTCGATGTTCCCGAACACGTTCCGCGCCTTCTGCAAGCAGCGGGTGAGGTGGAGCCGCAACAGCTACCGGTGCTACCTGACCGCCGCCTGGAAGGGATGGCTCTGGCGCGTGCCACTGGTCAGCCAGGTGACGGTCCTGCAGATCCTGTTCACCCCGGTGACCATGTTCGCGGCGGTCTTCTACGTGGTCGCGGCCGGCCTGAGCGACGCGCCGCGATGGGTCCTGGGTGTGGCGGTGGCGTGGCTGTTCGTCGGTCGGGCCATCCGGAGCATCAGCCACCTGCAGCGTCGTCCGTCCGATCTGATGCTCCTGCCCCTGGTGACGCTGGTGATCATCCTGGTGGCGCTGCCGCTGAAGACCTACGCCATGATCACCATGAACAAGCAGGGCTGGCTGACCCGGCGCAGCGACCTGGCCGGCGGGGAGGCCCAGACGGAGGCGAGCCTCTCACCGGCGGGCGAGGCGACCGCGGTGGTCTCCACGTGAGTCCCCGGCGGTCCGGGTGGGGCACGCCGGCACAACTGGCCGGGAGCTTCCTGATCGTCGCGGCGCTGCTCGGAGTCGCCTGGGCGGGCCGTCCGTTCCGGTCCGAACCCGTGCCGACGCCGCCCGCCCCTGCCTCGATCGCGGCCCAGGCGCGTGCCGTCAGCGCCCAGGAGCAGCGTCAGGAGGACCGGTTGCGCGCCGAGGACGCGCGACTGCTCACGCTGGTCGGAGGGCTGCGGCCGGGATCGGCGCCATACGTGCAGACCGTCGACGGCGTCGACACGCTGGTGCTGACCCCCCGCGGTATCGACTACGAGACGCGTGACCTGATCCGGTTCGGCGCCGCCGAGCAGCAGGGGGGAGCGCTGCTGATCCGGACGAACGTCCTCGTCGCGCCCGACGCCCGGCTCGTGGTGAAGGCGCCCGGCGGTCAGCTCCGACTGCGCAGTGAGAACTCCGGCTTCGTGTCCGTCGTCGCGTGGAAGGCGGGACTGGAGCTCGCGGGGAGCACGGCGAAGGCCCTGACGGTCCGCAGCTGGGACCCCGGGCGCGCGCGACCCGACGACGACCCGGAGGACGGCCGCGCCTACGTGCGCGCGGTCAGCGGCACCATGGCGCTCACCGATGTGCACGCCACGGACCTCGGCTTCTGGGCCGGGCGCACCGGCGGCATCGCCTGGACCGGCGGTTCCAGCGGCCCCGCCCGAGGCCAGGTCACCGACTCCACCTTCGAGCGCAACCACTACGGCGTCTTCGCCTCGGAGGCCCGCGGCCTGACGGTGACCGGGTCGAGGTTCACCGCCAACGCCGTCGACGGCCTGACGCTGCACCGCGGCACGGTGGCGACGTCGGTGCGGAGCTCGACCGCGAGCGGCAACGGCCGCAACGGCATCTCGGCCGACCAGGGCTCCGAGGACGTCACGCTCACGGATGTCACGGCCGCCGGCAACGCCGACTGCGGCGTGTACTTCAGCGGCTCACCGCTGTCGGACGGGCCCTCGGCCGGCGGCGCCTCCCTGCGGTCGTACGGCACCGTGGCCGTCCTGGGTGGCGAGCTGCGCGGCAACGGCCGGGCCGGGGTGCGCATCGTCGACGCCGACCACGTCCGGATCGTGGGCGCCGCGCTCGAGCACAACCGGGACGGCGTCGTCCTGGTGGACAGCGCCGCCCCCACCACCGTGACCGGGACGACCATCACCGGCGACCACCGGTTCGGGATCACCTCCAGCGGCGGCACCGCCACCCTCACCGGCAACCGCATCGTCGGCGGGGACACGCCGATCCGGGTGCGGAACGCGAGCACGGCCGTCACGGGGAACACCGTCGCGGACGCGGTCAACCACGGCATCTCCGTGGTGGGCACGTCCGTCTCGACGTCCGTGGTCGGCAACACGATCGCCGGTCGCGGGCCGAGCGGGCTCGACCTCTACCGACTGGCCCCGGGCGTCACCGTGGACACGAGCCGCAACCACGTGGACGGGTGGGTCCGGGACCGGGACGACTGGACCTACTGGTCCTCGTTCGTCCCGAACCACCCCATGCTGGTGCTGTGGGTCGTGATCCTCGGGATGCCGCTGACCCTCCGGCTCCGCGCCCGACGCGGTGGGCGGACGACCGGCACGCGTCCGTACGGCGACGACCTCCGGCGCGAGCGGCCCGCGCCGACACGGATCTCCCCCGGGCGTTCCCTGCCCCCGGGACGCCCGGCGTGAGCAGCGGGTGCGCGCGCGGCCCGGCGCCGGGCAGGAGCGGCGTCCGCGGGGTCCTGCTGGCCGCGGCGCTCCTCCTCGCACTGAGCTCCTGCCGGTCGGACGGCCCGTCGAGCCCCTCCGGGAACGCGTCCGGGACACCGACGACCGTGCCGGCGACGCCCGAGGAGGCGACCGGGACGATGCCGCCCAGCCGGACCCCGCCGCCCCCTCCGTCCTGCGGTGGCGGCGACCTGGTCGACGTCACGGACGCAGAGGAACTGCAGCGGGCGCTGGACGCCGCCCGACCCGGCCGGACCATCCGCCTGGCCGACGGCACCTACGCCGGCAACTTCGTCGCCACCGCGCAGGGCACGCCGGACACGCCGATCCGGCTGTGCGGGAGCCGGGACGCCGTCCTCGACGGCGGTGACGTCGACGGGGGCTACACCCTCCACCTGCAGAAGGCCTCGCACTGGCAGGTGCTGGGTCTCACCGTCCGCGGAGGCGGCAAGGGCGTGATGGTGGACGAGGGCACCGGAAACCTGATCCAGGGTCTGCTCGTGACGTCGGTCGGCGACGAGGCCATCCACCTGCGCACCGACAGCACCGACAACGCGGTCGTGGGCAACGTCGTCCGCCACACCGGGCTCCGCAAGCCCAAGTACGGCGAGGGCATCTACGTCGGCAGCGCCGAGAGCAACTGGTGCCGGCAGACCGACTGCCGGCCCGACCGCAGCGACCGCAACGTCATCGAGGCCAACGACATCGCCGGCACCACGGCGGAGTCCGTCGACATCAAGGAGGGCACCTCGGACGGCGTCCTCCGGGACAACGTCTTCGACGGTTCCGACCTGGTCGACGCCGACTCGTGGGTCGACGTGAAGGGCAACGACTGGCGGATCGAGGGCAACCGCGGCACCACGTCCCCGGCGGACGGTTTCCAGGTGCACGAGATCGTCGACGGCTGGGGCCGGGGAACGGTGTTCGTCGGCAACCAGGCCAGCGGCGTGAAGGGGCTGGCCATCAACGCGGCCGGGAGTTCGGACCTGCGGAACAGCACGACCGTGGGCTGCACCAACTCGACCCACGACGGGGGCAGCCTCAGCAACGTGCGGTGCTCCCGGGGGTGAGCGGGCCCGACGTGCCACCTCGGGGAACCACGTGCGGTGACCGTTCTCTCGCCTTCGGTTGCGCGTCGCCGGGGACGGGCCAAATACTTCGCGGATTGCGGCTGGATCAGGTCCGGGCGCGGTCCGGATCTGCGCCCACCCCGGCAGGATCACCGCGTCGTCCCCGGAGACACCAGGGGGCAGACCGGGAGGAACGAGGCATGACGCCGTCGCTTGTCGTACGGGTGCGCGAACCACTCGACCAGGCGGGAGGTGCGGCGCGGAACGCGCGTGTGGACGCCGTTCCCTGGCCGACCGGCCGCGGACGATGCGGTCGCGGAAACGGGCTCATGTCGTGACCCCGCCCGAGGACACCCGGCCCCTGCCCAACCTGCTGATCGCCGGAGTGGCGAAGGCCGCGACGACATCACTGTTCCGCTACCTGGGTCAGCACCCCGACGTCTATCCCGCTCCGAAGAAGGAACTGCGGTACTTCACCACCCTGCGGTACGGCGAGCCACTGCCACCCCTGGCGGACTACGCCCGGAACTTCGCCCACAGCGACGGCGCGCGGTATCGGATGGAGGCGACGCCCGGCTACTACGCGGGTGGATGCACGGTGGCCGAGGCCGTCGACCGGTTGCTGCCCGACGTCCGCGTCATCGTCAGTCTCCGTGACCCGGTCCAGCGCTGCTGGTCCTGGTACCAGTTCGTGCGCAGCACGGCCAGGATCCCGAAGGAGATGGCCTTCGCCGAGTACGTCGACCGGTGCATGCGGCTCCACGACGAGGGAACCGACGGACAGCGGGTGAACCAGCAGTTCTGGGGGGTGGGCGGCGGTTGCTACGACCTCTGGCTGGATCCGTGGCTCGAGGTCCTCGGCCACCGGTTCCGCATCGAGTTCTTCGAGGACGTCGTCCGCGACTCCCCGGGGGTGGTGAAGGGGCTCTGCGACTGGCTGGAGATCGACTCCGCGGTCTGCGCCGGTTTCGCGTACGCCGTCGAGAACAAGACCGTGCAGTACAAGAACAAGCCGCTGCAGAAGGCCGCGCTGTCGGTCAACCGGAACAGCGAGGCGTTCTTCGCCGCGCACCCCGGGGTGAAGCGGGCCCTCCGCAGCGCCTACTACCGGGTCAACAGCGAGAAGAACCGGGACCGGATGGACCCCGCCGTCCGCGAGCGGCTGGTCGAGTTCTACACGCCGCACAACGAGCGACTGGCCGCGAAACTGGCCGACGCGAACCGGATGGACTGCCCGGACTGGCTGAGCGCTTATCGCCGGGTGTGAGGTGGCGCGCGTCAGGACCCGACGTGCGCCACCTCACCGCGAACACGGGCCGCCGGCTCGGGGGTCGGCACGCCTCGGCGCCCGCCCCCTGAGCCGGAGGGCGGGCGCCGAGAGACCGAGCTACGCGCCCGGGCGCGGAGGCAGCAGGGGCTCGTGCGGGCCGGGCCGGTTCCAGCTGCAGGTGAACTCGCCACGGACGTAGTACTCCTGGCCGTCCGGGCCTTCGACGGCAACATGCTGCACACGGCCCGCGCCGCCGCAGCGGCAGAGCACCACCCGGTCGGCGTCGCGCCGTACCCGGTCCAGAACCACGGAGTCGCCGGTCACGAGCGCAGCTTCGCGCTCAGGATGCGCGCGAAGCAAGCGGGCGAAGATGAACATTGGGAGAACACCCGCGCGAGCATGTCGACCCTGACGTTCGGCTCCCGACCTGGCCCAGCCGGGCGGGAAGTGCCGTCGAGATGGACGGAGAGCCACCGGCCGCAAGCGCAACGTGACAGGCCGTGAACCGTCACAAAATTTCGCCCGATGCGACAGCGGCAGCTCTGTTGTATGTGAGTCGGCGTACATACCCTCTGCCGGACGTCGGCCGCCCCGGTACGGGCACGGCCGCATTCATAACGGGGAGCGCAACGGGGTGGCAGACATGGGCGTACGGATTCGACCTGCCGATGCCAGGGGTTCGGCACGCGGGTTCCGGCGAGGCAGACTGCGGGCGGCCTTCGTGATCGTGGCGACCGCGGCCACCGTGGTCGGCCTGGCGCCGGCTGCGTCGGCGGCCTACGGCCCCGAACCGGTCGGCCCCTCCTGGGTGCCGAACGGCGGGGTCCACGCGGTGGCGGTCGACGCCGCGGCCGGTCGCGTCTACGTCGGCGGGGCGTTCACCGGAAACGTGGCGGCGCTGGACGCCGCCACCGGCCGCCTCCTGTGGAACGGCAACGCTGACGGCGACGTCCGCGCCCTCGCGCTGGGGCCCAACGGCACCCTGCTGGTGGGCGGCGCGTTCACGACGGTCGGTGGCGCAACGCACCGCAAGATCGCCGCGGTCAACGCCGCCACCGGCGTCGTGAACAACACGTTCAAGGGCACCGTCGGAGGCACCGTCCGCGACATCGTCGTGGCCGGCGGCAACGCGTACTTCGCCGGCGCGTTCACCAACCACGGCGGCATGACGCAGCAGGGCCTCGGCGCCGTCAACGCCACGACCGGCGCCAACGTCACGTCCTTCACGACGTCGGCCAACGGCAACGTCTACGCGCTGGGCACCGACGGTTCCCGGTTGTTCGTGGGCGGCCAGTTCACCGCCCTCGGCGGCCTGGCCCGCCACCAGCTCGGGTCCATCACGCTGTCGACCAACACCGTCGACGCGTGGGCTCCCATCCAGCCCTGCTCCGGTTGCAACGTGATCTGGGACCTGGCCCTGGACAACGCCAGGAACCGCGTCTACACGGTGGGACGCAACTCCGGAACGCTGTTCACCGCCGACAAGACGACCGGTGCGACCGTCTTCAAGAACGTGGGCTCCGTCAACGGCGACAGTCAGGCGGTGACGCTCGCACCCAACGGCCGCGTCTACGTCGGCGGCCACTTCGTCACGATCCAGGGACAGACCCGGATGCTGGTGGCCGAGTTCGACGTGAGTGGCAAGACGCCGGTACTAGGACCCTTCTCCGCCAAGTTCGTGACCAGCTACCCCGGCGTCTGGGCACTGGCCAGCACCGGCAGCCGCCTCTACGCCGGCGGCGACTTCACCCAGGCCGGTTCGCTGAAGAAGTTCCCGTACTTCGCGATGTTCGGCGACGCCTCGGTCGACGCCACCGCACCGACGGCCGCGCTCAGCCCGGCCAACGGCGCCACGAACGTCGCCGCGGCGACGAACGTGACCGCGACGTTCAGCGAGCCGGTCCAGGGCGTCGACGGCAGCAGCTTCACGCTGCGGCAGTCCGGTGCGGCCGCCGACGTGTCCGCCGTCGTCAGCTACAACGCCACCACACGGGTCGCGACCCTCGACCCGGGGGCAGACCTGACGGCGGGGGCGACGTACACGGCGACGCTGGGCTCGGCGATCCGGGACGCCGCGGGCAATCCGCTCGCCCCGACGAGCTCGACCTTCACGATCACTCCCCCACCCGACACCACGGCGCCGACGGTGGCGGGTACGGACCCGGCGAACGGTTCGACCACGGCGCCGCTGACCACGAACGTGACGGCGACGTTCAGCGAGCCGGTGACGGGCATCAGCGGGACGAACTTCACGCTGACCGACTCCACGGGGAGTGCGGTGGCCGCCACGGTGCGCCAGGGCACGGGTAACGCGTGGATCCTCGACCCGACGGCGGATCTGGCAGCGGGTACCCAGTACACCGCGAGGCTGGGCAGCGGCATCGTGGACGGCTCCGGTAACGCCTTCGCCGGCGGATACAGCTGGAGCTTCGCTACTCCCGTCACCGCCGACACGACGGCGCCGACGTGGACGGGCCGCATCCCGTCGAAGGACGGCGCCACGGCGGTCAGCGCCACGGCCAACGTGACCGTCGCCTTCGACGAGGAGGTGAAGAACGTCACGACGCAGACCTTCACCCTGGTGGTGACGGGCACGACCACGCTCGTCCCCGCGACCGTGACGTTCAGCACGACGAGCGGGCGGTGGGTGCTGAACCCGGACTCGACGCTGCTGGCGAACACGCAGTACACGGCAACGGTCACCAGCGGGGTCACGGACCTCGCCGGTAACCCCTTCGCCGGTATGACGTGGAGTTTCACGACCGCCTGACAGCGGGCTCCGGCTCCCTCCGGAACGGCCTCTCCCTCGAGCTCACGGGCTCGAGGGAGAGGCCGTTCCCCGTGTCGGGGCAGGGCTCGGGCGAGGGGCCGGCCCGGAACCTGCGCCCATGACGGCCGCACCGGGTGAGGCCTGACCGCGCCTGCTCCCGAACGGCTCGTCGGGTCACCGAGGAGGTTCCGCGCTGCGACCGGCGCGGCGGTCACCACCCGGCCCTGTAGCTCCCGCAGGAGGACGGATGACACAGGACCGCCGCCCGCCCCGGAGGAGCGAGCGGCGGTCCTGGTCGCACGTGGGGTGCGGTCAGCCCTTCCAGCCGCGAGGAAGCACCTCGAAGTCGGCCCAGCTGATCTTGCCCTTGAGGGCGTCGGTGGTGAGGTTCGTCCCGGTGTAGGCCGATGGCTGCGAGGCCTTGATCTGCGTGCTCGAGCCGCTGTTGTCACCGATGTAGGCGCCGTTCTCCTGCAGGGTGCGGGCGACGGCGAGCGCGGCCCCGGTGAGCCCGCGTGCCGCGAGGTCGATGTCGGGACGGATCCGGATGCGCTCGCCCTCGGCGCCCCACCCGGACTGGCCGTTCTCCGCGCCGGTCATCGGGGAGGCGACGCCGTCGGCCGAGTTGGTCTCCACGAAGAACAGGTGCAGCACGTGGCCCAGTCCGGTGCCCTTGGCGATGGCCTGGTCGAGCAGGTCACGGCGGATGACCATGGCGTCAGGGATGCGGCCGCGGCTGGTGAAGTTGCGCTTGTCGTTGCTGGCGGGGTTGCGCCCGTCGAGCCCGTTGGACCCGTGCCACATGATGCCGGCACTGGACACGGTGATGGTGCGGGTGGCCTTGTTGGGCACGGCGTCGGCGAACTGGGCCGTGTACCCGAAGACCGGGTCCACCATGACACCGGGCCGGTCCTGGGTGCCGGTCGGGAAGGTGTCCGCCACCGAATCGGCCATGTGGAAGCCCTGGGTCCGCAGGATGGCCAGGTGCGGGTCGCTCGTGGCGCCGCCGGCCAGTCGCCACACGGGGTCGGTGGCCGTGCCGACGTGGTAGCTCATGGCCCAGTCCGGGTTCATGTTGATCTTGGGCCAGGTGATGCCCGCCTGGTCGGGGTGGCTGGCCATGAACGCGTGGAACGAGGCGGTGCGGGCCGCGTCGACCGGGGCGTTGGTCACCCGGGAGCGGAAGAAGGAGTCGGCCGAGTACACGAGGCCGGCAGTTCCACCCGCCTGCGCCGTCGACCCGGTGGAGCCGTTCGTCGTGGAGCCGCTCGTGCTCGTCGAAGCGGTCGGCGCCGTCGTGGAACCGGTCGGCGCGGTCGCGGTGGTCGAGGGGGACGCCGCGCTGGTGCTGGCCGGGGCGGCAGCGTTGGCCTGCCGGGCGGCGCGGGCGGCCGCCCGCGCCTTCCGCTGCTTCCACGTGAGGTGATGGCCGGCGTCGGAGAGGGCATCGCCGCTGGCGACCGACTGGCTGGTGCCCGTGGGCGCGCCCGACATGACCGCGACGGCCAGCAGCAGCGCCGCCGTCAGGGCGGTGAGCGCCACGGAGAGGGGGAGGCCGAGCCGACAGCGCCGGGAGTCGCCGCGGCGCGTAGCGGCGCGGTGCGTGGCGTGGGAGGAGGCCTGCGCAGAGTGCCGGCCGCGGGAAGAGGAGGGAGTGTGGTTGTGCACGAGAGCCTCACGTCGAATAACGAATTGTTACCGGACGGAGACTAGGCGTAGTTGCACAGTTTCAGCCAGTGCGGTTCGGCACATTTCTTTAGCGCAACGTGTTGACACAGATACTCTGCGCCACTGGCCCCACCCGTCACATCACGTCCGGTCACACCGCCTGCCCTCCCCTGCCCCGTGTTTCCGCGGGTCAGGACACCGTCACCACCAGGTCCATGTACTGCTCGTAGAGCTCGTCGGCCTCGCGCAGCCGGGCTGCGGTCCGCGGTCGTTCCAGGAGCGCTCGCAACTCGTCCTTCCGCCGCGAACGCTCCTCCGACGGCCGACCGACGAGGCTCTCGACGACCTCGCCGCCGGTCTCCAGCCGGTTCATCTCCTCCACGAGGCCGAACGCGCGTCGCTCGTTCTCCGGAGTCGGCTCGTAGCGCCGGAACGAGGTCCCGAAGCGCACGTTGACCTGATCCAGCACGGCGCCGAAGTCGCTGGTGACCCGGTCGAACGGTCCCACGACGAACCCGTGCCGGGCCGGCCACGTCGTCCGGTAGAAGTCCAGGTACTCCACGAGACCGTCGTACGGCGTCAGGGTCGGCCGGCGCACCAGGTAGGAGAGGACGGCCTCCCGCGGACGGCGGATGAGCACGACCGTCGGAAGCCCGAGCCGGACCGCCCGCAGCACGTGCGGTGCGCCGTGCAGGTGCCGCCCCACGTGCAGGTCCTGCCCGTTGGCGATCTGGAAGGCGGCCACGCTGAAGGTGTTGCCCGACCGCAGGAAGCCCTCGATGACGATGGCCGTGTCCGGCCGGGCCAGCGTGGCGTTCTTCTCCGGGCGCAGACGCATGGCGACGTCCCAGAGGAAGGGCGTGCGGGCCAGGGGGCGGCGGGCGTAGTGACGGACCCGGTCGAGGTCGCGGTACAGGCGGCTCACCTGGTCATTCTCCCGGACACCGGCCCCGTCCGGGGCAGTTCGCATCGCGCCTCATCCGGTGGGCCGGTACCCGCCCGGGAGGACGTCCCAGTACTCCGGGGTCAACGGCAGTCCGCAGAGTGCGTCGGGAGCGAGGTCCCACAGCTCGCCCCGGCCCTCGAGCCGGGTGTCCTCCAGCTTCAGCGCGGTGACCCCTCCCGAGTCGCCGATGTAGAAGCCGTACTGCTGCAGCGCCCGGGCGATGACCAGCGCCTGCCGGGGCAGGCCGAGGGAGTCCAGGTCGACCGACGGCTTGATCCGGAATCGCAGCCCCTGCGGCGGCGCCGACGGATCGGAGGAGCTGCCGTCGCTGCCCACCATCGGGAAGACGGAGCGGCGCGACACGTCCGGTCCGGAGGCGACCTTGAGCACGTGCTCGATCCGTCCGGCCTTCACCTCGTCGTAGCGGGCCATCATCACCGCGGCGTTGTTGCCCCGGTGACTGCCCTGGTTGCGGTCGTCGGTCGACTGCCCCGTCCGGACGTCGAGCCCGTTGGAGTCCAGGTAGGTGACCGTCGCCCCGCTCGCCCGCCATGTGCGACTGTCCGCGTCGTACCCGGCGTCGGTCAGTGCGACGACGTAGCCCCGGTCGACGTCGAAGACGGTCATCGATCCGTCGTTGTTCTGCGCCGCCAGCGCCCCGTCCGGGATGCGGAGGTCCTGCAGCTCCGGCGGGGCATCGGCCTTGGTGACGGTGACCCGATAGGTCGGGTCACCGGGCTTCGCCCAGTACACGGGCTGCCCCCACGGGCTGCCGGCCGCGCCGGCCAGCCGGACGCAGCCCTCCCCCGACTCCTTGGCGGTGCTCATGTAGTGCAGGATGGCCGACGCCTTGGGATTGCTCGGGGCGTCGTCCGGCACCGGGGTGTTCCACCACGAGTTCGGGGTGAACGCCCGCCAGGGCGCGCCCTGGACGACGGGCGCCGGATTCCAGGGGCGCTCCGGCACCTTCTCGGACTTCTGCACGCAGCCGCTGGCGATCAGGCACAGCGCGAGAACGGCGGCCGGTGCCGCGAGACGCCTCCGCCGGCGACCTGACGGAGCGATCACGGGACCTCCAGCCCGCACGCGGGGGACGGAAGAGACGTCGCGGGGACGGTTCAACGTCCCCGCCCGGTCGTCGGTTCCCTCACTGGCCCGCCGTCGTCCTCGCGCCGTCCCCCACCACCTCGGGGGAGCCGGCGTAGCGCCACGTCGCGGCGACCGGCCGGCCGAGGAGCGAGTCCAGGCGGAGCACCTCGTCGGCGAAGCCCAGCCGCAGTTCGGCCGCCACGGCCGGGTCGATGGTGGGGCGGTCCTCGCGGTAGGGCCGGTACAGCGCCTGCCGCACCATGACCGATCGCTTCACGCGCGACCGCAACCGGCGCAGACCCGCCTGCTTCGCCAGCTTCGACATCGACTTCGCCGCCGTGGCCACCGAGGGGTTGCGGGGCGTGCCGGCGGGCATGCGGCTCTTCAGGTCCGCCGGCGGCAGCTCGAGACCCTGGATGCCCAGGAAGGCGAACACCTCGTCCGCGTACGCCTGGGGATCGGTGCGGAGGTCGTCGAAGAGGCTCACGTGCAGCTGCTGCCGGGGGAAGAGGTCGAGGTAGCGCTGGAGGTGCGTCGCGTACCTGCCTCGGTCGAGGAGCCGGGGGAACTTATCCAGTGCGGCGGTGAACGGGCCGTCGAACTGGCCGTTCTTGACCAGGTCGAGATAGTCCGAGAACGCCCGGTCGACGGGTTCGCGCAGGCACACCAGCAGGCGCATGTCGGGGTTGAACTCCGCGATCCGCGCCGGGGCCTCGGGTGAGGACAGGTAAGAGTGGGAGATCTCGCCCACCGCCGTGTGGTCACCCGCAGCACGGAAGTGGTCGAGGTACCACTGCCGTCCCCGGTCGAAGTGCTGGTCGAAGTAGTACAGGCCCTTGTTCGACCCCAGGCAGACCTCGGGATGGCCGGCCAGAGCGTTGAACAGCCAGGTGGAACCAGCCTTGCTGGTCCCGATGTAGGCGAACGTGACGGTCGGGCTGGTGGCGGGCATGGCTTACCCCTCCCCGGGCTGGGCGAGCAGGACCTCGAGGGCCCTGGATGTCATCGTCTCTCGTCGATCAGCGGCGCGGTGCCCGCGCCGGCACCGGGTGCCTCCGCCGGGTCGTGGACCCCGAGGACGGCGACCGGCAGGCCGCGGAGCGCCACCCGACCGGGCGAGCGCGGGCGGCTGCGCAGGGACCTGCGCGCCCGCGCCCCGAGCATCCGGGCTCCCCGCCGGGTGGCCTGCAGCACGTCGTGGACGAAGGGCTCGGGATCGGAGCGCGACAGCACCGCGTGCCACTTGGGTCCGCGGACGGAGCGCCACCAGTCGCCCACGGTCAGCTCGCCGCGCCGGAAGAAGTACAGCGCGGACTGCACGTCCCGGCGGTCGTCGATCCACTTGGCGCCCACGTACCGCTGCTGCCTGGCGGCCGGCAGCGGAAGGCCCACCATGTCGGTGTAGGCGGTGTACAGCAGCTCCACCCCTCCGGCCTCCGCGATGGCCGAGCGTCCCGTCGGCCGGCCGATGTTGGGTTCGATGATCAGGTGCCTGCCGGTGCGCGCGTCCTGCTTCATCTCGACGTAGGCGAGGCCGCGGTAGTCGACGCCCGCGAACAGCCGCAGCGTCTCCTGGAGCACCTCGTCGTTGCGGCACTCCTCACCGAGGGCGCTGGTCCCCGTGTGCGGCGGCCACTGCCGCAGCTTCCGGGCGACGAAGGTGACCAGCGGCCGCGAGCCTGCCCCGAAGTACGCGTTGCACGAGTACAGGGAGTCGACGCCGCCGTCGACCCACTCCTGGGCGATGAACCGGTCGGACCACGGCGCGATCCGGTCGTAGACCTCGAGCAGTTCCTCGCCGTCCTCGACCTGGAAGGCCTTGGCGCTGGTGTGGGACTGCCAGACCGCCGACTTCAGCGGCGGCTTGAGCGCGACGGGAAAGGTCAGCGTGCGGGCGGCGCGCTCGGCGTCGGCCCGGTCGTCAATGAGAACGGTCCCCGGGATCGGGAGATCATTCTCGAGCGCATGCTGCAGGAAGCCGACCTTGTCCATGAGCATCTCGACGACGGAGTGCTCGGGCAGGGCCACGTGGTACCACTGCGCCAGCCGCTCCCGGTTCTGCGAGATCTGCAGGACGGTGAGGTCCGTGCAGGGGAAGAGGGCGGCCCGGTCGCCGAGCTCGGGACCGAGGCGCACCAGGACGTCGACGACGTCCTCGCTGCGGAGGTCCGCCTGCACCACCCTGGTGCACGCCCGGGTCCGGCAGGCGTAGTGCCCGAGGTCGTTGGTCACGCCGATGACCGGCACGCCCCGGGCGGCGAGGATCCGCGCGCTCTGCAGGCCGGTGATCGTGTCGAGGCCGAGCACGACGGCCGCCGGTCCTCCGACGGCCGTCGTGCCCCGCTTCCGCGAGGAGGTGCTCAACCGCCGGACTCCTCGAGCGCGATCGCTTCCTTGGTGCCGACGAGGTCGAAGATGTGGTCGACCGGCGCGATGTGCGGGTCGACCGCCGCGGCCTTGCGCTCCGTCCGCAGCGTCTCCAGCACCTGCTCCATGGCACCGACGGCCGCGCGCATCGGGTGGTTCGCCAGGATGATCATCGAGAAACCCTTGTCGGAGAGCTCCTGGTCGGTGTAGTCCGGGAAGAGCGTGGGCACCGCGACCAGCGGCGTCTTGCCCAGGCCACCCCAGCTGCCGAGGAAGCCCTCGATCTCGCTCAGCGACTTGTCCTTGGAGTGGATCAGGATCGCGTCGGCCCCCGCCTCGGCGTAGGCGTCGGCCCGCTCGCAGGCCGCCTCCACCCCGTGGCCGGCGATGAGCGCCTCGACGCGGGCGACGAAGACGAAGGAGTCGGTCTCCTGAGCCGCCTTGCCGGCGCGGATGCGCCGCGCCTGCTCCTCGACCGGCACGAGCTCCCGCTTGGACTGCCCCTGGTAGAGGCTGTTCCGCTTGGGGAACAGGTTGTCCTCCACGCAGATGCCGGCGATGCCGGCGCGCTCGTACTCGACGACCGTGCGAACGACGTTCGACAGACCGCCGAAGCCGTTGTCGCAGTCGGCGAGGACCGGCAGGTCCGTCGCGCCGTCGATCCGGACGGCCGCCGCCAGGGCCTCGGTCATCGTCGTCAGGTTCAGGTCCGGCAACGCGTGGGCCATGGTGGCGACGGCGAAACCGCTCACCCACACTGCGTCGAAGCCGTACGCCCCGATGAGCTGGGAGCTCATGGCGTCGTGCGCTCCCACGGCGACGAACGGCTTCTCGGACTCCAGACCGGCCCGGAGGGCCGCACGCTTCCTCTCGGCTCGATTGCTGCGCATCACATACCTCTTTCGCTGGTGGACCAGGACAAACGGGTGCGGGTGGGCGTCAGGGTGCCGCTGCGGGCACCACCTCGTCGGACGTCAGGAGCTCGTCGAGGGAGCCCCGCTCGTGGGCGCCGAGCAGCTCCACGACGCGCTCGCCGATGAGCCGCTGGGAGTCCAGCGCCATCGCACCGATGTGCGGGGTGAGGACGACGTTCGGCAGCGCTCCCAGGGGCGAGATGACCCCCTCGCCCTCGTGCTCGTGGACGTCGAGCGCCGCGCCCAGGACGCGGTCGCCCTCGGTGAGCTCCGTGTAGAGCGCGTGCTCGTCCACGACGCCGCCGCGAGCCATGTTCACGAGGAAGGAGCCGTCCTTCATGTGCGACAGGACCCGGGCGTCGACGATGTGGTGGGTCTGCTCTCCGAGCGGCAGGTGCAGGCAGAGGAAGTCGGACTCCCGCACCACGGTGTCGAAGTCGGTGAGGGCCACGCCGCGCTCGGCCAGTGCATCGGCCACGGCGGGCGAGGGCCTGTCCACGCACCCGATGGCGCGCATGCCCCACGCAGCGCCCATCTCGCCCACCCGGCTGCCGATGCGCCCGGCGCCGACGATGCCGAGGGTCTTCCCCGCCAGCAGGGGACCGCCGAGCTGAGCCTTGGGCCAGTGCCCCTCGCGGAGGAGGCGGTCGGCGAGGGCCACCTTCCGGACCAGCGCCAACAGCAGACCGAAGGTGAGCTCGGCGACCGGCTGAGCGGAGGACCCGGGGACCCGGACGATGCGAATGCCACCGGCCTGCGCATGGGCGACGTCGATGTTGTCCAGCCCGGAGCCGGCCCGGAGCAGCAGCTCCAGGTTCGGGGCGGCGTCCAGCACAGCCGCCGAGATCATGACGCCGCTGCGGAAGATGACCACCTCGCGGTCGGCCACGAGCTCGACGAGCTGTTCCTCCGGCGCGTTGAACGCCCGGACCACGTCATGGTCCTTCTCGAGGGCCTTGATCGCGGCGGGATCGATGGAACTGGCCAGGAGGATCTTCACGCGCGCCTCTTCTCGAAGAATTCGGTGATCACCGTCGCCACCTCACGCGTGACGACGTCCAGCGGGCGGTCGACGTCGACCACCACGAAGGCGGGGACGACGTCGGCGAGTTGCAGGTACTGCCGGCGCCGCTGCTCGAGCCATTCCGGGCTCGCCTCGTGCTTCCGCTCGTACAGGACGGAGCCCGGGGCATCCAGGCAGATCACGAGATCCGGCTTGGGATAGGCGTGCTCCAGCAGGTAGCCGTGCACGCGGGAGGCGACCGACCGGCGGCCGCCGGTGGCCACGTCGAAGTGGTAGTAGTCGGCGTAGAAGTGCCGGTCGAAGACGACGATCGCGCCGCGCCTGCGGTGGTACTCGGCGACGACCTGGCGGAACCACTCCTCGGCCACCCACATCGCGAGCCGGGTCGCCTTCAGGCCGCCCTTGACCGCGCGCCGCACCGGGTTGCCGGTGCTGGGCGACGGCTGCTGCGACGGCGCCACCATGTCCGACCGCCGTCCACGGGCGGACTTGACCGCGAGCGCGAGCCGCGTGGTGGGCAGCATGAGACTGCTCGCCTCGAGGTTCACGCCCATGTAGATGCGCTTGACCGGCGCGGGCATCGGCTCGCGCTCGAGCAGTTCGGTGATGGTGCTCTTGCCGGCGCCGTCCGGACCGATGATCGCAACGCTGATCATCGGCGACGTCCCGCTACCGCGGGGTCGCGAGGCGGGCTGCCCAGCACGGTGCGCGACGACCGGCTCACCCCCGGTGGGCGCGCCGAACGACTCGTCCCGCGATGCAACACCACAACGTCTCCCCGTGTATCGGAACTGTCCGTCCGCCCCGAGTGCAGGCCCGGGAGCGGGTCAGGTGCCGGGACGCTAGCCCAGATCGGGAACGATCTCGCCCCCTTCCTGCACGGCATCTGAGGGAGATCGACATCCGGCGGCCTCGGCGACCACCCGGCCACCGCCCCCGAGCGGGGCCGTCCGCACGAGCCGTGAAGACGACGGGTCACAAGTACCCGCCGAGCGGCTAGCCTCTGCCCCCTGCGCCACAGGGAGCACAGTTGTCGCACGAGACGGGGAGCAGGCGGGGATGAGCAACGGTCGGATCGCAGACCTCGTGATAGCGGGGGTACCGAAGGCGGCGACTGGGTCGCTGTTCGCCTATCTGGCCCAGCACCCGGAGATCTGCGCCTCGGACCTCAAGGAGACGGGGTACTTCAACCACTACAACCCGCAGCGGCACACCGGACCGGTGCCACCGATCGAGACCTATGCGCAGCACTTCGCCCACTGGAGCGGCGAGCGCTACGCGCTCGAGGCGACGCCCACCTACTCCTACGGCGGGCGGCCGGTCATCCAGGCGATCCGCACGGTGCTCGGCCGGCCGAGGATCATCATCAGCCTGCGGGACCCGGCCGATCGCCTGTGGTCGGCGTACACCTTCCAGCGCTCCGTCGGCAACAACGTGCGGATCGGCTCGTTCGAGCAGTACGTCGCGACCGTCGAGCAGCGTTACCGCGACGGCATTCAGCCCGTGCCCCGTGACGGCCTGCACGGTCTGCGCATCGGCTTCTACGCCGACTACCTCGGCGATTGGCTCGACGAGTTCGGCGACGACCTGCGCGTCGTCTTCGTCGAGAAGCTGCGCCGCGACCCGCGGGCCGAGGTCGCCGCGCTGTTCACCTGGCTGGGCATCGACCCCGAGGTGGCGGCCTCCCTCGACCTCGGCGCCCGCAAGGTCACCGAGCATCCCCGCAGTACGCTGCTGGCCGCCACGGCCCGCACCGTGAAGCGACGCAGCAAGCGCTTCCTGCCCTCGGCGGCACAGCGGGGCCTTCAGCGTGCCTATCTGCAGCTGAACGGAGGGGGCGAGCTCACGGAGGAGTACGACCCTGCCCTGCGGCGGCACGTCGAGGAGCTCTACCGCGCCTCGAACCAGAGCACTGCCCGCATGCTCGCCGAGCGCGGATACGGCGACCTGCCCGAATGGCTCATGGTCAGCTCGGCGGCATGACGACCCTGCCAGAGCGCTCGGAGAAGTCGACTCCGGCCAAGGAAACGGGCACCGCGCCGGCCGACCCGCTCAGCCCTCCCGACGGCGAACCGGACGCCGTCGGGGGCGAGTCCGCACGGGCGTGGGGCACCGGGAACGCCCATCAGATGCGCCGGTCCCACGTCCGGGGCTCCTCGCTGCTGGTCGTCGGCCGGATCCTGACCCTGCTGCTCACGACCGCGACGCAGGTCGTGGTCGTGCGCGCCCTGACCAAGAGCGACTTCGGCGCGTTCTCCTATGCCCTGAGCCTCGCTGCGGCCGGACGCACCGTGCTGTCGCTCGGACAGGGCAGGATGCTGAGCCGGTTCATGGCCAAGTACGAGGAGCACCGGGACTACGACCGGATGTACGGCGCCGTGGTGCTCGCCGTGGGGACGATCGTGGTCACGAGCCTCATCGGCCTGGCCCTGATCCTGCTGTTCCCCGGCCAGCTCCTGAGCACCCACGACCCGTCCACCATGGACGTGGTGCTCATCCTGGTCATCCTCGCCCCGCTGGAGGCCCTGGACCAGGTCTTCATCTCGATCTTCGCCGTCTTCAGCGCCCCCGGCGCGATCTTCTTCCGCAAGTTCCTCTTCACCCCGGCGCTGCGCCTGGGCGTCGTGCTGGCCCTGGCCTTCACGCACTCGTCGGTGGAGTTCCTCGCGATCGGGTACGTGGCCGCCGGCATCGTGGGGCTGGTCGTGTCGGTGGCCGTCCTGGTGCGCGTCCTCCGCGAACGCGGGCTGCTCGAGCACATGCGCCCGCGGCGCACCCGTCTGCCGTTCCGCGCGGTCTTCTCGTTCTCGACGCCGATGATCACCGGCGAGCTGCTCCAGCTGTCGCTGGTCGTCGGTGGCGTGCTCGTCCTCGCGCACTACCAACCGGCTGCGGAGGTGGCCAGCTACCGAGCGGTGTTCAACCCGGCCCGGCTGAACACCGCCGTGCTGGGTGCCTTCGTCACGCTCTTCCTGCCGATGGCGGCCCGCCTGTACGAGCGGCACGACGTCGAGGGCCTGCGCCGGAACTACTGGCACACCGGCGCTCTCGTGGCCGTCCTGACCTTCCCCATCTTCACGCTCACCGGGCCGCTCGCGCACGACCTCACCGGCCTGCTCTTCGGCGCCCGGTACAGCGACTCGGCGATCATCCTGGCGCTGCTGTCGATCGGCTACTACTTCAACACCGCGCTGGGGTTCAACGCCTACACGCTGCAGATCTGCGGGCGGATCCGCTTCCTGGTCGGGGTGAACGTGTTCATCGCCGCCCTGAACATCGGGCTGAGCCTGGTCCTGGTACCGCACTACGGGGCCGTGGCCGTGGCCGTGGCCAACCTGGTCGCCCTCGTGCTCCAGAACGTGCTGAACCAACTGGCGCTGCGCCGGACCATCCGGACCGGCTTCATCCACCGCTCCTACCTGCAGTGCTACCTGGCCATCCTGGTGTGCGGAGCGGTGCTGTGGATCTTCCAGTGGACCCTCCGCCCCGGCCTGATCGTGGGTCTGATCGCGGCGACCGCCGCCTCGCTGATCGTTCTCGTGGCCAGCCGGAGCGCCATCGAGCTCGGGGAGAGCTTCCCCGAGTTGCGCCGGGTTCCGGTCGTGCGGTGGCTGCTGTGACGGCCACCGTGGAGGAGACCGCCGAGCTGGTCAGCGTGATCGTGCCGGCCCGCAACGAGGAGGAGTCGATCGGCGCGACCCTGACGGCCCTGCGCCGCCAGGACCACTCCGCGCTGCAGATCATCGTCGTCGACGGCGGATCGACCGACGCCACCGTGGCGGTGGTCGAACGGCACATGGCCGAGGACCCGCGGATCGAGCTGCTCGACAACCCCCGGCAGGTCATCCCGGCGGCGCTCAACATCGCCCTCGGCGCCGTCCGTGGCCGGTGGGTGGTGCGGATGGACGCCCACTCGACGGTGGACGAGACCTACGTCGGCGCCGCGGTCGCCCGGCTGCGGGAAGGTCGCTGGGGCGGGGTGGGCGGCCGCAAGGACGGCGTCGGCGCGACCCCCGCGGGCAAGGCCATCGCCGCCGCCCTGGGCAGCAGGTTCGGCGTCGGCGGCTCGCTGTACCACTACGGCACGACCGAGCAGCCGGTCGACCACATCCCCTTCGGGGCCTACCCCACCGAGCTGCTCCGCCGGCTCGGCGGCTGGGACGAGCGGCTCGAGGCCAACGAGGACTTCGAGTTCGACTACCGGCTCCGCCGCAGCGGCGCGGTGCTCCTGTTCGACCCCCGGCTGACGATCTCCTGGAAGAGCCGCCAGACCGTGCGGTCCCTCTACCGCCAGTACCGCCGCTACGGTGCCGGGAAGGTCGACGTGGCCCGCCTCCACCCGGACTCCTTGCGCCTCCGCCACCTCGCGCCGCCGCTGCTCGTGCCCTATCTGGTCACGGCGGCCGCGATCGCCGCTCGCCGGCCACGCCTCGGGGCCGCGCTGGTGGCCCCGTACGCGGCCGGGCTCACGGCGGCGTCCGTGCGCACCGCGCGCGCACTCGAGGATCCCGCGGCCCGGGTGTACGTGCCGGCCGCGTTCCTCGCCATGCACGTCGGCTGGGGGGTCGGCGTCTGGGCCCGCGCACTCCAGCTGCTCCGGGGGGAGGGAGCGCGATGACCAGGGCGAGCGGTACGACCGCGCCGGAGGCCGAAGGCACCCGACCGCACGCGGACTTCGACCTCCACGGCATCGTCGGGATCCGGGTGCTGGACGCCAGCCCACAGGACGTCGCGACCGTCACCCGTCAGCTCGGCCCGATCGCCGCTCCGCTGACCCGCGAACCCGACATCACGATCCGGTTCGTCGATGAGCTGCCCGAAGCGGGTCCGATGACCTACGCCACCTGGCAGGAGAGCGCCGCCACCGACGACGACTTCTATCTGCTGCGCGGCAAGGACGGCGTGGCCGCCCGCACCCTGCTGCCGATGGACGCCGTGGGCGACTCCTGCCAGATCGTCTGCGAACGACGGGCGGGCCACGTTCCGCACCTGCTCGCCGTCATCAACATGACCGCTCTCCAGCGGGACGTGCTCCCGCTGCACGCCTCGGCGTTCACGTACGAGGGCGTCGGCGTGCTGGCGACCGGGTGGGGCAAGGGCGGCAAGACCGAGGTCCTGCTGGCTTTCGCCGCACGCGGCGCCCGGTACGTGGGCGACGAGTGGGTCTACCTGACGCCGGACGGCGAGATGCACGGCGTGCCCGAACCGATCCGCCTGTGGAACTGGCACATCGAGCAGCTCCCGGAGCTGCGCGCCGGCCTCCCCGCGGCGACGCGGGCCCGGCTGGCATCCCTGCCGGCGATGGCGTCGTCAGCCGCCGGGCTGTCGGCCCGTCTCCGGGGGCTGCCGGCGTCGGTGCTCCGCCGTACGGCGCCGGTGCTGCGGCGGCAGGCCTACGTGCAGGTGCCACCCGCCCGGCTCTTCGGCGAGGACGCGCTCGCGCTGCACGGACGGGTCGACCAGGTCCTGTTCGTGGCCAGCCACGACCGGGACGACGTCACGATCGAGCCGATGGCGGGGGCCTCGGTCGCCGCCCACATGCTCGCGTCCCTGGAGGAGGAGCGGGGGCCGCTGCTCCAGGTCTACCGTCAGTTCCGCTTCCTCTTCCCCGAGCGCAGGGCGGCCGCCATCGAGGAGGCCCCTGCGATCGAGCGACGGCTGCTGGAGCGGTACCTGGCCGACCGTCCCGCTCATGTCCTCCGGCACCCGTATCCGGTCGACCTCGACTCCCTGGTGGGCCCGGTCGAGGCAGCAGTGGGAGGTGGGTCCTGAACAGGGCTTCGCAACATCGTTGTCATATGGGCTTTTCGTGCGATAGTGCGGCGATCTGCAGGATGATGAGCGACGGGGGCACGTCATGAAGGAGCCCGGTCACGACGCGGTCGGGGTGCTGCGCTGGGGCATCCGGCGATATCGCTGGCTGTTCCTCGCCTGCCTGCTGCTCGGCGCCGTCGCGGCACCGTACGCGGCGAGCACGCTGGACAAGCCGGCCGACGCGGAGGCGCTGATCATCGCCCAGCGGCTGGACATGAGCCTCACGGCGCTGCCCCGCTACGGCGAGGTGCTGTTCGACAACGGCCAGGTCGCGCAGGCGGTGGCCGCGAAGTTCAAGGACGGCACCGCGTTCAAGGACATCGTCCCGAACCACGTCTCGCTGGTCGCCGACCAGGACTCCATCGTCTTCCACGTCGTCGGCCACGACCCCGACCCGAAGACCGCGGCGGAGATCGCGAACACGGCCGCGGCCACCTTCCTCACGGCGCTGAACGCACCGGGGGTGGGTGTCGGCGCGTTCACGCTGCTGCGACCGGCCACGCCGCCACCGGCTCCGGCCGGAGGCATGAGCAAGGCGCTGACCATCCCCGTCGGGATCATCACCGGCGGCGTGCTCGGCCTCGCCGCCGTGTCCCTCCTGCTCGCCGGCCGCCGTCCGGTGATCGACTCGGGGAGCGTCGAGGAGGCCACCGGCGTGCCGGGGCTGGGCACCGTGACCGTCCCCCGCACGCGCCGCGGCGAGTTCCCCCCGCCGGACCAGTTCCCCGGCCTCGTGCCGGCATGCCGGCGGCTGCTCCGGCTGAAGACGCCGACGATCGTCGTCGTGAGCCCGTCCCGCGAGGAGCGGCTGCGCGCACAGGTGTCGGTGGCGCTGGCCGCGGCGCTGACGCGGGTCCGCCCGCTCCAGTTCACCGGGCCGAAGGAACTGCGCGAGGCGGTCGCCGGGCACCAGGCCGCGTTGCGTCCGGACGACCTCCAGCGCAACCCGTCCGAGGCGGACGGTGTGCCGACCCTGACGGTCATCGACAGCAACGATCCGCTCGACCTCGTGCAGCCGCCGGATCTGACCGCCGCCGTGCTGGTGGCCCGCGAAGGCATCAGCAGTTCCGCCCTCCGCGCCGCCGTCGTCGAGCACCTCGGAGGCAGTGCCGAGGCCCGTGTCCTGCTGGTCAAGCGCGGTCGGCGGGCGCGGCGTGACGCCCGCGCCGGCAGCGCCTCAGCGGAGAACTCCCGGGTCGAGGAACTGTCGCTGCGGCAGTAGAGGTCGCAGTGGGAAGTAGTCCCCGGGCGGTGGTCGCCCTGGCTCCACCCGTGGAGAGCCGCATCGTGCAGCGGGTGACCGAGCGTGCGGACGAGTGGTTTCCGGGCGTCGGCGGTCGCCCGCTCGTCACCCTCCGTCGGCTGGCGGAGCGGCCGCGTGCGGTGCTCTACGCCGTCGACGTCGGCGAGGGGACCGGCCGGCGGCCGCTGGTCCTCGCCAAGGTCCGCCGCGGCTGGTCCGATGCCGCCGAGCAGGCAGGTGCACGGCCCCGCCTGGCGCCCGATCTCCTGCCGGCGTCGGAGCAGACCGCAATAGAGTTCGCCGGGCTGACGGCGATCCACCGGATGTTCGGCGACGGGGACCCTGATTTCGGCGCCGTCCGCCCGCTCGATCACCTGACCGCCGACGACATCATCCTCATGGAGTACGTCGACGCTCCGACGCTGCGCGCCGTCCTCGCGCGCAGCCACCGCCTCTCCTCCCAGCGGCGCAGGCCGCCGCACCACCGCGGCGAGGACGCCTGGCGACGGGCGGGCACGTGGCTGCGGTCGTTCCAGGAGCGGATGCCCGGGGACGGGCTGCCGGCACGGCAGGCGAGCAGGGACGACGTCGTGGACCGGTTCGACGCTTTCGGCTCGTTCCTGACCGGACGCCTCGGTGCCCGCGCGGCGGGCGACGCGGCTCGGGTGGGGGCCCGGTTGGCGGCCGACGTCCTCCCGGAGCGGCTGTCCCTTGCCGTGGGGCACGGCGACTACGCGCCCCGCAACGTGTTCCTCTCCGGGGACGGCCGGCTGACCGTGTTCGATCCCCTGTTCCGGTGGCGGGTCCCGCGCCACGAGGACCTCAGCCGCTTCCTCGTCGCCGCCCGGCTGCAGGCGGTCCAGGTGCACACGCGCGGCCTGGCGTACGGCGCCGCGGGGCTGGACCGGCGCGAGCGGGCGGTGATCGAGGGCTATTGCGACGACTCCGACGACGGCCCCGCGGTGCAGCTGGCCGAACTGCGGTGCCTCCAGTTGCTGATCACCCTGGACCGGTGGTCAGCCCTCGTGGACAGCCCGTCCCGCGGCTGGCACGCCCGGGTGCGGAAAGCCTCGCTGCACCGCGCCTCGGATTGCTTCCGGGACGAGACCCGACGCCTGCTCCTACTCGTCGAGTCCGATCCGGGCTGACCCGCCGTCAGGCAGGAGGCCGACGCCGCCCGCGCACGGCGCCGCCCGCGGCGCTCCACAGCTCGATCGGGACGCCGGTGACCCGGCGCTGCGCCCGGCGAGCCGCGTTCGACCAGCGCACCGCCCGGCTGGACCGGACCCGCGCCAGCGCCGCCTCGGCCGTGTGCAGCCGCTTCGCCAGCTCGGCCGGGCTCATCTCAGGCATGATCACGGCCTCGGCGTCGTCCTCCAGGGAGACCGCGCCGGGGCCCGCCTGCCGCTCGGCCAGCGCTGCCCGGGTCAGCAGGCGACGGTGCCCGGCGGGGTCGTCGGACGGGACGAGCTCCCCCCGTGTACCGGCCGTGACGGGGTCGTAGCCGAAGAACCGGGCCAGCGGGCCGGCGGAGGACTCGAGCAGTCCGCGCGCCGCGTCGTCCAGCTCGTCGGCCCAGCGGTGGGCGAGGTCGGTGTTGATCGGGTCCCGCGTCCGGGTGCTGCCCGCGCTGATCCGAGGAGTGCCGCGGGCGGCCTGCACGTCGTTGTGGCGCAGGAGGTTGTCCGACCAGGGCTCGTCGAGGAACTCGACCAGTTCGGAGAGGGTCTCCTTCGGATGCTCGACGAGGTCCTCGTAGCGGAGCAGGGCGAAGCGGTCGTCGGCGAGCTCCAGCCCGCGGCGCAGGATCTCCGTGTTGGTGCTGCGCCAGTAGGCGACGGCGTCGGCCACGTCGTAGTGGAACTTCTCGACGAGCGAGTGCACCACCGCGCCGGGGTGCCGGACGATCCCGACGAAGACGGCGTCGGGGAACACCTCCGCCATCTGCTGGATGTGCCGCGAGTGGAAGGGCGTCTTCTCCCCCCACCGCTGCTTGCCCTGGGAGCGCGCGTGCCGTTCGAACATGCCGGCGTAGAACTCGCGCAGCCGGGCGTCGAACTCCTGCTCGCTGAAGCCCAGCCGCTGGTACCAGTCCCGGCCGCGCGTCCAGTTCGGGATCTGCTTGGCAGCCGCCAGGCCACCCATGAAGCCGGTCTCCTCGCTGATCGAGATGCGCGGATGGGCATCGAGGATCAGCCGGAAGAGCGTGCTCCCGGAGCGCATGGTCCCGACCATGAAGATCGGCCCGTCCGGCATCACGGCACCTCCTGCGCTTCCGGCACGAGACGTCCCGTGGCCAGCAGCGTGGGCTTCTGCCGCGCAGCCTGCACCGCCGCGACGGTCTCGCACACGGCGACATAGGCGATGACGGCCCAGAAGAACTTGTACTTCATGTTCGACAGGAAGAACGACGAGACCATCGTGCTCAGGAGGGCGGCCACCGGTGGGGCGCGCATCGCCGCGGGCAGGCGCAAGGCACTCACCAGGGAGACGGCGAGGCCGACCAGCAGCAGCACCAGGCCGGGGATGCCCAGCTCGATCACCGCGAGCAGGAAGATGCTGTGCGGCTCGAAGGTGGCGCCGCGCGGCTGAACCCTCGCCTCCGGTGTCGACGCGAGCTCCTGCTCGTAGACGGTGGGGAAGTCGCCCCACCCGGCCCCGAAGAGGCAGTACTTCGAGCACGACTGCGCGCCGACCAGCCAGATGTCGGTGCGGCCCGACGAGCTCGTGGAGTTGTCGACCTGCCGCTTCCCGAAGCCCGCCGGCTGGAAGATGAGCACCACCGCGAGGAGGACCGCAGCCGTGACGGCCACCGTCACCTTGCGGGCGCGGGGGGCGATGCCGAGCCACAGGACGACGATGAAGACGGTGACGGCGCCGAGCAGGCCGCCTCGGGAGCCGGTCATCAGGATGCCGACGAGCAGCAGCAGGGTGATGGTGCTGTGGATCCACCGGCTCCGGCCGGACTCGCTCAGGGCTCGGCTCGCGGCGATGGCCAGCGGGAGCAGGAGGGCGGCCGCCTCGTTGTTGGCGCCGAGCAGGTCGTCACCGAAGCGCGCGGGGCCGTCGCCCGGGCCCGTCCGCTTGCCGGGCAGGCCGCCGAGCAGCGTGATCTGGGCGAAGCCGTACATCACGACCGCCAGCCCGCCGGCCATGAGGGACGTCGCGAAGAGCCGGAGCGTCCGGTCGTCGAACCGCATCAGGACCAGGGCGACGACCAGCAGGACCTGACTGGCGAGGACGCGGAAGTCGAGGAAGCTCGCGCCCGGCGCGATGCTCCAGAACAGCGAGAACCCGGACAGCGCGAGGAAGGCCAGCCACACCGGCACCGCGAGCGGCAGCCGCGCGCTCCCTCTCCGGGTCGTGACCAGCTGGGTCACCAGCGCGGCCCCGAGCAGCAGACCGAGCAGGGAGGAGACCCCACCGAAGGCCCCGGGCACGACCTTGAACGCGGAGCCGAACGGGATCAGGACGCAGTACGGCGGCAGCGCGTACCGCAACGGGTTCCGGAAGCAGGCGACCACGTACGCGATGAGCAGCGGCGACAGCGCCAGGCCGAACACCACCGTCGTCAGATCCACCCTGCCCCCGCCCTTCCTCTCACAGGCCGGCGATCGTCGCACACACGAGGGCGGAATTGGCCGCTACTGTGCGCGAGGTGGCCAAGACCAAGGTTCTGTCGATCGTGGGACCGGGGCGCAGCGGCACGACGGTGCTCGCCGGCATCCTCGGCAGCGTCGAGGGAGTCGTCGACGTCGGCGAGCTGCGCTGGCTGTGGCGGCGCGGTCTGCTCGAGCGCCGCACCTGCGGCTGCGGCGTCCCGGTGGACGAGTGCCCGTTCTGGTCCGCGGTCGTGGACAAGATGATGGCGGGCCGCGACGGCACGCCGGCCGAGTTCGCCGCCGAGGTCGCATCGGCCCAGGGCCTGCTCATGTCCCGTCGACACCGGCTGCGGATCATCCGGACGGCCGCCGCCGGCAGCCCGTGGCCTCCGCTCGAGCCGCTGCGGGCGGTGACGGCGCAGCTGGTCAGTGCTGTCGCCGAGGTCTCCGGCGGCCGGGTGATCGTCGACAGTTCCAAGCGCGCGCAGGACGCCGCTGTCCTGGCGGGGCTCGACGACGTCGACCACTACGTCCTGCACATGGTCCGGGACCCGCGCGCGGTCGCCTTCTCCTGGGGCAAGCGGGACAAGACGATCCGCGTCGCCGAGGGCACACGGGCCATGGGTTCCCGCGGCCTCCTGTCCAGCGTGACCCGGTGGACGGAGAACGGTCTCGGAGCCGAGGCGCTGCGTCCCTCCGTCCCCCGCGACCGCTGGCTGTTCCTCCGCTACGAGGACTTCGCCGCACACCCCCGGGCGAGCATCGCGCGGATCCTGGCCTTCCTCGGCGAGGAGGGCGCGCTGCCTTTCGCGGAGGACGACTCGGCGGTGCTGGACGTCAACCACACGGTCGCCGGCAACCCGAACCGCTTCCACGTCGGCCGGGTGGCGATCCGCCTCGACGACGAGTGGAGCCGGCGCATGCCCCGCCATCGGCAGCTGCTGATCCAGGGCCTGACCTGGCCGCTCCGGCTGCGGTTCCGCAGCCGGGTCACCAGCGGGTCGGCGTCGTCCCAGCCCGCCTGAGCCACCTCAGGTCCGCGCCCGCACCCCGCGGAGCACCCTCTTGGCGCGCTGGGCGCTGCGCGCGACCGGCTCCGCCGTCCGCACCTGCAGGTAGGGGCGCGCGGCCTTGACCCGGACGGAGAGCAGCCCGTTCCCGCGGTAGATGCCCACCCGGGGGACGGCGAAGTCGCCCGGCTCCTCGGCCGTCTCCGGCAGCGCGAAGGCGTGCGTGTAGCCCGCCACCTCCGCAGCCCGCCGGACGCCGGCGTCGTGCAGGCCGCGGGGATAGGCGAGGAGGGTCACCGGCCGGCCCAGGACGTCGGACAGGAGCTCCCGGCTGTCGCGCAGGTCGCGCACGCACTCCTCGAAGGAGAGGTCGACCAGGTCGCGGTGAGCCCAGCTGTGGGACTGGAAGTCCACCCCGGCGTCCTGCATCTCGAGGACCTGGTCGAGCGTGAGCGTGGTCAAGCGTCCGGTCCCCGGAGTCCGCACCCAGTCGACGGCCTGACCGGCCGGGGTGAGCGTCTGCGCCACGAGGAAGACGGTGGCCGGCAGCCGGTGCCGCGTGAGGAGCGGCAGCACGTGCTCGTGCAGCGCGGCGAACCCGTCGTCGAATGTCAGTGCCGCCGTCCCTCGAGGCAACCGCCCGCGGGCATCGAGCCGGGAGAGGGCGTTCCGGACCGGGAGGACCTGCCGGCTCCGGCTCAGCCACGTCGCCTGCGCGGCGAACGCCTCCGGGGTCACCGCCAGCGGGGATTCCCAGTCCGGCTCCACGGAGTGGTAGCAGAGGATGGTCACCGGGTTCCTCCCGTGCGTCGGACTGCGGCTGAGGTCAGTTCCTCGTAGAGCGCGGACACGTTGGCCGCGGTGACCTCGCCGGAGAACTTCTCCACGACGCGGGCCCGCCCCGCCGCACCCATCCGCCGGCGCTGCGCAGCGTCGACGAGCAGGGGTTCCAGCGCGTCGGCGAGCTTCTCGGGGTTCCGCACCGGCACCACGTAGCCGGTCTCGCCGTCGGCGATCGCGCGCGCCACGTCACCGACGTCGGTCGCCACGACGGGCAGGCCGGCCGCCATGGCCTCCAGCACCGAGAGCGGCATCGCCTCCCACCAGGAGGGCAGGCAGAACACGTCCGCGTGGGCGAACTCCCCCGGCATCTCCTCCGAGGCTCGGGTGCCGAGCAGCTTCGCCGATCCGTCGAGCCCGGCACGGACCTCCGCCTCAGCGGCGGGGCCCTCGTCCGGGGTCCCGCCGAGCAGCCACGTCTCGTGCGGCACGCCGCGTTCCCGCAGCAGCCGCGACGCCTCGAGCAGGTCGAGGACGCCCTTGCGCGGCGTCAGCAAGCCCACATAGAGGATCCGCGGCGGATCGTGGTCGCCCTCCAGCGCGGGATAGCCGTCGACGGGCACGCCGTTGTCGATCAGCGTCACCCGCTCCGCCGGAAGGACCTGCCGGAGGGCATCCGCCCCGGCGGTCCAGCACGCGACCACCCGGTGCGCGGGCAGCATGGCCAGGCGCAGGAGGGACCGGCGCAGCGGTGTGGTCAGCCAGGACTGGATGTTGCCGCCGTGCGCATGCACGATGACGGCGCAGCCACGGGCGCGTCCGGCCAGCGCCAGCAGCGCGGCCCGGAGGACGGTGACCGTCGGGGCCAGCGCCGAGTGGATGTGGACGACGTCGCACCCCCCGGCCCGGCGCCACACGGCCACCGCGTCGAGGAGGGTGCGCCGCAGGTTCCCGAGCGTGGGCCGGCCGCCCTCGGGGACGCCCGTGTGCGCGACGTTCAGGAAGCGCAGATCGTGCTCCTGGGCCAGTCGGCTGTGGAGCAGCGTCTCGAGGAAGGTCGGGATGCCGCCGCGATCGGGCGCACCCTTGCCGACCATCAACACTGTCTTCTTGCTGGGAACGCTCGTCATCCGGCCGCTCCGACTGCTGGTGGGTACGGCTGGAGGCCGTCATCGGGGCCGGGACGATACCGGATCCATGATCGCCGGTCAGCCGTTATGGTGGCGCCCTCACTGTCGCCGGTGGACTGAGGGACGGGGAACCTGTGAGCTTCGAAGCACCGCGTTTTGTGCGCAATCTGGCCTGGTCCTTGCGACATTTCGGGTGGGTGGTCGCGGTCTGCGTGCTGGCGGGAGCCGCGGCTCCGCTCCTGGTCGCGCCGACCGTGCGCCTCTACCAGGCCGATGCGCTGGTCGTCGCGCGCCAGCTCACCGTCAACGCCAAGGTGCTGCCCGCGCTCGCAGAGTCGGTGTTCGCCGACGGCGCCGTGGCGACCGCCGTCGCGAAGGATCCGGCGGTGGGCGGGCAGACCGCCGGCCTCGTCCCCGACAAGGTGTCCGTGGTGACCGGCCCCGACTCCATCACGATGGTGGTGCAGGTCCGCGACGAGGACCCGGGCACGGCCGCGCGGCTCTCCGACCTCGCCGCGAACGCCTTCGCCACCGAACTCAACCGTGCGGGTGCCGGCGTCGGCGCCTTCTCCGTCCAGAGCAAGGCGGTCATCCCCACAGCGCCGCTCGACGTCCTCTCCGATCGCGTGCGCGCCGGGCTCGGCGCGCTGGCCGGCCTCATCGTGGGTCTGGGTCTCGTCGCGCTGATCGCGGCCGTCCGCCGGCCCTGCGTGACGTCCGGGGACGTCGACAGCGCCGTGGGCGTGCCGCTGCTGGGCACGGTGGAGCTGCCGCGCGCGGCGCCCGGCGTCTTCCTCGGCGCTCGCGGGGTGCACGGCATCGCCACGGTGACCCGCTGGCTGGCCTCGGCCCCACCCGGACGACTGACGCTCATCAGCGAACCGTCCGCCGAGGGCATGCGCCATCGGATCTTCGTCATGGTCGCCATCGCGATGTCCCGCGTCCGCACCGTGCGCCTGCAGGCCCGCCGTGAGGTCGTCGAGGCCGTCCGGCAGCACGTCCCCCGCGACACGGACGGCCCGGCCCCCCGGCCACGCCACGAGGAGACCGGCGAGCTCATGTTCATCGACGGGGGATCGCCGTTCGAGCTCGTGGACCCGGCCGCGACCCCGGCGCACGTGGTCGCGGTGGCGCCGCTGGGGATCTCGCAGCGGCGGCTGCGGTCCCTCGCGCTGGACTACCGCAGCGGCGGGCTGGTCGGCGTCATCCTCGTCCAGCGCCGCCTTCGCCTGGGCCGGACGAGCGCGGTCGACTCCCCCCGCGCGCGGGCGCCCCGGACACGTGACCTGCCGGCCCCGGAACCGGAGCCGGCATGACCCGGAGGTCCCGGGCACTGCGGCTGTGCCTGGTCGGTCTGCTGGCGGCGTTGGCCACGACCGGCGGCCTCGCCCCGGCCGCGGCCGACGAAGGCGCCGTGCCGCGCACCTACCAGGGCGGCGTCTACAGCAGGTCCTACCCGGTGCCACCGACCCAGGGCGAGAACCAGAGCAAGCTGTGGTTCCACGCCGATGCCTGGTGGGCGCTGCTCGTGGAACCGACGGGCCGCTCCCTGCGCGTCTTCGAGCTCATGCCCGATCACACCTGGCGCGCGACCTCCGCGGTCGTCAACAACGCCGTCGGTGACGTCGGGGACGCGCTGCTGGACGGCGACACGGTCCACGTCCTGACGCGGCGCAGCGACGCGTCGCTGGACTACGTGCGACTGACCTTCGACGCCGCGGCACGCGACTACCACGTCACTCAGACGTCGCTGGTGATCTCCCGCAAGTCCCCGTCGCCCGCCACGATCGCGAAGGACTCGGCCGGCACGCTCTGGGTCGGCTACGCCAACGCCACCAACGTGGTCGTGACCCACAGCGAGGACGGCGGCCAGACCTGGGACCGGGTCGTGACCCTGGCGACCGTGTCCTCGGGCACCCCGGAGGCCGGCGAGCTGGTGGCGTTCGACGACCGCATCGGGATGCTGTGGTCCGACCAGGCCGCCCACGCGTTCCGGTTCGCCTCGCACCGAACGGGCGACGACCCCACCGTGTGGACCCACGAGGTGGCCGCGTCCGGGCCGACCGTGGCCGACAACCACGTCAGCCTCGCCCACATCCCGGGGTCGGCCGGCGACATCCTGGTGGCCGCGGTCAAGACCAGCGACGCGGGCCGCACGGGCGACAACGCCGCCGGAGCCATCAACATGCTGGTCCGCAAGCCCGGCGGAGGATGGGCCACCGTGCCCGTCAGCACGGTCGCCGACGGGCTCAACGACCCTGTTGTCCAGGTCGACCTGGTCACGCGGAGGGTGCACGTCTTCGCCACACACGACGTGTCCATCGTCGATAAGACGGCGCCGCTCGACAACATCCGGTTCGCGCCGGGCATCGGCGAGATCTTCGTGAACGGCACGGGGCATCAGCTGAGCGACCCGACGACGGCGAAGGCTCCCGCCGACGCCCGGTCCGGCCTGGTCGTCCTGGCCAGTGACAGCCACAGCTTCACGTACCGCCACGCGGAGGTCGCCCTCACCCCACCCACGCCGGTCGCCGATCCCGCGGACCACACGCCCCCCACGCCGCCGTCCGCCGTGCACGCGCAGGCGATCTCGCCGGAGTCCGTCGTCGTCGCCTGGAGCCCGGCCAACGACGGGACCCGGTGGTTCCCGGGCGAGACGGGGGTGCCGGTGGCGGGTTACATCGTGGCGCGGAACGGCAAGCAGCTGGCCACGGTGACGTCCACCGCGATGGAGGACGAGCCGCGGACGGCGGACCAGGCGGCCTACTCGACGTCGTTCGAGTACACCGTCACGGCCGTCGACGCCTCCGGCAACCGCTCCGCCCCGGTGACGCTCTCGGTCGAGCTGCCGGGCTCGCAGCAGCCGCGCGTCCTGGTGATCGGGGCGTTCGTCCTGCTCGGGCTCGCCGCACTGATCATCGTGTGGCACCTGCTGGACCGCCGCGCCATCGCCCGCGCCGAGCGGTCGCCGCGCACGCCGGAGCCGGTGTTCGAAGAGCCGCGGAGCCCGACCCCGGTCTCCTGATCGCCGCCGGCGCCGTCCACCCAACGCGATGAAGTGCGCGCAGGCCCCCTTCGAACGCTTCGAAGGGGGCCTAAATGCACTCAGTCGAGGCCGAACAACGCGCGTCGGGCGGTGTATGCGGCGAGGATCTCCCGCCGGCAACTTCCAGGCTCCGTGGTCAGACGACGGTGCGCGAACCGCAGCGTCTGCCACCCGATCGTCGCCAGGAGGGCATCGCGGCGGATGTCCCTCTCCCGCTGCTCGCGCGAGCCGTGCCAGGCGGCGCCGTCCATCTCGACGGCGAGCCTGACCTCGTCGTAGGCGGCGTCGAGCACGAATGTCTCGCGTCCGACGAGGACACGCCGCTGCTGGACGAACGGCGGCATGCCGGCCGCACGGAGCACCTCCAGACAGCCCCAGATCTCCAGTTCGCTCTGGCAGCCGTCGGCGAGGAGGCCGATCAGCTGCAGCAGCGCGGCCCGGCCGGGGAGACAGGGACGCCGTCCCACCTCGTCGAGCAGTTGGCGCGGCAGACAGAGGCGACGGCGGACCGCTCCGATCGTCGCTGCTCGGACGTCGGCTCGGGACAGGCCATCCGGTCTCCCCCAGGAGTCGACGACCGCTCGCTCCACGCACGTGACGGGCAGCCCGTCGACGCGCCGGATGGTGTCGCGCAGCTCTCGTGTCCGGTGCAGCACCACGCCGTCGTCGCCGCGTCCGCTGCGCGTGTGGGCGACGGTGATGTGGAGCGGGCCCGCTGCCGGGGTAAGGTCCCAGACGGCCAGGGCGGATCGGTGGCTCACCACTCCGCCGGTGGCATGTACTCCGGCCTCGAGTTGTGCACGCCAGTTCCGGGCAGCGGCGGGGACCGCGTACACACCCGGATGCAGCCGCTCCAGCCGACCGGCACGGACCCAGCGCGCGACGGTCTTCGGGTCGACCTGCTTCACCAGGGCGTGCCAGTCGATCCAGCCGTCGGGTCCCACGACGGCGTCCAGGTCATGAGTCACCCGGTCAGCCTGCTGACCGCGCAGCAGTGGTGACACGGTTCGCGCGGATCTGTGGACGGCGACCGTCGAGCGTGTGCGCCGACGGGGCATTCGAGCGCTCAGAACGGGCCCTCAGCGCACTCCCTTGCGCGGGGGCCCAGCCAGAGACGCAGGATGGCCGACGGGTCCGGCGATCAGCGGCCGGCGGCGCGGAGCACCTGAGCGGCGGTCCGGAGCAAGATCTTGACGTCGCCCCACATCGACCAGTTCTCGATGTAGAAGTTGTCGAAGCGCGCCCGGTCGGAGATGGACGTGTCGCCCCGCAGGCCGTGGACCTGCGCCCACCCCGTGAGGCCCACCGGCACGCGGTGGCGCGCCATGTACCACGGGAACTGGCCGGCGAACTCGCTGACGAAGTAGGGCCGCTCGGGTCGTGGACCCACCAGGCTCATGTCACCGCGCAGCACGTTCCACAGCTGCGGGAGCTCGTCGAGGGAGGTGCGCCGCAACAGCTTCCCGATCGGACCGAGCCGCTGGTCGTCACCGATGTTCCAGTTGGTGGATGCCTCCTCGCCGGCGGGCTTGAGCGAGCAGAACTTCAGCAGGGTGAACGACTGGCCGTCGAGCCCGACGCGTGTCTGGCGGAACAGCACGCACCGGGTCTCCCAGAAGCTCCCGAGCATGCACAGGAGAAGAACGGGGCTGAGCACCAGGAGCAGCAGGCCGGAGAGGACGGCGTCGAAGATCCGCTTGCCGCTCCACGCCCTGGTCCGGAACGGGGCCCGCCGCATGCGCACGACCGGCATGCCCCAGAGGACCTCGGTGTCCTTCGTGACCGTGTGCACCTCGAACAGCCGCGGCACGAAGAGGATCTCGCAGGCCAGCCGGTCGCAGGCCCGGAGCAACGGGACGATCTGGTGCGCCCGGAGGGAACCGAAGGTGACGATGACGAGGTCGACCCGGCGTTCCAGCACGACGTCGGTGAGTGCCGCGTAGCCGCCCAGCAGAGGAACGGGGCGTTCGTCCTCGCTCAGCAACGGGTCGTCGTCGAGCATCCCCTTGAGGATGAGCCCGTACTCGGGGTGGTCCTCGAGGTTCTGGGCGAGCAGGCCCGACACGCTGCCCGCCCCGAGCATGAGCGCACGCTGCTTCAGCCGGCCACGACGTCTCGCTCCCCGGATGACGGCGTAGGCGGCCGTCCGGCAGAGGATGCAGAGGACGCCGAAGAGGGCGCACGTCACCAGGCGGGCGATACCGGCCCGCCCGTCGTTCAGGCCGCCGAGCACCATCGCGAGGGCGCCCGCCGCGAGCGAGCGCCCCAGGATGTCGGGGATGTCGTCGAGCACGGACAGGTTCAGCCGGGGCCGGAAGAGGCCGCCGGTGTGGAAGAGCCCCAGGATCAGGAGCAGGACGACGAGGGTCTTCCAGCTCGGCTTGGACGTGAGCGCCATGGCCACGGCGAACGCGAGAAGGTCGGCGCACACCAGGGTCGAGCGGATCAGGACCCTGCGCTTACGGCCACGCCTGCGCCCGACGGAGAGCCGGCCGACAGCGGTAGCGCCCGAGAGGGACTGGACCGTGTTGCCCGAGAGCCGAACCGTCTGTCCCTCGAGAGATCGCGCTTTCAGGCCCACCTCAGCTCACTTCCGAGGTCGCCGGGCGCGCTCGGCGCAGGGGGCCCCGGAAGTCCATGTCCGTGACCCCCCTCCGACAGCGCGTGTGCCGTTCCACTGCGTCGCTCGTCATCCCAGCTCCCCGTGCCGCTGAAGCGCCCTGCTGGAGTCCGGACCATAGGGAGGAAGGACCTGGAGCAACAGACTTCGCGTCACGCCGCGGACGCCGCCGGTGAGGCTTCCCCGTTTCCTGTACTTACCGGTCACGGATGCATACGCACCGTGGACTGCCACGGACGAGCGGTGGCGAGACCACTACTCGCGCGGGCCGAGACGTCCTATGGTCGGCGCCCAGCCACGAGCCCCGCGAACGACGGCGGGGCCCGGGCCGGAAAACCACGAAGGTGCTGCTCGCCCGACCGAGACACGGGGTGGACGTGGACTGGAATCCCGCGATCGCGGTTGCCGGACTGCTGGTAGGCGTCGTGGTCGGTCTGACCGGCATGGGCGGCGGCGCGCTCATGACGCCGATCCTGGTCTTCTTCTTCGGCGTCTCGCCGCTGGCCGCCGTCTCGAGCGACGTCGTCGCCAGCTTCTTCATGAAGCCCATCGGCGGCGTGGTCCATCTACGCCGCGGCACCGTCCACCTGGGCCTGGTGAAGCACCTGTGCCTCGGCTCGGTTCCCGGAGCGTTCGCCGGTGTCCTCCTGCTGCGGCTCATCGGCAAGGAGGGCAACCTGCAGGAGATCCTCCTGATCGGCCTGGGGATCGTCCTGGTGCTGGCCGCGCTCGCCATGGCCGCGAAGTCCTACCTCAAGCTCCTGGCGCGGGAGCGCCGCCGCGCCCGGGGTGCGGCGCCGGCGCCGGAGCGGACACTCCGCTCGGTCCCCGTCCGCCGGCTGCCCACGATCCTCGTCGGAGCCGTCGGCGGACTCGTGGTCGGGATGACGTCGGTCGGTGCGGGATCGCTGATGATCGTCTCGCTCCTGCTGCTCTACCCCTCGATCAAGGCCGGGCAGCTCGTGGGCACCGACCTGGTGCAGGCGGTCCCGCTCGTCGCCGCGGCGTCCCTGGGGCACATCCTGTTCGGCGACTTCACCCTCGGACTGACGGGCAGTGTGCTGGTCGGCGCCATCCCGGGCGTGTGGGTCGGCGCGCGCGTCTCGTCGCACGCCCCCGGCGGCCTCGTGCGGCGGGCACTGGCCATCGTTCTCCTCGCCTCGGGGGCGAAGCTCCTCGGCGCGTCGACGGGCATGGTGCTCGTCATCGTGATCGCGGCCCTGGTCGGCGGCGTGGCGGCGTGGGCGTGGGTGCGGGCGCGGCACGGCGAGGCGCCCCTGGCCCGTCAGCAGCGCCGTCGTCGGGAAGCGGCAGCGGCCCCCTCACCCGTGACGCCGGGCTGAGGACGCCGGGGCCTGCACCGACGCGCTCAGCACCTGGTCGACGGGTTCCGCGGCCTGGCTCGCGCGACGCTCCGGGGGAACGGTCGCGAGGCGGTCGAGCGCCTCGTCCTCGCGCAGCGCGCTCCGACCCAGGGCGGCCACGAAGACGGCCACCGGCACGGAGAGCACCAGCCAGATCACGAGCACCGTGATCACCATGTGGGTCATCGTGGGCCGCGGGGCTGGCGCTCCGCTGACAGCAGGCTGTCCGGCTCCTGTCAGTCAGGTGACGAGTCGACGACACCCACCGGCCGGGTCAGGCGGCCCCGGCCGTGCGGGCGCTCCAGCCCTCCCAGGCCGAGGTGACCATGTCGCGCAGCCCGAACTGCGCCGTCCACCCGAGGGCCTCGCGGATGGCATCGGCCGAGGCCACGACGCGCGGCGGGTCCCCCGCCCGCCGCGCCACGACCGCCGGCTCGGCCCAGGAGTCGACGGTCGTGCCGGTGACCTCGCGGATCTCGTCGATCATCTCGCGCACCGAGACGCCCTCGCCGCGGCCGACGTTCGCGGTCAACGCCGAGACGGTCCCCTCGTCGAGCGACCGCGCGGCGGCGACGTGCGCCGACGCGATGTCGGCGACGTGCACGAAGTCCCGGATGCACGTCCCGTCCGGGGTCGGGAAGTCGTCGCCGAAGATCATCGGGGCCTGCCGCTGGTCGATCCGCCGGAAGACCATCGGCACGAGGTTGGCCTCGCCGCGGTCGGCGAGCTCCGGGCGGCCCGCGCCCGCGACGTTGAAGTAGCGGAGCGCCGCGTAGCGCAGGCCGGTGGCGCGGGCCACGTCGGCCAGCATGTGCTCGCCGATGAGCTTTGTCTGCCCGTACGGGTTCACCGGGCGGCACTCCGTGCTCTCCCGGACGAGGTCGACGTCGGGGGCGCCGTAGACGGCGGCGCTCGAGGAGAACACGAACGACCCGACCCCCGTGGCGGCGCCCGCGGCGAGCAGGCGGCGCAGCCCCTCCACGTTCTGCTCGTAGTAGAACAGCGGCTCGCGGACGGACTCGTCGACCGACTTCTTGGCCGCGATGTGGACGACGCCGGTCACGTCGTGCTCGCGCAGGGCGCGTTCCACGAGCGCCTGGTCGAGGACGCTGCCGTCGACGAAGGGGACGCCGGGGATGCGTGCGCGGTCGCCGGTCGAGAGGTCGTCCAGGACGACGACCTGCTCCCCCGCGTCGCACATCGCCGCGACGACGTGAGCGCCGATGTACCCCGCACCGCCCGTGATCAGCCAGCTCATCGGCGCAGCTTAGGCGGTGGGACCCACGGAATCGGCCGCACGAGGCGTGCCGCTCAGCCGGCGCTGCGGCCGAGCGCCCGGTAGGTCCAGCCGGCCGCCGTCCAGGCGTCGCGGTCGAGGGCGTTGCGCCCGTCGAGCACGCGCTTGGTGCTGACGATCTTTCCGAACTTCACCGGGTCGAGCTCGCGGTACTGCTTCCACTCGGTGAGCACCAGGACCGCGTCGGCGCGCTCGGCGGCCTCCTCCGGCGTGGCGGCGTAGTCCAGCTGCGGCCAGAGGCGGCGGCTGTTCTCGACCGCGGCCGGGTCGGTCACCCGCACGACGGCGCCCTGCAGCTGCAGCTGGGCGGCGACGTTGAGCGCCGGCGAGTCGCGGATGTCGTCGCTGTCGGGCTTGAAGGCCGCACCGAGGACGGCGACGCGCTTGCCGACCAGCGAGCCGTCGCAGACCTCGCGGGCGAGGTCGACCATGCGGATCCGGCGGCGCATGTTGATGTTGTCGACCTCCTTGAGGAAGGTCAGGGCCTGGTCGGCGCCCAGCTCGCCGGCGCGCGCCATGAAGGCCCGGATGTCCTTGGGCAGGCAGCCGCCGCCGAAGCCCAGGCCGGCGTTGAGGAACTTGCGGCCGATGCGGTCGTCGTAGCCGATGGCATCGGCCAGCTGCTTGACGTCGGCGCCGGTGGCCTCGCACAGCTCGGCCATGGCGTTGATGAAGGAGATCTTCGTGGCGAGGAAGGAGTTCGCCGCCGTCTTCACCATCTCGGCGGTGGCGTAGTCGGTCACGACCTGCGGGGTGCCGCGCTCGAGGATGGTGGCGTAGACCTCGTCGAGCCGACCACGCGCGGTCTCGCCGTCCTGACCCTCGGGGATGCCGTAGACGAGCCGGTCGGGACGGAGCGTGTCCTCGACGGCGAAGCCCTCGCGGAGGAACTCGGGGTTCCAGGCCAGCAGTGCGCCGGGGACCTTGGAGCCGACGAGGTCGGCCAGGCGGGCGGCGGTGCCGACCGGGACGGTGGACTTGCCGACGACGAGGTCGCCGGGCTCGAGCACCTCGAGCAGGCTCTCGGTCGCGCCCTCGACGAAGCGCAGGTCGGCGGCGTACTCGCCGCGCTTCTGCGGGGTGCCCACGCAGACGAAGTGGACCTTGGACCCGCGGCCCTCGGCGAAGTCGGTGGTAAAGCGCAGCCGGCCGGTGGCCAGGGTGCGCTGCAGCAGCTCCTCGAAGCCGGGCTCGTAGAACGGCGCCTTGGCGTCCGCGAGCGTGTTGATCTTGTCCTGGTCGACGTCGATGCCGACGACGTCGTGGCCGAGCTCCGCCATCGAGGCGGCGTGGACGGCGCCGAGGTAACCGCAGCCGATGACCGAGATCCGCACGGGGTGCTCCATTTCGTTGTGGTGCAACGTTGCCGGTCCACCGCGGCGGACAAATCGTGCAACGACGGTAAAGCACGTCAGGGGACGGGGAAACGCGGACGGGCGCCGCCCCGGGTCACCGAACCGGCGTCCGCGGGGCGGAGACGGACCGGTTCAGCTCCGTCCATGGAACCCGGCGACGGCTCCCGCCGTTGGTCGGGCACGCCAAGGACGCGCCGGAAAGCCCAGAATTGGCTCTCTTCCGCCACAAGGCGCGCACTGGTCACAGCGCTTCCGGTTGCGCTTCGGCCTTTCAGGGCACAAAGTCCCCTCGCGAAAGTGATCCGCATACCGGGGGATGCGTTCTGGCTGTGCGGGCCCCAGCGGTCCGCCTGGACAGAGGAAGGCCACATGGGGTGGATGTGGGCCGTCGGAGCAGCGTGGCTGCTGCTCGGTGCCGGCATCGCCCTGCTCATCGGCCGATCCATCGTCTTCGCCGACCGGAAGTCGGCCCACCGAGACGCAGAGGCCGCCGAGGTCACCGTCCAACGGCCGCCACTGACGCTGCTGCCGAAGCCTCCGGCCGCACCGCCCGAGCCGTCTCCGCCCCGGCCCGCCGGCCGGGAGGCGCCCACGATCCCTGGCCTGCCCTCTGCCCGGCCGCCGGTGGGCCGTCCCCCGGTTCCCCGCATCAAGCGGCACCGTCCACCCCGCCGGTCGAGCGGCGCCTGATCGGATCGGCCGTCACTCCCTGGAGTGAGGAGCGCGGTCCGCACCACCGCGCGCGTCCGTACCCTCGGCCTCTGACCAGGTAGACGGGGGTTCGATGAGCACCGACGGCACTGGGGCGGGCCGGCACCGCGCCGGACCGCTCGCGGAGGACGGCACCGGCGACGAACAGCGGTCGCCGAGCGACGAGGCGTCGTTCCTGATCGACGACGACATGGAGGACGACGAGGCGTCGCGCCCCCCGTCGCACCGGGGTCGCCGCGTGCTGGCCGCCGTCGGCAGCGTCGTGCTCGTGCTGGCCCTCGTGGTCGGCGGCGCAGCCTGGTTCCTGGTCGATCGCTACGCCGGCAACATCGACCGCGTCGCCGGCGTCTTCGACGACCTCGACAACGCCGACCGACCGGCTCCGGGCTCACCCGCCACGCCCGCCGGCGCGGACCCCGTCACGTTCCTCCTCGTCGGCTCGGACACCCGTGAGAAGACGGCGGACGGCGAGAACCCGGGAGCACGCTCGGACGCGATCATGATCGCCCGGTTCAGCGGTGACCGGCAGCACGCGCAGCTGATCTCGATCCCCCGCGACTCGTGGGTCGACATCCCCGGCCACGGCATGAACAAGATCAACGCGAGTTACGCCTTCGGTGGCCCGTCGCTGCTCATCCAGACCGTGGAGCAGCTGACCGACGTGCGCATCGACCACTACGTGGCGATCGACTTCGACGGCATCATCCAGGTCACCGACGACCTGGGCGGGGTGGACGTCGTCGTCGCGGAGACGACGAGCAACGGCCCGTACACCTTCGAGAAGGGCGTCAACCACCTCGACGGCGACGAGGCGCGGTGGTACCTGGGCCAGCGCTACGGCCTGGAGGGTGGGGACTTCGACCGGGTCAAGCGCCAGCAGCAGTACCTGCGCGCGATGTTCGGCAAGCTGTTCAGCGCCAACACGTTCACCGACGTCGGCAAGCTCGACTCGGCCCTGCGTGCGGTCACCAGCGCGGTGAGCGTCGACGACACGCTCGGCAACACCGCCCTGCTGAAGCTGGCGTCGTCGATGCGCGGGGTGACGCCGGACGACATCCAGTACTTCACCGCACCGATCGAGGGCACCGGCAAGGAGGGCCCGGCGAGCGTCGTCTACCTCAACGACGCGCTCGGCGAGCGCATGTGGCAGTACCTGCGCAACGACTCACTCGCGGAGAACGCCGAGGAGTTCAGTCAGCAGGCGCTGCCCGACGTCCCCCGCTGATCGCTCAGCTGGAACGGCCGTTCTCGGCCGTCCGTCCGGGTGCCTGCGCCGGCAGGTCGAGCGTGTGGGCGTCCGCGGTTCGGCGCAGCGGCCAGCTGGCGGGCAGGACGAGGCGCGGCGCGACGCCGGCGAGGACGGCGAGCAGGAACGAGACGGCCGCGAGGGCCTCGCCGGCCTCCTCGAGGAAGGTGGCGCCGGCCGCCCAGCTGCTCGCGCCGCCGAGGGCATCGGCGACGACGTTCGTCAGCGCCGACAGTCCCACCGACGCGACGGCGTAGAAAGCCACGGCGCCCAGGACGCGGCGACGGTCGCGACGGTCGTCGCGGCTGAGGAACCACAGGACGCCGACCACCGCCGTGGCGAGCGCGGCGCTGGCGACGACGGCTCCCGCGCTCCCGATGAGTCCGCTGAGGGAGTGCATCGCCGTCGCGTGCACGGTGCTGCCGGCCTTGACGGCCGCGATCCCGCCGCCGACGAGGGCGACGGCCAGCCACCAGGTGCGCCGACCCGGCATCGTTCCCGCAGCCGACACGGCCGCGGCCGCCGCCGCGGCGAAGAGCAGCGCCACGAACATGCGCGGCAGGGAGAACGGGGCGTCCATCGACAGCACCCCGGCCGTGGTGCCGCCGGCCAGCCGGTTCAGAAAGCCAGAGGTCTCGAGGCCCAGGGCCACGAGGATGAGGCCGATGCCGAGCGGTGAGAGCGGGATGGCGCGACGCCGCACGCGGACGGCGTCCCTCTCCCGCACCGCGCCGGACTCGAGGTCCGCGGTCGTGAGGACGTCGGTGGCGCCGGTGCCCGGCGACCGCCGGTCGGCCAGGCGAATGCCCCTGCCGACGATCACGGCCGCCAGGAAGGCGAGGACGAACCACACCGCCAGCCCGCCGAGCACCCAGAACCACACGCTATGTGAATCGGCAGCTTCCCCCGCGGACGTGACCACTCCGTCACAATGATCTTACGGACGGTCAGAAGCTCGATGACGCGCCGGATGAGTCGGACCGCGACGCACCGTCCGTCCCAGGAGTGTCCAGGCTTGCCAGCCGCCGCAGGACGCGCAGCAACGCCTCGGCGATCGCCTCGCCGACCTCCTGATGCACTACGAGGGGCTGCTGGATCGGGTCGCGGATGTCGTCATCCTCGCCGCTGTGCCGGTGGGAGCGCGCCTCGGCCATCGCCTTCACCAGATTCCGGGCCCGCTCGACGAAGTCCTCGCCGGTCACGGACTGGTCACCCAACCCGTCGACCAGTTCGGCGGCCTCCCGCAGGGTGAAGGTGCGGGAGAGTGCCCGCGGCGAACGGTGCAGCACCTCGCGGCGGTGACCACGCGTCATGGCGAGCACGAGGTCGGCCTCATAGGGCATGTGGTCCTCGAACTGGCGGGCGCGAAAGTCGCCCGGTTCGGCCCCGAAGCCGCGCAGAACCAGGGCGCTGTCGGGGTGCATCTCGGAATCGACGACCGCGTGCGTTCCGGCGCTCACGAGCCGGATCACCTGGGCCCGCTCTCCCATCACCTCGTCGAGGTACGCACTACCCAGTCGCTCGGCCAGCGCGGAGCGGCAGATGTTGCCGGTACAGACCAGTAACACGGTGAAGGTCGGGGCCGGACGGTGTTCTGTCACTGGCGCATTGTGCTGTCCGTACGCCCCGGAGCTGCGCAGCACCGCACCGGCGGTCTTCCACAGAGGCGCGCCCGACGTCGGCTCAGCCGGCCCAGCTTTCCCTCAGTACCCCCGCCAACGGAGAGCCGGCCGGGGCGTCGTGGAGGAAGTACCACCAGAAGGGCCCACCGCCGCCGAAGTCGTATGCCCCGATCGCTCGGGTGTAGAGACCGGCCACGCTCGCCCGTCCCAGCCCTTCGGGATCGGACCGAACGCCCCACCACCAGATGCGATCGAGATCCTCGGCCCCGTAACCCAGTTCGGAGATGATGACGGGGGGGTCGGGCAGAACGTGGTTCAGCTGACGCAACACCTCGTCCGTCGCCCCGCCCAGCGGATGTTCCTCGGGATACAGGGACAGGCCGACGGTGTCCGCCTCCGCGGCCGCCTCCGGGTGGGCGGCCAGCCAGTTGAACAGCGCGTTCTCGGGTCGCCCCTCGCCCAGCTGCCAGTAGAGGGTGACCAGCGCGGTGGCGTCGGTGTGCTCGTGGACGTAGCGGGTGGCCCAGGCGACACGGTCGGCGACGTGGCTCCCCAACCAGTCTCCGTTCACCTCGTTGCCCGTCTCCCACTCGTCGGCCTCGGGCAGCGCCCTCACGGCCGACTGCCAGCGCCGGCGCCAGCCGGCCTCATCCAGGTCGCCCATCGCGGACGAGTCCACGGGCTCCAGCAACACCCTCAGGCCCAATTCATGAGCGGTTCCGATGGGGCCTGCGTAGGAGGTGAAGGGGGTGTCCTGGTCCAACACCAGCCGCACCCACCCGCCCTGGCCGGTGAGGGCCACGACGTGCTGCAGGTCCGCCCGGCGGGGGATCCGGTCCAGGGTCACCCCACGGCGCAGCTGTCCGGCACGCTCCTGCCCGTATTGCTGCAGCAGCAGGACGGAGGCGCCCACGGCGGCGTCGTACGCCTGGTTCGCTTTGACCGCCGCATCGGCCTCGTCCGCAGCCCCCCGCGCGCCGTCCAGCGCGGTGGTCGCGATGCCGATGCGGTCTGCCGCCTCGGGGGACGACGTCACCCCGGGGTGACTGTCGAGCAGTCTGTGCAGAGCGGCCACCGCCGCCTCCGCGGCAAGCAGGTTGAAGCTGTATGTCCCGGGCGGGGGCACGGACAGGAGCAACTGGGAGTAGCCGTCGACGGAGGGCCAGGCCAGTGCCAGGAGGGCGGGACGGCCGGGGTGCTCCAGCGCGGGGCTGCCGTCCCGGGCGAACAGTGGCCACGGTTGGAAGATGACGAGGTCTGCAGGATCCAGGAGCGCGTCGTTCTCGCCGTCCTCCCCCGCACCGTTGCTCTGGACCGCACGGAATTCGTCCCAGGTCAGCAACTTCCCGCTGCGGTCGTACACGTGCAGGACGACGAGCGAGCGACTTCTCGGCCCTCCGCACGCCGTGACGACGAGCAGGATGATTCCGAGGACCACGACGACCGGGCGCATCCGTGGACTTCCTTCCCCGTGCGGTGGCGTGGACGCAGCCCCGCAGCAGGTTCCATCGCGGAGCCGGCCGGAGGCGGGGGCACACTCCCTCACCTCCGGCCGGCTCGCGGCTGTTCCGCGGCTACAGGGTGCCCGGGGCCACGAAGGTGTAGCCGAGTCCCTGGATGCCGCGAACGATCGTGCTCAGGTCGGTCGTTCCGAGGAACGGGTGGTAGAAGAACGAGGCGAAGCCGTCCCGCACCACCAGATTGGCCTTCGCCGACGCGATGATGTCGGCGGGCAACCGCAGCGGATTGTTGTTGAACACCTCCCGCTCCACGTTCCCGATGTTCTCGGGGAGCACCTTGGTGCCGTAGATGTCGCGCACCACGTACGGGAAGAACTGCCCGTTGATGTGGCTGTAGTCCACCGCACCCCCGCGAAGCTGGCCGCTGAAGTACAGCGAGCGCTCGTACCTGGTGGAGAACTTCGAGGCGACTGCCTGGTAGTCCGTGACGGAGCCTGCGTAGTGCGGGAACTCCCAGATGGTGGGCACTGCCAGGCCGGCGGCCTGGTACTCCGCCGCCGCCGACGCGATGCGCCCCTGCGCCCAGGCGGTGGAGTCGCCCGGCACCGGCCCGTCCAGCCGCACGTAGTTCGCCGCGTCGACGTGAGCGGTGAAGAACTCGAAGTCGTCGCCGCTCACCCCGTCGTACGGATTGTCGATGGTGCCGAATTGATGGGTGTAGCCGTGGTCGAGCATCGTCCCGCCGTGGGACTGCATGTACTTGATGGCGCTGACCACGCCGGGTACGTCCCGCAGCCGCAGGGTCACCGGGCTGCCGTTGTTGTACACGCCGCGCGGATCCGTGTAGACGGGGTAGACGCCGAAGGAGAACGGCACTCGCAGACCGGACAGCGTGTTGGCGATGTTCCGCAGTTCCGTGGGGTTCGCATCCGGTCCCACGTCCTCGATCCGCACCAGCGCGCGGTGGCGGGTCGCCGTGGTCGGGGCGAGGGCGTCGAACAGCAGGTCCGAGGCGATGAGATAGCGGTCGCTCATCCCCTCGTACGAGAACGGCACCTCACCCACGTAGGTGAGGTTCTTCGCCCGCGTGGCCCACGGGAAGGTGCTGCCGTCACTGCGCACCGACGTGGCCAGGACCGAGGCCTTGGCGGGGTCGGACACCGTCACGTTGAGGATGCCGCCCTGGTTGTTCGTGCCGTCGCGGGCCAGCGTCTGACCCTTGTACTGGACCGAGTTGACCGTCGCGAAGTCGAAGCCGGTCCAGTTCCACCCGTAGTCGGTGGTGAACGTCGGGTCGGCGTTGGTGAGTTGCCAGATGTTGAACCCCATCCACAGCACCGGCTTGGTCGTCGTCAGCACGTCGGAGAGGAACGCCGCCGGAAGGGGCTCGTCGTAGGTGCTGCCGATGTAGATCACGGCGGTGAACCCGGCCATCTGCCCGGCGGTGTAGGAGGTGACCGGCTCGGCCTTGTACGAGCCGAAGTGCCCGACCAGGTTGGCGGCCTGCTCGCCGTACAGCTCACCCAGCCACCCGAACGTGTTGGTGGAGTCGTAGAGGACCAACGCCGCCCCGGTGTCGGCGGCGTTGATGGACTGGGTGGTCGACCGGGCGCCGTCCGTGGGCGAGACACTGCTCGAGGTCGACGGGACGGCGGGGACGGGCCGGGTGGGTCGATGGACCGGCTGCTTCGGGGGACGCGGCGGCGCGGGAAGCTTGGCCATCGTGATCGCTTCGCCGTGCGGGTGCCCGTGGCCGGGCGGCGGCGCGGCACCGGCCGGGACGACGCTGGTCAGCACCAGCGCGGCGGCGACCGCACTGATCAGACCGAGACGCTTCTTACGCTGCGACATGCTCACTCCGCTCCGCTGCCAGGAGCAGCTGTTGGGCGATGACCGTGGCTTGCTGGATGACGATGGGCGCGACCTGTTGCGCGCGGTCGAGGGCCCACTTGCGCGTGCCGTCGGTGACGTGCGGCCAGGGGAAATCCCTGAACCGTGGATCCAGAGCGTTGTAGAGGGACTCCGCGAGCTGCTCCACGAGCTCTTCGGTGATACGCGGCGGCAGGACTTCCACGACTACCTCCTTCGACCGGTGAGGGTCAGGCGACGACGGCCAGCGCCGAGGGCTCTGGTCGGGGTTGTGGCACCTGAGCGGCCTGCACGACGTCGGGGGCGAACTCCTGGGGAGCCGGGCCCAGTCCGAAGTAGTGCTCGATGGCCTCGACGGTGCGGCGGGCGGCCTGACCGTCTCCGTAGGGATTGATCGCGCGCGCCATCTCGGTCCGCGCGGCATCGTCGGTCAGCAGCCGCTCCGCCTCTCTGAGGATGCGGCTCTCGTCGGTGCCGACGAGTCGAACGGTTCCGGCCGCGACCGCCTCCGGCCGCTCCGTCGTATCTCGCATGACCAGAACGGGAACCCCCAGGCTGGGGCCCTCCTCCTGCACTCCTCCGCTGTCGGTGAGGATCAGCGTCGCCCGAGCCATGAGCTGGCAGAACTCCGCGTAGGGCTGGGGCTCGGTGAGCAGCACGTTCGGCAGGCCACTCACCGAGGGGCAGACGGCGTCGCGCACGAGCGGATTCCGGTGCAGCGGCCACACCACGTGGAGGTCCGGCCGCCGGATGGCCAGTTGCGCCACCGCGCGGCCGATCCGGGCCATCGGCTCGCCCCAGCTCTCCCGTCGGTGCGCGGTTACCAGCACCATCGGGACGACGCCGTTCGAGACCCGCGCCAGCAGCGGGTCGCCGAGTGCCCGGTTCCCGTCCACGGTCAACCGGAGCGCGTCGATGACGGTGTTACCCGTCACCACGACGGCCTCGGCCGCGACGCCCTCCGCCAGAAGGTTGCTCCGGGAGATCTCCGTCGGAGCGAGGTGCAGGCTGGCGAGTTGGGAGGTGAGACGCCGGTTGACCTCCTCGGGGAACGGGTCGTACCGGTCCGCGGTGCGCAGCCCGGCCTCCAGGTGGGCCACCGGGATCTTCAGGTAGAAGGCGGCGAGCGCCGCGGCGTACGTGGTCGTGGTGTCCCCCTGGACCACCACCATGTCGGGCTTCTCCTCGGCGAGCACCCGCCCCATGCCGGCGAGCGTGCCCACCGTGATCTCGGTGAGGGTCTGACCCGGTGTGCAGAGGTCGAGGTCGTACTGCGGCCGGATGCCGAAGACCTCGTTGACCTGGTCCAACATCTCCCGGTGCTGGCCGGTCACCGCCACGATCGGCTCGCAGCCCGCCGACGTCTCGAGCGCCCGCACGACCGGGGCCACTTTCACCGCTTCGGGACGGGTTCCGTAGACGACCATCACCCGTCGCCGGGATCCCGAGATTTCGGCCATGCCCTCACACTCCGCTCGCTGTGACGTCGACGTCTCGGAACACGGCCTCTGCGTCCTCCGAGTAGAGCCCCACGGCACCGTCCAGATAGGGGTGCGGATCGGTGTAGTCGGCCAACCGATGACCGTCGGCGAACACCGAGATCCGGGGCCCAAACTGCGTGATGCGCACGCTGTGCCACTCCCCGACCGGGAAGACCGGGGCGTCACCGGTGACGAGGAACTTCTGGTCCCCCGGCAGGCCGGGCACCTGCTTGGAGAGTTCCCAGCCGTTCGGCTTCAGTGCGAGGGCGTAGAAGTGCTTCCGGTCCCCGACGTGCCAGAGCACCCAGCCCACCTCCCACGGGTTGCCCCCACCGGGTCGTAGCTGCTTCGTCGTCAGCACGTCGCCGGTGACCGTGAGGTCGCCGTACGGCTGACGGGTGAGGACCAGCGACGCATGCGTGTCGGTGGCCTGATGGGTTGCGGGCGCCATCGGTGTCAAGGTCACCAGCCCGCTGGTGAGCCGCACCGTTCCGTAACCCTTGAACTCGACCCTCCACGGTCCGTGACCGATCAGCGGCAGCCACAGGAAGGAGGTGAGCGCGGCGATCATCATCAGGACCGCACCGGGCAGGACGAGGAGCGCGATCCGCCGTCGCTCCGCATGGCGAGCGGTCATGCGGCCCTGCCCGCCGTCAGGCTCGGCTCCGCGGCCCGCTCCGTCTTGGCCCAACCGTGCTGGCCGCGTGCGATCCGTGCGACCGCCCACCAGCCGGCGGCGTACCACATCAGTCCGTAGAGGACGTACAGGTGGCCCCACCAGCAGCAGCGCAGCAGTGAAGCACCGGCGGCCCGCTCCCGCGGCCAGTAGACGACCGTGCTGTACAGGAGGGCCGGTCCGAAGGAGAGGCCATAGGTGGTGAGGAGCCACCAGCCCACCGGGCTCTGACCCGCCGTCAGGAACGCCAGGGCAGCGGCGACGGAGACGAGGAAGGACAGCGTCAGGCAGGAGGCCACCAGCAGGAGCACCGGCGAGGTGAGGTGGTAGGCGAGGTCCAGCGCGGCACGGCCAGGGACGTCGCGCAGCACCTGCCTCAGGAGCCGGATGGACTGCAGGTGGCCCTGGAACCATCTGCTCCGCTGCCGCACCAGCCGCTGCACCTCGGTGACCCCCTGCTGGTGCACGGCCGCGGTGTGGCAGTACTCGATCCGCCACCCGCGCGCGAGCAGCCGCACGCCCATGTCCAGGTCCTCGGTGAGGCTGCGGCTCCACGGGCTCGAACCCAGTGCTTCGAGCGCGGAGAGGCGCATGAACTGCCCGTTGCCGCCGAGCCCCACAGAGCCGATGTGCCGCCGCCCGCGCTGGAACACCTCGGTGAAGATGACGAACTCCATGTCCTGCATCCGTGCCAGGAGGCTGCCGACACGGTTGTTGATCCGGACACCGATCTGGACGGCGCCGACCCGCGGATCGGCGAAGTACGGCGTGACCTCGTCGACGGCGCACGGGTCGAGCCGCCCGTCGGCGTCGACGATCACGACGATGGTCCGGTCGGGGTCGCAGTCGACCAGGGATCCGGCCGCGAGGAACCGGACCGCGGCGTTGAGCGCTTCGCCCTTGCCCTGTTGCGCGTCGGGATGGATGCGGCGGTAGAGCCGCACACGAGGGTCGCCCAGCGCTTCCACCACCGCTGCGGTGTCGTCGGTGGAGGCGTCGTCGATCACCATGATCGTGTAGTTGTCGCCGGGAATGCTCAGCAGGCGGTTGACGGAGTTGGCGATGACCCTGTCCTCGTTGAGGCAGGGGAGAAGGAAGACGAAGCGGAGTCCGCCGCGGTCGGGAGCCTTGCGCAGCCGGGGCTTCGGACGCGAAGCCACCAGCAGTGACATTCCGTGGACCAGGCTGAAAGCGACCATCACGACCGCGCCGCCCAGGCACACTTTGTCCAGGGCCGTCAGGGCGTAGATCGTTTCCGCGTCCACGACTACGTCACCGCCGAATGGTGCGGACCGTGTGCCGACGCACGCCTCGGTCCGCGGCGTGAGCCCGGCGCGACCACGGCCAAGAAGCAGAGCCCGCTCATCAGTACCGCGTAGAGGAGGAAGAGCCCCCCGGCCGCGTCCATGAACACTCGCGCGATCAACCAGAGGACGTTCCCGGTGGGCAGAGCATGGGCGATCGAGACCGATGCCAGCCCCATGACCCCGCTGCTGTAGTGCATGCCGGCTACCCGGTCAGGCCACGGTCACGGGCGACGCCGCGTGTCGGAGCTCGTCGGCGTGCCGGTCCAGCGTGACGGCCAGGCAGCGCGCCAGATGCTGGAACGCGAGGACGGACTCGAGATGTCCCCACGGCGGCGTGGGACCGGACAGGATCGGAAATGTGTCCTCGGATCGGCTGCCGACCCGGATGATCCGCGCGCCGCGTGCGGCCAGTTCCGCGACCGATCCGGCCAGACGACCGGGGTCGCCACTCTCCAGGACGACGACGGGGGTGCCCTCCTCGATCAGGGCGCTCGCCGCGTGCTCGAACCCGCCCGCGGGGATCACCTCCGCATTGAGGGACGTGGTCTCCGTGAGGCTGAGCGCCCCTTCTGCCGCGTACGGCAGGTCCGCGTCCCCTGAGAGGTAGAAGAAGCACCGGGATTGTGCGACGTCCTCCGCGAGCGCCATGGCAACGGGGACGGCAGCTGTGTGCGCCGCCTGCAGCTGCCCCGGTAGGCAGCCGAGGCGCAGTCCGAGCCGGGCCACGGCCGAGGTGTCCAGCGCACCGGTGGCCGCGGCGTAGGAGAGTGCCAGCGCAGAGCCGGTGACCACCTGGGTCGCGAACGTCGTGGTCGCCGCCATACCGATCTCATGACCCGCGCCGGACTCCAGCACGGCGTCGCAGCGGCGGGCCAGCCGTGAGTGGGGGTGGTTCGTGATGCCCAGCACCGGGCCGCGCACGGCGTCGAGGGCACGGAGCACATCGGAGGTCTCCCCGGATCGGGAGATCGCGATGGTGAGGAGTCCGTCGTCCGCGCGCGGGTCGACGAGCTCCTCGATTTCCGAGGCCACCACCGGCTCGGCGGCCATCCCGGCCACGACGCCGAAGGTGCGGCCGATCAGCTGGGATGCGTGCAGGGAGCTGCCGCAGCCGACGAAGCGCAGACGCGACGGCTGTGCGAGGTCCAGGCGCTTCCACAACCGGCCGTCCAGAACTCCGGGGAGGAGCCGCTCGAGCAGCCGGGCCACCAAGGACGGCTGCGCGGCGATCTCCTTTTCCCATTCGGAAGTGCTTTCCTGGCCGCGGCACGCGACGATTTCGATCATGCGGAGGCCTCCCCCCGGTCGTTCAGCGCGGACAAGAAATGGACCTCTCGAAGCACGACGCAGAAACCTGACGTGCTCTGCACGCCGGCGACCTGCGTTCGCAGACGTGGTCGCACCGGCCAATTGCTGCGGTGGTCGATAGCTAGGTTCGATGACTCGGCGTGATCACGGAATCCACGCGGCCGGAACCGAGGTCTCCATGACTCTGCAGAGAGCGGCGCAGTTCCGCGCCGGCCTGCAGGCCCGAGGGTCACGTGGACGAATGCGCGGATGCACGCGGCGTTCGCAGTCTGAACGCAGTTCGTCACGGTTCGCGCCCGGGGTCTGGGCGCCTCTCGGCGATGGGAAAAGTAGCATCGCGCCCACGTCTCGCAAGGGGCTAGCTGCGCGGACAACTAAGTAGTTCAAGTACTACGCTGCGTACACAACACGGACGTTCACGGCGTGTTCAGCTTTTAGCCAACTAAGCCGCTCACAAAGGTGTGGAACCCAACCGTCCACATCCCGCAGAGTGTGCGCATGCCCGACGAACGCCCCCGACCCCCGGACGGGGGTCTCCCGGCGCACGACCACCTGGGCCGGGCTCAGTCGCTGTTGCGCGCGATGGAGCACAGCGCGTCAGCGCTGCAGAGTCTCGTGTCCGATGTGCACGCTGAGGTCAGCCACGCGTCTCACGACCGCACGACGGCGGCGCATGAGAATCAGGTCGCGGCGTTGCGCCGTGAGGTGGAGCAGTTGCGTGAGGCCTTGGTCTCGCGGTCGGTCATCGAGCGGGCGAAGGGCATTCTCATGGAGCGGTTGGGGCTGTCGGAGGCTCAGTCCTTCGATCTGCTGAGCCACACCTCGCAACGCGGCCGACGAAAGCTGCGTGACGTGGCCGCCGAGATCGCGCGTGAATCGCCGCTCACCGGACCGGATTCCAGTGACGGCGAACCCCGCATGCTCGGAGTGGCCGCCCCCGCCCTGCCGACAGACTCCCTCGCGCCGCTGAGGGCGGGTTCAGGCACGAGCACCGTGGCGATCGCGCTGCCGTCCCGCCACATGGACCCGGGGCGGCTGACCGATCGGACCATCGACCCAGAGGCGACGGCGGCGCGGGCTCCAGCACGGAGAAGCCGGAACGGCCGAACCCAGCGACCGGTTGGAGAACGAGGGGCCGAGGCGGGCAAATCCGGATCGCTCGGTGCCGATCGACCGGCTGGTGTCGCTCGTACAGACGAGCGTCACGATGAAGATGGGATCGCCAGCGCTCGCTAGTACGCCCCGGAACCCCGGAGGACGGCGCCGACGGTCTTCCAGAGGATCATGAAGTCGAAGGTCAGTGACCAGTTCTCGACGTAGCGGACGTCGATGCGCACAGAGTCGTCCCACGAGAGGTCCGAGCGCCCGCTGACCTGCCATAGGCCGGTGAGCCCGGGCTTGACGAGGAACCGCCGGTGCATGTCGAAGCCGTAGCGCTCGACCTCACTGGCCAGCGGCGGGCGCGGCCCGACAAGGGACATGTCACCGCGCAGCACGTTGATCAGCTGGGGCATCTCGTCGATGGAGTAGCGGCGGATGAACCTGCCGATGCCCGTGACCCTCGGGTCGTCCTTCTTCTTGAACAGGACGCCGTTGCCGTCGCTCTCGGGCGCCAGGTCGTCGACCATGCGGTCGGCACCGACGACCATGCTGCGGAACTTGAACATCGGGAAGGTGCGCCCGTCGCGGCCGACCCGCTGCTGCTTGAAGAAGACCGGGCCAGGGCTGGTGACCTTAATGGTGAGCGCGACGGTCAGTAGGGCAGGCAGCAGGAAGAGCAGGCCGAACGCGGCCGCGGTCTTGTCGAAGAGGCTCTTGGTCAGCCGGCGGACACCGGCGAGCTCGGGGCGTTCCATGTGCAGCAGCGGCAGGCCCGACACCGGCCGGATCTGCACGCGGCTGCCGACCAGTTCGGTGACCGCGGGAGCAAGGAGCAGTTCGGCCTGCGTCTTCTCCAGCGCCCAGCCGAGCCGCCGCAGCGCCGATCCGTCGAGCTCCGGGCAGGGCAGAACGGCCACAGCGTCCACCTCGAAGCGGGCGACGACGTCGGCCACCTCGGCCAGGTTCCCGAGCACCGGCAGGCCGTTGAACGCCTCGGCCCCGGGTCGCTGCTGGTCTGACGGCAGGCAGCAGCCGATCACGCGGTAGCCGTGGTACGCCTCGCGGTCGATCTGCTCGTCGAGGGCGGCGACGGCGCTGCGGTGGCCGACAAGGATCGTCGTCTGCTGGTACCGCCCGCCACTCCGGGCCCGGTGCAGCAGTCGGCGTCGCGTGTAGCGCTGGGCCAGCGTCAAGGTGGTGGCGAGGGGAACCGCCAGGATGACGAACCCTCGGGCGACCTCGAGGCGGAACGCCCAGGAGACGGTGCCCAGCGTCGCCAGCAGCATCACGGCGGCGCCGTAGACGCGGCGGAATTCCTCGGGCCCTACCCAGAGATAGCGCTGCTCGTAGCTGCGGGCCACGAGCATCGCGCCGACCCAGATCAACGGCAGCGCCAGGGCTGCCCAGAAGGACGCGTGCGCGGTGCCACCGGCGTCGGTACCGAAGCGCACGGCATAGCCGGCGAGCCCCGCCATGGCAGCGCACACGACGTCGCCGACGACGACGCGTCGCACGTAGCCGTATCGCCAGGCCCGTCGAGCCTCGGTGCCCTCACCGCGCAGGCGACCGGCGTACGCGAACCACCCGCGCCCTGTCGAGTGCTGCACAGGGCGCGCCGTAGCCAGGCGCGTGTCGAGCAGGGACATTACTCTCCCGTTGATCTTGCGTTTAAGTGCAGCAAAGGGGCTGGGCTGCTGCGGCCGGATATCCCGCTTCGGCGGAACCCGGAGACCGGACCGTAAGTGGTACTTCGGGGTAAAGATAGAGAGCAGCCGAAAAAAGGACACGCGAGGTGACCAGCGGATTCGTTCTTCTGACACTGCGCGCTCAAACGGTTGCAGCCCGTTCCGAATCGATCTACAACGATGGAAATGGTTCGCCGGATACAACGGTTGAGCTTCACTCATCGGGGTCATGAGGGGCATTGGGACAGGTCGCTCGGCGGCTCCCTCGACCTACCGTCCGATGGTGCGCATCCTGTTCGTCTGCACCGGAAACCTCTGCCGGTCACCCGTGGCGGAGCGGCTGGCCGTCCGCTGGGCGCGTGACCTCCTACGGCACAGCCCCGAGAACGACGTTGTCGAGATCGGCAGTGCTGGTGTCGACGCTTCCATTGGTCGACCGATGGATGCGCGCAGCGCGGAGGCACTGATCAATCTGGGCGGCGACCCCGCCGGCTTCTCGTCCCGGCTCCTCGAACCGTCCCTGGCCGAGGAGGCCGATCTGGTTCTCACCATGACCCGGCGTCAGCGCCGGGAGGTGCTGGAGAAGAATCCGCGTGGTCTGCGTCGGACCTTCACCCTCCTGGAGGCCGCTGACCTGCTCGGTAGCGCGGACCTCGCCGGGTTGAGGCTCATGCCGCTTGCTCAGCGGGCACGGGAATTGGGTCTGCGCCTTGATGCCGCACGCAGCCGCCACCCCACGACGGGGTTCGACGACATGCCGGACCCCATCGGCCGGTCGGCAGCCGTCCACGCGGAGGTGGCCACGGCCATCGCCACTGCACTTCGGCCGCTGGCCGACATCCTCTTCAGCAGCGTCCGCCCGATGGCCGCCCTGCCCGTTGGGGACGACGACTTCGCGAGGCGCTCGCCCCCGGGCATCCAGTTTTCCTAGTACGCCCCCGACCCCCGGAGGACGGCGCCCGCTGTCTTCCAGAGGATCATGAAGTCGTACGTCAGCGACCAGTTCTCGACGTAACGGACGTCGATGCGCACCGAGTCGTCCCAGGAGAGGTCCGAGCGCCCGCTGACCTGCCAGAGACCGGTGAGCCCGGGCTTGACCAGGAAGCGGCGGTGCATGTCGAAGCCGTAGCGCTCGACCTCGCTCTGCAGCGGCGGACGCGGGCCCACCAGCGACATGTCACCGCGCAGGACGTTGATCAGCTGGGGCAGCTCGTCGATGGAGTACCGGCGCATGATCTTGCCGATGCCCGTGATGCGCGGGTCGTCCTTCTTCTTGAAGAGGACGCCGTTGCCGTCGCTTTCGCTCGCCAGGTCGTCGACCATGCGGTCCGCGCCGACGACCATGCTGCGGAACTTGACCATCGCGAAGGTGTGGCCGTCGCGACCGACCCGCTCCTGCTTGAAGAAGACCGGGCCGAGGCTGCTGACCTTGATCGCGAGCGCGACGGTCAGGAGCGCAGGCAGCAGGAAGAGCAACCCGAGGGCAGCGGCGGTCCGATCGAAGAGGTCCTTGGTGAGCCGTCGGACGCCCTTGAGCTCGGGCCGCTCCATGTGCAGAAGAGGAAGGCCCGAGACCGGGCGGATCTGCACGCGAGTACCAACGATCTCGGTGACCGCTGGCGCGAGCAGTAGTTCGGCCTGCGTCTTCTCCAGCGCCCAGCCGAGGCGCCGCAGCGCCGGACCGTCGAGCTCGGGGCACGGCAGCACCGCAACCGTGTCCACCTCGTATCGGGCGACGGCGTCGGCGACGTCGTCGAGGTCACCGAGCACAGGGAGGCCGTTGAAGGCGTCGACCGCCGGGCGGTGCTGGTCGGCCGGCAGGCAAACGCCAACGACGCGGAGCCCGTGGTATGCCTCACGGTCGATCTGCTCGTCGAGGGCGGCGACGGCGCTGCGGTGGCCGACGAGGAGCGTCGTCTGGAGGAACTTGCCGTGGTTACGAGCCCGGTGGAGCCACTGCCGCTGGACGTAGCGCTGAGCGAGCGTCAGCACCGTGGCCAGCGGCAGCGCAACGATGACGAAGCCACGGGCCAGTTCGAGCCGAAAAGCCCAGGACACCGTGCCGACAGTGGCGAGCAGCATGCCGGCAGCGAAGAAGACCCGGCGGAACTCTTCGGGCCCAACCCAGAGAAAGCGCTCCTCATAGCTGCGGGCGACCAGCATGATCACGACCCAGACGACCGGCAGCAGGAGGACGGCCCACACAGACTCCTGAGCGGGAGATGCCTGAGTGCTGCTAAATCGCACGACATAGCCCACGAACGCGGCGGTGACGGCGCAGAGCGCATCCGCGACAACCGTGCGACGCACGTAGGCCGCACGCCAGGCGCGCCTAGCAACGGTGCCGTCCCCGCGAAACCGTGCGGCGAACGCATTCCACCCTCGACCGACCTGCTCACCCGTGCGAACGGTTGCAGCGTCGGGAGCATCCAGAGCAAAAATCGCCGTACCCCCGTGCGAAAGATGGCGCTCGTGCGCCGAGACCAGGAACCCCGTAAAGCTGGGAACTCCAGCGTTCAACCAGCGAGGCAAAGGTACAGGTCGCTGTGCGTGTCGCGAAAGGGGAGTTTCGAAAAGTCCCTGCACAAGTCCATGTCGCGCAACAAGATCCGCGGAGCGGTAGTCACACAGTGAAGCGTCCCGCCTCCTCTGCGCGATAGCAGGACGTCTTCCGCGCAGCGCAGGCTGACTTTGCTACCTGCTGGAGCATCGGTGAGTCGCCGGCTTGTCTTGGGGTTAGCGCTATCACCAGCAGTCGGCCGCGGCCGTCGACGAACTCGTGGATCTTCGTCGATAGGCACCCCGGAGCGTCCGGTTGCGTTATCGGGCGTTCCTCCCACCGGTGGGGCCGCTCCCACACGGTCTGCCACGGGCCGAAGGAGACGGGCAGTCGCGCCACGAGATCCCGCAGCCGAACCGGTAGATCACCGTTCCGACCGCTTGCCGGCGATCGCGGACGGGCGGGGACTTCACGACATCCGCGGAGGGCATGAACACCGTGATCCGCTCCCACTGAGCATCGGGTAGCACTTGTTCGCCATAGATGCCGCAGCAGATCGCCCCTCCACGCCTAATTAAGCAGACGCGCCCTAGTTGACCTCATAACTGGCCCCGCAACTTGTGCACACGTTGTGCTTCTGAACCTCTGCGTCCCATCCGGGGTTCAGCCAGGCCAGTCCCGTCCTTATCTTCCGGCTCGTGACAACCATCAACCCTGCTCCACAGAGCGCGCAGCGGCGCTCGGCCGGCAGGGCGCTGGTCTGCTTCCGTCGCTCCAATCTCACTGTTCCAATCTGGTGGCGGCCCCAGAGGCGCTGCTCCGCACCTGGTGGAGTGTGGCGGCGTAGGGCCGCCCCGCAGCCATGAGCCAGCGACGCCTTAGGAGATGAACGGGGGACGTCTAGTTTCCAGGGTGTCAACCCTGTCCAGGCGCCGCCGAATTGGCAACAGCGCTTCCGCGATCGCCTCGACGACCTCCTGTGAACGACCAGCGGCTGCTGGATCGGATCACGGACGTCGTCCTCGGCGCTGTGCCGCTGGGAGCGGGCAGCAGCATCCCCTGAACCAGGCCTGCGGCGCGCTCGGTGAAGTTCTCCCCGCCGGGCCGGGCTTCCGGACCCGAGCGGCGAGGTCGACTGCCGCGAGCAGGGTGAAGGTGCGTGCCGGGGCCCCGCTGCGCGGGCGTATGAGACGTTGCGTCGATGGCCCCGGCTCATCACAAGGACGAGGTCGGCATAACGCCATGCGGTCGGCCAGCGGCCGGGCGCGAAGTCGCCCGGGTCGGCTCCCAGCCCTGCGCCGCGAGAGGGCTGTCGGCTGCATGCCCGCCGGTATTGCACCTCGTCGGCCGGCTACCGCCATCACCGCCCATGGGGGGCTACGCACGGCTCCCGGTGCGTCGCCTGCGACAAAGCCCGCTCCTCAGGAGAAGAGTCAGGCCGCCGTCTAGGTCAGCGGCGGTCAGCGGTCGGCGGTCCCAACTGAGAATGCTTTCCGTCGTATCCGTATCCGTATCCGTATCCGTACGCAGAGGCGCCTTCGGCCTTCGGCGGAACGATATTGAGGATGACCCCTAGTAGCTTGGCCTTTACACCCTCGAGCGTCGCCGCCGCCTGTCGAAGCTGATCCTTCTGCGTGTGTCCGTAACGGATCGACAGCAGTACCCCGTCCATAGCAGGCGCGAGCGTGCTGGCATCAGCCACCGGGAGCAAGGGAGGCGCATCGACGAGGATGAAGTCGTATTCGGTGCGCAGCTTCTCCAGCAGGGCCGTCATGGCGCTGGAGCCGAGGAGTTCACCCGGATTCGGCGGCGTCGGTCCCGAGGCGATGACCGCCATCCCCTCCCGGTAGCTCTGCAGGACCTCATCGATGTTCGCCGTGCCCGCCAGGATGTTGGTGAGGCCAACCTCTCCGACGATTCCGAGATAGCGACTGACCTTGGGCCGACGGAGGTCACTCTCGACGATGACGACCTTTCGACCGGCATCGGCCAGTGCGAGAGCGAGATTGACCACGACGGTGGTCTTGCCCTCCGACGGGACCGCACTCGAGACCATGATCACCTTGGGTGGTTGGTCCACGTTGAGGAACTGCAGATTGGTACGCAACTGCCGATAGTCCTCGGCCGTACGACTGGCCGTACCCCTATCGATCGTGTGCCGCCTCAGTAGCGCCTCGTCGCGGAGGATTGTCCCGATGACCGGCGCGTTCGCGAGCTCGGTAGCTACGTCCGAGTCCTTGACGGAGCGATCCAGCCGAGCGCGGGCGACGGCCAGTCCAGCCCCCACCAGCAGACCGACGATTCCTCCGAGAATGCTATTGCGGACACTCTTGGGCGAGCTCGGCTCGGAGGGCACGCTCGGCCTCTGCGTGACGGTGACCTTGACCGGTGAGACGCCGTTAGCATCCGATCTCTCCAGCTGGGCCGCGAAGTCGGTGAACTCGCTGCCCAGTGCCGCGGCGATCCGTTGAGCCTGCCGCGGGGACGGATCGGTGACCGTCACGTCGATCAGCACGGTGTTCTGGACAGCGGTGGCGGAGAGCTCCTTGCTCAGTTCCTCCGCTGACAACCGCAGCTCCAAGTGGTCAATGAGCCGGCTCGCGATCTCCTGCCCCGTGATGAGCCGGGCGTAAGAGGTCACGCGCTGCTCCGAGAACTGGCTGCCCTGCAAGACATCAGACGTTGAAGTCTGCTCGGTCGTGGAAACGAAAAGTTGTGTCGAAGCTGTGTACAACGGCGTCTGGGCGAGAGACAGTCCTAAGGCGGCGCTAGAGGCCACGATAAGCCCGAGGACAGGTAGCCACCACCGTGTCCTGAGCGCGGCGTAGATGTCGCGCAAATCCATTGGTATTCCCACTCATCCACAGCCGCGCACGTCCGATGAACGACGGCTCTGACCCCGGACGATAGGTCATCGGTGGGTTGCCGACCATCAGAAGCACGTGGGTGCCCACCCAGATGGGGCAGGTGGGTATAGATGCCGACTGAACCCTGACCCCTGGGCGGCGGCGGACGCCCGGCGGCGCGGTAGCCGGTGCTGACGATGGTTTGCGGCTACTCCGGGACAGTGGCGGCGGTGGCTGGTCCCCCGCGTTCCCTGACGCGCCGCACAGGATGTTAGCCAGTTGGTGGCAGCTGATTGCCGGCCTCGGAGCGGATCGACGGGGTGCTGGCGGGTCCGGCTGGCGGGCTTCGATGACGCTCGCTAGGGACCACTACGTGCCCGAACAGCAACGACTACTCGGTGTACCCCGGCGCTATCAGTCGGCGGGTGGAGATCGACCTGCGGACCTCTCGCGGGTGGGGTTCTCTGCGACCGACGAACGGCCGCCGACCACTAGCGGGTCTGGCCCGGCATCTGACCATGCCCGCGGACCTTCCACAGCCACTGGTCGAACTGCCACCGCACCCCCCACGCATGGACGGCCATTTCAGCCTGGGTCGGTTGACTGGGCGCCTCGACCGCGGGTTACACGGGAGAGGGTCTAGGGTTCTTCCTGCCCGCGCCGACCGGTTCGGGTCGTCGAGCGACGTGCCTCACGGGCACTGATCGGGTGTGAGAGTGCAGCTGGGGATTCGGACTGCGATCTCGCGCCGCTTGTCTCAGTCTTTCCTCGATCCTCACCAGGACTTGTCGGCGGCTCGGCTCATCGTGGGCAGCGGGCGAAGTGGCACGACATGGCTGCAGGAACTGGCCTGTCGAGCCGGCAAGCTGCGACCTGTCTTCGAACCTTTCCACGCGGCGCGAGAACCCTGCTTCTCGGATGTTCCGTTCGGCCGGTACATAAGGCCTGATGCGCAGGATCAAGACCTTCGCGAACGAGTCCACGAGGTGCTTTCAGGGAAACTGCGGTCCCAGTGGCAGGACCATCTTTGCCGCCCAGGCGTGTATCGAGGCAGAGTCGTGAAGGAGATCCGCAACCTCCTGTGGGCGGGTTGGCTCAGCCGCAACTTTCCGCAAGTACCCATCGTCTACCTGATCCGGCATCCGCTCGCGGTCGCGGCCAGTGCGAGGGCTCTGGACTGGACACCGGAACACTTCGACCGGATGGCGAGACAACCCGAGCTCTTCACTGATCACTTGTCGAAGGTCGGGACAGTGCCAGACCAACTGACCTCGAAGTGGCACCGGACGCTGGCAGCGTGGTGCATCGAGAACATCGTGGCCATTCGCACGCTGGCAGGCACCGGCGCCCAATTGCTTATTTATGAGGAAGCGTTGGCCCAGCCCTCGTCCGTCAGCTCGACCCTCGGGCACCTGCGCGTCCCTGCCGACAGGCTCGAGGGCATCAGAGCTCCTTCTGTCACCACGCGCCCAGACAGCCCGATCAGGGTGGCCAGCGGCTCTTTTCCCTCATGGACCGCGTCTACGGACGTGGCCCTCGTCGAAGAGGGCATGGACATGCTCCGCATCTTCGGCTTCGACGACTTCTTCTCTCCCGACGGCGCGGTGGACTGCGCCGCCCTTCGATCGGCGTGGGACGAAGGCGGCGAAAGCAGATGGTGAGTTGCTTCACTGGCCGCGTGCCGACAGTCTTCCCACTACACCTTGCAACGTGTCGTGTCTGGCTGTCATTGTGAGCTTGTGAGCAGGACGACTTCCGCACCGGTCGTCCCAATCAGCGTAGTGATTTCGACGCTTCAGCGCCCCGTACAACTGGCTCGTTGCCTGGACGCCATCCTGGGCGGCACGCAATTGCCCGCAGAGATCGTCGTCGTGGATCAGGGCGATGCTCCCGCCACCACGGCGGTGCTCGACGCTCGCCGCGCCGCAGGGGTCCCCATCGTGCATGTCCTCCAACGCCGACGAGGGTTGTCCGCGAGCCAAAATGCAGGAGTCGAACGAGCCTCCTGCAGGGTTGTCGCGGTCGTGGACGACGACTGCGTTCCCGACGCCCGATGGGTCGAGGTGGCTTCACGGGCGCACGCCGAGGCAACCGGACCTCTGCTGATCGGTGGGCGCGTCCTCGCGCTTCCCGCCGTGGGCGACCGGACGGTCCCACTGGCGGAGCGCACATCGGAGCAGCGTCTCGACCTCGCGCGGAACGCGCTTCCCTGGCACGTCGGCACGGGCGGCAACTTCAGCGTGACGAGAGCGGCCTTCCTTCAGGTCGGCGGTAACGACGAGAATCTTGGCACCGGCACGCCGGGCCGGGCTGGCAACGATCTCGATCTCTTCCGCCGCCTCATGCGGGCCGGCGTCCAAGCGAGGTACGAGCCGGATCTGCTGGTCCAGCATGAGCGCTCCACCAAAGCAGAGTTCCGCAGCCGCTGCTACACATACGGTTTCGGAATCGGAGTCTGCATCACTTCTTGGCTGGTTTCCGGTGACAAGCTCGGTTGGCGTGCCCTTGTCGCCTGGCTCGTAATGCGGGCGCGAATGCTCATCCGCCGTCCGCGGACGGCCGGGGATGAGCTCCGTGTGCTCATCGGCACGGCGCAGGGTCTCTGGCACGGCGGCAGTGTGGGACACCGCAAGGCGAGCAACGGGCTGGGCCGGTGAAGCCCTGGGCCGAACTGCTCTTGGCGCCGACACCCTCCCCACACGTGCAGCCTGGGGCGCCACCGACGTTGTCCGTCCTCGTCCCGGCCTACAACGCCGCCGACACCATCGGCGAGGCTCTGGAGTCCGCCCTTACGCAGCAGCCGGCGCCACTCGAGGTCATCGTGAGCGATGACGGGTCGGAAGATGACCTCGACGCAGTCCTCGATGGTTTCCGGTCGCGCGTCCGGCTTGTGAGAGGCCCCAACCGAGGTCTGTCTACAGCGAGGAATCGAGCCGCCGCTGTCGCGAACGGCCAGCTCCTGGGCCTGCTTGACGCCGACGACGTGTGGCGGCCGGGGCGGGCGGCCGCCCTCACTGCCGCAGCCGCCGCCCGTCCTGACCTGAGCATAATCACCACGGACGCCTTCGTGGTACGGGAAGGGCGCTCTGACCAGCTCTCCTACTACAGCAGCAGGCACTTCGAGATCGAGGACCAGGAAGACGCGATTCTGCGCAGCAATTTCATATTCGGCGCCGGCGGCATCAGAGCGGGGGCGCTCGCCAGTGTCGGAGGCTACGACCCGCAGGTGCGCTGGGCAGAGGACTGGGACCTGTGGCTGCGCCTCGTGTTGCGAGGCCACCGTGCCGGACTCGTTCAGGCCCCGCTCTACGAGTACCGGCAGCGAACGGGCAGTCTGACGGACCGGTCGGTGGACCTGGCTCTGGGCGTCCTGGCCGTCCTCGACAAGGTGGGCCCGCTGGTGCCAGAAGCGGGCGCTCCAGTCCTCCGGCGGACGCAGCGCGAATGGCGCGCGCAGGCTGCCCGGAGTGCCCGGGCGAACGGAGACCCCCGGCGGAGGAGACTCGCTCTGGCCGCCCTCCGTAGATGGGACCAGCCAATCCCCATGCAGGCGCGCCTGTTCGCAGTCGGACTGCTGCCAAAACGGCGGGGAGGCCACGGTTGATGGTCGCTCGGCTCTTGAGGCTCGCTCGCCATCCCGTTCGACCGGTCAAGAACACGCTGCACCGACTGGCCGAGTCCTATGCCCTTCCCGTCGGTCGCACGGCGCGAACGCGCAGGCTGCTTCGTGCCGCGGTCCCTGACGACCCTCATGTGCTGGTCATAGGTGCGCCGCACGCCGTCCGGCAGGCATTGCCGAAGGCGCGGCTGGACGTGGCCGGGACCGGGCCGCTCGAGAAATCCGTGACGGTGGTGTCCGACGCGATGGGAGAGGCAAGCCTGCCTCGGCGGTGGAACGCCGTCGTGGTCACGGATCCTTCGCTGTCCGCCGAGCGCCTCGCAGCAGCAGCGCACGCCTGCCTTCCCGGCGGTCTCGTCCTGCTTCTGATGACGAATGCGATGATGCAGCGCCCCGTCAGCGTCCCAGGCGCCGTCGTCGAGGAGGACCGTCGGACCCGGGACGTCCGACTCGTCGTCGCTCGGGTGCTCACATGAGCGTCATCCTCATGTACCACCGCGTCGCCGCTCTCCAACGGGATCCTTATGGTCTGGCAGTCCACCCGGACCACTTCGCCGCCCACGTCGAGCGCCTTCAGAAGACAGGGATCGTAGTCCCGCTCGAGGACGTCATTCAGCGGGGACTTCGCGGTCGGATCGCCATTACCTTCGACGACGGATATGCCGACAACGCCACACTCGCGGCCCCAATCCTCGCAGATGCCGGCCTACCGGCGACGTGGTTCATCACGAGCGGGCGGCTCGGAGCGCGGGGCTTCTGGTGGGACCGGCTGGGGGAAGCGTTCCTGGGGGCAGCGCCGTCCCTCACCTCCATCGATCTCACAGTGGCCGGTCGAGAGTTGTGGCTTGACCTGCGGACCCCCGTCGCTCGCCTCACGGCTTTGAAGTTCATCAACAGGCAGATACGTCGCTTGCCACCCGAGTCCGTGGAAACCGCGGTCGATGAGGTGGTCCTCGCACTGGGACAACCTGACATGGTCGACTCCGGTGTGACGATGACCGTGGCGCAGCTTCGAGAATTGGCGGCCTTGCCGATGCAGGAGATCGGAGCTCACACCCGCACGCATCAGCACCTCAATCAGCAACCGAGTGACGTGCAGCGGGCGGAGATTGCCGGCTCCGTCTCCGACCTGGCCGAATTACTGCACCGGCAGATCCGCAGTTTCGCCTATCCGTTTGGAGTTCCTGACGCCGTCGGTTCATTGGCTCCACGCCTGGTCGAGGAAGCTGGCTGTCTCCTCGCTTGCACGACGAGCCCCGGTTCGGTACGCCGGCGCACGAACCGCTACCTCCTCCCACGGCTGTACGTGCAGGACTGGCACGGGGACGAATTCGCGAGTCAATTGCGCACGGCTCTCCAGGCTGGGTAGCCTTTCGCGATGCGACCGCCCAAGTACTTGCGCCCGTACGCGACCCAGTTCGTGAAGCGAATGGTCGCGCGCCGGCGTTTTGGTGATCTCCGCCGGGTGAGCCCTGTCTCCGAGTGGGGTGAAGAGCTTGGGACGCCGGTGGACCGCTGGTACATCGAGCGCTTCTTGACCGACCGCGCCGAGTGGATCCGCGGTCACGCCCTCGAGGTCAAGGGAGATCAGTACAGCAGCAGGTACGGGGCCTCGTCTGTTGACGTTATCAACATCGACCCAACGAATCAACAAGCGACAATTGTCGGTGACCTCTGCGACCCCGGGACCCTGCCTGCAGAGGCGTTCGACGTCGCGGTGGTGACGCAGACCCTCCAGTTCCTCCCCGAGCCGTCTCAAGGGATTCGGCACCTTCTGGCCTCGCTGCGACCCGGCGCGGCACTCCTCCTCACGGTTCCGACGCTGAGCCGCGTGTCGGATGAAACCGACCGGTGGCGCTGGACGACCACGGGCCTGCGAGAGATGGTCACGTCGGTGTCACCCCCGGGCGCCGAAATCGACTGCGTCGGACTCGGCAACGGACTCGCAGCTAGGGCGTTCCTGTTTGGTTTGTCGGCCCAGAACCTGGACGAGGAGGTGCTGGAACAGCAAGACGACCATTATCCCTTGCTCGTCGGTGCTGCGGTGCACATCCCCGCCTGAGAGAGGCCGTAAGCCGTTAGGCGGCCCCAGCAAGCAGGTCAGGCCGTTAAGGGGTGAACCGCCATCGGGAAGTTCGAGATTAGAACTCGCCCCGGCCGACCGTGATCGCTGCCGTGCAGAGTAAACGAGACGACCCCCGGCTCGTCGACGAGGTCACTGAGCTGAGTGCCAAAGTAGACGCCGACGGCGTAGGTGCCCACATTGAGGATCGGCGGCACGACCAGCTGGACGCGGTACCGACCCTTGGGGAGCCGTCGCTGCCCTGAGTCACTCAGGGCCTGATCGAGGACCCGCACACCTGTGCTGGTCGTGAGGTTGACGGCGCAGTCGAGCCCGGGAATCTCCTCGGCCAGCTCGAAATCGACCTCCACCCGCAGCTCCTCTTCTTGCATGAGGACGGCACTGGCCCGCTCGTGCGCAGTGACCCTGACATCGAGAACCGTCAAGGCCCCGACCCGGATCAGAGCCGCTCCTGTATGTGCTGATGCAAGGCCGGAAGCCAGGTAGTCCCGAATAATTTCCCGGGACGGCCCCTCGCCCCGGATCCGCCCTGCTTCCAACCATAAGGACCGTGGGCAGATGGCACTGAGACTATCCAGGTCGTGACTGACGAAGATGACGGTGCGCCCCTCTCTGCCCGCCTCCTCCATCCGACCAAGGCTCTTGCGCTGGAACTCTGCATCTCCTACGGCGAGGATCTCGTCAACCACGAGCACATCGGGCTCCAGGTGCGCGGCCACGGCGAACGCCAAGCGGAGCTGCATTCCGCTGGAATATCGTTTGACCGGCGTATCAAGGAATCGCTCGACCCCCGAGAATTCCACGATACTGTCGAATGAGCGGGCAATCTCTCGACGAGACATGCCGAGGATCGCGCCGTTGAGGTATACGTTCTCGCGGCCCGTGAGCTCCGAGTGGAATCCCGTCCCTACCTCGAGAAGCGCAGCCACCCTTCCCCGGGTCCTCGCGACACCCGAGGTCGGCGAGGTTATGCCAGCAAGAATCTTCAGCGCCGTGCTCTTCCCCGCTCCGTTGCGGCCGACGATACCAACCGCCTCACCGTCCTTCACCGAGAAGGTCACGTCACGGAGAGACCACACCTCGTTGTGCCGAGCGCGTTCCAATCGCACCATCCTGCGCGCGGCCGAGACGACCGCTTCCCGCGCACTCTGACGATCACCCAGGGCATAAACCTTGCTCACGCACTCGACCTGTATGCGATCCACTCAGACCACATCCGCGAAGGTGCGCTGAGCCCGCCGGAAGTAGTTAAGTCCGCTCACAAGGATCAATCCGCTTGCGCTCACCGATATGGCCAGAGGCCAACCCGGCCACGGCGTTCCAAGCAGCGCCCACCGTCCCACTTCAATAACCCCATAAAGGGGGTTCACAGCGTAGGCCAGGCGCCCCCAACCGCTCAGGCCACTGGCGGAGTAAGCCACGGGACTCGCAAACAACCATAGCTGCAACATCGGAGCTACTGCGTATTGAACATCCCGGTACTTAACATTTAGCGCGGAGAACCAAAGAGCCACGCCGATGGCAGTCATGGCAAGAAGGACGAGCCAAAGGGGGAAGGCCAGAAGTGGACCCCCAGGAAAGATGTGGTAGTACAGAGCCACGACGGCCACGAGGACCAGCGACACCGCAAGGTCCACTGCCGGGGGCAAGAGGGAGGCAGTCGGGGCCGCCATCCGTGGGAAGTAGACCTTTGTAATCAAGTTACCGTTGGTCACCAGAACAGCGCTCGCTGAGATGACCACGCTCGAGAAATACGTCCACGTCACCATTCCCACGAGCGCGAACAGTGGGTAAGGAATTCCCTCACTACTAACGCCGGCCAGCCTACTGAAGACGAGCGTGAAGATGGCCACGCTGGCCACGGGCTGGACGACCACCCAAAGGACGCCGAGGACCGTTTGGCGGTACCGAAGTTTGAGATCTCGCAGCGCGAAGTATCCGATCAGCTCCCGCGCTTGCCACAATGCCCGCCAAGGACGGTCCTGGAAGACGCCCGCGGGAGAGTTCTCCCGCCACTCCGGAAGCGTGACGTCGCCCTGTGCCGAGGACCTCTTCTGCTCGCCGTTCCCATGCGCTGTTGCGATTGTTCCTCCTGCCGGTTGTCTGACTTGGCACCCTAAGGCCGGCAAGTCCCTGTCGTGCGTGCTCGAACCCACTACGCCATCCTCGCCAATGCGTCCCCACCCGACAACCGGGTACGGTGGACTTACCTCCGTTTGAGTACCCTGGGGCCTCCCGGTCAGAACGAGCATCGAGTGCATGCGTGTGGTCCGGGGCGAAGAGGACGTCGCAGTCGGTACTGGACTAAGCTACAAGCAGCCAGTGCGTGGCCGGGGGTGCTAGACATACAGCCCGTGAGCACAAGGCTTCTCGACCATCTGAAGGCAGCACTAGCGGCCCGGCCGCGGGCGGCACTGCTGCGCCGTGTGCAGAAGACCCCTTCCCTGTCCTGGTCAGGACGGGCCAAGCTGGCTCTGGCCGTCGCTAGATCTGTGCCGAGCTGGAACCGCCGCGACACGGCGATACCAGTGTCCGGCGGCACGATCTACGTCGGGCACCGGTCCCCCCTCGTGGACGTCACAACAGTCCTCGACGTGTGGGAGGCCGAGATGTTCCCGGCCGACTGCGCAGACCGGGTGGTACTGGACGTGGGGGCGCATAAGGGTTATTTCGGCGCATGGGCACTTGCGCAGGGCGCGTCAGCGGTCATCTCGTGCGAGCCCTATTTGGAGAACTACCTGGCCATGCAGCGAAGCTATAGGGTACATACACGACGACTTGCCTGGGACATTCTTCCAGTGGCGGTCGGTGCATCGGACGGGCAGGCAACCCTATTCGTGTCCCGGGAGTCCTGGGGCCATTCTCTCTACGAGCATATGGTAGAGGCGGCAGGGTCCGAGCAGGTCGAGGTGATCGGGCTGGGGACGCTCTTGTCACGCGCTCAATCACGACGCCCAGGCTGCGACGTGGTCCTCAAGCTGAACATTGAAGGGTCCGCCGGCGACGTTCTCCTCGCCGTTCCCCCCGCTGAGCTTGCTTCAGTCGTCGAGGTCCATATGGACCATGAACCTGGCTCGCCGCATCGAATCGAGGAGATCCTCGACCATCTCCACGCGGCTGGTTTGAGCAACGCCGACGCGCGAGGGGACCGACTGTTCCGGATCACCCGCCCCAAGGCGGTACAGGGTGCGATCGCCAGCGCAGCGACGGACCATGTCAGGACTCCCGACTACTGATAGTGCGCAATGACCGCCGGCGGGGGTGCTGTCCGGTCAATTGCTGGCGCCGCATGCGGTCCCACCTGTAGCCGCCAGCCGGTATCGGCGCACCGCCGAGTCGATGTCAAGTTGCAGCTTGCGGTGCGCGGCATCCGCCCACGCGCGCCCTGCCGCACCCTGTCGTGCTCGCGCATCCCGGTCCAGCAGCGTGTTCACGGTGAGCCGAGCCAACTCGTCGCGTTTCTCGGAGATTCCGGCAAAGAGCGAAGGCGCAAGCCCCTCCGCTCCGACCGGTGTCGCGATCACCGGTACGCCGCATGCCAACGCCTCGATGACCTTGAGCTTGATCCCCGCACCCACGATCAGGGGCACCAGCACCACGGCGGCGCCAAGGTACACGGGGGCGAGGTCGCGGACGTAACCGACAACCCGCACCCCCTTCTCCTTCGCTGCGGATTCTTGCAGCTCGGCAGAAGCGCCAGAACCGGCGATCAGAAGTTCCGCGTCCGGCACGGCGTCTCGGACTGCGGGCCAGATTTCACTTACCAGCCACTTGGCCGCCTGATCATTCTCGGGCCGGTACATGGCACCGACGAACACGACCATTGAGCCCTCGAGTGGTGCGACAATGCGCGGCAGGTCGAAGTACAGCTGCTCTACCCCGATCGGGACCCGCACGCCCAGTCCGCTCAACAACGCGGCGTCCTTCGACGAGAACGTCGCCACCGAGTCGAATTTGTTGAGCAGCAACGGCTCTCGCACTGCAGCTCGGACGGAGGAGATCCGGGCCATCCACCTCCTGAGCGTCGACGGGGAACCCACCGCCCTTCGATGGAGAGCCTGCGTCATGACGTCGTGTGCATACGCGAGGAGCAGGCCACGGGGGTACAACTGGCGCAACGAGTCCACCATGGCGAAGTGTTGCGACCAGTGAACCTCGACTACGTCCAGAGATGGCGCTTCCTCCCGGAGTTGGCTGGACCAGGACCGCAGGACCGCCCCGCCGGGTGTCAATTCTCCCGCGAGACTCCTCAGCCCGAACGCGAGCGCCCTACCCGCAACCCCTCGGGGCCGGGGGGTCCGCAGGCTCACCAGCCGCACCTCAGGACGCACGCCCAGGTCATAGGGAGAGGCGTCCCACCCTTCCTGGACGATCAGAGTCACGTCGCAGGCGTCCTGCAAAGCGTTGACCCGGTGACGTACAAGGAGTGCGCCGGCGTTGTCCATGTAGTCCGGCGGCCAGAAGGGGGCGATGATCCCAACGCGAGGCCTAATTTCCACCGGACCGCCCGACACCCGAGACGCGTCCGACCACGACAGCGCGTCCCTGCTCTCGCGTCGTGGACATGCTCTCCGGCGAACGAACGTTGGTCCCGGCCGTCGAGTGGCGCCCGCGGGACAGGCCAGCAGCGTCGGCGATCTCCCCTGCACCGGCCAGTCGAGCAGCCGCCCCGACGTCCGGGGCCGACTCGACAGGGACGTTCCTTCCCGGCGAGCGGAGCATGCGGGGGACCAGTGAGGCGACGAGACCCGCGGTGGCAAAGGGCAGGAAGCCGCCATTGAAGGTCAGCAGGTTCTCACTGACCATGCCCGTGAGCGCTTGGGCCACAAAGACAGCAATGCCGGCTGCCACGTACGGCTGACTGCGAACCGTGAGGCGACCCAGCATCACCAGGGGGATGACCAGAAGTGCGCTGCCCACCCATCCGACCTGGGCGAGAACGACGACATAGGTGTTCTCCGTTGAGACCGCTGCCCGATAGACGTGGAACGCTCCCGCGCCCGCCGTCCCCCAACCCGTGCCAAGTAACGGGAACGTGAGGTCGAAGGTGTCCTGCAAAGCAGCTTGATGCGCCAACGTAGAGGCATCGTTCCCCGTCAGGATGTTCACGATGTATGCCTGGAGTGCCGGAATGAAGAACGCTGCGCCCAGCAGAGCGACGGCGGTTCCGCCGGCAGCGGCGAGGGCGCGCCCTGCACCGTAACGACGGATGCCGAAGAAGCTCAGGCCAACGAACGCCAACATCCAGCCGTCCCTTGTGAAAGATAAAAGCAGCCCTGCCGAGATCAGGAGCAGGACGAGCCTCCGCCAGCGGAGAGCGTCACTGCTGGCCACGGCGAGGATAAGAGCTGCCCCAAGGTTCTCGCCCGCTGAAAGCGGATCGCCGAAGGTTCCCGTCAGCCTTGAATGACCCGACGTCGTAGCGAAGTTGAACGGCAGATCCGTCAGCGGGTCAACGAACTGAGGCTGCTGCTTTACGTCGCTCCAGAATCGCCCAACCCCGACCACTTCACTCAGGAACTGCCGAGGCAGCGCCAGTTCTACAATGGCATAGGCAGCCGCCGCCGCTGCCATGTAGGCGCAGGTCACACTGGCACTGCGCCGTTCCTGGGGTTTCAGCATGGCGACACAGCCCAGGGAAAGCGCGGGGACGAGGGCATTCCTGACGGACTGGAGCTGCACCGCGATGGGCGCGGGTGAGGGTAGCAAGAACAGGAAACCGACGCTGAGAGCGGTGAAGGTTGCCACCAGTATGAGCGCCCAAGGGCTTCTCTTCTCCGCGACGGTGCGTGTCCCCAGTACAACGAAGAGCGCCCACGCCAGCACATCCTTGGCGAGGATCCCGTACTTGACCACTCCAGTCGGAATCCCGAGCGAGTATGCCACGGCAAAGAGATGAGAGCTGAAGAACACGACCCCGATCACGATGGCGAATGCCACGGCCGGCCGCCGTCGGCACAGCGCAATCCAGGCCCCGAGCGCCATCGCCAAGAGCAAGGCCACGAACACGGTCGGCTCGACTGCCACGACCGCACCGGTCAGACCCGCGCTGACCAGCAGCGTCAGAGCGGTGATCATGCCTGGCCCGCTTTGAGGGTGTCGCACGCCGTGACAATAACCTGCGTGTCCCGCAGAGGTCGTTCGGCAACCAGAAGACTCCCTCGACGGAGCAGGTGCCCCTGTGCATCACTGGCCCAATACCGGCGCAGCAGGCCCACGGAGGCATCAAGCGATCGATGCCCTGGGGTCCTTTCCGTCGAAGTCCGGAGATCGATCATCACCCCGCTCCAAATCAAAGGAGGAAGTTCACGCTCGAGTACACAACCCCTTTATCTTGGTTCCTGCAGCCTTCACCATGCCCAGCCAGAACGAGGCATCGCAAACCAGAAGAGCCACCATTGAGACGAGTCCTAGGCCCACTAGACCCAGAAACTGGGCCAGCGTCTGCGGGTGCTGGCCCACGACCCAGGACGCCCCCACGAACGCGACTGCGGCTACCAGGACCGCAAGGAGCGAGAGCCGGAGAACCAGCCGCGAGGTGGTCCGGGCCGCTCGCAGGTTCGTGACCCTCCGGAACAGGAGCAGGAAGACAGCGGACGAAACCACCGCGCTTATGCCGGTGGCCGCAACAACCCCCGGCGCCCCCCATTCCAAGCCCAGCCAGATGCTCAGCGACAGGTTCAGGATCGTCTGTATGAGCCCGTAGGTCACCTCCGGGCCAGGACGTCCTACGGTTCTCAAGTACACGGTTCCAGGGCCCGTGAAATTGTTCACGAGGTTTCCTAAGGCTAGGGCGACGAACATGAATTCGGCATGCTGGGGTATGTGTCCGAGCCAAAGCGACAGGATCAGCGGCGACAGTCCGATGAGCAAGCTCGCCGGAGCCAAGTTGATCCTCGCCATGTGGCGGAGACTGTCATCGAATTGCCGAGCCACACCACTGTCCGGCCCCGTCGAAGCTCGCGCCATGGGGTTACTCAGGGCGACGAGATACTGGCCGGGAACCACGCGAGTCACTCGCGCCATTGTGTTGGCCGTCTCGAACGGGGCGACGGCGACGGTCGATGAGACCCCGGTGATCACCAACTTATCCGTCTGGGAGTTCAGAAACAGACTCAAGCCGTTCAATTGCATCCAAGCGGCGAATCGGATCATTTCCTTAACCGGCGGCCCCTCGTTCTTGAGGTCGGGACCGACGGCCATTCTCCAGAGAAGCCAAACAGACCTGGTCAAGTACACGCTCGCCTGCACTCCTGCAGCAGCCACCGTGAGCCAGAGCAGCGTGGTCGCACTGTCGCCAGAGATGGCTCCTGCCGCTGTGGCAACGAGAACGAGAAGCTGACCTATCAGTTGCCAGACGCCTACTGAACGGAAGTCCGACAGCGCGACGAGGGCGTACCTGCCGATCGTGTTCAAAAGGTAGACGGCGAGCAGAGCGAACGTCGCCCACAGAAAGCCTGGGACGCTGCTAGAACCGGAGTAACGGGACTCGACCAAGGAGACCAGTTCCGGCTGGAACGACGCGGTCACCGCTCCTGACACAAGCAGCATCACCGCTGCGGACGTCAAGGAGAACAGGAACGCACCCCTCGCTCGACGAACGTCATCGACGGCCAGGGCCACCGTCATGAATCGCGTCGTAGCTGCGCCCAGACCAAAGTCCAGCGTCGCCACCGCCAGACCCAATCCGAATCCGAGGGCCCACAGGCCGAAGTCACCCGGGGGTAGGACCCGAAACAGGATGGGGGTCTGCAGCAGGGCAAGGAGCAGGCCGCCGATGGTGCCGACTGCAAGCCAGGCTGTGGAGCGGGTGAGGGCGCCGTCGCGCGGGCCCTGGTCAAGGGCGGGCGTTCCCGTCTTAAGCCACCTCACTCACAAACGCGTTGTCGCTCGTCATACCGGGCCAGGGACCTGGCGCTCCCGCTCATGTGTACGAGATCAATTGTGCCGTAACGCGGGGGACCGATGTGCTCGCTTTCTAACAGGGCACACCGTCCTGTACGGCGCTATCGGGTCACACGCTGAGTCTGACGGACCGCCCGCACGCCGGCGAACAGCCCCCTGACGGACCTTGCGGTCTTGCGCAGTCGGTGGTCTCGCTCGCGTCGAATCGGACGGAGGAGCAGGCGCATCGTCTCAGGGAAGCCTCGACCGACCAGCAGTCCGAGCGCGCCCCTACCAAGGACCTCATGGCAGACGATGAGGCGGTTTCGTTGGTTGTAGTAGTAGAACTTGTCCGACTTCCTCTCGGCAGTGCCACCCTGGGCATGCCATACGCGCGCGTCAGGGACCACTACTAGGGCCACACCGGCGCTGGCGGCCCTCAGACTCAGATCCACATCCTCCCAGTAGAGGAAGAGATCCTCACGGAATCCGCCGAGCTTCTCGAAGGTCTCGACCGCCATCATCATCGCCGCTCCGGTCATGAAGGTGACCTGGACGGACTCGCCAGGAGCGGTGTCCAGGGCCGCACCGTAATTGGTGTGCTCGACCCGACCAGTTCTCGTGTCGACGGAACCGCCCGCGTAGGAGACGCACTCCCGTCCGTCGATAGTGGTGACTATGAGCGGCGAGAGAATCGCAGAATGGACCGGTGAGAGACGCGCCAGAAGCCGCTCGGTCGCCGCGGGTTGCACCACCACATCGGGGTTGAGGATCCACACGACCGCGGCTCCGGTCTTCTGCGCGACACGCACGCCCGCATTAACAGCGGCCCCGAAGCCGACGTTCTCCGACAGATCGTGGATCGTAACGCGGGCATCCTGCTGACATACTGACGACAGGATTTCCGCGTCGCGCCGGTCCCAGGCGCTGTTGTTCACGATGACGACTCGGTCCACCGGCGAACCAGCCGGCAGGGACTGCACACAGCCACGGACCCAGTGCGCCGACTTGAAGTTCACGATCACAACGGCGAGGCTCGGTACCGCGGTCACATCGGGTCCCTGCCTGGGAACAGGCGCTGCCTGATCTGCCGGTCGCCGGATCTGGGCCGCCCACCGTCGACCTCCGACTGGGCGGGTGGGCGGGGCGCACCACCCAGGAATCCGCCCTGGATGGCGGATCGCGCTACGACCCTAAGGAAGACAACGGCTGAGAACAGGTACCGCCGACCGAGTCGCACGGGCTCACGCAGGAGTCTGTCCAGCCACTCCAAGCCGAGCAGCCTGGCCAGGCGCGGCGCCCGACGTTGCGTTCCGGCAGCGAAATTGACGCCCGCCCCCACACACATCACCACGCCCTTGTCCAACTTCTGGACCAACGCAGCTCCAAAGATTTCCTGTTTGGGTGCGCCGAGACCGAGGAAGATGATGTCCGGCTTTGCGGCCCTCAGTCGTTCAGCGGCAAGATCGATCGTTGTCCGAGAGCGGGGATCGACGTCGGGAAGGGGATCGGTCAAGACGACCCCGAGTGTGGGATACCTTTGGCGCAAGGCCGCGGCGGCCAATTCCGACGACCTTCCGACCCCACCCATCACTGCGAGGGTAAAGCCTTTCCGGCTCGCGAGGCCGCTTACGATGTCGACCAGGTCGGAACCTGCGACCCGATCGGTCCATCGTCGCGACAAGATGCTCGCTGCGAGGGCAACCGGCCAACCGTCCGCGGGCCAGAGAACTGCGGACTCGTACGCCGCACCGAAGTCGTAGTCGTTCTCCAGCATGGCGACGTGGTGGATGTTCGGCGTCACGACTAACGCCGGCCCACCCTCTGTGAGCACGTCCAAAAGGTGTGCGACAACGGCGGCCCGTCTGCCCGCCGTGACTATGGCGCGCCCCAGTCGTTGGGTCGCAACCTGCTGGACGTCTCCTCTCAGCATTTGAGCGCAGCCTGGTAGGCATTCATGGTCAGCTCCGCACAGGAAGCCCATGTGTACTGCGACGCCCACGCCTGGAGGCGGCCCCGTTCGTCCTCGTGGGGAGGGGCAAGGCCATCGAGCAAACCGACGAGCTCGTCCATGTTCTTCAGTGAGAAGAACCGGCCGTGATCTCCCGCGACTTCACGATGCACGGGTATGTCCGAGCAGATCACCGGCACTCCGACGCTCATGGCCTCCACTATCGGAAGATTGAAACCCTCATAGAGGGAGGGGCTAACGATAGCGTCCGCCCCGCGGTAGAGCGAGGACAGCATCCAATCGTCCACGTCAGCCATATGGATGACATTCTCCAGCGCAGCCGAGCTCCAAGCGCGTCGGCCGACGAGTCGCAGGTCATGCGTCCGACTGATTGCCGAGGTTGCGTATGCCTTCAGCAGAAAAGTGAGGTTCTTCCTGGGCTCGAGAGTCGCAACCGACAGTATGTACGGCCGGTCGCCTCGGAAAGGCGCATTGGGAGGAAGTGGTGACACACCGAGCGGCGTGGCGATTACCCTGCGGGGGTCAATAGGGAAGCGCTGCAGCAACTCTATTCTGACTTGATGGGACGGGGTCACGTAAACCATGTCGCGTCGCCGCATCGCGAGGGCGGCGAGGGGGTAATAATAGCGCCGTCCGGCCGCGCTGGAGGTCTCACGGTGTGTCCACCACGTCAGGTCGTGGACCGTCCAGATCAACGGACCCCGGGTCAGCGGAGTCGGCGGATAGGTCGGTAGGTGCAAGGGCATTCCGCGGATTCCCTCACGCATACGAGCGCTCGGCACACCAACCCAGTCGGACAGAATCCGCCGTCGCATCGCGGATGCATCCACATGCAAAGGCTCGACGCGCGCGCCCAGCGCCGCCAGGAGACTGCGCGAGTAGCGTTCCCACCCCGTTGTCCGGCGACTGTTCGCTGATCTGTCGTCGAACGCAGCCAGGGGGTAACCGTTCCCTTCCATGAACCGTTGCCCCCTTTCCACGCCATCCATTGCTCGTAACGACCGTCGGCCTCAGCCGCGGTTACGTCAAAGACGTGCACGTCGCCGCTTTCGACGGCTCAGGGTAAGGGGTGCGACTCTTTAGGACGAGGCCGGCTTCCCCTGCAACCAAGGCTCTGGCGGCCGAAGGCCGGTCCGCTGGCTGAAGACACGGATCCTGCGCGCGGGGCGGGAAGTGCAGCGGCACCGCTTTGGGTAGCCGAGCGCGGCCGACAGCCGCCCGCCACATCACCGCCAGATTACGCGTCGTGATGACCGGGTCCGGCGGCAGGCCGTAGACCTCCGGCTCCTCAAGCAGCAGGAAGAACTCCTGCGTTCCCCCGACGCCGTCGTTCTCGTCGCGGCCGTAGAGCTGCGAAGTCTCCGCGTCCTGCGACTGCGGGTCGCCAGCCGCGCATCGGCACGGGCGTGCAGCTCGTCGAGTTCCTGAGCTTGATCGACGAGGTCGAGCAGACCGGCAGGAAGTCAACCGCAGCGGTTGCAGATGTCACACGCACCACCACGCCGCCGAGCTGTGTTGCAGGGAGTGCCTGATGGTGGGCACTGGCAACGTGCGCCCAGGCTTGACCAAACACCGGTCGTCATTAGTCGGCCTGGGTCCCCAGTTGCGGTTGCCGTTTCGGGCCCGCTCGGTTGGATGTGTCCCAGGACGCGCGCCCCGCCCGGACGCGTCTTCTTTCGCATAGTCGTCTAGCGAAGTGGCGCGAGGAGCTGCTTCTCGACCGCGGGATCCGCGCCCGTGATGAGGACGGCGTGGACGTCGCACGGGGGTTTCACCGAGGGCTCCCGCCACAGGAGGACCAGCAGCGGCGCCTCCTGGGCGTGGCCGCGCAGCACCTCGGCCTCGGCCCCGTGCGCGAGCGTCATGGAGCCGGCCGGACTGAGGTCGTCGTACGGCTCGGTCAGGTCGTCGACGTAACCCCCCGCCGAGGTTTCCACCGTGACGCCGTCCCCCGCCCACATGGCGTGCACTCCCAGCAGCGTCGGGCTGAACGGCACCAGTTCGCGGTGGGTCTGCTCGATCCCTAGCGACGGCGGCGGCGACCACGCGACGTCGGGGCACGTTTCCTTGGCGGCCGGCCGGGCGGTGGGCGCGGCGGAATCCGCTCCTGCCGCCGCCCCGCCACAGCCGGCCAGGAACAGCAGCGCCAGCACGGCGGCCACCGCGCCGAGACGACTCACGACAACTGCTCCCGGCGGTGCCGCACCCCCAGGACCGTGACGACCAGCACGAAGGTGAGCACCACGGACGCCGTCACGATGGCCCGGCCAAAGGCCCCGTCGGGCGCCTGCGCCGGAACGGGCACCCGTGCCTGTTCCGGCGGGGGCGCGCCGGTCAACTCGCCGAGGACGTCGAGATACCGGGTGCGGAAGGTCGTACTGGGCTCGATGTGGGTGTTCTCGCTGTACTCGTTCCACGAGATCACCCCCAGCGCGTCCGGGCTGGAGGCAGTGGCCGCCTTCCAGGACTCCCGCAGCGTGTCGCCGTCGCGGCGGTCCACGACGCTGCGACCACCGACGTCGCGGGCGTCGAAGCCGGGCGCCACCGGCGCGACCCACAGACCGCAGCGCGCATGGACGGCGTCCGACATCGCCTGCAGCTTGTCGCGGTAGTGCGGGGTCTCCTCCGGATCCGCCGACGACCAGTAGTAGAGGTTGCCCTGCACGACCGGGGCCACCCGCTCGTAGCCCGCCACGCTCTTCTCCGTGCCGAGCAGCAGCAGCCGCGAGGCGACGGGTGCGGCGATCGACCGCAGCTCCTCCTCCGAGTAGAGCCAGGTGCCCGAGAGCGCGACCACCGGCCGGGGCCCGAGCAGCTGGAACACCGGGTCGTCGCCGTAGGCGTCGGCGAACTGCTCGAGGTCATGCCGCACCTGCGCGACGGGCAACGGATCCCGGTTGAAGTCCTGCGCCTGGTAGGTGAGCGCGAGCTGCAGGCCGGCGTCGTGCGCGACGTTGCGCAGCTGCGCCAGCCTGCTGTTGAGCGTGTCGGTGCTCCGCCAGCCCACGATGAACCCGTCGATTCCCGCTGCACGCGCCTGTTCGGCCTGCGTGCGCATCACGCTGATCTGATCGCTGGAGTACCGCGCGACGGCCGGATAGTCCTTCTTGGCGCGGTTCCAGGACGAGGCGTTGAACCAGATGTAGAAGTGCGCCAGCACCGGGACGTCGCCGGTCGCACTCGCCGGCCTCGCCGCGCACGTCGTCCCGCCCTGGACGTCCGCCGCGGCCACCGGACCCGACCCCAGCATGCTCGCGGCCAGGAGCGCCAGCACGGCCCCTACCCTCACCATCAGCCGGGCGGCACCCGGCGATCGGCGCCTCATCCCGCCCCCCGCTCGCCGACGACCGACGACGACTCCGGCAGCAGCACGGGAGGAGGCGGGGAGCGGAACGCGCCGGGCCGCAGACCGAGCCGGCGGCGGTGCCGGTGAACGGCGGGCCGAGGGCCGCGGCGGATCGCCCCGACCCAGGCCAGGCCACCCGCGAAGAGGACGACGATGCCGACGACGCTCAGGATGTCCAGCCAGCTGTAGAACGCCAGCTGGATGTCCTGCGTCCGCGAGATGGCCAGCGGACGCGACATGCGCGGCCCGGGGCCGACCGAGGTCAGGGTGTACTGCCCCCGCGGCAGCGCCGGGATCGTCAGCGTGCCGTCGCCGCCGAGGGAGAACCGCTGACTGTTCCCGTCGGGGTACTCGAGGTCGACCGATCCGCGCTGCGGAAAGGCGAAGAAGGCGTCGTGCATGTGCACGGTCATCGAGAAGAACAGCAGCTCGACGTCGACGTCCCGCTGTTCGGCGGGGACGAACCGCTGCTGCGACGCGTTCACGACGTTCGAGCCCGCGAACTGGATCTCCTGCACGCTCCACGCCAGGTCGCGGATCCGCGGGGCCCCACTCCCCCCGACGACCCGGTTGCCCTGCAGCCAAGCGCCCCCGGCCGCCGGCACGCGCACGACCTCGCCCGTCTCGCTCTTCACCACGACCGTGTCGATCGTCGCCCCGTCCAGCTGGCCCCCCGCCGTGTCCGCGAAGTGGAAGCGCACGAAGTAGTCCACGTCGACGGCGATCTGCACCTTCCGGTCCGAGGCGTAGATCCGGGCCGGGCGCACGACGACGGGCGCCCCGCCGATCGCGAGTTGGGCCTTCTCCACCAACGTGATGCGATCGGCCAGGTCCGGCCCGCTCCCCGTGGGCATGCGGGCCCTCCCGGCGGCGTCGGTGTACGCGGTGACGCCGTCCAGGGTGACCGGGAACCCGGCCACGGCCGGCACGGTGACGACACTGACCGGTCCGGGCAGCGCCGACGGCGCCGCCGCCGGCCGCAGCACGGTGCCGTTCCCCGGCGGCGTCAGCACCACGCCCAGCACGCCGGCCGCCAGCACGAGGACGCCGACGAGGCGGGCACCCCGCCGGCGCGCCGTCCCGCTCACGACCGCACTCCCTTCCGACGCAGGCGGGACGCCGACGACCGCAACGGAGCGAGCAGAAAGGGCACGAGCAGCGACACCGCGACGCCGTACGAGGCGTACACCGTCGCCGCCGGTGTGTCCGCTGGCTCCGGTGGCACGCGGCTGCGGCCCAGGAGCACCGGCTCCCGCGGACCGGCGGAGAAGTCGAACGCCGAGGTGATGTCGTTCGCCGCCCGGTCGCGGGACGCCAGCGGCTCCACACCCCAGTTGTTCTCGATGAACTTCAGCTCCGACGTGAAGTCCAGCGTCGTGTGGTCGACGTGGCCCTTCCTCGCATACGGGCTGACCAGCAGCGCGGGGCTGCGGAACCCGTAGCCGAACCGGTCCACCTTCGGCGGCGCGACATGGTCGTACCAGCCGCCCCAGTCGTCGTAGGTCCACATGAAGGCCGAGGAGTCCCACGAGGGGCTCGTCATCAGCGCGCTGACCAGCGACCGGACGAACCGCTCACCCGCCTCGATGCTGCCCGGCGGGTGCTCGCTGGCGCCGAACGGCACCATGAAACTCACGGCGGGCAAGGTGCCGGCGGCCGCGTCCTTGTAGTACTCGCTCATGTCGACGATCCGGCTGTTGAGGGCGGGGTCGTCGAGGAAGCGGTTGAAGCTGAGCAGCGGCACCCAGACCAGCTGCGCCGACGCCTCCGCGATACCGGTCGTGGCGGTCCGGAAATTGACGTTCGGTCGGTAGTTCTGCACGTAGAACTTCCACGACACCCCGGCCTTCTGCAGCCGGTCGAAAATGGTCGTCAGGTGGTCGAACCCGCCGGGCAGCAGCCGGTCGGCATCCGGATTTCCGGCCTGCGCCGTCGTCCAGAAGAAATGGTTGTTGACGCTGCCGGTCGCTGCCGACGTGAACAGCCGGTCGAAGAGCACGTAGTTGTCGGCGACGTTCCAGTAGAACGGCAGGTCCCGGTCGTCGTAGTGGCCCATGGCCCGGGTGCCGACGGTGGGCTGGTCGGCGAAGACGGAGACGAAGCCGTCCATCTTGCCGCCGTCGTACTCCGCGTCGAAGACGTCGGAGTTGTGCCCCATGTCGGTGATCGCCTGCTCCTCCAGGTGGTAGGGCCGCACGCAGTCGCTCGCCGGCTCGTGCACCGGATCGACCGGCATGCAGGTGCCCTTCGGGATCCCGTCGGCGCCGGGATAGGTGCCGAAGTAGTTGTCGAAGGAGTGGTTCTCCTGCATCAGCACCAGGAAGTGCTTGATCGGGGTCGCCGTGGGCAGGTCCTGCGCGGAATCGGGCGGTGCCGGCGGCGCCGCCGCGGCCGGTGCGGCGACGGCACCGGGGCCGATCGCCAGCGCCAGGGCGCCCACGGCAGCGGCGAGCCGGCGCCTCACGACCGGACCTCGTAGATGGTGATGACAGGTTCGCGCACGGGCCCCTCGTCAGTGGTCGCGGTGATGAACTCCTGGTGCACGACGCGGCCGTGGTACCGCTCCGCGAAGGAGAGCAGCCGGCGGGAGAAGAACGACGACCGGCCGGCCGAGAACGAGTCCCAGACCAGGTACTGCACGTTCCCCTGCCGGATCTGGAGATCGGGATTGATCACCGGCTCGTAGACCGGGTTGCGGTACAGCGGGTTGGGGCTGACCGACAGCGCCCGCACCTTGTGGCCGCCGTAGAACTGCAGGATGTTGGCCATCGACGGGCCGAGGGCCAGCAGCTCGGCACCGACCGGCAGGTTCGCGTCGATCCACTCCCCGGCCTCTCGGCCACCCGGCACACCACCGGTGCCGGCCAGGAAGCTCGACCCCCCGGAGTCGGGCTGCACCCGGTTCCACGACGTGACGGCCAGGCTCGCCACCAGCAGCACCGCCACGGCCGCACGCAGCCCCGCGGTGGTGACCGTCCGCGCGGCCACCCGCCACCGCACCTGCGGCAGCGGCACGCTCACGACCACCATCGCGGCCAGCACCGCCACGGGCACCGCGATGGGCAGCAGGTACTGGAAACCCTTGACCGCCCACACCTCGAAGAACAGGCACGGCACGGTGATCCAGGCGAGCAGGAGGTGCTCCGACCAGGTGAGCACCCGGCGCATCAGCACGATCCCCACGACCGCCACCGCGACGACGCCTAGGCCCAGCGCCGGCGGCACCGCCTGGAGGTAGAACCACCAGGTGTGGTTGGGACGCCGCAGCAGCTGCCACGTCAGGAAGGCGCCACCGGTCGACGTGTGACCGGCCAGCTTCAGCGAGATCGGGTACGGCAGCACCGTCAGGACGAGGACGGCGACGGCCAGTGCGGCCTGGCCCAGCCGCAGCCGGGTCTTCCGCGTGAGGGCGAAGAACGCGTAGATCCCGCCCGCCAGCAGGATCGCCGTCTCCTTGGTGAGCGTGGACAGGCCGAGCGCGACGGCGGAGGCGTACAGCCAGGTGGCCCGGTCGGTCTGGACGTACCGGATGAGCAGGTACAGCGCGAGCGCCGCGAAGAACGCCATCGGGGTGTCCAGCAGGATCTGCCTGCTGACGACCACGGTGTAGGGCATGACGCCGACGAGCAGCGCGGCCAGCGTCCCGACCCGCCGTCCGTAGAGCCGCGCACCGATCGCATAGGTGAGCCAGACCGTCCCCATGCCGAAAGCCACGGCCAGCAGGCGTCCGCCGAGCGTGGTGACGCCGAAGGCCCGGTACTCCAGCGAGAGCAGCGACTGGAACAGCAGCGGGTGGGCCCGGAACACCGGGAAGAACGGCAGGAAGGCCGGGTCGCGGGCCAGCGACGCCGCCTGACCGGCGTAGACGGCCTCGTCGCTGTTCACGCCCAGGGCGTCGACCGCCCACAGCCGCAGCATCAGCGACGGGACGGCGACCACGATCGCCCACCCGATGTACCGGCGCGTGGACCGTCGGCGCAGCGTGGTAACCCACCCGCCGACCGCGCCGCCCGCGGCCGCCTCCTCCCGGCGTCCGCCCGGCCCGGCCACGTCCGGCCGGGCGCGGGCACCCCCCAGGTTCGAACCGTCCCCCCGTGTCGTCGTCATGCAGCGGTGCCCTTCCTCGAATGACCGATGTGCGGATCGGAGCGGCGTCCGTGCCTCAGTGGCAGCTGCCGGTGCCCGAGTCGGAGTACGGCGTGCTGGGATCGGCGACGAAGCTCCAGTCGTAGGACCCCGCGTGCAGGGTCAGCTTCGCGACGCCGAATGCCTTCGACTTCCGGATCTGGGAGTTGGCCGCGACGGTGCCGAAGCCGCTGAAGTTGGCGCCGCCGGTGCCGACGACGAACTCCCGGATGCCGTTCGCGTCCGCCTGGCCCGCGGGGTTCTGCGGGGCGAACCGCTCGTACGCGTGCGAGTGGCCGGCCACGTACAGGTCGACGCCCGCCGCGTACATGTCGTCGATCAGCGGCGCGATGTCCGGCGACGCGAACGAGTTCGAGCTCCAGCGGGGCCGGTGGCCGAACACCAGCGTGCACCGGTTCGGATGCGCGGCCAGATCGGCCTCCAGCCACTTGTCCTGCGGCGAACCGGCCGCGCAGCCCGCTCCCCCGTTGATGCGGGTGCACTCGGCGTTGATGTTCACGATGTGCCAGCTGCCGACGTCGAAGGAGTAGTAGCCGTTGCACGCCTTCGTGCACCCGGGCTGCAGCGGGGTGGCGAGGTTGCCGAAGTAGCCGAAGTACCCGGCGGCCCCCGACGTCCCGTAGTCGTGGTTGCCCACCGTCGGCCGGGTCCGCGCCTTGTACTGACCCCAGGAGGGGCCGTACGACGCGGTGTAGGCGGCCGGGGAACCCGAGTTGTACTGGCTGTCGCCGAGGTTGAGCACCGCGGCGGGGTCGACCTGGCCGATCAGCGCGGCGGTCGCCTTCATGTGGCAGTACCCCGGCGTGCCCGACCCGCCGTTGTAGTTGGGGTCGTCCGTGGCGCAGGCGACGTCGCCGCCGACCACCACGACGGGGTCGGTGCTGGTCTCCACGACCAGCTGGGGCGGGTTGGCCGCCTGCCGCGAGTCGAACAACCGGGCGGCGGTCGTGCCCGTGGTCAGCGCGAAGGAGTAGGTGCCGTTACCGGTCACCTTCGCGCTGACGTCGACCGACGCCCACGCACCCGCCGTCAGCGCGCCCGTCGTGCCGAGCTGCGCGCCGATCGCCGGGGCGTTGCCGTAGGTGATCCCGCCCTCGGTCCAGCCGGTGTCCGCCACCGTCGAGACCTTGACCGCCGTCGTCCCGGTCGAGCGGCTGAAGATCCGCAGCGTCGCGCTGCTGATCGATCCACTGACGCCGGAGACGGTGAACTTCAGGTAGCCGTTGGTCACCGGCGAGGCGTCGGCCTGCACCGACGTGGCGGTGCCGTAGTTGGTGGCCGGCAGGTCCTGGCGGACGTAGGAGTCGTCGGACGCCGTGAACGTCGAGGTGGCAGCGGCGGCATCCTCGGCTGTCCCCGAGACCAGGGCCGCCGCGACGACCGCCACGGCCGCGGCGCCCGCGAACACCCGGTGGAGTGTCCTCATCAGTTCACGCTCCCGTTCGGGGCCTCGAGGATCTCCTCGAGTTCGTCCTCGGCCGCCGCCCGCGCGGCGGCGCCGGCAGCCAGCGACGTCCTCGCGCCGGCCAGGTCACCGGCCAGGCACTGCTGCGCGCCGGTGCGGAGCTGCGCCACGCCGGCCACGACCTGGGCGTCGAGCGCCTTCTTCGGCGTGGGCAGTGCGGCGAGCATCGCGTCGGCCGCCTGCTGCAGCGCCGAGCAGCCGGCCGTCGCCCCGGGCACGGCCGCGACCTGCGCGTTCGCCTGCGCCAGCGCGTCGTTCACCGCGATCCGCTCGGGCTCGTGCCGCTTGAGCCACTGCTGGACGGAGGGGTTCGTGGCCACCATGTCGCTCGGCGGACCGGGCGGGGCACCCGGGGCGGCCTCCGCGGTCGTGGCGCAGCCTGCGGTCAGCAGACCGGCGAGCAGGAGGCCCGCCATCGCACCGCCCCGCGGGCCGGATCGGCGCATCGTCCCGGCCATCAGTCGATCGCCCGGCTGGGTGCCGGGCTCTGGGCCCGGGAGGCATGCGGGTGCTGGAGCGGGGCGACCGGCCGCGACCGTTCCGCGTCCCGCAGCGCCGCGCGGCGGTCGTCGGCCAGCAACGCCGGGATGGTGTCGGCCCACCCGAAGGAGTCCGACGCGATCCGGCGCAGCTGCATCCGGGAGACCGCGGAGGTCAGCACCGCGCGCTCGCGACGCTGGAGGTCGGCGTAGTCGCCGTCCCCGAGGACGCAGACCGGCGCCAGGTACTGGAACGGCGGGAAGCCGTAGGCGTCGGCCGTGTTCTCCATGAGCTCGTCGACCGCCTGCGCGGGCGAGATGGCACTGAGGGCGTCGGGTCCGCGCTCGATCAGGAAGAGGTCGCGCACCGACGTCGACGACTGCGTCCGGCACGGCACCAGCCGGTCGACGTGGTACTTCGGCGGTGGCACGACGATCTGGGTGATGGCGTTGATCGCCATGATGGGCAGGTTGTAGCGGGACAGCACCAGCGCCAGCGAGCGCCCCTCCTTGGAGTGCAGCCGGCTCTGCAACCGCAGCCGGCGCCACTCGCCGGGCGTGAGGTCCTTGGCCTCGACCGCCCGCAGGGTGTGGTGGCTGATCGTGAGGGGCTTCGGGAAGGCGAGCGCCCGGGCGTCCCCGTCGATGATCGTCATGTCGTCGGAGAGGAACCGGCCGCCCTGCTCGCGCAGCAGCCGCAGGATCGTGCCCGTCTTCCCGGTGTCGGTGCGGGCCGACAGCATGATCCCGTGGCCGTCGAGCTCCAGCGTGGCGGAGTGCAGCAGCATCCGGCCGCGGTCGGCCACGACGAACCGCAGCAGCGCCTCGAGGATGTTGGTGTAGACCACGTGCGGTGACCGAGCCAGGAGCGGCCCCACCGTCACCTGGATCGTCGAGCCCAGGTCGATGCGGAAGCTCGCACCCAGCCGGCCCAGGTGCTCCTCGTAGCGCAGCGCCCTCGGGTTCACGTACTGGGTGACGACGGCGCGGGCCAGCGGGGTGCCGCGGCCGACGTCGCCGACCCGGACGGCGATGTCCATGTCGCCGTCGAGCCACTGCGCCCGGAAGTACTCCAGCTCCGGCAGCCGCACCTGCGAGCCGATGGTGACCATTCCGGCGACGTCGTAGCGGTAGGGCAGGTAGCGGATGCGCTTCGCCCGCGGACGGTCCACCGTGCTGCCGTCGGCGGCCGCGTCGACCAGGTGCCGGACCGGCTCGACCGTGGGCTTCTCGGGGCGGGGTGCCACCGTCTCGGCCGGCCGCCCGAAGATGAGCCGGTCGCTGATGAGGTAGCGCACGACGAAGAGCGCGATCAGGGTGACGACGTTGGCCGGCAGCACGCCGAGGCCGGCGTGGACGAGGACCGCCAGCAGCGGCAGTCGCAGCAGCAGCGCCAGGTTGTTGAGCAGGAAGAACCGCCAGAGCCGGCTCCACCTGCCGTCGGTGTCGGCCGTGCGGAAGACCAGCCGGTCGGTGAGGACGAAGTTCCACAGGGTGGAGACCTGCGTGGCCAGCGCCGCCGCGACCAGGTAGTGCAGGTGGAGGACGTGCAGGTGCAGCAGCCACAGGGCCGCGGAGTTGACGGCGATGCCGGAGAGGCCGACCAGCCCGAACATCACCATGCGCGCGCGGGCACGCGGCGCCTGGCGAGCCGCGTCGTTGCGCTCGCGGGCGATCTGCATGCGCAACCGGGCCAGGTGCCGGCCGAAGTGCAGGACCTCCCGCACCGACGTCTTGCTGTCGCCGGCGTGCCGCGGCGCGAACCGGAAGCTGACCTCCGCGGTGCGCAAGTTCGGGTTCCGGACGATGAGCTCCAGCAGGATCTTGTAGCCGTAGGGCCGCAGGCGCTCGACGTCCAGGGCGGCCACGCGGACGGCGAAGAAGCCGCTCATCGGGTCGCTCACCCGGGCCGCACGCCGCGGGAACGCCGCCTTCGCCACGCGCGTGGCGAACCGGGAGCTGTTCCGGCGGGTGCTGCCGTCGAGGCCGGTGGAGGAGCCGTGGCCGGCGTACCGGCTGGCGACCACCAGGTCGACGGGGAGGCGGCGCGCGGTCGCGAAGAGCTGGGGGACGGTCTCCGGCGGGTGCTGCAGGTCGGCGTCCATGACCAGGGCCCACGGGGCCCGGGCGGCGCGCAGTCCGCTGACGACGGCGGTGCTCAGCCCACCCTCGCGCTGGTCGGGGCTCCGGTAGAGCAGGCGCACGGCGGTGCGGAGCGTGCGGCCCACGCGGATGATCTCGTCGGCGGTGTCGTCGTCCGAGTCGTCGACGAAGATGATCTCGGCGGGTGTGGCGCCGAGCGCGGCGGTCAGCCGCTCGAGCAGGGGTTCGACATTGGCCCGCTCGTTGCGCGTCGGGATGATGACCGTGAGATCCGGCGCCACGATGTTGAGGTCGTCGTTCACCGTCAGGACCTGTGACTCCGGCTGCCCGCCGTGGCCCTGACGACGCCGATCGGCCGACCGTAGATCTGAAGAAGGCAAGGCAGTACCCATTCTTGTCGAGGCTTTCCTGCGCAAGGCAGGCGAAGAAAAGGGCTGTCCCGACGACGGGACGCACATTCGAGGCGCAATCGGGAATGGTCTGAACGGTCGCGACGGGGAGTCGCTCCCATTTACGGACTTCGCCGTCCGACGACCGCGTCCGAATGGAAAGGGGAGGGGTGGTGCCGACTCCTTGTCAATGAGCCCCTCGTGAACGCGGGGCGAACATTAAGGTGGCGCGCCGACCACACACAACGAGTTCGCGCGCGTTATCCCTAGTTTTTTGGTCGGGATGGTCTGGATGGTCTGGATTCAGCCGACACATCGGTGCGCCCGGACGCAGGGTAAGGAATCAGATGCGCTTGGTCGGGAGATCAGCCCGCGTCAGCCGCGCTCGAGCGCCCAGCGGCACGCGGGTTGAGCCGCCCGACCGACCGTTGAGCCGCATCGTGGCGCGGCCTATCGGTCGGCGAAGCGGCTCGACGTCCTCCCCAGCACGATATCGACCTGCTGCCGACCTCAGCGCGATGTGATCTCGCGGCCGGACCGTCGCCGGCTGTCCTGGAGGAGCCGGGGCCGTCAGTGCGTGACGGACGGTGCGTGGCCGTTCTGCCGGGCGGCGAGGCGCTCGCGCTGCGGGATGACGGTGTACTTCGGGTCCTTGGCGCTGGCGAGTCCGGCCTCGAAGACCCCGAACCGGGTGAGCAGCGACCCGGCCGCCAGCAGCGTTCCTGACGCGATGGCCCCGAGCCGGGTGCGACCGGCGAGCACGGTGAGCCCGGCGCCGGCCGCGGTGCACGTGCGCGCCGCGTTCAGGAACTTGCCGGCCTTGCCGATCCGGTAGGGCTCGCTGACGATGCCGTGCTCGTGCTCGACCCGGTGCATCAGCCCCAGTTCGATGGCCGCCCCCGTGACGGCCATCTTCCGGGACGGCCCCGCCTCCGCCACCGGAGTGAAAGCCATCGTGACGCCGCCGCCGGCGGCCATCCCCGACGACGCGAACACGAACGGCAGCTCCTTGTGCACCGCGTGCCACGAGGGCACGGCCGTGTTGGCCAGCAGTACCCCGGTGTAGGTGGCCAGCGGCCCACCGAAGATGCCCGCGACCGCTCCCCCGAAGCGCTTGAGCCGAGGGAACCAGCCCAGCAGCTCCACCGCCGCCGTCGCCCCGGCCGCCGCGCTGAACGGCGCCAGGATGTAGGAGCCCACCGACAGCGGCGAGGTCGGCTTGATCACCCTCAGCATGTGGAGGAAGCGCTCCGGCCGCCCGAGGTCGTGAACCAGGAAGACCACCGACAGGATCGAGCCGCCACCCGCCGTCAGTCGGGCCACGCGCGTCAGCGCCGGGCGCCCCGTCACGTCCGCGATCGCCCCGAGGATGGACGACGAGCCGGCCGCGCCCCCGAGGAACAGGTAGAGCGGAACGTCCGGCGTCTTCCACACCGGCGACTTCACGATCTGCCGCCCGTAGTACGAGGTGAACTCGACGTCGTCGACCATCGAGACCTCGGCCGAGCGCCCCCGTCCGCCGCGGCGCCGCTTCCGCTTCTGCGCTGGCGAGCCGTCGGCCCGCCGCCAGCCGGCCCCCGGTGTGGCGATTCCCTCTGTCATGCGGTCACCGCTTCCGCGAACCGAGCACGGCCGACAACGCGACCCCGACCATCATCGCCGCCGCCGTCGCCGCGGCCCGCCACATCGCCGGCAGGTCCCGCGTCGTCACGACCGGGTCCGGCGGCAGCCCGTAGACCTCGGGCTCGTCGAGCAGCAGGAAGAACGCCCCCGCTCCCCCGACGCCGTCGTCCTCGTCCCGGCCGTACAGCCGCGCGGTCTCCACGCCCTGCGACTGCAGCGTCGCCAGCCGGGCATCGGCCCGCGCCTGCAGTTCGTCGAGGTCGCCGAACTGGATCGACTGCGTCGGGCAGGCGGTCGCGCAGGCGGGCATGAGCCCGTCGGTCAGCCGGTCGTAGCACATCGTGCACTTGAAGACCCGGCCGTCGTCCTTGCGCTGGTCGATGACCCCGTACGGGCAGGCGGGCACGCAGTAGCCGCAGCCGTTGCAGATGTCGCCCTGCACGACCACGGTGCCGTACTCGGTGCGGAAGAGGGCCCCGGTCGGGCAGACGTCGAGGCACGCGGCGTGCGTGCAGTGCTTGCAGACGTCGGAGCTCATCAGCCAGCGGATCTGCTTGTCCGACCCGGTCTGCGCCGTCTGGGGATCGAACTCCGACAGCGCCTCGGCGTTCAGCACGCTGTGCGCCTGGGCCTCCGCCAGGCTGTCGTCCTGGTGCGCGTGGCCCGCCGGCGACGGCTCCCCCGTGTCCTGCCGCGTCGCACCCGGCAGCCCCACCGCCGGCATCGGCAGGTCGACGACGCGGCTCTGCTCGACGAACGCCACGTGCCGCCACGAGTTCGCGCCCAGCTGCCCGGTGTTGTCGTAGGACATGCCCGACAGTCCTATGACGTCCCGCGTGCCGTGGGAGTCGTCCATCGGCAGCGTGTTCCACTCCTTGCACGCCACCTCGCAGGCCTTGCAGCCGATGCACACCGAGGTGTCGGTGAAGAAGCCCACCCGCTTCGGGTGGTCCGGCTCGTACCCGGCCTCCTCCGTCACGTCCGGCAACGGGCCGAACAGCCGGTTCTGCGGGTCCTTGCCGGTGAAGGCCGGGCTCGCGGAGCTCACGGAGGTCATCCGCACGTCCTCTCTGACGTCGCCACGGCTACTCCCCCGGCTGAACGGCGGCCGGCCCGCGGCCCGGCTTGGCTTCACCCGACACGGAGTCCATCGGCGCACGGCCACCGACCGGCACCAGCCCGGACTCCATCCCGGCCCGCTTCCGGTAGTCCTCCATGAACTCGATGAGCGCCTTTCCGCGCGGCCGGCGTCCGGGCCGGATGTCGCAGGTCGCCGCCTTCGACTCCTGGATGTGCACGTTCGGGTCCATCACCACACCGGTCAGGTCGTTACCCGAGTCACCGGTCGAGATGCCCGTCGACCCCCAGTGGTACGGGACGCCGATCTGGTGGACGACGGTGCCGCCGACGTGCATCGGCCGCATGCGCTCGGTGACCAGCACCCGCGCCTCGACCGCCGAGCGCCCGCTCACGATCGTCGCCCAGCCCCCGTGCTCCAGCCCGCGCTCCTCGGCCAGCTCGGGGCTGACCTCGACGAAGAACTCCGGCTGCAGCTCCGCCAGGTAGGGCAGCGTCCGGCTCATGCCGCCCGCCGTGTGGTGCTCGGTCAGCCGGTAGGTGGTGAACGTGAACGGGAAGACCGAACTGCTCGAGGGGTTCGTGCGGTTCCACGGCGCGTCGATCTGCTCGCGCGTCGGGTTGGCCTGCACCCCGTACAGCCCGTTCTTCACCGGGGACTCCGCCGGCTCGTAGTGCGTGGGCAGCGGCCCGTCCTGCAGCCCCTTCGGGGCGAACAGCCACGCCTTGCCGTCGCTCTGCATGACGAACGGGTCGGTGCCGGCCAGCGCGGCCGGACCCTTCGCCCCTTCCGGCGGCACGTAGTCCGGGCGCTTCTTCGGCTCGAAGTCGGGGACGTCGATGCCGTCCCACTTCCCGGCCTCCTCGTCCCACCAGACGTACTTCTTGCGCTCGCTCCACGGCTTGCCGTCGGGGTCGGCCGAGGCACGGTTGTAGAGCAGCCGCCGGTTCAGCGGCCACGCCCAGCCCCACTCGAGCGCCGCCGGCCCCTGCTCGCGGCCGGGCTTGCGCCGGGCGGCCTGGTTGACCTCGTCGGCGAAGACGCCGCAGTAGATCCAGCAGCCGCTCGTCGTCGACCCGTCGTCCTTGAGCTCCATGTAGCTGGACAGGGCCCTGCCGTCGGGACCGACGCCGTTGATTTCCCGCAGCACCGCCTCGCCGCTCGGGTCCGCGGTCTCGCCGTGCGTCGGGTAGTCCCAGGTGAGGTCGAGCAGCGGACGGTCCCGCGGGTCGGTGGAGTCCTTCAGCCGTTCGCGCAGGATCCGGCCGAGGTGGAAGTAGAACCACAGGTCGCTGCGGGCGTCGCCCGGCGGCTCGACCGCCTTGTGCCGCCACTGCAGCAGCCGCTGCGTCTGGGTGAACGTGCCCTCCTTCTCCACGTGGGAGGCGGCGGGCAGGAAGAAGACCTCGGTGGCGATCTGGTCGGTGACCAGCTCGCCGGTCTCGATCTCCGCGGCGTCCTTCCAGAAGGACGCCGACTCGATCATCTGCAGGTCGCGGACGACGAGCCACTCCAGGTTGGCCAGCCCGAACCGCTGCATGCGGCCGTTGGCGTGCCCGATGACCGGGTTCTCCCCGACGAGGAAGTAGCCCTTGACCTTGCCCTCGATCATGTCGGCGATCGAGCGGTAGGAGCTGTGGTCGCCGTTGATCCGCGGCAGGTAGTCGAAGCAGAAGTCGTTCTCCGCCGTCGCCGCGTCGCCCCACCAGGCCTTGAGCAGGCTGACCATGTAGGACCGCATGTTGCCCCAGAACCCGGCGACCCCCTGGCTCTCGGCGACGAAGTCGTCGAGCGAGTGGTGCTGGATCGCATTGGGCATCTGCAGGTAGCCCGGCAGGAGGTTGAACAGCGTGGGGATGTCGGTCGAGCCCTGGATGCTCGCGTGCCCGCGCAGCGCCATGATCCCGCCACCGGGGCGGCCCATGTTGCCCAGCAGCGTCTGGAGGATCGACGCCGTCCGGATGTACTGCGCGCCGACGGTGTGCTGCGTCCAGCCCACTGAGTAGACCCACGCCGTCGTCCGGTCACGACCGGAGTTCGACGTCACCCAGTCGGCGACGGTGCGGAACACCTGCGGCTCGATGCCGCACACCTCGGCCACCATCTCCGGGGTGTAGCGGGAGTAGTGCCGCTTGAGGATCTGGAAGACCGTGCGCGGGTGCTGCAGCGTCTCGTCGCGCTTGGGCTTGGCGGCGATCGGCGGGCCACCGGAGCCGGCGGCCTGCGCCTGGTCGGTGCGCTTGACGTCCTCGTGCTGCGAGCCCTCCTCCTGCTCGCGCGCCTTGGCGGAGTCGTCGTGGCCGCTGTGCGGCTCCTCCTCCGGCTCGTACTGCCAGGACTTCTGGTCGTAGTGCTGCTTGTCCGGGTCGTAGCCGGAGAACAGCCCGTCGAGGTCCTCGGTGTCCTGGAACTCCTCGTTCACCAGCGCCGAGGCGTTCGTGTACGCGACGACGTACTCCTTGAAGTACAGGTCGTTGTCGAGGACGTGGTTGATCAGCCCGCCGAGGAACGCGATGTCGGCCCCGGCCCGGATGGGCACGTGCAGGTCGGCGACCGCGCTGGTGCGGGTGAACCGGGGGTCGATGTGGATGATCTTCGCCCCGCGCGCCTTGGCCTCCATCACCCACTGGAACCCCACCGGGTGGCACTCGGCCATGTTCGAACCCTCGATGACGATGCAGTCGGAGTTCGCCAGGTCCTGCTGGTAGTTCGTGGCCCCGCCACGACCGAACGAGGTACCCAGACCGGGCACCGTGGAGGAGTGCTATATGCGGGCCTGGTTCTCGATCTGGATGGCCCCCATGGCGCTGTACAGCTTCTTCATGAGGTAGTTCTCCTCGTTGTCGAGGGTCGCCCCTCCGAGGCTCGCTATCCCCATGGTCCGGCGGACGCGCCGGCCGCCGTCCTCGTCCTGCCAGCCCTTGCGCCGTGCGTCGAGGACGCGGTCGGCGATCATCTGCATGGCCGTGTCGAGGTCGAGGTCCTCCCACTCCGTCCCGTACGGACGGCGGTAGCGGACCTTCGTCTCCCGCGTCGGGCTGGTCACCAGCTGCTTGCTCGCACTGCCCTTCGGGCACAGTCGCCCGCGGCTGATCGGCGAGTCCGGGTCGCCCTCGATCTGGACGACCTTCTCGTCCTTGACGAACACCTTCTGCCCGCAGCCGACGGCGCAGTACGGGCACACGCTCTGCACGACCCGGTCCGCGGTCGCGGTGCGCGACACCACGGACTCCGTCGCCTCGCTCCTCGCGGCCTTGCCGCGTCCCAGGGGATCGGAGCCGGTCAGCTGCCGGTACACCGGCCACGCATCGAGCCAGGTCTTCACGTGTCGAACTCTGCCACCGGCCTGGCGCTTCGGCACGGTGGAGGCGCGCCGGATCCCGAATCGATCACGGGATCACCGGCCGCCCTGGCCTACGGCCGACGCCGTCCACCCCCGGCCGGTGGGCAGCGGAGCCGACGCCACGCGCGCCGGCAGGCCCTCACGCAACCCGGCCGCCTGCTGCCGGCGCTGCCGCGCCCGGCGCAGGAGCACCGCCGCCTGGGCGGGATCGGGACAACGCCGGGCGCGAGCCTCCAGCACCTCGGCCGTCTCGAGCAGCAGCACCATGCGCCGCATGACCTCGGCGCGGCCGGCGCGTGCCGCCGGGCGCGGCTGCGGCGCGTCCTGCCGCCTCGCATCCACCACGGCTCCACATGGTGGCGTGGGGAACACGCGCCCGCGACTCGGACCGCGTGGTCGGAGCACACGAGTGCATCCGGGACGACGCCGGCAGCGGAAGGCACTCGCGTGGGACCGTTCGCACCCGACCAGTGCCGCTGGCTCATCGCGCCCCTGCTGGAGGCCGGCCTCGACCTCGAGCGCATCCGCACGCTCGTCTTCCGCCTCGGCTTTCAGGCCGTCGTCGACCCGGGGCGCGACGAGCTCGTCGACGTCGTCCGCGCCGAGCCCGCCGAGGTGCGGGCCGCGTGGGAGGCGATGCTGCGGCGGATGCTGTTCCTCGGCGAGCTGACCGGCTGACCGTCAGGGCTGCGGTGGCAGCAGTTTCTCGATGCTCGGCAGGAGCAGGTCGGCCAGGTAGCGGTGCCCCGCATCGGTCGGGTGGATGCTGCCCGCCCCGATGAACCGCCCGGCCCACCCGGTGAACCAGCCCTCGGCCAGCGGATCGACGAAGGTCGCGCCGGCGGCCCGCGCCGCTGCCTCGACGGCGTCGCGGTCGGCTCTGATGTAGTCGGGGGGATCGGCGTCGACCCAGGGCGGCCCGACCACCAGCAGCGCGGCACGGGGGGACGCCGCACGGACCGTCGCGAAGGCGGCCTCCGCCGCGGCCTGCACCTCGGGCGCCGCAGCGATGTCGTTGCGCGATCCGAAGAAGACGACGAGGTCGCGCTCGGAGCGGGTGCGCTGGGCGAGCTTTCCGAACGTCGTGTGCCGCGGGCCGGTGCGGACGTACCCGCTGCCCCCGGCCGCCGCCACCTCCAGGGTGACCCGCCGCCCCTCCGCGGTCAGCTGCCGGGCGACCAGGTGCGCCCAGCTCGCTGCGCCCGCGCCCCCCTCGCGACCGCCGGCGGTGTAGCTGTCACCGACGACCAGGATGCGGACGGGCCGGGTCCCCTGCGGGGTACCGGCGGCGGCCGCCGGGAGGCCGACCGGCCGGTGCATGACCAGGAGAAACAGGACGACGGTGGCGACGACGCCGACGGCCATGGCCGCCCGCACCCACCGGGGGCGCACCGGAAGCCCCCTCGCCATGGCGGGACCGTACTGCGGCTTCCCCGCTCCGGTGCCCGACGACGCGCGGAATCGTCGGCTTGGTGGTATGCGCTCAGGAAGCGGCCGCGCCCCGGCTCCCGTCGCGCGTAGCGAGCGCCTGCCAGGCGGCGATCGCCAGCCCGGCGAGACCCGCCAGATCGCCGCCGGTGACGCCGTGGCCGCGTGTGACAATCAGCAGCACCGGGCCCTCCATCGGCCCGTTCACGAACAACCAGACCACCGACAGCAGGGCGAGGGCCAGCGCCCCGCGCCGTCCGTAGCGGCCGCTCATCCCTGCCGCGAGCACGAGGGCGGCGAGGACGAGGGCGGCGAGCACGCCCCAGATGTGGCCCATGCCACCAGCGTACGGACGACGGCCGGCCGGTCGGTCGCCGCAGACGCGCGCGGAGGCCCTCACCCCCATGGGTGACGGAGGGCGGACCGGGCTGCAGCAGCGGGGTGGATCTCCCGATCTGACCGTCGTGACCACCGCCCCCGTTCAGGGGCAGCCAGCGGCTGCGTTCCCGGCCGCGCCCCACGCCGGGCGCGCCGGGCTCCTCGCCGTGCCCGCACTGGCGGTCGCCATCACCGCCGTCGTGGTCGCCGTGGCCGCCGTGCCGGGCTCCACCGTGCTCGGGGTGCTCGTCGGACTGGCCGGCCTCACCGTGCTGCTCGCCTCCCAGGGCGTGCTCTGGCGACGGCAGCGCCAGCTGACCGGCTACCTGCAGCGCAGCCAGTCGTCGTTCCGCACGCTGGTCAAGAGCAGCGTCGACCCGGTCGTCATCCTCGACGGCGAGCTGCGGATCACCTTCGCCTCGGAGTCGGTCGCCGACCTGATGGGCGTCGACCCGGCCTGCATGGTGGGCCGGCCGATCACGTTCGCCGTCCACCGGGACGACGCCCCCGCGCTGGTCGCCGCGCTCAGCGGCCCACCCACGCAGGGCTCCGACCTCGCCGTCCGCACCGCTCGCGTCCAGCACGCCGACGGGCGCTGGCGGCTGATCCAGGCCACCGTGCGCGACCTGCGCGCCGACCCCGACGTCGGCGCGCTCGTTCTGTACTGCCGCGACGTCAGCGCCCGCACCCCCGCGCCGAGCGTGGACGGCGACCTGCTCGAGTTCTCGCTCAGCGACGCGGTGACCGGCCTGCCCAACCGCGCCGCACTCGTCCGCCGACTGGGCACGGTCCAGCGCGAGGCGGGCGGTCGCCCGTACGCCCTCGCCGTCATCGGCATCACCGGTCTCGACGCCGACGTCCTGGCGCCCGGCACGGAGGTCGGCGTCCTGCTGGCCGCGACGTCGCGGCTGACCCGCGTGCTCCGCGGCGAGGACTGGCTGGCCCGCACCAAGGACGGCGAGTTCGCCGTCGTCGTGGCCGGCAGCAACGCCGAGGCCGAGGTACTCGCCGGCCGTCTCGTCGCCGCCGTCGGACCGGTCACGATCCCCGGCGGCACCCTGCACCTGACCGCCAACGCCGGCGTGACCGCCCTGACCGTCGACGTCGACCCCGGGGAGGCCCTGCGCCGCGGCGACCTCGCGCTGCGCAGCGCCCGCGCCGCCGGTCCGAACGCCGTGCACCGCTACGACCACGCCCTGCGCATCGAGCAGAACCGCAGGGCCGCCCTCCGCGCGGACCTCGACGGGGCGCTCGACCGCGGCGAGTTGCGCCTGGTCTTCCAACCGGTGGTCGACGTCGTCATCCACCGCACCGTGTCGGTCGAGGCGCTGCTGCGCTGGCACCACCCCGTCTTCGGCGAGGTGTCGCCCACGGAGTTCGTGCCGCTGGCGGAGGAATCGCCGCTGATCACCGACGTGGGCCGCTGGGTGCTGCGGGAGGCGTGCACGACCATCGCGAACCTCGACGACGACGCCCTCGCCGTCGCGGTCAACGTCTCGGCCCGCCAGGTGCGCAGCGGCGAGCTCGTCCCCGACGTCCTCGGCGCGCTCGAGGCCAGCGGCCTTCCGGCGTCGCGGCTCATCGTCGAGATCACCGAGTCGGTGCTGCTCGACGACTCGCACGTGCTCGAGGACCTCACCGTGCTGCGCCGGCTCGGCGTCCGCATCGCGATCGACGACTTCGGCACCGGCTGGTCGTCGCTGGCCTACCTGGTCGGCATGCCCGTCGACGTGCTCAAGATGGACCAGTACTTCCTGGCCGACGTGGAGCACGACCCGGCCCGCAAGGCCATGTGCCGGGCGGTGCTGCACCTGGGCGCCAGCCTCGGCCTGCCGGTGATCGTCGAGGGCGTCACGAGCCGCTCGATCCTCACGCTGCTGCGGGACATGGGGCACCGGTACCTGCAGGGCTACGTCCTCTCCCGCCCGCTGGAGCTGGCGCAGCTGGCGGCCGGGCAGTGGGCCGACCTCGAGCTCCCGGCCGGCGCAGAGCTTCCGCCGGCACGGGTTCCGTCGGACGTCGCTCCGTCGGCCACCGTCGGGCCGGTGGTGCCGTGATGACGGAGCTCCTCGCCCTGGTGCCCCGCTCGGTGCGCTGGACCGTGCCCCTGGCCCTGCTCGGGCTGCTCGTCACGGTCCCGTTCAGCGCGCCCGACGGCACGGGCATGCAGTGGGACGAACTGGTGCTCGGCGCGGTCGCGGCGAGCGCCGCCTACGGCGCGTTCCAGCAGTCGCGTGCGATGGACACCCAGGCCGCGCGGCCGTGGCGCTTCCTCGGCCTGGCCGCTGTCCTCTTCTCCGTCTCGCAGTGGCTGGCCGGCTCCTTCCCGGGCCCCGAGTTCGACGGATTCGGCGTCGACGACGTCCTCCTGTTCATCGGCGCGACCGCGCCCGTGGCGACCTGCGGGCTGCTGGCCCGCAGGGTCAGCCGCACCCGCTGGGGCGCGCTCGTCGTCGACGGCACGGTGATCACCGTCGCCCTGCTCGTCGTCACCGAGATCGTGCGCACGCCGCTGGTCAACCCGGCGAACGCACCTGACGACCTGCGGTCGCTCGTCCTCATCTACGGCGGCTACGCGGCCGCCATGCTCGGTGCGGCCGGCGCGCTGTGCACCGTCTCCACCGCCGCCCTGCGCCGGTCGGCCACCGTGCTCATCGGCGCCGTCGCCTGGCAGTCGGCGGCCGCGTGCGCCGAGGCGATGGCGATCGTCGCGCCCTCGTGGCACTGGACCGCCGTCTCCGACGTCTCCGTCGCCCTGGCGCTGCAGTCGGTCGTGGTCGCGGCGGCGGTCGCGCCGCGCACGCTGGTGGAGCGCACCGCGCGCGCCGCCGCCCCGGTGGTCAGCCGCGCCGGCCTGGTGCTCGTGCTGTTCGGCATGCTCAGCCTGCCGGTCGCGATCGCGTACGCGCTCTGGTCCGGCGAGGCGCTGTCGGCCGGCGCCCAGATCGGCTGCGCCGTCGTCTTCGGCCTCATGTCGCTGCGCCTGGTGCTGCGCATCCGCGAGGACGGTCGCGTCACCGAGGACCTCGTGCGCAGCGAGGAGGACTTCCGCGAGCTCATCGAGACCAGCTCCGACGGCATCGCGATCATGGACGACGACTTCCGGCTGCTGTTCACCTCGCCGGCCGCCCGCAGCCTGCTCGGCATCGCCGACCCGGACCTCGACGTCGACCTGCTCGACCTGGTGGCCCCGGAGGACCGCGCCTTCGTCGGCGCCGCGACCCTCAACGTGCCCGCCGGCGACGGCCCCCCGCTGCACTTCCACGTGCGGCCGGCCGACGGCAGCGACCCCCGCGAGCTGGAGGTCTCCTCCTCCGAGCGCCCGGGCAGCACCCGGCGCGTGCTCTACCTGCGCGACGTCACCGACCGGCGGCGCCGCGAGCGGGAGCTCGAGCGCATGGCCTACACCGACCACCTCACCGGCCTGCCCAACCGCGCCACGCTCTTCCAGAAGATGGCGGCCGCCCCCGCCGACGGCCGCTGCCTGCTCGTGCTCGACCTCGACGGGTTCAAGGCCGTCAACGACGTGGCCGGACACGAGTCCGGCGACCAGCTGCTGGTCGACGTCGCCCGCCGGCTCCACACGGTCGTCCGGGACGGCGACCTGGTCGCGCGGCTCGGCGGCGACGAGTTCGCCCTCCTCGTCACCGGCACCGTCGCGGAGGCGGCGGAGGTCGCGGGACGCGTGGTGGACACCCTCGGCGTCCCGCACAGCGCCGGCGACTGGACGTTCGCCGTCGGTGCCAGCGTCGGCGTCGCACCGCTCGGCGCGGCCGGCGGGCAGATCGCCTTCCGCGAGGCCGACGCCGCCCTGCGCCTGGCCAAGCAGTCGGGCAAGGGCTGCGTCCGGGTCGCCGACGACGACGCCAAGGCCGTGCTCACGAGCGCGGACGACCTGAGCGACGCGCTCACCCGCGGCTCGCTGAGCCTGCGCCTGGACGCCGCCTGCGAGCCCGACGGCCGCATCGGCCTGGTGCACGCCGTCCCGGTGTGGCAGCACCCGGTGCACGGCACCGTCCGCGGTCAGGACCTGTGGGGCGGCGCCGAGCGCAACGGCCTGTCCACGCGCCTGCAGCGCTGGCTGCTGACCGAGGCGTGCGCGGCCGTCGCCGCGCTGCCCGACGAGCGCATCGGTCTCGCCGTCAGCCTGCCGGCGGGGCACGTGACCGTCGACGGGCTGGCCGCCGAGGTCGCCGCCGCCCTGGGGACGTCGGGTCTCGCCCCCTCGCGCCTGACCCTGTCCATCACCGAGGAGACGCTGCTGACCTCGTCGGCCGCCCTCGTCGCCGAGCTCCTGCAGGCGCGCTCGACCGGCGTGCGGCTGTGCCTGGACAACTACGGCATGGGCCACAGCCTCTTCGCGCTGATGGCCCGGGTGCCGCTCGACCTGGTGCGCGTCGACCTGACCACGCTGGCCGCCCGCGACGAGGGTGACCGGGCGATGCGGGTGCTCCGTGCGATCGCGCACCTCACCGAGTCGTTCGGGATCGGCGTCGTCTCCGGCGGCATCCGGACCCCGGAGCTGAAGGAGTCCGCCGTCGCGGCCGGCGCCGCGCTGCTGCACGGCCGGGCGCTGCCGCACGACATGACGATCGACGAGGTCCGGGCCCGGCTAGACGACGTCGTCCCCGCCTGAGCACCGGCCGACATGGCCATGTCGGCGCGGCAGGCGCCCGCGCGAGCCGGGGCTGTCATCCGGCGGGTCGATACTGGGCCGGTGGCGAGCCCGGGCATGCACTTCCTCGGCCACTCGACCGTCCGCATCGAGCTGGCCGGCCGCACCGTGCTCACCGACCCCCTCCTGTTCTCCTCGGTCGGGATGCTGCGCCGTGTCGTCGCCGCCCCGCACCCCGCGACGTGGGCCGGCGTCGATGTCGTGGTGATCAGTCACCTGCACGGCGACCACCTGCACCTGCCCTCGCTGCGCCGGCTGGGACCGCGCGTGCGGATCCTCGTGCCCCGCGGCGCCGGGGCCTGGCTGCGCGGCCGCGGCTTCGCGCGCGTCGACGAGATCTCCGCCGGGGAGACACTGACGGACGGCGACCTGCGGATCACCGGCGTCCGCGCGGTGCACAGCGGGCACCGGCTCGGCCCGCGGCTGACCCACGGCCCCGCCACGGAGTCACTCGGCCACCTCATCGAGGGCGGTGGCTCGCGGGTCTACGCCAGCGGGGACACCGCCCTGTTCGACGGCATGGCGCTGCTGGCCCGGCAGCCGGTCGACGTCGCGCTGCTGCCCGTGTGGGGGTGGGGTCCCACACTCGGTCCGGGGCACCTCGATCCGGCCGGCGCGGCCGAGGCGGTCGCGCGGATCCGGCCGCGCATCGCCGTCCCCGTGCACTGGGGCACCCTCTCCGTCGCCGGGCTGACCCGGCTGCCCACTCCCCTGCGTGGCCGGATGCGCGAGCTGCTGGTCGACCCGCCGCGGCGGTTCGCCGACGCGGTCGCCGCCCGGGGGCTGGCCACCCGCGTCGTCGTGACCGAGCCCGGCCGGCCGATCGAGCTCACCGCCCCGGCAGTGCCGACGTGAGCCTCCCCGACTGGGTCGACGCCCTCGGCGGCGCCACCGAGGCGACGTCGATCGGCTACCCCGTCCTCTTCGGCGGCGTGCTGCTGGGCTCGATCGTGCCCGTGGTGCCGACCGGCGCCGTCGTGGGGGCGGCCGCCGCGTTCGCCATGACCACCGACTCCATGGGTCTCCCCCTCGTGGTGGTCGTGGCGACGGTCGCCGCGCTCATGGGTGACCTGATCACCTTCGCGGTGTGCCGGTTCGGCGGCCCGGCCGCGGTGCGCTGGGTGGCGCGCGGCCAGCACACCGACCGGCTGGAGGAGATCCGCGACCAGTTCCGCCGGCACGGCTGGCAGCTCATCGTGGCCGGGCGCCTGCTGCCGGCCGGTCGCATCCCGGTGCTGGTCGCCGCCGGGGCGCTGGCCTATCCGTGGCGCCGGCTGGTGCCCGCCGCCACGGTCGCGGCGTTCCTGTGGGCGCTGGCGTACGCGCTGCTCGGCGTGGTCAGCGGCGGCATCTTCGACTCCCCGCTGGCGGCGACCCTGGTGGCCACCGTGCTGGTGCTCGCGGTCGGTGCCGTGCTCAACCTGGTGGCCGCCGCCCGGCGGCGCCGCTCGGCCTCGCGTTCGGGTTCGGCTCCGGCCGAGCCGCCCGCCGAGCCCCCGGCCGAGCCGGCCACCGACGCCTCGACCCGCGGGCCGGCATGAGCGATTCCCGCACGCCGGGCCGGCTGCTGCAGACCGGCCGGGTGCTCGCCCGCGTCCTCCTCACCTGGGCCGCCGCCACCTTCGCGCTGGTCGCCCTCGACGCCTGGCTCACCGGCTTCGCCATGCAGTCGTGGTGGCAGCCGCCGGTCGCCGCCCTGCTGCTCGGCCTGCTCACCGCGGGCGTCTGGCCCCTGGTCCTGCGCGTCGCCCTGCCCGTCGCCTTCTTGACCTTCGGCCTCGGCGGCTTCCTGCTGCTTGGCGCCGGGGTGCTGGGCGTCTTCATGGCCATCCCGGGCGTCGAGGTGGAAAGCTTCGCCACGTCCGTCGTCGTCGCCGTCGCGATGGCCGCCGTCTCGGGCGTGGTGAACAGCCTGCTGGCCGTCGACGAGGACGAGCTGTTCTTCCGCCGGGCCCGACGCCGGGCCCGACAGCGTCCCGGGCAGCGGCCGACCCCGCCCGGCGTGCTCTTCCTGCAGATCGACGGCCTCGGCTACGACACCGCCCGCCGCGCCGTCCGTGACGGATCCATGCCGACGCTGGCCGGCTGGCTGCGGTCGGGCAGCCACGTGCTCACCTCGTGGCACACCGACTGGAGCTCGCAGACCGGCGCCAGCGTCTGCGGGATCCTGCACGGCTCCACCTACGACATCCTCGGCTTCCGCTGGTACGAGAAGGACACCGACCACGTCGTCCGCGTCTCGCATCCCGCCGACGCCGTCGAGGTCGAGCGCCGGCACTCCGACGGCCGCGGCCTGCTCGCCGGCGGCGGCGCCGGGCGGGGCAACCTGTTCACCGGCGACGCCGCGCACGTGAGCCTGACGATGAGCTCCATCGCGCACGTGACCCCGCGCCGGGCCCGCCGGGTGCGCCGCGCCCGCGACCGGGTCGGCGCCGGCTACTACGCCTACTTCGCCAACCCGGCCAACGCGCTGCGCACGGTGGGCGTCTCCGTGGTCGACATCTACCGCGAGCTCCGCGCCGCGGCCCAGCAGCGCCGGGCCGACGTCCGCCCCCGCGTGCCGCGCGGCGGGCTGTACCCCCTGGCCCGCCCGGGGACGACGGTCATCGCGCGGGACGTTGTGGTCTCGGCGCTGCTCGAGGACATGCTCGCCGGCCGCCCGGTCGTCTACGCGGACTTCCTGGGCTACGACGAGGTGGCCCACCACTCGGGGCTGGAGCGCTTCGACACCCTCGAGGTGCTGCGCAGCATCGACCAGCAGATCGGCCGCCTCTACCGCGCCACCCAGCTCGCGCCGCGGGAGTACCACCTGGTCTGCCTCTCCGACCACGGCCAGACCCAGGGCTGGGCCTTCGCCGACCGGTTCGGGGAGTCGATCGAGCAACTGGTCGGCCGGCTCTGCGGCGGATCGGGTGCGGAGACGCACGGGCCGAAGGACAGCCGCCGTCCCATCGAGGGCTGGCAGGTCGGCGCCGGGCTCGCCGAGGGCTCGGGCCCGGTCGCGCGCCGGCTGCAGCAGCGGGTCGAGCGGGCCGGGGCGGTCCGTCACGAGCACGAGCTGGCCGGCGCCGAGGGGCAGGTGCCGCGGGTCGCGCCCGGGGTGGTGTGCGTGGTCTCCGGGCACACGGCCATGGTGTCGTTCTCCGACATCGCCGGCCGGGTGTCGCTCGAGGAGATCGAACGGCACTGGCCCCGCCTGCTGCCCGGGCTGGTCGACCACGACGGGGTCGGCTTCCTCCTGGTGCACTCCGACGAGTTCGGGCCGGTGGTGCTCGGCCGCGACGGGGTGCACCGCCTGGCCTCCGGCGTCGTCATCGGCACCGATCCGCTGCTGCCCTACGGCGGGCACGCGGCCGCGCTGGTGGCCCGCACGTCGGGCTTTCCGCACTGCCCCGACGTCGTCATCAACAGCCGCTACGACCCCGACACCGACGAGGCCTCGCCGTTCGAGCCGCACGTCGGGTCGCACGGCGGGCTGGGCGGGCCGCAGCAGCGCGGATTCCTCAGCTACCCGCGGTCGTTCGCGGCGCCGGGAGAGATCGTCGGCGCGGAGCACCTGCACCGGGTGCTGCGCGGCTGGCTGACCGATCTCGGTCAGCCCGAGCCCACCGGGGAGGGCGCCGTCGTCGGCCCGCAGAGCCCCACCGCGCTGGGGACGACGCCGTTCCCCTCCTTCGACCCGGTGGCCTGAGCGCCCGTGGTCCTGTTCGGGGTCAGACGCGCCCTCCGCCCGCGAGATCTGCACATTCGTGGCCATCGCGCCCTGATGGCCACGAATGTGCAGATCTCGTGCGTACGGCGGAATGTGGCGTGACGAACGCGTGAACTCGGTCGCGCGTCCTGGCGGTGCGCGCATCGGTGGCCGACAGTGGGCCGATGCGACCCGACGCCCGCGCCTGGTTCCAGCACTGCACGACGTCCGCCACCTCCGTCACCGATCTGGATCTCGACGCGCTGCTGCGCGCCAAGCGGTGGGGCGGACACCGCGTCAGCGTCGTCCTGCCCGCGCGGAACGAGGAGGCGACGGTCGGCCGCCTGGCCGCCGACGTCCGCGAGCACTGGATGCGCCGGCTGCCGCTGGTCGACGAGTTGCTGGTGGTCGACTCCGACTCCACCGACGCCACCGCCGCGGTCGCCCGGGCGGCCGGTGCCGACGTCGTCGCCACCAGCGACGTGCTGCCGGCCCACGGCACCCGCCCCGGCAAGGGTGAGGCCCTGTGGAAGGGGCTGGCCGCGACCACCGGTGACCTCGTGGTCTTCCTCGACGCCGACCTCATCGGTGACGTCACCCACTACGTCCCGGGACTGCTCGCCCCGCTGCTGACCGATCCGCAGGTGAGCTACGTCAAGGGCTGCTACACCCGGCCGCTGGAGATCGACGGGCAGAGCCTGCCGGCCGGTGGCGGCCGGGTCACCGAACTCACCGCCCGGCCGCTGCTCAACGCGCTGTGGCCCGAGCTCGCCGGCTTCGTGCAGCCGCTCGGCGGGGAGTACGCCGGCCGCCGCGCGGTCCTCGAGCAGGTGCCGTTCGTGTCCGGTTACGGCGTCGAGATCGGGCTGCTCATCGATCTGCTGCACCTGGGCGGGCTGTCGTCGCTCGCGCAGGTGGACCTCGGCGTCCGCCGGCACACCTCCCAGTCGCAGGAGGCGCTCGGCACGATGGCCGGGCAGATCGTCGCCACCGTCCTGGCCCGGGCCGAATGCGGGCGTCCCGGGCATCACCGCCCGGCCGCCAGCGGGCTGCTCACCCAGTTCCGGCACGACGGCACCGGGTTCGTGCCGCGGAGCAGTGCCGTCGCGGTCGACGAGCGCCCCCCGATGGCCACCGTCCCGGAGTACCGGGCGCGGTGGGCCGGAGTTGCCGGCTGACGCAGACCCTCGAGACGCCCTCCCGAGGGCGGGTCGCGGCGCGCGACTCACAGGTTGCCGGGAGAAGATCGTCTCGTGCCGGTCGCTTCCGTCCTCACCCAGCGGTGACCGGTCCCGAGGTCGTCGCCCACCGCGGCGGAACGACCGAAGCGCCGGAGCACACGCTGGCCGCCTACCGCCAGGCCGCCGTCATCGGTGCCGATGCGGTCGAGTGCGACGTCCGCATGACGCGGGACGGCGTCCTCGTGTGTGTGCACGACCGCCGGGTGCGGAGCACCTCCAACGGGCGTGGCGTCGTCTCGGCCCTGCGGCTCGACGAGCTCGAGCAGTTCCACTTCGGTCCGCGGAAGTCCGGCTTCCGGTCCCGCTGGGCCGACGACGAGATCACCGCCGTCACCGACGAGCCGGACGTCGAGAACGGCCTGGTCCTCACGCTGGACCGGCTGCTCGAGTACATCACCGCCACCCCCGGCACCGTGCGGCTGGCGATCGAGACCAAGCACCCGACCCGGCACACCCGCAAGGTGGAGGAGGCGCTGACCGACACCCTGCGCCGCTACGGGCTGCTGGGCAACGGCCGGCCGGTGGAGTGGGCCGGCCGACCCGCCGTCCGGATGATGAGCTTCTCGCAGCTGGCGGTCCGCCGGATGGCGGCCGTGGCGCCCGGGATCCCCACGGTGCAGCTGATCGGCAACCGGCTGCGGCCGCTCCGGCGGGAGGTGCTGCTGAGCAGCGCCACCGCCGTCGGTCCCGGCATCCGGCTGCTGCGCGCCGACCCGGACTACGTCGCCGACGCGCACGCCGCCGGCAAGGAGGTCCACGTCTGGACGGTGAACCGCCCCGCCGACATGGACTACCTGCGCGATCTCGGCGTCGACGTGATCATCACCGACCACCCGCAGGAGCTGCTCCGTCGCCTGGGCCGGGACACCGCCGCGTCGTTCTGACCCCGGCGGGGTGCCGTCAGGGTCCGAACGGCAGTCAGGCGAGGGCGGTCTCGTCGAGAGCCGCCGCGAGGTCGCCCGGGGTGTCGTAGATGCCGACCGCCCCGGCCTCGCGCAGCTCGTCGTCGCCGAAGCCGCCGGACCGCACGACCAGCGCCGGCATCCCGGCGTTCTTGGCCGCGTGCACGTCGTAGACGGAGTCACCGATGACGACGCTCGGTGCGTCGACCGGCTCGCCGATCGTCTCCAGCGCCACGTGCAGCAGGTCGGGGGCGGGCTTGGTCGACTCGACGTCCTCGCTGGTGGTCCAGCCGTCGGCGACGTCGCGGACGTCGAGCATGTCGAGCGCCCGGTCCACGTGGTGCGGCTTGCCCGAGCTGGCCAGCACCACCCGGTGACCGCGCTCCTTGAGCGCGACGACGAGCTCCCGGGCACCGGGCAGCAGCGACACCTCCGGCAGGAGCGGGTCGAACTCCCGCACCCAGCGCTCGCGGGCCTCGTCGCCGATCCGCTCCTCCACCTCGTCGCCCCCGAGCGCGCTCACCAGTTGATCGCCGCCCATGCCGATCAGCCGGTGGATCCGCCAGATCGGATACGTCTCCCCCAGCGAGCGGAACGCCCGATACCAGGCCAGCGCGTGCTGGTAGTTGGTGTCGACGAGGGTGCCGTCGACGTCGAGGACGGCGATCCGCGAAGAGCTCATGGGCGGCAGGCTGCCCAGACCGCTGCGCCGCCAACCCCCGGACATATGGGACCGGCTCTCGGCCCGCGCCGTCCCGACCGGTGCGGGACCATCGACCGATGCCTTCTGCCGCCTCCCGCGAGCCGACCGAGGTCTGTCCCGGGTGCGGCGCCGTCCTCGCCTCGGTGGCGGAGGGCGGACGGGTGCGGCCCGGGGCCTCGCCGTCCTGCAGCCGGCTGTTCGAGGTGACCCTGCACGGACCTCGCGTGGAGACCGACACCGACCGCTCCGCCGCCGGGGTGGTGCGCCTGGCCGACGACGCCTACGCCGCGCAGCACCCGACCGCGGAGGACCCCGACCGGCTCCGGGCGGCGCTGGACGGGCTGCCCCGCTCGCCGGGTGAGCGGCCGGTGCCGGACGACGCGCAGCCACCGGCACACTGGCGGACGACGATCGCCGACGTCGCCGCGGACCTCGACGTCATCGCCCTGCCGGTGCTCGTGAACTCGTGGGCGCGCGCGGTCCGCGAGGACTGGGCCGCGGCCGGTCGAGCGGCCGAGCCCGGGAAATAGTGCCTCTGCGTCATGCGGCGATGACGTTGCGTATCTATCCTCGAAGCGTGAGTGAACTACTTGATCGACGCGCACGGAAGAAAGCCCAGACCAGGGAGCAGATCCGCGGAGTCGCGCACCGGTTGTTCGACGAGCGGGGCTTCGACGAGGTGACCATCGCCGACGTCGCCCGCGTCGCCGACGTCGCCGTCCAGACGGTGTTCAACCACTTCGCCACGAAGGAAGAACTCTTCTTCGACGAGCGCGGGCCCGAGATCGACGCTCCGTCCACGGCGATCCGTTCCCGGGACCCGTTGACGCCGCCGCTGACGGCGCTGCGCGACTTCCTGATCGACCTCTCCCGGGCGCACCTGCGCGCGCTGGCCGATGACAGCCGTCGCCGCTACCTGGTCACCCTGCTCGCCTCGGAGACCCTGCTCACCTACGAGCGGGAGCTGCTCATCGAGGCCGAACGGCGGCTGGCCGCGGCACTCACCGAGGCCTGGGCCGAGGGGGATTCCAGCGGTGGTCCCGTGCCCGCCGATCCGGAGACGGCCGCTGCTCTCGTCTCGGCGATGTGGTGCTCGGCGGTGCGGGTGCTGACCCACACCAACCGCGAGCGGCTGACCGCCGGCGCCTGCCCCGACGAACTCGCGAGGATGGTCGAGAACTTCGCCGCCGACCTGCTCGGGCAGCTGGAGTCCAGCGCCTCCATGACGGCGGGGCTCTCCACCCCGGGCCGGCCGGCCCGCGCGGACGCGGCTGCCACCGGATGGCCGCCCGCCGTCCAGCGAGCGGGCTGACCCGCCGGTTCAGCAGACGACCGCGGGGCTGAGCGCTCCGCGATCGTTTGCGGTCGACGGCGCGACGACGGGCACCAGGACCTCGTCGACGACCCGGTCGACCTGAGCCGGGGTCATCGCGCCGTCACCCACGGCCGTGAACCGCTGCCACCAGAACGCCTCGAGCACCGACCCGAGCAGCGCCAGCCGGTCGGTGTCGACCGGCTCACCCCGCCCCGCGGCGCGCGAGCCGATCTCGGCCACCGCGGCGTGCAGCGGTCGTACGAGCGCCGCGTCGAGCCCCGCCCGGAGCTGCTCCTCATGACGCGCGGCCCCGACGAGGCTCGCCGCGGCCCGTTCCTCCCGGTCCAGCGGCAGGGACCAGCGGGCGACCAGCGCCGCGAGGTCGGCACGCAGCGAGCCCTCGTCGTCGGGCACGGACACCAGGTTGAACCGCCCGACCGCGTGGCGGGCCAGTACCGCCATGGTCGGCCACCGCCGGTAGATGCCTGCCTTGCCGGCGCGGGCGCGGGCGGCGATCCGGTCGCTGTTCAGCCGGCCCCAGCCCTCCTCGGCCAGGATGTCGACCGCGACCGAGAGCAGCTGCTCGGAGAGTTCCGCACTGAGCGGTCTCCCCGGCGTGCCCGTCATCGCCCGAGTCCGTGACGCCTCGTCATACGCACCGCGACATATTGGCGCGAATGATGGAGCGACCACAATGTCCGGGGACTACAAACTGTGGCCATTTCCCCGAGCGTGGGGTTCCGGAACCGCCGGGTCACGCAGCTCAGGCGCCCGCTGCGCTCACCACACGCACCTGCAGGCTGGCGCCGTCCTCGGACAGGTGGCCCTTGCTCCGCGCACCGGCGACCATGGCGTCCCAGCGCTCCGCCCAGTTCGGGGCCGTGGCGCGCGGCTCGGCGGCCGCCCGCAGCGCCGCCGCGTCCAGGAACGCGGTCGTCGAGTCCTGCAACCGGCCCAGCCCGCTGCGCTCGAGCACCTCGGCGGCCTCCTCGTCGGTGACCTCCCCGAGGGCCAGGTGCAGCCGGCTCAGGTCGTCGACGTCGACGACCCGTGCGTCGGGGCGCTCATCCACGCCCCCGATCACCTCCACGAACACGGCGACCTCCTCGGGTATTCGGGCCTGTCCGGACTTTATGGCCATAAGTGCCGCTACACATGCCAGGGGAAGCGGGTGAAGTCCGGATCCCGCTTCTCCAGGAACGCGTCGCGCCCCTCCACCGCCTCCTCGGCCATGTAGGCCAGCCGGGTGGTCTCGCCGGCGAACAGTTGCTGGCCGACCAGGCCGTCGTCGATGAGGTTGAACGAGTACTTGAGCATGCGCTGCGCGGTCGGGCTCTTGGCCACGATCCGCTTGCCCCACTCCAGCGCGGTCGCCTCCAGCTCGTCATGGGGGACGACGCGGTTGACCATGCCCATGGCGTGCGCGTCGGCCGCCGAGTACTCCTCGCCGAGGAAGAAGATCTCGCGGGCGAACTTCTGGCCCACCTGCCGGGCGAGGTAGGCGGAACCGAAGCCCCCGTCGAAGCTGCCGACGTCGGCGTCGGTCTGCTTGAAGCGGCCGTGCTCGGCGCTGGCCAGGGTCAGGTCCGAGACGACGTGCAGGCTGTGCCCGCCCCCGGCCGCCCACCCAGGGACGACGCAGATGACCACCTTCGGCATGAACCGGATCAGCCGCTGTGCCTCGAGGACGTGCAGCCGCCCCGACGACCCAGCCGACGCCTCGTAGCCGTACCGGCCCCGCACCCGCTGGTCGCCGCCGGAGCAGAACGCCCAGCCGCCGTCCTTGGCGCTGGGCCCGTTGCCGGTGAGGATCACGCATCCGACGTCGGTGGACAGCCGCGCGTGGTCGAGCGCGGTGATCAGCTCGTCGACGGTCTGCGGCCGGAAGGCGTTGCGCACCTCGGGGCGGTCGAAGGCGATCCGGACGACGCCCGCGTCGACCGCACGGTGATAGGTGAGGTCGGCGAAGTCGAAGCCCTCCACGGGCCGCCACGCGGAGCTGTCGAAGATCTCGGAGACGTCGTCGCGGGCGCTCATGCGCTGAACCTAACCGGGCCCGTCCGCGGGCCTCTCAGAGCGGCACCTTGATGATCGATCCGCCCCTGCTCTCGCACAGTGGCAGTGGGACCGTGGGCAGCGAGCAGACGAGCTGGCACAGGCAGCCCTGCGGCGTCGGGCTCGCCGTCGTGGGCGTGGCCGTCTTCGTGGGTGCCGGCGTGGCCTTCGTCGGCGCCGCAGTGGCCTGGGTCGGTGCGGCCGTCGTCGGCTGGGACCCGCCGCCGCTGCCCCCACCGCTACCGCCGCCGCTCGTGCCGCCGCCGCTCGTGCCGCCGCCGCTCGAGCCGCCGGTGGGGCCGCTGCCTCCGTCGGCCCCGGCCGCCGTGCCGCCGCCCGAACCGCCCGAGCCGACGGAGCCGTCCGACCCGCCGGTGACGCCCCTCGCTCCGGCGCCGCCCGACCCGGAGCCGCTTCCGGCCTCGATGCCGGAACCGCCCCCGGCGCCGCCGGACGTTCCCCCCGGCCGCGACCGGCCGCCGGCCACCCAGGCGCCCGCCGCTCCGGTGCTGCCGGCCGCAGCTGCCCCGGAGTCGCCCGGCACCGGGGTGCGCGACGCGGCAGTGGGAAGCATGGTTGCGCCGCCGCCCGCAGTACCGCCGTCGGGGTCGGGGCCGCCGGTGAAGACGCCCTCGGCGTCGCCACCCGAGCCCCCGGACAGCCCGCCGCCGGAGACGAGCAGGGCGACGGGCGCGGCTACCAGCAGGCAGCCACACACGATCGAGAGCACCAGGACGGCGCGGCGCGCAGCGTCGGCACGGCGGGTCGTTCCCGCACGGACGGCACGATGCGACGCGGTGCCGGGGGCGCGGTGGCGGGACGGGCGGGACAGGACGACTCCTCGTGCCGGCGTGCTCGGAAACCGCCGTCCCGCAGGTGGGAAGCGCTCCTCGAGGGCCGCGTACCCACGAACGGCCAGGTCATGCCCAAGATCTGCGCCGGACCGGTCGCCCCCGATCAGCGCGCGGGATCCTCCAGCAGCGGGCGCAGGCGCGAGAGCGAGGCCGCCAGCCCGGGATGCAGCTCGACCTCGTCGAGCGCGGCCAGCGGGAGCCACGCCACACCGTCGCTCTCGCCGTCCAGCCGCAGGTCGGCGGCGTGGATCGGGCGGGCGGGTCGCGCGAGGACGGTCGTGTAGGCCCAGCCGCCGTGGTCGTCGACCGAGCGGGCGCCCAGGACGAGATCCTCCGGCCGGAGCCCGAGTTCCTCCTGCACCTCGCGCAGCGCTCCCACGTGCGGGGCCTCGCCCTCGTGCAGGGCACCGCCCGGCGTCCCCCAGGTGCCGCCGTGGTGCGACCACTGGGCCCGGTGCTGCAGCAGCACCTCGGTACCACCGTCGGCATCCCGGTGCAGCAGCAGGCCCGCGGCACCGGCCCGCCCCCAGTGGCGATGGCCCAGGGCGCAGGTGGTCCAGCCGTCGGTGGAGTGGAGCACGCGACCAGTGAACCCGCTCCCCGCGCGGAATGCCGCCCGCCGGGCGGGCAGGATCGGCCCATGGCCACCGTGCAGCTGCGTCGCTACTGGTTCGACCCCGGACATCTGGCCGCGTTCCGCGACTGGTTCCCCACCCTGCTGCCGGTCCGCGAGCAGTTCGGCTTCCGGCTGCTGTTCGCGCTCGCCGACCCGTGGCAGGAGACGTTCACCTGGGCGGTCGCCCACGATGGCGACGTCGATGCGTTCCTCGAGGCGGAGGCGACGTACGAGGCCTCACCCGAGCGGGCCGCCGTCTTCGAGGACTTCCCCGGCCACATCGCGAGGTCCGAGACCGGCTTCGTGGAGGACGCCCTCGGGTCCTGAGCCCGGGCCGGCGGAGGGTTCTCCGCCGAACCTTGTGCTCTGCCTACACACACGGAGCAGAGCACAAGGTTGCGGACACCCGACCCCGGTGAGCCGCCCTCCGGTCGCGCGGGCAGGATCGACCGCATGACCACGACGACGACCATGGCCGAGGTACCCGGGCTGAGGGGCAGCGAGCTCGGCACCAGCGACTGGCACGAGGTGACCCAGGAGCACGTGAACCAGTTCGCCGGCGCCACCGGCGACCACCAGTGGATCCACGTCGACGTCGAGCGCGCCACGGCCGAGAGCCCCTACAAGGGGCCCATCGCGCACGGGTACCTCACCCTCTCGTTGCTGGCCCCCCTGTCCGCGCAGGTCCTGGTCGTCACCGACACCGCGATGGGCGTCAACTACGGGCTCAACAAGGTCCGCTTCCCTTCCCACGTGCCGGTCGGCTCGCGGGTCCGCCTCACGGCGACGCTCAAGGACGTCGAGGAGTTCTCCGGCGGCCTGCAGCTCACCCTCTCCTGCGTCATCGAGCGCGAGGGCGGGGACAAGCCGGTCTGCGTCGCCGAGCCGGTCTACCGGTACTACGGGGGCTGAGCCACGTGCACGTCGCCGTCTTCACCGGGTCGCACGACGGCCCGCCGTCCCACCGAGAGGCCGCCGCGGCCTTCGCGCGCGACCTGGCGAAGGCCGGCGTCGGCATCGTCTACGGCGGCGGGCACGTCGGGATGATGGGCGTCGTCGCCGACGCGGCCCTGGCCGCGGGTGGCGACGTGGTCGGTGTCATCCCGCAGCACCTCGTTGACGACGAGCTGGCGCACCCGGGTCTCCCCCGGCTGGAGGTCGTCGGCTCGATGCACGAGCGGAAGGCCCTGATGGCCGACCTGGCCGACGCCTTCATCGCCCTGCCCGGCGCCGCCGGCACCCTGGAGGAGCTCTTCGAGGCCTGGACCTGGGGCATGTTGGGGCTGCACGCCAAGCCGACGGCGCTGCTCGACGTCGACGGGTTCTGGCGGCCGCTGCTGAGCCAGCTGCGGCGCATGGTCGACGACGGCTACCTCGACGGGCGGCGGCTCGACGCGCTCGGCGTGGTGACCGACGCCGCCGAACTGCTCTCCTTCGTCGACGGGTACGAGCACCCGCCGCGCAAGTGGACGGCGCCCAGCCGGTAGCTCCGCCCGGCACCGCCGGCGGCGGCTGCCTACCGTCTGGTCCGTGGAGCACTGGGACGTCGTCGTCGTGGGCGGCGGGCCGGCCGGCGCTGCGTGCGCGGCGGCCGCGCGGCAGGCCGATCCCTCCGCTCGGGTGCTCGTGCTCGACCGCGCCGCCTTCCCCCGCGACAAGGTGTGCGGCGACGGCATCGCCCCGGAGGCGCTCGACGTCCTCGCCGGGCTGGGCATCGATCCGGACGGGCTGACCGACGGCTACGCGAGCGTGCCGCGGCTGCGCCTGCGCTCGCCCGGCGGGACGACGGTCGAGCGGGCGATGCACCGGCCGGCGAGCGTCGTGCCCCGCGCGGTGTTCGACGGCCGGCTGCTGACCGCGGCGCTGTCCTCGGGCGCGGAGCTGCGGCGGCACACCGTCCGGCGGCTGCGGGTGCGGCCGGGGCACGTCGAGGTGGACGACGTCCTGACCGCGGGCGTGGTGGTCGGCGCCGACGGGGCGGAGTCGGTCGTCCGCCGGGCGGTGGGGGTGGCGCCCAACCGGCCGGCGCAGCTCGCCATCGCGATCCGCGGGTACGCGGCGGTGCCGGCCGGGATGGACGGCGTCCAGGCGATCCTGACCACCGAGCAGCGCTGGCCGGCCTACGCCTGGTCGTTCCCCCTGGGCGACGGGCGCGCGAACGTCGGCTACGGCGAGCTGGTCTCCGGCGGGGTGAACCGCGCGGGGCTGCTGGCCGGCCTCGCGCGGCTGCTGCCCGGGGTGACGGTCGACCGGCTCCGGGCCCACCGGCTGCCGCTGTCGACCGGCCGGCCGCGGCAGCCCGACGGGCGGGTGCTGCTCGCCGGGGACGCCGCGTCGCTGATCAACCCGCTGACCGGCGAGGGCATCTTCTACGCCGTCCTGTCCGGCGCGCTCGCCGGCGCGGCGGCGGTCGGCGGCGGCGACGCGGGGGCGGCCTACCGACGGGCGCTGCGACAACGGCTCGGCACCCACCTCACGCACTCCGCGACCGCCTCCTGGGCCAGCCGCTGGCCCCGGGGGATGGATGCCGTCTTCCGTGCCGCCGCGGACGACCAGCGGGTCTTCGACGACGTCGTCCGGCTCGGACTGGCCGACGGCCGGCTGACCGGCCGCACCCTCACCACCGCCGTCCGCCGGCTGCGCTGACGCCCGGCTGGCATTAGCGTCCGGCGGGTGACCGAGGCCCCCGGAACCCCAGCGGACGAGACCGCCACCCGCATCGCGGCCGGGTACGCGGTCGAGGGGCAGGCCCTGGAGCTCGGAGCCGTCGTGCACGGCGGCGGCCCGCATCCCGACGCACAGGTGCGGCTGCCGCTGTCGATGCTCAACCGGCACGGGCTCATCGCGGGGGCGACCGGCACCGGCAAGACCAAGACGTTGCAGGTGATCGCCGAGCAGCTCTCGGCCGCGGGCGTACCGGTGGTGCTGGCCGACGTGAAGGGCGACCTCAGCGGGCTCGCCACGGCAGGGGCCGTGAGCGAGCGGGTGACCGCGCGGGCCACCCAGACCGGCGACGCGTGGGCGCCGACCGCCTTCCCGGTGGAGTTCCTGTCGCTGGGCGGCATCGGCCCGGGGGTGCCGGTGCGGGCGACGATGACCGGCTTCGGCCCGGTGCTCCTGTCGAAGGTGCTCGATCTCAACCCCACGCAGGAGAGCTCCCTCGGGCTGATCTTCCACTACGCCGACGGGGCGGGTCTGCCGCTGCTCGACCTCAAGGACCTGCGTTCGGTGGTGAACTGGCTGGTCAGCGACGAGGGTAAACCGGAACTGAAGAGCCTGGGCGGGCTCTCCCCCGCCACCGCGGGCGTCATCCTGCGCAACCTCATCGGCCTGAAGGAACTCGGCGGCGACGTCTTCTTCGGGGAGCCCGAGTGGGAGCCGGCCGACATCCTGAGGACGACGCCGGACGGCCGCGGCGTGATCAGTGCGGTGGAGCTGAACGCCGTCCAGGACCGCCCCGCCCTCTTCTCCACCTTCCTCATGTGGCTGCTCGCCGAGCTGTTCGAGGAGTTGCCCGAGGTCGGCGACGTCGACAAGCCGAAGCTGGTGTTCTTCTTCGACGAGGCGCACCTGCTGTTCGACGGGGCGAGCAAGGCCTTCCTCGACTCGGTGACCCAGACCGTGCGGCTCATCCGCTCCAAGGGCGTCGGCATCTTCTTCGTCACGCAGAACCCGACGGATGTGCCCAGCGCCGTACTCGGTCAGCTGGGCAACCGAATCCAGCACGCGCTGCGCACGTTCACGCCGGAGGACGCGAAGGCGCTCCGCAAGACGGTGTCCACGTTCCCCGAGACCGACGACTACGACCTCAACGAACTGCTCACGTCGCTGGGCACCGGCGAGGCGGCGGTCACCGTCCTGTCCGAGCGGGGCACACCGACGCCCGTCGCGTGGACGATGCTGCGTGCGCCCCGTTCCCTGATGGGACCGGTCGAGCCGGCGGTGATGGCCGACCTCGTGTCGGCGTCGCCGCTGCACGCGAAGTACGGCCGGCCGGTCGACCGCGACTCCGCGTACGAGCGCCTGGCCGCCCGGCTGGCCCCCGCACCGACGCCCGCGCCGGCTGCCGAGGTCGACGTCCGCGAGCCCGCGCCCCGTCGACCGGCTCGTCCCCGGGCCCCCGCGAACGCCCCCGACGAGGGCGGGGTGGTGGGCCAGGTGCTCGGCTCCGCGGCCTTCCGGTCGTTCGCGCGGTCGGCGGCGTCCGCGCTGGGGCGCGAGATCACCCGCGGTCTCTTCGGGAACCGCCGCCGCCGCTGACACCGGGGGACGCTGCCCCGCCCGGCCGGGCCAGTCGCCGACGATGCGGCCCGAGGGCCGCGACCGTGCTGCCTGACACCTCCGGGCATGACCTGCCGGTCGTCGTTGTTGCCCTCCGTAGGGTCCGCAGTTCGTGGCGCCACACCGCCGCGAGCGCACCCGCTCCGACTTCTCCCGACCGAAGGCTTTCGCTCCTCCGTGACCGTTCCCCCGCAGTACCCCGACCGGCGTCGCAAGCGCAACGCCGACCGTGACCTCCAGACCCGCGACGACGACCGCGCCGCAGCCCGCATCGAGAAGCTGGCCCAGCAGAGCTGGGTCGAGGGCGCCGAGCCAGAGCTCCCGGTGCGCACGACCCGCCCGGGGCAGGTGACCTTCCACCTCGGCCCCACCAACTCCGGCAAGACGCACGACTCTCTCGTCGCGCTGGCCGCGAACCGCTCCGGCGTCTACGCCGCGCCGCTGCGTCAGCTGGCGCACGAGGCATATGCGCGACTGTCCGCGCAGCTGCCCGCGGGCACCGTCGGCCTCTCCACCGGCGAGGAGGAGATCGATCCCGACGCCCCGATCGTCTGCTGCACCGTCGAGAAGGCACCGATGCGCGGCGACCTGCTGGTGCTCGACGAGTCGCACTGGGTCGCCGACCCCGACCGCGGCCACCACTGGGCCCGGCTCGTGCTCACCGGCGACTACCGCGAGATGCACCTGATCTCGGCGGCCGAGGCGTACCTGCTGCTCAAGCCGCTGGTCGCGGACGCCCGGAACATCACGGTCGTCAACCACAAGCGGCTGTCGCGGCTCGACGTCCTGAAGAACCCCGTCCGCGCGACCGGTGTGCGGCCGCAGACGCTGGTCGTCGCGTTCTCGCGCAAGGCCGTCTACTCGGTCGCCGCCGCACTGGACACGGCGCGGCCGGGCAAGGTCGGCGTCCTCTACGGAGCGCTGCCGCCGGCGACGCGGCGCGACGTCATCGACCGGTTCACCCGCGGCGAGACCGAGGTGCTGGTGACCACCGACGTCATCGGTCACGGCATCAACGTGCCGGCCACGACGGTGCTGTTCGCCGAGACCACCAAGTTCGACGGCGTGGAGCGGCGCCCGCTGCGCACCTGGGAGACCGCCCAGATCGCCGGGCGCGCCGGTCGGTTCGGGCTGACCGGGCACGGCAGCGTCGGCGTCCTCGCCGGGATCCCCGGCCTGACGCCCGACGCCCGCCTGCTGATGGCCGGTGCCGAGGTCGCCCGCGGCGACGCCATGAGTGACCTGCCCAAGCGGGCGCCGCGGCTCCGTCCGGATCTCGACGACCTGGGCGCCTTCGAGCCCGTCGACCTGCCCGAGGCCCTCACCCGGTGGATGGCGTGGGCGCGGGCCGCGACCCGCGACCAGGCCATGACCGCGGACGACGTGACGAGCCTCGTCCTGCGGGTGCACGCGCTGCTGCCGCTGCTCAAGGGTCCGCTCGGCGCGGTCGGCGACCTCTGGACGGTGTGGCGCCTGATCAACCTGCCGATCGACTACAACCCGCCGCGCCGCACCCGCTGGCTGACGCTGGCGCAGGCCGCGCTCCGGTCGGCCGCCGGGCTGCGCGTCGTCCCCGAGACGGTGCTGCAGCCGGTCCCGCACCGGGGCACCGTCGAGGAGTACGAGCAGGCAGCCGCCGCGGCGCGCGACGCGCAGACCCTGCTGCGGTCGTTCCCCGGCGTCGCCGGGCTCGAGGCCGCGGACGCCGCCGAGGTCGAGGACGCCTGCGCGGCCCGCATCACCGAGCTGCTGCCCGACGCCATCGCGCTGTCGGCCTCCGGTCGCTGCGAGGACTGCGGCACCGTCATCGCGCCGTGGTTCCGCACCTGCCGGGGCTGCGCGACGCGGCCCGCCGTCCGGACGCCCGGCCGCGACCACCACCGCGGCACCCAGCACCACGAGGGGCACCGCCGGCAGCCGCGGTCCGTGGGCCGGCCGGCCCAGGAGGGCACGCGCTCAGGCGGACGGGCCACCGGCGGACGGCGAGGACGGCCCGCCCGCCCCCGCTGACCCGCCCGCACTGCCGCGAACGGCAGAACGGCCCGCCGGCGAGAGCCGACGGGCCGTTCTGTCTACAGGTCCAGCGGGATCAGTTCAGGCGGATCTGCATGAACGTGTTGCTGGCGCTGGTGCCGAGAACGGTGATCTTCGTACCGGTCTTCGGCACGTCGACGCCCGCCCAGCCGTTGGCGTCCGGCATCGATCCCGCCTCGACGTACCAGTCCTTCGTGTCGTCGAAGGTCGGGACGGCGTTCAGACCGCCGTAGGTCTTCGCCACGCCCGTGTCGGGGTCGTGCAGCGTGATCTTGTCGGTCCGCTCGAGCCCGAAGGTCGAGTCGTAGGACTGGATCCGCGGCCGCCAGGTCTCCCGGCCGACCCGGTTGTTCTCGTCGGCGGTCGGCTCGTAGAGCAGGGCCGAGTGCGCGTCGACCGGCAGGATCAGCCCGCCGCCCGGGTGCGCGCCCACGCTGTTGTCGGCGTACTGCTCGTTCCAGTAGCTGACGAGCAGGCCGTCCTGGTACGGCAGGCGCTCCGCCCAGTCGGGACGGCTCGGGTCACCGAAGTTGTACGGACCGGTCTTCAGGCCGGCGTCGTACCCGGTGTAGGCCCGGTTCTCGGCGATGTACGCGTTGAAGTACGACTGCGTCGCCGACCCCGTGGTCACGCTGAAGCCGTCGAGCGTCCAGTTGGTGGCGGGCGTGGCGCCAAGGGTGACGGCGTCCACGGAGAGGCCCGGCTCGGTCGCGGCACCGTCGGTCCAGTACCGGAAGCCCACCAGGGCACCGGCCGGGACGGCGGACAGGTCGGCGGTGAGGTCGACCCAGTTGCCGTCGGTGCTGCCCGTGATGCCCTGGCCGAAGTTCTGGCCGTTGGGGTCGGTGGTGGTGGACCGGTTCGTGGCCACGGGGGTGAAGGTCGCCCCACCGTCGGTCGAGTAGACGACGTAGGCGTAGTCCCAGTCCTGCTCGATCTGGTAGCGGACCTTCGCCGTCAGACTGGTGACGCCCGAGGGAAGCGTGGTCAGCATCGAGTTGTCGAGGTTGTCGCCCGAGCCCGAGTGCCAGAAGTCGGTGCCCTCGAAGGGCGCGCCGATGTTCGTGGTCACCTGCTTCTTCGGCAGCACGGCGATGACCGCCTGTGCGGCATCCGTGGCGTGGCTGGCCGGGCCGAGCTTGACGTCGGCGTGGGCGCCGGGGGCGTACGCCGCATAGTCCAGCCAGCCCAGCTGCAGCTTCTCCCACGCGCCCATCGGGATGGGCCGGTCGCCGATGCCGCCGGCGGCCGTGCCGTCGTTGCCGTACGAGCCGGAGCTCATCAGCGTCCAGAAGGCGGTGCTGTTCTCGGCGCCGCCGCTGTTGCCCGACGTGTCGTAGAGGTCCGGCAGGCCGAGATCGTGACCGAACTCGTGCGCGAAGACGCCGACGCCACCGTTCTCCGGCTCGACGGTGTAATCGCCGACCCAGTACTTGGAGTCGCCGATCCGCTGGCCGCCGAGCTTGTTCTGCGTGCCGTCATCGAGGGTCGGGCCGGCGGTGCCGATCCGGTTCGTCTGGTTGTACCAGCGGTGCGACCAGATGGCTGCCTGGCCCAGCGTTCCGCCGCCGACCTCCTCGCCCTGGCCGGAGTGCACGGCCTGGAAGTGGTCGATGTAACCGTCGGCCTCGTCGAAGTTGCCGTCGTTGTCGGAGTCGTACCGGTCCCACTTGTCGAACTGGGAGAGGTACTCGTCGATCTGCGCGGAGGTCTTCCCGCTGTCCAGCTGCTTCTGGTACCAGGCGGAGAGCGTGTCGTTCACGAAGGCCCAGGCGCCCTTGTCGCCCACGGTCTCGTTGTCGCCGTACGCCGCGCCGCCCTTGGCGAGCTGGACCCAGTCCTCGACCTGACCGGTGACCGTGTACCGGCCCGAGGACAGCTCCTCGTAGAAGTTCGGCACCGAGTTCACACCGGCGCTCGTGTCGGTGAGCATCTGCTCGTAGTGCGCCTTGTTGAAGTCCGACGTCCAGATCGTCGTGTTGTCGACGGTGCGGTCGGGCCGGGGGATCTGGTTGTGCTTCACGTCGGAGAAGTCGCCGAGAACGGTCCAGATGGCGTCGCTGTCCGTCTGGGCCAGCTCGACGTACTGGCCCTCGGATACCTCGACGACCTTGTTGGCGCCACGCGGGCTGGCCTTGCCGGAGACCACCTTCTCGACGGCCGCCGCCCGGAGCTCGCGCTGCTTGTCGCTGAGCGGGCTCGGCAGGTCGTGCGCCCGGGCCGGGCCGGCCTCGGGGTTCTCCGCCGGCGGTGCGGCGTTGGCGGTCGCCGGGATGGCCGCGAGCAGCGCGACCCCCATGGCGACGGACACAGCTCTCTTCAAGAGATGTTCTCCTGTGCTCGGATGAAGGTCGACCGACCGACCGGCGGGGTACCACCGGGGCCTTCACTGGTGACCGTCCGTGACGTTATGTGAGCACTCCGATCATGTCCAGAGAGTCACGACATTTGACTCAGCGTTTATCTAGGAGTGGCAGTGCTTCACGGATACGTGCATAATGCGCGGCCCCGTCTCGCATCTGGGCCGGGTCGTGCGACCGCCCCCCTCGCGCCCGATCCGACGAAAAAACGCAGCTCAGCGCGGTGTCGTGAGACATGGTGCCTGCCGCCACGCGAAGCGTCGCGGGACACTGCCGGGAGGACCGGCGAGGACGGCTCTCGCGAACGGGAAGGAGTCGCAGCCATGACAGGAACCAGCATCGAGCCGGAGCTGTGGGTGGAACGCGCGAGCGCCGCGGTCGCCTTCTACGAGGCGGCCTTCGGCGCCACGACCCTGTTGCGCGTCGGGGACGGCGACGACATCGTGGCCCGCCTCGAGGTGGGCGACGCCCGATTCTGGGTCGGTGCCGCCAGCGCGGAGCTCCACCGCCTGAGCCCGGAGACCGTGGGCGGACGGACGAGCCGCACCCTGCTCGTGGTCGATGATCCCGACGCGGTCGTCGCACGGGCGGTGGCCGCCGGAGCCACCGAGACCGCGCCCGTGGCGGACGAACACGGCTGGCGACTGGGCCGGTTCATCGACCCGTTCGGGCACGAGTGGGAGATCGGCACCCCCCTCTGACGACGGGCCCCGGGAGGGTGACGTCAGAGTCGTTCAGCGCAGCGCGGTGACCAGCGACCCTCCCGTACCGAGGTGCGGCTCGACGACGAAGCCGAGGTTGCCCAGGATCTCGGCGATCACGGCGTCCATCGACTGCTGCACCGTGGCGTTCGCGGCGGCTCCCCGCAGGTGCTGCGCGCTCATCCGGTCGTGGGCCCGCCAGCTGACGACGACGCCGCCGGCCGTGGGCTCGGGCAGCAGCGACACCCCACCGGCCGACGAGGCCTCGGGCGCGTCGTGCAGCGGCAGCCCGGCCTCCACCAGGGCGGCGGCCACCTCCACCACCAGCGTGGTGAGCGGGTCGGTGTCGGACAGCAGCTCGTCCCACTCGCCCGGCAGCCGGTCCAGCTGGTCGCTGAGCTCCTTGAGCCAGGCCCGCTCCTCCGGGGAGGGCCGCAGCGCCACGGTGCCGTCGGGGTGCCGCACGCCGTGGACGGCCACCGCGTCGATCCCTTGGGAGAGGGCCAGCCAGTCGGCGTCGAGCCGGTCGGCGAACGGGCCGGACAGCGCCTGCGCCGATCCGTCGACCAGGTACCAGCCGGGTCGTCCGGGGGCGGGAGCCGGAGCGGGACGGACGGCGACGTCGACGGCCTGGTGCTGGGCCTGCGCGTCCGACGTCGTCCCCTGCCGACCCGGGGCACGGCGGCCGGCGGGGTGGGTCCCCGACGCCTGCGCTCCCGCGCGCTGGGCCTCGCGCGTGCCGTTGTGCTCGAACTCGTACCGGGCCGTCGAGCTGAAGCCCAGAGCGACCACCACGCCGGTCAAGAGGATGAAGCCCAGCATCGTCACAGCCGGCCATCCCAGCGTCGCGCCCATGATCACGCGTGGACTCCTCAGCACCCGCGCCGCGGCGGGGAAGTGCCGCGGACAGGCCAAAAGGTAGAGGCCCGCACCGGCGTACCGACCGGTTCCGGCGACACCCCGTCCGCCCCGTCACCGGATCGTTGCGACGGCCCTTTTCCGCACTCCGTGACCCGCCTCACGGGGCACCGCCTTGTCGACAAACAGTGCGCTGTCCAGCGCCAACACGCTCGAAACGCGCTCGGTCATCCCGTGAACGACGTTCCGGCGCGGCGTGTCGAACGCGGTCCCCGATCGCGGCGGACGACGTCCCGCCGGTCAGACCGGAGGGAGCTCCGCCACGAGGTCGTCGAGGGCTGCGGCCATGGGCTCCGACACGGAGGTGAGCGGGAGCCGGCACTCGGGCGAGCGCAGCAGCCCCTGCCTCCAGAGGCAGTACTTCAACGGCATGGGGTTCGACTCGGCGAACAGCGCCGGGATCATCGAGGCCACCGTGCGCCACGCCGTCCGTCCGCGGAGCAGGTCGTGCTTGCCGATCGCCTCGGCGATCTCGACGAACGTGGTCGTCGCCAGGTGCGCGGACGCGAGGATCCCGCCGGCGGCGCCGTTGACCAGGCTGGTGAAGAACAGGTGGTCCTCGCCGGTGAGGACGCTCAGGTCGTCGGGCGCCCGCTGCAGGAGGTCCAGGCTCTGCTCGATGTCGCCGCAGGAGTCCTTGACCGCTCGGACGTTCGGCTCGCTCTCGGCGATCTCCAGCAGGGCGTCGGTGGAGAGGTTTACGCCGGTCCGGTACGGGACGTTGTAGACGATGACGGTGCGCTCGGTCTCCCCCGCGACCGCGCGGAAGTGCTCGATCAGCCCGTCCTGACCCGGCCGGTTGTAGTACGGCGTGACCACGAGGTAGCCGGCCAGCGGAGCCGACTCCCACCCGCGCAGGGCGGCGGACACGTGCCGCGTCGAGTTGCCGCTGACGCCGACGTAGACGGGCAGGTCGCCGGCCGCGTCGAGCGCGGTGGCGACGACGGCCGCCTGCTCGTCCGCCTCGACGGTCGGGCCCTCGCCCGTCGTCCCTAGCAGGACGAGCCCGTCGATGCCGGTCGTGGCGTAGTGCCGGACCAGCGTGGTGACCGATCGCAGGTCCACCTCGCCGTCGGAGAAGGGGGTGACCAGTGGCAGGTACACGCCGCGCACGGTGATCCCCTTCTCAGACATCGATCGTTGCGGAGGGCGTGGGATTCGAACCCACGAGGAGCTGTGAACCCCTAGCGGTTTTCAAGACCGCCGCCATCGGCCACTAGGCGAGCCCTCCTCCGAGCTCCTGAGCTGCGACTATGCGCGCGGGACAGGGGATCGGCAATGTCGACCGTAGCAACGCCAGCCACGCCACAGCCACGGCGGGAAGAAGATCCGCCACCAGTCCCCTCTGTTGGGCGCCCGTTCTTCACCGTTCTCCAGGGGGACTGCGCACCGCAACCCGCTTCCGACGGTCCGCAGCCGTGAACACCGACCACGGCGCCCAGACGCCCCTCGAGAAGCCCCGCCACCGCGTGTGGCTGACCATCCCCGACGTCCTCGCCGAACTCGGCATCGACCGCGGGTCCTTCGACCACTGGCGCCGCCGGGGCGTCGGCCCGCAGATGAAGCGGCTGCCGAACCGGACCTGGCGCATCCGCGGCGACTGGTTCGACGACTGGGTCGCCAACCTGCCCGACGACACCTACCGCGGCGACACCCTCGGGGAGGTGGCGTGAGCCGCCGGCGGGACTGGTCGCCGACAGGCGTCCTCGTCCCCAGCGGACGGGTCAAGCTGTACCGGCGCACCGTGCCGGCCGACTCCAACCCGGAGAAGGTCATCGTGCGCATCGCCGGCCAGAACGGCGAGCGGAAAGAGCCGTTCCCCACCAAGACAGCGGCGAAGGCCCACTACATCAAGCTGGACCGGGCCATCGCCCTCGGGGAGGACTTCGACGCAGGCAGCTTCGCCCCGGTCAGCTGGGGACAGCCGGCCGAGCCCGAGCCCGTCGACCAGCCGACGACCTGGCTGAGATGGGTGTGCCAGCACATCGACGACATGGCCGCGGCCGGTGACAAGGCCAAGACCAAGAAGGGTCGCAACGAGTGGACGACGTCCCCGACCACCCCGGGCGGGACGCGCTGAAGGCCTACCTCGAGGTCATGTGCCAGCCGGTCTTCGTCGACCCGGCGCTGCCGCCGACCGCTCGTGACACCGAACGGGCGCGGTTGCGCGCCGAGCGGCTGGCGTCGCTGCCCGATCAGGTGTTCGCGCGCCGCGGCTTCGGCACGCCGCGCCGCGACGTGTACCTGCCCCGCGCGGAGGTGCTCGCAGCCGGCGTGTGGCTGACCGAGCACAGCCGTCCGGTGGCCTCCACCACGCCGGCCGAACGCCAGCAGGAGCCGTTCGACGCCCCCTCGGCGGCGCCCGGCGGGGCGGGCGCCGTCGTGCAGCGCGGCGCCGAGTTGCCGGCGTCCGGCCGTGACGTCCGCGGCCCGGGTGGGTTCTAGCGGCCCAGGACCGAGGCGACGGGCGCAGCAGCCGGCCGCGCGGGGTGCGCGCTGCACAGAGCAGGCTGCGGTTCTGCACGACGCGGCTGCCGCGGCAGCAGGCGTAGCCGGAGCTGCTCCTAGGGCGCGTCCCGGCGATCTTGACCGGCGGGCGCGCCAGGGCTCCACAGGCCTGTGCGGGCGAGCTCCTCGGCGACCGAAGACACTTTCTGGTTGGTGTCCTGGCTGACCTTGGCCAGCACCGTGAACGCCTGGTCGGAGGTGAGCTTGAACCGCTCCATCAGGATGCCCTTGGCCTGGCCGATGACGTCCCGACTCGCCAGGGCGCTGGTCACGTTCTCGAAGTGATGGGCGTCCGCGGTAGCGATGGCGGCGTGGCTGGCCAGCAGCAGGCCGACGTGCTCGGACTCGTCGGTGAACGCCGACGTGACGTGAGCCAGGAGGTCCAGCGCGCCGAGTGTGTCCCGGTGCACGAACAGTTGCAGGCACAGCATGCTGCCCACTCCGCGTGCCGCGGCCCGGGGGCCCAGGACCGGCCAGCGCGGATCACTGGCCAGGTCGTTCACCCGAACGGTCTCCTGCTGCCAGATGGCGTCCAGGCACGGGCCCTCACCGGTCTCGTCCTGAAGGACGTCGAAGTCGCTGGCCAACGCGCTGGTGGCCGCCGCTGAGTAGCAGTGGCGATCCTTGCGGACCATGGTGATCGTCGCCTCGTCGGCGCCGGGCACCATCCCGCGGGCCAGGTGCACGACGCCGTCCATCACCTGCTGGGGAGAGGTCTGCCTCTGGAGGCTGCGCGCGGCCTCGGCCAGTCGCCGGGCCAGCGCGTCCAGAGCGACCGTCGTGCCGGTGTCCTGCGCGGAGGGCTGGCCCCACTGACGCCGGTCTTCACCGCCCTCAGTGCCCATAGAGCACCGTGGCACGGTCGGACCCGCTGAGGTAGTCCCCTGCACGAGGCGGCCCCACGGGCAGGAGTTTTCCACGCGCGGGGCCTGACCCGCTTCCGCTCCATGGCGCGTGCGCGGGCTAGAGCAAGAACAGCACAGGAGCACATCCCGCGCTGCTGAACGGCCAGCCCCATCCGAACCCTGCCGGGCGAGGGAGGACGCCCGGAACGCGGCCCGGTCGGTCACACGATCGTCAGGACAGTTCTCGACGTCGAGTACGAGCACGCGACCGTCGGGCGACGACATCGCCTCCGACCCACGCCGGCCCGACGCAGCCCACCGGGCGACGGCTCTGGGCACGCCAGACGTGAACGGCAGTGGCGGCCGGCACCATGTACGCCTACCGGAGAGCCCAGGACGTGGCCAACAAACCTGCGGGGTCGCGCTGGATGCCCGCGCGGACTTGGAACAGCGACGACGGCGGCGTCACTGGCGACGGCCCGGCGCTGGTCACTCCGCGCGGCCAAGCACGTCCGGCGGCGGAGGGCCGGACGGTTCCTCGTACCGGCCAGGCCGGGCCTACCGCCGGCGGGCGATCTCGGCGGCCATCCACAGCGCGCAGCGCCAGCACACGTACACACCCGGAGTGACCCCGAGCTCGTGGACGCCGGTGCGGGGCCGGTCCCGCCCGCAGCAGTTGCAGGTCACCGACGGCCCGCTCGGGGACGACCGGCGGCCGGGCAGCCTCACTGCAGGACCGCGAGCAGCTGCTCGACCGACGGCGCCCCGACAAACCCCTCGTCGGTGCCGTAGACCCGGCAGGACAGCCCGGCCGGGGCGTCCGGGTCGGAGAACGGGTCAAGCCCGTCGATGAGCACCGTCGGGGAACCACGGAACCCAGCCTCGGCGTTCTCCACCGTGGTGACCTGGCGGTGCTGCACGCGCACGTCGTCCCGACCGGCTCGCGCCAGCGCTTCCCGCAGCCGCTCGTCGGCCAGGCGCCAGTTCGGACAGTCCGGGAAGAACAGCAGGGTCACGTCCACGCCCGAAGAACCTGCCACCTCAGCGCCGTCTTCCCCGCCGCGGTCCCGCGGCTCACCGGGCGCAGTCCGTGCAAAGCAGACCGGCGCGGACAACGTCCGCGAGGTGAGTCTTCGGCGGGCGTCTCACGGGCGGGGCGACGGACACTCCCGGACGCGTCGATTCCACCGACGGACACGTCGTTCCGCCGAGGGGCAATCCTGGCCACATGCCCCCGCCGCTGGACCCCGCGACGGCGCATGCCCTGGGGTTCACGCCCACCGAAGAGCTGCTGGCCCTGCCGATCCTCGGGACCGGACGCGGTGCCGAACTCCGGGGCTGCCTACGCGATCTCCAAGTAGGCCAATCGCCTGCGCGTCCAGGCCGGCGCCGTCACCTGGGGTGACCGCAGGCCCCGGGTGACCGCAGTGCCCGGGTGAACTGCTGGGCATCGAGGTCGCCGGCGGCAGGTCCGCGGTGCGCGATCGCGCGGGGGGCGCGGCAGCAGCGCCGGGCGCCACCACGAACGGCGCACGGCCCGGCGCGCAGAGGCGCCTGGCTAGAGCTGCTTCCGGAGCCGGCGGGCCAACTGCCTTGCGTCGGCGCGGGCCCGGTCTGCCCGGGCGGCCGGGGTGTCGGCGGGCGCCGCCGCCGATGACGGCGTGGGAGGCGGCTCCGATCCGGGCAGGCCAGTGGCCAGGCGGACGGTGAACCCGGTCCCGGTCCGGAACGCCTCCAGCGTGTCGCAGGCCTGCCGGGCCAGCCACAGCCCCGCCCCAGCAGGTGGGAAGCCGTCGCCCGGCGCGGTGTAGCCGGCCAGCGGGTCGTCGAACCCGTCCCCGCTGTCCGTGACCGTGCACACGAGCCGGGTCGGCGTCGCCCACAGCCGGACGGCGACCGGCGGGCGACCGTGGCGCAAGGCGTTGTGGAGCACCTCGGCGACCGCCGCGGCGAAACGGCCGCGCAGCAGCCCCGGCCCGCCTGAGCCGTCCAGGGCGGCGCGCACTCGCGCGCGCAGCTCCGGCAGCCGGGTGGCGTCGTCCAGGTCCACCAGCTGGAGCGTGGGCGGGGTGTCTTCCGCTCCACCCGCCAGGGTGGTCGGGGTCCGGCGCAGGACGGTCGCGGGGTCCACGTAGCGGTGATTGGGCACGGGGCCTGCGGGGGTCATCAGCGCGGGATGGGTCTCCTCGACGCCTTCGTGGATCGCGTCGGACAGCTCGCGCCGGTCGTAGGCGCACACGCTGGACAGCGGCAGCGGTCCCAGTGCCACGTTGAGGATCGCCTCGCAGCGGTGCCACTCGTGCCATTCGTCGCCGGACTGATCGACCGGGACCTCACCGAACAGCCGCACTCCGGGGGCCCCGGCCGCCACCTGGCGGCGGACCACCCGGCGGAACGTGGCGATCGCGTCGGCGGTCCGGGTGTAGATCCCCTCCCGCGGCAGGACGAGGATGCGCTCGTCGTGGCCGAGGGCCTCGGCCAGCAGGGCGCTGTTCTCCTCCCGGCAGGCGAGCACGGCCGCCTCGCCCATGGCCAATCCGTCGGCCAGGAACGGCACGGCCGCGGAGGCCAGCTCCTGGGCGGTGCGGTAGAGCAGCGCGGCGTGCAGACGGGCCGGTCCGGTGGTGGAGGTCACTGCTCCACGCCCACCAGGTGCATGCCGGGCAGCTCGTCGACCTCCAACATTCGCATCGTGAGCTCGACCGGGGGCTGCGGGGCGACGAGGAGGACGTGGCCGCCCGACGACCGGAAGCCACGGGTGGCGTCGTCGAGCCGCCAGCACGAACCGGCGTCGACGTAGCTGACCTCACCCAGGTCCACCCACAGCACCAGGGACGGGTGACGGCTCGCGGCGCTCAGCACCGCGGTGAAGACGTCGGTGTTGGTGCGGTCAACCTCTCCGTGCAGGGCAAGCCCGTCCAGGTCCCGACTGGTGGAGAAGGTCGACTGGCGCACGCCGAACACGTGTGTCGCGACTGCATCGTCCAGCCACGTGCCGGTGCTGTCCGCCTCGGCGTACTGGCACATCGCGCTCATCGGCAGGTCGCCCACGAGCGCGTCGAGCCGATGCTCGACGCCATGGACCGCATCGGGTGACAGGACGCTCAGCGCCGCCCGCACCTCCGCCGAGATGCGCACCGCCGCGAACCCCTCGGCCAGCGCGCGCTCCACGACGACGCGCTGACCCTCCCGCGGGTAGAACTCCTCCGGTGGCAGCACCACGAGCTGCCCGTCGCGGACGGCGGCGGCCGCATCCACACCCCGCGCCTCGAGCACCGGGACCAGCGCGTCCCCCGGCAGAAGCGGGAGCTCGGTGTAGATGATCTTCTCGCCCAGCTCCAAGCCACGACGAACCCACGCGGTCAGACCCGCCAGCCGCTCGCCCTCGGTCCGGTGCAGCAGCAGGACGTGCCCGTCCCACTCCGTGCCCGGAGCCTCCCGGACATCCCCCACCATGCCAACGCTACGCGCAGAGCACGCCGCCCATGAGAAAGGAAAAAGCACACCCGCGACCGCTCGGAGAGGCGCCGTTCCGGAAGTGGTGCTGCCGGATTCCACCGGGGAACAGCCCGTCCCGAGAGCCCCACGACCACGGTGCGTCGGCGAGGCGAAGCAGCAGGTCCAGGCGTCTTCTGCATCCACCGCCGACTGGTGCCCCGCCGCGGTGCCGGTCGCGTCCGGCGGTGTCCTAGTGCTCGCTCGTCGCATCCTCGGCGAGCCGGCCGGCGGTGAGCCGGCCGTTGACCACGTCGGCGGCGAGGGCGTCGAGGGTGCGATCGGAGGCGTAGGCGTAGCTGCGCAGCACGGCCAGCGCATCGGCGGCCTCGAATCCCAATGCCAGGCTGACCATGCGGGTGGCCATCCAGACCCGCGCCCGCTTCCGGGCGGGTTAGGTGTTGGTCCAGGGCGGCCCGTCGACCTCGGTCCACTCCGTCCAGGCCGCGGCGTGGCTGAGTTGCCCGGAGATGAGCTCGGCGACGCACAGGGCCTCCGTCGCGTCGAAGGTCACCAGGCCGACGGGGTGGGTCAGGTACAGGTCCAGGGCGCCGTAGCCGCGCAGGGGGCCGGGCAGGGAGAGGGCCACGACGCTGCGGAAGGGCGTGTGGGTCACCAGCTCCGCTGACCGCCGACGGACGGTGGCCGACCTTTAGCTCAGCCACGCCACAGCCACCAAGCACCCCAAAATGGCGAGGAATGCTGCACCGAGCGTGACGAACAGTGGAGAATGGCCGAGCCGTGCTGGAAGCGGTAAAGATGCAGGCCATTGACCAGACAACGATACAAAGACACAGGTCAGGAGTGCGTGGCCCGGCGCCACGCGGCGTGAGCGCTAGCGGTTTTCAAGACCGCCGCCATCGGCCACTAGGCGAGCCCTCCTCGGCATCCGACCCGCCTCGAGCACGAGAGGTCGGACGCCCGAGGTCATGCTACGGGCGCCCTCCCCGCGCAGGCTCGACCGGAGAACCGTCGACTCAGTCGGCGTGCAGCGCGCGGCGGACGGCCGCCGGAACGGCCGCGGCGGTCAGCCCGGTCGCGGCCTGGTCCCTGGCCGACGCCGACTCCGGACCGAACGGCGAGCCCTCGGGCTGGCACACGGTGCCCTCCGGAGGAACGCGACTCGTCAGCAGGTACGTGGTGACGAGACTGTCCACGCAGAAGTTGCCGGCCTGCAGGTAAGCGGTGTGCCCCCACCCGGCGTACGACAGCAAGCGCGAGTTCGGCAGCAGCTTCGACGCCGTCTCGGCCCCCTGGTACGGCGTCGCCGGGTCGAAGTAATTGCCGACGATCAGCACGGGGGACGACGTGCGCGCCGTCCACGGCCCCGTGTACCGGTCCTGCCCGGCGGTGGTCGGCCACGACCGGCAGGGGCTCAGCGCCCAGTTCCACAGCCGGCCGAAGCGGCCGTAGACGGCTTCGGCCTTGTCCGCGTTGGCCTGCCACGCCTCGAAGGACGTCGGGTTGACGCTGTCGGAGCACCCGACGCCGGGTGCGGCCTCCACGAAGTTCGGGTACTCCTCCTGCGGCGCAGCGGCCAGTCCCAGGGCGGTTCGCAGATCGGCGACGCGCCGGCCGAGCGCGGTCGACGAGGCCTGCTGTTCGATGTCGGCCAGCAGGAAGGCGAGGTCGGGCCAGATGTCCGGCGAGTACAGCCCGCCCAACATCAGGCCGATCAGGTCGTTGTAGGTCACGGTGAAGGACTCGCCCGTGTCCGGATCGACGATGACGAGCGGCTCGGCGCGCAGCCGCTCACCGAGTGCTGCGAACCTGGCGCTCGCGTTCCCCGAGAAGGCGCAGTCCGGACCGGCGGCATCGCAGAGCCGGAAGAACTCCTCGAGGGTCCGCTGAGCACCCTCAGCGCTGCCGAGGCGGGTGCCCCTGGGCACCGTCGTCCCCTCGTCGTCGTAGCCGGTAGACCAGGCGATCGGGTCCAGCACGCCGTCGATGACCAGGGCGCGGACCCGGGACGGGAACAGGTTGGCGTAGTTCTGCCCGAGGATGGAGCCGTAGGAGAAGCCGAGGTAGGTCAGCCGCCGGTCACCGAGCATCGCGCGCAGCAGGTCCATGTCGCGGGCGGCGTCGGCGCTGGACATGTGGTCGCGGATCGCACCGCCGTGCGTGGCGCAGGCGGCCGCCAGCGCGTCGTCGGACGCCCGCTGGGACTCCTCCTCCGCGGGGGTCTCCGGGTACGGGAACGCCGGCAGGATCGAGATCGCCTCGTCGAACGTGGCGAAGCAGCGCAGCGGCGTGCTGCGCATGACGCCGCGGGGGTCGAACCCGACGATGTCGAAGCGCGCCCTCAGCTCGAGGGGGAGGAACTTGGCGGCGAACCGGACGACGTCGACGCCCGAGCCGCCAGGACCGCCCGGATTGATCATCAGCGAGCCGATGCGGTGGGCGGGATCGCCCGCGGGCAACCGGATCACCGAGACACCGATCTGCGTGCCCTGCGGGTCGTCGTAGTCCAGCGGGGCCGGGACGACGGCGCACTGGAAGCCGTCCCGGCAGTCCGACCAGGACACCTCGGGGGCGGCGGGATCCGCCGTCGCCGGAGCGGCGGAGGCGGGTGGCACGAGCAGGGCCACGCTCACCGCCGTGACGGCGACCGTGGCGAGTGCTGCGCGCAGTCGAGGCAGCTGGGGAAGGCTCATGCCGGACTCCCGGGATGCGGGTCGGAGTCGCTCGGTCGCCTGATCTCGGCGCCGGGAAGCTACTCCCGGCGGTTCACGAACACCATGCGCCCGAGCGCCACATCAACCGGGCTCCCCGGAGTTGATCATCGGCTCCGAGCCCGCGCCGCCGGCGTGTCCCGCCGTGTCGCGAACCGGCAGCCGATGATCAACTCCGAAGAGCCCGTCCGGGTGGTCAGCAGGCCGTCACGGAGGCGGCAGCGGGGTGGTGTTGAGCGAGTTGAACGCCTGGACGCCGGCCTCGTCGTCGCCGTCGAACGGCGTGACCGGGCTGTCGGGCCCGAGGCAGAAGTCGTCGTCCGCCGGATCGGCGAACCACATGCCCACCTGGTTCAGATCGACCCGCACCCGCTGGCCGTCGACAAGCGTGGAGGAGAACGCCTCGGCGACGATCAGCCGGAAGGTGTTCTCTGCCCGGCCCTTCTTGTCGCTGAAGATGTCACCGATGTACTCGGCCGCGCCGAACGGCGAGTCGGCCTGCTCCAGCAGGAAGACCGTGAACGCGGTGTTCGGCGGGAGACCGGAGGCCTCCACGTTGAAGAAGTCGAAGCCGATCTGGTCGGTGGTCAGCCGCACCTCGATGCGCACCTTGGCATGCGGCATGCAGCCGGCCAGTTCCGGCGAGGACGGCGTGAGCTTCAGGTGGACCTCCTCGGCACTGCCGCTAGAGGTGGAGGCCCCGCTGTCCGCTACGGCACCGCTGGCCGCGACGGAGCCGGCGACGAGCGCCCCGCCGAGGACCATCGCGGTCCGACGCAGTGTGGTGGTCATGGCAGAGGTTCCTCTCGCTCGGGAGTGATCGGTGCCGTGCCCGTGCACGTGCGCCGCACGGGCAGGTCGTCGTGGACGGCGCAGGGCCGGGCCATCGGCCGCGCGCCTGGTCCGGGAGCAGCGGGGGCGGGCGACGGGCCGTCTTGCGCAGAGAGGGCCCTCGCCGCGGGTCGATCTGCCCAGCTGGCTCGACTGGGCCGGCTGTCGCGAAGAACCAGCGCTGCCCGCTCACGCGTCAAGCGGACGCGTCACCGTCGACCTGCGAGAACGGGCGGTCAACACGCGCAACCGTTCGCACACCTCGATTTCGGGACGCTCCCGGCGCGTTTCCTCGTTCCGGTGAGGGCCGTCTCACCGTGCGCTCCGGGGTGTCAGTCCACTGGGGCTGCGGAAACGTCCTCTGCTGTCCGGCCGTCCACGGGCGTGCCGATGACGCCGTGCAGGTGGCAGGCCGCGACGTGGTCCGGCGCCGTCCCGACCGGCTGCAGCGCGGGGTCGACGTCCGGGCACGGCTCGAACGCCGCGGGACAGCGCGTGCGGAACCGGCAGCCCGACGGGACGGCGGCCGGCGACGGCACGTCGCCGCGCAGGACGATCCGCTGCCGCGTCCGCTCGAGCTCGGGATGCGGCACCGGGACCGCGGACAGCAGCGCCTGCGTGTAGGGCATCTGCGGCGTGCTGCCGACCGCGGACGCCGGGCCGATCTCGACGATGCGGCCCAGGTACATGACGGCGATCCGGTCGGAGATGTGCCGGATCGCCGAGAGGTCGTGGGAGATGAACAGCAGCGTCAGCCCGAGCTGGCGCTGCAGGCGGCGGAGCAGGTTGAGCACCTGCGCCTGCACGCTGACGTCGAGCGACGCGATGGCCTCGTCGCAGACCAGGAAGTCCGGCTCACCGGCCAGCGCGCGGGCGATGCCGACCCGCTGCCGCTGCCCGCCGGAGAACTCGTGCGGATACCGGCCGGCCACCGCGGGGTCGAGCCCGACCAGCTCCAGCAGCTCGCCCACGCGAGCCGCCCGCTCCCGCCGTCCCGACCGGAGGCCGTGCACCTCCAGCGGCTCCGACACCGTCTGCGCGACGGTCCGGCGGGGGTCCAGCGACGCGAACGGGTCCTGGAAGACCATGCCCGCGCGGCGCCGCATCTCGCGCATGGCGCGACGGCCCAGCGCGGTGAGGTCGGTGCCGTCGAAGGTGACGGTGCCCGCAGTGGGCGGGACGAGGCGCAGCAACGCGTTGCCCAGCGTCGACTTCCCGCAGCCGGACTCGCCGACCAGGCCGAGCGTCTCGCCGCGGTAGATGTCGAGGTCGACGCCGTCCACCGCCCGAAGCACGCCCTTCCCGCCCCGGAGCGGGAAGTGCACCTCGAGGCCGCGCGCGGAGACCAGGATGTCGCTCATCGCGCCGTCCCCTCCTGGTACCACGTCGCGGCCCGGTGCTCCAGAACCCGGCCGACATGGCCATGCCGGCCGGGGGTACCGGGGCCGACCGTCACGAGTGGTGGCTGCTCGGTCTCGCACCGCGGGTCGGAGCGCACCGGACAGCGCGGCCAGAACACGCAGCCGGGCGGCAGGTCGGTGGGCGGCGGCGGAAGGCCGGGCACGGTGGCCAGGTCGGGCACCCGGCCGTCGGGGTCCAGCGGCGCCGCCAGGTCGGGCAGCGAGCCCAGCAGCCCCCGCGTGTACGGGTGGGCGGGGCGCTCGAGGACGTCGTCCGCCGTGCCGTCCTCCACGCAGCGCCCGCCGTACATGACCAGCACCCGGTCGGCGATGCCCGCCACGACCCCGAGGTCGTGGGTGATCCAGATGACGCCGGTGCCGTGGTCGGCCTGCAGCCGCTCGACCAGGTCGATGATCTGCGCCTGCACCGTCACGTCGAGGGCCGTGGTGGCCTCGTCGGCGATCAGCAGGGCCGGCGAGTTCGCGAGTGCGATCGCGATGACCACCCGCTGCCGCATGCCGCCCGACAGCTCGTGCGGGAACCGGTCCAGCGCACGGTCGGGCTCGGGCAGGCCCACCTCGCCGAGCAGCTCGGCCGCCCGTCGGCGGGCCACGGCCTTGGGGACGTCGTCGTGCGCCCGGATGCCCTCGACCAGCTGCTTGCCGATGCTCAGCACCGGGTTCAGCGAGGTCATCGGGTCCTGGAACACCAGCCCGGCGCCCGGACCACGCACCTGCCGCAGCCGCTCGGGGGACATGGTGAGCAGGTCCTCCCCCTGCAGCACCGCCCGCCCGGTCACGGTGGCCACGCGTGGCGGGAGCAGCCCGAGCATCGCGAGCACCGAGACGCTCTTGCCGCTGCCCGACTCCCCCACGACCGCGACCGTCTCACCCTGCCCGACCGCGTAGCTCAGCCCGTTGACCACGTGCGCCGTCCCCCGGGGCGTACGCAACTCGACCCGCAGGTCCTCGACCTCGAGCACGGGGTCGGCCGCCGGCAGCGGTACGGCGCTCATCGCCCACCACCGGCCATCAGCGTCCGCTGGCGCGGATCGAGTACGTCGCGCAGCCCGTCACCGAGCAGGTTGAAGCAGAGGACCGTGACCACGATCGCCATGCCGGGGAAGAAGGCCAGCCACCAGGCGCGGTTGATGAACTCGTTGCCCTCGGCGAGCATCAGCCCCCACGACGGGTTCGGCGGTTGGGTGCCGAGGCCCAGGAACGACAGGGCGGCCTCCGCGAGGACGGCGAACGCGAGGCTGATCGAGGTCTGCACGATGATCGGGGGCGCGGCGTTCGGCAGCACGTGCCGGGTCAGCAGCCGGAAGTCCGAGGCACCGATCGACCGCGAGGCACGCACGTACACCTCCTCGCGGACGCCGAGCACGCTGGCCCGCGTCACCCGCGCGAAGATCGGCACGTAGACGACCGCGATCGCGATGATCGTGTTCGACGTCCCCGGCCCGCGGATGGCGAGGATGGCGATCGCCAGCAGTACCGCCGGGAAGGCGAAGAGCACGTCCATGATGCGCATCAGGGCGTCGTCCACCCACCGCCCGTAGAACCCGGCGAACAGGCCGATCAGGGTGCCGACGACGAGCGCCAGCCCGACCGACAGGAAGCCGACCTTCAGCGACACCGAGGCGCCGAGGATCACCCGGGACAGGATGTCGCGCCCGAGGTCGTCGGTGCCGAAGGGATGGCTCCAGCTCGGCGGCTGCAGGCGGCCCGGGATGTCCTGCTCGTTGGGGCCCTGCGACGCGAACGTCTCGTCGAAGATCGCCACGACGATGATGATGAGCAGCACCAGACCGGCGGTCGCCGCCGTCCGGTCGCGGACGAGCAGGCCCAGGGTCTCCCGCCAGCGGGGCCGCGCCGGCCGGGCAACCATCGGCTCCCCCGGGGCCGGTGCGGCCGGAATGCCACCGGGCGTCGGGACGGCGGTCATCGGCGGATCCTCGGATCGATCCGGCTGTAGAGCAGGTCGACCACCAGGTTGATCACGAGGAAGACCAGGGCGAACAGCAGGATCGCGCCCTGGAGCACCGGATAGTCGCGGGACCGCACGGCCTGCAGCGCCAGCTGCCCGAGCCCGGGCCAGGAGAAGACGATCTCCACGACCACGACACCCGACAGCAGGTACGCCAGCTGCACCCCCGTCACGGTCACGAGAGGCAGGAGCGCGTTGCGGAACACGTGCCAGCCGAAGACCTGGTGCCCGTGCAGCCCTTTCGCCTGCGCCGTCCGCACGTGGTCCGAGCCCATCGCCTCGAGCACGCTGGAGCGCACGAAACGCGTGAGCACCGACCCGGAGACGACGCCCGCGGCGATCGCCGGCAGGACCAGCCGCTCGATCCAGCCGAGAGGGTCCTCGGTCAGCGGCACGTAGCCGCCGGTGGGCAGCCAGCCCAGGGTGCCGGCGAACACGAGGATCAGCACGATTGCCAGCCAGAAGTCGGGCACCGAGATGCCGATCTGGCTGATCACCGAGGCGAATCGGTCGACGAACGACCGCGGCCGCAGCGCCGAGATCGTGCCGAGCGGCACCGCGATGAGCAGCGCCAGCAGCACCGCGGCGAACGCCAGGGTCAGCGTGGCCGGCAGCCGCTCACCGATCAGCGACGTCACCGTGTCGCCGCTGCGGAAGCTGACCCCGAGGTCGCCGGTCAGCGCCCGCCCGGCCCAGGTGAAGTACTGCCGCACCAGCGGCTGGTCCAGCCCGTTGCGGTGCTGCAGCGCCTCGTAGGTCTCCTGCGAGAAGCGCGTGCCCAGCGCCAACCGCACCGGATCGCCCTTGACGAGGTGGATCAGGGAGAAGACGAGCAGGCTGACCCCGATCAGCACCACGACGGACTGGCCGGCGCGGCGGAGCAGGTACCGGCTCAGGGCAGTTCCACGTTCTCGAAGTTGATCGCGCGGTCGGCCCGGATCTTGTAGCCCTTCAGGCCCGGCGTCCAGGCCTGCACGACGTCGGGGTTGTAGAGGTACAGGTACGAGACGTCGTCCACGATCATCGTCGAGGCCTCGTCGTAGAGCTCCTTGCGCTTGTCCTGGTCGACCTCGGTGGCGGCCTGGGTCAGGAGCTGGTCGACCTTCGGGTTGCTGTAGCCCTGGTAGTTGCTCGACCCGCCGGTGATGTGCTGCTGCTCGTAGAAGTCGGCCGGGTCGATGTTGCCCAGCCAGCTGAGCATGAAGGCGTCGAACTCGCCCTTGGCCTCGCGGTCGAGCCAGGTCGCGAAGTCCAGGGTCTCGACCTTGACGTTGATGCCGATCGGCTCGAGCTCGCTGGCGATGACCTGCGCGGCGGTCACGGACTCGGGGAACTCGTCGGTGACCATCAGCCCCATGTCGAGCGGCGTCGAGACGCCGGCCTCCTGCAGCAGCTGCTTGGCCTTGCCCGCGTCCGGCTCGAACGGCGCGTAGTCGTTGTGGAAGAAGCTGCCCTCGGGGATCGCGGTCTCGTTGGCCCGTGCCGCCCCGAACTTGGCGGCCTCCGTGACCGCCTCGCGGTCGACGGCGGTGGCGATCGCCTGCCGGACCTTCGGGTTGTCGAACGGCTTCCGGGCGAAGTTCATGGACATGTACCAGTAGTCGACGCTGGCGGTGCTCTCGAGGTCGACTTCCTTGTCGTCCTTGAGCGAGTCGATGTCCTGCGGCGGCACGTTGTCGGTCCAGTTGACCTCCCCGGCCTTCAGCGCGGTGAGCGCCGCGGCCGGTTCGGTGATGTAGCGGAATTCGACGCCGTCGACCTTCGGCTTGCCACCCCAGTAGTCGGGGAACGCCGTGAGCACGGTCTTGCTGGAGTCGGAGCTCTCCAGCGTGAAGGGCCCGGTGCCGTTCTCCTTCGTGTTGAGGTCCAGCTTCTCGGCCGCACCCTCCGAGACGATCGCCATGCCCTTGAACGCGCCGATCAGCGCGAGCAGGTTCGGGGTGGGCTTGGTCAGGTTGATGACGACGGTCGTGGGGTCGGGCGTCTCGATCGACTTCACGTTGGCGAACCGGTACGAGTTGGCCAGCTCGTCCTTGATGATCCGGTTGTAGGAGTAGGCGACGTCCGCGGAGTCGAAGTCGCTGCCGTCGTGGAACTTCACGCCGTCCCGGAGCGTGAACGTCCAGGTCAGGTTGTCGGCGCTGGTCTTCCACGACTCGGCCAGGCTCGGCTCCATCGTGAGGTCGTCGGGGTTGGGGACGACGAGGGTGTCGTAGACGTTCTCCAGCACCTGGAAGCTCGGGTAGGCGCTGGTCGTGTGCGGGTCGAACTTGTCCGGCTGCGCGCTCACCGCGGCGACGAGAACGTTGTCGCCACCGCCCCCACCACCGCCTCCGCCACCGGTGTCCACCTCGTCGCCGCCGCTGCAGGCGCTGAGGGCGAGGGCGGCGGCGGTCGCGAGGATGAGGGGGCGCGAAAGGCGCACGAGGGGTCCTCCGGGGTCTCGGAAACGGCTCTGCCGTCCGACCTTTGCCCCGTTCGCGCCGGTCGGCCACCCGAAGCCGAGTCCGCGGCGGATCGTTGCCCTACCGAGACCCGCCGGTCACACCAGGGTCAGCCGTCGACGGTGACGTCGTTGAACGGCAGGAAGGGCTCCGCCCACGGGAAGACGACGAACAGCAGCAGCGCGCAGACCGCGAGCACGAGGAGCAGGGAGAGCAGCGCCTTGCCCGCCGTCCCTCCCGGGAGGTGCCGCCAGATCCAGCCGTACACGTGCTCAGCCTTCCGTCAGGGCCGGCGGGCCGTCAGGCATGTCCGCCTTGGCGATCGGGGTTCCGTCCAGCTCGGCGTGCACGATCAGGCGCTGGGCGGCCGAGAACCGCGGATGACAGGTGGTCAGGGTCAGGTACGCGTGGGTCGGCGGCGTGCCGGCGGCGGCGTCGGGAACCGGGTTGATCACCTGGACGTCCTCGGGAGTCACGATCTCCAGGCCCTTGATGCCGCTCGGATCGGTGTCGAAGTCGCCGGTCGCGGGGTCGCCGAGCACCCGGTAGACGAACCAGCTGTCCGCCGTCTCGACCACGATCGGATCGCCCGGCCGCACGAGATCGAGGTCGCGGAACGGCGAGCCGTAGGTGGTCCGGTGACCGGCGATCGCGAGGTTGCCGACCTCACCGGGCTGCGCGCTGTCGGAGTAGTGCCCCGGGCCGTCCTTGAGCGCCGCGTGGCTGGTGCCCTCGACGACGACTCGCTGGTAGTCCTCGCCCAGGCGCGGGATGTGCAGGACGGCGAAGGCGTCGCCGGGCACCTGCGGGCGGGGGGACGACGAGGACGGCGTCTCCTGGCTCCACTGCTCGTGAACCTGCTGGTTGAGGTCGTTCTGCCGCCGGCCGTTGAGCAGGTCGGTGACGAACAGCTCGTAGACGACGAACAGCAGCACGATGATGCCGGCGGTGACCAGCAGCTCGCCGATCGTGCGGACGACGGTGCGCCAGCGCTCGCCGGCCGGCGGGTCGTCCCGGACCTGCGCGATCGGGGCGGTCTCGTCCGCGGCGTCGTCCCACGTGTCCGCGTCCGTGGCGTCCCACGTGTCGGGGTCGGTGTCGGTGTAGGCGGCCTCGTCAGGGGCCTCGTCCCAGGTGTCCGTGTCTACGACGTCCCAGGTCTCCGTTTCCCGCATTCCCTCACCCCCGCCCGGCAGCTGACGTCACCCGGAGCGTCGGGCGCGTGCGTCCGGGATCCGGGCGCCCGACCACTCCACCACTCACGGACGAGACCACGGCGTTCCGCCGGGCCGCGCCGCGACGCGTGGGGCAGGAGCGGTCCCGTGGTGTTCGTCGGCCGATCGAGCGAGTGCGCCGAGGCCCCGATCGGCTGCGTCGAAGGGGGCCGGGGCGCACTCGCTCCCCGTCAGAGGGGGCGGACGGTGCCGATCATGTGCTCGGTGCCGCTCGACGCGCTGCGGACGGCGACGTCCCACCCGCCCTCGGCCTGCGCCGTCCACAGCGTGACCGTCGACGGGAGGAACAGCGGCTTGCGGAAGGCGACGTCGATTGTGATCGCGTCGGGCAGCCGTCCCGACAGCGCGGCCAGCGCCCGTGCCTTCACCCACATGCCGTGCGCGATGGCCCGCTTGAACCCGAATGCCTTCGCGGTCAGCCCGGACAGGTGGATCGGGTTCACGTCGCCGGAGACCTTGGCGTAGCGCCGTCCGGCGTCGTCGGGGATCCGCCAGGTGGCCACCGGTCGCTCGAGGTCGCCGACCGTCACCTCGACGTCGGCCTCCGGCGCACCCTCGGGCGCCGTCGCGCCGCGGGCGAGGTAGGTCGACGTCGACCGCCACACCTCCTCGCCGGCGACCTGCACGGTGGCGCCCAGGTCGACCGTCGCGCCGCTGCGGTGCCGGGCGAAGTTCTCCGCCCACACCTCGAGGTCGAGCGGCTCGTCGGCGCGGACCGCGCGCAGCACGTCGATGCGGTTGCGCATGTGCACCAGGCCGGGCAGCGCGAGCGGGAACGCGCGGTCGGTCATCAGCACCATCTGCAGCGGGAACGTGAGCATGTGCGGATACGTCGCCGGGAGGACGTCGTCCAGCGGGAACCCGCACTCGCGGTCGTAGGCGGCCAGGTGAGCCGGGTCGACCGGCACGGCGCGGCGGGCCAGGTGGGTGTCGGGCAGCGGGCCGCCCCGCCCGCGGGCCGTGAACGCCGCCTTCGTGTACAGCGCGCCCAGGTTCGGGGCAGCGTCGAGAATCGTCACCGGAGAAGGAGGCACAGCCATCAGGCCCCCAGCATCGACTGGCCGCAGACACGCACCGTCTGGCCGTTGACCCCGGCGCTGCCCGGCTGCGCCAGCCAGGCGATCGTCTCGGCGACGTCGACGGGCAGCCCACCCTGTTGCAGCGAGTTGATCCGCGAGCCGATCTCGCGGGTGCCGAAGGGCATCTTCGCCGTCATCTCGGTGACGATGAACCCCGGTGCGACGGCGTTGATGGTGGCGTTGCGCTCGGCGAACCGCGGGGCCCACGCCCGGACCATGCCGATCACGCCGGCCTTCGAGGCGGCGTAGTTCGTCTGGCCGCGGTTGCCGGCGATGCCCGACTGCGAGGACACGCAGACGATCCGGGCGCCGTCCTTCAGCACGCCCTCGGCGTCGAGCAGGGCCTCGGTGATGTCCAGCTGGGCCTGCAGGTTCACAGCCATCACCGAGTTCCAGCGGGCCGCGTCCATGTTGACCAGCAGCTTGTCCCGCGTGATCCCGGCGTTGTGGACGACGATGTCGACCCCGCCATGGCGCTCACGCAGGTGGTCGATCAGCCGCTGGGGAGCGTCGTCCGCGGTGATGTCGAGCTGCAGCGCCGTGCCGCCGATCTGGTTGGCGACGGCGGCCAGCGAGTCTCCGGCGGCGGGGACGTCGACGGCCACCACGTGGGCGCCGTCGCGCGCCATCACCTTCGCGATCGCAGCTCCGATGCCCCGCGCCGCGCCCGTGACGACGGCGACCTTGCCGGCCAGCGGCTTGTCGCCGTCCTCATCGCCAGGGACCTCGGCCGCCGACAGCGTGACCACCTGGCCGTCGACGTAGGCCGAGCGGCCGGAGAGGAAGAAGCGGACCGGGCTCGCCAGTGCCGTCTCCGCGCCCGCCGGGACGTAGATCAGGTTGGCCGTCGAGCCGCCTCGCAGCTCCTTGGCGATGGAGCGGACCAGTCCGTCCAGGGCCTGGCGCGCGGCGGCCTGCGCCGGGGAGTCGGCGTCCGACGGCGGGTCGGCGAGGATCAGCACCCGGCCCGTAGCCCGCAGCCGCTTGACCGCCGGCGACAGGAAGTCGTGCGCACTGGCCAGATCGGCCGGGCTGCGCACGCCGGTCGCGTCGAGGAGCACCGCGGCGGGCTTCTCGCCGTCCGTGGCGCCGTCGGCCGTGACCGGCGACTGCACGTGCACGCCCTCCGCCTGCAGGAGCTGGGTCAGCGCGTCGCGCAGCCGCCCCTCGCCCGCCGAGCCGACGACCGCGGGGCCCGGCAGCAGCGGCTGCCCGGGCTCGTGGCGGCGCAACACCGCGGGGCGGGGCAGGCCGAGCTGCTTGGTGATGGTGGTGCCGAAGCCGGAGTTCGCGAAGTCGCGGTACCAGTCACTCACGGGGTCGGTTCCTTCCGAGAGGGGACTTGATGGTCAGGACTCGAGGATGGCGACGACGCCCTGGCCGCCGGCGGCGCAGATCGAGATCAGCCCCCGCTTGCCCGGGCCCGCCTCGTGCAGCTGCTTGGACAGCTGGGCGACGATGCGGCCACCGGTGGCTGCGAACGGGTGCCCGGCCGCCAGCGACGAGCCGTTGACGTTGAGCTTCGACCGGTCGATCGAGCCCAGGGCGGCGTCGAGTCCCAGCTTGTCCTTGCAGAACGCGTCGTCCTCCCAGGCCTTCAGCGTGGCCAGCACCGTCGAGGCGAAGGCCTCGTGGATCTCGTAGAAGTCGAAGTCCTGCAGCGTCAGCCCCTGCCGGGCGAGCATCACCGGCATCGCGTAGACCGGCGCCATCAGCAGGCCCTCGCCGCCGTGCACGTAGTCGACCGCCGCGGTCTGCGCGTCGACGAGGTGGGCGAGCACCGGCAGGCCGTGCTCAGCCGCCCACTCGTCCGAGGCCAGCAGGACGGCGGACGCCCCGTCGGTCAGCGGCGTCGAGTTGCCCGCCGTCATCGTGGCGTCCGGATCGCCCTTGCCGAACACCGGCTCGAGGGTCGCGAGCTTCTCCAGGGACGAGTCGGGGCGGAGGTTGTTGTCGCGGGCCAGGCCCAGGTACGGCGTGACCAGGTGGTCGAAGAAGCCGCGGTCGTAGGCGGCGGCCATGTTGGCGTGCGAGCGGACGGCGAGCTCGTCCTGCTCCGCACGGCCGATCCGCCACTCCTTGGCGGTGATCGCGGCGTGGTCGCCCATCGCCAGGCCGGTGCGCGGCTCGGCGTTGCGCGGGATCTCGGGCACCAGCTGGCCGGGGCGGATCTTCGCCAGCGCCTTGAGCCGGTCCTGCACCGTCCGGGCGTTGTTCAGGCCGATGAGCACGCGGCGCAGGTCGTCGCCGACGGCGAGCGGGGCGTCGGAGGTGGTGTCCACACCGCCGGCGATGCCGGACTCGATCTGCCCGAGGGCGATCTTGTTGGCGACGAGGATCGCGGCCTCGAGGCCGGTGCCGCAGGCCTGCTGGACGTCGTAGGCCGGGGTCGTCGCCGAGAGCTTCGAGCCGAGCACCGACTCCCGCGTGAGGTTGAAGTCGCGCGCGTGCTTGAGGACCGCGCCGGCGACCACCTCACCCAGCTGCGCGCCCTGCAGACCGAAGCGAGCGACCAGCCCGTCGAGGGTCGCGGTGAGCATGTCCTGGTTGGACGCCTGGGCGTACGCCGAATTGGAGCGCGCGAACGGGATCCGGTTCCCGCCGACGATCGCTGCCTTGCGGACCATCGGAACCTCCGGGGTCGTGTGGATTTGGCCGGTACCGATGGTACGCGGTACCGTCGTTCACATGAATGGTGGCACGGTGAGAGCTGCGTCGCAGACCAAGATCGCTCACGACGGCAAGGGCCGCGAATCGACGGCGTCGCGGGACCGCCGTGACTCCCGATGGGACGAGCACCGGCGCAACCGCCGCGAGGAGCTCGTCGAGGCGACCCTCGCCGCCGTCGCCAAGCACGGGCCGGGCGTGGGCATGGACGAGATCGCGGCCGAGGCCGGCACCAGCAAGACCGTCGTCTACCGGCACTTCGCCGACCGGGCCGAGCTCTACGTCGCGGTGTGCAACCGCGTGGCGGCCCAGCTCCTGCCCAAGCTGCGGGCCGCGATCGAGCACACCAGCAGCTCGCCGCGCGAGATGGTCGCCGCCGCCATCGACACCTACCTCGCGTTCATCGAGGCCGATCCCGGGCTGTACCGGTTCGTCGTCGACCAGCACGTCCTCGACCGGCCGAGCAGCGATCCCCTCGACAGCCTGTCCTCCCTCGTGGGGGAGCAGGCCGCGGCGGCGATCAGCGTCGCCCTGCATCAGTCCGGGCACGACCCGGCGGCCGCCGGCCCCTGGGGGCACGGCGTCGTCGGGCTGGTGCGGTCGGCCGCCGACTGGTGGCTTCGCGCCGAGCGACCGATGCTCCGCGGCGAACTCGCCGCCCACCTGACCCATCTCGCCTGGACCGGACTCTCGGCGATCGGAACGACTCCCGAGGAGGAGAAATGAGCCTTCCCAGCTCCGTGGACCCGCAGGCGATCCAGGAGGTGCTCGACGGGCGCTGGGCGCACGTCCGCCGCGACGCCCGCGAGAACCTCGACGACCCCGACTTCCTGCCGGTGTACGGCGAGACGATGCAGGAGGCCCGCGAGCGGGTGACCCGGGCGGCCGGCAAGCTCGCCGGCTCCTGTCGCGTCGGCTTCGGCTTCCCGAAGGAGTTCGGCGGCGAGGACGACGCCGGCGGCTCGCTCACCTCCATCGAGATGCTGGCCTTCGGTGACCTCTCGGTCATGGTTAAGGCCGGCGTCCAGTGGGGCCTCTTCGGCGGCGCGCTGCAGCTGCTCGGCACCCGGCGCCAGCACGACAAGTACCTGCGCGACGTCATGAGCTTCGACCTGCCCGGCTGCTTCGCCATGACCGAGACCGGCCACGGCTCCGATGTCCAGCAGCTGCGCACCACCTGCACGTACGACCCGGCCACGCAGTGCTTCGACCTGCACACCCCGCACCAGGCCGCCCGCAAGGACTACATCGGCAACGCCGCCAAGGACGGCCGCATGGCCGTCGTCTTCGCGCAGCTGATCACCGGCGGCAAGAACCAGGGCGTGCACGCGTGTCTCGTGCCGATCCGCGACGAGCAGGGCCGGCCGATGCCCGGCGTCACCATCGGGGACGACGGCCCGAAGGCCGGGCTCCCCGGCGTCGACAACGGCCGGCTCAGCTTCGACCACGTGCAGGTCCCCCGCGACATGCTGCTCGACCGCTACGGCCAGGTAGCCGAGGACGGCACCTACACCAGCTCGATCGAGAACGAGACCCGGCGCTTCTTCACCATGCTCGGCACGCTGGTGCGCGGGCGGGTGAGCGTCGGCGGATCGGCGTCCTCGGCCACGAAGCTGGCCCTCGACATCGCCGTCCGCTACGGCGACGTGCGCCGCCAGTTCGCCGCCCCCGGCGAGGACCGCGAGATCGTCGTCAACGACTACCTCGTGCACCAGCGCAAGCTGCTGCCGGCGCTGGCCACCACGTACGCGCTGCACTTCGCGCAGGGCGAGCTGGTCGAGACGATGCACGACGTCCAGACGCGGGTGCACGTGCACGGCGAGGAGATCGACGAGACGGCGCAGCGCGAGCTCGAGTCCCGCGCCGCGGGCCTGAAGGTCGCCCAGACCGCGCACGCCACCCGCACGATCCAGATGTGCCGGGAGGCCTGCGGTGGCGCGGGCTACCTGCAGGAGAACCGGCTGCCGCACCTCAAGGCCGACACCGACGTCTTCACCACGTTCGAGGGCGACAACACGGTGCTGCTGCAGCTGGTCGCCAAGGGGCTGCTCACCGGCTACCGCGACGCGTTCGGCTCGCTCGACGGCTGGGGCCGGGTGGGATTCATCGCGGACATGGTCCGCGAGACGGTCCTCGAACGAACGGCGGCCCGCGCGCTCATCCAGCGCCTCGTCGACGCCGTCCCCGGGCGGGACGACGAGGTGCCGCTGCTCGACCGCGGCTGGCAGCTGAAGATGTTCGAGTTCCGCGAGAAGCACGCGCTCGAGGGGGCGATCCGCCGGCTCCGCAAGAACTCCACCACTCCGGGCATGGCGCCCTTCGACATGTTCAACGACGTCCAGGACCACGTGCTGAAGACGGCACAGGCGCACATCGACCGCATCGTCCTCGAGGCCTTCGTGGCGGGGGTCGAGCGCACCACCGACCCCGGGGCCAGGCAGCTGCTCGACACCCTGTGCGACCTCTACGCACTGTCGACCATCGAGGCCGACAAGGGCTGGTTCCTCGAGCACGGGCGGCTCACCGCGGCCCGCGCCAAGCTGCTGACCGGCACCGTGAACCAGCTTCTCAGGGAGCTGCGCCCGCACGTCCTGACGCTCGTCGACGCCTTCGCGATCCCGGCCGACTGGAAGAAGGCGCAGATCCTCGAGGAGGAGGACGCGCGCCAGGAGGCGATGGCCGCCAGCGACGCCGAACTGCGGGCCGCGAACGGCGAGACCACCCCGGAGGGCACCGCGACCGACCTGGCGGTGGCCCCGGCCCAGTGACGCCCGCCGCCGTGATCATCGGCAGGTGGCTGCCCGACACGCAGACGGGCGGGACCGTCTGCCGATGATCACGGCGCGGGGGAGCCGACCCTCAGGCGGTGGCGTCGTCCCGCGGCAGGAGGCGGACGGCGAGGATGGCGACGTCGTCCTGCGCGTCGGGCAGGAACAGGCGCTCGAGCACCCGGTCGCACACCTCGGCCAGCGGCAGGTGCGCGAACTCGGCCAGGGCGTCGAGCATCTCCTTGGTGCCGGCGTCGATGTCGCGGTCCCGCCGCTCGACCAGCCCGTCGGTGTAGAGCAGGACGGTGTCGCCGACCGCCAGCGCGGTGACGTGGTCCTCGCGCACGTACTCCGGCGAGACGCCGAGCAGCAGGTCGGCCTGCTTCCCGTCGAGCAGCTCCACCTGCCCGGAGGCGCGGATGTGGACCGGCGGCGGGTGGCCGGCGTTGGCCCAGCGCAGGTAGGTGTCGCCTGCGCCGTCCTTCTCGAGGCGGGCGACCGTGGCCGTGGCCATGGTGTCCAGGTCGAGGCCGCGGACGGCGCGGTCGACCCGGCTGAGCACCTCCGACGGCGTGTCCCCGCTGGAGTAGCTGATGCCCCGCAGCAGCCCGCGGACCTGGCCCATCGCCGCGGCGGCGCGGGTGTCGTGGCCGACGACGTCACCGATGGCGAGCACCGCCTGACCACCCCGGTCGAAGAAGGCGTCGTACCAGTCGCCTCCGACCTCGGCGCCCTCGGCGGCGGGCACGTAGCGCACGACGATCTCGCAGCCGGCGATGTGCGGGGGCTCGGTGAGCATGCTGCGCTGCAGCGCGTCGGCGAGCGCCCGCTGCTGCCCGAACAGCCGCGCGTGCTGGAGCGACAGCCCGGCGCGCCGCCCGATCTCGACGGCCGTGTCCACCTCGGCCTGGGTCATGGGCGCCCGGTCCGCACCGCTGAAGACGCCCATCGATCCCAGGGACTGCCCGCGCGCCACCAGCGGGACGACGGCCGCCGACGCCGCGTCGAGCCGACCGAGCGCCGCGCGCAGGTCGGGATCGGGTAGCGCTCGCTCGACGAACGCGGGATCGACGCGCGGCAGCACCATGGGCCGCCCCGTGGCTGCCACGGTCCGCGCGGCCGACTCCTCGGTCAGGAGGACGACCATCGAGCGCACGAAGGCGTCGAGCTCGCCCTGGCGGTCGGGGTCGGCGTGCGACGAGGCGATTCCCTGCAGCCGGCCGTGCTCGTCGGTGACCATGATCCAGCCCCAGTCGCCCAGGGTCGGGACGACGAGTTCGGACAACCGCTCGATCTGCTGGTTGATCTCCAGCGTCCCCGACAGCACCCGCCCGGCGTCGGCCAGCAGCTGGAGCTGGCGATTCGCCTCCGCCATCGCGGCGACGGCGGCGGCGCGCTCGCGGTCCGCCTGCAGCCGCGAGACGCTCAGCGCGATCTGCGCGGTCAGGCCGTCGAGCAGGCCGAGGTCCTCGTCGGTGAACGCGTGGTCGGAGGTCCAGTAGGCGACGAAGCTGCCCAGCACGCGCCCCTCGACACGCAGCGGCAGCGAGGCCAGCGACCGGATCCCGAGAACGTCGTTGAGCTGCTGCATCGCCGGGAAGCGCTCCGCCGCCTCGACCGCGCTGGGCAGCAGCACCCGCTCGCCGGTGCGGGCGGTGTACTGGGTCGGCAGCAGGTCGTCGAGGGGCACCTCGACCCCGTCGAGCGGCACCTCCTCGTGGGTCTCCGCCTCGACCGCGTCGGCCAGCCGACGCCCGATGTACACGTACAGCCGTCCGTCGGCCGGATCGAGGACGGCGACACCACCGGACTCGGCCCCGAGCACCTCGGCGCCCCGCAGCGTGATGTCGGCCAGCTGCTCGATGCGGGTGGCGTGCGCGGCCGCGGCGGCCACCTCGGCGATCGCCGCGGCCCGCTGCACCGCCGACAGCCGCGCCTGCGCCTCGGCACGGGCGTCGGTCACGTCGAGGACCGTGCCGATGATGCGGATCGGCTCGGCGTCGGCGTCCACCAGCACCCGTCCGCGGGAGACGGTCCAGCGGACCTCCCCGTCGGTGGCGCGGATGGTGCGGAGCTCGACGGTGTACTGCGCGCGGGCCGCGATGGCGGCCTCCATGGTCGCCTGGGACGACGCCTGGTCCTCGGGGTGCACGTGCGCGCGGAAGAGCTGGTCCATCGGGATGGTGACGGCGCCCTCGCGCCCGAAGATGGCGGCGCAGCGCTGGTCCCAGTGGATGACGCCGGCCCGCAGGTCGACCTCCCAGATGCCGACCGAGCTGGCCTCCAGCGCGACGTCCAGCCGGGCCAGCGACGTCCCGATCGCCGTCCTGGCCGCCGCCAGCTCGAGCTCGGCGACCACCGAGGCGCCGAGCTGGTCGAGCAGCTGCGCCTCGTCGTCGGCCCACTGCCGCGGGAGCGGGTCGTAGACGGCCAGCACGCCGACGACGTGTCCGGACTCCGCGACCAGCGGGGCGCCGAGGTAGGCCTGCACCTGGCCGGAGGTCACCGCGGGCAGGTCGGCGACGCGTGCGTCCTCGCTCGCCGCCGCGACCGCGAGGGGCCGTCGCTGGCGGACGGTGATGGCGGAGAGGGCGCCGGTCAGCAGCGCGGGACCACCCACGACGCCCGGCGGGAGCCCGTATCCACCGACGACCGTGTCCTGGTCGGTGAAGATCGTGACCTTCGCGTGCCCCACGCCCAGCAGGCGCGCAGCCAGGGCGGAGAGGCGGTCGTAGGCGGCCGGGCCGGCCACCTCCACGAACAGGCGGCGGGCGGCGGCGATGCGGTGCGGATCCTTGAGGGCGTCGATCTCGGGCACGCCGGATCCGTCAGGGGTGGCCACGCGACCCCTCCGCATCCCTCGTGAGCGCGTCCGGACGACCGCTCGGCAGGCACCATGCTGGCACGGCGGTCCACAGCGACCCGTGCAGCACCGGACGACGGTACCCGTTGTGGTGGTCTGACCCCGGCGAGTGAGGGGAAGATGTCCGGGTCAAGGAAGCGCGTCCCGGCTCCGATAGTCCTTCCATGCTCGGCGCGACCACGGTGAGTCTTCCGGACTGCCGTCCGTTGCTGTCCGACCCCGACGACCTGACGCTGGTCTTCCAGCCGATCGTCGACCTGGCCGCGGCCACCGTCGCGGGATACGAGGCGCTGGCCCGCTTCCCGGGCACGGCGGGACCCGACGTCTGGTTCGCCGCCGCGGCGGAGGCGGGGGTCGCCGCCGAGCTGGAGGCCCTGGCGATCCACAAGGCGCTGGCCGTCGTCCCGTCGCTGCCGGCGAACACCTTCCTCACCGTCAACGTGAGCCCGCACCTGCTCGGCTCGGCGCCGGTGCGCGACGCCCTGGGCACCCGCCCCGACCTGCACCGCGTGGTCGTCGAGCTGACCGAGCACACCCCGGTCGACGACCTGGAGCTCCTGCGCCGGCAGTGCGACGAGCTGCGCAGGCGGGGAGCCCTCATCGCGCTGGACGACGCCGGCAGCGGCTACTCGGGCCTCCAGCAGCTCGCGGCCCTGCGCCCCCAGGTGGTCAAGCTCGACCGGGCCCTGGTCAGCGATGCCGACACCGACCCGGTCCGCGTCGCGCTGGCCGAGATGCTGGGCGAGTTCGCGGGCCGCATCGACGCCTGGCTGCTCGCCGAGGGCATCGAGACCGCCGCCGAGCTGGCGGCCTTCGCGCGGCTCGGCGTACCCCTGGCCCAGGGATGGCTGCTGGGCCGCCCCGGGCCCGGCTTCGCGCCCCTCGCGCCGGAGACGGCGACGCTCGTCCGGACGCAGGTGGCCCGCGCACGGCTCAGCGACAGCGTGGCCAGCCTGCTGCGGCCGGTGCGCCAGGTGGCGCCGGACGAGAGCTCCCCCGCCGTCCCGCCGGCCGTGCTGACCGGCGCGCAGGGCGAGCCCACCGGCCTGCTCCTGGCCGACCCGAGGACGGCGGAGATCTACACCGCGCCGGTGTCGCTGCGCGTGCGCCCCTCCGACGACGTCGGCGACGCCCTGCGGCGCGCGCTCACACGGCCGCCCGCCCAGCGCTTCGACCCCGTCGTCTGCACCGACCCGACGGGGACCGTCCTCGGCCTCCTGCGCGTCGAGGACCTCGCCACCGCGGCCCGCGGCAGCGGCTGACCGCCCCAGACCCCGGCCGCCCGGCCGGTTCGCGCCGCCCCCGCACCACCGACAAGGAGTCCCCCATGAAGACCTTCGCCTGCGGAGACGTCATCCCCGGCTGCAGCGCCCACTTCTCGGCCGCCGACGAGGACGGCATCTTCGCCCAGGTGGCCGGCCACGCCGCCGCCGACCACGGCGTCACCGACATCACGCCGGAGCTCGTGGACGCCGTCCGCGCGCACATCCGCTGACGATGCGGAGTGCGAGGGCGCGGAAAACGCGTCCCTCGCACTCCGATCAGGCCGACGCGTCGGTCAGGAGCCGGCGCTGCTCGTCGGTGAGCACGAGGTCCTGCATCGGGAGCAGGTCGGCCACCTGCTCCACCGTCCGGCCGCTGGCGATCGGCGCGACGACGGTCGGCTGATCGGCCAGCCAGCGCAGCGCGACCGCGGGCAGCGGCACGCCGTGTGCCTCGGCCACCTGCCCCAGCGCCGCGAGCACCCGGTCACCCCGCTCGCCCACGTACACCGACGCGCCCTTGGCCCGCGGCGAGTCGATCTGCTCGCCCGGCCGGTACTTGCCGGTCAGGAATCCCTTGGCCAGCGCGAAGTACGGCAGGACGCCGAGGCCGCGCGCCTCGGCGACGTCGCGCAGCTCGTCCTCGAAGACGGGCCGCTCCATCAGGTTGTAATGGGTCTGCAGCGCCGAGTACCGCGCGACACCGAGCCGCTCGGAGGTCTCCAGCGCCTCGACGAGCCGCTTCGCCGAATAGTTCGACGCGGCGACGTAGCGGACCTTCCCGGCCGTCACCAGCTCGTCGAAGGCGGTCAGCGTCTCCTCCAGCGGCGTCGTCGCGTCGTCGTAGTGCGCGTAGTAGACGTCGATCCGGTCGGTCTGCAGGTTGCGGAGCGACCGCTCGGCCGCGGCCACGATCTCGCCGGCCGCCAGCGGGTGCTCCTTCTCCAGCGGTGAGGCCTTGGTGGCCACCACCATGCGGTCGCGCAGCCCACGCTCGGCCATCCAGGCGCCGAGGATCCGCTCGGACTCGCCCTTGCCGTAGGACTCCGCCGTGTCCACGAACGGCTGCTGGGGGCTGGGCGTCGCGTCGACGTACCGGTCGAGGATCGCGAAGGACGTCGGCTCGTCGGCCGTCCAGCCGAAGACGTTGGCGCCCAGGCACAGGTCGCTGACGGTCAGGTCGGTCCCGGGGAGCTGAGGCATGACCCCACGCTAAACGCGCGGCCGAACCGGCGCGCGGGCGCTGAAACCGTCGTCCGGAGGTGGTACTGATGGGGAACACGGGTCGTGAACAGGCATTCTGGGCACCCCTGGGTGGCCAGACCGCAGGGCGGCATGGCACGGTGCCGGGGGTCCGGCTGCAGGAAACAGGCCGGAACCACCCCAGCCGGCCACGCCCCGTGCCTGGTCAACGGGGTCCCCACCGGCGCCAGCCGTGTCCGGGGAGGGAGCCGGCCGCGTGCCGAGCCCTGGCACCGCCACCACCGCACACACGAGAGGAACCTCATGAACAAGGCCGAACTGGTCTCCGCCATCGCCAAGCGCGCCGACGTCCCGGCCTCGACCGTGGACTCCGTCCTCGCCGGGCTGCAGGACGAGCTCGTCGAAGCCATCACCCGCGGTGAGAAGGTCGCCGTCTCGGGCCTGCTGACCGTCGAGCGCACGCAGCGCTCCGCGCGCACCGGCCGCAACCCGCAGACCGGCGAGTCGATCGACATCCCCGCGGCCAACACCGTCAAGGTGACCGCCGGCTCGAACCTGAAGAAGGCCGCGAGCAGCGTCCCCGTCTGAGAAAGGACCCCCTTGCCCCCCGCCGCTCGCACGCTCGCGGCGGGTCCCTGCAAGGGGGCCGGCATGGCCGTCGGGCGGTCGCCCGACCCGTGTGGTCCGGCCCACAACGCCGTGGGTCAGGATGCGGGTCGAGGCGCCGCCCGACGGCGGTCGGCGTTCTGCGACGAACGGAGGTCCAGGTGGGCAGCGACCTGAGGATCGGCACGGACCCGTCGGAGGTGGGCGTCGACGGCGCGCGCCTGCAGCGGCTGGATCGGCGGCTGGCGCGCTGGGTGGACGACGGCCAGCTGCCCGGCTTCCTGGTCACCGTCGCCCGCCACGGTGAGCTCGTGCACGTCGGGCGGTACGGCCGGCGCAACGTCGAGGACGGGCTGCCGGTCGAGGAGGACACCCGCTGGCGGATCTACTCCATGACCAAGCCGGTCACCTCGGTCGCGGCGATGATGCTGTACGAGGAGGGCGCCTTCGAGCTCTCCGACCCGATCTCGAAGTGGCTGCCGGAGTTCGCCGAACCGCGCGTCTACGTGGCCGGGTCCTCGATGAAGCCGGTGACCGTGCCGGCGACCGAACCGATCCGCGTGTGGCACCTGCTGACCCACACCTCCGGCCTGACCTACGGCTTCCACCACGCTCACCCGGTCGACGCCATGTACCGCGCCGCCGGCCACGAGTGGGGCACGCCGCCGGGCGCCGACTCCGCCCAGGTGTGCCGGCAGTGGGCCTCGATGCCGCTGGTCTTCCAGCCGGGCAGCGACTGGAACTACGGCGTCTCCACCGACGTCCTCGGCCGGCTCGTCGAGGTGGTCTCCGGCCAGCCGCTCGACGAGTTCTTCGAGCAGCGGATCTTCGCGCCGCTGGGCATGACCGACACGTCGTTCGGCCTGCGCGAGGACGACGACGTCGACTCGCTGGCCCGCCTCTACCTCGCCACGCCGGGACAGCCGGGCGGGCCGTCGTCCGGGATGATGTTCAGCGAGGCGTTCGACGCGGCCGCTCACAGCAAGCCGGCGTTCCTCTCGGGCGGCGGCGGCCTCGTGTCGACGGCCGGTGACTACCTGCGGTTCATCGAGCTGCTGCGCCGCGGCGGTTCCTACGACGGCGGCCGGCTGCTCGGGTCGCGCACGATCGCGCACATGGTGCGCAACCACCTGCCCGGCAACCAGGACCTCGAGTCCTTCGGCCGGCCGCTGTTCGCCGAGACGCCCCTGCGCGGGGTCGGCTTCGGCCTCGGCTTCTCCATGGTCATCGACCCGGTGCGTTACGCCGTCGTCGCCAACGCCGGCGACTTCAGCTGGGGCGGGGCGGCGTCCACGGCGTTCTACGTCGACCCGGTCGAGGACGTCACCGTCAGCTTCTACACGCAGCTGCTGCCCTCGAGCACGCTGCCGATCCGCAACTACCTGCGCGCCCTGGTCAACCAGGCCCTCGTCGACTGACGTGGAGTGGGAGGGACGCGTTTTCCGCGCCCTCCCACTCCGCTCAGAGGTAGCGGCGGTAGACGACGGTGGCGACCATCGCGGGCTTCGTGCCGCCCTCGATCTCGACGGTGACGCCGAGGTTCATCTGGATGCCGCCCTCGAACGGGGTGGCCGACTCCAGCGTCGCGCCGGCCCGCACCCGGCTGCCCACCGGCACCGGGGAGGGAAAGCGCACCTTCTCGGTGCCGTAGTTGACCCCCATGCGGAAGCCGCCGATCTCCACGATCTGCGGCAGCAGTGACGGAATGAGGGACAGCGTCAGGTAGCCGTGCGCGATCGGGCCGCCGAACGGGCTCTCGTTCCTCGCGCGCTCGGGGTCGACGTGGATCCACTGGTGGTCGCCGGTCGCCTCGGCGAACTGGTTCACCTGCTCCTGGGTGATCTCGACCCAGTCGCTGTACCCCAGGTGCTGGCCGACCAGCCCCTGCACGCCCTCGATGCCCTCGACCGTCGTCTGCGCCATGCCGGCGTTCCTTCCCGCTCGACTACGTTGGCGAACTCCACCACATCCACGGGAGAGCGGAGCAACGGGTTGCTGCGACTGGGTGCCCTCGACGTACCGGACGGCGCGTTCGTGGTCATGGCGATCGTCAACCGCACGCCCGACTCCTTCTACGACCGTGGGGCCACCTTCGAACTGGCCGCGGCGGTGGAGCGGGTCGACCGGGTCGTCGCCGAGGGCGCCGACATGGTCGACGTCGGCGGCGTCAAGGCCGCACCCGGTGAGGACGTCGACGCGCGGGAGGAGATCCGCCGGACCGTCGACCTGGTCGCCGCGATCCGTGCCGCGCACCCGACGCTGCCCATCTCGATCGACACCTGGCGGGCGGAGGTCGCGCGAGAGGCCCTGGCCGCGGGGGCCGACGTCGTGAACGACGCCTGGGGCGGCGTCGATCCGGACCTCGCCGCGGTCGCCGCCGAGGCCGGCGCCGGGATCGTGTGCACGCACGCCGGCGGGCTGCCGCCGCGCACCCGTCCGCACCGGGTGCAGTACGAGGACGTCGTCGCCGACATCGTCGCCCGCACGACCGCGCTGGCCGAGGCCGCCGTGGCCGCCGGCGTGGAGCGCGACCGCGTGCTCGTCGACCCCGGGCACGACTTCGGCAAGAACACGCGGCACTCGCTGGAGGCCACGCGCCGGCTCGACGACCTCGTCGCGACGGGCTGGCCCGTGCTGGTCGCGCTGTCCAACAAGGACTTCGTCGGCGAGACCCTCGACGTCCCGCTGGAGGAGCGGCTGACCGGCACCCTGGCGACCACCGCCGTCAGCGCGTGGCTGGGGGCGCGGGTGTTCCGCGCGCACGACGTCGCGCCCACCCGGCAGACGCTGGACATGGTGGCCTCGATCCGGGGCGACCGGCCGCCGGCGCGCACGGTCCGCGGGCTCGCCTGAAAGGTCGAGCGGCGCCATCGTCCTGACGAGTGCCGCGCTGTGGTGGCCACGTCCGCGCCACAGCGCGGCACTGCCGTCGATACCGCGGCACTGAGGGGGCCGGAGGGCCTTTCTCGGCTGCGGGACTCGGCATAGCGTCCGCGGCGTTCCGGTCCCAGCACAGGGAGGTGCCCAGATGAGCGGTCGTGTCGTGCACTTCGAGGTCCCGTTCGACGACGGTGACCGGGCACGCGGCTTCTACAAGGAGATCTTCGGCTGGCAGCTGCAGGAGATGCCGGAGATGAGATACACGATGGTGACGTCGGGCCCGAGCGGCGACAGCGGACCGACCGAGCCCGGCTTCATCAACGGCGGCATGATGGCGCGCCAGGGCGGACCGGCCCAAGGCCCGGTGATCGTCGTCGACGTCGACAGCATCGACGCCACCCTGGAGCGGATCGGCTCCCTGGGCGGCTCGACCGTGTCGGGGAAGATGCCGGTCGGCGAGATGGGCTTCGCGGCCTACGCGAAGGATTCCGAGGGCAACGTCATCGGCCTGTGGGAGACCGCCCGCAGCTGAGCCGGGGCGTCACCCCAGGCTCGTGATCGCCGCCCCAGGCCGACAGGGCTGGGACGGCCGCCACTGGGCTGGGACGACGGGCTCGCTAGGTTCCGGGCATGGCCGCCACCGGTTTCCACACCGCCGACGAGCTCAATGCCCTGCTCCCGGGCACGCTGCCCGGTCTCCTCGGGCTCACGATCACCGGGCACGAGCCGGGTCGTCTCGAGGCGGCACTCGACGTGCGCCCGGAGCTGCTGGCGCCCAACGGCTACCTGCACGCCGCGACCGTGGTGGGCCTCGCCGACACCGCCTGCGGGCTGGCGACGCGTGCGCTGCTGCCCGAGGGCGCGGCGGGCTTCACCACGATCGAGCTGAAGTCCAACTTCCTCGGGACGGTGCGGGACGGCCGGATCGCCACCGTGGCGTCCAACGTGCACGCCGGGCGGACGACGCAGGTGTGGGACGCCGTGGTGTCCGACGAGGGCTCCGGGAAGACGATCGCCCTCTTCCGGTGCACCCAGTCGGTGCTCTGGCCCCGCTGACCCGAAGGGCCGAACTGGCGGTAACCCCCTTGTGACGGGGGGCGTGCGCAATGTGAGACTGGCGCCACACCCGCCCGAGGAGGAGAGCACGTGGTTCTGGCCAGCCCGTATCCCGATGTCGAGATCCCGAACCTGTCGGTGCCCGAGTTCGTGCTCGCCTCGGGCCGGGAGCGTCCGGACGCGCCCGCTCTGATCGACGGCCTCAAGGGCGACACGATCACCCACGGCCAGCTGGCCGCCTACGTCGACCGGGTGGCGGCCAACCTGCACGCGCGGGGGCTGCGCAAGGGGGACGTCGTCGCCGTCTTCTGCCCCAACACGCCCTGGTACCCGGTCGTGTTCCACGGCATCGCCGCCGCCGGCTGCGTGATGTCGCCGATCAACTCGCTCTACACGCCCGACGAGATCGCCTTCCAGCTGAAGGACTCCGGCGCCAAGATCCTCATCACCATCTCGATGTTCATGGACCGCGCCGTTGCGGCTGTCGAGAAGACGCCGGTCGACGAGATCGTCGTCCTCGACGGGATGGAGGGGCACGCCGACCTCTTCGACCTCCTGGGCGCCGACGCCCCCTCGGTGCAGATCGACGTCGACCCGGCCAACGACCTGGTCACGCTGCCCTACTCGAGCGGCACGACCGGCCTGCCCAAGGGCGTCATGCTGACGCACCGCAACCTGGTGGCCAACGTCGCGCAGACCCGGACGCTGATCGACCTCCAGCCGGAGGAGCGGATCATCGCCGTCCTCCCGTTCTTCCACATCTACGGGCTGACCGTGCTGATGAACCAGGGCCTGCAGTGGGGCGGCACCGTGGTGACGCTGCCGCGGTTCGACCTCGAGGACTTCCTGCGCACCATCCAGGACCACAAGATCACGCGGGCCTTCGTCGCCCCGCCGATCCTGGTGGCGCTGGCCAAGCACCCGCTGGTCGACCAGTACGACCTCTCGTCGCTGACGTCGATCCTCTCGGGGGCCGCCCCGCTGGACGAGTCGCTGGCCCAGGCCGTGGAGCAGCGGCTGCGCAAGGGCTCGGCCGACGGCGTCACGGTCGCCCAGGGCTACGGGATGACCGAGCTCTCCCCCGTCTCGCACACCACGCCCGACGCCGGGCACGAGCCTCCGGGGGCCGAGGGCCAGGTCGTGCCGAAGGGTTCGGTCGGCTACGCCATCCCGAACACCGAGTGCCGGCTCGTCGACCCCGCCACCGGGGAGGACGCCGCCGACGGCGAGCGCGGCGAGCTGTGGATCCGCGGGCCGCAGGTGATGAAGGGCTACCTCAACAACGAGGAGGCCACGCGGTCCACCGTCGACGCCGAGGGCTGGCTGCACACCGGGGACGTCGCCGTCGTGGACGAGCTCGGCCGCTACACCGTCGTCGACCGGGTCAAGGAACTGATCAAGTACAAGGGCTACCAGGTGGCGCCGGCGGAGCTCGAGGCCGTCCTGCTCGGGCACCCGGAGATCGCCGACGCGGCGGTGATCGGCGTGCCGGAGAAGGAGACGGGCGAGGAGCTGCCCAAGGCGTTCGTCGTCCGGGCGCCGGGGTCGGAGCTCACCGAGCAGGCCGTTATGGATTACATGGCCGAGAAGGTGGCCCCGCACAAGAAGATCCGGTCCGTCGAGTTCATCGAGACCGTGCCCAAGTCGGCGGCCGGCAAGATCCTGCGCAAGGACCTCAAGGCCCGCTCGTAAGGCCGGGTGGAGTGGGAGAGACGCGTTCTCCGCGCCCTCCCACTCCACTCGCTCAGGGCGTGGGCTCGCCGGGCGGCGCGCTGCGCGCCGAGTCGGGAGTGGCGTCGGCGGCCGTGCCCCGGTCGACCGGAACCGGCGGGGTCCAGGGCTGCTGGGACGTCGACGACGGTGGGACGGGCGGACGGCCCGACGGCGGTGGGACGACGGGCGCACGGCCGGCCGGCGGTGCCCAGGGCTGCTGCGGTCCGCCGGCGACGGGGGCCGGCTGGTAGCCGTACGGAACCCCCGTACGCGTCGCGGGACGCCGGATCGCCAGCGCGATGAGCAGCACGGCGATGAGCGTCAGCACGATGCCGGTGATCAGCACACCCCAGGCGAGGCCGCTGAGCGAGGGCAGGGTGGCGCCGATCCGTGCGTTCACCGCCACGGCGGCCGACCCGTCGGCGTTCATGATCACCAGCATCCAGTTGCCCTGGGCCGGCGACCACGAGAGCTGCTGGGTCTCCGAACCGCTGCTCTGGGTGATCCAGAAGTCCTGGTCACCGGGCGGGGTGGACGGCGGCCCGCCGGGCAGCAGGTGCGTGTTCTGGACCTGGTCGGCGAAGCCCAGGTCGTCGATCACCGTGCCGGAGACGCCGTCGAGGTAGCGCGTGGCATCGGCCACCGGCGCGATGCCGACGAAGATCTCCTGCGACGGGTCCGTCCCGGTGACGTCGACGCGCGCGGTCCCCAGCGACGAGGAGAGCGGGATCCAGTCCGCTCCGTTGGACAGGTCGATCCGCTCGCTCCGGAGCACGTACCCGTCGCTGGTGAACGTGTCCGTGGGCGAGAGCACGTAGCCGTCGTCCGTTCGGCTCACGGTGTCCACCCACAGCAGCGCTCCGCCGCCGACCAGCATGCCGAGGGCGGGTATGAGCAGCAGGACGCCGAACACCAGCGCGACGACGCGTCCCGCGCTCCAGCGACTGGACGGCGGTGCCGCCCACGGTCCTTGTTCCATGGCGGCCATGGCGCACCTCCCGATGACCGCCGGGCCGCGGGTCCCGCGGGTCGTGCCGACGGACCGTCCGAGGGTTCCACCCGAGGGCGGGCCCGTCGGTGGTCGGAGGACCCTGGTCCCCGTCCGACGAACGTCCCGTCCGGCGCGTCCACGTCCGCCCGTCACGACGACTGACGCTGGGTCACGCAGTCCCCAGGGGCCATAAGGTCGGTCCATGCGCGCGGTGACGGTGAACGAGCCCGGTGGACCCGAGGTGCTGGGCTGGGGCGAGGTGCCCGACCCGGTCTGCGGCCCCGGCGAGGTGATCGTCGACGTCGCGGCGACCGCGGTGAACCGCGCCGACCTGCTGCAGCGCCAGGGCTTCTACCCGCCGCCGACGGGCGCCAGCGACGTCCTCGGCCTCGAGTGCAGCGGCGTGATCAGCGAGGTCGGCGAGGGCGTGCTCGGCTGGTCGGTCGGCGACGAGGTGTGCGCGCTGCTGTCCGGCGGGGGCTACGCCGAGCGGGTCGCCGTCCCGGCGGGGCAACTGCTCCCCCGGCCCGCCGGTGTCGAGCTCGCGACGGCGGCGGCGCTGCCCGAGGTCACCTGCACCGTGTGGTCGAACGTCTTCCTCCTCGCCGGGCTGCGCCGCGGCGAGGCCTTCCTCGTCCACGGTGGCTCCAGCGGCATCGGCACGATGGCGATCCAGCTGGCGGCGCGGGCCGGCGCCCGCGTGTTCACCACGGCCGGGACGGCGGCGAAGCTGGACTTCTGCCGCGAGCTGGGCGCGGACGTGACGATCAACTACCGCGACGAGGACTTCGTCGAGCGGATCAAGGACGCGACGGACGGCGCGGGCGTCGACGTTGTCCTCGACAACATGGGCGCCAAGTACCTGGCCCGCAACCTCGACGCCCTCGCGGTCGGCGGGCGGCTGGTGAGCATCGGCATGCAGGGCGGCACGAAGGCCGAGCTCGACCTCGGCCGGCTCATGGCCAAGCGCGCGTCCGTGCACGCCACGACCCTGCGGTCACGGCCCGCCACCGGGCCCGGCGGCAAGGCGGAGATCGTCGCCCGCGTGCGCCACGACGTGTGGCCCGACGTCGAGCGCGGCGTCGTCCGGCCGATCGTCGACCGCCGGCTGCCGATGTCGCGGGCCGCCGAGGCACACCGCGTGGTCGAGGCCAGCGAGCACATCGGCAAGGTCCTCCTGCTGCCCGAGGACTGATGCGCGGGGCACGTTCAGAGCGGCACGCGCACCAACTCCTGCCCCTGGCTGCCCAGGAGGACGACGTTCTCCACGTCCGAGCGGTCGACGTCCGACCAGCCCTTGAACCAGGCCTTGCCCTCGTAGGTCGCCGCCCACGCGCCGGCCGGGTGACGGTCGCCGTCACGGTCGACGACGACGAGCGTGCAGTTGGTGTGAGGGGGCACGCCCGCGACGGTGACGTCGAGCGCGGTGCCGTCGCCCTGGCCGGTCACCGTGACGCTCATGTGCACCGGCCCGGCGACCACGGTGCGGGTCACCTCGCCCGCGCCGACCACCCAGCTGGTGATCCCGGCCCCGGCGCCGACGACGACGAGCACCGCCGCCGCGATCAGCAGCCACCGCCGTCCCCGCGCCGGCGCCGGGCGTTCGGCGGCAGCCGCGGCGGCCACGCGGTCGTACAGGTCGGGGGACGGCGTCACGGGAGCGTCGCTCAGGTCGTCGAGCGGCACCGTCGCGAGCAGCGGCGGCAGCGCGGCCAGCTCCTCCAGCTCCGCCGCGCACGCCGGGCAGTCCAGGACGTGCTGCTCCATCCGGCGGCTCTCCACCGGGTCGAGCGCACCCAGCACGTAGGCCCCCAGGTCGGTCGCCCCCTCCCGGCAGGTCATGTGGTCACTCCTCGTTCGGCGAGCGCCAGCTTCAGCGCCCGCAATGCGTAGTAGCAGCGGGACTTGACGGTCCCGGCCGGGATGCCCAGCGCAGTCGCCGCCTCGGCCACGGACCGCCCGCGGTAGTAGGTCTCGACGATCACCGCCCGGTGCTCCTGGGACAGCGCCCGCAGCGCGTCGGCCACCAGGATCCGGTCGAGCGCCGGCCCCATCTCGTCGAGGCTGGGGACGGCGGCCAGCGCCGCCTCACCCACCTCGGTCGGCCGGGCGTGCCGGGCGCGGTGCGCGTCGATGGCCAGCCGCTGGGCGACGGTGAACAGCCAGGGCCGCACCGGCCGGGCGTCGTCATCGAGGTTGTCGAGGTTGCGCCAGGCCCGCAGCAGCGTCTCCTGCACGATGTCCTCGGCCCGGGTCCGGTCACCGTTGGTCAGCCGCAGCGCGTAGGCCAGCAGCACCGAGGCATGCCCGTCGTAGAGCGCCCGGAGGCTCTTCTCCCGGGAACTCTCGGTGCGGGCTCTCATAGGCGGCTTCCTCCTGGGCCGCTCAGTATGACCCGCCGTCGCGAGCGGACGGCCTCGTCACGTCCCTGCCCGTGGCCGGGGCCGGGTTCCACCGTTTCGCATATCCAGCAGTACGTCGGCGGGCGCCGGACGGTTCAGTCGGCGGACGGGGCAGGATGGGCGCATGACTGCACCGGACAACCAGAGCCCGCAGCAGGTCGTCGTCGTGGGGCCCGACGGCCGTCCGGTCGGCACCATGGCCATGCCCATGGGCGCCGACGACGGGGACGGCGACGGGGGTGTGGGCGGCATGGTCGAGGAACCGGCCAAGGTCATGCGGATCGGCACCATGATCAAGCAGCTGCTGGAGGAGGTGCGGGCCGCGCCCCTCGACGAGGCGAGCCGCAACCGGCTGCGCGACATCCACGCCGCCTCCATCCGCGAACTGGAGGACGGGCTGTCACCGGACCTCCGCGAGGAGCTCGAGCGCATCACCCTGCCGTTCAGCGAGGGCGAGACGCCGTCGGACGCCGAGCTGCGGATCGCCCAGGCCCAGCTGGTCGGCTGGCTCGAGGGCGTCTTCCACGGCATCCAGACGGCGCTGTTCGCTCAGCAGATGGCCGCCCGCGCCCAGCTCGAGGAGATGCGGCGCAAGGCGCTGCCCGGCGGTCAGTCGCCGGCGCAGCCCGACCTCCGCCCCGGCGGCGGGCAATATCTCTGACCTCCTCCGGACGTCACCGCGGCCAGGAGCCGTCCCCCCGGTGAGCTGAGCCGCTGCCCATGTTCCGGTCGGGGAGCCTCCGGCCCCCGCGACCGGTCCACACCTGACGGTCAGAGGCTTTTCAGGAAGGTCGGCACGCCGTCCTCGTCGTTGGTGCCGGTGACATCGGTGGCGACGGCCATGAGCTCGGGGTGGGCGTGGGCCATGGCCACCGCACGGCCGCCGCCGGCGCGCACCCACTCGAAGGCCGCGATGTCGTTGGGCATGTCCCCGAAGACGACGACGTCCTCGGGCCCGATGCCGTGCCGCGCCGCGACCTTCGCCAGCCCGGACGCCTTGGTGACCCCGCGCGCGGAGATCTCGGCCAGGGCGTCGCTCGAGGAGTGGGTGACGGTGGCCAGCTCGCCGGTGACCTCGTCGACCACGGCCACGAACTCGTCAGGATCCAGGTGCTCGTGCCGGGCCAGCAGCTTGGCCACGGGCGCGACGACCATCTCGTCCAGCGTCGCCTCGGCCACGCCGGGCGCGTCGACGTCCCAGCGGGGCTTGTAGGTGGGCTCGTGACGGAACTGGTCGCCGTACTCGACGGCGAACCAGGTGTCGGGCTGCCGCAGGCGGAGCTCGGCGGTGATCACGCGCAGGGTGTCCGGGGTCAGGAGATCCTCGTCGAGCACCTCGAACCGTTCCAGGTCGAGCGTTACGGCGCCGTTGCAACAGACCGCCGTCCCGAAGCCCAGCACCTTCCGGATGTCGTGCATCCACCGCGGCGGGCGGCCGGTGGCCAGCACGACCGGGACGCCGTCGGCCCGCCAGCGCTCCAGCTCGGCGACGGTGGCGTCGCTGACCGTCTCGTCCCAGCGCAGGAGCGTGCCGTCCATGTCGCTGACGATCAGCTTCGGTCGCCAGTCAGACATCCAGCACCGCCTCGAGGTAGCGGGCCACCCCGTCGGCGTCGTGCCCGCCGGTCAGCTCCGCGGCGGCCGCCCGGACGTCGGGATGCGCGTTGGCGACGGCCACCGACCGGCCACCGGCCGCCGTGACCGCCTCGATCATCGGCAGGTCGTTGGGCATGTCACCGAAGACCAGCACGTCGGCGAACCCGACGCCGTACCGCTCCAGGGCCACGGCGAGGCCGGTGGCCTTGGTGATCCCGGGCGGCAGCACCTCGATGAACCCGAGCCCGGCGTGGGTCACCTCCGCCGCGGCCGGGTCGACGACCCGCCGGGCGCGGGCCAGCAGGTCGTCCTGACCGAGCGTCGCCGAGCGCAGGAACACCTTGAGGACGGCGCCCGGTGGCAGCACCTCGTGCCTGGGCAGCACCTGCGCGGGCTCCGGATAGGGCCACTCGAAGCCGTGCTGGACGCGCAGGAGCCCTTCCCCCCGGGCCGCCGCCTGGTCGGCGGCGTCCTCGACCGCGATGGTGAGCTCGCCGGCGACGGCCTCGATCCGCTCGACGACCGCCACGGCCTGTGCCCGCGGCAGGCCGACGGCGCGCAGCACCTCGTCCCGCTCGAGGTCGACGACGTACCCGCCCTGGCCGAGGACGGCGATCCCGCGGGCGTCGAGGGCAACCCGCACGCTGTCGAACAGACGGGGGCCGCGGCCGGTGACCCCGACGACGGGGATGCCGGCGTCCCAGCAGGCGGTCAGCGCGGCGCGGGTGCGGGGCGTGACCTCGCCGGCCGAGTCCAGCAGCGTGCCGTCGAGGTCGGTCGCGACCAGCTTGGGCCGCCACGGACCGAGATCGCCGAGCTCCACGACGCGGTCGGCCCCGGGCAGTGCGCCGTAGGCCTTGAGCACCTTCGGCTGGTCTGCGCTCATGCGGTGGGCGGCGGGACGGCCGCGGCGAGGGTCATGCCGGGGGTGAGCAGCTCGACCCCGCCCAGCCACGGACGCAGCGCCTTGGGCACGTAGACCGACCCGTCGGCCCGCTGGTGCACCTCGAGCAGGCAGGCGATCGTGCGGGCGATCGCGCACAGCGTGCCGTTGAGGGTCGCGGCGATCTGGTTCTTCCCGTCGGAGTCCTTGTAGCGGATGTTGAGCCGCCGGGCCTGGAACGTCGTGCAGTCGGACGTGCTGGTCAGCTCGCGGTAGGTGCCCTGGCTGGGGAACCACGCCTCGATGTCGTACTTGCGCGCGGCGCTGGTGCCGAGGTCGCCGGCGGCGATGTCGACCACCCGGTAGGGCAGCTCCAGCGCGGTGAGGAACTCCTCCTCCCAGGCGAGCAGCCGCAGGTGCTCGGCGGCGGCCTCCTCGGGCGCGCAGAAGCTGAACATCTCGACCTTGTCGAACCAGTGCACGCGGATGATCCCGCGGGTGTCCTTGCCGTAGGAGCCGGCCTCGCGGCGGAAGCAGGACGACCAGCCGGCGTAGCGCCGCGGGCCGTTCGCCAGGTCGAGCACCTCGGCCGCGTGCATGCCGGCCAGTGCCACCTCGGAGGTGCCGACCAGGTAGAGGTCGTCGCGCTCGACGCGGTACACCTCCTCGTCGTGGTCACCGAGGAAGCCGGTGCCCTCCATCGCCTCCGGGCGGACCAGCGCCGGCGCGACGACGGGCGTGAACCCGGCGGCCACGGCCCGGCCGATGGCCAGCTGGGCGAGGGCGAACTCGAGCAGCGCACCCGGCCCGGTGAGGAAGTAGAACCGCGAGCCGGAGACCTTCGCCCCGCGCTCCATGTCGATCGCGCCGAGCAGCTCGCCGATCTCCAGGTGGTCGCGCACCGGGAAGTCGTAGGTGGGCACCTCGCCGACCGTCCGCAGGGTCACCGCGTCGTCCTCGCCGCCGGGCGGCACCTCGTCGGCGACGACGTTGGCGAGCTTCAGGTGCGCCTCGCGCAGCGCGGCGTCGGCCGCGCGCTGGGCCTCCTCGGCCTCCTTGACCTGCGCGGCCAGGGACTTCGCCCGCTCGAGGACGGCGGCCCGTTCCTCCGGCGACGCCTTCTTCACGGCCGCGGATGCGTTCTTCTGCTCCGCGCGCAGGTCGTCGCCTCGCTTGACCGCCTGACGACGCTCGGCATCGGCGGTCAGGAGCGCGTCGACCCGGGACTCGTCGGCACCCCGGGCGCGCTGGCTGGCACGGACGAGGTCGGGGTTCTCGCGCACGAGTCGCAGGTCGATCACGCAACGATCGTAGGTGGCGGTCGGCCGGCGTCCCCTGCGCCGGCTGCCGGGCGAGGTTCTCCCCGCACAGTTGTGCTCTGCTCCGCCTGTGTAGGCAGAGCACAACTGTGCTGGACCCGCTGTCGCTGCGGGACAATGTCTTCCATGCGTTTCTTGGACGGCTCCCGCCCGGCCTACGACCTGACCTATGCCGACGTGTTCATGGTCCCCAACCGGTCGAACGTCGGCTCGCGGCTCGAGGTCGATCTGACCACGCCCGACCGGGTCGGGACGACGATCCCGGTCGTCGTCGCCAACATGACCGCGATCTCCGGGCGGCGCATGGCCGAGACCATCGCCCGCCGCGGTGGTCTCGCCGTCCTGCCGCAGGACATCCCCGTCGACGTGGTCAGCGAGGTCGTCGCGTGGATCAAGTCGCGGCACCCGGTCTACGACACCCCGATCACGCTCGGCCCCACGTCCACCGTGGGCGAGGCCCTCGCCCTGCTGACCAAGCGGGCGCACGGCATCGTCGTCGTGGTCGAGGACGGCACCCCGGTCGGCGTGGTCACCGACGGCCAGTGCCAGGGCGTCGACCGGTTCACACAGCTCTCCGAGGTCATGACCGCCGAGCCGCTGACCATTCCGGCCGGCACCGACCTGCCGAAGATCTTCGACGTCCTGTCCGGCGAGCGGGTCAGCGCGGCGCCGGTCGTCGAGGGCGACCGGCTGGTCGGCGTCATCACCCGCAAGGGCGCGCTGCGCTCGACGCTCTACACGCCCGCGGTCAACGCCGACGGCCACCTGCTCACCTCGGCGGCGGTCGGCATCAACGGCGACGTGGCCGGCAAGGCCGGCGCGCTGCTGGCCTCCGGCGTCGACGTCCTCGTGGTCGACACCGCGCACGGGCACCAGGAGAAGGCCGTCGAGGCCGTCCGGGCGGTGCGCTCGGTCGCCGGTGCCGTGCCGGTCGTGGCCGGCAACGTCGTCACCGCCCAGGGCACCCGCGACCTGATCGAGGCCGGCGCCGACGTGGTGAAGGTCGGCGTCGGGCCGGGCGCCATGTGCACCACCCGGATGATGACCGGCGTCGGCCGGCCCCAGTTCTCCGCCGTCGAGGAGTGCGCGACGGCCGCGCGCGAGCTGGGCAAGCAGGTGTGGGCCGACGGCGGCGTGCGCCACCCGCGCGACATCGCCCTGGCCCTCGCCGCGGGTGCGGCCAACGTGATGGTCGGCTCCTGGTTCGCCGGCACCTACGAGAGCGCCGGCGACATGCACGACGACGGCGGCCGGCTGTACAAGGAGTCGTTCGGCATGGCCTCGGCCCGCGCGGTCAAGGCGCGGACGGCGACCCAGTCGGGCTTCGAGCGCGCACGGGCGTCGCTGTTCGAGGAGGGCATCTCGTCGTCCCGGATGTACCTCGACCCGGCCCGGCCGGGCGTCGAGGACCTCGTCGACGGCATCGTCGCGGGCGTCCGGTCGTCGTGCACCTACGCGGGCGCGCGCACGATCGAGCAGCTGCACGAGCGGGCGGTGCTGGGGGTGCAGAGCTCGGCGGGCTACGAGGAGGGCCGGCCTCTGCCGACCAGCTGGTGAAGCCCCTGCCGGTCCAGCAGTTCGAGGAGCTGGTCGCCGACGCGCTCGACGAGGTCCCGCCAGAACTGCTCGAGCTGATGGACAACGTCGTCGTCCTCGTCGAGGACCGCAACGACGAGGAGCCGGACCTGCTCGGCCTCTACGAGGGGTTCGCGCTGACCGAGCGCGGGTGGCAGTACGGCGGGGCGCTGCCGGACCGGATCATGATCTACCGCGAGGCGATCTGCGACATCTGCGAGACCGAGGACGACGTGGTCGAGGAGGTCACGATCACCGTCGTCCACGAGATCGCGCACCACTTCGGCATCGACGACGACCGCCTGCACGACCTCGGCTGGTCCTGATCCCGGCACTCATGGCCAAAACTGCCGTCGGGGCGGCGGGTAGCGTTGATCGACGTGCCCGACGACATCACCACGCCCGCCGGCAAGCTGCCGATCAAGATGCTGCACGACCGCATCCTGGTCGCGCTCCGCAAGGAGGACGGCGACCGGCGATCGACCGGCGGCATCCTGATCCCCGCGACCGCACAGGTGGCCAAGCGGCTGGTCTGGGGCGAGGCGCGCGGTGTGGGCGCGAGCGTCCGCCAGGTGAAGGTCGGCGACCAGGTGCTGTTCTCCCCCGAGGACCAGCACGAGGTCGAGGTGCACGGCGAGGACCTGATCATCCTGCGTGAGCGCGACGTGCACGCCGTCGCCGCCGAGCGCATCGAGGAATCGACCGGCCTCTACCTCTGAGCGGCCCCGATACCTCTGAGCGGCCACCGCCTCGTCAGGACGGCGGCTCGTCCGCGCGGGAATGGCGCATGATCACGTCGGTCATCTCGGTCAGGAACCGCCGCACGACGGCCAGTTCGTCGTCCGAGTAGGTCCCCATGGCGGCGACGAGGTCGCGGGCCAACCCACCGAAGTGCTCCCCACCGGCGGCCATCGCCGACTCGGACAACTGCAGGGACACTCGACGCCGGTCCTCCGGATCGCGCTCCCGGCGCACGTGGCCGACCTTCTCCAGCCGGTCGACCAGCGCAGTCACCGAAGCCGAGCGCAGGTCCACGGCCTCCCCCAGTTGCCCCGCCGTCAGCGCCTCGCCCCGGCGCGCTGCGTCCATGATCGCCACGAGCGCGCGGACGTCGGTGCGATTCAGCCCGTGCACGGAGGCGAACCGGCTGCCGACGGCGTCGAGCTCCACCGTCAGCCGGCGCAGCAGGAGGGCGATCTCGTGCCGCTCGGCCGGATCCGTCACCGCTCACCTGCCCGTTTGCGCTCCCTCACCACGCCACCCTAATCTCTCGATGTTCGAGATTGTTGGTCGTCGAAGGATTCTGTCATGTCACGGCTCCGCTGGCTCCTTCCCGCCCTGATCCTCCTCGTCTGGCTGGCCGGCGCCGGTCCGCTGAGCATCCTGGGCGGCAAGCTGAGCGGCCTGCAGGAGAACGACGTCGCCGCGTTCCTGCCCGACAGCGCGGAGTCGACGCGGGTGCAGGAGCTGCAGAGCCAGTTCCAGCCGACGGAGTCGATCCCCGCCCTGCTGCTCTGGGAGAACCTCGACGGCATCGACCGGGCCACGCTCGGCGAGATCGGCGCGCGACTCGAGGCGGCCACCCGGATCGCGGACGACGCCGGCGCCCTGGTCGGTCAGGCGTCGCCGCCCATCCCGTCCGAGGACGGGCAGGCGGTGCAGGCGTTCCTCCCGCTGCGCCCCGACCTGGGCGACGACCTCCTCCCCCTCGTCGAGAAGCTCCGCGCCACCATCGAGATCGACGGGACGAACTCCTTCGTCACGGGCCCGGCCGGCATCTTCGCCGACTTCTCCGCCGCGTTCGAGGGCATCGACGGACTGCTCCTGCTGGCCGCGTTCGGCGTCGTCCTCGTGATCCTGCTGATCGTCTACCGCAGCCCGATCCTCCCGTTCCTCGTCATCGCGACCGCCGGCCTCGCCCTCACCGCCGCCAACGCGATCGCCTACCTGCTCGCCGACGGCGGCGTCATCACGGTCAACGGACAGAGCCAGGGGATCGCGTCGATCCTGGTCGTGGGCGCGGCCACCGACTACGGGCTGCTGCTCGTCTCGCGGTACCGGGAGGAACTGCGGCGGCACGAGTCGAAGTACGTCGCGATGCGGGTGGCGCTGCACCGGTCCTGGGAGCCGATCGTCGCCTCCGGGGCCACCGTGATCCTCGGCGTGCTCTGCCTGCTGCTCTCCGACCTCGGCTCCAACCGGGGCCTCGGCCCGATCTCGGCCGTGAGCGTCGCCTTCGCCGTCCTGGCCGCGCTCTCGTTCCTGCCGGCAGCCCTGACGCTCCTCGGCCGGGCGGCGTTCTGGCCGTTCCGACCCCGCTACGGCGTCGAGCCCGCGCACGGACGCGGCTGGCCGCGGGTCGCCGCGTTCGTCGGCCGCCGGCCGCGGCAGGTACTGGCCGGCAGCGTCGTCGTGCTCCTCGGCGCAGCCCTTTTCGCACCGACCTTCCAGGCCGAGGGGATCCCCGTGTCGCAGGCGATCCAGGGCGAGTCGAACGGGGTCGACGGGCAGGAGGCGCTGGGCCGACACTTCGACGCCGGCACCGGCAGCCCGACCGTCGTCATCACGCCCGAGAAGACCTGGCGGGCGGTCGCCGAGCGGGCCGCGCAGACCGACGACGTCGCCGCCGTCGTCCCGTTCACCGGCGGCCCGGCCGGTGCCGGCGGAGAGCCGAAGGTCGTCGACGGACGCGTGCTCCTCGACGTGACCCTCAAGGTCGCGCCCGACAGCACCGCCGCGGTCGACGCCGTCCAGAACCTGCGGACGACGCTCGACGGGGCCGATCCCGCCGCGATCGTCGGCGGCGAGACCGCCAGCAACCTCGACGCCCGCGAGAGCGGTGCCCGCGATCTCCGGGTGATCGTCCCCAGCGTGCTGATCGTGATCACGATCGTGCTGGCGCTCCTGCTGCGGTCGCTGGTCGCCCCGCTGCTGCTGATCGCCACCGTGGTGCTCAGCGTCGGCGCGACCGTGGGCGTGGCCGCGCTGCTGTTCGAGAACGTGTTCGGCTTCCCCGGCAGCGACCCGGCGATCCTGCTGATCGGCTTCGTGTTCCTCGTCGCGCTCGGGATCGACTACAACATCTTCCTCATGACCCGGGCCCGCGAGGAGTCGGCGCGGCACGGCACGAAGGACGGCGTCCTGCGAGCGCTCGCGGTGACCGGGGGCGTGATCACCAGCGCCGGGATGGTGCTCGCCGCGACCTTCGCCGCGCTGTCGGTCCTGCCGCTGCTGTTCCTGGCGCAGATCGCCTTTCTCGTGGGCTTCGGCGTGCTGCTCGACACCTTCGTCGTCCGCTCGCTGGTGGTGCCGGCGGCCGTCGTGCTCATCGGCGACACGGTCTGGTGGCCCAGTTCGCTCTCGCGGAGGAGCACGGCCCGGCACCGCGCACCAGAACCCGAACGGGTTCCCGCCTCGACGCGTTGATCATCGGCGCGTGGCGGGCCGCCACGCCGACGAGGGCAGCCACCTTCCGATGATCAGGTGGGGGAGCCGCCCCGGATCCGCCCGAGCCACGCCTCGGCCTCGGCGAACGCCGGGTCACCCGCGATGGCCGGCACCGGCTTGTTCTCCCGACCGTCGGCCCGCGGGTACGAGCCGAGGAAGCGGACGTCCTCGCAGACCCGGTGCAGCGCGGCGAGCGCCTCGCCCACGCGGGCGTCGGCGATGTGCCCCTCGCAGTCGAGCGCGAACGAGTAGACGCCGAGCCGCTCCTTCGTGGGGCGCGACTCGATGCGGGTCAGCGAGATGCCGCGGACGGCGAACTCCGAGAGCAGGGACAGCAGCGCGCCGGTGCGGTCACCCACGACCGCGACCAGCGACGTCTTGTCGTTGCCCGTCGGCTCGGGCAGCGGCCCCGGCGGGGTGACGAGCACGAACCGGGTGACCGCGCCCGGGTGGTCGGAGATGTCCGCGACCAGCGTCGCCAGCCCGTAGCGCTCGGCCGCGATGGGCGCGCAGACGGCGGCGTCGAACTCCCCCGCGGCGACGGCGGCCGCGGCCGCCGCGGTGGACGCCGCGGGCAGCGGCGCGACGCCGGGCAGGTTCGCCGCGAGCCACCGCGCCGACTGCGCCAGGGCGTGCGGATGGCTCGCCAGCGACCGCACGTCGCCGAGCGCCACACCCTGCCGGGCCACCAGCGTCATCGTCACAGGGAGAAACACCTCGCGGACGATCACGACCGGATCTCCGTCGGCCAGACCGTCCATCGTCGCCGGCACCGAGCCCTCGACCGAGTTCTCCAGCGGGACGAGTGCGCCGTCGACGTCCCCCGATCGGACGGCGGCCAGTGCGGCCGCCACGCTGGGGGCGGGTGAACGGGCTCCCTCCGAGGAGGCACCGGCACTGATCAGGGCAGATTCGGCGAAGGTACCCTCGGGCCCGAGATAGGCGAACCGCGTCGGAGGCGTGCTGGATGGCATCCCGGGCATCCGACGAGGGTAGTGCGGGCAGGTGCGAGCGAGAGCTCCGCCTGGGGGAAGCTGCTACTCGTCACCCGGCAGATTCCGGCCCTCGGCCGATCACCCGCGACTGGAGGGTTCCGTGACGCCCCGCCCGGCCCCTGTCGCCGACTGCGAGCTGCACGCCGCGCTGTGGCGCCTGCTCGCCGTCGCCCACCGGGACGACGACGCCGCGTTCCTCCCCGCCCTGGACGCCGCCGACGAGGCCCTCGCCGAGGCCGATCAGCCGCTCTGGGTGGTCTGGCGGCACTCCGTGACCGCCCGGCGCAGCCTCCTCGACAACGACTCAGACGCGGTGCCCGAGCAGGTGAGCGCCGCCCGCGAGGCGCTCGAGAAATGCCCGTCCACCGCCGACACCGCGCTGGCCATGGCCTACCTCGCCCACATCGAGGTGACGGCCGACCACTTCGACGGCGCCATGCTGCTGGCCGTCGACGCCAGCCTGCTCGCCGAGGGCCCCGCCGCGGCGAAGCCCAGCAAGGCCCTGCTGGAGGCCCATCGCTGGCTCTCGCTCACCCTCTCCGGGCTCGACCTCGAGGAGCTCGCCGTCGCGCACGCGCTGCGCGGTCAGCACGTCGCCGCCGCACTGCGCGAGCCCGAGGACCAGTGGCGCATGCGCCTCCTCTCGGCGCAGCAGCACGCCGAGCTGGCCCAGACCCTGCGCCGCCGCGGCCAGCTGGAGCGATCCCGCGAGCTCGCCGTCGAGGCCATCTCAGCCGCGATCGCGGCCCGTGAACTCCCCTGGGGGCCGGAGCCCGCGGAGGAGGACCTGCTCGACGTCGTCCAGGCGTGGGCACTGAAGTGCTCCGACGACCTCGACGGCGCGCTCGGGCCGCTGCGGCGGGTGCGCCGGCACGTCCAGGGCTACGGCGGCGTCTGGCTGCGCGCGTACACCGACCTGGCGCTCGCCCGCGTGCTCGCCCGGCTCGCCGACCGCGACGACGACCCGGAGCAGGGGGAGGAGGCCGTCGGCCTGCTCGTCGACGCTGCCGGCGCATTCGTCGCCGCCGGCGACCGTCGGCGCTACCGGCAGTGCCTGCTCGAGCTCGGCCAGAACACCGCCGACCTCGGCCGCCCCGGCGAGGCGCTGCACTGGCTGGAGGCCTACCGGGCCGACACCGGCCGCGCCCACGCCCGCGCCCGCGAGATGTGGGCGGACATGTTCATCCGCCGCAGCCGGCTCCGCGAGGCCGAGCGCCAGGCCGCGCTGCTGCGCCGGCACGCGCTGGAGGACCCGCTCACGGGCCTCGGCAACCGGCGCAGCGCCGAGCGCCGGCTGGGTGCCCTGCGGCTCGGGGCCGAGCCGGTGTCGCTGGCCGTCGTCGACGTCGACCGGTTCAAGGAGGTCAACGACGAGGCGTCGCACACCCAGGGGGACGCCGTCCTGCGACGGGTCGCCGACCTGCTGCGCGAGCACAGCCGCACCGGCGACGAGGTGTACCGCTGGGCCGGCGACGAGTTCCTCGTCGTCCTGCCCACGGCGACCGAGGCGCAGGCCGTCGTCGTCATGGAGCGACTGCGGCGCGCGGTGGCCACGGCCGACTGGTCGGATCTGGAGCTGTCCGAGTCGGTGACGATCAGCGTCGGCGTCGCGACGGCTCCGGCGATCGCCGAGGGCGAGGACGCAGAGGGTCCCGTCGGCTGGCGGACGCTCTTCGACACCGCCGACCTGCTCCTGTTCTCCGCCAAGCGGGGCGGCCGCAACCGGGTGCGGGCACCCGGGGCCGGTGCCCCCGACGACCGCGCGCAGAAGTCGCCGGACGACACACCGTCGGACACGCCGGACGACGCACCCGCCGGGGAGACGCAGTGAGCACCGCCGAGCACCGCCCGGACGGCCGGGCGGCCCGCGGCTGGGACACGTGGGACGCGACGGACAGGGGACGGCGTGGCTCCGAACACCTGCTCGACAGCGACCCCACCGACGTGCACAGTGCGCTGGTGCCACCCGGAGCCCTGCACCAACGGGTGAGCGCCGCCCTGGCGAACTGGCAACTCGACGATGCCGAGGAACTGCTCGCCGGCGTCGAGCGCGATCCCTCCCCCTACGTCGCGGCCGAACCGGCCGGCGACGCGTCCGACGACGCCCCGGGCTCCCTGGGTCGCGCCTGGGCCGACACGCTCCGCGCCGAGCTGCTGGTCCGCCGGCTGCGCGTCGCCGGGTTCACCCTCGTCGGCGACCCGGTGTCGACCACCCCGGACGCCGCCACCGAGCCGGCGCTCGACCTGCACGCCGGCGTCGCCGAGCTGATCGAGACCGGCACCGCCGCCGCCACTGGCGCCGGGGACGACGGCGATCCGCGGTCGGAGTCGGCCACCCGCGCCGCCCTGGCCATCGCGCTCGTCCGCTCCGCCAAGGCCGCCTTCGACGCCGCCGACGACGGCCTGCAGCGCGCCGCCGGACTGGCCCGGCACGCCCGCATCGAGCTGCTCTCCCGGCGGATCGACGCCGCCATGGACGAGGCGGTCGAGGCCGCGAGCCTGCTCGACTCCTCGCTGCCGCCGTCCGCCCTCCTGGTCGACACCCTGGGCACGCTGGCCGGCGTCCTCGCCGACCTCGAGCTCATGCCGCTGGCCCTGGACTACCAGCGCCGCTCGCACGAGGCGGCGCACGCCGCCGCCGCGGCCCCCGACGCCCTCGCCCTCGAGGACGGTGACCCGGTGCTGCTCGTCGCCGACGCCGGGATCCGGCTGGGCGAGCTGTGCGCCGAGCTGGGCGAGGGGCTGCTCGACGACGGCGCCGACGAGTCGGCCGCACCGCACTTCGGCGAGGCCCGCCGGCTGGCCGAGCAGGCGCTCGAGATCCTGCCCCCGGACGCGCCCAGCATCGTCGCGGCGCAGATCGTGCACGGCTGGGCGCTGGTCGGGCTCGGCGAGCACGCCGCGGCGATCGGTCCGCTGCGCGCCGCCGTCCGCATCACCTCGGCCACCGCCGACCGCGCCCAGCTCGCCTCGGCGCAGCTGGCCCTCGGCCGGGCACTGCGCCGGCAGGGCGATGCCCGCACCGCCGACGAGCACCTCGTCTCCGCGCTCACCCTCGCCACGGAGCACGGCCTGCCCCGGCTGCGCCGGGCCGCGCTGCGCGAGTTGTGCACGCTGCACGCCGAGCTGGACGACGCCGGCCGCGCACTGCCGTACCTGCAGGCCTACCTGACCGACGAGCTGGACCGGGTCGACGAGCGGCGCACCCGCTGGGTCGAGCTGTTCGGCCGCCGCAAGAGCCTGCTCGAGACCGAGCGCGCCGCGGGCCAGTTGCGCCGCCAGGCCTACGAGGACCCGCTCACCCACCTGCCCAACCGCCGCTACGCCGAGGCTCGCCTCGACGGGCTGCTGTCGGCGGGGGCGGCCCCGGCCCTGGCCGTCGTCGACGTCGACCGGTTCAAGGCGATCAACGACACGATCGGGCACCCCGGCGGCGACGTCGTGCTGCGGACGGTCGCCGACCTGCTCGTCGCCGGCGTCCGCGACACCGACGAGGTCTGCCGCTGGGCCGGGGACGAGTTCGTCATCCTGCTGCCCGACACCACCGCCGAGCAGGGCGAGCGGGCGCTGGAGCGCATCCGCGTGGCCGTGGCCGAGCACGACTGGTCCGACCTGGGCCTCGACGGCACCGTGACGATCAGCGTCGGCATCGCGTCGGCGGCCCGCGGCGACGACCGCCGCACCCTGTTCGCCGCCGCCGACGGCGTCCTCTACGACGCCAAGCGCAGCGGCCGCGACCGGGTCGTCCGCCTGTCGGGCGTCACCCAGACCCGCGCCCCGGGTGCGAACCCGCTCGACGTCCTGTTCGGCCCGCCGCCGGACGGCGACACGGCGACCGCGGCCGACGCCGACGCGCCCGAGGAGGCCGTTAGCGTGACAGATGTGCAGCCTTCCCCGCTGGACGACGACGGCTTCGCGCCCCTGCTCGTCGGACCCCGCCCCGTCGATCCCCCGCTCGGCACCGGCAGCCCCTCCGAGCCGGTGCTGGGGCCGGTGCCCGAGCCCGCCGCCGAGACGCCCCAGGGGCGGGCGGCGGCTGTCGAGCCGAACGTCGTCTGGGCCACCGGACGGACCACCGAGCAGGTGCTGACGCTGGTGCGCGAGGCCCGCCGGGAGAGCCCGGACCGCCCGGCGCTCGTCCTGCGGGCCGCGGCCGAGACCCTCGTCGCGCTGGCCAGCGAGCACGACGCGTACACGACCATGGACGCCGCCGCGATGGCCGCCGTCGTCGGGCCGATCCCCGAGCCGGTGGGCCGGGTGCGCGTGCTGTGCGCCGGCGGTGGCGACACCCCGGTCGCCGCGGAGGCCGCGTTCGTCGCCCGCGTGACCGGCACCGACGTCGTCCGCGTCGACGACCTCGCCGGGAGCCGGCTGCGCGGCGCGCTCGCCGACGGCACGCTGCTCGGGAACGCCGACTGCCTCGTCGTCGTCGCCGGCCCCGACGCCTCGCTGGCCACCATGATCGGGGCGCTCACCGACGTCCCGGTCGTCGCGGTGCCGACGTCGGCCGGGCAGCCCGGCGCGTTCGGCGGGCTGGGCGCTCTGCTGACGATGCTGAACTCCGCCGCGCCCGGCGTCGCGGTCAGCAACATCGACAACGGCTACTCCGCGGGCGTGTTCGCGGCCCGTGTCGCCCGCCGCACGGGGCGCTGACCCCCTCGACCGTGATCATCGGCGTGTGGTTGCCCCCCGTCTGCGTGTCGGGCAGCCACTCGACGATGATCAACTCAAATCAGGCGCCTGGGATAGTGGCCGCATGATCGGGTGGCTCGACCTCTCCGCCGGCGCATCCGGGGACATGCTGCTCGGCGCCCTGGTCGACGCGGGCGTGCCGCTCGACGTGCCGGCCGCCGCCATCGCCGCGCTTCCCGTCGAGGACGTCCGCCTGGTCACCGAGCAGACCGCCCGGCACGGCCTCGGCGCGACGCGCGTGCACGTGCACGCGCCGCCGTCCTCGGAGCACCGCACCTGGGCCGACGTCCGGACGATCCTGGCCGATGCGGACCTCGCCCCGACCGTGCGCGACGGCGCCCTGGCGGTGTTCGAGCGGCTGGCGCTCGCCGAGGGCCGGGTGCACCGGATGCCGCCCGAGGAGGTCCACTTCCACGAGGTCGGCGCCCTCGACGCGCTGGCCGACGTCGTGGGGGTCGTCGCGGGCTTCGAGCACCTGGGCCTGACCCGGCTGACGGCGAGCCCGGTGACGCTGGGCAGCGGCTCGGCCCGCGGGGCGCACGGCGTCGTCCCGATCCCGGGGCCCGCGGTCCTCGAGTTGCTGGCCGGCATCCCCGTCACCGCGGGGCCCGTGCCGGCCGAGATGTGCACGCCCACCGGGGCGGCGCTGCTGGCCGCCCGCGTCGACGAGTGGACGACGCTGCCGCCGATGCGGGTCGAGCGGGTCGGGGTGGGCGCCGGCGGACGCGATCCCGAGCAGCTGCCCAACGTCGTCCGGCTGGTCCTGGGGTCGGCCGACGAGCCGCCGGCGCCGGGAGCCGTCGTCCTCGAGACGAACGTCGACGACCTCGATCCGCGGCTGTGGCCCGGCGTGCTCGACACCCTCTTCGCCGCCGGGGCCTCCGACGCGTGGCTGACACCGATCCTGATGAAGAAGGGCCGCCCCGCGCACACCCTGTCCGTGCTCTGCCGGGCCGACGCGGAGCCACACGTGCGCGCCGCCGTCTTCGCGACCACCTCGACGATCGGCATGCGGGTCGTGCCCGTCGGCAAGGTGGCGCTGGAGCGCGCGCAGACCTCGGTCGAGGTGCTGGGCGGCCGGGTCGGCGTGAAGCTCGCGGTCGACGGGGGCCGAGTGGTCAACGTCAGCGTCGAGTACGAGGACGTCGCCGCGCTGGCCGGGCGGCTCGAGCTGCCGGTCAAGGAGGTCCTCCGGGCGGCCACCGCCGCCGCCGAGGCCGCGTACCCGGCGGGCTGAGCCGGGAATGCGCGGGCCCGTCGGTCGTGCTGCTGCGGTGGTGACCCTCGCCCACCTGGCCCACCCCCGCAGCCTGCGCGGACGCCGGCTCCCGCGCCGCCTGGTCCAGCTCTACGCCGGTCTGGTGCTCTACGCCGTCTCCATGGCGCTGCTGCTGCGCTCGACCCTGGGCAACATGCCGTGGGACGTGCTGCACCAGGGCCTGGCCGAGCGCACCGGCTGGTCGATCGGCCGGATCACGATCGTCGTCGGGGCGCTGGTTCTGCTGAGCTGGATCCCGCTGCGCCAGCGGCCCGGGCTCGGCACGGTCAGCAACGTCGTCGTGATCGGCCTGGTCGTCGACGGAGCCCTGGCCGCCGTCCCCGCGCCGTCGGCGCTGCCGTGGCGGGTGACCCTCCTCGTCGCCGGCCTGCTGCTGAACGCCCTGGCCACCGCCGCCTACATCGGCGTGGACCTCGGTCCGGGGCCACGCGACGGGCTCATGACAGGCCTGGTCCGCCGGACGGGCGGCTCCGTGCGCCTGGTGCGCACATCCATCGAGGTGGGCGTCGTGCTCACCGGCTGGGCGCTCGGCGGCACGCTCGGGCTCGGCACCGTGCTCTACGCGGTCGCGATCGGCCCGCTGGTGCAGCTCGTGCTGCCGTGGGTCTCGATCACCGGGCTCAGGCCGGCTCCGGCGTCCTGAGCCCGGCCCGGACCACCGGGACGACGGCCAGCACCAGGACGGCGACGGCGACCGCCCCGCCCAGCGCCCACGCGGCGAACACGAGCAGCGCGGCCAGCTCGATGCCCACGCCCGCGACCGAGGTGATCGTCGCCCGGTGCGGTCCCGTGATGCGCGCCTGCAGCCGCGCCTCGACGACCACCAGCACCGCCAGGTACAGCCCGTAGAACACCGCGACCACGACGAGCGCCGCGGGCCGGGCCCAGACGGCGGCCCCCGCCAGGCACGCCGCCGCCGCGACGAGCGCGCCGAGCAGCCACGCCGACGGCAGCCGCTCCGCCCGGCCGCCCAGCGCGGCCCCGGCGGCACCGGCCAGCGCGATGCACAGCACGGCGACCGGGACGGCGCTGGTCGCGACGCCCCAGTCCGAGGCCAGCACCGGGAAGTACTCCTCGACGGCGTCCAGTCCGCCGACGAGGGCCGCCGCCAGCACCGCCCACCGCAGGGCCGGGCGCAGCGCCTCGCGGACGCCCTCGAGCAGCGGGACGTCGTCCTCGTCGTCCGCCGTCCGCGGGGCCTCCGGGAACCGGAGGGCGAGCGCGGCCGCGGCCAGGCACACGCCCGCGCTGACCCAGCCGACCAGCGTGTAGCCGTCGAGTGCGAAGAGGGCCGAGGCCGCGAACGCGGTCGGCACCTGCACCAGCAGCTCGGCGGAGACCATCCAGCCGTTGACCCGGGCGTAGGAGTCGGCCGCCCCGAGCGCGGCCAGCCCGTCGTAGACCAGCGCCTCCGAGGCGCCCGACACCAGCGCGCCCGAGAGCCCCCAGATCAGGAAGCCCACGGCGAAGGCGGCGTACCCCGGGGCCGCGGTCCAGACGGCGAAGGCGACCGCCTGCAGCACGCCCGCCAGGACGACGACGCCGCGCCGCGACCACCGGTCGGCGAGCGCGCCTGCCGGTACCTCGGCCACGACCGACGCGATCGACCACAGCCCGAACAGCCCGGAGATCTGGGCCTCGGAGAGCCCGTGGTCGGTGAAGAGCAGCGCGTAGAGCGGGTACAGCGGCACCAGCTCCGACAACGCGGCCCAGCCCACGGCGAGCCGGGTGAGGGACCGGGCCGCGGGCGGCAGGACGGTCGGCGGGGTGCGTCAACGGAACGGCATGGCGGGACCGTAGCGCCGTCCGGCCGGCCGCGCAGCAGGTTTCGCGCACCCCGCGACCGCCGGATCAGGTGAGCTGCAGGATGGCCTCGATGCCCAGCCAGATGCCGAAGATGAAGAAGAGGGTGGCGGCGCCGTAGGCGATCGCCTTCTCGGGCAGCCGCTTGCCGAGGGCCCGGCCGACGACGATCGCGAGCGCGTCGGCCGCGACCATGCCGAGCGTCGAGCCCAGCCACGTGCCGAACCAGCCGTAGTCGGTGGCCAGCGTGATGGTCGCGAGCATCGTCTTGTCGCCGAGCTCGGCGAGGAAGAACGCGGTGCCGACGGCGATGATCGCGCCCTTGCCGGCGCGGTTGACCTTGTCCCGTTCGTCGTCGGTCAGCTCGTCCCCGCGGAGGGTCCAGAAGCCGAAGCCGATGAAGGCCAGCGCGGCGATGAGGTTGATCCACCCGGTGGGCAGGGCGGCACCGAGGCCGTAGCCGATGCCGACCGACACGAGGTGCACGATCGCCGTCGCGGCCGTGATGCCGATGAGCACCGGCCAGACGTTGAAGCGGGTGGCGAAGGTCAGCGCCATGAGCTGGGACTTGTCGCCGAGCTCGGCGACGAAGATGACGCCGAAGGCGACGAGGGTGCTGATGAGGACGGCGTCCACGGGGGCCCTTCTGGTCCGGCCGGGACCAAGGCGCGGACCTCGATCCCGGCACACGTATGCCTGGATCGAAGGTCTCGCCCGCCTCGCCGGAGCGGGGCCGCACGGCCGGACGCCACCCGGATGGACCGGGCCTCGTCAGTATGTCGACCGCGACATTGGGGGCTACTCCCCTTCGCTGCGTCGAACCCTACCGGACCTCTGCGGTCAGGACGCCGGCGTCGAGGGGTGACCTCGATGACACCGCTCGTCCCTCAGCGCTTGCCGTCGAACGGGACCGGGTCCGGTGCGCAGAGGTCGTCGTCGACCTCGCCGTCCAGGCAGAGCGCGGCCTGGACCGGCAGGGCGAGCACCCCGGACCGGACGCCGGTCGACCAGTGCACGTAGACGTGATCGGTCACCGCCGGCCCGTTGACGCCCCGGAGGACCTCCACGGCCGCCTCCGCGTGGTCGCCGCGATCGCACTGGTCGGTGAGGGTGCGGGACGCCCCGAAGCCGGAGTCGCGGAGGGATCCGGGGAAGCTGCCGAAGTACTCGTGGGGGTCGGCGTGCCGGACCGCGAAGTCGACGACCGTCAGACCAGCGGGGTCGACGGTGACGTCGTCGATGGTCGCCGAGCCGGCTCCGTCGAGGCAGAACGGCCCCAGCGCAATCGCCCGGGAGGCACCTGGCTCGACGTCGTGGAAGCCCACCCCGTAGCTGCCGTAGTCGCGGATCGGCGTGGACAGGACGAGCCACCACAGCCCGTAACCGGCGACCGCGAGCACGGCCGTCGCGAGGGCGGCCCACGGCACCCACCTGCGGCGACGCGCCGTCGTCCGCTCCTGGGACGGAGCCTCCGGCGCCTCGGCAGCGGTCACGCCGTGCAGCATGGCGGTCACCCGGTGCCGACGGAAGGCGTGAGCCCGCGTGTTCCGCCTTCCGGCTCCGTGCCGGGCAGGCGGGGAAAGACGCTTGACCCTGACGTTGCGTCAGGCTGCAGGCTCCTCGACGTCAGTGGAGGGAGGACCCGATGAACGTCGGTGAGGTGGCGGCGCTGTCCGGCGTCACGGTGCGCACGCTGCACCACTACGACCGGATCGGCCTGCTGTCGCCGTCCGGACGGACGGCGGCCGGCTACCGGCAGTACGGTCCGGCGGATCTGGATCGGCTGCACCAGGTGCTGCTGTACCGGGAGCTCGGGTTCCCCCTCGAGGAGGTCGCGACCCTGCTCGACGACCCGTCGGCCGATCCCGAGGCGCACCTGCGCCGGCAGCACCGGCTGCTGCGGGACCGGCTGGAGCGGACGTCGGCGATGGTCGCGGCCGTCGAGAAGGAGATGGAGGCACGGTCGATGGGGATCTCACTGACCCCGGAGGAGCGGTTCGAGGTGTTCGGCGAGCACGACCCCGCGCAGTACGACGCCGAGGTGGAGGAGCGCTGGGGCGAGACGGAGGCCTACGCGCAGTCCAACCGCCGCACGGCGGCGTACACGAAGGAGGACTGGCTGCGGATCAAGGAGGAGGGGGCGGCGGTCGAGCGTCGGTTCGCCGAGGCGCTGCGGTCCGGCGTCCCGGCCGACTCACCCGGGGCCATGGACATCGCCGAGGAGCACCGGCAGCAGATCAGCCGGAACTTCTACGACTGCCCGCCGCAGATGCACGCGGGCCTCGGCCGGATGTACGTCGAGGACGAGCGGTTCACCGCCCACTACGAGGAGATCGCGCCCGGTCTGGCGCAGTACGTGAGCACCGCCGTCCAGGCCAACGCCGCCCGCCAGGGCTGAGCCCGGGCAACGATGTGCGTTGTTCGGCACCAATCCGCCGCGAGGAAACTGCCGAACAGCGCACACTGTCGGTCAGGAGAGCGACGCGCCCCCATGGGGAAGGTCAGGGGACGCGGATGAGCAGCTCGCCGTGCAGCATGCCGAGCCAGCCGTCGTCGGCCGCGGCCCACCGCAGCCAGGCGGCGGCGATCTCCGCCAGGTCGTCGGTCGTCGCCAGCCCGTAGGCGACCGCCTGCTCCGCGAAGGACGACGTCGTCGCGCGGCCGGCCCACGACCCGCCCCACCACTGCCGGTCGGCCGGCGTCGCGAAGCACCACGAGCCGGTGGTGGGGACGACGTCGCGCAGGCCGGCCTCGTGCGCCCAGGCCAGCAGCCGGCGGCCGGCGTCGGGCTCGCCGCCGTTGCGGCGGTGCACCTGCCGGTACAGGTCCAGCCAGCCGTCGAGCACGGGATCGGCCGGGAACCAGCCCAGCGCCGCGTAGTCGACGTCCCGGACGGCGATCAGCCCACCCGGCCGGCACACGCGGGCCATCTCGCGCAGCGCCGCGACGGGGTCGGCGAGGTGCTGGAGCACCTGGTGGGCGTGCACGACGTCGAAGGAGTCGTCGTCCTCGGCGAGCGCGTACACGTCGCCCACCTCGAACACCACCGAGGCGCCCGTGCGCTCGGCGAGGTCACGGGCCTCCGCCAGCGGCGCGTCGGTCATGTCGACGCCGAGCACGCGGCCCGGCGCCACCAGCGCGGCCAGGTCGACGGTGATCGTGCCCGGGCCGCAGCCGACGTCGAGCAGGTCGAGCCCGGGGCGCAGCGAGGGCAGCAGGTAGGCCGCCGAGTTCGCGGCGGTGCGCCACCGGTGCGACTGCAGGACGGCTTCGGCGTGGCCGTGCGTGTATGTATCCACGAGCGGATCCTGCTCCTCTCCTTCGCTGGAGCCGTCGGTCCGGCCGACGGCCCGGAGCCTGGAGCAGCCCGTGTCCCTCGCGCTCGACGACTGTCCTCATACCCCTCCCCGTTCCCACGGCCGCTGGACGTCGCTGCTGCTGCGCATCGCCGACGAGACGGAGCTCGACGGGTCGGTGCGCGTCGCCGGCGAGCCGGTCGCGGTGCGGGGCGGGTCCCGGCTCGTCACCGCGGCACTCACCGACGCCCTCCACGCCCGCTACTTCCGCGCCTCCGCGGGCGCGCTCCGCCCTGCGGGCGGACGCCGGGGCGGGCAGACCTGCGAGCGGATGGCGAGCGCCCTGCAACCGCGGTTCCTGGGCCGGCGCGCCTGGACGCTGAGCTACCGCAGTGCGGCCGGCGTCCCGGCCTTCGCGATCGTCGCCGGCGGAGGCCCCGGTCCCGCCGCCGCCACCTGCTTCCTCGACCTCACCCCGGCCGCCGCCCCCGAGGCGTTCGCCCAGCTGGTGAGCACCCTGGAGGGTTACGGCCTCGGTTTCCGGGCCGAGCTCTCCGGCCTCCCCGGGACGCCGGATCGGCTCGGTGCGGCCGCCGTCACGGTTGCCCGCGAGCACGCCCTCGCGGTGGCCCGGGTCGCGCTCCGGATGCGGCAGCGCGCTCCGCTGCTGTTCGGCACCGCGGTGCCCGCGTTCACCCGCGAGGTGGCGCCGGGCGTCGCGCTGGCCGACGAACCGGACGACGGGACGCCGTTCGCCCGGCACCGCTGCCGGTTGCTGGCGTCCGCGCTGGTCCGGGCCGGGCACGGGGCCGGCCCGGGCGAGCGGCGGGCCGCCGTCCTCCTGGCGCTGACCACCGCCGGGCTCGACCCCGCGGCGCTGCACCTGAACCCGGGCAACGGCGAGTTCGGCCGCTAGAGCTCCTCGGCCAGCACCTGCTCGGCGACGACCACCGCCCGCGCGCGGTCGGCGGGCACCAGGCCGATGCGGGTGCGGCGGTCGAGCAGGTCGCCGACGGTGCGCGCACCCTCGTGCCGGACGGCGAACCGCAGCTCCCCCACCGTCTCGGGCCGGCCGGCCACCACCGCCGCCGGCCCGAGAAGCTCGACGACCGGCGCCTCGGAGCCGTACCGGGCGACCAGCCGCTGGGGTGCGGCGATCCGGACGAGCGCCACGCGCGGTGCGGCGCCCACGAGGGGCAGCCGCGCGGTGACCGACCGCGGCGCCCCCCGGCCCAGCCGCGCGACGACGGCGTCCACGGTCTGCTCGGCCATCGCGCGGTAGGTGGTCAGCTTGCCGCCGACCACGGTGAGGACCGGTCCGTCCGCCGAGAGCAGGTGCGTGCGCGAGAGGTCGGCCGTGGCGTCGCCGGGCCCGGTCCCCGCCGACGCCGGCAGCACCAGCGGCCGCAGACCCGCATAGGCGCCCACCACGTCGTCGCGCGTCAGCGGCACGTCGAGCACCTGGTTCACGGTCGCCAGCAACTGCGCGACCTCCGCCTCGCTGGGCAGCGGATCGTCGTCCGGCACGGGCCCGGACACCGGCTCGTCGGTGAGCCCGAGGTAGACCAGCCCGTCGGCCTGCGGCAGCGCGAAGACGTACCGCGACCGCGACCCGGGCAGCGGCACCGTCAGCGCCGCCGAGGGCGAGCCCAGCCGCGCACCGGGGACGACGAGGTGCGAGCCGCGCGAGGGCACGAGCCGGATGCCGGGCGCGAGCCGCTGCGCCCACACACCCGCGGCGTTCACGACCACACGAGCGTGCAGCGTCGTCGCCGTCCCGTCGACCTGCACGTGCACGTCGGCGCCGTCCACCCCGGCGCCGTCCACCCCGGTGACGGTCGCCCCGGTGAGCACGGCGGCTCCGTACGCGGCGGCCGTGCGGGCGAGCGCGACGACCAGCCGGGCGTCGTCGGTGAGCTGGCCGTCCCAGAAGACGACGCCACCGCGCCCGGGGCGCACGGCCGGCACCATCCGGGCCACGTCGTCGGGCCGCACCCGCCGGGTCGCCGGCAGCGATCCGCGGCCGCCAGGCACGGACAGCCGCACCAGGTCGCCCAGCCGCCCGCCGGCCGCGGCGAGAGCGGTGACGTCGCGGCCGGCGGCGTCCGGGACGAGAAAGGGCAGCCGGCGGACCAGGTGCGGCGCGGTGGCGCCCATGAGGACGGCGCGCTCGCGGGCGCTCTCCCGCGCCAGCCCGATCTCGCCGTGCGCGAGGTAGCGCAGCCCGCCGTGCACGAGCTTCGACGACCATCTGCTCGTGCCGGCGGCGAGGTCCGCGCGCTCGAGCAGGACGACGGACAGCCCCCGGCTCGCGGCGTCCAGGGCCACGCCCGCCCCGGTCACGCCGCCGCCCACGACGACCACGTCCACGGGTCCGCCGGCGAGGACGTCGAGGTCACGGGCCCGCCGCTCGGGGGACAGCGAACCCGGCAGCGCGGCGGTCACCTGCATCTCCCCCGCGCGAGCACCGGCAGACTGTAGCCGTGTCCGAGCAGCCGGAACTGACGATCCAGGGATGGGGCCCGTCCGGCTCCGCGGCCGAGAGGGAGCCGAGGGACGAGCCCGACCTCGGCGCCGCGCTCCCCAAGCCGGCCCGCCGCTACCTCGCCAAGGAGCTCGGCTGGACGCCCCGGTCGACCCCGCCGGTCGCCGTGGCCGACATCCGGCTGGCCCCGTCGCGGCTGCCCGAGGAGGCCCGCACCGTCCTGGTCGGCCTGCTCGGTGAGGCCAACGTGCGCACCGACCGGGAGGCACGCCTGCGCCGTGCGGGCGGCAAGAGCTACCTCGACCTGCTGCGCCGCCGGGAGGGCGACGCCTCCGACGCCCCGGACGCCGTCGTCTCCCCCGGGACGACCGAGGAGACGGCGGCGCTGCTGGGCGCGTGCAGCGAGCTGGGCGTGGTCGTGGTGCCCTTCGGCGGCGGCACGAGCGTGGTCGGCGGGCTCGCCGGCATCGACCCCGACGACCGGCCGTCGATCGCCGTCGACCTGGGCCGCATGGCATCGGTGCAGGCGCTCGACGTGCCGTCGTCCCTGGTGACCGTGGGCCCCGGCATGCGCGGCCCCGCGCTGGAGCATGAACTGGCCCGGGAGGGGCTCACCTTCGGCCACCTGCCGCAGAGCTGGGAGTTCGCCACCGTCGGGGGCTACGCGGCCACCCGCTCGGCGGGGCAGGCCTCGACCGGGGTCGGCCGCTTCGACGACCTGGTCGCGGGGCTCACCCTGGCGACGCCGTCCGGCGTCCTCGAGCTGGGCCACCCACCGGCCAGCGCGGCCGGCCCCGACCTGCTCGGCCTGGCGCTGGGCTCCGAGGGGACGCTCGGGGTGATCACCGAGCTGCGGCTGCGGGTGCGTCCCACGCCGTCCGCGAGCTCGTACGAGGGGTGGTCGTTCCGCTCCTGGGCCGCCGGGCTCGCGGCGATCCAGCAGCTGGCCCGCAACGACCTGCTGCCCGACGTCGTCCGGCTCTCCGACTCCGACGAGACCCGCACCAACCTGCTCATGGCAGCCGGCACCGGCGCCCGGGCGCTGCGGACGACGCTCCGGGCGCGCGGGCACGGCGAGGGCTGCCTGCTGGTGCTCGGCTGGGAGGGGCTTCCGGCGATGCTCCGCGCCCGCAGCCGTACGGCGGCCTCGTTGCTGCGCGACGGCGGGGGCACGCGCCTGGGCCGCCGGGTCGGGGAGTCGTGGAGGAAGCACCGGTTCCAGGCGCCGTACCTGCGCGACACCCTGCTGGACGCGGGGCTGATGGTCGAGACCCTGGAGACCGCGGCCACGTGGTCGGCGCTGCCCACGGTCTACGACGCCGTCCGCCGGGCACTGCGGGAGTCGCTCACCCGCGACGGACGCCGTCCGCTGGTGATGAGCCACGTCTCGCACGGTTATCCGACCGGCGCCTCGCTGTACGTGACCGTGGTGGCCGACCGGGACGACGACCTCCCCATCCAGCAGTGGCTCTCCGCCAAGCGGGCCGCGACCGACGCGCTGCTCGGCGCCGGCGGCACGCTCACCCACCACCACGCGGTCGGTGCCGACCACCGTCCCTGGCTGGAGCGCGAGATCGGCCCGCTCGGGGTGGAGGTGCTGCGCGCGGTGAAGGAGCGCCTGGACCCGAACGGCATCTGCAACCCCGGCGTCCTGCTCCCCGACTGATCGCCGAGTGGGATTCGAGCAGCTCACCTGCACGGATCCACGCCACACGGGGGCCCGGCGCGGCACCCTGTTCTCCCATGCCGACCAGCGTGCGCGACACCGTGACAGACCTGATGGAGCGGCACCACGTTCCCGGGATGGCGCTCGCCGTCACCGGTGCCCAGCGGCTCCTGTTCGTCGAAACCTTCGGCCACCGGGACCTGACACGCCGGCGCCCGGTCACGCCGGAGACCCGCTTCCCCTGGTTCTCGATGTCGAAGATCGTCACGGCGACCGCCGCCATGCGCCTGACCGGCACGGGGCAGCTGGACCTCGACGCGCCCGTGGACCCGCTGGTCCCCGGCTTCCGGACGACTTCGGGCGACCGACCGGTGCTCCGGCAGCTGCTGAACCACACCTCGGGTGCGGCGAACCCGCTGCCGCTCCGGTGGGTCCTCCCCGGGGATGCCTCCGACGACGACGCCCGGGCGTTCGCCGCCGGGATCCTGGCCCGGCACGGCCGCCCGAAGCGCCCCGCCGGAGGGCCGGCCCGCTACTCGAACCTCGGCTACCTGGTACTCGCGCAGGCGATCGAGCGGGTGACCGGCGAACGGTTCGAGGCGCACGTGCGACGCGCCGTCCTCGAGCCGGCCGGCATGTCCTGCACCGGCTACTCCCCTGCCGGAGGTGAACCGGCGACCGGCTACGTCCGCCTGCGCCCGCCCCTCGGCCTCCTGCTCCGCGCGATCCTGCCGGCCGGCATCGTCGGCGACCGGCACGGCGAGCAGATCGCGCTCCGACCGTTCCGGGTCGCCGGCAGCGGCTACGGCGGCCTGATCGGCACTGCCTCCGACGCCGCCCGGCTGCTCCGGGTGCACCTGGCGGACGGCGTGATCGACGGCCACCGCATCCTCTCGGCGGAGGCCGTCCGGTCGATGCGTGCCATCGTCACGCCGGGTGCGCCGTTCGACCTCGGCCTGGGCTGGTTCCGGCCCGCCGCCGACCGGAACGCGAGCCCGGCGTTCGTGGAGCACTGGGGCACCGGGCTCGGCTTCTGGAACGCGATGCGCCTGTATCCCGGCCTCGGGCTGGGGATCGTCGTCATGGCCAACACGACGCGGCCCTACGACCATGCGCACCTCATGGACGCAGTCGTGACAGCGGTCGGAGGCTGAGAGCGCAGGTTTCCTGCGCTCTCAGCCCCCACTCAGAAGGCGTGGCCGAAGGTGAAGACGCCGGCCGGGTCAACGGCCCGCTTCACCGCGCGGAGCCGCTCCACCGTCGCGGGCAGGTAGGCGGCGGCGACCTCATCGGGGCCGGACACGTCGCCCAGGTGGTTGAGCGGGCAGCCGGGCGCCGCCCACGGCTCCAGGGCACGGAGCACACCGCGCCCGACGGCGGGCACCACGTGCGCCAGCTCCGGGATGCCGGGGCCCAGCACGAACACCATCCACGGCGCGCCGCGGCCGGCGACCGCGTTCGGCGCCTCCGGCTGCCGGGCCAGCGCACCGCCGAGCTGCCGCAGCTCGACCATGACCAGCGGGACGTCGACCTGCGGGCCGGCCGCCGCGAGCAGGACGTCGACCGTCTCCGCCGCCAGGTCGCCGAGCAGCATGCCCTTCTCCCACGCGGGCAGCGGGTCGACCGGGTCCATGTGGATGGCGTCCATCTCGTCGGTCCGCATGGGGCCGACGAACCCGAGCAGGATCGTGCCCGCGCCCTTCATCGGCGCGATCAGCGACTCGGCCTCGGCCTCGTCGAGCCCGGAGTAGGCGAACCGCAAATGGACGACGGTCTGCCCGCGCAGCGGCGGCGGCAGCTCCTCCATCGGCGGCATGCGGAGGACAGCGACCGACGTGGTGACGTCCTCGGGCAGGGTCGGCGCCCACGCGCGGTAGGCGTGCAGGACGGCGGCCGCGTCGTCCCCGGCGAAGAAGATGCCCCCGGCGTAGAGGGTGGTGAGCGGTACCAGCTCGATCTCGAGCGCGGTCACGATGCCGAAGTTGCCCTTGCCGCCGCGCACGGCCCAGAACAACTCGGCGTCGGAGGCGGCCGTGACCCGGCGCAGCTCTCCGTCGGCGGTGACCAGCTCGACGGCGAGGACGTGGTCGGCGGCGAACCCGTGCTTGCGGCCCAGCGAGCCCAGCCCGCCACCGAGGGTGTAGCCGACCACGCCGACGTCGGACGACGAGCCGCACAGCCCGGCCAGGCCGAACTCGGCGGCGGCTTCCATCACCCGCTTCCACTTCACGCCGGCCTCGACGCGTGCCGTCCGCCGCTCGGGATCGATGAACACGCCCTGCATCCGGCGGGTGGTGACCATCATCGAGCCGGCGGCGTTGCGGACCGGCCCGTGCCCGGTGGCCTGCACCGCCACCCGCAGGTCGTGCGCGACCGCCCAGGAGACGGCGGCGCAGACGTCGGCGGCGCGGGTGGCACCCACCGCGATCGCCGGGGTGTGCTGGATCGCCACGTTCCAGGTCGTCACCTCGGCCGCCAGTCCGTCGTCGCCCGCCGCGAAGACCGGTCCGTGCACGGAGATGCGGAGGTCGTCGACGTCGGCGGCCGGGAAGCCCGGGGCCAGGGTGTCGAGGACGGCGTCGTCGAGGACGAGGGCCAGGGGCTCGGGCTCGCCGGGGAGCTCGGTCAGGCTCATGGTGGAGGCGGTTCCTCTTCGCGTGCCGCGGCGCCGCGCCGCGGAGGTGATCAAGACGGGACGAAGAGTCGGGTCACCCCCTTGCCGGATACGTGCGGCGGACGGAGATCTCCCCGACGTCGGCCCGGTCGCGCCGCGCGGAGAGCGGCTCAGGGTGTCGGCCGCCGGCAGCGGACGCAATGCCCGCGGAGGCCGATGGAGATCCGGAACCGGAACGGTCCCGCGGCGGGTCAGCGGGTGGTGGCGATCCCGCCGTCGACGGGGATGACGGCCCCGGTCACGTAGGAGCCGGCCCGGCTGGCCAGGTAGACGACGACGCCGGCCATGTCGTCGGGGCGGCCGATCCGGTTCAGCGGCGAGCGTGCGGCGATCTCCGCACCGAAGGCGTCGAGCGTCGCCGCCATCATCTTCGACTCGAACGGACCCGGCGCGACGGCGTTGACCGTGATCCGGCGGGGCCCGAGCTCCTTGGCCAGCACCCGGGTGAGGTGGTGCAGCGCGGCCTTGCTCGAGGAGTACGAGTACGTGTGCATCGGGGGCACGTGCAGGCCGTCGATGCTGCCGACGTTGACCACCCGCGCCGGGTCGTCGTCGGTGCCGGCCTCCTCGAGCAGCGGCAGCAAGGCGCGGGTGAGGAAGAACGGCGACTTGAGGTTGAGGTCGACGACCTTGTCCCACGCCGAGGAAGGGAACTCCTCGAGCGACGGCGCCCCCCAGGTGGCGCCGGCGTTGTTCACCAGGATGTGCAGCTCGTCCTCGCGCTCGGCGACCGCGGTCGCCAGCCGGGTGCACTCCTCCTCGCGGGAGAGGTCGGCCGGGATCGAGGCCACGCGACCGAACTGCGACAGCTCCGCGACGGCGGCCTCGCCGGCGTCGGCCTTCCGCGAGCTGACGTAGACGCGAGCTCCGGCCTGCAGCAGACCGCGGGCCATCATCATGCCGATTCCGCGGGTACCGCCGGTGACGACGGCGACCTTGCCGGTCAGGTCGAACAGATCCACGCGGGCCTCCGGACAGGTGGGCCCGCGCCGCTGCGAGCCGCCGCGAGGCACCATATCCAGCGGTTTCCCGGCGGGTACCGGGCGCGGGCGGGGCGGCTTGTGGAAACCTTCGGCCATGAACCCAGCCAGGGTCCCGTCGACCGTCCCCGCCGTGGGCGCCACCAGCGAGGTCGGCCGGCTGCGCACCGTGATGCTGCACCGGCCCGGCCCCGAGCTGCGCCGGCTGACGCCCCGGAACAACGACCAGTTGCTGTTCGACGGCGTGCCGTGGGTCGACCGCGCGCAGGAGGAGCACGACGCCTTCGCCGCCGCGCTGACGGAGCGCGGGGTCGAGGTGCTGCACCTCGACCGGCTGCTCACCGAGGTGCTGTCGTTCCCGGCCGCCCGCGCGGAGCTGATCGCCGCGGCCGGCGACGATCCCCGGCTGGGCGCCAGCCTGCAGCGCAGCGCCGCCGCGCACCTGGCCGGCCTCGCGCCCGAGGACCTCTCCGGCGCCCTCATCGCGGGCCTGGCCCACGACGAGCTGCGCGGCGGGCACGGGCTGGCCTACCAGGTCATGGACCGCGGCGACTTCGTCGTCCCCCCGCTGCCGAACCTGCTGTTCACCCGCGACTCCTCGGTCTGGGTCGGCGACGAGGTGGCCGTGACCTCGCTGGCCATGCCGGCGCGGCACCGCGAGAGCACCATCACCGCCGCCGTCTACACCCACCACCCCCGCTTCGCCGGAGCCGAGCAGCTCTACGGCGCGCATCTCGAGCACCTCGAAGGCGGCGACGTCCTGCTGCTGGCTCCCGGAGTGGTGGCCGTCGGCGTCGGCGAGCGGACGACGCCGGGCGGGGCCGAGCGCCTGGCCCGGCGGTTGTTCGCCCGGGGCCTGGCCCAGACGGTGCTCGTCGTCCCGATCGCCCAGCAGCGGGCCACCATGCACCTGGACACCATCGCCACGATGGTCGACGCCGACGCGATGGTCATGTACCCCGCGGTCGCCGACACCCTGGTCGCCTGGACGGTCACCGCCCCCGACGGTGTGGCCGACGACGCCGACACCGCGGAGCTGGCGGTCACCGGTCCGCAGCCGTTCGTCGTCGCCGCCGCGGCCGCCATGGGCATCGACCGGCTGCGCGTGATCGACACCGGCCTGGATCCGGTCACCGCCGAGCGCGAGCAGTGGGACGACGGCAACAACACCCTGGCGCTGGCGCCCCGTCTCGCGGTCGCCTACGAGCGCAACACGGTCACCAACGCCGCGCTGGAGGCCGCCGGCATCGAGGTGATCGCCATCGCCGGCTCGGAGCTGGGCAGCGGCCGCGGCGGCCCGCGCTGCATGAGCTGCCCGATCAGCCGCGACCCCCTCTAGATGGAGGACGACGCAGCGACGGGCAGGGCACCCGGCGGACGGATCGCCGGGCTCGGCGGGGGGCTCGTCGGGTTCCTCGTGTTCGTCGAGTTCACCAGCGGCGTCCTCCAGGGCTACTACATCCCGCTGCTGACCGACATCGCGCGGCACCTGGGCATCCACGACGCCGACGTCAACTGGCTCGAGGCGGCCCAGCTCATGCTGTCGGCGATCGTGGTGCCCATCGCCGCCAAGCTGGGCGACCTGCACGGGCACCGCCGCCTGCTGCTGATCACCGCCGCCATCGCCGCCGCGGCCACCGGTGTCCTGGCGGTCGCGCCGAGCTTTCCCGTGTTCCTCGCGGCCTGGGCGGTGCAGGGCGTCTACGCCTCGTGGCTGCCCCTGCAGGTCGCCCTCGTCCACAACCGGGCGCGGAACCTCCCGGACCAGGCGGCGCAGACCCGGCGCGCGACGGGCCTCATCGTCGCCGCCCTGCAGCTGGGCGCCATCGTCGGCGCGCTCGGTGGGGGTCAGGTCGGCAGCGCGCTGGCCGACCGGTTCTGGCTGGTGCTGCTGATCCCGGGGCTCCTCGTGGTCGGCGTGTGCGTCGTCGTGGGCCTGCGGGTGCCCGAGAGCGAGGACCGCCAGGCGGGCTCGGTCGACGCGACCGGCGCCGCGCTGCTCAGCGTCGTCCTCCTCGTCGTCACCGGCGGCCTGACGTTCGTGCGGATCAACGGGCCCGGGGCGCTCTGGCCGTGGCTCGTCACCGTCGTGGGTCTGCTGCTCGTCGTCCCGTTCGTCCGGTACGAGCTCGGCCGGACCGACCCGCTGGTCGACTTCCGCGTGCTGCGCAGCCCGTCGATGTGGCCCGTTCAGCTCACCGCCGGCCTGTTCGGCGTGAGCGTGCTCGGCGCGCAGGGGCCGCTGTCCACCTACGCCCGCACCGACCCGGCCGTGTACGGCTACGGGCTCGGGCTGTCGACCAGCGAGGTGTCCATCGTCATCGGCGGCTACGTCGTGTCGATGCTGCTCGGGGCCGGCCAGTTCTCCCGCATCTCCGCGCGCACGACCCCGCGGACGACGCTCATCGGCGCGGCCACGCTCACCGGCACGGGCTACCTCCTCCTCGTGCCCTTCCACGCCACACTGGCGCAGGTCCTCGGCTCGATGGTGGTCGCGGGCCTGGGCTCCGGGGCGCTCGTCGCCGCGCTCCCCGCCGCCGCGGCCGCCGCCGCACCGGCCGGTCGGACCGGCGTGGCCACCGGGCTCACGAACACCACCAAGGTGCTCGGGGGCAGCTTCGCGTCGGCCACCTTCGCGGTCGCCCTCGCCACCGGCGCGCCCACCCTGGCCGACGGCAGCGAGGGGACGGCGGGCTCGCTGGGCGGCTACCTGACCGTGTGGACGATCTGCGGGGTCACCGCCCTGGCCGCGGCCGTCTCGCTGGTCTTCGTCCCCCGCCTGGCCTTCTCCGACGCGCCCAGGGCCGCCGACGTGCGGTCGGTCGCCCCGCGACGGATCCGGCGCTGTGAGGCGGCTGCTCGCCGTAGCGGCCGGTGGGGCCGCCGTCACCGCGGTGGCCCGGCGCGTGGCCGGCTTCCGGCCGCTGCCGGTGCACGTGCCGGACCCCGACCTCGACGGTCTGGACGCCGACGGCGCCGCCGCCCGGCTGGCCGAGCTGGTCCGCATCCCGACCGTCTCGACGCCCGCCTCCGAGGACCGGGACACCTCTGCCTTCACGGCCTTCCGCGAGCGGCTGACGCAGCTCTATCCGCAGACCCACCGCGTGCTCGAGCGCGAGGTGCTCGGCGGCGGCGCGCTGCTCTACCGCTGGCGCAGCGGCAACGACGCGCCGCCGATGGTGCTGATGGCGCACTACGACGTCGTCCCGGTCACCGGGCAGGACTGGACCCGGGACCCGTTCTCCGGGCTGATCGAGGACGGCTACGTGCACGGCCGCGGCGCGATCGACGACAAGGGCGCGCTGGTGGCGATCCTCGAGGCCGTCGAGTCGCTGGTCGCGGCCGGCGTCACCCCGGCCCGCGACGTGTACCTCTCGTTCGGCGACGACGAGGAGGTGTTCGGCGTCGGCGCCCGGCTCGCGGTCGAGACGCTGGGCGAGCGGGGCATCCGGCCGTGGGCCGTCCTCGACGAGGGCGGCGCGGTCGTCACCGGGGTCTTCCCGGGCGTTCCCGGGCCGGTCGCCGTCGTGGGGTTGGCCGAGAAGGGGGTGCTGGACGTCGAACTGGTCACCCGCGATCCCGGCGGGCACGCGTCCGCACCGGTGCGGGGCGGGGCGCCGGCGCGGCTGGCCCGGGCCATCCTGCGGATCGAGGACCACCCCTTCCCGGCCCGCCTGCACGACGTCGTCCTCGCGATGATCGACGCGCTGGGCCGGCACGCGCCCGGCCCGTATCGCGCGCTCTTCGCGCACGCGGCCGAGCTGCGTCCGGCGCTCGCCGCGCTCCTGTCGCGGGCGAGCCGCGAGGGGAACGCGCTGGTGCGCACCACGGTCGCGGTGACCCGGCTGGAGGGCAGCAACGCGCCCAACGTGCTCGCCACCCGTGCCATGGCGCACCTGAACATCCGGATCGAGCTCGGCGAGACCGTGCAGTCGACGGTCGACCGGCTCCGGCGGGTGGTCGACGACCCGGAGGTCGAGCTGCGGGTCGTCTCCGGGAACGACCCCTCACCCGTCTCGCGGGCCGACAACCAGGCGTTCGCCCTGATCGCCGACGCAGCCCGGTCGGTGTACCCCGACGCCGCCGTCGCCCCGTACGTGATGGTGCAGGCCAGCGACGCGCGCCATTTCAGCCAGATCTGCGACAGCGTCTACCGGTTCATGCCCTTCGACCTGAGCAAGGCCGAGCTCGCGGCACTGCACGCGGCCGACGAGCGGATCTCGGTGGCCGCCCTGCACCGCGGCGCCGGCTTCTACCGGTACCTGATCCGCCACCTCTGAGGGCGTCCCCGCCGATGCTTGTGCTCTGCTCCGCCCAGCGGAGCAGAGCACAAGCATCGGACCAGGGGGGTCCAACGGCTCGAAAGGCCCGGGAGCCGTGGGGCTAGATGCCCTGCGCCAGGCGGTGGTAGGCGGCGCTCCACCGGAGTTCCTTGGCCAGCGAACGCCGGGTCGTGCCGGCATCGATGAGCACGAGCTCGGTGGAGAACACGTCGGCGAGGTCGGTCAGCTCGTCGGCGCCGAGCTGGGTGGTCAGCACCGTGTGGTGCGGACCGCCGGCGGACAGCCAGCCCTCGGTCGCGGTCGCGAAGTCCGGCCGCGGCTCCCACACCGCGCGGGCCACGGGCAGGTTCGGCAGGGGCTCCGAGGGCTCGACGACGTCGATCTCGTTGGCCACCCACCGGAACCGGTCGCCGAGGTCGCACCAGCCGACGGTCAGGCCGGGCGCCGGAGCGGCGGTGAACACCAGGCGCGCGGGGTCCTCGCGGCCACCGATGCCCAATGGGTGCACCTCCACCCGGGGCCGCTCCCCGGCGATGGTCGGGCAGACCTCGAGCATGTGCGCCCCGAGGATCTTCGGGCGGTCGGAGGCGAGGTCGTAGGTGTAGTCCTCCATGAACGAGGTCCCGCCCGGCAGCCCGGCGCCGGCGACCTTCAGCACGCGGGTCAGCGCCGAGGTCTTCCAGTCGCCCTCGCCGCCGAAGCCGTAGCCGTCGGCCATGAGCCGCTGCACGGCCAGGCCCGGGAGCTGGCGGAGACCGCCGAGGTCCTCGAAGTTGGTCGTGAACGCCCCGAAGCCGCCGTCCTCCAGGAACGACCGCAGACCTGCCTCGATGCGGGCCTGGTAGCGGACGGCCTCGTGCTTGCCGCCGCCCGGTGCCACGTCGGCGTCCCACTCGTAGAGGTCGCCGTACTCCTCGATCAGCGCGTCGACGGCCTTGTCCGGCACGGCATCGACCACCTCGACCAGGTCGTTGACCCCCCAGGTGTTCACCGACATGCCGAAGCGGATCTCGGCCTCGACCTTGTCGCCCTCCGTCACCGCGACGTTGCGCATGTTGTCGCCGAACCGGGCGAGCTTCAGCCCACGCGCGGCAGCGGCACCGGCGGCCGCCCGGGCCCACGACCCGACCCGCGCCCGGACGGCGGGGTTCGAGACGTGCCCGGCCACCGTCGTCCGCGGCACCCGCAGGCGGGTGAGCATGAACCCGTACTCGCGGTCGCCGTGCGCGGCCTGGTTGAGGTTCATGAAGTCCATGTCGATGGTCGCCCACGGGAGGGCGGCGTCGGCCTGGGTGTGCAGGTGCAGCAGCGGCTTGCGCAGCGCGTCGAGCCCGGGAATCCACATCTTGGCCGGCGAGAAGGTGTGCATCCAGGTGATAACGCCGAGGCAGGCCGGGTCCTCGTTCGCCTCGCCCATCGCGCGCCGGATCGCCCCGGCGTCCTTGAGGACCGGCTTCCAGACGACGCGGACCGGCACCTCCCCCGCCTCGTCGAGGGCGGTGGCCACCCGCTGCGACTGCGACGCGACCTGCTGGAGGGTCTCCTCGCCGTACAGCCCCTGGCTGCCCGTCAGGAACCAGACCTCGGAACCTTCGAATGCCACTGCGTCGACTGCCACGGGGGCGTCCATCCTCACTGTCCGTAGACGTTCTGGTAGCGGGCGTAGAGCTTGTCGACGTCCGCCTGGTCGATGGGCAGCGGTTCGCCCAGCTGCCGGGAGAAGTGCACGGTCCGGGCGACGTCCTCGGTCATGACGGCGGCCTTGACCGCCGCCTTGCCCGACGGCCCGATCGTGAAGACGCCGTGGTTGCGCATGAGCACCGCCGGCGACCGCGAGCCCGACAGCGTCTCCACGATGCCGCGGCCGATCGAGTCGTCGCCGATGAGCGCGAACGGCCCGACCGGGATCGGACCGCCGAACTCGTCGGCCATGGCGGTGAGCACGCACGGGATCTCCTCCGCGCGCGCGGCCCACGCCGTGGCGTACGGGCTGTGCGTGTGCACCTGGCCGTTGACCTCGGGCATGTGCCGGTAGACGTAGGCGTGCGCGTCGGTGTCGCTCGAGGGCTTCTTCACCCCGTCGACGGCGTTGCCGTCGAGGTCGCAGACGGTGACGCCCTCCCAGGTCAGCTCGTCGTACTCGACGCCGCTGCCCTTGATGACGAAGAGGTCCTCGCCCGGCACGCGCTCCGAGACGTTGCCCGACGTCCAGGTCACCAGCTGGTATCGCGTGAGGTAGGAGTGCAGCCGCGCCACGTGCTCGCGCTGCTCGCGGTGCGTGCCGCGCTCGGTCAGGGTGGCCGTCATTCGTTCTCTCCTCGCTGCGCGGGGCTCAGGTGGTCCACGGCGGCCCGCTCGACCGGGAGCGCGGCGACGTACCGCTCCATGAACGCGTCGAAGCCGGCGACGTCGGCCGCATCGGGCTCGACGGTCCGCAGGCTCGCTCCCCGGAAGACCGCGGTGTCCAGGTAGTCCGCCAGGGTCTGGTCCGGCGTGCGGCCGCCGGCGAAGGCGGCCAGGACGGCGATGCCCCAGGCGCCCCCCTCGCCGGCGATGTCGCCGACGGAGACCGGGGTGTCGATGGCGGCGGCCAGGAAGCGCTGCGCGACGCCCTCGGTCTTGAACAGGCCGCCGTGGGCGAACATCCGGTCCAGCCGCACGCCCTCGCTCTTCTGCAGGACGTCCATGCCGATCCGGAGCGTGGCCAGGGACGAGTACAGGTGCGTCCGCATGAACGTGCCGAGGTCGAAGGGGCTGTCCGGGGAGCGCAGGAAGAGCGGCCGGCCCTCGTGGAGGTCGGTGATCGGCTCCCCGGAGAGGTAGTTGTAGGCCACCATGCCGCCACCGTCGCCGGCGCCGTCGAGCGCGGCGGTGAACAGCGTCTCGAAGGCCTTCGACGGGGTGACCTCCACGCCCAGCGCGCGGGCGAACTCGGCGAAGAGCCCGACCCAGGCGTTCAGCTCACTGGCGCCGTTGTTGCAGTGCACCATGGCCACCGGGTCACCGGCGGGCGTGGTCACCAGGTCCAGTTCGCGGTGCACCCGCGAGAGCTCGTGCTCGAGCACGACCATGGCGAAGATGCTCGTCCCGGCGGAGACGTTGCCGGTCCGCGGGGCGACCGAGTTGGTGGCGACCATCCCCGTGCCCGCGTCGCCCTCGGGCGGGCAGAGCGGGATGCCGGCGCGCAGCCGCCCCGTCGGGTCGAGCAGCTTGGCACCCGCCTCGGTGAGCGTCCCCGCCGGCTGACCGGCGACGGCGACGGTGGGCAGCAGCTCGGCCAGGCTCAGCTCGACCCCGGCCTCGGCGGCCAGCTGGTCGAACCGGGTCAGCATCGGCGCGGAGTACCCGCGGGTGTCGTCATCGATCGGGAACATGCCGCTGGCATCGCCGATGCCGAGCACCTTCTCGCCGGTGAGCTGCCAGTGCACGTAGCCGGCCAGGGTCGTCAGGTGGTGCACCCGGCCGACGTGCTCCTCCCCGTCCAGGATCGCCTGGTACAGGTGCGCGACGCTCCACCGGTGCGGGATGTTGACGCCGAACTCCGCGCTCAGCCGCTCGGTCGCCGGGCCCGTATTGGTGTTGCGCCAGGTGCGGAACGGCGCGAGCAGCGCACCGTCGGCGTCGAACGCCAGGTAGCCGTGCATCATCGCGGACACGCCCAGGGCGCCGACCCCGGCCAGCTCGACGCCGTGACGTCGCCGCACGTCGTCGGCCAGGGCCGCGACGCTCTGCTGCACCCCTGACCAGACGGCGTCGAGCGAGTACGTCCACCGCCGGTCGACGAACTGGTTCTCCCAGTCGTGGGTGCCGACGGCCAGCGGGGCGGAATCCGGGCCGATCAGCACCGCCTTGATGCGGGTCGATCCGAGCTCGATCCCCACGGCCGTGCGACCGCCGGTGATCGCCGCAGCGGCATCCGTCGTCATGTCAGGAGACCCTTTCGCCGTCCGGAACTGTTGTGAGCGTTAACATCCTGGCCGTTCCAGACCTCGTGCGCCCACACAGGGCGCCGGGGCTGCGGGCGGGCCGGTGCTGGCGCGGACGATGAGCGCCGGCGGAACAGGGTCGGGATGCAGGTCCGTGCCGGCCAGCCGGGCGAGCACCAGCTGCACCCCGCGGCGGCCGAGCTCGGCGAAGTCCTGCCGCACCGTCGTGAGCGGGGGCGTGAAGTACGGCGCCTCGGGCAGATCGTCGAAGCCGACGAGGCTGACGTCGCGGGGCACCGACAGCCCCTCCTCGTGCAGCGCGGCCAGCAGCCCGAGGGCCATCTGGTCGTTGGCGGTGAACACGGCCGTGACCGGCTCGCCCGCCCGCATCCGGGCGGCCAGGCAGCGGCCGGCCTCGTGCCCGGAGGACGGCGTCCAGTCGCCCTGCAGCGGCTCGGGCACCGGCGCCCCCACCGCGGCGAGCTCCGCGCGCCACCCGGCGATGCGGGCGCGCGCCTCCTGCGAGTCGGCCGGCCCGGCGACGTGGTGCACCGTGCGGTGGCCGAGGTCGAGCAGGTGCCGGGTGGCCAGCCGCGCACCGGTCTCCTGGTCCACGCCGACGGCCGGCCGGTCGTCCCCGCCGCCCACCTGGACGGCGATCAGCGGCACGGGCGCCTCGAACTGTCGCAGGGCCTCCGCGGCGTCGTCGTACGTGCTCAGCGCCAGGACGGCGTCCACCGACTGGGCCACGAAGCGGTCCACGGCCTCGTGGACGGCCACGGCCGTCGCCTCGTCCAGGATCGAGACGCTGAGGGAGTAACCGGCGGCCCGCGCCGCGCTCTCGAGCCCGAGCATGGTCTGCGCGGGCCCGTACTGGTCGATCTTCACGCTGACCAGCCCGATCGTGCGGGTCGATCCCGTGACGAGGGCACGGGCGGCCAGGTTGGGCCGGTAGCCCAGCTCGCGGATCGCCCGCTGCACGCGCTCCCGGGTCTGCGGCGCGACGCTGTGATGCCCGTTGATCACCCGGGACACCGTCTGGTGCGAGACCCCGGCCCGGGCCGCGACGTCCGCCATCACGAGCGGGCGGGCTGTCGCCGCCTCGGGTGGCACGACTCCTCCTCGGGCTCGATGGGGCGGGCCGTCGGCGCCGCGGCGGGATCGTGGCCGCGGCGCCGGACGGGGCGTCAGCGCGCAGCGCCGGCGCGGCGCTTGTTGTAGACGTCGAAGGCCACGGCGAGCAGGAGCACGAGGCCCTTGACGACCGACTGGATCGACTGGTCCACACCCAGGAGCTGCATGCCGTTGCTCATCACGGCCACGAGGAGGCCACCGACCACCGCACCGACGACCGTGCCGACACCGCCGGTGACGGCCGCGCCGCCGATGAAGCAGGCGGCGATGGCGTCCAGCTCGAACATGTTGCCAGCCCCCGGCTGAGCGCCGTTCGACCGCGAGGAGAAGATGACCCCCGCGACGCCGGCCAGGAAGCCCATGTTGACGAAGATCCAGAAGTTGACGACCCGGACCTTCACGCCGGACAGCTGGGCCGCGGCGAGGTTGCCGCCGATGGCGTAGACCTGGCGACCGAACACGGTCCGCTTGGTCAGGACCCCGTAGGCAAGGATCAGCACGGCCAGGATGATCAGCACGATGGGCAGGCCGCGGGCGTGCGCCAGCTGCCAGGCGAACCACATGACCACGGCCGCCACGACGACGACCCGCAGGACGAACAGCGGGAAGGACTCCACCGGCTGCTGGTAGCGAACGCGGGCGACGCGGGTGCGGTAGGAGCTGAATGCGTACCCGAGCACGGCCAGCGCGAAGATCAGCAGGGTGAACGCGTCGTAGCCGTTGCCGCCGAGCAGGCCGTTGAGGAAGCCGGTCGCGACCTTGCCGTAGGCGGGCGGGAAGGGCGACAGGGAGACACTGTGCAGGACCTCCTGCGCGAGTCCCCGGAACAGCAGCATGCCGGCGAGGGTCACGATGAACGCCGGGATGCCGACGTAGGCGACCCAGAAGCCCTGCCACATGCCGATCAGCAGCCCGACGGCGAGGGCGGCGAGGATGCCGGCCCACCAGGGCAGGCCCTGCTTGATGACGAGGGTCGCGGACACAGCCCCGGTCAGTGCTACGACCGAGCCCACCGACAGGTCGATGTGACCGGCGATGATCACGATGACCATGCCGATCGCCAGGATCAGGATGTAGGAGTACTGCAGGACGATGTTGGTGACGTTCGTCGGGTTCAGCGAGAGCCCGTCCGTGAGGATCGCCACCAGTGCGACGATCACCACGAAGGCGACGTAGATGCCGCTCTGCCGCAGGTTGCGGCTCACCAGTGCCCGGAGGTCACTCGTGCCGGTGTGCAGGGCGGCGGCGGGCGCGGCCTCGCCGGCCGTCGCACTCTTGTCCAGCTTCGGAGGCGCGGTGGTCATGCGACGAGCTCCCTCTCCTTGGTCATGAGCGCCATCAGGTTCTCCTGAGTCGCCTGCTTGACCGGCACCTCACCGGTGATCCGGCCGGCTGACAGCGTGTAGATGCGGTCGCAGGTGCCCAGCAGTTCGGGCAGCTCCGACGAGATGATGACGACGGCCTTCCCCGCCGCGACCAGACGGTTCACGATCGTGTAGATCTCGTACTTCGCACCCACGTCGATGCCGCGGGTCGGCTCGTCGAGGATCAGCACGTCCGGGTCGGTGAACAACCACTTGGACAGGACGACCTTCTGCTGGTTGCCGCCGGACAGCTTGCCGACGATGGACATCACGCTGGGCGCCTTGATGTTCATGCCCTTGCGGCTGTCCTCGGCGACCTTGATCTCCTCGTTCCCGTTGACGAAGCCGCCCTGCGAGAGCTTCCCCAGGGCGGCCGCGGAGATGTTGGTGCGGATGTCCTCGATGAGGTTGAGGCCGTACTTCTTCCGGTCCTCGGTGGCGTAGGCGATACCGGCGTCGATCGCATCGGCGACGTTCCGGGGCCGCACCTCCTTGCCATGCATGAACAGCCGGCCGCTGATGTTGCGCCCGTACGAGTGGCCGAAGATGCTCATCGCCAGCTCGGTGCGGCCGGCACCCATGAGGCCCGCGATGCCGACGACCTCACCGGCGCGCACGCTGAAACCGGCGCCGTCGACGACCTTGCGGTCCTGGCTGGGATGCCAGACGGTCCAGTCCTCGATGCGCATGACCTCGTCGCCCGGGGAGGATTCCCGTGCCGGGTAGAAGCTCTCCAGGTCGCGGCCGACCATGCCGCGGATGATCCGCTCCTGCGTCACCTCGCCGGCCGACAGGGACAGCGTCTCCACGGTCCTGCCGTCGCGTATGACGGTCACCCGGTCGGCGATCGCGGTGATCTCGTTCAGCTTGTGCGAGATCATGATCGAGGTGATGCCACGCTCCTTGAGCCTGCGCAGCAGGCCCAGCAGGTGGGACGAGTCGGTGTCGTTCAGCGCCGCGGTGGGCTCGTCGAGGATCAGCAGGCGCACGTCCTTCGACAGCGCCTTGGCGATCTCGACCAGCTGCTGCTTGCCCACACCCAGCTGACCCACCGGCGTCACGGGGTTCTCGTCGAGGCCCACCTCGTCCAGCAGCTTCGCCGCCTCGGCGTTCGCGAGGTTCCAGTCGATGAGACCGCCGCGACCGCGGCGCTCGTTGCCCAGGAAGAGGTTCTCCGCGATCGAGAGGTAGGGGACGAGCGCGAGCTCCTGATGGATGATCACGATGCCGACGTGCTCACTGTCGCGGATGCCGCCGAACGAGGCCGGCGCGCCGTCGTAGAGGATCTCGCCGTCGTAGGTGCCGGTGGGGTACACGCCCGACAGGACCTTCATCAGGGTGGACTTGCCGGCCCCGTTCTCGCCGCAGATCGCGTGGATCTCGCCACGGCGCACGTCGAGGCTGACGTTCTCCAGCGCCTTCACGCCGGGGAAGGTCTTGGTGATGGAGCGCATCTCCAGGATGTTCTCTGCCATGGATCCGTCGTCCTCGTCGTCGAGTGCGGTGTGCGGCGTTGAAAGTGTGGGCCCTCGGGACCGATCTGGCGGTCCGAGGTGGCCGGGGCCCGCAGCGGGACGGCGGCTCGGGCCGTCAGCGAGCGGGCGGTCGCACGGGGCGGAGCGGGTGGAGCCGGGTCGTGCGGGGTGGTGCGGCCGGGCCCGGCAGCGTTGTCGCCACCGGGCCCGACCGGTCCTCGTACAGGGTCAGCTGGCCTGACCCTTGGCGACCTCGTCGGCGGTGTAGTAACCGGTGTCGACGAGCTCCTTCTGGATGTCGTCCTTGTAGACGGTGACGACCGGCAGCAGGTAGGAGGGCACGACCTTCTGACCGTTGTCGTAGGTCTTGGTGTCGTTCGCCTTCGGAGTGTCGCCCTTGAGGAAGGCGACGGCCGCGGTCACGGCCTGCTCGGCCAGCAGACGGGTGTCCTTGAAGATGGTCGAGCTCTGCACTCCGTCAGCGATGAACTTCACCGAAGCGATCTCGGCGTCCTGACCGGTGATGATCGGCATCGGCTGGGCGCCACTGTCGGTGGTCGGGCCGTAGCCGGCGTTCTGCAGCGCGGTGATGATGCCGCGCGACAGACCGTCGTACGGCGAGAGGACGCCGTTGACCTTGTCGCCACTGTTGTACGTGGAGGTGAGCAGGTCCTCCATGCGCTTCTGCGCCGTCTCCTGCTCCCAGCGCAGGATCGCCACCTGCTCGATCTTGGTCTGCCCGGACTTGACGACCAGGGTGCCGTCGTCGATGTACTTCTTCAGGGTGTCCATGGCGCCGTCGAAGAAGAAGTGAGCGTTGTTGTCGTCCAGCGAGCCGGCGAACAGCTCGATGTTGAACGGCCCCTTGGCGGTGCCGGGGTTTCCGTCCTTGTCGAGGATCCCCAGGCCGGTGAGCAGGGCGGTGGCCTGTGCGACGCCGACCTTGTAGTTGTCGAAGCTGACGTAGAAGTCGACATTCTTCGAGTCGCGGATCAGCCGGTCGTAGGAGATGACCTTGCTGCCCGCGTCGGCCGCGGCCTGGAGCTGGCTGCCGAGGGCGGTGCCGTCGATCGCGGCGACGATCAGGAGCTTGTCACCCTTGGTGATCATCTGATCGAGTTGCTGCTGCTGCGTCGGGATGTCGTTGTTCGCGTACTGCAGATCGACCTTGTAGCCCTTGTCCTCGAGCTGCTTCTTGACGTTGTTGCCGTCAGCGATCCAGCGCTCGGACTCCTTGGTCGGCATGGAGACGCCGATCGTCGTGTCACTCGGGTTCGCGGCCTCGCCCCCCGAACCCGACGAGCTGCTGCCCGCACCTCCGCCACCACAGGCGGCCAGCGACAGCGCCAGAACGGCGCTCGCGGCGGTCAAGCCGAGCTTCCTGCTCACGTTGATCTCCTCTTCGAGACGTCTGCCGCCATTCGACGCGGTCGACCCGGCGCAGGCTCACATCTGTGCGAGCGGGACCCAATGTGAGCGCTAACACGACCTCCCGTCAAGGGGCTTCGTTCGGTTCCACGTCACGGTCACGTAACGCCCTTGTCATTTACCTCTGGAAGGCGCGTTCTGTGGTGACCGTCGCGCCTGATCGGGTGACCGAGAGTCACCCGATCAGGTCGAGGCAGCTCCGCGCGGGTTCGACGGGTTGTCCGGAGAGCGCCGCCGTCAGCGGAGTGTGACCTGGCGGGACAGCAACCCGGCGCGGGAGCGGCGCTCGTCCGGGGTGAGGGGATCGGTCACCGTCAGTGACCGTTCGAGGCGGCTCTGGAACTCCGTGGCGGGCCCGATCCACTCCTCGGCGGGGGTGTCGGCGGGCAGGTCCCACACCGGCACCACGAGGCCGAGGGCGCGGAACGCTCCGGCATAGCGCGTGCCCTCGCCGAGAGTCAGCTGCTCGGCGGCACCGAGCCGGGCCAGCGCGTCGAGAAGCTTCTCCTCCGGCTCGGGGCGGACCCAGCGCAGGTGCGCCCGCTCGGTGCCGGGGCGCACCCAGTAGGCGGCCTCCAGCCCGGCCAGCCGCACCGTCGGCAGGATGGCCTCGTTGGCGTGCTCCAGCCCGGCCAGGGCGGCCGGTCCGGGGTCGGTGCCCTCGAGCCAGAAGGCGAAGTCGTCGTGCACCGTGACCTCGAAGGGAGCGGTGAGGTCGAGCAGGTCCTGCAGCCGCGGACCGGTCGATCCGGCCGGCTCCACCGGCGCCCCCTTCGGCGCCTCCAGCGCGGCCGCCAGGGCGGTGCCGATGTCGCGGCTCACGTCGTCCGACGACGTCTGCGTCTGGACGCCGACCAGGATCTCGCCGTTGGTGCGGACCAGCGCCGGCGTCCCACCGGGCAGCACGCTGGCGAGGGTGGCCTCGCGGCCTTCCGTCGTCCGCAGGGTGGCCGTGGCCGAGGGAACGAGCTCCCGCAGCGCCACCCAGTCGGCCTCGCCGGGGAGCCCCTCGAACGGCCGGGTCACCGGCGGGGCGTAGCCCGAGCCGTGGCAGTGCTTGTAGCGGCGACCCGACCCGCAGGGGCACGGTGCCTTCGGATTGATGCCCTCGGGGGCGTCGGCGACGGCGGAGGAGCGCTTGCGGGAAGCCATGCCCGGAGCGTACGGAGGCCCGGGCCACCGCCCATAGGCTGCTCCCGTGACCGCGTCCGCTCCCCCGCTGGACCTGACCGACCCGGCGGTCGTCGCCGATCCCTATGCCGCCTTCGCCGCGGCCCGAACCGTCGCGCCCGTCCAGTGGCACGAGGGGCTGGGCCTGTGGCTGGCGTTCACGCACGCCGAGGCGAACGCGGTCCTGCGCGACCGCCGGCTGGGCCGGATCTGGCGGGACAAGGAGCCGGCCGAGCGGTTCGGCAGCTTCAACCTCATCCACCGCAACGCGATCCTGGAGATGGAGCCGCCGGACCACACCCGCCTGCGCCGGCTGATCAGCACGGCGTTCGCGCGCGGCCACGTCGAGCGGCTGCGGCCGTGGGTGGAGGACCTGGCGGGCCGGCTCGTCGACGGTCTCGTCGAGCGCTCGGGCGGCACCGAGCCCGTCGACGTCCTCTCCGGGATGGCCGAGCAGCTCCCCGTCGACGTCATCGCCGAACTGCTGGGCGTGCCGGCCACCGACCGGCCGCTGCTGCGGCCGTGGTCGAACGCCATCGTGAAGATGTACGAGTACGGCCGGACAGCCGCCGTCGAGGACGCCGCCGAGCGGGCCGCTGCCGAGTTCGTCGCCTACCTGCGGGAACTGGCCGCCGACCGCCGCCGGTCGCCGGGTGAGGACCTGCTCTCGCACCTGGTCGCGGTGCGCGACGCCGAGGGCGACCGGCTCACCGAGGACGAGCTGGTCACCACCTGCATCCTGCTGCTCAACGCCGGGCACGAGGCGACGGTCAACGTCAGCGGCAACGGGCTGCTCGCGCTGTTGCAGCACCCCGACCAGCTGCGGCGGCTGCGGGAGGACCGCACCCTGCTCCCCACCGCGATCGAGGAGCTGATGCGCTTCGACTCGCCGCTGCAGCTGTTCGAACGCACCGCCACCGAGGACGTCGGGATCGGCGGCATCACCGCTCCCGCCGGCTCGAAGATCGCCGCACTGCTGGGGTCGGCCAACCACGACCCGGCGGTGTTCGCCTCGCCCGAGACCTTGGACGTCGGGCGCACCGACAACCCGCACATCTCTTTCGGCGCCGGCATCCACTTCTGCATCGGGGCGCCGCTGGCCCGCGTGGAGCTGCAGGCGTCGTTCGGCGCGCTGCTGGAGCGGACGTCGTCCCTGGAGCTGGGCGCGGAGCCGCACCGCCGTCCCGAGTTCGTCATCCGCGGCCTCGCCGACCTGCCCGTCGTCCTGACCCCCGCCTGACCCGGCGAGAGCCGCGGTATCGCGGCGAAGGCCGCCCCACAGCGCGGTCCCGGCCACCATGCGGCGGCTCTCGTCGAGGACGACGGACGACGGATCCCCGGCTAGATCGTGAGCGCCGTCACTGGCAAGATCCGGCCATGCGCGGCTTGATGCAGGACACGCCCCTGACCGTCGACTCGATCTTCCGGCACGTCGAGCAGCACTACGGCGACGGGACGATCGTCACCAACAACCCCGGTGGCGTGACCCGCACGACCTACGCCGAGTGGGCGAAGCGGACGCGCAAGCTCGGCGGGCTGCTCGACACCCTGGGCATCAGCGCCGACGGCCGCGTGGCCACGTTCGCGTGGAACTCCGCGCGCCACCTGGAGCTCTACTTCGCGGCGCCGTCGACCGGCCGCGTCCTGCACACGCTCAACATCCGGCTGTTCCCCGAGCAGCTGACCTACATCGCCAACCACGCCGAGGACGAGGTCGTCTTCGTCGACCGCACGGTGCTGCCCCTGCTGTGGCCGCTGATCGACACGATGAAGACCGTCCAGCACGTCGTCGTCATGGACGACGGCGGCGACAACGAGATCCCCGACGACCCGCGGGTGCAGGACTACGAGACGCTCCTCGCCGACGCCGAGCCGGTCGACTTCCACGTCACGGACGAGGGCCTGGCCGCCTCGATGTGCTACACGAGCGGGACCACGGGCAACCCCAAGGGCGTCGTCTACTCGCACCGCTCGACGTTCCTGCACACGATGGGCGTGATGGCGCCCAACGCCTTCGGCCTCGGCATCCACGACGTCGCGATGCCGGTCGTGCCGATGTTCCACGCCAACGCCTGGGGCATCGCGCAGGCCGCCCCGGCCGCCGGCTCGTCACTGGTCATGCCCGGCGCGATGATGCAGCCCGAGGCGCTGGCCAAGCTGATCATCGACGAGGGCGTCACCTTCACTGCCGGCGTCCCGACCATCTGGCAGGGCGTGCTGCCGCACCTGGCCGGCAAGGAGCACAAGCTCCGCGACATCGGCTGCGGCGGCTCGGCCGTGCCGAGGGCGCTCTCGGAGGCCTACCGCGAGCAGGTCGGCCTGCCGATCCTGCAGGCGTGGGGCATGACCGAGACCCACCCGGTGGCCTCCTCGGGCGTGCTGCCCAACCGCTACCAGGACGCCGACGACGAGACCAAGGCCACCCAGCGCGCCCGCGCCGGCATCCCCTTCCTGGGCGTGGAGGCCCGCATCGTCGACGCCGACACCCTCGAGCAGCCCTGGGACGACACGGCCACCGGCGAGCTGCAGGTCCGCGGCCCGTGGTGCGCCCAGGACTACTACAACCCGGACGCCGGCGTGCAGCTCACGACCCCCGACGGCTGGATGCGCACCGGCGACGTCGCGGCGATGGACGAGTACGGCTCGATCCGCATCGCCGACCGCACGAAGGACCTCATCAAGAGCGGCGGCGAGTGGATCAGCTCGGTCGACCTCGAGAACGCGATCATGAGCCACCCCAAGGTGAAGGAGGCCGCGGTCGTCGGCATCCCGCACCCGAAGTGGGACGAGCGTCCGCTGGCCTGCGTCGTCCTCAAGGAGGGCGAGACGGCGACGGAGGAGGAGATCCTCGAGCACCTCAAGCCGCTCGTGGCCAAGTGGTGGCTGCCCGAGGCCGTGGAGTTCATCGACGAGGTGCCCAAGACCAGCGTCGGCAAGTTCTCGAAGAAGGACCTGCGCGCCCGGTTCGCCGAATACCAGCTGCCCTCCTGACGGCCAGGACGGCCGTTGTGGCCGTCAGACGCCGAGGACGACGCCTCGGGCGACCAGGGCGAGGCCGACCACCAGGATCAGCGCCGCGGTGACCAGCGGAGCCGTGCGGGCCACGGCCCGGAGCACGGACGACGTCCTGCCCGCGCGCAGCCGCCGGTCGAGCCGGTCCCGCACCCGGACCAGCGCCAGGCCGACGGCGGTGAGCGTGGCCGCCATGCCCAGGCCGTAGGCGACCACCAGGAGGACGCCGAACACCGTGCGGCCGAGCGCGACCGAGGCGAGGAGCACCAGCAGCGCCGACGGGCTCGGCACCAGGCCGCCGGCGATCCCCATGCCGACCAGCCCGCCGCGCCCGTGGGTGTGGGGATGGGTGTGCTCGTGCCCGTGGCGGTGCGGGTGCTCGTGGTCGTGTGGGTGCTCGTGGTCGTGTGCGTGAGCGTGGTCGTGGTGCACGTGCGCCGGCGACCCCCTCTCATGGGCGCCGGCCACAGCGCCGGCCAGGACGGGCACGCCCCGCTCGACCGGCGTGAGGGGAGCCGGCCGGCGTCCGTCCCGCAGGACGTCGCGCAGCATGACCGCGCCGATGACGGCGACCAGGACGCCGCTGGTCACGCCCAGCCAGCGCAGCACCTGCTCCCCCGCGAATGCGCTCGACAGCGAGATCGCCAGCCCCAGCACGAGGACGCCGACGGTGTGCGTGAGCGTGACCGTCGCCCCCACGAGGACGGCGTCCCGCGGGCGGCCACGCCGTCCGGCGAGGTAGGCGGCCATCACCGTCTTGCCGTGTCCCGGCAGCAGCGCGTGCCCGCACCCGAGCAGGATCGCGAGGCCGAGCGCGAGCAGCCCCACGACCGGCGTCAGCCCGTTCCCGCCGATCAGGTCGCCCAGCCGCCGGTCGAACGCGGCCCGTGTCGCGGCGAACGGGTCCCCGGACGTGCGGGCCGGCGCCGCTCCCGGCCCGGTGTTCCGGCCCGGTTCGGTCGACACCTCCAGGGTGCGCACGTCCATCGGTGACGTGAGCAGCTCCACCGGGTAGCGGCGCAGCTCGTCGGAGGGGCTCCGCACCGGCACCGGCGAGTGCGGCAGCCGGACGCCGTCCCCGTCCGCGGTGATCTCGCGCCAGCCGATCCGGCCCAGCTCGTGGTCGTCTCGGAAGGCGATCCGCGACGACCCGGTCAGGTCGACGTCCGCCCGCAGGTCACAGGTCAGCCGCAGCGTCGGCAGCCCGGCCGTCCCGGGCACGATCTCGAGCGCCGTCGCACCCACGGTCCACGGCACCGGGTCGCCGTCGACGGTCAGGACGACGTCCCGGGCCAGCGCCGGACACTCGACCGCCGCCCTGCGCGCCAGGTCCGCCGGGCCCGGGTCGCCGTTGGGGGCGATGTCCGGCAGTTCCTGCGCGGTGGGGATCTCCGCCCGGTCGACCACGGCACGCAGGTCGACGCCGTCCGGCGTGAACAGCAGGGCGTCGGAGTGGTTGACGGTGAAGTTGCCCAGCGGATGGGCGCCGGCGGAGGCGGCCGGCAGCAGGACGAGCGCCGCCGCGGCTCCGCCCACGACGAGCGCGCGCCTCACGGCGGACCGCCCAGCGATGTCAGCAACCGGCGGGCCTCCGGCGCGAACAGCGGCGAGAAGTACGGATTGCGGTGCAGTGCCTCCGCGAGCGTGGCCCGCGCCTGGTCGTCCCGGCCGAGCGCCGCCTCGATGACGCCGCGGTGGTAGAGGAAGCGTGCGCTCGCGCCACCGAGGGACGTGGCGGCCGCCGCGTGCGGGAGCGCCTCGGCGTCGCGACCGACCTTGTGCAGCGCCCAGCCGAGCGCGTCCTGCGCGTCGATGTTGTGCCGGCGGGCGAACTCCGCCTCCGCCGCGGTCAACGCCGCCGCGGGATGGCCGTGGTCGGCCTCGAACTGCGCGACGCCGAGGTCGTCGGACACGCCGTTGGCCGCGAAGAGCTTCCGGACGGTCCCGAGGACGGCGAACTGCTCCCGCGCCTGGTCCCCGCGCCCGATCGAGAGCAGGAACTCGCCGTACTCGACCAGGTGCTCGGGCAGCGGCAGCGCCTCGACGACCTGGTCGTACGCCCGCATGGCCCGCACGACCTCGCCCCGGGCCGCCGCGACGCGGGCCTGGCCCAGCACCAGCAGGGGGCTGCCGGGAGCCACCGCCAGTCCGTCGGCGAAGCGGCGCTCGGCCTCGTCGAGGTCGCCCCGCGACCAGGCGAGGCCGCCGAGATAGGTCGCGCAGTACGCCTTCTCGGCAGAGGTTCCGGCGACCGCCAGCGCCTGCTCGAGCGCGGACGTCGCCAGGGCCCGGTTGCCGTGCAGCTCGGCGTCGTACGAGGCGCGGGTGAACGAGGCGACCCCCGGCTTCAGCGCGAGCATGTGCCGGACGGCGTCCGACGCCCCGCGGTAGTCGCCGAGCTGGGTGCGGGCGTCGTCCAGCACGCCCCAGGCCGTGGCGCTGTAGGCGTTCAGGGCCAGGGCTCGCGTGGCCAGTCCCTGTGCGCCGGCGAAGTCGTGCCGGGCGTTGGCCAGCGCGCCGAGACCGGTGAGCGCGAGGTCGTTGTCGTCCGGACGCACCGCCAGCGACCGCTCCAGCGACCCCTGCGCCTTGGCGTAGTACGAGGGATCGCCGGTGATCCGCGCCTGCTCGACGTAGGACGCCCCCAGCTCCGCCCACGTCCGCCAGTCACCGGGCACGTCGGCCAGCCGTTGCTGCGCCGCGGCGATGCCGGCCGTCAGGGGGTCGGCCGTCCCCGGACCGGCGGCGGCGCCGACCGCCCCCGCCGCGTCGACGGAGGGCCGACCGGGCGTCGTCCAGCCGGCGAACACCCCGGCCAGGAGCAGGAGCAGGACGCCACCCGCCATCAGATCGACGGCGGTTCTGCGGCTGGTCACGGGCGATCTCCTGGTCCGCGGACGCGGTGGCCGGCAGGGAGGCGGGCGGGGATGGTGGCGGCGGAGCTGCCGCGCGCCGCCACCACCGGGCGGCTCAGCTCTTCGCGCCCGCCATCCCCTTGGCCGCGGTCGACCGGCCGCGGAGGAGGGAGATCCCGCCCGCGGCGATCAGCAGGAACGCCACCGATCCGGTGACCACAGGCAGCCAGGTGCCACCGATCCCGCCGCCGCCGGCCGCGGCCGCCGCTGCGCCGGACGGGTGCTGTTGGTCGGGCACGTTCACGGCGTCGGTCTCGGGTGCGGCCAGGTAGGGGAACGTGTCGCTGAACTGCGCGTCGTTGCGCGGCACCCGGTCGCCGTCCTTCAGCGCGTCGAACGCTGCCTGGCGGTCCGCCGGGACGTTGCTGACGTCGTAGATGCCCTCGAGCGCGAACAGTTCGATGTCCACCACGTCGTCGGCCAGCCGTCGTCCGTTGGGGAAGCCCTGGATGTCCCCGCCGATGACCCCGAGCCGGCTGGCGTGGGGCAGCGGCTTGCCGTCCAGTCCGGTCGGCCCCGTGATGGACATGTTCAGCCGCAGCATCTCCGACGGCTGGAACGCCGCCGCTCCGGCGTTGAGCGCCTGCGAGTTCAGGTCGACGTCGATCGGGTTCGGCGTCGACGGGTCGCCGTCGACGTCCACCTTCGCGCTGCTCGCGACCCCGGTGAGGAACACCTCGAAGAGGTCGTACCGCGGCGGCGCGGGCGGCTCGATGCCGTAGATGCCCTGGATCACCCGCGGTACCTCGGGGTCGAGCACCCGGTCGACGACCTTGCCGCCGGCGGCGGTGGCGTCGGCTGCGGGCGGGATCGCGTTGAACGCGTCCTTGAGCCCGGCCGGCACGATGACCTCGTTGATCAGCGGGTTACCGAGCCGGGACACCTGGGTGTATCCCGAGCCGTCGGCCGGGGTCCCGTTGGCGTTGCGCAGCGTCGGCCGGGTGGTCGTGCTCCAGACGCCGATGACCGGGTTCGCCGTGGCGTCGCCGTCGATCGCGACCGCGGACTTGGGCACCTCGAGCACGATGCTGTTGACGTTGTAGCCCGACAGCGTGTCCTGGCCGCGCTCGGAGAGGTCGGCGCCGTAGATCAGGTCGAAGACGCGCAGGTCGAGGAAGAACGGGTCCTCGGTCTGGGTGGTCAGGGTCCGTCCGCCACCGGCGACGTCGGTGATCGCGGGGTCGCGCAGGTTCGTCACATAGTCCTCCGCACTGCCCATGCCGGCCGGGCCGACGTAGGAGGGGGCGGCCATGCCGGACGCGATCGCCGAGCCGTAGGAGGCGCCCCCGTCGGTGCTGACGTCGAGGGTGTAGCTCTGCCGGAACAGCAGGTTCTCGTCGTCCAGCGAGGTGACCGGCCCGTTGTTGTACAGGAACGTGTCGTTGTCGCGCCGGTCGTCGGTGGTGAAGCGCCACCGGTAGATCACGTCGGCGACGGCGTCCCCGTCGTTGTCGATGTTGATCAGGTACTCGGCGTCGTCGGCCCACGGGTAGAAGTTGGGGCCACCGTTGGGCTCCTCGAGCGGGAACCAGTTCGCGATCATGGTGACGTCGTCGGGGTTCTCCGGGCTGGAGAAGGCGTAGACGTCGGTGTTGTCCACCGCCGGGTCGTTGAGGAGCAGTGGCGCCTCGCGGTGGCTCGAGGCCCCCGCGAGGGTGGGCACCAGGCCGATGAGCGCGTAGGCCGCGCAGACCCCACCCACGGCGAAGCATGCAGTGGCGCGCCTCCGGGCCGATCGGCCGCTGGCGGAACCGGACATGGAAAGCTCCCTCCCCGCCGCACGGCGGGCCCGTGGACAGGACGCCGCAGCTTCGGGGGAGGAAGGTCCCGGTTCCGTGCGACGGCGGGGAGGTTCCTGGGAGTCCGCTGCGAGCAGGGCGCAACCTAGGGGCCCCGATCAGCGGGGCGGAACGAGGTCGCGTGGTACCCGGCGGTACCCGGCCTGTCCGCTACGTCATGTCAGCGACGGAGGACGGAGGGCGGCCGAATGCGTTGCCCATTCGGAAACTGGGGCTTCCGGTACCGGAAGTGCAGGTGAGCGGCAGAAATGGCCATTCTGCCGGGGTCAGCGGACGAAGGGCTCCTGCCCGGTCTCGCTGACCATCGGCCGCCCTGCCGCCTCCCACTCACCCATCCCGCCGCCGACGTTGACCGCGTCGTAGCCGTTCTGGTTCAGCCACGCGGCCACCCGGGCCGACCGGCCGCCCCCGCGACACGTCACGTACAGCGGATCGCCCTCGGGCAGCTCGTCGAGCCGCGCCGGGACGTCCCCCATCGGGATGTGGGTCGCTCCGTCGATGTGGCCGTGCACCCACTCGTCGTCCTCCCGGACGTCGAGGACGACGGCGTCCTCGGGCAGTTCGCTGGCGGGCACGGTCGGGACCTGCTGCGGCATCACGCTCCCATCGTGACACGCGGCGCGCACGGGGCCGCCTGCCAGGATGGGGGCGATGACCGCCCTCCCGTCCCCGGTGCGCGAACCGGCCTGGTCGCTGTCCCGGTCCGCCATCGGCCTCTGGGTGACCGAGAGCGTGATCAGCTCGCTGGTGCTCGCGATCGGTGCCGCGGCGGTCGTCCTCTTCCTCCCCTCGGAGCCGGGCACCCCCCTGCCGGCGCTGCGGTGGCTCGTCCCCATCGCGGCGCTGCTCTACGCGGCGGTCGCCATCGGCGTCCGCCCGTGGTTCAAGCACCGGGTGTATCGCTGGGAGGTCACCGCCGACGCCGTGTTCACGCGCACGGGGTGGCTGAGTCAGACCTGGACGCTCGTCCCGATCTCGCGCATCCAGACCGTCGACGTCACGCGCGGCGTGCTGCAGCAGCTGTTCGGCCTGTCGACCGTCGCGGTGCTGACCGCCTCGTCGCAGGGGACCGTGCGGATCTGGCACCTGGAGTCCGACGTGGCGCAGCGCGTGGCCGAGGACCTCGCCCACCGGGCGGAACAGGTCCGGGACCAGGCCACGTGACGCTCCCTCCCGGCGGGCCCGGCCGGCGCACTTCGCCGCTGATCGTGCTCGTGCACACGGTGACGTTCCGGCAGGCCCGCCAGTTCGTCCCGGCCGTGATCCCGCTGCTCGCGGCCACCGGCTTCGGCGGCGGGACGAGGACGGTGGTGGCGCTGGTCGTCGGCGTCACCGCACTCTCCCTGGCGACCGCGGCGCTCACCTGGTGGCGCTTCGGGTACGCGGACGGACCGGCCACCGTGGTGGTCACCCGGGGGCTCCTGGCGCGCTCGGTGCGCACCGTCCCCAACGACCGCATCCGGGGGGTCGAGGTGGAGGCGCCGGTGCTGCACCGGTTGTTCGGGCTCGTCCGCGTGCGGATCGACGCCGCCGCCGGGGCGACGGCCGGCAACGACGAGGAACTGCTGATCGACGGCCTGCCCCATGCGGAGGGGGACCGGCTGCGGCTGGCCGTCCTCACCCACCGGTCGGCGCCGCCGCAGGCTCCGGGAGCGGATGTCGAACCGGAGCGGGCCGGCGAGCTCTTCGCCCGCTTCGACAACCGGTGGCTGCTCTACGCGCCGCTGGTCGGCAGTTACCTCGCCGTCCCCCTGGCGGCGGTGGGCGCACTGTTCCGGCTGGCCGACGAGCTGCCGGATCGGTTCCGGCCGCACCTCGACGAGTACCCCTTGCTCGACGGGCACCTGCTCGCGTTCGCCGTGGTCGCCGCCGTGCTCCTGCTCACGCTGGGATCGGTGGCCGGGGCGGCGGTCGTGAACTGGGGCTTCCGGCTCGAACGGCAGGGCGGGTCGCTGATCGCCACTCGCGGTCTGGTCACCCGCCGGCACACCGAACTGGAGATCGACCGGATACGTGGCTGCACGGTCGCCGAGGGCGCCGGGATGCGACTCGTCGGGGCGGCCCGGGCGAGCGCCCTCGTGACAGGGCTGGGGGACGCCGCCCGCCGGGGTCAGTTGCTGCCCCTCGGTCCGCGCGCCGAGGCGTGGGCACTCACCCGCCGCCTCGTGCGCGACCCGGGACCACTGCGTCGACACCCTGCTGCCGCGCGCCGGCGGCGGGTGGTCCGGGCCGTGTTCGCCGGGCTGCTCGTGACCCTGGCGGGGGTCGTGGCCACCGCACTGGAGGGATGGTGGCCGCTGCTGGTCGCCGGCGTCATCCTGACGCTGCTCGGGATCCCGCTGGGGCTGGGGCGCTACGCCGCCCTGGGGCACGCGGTCGGCGCGGAGTCGCTCGCCGTGCGCAGCGGCTGGGCCGTGCGCGAGGAGGCGGTGCTGGAACGCCGGGCCGTGGTGGCCTGGCGCGTGGAGCAGTCGTTCTTCCAGCGCCGCGCCGGGCTGGCCACGGTGGTCGCCTGCGTGGGCGCGGGCAACGGCGGCTACGCGGCCGTCGACATGGCCGCCGACGAGGTGCCCGCGTTCGCGGTGGCCGCGTCGGGGCCGTGGGCGGCGACCCTCAGTCAACCAGCGCGTTGAGCACGCCGGCCGCGGCCGACGGATGGTCGGCGGCGAGCAGGCCCGCCGCGGCGAGCACGTAGCGGCGGTCGACCACGACCTCGGTGTCGGTCAGCACGCTGCCCGCGCCGCCCCGGTCGGCGGCCAGGCGGGCGACCACGGCGTCCACGGCGGCGGGATCGGCGTGCCGGAAGACCCCGCCGGAGAGCATGACCAGCCCGACACCGCGGGCCCCGGCACCGCCCGGCCCGTACGCCGCCTCGGCGCGCAGGTGCCGGCGGAGGGCGACCGTTGCGGCGGCCTCGCCGAGGGCCAGCGGGTCGTCGCCGGGCTCCAGGCCCTCGGCCGCGGCGGCGGCGCGGAGGTCGCCGACGCTGGAGGAGACCCCGAGGTCGCCCTCGACCGTGCGCCGGCGGGCCGGCACGCCGACGGCCTCGCGGCCGAGCGTGGCCTGCTCGGCGTCCGGATCCGGCACGCAGTAGACGTCGGTGGTCGCCCCGCCGACGTCGAGGACGACGACGCCCGGCACGTCGGCGCCGGCCCGCAGCCGCGCCAGCACCGACACCCCCTCGAGGACGGCGTCCGGCGTGACCGCCCGCACCCACTCGCGCAGCCGCGGGTCCGATGACAGCCGCGCGCCCCCGATGACGTGCTCGAGGAAGACCTCGCGGATCGCCGTCCGGGCCGACTCGGGGGCCAGCCGGCCGATGTCGGGCAGCACGTTGTCGGCCTCGCGCACCGGCAGCCCGCCGTCCCGCAGCACCGCCGCCACCTCGTCCCGCACCGCGGCGTTGCCGGCCAGCACCACCGGGACGGAGAGCGGAAGGACCCCGCTGCCCCCCAGCACTCGCCCGCTCGCGCTGGGACCCTGCAGCGGAGCCGAAGAGGCCAGGGCCTTCGCGTTGAACCGGAGGACCGAGTCCTCGCCGCCGTCGGTTCCGCCCACGAGCAGGACGACGTCGGGCGCGACCTCGGCCAGTTCGGTGAGGGCCGCGTCGTCCAGCCGGCCGGCGGCCACGTGGACGACGCGGGCGCCGGCCGACAGCGCGGCGCGGTGCCCGGCCTCGGCGCTGATCAGCTGCTCGTAGCCGACGACCGCCAGCCGGAGCCCACCGCCGGCGCTGGAGCAGGCGAGAACGGGGGTATCGGCGAACCCGGCCGTCGCGGCCAGCACGCCGGTGACGACGTCGTCGATCGTGGTGGGCGACTGCGCCGTGGCCAGCAGGCGCCCGGTGGCCACCTCGACGAGCGCGGCCTTCGTGTACGTGGACCCGATGTCGACGCAGGCGACGGCGTCGGTCACGCCCGGACCAGCCCGGCCTCGGCGGCGCCCGCGGTGAGCTCAGCCAGGCCGAACGCCTGCACCGGGCCGAGCGCCCCGGTGCCGCGGACCCCGCGCTCTGCCGCCCGCGCCGCACCCCAGGCGAGCAGAGCGGCCGTGAGCCCGTACGCCTCCGGACCGGTCAGCTCCACCCGTACGACCACCTCCCCGGCGACGTCGCGCACCTCGGCCACCGTGTGGGTGCGGGCCCGCTCGAGCGTGGCCGCCGAGGGCGCCTCGCCGACCCGCTTGCCGATCACCTCGGCGAGCCTCTCCGCCGCGCGCTGCGTGCCCGGCAGCCGGCCCGCCAGCCCGGCGAGCGGCGCGAGCCGGTGTGCCGGACCGGTCAGCGGACCGAACCAGTCGAGATGGACGCCGACCTCGTGCAGCGTGGGGGCCAGCGCGGGCAGCGTCAGGTGCTCCGAGCCGCCGATCGACAGGCCCCGGCGCGGGCGCCCGCCCGCCTCGAAGCGCCAGAGCCGGCGACCCGCGGGCTCGGCGACCAGCCGCCCGCCGGTGAAGGCGAAGCCGGGCTCGAACAGGGTGCCCACGAGCGAGACGAGCGTGCCCCGCGAGAAGGCCTGGCCGGAGGTGGCGGAGACGCTGTAGCCGACGTCCACCCGGTGCGCCCGGCTGCCGGCCTCGTCGAGGGCCAGGGCCGCGGCGAGGTTCCCCGGCACGTAGTCCAGCCCGAAGGCGGGGACCAGCGCGGCGCCGGTCGCGGCGGCCCGGCGTCCGTCGTCCTCGAAGAGCCGGCGGACGAACGGCGGCTCCCCCGTGGAGTCGAGGTAGACGGCACCGGCGTCGACGGCCGCATCGACCGCCGCCCGCCCCAGCCGCAGGAAGGGGCCGACGGTGGTGACGAGGACGTCGCCGCGGCTGAGCAGGGCGCGTACCGAGGCGGGATCGGTGACGTCGGCCCGCGCCGTCTGCAGTCCGCCGAGGCGCTCCGCCAGCGCGGCCAGGCGGGCGGGGTCGCGGCCGGCGAGCACCGGGGCGGCGCCGCGGGCGGCCAGCGCCTCCGCGGTGCGTGCGCCGGTGTAGCCGGTGGCCCCGAACAGGACGATGCGCGCGCTCACCCGGCGGACCCTATCGAGCACCGCACACGGCCCCCGCGGCCACGGAGCCGCCCGGGCCATGCCGAACCGGGCGAGTGCCGGCCTGTGGTGGAGAAGTCCGCGCTGTACCGCGGCACTCACCACCGCACCGCGGCACCGAGCGCCGTGACCCCAGCCTCGTCGACGTCGTCCCAGCGCCACAAGCCGTGGGTGACGATCACAAGGCTGGGGTCACAGGTTCTCTCAGTGGGCGACGGCCTTCTCCCCGCCGCCGCCGTCCCTCTCGGGGCGCCCGGCACGTGCTCACGCCGGTCAGTGCCGGCCTGTGGTGGAGAAGTCCGCGCTGTACCGCGGCACTCACCACCGCACCGCGGCACCGAGCGCCGTGACCCCGGATTCGTGGACGTCGTCCCAGCGCCACACGCCGTGGGTGACGATCACAAGGCTGGGGTCACGGGTTCTCTCAGTGGGCGACGGCCTTCTCCGCACCGATCCCGGTCAGGGAACGCACCTCGAGCTCGGCGCCCTTGAGCTCGTCGGGGCGCTCCTTGGACAGCTTCGTGCCGAGCCAGCCCAGGAAGAAGGAGAGCGGGATCGACACCAGGCCCGGGTTGTTCAGCGGGAACCAGTGGAAGTCGACGTCCTGGAACAGCGACGTGCTCTTCCCGGTCGCCTCGACCACCGGCGCACCGGACACCACCGGCGAGAAGATGATCAGCGTGACGCAGGAGATCAGCCCGCCGTAGATCGACCACAGCGCGCCCTGGGTGGTGAAGTTCTTCCAGAAGAGCGTGTAGAGGATGGTCGGCAGGTTGGCCGACGCGGCGACCGCGAACGCCAGGGCCACCAGGAACGCGATGTTCAGGCCGGCCTGCAGTGCCAGGATCCCCAGCCCGATCGCGACGGCGCCGATGACGACGGCGGTGATGCGGGCGACCCGCACCTCGCCGTTGGGCGGCACCTGCCCCTTCTTGATCACGTTGGCGTAGACGTCGTGCGCGAACGACGCCGACGCGGTGATGGTCAGGCCTGCGACGACGGCGAGGATCGTGGCGAAGGCGACCCCCGAGATGATGCCCAGCAGCGCCGTGCCGCCGAGCTCGAAGGCCAGCAGCGGCGCCGCCGCGTTGACCGCCCCAGGCGCGGCGAGGATCTCGTCGGCCCCGACCAGCGCCCCGGCGCCGTACCCGATGACCAGGCTGAACAGGTAGAAGATGCCGATCAGCCAGATCGCCCAGACGACCGAGCGGCGGGCGTCCTTGGCCGTGGGCACCGTGTAGAAGCGCATCAGCACGTGCGGCAGGCCGGCGGTGCCGAGCACCAGCGCCAGCCCCAGGGAGACGAAGTCCAGCCTGGACGTCCCCGTCGCCCCGTACTGCGCCCCCGGCGCGAGGACGTCGCGGCCCTCGGCGGCGTTGTCCGCGGCGCCGCCCAGCAGGGCCGACAGGTTGAAGCCGTACTTGGCCAGCACCCAGATGGTCATCACGAGGGCGCCGATGATGAGCAGCGAGGCCTTGATGATCTGCACGTAGGTCGTCCCGCGCATACCGCCGACCAGGACGTAGAAGATCATCAGTGCGCCGACGACGACCACGACGGCGGCCTGCGCACCCTCGCCGCTCACACCGAGCAGCAGGGTCACCAGGCCGCCGGCGCCGGCCATCTGGGCCAGCAGGTAGAACAGCGACACGGTGAGCGTGGAGATCGCCGCCGCCATGCGCACCGGGCCCTGCCGCATCCGGAAGGCGAGGACGTCGGCCATCGTAAAGCGGGCGGTGTTGCGCATCAGCTCGGCGACGAGGAGCAGTGCCACGAGCCAGGCGACCAGGAACCCGATGGAGTACAGGAAGCCGTCGTAGCCGTAGACGGCGATGGCGCCGGCGATGCCCAGGAAGGACGCGGCGGAGAGGTAGTCACCGGCGATCGCGAGGCCGTTCTGCTGCCCGCTGATGTTGCGGCCGGCGGCGTAGTAGTCGGCGGCGGTCTTGTTGTTCCGGCTGGCCCGGAAGGTGATCACCAGGGTGATCAGGACAAAGAGGCCGAAGATCGAGATGTTGATCGCCGGCTCCCCGATGGAGGTCTCGGCAGCGACGACGTCAGGCACCTGTGGCTCCCGGGGTCGTCCCGTCCCCGGCGGACCGGGCGTAGTCGTGGTGCTCGAGCCGTTCGCGCATCTCGTCGGCGATCGGGTCGGTGCGCTTGTTCGCGTGCGCCACGTAGAGGTGAGTGATCACGAACGTGGTCACGAACTGGGCCAGGCCGAGGAGGAGCCCGACGCTGACGTTGCCGAACACGTTGGTGGCCATGAAGTCGTGTGCGTAGGTCGAGAGCAGGACGTAGAGCAGGTACCAGGCCAGGAACGCGAAGGTCATCGGGAAGGCGAAGGAGCGGAATCGCCTCTTGAGATCGACGAACTCCGGGGAGTTCTGGGCGGCGAGGTACTCCTCCGGTGACAGCAACCGGCGTTCGGTCGGATCTCTCACGGCGTCCCTCCAGCTCGATCATCTGTGGCACAGATCACTCTAGGGGCGCTCACAGCGAACTCGCAGGATCGCCACCCTGACGTGTGACCCCACCCTGGACGGCGGGTGAGCCCGGCCCGACCGGTGCCCGCGGGCGGCGCGGTCCACCGTCGCCGGGCTGTTAGCTTCTGGCCATGGCCGGTGGCAGGGACGGCGCCCGGTCCTCCGCCCAGGGCCTGCTCTCGGGGGCGCTGCGGTACCGGCCGAGGAGGCCGTGGCAGCGCATCGCCGTCCTGACGGTCCTGCTGCTGCTGATCACCGCGGTCTTCGCCCTGGTCAACCGCCCCGGGCTCGCCATCTACATGTACGCGCTCATCCCGCTGGTGCTCGGTGTGTACTGGTTCGACCTGGCCGGCGGCCTGGCCGTGGCCGCCGGCGCCACCGTGCTGTTCGTCGGCGTGCAACCGTTCCTGCCGGCCAACAGCCTGTCCGGCGGTGCCCTGTGGGTGGCCGCCTTCAACCGGTCCATCGTGTTCGTCGGCGTGGCGGTCCTGCTGTCCACGCTGTTCCGCCGGGAACGGCTCCTGGCGCGCCGGGTCCGGGCCCAGCAGGACGAGATCAGCGAGCTGGCACCGCTCCGGGCCGCCCTGACCCCGGCCACGATCCCCCACCGCCCACAGCTGGAGTTCGCGACGTCCTTCACCCCGGCCGACGGCCCCGTGGCCGGCGACTTCTTCCTGGTGGTGGAGGGCCCCGGCGGCAGCACGACCGTGGCGGTCGGCGACGTCGTCGGGCACGGCCTGGACGCCGCCCGGTGCGCCGCCTTCGTCCGGGCCGCGCTCGCCACGTTCGCCCGGTTCTCCAGCGATCCGGTCGAGCTGCTCCAGCTCGCCAACGCGGCCCTGGTCGAGCACGACGGCGAGACCCGGTTCGTGACGGCGGTCTGCCTGAACATCGGTCCGGGCCCCGACCTCGAGGTCACGTGGGCGTCGGCCGGGCACGACGTTCCGTGGTTCCTCGACACCGGCGCGCCGCTGCCTGCCGGCCGGGTCGGCGCGCCGCTCGGCATCGGCGCCGACGCCCTCGAGCTCGAGGCCGGGCGTGCCTCCCTCCCCGCCGGCGCCGGCATCCTGATGTTCACCGACGGACTGCTCGAGGGCCGTGCCGGGCGGCGCGGCTCGGCCCGTCCGGTGGCGCTGTTCGGCGAGCAGCGTGCCCGGGCCGTCGTGTCCGGGCACCGCGGTGCTCCCGCGGCCACCGTCCTGCAGTCGCTGGTGGACGCGGTCCGGGCCTTCGCCGGGGGGCCGCTGGCCGACGACCTGTGCCTGGTCGCCGTCCGCGCGCACGCCGGCTGACCCCGCCGAACCGTTCCACGACCGTCTCCGATCCGTAACGCCGGCACAACCGGTGGGCGGTGCAATGAGTCATGGCAGCCAGGGGCACCGGAACGGCAGGAACCTCGACGGGCTGGTACCCGGTGGCTCGCGCCGCCGAGGTCGGGACGCGGCCGCTGCCCGTCGGCGCCGGGGGCGCGGCCTTCGTCGTCGTCCGGCTGCGTGCCGGGGGCGAGGTGAGCGCGTTCCCGGCCCGGTGCCCGCACCGCCTGGTCCCGCTGGTGGCGGGCACGGTGGTGGACGGCCGCCTGCAGTGCCCGTACCACGGCTGGCGGTTCGACGCCGAGGGTCGCTGCGTCGACATCCCGTCGCTGGGGCCCGCGGGCACGCCGCCACCACGGGCCGACCTGGCGATGCCCTGGGCGGTGGAGGAGCGGCACGGCTGGGTCTGGATCGCCCCCGAACGGACGACGACGCCGTCCCCACCCCGGCCGCCGGCCGACGTCGCTGCCGGGCCGGTGCCTGCGCCGCCGGCGCCCCGCGGTCCGGTGTTCGGCAACCTCGATCCGTCCCTGAAGCACGCCTGGCACCCGGTGGCCATGTCCCGCGAACTGCGACCCGGCGGCTGGCTGCAGGTGCGGCTGCTGGGCCGCACCTGGACGCTGCGCCGCGACGAGGACGGCGTGTCGGCCAGCCCTCCGGCGTCCGGCGTCCGGGAGCGGTTCGGGCTGGTGTGGCTGGCCCCTGCCGAGCCGGTCGACGTGCCGCTGGAGCTGCCCGAGGTCTCCGACCGCCGGTTCGTGACCGGCTGGCTCCTGCCGGTGCGCTCACCGGGACCGGCCGCGCCGATGGCCGACACGTTCCTCGACGTCTCGCACGGCCCCTTCCTGCACGCCGGCACGGTGGGCGCCGGACACGCGCGTGTCGACTCCCAGGACGTGCACCACGAGCCGGGTGGCTTCACCGGCGTGCAGGAGGAGTGGTTCGACAACGTCACCGACCCGGAGGTGGCGGCCGGGCGGCGGCCGCTGCGACAGCTGTGCCGGGCCACGTACGTCTACCGCGCGCCCTTCCAGCTGTGCCTCCGCCTCACGTTCCCGGACACCGGCGCCGCGACGACGATCCTCTACGTCCTCCAGCCCGAGGACGCCGACTCGACCCGGATCTACACGCGCCTGCTGCTCTCGTCCGGACCGGGACAGCCGCTGCCCACGCCGGCCACGGTCACCGCCGCGGTGGCGCTGGAGCACCGGGTGCTGGAGGAGGACCGGGCGCTCCAGGGCGTGCTGGCCACGACGGGGCTGGCCCTCGACCTGCGCGCGGAGCTGCACCTGCGCTCCGACCGGCTCGGGGTCGCGCTGCGGCAGGTGCTGTGCGAGTTCGGCGCGGCGGCACAGGTCCGCCGGGCGGCCTGACCCGTCACTCCGCCGGGAGCTCCTCCCCGCAGGCCGGGCACCGGGTGGGCGGGTCCTCGTCGGCCAGCCGCCCGCAGGCCGGGCACACCCGGCGCAGCCAGCAGGCGGGGTCCCCGCCTTCGTCGTCGGGGACCGCCGTGGGGCGTGGATCGGCGGTGGACACGCTCCCAGCGTGCCGCAGTCGCCACCCTGTGCGCACGTCGTCGCGCGCGCAGGCCCCGGCCGCCGGGTGTGACGTTGCCCCGGAACGCAGGGGTTCCACGGTTTCGGCTGGGATGCTGGGTACGTGCCCTCCACGCTCCGTCGCGCCGCCGTCACCGCCGCCGCCCTCGCCGGGCCCGTGGGGTGGGTGACCCGGGCCGCCTGGGGGCTGCCCACGGCGCTGGGCGCGCACCGCCGTCGGCTGCGCCCGGTCGTGGCCGGATCGCCGCACTTCTACGACGGCAAGTTCCACAACACGCTCGAGACCCCCGCCCTGGCCCCCGCCAACACGCGCGACGGGCTGCTGCGGCAGTGGCACGAGGAGCGGCACGTCGGCCTGCCCGGGGCTCCGGTGCCCTTGGCACACGCCGAGCTGCCCGCCGAGGCCGCCGAGCTGGCCGTCACCTGGTTCGGGCACGCGAGCGCGTTGCTGGAGGTCGACGGCCGGCGCGTCCTGGTCGACCCGGTGTGGGGTTTCCGGGTGTCGCCGTCGCCGGTATTCGGCCCGACCCGCCTGCACGAGCCGCCGATCGCGCTCGAGGAGCTGCCGGCCGTCGACGCCGTCCTGATCTCGCACGACCACTACGACCACCTGGACCTGCCGACCGTCCGGGCCCTGCTGACCGGGCAGTCGGCGCCGTTCGTCGTCCCGCTCGGCATCGGTGAGCACCTGCGCAAGTGGGGCGTGCCGGACGAGCGGATCGTCGAGCTGGACTGGGACCAGAGCACGACCATCGGCGGCCTGACGCTCACCTGCACCGAGGCCCGGCACTTCTCCGGCCGCTACTTCCACCGTGACACCACGCTCTGGGCGTCGTGGGCGATCACCGGCCCGCGGCACCGGGTGTTCTTCGGCGGCGACACCGGCTACCACCCCGCGTTCGCCGGCATCGGCGCGCGCCTGGGTCCCTTCGACCTCACCCTGCTGCCCATCGGCGCCTACAACGACGCGTGGCACGCGATCCACCTGGACCCGGAGGAGGCCGTGCGCGCGCACGGCGACCTCGGCGGCGGCGTGCTCCTGCCGATCCACTGGGCCACCTTCAACCTCGCCTTCCACCGCTGGGCCGAGCCGGTGCAGCGCCTGCTGGCCGCGGCGTCGACCCGCGGCGTACCGGTCGTCGTCCCGAAGCCGGGCGAGCGGATCGACGTCCTGAACCCGCCGGAGCTCACCGACTGGTGGACGGCGGTGGGTTCGGCCGAGCCGCACGGCGCGGGTGACCACACCCAGGGCCCGGGCAGCGCACTGCTCGTGCGGGCGGCGACCAGGCTGCTGCGGATCGGCGGCTGACTTCGGCCCACGCACGACCAAACTTGAGAGTCTTCAGTCGACCTTGTTCGAGATCGGCGTGGCACGCAACCGGATTGTCCGCAGTGCGTCATCGTGAGCCCCTGAAACGTGCAGTTCGGAGCGCCGTTAAGCGCGCCTGCACCAAGGACGAGGGAGTCCCGATGAGGCAGCTCGGTCGCCGGACGGCGCCGGACGGGCACGCGGACGTCGCTGAGGCGCAGACGAACGTCGCCGCGGTGACCGCAGTGGTCCAGGCGCTGGCCGGGGCGGCGACGTCGGAGGCGGCGATCCGCACCGCCCTGGACATTGTCCGGGAGCGCTTCGGCTGGGCCTACGGGTCGTACTGGCGCGTCGACCCGGCCGACCGCACCCTGCGCTTCGTCCAGGAGTCCGGGGATGCGGGAGACGAGTTCCGTCGGGTGACCGCGGCCGCGTCGTTCGCGGAGGGCGTCGGCCTGGCCGGCCGCGCCTGGAAGGCGAAGGACCTCGTCTTCGTGCCCGACCTCGGCCTGCTGCGCGACTGCGTCCGTGCACCTGCCGCCCAGCGCGTGGGCGTGCGCAGCGGCATCTGCTTCCCGCTGCTCGAGGGCGGAACGGTGACCGGCACGATGGACTTCTTCGCCACCGAGACCCTCGAGCCGTCGGAGCAGCGGCTGGAGACGTTGCGCGCGATCGGCCGGCTGGTGTCGCAGGCCATCGAGCGGGTGCTCACGGCGGAGCGCCAGGCCGAGGCCGCGCAGGACATCGCCGCCGTGAACCGGGTGCTGCGCGACATCTCGACGGCCACGGCGCACGAGTCCGCCATGGCGACCGCACTGGCCACCATCCGCGAGGGGTTCGGCTGGGCCTACGGGTCCTACTGGGCCGTGCGCGAGGAGGACCTGGCGCTGCACTTCGTCACCGAGTCCGGCAGCGCCGGCCAGGAGTTCCGCGACGTCACGCTGACGGCGTCGTTCCGGGAGGGCGTCGGGCTCTCCGGCCGGGCCTGGCGGTCGCGGGACCTGGTGTTCGTCGAAGACCTCGCGGACGTCACCGACTGCGTCCGCGCACCCGCCGCGCGGCGGGCCGGCGTGAAGTCCGGCGTGTGCCTGCCGATCCTGGTGGGCGGCCGGGTCGTGGGGACGATGGACTTCTTCGCGACGACGACACTCACCCTGAGTCCGGGCCGCGCCGACGCCCTCCGCAACACCGCCTTCCTGCTCGGCCAGGCGATGGAGCGGTTCTCCTCGGCGAACCGCCTCGGGACCGCGGGACGGGAGCTGCTCGCGTCGATCACCCAGGTGGAGCGCAACGTCCTCTCCGCGACGACGGTCGCCAGCGACGGCAAGCGGCTGACCGAGGAGGCCAACGAGCAGGTCGCCGGGCTGGGGTCCTCGAGCGCCGACATCGGCAAGGTCGTGAAGGTCATCCGCGGGATCGCCGACCAGACCAACCTGCTGGCGCTCAACGCGACGATCGAGGCGGCCCGGGCCGGCGAAGCGGGCCGCGGTTTCGCCGTCGTCGCCAACGAGGTGAAGGAACTGGCCGCCGAGACCGCGCGCGCGACGACCGACGTCGACGCGAAGGTCAGCGCGATCCAGCAGCAGGTCGAGCGCGTGGTGGCGGCTCTGGCCGCGATCAGCGCCGTCGTGGAGAAGATCAACGAGACGCAGACCGTGATCGGCGGCGTGCTGACCGAGCAGGCGGCGGTGACGAAGGCGATCCTCGACTGACGAAGGACCCCCTCCTCCCCACCCCTCGCAGGCTCGGGGCGGTGCCCTGGAGGGGGCCGCCGCTCAGCGAAGCAGCTTCGACATCCGGCGGTCGGCCAGCGGCTTCCCGCCGGTCTGGCAGGTCGGGCAGTACTGCAGCGAGGTGTCGGCGAAGCTGACCTCGCGGACGGTGTCGCCGCACACGGGGCAGGGCAGGCCGGTGCGGGCGTGCACCTGCAGCCCCGAGCGCTTCTCGCCCTTCATCGTCGCCGCCTTCTGGCCCAGCTGACGGTCCAGCGCCTCCGTGAGGGTGGCACGCATCGCGTCGAAGAGACGGACCAGTTCGTCGTCGGTGAGCTTGTCGGCCATCTTGAACGGCGAGAGCCGGGCGGCGTGCAGGATCTCGTCGGAGTAGGCGTTGCCGATGCCGGCGATCAGCGTCTGGTCGGTCAGCGCGCCCTTGAGCTGCCCGGACCGGCCCTTCAGCAGCGCGGCGAACCCCTCGCGGTCGACCTGGAGCGCGTCGGGACCGAGCCGCGCGATGCCGGGCACCTCGGCCGGCGACCGGACGACGTAGATCGCCAGCCCCTTGCGGGTGCCCTGCTCGGTGAGGTCGAAGCCGTCGCCGTCGTCGAGGTGCACGCGGAGCGCCAGCGGGCCCTTGCCGGGCTTCGGCGGAGCGCTCGGCAGGCCGGTGCGCCAGTGCAGCCAGCCGGCGCGGGCCAGGTGCACCACGAGGTGCAGGCCGGAGACGTCGAGGTCGAGGAACTTGCCGTGCCGCGCGGCCCCGGTGATCTCGAGGCCGCCGAGCGCCGACAGCGGCGGGTCGAACGTCTTGATCGCCTGGACCGACGCCAGGTCGGCGCGTGCGAGCACGTGGCCGACGGCGTTCTCGCGCAGGAACGCCGCCAGCGCCTCGACCTCCGGCAACTCGGGCATCCGGCCATGATGCCCTGTCCACGGTCGTCCTCCGGACTCCAACCGCGGCCACGAGCCGTACCCCGGTAATCGGAGCCGCTGCGTCCCTCCTCGGGGAGGCCTCCGGCCCCCACTGGTCAGGACCGGGGCCGACTCTGCGGGTTGCGCGCGATCTTCTTACGCTCGACCCCGTGCCGACGTCCGTGCTGTGGTTCCGCCGCGATCTTCGGCTCGCCGACCACCCCGCGCTGCTGGCCGCGATCCATGCCGCCGGAGAGGACGGCGCCGTCCTGCCGCTGTTCGTGTTCGACGACCGCCTCTGGGAACCGTCCGGCGATCCGCGCCGCCGGTTCCTGCTCGACGCCCTCGCCGACCTCCGCGAGCAGACCGACGGAGCCCTGGTGTTCCGGCACGGCCACCCGGCCGCCGTCCTCCCCAAGCTCGCCGCCGAGGTCGAAGCGGTGTCCGTGCACGTCAGCGCCGACGCGGGGCCCTACGGCCGGCAGCGGGACGCCGCGGTCGAGCGGGCCCTCGGCGGCATCCCCCTGGTGCGCACCGGCTCGCCGTACGCGGTCACCCCGGGGCGGGTGACGAAGCGCGACGGCAGCCCGTTCCAGGTCTTCTCCCCTTTCGCCCGCGCCTGGCGCGAGCACGGCTGGCGCGCGCCCGCTCCCCGACCGGCCGACCCACGGTGGCATGGCGGCGTCCACTCCGACGACCCGCCGCGGGCGGCGACGGACGCCGTCCTCCCGCCCGCCGGAGAAGCGGCGGCAGTGGCCGCCTGGCACCGGTTCCGGGACGTTCGCCTGACCGGCTACGCCGAGGGACGCAATCTGCCCGGCACCGACGGCACCAGCCGGATGTCGGCCTACCTCAAGTACGGCTGCATCCATCCGCGCACGCTGCTGGCCGACGTCGCGGGCGTCGAGGGTGAATCGGCCCGACGGTTCACCGACGAGCTGGCGTGGCGGGACTTCTACGCCGACGTCCTCTGGCACCGCCCCGAGAGCGCCCGCGAGTACCTCAAGCCCGAGCTGCAGGACCTGGGCTACGACACCGGCCCGCAGGCCGAGGAGCTGGTCCGCGCCTGGCAGGAGGGCCGCACCGGCTTCCCGATCGTCGACGCCGGCATGCGGCAGCTGCTGGGCGAGGCCTACGTGCACAACCGGGTGCGCATGATCGTCGCCTCGTTCCTGGTCAAGGACCTGCACCAGGAGTGGACGCTCGGTGCCCGCCACTTCCTGCACCACCTCGTCGACGGCGACCTCGCCAGCAACAACCACGGCTGGCAGTGGGTCGCCGGCACGGGCACCGACGCCGCGCCCTTCTACCGGGTGTTCAACCCCATCACGCAGGGGAAGAAGTTCGACCCGGACGGCAGCTACGTGCGCCGCTGGGTGCCCGAGCTGCGCGGCCTGGACGCGGCGCACGTCCACGAGCCGTGGACGGCGCCCGGCGGCATCCCCCAGGGTTATCCGGCGCCGATCGTCGACCACGCGCACGAGCGGCAGGTGGCGCTCGACCGCTACCAGCGCCTGCGGGACCGCTGACCGCCGACCTGCAGAAATGGCCATTTCTGCCGGAACGGTCACCGGCCGAGGGCGCTCGCCATCCGCTCGACGATCGCCTCGAGCACCGGCCGCGGCGTCGCGAAGTTCAGCCGCACGTGGCCCGCACCGGGTGCGCCGCACTCCGGGCCGTCGACGAACGCCACCCCCGCCCGCTCGAGGAAGAACTGCCCCGCCGAGCCCTCGATCCCCAGACCGCGGCAGTCAAGCCAGGCCAGGTACGTCCCCTCGGGCGGCGTGTAGCGCACCTCCGGCAGCCGCTCGGCGAGCAGCGTGCCGAGCAGCCGGCGGTTGCCGTCCAGGTAGGCGAGGACGTCGTCCAGCCACGGTTCGCCCTCGTCGTAGGCGGCGGTGTTGGCGAGCACTCCCAGGTTGGCCGTTCCGTGGGCGGCGAAGAACCCGACATCCGCCCACCGCCGGGCGTCGGCCTCGTTGGAGACCAGGAGCTGCGCGGCCTTCAGCCCGGGGAGGTTCCACGCCTTGGACGCCGAGGTCGCCGTGACCGCGTGGGCGGCCGTGACCGGCGACAGGGAGGCGTAGGGCCGGTGGACGGCGCCGGGGTGGATCAGCGGCGCGTGGATCTCGTCGGAGAACACCCGGACGCCGTGCCGCTCGACCACCTCGGCCAGCGCCAGCTGCTCGGTCTCGGTGAACACCCGCCCGAGCGGATTGTGCGGATTGCAGTGCACGAACAGCCGCCCACCCGATGCGAAGGCGCGGTCCAGGCCGTCGAGGTCGTAGGTCGCGCGGCCGTCGTCCCCGGGCACCATCGGCACCTCGAGGATCTCCCGGCCGAGCAGCCGGGGAACGATCAGGAAGGGCATGTAGGCAGGCGTGGGCAGCACCACCGGGGAGCCGGGTGGGGTGAAGTGCTCGATCGTGGCCTGCAGACCGGCGAGGACGTCGGGCAGCGGGGTGATCCACTCGGCAGGCACCGTCCAGCCGTAGCGGCGGGCCTGCCAGCCGGCGCACGCCCGGGCCATCTCCTGCGCGACCGCCGTCGGCAGGTAGCCGAACAGGCCGGCGTCGACCGCGGCGTGCAGCGCCCGGGTGACCTCGGGCGCCGTGCCGAAGTCCATCTCCGCGACGAACGCGCCGATGGCGTCGCCGTACCGCGTCCACTTCAGGCTGCCCGCCGCCCGCAGGCCGTCCTCGGTGAGGGCGTCGAAGACGAGCGGCAGGTCCGCGGGCACGGCGTCGGTCATCCGCCGAGTCTCCCCCGCGGTCACCCGCCGAGGGGTCTCAGACGGGCGCCGTCTCGATGCCGCTCACCTCGACGGTCGCACCCGGCTCGTGGCGCGCCTGCTCGGCCACCGCGGCCGCCACCGCAGCCGTGACGGCCGGGTCGAAGACGCTCGGGATGATGAAGTTGGCGTTGAGCTGGTCGTCGCGCACGACGGCGGCCAGCGCGTCGGCCGCCGCGAGCAGCATGCCATCGCTGATCTCGGTCGCCCGCGCGTCCAGCAGGCCGCGGAAGACGCCCGGGAACGCGAGCACGTTGTTGATCTGGTTCGGCAGGTCCGAGCGGCCGGACGCCACGATCGCGGCGTGCTCGCGGGCCCGAACCGGGTCGACCTCGGGTGTCGGGTTCGCCATCGGGAAGACGACGGCCTTCTCGTTCATCCGCGTGAGGTCCTCGACGGCGAGCACGTTCGCCGCGCTGACCCCGATGAAGACGTCGGCGCCGGTCAGGGCGTCGGGCAGCTCGCCGCGCACGCCCGCCGGATTGGTCCGGCGGGCCAGGTCCAGCTTCGCGCCGGTCAACCGCTCGTCGTCGGGTGAGAGGATGCCCTCGCGGTCCCACACCAGCACGTTGCTGACGCCGGCCTTGAGCAGCAGCGACACGATCGCCGTCCCGGCCGCACCGCCGCCGGCCACGACGATCTTCACGTCGGCCAGGTTCTTGTCCACAACGCGCAGCGCGTTCTTCAGCGCGGCCAGCGCGACGATCGCCGTCCCGTGCTGGTCGTCGTGGAAGACCGGGATGTCGAGCTTCTCGCGGAGGCGGGCCTCGATCTCGAAACAGCGCGGGGCCGCGATGTCCTCGAGGTTGATGCCGCCGAAGCCGGGTGCGATCAGCTCGACGGTGCGGACGATCTCGTCGACGTCCTGGGTGTCCAGGCAGATCGGCCAGGCGTCGATGTCGGCGAACCGCTTGAACAGGACGGCCTTGCCCTCCATGACGGGCATCGCGGCGCCGGGGCCGATGTTGCCCAGCCCGAGCACGGCCGAGCCGTCGGTGACGACGGCGACGGTGTTGCCCTTGATGGTCAGCCGCCGGACGTCCTCCGGGTGCTCGGCGAGCGCCAGGCACACGCGGGCGACCCCCGGCGTGTAGGCCATCGACAGGTCGTCGCGGGTCTTCAGCGGCACCCGGGACTGCACCTCGATCTTGCCGCCGAGGTGCAGGAGGAAGGTCCGGTCGCTGACCTTGCGCACCGTGACGCCGGGGACGCCCCGCAGCGCCTCGACCATCTCCTCGGAGTGGGCCGCGTCGGCGGCCGAGCAGGTCACGTCGACGGTCAGCCCGTCGGACCGGCTGTCCACGACGTCGATCGCGGTGACCGCGCCACCCGCGCTGCCGACCGCGGTGGCGATGCGGCCGATGCTGGCCGGGTCGCCGTCGGCGGTCAGCCGGACGGTGAGGGAGTACGAGGCGGAGGTGACCGGGCCGCGGGGCGATGCCCCGGCCGGAGTCACGGGCTCGCCCACGGAGGTGTCGTTGGCGCCGGCGACCGGCGCGGTGTCAGTGCTCATGGCGACCGCCATCGTCTCACCGCTCGGAGGCGGGCGGTCACACCGCCCACCGTGATCTACGTCAGCCCGCCGACGTCGGGGCGCGCCGTTCGGTCACCTGCTTGAGCCCGGCGCAGAACTGCCGGAACGACGGGTTCAGGTCCGGGGTGCTGCGATCGAGCAGGCCCGCGAGCGGTCCGCTGTGGTCCTCCCGGACGGTGAGCACCGTGCCGCCGTCGTCCTGGGCGTCGAGGTGGTACGTGCGCTCGATGACCGCCGCACCGAACGGGAGGCCGCCGCGCCAGCGCATCGCCTCACGCGGCCGGATCTCGGTCACCGTCACGGAGAACGGGCGGCTGCGGATCATGGTCGCGTAGATCGTGAGCCGCTCGCCGAGAGCAACGGTGCCCTCGACGCGGTCCACCCCGGAGTCCCAGTCGCGCCAGCGACCGACGTCGACGAGCGCCCGCCAGACCTCATCGGGCCCGGCCTCGATCCGGGTGACGGCCTCGAAGCTCCTCACCGCTCGGAGTCTGCTCCGGCCGACGGGGTCCCGCCAGACGTCAGGCGCGCAGCCGCGGCGTCCGCAGGTCGAGCTCGCGGCCGGCCTCCGCATCGGCGGCCAGCGCGCGCGCCCAGGCGGCCAGGCGGGGGACGGCGATGCCGTGCGGCGGGGCAGTGGCGTAGCCGGCGATGTTGCCCGCACCCCGGTCCAGCAGCGTGGCCGCACCCCGCGCATTGCCGCGTGCGGCGTGGGTGAGGCCGACGGCGAGCTGCGCCAGCCCGCGCCACAACTGCCGCTCGCCCTCGGGCGCGCTCTTCCACGCGTCCTCGAGCACCTCGTGGGCGTGGAAGGGGCGGCCGGCGTCGAGCAGTTCCTGTGCCTCGGCCAGCGACCGCTCCGGCGTCCGGACGACGCCCTCCGGCGCCCGCTCCTCACCCGCCGTGCCGTACGGCAGCGGCCGCCCCAGCGCGTCGCGCGGCCGGGCGTTGCGGGCGCGGCCGACGGGGTCCCGGTCGCGGTCGGTCACGGCCCGATCCTCCCGCAGGGCGCCACCGCATCCGAATAGGGCCCCGCCGGGGAAGAGGATTCGACGGCGCGGGAGGTGGTCAGAGGCGTGCTGCTCGACCGGCGGCGGCTCCGCCTGGGTAGCGTCCCCGACGTGGACCCCGTGCCCGCCCTGCGCGGCGATCCGGAACCGGACGACCGGGAGGTCGGCCGGCGGTTCGCCGCGGGGGAGGAACAGGCGCTGGCCTGGGCGTACGAGCGATGGGCGGGGCAGGTGCACGGGATGGCGGTCCGGGCCTTCGGGCCGGGGCCCGACGCGGAGGACGTCACGCAGCAGGTCTTCGTGTCGGCCTGGACCGGCCGGTCGGGCTACCGGCCCGAGAGCGGGCCGCTGCCGGCGTGGCTGGTGGGCATCTGCCGGCACAAGATCGCCGACACGTGGGCCCGGCGGGATCGGCAGCGGCGGGAGAACGAGGCGGCCGTCGCCGACGCGCAGGGCCGCCCCGGTGGGCCGGTCACCGCGGGCGTCGACACGGCGGTCGCAGACCGGGTGCTGCTGCTCGACGAGCTGGACCTCCTCGGTCAGCCACAGCGGGGAATCATCGAACTGGCGTTCTTCGAGGACCTCACGCACGCGCAGATCGCGGCCCGCACCGGGCTGCCGCTGGGCACGGTCAAGAGTCACATCCGGCGCACCCTGGAGCGCCTGCGGACACGGTTGGAGGTGGACGGTGGAGCACTGCGAGCCTGACCAGCTGGCGCTGGCGGCGCTCGGCGAGCCGCTGTCCGCCGCCGACGCCGCCCACGTGGACGCGTGCGCACGGTGCCGTGCCGAGATCGCGAGCCTGAAGCGCAGCGTCGACGTCCTGGCGGTGCCGGCGTTCACGACCTCCGGCCCGGACATCGCCCCGCCGCCGCGGGTGTGGGACGCCATCGCCGCCGCGACCGGCGTCCAGGCGTCACCGACCGACCGGGCCGACGCCGAGGCGGCCGACGACCCGGTGGAGCCTCCCCTGGCCGCCGTGCCGCCGGCCCCGGCCACGGATCCCGTCGTGCGGCAGCTGCGTCCCCGGCGGTCCCGTCTCCTGCTGGCGGCCGCCGCCGCGGCCGTGGTGGTCGCCGCCGCGGCCGGGGCCATCGCCCTGAACCGGGACGACGACGTGGTCCTGGCCTCCACCACCCTCTCGACCCTGGACACCGGTCGGCCGGAGGGCACCGCCAAGGTGGTCGAGCAGGGCGACGGCACGCGGGTGCTGCGCATCGAGCTGCGGACGCCGCCGCCGCGGGACGGGTACTACGAGGCCTGGCTCGCCGACGCGTCCGCGAAGGGCATGGTCTCGATGGGATCGGTCCGACCGGGGACGACGTCCCTGCCGGTGCCCGACGACCTGAACCTCACCGACTGGCCGACCGTGGAGGTCTCCGTCGAGCCGCTGAACGGCGACCCGGCCCATTCGGGCGTCTCGCTGGTGCGCGGCCAGCTGGACTCCTGAGCCCGGCGGTCACCGCCCGCGACCGGCTCGCCTAGCGTGCTGCCGTGACCGACGTACTTCCGCACGCCGACCTGGGCGCCTCGTGGCGGGCGAACCGGCCCCGGCCGGCGGGGCGCCACCTGGACAGCGCCGCCTCCAGCCGGCAGAGCACCCGCGCCCTGGACGCCGCCGCCCACCACGCGCGGCACGAGGCGGAACTCGGCGGCTACGTGGCCGAGGCGGCGGCCCACGACCTGCTGCAGCAGGGTCGCTCGGTCATCGGCGGCCTCGCGGGCATGGCGGCGGCCGACGTCGCCTTCGTCGAGTCGGCGCAGGCGGCGCTGGTCGCACTGCTCACCGGCTGGCGCCTCCCGGCCGGTTCCCGGGTGGCCTGCCTGCCCGGGGAGTACTCCCCGAACATTGCGCAGTTCCGCACCTACGGGCTGCGACCCGAACCGCTGCCGGTCGACGGGGTCGGGCGCGCCGACCTCGACGGCGCCGAGCGCTTGCTCGCCGCCGACCCGCCGTCCTTCGTGCACCTCACGCACATCCCGAGCCACCGCGGCGTGCTGCAGCCGGCCGCGGAGGTGGCGGCCCTGTGCCGGGCGGCCGGGGTGCCGCTGGTGCTGGACGCGGCGCAGTCGCTCGGGCACGCCGACGTCGACCTGGGCGCGGACGTCGTCTACAGCACCTCGCGCAAGTGGCTGGCCGGACCGAGGGGCGTGGGCATGCTCTGCGTCCGCCCGGCGCTGGCCGCCCGGCTGACCCCCGTCCTGCCCGAGCCGGAGGGCGTGCCGGCCATGCGCGCGTTCGAGTCCGGGGAGGCGCACGTCGCCGGGCGGGTGGGCCTGGTCGTCGCGGTCGGTGACCACCTGGCGGCCGGCCCGCACCTCGTGCGCGAACGGCTGGGCGCGCTCGGGCGGGCGACGCGGGAGCTGCTGGACGGCGTCGGCGGCTGGCGGGTCATCGAGCCGGCCGACGAGCCGACTGCCACGACCACGCTGCGCCCGCCGGAGGGCGTCGACGTCGTCGGCACGCGCACCCGGCTGCTCACCGAGCACGGCATCGTGACCAGCGCGATCGGCCCCGAGCGCGCGCCCGGTGAGATGACCGGCCCCGTGCTGCGGGTGTCCCCCCACGTGGATTCGACCATCGACGACCTCGAGGCCCTCGCCGCGGCGCTCTAGGGCCCCGTCCCGGGTCCCGCCCTGAGCGTGCGAAGGGTGGGGAGGACGGGGTCCTTCTGTTGCATGCGTTCGGACACCCGGCGGTGGACGGCGAGCTGCTCGTCGAGGCCGGTGTGCACCGGGACGCCGTCCTCGACGACCAGCCGCCCGGCGACGACGGTGTGCCTCGCGGCCACGGGCCCGCACCGCAGCCACGCCTCGACCGGGTCGGACAGCGCACCGGCGAACGCCGGCCCGGTGAGCGGCCAGACCACCAGGTCGCCGCACGCCCCCACCGACAGCTCGCCGATCTCGCCGGTGCGGCCGAGGCATGCCGCCCCGCCGCGGGTCGCGATCTCGAGTGCGTCGCGGGCCGACATCGCGCCGGCGCCGTGCCGGAGCTTGCCCTGCAGCAGCGCCGTCCGCGCCTCGAGCCAGAGGGAGGCGGAATCGGCCGACGCGGACCCGTCCACACCCAGACCCACCGGAGCGCCGGCGGCCCGCAGCTCGGCGACCGGCGCGAGGCCGCTGCCCAGGATCATGTTGGACGACGGGCAGTGCGCCGCTCCCACCCGGGCGGCGCCCAGCCGGCTGACCTCCTCCGCCGACGGCCAGACCACGTGCGCGAGCCAGGTGCGGTCGGTCATCCACCCCACGTCGGCGAGGTAGTCGACCGGCCGGCGACCGAACGTGGCCACGCAGAACGCGTCCTCGTCCTGCGTCTCGGCGAGGTGCGTGTGCAGGCGGACGTCGAGCCGCTCGGCCAGCTCCGCGGTGCGCGTCATCAGCGACGTCGAGACGCTGAACGGCGAGCACGGCGCCAGCGCGATGCGGGTCATGGCGGTGGGCGAGCGGTCGTGGTGCAGCTCCACCAGCCGCTGTGAGTCCGCGAGGACCTCGTCGTCGTCCTGGACGACGGAGTCCGGCGGCAGTCCGCCGTCCTTGACCGAGAGCGACATCGAGCCGCGGGTCGGGTGGAAGCGGACGCCGAGCTCGCGCGCGGCGGCGACCTCGGCGGTGATCAGGTCGCCGGCGCCGCGGGGGTGCACGTAGAGGTGGTCGGTCGACGTGGTGCACCCACCGAGGGCCAGCTCCGTGAGCCCGACGTAGGCGCTGACGTGGGCGGCCTCCTCGTCGAGCCGGGCCCACAGCGGGTACAGCGTGACCAGCCAGTCGAACAGGCCGCCGGTCAGCGCGGGCGCGAAGGCGCGGGTGAGGTTCTGGTACAGGTGGTGGTGGGTGTTGACCAGCCCCGGGGTGACCAGGCAGCCGCGGGCGTCGATCGTCCGGACCGCCTGCGGCCGGGCGTCCGCCGGGCCGCCCAGCGCGCTGACCGTCCCGTCCGTGACGGCCACCCAGCCGCCGGGGATCTCGCGGCGGGCGTCGTCGACGGTGGCGACGAGCTCGGCATCGGTGATCAGCAGGTCGGCCTGCGCGGGGGTCTCCACACGCGGCATCTTGCCCAGCCCCGCGCGGTTCTCTCTCAGTGCCCCGCAGGCTGCCGGTCGACCGCGACGTCGAACCGCACGCTGTGCGCATCCACCGAGGTGACGCGGATCCGCACCCCGTACTGCGCCGGGTCGTCCCCGGCCGTGAGCGTGCAGCGGATCTCCGCACCGACCTCGTCCTCGAGGTCCTCGGGGCACGTCACCGTCCCCCGGACGCCGGACTGCTGAGCCAGCACCTTCTCGGCCGCGGTGGCGACGTCGGCGGCCGCGAGCGCACCGGTCGTGCAGCCGCCGAGCGCCAGCAGGAGGACGACGGCGGTCGGCGGCACCCAGGGGGACACCCTTACCTCCTCCGCCCGAGCAGGGACGATGGATGGCGACCCTAGCCAGCGGCCGCCGCCTTCCGGCAGCCGGTCCGCGCGCTGCCGTCGGGAGACCCCGAGGTCAGAAGGCCCCGAGGACGAGCCGCGCCACCTCCGGCGGCAGTTCGCCGCGCAGCGGTCGCGCGCCGACCAGCCGGCCGGCCCGCTCCGGGGGCAATCCGGTCGCCCCGAGGACCTCCAGCGCCTGGACGTCGGGCAGCGCGTCGAACCAGCGCCGCCCCAGCGCCTCGCGGCCGGCCCGCGTCGGGCGTCCCCAGAGCCGCAGCCGCGCCATCCCGCCGTCCGGGAAGACGTCGAGCCGCACCCGCTCGACACCCGGACCGTCGGCCAGGACGAACCGATGGCGGGTGTCGGGCTGCAGACGGGTGCGCGGCAGGAGCGCGACCTGGCCGTCGGGGCCGAGGCCGGTCAACGATGCGGTGGCCGGGGCGTTGCCGAGGAAGTAGGACGTGTCGAGCTCGGCGAGGGTGACGACGCCCTCGCAGGCGAGAGCCACCTCGACCCAGTCGTTGCCGGCGTCCCGGCGGCGGGCGGTCTCCCAGCCCTCGCCCATGGAGCGCGCCGGCCCGGGGGCGATCAGCTGCTGCGGGCGGCCGTAGAACTCGTTGCTCACGGCCGTGACGAGGCCGCCGTTCTCGAGCGCCGCGAGGTCGAGCGGGCAGGCGTCGACCAGGCGCGGGTCCGGTAGCACCCGGCCGTGCACCCGCAGCCGTGCGACGCCGCCGTCCGGGTGGATGGCCAGCCGCACGTGGGTGACCCGGCGGTCGGAGTAGACCGGGAAGTAGTTGTGCCTGTTCCCGGAGAGGGAGGACAGCGGCAGCAGCGGCTGCCAGGCGGCCTTCGTCAGCTCGTCGACGGTCGGATGGCCCTCGACGGCGGCACCCTCGACGGAGCCCCGCGGCGGATAGTTGCCGGTGAAGTGCGTGGTGTCGATGACGACGCCGCTCACGACACCGGGCACTCCCAGCCGCACGATGGCCCAGTCGTGCCCGGGGGATCGGCGGCGGCGGGTCTCCCAGCCGTCGTACTCCTTGCCCTTGTGGCCGAACTCGGCGCGTGCCGCCGGCGGCTCCGGGAGCACAAGGTTCTCCTTGGCCGCGAAGAACTCGTCGTTGGCGGCGACCACCGCACCGCCCAGCGCTCGTGAGGCCAGGTCCGGCAGCTGGGCGAAGTCGGTCATGCGGCTCTCCCGGGATCGGCGACGGCGCGGGTCACTGTCGCACGGTGGGGTAGGACGGCGGGCGAGTGCCACGACCGCCCCGAGGAGGAGCCATGACCAGCCCGGACGACGAACTGCGCGAGCGCGCCCGCAAGCACGTGGAGGAGATGCCGGCCGAGACGGCCCTGGGCAACCCCGACCCCGCCGGTGGCTCGACCGACGACCCGAAGGTCATCGACGAGGCCGCTCGCGAGAAGAACCAGCAGTAGGAGGACGGTCTGCGTCCCCTCGGTCGAGCAGGTCGCCGAGGGGACGACCGTCCGACTCCTGCCCGCGCAGCCAGGTTCGCCGGACCACTCCGCCGAGCTCCCGCCCGGCGTAGGGCGTCACCGGGTGGCGGTGGTGCAACTCCCCGACGCGCCACAGCGCCTCGGGCGCGAAGGCCACCAGGTCGGCGTCCTTCCCGACCGCGATGGCGCCCTTGCCCGGCAGGCCGGCCAGCCGCGCCGGTGCCTCGGACATCCAGCGCACGACCCGGTCCAGCCCGACGCCGCGGGCCCGGGCACCGGTCCACACCACCGGCAGGCCCACCTGCAGCGAGGCGACACCGCCCCAGGCCAGCCCGAAGTCGCCGACGTCGAGCCGCTTGAGCTCGGGCGTGCACGGGGAGTGGTCGCTGACCACCAGGTCGATGTCGCCGTCGACCAGCCCGCGCCAGAGGGCCTCGCGGTGGGCGGCCTCACGGATGGGTGGGCAGCACTTGAACGCCGTCGCGCCGTCGGGCACGTCCTCGGCGGCGAAGGTCAGGTAGTGCGGACAGGTCTCGACGGTGATCCGCACGCCGTCCGCGCGGGCGGCGCGGATCAGCGGCAGGGCGTCGGCATCGGCCAGGTGGACGACGTGCACCCGCGCGCCGGTGTCCTTCGCCGCCTCGATGAGCCGGCCGATCGCGGACTCCTCGGCCGCACACGGGCGGGAGGCGAGATAGCGCGCGTAGCTCGGGCCGCCGGGTTCCGGTGCGGCCGCGATCGCGTCGGCGTCCTCGGCGTGGGCGATGAGCAGACCGTCGACGGCCGCGAGCTCGGTGAGGGCGGTGCGCAATCCGTCGTCGTCCAGCGGCGGGAACTCGGGGACGCCGGAGTCGATCAGGAAGCACTTGAAGCCGACGACCCCCGCCTCGAGCATCGGCCGGAACCGGCCGGCGTTTCCGGGCACGGCGCCTCCCCAGAAGGCGACGTCGACGCTGACCTGGCCTTCCGCCGCCTGCCGTTTCACGCCCAACGCCTCGACGCTGGTCGTCGGGGGGATCGAGTTGAGCGGCATGTCCACGATCGTGGTGACGCCGCCGGCCGCCGCGGCCCGGGTGGCGCTGGCGAAGCCCTCCCACTCTGTGCGGCCCGGCTCGTTCACGTGCACGTGGCTGTCGACCAGTCCCGGGAGCAGCACCTCGTCGTCCGCGAGCGTGACGACGTCGGCGGGCACGTCGTCGAACGGCGTGATGGCGACGATCCGGCCGCCGTCGGTGTGGACGGCGGCGGATCGCTCACCGTCGGACAGGGACACCCGCCGGGCACGGACGACGAGGCTCACGCCGCAGATCCCGGTACGATGCGGAGAAGCGAGCGGACGACGCCGGCCTCGGTCCCTATGTGCACGATGGATGCATAGGGCAGCCGGGCCACCGGGGCAAGCGAGCCCCACGGACGCAGCGCGGCTGTACGGCCCCGCGTCGGGGGCCGCACAGCCGCGCGGTGGCGATCAGGAGTGCCGGCCGAAGGTCTTCCACATCGGGACGACGCCTCCGGCGGTGTCCCCGGCGTGGCCCAGGTGCGCCAGGTGCCAGTTGTCCTCGATCGTCGTCAGCAGGGAGTAGTGGTTGTAGGCGGTGTGGTCGACGACGTGCCGCGCCCCGCCGCCGGTGACCACGATCGCCGGGATCAGGCCGCCACCGTAGGTACCGCCCGGCCAGTCGGGGGACACCCGCGGGTCATGAGCCGGAACGTAGGGGGAGTCGCAGCAGCCCTCGGCGTTCTCCCAGCCGCCGGTCGTGGTGTTCCCCGTGAAGTCGTTCTCGTCAGTGACGATGACGATGGCCGACCTGCGGGTCCACGCCTTGGACGAGGTGATGGTCGTGACGGCGCCCTTCACCCAGTTGTCGGCCTTCTGCTTGAGCGCCGCGTCGTTGGGGTCGTCCTTGGTGGTTCCGTAGGGGCACGGCGTCTCGGGGTGCCCGGCCACCGTCTCGTAGACGCCGCCGTGCATGTCGTTGCACTGGTTCGGCGAGATCCACACGAACTGGGCGGCGGATCCGCCGTCGAGGTCGCTCTCCAGCGCGGAGTAGTCGCGTACGTGCTCCATGCGGGCGGGATCGTTCTTGATGTCGTCGAAGAGCACGAACGGGTTGTGCTTCTTGGCGTACAGCTTGATCTCGGTCCCGTTCACCACCGGCCCGTAGCGGTCGAGCTTGTTGGCGGGAAGGTCCTCCATGTATGCGCTCCACGACACGTCGGCGGCCTCGAGCTGATCGACGAGGTTGCGGCGGTCGAGGTTGACGACGTTCTCGTCCTCATCGTCCTGGATGCCGAAGTTGTCCCCCGCGATGGATGCGATGTAGTTCGGCATGGAGGGGTGCGTGACGCCGTAGTACTGATCGGCCATCGCATACGTGTGTGCGAGCTGTGTGAGGTAGGGAGCGTTGGGGTCGTCGATGACGCTGGACTTCGAATGGTTCTCCAGCATGATCACGTAGACGTGATCGAACGCGGGAGAGGCGTGACCGCCTCCCGCGGTCGAGGGTGTTGCGACGGCCGCGCCCGCGGCTGTGATCGCCAACGCCGCGGTCGTGACGCCTACGAGCGTGGCCCTGCCTCGTCCAGAGAGTCGCACAACAGTCCTTCCCGGCGCCCGGAGCGGCGCGAAGAGAGAAGCGGCGGCTCGTCCGCACGGCAGTGTCTGGGAGCGGCTCGACCAGGGCGGAAGCCGTCGGGACGGCGGCTACCGCCCGCTGCATCCAACAACCGGCCCGGCTCCTGCGGCAAGGGACGAACGCGCGATCACTCCCGCGCGCGCCCCCGCCCGTGCCAGGCGACGTCCGAGCCGGCGAGCGCAGTTCCCCGCACGCCAGCGAACTACGGCAGCCGGGAATTGGCGGTCCGGTGCCGCGAGACCCGGATGGTCGTTTTCGGGAATGACGAAGGGGCCCCACCGTGCTGGTGGGGCCCCTTCGGGAATGGTTGTCCGGCGGCGTCCTACTCTCCCACCCCGTCCCCGGGGCAGTACCATCGGCGCTGAGAGGCTTAGCTTCCGGGTTCGGAATGTGTCCGGGCGTTTCCCTCTCGCCATGGCCGCCGTAACTCTGTGAACATGTCAACCAGGTCTGGTTGGGTGTTCAGAACCGCACAGTGGACGCGAAAACATTCTTGGACCTGACACCTGCGACAGGAAGTCGTGGAGGTGTTGTGTGGTCAAGCCCTCGGCCTGTTAGTACCGGTCAGCTCACACACCTTGCGGTGCTTCCACTTCCGGCCTATCAACCCGCTGGTCTGGGCGGGGGCCTTACCCGGTTGACCCGGTG
>JHVO01000008.1 GCA_000620185.1 Geodermatophilaceae bacterium URHB0062
CTGGCCCGCGCCGCGGCCTACTTCGCCGCCCACGGCATCGACCGGATCGAGCGGGTGATGACCGACAACGCCTGGGCCTACAAGCACTCCATCAAAGGCGTCTGCGCCTCGCTCGGAGCCCGGCAGAAGTTCATCAGGCCGCACTGCCCGTGGCAGAACGGCAAGGTCGAACGCCTCAACCGCACCCTGGCAACCGAGTGGGCCTACCGCCAGGTCTTCATCAGCAACGACGAACGCGCCGCCGCCCTTGCCCCCTGGATCGAGCACTACAACACTCGACGCCGCCACAGCGCTCTCGGCGGACTCCCCCCGATCAGCCGCCTGGCACCAACCTGATGGCCGGGTACATCTAGGCCGCGATCAGGACCGGCCGCCGGGCAGCACGACCAGACGCGGAGGGCCGGCCGGCTCCGGCGGTGCGGCCGGACGGCGGGGCAGGGCGCGCCCGGCCGGATGACCAGCGGCCGGGGGCGGGCCCAGGCCCGTCAGGTCACGACGGGGCGCGGTCTCGGCGGTGAGCTCCGCCGCCTCGATGCGGTCCTCCCGGAACCAGCGCAGCTCCTCGCGCTGCCGGCACCACGCCACGAGGAAGAGGTGCTGGTGGTTGCGGACGAGCAGTTGGGGTTCCACCTCGCGCCGCGAGTCCCTCCCCTGCCCGTCGCGATAGCAGAGGGCGACGACGCGGCGCCGGGTGATCGCGGCCTCGATCACCGAGCGGACTTCGGCCACACGGTCGGCGGCAGCGCTGACCCCGAGGCTCGTGGCCAGCAGGTGGGCCCGCCGGCGCGGATCCGGCTCGAGCGCCGCCAGCACCTTCTCCAGTGCGCCGCGGCCCGCCTCGGCGTACGGCCCGTCCGGCCGCGCCGAGAGCGCGACGGCGACGGCCGCGGCCTCCTCGGGCGTGAGGGCGACCGGGGGGAGCGTTCCGGGGGAGCGGGGCTCGGTGCGGTTCACGTCGCGGATGCTGACACCGGCGTCTGACAATTCCGGCGGACGCGCCGACACGTAGGCTGTGCGGCGGAGGCGTCAGGGTGTCTGGTGACCCCCGCGGCCTCTAAAGCCGACGTGGCCGAGTAGCTCGGTCAGGCGGGTTCGATTCCCGTCCGCCTCCGCCAAGCCTTTCCTCCGCCTACCCTCCGTAGCGATGAGCGAGGACCCCCGGCGCCTGGTGCCGCGCACCGACACGCTGCTGGCCGATCCGCAGCTGGCCGACGCCGGCGCCCGGCTCGGCCGCGGGGTGGTGAAGAGCGCGGTCCAGCGCGTCCAGCAGCGGATCCGCGACGGCGAGGTCGCTCCGCCCGACGCCGTCGACGCCGTCCTCGCCGCGCTGCCTGCCACGGCGGGCAGCCTGCAGCCCGTGCTCAACGCGACCGGTGTCGTCGTCCACACCAACCTCGGGCGGGCGCCGTTGTCACCGGCTGCGGTCGAGGCGATCACCGCAGCCGCCGGCACCACCGACGTGGAGCTCGACCTCGGCACCGGCCGGCGCGGCCCCCGGGGCGAGGCCGCCCTCGCCGCGCTGCTCGAGGCCGTGCCTGCCGCCGAGGCGGCCCTGGTGGTCAACAACTGCGCCGCGGCCCTCGCCCTCGTCGCGACCGCGTTCGGCCAGGGCCGGGAGCTCGTGCTCGCGCGCGGTGAGCTGGTCGAGATCGGCGACGGCTTCCGCATCCCCGACCTGCTGGAGAGCACCGGTGCTCGGCTGCACGAGGTGGGGACGACGAACCGCGTCACGCCGGCCGACTATCGCGGCGCCCTGGGACCGCAGACCGGCGCCGTCCTCAAGGTGCACCCCTCGAACTTCGTCGTCCGCGGCTTCACCCGCGCCGTGGAGGTGCGTGAGCTCGCCGCTGTCCTGGCCGGAACCGGCGTCCCGCTGGTCGCCGACGTCGGGTCGGGGCTGCTCCGGCGCCACCCCGCGCTGCCGGACGAGCCCGACCTGCAGAGCACCCTGGCCGCCGGCGCCGACCTGGTACTGGCCAGCGGGGACAAGCTGCTCGGCGGGCCGCAGGCCGGGCTGGTCCTCGGCCGGGCCGACCTGGTGCAGCGGCTGCGGAGGCATCCGTTGTACCGCGCGCTGCGGGTCGACAAGACTATCCTCGCCGCCCTGGAGGCGACGCTGCGCGGACCCGTGCCGCCGGTCCAGGAGATGCTGGCGGCCGACGTCGTGACCCTCCGCGAGCGGGCGCGGGCACTGGCCGACCGGCTCACGGCCGGCGGCCTGGACGCGCAGGCCGTCGACGCCTCCGCGCGGGTCGGGGGCGGGGGCGCGCCCGAGCACCTGCTCCCCAGCGCCGCCGTCTCGCTGCCCGCGTCGTTCGCCGGTGCCCTGCGGCGGGCCACGCCCCCGGTCGTCGGCTACGTCGAGGACGACCGGACGCTGCTGAACCTGCGCAGCGTGCCGTCGTCCGCCGACGAGACGCTCGCCGCCGCCGTCCTCGGGGTCGCGGCCGAGTGACCGGCATGGACGTCATCGCGACCGCCGGGCACGTCGACCACGGCAAGTCGGCGCTGGTCCGGGCCCTCACCGGCATGGAGCCCGACCGGTGGGCGGAGGAACGCCGCAGGGGGCTCACGATCGACCTCGGCTTCGCCTGGACGACGCTGCCGAGCGGCCGCCGCGTGGCGATCGTCGACGTCCCGGGGCACGAGCGGTTCGTCGGCAACATGCTGGCCGGGGTGGGGCCGGTGCCCGCGGCACTGGTCGTGGTCGCGGCGGACGACGGGTGGTCGGCACAGACGGCCGAGCACGTCGCCGTCCTCGACACCCTCGGCGTGCGGCACGCCCTGCTCGCGGTGACCAAGGCCGACCTCGCCGATCCCGCGCCCGTCCTGGCCGACGCGCGGGCCCGGCTGGCGAAGACGTCGATGGGGACCGTGCCCGCCGTCGCGGTGAGCTCCGTGACCGGAGCGGGGGTGCCGGAGCTGCGCGACGCCCTCGACCGTCTGCTGGCCGGGCTGCCCGCGGCCGATCCGGCCGCGCCCGTGCGGCTCTGGATCGACCGGGCGTTCACGATCCGCGGCGCGGGCACCGTGGTCACCGGCACGCTCGCCGCCGGCACGGTGGCCACCGGCGATCGGCTGATCCTGGGCGACCGCGAGCTGACGGTGCGGGGGGTCCAGTCCCTCGGGGAACCTGTGGAGCGGGCGGTCGCCACGGCCCGCGTCGCCCTGAACCTGCGCGGCGTCGCCGTCGAGGAGCTGTCCCGCGGCGACGCGCTGCTCACGCCCGGTGCGTTCCGGCGTACCGACGTCGTCGACGTGAGCCTGGCCGGGGCGCCGGAGCGAAGGCCGCCGGCGGAGGCGGTCGTGCACATCGGCTCGGCGACGGTCGGTGCCCGGCTGCGGCCGCTGGACGGCGCCGTCGTCCGCCTGCGTCTCGCGGCCGCACTTCCCTTGCGGATCGGTGACCGGCTGCTGCTGCGGGACCCCGGGAGCCGGCGGGTGTCGGGTGCCGACGTCCGGGACGTCGATCCGCCGGAGCTGCGCCGTCGCGGCGCGGCGCGGCAGCGGGCCGCCGAGCTCGCCGCCCAGCCGCACGGGACCGCGGGTGCGGCCGCCGACCTGGCCCGCCGCCGCAACGTCCGGGCCGACGACTTCGCCGCGATGGGCTGGCCGATCCCGGACGACGCACAGCGCGTGGGACCGTGGCTGCTGGCGGCCGGGCTGGCCGACGAGCTCACGGCCGCCGTGCCGGAGCTGGTCGCCCGGTACCGGCGCGCGCACCCGCTCGAACCGGGCCCGCCGGTCGAGGTGGTGCGGCGGCAGCTCGACCTCCCGGACGCCGAGCTGGTGGCCGTCGTCGTCCGTCCGCCGTTGGTGCTCCGGGAGGGCCGCGTCGTCCAGGCGGCGGCCGACCTGCCCCCGGCGGTGCAGCGGGCGGTCGACGCGATCCGGGCCCGCCTGGCGGCCGATCCCTTCGCGGCACCTGAGGTGCCGGACCTGGCGGCGGCCGGATTGGGCGTCCGGGAACTGGCGGCCGCCGTGCGCAGCGGTCAGCTCGTCCGGGTCGCCGACGCCGTCTACCTCGCGCCGGGGATCGCGGATGAGGCGCGTGCCCGGCTGGCGGCGATCCCGCAGCCGTTCACGCTGAGCCAGGCGCGTCAGGCGTGGGGCACCAGCCGGCGGGTCGCCGTGCCGCTCGCCGAGTGGCTCGACGCGCAGGGGGTCACGGTACGGCTGCCGGACAACACCCGTCGGCTGCGCTGACCCGCCTCAGATGCCGCCGCCGGCCTCACGCAGCATGCGGGCGCGGTCCTCGTGCTCGTCGGACAGGGGAGGCAGCGACGCGACGTCCACGGTCTCGACGGTGTCCTGGGGCAGCACCGGCTCGGGCAGGGCACGGAAGCGCTCGCGGTCGTCCCGCTCGGTCATGACCGCAGCATCCGGTGTGCCCTGGATCCATGCAAGCGTCAGTCGGCGACCGGCACCCATCGGGCGGCGCGCTTCTCGCGGAACGAGGCGATGCCCTCCTGGCCCTCGTCGCTGGCGAAGAACCGCGCGGACAGCTCCAGCAGGTCGTCGAACCGCAGGTCGGGCGTCCCGGCGCGCAGCAGCCGCTTCGTCTCGGCCAGAGCGGCCGGGGCGCCGGCGGTGAGGTGGACCAGCTGCGCGCGCAGCTCCCCGTCGACGTCGGAGTCGGGCACCACCAGGTCGATCAGGCCACCGGTCGCCGCGGCCTCGGCATCGAACACCTGGCCGGTGAGCATCAGCCGGTGCGCGACGTGCGGCACCATGCGCGGCAGCACGACGGCGGAGATGACCGCGGGCACCAGCCCGAGGCGCACCTCCGAGAACGCGAAGGTCGCCGACGAGCCGGCCACCACCACGTCGCACGCCGCGAGCAGCCCGACGCCTCCGGCCCGCGCCGGACCGCGGACCACGGCGACCACCGGCTTCGGCGCGGACCAGATCGCCTCGAGCAGGTCGGGAAACTCGCGCACCCCCTGGTCCTGCGACCCGCTGCCCGCGGCCTCGCCCAGGTCCATGCCCGAGCAGAAGACGCGGCCGGTGTGGTCGAGCACGACCACGCGGACGGCGTCGTCGCGCAGCGCGTCGTCCAGGGCGGCACGCAGCTGCGCGCGCATCGCACGGGAGAGCGCGTTGCGGTTGGCGGGGGAGTCGAGGGTCAGCGTCGCGACGCCGTGCGCGACCTCCACCTGCACCACTCGGTCGGGAGTCACAGGCGCATCCTGCCGGGACGAGGCGGGCACGCGGCACACTGGGAGCAGATGAACACCGTCCTGCCCCTGCTCGAGAGCCCGACGAGGTCGCTCGAGCTGCCCGAGTCCGCCCGCGACGGGCTGACTACCACCCCGTTCGGGCTGTACGTGCACGTGCCGTTCTGCGCGACCCGCTGCGGCTACTGCGACTTCAACACCTACACCTCCGACGAGCTCGGCCCCGGCGCGAACCGCGCCGAGTACGCCGGCACCGCGATCGCGGAGCTGCGCCGGGCCGCCGCGACCCTCGGCCCCGACCTGCCGACGGTGTCCACGGTGTTCGTCGGAGGCGGCACGCCGACCCTGCTGCCCGCCTACGACCTCGCCGCCGTCCTCGCCGCCGTCCGCGACCTCTTCCCGGTGGCCGACGACGTCGAGGTGACCACGGAGGCCAACCCCGAGTCGGTCACGCCCGCTTCGCTGGCCCGGCTGCGCGAGGGCGGCTTCACCCGCGTCAGCCTCGGCATGCAGTCGGCCGCCGAGCACGTGCTCGCGGTGCTCGACCGCCGGCACACGCCGGGCCGGGCGGTCGAGGCCGCGCACGAGGCCCGCGCCGCCGGCTTCGAGCACGTCAACCTCGACCTCATCTACGGCGCGCCGGGGGAGACCGACGCCGACTGGGCCGCCTCGCTCGACGCCGTCCTGGCCTCCCCGGTCGACCACGTGAGCGCCTACGCGCTGATCGTCGAGGACGGCACCCGGCTCGCCCGCCGGATCTCCCGCGGCGAGCTGCCCATGCCCGATGACGACGTCCTCGCCGACCGCTACGAGGCCGCCGACGCGACCCTGCGGACGGCGGGCTTCGACTGGTACGAGGTCTCGAACTGGGCCACGTCGGAGGCGGGCCGCTGCCGGCACAACGAGCTGTACTGGGCCAACGCCAACTGGTGGGGGATCGGTCCGGGGGCGCACAGCCACGTCGGCGGGCTGCGCTGGTGGAACGTGAAGCACCCGGCCGCCTACGCCGACCGGCTCGCCTCGGGCGCGAGCCCGGCTCAGGACGCCGAACTGCTCACCGACGCCGACCGCGCGCTGGAGACGGTCATGCTCGGGCTGCGGCTGCGCGACGGACTGCCGCTCGGAGCGCTGACCGACGTCGGCCGGGTGCGCGCCCGCGACGCCGTCGTCCGCGGCCTGCTGGAGCCGGCGGCGCACGAGGCGGGTCGCGCCGTCCTCACCGACCGCGGCCGCCTGCTGGCCGACGCCGTGGTGCGGGACCTGACTGACTGAGCTGTGCACTCTGTCGTCCTCCGGACGACACCGCGGCCAAGTGCCGTGCCCCAGCCGGCAGAGCCCCCCTTGTCGCTCCTCGCGGACCCTCCGGGCCCACTCGTCGCGACAGCTCGGTCAGTTCCGTCGCGGGTCGGGCACTGGCGGCTGCGCGGGGATGGCGGCTGTGCTGGTGCCGGGGGAGGCCTCGACCGGGGTGAGCGAGTCGAGGTCGAGCACCCGCACGTGGATCACGTTGCGCTGCTGCAGCGCCGCGCGCAGGGCCCGGTGCAGCCCGTCCTCGAGGTAGAGCTCGCCGTGCCACTGCACCGCGTGGGGGAACAGGTCGCCGTAGAACGTCGAGTCGTCGGCCAGGAGGGCGTCGAGCGCCAGCTCCCGCTTCGTGGTGATCAGCGTGTCCATCCGCACCTGACGGGGCGGGATCATCGCCCAGTCCCGGGTGGACAGTCCGTGGTCGGGATACGGGCGGCCGTCGTGTACCGCTTTGAAGATCAGGGAGACCGACCTCCGCTCTCTGCCCCGGACCGGGGCGCCGACGGCTGACACCCTAACCGCAGGCAGGCCCGGGTGCCGTGCCCTCCGGCGGGTGAGACCATCCGCGAGCCCCGCGACGGGCGACGGCTCCAGTCGTATGCTGGCTTGGCACTCTGTCCGTGCGAGTGCCAGCTGAGGCCAGGCCCGCACGGCACGTCGACCGGTACGGGGAGGTGCACCGTGGCGCACGACGAACGCCGCCTGGAGGTCCTCCGGGCCATCGTCCAGGACTACGTCTCGACGAACGACCCGGTGGGCAGCAAGGCCCTCGCCGAGCGGCACGACCTCGGCGTCTCGCCGGCCACCATCCGCAACGACATGGCGGTGCTCGAGGAGCAGGGCTACATCACGCAGCCGCACACCAGCGCCGGCCGGGTGCCGACCGACAAGGGCTACCGGCTCTTCGTCGACCGGCTGTCGGCGGTCAAGCCGCTGTCGGTTGCCGAGCGCCGCGCGATCGAGCGCTTCCTCGACGGCGCCGTCGACCTGCACGACGTCCTCGGGCGCACCGTCCGCCTGCTGGCCCAGCTGACCCGGCAGGTCGCGGTCGTGCAGTATCCGACGCTCTCGCGCAGCGCCGTCCGCCACCTCGAGGTGGTGCAGGTGGCGGCCGGCCGGCTGCTGCTCGTGCTCATCACCGACACGGGTCGGGTCGAGCAGCGCGTCGTCGACTCACCGGTGGACATCGACCCCGAGGCGGTGCCGGAGCTGCGCACGCTGCTCAACTCCGCCTTCGGCGGGGTGAAGCTGGTCGATGCCGGCGACAAGGTGCCCGGTCTGCTCGAGACCGCGCCCCCGCACCTGTACGGGCTGGTGGCCACGGTCAGCTCCACGCTGCTCGAGACGCTGGTCGAGCCCAGCGAGGACCGCCTGGTCATCGGCGGGACGGCGAACCTCGCGCGCGGCAGCGCGCTGGACTTCCCCGGCTCGGTCCGGCCGCTGCTGGAGGCGTTGGAAGAACAAGTGGTCGTCCTGCGGTTGATGGGGGAGGTGGACCCCACGACCGTCCTCGTGCGGATCGGTGAGGAGAACGCCCACGAGGCGCTGACCAGCGCATCGTTCGTGTCGGTCGGGTACGGCTCCAGCGAGCGCGCACTCGGCGGGCTGGGCATCGTGGGCCCCACCCGCATGGACTACCCAGGGAACATGGCCGCGGTTCGCGCCGTGGCCCGCTACGTCGGCCAGCTGCTGGCCGAGAGCTGAGGCTGAGACTTCTCGATGGCAACCGACTACTACGGCGTGCTGGGCGTCGCCCGCGGGGCGACCGACACGGAGATCAAGCGTGCGTACCGCAAGCTGGCCCGTGACCTGCACCCCGACGTCAACCCGGACCCGGGCGCCAAGGAGCGCTTCCAGGAGGTCACCCGCGCCTACGAGGCGCTGACCGATCCCGAGAAGCGCCGGATCGTCGACCTGGGCGGCGATCCGTTCGACACGGCCGGGGCGGGAGCGGGCGGTTTCGGCGGCGCGGGCTTCGGCGGGCTCGGCGACATCATGGACGCCTTCTTCGGTGGCGCCGCGACCCGTGGACCGCGCAGCCGCACGCGCGCCGGCCGCGACGCGCTGATCCCGATCGAGCTCGAGCTCGACGAGACCGTCTTCGGCACGGTCAAGGACCTCACCGTCGACACCGCCATCCTCTGCACCACCTGCACAGGCTCCGGCACGGCGCCGGGCACGCACCCGACGACCTGCGTGACCTGCTCGGGCCGAGGTGAGGTGCAGAGCGTGCAGCGCGGCTTCCTAGGCCAGGTCGTCTCCAGCCGCACCTGCCCGACCTGCGCCGGCACCGGCGAGGTCATTCCCGAGCCGTGCCCGCAGTGCGCCGGCGACGGCCGCGTGCGGTCGCGCCGCACCATCCAGGTCAAGGTGCCGGCCGGTGTCGAGGACGGCATGCGGATCCGCCTCACCGGCCAGGGCGAGGTCGGCCCCGGCGGTGGGCCCGCGGGCGACCTGTACGTGGAGATCCACGAGCGGCCGCACCCGGTCTTCACCCGCGACGGCGAGGACCTGCACTGCCGGGTGACGCTGCCCATGACCGCCGCCGCGCTGGGCACGACGCTGAGCCTGAAGACGCTGGACGGCGAGGAGGACCTCGACATCCGGCCCGGCACGCAGTCCGGCAGCCAGCTCACCCTCCGCGCCCACGGCGCCCCGCGCCTGCGGGCCACCGGCCGCGGCAACCTGGTGGTGCACGTCGAGGTGACGACGCCGACCCGCCTGGACGCCGAGCAGGAGAAGCTGCTCCGCGAGCTCGCGGCGCTGCGCGGCGAGGACCAGCCCGAGTCGCACCGCGAGGCGCAGGGCGGGCTGTTCTCCCGGGTCCGCGACGCCTTCAACGGGCGGTAGGCCGGTGACCGCCCCCGACGCCGCCGTCCCCGAGCTCGATGGCGCCCCGCTGTTCCTGCTCGACGACCTCCCTGACGAGGACGAGGTGCTCGTCGCGGGCGCCGAGGGCCGGCACGCGGTCGACGTCCTGCGGCTCGCGCCGGGGGAGACGGTCCGCGTGAGCGACGGCGCGGGCACCGTGGTGGAGGGCGCCGTGCTCTCCGCCGGTCCGGACGGCCTGCGGGTGGACGTGCGCGCCCGTTACGACGTGCCCCGCCCGGACCCGGAGTTCGTGCTCGTGCAGGCGCTGCCGAAGGGCGACCGCGGCCCGCTCGCCGTCGAGCTCGCCACCGAGCTCGGGGTGGACCGGATCGTGCCCTGGACGGCGTCGCGGTGCGTGACCCGCTGGCGCGAGGACCGCGCGGAGAAGGGGCTGGCCAAGTGGCGAGCCGTCGGGCGGGCCGCGGCCAAGCAGTCGCGCCGTCCGCACCTGCCCGAGGTCACGGAGCCGATGACCACGCGCGAGGTGTGCGTACTGATCGCCGACGCCGATCTCGCGGTCGTGCTGCACGAGCAGGCGCGCCGTCCGCTGGCCGAGCTGCCGGTCCCCGCGAGCGGCACCGTCGTCGTCGTGGTGGGTCCCGAGGGCGGGCTGACCGACGGCGAGGTGGTCGCCTTCCGCGCGGCGGGCGCGCACGCCGTGCGACTGGGGCCGGAGGTCCTGCGCACCTCCACCGCGGGGGCCGCCGCGCTCGCCGCGCTCTCCGCGCGCACCCGCTGGGCATGAGTGGAGTGCGAGGGGAGCGTTTTCCGCGCCCTACCACTCCAGTCGGGCCCTCTAGGGTCGCTCCGTGACCGACTGCCTGTTCTGCCGCATGGTCGCCGGCGAGATCCCCGCCGACGTCGTCCACCAGACCGACCGCGTGTTCGCGTTCCGCGACATCAACCCGCAGGCGCCCACCCACGTCCTGGTGATCCCCAAGGAGCATCACCCGACGATCGGTGAACTGGCCGGGTCCGATGCCGCCCTGCTGGGTGAGGTCGTCGGCGCCGCGCAGACCGTGGCGCGGCAGGAGGGCCTGATCGGTGCGGACGGCGCGGAGCCGGGCTACCGCCTCGTGGCGAACACCGGACCGCAGGCCGGCCAGACCGTGCACCACGTGCACGTGCACGTCCTCGGCGGGCGGAACCTCACCTGGCCCCCGGGCTGAGCGCGTGACCGTCCTGACCGCGATCTATGCCGTCGTGCTGGGGCTCGTCGCCGTCGGCTTCGCCCTGCTCGCCGGGGCGTCCACCGTCGCCGGTGACGCCTGGCTGATCGGACGGGGCCTGTTCTTCTCGGCGATCAGCGGGCTGGCCGCCGTCGCGGTCGCCTGCCGGGCCGCGGGACGGCCCGCGCGCTCCTGGCTGCTGCTGATCGGGCTGGTGCCGGCACTGGCCCAGCTGGTCCTGGTGACCGTGCGGTGACGGCGACGGCCTTGGACACTGACGGCGTGACCGACACCGCGCCTCCCATCCGGATCGAGCGGGACGGCGCCGTCGCCGTCGTCGTGATCGACAACCCGCCGCTCAACCTGTTCGGCCCGAGCATGTTCGCGGCGCTGGAGCACGTGGCCGCCGAGCTGGTGGCGCTGACCGATCCGATGCACCTCGACCGCGCCCGCGCCGTGCTGTTCGAGGCCCGCGGCAAGGTGGTCTCGGGCGGGGTCGACGTCACCTACTTCCGCGACATCGCGGAGAGCGCTGAACCGGTGCGGAAGGGCGCCGACCTCTGGACCCGTCTGCTGCGCGTGGCGCGGACGATCGAGGACCTGCCTGTACCGACCGTCTTCGCCGCGCACGGGCTGACCCTCACCGCCGCCTTCGAGCTGGCGCTGTGCTGCGACATCCTGCTGGCGGCAGAGAAGGCGTCGTTCGGGCTCGTCGAGATCGTCGTCGGGCTCACGCCGTCGATGGGTGGGCCGCAGCGGCTGGCCGAGCGGGCCGGTCCCGCTCGGGCGCGCGAGCTGATCTACACGGGCGAGCGGTACCCGGCCGCCGTCCTGGAGCGGTGGAACGTCGTCAACCGGGTGCTGCCGGACGAGGGTTTCGCCGAGGCCGCCCGCGAGTACGCGCACCGCCTCGCCACGGGGCCGACCGTCGCGCACGCGGCCACCAAACGGCTGGTCGCCACGGCCGTCCGCGACGGTGCGCGGGCCGCCGACACCCTGGTGCCCGAGGTGTCGGGCGCGCTCTTCGGCACCTCCGACCTCCGCGGTGCGGTCACGTCTTTCCTCACCGAGGGGCCCGGACGGGCGACCTACTCCGGGCGCTGAGCCCGGCGTGGCCGCCCCGCCGCTCGAGCCGGGATTTCCGGGAGCGCGCGCGGGTAGAATCGACCGGTCCGCAATTCTCAGAGCAGGAAGGCAGGGTCGAGGGTTCTTGCCCGACACCTCCGCAGGCGTCCCCGTGCCTGACGGCAGCCCGTCCCGAGCGGCCTCGGCACGCGCCGCGGCCGCTGACGGTTCCTCGTCGCACACGTCTGTCCAGCCCCTCGGCGGCACTGCCGCCCCCGTCCGGGCCACGATCACCATTCCCGAGTCCGTCTCCATGGTCGCCCTGCTCGGCTCCGGCGACGAACTGCTGCGCCTGGTCGAGGCCGAGGTCGCCGCCGACGTGCACGTGCGCGGCAACGAGATCTCGGTGACCGGCCAGCCGGCCGACAACGCGTTCGCCGTCGCGGTCTTCGACGAGCTGATCGCGCTGCTCGGCACCGGTGCGCAGCTGCGCCCCGACTCCGTCCGCCGGGTCATCGCCATGCTGCGCAGCGGCGGCGCCGAGCGGCCCGCCGACGTCCTCAGCCTCGACATCATCAGCCGCCGCGGGCGCACGATCCGCCCCAAGACGCTGAACCAGAAGCGCTACGTCGACGCCATCGACACGAACACGATCGTCTTCGGCATCGGGCCGGCCGGTACCGGCAAGACCTACCTGGCCATGGCCAAGGCGGTGCAGGCGCTGCAGACCAAGCAGGTCAACCGGATCATCCTGACCCGGCCCGCGGTCGAGGCCGGCGAGCGGCTCGGCTATCTGCCCGGCACGCTCTCGGAGAAGATCGATCCCTACCTGCGGCCGCTGTACGACGCGCTGCACGACATGATCGACCCCGACTCGATCCCTCGGCTGATGGCGGCCGGCACGATCGAGGTGGCGCCGCTGGCGTACATGCGGGGCCGGACGTTGAACGATGCGTTCGTGATCCTCGACGAGGCGCAGAACACCACCGCCGAGCAGATGAAGATGTTCCTCACCCGGCTCGGCTTCGGCTCGAGGATCGTGGTCACCGGCGACGTCACGCAGGTGGACCTCCCGGGCGGGGCGCAGAGCGGTCTGAAGATCGTCCGCGAGATCCTCGACGGCATCGACGACGTCCACTTCTCGACGCTGACCAGCGCCGACGTCGTCCGCCACCGGCTGGTCGGCGACATCGTCGACGCCTACGAGCGCTGGGACTCCTCCCAGCAGGCCGGGCGACCGACCGGTGCGCCGGGCCGAACGAACCGGCCGTCGCGCCGGCAGGGGAGCTGACCCGAGTGCCCGTCGACGTCTCCAACGAGTCAGAGATCGCGGTGGACGAGGCCGAGCTGGCCGGTGTCTGTCGCTTCGTGCTCGGCGAGATGCAGGTCAATCCGATGGCCGAGCTGTCGGTGCTGTGCGTCGACGTCGACTACATGAGCAGCCTGCACGAGCGGTGGATGGGGGAGAAGGGGCCGACCGACGTCCTGGCCTTCCCCATGGACGAGCTCGACACGGCCCGGCCCGACGACCCCGAACCGGGGCCTGCCCTGCTCGGCGACATCGTCCTCTGCCCGGCCGTCGCCGTCCGGCAGGCCCGGGCCGCCGGTCACTCCATGGACGACGAACTGGTGCTGCTCGCCACCCACGGCGTGCTGCACCTGCTCGGTTACGACCACATGGAGCCCGACGAGGAGAAGGAGATGTTCGGTCTCCAGCAGAAGCTCATCGACGGCTGGCGGGCCGCGCCGCGCGAGCCGGTGACCGGCGCTCCGTCGAAGGAGACGAAGCCCCGATGACGTCCGGCGCGATCACGATGCTCGTGATCGCCATCCTCCTGGTGCCCCTGGCCGGCACGTTCGGAGCCATGGACGCCGCTCTCCAGCGGGTCTCCAAGGCGCGCGTCGAGGAGATGCGGCGCGAGGGCCACAAGCGGGCCGACACCCTCGAGGAGGTCGTGCAGGAACGCGCGCGCCACGTGGCGCTGCTCCTCCTGCTGCGCATCGTCTGCGAGACGGTGTCCGCGGTGCTGATCACCGTCCTCTTCTACGACCTGTGGGGCAGCAGCTGGCAGACCGTGCTCACCGCGGCCGCCGTGATGGTCGTCGTCAGCTACGTGCTCGTGGGCGTCGGCCCGCGCACGCTCGGCCGCCAGCACGCCTACGGCACCGCCCTGGCCACCGCCGGCATCGTGAAGCTGCTCGGCCGCGTGCTCGGCCCGATCGCCACACTGCTGATCCTGATCGGCAACATGCTCACGCCCGGCCGCGGCTTCCGCGATGGCCCGTTCTCCTCCGAGGTCGAGCTGCGCGAGCTGGTCGACATGGCCGAGGAGCGCGGTGTCGTGGAGTCCGGCGAACGCAACATGATCCACTCGGTGTTCGAGCTGGGCGACACCATCGCCCGCGAGGTGATGGTGCCCCGCACCGACGTGGTCTACATCGAGCGGCACAAGACCGTGCGGCAGGCGCTGGCCCTCGCGCTGCGCAGCGGCTTCAGCCGCATCCCGGTCATCGGCGAGAACGTCGACGACGTCGTCGGCGTCGTCTACCTCAAGGACCTCGTCCGCCGGTCGCAGAACGGCTCCGACAGCCGCGGCCCGCGGGTCGAGGAGCTCATGCGGACGCCGACCTTCGTGCCCGAGTCCAAGCCGGTCGACGAGCTCCTGCGCGACATGCAGGCGCAGCGCATCCACATCGCGATCGTGGTCGACGAGTACGGCGGGTTCGCCGGGCTCGTCACCATCGAGGACATCCTCGAGGAGATCGTCGGCGAGATCGCCGACGAGCACGATGCCTTCCAGCGGCCGCCGGTCGAGGAACTGGGCGACGGCTCGATGCGGGTCACCGCGCGGCTGCCGGTGCAGGACCTCGCGGAGCTCTTCTCCGTCGACCTGCCCGAGGACGACGACGTGGAGACCGTCGGCGGCCTCCTCGCCCGCGAGCTCGGCCGGGTGCCGATCGAGGGCGCCGCGGCCGAGGTGGGCGGCCTGCGCCTGGTCGCCGAGAGCCGTGGCGGCCGGCGCAACCGGATCGACACGCTGCTCGTCTGCCGGGTGCCCGAGCCCAGCGAGGACGCCGAGGATCAGGTCGTCGCCGAGCCGGCGGGCGGGGCCACCCGGTACGAGGAGCCGGCCCACGTGGAAGGCTGACGCCTCGTGCCTGAATTACAGCCCGAGGACGCGAAGCTCGTCACGCTGGCCCGCTCCGCCCGCGGTCGTACCGGCGCGGCGGAGGGAGCGGCCGTCCGGGACACCGACGGCCGCACGTACGTCGCCGCCACCGTCTCGCTGCCCTCGCTGCGGTTGTCGGCGCTGCAGGCAGCGGTGGCCGCGGCAGTGTCGAGCGGGGTGGAGGGGCTGGAGGCCGCCGCGGTCGTCTCCGTCGCCGACGCGGTGGAGGACGACGGGCTCGCCGCCGTCCGCGATCTGACGACGTCCGCCCCGGTGCACCTGGCCGGCCCCGACGGAGCGCTGCGCACCACGGTCTGAACGCGATCGGCTCCCCATTGCGGGCGCCGTTCTTGCATTGGGGGTCCTGCAGCACCCGCAATGCCGGAGGAATGCCCGCATTGGCTCACTGAGGCGACGCCGTACCGACTGTCAGACGGCGGCGAGAGGATCGGCGCCGCCGCTGGAGGCAGGACTCCCACCGCCGAGGGTCCGCGCAGCGGCACGTCGAAGGGAGACGCGCAGGTGACCCAGCTACCGCTCGCGAACACGATCACGTTGGGTGTCAGAGACTTCGACCGGCAGCGGCGCTTCTACGCCGCGCTCGGTTGGCCGCAGGCGTTCGAGGCAGAGGATTTCGCCGTCTTCGAGCTGCGCGGGGCGGTCCTGGCCCTGTTCCCGGTGGAGAAGCTCGGTGCCGACAGCCGCGCCGCACCTGAGACCGGCCGGGGAGGAATCCGGTTCAGCATCATCATCACCGTCGACACACCGCCGGAGGTCGACGATCTGGTCGAGCGGGCGATCCGCGCAGGCGCACGGGTCACGAAGCCCCCGGTCGACGCCGAGTTCTTCGAGGGACGCGACGCCTACTTCGCCGATCCGGAGGACAACTACTGGGAGGTCGCCTGGGTGGCATCGGTGAATCCGGTCATCTCGGCTGCCCGTCACGCAGCCGGGCTGGACGGTTGACGTCGGAGAACCGCGAGACGAGCTGCCGAGCGCCTTCCTGCCGCCGTGACGATCCGGGTCCCGCCCGGCTGAGGGCTCAGCGAGTGCGGGCGCGGTCACGGGCCGCGGCGGTGATCTGTGCCGCGTTGCTGAGGTAGTGGTCCCGCTTGGCCAGCGCCTCGGTGACGTAGACACCGACGGCAGCGGCGTCGACGTCAGTACCGCGAGGCATGTCCCAGGTCATCAGCGTGGAGGTCCCGGGGCGCAGCACGCCGAGAGGGTCGTCGAGGAGCACCCCACAGGAATCGTAGGCAGACGGCCGCCCGGGTTGCGTTGACTGCGCACACCCAGTGCCGCCAGTCCTGCTCCACGGTGTAGCTCAGCAACCGGTACTTGATGGCGACCTCGAGGTCGGGCGCGGCCACCCGGATCGCCTGGTCGAGGCGCACGAACATCCGGCCGGCCGCGTCGTCGTAGCCCGCGAGGTACTCCTCGAGGGCACCCACGGCCGCGCAGAGTACTGGCCACGGGGCGGCTGCGGCCGTCTCGTCGCACCGCGGTGGGAGACTGTCCCGTGTGAGTACCCCTGAGCAGCCGCCGCACCGCAGCGGCTTCGTCGCTCTGGTGGGCCGCCCCAACGCCGGCAAGACCACGCTGACCAACGCGCTGGTCGGCGAGAAGGTCGGCATCGTCAGCAACCGGCCGCAGACGACCCGGCATGCCATCCGCGGCGTCGTCCACCGGCCGGGCGGGCAGCTCGTGCTCGTCGACACTCCCGGGCTGCACAAGCCCAAGAGCCTGCTGGGCAAGCGGCTCAACGACGTCGTCCGCGACACGCTGTCCGACGTCGACGTCATCGTGTTCTGCATCCCGGCCGACCAACCCGTGGGCACCGGCGACGCGTTCATCGCCCGGCAGCTGCGCGAGGTGAAGGCGCCCGTCGTCGTCGTGGTCACCAAGACCGACGCGGCGAGCAAGAAGCAGGTGTTCGAGCAGCTGGTCGCCGTCAGCAAGCTGGTGGAGGGTGCCGCCGAGGTCGTGCCGGTCAGCGCCGTCAGCGGCGACCAGGTCGAGCTGCTGGAGGACCTGCTGATCGGCCTGCTCCCCGAGGGGCCGCCGCTGTACCCGGAGGAGCAGACCACCGACGAGGACGTCGAGCGCCAGCTCGCCGAGCTGATCCGCGAGCCGGCGCTGGAGAAGGTGCGCCAGGAGGTTCCGCACTCCCTCGCGGTCACCATCGAGGAGATCAACCGCCGGCCCGACCCGAAGCGGCCGGGCGAGGAGTTCGTCGAGGTCCACGCCCTGCTGCACGTCGAGCGCAACAGTCAGAAGCCGATGCTGCTGGGCAAGGGCGGCTCGGTCATCAAGCAGATCGGCACCGAGGCCCGGGCCGGCATGGAGACGCTGCTCGGCGCCCGTGTGCACCTGGAGCTGCACGTCACCGTGCTCGGGGAGTGGCAGGACGACCCCAAGAAGCTCAACCGGCTGGGCTACTGATGAGTGGAACTCCGCAGTCGCTGTACCGCGACGAGGGCGTCGTCCTGCGCACGCAGAAGCTGGGCGAGGCCGACCGGATCATCACGGTCCTGACCCGCCGGCACGGCAAGGTGCGGGCCGTGGCCAAGGGCGTGCGCCGCACCAAGAGCAAGTTCGGTGCCCGGCTGGAGCCCTTCAGCCACGTCGACCTGCAGCTCTACACCGGCCGTAACCTCGACATCGTCAGCCAGGCCGAGTCGATCCGCGCGTACGGGCAGACCATCGCCGGCGACTACTCCGCCTACACCGCGGGCACCGCCGTCCTGGAGACCGCCGACCGGCTCACCGCGGAGGAGAAGGAGCCGTCGCTGCGGCTGTTCCTCCTGGTGGTCGGCGCGCTGCGCTCGCTCGCCGAGCAGGCCCACCCGTCCGGGCTGGTCCTCGACGCCTTCCTGCTGCGGGCCATGTCGGTGGCCGGCTGGGAACCGGCGCTGCACGGCTGTGCCCGCTGCGGCGAGGAGGGTCCGCACCGGCACTTCTCCGTGCCCGCCGGCGGCACGGTCTGCCCGGCCTGCCGCCCGACCGGCTCGGCCATGCCGAACCCGGTGACCGTCGAGCTGCTCGAGGCGTTGCTGAGCGGCGACTGGGACCGCGCCGAAGCCAGCCAGGGCACCAACCGCCGGGAGGGCAGCGGCCTGGTCGCGGCCCTGCTGCAGTGGCACCTCGAGCGGGGTCTGCGCTCGCTCCCGCTGGTGGACCGCTCCGACGCCGCATCGCCGCGCCGGGAAGCGAGCCTGCGGCTGTGAGCCGACAGGGAAGTGAGCATCGCAGCGAGCGACCGAGCCGACAGGGAGTGAGCATCGCAGCGAGCGCCAGCGAGCGAGGAGCGGAGCGAGCGCGGAGGCGAGGAATGTCTCAGCGAGCGAGGAGCGGAGCGCCCCGCGGGAGCGAGCTGATGACACAGTGAAGCGTGAGGTGAAGGCGCCGAACCCGCACCCGTCCGGCGTCCGGCCCCCGGGGCTGCCCAAGGACAAGGTCCCGCGGCACGTGGCGATCGTGATGGACGGCAACGGTCGCTGGGCCAAGGCCCGCGGCCTGCCGAGGACGGCGGGTCACGAGGCGGGGGAGTCCTCGCTGTTCGACTGCGTCGAGGGCGCCATCGAGCTGGGCGTGAAGGCGATCAGCGCCTACGCCTTCTCCACCGAGAACTGGCGGCGCAGCCCGGACGAGGTCCGCTTCCTCATGGGCTTCAACCGCGACGTCATCCGCCGCCGCCGCGACGAGATGCACGAGCTCGGGGTGCGGGTGCGCTGGGCGGGCCGCCGTCCCCGCCTGTGGCGCAGCGTGATCAAGGAGCTCGAGATCGCCGAGGAGCTCACCCGAGACAACGACGTCCTCACCCTGACGATGTGCGTGAACTACGGCGGGCGGGCGGAGATCGCCGACGCGGCCGCCGCCATCGCGCGCGAGGTGGCCGCCGGCCGCCTCAACCCGGACAAGGTCGACGAGTCGACGGTCGCGCGGTTCCTCGATGAGCCCGACATGCCCGACGTCGACCTGTTCGTGCGGAGCTCGGGCGAGCACCGGACCAGCAATTTCCTGCTGTGGCAGGCGGCCTACGCGGAGATGGTCTTCCTCGACACGCTCTGGCCCGACTTCGACCGCCGGCACCTGTGGGCCGCGTGCGAGGAGTACGCCTCGCGGCAGCGGCGGTTCGGCAGCGCCTGAGCGGTCAGGCCGTCGTCCGCTCGGGCGGCGGGACGTGCGCCGGGACGACGGCGCCGCCGTCGCGGCAGGCGGCGCACGTCCCGAAGATCTCCAGCGTGTGGCTGACGTCGGCGAAGCCGTGCTCGTCGGCCACGCGGTCGGCCCAGCGCTCCACGGCCGGCCCGGCCACCTCGACGGTCAGGCCGCAGCCCCGGCAGACCAGGTGGTGGTGGTGCTGCGGGCTGCACCGCCGGTAGAGCGCCTCGCCGGTGTCGGTGCGGATCGAGTCGAGCTCCCCGTCGTCGGCCAGCGACTGCACCGCGCGGTAGACGGTCGACAGGCCGACCGGATCGCCGCCCTCGCGCAAGCGGGCGTGGACCTCCTGCGCGCTGTGGAAGCCGTCGAGATCCTGGAAGACCGCTCGGACGGCGGCGCGCTGCCGGGTGCTGCGGGGCATGCGCTCATGGTCCCAGGCCGGCATGGCAACGTCAGCGCCCTCCCGACAGAACAGGAGGACGCCGTGTTCGCCGTGACGCGCCTGCGTGCCAGAGAACAGGACGGCGACGCGCTCGCCACCGCCGTCGCGGCGTTGATCGCTGCCCTGTCGACGCGTCCCGGGTTCCGCGACGCCGAACTCGGCCGCTCGGCCGACGACCCGGACCTCTGGGCGCTGGTGACCCGGTGGGACGGCGTCGGCGCGTACCGCCGCGCGCTCTCGGCCGCCGAGGTCAAGATCACCGGGGCTCCGGTGTGGGTGCACGCCGTCGACGAACCGGGCGTCTACCTACCGCACGAGTCCTGAAACGTGGATCACGCGTAGGACGCCGCCGAGCGGGCACCCACTCGACACAGCCGACCGCCGTTCCCGGCGGTCGCATCGTGTGCAGGGGGGCTACTGATGACCGACCGGCCGCTCGGGACGCCGCAGAGCGCCCCAGCATTCTCCGACGACCCGACCCGCGACGTCCGGTTGCCCTCGTTGTCCGAGCACCCGCCGGCGGCGGCGGTGGCCCCGGCCCCGGATGTCCCGGACCGGTTCCCGACGGCGGACCCCACCATCGTGCTGGAGCCCCGGATCGAGCAGCCGGCGCCGTTCGCCGAGTCGCTCCGCCAGCAGACGCGGCCCTTCGGCACGGCGGGCGACCAGGTCGCGGCGGCGTCCGGCCCCGAGCCCGCGCGCCGGCCGGTTACCCAGCCGCCGGCGGCCGCCGTCGCGCCCGGGCCGCCGGCCCGGAGCGGGGGACGACCGTGGACCTGGGTCCTCCTTGCGGTCCTGCCGATCGTCGTCATCGCCGTGGCCGGCGTCCTCCTCTACCTCCTGCTCGGCGGTGCGTGAGCCGTGGCGACGGACAACGATTCCCGACCCCAGGGAGCGACGGAACCAGCAGCCGCCGGGTTCGCCGCGCCACCGGCCGATCCGACCCTCCGCGTGCAGCGGCCGCCGGTCCCCGGTCGTGCGGCCCGGGCGGAGATGGCCGACGGCAGCCGCGCGACCCCACCCATCCGGACCGACGATCCGACCGTGACCGTCGCCGTCCCCGGTGAGCTGCCGAAGGGACGCCAGCGGACGCTGGAGTTCGGCGCTCCTCCGTCGATCAAGGTCACCGTCGGCCCGCGGCCCAAGGTCCGGCGTCGCCACCGCACCTGGCCGTGGATCCTCGCCGTCGTGCTGGCTCTCGTGGTGGTGGGCACGACGCTGCTCGTCATGCTCCTGCGCGGCGAGACCCTCGACGGCGGTGCCGACGTCCTCGGTGCCGGCCACCCGGCCGTCCTGGCACCCGAGGTCGGAGGGCGCTGACGGTCGCCAACTACCGTGAACGGGTCACACCGCCGACCGCCAGCCGGATGGAGCCCCTCGCCGTGAGCGACAGCACCGCCAAGCACGACCCCGCCCGCCTCGACAAGGTGGTCAACCTCTGCAAGCGACGGGGCTTCGTCTTCCCGTCCGGAGAGATCTACGGCGGTACGCGCTCCGCCTGGGACTACGGGCCCCTGGGCGTCGAGCTCAAGGAGAACATCAAGAAGCAGTGGTGGCGCACCGTCGTCCAGAGCCGGGACGACATCGTCGGCCTGGACTCCTCGGTGATCCTGCCGCGGCAGACCTGGGTCGCGTCCGGTCACGTCGGCGTCTTCACCGATCCGCTGACCGAGTGCCAGAACTGCCACAAGCGGTTCCGGGCCGACCATCTCGAGGAGGAGTTCGAGGCGCGCAAGGGCCGGCCGCCGGAGAACGGCCTGGCCGACATCAGCTGCCCGAACTGCGGCACGAAGGGCGCGTGGACCGAGCCGCGCGACTTCAACATGATGCTCAAGACCTACCTCGGCCCGGTCGAGGACGAGTCCGGACTGCACTACCTGCGGCCGGAGACCGCCCAGGGCATCTTCGTGAACTTCGCGAACGTGATGGGCGCGGCCCGGAAGAAGCCGCCGTTCGGCATCGGCCAGATCGGCAAGTCGTTCCGCAACGAGATCACGCCGGGCAACTTCATCTTCCGCACGCGCGAGTTCGAGCAGATGGAGATGGAGTTCTTCGTCGAGCCCGGCACCGACGAGGAATGGCACCAGTACTGGATCGACCAGCGCACCAGCTGGTACACCGACCTCGGCATCGACCGCGACAACCTGCGGCACTTCGAGCACCCGAAGGAGAAGCTGTCGCACTACTCGAAGCGCACCGTCGACATCGAGTACCGCTTCGGTTTCCAGGGCTCGGAGTGGGGTGAGCTCGAGGGCATCGCGAACCGCACGGACTTCGACCTGTCCACGCACAGCGAGCACTCCGGCGCCGACCTGTCCTACTTCGACCAGGCGTCGAACACCCGCTGGACGCCGTACGTCATCGAGCCGGCCGCCGGCCTGACCCGCTCGCTCATGGCCTTCCTCATCGAGGCCTACACCGAGGACGAGGCGCCCAACGCCAAGGGCGGCGTCGACACCCGCACGGTGTTGCGGCTCGACCCGCGGCTGGCGCCGGTGAAGGCCGCCGTCCTGCCGCTGTCCCGCAACGCCGACCTCTCGCCGAAGGCCAAGCACCTCGCGGCCACGCTGCGGAAGAACTGGAACGTCGACTTCGACGACGCCGGCGCCATCGGTCGGCGGTACCGGCGTCAGGACGAGGTCGGGACGCCGTTCTGCCTGACCGTCGACTTCGACACCCTCGACGACCAGGCCGTGACGATCCGCGAGCGGGACTCGATGAGCCAGGAGCGGATCGGGCTCGACGCGGTGGAGGCCTACCTCGCCGCCCGCCTCCCCGGCTGCTGACCGGCGAGCGTGGGCGCCCGGGCCCCGTTTCCGTCGCCGTAACGGGGCTTGCGCGCACACGCTCGCGGGTCACAGAGGCTTGCGCCAGGTGAGCAGGTAGCGCCACAGCACGAGCCGGCGGACGCGGACGCCGGGAAGGACGGCGGCCGCTCGCCGGCGCACCTCGCGAGCGGTGAGCGTGGGTTCGGCGATCGGCATGACGTCGTGGCTGGGCTCGTGCCGGAAGAGCGCCGCGCCGGTGACCGGCCGGAGCGACGCGAAGGCCAGACCTAGTCCGTGGTGGACGGTGGTGGCCGCGAGCTCGACCGGCAGTTCGCGGGGCAGATCGATGCGGGGGAGTGCCACGGCCGCGAGGACGCCGCCCGGTCTCAGCCAGCCGGCCATGCGGGGGAGGGTGTGGGCCAGGGGCAGGTGGTGGAGCACGGACGAGCTCACGACGGCGTCGTACGCGCCCGCCGGCAGGTCGACGTCCATCGCGTCGGCAAGGTGCAGCGCCAGATTGTGCGGCGCCAGGCGACGGGCCTCGGCGACCATCTCCGGTGAGCGGTCGATCGCGTCGACTCGAGGGACGACGGCGGCCAGCCGGCGGGCCAGGCTGCCGGCGCCGCACCCCACCTCCAGCACGCGCTGAGCCCCCGCCGGCACCTGCCGAAGCAGGAGGTGGTGGTACCAGGCGTTGTGGTCCCATTCCGTTCGCCCCATTCCGGCAGGATCGCAGGTCGTCGACAGCCACCCCTGACAGGTGTCACGGGCAGGTCGTGACGCGCGGACGAGGGACGGACGGCGTCGCCGAGGCACGCTCTGCGGCATGGAACTCACCCTCCCGGAGACGCCGGTGCCCGCGCGCACCGCCGCCGCTCCCGCCGTCGCCCTGCGCGGGCTGACCAAGCGCTTCGGCGCGGTGACCGCGGTCGACGGCCTCGACCTGACCATCCAGCCGGGTGAGATCGTCGCGTTCCTCGGTCCGAACGGCGCCGGCAAGACGTCGACGATCGACATGGTTCTCGGGCTGTCGCGACCGGACGCCGGCACCGCCGAGGTCTTCGGCATGGCGCCCCGGACCGCCGTCGCGCACGGCCTCGTCACCGCGGTCATGCAGACCGGTGGCCTGCTGAAGGACCTCACCGTCGCCGAGACCGTCGAGCTCACCGCGGCGCTGTTCGCGCACACCCGGCCGGTCGCCGAGGTGCTGCAGCGGGCCGGGCTGACCGAGATCGCCGGACGGCGGGTGGGCAGGTGTTCCGGCGGCGAGCAGCAGCGGCTGCGGTTCGCGATGGCGCTGCTGCCCGAGCCCGAACTGATCATCCTCGACGAGCCCACCACCGGGATGGACGTCGAGGGACGCCGGGAGTTCTGGAGCGCGATCCGCGCCGACGCCGAGCGCGGCCGGACCGTCGTCTTCGCGACCCACTACCTCGACGAGGCCGACGCCTACGCCGACCGGATCGTGCTGGTCAGCCGCGGCCGGGTCGTCGCCGACGGCACCGCCGCACAGATCAAGGCGCTCTCCGCCGGCCGGATGGTCACCGCCACCTGGAAGGACGTCGGCACAGCCGACGCCCTCGCCCTGCGGAGGCTGCCCGGCGTCGAGGACGTCGAACTGCGCGGCGACACCGTTCTCGTCCGCGCCGCCGACTCCGACGGGGTCGCCCGGCACCTGCTCACCACGACGCCTGCCCGCGACCTGCAGATCACCTCACGCGGACTCGAGGACGCGTTCCTCGCCCTGACCGGAGACAACCGATGACCGCCGCCACCACCATTCCCGACCGCCGCGTCCCGCCGCTGGGCGGCTTCTCGCTGACGTTCCTGCGACTGGAGATCCGTCGCCTGCTGCGCAACCGCCGCACCCTCGTCTTCACGCTGATCATGCCGCCGGCGTTCTTCCTGCTCTTCGGCGGACTGAGCGACGCCTACCAGCACCAGACCGCCGGCCGCGGGAACGTGTCGGCGTATCTGATGATCAGCTTCGCCGTGTACGGCTCGATGATCGCCAACACCGCCGCGGGAGCGTCCGTTGCCGTCGAGCGGGCTCTCGGCTGGTCGCGCCAGCTGCGGCTGACTCCGCTCAACCCACTGGCCTACATGGTGACCAAGGTGGCGACGGCCATGGTCATGGGCGCGGTGTCCGTGGCCATCGTCTTCGCCGTCGGCGCGTTCAGCGGGGCCGTGCGTATGCCCATCTGGGCCTGGGTGGTCAGCGGGCTGGTCGCCTGGATCGGCGCCGTCGTCTTCGCCGCCTTCGGCCTGTTCATCGGCTACCTGGTGCCGTCGGAGAACGTCATGCAGCTGCTCGGCCCGGCGCTGGCGCTGCTGGCCCTGATGGGCGGCATCTTCGTCCCCTTGGACGTCCTGAGCCACACGCTGCAGACGCTGGCCTCCTACACCCCCGCCTACGGCGTGGGCGTGCTCGCCCGGGCCGCGCTGGTCGACGACGGCGTCGACCTGGGCGCGGTGGTCAACGTCGTCGTCTGGACGGCGCTGTTCGCCGCCGGCGCGGTGTGGCGGTTCCGCCGCGACACCGCCCGCGTCTGAGCACAGTCACACTGCTCGCCGTGACCGCCGCACCGTCCACAGTGGCGTCCTCGTCCCCGCCGGCCCCGCGCTGGGTCGGTGGGGACGACGCGCGTCCGCTCGGCACGTCGAGGATCGGGTGGCTCTGGGCTGCCGTCTGGCTGGTCTACCTCGCCGTCCCGGTCCGGACGGCGTGGCGGGCGCGGTCGACGGCGGCCGGCGTGATCGCCGTCGTCGCGCTGCTGCTGTTCGCCGTTCTCTTCGCCACGTACTTCGCCTGGATGCGCGCACGCCGAATCCGGTCGAACGAGCTGCCGGTCCTCGCCGTGTGGCCGGTGCTCGCCGGGATGGTCCTCCTCCTGGCCCTCGCCGCGCCCGGCGCCGGCGAGGACGTCATGGCCGGCGCCATCTACGTCGGCGTCACCGCGGCGATGACGCTGCCCGGCCGACAGGTGGTGGCGGTGGTCGCCGTCCTCACCGCCGCCACCGTGGTGCTGCCGCGGGTCGTCCCGGGGTGGAACTCGCTCGACAGCTTCATCCCGGAGCTGCTGCTGGCCACCTTCGCCGCCTACGGGGTGGGCCTGGTGATCAAGCGCAACATCGAGCTGGCCCAGGCCCGCGCGCAGCTGGTCGAGCTGGCGGTGACGCAGGAGCGGGAGCGGCTGGCCCGCGACGTCCACGACATCCTCGGGCACTCGCTCACCGTCATCACCGTGAAGACCGAGCTGGCCGGGCGGCTGCTCGAGACGGTTCCCGACGGGCCGGCCGTCGCCCGGGTCCGCGCCGAGCTCTCCGATGCCGAGCGGCTGGCCCGCGAGGCGCTGGCCGACGTCCGCGCGACCGTCTCGGGCATGCGGCAGCTGTCGCTCCCGGTCGAGCTGGCCGCGGCCCGGCAGGCCCTGGACGCCGCCGGCATCGCCGCCGAGCTGCCGAGCGCTGTGGACGACGTCCCGCCCGGCTATCGCGAGCTGTTCGCCTTCGCGCTGCGCGAGGGCGTCACCAACGTGGTGCGACACTCCGGAGGGAGCCGCTGCGTCGTCGCGCTGACCCGCGACTCGCTCGAGGTCCGCGACGACGGCCGCGGGCCGGAAGGCGCCGTCAGCGGTGCCGGGCTGAACGGGATGCGCGAGCGGGCGGCTGCCGTCGGTGCGCGCGTCGAGACCGGCCGGGCTGCCGAGGGCGGATTCCTGCTGCGGGTGGCGCGCGCGTGATCCGGCTGCTGCTCGCCGACGACCAGGCGCTCGTCCGCGGCGCCCTGGCTGCGCTGCTGGACCTGGAGAGCGATCTCGAGGTGGTCGCCGAGGTGTCGCGGGGCGACGAGGTGGCCCCCGCCGCCGTGGCCGGGCAGGCCGACGTCGCGCTGCTCGACATCGAGATGCCCGGGATGGACGGAATCGCCGCCACCGCGGCGCTGCGCCGGGCCCTGCCCTCGTGCCGGGTGCTGATCGTGACCACGTTCGGTCGGCCCGGGTACCTGCGCCGGGCGATCGAGGCGGGGGCCAGCGGGTTCGTGGTCAAGGACACTCCGGCCCGGCAGCTCGCGGAGGCGGTGCGGCGGGTGCACGCCGGCCTGCGGGTGCTCGACCCGGCGTTGGCGGAGGAGTCGCTGGTGTCCGGCGCGAGCCCGCTCACCGCACGTGAGACGGAGGTGCTGCGGGCAGCCCGGGGCGGGGACACGGTGGCCGACGTCGCCGCCGTCCTGCATCTGTCGGAGGGGACGGTGCGCAACCACCTCTCGTCGGCGATCGGCAAGACCGGGGCCCGCAATCGCGCCGAGGCCGTCAAGCTCGCCGAGGACCGCGGCTGGCTGCTGTAGGGACGGCGGCTCGAGCCGCGCCGCCGTCCCTCGAGCCGGGCCGTGCCCCGGCTGCGCCGCCGGCCCTGCGGCGCCGCCTACCCTGGGTGCCGTGACCAGCACGCTCGAGCCGACGACGACGGCCCTGCCGCCGCTGAAGCTCGGCGCGCTCGCGGTCGACCCCGCGGTGGTGCTCGCGCCGATGGCCGGGATCACGAACCCGGCGTTCCGCACGCTGTGCCGTGAGTTCGGGGCCGGCCTCTACGTCTGCGAGATGATCACCACGCGGGCGCTGGTCGAGCGCAACGAGAAGACCCTGCGCATGGTGCGGGCAACAACCGATGAGGCAGATGCCTTCTCGGTGCAGCTCTACGGCGTCGACCCGGCGACCGTCGGCCGCGCCGTCGAGATGCTCGTCGACGAGGGCGTCGCGGGCACCCGCCCGGCGCACATCGACCTCAACTTCGGCTGCCCGGTGCCCAAGGTGACCCGCAAGGGCGGTGGCTCCGCGCTGCCCTGGCGGCGGGTGCTGTTCGGCGACATCGTCCGCTCGGCGGTGCGGGCGGCGCGGGACGTGCCGGTGACGGTCAAGACGCGCATCGGCATCGACCCCGATCACGTGACCTACCTCGACGCCGGCCGGATCGCCCAGGACGAGGGCGCCGCGGCGATCACCCTGCACGGCCGCACCGCCGACCAGCTCTACAGCGGCACCGCCGACTGGTCCCCGATCGCGCGCCTCGTGGAGAGCGTCGACATCCCGGTGCTCGGCAACGGCGACATCTGGGAGGCCGACGACGCGCTGCGCATGGTCGCCGAGACAGGGTGCGCCGGAGTCGTCATCGGCCGCGGCTGCCTGGGCCGTCCGTGGCTGTTCGGCGATCTCGCCGCCGCGTTCACCGGCCGCCCCGAGCGGGCCCTGCCCACGATGGCCGAGGTGGCCGCGATCATGCACCGGCACGCGACGCTCCTGGCGGCCGAGCACGGCGAGCGGCACGGCTGCGCGGATTTCCGCAAGCACGTCGCCTGGTACCTCAAGGGCTTCTCGGTCGGCTCGGACGTGCGCCGGGCGCTGGCCATGGTGAGCGGTCTCGACGAGCTCGCTGGGCTGCTCGCGCGCATCCCCGACCAGCCGTATCCGGTCGCCGTCCTCGGCGCTCCCCGTGGCCGGACCAGCCCGCCGCGGCCGGTGGCGCTGCCCGAGGGCTGGCTCGCCGACCGCGACGACCCGCGGCCTCCGTCGGGCGCCGAGCTGGAGGTGAGCGGCGGGTGACGAACGGCCCGTTCCTCTACGACGAGGGCCCTGCGCCGCTGCACACGGGGACGCCGCGGCGGCGTCCCTGGCTGCTGCTCGCGATCTTCGGCGGCACGGCGGTCGTCGCCGTCCTCATGGTGCTGGCGCTGCCGCTGCTGCGGGGATCGGCCGACGAGCAGGCGCGCGAGTCCGTCGGCGTCTTCCTGGCCTCCCTCGAGAAGGGCGACACCGAGACCGCGCACGGACTGCTGTGCGACGAGGAGCGGGCCCGGCTGGCACCCGACGAGGTCGCCAAGGCCTACCTTGCCGGCGAGGGCGGGCACGTCGTCAGCACCCAGGAAGCGGACGGCGGTTCGGTGCAGCACGTCCGCGTCGGCTGGGACGACGGCTCCGCCAGCACGCTCACCGTGGTCCGCGAGGACGGCCCCCGGATCTGCGGCACCGACTGACCGGCTGAGCCGGGCTCCGGCAGGGCCCTTCGACCCTGCCGCGCGGCACGCGGACGAGCCACCCTCGGGGCCCCACCCGCCTCCCTGCTGAGGTTCCCGATGATGTCGCCGCCCGTGACGATCGGAGGCGGGCCGGCGGTCCGGGAACCTCGGCCGCTCCTCGGATTCGCGGTGGCGCTGGCCGCCGCCGCGAGCGCGGCCCTCGCCGTCGGAGTGACCCACGACGCCGCAGGGCCGCCGCCGGCGGCCCTCGTGGAGCGCTGGATCGATGCCTGGAACTCACGGGACCCTCGGGCGGTCTCGTCCCTGACGTGCGACTATCTCCGGCCTTCCGTGCCCGCCGGCGTCGTCGATCAGTATCTCGCCGCGACGCCCAGGGGCCGGCCCGTCGTCGCCGACCACGTGATCACCGGCATCGAACCGGGGGTCGCCCACGACCGTCGGGTGGAGCGGGTGCTCGTCACCTACGTGTCGGGGGCCCGCGAGGGACTCTTGCGCACGAGCGTCTTCGTCCGGGTGCGGGGCGACGACCCCCTCTGCGTCGGGGCCTTCACCGCCTGGTGACATGGCTCCGTCCCGTCGAGGGGACGTCGCATCTCGCGGGCGTCCGGAAGGGCTGACCGGGCACCCCACGTGGAGGACCATTTTCGGCAGGGGTGCGGGACCGGGTGTCCAGCGCGGAGGTGTCGACGGTGACCAGCGGAACGACCACCAAGTGGGTCTACGACTTCAGCGAGGGCAACAAGGACCAGAAGGATCTCCTCGGCGGCAAGGGCGCGAACCTGGCCGAGATGACCAACCTCGGTCTCCCCGTCCCCCCGGGCTTCACGATCACCACCGATGCCTGCCGCCACTATCTGCAGCACGGCGGCACGCCACCCGAGCTGGACGCCCAGGTGAGCGAGCACCTGACGGCGCTCGAGAAGGCCATGGGCAAGACCCTCGGCGATCCGGCCGACCCGCTGCTGGTCTCGGTGCGGTCGGGGGCCGCCGTCTCCATGCCGGGGATGATGGAGACCGTCCTCAACGTCGGGCTCAACGACGAGTCGGTGCACGGCCTGGCCCAGCAGTCGGGCAGCGAGCGGTTCGCCTGGGATTCCTACCGGCGGCTGATCCAGATGTTCGGCAAGACCGTCCTCCACATCGACGGCGACCTGTTCGAGCGCATCCTCGACGAGGTCAAGTCCGAGCAGGGCACCGACCTGGACCTCGACCTCGACGCCGAGCAACTCGAGGACGTCGTCGGTCGCTTCAAGGCCATCGTGGAGGAGCAGACCGGCGCGGAGTTCCCGCAGGATCCACGCGAGCAGATGGACATGGCGATCACCGCCGTCTTCGACTCGTGGAACGCCGACCGGGCTGTCGTCTACCGGCGTCGCGAGCGCATCCCCGGGGACGCCGGAACCGCGGTGAACGTCGTCGCCATGGTGTTCGGCAACCTCGGTCCGGACTCCGGCACCGGCGTCGCGTTCACCCGTGACCCAGGCAGCGGCGCGCAGGGCGTCTACGGCGACTACCTGCAGAACGCCCAGGGCGAGGACGTCGTGGCCGGCATCCGCAACACCGTGCCACTGGCCGACCTCGAGGACCTCGACGAGCCGGCCTACGACGAGCTGCTGTCCATCATGTCGACCCTCGAGTCGCACTACCGCGACCTCTGCGACATCGAGTTCACCATCGAGCGCACCAAGCTCTGGATGCTGCAGACCCGGGTCGGCAAGCGGACGGCGGCGGCGGCGTTCGTCATCGCCACGCAGTTGGTCGACGAGGGCCTCATCGACATGGACGAGGCGGTCCGGCGGGTCACCGGCGACCAGCTGGCCCAGCTGATGTTCCCCCGGTTCGTGTCGGGCGGGGACGCCACGCAGCTCACCCAGGGCATGAACGCGTCGCCGGGCGCCGCCGTCGGCAAGGCCGTGTTCTCGTCGGAGACAGCGGTGGAGTGGGCGGACCGGGGCGAGAAGGTCGTGCTGGTCCGCCGCGAGACCAACCCCGACGACCTGGCCGGCATGATCGCCGCCCAGGGTGTGCTCACCAGCCGCGGCGGCAAGACGTCGCACGCGGCCGTCGTCGCCCGGGGGATGGGCAAGACCTGCGTCTGCGGCGCCGAGGAGCTGCAGGTCGACACCAAGGCGAAGCGGTTCACCGCACCCGACGGCACCGTGGTCGACGAGGGTGACGTCATCTCGATCGACGGGTCCACCGGCCGGGTGTGGCTGGGCGAGGTGCCGGTGGAGCCCTCGTCGGTGGTCCGCTACTTCGAGGGCGAGATCGATCCGGAGTCCGAGGACGCCGACGACCTGGTGCGCAGCGTGCACCGCATCCTGAACCAGGCCGACCGGGTGCGCCGGCTCGACGTCCGCACGAACGCCGACACCCCGGACGACGCCGCCCGGGCCCGCCGCTTCGGCGCCCGCGGGATCGGGCTGTGCCGGACCGAGCACATGTTCCTCGGTGACCGCCGCCGATTCGTGGAGAAACTCATCCTCGCCGACGGTGACGAGGAGCGGCAGGCCGCGCTGGACGCGCTCAAGCCCCTCCAGAAGCAGGACTTCCTCGAGATCTTCGAGGCGATGGACGGGCTGCCGGTGACCGTCCGGCTGCTCGACCCGCCCCTACACGAGTTCCTGCCCGACCTCACCGACCTCTCGGTGCGGGTCGCGGTGGCCGAGGCGGAGGGGCACCACGACGAGGGTCAGCTGCGGCTGCTGGCCGCGGTGCGCCGCATGCACGAGGAGAACCCGATGCTCGGGCTGCGCGGGGTCCGCCTGGGTCTCGTCGTCCCGGGGCTGTTCGCCATGCAGGTGCGCGCGATCGCCGAGGCCGCCTGCGAGCGGCGCCGCGCCGGCGGCGACCCCCGTCCGGAGATCATGATCCCGCTCGTGGGCGCGGTGCAGGAGCTGGAGGCGATCCGCGGGGAGTCGGAGCAGGTCCTGGCCGAGGTCTGCTCGGACGAGGGCATCGAGGTGAAGGCGCTGATCGGCACGATGATCGAGGTGCCGCGGGCCGCGCTCACCGCCGAGGAGATCGCGGGCTCGGCTGAGTTCTTCTCCTTCGGTACCAACGACCTCACCCAGATGACGTGGGGCTTCTCTCGGGACGACGTCGAGGCGGCGTTCTTTCACCAGTACCTGGACAAGGGCATCTTCGGCGTCTCACCGTTCGAGTCGCTGGACCGCGACGGCGTGGGCCGGCTGGTGCGGATCGGCGCGGAGGGCGGCCGGGCCGCCCGACCCGACCTCAAGCTGGGGGTGTGCGGCGAGCACGGCGGCGACCCCGATTCCGTGCACTTCTTCCACGAGGTCGGGCTGGACTACGTCTCCTGCTCGCCGTTCCGCGTGCCCGTGGCGCGCCTCGAGGCCGGCCGCGCGGCGCTGGGCGGGGAGCGCGCCGGCTCCTGAGGGGACGGCGAGTCCGGCGGGGTGGGCGCGCGGATCCACAGGGGTCCGCGCGCCGTCAGGGGGTCGTGGTACCCATGACGTGTGGGGGTGCGGTTCGGGAGCCTGGTGGCGAGGGTGTTCGTCGCCGCCGTCCTGGCGCTCGTGCTGCTCGTCGGTTCCACCGCCCTGGCGATCTGGTGGACGGCGCGGCACGACTCGCGGCCGTCGGCCGACGCGATCGTCGTGCTCGGGTCGGCCCAGTACAACGGCCGGCCCTCGTCCATCTTCGAGGCCCGGCTCGAGCACGCACGGTCGCTGTACGAGGACGGCGTCGCTCCGGTGATCGTGACGCTCGGCGGCAAGGCCGACGGCGACCAGTTCAGCGAGGCCGAGGCGGGGCGCGACTACCTCGCGAAGGCCGGCGTCCCGGGCGACGCGCTCCTGGCCGTTCCCGAGGGGGCCGACACCCTGCAGAGCATCCGTGCGCTGGCGGCCGCCTTCGACGACCGCGGCTGGAGCCACGCGGTGCTGGTCACCGACCCCTGGCACGCGATGCGCGCCCAGCGCATGGCCGAGGACGCCGGCATCGAGTCCGACAGCTCACCCACGCGTCAGGGCCCGGCCGTGCAGACACGTGCCACGCAGTTCCGCTACATCCTCCGCGAGACGGCGGCCTACCTGCTCTACCGGGCAACCGGGGAGAGCGTCTCCGGCGCACCCGGGATCGGCTGAGGGGAGGGCGACATGGCAGGACGGGGCCGCATCCGCGCCGCGGACATCGCGCTGGTCCGCGAGCGCAGCAAGATCGACGAGATCGTCGGCGAGCACCTGCAGCTCAAGCGCGCGGGCGGCGGCAGCCTGAAAGGGCTGTGCCCGTTCCATGACGAGAAGTCACCTTCTTTTCAGGTGACGCCCACGCGAAACCTGTTCCATTGTTTTGGCTGCGGAGAAGGCGGCGACGTCATCTCCTTCGTGCAGAAGATCGACCATCTCTCGTTCTCCGAGGCCGTCGAGCTGCTGGCCGGTCGGGCCGGCGTGCAGCTCCGCTACGAGGACGACGGCGGGCGGCCGACCGCAGGCCCGGACCGGGCGCAGGCCGGGCAGCGGGCCCGGCTGGTCGCCGCCAACACCGCGGCGGCGGCCTTCTTCGCCGAGCAGCTCGGCACGCCCGACGCCGCACCCGCCCGGCAGTTCCTCGCCGAGCGGGGCTTCGACCGGCAGGTCGCCATCGAGTTCGGCTGCGGGTTCGCCCCCGGCGGCTGGGACGCGCTGACCCGGCACCTGCGGGGCAACGGTTTCAGCCAGGCCGAGCTCGTGACCGCGGGGCTGGCGAAGGAGTCCTCACGCGGCACGCTGATCGACCGCTTCCACCGGCGGCTGGTCTGGCCGATCCGCGACATCACCGGCGACGTCATCGGTTTCGGCGCCCGCAAGCTCATGGACGACGACCCGGGCCCGAAGTACCTCAACACCCCCGAGACGCCGCTGTACAAGAAGAGCACCGTCCTCTACGGCATCGAGCGGGCCAAGCGCGACATCGCCAAGCGGCACCAGGCGGTCGTCGTCGAGGGCTACACCGACGTCATGGCCTGCCACCTCGCCGGCGTCACCACCGCCGTCGCTTCCTGCGGCACGGCGTTCGGCGGCGAGCACATCAGCGTGCTGCGCCGGCTGCTGATGGACCAGGACGAGTTCCGTGGCGAGGTCGTCTACACCTTCGACGGCGACGCAGCGGGTCAGGCTGCCGCCATGAAGACGTTCGCGGAGGACCAGCGCTTCGTCGGCCAGACGTTCGTCGCGGTGGAGTCCGAGGGCCGCGACCCCTGCGAGCTTCGCCAGGAGCACGGGGACGCCGCCGTGCGCGACCTGATCGCCCGCCGCACCCCGCTGATCGCCTTCGTGCTGAAGACGACGCTGGCCGGCTACGACCTCGACACCGTCGAGGGGCGGGTCGCGGCGCTGGAGAAGACCGTGCCGCTGGTCGCCCAGATCAAGGACCACGCGCTGCGCCCCGCCTACGCCCGGCAACTGGCCGGCATGATCGGCAACACCGACGAGGCCGAGGTGCTCGAGCGCGTCCGTCGGCTGACCGGCGACTCGGGCCAGCAGCAACAGCGGGCCCGGCGTCCCAAGCCGGCCCAGCGCACGCCCGACGACGCGGCGCTCGCGGTCGAGCGGGAGGCCGTGAAGGCGGCCCTGCAGGTGCCCGAGATGGCCGGACCGTCGTTCGACGCGATCCCGGTCGAGGCCTACACCGACGCCGACTACGCCGCGGTGGCCGCCGCCGTGGCCGACGCCGGTGGGGCCGCCGCCGCGACCGTCACCGGGGCCGCCTGGCTCGACGAGATCGCCGCCCGGTGCCCCCGGGACAGCGCGCGGGCGCTGCTCACCGCGCTGGCCGTCGAGCCCATGCGGTCGGTCGGTGAGAACGACGCCACCTACGTCAACGCGCTGATGGCCCGGCTGCAGGAGATCTACACCGTCCGCCAGATCGCCGCGGTGAAGGGACGACTGCAGCGGATGAACCCGGTGGAGGCGTCCGACGACTACATGAAGGCGTTCAAGCAGCTGATGGACCTCGAGCAGTTGGCGATCTCCCTGCGCAAGCGCGCGACGGGAGGCCTGACCCCGTGACGGTGCTGGACTCGCTCAAGAGGCGGTTCGCGCGGCCGCCGGAGCCCGTCCGTGCGGCCGTGGCGGCGGCCGGCGACCCCGATGAGCGCGTGCTCGCCTGGGGAACCTTGACCCGCGACGAGGGCTGGCTGGTCGCCACCTCGCGCGGCCTGCGCGCCATCGGCTCGCACGGCCAGGGGAGCGGAGTCGGGCTCCTGCCGTGGCACGAGGTCGGGCACGCGGCCTGGTCGTCGGCCGGCGGTGGCGGCAGCCTCGCGGTGACGCCGCTGGCCGAGGTCGAGCCGGGTGTCCAGGCCCGGCAGGAGGTGCGGCACTACCGGTTCTCCGTCGCCGGTGACCTGCCCGCCGTGGTGCGCCGCCGGGTCGACGAGACCGTCGTCGTCAGCAGCCGCTCACCCCTGCCGGAGTCCGGGGGAGTACTGCTCGTGGCCCGGCGGATCCCCGGTCAGGCGGCGCGGGAGTGGACGGTCGTGTTCGACGACGACGCGCAGCGCAGCGACCCGGTGGCCCGTGAAGCAGCGCGGCAGAAGCTGGCCGAGGTCGTCGCGCTCGACCAGCCCTGACCGCAGGGTCTCAGCGCGGGGCGTCGCTGCCCATGCGCGTGCGCACGGTCGACAGCGCGTCGTCCGCGCGGGCCTGGACCATGCCGGCGATGCCCTGCAGGCGCGGGTCGTCCTTGGCGTGCTCGTAGGCGCGCCGGATCTGCTCGTACCGCTCGCGTCCGGCGCGGGCGCCCAGGACGTACCCGGCGCCGAAGCCGGCGAGGAAGGACAGCTTGGCCACGGGGACCTCCAGGTGGATCGAGCGGAAACGTGATCACGCTACCTGTGGTCCACGTCGCCTGAGATCTCGGTGAGCCCTTCGAGGCGCCTCTGACGCCGTGGGGTACCCTCGTCGAGCCAGCGGGCCGCGCCCGCTGATCCCCCGTAGCTCAATTGGCAGAGCATGCGACTGTTAATCGCAGGGTTATTGGTTCGAGTCCAATCGGGGGAGCATAAGCGCAGGTCAGCGGCTTCATCGGCTGAAGAAGGCCAAAGTCTCCCGGCTAGTCAACGGTGATACACCATCGCCACCATCGCCACAGAGATCGAGCAGTGTGAGGTGGTCTGCCAGCAGCACCACCGGATGCGCTCCCTCTTACGGGGCGCGGCCATGGCATAGCGGTCCGCGTCATCGAAGGATGCCGCTTCGAACAGCCCCGCCCGTTGAGGTCGAGCACGATGGCGCCTGATGGCCCGGCGTCCAGTACGCCTGGCGATAGTCCCAGACCAGCAACCGCGGCGCCCGGCCCGAGCCGTCGAGCAGCCGCGACCAACCGGTGAACTGGTTCTCGGCGGTGCCGGTTGGGAGGAGGGGAGCGGTCAGCCAGCGCGAGTAGCCCGAGACCGTAGTCAGCACTGGCAGTTCCTTGGCCGTGCTGGTCTCGCCTCAGCCGACCGGCGGTCGATGTTGGCGCGGACCATGCAGTAGGTGGCGTTCAGGAAGACCTACGGGGACGCGGTCTGGGCCAGCGAGCGGTCGCGGAAGGCGGCGACCTCGCCGTCCAAGTCGGCGCAGGCGAGAGGGGCTCCTAGAGTGCCGCGTCTAGCGCGAGTCCGGCGGCGTTTCGGTCAGTAGCACTCCGTCGGTCCGGCCCAGGTCCGGGCAGCTAGCGGAACGTCCAGCCTTGGGCGCGAATCACGTCTGGGACTGCCCAGACGCCACCGACACCGGGTGGGTCTGCACCACGTGGGACCTAGCCCCGCCGCATCTTCGGGCCCGTTCCGAGGCTCGCCCCGAGCCAGCGGGACCGCGGCGGGGGATGTCCATCGGGCGGTATCCCGTGCCCGCATGCCCGTGCCCAGACGGGAGTCATGCACAACGCGTACGGCGGGTCGTCCTCGGGCCCGATGTGGCTGCGCTCGGACTCCTTAGTGTTCCGCCTGACTTCGGACGGGTGCGGGTGACTCCATGGACGTCAACGAGGTTCTCGTCCGCGTTTTTCGCGGGCACTGGCGGCTGTTCCTCGTGTGCCTGCTCGTCCCCGTCCTGGTCGTCGGCGCACTTGTCATGATCGCGCCGACGGGCTACCAGGCGTCCGCGCGGCTCCAGGGCGGCACGATCTTGCCGAGTACGGACACCGAGGCGGACGCCCTTCTCAATCTCATCGACGGCGTCGCCACCAGCCCTGCGGTGGTGGACGGGGCCCTTCGCGAGACGCACCTGCAGCGCGACTTCAAGCGGACCGTCGCCAGCATCAACATTGCCCGGCTCGGAAGCTCGACGGTCTTCGACGTCACGGTGACCGACGCCCAGCCGCAGGCAGCGGTCCGCCTCGCGCAGGTCTTCGCCGAGAGCGTCGTGTCGTATCTCAACCGCATCGGCGGCGACCGGACGACGCGCCTGCTCGATGGCCTCACGAAGCGAGAGCAAGATCTGGCGGCCCGACGGCACACGACAGCGACCGAGCTGGCCCTCGCCACCGATGCGGTGTCCCGCGCCAACCTGTCCGCCGAGTTGGCCGGGCTCGATCAGCAGCTCAACGACCTGGAAGCCACCGCGCGGCAGGTGCAACTGGGCGCCACCCCGGGGAGTTCGTCCGGGGCGGCCGCGCTCATCTCGCCGGCCGGCCCCGCGCACGCGGCGCCCCGTCACCTGGCCTCGGACCTCGGCTTGGCGGCGGTGTCGGGCCTAGTCCTGGGACTCCTCGTGGTAGCGGCGGTCGAGATGCTGCGGCCACGGGTGGCCGGTGCCCGGGCACTGGCACGAGACCTCGATGCTCCCGTCGTCGGGGCACTCGAGGTGGTCGCTCGCCACCCCTTCCCGGGTTCGCGCAAGGCAAAGCGGGCCGGTCCGGCGGGCTTCGTCATCCGGATCGAGCCGGACCTTCTCGTGGCCCTCAGCGGAGCCGTGGAGAGGCTCGGCGTCGACCTGGTGCTCCTGATCGGCCCCGTGGCGGTGCCGTGCCTCTGCGAGTCGGCCACGGCACTGCGGAACCGGCTGCACGAGCGGGAGAACCGCTCGGCGCTCAACGGCAAGGCGACGGAGACCCCGGCAATCGGACGGCCCGGTGACGTCCCCGCCTCCCAGGCGGGTGCCAACGGGACCTCCCCGGCAGGTGCCGTCGCCGACCCGGTGGTCCTCCTGGCGCAGCGGACGCCGCTCCCGCAGACGGGCAAGCACGGCGAGCGGCGTCCGTGCCAAGCCGATGTCCGTCCGTTCGACACGACCGACGTCGACGACTGGACCGCAAAGCCTGGCCTGCTGGTCGTCGTCCCGCCGCTCGCTCCTCTCCGCGACGCGCGGCGGATCAGCGATCTCGCGGCTTCCACCGGATGGCCGTTGATCGGTGTCGTCGAACTGCGGTGGCGCGGCCGCCGCGCGCAACGATTCTGGGAGCAGTCGTGATCTCCCGGGCGACGGCCGGGTCGTCGGTCCTCGACTCGGTGGTCCCCACCGTGCGATTCCATGTGGCCGACGCATCCGGCGCCCTGGGACAGGCGCTGTCCGAGGCCGTCGGCATGCTGCTCGATGCCGGTTTGGTGCGGGCGGCGGGGCGAGCGGCCCCCCCGAACCTCGTGCACACCGTCGGGGAGGTACACGGCCCGCTCGCCGATGCCCCCGGCGCACGCCGTGTGCACACGCTCGACCGGGTGACCCTCCGTCCGACCGGGCAACTCGCGCCGAGCCGGCAGTGGCTGCACCGCCAGCGGCCGCGGACTTCCGGCTGCTCGGCCGTGCTCACGCACGGCCGGATGGCGGGGCGTCTTGTCGTGGAAGCGGCGCTCATGCCGGGAGAGCGCGTCTACTGCCTGCCGGTGCTCCCTGCACCCGCGGTCCCCCCGGGGGCACAGCGTGGTCCGTGGGTGACCGCCGCAAGGCTCGACGCGCGCCTGCGGCTCGGCGTCCCGCCCGGCGTCCGCGTCGTGATCGGCAGCTCGAGCGGGGGCGGCAGGGCCGCCGTGGGTGACTGGGCGGGGGCGCTGCGCCGCCTCGGTCGTCGTGACCTCCTCGTCATCGACGTCCCCGAGGACGGGACGTCGTACCCCACCTGCCGGAGCAGTCAGTCGTGGCCCCTCCTGCTGGAGGCGGCCGACCTGTTCGTCGCGGCCGGGCGGGAGCTCACCGCGGCGAGCGCTGCGGTCAGCTCCCTGGGACTCGGCATCCCTGTGGTCACCGTGACGACCGACAGCGCTGCTGAACTGGTCACCTCCGGCCGGGACGGCCGCGTCGTCGCTCCACGCGTGGACGCGATCGTCGACGCCGTCGTCTGCACTCTCGACGTCGCCTGGCGGCCGGGACGCGCTGCCGTGGCGCTCGGACCCGCACAGCGGACCCACAACCTGGCAGGGGACCTGCTGAGCATCTATGAGGAGACGCTCACCGCACCGGTATCGACGGGATGGCGTGCCAGATGACGGAATCTGTGATGTCAGGGTCGCCTGGGCCCAGGGAGATGTCCGACGGTCATCGCGCTGTGGCCTTCGCCACCTGCCGGATCACCCCGGAGGCGCAGAACGCCGCCTTGGCCGTGCTCGAGAGCGGATGGGTGACGACGGGACCGCTCACCTTCGACTTCGAGCGGAAGTTCGCCGACTGGGTCGGCGCGAGCCACGCCATCGCGGTCAGCTCGTGCACCGCGGCGATCGAGTTGTCGCTGCGGGCGTTGCGGCTGCGCCCAGGCACCCCGGTCCTCACGCCGACGCTGACCTTCTGCGGCGCCGTCCAGGCCATCGTCCACGCCGGGCTGCAGCCGGTGCTCCTCGACGTCGATGAGGCGACGCTCACCTTGTCTCCGGAGACGGTCGCAGCGGCGGCCTCGCGGACCCGGCCAGGGGCGATGGTGCTGCAGCACCACGCCGGCTACCCGGCCCCCGTGCCCGAGCTCACCGAGGCCGCGGGGCTGGAGCCCTGGGCCGTGGTCGAGGACGCCGCCCACGCCCTGGGAGCAACGCTGGGTCCCCAGGCCGTGGGCACCCTGTCCGGTGCCACCTGCTTCAGCTTCTACGCGACGAAGAACCTGCCGATCGGTGAGGGGGGCGCGATCACGACTGGCGACCCCTCGCTGGCGGAGGCGCTTCGAGAAGCCCGCCAGCACGGCATGAGCCACGATGCCTGGGGCCGCTACGGGCCGAGTGGCAGCTGGCGTTACACGGTCGGGACCGACGGGATGAAGGCCAACTTCACCGACGTCCAGGCGGCCCTCGGCTCCGCACAACTCACCCGGCTCGACGACTGGCAGGTGCGCCGTGCCGAGCTGGCCGATCGGTACGACCGCGCCCTGGCCGACATCGAGGGCGTCACCCTGCCCCCGCGCCCCCCGGCGGGGCAGCATGCCTGGCACCTCTACGTGGTGCGGTTGGGGCATGGCTTCCGTCTGACCCGCGACCACCTCGTCAGCGCCCTCGCCGAGCGCGGTGTCGGGACGTCAGTGCACTTCATCCCGGTGCACCACTTCCCCTACTTCCGCCAGCTCCTCGGTGCCCCGGCGCTCCCCGTCGCCGACCGCGTGTTCCGGGGCCTGATCTCTCTCCCTATGCACCCACATCTCACCGAGGCGGACGTCGACTACGTGTGCGGCCTCATCGCCGGCCTGGCCCGGAAGGGGGCACGGTGCTGATCCATTACCGATTGCCGGAGCCGCGTGGTCGGCAGACGTCGATGCCCACTGCTCGGACCCTCATAGTCGGAGCCGGGTCGGCGGGCCGGACCCTGGCGAGAGACCTGCTGGATAGCCCCGATTACGGGCTTCGCCCCGTCGGTCACCTCGACGACGCTCCCGCGGCACGGCGGGTGAACCGCCTACCGGTGATGGGGCCGTTGTCGGCGCTGGCGGAGGTGGTCGCCGCCGAACGCATCGACGTCGTGGTCGTGGCCATCCCGTCGCTCCCGCCGCTCGAACTGGCCGAATTGGTCCGCAAGGCCGGCCGGTCAGGCGCCAGGGTGCGGTACCTACCCTCATTTCACGCGGCGGTCCAACGGGGAAGTCGCGGTGACGACCTCCTCGCGGTCCCCCCGGCGACGCTCCTGGGCCGGGACGAGGTCCACGTGGTCCGCCAGTCGACACGAGCGACGGTGCGGGGCCGGCGCGTCCTGGTGACGGGCGCCGGCGGGTCGATCGGCAGCGAGTTGTGCCGGCAGATCGCCTCGTACCAGCCGAGCGGGTTGTTCATGCTGGACCATGACGAGTCGAACCTGCACGGACTCCAGCTACAGATCAGCGGATCGGGCCTGCTGGACACCGATGAGCTGATCGTCGCCGACATCCGGGACGACGCCCGCGTGCGGCAGGTGTTCGCGGACCTCCGGCCACAGGTCGTCTACCACGCGGCGGCGCACAAGCATCTTCCGCTGCTGGAGCGTCATCCCGCCGAGGGCGTCAAGTCCAACGTGCTCGGCACCCAGCACCTCATCGATGCCGCAGTGGACTACGGCGCCGAACGATTCATCCTCATCTCGACCGACAAGGCCGCGGCACCGACGTCGGTGCTCGGCGCGACCAAACGGTTGGCGGAGCAGATCGTCGCCGGCCACGCAGGCAACGGGACCGCGGTCGGCTCGGTCCGATTCGGAAACGTCCTCGGCAGCAGGGGGTCCCTGCTCGACGTCCTGCGGCACCAGCTGGCAGCCGGGGAACCGGTCACGGTCACCGACCCCGACGTCGACCGGTTCTTCATGACAGTGGAGGAGGCCGTGGGCCTGGTCCTCGAGGCCGGGGCCATGGCCGAGGGTGGCGAGACCTTCGTGCTGGACATGGGGCGACCGGTGCGCATCCTGTCGCTCGTCCGGGCCTACGCGGCTCACCTGGGGATCTCGGACCCGGAGATCCGTTTCACCGGGCTGCGACCCGGTGAGAAGCTCACCGAGACCCTGTTCAGCGCGGCCGAGGATCGGATCGCCACGGCCCATCCGCGCATCTCGGCGGCGAGGAGCCCGGCGCCCGGCGACGAGTTCGACAAGGGCCTGAAGGAGTTGTCCGGGGCTGCCGAGGCCAACGAGGTCGACCGGGTGCGCGACTGCCTCGCCCGTCTCCTGCCGGATTACACCCCGCCCATGGCCGTCCCCGTGCCGGCCACGGCACGGGAGCAGGCCGACTGGCCGTACCCGGATGGCTTCTGATGGACGGCGAACTCGTCCAGGCGGGTGAACGCCTGCGCCTGCACGCCGAACCGGTGTGGGTGGCCGATCTGCTGGAGGAGGCGGCGGCGGGGGAGTGGCGCGCACCGTCGATCTACCGCCCTGACGTCGTCGTGGTGGTGGAGGGACGGGCCACGCCGTTCGACGTCCGCGGCTGGGAACCCCTGACGCGAGGGGCCTTCCGTCGCGGTGGTGCGTGCGTCGTCGTCGACGCCTGCTCGTCCGGCTTCGACATCCTGGTCGAGACGGAGCCGGGCGCCGACGGAGAGCAGCCGGTGCGGATCACGGCGCGCTGGCGCCCGCCGGTCCGAGAGCGCCTGGCGGGACTGTTGCTGCGCGCCAGGTTCCGACTACTGGTCAGGGCCGTCCTCCTGCAGTACCCGGCGCTCTGGCGCGCAGGTCTGCGCGGCAGGGTCCCGCTGCACGCGTCCGCGGTCGACATCGACGGCGCAGTGCCGCTCCTGGTCGGTCCCGGCGGGGTCGGCCGGACCAGCCTGCTGGCGGCAGCGGCGCGATCCGGCGGACGGCCGTGCTCGGACAACCTCGTGGTCGCCGACTGCTGGCGCGTGTACGGGCTGGTCGAACCCATGCGCTCCGAGTCGGGACAGGGGCGCCGCATGCCCCACGGCCGGCGCGAGGGGCCGCTCCCTGGCCGAGTCCGCGACCTCGCCCCCGACCGGATCGTGGTCCTCCGCCGCGGCACCGGTGCCACGGCAGCGGTGGCGCGACTGGAGCCGGTCGCCGCGGCGCGGGCCATCACCTCGGGCACCTACATGGCCGGTGAGCTGCGGCGCTACTGGTCGCTGGCCGCCACGTTGGCCATGGCGACGGGGCTGGGCCGCCCGCACCCTCCGGTGTCCGAGACCGCGAACGACCTCGCGGCCCGCCTGCCGGCCACGGAGCTCACGTTGGCGGTGGCTCCCGGTGAAGACGTGACGGGTCTCCTCACCGCCGAGCCGGCCCCCGAGGTCGTTGCGTGAGAGCCGAGCCGCAGGGCCGCGGGGGGCGAACGGTTCACCGGCCATCAGCCCGGCACTTTCCGAGAGAACGTCCACACCACGCCGGTCGCTCGGCCGGTGCCCCCGAGCCCAAGGAGATCCCGGTGCGCGTCGCCGTGTTGAGCAGCCACTCCCAGGAGGAGGCGGGAGCGGCCTCCGTCTTCGACAGCCCGCTCTCGCCCGCGGATCCGGTGCTGCTGCGCCGCCTCCGCGACGGGACCGCGGACGCCGACCTGGCTGCGCCACCGGTCGTGCTCCCGGACTTCTGCCACAAGCCCCAGTCGGAGATGCCCTCCAGCATCGCGGTGGCCACTCGCGGAGCGATCCGCCCGACGCTGACGGACTCCGCACTCAACTGCGGCATGGCCCTGGCCACGCTCGACATGCCGCGGCCCAGCGAGCGGGCGGTCAGCGATTTCTATCGGCGGGTGCGCGAGCGCTATCCCAACCCTCCGGGCTGGAAGCCCGAGCTCACCCGCGCGGAGGTGCTTCGCGCGGCCGTCGAGGGCGCCGACTTCGCCGCCGAGCGTTACGGCATCGATCGAGCCGAGCTCGACAGGGTGGAGGAGTTCGGCCGCATCCCGGTCGAGGAGCTGGGCGGCGCCGAGCGTGCTCGCAATGAGTTGCCGTGGGTCTGCGTGCAGCTGGCTCGGCTGCGGTTCGGTTCGATCGGCCCGAGCACGCACTTCCTCGAGCTGCAGGAGGTGGAGGAGGTCCTCGATCGGGGCGCGGCCGAGCGGCTCGGCGTCCACGAGGGCCAGATCACCGTCCAGTTCCACAACGGCGGCGGTGTGCTCACCGGGCAGATCGGTGAGATGTACGCCCGCCGTAAGTCGGCTTCGCGGCTGCTGCGGGTGGAGATGGCCGCGCAGAAACCGCTGACCCACCTGCTGCGGGCCGGTGGCCTGGAGCGGGCCCGCCGGCGCTACGAGCTCTTCTTCACCGCCGGTTGCCCTTCCGTGCCGGTGGACGGGGACGAGGGCCGGCGCATCCGGTTGGCGCAGAACTTGTCGATGAACTATGGCTTCGCCTACCGCCTGTCCACCTACGCGGCGTTGCGGGAGTTCGCCCGCCAGGCGTTCGGCGCCCGAATGAGCCTCGTCGTCGACTCACCGCACAACTCCATCTACGAGGAGGAGGTCGACGGCGCCTCCGCGTTCGTCCATCGGCACAACGCTGCCCGCGCCTGGACGCCGGAGAAGATGCCCGGCCACCCGGCCTTCGCCGAGACCGGCCAGCCACTGCTGCTGCCCGGCACCAACCGGACCTCGTCGTTCCTCTGCGTGCCGGCCGCCGACGCCCACCGCAGCCTCTACACCGCCTGCCACGGCACCGGCAGCATCATCAGCGCCTTCGAGCGCGACGGACGCTCCGGGCCCGATCCGTTGGGCCGCTCGACCTCCTGCTACTCGTACGGTGACGCCGCGCCTCGCTCGGTGCCTCAGCTCGACGACCGGGGAGTGGGCGAGGGGCTGGGCATCCTGGTGCGCAACGGACTGGTCAAGCCGGTGGCGCGACTGCGGCCGTTCGCGGTGCTGTCATGACGGTGCCGTCATGACCTCTCAACTCGGGTTCGCGGCACCGCCGACGGCCTGGCAGGACGTCGTCCGGCCGGAGGGCCGGTACGCCGCCCTCCCGTCCCGGGGCCGGCCCTTGGTCATCGCCGAGGACGACCCTGGGGTTCTCCGTTACTTGCGGACGGCGATGGTCACCCGCCCGCCACGCTCCCGGTTGCCCGGCTGGCCGTACGTGCTCGCCGGCCAGGGGCTGCGTGTTCCCGGCGTCGCGCGGCTGCTGCCGGCTGCCGCGGTCGCACCGCCGGGCGGCGGGCGGGACCGGTCGGAGCTGGCCCGGTTCATCGGCGAGGGCAGGTGGCGGCTGCTGGTGCTGCTTCACAGCCGGGACGTCGACGCCTCCTGCGTGTTACTGCTGTTCCCCCCCGGCATGGAACGTCCGGCCCGAGCCGTCAAGCTGGCCTCCGGTCCCTCGGCGGCGGCCCGCGTCCAGGCGGAGGAGGCACGCCTGGCAGCGCTGGCCGACGGCTTGGGTGACCGCCTCGGGGACAGCGTGCCTCGGGTGGTCGACGTCCTCGATCACCGCGGGTTCCCGGCATTGGTCACCACCGCGCAACCAGGCGTGTCGATGCTGGTCCGCTACCACCGAGGAGGCCGCACAGCGGACCGGCCGTCCGTGCGTGCTGACCTGGCGGCCGCCGAGCGCTGGCTGGACGGCCTGCAGGAGGCATCGGCCGGTCCGGCCCGTCCGCTGGACCTCGCGCCCGGCACGATGGAGCGGCTCGCCGGCTGGCGGGCGAGCGAGCCGGCCGCCGAGCCCGTGATCGAGAGGCTGGCCGGCGTCCGGCGGCGTTTACAACACCACTGCGCGCCCACCACCTGGGTGCATGGCGACTTCTGGCCGGGCAATCTCCTCGTCGACGGTGACGAGATCACCGGTGTCGTCGACTGGGAACGCAGTGAGCAGGTCGGCGGGCCGCTGCGCGACCGGATCCGGTTCCTCCTCGGCTACGCGTACTACCTCGACCGGCACACCGCTACGGGACGGCGGGTGCGCGGGCACCGGGGCCTGGTCGCCGGGGAGGCCGGCGCAGGAGTGCGCTACGCGCTCGGCGGTTCCGGCTGGTTCCCCGACGCGGTCCGCGCCTTCCTCGCGCGGGCGGTGGCCGGTTGCGGCCTTCCTGCCGATTCCGTCCGCGACGCAGTGCTGGCAGAGGTCGCCGCCGTCGCCGCGGAGGCGTCCGACCCCGGATTCGTCCGAGACAACCTGGCGCTGTTCCTCGCGCTGAGCGAGATCGAGCCGTGAGCGTGACCGTGTCGCTGCCCCGGTTCGCGGACGCGTCCGTCCGCGAACGTCTGGCCGCACGCGGCACGGCCGAGCGCACCGCTGTGGTGACGGCGGCGGTGTCCGTGGCGCTCCAGCCGCTGCTCCGTCCGAGCGGTCCGCTCAACAGCTCACCGGTCGACGTGGCCCTGTTGCTGGCCGTGCTCACGACCGCCGTGTGGGCAGGGACGTGTTCCGTGCGGCTGCGGGCTCCGTACGCGGTCGCGATGGGCCTGATGGTGCTCGGCGGGGCGATCGCCGGACTGGCCGGCCCCCTGCCGGGGACGTCCTTGATCACACTGATGCAGGACCTCGTGCTGTTCTCCTGGGCGACGGCGATAGTGAACCTGGCCCGCCGGCCCGGGGTGCTGCGGCTGCTCTCGACGACCTGGGCGCTGACCTCGGTCCTCTGCGCCGCGGTGCTGGTGTTCGCGGCGCTGTTCGGGTTGACCGCCGTGGAGGGCTTCATCGCGAAGAACGGCGACCGGGCGTCGTTCACGTTCGGTGACCCGGACTACGCGGCGACGTACTGGGCCTTCTCCGTCTTCATCGTGTACGCGACCCAGCGACCCCGGCGGCCATGGCTGCGTCGGCTCGGATACGTGCTGTTGATCTGGTCACTGGTGCTCACCCAGTCCAACGGCGGCTTGGTCGCACTGCCGGTGGGCGTCGGGCTGGTGCTCCTCGTCGCCGCCCACCGAAGGTTCGGGACGATGGCGGCTCTGTCCGCGCTGCTCGCCACCGTCGCGTCGGTGGGCCTGTTGCTGACCGCGGTGCCGCTCACCGTGATCCAGGAGTGGGCGCGGTACTCGGGGCAGCCGCTGCTGCAGGAAACCATCGGGCGCAGCGATGCCAGCAGTTCGCAGCGCAGCATTCTGACGAGCGAGGCGATGCAGCTCTACGCCACCGACGGGCCGCTCGGCTCCGGCCCGGGGACGACCAAGGAGCTGCTGGAGGACCACCACTACGCCTACGCCAAGGAGGCGCACGACGACTTCCTCGCCTCCCTGGTAGAGCGTGGCCTGATCGGCGTGGTCGGCATCCTGGTGCTCCTGGTGGGGGCGCTGTCGAGGGGAGCCCGCGTGCTGCGCGGCCCCCCTCGCGGCTGGCCGGAGCTGCCGCGGCCGGTCGGCCTGGTAGCCGGGCTCGCCGCCGCGCTCCTGGCCGGCACCTTCTATGAGGTGCTGCACTTCCGATACGTCTGGCTGCTGCTGGCCTTCACGGCCGCCGTCGCCTCGGCCTGGCCGGCGCGGCGCGCGATGGGCCGCACGGCTACCGTGGGGAGCGCATCATGACCCCGGGGGGCGTCGTCCCGGGAGTCGTCGGCACGGGGGCCGCCGACCTGGGGCGCCGCAGCGCGGCAGCGAACATGGTCGCGTTCGGACTCGCTCTCGGCTGCGTGACCCTGGCCAGCCTGCTGGTGGCCCGGCTGGCAGGTCCCGCCGTGCTCGGGGAGTACACGCTGCTGCGAGTCCTCCCATGGCTCACCGGAGTCGTCGTGAGCTGCGGTCTTCCGACGTCGTCGGCGTTCCATCTGGCCGGTCCGTCGAGCGCCGATCCCAGGCTACGGCCCACACTGGCCGCGCTCGCGGGGGTGGGAGTCTGCATCGGCGTGGCCGTGTGGACACTGGCGACCCCGCTGCTGCATGCGCGACTGCTGCAGCAGGTGGCGCCCTGGCTGCTGCTCGTGACCGGCGCCACCGTGGTGACCCGGCTGCTGACCGTCTGGGGAAAAGCCTGCTGTCAGGGCACCTCGGACATGCGCGGGGCGAACCTGGTGATCGTCGCGGAGGAGTTCTTCTTCATCCCCGCGTACGCCGTGGCCCTGGCCGCCGGGCTGCGGGGCATCACAGCGGTGGTGGGCGGCCTGGTCGGCTGCGGGGCCGTGGCGTCCGCCGTGTCCCTCGGCCGGATCCGAGCCGGCGGCTTCTTCCGTGGCTGGGGGCGACCGTCGGTGGGGCTCGCCCGGTCGGTGGCCGCCTTTGGAGCCCGTGGCCAGTTCGGTGACCTCCTGATGCTCATGAACCTCCGGTTGGACTTCCTGATCCTCGGGGGGCTGGCCGGCCCCGCCGTGCTGGGTCAGTACGCGGTGGCGTCCAAGTGCGCCGAGCTGATGCGCCTGCCGTCGACCGCCTGCAACTACGTGCTCTATCCACGCTTCGCCCGAGCGCCGCGGTCGGTGGCCGACGCGGAGGCGCGTCGGCTGGTCTGGCGGTGCTGCCTGGTGACGGTCGCTGCGGTGCCGCTGATGGTCGTGGCCGCGGTCGTCGGGCTGCCGCTGCTCTACGGCTCGGGCTTCCGCGGCGCCGTCGTCCCGGCTTGCGTGCTGGGGTTGGGCCTGGCCTTCGACGGAGCCGCCGCCGTCGCCTCGGCCTACCTGCGCGGCGTGGGCCACCCCGGCACCAACTCGGTCGGCATCGGGGTGGGTGTGACGGTGACCGTCGCCCTCGACCTGCTGCTCATCCCGCGGTACGGGGCACTGGGCGCGGCCGTCGCGTCGAGCGTCGCCTACCTCACCACCACCGCGACGCTCGTACTGCTCGCTCACCGGCTGGCGCTTCCGGCGGGGCGGGCGCGCTGCGACGACAGCCCGCGTGTCGGGTCCGCGGCTGGCCCGTGGCGCTCGCGCCACGCGGCCGACCCACAAGGAGGGGTGAGCGGGTCATGAGCCGCTCTCGGGGCTTCGCCGTTCGAGCCGAGGCCGCATCGCCCGGTCACCCGCCGACCCCCGGCCTCGGTCTGGTCCCGCGGTCCGCGCACCTCGCCGGTGCCGACCGAGCCGACGCCATCAGGCCGGACACCGGGATCAGGCGGCTCGTCGACCTGGTCGTCGCAGGTGCGGGGGTGCTCCTGTGCAGCCCGCTGATCGCGGTCATCGGTGGGATCATCCGACTGACCAGCGCCGGGCCGGTCCTCTTTCTGCAGGAACGGGTCGGGCGAGACGGCCGCTCATTCCGGATCTGCAAGTTCCGGACCATGACCGCCGACGCCGAATCCTGCGGTGCAGCGGTCAGCGGCCGAGTGGACCCCCGCGTGACCCGGGTCGGCCGATACCTCCGGCCGGCGAGGCTCGATGAGCTGCCCCAGTTGGCGAACATCCTGCGCGGGGACATGACGCTCATCGGGCCACGCCCGGAGGTGCCTCGGTTCGTAGCCCACTACACCGACGAGGAGTGGGCGACCCTTCTCGTGCGGCCGGGGCTGATCGGACCGGGGGGCCTGCTGTTCGCCACCGAGCAATCGGCGGAACTCGACCACTCCGAGCACCCCGACCTGTACTACCTCAGCCATCACCTCCACCCGAAGCTCGCGGCGGACCTGGCCTACCTGCGCGATCGTCGGCTGGTGCGCGACCTGCAGGTGGTCCTCGCCGCCGCCGCCGCGCTGGTCGGCCGGTCGCCGTCCTGGTTCTCCGCCGCGGCACCCGCGTCACGTGCGACCTGTGCCACCCCTACGACACCGCGGCGCCGGGCTTCCGGTCCGCCAGCGCTCGACTGAGGAGCAAGGCATGTGTGGGATCGCCGGGCTCGCCGGTCGTCGGGCGTGCCGGCCGCCCCAGGAGCGGGACGATCGTGTGTCACGAAGTCTGGACGCGTTGAGGCACCGCGGGCCGGACGGTGGCGGGGTGTGGAGCTCGGCGGAGCTGCCCGTCGCGCTGGGACACCGGCGGCTCTCCATCATCGACCTGACCTCGGCGGCCACCCAGCCGATGGCCATCGAGGGCGGCCGGCACGTCGTCACCTACAACGGCGAGGTCTACAACTACAAGGAGCTGCGGGGCCGCCTGGAGCGGGACGGGTGGCGGCTCAGCACGAGGTCGGACACGGAGGTGCTGCTCCTCGCCTGCCGCGTGTGGGGGCCGCTGGAGGCGGTGCGCCGCGCCCAGGGCATGTTCGCCTTGGCCTACCTGGACGGCCCTTCCCGGCAGCTGTGGCTGATCCGCGACCGCTTCGGTGAAAAGCCGCTGTACTGGAGCCTGTTCGACGGGACGGTGGTCTTCGCCAGCGAGCTCAAGGCACTGGTCGAGCTGTGCGGCGGCCGTCCCGCGGTCGACCTACGGTCCCTGGCCATCTTCCTGTCCCGCGGCGCCGTCGCCCAGCCGGCGTCGATCTACGACGGCGTGCAGCAGGTGCCGGCCGGTACGGCCCTGCGCATCCAGGTGGCTGATGCGATCTCCCCGCAGGACATCGAGAGGTACAGCCACTGGGACGCAGTCGGAGAGGCCTTGCGCGCCGCCGACACGCCGCTTTCCGGAACGCTGGACGACGCAGCCGCCGCCGTCCATGCCGAGCTCCGGCGCAGCGTGAAGGCCTCCACTGTGGCCGATCGCCCGGTCGGGGCCTTCCTCTCCGGAGGTGTCGACTCCACTCTGATCACGGCGCTCATGGGCGAGATGGCGGAACAACCGGTGCGGACGTTCACGGTCGGCTTCGACGACCCGCGGTACGACGAATCCGCGTACGCCGCTGCGGTCGCCTCCCACCTGGGCACCAAGCACACGGCGGTGACCCTCTCGGCCGAGGACGTGCTGGCAGTGGTCCCCTCGCTGCCACGGATGTACGACGAGCCGTTCGCGGACCCGTCGCAACTGCCCACGCACCTGGTGGCGCGCGTAGCCCGCGAGGAGGTCACGGTCGCGCTCTCCGGCGATGCAGGGGACGAACTGTTCGGCGGATACAACCGGCACATCTCGGCACAGCGCCTCTACGGCAGCCTCGCCCGGGTCCCGAGGAGCGTGCGGGCGCTCGCCGGGCACGCCGCAACACGGCTGTCGCCAGCTGCATGGGACGCCATCGGCCGCTCCATCGGCATGCAGACGCCGACCGGCGGCCTGGGCGCCCGGGTGCACAAGCTGGCGCCGATCGCCGACTTCACCGACGAAGCAGACCTCTACGACAAGCTCATCTCCTCGACCCGCCGGCAGTACGTCCTCGGTGCAGCAGCACCGCGGAGCGCTCGGTTACCGGAGGCCGGGGGTCTCGTCGGGGCGATGATGCTGGCCGACACCCTGGGCTACCTGACGGACGACATCCTCGTCAAGGTCGACCGGGCCGCGATGGCGACGTCTCTGGAGACGCGCATCCCCATGCTCGACCCGGAGGTCTACCGGCTCGCGTGGTCGCTGCCGCTCGGGCACAAGGTTTCCGGGGGCGTCGGCAAGCTCGTGTTGCGCCGGTTGCTGGCCTCGTTGCTGCCCGTCGAACTCATGGACCGGGCCAAGACAGGGTTCGACATCCCGCTGGGCGACTGGTTGCGCGGCCCGCTGCGGCCCTGGGCTGACAACCTGCTGGATCCGGAAACGCTCCGAGGTCAGGGCTACCTCGACGTCCGGCAGGTGCGAGCCGTCTGGGACCGCCACGTCGGAGGTCGGATCAGCCACACCACCGAACTGTGGAACCTGCTGATGTACCAAGCCTGGCTGGCGGAGTGGGGAGAGGGTCGATGAATCGTCCGTTGAGGTCGCGGAGTCGGGGGTACGCCGCCATCCCCGAACGACGACCAGGCCGCGTCGTCTACGGCATGACGATCGCCCAATCCGTCGCGGCATTGCTCCGCGGCCAGCTGAGCTGGTTCCGGGATCAAGGCTGGGACGTTCACCTGGTGACTTCTCCGGGCAGCCTGCTCGACGTCGTCGAGGCGCGCGAGCGGGTGACGGTGCATCCGCTGCCCATGGACCGGGAGATCAGCCTCAGGCGGGATCCCGTGGCCCTCGTCCGCTGGATCAGGCTGCTGCGCCGGTTGCGACCGGACGTGCTCAACGTGGGCACGCCGAAAGCCGGCCTGCTCGGCTCGCTCGCCGGATGGCTCACCAGGGTCCCGGTCCGGGTCTACGTGTTGCGCGGTCTGCGCATGGAGGGGGCTCGGAGCCGTCGGCAGAAGGCCCTGCTGTGGCTGGTGGAGCGAGTGACCATCCTGCTCGCGACCGAGGTGGTGTGCGTGAGCCACAGCCTGCGGGACGAGGCTGCCGCGCTGCACCTGTTCGGCCGCCGCGACAAGCCGGTCGTGATCGGGGCCGGTAGCAGCAACGGCGTCAACTCCGGTCGGTGGACCGCGGCTCTGGCCGCCGTGGACCGGGCCACGGTCCGTGCCGCGTGGGGGGTCCGGCCAGATGTCCTTGTCGTCGGGTTCGTGGGGCGCATCAACGTCGACAAGGGCGTGGATGACCTCATCTCGGCATTCCTGGCCACGCCTGCGCTGCCGGCTGTCCTGCTCCTGGCTGGTCCGCTCGAGGACGAGGGCCTGCGCCCGGCGATCGCGGCACTCGGTGATCGGGTGATCCACGTCGACCACTGGGTGGACGATCCGGCCGCCTGTTACGCCGGCATGGACGTCTTCTGCCTGCCGACTCGGCGAGAGGGCTTCCCGAACGTGGTGCTCGAGGCGGCGCTCGCCGGGGTCCCGAGCATCACGACGACGGCCACGGGTGCTCGCGACTCCGTCGTGCCGGGAGTGACGGGCTGGCTCGTGGAGACCGGGGACATGCCGCAGTTGATCGACGCGATCGGGCGGTGCGCCAGGGAACGGGACGAGGTCCGCCGCGCCGGCCGTGCTGCGCGGGAGCGGGCTCTGCGCCACTTCCGGCCGCAGGACATCTGGTCCGGGCTGCAGGCCGTCTATCTCGGCGAGGACCCGTCCCTGGCCAGGGCACCCGGGCCCGAGCCGGAGACCGATGCACGACAAGGGACTCGCGACGCCACTGCCGCTCAGCCGGTGCCCGAGCTGTGGACGCAGGGCATCGACGCGAGACGGCGGGTCGGGGACCCCGTGACCATCGCCGGCTCCATCCAATCGGACGCGAACCTGGGACAGATGTCATGACCGCCGTGGTCACCGGTGTCGCCGGGTTCGTGGGGAGCGCTCTGGCACGACGACTGCTCGCGGACGGTGAGCAGGTGGTCGGTGTCGACGCGCTCACCGACTACTACGACCCTGCGTTGAAGCAGGCGAACCTGTCCACGATCCCGCAGAAGGGGTTCACCTTCGTGGAAGGTGACCTGAACGCGCTCGATCTCGACGCCCTGCTCGACGGCGTCACGGTCGTCTTCCACGAGGCGGGGCAACCCGGCGTGCGTTCGTCGTGGGGCGAGGACTTCGTGACCTACGTGAGCGCGAACATCCTCGCCACGCAGCGGTTGCTGGAGGCGGCGCGGCGGGCATCCGCCCTTGGTCGGCTCGTCTACGCCTCCTCCTCGTCGGTGTACGGCAACGCGTTCGCCTATCCGACCACCGAGGACGACCCGCCCCGGCCGCACAGTCCCTACGGCGTCACCAAGCTCGCGGGCGAGCAGCTGTGCACGCTGTACGCACACAACTTCGACGTACCGACCGTGTCACTGCGTTACTTCACCGTCTACGGACCGGGCCAGCGTCCCGACATGGCGTTCAGCGTCTTCATCCGCGCGGCCCAGGCGGGGCGACCGATCGAGGTCTTCGGCTCCGGGCGGCAGGTGCGCGACTTCACTTTCATCGAGGACGTGGTGGACGCCAACATGCGGGCGGCGGCCGGTGATGTTGCGCCGGGCTCGGTCTTCAACGTTTCCGGCGGTACGAGCATCAGCGTCAACGAGGTCCTCGACGAGCTCACCGACATCGCAGGTCACTTCCTGGCGGTCGTGAGAACGGCCGCGGTCCCTGGCGACGTGCGGCGGACCGGCGGATCAGCCGAGCGCATCCGGACCGCGCTGGGCTGGTGCCCGAAGGTGGATATCAGCGCCGGGCTGCGCGCCCAGTGGGATTCGCTGGCCGCCGGGGGAAAGCCGGCCCGGATCGTCCCGCCGCGGGCACGACGTCCTGCACGGGCGGGGTCGGTCACGAACACGCTCGTGACGGCGTCGGAAGGTGCGCGTTGAACGACTTCAGCACCGCCAGGAGCGCGGGGTGGTCGCTCAGGTCCCCGCCGTCCCAGGTCCACGAGAAGACGAGGGCACCGCACCAGTCCGACCGGCGCCACTGGTCGAGCATCTGCTGGAGCTCGCGGGCGGTGGGCCAGCGCCAGGGGGGGCCGGCGAACGCCTGCACGATCGCGACGTAACGCGTCACCCCGGCCCGATGCAGGCTCGCGATGCGGTCGGGGATGAGGCGGGAGTTGCAGGGGCGTCCGATCCTGCAGGGATAGGGATCGGTCGCCAGCAGGTCCACGGTGCTCTTGAACGCCGCGAACTCAGCGGGGTCGTCGACGTTGACGAGGGTGAACCGCCTCGGGTCTGGGTCGAGCGAGCGCACCAGTGCCGATCGGGCCCGCATCTGCCCGACGGACTGAGGGCAGTTGTGATCCGTGTTGGGCTCGTCCGCGACGAAGTAGCCGAGCACCCGCGGGTCGTCGGCCAGGCGGTAGGTCGTGAACTGCTGCCGCAGGGCGTCGTCGCTCGTGAGGAGGGTGCATGTCTTCCGGTCGTACCCGCCGAGCCAGACAAGGGCCTTGCGGTTCGGCGGCAGTGCACCGACCTGGGACGGCGTGACGTCGACCGCGGTGAAGCCGAGATCTGCCGTCACCGGGTCATCGGTGTTCAACACGACGGAGAAGAACGGCGTGATCGGCGCCGGCGCCGACGCCGGCGCCGACGCCGGAGGCGCGCTCGCGCTGCAACCCGTGGCCAGCACGAGGAGCGCCGGCAACAGGCGGGGGAACGAGCGGGCCGACCTCGCCGCGGTGCCGGGCCCTTCTCGGTAGCGCACGTGTCCCCCTCGGTACCGCGCGACGCGGGCATCCGGTGCGGCAACCCCCGGACCGCGTCGGGGGTGTCGGCTACACGTCGCTCGCGTTAATTCGCTGTAACTTTAGGTTCTAAGCCGAGCGCGCCGGGTGGACCGGCCCCGGCGAGTCGCCTGCCGCAGTATCCGGCGTTTCGTTCCCCGACGGGTAGTGCCCGCGCGCGGGACTAAATTCGCGTCTATATCGTCCGTAATGCCAAGACGCGGCACACTGTGGGGAGCAGATGGCTGCTGTAGTCGTGTTTGACGAGCAGTTGTTGTTCGGCGAGGCCCTGGCGGCGGTGCTGCGAAGACGCGGTGCGACGGCCGTCTCCTTCTCCCGCCCCGACCCCGCGGCGCTGTCGCAGATCGAGGACCCCGGCTCGGTGACCCATGTCGTGCTGGGGGTCGACTCCGCGCGGCAACCTGCGCGGGACCTGGAGCGCATCCGCGAGGTCTGCGCGGCGGCGGTCCTCATCTGCCTCTCCGCCGGTCTGCGGACCGAAGAATCTGCCTGGCTGGCGGCGGCGGATGTCGCCGTCAGCAAACAGCAGCCGCTCGCCGAGGTGGTGCGCGCGGTGCTCGAACACCGTCCTGACGGACGACGGTCGGCGTTGGGTGAGCCGCCGGTGAGGCCGGTGAGGTCCCGGAGGCAGGAGGTGGAGCGGCGCCACACCAGGCCCCTTCCCGCGCAGTTCCTCACGCCCCGGGAACGGGAGGTGCTGCGGCTGCTCGTAGTCGGCGAATCGACTCAGGGCATCGCACAGCGGCTTGGCGTCACACGAGCGACAGCCAGGTCGCACGTCCAGTCGGTCCTGGGCCGGCTCGCCGTCCACTCGCGGGTGGAGGCCGTCCGATACGCGTTGTTCCACGACTTGGTGGACGTCCAGCCGGGGGATGGCTCCGGTGAGCGCGCGTCGAGGTGATCCTCCGGCGGGCCCCGGTCCGTCCCTGCGTGCGCCGGCAGGCCTCGCGCTGTGCGTGATGGACGAGCAGACCGCGCTCTCCGAGGCGCTGGCCGAAGCCCTGAGCAGGCAACCGGGCGTTGTATCGACCCTGTCGACGGGCGACCCACGGGTAGCGGCATGGGCCTTGGAGTCGCGGCAGGTCGACGGGCTTCTGGTGGGCATCGACTCCCAGTCCTGGGACGCCACCGGCCTGATCCGCTGGAGCGCCCGCCGACGGCCCGACATCGCCGTGGTCGCCATGTCCCGATTCGACGAGCCTGGCTCCATCTGCGCGGCACTGCTTGCGGGGGCACGCAGCTGGGTCCCGAAGCGCATCCACTTGCACGAGCTCGCCGGCGTGCTCGTCGCCGCGGCCCGAGGGGAGTCATTCGTGCCGCCGCGGATACTCGCCGGGGTGTTCCGCGAGATGGCGCGTGCGGCGCCGCTGCCGGAACCCAGCGGTCCGCTGGACGCCCTGACGCAGCGGGAGCTCGATGTCCTCGAATACCTAGCCCTCGGACTGAGCCGCGCCGAGATCGCGGACGAACTCGGAGTGTCCGTCAACACGGTGCGCACCCATCTGCAGCGTTCCCATGCCAAGCTCGGCGTGCACACGAGGCTCGAGGCGGTCAGTCGGCTCATGCTGGACAGGTCGGCGGGGTCTCTGGGCTGGCCGGGACACGGATCCTCCTGAGCCGGAGGGTCGGGACTCAGTAGCCGGGGGCGGAGCTGGCCGACAGCGTCGAGCAGCCGGCGGAACCCGGCCAGGCGCTCGCCCGGGTCGGCGCCCCCGCGGCGGCCCACGCGTCGAGCGCGCAGTCGGGGTTCTCGGCGGTGTGCCCGCACATCGGCGGGCAGGCCGCAACGCCTCCTCGAGGTCGTCGACCGCGGCCAGGAAGTCGTCCGCGGTCACGTGCGCGGCGATCGTGTGCCGCCTCGGGCCCGGTCGAGTCACCGGAGGACGGCGGGACGCCGTCCCCGCACCGGTCAGCCCGCGACGGCGAGCGCCGGGCTCCGGCGCACGTCGACGTCGAGCACGCTGGGCAGCCGGTGCAGCCGCGCCTCCAGCAGGTCGGCGCCGTCGGCGTCCGCGATCGTGTCGATGCTCAGCCGCCAGCGGCCGCCGCCGGCCTCCTCGGCGGCGAAGCGCGTGAGGACGTAGGAGCGGCCGGTCAGCAGGGTGAGCACCCGCTGGACGGTGGAGAGGTCGGTGACGGTGACGCGCAGCTTGGCGGGAGCCATGGCTTCCTCGATCGGTTCCGGCGGGGATGCTCTCCAGGACGTGCCTCGGACGCGCCGGCCGGGAGTCAGGAGCCGGCGAGCCCGCAGGGAATGAGCCGGAACGCCACGAGCGCAGGTTACGGCGGCGGGGGCGCGAAAGCCACGTCCCGCACACCGACATTCCGGTTGTGCGCGACCGATCGGGGGTAGGCGGCCTCCGGTGGTTGGGCAGGCCAACGGAAGGCACGCGGTGACGGACACGCAGCAGCAGTCGGGGGAGCGGGCCCGCGAGGGGACGGCGGACCAGCCGGATCCGCGGCGGTGGAAGGCGCTGGCCGTGTGCCTGGTCGGCGGCTTCATGGTGCTGCTCGACGTCTCGATCGTGAACGTCGCGCTGCCCTCGATCCGCACCGGGCTCTCGGCGTCGCAGAGCGAGCTGCAGTGGGTGGTGTCCGGCTACGCGCTGACCTTCGGCCTGCTGCTCGTGCCGGCCGGGCGGGTGGGGGACGTCCGCGGCCGGCGGACCATGTTCACCGTCGGTCTGGGGCTGTTCAGCCTCACCTCGCTGGCCTGCGGGCTGGCCCCGAGCAGCCTGTTCCTGGTGATCGGCCGATTGCTGCAGGGCCTGGCCGGTGGCCTGCTCACCCCGCAGATCAGCGCGCTGATCCAGCAGATGTTCCGGGGACGCGAGCGGGGGACCGCCTTCGGGCTGTTCGGCACGATCGTCGGCGTCTCGACCGCCGTCGGCCCGCTGCTCGGCGGCGCGCTGATCGAGGCGTTCGGCACCGAGCACGGCTGGCGGTGGGTCTTCCTGGTCAACCTGCCCATCGGTCTGGCCGCCATGCCACTGGCGTGGAAGCTGCTGCCGAAGCCCGACCGCGGGCAGAAGCACCGGCACGACTACGACCCGCTCGGGGTCCTCCTGCTCGGCGCCGGCATCGTCGTGCTGCTCCTGCCTCTGGTGCAGGAGCAGCAGTGGAAGGGCAGCGCCAAGTGGCTGCTGGTCCCGGCCGCCGTCCTGCTGCTCGGCGCCTTCGTGCTCTGGGAGTTCCGGTACACCCGGCGCGGCAAGGAGCCGCTGGTGGACCTGGGGCTGTTCCGGCTGCGGTCGTGGTCGTTCGGCGCCTCGATGATCACGCTGTTCTTCGCCGGCTTCACGCCGATCTTCTTCATCTTCACGCTCTACCTGCAGACCGGGCTGGGGTACAGCGCGCTGCAGGCCGGCCTGGCCATCACGCCGTTCGCCGTCGGCTCGGCGGCCGCCGCCGCGCTGGGCGGGCGGATCGTGCACCGCTTCGGCCGCACGCTCGTGGCGGCCGGACTCCTCCTGGTGGCCGTCGGGTTCGCCGGAACCCTCGTCGCCGTCCACGTGGTTCCGGAGCACGGCACGGGCTGGGCGACCCTGTTCCCGCTGCTGGTGGGTGGCCTGGGTGCCGGGCTGGTGATCTCGCCGAACCAGACGCTCACGCTCTCCGAGGTCCCGGTGGAGCGCGCCGGCACCGCCGGTGGCCTGCTCCAGGTCGGACAGCGGATCGGGGCGGCGGTCGGCATCGCCGCCGTCGGTTCGGTGTTCTTCGCCCGCGTGGCAGCCACCCGCGGCGACTTCGCCAGCGCGTACGAGCACGGCATGTTCGTGGCGACCGGTTTCGTCGTCGCGGCGCTCCTCCTCGCCGTCGTCGACGTCGTCGTCGACCGCCGCGTGCACGCTTCCCGCTCGGCCGCGTAGTCGGGTCCAGCCGGGAGGACGACGATTCCCGTCGCCGTTCACGCGCGGCGAACGGGCCACCAGCGGCTCGGGGTGTCTAGCGTTCGGCCATGACACGGGCGTCAGTGCGCACCGCCGCGGTCCTCGTGGCGGTGCTGAGCGTGGGCGGCTGCTCCTTCCAGGCTTCGCTCCACGGGGTCGCGGACGTCTCGTCGTCCTCTCGCCCGTCGGCGTCCGCCTCCGGGACGACGGGGGGCGGTTCCCCGGCCGCTTCGGCGACCCCTACCGGGTCGGCAACCTCGACCGGTCGACCTCCGAGCGCACCGGTCGGGAGCACCAGCGGTACCCCGGCCGGGCCGGGCCGCTGCCGTACCGCGGATCTGTCGGCTCGCCTGGTCCCGGGCAGCCCGGGAGCCGGCCAGCGGTACGCCACGCTCGTGCTGACCAACCGCGGCGGCTCGCCGTGCACGGCGTTCGGCTTCGGGGGGCTGGGCCTCGTCGCGCCGGGAGGCACCCCACTGCCGACCCGGCAGGTGCGTCTGCGGGACCCGGCTCCCGCGACCGTGACCGTCGAACCCGGGCACTCGGTCGGCGCGGAACTGCACTGGTCCGTGGTCGCCGGCCCGGGTGACGCCCAGAGCGGGAACTGCCAGCCCGTGCCCGCCACCCTGCGGGTGATCCCGCCCGACGAGACCGAGGCCCTCTCGGTGCCCTGGGGCGAGGGGCCCGTGTGCCAGGGCGGCACGCTCCAGGAGCAGGCCTACCACGCCTGACCCGGGCACCGGAACGCGTGTGTCGGAACGGGCACATCGCGTGTCCGGATCGGAGCGACGACGTCATCCCGGCAGCGCAGCCCCTTCCTAGCGTGGAACTGCGGCCGCGCGGCCGCACCGGACAACGGTTGGATGCGACGAGCAAGGAGCACGGTGATGAGGAGAACATCGCGCCGGGCAGTCCTGGCGGTGGCGGCGGTGCTGGGCCTCGGGACCCTGGGCATGGCGAGCGGTTCGGCGGCCGGAGCGACGACCGCCGTGGCGCCGTGCGCGACGTCGGACCTGAGCGCCCAGGTGAAGGCGGGTTCCCCCGGGGCCGGCCAGCGCTACGCGACGGTCGTCCTGACCGACACGAGCACGCACGCCTGCTCGATCGGCGGGTACGGCGGTCTGGGGCTGCTCGGGGCGCCGGGTCAGGGCGTGCCGACCGACCTCCGGCGGATGGCGACACCGCCGCCGGCGATGCTCACGGTGAGCCCCGGCGGTTCCGTCCGGTCGCTCCTGCACTGGACCGTGATCCCGGCGAGCGATGAGCCGTCGGCAACCTGCGAGCCGACGGCCGCGACCGTCGTCGTGACGCCGCCGAACCAGACGACCGCTTTCCTGCGGCCGTGGACATCCGGCCCGGTGTGCCAGCACGGCGTGATCTGGCAGAACGCCTACGTAGCCGGCTCCGCCGCCTTCTGACGGTCGGTGCGGCCGCCCGGGGCGAGGCTCGCCCCGGGTGCTCCGGCGCTCGGCAGCAGGATGCGCACCACGGTGCCGTGGCCGAGCCAGCTCTGCGCCTGCACCGTGCCGCCGTGCCGCTCGACGACGGCCCGGACCAGCGCCAGGCCCAGGCCGCTTCCGGGGACGGCGCGGGCGCCCGGACTGCGGTACAGCTCCTCCCAGATGTGGGGAAGGTCCGCTTCCGGGACGCCGGGCCCGGTGTCGGCCACCTCGATGGCCACGGCACCCGGCGCCTCACGGGCGCGCACCTCGATCCGGTCTCCCGGGCTCGTGTACTTGATCGCGTTGTCGACGAGGTTGACCAGGGCCTGCACCAGCAGATCCGGGTCGCCCACGACGCGGGGGAGCGGGGCGGCGCCCAGATCGACGCGGAGCCGACGCCCTCCCGTGGCCGGCTGCCCCCCGGCGATGTCGATCGCCTCCTCCACCAGCGCGACGACGTCGACCGGACGGCGATCCAGGTGGCTGGCGGCGACGTCGGCGACCTTCCGCAGGTCGGCCGTGAGCCGGCTCAGCCGCATCACCTGAGCATCGATGCTGCGCAGGCCCGACTCGCGGTCGGCGCCGTCGGTACTGGCGGTCACGTTGGCCAGCGCCGCCCGCATCGCCGTCAACGGGTTCTTCAGCTCGTGGTCGAGCCGGGAGAGCAGCAGCCGCCGGTCGCGAGCGGACTCCGCGGACTGTTCGGCCAGCTGCCGTCGGCACCGGCGGTCCCGCCGGGCGCGCAGGACGAGTACACCGCACATCGCCGCGCTCGCCAGCGCTCCGAAGACGAGCAGCCAGTCGCTGCGCAGCGCGCTCATCGAGACGACGATGCGTTCGTCGGGCGACCGCCCCGACCGGATCGCCGTCCAGGCCGTGGCGCCGACCGCGACCGGCAGGAGGGCCACTGTCCAGCCGACGAGCCGGCGCGAGCGCTCACGCACTCTCGACCACCCCCGAGAACCGGTACCCCATCCCGGGCACCGTGGTGATCAGCCGCGGGTTGCCGGTGTCCTCCTCCAGCACGCGGCGCAGCTCGGCGACGCGGGTGTCCACCGATCGCGTGCCGGCCGGGAAGGACCAGCCCCAGACCGCCTCGAGCAGCCGCTCCCGGGTCATCACCTCGTCCGGATGTGCCATGAGATAGGCGAGCAGGACGGTGGCCCGCGGCGTCAGCAGCACCTCCTGCCCGCTCCGGAAGACCCGTTGCGACGCCCGGTCGAGGAGCACGGCCCCGCTCCGCAGCCGCTGCGCGCTCCCCAGCGCGGCGCCACCGGCGGGTCGGCCCCGGCGCAGCACCGCGCGGATGCGCGCCACCAGCTCGTGCGGGTCGAACGGTTTGTTCAGGTAGTCGTCGGCTCCCTCCTCCAGGGCCATCGCGCGCTCACCGGACTCGCCGACCTGGGTCAGCAGGATGATCGGGACCTCGCGACGTTCCTGTCGCACCTGTCGGAGGACCGCACGGCCGTCCTTGCCGGGCAGCAGGACGTCGAGGACGACGAGGTCGGGGGCGCCCGCTCGCAACCGCGTCAGGGCCTGGTCGCCGTCGTGCGCGACCACCACGTCGAACCCGGCTCGGCGCAGCAGTGGTGCGAGGTTGTCGGTGATCGCGGGCTCGTCGTCGACCAGCAGGATGGTGGACACGCGCCCATGATCGGACTCCCCGGGCACTGCACGGGCGTCGTGAGTCGTGCGCTGTGGTCAGCCGCGGACCTCGGTGACGCTGACGCTGGCCGCGTGCCGGAGTCCACCCGCCGACAGCACGTCCTCGGCGAGCCGCATCGCCGCCGCCTCCGGGCTCCACGACTCGAGGTGCCATTCCGCGTCGAGTCGGTCGGCCTTCTGCCTCGCGGTGTCGAACGGGACGACGACGGTGACCGTGACCGCATACCCGGTCACCGAATCGGTGGTGCCCATGCTTCCCCCTCGGTCGGCGATGGTCCGACTGTGCTGCACTCGAGGGTGGCTTGACCAGGGGGCAGGAGCCCGACGTCGCGCCGCTCAGCGGTCGAGCCGGTGGTACTCCTCGTTGGGCCGCTGGTCGAGCGCGAGCGCCATCCGGTTCGTGAAGTTGTACATCGAGGCGATCTCCGCGACGTCCCACACTTCTTCGTCGCTGAGTCCCACGGCGCGCAACGAGTGGAGATCGGCCTCCGTCATCTCGTGCGGCGTTGCCGTCAGCTTCTCCGCGAACGCGCAGATGGCCGTGCGGCGGTCGTCCAGGCCGGCGTGGCGCCAGTTCGTCGCGATGAGATCGGCCTGCACCTGGTCCCCCAGGGCGACGCGGAGTGCATGCCCGTGGGCGACGATGCAGTACGTGCACCGGTTCCAGGCGCTGACGACGACGGCGATCATCTCCCGGTCGGCCTCGTCGAGGTGCTCGGTGGGCACGTGCAGCTGCTTGAAGTGCCCGAACCACGCGGACAGGCGCTCCGGGCGGTAGCTGTACGCGCGGAAGACGTTGGGCACGAAGCCGACCGACTCGCGAGCCTTCTGGAACAGGCCCTGCAGACGCTCCGGCAGCGACGACTCCTCCGGAGGTTCGAAGAACCACATCACTCGCGACATCGCGTGTCTCCCGTCTCGTGACCCGTCCGAGTGTCGCCGAGCTCTCGGGTAACGGCTCGTCGCCCGCGGCTGCGGTTAGTGTTGACAGCCAACGAGGAGGTGCGTCGTGAGCGTCGAGCCGCTGGCCAGTCTGGACCGCAGCACCCTGCGTGAGCGGGCTCTCGAGGCGCTGCGCGCGGCCGTCCTCTCCGGGCAGTACCAGCCGGGTGACCACCTCGGTGAGGTCGAGCTCGCCAGTTCACTCGGCGTGAGCCGGGGCACGGTGCGCGAGGCGCTGCGCCACCTCCAGCAGGAGGGGCTGGTCACGACCGGCACCCGGGGCATGTTGCGGGTCAGCAGCCTGACCGCCGCCGAGGTCCGCGAGCTCTTCCAGGTGCGCGCGGCCCTGGAGTCGCTGGCCGTACGGGAGGTCATCTCATCGACCCGGCGAGAGGCCGCCGTCAGCGCCCTGCGCGAGGCGCTCGAGAACCTCGCCGACGAGCAGGAGAGCGTGAGCGCGCGCATCCAGGCCGACCTCGCCTTCCACCTCCTGCTGTGCCGGCTCTCCGGGAACTCCATGCTCGTCGAGGCGTGGGAACGCCTGGAGGGCCGCATGCGGGTCGCCATCCTGAACGGCGCGGCCTGGCAGGCGCCCATGATGGCGCGGGACCGGCACGAGCCGATCGTCGACGCCATCGAGCGCGGTGACGTGGCCGCCGCGGTCGCCGTCGTCGAGGAGCACATGGCCGCGGCGGCCGACCACTTCGCCCAGTCGGCCCAGACCGACTGACCGCCGCGACGGTGCTCCCACCGTCCGTCGCCGCCCTAACCAGGGGCTTTCCGCCAATGACCTGATCGGTCCGCCGTACGCGGTCCGATGCGCTGACGGCCGGTTTTCGCGTGACCCTTGACACTGTGACGCGGGCCATCCACTCTAGTCGGCAGTTGACTGTTAACACTCAACGCCAGCGGCCACTGGATCCCATACGCCAGCGCTCACCGGAGGTCACCTCATGACCGAACGGCACGTTCCCGACCACAGCTCCTCGCTCGAGGAGGTCGCCGCGTGGCACCCCATCGAGGGCACCCCGACGAAGAAGAAGGTCGCCATCGGCTGCTCGATCGGCGCCACGATCGAGACGTACGACTTCATCGGCTTCGGCACGGCCGCGGCCCTGTACTTCAACAACGCCTTCTTCCCGGCCGACGATCCGCTGTCGGGCACGCTGCTGTCCTTCGCGACGCTGGGCATCGGCTTCGCGGTGCGCCCACTCGGCGGGATCATCGGCGGCTATCTCGGTGACCGGATCGGTCGCAAGCCGGTGCTCGTCGGGTCCCTGCTCCTCATGGGCATCGCGACGGTGCTCATCGGACTGCTGCCGACCTACGCCCAGGTGGGGGTCTGGGCCGGGGTCCTCCTCGTCGCCGTCCGCGTCGTCCAGGGTCTGGCGTTCGGCGCCGAGTGGGGTGGCGCGATCCTCATGTGCTTCGAGCACGCACCGTGGCGGAAGAAGGGCCTCTACACCGGCATCACGCAGGCCGGGTTCCCGGTGGGCCTGCTGCTGGCGAACCTGGCGTTCCTCGTCAGCGTGCCGCTCGGTGGTTCATGGGCCTGGCGCGTGCCGTTCCTGCTCAGCGCCGTCCTGATCGTGGTCGGCATCCTCATCCGCCTCAAGCTCGAGGAGTCACCGGAGTTCGAGGAGCTCAAGGACGAGGGCGAGATCTCCCGGAACCCGCTGCTGGAGGTGCTCCGCAACGACTGGCGCAACGTCCTGCGTGCCTTCTTCCTGCGCACCGCCGAGACCGCCGGCTACGCGGTGTCGGTCACGTTCGTGCTGTCCTACCTCGCGGGCCAGGAGCTCGCCGACCGCCCGGTGATCCTGACCGGGCTCATGGTGGCGGCCGCCCTCGGCATCGTGGCGACCATCTTCTGGGGCGCCCTCACCGACCGGATCGGGCGGCGGCCGGTGTACCTGTTCGGCACGGCGGTCACCGCGCTGTGGGGCATCCCGCTGTTCCTGGTGCTGAACACCGGCGCGGCTGCGGCGATCGTGGTGGCCTTCGTCGTCAGCTACGCCGTCTGCCAGAACTCCCTCGCCGGCGTCCAGGGGGCGTGGTTCTCCGAGCTGTTCGCGACCAAGACCCGCACCACAGGCGCCTCGCTCGCCTACCAGCTGTCCGCGGTGGTCTCCGGGTTCACCCCGCTGGTGGCGACGGCGCTGTACGCCGGCTTCGGCTGGATGGGGCCCGCGCTGCTGCTCAGCGGCTACGGACTGCTGGGCCTGGTCGCCGCCGTTCTCACCCGCGACACGTGGGGACCGGCCCAGCGCGAGGAGGTCGCCGTCCTCGAGCGCGCACTGCACGGGCCGACCACGCCGCACCCGCTCTCCCGGCGGGCCACCGCGGTCAGCGACCGCTGACCACCGGCACCTCCGACACCGACCACGGGAACTCTCATGACGTCACTGACCACACCGCTGACCGCGGCCCCGCACACCCAGGGCCCGCACGACCGCATCGAACGGATCCGCGGGGCCGCCTACCGGATCCGGCGCAACGCACTGGACATGGGGGAGGTGCAGGGGCAGGGCTACATCGGCCAGGCGCTCGGCGTCGCCGACATCCTGGCCCTCGTCTACACCGACCAGCTGCGCTACCGGCCGGAGGACCCGCACTGGCCCGACCGGGACCGGTTCCTGCTGTCCATCGGCCACTACGCCATCGCGCTCTACGCCGCGCTGGCCGAGGCCGGGATCATCCCGGCCGAGGAGCTGGCGACCTACGGGTCCGACGACTCCCGGCTCCCCATGTCGGGGATGGCGTCCTACACCCCGGGCATGGAGATCTCCGGCGGCTCGCTGGGCCACGGTCTCGGCGTCGCCACCGGGATGGCTCTGGGCCTGCGCCACCTCGGCAACCCCGCCCGGGTCATCAACCTGCTCTCCGACGGCGAGCTGGACGAGGGCTCGACCTGGGAGGCCGCGATGGCCTGCGCCCACCACGGCCTGGACAACGTCACCGCGATCGTCGACGTCAACGCCCTGCAGGCCGACGGTCCCACCGCCGGCGTGCTGCGCACCGAACCGGTCACCGACAAGTGGACGGCGTTCGGCTGGCACGCCGTGCGGGTCGACGGCAACGACGTCGGCGCGCTCGTCGCCGCGGCCGACGAGATCCGGGAGCACCGCGGCTCGCCGTCGGTGCTCATCTGCGACACCCGCATCGGCTGCGGCGTGCCACTGCTCGAGACCCGGGAGAAGGCCCACTTCATGCGCGTCGACGCGCACGAGTGGCAGATCGCCCGCGACCAGCTCCAGGAAGGAGCGCCCCGATGAACTCCGGTAAGAAGCTCACCACCTCGGCGATGATCGCCTCGTTCGCCGACCCCGGTCAGCGCACGGCGAGCGCACCCTTCGGGCACGCGCTCAACCGCCTGGCCGAGGAGCGCCCCGAGATCGTCGGCCTCTCGGCCGACCTGGCGAAGTACACCGACATGCACGTCTTCCGCGACGCCCATCCCGACCGGTTCTTCCAGATGGGCATGGCCGAGCAGACGCTGCTGGGCGCCGCCGCCGGCATGGCGGAGGTCGGGTTGGTGCCGTTCGCGTCCACCTACTCGGTGTTCGCCACCCGGCGCGCCTACGACTTCCTCTGCCTCGACATCGCCGAGCCGGGGCTCAACGTCAACGTCGTCGGCGCCCTGCCCGGGCTCACGACCGGCTACGGGCCGAGCCACCAGGCGACCGAGGACCTCGCGATCCTGCGCGGCTGCCCCAACCTGACGATCGTCGACCCCTGCGACTCGGTCGACATCGAGCAGGCCGTTCCCGCGCTCGCCGCGGCGCCCGGGCCCACCTACCTCCGGCTGCTGCGGGGAGCGGTGCCCACGGTGCTCGACGAGTACGACTACCGCTTCGAACTCGGCAAGGCCGCGGAGCTCCGCACCGGCCGGGACGTCGTCCTCATCTCCACCGGGCTGATGACCATGCGGGCGCTGCAGGCGGCGACCCGGCTGGAGGCCGACCACGTCGACGTCGCGGTGCTGCACGTCCCCACGATCAAGCCGCTGGACACCGAGGCGATCCTTCGGGCGGCGCGGACCGACCGGCTCGTCGTCACGCTGGAGAACCACACCGTCGTCGGTGGCCTCTCCGAGTCGGTCGCCTCGACGCTGGCGTTCGCCGGCGTCCCCACCCGGGTGGTGCCGATCGCACTGCCCGACGAGTTCCTGGCCGCCGGTGCGCTGCCCACCCTGCACGACCGGTACGGCCTCTCCACCGACGCGATCGTCGCGAAGGTCAAGGCCGAGTTCGCCGACGCGCCACACGCCCGCCGTGGTCCGTGGCTCGCCGAACCGGCGCCGGCCACCGCCTGACATCCCGACCGCCACTCCCACATCCACTCCTGGAGGAGAACCATGTCCGTGTCCGACAAGACCGCCCTCGTCACCGGGGCCGGCTCCAAGCGCGGCATCGGCCGCGCCACCGCCCACACGCTGGCCGCCGCCGGCTGGAACGTCGCGATCCTCGATCTGGACGAGGCGAGCGCGAAGGACGCCGCCCACGAGATCGCGGAGGAGCACGGCGTACAGGCCGTCGGCATCGGCTGCGACGTCACCGACGAGACCTCGGTGGACAACGCGCTGACCGTCCTGGACGGCGCCCTGCCGCCTGTCGGCGCCGTCGTCAACAACGCCGGCATCACCTCGCCGACGCCGTTCCTCGAGGTCACCGGCGAGGAGTGGGACCGCATCTTCGCCGTGAACGTGCGCGGTGCCTTCAACGTGACCCGGCGGCTGGCGCCCGGGATGGCCGAGCGCGGCTTCGGCCGCATCGTCTTCCTGTCGTCGGTGTCGGCCGAGCGCGGCGGCGGCGTCTTCGGCGGCGTGGCGTACTCGGCCGCGAAGGCCGGCCAGCTGGGGTTCACCCGGGCCCTCGCGCGAGAGCTGGGGCCCCGGGGCGTGACCGTGAACGCCGTCGCCCCCGGCCTGATCGACACCGACATCACCGGCGGTGCACTGGAGGGGGAGCGCAAGGCGCAACTGATCGCCGGCGTCCCCGTCGGCCGCAACGGCAACGTGGCCGACGTGGCCGACCTGATCACCTACCTGTGCCGGGAGGAATCGGGTTACATCACCGGCGCCACCTACGACGTGAACGGCGGCTCGCACATCCACTGACCGAGCGGGATCGCGCGGCTCCGGGTGGCCGAACCGGCCCGTCCGGGCTACGAAACGGCATGGTCACCCGGACGGGGAACGGCTCGTCGACCCGACTGCTGGAAGGCTGAGGCCATGAACCTGCGCAGCCGGTCGGCGAGCCGCCTCCGTCGTGGTCGGCGGCACCTCTCCGTCGCGGCAGGCGCGCGATGACCGCCGAGTCGCCGAGCCCCGGCGAACCCTCCGTCGGCTCCGACGGCGTCATCCCGGTGTTCTTCCTGTCCGACAGCACCGGGATCAGTGCGGAGACCATGGGCAACGCCCTGCTCATCCAGTTCCCCGACCTGCACTTCGAGCGCACGCTGATCCCGTTCATCTCCACGAGGGAGCAGGCCCGTGAGGTCGTGGCCCAGCTCGACGAGGCGATGGCGGGCCCGGTGACACCCCTGGTGTTCAGCACCGCCGCGGTGGACGAGGTGCGCGAGACGCTGCTGGAGACGAAGGCGCCGGTCATCGACTTCTTCGGCATCCACATGAGCCGGGTCGAGGCGCAGCTGGGCGCCCGGGGCCTGCACGAGGCCCGGCGGTTGCACGGCGTCGGCGACATCCGCCGCTACAACACCCGCATGGCGGCGATCGAGTTCGCCATCGAGCACGACGACGGCCTGAGCCCCCGCGGTCTGGACCGGGCCGACGTCGTCCTGCTCGCTCCGTCGCGGTGCGGCAAGACCCCGACCGCGATGTACCTCGCGTTGCAGCACGGTCTGTTCGTCGCCAACTACCCGCTCGTCGACGAGGACCTCGAGACGACCGACCTGCCCCGTCCCGTCCGCGACCTGCGCGACCGCTGCTTCGGGCTGACGACCACCGTGACGCGGCTCAGCCGGGTCCGGCAGGAGCGGCGGCCGAACTCCCGGTACGCGTCCGAGGAGCAGTGCCGTTTCGAGCTGCGCCGGGCGACGGCGATGTACGAGAGGCACCATCTGCCCACGGTCGACACCTCGGCCGCCTCGGTCGAGGAGATCGCCGCCGTGGTGATCCAGACCCTGGCCCGGCAACGGCGCAGCTCCGGGAGATCGCAGTCCCGCCCCGACCTCCGGCAAGGAAGGACCACCCGCTGATGAGCACCGATACCGCACGACAGGTACCGGACACCGGACCCGACGAGGACAACGTCCGCTGGTTCGCGGAGCTCGGCCTCGGCGACCTGGAGGTCGTCGGCGGGAAGAACTCCTCGCTGGGCGAGATGATCTCCAACCTGGCCGACGCCGGCGTCAACGTCCCCGACGGGTTCGCCACCACGGCCGCCGCCTACCAGCGCTTCCTCGGCGACACCGGTCTGGCCGGGCGGATCGCCGACCAGCTGCGCGGCCTCGACACCGACGACGTCCGTGCGCTGTCCGCGGCCGGCCGCGAGATCCGCCGGGCCGTGGTGGAGCAGCCCTTCCCCCCTGCGCTGGAGGCCGACATCCGGGCGGCGTACGAGCAGCTGGCCGGCAACGACTCCGAGGCCTCGTTCGCCGTGCGCTCCAGCGCCACCGCCGAGGACCTGCCCGACGCCTCGTTCGCCGGGCAGCAGGAGACCTTCCTCAACGTGCGTGGCATCGACGCGGTGCTGCAGGCCGTCCGCGAGGTGTACGCCTCGCTGTACAACGACCGGGCGATCGCCTACCGGGTCCACCACGGGTTCGACCACGAGGCCGTGTCCCTGTCCGCGGGCGTGCAGCGCATGGTCCGCTCGGACGTCGGGGCGTCGGGGGTCATGTTCACCATGGACACCGAGTCCGGGTTCCGCGACGCCGTCTTCATCACGTCCGCGTACGGCCTGGGCGAGGGCGTCGTGCAGGGGGCGGTCAACCCCGACGAGTTCTACGTCTACAAGCCGGCCCTGGCCGCCGGGCGCGCAGCGATCCTCAAGCGGGGGGTGGGGGAGAAGGCCACCAAGATGGTCTACACCGAGCACGCCGAGGTCGGCCGGACGACCGAGTTCGTCGACGTGGACCCCGCGGAGCGCCGGCTGCTGTCCCTCACCGACGACGAGGTGACCGAACTCGCGCGGCAGGCCTGCCGGATCGAGGAGCACTACGGCCGGCCGATGGACATCGAGTGGGGCAAGGACGGGCTGACCGGGGAGCTCTTCATCCTGCAGGCGCGCCCGGAGACCGTGCAGTCCCGGTCGGGCAGCACCTCCGAGCGCTACCGGCTCACCGGCACGGGCACCGCCGTCGTCGAGGGGCGGGCGATCGGGCAGAAGATCGGAGCCGGCGCGGTGCGGGTGCTCTCCGACATCGACGAGATGGCGGGCTTCACCGCCGGCGACGTGCTGGTCGCCGACATGACCGACCCCGACTGGGAACCGATCATGAAGCGGGCGTCGGCGATCGTCACGAACCGCGGCGGGCGCACCTGCCACGCCGCCATCATCGCCCGTGAGCTGGGCATCCCGGCAGTGGTCGGAACCGGCGACGCCACGCGCCGGCTGACCGACGGCGACCCGGTCACGGTCTCCTGCGCCGAGGGCGACACCGGCTTCGTCTACGAGGGGGAGGTGCCCTTCGAGGTGGAGGAGACGACGCTCGACGCGATGCCGGAGATTCCCACCAAGATCATGATGAACGTCGGTACGCCGGAGCAGGCGTTCGCGTTCTCCCGGCTGCCCCACGCCGGCGTCGGCCTGGCCCGGCTGGAGTTCATCATCAACCGGCAGATCGGCATCCACCCGCGCGCGCTGCTCGACATCGACGAGCTCGACGAGCCCCTCAAGGGCCAGGTGGAGGAGCGGATCGTCGCCTATCCCTCGGCCCGGGACTTCTTCGTCCAGCGGGTCGCCGAGGGCGTGTCGATGATCGCGGCGGCCTTCGCGCCGGAGCCGGTGATCGTGCGGATGAGCGACTTCAAGTCCAACGAGTACGCCAACCTCCTCGGCGGGGAGCGGTACGAGCCGCACGAGGAGAACCCGATGCTCGGCTACCGCGGGGCCTCGCGGTATCTGTCGGCGGACTTCGCCGACTGCTTCGCCATGGAGTGCGAGGCGCTGCGGTACGTCCGCGACGAGATGGGGCTGACCAACGTCAAGATCATGATCCCGTTCGTGCGGACGGTGGCCGAGATCGAGGGCGTCGTGCGTCTGCTGGGCGAGCACGGGCTGCGGCGGGGGGAGAACGACCTCTCGGTGATCATGATGTGCGAGCTGCCCTCGAACGCGCTGCGGGCCGCGGACTTCCTCGAGCACGTCGACGGGTTCTCCATCGGCTCCAACGACATGACCCAGCTCGTGCTCGGCCTCGACCGCGACTCCAGCCTGGTCGCCGCAGGCTTCGACGAGCGCGACCCCGCGGTGCTCGCCGTCCTGGAGATGGCGATCAAGGCCTGCCTGGAGCGGGGCAAGTACGTCGGCATCTGCGGGCAGGGCCCGAGCGACCACCCCGACCTCGCCGAGTGGCTGGTGGAGCAGGGGATCGAGTCGATGTCCCTGAACCCCGACACCGTCGTCGACACCTGGCAGCACCTCGCCAAGACGGCCCGCCGGAGCTGACGCGGTCGCCGGTGTGCGAGCCCCGAGAGGAGCGCACACTGGCGCCCGCTCCCGCACCTTTCCGTCGTCCTGCGATCGGGGTGGTCATGGCCGACTCCGCCGTCTCCGCCGTCCTCGAGGGACTGGCTGGCATCCGAACGGAGCAGGAGGGGCTGTACCGGGACGTCCACGAGCATCCCGAGCTGTCGCACCAGGAGACCCGGACGGCGGCACTGGTCGCCGGCCGGCTCCGCGACGCCGGGTTCGAGGTGCACGAGGAGGTGGGCGGCACCGGGGTGGTCGGCGTCCTGCGCAACGGGGACGGCGCCACCGTGCTGCTCCGCGCCGACATGGACGCCCTGCCCGTGCGGGAGGCGACCGGGATGCCCTACGCCAGCACGGTCGTCGCGACCGACGCCGCCGGTGCCGAGGTGCCGGTGATGCACGCCTGCGGCCACGACATGCACGTGGCCTGCCTCGCCGGCGCGGCGCACCTGCTCGCCGCGGGCAGGGAGCACTGGCACGGCACTCTGATCGCGCTGTTCCAGCCGGCCGAGGAGGTGGGCGACGGCGCGCGCCGGATGGTCGAGGGCGGCCTGGCTGACCTGATCCCCACCCCGGACGTGGCGCTGGCCCAGCACGTGATGCCGGCGCCCGCCGGCCGCATCGGCACGCACGCGGGCGCCGCGCTGTCCGCCGCCGACAGCATGCGGATCACCGTGCACGGCCGCGGCGCGCACGGCTCGATGCCGCAGGCGGCCGTGGACCCCGTCGTGCTGGCCGCGATGATCGTGGTGCGGCTCCAGACCGTCGTCGCCCGCGAGGTCCCGCCCGGGGAGACGGCGGTCCTGACCGTCGGCAGCCTCCAGGCCGGGACGAAGAGCAACGTCATCCCCGATCACGCCGTGCTGCAGCTCAACGTCCGCACCTTCAGCGACGCCACGCGCAGAACCGTCCTGGATGCCATCGAGCGGATCGTGCGGGCGGAGTGCCAGGCGTCGGGTTCGCCGGCGGAGCCGGAGTTCGAGCTGTTCGACCGGTTCCCGCTGACGGAGAACGACGCGGCCACCACCGACCGGGTGGCCACCGCATTCGCCGACTTCTTCGGCGAGCGGGCCGAGCCGGTAGGTTCGCAGTCGGCCAGCGAGGACTTCAGCGACATCCCCACGGCGCTCGGCGTTCCCTACACGTACTGGTTCGTCGGCGGCATCGATGCCGAGCTCTACGACGCCGCCGAGCAGGCCGGCCGCGTCGCGCAGGACGTACCGGTCAACCACTCCGCCCGGTTCGCCCCGGTGCTCCAGCCGACGCTCGACACCGGCACGCAGGCGCTGGTCGCCGGCGCGCTGGCCTGGCTCGCGCCCTAGCCCCCGGCGGGCGGTGCGTCGTCCCCGCCACCGGCCGCGCGGGGGCGCGGCGCGTCGATGTCGAAGTGGACGCCGACCATCCGGATGCCGAAGCACACCGCCGCGGCGACCAGTCCGGCCGCGAGGCCGCCGACGCCGAGCTCCAGGGCCACCACGGCGACGGTCGCGCCCGCCAGTGCCGGGATGGCGTAGAGGCCGCTGCTGAGCACGGACGGGATCTCGCGGATGACGACGTCGCGCAGCGTGCCGCCACCCACGCCGGTGAGGGCGCCCAGGAGGACCGCCTGCGCGGGACCCAGCCCCGACTCGAGCGCCTTGCTCGCGCCGGTGACCGCGAACAGGCTCAAGCCCGCGGCGTCCAGCACGTTGATCGGCGTGGCCAGCCGCTCCAGACCACGGCCGAACACGAAGGCGATCAGGCCGCCGACGGCCGCGACGGCCAGGTAGCGCCAGTCGCTGAACGTGGCCGGGGGCAGCCTGTCGAGCAGGACGTCGCGGATGATGCCGCCCCCGAGCGCGGTCATCATGCCCAGCGTGATCACGCCGACGATGTCCAGGCGTGCCACCCGCAACGCCGTCAGGGCACCGTTGAGCGCGAAGGCGAAGACTCCCGCGAGGTCGAGGGCGAGCAGGACCGGCGTCTCGCTGCTCACCCCGCGGTTCTACCAGGGACGACGAACCAGTGAGCGCGAGACCCCGTTCGGCCGCGGGCAGCACGGTTCGGGATGTGCTCGCCGGAGCGACCCGGCTCCGGGGTCAGCGTGGGGCGGCCGGGTCCGTGCCGCCGTGCAGGCTGGTGAACATCTCGAGCACCCGGTCACGGGCGGCCGCGGGGAGCGTGGGCGTTGGCAACGTCTCCAGGGCGGCTGCCGTTCGGCGCATCTGCTCGAGGTAGACCACGCAGGGATCGCACAGCTCCAGGTGCGCGGCGATGGCGTTCTCCAGCGCCTTCGGCAGCGTTCCTTCCATGTGCTCGGTGACCAGTTCGACGAACTCGCGGCAGGCGATCTCCAGGACGTCGTCGTCCGCGGACCGGGGAGCCGGCAGGTCAGCCACGGCGCGCTCCTTCCCCCGTCGTCCCGCGGTACACGTGCTCCAACCGGGCGCGCAGCCGAGCCCGCCCCCGGTGCAGCAGGATGCGTTGATTCCCCGGGCTCAGGCCCAGTCGCTCGCAGGTCTCGTCCGAGGACAACCCGTACACGTCGCGGAGTTCGACGACGGTGCGCTGCCGTTCGGGCAGCTCGTCGAGCGCCGCCCGGAGCTCCCGCCGGACCTCAGCGGCCATGGCCGCATCCTCCGGTGCCGGTTCCCATGCCGTCGGCCGGCCCTCCGGTGTCCAGCCGCCGGGCCAGCGGTCCTCGGGACCGCGGAACCTGGCCCGATCGACGGTGGCCCCGGCGTGCTCGTGCCCGTCCGCGCCCGATCCGAAGGACCACGGCACGGTCCGCGCCTCGCGCACACCCCGGGTGCGGGCCTGGTTCTCGAGGATGCGGAAGACCCAGGTGCGCAGCGACGACCGGCCCTCGAACCGGTCCAGCTGCCGGATCACGGCCAACCACGTCTCCTGGACGACCTCCTCGGCCGAGGCGTGCGTCGAGACGTGGAGCCGCGCCACACGCAGCAGCATCGGGGACCACGCGTCGACCAGCTCGGCGAACGCCGTCCGGTCACCGGCACGGAGTCGGTCGAGAAGTTCGACCTGTGCCGCGTGACCACCCTCCAGCACGGCTGCCGTGACGGCGGGCAGAGCTCCGTCGTGATGCATGCGACTGCTCCTCGCCCGAGGACCACGGAGAACCCATCATCGGGATGCGCGCCGCGGAGCGTCAGGGACCGAGGTCCCGGATGGTCGGGCCATCGCCGGGATTCCGGTGGGGCAGAGCCGGTCATCGTCCCGCGCGCTCCGCCTGGTCGATCGCCCATGCGGCGTTGACCAGTCCGATGTGGCTGAAGGCCTGCGGCATGTTGCCGAGCAGTTCGCCGGTCGCTGGGTCGACCTCCTCCGCGAGCAGCCCCAGGTCGGTCACGAAGGCGGCTGCGCGGTCGAAGACCTCCCGCGCCCGGTCGACCTGCCCCGACAGGGCCAGCGCCTGGGCCAGCCAGAACGTGCAGAGCAGGAAGGTGCCCTCCTCGCCGGCGAGCCCGTCGACGCCCTCCTCGGTCCGGTAGCGGTAGACGAGGCCCCGGTCGTCTGTCAGGCGCTCGGCCACGGCGTCGATGGTGGCCAGCATCCGCGGGTCGTCGGCGGGGAGGAATCCGACGATCGGCAGCATGAGGTTGGAGGCGTCCAGCGCGGTCGATCCGAAGAACTGGGTGAAGGCTCCGGCCTCCTCGTTCCACCCCTGCTGGAGCACGGTGTCGGCGATCTCCTCGCGGACCTTCTGCCACTCGTCGACCCGGTCCTCGCACTGCAGCTGTGGTGCCAGGGTGATCGCCCGGTCCAGCGCCACCCAGCACATGACCTTGGAGTAGAGGAAGTGCTGCGGCTCCCCGCGCACCTCCCAGATGCCCTGGTCCCGGTCGCGCCAGCGCGCGGCGGCCGTGTCGGCGCAGGCGGCGAGGAACCACCGGGTCTCCTGGTCCAGCGCGGGCAGCTGGTCGGCCAGGCGTGCCGCTGCGCCGAGCAGTTCGCCGTAGACGTCGACCTGGCGCTGGTCCCACGCGCCGTTGCCCACGCGGACGGGGCGGCTGTCCCGCCAGCCCTGCAGGTGGCCCAGCGTGCGTTCGGAGAGGTCGTGCTCGCCGCCGACCCCGAACATGATCTGCAGCGACGCGTCGGGACCGATGCCGCCGGCGCCCGCGGTGGTGATGAAGCCGAAGAAGTCCTGCGCCTCGTCGGGGCAGGCGGCCACCCAGAGGGCCTCCATGGTGAAGCTGGCGTCGCGCACCCAGGCGTAGCGGTAGTCCCAGTTGCGTTCCCCGCCCACCCCTTCCGGCAGCGAGGTCGTCCCGGCGGCGACGACGGCGCCACTCGGCTGGTACGACAGCCCCTGGAGAACCCGACCGCTGACGTGGACGAGGTGCTGCCACGGGCCCTGGTAGCTCTGGTGCAGAGCCGACCACGACTCCCAGGCACTCAGGGACCTCTCCAGCAGATCGGCGAGGTCCGGCTGGGACCAGACGTGCGCCGCCACGGCGTCGCCCAGGGTGCTGCGCTGCAGCGCGAGGTGGACGACGTCCCCGGCCGCCAGGTGCAGTCGGGCCTCGGCCCGGCCGTCGTGGACCTCGGCTTCGGCCGGAAGCGTCAGCACCAGCCAGTCGGCCCCGCCGCGAGCCGCGACGCCGCCGTCCACCCGCGACAGCAGCGGGACGATGAGCCCGTACTCGGGCCGCGGCCTGTAATCCACCAGCACGTCGATCTCGCCGGTGGTGCAGGCCAGTCGGCGCACCAGGACGTGCGGGACGTCGGTGCCGAGGCGGTGCCCGTCGTTGTCCGGTCCGAGGCCGAGCGCATCGGTGAGCACCAGTTCGCCGTCCGCCGTGCGGAACGTCGTCTCCAGGACCAGCGACCGTCCCGCGTACCGCCGGCTGGCGGTCCACTCGGCCTCCGGCCGCACCTGCCAGTGCCCGGCCTCGTCGTCGAGCAGCCGGCCGAAGACCGCGGGCCCGTCGAAGCGGGGGAAGCAGAGCCACTCGACGGATCCGGCTCGGTCGATCAGGGCGCACGAGTGCCGGTCGGAGAGGAACGCGTGGTCGGCGATGGGGGTGGCGCTCATGGGATCTCCCGGGGAGACGGCGGTCGTGCTTGCGCAGTCGCGGCGACCCCGATGCCGTTACGCGTAACGCCCGGCCGCGCCGGGGGACGGGGACGACGAGAGCAGGAGGTCCTCATGTCCGCACCCGGTTCCGGAGTCGCCCACGACGAGACGGACGTCGACGTCGTCGTCATCGGAGGCGGCCCGGCCGGCGAGGTCGTCGCCGGACGCTGCGCCGATCGCGGCTTCGACACCGCGCTCGTCGAACAGGAACTGGTGGGCGGGGAGTGCTCGTACTGGGGGTGCATCCCCAGCAAGACGCTGCTGCGGCCCGGTGACGTGCTGGCGGCGGCTCGCCGGGTGCCAGGCGCGGCGGCCGCCGTCGTCGGACCGGTCGACGTCGCCGCGGCTCTGGCGCGACGCGACTACATGACCTCTTCCTGGGACGACCGGGGGCAGGAGGCGTGGCTGGCCGAGCACGGCGTGCGGCTCCTTCGCGGGGTCGGCCGGCTGGCCGGGCACCGGCGGGTCAGCGTGGACGGCGCCGTGGTGACCGCCCGGCGAGCGGTCGTGCTGGCGACCGGCAGCAGTGCGGTGCTGCCACCGGTTCCCGGGCTGGCACAGGTCCGGCCGTGGGACAACCGGATCGCGACGGTGGCCAAGGAGGTCCCCGCCCGCCTGCTCGTCCTCGGCGGCGGGCCGGTCGGGCTGGAGCTCGCCCAGGCCTTCCGCAGGCTTGGTTCGGCGGAGGTGACCGTCGTCGAGGGAGGCTCCCGCCTGCTGCCGCGCGAGGAGCCCTTCGCCGGCGACGAGGTGCTGGCGGCCTTCGCACGGGAAGGGATCATGGTCCGCCTCGGCGCGCTGCTGACCTCCGTCCGGCGGGACGGCACCGACGGGCCGGTGCACGCGTCGCTGAGCACCGGCGCGGAGATCGTCGCCGACGAGGTCCTCGTCGCCGTGGGTCGCCGACCGCGGACGGCCGATCTCGGCCTGGACAGCATCGGGTTGTCCCCGGGCCGCGCGGTCGAGGTCGACGACCGGCTGCGGGCCGTCGGCGTCGACGGCGGGTGGCTGTACGCCGTCGGCGACTGCACCGGTCTCGCCCCGCTGACCCACATGGGCAAGTACCAGGCGCGCATCGCCGCCGACGTCATCACGGGCGGGAACCTCCGGGACCGGGCCAGCCGGGACGCCGTGACGCGCGTGACCTTCACCGACCCCCAGGTGTGCGCGGCCGGCCTGACCGCGGCGGATGCGGAGCAGCGCGGGCTCGCCGTCCGCGTGCTCGACGCCGCGGTCGGGGACGTCCCCGGTTCCTACGTCCTGGGGGAGGGGCTCGGGGGGACGATGCGACTCGTCGTCGATCAGGCAACCGACGTGCTGCTCGGGGCCACCGTCACCGGCAGCGGCGTGCAGGAGCTGCTCCACTCGGCCGCGGTGGCGATCGCCGGCCGCGTCCCCTTGCGGGAACTCGTGCACGCCGTCCCGGCGTTCCCGACCGTTTCCGAGGTCTGGTTGCACGCCCTCGAGGCAGCCGGGCTCTGACCGTTGTCGTTGGGAGGGCCACATGCCGGACGTGTCGTTCGGGAACCTGCTAGTCGTCGCCGCGGTGGCGGCGGTCGTGCCACTTGCGCTGGGTTGGGTTCCCCGGCTGCGCATCCCGTCGGTGGTCCTGGAGATCATCGCCGGCGTGGTCCTCGGGCCATCGGTGCTCGGCTGGGTCGAGGTGGATCTGCCGGTCCAGGTGCTGGCCCTCGTCGGACTGGCGTTCCTGCTGCTCCTGGCCGGGCTGGAGATCGACCTGCGGGACCTGCGCGGGCGGCTGCTGGCGCTCGCGCTGCTCGGGTATCTGATGAGCCTGGCGCTCGCCGTCCTCGCCGGGCTGGGCGCTGACGCCGTCGGGTGGACCTCGGCGCCGCTCTTCCTCGCCGTCGCGCTGACCGCCACCTCACTCGGGCTGGTCGTGCCGGTGCTCAAGGACGCCGGCCGCGCCCGGGACCACGTGGGCCAGGCAACCATCGCCGCGGGGTCGGTCGCGGACTTCGCGGCCATCGTGCTGCTCACCCTGCTGTTCTCCACGTCGGGCGGCGGAGCAGGGGCCACCACCGGCTTCCTCGCGCTCTTCGGTGTGCTGGTGGCGGTTCTGGCCGTCGGGCTCGGCCGGGCGCGGATGTCGATGCGCCTGGGTGACGTCCTCGTGCGGCTACAGGACACGACGGCCGAGATCCGCGTACGGCTGGTCGTCCTGCTGCTGATCGCCTTCGTGGCGCTCGCCGAGCGGCTGGGCCTGGAGACGATCCTCGGAGCCTTCCTCGCCGGCGCACTCATCGGTCTGGTCGACCGGGACGCCGCGAGCCATCCGCAGTTCCGCGCGAAGCTCGACGCGATCGGCTACGGGTTCCTCGTCCCCGTGTTCTTCGTCAGCAGCGGCGTTCGGCTGGATCTGCGGGCGCTGGTGGCGGAGCCCTCGGCCTTGCTGCAGGTGCCGGTGCTGCTGCTCGCGCTGCTCGTCGTCCGGGGTGTGCCCGCCGTTCTCCACCGCCGAGCACTCGGCACCGCCGGGGCCGTGGCGGCGGGCCTGCTCCAGGCGACGTCCCTGCCGTTCCTGGTGACCGCGGCGCAGATCGGCACGGTGACCGGACGGCTGTCGACGACCACCGCGGCCGCCCTGGTCTGCGCCGGTCTCCTGTCCGTGCTGATCTTCCCGGCCGCCGCGCTGGGCCTGCTGTCCCGGGCCCCGTCGGCCGCCGCCACGCCGGGACCTCCGGCGTCCGAGGCCGCACACCCCGAGGAGACCGGGACCGGCGTGCCCGAGCGGGCGTGATCCACCGCGAGGATGTCATCGCCCGGCTTCCGCGAGCGCCGCCCGGGCGCAGGCGACCACCCCTTCCACCTCCGCCGGCGTGAGGGGGAGCACAGGTTCGCCGTCGCGCAGGCGCAGCGCCCGCTCCAGCGGGCCGGCGTCGGCGAGCCGCTGCACCGCCCACCGGGCGCTGTCGCCCTTGGAGCGCCATCGCCCGTCCACCGCCCAGGCCCACGTCCGGCAGGCGCTGAGCAGCCGCTGCTCGGGGGCTCCGGGGAGGCCCGCGTAGAAGTCGAGGGCCTCCAGGAGCGCCGTTCCCACGAGGTGGCGGGGTGGCTCCGGGAACACGTCCGCCGCCGGAGGGCCGACGAGCGGGCGCCCGTGCTGGCGGGCGATCGAGACGTCGATGGTGAACCAGAACTGTGGCTCCCCGTCGGCGTCGTAGGCCACGTGCCGCTCCATCCGCGCGCCCGTGTTGAGGTTGAGCTGCAGGCGCGGGCCCGCGGCGTCGGTGAGGTCCTCCCGGGCGTAGAGCACGAACTCCAGGCCTCGGGCGGGATTGGGTAGCACCTCGTGTGCGAGCCGGCCGACGAGCCGCTCGCGCTCGGATCGGCCGAGCCGCTCCGTGGTCACGGCCTGCAGGTCGATGTCGCTGCGCACCGGGTCGTAGTCCTGCATTGCGGCCGACCCGAGCAGCCACACGCCGACCAGGCGGTCTCCCACGACCTCCTGCACCCGGCGTGCCACCTCGGCGACATAGGTCTCCAGCGCGCTGCCGGCGGCGGGCCGGGGCGTCATCCGGGTCATCGCGTCGTCTCCGGCTCCCGGTCGAGCCACACCCGGTCGCGCAGCTGCACGCCGTCGATGACCAGGACCGACGGGTAGCCGGTCGCCGGCGTAAAGGCGTCGCGTTCGATCGAGTGCATCCGGAACCCCTGCCGTTGGTAGAAGCGCAGATTGCCCACGTCGGCCGCGGCGGTGGCCACGACCATCGTCGCCGCCGGGCGTTCCGCGGTGACCAGCTCCACCGCGGCGGCGACGAGCCGGGCGCCGACGCCCCGGCCCTGCCACTGCGGGCGGACCGCCATATTCTTGATCTCCATCGCGCCCTCGTTCCCCACGCCCTCCTCCCTCGGCACCAGCTGGAGATGACCGACCGGGTCCTGGTCCGCCAGAGCCACCAGCACGCGTCCGGCCGTGAGGTAGGAGGCGAGCTGGGTGGGGGAGTCCTCGGCCAGCTCGAACAGCTCCCACAGCGCGTCCCGGTCGCCGGTGTACGGCTCGATCCGAAGGTCGGCCGCAGCGCGGCCGTCCGTCGCCGCGACCACGACGGCCCGCCCGTCGGGGTCGAGGAAGGTCCGCCCCCAGCGGTTCCAGTAGGGGTTGGCTGCCGCGACGGCCGGCACCCCGGCCGCCTCGAGGCCGGCCGCGGCCGCGTGGACCTCGGGCAGCGTGCCCACGTAGAGCACCAGCGGTTCCTCGGTGGGGTCGCCGACGGTGCCCGGTCCTGTCGTCAGCTCGAGCTCACCGCCGCCCGGCAGGGCGAAGAACTGGCCGTCGTAACCGTCATGGCCGCCGAAGCCACCGCGCCGCGGGAGTGCCAGCAGACCCCCGTAGAACCGCGTGGATCGGTCGAGGTCTCGGACGTGGTGGGCCACGCGGGCACGGATCCAGTGCGGCGACGGATGTTCCGGGGTCATGGCGGTCATGCCGCGGGGGCGTATTCGAGAATGCGGCCGAGGTCGCGGAAACCGACGGCGGCATAGATGTGCTCGCCCATCCTGGTCGACTGCAGGCTCGCCGTCCGGCATCCGCGCGCCGCGGCGTCGTGAACGAGAAGCGCGGTCAACGCGGTCCCGAGCCCGCGGCGGCGCGCGGGCTCCAGGGTGGCGACGTTGTAGATCCCGGTGTCACCGTGCCGATCGAGGGACAGCGCCGTCGCCGCGTCGTCCCCTCGACAGCACGCGATACGCAGGTGGAAGGCGGTCGGGTCGACGCCCCCGAGCAGGCCGGCAGGCGCACCGGCGCGCTCGAGGAATCGCACGTACGCCGACCACTCCGCCGGCGCGAGATCGATCTCGGGCGGGGGCAGTCGGACCTCTCCGAGCGTCATTCCCATCGCCCGGGTGGACGTGTCGATCCCATACCCCCGGGCCTCGAGCTCGTCCCGTGTCGCCCGGTCGATCTCGTGAACCCAGGCCGCGAATCGAGTGACGCCGGCCGACGCGTAGGCGCGCTCCATCGCGGCTATGGCCGCGGCGCGCCGTCTCGGCTGGGCGTCGCGCTCGAGCAGCGCGTTGTTGAGAAAGCCTCGCTCGGGCTCGGTCGGGAAGACGGCAGCGACGACTCCGGGCGCACGGACGACGGTGGCACCGGGGGAGCCCCGGGCGTAGACCTCCCAGGAGGCCAGGAGGGTCTGCACTCCGGCGAGGTACAGGTCACTGTCGCTCGGTCCGCTCATCCGGTGGCCCGACCGCTCACCGAGGCCACGGTGCCGGGGGCCGGCTCGGCACGGCGCGGCGCGGGCACGGCCGGGTCGGCACCCGCCGCGCTCAGGCCGAACCGCCCGGCGATCGTGTCGGCGACCCGCATTGCGTTCGCGATGATCGTCAGCGTCGGGTTCACCGCCGTGCTGGACACGAAGAAGCTCGAGTCGGCGACGTAGAGGTTGTCGACCTCGTGCAGGCGGCAGTCGAGGTCCAGCGGTGCCGTGGCCGGGTCGGGTCCGAAGCGGATGGTGCCGTTCTGGTGCGCCACCCCGCCGATGCCGAGCTGGCCGCCGGCGTACTGGCGGTTCGGATAGACGTCCTGCTCGCAGCGAATCGAGTCCAGCAGCCCCTGCAGCCGCATGCGCAGGCGGGCCACCTCGGCGGCGTTGGTCCGCCGGTAGAACAGCCTGATGCCCCCGTCGCGATCGACGGTCACCCGGTTCTCCGTGAGCGGCAGGTCCTCGGTGGTCAGCCAGAAGTCGATGGAGTGGCGGGCCAGCTCGGCCGGATCGCGCTCGTCGGGGACGTCGAAGCCGATGAGCACCGCCTCGCTCTTGCCGTTCATCTGGATGGAGCCGACGGGGTACTCCCAGTCGGGGTCGAAAGGGTCCGACCAGTAGAAGTCGTTGACCCCGAGCGTCTTCTGGAACCTCGTGGGGTTCGGCGTCTTCGAGAAGGCGACCAGGCCCGAGTTGTTGTGCAGCATCAGGTGACGGCCGACGTGCCCGGAGCCGTTGCCCAGGCCCGCCGGGTGCCGGTCGTCTGCCGAGGCGAGCAGCAGCGCGGCCGAGTTGATCGCCCCGGCGGCCAGGACGACGACGTCGGCCGTGTACTCCTCGCGGTCGCCGTCCCGGTCGACGACGATGCGGCTGACGTTCCGCCCCGACGGGTCGGTCTCGAGGCGTACCACCCGCGCTCGGGTGCGGAGCGTGACGTTCGGGTACCGCAGCGCGGGCTCGACCGTCATCACCTGCGCGTCGGCCTTGGCGTTGACCAGGCACGGATAGCCGTCGCACGTGGCGCAGCGGATGCACGCCGAGAGGTGCGGGTTGGCCTCGTCGAGCAGGATCCCGTTGGGCAGCGAGAAGGGGTGCAGGCCGGCGCCGATGAGGTCGGCCCGCAGCTGGGCGATCCGGGGCTCGTCGCTGATCGCCGGCCACGGGTAGGGGCCGGCCGCCGGTGGGTCGTCCGGATCCTCCCCCCGCTTCCCGTGCACCTGGTACAGCTGCTCGGCCCGGTCGTAGTACGGCGCCAGGTCGGCGTAGGAGATGGGCCAGGCGGGGGAGACGCCGTCGACGTGCTGCACGGCGCCGAAGTCCCGCTCGCGGAAGCGGTAGAGGATCGCGCCGTAGAACTTCGTGTTCCCGCCGACGTAGTAGTGCTGCTTCGGCGTGAACCGCCGTCCGTCGGCGCCGTCGGTCCACTGTCCGCTGTTGGAGTAGCGCTTGTCGGCCCACAGCGCCTGCGGATCCCAGTTCTGCACCTCGCGCGGCAACCGGTCGCCGCGCTCGAGGAGCAGGATCTTCTTACCCGTGGGCGCCAGCGCCCAGGTGACGGCGCCACCGCCAGCACCCGATCCGATGACGACGACGTCGGCGTGCTCGGGCATGTCTCTCTCCCTGAGTTCAGGTGATGGCCAGTGGGGTGACCCAGGCGCCGGTGGCGCCGCGGAGCTTGGCGTGGCTGACGACGAGCAGGAACTCGCGCAGCCCGTCGGCGGCGGCCTCGGCCAGCCGCAGGTTCTCCAGCACGACCACGCCGTGCCGGACGTTGAGGGTCTGGGGCACGACGAACGGCTCGGCCGGGTCCTCCGGCGGCACGGGGCCGTAGCTCCAGGTGTCGCAGCCGGTGAGCGCCACGCGCCGCTCGGCCAGCCACTCGGCCAGGACGGTGCCGGGGCCGGGCTCGCCGGCGGAGTAGCGGGCGTCGTCGACGCCCCACCAGCCGCCCCAGCCCGTGTGGAACAGGACGGCGTCGCCGGGGCGGAGGGTGCGCTCGCCCAGCGCCGCGACAGCGTCGCCGACGGTGATCACGTCACCGGGCTGGAGCCGGTCTACCCCTCGGATGGCGGCCACGTCGAGCAGCAGCCCGCGGGTGACGATCTGCGGCAGGGTGTCGACGCCGAGCCGGTTGGTGCCCCACTCCTCGGCGACGTCGGCCAGCCGGTGCCCGTTGTAGGTGCGGTCCCCGACCTGCAGGTGGTTCAGCGCATCCATGTGCGTCCCCATCTGCTGGGTCGCGGTGATCTGCTCGACGATCCAGTTCACCGCGTTGCGGCCCCAGCCCTCCGCGCCGCCGTCCGGACGCCGACGGTTGACGAAGTGCGCGTTCGTCGTCAGGTAGGACCGGAACGTCCGTCCCGGGAAGGCCGGGACGTCGGCGTGCAGCACGTGCGCGAGGTCGTGCACGCGGCCGGTGCGCACCAGCGAGACGGCGGCCAGCACGGTCGCCGGCGTGATCTCGTTGAGCGCGCCGGCCGCGTCGTCAGGCCCCCAGCGCGACGGGAACCAGCCCGCGGTCCGCTCCGCGACGGACAGCGGTCGATCGACCGTCGTCATGGCGCCTCCTCGCTGGGGCTCGTCCGGTCATGACGTCTCGTCGCTGTGCCCCTCCGTGACCTCGCACGCTCGGTCACTCCGAGGACCAGGTGGTCTCGAACGAGGGGTAGAGCGTGAGCCCGCCGTCGACGAACACGGTCTGCCCGGTGATGTAGGCGGCCTCGTCGGAGAGCAGGAACGCGGTGACCGCCGCCATCTCCTCGGCGTCGCCGGCTCGCCGCATCGGGATGTGGCTCTCGACCATCTGCCGCTTGACGGGGTCGTCGATCCAGGAGCGGTTGATCGGGGTGACCGTGGCGCCGGGGCCGATGCCGTTCACCCGGATGCCGCGGGCGGCGTACTCGAGCGCGAGCGTGTGGGTCAGGTTCTGCATGCCGCCCTTGGACACCGAGTACCCGACGAACCGAGGCTTGGGGATCACCTGGTGGACGCTGGACACGTTGACGATGGCACCGGGCTCACCGGTCCGCAGCCACGCGCGGATGGCCTGCTGGCTGCAGAGGAACGCGCCCCGGAGGTTGACCGCCAGGACCTTGTCGAACGCGGCGACGGGCAGTTCGTCGGTGTCCGCCGCGATCTGGATGCCGGCGTTGTTGACGAGGAAGTCGATGCGGCCGTACTCGCCGAGGGCCCGCTCGAACATTGCGCCGACCTCGTCCTCCTTCGACACGTCGGCGCCGACGAGGATCGGGTGCGTCCCGGCGGCGGACATCTCCTTCATGCAGATGTCGACGCCGTGCTCGATGGCCTCCCTGGTCTCCTCGGCGCCCTCGCCCGGCCCGACGTAGTTGATGGCGACGTCGACGCCCTCCTCACCGAGTCGGATCGCGATCGCCTGGCCGATGCCGGAGCTGCCGCCGGTCACCAGCGCCTTCTTGCCCTGCAGACCCTTCACGTCGTGCTCCTCCCGGTGAGTACCTGGTGCCGTCCCTCGGCGAAGAAGGCGACGGCGTCGTCCTGGGTCGTGATCCGGCCGGCCGGGGCGACCGCGCCGAACGGCGCGTTCCAGAAGCCGCCGTCCGACAGCGGCCCCTCGTGCGGGCCGACGTACAGATACGGCTCGGCCATCGCTTCGTCACCGGGCGAGACCCCGTAGTTGACGTCGTCCACCGTGATGCCGAGGTCGAAGTGCTCCGGCCACAGCACCGACGCGCCGGAGTGCCCGAGTTGCCCGGCGAAGTCCCGAAGGGCTGCCTCGCCCAGGGCGAACCAGTCGGCCAGTCGCCGAGCTGAGGCGACGTCGATGCGCAGCGGCTCGTCCGGATCGGCCGACGTGGCCGGGCTGTAGCTGCCGCGCAGGCCCGGGGGAACGCCGACCGAGGCGGCGGCGGCCCGGAGCGTCGTGAGGGGGCGTACGTCGAAATCGGTCCCCTCGACGACGAGCATCCGGTCGGCGACGACGGCCAGCAGCCGGCCACGGGAGCCGGCCGTCGTCGCGAACCCGCCTGGGAAGGGACGCAGCCGAATCGTGCCGGTGTCGGCGAACTGGGCAGCCGCGAGGACGTGCTCGGCCACGCGGTGCCAGCTCTCGCGGGTCTCCGCGAGGGCGCGCGATGCCGTGAGGGTCATGCAGGCGGAGTCTCCCGCGGGGGGACGGCGTTACGCGACCACCCGGCAGAGTCGCCCGTCAGTCCTGCGTGGGCTCCGGGCCCTCGGCGAGCAGCAGGTAGAGCGAGCGACGGGTCTCGGCGAGGATCGCCGCGGCCGCCGCGATCTGGGCGTCGGTGCCGGTCGTGGCCACCTGGCGCACGGCGCCTCCGACCTGGTGGACCAGGCCGCGCAGGTCCGCGCCCGAGCCGGACGCGTCGCGGCCCGCGAAGGGGTCGGGCCAGGTCTCGCGCCGCGCCTCGATGTACTCGCGGCCGGCGTCGGTGAGCGTCACGACCTTGCGGCCGGCCTCCGCGGTGAGCGCCACCAGGCCTTCGTCCTCGAGCTGGCTGAGCGTGGGGTAGATCGCTCCGGGGCTCGGCGTCCAGGTGCCGCCGCTGCGCTCCGCGATCGCCTGCATGAGCTGGTAGCCGTGCATGGGCTCCTCCGCGAGGAGCAGCAGGACGGCGGTGCGGACGTCGCCGCGCGGCGCTCGCCCACCCGGACCGCGCCGTCCGCCACGGCGGTGCGGGGGCGATCCCATGTCCATCGGGCCCGGTCCGCCCCGGTGGGGGTGATGGTGCCGGTGGCCGAACGGTCCGCCGTCGTCGTGTCGATGCATGCGCATGTGTTCCTCCTGTGTATCGGGGACGCTAACGATACATCGTTACTGTCACGGCGCAAGCCGCCTGACGGCGGTCCCAGGGGCCCGAGCCGATTCACAGGTCGCCGCCAGGTCCGGCGGGCAGACTGCCGCGCGGCAGACCCACCCCCCACGGACAGGAGCAGGCGATGTCCCCCTCGTCGGACACCACCACCCCCACGGCACCTCCCGGGCCGCCGCCGGTGCGCGCCTCGGACGACGATCGGGCGGCCACCGTCCGGGTGCTGCAGGACGCCGTGGCGCGCGGCCTCCTGACCGCGGAGGAGGGCGGTGAGCGGATGGCGGCGGCCTTCGCCGCCGTCCACCTCCGAGACCTTCCCCCGCTCACCGCCGACCTGCGGCCCGCGGCGACCGCTGCGCCCGCGCGGACGGCGCCGGGCTGGGGTGTGCTCGCGGCGATGCTGCTCGATCAGCTCCGGACGTCGCTGCGCCGGCCGGGCACCACCCGGCTGCACCCCGCTCGGGTCGCCGCCGCGGTCGTTCTCGGACTGCTCGTGCTCGCGGTTCTGGGCTCGCTGGCCGGCGAACTGTTCTTCGACGGCGGCGGCGGGCACGGTCCCGGCGATTTCGGCCACCGGTGAGGCCCGAGGGGGCCGGCTGGACGGCGACGTCCGCGCCGCCCGCGGCTCAGTCGGTCGTGGGCGGCAGCAGGCGCGGGAGGAAGACCTCGTCGATGGGCCGCGGGCCGACGTACTGCCGGCAGGTGCAGGGCACCCACGAGTGGCCGGACCAGCGGCCGCGGCGGTCGAACGTGTCGCGGCGCAGCTCGGCATAGCAGGTCGACGTCTGCGTGTCGTGCTGGCTCAGGGGGTGGCCGCAGCCGCACAACGGCGTCGGCGCCGGAGGCGGCGGGGGCTGTCGCCGACCCAACCGGCCGGCCAGGAAACCGGTCGCGAGCAGGGCGCCGCCCACGAGCAGGGTGACAGGCTCCACCGGGTGCGCTCCTTGTGCTCGGGCTACCCCTCGACGGTAGCCCGATCGGCGCGGCTCGTCAGTCGGTCGACTTCCCGCGGCCGCTGACCGCGTCGCGGAGGTGGTCCAGGAGGCTCGCGACGGGGCCGACGGCCAGGCGGACGCCGGCTTCGTTGGGGGTCATGGGGTGCGCCCGGGTGGGGGCGATCTTCTTGACGGCCTCGACCTGTTCGGCCATCTTCACCAGCTCCTCGCGGCTGAAGTTCGCGCGCAGCTCGGTGAACATGCGGCTCTCCTCCTCGGCGGCGTGGTGGCGAATCTCGCGAATCAGCTCGGCGACCGCGTCGTCGAACCCCGGGTCGCCGGCATCCATCCGTTCGAGTCGCTTCATCGTCTCCTCGGCCTCGGCGTGCTCCTCCTTCGAGTGCTCCGCCTCCTCCTTGTCGAGCTTCTGCGCGACCAGCGGGTAGACCCGCGTCTCCTCGGCGACGGAGTGCTTCACCAGCCCGATCGTCACCTCGTCGACGAGTTCCTTCTTCCTCGTGAGCACGCCTTCCCCGGTCCGACCGCGCAGCCCCTCCAGCTCGGTGAAGATCCGGTCGAACTCGCGGTGATCGGCGGTGAGGACGTCGACCACGTCGGGCTGGGTCTCGGTCATGCGGCGCTCCTGGCAGCTGGGACATCTCCGGCACCGCCGCTTGTTCCCCGAACCGGGAGGTTGCACACCACGCGGCCCGGGATCGGCCGATTCGCCCGATCGTGGTGATTGGCGGCATGTGACGCGGGGCACACGTTTGTCGTGGACAGCTACGCCGTAGGTTTCGCCCGGCCCGACCGCTGGTCGCCGGGCCGACCCACCGAGCACACCTGTCCGTGGCACGCCGTGGAGGCGCACCGTCCGCCGTCCGAGCTGGACGGCGAGGTGGAGCTGGCCGTGTGCGGGGCCATCGTCCAGGTGTGGGGCAGCCAGAAGTGGGAGCGGGTCGGTGCCGGCCGCACCGCCTGCCCGGAGTGCGTGCAGATGACCGCGGTGGCACGGCCGCTGAGCGCCAGCGCCCGCTGACCCACCGCGAGATCTGCACACTGGAGGCCATCAGCCGCTGATGGCCACGAGTGTGCAGATCTCGTGCGTCAGGGGCGGTTCGGCTTCCGGCCGCTGATCGCCGACAGGCCGGTGATCTCCCGGCCGACGATCAGCGCCTGCACCGAGTCGGTGCCCTCGAAGGTGAAGATCGCCTCCATGTCGGCGTGGTGCCGGGCCACGTGGTGGTCGAGCAGGATGCCGTCGCCGCCCAGGATGTCCCGGGCGTCGGCCACGATGGCCCGCGCCTTGGCGGCGTGGTTCATCTTCGCCAGCGACGCCATCGCCGCGGTCATGCGTCCGGTGTCGGCCAGTTTCGACAGTCGCCAGCACATCAGCTGCATGGATGTGATCTCGGCCAGCATCCGCGCCAGCTTGTCCTGCACCAGCTGGAAGCCGGCGATCGGCGACCCGAACTGCTCGCGCCGGAGCGCGTGGGCCAGCGCCAGCTCGTAGGACGCCGTCGCCAGGCCCAGTGCGCGCCAGGCCACGGTGTAGCGGGTGCGGTCGAGCACGCCGGAGACGTCCTTGAACGAATGGCAGTTCGCCAGCCTGTTCTCCGCCGGCACCCGCACGCCGTCGAGGGAGATCTCGGCCTGCCACACCGCCCGCAGCGCCGTCTTCCCGGTCATCACGGTCGCCGTGTAACCCGGCGTGCCCTTCTCGACGACGTACCCGCCCACGGCGCCGTCCTCACCGCGCGCCCAGATGATCACGTAGTCGGCGATGGAGCCGTTGCCGATCCACTTCTTCCGGCCGTCGAGCACGTAGACGTCGCCGTCCCGCCTGGCCGAGGTCTCCAGGGCGACGGCGTCCGAGCCGTGCGCAGGCTCGGTGAGGCCGAACGCGCCGATCTTCTCCAGGCGCGCCATCTCGGGCAGCCAGCGCTCCCGCTGCTCCTCCGAACCCAGCAGGGCGATGGACTGCATGGCGAGGAAGCTGTGCACCCCGTTGAACGTGCCGACGCTGCCGTCGGCCCGGGCGAGCTCCGCCGCGACGAGCCCGGCCGACACGTTGCTCATGCCCGGGCAGCCGTAGCCCTCGATGGTGCCGCCGGCGATGCCGAGGTCGGCGATCTTGGGCACCAGCTCGAAGGGGAACTCGGCGCGCTCCCAGTACTCGTTGACGACCGGCGTCACCTCCTTCTCGCAGAAGGCGCGGACACGGTCGCGGATCTCGATCTCCTCGGGCTCGAGGAGTTCCTCCACGGCGTAGAAGTCGGGGCTCGATCCGGTCACGGGCCGGACGCTACGACCAACCGCGGCTCACAGCAGGTTGAACAGCGCAGCGAGGCTCAGCCCGATCCCGACGACGAGGATCAGAACCACGACCACGGTGACCACCACCGGGACGACGACCCAGCGCCGCTTGAACCGCCGCCGGCGCCGCGGCGGGGGAGCGGCTTCCTTCGGTACGGGGACCTCCCGCTGCTCCTGTTCCTTGCGCTCGCGCCGCCGGCCGGCGAGCACCCGCGCCTCGTCCGCCGCATCACGGACGACGGAGCCGAGGAGGGTCCGCGATGCCGAGGCCAGGGCGCGCAGGTCGTCGGCGTTGAGTCGCTCGACGGAGCCGCCCGGAACGGTCCGGCGGCCGTCCCGCGCCCCCGCCGGGACGGGCTCGGGCGCAGGCTGCGGAGGTGCCGAAGGCGCCGGTCCGGGGGTTCGTGCCGCCTCGAGCAGGCGCCGGGCCTCGGGCGGCGTCATCCGACGGGTCGGGTCCTTGGTCAGCAGGCCGAGCAGCACGGGCTCCAGCGGGCCGGCCCGCAGCATCGGCGCCGGGTCCTCGGAGACGACCGCCATGAGCGTGGCCATCGCCTCGCCGCGGTCGAACGGCGGGCGCCCCTCGACGGCCGCGTAGAGCGTGGCGCCCAGCGACCACAGGTCGACCGCCGGCCCCGGCGTCTCGCCGTTGGCCCGCTCCGGCGCCATGTAGGACGGCGACCCGATGAGCGCGCCGCCGGTGGTGAGGCTCGAGTCGCCCGTGGCGTGCGCGATGCCGAAGTCGGTGAGACGCGCACCGCCGGCGCGGTCGACGAGCACGTTGGCCGGCTTCACGTCGCGGTGCACGATCCCGGCCTCGTGCGCGGCCTCCAGCGCGGCCAGCACGTCGAGGCCGATGCGGGCGACCGCGTCGGGCGCCAGCGGACCCTCCATCTCGAGGATCTCCTGCAGGCTGCGCGCCGAGACGTGCTCCATCACCAGCCACGGCTTGCCGCCGTCCTCGACGACGTCGTAGACGGCGGTGACGTGGGGATGCACGAGCCGGGCGGCGGCACGCGCCTCCCGCAGCGTCCGCTCCCGCAGGATCCGCCGGTCCTCGTCGCTGAGGTCGACGGAGAACGTGACCTCCTTGAGCGCGACCTGGCGCTCGAGCACCTGGTCGGTCGCCAGCCAGACCGTGCCCATGCCGCCGCGCCCGAGCACGTCGGTCAGGGCGTATCGCCCACCGACGACGCGGCGGGCCGATGAGGGGTCGGCAGCCATGGCCGAGAACGTACGCCGGGACGGCGGTCAGGAAACGTCGGTCGCGTCCGCGGGGTCGGGGTCGCTCTGCCGGTCGAGGTCGTCGGCCAGCTCCGGGGTCTCCTGCTCGAGCGCGATGTCGCGGGGCTGCGGCGTCTCGGGATCGGCCGGTGTCGTCATGCCGTGCAGCATCGCGCACCCCGTCGTCCGGCGCCGGACGACGGGGTGCGGTCGGCTCACTGGTCGCGCAGCTCCCGGCGGAGGATCTTGCCGGTGACCGTCTTGGGCAGCTCGTCGACGAGCTCGACGCTGCGCGGGTACTTGTAGGCGGCCATGCGCTCCTTGCAGTGCGCGATCAGCTCCTCGGGGGTGACCGAGGCGCCCGGCTTGACGCTGACGAACGCCTTGACCGTCTCGCCGCGCTTCTCGTCCGGCACGCCGACGACCGCCGACTCCCGCACCGCCGGGTGCTCGGCGAGCACGTCCTCGACCTCGCGCGGCCAGACCTTGTAGCCCGACGCGTTGATCATGTCCTTCTTGCGGTCGACGATGAAGACCCAGCCCTCGGGGTTCATGAACCCGACGTCGCCGCTCTTCAGTGCGCCGCCGGGGAGGTTGGCGGCGGTCTCGTCGGGCTTGCCCCAGTAGCCGGCGACGACCTGTGGCCCGTCGGCCACGATCTCGCCGATCTCGCCCAGGGGGAGGTCCTGCCCCTCGTCGTCCTGGATGCGGACGATCGTGCTCGGGGCCGGCACCCCGACCGACAACGCCCCCGACGTCGGGTCCACGGGGGACGGCGACCCGAAGGGCGTGACGGTCATGGGTGACGTCGTCTCGGTGAGGCCGTAGGCGTTGTGCACCTGGATGCCGGTCGCGGCAAGGAACCCCTTCTCCGCCGTGGGGGAGATGGCCGCGCCGCCGGAGTAGACCGACCGGAACGACGAGAAGTGGTCCTTCGTGAAGCCGGGTGCGTTGAGCAGCGCGTTGAACGCGGTGATCGCCCCGATGGTGAAGGTCGGCCGGTGCTCGGCGAACGCGTCCAGCACGACCTGCGGCTCGAACCGGTACGCCAGGATCAGCGGTGCGGGCACCAGCATGCTGACCGCGATGTGCCCGATCAGCCCCGTGATGTGGAACAGCGGGGCGATCCCGAAGATCGCGCCGCCGTCCTGCCCGGCGTGCACCCAGTCCCGGTACACCTGCGCGGTGAAGACGACGTTCCGGTGGGTGTTCATCGCACCCTTCGGCACGCCGGTCGTCCCCGAGGTGTACGTCAGGAACGCGACGTCGTCGGCCTTCAGGTCCACGGGCGGCGGCGCCGTCCCCCGGTGCTGGTCGATGAACTCGGTGAAGTCCGTCGTGCCCTCGGAGCGGATGCGCTCCATGCCAGCGAACAGCCGCTCGTCGTTGCGGGTCTGGAACTCCAGTTCGCTGGTGGTGAGGACCAGGCGGACGTCGGTGTCGGGGACGACGTCCCGGGCCACCTGCTCGTAGAGGGCCTCCAGCGAGACGAGCACCGTCGCGCCGGAGTCCTTCAGCAGGTAGGAGAGCTCACGGGTGCGGCTCATCGGGTTGATCGACACCATGACGCCGCCGGCCTTCCAGGCGCCGACCATCGCGATGACGAACTGCGGCACGTTCTGCAGGTAGACCGCCAGCCGGTCACCGGGGGAGAACCCGTTGGCGAGGAGGCCGGCGGCCAGGCCGTCGCTGAGCTCGTCCAGCTCCTGCCGGGTGATCACGCCGTCGAAGTACCGCAGGGCGACGGCGCCGGGGTCCTTCGCGACCCCGGCCCGGAACATGCTGAGCGCGTCGTCGAACTCGATGTCGTAGTCGGGCGGCTGGTCGCCGTACAGCGCGAGCCACGGGCGCTGGTCGTAGTCGCTCACGGGTGCCTACTTGATGACGACGGGGTTGACCGGGGTGCCGGCGGCCTTGGCCACCTTCAGCGGGGCGGCGACGTAGAGGAAGTCGTACCGGCCGTCCTCGGCGCAGTCGTCGGCGAGCTGCTCGAGGTCGGCGATCTCGGTGAGCGTCACCCCGAGGTTGCGCATGAGCGCGCTGTGCAGCACCAGGGCCACCCCGTTGTTCGGGTCCATCGTCACCTCGTTGGCGATGGTGTCGGTGACCAGGTTGGGGATCTCCATGTCGGCGAACCACTGGACCAGTTCAGGGCTGTAGACGAGGCCTGGCTCGTTGAAGCCCTCGTAGAACGCCTCGCCCTGCTCGTGGTACAGGTGCAGGAAGTTGGTGCGCACGAGCAGGATGTCACGCTTGCGGATCTCCACTCCCTGGGCCTGCGCGCAGGCGATCAGGTCCTCGTGGGTGAAGGTCTCGCCCTTGTCCAGGGTGGGCTTGCCGCGGAACCGGGCCATGTCGAGCAGTACGCCGCGCCCGACGACGCCGCGCTGGGCGATCGGCTCCACGCTCGCCTTCTGCAGGCCGCCGATCGTCGTGCGGGCGTCGTACCCGTTGTAGATCTTGCCGTCGTACCAGAGGTGCCCGAGGGCGTCGTACTGCGTCGAGCCCTGCAGGTAGGCGTCGATCTTGTCGTCGGCGTAGTGCAGGCCTCCGGGGTAGGCCGGGCCCTTGCCGCCCTCGTCCCAGTCGCCCTCGTCGAGCACCTGGGTGCGGACCGCCGGGGTCCGGCCCGGCCATACCGGGTCGCCCTTGGGGTCGCCGATGAGCCGCTGCAGGGTGAACACCTTGCCGGCGCTGACCAGACCGACCGCGGCGAGGACCTGCTCGGGGCCCAGGTAGTTCAGCGCACCGACCTCGTCGTCGTCCCCCCACTTGCCCCAGTTCGTGGGGGCGTCCTTGAGGAGTTCACCGAGGGCGGGAGCGGTCGTGGCGGGGTCGGTCACAGGAGTCCTCCAGGGACTGGGAGGGGAACCCACCCGGGGTCTGGGCGGGCGTGGTGATTGAACTATCTGCCGATGTGGTGCTGCTCACAACCGCGTGCAACATTCGATGCAGCGAACCCGCCGACACCACCGCGCACCCTTGAGAGGGACGTCATGGACACCTCGTCGCCAGCCCCTTCGGAATCGGTCTTCACCTACGGAGCGCCCCAGCTGAAGTTCGGCAGCCGGGCCTCGGACGAGATCGGCTACGACCTGAGTCGATTCGGCGTCCACCGGGTCCTGGTGGTCACCGACGCGGGAGTGGCGGCCACCGGCACCCCGCAGCGGGTGGCCGACCAGATGACCCGCTTCGGCATCGAGGCGCACGTGTTCGACGGCGCCCACGTCGAGCCCACCGACGAGAGCCTCGTGGCGGCGATCGACTTCGCCCGCGGCTCCGGCCCCTGGGACGCCTTCGTGGCGGTGGGCGGTGGCTCGAGCATCGACACCGCCAAGGCGATCAACCTGCTCACCACCAACCCCGGCGACCTGATGGACTACGTCAACGTGCCCGTCGGCAAGGGGCAGGCGCCGTCGGAGCCGCTCAAGCCGCTGGTCGCCGTCCCGACGACGACCGGCACCGGCTCTGAGAGCACCACCATCTGCGTGATGGACGTGATCTCGGCGAAGGTGAAGACCGGCATCAGCCACGCGCGGCTCCGGCCCACCATGGCCGTGATCGACCCCGACCTGACCCTCACCCAGCCGCCCGGGGTCACGGCGGCGTCGGGCATGGACATCCTCTGTCACGCGCTGGAGAGCTACACCGCCCGCTGGTACACGACCTACGAACGCAAGCAGCCCGAGCAGCGCGTGCCCTACTGCGGGTCCAACCCGATCTCCGACATGTGGTCGGAGAAGGCGATGACCCTGCTGGCCGGCTCCTTCCGCCGGGCCGTCCGGCACGGGGACGACGAGCAGGCCCGGGCCGACATGGCGATGGCGGCGACGTTCGCCGGCATGGGGTTCGGCAACGCCGGCGTGCACATCCCGCACGCGAACGCCTATCCGATCGCGGGGCAGGTGAAGGACTTCCACCCCAAGGACTACCCGGCCGACGAGCCGATGGTCCCGCACGGGATGTCCGTCGCGCTGACCGCGCCGGAGGCGTTCCGGTTCACCTTCGAGGCGTCGCCCGACCGGCACGTGCGGGCCGCCCAACTGCTCGCGCCCGACGCCGACACCCCGTCCGACCCGGCCGAGTTCCTGCCGACGGTGCTCGCCGAGCTGATGCGCGACATCGACATCCCCAACGGCGTGGGCGCCGTCGGCTTCGGCGAGAACGACATCCCCGACCTGGTCGAGGGCACGATGAAGCAGCAGCGGCTGCTGGCCACCTGCCCGCGGGAGGTGACCGAGGACGACATCGCCGGCATCTTCCGCCGCTCGATGTCGCTGTGGTGATCGGCAGGTTCCCCGACGACGTGCGCTGAGGACCCGTTTGCGGCTCGGACAGGGATCCTCGGCGCACTTCCTCCCGGCCGAGCCCGACGGGCGCCGGTCGGCAGGCCGACTCAGCCGGCCCGGACGACGCTCTTCGTCACCTGGGCCGCCGCGACGACCTCGCCGTCGACGGTCGCCTCGGCGCGCATGAAGGCGACCGCGCGGCCGCGGCGCAGCACGCTCCCGGTGATGTCGACCCGCTTGCCGGCGCTGACCGGCCGCAGCAGCGACACGGTCAGGTCGTGCGTGACGGCGTGCTCGTCGTCGGCCAGGGAACCGATCAGCGCCAGGAAGGATGCGACGTCCATCAGCGTGTAGATCACCCCGGCGTGCAGCAGGCCGCTGGGGTTGAGGGTGGGTTCGGCCACGGGGAACCAGATGCCGGCCGCCGGGTCGGCGGCGTCCCGCAGTTCCATGCCGAGGAACCGGTGGAGCGGGATGCCCAGGACGGCACTCACCCGCTCGTCGAACACGCTCTGGGACCGCACGGGGCCACCTCTCGTCGGGAACCCCGCGAGCCTCGCACGGGGGGTCGGGACGATGGTCCCGGCCCCCATGGTCGTTCCCGGGCGGCGATCGGGCCGCGTGTAACGGTTCCGCAACCGTTTGCTGTCGGCGGGCCGGTTCCCCCGGTCAGGCGCGAGGCAGGCCGGACGGCGAGCATCGCCGGCGGGCCGGGGCGACGGCCCGCCTCGCGGTCCCCGATCACGGACGGCCGATGCCGACCGTCCCCACTGGCCGACGGGCGGACCCCTCCCGCTGCGCGGAGCCCGATCACCCCACTTCCCGTGTGGCGCGCCCGGGAACTGCGCCGTTCAGGCCCTCCGAACCCGCCGTCGGCGCCGCATCCGCGACTGCTCGGCGGCGAACCCCACGTGTGCCCACATCCCAACGGTGCGGATGTTGCGGAGCTACTTGACACCTGTGAGGGGGACCACACAGGATGAGCGGCACGCGTCGCAAACGATTGCGACAGTCAGGACCGGGAACGGGAGCTCCGATGGTGAAGCACCACAACCGATGGAATCTTGCACGTGGGGGTTGGTCGTCGGCGCCGATCCGCGGGCTCGCGATCAGTGCGACCATCCTGCTCGCAGCCGCCGCCTGTGGCCAGGCACCGAGCGAGAAGAAGGCTGCGGGCGGCAGCGAAGAGCCGCTCGTCGTCGGCATCTCGCTGCCGCTGACCGGTGACTTCTCGCAGCCGGGCGGCGAGGCCCGCAAGGGCTACGAGATCTGGCGCGACCAGATCAACAAGGAAGGCGGCCTGCTCGGCCGTCAGGTCGAGCTCAAGATCACCGACGACGCGAGCAACCAGGACACGGTCGTCACCGACTACACCAAGCTCATCACCCAGGACAAGGTCGATCTCCTCCTCGGCACCTTCTCGACGCTGCTGAACTTCCCGGCCTCGGCGGTCGCGGAGAAGAACGGCATGCTCTACGTCGAGCCGGCCGGTGGCGCTCCCAAGATGTTCGACCGGGGCTTCAAGAAGCTGTTCTTCGCGCAGCAGGCCACCGCGTCGCACCAGCCCGACGTGTTCGTGAAGTACATCGAGAGCCTGCCCGAGAACGAGCGGCCCAAGACCGCCGCGTACCCGACGCAGGACGACCCCTTCACCACGCCGGTGATCGAGTCGATGCAGGCGCAGCTCGAGAAGCTCGGCGTGAAGACGGTGTACACCACGACGTACCCCGCCGACGCGACCAACTTCCAGACGATCGCCAGCGCGATCGCCGCCAAGAAGCCGGACCTGATCGCCCAGGGTGCCGTCTTCGAGGACGGCGTGGGCCTCATCCGTTCGCTGCAGCAGCTGAACTACTCGCCGAAGATGCTCTTCCAGACGTCCGCGCCCAGCAACGCCGGCCAGTACAGCGAGGGCATCGGCGAGGCGAACACCGAGGGCGTCTTCTACACCGTCAGCTGGAACGAGAAGGCGAACACCCCGAAGAACAAGGAGTTCGTCGACGAGTACGCCAAGCGGTACGACGGCGGCATCCCGGCCGAGGATGCCGCGGACGCCTACGCGGCCGCGCAGGTGGTCCAGGCGGCCGCCGAGGCCGTGAAGTCCCTCGACCAGGACAAGATGGCCGAGTGGCTGCACCAGAACGAGGTGGAGACCATCCTCGGGCCGCTCGCCTGGGACGAGAAGGGAGCCCCGACCAAGGACTTCCTCCTCGCCCAGTGGCAGAACGGCGCGCCGGAGATCGTTGCTCCGGAAGCGGCCGCGACCGTCGACAAGGTCGTCGCCAAGACGCCCTGGCAGTGACCGTCCGCCCGGTGGCCCGTGCTCGCACGGGCCACCGGGCCCTGCCTCGCCGACCCCACGCGCACGGAGCCGGGACAGCGCCCCGGACGACGGACCGCGGACGTTGACCATCCGGAAGAGGAACGCATGACCCAGCTGGTCCAGGCACTGGTGCTCGGGTTGCTGATCGGTGGCGTGTACGCGCTGATGGCGAGCGGGCTGACGCTGATCTTCGGCGTCATGAACATCATCAACGTCGCGCACGGCGCGCTGCTCATCCTGGTCGCGTTCATCACCTGGAAGACCTGGTCGGTCACCGGGATCGACCCGATCCTGCTGTCGATCGTGATGACGCCGGTCATGTTCGGCCTGGGGTGGGCGCTGTACAAGGGTGTGCTCTCGCGCATCAGCGGCACGTCGCCGGGGATGTCGGTGCTGCTGACCTTCGGCATCGCCATCACCATCGAGGGCGTCCTGAACGTCACCGCGGGCAACCGGTTCCGCTCGGCGACGCCGTCCTACTTCTCGCAGTCCTACCGCGTGTTCGGCATCTCGCTGCCCAAGGCGCAGGTCTACGGCTGCCTCGCCGCGGTGCTCGTCCTCGGGCTGCTCTACCTCGTCCTCTCTCGGACCTGGACCGGCCGGGCGATCCGCGCGACCGCCCAGAACGCGTCCGGCGCCGCACTCGTCGGCATCCAGTCGGCCGGCGTCGCGGCGCTGGCCTTCGCGATCGGTACCGCGACCACCGGCGTGGGCGGCTCGGTCCTCTCCGTGCTCTACCCGTTCTTCCCGGCGTCCCACTACGACTGGATCTCGCGGCTGCTCGGGATCATCGTGCTCGGTGGCATGGGCAGCCTGGCCGGCGCGCTGGTCGGCGCCCTGATCCTCGGGCTGGCCGAGACGCTGACGGCCACCTACGGGTCGCTGCAGTGGTCGACGCTGATCTTCTACGCCGTGATCATGATCGTGCTCTTGTTCCGCCCCCAGGGCCTCTTCGGCTCGCGGCTCCGCCAGGACGTGATGGCATGACGCTCGTCGACTCGCTCCGCACCCGCACCGAGGGCCGGCGCGGCACGCTGGTGATCATCGCCCTCTTCGCGGCCCTGTTCCTCTACCCGGTGGTCCTGCCGTTCGCCATCTACGAGCAGGGCGTCCTGCTGCTGGCCTTCCTGACGGCGCTGATGGCCGTGAGCTGGAACATCGTGTCCGGCTACGCCGGCTACGTGTCGCTCGGGCACAGCGTCTTCCTCGGCCTGGGCGCCTACACCGGCGGCCTGCTCGCCGAGAAGTACCAGGTCAACCCGCTGTGGTTCATGCCGCTCGGCGGCCTGGTCGCGTTCGTGGTGGCGACGCTCGTCGGCATGGTGGTGCTCCGCGCCCGCGGCCACGCCTTCGTGATCATCACGATCGCGCTGCTGCTGTCCATGCAGGTGCTGGTGACGAACTTCCCGTCGATCACCAACGGGTCCAACGGCGTCAACGTGCCGCTGCCGTTCTGGTCGTCGGACTACCAGAACATGCCCTTCTACTACCTGTTCCTGGTCCTGCTGCTGGCCACGGTCGCGTTCGCGGCGTGGATCCGGCGGACCAAGTTCGGCACCGGTCTGCTGGCCATCCGCGAGGACGAGGACAAGGCGGCGGCCATCGGGGTCAACACCACCCGCTACAAGGTGCTCGCCTACGCGGTGAGTGCGGTGCCGATCGGCGTCGCCGGTGTCGTCTACGCCTACTTCCTGTCGTTCCTGAACCCGGTCGGCGCCTTCGCGCTGCTGACCAGCGTCACGATCGTGCTCTCGGCGCTGGCCGGCGGTCGCGGCACGCTCTGGGGGCCGGTCCTCGGTGGCTTCGTCGTCTCGATCGTCTCCGAGGTGGCCAACGTCTACGGCGGCGGTTCGCAGAGCCGGCTGCTCGTCCTCGGTCTGGCCCTGGTGCTGGTCGTGCTCTTCCTGCCGCAGGGCATCCTCCCGGCGGTCGCTGCGCGCATCGCCCGCCGGCAGGCGGCCAAGAAGACCGTCGAGTACACCGACCAGACCGGCGTCGCCACGAAGCGGACGCCGATCGTCGTGACGCCGCGGTCGGCACCGCAGGCCGAGCGGACGCCGGCCCCGCTCCTGGAGATCCGTGGCGCGGCCAAGAGCTTCGGCGGCCTGCGCGCGGTCGACGGCGTCGACCTCACCGTCGAGGCGGGGTCGATCACCGCGCTGATCGGGCCCAACGGCTCGGGCAAGACGACGCTGTTCAACCTGGTCACCGGCGCCATGCCCGTCGGCGCGGGCGAGATCTGGTTCGACGGCACCCGGATCGACCGGCTCCCCGCCTGGGACCGGGCGCACCTCGGGCTCGGCCGGACGTTCCAGACCACCCGCCTGTTCAAGAGTATGACCGTGCTCGAGAACGTCGTCGCCCCGCTGCCGACCGCGAGCTGGGGCCTCATGGCCAAGGACGCCGTCAGCGGGCACGAGGCCGAACGGGCGCGCGAGCTGCTCGACTTCGTCGGCCTCGGCCGGTTCGGCGACCAGCAGGCCGGCGCCCTCTCCTACGGCCAGCAGAAGCTGGTCGAGCTGGCCCAGGTGCTGATGCTCGAGCCGAAGATGATCCTGCTCGACGAGCCGGCCGGCGGCATCAACCCGACGCTGATCAACCGGATGGTCGAGATCATCCGCGACCTCAACCGGCAGGGCATCGCGTTCCTGGTCGTCGAGCACAACATCCCGCTGGTCCTCGACCTGTGCGACCCGGTCGCGGTGCTCAGTCGGGGCAAGATCATCGCGCAGGGTCCGCCGTCCATCGTGCGCGCCGACCCCGCCGTCCTCGAGGCCTACCTCGGCCCGGAGTGGCTGCCTGCCGAGCCCGTTCCCGGCGCGGTCCTCGACCAGGCCGCCCTGTCCGCGAAAGGCAGCTGACCGATGCTGACCATCTCCGGTGTCTACGCCGGGTACGGCGGAGGCGACGTCCTGCAGGGCCTCGACCTCGAGGTGCCGAGCGGCGCGATCACCTGCATCGTCGGGCCGAACGGGGCCGGCAAGTCCACGGTGCTGCGCGTCGTGAGCGGGCTGCTCAAGCCGCGGCTGGGCACCGTCGAGCTCGACGGCGTCCGCCTTGACCAGTTCGGCACCGCCGGCGTGCTCGGCAAGGGCGTCGCCCAGGTGCCGCAGTCGCAGGCGCTGTTCCCCCAGATGACGATCCGCGAGAACGTGCTGCTCGGCGGCTACACACTCCGGCGCGACAAGCAGCTGCTGACCAAGCGCTACGACCGGGTCGCCGAGCTGATCCCGATCGTCGCCGAGCGCAGCAACGACAAGGCGGGGAACCTCTCGGGCGGACAGCGCCGCATGGTCGAGATCGCCCGCTGCCTCATGGTGGAGCCCAGCGTGCTGCTGCTCGACGAGCCGTCGCTGGGGCTGGACCCGATAAGCCTCACCGGCGTCTCGCAGCTGGTGAAGGACGCCAACGCCGGCGGCACGACGGTGTTGCTGGTCGAGCAGAACGTCCGCCTCGGGCTGAGCATGGCCACCCACGGCGTCGTCCTGGAGGGCGGCCGGGTCGCGCTCGAGGCGGCGGCCGGCGACCTCATGGCCAACCCCGAGGTGGCCGAGCTCTACCTCGGCGGGGCGCCGTCGAAGGCTCCGGCAGCCGCCGGCTCGACCGCGGCGGCCGCCGGTTCCGCCCCCGCGGCCCGGTCCGGCGACGCGAGCACGAAGCGGTGACGGCCCTGGCCGTGCCCGCCGTCTTCGCCGGGTTCGGTCCGGCCGAGATGGCGCGGCGGAGGTCGGCGCTCGAGGCGGTGATGGAGCGCGAGGGCCTCGCGCACGTCGTCCTGTACGGCGCCAACCGCTCCGGCAGCGCGGTCTCGTGGCTCACCGGCTGGCCGGTCACCCGCGAGGCCCACGTGCTGGTGACCCCGGGCGAGCGCGACGTCCTGCTGGTGAGCTTCTTCAACCACGTGCCGGAGGCCCGGCGGCGGGCGGCCGAGGCCGACGTCCGGTTCGCCGGCGACGCCCCGGCGACGACGCTGGTCGAGCTGCTCGTCGAGCGTGGCGCCGGCGGAGCGCCCGTCGGGCTGATCGGCTCGCTGCCCTACGACCAGTACGCCGTGCTCGCCGAGGGCCGCCGTGTCCTCGACCTCAACCGGGCGCACACCCGGCTGCGGCTGCGCAAGAGCGAGGAGGAGATCGCGGCGCTGCGCACGGCCGCCGCGCTCACCGACGCCGCCGCCGCGGCCCTGCTCGAACCCCCGGTCGTCGGCCGCACCGAGCACGAGCTCGTCGCCCGGGTGGAACACGCCTACGTCTCCCGTGGCGGCATGCACCACATCCACTACCTCGGCATCACCCCCATGTCGGCTCCCGACCGATCGGTGCCGGCCCAGTGGCCCAGCGACCGGCCCGTGGCCGCCGGTGACCTGCTCACCTTCGAGCTCAGCGCCGCCGTCGCCCCGGAGTACTCCGGCCAGCTGCTGCGCACCGTCTGCCTGGCGGCCGAACCGACCCCGCAGGTGCGGGAGCTGCACGACGTCGCCGAGGCGGCCCTCTCCGCGGTGGCCGACCGGTTGCGCCCCGGCGTGCACGCACAAGAGCTCGTCGACGCTGCCGAGGTGATCGAGGAGGCCGGCTTCACGACCGTCGACGACCTCGTCCACGGGTTCGGCGGCGGCTACCTGCCACCGGTGCTCGGCTCGCGCAGCCGCGCGATCCGCCCCACGCCCGACTTCACCCTGGAGGCCGGCATGACCGTCGTCGTGCAGCCCAACGTCGCGACGCCCGACGGCCGGCTCGGCGTGCAGACCGGCGAGCTGCTGCTGGTCACCGAGTCCGGTCCCGAGCGGCTGCACACCTTCCCTCGCGGCCTGGTGCGGGCGGCATGACCGGCGCCATGACCGGCAGCGCGGACGTCGTCGTCATCGGCGCGGGACACAACAGCCTGATCGGGGCGGCGTACCTCGCGGCCGCCGGTCTCGAGGTCGTCGTCCTCGAGGAGCAGCCGCACGTCGGTGGCAACACCGTCACCGAGGAGCTCACGCTCCCCGGCTTCCGGCACGACTCCTGCTCCAGCGCCCACGTGCTCATCCAGACCAACCCGGTGATCCGGGACGACGAGCTCGGGCTGCTGTCCCGGTTCCGGCTGCGGTACGTGCACACCGACCCGGCGGTCGTGCTCCCGCTGGCCGACGGCGACGCGCTGGTCATGTCCCGCGACCGCGCGGAGACCGCGGCCGACCTGGCCCGCGAGAACGCCGCCGACGGTGACGCCTACCTCCAGCTGCTCGCCGACTGGGAGGGCGGGCTGGCCGCCGCGCACTCGCGGTGGAACGCCGGCCGGCTCGACCCGGCGTCGTCGACCGCCGACGCCGCCTACGAGGCGCTCCGCTCACGCAGCGCGCACGAGGTGATCGCCGAGCGGTTCGCCTCCGACCGGGCGCGCGACCTGCTCACCTGGCTGTCGTTCGCCACGATCACCGACGTCCGGCGCGCAGGCACCGGCATCCTGCCGTTCTCCATCACCGCCGGGCGGTCGTCCTTCGGGTGGGCGACGCCCCTGGGCGGGTCCGGTGCCCTGCCGGCGGCGCTGGTCGCGGCCATCGAGTCGCACGGCGGCCGGGTCTTGACCGGCCGGCCGGTGGAACGGGTGGAGGTGCGCGACGGCCGGGCCGTGGGCGTGGTGACGGCGGACGGCGAGCGGTGGGCCGCCCGCCGCGCGGTGCTGTCGTCGGCCCACATCACCCAGCTGGCCGGGATGCTCGACGGCGCGGAGCCGCCCGCGGAGCTGCGCAGCGCCGCCGAGACCTGGCGCTCCGGGCTGACTCTGTTCGCCGTCCACCTGGCGACCGACCGCGACCTCGCCTACGACACCGCCAAGGGGCCCGTGGCCGCGGTGGCCGGCGGTATCGGGTCGGCGCGCGGCCTGTACGCGCAACTGGACGCCCATGCCCGTGGCGAGACCTACGCCGAGGACCCGTGGGTGCTCATCGTGAACTCCACCGTCGTCGACCCCGACCGGGCCCCGGACGGTCAGGGGCTGGTCAAGCTGCTGACCTTCGCGCCCCGCGACCTCGCGAGGGGCGGCGACTGGGCGGTCGAGCGCGAGCGGTACGCCGCGCAGGTCGTGGCGCGAACGGCCGAACGCGTGCCGGGGCTGCGGTCCGAGCACGTGCTGGCCGTGCGGGGCGAGGCGCCCGTGGATCTGGAGGCCCGCAACCGGCACAACGTCGGCGGGTCCTGCCACGGCGGGGAGTTCCGGCTGCCGTCGGGGGAGGTGCTCGTCGGCTGGCCGTCCTACCGGCTGCCGGTGCCCGGGCTGTACCAGACCGGCGCGACCGCGCACCCGGGCGGCTCGGTCTCGGGACGGGCCGGGCGCAACGCGGCCCGCGCCGTGCTCACCGACCTCGGTATCGACCCGGCGACCGTCATGGGGCCGGGCGCCTGAGGGTCGCCGCCTGGAACCGGGCGGTCAGCCGCGCGGGGGAGCGGTGGACCCCCGGACGATCAGCTGGACCGGCAGCAGCACCATCCGGGGCGTGGCTGTCCGTCCGCTGAGCACGTCCAGCAGCAGCCGGGCGGACTCGACGCCGAGGTCGTACTGGGGCACCCGGACCGAGGTGAGCGGTGGGCGCAGCCGCGAGATGAACGGCATGTCGTTGAAGCCGACGACGCTGACGTCCTCCGGGCAGCTCAGGCCGCGCTCCTCCAGGGCGTCGTAGCTGCCGATGGCGAGCAGGTCGTTGCCGGCGACGATCGCCGTCGGCGCGCGCCCGTCGAGCAGTTCGAGGGTCGCCGCGTGCCCGGCCGCGTCCGAGTAGGCCTCCGCCACGACCACGCGGTCGTCGGGCAGGCCGTGCTGCTGCATCGCCGTCCGGAACGCCCGCAGCCGCACCGAGCCGGTGGACACGTTCAGCGGGCCGGCCACGTGTGCGATGTCGCGGTGTCCGAGGCCGACGAGGTGGTCGACGGTGCGGGCGATGCCGGTGGCGTCGTCGCCGGCGACGGCGGAGACGTCCAGGTGCTCGGTCAGCCGGTTGACCAGCACCATCGGCACCCCGCGCTCGGCCGCCTCGTGCATGAGCGGGTCGTCGAGGCGGGCCGTGGCCACGATGAAGCCGTCGACCTGGCGCGCCTGCATCGCGGCGAAGTTGGAGGCCGCGCGCGCCGGGTCGTTGTCGGTGTTCGCGGTGAGGACGGTGTAGCCACTCGCGCCCAGCGCGTCCTCGATGCCCCGCACGATCGGCGGGAACAGCGGGTTGGTCAGGTCGGGCACCAGGACGCCGACCGTCTCCGACCGGCTGGTCTTCAGGCTGCGCGCGATCGGGTTGACCTGGTAGCCCAGGGCGGTGGCGACCTCGCGGACCCGCTCGACCGTCGCCGGCCGCACGAGGCTGCGGGTCGCCTCGTTGAGCGCGCGTGAGGCGGTGGCGGGATGGACACCCGCGGCTGTCGCGACGTCACGGAGCGTCGGGCGCGGAGCCACGGGCGGCAGCGTAGCGGCGCGGAGGCCGGTCGGCGGATTCGGGGTGCGGGCGGTCATCAGCGTCCCCTCCGGGTGCGCAGGTAGATGCGGCGGCTCGCGGCGGAGACGGCGGTCAGCGGTACGAACAGGACGGCGGACACCGCGAAGAGGACGGCGTAGTGCCCGCCCCCGGCCAGGGGGCCGCCGACCGCCGCCCCCGTGGAGCCGCCGAGGAACAGGCAGGCGGCGAACAGGGGCACGACCTGGGCGCGGGCCTGGGGCGCGACGGATGTCGCCCACGTCTGCAGCGTCGAGTGCATGAACGCCCACGCCGCGCCGAGCAGGACACAGGCCAGGACGCCGGCGACGAAGCCGCGCTGGACGGCGAGGACGGCGAACCCGAGGATCCCCGCGACACCGCCGATGAGCAGCAGCGTCGGGCTGGTCAGCCGCGCCGACAGCGGGCGGACCACCCGGCTGAAGAGCAGGACGGCGAGGCCGTAGACGGCGACGACGGTGCCGGCCAGCCCTGCGCCCGCGGCGGTGGCGTGCTGGACGCCGGGGGCCACGAAGGTGAACGTGCCCGTGAGGGCCGCCCCCTCGACGAACCCCAGGACGAGCACGAGGACCACCCAGCGGTCGGCCACGGCCCGCACCAGCGCGCGCACCGGCCGGCGCTGCACCTCCGCGCGCGGCGGCTCGGGCACCCGCCGGAGATAGGCGGCCAGCGCGAGACCGGCCGCGGCGGTGACGGCGAACATGACCCGCCAGGTCAGCAGCTGGGCGGTCCACCCGGCCGCGACGGTCGCCACCGCCATGCCCACCGCCACGCCGGCCATGAGGTCGGTCACCGGCTGCTGCCGGCGCTCCACCGGCACCGACGCGCCGACGTAGACCAGGGTGGCGGGGATGGCACCGCCGAAGAAGCCGCCGGCGATGCAGCGGAGCAGGGCCAGCAGGACGACGCCCGGCGCCAGCGCCGACAGCCCGCCGGCCACGGCGGCACCGACCAGTGCCAGCCGCAGCGTGCGAACGGTGCCCAGACGCGCCGAGACGATTCCCCACACCGGCTGGAGCAGCCCGTAGCTGAGGTAGTAGAGGCTGGCGGCGACGGTCACCTCGGCGACGGACGCGTGCAGGTCGACCGCGATGACCAGCAGCATCGGGGCGACCGTCGACCGGTCGAGCGAGCTGACCAGGTTGACCGCCTGCAGCGCCCGGAGGTGCCCGCGCGGCAGGTCGGTCGTCACCACCGCCTGGGTGCCGGTCACTCCCGGATCAGCCCGCCACCGGGGCGCGACAGCGCGGCGAGGTCGTGCTCGGCCTCGAAGCCACCCTGCTCGGCGCGGAGCCGCAGGACCGCCTCGAACGCCGCTGGGTCGACCGCCCCTCCGGCGCACAGCCCGTGCCGCGGATCGACGAGCGTGGCGTACATCTGCTCGGCGGTCTCGCGGTCGGTGTCGGGCTGGGCGGCCAGCAGGGCCAGCACGTCCTCGCGGTCGGCCGGTGCGAGCACCGCCTTCTCGGCGTCGTCCCAGGCGTCGAGCAGGGCACGGAGGGCGGGGGTGTCGACGTCGGCGCGGGTGGCGAGGACGGTGCCGAGGTAGGGCTGCACGACCTCGTCGACGACGCCCAGGACGGTGGCGCCGCTGCGCACCGCCCGGATCTCGTGCCCGGCGTTGAGCAGCGTCGCCTCGAACTCCCCGGCCGCGAGGAGCTGGCGCCGACGCGGGGTCGCCCCGGCCGTGACGACCTCGACGTCCCGGCCCGGCTCCAGGCCGGCGCGGCGCAGCAGCGCGAAGCCGACGAAGGCGAACCCTGACGTCGGGACGTCGACGCCGAACCGGGCGCCGGCCAGGTCTGCGATCCGCTCGACGCCGGGGGCGCCCACCAGGGAGAGCCGCCCGCCGCCGTCGACCGCCCTGACGATGTGCAGGTCCAGCCGGCGGCCCAGCGGGTTGCCGTCGTTGAGCACGTAGGTCGCGACGTTGTCCGGCGAGGTCAGGACGGCGTCGTACTCACCGGCCATGAGCGAGGCGAACTGGGCGGGGGAGGAGGCCACCGGGAACTGTTCGACGGCCAGCCCGTGCGCGGCGAAGACCCCGTGCTCCTGCGCCCAGGTCGCCACGACGTTCGCGCTGAAGATGCCGAGCCGCAGCGGCTGCGTCATTCCGCTCCTCGTGTGCTCTGGGCGGCCTCGCCGGCGCGCTGCCCGGGCATGCGGGGGCCCGGCGCGGCGCACCGCGGCCGGCAGCCGGGGGTCGTCTCGTCGTCGTTGACAACGACTGCATGCTGCCCGAGCATGCAGTCGTTTGCAAGGATCGGTCGACCGGGAGGGTGCATGGACGAGAGGGTTGCGAGTGCGGTGTCGCACTGGGCGCCGCGGTTCACCACGAACGGGGTCGCGGTCGCCGACTTCCAGCGGGTGACGGCGGGCATCGAGCGGTGGGACGACTGGTGCTCGGCGTGGTCGGCGGCGGCGAAGGTGCACGAGGACCTCGGGCGCGAGGCGCTGGACGAGGGCCGCACCCGTTCGGCCGGCGCGCACCTGTCCACCGCGGCGGTCTACTACCACTTCGGGAAGTTCCTCTTCGTCGAGCACCCGGACGAGATGCGCGAGGCGCACCGGCATGCCGTGGAGTGCCTGACCGACGCCCTGCCGTACCTGGATCCGCCGGGGGAGCGGGTGGAGATCCCGTTCGAGGGCAGCCGCCTGGTCGGCGTCCTCCGTCGTCCCTCCGGGCCCGGACCGCACCCGGTCGTCGTCATGGTGCCGGGTCTGGACTCCACCAAGGAGGAGTTCCGGTCGACCGAGGCGCTCTTCCTCGAGCGCGGGATGGCCACCTTCTCGGTGGACGGCCCCGGACAGGGAGAGGCGGAGTACGACCTGCCCATCCGGGGCGACTGGGAGGTGCCCGGCCAGGCGATCGTCGACGCCGTGGCGGCCCAGCCGGGCATCGACCCCGAGCGCATCGGGGCGTGGGGCGTCAGCCTGGGCGGCTACTACGCGCCGCGCATGACCAGTGGTGTCGAGCAGATCCGCGCCTGCATCGCGCTGGCCGGGCCGTACAACTTCGGCGAGTGCTGGGACCAGCTCCCGCCGCTGACCCGCATCGCCTTCACCGCGCGGTCCTTCGCGGCCGACCAGGAGGAGGGGCGCAAGCGGGCGCTCCAGATGGACATGACGCACGCCGCGTCGAAGATCCGGGTACCCCTGCTCGTCGTCGCCGGCAAGCAGGACCGGCTGATCCCGTGGCAGCACGCCGAGCGACTGGTCGCCGAGGCGGCCGGCCCGACCGAGCTGCTCATGCTGGAGGACGGCAACCACGGCAACATGAACGTGGCCGCCAAGCACCGGTACAAGTCCGCGGACTGGATGGCCCGCCAGCTCGGCGCGTAGCCCGGAGATCGCCCCGTGCCTACGTCGGCTGGGGCGCCGTCCGCCACCGGCGCCGCCGGATCGCCGCCGGGGCCGCCCCATGGAGCGGCTCCGGGCAGCGATCCACCGACCACGGCTGCTGGCGGGGTCCCTGCCCGGCGAGCCCGCCGCGTTGTGACCCTTGACACTCGGCCGTCGTCATCGGAGTCTGTTCGCGGCGAACGCAAACGTTTGTCGAAACCCCACTCGATCCGCGTTGGATCCGCGGGATGACGCGCTCTGGAGGACCCGTGCCCAAGCCCCACATCAGCTACGTGCCGCTCGAGGACATGGACGAGCGCATGCAGGAGGAGATGCACCGCTGCGCTCGCGAGGGGACGCCGCGGCCGGAGAGCTCCGCGGTGCGGGCGCACGCGCCGAACGCGTTCTGGGCGTTCGCCGACTCCTGGAAGTCGATCTTCCACAGCGGCGTCTGCGACCACACCATCAAGGACCTCTGCCGCGTCTACATCTCGCGCACGGTCAAGTGCGAGTTCTGCGGCAACCAGCGGTCGGAGAAGGCGATCAAGGCCGGCCTCGAGGAGATGCAGTACGACGACCTGCTGAACTTCGAGAAGTCCGACAAGTACGACGAGCGGCAGAAGGCGGCCCTGTCCTACGCCGAGGCCATCGCCTGGGGCATGCCCGCCGACGAGGAGGGCTTCTGGGCCCGGCTGCACGCCCACTTCTCCGAGCCCGAGCTCGTCGAGCTGGGCTGCGCCATCGCGCTCACCTTCGGCCAGCAGAGCTGGATCCGCCTGCTCGGCATCGACCACCACCAGTACATGGCCGGCACCGCCGCGTCGATGGCGCCCGGCTTCCGCACCGCCGAGGAGCTCGCCGCCACCAAGGCGTCCCCGGACTACTGGGCGGCCGGCACTCCTCGCTGACCTCCGCGGTGCCGCGGCCGGGCCCACGGCTCGGCCGCGGACGGCGCCGCCCCGGGCGTGCGAACCGCCACGCCCACCCCTGGTCGGGCCCTTGACACCCCGGTCCCTGCCATTAGGCTACAAACGATTGCATCAACGACCCGGATGGGGCACCTCGATGACACGTACGGACCTCCCCGAGCTGACCGTCGGCTGGATCGGCACCGGGCACATGGGTGCCGCGCTGGCCGCACGCATCGGCCGGGCCGGCCTGGACCTCACCGTCTGGAACCGCACCCGAGCCAAGGCCGAGCCGCTGGTCGACGCCGGCGCCAAGGTGGCCGACGAGCCGGTGGAGCTCGCCGACCGCGACGTCGTCTTCACCATGGTGACGACGTCGGCCGACCTCGAGCAGGTCGTGGGCCGGCTGCTGTCCGACCCGGAGAAGGCGCCGCGCATCCTCGTCGACTGCTCGACGGTCTCCACCGAGGCGTCGGCGCGGGTCCGCGAGGTGGCCGCCCAGCGCGGCATCGCCTTCCTCGCCTCGCCGGTGAGCGGCAACGGCAAGGTCGTGTCCGCCGGAAAGCTCAGCCTGGTCAGCAGCGGTCCGCGTGAGGCCTACGACGAGGTCGAGCCGATCCTCGAGCTGCTGGGCCGGCACGTCACCTACGTGGGGGACGGCGAGAAGGCCCGGCTGGTGAAGATCTGCCACAACATCATGCTGGGAGTGGTCGCCCAGAACCTGGCCGAGATCGTCGTGCTGGCGGAGAAGGGCGGCGTGCCCCGGGCCGCGATGCTCGACTTCCTCAACAACAGTGTGATGGGCTCGATGTTCACGCAGTACAAGTCCCCGGCCTACGTGAACCTCGACTTCACGCCGACCTTCACGCCGGTGCTCCTGCGCAAGGACCTCGACCTGGGCCTGCGCGCCGCCGACGAGCTCGGCGTCCCCATGCCCGTGACCTCCGCCGCCCGCGAGCCCGTCCAGGCGGCCATCGCGCAGGGGCGCACGACGGAGGACTTCGCCGTCCTCCTGGAGCTGCAGGCGCGCGCGTCGGGCTACGAGATCGTCAGCGAGGACGTCGAGGTCGACGACGGGCTCGCCCCGCTCGAGAAGGGCTGAGCGCATGGTTGCGCCGCTGGCCGCCCCGGGACACATGGGCGTCGACTACGAGCAGCGGGTCGACTTCGCCCGCTTGCGCGACTACCGGATCGGCCGGGCCAAGGAGTCCCTGGACGGCAGCGAGTGCGGCGCCTTCCTGCTGTTCGACTTCTACAACATCCGCTACACGACCCAGACCTGGATCGGCGGCGCCCTCGGCGACAAGATGATCCGGTACGCCCTGCTGGCTCGTGGCAAGGACCCGGTGCTGTGGGACTTCGGCTCGGCGGTCAAGCACCACAAGCAGTACTCCCAGTGGGTGCCGACCGAGAACTACCGGGCCGGCTTCCTCGGTTTCCGCGGCGCCGTCGCGCCGACGGTCGGCCTGATGGCCGACGCGGTGAAGGAGATCAAGGCGCTACTCGTCGAGGCGGGGGTGGCCGACCTGCCCGTGGGTGTCGACATCGTCGAGCCCGCCTTCCTCTTCGAGATGCAGCGGCAGGGCCTGACGGTCGTCGACTGCCAGCAGCTCATGCTCGACGCCCGGGTGATCAAGTCCCAGGACGAGATCATGTTGCTCAACCAGGCGTGCGCGATGGTCGACGGCGTCTACCAGGACATCGTCGAGATGCTGAAGCCCGGCATTCGCGAGAACCAGATCGTCGCGCACGCCAACAAGCGGCTCTACGAGATGGGCTCCGACCAGGTCGAGGCGATCAACGCCATCTCGGGGGAGCGGTGCAACCCGCACCCGCACAACTTCACCGACCGGCTCATTCGCCCGGGTGACCAGGCGTTCTTCGACATCATCCACTCGTTCAACGGCTACCGGACGTGCTACTACCGCACCTTCGCGGTGGGCAGCTCGACGCCGGCGCAGCGGGACGCCTACAAGCAGGCCCGCGAGTGGATGGACCGCGGGCTGGCCGGCATCAAGGCCGGTGTGGGCACCGACGAGGTCGCGGCGCTGCTGCCCAAGGCCGAGGAGTTCGGTTTCGAGAACGAGATGGCGGCCTTCGGGCTGCAGTTCGCCCACGGCCTCGGGCTCGGCCTGCACGAGCGGCCGATCATCTCGCGGCTGAACTCGATGAAGGAGCCGGTCGAGCTCCGGCCCGGCATGGTGTTCGCGCTGGAGACGTACTGCCCGGCAAGTGACGGATTCTCGGCCGCGCGGATCGAGGAGGAGGTCGTCGTCACCGAGGACGGCCCTCGCATCCTCACTCTCTTCCCCGCCCAGGACCTCGTCGTCACCAACCCCTACTGAGCTCGCGAAGGACCTCCTCATGTCGCTCGACAACCTCAGCAACCCCGACCTGCTCACCGACCTCTGGATCGGCGGCAAGGCCGTGCCCGCGTCGGACGGCGGCCGGTTCGACGTGCTCGACCCGGCCACCGGTCGGGTGCTCACGACGGTCGCCGACGGCAGCGTGGACGACGCGATCGCCGCCGTCGACGCCGCGGACGGCGCGGCCGCGGGCTGGGCCGCGACGTCCCCGCGGGAGCGCGCCGAGATCCTCCGCCGCGCGTGGGAGCTGATGACCGAGCAGGCCGACGACCTCGCGAAGCTGGTGACGCTCGAGAACGGCAAGGCGCTGGCCGACGCGAAGGGCGAGGTGGCCTACGCGGCCGAGTTCTTCCGCTGGTACTCGGAGGAGGCCGTGCGCGCGGTCGGCCAGCTCATGACGGCACCCTCCGGGGCGAACAAGATCATGGTGCTGCAGCAGCCGGTCGGCATCTGCGTGCTCGTGACGCCGTGGAACTTCCCCGCCGCGATGGCCACCCGCAAGATCGGTCCCGCGCTGGCCGCGGGCTGCACCGTCGTCCTGAAGCCGGCGAGCGACACCCCGCTGACCGCGCTGGCGATGGCCCGCATCCTCGACGAGGCCGGCGTCCCCGCGGGCGTGGTCAACGTGCTGCCCGCCCGCAGGTCCGGCGCCGTCGTGTCGGCGATGCTGCACGACCCGCGGGTGCGGAAGCTGTCGTTCACCGGCAGCACCGAGGTCGGCCGGGTGCTCCTCAAGGAGGCCGCCGACCAGGTGATCAACTGCTCGATGGAGCTGGGCGGCAACGCACCCTTCCTCGTCTTCGACGACGCCGACCTCGACGCCGCGGTCGACGGCGCGATGATCGCCAAGATGCGCAACGGCGGTGAGGCGTGCACCGCGGCCAACCGCTTCTACGTCCAGCGAGGCGTCGCCGAGGAGTTCGGCCGCCGGCTGGCCGAGCGGATGACGGCGCTGCGCATGGGCCCGGGTCTCGACGACGGCGTGCAGCTCGGGCCGCTGGTCAACACCGGCGCCGTCGACAAGGTCGACGAGCTGGTGCAGGGCGCGGTCGACGCCGGGGCCGAGGCCGTCGTGGGCGGCCGCCGTCCGGAGGATGCCGCGTACTCGGACGGCTTCTTCTACGAGCCGACCGTGCTTCTGGGCGTGCGGCCGGGCTCCCCGATCCTCGACGAGGAGATCTTCGGTCCGGTGGCGCCGATCGTCACATTCGACGACGAGAACGAGGCGATCCGGCTGGCCAACGCCACCGAGTACGGCCTGGTCTCCTACCTCTACACCGGTGACCTCGCGCGCGGCCTGCGGGTCAGCGAGGCGCTGGACTCTGGCATGGTCGGGCTCAATCGCGGACTGGTCAGCGACCCGGCCGCGCCGTTCGGCGGCACCAAGCAGAGCGGCATCGGTCGCGAGGGCGGCCACGACGGCATGCTCGACTACCTGGAGAGCAAGTACATCGCCGTCACCTGGTGACGTCGGGTACGTGATCCGCGCCGGGGGCGGGTTCTGAGCGCAGAACCCGCCACGGCTGCACATCGCCGCTTGGCGGGGCGTCCAGTAACCCACTCAGGACGGCGGGGCCGTGGCGCATCGCGAGAAGCGTGTGCGCTCAGGGGGCGTTTTCGCAGGCAGAATGCCCCGTTGCTGCACATCATCGGGTCGCTGAGCGGTCCGTAGGCCGCTCACCTAGGACGACGGGGGTGCGAAGACCTCGGGGTGCTGGGCGAGCTCGATGCGGGTGCGGCGGATGTGCCCGGACAGGAAGCGCTCGCCGTCCACCGCGTCGCGCCGGTGGATGGCGTCGAGCAGCAGCCGGTGCTCGGAGTTGACCACCCAGCGCCGGTCCGGGCCGGACAGCAGCATGAACGCCCGCCGGTAGTGCTGGGTGGAGTTCCACAGCCCGCTGATCGTCGACACCAGGCGCTCCGACGGGCAGCCGGCGTACGAGGTCAGGTGGAATTCGCGGTCGAGCACGAGGAACTCGGTCAGCTTCCCGTCGGCCTCGATGCGCGCCTGCACGTCCTCCATGTGCGCGATCTGGTCGTCGCTCAGCTGGGGCAGGCTCTCGGCCAGCGCCAGCGGTTCGAGGCGCTCGCGCATGCGGTAGACGATGTCGACCTCCCGCATGTCGAGCAACGGAACGCGCGACCCCTTGTTCGCGGCGTGCTCGGTCAGCCCCTCGGCCTCGAGCATCCGGAGCGCCTCGCGCACGGGCAGCCGACTGGCCCCGAGCCGCGCGGCGACCTCCTCCTGCCGGATCCACTGTCCGGGCGCGATCTCGCCGGAGAGGATCGACTCGCGCAGGTGCGCCGCGATCCGCTGGCTGGCGGCGCCGACGCCGGCGTCCGCGAGCTCGCTCACGCGAACGCCTCCGGATTGCGGAAGAAGGCCTTGCCCTCGGGATAGCTGACCAGCTCGAACTGCATCCCCCAGGGCGCCAGGAAGTAGACCCACCGCTGACCCTCGTGCGCGCCCTTGCTCGCGGTCGGCTCGCCGAGTACGCGGACGCCGGAGTCGCGGAGATGGGCGACGGCGGCGTCGAGGTCGTCGACGTAGAGCGCGACGTGGTGGCCGCCGACGTCGCTGTTGCGCGGCGGCACGGGGTTCTGGTCGGGCGCCTCGTAGGAGAACACCTCGAAGATCGCCTGGCCGCCGCAGCGGAAGAACGAGTTGCGCCGCATCACCGCGCGCGGGTGGACGCCCAGGTGCTCGGCCATCCAGTCGCTGTCCTCGTGCACGAAGGGCCCCAGGGAGTACAGGTACTCGCACCCCAGGACGTCGACGAGGAAGGCGCGCGCCTCCTCGAGGTCGGGCACGGTGAACCCGATGTGGTCCACGCCGGTGAGTCCGGGCAGGCCCATGCGCTGTCTCCTCTGCCGCTCGATTGGATCCCAGGCAGTCAACACCACGGGCGATATCGCCGCATAGGGCCATTCACTCCTTGTCATTGGATCCAGTTGATGCGACGCTGTGACGGCCACCACCCGGGAGAGAGGCAGGCCGATGCCGCAGCGCACGCCGTTGGATCCAGCGGTCGACTGGGTCGCGTTCAGTGCGACCGACGCCGACTGGGACGCGGCCGAGCCGCACCTGCTCACCAGCATGCTCAGCCAGCTGGTGCTGATCCGGACGTTCGAGGAGTTCGTCCTCGAGCTCGCGGGCGCGGGTCTCATCCACGGCCCGGCGCACTCGAGCATCGGCCAGGAGGGCGGCGCCGTCGGCTCGGTGATCGGGCTGACCAGCCAGGACACGGTGAACGGCTCGCACCGCGGTCACCACCAGTTCCTCGCGAAGGTCCTCTCGCACGTGCACCCCGAGGGCATCGACCCGACCAAGCCGTGGTCGGACGACGTCCGCGCGGTCGTGCTGCGCAGCCTCGCCGAGATCTGCGGCCTCGACCGCGGCTTCAGCCACGGCCGCGGCGGCAGCATGCACCTGCAGTGGAAGGAAGCCGGGGCGATCGGCACCAACGCCATCGTCGGCGGCGGTGTGCCGCTGGCCGCGGGCTCGGCCTGGGCGCACCGGCACGCGGGCACCGACGCGGTCGCCGTCACCTACTTCGGCGACGGCGCGACCAACATCGGCTCCACGCTGGAGACGATGAACCTCGCCGCGGCCTGGAAGCTGCCGCTCTGCTTCTTCATCGAGAACAACCAGTACGCCGTCTCCACAAGCGTGTACGAGGCGACCGGTGAGCCGCGCCTGTCGGCCCGCGGCCCGGGCTTCGGCATCCGCAGCTGGAAGGTCGACGGGATGGATCCGCTCGCGGTCTACCTCGCGATGCAGGAGGCGCTGGCGCACATGCGCGCCGGCCACGGCCCGACGGTGGTCGAGGCCGACGTCTACCGCTACTTCCACCAGAACGGCGCCTTCCCGGGTAGCTCCTTCAAGTACCGCACCCGCGAGGAGGAGGCCGCCTGGCGCCGGCGCGACCCGATCGACCAGCTGCGCGGGCACCTCGCCCGGCGCGGCATTCTCAGCGCCGACGACGTCGACGCGTGCATCGCCGGCGCGAAGGCGCTCATGGCCGAGATCGGCGACGTCCTGCTCGAGCCGCTGCCCGACGGCAAGCCGGGCCAGCGCCGCATCAAGCCGAGCGAGTGGCCCGACCCCGCCTTCGCCGACGTCGGCGTCCGGGGTGATCTGAGCGAGTTCGCCGACGCGCCGATCGCCGACCGAGACACCTTCGCGGGCGAGATCGCCGACACCAAGTTCATCGACGCGGTCGCCGCCGTGATGAACCGGCGGATGAGCACCGACGACGGCATCGTCGTCATGGGGGAGGACGTGCACCGCCTCAACGGCGGCACCAACGGGGCCACCCGCGGCCTCAAGGACGCGTTCCCCGACCGCATCCTCGGGACGCCGATCAGCGAGAACGCCTTCACCGGCCTCGGCGGCGGCATCGCGCTCGACGGCCGGTTCACCCCGGTCGTGGAGTTCATGTACGCCGACTTCATGTGGGTCGCGGCCGACCAGCTGTTCAACCAGATCGCCAAGGCGCGGCACATGTTCGGCAGCGACGACGACGTCCCGCTCGTGCTGCGCAGCAAGGTGGCCATGGGCACCGGCTACGGCTCCCAGCACTCGATGGACCCGGCCGGCATCTTCGCCACCGCGGCCGGCTGGCGGATCGTCGCGCCGTCCACGCCGTTCGACTACGTCGGCCTGATGAACAGCGCGCTGCGCTGCAAGGACCCGGTGCTGGTGCTCGAGCACGTCGACCTCTACGGCTCGGTCGGGGAGGGGCCGGTCGACGACCTCGACTACTGCCTGCCCGTCGGCAAGGCCGCCGTCCGCCGCGCCGGCAAGGACGTCACCGTGCTGACCTACCTGGCCATGACGCAGTACGTCCTCGACGCCGTGGCGGAGGCCGGCACCGTCGACGCCGAGGTCATCGACCTGCGCTGGCTCGACCGCGCCAGCATCGACTGGGAGACCGTCGGCGAGAGCATCAAGAAGACCAACAACGTCCTCATCGCCGAGCAGGGTGCCCTGGGGACGTCGTACGGCGGCTGGCTCGCCGACGAGATCCAGCGCCGCTTCTTCGACTGGCTCGACCACCCCGTGCAGCGGGTGACCGGGGGCGAGGCCTCGCCGAGCATCAGCAAGGTGCTCGAGCGGGCCGCGATCGCGAAGTCCGAGGAAGTCGTCACCGCGCTCACCACCGTGACGAGGTACTGACGATGCCCGAGCTTCTCCGCATGCCCGAGATCGCCGCGGCCACCACCTCGGCGGTGCTGGCCGGCTGGCCCGTGTCGGTGAACAGCCGCTTCTCCGCCCAGGACGTCATCGCCACGGTCGAGACCGACAAGGCGGTCGTCGACGTCGAAGCCGAGGCGGACGGCGTCCTGCTCCGGACCCTGGTCGCGGAGGGCACCGAGGTCGACGTCGGCACCCCGATCGCCGTCCTGGGCCGCCCCGACGAGACGGTCGAGGACCTCGACGCCGCCCTCGCCGCGCTGGGGGTCACCTCTCCGGGCGACGACGCCGCACCCGCCCCTGACGTCGCCGACGGTGCGCCGGCCAACGGGCACGCCCCGTCCGCCGGGACGACGCGGCGGTTCGCCAGCCCGCTGGCGCGCCGGCTCGCCGCCGAGGCCGGGCTGCTCGTCACCGACCTGGCTGGCACCGGCCCCGGGGGCCGGATCGTCCGCCGCGACGTCGAGGCGGCGCTGGCCCAGCGGGTCGCGCACGAGGAGGGCACCCTCCACGACGCCAGCCCGGCGGTGCCGTCGGTGCCCGTGCCCGGCGTCACGCGGCGCGTCGCCTCCCGCGCCCCCGAGTCGGCCGAGCTCGCGACGGCCCCGCCGGCCGTCCGGCCCCCGGCGCCGGCCCCGCCGGCCGTCCGGCCCCCGGCGCCGGCCCCCGCGGGGACGACGTTCACCGACCAGTCACTCAGCCGCATGCGCAAGGCCGTCGCGGCGCGGCTCACCGAGAGCAAGGCCACCGCGCCGCACTTCTACGTCCGGGGCGTGGCCCGTGTCGACCGGCTGCTCGAGATGCGCGCGGAGCTCAACGAGGGCGCCGACGTGCGGGTGTCGGTCAACGACCTGATCGTCAAGGCGGTCGCGAAGGCCCACCAGATCGTCCCCGCGATGAACGTCGTCTGGACCGGCGAGGCGATCCGCTCGTTCCACGGCGTCGACGTGTCGGTCGCCGTCGCCACCGGGTCCGGCCTCGTGACCCCGGTGCTGACCGGCGTGGAGCGGCGGTCGATCACGGAGGTCGCGGCGGCCACGCAGGACTTCGTCGCGCGGGCCCGGGAGGGCCGGCTGCAGCAGGCCGAGCTCGAGGGCGGCAGCGTGACGGTCACCAACCTCGGCATGTTCGGGGTCGAGGAGTTCGCCGCGATCATCAACCCGCCGCAGGCGTCGATCCTGGCCGTGGGCGCGGCGAAGCAGGAGGCCGTGGTCACCGACGGGCGGCTGGAGGTGGCCACCGTGCTGCGCGTGACGCTGTCGGTCGACCACCGGCCCGTCGACGGCGCCACCGCCGCGCAGTGGATGTCGGCCTTCGTCGGGCTGCTCGAGCGGCCCGTGCGCATCCTGTCGTGACAGCCGGGGCTGCATCCGAGGTGCCGGTGACCGTCCGGGTCAACGGCGCCGACCATGAGGTCGTCTGCGACCCCGACACCCCCTTGCTCTACGTGCTGCGCAACGACCTGGGGCTGGTGGGCGCCAAGTTCGGCTGCGGGCTCGGGCTGTGCGGCGCGTGCAACGTGCTGGTCGACGGGCACCCGGTGCACTCCTGCGACACCCCGGTCTGGTCCGTCGCCGACAAGCGGGTGACGACGGTCGAGGGGCTGGGCGACGACGGCCGGCCGCACCGGCTGCAGGAGACGTTCGTCGAGGAGCAGGCCCTCCAGTGCGGCTACTGCACCGCCGGGATGCTGGTGACCGCCGCCGCGCTGCTGGAGAAGGAGCCCGACGCGGACGAGGCCGGCGTCCGGCGTGCCCTCGACGGCAACCTCTGCCGCTGCGGCGCGCACAACCGCATCGTGCGGGCGGTGCTCTGCGCGAGGACGTGCGGCGCGTGACCAATCCCAGTCTCGGCACGACACCCCGCCTGGACCGCTGGCTGACCATCGGGTCCGACGGCACCGTCGCCGTCCGCTCGGGCAAGGTCGAGCTCGGCCAGGGCCTGCTGACGGCGCTCGCGCAGATCGTCGCCGAGGAGCTCGACGTCGACCCCGGCCGCATCCGCATGGTGCCCGCCGCCACCGACGTCAGCCCCGACGAGTCCTACACCGCGGGCAGCCTGTCGATCATGCACTCGGGTGGTGCGCTGCGCGCCGTGGGCGCCCAGGTGCGGGCGCTGTTCCTCGCCGAGGCCGCCGCCCGGCTCGCCGTCCCCGCCGGCGAGCTGTCGGTGACCGACGGCTGCATAGCGGCGCCCGACGGGCGCAGTACCAGCTACTGGGAGCTGGCCGCGGCGGTGCCGCTGGACCGCGACCTCGAGCCCGGCGCCGCGGCCAAGTCGCCCGCCGACTACGGCGTGGTGGGGCGCTCCCTGCCCCGCGTCGACGTCCCCGACAAGGTCGCCGGCCGGCGACGCTTCCTCCACGACCTCCGCCCCGACGGGATGCTCTTCGGCCGCGTCGTGCGGCCGCCCTCGCGCGGCGCCGTCCTGGTATCGGTGGACGGGCAGGCCGCCCGCCGGGTGCCCGGCGTCGTCGCCGTCGTCCGGGACGGCTCGTTCCTCGGCGTCGTCGCCGAGCGGGAGGAGAACGCGCTGCGGGCCCAGGCGGCCCTGCGCTCGGCGGCGGTGTGGCAGGAGGAGGACACCCTCCCCGACGAGCGCGACCTCCCCGGCTTCCTGGTCTCCGCGCCCACGGAGGAGACGGTGCTCGCCGAGACGGAGGCGCAGTCCCGTCCGGCCGCGCGCTCCGTCCGCGCCCGGTTCACCCGGCCCTACCTCGCGCACGCGTCCATCGCGCCGTCGTGCGGGCTCGCGCTCTGGGACGGCGGCCGGCTGTCGGTCTGGTCGCACTCGCAGGGCGTGCACAAGCTGCACGCCTCCATCTGCCGCTCGCAGGGGCTGGCGCCCGAGGACGTCGTCGTCCAGCACGTGGAGGGCGCCGGCTGCTACGGCCACAACGCCGCCGACGACGCCGCCTACGACGCGGTGCTGCTGGCCCGCGCGGTGCCCGGGCGCCCGGTGCAGGTGGTCTGGACCCGCGAGGACGAGCTGGGCTGGGGTCCCCTCGGCCCGGCCATGGTGATCGACGTCGAGGTGGAGCTGGACGAGACCGGCGGGGTGCAGCGCTGGCAGCACGACGTCTGGAGCAACGGGCACGCGCACCGCCCCGGCCCGCCGTCGGCGCCGCTGCTCGCGGCCACGCACGTCGCGGCCGCCGAGACGGCGCTGCCCGCGGGTGACCCCCCGCTGCCCAACGGCGGAGGGTCGGGCCGCAACGCCGTCCCGCTCTACGACCTGCCCGGGCAGCTCGTGCGGACCCACCGGTTGACGACGATGCCGCTGCGCACCTCCGCGCTGCGGGCGCTCGGCGCGCACCTCAACGTCTACGCGATCGAGTCGGTCGTCGACGAGCTGGCGGTGCTGGCCGGCGCCGACCCGGTCGACTACCGGCTCGGGCTGCTCGGCGACGAGCGGGCACGGGCGGTGCTGCGGGCCGCCGCCGAGCGCGCCGGGTGGGGGAGCGGCGTGCCCGACGTCGGCTCCGGCACCGGGCTCGGCGTCGGTCTCGCGCGCTACAAGAACAAGGGTGCGTACTGCGCGGTGGTGGCCGAGGTGGAGGCGGAGACGCACGTCCGGGTGCGCCGGCTGACCGTCGCCGTCGACGTCGGGCTCGAGGTCAACCCGGACGGCGTCGTGAACCAGATCGAGGGCGGGGCGCTGCAGGCGCTCAGCTGGACGACGAAGGAACAGGTCCGCTTCGACGCCCGCACGGTCACCAGCCGGACGTGGGAGGAATACCCGATCCTCACCTTCAGCGAGGTGCCCCCCGTGGACGTCGTCCTGCTCGACCGGCCCGGTGATCCCTCGCTGGGTGCCGGGGAGGCGTCGATCGGCCCGACCGCGGCCGCGATCGGCAACGCGCTGTACGCGGCCACGGGCCTCCGGGTCCGCAGCCTGCCGCTGACGCCGGAGAACGTGGTCGCGGCGATGGAAGGCTGACCGGCGTCGTCGGTGGTGCGCGCGCGATGATCGGGGAGTGACGACTCCTCCTGCCGCTCCCTCCGGTCCGGTCGCGGACGCCGCGCCAGGCGCACGGGTCTGGACGCCGTGGCGCGTGGTGGTGGGCTTCGGCACGGTCAGCCTCGCCGCGGACATGGTCTACGAGGGCGCCCGGTCGGTGTACGGGCCGCTGCTCGCGTCGCTCGGGGCGTCGGCGGTCGTCGTCGGGGCGGTCACCGGCGCGGGCGAGGCCGCGGCGCTGATCTTCCGGGTCCTCTCCGGGCCGCTCGCCGACCGGACCCGTCGCTACTGGGCCCTGACGATCACCGGCTACGCCTTGACCGCGGTCTGCGTGCCGCTGCTCGCGGTGACGCCGTTCCTCGGCGCCGCCGGCCTCGCCGTCGCGGCGGTGCTGATCCTGGCCGAGCGGCTCGGCAAGGCGGTGCGCAGCCCGGCCAAGTCGGCGCTGCTGGCCGACGCAGCGGCCCAGGTCGGCATGGGTCGCGGCCTCGGGGTGCACAAGGCGCTCGACCAGATCGGTGCGTTCGCGGGGCCGCTGGTGGTCGCGGGTCTGGTCGCCCTGACCGGAGTGCTGTGGCCGGCTCTGGCGGCGCTCGCCGTCCCCGGGGCGGTGGCCATGGTGCTGCTCGTCGTGACCCGGCGCCGGCTGCCGGAGCCTGAGCCCGCTGTCGGCCCGACTGCCGCCGAGCCCGACGCCGGGCGGGTGCACCGGCCGCTGCCCGCGTCGTTCTTCGGCTTCGCCATCGGGACCACCATCTGCACCGCCGGACTGGTCACGTTCGGGCTGATCAGCTTCTCCCTGGTGCAGCGTCATGTCGTGCCGACGGCGGTGGTGCCCCTGCTGTACGCCGGCGCGATGGCCGCCGGCGCCGTGGCCGCGCTGCTCACCGGGGAGGTGTACGACCGCTGGGGGGCGCGCGTGCTGCTCGCGCTGCCGGTGCTGGTGGCCGCCGTCCCGGCGCTGGCCTTCGGCGGATCGATGGCCCTCGTGCTGCCCGGCGTCCTGCTGTGGGGTGCGGCCGTGGGTGTGCAGGACTCGACGGTCAAGGCGCTCGTCGCCGACCTCGTGCCGCGCGACCGCCGGGCCACCGCCTACGGGTTCTTCGCGGCCGTGCAGGGCGCCGGAGCACTGATCGGCGGCATCGGCGCGGGCGCTCTGTACGACCACTCGGTCTCGGCCCTGGTCACCGTCATCGCGGCGTCCCAGGTGGCCGCCTTCCTGGTCATCGTGCCGGTCGTGCGCCGGGCGCGGGCATCCGCCGCCTGACCGGAGCCGGGCTCAGAACCGCCAGACCAGGCTGGTCAGGCCGGAGGCCGGCCGGTAGGCGAGGGTGCCGGTGGTCGCGGGCACGTCCAGGACGACGGTGCCGGCGACCTTCTGATCCGCGCCGACCGGCGCCGACGGGAACTCGTCGGCCGCCTTGAGGCACGTGGCGGCGCTCTTCGTGGCCACGTCCGTGACCGGCGTGCCGTCGGCGCCCACGAACTCGAAATCGGCGGGGGCGAACGACTGCGGCTTCCCGGCCGGATCCGCTCCGGTGATCACCTTGAGCTTGACCCCCAGGACGTGGCCGTGCTCGGGGGGCACCTTCCCGGGGGCGGTGCAGGGCTCGTCGGCGACGACGCGGTTCACGACGATCGTGTACGCGGTCTTACCGCTCGGACCCAGGACGTCGTAGCGCTGACCGAGGGCCAGCGTCACGTCCTTCGGGGGCGCCTGCGTCGGCGGCGGCGAGGTGGACGGCGGCGTCGTGGATGGCGGCGTCGTGGTGGGCGGCGTGGTCGTCGGTGACGTGGGTGCTGTGGAGCTCGGGGTCGTCGAGTCGGACGCGGTCGAGCTGGATGCCGAACCGGCCGGTGTCGAGCTGGACGGCGTCTGGCTCGCCGTCGGGACCGCGGAGGGTGTCGCGGAGGAGGGTGGCGGCGTCCGCGGGGTGGACGACGGTGCGGCGCTCGGCGTCGCCGTGGCGGGGGTCGTCGGCGTCGTCGGGTCCGGCACGGCGGCGGCCGTGGGTCCCTCCGCGGTGGTGGACGGGGACGGCCGGTCGGACGAGGGCACCGCCAGCTGCGAGGCCACGTCGGCGGGAGCGGCGGGCGAGCGGGAGGGCACAGGGCTGGAGTGCGCCGCCGCCGAGAGGGAGTCGTACTGCTGGTCGAAGCCCGGTGCCACGACACCGATCGACGGGATCTGGAGCGGGCCGGCCGTGGAGGTCGACGTCCTGGTGCTCGCAGGCGAGGTGTCCTCCGCGACGGTCAGCCCCGCGTCGCCGGCCTCGGGAAGGGTCACCGCCGGACGCATGCCACCGGCGAAGGCGGCAGCGGCGAGCAGACCGCAGCTCGTGCCGATCACCGGGATCATCCGGCCCGGACGTCGTCGAGACTCCTGCCGGGCAATGGAACCCCCGCGGTCGCTGCTCATCGCCCCTGATTCTGAACCGGCCGGAATGGAGAGTCCACGGGAATCGCCATGGCACGGAGTGGCGCTGCTTCATGGCCTGCCGGGGTGCCGGCTACCGGCGGCCCGCTGCGGCCGCGGCCCGGATGAGCTCGGCGACCTCGGGCTGCGCGGCGTGCGCGCCGGTCGCCAGGAAGGACTGCTGGATCACCTCGTCCAGGCGGTGCCGCGACATCATGTCGTCGCCCATGACCTCCTGCTCGGCCGGACCGGGAGTGAAGACCGCCGTGCGCACGCCGGCCGCCTCGAGCGCCCGCACCTCGTGGCGCAGCAGCCGGGCAGAGTGCCGGCGCGAGGCCGCGTAGACGTTGAGCCGGGCCCCGGCGGGTCCGCTCATCGGCGCGACGATCACGGCCAGGTCCAGTCCGCAGCGGCGCAGCAGTGCGGCGTTGGTCGGTGAGTGCACGCCGCCGTCCACGTAGGTGTGGGCGCCGATCTCGACTGGAGCGAAGTACCCGGGCACCGCGCAGGACGCCGCGACCGCCAAGTGGATCGGCGCCGGTGGCGTGCCGGGGCGGCCGAAGACCACCCGGCGGCCGTCGTGCCGGTGTACGGCACAGATCCACAGCGCGGGCTCCGGCCACTGCGGGCGCTCCAGTTCCCGCAGCGCGGCCAGTTGCTCGACGATGTCGTGGCGCCCGGGCGCCATCAGGGACATCGCGGCCGCCAGCGGCCGAAACCGCCACGGCCGGGTCAGGGCCCGGTGCACCATCCGTGGTGCCGGCAGTCGCATCGGCCGGCGCAACAGCTCCAGCGGGCGGAACGGGGCCAGCTCGGGCACCGGCGTGGCGGCGATCTGACGCAGCACGTCGTCGTCGCCGGAGAGCGGGGCCTTCACCGTCCAGGCGGCCAGGTCCTCGGCCCTGACGCCGAGCCGCAGCAGCGTGCCGGTGATCGACCCTGCCGAGGTGCCGACGATCATGTCGACGCCCCGCGGGTCGAAGCCGAAGTCGTGCTCCAGCACCGCGAGGACACCGGCGTGATAGGCCTGCCCGACCACGCCGCCGGCGCCCAGAACCAGGCCGACGCGTGTCACGCGAGCAGTCTCCTCCGCCCGCCGGGAGCCGGCAGGTAGGTTGCCCCCGCGACCTCGGCGAAATGCGGTTGCCCCGGCAGGTATGAGTAGAGCTGTGACCTCCTGTTCTCCGCACCTGGTGGAGCTCGGCCCGGACGACCAACTCTTCGCGGCCTGGTGCGAGGTATGGGCGGCCGTGGAGTGCGCCGACCGGCCCGACGACCCACCCCGTCCGGCGAGCGACCACATCGTTCTGGGGCGTCAGCTGGTGGCGCCGGGCGGTTCTCGGGACGGCACCCACCGTGCCGCGGTCCTCGGCAACGAGGTCGTGGGGGCGCTGCGGGTGCTGCTGCCGCTGCTCGACAACCCGACCGTGGGAATCGTGGACGTCGCGGTGCACCGGGCCCACCGGCGGCGGGGGATCGGCAGCGTGCTGCTCGCCGAGGGCATGCGGCTGGCGCAGGAGCGCGGCCGGACGGAACTGATCAGCGAGGTCGACGAGCCGGGTCCGGACACCGCGGGCCGGCTGTTCGCCCTGCGGCACGGCTGGACCTGCGACCTCCTCGAGACCCGCCGCGACCTCGAGCTGCCGGTCGACGAGCAGCGGCTGTCCGCGCTCGAGGCCGAGGCCTGGGCGGCCGGCGAGGGCTACGAGGTGGTCGTCTGGCGCGACTCGACCCCCGACGAACTGCTCGACGACCGGGCCCTGCTGGAGCGGCGGATGTCCACGGATGCCCCGCACGGCGACCTCCCGGTCGAGGAGGAGCACTGGGACGGCGCGCGGATCCGTGAGTACGAGGCCACGCACGTGGCGCGAGGCCGGACGGTGTTGTCGGCCGGAGCGGTGAAGGACGGCCGGCTCGTCGCATTCACCGACCTGCAGGTGCCGCTCGCCGATCCGCGGCGCGCGCACCAGGCCGGCACGCTGGTCCTGGAGGAGCACCGCGGCCATCGCCTCGGCGCGCTGCTGAAGACGGCGGTCCTGCGGGAACTTCCTGTCGCAGTGCCAGATGTCCGTCGGATCAGCACCTACAACTTCGAGGACAACGTGCCCATGGTGGCCCTCAACGAGGCCCTCGGCTTCCGTCCGGCCGGGGTGCTGTCGAGCTGGTCGCTGCGCCTCTGAGGCGGGGCTCCGCCTCAGGGCCCGTGTCAGGGGCCGGCGTCGATCCGGTGCCGGGCGGCGGCCGGCCAGGGCTCGCCGTCCGGCAGGTCCTGGCGCCAGGGGTGGACCGCCTCGACCCACCAGGTCGCGCCGGCGTCGGCGTGCTCGGCGTGCAGGTCGCCGCGGTTCCGGTCGCCGGCGCGGGTCTCGCCCGGGACGGCGATGTCGAAGGGCGCCGTCCCCTCGCGGAGCTCGCGCATCCGCTCGGCGACGCCCGCGGTGTCGCCGACCCGCCACGGACCCTCGGCGCGCATCGGCACGACGCCGTCCCACCGGGCCGCCCGGGCGAACGGCTTCGTGCCCGGCCAGCTGCCGCCCACCCACACCGGGATCCGGGGCTGCTGCAGCGGCGGCGGGTAGCAGATGGCCGACCACTCGGGCCCCGCCGTCCGGTAGTGGCGCCCCTCGTGGTGGACGGGCTCGCCGGTCCAGAGCCGGTCGAGCAGCTCCAGGTGCTCGTCGAGCATCTCGCCGCGGACGCGGTGGTCGGCCTCCTCTCCGACGTAGTCCCACTCGAAGGGGAAGGCGCCGGTGCCGACGCCGAGGGTGAGCCGGCCCCCGCTGAGGCGGTCGAGCGTCACGGTCTGGCGGGCGACCACGACCGGGCGGCGGCGGGGGAGCGGTGTGACGAGCGTGCCCAGCCGGATGCGCGTCGTCGCGCAGGCTGCTGCCGTCAGCGCGATCCAGGGATCGACGGTCTCGACCGGCCCGGGCTCGAAGGCGAACAGGTGGTCCCAGAGGAAGAAGCCGTCCCAGCCGGCGCGCTCCGCGGCGGCCGCCCAGTCGGCGACCACGGCGGCGTCCACACCCCGGCCGAAGCAGGGGAGCGACAACCCGAACCGCACGCCCCCGACCCTAGGGCGAGTCGGGAACGTGCGGCCCGGGGACGGTCAGCGCGGGATGACCCGGAACAGCACCCGGTGCCGGACCATCAGCCACATCCCCACCAGCACCGCGGTGTGCACGAGCGTGCCCCAGAAGACCGGGGTGGTCGTGGGCAGCGGGATGTTGGCCACGATGAGCACCGCGAAGACCTGCAGCACGAAGACGTAGAGCGTCGCCTGCCCCAGCGGGGCCAGCACCGGCACGACTGTCCGCGAGAGCGGCCGCCAGAACGCGGTGAGCGCCGCGTACAGCGTCACGAGGGTGACCACGACGACCAGCACCCGGCCCGGGTCGAGGTCGGTGCGCTCGAACATCGAGATGTAGAGCGACCCGAACGTCTCCTCGGGGATCACCGACAGCTTGAACGCGGGGGACCCGGCGACGAACGGCTTCCACGGGTTGTTCGAGGTGAAGAAGAAGGCAGCCAGGAAGAGGACGACGCTGGCTGCGAGGCAGACGCGACCCCACACCGTTCCGGCGAAGCGCAGCAGGGCGGCGCGGTACCACCCGGCGAGCATGCCGAGGACGAACAGCAGCTGCCAGGCCATCAGCGGGAACGGGCTCTCGAACGTGGAGGGCAGCACGTGCTGGGGCGACAGGCGGTACAGCGCGTAGACCGCGACGCTCGCACCGAGCACCAGCCGCCAGCGGTCCCGCTTGAGCAGCGCGAGGACGAGCGGGGCGGCGGCGAGCAGGACGACGTAGAGCCCGATCACGTTGAACTGCGAGGGCCCGACGCGCAGGAAGAGCAGGTCGCCGAGCAGGTGACCCGGGATCGGCCAGGGCAGCCCGTAGGCGGCGCCGCCGTACAGGTCCCACCGGACGAGCTTGCCGTCGGCGTCGGTCTCGGCCCAGGTGGTGAGTGCACGGGCGTCGACACCGGGGATGAACTGCGTCAGCCACGCCAGGACGGCGACGGCCACGGCGGTGAGATACAGCTTCCGCGCGCGCCGCCAGAGCGGAACCATCGTCTCCTGGCGGACGCCCAGCTCGGCGCGACGGCGGTAGGCCATGGCGAGCACGACGCCGGAGAGCGCCACGAACATCTCGGCGCCGGTGATCGGGGCGATCGCCTCCTGCGACACCACGTGGTAGGCGCTGGGGATGTCGATGTGGTTGACCACGACGAAGCAGATCGCCAGCCCACGGAGCACGTCGATGCGCAGATCGCGTGAGTTCTCCACGGTGTCGCCGGGATAGCGCATCGGCAGGCGGCGTTCGGCGTTCAGCAACACAGGGGCTCCGGGGGGACGACGGCCGGAGTCGATTGCCCCGGATGACGGCGTTCTGCAGGAAAGGTGCAGCTCATCGTCGCGTGGCGGAGCGCCCTCGCGCGCCGGTTTCCGGGTCGGCATCACCTCTGCGGATGAGACGCGGGCGCGGAATCCATGCCCGCGCGGAACGCGACATCGCCGCGTCCCGTCCTGGTTTCCCGGAGCGAGCCGCGGCGATGTCTCGGAAGCCGGGACCCCTGGATCAGATGCCGGTGGTGAAGCTCCAACTGGTCGCGGTCAGGGGGTTGCCGGCCAGGTCCTTCACTCCGGCGGTCAGCACCGCCGTGTACTTGATGCCGGGCAGGAGCGGGGCATCCGGGTGGAGCGTGGCCACGGTGTTCGTGGCGTCGAGCGTCACGGTCGCCGGGACCAGGGTGCTGGTCGCGGTGTTCCGCAGCTTGAACGTGGTGCCGGTGACGTTCTGCACGGCCTCGCTGAAGGTCGCGGTGACGTCGGTCGCGGTGGAGACGCCGGTGGCTCCGGCGGTCGGCGACTTCGCGACCACCGTCGGCGGAGTGGTGTCACCACCGGTCGCTGCTCCGGTGGTGAAGCTCCAACTGGTCGCGGTGAGCTTGTTGCCGGCGAGGTCCTGGATGCCGGCGGTCAGCGTCGCCGTGTACTTGGTGCCGGCGGCGAGCGGAGCGTTCGGGTGCAGCGTGGCCACGGTGTTCGTGCCGTCGAGCGTCACGGTCGCCGGGACCAGCGCGGCGGTCGCGGTGTTCTTCAGCTTGAACGTCGTGCCCGTGACGTTCTTGACGGCCTCACTGAAGGTGGCACTGACGTCGGTATCCGGTGCGACGCCCGTCGCTCCGGTGGCCGGCGACTTCGTGACCACCGTCGGGGGAGTGGTGTCACCACCGGTCTCGGTTCCGGTGGTGATTCTGACCTCGTCCATGTCTCCGACGTACTGGTCACCGCCGCCGAGCTTCTGCCCGATCGAGAGGTTTGCGTTGTTGCTGATCGAGCCCAGGCTGGCCGCCTTCGTCTGCGTCCCCCCGTCGACCGTGAGCTTGATCGAGGTCGACGTCTTCGCGCAGGTGATGGTGTGCCAGGCGTTGTCGGCGAGGTTCTTGGTGCCGCGGATGTTGGCGACCTTCCCGGCGGTGTCCTTGAACAGGCAGAACGCCGGGCTCGTCAGGTTGTTGCCCGGGAAGATCTCGATCTTCCACTCCCCGCCGGACGTGGTCGTCACGCCCTTGCGGATGAGGTCGTAGTCACCCACCCCCGAACCCGGCGCGATGTCGAAGCGCACGTGCACGGTGACGCTGAAGTCGCTCGTCCCCGGATTCAGGCTGGGGGAGTCCTTCACGGTCACCCCATCGGTCTTGTCGAAGTGGTAGCCGCTTCCCGAGGTACCGTCCACGCTCGTGACCCCCGCCGGGTTGCCCGTGTTGTCGTTCCCCGAGGCGTCGGTCATGACGGAGGGGTCCTCCATGTGCCACAGCGCGACCTCCGTCGCCGCCTGTGCCGGCGTGGCCAGAACCAGCACCGGCGCCGCGGCAGCCATGGCAGTGAGGAGAAGTCGTGAATACCTGGGCATGGCCAACTTTCTTCGATCGTGGAGTCAGGGGAACTGCCCGAAGAAGCCGGACCTGGGCGATGGCAGTCGGGAGAGGCTAGAACGCTTCAAAGGGGTGAACAAGGTCGGTCGGTCAAGAAATCTCGGACGATCATGAAAAGCCGCGTGGGCGAAAGCGCCATGTCAGGTGCTGCGTCCGATCAGTAACGGAAACATTGATTCGCGGGTACTTGGTGCGGTCCAACTCGGAATGGCTCGAGTCGAGCGTTGACGCGCACGGGTCTATCGCCGCCCGACGTCGCTTCTCGTGGACCTGCGCTCGCCTGCCTCGAGCGGCGGTCGCGCCGAGATCGTCGCCGTTCGGAACTGCGCACCGACGCCTCGCGCGCTCCGGACGATCCGCGGGGCCGCACTGATCCTGTGTGATGTCGGCGTCCCGCGCGCCTCACCCCGGTGGTCACGTGCGATCGACAGAATGCGCGACACCCAACCGACGTCGGTGATCTGAGAGGAACGCCGGTGAGTGGTCTTGGCGCCGGTCAGTTCTGGGTCGGCCCGCAACCATCGGCGGTGAGCGCCGTCCTGAAGGAGCTGGCGAGCGCCTGGACGGTGGCCATGGGCCGGCCGGTCGTCACGCGGAGGACGTGGCTGGACACCGCCGACTTCCGTCTGTACCGCCGTGGGATGGCGCTGATGGTCACCGCAGCCGAGGACGGCGACGAGCCCACGCTCCAGCTCATCGGTGCCGACGGATCCACCGTCACCGCAGGCCTGGACACTCTCGACCGGCCGTGCCTGCCTGGCTCGCTTCCTATCTGGCTCCGGCCACGTCTGGAGCCGGTCCTCGGGGTGCGCGCGATCCTGCCGGTGGTGGAGGTGGCCGGCACGATCGTCAGCGGCAGCCTCCACGATGCCGAGGGCAAGACAGTCGTGCGCCTCGTGCACGAGCGCCCGGCCACGATCCTCGGGGGCCGCGGTGGGCTGCCAGGCGGCCTGTGGCTGGTCCCGCTGCGGGGCTACGCCGGGGTGGGCGCCCGCGCCGCCCGCGTCGCCCAGCGGGCGGGACTGGTTCGTGCCGACCGTGTCGGCTATCCGGCGGCGCTGCTCGCGGCGGGGATCGATCCCGACGGGATGCGCCCGGCGATGGAGCCGGGCCTGCCCGCCGGCGTGGCGGTGGCCAGGATGCTGGTGTCCTTCCTCGATGAGATGGAGGCCGCCTGGGGCGGCACCGTGAAGGACGTCGACATCGAGTTCCTGCACGACTTCCGGGTGGCGGTCCGGCGGAGTCGCTCGGCGGTCAAGCTGCTGGGCGACGTCCTGCCCCCCGCCGTCGTGGCCTGGGGAACGCCGCAGTTGAAGTGGCTCGGCGACCTCACCACGCCCTCGCGCGACCTCGACGTCCTCCTGCAGCATCTCCCGTCCCTGACGAGCGGTCTCAGCGGCGCGCGGCCCGGGGACGTCGAGCCGCTCGAGCGCGAGCTGATCGGCCGCCGTGCGGAGGCGCAGAGTGCGCTGGTGCGCGGCCTGCTCTCGGCGCGCTTCGAGCGGTTCCGTGCCCGGTGGCGTGCGTCGCTGGAGGGGCTGGCCGGCTGGGACGGGCGGCCCCGTGCCGGACCCACGGCGGCGATCATCGGCATCGAACGCCTCGCGATGGCCGAACGACGTGTGCTCCGTCGCGGCTCGCGGATCACCGACGAGTCTCCTGCCGAGGCCCTGCACGACCTGCGCAAACGTGCGAAGGAGCTGCGCTACCTGCTGGAGATGTTCACCCCGGTGCTGGGTCCAGGTGATGCGCGCGGCTCCGTCAAGGAGCTGAAGGCGTTGCAGGACGTGCTGGGGACGTTTCAGGACAGCGAGGCCCAGCGCGACGCCATCCACGCGCTCGCCACCGACCTCATCGCCCGCGACGGGGTGTCCACTCGGACGATCCTCGCGATGGGCGAGATCGCGGCCCGGCTGCAGGTGGACCAGGACTCGTCGCGCGAGCGCTTCGCCGACATGTTCGAGCGGTTCGCGCGCCGGCCCGTGCAGCGCCGGGCATCCCGGCCCGATCAGCTCCGTGCGGCGCCGACCCGGGCAGCCGCCACCGCGACGGCAGGACGGGTGCGATGAGGACCAGTGGGATGAAGGTCGTGGCCAGCTACAACATCAAGGGAGGCGTCGGGAAGACGTCGACGGCGGTCAATCTCGCCTACCTTGCATCACGCGACGGGCTGCGCACCCTGCTCTGGGACCTCGATCCGCAGGGCTCGGCCACCTACCTGTTCCGTGTGAAGCCCAAGGTCAAAGGGGGCGGCGCGGCGATCGTGGCCGGCAAGCGCACCCTGGACGACGCGATCAAGGGCACCGACTTCGACCACCTCGATCTGATGCCGGCGGACTTCAGCTATCGCCATCTCGACTTCGACCTGGATTCCCGGAAACGCCCCACGGACCGCATCCGCCGTCTCATCGCGCCGCTCAAGGGTGAGTACGACGTGGTGATCCTCGACTGCCCGCCCAGCGTGTCCCTGGTGTCGGAGAACATCGTCCACGCCTGCGACGTGCTGCTCGTCCCGCTGATCCCCGCGGTGCTGTCGGTGCGCACCTACGACCAGCTCGTGGATTTCGTGGATGGGATGCCCGGGCGTAAGCCCCAGGTGATGGCGTTCGTGTCCATGGTGGACCGCCGCAAGAAGTCCCACCGCGAGTTCGCCGATCAGCTGCCCCAGGAGCGCGCGTCCGTGGTGGCCGAGGCGATCCCGAACCGGGCGGTGATCGAGCAGATGGCCCAGGAGCGGGCGCCGGTGCCGGTGTTCGCGCCGACCAGTACCGCGGCGACCTCCTACGAGGCGCTCTGGGCGCGAGTGCAGTCGTGCTGGAGCGACACCCGACGCTGACAGCCGGTTCCACCTCGTCCGGCTGCAGCTGTTCGCCACGGTCGTCGTCGTCATCACCGTGGTGATCGGGTTCATCGTCGACGTCCCGGCCTCTGTGCAGCCTGAGACGGGCTCATCCTCGGCGGGTGAGGAGATAACGCCGTCGGCACACCAGTGTGACGCCGTGACGAGCCAGAGTGGATCCGCTGAGCTTTCCGGGGCTGACCGGCAAAAGGCGCTGCACCAGGCGAACCTGGCGCTGCGGTCGATGGGGCATCCCAACTCGGTCGCCCACCAGTTCGACTTCTGGAACGACAGCTACGAGGGCCGGCGGCTGTTCTCCGAGGTGCTGGGCACCTTCTTCCTGGTCCTGGTCGCCGTCGGCGGCGGCATGGTGAACGCCCGTTTCGGCGGCGATGCGGTGCCGTACGGCGCGAAGGTCGTCTCGCCGGCGCTCATGGTCCTCGCGATCATCCTGTTCATGGGAACGGTGTCCGGCGCGCACCTCAACCCGGCGGTCACCCTCGCCTTCGCGGCACGGGGTGACTTCCCGTGGCGGCGCGTCCCGGCGTACGTCGTGGCCCAATTCCTCGGGGCCGTCCTGGCCACCCTGCTGCTGTGGGCGATGCTCGGCAAGCAGGGCAGTGCGGGGCTGACCCTGCCTGGGAGCGGCGTCTCCGGCACGACGGCGATGCTGTGGGAGATCGTCCTGACCACGGGGCTGGTCAGCGTGATCCTGGGCACCGCATCCGGCGCCCAGCAGATCGGGCCGCTCGCCGCCATCGGCGTGGGCAGCTACATCGCGCTGGCGGGGCTGTGGGGATCGCCGGTCAGCGGCGCGTCGATGAACCCTGCCCGGTCGCTCGGACCCGCCCTCGTGCTCGGCGACTGGACCGCGTGGTGGGCCTATCTCGTCGGTCCGGTGGTCGGGGGTCTCCTCGCGGTGGGGATCGCCTTCGTCCTACGGGGGCGGGGCGGTGACCGGGGCGGGATAGCGGCGGCGCAAGGAACGCTCGGCGAGGACTGGGGCGGTGCACCCGCGCCACGCACCTCCGCGGACGATCGAGCGGCTCGAGACGCGGAACCACGGCCCTGACCGTCGGCGCCACGGCACCTGCGGTGGGGCTGTGGTGGGGCGGGTGGGGCTCGAACCCACGACCCAGGGATTATGAGTCCCATGCTCTGACCGGCTGAGCTACCGCCCCGTGGCGACAGCCTGCCAGATCCCCGGGCTCGGCCGGGACCGCCCCGGGAGGTTCGCTGACCAGGACCCGCACACTCGCCGAGGTGTACCGGCACTTCGCCGAGGTGGACGCCGCCGGCACATCACTGCTGTACGGGCGCGTCGCGATCGCCCTGAGCGAGTCCGCCGAGGCGCTGCGGGCCATCCAGGCGGCGCCCCCGCGCAGGCGGCAGCCGGCGCTGATCCTCGCCGCGCTGCACCACCTCGCCCTCGCCGGACGTGCCCCGAAGCTCGCCGCGGCCTACGCCACCGCCGACGGCGATGCGGCCGCACGCGCGGCGATCGACACGCTGCTCGGCCTGACCGACGAGGTCGTGGCCATCGCCGCACGCCGGAGAACGCGGCCCGACGAGACCGGGCGCTACGCCGTCCTCCATCCCGCCATCGCCGAGGCGGCGAGCCGGGTGGGCGCGACAGCGGTGGGGTTGCTCGACGTGGGCTGCTCGGCCGGCATGAATCTGAACGTCGATCGGGTCGGCATCAGCTACAGCAACGGACAGACGCTGGGTGACCCGTCATCGCCCGTGCGGTTCACGGCCTCCCTCGTGGGTGACCGGCCGGTCCCGACGCTGACCATCCCCTAGGTCGTCGCCCGCATCGCGATCGACCGTGAGCCCGTCGACGTGACCGATGTCGACGACGCCCGGTGGCTGCGCGCCTGCCTGCCGCTCGACCAGCCGGAGCGGGCCGCGATGCTCGACGCGGAGCTGGCGCTGGCGGCGACGGACCCTCCGCTGCTGTTCACGGGGGACGCCGTCGACCTGCTGCCCGACGCCCTCGCCAGGGTACCCGCGGACGCCCTGCCCGTCGTCGTCACGACGTGGGCGCTGTCGCAGGTTCCGCTCGAGAGCCGCCTGCGCTTCCTGCAGCGCCTCGACGCGGCAGCGACCGGCCGGGCGGTGGCGTGGGTTTCGGTGGAGGGCGTCGGAGTCGCGCCGGCGGTGCCGACGTTCGGTGATCGCCCCGCCTCCGGCCACAGCATCATCGGTCTGGCGGTGTTCGGTCATTCCGTCCTGCGCGCCGAGGCCCTCGGCCGCTGCTGGTCTAGGGGCCGGATGCTGTCGTGGCTGGCGGACCGCTAGCCGCGTCCGAACAGCCGCCCCAGCACGCCCCCGGCCCCGCCCATCGTGCGGGCGGCGAGCTTGAGGATCGGCCCGCCCGGGATGCCGGGGACCTTCTCCGTGATCGGCGCCAGGCGCAGCAGCCCGCCCACCTCGTGCACGCGCAGCCGACCGCGCGCCACCACCGGCACCGGATTGATCCGCCCCGAGGCCGCCTCGAGCAGCAGGTCGGCGTCCGCCTCCACGGCGGGGCCACTGCCCCGGCCGGGCGCCGTCCGCCGCACCGTCCACCCGTCGCCGTCCGCGGCGAACGTCCAGCCGCCGTCCGGGGTGGCCAGCGTCGCCCCGCCCTGGATGCCGCTGGACGCCGCGAGCGCACCCGTGACGTCGGCGAGGGCGGCCAGCCCTGACTGCAGCACCGAGGGCGGGGGCGGTGGCGCGCCGAGTGCGGCGAGGTCCAGGCCGTGGACGGCGAGCTCGTAGGCCTGACCGAGGACGACGCTGAGCAGGGGCAGCCGGCCGACCACCGAGACGGCCGGGGCGGTGTCCAGTTCGACCGGCTCCTTCTGCAGGTAGCGGGCGGTCGCCTCGCGGTTGCGCCGCAGGGCCGCGAGCACCTCGTCGCGGGTCGCGTCCCGGTGCGCGCGGGTGACCCGGTCGTTGACGGCGTCGACGTCCGGAGCCGTGCCGGAGCCGCCGGTGCGGGCCGAGGCGATGAGGTCGGCGAGGGCCTGGTGGTCGTCCCAGCAGCCCAGGTGCACGCAGATCTCGTGCGCCCGCCAGCCCGGCAGCCGCGACGACCGGTCGAGGTCCACGGCCTCGGCCCGGTCGATGAACGCGTCCCAGGCCTCGAGCACCATGCCCGAGACCTCCTCGCGGCCGGCGTCGGCCATGCCCTGGTGTCGTCGTCCCACGGAGGCGCCCTACCCGCGCATCCGCCGCGCAGGCATCGAGGGCGGTGTGGTCCGACGCACGTCCGTCGAACGGTCGGCAACCGCCGTTCACCCGACCGGGTGACGGCCGGGATCAAGGAACCGGCCGGTCGGGACGATCGCAGCAGGGTGAGTGAGTACGTGCCCGCATCGCGCCGGGCCGCCGATGCGCCGCCGAGCGCTGCCCGTCCGGGCCCGTTCCGGCGGCTCATGGCTGTGCTGGCGGACGGGCTGTACCGGCCGTTGGCCGGGGACGACGCTCGCGTGGCCTACTGGCTCCGGCACGTGCGCAACGGCGTCCTGCTCAGCGAACTGTCGACTTTCGCGGTCGTCGGCTACGTGCTGATCACGCACAGCCCCGGCCGGCACCACCCCGCGATCCTGGGGCTGGCCGCGCTGGTGGTCGTCGCCTGTCCCGCCCTCTTGCTGCTGCCCCTGCCCGCGATGATGCGTGATCGTCGCGGCCCCACCCTGTTCTACCTGTGGACCCTCGCCACCTCCGCGCTGGTCATCCTGGCCACGCGGTTCGACGGCGGCGCCTCCAGCCCCCTCGACGCACTCCTCTTCCTCACGCTCACCTACATGGCCACCACCTATCCGCCGTACGGCGTGGTCGCCATGGGGACCGTGATGACCGGCGGCTACCTCCTGTTCGTCGAGCTGCCCGGACTGACCACGTCCGGTCTGTTCTTCCTCGCGGTGATGGTCGCCTTCACCCTGATCTGCGCGATGACGTCGGCGAACTCCTGGGCCGTCTACGACCGCCAGCTGATCCTCATCCGCACGCAGGAGATGCTGGCCGCCACCGACCCGCTGACCGGCATCCCGAACCGACGGGCCTTCCTCGACCGGGTCAGCGCGGCGGTCGACGCGGCCGCCTGGGGACACCCGACGGTGGTGTGCCTGGTCGACCTCGACGGCTTCAAGGCGGTCAACGACGCCGGCGGTCACGCCGCCGGCGACACCTTGCTCACCGCGGTGGGTTCCGCTCTGGGCGCGGCGGTCCGCGAGACCGACACCGTGGCGCGCCTCGGCGGCGACGAGTTCGCCGTCCTGGCCGACGTCTCGGTGAGCTTCTCGGGGGAGATGCTCGCGGAGCGGCTGCGTGAGGCGGTGGCGCTCGTCGGCTCCGCTTCGGGCGTGACGGCCAGTGTCGGGGTCGCGGAGGTCGAGCCGGGGGACGACGTCGTCGACCTCATGCACCGCGCGGACGCCGCGATGTACCGGTCGAAGACCGCCGGTGGGAATCGCGTCACATCTCTGGCCCCGTAGGGGGCCGGGGACGGCGTGTCGCGGCCGGACACGACCAGCCGATGATCACTCTCCGTCATGATCAGGCGCCGGAGGGATGAGCGCCAATGTCCCAGGTCAGTCGAGGGGTTCGGTCGCAGAGGATTCGGCGATTCTGCCGCAGGAAGACAGGTGGACGTCGTCCCGCTCGTCGTGCTATGGCGTCTGACCAGCGATTAGAGCTAGCACAGTCACCTTCCGTCACATCTGCCGCATCCGCACCACCCGGGCTGGCGCGATGCGGTGTTCATCGTGCAGACTGTTCGCGGGAGCCCTGCTCCGCCACTGCCGAATACAGCGCGTCACCGAATCGATGGGTCCGTAGGGGAAGACGAGACCGGTCGAGTCGATGGAGGTGCCCCGTGCAGCGACGGTCAACCCAGGGTGTCGTCTTCGTGCACGCGTGCCCGAAGGCGCTCTGCCAGCACGTCGAGTGGGCGCTTGAACGCGTCGTCGGCGCGCCGGTCTCCCTGTCGTGGGATGAGCAGCCTGCGGCGCACGGTTCGTACCGTGCCGAGGTTGCCTGGACGGGTTCGCCCGGGACAGGCGCCAAGCTGGTTGCTGCCCTGAAGGCGTGGCCGATGCTCCGCTTCGAGGTCACCGAGGAAGCCAGCCACGGCAACGACGGCGAGCGGATGTCCTACGTGCCCGGGCACGGCGTGTTCCGCGCGCCGACCAGCGCCAACGGCGATCTGGTCGTGAGCGAGCAGCAGCTGCGTCACCTCGCCGCGACGGCCACCTCGATCGAGGCGTTCCGGCACGGGGTCGACGAACTGCTCGGCGCGGCCTGGGACGCCGACCTCGAGGTCTACCGCCACGCCGGCGACGGCAGCCCCATCACGTGGCTGCACCAGGTCGTCTGAGAAAGGACCCCACTGCCCCCCACCGCTCGCAGGCTCGCGGTGGGACCCTGCAGCGGGGCTGGCGGGTTACGAATGGAACACGACACTCCGGTCTCGTCCCGCGGGTCGTCGTAGTCTGAGTCCGGTCGTTCGGGCGTCGTCGGGGAAGCGGCGCCCGGGCGACCTTTCACTGTCCGGGGTCTTGTCGCCGGCGTGGCTGCGGCCTCGGTCGGCGTCCGGTGCCGCGGTATCGCTGCCAGTGCCGCCCCACATCGCGGCACCCCCCGCGATACGACGGCACTCGTGCCGTTCGCGACGACGACAGCGCCCTCACTCGCCGCAGCGCCCAGTACGGCGGCCGGGGAAGCGCCCTACAGCGGGATGTTGCCGTGCGCGCCGCGTCCGCCCGGGGCGGCGGCCAGCGCCCCCACCAGGCGTCGGCGCGTCTCGGTCGGTTCCACGACCTCGTCGACCACGCCGATCTGCAGCGCCCGGTTGACGCCCCCGGCGATCCGCTCGTGCTCCTCGGCGAGCTTCGCGTGCAGCGCCTCGCGCTCACCCGGCGGAGCCGCGGCCAGCTTCTTCCGGTGCAGGATGCCCACGGCCGCTTTCGCGCCCATGACGGCGACCTCGGCGCCGGGCCACGCGAACACCGTCGTCGCCCCCAGCGAGCGGGCGTTCATCGCGATGTAGGCGCCGCCGTAGGACTTGCGGGTCACCAGCGTCACCCGCGGCACGACCGCCTCGGCGAAGGCGTGCAGCAGCTTCGCGCCGCGCCGCACGACGCCGTCCCACTCCTGACCCACGCCCGGCAGGTAGCCGGGGACGTCGACGAGCACGACCAGCGGCACCCCGAATGCGTCGCACATCCGCACGAACCGGGCGGCCTTCTCCGCCGACGCCGAGTCCAGGCAGCCACCCAGCCGCAGCGGGTTGTTGGCGATGACGCCGACCGTGCGGCCGGCGAGGCGGCCGAGGGTCGTGACGATGTTGGGGGCGAAGCGCGGATGCAGCTCCAGGCCGGGGCCGTCGAGCACCTGCGCGATCAGCGGCTTGACGTCGTAGGCGCGCTGGCGCTGCTCCGGCAGCAGGCCGCGCAGGTCCACGTCCGGCTCGCCCTCGACCGAGGCGAACGTGCCCTGGTCGGCGAACAGGTCGACGGCCAGCCGGGCCGTCTCCAGCGCCGAGGGTTCGGAGTCGGTGACCACGTGGACGACGCCGCTGCGCCGGCCGTGGGTGTCGGGGCCGCCGAGGCTCTCCATGTCGACGTCCTCACCGGTCACCGAGCGGACGACGTCGGGGCCGGTGACGAAGACCCGGCCGGCCGGCCCCATGATCACCAGGTCGGTGAGCGCCGGGCCGTAGGCGGCGCCACCGGCGGCCGGGCCGAGGACGACGGAGATCTGCGGAACGCGACCCGAGGCGCGCACCATCGCCGCGAACACCTCGCCGACCGCGTGCAGGGCGGTGACTCCCTCGGCCAGCCGCGCGCCGCCGGAGTGCCAGATGCCGACCACGGGCAGGCGCTCCCGCACAGCCGCGTCGATCGCGTCGACGATGTGGCGGCACCCGTCGAGCCCCATGGCGCCGCCCATGACCGTGGCGTCGGTGCAGAACGCGATGGTGCGCGTGCCCGACACGGTGCCGCGCGCCGCCACGACCCCCGAGGTGTCCCGCGGCACCAGGAGGTCCATCGAGCCGACGTCGAAGAACCGCTGCAGCCGGTCCTCCGGATCGCGCGGATCGGTGGCGGGCAGCGGCGCGGTGGCATCGACGGTGGTCACGTGGCCTCCTGGAGCGGGCGTGCCTGACTGGCGGGCCCGGCTCGTGGAGCGCCGGGTCCGAAGGAGCAGCGGGTCGCGTCAGGCCTTGGTGAACACCAGCGCGATGTTGTGACCGCCGAAGCCGAACGAGTCGTTGACGGCGGCGTCGAACGTCGCCTTGCGGGGTTCACCGCGGACGATGTCGAGGGCCTGGACCGACTCGTCGTCGTCCGGGTCGTCGAGGTTCGCGGTCGCGGGCACGATCTGCTCGCGCAGCGCGAGGACGGCGAACACCGATTCCAGGGCCCCGGCGGCGCCGAGCAGGTGGCCGGTCTGGCTCTTCGTGGCGGTCACCATCACGTGCTCGCCGAGCGACGAGCGGATGGCGGCCGCCTCGGCGGTGTCGCCGACCGGGGTCGAGGTGGCGTGCGCATTGACGTGGCCGATGTCGGACGGGCTCAGCCCCGCGTCGCGCAGGGCCGCGCCGATGGCCCGTGCGGCGCCCTCGCCCTCGGGGTGCGGGGCGACGAGGTCGTAGCCGTCGGCGGTGCCGCCGGCCCCGGCCAGCCGCGCGTGCACCCGGGCGCCGCGCGCCCGGGCGGCGTCCCCGCGCTCGAGCACGAGCGCCGCGGCACCCTCGCCCAGCACGAAGCCGTCGCGGGCCTTGTCGAAGGGACGGGAGGCGCGCTCGGGCTCGTCGTTGCGGGTCGACATGGCGCGCATGGCGGCGAACCCGGCCATCGGCAGCGGGTGCACGCAGGCCTCGGTGCCGCCTACGAGCACGATGTCGGCGCGGTCGAACCGGAGCAGGTCGAGCCCCCAGCGGATGGCCTCGGCGCCGGACGCGCACGCGCTCACCGGCGCATGGACGCCGCCCTTCGCACCGACGGCCAGTCCGACCGCGGCGGCCGGGCCGTTGGGCATGAGCATCGGGATGGTGAAGGGGGAGACCCGCTTCGGGCCCTTCTCCTCGAGGACGTCGTCCTGCCCGAGGAGGGTCAGCGCGCCGCCGATGCCGGTGCCGAAGACGACGGCGATCCGCTCGGGGGCGACGCCGGAGTCGGCGGCACCGGAGGCGGCCCACGCCTGTTCGGCGGCGATGACGGCGACCTGCTGGCTGCGGTCGAGGCGCCGGGCGCGCACGCGGTCGATCTGGTCGGCCGGGTCGGAGGCGAGCCGGGCGACGAGCTGCGCCGGGTACTCCTTGATCCAGTCGTCGGTGATCCGGCTGACCCCTGACCGCCCGGCGAGGAGGGCGTCCCAGGTGGTGTCGACGTCCCCGCCCAGAGGCGTGGTGGCACCCAGCCCGGTGACGACGACGTCGGTGGCGGATGTGCTCATGACTCTTCCTCCTGGAACGGCGGCCGGGGCCGCGATGGCTGAGGGTCTGGGCCGGTCGGGCGACCTGGCCGGCAGGGCCGGGTCCCACCGCCGGGGTCGACGGCGGGACCCGAGGGACTCAGCCCTGGTTCTTCTCGATGTAGTTCATGGCGTCGCCCACGGTCTTGATGTTGGCGAGCTCGTCGTCGGGGATGGCGACCCCGAACTTGTCCTCGACGGCGGTGGCGATCTCGACCATCGACAGGGAGTCGACGTCGAGGTCATCGGTGAACGACTTCTCGGGGGTCGCGTCGGCGGGCGTGACGCCGGCGACCTCCTCCAGGATCTCGGCCAGACCGGTCTGGATGTCCTCGCGGCTCACGCGGGGTCCTCTCTCTCGAAGGGGGCTACGCGACAAGGCGGGGGTTCCGCCGTCGACCGGGACACGGTGTCCCGGGGATCGGGGGCCGCAAACACGGCGGGGACGGTCACGGCAGGACGAGCACCTGGCCGGCGAAGGTGAGGCCCGCGCCGTACCCGAGCACCAGGGCGAGATCGCCCGACTTGGCCTCGCCGGACTCCATCAGGGCGGTGAGCGCCAGCGGCACCGAGGCGGCCGACGTGTTGCCGGACTGGACGATGTCCCGGGCGATGACCGTGGACTCCGGCAGGCCGAGCTTCTTGGTCATCGACTCGACGATGCGCAGGTTCGCCTGGTGGGGGGCGAACACGTCGATGTCCTGGGCCGTGACGCCGGCCTTCCGCATCGCCTCCTCGAGGGCGTGGGTCAGCTTCGTCGTCGCCCAGCGGTAGACGGCCTGACCGGCCATCGTCATGTGGGGGAGGCCCTCGGGGATCGAGATGGCGGTGTGCTGGTCACCGTCGCTGCCCCACGCGACCGGGCCGATGGCCGGCTCGTCGGACGGGCCGACGACCACAGCGCCGGCTCCGTCGGCGAAGATCACCGCCGTCCCCCTGTCGGTGAGGTCGGTGACGTCGGTCAGCCGCTCCACCCCGATGACGACGACGTGCCGGGCGGAGCCGGCCCGGATGGCGTCGCTGGCCACGCTGAGCGCATAGCAGAAGCCGGCGCACCCGGCGTTGAGGTCGAACGAGCCCGGACGGGCGACGCCGAGCCGGTGGGCGACCTGCGGGCCGATGCCGGGGATCGGCTTGCGCAGGCTGGCGCTGGCCACGATGACCAGGTCGATGTCGCCGGTGGCTATGCCGCTCGCGGCGATGGCCTTGCCTCCCGCCGCGACGGCCATGTCGACGAGGGTCTCGTCGTCGGAGGCCCACCGGCGCTCGGCGATGCCCACGCGGGTCTGGATCCACTCGTCGCTGGTGTCCATCACCTGGGCGAGCTCGTCGTTGGTCACCCGCCGGCGCGGGCGGTAGGCGCCGAGGCCGAGGACGCGCGCGCCGGGCGCCCCGGTCGGCAGCTGGATGGTCGTCACGGGGACACCTCCGGATAGAGACGGGCGATCGGGTCACCGGCGTCGACGAGGTCGCCGTCGTGCACGAGCCACTCGGCCAGTACCCCGGCATAGCCCGCCGAGACGTCGATCTGGTCGCGACGGCCGCGGACGACGCCGAGCGGGCTGCCGGCCGCGAACCGGCTGCCCTCGGGGGCGTCGACCGGCCGGACCGTGCCGCGTGCCGGGGCGACGACGAGCCGCCAGTCGTAGCCGGGGTCGGTCACGCGGTACCTCCGAGCAGCTCGCGGGCGCGGTCGAGGTCCTTGGGCGCCGCGACGGCGAGGATCTCGATGTCCGAGCCCTTCCACTCGCGCTTGGCCAGGCCGGCGAGCGCGCCGGCCGGCGGCAGCTCGACCACGGCGGTCACACCCAGGTCGCGCAGGGTGGCCAGGCAGGAGTCGAAGCGCACCGGGCTGGTGACCTGGCTGACCAGCCGACGGACCACCTCGGCACCGGAGTCGACGGCGGCGCCGTCGGCGTTGGACAGCAGCCGCCGGCTCGGCTCGGCCGGGGTCAGGCCGCCGACGACATCCTCGAGCTCCTCGCGTGCCGACGACATGTACGAGGTGTGGAAGGCGCCCGCGACCGAGAGCGGCATGATCCGGGCCTTCGCCGGTGGGTCGGCCTTGAGCGCCTCGAGCCCCTCGATCGCGCCGGCGGCCACGATCTGGCCCGCGCCGTTCATGTTGGCCGGGGTGAGGCCGTGCTTGTCGATCGCTGCCAGCACCTCGTCGGGGTCGCCACCGAGGACGGCGGACATGCCGGTCGGCGTCAGCGCGCACGCGGCGGCCATCGCCCGCCCGCGCGCCGCGGTCAGCGCGATCGCGTCCTCGATGCTCAGCACGCCGGCCAGCGCCGCCGCGGTGAGCTCGCCGACGCTGTGGCCGGTGATGACGACGTCGCCGTTGGCGGGCGCCCCGGGCTCGGGCACCGCGCCGAGCTCCTGGGCCACGAACAGGCTCATCGCGACGACCAGCGGCTGGGTGACCGCGGTGTCCTTGATGGCCTCGGCGTCGCCGGTGGTGCCGAGGGTCAGCAGGTCGGCGTCGGCGATCTCACCGGCGCGGCGGAAGAAGGACTCGGCGCCAGGAAGCTCCAGCCAGTCGGTGAGCATTCCGGGCTTCTGCGCACCCTGTCCGGGGGCGAGGACGGCCAGCACCCCCTCACCGTGCCAGTGCCCGTGGGGTCCTCGCGCCTCGAAGCGACACGAAAGCACAGCGGTGATCTTTGTAGGAACCCTCTAAATCACTCTCGCGCAATAGGCGCGGAGGGGGCCCTTCGTGGTAGGGACCAGTGAAGGACGCCGTCCTCCTCATCCCTCGCAAGCTCGGGACGAGCCTCCGCACGGGGCCTGGCCGCTCACCGCTGCGAGTCAGTGCCAGAGTGAGCGGTCGCGGTCCAGCTGGGCGAGCGCGAGGGCCACCTGCAGGGTCCAGCTGCCCCGCGGATCGGTCGCCGAGAGCCCGGTCAGCTCGGCCGCCCGCCTCAGCCGGTACCGCACCGTGTTCGGGTGGACGAAGATCGCCCGGGCGCTGGCCTCGAGGTTGCCGCCGCTGTTGAGCACGGCTCGCACGGTCTCGAGGACCTCCCCGCCCGCCGCCTGCAGCGGGCCGGCCACCCGCTCCTGCAACGCGGCTCGCGCCAGCGGATCGCCGTCCAGGGCGCGCTCGGCGAGGAGGGCGTCGGCCGACACCGGGCGCGGCGCCTCGGGCCACCCCCGGGCGGCGCGGAGGCCGGCGAGCGCCACCGCCGCCGACTCACCGGCGCGGCTCAGGCCGTCGACGACGGGGCCGGTGACCACCGGGCCGTCCCCGAACTCCTCGCTCACCCGCTCCGCGACCGACTCCAGGTCCTGCTGGCCGCCGAGGACGACGACCAGCTGCTCGGCGTGCACGCCGACGAGCACCTCGGCGCGCAGCGACCGTGCCGCCCGGCGCACCTGTGCGTGGGGGTCGTCGATCCCGGTCGGCGCGGCGCCGACCTGCACCACGACCGGCGACATCGACGCCCAGCCCAGCGCGGCCGCCCGTCCGGAGAGCTCCTCGGACCGTTCCCCGCGCACGAGGGCGTCGACGACGAGGGCCTCCAGCCGGGCGTCCCAGGCGCCGCGGTTCTCCGCGAAGCTGGCGTAGACGTGCGCCGTCGCGAACGCGACCTCGCGGCTGAACTGCAGGACGGCGAGATGGAGGGCGTCCTCGTCACCGGGCTCGGCGACCGAGTCGACGTGGTCCTCCAGGACGTCGACGGTGACCCGGATCAGGTCGACGGTCTGCTTGAGAGCGACCACGCGCACCAGCTCGCGGGGCGCGGCACCGAACACCTCGCCGGTCAGCCGCGGCGGCCGGCCGGGGTCGCGGCACCACTCGACGAGCGAGGCGATCCCGGCCTGCGCGACGAGGGTCACCCACGAGCGCCGGTCGGCGGGCATGGCCCGGAACCAGGTCAGCTCGTCGTCCATCCGGGCGACGGCCTTGGTGGCCAGGGCGCCCGACGACCGCTCGAGCCGCCGCAGCGTCGCCGCGCTCGGCGCGCTCGGCGCCCGCGAGCTCCCCCGGGTGGTCACCCGTTCAGCGTGTCACGGCCGAGGTCATCGGGGAGAGTGGAGCGGTGAGTGAACCCCTCGACAGCACCGCGCCGGTCACCCGGAAGCGTGCCGCGCAGGCGGCTCCCGCGGCGACGGCCGTCACGGTGGCGTGCATCGTGGTGCTCGGTCTGCTCGGGGCAGGCGTGCGCACCGACTTCGGCCCCCAGTTGCGCCTGGACGGGGCGGTGAGCGAGGCGCTCTACGTCGGCGACCAGCGCGCCCGCGCCCTCGACGTCCTCCTGGAGGTGCTGACGACGCCCGGGTCGTCCTGGTTCCGGGTGGTCGTCTTCGTGCCGGCGCTGGTGCTGCTGCTGCGGCGCCGGCTCTGGTGGACGGCGGCCTGGCTGATCACCGCCGTCGCGCTCATCGGTCCGCTGAACACGCTGCTGAAGGTGTACTTCGGGCGGGTGCGTCCGGACTTCGCGCAGGGTGGCGCGCGGCTGGAGTCCCTGAGCTTCCCGAGCGGGCACTCCTCGGGGATCGCCACCCTGGTCACGGTCGCGCTGATCATGGCCTGGCCGCTGCTGGCCGCCCGCGCCCGGCATCTGGCGCTCGCCGCCGGCGTCCTGCTGGTCCTCCTGGTCGGGCTGACGCGCATGTGGCTGGGCGTGCACTTCGTCTCCGACGTCGTCGGCGGCTGGGCCCTGGGGGTCGGCTGGAGCCTGCTGACCGCCTTGGCGTTCGGGGCGTTCGCCGAGGGCCGGGCGGCGTTGCGGCCGACGTCGTGAACGACCTGCACCAGCGGATCCTGCTCACCGCGGACGACGGGTCACGCGGCCCGCTGCTGCGGATCGCCGACGACCGGCTCCCGCCCGGCGGCTCGTACGGGCGGCATACCCACCGTGCGGTCGACGTCGTCGCCGTCGTCCTGACCGGCTCGCTGCGGCACGGGTGGGGGGACGGCGCCGTCGTCGAAGCCGGCGACGTCGCCGTGCTGCGGGCGGGGACGGGTCTCGATCACGACGAGACGGCCGGGGAAGACGGCGTCCGGGTGCTGCAGTGCTACCTGCGCAGCGCGGATCCGGCCGCTCCGCCGTCGCACGAGGTGCACCGCGGGCCGCGCGGGTGGGTGGAGCTCGGCCGGTCCGACGCCCGGCTGTGGGTGGCGCGCGTGCTGCCCGGCGAGTCGGTGAGGGCGCCGGCGGGGCTGCTCGTGCTGCGCGGTGCCGACCGGGTGGTCGTGGAGCAGCAGTCCGGGGGCCCGGTTCCCGGGGCGGGGGCGGCCCTCGTCTGGCAGCTCGACTCCGCCCGCCCCGCCTGGGCGGAGTAGCGAGCGGGCTCCCGCGCCCCTGAGGGAGAGTGGGGTGCATGCCGACCAGTGCGGATCTCCTGTCCGCTGCCTACAACGACGCCGACCGCACCATCGAGCTGCGTCGCCGGCTGCACCGGCACCCGGAGATCGGCCTGCACCTGCCGCAGACGCAGGCCACCGTGCTGGCCGGACTGGCCGACCTGCCGATCGAGGTCACCACGGGGAAGTCGACCAGCTCCGTCGTCGGCGTGCTCCGCGGCGCCCGCCCCGGCCCCACATACCTGCTGCGTGGGGACATGGATGCGTTGCCGGTGCACGAGGACACCGGCCTGCCGTTCGCCTCCGAGGTGCCCGGCGCGATGCACGCCTGCGGGCACGACACGCACGTGGCGATGCTGCTCGGCGCGGCCCGGCTGCTGGCCGAGCGGCGCGACCTGCTGTCCGGCCAGGTCGTGTTCATGGTGCAGCCGGGGGAGGAGGGCTTCCACGGCGCGCGCTTCATGCTCGAGGAGGGCCTGCTGGACGTCGTCCCGGATGCGCCGGTCAGCGGCGCGTTCGCGCTGCACATCTCGTCGACGATGCCCAGCGGGACGGTGAACGTCCGGCCCGGGCCGATGATGGCCGCGGCCGACCAGTGGCGCATGGTCGTCCGCGGGCGGGGTGGGCACGCCTCCGAGCCCTATGCCGCCGCGGATCCGATCCCGGTGGCGGCCGAGATCGTGCTGGCCCTCCAGTCGATGGTGACCCGGCGGGTGGACGTCTTCGACCCCGCGGTCGTCACGGTCGCGCACATCGAGGCGGGCTCGACCAACAACGTCATCCCCGACAGCGCGTTCCTCGAGGGCACCATCCGCACCCTCTCGGCCGCCCAGCGCAGCCAGGTCGTGGCCTCGGTCCAGCGGGTGGCCACGCACGTGGCCGCCGCGCACGAGATGACCGTGGAGTTCGAGCACGTAGCGGGCTACCCGGTGACGGTGAACGACGCCGGGGCGGCCGCGGAGGTGCTCGAGACCGCGACCGACCTGCTCGGGGCGCCGGCCAGTGCTCTCATGCGCGCACCGCTCATGGGCGCGGAGGACTTCTCCTACGTGCTGGAGAAGGTGCCGGGCGCGATGGCGTTCCTCGGCGCCTGCCCGCCCGGCCTCGACCCGGCGACCGCGCCGGCCAACCACTCCAACCTCGTGGTGTTCGACGAGGAGCCGCTGCCGGCCGGGGTCGCCCTGTACGCAGAGATGGCCCTGCGCGCCCTGGCCTGACCTCGCGGCCGATCGGTTCCGGGGCGCCCGGATGCGGCCCAGCGCGACATTCACATGCTTTTCACAGGCGGGCGCGAGTTTTTTCGGCGGGCGTGGGCGCATTCCTAGGGTCGGCCCCCATCCCCGAGAAGTTCGGAGCCGTCATGCCCGAGACCGTATTCGGTCTGCCCACCCACGCGATCGTGGTGCACGCAACGGTGGTTCTGCTGCCGCTGGCGGCGCTGGCCGTGCTCCTGCACGCGTTCTGGCCGGACGCCCGACGCCGGCTGGGGGTCGTGACCCCCCTGCTGGCCGGTGTCGCGCTGGTCCTGGTTCCGATGGCGACGCAGAGTGGCGAGAGCCTCGAGCACACGGTCGGCGAGAACTCATTGGTCGAACAGCACGCCCAGCTGGCCGACGGCATGCTGCCCTGGGCCATCGGGCTGTTCGTCGTGGCTCTCGCCCTGTGGCTCCTGGACCGGCGGCGGGCCGGGGCACCTGAGCGGGACGTCAGCCGGGCTCGCTGGGTGCCGGTCGTGGCGGGGGTGCTCACCCTCGTCGCGGTCGTCGGCACGGTGCAGCAGATCGTCCGGGTCGGCCACGCCGGGGCGGAGGCCACGTGGCATGACGCCGTCTCGTCGTCGTCCTCAGGGGACGGGGACGGCGACGAGGGCTGAGGACACGCGCGGAGTGGGAGGGACGCATTTTCCGCGCCCTCCCACTCCGCTCGGGCTCAGGTTGCCGGGCTGGGGTCCGTCCGCTCCTCGGCAGGCGCGGCCTGCACGTCGTTTACCTGGTACTTCTCGACCGCCTCCCGGACGACCGACCGGTCGAGCTCGCCGCGGTCGGCCAGCGTGGCCAGGACGCGGACGACGATCGACTCGGCGTCGACGTGGAAGTGCCGGCGCAGCGCCGGGCGCGTGTCGGAGAGACCGAACCCGTCGGTGCCCAGGCTCGACAGCCCGCCGGGCACGTACGGCGCGAGCAGGTCGGGAACGGCGCGCATCCAGTCCGACACCGCGACGACCGGGCCCTCGGTGTCCTGCAGCCGCGAGGTGACGTAGGGGACCTGCGGGTCCTCGTCGGGGTGCAGGAAGTTGTGCTCGGTCGCCTCGTCGGCCTGCCGGCGCAGCTCGCCCCAGGACGTCACCGACCAGACGTCGGCGGAGACTCCCCAGTCGTTGGCCAGCAGCTCCTGCGCCCGCAGCGCCCACGGGACGGCGACGCCGGAGGCGAGCAGCTGCGCCCGCTTGCCGTTCTCGATCTGCGGGCCCTCGGCGTAGCGGTACATGCCGGCCAACAGGCCCTGGACGTCGAGGTCCTCAGGCTCGGCCGGCTGGTTGAACGGCTCGTTGTAGACCGTCAGGTAGTACATGACCTCGGGGGAGCGGTGCCCGCCCAGCGGAGCGCCCGGGTCGTCGCCGTACATGCGCACCAGGGCGTCGCGCGTGATGTGGGCGACCTCGTAGGAGAAGGCAGGGTCGTAGCTCACCACCGCGGGGTTGCTGTGCGCGAGGAGCAGCGAGTGCCCGTCCTCGTGCTGGAGCCCCTCGCCGTTGAGCGTCGTCCGGCCCGCGGTCGCACCGAGGACGAAGCCGCGCGCCATCTGGTCGGCGGCCGCCCAGAACCCGTCACCGGTCCGCTGGAACCCGAACATCGAGTAGAAGATGTAGATCGGGATCATCGGCTCGCCGTGCGTGGCGTACGACGTGCCGACGGCGGTGAACGACGCCGTGGAGCCGGCCTCGTTGATGCCCTCGTGCAGGATGACGCCCTGCTCGGACTCCTTGTAGGCCAGCATCAGCTCGCGGTCGACCGAGGTGTAGCGCTGGCCGGCCGGGTTGTAGATCTTGTGCGAGCTGAACAGGGAGTCCAGGCCGAAGGTCCGCGCCTCGTCCGGGATGATCGGCACGAAGCGGGGGCCGAGCTCCTTGTCCTTCAGCAGCTCCTTGAGCAGGCGGACGAACGCCATCGTCGTCGCCACCTCCTGCTTGCCGGAACCGCGCCGCAGGACGTCCAGGGCCTTGTCGTCGGGGGACTTGAGCTGCTTGAACTCCGCACGACGACGCGGCACGGAGCCACCGAGCTGGCGGCGCCGCTCGAGCATGTACTCCAGCTCGTCGGAGCCCTCCGGCGGCTTGTAGTAGGGCGGCAGGGTCTTGTCCAGCGCCGAGTCGGGGATGTCGAGGTACAGCCGGTCGCGGAAGGCGGCCAGGTCCTCGGCGGTCAGCTTCTTCATCTGGTGGGTCGAGTTGCGGCCCTCGAAGTGGCTGCCCAGCGTCCAGCCCTTGATGGTCTTGGCCAGGATGACGGTCGGCTGGCCCTTGTGGTCCATCGCGGCCTTGTACGCCGCGTAGACCTTGCGGTAGTCGTGGCCGCCGCGGGAGAGGTTCCAGATCTCCTTGTCGCTGAGGTGCTCGACCATCTTGCGGGTGCGCGGGTCGCGGCCGAAGAAGTGCTCGCGGACGAAGGCGCCGTCCTCGGCCTTGTAGGTCTGGTAGTCGCCGTCGGTCGTCTGGTTCATCAGGTTGACCAGCGCGCCGTCGCGGTCGGCGGCGAGCAGCGCGTCCCACTCACGGCCCCAGATGACCTTGATGACGTTCCAGCCGGCGCCGCGGAAGAAGGACTCCAGTTCCTGGATGACCTTGCCGTTGCCGCGGACGGGTCCGTCGAGCCGCTGCAGGTTGCAGTTGATGACGAACGTCAGGTTGTCCAGTTCCTCGCGCGCGGCGATGCCGATGGCGCCGAGCGACTCGACCTCGTCCATCTCCCCGTCGCCGAGGAACGCCCAGACGTGCTGATCGGAGGTGTCCTTGATGCCACGCGCCTGCAGGTAGCGGTTGAACCGCGCCTGGTAGACGGCGTTCATGGGACCGAGGCCCATCGAGACGGTCGGGAACTCCCAGAACTCCGGCATCAGGCGCGGGTGGGGGTAGGAGGACAGGCCGCCGCCGGGGTGGCTGACCTCCTGGCGGAAGCCGTCCATCTGGTGCTCGGTCAGCCGGCCCTCGAGGAACGCGCGGGCGTAGATGCCGGGCGAGGAGTGCCCCTGGAAGTAGATCTGATCGCCGCCGCCAGGGTGGTCCTTGCCGCGGAAGAAGTGGTTGAACCCGACCTCGTAGAGGGAGGCCGACGACGCGTAGGACGAGATGTGGCCGCCGACGCCGATGCCCGGCCGCTGCGCGCGGTGGACCATGATCGCGGCGTTCCAGCGGATGTAGGCGCGGATCCGTCGCTCGACGTGCTCGTCGCCGGGGAACCAGGGCTCCCGCTCCGGCGGGATGGTGTTGATGTAGTCGGTGCTGCGCAGCGACGGGACGCCGACCCGCTGCTCGCGGCTGCGCTCGAGCATCCGCAGCATCAGGTAACGAGCGCGCCCCTGGCCCGCGTGGTCGACGACCGCGTCCAGCGAGTCGAGCCATTCCTGGGTCTCGTCCGGATCGGTGTCGATGAGTTGGCTCGGCATCCCGTTCGTGATGACCGAGCGGGGGCTGCCGGACTCCTGGACGGGGTCGCCGTCCTTCTGCGGTGCGCTCATGCGCCCATCGTCTCCCTTCGCGGTCGTCGCCGTCACGCGGCGCGGCCGACATCCTGTGCAGTCACAGTCTCACTGCCGGGTCCCGCGCGCTCGGACTCCGGGGCTGCCATGACCCGGCACAGGCTTGCGCCAGGCGCACCATGCCCTACGCTTCCGCCAGCGGTGGCGCGGACCACGCCCGCCGTACCGGTCGACCGGCCGGGTTCTCGTCGGGCGGGGCCGAGAGGGGTGACATGACCAGGCTGCGGGCTACCTACCCGCTGGTCGTGATCGCTCCGGGCAGCGCCCGTCCCGACCTCGTCCGCACACCGTCGCCCTTGCGGGGACACCTGGGCGATCGCCCGTGAGGTTTCCACGCGCATTCGCGCTTCCGACAGGGCAGCATCCACCCCACCACCGATCAGCAGCGGTCCCACCCATGGAGGAGCAGCACGGATGAGCGTCGACAGCGCCGGCATGGCGGCCCGGCTGGGCGTCAAGTCGGGCATGGTCGTGCAGGAGCTCGGTTGGGACGAGGACGCCGACGAGGATCTGCGCGACGCCGTCATCGAGGCCTCCGGCAGTGAGATGGTCGACGAGGACACCGACGAGGTGGCCGACGTCGTCATCCTCTGGTGGCGTGAGGACGACGGCGACCTGTTCGACGCCCTGACCGACGCCATCACTTCCCTGGCCGACGACGGCGTCGTGTGGCTGCTGGTGCCGAAGTCGGGTCGCCCGGGGCATGTCGAGCCCGGTGACGTGACCGAGGTGGCGCCGACGGCGGGCCTGTCGCAGACCACCAGCATCTCCGCGGCCAAGGACTGGTCCGGCATCCGCCTGGTCACCCCGAAGACGGCCCGCACCCGCCGGTAAGGACCACGTCCCCCTCACGCCTCGCAGGCTCGGCGTGAGCCTCTGGACGTAGCCGGCGCATCGCAGGCTCGGCGCGGGCCCCTGAGGGGTGGCCGTTCCAGCCCGTCACGTCGCGTGAGGCAGCATGGGGGCATGAGCCTCTCCGTCGGCGATCGTGCGCCCGAGTTCAGCCTTCCCGACCAGGACAAGCAGGTCGTCTCCCTCGCGGAGCTGCGGGGCACGCCCGTCCTGCTCGTCTTCTACCCGTTCGCCTTCTCCGGCATCTGCACCGGCGAGCTCTGCCAGCTCCGCGACGAGCTGTCGGACTACACCGACGCCGGGGTGAAGGTGCTGGCCATCAGCACCGATCCGGTCTTCAGCCTCAAGGCGTTCCGCGAGAAGGAGGGCTTCGACTTCCCGCTGCTGTCGGACTTCTGGCCGCACGGCGCGACCGCCCAGGCCTACGGCGCGTTCAACGAGAAGGCGGGTATGGCGCTGCGCGGCACCTTCCTCGTCGACGCCGATGGCGTGATCGCCTTCGCCGAGGTCAACTCTCCCGGCGACGCCCGCGAGCAGGCCGGCTGGAAGGACGCCGTCGGCAAGCTGGCCGCCTGACCGCCGTCCGAGTGGAGTGGCAGGGCGCGGAAAGCGCGTCCCTCGCACTCCACTCGGCAGGATCCGGCGCCCGGGCACATAGCCTGGGCGCGCGGGGCGCGTAGCTCAGCGGTAGAGCTCTCGCCTTACAAGCGAGCGGTCGCAGGTTCGAACCCTGTCGCGCCCACCTTCGAACCCTGTCGCGCACCGACGCGATGTCCTGCGAAGCAGGTGTATGAGGGCGGCCGTCGCCGTCCTCCTCTCCAGGAACACGGTGGTGGCACAGCAGCAGCCCGCCTGACAGGCGAACCCCTTGGGAACGGGCCAGGCGGCGCATAGCCTGCCGCGACATGGCGCATTGGGCACGTAGGAACCGGGTGCTGCTGGTTGCCTGGGCCGTGATCGTCGCGGTGGCGATACCCATCGCGCTCCTGAGTCGGGACAACAAGCCTGTTGCCGACAGAGAGGCCCTCGTGGTCGCGCAGCAGCTGGACATGAGCCTCACGGCCCTGCCCCGCTACGGCGAGACGCTCTTCGACAACGGACAGGTCGCGGAGGCGGTGTCGCAGAAGTTCCGTGAGGGCGTCGCGTTCCAGGACATCGTCCCGAACCACGTCTCCCTGGCTGTCGATCCGGACAGCATCGTTCTCCGCGTCGTCGGCCACGACCCCGATCCGAAGACGGCGGCCGACATCGCTAACACGGCGGCGGCCACGTTCGTCGAGGCGCTCAACGCTCCCGGGGTGGGGGTCGGCTCGTTCGCGGTACTGAGCCCCGCCGAGCCGAATATGCCCGCCCACCCGGTGCAGGCGGAGAAGGACGCGCTTGCCACGACACTGACCTCGGGGGCCGTCGCACTCGTCGTGGTGCTGGCGGTCGGTATGGCGGCGGGTTTCAGTTTGGGCCGTCTGTCCCCGGCTCACCGCGACGACCGACGGTCGGGCGCGGCCCAGGACCCTCTCTTCTGATCCGGCGGCGACGACCCCCTACTGCTTTCGGCCAGAGCCCGTCGCAGATTCGAACCCCTGTTGCGCAGCGACGTGATGTCCTGCGGAGCAGGTGTATCAGGGCGGGCGCCGACGTCCTCTCTCCAGCGACACGGCAGGCCCCCCGCTGATCCCTCGACATCGGCCCGGATCTGCCAGGGGGAGGGCTCGCCATGTCTGACCGATGGATCACGCGGCTGCAGCGCGGCATGGTGAGTGCGCTCCTGGTCGCCTTTGTGGTTCCGGCGGCCAGCGCCTGCAGCGAGGCCGGGAGCGCCGGACGGCAGATCGGCCGTGACGTCTCCAAGGTCGGCGGCGCCGGCGCGGGGCTCGGTGCCGGCGGATACGCGACCTGCAAGGCCAAGGGCAGCTGCTGACCCGAGCGGTCCATGGAGGCGCACATGCCCACCGACGAAACGCCCTGCCCCTGGTGCGCGGACCAGGCGGGCTACCGAGATCTGTCGCCGGTCGAGTCCAGTCGGCTGGCCCGGCGGATCCCCTGGCAGTCCTTCGTGCTGTCCGCCACGGACATCGTCCGCCACCCGCTCAGCTATGTTCCCGCACTGATCGGTGCCAAGGGACGCGAGATGTGCTGCCAGCGCTGCGCGCGCCTCGTTCGGATATGCCCCGGTTGTGATGCGACCCATCGGTGGTTGAACGCCGGCCTCCTCACGTGCACGTGCGGGACGTCGTTCCTGTGATCTGAGCACCTTGCCGGGCCGGGGAGGGAACCGCGAGCCGACGGTCGCCGTGGTCGTCCGGACGTGGGTCGTACCTGCACTTTCCCGGCCCGGCGACGTGTCCTCCGTCCGCGCTGCGGAGCGCTCGTCCCGGCAGTAGCGTGCGATCACTCGAACCGGATCCGATCGACCTCGATACGGCAGTCGCCCGAGGCGATCGCGGGGGACAGGGGTCGACATGACGACATCCGAGGTTCACACCCACCCGCACCTGCGCCGCCGCATCGGCATCGGGCAGGCGACCGCGATCAACATGTCGCAGATGTGCGGTATCGGGCCGTTCATCACGATCCCGGCGATGGTTGTCGCCTTCGGCGGGCCGCAAGCGATCATGGGCTGGGTCTTCGGCGCTCTGCTGGCCCTGTGCGACGGGCTGGTCTGGGCCGAACTCGGCGCCGCGATGCCCGGGTCCGGCGGCACGTACGTCTACCTCCGCGAGGCCTTCCAGTACCGCACCGGACGCCTCATGCCGTTCCTCTTCGTGTGGACGGCGATCCTCTTCATCCCCCTGATCATGTCCACCGGCGTGTACGGCTTCGTCTCGTACCTCACCTACCTGTGGCCGTCGATGACGACCGCCGAGAGCTACGTGGTGGGGCTCGTCGCCATTGTCGTCATCGTGACGCTGCTCTGGCGCCGCATCGATTCGATCGGACGGATGGCCCAGGTGCTCTGGGTGGTCATGATCCTGACCCTGCTCTCGGTCATCGCTGCGGCCTTCACGCACTTCGACGCCGGCCAGGTCTTCACGTTCCCGCCGCACGCGTTCGACATCACCCGGGGCAGCTTCTGGATCGGCTTCGCGGGCGGCCTGACCGTCGGCGTCTACGACTACCTGGGCTACAACACGACCGCCTACCTCGGGGCGGAGATCAAGCAGCCCGGTCGCGTGATCCCGCGCTCGATCATCTACGCGATCCTCGCGATGATGGTCGTCTACCTGGCCATGCAGGTCGGCATCCTCGGCGTGGTCGACTGGCACGAGATGCTGGACACCGAGTCGCAGGCGTACTCGTCGGTGGCCTCGCTGGTGCTCGAGCGCACCCTCGGGGGCACGGCCGCCAAGGTCGTCACCGTTTTCATCCTGGTCACGGCGTTCACCTCCGTGCTGGCCGGCTTGCTCGCCGGTTCGCGCGTTCCGTACGACGCGGCCCGGGACGGCGTCTTCTTCCGCTCCTTCGCCCGGCTGCACCCGCGGCACGAGTTCCCGACGATCGGGCTGCTGACCATGGGAGTGGTGACCGCGGCCGGCTTCGTCATCGGGCAGCTGACGTCCCTCACGGTCCTGATCCAGCTGCTGACCGTGGTCATGGTGCTGGTGCAGGCGCTCGCGCAGATCGTCGCGGTGACCGTGCTCCGGCGGCGACAGCCGGACCTGCGGCGGCCCTACAAGATGTTCCTGTACCCGCTGCCCGGCATCCTGGCGGGCCTGGGCTGGCTGGTGATCTACGGCTACGCCGACGAGAACGCCCCGGGTCTGCACCCGATCGAGCTGTCGCTGCTGTGGGTCGTCGTCGGCGCGGGGGCGTTCCTGCTGTGGGCGCGGTCGAAGCGTGAATGGCCGTTCGGGCCCAAGCACATCGAGGAGAGGTACCTGAACGCCGATCCCCGGCTGCTCGAGCTGGACGAGGAGGACCTCGAGCCGGCCGCTCCGGGCGGCGACGTCCCGGCGGAGCGCCGGGCATGACCGGCGACCACACACCAGCGGCGCTCATCGACGCCGAGATCCGCGAGCAGCCCGCCGTCTGGCGGCGCCTGCTCGATTCGGACCAGTTCGCCGCCCTGGCGGGCCAGATCCTGGACAGGCGCCCGCGCATGGTGCTGCTGGCGGCCCGGGGCAGCTCGGACCACGCGGCGCTCTACGCGAAGTACCTGCTGGAGGTCATCCTCGAGCTGCCCGTGGGCCTCGTGTCGCCGTCCACGATGACCGCCTACGGCGCGAAGCCCGACCTGCGCGACGTCCTCTTCTTCGCGATCAGCCAGTCGGGCGGCTCACCGGACCTGGTGCGGTCGGCGCAGGTGGCCCGTTCCCAGGGCGCCCTGACGGTGGCGGTGACGAACAACCCCGGGTCGGCGCTGGCCGAGGCCACGGAGCTGCACGCGGACGTGCTCGCCGGTCGTGAGCTCGCCGTCGCCGCGACGAAGACCTACACCGCGCAGCTGCTGGCGATGTACTTGCTCGTGGACCGCATGCGGGGCGGTTCGGGCGCCGCGGCAGCGCTGCCCGACCTCGCGGACGAGCTGCTGGCCCGTGAGCCGCAGGTGGCCGAGCAGGCGCAGCGCTACCGGTTCGCGCAGCGGCTGGTCACCACCGCGCGGGGCTACTCGTACCCGACCGCCCGCGAGGCGGCCCTCAAGCTGATGGAGACCTCGTACCTGTCGGCGCAGGCGTTCTCCGGCGCCGACCTGATGCACGGACCGCTCGCGATCATCGACGCGCACGTGCCGGTGCTGGTCGTCGTCGCCGACGGCCCCGGCGGCGCTGCGATGCGGCCGGTCCTGCCACGCCTGACCGGTGCGGGGGCGGACGTCTTCACGGTGGGGACGGCGGACGCCGTGGCGGAGTCCACCAGCGGGATCATCCTGCCCGAGGGGGTGCCCGAGGAGCTCTCCCCGGTCCTGGAGATCCTGCCCTTCCAGCAGCTGGCCCGGCACCTGGCCGTCGCACGCGGGGAGAACCCGGACGCGCCGCGCGGCCTGCGCAAGGTCACCGAAACGACCTGACGTGGGCCGACGCCGTGCGGCGCTCGGCGGACCGCCATCGGCAGTGGACTGGTGGGGGCCTCCACCTGCCGGCAAGCCACGGGATGTTGACAACCGGTGTGAGCGGCCACTGCGGGTCTAGATTGGCAGCGGCAGCGGACGGGGTGATCGCGATGCGGTGGTCGGACCCGAAGCCGGATGAGAAGTACTTCTCCAGCCTCACCGTGCCGGGCAATCACCTCACCGCCGGCGTGAGTACCGACGCGGCGGCTTGCCGGCAAGTCCGGTCGTTTCGAGCGTTCTGTGGACTGCGGGACGCCGAGTCGCCCACGGGTGAGGTTCACGCCGTCGGACGCGCTCCGTGGCAGAGCTTCCCGGTCTGTGGCAAGTGCAAGCAGTTCGCGGTGACCTCCCGGCTGACGCGAGTGCAGGTCCGCGGAAAGGCGTACGAGGCGGCACGTCCAGGGCTTCTCGATGAGGACACGGAGTGGCGCGTCGTCGAGGCGGATCGGCGAATGGAGCCGCTGGCCACGGAGGAGAAGCGGTATGACAACTCCGGTAGCCCGGCCTCGACGACGCACACCTTGAGCATCTCGCGGACGGTGGCACGGACCGTAGTGATCGAGAAGACTGCCGGACTCCTCGGCGGGCTGGATGTGAACGCCGGCGTGGTCCAAGCGAACATGCAGGCGACCCTGTCGGCCAGATACGGGATCACGGCGCAGGAAAGCATCACTGTCGCGGAGTCGCTGACCGTCTCAGTGCCGGCGAAGAGCGCGGTACTCGTCCGCATCGCCTGGTACCGGCAGCTCCAGGCGGGGAGGCTCGAGGCAGTGTCCCATCCGGGTCGCGGTGTGCCGTACACGGTGCTGCTCCGGCTGACATTCGACGTCGAGACGTCGACCTTGTAGAGAGACCGGACGCCGAGCCCTTGCCGGACGGCGGTTCTACGCGTCGGGGATCGCCGTCCACCGGATCATGCCGGCATCGACGACGAGTCCGACGGGGCTTCGATTGTCAGGCTGCCGGCTGGGCCGCCAGCGGGTCGCGGCCGGCGGGACGGGCGGGCTTCGGGAAGGCCGGGCGCAGGAACAGCGGGGCCTTGAACGGCTTCCAGGTGCCCTCGGGCTGGGCCAGCCGATCGGCGATGGCCCAGATCGACGCCGGGTGGTGGCCCAGGCCCAGGTGGCTGGCCATGACGGCGATGTTCTCGCAGCGCTCGCCGGGGGTGTCCAGGCAGGTCTCCCAGTGGACGATGCCGTCGAGGTGGGAGTAGATCGAGGTCGCCGGCACGCGCAGCGGTGCCGACTCCGCCTCCAGCGGCAGCGACCGGTGCTCGACGTGCAGGTGCGAGAAGCGCTCGAAGACCTTCGTGGCGCGGCTCTGGCTGTTGCGGGCGAGGCGGAACGGGCTGCCCAACGTGATCACCTGGCGTACCGAGTCGGGGGTCTGGCGGGCCAGGTCGCGGGCGAAGATCCCGCCGAGGCTCCAGCCGATCAGCGAGACGGGCTTGCCGTGCTCGTCGGCGAGGTGGTCGACCAGGTCCCGCATCCCCTTCACGCAGGCGGCGGTCGGCCCGATGTTGCGGCCCAGACCCCAGCCGTGCGCGTCGTACCCGAGCCGGCGCAGCACGTTGCGCAGCGCCCGCGTGGAGACGTCGTCGGCCAGGAGGCCCGGGAGCACCAGCACCGGGTGACCGTCGCCGCGCGGCAGGCTCGGCGACAGGGGGAGGGCCGCCAGGTAGAGGCCGTAGTCGGCGACCGCGCGGCCGGGTTCGCTGAGGTACAGAGGCAGAGCCGGTCCGTCGTTCCGTCGCGCCACTACGTCCTCCTGCTGCTGACCGGTCCTGATGCGGACCTGTACCAAGATGGACCTCCGCTCACACGCGGTCGATACGCAGCGCAGGCAGATGTTGCCGAAATGTGTTCCAGGTCATATGCGCCCGACATCAACGGGGTGTAGGCGAGCCGACCCGCCCCGGCTTCCCGCCACAGCGCGTGCGACGGTACGGACGCAGCGCACGACGAGAGGAACGCATCCATGAGCGACGCAGGAGCCGACGGCCCCGGCCCCGGGCGGAGCCGCACGGTCGAGTTCGGCGGCCCCGTCCACTACGTCGACTTCGGCGGACCGGACGACGGCCCGACCGTCGTCCTCGTGCACGGCCTCGGGGGTTCGCACCTCAACTGGGACCTGCTGGCGCCCCTGCTGCGTCCGTACGCGCGGGTCCTGGCCCTCGACCTGCCCGGCTTCGGGCTCAGCGAGCCGGGCGAGCGGCGCACGCGCGTGCAGGACAACGTCCGCGTCCTCGACCGGTTCCTCAGCGAGGTGGCCGGCAAGCCCGCCGTCCTCGTCGGCAACTCGATGGGCGGGATGATCTCGATCCTGCAGACCGCGGCGTCTCCCTCCTCGGTGAGCGGGCTGGTGCTGCTCGACGCCGCCGTCCCCGGGCCGCGGCGCGCCCTCGACCCGCTCGTGGCGGCCATGTTCGCCGCGTACTCGATCCCGATGGTCGGCGAGCGGGTCATGTCCTTCCGTCGCAAGCGGTCGACGCCGCTGCGCACGGTGCGGGAGATGCTGCGGTTGTGCGGGGTCGACCCGGACGCGTTGCCGGCCGACGTCATCGACCGCTCGGTCCAGCTGCTGCGCCGGCGGCAGGACGTCGTCGGCATGGACAAGGCATTCCTGACCGCCGCCCGCTCTCTGGTGCGTCTGCTGGCCGATCCGCGCTCCTACCGCCGGGCCATGGCGGCGGTCGACGTCCCGGTGCTCATGGTCCAGGGGGACGCCGACCGGCTGGTGCCGACGGCGGCCGCCCGCGACGTCGCCGGCCGGCACCCCGACTGGCGCTACCTGGAACTGGCCGGCGTCGGGCACGTGCCCCAGCTGCAGGTGCCCGACCGGCTGGCCAAGGAGATCCTCGGCTGGCTGGAGCAGACGGCGCTGCTCCCCGCCCGGGCCTGACCGCCCGGCCCGGCGGGCGCCGCGCTCAGGTCCGTCGCGGGCGCAGGGTGTCGCGGAGCGCCTCGAGCCCGGTGTAGCGGGGGTGCCAGCCGAGCTGCTCGCGGGCGCGGCGGGTGTCCATGATCGACGGGCGGCTCACCGCCTCGACCCATTCGGCGGCGGGTGGGAGGAACGGCAGGCGGGAGAGCCCCTTCGCGGCTGCCTCCGCGGGTGCGGCCGGCAGCCGGATGGGGAGGGCGCCGAACTCGCGCGCCACGTCGCCCGCCGTCAGCACGCCCTCGCCGGCGATGTTGTACGCCCCGGGCGGACCCGCGCCGAGGACGCACAGCTGGAGCGCCCGGCCGACGTCCTCCTCGTGGACGAGCTGCAGCCTGTACTCGGGCACGAGCACCGGCACCGGGAGCGGGAGCCGGCGGGGCCGGCCGAACAGGCGCCGGCCCAGCGGCGCCAGGGGGCCGGGCAGCACGTCCTTCGCGCCCACGACGTTCGGGCCCACCACGACCGGTGGGCGCAGCAGGTAGAGCGCCACGTCGGGACGACGCCGCGCCTCGGCCTCCAGCAGCCCCTCGAGCTCTGCCTTCTCCTGCCCGTAGAACAGGCGCGCCGCGGGCCGCACCGGCCAGTCCTCGTCGATCAGCTCGGGGTTGTCGGCGTGCCAGCCGTAGGCGGCGACCGACGACGCGTAGACGAACCGGCGGGCCCCGGCGTCCGCGGCGGCCCGGAACACGTTGAGCGTGCCGTCGATGTTGATCTCGCGGGTCGTCTGCCGCGACGCGTTGCCGGTGATGAGGAACGCCAGGTGGACGACCACGTCGGCGCCCCGGAACGCCTCGCGCAGCGCATCGGCGTCGCGGACGTCGCCCTGGCGGTACTCCAGCTTCGTCCAGCCGCGCTCGGCCGGATCGAAGGGCCGGCGGGCCATGCCGATGACCCGCGCGATGCGGTCGTCGTCCTCGAGGAGGGGGATCAGCCCCGAGCCGAAGGTGCCGGTCGGACCGGTGACCGCGACCGTGAGGCCGCGGTCACCGGCGGCCCCCTCGGCTGCGGCCCCCTCGTCGGCGTCCGCGCCGCGCGGTCCCTCCCCGAGGGCTCCCGCGCCGCGCCGGCCCCGCTGCGGTCCCGGGCTCATCGGCCGGCAGCCGTCTTCTTCGCCGGCGCCTTCCGGGCGGTGGTCCTCCGCGTGGTCGTCGCCGTGGCGGTCCCGGCCCTCTCCGGCGCCGTCGGCTCCTCGGCCGGGGCGTCGTCGGCGGCCTTCTCTCCCGCGAGGGCCAACAGCTCGTCGATGCCCGCACGGATGCCGCCCGACAGCACGTCGACGTCGGGGAAGGCGTCGAAGTCGGCGTTGATGCCGAAGGTCATGGAGTTCAGGTAGGAGAAGATGCCGATCGAGCAGCGGGTGCCGCCGGCGATCGGCACGTAGGCGTTGGCGCTGACCATCCGTCGGCCCAGCACGTAGAGCGGCACGCGCGGTCCGGGCACGTTGGTGGTCACGGCCTGGCACCAGAACTGGCCGGCCTGCAGCGTCGCGCGGACGCCGAGGGAGAGCAGCGCCGGAGCCACGAAGTCGCCCATCGCGATGATCGACGGCGCATCGACCGCCTGCATCGCCCGCTTGTACTCGTCCATCTGCCCGCGGACCGCCGACAGCCGGGCGATCGGGTCCGGCTCGCCCACCGGCAGGTCGACGAACACGGCCGACACCTGGTTGTTCAGCGCACCCCTCTGGTCGGGACGGCGCACCGACACCGGCACCATCGAGCGGACGACGAGCTTCTCCGACGACAGCTCCCCGCGGCTGGTCAGCAGGTCGCGGAACCCGCGGGTGATGGCCGTGAGTACGACGTCGTTGACCGTGCCGCCGAAGGCCTTCCGCACGGCCTTGAACTCCTCGAACTTCCCGTCGGTCCACGCCCAGCGGCGGTGCGGCCCGATCGGTCCGTTGAGGCTGCGCGCCGTCGGCGTGATGGCCTGCTTGGCCAGCGAGGGGACGGTCGAGGCGATGGTCCGGCTCTGGTCGGCCATCTCCTTGGCGGCGCGGACGGCGCTGCTGAGGCTCGGCGTCGAGCTCAGCTGCTGCACCGGGTGGGCGAGCGCGTCGGCGACGGCCCCGGTGAGGAGCGACAGGCTCGAAGGGCTGCGCTGGGGCACCCAGTCGTCCGAGGGCGGCTCGTGCTGGGCGTTCGGGTCGAGGTCGAACATCAGCTGCATGAGGTCGCTGCCGGCGACGCCGTCGACCATGCAGTGGTGGACCTTGGAGATGATCGCCCAGCGGTCCTCGGCCAGGCCCTCGACCAGCCACAGCTCCCACAGGGGCTTGGCCATGTCGAGCCGCTGACCCAGCACGCGCCCGGCCAGGTTGCGCAGCTGCTCGTCCTCGCCCGGACCGGGCACCGCCGTGTGCCGGACGTGGTACAGGATCTGGAAGTGCGGGTCGTCGACCCACAGCGGCCGGCCGAGCTGGATGGGCACCTGCCGCACGCGCTGCCGGTAGCGGGGCACCAGCGGCAGCTTGCTCAGCAGCAGCCGGACGACGTCGCCGTAGGAGGGCGCCGGCCCCTCGAACACGGCGACCGACCCGACGTGCATCGGGGTGTTCTCGCTCTCCGCGAAGAAGAAGCCCGCATCGAGGGCGCTCATCCGGTCCACGTCGTTCTCCTCGTCGTCCCCGCCGCACTGCTGGAACGGGGCTTGTCGGTCTCCGTCGGACGGCCGCTGAAGACAGCTGTGTCGCGGTGTACTGGCACACCGGCGGTGTGGCCGCGACCACACTGCCGGTGCCCGGTGATCCGGCCGGTCAACCGGCCCTCCGCCCACTCTCCTCGGCCCGGTCGAGCAGGTCCAGCAGCGCCCGGTCCACGACCTCCGTGCGGGTCAGGTTGACGCTGTGGCCGGCGCCCGGGACGACGACCAGTTCGGCGCTGTCGCCGATCCCCTCCGCCAGGCGCCGGCCGTGCGCCGCAGGGGTGAGCCGGTCGTGGGTCGCGGCGACGACGGTGACCGGAACCCGGCGCAGCACCTCGAGCGCCGCCGTCTCCTCGTGGTCGAGGAAGGTCGCGTAGAACGCCATCACGACCGGCCAGGGGGTCTCCTCGAGCAGCTGTTGCACCAGGCGCACCGAGGCCGGGTCGGCGTCGTCGGCGCCGAACAGCAGCCGGCGGGTGACCCGACGCCCGATCGCCGTGCCCCGGCGGCGGAACCGCTCCAGCAGGGGCGCGACCAGCTGGAGGAGCCGCAGGTACAGCGGGAGCAACCCGAGCCGGCGCACAACCTTGACGGCGCGGCCGACCAGCCCGGTCTCGACCAGCCCGCCGGCCGAGGTGGCCAGCAGGAAGACGCCGACGACGCGGGAACCGAACAGCTCCGGTCGCTGCCGCGCGAGCGCCATGACGCTCATGCCGCCCATCGAGTGGCCGACCAGGACCACCGGGCCGGTCGGGGTGGTCGCGTCGAGCACCTCGCCGAGGTCGCGGCCGGTGCGGTCGATCGTGGCGGCGGTCAGCCGGGTCCAGCCGGAGCGGCCGTGCCCGCGCTGGTCCCAGAGCACGAGGCGGGCGCGCTCGCGAAGGGCGGCGCGCTGCAGCTCCCACTCGGCCAGCCGCGCCGTGAACCCGTGGGAGAAGACGACGGTCAGCGCTGCCGCCGCATCCCCGTCGACCTCGACGTGCAGGTCGACGCCGTCGTCCGTCGTGACGGTCCGCGACCCCGGCGGTGGCGGGCCGGTGGGCGCCGGCAGGACGAGCCGCGGCGGATCGGTGGGCACCCGTCCATCCCAGGCGCGGGGTGGCGGCGACGCAACCGGGCGGGGTCAGCGGTCCCGGCGTCCGGGTGCGTTCTCGCGGACCAGCCGGCGGGCGGCATCCACCTCGCGGGCCACCGGCGCGAGCACGCCGTCGGCGAGGATCTCGGCGTCGTCCGGCGCGGAGTGGGCCTGGACGTCCTGCTCGAGCCGGCGGATCGCCCGCCGCAGCACCGCCACCTGCGCCAGGTCGGGGGCCGGCTCACCGCCGCGCCGGGCGATCACCGCCTCGGTGACGGCGTCCGACGTCCGTTCCAGCTGAACGATGACCGGCCACCAGGCCGCCGCCCGGTTACTGATCGGCGGCGGTTCGGCCAGCCGGCGCTGGAGCTGGGTCTGCAGCTCGGTGAGGGCCCGGTAGTTCCGCCGCCGGGCGCGCCGGCGTTCGGCGTCGCTCCCGGTGAAGGCGGCCTCGACGAAGGCGTCGAGGGCGACCGCGGCGTCCCGCAGCGCCTCGTCGAGCGGAGCGCGCCAGGTCTGCGGCCACAGCAGGTAGCCGAAGACGAGGACGATCGCGCAGCCGATCAGCGTGTCGGTGAGGCGGGCGCCGACCAGTCCCGGGCCGCTGGGCACGGTCAGGTCGAGGAGCAGGATGATCACCGGCGTCTGGAAGACCGAGAACAGCCCGAAGTTCGCGCCGCGGGCCCAGGGGAGCAGCCCCGCGGCCAGCGCCATGGCCGCCAGCACCCACGCGTCGCGCGGCAGGACGGCGAGCAGCGCCGACCCGAGCAGGACGCCGATCAGCGTGCCCGCACCGCGCTGCACCGCCCGCGTGAACACCGACCCGAAGTCGGGCTTGAGCACGATCGCGACCGTCAGCAGCACCCAGTACGGCCGCTGGATCGGCAGGTACTGGCGGGCGATCTCGGCGATGCTCATGCACAGCGCCAGCCGGACGGCGAAGGCGCGGCTCTCCCCGCTGGCGAGGGTCCGGTCGATGAGCTCCCGCAGGCGCGTGCGGCGGTCGGGAACGACGCTCGACGTTGCCGCACCGGCGCGCTCCTCCGGGTCGCCGACGACGTTCCACACCAGGCGGACGCCGTGCCGCACCGCTCGCCGCGCGGGTGAGCCGGTGTCCAAGGCCGCCGGGCGGTCCTCGCCCAGCTCGCGGTCGTCCCGCAGCGCCGCGGCCAGCTCGTGCACCGCGGCGACGTCCTCCGGATCGGCCGGGTCCTCCGCGCGGGCGGCGGCCACGGCCCCCTCCACCAGGGGCGCCGCGGCGTTGAGGACGCCGGCCAGCTCGGAGAGCTCCTTCGAACGCCCGGCCGAGCGGCTGCGGCTGCGGATGACGCGGTCGTAGGCGGCGTTGAGCGCGGTGGTGAGCGCCCGGCGGCTCTCCTCGGCGCGCGGGGTGCCGATGGCGTCGAGCAGCTCGGCGATCCGGGTGAACACCACGGCGACCGACGTCCGGTCGGGGTCCTGCGCTTCGGTGCGGGCCTGGATCAGCGTCGTCAGGGTCGCCCACGCCGCGCCGGCGAGGAAGAACGCGAGCTCGGCGATCCCCGGCAGCGGTGTGACCAGACCGGAGGCCAGCGCGGTGTACACCAGCAGCTGCAGCGCACCCAGCGAGAGGGCGGCGTTGACCGCGCTGATCAGCGCTGCGACGACCGACAGCAGGGCGATCACCACCACGGGCAGCCACCCACCGCCGGTCGCGTACTGGCCGGCCACGAGCCCGATGCCCCCGAAGGTGATCGCGGCGGCGATGCGGCGCAGCTGGTCGCGCAACGGGCCCGGCTGCGGCGCCAGGGTGGCCGCGAGCGCGCCCGTGGTGCCGAACACGCCGGCGCCCAGGACGGGGCCGGGCTCGACGCCCCCGCTGACGATCACGGCGAGGGTGAGCGGCGCCGGGACCGTGACGGCGAAGCGGACGACGTCGCGCCACGGGATCGGGGGAGGAGTGGTGCGGACCAGCTCCTCGAGCCAGGCGGGCGCCCGGAAGCTCCGTGCCCGCACGTCCTCCGTCACGCCGACGAGCTTGTCATCGACGCGCGCCCGGCACCCGGAACGTGCGCCGGTGCGCCCCCGCCCACCTAGAGTCCGGCGGGTGGCCGTGTCCCTGGGCGAGGTGCTCGCCGCGCTCGACGCCCGCTACGACCCGGCGCTGGCCGAGAGCTGGGACGCCGTCGGGCTGGTGTGCGGCGACCGGGACGAGCCGGTCCGCCGGGTGCTGTTCGCCGTCGACCCGACCGCGGACGTCGTCGACGAGGTGATCGAGACCGGCGCCGACCTGCTGGTCACGCACCATCCGCTGTTCCTCACGCCGGTGCACGGGGTGCCGGCCGACGACGCCAAGGGCCGGCTCGTGCACCGCCTCGTCCGCGCCGGCGCCGCCCTGTTCGTGGCGCACACCAACGCCGACCGCGCGCCCGGCTGCGGGGTCAACGACGCGCTGGCCGCCGTCCTGGGCCTGCGGAACACTCAGCCGCTGGAGCGCCTCGACGATCCGCGGGCGGGCCTGGGCCGGGTCGGCGAGCTGGAACGTCCGGTGCCGCTCCGCGAGTTCGCGGCGTTGGTGGCGGCGGCCCTGCCCGTCACGGTGGGTGGGGTCCGGAGCGCCGGCGATCCCGAGCAGGTGGTGCGCCGGGTCGCCGTCTGCGGGGGCAGCGGCGGCTCGCTGATGGACGTCGCGGCGGCCGCGGGCGCCGATGTCCTCCTGACCAGTGACCTGAAGCATCACTCTGTTTCAGAATGGCAACAGTCCATGCGCATGAGTGTGTGTGACGTGGCACACTTCGCCAGCGAGTGGCCCTGGCTGCCGGTCGCGTCCGAGCTGCTGGAACGCGATATGTCTGGTCGGATCGAGGCGTCGGTCTCCCGACGGCGCACCGACCCCTGGACCGCGCGCGTGGGGCAGAGCGAGGAACCGGCCGAGCCCTCGGCCGGATGAGGACCGGGGGTCCGCCTCCGGGGAGGAGGCATTCATGGCCAGCGCCACCAGGCCACCGGTGGGCGGCTCACCGACCGGGGTCGCGCCGCAGCGCACCGACCGCAGCCCGTGGAACTGGCTGCTGCTGGTGCCGATCGTCGTGGTCCTCTTGGTGCCGCTCTACAACCACGTGGACCCGAAGCTCGGATCGTGGCCGCTCTTCTACTGGCTGCAGCTGGCCTTCGTCGCGCTCGGCGTCGCCACGACCGCCCTCGTCTATCGCATGACCCGGCGCAGCTCGGCCGAGCGCCAGGCAGCACGCGACGCGATCGCCCGGGACGCCGGCGACCGGAACCGGGAGGTCTGAGCCATGAACGGCGTCGAGCTGACGATCGTCATCGTCCTGTTCCTGCTGGTGACCGTGCTGGGCTTCGCCGCCTCGCGCTGGCGCCGGGCGGAGAGCCTCATGCACCTCGACGAGTGGGGGCTGGGGGGCCGCAGCTTCGGCTCGTGGATCACCTGGTTCCTGCTCGGCGGTGATCTCTACACGGCGTACACCTTCGTCGCGGTGCCGGCGCTGATGTTCGGCGCGGGCGCGGCCGGGTTCTTCGCCGTCCCGTACACGATCATCATCTATCCGCTGGTCTTCCTCGTCGTGGCCCGGCTGTGGTCGGTCAGCCACGTGCGCGGGTTCGTGACCCCGGCCGACTTCGTGCGGTCGCGGTTCGACTCTCCGACCATGGCCCTGCTCGTCGCGATCACCGGCATCGTCGCGACGATGCCCTACATCGCCCTCCAGCTGGTGGGCATCGAGGCGATCCTCAAGGCGATGGGCGTCGAGGGCGACCTGCCGCTGATCGTCGCCTTCATCATCCTGGCGGTCTACACGTACAACTCGGGCCTGCGGGCGCCGGCGCTGATCGCCGTCGTCAAGGACACCCTGATCTACCTGACGATCATCGTCGCGGTCATCGTGATCCCGTCGAAGCTCGGCGGCTGGGGCGCAATCTTCGGGGCCGCGGAGGCGAAGTTCTCCGCCAACGGCGGACCGGGCGTGCTCCTGCCGGCGTCCGGTCAGCTCGGGTACGCGACGCTTGCGCTCGGCTCGGCGCTGGCGCTGTTCCTCTACCCGCACTCCATCACCGGCGTGCTGGCGGCCAGCAACCGCGACGTGCTCAAGCGGAACATGAGCGCGCTGCCGGTCTACAGCCTGGCGCTGGGCTTCATCGCGCTGCTGGGCTTCATGGCCATCGCCGCGGGCACGAAGCCGATCGGCACCGACGGCAACACGATCGTGCCGGTGCTCTTCCAGCAGATGTTCCCGAGCTGGTTCGCAGGCATCGCCTTCGCCGCCATCGGTATCGGTGCGCTGGTGCCGGCCGCGATCATGTCGATCGCCGCGGCGAACCTCTTCACGCGCAACATCTACAAGGAATACGTGAAGAAGGACGCCACCCCGCAGCAGGAGGCGAAGGTCGCCAAGATCGCCTCGCTCGTCGTCAAGCTCGGCGCGGTGCTGGCCATCCTGGGCCTCAACCCGCAGTTCTCGATCGACCTGCAGCTGATCGGGGGCGTGATCATCCTGCAGACGCTGCCCGCGGTGGCGCTGGGCCTCTACACCCGGTGGTTCCACCGCGGCGGGCTGATCGCCGGCTGGATCGCGGGCATGGCCACCGGGCTGCTGCTGGTCTACAACATCCCGAAGCTCAACCCGGACGGGACGGTCGCACGGCCGCACTTCGGCGGATCGTCGTTCGCGCTGTCGAAGTTCGGCCTCGACACGAAGTCGGCGGTCTACGCCGGGTTCCTGGCGCTGCTGGTGAACCTGATCGTCGCCGTCGTCGCCACGCTGATCCTCCGGGCGATGCGCGTGGCCGAAGGCGTCGACGGGACGGCGGAGACCGACTACACCGCCGAGCGCGAGGACCCGACCTTCCGGGACCTGCCGGAGCCGCTGGAGTCGGCGCCCCCGGGAGCCGCGGGAGAGGTGCGCGGCCGGACGTGATCCCTGTTCCGACGCTCTGCCACTGCTTCCCCCGCGAGCAGCGGCAGAGCGTCGGGAGCACCTCTTCCCCGCAGACCCTGCACGGGGGCCGGAGGACGGGCACGTGCCCGGTAGTCGAAGGACCCCCGTGCCCCCCACCGCTCGCGCGCTCGCGGCGGGGCCCTGCACGGGGGCCGAAGACTGAGGACGAGCCCGGTAGTCGAAGGTCCCCCGTGCCCCCCACCGCTCGCGCGCTCGCGGCGGGGCCCTGCACGGGGGCCGGAGGACGAGCACGTGCCCGGTAGGTTGATTGCGTGAAGGCCGATCATTTCGAGCAGCAGAAGCTGCTGGAGCTCGCTGCCGAGGACGTCGCGCTCACCCAGTTGGCGCACCGACGGCGGACGATGCCCGAGGTCGCCGCGGTGGAGGCCGCCGAGGATGCCGAGCGCACGTTCGCCGCCGACGTCGTCCGGGCGCAGACCGAGGTGAGCGATCTCGGCCGCGAGGTCAAGCGTATGGAGGCCGACGTCGAGACGGTCCGCCAGCGCGAGACCAAGGACCAGCGGCTGCTGGACTCGGGCAGCGTCTCGCCCAAGGAGATGACCAACCTCCAGCACGAGCTCGACTCGCTCAAGCGGCGCCAGTCCGACCTCGAGGACCAGGAGCTCGAGCTCATGGAGCGCCTGGAGGAGGCCGAGGCGACGCTGGCCAAGGCGCGCCAGGGTCAGGAGCAGGCACGGGCCGACCTCGAGCGGGCGGAGCAGCTGCGCGACGACGCGCTGGCCGACATCGCCGACGGCACGACCCGGCACGAGACCGCGCGGGCGGCGGTGGCCGGGGGCATCTCCGCGCCGCTGCTGTCGCTGTACGACCGGATCCGCACGCAGACCGGGACGACGGGTGCGGCCATGCTCAAGGCACGCCAGTGCCAGGGGTGCCGGATCGAGCTGTACGGCAACGAGCTGACCGCCGTCCGCAACGCGGATCCGCACGAGGTCGTCCGGTGCGAGAACTGCGGCCGCATCCTGGTGCGCACCGCCGAGTCCGGCCTGTGACCCCGACAGATTCGGCCATTTCTGCCGGAAGGGTGCGCGCGTGACCCGGCGGCTCGTCATCGAGGCGGACGGCGGATCGCGCGGCAACCCGGGCCCGGCCGGCTACGGCGCCCTCGTGCGCGACGCCGACAGCGGGCGGGTGCTGGCCGAACGGGCCGCGTCGGTCGGGCGGGCCACGAACAACGTCGCCGAGTACGGCGGCCTGGTCGCGGGGCTGCAGGCCGCCCTCGACCTCGACCCGACCGCCGAGGTCGAGGTCCGCATGGACTCGAAGCTGGTGGTCGAGCAGATGTCGGGGCGCTGGAAGGTCAAGCACCCCGACATGCAGCAGTTGGCCCTGCAGGCGCAGAAGCTCGCCCGGCAGCTCGGGTCGGTTCGCTACACGTGGGTGCCGCGGGCGCAGAACGGTGCCGCCGACGCGCTGGCCAACAGCGCGATGGACGGTAGGCCGGTGCACCGCGACGCCGCCGCGGAGCCCGTCGTCCTCGAGGACGACGTCCAGCCCACCGCAGGTGGTCCGGTCCCCCGGCGGAGCTGTGTCGTCCAGCCGGCCGGTGAACCCGCCGCCGTCGTCACCACGGTCACGCACCTGCTGCGGCACGGGCAGACGGAGCACACCCCCGAGCGTCGTTTCAGTGGCCGTAACGACCTGCCGCTGTCCCGCACCGGCCGGGCGGAGGCCGAGGCGGCCGCGGTCCGCGCGAAGGAACTGGGCATCGAGGTCGTGGTCGCCTCCCCGCTGCGCCGCACGCGGGAGACCGCCGAGATCGTCGCCGGGGCCCTGGGCCTGCCGGTGCGGTTCGACGAGGACCTCGTCGAGCTCGACTTCGGCCGGCTGGAGGGCCTGACCTTCGACGAGGCGGCGGCAAAGCACCCGCTGGCCGCCCGGCGGTTCGGTGCCGACGTGACCGTCGCTGCCCCGGGCGGGGAGTCCGTCGCCGACGTCAGCGCGCGCGTCGCGCGCGCCCGGCGGCGGATCCTGTCGGAGCACGCCGGTCGCACGGTGCTCGTGGTCAGCCACGTGACGCCGATCAAGCTGATGCTGGCCGCGGGCATGGGCGTCGGCGACGAGGTGGTGCACCGCGTCTTCCTCGAGGCGGCGTCGCTGTGCACGGTCACCTGGTCGTCGGACGGCCGGTCGAGCGTGCGGCTGGTCAACGACACGGCCCACCTGCGCTGATCCGCGCTTCCCTCCCGCGCATCGTGGGCGGCATGATGAGCGCCCTCCTCCGACGACGGGAACGGGAGCGCATGGCGAAGCGGGCGGGCATCTGGGCGGCGGGTGCGGTCGCCGTCCTGCTGCTGTGGCCGGTGGCGTTCGGCATGGCCGACACCGACGGGAACGCGCTCGTGCCGCCCGCGGGGGAGCTGTGGATCGCGGGGCTGTCCCTTGCGCTCGTGGCGGCGCTGACCTTCGCCCTCGCCTACGCCGTGCAGTGGCGACGGCGGCGGCACCAGGTCCCGCGCGGCTGAACCACGGCGCGCGTGGTCCTGCGCTGTCAGACAGTCGGCTCGGACTGCGTGCGGACGCCGAAGCGGAGGATGGTGGCGTCGCCCGACCGCGTGCTGCTGATCGGTTCCAGGGCCGTCCTCGTCAGGCCTGGGGGCGAGAACCGGATGCCGTCGCCGAGCAGAACCGGCAGTACGTACACCAGGATCTCGTCGACGAGCCCCCGCTGCAGGCACTGGCCGGCCACGTCTGCGCCCAGGATCTCGAGGTTCCTGCCGCCGGCAGCGTCCCGTGCCGTGGCGACCGCTTCGCCGATGTCGCCGGTGAGGATCGTGACGTTCGGGTTCGGCGGCTCCAGCGGCCTGTGGGTGAGGAGGAACATGGGTCCGGAGAAGGGGTAGTCGCCGCTGTCCGGCTGCTCGGTCTGCATCCGGGCGCCGACCTCCCAGGTCCGCCGGCCGACGAGCATGGCGCCGGTGGCCGCTGCGATCTCCGCCACATCGTCCGGTGCCACGTAGTCGGCGAGAGCGCGACCATCTCCCCAGTCCATGGAATGGCCGGGACCGGCGATGAAGCCGTCGAGCGACATGCACCGGTTCACGACAACCTTGCCGCTCATGTCACGACCGCCGTCCCTGGGTCATCACCGCACGTCTTGACCCTTTCCGAAGCCCTGACGTGCGGTGTCACGGTTCGGATCTTTCCGCCGATCCTGGCAGTGGGGAAGCGCCGCTCCAACACGTCCGCGCGGGACAACCCGGCCGAGCGGTAGCGACAGGGAAACAGGACACACCCGGTCAGAGTTGCAGCGCGATCCACAGCGCCGTGGTCGCGGCGACCAGGGTCAGCGGCACGGTCGCCAGCCCGACGGCGCTGAACCGTGCGGCCGTGGGTGCCACCGGCCCCTGCACGCGCCGCCAGAGCAGGTTCGCGAGCGATCCGACGTAGGTCAGGTTCGGCCCGACGTTGACCCCCGATCAGCGCGGCGAGCACCGGGGCAGGGCCGCCCACGGCCACCACGGGAAGCAGGGCCAGCGTCGCCGGCAGGTTGTTCAGCAGATTGGCCAGCGCGGCTGCCAGTCCGGCCACGGCCAGCAGGGGGAGCAGCGAGTCGCCGTCGGGCAGGACCACCGACAGCACCGGCCGCAGCCCGTTGTCGAGCACCGCCAGGACGACGACGGCGAGTGCCAGCACGAACGCGGCGAACGGCAGGTCGGCCGCTCGCACCAGGTCCGGCAGCCGGACCGTGCGGCGCACGAGTTGCCGCGCCGCCAGCACGAGCACACCGAGCAGCGCCGGCCACACCGGCGAGACGCCGATCGCGGACGCGACCGCGAACCCCGCGACGACGAGGGTCACGACGGTCACTGCCGTCACCGGCACGGCCGGCGTCGCCGTCACCGGACTGCCGACCGGCACGTGGAGGTCGCCGCGGAACAGCCACCGCAGGACGGCGAACTCCACCGCGACCGCGACGACCCAGGGCCCGAGCATCAGGCCGGTGAAGTGCAGGAACGACAGCCCGGTCGCGGCGAAGGCCAGCAGGTTGGTCAGGTTCGACACCGGCAGCAGCAAGGACGCCGAGTTGGCCAGGTGCCCCGCGGCGTAGGCGTGCGGGCGGGACGGGACGCGCATCCGGGTCGCGGTCGCCAGGACGATCGGCGTCAGCAGGACGACGGTGGCATCCAGGCTCAGCACCGCCGTCACCAGCGCCGAGAGCAGGACGACGCGGGCGAGCAGGCCCATCGGTGACCGGCCCGCCTGCCGCGCCGTGACCGCGGCCGCCCAGGTGAAGAGCCCTTCGCGGTCGGCCAGGTCGGCGAGCAGGAGCACGACGACGAGGAACGCGACGGTCGGGGCGATCTCCCGGACCGCGCCCTGGGCGGCCGGCGCTCCGACCGCGCCGACGAGCACCAGGCAGGCGGCGCCGGGCAGCGCGACGGCCACCGGTGGCACGCGGTGGTGCCCGACGACGGCGGTGGCGAGCGTGCCCAGCAGCACGAGCGCGGAGAGGCCGAGCGCAAGAACGTCGATCATGGGCCGCGGCTCAGGCGCGCACGAAGAGGTAGACGGAGACGGCGACGCCGAAGGACACGATGAACAGCCGCAGCGGCGTCGTCGGGATGCGGGTGGCGATGCGCGCGCCGAGGAAGCCGCCGACCAGGCTGGCCGGCGCGGCGACCGCGACGACGGTCCAGTCGACCGGCCCGAACAGCGCGAAGATCACCAGCGAGATCGTCGCGGTGACCGCCGAGAGCGCCGACTTCAGCGCGTTGGCCAGTTTGAGCCGGTGCAGGGCGATGCCGAGGACGCCGACGAGGATCACCCCGAGCGCGCCCCCGAAGTAGCCCCCGTAGACGGTGGCGAGGAACAGCGCCACGTACAACCAGGCCGGGTCCCGGCGCGGGCCGCCGTCCTCGTCGTGCGTCAGTTGACGGGTCAGGAAGGGCTGGACGGCGAGCAGCAGGCTGGCCAGCAGCACCAGCACGGGGACGACGACGTCGAACGCCTGCGACGGAGTCGTGAGCAGCAGCACGCTGCCTGTCGTCCCCCCGAGCACGGCGACGACTGAGAACCGGATCAGCCGCTGCCGCTGGCCGGTGTACTCCGCGCGGAACCCGGCGACGCCGCCGAGATACCCGGGCCACTGCGAGACCGAGTTGGTGACGTTCGCCGCGACGGTGCCCATGCCGAGGGCCACCAGCGTCGGGAAGAGGATCAGCGACCCGCCGCCGGCGATCGAGTTGGTGGCACCCGCCACGAAGGCCACTCCGGCCGCCAGGAGCAGATCGACGGCCGACACGAGCCGCGAGCCTACGGTGCCTCCATGCGGAAGCCGGGCGGGGCGATGTGGTTGGCGGCCCTGCTGGGCGGTTCCGGGGTGCTGCACCTGGTGCGGCCGCGGCCCTACGAGTGGCTGGTGCCGCCGGAGGTGGGGGATGCCCGGACGTGGGTGACCGCCAGCGGCGTGGCGGAGATCGCCGCCGCCGCGCTGCTGAGCACGCGGCGTTCGCGACGGCTCGGGGGATGGTCGGCCGTGGCGCTGCTCGTCGGGTTCGTCCCGGCGCACCTGCACACGTTCCGGGTGGTCGGTCGTCGTCCCTCCCTGCTGGCCGCCGCGGCCGTGCGGCTGGTGCTCCAGGTCCCGCTCGTCGGCGCCGCCCTCCGGGTCGCGCGGGGCGGCTGACCGCGACACCCGGGGGCGGTCACCGGCGCAGTCGCCGGAGCGTCCCCGGCGGGAGGCCGCGCAGGGAGGGCCGGTCCGGATGCGGCAGGACGCCCTGGATGACGGGAGGCAGCTGGGTGAGCGGGCGCTGGAGCTGCGCCTCCTTCCAGCGCCGGTGGACCTCGGCGCGCTGCTCGACGTCCAGCCGGGCGAGGACCTGCCCCAGCGCGGCGAGGACGGAGCCCCGGAGCAGCCAGGCCGAGCTGTCGTCCTGGGTGTTGACCATGATCAGCTCGGTCAGGATCGCCTGCGTCTCCCGGAGGATCTCGAGGCTCTCGGCGAGGGCCTCCTCGGTCTCGCCCTCCCGCTGCTCCGCCTCCGCGACGACGAGATTGCCGAAGGCGCGGAGGCAGTCGGCGACGTCGTGCATCACGACCGCGAACGCCCTGCGCAGCTCCTCGCCGTAGGGGTCGTCGGGTCGTTCCTCGGTCGGGATCTCGGCCGCGAGCACCGTGAACAGGCTGCGGATGTCGAGCAGGCAGTGCTCCAGGGTGTCCAGTCCGGTCGCCAGCACGGGTTCGACGTCCATCGTCCCGAGCGCCCGAGGGTTGAAGCGACGGCTGTCCTGGAGCAGCGCGACCGTCTCCGTCGCCGTCGCGACCCCGCGGGTGGCCGACCGGACCCGGTCGAGCCACGAATCGACCTGCGCACGCGTGATGGGCCCGTCGTCCAGGGCGTCACCGGCCGCGTCGAGCGGGGCTGCGGCAGCCTCGGCCACCCGGAGGATGGCGCGGGCGGCGCGCCCCGTGGGCATGGGTGGCGGGTAGACCAGGTTGAAGGCCACGCCGACGCCGGCCCCGATCAGCGTGTTCAGGATCCGGATCTCGGCCGCGATGTCGTGGTTGGTCACACCCAGGATCAGCATGGCGGTGATGGGCACCTCCAGCGTCTGATCACCCAGCCGGAGGACCTTTCCCAGCACCAGCGAGGCGCCGATCGCTGCGCCGAGGCTCCACCAGGTCAGGCCGACCCAGTTCGAGAGCAGGGTCGCGACGAGGACGCCGGACAGGACCGCGCCGACGCGGACGGCGCCCATCTTGAGGGTGGAGTACGCCGTGGCCTGCACGACCAGCAGCGCGGTCAGGGCGCCGGTGAGATCGATGGCCCCCTCGGTCAGCACCAGGGTGAGCAGGTACGAGACCACGGCCGCCGCCGTCAGCCTCGTCACGGACACCAGCGTCGGGGCCAGCCGTCGCGGTACGTCGCGCCAGCGATCGGGTCGCCCGGGCCACGCCCATGAGGCCGCACGCTGCCAACGCACCTGCACGGTGACTCGGTCCTTCCCGCCGGGTTCCGCCGCCCCAGGACGTCTCCGGCCTGTTGACCCCACTATGGGGCACCCGTGCCGACCCGACAGCCCGGCGCGGAGTTCCCTGTCCGTGGAGGGCGCGAGGACGGCACACTCCGCCCCATGACCTCCCCGAAGCCGATGCCCGACGACTGGCAACGCGCCCTGATCATCGCGGCGCACCCCGACGACATCGAGTACGGCGTGGCGGCCGCCGTCTCCGCGTGGACCGCAGCCGGCAAGGAGGTCCACTACCTGCTGGCCACCCGGGGTGAGGCCGGGATGGCCGGCGTGCCGCCGGAGGAGGCCGGCCCGCTGCGCGAGGAGGAGGAGCGCCGGTCGGCGGCCGTCGTCGGCGTCAGCGAGGTGGAGTTCCTCGACCAGCGGGACGGCGTCCTGGTCCAGGGGCCGGAGCTGCGGCGCGACCTCGCGGCGGCGATCCGGCGGCACCGGCCCGAGCTCGTCGTCACCGGGTACTTCGGGGCGACCTGGACGCCGCCGGGGGTCTCGCCGGGGTACGTGAACTCCGCCGACCACCGCGCGCTGGGCCAGTGCGTGCTGGACGCCGTCGCCGACGCGTCGAACGAGTGGATCTTCCGCGACCTCGAGGAGCCCCGGTGGTCGGGCGTGCAGTACATCGCGGTCCAGGATCCCGGGGCACCCATGCACGAGATCGACGTCTCCGACCACGTCGAGAAGGCCGTGGCGTCGCTTTCGGAGCACCGGCGGTATCTCGAGCTGCTGTCCGACGTCCCGGTCGAGGACCAGGCCCGGCAGATCGTCGACATGGCGACGGCGACCGAGGACGGACGGCGCCGCGTCGGCTTCCGCTTGTTCTGGGGCTGAGCCACGTCGAGGGCCCAAGATCGATCCGGGCATGACCTCGATCATCTCGGGGTAGAGCGGCCCCATGCGGAGGCTCGTGAGTCTGCTCGTGCTGGTCTGGCTGATCATCGGCGTCATCGCGGCGGCGCAACGCGGCTACTTCAAGGGCAGTGACACCTCCTGTGCCGGCGTGAGCACCATCGTCGTCACGATCCTGGCCGGCCCGTTGAACTACGTCGGCGTCAACCCGAAGGTCGACTGCCCGAAGATCCCCGAGCCGAGCAGGTGACCCGGGGGCGGCCTCGCGGGAACGGAGCGCCCCTACACTGATCGGCACGACGGACGAGTCGGCTGGGCGGTCGCGTCGGCGGGGGAGACCCCGTCGCCGAGGAACGTCCGGGCTCCACAGGGCAGGGTGGTCGTTAACAGCGACCCGGGGTGACCCGCGGGACAGTGCCACAGAGAACAGACCGCCAGCAGTTCGCTGCTGGTAAGGGTGAAACGGCGGTGTAAGAGACCACCGCACACCGGGTGACCGGTGTGGCTCGGTAAACCCCACCCGGAGCAAGGTCAAGAGGGACGACGGCTCGCCGCCGTCCTGCGCAGGCGTTCGAGGGCTGCCCGCCCGAGCCTGCGGGTAGACCGCTCGAGCCTGCCGGCAACGGCAGGCCTAGATGGATGACCGCCCATCGGGAGGCCGTGAGGCACCCGTGGACAGAACCCGGCGTACAGGCCGACTCGTCCGTCGTCCTCCGCCTCGACCCCGGCTGGTCAGGCGGCTCTGGTGGAACGACCGCTGCGGGACGACTCTTGCGACTGGACCACCCGCGAACGAGCGGAGCACCAGGGAGTCGCCGTGAACGACCCGAAGAACCTGCTGATCACGCGCGAGCATGTGCGGCGCCTGCTGCCGCTCATGCGACTCAGCCCCGAACAGGAGGCAGGAGTGCTCGAGCTGCCCTATCCGGTGCGGTTCGGCGTCGCTGCGGCGGCCTTCGAGGAGGTCGGCGTCGACCTGGACGTCCTCATGGACCGGATGGGTGGAAGCCCCTGAGCCGGCGCCGGGACCAACGTCGGTTTGGCTACCGATCGGTACCACTGGACTTCCCGGACCGGTACGTGTGAGCTGCGCAGATGACAGGTCCCCGGTGCTCCTGCGGACGGCGCAGAGCCCCCGGGCCCTCACCCGAGCTGCGCGTGCTTGTCGTCGACGACCACCCGATGGTGCGGACGACGCTCGCGGAGGCCCTGTCCGAGGAGGACGGCGTCACCGTCGTGGGTGAGTGCGAGGACGGCTCGCAGGTGGTCGAGGCCGTCACGCGTCTGCGGCCGGACGTCGTCCTCATGGACTTCTCCATGCCGGGGATGAACGGCCTCGCGGCCCTCCAGGCCCTGCGTGCCGCCGAACTCGAGCCGCCGGTTGTCATGCTGACCGCGGAGGGCTCGATCGAACCGCCCACGGTGGCGGCCGCGGGAGGCGACGGCCTCCTGCCGAAGACCGCACGGGCGGATGCTCTCGTGCACTGTCTGCGCACCGTGGTGGTCGGCTGCGATTGCTGTCCCTACTGCGTGTGACGCCGCCCGTCTGATCGACGAGTTGCACGGACCCGCGAACAGCTCAGCGGTTCCGGACCCGGCGACCGGGTGTGCCTCGTCTGGTCGGCTGCCGGGCGTCGACGCCTGTCAGTCCGGGCTGCGACGATGACGTTCGGGCCCACCGTCCGCAGATTCGGTGACGAGTGCACGGGGAGGTGGCATGAGCGGACCTCTTCTCGAGACCAAGCTGCTCGCCCCCCGGCGGCGCCGCACCCTCGTATCCCGCCCGAGGCTGAGCGAGCGCCTGAGCCGGGGAGGGGAGTCGGCGTTGACGCTCGTCTCGGCTCCGGCGGGGTTCGGCAAGACGACCTTGCTGACGGAGTGGCTGGCCGAGTGGATGGCGGCCGCTCCAGCCGGCGAACGGTCCGTGGCATGGCTGTCGCTGGACGAGCGCGACAACGACCCCGCGCTGTTCTGGCGGTACCTCGTCGCCGCGTTCGACAGGGTGGCGCCCGGCGTCGGTTCCAACGCGCTCACGCTTCTCCAGTCCCCGCGTCCGGCGGCTGACGCGGTCCTCGCCGCCCTGCTCAACGACCTCGGCGCGATTGCGAACGACGTCGTGCTGGTGCTCGACGACTTCCACCTCATCGGGGAGCGGGAGGTGCACGACGGGATGGCATTCCTGCTGGAGCACCTGCCCGCACACGTCCGGCTCGTGATCGCCGGTCGCGCCGACCCCGCGCTGCCGCTCGCTCGGCTGCGCGGACGTGGGCAGCTGCTCGAGGTCCGAGCAGCCGAGCTGCGCTTCACGGCCGAGGAGGCGGCGACCTACCTCACCGATGCGATGGGTCTGGCGTTGACGGCGCGGGACGTCGCAGCCCTGGAGGAACGCACCGAGGGGTGGATCGCTGCCCTCCAGCTGGCCGCCCTGTCGATGCAGGGCCGCGACGACGTCGCCGGCTTCATCGCAACCTTCGCCGGGGACGACCGCTACATCGTCGACTACCTGGTCGAGGAGGTCCTCCAGCGGCAGCCGGACAGCGTCCGGACGTTCCTGCTGCAGACATCGATCCTGAGCCGGCTGAGCGGGCCGCTCTGCGACGCCGTCACCGGCCAGGACGGCGGCAGGGCGATGCTGGAGGCCCTCGACCGGGGCAACCTCTTCCTCGTTCCGCTCGACGACCGCCGCCGCTGGTACCGCTATCACCACCTGTTCGCCGATGTGTTGCAGGCGTACCTGCTGGATGAGCAGCCCCACGGGATCGGTGAGCTGCACCGGCGGGCGAGCGACTGGTACGAGGAGCACGGCGAGCTGTCCGAGGCGGTGCACCACGCGCTGGCCGGCGGGGACTTCGAGCGAGCGGCGGACCTGGTCGAACCTGCGATCCCCGAACTGCGCCGCAACCGTCAGGAGGCAACGCTGCGCAGTTGGCTCGAGGCGTTGCCTGACGAGCTGTTCCGGGTGAGGCCGGTGCTGACCATGGGCGTCGTCGCCTCGCTCATGACTCGGGGCGACCTCGAGGGAGTGGAGGAGCGGCTGCGCCAGGCCGAGCAGTGGCTCGACCCGGCGAGCGACCGGGCGGCCGAGATGGTCGTCGTCGACGAGGCGGAGTTCCGTACGCTCCCGAATGCGATCGCGATGTACCGCGCCGGAATCGCCCTGGTCCGGGGTGATGTCGCGGGCACGATGACCCATGCCGGGCACGCGCTGGACCTCGCGGGAGAGGACGACGGTCTCGCGCGCGGAGCGCCCGCCGCCCTCCTGGGACTCGCGTACTGGACGTGTGGAGACCTGGAGGCGTCGAGCCGGCTGTACGTCGACGCCATGGCGAGTCTGGAGCGAGCCGGGCACCACTCCGACGTGCTGGGCTGCTCCATCGCGCTGGCCGACATGCGCCTCGCCCAGGGCCGCCTCCGCGAGGCGATGAGCATCTTCGAGCGCGGACTCCAGCGCGCCGAGCAGTCCCGGCCCGGGATCAGGGGAGCGGCGGACATGCACGTCGGACTGAGCCAACTGCTCCGTGAGCGCCACGAACTGGACGCTGCCCGGCAGCACCTGCAGGCGAGCAGCGAGTTGGGCGAGCACGCCGGTCTGCCGCAGAACCGCTACCGGTGGCAGACCGCGATGGCCGGGATCCTCGAGGCGGAAGGAGACCTGGACGGCGCCGTCGCCCTGCTCGACGAGGCCGAGCGCCGCTATGTCGGTGACTTCTCACCCGACGTCCGGCCGGTCGCCGCGCTTCGGGCGCGGGTGCTCGTCAGGCAGGGCAGGTGGGCCGACGCCCTCGAGTGGGCGGGGGAGCGGGGCCTGTCCGTCGACGACGAACTGACCTATCTCCACGAGTTCGAGCACGTCACCCTCGCCCGGGCACTTCTTACCCGGTACTCGGCCGAGCGGGACGAGCGTTCGCTCCATGAGGTCACCGCCCTTCTGGAGCGCCTCGGTCAGGCCGCGGTGGACGGCGGGAGGACGGGCAGTCTCATCGACGTCCTGGTGGTCGACGCGCTGGCCCAGCAGGCGCTGGGCGCCGTCTCTGCCGCGCAGGCATCGTTGCGCCGCGCTCTGTCGCACGCCGAGTCGGAGGGCTATGTCCGGATCTTCGTCGACGAGGGGCCGCCGATGGCTGCACTGCTGAAAGCCCTGGCGAAGGACGGTGGGACCGGCAGCTACGTCCGCCGGCTGCTGGCCGCGCTCGACGGGAACGCCGTCATCAGCCCCGTCTCCCAGGCACTGATCCATCCGTTGAGCGCCCGCGAACTCGACGTCCTCCGCCTGCTCGGCACCGATCTCGACGGCCCCGACATCGCCCGCCGGCTCTTCGTCTCCCTGAACACCGTCCGGACGCACACCAAGAACATCTACGCCAAGCTCGGCGTGAACAACCGCCGCGCAGCGGTCCGCCGGGCCGCGGAGCTCGACCTGGTCGCGCGTCCTCGATAGCGAGTCACCACCCGGAGATCACCACACATGGTGATCCGCACTCATCACATCGCTCCCTAGCTTCGCGGTATGACGACCGACGACGAGGCGGGGGGCTACGAGTTCCGCGTCCGAGGACATCTCGCGCCCCGCTGGGCCGCCTGGTTGGACGGCATGAGCCTCACCAACGAGAGCGACGGCACCACCAGCATCCGGGGCCCGGTGACCGACCAGGCCGCGCTGCACGGCCTGCTCCAGCGACTGCGCGACACCGGCCTGCCGCTGATCTCGGTCACCCAGCTCGACCCATCCAGCAACGAATCCACGCCGACCCCGAGAAGGACCGCGCCATGACCACCGCCGTGCATACCCCCGAAGCGATCCGACCGACGACGGACCCGATGCGCCGGACCTCCCTGGCCGCCGGCATCCTCTACCTGCTCACGTTCGTGTCCATCCCGACTCTGGCGCTGTTCCAGCCCGTGCGGGAGCGCGCCGACTTCGTCCTCGGCGGCGGGAGCGACACCGGGGTGCTCTGGGGGGCCTTCTCCGAGGTCGTCGTCGCGTTGGCCGGTATCGGTACCGCCGTCGTGCTGTACCCGGTGGCGAAGCGGGTGAGCGAGACGGCCGCGATCGGGTTCGTCACCACCCGTGTCCTCGAGGGGGCACTCATCATCGTCGGCGTCGTGAGCGTGCTCTCGGTCCTCACCCTGCGGCACGACGTCGCCGGCACCCCCGGCGCCGACGAGGCCTCGTTGCTCACGACCGGGCACGCCCTGGCCGCGACCTACGACGGGGCGTTCCTGCTGTCGCAGAGCCTCATGCCCGCCTTCAACGCGCTGTGCCTGGGCTTCGTGATGTACCGGTCCGGTCTCGTGCCGCGCATCCTGCCGCTCATGGGACTGATCGGCGCCCCGCTGCTCCTCGCCGCCGACATCGCGATCTTCTTCGGCCTCTTCGACCGGGCGGCCCCGGTCGCCGTGCTCACCGCGCTGCCGGTCGCGGCCTGGGAGTTCTCGCTCGGCGTGTACCTGACCGTCAAGGGTTTCAGGCCCGCCGCCGTGGCTGCCCTGACCTCCGCCCGGACGACGGAGCAGCAGCGATGAAGGCCATCGTCCAGGAGCGGTTCGGCTCCCCGGACGTCCTGCAGTTCATCGATGTCGACCAGCCCGAGATCGGCCCGGACGACGTCCTGGTCCGGGTGCATGCCGCCGCGCTCAACCCTTACGACTGGCACATCCTGCGCGGAGACCCCTACGTCGCCCGGCTCATGGGCACGGTCGGACTGACCAGGCCGAAGCCCCGCGTCGCCGGGGTCGACGGGGCAGGAACGGTGCAGGCGGTCGGCGCGAACGTGCGCGGGCTGCGGGCAGGCGACGAGGTGCTCGGCCGGTTCGAGGGTGCGTTCGCCGAATACGCCCGCGCCGTGGCTGACCTCGTGGTGCCGAAGCCGGCCAGGCTCACGTTCGAGCAGGCCGCCGGTGTTCCGATGGCTGGGCAGACCGCGCTGCGCGCCATCCGGGACGTGGGCCGGGTGCGGGCGGGGCACCGTGTGCTGGTCAACGGGGCCGCCGGCGGCGTCGGCAGCTTCGCCGTCCAGATCGCGGCGGCACTGGGCGCGGAGGTCACCGGCGTGTGCAGCACCGGCAACGTCGATCTCGTCCGTTCGATCGGCGCCGCACACGTCGTCGACTACACGAAGGACGACTTCACCGATGGACGAGTGCGTTACGACGTCGTCCAGGACAACGTGGGCAACCACCCGCTGCGTCACCTGCGCCGGGCGGTGACCCCGACCGGAACCCTGGTGTCGAACGCCGGCGGCTCACCCGGCGGGAACCTGTTCGGTCCGATCGGGGCGATCGTCCGCATGCTCGCCGTCAACGCGGTCGTCCGGCAGCGGCTCCGTCCACTCCCGGACACCTGGACGCGAGAGCACCTGATCGCCGTCACCGGGCTGGTCGCGGCCGGGCAGGTCACCCCGGTCGTCGGCCGGACCTATCCGCTGGCGGACACGGCTACGGCCATGCGTCATCTGGAGCAGGGCCACGCCCGCGGCAAGATCGTCGTCACGGTGGGCTGAGCCGCGACCCTCCGCCGTCGAGGCCGGCCGCTGCAGGCGACCGGCCTCGACGGATGGTTCAGCGGAGGTCGAACCGGTCGAGGTTCATGACCCGGTCCCACGCGGCCACGAAGTCGCGCACGAACTTCTCCTGGGCGTCGCTCTGCGCGTAGACCTCGGAGATGGCGCGCAGCTGGGAGTGCGAGCCGAAGACCAGGTCGACGGCGGTGGCCGTCCACTTCAGGTCACCGGTGGCGCGGTCCCGGCCCTCGTACACGTTCTCCTCCGCGCCCTGCTTCCACTCGGTGGAGATGTCGAGCAGGTTCACGAAGAAGTCGTTGGTGAGCGTGCCGGGCCGGTCGGTGAAGACACCGTGCCGGGTCGCCCCGGCGTTGGCGCCCAGCGCCCGCAGGCCGCCGACCAGCACCGCCGCCTCCGGGGCGGTGAGCGACAGCATGTAGGCCCGATCGAGCCAGCGGACCTCGAGCGGCAGCTTCTCGCCGGGACGGGAGTAGTTGCGGAACCCGTCGGCGGTCGGCTCGAGCACCGAGAACGTCTCGACGTCGGTCTGCTCCTGCGAGGCGTCGGTGCGCCCGGGTGCGAAGGGCACCTGGATGTCGAAGCCGGCGTCTCGCGCCGCCTTCTCCACCGCCGCGCAGCCACCCAGCACGATGACGTCGGCGAGCGAGACCTTCCGGCCGGACTGGGAGAGGTTGAACGCCTGCTGGATCTCCTCGAGCACCGGCAGCACCTGCGCCAGTTGCTCCGGCTCGTTGACCGCCCAGTTGCGCTGGGGCTCCAGCCGGATCCGGGCGCCGTTTGCCCCACCGCGGAAGTCCGTGCTGCGGAAGCTCGCCGCCGAGGCCCACGCCGTCGAGACCAGCTGCGCCGTCGTCAGGCCGGAGTCGAGAATCGTCGCCTTGAGGGCGGTGACGTCGGCGTCGGTGATCAGCTCACCCTCGACCGGCGGGACCGGGTCCTGCCACAGCTGCGGCTCCGGCACCCAGGGGCCGAGGTAGCGCGAGACCGGGCCCATGTCGCGGTGCAGCAGCTTGTACCAGGCCTTGGCGAACGCCTCGGCGAACTGGTCGGGGTTGGCGAGGAACCGCCGGCCGATCTCGTCGTAGATCGGGTCGACCCGCAGCGCGAGGTCGGAGGTGAGCATCGTGGGCTTGCGGGACGGCTTGTTCGTCTCGGGGTCCGGGATGATGTTCGGCGCGTCCTTGGCCACCCACTGCTTGGCGCCGGCCGGGCTCTCGGTGAGCTCCCACTCCCAGCCGTAGAGGGTCTCCAGGAAGCTGTTGTCCCACTTCGTCGGCGTCGGCGTCCAGGTGACCTCGAGTCCGCTGGTGATCGTGTCCCGACCCTTGCCGGTGCCGAAACGGTTCTTCCAGCCCAGGCCCTGCTCCTCGAGGGGGGCGCCCTCCGGCTCCGGGCCGACGTACTCCTCGGCGGAGGCAGCGCCGTGGGTCTTGCCGAACGTGTGACCGCCGGCGATGAGCGCGAAGGTCTCCTCGTCGTTCATGGCCATCCGACGGAAGGTCTCGCGGATGTCACGCGCCGAGCCGAGCGGGTCGGGGTTGCCGTTCGGGCCCTCCGGGTTGACGTAGATCAGGCCCATCTGCACTGCGCCGAACGGGCCGGACAGCTCGCGGTCACCGCTGTAGCGCTCGTCGCCGAGCCAGGTGTCCTCCGGCCCCCAGAAGATCTCCTCGGGCTCCCAGATGTCCTCGCGCCCGAAACCGAAGCCGAAGGTCTTGAACCCCATGGACTCCAGCGCCACGTTGCCGGCGAAGACGAGCAGGTCGGCCCAGGAGAGCTGCTGGCCGTACTTCTGCTTGATCGGCCACAGCAGCCGCCGCGCCTTGTCGAGGCTCGCGTTGTCGGGCCAGCTGTTCAGCGGCGCGAAGCGCTGGGCACCCTGACCGCCACCACCGCGGCCGTCCGCGATCCGGTAGGTGCCGGCGGCGTGCCAGCTCATCCGGATGAACAGGCCGCCGTAGTGACCGTGGTCGGCCGGCCACCAGTCCTGCGAGCTGGTCATCAGCTCCGTCAGGTCGCGCTTGAGCGCCTCGACGTCGAGGCCCTGGAACGCCTGCTTGTAGTCGAAGCCCGCGTCGAGCGGGTTGGACCGGGACGAGTGCTGGTGGAGCACCGACAGGTCGAGCTGGTTGGGCCACCAGTCCTTGTTGGTCCGCGGCCGGTGCGACGACGGTTCCGGGGAGGGCATCCCCGGGTTTTCGCTCTCGCTCTCGCTCCGGGTGTTGGGGTCTGTCACGACTGGCTCTCCTGATCTGTTGTTCTCGGACGGGCTCGTGAATGGTCAGGTCGATCGTTCGGTGCCGTCTCAGCCGCCCGCCAGCGCGGTCGACGAACTCAAGCACTGAGGGCATCGGCCCCAGTAGATGACCTCGGCCTCGTCGACGGCGAAGCCGGCCTCGTCACTGGCCATGAGGCAGGGGGCCGCGCCGACCGCGCAGTCGACGTCGGCGATCGCGCCGCAGGTCCGGCACACCAGGTGGTGGTGGTTGTCCCCGACGCGCGCCTCGTAGCGCGCCACCGAGCCCTCCGGCTTGAAGCGGCGGACCAGGCCCACGTCGGTCAGCACCCGCAGGACGTCGTACACGGCCTGGTGGGACACCTCGGCGTCGGTGCGGCGGACCGCGCCGATCAGGGTCTCGGTGTCGGCGTGCGGATATGCGTGCACCGCGGACAGCACGGCCATGCGGGGACGCGTCACGCGGAGCGCGGCTGTGCGCAGCATCCCCTCGAACTCGGCGCGCGTCGGCACGTCCGCAGTCTGGACCCTTTTCTGGAATCGATCAAATCGGCTGGCAGGCCGCCCGGCGCCGGACGCTCATGCGCCCGACCGGAGGGAGGGAGCCGTGGCGAGCACCTCGCGCAGCCGCCCGGCGAAGGGCTCGGGCTCGCCGGGCATGCCGTACTCGCCCCCGAGGAACCCGCCGTGGTGCCCGGGGAAGACGGCGGGTTCCGTTCCGAGCAGCGCCGCCATGGCGTCCGCCGCGCGCGCCGCCATCGTCTGACCGGAGGCGGCGCCCCGGGCGACGACGACGCGGGTGCTGGTCGAGCGCAGCGCCTCGAGGTCGGGTCGGTATCCGGTGACCCCCCGGAGGTTCTGCCCGAGCAGGGCGTCGTCCCGGCGGCCGTCGTCCTCGGCCGGCAGGCCGAACTGCGCGGGATCCAGCGGCGGGAACGTGAAGCCGTCGGTCAGCTCGCCGTCGACACCGACCATGAACACGAACCTGGCCATCCCCTGGCCGATCCCGTCGCGCTGATAGGTCCGGTGCATCTCCTCGATCGCGGCCGACAGGGCCTCGTGGTCCGGCAGCAGGGTGGCCAGCGGCGGCTCGTGGGCGACCAGGGTCCGCACGTCGTCGCCGTGCCGGGCCACCCAGGCCAGTGCGTTCACCGCGCCGCCGCTGCTCGCCATCACGTCGACCGGCCCGCCGCCGAGGACCTCGACCAGCCGGTGCAGGTCGCCGGCGTGGTCGTCGGGGCGGAGCTCGCCGGAGCCGTCGCTGCGGATGCTGCGCCCGACGCCCCGCGGGTCGTAGGTGACCACCGTTCGCTCGGGCAGCAGGTTCGCCAGCGTGCCGAAGCCCTCGGCGCCCATCGGGCAGCCGATGAGCAGCAGGGGGACGTCGTCGCCGACCGCGCCCCGCACGTCGTAGGTGATCGTGGCGCCGGGTGCCTCGAAGGTCTCCGTGCTGATGGTGCTGGTCATCGTCGGCTCCCGGGGCGGTGGATCGAGTGGGGACACGGGTTGGACCGGTCGGCCCCGGCGAACTCATCGCTGCCGGCAGATCGTGTCCGCGGGCGTTGACCGGCACCGATCGCGACTGAACACTCGCGCCATGCCTGCGCCGGAAACCGGCTATGCCGTCGTCAAGGCCCCGGTCGACGACCTGCGGATGTACTACGAGATCCACGGCTCCGGCGGCACACCCCTGCTCCTGCTGCACGGCGGGCTCTTCGACATCGACCAGCAGTTCGGCGCGCTGATCCCGGGCCTGGCCGAGACCCGGCAGGTGATCGCCACCGATTTCCAGGGACACGGGCGGACGAACGACGTCGACCGGCCACTGCGCAGTGCCGACCTCGCCGCCGACGTCGTCGGTCTGCTCCGGCATCTCGACGTGCCGCAGGCCGACGTCTTCGGGTTCAGCATCGGCGGCGCGGCCGCCCTGAACCTGGCGATCGGGCACCCGGAGCTGGTCCAGAAGCTGATCGTCTCGTCGGCCGCGTTCCATCCCGAGGGCATGCGGCCGGAGAACAAGGAGGCGGTCGGCCGCCTGACGGTCGAGATGATCGCCGGCACGCCGATGGAGCAGGCATACCGCGCGAAGTCGCCGCACCCCGACCGGCTGCAGACCCTGCTCGACAAGCTCGGCGGGTTCGACGAGGGTGTCGCCGGCTGGTCCGACGCCGACATCGAGGGCATCACCGCGCCGACCCTGATCACCGTCGGCGACTGCGACGCGGTCAGGCTCGACCACGCGCTCCGGTTCCTGCGCCTGCGGGGCGGCGACGTCAACGGCGACTTCGCCGGCGTGCCGGCCTCGCAGCTCGCCGTCCTCCCCGGGACCACCCACTTCTTCGGCCTCGCCAGGACGGCGCTCGTCCTCGACGTGGTGCTGCCCTTCCTCGATGCGGACATGCCATCGCGCTGACGGGACGACAGATCCGGCCCTCATCCGGACACACTCCGGATGTGGACCTGGCTCAGGACGTCGAGCGGCGCCGGCGCTTCGAGCGGCTGGTGACGGAGGTCTACGCGCCGGTGCAGCGCTACCTGCTGCGTCGAACCGACCCGACCGCGGCCGACGACGTGCTCGGCGACGTCCTGCTGGTGCTCTGGCGCCGGCTGGACGACGTGCCACCGGAGCGCCCGCTGCCCTGGGCGTACGCCGTCGCGCGCGGGTGCCTGGCCAACCATCTCCGCGGCGCGGCGCGGCAGGAGCGTCTGGTGCACCGCCTCGCCCGGGAGCGGCCGGGTCAGGACGCCGCCGACGACGGTCCTCTGCAGCGGGCCCTCGAGGCACTGCCCGAGGCCGACCAGGAAGTGCTCCGGCTCTGGGCGTGGGAGCAGCTGCCGCCCCGGGAGATCGCCCTGGCGATGGGTCTGACCGCGAACGCGGTGAGCCTGCGGCTGCACCGCGCGAAGCGCCGGCTGAAGAAGGCGCTGACGTCGGGAAAGGAGACCGGCTCGGCCGGACACATAGGGATGCGGGACGGCGGAGGTGCCAGGAGATGAGCGAGTCGGTGGACGACGAGCTGCGCACCCGGCTGGCCCGGATCGACCCGGCCGGACCCGACGTGCCGGTGGACCCCGCCACGAGCCCTCGGGCGGCCGACCTCATGGAGCGCGCCATGCAGACCTCCACCGACGTGGAGCCGGACGTCGACCTGCCCCGGAGCCGGCCGGGCCGGCGTCCGGCGTGGTGGGCGGCGGGGATCGCGGCCGTCGCCGCCGTCGCCGCGGCGGTGTTCGTCTTCGGCGGCAGTGGATCGCCGATACGGAACGGGCCGCCGGACGGTGGCGGGTCGCCTGGAGGGCAGGACGCGACGACGCTCGCGCTGTCGATGCCTGCCACACCCGAGGCCCGGTGCCGCGCCTTCGACGTCGCCGTCCTGCGGACCATGCAGGTGGCCTTCGAGGGCACGGTCACGGCGACGGACGGCGAGCAGACGACGCTCACGGTCGACCGCTGGTTCACCGGCGGCGACGCCGATCGCGTGACGATCGACGTGCCCGACGGGCGGACGTCGGAGTCCCTCGGCATCGAGTTCCGACCCGGAGCGCGCTACCTCGTCACGGCGACCGACGGGACCGTCAACGGCTGCGGCTACAGCGGCCCGGCCACCGCGGAGCTCGAGAGCGCGTTCGCCGACGCCTTCCCTCGCCGCTGAGCCGCAGATGCCGGTCGTCCGGCCAGGCGTGCTGTTGTGCCATCGCCCCGCCGTGGGGTGCAGCATCAGCCGGGACGGAGTCCATGGCGACGGCGCGGATGGGCGGACGATGACCGGCACCGGGATCGTGGGCGGAACGGTCCTCCGGGACGGGACGCCGGTGTTGCGGGACGTGACCCTGCAGGCCGAGGACGGCGAGCTGCTCGTGATCCTCGGGCCGTCGGGCAGCGGCAAGACGACCTTCCTGCGCGCCGTCGCCGGCCTGGACAAGCTCAGCCCCGGCGAGGTGTTCGTCCGTGGCCGCCGGGTCACCGACCTGCCGACGGGGGAGCGGCGGCTGTCGATGGTGTTCGAGTCGGGCAGCCTCATCCCGTTCCTCGACGTGGCGCACAACCTCGAGTGGGGGCTCAAGCTCCGGAACCTGCCCGAGGCCGAGCGGCAGGAGCGTGTCGGCCTGCGCGTCCGGCAGCTGCGGTTGAGCCGGTTGCTCGCCCGCCGGCCCAGCCAGCTGTCGGGGGGTGAGCGCGGGCTGGTCGGCATCGGGCATGCGCTGGTCCAGGCGCCCGACGCGTTCCTGCTCGACGAGCCGCTCGGCGACCTCGACGCGCAGCAACGGGTCGAGGTCCGCCGGCAGATCGTCTCGGTGGTCCGATCGCTGGGCGTGACCACCCTCTACGTCACCCACGACCAGGCCGAGGGGCTCGCGGTCGCCGACCGGGTGGTCCTGTTCGCCCGGGGCGCCGTCGTCCAGACCGGCCGGGGGCGGGACCTCTACGAGCGGCCGGTCGACCTCCTGGTGGCCGGGTTCGTCGGGGCTCCGCCGATCGGGCTGCTCCCGGCGCAACTGGTCGTGCGCGGCGGGCGGGCCGGCTTCGAGGTCGGCCCGCGGACACTGCCGTTGTGGGGACCGGTCCCGCCCCCGCTGGAGGAGTACGTCGGCCGGGACGTCGTCCTCGGGCTGCGGGCCGAGGACGTGCCCGACGCGGCCGGTGGCTCCGATCCGGACGCGGTCGCCCTCGACGGGGTCGTGACGCACGTCGAGTACACCGGGCGGCAGAACGTGGTGACCGTGGCGGTCGACGCGCCGCCGGTCATCGCCCCGGACGTCGAGCCGTCCGGGGGCGCGACGCTGCAGGCCTTCTTCCCCGCGCGCGCCGTCGTCCGTACCGGGCAGCCGGTGCGGGTGGCCGTCGAGGCGGCGCGGGCGCACGTCTTCGACGCGGTCACGGGAAAGGCGCTGTGGCACCCCGACGGCCCGCCGGCCGCCGACGCCGGGCACGGATGAGCCGCGGCTGAGTTCACGGCCCGACGCCGGATCCGCCTCGGTTCCGGAGCCGGTGTATCCGACCGACAGCGGCCGCGCTCCTGTCGCCGAGCACCGGTCGGCGCGATCAGGGGGCAGCCATGGCCGACACCCGCAGCCACTACGACACCCGCACGATCCCGGTGCCGCCCCCACCCGGCCCGCCGCGCGGGGCGGCCGGCGGGGGAAGGGGATCGGGAGCGTCCATCCGCAGTCCCCTGGGCACGCTCCGGGTCGCCGACCTGCGCCACCCGACGGAGCCGTCCCGGTTCGCGCTGGCACTGACGGCGGTCGCCTTCCCGGTGGCCGTCGCCCTGTTCGTCCTGACCTCCCTCGGTCAGGTGACCGTCATCGTCGCGGTCATGCTCGGGATCGCGCTCGTCTTCCTGATCGCGTGGGTCACCCTCCAGATCTGGCGGGTCAGGCTGCTCGGCGACGCGCTGCTGGTGTCCTCGCAGACGCTGCCGGAGCTGCAAGAGGTCGTCGATCTCGTGCGCGCGCGGCTGAACTACACCCGCCGGGTCGACCTCTTCGTGGTCGAGAAGATCAGCCGGGTGCTGTCCGGCGATCCCGCCCCGATCACCCTCACGAGCTTCTTCGGCGTGCACGTACTGGTCGCCGAGGGCGATGCGCTGGGCGATCTGGCGAAGGAAGGGGACCGCCAGAAGCTGCTCTTCACGCTCGCCACCTACGTCGGTGCGCTGAAGGCGCGGTACACCCAGTGGTGGCACCCCCTCTTCGCCGCATTCGAGATGACGGGCCTCGCGTGGATGGTCTGGCCGTTCGTGTTCCCGTACCGCCGGGCGACCGTGTACTCGGGAGACCGAATCGCCTACGCGTGCTGCGGGGACCTCGACATCAGCCTGCAGTCGGTCTACCGCTTCCTCGTCGGCAAGGACGTGGCCGAGCGCATCCGGGCCGAGGGGCTCACGGGTCAGGCTCTCGTCGTCCGCCGCCGGCCCCTGCTCCGGTTCGCCCAGCTGCTCCGGTCGACACCCCACGCCACCAATCGCTACCTGCACCTGCTCGCCTACATCCGGCAGCAGCGGGCCCAGGAGTTCTTCGACCACCGTCCGCCCCTCGCTGGACCGGAAGCGGAACCGGTCCTGCACAGCATCGGTGCGAAGCGGGCGCACCCCGTCGTCGTGCCGGTGGGGGTCTGCCTCGCCCTCGCACTCGTCGGCGGGGGAGTGGCCCTCGGTCTGGAGGCCCGGAACTCACCCATCGCCCAGGGCATCGCCGCGATGTTCCAGGCGGAGGGCGGAACGACCCCCACCCCGACGCCCACGCCGATCCCGACTCCCGGACCGCCGCCGCTGACCGCCGACGAGCAGTACCTGCTGAGCCTGGTGCCCGCGAGCCTGCAGAACGGCTGCGCAGCGGGCGGCGACGACGCCGGGACGGGGGCGGTCGCGGCGCTGAGCTGTGCACTGCCCGCGGGACAGCCGGAGGAGCTCCTCCTCCTCGGGTACGGGAGCACCGACGCGATGCACGCGGCCTTCGGACAGCTGACCGCGGGAGTCCCGGACGGCGACTGCGCCACCGGAAATGGGCGCAGCACGTGGAACTACGGCCAGGTTCCACAGGGTCCCCTGGCGTGCTACAGCTCAACCTCCGGCTCCGCCGCGGTCCTGTGGGGCTCCGACGCGAAGGGAGTGCTCGTGCAGGCCCAGGACGCCCTGATGTCGGCGGGCGACCTGTTCGAGTGGTGGAAGAGTGACGCACCCCATCTGCAGTGACGGACGCGCCGTCGTCGTCAGCCCGTCGTCGTCAGCCCGCCGGGAGGACGACGACGGTGCCGTCGGTTGCGCTGCGGCGGGCGGCGTCGAGCACCGTGGCGGTGGCGAGGGCGTCCCGCGGCTCGACCGGTACCGGCCCCTCTCCTCGCACGGCACGGGCGAAGGCGGGATAGAAGGTGTGCCACGCACCGTTGCGCGTCGGCACCGGCTCGCCGTCGTCGCCGCGGTGGATCCGGCCCCAGCGCTCGGCCGGCTCGGCGCCCCAGTCCGCGCCGAGGGTCGCGGGAGTCTGCCCGGCGAGCAGCGCGTCCTCCTGGCCGTCCATGAGTGCGGTGACGACGTAGCTGCCCGTCGTCCCCGTGGCCCGGAACCGCGGACCGGGAGCGCCCTGGCTCCAGCTGCCCGAGAGGTGTGACCGCGCCCCGCCGGTGTGGGTGAGCGCGACGAAGACGTCGTCGTCCAGGCCGTTCTCGCGCAGCCGCCACTCGGCGTAGACCGAGGCCACCGGGCCCAGCAGGACTTGCGCCTGGTCCACGAGGTGGGCGCCGAAGTCGCGCAGCGTGCCACCGCCCGACGGCGGGGGACCGGGGTCGGGGTCCAGCCGCTCGAAGCGCGACTCGAACCGGGTCAGCTCCCCGAGGGCGCCGTCGGCGACCAGGGCGCGCAGGGTCAGGAAGTCGGAGTCCCAGCGCCGGTTCTGGTACGGCGACAGCGGCAGCCCCAGTCGCTCGGCGAGTTCGACCGAGCGGTGGGCGGCGTCGGCGTCGAGCGCGAACGGCTTGTCGCACACCACGGCCAGGCCCAGGTTCAGCGCCTCGTCGGTCAGCCGGCTGTGGGTGTCGGCCGGAGTGGAGATCGCCACCGCCTCGGCGCCGGCGTCCTTCAGTTCCGCGAGAGAGTCGAACGTCGTGGCGGCGGGGTGCTCCGAGGCGACCAGTGCGCGACGCTCCGGGGAGGTGGTGACCACGCCGAGGAACTCCACCTCGGGCGCCGCGGCGAGCAGGGGAGCGTGGAAGTACCGGCCACCGAAGCCGTATCCGACCAGTCCGAACCGCACCGGATCCATCGCCACGTCCCTTCGCCGTCGGTCACCTGCGCCCAGCTTGTCGGACGTGGGTCAGCGGTGTGCGCCCAGGGCGTGTCCGAGAGGCCCGCCGTTCCGCCATGATGGGCGACCGGAGCCGGGGAACGGTCCCGAGAGCCGCGCCGTGGCGCGGCTCGGGCGACGATCCGGCGGCTCGGGGGCCCGCCGACGGGGCGGCTGGGGAAGGAGTGTGCGTGACCGGGAACGCCGTGCGCCGGGACGATCCGGCGCCCACCGAGCCGGCCGTGCCCTTCCGGACGGCGGTACGCGTCTGGTTCGCCATCAGCCTGCAGACCTTCGGCGGACCGGCCGGTCAGATCGCCGTCATGCAGCGCACCCTCGTCGACGACAAGCGGTGGATCGGCCAGCGCCGGTTCCTGCACGCCATGAACTACTGCATGCTGCTGCCCGGTCCGGAGGCGCAGCAGCTGGCCACCTACGTCGGCTGGTTGCTGCACGGCACGCGCGGGGGACTGGTCGCCGGCGGCTTCTTCGTCCTGCCGGGGGTGCTCGCCCTCCTGGCCCTCTCGGCGGTGTACGTCGCCTTCGGCTCCACCGTCGCGGTGAGTGCCTTGTTCGCCGGGTTGGCGCCCGCGGTCCTCGCGATCGTCGTCCAGGCCGTGATCCGGGTCGGCCGGCGCGCGCTGACCGGCCCTGCGCTGGTGGCGCTGGCCGTCGCCTCGTTCCTCGCGCTGTTCCTGTTCGCCGTCCCGTTCCCGGTCGTGGTGCTGGTCGCCGGCCTCGCCGGATGGGCGCTGGGCCGGTGGCGTCCCGGTGCCGTGCCGCAGGGCGGCAGGGCCGACGCCGGGGCCGACGGTCCGCCGCCGGTGGTCCCCGACGACGCGCTGCACACCGAACGGCCGTCGGGACGCCGGACCCTCGGGGTGCTGCTCGTGGGACTCCTGGTGTGGGGCGTGCCGGTCGCCGCCGTGGCAATGCTGACCGGACGGCACAGCGTGCTCACCGAGCAGGGGCTGTTCTTCTCCGGCGCCGCGGTCGTGACCTTCGGCGGGGCGTACGCCGTGCTCGCCTACGTCGCCCAGCAGGCGGTGCAGGTGTACGGCTGGCTCGCGCCGGGGGAGATGGTGCGCGGCCTGGCCCTCGCCGAGACCACGCCCGGGCCGCTGATCATGGTCGTGCAGTTCGTGGCCTTCGTGGGCGCCTACCGCCGGCCCGGCGAGCTCGACCCCTGGGCCGCCGCCGTCGTCGCCTCGCTGCTGGTCACCTGGGTGACCTTCGTGCCGAGCTTCCTGTTCGTGCTCCTCGGCGCCCCGTACATGGAGCGGCTGCGGGGCAACCGGTCGCTGTCGGCGGCGCTCTCCGGCATCACCGCCGCGGTCGTGGGGGTCATCGCCAATCTGGGCGTCTACTTCGCCGTCCACACCCTGTTCCGCCACACCCGGCCGGTGGGGCCGCCGTGGCTCGCCCTCGAACTGCCGGACCTGTCGACGCTCCGCCCCGTCGCGCTCGCGATCGCGGTCGTCGCGGCCGTGCTGATCTTCCGGCTGCGCTGGTCGGTGCTCCGCACGCTCGGCATCTGCGCCGTCCTCGGGCTCGCCGCCGGGCTGGCGGGGCTGCCGGTGCACTGACGCGCTGGGCCGCCGGCTCCGCAGGAACCGGGCGCGGCTGTGTCAGGGTGGCGGCCGTGCCAGCCGCTGACCGGGACATCCGATGACCGCGGTCGTCGCCGTGGCGGCCGGCATCCTGGGGCTCGTCGTCGGAGTCGCGGTGAACCGGGCCGCGGGCCGCTACCCGTGGGGCGCGGAGGAAGGCACGCGCGGCCGGGCCGTCCGCCCTCCGGTCGTCGAGATCGGGACGGCGCTGCTGTTCGCCGTGGCCGCGCTGCGGTTCGGCGCCTCGTGGGAGCTGCCCGCCCACCTCTTCCTGGCCGGCGCCGGAGTGCTCCTGGCCGTGATCGACCTGCAGCACCACAAGCTGCCGAACCGCATCGTCGTCCCCTCCCTCGGCATCGGCGCCGCGCTCCTGGCCGTGGCGGCGGCGGGGGAGCACGACTGGCCGGCGCTCCTGCGGTCGGGCCTCGGCGCCGTCGTCCTGTTCGTCGTTTTCCTCGTCATGGCCCTGATCTCGCCGCGCAGCCTCGGGATGGGCGACGTCAAGCTGGCCGCGCTGCTCGGCCTCTACCTGGGGTGGCTGGGCTGGGGCGCGGTCTTCCTCGGTGCCGCCGCGGGCTTCATGGTCCAGGCGGTGGTGGCCCTGGTGCTGCTGGCGGCGCGGCTGGTGAAGCTGCGCGGGCACCTGCCGTTCGGCCCCGCGATGCTGCTCGGCGCGGCCCTGGTGATCGGCTGGAGCGGCGCCCAGGTGCTCTGAGGAGCCCATTTTCGGTCACTCAGCGTGATCGCAACCTCTGTCCGTGCACCCTTTGGGGTGGCCGACGTCCTCCGTCCGGGGGAATCGCCCTCAAGTCGGCGCGAGTGGTGTTCGACACCTCTCCCACAGCCGCAAGGCCGGGTCAGCCGATCCGGACCGGCCGGCCCGACACCCTCAGGAGCAACAATGCAGAAGGCCTACGCCACCCTGGTCAGCCTGATCGCCGTCGCGCAGGACCGCCTGGAGCGCGAGGAGAAGGGCGCGACCGCCGTCGAGTACGGCCTCATGGTCGGCCTGATCGCCGTCGTGATCATCGCCGCTGTCACGCTGCTCGGTGGCGAGCTCAAGTCCCTGTTCGAGACCATCCAGACCAAGCTCGCCGCCATCCCCAAGTGACCCCGCACTGAGCTCAGGTCGCGGCTGTCATCGGCGCGGCGGCCCTCCCGTGAGGGCCGCTGCGCCGCTGCACGAGGAGAGGTGGTGAGCAGGATGCGCACACGCCTGCGCGACGAGCGCGGTGCCAGCGCGGTGGAGTTCGCCTTCATCGTGCCGCTGCTCATCGTGCTCGTGCTGGGCATCGCCGAGTTCGGCCACGCCTTCCAGGTGCAGGGCACGCTCTCGGCCGCCGCCCGTGAGGGGGTGCGTGCGATGGCGCTCCGCAACGATCCCGCGGACGCGAAGGCCGTGGCCCGCAACGCCGCGTCGTCCCTCGACCCCGGTGTCACCGACACGCAGATCAAGATCCAGATCGTCGGCAGCACGGCCACGAGCTGCCCCACCATCGGCGCCGGCAACACCGCCGTGCGCCTGACCATCACCTACCCGATGCCGTTCCTCACCGGATTCTTCGGCACGGGCATCACTCTCACCGGAACGGGGGTCATGCGATGCAACGGATGATCGACCGTCTCCGGCGCCGGGCCGCCGGCGAGCGAGGCGCAGCCGCCGTCATGCTGGCCCTGCTGCTCGTTCCGCTGCTCGGCTTCGCGGCCATCGCCGTGGACATCGGCTCCCTCTACGCCGAGAAGGCCCGCCTCCAGGTGGCCGCCGACGCCGCCGCGATCGCCGTCGCGCAGGACTGCTCGCGCGGCAACTGCGGCGACATGCGCGCCACGGCGCAGGCCCTGATCACCGCCAACGACGGCGAGGGGACGGCGGCGCACCCGGAGCTCAGCAGCGCGCCGGTGAGCGTCAGCGTCACGGGCAGCACCCCCAAGCAGCACTGGTTCGCACCGGTCATCGGCCTGAACTCGTCGGCCGTCGTGGCCACGGCCACCGTCGGCTGGGGCGGCCCGAGCAAGGGCACGGCGCTCCTGCCGCTGGCCTTCTCGTGGTGCTCCTTCAAGGCGCAGACGGGCGGCGGCATCCCGTCGACCACGACCCTGCAGATCATCAACCTCACCAAGGGCGACACGGTGGGCGGCTGCACCGGCCCCTCGGGCAACCTGGTGCCCGGTGGCTTCGGGTTCCTCAAGACCGACGCCGGCCGCTGCGAGGTCACCAGCGCCCTGAACCAGAACATGCCCTCCTCGACCGGTGAGTCGCCCCCGTCCGGGTGCGACGCGCCGGACTTCGCCGCCATGGTGGGACAGACCGTGCTGCTGCCGATCTTCGACACGTACGGCTCCACGGGGACCAACGCCTGGTACCACGTCTACGGCTACGCCGCCTTCCACCTGACCGGCTACCAGTTCGTCGGCTCCTTCAAGACCGGCGGCAACAAGATCTGCGGCCCGTCGAGCAACGGCAACGACCGCTGTGTGACCGGCTACTACACCCGCTTCGTCGAGCTGTCCGACGCCTGGAACTACAGCCCGGACGCACCGCAGCTGGGCTCCTCCGTCCTCCGACTGATCCGATAAGGGGCACCTCCTCGTGAGACGTCGACTTCTCGCCGCCTGCGCGGCTCTGGTCCTCCTCGTCCTCGGCACCGCGGTCCTCCTGGCCTACGTGCACGGCGCGGACGCCCGTGCCTTCGCCGGCGCGCGGCCGGTCCAGGTGCTGGTCGTGGACCAGCCCATCGCCGCCGGCACCTCCGGCGACGCCCTGGCCGAGCTGGTCCGCACCGAGACCGTGCCGGCCAAGGCCGCGGTCGAGGGCCGGGTCACCGACCTGGGCGAGCTCACCGGGCTGGCCGCGACCACCGACCTCCAGCCGGGGGAGCAGCTGCTCGCCGGCCGCTTCAAGAGCCCCGACAGGATGCAGGCCCCCGGCACGGTGGCCGTGCCGAAGGGGCTGCAGGAGGTCAGCGTCCTGCTGGATCCGCAGCGTGCCGTCGGCGGCCGGCTGGCCGCCGGCGACACCGTCGGCGTCTACCTGTCGCTGGCGGACCCCATGAAGCAGACCCACGCCGTCCTGCACCGGGTGCTGGTCACCCAGGTCCAGGGTGCGCCGGCCGCACCCGACCCGGAAGCCGAGGCGGCGGTGGACCCCGCCTCCACCGCGGCGCCGGCCACGAGCCTGATGGTCACCCTGGCCGTGAACGCCCAGGACGCCGAGACCGTCGTCTTCGGCGCCGAGCACGGCACTCTCTGGCTCTCCCTGGAGCCGGAGGGGTCGCAGACGGGCGGCACCCGCGTCGTCGCGCCCGACAACGTCTACCGAGGAGCATCCCGATGAGTGCCTCGACAGCACGGCGGAGCCGTTCCGCTCCTGCACCGGAGGTGGGTCGATGAGTCGCGTCGTTCTGGCCGGAGCCGACGAGGACCTGATCCTCCGGGTCAAGCAGGCCGCCGACGGTGACGTCGCCGTCCTCCCGCCGGGTCGGCTGCCGAGCGATCCGGCCCGCCTGTTCGAGCAGCTCGTCGACGGCGAGCTGCCCGACGTGCTGCTCGTCGGGCCGCACGCGCCCGCACCCGAGGTCCTCACGCTGGCCTCGCGGCTGGACGTGCAGAGCCCGGGCATCGCCGTCGTCCTCATGGCCGAGCCCTCGCCGCAGATGTGGCAGGCCGCCATGCGGGCCGGCATCCGGGACCTGCTCGACCCGGCCAGCGACGTCCCGGAGATCCGGGCCGCCGTGGAACGGGCCGGTCAGGCTGCCGCCGGACGCCGCCGCGTGCTGCGCCCGCCGGCGGAGACCGAGCGCTACGCCGGCCGCGTCATCACCATCGCCTCGCCCAAGGGCGGGGTCGGGAAGACGACGGTGTCGACCAACCTGGCCATCGGGCTGACCGCGTCCGCGCCGCAGTCGACCGTGCTCGTCGACCTCGACGTCCAGTTCGGCGACTGCGCCTCGGCGCTCGGCCTGGTGCCCGAGTACACGCTGCCCGACGCCGTCCGCGGCCCGGCCAGCGAGGACACGATGGTCCTCAAGACCTTCCTCACCCAGCACCCCAGCGGCCTGTACGCCGTCTGCGGTGCCGAGTCGCCGGCCGCCGGCGACACGGTCACCGGTGAGGACGTCACCCGCCTGCTGGCCTCGCTGGCCCGGGAGTTCCGCTACGTCGTCGTCGACACCGCGCCCGGCCTGTCGGAGCAGACGCTGGCCGCGCTGGACCGCGCGTCGGACGTCGTGATGCTCACCAGCATGGACGTCCCCGGCGTCCGCGGGCTGCGCAAGGAGCTCGACGTGCTCCGCGAACTGGCCATGATCCCGGCCGGCCGGCACGTGGTCATGAACTTCGCCGACCCGAAGGGCGGCCTGTCGGTCCGCGACGTCGAGACGACGATCGGGACCGGTGTGGACGTCGTCCTGCCGCGCTCCAAGCACGTGCCCGCCTCCACCAACCGCGGCGTGCCGATCCTGGCCAGCCACAAGCGCGACCCCATGGCCAAGGAGATGAAGCGGCTGGTGGCCCGGTTCGCGGCCACTCCCCTGATGAAGCCCGGCGCGTACCGGGCCAAGCACCGGGCGGCCGGCTCATGAACCTCGCCGACCGCCTGGCGGCGGCCGGACGACCCGTGACCCCGGTCGTCCCCGCGCCCGCCGCCTCGTCCGGCGGCACGTCCGCCGTGCCCGTGCAGCGTCCGGCCACGGCGCCGACGCCCGCCCCGCCGACCGACGCCCTCGCCAAGCTCAAGGACCGCGTCGGCAAGGCGCTGTTCGAGCGCATGGGCAGCCGGATGAACGACCCGAGCCTGAGCGCCGACGCCCTGCGCACCATCGTGCTGGGCGAGCTCGACGAGGTCGTCGAGGAGGAGAAGGTCCCGCTCAGCACGGAGGAGCGGCAGCGGCTGACCGCGGAGCTCGCCGACGACGTGCTCGGGTACGGGCCGCTGCAGCGCCTGCTCGACGACAACGCGGTCACCGAGATCATGGTCAACGGGCCGGAGTCCATCTACGTCGAGCGCGGCGGCAAGCTCGAGCGCACCACGACCCGGTTCACCTCCGAGGAGCACCTGCGCCGGGTCATCGACCGGATCGTCTCCCGGGTGGGACGGCGCATCGACGAGTCCTCGCCGCTGGTCGACGCCCGTCTGGCCGACGGCTCGCGCGTCAACGCGATCATCCCGCCGCTGGCCTTCAGCGGGTCGACGCTCACGATCCGCAAGTTCTCCAAGGACCCGTTCACCGTCGACGACCTGATCTCCTTCGGCACGCTGTCCCCGGAGATGGCCGAGCTGCTGCACGCGTGCGTCGAGGCGCGGCTCAATGTGATCGTCTCCGGGGGTACCGGTACCGGGAAGACGACGCTGCTCAACGTGCTCTCGTCGTTCATCCCGAACGGCGAGCGGATCGTCACCATCGAGGACGCCGTCGAACTGCAACTGCAGCAGGAGCACGTCGTCCGGCTGGAGTCGCGGCCGCCGAACATCGAGGGCAAGGGCGCGATCACCATCCGCGACCTGGTCCGGAACTCGCTGCGCATGCGACCCGACCGGATCGTGGTCGGGGAGTGCCGTGGCGGCGAGTCCCTGGACATGCTCCAGGCGATGAACACCGGTCACGACGGGTCGCTGTCGACCGTGCACTCGAACTCCCCGCGCGACGCCATCGCGCGCCTCGAGACCCTGGTGCTCATGGCGGGCATGGACCTGCCGCTGCGCGCCATCCGGGAGCAGATCGCCAGCGCCGTCGACGTCGTCGTGCAGCTCACCCGGCTGCGCGACGGCACCCGCCGGGTCACCCACGTGACCGAGGTGCAGGGCATGGAGGGCGAGACCGTCACCCTCCAGGACGCGTTCCTGTTCGACTACTCCGCCGGCGTCGACGCGCAGGGCAAGTTCCTCGGCAAGCCGGTGCCCACGGGCGTCCGGCCGCGGTTCACCGAGAAGTTCGAGGACCACGGCATCAAGCTCTCGCCGCGCGTCTTCGGCGTCGTCGAGCCGGCCGGCGTGCGGGGCTGGTCCTGATGTCGCCGGCCCTGCTCTTCCTCGGCCTGGTCGCGGTCGCGACCGCGCTGCTGCTGCTCGCCCTCGTCGTCCTGCCCGCCGGACCGGGTCGGGTGCCGCTGAGCCGGCTCGACCCGTCGGTGGTCCCGTCGTCCTCGGCGCTGGCCGGCGCCGGAGCCGTGGCCGGAGCGGCGGTGGAGAAGGCGCTCGCCAAGCGGGGCCGGCTCGCCGAGGGGGCCGCCGCCCTGGAGCGTGCCGGCATGACGATGCGCCTGCCCGACTTCGTGCTGGTCGTCGGGCTGGCGACGGTGGCCGGTGCCGCGCTCGGCTTCGCCCTGGGCGGACTGCTCCCCGCACTGCTGCTCGCCGCGGCCGCGCCGCTGGGCGCCAAGTTGCTGCTGAAGTTCCGGGCCGGCCGCCGTCAGGCCGCGTTCGCCGACCAGCTCGACGACTCGTTGCAGCTCATGGCCGGCAGCCTGCGCGCCGGGCACAGCCTGCTGCGCGCCGTCGACTCGGTGTCGCAGGAGGCCGCCGCGCCGACGTCGGAGGAGTTCTCGCGGATCGTGAACGAGACCCGGGTCGGGCGCGACCTCAACGATGCCCTCGACGAGGTCGCCGCGCGCATGGGCAGCGACGACTTCGTGTGGGTCGCCCAGGCCATTGCGATCCACCGCGAGGTGGGCGGCAACCTGGCCGAGGTGCTCGACGCGGTCGGCCACACGATCCGCGAGCGCAACGCCATCCGGCGCCAGGTCAAGGCGCTCTCGGCCGAGGGCAAGCTGTCGGCGATCGTGCTGATGGCGCTGCCCTTCGGCGTCACCGCGTTCATCTCCATGACCAACCCGGCCTACATCGGCCGGTTCACCGAGAGCCTCATGGGTTACGCCATGCTGGGTGCGGCCGGCCTGATGCTGGTGGTCGGCGGCCTGTGGCTCAAGAAGACCGTGGCGATCAAGTTCTGATGACCACTCTGATGACGACGCTGCCTGCCCCCGTGCTCGCCGCCGTGCTGGCGGTCGCCCTCGCGCTCCCGCTGCTGGGTTGGTCCGTGCTGGCCCGGCCCGGCGCGGCCGCCGTCCAGACGCGCGACAACCTCGTCCGTGGCATCGACCTGCCCGACGCCGACCGGGCCGCCGGGCGCGGCGGTCCGGGTCTGCTGGTGCGGCTTGCGGGCGCGCTGACCCCCCGCAACACCGCGGCACGGCTCAACCGGCTGGCCGGCACCGCCGGGCGCCCGGCGGCGTGGCCCGTGCCTCGGCTGGTCGCGGCCAAGCTCGTGCTGGCCGCGGTCGCGGCCGGGCTCGGCCTGCTGATCGTCAGCGGGAGCCCCGGCCTGGTCACCGTGCTGCTCGCGGCAACGGTCACCGTCGTCGCCTACTTCCTCCCGGAGCTGCTGCTCTACAGCCGGGGAAAGGAGCGGCAGGACGCGATCGGTCTCGAGCTGGCCGACACCCTGGACCAGATGACGATCGCCGTCGAGGCCGGGCTCGGGTTCGAGTCGGCGATGGCGCGCGCCGGTGCGAACGGGAAGGGTCCGCTGGCCGAGGAGCTGGTGCGGACGCTGCAGGACATCGCCGTCGGCCAGCCCCGGCGCGAGGCCTACCTCGCCCTCGCGGAGCGGACCGGCGTCAAGGACCTGGCGCGCTTCATCCGTGCGGTCGTGCAGGCCGACGCGTACGGCGTCTCGATCGCCGACGTGCTGCGCACCCAGGCCCAGGAGATGCGGCTCAAGCGCCGTCAGCGGGCCGAGGAGAAGGCGATGCAGATCCCGGTGAAGGTCATCTTCCCGCTGATCCTCTGCATCCTGCCGACGCTGTTCATCGTGCTGCTCGGCCCCGCGGTCATGGACATCGTCGCCGTCTTCAGCAAATGACACTGTCGTCCTCCGGACGACACCGCGGGCGATGACACTGTCGTCCTCCGGACGACACCGCCGACGATGACACTGTCGTCCTCCGGACGACACCGCGGCCAGGAGCCGTCCCCGACCTGAGCTGAGCCCCTTTGTCGTCCCTGCGCGGAGGCCTCCGGCCCCCACTCGGGACGACACGACTCGCGTGCCGTCCCGAGTGCCCGATCAGCCAGTGCTGCGTGGCTGGGCGGGATTGGTCGGGTCGCCATGGGACGGCGGGTTCACCGGCGGGCCGGATGTCGCCTCGGACGCCTTCGAGCCGCCCGCGGCCGACGCCGGCGCGTCGGCCCCGACCGCGGCCGGGTCGCCGCCCGAGGGCTGGGCGCCTTCCTGCAGTCCGCTGAGCCGGTTCTGCATCGCCGACACCACCTGGACCCGGTTGGCGTGGCTCTGTTCGTAGGTGAGCAGGGTCTGCAGGCCGGCGGCGTCCAGGCTGCGGATCCGCGAGATCAGCGATCCCACGGGCAGGTGGTCGTAGTCGTGCAGCGGCAGGTCGTCGCGCTCTGTCATCCGTCGTCCTCTCGTGCTTCTGTCGGGCTCCGGTCCGAACCCGCCTACCCCCGCCCCCCGGATCCGACACCGGGTGTGAGGCTCCGGTCGGTGGGTAGGCGGTTCGACGGCGCGCCGCGGTGCCGCCGCCCCCGCATCCGATCGACCGAGGAGTCCTCCCTCTCATGGACGTGTCCTTCCTGGAGCCGGTGTTCGCGGTACCCGGGCCGTACGCCACCGTCTGCGCCGACGTCACGCACACCACCGAGAACGCCGACACCGAACTGGACCTGCGGGTCCGCGCGGTCACCGAGAAGCTCACGGAGCAGGGCGCCCCGTCGGAGGTCGTCGAGGCGGTGCGCGCGCGGCTGCTCGAGGGCAACGAGGGGGGTGCCGCCGGCACGCTCAAGGGCCGGGCTCTCGTCGTCGCCTCCGACGGCTCGGTCGTTCTCGACTCCGCCCTGGTCGACGCACCCAGCCGCGAGGTCGCCGAGTGGTCCCCGCAGCCAGACCTGCTGCCGGTGCTCCGCCAGGTCCCCGGCCGGATCCCGCACATCGTCGTGGTCACCGACCGCGTCGGTGCCGACATCACCTACATCGGTGCCTCGGGCGAGGCGGAGGAGGAGGAGACCGTCGACGGCGACGGCTTCCAGATCCGGAAGGTCCAGGTCGGCGGCTGGGCACACCACCGGTTCCAGCACAACGCCGAGAACAAGTGGGTGCACAACGCCGACGGCGTCGCCTCCCAGATCACCTCGATGGCCCGTCGGCTCTCGCCTCGCTTCGTGCTCGTCGCGGGCGACGTCCGGGCGCGGCAGATCCTCACCGACCGCGCGAGCGACGTGTGGTCCGACCTCGTCGTGAGCATGGACGAGGGCGGCCGGGCCGCCGGCGCCGACCGCGAGCCGGTCGAGCGGCGCGCCGCGGAGCTCGTCGCGGAGCACGATGCGCGGGAGTGCGCCGAGATCCTGGAGAAGGTTCAGGCGGCCGGCGCCCACGGCCTGGCGGTCACCGGGCTCGACCGCGTGGTGGACGCCCTGCGCAAGGGCCAGGTCGAGACCCTGGTCCTGGCCGACGACCCGGAGCACGCGAGGACGCTCCTGGTCGGCAACTCGCCGCTGGAGCTCGGCGTGAACCAGCACGACATGGACGCCCTCGGCCTCCACGGAGAGGTCGTGCCGGCGGACCGGGCGCTGGTCGCGGCCGCGGTGGCGAGCAGGGCCGCCGTCGTCGTCGTGCCGTTGTCCGCTGTGCCCGAGCACCCGGTGGCGGCCGTCCTGCGCTACACCGACGCGTCGACCGACGCCTGACGTCATCCGCACGGAGGAGCCTTCCCATGAGCGATCCGCACCAGCCCGCCACCGCGCCCGGCACGGACGAGAGCGACATCGAGCGCCGGGCCGCGCTGGCCGAGGCCCTCGGCAAGGAGGTGTGGCCCGCCGATCGCGACCAGCTGATCGGCAAGGCGCAGGAGAGCAATGCGCCCGACGGCGTGCTGGCGCAGCTGCGCCGGCTGCCGGAGAGCCGGCAGTTCACCAACGTCCAGGACGTCGCCCAGGCCCTGGGCCTGGGCACCGAGCAGCGGCGGTTCTGACATGCCCTCGATGAAGGATCCCTCGCCCGAGGCCATCGCCAACGTCACCGAGGACAACGTGAAGACACGGGCCCAGCTCCTGCCGGAGGAGGTCGCCGCCGAGGGTCACCCCGACCCGGAGAAGGGCGGGATCGACCCGGAGGTGCAGGCAGCGGTCATCCTCGCCGAGTCCGAGGAGCGGACCGTCCACGCCGACCCGGACGACGCTCAAGGCGGGCACCGTCAGTCGTCGGACACCGCGGACCTGCCCTGAGCGTGTCCGGGGTGCATGAGCACGGGGTCCAGCTGCGGTGGTCGGACCCCGACTCCCTCGGCCACGTCAACCACGCGCGGGCGCTGAGCCTCCTGGAGGACGCCCGCCTGGCCATGGCCGAGCGTGGGTTCGGCGCGCGGCCGAACGTGATCCTGGCCCGCCTCGAGGTCGACTACCTGCGCCAGCTCCACTACCGCGCCGGTGAGCGGCTGACGGTGCGCAGCTGGATCCCGCGACTGGGCACGAAGGCGTTCACCGTCCGGCAGGAGCTCGTCCAGGACGGCGAGGTGGCAATCCGTGCCGACGTCGTCATGGTCGGCTTCGACTACGCCGCGAACAGCACGCGCGCCCTGACCGACGAGGAGCGCGCGCACTGGTCGCGGTACGCGGAGCCCGCCGGCTGAGGCGTCTCAGGCGCGGATCTCCATGGTGCAGCACTTGACGCTGCCACCGGCCTTGAGCAGCTCGCTGAGGTCGACACCCAGCGGCACGTAGCCGCGCTCGCGCAGCTGCGTGGCCAGGTCGACGGCCGCCGACGGCAGGACGACGTGTCGCCCGTCGGAGACCGCGTTCAGGCCGAGGACGACGGCGTCGGCCTCCGTGGCGAGGATCGCGTCCGGGAACAGCCGCTGCAGCACGCCGCGGCTGCCGGGGCTGAAGGCCTCCGGGAAGTAGGCGACCGTGGAGTCGTCGAGGACGGCGAGCGCAGTGTCCAGGTGGTAGAAGCGCGGATCCACCAGCTGAAGCGAGATGACCGGGACGCCGAACAGCTCCTGCACCTCGGCGTGCGCGCCGGGGTCGGTGCGGAAGCCGGTGCCGGCCAGGACCATCTCGCCGACGACGAGGAAGTCGCCCTCGCCCTCGTTGACGTGCACCGGCTCGGTGACGTCCTTCAGGCCCGCGCCGGCCAGCCACGACAGGTAGGCCGGGCCCTCGGCGCGGCGCTCGGCGTGGGTGAAACGGGCGCCCAGGGCGCGGCCCTCGACGACCAGCCCGCCGTTGGCCGCGAACACCATGTCCGGCAGGCCCGGCTCGGAGGTGATGACCTCGACCTGGTGGCCGAGGTTCAGGTAGGTCTGCCGGAGCGTCTCCCACTGCCGCAGGGCCAGGTCCCGGTCGACGCCGAGGGTCACGTCCATCCACGGGTTGATCGCGTAGCTGACCTCGAAGTGCTCCGGGCGGCACATCAGGTAGCGGCGCGGGGTCGCAACGCGCTCGAGCGGCGACGCGGCGCGCGGCGTGGGAAGAACAGCGGTCACCAGGGGCTCCTCGCAGAAGACGAGGGCGTCGTCGCCCTCCTGGCGCGAACGCTATTCCGAGGGATGTTCACAAACAATCGCTATCCGTTGCGTCTCGCCCGCCGGTATGTTGCGTGATCGACGGCATGACGACGATTCGTTGCGTGGAGGCCCTGTGGACGGCGTGGACGGCAAGGTGATCGGCTGCCTGCTGCGCAACGCGCGCGCGACCCTCGCCGAGATCGGTGCCGAGGTGGGGCTGTCCGCGCCCGCGGTGAAGCGGCGCATCGACCGGCTGGTGGCCAGCGGCGCGATCCAGGGCTTCACCGCACTGATCGACCCCGACGTCCTGGGCTGGCAGACCGAGGCCTACGTCGAGATCTACTGCAAGGGCACCGTGTCGCCGAAGGACCTGCGGCGCAGCCTGGAACAGGTGCCGGAGGTGGTGGGGGCGGTGACCGTGTCCGGTGACGCCGACGCGCTGGTCCACATGCTCGCCTCCGACGTGAAGCAGTTGGAGCGGGCGCTCGAGCGCATCCGCGACGAACCCAACGTCGACCACACCCGCAGCGTCATCGTCCTGTCGCGGCTGATCGACCGCCCACGCACCTGAGCAGGGCCGATGACCGCGCGATGTGATCATCGCCGCCGTCCTGGGTACGGGCCCGGGCCGGACCCGAGAGGAGAGGTCATGCCCAAGACCAGCAAGAGCGGGGCGGCGAAGCCGTCGGAGCTGCCGAGCACCCTGCGGCGCTCACCGAAGAAGGCGCAGCGCACCTTTGCGAAGGCGCACGACTCCGCGGCCGGCGAGTACGGCGACGAGAAGCGCGCCAACCAGGTCGCCTGGGCCGCGGTCAAGCACAGCTTCGAGAAGGTCGGCGACCACTGGGAGAAGAAGGCCGGCGGCAAGAAGGGCCCGTCCGACGCGCAGGCCGCCGGCGGGAGGAACACGAACCGGAAGACCGCGGGTGGGGTCGACGCCAACGCGACCAAGGAGCACCTGCTCAGGCTCGCGAAGAAGCTGGGCGTGACCGGGCGCTCCACGATGAAGAAGAAGCAGTTGGTCGATGCGATCCAGAAGGCGAACACCAAGAAGACCGCGGACGCCCGCAAGAAGTGACCGCTTCACGGCGGATCAGGCGGGATGAGGATCAGCTCGGTCTGCCGGCCGCCGAGGTACCGCACGCCGTCGGCGGTGAGCGCGATGCCCTCCTCCAGCGCCATGCGGACGCACTGCCCGTCCCACTCCGGCACCAGCACGCGCACCGCGAGCTCCAGGGCGTAGGCGGTGTCGGGGTGCACCGGGTAATCGCCCGCCCCCGGCACGCCGCCCTGCTCGTCCCACCGTCCGATGGCCGGCCCCGCCCCGTGGCCGTGCACGCCCAGCGGGTGGGAGTAGACGTCGGCGTCGATGCCCTCGGCGGACGCCGCGGCGCGGGCCGCGGCCAGGACCTCGTTGCCCGTGCGCCCGACCGTGAGCGCCCCGGTGGTCAGGTCCTGCATCCGGTTGCCCGTGCGCAGCGCCGCCTCGAGGCCGTCGGGCGGTTCGGTCTCGCCGTCCCGGAGCACGTACGCGTTGCGCTGGGTGTCGGTCCGCAGGCCCAGGCTGGTCAGCCCCATGTCGCAGTGCACCAGGTCACCGGGCTCGATGACGGCGTCGTAGGGGACAGCCGGCAGCCGGGTGCCGCGCTCGGCGACGAGGGGGACGCCGGCGCGCTGCAGCCCGACGCTCGGGTGGAACCACGGCTCGACGCGCAGGTCGTGCAGGCGCTGGCGGAGCCACCAGGCCACGTCGAGCGCCGTCGTCGTCCCGACGGTGATGACGGCGGGGGAGAAGGCCTCGGCGATGACCTCGTGCGCCAGCCGGTTGAGGGCGTGCAGGGCCGCGATCTCCTCGGGCAGGCGGGTCTCCAGCCAGCCGACCACGAGGTCCTCGGCCGGCACCAGGCGCTCGGCGTAGGGGCCGAGCGCCTCGGTGAGCAGCCCGTGCTCGGTGTGCGAGAGACCGTCGGCGAGGGCGAAGGACACCGAGACGTCGATGCCGATCCGGCGAGGGTCGGCCTGCTCGACGATCCGGCGGACAGCCGCCCACTGCGACTGCTCCGCGGGCAGCACCGGCTCCTCGTCGGGGGACCACGCGGGCAGGAACTGACCGACAGCGTACGGCGAGACCGCCGCGGCGGTGACGCCGTCGTCGCTGCGGTGGAGCACGAGGATCGTGCGCCGCCGGGCGGACAGCCAGGTCGCCGGCAGGAGCGTGGCGAGCACGGGGTCCTCGGCGTACTCGCGGCCGATGACGATCCACAGGTCGATGCCGGAGCGGTCCATGAGGTCCGGCAGCAGGTCCAGGAGGCGCTGGGTCAGCCATCGGTCGCGGATGTCGGCCTGATCGCGCAACGGCAGCGGGACCGTGTCCGTGGGATCCGGCGTGACGTGCGGCATGCGGACAAGGGAAGCAGAGAACCGCCCGGCTCACCGGTCGAAGCAAACCCCGGTGCAGGGAGGCCGTGCGTCAGGCGACGTCGCAGGCCGGGGGAAGCGGCACGGCGAGGGAGACGTCCGACGGCGGCCGGACAGCGGGGGCCCACGGGGCGGAGACGCGGTCGCGGCCGGCCTGCTTGGCCTCGTACATGGCGGCGTCGGCGCGGTCGATCAGCCGCCACAGGGCTGCGGTCGCATCCTCGCCGTCGGCCGGGCGGGTGAGCGCGACACCGATGGAGGCGGTCACCGCGTGCCCGTCGGCGGCGTGGCACCCGGCCACGGCCGCCCGGAGGCGTTCGGCCAGCCGGCTCGCCTCGCCGGGGTCGCCGACCAGACCGAGGACGACGATCTCCTCGCCGCCGGTGCGGGCGAGCACGTCGGCCGGCCGGACGGTGGTCGCCAGCGACTGCGCCACCGCGTGCAGGACGGCGTCGCCGGCCGCGTGTCCGTGGGCGTCGTTCAGCCGTTTGAAGTGGTCGAGGTCGAGCACCATCGCCGCCACGCGGGTGCCGTCACGACGGGCCTGCCGCCAGACGCGCGCGGCCTGCTCGACCAGGAAGCGGCGGTTGTAGAGCCCGGTCAGCGGATCGAGGTGGGACAGCGTCTGGGTGGCGACCAGCAGCCGTTGCACGCGGCGGCGGAGGACGTAGATGCCCAGCGCCCCCGCATTCAGCGTTCCGGCGCTGATGCCCACCTGCAGGGCGACGGCGACCCCGCTGTCGTAGCTGGGCCACAGCGCGACCACGCAGACGAGCGTCGTGACCACCATGTTCGTCGCCAGCTCCCAGGGCCCCAGGAACCAGGCGGCAACGAAGGAGGGGAACAGCAGCAGGAGCGGGGTCGCGTAGCGCACCGGGTCCTCGATGCTGAGGACGAGCACGAGGTAGATGAGGTCGCCGAGCAGCACCAGCCCGAACGTGTGCCAGCGGCCGGCCCGTTTCCGGACGACCAGCGGCACCGCCGCGGCCATGCACAGCGCCATCGTCGAGCCGTACACCCAGTGCGAGGCTCCCTCACGGAGAACGCCGTCGAGGAACAGGTTGGCCATACCCATGAGTCCGCCCATGAACAGCAGGGCGGCGAGCGTGAGGGCCGCGACGCGGTGCTCCGGTCCGCGTGCGCCTGCCGCGGCGCCCCGCGCGCGGACGGCGCCGTCCAGGGCCGAGGACCACGCACGGATCACGGGTGCAGGATGCCTGAGAACCGGAGACCCGCGAAGAGTTGTGCACATCATTATCGAATCGTGACCATCGGCTGACCAACCGTCACCGCCTGTGGTCCGGGTCCCGGCGTGGCCACGGGCAGCCAGCGGCCGGACGCCGACGCCGAAGGAGATGACCGCCTTCCATGCCCGGCACGACCAGGTGATGATCGACTACTGAGCGACCGCGGGCCGACGGTGGAAGGCTGGTGCCACACGCCCGCCCGTGCGGGGCCGTCCGATCGCACCGAGGAGGCCGCCTTGGCCGGAGGACCCTGGTTCTTCTGTCTCAAGCACCACACCGTCGAGGACCGGGACGGGTGCGCCGAGCGGCATCGGCTCGGCCCGTACGAGACGCGCGAGGAGGCCGAGCACGCCCTCCAGTCGGTGGCCGAGCGCGAGCAGAAGCTGACCGCCGAGGACCGTGCCTGGCAGGACGGCGACTGACCTTCCCGGCCTGCCGAGCGGGGGACCGGGCGCCTTGGGCATGATCGGGGCGTGACGGACGGGCGTGCGGTCGAGGAACTGGTCGTCGGGGTGCTGGGCGGCACGGGTCCGCAGGGACGCGGGCTCGCGGTCCGGCTGGCCGCTGCGGGGCAGCGGATCCTGCTCGGCTCGCGGGACGCCGACCGCGCCGCCGAGGTGGCCGCGGAGGTCTGCGGGCGGGCGACCAGCGCCGCCGCCGGCGGCGAGGTCTCGGTGCAGGGCGGCTCGAACGTGGACGTCGCCGGCGCGGCCGACCTGGTCATCGTCGCCGTCCCGTACGCCGGGCACGCAGCCACGTTGGCCGACCTCGCCACCCCGCTGGCGGGCAAGATCGTCGTCGACTGCGTCGTCCCCATGGGGTTCGACGAGCTCGGCGCCTACGTGCTGGACGTCGAGGAGGGCAGCGTGGCCCAGCAGGCCGCGGCGATGCTCCCCGACAGCCGCGTCGTCGGGGCGTTCCACCACCTGTCGGCGGTGCTGCTGGAGGACCTCTCCCGGCCCACCCTGGACGGCGACGTCATGGTCGTCGGCGACGACCGCGAGGCGATGGACACGGTGCAGGCGCTGGCCGGACGGCTGCCGGGCATGCGCGGCATCTACGCGGGCCGGCTGCGCAACGCCCGCCAGGTCGAGGCGCTGACCATCAACCTCGTGTCGGTGAACCGCCGGTACAAGGTGCACGCCGGCATCCGGATCACCGACGTCTGACCAGGATCCCGTGATCCCGTTCGACGACCGGGGGACCCCGTTCGAGGGCGAACGGCCGCGGCGCGTCGTCAGTCTCGTCCCCTCGCTGACCGAGGCGATCGCCGCGACCGACATCAGCGTGCTCGCCGGGGCCACCGACTGGTGCACCCATCCCGCCGAGCTGCCGGTGCCCCGCGTCGGCGGGACGAAGTGGCCCGATCTCGACCGCGTGCTGTCGCTGGGGCCCGACCTCGTGGTCGCCAACGCCGAGGAGAACCGGGACGAGGACGTCGCGGCACTGCGCGCCGCCGGGATCCCGGTGTGGATGACCGCTCCCGCGACGGTCGACGAGGCGCTCGACTCGCTCGGGCGGCTGTGCGCCGTGCTGGGGAACCCGGCCCCGGACTGGCTGCGGAACGCGCGCGCCGCGTGGGCGGCGCCCCCGCAGGTGGGTCCGCTGCGGGCCGTCGTCCCCGTGTGGCGCCGGCCGTGGATGGTGCTGGGCCGCGACACGTTCGCCGGCGACGTGCTGCGCCGGCTCGGCGTGGAGAACGTCTTCGCGGGCTCGGCCGACCGGTATCCGCGGCTGGACAAGGACGTCCCGGCCACGGTGGAGGCCGACCTCGTCGTCCTCCCCGACGAGCCCTACGCCTTCACCCGGGACGACGGCCCGGAGGCGTGGCCACGGGCGCGTCCGGTGTTCGTGAGCGGCCGGCACCTCACCTGGTACGGGCCTTCGCTCACCGAGGCGCCCGCCCTGCTCACCGCGCAGCTGACGGGCCGGTACTGACCGTCCACCGCCCCCGCGCGGTGCCACACTCGGACCGTGGTGCTCGCCGACGCGGTCGCCGTCCTGCACGGCGCCGCCGTCGCCTTCATGGTGTGCGGCTCGCTGCTCGCGCTGCGGTGGCCGCGGCTGCTGTGGCTGCACGTGCCGGTGGCCCTGGCCATCCTCGGCATCCGCCTCACCGGGTCGGACTGCCCGCTGACCACGCTGGAGCTGTGGCTGCGCGAGCGTGCCGGCCTGCCCGGCTACAGCGGCGGCTTCATCGGGCACCACCTCGCCGAGCCACTCGGCTTCCCGATCCGTGCGGCGTCCACCCAGATCGGCATCGTCCTCATCGCCGTCCTGCCCAACCTCGTCGGGTATGGGCTGCTCGTGACGAGGCGCCGCCGGGAGACGACGGCCCGCGGGTCGGGTCCGCCGCCGGTCGCTAGCAACACGATCGGGTCGTCCTGAGGCAGGGGCCGCGCGTACGGCAGCGGTGCGCTGCCGTACCGCAGGTCGGCGAGTCGAGGGAGATGTCCCATGGTCGTGCCCGCCGTCGTGCTGCTGCCCTGCAGCGCCGTGCTTCTCGTGGGAGGAGCAGCGGAGGTGCGGGACACCGTGCGGTCGCGCCGGGCGCCCGCCGTGGTGCCGTCGGGCGGCACCGACGGCACCGAGCGAGCGGCCGCGGATGTCGGCCGCTGGCCGATGCTCGCCTGGTTCGGCCTGGCCGCGTTCGCGGTCCTCGCCACGGCTGCCGTCGCGAACCGGGAGCCGGACATCGACGACCTCACGCTCGTCGTCCTGTTGCTCGGGTTCGCCGGCGACCGCGCCTACTACCTCGTGCGCCGCCGGCCCACCGGTGAGGGAGCCGCCGCGGGGGTGGAGGCCCTGGCGCTGGTCGTCGGCGCCGTCGGACTGCTGGTCGGCCTCACGATCTGACGTTTTGCGGGTGTTGTTCCGGCTTTGGCAGTGCTGCAGCACCCGCAATCCTCGAACAACACCCGCAATGCGAGGCCCGGGGCTACTCGAACGAGTGCTCCGGACCGGGGAAGACCCCGCCGCGGACGTCGTCCGCGTACTCCTTGGCCGCCCGCAGCAGCTCGGCCCGCAGATCGGCGTACTTCTTCACGAACCGCGGCACGCGGCCGCCCGTGAAACCGGCCATGTCCGGCCAGACGAGCACCTGGGCGTCGCAGTCGACGCCGGCGCCGATGCCGATCGTCGGGATGGTCAGCTCCTTGGTCACCTGCCCGGCGATCTCGGCCGGCACCATCTCCAGGACGACGGCGAACGCGCCGGCCTCCTGGACGGCGTGCGCGTCGGCGAGCAGCTTCTCCGCGCCGGCGCCGCGACCCTGCACCCGGAACCCGCCGAGTGCGTGCTCACTCTGTGGCGTGAAGCCCACGTGGGCCATGACCGGGATGCCGGCCTCGACGATCTTCCTGATCTGCGCCGCGACCCGCACGCCGCCCTCGAGCTTGACCGCCTGCGCGCCGCCCTCCTTCATCAGCCGGAAGGCCGTGGCCAGCGCCTGGTCGGGGCCGGCCTCGTAGCTGCCGAACGGCATGTCCGCGACGACCAGCGTCCGGGTGGTGGAGCGCGTGACCGCCTTGGTCATCAGCAGGATGTCGTCGACCGTCACCGGAACCGTGCTCGAGTACCCGAGGACGACGTTGCCGGAGGAGTCACCGACCAGCAGCACCGGGATGCCGGCCTCCTCGAACACCGAGGCGCTGACCGTGTCGTAGGCGGTGAGCATCGCCCACTTCTCGCCCCGCTCCTTGGCCTGCTGCAGATGGTGCACGCGCACCCGCGTCGTCGACCGGCCGCCGTAGACGACAGATTCACTCATGCCTGAGCCGCTCCTTCGCGGACGCTGGGCAGGCTCTCCCGCCAGCGGTTGGTGATCGGCAGGCGCCGATCCCGGCCGAACGCCTTCAGGCTGATCTTCGTTCCCGGCGCCGACTGCCGGCGCTTGAACTCGGCGGCGTCCACCAGACGGAGGACCTTCGCCACCACCTCCGCGTCGTGCCCGCGCTCGAGCAGCTCCGCCATGCCGAGGTCGCGGTCAACGTAGTCGGCGATCACCGCGTCGAGCTCCTCGTAGGAGGGCAGCGAGTCGGTGTCCTGCTGGCCGGGTGCGAGCTCCGCGGACGGCGGCTTGTCGATCGAGTTCTGCGGGATGGGCTCGGTCTCACCGCGCTCGCGGGCCCAGGCGTTGCGCCAGCGCGCGAGGTCCCAGACCAGCGTCTTGGGCACGTCCTTGATCGGCGCGAACCCTCCCGCCGCGTCGCCGTAGAGGGTGGAGTAGCCGACCGCCACCTCGCTCTTGTTGCTCGTGGCCAGCAGCAGGTGCCCGTGCTGGTTCGACAGTCCCATCAGCAGCGTGCCGCGCACGCGGGCCTGCAGGTTCTCCGCCGCGACGCCGGTCAGCTCGACCGATCCGTGATAGGCGTCGACCATCGGCGCGATCGGGACGACCGAGTAGTGCATGCCCAGGCGGTTCGCGGAGTCCTGGGCGTCGGACAGGGAGTGCTCGCTCGAGTACTTCGACGGCAGGCCCACGCCGAACACCCGGTCGGCACCCAGCGCGTCGACGGCGACAGCCGCCACCAGCGCCGAGTCGATGCCGCCGGACATCCCGAGGACGACCGACCGCATGCCGTTCTTGTCGATGAAGTCCCGCAGCCCCGTGACGAGTGCCCGCCAGACCTCCTCGCAGTCGGTCAGCGGCTTCACGACCGAGCCCGGCTGCGCGTCGTACGGCGCGACCGGCTCTTCCGACAGCAGGTGCCGGGTGACCGTCATCGGCCCGACCCGGCCCTCCTTCCGCTCCGGGTTGACGGCCGGGTCGAGGGTCAGGTCGACGGTGAGCAGGTGCTCGACGAACTGCGGGGCCCGGGCCAGCAGCTCGCCGTCCGCGCCGACGACCATCGAGTCGCCGTCGAAGACCAGTTCGTCCTGGCCGCCCACCTGGTTGCAGTAGACGATCGGCGCGCGGGCCTCGGCGGCCCGGCGGCGCACGAGCGGTAGCCGCAGGTCGTCCTTGGCCCGCTCGTAGGGGGAGGCGTTCGGGGAGACGACGAGGTCGACGCCGGCCTGCCCCGCGACGCCGCACGGCCCGCCCTCGACCCAGAGGTCCTCGCAGATCGTCAGCGCGACGTCCACCCCGTGCAGGCGGACCACGGAGAGCTCGTTGCCGGGCACGAAGTAGCGCGCCTCGTCGAAGACGCCGTAGTTCGGCAGGTGCCGCTTGTAGTAGCGCGTCACCACCTCGCCGCCCTGCAGGAGAGCGGCGGCGTTGCGCGGGGCGCCCCGGCGCGGGTTGGCGTCGCCGGGCCGGTCGTCCTCTGTGTCGGGGTGGTCGACCGGCGCGGGGCCCGCTCCCTCGGTGTGGGCCAGGTAGCCGACGACGACGGCGAGGTCGCCGAGCCCGTCGTCGGCCAGCGCGCCCGCGAGGTCGACGAGCGCCTGCTCGCTGGCCCGCGCGAAGGACTCGCGCAGCACGAGGTCCTCGGCGGGGTAGCCGGTCAGGGTCATCTCGGGGAAGACGACGAGATGGGCTCCGGACGCGGCCGCCTTCGCCGCCCACGTGCGCACCAGCTCCGCGTTCCCGGAGAGGTCGCCGACGCGGGTGTCGACCTGGGCCAGCCCCACCCGCAGCTGCCGATGCTGATCGTTCACGGCTCCATCCTCGCCCATGGACGACGCGGATGGTCGGGCCTACCGTGACGCCATGCCCGAGTGGCTGGCCATCGAGGTGTCCGACGCCGATGTCCCCGCGTCGTCATGGCGTCGCGCCTACGAGGACGCGCTGACCGAGGCCGCGCTCACCAACGGGGCCGACAGCTGGGAGTGGCACCACACCCGCTGGGGCGTCGTCCTCGAACTCGGCTTCGACACCGACGAGCACCTGGAGCGGTTCCGGCGGCTGCCCGTGGTGCGCGCCGCGCTCGACGCCGTCCCCGATCCGGTGTCCGGGCTACTCGTGTACCGCGGCCGCGGGGGCGGCGCGGGCGCGTCGGTGCCGCGCCATCCGCGGCCGAGACCCGTCGCCGGCGCGGCCTCGCTGCCGGTTCCGGCGCCTGACCAGTGCGTCGGCAACCGCCTCTGCGCCGCCGACCTGGCGCGGGACCGTGAGCTGGTGACCGTCGGCGCCGTTCAGTGACCGTTCGCCGTCGTCGTCGACGGGGGCGAGCGGAGCGAGCCCGCCGGCCGGGGGGCCGGCAGCTCGGTCGGGGCCGCCGCGTCGCCGGATGAGGGCTCGTCGGGCGTCGACCGCTCCAGGAACCGCAGCAGCTCCACGGGGAAGGGCAGCACCAACGTCGAGTTCTTCTCCGCCGCGACCTCGACCACCGTCTGCAGGAGCCGCAGTTGCAGGGCGGCGGGATGCTGCGTCATCACCTCGGCCGCCTGGGCCAGCTTCTCCGACGCCTGCAGCTCGCCCTCGGCGGTGATCACCCGCGACCGGCGTTCCCGCTCCGCCTCGGCCTGGCGCGACATCGACCGCTTCATCGACTCGGGGAGGGCGACGTCCTTGATGTCCACCCGGTCGATGTGAATCCCCCAGTCGACGGCCGGGCTGTCCAGCATCAGCTCGAGGCCCTGGTTGAGCCGCTCCCGGTTGGAGAGCAGATCGTCCAGCTCGCTCTTGCCGATGATCGACCGCAGCGACGCCTGGGCCACCTGCGCGATCGCCGACTGGTAGCTCTGCACGCCCACCACGACCCGCACCGGGTCGTAGACCTTGAAGTAGACGACCGCGTCGACCTTCACGGTGACGTTGTCGCGGGTGATGCCCTCCTGGGCCGGCACCGGCATGGTGACGACCTGCATGTTGACCTTGTGCAGGCGGTCGGCCACGGGGGCGATCAACGTGAGTCCGGGCTGGCGGAGCTCGCCGCGCAACCGGCCGAAGCGCAGGACCACTCCCCGCTCGTACTGGGTGACCACGCGGACGCTCGCCCCGAGCAGGACCAGCAGGCCCAGCACGATGACCGCGAGGACGACGAGGATGGGCTCCATCTCGCGCTCCAGTCCCGGCGCCGATCCGCTCGGGGCGGCCTCTCAACCCCGGGTCCAGGCGTCTGTGACGTACTCCAGCGTATGCCGTGTGACGGTTTACGGAACGGGACCGAGCGCGGGCTCTCGGTCGGGCTCCCGACCCGTGGTGCGGCGGTGGAACCGGAAGAGGTGCGGCATGGGCGACATCATGGTGGCGCGCGTCTACGACGTCGCCGCGCTGCCGCGAGGGCGCCGGTTCCTCGTCGAGCGACTGTGGCCGCGGGGCGTCCGCCGGGCCGATCTGCAGCTGGAGGACTGGCTGCGCGACGTGGCGCCCTCGGCCGAGCTCCGGCGCTGGTTCGCCCACGATCCGGAGCGGTGGTCGGAGTTCCGCCGGCGGTACGCGGCCGAGCTGGACGCCGTCCCCGGCGCCTGGCAGCCACTGCTCGACGCCGCGCGGTCGGACACGGTCGTGCTGCTCTACAGCGCGCGCGACCGGGAGCACAACAGCGCGCTGGCCCTGCGCGACTACCTGCTTGACCGGCGGTAGCCGCCGGGACCGGCTCGCCCCTCGGGGCGAGGCGACTCTGTTTCGACAACGGTGATTGGTTCTAGACTTTGGAGCATGGACGACGCCCGTACCGCCCAGGTCGAGGCGGTCGCCGCACTCGCGGAGCCGACCCGCCGCCGCTTGTACGAGCACGTCGTCCGGCAGGCCGGTCCGGTGAGCCGGGACGACGTCGCCAGCGCGATGGGCGTGCCCCGGCCCACGACCGCCTTCCACCTCGACCGGCTGGTCGCCGACGGACTGCTCGACGTGCACTACGAACGGCGCAGCGGCCGCACCGGTCCGGGCGCCGGCCGGCCGGCGAAGCTGTACCGGCGGGCGGAGTGCTCGGTGTCGGTCTCGCTGCCCGAGCGGCGCTACGACCTCGCCGGCGAGCTGCTCGCCGCTGCGCTCGCCGAGGCCGAGCAGTCGGGGGAGCGGCCGGCCGCCGTCCTGGATCGGCGGGCCTTCCGTCGCGGCTCCGAACTGGCCGCCGACGTCGGCGAGGAGAGCCGGGACGCTGCCCTCCGCGTGCTGGAGGAGCACGGCTTCGAGCCGCGGGACGACGGAAACGGGATCGCCCTGGCGAACTGCCCGTTCCACGTGCTGGCGCGCGAGCACACCGAGCTGGTCTGCGGCATGAACCTGCGACTGCTGGAGGGGGTTCTCGACGAGCTCCCCGCGGCGGGGCTGGTCGCGCGGCTCCGCCCGCAGCCCGGCATGTGCTGCGTGCGGCTGGAGTCGACCGACGGGGAGCCATCAAGGGGATTGACAGCAGAGTGACGCGGGTCTCTACTACCAATCATCATTGGTTTTAGAGGAGCTGACATGACCACTCACGTGACCCGACCCGGTGCGCGCTCCGTCGTCGCCATGGACCCGGCCCGGCAGGCGTTCCTGCTGCTGCGCACCGTCTTCACCGTCGCGCCGATCGTCTTCGGCCTCGACAAGTTCGCGAACGTGCTGACCGACTGGCCGACCTACCTCGCGCCCTGGATCGACGGCATCGTTCCCGGCACCGCTCAGCAGGCCATGTACGCGGTCGGCGTCGTGGAGGTCGTCGCCGGCGTCGTCGTGGCCGTGATCCCCCGCTTCGGCGGCTGGCTGGTCGCGGCGTGGCTGTTCGGCATCATCGTCAACCTGCTGACGTTCCCCGGGTTCTACGACATCGCCCTGCGGGACTTCGGGCTCCTGGTCGCCGCGGTGGCGCTCGCCCGGCTGGCCACCGTCTACGCCCCCGGCCGGAACGCCGTCCGGACGCAGCCGTGAGCGCACCGCAGCGGGCCGAGGAGCCCGTCGACCACCCGGTTCCGCTACGGGTGATCCGCGACCACGGAGTGATCGACGTCCCCGCCGCCGAGCGGGCGGTCGCCGACCTCCTGCGGGCTCTGGGCCGCGACCCGGAGTCCCCGCACCTGGCCGAGACCCCGCGGCGGGTCGCCGGCTCGTTCGCCGAGATGCTGACCGGGCCGCATTTCGACCTGACGACCTTTCCCAACGACGAGGGCTACAACGAGCTGGTCCTGGCCACCTCGCTGCCGGTGCGCTCGCTGTGCGAGCACCACCTGCTGCCCTTCGCGGGGGTCGCGCACGTCGGCTACCTGCCGGGCGACCGCATCCTCGGGCTGTCCAAGCTGGCCCGGGTGCTCGACCTGTTCGCCCGCGACCTGCAGGTCCAGGAGCGGCTCACCCAGCAGGTGGCCGACTGGTTGCAGGAGCACCTGGCGCCGCGCGGGGTCGGGGTGGTGATCGAGGCCGAGCACCTGTGCATGTCGCTGCGCGGGGTGCGGGCCGTGGGCGCACGCACCATCACGTCGGCGCTGCACGGCGTGCTGCGCGACGACCCCCGGTCGCGCGGGGAATTCCTGTCGCTCGCGCGCACCGCGTCCTAGCCTGACCTCCGGAGGAGCTGCGAACCATGGACACCTTCGTTCTGATCGGTGGCGGCCTCGCGGGCGCCAAGGCGGCCGAGACCCTGCGCGCGGAGGGCTTCGACGGGCGCGTGGTGCTCATCGGGGAGGAACCCGAGGCGCCCTACGAGCGCCCACCCCTGTCGAAGGGATACCTGCTCGGCAGCGACGAGCGGGAGAAGGCTCGGGTGCACGAGCCGGGCTGGTACGAGGCGCACGACGTCGACCTGCGCACCGGCACCCGCGCCGTCGGCCTGGACGCCACGGCCCGCCGCGTCGAGCTCGACACCGGGGAGTGGCTGTCCTACGACCGCCTCCTACTGGCCACCGGCTCGTCGGCCCGTCGGCTCCCGGTCCCAGGAGCGGACCTCGAAGGGGTCCGCTACCTCCGCGCCCTGCCCGACGCCGACGGGCTGCTCGCCGAGTTCCGGAAGGGCGGCCGTCGCGTCGTCGTCGTCGGCGGCGGGTGGATCGGGCTCGAGGCCAGTGCCGCCGCGCGCACCCACGGCAACGATGTCACCGTCGTGGAGCCGCAGCCCACGCCGCTGTACGGCGTCCTCGGGCCGGCCATGGGGGAGGTGTTCGGCCGGCTGCACCGCGAGCACGGCGTGGACCTGCGCACCGGCACCGGCGTCGAGGCGTTCGTGGGCTCGGGCACGGTGTCGGGGGTGCGCACCGACACCGGTGAGGAGATCCCCGCCGACGTCGTCCTGGTCGGGGTCGGTGCGGTGCCCAACACGGGCCTCGCCGAGGACGCCGGACTGCGCGTCGACCGCGGCATCGTCACCGACGCCGCCCTGCGGGCCTCAGCACCTGACGTGTTCGCGGCCGGCGACGTCGCGAGCGCGTTCCACCCGCTGTACGCGCGCCACGTGCGGGTCGAGCACTGGGCCAACGCGCTCAACCAGGGCCCGGCCGCGGCGCGGTCGATGCTCGGTCAGGACGTCTCCTACGACCGGGTGCCCTACTTCTTCACCGACCAGTACGACCTCGGCATGGAGTACTCCGGGCTCGGCGGCCCCGGCGACTCCGTGGTGTGCCGAGGCAATCCGGACGACGGCGAGTTCATCGCCTTCTGGCTCGACGGCGGTCGGGTCACCGCCGGCATGAACGTCAACGTCTGGGACGTCACCGACCCGATCCAGGCGCTCGTCCGCAGCAACCGCCCGGTGGACGCCGTCCGGCTGGCCGACCCCGACGTCCCCCTGGAGTCCCTCGCCTGACCCGCTCCGTCGAGTTGATCATCGTCTCCGGGTCGGCGACACGGGCGGACACGCCGCCCCGGCGACCCCGCAGACGATGATCAACTCCGAGGGGGCAGCGGCGACACGAACCGGATGGGCCGCGGATCGCGTCCGTATCGCTCGGACGAGGCAGGGTGAGAGCCTGACGGAGGCGCTGTCACACACTGGAAACGAGCGGACGCGATCATGGCGAGCATGGACCGGCAGCAGGAGTTCGTCCTGCGGACCCTGGAAGAGCGTGACATCCGCTTCGTGCGGCTGTGGTTCACCGACGTCTCGGGCTACCTGAAGGCCGTCGCGGTGGCCCCGGCCGAGATCGAGGCGGCGTTCGCCGAGGGCATCGGCTTCGACGGCTCGGCGGTCGAGGGCTTCGCCCGCGTCTACGAATCGGACATGCTGGCCAAGCCCGACCCGGGCACGTTTCAGGTGATGCCGGCGCCCAAGGGCGGTACGAGTGACACGGCGCGCATGTTCTGCGACATCACCCTGCCCGACGGGTCGCCCGCCTGGGCCGACCCGCGGCACGTGCTGCGCCGGGCGCTCGCCAAGGCCGCCGACATGGGCTTCACCTTCTACACGCACCCCGAGGTGGAGTTCTTCCTCCTCAAGAACCTGCCGACGGACGGCAGCCCGCCCGAGCCCGCCGACAACGGCGGCTACTTCGACCTGTCGACGCACAACGTCGCGCACGACTTCCGGCGTGAGGCGGTGTTCTCGCTGGAGGCCATGGGCATCTCGGTGGAGTTCAGCCACCACGAGGTCGCCCCGGGCCAGCAGGAGATCGACCTGCGCTACGCCGACGCCCTGTCGATGGCCGACAACATCATGACGCTGCGCCACGTGGTGCGTGAGGTCGCGCTCGCGCAGGGCGTGTACGCCACCTTCATGCCCAAGCCGTTCACGGACCTGGCCGGCTCGGCGATGCACACCCACCTCTCGCTGTTCGAGGGCGACCGCAACGCCTTCCACGACGCCTCCGATCCCATCAGGCTGTCGACGACCGGCAAGCAGTTCATCGCGGGCCTCCTGACGCACGCCCGCGAGTTCACGGCGATCACGAACCAGACGGTCAACTCCTACCGGCGGCTGCTGGCCGGCACGGAGGCGCCGACCGCGGTGACGTGGGGCCGGGCCAACCGGTCGGCGCTGGTGCGGGTGCCGTCGTACAAGCCGTCGAAGGCCAACTCCGCGCGGGTGGAGGTCCGCTCGCCGGACTCCGCGTGCAACCCCTACCTCACCTTCGCCGTTCTGCTGGCCGCCGGCCTGCGCGGGATCGAGAAGGGCTACGAGCTCCCGCCCGAGGCCGAGGACGACGTCTGGTCGCTCACCGACACCGAGCGGCGCGCGGCCGGGTACGAGGACCTGCCGGTGTCGCTCGGCGACGCGGTGACGGCGATGGAGAACAGCGAACTGGTCGCCGAGACCCTCGGCGAGCACGTGTTCGAGTTCTTCCTGCGCAACAAGCGCGAGGAGTTCGCCTCGTACCGGCAGAACGTGACGCCCTTCGAGCTGCGCCGCTACCTCCCCGGCCTCTGAAGGGCGCGCTCCGGCACTTATGGCCATAAGTGCCGCAGGTGGGCGGGGAACTAGTGTCGACGGCGTGACCCGCCTGCTCGTCGTCGTGCCCGACGAGTCCGATCCGCCCGCGCGACTCGGCGACTGGCTGCGCGAGGCCGGCATGGAGCTTGACGAGCGGCACCTGGGCACCGGCGACGTCCTGCCCGCCGACCTCGGCGGCTTCGACGGGCTGGTCGTGCTCGGCGGGGCGCAGTCGGCTCTGGACGACGAGACGACGAGCCCCGAGCTGGTCGGCGTCCGCTCGCTGCTGAAGCAGGCGCTCGAGGCCGATCTGCCCACCCTCGCGATCTGCCTGGCAGCCCAGCTGCTCGCCGATGTGGGCGGAGGCGCGGTGCGCAGGGGCGTCGACGGGCCCGAGGTCGGCGCGACCCTCGTCGCCAAGCGCGACGCCGCCGACGCCGACCCCGTCTTCGGGCCGCTGCCGTTGTCGCCGGACGTGATCCAGTGGCACCACGACGAGATCGCCGAGCTGCCCACCGGGGCGACGCTGCTGGCGAGCAACCCGTTCTACGCCAACCAGGCCTTCCGCGTCGGCCGGCACGTCTACGCGCTGCAGTTCCACATCGAGACGACGCCGGAGCGGGTGCGGCAGTGGGCGGCCGACGACCCGGTGGGCGTCGCGGCGGCCCCCCACGACGTCGAGACGATCTGCCTTCGCTCGGACGCCGCCCACGCCGACGTGCGGGAGGCCTGGCAGCCCTTCACCGCCCGGTTCGCCGACCTCGTCCGCGCCCACGCGAGCCGGGCCGCCTGACGCCGTGACCGCAGAGGTGGAGGTTCCGCGGCGCGCCGTCGTCCGGCTGGCCCGGTTCGGCTTCGAGGACGGCGAACGCGCCGCCCGCCTGCTCTCCGACCCCGCCCTCGGGTTGTGGGACCTCGAGCGCAACGAGCCAGCCGACCCCGAGGCCGGACCGGTGGTCGCGGCGCTGGCGCGGACCGGCGACCCCGACCTCGCAGTCCGCTCGCTGCACCGCCTCGTGGAGGCCCTCGACGCCACCGACGCCACCGGGGCGTCGGCCGCGACCATGCTGGCGGGCCTGCGCGGCTCCGCCCTGCTGCGCGGTCGCCTCCTCTCGGTGCTCGGCGCGAGCTCCGGCCTGGCCGACCACCTCGCCGCCCACCCCGGGGACTGGACGGTCCTGGACGACGACGCCGACGGGCACCCCGCCGGCGCGGCCGGACCGTCGGCGCGCGAGCTCGAACGCCAGATGCTCGAGGCGATCGGCGCCGATCCCGACGACCCGCCATGGGGGGTGCGCCTGGGCAAGGGGGCGCCCGACGCGTCGCCGGAGCGCATCGGCGCCCTCCGGCAGGCCTACCGGCGGTCGATCCTGTCGCTGGCCGGCCGCGACCTCGGCGACGGGCTGCCGGCCGAGGAGGCCGCCGCCGAGCTCGCCGACATCGCGGCCGCCGTCCTGACCGCCGGCCTGGCGCTGGCCGTCGCGGAGCAGCCGTCGTCCGCCGCACCGTGCCGCCTGTCGGTCATCGCCATGGGCAAGACGGGGGGCCGCGAGCTGAACTACGTGAGCGACGTCGACGTCGTCTTCGTCGCCGAGCCGGTGGATCCCAGCGATCCGGAGAGCCCGGCGATCGCGTCGGCGACGAAGACCGCCGCGGCCCTCATGCGGATCTGCCGGGAGGCGGCCTGGGAGGTCGACGCGGCGCTGCGTCCCGAGGGCAAGGCCGGCGCGCTCGTGCGTACCCTCTCCGGTCACCGGGCCTACTACGAGCAGTGGGCCAGCACCTGGGAGTTCCAGGCCCTGCTCAAGATGCGGCCGGTGGCCGGGGATCCGCACCTCGGGCGCGCCTACGTCGAGGCGCTCTGGCCGCTGGTGTGGACGGCCGGCGACCGCCCCGGGTTCGTCGGCGAGGTGCAGGCCATGCGGCGGCGGGTCGAGGCGAACATCCCGCCGGCCCAGGCGGAGCGGGAGCTCAAGCTCGGGCGCGGCGGCCTGCGCGACGTCGAGTTCGCCGTCCAGCTGCTGCAGATGGTGCACGGCCGGGCCGATCCCGCGCTGCGGGTCGGCGGCACCCTGCCCGCGCTGCACGCCCTGTCGGCCGGCGGATACGTCGGCCGGGACGACGCCGCGACCCTGATCGCCTCGTACCGCTTCCTGCGCACCGTCGAGCACCGGTTGCAGCTGCTCCGCCTGCGCCGGACCCACCTGTTGCCCACCGACGAGCAGCAGCTGCGCTGGCTGGCCCGCTCGCTGGGCTACAAGCCCGACGCGCGGGGGAGCGCGGTCGACGTGCTGCGGGCGGAGCTGAACCTGCACACGCGCGAGGTGCGCCGGCTGCACGAGAAGCTGTTCTACCGGCCGCTGCTCTCGGCCGTGGCGCGCGTGCCGGGCGAGCAGCTGCAACTGGGCTCGAAGGCGGCCGGGGACTGGCTGCGGGCCCTCGGCTTCGCCGACCCCGAGGCGGCGCTGCGGCACCTCGCCGCGCTCACCGGCGGGGTCTCGCGGTCGGCCTCGATGCAGAAGTACCTGCTCCCGGTCCTGCTGCAGACCTTCGCCTCCTGCCCGAGCCCCGACGCGGGGCTGCTGGCCTACCGGCAGGTCAGCGAGGCGCTCGGCGGCAACCAGTGGTTCCTGCGGCTGCTGCGGGACGAGGGCCAGGTGGCGGAGCGGCTGGCGCAGCTGCTCGGCTCCAGCCAGTACGTCGCTGCCCTGCTCACGCGGACGCCGGAGGCCCTGCGGATCCTGGCCGGCGACAGCGAACTCGAACCCCGCTCCGCGGCGGCGCTGGCGGGGGCGTGGGGCCAGGCGGCCGGTCGCGCGCCCGATCCGCAGGCCGGCATCCGGGTGCTGCGGGGTCTGCGCCGTCAGGAGCTGCTGCGCGTGGCCGCCGCCGACCTGCTCGGCCGGCTGGACGTCGTCCGCGTCGGGCACGCGCTCACCGACATCGCCGTGGCCACCCTGCAGGTGGGCCTGGACGTGGCCCGCCGGGCGTACGCCGCCGAGGCCGGCATCGACGTGGTCGAGATCCCCATGGACCTGGCGGTCATCGGCATGGGGCGGCTCGGCGGGGGCGAGATGGGCTACGGCTCCGACGCCGACGTCCTCTTCGTACACCGGCCGCGGGAGGGTGCCGACGAGAGCCGGGCGTCCGCGGCCGCCAACGCCGTCGCGCACACCCTGCGCCGCCTGCTCAGCGAGCCCGCGCCCGACCCCGCGTTCGAGGTGGACGCAGACCTGCGGCCCGAGGGACGGCAGGGCGCCCTGGTCCGCAGCCTGTCGGCGTTCCGCGAGTACTACGAGCGCTGGGTCTCGGTCTGGGAGGTCCAGGCGCTGCTGCGGGCGGTGCCGGTCGCCGGCGACGTGGGCCTGGGCGCCGACTTCGTGGCGATGATCGACCCGATCCGGTACCCCGCCGTTGCGCTGACCCAGGAGCAGGTCGCCGAGATCCGCCGGATCAAGGCCCGGGTGGAACGGGAGCGGTTGCCCCGCGGCGCGGACCCGGCGACCCACACCAAGCTCGGGCGCGGCGGCCTGGCCGACGTCGAGTGGACGGTGCAGCTGCTCCAGCTGCAGCACGCCGCCGACGTCCCGGCCCTGCGGCTGCCCTCCACGGTCGAGGGGCTGGAGGCGCTCCGGGAGGCCGGCGTGCTCGACGTCGGGCAGGCGGAGGCCCTCCGGTCGGCGTGGGAGCTCGCGTCGCGGGCGCGCAACGCCATCTTCCTGGTGCGCGGCCGCCCCAGCGACCAGCTGCCCCGTCCGGGCCTGGAGCTCGCCGGCGTGGCGCGGGCCTGCGGCTACGGGCCGGACGCCGACCCGGGACAGTTCCTCGACGACTACCGCCGCATCTCCCGACACGCGCGGACCGTCGTCGAGCGCGTGTTCTACGGGCAGGCCGCCACCGGCTGAGCGCGCCGCGCGACAGGGTCTGGCGGGTCCTCGGCATCCGGAGCACGCTGGTCGCGGCCCGCACCGCGGTAGCCGGAGGGCAGCACGGGGGAGCGGTTGCGGCCCGTTGCGGAGGTCCGCATGTCACCCACCCTCGGGCGCTCGGTCGCCGCAGAGTTCCTGGGCACCGCCGTCCTCGTCTTCGTCGCCGTCGGTTCTGCGGTCGCCGGTATCAAGACGATCGGCGAGTTCGGGGTTGCGTTCGCCTTCGGCCTGACCCTGCTGGCGCTGGCCTACGCGATCGGTCCGGTCTCGGGGTGTCACATCAATCCCGCGGTGACCCTCGGGGTGCTGCTCTCGCGCGGGATGACGACGACCGAGGCGGCCTACTTCTGGATCGCGCAGTTCGCCGGCGGCATCGCCGGGGCCGCGCTGCTGCGGCTGCTCACCAGCGGTTTCGGGGACATGACCGATCAGACCGGCGTGCTCGGCGCCAACGACTACGGAGCCACCATCAGTCTGGGCGGTGCCCTCGTCCTCGAGGTGCTGCTCACGTTCGTCTTCGTCGCGGTCATCCTGCTGGTCACCGGCAAGGCGGCCGCGCCGGGCTTCGCCGGGCTCGCCATCGGGCTCACCCTCACGGCCGTGCACCTGATCGGCATCCCGCTCACCGGGACGTCGGTCAACCCGGCCCGCTCACTCGGCCCGGCCCTGTTCGCCGGCGGCGCGCCGCTCGCCCACGTCTGGCTGTTCATCGTGGCGCCGCTCATCGGTGGCGCGCTCGCGGTGGTCGCCGTGCGGGCGATCTCCGTCCCGCTCGAGCCCGCCGGGGCGGTGGTGGCCACCGCCGACGAGACCGGGGCCCAGGTGCCCCGGGAGGAGCGGCCCGTGACGATCCCGCCACCGGCGACCGCGCATGACGACGGGACGGTCCGCGCGCCGTCCGGTCCTCCGGAACCGCCCGGCTGACGCGGCCCCGACCCCCGGACGGGTGGTCCGGGGTGTGGCCGTCGGTTCGGCGGGGCATCGGGCCGACGTGAGCCGTCCACTGCCCGACCTCGACATCTCCGAGGGTGACGACGCAGCGCCGTCGCACGCCTCCGGCGCCACCATCACGCCCTACCGGGACGGGCCGCTGATCGTCCGCGGGGACTTCCGGCTGCTCGACCAGGACGGCGTCGAGATCGATCCCGGCCGCGAGACCATCGCCCTGTGCCGGTGTGGCAAGTCGGGCATCAAGCCGTTCTGCGACGGCTCGCACAAGCGGTCGGGCTTCTCCGCGCCGAGCGCGCCCAGCCGGCCGCGACCAGCGGCGCAGATCCTGCGCGAGGCACGTCGCGGCGACGCCCGGAGCTAGGCGGTCCGCTCGAACGCCTTCGCCATCTGTACCTGCTCCTCGAGCACCTGCCCGATGCGCGCCTGCACGGCGTCGAGCTCGCCGATGACCTCGCTGGTGGCCAGGATCCCGGCCGACACCGACCGGCTGCCCTGGATGTCGGCCACCGGCGTGCGGGAGCGGAGCGCCTGCCCGCCGTACCCGGCGCCCTCGATCAGGGCGGCGTCGACGTTCCAGTCGGCCGCCATCGCCTCCGCCAGGTCGCCCTGGGTCACGCGCAGGACGAACCCGCCCCCCGTGGTCGGGCAACCAGGCGATGTTGAGCCGGAACCGTTCCGTATCAGCGGTGCACGGGTCAGGCGGCCAGCAGGCGTGCCCCCCGCAGTGCCGAGCGCCCCGTCTCCCATGCGCCCAGGAGGTGGTGGGCGGCCACGCCGTCCATGGCCAGCGAACAGGCGGCACCGAAGAGGACGTCGTCCGTCAGCTCCGGGTCGTCGGCGACGAGGGAGCCGCACATGTCCACCGAGGCGATCTGCTCGTGGACGGCGTCGGCCTCGACGTGCTCGTCGTAGAAGACCGTCGTCCGTTCGTCGAAGCCCAGCCGCCGCAGGCCGGCCGAGTATCGGCGGCTCGGCTCCGACGACGTCATCTCCACGGCGGCCAGGTGCCCCAGGGCGGCGCCGCGCCAGCGACGGTGCAGCCCGAACAGCGACATCGTGTTGACCGAGGCGAAGGCGGCCGCGGGTGCCTCGTCCCAGAGGGCGCCGTAGGTGGAGTCGAGCCCGAGGTCGCGCATGAGGCCGGCGAACAGCTCGCTGTGCATGCGCTCGGCCGACCCGCCGCCGTACTCGTCGGCCTGGATCTCGACCATCGCTGCCTTGGCCCGGCCGGACAGCCGCGGGACGGCGAAGGTGTGGGGGTCGGCCTCCTTGAGGTGGTAGACCGACCGCACGGTCAGGTACTCCCGCCACTGCGCCAGGGTGCCGGTCTTGGCCATGTAGGTCGACAGCGACGGACCGTCGTCCGCCGCGATGAGGGCGGCGAGCTGCCGGTCGATGGGCTCGTCGGTCACCGCGACCGTCCCGACGAGGGTCCGCAACGCCGCGAGGTGCCGGCGTTCGAGCCCGGCGCGGAGACGGAGCAGAGCGGGGTCCCACTCCCAGTCGTCGTCGACGCCGTCGAAGCCGCGGTAGTGCAGCTCGTAGCAGACGGCCAGGCTCAGCTGCAGGTCCTCGTCGGTCAGCGCGCAGGTGGCGAGGTCGCTGACACGGTCGGCGCACTCGAGGGTCGCGGCGGAGAGGGTGGTCCGGGTGGCCAGGTCGTGGCCGAGGGCTTCGCCGAGAGGGCCCCGTGGCTCGGGCAGCTGCATGAGCCGACCATGCCCACGACCTCGTCGATCGATGCGCCGGGACGTCGTGATGTCCCTCGCGGGGAGGAAGCGCGACCGACGTCGAGGTCAGGCCGCCGTCGCCCGAACGCGTGAACTGCACAGAAAGTTCCCCTCCGGAGATCACGGATCGTCGACGGAGCGATTGATCCGGCCGCTGACCGGGAAGAGGGGGGCGGCACTTCCACCCAAGTCAGCCCAGGCCCGGAGGCGTTCAATGGCGACGACCCAAGAGGCGTCGACTCCAGCACCAGGAGTCATTCGCAGTCTCATCCCGGCACGGATCGACCGACTGCCGTGGTCCCCCTTCCACACCCGCATGGTGGTCGCCCTCGGGGTCGCGTGGATCCTGGACGGGCTGGAGATCACCGTGGCGGGGGCCGTCGCGGCCCAGCTCACCAGCAAGGACGGGCTGGGGCTGTCCACCACCCAGGTCGGCCTCATGGCCACCATCTACCTCGCCGGTGAGGTGGTCGGGGCGCTGTGGTTCGGCAGCCTGTCGGACAAGCTCGGCCGCAAGAAGCTGTTCATCGTCACGCTGGCCGTGTACCTGGTCGGTAGCGGCCTCACCGCGTTCACGCTGAACAACGGCACCGGGTGGATCGTCTTCCTGTACGCGACGCGGTTCATCGCCGGTATGGGCATCGGCGGCGAGTATGCGGCGATCAACTCGGCGATCGACGAGCTGATCCCCGCTCGGTTCCGGGGCCGCGTCGACCTCATGGTCAACGGCACCTACTGGGCCGGCGCCATCATCGGCACGCTGGGCACGTTCATCTTCCTCAACCAGCTCGAGCCGAGCCTCGGCTGGCGCATCGCCTTCCTGCTCGGCCCGGTCCTGGGCCTGGTCATCATCGTCGTCCGCCGGAACCTGCCGGAGAGCCCGCGCTGGCAGGTCATGCACGGTCACGCGGAGGCGGCCGAGGCGACGATCGACTACATCGAGCACGAGGTCGAGGAGACCGGCAAGCAGCTGCCTCCCGTGCCGGAGGACAAGGCGGTCGAGATCCAGCCGGCCGAGAAGATCGGCTACTTCGCCCTGGCCCGGGTGCTCTTCAAGGAGTACCCGCAGCGCGCGATCTACGGCGCGACGCTCATGATCACGCAGTCGTTCCTCTACAACGCGATCTTCTTCACGTACACGATCGTCCTGACCAACTTCTACGACGTGGACGAGAAGCAGGCGCCGCTGTTCCTGCTCGCCTTCGCGGCCGGCAACCTCGCCGGGCCGTTCGTGCTGGGTCATCTGTTCGACACCGTCGGACGCAAGAAGATGATCTCCGGCACCTACATCCTGTCCGGTGTCCTGCTGGCGATCACCGCGTTCCTCTTCAAGGCCGACGTGCTGACCGCGGTGACGCAGACGATCGCCTGGTGCCTGATCTTCTTCTTCGCCTCGGCCGGGGCGAGCGCCGGGTACCTGACCGTCAGCGAGATCTTCCCCCAGGAGGTCCGGGCGAAGGCGATCGCCGTCTTCTTCGCGATCGCCCAGTGCTTCGGCGCCCTGGGCCCGGTCATCTACGGCGCGCTCATCGGCACGGGGGAGGACCGCGGTCCGCTGTTCTACGGCTACCTGCTCGGGGCGGCGGTCATGATCGTGGGCGGCCTGGTCGCGGCGTTCCTCGGCGTGAACGCGGAGGGCAGGTCCCTGGAGGACGTCGCCACCCCGCTGGCGATGCGCCGCACCGGCACCCGCGCGGAGGGTGCTCGCTTCAGCACCTACTGATCGGCTCCGCGCTCGCGGCCCCCGGCGTCCTCGACGCCGGGGGCCGCGGCATGTCCGCCGCCGTGGTGGCTACCGTCCGTCACCCGCGCCTGAGACGCTGTGGGTCGGGACCGGACGACGACGTCCGGCTCGGAGCGGAGGGACGGCGCGTGGACTTCCTGCAGCCGACATCGTGGTCGGAGGCGCTCGACCTGCGCGCGGAGCGGCCGGACGCGCTGCCCATCGCGGGCGGTACCGACGTCATGGTCGAGCTCAACTTCGACCGCCGGCGTCCCGGTGCCCTGCTCGACCTCGGCCGCGTGCCCGAGCTCAGCGAATGGGAGGCGGACGACGGCGTCGTCCGGCTGGGCGCCGGCGTGCCCTACGCCCGCGTGATCGACCAGCTCGGCGCGCAGCTGCCCGGCCTGGCGATGGCCGCCCGCACAGTGGGCTCGCCGCAGATCCGCATGCGCGGCACCGTCGGGGGCAACCTCGGCTCGGCGTCGCCGGCCGGGGACGCGCACCCGCCGCTGCTGGCCGCCGGCGCGGTGGTCGAGGTCGCGTCGGCCGCGCGCGGCTCCCGCGACATCCCGGCGGCGGACTTCTACACCGGCGTCAAGCGCAACGCCCTCGAACCCGACGAGCTGATCGCCGCCGTGCGGGTGCCGGCGGCGACCGGTCCGCAGCAGTTCTCCAAGATCGGCACCCGCAACGCCATGGTGATCGCGGTGTCGGCCTTCGCCTGCGCCCTGCACCCCGACCGCCGCGCCGTAGGCACCGGCATCGGGTCGGCCGCCCCGACACCGCGCCGGGCCGCCGACGCCGAGGCATTCCTCGCCGGTGAACTCCAGAGCGCCGGTCTGTGGGAGTCCCGGGCGGAACTGCCCGAGACCCTGGCCCGCGCCTTCGGGGAGCGGGTCGCCGCCGCGGCGTCCCCGATCGACGACGTCCGGGGGAGTGCCGCCTACCGGCGGCACTCCCTGTCGGTGATGGCGCGGCGCGCGGTGACCTGGGCCTGGAGTGACCTGCGAGAGGCGGCCTGACCATGCGCGTCACGACGACCGTCAACGGCACCGAGCATGAGGTCGACGACGTCTGGGAGGGCGAGAGCCTGCTCTACGTCCTCCGCGAGCGCATGGGGTTGCCCGGCGCGAAGAACGCCTGTGAGCAGGGGGAGTGCGGCTCCTGCACCGTCTACCTCGACGGCGAGCCGGTCTGCGCGTGCCTCGTCGCCGCAGGGCAGGCGAACGGACGCGAGGTGACGACGGTCGAGGGCCTCGCGCACGGAGGCGAACTCCACCCGGTGCAGGAGGCGTTCGTCGAGTGCGGCGCCGTCCAGTGCGGGTTCTGCACTCCCGGCCTGGTGGTCGCCGCGCACGATCTGCTGGCCAGGGTGCCCCGGCCGAGCGACCTGGAGATCCGCGAGGCGCTGGCCGGCAACCTGTGCCGCTGCACCGGCTACGAGAAGATCCTCGACGCGGTCCGGCTGGCCGCCGATCGGCAGGCGGCGCGATGAGCACCGAGGCGACGACTACCCCGACGACCACGACGACGACGCACGGGCGCATCGGCGACAGCGCGCTGCGCCCCGACGGCACGCTGAAGGTCACCGGCGAGTTCGCCTACGCCAGCGACCTGTGGCACGACGAGATGGTCTGGGGCGTCACCCTGCGCAGCCCGCACCCGCACGCGCGGATCCGGCGCATCGACATCACCGACGCGCTGACCGTGCCCGGAGTGACCGCCGTCCTCACCGCCGACGACGTCCCGGGGGAGAACGCCTTCGGCCTGGAGCACGCCGACCAGCCGGTGCTGGCGTCGGAGTTCGTCCGCTACGAGGGCGAGCCGGTGGCCCTGGTGGCCGCCGACCACCCCGAGACCGCGCGACGGGCGGCCAAGCGCATCCAGGTCGACTACGAGGTGCTGCCCGCCGTCACCGACGCGCGCCGGGCCATGGATCCCGACGCCCCGGCGGTGCACCGGCCCGGCAACCTCGTCCGGCACCTGAAGCTGCGGCGCGGCGAGCAGTCGCCCGCGGCCCCGGTGGTGGTGTCGCTCGACTTCGAGGTCGGCATGCAGGACCAGGCCTTCCTCGGCCCCGAGTCGGGCCTGGCGGTCCCGGCCGAGGACGGCGGTGTCGACCTGTACGTCGCGACCCAGTGGCTCCACGTCGACCAGCGCCAGATCTGCCTGGCGCTCGGCATGCCGCCCGAGAAGGTGCGCCTGGTGCTGGCCGGGGTGGGCGGTGCGTTCGGCGGGCGCGAGGACCTCTCGGTGCACGTGCACGCGTGCCTGCTGGCGCTGCGGACCGGCAAGCCGGTCAAGATGAGCTACGGCCGGGAGGAGTCGTTCTACGGCCACGTGCACCGCCACCCGGCGTACCTGACCTACGAGTTCGGCGCCGAGCGCGACGGCAGGCTGGTGTACGGGAGGACGTCCGTCGTGCTCGACGGCGGTGCGTACGCGTCGTCGACGGCCGCGGTCGTCGGCAACGCCGGCACGCTGGGCCTCGGCCCCTACCGGTTCCCGAGCGTCTCCGTGGACGTGTACGGCGTCTTCACCAACAACCCGCCGTGCGGCGCGATGCGCGGCTTCGGCTGCGTGCAGGCGGCGTTCGCGCACGAGGCGCTGATGGACGAACTGGCCGACGCCGTGGGCATCGACCGGGTCGCGATCCGCCAGCTCAACGGGATGCGTGAGGGCGACCTCAACATCACCGGCCAGGTCATCGACTCCGCCGCTCCGGTCGGGGAACTGCTGCAGATCGTCGCCGACCTGCCCCTGCCCCCGCCGTCGGACCCCTCCGACATCCGCGCGCTCCCCGGCGCCGTCGGCAACACCACGCACGGCGAGGGTGTGGTCCGCGGCGTCGGTTATGCCGTCACCTACAAGAACGTCGGCTTCTCCGAGGGCTTCGACGACTACGCCACCGCGCGCGTGCGGCTGGAGATGACCGGCGGCGAGGCCGTGGCCACCGTGCACACGGCGTCGGCGGAGGTCGGCCAGGGGCTCATCACCGTGGAGCAGCAGATCTGCCGCACCGAGCTCGGTGTCGAGCGGGTCGTCGTCCATCCGAAGGACACCTCCGTGGGATCCGGTGGGTCGACGTCGGCGTCCCGGCAGACGTACATGACCGGTGGGGCGGTCAAGGCGGCCTGCGAGGCCGTGCGGACGGCCGTCCTCGACCGTGCGGCCGGCGTGCTCGGCCGGCCGGCTGGGGAGCTCCGCCTGGACGGCGAGAAGATCGCCGGCGCCTCGGGGGAGGTGCTCACCGGCCTGGCCGAGGTGCTCGGGGACGACGCCGTGGAGGAAACCGTCGAGTGGCGGCACCGGCCCACACACGCGATCGACCCGGAGACCGGGCAGGGCGACGCGCACGTGCAGTTCGCGTTCTCCGCGCACCGGGCGGTCGTCGACGTCGACGTGGAGCTCGGGCTGGTGAAGGTGGTCGCGCTGGACACGGCGCAGGACGTCGGCAAGGCGATCAACCCCGACGCTGTCGTCGGCCAGATCCACGGCGGGTCGGCGCAGGGCATGGGGCTGGCGCTGATGGAGGAGATCGTGGTGACCGACGGGCACGTGCGGAACCCGTCGTTCACCGACTACCTCATCCCGACGATCCTCGACATGCCGCCGATGCAGGTGAAGGTGCTCGAGTACGCCGATCCGCACGCGCCCTACGGCGTGCGAGGCGTGGGGGAGCCGCCGACCATCTCGTCGGGCCCGGCCGTGGCCGCGGCGGTGCGGGCCGCGACCGGGAGGGCGCTGCGCCGGGTGCCGATCCGCCCGGAGCACATCACCGGCACCTGACGCACCGAGGAGGAGCGCATGGACTGGAAACTCGAGGTGCTCATCGTGCCGGTGAGCGACGTCGATCGCGCCAAGCAGTTCTACGGAGACCAGCTGGGCTTTGCCGTCGACACGGACTTCCGGCCGAACGAGGACTTCCGCGTCGTGCAGGTCACGCCCCCCGGCTCGGCCACCTCGATCGTCTTCGGGCGGGGGCTTCCGCAGGGCCCGCCAGGGTCGCTGAAGGGCAACCAGTTCGTCGTGGCGGACATCCGGCAGGCGACGGCCCACCTGGCGGCCGCAGGGATCGAGTTCACCGGCCCGGTGCACTTCGAGGACGGTCGCATGCAACCGGGTCCTGATCCGCAGGACCAGGACTTCGCCACGTTCGCCTTCTTCGACGACCCCGACGGCAACACGTGGGCGATCCAGCAGGGCCGGCGGGACGGCCCCGGCGGCTCGTAGCCGACTCCGCGGGCCCGGCCGGCGGGGAGCTCTGACGGCTGCGGAACGTCTCGGCGTGGGCCAAGCTGCACGGCATGACCGATGCCTCCGGACCGCCGTTCCGCGCCGACCACGTCGGCAGCCTGCTCCGCCCGAAGAACCTCCTCGACGCCCGAGCCCGGCACGCCGCCGGCGAGATCGACGACGCCGAGCTGCGAGGGATCGAGGACGAGGCGATCGCCGACGTCGTCCGGATGCAGGCCGACGTCGGACTGCGCACAGCCACCGACGGCGAGTTCCGCAGGGCGTCGTGGCACATGGATTTCATCTACGCGATCGACGGGATCACGAAGGTGACCGACGAGAACATCGTCGTCCACTTCAAGAACGCCGACGGCAGCCTCGACTACACGCCGGCCGGGCTGCACGTCGACGGCCCGCTCCGCATCGATGAGCCGATCTTCGGCCGGGACTTCGCCTATCTGCAGTCGGTCGTGGGGGAGGGGCAGACGGCGAAGCTCACGATCCCGTCGCCCTCGATGGTCCACTACCGCGGGGGTGCGGCCGCGATCGATCCGGCGGTGTACCCGGACGAGGACTCGTTCTGGGAGGCACTCTCGGCCGCCTACTCCTCCCAGGTGCAGGGCATCGCCGCCCAGGGCTGCACCTACCTCCAGCTCGACGACACCAGCCTGGCGTACCTCAACGACCCGGCGCAGCGGGCGGAGCTGGCCGCGCAGGGACGGGATGCCGAGCACCAGCACGAGCGCTACATCCGGCAGATCAACGCGGCCCTGGCCGGCCGGCCCGACTCCCTGACCGTCACCACGCACATGTGCCGGGGCAACTTCCGCTCCTCCTGGGTGGCCGAGGGAGGCTACGACTTCGTGGCGGAGGCGCTGTTCGGCGGCCTGGAGGTCGACGGGTTCTTCCTCGAGTACGACGACGCGCGCTCCGGCGGCTTCCAGCCCCTGCGGTTCGTGCCCCCGGGCAAGCGCGTCGTCCTCGGGCTGGTGACGACGAAGCGGCCGCAGCTGGAGAACAAGGACGATCTCAAGCGGCGGATCGAGGAGGCGTCGAGGTTCGTCCCGCTCGAGCAGTTGGCCCTGTCGGGCCAGTGCGGCTTCTCCTCGACGGTCGAGGGCAACTCGCTCACCCGCGACGAGCAGATCGCCAAGCTCGCGCTGATCGTCGAGACCGCCGAGGAGGTCTGGGGCTGACGGCCGCCTCTCCCCACGGGGACGCGCCTCGGAAAATGCCATGGCCCGGCGGCGGTTGCGGGCTACAGTCCTCCCGCCCGTGATCAGCAGCCGGGCGGCATCGCCGCCGCGGGTCCTGCGCGTCGGTCACAGGTTCTGCCGAATGGGCAAGCGTCTCTGGAACGCGCGGGTTCGACTCCCGACGCCGCCCGGCGCGCGGTCATCCCGGCTCCCGCGGTCTGCGGCGCCCCGAGCGCTCCCCGCGGGCGCCCGATCGCGCGCCGGTCGGTCCGCGCGGCCGGGGCGCAGGACGGGGAAGGGAGGCAACGCGTGAAGGTCGTCGTCCAGGAGTGGGAGCGGGTTCTGGCCTACCGGGACGGCCGGTTCGAGGAACTGCTCGGGCCGGGTCGGCACCGCCGTCGGCGCATTCGGCGCCGGCTGGTGCGCGTCCAGGTGCGCCCGCGGCTCCTCGTCGTCCCCGCCCAGGAGGTGCTCACCTCCGACGGGCTGTCGGTCAAGGTCAGCCTCTCCGCGGTCGTCCGGACGGCGGACCCGCGGCGCTGGCACGAGGCCGTCGAGGACGCCGGCGGTTTCGTCTACGCGGCGCTGCAGATCGGGCTGCGGGAGGCCGTGTCCGGCCGCACCCTCGACGAGTTGCTGGGTGCCCGCGATTCCCTCGGGGACGACGTGCGGACCCGCGTCGAGGACGCCGCCGAGGCCGTCGGTGTGGTCATCGACAGCCTGGCGCTCCGGGATGTCATGGTTCCCGCGGAGCTGCGCCGGGCGGCGGCCGAGGTGGCCACCGCGCGGGCCCAGGGCCAGGCCGTCCTCGAGCGGGCCCGGTCTGAGGTGGCGGCCACCCGCGCCCTCGCCAACGCCGCGCGGATGATCGCGGAGCAGCCGGCGCTGCTGCAACTCCGGACGCTCCAGGCCGTCGAAGCCGGCGGGGCGACCGTCGTCCTGACACAGGGGACGGCCGCGGCCGCGGTACCCGCCGCCTCACCGCAGGCGTGAGGCAGGCCCGGGCGGTATCCGCCCGGGCCTGTGGTTCAGACGTCGGCGAGCGTGACGTTCACGACGCCGACCCTCAGGAGGTGCTCCGCCGCGGACCGGTCAGCGCGGTATCCGGATCCACGCCCACGAGTCCGGCACTGACGGTCCACAGCCGGCGGGCGTCGTCCCTGTCGTAGCTGCGCCTCGACGACCGGCGTGGCCGGCAGTTGGCGAAGAACCGACCCGTGACGCCCTCGACCTCGGGTGAGGAGGCGACGTGGATGGAGGTGAGCGCGCCCCGCTCGGGAGTCTTCATCACCAGTGGCGCGAAAGGCATGATCACGCGCTGGATCCGGCCGGGGTCCTCGGCCCCGAAACCCGTGCGCACGATGCCGGGGTGCAGCACGTTCGCCGTGACGCCGGTCCCGTCGAGTCGTCGGGCGAGCTCGTAGGTGAACAGGATGTTGGCGAGCTTCGACTGGTTGTAGGCGCGCTGCCCCGACCACGAGCGCTCGCCCTGCAGGTCGTCGAAGTCGATCCGACCGAGCCGCTGGGCGTCGGAGGACACCGTCACGACCCGCGCAGGGGCGCCCTCGATCAGCCGGCCGGCCAGCAGGTGGGTGAGCAGGAAGGGCGTGAGGTGGTTGAGCGCGAAGGTCAGCTCGAGCCCGTCGGACGTGACGTGCCGCGAGTTCCAGAAGCCGCCGACGTTGTTGACCAGGACGTCGATCCGCGGCAGCGCAGCGAGCAGCTCGGCCCCCAGCCGCCGGACCTCCGACTGCGCCGACATGTCGCCGACGAACACCTCCACGGGCGGCCCACCGGGCGCGCGGATCTCGGCCGCCGCGGCAACGGCACGGCCGCCATCACGCGCGGTGATCGCCACTCGTGCCCCCAGGGCGGCGAGGCCCCGCGCGGTCGCCTTCCCGATGCCCCCGGTGCCGCCCGTCACGAGCACGGTCCGGCCGGACATCGGTCCGGGCCCGGTCATCCCCGGTGCGAGTCAGCTGCCGGACGGCCCCTGGTCGATGCACATGGTGTTGCCCTCGCTGTCCTTGAACCAGGCGGCGCGGCCCATGCCCTCCGTGGAGGCGATCTCGCCGTCCCACTGCACGCCCGGCATGTCGTAGACCTCGAAGTCGACGCCCTTGGCCTTCAGGTCGTGGACCTCCGACTCGATGTCGCTCACGTGCCATTGGGCGATCGTGTGTCCGGCCTGGCCGGCGTAGTCGGTCCGGTAGATCTGGAACTCCGTGCCACCGGCGGTCCGGTAGACAAGGACCTCACCGGCAAGCTCCTGGGCCGGCTTCAGGCCGAGCTTGTCCGCGTAGAAGTCCCGGGCCCGCGCGAGGTTCCCTGCGGGGATGTTGGCCATGACCTTGCTGTCGTTGAGCATGAGAACTCCAGATCGACTGATCGGTCCCCCGCCACGATGGTCGGAGAACGTAGCCCCGCACGGTCGGGCAGGCAACGGAGACCGCCGCGTCGGGCCGACGGTCCTCTTCCTGGCGCGGCGCACCCGAAGTCATGCCCGCACGGCCGGAGCGTCTTCATCCATGCAGGGGCGCGACAGGCCTGGCGCGAGGAGTGGTGGCCGTGTTCGAGGGAACGTCTGGGAACAGCGGGATCGGGCCGAACGATGAACGGGGGCATCGCCCGCCGGTGGGGCCCCGGACCGCCGCGGTGGCCCGCTCGGATCGGCTGGTCGGCCCCTCTCCGAAGTCGGGTCCACGGCGTGCCGTCGCGGGCATGCAGCCGCGCAGTGGTGGGCGGGACCTGTTGGAGCACATGCGGCGGATGGCGCTCTTCCTCGAGACGGCCGAGGTGCTCGAACTCCGCGCGAGCCGGTCGGCCAATGCGACGCTGGCCCGGCTGCTGCGCGAGCGGGCGGCGGAACGCCGGCGCGTCGGTGAGCGGTTCCGGGCCGAACTCTTGCGCGAGGGGTTCGTCGCCGAACGACGGGGCGACCGCTGGGGGCAGCTGCCCCATTTCCGCTGCTTGCGAACGGACGGAGGCCCTGGTCAGCGGTAGCGTCTGCCGCATGCCGGCCGCTGAACCTGCTGGCGGAACACAGCAGGGCAGTGGCTCGCCAGACGTCGCGGCCCTCATCCCGCTCGTCCGCCGCATCGTCACGGCCCGCGTCCCGGACCAGGCGACGGCCGACGACCTGGTGCAGGAGACGCTGGCCCGCGTCCTCGCCGCCTCGGGTCGGCTGGAGTCGGGGACGCTGGAGCCCTACGCCATCGTGACGGCGCGCAACGTGGTCACGTCGCTGTGGCGGGACCAGGACCGGCAGCGCCGCCATCAGCACCGCGTGGTCGACCTGCGGCCGCCGGAGGCACCGGACGAGGACGTACTGGTGCAGGAGGACCGCGCGGCGATCGCGCAGGCCCTGAGCCGGCTGTCCGATCGGGAGCGGGAGATCCTGCTGGCCCACGAGGTGGCCGGGCGGGACACGCGCTCGCTGGCCGCGGAGCTGGGATCGACGGCCGGGGCCGTCGCCGCCCAGCTGAACCGCTCCCGGGCGCGGCTGCGGGTGGAGTACCTGCTCGCCGCCGAGCGGATCGAGCCGCCCACCGAGCAGTGCCGTCCCGTCCTGCTCGCCATCTCCGGCGGCGATCGCCGCCGGCAGCGCGACGTCGACGCCGCCCGTCACCTGCTCGAGTGCGAGGCGTGCGGGCGGCTGAGTGAGCCGCTGATGGGCAGGGGACGGACGAGGGACGACGAGGTGCGCGTCCCCGTCCGCAAGGACGCCGACGTGGTCGCCGCACGGCATGTCGCCCGCGAACTGGCCACCCGCCTCGACTTCTCGCCGACCGACCTGACGCTGATCGCCACCGCGGTCTCCGAGCTGGCCCGCAACATCGTGCGGTTCGCCGACGTCGGCGAGATCGTCGTCGAGCTGCTCGAGGCGCCCCGGCGCGGCATCAAGGTCGTCGCCCGTGATGCCGGTCCGGGCATCGACGACCTGGACCGCGCCCTGCTCGACGGCTACAGCACCTACCGGGGTCTCGGCCTGGGCCTGCCGGGGGCTCGCCGGCTGATGGACGAGTTCGGGATCGCCTCGGAGAGCGGCCGGGGCACCACCGTGACGATGATCAAGTGGCGAGACGAGCCATGACCGACGAAGGAGCCGGACCCGTGACCGAACGCGCTTCCGCAGGATTTCCCGCGCAGATCTCCGACGAGGAGGAGCTTCTGCCCCAACTGGTCGCCCATCTGCGTGAGCACCGGACCCGGCTGCGTCAGGAGTGGGCGACCCGTATCCAGGGCGCGCACCTGCTCCAGGCCATGACGCCCCAGGAGATGGCCGCGGAGACGACGTCGGTCTACGACAACTACGTCGAGGTGCTGGAGACGGGCAGCGTCGAGGCGTTGCAGCGCTACGCCCGGAACCTGTCCGAGCGGATCATCCCCCGGGGCGTCGAGACGCAGGAGGTCGTCGGCATCGTCCTGCTGCTGCGCGACGTCCTGGCCCGCTCGCTGTTCGAGAAGTACCAGCGGGACTTCCCCCTGCTCAACCGCGTCCTCGACGCGTACGAGCCGGCCGCGAACCGCATCGCGAACACCGTGGCCGTCAGCTTCGTCGACGAGCGCGAACGGGTCATCCGCCAGCAACAGGACTCCATCCGGGAGCTGTCCACACCCGTGCTCCCGGTCCGCGAGCGGCTGCTGATCCTGCCGATCATCGGCGTCCTGGACGCCGAACGGGCCCGGCAGCTGACCGAGCAGCTGCTCAGCGGCATCCGCACGCACCGGGCCAAGGTCGTCGTCGTCGACATCACCGGTGTGCCGGACGTCGACGAGGCGGTGGCCAACCACCTCGTGCAGACCGTGGACGCCTCACGGCTCATGGGGGCCAGCGTGATCATCACCGGGCTGTCGCCGGAGATCGCGCAGACGCTGGTCACCATCGGGGTGGACCTCAGCAAGATGGACACGATCGGCGATCTGCAGGGCGGTCTCGAGGAGGCCGAGCGGCACCTCGGCTACGCGGTGACCCGGACCGAAGGGCCAGGTGGGCCATGACCGCAGGGCCCCGGCTGTTCTCCATCCTGAGGCAGGGCCCGTACCTGATCGCCTCGATCCACACCGCGCTGGACGACTCGCAACTCGTCCGCTTCCAGGAGGATCTGATCGACCAGATCGGCCGGTACCGGGCCCGGGGGGTCGTCATCGACGTGGCGGCCCTCGACGTCCTGGATTCCTTCGCCTCCCGCATGCTCCGCGACATCGGTGAGATGGCGCGGCTGCGAGGCGCCGCCACCGTGGTCGTGGGCATCCAGCCCGACGTCGCGTTCACGATGGTGCGCCTCGGCATGGACACCGGCTCCGTCGCCACCGCCCTCGACCTCGAGGAGGGCCTGTCGAGCCTCGAGCGACTCATGAACGCCTCGCCGGGCCGGCGGACGTGACCGCGGACGAGGATTTGGTACGCGACTACCGCACGACCTTCCTGCGCTACCTGCCCCGCCGGGAGGAGGCGGCGATGCACGCCGGTTACGAGCTCGGCCGGGCGGCGCTCGAATCCGGGCGCAGCCTGCTGGACGTCGTCCGCGTGCACCACGACGTCCTGATCGAGGTGCTGCGCGACAGCCCGACGGAGGAGCTGTCGCTCGTGGCGAGTGCGGCGGCCGGCTTCCTCACCGAGGTGCTGGCCAGCTACGCCATGGCGCAGCCGGAGACGCCACCGCCCGGCTGAGCGAGGCCCGGCCGCGCGCTCGCTGCCGGGGCGGGGCAGGAGCGCGCGGCCGGTCACCGGGGGAGCGGGGTCAGGGCTCCGGCGGTGCTTTGATGACGGCTAGACGCCGCCGAGCAGGCCGAGGATCCGGTTCAGCAGCGTCGCCAGGCCGCCGGTGGCACCACCGTTGAGCAGATTGGCGATGGCGCAGAGCAGGTTCCCCAGCAGGTTGCCCGCCCCCTGCTGGGCGGTGATCGTGAGGTGCACCTGGTTGAGGTCGACGACCAGGCCCAGCAGATCCAGGTGCAGCGGGCCGAGTACCAGGTCGAGGATCGTGCAGGTCGAGTTGTTCACCTGTGCAGCTGCCGTGATGACCTGGTTCACGGTCGTCACGACTCCGTCCACCGACGTGAAGGTGCCGGCGAGGACACCCCGCACAGTGAGTGCACTGTTGCTGCCGGAGAACCGGGTGGGTGTGAACGTCCCCGCGAACGTGCCGACCCCGTCGATCGTCTGGTTGACGGGGACGGCGAGGGAGGTCGGTGCGGCGGCGATCGCGGAGGCGGCCGGTGCTGCGGCGGAGGCCGGCGCGGCCGCAGCCGTGCCCGCAGTCAGACCGATGGTGCACGCGACGAGAGCCGCGGTGAGGGGGCGATCAGACGTACTCGCATGCGTGTACTCCTCGGTGAGTGCCCGACAGGCGGCGCGCCGGACGGCGAACCTCCTGCGGGGCTTGCACCGATGAAGACGGGCCGCGCCAGGTCTCATGACGACGGCCGGTCCGGGTTCCGGCCGTCGTCGGGCCCGCAGATGGCAGCCGGTACGCGGCCATACCTCTCCCCGCGGCGTGACAACGCCCCGGGGAAGGTCGTCGAGCCGCGTCATCCCCTCCGGCGCGCCGCGTACGGCCGCTCCGAGCGCCGCATGCGGCGGGTCAGAGCGCCGCCACCAGCGGTACGACGTGCACACCGAGGTCGCGGATGAACGCCACGGGATCGTCGTCCGACGGTCCCACGTGCACCTGCGAGACGCCCAGCTCCGCGTACGCCGCCATCGTCTCGGCGAAGCGCCTGCCGCCCTCGGCGCCGGCGGTCAGCGGGCCGGCGTACAGGACGGTCTTGCGGATGCGGTCGTAGTCGGTCCCCTCTCGCGCGCAGTGCTCGCGCAGCACATCGAGCTTGGCCTCGATGTCGTCCGGCCGGCCCCGGTCAGGTGACGCGAAGAGGTTGCACGCGTCGGCGTACTTCGCGACGAGTCGGAGCGTCTTCTTCTCGCCGTCGCCGCCGATCATGATCGGCGGGCGCCGCAGCGGCTGCGGCGAGTTGAGGGTCTCCGCCAGGCGGTAGTGCCGGCCCTCGAACGGCCCGTTCTCCTCGCTCCACATCTGCAGGACTATCCGGAGCGTCTCCTCCAGGCGCTCGAACCGCTCGGCCACCGGCGGATAGGGAATCCCGAGACCGATGTGCTCGCGCTCGTACCAGGCGGCGCCGATGCCGAGCACGGCACGGCCCCCGGACAGGACGTCGAGGGTGGACACGATCTTGGCGAGCAGCCCGGGGTGGCGGTAAGTGACCCCGGTGACGAGCAGTTGCAGCTCCGCCGTCGTGTTGTGAGCGGCGAGAAAGCCCAGGCTCGTGTAGCCCTCGAGCATGGGGTCCTCGGCGGGAGCCGTCATGTCCATCTGGAAGAAGTGGTCCATGACCGACAGCGCCGCCAGGCCGGCCTCGTCCGCTGCGCGCCCGACAGCCGCCAGGGTCCCGGCGATCGAGGCAGGGCCCCCGGGGAAAGTAAAGCTGGATAGGTGTGCGGCGACCTTCAAGGGACGTCCTCTCCTGCTGCCGGCGGACCGTGGATCCTCGGTCGCGTCGTGACGGTGCGGCCGACAAGATCCCACAGTCCGGACGTCGGCTCTCGCGCGACCTCCCGAGGTTCGGCGTCACCGCCGTGCGTCGAACTCCATCCAGACGCGTCGACGGTCGGTCCGCGTGTGCACCGCGGCCATCGCCTGCACCCGGCGCCGCTGGTCCTCTGTCGCGTAGTGCTGGACCACGGCGAACTCGGCTTCCCGCATGGCCGCCTCCGCCGCGAACTCCTCCGGTGTCGAGGGGCGATCCGAGGGCTCGAGGACGAGATCGTCGGGGTGGGCGTAGGGACTGTCGGCGGGCAGGTTGCCGCTGACCCGGCCGTACGCGCCGAGCAGGAGCATCAGCAGGCCGACGACGAGCGAGAAGAAGACGTTGCTCACTCGGAAGGCGAGCAGGTTGAACGACGTGCGCAGCACCGCCAGGTTGAGCAGGCCGGAGAGCAGGAACAGGACGCCGAGAGTCATCAGCACCGTCGAGGCGACTCTCGGACCGCGCAGCGCTGCGGCCAGGAGGACGGCGGCGACGAGCAGGGAGAGGGCCGACAGGAGGCCGTTGGAGGACATGCCGAGGTGACGTTCGCCGTGGGTGGCGAGGAACGGCACGTCGCCCATGGCCCTGAGCGTCCCGAACACCAGCAGGATCAGCCCGACGGTCACGGCCCCGAGTCGCTGGACGAGGTAGATCCGGTCGTCGACGACCGCCTCGCCGGCGTCGTGCGGAGCACGGGCGGGCCGGCGTTCGGCGGTGTGCCGTCCCGGGTGGGTCAGGAGGCTCATGGTGTGCTCCCTGCGAAAGCTCGACTGGGTGATGTCGCGTTGGCGTCCCCAGGCCCCGCGGGTCTTACCGGAGATAGCCGGTAAGACGGCGACCCGCCCGGAACGCGAACGGACATGACTGCTCATGTCGCCGCCCCCGCGGCCGAAACGGTCGCCGCCTGCCGTCCTCCCGCCACGGACGTCGAGGTCTGGCGGCTCCGCAGACTCGTGGACGCCGGGTTCGCGCTGCCCCTGGCCCTCCGGCTCGCCGTCATGCCCGGCGTCGATCTGCACGCGCTGCTGGCCCTGGTCGATCGCGGCTGTCCACCGCACCTCGCCGCCCGTATCCTGTCGCCCCTGGACGAGGCGGAAGGCGGGCTGTGACCGAGGTCAGCTCCGACCGGTCGGCCCCGACGTCGGCCGGGCACACGGCCGCGGCGGACGACGACTGGGTCGCGCAGCTGACCACCCCCGGTCCGGCGCGGGACGACGCACTGCGCCGGCTGCACGCACTGCTGCTGCGCGGCGCGCGCTTCCAGGTCTCGCGCATGTCGGCCCTGCGCGCAGCGGTGGGCGCGGCGCAGGTCGAGGACGTCATCAACCTCGCCGCCGACGAGGCCATGATCGCGGTGCTGGGCAAGCTGACCACCTTCGAGGGGCGCAGCCGCTTCACGACCTGGGCCTACAAGTTCGCCGTCCTGCAGGCCGCGGTCGAGCTGCGGCGCCAGGCGTGGTCCCACCGGGAGGTGCCCTTGGAGGCGGCCCCGCAGCTGGTGGAGCCGCGGCCCTCACCGGACGAGTACGCCGAGGGCAGCGAGCTCGCCGCCGCGGTCCGGGACGCGATCCACTCCGTGCTCACCCCGCACCAACGACGCATCGCGCTGGCGCTGCTCGTCGAGGAGGTTCCGATCGACGTGCTCGCCGAACGTCTCGGCACCAACCGCAACGCCCTCTACAAGACGCTGCACGACGCGCGCGGCCGGTTGCGCGCGCACCTCGCCGCCCAGGGTTATCCGACGGCGTCCACCAGCTCCGGAAGGGAAATCCGATGACGGCGCCGGACCACGTGTCGCCGACCGAGGTCGTGCGGCGCCTGACGATGGACCCGGGGCCCTGGCTGTCGTGCGACGACTGCTTCCGGCTGGTCGACAGGTACGTCGAGGTCGTGCTCGGGGGGGCCCGTCCCGGCGAGGAGCTCGCAGCGATGCCGGCCCATCTCAGTGGCTGTGCCGCCTGCGCGGAGGAGGCGGCGACGTTGCTGCTGCTCGCGGCCGCCGACGCCGGGATCGATCCGGCGCCCGCGCTGGAGCGGCTGGTCCGGGGCTGACCTGGTTCACCCGGTGACGTCGGCGTCCTGAGCTGTAGCCGCCGGATGGCCGTGCAGGCCCAGGATCCGTTCCGGCCGGGGCCGCGAGGCGGCGCCGCTGTCGAGCCATGCAGCTGCGGAGGGTGCGCCCGGCGGCACAGCTGGGCGGCGTGCCGGAAGTCGACCGCCGAGATACGGAGGGGACACAGTGGCGGGAGGACGACGAGGTCCACGCGGTCGGCGTAGCGGGCCACGTCGCCGATGAGTCGTTGCTGCACCAGCAGGCTGAGGGCCTGCACCGCGACCGCCAGCGGCCGGGTCGGCGGGAACGGCAGGGCGCACGCGTAGCCGGTGGGCAGCACGTACACGCGGTCCGCGCCCAGCGCGATCGCCTGCGAGATGGCCGCGTTGTCGGCGAGCCCCCCGTCGACGAGCGTCCGGCCCTCCCGCCGCACCGGGGGCAGGACGGCGGGGACGGCGCTGCTGGCCAGCACCGCGCTCACCAGGTCGCCGGAGGAGAGCAGCACCTCCTCGCCCGAGAGCAGGTCGGTGGCGACGAGGTGCACCGGAACCGGGGTCTCCTCCAGCAGGGCGGGACCCACGCGCCGGCGCACCAGCGCGTCGAGGCCGTGATCACCGCACAAGGAGTCCCGGGCGCCCGCCATCGCCAGCACCATCCGCGGGGCCCGCAGCGGGAAGACGTCGTCCCGGCGGAGCGCCGTCCAGATGCCGGCGAGCTCGTCGATCGCCCGCGCACCGACACCGTGGGTCGCCACGAAGACGGCGTTGAGGGCCCCGGCGGACGTGCCCACGAGCAGATCCGGCGTGATGTGCCGCTCGCCGAGGGCCCGCAGCATGCCGACCTGGACGGCGCCGAGGCTGCCGCCGCCGGACAGGACGAAAGCGGTCGTCATGACCGTTGGTGCGGCCAGGCGCTGTGGTTCTTACCGGGATCAGTCGCGGCTCCAGTTAGGACGCCGCAGTGGCCAGTGCCCAGGGTCCGCCGTCCTGGTCGCCAGGATCTGGTTCACCCCCACCCGCCGCCCCTCGAAGGCGAGCACGGCGCCGGCCAGGTAGAGCCGCCACACCCGTGCCCGGGCCGGGGAGACGACGCGGAGCGCCTCCTGCCAGCCGGCCTGCAGGTTGGCGACCCAGGCGCGGCACGTGAGGGCGTAGTGCTCGCGCAGCCCTTCGACGTCCCGCACCTCGAAACCGGCCTGTTCGAGGAACCCGACGTGGTCGGCGAGCGACTGGAGCTCGCCGTCCGGGAAGACGTAGCGCGCGACGAACGTGCGCGCGTCACCGGTGTCGGGGCCGGCGGCCGGTCCGCGGGCGATGGCGTGATTGAGCAGTCGCCCACCTGGTGCGAGGAGCGCATGCAGCGCGGCTGCGTAGGAAGGCAACTGCGCGCGCCCGACGTGCTCGGCCATGCCGACCGACGCGATGGCGTCGTAGGGGCCGTCGGCGACCTCGCGGTAGTCCTGGACCCGGATCTCCACCCGGTCGTCGAGGCCCGCCTTCGCGATCCGCCGGCGCGCGAGGTCGGCCTGTTCGGGGGAGATCGTGACGCCCACGGCGTGCACGCCGTAGTTGGCCGCGGCGTGGAGGACCAGCGAGCCCCATCCGCAGCCGACGTCGAGCAATCGCATCCCGGGGCGGAGGTCCAGCTTCCGGCAGACCAGGTCGAGCTTGGCCACCTGGGCGTCGTCCAGCGAGGTCTCCGGGGTGGCGAAGTACGCGCAGCTGTAGACGAGCGTCGGACCGAGCAGGAGCGCGTAGAAGTCGTTGCCGACGTCGTAGTGGTGGCTGATCGCCGCCCTGTCCCGTCGCAGCGAGTGCCGGAGCCCCCGCAGCCGGATCTCCTCCGGTGGCGGCGGCAGCGGGGGGCCGAACACACCGGCGCGGAGCAGCTCGGTGAGCAGGGACCGCACCCGACCGCCCTCGAGCGTCAGGTTCGGACGCTCGGGCAGGGCGTCGGGCAGCGCCAGGACCTGGAACACGTCGCCCTCGATGTCGAGTTCGCCGCTGACATAGGCCCGCGCCGGACCGAGTTCGCCGCGCGAGTAGACGATCCGGCGCAGGGCACGCGGCGACGACACGACCAGGGTGGGGGAGCCCGGCGGCCCCGGCACCTCCGACCCGTCCCAGCAGCGGATGCCGAGCGGCAGAGCTCCGCCGCCCATCAGAGCTTCCGCGAGGTCGGCCACGAGATGTGCCGCAGGTCGAGTCGGCATGTGCCGACGATGGCACATCCGAGGGACGGAGGGAGCGGTCCCTCAGGGGCCCCCTCCGGTCCCGCCGCGGGCTCCCTGCCAGACGTCTGAGCGGCCGGCCGGAAGCCGGAACGCGACACGGCCCCCGACCTCGCAGAGATCGGGGGCCGTGGAGCTCAGCGGCCGGTCAGGCCGAACGGTCCGTGGTGAGCCGGTAGGGGTGGCCGGGGTTCATGACCTCCAGCGTGTAGCGGTCGAACCGGCGGAGGGACTGCCGTGCCCGGCTCGCCCAGCCGCCCGCGGGGGCGGCGCCGTCGGTCAGGCGCTGGTCGGTCTCGTACGTCGTCGTCATGTTCTCGGTCTTCATCAGGTGTGTGTCCGTTCCGTCTCGGATGGTGCCGGCAGGGCAGTGCAAGGCACTGCCCTCGTGACGCGACACAAGGTGTGTCTGCGCAGGCTCGTGCGGGGTGTCCTCGCAGCGCTGCGAATCGTCCGGCCAGGTAGCCGGGATCGGCCCCGCGCGCCTCGCCGGTGCGGGCGGTGCGCGGTGGTCGAGCCGGTCCGTGCCCGCTGGGGGCACGTCCTCCATTGTCCCCGGCGCCGGCGGCGAGGCGGGTGTCGACAGCCTGAATGGTGCGTGACGTTCGCAACGGCCTCATGGGGACCCGCTGAACTCGCGGGCGTCACAGAAGGGTGCGGCGGAGGGCGTCGCCGTTGCGGAGGTACCACTCGTAGGTCTCGGTCGCGCGGTCCTGCGCACCGGCGTAGTAGTCCGAGAAGCCGGCATGACCGTTGGCGACCTCCCCGCCGATCAGGTCGTAGATCCAGGTGTGGCTCTGCCGCACGGCCTCGACGAGCCGTTCGCGGTCCTCGTCGGCCAGGTCGTACCGGTCCACGAACAGCCGCAGGCGCTCGAGTGCCCGGCCGCGCCGCTCGTCGTGGATGTGGTGCTCGGGGCGCAGTGGCGCCCACAGACGTACGGCGCCGGCCACGTCCCAGAGCCTGCTGCCGGGGCTGGCCAGGTCGAAGTCGATGAAGGCCGCGGCGCGACCGTCGCGGAAGACGACGTTGTCCAGGTTGATGTCGTTGTGACTGATCAGCTCACCGCTGAAGGGCTCGGGCGGGGACTGCGGCCACAGGTACGGGCGTGGATCGAAGGTCTCGACCGCGGAGTGGTAGGCGCGGAGCAGCGCAGCGACGCTGGCCAGGGCCTCGTCGGTGAGCGCCCATGCCGGGAACGGCGGCGTGATGGCCGTGCCGGGTACGTAGGTCAGGACCTCGCGGCCCAGGTCGTCGATGTCGAGGAAGCGCGGGGCGCCCGAGAATCCGACGTCGCCCAGGTGGCGCAGCAGGGCATGGGTCGCCGGACTCGTCGGGCGCTGGGGGCGTCGCACCGTCTGGCCGACACGGACCACCTGCCCGCGGTTGGCGGTGCCTCCGAACAGGAGGACCTCGGGTTCTTCGTCGCGCACCGGTTCCCTCCGGCACCTCCCGTGGTGGCCGTGGCCTGTCATCATCCGTCGTCGAGCACGAGTCGGGCGAGCGCCGTGTGCGTGACGAGACCGCCGACGAGGCCGCTCCGCAGAGCGGCACGAACGGCCGGGGCCTTCGCCACACCGTACGGAATGGCGATGAGCTCCGGGATCGCGCGCATCTGGGCGTAGTCGATCCCGATCATGCGCTCGGCGAGTTCGGTGTGAACCGGCCTGCCGTCGATGTCCAGGAACACGCCGGAGACGTCCGCGCACACGCCCAGCCGGTGCAGCTCCTGGCGGTCGGACTCCGACGACGCGTCGTACAGGGTCGACTGGCCGGGCTCCCACAGACCGATACCGGCGACCGCCTTGGTGACCGACGGCAGCCGGCCGAAGGCGCGCGCCACTTCGGGCTGCTGACGCAGGGCGCGGGCCGTGGCGGCGTCGGGAACGGTGAACGGGGCGTAGAAGACGTGCGCCGTCCCGCCCGAGGAGCTGGCCACCTCCCGGACGACGTCGACCGAGGTGTCGCGGCCACCCGGAACGGTGAGCGCCCCCGTCAGCTGGACGACCGGCGTGCCCGGTAGCGGACGCAGCGACCGGGCCATCGCGCTCACCGCGCGCGCCCACGCCAGGCCGAGCACGTCCTTGGCGGTGATCACCTCGTTGAGCAGTTCGGCCGCCGCTCGCCCGAGGTGCTCGCGCAGTGATGCCGCGTCGTCCTCGGGGGTGTCGACGACGACCGAGTGGGTCAGCTCGTACCGCTCGGCGAGCCGGGCCGACAGGTCGACGTCGATCGCTCCGTGATGCCGGATCTCGATGCGGACGAGCCCGCTGTCGCGGGCCTCGTCGATGAGGCGAGCCACCTTGAAGCGGCTCAGCCCGAACTCCGCGGCCAGCTCGATCTTCGACCTGCCCTGGATGAGATGGCCCCGGGCGAGTGAGGCCATCAGCACCAGATGAGCGGGCCCGGTGAACCCCTGGTCCATCCGTCCTCCTGCTCATGTGAGCGCAACGTCGATGCCGTGGAAGCTTCCCTTGACGCCCGTGTAAGTCAAGTCGGAGACTCATCTCACACCTGGTAGGCACGTCGCTCATCTGAGCAGTCGGCATCGGTGGGGGGAACGACGATGGACGCCGCCTCTGGTCCTCGGCCGCGACACGGGGCACGCCGTGCCCGCCTGGTTCCAGCGCTCGCTCTCACCCTCGTGGTCAGCGGCTGCGCGGGGTGGGGTGGTGGCGCGGGCGGTGGCGGGCCCAACAGCATCAACGTGCTGATGGTGAACAACCCGCAGATGGTCGATCTCCAGCAGTTGACCGCGACGAACTTCACGAAGGAGACCGGGATCTCGGTCAACTTCACCGTGCTGCCGGAGAACGACGTCCGGGACAAGATCAGCCAGGAGTTCTCGAGCCAGGCGGGTCAGTACGACGTCGCCACCCTCAGCAACTTCGAGATCCCGATCTACGCCAAGAGCAAGTGGATCGCCCCGCTGGACGACTACGTCACCGCCGACACCGCGTTCGACCAGAGCGACATCCTCGCGCCGATGACGGAGTCCCTGTCCGCGGAGGGCAAGCTCTACGGGGAGCCGTTCTACGGCGAGTCGTCGTTCCTGATGTACCGCAAGGACGTGCTGAAGAAGGCCGGCATCCAGATGCCGGCGAAACCCACCTGGCAGCAGGTGGCCGACATCGCGGCGAAGGTCGACGGCGCCGAACCGGGCATGGCCGGGATCTGCCTGCGCGGCCAGCCCGGCTGGGGCCAGCTCTTCGCCCCGCTGACCACGGTGGTGAACACCTTCGGCGGCACGTGGTTCACCAAGGACTGGCAGGCCGAGGTCGACGGCGAGGGCTTCCGCAAGGCCACGGACTTCTACGTCGCCCTCGTCCGGGCGCACGGCGAGACCGGTGCGCCCCAGGCGGGCTTCACGGAGTGCCTGAACAACCTCATCCAGGGCAACGCCGCCATGTGGTACGACGCGACCTCCGCGGCGGGCTCGCTGGAGGCCAAGGACTCGCCGGTGCGCGGGAAGATCGGCTACGCCGCCGCCCCCGTGGTGAAGACCGACTACTCCGGCTGGCTCTACGCCTGGTCGTGGAGCATCCAGCAGGCCAGCACGAAGAAGGACAACGCCTGGAAGTTCATCTCGTGGGCCTCCGGCAAGAAGTACGAGGAACTCGTCGGCTCCGAGCTCGGCTGGTCCCGGGTGCCGGCGGGTAAGCGCGCCTCCACCTACGAGAACCCCGACTACCTCAAGGAGGCGTCGGCGTTCGCCCGGCCCACGCTCGAGGCCATCAAGAACGCCGATCCGAACGACCCTGGCGTCCAGCCGCGCCCGGCGCCGGGCATCCAGTTCGTCGGCATCCCGGAGTTCCCCGACCTCGGGACCCAGGTGTCGCAGGAGGTCAGCTCGGCGATCGCCGGCCAGACCACGGTCCACGACGCGCTCGAACGGGGACAGAAGCTCGCGGACGACGTCGCCGCGCGTTACCGCGACCGGGAGCAGAAGTGACCGACGAGACGACAGATCGGAAGGCGGTGGCGATGAGCACGACGCTGGAACGCGCCCCTGGCGGCCCGCCCCAGACGCCGGAGGTCCGCTCGGACGGAGCGCTGCGCCGCTCGAGCGACTGGGCCCGCCGAGCTCCTCTGCTGCCGGCTCTGATCTTCACGATCGTGATCACGCAGCTGCCGTTCGTGGCGACGCTGGTCATCTCGTTCATGAACTGGAACGCCTACTACCCGGACGAGATCGGGTTCGCGGGCATCGACAACTACGTGTCGGTGCTGACCGACGAGAACATCCGCCACTCGATCATCGTGACCATCGAGATGACCGTCGTCGTCGTCCTCGTCAGCCTGCTGCTCGGCATGGGGATCGCGCTGCTGCTGGACCGGAAGTTCCGCGGCCGCGGCATCGTCCGCACGATGATGATCACGCCGTTCCTCATCGTTCCGGTGGCCGCCGCGCTGGTGTGGAAGCACGCGCTCTACAACCCGGAGTACGGCCTGCTCAACGGCGCGCTCACCTGGCTGTGGGGCCTCTTCGGCTCGGACAACCCGCCGCAGCCGGACTGGATCACCCAGGCTCCGCTGCTCTCCATCGAGGTCGCGCTGATCTGGCAGTGGACCCCGTTCATGATGCTGATCCTGCTCGCGGGCCTGCAGAGCCGGCCGCTGGACGTCATCGAGGCGGCGAACCTCGACGGGGCGAGTGCGTGGCAGATCTTCCGTTACATGACGTTCCCGCACTTGCGCCAGTACCTCGAACTGGGCGGGCTGCTGGGTGCGATCTACATCGTCCAGAACTTCGACTACGTCTTCACCATCACGTCCGGCGGGCTGGGCACCGCGAACCTGCCGTACACGATCTACCAGCTCTTCTACCAGGCCCATGACTACGGCCGGGCCTCCGCCACAGGGGTGGTCGTCGTCATCGGCACGATCATCATCGCCACGCTGGCGCTGCGGACGGTGTCGTCGCTGTTCCGAGAGGAGACCCGATGAGCGCGACCACCGATGTGGGGCCGGTGCCGGCGACCCGCACGCAGCAGGGGGCGCCGCGGAGGAAGCGGCGGGAACGAGGGAACTTCGGCCTCGCCCTGGCCGCGTGGGTGATCGGCTTCCTGTTCGTGGTGCCGGTGCTGTGGATGGTGCTGACCTCCTTCCACAGCGAGGCCGACGCGGCCACCAACCCGCCGTCCCTGGCGGCGCCGCTGACCCTGGAGGGCTACCGGAACTTCTTCGGTGCGGGCGGAGGGCCGAGCCCCTGGCCGTCGCTGGCCAACTCCCTCACCGCCAGCGTGCTGTCCACCGTCCTGGTGCTCCTGCTGGCGATCCCGGCCGCCTACGCCCTGTCGATCAAGCCGGTCCGCAAGTGGACCGACGTGATGTTCTTCTTCCTCTCCACGAAGATGCTGCCCCTCGTCGCAGGCCTGCTCCCGATCTACCTGTTCGCCCAGGTGAGCGGCCTGCTGGACAACATCTGGCTGCTGATCGTGCTCTACACGTCGATGAACCTGCCGATCGCCGTGTGGATGATGCGGTCCTTCCTCGCGGAGGTGCCCGTGGAGATGCTCGAGGCGGCGTCCATGGACGGCGCGAACCTGACCAGGACCCTGAGCCAGATCGTCGCGCCCGTCGTCGCGCCCGGGATCGCGGCGACGTCGCTGATCTGCTTCATCTTCTCCTGGAACGAACTGCTGATGGCCCGCACGCTCACCGCGACCGTCGCGCAGACGGCGCCGGTGTACCTCACCGGGTTCGTCACCAGCCAGGGGCTGTTCCTCGCCAAGGTCTGCGCGGCCGCGTTCGTGGTCTCCCTACCGGTGCTGATCGCGGGGTTCGCCGCCCAGGACAAGCTGGTCCAGGGCCTCTCCCTCGGCGCGGTCAAATGAGTGCAGGGTCGGCCCCGGTCCCGGAGGCCGTGCACGCGACCGGGCGACGGGAGGCAGGTCGGTCATGAGGGCGGCCGTTCTCCACGGACCCGGGAAGGTGGTCATCGAGGAGCGGCCGATCCCGCGGCCGGATCCGGCAGAACTCGTGGTGCGCACACGTGCGGTCGGGGTGTGCGGCTCGGACACCCACTACTACGACCACGGTCGCATCGGGAGCTTCGTGGTCGAGGAACCCCTGGTGCTGGGCCATGAGGCGGCCGGGGAAGTGGCCGAGATCGGGGCGGGAGTGACCCGCGTGGCGGTCGGCCAGCGCGTCTCGGTCGAGCCCGGTGTGCCCGACATGTCCTGCCGGCAATGCCTCTCGGGGCGCTACAACCTGTGCCCGAACATGCGGTTCTTCGCCACGCCGCCGATAGATGGAGCGTTCGCGGAATACGTGGTCGTCCACGAGGCCTTCGCCCACCCGGTGCCGGATGTCATCGGCGACGATGCCGCGGCCCTGCTCGAGCCGCTGTCCGTCGGCCTGTGGGCCTGCATGAAAGGCCACGTCACCGCCGCCTCGCGTGTGCTCGTCACCGGTGCCGGACCGATCGGGCTCGTGGCCGTGCAGGCGGCCCTGGCGTTCGGGGCGACGGACGTGATCGTGTCCGACGTCAATCCCGCACGTCTGGCGCTGGCCCGGGAACTCGGCGCGACCGAGACGATCGATGCACGGCACGAGGGTGTGGCGCAGTTGGAGCGCCCGCCCGACGTCCTCCTCGAGTGCTCCGGCCACCCGCCGGCCATCCGCGAGGCGATCGGCGCCCTGGACCGGGCCGGCCGTGCGGTTCTCGTCGGGATGGGTGGGGACGAGGTGTCCCTGCCGCTGTCGGTGGTGCAGGAGCGGGAGATCGAACTGACCGGCACGTTCCGCTACGCCGGGACCTGGCCCACGGCGATCGCGCTCGTCGCCTCCGGTCGCATCGATCTCGACCGCATGGTCACCGGCACGTACCGGCTCGACCAGACCGAGGACGCGTTGACGGCCGGGCGGCGAGATGCGGGCACCGTCAAGGTCGTCGTCCATCCTCAGACCTGAGACTGCTCGGAATCCGCGTGAACTCACGCCGGCGGGGGCACCGTCGTTCGCCGACGTCGCACCTTCTGGCACACGACACGGTGACCGGGCGCCCGGAACACCGCCGACCCTGCGGAGGACCACATGCCGCCCCTCGACACGACGACGCTCTCCTCACTGGACGGCGCGGTCCCGACGCCGACCTACGACCGGAGCCGGGTGCGGACGGGCATCGTGCACATCGGCGTGGGCGGCTTCCACCGCGCTCACCAGGCCATGTATGTCGACCGCCTGCTCGAGCAGGGCAAGGCGGAGGAGTGGGGGATCTGCGGTGTCGGCGTCCTGCCGTCGGACCGCCGCATGGCCGAGGTGATGGCGGCCCAGGACGGCCTCTACACCCTGGTGGTGAAGCACTCCGACGGAACGCTCGAGCCGCGCGTCGTGGGGTCCATCGTCGAGTACCTGCTCGCGCCGGACGACCCGGAGGCGGTCATCGAGAAGTTGGCCTCCGAGTCCACGCGGATCGTCACGCTGACCGTGACGGAGGGCGGCTACAACTTCTCGCCGGTGACCGGGGAGTTCGACGCCACCGCCCCCGACGTCGTGGCGGACCTCCAGCCGGGTGCGGTGCCGACGACGACCTTCGGGCTGGTCACCGAAGCCCTTGCCCGCCGCCGTCAGCGGGGGCTGGCGCCGTTCACCGTCGCGACGTGCGACAACATCCAGGGCAACGGCGACGTCGCTCGACGCAGCTTCACCGCCTTCGCGCGCCTGCGGGACCCCGAGCTGGGGGAGTGGATGGAGCGGGAGGTTCCCTTCCCCAACTCGATGGTCGACCGGATCACCCCCGCGACCACGGACGAGGACCGGGAGGAGCTCCGCCAGAACTTCGGCATCGACGACGGGTGGCCGGTGGTGTGCGAGCCGTTCACGCAGTGGGTGCTCGAGGACAGGTTCGGCCTGGGCCGCCCACCGCTGGAGGACGCCGGCGTGCAGGTCGTCGAGGACGTCGAGCCCTACGAGCTGATGAAGCTGCGCCTGCTCAACGCCGGTCACCAGGGGCTCGCCTACCTCGGCCACCTCGCGGGCTACCGGCTCGTCCACGACGCGGCGCAGGATCCGCTGTTCCAGCAGTTCCTGCTCGGCTACATGGAGGAGGAGGCCACCCCCACGCTCCAGCCGGTGCCGGGCATCGACCTCGACCACTACCGGCGGGACCTGATCGCCCGCTTCGGCAACCCCGCCATCCGCGACACGCTGGCCCGGCTGGCCTTCGACGGTTCCGAGCGGCTGCCCAAGTGGCTCCTCCCGGTCATCCGGCAGAACCTGGCCACCGGAGGCGAGGTGCGCCGGTCCATCCTGGTCGTCGCGGGCTGGGCGCGGTACTGCGAGGCGGTGGACGAGGAGGGCCAGCCGGTCGACATCGCCGACCGGCGGCGGGACCGCCTGATGGCGAACGCTTCCAGGCAGCGCGACGAACCGCTTGCCTTCATCGCCGACCGGGAGCTGTTCGGCGACCTCGTGGACGACGAGCGCTTCACGTCGCTCTACCGCGAGGCGCTGGCATCGCTGCACGAACGCGGGGCCCGGGCCACCCTGACAGCCGCCGTGGAGGACTCCTAGGGCTCGGTGCCCTGACGGCGATGAGTCCGCACGAGCCGGCGTAAACCTGCTCGTGGGGACTCACCGCGGGGGTGGGATCAGATGTCGTAGTACAGGCTGAACGGGGACAGTGCGCTCGATCAGCTCCGCATCTCTATTGATCAGAGCATCTTTCGCCGGGGGGCGCGGCAGCACCGTAGGTGCTGATTCGGCCCTCCTTCCAGAGGGCATGCGACCAGCCGAGTGCGAAGCCGGATGTCTGTCGGTCACGGCCAGAACCTAGATCAACTTCCGGACGGCTGTGGATCGTCTGGGGTGACCGGCCCTGGGGGCAGCCGCACGAGCTCGACGGGTGGGCCTGCCAGACTCGCGAGGGCCCTTCGATACAGGGCCGCCGGCCGGCGGCGGAACTGCGCGCATCAGGGGCGACGGCTCGGAAGCGTGACACGTCGACCCCGACAAAGCTCACGCCGATGGAGCGTCAGCTGGCGCAGCTGGTCAGCCAGGGGGATGTCCCACAAGGAGGTCGCCGCTCAGTGCTGGGTCTCCTCACGCACGGTCGAGCTCCATCTCCGCAAGGTCTTCACGAAGACGGGCGTCACCTCGCGCGGAGCATCGGCGCTACTCGACCTCAGCTAGTTTCGCGCCAGCCAACGTTCGCCCGTTCGATGGCGCACGCGGCCGGGGCGATCCCGCGTGCGCCCATCGCATGGAGTCGCCTCTGGGCGGCCGCACGATGCCATGATGCGACGATGCTCGAGCTCCGGCCCACGTGCGAGAACTGCAACCGCCCGCTTCCGCGCGACGCACCTGAGGCGATGATCTGCACGATCGAGTGCACGTTCTGCCGCGACTGCGTCGACACGGTCCTGTCGAATGTGTGCCCGAACTGTGCTGGCGGCTTCGAACGGCGGCCCGTCCGGCCCGCGCACGCGTGGGTCGAGGGCGCGCCCCAGTTCCCGCCGCCCTCGACGCTGGTGGTCCACAAGCCGGTCGACCCCGCGACTCACGCGGCTCTGATCGCCTCGATCGGCGGGCGGTCCCCCTCGCAGCGCTGACACCGTGCGCAGTGTCCGGCGCTCCACGTGGAAGCCCGCCACGGTCATGACGGCGATGAGGGCCGGGCAGCACCCGCAGCAGGCCGAGGTAGGCGAGGGTTACGGCGAGGGTCACGCAGACGCTGGGTTCTCCACGGCCTGCCCGCGCGACGGTTCAGGTGCGGCGGCCAGCTCGGCCAGGTAGCGGTGGACGGAACCGACGGCCACTGACCCCTCGCCGACCGCGCCGGCGACCCGTTTGACCGAGCCGTACCGCACGTCACCGGTCGCAAAGACACCGGGGCGGCTGGTCTCGAACGGGTGGGGCTCCCGCGGCAGCGGCCAGTCGATCGCAGGGACGTCCCGGCCGGTCAGGACGAACCCGTGCTCGTCCAGGCGCAGAGCGGGGGCGAGCCAGTCCGTGCGCGGTTCGGCGCCGATCATGATGAACACCGCCGCCGCGGATACCTGCTCCTGTCGGTGCTCCTGCAGGTCCGCGAGGACGAGTCCCTCCAGGCGGGCGGTGCCGCGGCCGCCGACGACCTGGGTGCGCAGCCGGACGACGACGTTCGGGGTGACCGCGATCTGGCGGACCAGGTAGTCGGACATCCCGGCCGCCAGCGACGGGCCGCGCACGAGGATGGTGACCCGGGCGGCGTACCTGGACAGGTGGAGGGCGGCCTGTCCTGCGGAGTTGGCCCCACCGACGACGTAGACGTCCTCGCCGGCGATCGCCGGTGCCACGACGCCGGCCGCGCCGTAGAAGACGCCGGCTCCGACGAGGCGGTCGAGGTCGGGGAGGCCGAGTCGGCGGTAGGTCACGCCGGTGGCCAGGATCACGGCCCGCGCAGCCACCCGGCCGCCGTCGTCGAGCTCGAGTGCATGCCGGTCGCCGTCCGTCGTCAGGGCGGTCACCCGGTGGGTGAAGACGAACTCGGCGCCGAGCAGGGTGGCCTGCTGCCAGGCGCGGTGGGCCAGCTCGCCGCCGCTGATGCCGCGGGGAAAGCCGAGGTAGTTGCGGATCATGGAACTGGTGCCGGCTTGACCTCCGATGGCCCGGGCCTCGAGCAGCAGGGTGCGCAGGCCCTCCGAGGCGCCGTAGACGGCGGCGGCCAGCCCCGCGGGACCGGCGCCGAGGACCACCAGGTCGTACTCACTGTCGCTGGGCCGGACCTGGATGCCGTGGGAGCCGGCGAGCTCGGGGAGGGACGGGTCCTGCAGCACGGCTCCGTCGTGCCGGATGACGGCCGGTAGCCGGCTCATGTCCACCTCGTGGTCCCGGATCAGCTGCCGTCCGATGTCGCTGTCCGTCGGGTGGAAGACGAACGGCACGCCGTTGACCATCAGGCCGTCCCGGAGGTCGTGGCAACGGGGATCCCACTGCTCGCCGACGACGCGGTAGACCACATGGCTCGGGCGGTGTCTTCTGGACCAGGCGCTGAGGGCATCCTGTACCTGCGGGTAGAGCCACTCCTCGGGATTGACCCAACCCTTCACCAGCCAGAAGTCGATCTGCCCGAGCGCGGTCGCCCGCTGCAGCGCGGGAAGCTCGGTGAAGGGGATTTGGGTGTGGTGGCGGTCCATCTCCAAGAGCAGCACCCGGGCAATTCCCCGGTGCAGGGCCGCCGCCTGCTCCAGGAAGGCGATGCCGTCGTCGTCGGGCAGGTGCTGGTCGGCGGCCACCAGTGCCACCTCGTCCCGCCTGCGGGCCAACCGCTCGAGTTCGGCGAGTCCGGAGGCGGCCGAGCCGGCGGTTCGCACCCGGTAGTCGGGCGTGAACCGGCGGGCCAGGGTCGCGGCCGTCGTCCGGACGTCCTGCGGGTCGGCGCCGACGACCAGAAGCACGGGGAGCGAAGGAGGGGCGCGCCGGCGGTCCGCTGCCGCCGAGCCATCGGGTGCGGTCACGGCGTGGTCACCGGCGTCACCACCCCACCCGGACGTCCGCCACGATCGTGACGGCGATGAGAGTGGCGGCGACGACGTCGACGGTGGCGCAGAACGGCGGCCACCAGCGGGTGCCGGCCACGAATCCGGTGCGGTGCTGCCAGAGGTCCTTGAGGCCGTGGCCGGCCAGCCCGGCCACGAACAGCCACGCCGAACCAGTGACTCCCACCGCCGCGACGACGACGAACACCGACGCAACGCCGATCTCGACGGCGAGGACCCTGCTCCGCCCGTCGGCGACCGCGAACCCGACGTACACCGCGGCGATCAGGACCAGCCCGAACGCATAGACGATGGCGTCATGGAGCCAGAAGAAGCCCAGCGGCGACGCCGCCTGCAGGCAGCCCCAGACCACGCCCCACATGATCGGTGTGCGCAGGCCGCGCGCCCCGGCTGTCGCGCGGCTGCGCTGCATGTCCGGGGCGCGCTCGGAGGCAGTCACGGCTGTGGAGTCAGGGCGCCCGTCGCGCCGGCTGTTCGGACCAGGTGGGCGGCGACGTGGGCGGCGTCGTCGGCGACGAAGCCCAGCAGGGCCGAGCCGCGGGTGTGCTGCCAGGAGAGGCCGAGGAAGTACAGCCCGGGTACCTCGGTGACGCCGCGGGCGTGGACGACCCGGCCGTCGCGGACCACGCCGGGAACGTCGATCCAGGTGTAGTCGGATCGGTAGCCGGTGGCCCAGACGACGGCGCCCACCTCTCGGCTGGTGCCGTCGGCGAACCGCACCGTGCGGCCGGCGGCGTCGACCAGCCGGGGCCGGAACCGGACGCCGGCTCGCTGCAGGCCCCGCCGGCTGCTGCCGATGAGCGTCTCGCGGGTCTGCAGGCGGCGGCCGAGCCGGGAGTCGGCGGTGACCCGCATCAGGCCCAGCCGGGTCAGCCACCAGAACAGGTCGCGGCCGAGCAGCCGCTGCGGCAGGGCTGGGTAGGTCGAGCCGATCGACAGCTCGACCGGTCGGGTGCCGGCCAGCTCCAGGGCGATCTGGAAGCCGGAGTTGCCGCCGCCGACGACCAGCGCGGCCCCGTCGGAGAGAGCGGCGGGGCTGCGGTACTCGCCGCTGTGCAGCTGGATCACCGAGCCGTCCAGCCCGGCGGCCAGCGGCGGGACAAACGGGGTCTGGAACGGCCCGGTCGCCACGATGACCTGCCGGGCGGTGTACGTCCGCTCGGCGGTGCTGAGCCGGAACCCGCTGTCGGTGCGCTGCAGCCCGGTCACCCGTGCGTTCAGCTCCACCGGCAGGTCGAAGGCCGTGGCGTAGCCGCGCAGGTACTCGGCTACCGCCTCCTTGCCCGGATACGTGCCGGTCGGCGCGGGGAACGGCCGACCGGGCAGCGCGTCGTGCTCAGCCGGGGTGAACAGCCGCAGCGACTCCCACCGCCTGTCCCACGTGTGCCCGAGCTGCTCCGCCGCCTCGAGGACCACGAACCGCATGCCCTGCCGGCGCAGGTGCCAGGCGGCGGCCAGGCCGGCCTGCCCGCCGCCCACGACGACAACGTCGTATGGCTCGACCGGGGCGGTCACGGGGTTGCCCCCTCGGTGGTGTCGGTGGAGACGGTGCTGCCCACGGGACGACCTCCTGTTCGGGCTGTTGCCGGACGCGGGCAGCCGCTGGCGGGGTGGTGACGTGGCCGACGAGAGCGGCTGTGACCGCAGACGGCTGTGCTGTCGATGTTCTCGCGCGTCCTGTTCACCGCGGACGGCCCGGGAATGGCAGGCGCGTCTCCGGCGCCGTCTTGGCGGCTGGGATCAGCCGAGGCCGGCGAGCAACTCCCGGCAGGCGGCCTCGCAGCGCCGGCAGGATTCGGAACAGACCCGGCAGTGCTCGTGCATCGAGGCGTGCTGGGCGCACTCGTCGCCGCACGCCTTGCAAGCCGCGGCGCAGGCCTCGAGCACCGCGCGGGTGAGGTTGGCGTCGTAGCCGGTGTGCCGGGACAGCACCCGGCCGGTGGTGTCGCACACGTCGGCGCAGTCGGTGCAGGTGCGGATGCATTTGGTCAGCTCGGCGACCATGTCCTCGCTCAGGCAGGCGTCGGCGCAGGCGGTGCATGTCTGGGAGCAGTCCAGGCAGGCCTCGATGCAGTCGCGCAGCTTCTCCCGGTCAACCCCGCCGAGGTCTTTGGGGTAGGTGCGCAGCATCTCAGCGACAGTGGTCACGGCGTGCCTCCTCTTGGCTGCGGTGCCGGGAGGGCCAACTGCCCTCTGAGAAGGCACCCACGACGAGGGTTCTCCGTCAGGGGGTGGGGCGACAAGAGGCACGCGTACCGACTGTCAAGATCCCCAACGCATCCCGGTCTGTAGGCCAAGCCGGGTCGGGAAACGGACCAGCTCGGAGGTGTGCAGATGCGTAGTCGCGATGCTGTGACTTAGGAGCGGTAGGTCTACTCGCGGGTGTACAGGGGCTCGGCGCCGGACACAGCGCAGCCCGCGCCAGGAGAATCCGGGAGGAAACCTGGCGGGGGCTGGGCGAAACTGCTGGTCAGGGGCGGAGTCGCCCCCGTCGATCAGATGTCGTAGTACAGGCTGAACGGGGGCTGCGCTCGATCGCGCTCCACATTCTTCCAGGTCAGAGCGTCGTTGCCGTGGGGCACGGCAGCACCGTAGGTGCTGATTCCGCCCTCCTTCCCCCTGGCGTTGGGGGAAATCTGGGGGAAAGGGGTCGGCGCTGCTCCCTCCTCAAGGACCATCGAAGAGGGCATGCGACCGGCCGAGCGCGAAGCCGGATGTCTGTCGGTCACGACCAGAACCTAGATCAACTCCCGGACAGCTGTAGATCGTTTTAGGGCTGACCGCCCCTGGGGGACAACGGCAGCCGTACGAGCTCGGTGGGTGGGGCCCGAGATACTCGCGCGGGCCCTTCGGTACGGGGCGGCCGGCCGAGCCGGGGCGACCGCGAGCTCCCTATGCAGCGCCGTGGACTCTGCGGCTGGGGCGCCGGTGAGTTTTCCAGGGTGCGCCGTGCAGGACGACGCTGAGCCCCACGGTCAGCGCGACGACGTCCACGAGTAGGTCCGTCACGTGCGGATCGTCCTCGAGCAGCAGCAGCGCGAACACGATCGGGGCCAGGTCCCCGGGCCCGCGTGGCTCATCACCGCCGGGTGATGGCGCAGGCCAGCGGAGCGGCCAGCCTGTGTTCCCGGACGTCCACGGAGGTGGCGGCGATGGCACGCTGGCCACTGCCCGCGGCGGGCCGGCTCGACGCTGTTCCGGTCGGACGGCGCTGATATGCGATGGCGGCGGATCCGTCTCGTGGTAGCACTCGCCCTGGCCGTGGGCAGCGCGTCGCCCGTCCCATCCGCCGCCGCCTTCGGGACGATCGACGGCGGGGGCCAGCACCGCGAGCACGAACGGATCACCCGCGCCTCCCTGGCCTGCGCCGGGGACGCCGGCTCGGACGACTACTGCTTCGAGCCGGCATCCGTGGACTTCCTCGCGGGGCACGGTCGCGATTTCGGGGGAGTGGGGGCGCCGGACAGCGACGAGATCTCCGACCCGGCCGCGCATTGCGACGATGCCGACTTTCTCGAAGGCAGCTATCGGCAGACCCGTGAACAGGCCACGGCGGCACTACTGAACTGCGTCGAGCACCTGCGCGTGCGTCTCGGCGAAGCGGTGGACCGTGCCGGAGACCTCCTCGACGGCGGCGGTCAGGTCGTCGCGGAGGAGGTGGACTTCGCGTCGGACTGCCGGATGGTCGAGGCCGCGGAGAGCCGAGCCAAGTGCGGCACGCTGGAAGCACTCGGCCGGGTCCTGCACGGGGCGCAGGACTTCTACTCGCACAGCAACTGGGCCGACGAGGCCGATCCGACCCGCGCGACCGGGGACGGCAACCCGCCGGGTCTGGGCCTGCCCGGGCCGAGTCCGGTGCTCGACCTCCGGAGTGAGACGCCTCCTGTCGTGCCGCCCGAGCTCTCGACCGGTTGCTTCGTGCTCCGGGACGAGGTGCCCGGTGTCGGCGAATGCGCGGAACGGGTCACCCATGCGGCGCTCAACAAGGACACCGGCCTCATAGACCCCGACACGGGCGAGGCAACGGATCCGACGAAGCCGCGCGGCATGGTCGGGCAGAACTTCGCCGCAGCGGTGGCGGGCGCCATCGAGGAGTCCCGCCGACAGTGGCAGGACCTCCGAGCGGAGCTGGTCGGCCGCTACGGGGAGCACGACGCGGCGGTCATGGTCTGCGCACTCACGCATGACGACCCGGTGGACGACTGCCGGGACCGCGGATGGGAGCGCGTCCTCGCCGGCCTCCTGGCCGGCGCCGTCGTTCTCGCGGTCGCAGTGGTGCTGTTCCGCGCGCGGCTCCGCCGCGCTCGGGTGTCCGGTTCCTGACCGGCTCGGTCCCGCTCGTGGCGGCACCGACGCTCACGCGTCCGGGATGGCGACACCGCGCAGCTCTGCGTCTCAACGGCGCCCGTCCTCGTGCCGGGCGGCCCGTACGGTCGGGATCCCACGGGGTCCGCAGGCCCCGGACGTCACGAGGGTGCGCGCGCCCGGGGCCGAACGCACGGGAGCCCCCGCCAGGGGAAATCCTGTCGAGGGCTGCCCGAACGTGCATGTCAGGGGCTGTGTTGCCCCCCTGACTCAGATGTCGTAGTACATCGCGAACTCGTGCGGGTGCGGGCGGAGGCGGATCGGGTCGATCTCGTTCTCCCGCTTGTACTCGATCCACGTCTCGATCAGGTCGGGGGTGAACACCCCGCCGTCGACGAGGTACTCGTGGTCGACCTCGAGGTTGTCGAGGACGGCGTCCAGCGACGCGGGGACCTTGTCGATGCCGAGGGCCTCCTCGGGCGGCAGCTCGTAGAGGTCCTTGTCCACCGGCGCCGGCGGCTCGATCTTGTTCTTGATGCCGTCGAGGCCGGCCATCAGCATCGCGGAGAAGGCGAGGTAGGGGTTGGCCGACGGGTCGGGCACGCGGAACTCGATGCGCTTGGCCTTGGGGCTGTCGCCGGAGATCGGGATGCGGCAGCAGGCCGAGCGGTTGCGGGCCGAGTAGACGAGGTTGATCGGCGCCTCGTAGCCCGGCACCAGGCGGTGGTAGCTGTTGACCGTCGGGTTGGTGAAGGCCAGCAGGGACGGCGCGTGCGCCAGGAGGCCACCGATGTAGTGGCGGGCGGTGTCGGACAGGCCCGCGTAGCCGGTCTCGGCGTGGAAGAGCGGCTCGCCGTCCTTCCAGAGGCTCTGGTGGCAGTGCATGCCCGAGCCGTTGTCGCCGTAGAGCGGCTTCGGCATGAAGGTCGCCGTCTTGCCGTGGGCCCAGGCGGTGTTCTTGATGATGTACTTGAACAGCATCAGGCTGTCGGCCGAGCGCAGCAGCGTGTCGAACTTGTAGTTGATCTCGGCCTGACCGCCGGTGCCGACCTCGTGGTGACCACGCTCGAGCTGCAGGCCCGCGTTGGTCAGGTTGGTCATCATCGTCGAGCGCAGGTCGCTGTAGTGGTCGTAGGGCTCGACCGGGAAGTAGCCGCCCTTGGCCCGGGTCTTGTAACCCAGGTTCGGGCCGCCGTTCTCGCCGGTCAGCGAGCCGGAGTTCCACGAACCCTCGACCGAGTCGATGTGGTAGTAGCCCTCGTTGATGCCGGTCGAGTGCCGGATCGAGTCGAAGATGTAGAACTCGGCCTCGGGACCGAAGTACGCGGTGTCGGCGATCCCGCTGCTGGCGAGGTACGCCTCGGCCTTCTTCGCCACGTTGCGCGGGTCGCGGCTGTAGGCCTCGCGCGTGATCGGGTCGTGGATGAAGAAGTTGACGTTCAGCGTCTTGTGACGGCGGAACGGGTCGAGGAAGGCGCTGTTGGCGTCGGGCAGCAGCAGCATGTCCGACTCGTTGATCGCCTGGAACCCGCGGATCGAGGAGCCGTCGAAGCCCAGCCCCTCGGAGAAGGTGTCCTCGCCGAACGTCGACGCAGGGATGGTGAAGTGCTGCATGACGCCGGGCAGGTCGCAGAAGCGGACGTCGACGTACTCGACGTCGTTGTCGCGGATGTAGGCGGCGACCTCGTCGGGACTGGTGAACATCGATCCTCCGGGAGTGGGGCGGCTGTACCGAACGCTACGAGCGCGGGGTTGCCCGGGGGTGTCCCGGGTGTTTCGGAGCGGTAACACCGGGCTCCGGCGTGTCGCCGGAGCGGGCCTTGTCCGCGCGGCGGGGGCTCCTTCGGGCTGGTTCTAGGCTTGACCCATGGTCAGGGACGCACAGCCACCCTCTCAGGCGCGCGTCCGCGGCGCTTCCCTGGGGCTGCCCGCCGACGGCCCCGGCTCACTGGCCGGCTTCGGTCCGCGCGCCGCAGCCTTCCTGGTCGACGCGTTCGGTGCCGCGCTGGTCGCCGGCCTGTTCACCGCACCGCAGCTGCCGGGCAACTGGAGCCTGCTGACCTTCGGCGTCCTCACCGCCGGCACCCTCGTGGCGTTCGGGCAGACGCCCGGCATGCGCCTCCTGGGCCTGCGCCTGGCGCATCCGCGGCCCGGTCACCGGCTGGCGTCCTGGCGCGCCGTCGTCCGCACGGTCCTGCTGATGCTGCTGGTCCCTGCCCTGGTGGTCGACGCCAACGGGCGCGGGCTGCACGACCGGCTCACCGACACCGCCGTCGTGCGAGAACGCGCGTGATCGTCCGCCGCGAACGCCCGGCCGACCACGCCGCCGTGCGCGCCCTGCACACCCTCGCCTTCGCGCAGGACCCCGTCACCGGGGCGATCCGTGCCGCCGACGTGGTCCCCGAGGCCCGGCTCGTCGACGAGCTCAGGGAGGACGCCGGCTTCCTGCCGCATCTCTCGTTCGTCGCGGAGGACGGCGAACGGTTGCTCGGCCACGTGATCGCCACCCGAGGGTGGCTCGAGCCGTACGGGACGCCGGTGCTCGGGCTGGGCCCGCTCGGCGTCCACCCGGCCGCGCAGGGAAACGGCATCGGAACGGTCCTGGTGCACGCCCTGGTCGCCGTCGCCGAGGCCTGCGGGGAACGGCTGATCGCGCTGCTCGGCGCGCCGGAGTACTACCGCCGGTTCGGGTTCGTGCGGTCGATGGACCTGGCCGTCGAGCCGCCGGAGCCGGCGTGGGGCGACTACTTCCAGGCGCGGCTGCTCTCGGGCGGGCCGGTGAAGGGCGCCTTCCGCTACGCGGAGCCGTTCGAGCGGATGTGAGCGGAGTGCCAGGGCGCGGAAAACGCGCCCGTGGCACTCCGTCAACGGCTACCTCCGGCGGACCTGCCGCTGGCTGACCGACATCTGCTTGCCGCCGGGCAGCGGGCCACCGGGCACCGGCATGCGCGGCCCGCCGAGGGCGCTCATGCGCCGGCCCAGGGAGTTCAGCTCCGCCGGGTTCAGGTTGCGGGGCAGCTTCATCACGTGCGCGCTCAGCTTGCGCAGCGGGATCTGGCCCTCGTCGTCGCCGACGACGATGTCGTAGATGGGGGTGTCGCCGACGATGCGGGCGACCTTCTTCTTCTCCTGCGCGAGCAGGCCGCGGACGCGTCCGGGGGCGCCCTCACCGACGAGGATGATGCCGGGGCGGCCGAGGACCCGGTGGACGGCGTCCATCTGCGGGGTGCCGGCGACGCCGGAGGTGACCCGCCAGTCACCGCGCATGCCCTCGAGCACCCACGCGGCGGCACCGGGCTGGCCCTCGACCTGCCGGTAGGCCGAGCCCTGAGCCCGCCGACCGAACACGAGCAGCGCGGCGAGCCCGCCAACGACCACCGCCAGCGGCAGGAACACGAACGGGGAGTCGAGCAGGATGCCGATGAGCTCGACGATCGCGGCGGCCACCACGAACACGATGAGCATGATCCACGGCAGCTTGGGATCGTTCTTCTGCGTCAGCGAGTACGCCTGCTTGATCATGCGCACGTTGTTGCCGAACTTCTTCAGCCGCCCGACCTTGGGCTGGCCCTTCTTGTCGAGCTTGGGCGCCTTGCCCGAGGCGCCGGAGGCCGTGGCCCCCGGCGTGCGACCACGCCCGCCGTCCTTGGGACCCCGGCCTGCCTTGCCGCCGGGAGCGGTCGCGTCTGTGGGCTTGCTGCGTGCCATGCCCCCAGGATAGGGGCGCGACCGGCAACCCCCGCGCGCGCCGACCCGTACGGGGGGCGTCAGGCCTGGTGGGAGAGCCCGCGGGCCTCGATCGCCTGCTGGTACAGCCGGCCGGCACGGTAGGAACTGCGCACCAGCGGCCCGGCCAGCACGCCCGGGAAGCCGATCCGCTCGGCCTCGGCCTGGAAGCCGACGAACTCGTCGGGCTTCACCCAGCGGACGACGGGGTGGTGCCGGGGGGAGGGGCGCAGGTACTGGGTGATCGTGAGCAGGTCGCAGCCGGCGTCGTGCAGTGCCTGCATGGTCTCGACGACCTCGTGCGGCTCCTCGCCCATGCCGAGGATCAGGTTGGACTTGGTCACCAGGCCGGCTTCGCGGGCGGCGGTGAGCACGGCGAGGGAACGGTCGAACCGGAAACCGGGACGGATCCTCTTGAAGATGCGCGGCACCGTCTCGACGTTGTGCGCCAGCACCTCCGGCCGCGAGGAGAAGACCTCGGCGAGCTGGTCGGGGTTCGCATTGAAGTCGGGGATCAGCAGCTCGACCCCGCAGCCGGGGAGCTGGGCGTGGATCTGGCGGACGGTCTCGGCGTAGAGCCAGGCGCCGCCGTCGGGCAGGTCGTCACGCGCGACGCCGGTGACGGTGGCGTACTTCAGGCCCATCGTGGCGACGCTCTCGCCGACCCGGCGCGGCTCGTCGGCGTCGAAGGCGGCCGGCTTGCCGGTGTCGATCTGGCAGAAGTCGCAGCGGCGGGTGCACTGGTCTCCGCCGATCAGGAAGGTGGCCTCGCGGTCTTCCCAGCACTCGTAGATGTTGGGGCAGCCGGCCTCTTCGCAGACGGTGTGCAGGCCCTCGCGCCGGACGAGCGACTTCAGCTCGGTGTACTCCGGGCCGGTCTTGAGGCGGGTCTTGATCCACTCGGGCTTGCGCTCGATGGGCACCTGGCTGTTGCGGACCTCGAGGCGGAGGAGTTTGCGGCCGGCCGGCTCGAGCGGGGAACCCGACGAATGTGCTGGAGCGGCCGTCTCACTCATGATCCCCACGGTACTCGCAGACGCCACCGCCCCCGCCGCGACGAGCGCAGCGGGGGCGGTGGGCGGAACGGGGATCAGACCTGCTTGTCGTCCGGGCCGGCCGTGGGGCCTGCATCGGACCCGCCGTTGCCGCTGGTGAACGGCTGCGGTGCGTCGCTGCCGTTGGTCGTGGCCGTGTCGGGGCCGTCGCCGTCGACGAGCTGGGCGTCGCGCACGCCCATGTCCGACTCGGCGGGTGCCGAGTCGCCGGCGGTGTCGGCGGTGGAGACGGTCTTGCCGGAGGTGCTGTCGGAACTGGGCACGGGGTCCTCTCGGTAGCTGGGCACCGGGCCGTCGCCGGTCGGCGCGGGGGTCCAGTCGTCGCCCTTCGAGCGGCGCAGGAACACCACTACCCCGATGGCGGCGCCCAGAACAGCGAGCAGCCACGGCCAGCGCCGCGGGGTCGGTTGGGGGGCCGCCGAGCGCCTGAGCTGCGTCGCGGTGGCCGCCACCTTCTTCTCCAGCTCGTGGTGCTTCTTGACGGCCACCTTGCGCGCCTTCTTCGCCTTCTTGCGCGCCTTGCGGGTCGACTTCTCGGCGGCCGCGGCCATCTCGGCACGGCGGGCCTCCAGCTCGCTGCGCGCGCTGTCGACCCCCGCGGCGAGTGCCTCCTTGGCGCTGTCCAGCGCCGGGGTCACCGCGTCGCGCGCGGCGACGGCACGGGGGACGGCGTAGGCGAGCGCGGCGGTCTGCGCGGCCTCCAGCCGGGGGACGACGTCGTCCTTGAGCGCCCTCTGGGCTGCCTTCTGCGCTGCCTCCACGTGCGGCGCCAGGTCGGCCGCTGCCTTCGCGGCGGCGGCCTGGGCCGCTGTCACGGCGGCCGCGACCCGCGGGGCCGACGCGTCGCGCGCGGCCTCGAGCCGCGGCCCGATCGCCTCGCGGGCGGCCTCCACCCGGGGGCCGATGGCGTCCTTGGCGGTGGCCACGGCCGGGGCCGCGACCGCGACCGCGGCGGCGACCTTGGGCGCGACGGCCCGCTGCGTGGCCCCGACCGCCGCCTCGAGCGCGGGACCGGCGGCGTCGCGCGCCGCCTCCACCCGTGGCGTGAGTTGTTCGGCCGCGAGGTGGGCCGCCTCGCTGACCGCCGTCCCGATGTGGGTGAAGCCCTCCTGGAGCTCGGCACCGATGACCTGGCCGCGCGTCTGCTTGCGGAACACGAGCTGCACCTCCGAGTTGATCGTCTCGGCGGCCCATCCTGCCTGGTCCCGCCGGTCGGCACACCCCGAGCGTGCGCGTCCGGGAGCGGACACGCCCGGAGCTGGCTAGCGTCGGGGCGTGAACCTGCGGATCTTCACCGAGCCCCAGATGGGTGCCACCTACGACGACCTGGTCGCCGTGGCGCGGCGGGCGGAGGAGACGGGCTTCGACGCCTTCTTCCGCTCCGACCACTACCTGACGATGGGCGGCGACGGCCTGCCGGGCCCGACCGACGCGTGGCTGACGCTTGCCGGTCTCGCGCGGGAGACCGAACGCATCCGGCTGGGCACGCTGATGAGCGCCGCGACCTTCCGCCTGCCCGGGCCGCTGGCGATCTCGGTGGCGCAGGTCGACCAGATGAGCGGTGGACGGGTCGAGCTGGGCATCGGTGCGGGCTGGTTCGAGGCGGAGCACACCGCCTACGGCATCCCGTTCCCGGAGCTGGGGGAGCGGTTCGACCGCTACGAGGAACAGGTGGCGGTGATCACCGGGCTGTGGGGCACCCCACCGGGCGACACCTTCGACTTCGAGGGCCGGCATTACCGGCTGTCCGACTCCCCGGCGCTGCCCAAGCCGGTGCAGGACGGCGGCATCCCGGTCATCGTGGGCGGGAAGGGCCGGGCGCGCACCCCTCGCCTCGCGGCCCGCTACGCGGCGGAGTTCAACGTCCCGTTCGAGACCGCCGAGGAGAACGGCAGGCTGTTCGCCGGGGTCCGCCAGGCGTGCGAGGAGGCCGGCCGGGATGCGAGCTCGATGATCTACAGCTCAGCCCTGACCGTCGCCGTGGGCCGCGACGACGTCGAGGTGAGCCGCCGGCTCGACGCCATCGGCTACGACCTCGAGGGCATCCGCAGGCAGGGCGTGGCCGGCACCCCGGGGGAGGTGGTCGACCAGCTCGGCCGCTACGCGGAGGCCGGTGCGCAGCGCTTCTACCTGCAGGTACTCGACCTCGCCGACCTCGACCACCTGGACCTGGTCGCGGCCGAGGTCGCGCCCCAGCTCGACTGAGGCGCGACCGGGCTGCCGGTCAGGCGACCGGGCGCCAGTGCGGGTCGCGGCCCTGCCAGGCGACGAGCCGGTCGATGTCGGGGGCGTTGTCCGGCACGGGGACGGCGTCGGCGAAGGGGATCCCCGGTGCCCGTTCCGCCGTGGGCAGCTTGCGCCGGACGGCGACCAGGGCGCCGGCCACGGCCTCGTCGTCCCAGGCCGGGGTCTGGCCGGTGGCCGTTGCGAGATCCCAGGTGTGAGTGAGGACCTCGCCGGTGTAGCTCGCGAGCGCCGCGGCCCCGGGCAGCGTGCCGAAGGGCAGCACCACCTCGCGCCGGAGGACGTCGGGGTCGGCCCAGGCCTGCTCCAGCTCGCGTACCGCCGCACGCGCGGCCGCGCCCCAGCCGTCGTCCGGCACGTCGGTCACCAGCGGGGCGTGCCCGACGGCGGGGACGCCGGCCGCCACCGTGGTCACCCGGCGGAACACGGCGACCAGGTGGCCGAGGAGCGCCCGCACGTCGAACTCGGTGCAGGGCGTGGGCAGGTGGAGCTGGTCGACGGAGACCGCCTCGACGGTCGCGCAGGCGGTGCGTGCGGCGGAGCGGAAGTGCGGACGCGGATCGGTCGTCACGGTGTGCCCGGGGGCGCTGGTTGTCGTCATGGGCCCACCGTGGCAGCGAAAGTGGCCACCTCCTGGCCAGTTCTCCGGGCATCCTGACGCGGTGCGAGCCGACCGCCTGATCGCCGTCCTCCTGCTGCTGCAGACCCGCGGCCGCATCACGGTCGCGGACGTGGCCCGGGAACTCGAGATCTCGCCCCGGACGGCGCGCCGCGATCTGGAGGCGCTCGGCATGGCCGGGGTGCCCGTCTACAGCTCCCCCGGCAGGGGCGGCGGCTGGAACTTGGTCGGCGGCGCCAGGACCGACCTGTCGGGGCTGACCGTCGACGAGTCGCGAGCGCTCTTCCTCGCCGCCGGCCCGGCCACCGCCGCTCCGGCGGTCCGGACGGCGCTGCGCAAGCTCCTGACCGCGCTGCCTCCGCCGCTGCGGCAGGGGGCCGAGGCCGCCGGCTCGGCGCTCGTCGTCGATCCCGCGGGATGGGGCCGCGCGCCGGCGCCGGAGCCCGAGCACCTCGGCGCGCTCCGGCAGGCGGTGGTCGACGGTTCCGAGGTCGTCCTCGGCTATGCCGGGCGGACGAAGCCGCCGTCCTCCCGCGAGGTCTCCCCGCTGGGCCTCGTGACGAAATCCGGGGTCTGGTACCTGGTGGCCGGCACCGCCGACGGGGTGCGCACCTTCCGGGTCGGGCGCGTCACGGAGGTGACCCCGACCGGGCGGGCGGTCGTGCGGCCGGAGGGCTTCGACCTGGCCGCCGCGTGGGAGGAGAGCGCGGCCGCGGTGGAGGCACGGCGGGGTCAGGTGCGCGTGCGGGGCCTGGCCGCTCCGGGCGTCCTGCCGGTCCTGCGGGTGCGGCTCGGTGCCCGGCTGTCGGTCGGGGCCGAGGACCGGGACGGTCGGGTGGAGGTCGCGGTCGCCGGGCCGTCGATCGGCATGCTGATCAGCGAGCTGGCCGGCTTCGGCGGCCGCCTGGTGCTCCTCGACCCGCCCGAGGTGCGCGAGCGGATGGCTGCGCTGGCCGAGGAGCTCGAGGCGTTGTACGGCGTCCGATGACAGCGGGGCTCGGGCTCAGCTTCGGACGCCGTCCAGCAGCCAGGGGCGCGGCGTGGCGAGCCAGGAGAGGAAGTCCGACACCGGCATCGGCCGGGCGATGGCGTAGCCCTGGGCGACGTCGCAGCCGAGGTCGGCGAGCACCGCGGCGGTCGATGCGTCCTCCACGCCCTCGGCCACCAGGCTCAGCCCGAGCTCGTGGGCCAGGGCCACCGTGTGCCTGACGATCGCGGCGGCCCGCGCGTCGACGTCGACGTCGGCGGTGAGGCTGCGGTCGAGCTTGAGCTCGTCGGCCGGCAGGTGGCGCAGGTAGGCCAGCGAGCTGTAGCCGGTGCCGTAGTCGTCGATCGACGTCCGGATGCCGAGGCGGCGGAGCTCCCCGAGCACGGTGCGTCCGCGCTCGGGATCGGCCATGAGGGTGTCCTCGACCAGCTCGAGCGTCAGCGCACGGGCCGGCAGACCGTGGCGGGCCAGCGCGAGCGCGACCTTGCCCGGCAGGTCGAGGTCGGTGACGTTGGCGGCCGACAGGTTCACCGACACCGGAACGCTGCGGCGCGGCCACCACTGCGCCGCCGCGGCGAGGGCCAGCTCCAGCACCTGGTCGGTCAGCGGGCGCAGCAGACCGGCCTGCTCGGCGGCGGGCAGCAGTTCGGCGGGGGAGAGGAGGCCGCGGGTGGGGTGGCGCCAGCGGACCAGCGCCTCCGCGCCCACCAGGTCGCCGTGGACCAGGTCGACCTGCGGCTGCAGGTGCACCTCGAGCTCGCCGGTCTCCAGCGCCGTCCGGAGCTCCTCCATCGTGCGCAGCCGGTCGCCGGTGCCGTTCTCCGGGTCGGGCACGTACACGTGCACGCCCTCGCGGCCGGCCTTCGCCGCGTACATGGCCACGTCGGCGCACCGCAGCAGCTCGGCCACCGTGGCGGCCGGCACCGGCGCGGTCGAGACCCCGATGCTGACCCCCACGTGCAGCCGGATGCCCTCGACCGTGAACGGCTCCAGGAGCAGGTGGCGCAACCGCTCGGCGAGCTCCTGAGCCTCGTCGAGGCCGCCGTCCTCAACGAGGACGGCGAACTCGTCGCCGCCCAGCCGGGCGAGCAGGGCGCCGCTGCGCAGGGCCGGCCGCAGGCGCGGGCCGATCTGCCGGAGCAGGTGGTCACCCGCGTGGTGGCCGAGACTGTCGTTGACCTCCTTGAAGCCGTCGAGGTCCAGCAGCAGCAGCGCGGCGGGGCGCCGGGCGGTCGCGGCGCCCAGCACCTGCTCGGCCTCCTGCAGCAGCGCACGCCGGTTGGCCAGCCCGGTCAGCTCGTCGGTGCGAGCCTGCTCCCTGACCTCGTTGAAGGCGCGCACCTCGCGGAAGGTGACCGCGGTGCGCGCCACCGCGGCCAGGACACACGCGATGGCCACCCACGCCGCCACGTCCGGCAGCTGGTCGCCCCAGCCGATGGCGAGGACGACGAGGCTCGACATGACGGCCGTCAGGGGCAGCGCCAGGAGCCGGAGCCCCACGCGGGAACGCCCGTCGCGGTCGGGAAGCGCGCCCACCGGTCGCGAGCCGGCGCTGCGCGCGGCGAACGCGACCAGCGCGATGCCCAGCAGCCACGGGAGGTCGAGCGGTCCTCCATCGACGTAGCTGCCGTCGACGGAGTGGGCGAACAGCGCGACGTCGCCCACCAGCACCAGCAGCATCGCCCCCACGAGCTGGACCAGCGACCGGTCGAGCCGGAGCCCGAGGATCGAACCGACCGCGACCAGCAGGGCCAGCAGCAGGACGTCCATGGCGGGCAGGGCGAGGTTGAAGACCGCGATCGCGGGACGGCCCGGGGCGGGATGGAGGTACGGGCCGATGAGGAAGGCGACGCCGAGCGACGTCGTCCCGAACGCGCCGATGACGCCGTCCAGCCACATGCTCGGGTGGAAGCGCGGCACGCGGGCGCGGATGAGCGCCACCAGCGCGACGTATAGCAGCAGGTAGCAACCGAAGCCGAGCAGGTCGATGACCGGCGGGTACGAGCCGCTTCCGGTCGGGCCCGCGGCCAGCGTGCGTGCGGCATTCCCGGCCACGCTCAGGAGCAGGCCGACGGTGAGCGCCCGCCACGCCGCCGCCTCGCCACGGACGCGGCCGGCCGCGCACCAGCACGCGGCTGCGGCCGGCAGGTAGGCCAGGTTGTACAGGCCGACGTCGTAGAGCCGGTCCCACCCCATGCCGCCGGGGCGGGAGCCGATGCCCGTGGCGAACAAGGCCACGCAGACGACGGCCAGGACCGGGTACCAGCGGGACGGCGCCGGACGCGCCCCGCCGAGGTCCCGCTCCTCGTGTTCCACGAGCGAGTCATCGGTAACGGAACGGGTTCGGTCCATGCGTGGGGGCGCTTTCCCCCCGAAGGGGTGAGGCCCTGCTCCGGCCGCGATCCGCCCCGTCGTCGCCGGACCTCCGGGCGCGGTGACCGGCGCGGTAGGCTCGCGGGGTGACCGGGCGGCTCCTTCTTCGCCGGCCGTGCTGACCTGAGACGTTCAGACAGCACGGCGACCCCTCCTGCGTGAGGGGTTTTTTGATGTCCGCCGTCGGTACCGCACAGCTGCAAGCGACACGGGAGCACCAGCGATGAGCCAGACCGCCGACCAGCCGAACGCCGCGCCTGCCGGCGACGGGGTGCCGCCGCACCGGTACACGCCGGCGCTGGCACAGCAGATCGAGCTGGCCTGGCAGGACCGCTGGGAGGCCGAGGGCACCTTCCACACGCCCAACCCCACCGGGCGGCTGAGCGAGGGCTTCGACCGGGTCGCGGACCGCCCGAAGGCGTTCGTGATGGACATGTTCCCGTACCCCTCGGGCGCCGGCCTGCACGTCGGCCACCCGCTGGGCTACCTGGGCACCGACGTCACCAGCCGGTTCCTGCGCATGGACGGCCACAACGTCCTGCACCCGATGGGGTACGACGCCTTCGGCCTGCCCGCCGAGCAGTACGCCGTCCAGACGGGGCAGCACCCGCGCGTGACGACCGAGGCGAACATCGCCGCGATCCGGGCGCAGCTGCGCCGGCTGGGCGTCGACCACGACGAGCGCCGAAGCTTCGCGACCATCGACCCGGGCTACTACAAGTGGACCCAGTGGATCTTCCTGCAGATCTTCGGCTCCTGGTTCGACGAGCGCCTGGGCAAGGCCCGGCGCATCGAGGAGCTGGTCGTCGAGCTGGACGCCGGCACGCGGGAGCCGGCTCCCGGCACGAACCCGCTGGGCCGGCCCTGGGCCGAGCTGGACGAGGTGGGCCGCCGGCTGGTCGTCGACGCGCACCGGCTGGCCTACCTGCACCAGGCGCCGGTGAACTGGTGCCCCGGGCTGGGCACCGTGCTCTCGAACGAGGAGGTCACCGCCGACGGCCGCTCCGAGCGGGGCAACTTCCCGGTCTTCCGGCGCCCGCTGACCCAGTGGATGATGCGGATCACCGCCTACGCCGACCGGCTGCTGGAGGACCTGGACCGGCTGGACTGGTCGGAGTCGCTGAAGCTGATGCAGCGCAACTGGATCGGACGCTCGACCGGCGCGCGGATCGGCTTCAGCTGCGGGAGCGAGACCATCGAAGTCTTCACGACGCGTCCTGACACGCTGTTCGGCGCGACCTACATGGTGGTCGCGCCCGAGCACCCGCTGGTCGACACCCTGACCGCGGCGGAGTGGCCGGCGGGTACCGATGAGCGCTGGACCGGAGGAGCCGCGACCCCCGCCGAGGCGGTCGGCGCCTACCGGCGCGAGGCGTCCCGTCGTTCGGAGCTCGAGCGCCAGACCGAGGGCCGCGACAAGACCGGCGTCTGGCTGGGCGTCACGGCCGTCAACCCGGTCAACGGCCGGGACCTGCCGGTGTTCGTTGCCGACTACGTGCTCATGGGCTACGGCACCGGGGCGATCATGGCGGTGCCCGGCGAAGACACCCGTGACTTCGAGTTCGCGGACAGGTTCGGCCTGCCGGTGATCCGCACCGTGCAGCCGCCGGCGGACTTCGAGGGGGGCGCGTACACCGGCGCCGGCCCGATGATCAACTCGGCCAACGACGAGATCTCGCTGAACGGGCTGGACAAGGCCACCGCCATCGCCACGATCACCGACTGGCTGGTCGAGCACGGCCACGGCGAGGCGACGACCACCTACAAGCTGCGCGACTGGCTGTTCAGCCGGCAGCGCTACTGGGGCGAGCCGTTCCCGATCCTCTACGACGAGAACGACCTGCCGGTCGCCGTCCCCGACTCGCTGCTGCCGGTGCTGCTGCCGGAGGTCGACGACTACTCGCCGAAGACCTTCGCCGACGACGACGCCGACTCCGCGCCCGAGCCGCCGCTGTCGCGGGCCACCGAGTGGACGACGGTCGAGCTGGACCTGGGCGACGGGCCCAAGAAGTACCGGCGCGAGACCAACACGATGCCCAACTGGGCCGGGTCGTGCTGGTACTACCTGCGCTACCTGGACCCCTCCGACGACACCCAGATGGTCGACCCGGAGTTGGAGAGGTACTGGCTGGGTCCGCGCGGGGACGGCGACGTCGGCGGCGTCGACCTGTACGTCGGCGGCGTGGAGCACGCGGTGCTGCACCTGCTGTACGCGCGCTTCTGGCACAAGGTGCTGCACGACCTGGGCTACGTCTCCAGCGAGGAGCCGTTCCGCCGGCTGGTCAACCAGGGCTACATCTCGGCCTTCGCCTACACCGACGAGCGCGGCTTCTACGTGCCCGCCGCGGAAGTGGTGGAGAAGGACGGGCGGTTCTTCCACGAGGGCAAGCCGGTCAACCGCGAGTACGGGAAGATCGGCAAGAGCCTGAAGAACATGGTCACGCCCGACGAGATGATCGGTGCGTACGGCGCCGACACCTTCCGGGTGTACGAGATGTCGACCGGGCCCCTGGACCAGTCCCGCCCGTGGGAGACCAAGGCCGTGGTCGGCTCGCAGCGGCTGCTGCAGCGGATCTGGCGCGTGGTGGTCGACGAGGAGACCGGGGCCGTCCGCGCGTCGGACGACGACCCGTCCGAGGACACATTGCGCGCCCTGCACCGGACGATCGACGGCGTCCGCGACGGGTTCGCGACGCTCCGGTTCAACATCGCGATCGCGCGGATCACCGAGCTGACCAACCACCTCACCTCCGTCTACGGCGCCGACAAGCCCGTGCCGCGCACGGTGGTCGAGCCGCTGGTGCTGCTGGTCGCGCCGCTGGCCCCGCACGTCGCCGAGGAGCTGTGGTCGCGGCTGGCCCACGACTCCTCACTGGCCTGGCACGCGTTCCCGGAGGCGGACGAGCGCTGGCTGGTCGAGGACACCGTGCAGGTCGCCGTCCAGGTGAACGGCAAGGTGCGGTCGCAGGTGAGCGTGCCGGCCGACGCCGATGCGTCGGCCCTGGAGGCCGCGGCCCGCGCCGACGAGAAGATCGCGTCCTACCTCGACGGCGCGACCGTGCGCCGCGTCGTCGCCGTCCCGGGCCGGCTGGTCAACTTCGTCCTCGGCTGAGCGGAGGGGGACGGCGCGGAAAACGCGTCCCTCTCACTCCGCTCAGGCGGGGCGGATGCGCAGGATCGCGTGCCGCTCGGTGCCCGGCTTGATCAGCCGCGTCCAGAGCCGGCCGGTGACGTAGCCGAGCTGGAACCGCAGGCCGTACGTCCGCCGCAGCGCGGCCAGCGCCGCGGGCCACTCGGCACGGTCGACGAACTCGCCGACCCCCTCGACGGCGGGGCCCTTCGTCCGCCCCCGGACGTCGCAGGGGGCCACGGTCACCCGCCGTGTGTGGCGCAGCCGCTTCACCTTGCCGGAGTCCGCGCGCGTCCAGACGATCAGCGACTCGCCGTCCGGCGCGGCCCAGACCGGGGTCGGCACCGCGGCACCGGACCGCCGGAAGGTGGTCAGGCTGACGTACGTGCTGATGGGGAGTGGGGTCACGCCGGCGTCGGCGCGGCCGTCAGCACCCCGCGCATCGCCGCCTCCACCGCGTCGATCACCTCGGGCACGCCGATGTCGCGGCCGAGCTCGGCCGACAGCGACGTGGCCCCGGCGTCCGGGATTCCGCAGGGGATCATGTTCGCGAAGGCCGACATGTCCGGATCGCAGTTCAGCGCGAAGCCATGCATGGTTACGCCGCGGGCGACGCGCACGCCGATGGCGGCGATCTTGCGGTCGGGGCCCCGGTCGTCAGCGGCGACCCACACGCCGCTGCGCCCCTCCACCCGCCCGGTGGGCAGCCCCAGCCCGGCGCAGACTTCGATCAGCGCCTGCTCCAGCCGACGGACGTGCGCGACGACGTCGACCGGGTCGGGCAGCCGGACGATCGGGTAGCCCACCAGCTGTCCGGGCCCGTGCCAGGTGATCTTGCCGCCGCGGTCGACGTCGATGACGGGCGTCCCGTCGAACGGTCGCTCGTGCGGCTCGGTGCGCTTGCCCGCCGTGTAGACCGGCGGGTGTTCCAGCAGCAGCAGCGTGTCGGGGCCCGTGCCCTCCACCACCCGGGCGTGGACCTCGCGCTGGCGCGCCCACGCCTCCTCGTAGTCGACGAGACCCAGCCGGAGCACCTCGAGCGTCACGGCGTCCACCCTAATCCCGCGCCCGGGCGAGGCGGCGGGGCTCGATGCGGGTCTCCACCGCGTCGCCGTCCGGACCACGTGTCACGCGGTAGGCGGCCGCGTCCGACCGGTCGGCCACGGCCTCGACGAGCTCGGTGCCGCGGTAGACCAGCCCGACACCGTCGTCGGTCGCGTGCCCCTCCGGCAGGGTGCCGTCGGCGACCAGCCGCTGGTACAGCGGACGACGCTGTTCCTCCGAGTCGTAGTGCACCCCGTTCGACGAGGGGATCAGGCCGAGGCCGTTCGTGACCGGTCGCAGGTCGGGCCCGAAGGAGTCGGTTGTGCCGCCGACGTGCCAGCACAGCGACCCGGCCGAGACGCCGGCCAGCACGACGCCCGCCTCCCACGCCTCGCGGAACACCTCGTCGAGGCCGTGTGCGCGCCAGACCGCCAGCAGGTTGGCCACGCTGCCGCCGCCGACCCAGACGACGTCCTGGGCGAGCAGGTGCGTGCGCACGTCCGGCACGGTCGGCATCGGGAAGAGGCTGAGATGGCTGACCTGGACGGGACTGCCGGCGAACGCGCCGTAGACGCCGCCGACGCGCGCCGGGTCGTCACCGGTCGCGGTGCCGAGGTAGCACAGCCGTGGCCGGTCGGGCGCCCCGGCGAGCTCGAAGGCCAGGTCGAAGACGGGGCCCGGACGCCAGTCGTAGGGGCCGCGACCCCCGCCGGCGGAGCCCATGCTCGTGGCCAGGATGGTCGGTACGGACGCCGGCATGGGGTCGAACCTAGGCGGCGCCGAGACCCCCGCCGACCGGCGGGTTCAGCGCAGCGTGTCCGTGGCGACGTCGGAGACGATGGCGCGGAACGTCGAGGTGTCGACCTCGTCGTCGACGGTGACGCGGACGATGTCGGCGATCTGCTGACGACTGGCCGGGCGGACGGCGCTCGCGCGGGCCGCGGCCACGAGGTGCAGGTAGCGGACCCGGTCGGTGTCGCAGGGACGGGACGCCGGGAGGGGCAGGGCGGGGCGCGAGCTGTGGTGCGGGTGCATCCGTCGACGGTAGGAAGCCCGGAGCCGTGGGACGGCGACCACCGCCCGGCGAGTCCCTCTCGATCGCCCGGGGCGCCGCAGGTCGCTCAGAGGCCACGCCGGTCACAGGCGGGACGGGCGCAACCGGCGCAGCACGGCACGCGCCGCGCGGGCGCCGCTGGCCATGGCCCCCTGGATGGACGGCGTGTCCCGGTGGTCGCCGCAGACGTAGACGCCGTCCCCGAGGTCGACGGGGCTTCGCAGCCGCAGGGGTGGCACGGCGGCCGGCTGCGCGCCGGTCACCGTGATGGTGGTCAGGTGGTCGAGGTCGCCCGAGGTGACGTCGTGCGCGCGGGCCACCTCCTCCCGGACGTCGCGTTCGGCGGTGCGGGCCAGCGACGAGCTGGCCACCAGCGCCCGCCCGTCCGGGCTGTAGCGGGGTTGAGCGTCGGTGAGGACGACGCTGTTGACCAGCCGCCCGTCGGGCTGCCCCAGCACGATCAACGGCGACGGCCAGGGAGAGCCGGGCAGCACGTGGTAATGGGTGGTCACCTCACGGGGCGCCGAGGCGGTCACCGTCGTGAGGAGCCGGGCAGCGGTCGCGGGGTCGGTGGCGACGACCACCGCCTCGGCGCGGAGGGTGCTGCCGCCGACGGAGACCGCGCCGGGAGCGACCGTGTGGACGGGCGTTCCCAGGTGCAGTCGCTCGCCGTCCAGTCGGCCGGCCAGTTGCTCGCCCACGGCCTGCATGCCTCCGGCGGGCAGGCCGATGGCGCCCCGGACGAAGCTGCGCCAGAGCAGGTCGAGGTAGTGGCTGGACGTGGCGAGGTCGCTCTCCAGCAGCACTCCGGCCAGGAAGGGACGGAGGAACCGCTCCAGCGCGGCGTCGCCCACACCCGCGGAGCGCAGCGCCTGCTCCGCCGTGCGTTCCGGCGACCGCTGGAGTGCGCTGACCGGGCCGTACCCGCGGAGCACCGAGAACGCGGCGAGCGCCGCCTTCTCGCGCACGCCTCCCAGCGGTGCGGTGAGCAGGGCGGGGAGGGCGAGCGGCCGGTGGCGGGGGTCGACCACGCGGTACGCGCGACCGTCGACCCGCACGACTGCACCGCGCTCGAACCAGCCGAGTTGGAGTGCATCGAGGTCGAGGTCGGCCGCGCGGGGATAGCCGGTGTTGAGCACCTGGAAGCCGCGGTCGACGACGAAACCGTCGATGCGCTCGGTGGCCAGCCGGCCGCCGGCGTGCCTGCCCGCCTCCAGCACGTGGACGTCGCAGCCGGAGGCCGCCAGCCGCGTGGCCGCGGACAGACCGGCCAGGCCGGCCCCGACGACGAGGACCTCCGCCTGGGCCGGTGGGGACATCGCCCGAATCTAGCGGCGACGGTCCGGTGCCGCGGGTCGAGCCTGTGGACAACGCCCGCAGCCGAGGCCGCCGCCTCCTACCGTCTGCCCATGTCGACCAGCCCCGCTCCCGAGCCCCGTGACGCCGAGCCCCCGGTGGTGCCCGGCTACACGCTGGAGACGCGGCTCGGCCGTGGCGGGTCCGGCGAGGTCTGGCGAGCGGTGCCGCGGCGGGGCGGCGCGCCCGTCGCGGTGAAGGTGCTGATCGCGGGGGATCCGGCGCGGCAGGCGCGCGAGGCGGCGCTGCTGGGTGAACTCGACCATCCGCACCTGGTCCGCCTTCTCGAGGTGGTCCACCAGCCGCGGCGCGGGGGAGAGGCCCGGGTCGCCCTGGTCCTCGAGCTGCTGGTCGGTGGCAGCCTGGCCGACCTGCTGGCCCGTCGCGGGCGGCTGCGGCCGGGGGAGGTGGTCACCGCGATCGCGCCGGTGGCCGCAGCCCTCGCGCACGCGCACGGGCACGGGGTCGTCCACGGCGACCTGTCGCCGGGCAACATCGTGTTCAGCGCCGAGGGGCGGCCGGTGCTCACCGACCTCGGGGTCGCCCGGGTACTGGGCGAGACGGCGGCCGGTGAGGTGACCCCGCCCTACGTCGACCCGACGGTCGCGCGCGGTGGCGCACCCGGGCCGGCATCCGACGTCTTCGGGGTCGCGGCCGCCGCCTTCCATGCGCTCACCGGTGTCGCGCCCTGGAACGCCGCCACTCCCGCCGACACCCTCACCGTCGCCGCGGAGGGACAGCTGCCGGACCTCGCGGAACTGGCGCCCGACGCGCCGGCCGCGATGCTGGATGTCGTGCTCCGGGGTCTGGCCGCCGACCCCCACGAGCGCGGGACGGCGGCCGCCTTCGCGCTCGACCTCCGACACGCGTGCCGTCCGGAGGCGGTGCGGCTGCCGGTGCCCGGTTCACCGAACTCCGCCGACCTCCCGGAGACCGGACGCCGTCCCCGGACCGAACTGACCCACCAGGTGCCCGGACGCCGGCCCCGTCCGGCGCCGGTGGTCGTGGAGCCGGCCGGCCGCCGCGCGGCCTTCCTGCAGGCGGCCGCCGACCGGGGCCGCGACGCGATGGGGACGGCGTCCGCGCGGCGGGCCGCCCTCGCCGCACTGGCCGTCGTCGCGCTGGTGCTCGCCGGCTGGGCCGGGGTCCGGGCGCTGGGCCCGGGGGCCGCCGAGGCGGGGGAGCGCCCGGTCGCCGCAGCGTCGTCGCCGCCGCCGGACACGACGGTCGACGGGGTCGCAACTGCTGCGTCGCCGGCCGACACCGCGGACGTGCCGGCGAGCGCGGAGCAGTGGAAGGCGGTCCTCACCGACCTGTACGGCCGCCGGGCCGCCGGGTTCGCCGAACCGTCGACCGCGGACTGGGATGGGGTCTACGCACACGACAGCCCGCTCCGCGCGGCGGACGAGCAGTACGCAGGGGAGCTGGCCGCGGCGGGCCGCGCGCTGCGGGGCTTCGCCCCGGTGGTGCTGCGGGTCGACCATGCGGCGGTCAGCGGGGACGGCGCCGCACTCGACGTCGTCGACCGGTGGCCTCCCCACGACGTGGTGGACGGCGACGACTCGGACGGGCCGCCGGTGCGTAGTGCGGCCGGCCGTCCCGACACCGCCGTCCGCCTGCTGCTGGTGCGGACCGCCAACGGCTGGCGGATCGAGAGTGCCGAACGCGTCGACTGAGGCTCGTCAGCCCTCGGCCAGGGCGGCTCTCAGCGCCGACTCCAGGTCGGCGTGGGCGAAACGGAAGCCGGACGCGGTGAGCTTCGTCGGCAGGGCGCGCTGCCCGCCCAGCACGCTGGCTCGCCCGAACTCGCCCATGGCGAGAGCGATCGCGAAGCGGGGCACGGTCAGCACGGTCGGACGGCCCAGGATCCGGCCGAGGGTCTGCGTGAACTCGGCGTTCGTCACCGGATCGGGCCCGGTGAGGTTGACCGGGCCGGACACGTCGGCGGCCAGCAGGTGCCGGATGGCGCCGACCTCGTCGGTCACGCTGATCCACGGCCAGTACTGGCGGCCCGATCCGAGGCGGCCACCCAGCCCGGCGCGGAACACGAGGCCGAGCACGCGCATCAGCAGGACGCTCCGACCGATGACCAGCCCCGTCCGGAGCAGGGCCACCCGGACGCCGGCGACCGCGGCGGGCGCGGTGCAGGCCTCCCACTGGACGCACACGCGGGCGAGGAAGTCGTCACCCGGCGGCGCGTCCTCGGTGACCGTCCGGTCGCCGGTGTCGCCGTAGTAGCCGACGGCGGAGCCCGAGAGCAGCACGCGTCGACGGGTGGGGTCCGCGACCGCCGCCGCGGCGAGCGCCTCGCTGATCGTCGTCGTGCTGTCGACCCGGCTGCCCAGGATGCGCCGCTTGTAGGCGGCCGTCCACGGACGCGGGCGGATCGGCTCGCCGGCCAGGTTGATCACGGCATCGACGTCGGCGAGGACGCTGGGGTCGATGCGCCGGTGCTGGGGGTCCCACCGGTGCTCGTCGGCGGTGCGAGGCGTCCGCCGCACCAGCCGGAGGACCTCGTGACCGTCCGCGCGCAGGGCCGGCACCAGCTGGCTGCCGATTGCCCCGGACCCACCGGTGACGGCGATCTTCATGCGGGAACTCCTCGTCGGATCTGCGACACCCCGGAACGAGATCGGGGCCCCGGCGAGAAAGCCGGGGCCCCGATCACGAAACGTCAGGCGAGACCGAGGTCGCCGTGGAACTGGCCTGCTTCCAGCCGCTCCTTCACCGTGCCGAGGAAGCGCGCGGCGTCAGCACCGTCCACGATCCGGTGGTCGTAGGTGATCGCCAGGTACACCATCGACCGCACCGCGATGACCTCGCCGAGCTCGGCGTCCTGGACGACGACCGGACGCTTGACCACCGCGCCGGTGCCGAGGATGGCGACCTGCGGCTGGTTGATGATCGGGGTGTCGAACAGGGCCCCACGGCTGCCGGTGTTGGTCAGCGTGAAGGTGCCGCCGCCCAGCTCGTCCGGCGTCACCTTGTTGGTGCGGGTCCGCTCGGCCAGGTCGGCTATCTTGCGGGCGATCCCAGCGAGGCTGAGGTCACCGGCCTCGTGGATCACCGGCACGAGGAGCCCGCGCTCGGTGTCCACCGCGATGCCGAGGTTCTCGGTGTCGTGGTAGGTGACCGTGCCGGCTTCCTGGTCGATCGAGGAGTTCACCGAGGGGTGCGCCTTGAGCGCCTCGACCGCCGCCTTGGCGAAGAAGGGCAGGAAGGACAGCTTGACGCCCTCGCGGGCCTCGAAGTCCTTCTTCGCCTGCTGGCGCAGGTTCGCGATCCGGGTGACGTCGACCTCGACCACGGTGGTCAGCTGTGCGCTGACCTGCAGCGACTCGACCATGCGCCGGGCGATGACCGCGCGGAGCCGCGACAGCTTCTCCGTGCGGCCGCGCACCGACGTGTCGGGCATCGCTGCCGGCGAGGGGGTACGAGCCGCCGGAGCACCGGACGCGGCGGCCGGGGCGGGAGCAGCCGCCTTCTCCGCGGCCGCCAGCACGTCCTGCTTGCGGATCCGGCCGCCGACGCCCGTACCGCTGACGCTGCCGAGATCCACGCCCTTGTCCGCGGCGAGCCGGCGGACCAGCGGCGTCACGTACGCGCCTCCGCCGTCGCCGGACGGTGCCTGCGGGGCCACCTGAGGTGCCGGGGCGGACGTCGGCGAGGCGGCGGGCTGGGCACCGCTGGCGCCGTAGTCGCCGCCGGGCTGAGCGGTGGCGGTCGCGGGAGCCGCGGGCTTGGCCGCCCGAGCTGCCTGGGGCGCTTCCTCCGCCTGCGCCTGCTTCGGGGCCTCCTGCGTGGGCGCCTCCTGCTTCGGGGCCTCCTGCTTCGGGGCCTCCTGCTTCGGGGCCTCCTGCGCCGCCGGGGCCGAGCCACCGGCGGAGCCGGTGCCGATGACGGCCAGTTCCGCGCCGACGTCGACGGTCTCGTCCTCGTTGACCGAGATCGACAGCAGCGTGCCGCTGACCGGGGCGGGGATCTCCGTGTCGACCTTGTCGGTGGAGACCTCGAGCAGCGGCTCGTCGGCGGTCACCTCGTCGCCGACCGCCTTCAGCCAGCGGGTGACGGTGCCCTCGGTGACGCTCTCGCCGAGCGCCGGCATGGTCACCGACGTGCCCTCACCGCCGCCGCCACCACCACCGGAGCCGCCGTCGGACGGGGCCGGCGCGGACTCCTCCTGCTGCGGTGCGGGCTGCTCCGACTCCGACGTCGCCGGGCCGGCGTCCTCCACCTGCTGGCCGGGCGTCTGCGGGGTCGTGTCGGCGTCCTCCGCGGAGGCGGTCTCCCCGCCACCACCGTCGCCGGAGGCGCCGTCACCGCCGCCGATCACGGCGAGTTCCGCGCCGACCTCGACGGTCTCGTCCTCCGCGACGAGGATCTTGCTCAGCACGCCCGCGGCGGGCGAGGGGATCTCCGTGTCGACCTTGTCGGTCGACACCTCGAGCAAGGGCTCGTCGACCTCGACCTGCTCACCCTCCTGCTTGAGCCAGCGGGTGACCGTGCCCTCGGTGACGCTCTCGCCCAGGGCGGGCATGGTGACGGACGTCGGCATCGAAGCAGGGCTCCTTCTTGGCGCTGGGTGGGTGGGGGAGAAGCAGGTTCAGCCGTGCACGTGCAGCGGCTTGCCGGCGAGGGCCAGGTGGGCCTCGCCGAGCGCCTCGCTCTGGGTCGGGTGCGGGTGGATGAGGCTCGCGACGTCGTCGGCCTCGGCCTCCCAGTTGTAGATCAGCTGCGCCTCGGCGATGAGCTCGCCGACGCGGCTGCCGACCATGTGGATGCCGACGACGGGGCCCTCGACGGCCTGCACCAGCTTGACCGCGCCCGTGGTCTTGAGGATCTGGCTGCGGCCGTTGCCGGCGAGGTCGTAGGTGAGCGTCTTGATCTCGCCGAAGCGCTCCTTGGCCTGCGCCTCGGTGAGGCCGACCGAGGCGACCTCGGGGTCGGAGTAGGTGATCCGGGGGACGCCGGCGTAGTCGATGGGCGCGGGGTTCAGGCCGGCCACCCGCTCGGCCACGAGGATGCCTTCGCCGAAGCCCACGTGCGCGAGCTGCAGGGTGGGGATGAGGTCGCCGACCGCGGAGATCGTGGGCACGTTGGTCCGGCAGTACTCGTCGACGAGGACGTAGCCGCGGTCCATCTGCACCCCGGCCTCCTCGTAGCCGAGACCCTGGCTGACCGGCCCGCGGCCGACGGCGACGAGCAGCAGCTCCGCCTCGAACTCCTTGCCGTTCTCGAGCGAGATCTTGACGCCGTTCTCGGTGTTCTGGACGCCGGAGAACCGGCTGCCCAGCTCGAAGCCGATCTTGCGACGGCGGAAGGCGCGCTCCAGCAGCTTCGACGACGACTCGTCCTCGAGCGGCACGAGGTGGGGGAGCGCCTCGACGATCGTCACGTCGACGCCGAAGGACTTCCACGCGCTGGCGAACTCGCAGCCGATGACGCCGCCGCCGAGGATGATCGCCGAGGCCGGTACGCGGTCGAGGTTGAGCGCGTGGTCGCTGGTGATGACCCGGGTGCCGTCGATCTCGAGGCCGGGGAGCGACCGCGCGTAGGAGCCGGTCGCCAGGAGGATGTGCTTGCCCTCGTAGGTCTGGCCGTTCACCTCGACCGTCGTCGGGGAGGTCAGCCGACCCTCGCCCTCTACGTAGGTGATCTTGCGGGCCTTCACCAGGCCCTGCAGCCCCTTGTAGAGCTTGGAGACGACGCCGTCCTTGTAGGCGTTGACGCCGTCCATGTCGATGCCGGCCAGCGACGTCTTCACCCCGAACTGCTCGCCCTCGCGGGCGAGGTCGGCGACCTCGCCGGCGTGCAGCAGTGCCTTGGTCGGGATGCAGCCGCGGTGCAGACAGGTGCCGCCGACCTTGTCCTTCTCGATGAGGACGACGTTCAGCCCGAGCTCGGAGGCTCGGAACGCCGCCGCGTAACCACCGGAGCCACCACCGAGGATGACCAGGTCGGCGGGAGAGGTGGGTGCGCTCACGGATGCTCCTCGATGCAGTCGTCGGCGTCCCGCTCCATCGGGCGGGGTGGCTTGGCCTCATCCTGCCACTCCGGGAACGGCGCGGCCCGAAGCGCCGTTGCTCCACCGAGCGTCGGGAAGATCACGATGCCGACACGGAGGCGACAGACGACCACGGGAGGAACGCCATGGGCCTGTTCGACCGGTTGCGTGGCCGCGGGCAGGGCGGCGGCGGGAGCCGTCGCCGCACGCTGGACCGCGGCTCGCACAAGGGCGACCTGAGCCACCTGGAGCAGTTCGTCGCCAGCCGCCGCGGTGTCGAGGGATACGTCGAGCCACGGACGACGGTCACCGAGACCACCATCGTGCTCGTGGCCGCCGACGGTGAATGGACCCGGCGGCGGATCGACGGGCCCGAGGTGGCGCGGCGGCTGTCCCGCGAGCTGGCGATCCCCGTCTACGACGCCCAGGTCACCGGCTATCCCCAGCGCATGCGCGACTGGTCCGCCCGCCAGAGGGAGAGATGACCACGGGGCCTGTCGGCCCGAGTGGGCCCCGGAGGGGTCCCGCAGGGATGACGGGTTGGGCTCGGCCTGACGGAGGCGCCACCTTGGTCGCGGTGCGATCCGGAGGACCGCGACGTCATAGCACGCGGTGCGATCCGGAGGATCGCAGTGAATCAGTCGGCGATGAGGGTCTCGATGGTCGCCAGGAGGGTCCGCACAGGGACGCCGGTGCCGCCCTTGGGCGTGTAGCCCCACGGCGCACCGGTGTTGTAGCTGGGCCCGGCGATGTCGATGTGCGCCCACGGCAGGCCGTCGGGCACGAACTCGGCCAGGAAGTGCCCGCCCACGAGCATGCCGCCGAAGCGGTCGGCGGTGGAGTTGACGAAGTCGGCGACGGGCGAATCCATGCCCCGGCGCAGCTCGGTCGGCAGGGGCATCGGCCACATCGACTCGCCGCTGCGCTTGCTGGCGGCGATGACGGCGTCCCTCAGATTCTCCTGGCCCATGACACCGGCGGTGCGGCTGCCGAGCGCGACCAGCTGCGCGCCGGTCAGCGTCGACGTCTCGAGCAGGATGTCGGGACGGTCCTCGGCGGCCCGCGCGATCGCGTCGGCGAGGACCACCCGGCCCTCGGCGTCGGTGTTGGTGATCTCCGCCTTCTTGCCGTTGCGGAAGGTCACCACGTCGGCAGGGCGGTACGAGCTGCCGCTGGGCAGGTTCTCCGCGATGGGCACCGTGGCGGTGACCTCGACCGGCAGGCCCAGCTGGGCGACGAGGCAGACGGTGGCGATCACGGCCGCCGCGCCGGCCATGTCGCTCTTCATGTCCTCCATCTTCGCGGAGGGCTTGATCGAGATGCCGCCGCTGTCGAACGTGATGCCCTTGCCGACCAGGGCGATCTTCTTGGCCGCGCCGCGACCCGAGTAGGTGAGCCGGAGCAGACGGGGCTTGCGGGTCGAGCCGCTGCCCACGGCGAGGATGCCGCCGTAGCCGCCGGCCGCGAGCGCCTCCTCGTCGAGGACCTCCGTCGACAGGCCGAGCTTCTCCGCGGCGGCGGCGCCCCGCGCGGCCAGCTCGGCCGGGAAGAGATCGTTGGGCGGCGTGTTCACCAGGTCGCGGACGAGGGCCACGGCGTCGGCCACCGCGCGCACCCGCCGCAGGGGGTTCTCGGCCGCCGCCGCACCGGGGACGACGACGGTGAACTCGGCCGGCGGTGCGGGCCGGTTGGCCTTCAGGTCGGACTTGTAGGCGGTGAACTCGTACGCGCCGAGTAGCGAGCCCTCGCCGACGGCGTGCAGCCGGTCGGCGTCCGGCGTGCCCCCTACCGCGGCCAGCAGGCTGACCACGGAGCGACGTCCGGCCAGGGCCCGGCTGGCCGCACCGGCGGCCCGCCGCAGCGACTCGTTGCTGTACGCGCCGGAGGCATCCGGGGCTCCGAGGCCGGCGACGGCCACCACGGGGAACGGCCCGTTGCCGAAGGAGGGCAGGCGGGTGACCTCGTCCTCGCCGCCGCGCGCACCGAGGTCGGCCAGCGCCGGCAGCAGCCGCCCGCCCAGCAGTCGGTCCACCGCCTCGGCTCCGGGGGTGGGCAGGACCCCGTCAGGGCCCTTGCCGACGGCGACGACGACGGCGTCGGCGGTCAGCTTCTCCAGCGGGTGGTCGGTGGCGGTGATCGTCGGCGGCACCGCTCGATCCTAGTAAGGACCCCCGTGCCCCCCGGCACTCGCCCGCTCGTGCCGGGTCCCTGCACGATGGCCGCGCTAGCGTGCCACCCGTGAGCCCGTTGACGTCGCCCCTCCACGACCGGCATGTCGCAGCCGGCGCCAAGCTCGCCGACTTCAGCGGCTGGTCGATGCCGATCGAGTACGCGGGCGGGGGAGTGCTCGCCGAGCACGCCGCCGTGCGCAGCGCGGTGGGCCTGTTCGACGTCTCCCACCTGGGCACGGCGACGGTCCGCGGACCGGGCGCCGCGGCGTTCGTCGACGCGTGCCTCACCAACGACATGTCTCGCATCGGCCCCGGGCAGGCGCAGTACACGCTGTGCTGCGACCCGGACGGCGGCGTCGTCGACGATCTGATCCTCTACCTGCACGGTCCGGACGACGTCCTGCTCGTGCCGAACGCCGCGAACGCCGCGGAGGTGATCGCGCGCCTGCGGGCCGACGCGCCGGCCGGGGTGGAGGTGACCGACCTGCACGCGGAGGTCGCCGTCCTCGCCGTCCAGGGCCCGCGGTCGCTGCAGGTGCTGGAGCTGCTCGGCATGCCGGGGGAGCTGTCCTACATGTCGTTCGTGACCGGCTCCGGCCGGGCGGGCGCGGAGGTGACCGTCTGCCGGACCGGCTACACCGGCGAGCACGGCTACGAGCTGCTGGTGGAGGCCGGGCGGGCCGGCGACCTCTGGGACGCCGTCCTCGACGCCGGGCAGGACCTCGGCATCCGCCCGTGCGGGCTCGGTGCCCGCGACACGCTGCGCACCGAGATGGGCTATCCGCTGCACGGCCACGAGCTCTCGCGCGAGATCAGCCCCGTGCAGGCGCGGGCCGGGTGGGCGGTGGGCTGGAAGAAGCCGGCGTTCTGGGGCCGCGAGGCGCTGCTGGCCGAGCGCGAGGTGGGGCCGTCGCGGCTGCTGTGGGGGCTGCGCGCCTCCGGCCGCGGCATCCCGCGACCCGGAATGGCGGTGCTCGGTGCCGACGGTGCCCGGGTCGGCGAGGTCACCAGCGGCACCTTCTCGCCGACACTGCGCACCGGCATCGCGCTCGCCCTGCTCGACAGCTCGGCCGGCGTCGCGGAGGGGACGGAGCTCGCCGTCGACGTCCGTGGCCGGCCCCAGACGGTGGAGGTCGTGAAGCCGCCGTTCGTGGAGTCCCACGTGCGCTGAGCGGAGTGCCACGGGAGCGTTTTCCGCGCCCTGGCACTCCGCTCACTTGCGCGTCGGGTCGCTGTCGCCCTTCTGCGGCTCGGGGTTCTCCGGCAGCGTGTCGGCCATCGTGGCGTTGCGCTCGCCCATGGGCTCGGGCTCTCCGGTGGTGGTGTCGTGCGCCGTCTGGTGCTCGGCCTCGGAGTTGATCTCCGCGCCCAGGAGGACGAGGTAGCAGGTGAGGTACAGCCACAGCATGAGCACGATGACGCCGGCGATCGCCCCGTAGGTCTTGTCGTAGGACCCGAAGCGGTCGACGTAGAGCGCGAAGCCGATGCTCACCAGCGCCCAGATCACCGTGACGATGACCGCGCCGAGGCTGACCCAGCGGAACCGCGGCGCGTCGCGGTCGGGGGCGACCCGGTAGACGACGGCGAGCGAGCCGGTGAAGACGGCCAGGAGCAGCAGCCAGCGCGCCGCCTCGGCCAGGATCGTGCCCACGATGCCCAGGGGCAGCGCCTCGATGACCCTCGGCACCACGGCCACCAGGCTGAAGGTGAGCAGGACGAAGACGATGGCGCCCAGCGTGAGCGCGAGCGAGGTCGCCCGGAGCTTGACGAAGCTGCGGGCCTCCACCTCGTCGTAGGCGATGTTCACCGCGGTGATCACGTTGCCCACGCCACCGGACACGCTCCACAGGGCGCCGAGGATGGAGACGATCAGGCTGAAGGTGAGGGCGCCGCTGTCGTTGCTGACGATGTCCTGAAGCTGCTTCCCGATGAGGTCGGCGGCGCTCTGGGGCAACTGCGCCGAGATCTCCTCCACCTGCCGGGCCACCGTTTCGGGCGACGCGACGAGGCCGTAGATGGAGATCAGGGCGATCATCGCCGGGAAGATCGACAGGAAGCCGAAGAACGCCACCCCGCCGGCGATGATCGGCATGTTGTCGGCCTTGTTCTCCGCCCAGGCCCGCTTGAGGATCTGCTTCCACCCGCGCCACGGGATCGCGGTCGGCCTGTCGGCGTGGATGCCGGGCAGCTCCTGCGGCGTCGGTGCGTCCGCGGGCGGCCGGTTGGGGTCGGGGTGCCCACTGCCACCATTTCCCGCGGCCTTGGCGGCCTTGGCCGCCTTGGCCGCCTCGGCGGCGGCCGCCCGGCGGGCCGCCTTCTCCTCGACCCGTTCACGGATGCGGTCGACGGCGCTCTCGCGCGGCCTGGTGCCGGTCACGGAACTGCTCCTCGGGTGTGCGGAGGGAACGACGTCGGCCCTGCTGAAGGAGCTGGAGGGTCCGCTCTCAGTCGCCGGGCCAGCTGCCGGTGAGCCTGGTGAAGGTGCGGGCCCCGGCCCGGTCGATGGCGGCCTTGGTGGCCGCGAAGATGGCGCCCTGGATCGCCGCGGCGAGCACCACCTCGCGCATCCGGTACTCGCTCTGCAGGGCCGACGGTGCGTCGTCCTCGTTCGCGACCGCCTTCCAGATCTGCTTGAAGACGATGCCGCTCAGTGTTCCGGCCAGGATGCCGCCGATCAGGCCGATCGGCCGGTAGGCGAGCTGGGCTCCCTTGCTCAACGTGTCCTCCTCGATGTCGCACGCTTCCGCCGCAAGACCATCAGACCGACCACCAGTCCCACCAGTGCCAGGGTGGCGCCGATGACCGCGGGCGGGCTCTCGCGGTAGGTCTCGACGGCGGTGTCCTTGGCGCGGGCCGCGCTCTCCTTCGCCCGCGCCGGCACGTCGAGGCGGGCGCTGAGCTGGTCGACCGTATCGGCCAGTTGCGCGCGGGTGGCCTCGATCTCGGCCTGGATCCGTGCCGGGTCGGCCGCCCCGGCGTCGTTCGAGCCGGCGGTCATCGCGACATCCCCTTCTTCACGGCGGCGATGTCGGCCTGGACGCCGGCGATGGCCTGCGTCGGCACGGGCGGGGCGGCCTGTGCGACGTCCTTCTTGCCGACCAGGGCCAGGACGCCGCCGACGGCGAACAGGACGACGGCGACGACGAGACCGGCCAGCCAGGCGGGCAGGACGAGCGCGAGGGCGAGCACCGCGGTGGCGACGAGCACGGCCAGGCCGAAGAAGGCGAAGAGTCCGGCACCTCCGAACAGCCCGGCTCCCACGCCCAGCCGCTTGGCCTTCTGCGTGACCTCGGCCTGGGCCAGGCGGGCCTCGTTGCGGACCAGGCTGCTGATCTGCTCGGTGAGCTGCCCGATCAGCTGTCCCGTCGAGGCGTTCTCCGGGGTCGGCGTCACGTCTGCGCTCGTGGCCCCCGAGGGGGTGTGGGTGTGCGGGGCTGTCATCGGTCCTCCGGTCGGGGGGTCGATGCACGACCATGCCCGGGACCGCGGCGGTGTAACCGGCAGGTGGTCACGACACGGACACGGTCCTCGCTGGTCACTAGCCTGACCACCATGAGCTGGCACTGGCGACTCGAGGACCCGGCCGGCACGGCCATCGATCCGGCGTCCGTGGGGGTGGAGGTCGCCGAGTCGGACAACCAGGGCGACGCGGAGTCCTGGCTGGGCGAGAACTGGCGCGAGCTGCTCGACCAGGGCGTCGCCACGGTGACCCTCTTCGACGGCGACCACGAGGTCTACGGCCCGATGGGCCTCGCGGCTCCCTGACCCTCCACCTGAGGTGAAGGGTCAGGGGGCCGCCCCGCAGGGGCCCTTACCCCCGCTGGGTCTTGGCGGGATCGCGCTCGACGACGTCCCCGAGGATGTCGTCGATCCGCTTCAGGACGTCGGCGTCCAGGCGCACCCCGGCGGCCCGGACGTTGTCCTCGACCTGCTCCGGCCGGCTGGCGCCGATGATCGCCGCGGCGACGTTGGGGTTCTGCAGCACCCAGGCGACGGCGAGCTGGGCCATCGACAGGCCCAGGTCGCCCGCGACGGGGCGCAGCTCCTGCACCCGGGTGAGGATGTCGTCGCGCAGGAAGCCCTGCATCGAGCCGCCGACCTCGGCGTGCCCGCCGCGGCTGTCGGCCGGGGGCTGCTCGCCCGGCCGGTACTTGCCGGTCAGCACGCCCTGCGCGAGGGGCGACCAGACGATCTGGGACAGGCCCTCCTTCTCCGACGTCGGCACCACCTCGTCCTCGATGACCCGCCAGAGCATCGAGTACTGCGGCTGGTTGCTGATCAGCTGGATGCCCAGGTCACGGGCGAGCGCGGCGCCGGCCGCGATCTCCTCGGCCCGCCACTCCGAGACGCCGATGTAGAGGACCTTCCCGGCCCGCACCAGGTCGGCGAAGGCGGTCATCGTCTCCTCCAGCGGCACCGTGGGGTCGTACCGGTGCGCCTGGTAGAGGTCGACGTAGTCGGTCTGCAGCCGGCGCAGCGACGCGTGGCAGCTCTCGGTGATGTGCTTGCGGGACAGGCCCCGGTCGTTGCGGCCCGGACCGGTCGGCCAGTAGACCTTGGTGAAGATCTCCAGCCCCTCGCGGCGCTCTCCGTTCAGGGCCCGGCCGAGTACCGACTCGGCCCTTGTGCCGGCATAGACGTCGGCGGTGTCGAAGGTCGTGATGCCGTTGTCGAGGGCCGCCCGCACGCAGGCGTGCGCGGCGTCCTCCTCGACCTGGCTGCCGTGCGTGAGCCAGTTGCCGTACGCGATCTCGGAGATGGTCAGGCCGGAACGGCCGAGTCGTCTGAATTCCACGGACGCCGACCGTAGTTCAGGCCGGCGACGGTCTCAGACCTCGGCGTCGGGCGCGACGTCCGGCTTCGGGAAGCGCCAACGCCGGATCATCGTCGAGCGGCTGATGCCGTACCAGGAGAGACCCCGCTTGGGGGCGTCCGGGAAGCGCTCCGTCACCGCGCGGTTGATCCGCCGCGAGAGCACCACCGAGTCGACGATGAGCAGCAGGAAGAAGGCGAACAGCAGGAAGCTGGCGTAGCTGCGGACGGCGAGGTTCGGCACGACGGTGCCGATGAGCGCCACGCCCGCGATGACGAGGAAGAAGCTGCCGACGTTGCGCCGGGTGTCGACGACGTCGCGCACCAGCTTGCGCACCGGGCCGCGGTCACGGGCAGGCAGGTAGGAGTCGTCGCCGCGGGCCGCGCCCTGTCGCGACTCCACGCGCCGGGTCGCCTGCTGCGCACGCATGCGCTTGTAGGCCTCCTTGCGCGTGGTGGGAGGCGGCGGCGGGGGACCGGTGCGCCGGCCCTGGGCCTCCGTGCGCTTGGGCGTCGGCCGGCCCTTGCCGGACGCCTTGACCAGCTGATCGGTGAGATCGGCGGACGACGCGTCGGTCGTCCCGGCGCGATCGCGGCGGCCGCGCAGGCGGAGCTTCACAGGCCGGAGTCTACGTGTGTGGGGGAAGCGACCTGGGAACTCGCCACGGGAGCCGTACAGTGGAAGAAGCTCCGCAACGGCGGTGTTGGGTCGCTGTGGCACGTGCCTCAGCGGGCACCCAAGGATGTGGGAGGACAGAACATGTCGGTGCAGGACACGACCGACGCCGCGACCGGCGTCATCCTCAGCGACCCGGCGGCCGCCAAGGTCAAGGCGCTGCTGGACCAGGAGGGCCGCGACGACCTGCGGCTGCGCATCGCCGTCCAGCCCGGTGGCTGTTCCGGCCTGCGCTACCAGCTCTTCTTCGACGAGCGGTTCCTCGACGGCGACCAGACGTACGAGTACGGCGGCGTCGAGGTCATCGTCGACCGCATGAGCGGCCCTTACCTCGGCGGTGCGACGATCGACTTCGTCGACACCATCGAGAAGCAGGGCTTCACGATCGACAACCCCAACGCGGGCGGTTCCTGCGCCTGCGGGGACTCGTTCCACTGATCGTCCCCGTCTGACCGACCGTCAGACGCCACAGAGCCCGGTTCCCCTTGGGGGAGCCGGGCTCTGTCGTTCGTGGGGCCGGCGGGCGCTAGATGGGGATACCGGCGCGGGTCCTGCGGGTGGTCCTCCGCTCGGCGGCGAAGGACACGAACGGGACCGTGCCGGCCAGGATCGTGAGCACGGTGCCCTTGACGCTCCACTTGGCCCGCAGCGCCAGGTCGATGGCGGTGAGGAAGAACAGGAAGTAGAGCCAGCCGTGCGTGATGCCCAGGACCTTGGTCGGCTCCGGGATGCCCGCCAGGTACTTCAGGGGCACGGCCACGATCACGAGCGCGATCAGCAGGACGCCGACGACATTGGCCATGACGCGATAGCGCTGCAGCGCGACGGCGATGCCCTGCTCGGAACCCCTCTCGGCCATGCGGGAGGTGCCGGTCCGCTCAGCTGCCATGTCTGCTGCTCCGTTGTCCCAGTGCGCGTTCGTTCAGTTCGGCGAGGTAGGCGTTGTAGGCGGCCAGCTCGGGGTCGCCCGTCGTGTCGATCCGCGGGCGCTGGTACAGGACGACGTCGGTGCCCGGCTCGTCCGCGTCGGGGTCGCGGTGGAGCTCCAGCCGGACCATGCGCAGGTAGAACCACAGGCCCATGAAGCCGTAGAGCGGCCACTGCAGGGCGTAGCTCCAGTTGACCGCACCGCCGCCGTTCTCGGCCTTGGACAGCTGCCAGTAGCCCAGGAAGAAGGTGGCCACGAACAGGGCGGCCACGAGCAGGTGCAGCAGCAGCCACTTCGGGGTCAGCAGCCGGGAGTACACGGCCCCGACTCTAACCGCCGGGCGCGTCTCGCCGGTCGGGCCGGGAGCCCGGGCGGGAGCAGGGCTCCTGCTGGACAAGGTCCACGCGGGCGACCCGCCGACAGGCTCTCTCCGGTGGTCGGCCGCCGCGCGGAGTCGGATAGTCTCGCCCCACACTGTGATCGGCGGGGATGCCGTCTGCCGGGGACCGGCTGGCGGGCCGCCGTGAGGACCGTCCGGCACCCCCGGACGGAGGACGAGGAGGCAGCGAGCAGTGGCTCGAGGCAGCAGGCTCGCGCGGCTGGCCGCGCTCGGTCTCCTGGGGGTGCTGACCCTCAGCGGGTGCGACATGCCCAACAACGAGTTCTGGCGTTTCGGCTGGCCCGAGGGCATCACCGAGCAGGCCACGGAGATGCGTCAGCTGTGGACCGGCTCCGTCATCGCCGCCCTGATCGTCGGCTTCCTGGTGTGGGGTCTGATCCTCTACTCGGTGGTGGCCCACCGGAAGCGCGGCGACGAGCTGCCCCGGCAGACGGCCTACAACCTGCCGCTCGAGATCGCCTACACGATCGCCCCGTTCATCATCATCGCCGCCCTGTTCTTCTTCACCGTGACGGTGCAGAACAAGGTCCAGGACCGCAGCGAGAACCCCGACGAGACGATCGCGGTCAACGCCTTCAAGTGGAACTGGCAGTTCGTCTACCCCGACACCCAGGGTCCTGACGGCGAGCCGGTCAACACGGTGGGCACGTCCAGCGACATCCCGATCCTCGTCGTCCCGACCGATCGCAAGATCCGCTTCGAGGTCGCGTCGGCCGACGTCATCCACTCGTTCTGGGTGCCCGAGTTCCTCTTCAAGCTCGACGTCATCCCGGGCAACGAGAACGGGCGTGACAACGTGTTCGAGGTGACCGTCCGCAAGGAGGGCGCCTACGTCGGTCGCTGTGCCGAGCTGTGCGGCACGTACCACGCGTACATGAACTTCGAGGTCCGCGCGGTCTCCGGCGACGACTACGACGCCTACCTGCAGGCCCGCGAGTCGGGCATGGGGACGTCGGAGGCGCTCGAGTCCATCGGCCAGTCCGGCAAGGCCACCACCACCACTCCGCTGCCGCTGGTCGAGAACAAGAGTGTGAACCAGCAGCAGGCCGGTGGCTGAGGTGACCGCTCCCCGGACCCCGATCACCCTGACGCACGAGGAGGCACGGCCGTGAAGGTCGAGGCGCTCATCTTCAACATCATCGCGCTCTTCTGCGTGGTCGCCGGGGCGGTCTACGGGTTCTGGTCGAAGGAGCCCATCGGCACGACCGCGCTCGTCCTCTCTGGCGGGCTGACCGGCCTGATCGGCGGCTTCTTCTGGTTCGTTTCCCGCCGCATCGACGCCCGCCCGGAGGACCGCAAGGACGCCGACATCGCCGACGGCGCCGGCGAGCTGGGCTTCTTCAGCCCCGGCAGCTACTGGCCGCTCGGGCTGGCCATGTCGGCCGCCCTGATGGGCCTGGCGCTGGCCTTCTGGTACGCCTGGCTGATCGTGATCGCGGGCGTCGCGCTGCTGTGCACCATCGGCGGTCTGCTGTTCGAGTACTACGTGGGGCAGAACGCCACCCAGAGCTGAGCCGCAGCCGCCCGGCATCCGAGGGCCCCTCCCGTTCGCGGGAGGGGCCCTCGCCGTCTCTGGGGGCCTCTGTTCTGCGGGCCTCTGTGCTGAGTGCCGCGGGGGAGTGGGCGGGGTGCCGGCCACCGTTCCTCCTGTGTCGGCCGGCCGGCCGACCGTGGCGCGCTGTCCCGGCCGCCGGTCCCGCGACGTTCCGGGCGGCTCTCGGGGGATCGTTCGCGCTGGGGGAGCGCTGCAGAACTCCCGGAGGGCGAGTTCGACTCCAGGAGCCGTGCGCACCAGCGAGGAGAGGGCCGCCGGCGGCGCCATCCGGCCGGAGCGCCGTCGGGTACGAGGCCCGGCCGTCGTCTACTAGGCCCGGCCGTCGTCGGGTCGTTCGGGCTGCTCCAGGGGGTTTCACCTGCTGGGGGAGCGCTGCAGAAACTCAGAAGGACGAGCTGTACCCCGGAGCGATCGTGCAGGCGGTCGGCGGAGGGCACCTCACCGGGCGGCGGTGCGGGCCCGACGAAGAAGCAGGGCCCCGGTGGCATCCACCGGGGCCCTGCTTCTCGTTGCTGAGCCTGACCGCCTCGGGGGATCAGTCCCGGGGCTCCTGCGGACGTCCGCCCTCGGAGGGGCGTCCACCCTCGGACGGGCGACCGCCCTCGGTGGGCCGGCCGGAGGTGGTGAGCTCCCGGTCGCTCTCCTGCGGGGACAGCCCGCGACCCTCGGCGCGCTGCTCCAGCTCGACGCGGGCCGGCGGCTCGATCGGGCTGAAGAACCCGCGGATGGCCCGGCGCGCTCCACCGATCTGGTTCATCTTCTTGGGCACCGGCGCACCGCCGTAGGCGAGGGCACCGTGGCCGTGCGCGTCGACCGGACCCAGCGGCTGGTGGACCTCGATGAACTCACCGTTGGGCAGACGACGGATGACCCCCGTCTCGATGCCGTGCTCGAGCACCTGGCGGTCGTGCATCTGCAGGCCGAGACAGATGCGGTAGGTGATCGCGTAGGCGATGGGCGGCAGGATGATCACGCCGATGCGGCCGATCCAGGTCATCGCGTTCAGGCTGATCTGGAACTTGTCGGCGATGACGTCGTTGCCCCCCGACATCATCAGCCACACGTAGAACGTGAGGCCCATGACGCCGAGCGAGGTGCGCACCGGGACGTCGCGGGGCCGCTGCAGCAGGTGGTGCGAGGCGGTGTCGCGGGTGAGCTTGCGCTCGATCATCGGGTACAGGGCCAGGAGGGTGAACATGGCGCCGGCGATGACCACCGTCGGCCAGAACAGCGCCGGGATCGTGTAGCTGCCGGGCAGGTTGATGTCCCAGGCCGGGAAGAGTCGCGTCGACCCGTCGAGGAACATGATGTACCAGTCGGGCTGCGAGGCCGCCGAGACCTGCGAGGGGTTGTACGGGCCCCATAGCCAGATGGGGTTGATCTGCACCAGACCACCCAGCAGGGCGATGAGGCCGAAGACCACGAAGAACAGCCCGGTGGCCTTGGCCGCGAACGTGGGGAAGAGGCGGTTGCCCACCACGTTGTGCTCGGTGCGGCCCGGGCCGGCGAACTGGGTGTGCTTCTGCTTGACCAGGATCAGCAGGTGCACGGCGATCAGGCCCAGCAGGATCGCCGGGAAGAGCAGCACGTGGGCGATGTAGAAGCGGCCGATGATGTTCTCGCCGACGTAGTCGCCGTTGAAGACCGCGAAGTGCACCCAGGTACCCACGACGGGGATCGACAGCAGGATGGCGCTGATGATCCGCAGCCCGGTACCGGAGAGCAGGTCGTCGGGGAGCGAGTAGCCGGTGACGCCCATGAGCAGCGACAGCACCAGCATGACGACGCCGATGAGCCAGTTGGTCTCGCGCGGGCGACGGAACGCACCGGTGAAGAAGATGCGCAGCAGGTGCACGACGATCGAGGCCACGAACAGCAGCGCGGCCCAGTGGTGGACCTGGCGCAGGAAGAGCCCGCCGCGGACGTCGAAGGACATCTGCAGCGCGGAGTCGTACGCCGCCGACATCTCGACCCCGCGCAGCGGCGCGTACGAACCGTCGTAGACGACCTCCTTCATGGAGGCGTCGAAGAAGAAGGTCAGGTACGTGCCCGACAGCAGCAGGACGACGAACGAGTAGAGCGCGATCTCGCCGAGCAGGAACGACCAGTGGTCGGGGAAGACCTTGTTCAGCGTGCGCCGGAGCGGGCCGGCGACGATGAGCCGGTCGTCGATCTCGAACGCGGCCTTGCCGAGACGCGACGTCGGCGCGCCCGGTGCGGTTGCGGTGCGAGCCATCAGATGCGCTCCCGGTTCCAGTACGTCGGGCCGACGGCCTCAATGTAGTCGCGGCGGGCGACGAAGTAGCCCTCGTCGTCGACCGTGATGGGCAGCTGCGGGAGCGACCGCGTGGCCGGTCCGAAGACCGGTTTCGCGCCCTGCGTGACGTCGAACTGCGACTGGTGGCAGGGGCAGAGGATGCGGCTGGTCTCCTGCTCGTACAGCGACACCGGACAGCCGGCGTGGGTGCAGATCTTGGAGTAGGCGACGTACTCGCCGTAGCCGAAGTCGGCCTGCCCGATGCGCGGCTGGGCCTCCTCGACCTGCTCGGGACGGAGCCGGATGAGCATCGTGGCGGCGTCCGCCTGGATGTTGCCGCCCGGCACGGCCGGGAAGACGGTCTCCAGGGAGCCGGGCTCCTGGTCGCCGGGGCGGATGGGGCTGCCGTCGTTGCGGACGAGCCGCACGCCCTTGGCCCAGTTCGTGGTGCCCAACGGGTTGCCCTTGTTGGGGTTCTTGATCAGTCCACCGAGCGGCATGAGGAGCATGAGCCCCAGGCCGCCGCCCATGAACGCCAGCGAGCGCGTGATGAGCTTGCGCCGGGCCAGCCCGCTGTTGTGCAGGCCGCCGACCAGGGTCGCGCCGGTCGTCACCCGGTCGAAGTGTGAGCCGTCGTGCTTGTCCTGCACGGCCGTCTCGTGCGGCAGCAGCTTCTTCGTGTACAGCACCAGGCCGATGCCGACCAGCGCCAGGGACAGGCCCATGAGGAGGCCGAGCAGTGGCGTGAAGAACGCGCTCCAGCCCTGCTCGGTGATGGTCCAGTGCCAGTCGGGGAGGAACCAGCCCGAGCCGACGTAGATGACCACGAAGACGAACGCCGCGAGGCCGGCCAGGGCGAACGTGAACCCGACCTGGCGGATCGCGCGCTTCTCCAGGCGGGAACCGGGCTCGGGGCCCGGGTCGACGTGCAGCACCTCCACGCCGTCGTAGCTTGCGCCGAGCCGGTCGAGGTCCTCGCGGCTCATGGCCGCCAGCTGCTCCGGCGTGTAGTCGTCGTCCGGTCCGCCGTGGTGCGGACCCGGGATGTCGTGACCGCCGGCCGAGCCGGGGCGGTCCTCGCGGGCGGTCACGCCTTGCTCCCCATCCAGAAGATTCCGAACATCAGTGCGCTGATGCCGACGACCCAGATCACCAGGCCCTCGGCGACCGGGCCGATGCGGCCGACGCCGGCGCCGCCCGGGTCGGCCTGCTCGGCGACGGTCTGCACGTAGTTGATGATCGAGCGCTTCTGCTCGGGCGTCAGCTGGTTGTCGCCGAAGACCGGCATGTTCTCGGGCCCGCTGAGCATGGCCGCGTAGATCGTGCGGTCGTTCGCGTCCCTGAGGCTGGGTGCCCACTTGCCTGACGACAGCGCGCCGCCCTCACCGACGAAGTTGTGGCAGGACGCACAGTTGAGGCGGAACAGCTCGCCGCCCGCGGCCAGGTCACCGTCGCGCAGGTCGCCGGAGGGGAGGGTCGGACCGCCACCGTTGGCCTGGACGTAGGCCATCAGCTGGTCGATCTCCTCGTCGGAGAAGACCGCGGGCTTGTCCAGGCCCTGGGAGCTCTGGCGGGTGAGCGGCATGCGCCCGGTGTGCACCTGGAAGTACACGGCCGCCTCACCGACGCCGATGAGCGACGGGCCCCGGCCCTCGACGCCTTGGAGGTTCGAGCCGTGGCAGGTGATGCAGCTGTGCTCGTACAGCTGCCGGCCGGCCGCCTCGGCCGCGGACTCGTTGTCGTCCTCCGCGGCCTGCGCCGGAGCGAAGACGGAGTACGTGGCTCCGGTCAGCACCAGGGCGAGGAGAAGGCCGGCGACGTTGGCCATGCGTCGACGCTGCTTCGAGCGGCGCCGAGCCCGGGCCCGGCGCACCGGGTTTCCCGAGGCGGACTCCGCCTCGTCGAGCGGGGCGTCGGACTGCGTGTTCGGAATGGACACCGGTCCCCTAGCGGATCAGGTAGATCGTGGCGAAGAGCCCGACCCACACGACGTCGACGAAGTGCCAGTAGTAGGAGACCACGATGGCCGAGGTCGCCTGCGCCGGCGTGAAGCGGCCCATGGTGGACCGGATGAGCATGAAGATGAATGCGACGAGGCCACCGATGACGTGCAGGGCGTGGAACCCCGTCGTCAGGTAGAAGACCGAGCCGTAGGTGGACGACGAGATGCTCGTGTGGTGCTCGGTGACCAGCACGCGGTACTCGTTGGCCTGGCCGCCGACGAACATCGCACCCATGAGGAACGTGATCGCGAACCAGCGCCGGAGCCCGTAGACGTTGCCGCTCTCCGCCGCGAACACGCCGAACTGGCAGGTCACGGAGGAGAGGACCAGGATCACGGTGAACACCGTGGCGTACGGCAGGTTCAGCTCGGTGGGCGCCGGCGGCCACCCGTGCGGGGCTCGCGCGCGAGCCGTGAAGTACATCGCGAACAGGCCGGCGAAGAACATCAGCTCACTGGAGAGCCAGATGATCGTGCCGACGCTGACGATGTTCGGGCGGGTCAGGGAGTGCACCCGCGAGGTGTCGAAGGCGCTGCTCGCGACGGGGGCCGTTGTCACGGGGCTCATCATGGCATCGGGGAGGGGTCGTCACGACCGCGGGTGGGATGGGCGTGGCGGCAAAGTGATCAGCTCGATATCGACGCCCACGACATGTCGGGGATTCCCCTCGGCGTGGCACTAGGGTCGGGCGCGTGAGCTCCGCAGCCAACACCGCCGTCCCGGCCACCGTGCTGGTCTACAGCCACCGTCCCGAGGTTCGTGACGCCGTGCGGACGGCGGTGGGCCGGCGTCCCGCCGCCGACGTCGGCCCGCTCAGCTGGATCGAGTGCGAGACCGGCGCCGAGGTCATCGGCGCGGTGGACGACGGCGGCATCGATCTCTGCATCCTCGACGGCGAGGCACAGCCCACGGGAGGGCTTGCCCTGACCCGTCAACTCGAGCAGGAGGTCGCCGACCGGCCTGCCGTGTGCGTGCTGATCGCCCGGCAGGCAGACCGCTGGCTGGCGCACTGGTCGCGCGCCGAGGCGACGCTCCCGCTGCCGGTCGACCCGCTGACCGCTCCCGGCGTGGTCGCGGAGCTGCTGCGCAGCCAGGCGCGGCGTCCCGTCCACCGGCGGTGAGCCGCAGGTGAGCGCCCCGCTGCGGAGCGCGGGGACGTCGACCGCGAGCCCGACCTGGCCTTCGCTGCTGAACCGGTTGCTCACGCGCACCGACCTCAGCGCGGACGAGACGGCCTGGGCCATGCGCGAGGTGATGACCGGCGAGGCCACGCCCGCCCAGGTCGCCGCCTTCGCGGTCGCCCTGCGCGCCAAGGGCGAGTCTCCGGAGGAGGTCGCCGGTCTCGCCGCCGAGATGCTGTCCCGAGCGACGCCCGTCCGGCTGCCGATGGACTGCGTCGACATCGTGGGCACCGGCGGCGACGGCGCCCACACCGTGAACATCTCGACGATGGCGGCGGCGGTGGTCGCCGCGGCCGGGGTGCCGGTGGCCAAGCACGGGGGCCGCGCCGCGTCGTCGTCCTCCGGTGCCGCCGACGTCCTCGAGGCACTCGGCGTCGTCATCGACCTGCCGGCGGCCGGTGTCGCCCGGTGCGTGCAGGAGGCCGGCATCGGCTTCTTCTTCGCCCCCGTCTTCCACCCCGGTATGCGGCATGCCGCCGGGCCCCGCCGGGAGATGGGCATCGGAACGGTCTTCAACTTCCTCGGGCCGCTGACCAACCCCGCTCGGCCGAAGGCGTCCGCGATCGGCTGCGCCGACCGCCGGATGGCGCCGGTGATGGCCGAGGTCCTCGCCTCCCGCGGCAGCCGGGCGCTGGTCTTCCGGGGGGACGACGGTCTGGACGAGCTCACCATCGCGACGACGTCGTCGGTCTGGATCGTCCGCGACGGCGAGGTGGAGCCCGACCGCGTCGACCCGACGGCGCTGGGCATCCCGGCCGCTCCGCCGGAGGCGCTGCGCGGTGGCGCCCCCGCGGTGAACGCCGACGTCTTCCGCCGGGTGCTGGACGGCGAGCGCGGACCCGTCCGCGACGCCGTACTGCTGAACGCGGCAGCGGCGCTGGCGGCCTTCGACGAGCGGGCGCAGCGGCTCCACGACGCACTGGCCGCCGGGCTCGAGCGGGCGGCCGCGGCGGTCGACGACGGGCGCGCGGCGGCGCTCCTCGAGCGCTGGGTGACCGTCAGCCGGGCCGTCCGCGACAGCGCCGGTTAGCGCGCCAGGCGGCTAGTCGGAGGTCTCGAAGCCGATCGAGAACGCCGCGTCGAGGTCGTGCCGGGAGTACGCGCGGAAGGCGATGTGGGTCTCGGTCTCGAGCACCCCTGGCACCTTGTTGATCCGGCCGGCGATGACTTCCGCGATCTGCTCGAACTCGCGGACCCGCACGATCGCGATCAGGTCGACCTCACCGGCGGTCGAGTACACCTCGCTGACGCCGTCGAGGTCGGCGATGGACGACGCCACCTCGGGGATGGAGTCGGTGGCCGCGTCGATCATGACGATGGCGGTGATCACACCGGCGATGCTATCGGTGCGCGGCGTGCGGGACCGCCCTGACCGGCGGTCACCCGCTCCGGTCGGGCCCGGGTGCCCAGGGAGCGGCCGTCGGCGAAGGGATCGCGGTCGGTGCGGCCGGTCTCCACCCGGGCGAGGAACGTCGTGTACGGCCCGGTGCCAGGGGCCGGGCTGGCGAGCACGCCGTCGAGCTCCACCAGCCGGGAGCCCGCCTTCTCCATCCAGCGCAGCACCAGCTCGGTCTCGTCGACGGAGGCGGCGAGTTCGCCGTCCGGACCGAGCGGCGTCTCCGCGGTCGCCAGCAGGCCCGCGAGCGTGCCCCGCACCGACGTGCCGCGTGGAGCCCCGCCGGCGGCCACCAGCCGGCCACGGCGGACCACGGACAGGTGCCAGCCGCCGTCGCCGTCCGGCCGGGCCAGGACCAGCTCGCTCACCGCCGCCAGCGACTCCAGCCGCTGCCGGCGCCGCACCGCCCGCACGAGGACGGCGACGCGGTCGCGCAGCACCGCGGCGTCCTCGTAGCGCTCCTCGGTGGCCAGCCGCTCCACCCGGGCGAGCAGCGGGGCGACGAGCGGCCGGGGATCGCCTTCCACGGCGGCCCGGAACACCGCCGCGATCCGGGCGTACTCGGCGACCGACTGGGCCCCGGTGCACGGGGCTCCGCACCGGCCCATGTCGGCGAGGGCGCACGCGCTGCCCGGGACCCGCGGCGACAGCCGCGTCGTGCACTGGCGCAACGGCAGCGACTCGTGGACCGCCGCGACGGCCGCGTCGGCGCCGTGGCGGTCGGGGAACGGGCCGAGGAACACCCCGGCGCCCGGGCGGACCCGCCGGACCACCGACAGGCGGGGGAACGGCTCCTCCGTGAGGCGCACCCAGAGGGCCCGCTCGGGGAAGCGGGAGCGCCGGTTGTACCGGGGTTTGTGCTCGGCGATGAGCCGCAGCTCGCGGACGGCGGCCTCGAGGTCGTGGGCGCACGGGATCGCGTCGACACGCTGGGCGAGCGCCACCATCTCCGTGATCCGGCTGCGCTGCTCGCCGGCGGTGAAGTAGCTGCGCACCCGGCTGCGCAGATCGCTCGACGTGCCGACGTAGAGGGGCTCGTCGCGCGGGCCGCGGAAGAGATAGACGCCCGGACCGTGTGGCACCGCGTCGGCCAGGTGCCGCTTGCGGCGGCGCTCGGGGTCGATCTGCCGGGACAGCCCGGTCAGCTCCTCCAGCGTGGTGATGCCCAGGGGGCCGAGCCGCTCGAACAGCCCGTGCAGCACGTCGACCGTGGCCCGCGCGTCGTCCAGCGCGCGGTGGGTGGGTGAGGTGGTGGCGGAGAAGTACGGCGCCAGGGTGGCCAGCTTGCAGTTGGGCACCTCGTCGCGGGTGAGCAGCCGGCGCGCCAGCACGGCGGTGTCGACGGAGGCGGCGGCGGGCCAGAGCAGCCCGTTCTCGGCGCACGCCGCCTTCAGGAAGCCCAGGTCGAAGGGTGCGTTGTGGGCGACGAGGACGGCGCCCCGCGCGAACTCGAGGAAGCCCGGCAGGACCGCCCCGATCCGCGGCGCCGCGGCCACCATGCTCGAGGTGATCCCGGTGAGCACGCTGATGTAGGGCGGGATCTCCCGACCCGGGTCGACCAGGGTCTGGAACTCGCCGAGCACCGCGCCGCCCCGGACCTTCACGGCGCCGATCTCGGTGATCGCGCTGTCCTTCGGCGAGCCGCCGGTGGTCTCGAGGTCGACGACGACGAACGTGACCTCGGCCAGTCGCGTGCCGACGTCGTCGATGGACACCTGCTCGTAGCGGACCGGCTCGCTCCGCACGGGGGCAGTGGAGATGGGCACGGGCGGACGGTAGGTCGGGGTGGTGACAGTCCTGGGGACGCGCGCCGGGGTCCGGCGCCGGGGGACGGGTGCACACGGCGTCGCCCCCGTCCCCCGGGAGAGCGCTCCGTGGCAGCTCATCTGGCGTGTCGCTCCTGCGCAGGCGACCATTCCCCCCGGCGGTGCCCTTCGAGCGGGCTCCGCCCCCGAGCAGAGGTGGTGCGATGTCCGCGCGCTCCCCGTGGCGCACCCGTCGTGCGGCCTCGCGCGTGCTCGTCGCGGTCCTGGCCGCGCTCGCCCTCTCGGTTCCGCCCGCGGGGCCGGCCGGGGCCGACCCGAGCGACCAGCCGGGTGGTACGTCGGGAGTGCTGGACAGCCAGGCACTCGACGAGCTGCAGCAGCGGGCGGCCGACGTGCAGGACGGCCTCAAGGCCCAGCAGCGGGAGGTCACCGCGGCCCGGAAGGCCCTCACCGAGGCGCAGGGTGGCGTCACGGTCGCCGAGAAGGTGGTCTCCGACGCCGAGGCGAAGCTGGCCGAGCACCAGGCACTGGTCGCGAGCTACGCGTCGGCGGTGTACCAGGACGGCGGATCGCTGACGCCCCTCACGCTGCTGCTCACCGGCGGTGATCCCGGGGACGTGCTGACGGCCATGGGATATCTCGACGCCGTCGACCAGCACGCCGCGGACGTGATCGGAGCGGCGGAGAAGGCTCGGCAGGCGGCTCTGGACCAGCAACGCCGGGCCAAGGCGGCGCTGGTCAAGGCGCAGGAGCGGGCCGACCAGGTGGATGCCCGCGTGAAGAAGCTGGAGGCGGCGGCAGCCGCCGTGACCGACGACCTCGACGCCGCGCTCGGGAAGGTCGACCGCCAGCTGGCCCAGCTGCAGAAGGAACAGCTCGACGTCAACCAGCGCACCGCCGCCAACTGGCGTGCCTACGTAGACCAGCTCGCGGCCGCCGGGGTGACCGCACCGCCCGCGGCGCAGCTGCGCGATCCCGCCTCGGGTCTGCCGGCCGGGCTGGTGCCGGTGGCGGCCCGGAGCGGGGGAGCGCAGCGCGGTGCCGCCCAGCTGCCCCGTCAGCCCTCGTCACTTCTCGTGCTTCCGGCGGAGACGCTGAAGGCGGTGACGGCGGCGATGGACGCACTCGGGCGCCCCTACGCCCCGGGCACCTCCGGCCCCGAGTCGTGGGACTGCGGCTCACTCGTCCAGTCGGTCTTCGGAGCGGCGGGCATCTCGCTGCCCGGCGACCAGGCGGGTCTGTTCGCCGTCACCGTCCCGGTGGACCGGGCCGACGTGCTCCCCGGCGACCTGGTGTTCCTCGGCAACGCCGAGTCCGGCCTCGGGCACGTGGGCATCGCGCTGGACCGGAAGACCATGCTCGCCGCCGACGCCCGGGCGGGCGCGGTCGTCGTCCGCACCCTCCCGGCCGACGAGGTGCTCGGTGTGGGCCGCCCGTCCCTCGGCCGGCGGGCGCCGGTGGCCGCCCCCGGACCGAAGGGCGGCGCGCTGCGGGTCGAGTGCGGGAACACCGTCTATCCGGCGAGCTACGGCGGCGTGCGGGCCTGGGGCGGCTATCCCAACGGGCTGATCCCGCCGAGTGCCATGTGCCCGATCGGCGTGGGCAGCCACCAGCTCCGCTGCGACGCCGCCGCGGCCTTCCGGGCGATGTCCGCGGCGTACGCGTCGTCGTTCGGGGCGCCGATCTGCGTCACGGACTCCTACCGCACGTACGCCAGCCAGGTGCGGCTGTACGGGGAGAAGCCGGCCCTCGCGGCCGTGCCGGGGACCAGCAACCACGGCTGGGGTCTGGCGCTGGATCTCTGCGGTGGCATCCAGACGTTCGGCACCGCGCCCTACGCCTGGATGGTCGCCAACGCCGGCCGGTTCGGGTTCCTGCACCCCACCTGGGCCGACCCGGGGCGCGGTCGCGAGGAGCCCTGGCACTGGGAGTTCGCCGGCACCTGAGCCGCGCCGGCGGAAAATGTCGGTGGTCGCTCCTACCGTCCAGGCAACTCACGGAGGAGATACCGATGCTGATCGACTGCGACACCTGCACCGCCCGCGGCACCGGCTGCGCCGACTGCGTCGTCACCGTCCTGCTCGGTGCAGCACCGGGCTGGCGGGGCGTCGACCCCGTCGTGGTGCCCATGACCCCGCGCGTCCGCGCCCACGCCGACGGCTCCGCCGGCTCGCCGAGCGCACCCGCGGCGGAGGACGTCGTCGTGCCCCCGCCCGGAGTAGTGGTGGAGTTCGACGAGGTCGAGCGCCGGGCCGTCCGTGCGCTGGCCGAGTGCGGCCTCGTCCCGCCGCTGCGTCATCGCGACGCCCGGGACGAGGGGCCCGAGGGCTCGGCCCCGCACGGACGACGGACCGGATGAGCACGGTGCATCGACTGACGGCCCTCGGCTCCCTAGCGCACCGAATCGAAGCTCTCGGTGCGCCACGGCGTGGGGAAGGTAACGATCTGATGGAGTTTCATCTCACAAACCACGGGTCCCCGGTTTGTCACAAAGTCATCACGCCCGTACGGTGGCTGCGGTCGGCCGGGTGGTCGTCACCTGACGGGTGACCTCGGTCGGCGCCGCCTAATCGCCAGACGGCACCCTCGCGGTGTCCGAGGCGAGCCGGGGACCCACCGCAGTTCTGGGGTGAGTTCCCCTGCAGACCGGTCCGCCGGCGCGCAGGGGATAGGGCCAGACTTCCCAGCCCGAACCCGTCAGCTAACTCGGTAGGCGGTCGCAGAGGAAGAAACGGAGAGCCGCCGCACGTGGCGACCCCTCACGCTGTACTTACGCATGCCCGACATCTGTTCCGCTCCGACTCCCCGGCCGGTCGCACCACCTCTTCGGGCTCTTCGGGCGCCGCGACCCGTCGCACCGTCCGGGCCCGCTCCGGCCTCCTCGCCGGCGCCACCGCGATCGTGACGATCGCCTGCCTACCCGGAACCGCTGCCGCCGAACCTGCCAAGGCCACGTCGCCGCAGCAGGCCACGCAGCTCGTCTCCGAGGCGAGCCACCGGCTCGAGGTCGTGAGCGAGCAGCTCAACACCGCCAAGGTGCAGCTCGACCGGCAGAAGGCCGAGGTCACGAAGGCCGACAAGGCCGCCGCCGACGCCCAGAAGCGGCTCGACGCGCTCGACGACCAGATCCGCGAGCTGGCCCGCACCGCCTACACCAGCGACGGCCTCAACCAGCTCGACGTCCTGCTGACCAGCGGCTCGGCCGACGAGTTCGTCTCGCAGCTCGGCACCCTCGACGCGATCGCCGGCCACACGAACGACGTCGTCACCAAGGTCGCCACCGCCTCCCATGCGGCTGAGGCGGCTCGGGCGAAGGCCGACGAGGCGGCAGCGAAGGCGCAGAAGACCTACGACGCGATCTCCGGCCAGCAGGCCGACCTGAAGTCCAAGATCGCCGACTACAAGCGCCAGTACGCCCGGCTCAGCGCCGCGCAGCAGCGCCAGGTGGTGACGGCGCACGCCGGCAGGTCGGTTGCGGTCGCACCTGTCGCGGCGACGGTCGCGGGCGGCAGCGGTGCTGCCCAGACGGCGGTGCGGACCGCGCTGGCACAGGTCGGCGACCCCTACGTGTGGGGCGCCGCCGGGCCGAACGCATTCGACTGCTCCGGGCTCATGCAGTACGCCTACTCCGCCGCCGGCATCAGCCTGCCGCACTCCAGCGGCCTGCAGTCGCAGATGGGCACCCCGGTCCCGGTGTCGGCCCTGCAGCCGGGCGACCTGCTGTTCTTCTACAGCCCGGTCAGCCACGTGGGCATGTACATCGGCAACGGCCAGATGGTGCATGCGTCGACGTCGGGTTCGCCCGTCAAGGTCGCTCCGATCCAGTACATGATGAGCAACTTCAGCGGGGCCCGGCGGCTCGGCTGATTCGCGCTCAGCACGGCCGAGGGCCGGTGACCTCCCCGGAGGTCACCGGCCCTCGTCGTCGGACGGCGGAGGGCCCGGTCACTACGATCGGTCGCGTGACGCGGGCCGGTCGGGGAGGCGCTCGCGCCGCGCTCCTCACCGCCGCGGTCCTCGGGGTCTCGGTCGCCGTCGTCATCGCCGTCCGGACCCCCTGGCACCTGCTCCCGGAGCCTCCTGGCGGTTTCACTCCCGTCGACCCGACCGCCGGCCTGTCGCCGGAGCAGGTCGAGCGGGCGAAGTCCTTCGCCGCCGCACTGCGGCCGGCCTCCCTGACCTCCCTCGCGCTGGGGCTCGGGGTCTCGGCGGCGCTCGGGCTCACCCCGCTCGGTGCCCGCATCGTCTCCGCGGTCGCGCGGCCGTTCGGGGGTGGGCGGGTGGCGCAGATCCTGCTCGGAGTGCTGACGCTGACCGTTCTCGGCCAGCTGGTGACGCTGCCGCTCGGGATCTACGCGGAGGTGGTGCGGCACCGCTACGGGCTCTCCACCCGCACCTGGTGGTTGTGGCTGCGCGACGTCGCCGTGTCGACCGCGATCAGCGCAGCCGTCACCGCACTGGTCCTGCTCGTGACCCTCTGGCTCATCCGCCGTGTGCCGCGTACCTGGTGGGCCTGGGCCGCGCTCGCCGCGGCCGGCTTCGTCGTCGTCGCGTCCTTCCTCTACCCCCTCGTCATCGAGCCGGCGTTCAACCGGTTCGAGCCGATGCCGGCCGGACAGCTGCGCACGGACCTGCTCGCGCTGGCCGACCGGAGCGGCGTCCCCGTGCAGGACGTGCTCGTGTCGGACGCCTCCCGGCGGACCACCGCGCTCAACGCCTACGTGTCCGGTTTCGGGAGCACCCGGCGGATCGTCGTCTACGACACGGTGCTCAAGCGGCTGCCGGACGACGAGATCGAGTCGATCGTCGCCCACGAACTCGGGCACGTGGTCAACGGCGACGTGCTCACCGGCACCCTCATCGGCGCGCTGGGGACGGCCGCGGGGACCGCGCTGCTGGGCTGGTTGCTCATCGCCACGCCGCTCGTGCGCCGGGCCGGAGCGGAGTCGGCCGCCGACCCGCGGGTCGTGCCGCTGCTGCTGTTCCTCATCGCCGCCGGGGGACTGCTCGCCACACCGGTGCAGAACCTCGTGTCACGGCAGGTGGAGGCGCGCGCGGACCTCCACGCCCTCGACCTCACGCGTGATCCCGAGGCCTTCACGGCCATGCAGCGCCGGCTCGCCACCACCAACCTCTCCGACCCGGACCCGCCGGCGGTGTTGCAGTGGCTCTTCGGGTCCCACCCGACCGCCGCCCAGCGGGTCGCGTTCGCCCAGGACTGGATCGAGGACCGGCGCGGATGAGCCGCACGCTGGTCGTCACCAACGACTTCCCGCCACGGCAGGGCGGCATCCAGACCTTCGTCGCGGCGCTGCTGGCCCGCCGCCCGCCGGACTCGCTGGTCGTGCTGGCCTCCGACGCCCCGGGGTCGGCCCGCCACGACGCGGCGTTGCCCTATCCCGTGGTGCGGCGGGCGACCAGCGTCCTCCTGCCCACGCCCGGCGTGGGGTGCCAGGCCGCGGACCTCGCCCGCCGGTACGGCTGTGACAGCGCCTTCTTCGGGGCCGCCGCACCGCTCGCCCTCCTGGCACCGGCGCTGCGGTCGGCGGGCGTCCGGCACCTGGTCGGTGCGACGCACGGCCACGAGACCGGCTGGGTGGCGCTGCCCGGCGCCCGCCAGGTGATGCAGCGCATCGCGGGCGGCCTCGACGTCCTCACCTACATCAGCGAGTACACGTACGCCCGGCTGGCGCCCGCTCTCGGGAACCGGACCAGGCTGGCCCAGCTGTCGCCCGGTGTGGACGTCGACCTGTTCACCCCGTCCGCCGACGGTGCCGCCGTCCGCCGACGCCACGGGCTCGGCGATGCCCCCGTGGTCGTCTGCGTGTCCCGCCTCGTCGCGCGCAAGGGGCAGGACGTCCTGGTCGCCGGCTGGCCACGGGTGCTGGAACGGCACCCCGACGCACGCCTGCTCCTCGTGGGTGGAGGTCCCGGGGAGGCGTCCCTACGGCGCGCGATCGCCTCCCGGGAGCTCGAGCGGTCCGTCGTCCTCACCGGGCCGGTGGCCGCCCCGGACCTGCCCGCGCACTACGCCGCCGGCGACGTCTTCGCCATGCCGTGCCGGACCCGCCGGGGCGGCCTGGACGTCGAGGGGCTGGGCATGGTGTTCCTCGAAGCGGCCGCGTGCGGCCGTCCGGTGGTGGCCGGGACGTCCGGGGGCGCCCCCGAGGCCGTCCAGGACGGCGTGACGGGGCACGTGGTGGAGCCCCGGTCGGCCGAGACCGTGGCCCGGACGATCGGGGACCTCCTCGACGACCCCGCACGCGCCCGCGCCATGGGCGCCGCGGGCCGCGCGTGGGTGGAACAGCGCTGGTCGTGGGCCACCATCGCGAAGACGTTCGACCAGCTGCTGACCCCCTGACGGCCCGGCCGCGGGGGCCGTTCTCAGCGGCTGTAGAGGGCCTCGACCTCGAAGTCGAACTCCTTCATGACGACGGCACGCTTGAGCTTCAGGCTCGGCGTCAGCATCCCGTTGTCCTCGGTGAAGTCGCTGCCGAGGACGCGGAACTTCTTGATCGCCTCGGCGTGCGAGACGGCCTTGTTCGCGTCCTTGACCGCCGCGTCGAGCTCGGCGAGCAGGTCGGCGTCGTCCCGGAGCTGCTCGGCGGTGAGTCCGGCGTCCTTGCCCTTGGACTCCAGCCAGCCGGGGAGGGCCTCCTCGTCGAGGGTGATCAGCGCGCCGATGAACGGCCGCTGGTCGCCGACGACGATGCACTGGCTCACCAGGCGGTGCGAGCGCAGCCGGTCCTCGAGCACGGCGGGGGCGACGTTCTTACCCCCGGCGGTCACCAGTATCTCCTTCTTGCGGCCCGTGATCTTCAGGAAGCCGTCGCTGTCGAGCTCGCCCAGGTCGCCGGTGTGGAACCAGCCCTCGGCGTCGATGGCCTCCCTGGTGGCGTCCTCGTTCTTCCAGTAGCCGCGCATCACGATGCCGCCGCGGATGAGCACCTCGCCGTCGTCGGCGATCGCGAAGTCCACCCCGGGCAGGGGGCGCCCGACCGTGCCGATGCGCAGGGCGTCGTCGTGATTCACCGAGGCCGCCGCGGTCGTCTCGGTGAGGCCGTAGCCCTCGAAGACGGTGACGCCGATGCCGCGGAAGAAGTGGCCGAGCCGGTCGCCCAGTGGGGCGCCGCCGGAGACGGCGCCGAGGCACCGGCCGCCGAGCGCGGCCCGCAGCTTGGCGTAGACGAGCTTGTCGAACACGGCGTGCTGGGCCTTCAGCGCGATGCCGGGGCCGCCCTTGTCCTGGGCGCGCGACCAGTCGATGGCCACCTGTGCGGCCTTGTCGAAGATCTTGCCCTTGCCGTCGCCGTCGGCCTTGGCCTTCGCGGAGTTGTAGACCTTCTCGAAGACGCGGGGGACAGCGAGCACGAAGGTCGGCTTGAACTCGCCGAGCTCCTCGACGAGGTTCTTCACGTCCGGGGTGTGGCCGACCACCGTGCGGGTCTTGACGGCGCCGACCTGGATCACGCGGGCGAGCACGTGGGCGAGGGGGATGAACAGCAGCAGCGAGCCCTCGACGTTGAGGAACCGGCCCAGCAGGCTCATGCCGTTGCCGATCTCGAACAGGAAGTTGCGGTGCGTCAGCTCGCAGCCCTTCGGTCGCCCGGTGGTGCCGCTGGTGTAGATCAGCGTGGCCAGGCTGTCGGCGTGCAGCGTGGCGCGGCGTGCCTGGAGCTCGCTGTCGGGCACGTCGCGGCCGGCGTGGATGAGCTGGTCGACGGCGCCGTCGTCGATGACGTGGACCGACTGGAGGTCGGGCGTCTGCTCGCGGACGGACTCGATCGCCGAGGCGTGCTCGTCGCGCTCCACGAGGACGGCGGTGGCTCCGGAGTCGGAGAGGATCCACGCGACCTGGTCGGCGCTCGACGTCTCGTAGATGGGCACGGTCGCCGCGCCCGCCGTCCAGATCGCGAAGTCGATGACGGCCCACTCGTAGCGGGTCTTGGCCTGCAGGGCGACGCGGTCACCGGCGGCCACCCCGCAGGAGATCAGGCCCTTGGCCACGCCGGCGACCTGGTCGCCGAACTCCTTCCAGGTGACGTCCTCCCACTGGCCACCCCGGCGCACGCGGAAGCCGGTCTTGTCACCGACCTCGGCGACGTTCTTGGCGAGCAGGTCGGTGAGCGCCTCGTCGGGGCCCACCTCGGTGGTCGCAGGAACGCTGAACTCGCGCACGCCTGGTCCTCTCCTCCCCGTCGGCCCGGGGGCACCGTCGCCTCCGACCCCTCCTGGGACGTCGGCGATCAATCTACCGGCCGTCCCTACCCATGAGTAGGCAGAGAGATGGCCGGTCACCTCGCCGGAGGACGGCGACCGACTAGCCTGCTGCCATGGCCGACCAGTCCACGCAGTCGATCGTCGTCGAGGCGCCCGCCGCCGACGTCATGGCGGTCATCGCCGACTTCCCCGACTATCCGCAGTGGGTCGCGGCCGCCAAGCAGGTGGAGGTTCTCGAGACCGGCGACGACGGCCGGGCCCGCCGGGTCCACTTCGTCCTCGACGCGGGTGCGTTTAAGGACGACTACGTCCTCGACTACACCTGGGACGGCGACCGCCGGGTGACCTGGACGCTGGTCAAGGGCCAGCTGCAGAAGCGGCAGGACGGCTCCTACACGCTCGTCGAGACCGACGGCCGCACCGAGGTGACGTACTCCATCACCATCGACCTCTCGATCCCGATGCTCGGCATGATCAAGCGCAAGGCCGAGAAGGTCATCCTGGACACCGCTCTCAAGGAGCTCAAGAAGCGCGTCGAGGGCTGAGTTGTCAGGCAGCCCTACGGTGCGCACCCTGCTGTTCACCGGTCCCGGAGGGGCCGGGACGACGACCTTCGCCGCCGCGGCGGCCGTCCGTGCCGCCCGGTCCGGTCGGCGCACTGTGCTGCTCTCGCGGCAGGAGCCGCCGGTGCCCGGTCTCGACCAGGTCGCCGGCCTCGAGGTCGCCGTCGTCGACGGCCAGGCGACCTTCGAGTCGCTCTGGCTGCCGGCCGCGGCCGCCGTGGCGACCGTCGTCCCCGATCTGACCCTTCCTCCGGCCGGCGCGGTGGTCGCACCGCCCGGCGCCACCGACGTCGCGCTGTTCGCCCGGCTGGCCGACGCTGATGCCGAGCTGGTCGTGCTGGACGCCGGCCCGCCCGAGGCCGCGGCGGCCCTGCTCGGGCTACCGGCGGCGCTGCGGTGGTGGCTGGGGCAGCTGTTCCCGCCCGGGGTGCGGGCGCTGGGCGCCGTCCGGACCGCCGCGGTCGCGTTCGGGACAGCTCGCCGCGGGCCGGTGGACCTCGCGCTGGCCGCGGTGCCGGTCGTCGAGGGCTTGTTGTCCCGCGATCGCCTGGCCGACCCCGCCGACACCGCGGTCTGCCTCGTCGCGCCGCCGCGCGCAGGTGGCGGCGCTCGGCTGCGCTCGGCGGCGACCGTGCTGGGGCTGCACGGCCTGGGCGCATCGGCGGTGCTGTCGCGCACGCTGCCGGCCGGGCCGGACGGAGCATGGTGGGCGGAGCGGGCGGCGGAGCAGGACGCCGTCCTCGCCGACCTCGGCGCCGTCGCGCCGGTCCACCCGGTGCCCGAGGGCGCCACCGCCCCCGCCGACGCCGACGCACTGGCGGCGCTCCTCGACGGCTTCGAGCTTCCGGCGGCCGGCGGCGCCGTCCCGGCGGCCCCGGAACGCCAGGACGGCGGATGGCGGCTCACCGTGCCGCTGCCCTTCGCCGACCGGGCCGACGTCGACCTGACCCGCTGGCAGGACGACCTGGTCCTCACCGCCCACGGCACCCGCCGGTGCCTTCCCCTGGACTCGCTGCTCCGCCGCTGCGAGGTGACCGGCGGCCGGCTCGCGGACCCCGGCGGACCGGACGCCCGGCTGGAGATCAGCTTCCGCCCCGACCCCGCGGTGTGGCCGGCCGACCTGCTGCCCGCCGATACTCCCGCCGAGGAAAGGACCTCATGAACCCCGGCACCGACTGGATCGAGCAGGCCCGACGGGTCCTCGACACCCTCCGCCAGACGACCGGCCCCGCGCAGGACGGCGCGACGGTCGGGAACGCCCACCCTGCCGACTGCCGCTGGTGCCCGGTCTGCCAGATCGCGGCCGTCGTCCGTGGTGAGCGGCCGGAGCTGACCGCCGCGCTGGCCGACGTCCTGACCACCACGGCGACGGCGCTGCGCACGTTCGCCGAGGCGGCCCACCCCGGCGCGCCGGCCGATGCGGGCACCCCAGCGGAGGCGACGGAGGAGGCGGCCGGCGAGCCGCCGGCCGTGCAGCGGATCGACATCGCATGACCGGCCCGGCCGCGGAGCTGCCCGCACTCGGCATCGACATCGGCGGCACCAAGGTCGCCGGCGGCGTGGTCGCACCCGACGGCACGATCCTGGCCACCGCGCGACGGGCGACACCCGGCAGCTCGGTCAGCTCCACCGAGGACGCGATCGCCGCGGTGGTGGACGAGCTGGCCGAGGCGCACGGCGGTGAGCTGGTCGGCGTGGGCATCGGCGCCGCCGGCTGGTTCGACCGTACGGGCGACACGGTGCTGTTCAGTCCGCACCTGGCCTGGCGGAACTCCAGCCTGCGCAAGGACCTCACCGCCCGGCTGCAGCGTCCGCTGTGGGTGGGCAACGACGCGAACGCCGCCGCGTGGGCGGAGTACCGCTACGGCGCGGCCCGCGGCGCGTACCTCGCCTTGATGATCACGCTGGGCACCGGGATCGGCGGCGGCATCGTGCTCGACGGCCGGCTGCGTCCCGGCGCCCACGGGGTCGCGGGGGAGTGGGGGCACATGCGGGTGGTGCCCGACGGCCGGCTCTGCCCGTGCGGCAACCGCGGCTGCTGGGAGCAGTACGCCAGTGGCACCGCGCTCGGCCAGACGGCCCGCGAGGTCGCCCGCACCTCGCCCGCGGCGGCCGCGCTGCTCCTGGAGCGGGTCGGTCCCGACCCCGACGGGCTGACCGGCGAGGACGTCGCCCGGGCCGCCGCCCAGGGCGATCCGCTGGCGTTGGAGTTGGTCACCGAGGTCGGGGTCTGGCTGGGGCAGGGCATCGCCGACCTCGCCGCCGTCCTCGACCCGGAGGTCGTGGTGATCGGCGGTGGGGTGAGCAAGCTCGGCGAGATGATGCTGGGCCCGGCCCGCGAACGCCTCGACCGCGCCCTGCCCGGCCGTGGCTACCGGCCGGGGCCGCGCGTGGTCGCCGCCGAACTCGGCCCGCAGGCCGGGATCGTCGGCGCCGCCGACCTCGTGCGGCAGGCCGTCAGCGAGGGCACCGCCTGAGTGGAGTGGGAGGGACGCGTTTTCCGCGCCCTCGCACTCCGATCAGCAGAGCTCGCGGGCGAGCTGCTCGAGGAAGAGCCCGATGTCGGTGATGATGCCCATCGCCTGGGCGCTGCCGCGGTCGGCGAGCTTGGTGACCGTCGCCGGGTTGATGTCGACGCTCACCAGCGGGATCGACGCGGGGAGGATGTTCCCGGTCGCGATCGAGTGCAGCATCGTGGCGACCATGATCGCGAAGCCGACGTCCTGAAGCTGGGCTCGCATCGCCCGCTGGCCCTCGATGACGTCGGTGTAGACGTCGGGCAGCGGGCCGTCGTCGCGCACCGAGCCGACCAGCACGAACGGCTTGTCCGCCCGAACCATCGCGTGCATGACCCCACCGGTGAGGACACCGGACTCGACGGCCGCCGCGATGGATCCGGCGGCGCGGATCGTGTTGATGGCCCGGATGTGGTGCTCGTGGCCGTGCGGCACGCCGGAGCCCTTGGCCAGGTCGACGCCGAGCGAGGTGCCGAAGAGCGAGGACTCGATGTCGTGCGTCGCGAGCGCGTTGCCGGCGAAGAGGACGTCGACGTAGCCGGCCTCGACCAACCGGACCATCGCCGGGGCCGCACCCGTGTGCACCACCGCCGGGCCGCCGACCCACAGGATCCGCTTGCCCTCGGCCTTCACCTCGCGCATCCGCTCGGCGATCTGGCGCACCAGCAGCGCCTGCGGCTTCTCGCTCGACACCGACGAGGACATGAAGCCGAAGTCCTCCTCCTCGCCCCGGGCGACGGCAGGGGGCATCTCCACCCGGACGCCGTGCGCACCGCAGACGACCGCCTCCCCGGCCCGCACGTCGCTGACCGGGACGTTGCGGATGTGCGGCTGCCCGTCGCGCTCCTCGACGACGAGGCCGCAGTCCATCTCTGCGCGGTCGACCGCCAGCCACTCCCGGTCGAGCCGGACGAAGGTGTCCAGGTTGGTCGTGGAGTAGAAGTCCTCGGGGAACACGCCGTCGGTCGGGGCGGCGCGCGTGGTGGCGGTCCCCGGGTCGACCGGGTTGGCGCCGTGCACCTGCAGCCGCATGACGATCCGGTCGAGCAGCTCGCTCTCGTCGGTCTGGATCCTGATCACCGCGCGCGACTCGTCCTCGTGCTGGCGGCCCAGGTCCAGCGACTCGATGCGGTAGTCCCCGCCGTACTCGAGGACGTCGTCGAGGACGCGGGCGAGGATCCCGGTGTCCATGAGATGGCCGGTCAGCGCGACGGTGGCGGAGGGGGAGTGAGAGCTCACCCGAGAAACTTAGAGGATCGGGGTCGCCGCGAGTGGGGCCCGGAGGGCTCCGTGCAGTGGCGACGAAGCGGCTCCGCTGAACAGGGGAACGGCACGTGGCCGCGGTGTCGTCCCGAGGACGACAGTGTCATTTGCCTAGACGACGGCTCCGTCGTCGCCGTCGCCGTCGTCGGAGCGGTCCCTCATGCGCGACACCAGCACGAACACCCCACCGGCGATGAGGACGAGCCCGATCACCAGGCCCGCGTCCTCCGACAGGCGCACGAGGCTCGGGGCGCCGACCAGCAGGACCCCTGCGATCACCAGCAGCACCGCGTACAGCGACGCCGGCGCCGGAACCGGCAGGGGCGGCGGCACCGGGGGCTCGTAGTGCTCGTCCGGCCGGTCCAGGACGTCCGGCTCGTGCGGCGCGGGCGGGGGAGCGTCGGAGGGTTCCTCCGCCACCACCGGGCGCCCGTTCTCGGCCTCGAAGCCGGCGACGATCCGCCGCCACTCGGCGTCCTCGTCCAGATCGGCCCGCAGTGCCGCCCGCTCGGGCGCCGGGCGGGCGGGCCCGGCGGCGGGCGGGGCGTGCCGCTCGTCGGGGCCGACGTGCTCGGTGACGAGGGCGCGCGCCTCCGCGACGCGGGAGCGGTCGACGAACAGGCGGTCCGCCGGCGGGCTGGGCAGCGAGACGTTGCGCGTGTAGGGGGCGACGTCGGCCGAGGGCTCGAGATAGGCGGCGATGTCCGCCGTCTGCAGGACGTCCAGCAGGTGCTCGCCGACCCGCGGGTCGACGTCGCGCAGCGGGCTCCAGAGGACGGCGTCGAGGCCGTTGTCCCGGCGTCCGCGCCCCCGCCGGCCGCTGGTCACCGCGTCTCCGCCGCAGGTGTACGAGCGCGGATCCAGTCCGCCGAGCCCGCGAAGATCAGCGGGGCGTCGTTGTCGAGGGTGGCGACGTGGTAGCTGTTCTCCAGCACGACCTCGGAGACGTCGGTGCTGGACACGCCGTCGAGCAGCGCCTGGGAGTTCGCCGGCTCGACGATGTGGTCCTCGCGGCTGTGGAACACGATCACCGGCGCGGTGATCCGGCCCAGGTCGGCTCGCGTGACGGACCACAGCTGACGGAGCTGCATCATCGCCCGGGTCGGCAGCTTCGGATAGGCCAGCTCGGTGATCCCGGGCTTCTTGATGTCGCTCGCGATCGGCGCCCAACTGCCGGTCAGCTTCGAGAGCATCGGCAGCAGCTTCGCGTCGAGCCGCGTGGTGAACAAGGACGGGTTGACCAGCAGCAGGCCGGCGAGGTCGTCCGGCCGCACCTCGGCGAACCGGGTGGCGAGGGTGCCGCCCATCGACAGGCCGGCCACGAACACGCGGTCGCAGTCGACGGCCAGCGCGTCGAAGGCCTCGTCGACCGCCGTCGTCCACTGACCGTGACTGCTGAGGTTGCAGTCCTGCCAGCGGGTGCCGTGCCCGGGCAGGAGCGGGCAGCGGACCGCGAAGCCGGCCTCGGCCAGGTGCTCACCCCAGGGCCGCATGCTCATCGGGGTTCCGGTGAAGCCGTGCACCAGCAGGACGCCCGTCCGGCCGTTCGGGCCGCTCCCGGGGAACGCGAACGGCTCCGCGCCGGGCATCACGTCGGCGGGCGGCAGGGCGGGACCGGACACGGAGATCCTCCTCGGCGGCCGGCGGCGATGCCGGCGGGCGGTGCATCGGCGGACGGGCGGTTGCAGAGGTCACACAGGACGACCGATTGTCCATCGGCCACTGGGCTCCCTAGTCTGGCAGTTCACGAGGGAGGCGTGTTGTTCTACTGGTTCTTGAAGTTCGTCGCGATCGGTCCGGTGGTGCGCGTCCTCTTCCGCCCGGAGGTCGAGGGCGTGGAGAACGTGCCGGCGACCGGTGCGGCGATCCTGGCGAGCAACCACCTCTCCGCGGCGGACTGGATCTTCATGCCGTTGTCCCTCAAGCGGCGCGTGACCTTCCTGGCCAAGGCCGAGTACTTCACCGGCACGGGCGTGAAGGGCTTCCTCCAGCGGGCCTTCTTCAGCGGCGCCGGCCAGGTGCCGATCGACCGGTCGAGCGCGTCGGCCGCCGAGGCGGCCATCCAGACCGGCAAGCGGATCCTGAACGAGGGCAAGCTCCTGGGTATCTACCCGGAGGGCACCCGCTCGCCCGACGGCCGCCTCTACCGCGGCAAGATCGGCGTCGCCCGCACGGCGCTGGACACCGGAGCCCAGGTCATCCCGGTCGCCATGTGCTACGGCACCCGGAAGCTGCCGTTCGGCAAGAAGATCACGCGGGTCCGCGTGCGCTTCGGCAAGCCGCTGGACTTCTCCCGCTACGACGGGCTCTCCGGTGACCGGTTCGTCGAGCGCTCCATCACCGACGAGATCATGTACGAGATCATGGAGCTGTCGGGGCAGGAGTACGTCGACGTCTACGGCGCCACGGTGAAGAAGTCGATGGACGCCACCGGCAAGAGCGCTCCCGACGTCGTCGCCAAGCTGCAGCCCCCGCCGGGCGAGGCCGGCGACCGCATGCCGTCGTCCCTGGCCGGCTGATCCCTCAGCGGGCGGACAGGCGGTCGAGCACGTCGCGGAGCAGGGCGAGCAGCTCGTCGCGGGACATCGTCGGCTCCAGTGCCCACTGGCCCACGAGGTCCTCGGTGAAGGCGAACCACGCCAGGATCAGCTGGCGGCGGCGGGCGTCGTCGGGCAGGCCGAGTGCGTCGAGGGCCGCCTCGACGAGCCGGCCACGGGTCTCCTCGTAGACCTCCGAGACCCACGGGTCGCCGCCCGCGGCGCCGCGCACGAACGCGAGGTGGGTCTCGCGATAGGTCTCCACCCACCCGACGTAGCGGTCGAGCATCCCGCTGACGCGCTCCTCCGGCGACGTGCCCGGCCGGGGCAGCAGGTGCTCCCAGAGCAGGTCGGCCGCGGCCCGGGTGACCGCCGTGTAGTACTCGCGCTTGGTCGCGAAGTAGTGGAACAGCAGGCTGCGGCTGATGCCGGCGCGACGGGCCACCTCGTCGATGGTCAGCTCCTGCACCGGCGTCGTCGGCAGGAGCTCGAGGCCGATCCGGACGAGCTGCGCCCTCCGGTCGTCGGCCGACCGCCGCAGCCGGGGCGGCTCGGCGGGGGAGGCGGTCACGCGGTCGATGGTGCCCTCACGCGGCGGCCCGGTCGTCGAGCGCCGCCTCGAGCAGCCGGAGAAGGGCGTCGACGAGCAGCTGCGGGCGCTCCTGGGGGAGCATGTGCCCGGTCCGCTCGACCTGGTGGAGCTGGGCATCGGGCAGCGCGTCGGCGAGCTGCCGGCTGTGCCGCGGCGGCGTGAGCTTGTCCTCGTCGCCGACGAAGATCTCGACGGGTACGCGGGTCAGCGCGGACAGGTTCTCCCGCTTGTCGTGCTCGTCGAGGGCGGGCATGAACGTGATGAACGCGCGAACCGTCGACGCGTGCATGATCTCCGCCCCGGCCAGCACCATCGCGTCGCTCGCGTCGGCGCCGTAGAGGAGCTCGCGGACCATCCTCCGGTGCCGCGGGTGGCTCGGCGGCAGCAGCGTCCGGAGCTTCTCCACCAGGACGGCGCCCGCCAGCGCCGCGTTCAGCACGCCCGGCTTCAGCGCCGCCATGCGCCCGGCGGCGCTGCGCGGATCGGACGTGAGGTCGCCGGCCGACGTCGACACCAGCGCCACCCCGCGCACCCGGTCGCCGAAGAGCTCCGGGCGCGCAGCGGCCAGGCACATAATCGTCATGCCGCCCATCGAGTGGCCGCCGAGCACCACCGGGCCGGTCGGCACGAGCTGGTCGAGCAGCGATGCGAGGTCGGCGCCCAGCTGGTCGATGGAGATCTCGGCGTCCGGGTGAGTGGGGGAAGGCCACGTCGATCGGCCATGGCCGCGCTGGTCGTACCGGATCAGCCGCAGCTCGCCGTCGGCGATGCGGGGTGCGAGCAGGTCAGCGACGTCGTCCCAGGCGGCCTGCGCCAAGGTCCAGCCGTGCGCCAGGACGAGGGTGACCGGGGCGTCCTCGGAGCCGTCGACGACGGCGTGCAGCTGCGCGCCGTCCGGCGTGCGGACGGCGGCGACGCGGCGCCACACGGTGTGCATCACGCCGCCACCTCCGGCCGGGAGGCGGGTGCTCCGGCCGGGACGCCGACGTAGTTCTCGCGGTCGAGCTTCCGGGTCAGCCGGCGGAACCGGAAGGTGAAGTCCGGCCAGAGCGTGGTGTTGTGGCCGTGCCGGTCGAGGTACCAGCTGGCGCAGCCGCCGGCGAGCCACACGGTGCCCTTCGACTTCTCGGCGACGAGCGAGCGCCACGCCTCCTGGGCGGCGGGCGTGGTCTCGAGCACGTCGAGGCCCTCGGCGTCCATCGTCCGCAGCGCGTCGTCCACGTAGGCGACCTGCGACTCGATCATGTAGACCATCGACGTGTGCCCGACCCCGACGTTGGGGCCGACCAGCAGGAAGAGGTTCGGGAACCCGGCGACCGCGGCGCTGCGGTTGCTCACCATGCCGTCGGACCACACGTCGGCCAGGGAGCGACCCTCCCGGCCCCGGATCCGCTTCGCGATCGGCAGGTCGGTCACGGAGAAGCCGGTGGCCAGCACGATCGTGTCGGTCGGCCGCTCCACGCCGTCCCTGGTCACGACGGAGTGCGGCCGCACCTCGGCGATGCCCGCCGTCACCAGTTCGGCGTTGGGCGCCGCGACGGCAGGGAAGTAGTCGTTGCTGATCAGGATCCGCTTGCAGCCGATCGTGTAGTCGGGGGTGAGGGCCTTCCGAAGCTTGGGGTCGCGGACCTGGCGGTGCAGATGCGTGCGCGCGAGTTTGGCCACCGGCCGGAGGAACCGGCGGTTCTTGGCCAGCCCGATCACGAGGAACTCGCGGAAGAGGTAGAGGAACGCGCGGATCCCGCGCTGCAGCCCGGGGACGTAGGTGTACAGCCGGCGCGTCCAGGGCTTCACCGGGTGGTCGGTGCGCGGGACGACCCAGGCGGGCGTGCGCTGGTAGACGGTGATGCTGTCGACGATCGGCTGGATCGCGGGCACCACCTGGATCGCCGAGGCGCCGGTGCCGATGACCGCCACCCTCTTGCCGGAGAGGTCGTGGGCGTGCTCCCAGCGGGCCGAGTGCATGACCGTGCCGGCGAACGTGTCGAGGCCGGGGATGTCGGGACGGGCCGGGTCGGCCAGCGCGCCCGCCGCCGAGATCAGGACGCGCGCCCGGAACTCGCCGGCCGTCGTCGTCACGTGCCACCGCCGCGCGGCGTCGTCCCACCGGGCCGAGGTGACGTCGGCACCGAAAACGCAGTGCCTGCGGACGTCGAAACGGTCGGCGGTGGCCCGCAGGTACGCCTGGATCTCGGGCTGCTCGGAGTACGAGCGCCCCCATCGCGGGTTGGGCGCGAACGAGAACGAGTAGAGGTTGGACTGCACGTCGCACGCGGCCCCGGGATAGGTGTTGTCCCGCCAGGTGCCGCCCACGTCGCCGGCCCGCTCGAGGACGACGAAGTCCGTCTCACCCCGTCGCCGGAGCGCGATCGCCATGCCCAGGCCGGCGAACCCGGAGCCGATGATCGCCACCCGTACCTCGCGCGCGTCGGGGGACGCGTCGGGGGACGCCGCGGGTGTCTCGAGCGTGCTGGTCACCGGCGACGGGCTCCTCGACTAGGCGTGCGGCTCGGCTTGCTGAGCAACGCTCAACAAGCTACAACGGCGCTCAGGAGCGCTCAATGCGGGCGCCACACACCCGAGGGAGCTTCGATGGCGCGCACCCGCACGTCCCTGGACGGGAAGACCGTCCTGATCACCGGTGCGGCGCGCGGCATCGGCGCCGCGCTCGCCCGCAAAGCCGCCGCCCGGGGAGCCCGCGTCGCGCTGGTCGGGTTGGAGCCGGAGCAGCTGGCCGCCGTCGCCGACGAGCTGGGTCCGCAGCACCTGTGGGTGGAGGCCGACGTCACCGACGCGGAGGCGCTGCGGGCGGCCGTGCAGCGCACCGTCGACACCTTCGGCGGGCTGGACGTCGTCGTCGCGAACGCGGGCATCGCGCCGCTGACGACCGTGATGACCAGCTCGCCGCACGCGCTGGCCCGCACCGTCGAGGTCAACCTCATCGGCGCGATGCTGACCGCCCACGCCGCCCTGCCGGAGATCGCGAAGCGCCGGGGACACGTGCTGCTGATCAGCTCGGCCGCCGCCTTCACCGTCCTGCCGGGCATGAGCGCCTACTGCGCGGCCAAGGCGGGCCTCGAGCGCTTCGGCGACGCGCTGCGCCTGGAGGTCGCCCACCGTGGGGTGACGGTGGCGAGCGCCCACCCGACGTGGATCGACACCGACATGGTGCGGGACACGGAGGCCGCGCTGCCCACCTTCGCGGCGACCCGCACGCAGCTCCCGGGCCCGCTGGGCGCCTACACCTCGGTGGACGCGTGCGCCGAGGCGCTCGTCGAGAACCTGGAGACCCGTCGTCGCCGGGTGTTCGTGCCGGGCTCGGTCGGCATCGTCTCGGCGCTGCGCCAGGTCGTCACCGGCGCCGTCTCGGAGAAGGTGATGCTGGTGGCCGCCAAGCGGCGGGTGCCGCAGCTCGAGCGGGACATCGCCGCACTCGACGGCCAGGAGTTCGGCGCGAACTCCGTCGGCGACCGCGGCCGTCAGAGGTAGCCGCACACCGGAGCTGATCAGGGCAGGGCGTAGCGCAGCTCGGTCCCCGAACGCGGGCGCTCGGTGAATCCCACCTTCTCCAGCACACGGATCGAGGCGAGGTTGCCGGGCTCGACGGTCGCTACCACCTCGGTCACGTCCGGTCGGCCCACCGCGAACGCGGTCAGGGCCCGCACCGCCTCGGTCGCGTAGCCCCGACCGCGGCGGGACGCCACGAGCCCGTATCCGATCTCCACGCGGCCGTTCTCGGGCGGCCCGAGGAAGCCGGCGCTGCCGACCGCCAGTCCGCTGTCCCGCTCGACGACCAGGCGGGCGGTGAAGTCGGCATCGGGGCCGGAGGGGATCCCGGTTCGTTCCAGGAATGCGGCGATCTCGCGGTCGCCGTCCGCCGGGAAGTCCGGTGCCCAGTACGGCAGCCGATGCGCTCCGACGATCGCGGCCACGTCCTCCGACGTGAACAGTGGCAGCACGAGCCGCCGCGTCTCCACGGTCAGGAGGTCCACTTGCCGGCGCGGCCGACGGCGTCGCGCCACCGGTCGTGCCGGCCGTCGTCCCGCCGTCCGGGCTCGGGCTCGAACCGCCGGTCGAGCGCCCAGGTCCGGGCCAGCTCGTCGGTCGAGCTCCAGACGCCGGTGCCGAGTCCGGCCAGGAAGGCCGCGCCCAGTGCCGTCGTCTCGGTGACCACCGGACGGCGGACGGGGACGCCGAGCTGGTCGGCCTGCAGCTGCATGAGCAGGTCGTTGGCGCTGGCACCGCCGTCGGCGGACAGTTCTGGCACCTCCAGCCCGGCCTCGTCGACCATGACGTCGACGACGTCGCGCACCTCGAACGCCATGGCCTCCAGCGTCGCCCGGGCAAGGTGCGCGCGGGTGGTGCCGCGGGTGAGCCCGAGGATGGCGCCGCGGGCGTGCGGGTCCCAGTGCGGTGCGCCCATGCCGGTCAGCGCGGGGACGAACACGACGTCACCGGAGTCGGGCACCGTGCGGGCCAGGCCCTCGATCTCGGCGGCGGAATCGATCAGGCCGAGCCCGTCACGCAGCCACTGCACCGCGGCACCGGTGACGAAGATGGCGCCCTCGAGGGCGTAGACCAGCCCGTCGCCGATGTCCCACGCGACGGTGCTCAGCAGCCCGGCGTCGGAGCGCACCGGCGTCGTCCCGGTGTTGGTGAGCACGAACGAGCCCGTGCCGTAGGTGCACTTGCTCATGCCGGGGGAGTAGCAGGCCTGGCCGAACAGGGCGGCCTGCTGGTCGCCGGCGATCCCGGCGATCGGCAGCGCGAGCCCGAGGAACGAGTCGGGGTCGGTGGTGCCGACGACGCCGGAGCTGGGCACGATCTCGGGCAGCGCCGGCCGCGGCACGTCGAACAGGTCGCACAGCTCGTCGGACCAGCTGCCCTTCGCGAGGTCGAACAGCAGCGTGCGGCAGGCGTTGCTGGGGTCGGTGACGTGGGCGGCACCGCCGGTGAGGCGGGCGATCACATAGGAGTCGACGGTGCCCAGGGCCAGGGCGCCGTCCCGGACGCCGGCCCACAGATGCGGTTCGTGCTCGGCCAGCCAGGCGTACTTCGTGCCGGTGAAGTAGGGGTCGAGCCGGAGCCCGGTGAGCTCGGTGACACGCTCCTCGGAGGGACGCAGCCGGTCGCAGATACCCGTGGTGCGCCGGTCCTGCCAGACGATCGCCGGCCGCGGGGCGCGCAGCGTGCGCCGGTCCCACACCACGGCCGTCTCCCGCTGGTCGGTGATGCCGACGCACGTGGGCTCGGCGTCGGTGCCGGCGAGCGCCTCCCGGCACGCGGCGACCGTCGCCGTCCAGATGTCGTCCGGCTCGTGCTCGACCCAGCCCGGGCGGGGGAAGAGCTGCGCGAACTCGCGATAGCCGCGGGACAGGACGTCGCCCTGCTCGCCGACGACCAGCGCCGTCACCCCGGTCGTTCCTGCGTCGATGGCCAGTACCGGCATGACCGGCACGCTAGCCGGGCGGACCGACCGGCGATGCCCCAGGATCGGCCCGGTGACCACCGGAATCACGTTCATCCGCCCGCCCGACCTGCACGACGGCGTCCCGTACGCCTACGCGGCCGTCACCGATCCCGGCCGCACGCTCTTCACCGCCGGCGCCTGCCCGCTGGACGGCGACGGCCGCACGGTCGCCGTCGGCGACGTCGCCGGGCAGGCCCGCCAGGTGATGGCCAACCTCGTCACGGTCCTGGAGACGGCGGGTGCGGCGCTGACCGACGTCGTGAAGACCACCGTCTACGTGGCGTCGACCGACCGTGCCGACCTCGTCGCGGCGTGGCAGGTCGTGCGTGAGTGCTTCGGCGACCACGACGCACCCAGCACGCTGCTCGGGGTGGCCGTGCTCGGGTGGCCCGACCAGCTCGTCGAGGTGGAGGCGGTCGCGGTGCGTGACACGTGGCGGGAGCCGGACCCGCCGGCGGACGCCTCTACCGTGGCGCCGTGAGCCCGCGCCGCTTCTTCTACGACACCGAGTTCATCGAGGACGGCACCACGATCGATCTGGTGTCGATCGGTGTCGTCGACGAGACGGGACGGGAGTTCTACGCCGTCAGCACGCAGTTCGACGAGCGCAAGGCGATCCCGTGGGTCCGGCGCAACGTGCTCGACCAGCTGCCGTCGCCCGCGGACAAGGCATGGCGGACCCGCGACCGCATCCGTGACGACCTGCTGGCCTTCCTCACCGGCCCGGGCGAGGAGATCGAGCTGTGGGCGTGGTTCGCCGCCTACGACCACGTCGCGCTGTGCCAGCTGTGGGGTGCGATGCCGGCGCTGCCCCGGCCGATCCCGCGGTTCACCCGCGAGCTGCGCCAGCGCTGGGACGACCTCGGCCGGCCGGAGCTGCCGCCCAAGCCCGCGGGCACGCACGACGCCCTGGTCGACGCCCGCTACAACCTCGAGCGCTGGAAGGTCATGGAGGCAGCGGGCTGATGACGGACGGCCGGACCGACGTCCCCCTCGCCGGTGGCGAGCGGGAGCTGCTGCGCGCCTACCTCGAGTTCCACCGCGAGACCCTCGCGCTCAAGTGCGCCGGGCTCTCGGACGACGACCTCCGGCGACGGACGACGTCGTCGTCCCTGTCGCTGCTCTCGCTGGTCCGGCACATGGCCGAGGTGGAGCGGGCGTGGTTCCGGCGGGTGCTGGACGGGCAGGACGTCCCGCTGGTCTGGTCGCCGGACGGCGACTTCCAGGTCGCGTACGACGCCGCAGACGCGGCACCGGAGGAGGCGTTCGCCGCCTGGCAGGCCGAGATCGCGATCGCCCGGGACATCGAGGCGGCCGCGCCGTCGCTCGACGTCACCGGCGTCGACCGGCGGTCCGGCGACGAGTACTCGTTGCGCCGGGTGCTGCTGCACCTCATCCAGGAGTACGCCCGGCACAACGGCCACGCCGACGTGATCCGGGAGGGGATCGACGGCGTCACCGGCGTCTAGCGCAGGTGCGCCCAGTCCTCGGGGTGGGCGCGCAGGTGCTCGGCCACCGTCCGGGCGGGGTGCCCGGTCAGACGAGGGACGACGTCGGTGACGGTGGCGAGCTCGCCGGCGGCGATCGCCAGGTAGCTGGTCACCCAGCCCTCGATCTCCCAGTCGGGATGACCCGAGGGACGGCGGGTCGCCCAGGCCTCCTCGACGGTCTGGTCGCGGTACTCCGCAGGGCGCCCCGTCACCTCGCTGAGGACGGCCGCCGCCTCCGCCATCGACAGCGCCTCGGGCCCGGTGACCTCCAGCGCCTGCCCGTCGAGCGCTCCCGAGTCGTCGAGCAGCACCGCCGCGCCGACGTCGGCGAGGTCGTCGCGCGACACGAACCCGACCCGGCCCTCGCCGGCCGGTGCCGCGATCACGGGCCGGCCGTCGTCGAGGACGGCGAAGAAGGGGACGAAGTCCGCGTACATGTTGTGCCGGAGAACGGTGTGCCGGACGCCGCTGGCGCGGATGGCCTCCTCCGTCGCGGCGTGATGGCGCACCAGGGTGAACGTCGGTACCGGGCGGTGCGCGCCGACGAAGGACGTGTAGACGATGCGCTGCACACCGGCGTCGACCGCGGCGGCGACGGCGTCGAGGTGCTGCCGCAGCCGGTCTTCGGCCTCGGCGGCCGACACGAGGTACAGGGTGTGCACACCGGACAGGGCGCGGCGCAGACCGTCCGGATCGGCGTAGCCACCGGCATGGGGAACGACCTCCGCACCGGGCACCCGGGGTGCGCGGGCGGCGTCGCGGACGACCAGCCGGAGCGCGATGCCGTCGGCCCCGGCCAGCCGCTGGACGACGCGGCTGCCGAGCACTCCCGTGGCGCCTGTGACCGCGATCACCCGGGTCACGCGACTGTGGCTCTCAGCTGCGGCATCATGACGCCGACGAACTCGCGTGCCGCGACGAACATTCCCGGAGGAACCTCATGCGCATCGGCATCCTGACCGGCGGCGGGGACTGCCCGGGCCTCAACGCGGTCATCCGCGCGGTGGTCCGCAAGGGCATCGGTGAGCACGGCGACGAGATCGTGGGATTCCGCGACGGCTGGCGCGGCGTGCTCGAGTCCGACACCGTGACGATGGACCTCGCGGCGGTGCGCGGCATCCTGCCCCGCGGCGGCACGGTCCTCGGCACCTCCCGCACGAACCCGTACGCGCTGGACGGCGGACCGGAGCGGGCGATGGAGAACCTGCGCACCCTCGGCATCGACGCGCTCGTGCCGATCGGCGGGGAGGACACGCTCGGCGTCGCCACGAAGCTGGCGGAGTCCGGGATGCGCGTCGTCGGCGTCCCGAAGACGATCGACAACGACCTCGACGGCACCGACTACACGTTCGGCTTCGACACCGCCGTCGGCGTCGCGATGGAGGCGATCGACCGCCTGCACACCACCGGCGACAGCCACCACCGCACGCTGGTCGTGGAGGTCATGGGCCGGCACGCCGGCTGGATCGCACTGCACGCCGGGATGGCCGGCGGCGCCAACGTCATCCTCATCCCCGAGAAGCCGTTCGACGTCGACGCCGTGGTGAAGCACTGCCAGCACCGGTTCGCTTCCGGCTACTCGCCCATCCTCGTCGTCTCCGAGGGGGCGAAGCCCAAGGACGGCGACCTGATGCTGTCCACCGGCGAGAGGGACGCGTTCGGGCACGTGCGCCTCGGCGGGATCGGGGCGGCGCTGGCCTCGCTGATCGAGGAGCGCACGGGCCGCGAGGCACGGGCCGTCGTGCTCGGGCACATCCAGCGCGGCGGCACCCCCTCGCCGTTCGACCGCGTGCTGGCGACCCGCTTCGGGCTGGCCGCCGTCGACGCGGTGCACGACGGGCAGTCGGGAGTCATGGTCGCGTTGCGGGGCACCGACATCGTCCGGGTGCCGCTCTCGGCGGCCACGGCGGAGCTGAAGCTCGTCCCGCCGGAGCGCTACTCCGAGGCCGAGGTCTTCTTCGGCTAGGCCCGCCGCAGGGGCCCGGCGCGAGCCGCCGAGTGCCGGGGGCGGCGGGGTCCTTCTGCGTAGTCTGGACCGTGTGAGCCTGACTGATCCCGCTGAGCTGGTCCCCGGTCTCGACCGGTGGAAGAAGCTGCCCGCCGCTCAGCAGCCGCGGTGGCCGGACCGGTCCGAGCTGGACGCCGTCCTCGGCACCCTGTCCTCCGTGCCGCCGATCGTGGCGCCGGCCGAGGTCGACGGCCTGCGGGCCCAGCTGGCCGACGTCGCGCAGGGCAAGGCGTTCCTGCTGCAGGGCGGCGACTGCGCCGAGACCTTCGACCTCAACACCGAGCCGCACCTGCAGAGCACCACGCGGACCCTGCTGCAGATGGCGATCGTCCTCACCTACGGCGCCAGCGTGCCGGTCGTGAAGGTCGGTCGCATGGCCGGCCAGTACGCCAAGCCGCGGTCGTCCGACATCGACGCGCTCGGCCTGCCGTCCTACCGCGGCGACATGGTCAACTCGCTCGAGCCGGTCCTGGAGAAGCGGATCCCCGACCCGAACCGGCTGGTCCGCGCCTACGCCAACTCCGCGGCCGCGATGAACATGATCCGGGCCTATGCCCGCGGCGGTCTGGCCGACCTGCACGCGGTGCACGACTGGAACAAGGACTTCGTCGCCAACTCCCCGGCCGGCGTGCGCTACGAGGTGATCGCGCAGGAGATCGACCGGGCGCTGGCGTTCATGAAGGCCTGCGGCATCGACCACGCCGCGATGCGCAGCGTCGAGCTCTACAGCAGCCACGAGGCGCTGATCCTCGACTACGAGCGGGCGCTGCTGCGCGTGCACGAGAACCGGCCCTACGACCTGTCGGCGCACTTCGTGTGGGTCGGGGAGCGCACCCGCCAGATGGACGGCGCGCACATCGAGTTCGCCTCGCGGATCGCCAACCCGATCGGCGTCAAGATCGGCCCGACGACGACCCCCGAGCAGGCCACCGAGCTGGTGGAGCGGCTGGACCCGGACGGCCTCCCCGGCCGGCTCACGCTGATCAGCCGGATGGGCAACGGGAAGATCCGCGACGTCCTGCCCGCCATCGTCGAGAAGGTCACCGCCAGCGGCCACCAGGTCGTGTGGCAGTGCGACCCGATGCACGGCAACACCCACGAGTCGTCCACCGGCTACAAGACCCGGCACTTCGACCGGGTCGTCGACGAGGTCCTCGGCTTCTTCGACGTCCACCGGGCTCTGGGCACCTGGCCCGGCGGCATCCACGTCGAGCTCACCGGTGAGGACGTCACCGAGTGCCTCGGCGGCGCGATGGAGATCAGCGACGAGGACCTCAACAGCCGGTACGAGACGGCCTGCGACCCTCGCCTGAACACCGGCCAGTCGCTGGAGCTCGCGTTCCTCGTCGCGGAGATGCTGCGGGGATGATCATGCCCACCCCACCGCCCCCGGCCGAGCTGGTCGACCTCCGCTCCGACACCGTCACCCGGCCGACCCCCGGCATGCGCCAGGCCATGGCCGACGCGGAGGTGGGGGACGACGTCTACGGCGAGGACCCGTCGGTCAACGCCCTCGAAGAGCGCGTCGCCGCGCTGTTCGGTCACGAGGCCGCGCTGTTCGTGCCGTCGGGGACCATGGGCAACCAGATCGGCATGCGCCTGGTCTGCGAGCCCGGCCAGGAGGTGCTCTGCGACGCCGACGCCCACGTGGTCACCTACGAGATGGGCGCGGCCGCCGCGATCTTCGGCATCTCCACCCGCACCGTGGTCAGCGACGGCGGCCGGCTCGACGCCGACCAGCTGATCGCGCAGGTGCGGCCGAAGACCGACTGGCACCTCACCGGCACCGCGGCGATCGCCGTCGAGAACACGCACAACCGCGGCGGCGGTCTCGTGCAGCCGCTCGAAGAGCTGCGGAAGCTGCGCGACTGGACGAGGGACGCCGGTGTCGCCGTCCACCTCGACGGAGCCCGGATCTGGAACGCGCACGTCGCGTCCGGCGTCGACCTGGCCACCTACGGCGGCCTGGCCGACACCGCGTCCGTCTGCTTCTCCAAGGGCCTGGGGACGCCGGTCGGCTCGGTGCTGGTCAGCTCGGCGGAGCGGATCGCAGCCGCGAGGCTGTGGCGCAAGCGGCTCGGCGGCGGCATGCGCCAGGTGGGCGTGCTGGCCGCGGCCTGCTCCTACGCCCTCGACCACAACCTGGGCCGGCTGGCCGAGGACCACGAGCACGCGCAGCTGCTGGCCAAGCGCCTGGGCGTGGACCCCGCGTCGGTGCAGACCAACATCGTGATCCTCGACGGCGTGAACGCCCCGGTGGTCGCCGAGGGCGCCAAGGCCCAGGGCGTGCTGGTCAGCCAGGTCAGCCCGCGGCGGATCCGTCTGGTCACGAACCTCGGCGTCGACCGGAACGCCGCCGAGCGCGCCGCCGACGTCCTCGCCGCCCTGGTCTGACGAGAAGGGCCGGGCCGCCCGCCATGCGGACGACCCGGCCCCCGGCCGAGCGGTGGATCAGTAGGCGGTGAACAGCAGGTCGTTGTTCGCCGTCCGGTTGGTCGGGACGGCGTTCTTGGTGGTGGCCGTCGCGAGGGCGCCGGCGACCGTGGACGGCGTCGCCGACGGGTCGCCCTGCAGGTAGAGGGCGGCCACCCCGGTCACGTGCGGCGTCGCCATCGACGTGCCGCTGATGGTGTTCGTCGCCGACGTGCCGGTGTACCAGTCGCTGGTGATGCCCACGCCGGGCGCGAACAGGTCGACGCACGTGCCGTAGTTGCTGAACGACGCCGCCTTGTCGGTCTTGTCGGTCGCGCCGACCGTCAGGGCCGCCGCGACCCGCGCCGGCGAGGACTTGCAGGCGTCCTGCGGCACACCGGCCTGGTTGCCGTTGCCCGCGGCCACCGCGTAGGTCACGCCGTCGGCGATCGACCGGGACACCGCGCTGTCCAGCGCCGTGCTCGCGCCGCCGCCGAGGCTCATGTTCGCCACCGCCGGCTGCCCCGGCTGGTGGTCGGCTGTCACCCAGTCGATGCCGGCGATCACGCCCGAGTTGGTGCCCGACCCGGAGCAGTCCAGCACCCGGACGGCGACCAGCGAGACGCCCTTGGCCACGCCGTAGGTGCTGCCGCCGATCGTGCCGGAGACATGGGTGCCGTGGCCGTTGCAGTCGTCGGCGCTACCGCCGTCCACCGCGTCGTAACCGCTGGTCGCACGGCCGCCGAAGTCGGCGTGGTCGAGGCGGATGCCGGTGTCGATCACGTAGGCGGTCACGCCCGCGCCGGTCGCGGTGTACGTGTAGTTGCCGGACAGCGGCAGCGCGCGCTGGTCGATCCGGTCCAGCCCCCAGGTGGCCGAGGCCTCCGTCGACGCCAGGGTCACGGGCTGGTCGCGCTCCACCGCCACGACGCTCGGCAGGCTGCTCAGCCGGTCGGCCAGGGCCGACGGCAGCGACACCGCGAAGCCGCTGAGGGCCGCCGTGTACACGTGGGCGACGTGGCCGCCCAGTCCTGCGGCGCGGGCGGCGATCGGCGCCGGAACGGTGCCCGCCTGGAGCGTGACGATGTACGTGGCGACGGGGGAGACGGCCGGCGCGGCCGCGGCGGCGCCGGCGGTCGCTCCGACACCGGTGGCGGCCACGACGGTCACCGCGACGGTGGCCAGGGTCCTTCGGATCTGCACAGGCGTGCTCCTCGTTCGGGAAGCGTCGCCGCAACTGCATGCTGCGACCTGGGTGCGCAGAGTGAAGCCGATGCAGGCCGCGGATGGCATCTCGGCGTGCCGATGCGCACGTCCTCCTCGGCGCGTCGAGCGCCCGGGCGTGTCGTCCGGCGGGCCGGATCAGCCGCCCGGCGCTCCCGGGAACCCGTGGACGAGGACGGACGGGACGGCGCCCCCCACGAGCGCGTCGAGCACCTGCCGCTCGTGCGGGACGACGGGCTCGGGCAGCGCATCGAGGTCGAACCACCGCAGGGCGACCGACTTGTCGGCCTCCACCGTGCGCGGCTCGCCGGTCCAGCGACGGCACTCGAAGAAGAAGTCGACCCGCTCGTCGACGGGACCGTGCGGCGCCGACGTCCGGTGCATGGCGCACAGCGGCGCGAGGTCGGCGGGGTCGATCCTGACGCCGAGCTCCTCGGTGGCCTCCCGCACGGCGGCGTCGAACACCGACTCGCCGGCCTCCACGTGCCCGGCCGCGGCCGCCGCCCAGTGCCCGTCCATGTAGCCGGTGCCCTGGCGCAGCTGCAGCAGCACCTGCTCGACGCCGTCCACGGTCCGGCGCGGGAAGACGTACGCGGCCGGCACCACCTGGAAGCGCACGGGGTGGATCAGGCGGCCTCGGCGGCCGCGGTCCCGTCGCGCAGGTCACGGAGCAGGGCGATGTCGCGGGCGTGGCCAGCCGTGGGGGAGCCGTCGAGCTCGCTCGGTGTCTCCACGACGACCGGGACGCCGGCCACCGAGGGGTGGGCCAGCAGCTCGGCGAACGGCGCCACTCCGATCGATCCCTCGCCGATCGTGGTGTGCCGGTCGCGCTTGGAGCCGCACTCGTCGAGCGAGTCGTTGGCGTGGACGAGCCCCAGCCGGCCGGGGCCCACGGTCGCCTCGAGGGAGTCGAGCGTCGCCGTCATCCCGCCCGGGGCGGCGAGGTCGTGCCCGGCGGCCCAGACGTGACAGGTGTCGAAACAGACGCCCAGCAGCGGGTGGAAGTCCAGCGCTGCGAAGTAGGGGCCGAGTTCCTCGACCGTCGCGGCGAGGGCCTTCCCGCCGCCCGCCGTGGGCTCGACGAGCAGCCGCGGAGCGCCGTCCGGCAGGCCGTCGAGCACCGGCAGCAGCCGCTCGCGCAGCTGACGCAGCGCGGCCTCGTAGCGGTCCTCGCCGACGGCCGAGCCCGCGTGCACGACCACGCCCTCGCAGCCGAGCCGGCCGGCGCGGGCCAGGTTGTGCGCGATGCTGGCGATCGACTGCTCGACGGTCGCCTCGGTGGGGGAGCCGACGTTGACCAGGAACGGCGTGTGCACGAACGTCGGGACGCCGCGTTCGGCGCAGCCGGCGGTGAACAGCGCGTCCTGGGTGGGGTCGCCGGCGGTCAGCTTCCAGCCGCGGGGGTTGCCGACGAAGACCTGCGCGGCCGCGGCGCCGACGGCGTCGATGTAGGGCAGGCCACCCTTGGCGAGGCCGCCCTTGATCTGGATGTGCGCGCCGACGGGCGGCACGGAACTACGCGGGTGCACGGAACTCGTTCCTCGGGAGCGGGGATCAGAAGAAGCTGGACAGGATCTTGACCGAGGTGCCCAGGTCGACGACGGTGCCGGCCTTCGGGTTCTGGCGGAGGACCTTGTCGCCGAACCAGTCGGTGGCCTCGACCTTGAGCCCGGCCTTCTCCAGGATCCTCTTGGCGTCGGACGTCTTCTTGCCGGTCACGTCGGGCACCTTGACCTGCGGCACGCCGGCCGACACCTGGATCTTCACCGTGCTGCCGTAGGGGATCGGCCCGGCCGTCGGCGCGGGGTTGATCGCCATGACCTCGCCCTTGCCGACCGCGGCGCTGCGCCCGTCGGCCACCTTCTCGACCTTGAAGCCGAGTTGCTCGAGGTTGCCCTTCGCGGCATCGGGGGTCTGACCCAGGACGTTGGGCACGGCGACCGGCTCGTGGCCCAGGCTGACGATCATCGTCACGACCTGGTTGCGCTTGAGCGGCTCACCGGCGGCGGGCTCGAAGCCGACCACCTTGCCGGCGGCCAGATCGTTCGAGTAGCGCTTGTCGGTCGTCACCTGGATCGGCAGCGTGTCCTGCAGCTTCGCCTCGACGGTCGCGGCGTCCTGCCCCACGTACGAGGGCTCGACGACGAAGCGCTCCGGACCCCGGGAGACGACGATCTCGACGTCGGTGCCGCGGATCGCCTCGCCGCCCGTCGGGTCGGCGGAGACTACGACGCCCACGGGGATCTTCTCGCTCCACTGCTCCTTGATGGGCGTCGGGTCGAGGCCGGCCTCCTGCACGAGGGCGACCGCGTCGTCCTTCGACTTGCCCGCGAGGTCGGGCACCTGGGTCCAGCGGCCGGAGCCGAACCACCAGCCGAGCGCACCGATCGTGACCGCCAGCAGCAGCACGATCGCGATCGCGAGGCGGGCGCGGCGGCGGCGGATGTGGTCGGGCACGCCCGGGCGGGGCCGCTCCGGCGAGGGCCGCCGTCCACCGACGTTCGTGGTGGGGCCGGCGCCCATGCCCGGGAGCATGCTGGTGCGCCCGGCCCGGTCGGACCGGTGGTTGAGGATCTCGGTCCCCGGGTTGCTGGGGTGCCGCGGCCGTGTCGGCCGTGTCGGCCGGTTGGTCGGGCGCAGGGTGCCGGGGCCGGCGGTGCTGCGGCCGGTCGGCACCGGGACGGGCTCCACGCCGAGGTCCTTGCGGACGTCGGCCAGCTCGGCCAGGAAGGCGCCGGCGTCGAGCGGGCGGCCGGCCGGGTCGCGCCGCGTGGTGCGGGCGACCAGTTCGTCCACCTGCCACGGCAGGCCGGGCACCTCCGCGGACGGCGCCGGGACGTCATGGTGCACGTGCTGGTAGGCCACGGCCAGGGGCGTGTCGCCGCCGAACGGCGGGTGCCCGGTGAGCATCTCGTAGAGCACGATGCCGGCCGCGTAGTTGTCGCTGCGGGCATCGGCCCGGCCGCGCTCGAGCTGCTCGGGGGAGAGGTAGGCGACGGTGCCGATCAGGACGCCGCCGGTCTGGCTCGTCTGCCCGGTGCCGACGACGGCGCGGGCGAGCCCGAAGTCGGCGACCTTCACCACGCCGTCGGTGCCGATGAGCACGTTCTCCGGCTTGATGTCGCGGTGCACGATGCCCGCGCGGTGCGCCGCGGTCAGCCCGGACAGCACCGGCTCGAGCACCGCGAAGGCCTCGGCGACGGTCAGCCGGCCGCGGGCGGTGAGCAGGTCACGCAGCGTGCGCCCGCGTACCAGCTCCATGACCAGGAACACCAGGCCCTGGTCGCTGCCCTGGTCGCTGACCCCCACGACGTTGGGGTGGCTGAGCATCGCCGCGGCGCGCGCCTCACGGGTGAACCGGTCGACGAACGTCGGGTCGTGCACCAGGTGGTCGGCCATGATCTTGACCGCGACCGTCTTGTGCAGGCGCAGGTCGGTGGCGGAGTAGACGGTGGACATGCCGCCACGGGCCAGCCGCTCCTCGAGGCGGTAACGCCCCTCGAGGGTCAGGCCGACCGCAGGGTCGGTCACCGCGGTGTCCACCTGACCGAGTGTAGGAGCGGAAACCGCCCCGATCGGCCAGCGACGCGATGGCGGTGGCGCCCGGTACTGCTGGTGCCAATGGTCCGCCGCCCTTCCGGCCCCGTCCAGGGTCCCGCTCTGAGCTTGCGAAGGGTGGGGAGGACGGGGTCCTCTTTCAGCCGAGATCGAGCCCCGGGTAGAGCGGATGGGCGGCCAGCAGGTCGGCGGCGGCGGCCCGCGTCCGGTCGGCCAGCCCGTCGGTCATCGTGTACTTCGCGCGGGACGGCGCCCCGGCCGACGTGGTCGTGGGCGTGGTGCCGGCCAGGACGTCGGCGATGAGGCCCGCGGTCGCGTCGAACTCGGCCGCGCCGAACCCTCGCGTGGTCAGCGCCGGGGTGCCCACGCGGATGCCGGAGGTGTACCAGGCGCCCTGGGGGTCGGCCGGCACGGAGTTGCGGTTGGTGACGATGCCGGCATCGAGCAGCGCCGACTCCGCCTGCCGCCCGGTGAGCCCGAAGCTGCTCACGTCGATCAGGACGAGGTGGTTGTCCGTGCCGCCGGTGACCAGGCGGACGCCGCGCCGCGTCAGCCCCTCGGCCAGGGCGACGGCGTTGTCCACCACTGCCTGCGCGTACCCGGCGAAGGCGGGCTGCCGGGCCTCGGCGAAGGCGACCGCCTTGGCGGCCATGACGTGGGGGAGCGGGCCGCCCAGGACCATGGGGCAGCCGCGGTCGACCGCGTCGGCGAACTCCGGCTGGCACAGCACCAGTCCGCCGCGGGGGCCGCGCAGCGACTTGTGGGTGGTGCTCGTGACGACGTGCGCGTGCGGCACCGGGTCGAAGTCGCCGGTGAACACCTTCCCGGCCACCAGGCCGGCGAAATGCGCCATGTCGACGACCAGGGTGGCGCCCACCTCGTCGGCGATCTCGCGCATGGCGGCGAAGTCCACCTTGCGCGGATAGGCGCTGTAGCCGGCCATGAGGATCAGCGGCCGGAACTCCAGCGCCTGCGCCCGGACGGCGGCGTAGTCGAGCAGCCCCGTCGCCGGATCGGTGCCGTAGGAGGACTGGGTGAACATCTTGCCGCTGATGTTGGGGCGGAAGCCGTGGGTCAGGTGACCGCCCGCGTCGAGCGACATGCCCAGCATCCGCTGGTCGCCGAGCGCGCGGCGCAGTGTCGCCCACGCGTCGTCGGAGAGGTCGTTCACGTGCCCGGCACCGGCCTCGGTGAGCGCGGGCAGCTCGACCTTCTGGGCCAGCACCGCCCAGAAGGCGACCAGGTTGGCGTCGATGCCCGAGTGCGGCTGGACGTAGGCGTGCGCGGCGCCGAACAGCTCGCGGGCGTGCTCGGCGGCCAGCGCCTCGACCGTGTCGACGTTCTGGCACCCGGCGTAGAAGCGGTGCCCCACGGTGCCCTCGGCGTACTTGTCGCTGAACCAGTTGCCCATGGTCAGGAGGACCGCGGGGCTGGCGTAGTTCTCGCTGGCGATCAGCTTCAGCGAGGCACGCTGGTCGGCCAGCTCGGCGCCGATCGCGTCGGCCACCCGCGGCTCGACCGCCCCGATGACCTGCAGGGCGTTGCGGTAGGCGGCCGAGGCGGCGTCGGCGTCGAACGCCGGGGTCACGCTGGGAGACGCGAGTTCGGTCATGGGGACTCCTGGACGAGCGGGTCGGGGGAGGTGCCCAGGCGCCCGGCGGGAGAGTGCAGACCGCTCCCCGGTGGTGGTCCACCTCGCAGCGCCAGTCACGGTCCGCCGTCAGCCTAGCCGGGGCGTCCCCCGACGGTCAGGGGGTCGCCATAGGCTGGGGGCCTATGGACACGCTCTCGCCCGCGGAGGCCGCGGACATCCTCGGCACCTCGCCCAACCGGGTCCGTCAGCTGCTGCGCGACGGCAGGCTCATGGCCGTGCCCGGCAGCGGCAACGCCAAGATCCCCACGGACTTCCTGCAGGACGGCGCCGTGCTCAAGCACCTGCCCGGGCTGCTCACCGTGCTGCGCGACGGCGGGTTCAGCCAGCAGCAAGCCTTCGACTGGCTCTTCCGGGAGGACGATTCGCTGCCCGGCACCCCGGTCCAGGCGCTGCGCGACGACCGGCACACCGAGGTCACCCGGCGCGCCCAGGCCCTGGCCCTCTAGGCCCCGTGATGGGGCACCTGACCTACCTTGCCCTGCTGGTCGGGTGCCTGGTCGTGACGGCACCGCTGGAGCTGGTGCTGCGGGTGCGGGTCTACGCGCGCTGGCGCCGCCTGCTGCTGGCGCTCCTGCCGGAGTTCGTGGTCTTCGTCGCGTGGGTCCTCTACGCGATCGCCCAGGGGCACTGGAGCTACAGCGCCGTCCGCACCCTCGACGTCCGGCTGCCCGGGGGGATCCCGGTCGAGGAGGTGCTGTTCTTCCTCGTCGTCCCCGTGTGCGCGGTGCTGGCACTGGAAGCGGTGCGGAAGGTGACCGGCTGGGACGCCGGCTATCCGGCGGAGGAAGCCCTGCCCGAGGAAGCGCGGTGAGCTACTCCGCGCTGGCGGTGACCGCGGTCGTCGCCGTCCTCGTCGTCGACCTCGCCGTCTACCGCACCCGCATGGTGACCCGTCGCGTCTTCTGGGTCGCCTACGCGATCGTGATCGTCTTCCAGCTGCTCATGAACGGTGTGCTGACCGGCCTGGACGTCGTCGTGTACGACCCGGACGCGATCTGGGGACCGCGGATCGCCTACGCGCCGGTCGAGGACCTGCTGTTCGGCTTCGCCCTGGTGACCCTCACCCTGGCCACCTGGGCGGCGGTCAACCGCCGGGCGAACACCGCCAGGCGCCGCGGCCTGGACACCCGCACCCGCCGGTCGAGCACCCGGTAGCCGGCCCGCTCGATCTCGGTGAGGATGCCGCCGTAGAGCGCGGTGGCCGCGCGCACGCAGTCGCGGGACTCCGGTGCCAGGAGCGGCGTCCCGGGTTCGGCGTCGTCGTACCTCCGGCGGACGACGGCGACCATGTCGCGCATCAGCGCCTCGAAGCGGGCGTCGTGCCGCTTGGCCGCCAACTGCTCGCGGGTCACGCCGTGCGCGGCCATGGCGTCGGCGGGGAGGTACACGCGGCCACGGTCGACGTCCTCGGCGACGTCCCGGAGGAAGTTGGTGAGCTGGAACGCCTCGCCGAGTGCGATGGCGTAGGGGGCCGCCTCCTCGCGGGTCACGCCGCGGGCGGTGCCGAGGACGGGGAGGACCTGCAGGCCGATGACCGCCGCGGACCCCCACATGTACCGGTCGAGCGCGGCCATGTCGGCATAGCCGGTGACCTCGAGGTCGCTCGTCATCGCGGCGAGGAAGTCGACCAGGTGCTCGACGGCGATGTCGTGGCGGCCGTAGGTGTCCACGAGCGCGAGCCGGACCGGGTCGTCGGACCAGCCGGTGGCGAGCTCGTCGAGCAGGGCCGCCGACCACGCGGCGAGGTCGCCCGCCGGGTCCGCGCCGGGGAGGTCGACCAGGTCGTCGGCGGTGCGGGCGGCGGCGTAGAGGGCGTGCACGGCGGGACGGCGGTCAGGCGTGAGCAACCGAGTGGCGAGGTGGTAGCTCTTCCCGTGGCGCGCGGCGATCGCGGCGCAGTGCGCGTACGCGGCGCCCAGCCGTGCCTGTCGCTCCGTGGTCGCGGTCATCGCGGCACGGGCCCGGTGATGCGCTCGGCCGCGAGCCGCCCGCTGATCAGCACCATCGGCACGCCGACGCCCGGCTGCACCGACGAGCCGGCGAGGACGACGTTCTCGGGGCCGCGGCGGGGCAGCGTCGGCGGGCGGAACGGGCCGGTCTGACCAAAGGTGTGCGCGAGCGCGAACGGCGTCCCGGCGGCCATGCCCTGCGCGGCCCAGTCGAGCGGGGTGGCCATCTCCTCCACCTCGACGGCGTCGGTCAGGCCGGTCCAGCCGCGCTGTTCGAGAACGCCGAGCACCTCGTCGCGGTACCGCGGCCCGAGCGTCGTCCAGTCCAGCTGCGGGTTGCCGCCGCTGCGCGGGTCGAGGTTCGGCGTGGGGGCGACGACGCTGAGCACCTGCCCGCCGTCGGGGGCGAGGCTCCGGTCGGTCCGCGACGGCATGCTGACCAGCAGGCTGGGGTCGCTCATCGGCCGGCCCTCGCGGGTGAGCTCGTCGAAGACGCCGCGCCACGACTCGCCGAAGCTGATGGTGTGGTGCGCCTGCCCGGGGAGCTCCGCCCGCACGCCGAGGTGGAGGGCCACGCAGGACGGCGACCACACCGGCCGCCGGGGTGCCCGCAGACCCGGCACCAGCCGCCACGGTTGGTCGCTGGTGACGACGACGGCGTCGGCGGCCAGCCGTTCGCCGTCCGACGTCCGGACGGCGGTGACGCGGGGACCGTCGACCTCCAGCTCGGCGTCGGTCCCGTAGCGGAACTCCACCCCGGCGTCGGCCGCGGCATCCGCGAGCGCGCGGGGAACGGCGGCGATCCCGCCGACCGGGTGCCAGACGCCGGCGCCGATGTCGAGCTGGGCGATGACGGCGTAGGCGGCGACGGCGCGGTAGGGCGAGACGCCGGCGTAGAGGGCCTGGAAGCTGAAGAGCCGGCGCAGGCGGTCGTCGGCGAAGGAGCGCTCGACGTAGCGGGAGAGCCGGCCGAACCCGCCGCGCCGGGCCAGGGTGATCAGCTCCGGGCCGAGGAGGTCCAGCGGCGAGTCGAGGTTGCGGTCGATGAAAGTGGTGAGCTGCAGCCGGTACAACTCGGCGAGCCCGGCCAGGTAGCGGCGCAGCGCGAGTGCCTCGCCGGGGCCGCAGAGCCGCTCGACCTCGGCGGCGAACGCGTCGGGGTCGGCGTGCACGTCGAGGTGGGAGCCGTCGGCGAACTGCGCGCGGTAGGTCGTCTCCAGGGGGAGCAGGGTCAGGCGCTCCTCGAGCTTCTCCCCGACGGCGGCCAGGGCGTCGGCGACGAGCTCCGGGGCGGTGAACACCGACGGCCCGGTGTCGAGGGCGTAGCCGCCGCGTTCGACCCGCCCGGCTCGGCCGCCGGGGCCGGTGGCGCGCTCGACCACGGTCACCTCGCGTCCGGCGCCGCGCAGCCGCAGGGCCGCGGACAGCCCGGCGAGTCCCGCGCCCACCACCACGACGCGGTCGGTGCGCCCGGGAACGGTCCGCACGGTCAGGCCGTGCGGGAGGTGGCGGCGACGGCGAGCGCGTCGAGCGCCAGCCGGGCGTCGTCGGCGATCGGGGCGGCGTCGATGGCCGCCCGCGCCACCGCGGTGCGCTCGGCGATCCGCTCCTCGACCCGCGCCCGCGCGCCGGTGGACTCCAGGAGCTCCCGGACGGCGTCGAACTCCCCGGGGCCGGCCGCCGGGTCGCCGAGGACGTCGTCGAGCAGTCGCCGCCCGGCCGCGTCGGCTTCCTGCTCGGCCAGCGCGATCAGCAGCGTCTGCTTGCCCTCGCGCAGGTCGTCGTCGACGGACTTGCCGGTGACGGCCGGATCGCCGAACACGCCGAGGACGTCGTCGCGCAGCTGGAACGCCTCACCGAGCGGCAGACCGATCGCGGCGTACGCGTCGACGACGTCGTGTCCCGCGCCCGCGATGGCCGCACCGAGCAGCAGGGGGCGCTGGACGGTGTAGCCCGCGCTCTTGTAGCGGGCCACGGTCAGGGCGCCGTCCGGTCCGGGCAGGCCGCCGGCGGCGCGCAGCAGGTCGAGGTATTGACCGGCGGTCACCTCGGTGCGCATGACGTCCCAGACCTCGCGGGCGCGGATGAGAGCAGGAACGGAGATGCCGGAGCAGCGCAGCAGTTCGTCGGACCAGACCAGCGCGAGGTCACCGATCAGGATGGCCGCGCCGGTGCCGAAGAGGTCGCCGTCCCCGTCGAGGCCGTCACCGGCGTGCCGGGCGGCGAACCCGATGTGGGTGGCGGGGCGGCCGCGGCGGGTGCGGGCGCCGTCCATCACGTCGTCGTGCACCAGGGCGCTGGCGTGGACGAACTCCAGCGCGGAGACCGCCCGCAGGACCGCGGCGTCGTCCTGGGCGTCGGGGCCCGACGCGCGCGCCCCACGCCAGCCCCAGTAGGCGAAGGCCGGGCGGAGGCGCTTTCCGCCGGCCGCGAGGGCCCGCACCTCGTCGACGACGGGCACCAGGGTGGCGTCCATCCCCGCGAGAACGGTGCGCTGGCGGTCGAGGAAGTCACCGAGGGCGTCGCTGACCGCGGCCCGGAGGCGGTCGAGGTCCGCGGCCACCGCGGGAGGTGAGGCGAGACGGGCGGGGGACTCGCGCTCCTGCGCCCTGGCGGTCACCGGACCAGTATCGCCCAACCCGGCGGGGCGCGATTGCTCGAGCAGAACGGTCGGGGTGCGGCTCATGCTCACTCCTGGGCCTCGTTCCGAGCGCGGCCGGGGAATCGCCGCGCCCCCTTCTTCGGCCGTCGCGCCGGGTCTGGATGCAGTCGCACGTACCCTCCTGAACCGTGACGACCCCGACCGTGCGCGAGCTGCTCGCCTCCGAGCGGCCGACGTGGTCCTTCGAGTTCTTCCCGCCGAAGACGCCCGAGGCCGAGCCCCAGCTCTGGACGGCGCTGCGGGAGCTGGAGCGGCTGCAGCCCTCGTTCGTCTCGGTGACCTACGGGGCCGGGGGCTCCACCCGTGAGGGCACCGTGGCGGTCACCGAGCGGATCGCGACCGAGACCACGATGACGCCGATGGCGCACCTCACCGCCGTCGACCACAGCGTCGCGGAGCTGCGGCACGTGGTCAGCCGGCTGGCGGCGGCCGGCGTCCGCAACCTGCTGGCCCTGCGCGGCGACCCGCCGGGCGCGGACCCGCAGGCCGAGTGGGTGGCCCATCCCGAGGGTCTGCGCTACGCCTCGGAGCTGGTCGAGCTGATCCGGTCGATGGGCGACTTCTGCGTCGGCGTGGCCGCCTTCCCGGAGCGGCACCCGCGGTCGCCGGACTTCGAGACCGACGTCGAGATGTTCGTCGCCAAGTGCCGCGCCGGGGCGGACTTCGCCATCACCCAGATGTTCTTCCGGCCGGAGGACTACCTGCGGCTGCGTGACCGGGTTTCCGCCCGCGGCTGCGACGTCCCAGTCATCGCCGGTGTCATGCCCGTGACCAACGCGCGGCAGATCGCCCGCATCGTGCAGCTGTCCGGCCAGGCGTTCCCGACCGAGCTGGCCGAGCGGTTCGACGCGCTGGACGGCGACCGGCCCGAGGACAAGGCGGCGGTGCGCGCGCTGGGGGTCGAGGTGGCCACCGAGCTGTGTCGGACGCTCCTGGACGAGGGCGTGCCCGGCATCCACTTCATCACCATGAACCGGTCGACCGCGACGCGTGAGGTGTTCGCGAACCTGACCGGGACGCCCGCCGCGCGCGTCACGTCCTGACCGAGCGGCCGTCGAGCACCGCGGCGGCTTCCGTTGCCGCCCGGCGCAGCCCCTCGCGCTCGGCCGCGTAGCCACCGGCCACCCCGACGACCGGCAGGTTGGCGAGCAGGCGGTGGTGCAGTCTGCCCTTGGGGCGGGCGTCGAGCGAGTCGTCGATCCGGCCGAGCAGCCGGGAGACCCGCCACAGGGTCCGCACCGTGCCGCGCTGACCCCTGGACCCCAGCGCCTCGTCGAGGTAGGTGCCCTTCGTCCGCTGCAGCAGGGGCTCCACCTGCTCCGGGGAGAGGTCCCGGTCCAGCAGCACGCGGGCGAGCAGCGAGACTCGCTGGGCCGGGTCCTGGACGTCGTGCTCGGCGGCGACCCCGAGCACGACCAGTGACTGGACGGCGCTGCCGACCGTGTTCTGCAGCGGGAGGATGTCGGCCAGCTTGCCCAGGAAGCGCGGGGACGCCGAGATGCCGGCCGCGATGCTCGGCAGCTGCTCGGCCCACCACTCGTCGCGTTCGGCCTGCGAGAGGGACGGTGGCCGGCCCAGCCGGCGCACCAGAGGAGCGCAGAGCCGGTCGACCCGGCGGAGGACGTCGACGACGACCGCGTCACTGATCGGAGGAGCCATGGGCGGTTCAGTGCCCTGGCGACGCCGGATTCACCCCTGCGAGTCCCGCACGCGCGATGAGGGGTGACGATGAGGGGTGAGGTGCCTCGTGGCAGTCGAGCTGCAATCAGGTCAGCACCCGGAGGTGCGACAAAGAGGTCACCTCACCCGCTGGGAAGCATTCTCGCGGGCAGATGCAGGCGTCAAGACTCATCGTCGCTGACCGATGTGGCGGGCGGGTGCGGTCGCCGGCGCGGTAGTCCGACCGGCCGGTCAGTAGGGCGGGGGACTCGTGGCGGCGACGAGCCCGGTCGGCGTGGTGACGATGAGGGTGCCGTCCGGTTCGAGCTCGTGCCGCCACCCGGGTGCCTGGTGCTTGCCCCGGTGATCGGTGGTGCAGTAGCCGACGAGGTTGCCGGCGCTGGTCGGACCCAGGGGATAGGGCCGCGCGTGATCGAGCTCGCCGCCCCGGGGAACCCGCCGACGGCACCCCGGTAGCCGGCAGCGCCGGTCACGGGCGCGCATCCACCGGTCCAGTTCGGCTGAGGGTTGGTAGCCGTCCGTGGGACCGGGTGTGCCCAGGCGCGGACGATCGCCGAGGTCGTGGCTGCACGACCCGGCGTTCCGGCGGCACTCGACGCGGCCGCAGGTGCCGGCGCGGACCAACCCGGGCAGGTCGGTGAGGGCGAGCAGGGCACCCGAGAGCGCGTCGGTCAGCGCGATCCGCGGCCGTCGGCCAGCCCGCCGCCGCCCGTGGTCGCGAGCAGATCGGCGATCTGCTGACGCCGGGTGTCGGTCGTCGATCGCAGCGCGCCGAGGGCATCGTCGGCTGCGTTGACCCGCCCGGCCGACCCGGACTGCCATGCGTTCTCGTCGTCGGAGTCGGCCGAGGCCGCGGTGCGCACCAGTCGCTGCGCGTGGGCCACCTTCTGCCCGGCCTCGAACAACGCACGCCCGGCGTCGTCCACCGCTCGGTCCGCAGCGGCCCACCAGCTGGTGTCGCCCGACGACTGATCGGACAAGGCCGGCACGGGTGGACCTTCCAGCGGAATCGGTTCGGCTGATGGATCCAGATGGCGTGACGTGTCGACTGGATATGTCGAATACGGGTCACCGTTCCCGGCTGCAGAAGCCAGCGCGGCATCTTCGAGCGTCCACTCGGGCGGCCAGTCGCAGGACGAGAAGCCCGACGCCGAATCGGGCGGGAGGTCCTCGGGCCAGGGATCGGGGTCGACCAGTTCGCCGCTCAGGACCCGCCGCTTCATCTCGGCCCACCAGCGGGACAGCTCGTCCTGCTCGGCGTCCTGCCAGGGGACGTCGTCGGCGGAGCGCTGCCGGGTCGCAGCGGCGTCACGCATGGCGTCGGCGCCGGGCATCGCGTCGGGCATCGCGTCGGCGTCGGGCTGCTGGGCCGCGGTGAGCGCGGCCAGCAGCTGTCGGATCATCTCGGCGGGAACGACCTGTCCGTCGACCTCGCCGGGGTCGTCGCCCCCCGCGAGCGTGGCGATCGACGCGACCACCGTGAGCAGCACCTGTACCGGGGGTAGATCCGTCTCCCCGGGGCGCAGCACCAGGTCGAGGAGGCAGTCGACCAGCTTCTGACCCCTGGTGCGGGCATCACCGTCGTCGTCCAGGGTCTTCGCGCATTCGCACAACACGCGGTACAGGGCCTGCGCCTCGGGCATGGTCGCGATCACCGTGACCGTGACCGTGGCCATGCCGTCGTCGGAGCGCGGGCGCAGGTGGACGCCGCGTTCCTTGAGGGCCTTCTGCAGCCGCCCTGCGGCGGACCGCGCGTCGCGACGGGCCACCTCCCGCCGGGCCTTGGCCGCCAACTGGGCGGGCGACACGACCCGGCCCGCCGACCAGCGCAGCAGTTCGGCCTCCACCTCGGCCCGGATGCGCGCGTCGGCGATGGGCGCGACCTTCTCGAGCATCGTCCAGAGGTGCCCGGGATGGAGCGCGCCGGCCTCGAGCGCGGCGAGCGTGCCGGGGAGCCGGTCCACCAGGGTGAGCGAGCGGGTCAGGAGAGCGTCGGCAGCCTCCGCGCTGATCGACAGCGCAACCATGAGCTCCCGCCCCGCCCACTCGCTCACCGGCCGGAGGATCTCGGGGCGTGCGGCCCAGCGCTCCGCGCTCATCGCGCCCGGCTCCCCCTGCGCCCGGTCGTCCGTCGACGGGCGGCCGGCCGCGAACTCCGCCACCGCCCGCGCACGCAGGGCCGTCTGGCGACCGATCTCCCGGTCCGCTGCCTGAACGGCCCCGAGCGGCCCGGTGGACAGCGCGACGGGAGGCGCGAACTGCGGGAGATCGGTCGACGCACCCGCATGCCGTCGGCGCCGGGCCGACGCGCGCGCTCGGCGGCACGCCTCGGCGCACCAGTCGGTTCCGCGCGGCTCCGGATGCACGGTTCGATCATATGTTCGAACACGTGGCACGGCAAGGCCGGGAGGCGGAAAGTTCCGGGTCAGCGGCCCGCACCGAGCATCGGAGGTGCACCGGATGCCAGAGCCCGCCGGGCAGGGGCCGAGCGCACGTACCGTTGCCGGCATGGTGGCGCGAGGGGCGGCCGGGCGCTGGGGCGTCGTCACCGCGCTGGTCGCCGTCCTCGCTTCGCTGCCCGCCGCGGTGGGCTGGCTCCCGGCGTCCGACGCCGCCGTCTCGGCCGCTGACCTGCGGGCTGCGGTCTTGGCCGCCGGGGACGTCGCCTTCTCGGGGTACGCCGAGTCCACCGGCGGACTGGACCTGCCCGTCACGGACCAGCTCACCTCCGTCGCCGACCTGTTCAGCGACCGGACGACGATGCGCGTCTGGTGGCGAGGACCGGCCGACAACCGGGTGGACGTCGTCACGCCCGGCGGCGAGACCGGGACCCACCGTGACGCCACCGGCACCTGGACGTGGGAGTACGAGCGGACCAGAGCGACCCGCTCGCTGCTCGCCCCCTTCGACCTGCCCGCGCCGCCAGACCTGCTGCCGAACGCGCTCGGCCGCCGGCTGCTCTCCGAAGCGACCACTGCCGAGGTGTCGCGGGAGGGTGCCCGCCGCGTGGCCGGCCGCGACGCCCTCGGGCTGCGGTTGATCCCGGCCGAGGCGGCGTCGTCGGTCCGGCGGGTCGACGTCTGGGTGGATCGCGACACAGGTCTTCCGCTGCAGGTGCAGGTGTTCGGCAAGGACGACGACCGATCGGCGCTCGACACCCGTTTCCTCGACCTGGACATCGGCCGGCCGGCGCTCGAGACGACCGCCTTCAGCCCGCCGTTCGGCAGCACCGTGCGGGTGTCCGGGCAGACCGACGTGGTGCTGGAGGCCGGGCGCCGCATCCAGCCCGTGCCGCTGCCCGCAGAGCTCGCCGGGCTGCCCCGCCGCCGGCTCGACGGTGTGCCGCCGGGCATCGGGCTGTTCGGTCGCGGCGTGACCCTGCTCGCCGTCGCGCCGCTGCCGCCCCGGCTGGCCGGGGGCCTGCGGCACGCCCTGGCCGACAGTCCGGGCGCGGTGGTCGACGCGGCCGGCGTGCGCGTGGCCGCGGGCCCGGTCGCGCTGATGCTGCTGGATCCTCCCGGCCACGGGCCGTACGTGCTCACCGGCTCGGTCACCCTCGATGCGCTCGCCGAGGCCGCCGCCCAGCTGCCCGAGCTGGGCGGAACGCCGTGACCTCGGACGGAGCGCCGTGACGTCGGTGATCACCACCCGCGCGCTGGTCAAGCGGTACGGCGCCCTGCGTGCGGTCGACGGCATCGACCTCGACGTGCGCGCCGGCGACGTCTACGGGTTCCTCGGCGCGAACGGCTCGGGCAAGACGACCACCGTCCGCATGCTGCTGGGCCTCGTGCTGCCCACCAGCGGCGAGATCGAGCTCCTGGGCGGACGCATGCCCCGGGCCGGGCGACGGGTGCTGCCCCGCGTGGGCGCGCTGATCGAGGCTCCCGCCTCCTACGGGCACCTCTCCGGTCGCGAGAATCTCGCGCTGCTCGACGCCTCGGGGCCGGCGGGACCGTGGCGCACGCGCAAGCACCGGATCGCCGAGGTGCTCGAGCAGGTCGGCCTCGCCGGGGTGGGCCGGCGGCCGGTCAAGGCGTACTCGCTCGGCATGCGGCAGCGACTGGGGCTGGCCGGCGCGCTGCTCCGCCGTCCTGAGCTGCTGGTCCTCGACGAGCCGACGAACGGCCTGGACCCCCAGGGCATCACCGAGATCCGCAACCTCCTGCTGGAGCTGCACCGCGCCGGGACGACGGTCTTCCTGTCCAGCCACCTGCTGGCCGAGGTCGAGCAGCTGTGCACCCGCGTCGGCGTCCTCGACCGCGGTCGCCTCGTCCTGCAGGAGGAGCTGGCCACGCTGACCGCGCCCACCGGTGCCACCGTCGTCCAGACGCCGACCCCCGACCGGGTGCGGCAGGCACTCGACGGGCGGGTCACCGCCATCGACGGCGAGCGGGTCGTCGTCCGGGGCGCCGACCCGGCGGAGGTCAACCGGCTGCTGGTCTCGGCGGGCATCCCCGTCACCGGGCTCGCTCTGCAGCGGCCGACGCTGGAGCAGGTGGTGCTGGCCGCGGCCGGACCCAGCACCGACCGGGTGGAGGCGTCCCGGTGATCGTCGTCGAGCTGCGCAAGCTCTTCCGCCGTCCGCGGACCTGGGCGACGATCGCCGTCCTCAACGCGCTTCCGGTGCTCGTCGCGGTCCTGTTGGTGCTCACCGACCTCGCGCCCCGGCCCGGAGAGGGGCCGGTGTTCCTGTCCGCGGTGTTCATCAACCCCGCCCTGTTCGCCCTCGCCGCCCTCGCGATCGTGCTCCCGCTCTTCCTGCCGATCGCCGTGGCCGTGGTGGCGGGCGACGCCGTGGCGGGCGAGGCGCAGGCGGGCACGCTGCGCTACCTGCTCGCCCGGCCCGCGGGCCGGACCCGGCTGCTGGTCGCCAAGCTGGTCGCCGTCCTGGCGTTCGTGCTGGTCACCGTCGTGATCGTCGCGGTCGTGGGCTACTTCGTCGGGACGACGCTCATCGAGCCGCAGCCCGTCGTCGGCGGGGGGACGTCGGTGTCGGGCACCTCCCTGACCCAGCAGGAGCTCGTGCAGCGGGCGCTGATGGCGATCGGCTACGTCGCGCTCTCCATGCTCGGCGTCGCGGCGTTCGGTCTGTTCTTCTCGACGCTCACCGACTCGCCGCTGGGCGCCACGATGGGCGCGCTGGCGGTGCTGGTCGCCTCGTCGCTGCTGTTCACGCTCGACGCCGCGTCGCCGATCGCGCCCTACCTGCCCACGCGGTACTGGCTGTCGTTCGTCGACTTCTTCCGCGATCCGATCCTGTGGCGCGACATCACCCGGGGCATCGCGCTGCAGGGTGTGTACGTCGGCGTGCTGCTGGCCGCCGCGTGGGCCAACTTCACGACGAAGGACATCACGAGCTGAGGCGGGCGCAGTCGGCCGGACCGAGTTCGGGCGGCGCGCCGGCCGCCAGCTCGGCCACGACCATCTCCTGCACCAGCGGCGCGCGGGGCAGGCCGCCGTGGCTCACCCGCGCCTCCGGGCACACCGACTGCACGGTCAGGTTCACCGCGCCGTCCAGGTGAGCCGAATCCGGCGGGGTGACGGTCTCGTCCTGGGTCGTCCAGATCGAGACCCAGGTCGGCCCGTCCGGGGTCTCGTCGCCCGCGTTGAGCTGCCTGAGCAGGTCGCTGTCCTGCATCATCTGCCGGCAGGCCACAGGGCACTGGGCCGGCGCGACGTCGCCGGCGAGGTCGGCGAGGGTGGTTCCGTGGTGCGGCGAGCCCAGGGTGAGCACGCGGCGCGCCCGGGCCGCCCCGCCGTCGGCGGCCCACTGGCGCGCCACGAGCCCGCCGGCCGAGTAGCCCACGACGTCGACCGTCGCGGCCCGGGTGCGCTGGAGTGCGGCGTCCACCGCGTTCCCGAGCGCGTCCGCGGACTCGCGCAGATCGCCCCGGCCGTCGCCGGGCAGCCCCACGACGACGGTGTCGCGTCCGGCCGCCGTCAGCCGGTCGGCCAGTGGTCGCAGCGACTCGGTGTCGTCGCCGTACCCCGGCACCAGCAGGACCGGGCCGGGGCGGTCCTGGGCGGTCGGCTCCGCGACGCCGACGGCGGAACGGGACACCACGACCATCGTCGCCAACGTCGCGACCGCGGCCAGGACGAGCACCAGGACGGCGACGACCAGGCGCCGTCGAGCGGGGGAGAAGCGGGCGAGCACGCCTCTACTGTCCCCGGAGTCGCCCCCGAAGGGGATCGCCTGGTGAACTGCGACCGTGGATGACGCGCGCGCGGGCCGGATGCTGAGCCGGGAGGAGTACCTCGCCGCCTGGTCGCGCTGGCACGGTGACGCCCGCACGGACACCGCTCTGGTCCGGGGATGGCTCACGGCCGCCCACACCCTCGCACGCCCTCTCGCCGGCCTGCCGCCGGTCGTCGCGACCGCCGTGGGGCTGCTCGTCGCGGGGACCGCCGTCGTCCCCGCCGCCGCGGGCGGACCGTGGCTGATCGCCGCGGGGCTGCTCATCGGGCTGTCCGGGCTGCTCGACTCGCTGGACGGGGCACTCGCGATCGGCACCGGCCGGGCCTCGCGGCGGGGTTTCGTCCTCGACTCCGTCGTCGACCGGCTCAGCGAAGCTGCCTTCGCGATAGCGCTCTGGGTGGCCGGGGCACCGGGCTGGCTCGCCGTCGCCTTCGGGGCCCTGTGCTGGTTGCCCGACTACCTGCGGGCGCGCGCCGGGCAGGCGGGCGTGCGCGAGACCGGCGCGCTGTCGGTCTGGGAGCGCCCGACGCGGGTGATCCTGACCGGATTCACGCTCGGCGGGGCCGGGGTGGCCGTCGGCGTGGTCGCCGGCGCGGCCGGTCCGGTGGTGACGACGGGGACGGCGGTGGGGGCGCTGCTGGGCGCCGTCGCCGTCGTCCAACTGGGGTTCTCCCTGCGGCGCATGCTCGCCGACTGAGCCTCGCCCGTCCTCCCGCTGGGCTACACGGATCTGCCGGTTCGCGGCCGGGTACCTAAGGTGTTCGGGGGTCGCTGTACCGAACAGGGCCCGGACAACGCTCGGCCGTTCCGCCGATCAGCACCTGAAGAGGGAGCGTTCCGTGCCCGTCGTCGTCACCGGCTCCATCGCCACCGACCACCTGATGACCTTTCCGGGGAAGTTCACCGAGCAGTTCGTCGAGGGCCAGATGGAGAACGTCTCCCTCTCCTTCCTCGTCGACGACCTCGTGCAGCACCGAGGGGGCGCCGGCGCCAACATGGCGTACGGGCTCGGCCTCCTGGGCCTGCGGCCCGTGCTCGTGGGCGCCGTAGGCAACGACTTCGCCGACTACGACGCCTGGCTCACCCGGCACGGCGTGGACACCGCCAGCGTCCACTGGTCGGAGTTCAAGCACACCGCCCGGTTCGTCTGCACCACCGACGCGGTCAACAACCAGATCGCCTCCTTCTACTCCGGGGCGATGTCGGAGGCGTCGCAGATCGAGCTGGCCCCCGTGGCCGCGCGGGTCGGGCCGCTCGACCTCGTCGTCATCGGGCCCAATGACCCGACGGCGATGGTCCGGCACACCGAGGAGTGCCGCGCCCGCGGCTTCAAGTTCGTCGCCGACCCGAGCCAGCAGCTCGCCTGGGCCGACGGCGCGATGATCCGCGGCCTGGTCGACGGCGCCGAGCTGCTGTTCACCAACGAGTACGAGTCGGCCCTGCTCCAGCAGAAGACCGGCTGGACCGAGGACGAGGTGCTGGCCCGCGTCGGCACCTGGGTCACCACGCGCGCCGCCGAGGGCGTCCTGGTGCGGCAGGCCGGCGAGTCGCCGATCACCGTCATCGCCGTTCCCGAGACCAAGCCCGTGGAGCCGACCGGCGGCGGCGACGCGTTGCGGGCCGGCTTCATCGCCGGCCGCATGTGGGGCCTCGGCCTCGAGCGGGCCACCCAGCTCGGCTCGGCCGTGGCGACCGCCGCCGTCGAGGTCATCGGCACGCAGGAGTACGACCTGCCGCGGGAGAGCTTCCTCGCCCGCTTCGCCGACGCCTTCGGGGACGACGCGGCCGACGAGATCGCACCGCACCTGGGCTGAGGTTCAGTCGCCGCGAAGGGCGTCTCCGATCGAGGGGTCGTCCACCCAGTTCCGGTAGGGGATGCGAGGGATCACCTTCACCTCGCCGATCGTCGACCACTCGTTGCCGCCCAGCCGGGCCAGCGGCTTGAGGTGCTCGATGCGCGGACGCCCGTCCTGCACGGCGCTCTGCCAGGCGCTGATGTGCAGCACCCGGCCGAACACCACCGTGCTGTCGCCCAGCCGGACGGTCGAGTGCAGCCGGCACTCGACCGCGACCGGCGACCCCGCGACCCGGGGGACGCCGATCTTCTCGCTGGCCTCGAGGGCCACGCCGGACTGCTCGGCCTCGCTGATGTGGGGCGGGAAGTCCGTGCCCGTGGCGTTGATCCGCTCGAACAGCCACTCCGGCGTGAGGCTGACGGTGAACTCGCCGGTCGCCTCGACGTTGCGCAGCGAGTCCTTCCGGCCGACCGAGGTGAACTGGACGACGGGCGGGTCGACGCACGCGACCGTGTAGAAGGAGTGCGGGGCCAGGTTCAGCACCCCGTCGGCCGAGCGGCTGCACACCCAGGCGATGGGCCGCGGAACGACCACCGAGTTCAGCACCCGGTAGAAGGCCCGCGTCTCCATGGTGTCCGGATCGAAGTGGACGCGGCTGGGGCTCTCGGGCGTGATCACGTGCTCATCGTCGCCGGGCCCGGCGGCGCCGAGCCAGGCGGGGCCGTCGGGGCCGTCGGGGCCGTGGCGGCCACCCCGCCGACGGGCCGGCCGCGCCAGGTCAGGGTGCCGCGCCGGTGCCCGGCCACCGACCGCACCATGAGGACGTCGAGGGCCACCACCGACGCGGGGTGCGCCAGGACGTCGGGCCAGATGCGGCTGCCCGTGCCCCATGCCACCGCGGTGCGGCCGGCCACCCCCGCGGCGTATGCCACCGCGCCGGCGCGCGAGCCGCGCAGCGCCGCGAGCGGCGGCAGCACCCACACGGCGGTCAGGGCTGCCGTCGCCGCGAGTCCGGCCGCCGGAGAGCCGCCGACCGACGCCCACAGCGACTTGGCGTACCCGTCGCGCACGGCCGGCCAGCCTTCGTACATGCGGCAGGCCGCTGAACGGGATCCGTCGATCGGGCCGCCGTGCCCGCCGGACCGCTTCACCGCACGCAGCAGCGCGATGTCCTCCAGCACCTCGCCCCGGACGGCGGCGTGCCCGCCCGCCCGCCGGTACCCCGACGCGGTCACCACGAGGAACTGGCCGTTGGCGGCCGCCAGCGAGGGACGGCGCGACCGCTCGGCCAGCCGCACCGGCAGCGTCGTCGCCCAGAGCCACGGGGCCAGCGGCTGCACGAGGCGCTCGGCGACGCCCTCCGCGAGCGGCCGCGGCCACGGTGAGACCAACTGAAGGCCGTGCGCGTCGAGCACCGCGATCGCACCGGCGAGGGCGTCGGGGAAGAGCCGCACGTCGGCGTCGACGAACACGAGCACCCCGTCGTCCCCGCACCTGCCCTCGGCCTCGGCTGCCGCGACCCCCGCGGCGCACGCCGCCGGCTTTCCGAGCCAGCCGTCGGGTGGCGCCCCGGCGTCGACCAGGCGGACCCGGGGGTCGCCGACGGCCCGTACCAGAGCGGCGGTCGCGTCGGTCGAGCCGTCGTCCACCACGACCACCCGGAGGTCGTCGACCCCCTGCTGGGCCAGCACGCCCCGCAGGCACTCCTCGACCTGCGCCTCCTCGTCGCGGACCGGCAGGACCACCGTGACGGGCCGCCCGACCCGAGGGGGCGAGGGCGGAGGCCGCCGGAGCAGCGCGACGTTGAGGGCAGCGTGCGCGGCGCCGACGACCGCGAGCCCGGCCAGGCCGCGCAGCAACCGGCCGCTCACAGCCGCCTCGGAGAGCGCCGCCGCGCGACCAGGAGGGCGATCAGCACCGGAACGGCGAGCGTGACCCCCCAGGCGGCCGATCCGGGCAGGTCCAGCCAGCCGGCGTGGGCGAGCGCGCCGCCGAGGGTCATCCAGCCCAGCGCCAGCAGCGGTGCGCCGTCGCCGATCCGCGGCGCGCCGGCGACGGAGGTGTGGCGCACCAGGACGTCGAGCAGCGTCATCAGCACCACGCCGGCGAGCAACCAGCCGCCCAGGTTGGTCAGCGGAACGGTGTCGATGCCGGGCAGACCGGGAGAGGGCTGCGCCCACGTCCAGTAGCCGGCCTGCACCATCTGCGGATCCAGGACGACGTCCCACCCGGCGAAGACCGCCGCGGCCGTGGCCACGCGCACCCACCGCCGGGAAGGGGCAAGCCGCGCGGCGAGGATCCACGACGGCCACGCCATCATCAGCCAGGCCAGCGGAACCAGGAACGGCACGCCCAGCAGCGTCGGACCCAGCGCGGCGCTGTAGGTGTACCGCCCGTACGGGAAGCCGGTGGCCAGCCCGAGCGCCTCGAACGCGAGGGCGGTGACGGCGACCAGCAGCAGGAGCCCGGCGCCGGCGCGCCGCCCGTGGGTGAGCCACGCGTGCAGCACGGAGAGGGTGGCGCCCAGGATCACGATCGCCCAGCTCACGACGTCGCGACCGGCACCGGCCGACAGCGGATAGGCGATGGCGGTCAGCACCAGGACTCCGGCCAGAGCCAGCGGCAGCCAGGCGCCGGCCGGTCGCCGGCGCAGGCGCTCCCGGTCGGTGGCCACGCCGGTGCTCACCCGGGGCCTCCCCACCCGACGCGGCCGAGGGCACGCCGGATCCCGCGCCGGGCGGCGACGCGCGCCCGGGGCAGTGGCCGGCGGTCGGCGAGCAGCACGCGTGCCGCGGAGCGCCCGGAGTTGCCCGAGACCCCGCCGCCGGGATGGGTGGACGCCCCGGCCAGGTAGAGCCCCGCCAGCCCCGGCACGCGGTAGCCCGACAGCGCCGGCGTCGGCCGGAAGCCGAACATGCTGGCCAGCCCCATCTCCACGTGCATCACATTGCCGCGGGGCAGTGACAGTTCGCGTTCCAGCTCGAGCGGTGTCTGGACGTACAGCCGCTGTACCGACTCGGCGAACCCCGGAGCGTGCCGGTCGACTGCGGCCACGAGGCGGGCTGCCTCGGCCTCGGCCAGCGCGTCCCAGTCGGCGCCGTCGGCCAGCGCGTACGGATACCACTGCCCCCAGAGGGTCACGACATGCTGACCAGGGGGTGCGAGCGTCGGATCGCTCGCCGAGAAGGACATCGCCAGCGGCACCGGTTCGCGAGGCAGGCGGCCGGCGCCCCAGTCGCCGTGCGCGGCGGCAAGCTCCGCCCGGTCCGTGCACAGCAGTTGCAGTCCCTGTAACGACTGCGCCTCCGGAACGCCCGGATATCGAGGAGGTGCGTCGGTGAGCGCGCGCACGACCAGACCGAAGCCGTTGCCCAGCGGTGGATCGGCGTCGGCCAGCGCGGGTGGTGCCGCGTCGCCGGCCAGCTTCCGGGTCGCCGCCACGTGGCACGCCGCGACGACGGCGGTCGCGTGGATCCGCCGTCCCGATGTCGTCTCCACTCCGGTGATGTGCGGGCCGTCGTCGTCGTCCTCGACGAGCAGCCGCGCGGCGCCGTCCCCGAGCACGACCCGGCCGCCGTCGGCCTCCAGTCGGCGGCGCAGGGCGGCGGTCAACCCGCCCGAGCCGCCCACGGGGTGGCCGGGCGGGACGTCGTGCAGCAGCGCCACCCAGCCGACCATCGCGGCGGTGCCCGGCTCGGACATCGGCGGGCCGGACTGGGCACCGAACCAGGCCAGCGCCGCCTTGAGCCGCTCGCTGCCGAACCAGCGGTCCAGCAGGGCGTCGCCGGACCCGAGGAAGTCGACGGCCAGTTCGCCGCCCGGGGTGCGCGGGCGACCGGCGGCGGGAGCGCCGATCGGCCAGAACGAGCGGACGAGGGCCCCCGGGCTGGGGCGGGCGCCGAAGGCGGCGACCACCGCACGGCTGCGGGGACCCCACACCTCGACGAAGCGCCGGTAGGCGGCCGCGTCCGCCGCGCCGCAGGCGGCCTCGATCGAGGTGCAGGTGGCATCGAGGTCGACGGAGAAGACCAGCGGCCGGCCGTCGGGTCCGTCCTCGCCGGGTCGGGGCGCGGGGGCGAATCCCCACGGGTCGCAGTCGATGTAGCGCAGGCCGTGCGCGGCGAGGTCGAGGTCCTCGACGATGCCGCTGTGCCGGATGATCACGTGCGCGCTGGAACCCCGGTCGACGCGCACGCCGGGCCAGCGTTCCACGGTGGACACCGCGCCGCCGAGTACCTCGTCGGCCTCGACGACCTCCACCGAGAGGCCGGCCCGGGCCAGATAGCAGGCCGCGACCAGCCCGTTGTGCCCGGAGCCGACGATGACGACGTCGACGGTCGACCCGGTCGCCGGGGTAGGGGGTGGCACGCTCAGTTGTTCGCCGGTGCCTGGTCGCGCGGATGCAGGGGCAGTCGCGCCCCGAGGATGGCGAACGGACGGGCGTCGCCGGGGAAGTGGTAGCCGCGGGCGAGGTCGACGAAGCCGTCGGCGTGGTAGAGCCGGAACGCCTTCGTGTCGGCGTCCGGCGTGGAGAGCAGCGCCGCCGGTTGCGGCAGGTCGGCGAGCAGGGAGTGCAGCAGTCGGCGGCCCAGACCGCGGCTCTGGTGGTCGGGGTGGACGTGCAACTCGCAGACTTCGAAGGCGTCGGGCAGCCACCGCTTCGCCGTCCGGCGGTCCAGCGCGGCGCGGACCTGGTCGTGCCACCACTGGCCGGGCGCGACGAGGTAGCCGTAGCCGAAGGCGACGAGCTGTTCGCCGTCCGGCGTCTCGGCGAATGCGCCGACGGCGCGGAACCCGGGGCGCTCGGTGTGCTGGATGGCGTAGCCGTAGCGACCGGCTACGACTGCGGAGTCGTAGCCCATGGCGAGCCCGTAGATGATCAGCGCCTCGTGCATGTGTTCGCGCAGCCACGGGACGGGCAGTTCGGTGATGCGGGTGGTGGGCGGCCTGGTGTCGGTCATGCGCCGGCTCCCTGTGTCGTCATGGAGTCCACGGGGGTGGTGCCCACGGAGACGGCGCCGGGCTCCACCGGCCCGCTGCCGACCTCGGCCGCGGTGCCCGCGGTGAGCCGGAGCAGCTCCTCGTAGCTGGTGGAGAAGACCGCGGCAGGGTGCCCGGCGGCGGCCCAGACCCTGTCGTAGCGGGCGAGTTCGATGTCGACCAGCGTGCCGATCGGCGCGGGGTGCCCGATCGGGGCGACGCCACCGATGGCCTGGCCGGTGTGCCGGCGGACGAAGTCGGGTGTCGCGGGGACGACGTGCTTGACCCCCAGCAGCGCCGCCACCTGGCTCTCGTCGACGCGGTGCGCCCCGCTGGTCAGGACGAGGAGTGGGTCGGCGCCGACGGCGAAGACGAGGCTGTTGACGATCGCGCCGACGGGGACGCCGAGCTCCCGGGCAGCCGCCGCGGCGGTGCGGACCTCGGCCAACAGGACACGCATCTCGCCGGTGGCGCCGGTCTCGGCGAGGAGCGCGGCGACCGCGGCGACCCGTGGATGCGCGGGGACGGTCATGTGGTGATCCTGCCACCGGCGGGGACGCCGTGCCGCAACGCGTCCTCGCCTGTGGACGCAGGCGCGCCGGAGTGCGCCGCCCTTGACGGACCCCCACCGGTCCGGTCTACTGGACACCTGTTCGAACAAGCGTTCGAACGACGGTCCGCCGCCGCTCTCCGGCTCTTCCCCGCCCGGAGCGGCGGCCCGGGCCGAGTACGGGGTCGGCGAGAGGTGGGGAGTCTGTCATGAGCCGGGTGCTGGGTGCGGCCGTCGGGCGGGTCGGTGAAGAGGTGCAGGTCGAGCGCGGAGCCCTGGGTCCCCTGCAGTTCTGGCGCGGGCAGTCCCGGTACGTCGTCGGCGAGTTGCTCGACTCCTGGGTCGAGACCCCTCCCTGGTGGCAGCGCGACTCGGCCGACCTGGGCGGGGCGTCGGCCGACCTGGTCGCCTCCCGGGAGGTGTGGCGGGTCGAGGCGGTGCGGGCCGGGCGCTCCCGGATGAGCTTCGCCGGGGTCTTCGACCTGTCCTGGGACGCCGCGGGCAACCGCTGGTGGCTCGTGCGGGTGCACGACTGATGGGCGCCGTCCGAGCCGTGCCGTCCGCGGACCAACTGCCCCTGCCCCCGGCGATCCCCGCTGCCGCCGGTCAGCTCCTCGACCAGGCGCACCGGGGTCTCGACGAGGCCGCCGGGGCCACCGACGTCCGGCAGCGGTACGCGACCGCTCACCTGGCCGCGCTGCGTGCGGCGGCCGCCGTGCTGGCCGCCCGCACCCGGCCCGAAGGCGGGCGTCGTCGTCCGCGCAGCGCCTGGGCGCTCCTCGGCCAGGTCGCCCCGGAACTGGGGGAGTGGGCCACCTTCTTCGCTGCCGGCGCCGCCAAGCGGGCAGCGGCGGAGGCCGGGCTGTCCCGGGCGGTCACCGAGCGGGAGGCCGACGACCTCGTCCGGGACGTCGGTGCGTTCCTCGCCGTGGTGGAGAGCTGCCTGGCCACCCTGTCGACCGCACCCGAGCCGCCGCGGTCGCCGTTCACCCGCCCGCGGAGCGGCTCGCGTTCCGGCCCTCGGCCCCGGAGGTGAGCGAGCTTGCGAGCTCACCAGTAGACGGAGCAGCGCCGATCACGCTGTCGCCGAGCGCCAGCGAGGCGGCGGCGTGATCGACCCCTTCGTCCACCTGCACGTCGCGTCCGGTTACTCCATGCGGTACGGGGCCAACCATCCCGCCGATCTGGTTGCCCGTGCCGCTGAGCACGGCATGTCCGCGCTGGCGCTGACCGATCGGGACGGGCTCTACGGTGCGGTCAAGTTCGCCCTGGCCTGCCGGTCGGCGGGAGTGCGACCGATCTTCGGGGTCGACCTGGCCGTCGCCCCGGCGCTGGACACCGCGCTGCCCCCGGCGCTGGCGACGGCGCTGGGAGGTGCTCCGCTGGGGTCCCGCTCGCCCCGGTTGCGGACGGCGTCGGCTGCGTCGGGTGGCGGGCGCCGGGTGCCTGCCCGGGGTGGGGCCAGCGTCGATCCGCGGCTGCCGCGGGTCACGTTCCTCGCCCGGGACGGCGCCGGCTGGCGGTCGCTGTGCCGGCTCACGAGCGCGACCCATCTGCGGGGTACGCGCGGGGAGCCGGTGAGCTCGCTGGCCATGGCCGCCGAGCACGCGACCGGCCTCATCGCCCTCCTGGGCGCCGACTCCCCGGTCGGGCGCGCCCTGACCACCGGACGGGCCGACCTCGCCGCCGCCCACCTCGACGCCTGGCGTGCGGCGTTCGGTCCCGGCCGGCTGGTGCTGGAGGTCGTGCACCATCGCGGCCACGGCGACCGCTCCCGGGCGCAGGCCCTGCTCCGGTTCGCCGCCGAGCAGGGCGTGCCGGTGGTGCTGAGCAACGCCGTCCGGTACGTCGACGCCCTGGACGCGCCGACCGTCGACGTCCTCGACGCGGCGCGCCGGCTGGTCCCGCTCGACGCGCGGCACGTCGACCGGCGCACCGCCGAGGGCTATCTGAAATCGGGCAAGGAGATGGCCGAGGTGGCCGACGACCTCGTCGGTCCCGACCGCGACGCTGCCCTGCGGCTGCTCGAGCGCACCGCCCGGCTGGCCGAGCAGTGCGCGGTCGACATCCGGGAGGACCTCGGCATCGGCAGCGTCCGCTATCCCGAGCTCGCCGTGGTCACCACGGTCGCCGAGCGGGGGATGAGCCCCTCGGCGGTGCTGCGGGCCCGCTGCGAGGCAGGGATGGGCCGGCGGGGGCTGCCGGCGTCCGAGCGGGTGCGGCAGCGGCTCGACGAGGAGCTGGCGGTGATCGACCAGCTGGGCTACCCGTCCTACTTCCTCACCGTCGCCGACGTGGTCGACCTCATCAAGAGCTTGAGGGTTCGTGCGGCGGCGCGGGGGTCGGGCGCCGGCAGCCTGGTCACCTACCTGCTGGGCATCTCCGACGTCGATCCGCTGCGCTACGGGTTGCTGATGGAGCGGTTCCTGTCACCGCTGCGCCACCAGCTGCCCGACATCGACATCGACGTGGAGTCCGCGCGCCGGATGGAGGTCTACGACGCGGTGATCGACCGCTTCGGCGCCGACCGGGTCAGCTGCATCTCGATGATGGACACCTACCGGGTGCGGCACGCCATCCGCGACGTGGGCGCGGCGCTCGGGCTGCCCCCGGCCGAGGTCGACGCGATCGCCAAGGCCTTTCCGCACATCCGGGCGAACCAGGTGCACGCCGCGCTGCGCGACCTGCCGGAGCTGCGGGCCAGCCGGATGGGCTCGAAGCGGACCGGCGGCAGCGGCACCTACGACCTGCTGTTCGACCTGGTCTCCCGGCTCGACGGCCTGCCCCGGCACATCGCGCTGCACCCCTGCGGGGTGCTGCTCTCCGACGCCACGCTGCTCGACCGCACCCCGGTGGAGAACAGCTACCTCGGCTATCCGATGAGCCAGTTCGACAAGGACGACGTCGAGGAGCTCGGCTTGCTCAAGCTCGACCTGCTCGGCATCCGGATGCAGTCGGCGATCGCCCACGCGCTCGACGAGGTGGCCCGGGTCGACGGGGAGAAGGTCGACATCGATGCCATCCCGCGCGACGACCCGACGACGTTCGAGCTGATCCGCTCGACCCGCACGCTCGGCATGTTCCAGATCGAGTCGCCCGGGCAGCGGGAGCTGGTCGGCAAGTTCGGGCCGCAGACGTTCGAGGACATCATCATCGACATCTCGCTGTTCCGGCCCGGGCCGGTGAAGAGCGACATGGTCACCCCGTTCCTCATGGCCCGGAACGGCTGGCGGGAGGCCGTCTACCCGCACCCCGACCTCGAGTTCGCCCTCGTGGAGACCGCCGGGGTGGTGGTGTTCCACGAGCAGGTGCTGCAGGTGGTGGCCCGGATGACCGGGTGCACCCTCGCCGAGGCCGACGAGGTGCGCCGGGCGCTGGGGGAGAAGGACGCCCATCCCGAGGTGCGGGCCTGGTTCGTGCCCCGCGCGCTGGAGGCCGGCTATCCGGTGGAGGTGGCCGAGCAGGTCTGGACGGTGCTGGCCGCCTTCGGGTCGTTCGGCTTCTGCAAGGCCCATGCCGCGGCGTTCGCCCTGCCCACCTACCAGTCGGCGTGGCTGAAGACCCACCATCCGGCGGCCTTCCTCGCCGGGGTGCTCACCCACGACCCGGGCATGTATCCCAAGCGGCTGATCCTGGACGACGCCCGCAACTTCGGCATCGCGATCCTCGGGTTGGACGTGAACGCCTCCGCCGACACCTACCGGGTCGAGCGTCTCCCCGCCGACGGCGCTGCGATCGATGCCGACGGCGCAGCCGTCGATCTCGACGGCGCCGGCATTGATGGCCGTGACGAAACGGTGCCGGGCGAGAGCGGGCGACGCCGGCCGGAGTGGATGCCGCCGACCATGGCCGATCCGTCCCGTCATGGCATCCGGCTGTCCCTCGCCGACGTGAAGGGCATCTCCGACGACGAGGTGGCCCGCATCGTGGCGGGCCAGCCCTACCGGTCGCTGAACGACTTCTGGGCGCGGGCGTCGGTGTCGCGGCCGGTGGTCGAGCGGCTCGTGCTCGCCGGGGGCTTCGACTCCCTCTACGGCTTCGGGGTGCGCGATCGCGAGGCCGGCCGGCCGACCCACCGCCGCAACCAGATGACCCGGCGCGACCTGCTGTTGCAGATCGGCGAGCTCGACCGGTGGAGCCGCAGTGGCGCCCGGACCGGCTCCACCGGTCAGCTCAGCCTCGACCTGATGGGGCTGGAGCTGCCGGAGGAGGAGCCGGTGGTGGAGTCGGCGCTCGAGACCTGGGGACGGGAGAGGGACGCAGCGACCGGCCCGACCTGGGCGGAGGGGAGCGGCCTGCCGGAGTTCACCGACGCCGAACTGGTGCGTGCCGAGCTGGAGGTGCTCGGCCTGGACGCCAGCCGCCACGTCATCGACTTCTACCGGCCCTTCCTGGCCGCCCTCGGCGCGGTTCCGGCCGGGGAGCTGCTCGGCTGCCGGAGCGGATCGGAGGTGCTCGTCGCCGGGGTCAAGGTGGCCACCCAGACGCCGCCGATCCGGTCGGGCCGCCGGGTCGTGTTCGTGACCCTCGACGACGGTTCGGGCTGCACCGACTCCACCTTCTTCGAGGACGCGCAGGGGCCCTACGCCGCCACGGTCTTCCACTCCTGGCTGCTGGTGATCCGAGGGGTGCTGCGGCGAACCGGCCCGCGAGGGGTGTCGCTGCGGGCGACCGGCGCCTGGGAGCTGCCGGCGCTGCACGAGGCATGGGAGGCCGAGGGGCTCGAGGGCGTGCGTGAGCTGATGGCCGCGCCCGGGGAGTACACCGACCAGGCGATCGCCGGGGCGGCCGCATCGCACGGCCCGCGACCGGTCGTGGTGCGTCCGGTGCTCGTGCACCCGACCGGGTTCCGGATGTCGCCCTACGCCGACATCAAGCCGGCCGGCGAGGAGACCAAGCTGGCGGCCCGGCGAGCGGCGTCCGGCCCGCCGCGCAAGCTGTGGCACTCCAGCCCGGGCAGCTCCGGTCACTGAGCGGCGCGTCGAACCCCCTACCGATGACTTGCTGCCCCCGGCACCGTCCTATCTGCCGAGCGCACCCGCCGAGCGAAGGAGACAGCGATGCCCAAGCAGATCCCGTGCCTGTGGTTCGACGGCCGGGCCGAGGAGGCCGCGCAGCTGTACACCTCGGTCTTCCCGAACTCGTCGATCGGCGAGATCACCCGCTACGGGCCCGACATGCCGCCACCCATGGCGGAGGGCGACGTCCTCACCGTCAGCTTCACCCTCGACGGCCAGGAGTACGTCGGCCTCAACGGCGGCCCGCAGTTCACGTTCACCGAGGCGATCTCCTTCCAGATCATGTGCACGGACCAGGAGGAGGTCGACCACTACTGGGACCGCCTCACCGAGGGTGGCGGCGAGGAAGGCCCGTGCGGCTGGCTCAAGGACAAGTTCGGCGTCTCGTGGCAGGTCGTGCCCATCGAGATGATGAGCCTGCTCAGCGACCCCGACCCCGGCCGCGCCCAGCGGGCCACGCAGGCGATGCTGCAGATGCACCGGATCGACATCGCCGAGATCAGACGCGCCGCCGACAGCGTCTCGGTCTGAGCGGGGACACCGCGCGGCACTAGGCTCGGCCGGGTGCCGACCCCCGCCTCGACCGCCGCGGAGCAGCTGCCCGCCCGCACCGCCGCCGTCTGGGCCGCCCTCGACCCGGTGATCGGCGCGGGCACCCCGCTGCGGGTGCTCGACGTCGGCGGCGGCAGCGGCATGTTCGCCGTCCCGCTGGCGCAGCTCGGTCACGACGTCACCGTCGTCGATCCCAGCGCCGACGCTCTGGCCACGCTCGGGCGCCGGGCCGGGACGGCGGGTGTCGGCGAGCGCGTCCGCGGCCTCCAGGGTGACGGTGACCTGCTGCACGAGGTCCTGCCCACGGCCGGCGGCGACGGCTACGACCTGGCCCTGTGCCACTTCGTGCTCGAGGTGGTCGACGACCCGGCCGTCACGCTGCGCGAGATCGCAGGGGCGCTGCGCCCGGGCGGCCAGGTCAGCGTCGCCACGGCCAACCGCGCCGGCGCCGTCCTCGCGCGGGCACTGAGCGGCCACCCGGTCGAGGCCCTCGGCCTCCTGGACGACCGGAAGGGAGACCGTCGCCGCTTCGACCCGGCCGGCCTGCTGACCCTGGTCGAGGGCGCCGGTCTCCGGCCGGGGCCGTGGCGGGGCGTCTCGGTCGTGGCCGACCTGCTCGACGCGGCCTCCGGGGCCGATCCCTCCGCGGTCCGCGCCCTGGAGCTCGCCCTCGCCGGGATCTCGCCCTACCGCGACGTCGCCACGGGCCTGCACGTCCTCGCCGCCCGGGCGTGACCCCGCTGCCGGCGGACCTGGCCGTTCCGCGCTACGGCCAGGCGACCCTCGCCGAGGTGCTCCCCGGCGTCGCCGCCGCGCTCGGGGCTCCACTGGACCGGGGGGACCTCCCGGCGGATCCCCTCGACCTCGCCTCGGCGCTCGGTGGCGCACGCCGGGTGGCGGTCCTGCTCGTCGATGGCCTCGGCGCCGATCTGGTGCGTGCGCACGCAGACCTCGTGCCCACCCTCGCCGCGCTCACCAGCCCGGCCGGCGACCTCTCGGCCCCCTGCCCCAGCACGACGCCGGTCAGCCTGGCCACGCTCGGCACCGGTCTGCCGCCCGGTAGCCACGGCATCCTCGGCTTCGTCACCGCCGTGCCGGGTGAGGACCGGACGCTGAATCACATCCAGTGGGGCGACGATCCCGACCCCGACGTCTGGCAGCCGCGGCGCACCGCGTTCCAGCAGGTCGAGGCCGCCGGCATCCCGGCCACCGCCGTCGGCCCGTACGCCTATGCCCGCTCCGGGCTGACCCGCTCGGTCTACCGCGGCGCCGCGTATCCGGGATCGGTCGGGCACGGCGACCTCGTGGCCCAGGTCCTCGCCTGTCTCGCCGCGACGCCGCGGGCACTGGTGTACGGCTACCTGCCCGAGCTCGACCTGACCGGCCACGTGCGCGGCGTCGACTCGGCGAGCTGGCGCGCCCAGTTGGTCCAGATCGACCGCCTCGTCGAGCAGCTCGTCGACGGGCTGCCCGGCGACGCCGCCCTGCTCGTCACCGCCGACCACGGGATGCTCGACGTTCCTCGGGAGACCCGCCTCGATCTCGACGACGACCAGCCCGACCTCGATGACGGTGTCCGCCTGTTCGCCGGAGATCCGCGGGCCCGCTACGTGCACGCACGTCCCGGCGCCGCCGCCGACGTCCTCGAGCGATGGCGCGGCGTCCTCGGCGAGCGCGCGTGGGTGGCGAGCCGGGACGAGGCGGTCGCCAGCGGCATCTTCGGAGGCGTGGACGACGCCCACGCCGCCCGCATCGGCGACGTCGTCGCTCTCGCGCGGGGCACCTGGGCGTTCACGGCCACCGAACGTGAGCCCGGCCCCAGCCGACTCATTGCGATGCACGGGTCCTTGACCGCGACCGAGCTCGCGATCCCGCTGCTGCTCGCCCGCGGTCGCGCCCTTGGCTGAGTGCTCCGGCGACAGCGCAACGAGAGTGCGCACGCGATGCCGGACCGGGCCCCACGATCACTCCGCCCGGTCGGTCGAGTCCCTGGCACCTCCCTCGGTTTCGGGATCTTCCACACTGTCCGCGCGCTGGTTCGCCTGGCAGGACGCGTGTCCAGCGGCGGTATCGGTGAACTCACGGGGGGACACCGGGCGCGGCGACGACCTGTCTTCCCCGGGACCGATCGGCCGTCGGAGCCGGACGATCTCCTGTCGGAGACGGCGCGCCCTCTCGCCCCCCGCAGCGGCTTCGTCGTCCTCGGACATCGGGCCCCCTCCGGCGACCAGCTGCAGGCGAGAACGGCGCGCGTGTCAGACGCCGTCCGTCGAGCGTGCCACCAGTTCCCTGATCTGGGTTCGCAGACCTTCCGCTCGAGCCGCTGAGGCTCCACGCAGACCGGCGCTTGCGGTCAACGAGGCTTGCAGCGGCTCGGCGTCCCGCGGAAGCCTCGACAGGCGCCGTGTCTGCGGCGTCAAAGCATCGATCATGGCCCGAAGGCTTCCGTTCTGGCGGCTCAGCCGACCGAGGTCGCGGAACTGTGGCTCGGAGCCCTCGAAGAAGGTTTCCTGGTACCAGTGGTCGTCCGACGGGTCGTGCCAGCTCAGGTATCCACCGCGTAGAACCTCGCGGGGCTCGGCGATCGCGCCCGTGAAGTCGTAGACGCCGTCCCGACGCCTCACGGGATCGAAATACCGCGGCGTGTAGAAGTCGGACACGAGCACGCCGTTGACCTGATAGGCGAACTCGGCGTCTTCGGGTGGATCGCAGACCTCGACCAGGATTTCGACTCGACCCTGATCCGGCATCGGGGATGCGCTGCCCACGAGCCGGTTGCCGAACGGGTCGGCGAGCATCTCGAGGGTCTCGTGGCTTGCCGTCAACGACCAGCTGTCACCTACCTCGACCAGCGCGAAGGGCTGCCCGTTCTCGTCGAGGTGCACGCCCGCCGCATCTGCGACGTCGCGGACGAGGAGGACCGGCCAGTAACCAAGAGGGACGTCCTCGAGCTTCGCGAAGCCGTCGACGGTCCCGGGAATGTCCCAGATGGGGGCGAAGTCACGGGTGACCTGCTTCTGCAGTGCTGCCGCGACGCGCACGACCTCGCCCGCATCGACGTCCACATCTTCCGGCACCAGTGCGACCTGACGGATGAGCATGTTGGCGTCCTTTCTGTGAAGCGGGTCCCACAACAGTGCGGAGGACGCGTCACAGTTCCGTCACCGGCGAGGTTCGGTGGTACGGAGGACGGACCGGCGGGTGGGCGGCCGTCGTCCGCCCACCCGCGTGCACCTAGGCCGGCGCTTCAGCGAGGTCGACGTGCCAGGTGCGGGAGTGCGCCGGATGGGTGGCGCGGCAGGTCAGCAGGGCCGCCTCCTCCGAGGGGCGGCTCTCCACGGCGGCGGTCACCGTGCCGTCCGGGCCCGCCAGCGTGACGACCCACCGCTCGACTTCGGCTCCGGCCGGCGTGGTCGCCTCGATGGACAGCACGGGCAGGTCGTCGATGCCGAGGAGGCCGAGCGCCTCACGGGCGTAGTGCTGGGCGGCCTGCCCCGGGGTGGACACACCGGCCCGGCCGCGCAGCCACGGCAGCGCCACCTGGCCGCGCTCGTGCGCCCGTACCAGCTCGCCGCCGTCGCCGGGCACCTGGCCGTAGTAGAAGCCGTGCGGCAGGACGACGACATTGGCGGCGAAGCGGTCGCCGCCCAGATGACTGCACTCCCACACGTCGGGAGCCGGGAGGGCCCGGGCGAGCGGTCGCCCGCGCAGCGCGCAGCACGCGTCGTGGCCGCCGTGCGTGCACACGAGATAGGTCGGCCGCGACATCGGCTCGCCCACGGATCCGTCCCACGGCGCGGACAGCAGATCGGCGTCCGACGTCCGCACCGACCACCACAGCCCCTCCCGGCCACGCCGGCTGTCCGCGTACGCCCATCGGTGGCCGGAGTCGGCCAGCCGGCCGTCCGGACGGCGCACCAGCAGCAGCCGCACGTTCTCGGCGCGGGCCCGCCGGGCCAGCGGCGCGGCCACGTCGCGGTCGAAGCGCGACTCGGTGAGAGCGTCGCGTCCCCACGGGCCCGGCTGCTCGATCAGCAGCCACCGCTGGACGGGGGAGGCGGTGGCGACGACCGAATCACCGCGGGCCAGCGCTCGCACCGAGCAGCGGTTCTCGTCCAGCCGGCCCACGGGACGGGCACGCGATCCGGTGCGGGCGGGCGGGGGAGCGGGGGTCACGCGTCGTCCGCGCCGAGGACCGTGGCGATCCCGTCGGTGACCAGCCGCCGGGCCAGCCCCAACCGGTCGTCGTCCGTCCCCGGCAGGTCGGCCACCTTGAGCTCGCCGGCCGACAGCAGCGCCGTCAGGGCCGGCCGCGTCTCCGCGGGGAAGGCATGGGTGCGCCGACCGCCGATCAGCCGCACGGTCCCGTCGGGGGCCTCCCGCAGCGCGGACCGGAGGCGGCCGCGCAGCCGGAGCACCGTGTCGGAGGTGAGAGCGGCGGCCGCGGCCGACTGGGCCAGCGGCAGCACCGGCTCGGGACGGACCTGCGCCCAGGCGCCCGCGCGCAGCCGGTCGGCCACGTCGTCGGGATCGACGTGATCGAGCCAGTTCCGCAGACCGCCGAGCACCTCGGTGACGTGCTGCCGGACGGACCGTGGGTCGGCCAGGTCGACACCGAGGGGCAGCGAGCCGCGCAGCGCCGGGTCGTCGGCGGCGAGGGCGCGGACGAGGTCCAGTGCCGACTCCGCCGCGGCCCACCGGGTCACCGGGTGGACGCCGATCGTCAGGTGTGCGCTGATCTCACCCAGCGCCGTGGCCGAGTGCAGGAAGCCGCGGGGGAGGTAGAGGGCATCGCCTGGGCGCAGCACCGCGTCGATGACCGGCTCGCCCTCGGCCGCCGCGGCCACCTCGCCGGCGCGGTCGGTCCAGGGCTGGCTGCGGAGGGGGTCGGCGAGCACGGGGGCGTGGATGCGCCAGTGCTTCGTGCCGGCCACCTGCAGCACGAAGACGTCGTGCACGTCGTAGTGCGGGCTGAACCCACGCGAGGACGGCGGGGTGATGTAGGCGTTGACCTGCGTGGGGTGGCCCAGGTCGGCGGCCAGCTGGTCGGCGAACTCGATCAGCGGCGGCCACAGCCGGTGCAGGCCCTGCAGGACGACGGTGCTTCCCTCCGCGAACAGCCGCAGCACCGCCTCCGAGGAGACCTGGTCGGCGATCTCGGCTCCGGCGCCGCCCGAGCCGGTGAACCGCTTGGGATCGACGACGACGCCGTCCTTGGCGATCCGCAGGAAGGGTGCGCGCAGGCCGCGACGCGACAGCAGCTCGTCCACCGCGGCGAGGTCGAGCAGGTCGGCGAAGGAGTTGCCGGAGGCCCCGCTTCCGAGGTCCTGCGCGCGGGTGAGCAGCGGCCGCCGGGACCAGTACTGCTCGGCGAAAACCTCCGGGTCGAGGTTGGTGCACCGCCGCAGGGCCGGGCGGAGGTGCTCCGCCCGGCCCCGGGAAGTGAGGTTCTCGGTCAGGCGGAACCGTCCGCACCGCCGTCGGCGCCACCGTCCGCACCAGCGTCGGCGCCACCGTCGGCGCCACCGTCGGCACCACCGTCGGCACCACCGTCGGCGCCACCGTCCGCACCAGCGTCGGCGCCACCGTCGGCGCCGCCGTCCGCGCTACCACCGGCGCCGCCGTCGGCGGGGCCGTGCGCACCGCTGTCCGCGCCGCCGTCGGCACCGCCGTCGGCACCGCCGTCCTGGACACCCGAGGTGCCGGACGCCCCACCGTCCGCGGGCCCCTCCGTGCTGGTCATGTCGTCGTCGAGCGCCATGTCATCTCCCTCGATGGTCGTCCGCGCCGGCTGCCGTCCGCAGCCCGGGGATGCGCTGGCCACCAGTGACGATCATGCCCATCGCGGCCCGCGGACGCGCGCCGGACGGTCGCCCGGTCCGGGTCAGGCGAAACGGGTGTCCTCGTCGGTCTCCGTCGTGGGGTCGTCCCCGCCGGCCCCGCTGCCCGCGGCCCCGTCGGAGCCGCCGTCGGCACCGCCATCGGCGCCGCCGTCCGCGCCGCCGTCGGAGCCGCCGTCCCGGCCCAGGTACTCGTCCTCGGAGATCGTCCCCTCCGCGCGATCAGCGGGCGTGGGGGGCTGCGGTGGCTCGGGCGAAGTGGTCATGTCGTCCTCCTCCGGTCGCTGCGTCGCCGGTCCGCCCGGCGTGCTGCTGATGATGGCGATCCCGGGAGGTCGCCGCGCGTCGAGCGGGGGAACCGGGCCGGCGCGGGGGAGAGGCATTAGGCTCCACCTGTCGAACACACGTTCGACAAGGGTGGAGGTGGGAACCAGGTGAAGGCCGGGCGGGCTGCGGGCTGCACCGTCCTCCACGTCGACATGGACGCCTTCTTCGCCAGCGTCGAGGTGCGCCGGCATCCGGAGCTGGCCGGCACGCCGGTGATCGTCGGTGGTGCCGGCAACCGCGGCGTGGTCACCTCCGCCACCTACGAGGCCCGCCGCTACGGCGTGCACGCGGCGATGCCGACCGCCCGCGCGCTGCGGCTGTGCCCGACGGCGACGGTGCTGCCGGGCGACATGGCGCTCTACGCCGAGGTCTCCCGCTCGGTGATGGCCCTGTTCCGCTCGATCACGCCGCTGGTGGAGCCGTTGAGCATGGACGAGGCCTTCCTCGACGTCACCGGGGCGATGCGCCGGCTGGGCGACGCCGCCGAGATCGGCGAGTACCTGCGCGCCCGGGTCTTCGACGAGCAGGGCATCACGTGCTCGGTCGGCGTGGCCGGCACCAAGTTCGTCGCCAAGCTCGCCTCCACCTCGGCCAAGCCCGACGGGATGCGGATCGTCCGGCCGGCCGAGGTCATGGACTTCCTGCACCCCCTGCCCGTCGGCGCACTGTGGGGCGTCGGCCCCAAGACCGAGGAGCAGTTGCTGCGCCTGGGGCTGCGTACCGTCGGCGACCTGGCGCACGTGCCGGCCAAGACCCTGCAGCGGGCACTGGGATCGGCCGCCGGCTCGCACCTGCACGAGCTCTCGTGGGGCCGCGACCCCCGCCGGGTCGTGCCCGACGAGCCGGAGAAGTCGACCGGTCACGAGGAGACCTTCGGCACCGACGTCGACGACCCGGCGGTGATCCACCGCGAGCTCCTGCTGCTCTCCGAGCGGACGGCGGCCCGGCTCCGCTCCGGCGGATGGCTGGCCCGCACCGTCAGCATCAAGGTCCGGTTCGCCGACTTCGCCACCCTCACCCGCAGCCGCACCCTCGACGTCCCCACCGACGTCGGCCAGGAGCTCTACGACACCGCCCGTGCCCTCTACGACGCGCTGGGCCTCGACCGGGCGCGGATCCGGCTGGTCGGGGTCCGGGCCGAGCGGCTGATCGAGGCGGGCTCCGCGGCGCAGCAGCTGGAGCTGGGGGCCCGGGAGCACGGCCGCCGGGACGCCGAGCTCGCCGCCGACCGCGCCGCCCGCCGCTTCGGGGCGGGCGCGGTCCGTCCGGCGACGCTGCTGCACCGCGACGGCCGGCCAGGCCGGAGAGCGCCGTCGACCAGGCAGGATCCCCGTTCGCGGCCCTCACCGGCAGCCGGTGGAACGGCCGTCCGCGAGCACTCGGAGGAGTGATCGGACCGGGTCTGGAACGGCGCGCCGTCAGGTCGCCTTTCGCAGCCTGCAAAGGGCTCGTATCCTCGGAGGCACCGGCGGGGGATGTCCCCCGGCGGACAAGGCTCCGCCCACCTGGAGGTCGACGTGCCGCTCTCCGAACACGAGCAGCGTCTGCTGGAGCAGATCGAGCGCGCCCTCGTCGATGACGATCCCAAGTTCGCCTCATCCGTGCGCACCGGCGACCGCCGTCTGCGCGCACGCCGGAAACTCCAGTTCGGTGCCCTGCTCGTCGTCGCCGGCATGGCCGTCCTGGTCGGTGGCGCCGTCGCGCAGAACTTCTACATCGGGGCGCTCGGCTTCCTCGTGGCCTTCGGTGGCGTCGTCCTCGGCGTGCTGAACTACAAGACCGCCACCGGCGCGGTCGAGGCCCCCAGCAGCGGGTCGGCCCGCGGCTCGGCGCCCACCGGTCGCGGTGGACGTGGGCGGGGCAGCCGCCAGCCGCTGAAGAGCCGCCTCGAGGAGCGCTTCCGCCGCCGCTACGACCAGTAGCCGCACCCACCGCCCGGCTCTCCGACAGCCGCCGTCCCTCCCGGGACGGCGGCTGTCGCCGTACGGGGGGCGAGCACGTCAGGCCGGCCGCGTCTCCCGGCTCGATCGCCGACGCCGGACCGGACCGCCCAGCCGTTCCGCGACACCGGCCGCCAGCCGGCGCCCGGCTCCCCCCACCAGCGACGCCGGCCACAGCGTCGCCCGCAGCCGGGTGCTGCGCGTGCACCCCCGGCCGAGTGCGCGCCGGGCCAGGCGCAGCGCCGTCGCCAGCTCCGGTCCGCCGGCACCGGAGCCCGCGGGGCCGTAGCTGGACCGCTCCTCCGCGAGTGCCAGCCGGTACACGGCCTCCACCGCCGCCGGATCGGGGGCGCCCCGGGACGAGGTCATGCCGCGTCCGAGTTCCTCCGCCGTCCGGCGGGGCGTCCAGGCGGGGTGCAGCCGCAGCCCCAGGTCGGCCGCGGTGGCGCCCAGCTCGTCCCACAGCGCCCCGGCGTCGCCGTCGGCCAGGCGACGGCGACGCTGGAGCCCGCGCAGCCCGGCCGGCAGCACCAGCAGGGCGATCGCCAGCAGCGTGCCGCTCCCGGCCAGCACGTACGGGCGCACCGACGTCGTGCTGCCCGCCGCGGCGGCGGTGGGGGTGACGCCGTTCCCGCCCCGGTCCTCGGCGACCCGGGGGGCGGCCTGGCTGGGCACGGTCGCCGCGGGCGCGTCCGGGCCGGTCTGGGGCTGCTCGTCCTGGCTGTTGCGGGGTGCCCACGGCAGATCGGCGGCCCGTCCCGCGCCGATGGGCGTGGGGTCGAACGGCACCCAGCCGACGCCGTCGAAGTAGACCTCCACCCACGCGTGCGCGTCGTCGGTGCTGATCAGCCGCGTGCCGTCGGGTTGCACCTCGCCCGGCGTGTAGCCCAGTGCCACGCGGGCGGGGACCCCGGCGGCGCGGACCATGACAGCCATCGCGCCGGCGTACTGCTCGCAGTAGCCCCGGCGGAGCCGCAGGAAGTCGACGAGGTCGTTGCCGCTGGTGCCCGGCGCGGTCGCGAGGCTGTACACGAAGCCGTTGGACCGGTCGGTGAGGTACTCCTGGATCCGACGGACCCGCTCGTAGGGCTGGCCCTCGCCCACGTCCCCGGTCAAGGACGTGACCAGATCGGTCACCCGGGGGTCGAGCTCAGGCAGTTGCGTGAAGCGCCGGAAGAGCACGCTGTTCTGTGGGACAGGCGGTGACGCGGCGAGGGCTTCGGTCGCTGGCCGGGGCTGCGCGGCCGAAACCCAGTACGTGAGGCCGGCGGTGGTCACCCGTCGGCCGAAGACCGTTCCGGTGGGCTGGTCGAACCGCCAGTCGTCGCTCGACCCCCCGAGCACGCGGACGGCGAGGGGCGAGGTGAAGACGGGCATGAACCGGTCGTCGTGCCCGAGGACGGTGATCGTGCCCGTGATCGGCCGGCGGGGCTGATCGCCCTGCAGGGGGGCCAGTTGGTCGGTGTCGCCGACCGAGATCTCGCCGTCGAGATTGCTCAGGGTCCACCCGCCGTCGACGTCGTACTGGTCGAGGACGACCGAGCGCAGGTACCCGGGGTCCGACGACGGCGTGTCGACCGAGAGCAGGTCCTCGGGCTGCTCGCGCGTCAGCTGCCCGTGCAGTTCGGCGGCCGGGTCCAGGGCCGTGCCCGTGGAACTGCCCTTGCCGCCGCCCAGCCCGGTGCTCAGCGTCCCCTCGGCCAGGGTCGGGACGACGGCCCCGACGACCAGGCCCGCGAGCAGCGCGGTGATCCCGATCCGCAGCGCGTTCGCGCCGCCGACGCCGAGGATCCGCCGGCCGACGGAGTCGCCGACGTCGAGCCGCTGGTGCTGGTCGGCCCACAGGAGGAGCGCCATGCCGATCGCCGGCGCGACGAGGGCGGGCAGCCCGATGCCGCCGACGATCGTGCTCACCGGCACGCAGAAGAGCACCAGCAGCCCGAGACCGGCGATCGCCGGCTGCCGGCCGTCCACGGCCACCAGGTCGACCGTCACGGCGATCAGCCCCACGAGCACCGTCGTCAGCGCCAGCAGGCCGGTCAGCGGCAGGGCCGGGGTGGCCTGCTCGCGCAGCTCGGCCATGCCCTCCGTCAGCACGCCGCCCAGCTCGCCCAGGCTGGTCCAGGTCGGCAGCACGCCCGCGAAGGCGTTGGCCGGCGCGTAGAGCGCGGTGAGCAGGCACAGGAGGACGAACAGCTGGCCCAGCGGCACGAGGATCATCCCGGGAGCACCCGCGGGGCGGGCGGGGCGGCGGTCACCCCGCAGCGCCGACCGCAGCGACGACCCGAGCGCGGACGCGCCCGCGCGCAGCAGCAGACCGGCGGCGAGCACCGCCAGCACGACGGCCGCCACGGGTGGCAGCCAGGCGGCCGAGGAGAAGACCGGGGTCAGCGCGACGGAGCCCAGCATCGTGGCCACTGCGGCCACCACCGCACGACGGACGTCGGCGCCGCTCATGCGGGCATACCGAGGGTCTCCAGACCCGGCGTGGCCACCGACGGGCCGCCGGAGGTCTGCAGCATGGCCCAGACCTCGGCCACCGACTGGTCGGCGCGCGCGACCGCGACCCGCCACCCGGCCGCCTTCAGCAGTTCGGCCGCGTCGTCCCGCTGCTGGGCGAGGGTGGCCCGGGAGGCCGCGGACAGGGTCCGGCGGACGCGCCCGGCGCTCGCGTCGGCCCAGCTGCCGACGTCGGCGAGGATCGCCAGGTCGGTGGTCGGGCCGGAGCGGTGCCGCACGAGCTCGACGACGTCGTCGGGGCCGACCGCGCCTAGCAGGCAGATGACCGGCCCGTCACCGGCGGCCCGGCACAGCAGGTCGATGCCGGTGGCCAGGCCGCGCACGCGGGACGGCGTGACCGTGGCCAGCCGGTCCAGCAGGTCATCGGGCCCCAGCCGGCCCCGACCGGTCGCGGGGGTCAGCTCGCCGGCATCGGTGACGGTGCGCAGCTCGGCGCCGCGGCGGCTCAGCGACGTCCCGATGCTGGCCGCCGCCTCGATCAGCCACTCCAGGCTGTCGGCCGGTGGGCAGTCGTCCCCGGCAGGCCCCGTGAAGGGACCGTCGGTGTCCCGGCCGGGGAGGAGGTGGGCCTGGACGCGGGTGTCCAGCAGGACGGTCGCCTGTGCCCGCCACGGGCGCTCCTCCAGACGGACCATGAGCTCGCCGGTGCGGGCGGTGGCCCGCCAGTGCACCTTCCGCAGGTCGTCGCCGTGGCGGTACTCGCGCGTGCTGACGTCGTCCTCACCGTGCACGGCGATCGATCTCCGGGCGCCCTCACCGCCGCCGCCGTGGCCGGCGGCCAGCCCGCCCGGACCGAGCGGCCGGACGCGGGGGACGACGACCAGCAGGGCGGTGTCGGTGCCGACGGTGCTGCGTTCGACCAGCCCGAACGGGTCGACCAGGCGCAGCCGCAGCGGCCCGAGCACGTGCCGGCCCCGGCGCATCCCGCGCACCCGGTACCCGAAGGAGGCGCTCTCCCCGCCCGGCAGCGCGTCGATGATCACGTGCGGGGCGGGCCCGAGCGAGGGGGGCAGCTGCTCGGTGAGCATCCAGAGCCCGCCGGTGCGGGTGTCGGCGTTGCCGATCTCCACGGTCACCTCGGCGCCGACGCCACGCGGCACGCGCGCCGGGGTGACGGTCCGCCGGGCGGTGAGCCGGAACTGTTCGCGGGAGACGAGCAGGGCCGACAGCAGCGGCAGTGCGAGGACGAACACCGCCAGCTGCACCAGGGCCCGCTCGCCCAGCGCTGCCCCGACGAGCAGCAGGGTGACCCCGCCGGCGGCCACGCTCCGGCCGCGCACCGTCAGGAAGGACAGCATCCGCCGGCTCGAGCCGCTCACGGTCCCAGTGTCCGCGTCTCAGTGCCCGCGCGGTACCGGCACCACGGACAGCAGGTTCGCGACGACCTGCTCGGCGCTCCGGCGGCCGAGCGCCGCGTCGGCCGTGAGCAGCAGGCGGTGCGCGAGAACCGGCGCCGCGAGGGCCTGCACGTCGTCGGGCAGCACGTGGTCGCGCCCCGTGAGGGCGGCCGCGGCACGCGCGGCGCGCAGCAGCTGGAGACCGGCACGGGGTGAGGCGCCCAGCCGCAGGTCGGGCGAGGTGCGGGTCGCCTCGACCAGCGCCACGACGTACTGCTGGATCGCGGGGGAGACGAACAGCCGGGCGACGGCCGCCACGAGGTCGCGCACGGTCGCCGCGTCGGCGACCGGCGCGAGCGTGCTCAGCGGGTCGACGGTGGACCGGCCGTCGAGCATGGCCAGCTCGGACGCGCGGTCGGGGTAGCCCATGGACACCCGCGCGGTGAACCGGTCGCGCTGCGCCTCCGGCAGGGGATAGGTGCCCTCCATCTCCAGCGGGTTCTGCGTGGCCATGACCATGAACGGCCGCGCCAGCTCGTAGCTGACGCCGTCCACGGTGACCTGGCGCTCCTCCATGCACTCCAGGAGCGCCGACTGCGTCTTGGGGGAGGCGCGGTTGATCTCGTCGGCGACGACGACGTTGGCGAAGATCGCGCCCGGCTTGAACTCGAACTCCCGCGAGTCCTGGTCGTAGATCGCCACACCGGTGACGTCGCTCGGCAGCAGGTCCGGGGTGAACTGGATCCGCCGCACGCTGGCGTCGATCGACCCGGCCAGCGCCTTCGCCAGGGTGGTCTTGCCGACCCCGGGCACGTCCTCGATCAGCAGGTGACCCTCGGCGAGCAGGACCACGAGGGCCAGCCGCACGACGTCGTCCTTGCCCTGCACGACGCGGCCGATGTTCGCCGCGATCCGGGCACCTACCGCGGCGACGTCGACCGAAGGTTCGGCCGTTCCGTCGGCGGTTCGTGTCGCCTCCGTCACCTCTTCACCGTACGTGGCGGAACCGCGCTGTGGGTGTCTGCGCTCGTGGCCGTCCACCGCTCGTGTCCGGCCGGCGTCCGCGGCGTCCTGACCTGGGCGGTCGCCGTAGGACTGCCGCGGGACTCGGCGGGTGGAGAGACGAGGTCACGACACGGCGTCGAGTGGTGTCCAGTGGGGGCCAGTGGGTTACTGTGTCGCCCGGTGGGGAGACAGGGACCGTCCGGGGTGCCTGCAGGGCCCACGGGAGGACAGATGCAGGGGGTGAACCGGTGTTCGTCGGCAGCTATCCGTTGCGGCTCGACGAGAAGGGCCGGCTCGCCCTCCCCGTCCGCTTCCGCGACCAGGTGTCCGGCGGCATGGTGATCAAGAAGGGCCAGGAGCGCTGCGTCTACGGCCTCACCATGGCCCGGGTCGCCGAGCAGAGCGCCGCGATGGCCGCGATGGCCCCCTCCGACACCGCCGGCGCACGCATGGCCGCCCGCATGAGCTTCGGCTCGATGGTCGAGATCGAGCCCGACAAGACGGGCCGCATCACCATTCCGGCCAGCCTCCGCGAGTACGCCGGGCTCGACCGGGACGTCGTCGTCGTGGGTGTGGACACCCGCTTCGAGATCTGGGATTCCGCCACCTGGGACGCCTACGTGGCGGAGCAGGAGGCCGCCTACGCCGACATGGAGAGCGAGGGGATGCCGACGCTGTCGTGATCCCGGGCACGCCGCCGCCCGCCGAGTCCGGTCCCGCAGTCGCCGCACGAGCCGCCTTCCCCGCGGCTCGACCGGTTCGAGCCCCAGCCGCCTTCCCCGCGGCTCGGTCCCGGAAGACCTGCGCACCGACCGGACGACGCACGCGGAGGCAGCCCACCGCCCCCGCGGGGCACCACCTGACGCTCTTCCCCGACGCCAGGCGGTCCCCGCGGGGGGCGGGCCACCCATCCGCACCCGGGGACGCGCCCCACTCCGCTCCACTTCCCCCACCGCGCCCCACCCCGCCCACTGCGCCCCACCGGCCCCCCTTCGCTCCACCGGAACCGATCCGCCCGTTCCGCAGCCCGCGCCCTCCCGCCGGGCGCCGGCGCGGGTCACCATCGCCGGAGGACCCCTGGACCCTCGAGAGGCAGCGACGATGAGCAGCACTGGCGGTGCCGCGGCGCCGGGCCCCTCGCGGCCGGCCGTGCACGTGCCCGTCCTCCTCGAGCGCGTCACCGAGCTCCTCGCCCCCGCCTGTGCCGCCGACGGCGCCGTCCTCGTGGACGCGACCCTCGGCCTGGCCGGCCACACGCTCGCCCTGCTCGACGCCCACCCGGGCCTCCGCGTCGTCGGGCTCGACCGTGACCCCGACGCCCGTGCCGAGGCCGCGCGCCGCATCGACGCCGCCGGCCACCGCGACCGCGTGACGCTCGTCCCGGCGGTCTTCGACGAGCTCCCCGACGTCCTCGCCCGGCTCGGCATCGGGGAGGTGCAGGGCGTGCTGTTCGACCTGGGCGTCTCCTCCCTCCAGCTGGACCGGCCCGACCGGGGGTTCAGCTACTCCGCCGACGCGCCCCTCGACATGCGCATGGACCCGCAGGGCCCCCGCACCGCCGCCGACGTGGTGAACACCTATCCGCCGAAGGACCTCGCCCGCGTGCTGCGCGTCTACGGCGAGGAGCGGTTCGCCTCCCGCATCGCCGCGGCCATCGAGCGGGAGCGGCAGCGCGAGCCCTTCACCACCACCGCGCGTCTCGCCGAGCTGGTCCGCGAGTCCATCCCGGCCGCCACCCGCCGCACCGGCGGCCACCCCGCCAAGCGGACCTTCCAGGCGCTGCGCATCGAGGTCAACGACGAACTGGGCGTCCTGGAGCGCGCCCTTCCCGCCGCGATCGAGGCGCTCGCCGTCGGCGGGCGCGTCGTCGTGATCACCTTCCACTCGCTCGAGGACCGGATCGTGAAGCAGACCCTGGCCGCCGAGGCCGTCGACCGCACCCCGCCGGGCCTGCCCGTGCCGCTGCCCGAGTACGGGCCGGTGCTGCGCCTGCTGACCCGCGGCGGGGAGGCCCCGTCGGACGACGAGGTGGCCACGAACTCCCGTGCCGCCTCCGCCCGAGTCCGCGCCGCCGAGCGCATCCGGCGGGCGGCATGACCCGCGCCACGGCCCGCGCCGTCACCACGACGGCCCGGACGACGACGGACCGGACGACGACCCGCACGACGACGGCCCGGACCACGACGGCGACCCCGCGCAGCACGCCCCGACCCACCGGCCGGGCGGTGCCGGCCCGGCCGGAGCTGCGCCTGGTGCCGTCGGTGCCGGCCCGCACCCGGCCGCGGGTCGCTCCCCGGTTCGGTTCGGGGCGTGCGCCCTTCGTGCTCCTGGTCGTGGCCCTGCTCGTGGGGACGACGCTGGGGCTGCTGATCCTCAACACGGCGATCGCCGTCGACTCGCTCAAGGCCACCCAGCTCCGAGCGGCGAACGCCGAGCGGGCGCAGCAGGTGCAGAGCCTCGAGCAGCGGGTCGTCGCCGGGGGGACGCCGGAGCGGATCGCCGCCGCCGCGGCGGCCGCCGGCATGGTCCCCGCTGGACCCGCCGCCTTCCTCGTGATCGCCCCCGACGGCAGCTCCACCCTGCGCGGCACCCCGGAACCGGCCGCGGCCCCACCGGCGCCCGCGTCCCCGGCGCCCGCGTCCCCGGCGCCCGCGTCCCCGTCGCCCGCGTCCCCGTCGCCCGCGTCCCCGTCGCCGGCCACCCAGTCGCCGGCCACGCAGTCACCGGCCGCCCAGTCACCGGCGGCGCAGTCGCCCACGTCTCCGGCGCCTGCCTCCCCGTCGCCGGCGGGCTGAGCGTGTCCAGCACCTCCCGCGGCCCAGGAGGCGGCACTCGCTCCGGCGGCCGCACGCCCGCCCAGCGCCCCGCCCCGCTCCGGGGTGGCGAGGGTCCCTTCGTTCCCCGCCGCGCGCCCGGCACCCGGCGCAGCGGCGCGGGCCTGTCGATGGACCAGCGCGGTCTGCGCAACCGCTGGGGCCTGATCGTCATGATCACGCTGCTGGTCCTGGTGGTCGGGCGGCTGGCGGTGCTGCAGGGCGTCGACGGCGCCGCGTACGCCAGCGCCGCCGAGCAGGACCGGCTGCGCACCTATCCGATCGCTTCGCTGCGGGGCCAGGTGCTCGACCGCGACGGGCGCCCGTTCGCCTACACCGTCGACGCGTCCCGCGTGGTGGCCGACCCGACGGTGGTCGAGAGCCCGACCCGCGCCGCGCACGAGCTCAGCCCGCTGCTCCACGTCCCCGAGGCCGACCTGACCCGCAAGCTCTCGCAGGACGGTCGCTACGTCGTCCTGGCGTCGCAGGTGGCGCCGGAGACCGTCGACGCCATCGAAGCTCTCAGGCTCGCCGGTGTCCTGTTCGAGGACGACCCGGTGCGGCTCTACCCGGCCGGCACCGTCGGTGGGCAGGTCGTGGGCTTCGTCGGCAAGGAGGGCGCCGGTCTCGCGGGCATCGAGCAGACGTTCGACGACGAGCTGGCCGGCGTCCCGGGTGAGCGGCGGGTGGAGGTCGGCAGCGGCGGCAACCCCATCCCGTCGGGGATCGACGAGTCCACCCCCGCCAAGGACGGCAGCACCGTCACCCTGACCATCGACGAGGACCTGCAGTACGTGACCCAGAAGCGCCTCGGGGAAGCCTGCTCCGACGGCGACACCACCCAGGGGTCAGCGGTCGTCCTCGACGTGAAGACCGGCCAGGTGATGGCGATGGCCTCCTGCCCCGGCTTCGACCCGACCAACGCCCGGAAGACCGATCCGAAGCTGCTGGGCAACCCCGCGGTCTCCGACGTCTTCGAGCCCGGCTCGGTGATGAAGGCGGTGACCGTCTCCGCCGCCCTGGAGGAGGGCGTCGCGCATCCCGACAGCGTGCTCACCGTCGACGGGAAGATCGATGCCGGCGACCACGTCGTGCGCGACTCCCACGTCCACGGACCGATCGACTACACGGTGACCGGCATCATCGCAAAGTCCAGCAACGTGGGCACGATCATGCTCGCGCGCAAGATCGGGGACGAGAAGCTCGAGCACTACATGCGCGCCTTCGGGATCGGCAGCACCACCGGCGTGGAGCTGCCGGGCGAGAGCCGGGGCATCCTCGAGAGCTCCGCGGACTGGACTGCCAGCCGCGCGGCCAACGTGCCCATCGGCCAGGGCGTCTCGGTGACGACCGTGCAGCTCGCCTCGATCTACCAGACCATCGCCAACGACGGGGTCCGGATCCCGCCGCGCATCGTCCGGTCGGTGACGTCGCCGGACGGGACGGCGCGCGCGGCGAAGCAGGCGCAGGCGACCCGCGTGATCAGCGCGTCGACCGCCGCCGACATGAGGTACATGCTCGAGGCCGTCGTCGGCGAGGGTGGCACCGCGCCGCGGGGGGCGATCGAGGGCTTCCGCGTCGGAGGGAAGACCGGCACCGCGCAGCGGCCCAACCCCGACTGCGGCTGTTACCGCGGTGGCGGCTACGTCACCTCCTTCGTCGGCTTCGCGCCCGCGGACCACCCCCGGTACGTCGTCGCCGTCGACCTCGAGCGGCCCACCGGCGGTGGCGACGGCGGCGGCGTGGCGGCCCCCGTCTTCGCCGACGTGATGCGCTACGCCCTCACCGCGGCCGGCGTGGTGCCCTCCGGCTCTCCCCGCCCCGACTTCGCCCTCACCGCCACCACTCCCTGACGACCCGCGTCGCGGGGTCGCGGGCCCCTCAGGGGGTGCGCCGCGCCCGGGACGGGGCCGAGCTGCACGGCCGCCGGAACCCCCGCCGGTAGATTGGAGCCCCGTGACCCCGATCGACTCCGGGTCGGCACCCCGGGCCGCGGGGAACCGGCCGCAGAACGAGCCCCTGCCGCTCAGTGCCTTGGCCGACCTCGTCGGTGCGACGGTGGGCGCGGTGGGGGGCTCGGCCGCCGCCGACCCGCCGGTGCGCGGGGTGACGCTGGCCTCCGGCGAGGTCCGGCCCGGCGACCTGTACGCGGCCCTCCCGGGTGCCCGCACGCACGGGATCCGGTATGTGGCGGACGCCGTCGCGCGCGGAGCGGTCGCGGTGCTGACCGATCCCACCGGCCGCGACGAGGCGGCCGCCACGGGCCTGCCGGTCTGCGTCGTCGACGACCCCCGCGCCGTCCTCGGCGCCGTCGCCGACCGCGTCTACGGCGAGCCCAGCGGCCGGCTCCGGGTCATCGGCATCACCGGCACCAACGGCAAGACCACGACCGCGTACCTGGTGGAGTCCGGGCTCGCCGCCGCCGGGCTGGGCACCGGGCTGATCGGCACGGTCCAGACCCGCACCCGCGGCCGGGACGCCGACGGCAGCCCGACCGTGACCGAGATCCCGAGCGTGCGCACCACGCCGGAGGCGCCGGCCCTGCACGCCCTCCTCGCCGACATGGCCGACCAAGGGGTGTCGGCCGTGGTCATGGAGGTCTCCAGCCACGCGCTCGTCCTGGGCCGGGTCGGCGGTGTCCGCTTCGCCGCGGCCGGCTTCACCAACCTCGGCCGCGACCACCTCGACTTCCACGGCGACCTCGAGGAGTACTTCCAGGCCAAGGCGCTGCTCTTCGACGGCCGGGCGGCCGTCGACGTGGTGGACGTCGACGACGCGGCCGGGCGCCGGCTCGCCGACCGCCCGGACCGGCCGCGGCCGGTCACGGTGTCGAGCGGCGACCCCGCGGCCGACTGGTGGGCCGCCGACGTGACCGCGACGCCCGACGGTGGATCGGCGTTCACCCTGCACGGCCCGGGCGGCCGCAGCTGGCCCGCGCGCCTCCGCCTCCCCGGACGCTTCAACGTGGCCAACGCGGTGCTGGCCGTCGCCCTCCTCGACGCCGTCGGCATCGACGCCGGGACGGCGCTGTCCGGGCTGGCCGACACGGTCGTCCCCGGCCGCATGGAGCCGGTCGACGCCGGTCAGCCGTTCGTCGCCGTCGTCGACTACGCGCACACGCCCGACGCCGTCACCACCGCCCTCGGCGCGCTGCGCGGCGCCACCCGCGGAAGGCTGATCACCGTGCTGGGCTGCGGGGGCGATCGCGACCCCGGCAAGCGGCCCGCGATGGGTGCGGCCGCGGCAGCGGGCAGCGACGTCCTCGTGGTCACCGACGACAACCCGCGGTCGGAGGACCCGGCCGCCATCCGGGCCGCGATGCTCGCCGGGGTGGCCGACATCCCCGAGGCCTCCCGCGCCGAGGTGCTGGAGGTGGGGGACCGGCGCGAGGCCCTGCGCACCGCCGTGGCCCTCGCGCGGCCGGGCGACACGCTGCTCGTCGCCGGCAAGGGCCACGAGACCGGCCAGGAGGTCGACGGTCAGGTGCACCACTTCGACGACCGCGAGGTCCTGCGCGAGGTCCTCGCGGGCCTGAAGGCGGACGCATGATCCGGCTGAGCCTGGCCGAGGTGGCGCAGCTGACCGGCGGCGAACTGACCGGCGGCGCCGACGGTACCGCGGTCGTGACCGGCGGCGTCACCCTCGACTCCCGCACCGTGGCCGCGGGCGACCTGTTCGTCGCGTTCACGGGGGAGCGGGTCGACGGGCACGACTTCCTCGGGGCGGCCGCCGCGGCCGGCGCCGTCGGGGCCCTGACCACGCGGCCGGGCGACGCGCTGCCCTGCGTCGTCGTGCCCGACACCGTGGCGGCGCTGGGCCGGCTGGCCGCAGGCGTGCACGAGCGGCTGGCGGGAGGACAGGGGCTCATCACCCTGGGCATCACCGGCTCGTCGGGGAAGACCTCGACCAAGGACCTGCTGGGCCAGGTGCTCGCCGCGGCCGGCCCCACGGTCAGCCCGCCCGGCTCGTTCAACAACGACATCGGGCTGCCGCTCACGGTGCTCAGCGCCGACGAGACGACCCGCTACCTGGTCCTCGAGATGGGCGCGCGTGGCCGCGGGCACATCGCCCGGCTGTGCCGCGTCGCCCCGCCGCGCATCGGCGTCGTCCTCAACGTCGGGTCGGCCCACCTGGGCGAGTTCGGCAGCCCCGAGGGCATCGCGCAGGCGAAGGGGGAGCTCGTCGAGGCGCTTCCCGCCGACGGCACCGCCGTCCTCAACGCCGACGACCCCCGGGTGCTCGGCATGGCGACGCGCACGCGCGCCCGCGTCATGACGACCGGCCGCGGCCCCGACGCCGAGGTGCGGGCCGCCGGTGTCTCCCTCGACGACTCCGCCCGCGCCCGGTTCACCCTGGTCGTGCCGGGCGAGGAGCACCCGGTCGCCCTGCAGGTCGTCGGCGAGCACCAGGTGGCCAACGCCCTGTCGGCGGCGGGCGCCGCCCTGGCCGCGGGCATGCCGGCGGCCGACGTGGCCGCCGCGCTGTCCGCGGCCGGCTCTCGGAGCCGCTGGCGCATGGAGGTCGAGCGGCGTCCCGACGGCGTCACCGTCGTCAACGACGCCTACAACGCCAACCCCGAGTCGATGCGGGCCGCCCTCGCGGCGCTGACGCAGCTGCCGGGCACCCGGCGGATCGCCGTCCTCGGGGCGATGGCGGAGCTCGGACCGGACGCGTCGGTCGAGCACGAGCGGCTGGGCCGCGACGCCGCCGCGGCGGGGATCGACCTGGTCATGGCCGTCGGGACCGATGCGGTAGGCATAGCCGACGGCGCGACCGCCGCCGGAGGTCGCGCAGGGGAGGAGTCGGTGCACGTGCCGGACCGGGCCGCAGCACGCGAGCTGCTGGGGACGCTGCTGCGTCCCGGCGACGTGGTGCTGGTGAAGGCCAGCCGGTCCTACGGGCTCGAGCTGCTCGCCGCCGACCTGCTCCGCGACGGGGCCGGCCGGGACGACGACCGGGACGAGGGCATCGCGTGAGATCGGTCCTCATCGCGGCCGGGCTCGGGCTGATCCTGTCGATCCTGTTCACGCCGCTGGCGATCCGCGCCTTCCGGCGGCAGGGCATGGGCCAGGAGATCCGGGACGACGGCCCCGAGAGCCACCTGTCGAAGAAGGGCACGCCCACGATGGGCGGCACCGTCATCGTCGGGGCCACCGTCTTCGGCTACGCCGTCGCGCACATGTTCCTCAGCGACCAGGCGAACTGGGGTTTCACCGTCAGCGGCGTCCTGCTGCTGTTCCTGATGGTCGGCATGGGCACCGTCGGCTTCCTCGACGACTACCTCAAGATCAGGCACCGCCGCAGCCTGGGGCTGAACAAGACCGCCAAGCTGGTCGGCCAGCTGCTGGTGGGTGTCACCTTCGCGATCGCCGCCATCAGCATCCCGAACAAGCGGCTGACCGCCGCCTCGCCCGTCGTCTCCTACGTCCGCGACATCGCGCCGCTCACCCTCGGGCCGATCCTGTTCGTGATCCTGGCCTACCTGTTCATCGCCGGGTTCTCCAACGCCGTGAACCTCACCGACGGCCTGGACGGGCTGGCCGCCGGAGCCTCGGCGATGGTGTTCGGCTCCTACGTGATCATCTCGTTCTGGCAGTTCACCCACGACTGCGCCACCAAGGTCATCGACGGCTGCTACGAGGTGCGCGACCCGCTGGACGTGACGCTCGTGGCGGCCGCCGCGATGGGGGCCTGCCTGGGCTTCCTGTGGTGGAACACGAGTCCCGCCTGGATCTTCATGGGCGACACCGGGTCGCTGGCGCTGGGCGGCCTGCTGTCGGGCCTGGCGATCGTCACCCGCACGGAGCTGCTGCTCGTCGTCCTCGGCGGGCTCTTCGTCGCGGTCACCCTCTCGGTGGTCATCCAGGTCGCGTTCTTCCGCGCCACCCGGCGCCGGGTCTTCCGGATGGCACCGCTGCACCACCACTTCGAGCTGGCCGGCTGGACGGAGCAGACCGTCATCGTGCGGTTCTGGCTGGTGACGGCGATGGCGGTCGCGTTCGGCCTCGGCCTCTTCTACGCCGACTGGCTCCGCTTCGCCGGGCTATGAGGCTGACCGAACGCACGGTCCTCGTGGCCGGGCTGGGCGTGTCCGGGGTGGCCGCGGCCCGCGTGCTGCTGGGCCAGGGCGCGCGGGTCCTGCTCGCCGACGCCGCCGAGCCACCCGCCGTCGGCGAGCTCGTCTCGGCCGGGGCCGGCTGGCTGGGTCGCCTGGAGTCGGTGCCGGACGGCGTGGACCTGGTCGTCACCTCCCCGGGCTGGCGCCCGGACTCCCCGCTGCTCGTCGATGCCGCCCGCCGCGGAGTGGAGGTGATCGGCGAGCCCGAGCTGGCCTGGCGGCTGCGCATCCCGGCCGCCGGCGGCGAGCCGGCGCCCTGGCTCGCCGTCACGGGCACCAACGGCAAGACGACGACGGTCACCATGCTCGAGGCGATCCTGCAGGCAGCGGGACGACGCGCGGTGGCCGCCGGCAACGTCGGCCGCCCGCTGGTCGAGGTGGTGACCGAGCGGACGGCGGACGGCGCGGCCGCCTACGACGTCGTCGCGGTCGAGCTGTCGAGCTTCCAGCTGCACTGGTCGTCGTCGATCGCCCCGGCCGCGGCCGCCGTCCTCAACGTCGCCGACGACCACACCGACTGGCACGGATCGTTCGAGGCCTACCGCGACGCCAAGGCCCGCATCCTCGCCCTGGCGCCGATCGGGGTGGCCGACGCCGGCGACCCGGTGGCGGCCGCGCTCGTCGCCGGCCACGCGCACCCGGTGACCGTCACCCTCGGTGAACCCGCCCCGGGGCAGCTCGGCGTCCGCGCCGGGGTGCTCGTCGACCGAGCGTTCGCCGACGACCCGGCGGGCGCGGTGCTCCTCGAGCGGAGCGCGCTCGCGCTGCCGGGACCGCACAACACGGTCAACGCCCTCGCCGCCGCGGCGCTCGCGCGGGCCGCCGGCATCCCCGCCGACGCGATCGGCCGCGGCCTCGCCGGCTTCCGCGGCGGCGCGCACCGCAACGTCCTCGTGGCCACCGTCGCCGGCGTCGACTACGTGGACGACAGCAAGGCGACCAACCCGCATGCCGCCGGCGCCTCGCTGGCCGCCTATCCGCGCGTCGTCTGGATCGCCGGCGGCCTGCTCAAGGGCGCCGACGTCGATCCGCTCGTCGCCGCCGTCGCCCCGCGCCTGGCCGGGGCGGTGCTCCTGGGCCGCGACCGGGCGCAGATCGCCGCCTCACTGGCGCGACACGCCCCAATGGTCCCAGTGGTCACGGTGGTCAGCGGCGACGATGACCGGGTGGACACGAGCGCCGAGCAGACGATGACGCAGGTCGTCGAGGCGGCGGCCCGGTTGGCCCGCCCCGGCGACACCGTCCTGCTCGCCCCCGCGGCCGCGTCCATGGACGTCTTCCGCGACTACGCCCACCGTGGCCAGGCCTTCGCCGACGCGGTGCGGGCGTTGCGGTGACGCGCTGATGGTGGCCGGTATGACCGCTGCGGACCGGCGACGGCGGGTGGGCGGCCTGCGCTTCCAGGGCCCCGCCTGGCTCGACGGACCCATGACCAGCTGCCACCTCGTGCTCGGCGCGGCGGGCCTCCTGCTGACCATCGGCCTGGTCATGGTCTTCTCGGCGTCGTCGATCGAGGCGGCGCTGGCCGACCAGCCGGCCTGGGCCCCGGGGGTGCAGCAGGTCATCTGGGCGTGCATCGGCCTCGGGGCGATGTTCGTCGCCCTGCAGATGCCGGCCGGGTTCCTCCGCCGCTGGTCGCCGATCGCGCTGCTCGCCGTCGTCGGCATGCTGTTGCTGGTCCTCGTGCCCGGTGTCGGCCTGAAGCTCAACGGCGCCCGCCAGTGGTTCGACCTGGGCTTCGCCAACCTGCAACCGTCCGAGATCGCCAAGCTGGTGTTCGCCCTGTGGGGTGCGCACGTGCTGGCGCTGCGCGAGCGTTACCTCACCACCAAGTCGCTGATGGTGCCCGTGCTGCCGGTGTTCGGCGTGCTCTGCCTGCTGCTGATCGCCGAGCCCGACTTCGGTGCGGTGGTCAGCCTCGGCCTGGTGCTGGTCGGGCTGCTGTGGGCGGGCGGCATGCCGCTGCGCTGGTTCGGGGTGTTCATCGCCTTCGGGGCCACCGCCGTCGTCGCGCTGGTGTCGCTGGCGCCCTACCGGATGGCCCGGATCACCGCGTTCCTCGACCCGTTCGCCGACCCCGACAACGGCGGGTTCCAGGCCATCCGCGGCATGTATGCACTGGCCACCGGCGGCCTGTGGGGTGTGGGCCTCGGCAACAGCGCCATGAAGTGGAACCTCCTGCCGCACGCCCAGTCCGACTACATCTTCGCGATCATCGGCGAGGAGCTCGGGTTCCTCGGCTGTCTGGTGGTGGTCACGCTCTACGGCGTCCTCACCTACGCGGGCTTCCGCATCGCCCGCCGTTCGGCCGACCGGTTCGTGCAGCTGGCCTGCGTCGCGATCACCGTGTGGCTGGTCGGCCAGGCCACCATGAACATGGGTTACGTGGTGGGTCTCCTGCCGGTCACCGGCGTCCAGCTGCCGCTCATCTCGGCGGGCGGCACCTCGCTCGTGCTGACGCTGTTCATCGTGGGCCTGCTGACCCGGTTCGCGCTGTCGGAGCCGGCGGCGATCGAGGCGCAGCGGGAACGGCATCGCAGCCGCCTGGCGCGTCTGCTCCTGCCCGTGCCGGCGGTCGCCGTCGCCCCGATCCGGTCGCCCCGCCGGCACGAGGAGCGTGCGGGCCGGCGCGCCGGTGCCGGGACGCGCCGGACGCTGGTGCACGCGAGGTCGGCCTCCGGGCGCGGCGCCGACGAGCGGTCCGCGGTGCGCCGGGCCCCGGTGCGCGAGGCTCCGGTGCGCGAGGCTCCGGTGCGTCAGACGGCCGCCCGTTCCGCCCAGCCTCGGTCGACCCAGCCTCGGTCGACCCAGCCTCGGTCGACCCAGCCTCGTTCGACGCAGTCCCGCTCGGTCCAAGCCCGTTCGACCCCGACCAGTGCGCCGCTCCGGCGTGGGAGGCCCCAGTGACCCCGCCGGATCCCCGGACGCTGTCCGTCGTCCTCGCCGGGGGTGGGACCGGCGGCCACATCGAGCCGATGCTCGCCCTGGCCGACGCCCTGCGCCGGCGGGACGGGGACGCCGGCCGGATACGCATCACCTGCCTGGGAACCGCGCGCGGCATGGAGACGCGGCTGGTGCCGGCCCGCGGCTACGACCTGAGGCTGATCCCGCCGGTCCCGCTGCCGCGCAGGCCCACGGTCGACCTGCTGCGCGTGCCCGGCCGGGTGCGCCGCGCCGTCTCCGAGACCCGCGCGCTGCTGGACGAGCTCGACGCGGACGTCGTCGTCGGTTTCGGCGGGTACGTGGCCCTGCCGGCCTACCTCGCCGCCCGGCGCGCCAAGGTGCCGGTCGTCGTGCACGAGCAGAACGCGCTGCCGGGCCTGGCCAACCGCGTGGGCGCGCGGCTGGCGGCGCGGGTCGCCGTCACGGTGCCGGGCACGCCGCTGCACCGCGGCGAGCACGTCGGCATGCCGCTGCGGACTGCGATCTCCAGCCTCGACCGGTCCGCACGCCGGGGCGAGGCGCGGACGCAGTTCGGCCTCGACGCCGATCGCCCGACGCTGCTGGTGTTCGGCGGCTCGCAGGGCGCGGCGTCGCTGAACCGCGCGCTCGTGGGTGCCGCCGACGCGCTGACGGCCGCGGGGGTCCAGGTGCTGCACGCTCGGGGGCCGAAGAACACCGACGTCACGGTGCCCGCCCGACCCGCCGGCAGCGCGCCCTACGTCGTCGTCGACTACCTCGAGCGGATGGACCTCGCCTACGCCGCTGCCGATCTCGCGCTCTGCCGCTCGGGGGCCGTCACCGTCGCGGAGCTGTCGGCCGTCGGCCTGCCGGCCGTCTTCGTCCCCCTGCCCATCGGCAACGGCGAGCAGCGGCGCAACGCCCTGCCGGTCGTCGAGGCCGGGGGTGGCCTGATCGTCGAGGACGCCGACCTGACCCCGGAATGGATCGAGAAGTCCGTCGTGCCGCTGCTCACGAACCCTTCGGCGCTGGCCGGTCACGCCCGCCACGCCGCGGCCGCCGGGGTGCCCGACGCCGACGACCGGCTGGCCGAGATCGTCCTGGCGATGGCCGGCCGGTGAGCGCACAGGACGTCGCCGCGTGGTCGGCCCCGGTGCCGGCTCCCTCGGAGCTCGGTGCGGTGCACTTCGTGGGCATCGGTGGGGCCGGGATGAGCGGCATCGCGCGGATCCTGCTCGCCCGCGGTGTCCGGGTCTCGGGCAGCGACCGTCGCGACACCCCGACACTGATGGCGCTGCGCGCCCTGGGCGCCCGGGTGTCCGTGGGGCACGACGCCGCCTCCGTCGACGACGCCGACACCGTCGTGGTGTCCACCGCCATCCGCGACGACAACCCCGAGCTCCGCGCCGCCCGCGAGCGCGGCCTGCGGGTCCTGCCCCGTGCGGTAGCGCTGGCCTCGGTGATGGCGGGCCGCCGCAGCGTGGCCGTGGCCGGTACGCACGGCAAGACCTCCACGACCTCGATGCTGACCGTCGCCGTCCAGGCCTGCGGGGTCGACCCCTCCTACGCCATCGGGGGCGACCTCAACGAGTCGGGCAGCAACGCGCACTCCGGCCAGGGCGACGTGTTCGTCGCCGAGGCCGACGAGAGCGACCGATCCTTCCTCCTGCTGGCTCCGTACGGGGCGATCGTCACCAACGTCGAGGCCGACCACCTCGACAACTACGGCACCCTCGCGGCGGTCGAGGAGGCATTCGACCGCTTCCTGCAGACCGTCGACCCGGCCGGGTTCGTCGTCGTCTGCGCCGACGACCCCGGTGCGGCGCGGCTGCGCTCCGTCGCCACCCCGGCCCGCCTGCGCAGCTACGGGCGGGCGGCCGACGCCGACCTCGTGGTCAGCGACCTGCGGGTGGGTCCCGAGGGCACGAGCTACCGGGCGGTCGTCGACGGCAGCGACCTGGGCCGGGTGCGGATCCAGCTGCCCGGCGAGCACATGGCCCTCAACAGCGCGGCGGCGCTGCTGGCCGGGCTGGAGCTGGGCCTCCCTGCCGAGGGACTGATCGACGGACTGGCCCGCTTCGGGGGAGTGCACCGCCGGTTCGAGCTCAAGGGCGTGGCCGCGGGCGTGCGCGTCTACGACGACTACGCGCACCACCCGACCGAGGTCGGTGCCCAGCTCCGGGCGGCGCGGGCCGTCGTCGGCGACGGCCGGCTGGTGGTGGCCTTCCAGCCCCACCTCTACAGCCGCACCCGCGAGTTCGCCGAGGGGTTCGGCGCGGCGCTGGGGCTCGCCGACGAGGTCGTCGTGATGGACGTCTACGGGGCCCGGGAGGACCCGGTGCCCGGGATCACAGGCGCGCTGGTCGCCGACGCCGTCCCGTTGCCGGCCGAGCAGGTGCTGTTCGAGCCCTCGTGGTCGGCGGCCGCGCCCGCGCTGGCCGAGCGGGCGCGCCCCGGCGACCTGGTGATGACCATGGGCGCCGGTGACGTGTCGATGGTGGGACCGGAGGTGCTCGACGCCCTCCGCTCCCGCGACGACGCCGCCGACACGGGCACGGACGCCGCGGCCGGCGTTCCCCGGTGAGCCGCACCGGGTCGACCACCCGGGACCGCGGCGCGCGCCGTCCGGCCGCCCGGCGGACCGGGCCGGTGACGCCGCTGCCCGACCGCCGTGCCCGGCGGGAGGCGCGCAGTGCCCGGGCACGGCGGCGCCGGCCCGTGCAGATCGCGGCCGTCCTCCTCGGGCTGGGCCTCGCGGCGTGGCTGCTCTGGGGGAGCCCGGTGCTGGCGGTGCGCTCGGTGCGCGTCGACGGCGCCACGATGCTGGACGCCGACCAGGTGCGGGAGATCGCCGGGATCGCCGAGGGGACGCCGCTGCTGCGGGTCGACGTGGCCGCGGCGCGCGACCGGGTCGCCCGGCTGCCCCAGGTCGACTCGGTCGAGGTCACCCGCGGCTGGCCGAGCACGGTGGTCATCACCGTCCGGGAGCGCCGGGCGGTGGTGGTCGTCGGCCGGCCGGGCGATCGGTCCCTCGTCGACGCCTCCGGGGTGTTGTTCGACACCGTCACGGGGGATCCGCCCGCCGGCGTCATCCCCCTCGACGTGTCGCACCCGGGGTCGCACGACCCGGCCACCATGGCCGCCCTCGGCGCGATCGTCGCGCTGCCGCGGGACGTGCGCGACCAGGTCAGCGCCGCGTCGGCGACCAGCGCGGAAGACGTCACGCTGACGCTCCAGGACGGCACGCTGGTGCGGTGGGGCACCTCCGACGACACCCGGGACAAGGCGGCCGCGCTGGCCGCCGTCCTCGGTCAGATCGAGGCCGAGGGGCTCGACCCGGCCGACACGATCGACGTCAGCACGCCCGACGCGGTCGTCCTCCGCTAGGAGAAGGACCCCGCGTCCCCTCATCCCTCCCACGCTCGGGCGGGCCCCTGACGCGGGGCCGACCGATCGCGGGCTGTGCACGTCCGGGTGCGGACGGCTGTCCGCGGGCCGCCCGGCCGACACGCGCGGACCCGCGACACGCCCGACCACAGAAACAAATGTCGCGCATGTGATTCGCGGTGCGGCTGGGACTCTGCACCCCCACATGAGACGTTCCCGGCGCGGGTCGTCACGATCAGTGGTGTCCTTGTGACGAATGGGTCGCCAGTGGTTGGTGCGATCCCCGACCACCGACACGCCGACCCGGGGAGGGTGCTTGTAGGGCCGGTCCGGCCCCACCTAACTTCGTCCTCGTCGACCTGGTTGACATAACTGTAACGCTGAACTTGAGGATGAGGGTCCAGTTGGGGAGCGCCGCATGACACCTCCGCACAACTATCTAGCGGTCATCAAGGTCGTCGGCATCGGCGGCGGCGGGGTGAACGCGGTCAATCGGATGATCGAGGTCGGCCTCAAGGGGGTCGAGTTCATCGCCATCAACACCGACGCCCAGGCGCTGCTGATGAGTGACGCCGACGTCAAGCTCGACGTCGGGCGCGAGCTCACGCGCGGGCTGGGCGCCGGCGCGCAGCCGGACGTCGGCCGGCAGGCCGCCGAGGACCACCGCGAGGAGATCGAGGAGGTTCTCAAGGGGGCCGACATGGTCTTCGTGACCGCGGGTGAGGGCGGTGGCACCGGCACCGGTGGTGCGCCCGTCGTCGCGTCGATCGCGCGCAAGCTCGGCGCCCTGACCATCGGCGTCGTCACGCGCCCGTTCGCCTTCGAGGGCAAGCGGCGCGCGGTGCAGGCCGAGTCGGGCATAGAGGAGCTGCGCAACGAGTGCGACACGCTGATCGTGATCCCCAACGACCGGCTGCTGCAGCTGGGGGACCGCAACGTCAGCGTGATGGACGCCTTCCGCACCGCCGACCAGGTGCTGCTGTCCGGTGTCCAGGGCATCACCGACCTGATCACCACGCCCGGCCTGATCAACCTGGACTTCGCCGACGTCAAGTCGGTCATGTCCGGTGCCGGCTCGGCGCTGATGGGCATCGGCAGCGCGCGGGGCGACAACCGTGCCCTGCTCGCGGCCGAGCAGGCGATCGCCAGCCCGCTGCTCGAGGCCTCGATGGAGGGCGCGCACGGCGTGCTGCTGTCGATCTCGGGTGGCTCCGATCTCGGGTTGTTCGAGATCAACGAGGCCGCCTCGCTGGTGTCCGACGCGGCCCACCCGGACGCGAACATCATCTTCGGCGCCGTGATCGACGACGCCCTGGGTGACGAGGTGCGGGTGACCGTGATCGCGGCGGGCTTCGACAACGGGAAGCCCAACACCCGCAAGGACGGCGTCGCCACGGCCGTGACGGGCAGCATGCCGGCCGCCGCGGTCCCGGCCGGGTTGCCGCCCTACCGGCGACCGATGGCCGCGCCGGTGACCGCGCAGGCGACGGGGGAGCGGCTCGCCGCTCCGCCGGCACCGGTCGCGCCCGCTCCGGCCGCCGCGCCGGCGCAGGCCGCCGCCCGCCCGGCCCCCGCGGTGAACGGCGGGGTGAACGGCACGGTCAACGGTGGCGGCATCACCGTTCCGCCGCTGCCGCCCATCCCGGGTCCGGTCAACGGCAGCCGCCGGCCGCTGTCGAGCGAGGACTTCGAGGAGGAGCTCGACATCCCGGAGTTCCTCAAGGGGTGAAGGACCCCGTCCTCCTCACCCCTGGCGAGCTCGGGTGGAGCCTCTGGACGGGGCCTTAGGCTCTGCTTCGATGAGTACCGACCCGGCCGCCCCGCCGTCGCGGAAGGACCCCGTCCCCCCCACCCCTCGCACGCTCGGGGCGGGATCCGGGACGGGGCCTCGGCGGGTCGTGACCGACCGGCGGGGCGGCCGGTCCGTCTCGCCGTACGCGTCGTTCAACCTCGGCGACCACGTGGGCGACGACCCCGCCGCCGTCGCGGCCAACCGCGCCCGGGTGGCCCGCGAGCTGGCCGTCCCCGACGACCGGCTGGTGTGGATGTCCCAGGTCCACGGCACCGGCGTGGCGATCGTGGACGGGCCGCAGGACGGCCCGGTGCCGGACACCGACGCTCTGGTGACGGCGGCGCCGGGGCTGGTGCTCTGCGTCCTCGTGGCCGACTGCGTGCCGGTGCTGCTGGCCGATCCCGTCGCCGGGGTGGTGGCCGCGGTGCACGCCGGCCGTGAGGGGTTCCGCCGGGGCGTCGTCCCGGCGGCCCTGTCGGCGATGGCGAGCCTCGGGGCCCGGGCGCGGCACGTGACCGCGCTCCTGGGTCCCGCCGTGTGCGGGGAGTGTTACGAGGTCCCCGCGACGATGCAGGCCGACGTGGCCCGGATCGCGCCGGAGGCGGCCGTGCGGACCCGCATCGGTACCGCCGGGCTGGACCTGCGGGCCGGGGTGGCCCAGGTGCTGCGCAAGGCGGGCATCCCGGAGGTCGTGCACGACCCGCGCTGCACCGTCGAGGACCCGCACCTCTTCTCCCACCGGCGCGACGGGGTGACCGGTCGCCAGGCGGGCCTGGTCTGGCTCGGCTGAACGCGCGGTGATCATCGTCGAACGGTTGCCCGTGTCGGTGTGTCAGGCAACCACTTGCCGGTGATCACCGGGTCCGCTCGCGCGGCTGGGAAGATCACCACATGACCCACCTGGCGGAGAACCTGCGCGCCGTCCGCGAGCGGATCGCCGCCGCGGCGCGGGCCGCGGGCCGCGACCCGGCCGAGGTGTCCCTCCTGGCCGTCAGCAAGACGTGGCCGGCGGAGGACGTCCGCGGACTGGCCGAGCTGGGGCAGCTCGACTTCGGTGAGAACCGGGCGCAGGAGCTGATCGGCAAGGCGGGCGAGCTGCAGGACCTGGCGGTGCGGTGGCACTTCATCGGCCAGCTCCAGCGCAACAAGGCCGCCGCCGTGGCCAGGCTCGGCGCGGTGATCCACTCCGTCGACCGTCCGCCCCTCGTCGGTGTCCTCGACCGGGTGGGCCAGGAGACGGAGCGTCCGGTCGGGGTCTTCGTCCAGGTCGACCTGGGCGGGCCCGAGGGGGACCTCGCCGCCCGCGGCGGGGCCGACCCCGCGGACGTTCCGCGGCTGGCGGAGGCGGTCGCCGAGGCGAGCGGCCTGCGGCTGCTGGGCCTCATGGCAGTGGCGCCCCGGGCGAGCGCCCCGGGGCCCGCCTTCGAGCGGCTGGCGGCCCTGGCTGCAGAGGTGCGCCGCGAGCACCCCTCCGCGACCGCCCTGTCGGCGGGGATGAGCGGCGACCTCGAGGAGGCGATCGCGGCCGGTGCGACGGTCGTGCGTGTCGGAACCGCGCTCTTCGGCGATCGGCCCCTACCCTCCGGTCAGCATTCGTTATCACCAGCCACACGAGTCACACCCGTCACGGGGGCCCCGGATGCCCCTGTGACCGGTCCGACGACGAACTGACGCGGCCGCACGGAAGCGACGCTGAGGACACCAGCAGAGGGGGAGGTCCGATGGCCGGAGCCATGCGGAGGATGGGCATCTACCTGGGGCTCGTCGAGGACGACGACGCACGCGGGTACGGACGGTATGACGCCCGTCAGTCCGACAACGTCGACCGCGACCGCCGGTACGGCCGGTACGCCGCCGACGACCAGTACGACGAGCACTACGCCGACGACGACTACGCCGGGGGGTACGACGACGACCTCGAGACCCCGGAGGTCGCGCCCGTGCGCGAGCCCGAGCCCCTGTCGGTCCGTCGGGTCGCCCCCGCCCGGCCGCTGGGCCTGGCGCCGTCCGGCGGCGCCGGCGGAGGTGGCGGTTCCCGCGTCGCCGCCATGGCCAACGGCGGTGGTGGCGGCTCCGCCATGGGCAGCGGGCCCGTCGGGGCCACCGCGGCCAAGCTCGTCGTCCGGGAGCCGGTCGCGGCCCCCGAGCCGCCGGCGCCCGCGCCCCAGCCCTACCGGATCACCACGCTGCACCCGCGGACGTACAACGAGGCGCGCACCATCGGCGAGCGTTTCCGCGAGGGCTTGCCGGTGATCATGAACCTGACCGAGATGGACGACGCCGACGCGAAGCGTCTGGTGGACTTCGCTGCGGGTCTGTCCTTCGGTCTGCGCGGTAGTATCGAGCGCGTCACGGCGAAGGTCTTCCTGATCAGCCCGCAGAACGTCGACGTGACGGCCGAGGACAAGGCGCGGATCCGCGAAGGCGGGTTCTTCAACCAGTCCTGAGGCGCTGGAGACGGATGGACACGGCACGCGAGGTGCCCCGAACGAACGAGGACCGTGGCTCTCTTCTGGTCGATCATCTCGTCGGTGCTGCTCGTCTTCCTCGTGCTGCTGTTCGCGCGGTTCGTCGTCGACTGGGTCATGGTGCTGGCGCGCAGCTGGCGACCCTCCGGCCTGGTCGCCGCGGGTCTCGAGGTGGTCTACACCACCACTGATCCGCCACTGAAGGCGGTGCGAAAGGTCATCCCGCCGTTGAACCTGGGGTCCATCCGGTTGGACCTCGGGTTTATGGTGCTGCTGATCGCCGTGGTGGTTCTCAAGAACGTCACGGGGTCACTCGCTTATGGCTGAGACCGTCGATGCCAGTGAGAGCTGGGGTCGGTCGCCCGACCGTTCGAACTTTTGTGTGCCCGCCGCCCGACATGAGGTGACCTGAGATGCCACTCACGCCTGCCGACGTGCACAACGTCGTCTTCAAGAAGCCACCCATCGGCAAGCGCGGCTACGACGAGGACGAGGTCGACGCCTTCCTCGACGTCGTCGAGGCCGAGCTCGCCCGCCTGATCGAGGAGAACAACGAGCTGCGCGCCAGTGGCGTGCGCGGGCCGGTTCGTGAGGAGCGGGCCGAGGCCCCGGCACCCGCGCCCGTGCCTGCTCCGGCGGCCATGGCGGCGCCGCCCCCGCCGCCGGCCGCGCAGCCGCGCGAAGACGACAGCGCCCGGGCCTCCCGGATGCTGGCGCTGGCCACCGAGACGGCTGACCGCTATGTCAACGAGGCCAAGTCCCAGGCCGAGCAGATGCTCACCGGCGCCAAGACCAACAGCGACCGGATGATGACCGAGGCCCGCACCAAGAGCGAGCAGATGGTCACGGAGGCCAAGAACCGGGCCGACACGATGCTCGGTGACGCCCGCACGCGCGCGGAGACCATGGAGCGCGAGGCCCGCGCCAAGGCCGCCGCCCTCGACCAGGACGCCGAGCGCCGTCACGTCGAGGCGATGGGCACCCTCGAGGAGAAGCGCACCAGCCTCGAGCGCAAGATCGAGGAGCTGCGGACCTTCGAGCGGGAGTACCGCACGCGCCTGCGGTCCTACCTCGAGTCGCACCTCCGCGACCTCGACAGCCGCGGTTCGGCCGAGCCGTCGAACAACAGCCGGCAGCACGCCAGCGCCTGAGCCGCGCAGCTCGTTCCCACAGGGCCCCCGGACACCGTCTGGGGGCCCTGTGACGTTCCTGGTGGCCCGCCTGCAGGGCCCGCGCCGAGCTCGCGAGGTGTGGGGAGCAGGGGGTCCTTCTAGAGTCGGGCCGTGATCTTGGCTGCCGGACTCCTGGTCCTCCTGGGCCTCGGGTTCTTCCTCGCCGGTGTCCTGACGGGGACGACCGTCTTCTACTGGGTGTGCGTTGCCGTCTGTGTGCTCGCCGCCGTCCTGCTGTTCGCGGCACGCCGGCGGATTAGCCAGGCGGAGGCGACGCCGGCGGGGACGGCGCTGGTCGCAGGCGCGTCGCCCACGACGGCGTCGGCTCCTGACGAACGGCCGGCGGCCGCCGACCCGACACCGGCCGAGGTTCCGGCGGCGGAGGCGGTGGCCTCCGACGCCGAGCCGGCTCCGCGCCCTCCGGCGCATGCCCACCCGGGGCCGGGTGCCGGGTCGTCGGCCCCGTCAACCGCCGACCTGAAGGACCCGCCGATCGAGGACGTCGAGGTGACCGACCTGCTCCTGGTGGTCGACCTCAAGGACGAGGTGCTCGTCGTCGACGAGCACCCGCGCTACCACCTGCCGGGCTGCCGCTTCCTGGTCGGCCGGACGGCGATCCCGCTGCCCATGGACGAGGCCCGTGTCGACGGGTTCAGCCCGTGCGCCCTCTGCACCCCCGACCGGCACCTCGCCGACCGGGAACGCGCCCGGAAGCACTCCGGGGGCGCCTGAGCCTCAGCCCGCGCGGACCAGCCACAGGCGCGAGCCGGCCGGCCCCTCGATGCCGGGCCCCGCGCCGGCCTCGTCGGCGTGCACGGTGGCCGCGAGCACCTCGGCGGCGAGCGCGTCGGCGTGCTCGGTGAGGGCGGTCCGCATCTGCGCGGCGTCCTCCCCGTCGGCCACCGTCCACCACAGCTCGATGCGGTCGCTGACCTCCAGGCCGGTGTTCTTGCGTGCCTCCTGAACCAGCCGGACGGCCTCGCGGAACAGTCCGGCCCGCTCGAGCTCGGGCGTGAGCGTCAGGTCCAGCGCGACGGTGAGCCCGCTGCCGCTGGCGACGGTCCACCCTTCGCGCGGCGTCTCGGTGACGATGAGGTCGCCCTCCTCGAGCGCGACGGCGGCACCGTCGACCTCCACCGTCGCCGTGCCGGCCCGGTAGGCGGCGGTCAGCTCGCCGGGGTCCGCCGCGGCGACCGCCTTGGCCACGGCCTGCACCTGCTTCCCCAGCCGCCGGCCGACGGCGCGGAAGTCGATCTTCACGCTGACGTCGACCAGCTCGCCGCCGACCGCGCCCGAGAGCTCGACCATCTCCTGCACGTTCAGCTCGTCGGCCACCTCGGCGACGAGGTCACGAGGTAGCTCGGCCCAGCCGGGCGCCGCGACGACGGCACGCGCCAGGGGCTGCCGGGTGCGGACCTTGGCCGAGGTGCGGGCGGAGCGGCCGAGCTCCACCAGCCGGCGGACGAGGGCCACCTGCGCGACCAGCTCGGGGTCGCGGGCGTCCTCGTCGACCGTGGGCCAGCTCGCCAGGTGCACCGAGTCCACCGGACCGGCCAGCCCCGGCGTGACCGCCCGGCTCCAGACCTCCTCGGTCACGAACGGCGTGAACGGCGCCATGAGGCGGGTCAGGCTGTCGAGCACCTCGTGCAGCGTGGCCAGCGCCGACGGGTCGCCGTCCCAGAAGCGGCGGCGCGAGCGGCGGACGTACCAGTTGGACAGGTCGTCGACGAAGCCGGCGATCAGCCGGCCGGCGGTCTGGGTGTCGAAGTCCTCCAGCGCGTTCGTCACGCCCTCGGTCACCGCGGCCAGCTCGGCGAGCGCCCAGCGGTCGAGCAGCGGCCGCGCGGCCCGCGCCGGGGCGGGGGAGCCCGCCGGATCCCAGCCGTTGGCCTCGGCGTACAGGGTGAAGAAGCTCGCCGTGTTCCAGTAGGTCAGCAGCACCTTGCGCACGACCTCGGACAGCGTCTCGTGGCCGACCCGGCGGGCCGACCACGGGGACCCGCCGGCCAGCATGAACCACCGGACGGCGTCGGCGCCGTGCCGGTCCATCAGCGGGATCGGCTCGAGGATGTTGCCCAGGTGCTTGCTCATCTTGCGGCCGTCCTCGGCGAGGATGTGGCCGAGGACCAGCACGTTCTCGTAGGAGTTCTTGTCGAAGACGAGGGTGCCGATCGCCATCAGCGAGTAGAACCAGCCGCGGGTCTGGTCGATCGCCTCGCAGATGAACTGCGCGGGGTAGGCCGCCTCGAACTCGGCCTCGTTGCGGTACGGCGCGCCCCACTGGGCGAACGGCATCGATCCGGAGTCGTACCAGGCGTCGATCACCTGGGGCACCCGGCGGTAGGTGCCCTCCTCGCCGGGCCGCGTGAAGGTCACCTCGTCGATGAAGGGCCGGTGCGGGTCGAGGTCGGAGAGGTCGCGGCCGGTCAGCTCCGAGAGCTCGGCCAGGGAACCGACGGGCACCAGGCGGGTCGGGTCGGCGTCGTTGCGCCAGATCGGCAGGGGAGTGCCCCAGTACCGGTCACGGGACAGCGCCCAGTCGACGTTGTTGTTCAGCCAGTCGCCGTAGCGGCCGGTCTTGATGTTCTCCGGGTACCAGTTCGTCTTCTCGTTCTCGGCGAGCAGCCGGCCCTTGATCTGCGAGGTCCGGATGTACCAGGACGGCTGCGCGTAGTACATCAGCGGCGTGTGGCACCGCCAGCAGTGCGGATAGCTGTGTTCGTAGCGCAGCTCCCGGAACAGCAGGCCACGCTTCTTCAGGTCCTCGACGAGGGCGGCGTCCGCGGCCTTGAAGAAGTGGCCGCCCACGAGGGGCACCTCGGGCCGGAAGTGCCCGGTCGCATCGATGGGCACGACGACCGGAAGGCCATAGCCGCGGCACACCGCGAGGTCCTCGGCGCCGAAGGCGGGGGACTGGTGCACCAGGCCGGTGCCGTCCTCGGTGGTGACGTACTCGGCGAGGACGACGAAGTTCACGCCCTGCTCGGGCAGGTCGTCGGCGGGGAACTCGACGAGCTCGAAGGGCCGCTGGTAGTGCACGTACTCCCAGTCGCGGCCGGTGCTGCGGCCAAGCACCTCCGCGCCCTCACCCAGGACGGCGGCCAGCAGCGCCTCGGCGACCACCACCGGGACGTCGTCGGAGCCCGCGGGCCGGGCGACGACGTAGGTCACGTCCGGGTGCACCGCGACAGCGGTGTTCGACGGCAGCGTCCACGGCGTCGTCGTCCAGACGAGCAGGTCGGCCCGGCCGGCCCACTCCCCGCTCGTGACGGGCAGGCGGACGTACACCGACGGGTCGGTCAGGGTCTCGTAGCCCTGCGCCACCTCGTGGTCGGACAGGCCGGTGCCGCAGCGCGGGCAGTACGGGGCGACGCGGTGGTCCTCCACGAGCAGGCCCTTGTCGAACACCTGCTTGAGCGACCACCAGACGCTCTCGACGTACTCGGGGTTCATCGTCCAGTAGGCGGTCGACATGTCGACCCAGTAGCCCATGCGGCGGGTCAGCTCGGTGAAGGCGTCGACGTGCCGCTCGACGGACTCGCGGCAGCGGGCGTTGAACTCGGCGATGCCGTAGCGCTCGATGTCCGGCTTGCCGGCGAAGCCCAGCTCCTGCTCGACGGCGATCTCCACCGGCAGGCCGTGGCAGTCCCAGCCGGCCCGGCGGGGCACGTGCCAGCCCTGCATGGTCTTGAACCGGGGGAAGACGTCCTTGAAGGCGCGGGCCTCGATGTGGTGCGTGCCCGGACGGCCGTTGGCGGTCGGCGGGCCTTCGTAGAACACCCACTGCGGCTTCCCGGCGGACTCCTCGAGGCTCCGGGCGAAGACCTTGTCGGCCTCCCACCGGGTCAGGATCTCCTGCTCGAGGGCGGGCAGGTCGACCTGTGGGGGAAGGGCGCGGAAGGGGCCGTGTCCTCGGGGCTGAGCGCTCACGTCGTCCATCATTCCCGACCGGTACGGGAGACTCCCCCCATGGGGAGGGGCGGCCGGTGAACCCGAACGTCACCGTGGCCCTGGCGGTGGGGTCGATCGTCGTCCTCGTGGCGGCCGTGGCGCTCCGGCTGGCCGACCGGCTCGGCCTGCCGAGCCTGCTCCTCTACCTCGCCCTCGGCGTCGGCCTGGGGGAGAGCGGCGTGGGTGTCGACTTCGACAACGCCGAGCTGACCCGCACGCTCGGTGTGGCCGCGCTGGTCGTCATCCTGGCCGAGGGCGGCCTGACCACCCGGTGGAACGACGTGCGGCGGGCGATCGGGCCGGGGCTGACCCTGGCCACCGTCGGCGTCGCGGTGAGCGTCGGCGTCACCGCCGCGCTGACGGTGGGCCTGCTGGACTACTCCTGGGGCACCGCGCTGCTGCTCGCGGCGGTCCTGAGCTCGACCGACGCGGCCGCGGTCTTCGCCGCGCTGCGCCGTCTCCCGCTGCCCCGGCGGATCGCCGCGGCCATCGAGGCCGAGAGCGGGCTCAACGACGCCCCGGCGATCCTGCTCGTGACCGCGCTCGCCGAACACCTGAGCGGCCGGGACACCGGGGCGTGGTGGCTGGTCGGCGTCGAGGTCGTGCTCGAGCTGTCCGGGGGCGCCGCCGTCGGCCTGGCGATCGGCTTCGGTGGCGCAGAGCTCCTGCGCCGCGTCGCGCTGCCCCTGGCCGGCTTCTACCCCCTGGCGATGCTCGCGCTGTGCGTGCTGGCGTTCTCCACCGCCTCGCTGGCGCACACGTCCGGCTTCGTGGCGGTCTACCTCTGCGGCCTCGTCCTGGGCAACGCCGCGCTGCCGCACCGGTCGGCGAGCATCGGGTTCGCCGAGGGCATGGCCTCCCTCGCCCAGATCGGCCTGTTCGTCCTGCTCGGACTCCTCGTCTCGCCGCCCCGGCTCCTGGGGGCGGTGCTCCCGGCGCTGGTGGTGGGTGGGGTGCTGCTGCTCGTCGCCCGGCCGCTGTCGGTGGTGCTGAGCCTCGTCTGGTTCCGGATCCCGTGGCCGCAGCAGGCCTTCGTGTCGTGGGCAGGTCTGCGCGGCGCGGTCCCCATCGTGCTGGCGACCTTTCCGCTCAGCGCCGAGGTCGCCGGCGCGCGGCGGCTGTTCGACACGGTGTTCGTCCTGGTGGTCGTCTTCACGCTCGTGCAGGGCTCGTCGCTGCCCTGGGTGGCGAGGCGGCTGGGCATCGCGGCGCCGGTCACCCCCCGCGACGTCGAGGTCGAGTCCGCGCCGCTCGACGCCCTCGACGCCGACCTCATGCAGGTCACCGTGCCGGCGGGCTCGCGGCTGCACGGCGTCTACCTGCCGGAGTTACGGCTGCCCGAGGACGCCGCGGTGATGCTGATCGTCCGCGACGGGCACTCCTTCGTTCCCGACGAGAACACCCGGCTGATGCGGGGGGACCAGGCGCTGCTGGTGTCGGCGCGCCGGTCGAGGAGCGAGGCGGAGCGGCGGCTGCGGGCGGTCAGCCGCGCCGGCCGGCTCGCGGCCTGGCGGGGGGAGGGGGGCGCGGTCACCGAGGCCGACTGACGGGGGACCATGACGACGTGTCCGTCCCGCCGCCCGTCGAGCTCCTCGAGAGCGGGAACGAGCTGTCGCGGTGGCGGACCCGGTGGGCGGGGCTGCCGCGCGGCGCACGGATCCTTCTGGTCGCGCTTCTCGTGGTCGCGGTCCTCGGGGTCGGTCTGGCCTGGATGCACGGCCGGTCGACGCAGCGGGCCTTCCAACAGCGGATCGTGATCACGACAGCGCTGAGCATCTCGTCGTCCTCCACGTCGCCCGCCGGCGGGGAGGTGGGCTACTACGTCGTCGTCCGCAACGAGGGGCGCCGTCGCGTGGCGGTCACCGCCGTGGAGGGGACGACCGACCGGTTGCGGCTGCGCATGCGGGACGACGCCGCCCGGCCGGTGGACCCCGGCACCGAGACGGCGATCCCGCTCTCCGTGCTGCTCAGCTGCGTCCCCGGCGCGGGGGAGGAGCAGCTCCCCGTGGAGATCAGTGTGCGCCGGGAGGACGGCGGTGCGGTGACCCGGCGCATCGACCTGCGACCGGCCGCTCCGCTGCTCGACGTCGTCACCACGCTGTGCGGGGTGCGGCCGGACCTGCGCGATCACGAGGTCTCGGGTCCCGTCCTCCGCTTCGAGGAGCCCCTCGACAACGGGCCGAACTGACCCCCGAGGGTCACCGCTCGATAACGGAACACGACTCCTGTGGCGTGCACCACACGCGCGTGACAGTGTTCCCCCGAGGCATCGGTAGGGCCGTCGACCTGCGGGTTCCCGCAGGTTTCGACACACTCCGGTGCTGGACGGACGGCATCAGCGGAGAGGACCCTCATGGCCACCATCACGTACGAGCACGCGACGGTGCAGTACCCGGGTGCCGAGAGGCCCTCGGTCAACGCGCTCGACCTCGACATCGCCGACGGCGAGTTCCTCGTCCTCGTCGGTCCCTCGGGCTGCGGCAAGTCGACGTCCCTGCGGGCGCTGGCGGGGCTGGAGGCGGTGACCGACGGGTCGATCCGCATCGGCGACCGGGACGTCACGCACCTGCCCCCCAAGGAGCGGGACATCGCGATGGTGTTCCAGAACTACGCGCTGTACCCGCACATGAGCGTCGCGGACAACATGGGCTTCGCGCTCAAGATCTCCGGGATGAAGAAGGAGGAGATCCGCAAGCGCGTCGAGGAGGCCGCGCGGATTCTCGACCTCGAGCAGTACCTCGAGCGCAAGCCGAAGGCGCTCTCCGGTGGCCAGCGGCAGCGCGTGGCGATGGGCCGCGCCATCGTGCGCAACCCCCAGGCGTTCCTGATGGACGAGCCGCTGTCGAACCTTGACGCCAAGCTGCGGGTGCAGACCCGCACCGAGATCGCGGCGCTGCAGCGGCGGCTCGGGGTCACCACCGTCTACGTCACCCACGACCAGGTCGAGGCCATGACCATGGGTGACCGGGTGTGCGTGCTCAAGGACGGCTACCTCCAGCAGGTCGACACCCCCCGCAACCTCTACGACCGCCCGGACAACGTCTTCGTCGCGGGCTTCATCGGCTCGCCGGCGATGAACCTCGTCGACGTCGACCTCGACCAGGACGGGGCCCACCTCGGCGGCCGCGTGCTGGCGCTGCCGCGGGCCACGATGAGCGCGCTGTCCGGCGAGGGTGCGAAGACGGCGACGGTCGGCTTCCGCCCCGAGGCGGTCACGGTCGTCTCCGAGGGCGAGGGCTTCCCCTTCGAGGTCGTCGTCGTCGAGGAGCTGGGGTCGGACGCCTATGCCTACGGCACGCTGCACACCTCCCGCGGCTCCGAGGGCGACAAGCTGATGACCATCAGGGTCGACGCCAAGCGCCCGCCGATGAAGGGCGAGACGATCCACCTCCGCGTCCTGCCGGACGAGGTCCACGTCTTCTCCACCGAGACCGGCCGCCGCGTCTCCGGCGACGTCGCATCGGTCAGCGGGAGCGGTGCCACCGGCGTCGGCCAGGGCTGAGCGCCCGTCTCCCATCCAGCGGGCAGGTCGATCGCCTGCCCGCCACCCGGCCGTCCGCTCCGGGTCACGGCCGGGACCCTCCAGACCAAGCAAGTGTCCGAAGGAGTGCACATGCGCATCAGATCGACTTTCGCGGCGAGCGTCACCCTGGGTGCCGTCGCCCTCCTCACAACCGGATGCCTCAGCAGTGGCGGCGGCGGTGGCGGTGGGAACAGCAACACCAGCAAGAACATCGAGATCATGTACGCCTTCACCACCGACCAGGAGACCGGTTTCAAGGGCGAGGTGAACAAGTGGGCGAAGGACAACGGCGTCACCGTCAAGTTCACCCAGAGCAGTGACTTCAACTCGCTGATCAACACCCGCGTGCAGGGCAACGACGCGCCCGACGTGGCCCTGTTCCCCCAGCCGGGGATCATGAAGGACATGGCCGACCAGGGCCTGCTCGCGGATCTCTCGGACATCGTCGACAAGTCCGATCTGGACAGCCTCATCCAGGGTGCCGTGGAGACTGGTCAGGTCAACGGCAAGCAGTACGCGATCCCGATGAGCATCAACGTCAAGAGCATCGTGTTCTACCCGAAGAAGGCGGCCGCCGCGGCCGGACTGACCCAGCCGCCGCAGACCCTCGACGACCTGATGGCTCTGAGCAAGAAGATCGCCTCCACCGGTACGACGCCCTGGTGCTTCGGCATCGAGTCGGGGGCGGCGACCGGATGGCCGGCCACCGACTGGGTCGAGAACCTGATGCTGATCAACAACGGCAGCGACGTGTACAACCAGTGGGTCCAGCACAAGATCCCGTTCAACGACCCGAAGGTCGCCGAGACGCTGGACCAGATGGACCAGTTGCTGCTCGCCGACGGGATGACCAACGGCGGCCGGAAGTCGATCGCGAGCAACAACTTCAACACCGCCGCCAACCCGATGTTCGACAACCCGCCGGGTTGCTACATGTACCGGCAGGGGAACTTCGTCGCGAAGTCGGGCGGCTTCCCGGACAAGGTCCTCGCCGACCTCGACAACACCGTGGGTGTCTTCCCGATGCCCGGGAAGACGGCGGAGGACAAGCCGGTGCTCGGCGGTGGTGACCTCGCCGGCATCTTCAGCCAGGACAACCAGTCCGCGAAGGACCTGGTCAAGTTCCTCGCATCCAAGGACTACGGGACCAACGGGTACGCGAAGACCGGAGCCTGGATCTCCCCGCGCACGGACTTCGACACGAGCCAGTACCCGACGCAGGTGCTGGGCTCCATCGCGACGTTCGCCTACGAGTCCACCGAGTTCGTCTTCGACGGCTCGGACCAGATGCCCGGCGAGGTCGGGTCGGGGTCCTTCTGGAAGGACATGACCGCCTGGATCAGTGGCCAGGAGGACGCCAAGACGGCGCTCGACAACATCGAGAGCAGCTGGCCCAGCTGACGGCGGGCGGGGTGCCGGGCGGTCCGCCGTCCGGCACCCCGCCGCTCCCCCTGTTCCACCCGCACCGACGGGAGGCTCTCCGTGATCAAGATCCTGAACGCGCTGATCGCCGTGGTCGGCGGGGTCGCCGGCGCGATCCTGCTCTACTGGCTGCTCAACAAGCTGGCGGAACTCCTCCCCGGTCGCTGGGAGGACCGGGTCAAGCCGTACCTGTTCCTGCTGCCCGCTCTGGCCGCGATCGGCTTGTACCTGGTCTACCCGACGATCCAGACCTTCGTGTACAGCTTCGCCAACAACCGGAGCACGGAGTTCGTCGGCTTCGAGAACTACGCCAAGCTGCTCACGTCCAAGACGTTCCAGAACACCCTGTTCAACACGTTCTTGTGGATCCTCATCGTGCCGGCCTCCGTCATCGCTTTCGGCCTGCTGATCGCCACACTCGCCGATCGGCTCCGGCCACGCGGCGAGAAGACCGCCAAGACACTGATCTTCCTGCCCCTGGCCATCGGCGCGGTGAGCGCCGGCGCCATCTGGAAGTTCGTGTACGCGACGCGGCCGCCCGGCCAGAACCAGATCGGTCTGCTGAACGGCATCTGGACGGCGTTCGGTGGCGACCCGGTCAACTGGCTGCAGATCAGCACGCTGCGCTTCAACAGCCTCCTGCTCATGGTCATGCTGTTGTGGATGCAGGCCGGTTTCGCCATGGTGCTGCTGTCCGCGGCGATCAAGGGCGTGCCGACCGAGACCCTCGAGGCCGCCCGCCTCGACGGCGCCGGTGAGGGTTCGATCTTCTTCCGCATCGTGATCCCGCAGATCAGGACCACGATCATCACCGTCTTCATCACGGTGCTCATCGGCGTGCTGAAGACCTTCGACATCGTCTACGTGATGACGAACGGGAATTTCAACACCAACGTCATCGCCGTCGACTTCTTCAACCAGCTGTTCACCAACCGGAACAACGGCTTCGCTGCTGCCATCGTGGTGATGCTGCTGATCATCATGATTCCTGTCCTGGTCTTCCAGGTTCGCCAGTTCCGCGCCGAGGAGGCAGCCCGATGAGCGGCACCCAGGCGGTCACCGCCACTCCGGTCCAGGTACCGAAGCAGCCGACGGCCACGGGCTCGCGCCGGAGCCGAAGACTCCAGCACGACCCCACGGCGAGGTCGCCGCTGTGGGTACGGATCGTCCTGGCGTTGATCTGCGCAGCCTGGGTGATCCCGACGTTCGGGCTCGCCGTCACCTCGTTCCGGCAGGAGGACGACGCACAGACCACGGGCTGGTGGACGATCTTCACGACGCCCGCCAACTTCACCCGGCTGACCTTCCAGAACTACAGCGACGTCTTCAGCCAGGCGAACATGGGGGACGCGTTCATCAACAGCCTGGCCATCACCATCCCGGCCACGGTCATCCCGATCCTGATCGCGGCGTTCGCCGGCTACGCCTTCAGCTTCATGAGCTTCCCGGGGCGCGACCTCCTGCTGATTCTGATCGTGGGCCTGCTCGTCGTGCCGACCCAGGTGGCGCTCGTCCCGCTGCTGAAGTTCTACGGGACCATCGGGCTCAACGGCACGCTCCCGGCCGTGTGGCTCACGCACATCGGGTTCGGCATGCCGCTCGCGGTCTACATCATCCGCAACTACATGGCGACGCTGCCGAAGGAGGTCATCGAGTCGGCCAAGATCGACGGGGCCAGCCACTTCCAGACCTTCTGGCGGTTGATCCTGCCGATGTCGACGCCGGTGCTGGCCTCGTTCGCCATCTTCCAGTTCCTGTGGGTCTGGAACGACCTGCTCAACGCGTTGATCTTCGCCGGTCAGAACACGCCCCTCACGGTGGCGCTGGTCCGCCTCCTCGGTCAGGAGGGCCAGGGTTGGCAACTGCTGACCGCGGGCGGCCTGTTCACCATGATCGTCCCGATCGTGGTGTTCCTCTCGCTGCAGCGCTATTTCGTCCGTGGCCTCACCGCCGGCTCGGTGAAGGGCTGACGACCTCGTTGCCGGGCTCCTCCGGCGACGTCGTCGTCACCCTGACCGTCGATCCGCAGCGGGCCCGGGTCTACGAGCACGGCTGGCAGTCGTGGAGCCCGACGCTGGCCTACCGCCTCGACGGGCGGCCGTTCCGGCCGGTCAGCGAGCTACGCCGGATCGGCAACTACCGACCCGACCGGTCCGCCCCGGCCGACGGCTTCTGGGGAGAGGGCCTGCTCGCCGTCGACCCGGGTACCGGGGAGGGGGTGCACGTCTTCGGCGCCTCCTCCGGCGCCGGGCCGATCCCGTCGATCCGGGCGAAGGGGCGCGGCGACCGTGTCGTCGTCACCGCCGACGGGCCGGTGTCGTCCGCGGTCGTCGAGGTGGCCGAGGTGGACGACGCGGCCGGCTACGGCGCGCTCGACCACGCGCTCGCCCACTGGGGCGACGGCTACGCCGCGGCGGCCGGCGTCGGAGACCTGCGGCCGCCGCCCACCGCCTGGTGCTCCTGGTACCACTACTTCGAGAACGTCACCCAGGCCGACATCGAGGAGAACCTCGTCGCGATGGGCGAGCTCGACCTCGCCCTCGACGTCGTGCAGATCGACGACGGCTACCAGGCCGAGCTGGGCGACTGGCTGACCCTGTCGGACCGCTTCGCCTCCCTCCCCGACATCGTCGGGCGGATCCGGGATGCCGGCCGGCGGGCCGGCGTCTGGGTGGCGCCGTTCCTGATGGGGGAGCGGTCCGCCGTCCTGCGCGACCATCCGGACTGGGCGATCGGGGACGCCGATCCCGGCACGGGCTGGGGCCAGCAGCTGTCGGCGCTCGACGTCACCCACGCCGGCGCGGAGGCCTACCTCCGGGAGGTGTTCGGCACCCTCCGGGACGTCGGGTTCGACTACTTCAAGATCGATTTCATCTACGCGGGCGCCATGGAGGGCCGCCGCGCCGACCCCTCGGTGGCCGGGGTCGACGCCTACCGCCACGGCCTGCGGGTCATCCGGGATGCGATCGGACCCGAGGCCTACCTGCTCGGCTGCGGCGCGCCGATCCTCCCGAGCGTGGGGCTCGTCGACGCGATGCGGGTCGGCCCCGACATCGGCCACCACTTCGAGCCCCTGGACGGCGACCTGTCACAGCCCTCCCAGCGTGCCGCCGCGCAGAACACCCGGTGGCGGGCCTGGCAGCACGGCCGGTTCTGGATCAACGACTCCGACTGCCTGGTCGCCGGCCCGCACGTGGAGCGCCGCGAGGAATGGGCCAACGTCGTCGAGCGCTACGGCGGCCTGCGCACGAGCAGCGACCGCCTGCGCGCCCTCGACGAGTGGGGACTGCGGACCACCCGCCGGCTGCTGCGCCCCGGCCTCACGACCCCGTTCGTGCGCTGACCTCCCACTCCCCGGAGAGGTGACCGGCCGTGCACTTCGTGTTCTCCCCTCCCGCGCAGGCCGCGGCCGGGCTGCTGAACCTGCCGTGGGACCACCCCCTCGAGGAGTGGGACGACGACCGGTTGACCGAGATCCCGCAGCGCGGGCTGTCGCGGCACGTGGTGCGCTTCATCGCCGAGGGCGGGGAGGTGTTCGCCCTCAAGGAGATCCCCGAGCGGCTGGCCCGCCACGAGTACGGGGTGCTCCGCCACCTCGGTCATCTCGGCATCCCCGCGGTCGACGTGGTCGGCGTCGCGGTCGAACGCCCCGACGACCTCGACGCGATGCTGGTCACCCGCTTCCTCGACTACTCGTCGTCCTTCCGGGCGCTGTTCGCCAGCCCGCGCGGGGCGAACATGACCGACCGGCTGATGGACGCCCAGGTCGAACTCGTGGTTCGGCTGCACCTGGCCGGCGTGATGTGGGGCGACTGCTCGCTGTCCAACACCCTCTTCCGCTTCGACGCCGGCGCGCTGGCCGCCTACCTGGTCGATGCCGAGACCGCCGAGATCCATCCGCGGCTGTCGACCGGTCTGCGGGAGTACGACGTGGACATCGCCCACGAGAAGGTGGCCGCCGAGCTGATGGACCTCGCGGCCGGGGGCCTGCTCTCCGAGGACATCGACCCGATCGAGGTCGCCGACGACCTCGTCTCGCGGTACCGGCGGCTCTGGCACGAGCTCACCGACGAGGAGGTCATGCAGCGGCACGAGCAGCGGTACCGCATCGGCGAGCGGATCCGCCGGCTGCACGAGCTCGGCTTCGACGTCGACGAGGTCGAGCTGATCGACGACCCCGCCGGGGGTAGCCGGCTGCGGCTCACGACGCGCGTGGCCGAACCCGGCCGCCACAGGCGGGAGCTGCTGGCGCTCACCGGCCTCGACGTCTGGGAGAACCAGGCCCGCCGGCTCCTGGCCGACATCGCCAGCTTCCGCGGCTGGATGGAGCAGGTGGAGCAGCGGCGCGTACCCCTGGCCGTCGCGGCCAGCCGCTGGCTGGCCGAGGTGTACCGGCCGACGGTGGAGGCGATCCCCGCCCATCTGCGCAGCCGCCTCGACGAGGCCGAGATCTTCCACGAGATCCTCGAGCACCGGTGGTTCCTGTCCGAGGCCGCCGGCGTCGACGTCGGCACCTCGGCCGCGGCCAAGGACTACTTCGAGCGGGTCCTGCCGACCGTCCCGGAGGACCTGGTGACGCCGGCGGCCGCCGTCGTGGAGGACGACGTCGATGGCGGCTGACCCCCGGCGGCCGGGCTACCACTTCACGGCGCCGTCCGGCTGGATCAACGACCCCCTCGGCGTCACCTGGCACGCGGCCGCCGACGGCGCCGGACCGGGCGAGGAGCGGGGCCGCTACGAGCTCTTCTACCAGTTCAATCCCGAGGCGCCGGTGTGGGCCGTGGCGTGCCGCTGGGGGCAGGCGACCTCGGCGGACCTCGTCCGCTGGCGTGAGCCACGCACCGCGCTCGAGCCCGGCCCGGAGGAGTCCGGGTGCTGGTCGGGTTCGGTGGTGGTCGACGGCGGGGGGCCGGTGATCGTCTACACCAGTGTGCTGGCCGACGCGCCGGGTCACGGGCGGATCGCGCTGGCCCGGGGTGACGCCGGTTGGCGGCGCTGGACGCCCGACCCCGCCGGCCCGGTGATCGGGACGCCGGCTCCCGAGCTGGGCCTGGCGCACCTGCGCGACCCCTTCGTCTGGCGGCACGGCGACCGGTGGCACATGGCCGTCGGCGTCGGCAGGACGGACGGCCGTCCGTCGGTGCTCCAGTACTCCTCGACGGACCTGCGCACCTGGCGGCCCGACGGGGTCCTGGCGGAGCCGGAGCCCGGCCGCCCCGGCCCCGGGGGCAGCGTCTGGGAGTGTCCCCAGCTGTTCCCGCTCGGCGACGCGTGGTGCCTCGTGGTGTCGGTCTGGGACGAGGACCCCTCCCATGTCGCGTGCGCCGTGGGCGACTACGACGGCCGGCGCTTCACCGCCCGCAGCTGGCAGGAACTGGCGGCCTTCCCCTGCTACGCCACGACGGTGTTCGCCGACGCGCAGGGACGGCGGAGCGCCTTCTCCTGGCTGCGCGAGACCGCGGACCCCGACGCCGGGTGGGCCGGCGCCCTCTCGGTGCCCTGGCTGCTCGACCTGGACGGCGACCGGGTCACCGTCGGTCCGCACCCCGACGTCGACACGCTGCGCACGGGGGACGTCGTCCGCCGCGGGCCGGAGCCGCTGGCGGCCGAGCCGACGGTGCTCGGCGTGCCGGCCCGGGCGGACGTGGGTCTGCGGGCCGACCCCGCGGGGGCGCCCCTGGAGCTCACCCTCGACGACGACGGCGGTCGGGTGCTCACCGTCGTCGCGGACGCCGCCGCGGGCGGGATGCGGCTGACGGTCCCCGACGGCCCGGCGTCCCGGGCACCCCTGCGGCTCGAGGACGACGGCGCGGTGGCGCTGCGGCTGCTGCTCGACGCCGGTGTCGTCGAGGTCTTCCCCGGCGGCGGCGCCGTCGCGGCGGCGCGGCTGCGGCCTCCGGACGGCGAGCTGCGCCTGGGCCTCTCAGGAGCCGGCGACGGTGCACGGTTGCGGGAGCTGGTCCTGCACGGCATGTCACGGGTCATCGGCTGACGCGGCTATCGTCGGTGCCGCGGCGCAGGGAGCGCGCCGCGGCCTCTTTCCCGCCCCCAGTCGAGGAGCCCCGCGTGCCCGAGCAGCCCGAGCCGAGCGACGGTTCGGCCGACGGGCTGGTCGGCGGCCCGGTCGCGGCACCGGCGCGCCGGCGCACCCGGCTCCTCCTGACGCTGGCCGTCGTCGTCCTGCTGGCCGACCTGGCCACCAAGCTGGTCGTCGTCTCCACCATCACGCCCGGCGAGAACATCCGGCTGCTCGGTGGGCTGCTCTACCTGACGCACCTGCGGAACGTCGGCGCGGCGTTCTCCTTCGCGGAGGGCTTCACCGTCCTGTTCACCGTCATCGCGGTGGTGGTGGCGGTGATCATCGTCCGCACCGCGCGGCGGCTGTACTCGACGGGCTGGGCCATCTCTCTCGGCCTGGTGCTCGGCGGCGCCGTGGGCAACCTGATCGACCGGGTGTTCCGCGATCCCGGCTTCCTCCGGGGCGGGGTGGTCGACTTCCTCTCGGTGTTCGGCCCCGACGGCCGGGTGTGGCCGGTGTTCAACGTCGCCGACTCCGCGATCGTCTGCGGCGGCATCCTGGGGGCGCTCATGGCGCTGCGCGGCATCGACTTCGACGGCTCCCGCTCAGGCTCCGAGCGCGTGTCCCCGGCCCCGTCCAGAGGCTCGCCGCGAGCCCGCGAGCGGTGAGGAGGACGGGGTCCTTCTGCACAATGGATGCCGTGACCAGCTCTCCCGGCCTGCCCTCGTCCGGGACCAGCCGCGCCCTGCCGGTGCCCGACGGACTGGAAGGACAGCGGGTCGACCAGGCGCTGTCGCGGCTGTTCGGGCTGACCCGCACCGCCGCGGCCGAGCTGGCCGACGGCGGCGGCGTCGTCGTCGACGGCCGGGTGCGCGGCAAGGGCGACCGGCTCACCGGCGGCAGCTGGCTGGAGGTCGAGCTCCCGCCGCCCCCGGGGGAGCCCCCGGCGCCCCGGCCCGTCGAGGGCATGACGATCCTGTTCGACGACGACGACCTCGTGGTGGTCGACAAGCCGGTCGGCGTCGCCGCCCACCCGAGCCCCGGCTGGGACGGTCCGACGGTCATCGGCGGGCTCGCCGCCGCGGGCTACCGCATCTCCACCTCCGGCGCGGCCGAGCGACAGGGTGTCGTGCACCGGCTCGATGCCGCCACGACCGGCGTGATGGTGGTGGCCAAGAGCGAGCGCGCGTACACCGCGCTCAAGGCCGCCTTCAAGGAGCGCACGGTCGAGAAGGGCTACCACGCGCTCGTCCAGGGGCACCCGGATCCCTCCCGCGGCACGATCGACGCCCCGATCGACCGGCATCCCCGGCACGACTGGAAGTTCGCGGTGGTCAGCGGCGGGCGCCCCTCGGTCACGCACTACGAGGTCATCGAGGCCTTCGCCGCCGCCAGCCTGGTCGACATCAAGCTCGAGACCGGCCGCACCCACCAGATCCGCGTGCACTTCTCGGCCCTGCGCCACCCGTGCGTGGGCGACATGACCTACGGCGCCGACCCCACGCTGGCCGCCCGGCTCGGTGTGAGCCGGCAGTGGCTGCACGCGGTCCGGCTCGGGTTCCCGCACCCGGCCGACGGCCGCTGGGTCGAGTTCACCAGCGAATACCCGCCCGACCTCGCCGGCGCGCTGGCCGTCCTGCGCGCCGAGTCCTGAGCGGGGCCGCGTTGCAGGGCCTGCCGGGCTCCCTCGCCGACTTCGGGCCCGCGGCCCTGGCGGCGGTCATCGTCGCGGGCTACCTCGTCGTCGGTGAGCCGGTGGTCGGCTCCGTCCTGCACCGCCGGTTCGAGGGACGGCTGGACTCCGACCCGGGCGCCCGCCGGTCGTTCTACCGGCGGTTGCTCGTGCTCGAGTGGGGGCTCGCCGTCCTCGCGCTGGTCATCTGGCTGTCGTCCCCGGGGCTCGGCGCCGGCCAGGTGGGCCTGCGGTGGCCCGACCGGTGGCCCGGTCCGGTCACCGGCGTCGTCGTCGCGCTGGTCGTGCTGTTCGTGCTCGTCTCCACCCGCGCGCTCCGGGGCGGCGCGCTGCTGGAGGCGCCCGGAGCCGTCCGCCGGCGGCCGGGCGAGGGGCGTCACGCCCGGCCCGCGCAGCACGCCACGCTGGCCGTGCTCCCGCGGACGGCGGGGGAGCGGCGGCTGTTCACCGTGGTCGGGGTGACCGCCGGGGTGTGCGAGGAGTGGCTCTACCGCGGCTTCTTCCTTGCCGTGGTGGCGGCGGTCGCCGGCGGGCTGCCCGACGCGGTGCTCGTGGCCGTCGCGGCGGTGGCCTTCGGTCTGGCGCACGCCTACCAGGGCCCGGCCGGCGTCGTCACCACCGGCGTCCTCGGCGGCGTCATGGCCGCCCTGTACCTCTCCACCGGCTCCCTCCTGCTGCCGGTGCTGCTGCACGCGGCCATCGATCTACGCTTCCTGCTCGTGCCCGCCCGCGTCCTGCCCGCCGCCGGAGCGGCCCTATGACCCGCCCGTCGGCCTCGGTGGCCACGGCGGCGGACTGGCCGGAGGTCGCCGCGCTGCGCACGCGGGTCTTCGTCGAGGAGCAGGGTGTGCCGCCGGAGATCGAGCGGGACGACCGCGACGCGACGGCGGTGCACGCGCTCTCCCGCGACGAGACCGGCCGTGTCGTCGCGACCGGGCGGCTCCTCGTCGACGGCGAGCCGGCGACCATCGGCCGGATGGCGGCCGACGCCTCGGTCCGCGGCCGGGGTCACGGCGCCGCCGTCCTGGCGGAGCTGCACCGGCAGGCGGCCCTGCGCGGGGTGCGGGAGATCGAGCTGCACGCGCAGCTGACCGCCCGGACCTTCTACGAGCGCGCGGGCTACACGGCGGTCGGCGACGTGTACGAGGAGGCGGGTATTGCGCACGTGACGATGGTTCGGCGCCTGTGAGACGGCCGGCCCCGTCCAGAGGCTCGTCCCGAGCCTGCGGGGGACGAGGAGAACGGGGTCCGTTCCCGGTCCGCCTGTGGGCGACACGATCTGTCAGACCCTCGGAGTAGACCTCCAGGAGTGCGAGGATCGGGGTATCCCGAGCCCCCTCCCGAAGGGGCCTCGCACACCGGTCTTCCCCGCCGGTCGCCTGCCGGAGCACCCTCCCGGCCGGGCACGCACGACCACTGAGGAGTACCGCCGCCCGTGAGTAGCTCGTCCGACTCGTTCGCGCACCTCCACGTCCACACCGAGTACTCGATGCTGGACGGCGCCGCCAAGCTGCCGGAGGTGACGGCGGCCGCCGCCGCGCAGGGCATGCCGGCGCTGGCGATGACCGACCACGGCAACGTGTTCGGCGCCTACGACTTCTACAAGCAGGCCAACGGCGCCGGTGTGAAGCCGATCATTGGCATGGAGGGCTACTACACGCCGGGCTCGCGCTTCGACCGCGCGCCCTTCGACTTCGGCGACAACCTCATCGACGAGGAGGGTGACGGCGGCTCCAACCGCGGCAAGGCCGCGTACACCCACATGACGCTGCTCGCGCGCACCACGGAGGGCATGCACAACCTGTTCCGCATCTCCTCGCTGGCCAGCCTCGAGGGGCAGTACCGCAAGCCGCGCTTCGACCGCGATCTGCTCGAGCGCTACGGCAAGGGCCTCATCGCCACCACCGGCTGCCCGTCGGGCGAGGTGAACATGTGGCTGCGGGCCGGCAAGGAGGACAGGGCGCGCCAGGCCGCGGCCGACTTCCAGGACATCTTCGGGCGGGAGAACTTCTACGCCGAGCTGATGGACCACGGGCTGTCCATCGAGAAGAAGACCCGCCCGGCGCTGCTGGCGATCGCCAAGGACCTCGGCATCCCGCTGCTGGCCACGAACGACCTCCACTACACGCACAAGGAGGACGCCGAGGCCCACGACGCCCTGCTGTGCATCCAGACCGGGTCGCGGCTGAACGAGACCAACCGCTTCCGGTTCAACGGCGACGGCTACTACCTCAAGAGCGCCGCCGAGATGCGCGCGTTGTTCCCGGGTGACCTGCAGGCCGCCTGCGACAACACGCTGCTGGTCGCCGAGCAGTGCGAGGTGACGTTCACCGAGGGCGCCGACCTGATGCCGCGGTTCCCGCTGCCGCCGGGGGAGGACGAGACCTCCTGGTTCATCAAGGAGGTCGAGCGCGGCCTGCACAAGCGCTGGCCGAACGGCATCCCCGACTACGTGCGCAAGCAGGCCGACTACGAGACCGGGATCATCTGCCAGATGGGCTTCCCGGGGTACTTCCTCGTGGTCGCCGACTTCATCAACTGGGCCAAGGACAACGGCATCCGGGTCGGGCCGGGTCGAGGGTCTGCGGCCGGGTCGCTGGCCGCCTACGCGATGGGCATCACCGACCTCGACCCGCTGGCCCACGGGCTGATCTTCGAGCGGTTCCTCAACCCCGAGCGCGTCTCCATGCCCGACGTCGACATCGACTTCGACGACCGCCGGCGGGGCGAGGTGATCCGCTACGTGTCGGAGAAGTACGGCGAGGAGCGGGTCAGCCAGATCGTCACCTACGGCACCATCAAGGCCAAGGCCGCGATCAAGGACGCCGCCCGCGTGCTGGACCGGCCCTACTCGGTGGGCGACGAGCTCACCAAGATCATGCCGCCGTCGGTCATGGGCAAGGACATCCCGCTCTCGGGCATCTTCGATCCGGCCCACCCGCGCTACAAGGAGGCCGCGGAGTTCCGCGCCCGCTACGAGTCCGACCCGGGCGCGGCCGAGGTCGTCGACCAGGCCCGCAAGCTCGAGGGGCTGAAGCGGCAGTGGGGCGTGCACGCCGCCGGCGTGATCATCGGCCGCTTCCCGCTGATCGACAGCATCCCGATCATGCGCCGCGAGTCCGACGGCGCCGTCATCACGCAGTTCGACTACCCGACCTGCGAGACGCTCGGCCTGCTGAAGATGGACTTCCTGGGGCTGCGCAACCTCACGGTCATCGACGACGCGCTGCGCAACATCGTGGCCAACGGCAAGGAGCCGGTCGACCTCGACGAGATCAGCAAGGACCTCACCGACAAGAACACCTACGAACTGCTCGCCCGGGGTGACACCCTCGGCGTCTTCCAGTTCGACGGCGGTCCCATGCGGTCGCTGCTGCGCCTCATGCGGCCGGACAACTTCGAGGACATCTCGGCCGTCGGCGCGCTCTACCGGCCGGGTCCGATGGGCGCCAACTCGCACACGAACTACGCGCTGCGCAAGAACGGGCAGCAGGAGATCACGCCCATCCACCCCGAGCTCGCCGAGCCGCTGGCGGAGATCCTCGGTGGCACCTACGGCCTGATCGTCTACCAGGAGCAGGTCATGGCGATCGCGCAGAAGGTCGCCGGGTACTCGCTCGGCAAGGCCGACCTGCTGCGCCGCGCGATGGGCAAGAAGAAGAAGTCCGTCCTGGACGCCGAGTTCGTCGGTTTCGAGGCCGGGATGAAGGAGAGCGGCTACTCCGCCGCGGCGATCAAGACCCTCTGGGACATCCTGGTCCCGTTCGCCGACTACGCGTTCAACAAGGCCCACTCGGCCGCCTACGGCCTGGTCTCGTACTGGACGGCGTTCCTCAAGGCGAACTACCCGGCCGAGTACATGGCCGGTCTGCTCACCAGTGTCGGTGACGACAAGGACCGCCGGCCGATCTACCTCGCCGAGTGCCGGCGGATGGGCATCAAGGTGCTGCCGCCCGACGTCAACGAGTCGTCCTGGGACTTCACCGCCGTCGGCACCGACATCCGGTTCGGCATGGCCTCGGTGCGCAACGTGGGCCACAACGTCGTCGACTCGATCGTCCGCGCCCGCACGGAGAAGGGCCCGTTCAAGGACTTCGCCGACTTCATGCGCAAGATCGACACGGTCGCCTGCAACAAGAAAGTGATCGAGTCCCTCGCCAAGGCCGGGGCGTTCGACTCCCTGGGCCACTCACGGCAGGGCATCGCCGCGGTCCACGCCCAGGCCGTCGACTCGGCCATGGCGCTCAAGCGCAAGGAGGCCGAGGGGCAGTTCGACCTGTTCGGCAGCTTCGGCGCCGACGCGGGCGACGACGACCCGTTCGGCGGGGCGCTGGACATCGTCATCCCCACGGCCGACTGGTCGAAGTCCGAGCGCCTGGTCTACGAGCGCGACATGCTCGGCCTCTACGTCTCCGACCACCCGCTGCACGGCGTCGAGCACGTGCTCACCTCGCACGCCGACACCCCTATTGCCGAGATCAACGCAGGGGGCGTCGAGGACGGCGCGAACGTGACGATCGCCGGCATCCTCACGGCGGTCTCCCCGCGCACGAACAAGCAGGGCGCGCCCTGGGCGATCGCGACGCTCGAGGACCTCGAGTCGGGTATCGAGGTGCTCTTCTTCCCGAAGACCTGGGCGGAGGTCTCGGAGAAGATCGTCCGCGACCAGATCGTCGTGGTGAAGGGGCGGATCAGCCGGCGCGACGACCAGCCCTCGCTGTTCGGCTCCGAGGTGACCATCCCCGAGCTCACCGAGGGTCCGCGCGGTCCGGTGCTGGTCTCGATGGCGGCGGCGCGGTGCACGCCGCCCGTCGTGGAGCGGCTGCGCGAGGTGCTGGGCAGCCACCCCGGCACGACCGAGGTGCAGCTCAAGCTGATCAACGGCGGCCGGGAGACCGTGCTGCGGCTCGACCAGGGTCTCCGGGTGCGCCCCAGCACGGCGCTGATGGGCGACATCAAGGCGCTCCTCGGGCCGACGAGCGTGGCGATCCTCTGAACGGCGCCCCGGCCGGCCGCGAGCCGTTGTTCACTGGAGGCGTGGCTCCACCGTCGATCCCCGGCCATCCGCGTGCCGTGCCGGCCCCCGCCGCCCTGTGGCGGGGACGGCGCGAGTTGCGGGCCGACCTGCGCAGCTCCGTCCTGCTGGTCCTGGGTCTCGCCCTCGCGGGCCTGCCCGCCGGACTGCTCTGGTGGGCGCTCGCTCCCCGCGCGGACTTCCGGATCACCGACGCCGGCCCGACGGTGATCGGCCACCCCTCGCAGGAGCTCCTGGTCGGCGATGACGTCGTCTTCGTGCTGGTCGTGGCCGGGCTGGGCCTGCTCGCCGGGGCGGCTGCGTGGTTCCTGCGCCGCCGTCGAGGGGTCGCCACCGTCGTCGCGCTCGCCCTCGGCGCCACAGCAGCCGCGGTCCTCGCATGGCAGGTCGGCGAGGTACTGGGCGTCGGGCCGACCGTGGCCCAGCTGGCCGACGTCGGTGCCCGGGTCACCACGCCTCTGCGGCTGGGCAGTCTGCCCGCGCTCGCCATGGCCCCGTTCGCGGCCTTGCTCGCCTACGTCGTGCCGGTGGTCGTCGCGCGCGAGGACGGTCTCGGCCGGGTGCAAGAGGGCGACCCCGCCGCAGGCGCCGGCCCGGAGCCGGGCTCCGTGCATGCTGCCGCCGACGACGGTCACCTCGTCGCCCCGCCACCGGTGCGTCCCTCGTAGAAGGGCCCCGTCCTCCCCACCCCTCGCAGGCTCGGGGCGGTGCCCTGGACGGGGCCTAATTCACCGTCATCGGTGTGGCGAACTCCTGCAGCGGCACCGGGACGGCGCCGATCTCCTGGAGCAGGGTGAGCTCGCGGCGGAGCAGCCGGGCCTCGGTCACGAGCCTGCGCCGCGTCGCCGACTCGGCCAGCAGATGCTGCCGGTCCTCGGTGGTCAGCAGCGCCGCCGAGGCGACGAGCCACGACAGCGCTGCCGGATCGTCGGCGACGGCCTCGACCATCGTCGCCACCTCGACGTCCTGCCGGCCGTGCCCGAGCCCGAGCTCGGCGACCTCCGAGACGTACTCGAGGAACTGGTCGCGCACCGCGCGTACGAGCACCGTCAGGGAGCCGCGGGCCACGGGGGGCGCGCACTCGGCGTCGCCCGCGGCGTCCTCGGCCGCCTCCTCGTCGGTGAGCCACTCCACCTCGCCCTGCAGATAGGGCGGCTCCTCGCCGACGACGACGTCGAGCAGCCGGAACCGGTCGCCGCCCACGGTGACGATCCGGAAGCCGCCGTCGGACTGCGGACGGACGGTGTGCAGCCGGGCCGTGCAGCCGACGTCGTAGAGGGCCTCGGCCGGAGCGATCTGCTCGACCTCCCAGCCCTGCCGGATGGCCACGACGCCGAATCGGCGCAGGTCGCTGCTGCCGGGCAGCGCGGTGAGGTCGCTGACGAGACGGCGGTAGCGCGGCTCGAAGATCTGCAGGGGGAGGACCACCCCCGGGAAGAGGGGCTTCCCGAGCGGGAACAGCGGGATGAGCTCGCCCATCCCGGCAGCGTACGGGGGCCGGGAGCGCTCCCGCCGCCGCTGGCTACCCTGGAGACCCGCCCACCACCTCCGGAGGCCCCCGTGCTCGCCCGCATCGACCTGCGCGGATCCGCGCTGCCGGGGACCCGGGAGCTGGCCGGTCTCCTGCCGCGCGCCGCCACCGACATCGACTCGGTCATGGCCACCGTCCGGCCGCTGTGCGAGGACGTCCGCTTCCGTGGCGCCCAGGCGGTCCGCGAGATCACCGCCCGCCTCGACGGGGTCGACAACGAGGACTTCGCCGTCCCCCGGGAGGCGCTCGACCGCGCCTTGGCCGAGTGCGAGCCCGCCCTGCGCGCCGCGCTGGAGGAGGCGATCACCCGGGTCCGTCGCGTGCACGCCGACCAGCGGCGCACCGACGTGACGACGCAGGTCGTGCCCGGCGGCACGGTGACCGAGCGCTGGCTGCCCGTCCGCCGGGTCGGCCTCTACGTGCCCGGCGGGCTGGCCCCGTTGCTGTCCAGCGTCGTGATGAACGTGGTGCCCGCGCAGATCGCCGGCGTGGAGTCGATCGCGGTCGCCTCCCCGCCGCAGCGCGACCACGGTGGGCTCCCCGACCCCGGCGTCCTCGCCGCCTGCGCACTGCTGGGCATCACCGAGGTCTACGCCGTCGGCGGGGCGCAGGCCATCGCCGTCTTCGGGTACGGCGCGGGGTCGTGCGAGCCGGTGGACATGGTCACCGGACCGGGGAACGTCTACGTCACCGCGGCCAAGCGGCTGCTGCGCGGCATGATCGGCATCGACTCCGAGGCCGGGCCCACCGAGGTCGCGATCCTCGCCGACGACACCGCCAATCCCGCGCACGTGGCGGCCGACCTGATCAGCCAGGCCGAGCACGACCCGCTGGCCGGGGCGGTGCTGGTCACCGACAGCGAGGCGCTCGCCGACGCCGTCCTCGACCTGGTGCCCGCGCAGGTGGCGGCCACCAAGCACTCCGACCGCATCACCACGGCTCTGGACGGCACCCAGTCCGGCGTCGTCCTGGTGGACGACGTCGACGCGGGCCTCCGGGTGGTCGACGCCTATGCCGCCGAGCACCTGGAAATCCAGACGCGCGATGCCCGCGAGGTGGCGCAGCGGGTGCGCAACGCCGGCGCCATCTTCGTCGGCGCCTGGTCCCCGGTCTCCCTCGGCGACTACTGCGCCGGGTCCAACCACGTGCTGCCCACCGGTGGCTGCGCGCGGCACTCCAGCGGCCTGTCGGTGCAGTCGTTCCTGCGGGGCATCCACGTCGTCGAGTACGACCAGCGGGCCCTCGCCGAGGTGGCCGGTCACATCGACGCGCTGGCCGGCGCGGAGGACCTGCCGGCGCACGCGGCCGCCGTGCGCATCCGGCAGTCCCGCCGGTGAGCGAGCTCGACCAGCTCCCGCTGCGGCCGGAGCTGCGGGGCCGCACGCCCTACGGCGCCCCGCAGGTGCCGGCCCGCTACCGGCTCAACACGAACGAGAACCCGCACCCGCTGCCCGACGAGCTGCTGGCCGACCTCGGCACCGCGCTGGGGCACGCGGCGCTGGAGCTCAACCGCTATCCGGACCGGGACGCCGTCGCGCTGCGCACCGACCTCGCGGCCTACCTGAGCCGGACGAGTGGCGAGGCGGTGGACCCCGCGCAGGTGTGGGCGGCCAACGGCTCCAACGAGATCCTGCAGCAGGTGCTCCAGGCGTTCGGCGGAGCCGGGCGGACGGCGCTGGGCTTCACGCCGTCCTACTCCATGCACCCGATCATCTGCGCCGGCACCGGAACCGGCTGGGTCGACGGCCACCGCCGCGACGACTTCACCATCGACGCCGCGGTCGCCGCCGCGCAGGTGCGCGAGGTGCGGCCGGACGTCGTCTTCGTGACCAGCCCGAACAACCCGACCGGCACCGCCGTGGCGCTGGAGACGATCACCGAGATCTACGACGCCGCGACGGGGGTCGTCGTGGTGGACGAGGCGTACGCCGAGTTCGCGCGAGCGGGGACGCCGTCGGCGCTCACCCTGCTGCCGGGGCGGCCGCGGCTGATCGTCAGCCGCACGATGAGCAAGGCGTTCGGCATGGCCGGGCTGCGGCTGGGCTACCTGGCCGCCGACCCCGCCGTCGTCGATGCGCTGCAGCTGGTGCGGCTGCCCTACCACCTCAGCTCGCTGACCCAGGCGGCCGCGCGCACCGCACTGGCGCACACCGACGCCCTGCTGGCCACGGTCGACGCGGTCAAGGCGCAGCGCGACCGGATCGTCGAGACGCTGCCGTCGCTCGACCTGACCAGCGTGCCGAGCGACGCCAATTTCGTGCTGTTCGGGCGCTTCGCGGACGCTCCCGCCGCCTGGCGGGCGCTGCTGGAACGCGGCGTGCTGGTGCGGGACGTCGGGCTGCCCGGCTGGCTCCGGGTCACGGCCGGTACCGCGGAGGAGACGACTGCCTTCCTCACCGCCCTGAGTGAGGTCGCGCGGGATCACCGGACCGGTGAGGGAGAATCGCCCGCATGAGCCGCACTGCACGCGTCGAGCGGGCCACGAGCGAGACCAAGCTGGTCGTCGAGGTCGACCTCGACGGCACCGGGAAGAGCTCCATCAGCACCGGCGTCGGCTTCTACGACCACATGCTGACGGCGCTGTCGAAGCACAGCGGCATCGACCTGACCGTGCAGGCCGACGGCGACCTGCACATCGACGCCCACCACACCGTGGAGGACGTCGCCATCGCCCTTGGCATGGCGTTCGCCGAGGCGCTGGGCGACAAGCGCGGCATCACGCGCTACGGCGACGCGACGATCCCGATGGACGAGGTGCTCGTGCAGGCGGCGGTCGACCTCTCGGGCCGGCCGTACTTCGTGCACGCCGAGCCCGAGAACATGACGCCGATGATCGGGCCGGACTACCCGACCAGCCTGACCAAGCACGTGCTGGAGTCGTTCGCGTTCAACGCGCGGATCAGCCTGCACGTGCGGGTGCTCTACGCCGGCCGGGACGCCCACCACATCGTGGAGGGGCAGTTCAAGGCGTTGGCCCGTGCGCTGCGGACCGCCGTCGCGATCGACCCGCGGGTGGGCGACGTCCCCTCCACCAAGGGCGCGTTGTAGGTCCGTGAACTTCGGCCTGATCCTGCTCGTGCTGGGGGGCTTCCTCCTGGGCGGGGCGTGGAGTGCCTGGCGCACGGACGAGGACGCCGGCGTGCGCGGCACCCCGCAGATCGTGCTGGCCGTCGTGCTGCTGCTCGCCGCCCTGCTGGCGACGGCGTCGGGCATCCTGCGGCTGGTGTGAGCGCCGCCGACGAGGAGCGCTTCCTCGGCATCGTGCTTGCCGACCCCACGGTGCACGGGGTGCTGGAGAGGGCGCCGGCGCTCGGCGTGGGGGACTGGTGGCTGACCGCCGGAGTGCTGTTCCAGACGGTGTGGAACTCGCTCACGGGTCGTCCACCGGGCACGGGCATCCGCGACGCGGACCTCTTCTACTTCGACGCCGACACCTCGTGGGAGGCGGAGGACGCCGCCATCCGCGCGGGCGCCGACCTGTTCGCCGGCCTGCCCGTGCCGGTGGAGATCCGCAACGAGGCGCGGGTGCACCTCTGGTACGCCGAGCGCTTCGGTGTCCCGGCGCCGGCCGCCTTCCGGAACACCTGCGAGGCGATCGACGCGTTCGCCGCCGTCTGCTGCAGTGTCGGCCTCACGGTGGGGGAGGACGGCGACCCGCGCGTCTACGCGCCGTACGGCTACGACGACCTGTTCGGGATGGTGCTGCGGCCGAACCCGCACAGCCCCGCGCCACGCCAGGTCTACGAGAGCAAGGCCGCGCGCTGGGCCGAGCACTGGCCGGAGCTGACGGTCCTGCCCTGGGACGGCGCCGCGCGCCCCTGACCCATCGGGTCAGGCGAGGAGCGGGGTGGCGAGGAGGATCTCGGTGCCGTCGGGGCGGTAGGTGCGCCATCGGCCGTCGGGTTCTCGGACGATCCGGAAGCCGTGGTGGACCTTGGTGTGGTGCCGTTCGCAGAGCAGGCCGGAGTTGTCCAGGTCGGTGTGGCCGCCGTCGGCCCAGTGCACCAGGTGGTGGACGTCGCACCAGTGGCTGGGGGCTCCGCAGCCGGCGAACACGCAGTGCCGGTCGCGCTGCTCGACGGCCCGGCGCAGGTGCGCAGGCACGACGCGGTGGCTGCGGCCCAGCTCCAGGGGCCGGCCCTCGGGGCCGATCACGATCCGGGTGATGTTGCCGTCGCAGGCCAGCCAGCGGGCGCGGGCGGCGGAGATGGTGGCGCCGAACCCCAGGCCGGCGGCACCGGGGCCGGTGGTGGGGTCGACCAGGTCGTCGATGCCGATGGTGACGATCACGTGCGGTTTGACGGTGCGCAGGATCGGCAGCCCGCCGGCGGCGAGGGTGGTGTCGGCCCACTGCACCAGCGCGTC
>JHVO01000009.1 GCA_000620185.1 Geodermatophilaceae bacterium URHB0062
CTCCGTGGTCGGCGGCGCGGGCTCCGTGGTCGGCGCCGTCGCCTCCGTGGTCGGCGGCGCGGGCTCCGTGGTCGGCGCCGTCGCCTCCGTGGTCGTCCCCGTCGCCTCCGTGGTCGTCCCCCTCGCCTCCGTGGTCGTCCCCGTCGCCGACGAGGACGACGAACCAGGGTTGTGGGTGCCCCCGACACGGGGCGACGTCCCGGTGCTCGACCCCGCACCCGCCGGGTCGACCACGGAGAACTCCAAAGCCTTGTCCGCGACGTCAGGTGGGGCGGGTTGATCCTGCTTACCCGCGCTGCCCCGCGGCCGGTCCAGGACCACGGTCGTGTCCTGCTTCACGACGACGACGACGAAGTGTTGGATGATCGCGGGTGCCGGTCGGATGACCACCACGGGTCGCTGCTGTAGCCCGGGCCACTGCTGCCCGGTGTAGCGGACCCGTTCCCGGGCCGCGGGCTGGTTGAGCGGGTTGCCGCAGGCACACCGGACGCGGGGAGCGCCGCGCTCGTCGACCAGCACCGCGGTGCCCGCCTGCAGGACGGCTTGGTAGGCCTTCGCCTTCCCCTTCACGAATCCGTGGTTGGTGACAGCCGTGTCGGTGCGGAGGACCACCGGAGTGAGGGACTTCAGGAACCGCCGGATCTGGCTGGTCTTGATGTGCTGGGCGCCGGCCCACGCCGCCGCCTTGTCCGAATGGGCCTCGAGGAAGGTCGCCATGAGCTCGGTGTCACAGGCTTGGGCGCCCGTGCCGCCGTAGAGACCCACCGTGGCCCCGGAAACCGGCACCACCGAGTTGGAGGCGACCGTCTGTCCGCCACCTGCGGTGGGGCTCCCGGGCGGGCTGCTGCCGTCCGACGCAGCCGTCCGCGACGGCTCCGCCGATCCCGATGTCACGCCACCGGGCGTCGGCGGATCGGTGAAAGGGTAATTGCCGGAGGACTGGGCGGGTTCGGCCACCACGGACGTGGCCTCGCCGACTTCGAGCAGTTTCCTCACCCCCACCGCGCCCGCGCCCATCACCAGGACGAGCGTGGCGACGATGACGAGCCGCGCGACCAGGCGACGTCGCTCAGAACCGGTCGGCCGAGGAGTCCTGGTCGTCACCGAAGGCCTCGGACCGGCGACGGCACCGACAGGCGAGTGGGCGGCCACAACCGCGGGCGCCGAGGAACGCGAGCCCTGCTCGTCCTGATCCCGGGCGTCGTCGTCCTGGTCGGACGGGGCGTCCTCCTCGAGGTCAGGCTCGTCGTCCGCGGGCGCCTCTTCGGACGACGCGTGGACCTGCGCGGCAAGTGGCACGACCGGGCCGGACTCGTGGTGGCGGCCGCCGGGCACGGCCCCGATCCCCGTCTCGAGTTCCGGCCGGGAGCCGTCCGACTCGAGGCCGGCGGTTCGGATGACCGCTCCGCCGGCGGCGGCATGCCGGCCGCTCTCCGGGGACTCCGGCGCCGGCATGGCGAGGGCCTGCGCGAGCTCATCCACGAGTTCCTGGCAGGACCGGTACCGATCCGCGGGGTCCTTGGCCATGGCCCGCGTCACCACCGCGTTGACCGCGCCGGGGAGCTCCGGGCGGATCGCCGTGACCGGGGGTGGCAGCTCGACCAGATGTGCCCACAGCAGCGCGGCGTCGTCGTCGCGACGGTAGGGCAGCTGCCCGGTCAGGCACTCGTACAACACGCAGCCCAGCGCGTAGACGTCCGTGGCCGGCCCCGCCTGCTTGCCCTGGATCTGCTCCGGGGAGACGTAGTCGACGGTGCCGAGGAAGTGCCCGGTGCCGGTCAGCCCCGCCGACATCTCGGCGGAGCGCTTGGTGAGACCGAAATCCGTGAGGTACACGTGACCGCCGGAAGCGTAACGACCGCTCTCCAAGGCGGCGGCGACGAGGACGTTGGCCGGCTTGACGTCCCGGTGCACCAACCCGGCACGGTGGGCGGCGTCCAGCGCATCCGCGATCTGGCCGAGCAGCCGCAGCGTCCGGTCATCGGGCAGCGGGCCGCCCTCGGCCAGCAGACCCTTCAGGTCGCTGCCGACGACGTACCGCATCGCGATGAACAGCTGCCCGTCGGCCTCGCCGGCCTCGTAGATCGGCACGATGTTCGGGTGGTCCAGCGACGCGGCCAGCCGTGACTCCCGGATGAAGCGCTGCCGGAACTCCTCGTTGTCGGCCAGCTGCGGCGAGAGCAACTTCAGCGCGACCTTGCGGCCCAGCCGGAGGTCCTCCGCCCGGTAGACCACGGCCATGCCGCCGCGGCCGATGAGGGATTCGATCCGGTACCCGGCGATCTCGCCGCCTGGTTGCTGGGTTGTCACGGTCGACCGCCTCCGCTCGCCGTGTGGCTGCGCCGCGCCGACGGCAGTCCCGCCGGTGGGGAACCGGGCGCGCCCCGCCCGAGGGACAGCACGCGGGTCGGTCCTCCGGGCCGGCTAGGACAAGACGTCGCGGCAACAACGCATCCTCACGGCGCTGTCGACTGGGATCCGCCGGTCTGCGGGCGGCCAGTCTTCCCCCCTCCTCGCGACGGTGTCCAGGGAAATCGACGTCCCCGGCGCCGAGCGGGCCCGGGCCCGGCCCCGCGGGCGCTCGCTTTACCGGCTGCGGGAGGCCACGGCCGACGTCCTGGCGATGCTCGACGCCGCCGGGCCTGGACAGCTCCCCCGTCGTGGGACACGACTGGGGCGGAATCGTGGCCTGGGCACGACTACGGGTTGGCCCAGGCCTGCGGGTCGGCGGCCAGCTGCGTGATCGGTCCGGGTAGCCGGCCCGCAGCGAGGTCGGCCAGCGTCACGCCTTCCAGCACGGAACGCACGTTCGCCCGCAGCCCGATCCACAGCGGCAGCAGCGGCTCGGCGGCGCCGACGTACGCGAGGTCGGGCGGTCGCTCGCCGCGCACCGAGACCAGCGGTCCGTCGACCGCCCGGATGACGTCGGCCACCGTCACCTCGTCGGCGGGACGGCGCAGGCGGTAGCCGCCCCGCGCTCCGCGGGAGCTGGCGACGACGCCCTCGCGCCGCAGGTCGGTGAGGATCGCCTCGAGGAACTTGTGCGGGATCTCCTGGGAGCGGGCGATCGACTCCGCCGCGAGGTCGGTCCCCGGCTCGGCCGAGGCGAGGGTGATCGCCGCTCGGACGGCGTAGTCCGCCTTCGCCGAGATGCGCATGGCCCCATTGTGCTGGCCATTCGCGTCGGCGTACCCCACCTGTGTGCGCCAGGTCATAGGGAGCGCTAATCCCTACCAATTGACAAGGGATTCAATCGTCGGCAGAGTCGTCGCCATGCCGCGCACGCTCATGCTGACCACCCGCCCGGTGGTCGACCTGCTGCGCGTCACCAGCGCCGCCTGTTGCCGCTGACCTCCGGGCCCTCCGCGCCCTGACGCCGGCCCCCGTCCGCCGGCCCGTTCCCCGCACGTCCCCCGGTTGCGCACCGCGCTGCCGTCCTTCCGCGTACCCGCGGTCCCGCCATGCCCTCCTCTCCCGTCTGGAGCTCTGCCATGCCCTCGTCCCGGCGCGCCCCCCTGCGGCGCCTCGTACTGCTCGTCTCCGCCTCGGCGGTCCTCGCCGCCTGCGGCGACGCCGCGGCGTCCTCGGACGCCGCGGCGGACGGGTTCACCCTGCGGGTGGGCCTCACATCGGTGAACGGCACCGTCCAGGGCAACCTCGGCTGGGGGGACGAGAAGGGCCTGCTGCTCGATGCGCTGCGACCCGCCGGCGTCGAGAAGATCGACTTCGCGCTGTTCCAGTCGGGCAAGGACGTCACCGCCGCGCTGCTCAGCGGCGCGGTCGACGTCGCGGTGACCGGCGACAACCCGGCCCTGACCGCCCGCAGCAACGGGGCGGAGACCCGGCTCCTCGCGCTCAGCACGATCAGCGGCGACACGTGGCTGATCGGCCGCCCGGACGGCCCCACGCGTACCGAGGACCTGGTCGGCAAGGTCGTCGCGGCGCCCGAGGGCACCATCCGGGACCGGGTGGCCAAGGGCCTGCTCCAAGAGGCCGGGGCGGACGACGAGATCAAGGTCAGCAACGTCGCGACGCCCGAGGCCCTCGCCGGCCTGGCCAGCGGCTCCGTCGACGCCACGACCGTGGGCGGCACGACGGCCATCGAGCTGGAGCGCCAGGGCTACGTCGTCATCGACAAGGCTTCCGACCACGGGCTGGAGAGCACCGAACCGAACACGGCTCTGCAGTCGTTCCTCGACGAGCACCCGGGCTTCGTCGAGGCGTGGACCGCGGCCGTCGTCTCGGTGAACGAGCACATCCGCGACAACGGCGCGGACTACTGGGCCTACTCGGCCAAGAAGGACGAGGTCGACGCGGACATCGCGGAGGCAGCCGAGCCGCTCGAGCACTTCCCCACCGAGCCCCTGCCGGCCGAGGGCCTGAAGCAGCTCTCCGGCACCTACGAGTACCTGCTCGACACCGACTCGCTCGAGGGTCCGTTCGACATCGAGAAGTGGGTGATCGAGCCGTGACCACACTCGTTCCCGCCGTCCCGGCGCTCTCCGCGAGCCCGCCGGCCGCCCCCGCCGCGGCCCCGCTCCCCCTGGTCGACGTGACCGCGACCTCCCACCGGGCCGCACGGCGGCGCGAACTCCCCCGCGGCCTCCGGCGGCTGACCGGTCCGCTCGTGCTCCTCGCTGCCTGGGCCGTCGCCTCGACCACCGGGTGGCTCGACCCGCAGCTGATGCCCCCGCCGCAGGAGGTCCTGCAGGCCGCGGGCCGGCTCGTCACCGAGGGCTCCGCGCTCACGCACCTGTGGGCCTCGCTGCAGCGGGTGCTCGCCGGGGTGGTCCTCGGCGTGGTCGCCGGGGGGCTGCTCGCCGTCCTCGCGGGGCTCACCCGGCTCGGCGAGGACCTGCTGGACTCGACGATGCAGATCTTCAAGGCCGTACCGAACTTCGCGCTCACCCCCCTGCTGGTGATGTGGATGGGCATCGGCGAGGGCCCCAAGGTCCTGCTCATCACCCTCGGCGTCGCGATCGCGATCTACGTCAACACCTACGGCGCCATCCGCGGCGTGGACGCGCAACTGGTCGAGGTCGCCCGGACGCTCGACCTCGGCCGCATCGCCCTCGTGCGGCACGTCGTCCTGCCGGGCGCGCTGCCCGGGTTCCTCGTCGGGCTGCGGCTGGCGTTGAGCAGTGCCTGGCTCAGCCTCATCTTCGCCGAGACCATCAACACCACCGAGGGTCTCGGTTACCTGATGACCCGGGCCCAGACGATGCTGCAGTTCGACGTCTCGGTGCTGCTGCTGCTCGTGTACGCCGCAGTCGGCCTGCTCTCCTACGCGTTCGTGCGGCTCCTCGAGAGGAGGCTGCTGCAGTGGCGCCGCGGCTTCACGGGCGCATGACCGAGGCGTCGCAGACGGCCCTCGCCGTCCACGTGACCGGGGCCCGCCGGGTGTTCGGCGACCGCGTCGTCCTCGACGGCCTGGACCTCACAGTCGCCCCTGGAGAGTTCGTCGCCCTGCTCGGCCACAGCGGCTCGGGCAAGAGCACCCTGCTGCGGGCGCTGGCCGGTCTGGACGGCGAGGTGGAGGGCCGGGTACTGGTCGCGCCCGCGCGCAGCGTCGTCTTCCAGAACCCCCGGCTGCTGCCGTGGCGGCGGGTGCTCGCCAACGTGGTACTGGGGCTGTCCGGCGACCGCGCACGCACCCACGGTCTTCGGGCCCTGGAGGAGGTCGGGCTGGCCGACCACGTCCGGGCCTGGCCGGCCACGCTGTCGGGAGGCGAGGCCCAGCGGGTCGCTCTGGCCCGGGCCCTGGTGCGGGAGCCGGACCTCCTCCTGCTCGACGAGCCGTTCGGCGCGCTCGACGCCCTGACCCGGCTGAAGATGTACGCCCTGCTCGACGCGCTGTGGCGGCGGCACCGTCCGGCCGTCGTGCACGTCACGCACGACGTCGACGAGGCGCTGCTCCTCGCCGACCGGGTCGTCGTCCTGGCGGGTGGGCGACTGGTCCTCGACGAGGTGGTGGACCTCGCCCGGCCCCGCTCGCGCACGAACGTCTCCGCGACGCCGCTCCGGGCGGTCCTGCTCGCCGCGCTCGGCGTCGACGAGCGGGTCGGCGACGTGGGGAGCGCCCGGTGAGCGGGCACGACCGGGCGACCGACGTCCTGACGGCGGACGTGCTCGTCCTCGGGGGCGGACCGGCCGGTGCCTGGGCCGCGGTGAGCGCCGCGACGGCCGGCGCCCGGATCGTGCTCGCCGACAAGGGCTGGCTCGGCACGAGCGGCGCCGCCGCGGCCGGGGGCAACAACCTCTGGTCCGTGCCCCCGGGACCGGAGCGCGAGCGCTCGGTGCAGCAGCGGTACGAGGCCGGCGGCCGTCTCGCCGAGCCCGCCTGGATGCGGCGCGTCGTCGCCGAGACCTACGACCGCCTCGAGGACCTCGCGCGGTTCGGCTACCCGTTCCCCCGCGACGAGGAGAGTCGGGAGCGGCGCACCAGCCTGCAGGGGCCCGAGTACATGCGGCGGATGCGGCGCCAGGTGCAGCGCGCCGGGGTCACCGTGCTCGACCACTCCCCCGCCCTGGAACTGCTGACCGACGACGACGGCGCCGTGCGCGGCGCGGCAGGGCTGCAGCGGCAGAACAACATGCGGCCCTGGCAGGTGGTCGCCGCTGCGGTCGTCGTCGCCACCGGCGGCTGCGCCTTCCTCTCCGGCGCGTACGGGCTCGACGTCTGCACCGGCGACGGCCAGCTCATGGCCGCCGAACTCGGGGCGGACCTCTCGGGCATGGAGTTCTCCGCGGTGTATGCGCTGTCCGCGGCCGCGGGCAACCACACGAAGGGGCTCATGTTGCAGTTCGCCACGTACTACGACGGGGCCGGCGAGGCGCTGGACGTCGGTGGTCCGCGGCATGCACGGGCGGTCGTCGCCCGGCTGATCGCGGAGGGCCGGCAGGTCTTCGCCCGCCTCGACCGGATGCCCGCCGAGCTGCGGGAGGCGGCCCGGACGGCGCAGCCCAACTACTTCCTGCCGCTGGACAAAGCGGGCATCGACCCGTTCACCCAGCGGTATCCCCTCCGCCTGGTCATGGAGGGAACGGTCCGCGGCACCGGCGGCCTGCGACTGGTGTCGGACGAGTGCGAGACGACGGTGCCGGGCCTCTTCGCCGCCGGTGACGCCGCCACCCGCGAGTACGTGACCGGCGCCATCAGCGGCGGAGGCAGCCACAACGGCGCGTGGGCCATCTCCTCCGGCACGTGGGCCGGGACCGGCGCCGCGCGCCACGCCCTCGCCGGACGACGTCGGGGCAGGATCCGCCCGGCCGGCACGGTCGGCCTGCGCCCGGTCGGTGCCGCGACCGCAGTGGTCCCCGCCGACGTCGTCCGCCGGGTGCAGGAGCAGCTCCTGCCGCCGGAGCGCACGCTGCTGCGCAGCGGCCCTGCGCTGGCCGCGTCCGCCGCCGCACTGGACGGGGTGTGGGACCGCGCCCGCGGCGGGCTGACCGGAATCGGGCGCGACCTGCTGCGGGCCCGCGAGGCCGCCGCGGTGCTGGCCAACGCGCGGTGGGTGCAGGCCGCGGCGCTGGCACGGACCGAGAGCCGCGGCCTGCACCGGCGGACCGATCACCCCGACCGGGACGTGGCCCTGCAGCACCGGCTGCTGGTCGGCGGCCTCGACGACGTCGGCGTGCGCCCGGAGCCCGCGGTCTCTCTCGGAGCGGTCTCGTGATCGAGGTCGTCCGCGCGGCCGCCTGCGTCACCTGCGACCTGTGCATCAAGGTGTGCCCGCGCGACGTGTTCGAGCGCGGGGAGGACGGCGTTCCGGTCGTGGCCCGGCAGGGCGACTGCCAGACCTGCTTCATGTGCGAGGCGTACTGCCCGACCGATGCGCTCTACGTCTCCCCGCTGAGCGGTCCGGCGCCCGCCGGATCGGTGCACACCGACGAGGACGCCCTCCTCGCCGCGGATGCATTCGGCGAGTACCGGCGCCGGATCGGCTGGGGCGGCGGCCGCGTGCCCGGAAGCCGCCGCGACACCAACTACCTGTTCACCGCGCGGCTGCGCGCCGCGGCGGACACCCCACCCGAGAAGACGGAGAGCACCCCGTGACCCGCCCCACCGCCACCGCCGTCCCCCTGCATCCCGTGCTCGCCGCCCGGTGGAGCACGCGGGCCTACGACCCGGAGGCGGAGTTGTCCGACGCCGCCCTCCTGGCGCTGCTGGAGGCGGCGCGGTGGGCGCCGAGCCGGTCGAACAGCCAGCCGGCGCGGTTCCTCGTCGGCCGGCGCGGGGACGCTACCTTCACGGCCCTGCTCGACGCGCTGAAGCCGCGCAACCGGCAGTGGGCGCAGCACGCGGCGGCGTTGCTCGCCGGTCTGGCACCGCTGCGGGACGACGGCGGCGAGCCGGCCACCCACGCGTCCTACGACCTCGGGCAGGCCGTGGCGCACCTGTCGGTGCAGGCCACCGCACTCGGCCTCTCCGTCCGTCAGATGTCGGGATTCTCCCCCGACGTCCTCCGGCAGGCCTTCGCGGTTCCCGACGACCACGAGGCCTACGTCGTCGTCGCCGTGGGCCGGCACGGCGATCCCGTCACCCTGGCCGAGGAGGTGCGCGCCAAGGAGGCGGCGCCGCGGGCCCGGCGGCTGCTGGCGGAGACGGTGTTCGCGAGCGCATGGGGCAGCCCCCTGCCGGCGGCGCGGCCTCGGCAGCGCGACGCGTCTCCCCCGTCGGGGTGAGGCGGGGCTCGGTCGGGTTCGGGCAGCCGGACGGCCCGCCGAATTCCCCTGCATGAGCAGCTCTGCGTCCCCGGCCGCCTGGCTTCCCGTCGCGTTCCCCCGCACGACCGTCGCCGCCCCCGCGAGCCCGCGGCACCTGGCCCGCGGCACGGAAGCCGAACACGAGGCGGTGTTCGCCGCCCTGGCGGAGCACGACGACACTCCGCGCGGCAGGCACGCCGAGCCGGCGTGGAGCCGGGAACTCTTCGATCCCCGCCGGGACGGCGACGCGCTGGCCTGGCTGGGCTTCAGCGACGACTGATCGTCAGCGCGCCCGCAGCGTCTCGGCGATCACGGGCACGAGGGCGGCGAGCGCCTGGCCGCGGTGACTCCGCGCGTCCTTCTCCTCGGGCTCGAGCTCCGCGGACGTGAGCGACAGGCCCTCGGGCACGAACACCGGGTCGTAGCCGAACCCGTTGCTCCCCCGCTTCTCCCGGATCACGGTCCCGCGCCACTGGCGCTCGAGCACCCGCTCGGTGCCGTCGGGGGTCACGAGGGCGGCGGCGCACACGAACGCCGCACCCCGTCGCTCGTCAGGGACGTCGGCGAGCTGACCCAGGAGCAGTGCGGTGTTGGCGTCGTCGTCGCCGTGGCGACCGGACCACCGCGCGGACAGGACCCCAGGCATCCCGTTGAGCGCGTCGACCGTCAGCCCCGAGTCGTCGGCGACCGCGGGCAGGCCCGTGTAGCGGACCGCCTCCCGCGCCTTGAGCAGGGCGTTCTGCCCGAAGGTGGCACCCGTCTCGGGCGCCTCGGGATAGTCGTCGACGTCCTCGAGGCCGACGACCTCGACGCCCGGGACGGCGGACTCCAGCAGCCGCCGCAGTTCGGCCAGCTTGCCTGCGTTCCGGGTGGCGAGCAGCAGCCGGGTGCTCAACGCTGCTCCGCAGGGGAACCTGCGGCCTCCGGCCCGTTCATCGGGCCAGGGCGTCGGTCTGCAGCCGGGTCAGCTCCGCACAGCCCTGGACGGCGAGGTCGAGCAGCGAGTCGAGGGTCTTCCGGTCGAAGACGGCTCCCTCGGCCGTGCCCTGCACCTCGACGAAGCTGCCGTCACCGGTGCAGACGACGTTCATGTCCGTGCCTGCGCGGACGTCCTCCTCGTAGGCGAGGTCGAGCCGGGGCTCCCCGTGGATGACGCCGACGCTCACCGCCGCCACGGACTGCGCGATCGCCGTGGGCTTGGCCAGCTTCTTGCGCTCGCCCAGCCAGGAGACGGCGTCGGCGAGGGCGACGTAGGCGCCGGTGATGGCCGCGGTGCGCGTGCCGCCGTCGGCCTGGAGCACGTCGCAGTCGATGGCGATGCTGTTCTCACCGAGCGCCCCGAGGTCGATCGAGGCGCGCAGCGACCGGCCGATCAGCCGGCTGATCTCGTGCGTGCGCCCGCCGATGCGGCCCTTCACCGACTCGCGGTCGCTGCGCGTGTGCGTGGCCCGCGGGAGCATCGCGTACTCGGCGGTCACCCACCCCAGACCGGAGCCCTTGCGCCAGCGCGGCACTCCCTCGGTGACGCTGGCCGCGCAGAGCACGCGGGTGCGGCCGAACTCGACCAGCACCGACCCCTCGGCGTGGTCGAGCCAGTTGCGGGTGATGGTCACCGGACGGAGCTGATCGGCCGCGCGGCCGTCGGGGCGATGCACAGGGCGACCCTACGGCCCTCGCTCGGGGCCGGGCGGAACAGGCTTAGATCCTCCCCATGCGATCCGAGCTGCGCTCCGTGCGCACGGGCGGCGTGCCCGTGGTGGTGGACCTGACCGACGACTGCGCGGACTTCGTGCGCTCCGAGGGCGACGGACTGCTGCACATCTTCGTGCCGCATGCCACCGCGGGGATCGCCCTGATCGAGACGGGTGCGGGCAGCGACGACGACCTGCTGGCCCAGCTGGACGAGCTTCTTCCGCGCGACGACCGGTGGCGCCACCGGCACGGCTCGCCGGGCCACGGCCGCGACCACGTGCTGCCGGCCTTCGTGCCGCCGCACGCGACCGTGCCCGTGCTGGAGGGCCGCATGCAGCTGGGCACCTGGCAGCGGGTCTGCCTGGTCGACACCAACACCGACAACCACCAGCGGCACGTGCGCTTCTCCTTCCTCGCGGGCTGACAGCTCCACCCGCCCGACGACCGGTCCCCTGCCAGCAGCTCCACCCGAACCCGGACCCGCTGCCGATCCGTCGGCGGGGCACGGCAGGATGCGGGGCATGACCGCGACCGACGCCTCACCCGTCCGCCTGTCCGCCGGCGACCCGGCGCCGGACTTCACGCTGCCCGACGCCGACGGCAACCCGGTGTCACTCGCCGACCACCGCGGCCGGCGCGTGATCGTCTACTGCTACCCCGCGGCGCTCACCCCCGGCTGCACCACGCAGGCCGTCGACTTCACCGCCGCCGCGGGCGAGCTCGCCCAGGCCGGCCTCGACATCATCGGGATCTCCCCGGACGAGCCGGAGAAGCTGATGCGCTTCCGCGAGAAGGAGCAGCTCGGCATCACGCTCGTCTCAGACCCGGAGAAGATGGTGCTGCGGGCCTACGGCGCCTACGGGCCGAAGAAGCTGTACGGCAAGGAGGTCGTCGGCGTGATCCGGTCGACCTTCATCGTCGACGCCGAGGGCCGCATCGAGAAGGCCGCCTACAACGTCAAGGCGACCGGGCACGTCGCCAAGCTGCGCCGCGACCTCGGCCTGGGCTGACCCCGGGCGGGATCACGCCCGCCACGTGCCGGGCCGCGGCTGGCACCCCGGGTCGCAGGCATAACCCGGATCCCACGGGAAGATGCCGCCGTCCAGCGCCCAGGTGAGCTGGTAGGCCGGCACCGAGAACTCGTCGGGACGCCGGTAGAAGCGGTTGGCCGAGAACAGCACGTCCGCCGGGTTGGGCAGGAGCTCGACGGTGATCACCGGGGTGCCGTCGTCGTCGCACAGCACCTCGCCCGGCAGGAGGTCGCGGTCGTCGAGCACCATGCCGCCGACCTTGTTGAGCACACCGCACGCGTCCTCGTAGCCCAGCCCCACGACGACGAGCTCCGGGTGCCCCAGCCCGAACAGCCCGACCGTGTACGCGAACGGCGGCTCGTCCGATTCCTCCCCTCGCCCGACGTACTGCACGGCCCACCGGTGGCTGCGGATGGTCCGGGCGAGACGGGCGTCCTCCTGGTCGAGCCAGGCGATGGTGTGCGGGTCCTGCGTCATGCCGACAGCCTGCGGGGCGGCACCGACAGAACCGAGGCCGTCGCGGAGGTTGTGGACAGCGGCCCGGCCTGGGGACGACGTCCTGCTCAGGCGCTCCGGCGAACCCCGATGGGACGCCAGCCCGCCGGTGGGTCCTCCCCCACCCGGCCGTCCACGGCCTCGCGCAGCAGGTCGGCGTGCCCCGTGTGCCGGCCGTACTCCTCGATCAGGTCGCAGACGAGCCGGCGCAGGCTGGCGTGCCGGCCCTCGCCGTCCGAGACGTGGACCAGCTGGTCGAGTCCGCCGTCCGCCACGGCCGCGTCGAGCCTCGCGCGCGACCGCTCGACGGCACCGTCCCACAGCGCGTAGAGATCCTCGGGACGGTCGTCGGCGGCGGAGGTGAACGGCCAGTCGGGGTGCGCGTCCCAGTCGACGCTCTGCCACGGCTCGCCGGGCGCTCCTCCGGCCAGCTTGACGGTGAACATGTGGTCCTCGACGAACGCCAGATGCTTGAGCAGGGCGCCGAGGGTGAGGGACGAGGCGCCGATCGTGGTCCCCAGCCCGGTCGCGTCGAGGTCGTCGGCCTTCCACCGGAACGTCGTGCGCAGACGGTCGAGTGCGCCCACGAGGTGCTCGAGGTCGGTGCCCGCCAGGGGCGGTTCCCACGGGAAGTCGCTGCTCTCATCGGGGGAACCTAGGGCGCGGGGCTCACTCCGCGGCGGCGTCCCGCTCCGCCCGCTTCCGGCGTTTGCCCTCGTGCATGGCCTGGACCCGCGCGACGGGGATCGTGTGCCCCTCGGCCACCACCTCGGCGGGCAGCTGCTGCGGTTCCGGCATCGCCTCGGCCCACGGATCGCGGTCGCCCAGCAGCCCGGCCGCCGTCGACACGGTGAAGTCGCCGGGCCGGACGTCGTCCAGCTCGTCCCAGCCCACCGGGAAGGACACCGGCAGGCCCGGTCGGATCCGCGGGCTGTACGCGGCGACGATCGTCGCCTGACCCGACCGCGTGGAGTCGACGAACACCCGTCCGCCGCGGTCCTGCAGGAGGTAGGCGGTGGTGGCCAACTCGGGGTCCAGACGCTCGGTGCGGGCGGCCAGCGCACGGGTGGCGGCCGCGACGTCCTCGAACGGCGATCCCGTCACGGGAACGACCACGTGCACCCCCTTCGAGCCGCTCGTCTTGATCGCCCCGGCGAGGCCGGCGTCGTCCAGCGCCCGCCGGACGAGCCGTGCGGCGCGGACCACGACGGCGAAGTCGGCCCCCTCGGGCGGGTCGAGGTCGAGCACCAGGCCGGTGGGCTCGGGCTCGCCGACCCGGAAGAACGGCACGTGCAGCTCGACCGCGCGCTGGTTGGCCAGCCACAGCAGCGTGCGCCGGTCGTCGACGAGCACCTGGTGGATCTCGCGGTGGGAGCCCTCCGACCACATGGGCGCGGTGCGCACCCAGTCGGGAGCGCCCTTGGAGACGTTCCGCTGCATGAACGGCGCCTGTCCGGGCCGCACCCGCTTCACCGACAGCGGCCGTCCGGCCAACAGCGGGACGATCCGGTCGGTCACCGCGTCGAAGTGGTCGACCAACTGCCGCTTGGTCACCTCGAGCCCGTCCCCGAGCGGCGAGTCCAGGCTGCTCAGTGCGACGCCGTCGCGCTCCTCCTCCACGCCGCTCACCGTGCCGCCTCTCAACCGGACCGGCAAACCGGCCCTCCTGCAGGGGCCCGCCGCGAGCTTGCGAGGGGTGGGGGGCAGGAGTGTCCTGTCAGACGTCGTAGGTGGCGCCCGCGCGCACGAGCTCGGTCTCGGGGAAGACGGCGCTGGCGGTGAACAACTGCCCGATCTCGTCGACCCAGGCCGGCACGTGGGTGAGCAGCAGGCGGCCCACCCCGGCGGCCGCCGCGTGCTCGCCCGCCTCGCGGCCGGTCAGGTGCAGCCCCGTCGGCAGCCCCGGCCCCGGCGGGTGCGCGGCCTCGGCCAGCAGGACGTCGGCCCCGCGCGCGAGCTCCACGACCCGCTCGGACGGGCCGGTGTCGCCGGTGTAGACCAGCGATCGGCCCCCGACGGTCAGCCGGACGGCGTGGCACTCCACGGGGTGCGCCGTCCGCGCCGTGCGCACCTCGAACGGACCGATCGTCGACGTCCCGACCGTGACGTCGGCGAAGTCGAACACGTCGGTGAGGTCGGCGTCGGCGCCGTCGTAGGCCAGCGCGAGCCGGCGCTCGGCCCCCGCCGGTGCGTAGAGCGGCACGCGTTTGCCCGACGACCGGCCGGAGTAGCGGTGCCACACGACGAACGGCGCCACGTCGAGGCAGTGGTCGGCGTGCAGGTGCGAGAGGAACACCGCGTCGACGGTCTCCGGGTCGGCGTGGGCCAGCAGCGAGCCGAACGCGCCGTTGCCGAGGTCGAGCAGCAACCGGAAGCCGTCGTGCTCGACGAGGTAGCAGGACGCCGCCGAGGCGGGGCCCGGGCCGCTGCCGGAGCAACCGATCACGGTCAGCTTCACGCGGCCCCCACCGAGTCGGCGCGCAGCACCGCGCCGATCTCCGGGCCGAGGAAGCGCCGTCCGAGGCGGGCGAAGGGCTCGGGGTCGCCGGTCGCGAGGAACTGGTGGACCGGCCCCGGCGCGTCCTCGTCGCGCAGCAGGTCGGTCTGCGTGAGCACCCGGTACACGTCCTTGGCGGTCTCCTCCGCACTGGAGACGAGGGAGACGGCGTCGCCCATCACCAGGCTGATGACGCCGGTGAGCATCGGGTAGTGCGTGCACCCGAGGACGACGGTGTCGACACCGGCGACGAGCAGCGGATCGAGGTAGGACTGCGCGAGCCCCACCAGCTGCCGGCCGGAGGTGACGCCGCGCTCGACGAAGTCGACGAAGCTGGGGCAGGCGGCGCTGGTGACCGAGATGTGCGGTGCAGCGGCGAACGCGTCCTCGTACGAGCCGCTGGTGACCGTGGCCTGGGTGCCGATGACGCCGACCCGGCCGTTGCGGGTGGCCGCCGTCGCCCGGCGCACTGCCGGGAGGATCACCTCGACCACCGGGACGTCGTACCGCTCCCGCGCGTCCCGCAGCGAGGCGGCGCTGGCCGAGTTGCAGGCGACGACCAGCATCTTCACCCCGCCGGCGACCAGGTCGTCCATCACGGCGAGGGAGTGCTTGCGCACCTCGGCGATCGGCAGCGGCCCGTAGGGACCGTTGGCGGTGTCGCCGATGTAGCGGATCGCCTCGTTCGGCAATTGGTCGAGCACCGCCCGGGCGACGGTCAGCCCGCCCACGCCCGAGTCGAAGATGCCGATCGGCGCGTCTGCCCCGCGCGGGCGGTTCGTCGTCGTCCCCATGTCGCGCGCCAGGCTAGCCGCCGGGTACGACACGACGCAGAACGGGCGAGTTCCGCGCGCCGTCGGCTGGGTTCCGCCTGGCCCCGCCCGCATCGAGGGGCTCCCCTGCCACGGGGGAACCCCTCGATGGTGGGAGCCGGATCGATCAGCCGGAAAGCCGGCTCCGGAGCAGTGCCTTGCCCTGCTCCGCGCCCTTGCGGCTGTCGGCCTGCGCCTTGCGGAACAGATCCGCTGCCTCGGAGTCCCCGTCGCGCTCCGCGTCCTGGATGTAGGTCTCCAGGCGCAGCGCGTTGTCCAGACAGGCCTGCGTGTACCAGATGAGGTTGTAGTCCTTGTCCTTCGTGCCGGTGATGTTGCCGGTCTCGGTGCTGGTGGTGGTCATTCCGTACTCCTCGTCCTCACAACCAGGGAACGGTGCGCCGATGCCGTGGGGATCGGGGGCCCGAAACCCCCCGGACACCGACACCCCGAGTGTCGTCCGAACACCGTCGTCGGGAAAGTCGCACGCGGGGCGGTCCCGGGGGCCGGAAACGCATTGAACGCCCTGTCCCGGGACGGGACAGGGCGTTCAGTGTGCGGAGATCAGGGACAGCCTCAGGCCCAGAGCTGGCCCTCGAGGGCCGACGTCGCCTCGTCGAGGGTGCCCGCGTACGCCCCGGTGGACAGGTACTTCCACCCGCCGTCGCACACGATGAAGCAGATGTCGGCGTGTCGCCCGGCCGCCACCTCCTTGTCGGCGATGCCGAGCGCGGCGTGCAGGATCGCGCCGGTCGAGATGCCGGCGAAGATGCCCTCGCGCTCCACCAGCTGGCGGGTGCGGTGGATGGCGTCCTCCGGGCCGACGGAGAACCGCGAGTCCAGCAGCGACGGGTCGTACAGCTCGGGGATGAAGCCCTCGTCGATGTTGCGCAGGCCGTAGACCAGCTCGCCGTAGCGCGGCTCGGCGGCGATCACCTGGACCGCCGGCTTGTGCTCGCGCAGGAAGCGGGAGACACCCATGAGCGTGCCCGTCGTCCCGAGGCCGGCGACGAAGTGGGTGATCGAGGGCAGGTCGGCCAGGATCTCCGGGCCGGTGCCCTCGTAGTGCGCCTGCGCGTTGGCCGGGTTGCCGTACTGGTAGAGCATCACCCAGTCCTCGTGCTCGGCGGCCAGGCCCTTGGCCACCGCCACGGCCTGGTTCGAGCCGCCGGCCGCCGGCGAGTAGACGATCCGCGCGCCGTACATCTCCAGCAGCTGCCGCCGCTCCACCGAGGTGTTCTCCGGCATGACGCAGATCAGCCTGTAACCGCGTTGCCGCGCCACCATCGCCAGCGAGATGCCAGTGTTCCCGCTGGTCGGCTCCAGGATCGTCGCGCCCGGCTGCAGGGAGCCGTCCTTCTCCGCGGCGTCGATCATCGCGATCGCGGCCCGGTCCTTGATCGACCCGGTGGGGTTGTGGTCCTCGAGCTTGGCCCACAGCCGGACGTCAGGGGTCGGTGACAGGCTCGGCAGCCCCACGAGCGGGGTGCCGCCGAGGGAGTCGACGAGTGAGGCGAAGCGGGCCATCAGAGCTCTTCCGGGACGACGGACAGGACGGGGCAGCTGCTCAGCAGCCGCCTGCGACCGCCGGGAGGATCGTCACCGAGTCGCCGTCCTTGACCTCGGTGTCGAGCGCACCGGTGAAGCGCACGTCCTCGTCGTTGACGTAGACGTTGACGAAGCGGTGCAGCTTGCCCTCCTCGGTGACGAGGCGGTTCTTCAGGCCGGGGTGCTGGCTGTCGAGGTCGTCGACGAGCGCGCCGAGGGTGGCGCCGCTGCCCTCGACGGTCTTGTTGCCGCCGGTGTGGGTGCGCAGGATGGTCGGGATCCGGACCTCGATGGCCATGTCGTTCGGTTCTCCTCGGAGCTGGGATGTCGTGCCGATGTCACAGGGGACGCCGCGGGGCGGCGAATCGTGCGTCTGAGGCGGCCAACGCCGCATCGCCGTCCGGGATTCCGGACGGCGAGGGATCTCACCTTCAGTCGTAGACGACGGTGGTGGGCGAGTGGCCGAAGAGATAGGACTCGACGACCTCGACCTCCTCCTCCTCGCGCACCTCGCCGTCGAGGATCCGGAAGCTGCGGAACTCGACGTCGTCGCCGGCCAGGCCCGTCTGCCGTTCGTGGTGCCGGGTGGACACCAGGACGTAGTGGGCGTTCGGCTCGGAGGCGTAGCTGATGTCGGTGCGCGAGGGATACGCCTCGGTGGCGGTGTGCGAGTGGTAGATGACCACCGGCTCCTCGCCCCGGTCGTCCATGTCCCGGTACAGCTTCAGCAGGTCGCCGGAGTCGAACTCGTAGAACGTGGGCGACCGCGCGGCGTTGAGCATCGGGATGAACCGCTCGGGACGGTCGCTGCCCTCGGGGCCGGCGACGACGCCACAGGCCTCGTCCGGGTGGTCCTCCCGGGCGTGGGCCACGATGGCGTCGTAGGTCGCGCGGTCGATGCGCAGCACGGCCCAAGTCTATGCGGGCGCGCCGGACAGCCCCCTGCGGGGCACCGATCCGGGCAGGCGAGGGGTGAGGGGGCAGGGGGTCCTTGGTCCGATACGGTCCACTGTCGTGCTGGTCAAGTCGCTGCTGATCGCGGGCGTCCTCGTGCTGCCCGTGCCGGCGCTGATCACCGGCTGCCGTGGCCTGCTCCGCCGGCCCGGCCTCAGCCGGGACGACCCGCACGACCGCGCCTCGTTCGTCGTGCTCGTGACGCTGCGGCTGCTCACGCTCGTGCTGCTGTTCCTGCTGTCGGGCATCACGCTGGTGTCCGCGGTCGGGGCGATGATCCGCGACGTCGACCTGCACGGGCTGGTCTACGTGTTCTTCGTTCTCGACCTGCTGCTCGCGACCCTGGTGGTGCTCACCTTCGGCCGGCGCGAGCGTCGACCAGCGCGTCGACGAGCGACCCCTGCACCGCGGTGAGCCAGTAGTAGACGCCGAGCTGGTGGTCCCGCTCGTCGGTGAAGTCCTCGGGTGGCTCGGTGTCCTCGCTGATGTCCAGGCGCGTGCCGAGCGCCAGCCGCAGGTCGTTGGTCGTGCGCAGCCACGACCCGGCCTGGTCGAGGTCGAGGCGCACCTCTCCCCCGTCGGGCGGCAGGGTGGCGCGCATCGTCGCCAGGTCGTCGCTCTTGCCGCTGCGCAGCGCCGACTCGGTCAGGTCGCGGTAGTCGGCCGCGAGCGCCGGGTCGCCGCGGTGCCCCTCCGGCAGCAACCGGGCCAGCACCGGGTCGTCGGCGACGTCGCCGGCGTCGGCGGTGAGCAACTGCTCGAGCTGGTCGAGCAGCAGCCCCACGATGCCGGCCTCGGCGCCGTCGAGGCGGGCGACCACCGAGCCGCCCTTGGCGCGGAACCCTCTCACGAGTCCCGCTGGAAGCTGGCCCACAGCCCGTAGGCGTGGAGCCGGCTCGTGTCGTGCTCCATCCGTTCCCGCGGTCCGGAGCTGACGATCGCCTTGCCCTCGTGGTGCACCTGCAGCATCAGCGTGGTGGCCGTGGGTTCGTCGTAGCCGAAGAGCTCCTGCAGCACGAAGGTCACGTAGTTCATCAGGTTGACGGGGTCGTTCCAGACGATCGTGACCCACGGCCGGTCGAGGTCCGATTCCTCGTCGACGGTGGTGTCCGGGGTGCGTTCAGGCGCGAGCGGTCCGGCCACGTGTCCACCTTAGGACGCCGGTCCGGCGCCGTCCGCATACCCTTCCGGATCATGGAGATCGCGTCCGGGCACGCTCCCGCGCTGTTCACCGACCGGTACGAGCTCACGATGGTCGCCGCGGCGCTCGCCGACGGAACGGCCGACCGCGACTGCGTCTTCGAGGTGTTCGCCCGCCGCCTGCCCCACGGGCGCCGCTACGGCGTCCTGGCCGGCACCGGGCGGCTGCTCGACGAGCTCCCCTCCTTCCGCTTCGGGGACGACGAGCTGGCGACGCTGCGGGAACAGGGCATCACCGACGAGCGGCTGCTGGACTGGCTGGCCGACTTCCGCTTCACCGGTGACATCGAGGGCTACGCCGAGGGGGACCTCTACTTCCCCGGCTCGCCCGTGCTGACCGTGCGCGCGCCGTTCGCCGAGGGCGTGCTGCTTGAGACCCTCGCGCTGTCGATCCTCAACCACGACAGCGCGATCGCCTCGGCGGCCGCCCGCATGGTCGCGGCCGCCTGCGAGCGCCCGTGCATCGAGATGGGGTCGCGCCGCACGCACGAGGAGGCCGCCGTCGCCGCCGCCCGCGCCGCCTACCTGGTGGGCTTCGCGTCGAGCTCCAACCTCGAGGCCGGCCGGCGCTACGGCGTCCCGACCACCGGCACCAGCGCCCACGCGTTCACCCTGCTGCACGACGACGAGAAGGCGGCGTTCCGGGCGCAGGTCGACGTCCTCGGCCCCGGGACGACGCTTCTCGTGGACACCTACGACGTCGACCAGGGCATCCGCACCGCGGTCGAGGTGGCCGGCCCCGAGCTCGGCGGCATCCGGCTGGACTCCGGTGACCTCCCGACGCTGGCCACCCATGCGCGCGAGCTGCTGGACTCCCTCGGGGCGACGAGGACGCGGATCGTGGTGACCAGCGACCTCGACGAGTACGCGATCTCCGGCCTCATGGCGGCGCCGGTCGACCGGTACGGCGTGGGCACCTCGCTGGTGACCGGCTCGGGCGCGCCCACCATGGGCATGGTCTACAAGCTGGTGGAGCGCGACGGGCGGCCGGTGGCCAAGAAGTCGGAGGGCAAGCGGTCAGTGGGCGGCCGCAAGAACGCGGTCCGGCGGCACGACGACGGGATCGCGGTGGCCGAGGTGGTGAGCAGCCGCCCGATCGCCGAGCGCGACGGGGACCGGCAGCTCGTCGTCCCCCTGGTCCAGGGAGGCGAGCGGTGCACGCAGCTGACCCCGGCCGAGGCGCTGCTCGAGGCGCGGGCGCACCACGAACGCGTGCGGGCGGCGCTGCCGCCGGAGGCGTGGGCGCTGTCCCGCGGCGAGCCGGTGCTCGAGACAGTGGACTCCTGAGTAAGGGCACAATGACCAGATGACGCGCGCGCTGATCGTCGTCGACGTGCAGAACGACTTCTGCGAAGGCGGCAGCCTGGCCGTCGCGGGCGGCGCGGCGGTCGCGGCCGCCATCTCCGACCACGTCCGGACGGCGGCCGGCGACTACGCGCACGTCGTGGCGACGCGCGACCACCACATCGACCCCGGCGCGCACTTCGCCGAGCAGCCCGACTTCCTCGACACCTGGCCGGCGCACTGCGTCGTCGGCACCGGTGGGGTCGAGCTGCACCCGGCGCTGGACCGCGGGCCGGTCGAGGCCGTCTTCGACAAGGGCGAGTACGCGGCGGCCTACTCCGGGTTCGAGGCCCGCTCGGAGGGGACGTCGCTGGCCGACTGGCTGCGCGGCCACGGGGTCGAGGCCGTCGACGTCGTCGGCATCGCGACCGACCACTGCGTGCGCGCGACCGCGCTGGACGCCGTCGCCGAGGGGTTCACGACCCGCGTGCTCCTGCCGCTCACGGCCGGCGTCGCCGAAGGCACCACCGAGGCCGCGCTGGAGCAGTTGCGGACGGCGGGCGTCGAGCTCGAAGGAACGGTCCGCCGCCCCTGAGGTGCACGCCGTCACGGCACGGCGGCCAGGGCCCTCGCGAGAGAGGGGACCGGGCATCCGCAGGACCGTGGCTGGTTGACCGGGGCCGGCGGTTCCGCTCCAGTGCCCCTATGCCACGGCCGGTTCGCCCGGGTAGCCCTCGCCCGCTCGGCGCCTCCTTCGACGGGACGGGCACCAACTTCGCCCTCTTCTCCGCGAGCGCCCGCCAGGTCACGTTGTGCCTGTGGGACGACGACGGCGGCGAGGAACGGATCCCCCTGACGGAGGTCGACTCCTTCGTCTGGCACGCCTATCTGCCGGGCGTCCGCCCACCGCAGCGGTACGGCTATCGCGTCGACGGCGTGTGGGATCCGGCGTCGGGCCGCAGGTCCAACCCGCACAAGGTGCTGCTCGACCCCTACGCGCTGGCCGTGGACGGCGGCCTGGACTGGGGGCACGGCGACGAGGACGCGCAGCGACTGTTCGACTACGAGTGGGCCGACGGCTCGATGAGTCTCCGCGACTCGGCGGCGCAGGTGCCGAAGGCCGTCGTCGTCGACCGCTCTTTCGACTGGGGCGCGGACGAGGCACGACCGAACCGCCCGCTGGCCGACACGGTCGTCTACGAGGGCCACGTCCGGGCGATGACGATGCTTCATCCGGCCGTGCCCGCCGCCGACCGCGGCACCTATCGCGGGTTCGGACACCCCGCGGTGCTCGAGCACCTGCGCAGGTTGGGCGTGACCGCGGTGGAGCTCATGCCGGTGCAGCAGTTCCTGAGCGGGCAGGGCACCACGAACTTCTGGGGCTACGACCCGATCGCGTTCCTCGCCCCGCACGCCGCGTACTCCGCGTCGGGGACGGCGGGCCAGCAGGTGACCGAGTTCAAGACGATGGTGCGGACCCTGCACGAGCACGGCTTTGAAGTCCTCCTCGACGTCGTGTTCAACCACACGTTCGAGGGCGGCAACGACCCCGACATGCCGTGGCGGGTCGGACCGACGATCAGCCTGCGCGGCATCGACAACCGCAGCTACTACCTGCTCGACGGCGCAGACCCGCGCCGGTACCGCAACGACACCGGCACCGGGAACACGCTCAACGTCTGGGATCCCGACGCACTGCGGCTGATCATGGACGCCTGCCGCTACTGGGCGACGGACATGCACGTGGACGGATTCCGCTTCGACCTGGCCGCCGTGCTCGCCCAGACCGACGACACGCACTCGGTCTCGGTGTTCCTCGACGAGATCGGCCAGGATCCGGTGCTCAGCGGTCTGAAGCTCGTCGCGGAACCGTGGTTCGGCAGCAACCGGCCGCAACTGCTCGGACGGTTCCCGCCGCTGTGGAGCCAGTGGAACGGCGACTTCCACTGGGCCATGCGGAACTTCTGGAAGAGCACCGGCAGCCTCGGCGACATGGTCGACGGCCTCCGTGGCTCTCCGGACCTGTTCGACGCGGCGGACGGCGAACGGCCGACCGGATCGGTGAACTACGCCGCCAACCACGACGGCCTCACCGTGCGCGACACCGTCTCCTACACCGACGAGGGCCAGCACGCCTGGAACTGCCGGGGCCCCGGTCAGGCCGAGGACGATCCCGAGGTGACCAGCCTGCGCGCCCGCATGCAACGCAACCTGCTGGCCACCGCGATCCTGGCGCAGGGCGTGCCGATGGTGCTGTACGGGGACGAGTGCGGCCGGACCCAGGGTGGCAACGCCAACGCCTACGACGTCGACGACCCGACGACGTGGATGCCGTGGGGGACGGATCAGGACGCCGACCTGCTCACCTTCACCCGCGCACTGCTGCGGCTGCGCGCCGATCATCCCGTATTCCGCCGGCCCCGCTTCTTCCAGCAGGGCACCGACGGGATCGACTGCTTCCGCCCCGACGGGCGGCCCGTCGGCGGCGACGACCTGCACGCGTCCGGGCCGGTGGCGCTCACCGTGCACATCGACGGCTCGGTCTCACTCGGGGTCGACGCGAGCGGCCGACCGGTGCGGGACGACGCCTCCTTCCTGCTCCTGCTCAACGCGCACTGGGACCCGATGCACTTCACCGTTCCGGACCTGCCCGGCCAGGGAGCCTGGGACGTCGTCCTCGCCACCGAGAGCGCGACCGGTCCGGCGGCGGACCTGGGCATGGACCAGACCGTCGTCCGCCCCGCCCGGTCGCTCATGGTGCTCGGGCGACTCACCTGACCACGCGACTCGCGTGACCACGCGGCCCCCGTGCGGCACGCCGGCCAACGCCGCCGCGTCGGTGCCACACTCGGCCGATGCCGTCCCACCGACTGCTGCTGATCCGCCACGCCAAGGCCGCCGACGGCGCGATCGACATCGAGCGGCCGTTGGCCGAGCGAGGAGTCCGGGACGCCGGGGCGATCGGGACGTGGCTCCAGCAGGCAGATCTGCGCCCCGACCACGTGCTCGTCTCGCCCGCCCGCCGGACGAGGCAGACGTGGAAGCGCGCGAGCGCGGCGCTCACGTCGAGCCCGGAGCCCACGGTGGAGCCGCGGATCTACGACAACAGCCCCGAGTCGCTGCTCGCGGCGATCCGGGACGTCCCCGAGAACGTGGAGACGCTCGCCCTCGTCGGCCACAATCCGTCGATCGCGGAGCTCGCGGACCTGCTCGACGACGGCGACCCCGATCCCGACGCGCGGCACGAGCTGGACGCCGGGTTCAAGACCAGCGGCGTCGCCGTCTTCCGCGTCGACGGGCCGTTCGCCTCGATCGAGCCGGGGCAGGCACGGCTGAGCGGCTTCGCCGTGCCGAGAGGCTGACGCCTCCTACGGCACCGCGTCGAGGACCTCGTCCCGCGTGAAGCCCAGCACCTGGAGGACGGCGTCCAGGTAGGGCTGGTTGAGCGCGGTGTGCGCCTGCTCGCGGACGAACGGCTTGGCGTTGAACGCGATGCCGAGGCCGGCGGTGTTCAGCATGTCGAGGTCGTTGGCGCCGTCGCCGACCGCCACCGTCTGGTCCAGCGGGATGCCGTACTCGGCGGCGAACCGTGCCAGCGCCCGCGCCTTGCCGGCCCGGTCGACGATGTCGCCGACCAGCCCGCCGGTCAGCTTCCCGTCGGCCACCTCGAGCGTGTTGGCCGCGGCGAAGTCCAGCCCCAGTGTCTCGGCCAGCGGGTCGGTGATCTGGGTGAACCCGCCGCTCACGATGCCGCAGCGGAAGCCCAGACGCTGCAGCGTGCGGATCAGCGTCCGGGCGCCCGGCGTGAGCACCAGGTGCTCGCGCACCTCGTCGAGCACCTCGACCGGCAGCCCGGCGAGCGCCGCCACCCGCGCCCGGAGCGACTCCGCGAAGTCCAGTTCGCCGTTCATCGCGGCCGCGGTGATCCGGGCGACCTCCGCGGCCCGGCCGGCGCGTGCCGCCAGCTCGTCGATCACCTCGCCGCGGACGAGCGTCGAGTCGACGTCCAGCACGATCAGCCGCTTGCTCCGCCGGGCGAGACCGACCTGCTCGACGGCGATGTCCGCGCCGGTGGACGCCGCGACGGTTGCCAGTTCCGTGCGCAGCGCCGTCGCCTCGGCGCCCGAGACGGTGAGCTCGAAGCTGGTCACCGGGTAGTCGGACAGCCGCCGGATCGCATCGATGTTCCCGCCGATCGCTGCGATCGCCCGGGCGGCGCCGGCCACGGCACCCGGGGGCACCGGCCGACCCAGGACGATCACGTGGTGCGGACGCCCGGCGGGCACCGGCGCGTCGTCCTCGGGTCCGGACGCCGACTCGACGGCGACGGAGATCCCGGTCGCCGTCGCCACCTCGCCGGCCAGGCGGCCCAGGTGGGCGAGCAATGTCCCCTCGTCGGGCGCGGGACCGTCCACGGCCAGCGCCCCCACGACCACGCCGAGCACCAGGTGCCCGTGGACGACGACCTGCTCGACGTCCAGGACCTCGACGGCCGGCTGCCCGTCGCCGGTCTCGGCCAGCGCGGAGAACAGGCGCGCGGTCACGCCCGGCCGGTCGGCTCCGGTCACGGTCAGGACGGCGCGCGGGGCCTGCGAGACGGGGACGGGAGCGAGCCGGGGGGTGGGATCCAGTGGCACGGGGTCATGGTGCCGCACCGGCATCGACGCCCCTGTCGCCGGGACGGCAGACGCCCCGCCGGCCGTGGGGCCGACGGGGCGTCTGCTACGAGCGGAGGCGGGGCCTCAGGTGGGGTCGGGGTCGTTCGGACCCTGACGGGCACCGGTGCCCGCGAGCAGCTCGCCGGCGTACGGCTCGTGTCGCCTGCCCGCGTGCGCCTCGGCGTGCAGCCGCTCCAGGAGGTGCGGGTAGTGCGCCTCGAACGCGGGACGCTCGGAGCGGATCTTCGGGATCTCCACGAAGTTGTGCCGCGGCGGGGGCGAGGCGGTCGCCCACTCGAGCGAGTTGCCGTGGCCCCAGGGGTCGTCGCGCAGCGCGAGCCGTCCGTACTTCCACGACTTGGCGACGTTGTAGAGGAACGGGATGGTCGAGGCGCCGAGGATGAACGACCCGATCGTCGAGATCGTGTTCAGCGTCGTGAAGGTGTCGGTCGGCAGGTAGTCGACGTAGCGGCGCGGCATGCCCTCGTTGCCCAGCCAGTGCTGCACCAGGAACGTGGCGTGGAAACCGAGGAAGGTCAGCCAGAAGTGCAGCTTGCCCAGGCGCTCGTCCATCATGCGGCCGCACATCTTCGGGAACCAGAAGTAGATGCCGGCGTAGGCGGCGAAGACGACGGTGCCGAAGACGACGTAGTGGAAGTGCGCGACGACGAAGTAGCTGTCGTTGACGTGGAAGTCGATCGGCGGGCTGGCCAGCAGAACGCCGGTCAGGCCACCGAGCAGGAAGGTGACCATGAAGCCGATCGAGAACAGCATCGGCGTCTCGAACGTCATCTGGCCCCGCCACATGGTGCCGATCCAGTTGAAGAACTTGATGCCGGTGGGGACAGCGATCAGGTAGGTCAGGAAGGAGAAGAACGGCAGCAGCACTGCGCCGGTGGCGAACATGTGGTGCGCCCACACGGCCAGCGAGAGCGCCGCGATCGACAGCGTCGCGAAGACCATGCCCTTGTAGCCGAACAGCGGCTTGCGGCTGAAGACCGGGATGATCTCGGTGACGATGCCGAAGAACGGCAGCGCGATGATGTAGACCTCGGGGTGCCCGAAGAACCAGAACAGGTGCTGCCACAGCATCGGCCCGCCGTTCTCCGGCGAGTAGATGAGGGCGCCGAGGTTGCGGTCGGCCAGCATGCCGAAGATCGCCGCGGTCAGGATCGGGAAGGCGAGGAGCACCAGGACGCTGGTGACCAGCGTGTTCCAGGTGAAGATCGGCATCCGGAACAGCGTCATTCCCGGCGCGCGCAGGCAGACGATCGTGGTGATGAAGTTGACGCCACCGAGGATCGTGCCCAGACCGCTGACGGCCAGGCCGGCGAACCACATGTTCGCGCCCGCACCGGGCGAGTGCACGACGTCGGAGAGCGGCGCGTAGGCGTACCACCCGAAGTCGGCCGCGCCGGTCGGGGTCAGGAAGCCCGACACCGCGATCAGGCTGCCGAAGAAGAACAGCCAGAACGACAGCGCGTTCAGCCGCGGGAAGGCGACGTCGGGCGAGCCGATCTGCAGCGGCATGATCAGGTTCGCGAACGCGAAGAACAGCGGCGTCGCGAACATCAGCAGCATCACCGTGCCGTGCATGGTGAACAGCTGGTTGTACTGCTCCGGCGAGAGGAACTGCAGACCCGGCCGGGCCAGCTCACCGCGCATCAGCATCGCCATGAGACCGCCGGCGAGGAAGTACGCGAACGAGGTGGCCAGGTACATCAGGCCGATGGTCTTGTGGTCGGTGGTCCGCAGCAGGTTGGACAGCCGCGAGCCCTTCACGGCCACATGAGCCGGGCTCGGCCGACTCACGATGGGCGCCGGTGCAATCGTCACGCAGCCGAGCTTAGAGGGTGCCTGTGACGCGCCTTGTCCCGACATACGGAGGCGCTGCGATCACCCGGCGAGCGTCTGCGGCAACGGTGCGTACGTCGTGATGTCGACGGACACGGTGACCTGCAGCGGCTCGGGCAGGGCGGTCAGTCGGTCGGCGAGATCGGCCCGCGACAGGTGCCGCGCGTGCGGGCCCATGCCCACCAGCGTCTCCACCGCCGCCCGGTCCAGCGCCGGCCGCCAGCGGTGCCGGACGGCGCCGAGCGGCCGCAGATGGGGTTCCAGCGTCGCGGCCATCCGCTCCGCTTTGTCGGGGTCCACCCTCAGCAGGCCGAGCGGCCCGACGAGCTCGCGGAGGTGGTCGGCGGCCGGGGTCACCACGACCAGGCGGCCCTCCGGCCGCAGGATCCGGGCGATCTCCGGGCCGTTCCGCGGGGCGAAGACCACGAGCACCCGGTCCAGGACGCCGTCCCGCACCGGCAGCCGCGCCCAGCTGTCGGCGACGACCGCGACGGCCCTCGGATGCGCGCGGGCCCCGCGGCGCGCGGCGTAGCGGGAGGAGTCGAGCAGCACGCCGGCCGCGCCGGGAAGCCGGTCCAGCACCCCCGCCAGGTGGTGACCGGTGCCGCCGCCGAGGTCGAGCAGCGTCGCCGGCGGCGGCCCGTCGCCGGCGACCACGGCCTCGGCCAGCGCGGCGGTCAGACCGGCGTAGTGACCGGCGCCCAGGAAGGCCGCACGGTCGGCCACCATCTCCGCCGAGTCCCCGGACGGCGGACGGTGCCCCGGCGGCAGCAGTGTGACGTGGCCCTGGCGGGCCCGGTCGAAGCGGTGTCCGGCCGGGCAGACCAGGCCAGTGGCGTCGGGTGCCGCCGCCAGCGGTGCACCGCAGACCGGGCAGGCCAGCAGGGCCACCGCCCGCTCCTCCAGCGGCGGGGCGGTGGTCACCGGCGGGGCGGAACGGGGTGGAAGGTGACGTCCCGCAGCTCGCCCCCGGCCGCCACCGCTGTCACGAACGTGCCGTGCGGCTGCCGCCGCCGGTCGGTCGGCGAGCCGGGGTTGAGCAGGCGGAGCCCGTTCGCCGCCCGGGTGTCCCACGGGATGTGGCTGTGCCCGAAGACGAGCACGTCGGTGTCGGGGAAGCGCGCCGCGCAGCGCTGCTCCCGCCCCTTCTTGTCACCGGTCTCGTGTACGACGGCGACACGGACGCCCTCGATCTCCGCCCGTGCCACCTCGGGCAGCCGCTCGCGCAGCGCTCCGTGGTCGTTGTTGCCGTACACGCCGATCAACCGCTTGGAGCGCGTCTCGAACATGTCCAGCAGGGCCGCGTCGACCCAGTCGCCGGCGTGCACGACGACGTCCGCGGCCTCGATCGCCGTCCACAAGGAATGAGGTAGGTCACGTGACCGGTGAGGAACGTGCGTGTCGGAGGTCAACACCAGCGAAACAGGCACGACGACATCGTCCCAGGCCGCTACCTTCTCCCCGGCCGAGGATCCGGCTCCCATCCGTATCGCACCCCGAGGACTACCTGTGACCGATCCCGCCACCACGCCCGCCGTTCCCGGCGCGGAACATCCCACGGAGCCCTACGAGCGCCGCTGGCTGGCCCTCGGGGTGATCGCGATGACCGTTCTGCTGGTCATCCTCGACGCGACGATCGTCAACATCGCGCTGCCGGCCGTGTCCGAGGACCTCGGGATCTCCGCCGCGAGCCAGCAGTGGATCGTCACCGCCTACACGCTCACGTTCGGCGGTTTCCTCCTGCTCGGCGGCCGCATCGCCGACTTCTGGGGGCGCAAGCGCACCTACCTGGTCGGTGCGGCGGGCTTCGCCATCGCCTCCGCCCTCGGCGGCCTCGCGCAGAACGAGGCCATGCTCTTCGGTGCCCGCGCGCTGCAGGGCGCCTTCGGTGCACTCCTGGCGCCGGCGTCCCTGGCGCTGATCACGGTCTTGTTCACCGATATGAAGGAGCGGGCCAAGGCCTTCGCCGTCTACGGCGCGATCGCCGGTGGCGGCTCGGCCGTCGGTCTGCTGCTGGGCGGCGTGCTCACCGAGTACGCGGACTGGCGCTGGTGCTTCTGGGTGAACCTGCCGGTGGCGCTGCTCGCAGTCCTGCTCGCCATTCCGATCGTCCCGGAGAGCAAGGCCCCGGGCGACACCCGCTACGACATCCCCGGCGCCGTCCTGATCACCGTGGGGCTGGCATCCATCGTCTACGGCTTCACCCGGGTCGCTCAGGCCTCGCAGACCAACGCGGCGGAGGCGTCCGCCGCCAACGCCCAGGCCGCCCCCTCGGGCGGGGCACTGGTGACCCCGGCGAGCGGCTGGACCGACGGTCTCGCGTGGTTGTTCATCATCGGCGGCCTGGTGCTGGTGGCGTTGTTCGTGGTGTGGGAACTGCGCACCCGCAACCCGCTGCTGCCCATGCGCATCGTCCTGGACCGCAACCGTGGCGGCGCCTACCTGACCTCGACGCTCGTCGGCGCCGGCCTGATCGGGGCGTTCTTCTTCCTCAGCCTCTACTTCCAGCAGGTGCTCGGCTACAAGCCGGTCGAGGCGGGCTTCGCCTCGCTGCCGACCACCCTCGGCGTCTTCATCTCCGCCGGGGCGGCCAGCGCACTGGTCCCGCGGGTCGGGCCGAAGCCGCTCATGGTCCTCGGCGGGCTGCTGGCGGCCGGCGGGCTGTTCACGCTGTCCTTCGTCGGGCTGGACACCAGCTTCTGGCAGATCCCGTTCCCGGGTCAGCTGCTGCTGGGCCTCGGCCTCGGCTTCACCTTCGTGCCGCTGTCGAACCTGGCGCTCGTCGGCGCGGGCCCGCACGACGCCGGCGCGGCCAGCGCGATGCTCAACGCGACGCAGCAGGTCGGTGCCTCGATCGGCACCGCCGTCCTGGCCTCGCTGTCGGTGGCGGCGATCAGCGCCTACGCCGCCGACGCGATCGCCTCCGGCGCCAACCCGCAGGACCCTTCCCTCGGGCTCAAGGCGCAGGTCGAGGGCTACACGACGGCCTTCACGTGGGCGGCCGGGCTGCTCGTCCTGGGGGCGGTCGCCGCCGGGCTGCTCATCAAGGCCACGAAGGAGGACCTGCCCGCCGAGGGCGACGCCGTCGTGCACGTCGGCTGAGCGGCGCGGGAGCTAGTCCCGCTCGGCCATCGCCCGCAGGCGGGCGTTGTAGGCGGCCAGTTCGGCGTCGCCGGTGCGGTCGGCGGTGCGGTCGAGGACCCGGCCGCGCCGCTCCTCGGACCTGGCCCAGGAGAAGAAGACGACCGCCATGACCAGGACGGTGGGCAGCTCCCCGAACGCCCAGACGATGCCGCCGGCCTCCCCCTGGTCCCGGAGCGTGTCGATGCCCCACCCCGACGGCGGGTCGGCGAACGTCGTGACGACCAGCGAGCCGGCCATCATGATCGCGACGCCGAAGAAGGCGTGGAACGGCACCGGCAGGAACAGCTCGAGCAGCCGCCCGGGGTGGCTGAGCGTCCGGGGCCAGGGATCCTGGGCGACGATCGGCCCGAAGAACAGCAGCCCGGTGACGACGAAGTGCGCGAGCATCAACTGATGCCCGACGGGGCTGCGCATCAGGGCATCGAAGATCGGCGTGAAATAGACGCCGTACAGGCTGGCGATGAACAGCGGCACGGTGAACAGCGGATGCGCCACGAACCGGGCGAACCGGCTGTGCAGGGCGTCCAGCAGCAGCGCGCGCGGAGTCCCGGCGGCGCCGTGCCCCCGGGGCAGCGTGCGCAGGGCCAGGGTGATCGGCGCGCCCAGGAGCAGCAGCAGCGGCGTGATCAGCGACAGGACCATGTGCTGGGTCATGTGCACGCTGAACAGCACCATGCTGTAGCCGTTGAGCCAGGTGCCGGTGACCGCGAAGAGCGAAGCCACGCCCGCCGTCCAGGCGACAGTCCGCCACCACGGCCAGGACACGCCGGAGCGGCGCAGCCGCAGCACCGCGAGGAGGTACACCAGCAGGCCGATCATGCTCAGGACCGCGAGGAACGACTCCGGCCCGAGATGCGGCTGGAACATGCGACCCCAGGTGGGAGGCTCGCCGGGCACCCACATGCCGGAGTGCTGCCCGTGGTCCACCGTCGCTCCCCTCGCTGCCGCCGTCGCTGCGGCTCCACTGTCCCACTCGCGCCCGGCCCCGTGGCCAGCGTGCCGAGAGTGGGAGTTCGGGCCCTCGTTCAGTCGTGGACGGGCGCCTCGTGCCCCGCGTGCGCCGCGGCCTCGATCTGGAACGTGCAGTGCTCCATGTCGAAGTGCTCGCCGAGGCACTCGCAGAGCGCGTCGAGCACCCGCCCGCCGTGCCCTGAGGCGAGCGCCTCGTCGGTGACGACGACGTGCGCGGAGAGAACCGGCAGGCCGGAGGTGATCGTCCAGGCGTGCAGGTCGTGGACGCCGAGGACGCCGTCGACCCGCAGCATGTGGGCGCGCACGTCGTCCAGGCTGATCCCCCGCGGCGCGGCCTCGAGCAGTACGTCGAGCGCCTCGCGCAGCAGGTGCCAGGCGCGGGGCAGCACGAGACAGCCGATCGCCACGGAGGCGACGACGTCGGCCGCCGTCCATCCGGTGGTCGCGATGACGACGGCGGCCACGATGACCGCGACGGAGCCGAGCGCGTCGGCGAGCACCTCCAGGTACGCGCCGCGCAGGTTCAGCGAGGCGCCCCTCCCCCGGTGCAGCACGGTCAGCGAGACGAGGTTGACCACCAGACCGACCGCCGCGACCGCAAGCATGAGGCCCGATCCGATCTCCGGCGGGTGCCCGATCCGGCGGACCGCCTCGACGAGCACGTAGCCCGCCACGCCCAGCAGGAGCAGCCCGTTGGCGACCGCCGCGAGGATCTCCACCCGTTGCCAGCCGAAGGTGCGCCGTCCCCGCGCCGGGCGCTGGGCCAGGGTCACCGCCCCGAGCGCCAGCGCGATGCCGGCCGCGTCGGTGGCCATGTGGCCGGCATCGGCCAGCAGCGCCAGGGATCCCGAGACGATCGCCCCCGCGATCTCGGCCGCCATCACGGCCAGCGTCAGACCCAGGACGACCACCAGTCGATGCCGCTGCGCACCACCCGCGGTGACCGGGCCGTGGGTGTGGCCGTGCCCCATGGACCCGCCTCCCACCCTCGCCCGATCGATGCCTCCGCTCCCCCGAAGTGTGCCCCAACGACGACGCCCCCCTGTCCGGTTCGGGCCGGCGGGGGGCGTCGTCGTGCTGCGGCGGGATCAGATGTCGATGCCGCGCGCCCGCAACCACGGGAGGGGGTCGATCTTCTTCCCGTTGAGCCCGCCGACGTGCACCTCGAAGTGCAGGTGCGGGCCGGTGGAACGACCCCGGTTGCCGAGGAGCGCGATCGTGTCGCCGGCACGGACCACCTGGCCGGGCTGCACGAGGATCTTCTCCATGTGGCCGTAGACGGTGACGTCACCGTTGGCGTGCTGGATGTACACCGCGTTGCCGTATCCGCTCGACGGGCCGGCCTCCAGCACGATGCCGTCCATCACCGAGTACTCGGGCGTCATCATCGGAGCGGCGAGGTCGATGCCCGCGTGCAGTCGGCCCCAGCGGCCGCCGAAACCGCTGGTCAGCCGACCGCCATGGACCGGGAGGACGGCGTCGGGCCGGGCGGCTTCCGCGGCCGCCGCAGCTGCCGCGGCGTCGGCCGCATCCTGCGCCTTCGCGGCTGCGGCCTGATCGGCGGTCCGCTCCTTGCGGCTGGCGGCCAGTTCCTGCAGCCGCAGGGTGTCGGCCGCGGTGATGGGCGCCTCGGGCCGGCCGGTGAGGCCGAGCTGCTCCGCCACGCTCACCGACGAACTGACAGTCGTGGTGTTGGCGTGGGCGGCGGGTCCCTCGGAGGACAGCACGCCCACGCCCACGGCACCCACCAGAGCGGCCGCGAGATACAGCGCGGGACGACGCCGCGCAACGGCGAGTCCGCGGCGCACCGGCCCGGGCCCGCGGGTGTCCGCGACCGCGGCGACGACCGTCGCGGCCTCGACCTGAGGGGCCTGGACCTCCGTGGTCGCGACTGTCGCGACCACCGGGACGACGGCGGGCTGCGGGGTTGGAACGGCGACGGCCTCGCCGGCGGTCCGGGGCTTCGGGGGCGCCGCCGACTCGGCGGCCACGGCCTTCGGTGCGGTGGCCTTGGCGGCGGGCACCTTCACCGCGGCGGTGCGCTTCGTCGCGGCGATCTTGATGGTCGGCGCCTTCGTCGCGGCGGCGCTCTTCGTCGCCGCGGCCTTCGTACCGGTGGCGGTCTTCGCGGTGGCGGTCTTCGCGGTGGCGGCCTTCTCGGTCGTCGTCCTGCCGGTCGTCGGCTTGGCGGCGGCGGGGACGGCCTTCGCGACCGGAGCGGCCTTGCCGGCCACCGCGCCGCGCGAGGGAGTGCGGTTCGCGGCACGCGCCGCGGCTGCTGCCTTCGTGGCCTTCGTGGCGGAAGCCGCCGTGGCGGCCACCTTCGTCGCCACCTTGGTCGTCGCGGAACCAGCCGCCTTGACGGCCACCTTCGTCGTCGCCGAACCGGCGGCCTTGGCGGCCACCTTCGTCGCGGCCTTGGACGTCGCCGCTCCGGCGGCCTTCGCCCGCGCGGCGAGAGCCGCCGCACCGGCGGGAGGCGCCGCGTGCCTGGGGCGGGTGGTCCGCCGGGCCGGGGTCGCCGCGGCGACTCCTCCGACGGCGGGGGTCTCGGAGACCTCCGACCGCTGCACCTTCCCCGGGCGCTGCGTCGGGATCTGCGGAGCCTTGCTCTTGCTGGATCCGGCCACCGTGGCGGCTGCGGATCGGGCCACGCGGGGGCGGTCCTGGTGGAGCGAGCTCATGCACCTGACTTCCGTTGGCGGACACGACGGTGCACTCCCGGGGAGAGGAGGGCGGGGCCCATGTAAACACGCCGTGACCGATTCGTGATCTCGAAACAGGGGTACTGACCTGCAGTTCTGTGTCCCGGGCCACAAAGGCGCATGCGTGTGATTCCGCGTTGCGTATAACTGGAGTTACGCGGAGTGAAGGACACGCCGAGCCTGGTTGAAAGTCGGGCGGTCCAGGACACCTACGTCCCGAAGTGCCCTTTCCGAGGGCCCGAATCCGGTCCGATCGAGGGAGTTCCGCATGCGCGCAGTCACGTGGCACGGCCGAGGCGACGTCCGGGTGGACACCGTCCCCGACCCCACCATCCAAGAGCCGACGGACGTGATCATCGAGGTCACCTCCAGCGGGATCTGCGGCTCCGATCTGCACCTGATCGAGGTCATGGCGCCGTTCATGACCGTCGGCGACGTCATGGGTCACGAGCCGATGGGGATCGTTCGAGAGGTCGGCTCCGACGTCACCGCTCTCAAGGCCGGCGACCGCGTCGTCGTGCCGTTCAACATCTCCTGCAACACCTGCTGGATGTGCTCGCAGGGGCTGCAGTCCCAGTGCGAGACCACCCAGAACCGCGAGCAGGGCATGGGTGCCTCCCTGTTCGGCTACACGAAGCTCTACGGCCAGGTTCCGGGCGGGCAGGCCGAGTACCTGCGGGTGCCCTTCGGCAACACCCTGCCGATCAAGGTGCCCGACGCGCCGCTGGACGACCGCTACGTCTACCTGTCCGACGTACTGCCCACCGCGTGGCAGGCGGTCCAGTACGCCGGCATCCCCGAGGGCGGCAGCGTCCTCGTGCTCGGCCTCGGCCCCATCGGCGACATGGCCACCCGCATCGCCAAGCACCTGGGCGCCGGCCAGGTCATCGCCTCCGACGTGGTGCCGGAGCGACTCGCCCGGGCCCGTCGCAACGGCGTTACGGTCATCGACTCGACCAAGCAGGCCGACGTCGTCGCTCGGGTCCGTGACCTGACCGACGGCCGGGGACCGGACGCCGTCATCGACGCGGTGGGCATGGAGGCGCACGGCTCCCCGCTGGCCACCATCGCGCAGAAGGCGACGGCGGTCGTGCCCGACGCGGTGATGGAGAAGGTCATGCAGGTCGTCGGGGTCGACCGGTTGGCGGCCCTGAACACCGCGATCGAGGCGGTGCGCCGCGGCGGCACGATCTCCCTGTCCGGCGTCTACGGCGGCGCCACCGACCCCTTGCCGCTCATGCGGATGTTCGACAAGCAGATCCAGCTGCGCATGGGGCAGGCGAACGTGTGGCGCTGGGTGCCCGACATCCTGCCGCTGCTGCTGGAGGGCGACCCGCTCGGCGTCGACGACTTCGCCACGCACCGGGTCCCGCTCGAGGAAGCCCCGCAGGCCTACATGAACTTCCGCGAGAAGAAGGAGGGCACCGTCAAGGTGCTGATCCGGCCCTGATCGAGCTCACCGTGTGAGCAGGCTTACCCGGGTCGGCGGGCATGGCAGCCCGCCGACCCGGCTTGCCACAGGAAGGGTCTGATCCAAGGCCCGAGGAACAAGGCCCCAGGACGACGCAGTCCGCCCCGCCTCTTCCCGTCCGCGTCCTTCTGGAGTTTCTTCTCGTGCCCCGCGCTCTGCTCGCCCTCGCCATCGGCGCCTTCGGCATCGGCACCACCGAGTTCGTGGTCATGGGCATGCTGCCTGACATCGCAGCGGGCCTCGACGTGTCCGTGCCGGCCGTCGGGCTGCTCATCTCCGCGTACGCCATCGGCGTCGTCATCGGCGCCCCGACGCTCACGGCCCTCGGCCTGCGGTTCACCCCGCGGCAGACCCTGGTCGCGCTGATGGTGGTCTTCGTCGTGGGTAACGCGCTGGCCGCGCTGGCCCCGACGTACGGCACCCTCGCCGCGGCCCGGGTGCTCACCGCCCTCTCGCACGGTTCCTTCTTCGGCGTGGGCGCCGTGGCCGCGCGGCGCCTGGTGCCGCCGGAGCGCGCCACGCAGGCCATCTCCCTGATGATCACCGGTCTCACGCTGGCCAACGTGATCGGCGTGCCGCTGGGCACCTTCATCGCCCAGCAGACCAGCTGGCGACTCGTGCTCGGCGGCATCGCGCTCATCGGGCTGCTCACGATCGCCGGGCTGCTCGCCTGGATGCCGGACGACGCCGGCGAACCCGCGGACCTCCGCGGCGAGCTGCGGGCGTTCCGGCGGGCCCAGGTCTGGCTCGTGCTGGGCCTGACGATGGTCGGGTTCGCGGCCATGTTCGCCGTCTACAGCTACGTGAGCCCGATCCTCACCGAGCTCGGCGGCATCCCCGTCGGCTGGGTCACCCCCGTGCTCGGGCTGTTCGGCGTCGGCACCACCGTGGGCACCCTCGCCGGCGGGCGGCTCGGCGACCGGTACGGTTTCTCCTTCGTCGCGGTCGGCATGGTGGGCGTGGCCGCCGTCCTCGTGGCCTTCGCCTTCCTGGCGCGGACCCCCGTCGCCGCGGTCGCGCTGCTCGTCCTCTTCGGGACGGTGGCGTTCTCCCTCGGCCCGGTCGTACAGAACGGCGTCATCGAGGCCGCCCGAGTGCCCGGCGGCAGCCTGGTCTCGGCGGCCAACCAGGGCGCCTTCAACGTGGCAAACGCCCTCGGCGCGGCGCTGGGCGCAGTGGTCATCTCCGCCGGGCTCGGCTACACCGCGCCCATGTGGGTCGGCGCGGTGCTCGCGCTGGCCGGCGCCGGGATCGCCGTCCTGGCCCGTCGCGTCGGCTCCCGGGGGGCCCCTCTGGAGGCCGCGGAGGGGCCGGACGTGGACGTGCCGTCGGCCGCTCCGTTGCGCGACGCCGCCTGATCCGCGCATGCCCGGCCGCTGACGGGTAGGGAGGGCCCATGACGACCACCACCGCGGAGAAGTCCGGCAGGTTCGCCCTCGGCGACCGCTCGGTGAACCGGCTCGGATACGGAGCCATGCAGCTGGCCGGGCCGCACGTGATGGGCCCGCCCGCCGACCGGGACGCCGCGATCGCGGTGCTCCGCCGGGCGGTCGAGTTCGGGGTCGACCACATCGACACCAGCGACTACTACGGCCCGTACGTCACCAACGAGATCATCCGCGAGGCGCTGCATCCCTACCCCGAGGACCTGGTCATCGTCACGAAGGTCGGCGCACGACGGACGCCGGACGGGCAGTGGCCGGAAGCACTGGCGCCCGACGAACTGCGCCAGGCGGTCCACGACAACCTCGACCACCTGGGCCTGGACACGCTCGAGGTGGTCAATCTCCGGCTGCCCGGCTTCGCCGAACCGGTCGAGCGGTCACTGGCCGAGCCGTTCGAGGCCCTCGCCGAACTACAGCAGGAGGGCCTGATCAGGCACCTGGGGGTAAGCAACGTGACGACGCAGCAGTACGCCGAGGCCCAATCCATCGCCCGGGTGGTCTGCGTGCAGAACCACTACAACCTCGTGCATCGCCACGACGACCCGCTGATCGACGCCCTGGCCCGCGAGGGCGTCGCCTACGTGCCCTTCTTCCCCCTGGGCGGGTTCACGCCGTTGCAGTCCGCCGCGCTCGACACGGTCGCGCGCCGGCTGGAGACGACGCCGATGCAGGTGGCGCTGACCTGGCTGCTGGCCCGCTCCCCCAACCTGCTGCTCATCCCCGGCACGTCGTCGGTCGCCCACCTCGAGGAGAACCTGCAGGCCGCCGCCCGCGTGCTCGGCCCCGCGGAGCTGGAGGAACTCGACCGGATCGGCGGCACCGGGGAGCCCGACGTCGACCTGTAGACCCCTAGTTGATCATCGCCTCCGGGTCGGCGACACGGCGGAACACGCCGCGGGCGCGATCACGCAGACGATGATCAACTCGGGGAGGGGGGCCTCAGCGGGCGCGCTGCACCCTCGTCTCGTCGAAGACGGGCTCGGCCGACTCGTACACGTGACCGTCGGCGCCGAACACCAGGAACCGGTCGAAGGAGCGGGCGAACCAGCGGTCGTGCGTGACGGCCAGGACGGTCCCGTCGAACGCGGTCAGCGCCTCCTCGAGCGCCTCGGCCGAGAGGACGTCGAGGTTGTCGGTGGGCTCGTCGAGCAGCAGCAGCGTGGCGCCGGACAGCTCCAGGAGCAGGATCTGGAATCGGGCCTGCTGACCGCCCGACAGGGTGCGGAACAGCTGGTCCCCCTGGTCGGCCAGGCCGTACCGGCGCAGTGCCGCCATGGCCCGCCCGCGGTCGACCCCCGGACGCCCCGGCTCACCGTGCCAGAGCAGGTCGACCGGCGTCCGCTCCTGCCGCTCGGGGTGCGCGTGGGTCTGCGCGAAGAACCCGGGGACGACGCGGGCGCCCAGCCGGTAGCCGCCGGTGTGCCGCACCTCCTGGCCGGCCAGCAGCCGCAGGAAGTGCGACTTGCCCGCGCCGTTGGCCCCGAGGACGCCGACCCGGTCGCCGTACCAGATCTCCACGTCGAACGGCTTCATCAGGCCGGTCAGTTCGAGCTCCTCGGCCATGACCGCCCGCACCCCGGTGCGGCCGCCGCGCAGCCGCATCGCCACCTTCTGCTCCGGAGGGCGGTCCGGCGGTGGGCCGGCCGCCTCGAACTTGGCCAGGCGGGTCTGCATGGCGTGGTACTTCGACGCCATGTCCGGGGAGTTGGCCGCCTGCTGCTGCAGGGTCCGCACCAGGTCGATCAGCCGCTGGTGCTCCTCCTCCCACCGGCGCCGCAGCTCGGCCAGCCGCTCGTGCCGCGCCGTCCTGGCCGCGTGGTAGCTGACGAAGCCACCCCCGTGCACCCAGGCCGAGCCGCCCTCGACCGTCACCACGCGGTCGGCCACGCGGGCCAGCAGCTCGCGGTCGTGGCTGATGAACAGCACGGTCTTGCGCGTCTCGAGCAGCCGCTCCTCCAGCCACCGCTTGCCCGGGACGTCGAGGTAGTTGTCCGGCTCGTCGAGCAGCAGCACCTCGTCGGGCCCGCGCAGCAGGCCCTCCAGCGCCAGCCGCTTCTGCTCCCCGCCCGACAGGGTGGACAGCTCGCGGTACTTGCACCGCTCGTGCGGCACGCCGAGCGCCGCCACGGTCACGGTGTCCCAGGTGACCTCGGCGTCGTACCCGCCGACGTCGCCCCAGTGCGCAAGCGCGTGCGCATACGCCATCTGGGCGCGCTCGTCGTCGGTCTCCATGAGCGTCAGCTCGGCCTTCTCGACGACGTCCCACGCGTCCCGGACGGCGGGTGGCGAGAGGTCGACGAGGAACCGCTGCACGGTGGTGTCGTCGCGCACCGAGCCGATGAACTGGCGCATCACCCCGAGCCCGCCCGTGCGCGCCACCGCACCGGCCTCGGGCACCAGATCCCCGGCGATGATCCGAAGCAGGGTGGTCTTGCCGGCGCCGTTCTCACCGATCAGCGCCGCGCGGGCACCTTCGCCGATGCGGAACGAGACGTCGTCCAGGAGCACCCGCCCGTCGGGAAGCGTGTGCCGGACACCGGTGACGTCGACGTAACCCACGCCGACATCCTCCCGGCAGGAGCAACCGCGTTTCCGGCGGCTGCGCTCAGGCCTGCTGCAGGCGCTGCCGGGCGAGACGCTCCACGAGCTCGGGCAGGGCGCCGTCCGGAGAACCGCGGAGCTCCTCGCGGCAGGTGCGCACGACCAACGCGATCGACCGCAGACCGACGTACGGGAACTCCAGGGAGAGTCGCGACATCGCGGAGCTGACGGACGGGTCGGGGATCGTGGGCAGGACAGCAAGAGTCATGGACGGTCCTTCACCGGGCGTGCCGCCGGAGCAGCAGGTGGACGTTCCCCCGCGAGGGCCGGCGTCGAATAGCCGGCCCGCTCGCTACGTTCGGCAACGACGATCACAAGTGACGCGTGGGACTGCCAGGGACGAAGGTCCCGAGACCCGTTCGCCCTCGGCGTGGCGCACCCGCGACGCGCCGTCAGGCGGACACGTACGCGTTGTCGCCGGCGTCCGTGGCGGCGACGGCGTCGCGCACCAGGGCGCTGAGCGCGGCGGTGTCGACCCCGTCGAGCGAGGCGAAGCGGATGCAGCTCCTGCCGCAGGACACCGTGCCCAGCCGGTCGGCGCGGGACTCGGCCAGGTACGCGCCGTCGACGACCGCGCAGACGTACACCGACAGGTGCCGCTTCTGCGGCGCGAGCGCGATCAGCGGCACCCTCGTCGTCGTCCTGGCCGACCTCGGCCGGTACGGGATCAGGCGGTAGCCCAGCATCGCGCCCCGCCCCGTCGGCACCAGCTGCCGATCGATCCCCGGGGCGGCCGCCGTGATCAGCGCGTCGACGCGCCGCAGGTCGTGGGCCCTCGGGCCGGCGGCGTCGAACCACGCCTCGATATCGGACGCCTCCGTCATCGCCGATCCCCTCAGCTCAGCAGGGTGGAGAGCACGACCGCGGCCGCACCCATGACCAATAGAGGACGCGGACGGCGGCCACGAGCCGGCGCCGCCGTTCGGCGTCGGGGCCGTCGGCGCCGCCCATCCCCATCACCGCCTGCACGCTACCGGCGGAGGACGACGGAACGGCCGCCGCTCGACGATCGTCGTACCCGCCTGCCACGGTGGGCGCCATGACGACCCCGCACGACGTCGCCCTGATGCGGCTGGTCGCGCTGCGCATCGCCGGGCCGGGCCACTCCTCGGCCGCGCACGCGGTCCGCGACCTCACCGCGGTCCAGGCACAGGACTACCCGGGAGCGGTCACCTCGGTCGCGCTGCGCACCCTCGGGCGCCGCCGGGCCGACGTCGTCGCGGCGCTGGACGACGGCGCCGTCGTCCGGTCCTGGCCCATGCGGGGCACCCTGCACCTCGTCGCGGCCGAGGACCTGTGCTGGCTCGTGGAGCTCCTCGGTCGCCGGGCCCGCACCGGTGCGGCGACCCGGCGCGCGCAGCTGGACCTCACCGATGACGACGTCGAGCTCGCCCGCGCCGCCGCGGTCGGCGCGCTCGCGGGCGGTCGCGCGCTGCGCCGGGAGGCGCTGCTCGCGGCGATGGCCGACGGCGGGGCGCCGATCGCGGGCCAGCGCGGCTACCACCTGCTCTGGTACCTGGCGCAGAGCGGCACGCTGTGCCTGGGGCCGACCGACGGCACGGAGCAGCTGTTCGTCCTGCTCGACGAGTGGGTGCGCGAACCGCGGCGGCTCGAGCGCGACGAGGGGCTGGGCGAGCTCGCCCTGCGGTACTTCCGCAGCCACGGCCCGGCCACCGTCAAGGACCTGGTGCGCTGGGCCGGCTGCACCGTCCGCGACGCCCGCGCCGGACTCGCTGTCGCGAGCCCGCACCTGGCCCGCATCGAGGTCGACGGCGTCGAATACCACCTGGCCCCCGAGACGCCCGACCGGCTCGCGGCCTGCCGCACCGAGGCCCGCGGGGTCTTCCTGCTGCCCGGCTTCGACGAATTCGTGCTCGGTTACGGCGACCGCACCGCCGTCCTGGACCCGCGGTTCGCCGACCGCATCGTCCCCGGGGGCAACGGGATGTTCCGGCCCACCGTGGTCAGCGACGGACGGATCCTGGGCACCTGGCGGTACACCGGCAACGGCGCCAGGCGCACCGTCACCGCCGAGCCCTTCACCACCTTCCCCGACGACGTGGCGGCCGCGATCGCGTCGAAGGGGGCCGCCCTGCCCGGCATGTGACCCCATGACCTCCATCCGGGGGGCCGAGCAGCCGGCTGCGACGATGGTCGCCGTGCCGCACGTTCCGCTCCCCGTCGGGCGGATGCGCGCCTCATTGCTCGGCCCGCCGCTGCCGGCGTTCGCCACCCTCTGGCAGACCGGTGGGCGCCGGGGCGTGACTGCCGGCATCTGCGTCGTCCTGCCGTTGGTGGCCGGGCACCTGGTGGGGCAGCCGGTCCTCGGCACCGCGGCATCGCTGGGTGCCCTCACCGCGATCTACGGGCACGCCCTCCCCTATCGGCGCCGGGCGGTGGTCGTGGCGGGCGTGGGCGCCGCTCTCGCCGTCGCCGCGGGGCTCGGTGCGCTCGCCGGAGGGCATCCGGTGGTGCTGTCGCTCGGGGCCGGCGCGGTGGCCACGGCCGCCACGGCCGCGAGCGGCGTCTGGCGGATCGGCCCACCGGGGCCGCTCGGCGCGATGCTGGTCTACGGCGGTGCCAGCGCGCTGGGCACTGCTCCGGCCGACCTCGGCCCCTTCCTCCTGGCCGCGGTCGGCGGCGCAGCCCTGGCCTGGTGCGGATGCATGCTGCCGTGGTTGTGGGACCCCACCGGTCCGGAGCGACGGGCCGTACGCGCGGCCGGGCGGGCGGTCGAGCGGGCGGCCACCGCGGCCGGGAGCGCCGGCCCACGGCCGGGAGCCGTCGCGCACGCAGTCCGCACCGCCGACGCCGCCATCGGCTGGACCGGTGCCCGGCGCGACAGCGCCCTGGAGGCGGAGCTGCGGGAGATCGAACAGCGGTTCCTGCGCGCTCTGCCGTCCGGCGTCACCGAGATCGCACCCTCGCCCGCGGGGTCCGCCCCGGCCGTCCCCCTGGAGCCGCACTGGTGGGACCACCCGCTCGTCGCCCCCTCGTTGCGCATCGGCGTGGGCGCGACGGTCGCGGCCCTGACCGCGACGGCGCTCGGACTGCAGAACCCCTACTGGGCGGCGACCACCGCCGTCGCCGTGCAACTCGGCACCGACGCGCGGCACACCCGGGACCGCGCGGTGAACCGCGCGGCCGGCACGGTCCTGGGCGTACTCCTCGCGTGGCTGATCATCAGCGCAGGCCTGCCGGTCGGCGCCGAGATCGCGCTCGTGGGCCTGCTGCAGTTCGCCGTCGAACTGCTCGTGGCCCACCAGTACGGGCTCGCAGTCGCGGTCATCACGCCGATGGTGCTCGTCCAGGTGCACATCGGCGTGCCCGGCCGGCCGGGATCGACCCTCGTCGCCGAGCGGCTGGCCGAGACCCTCGTCGGCATCGTCCTCGGCGTCCTGGTCGGCCTGTGCCTCTTCGTGCGCGCCGGCAGCCGCCGGCTGCCCGCCACCGTCGACCGCGCGGCGGCCGCGGCCGTGGCGGCCGCCCGCTCGCCCGGCGGGACCGAGGCCGACGGACGGCTGCGGCAGGCGCTCGAGGCGCTCGGCGAGGTCATGACCGCCGCCCGGACGGAGCTGTTCCCGTCGCCGGCCGCGACGGCCTGGCTCGGCCGGGGCCGCTCCGTGGCCGATCTCGGCTGGGGCCTGCTGGGCGCCCGGGCCCGTGGGGACGACGCACTCGCCGCCGCGCTCACGTCGCGGATCGGCGCCGGTCCCCCGTCCTCCTGACTCGCGCCGCTCGCCCCCGCCCCGGGAGGCCGTTCCAGCCCCGCGGGCACCGGCTCCGGCCGGCAAGGGTGCAGGTCGGCGTGTCAACGCCCGGTTGCCCGCGAGCGTTTGACGCGGGCACCGAACAGGCGCAACGTGACGGACAACACACGGTTGCGGGGGCCGGAACGGCCCCGGAGAGGAGCGCCGCCATGGCGACCGAAGCGAACGGCTCGATCCCGGCCGGTCCGGCTGGCCAGCGGAACACGGCCGCACTCACGAAGTCCCAGCGCACCAAGGCCGCCTTCGCCAGCACCATCGGGACGACGATCGAGTGGTACGACTTCTTCCTCTACGGCACCGCGGCGGCGCTGGTGTTCCCGGCCGTCTTCTTCCCCGGCGAGTCGGCGCTGGCCGGCACGCTGCTCTCCTTCTCCACCCAGTTCGTCGGGTTTGCCGCCCGGCCGATCGGCGCGGCGATCTTCGGCCACTACGGCGACCGGATCGGCCGCAAGGCCGCACTGATCGCCACCCTCACCCTCATGGGCGTCGCGACCGTGCTCATGGGCGTGCTGCCCGGCTACGCCACCATCGGCGTCTGGGCGCCGATCCTCCTGACGCTGCTCCGGATCGTGCAGGGCATCGGGGTCGGTGGTGAATGGGGCGGCTCGGTGCTCATGTCCATGGAGTGGGGGTCCAACAAGCGCCGCGGCTTCATGGCGAGCCTGCCGCAACTGGGCGTCCCGATCGGCCTGTTGCTCTCGACCCTCGCCGTCCGGATCGTCTCGGGTTCCACGACCGCCCACCAGTTCGAGACCTGGGGATGGCGCATCCCGTTCCTGATCAGCATCGTGCTGGTCGGCATCGGCTTCTACGTCCGACTGGCCGTTCTGGAGACCCCCCAGTTCGCCCGCCTGCGCAAGGAGAAGGCGGTCGTCAAGCAGCCCGTGCTCGAGGTCTTCCGCACGCAGCCGCGGGCGGTGTTCACCTCGGCGTTCGTGCGGATGGCCGAGCAGGCACCGTTCTACCTGTTCATCACCTTCGTGCTGGCCTACGGCGAGAAACACCTCGAGCTCAACCGCAACGACCTGCTCAACGACACGCTCGTCGCCGCCGCCATCGGGTTCGTCAGCGTTCCGCTGTTCGGCTTCCTGTCCGACATTCTCGGCCGCCGGCTGGTCTACGGCACCGGGATCGTGCTGGTCGGCCTCTTCGCCTTCCCGTACTACGGGCTGCTGAACTCCAAGGAGAGCGGCCTCGTCCTGCTGGGGATCGTGGTGTCGCTGATCCTGCACGACATCATGTACGGCCCGCAGGCAGCGCTGATCTCGGAGACCTTCGGCACCGGCGTCCGGTACAGCGGAGCCGGGCTGGGCTACCAGCTGGCGTCGATCATCGCGGGTGGTCCGGCACCGCTGATCGCGACGGCGATCCTGGCGAGCACCGGCTCGTCGACGTGGATCTCGCTCTACATCATCGGGTGCGCGATCGTGTCGATGATCGCGCTGCTGCTCATGCCGCAGCCGCACGCCAGCGTCCACTCCGACGCCGAGGAGCTGGAGCGCGAGCTGGCTCGGTGAGGGCAGGTCAGCCGGCGCGCTCGACCAGGAAGATCGGGATCAGCCGGTCGGTCCTCTCCTGGTAGTCGGCGTAGCTGGGGTAGGCCGCGACGGCGCGGTCCCACCACTGCGCCCGCTCCTCGCCGGAGAGTTCCCGCGCGACGCCGTCCCACGGCTCGGGGCCGTCCTGCACCGTGACCTGATCGGGCGCCTTGCGGACGTTGGACACCCACGCCGGGTCGGTGGGGGCGCCGCCCTGGGAGCCCACCATCAGGTAGGCACCGTCGTGCTCGACGCGCATGAGGGCGTTCTTGCGCACCTTCCCGCTCTTCGCGCCGCGGGTCCAGAAGACCGCGATCGGCAACCCGGTGTCCCGCAGTGTGTTCGCCTCGCGGCCACCGGTCGCCTCGTAACGCTCGACCTGGTCGCGGACCCACTGCTGTGCACTCGGCTCGTACTCACCCTCCAGCGGCATGGCCCGAATCTAGGTCGCGGACCGGCGGCCCGCGCGGGGAGGCGAGTAGTCGACGGTGTGCGGCACGAAGTAGCTCAGGTTGTCGGTGATCAGCCCGTCGCTCTCGCGGATCCCGAGGCCGGCCGGCTCCCCGTCGACGACCCACGTGCCCAGGACGGGGTGGTGCGGCCCGTCGACGCCGGCGAAGTCGGGCAGCGGCGCGAACTCCTGGACGACGAACCCCTCGGTCCCGTAGCGGCCCGGCAGCTGCTCGGTGACCGCGCCGTCCCGGACGATCGCGACGTTGGCGCCCTCCCGGCCGAGGATCGGCTTGCGCACGTAGGTCCGCCACGAGGAGGGCATCTCGTCGGCGAAGTAGGCCGGCAGGAGGAGCTCCCCCAGCACGGGATCACTGCCGAACAGCTGCCACAGCACCGGCAGCAGCGCCTTGGTGCTCCAGAGCATCTTGTAGGCCGGCTCCACCCACGTCGTCCCGCCGGGACGGGCCGAGTCGGCGAGGACGGCGGGACCGAACTCGTCCTCGATCAGCCACTCCCACGGGTAGAGCTTGAAGACGACGTCGAGGTGGCGGCCCTGCTGGTCGTAGAACCGCCCGTCGCCGTCGTCGAGCACGATGTCCTCGACGACCAGCTCGATCGCCTCGTAGCCCGCCTGCACGACGGTGTCCATGAGGTACGCGACGGTCATCCGGTCCTCGCCGGAGGTCTCCTCGCTGGTCCAGGCCAGGTGCACCCGCGGGCGCAGGCCGGTGCGCCGCTCCCACTTGAGCAGGTTGCGCTTCCAGGCGGCGACGAGTTTGTCGTGCAGCGCGTTCCACTGGTCGCGCCCCTGGCCGGTGAACAGGTGCCAGTTCCACTGGGTGACGGCCGATTCCACCAGCCCGGTCGGGGTGTCGGCGTTGAACTCCAGCAGCTTCGGCGGCCCCTCGCCGTCGTAGCGCAGGTCGAACCGCGCGTACACGCTCGGCGGCTCGGCCTCCCACGTGCGCCGGATCTGCGGACGTGCCATGGGCGGGATCCGCATCCGGTCGAACAGGTCGTTGTCCACGACGTGGTCGCCGGCGGCCACGCACATCTCGAACAGCTGGGCGACCCAGCCCTCCAGTTGCTCGACCTCTGCCAGGGAGAAGTCGTAGAACGGCCCCTCGCGCCAGTAGCTGCGCACCTCGCCGCCGGGTAGGTCGGTCCGGTTGTAGACCAGGCCCTGCGCCTGGATCTCGGCCTCCCAGCCGGGCCGCACGATCCCGCCCTCGATCCGTCTCACGAGAGGCCGGTCAGCCGCCGGCGGTGCCGGCCCGGCCGCCCAGGCCGCTGCCCAGGCCGCCGCTGATCCGCTGGCCGCCGCTCACCTTGCCCGTCGACGGCAGGCCCGCGCGGGAGCGGGCGACGGTGTCGGTGGGGTTGATCCGCGTGCCGCCGCGCGGCAGGACGGTGCCCACCGGCAGGCCCGTCCGGAAGCCGCCGAGGTAGAGGAAGAACAGCCCGGCGCCCGGCCCGTGGTAGTCGTCGTCGCAGTAGTCGTCGTCGACGATCTCGCCGTTCTCGTCGGTGCAGTAGGCGACCTGGTCGTCGCCACCGATGGAGCACCCCGCCAGGTAGCCCGTCGCCGCGGTCGTCAGCACCGTCGTGGTCAAAGCGGCGCGGACGCGGTTGGACACCGCCATGACCTGATTCCTCCCCCGTTCGGTTCACTCCGACCCTAGGACGTCGCGCCGTGGGTGTGCGCGCCGGTTCCACAGGGCATGCAGGCCAACGCCGAGTCGCGACCTCCGCGGGGGCGATGGCACTGTCTCCGCGGGTGGATCCCCGGGGAGCGGCGCCGTCCGGCTCGGGAGCCGACGTCCGCAGGCGACCGGGAGGGCAGCCGAGCATGAGGTACCGCGAGAACGCCAGCGTCGACACATCCAGCGTGCGCGACATGCGCGGAGGCGGCGGCCGCCTCGGCGGCGGCCGCGGGCTGGCCGTGGGCGGTGGCGGGGTCGGATTGGTCGGCCTCGTGGTCATCGTGCTGTTCCAGCTGATCGGCGGCGGTGGCGGAACCGGTGCCGCGCTCGGCGGGCTGGCCGGTCTGGGGCAGGGCGAACAGGTCGACAACTCCCAGCTGAGGGCCAGCTGCCGGGACGGCGGGGACGCGAACGCGTCGGTCGACTGCGCCGTCGCCGCCGACATCGAGTCCATCCAGGACTTCTGGTCCGGCGAGCTCGGCGGCAGGTACCGGCCCGCCGAAACGGTCTACTTCTCCGGTTCGGTGCAGACCGGGTGCGGCGGGGCGACCAGCGGTTCGGGGCCCTTCTACTGCCCGGCCGACCAACTGGTCTACATCGACCTGAGCTTCTTCGACGAGCTCCGCCAGAAGTTCGGGGCTGAGGGTGGCCTGTTCGTCAACGCCTACGTCATCGCCCACGAGTACGGCCACCACGTGCAGAACCTCCTGGGCACCAACCAGCAGGTGAACCCCGGGGAGACCGGGCCGACCAGCGGCACCGTCCGGCTGGAACTGCAGGCCGACTGCTACGCCGGCGCCTGGGCCAACCACGCCGAGACCGTGCCCGACGACTCCGGCGCACCCCTGATCGCCGAGATCAGCCAGGACGACGTCTCCCGGGCGCTCGACACGGCCGGCCGCATCGGCGACGACTTCATCCAGAAGAACCTGGGCAACGGCACGGTGAACCAGGACGCGTTCACCCACGGGTCCTCCGAGCAGCGGCGCACGTGGTTCACCACCGGCTACCAGGGCGGCTCCGTCGACGGCTGCGACACCTTCGCCACCGACGACCTGGGCTGACCGACCGGCTCCTCCATCGCCACCGCGGCCCATGTGTTCGCGGGACGACCAGCAGATTCGGTTTCGGATCATGCGTGCGAGGGGTATCTCCCCGCTGCGGCGCTCCTCCAGGGAGGCCGGACCGACGTGTCTCCCCGCTCGTCGGCTTCCGCCTCCCGGCCCGCCCCTGACGCATGGATGCGGCGGGCGATCGGCGGAGGAACCGTCGCGATACGCACCGCCCGAGATCGTTCCCGCACCGCCCCGTGATGTGTGGCGGAACGGCCTCGGGGTAGCGCCTCATCCGACCACGAACCATGCCGAGGAGGACCGATGACTCACTCCATCGACGCCCCACTCCCGCCCCCCGCCACCACGGCAGGGTCGGGCTCCCAGTCCGCCACCGACCGCGCCAAGGAGACCAAGGACGTCGCGGTCGACGAGGCCAAGAACGTCGGCCAGACCGCCGCGCAGGCCGGCAGCCAGGTCGCCGCGACCGCCGCCGACCAGGCCAAGCACGTCGCCACCGAGACGCAGCGCCAGGCCAAGGACCTGCTCGACCAGGGCCGCACCCAGGTCAAGAGCCAGGTCGTCTCGCAGCAGCAGAAGGCCGGGCAGAGCCTCTCGTCCCTGGCCCAGGAGCTGCGGTCGCTCGCCGACGGCACCAGCCAGGGCGCACCCGGACCGGCCCGCGACCTGCTCCAGCAGGCCTCGAGCTCGGTCGAGAACTTCGCCTCCATGTTGCAGAACCGGGAGCCCGCCGACCTCCTCGAGGAGGTCCGCCGCTTCGCCCGCCGCAAGCCAGGCATGTTCCTGCTCGGCGCGGCCGCGGCGGGCGTGCTCGCCGGGCGGCTCACCAGCGGCGTCAAGGCGGTGCACAGCGATAACGGCTCGTCGGGCTCCCTCACGGGTGGCTACACGGCGCAGACGAACTACGTCGACCCCGCGCCGACGTACTCGGACTACACCACCACGAGCACCGAGTACACGACGACCGGCACCACCGGCCTGGGCACCACGCCCGGCACGGGTGCCCCGCTGCCGCCGCCGCCGTACGGCACGGTGCCGCCCGCCGAGAGCGTCGTTCCCCCGGCCACACCGGCCGGCTGGGACGACCCGGCCCGGCGCCCCGGCGGGGTGGGCTGATCCATGACCACCCCGTACTCGGGCGCCACGCCCGCGGGCGCTACGTCCGTGGGCGCCAGCGAGGGCTATGCGGAGCCGGCCCAGCAGAACTACGCGGCCGACTACAGCGGCTCGATGGGGACCCCCACCACCGCGGAGGGGCGCCCCGATGTCGAGGGCACGTCGGTCGGCCAGCTGATGGGCGAGGTCGCCAAGGACCTCTCCACCCTGATGCGCCAGGAGCTCGAGCTGGCCAAGGTGGAGGTCAAGGCCGAGGCGAAGAAGGCCGGCACGGGTGCGGGACTGTTCGGAGTGGCGGGCTTCGCCGGCTACATGGTCCTGATGTTCCTGTCCATCGCCCTCTGGTGGGCTCTCTCTCACCTGGTGGGCCACAGCTGGTCGGCGTTGATCGTGGCGATCCTCTGGGGGATCGTCGGCGCCGTCGCCGGACTGATGGGCAAGAAGAAGTTCGACCAGGTCCACCCGAAGCCCGAGCGCACCGTGGAGACCCTTCAGCAGGTCCCCAGCGCCCTCAAGCCCAACTGACCATCGACTGCAGACATTCTCGAAACGGCAGGAGCCGATAGACATGACCAGCAGTGACCCGGACGTCATCCGGCGGCAGATCGAGGACACGCGGCGCGAGCTCAGCTACGACGTCGACGCCCTCAACGAGAAGGTGAACCCGGCCCGCGTCGTCGACCGTCGTGTGACGGCGGCCAAGGGCCGTATGACCAGCCTGAAGGAGAAGGTCATGGGCTCCGCTCACGACACCACTTCCTCCGCGCACGGCATGGCGTCGAACGCGGCGGGTTCGGTGCAGGGCGCCGCGTCCAACGCGGCAGGCACCGTGCAGTCGGCAGCGTCCAACGCGGCCGACAGCGTGCAGTCCGCTGCCTCCAGCGCGGCGAGCGCCGTACAGCAGGCGCCGGACACGATCGTGCGCCAGGCGCAGGGCAACCCGCTGGCCGCGGGCCTGATCGCCTTCGGTGTCGGGTGGCTCGTCTCCAGCATCCTCCCGGCCTCGGAGAAGGAGAAGCAGCTGGCCCAGCAGGCCGAGAGCGCAGTCAAGGAGCACAAGGACGCGCTCCTCGAGCCGGCCAAGCAGGCAGCGCAGGAGATCGGCGAGCAGCTCAAGCCGGCCGCCCAGGACGCCGTCGAGTCGGTCAGGGCGACGGCTCAGGACGCCGCCCAGACCGTCAAGGAAGAGGGTCAGTCTGCCGCTCAGGACGTGCAGGGCCAGGCCCAGCAGTCCAAGCAGTCGGTCCAGAGCACCGCTACCCCCTGACGGGCGGGTCGCACTGACCCGCTCCCGCTGTACCGCGCCCCGTCGGGTTCCTCCCGGCGGGGCGCCGTGCTGTCCGGCTCACCTCATGGGGTGAGACCCGCGCGGGCGCACTGCAGACCCCCGGCCGGAGGGCCGTTGTCCCTGGTGACAACGGCCCAGGGCTCCTCCGCGGAGCCGCCGAACCGAGGGGAGCTGCCGTGGACGACGTCCTGTCCGCCATCCCCGGTCCCGCGCGCCCGCTCGACGTCCCCACACCCCCGCGGGTACTCGTCGCCGACGACGAGGACGACATCCGCGCCCTCGTCTGTCTCGCCGTCACCCGGGCCGGTGGTGCCGTCGTGGGCGCGGTCGCCGACGGGACGACGGCGCTCGCCGCCGCGCGCAGCGACCTGCCCGACCTCGCCGTCCTCGACGTCTCCATGCCCGGCGCGACCGGGCTCGAGGTCTGCATGGCACTGCGGGGGGACCCGGCGACCGCCGGCATCCGGGTGCTGCTGCTCTCGGCCGGGGCGTCCCCGGACGACGTCGCCCGCGGCCTCGCCGCCGGCGCGGACGCCTACCTCGCCAAGCCGTTCCAGGTGGCGGCCCTCGTGCAGCGGATCCGCGCACTCACCGCCGGACAGCTCGCGTGACGGTCGCGGCGACCACCGGCGGCACGGCGGCGCTCCGTCCGCGTGCACCCCGGTTCGCTGTCTTCGCCCGGGCGCTGCCGGCCACCGCGATGTTCGCCGCCGCGTCCCTTGCGCTCGCCGTGGGCCTCCTGCCGGTGGCCGATCCCGAGCTGGTCGCGGCCGGGCTGGCGACGGCCTTCCTCGCCGGCGGCGTGGCCGGACTCGTCGACCGCACCCCGGCCACTCGCTCCGGCGCGCTGGTGGTGCCCTGTGCCCAGTTCGCCGCCGTCGCGCTGCTGTGCGCCGGCACCGGCTCGGTGGCGGTGCTGTTCCTGCTGCTCGGCCCGGTGCTCGCCCTGATCACCGCGCCGGGGCGTCGCGGCGTCCCGGTCGCCGTCGCCGGGACGGCGGCCACCCTTCTCCTCCCGGGACTCCTGACCAGCGGCGCCGGCCTCCCGGTCGCCGACTCGGCGGCGCTGCTGCTCGGCCCGCTCGCCGTCGGCCTGGGCGGCCTGGCGGTGCACGACACGTCCCGCCGGCTGGCGCGGCAGGCCGCCGTCATCGAGCGGCTGGAGACCGATCGCGCCGGCCTGCTGGCCCAGGTGCGCACCCGCGCGGACGAGCTCGACGTCGCCACCCGCATGCTCGCCGCCCGTGCTCAGACCATGACCAGCGTCATCGACGCGGTCACCGAGCAGTCGATCATCGGCACAGACCGGGACGGCGTCGTCCGGGTGTGGAACCCCGGCGCCGAACGGATGCTGGGTCTCCCCCGCACGGACGTCGTCCGCAAGCGCTCCATCGTCGAGTTCCACCTGGCCGAGGAGCTGGCCGAGATCGCGGCGGAGGCCGGCACGGAAGCCGGTCTGGCCGCGCTGGTGCACGCGGCGCAGGAGCGCGGCAGCGACGTGCGCGACTGGACGTACGTGGCCGCCGACGGGCAGCGCCGGACGGTGGCGGTGGCCGTGACGCCCCGCACCGACGACCGGGGCGTGCACGCCGGCTGGAATTTCGTCGGCACGGACATGACCGAGGCCCGCGCCACCGAACGCATGAAGGACCAGTTTGTGAGCCTGATCAGCCACGAGCTGCGCACCCCGCTGAGCTCGATCCTCGGCTACCTCGAGCTGGTCATGGATCCCGACAGCGAGCCGCTGACCGACGAGCAGCGGCAGTACCTGACCACCGTCGAGCGCAACGCCCAGCGCCTGCTGCGGCTGGTCGGCGACCTGCTGTTCACCGCCCAGGTCGAGGCCGGCCGCTTCACCCTGCAGCCCGAGGACGTCGACCTGGCCGCCGTGCTGCGCGCGTCGGAGGAGAGCGTCCGGGTCACCGCCGCGACCGCGGGAGTGCAGGTCACCGTCGACGTGCCGGACGAGGCCCTCGTCGTGCCCGGCGACGCCGTCCGCCTCGGGCAGGCCTGCGACAACCTCCTCTCCAACGCCGTGAAGTTCACGCCGTCCGGCGGCCGGGTCGAGCTGTCGCTGCGCGCGGCCTGGCGGCTGCCCGACGGCGAGATCTGCGAGGACGAGCACCCCGGCGCGGAGCCGGTGGCCCGCCTGGCCGTGCGCGACACCGGCATGGGCATCCCCGCCGGTGAGCAGGGGCAGATGTTCACGCGGTTCTTCCGCGCGTCGACCGCACAGCGCAACGCCGTCCCCGGGGTGGGGCTGGGCCTGTCGATCACGAAGGCGATCACGACCGCGCACGGCGGAACCCTCGACCTGGAGAGCGCCGAGGGCGAGGGGACGACCTTCACGATCACCTTGCCGTGCTCCGCAAGGCACCGCGACCACCCAGCGTCCCTCCGTTGACCTGAGCCCGTTCGTCCGGCTCCCTCGGGAGGCCTCCGGCCCCCACTCCGGAGCCGACCCCTCGCGGGGCGGCTCGCGTGCCAGCGCCTATGTCTCACCTCCCTCCCTCCTCGCGGACCCCTCCGGGGCCCACTCGTCGGAACTTGCGGATTCCTTGCGGATCGCTGGCGGGTCACCTGCGGTTGGGCCCGCAGAGTTCTCCCTGTCACCGGAAACCCGGTGACCGAACAGGACACAGGGAGACACGGACATGAACACCGACATCCGCAAGATCACGGACAACCCGAACACCCGCAAGGTCGTCGGCTCCATCGCCATCGTCGGTGCCGCCGCCGCGGTCGCCGGCATGGGGACCTTCGGTAGCTTCACCGACAGCACCACCCCGGTCGACACGACCATCCAGTCGGGCACGCTCTCGATCAACGTCAACCAGACCGGCTACGCCGTCCCGGTGACCACCGCCGGCTTCGTGCCCGGTGACTCGCTCACCCGCGCCATCAACCTGGTGAACGACGGCTCCGCCCCGCTCGGCTCGGTCGGCTTCTCGTCGGTCGCGACCGCGGGCAGCATCCTCACCACCGACACCGTCAACGGCCTGCAGCTGTCGCTGAAGTCCTGCTCGGTGCCGTGGACCCAGGGCGGCAGCGCCTCCGCGCCGACCTACGCCTGCTCCGGCACCACGCAGACGCTGGTCAACGGCCCGGCCGCGACCAGCGCGACGCTGGCCAACCCGGCCGCGCTCAACGCCGGCGGCACCGACTACCTGGTGTTCTCGGTCTCGCTGCCGACCAGCGCCGACAACACCTTCCAGGGCAAGACCGCCTCGCTGAGCCTGAGCTTCACCGGCGTCCAGCGCACCGGCACCGCCCGCTGACGCCGGCTGACGACCACACCGGAGATCCCGTCATGACCGCAGTCCTCCCTGTCCGTCGCCCGGGGGCAGCCAGCGCGCTGCCCCCGGCCGCGGACGAGCGTTCCGCCGCCGCCCACTGGGCCGGCACGACCCGCCGCATCCTGGGTCGCGTGACCCCGTGGCTGGTCCGCGCGATCCTGGGACTGGCGATCGTGGCCTTCGCCGTACTGGCCGTCGGTCCGCACGTCTTCGGCTACCGCACCATGACCATGCTGACCTCGAGCATGGCTCCGCAGATCGAGCCGGGCGACATCACCATCGTCACCCCGATCGCGGTCTCCGAGGTCACCGAGGGCATGGTGATCAGCTACCACATCCCCGTCGGTGACCACAGCGTCGTCACCCACCGGGTCGTCTCGGTCGAGTCCGGCCCCGCCGGCACGGTGACCGTGCAGACCAAGGGCGACGCGAACGAGGCCGTCGACCCCTGGACCGCCCAGCTCCAGGGCAACACCGCCTACCAGGTCCGCGCCGTCATCCCCGAGGCCGGCCACCTGATCCAGGCACTGCGTACCCCCACGATCGCCCCGGTGCTGCTCTACGGCGCCCCGACGCTGCTCGTCGGCTGGCTCCTGCTCAGCATCTGGCGCCCCACCCGCCAAGAGGAGGACAAGGCATGACCGGCATCCGACGCGGCCTGCTGCTGATGTCCCTGGCCGTCGCCGTCGTCCTCGGCGGCCTCGGGCCGGCCCACCCGGCGCAGGCGTCCTTCAGCAAGACGATGACCGCCGCGACGACGCAGATCGCCACGGCGACCGTCGCCCCGCCGACCAACGTCACGGGCTCGCTGACCTGCGGCAAGTCGTCGGCCACCATGGCGGCGAACTGGACGCTCAGCACCTCGTCGGCGGTCAGCGGCTACCTCGTCACGGTCCACTTCGACGACGGTTTCGTGCAGAACGTCCAGATGGCGGCCACCGCGACCAGCTGGAGCGCTCCGATCTCGCTGTACCAGGCCACCCTGCACGCCATCTCGTACTCCGTCACCACCCAGACCACCTACGGGTGGACGACGGAGTCCGCCTCCACCGGCTGGTTCTCGTGCTGACCGCCCTGGTCGTCGACGACGAGCCCGAGGCCCGCCGCCGGGTCGCCGGACTGCTCCGCCTCGGCGGATGGCACGTCCTCGAGGCGAACGGCGCGGCCTCGGCCCTCCGGCAGGCGCGGCTCGCCTCCCCCGACCTCGTGGTCACCGACGTCTCCATGCCCGGCAGCGACGGCCTGTCGATGCTCCGCCGCCTGCGGCAGGAGGGGTCCCGGGCCCGCTTCCTGGTCGTCACGGCCGACCCGACGGACGACGTCCGCGCCGCGGCCGCCGCGGCCGGCGCGATCGCCTGCCTGCGCAAGCCGATCGACGCCCGTCTCCTTCTCGACTTCCTGCGCAGCCGGACCACGGGGCCGGCTGCGCAGGACCAGCCCACCGACATCCGGGACGCCGACGACCTCCACGAGGAGGACCTGGACGCCGAGCTGATGGACCGGCTCCAGGAGATGTACGTCGACGCCCTCCCGGGCCGTCTGTCGGCGATCGCCGACGGCGCCCGGGCCGGTGACACCACCGCCGTCGTGGCGGCCGCCCACACGCTGGCCGGCACGAGCGGTCAGCTCGGGCACCCCGAGGTCGCCTCGGTCTGCCGGGCGATCGCGGCCGACGCCCGGCGCGGCGTCATGGCGCATGCCCGGGTGGTCCACCTGCAGGCGCTCGCCCTCGCCGGCGCCTGACCGGCGGGTCAGGCGGGAAGGCGGGCGAGGCGGCGCAGCGCGGCCAGTCCGTCGGGGGTGCCCGGCCACTCGCGGGTCACCGCCTCGGTGCCGGCGCGGCGGACCACCGAGCGCAGCACGAGCGCGACGGCGATCGCGTCGTCGGCGTAGCCCAGCACCGGGATGAAGTCCGGAACCAGATCGATCGGCAACGCCAGGTAGGCGAGCAGCAGCCACAGCCGCACCCGGACGCCGCGCGGCAGGCTGCCGTCGGCGGCGAGCCGGCGCACGAGCCGCAGCACGTCGGGCAGCAGCCGCAGCAGCTCCCGCAGCCGCACCTCGTCCGGCTTGCTCGCCCACAGGACGGCGACGAGCAGCACCCACAGCAGCAGGAGGCCTGCGAGGACGCCGACCAGCGACCAGGCCCAGCCGGGCATCCGCTCTCCGATCTCAGGGGTGCGGCAGGGCACACCCGCCGTCGTCCACAGTGCCCGACTCAGGCGACGAGCCGGTACCCGACCCCTCGGACCGTCCGGATCTCCGGCGAGCTGAGTCCGGCAGCCAGCAGCTTGCGCCGGAGGTTGGACATGTGGGCCTCGACCAGCCGGAGGTTGCCCTCCCAGTCGGTCTGCCAGACCTCGCGCAGCAGCGTCTCGCGCTGCAGCACCCGCCCTGGGCGGGAGGCGAGCGCGGCCAGCAGGTCGAACTCGGTGCGGGTCAGGTCGACGACCGAGCCGTCGACACGGACCTCGCGGCTCTCCTCGTCCACCTCCAGCTCGGCCAGCCGGCGGACGGACTCCTCGGCCGGCGCCGCGGCCGGAGCCGGCTGCGCCTGGCGAGGGAAGCGCAGCATCGCCTGCACGCGGGCCACGAGCTCCCGCGGGGAGAACGGCTTGGCCATGTACCCGTCGGCGCCCACGGCGAGGCCGATCAACAGGTCGACCTCCTCGGCGCGAGCGGTGAGCATGAGCACGTAGCACTGCGTCTCGGCCCGGATCTGGCGGCAGACCTCGGTGCCGTCGCCGTCGGGCAGGCCGAGGTCGAGCACGATCAGGTCGGGCGGGTCGCGGCGGACCTCCTCGAGGCAGGCCGCCCCAGAGACGGCCTCACGGACGTCGAAGCCGGCTCGGCGCAGCACCGTCGTCACGAGCTCGCGGATCTCGTCGGTGTCCTCCACGACGAGCACGGCCTGTTCGCTCACGGCCTCTCCTCCTTCCGCATGCTGGGTCGGGTCGGAGGGCTGGGTCCTCCGTCACCTGACCGGGTGATCGGCAGGAGGTCGGGTCGTCTTGAGCCGAGCACCCGCCCTCACCCCACGGGGGGATGGCGGAACGCCGTGTGATCCGGCACACGCCGGGGTATGCCTCATCAGCGGTGATACCGGAGCGCGACGGGGCGCTCACGGTGCTCGACCGGCACACCGCCTGGAACCCACCTAGCGTCGGGAGCGATGACTTTTCTGTCGACCCTGGAGCGGGCAGCCGTCTCCCGGCCAACCGACACCCGGCCGAAGGCGGGCCGGCGGCTCGATCTCGACGTGGTCCGCGGCGTCGCGATCCTCCTGGCGCTGGGATGGCACTTCAACCACGGTCCGAGCGGCAACCGCCTGATCGACGCCCTGCAGCTGCCCGGGTTCACGCTGGGCTGGGCGGGCGTCGACCTCTTCTTCGTCCTGAGCGGGTTCCTCCTCGGGCGGCTGGTGCTCAAGGAGCAGCTGGCCACGGGCCGCTTCGACGGACGACGCTTCACCGTCCGCCGTGTGCTCAAGCTCTGGCCGGTGCTCTATGTGTTCCTCGCCGTCCAGGCGCTGGCCGGGCCGGACCCCTCGACGTTCCTCTGGCAGAACGCCCTCCACGTGCAGAACTACGCCGGGACGTCGTTGCGCCACCTGTGGTCGCTCGCGGTGGAGGAGCACTTCTACCTGGTCCTCGCGGTGCTCTTCCCCTGGTTCGCGCGCCGGCGGGGCTCCCCGCGGATCCTCGTCGGCGTCCTGGTCGGCGTCCTGGTGGCCGCCCTGGCCCTGCGGATCTGGGGGTCGCTGGACGGCGTGAGCGAGGTCCGGCTGCAGTGGCGCACCCACTTCCGGGCCGACTCGCTGGCGGCCGGCGTCCTGCTCGCGGTGGTCAGCGTGCACTGGCCCGAGCGGTTCGACCGGCTCGTCCGGCACCGGTGGTTGTGGGCGGCGGTGACGGTGCTCGGCGCCGTCGCCCTCGCCCGTGTCGGCAAGGACGGCTTCTTCGGCAGCACCGTGGGCTACACCGTCGCCTACGTGACGGGTGCGGCGTTCCTGCTGCTGCTGTACCGCGCCGCCTGGGTGCCCCGCGCCCGCATCCTGACCGCCCCCGTCGCCGCGCTGGGCCGGTACTCCTACGGCATCTACATCTGGCACCTGTTCGCCGCCCACACCGCCGTGGACGCGCTGCCCGGGGTGGAGTGGGAGAGCGGAACTCCGGTCGCGCAGGCCGCCAAGTACGCATCGGCCATCGGCATCGGCGTCGTGGCGACCGTGCTCGTGGAGAAGCCGGCGCTCCGGCTGCGCGAGCGCCTGGTGCCCGCGGACCGCGCCGACCGCAGGACGGCGTCGGCCGCGGCCTGATCAGTTGAGCGCGCGCGTCCCCTCCGGGAGGGTGCCGCCCGCGAGCAGCTCGACGGTCGCGTCCTGCAGGGCCGTCAGCGCGACCCGCTGGGTGAACGGACCCGTCGAGACCCGCGCCACCCCCATCTCCTGCAGCTCGCGCACGGGCAACGAGCGCCTGGGCACGCTGATCACGCTCAGCCGCTGCGGGCCGAGCGCGTCGACGAGGGCCGCGATCTCCTCGCGCGCCACGACCCCGGGCACGAACACGACCGGTGCGCCGGCCGCCAGGTAGGCCCGGCCCCGGCGGATCGCCTCGTCGAGCAACGTCGCGCGGTCGGCCCCGGGCGCGGCCCGGACGAACGCGTCCGTGCGCGCGTTGAGGACGAAGTCGATGCCGGCGTCCCGACCGGCCGCGAGCACGGCCTCGACGGCGGTGACCGAGGCGTCGAGGGGCTTCATCTGGTCCTCGAGGTTGCCTCCGACGATGCCGGCCGCGATGGCCCGCCGGGTGGTCTCCCCGGGATCGCCGTAGCCGGCCTCCATGTCCATCGTCACGGGCAGGTCGACGGCGGCCACGATGCGGCCGGCCATGTCGAGGTGCAGGTCGAGCGGGATGTTCTCGCCGTCCTCGTAGCCGAACGTGGACGCGATCGAGTGGCTGGCCGTGGCCAGCGCCCGTACGCCGTCGGCGCCGGCGACCACGCGCGCGGAGGCGACGTCCCACACGTTGGCCAGGGCGAGGATCTCCGGAGCCGTGTGCAGGTCGAGCAGGGTGGCTGCGCGCGTGGCGAGGTCCGGCATGGAGCGAACCTAGACGCCGGTGTCCGAATCCGTCAGGGACGTGTCCGCATTCGTCACGGCATCACCCTGGCCTGTCCGGTTAGGTCAGGCTAACCTGCATGTGAGTGCCTGCGGTGGTCCGTCCGGCACGCGGTCCCGCCCCGGCTACAGGTAAGGCGTCAGCTCCATGTACGTGTGCCACTGCGCCGTCGTCACCGACGGCGACGTCCTCGAGTCGATCGCCAACGGCGCCCGCTGCGTCGCCGACGTGGCGCGCGACACCGGAGCCGGCCGCACCTGTGGCAACTGCGTCAGTTCCCTCCGCGACCTCGTGTGCCAGCATTGCCCGGTCCGAGCCGAGCGAGTCGAGCGAGAACTGGGAGTGGCCGGTGCAACCCGTTAGCCCCCGCGTGGTCGAACTGCTGAACGATGCCCTGACCTTCGAGCTCACGGTCACCAACACCTACTTCCTCAACGCCCGCATGCTCGACGCCTGGGGCCTGCCCAAGCTCGGGAAGGTCTTCTACGACCTGTCGATCGACGAGATGCGCGACGCCGACGACCTCATCCAGCGCGTGCTGCTCTTCGACGGCCACCCCAACCTTCAGCGGCTCGGCGCGATCCGCGTCGGCGAGTCCGCCGAGGAGATGCTGGTGCTCGCCCTCGACAGCGAGAAGGCCGCCGTCGCCCAGTTCAACGCCGCCGCCCAGGAGTGCCACGACCTCGGCGACCACGGCACCGCCGCCGTCTTCGAGGACATGGTGCGCGACGAGGAGAAGCACGCCGACTGGTTCGAGGCGCAGCTGGCCGCGATCGAGCGGGTCGGGGCGCCGCAGTACCTGGCGGCGCAGATCTCCACGGAGACGCCGGGCTGACGCCTCGTCCGCCGGCGACGACGAGCACGCGCCGAGGGCCCTCTCCCCGAACGGGAGAGGGCCCTCGGCGCGTTGGAACCAGCCGGCGTTCTCGGCGGCCCGGGCCAGCGGCACGGAAGCGCACCCGTCGGAGCGCCCCGTCCGGTGACCTAGGTTGGAGGCGATGACAGGCCGACGCGTGGAGGCCGATGCCCTGCTGAGCGCCGACGCGGTCGCGGCGGGGCACGGCGACGTGCAGGTGTGCGCGCCCGTGACGCTCCGGGTGCCGCCGGGCCACGCCGTCGCGCTGGTCGGGCCCAACGGTGCGGGTAAGTCGACTGTGCTGCAGACCCTCGTCGGCCTGCTGCCGCCGCTCGCGGGCGCCGTGCGCTTCGGTGCGGACCCGGTCGACGAGCGGCAGGCGTCGTTCCGCAGGGCCGTGGCGCAGGTGCTGGACGACGAGGCGTTCTTCCCCTCCCTGACCGCGCGGGAGCACCTGCTGCTGACGGCGCGGGGGCACGGGACGACGGATCCGGACGCCACGGTCGCTGCGGAGCTGGACCTCTTCGGCCTGACCGAGCGCGCCGACGCGCTGCCCACCGCGCTCTCGTCGGGCCAGCGGCGGCGACTGGCCCTGGCGGCGGCCTTCGTGCGGCCCGCCCGCCTCCTCGTGCTGGACGAGCCCGAGCGGCGCCTCGACACCGACATGCGGCGGGCACTGGCAGCACGGCTCGCCCGCGACCGGGACGGCGGGCTGGCACTCCTCCTCGCCAGCCACGACGCCGAACTGGTGGCCGCCGTCGCCGACGACGTCCTGCTCATCGCCGAGGACGAGTGCCGCTGGGTGGACCCCGCCGCGGCCGCCGACGCCGTCACCGGGCACCCGCCGCCGTGACCGCCGTGGCGGCGGCGCGGGAGCGCGAGCTCGACGGCGCCCAGGTCCGCCGCCTGACCAGCCGGAGCGCGGCCGCACGCGCGACGACCACGCTGTGGACCCGGCTGCTCGACGCGTGGTCGGCCGCCGCGACGACGGCGATCGGGCTGGCGATGCTCGGCGGCTGGCTCGCCTCGGTACGCGACACGATCGGCAGCCGCCCGCCGATGCCGGGCAGCGCGCTGCCCACCGGGCCGACCGCCGCCGTCGTGACGGTGGTGGCGGTCGCCGGCCTCGTGGGGGTGCTCGACCGGCTCGGCCCGGTCAGCGCCAGCCCGGCGGCCGCGGCCTGGTGGCTCCCCCTGCCCGCGTCACGGCGGGGGCTGCTGCGGGCCGAGCTCGCCCGGGTGGCAGGTGCCTGCGCGGGCATCACCGCCCTGTTGAGCCTGCCGCTGTTCCTGGCCTGGACCGCACGGCCCTCGGCCGGGGGGATCCTCCTCGACGTCGCCGGCGCGGGCGTCACCGCGGCCGGTCTGGTGGGTGCGGTGGCCCTGCTGGAGACCCGCGGCGCAACGTCGCGGGTGGCTCCGGTGGCCGGCGCGGTGGCGGTGACCGTCAGCGCCGCCGCCATGGTCGCGGCCGTCGTCGCCCCGCTCGCCCGTGCCGCCGCGGACATCCCCCGCCGGCACCTGGTACCCGACGGCGCGCCGTGGGCGCCCGGCGTCGCGGTGGCGGGGGCCGCCCTGGCCGGGGTCGTCCTGCTCGGGCTGGCCGATCGCGGCCTCGGGCGCCTCCCGGCGCGGACGCTGCGGCTGTCCGGGTCGACGGCGCAGTTCGCGGCCGCCTCCGTCCTCTCCCTCGACACCCGCGACCTCGGCCGAGCCCTCGCGGCCCGTCGGCAGCGACCCGTCCGTCGCCGATGGCTGTTCCGCCCCGTCACGCGCGCGTGGCAGGCCGTCGCCGCGGCCGACCTGCTGCTCCTGGTGCGCAGTCCGTGGCAGCTGGGGCAGCTCGTCGTCGCCGCCGCCGTTCCCGTCCTCGCGGCCCGCACCGACGGCCTCGACCGGCTGCCCCCGGCGGTGTGGGGCGGCCTGCTCCTCGGCTGGGCCCTCGCGGCTGTGTCCGTGGGTCATCCCGCCCGGCACGCCTCAGCGGCTCCGGGCATCGACCGGCTGCTCCCCCTCTCTCCGGCGCAGGCCGTGGCGGCCCACTGCGCCGTCCCGGCGCTCGCGCTGTGCGTGGTCGCCGCCACGAGTGGGGTGCTCATCGGCGCGGGCAGCGGCTCCGCTCTTGCGTGGGCCGGTCTCGGCCTGGCCGCCGTCCCGGCCTGGACCGCCGCCGCCGTGCGGGGCGGCTACCGCCCGGAGCTCGACTGGACCGGACCGGTGATGTCCACCCCGATGGGCACGCTGCCCGCCGGGATCGGGGCCACGCTCGTGCAGGGTCTGGACGTCGGCATCCTGGGCAGCGTCCCCGCGATCGTGGCCGTGCACCTCGGCGGTGCGCCGTCGGCGGGGATGATCGCCGCCCAGCTCCTCTGGGCCCTGGCGGTCGGCGCAGGCGGCCTCGCACTCACCGTGCGGCGCCTTACCTCCGCGCCGGACTGACGTGCGCACCGGCCTCACCCCGAAAGGTGGGCCGGCCCCGTTCGGCTACAGGAGATCGCGACGGCCGCCGATGGGGAGAACGCCCTGACAGGCGCCACCGGGGTCCGCTACCCCGCCTGAGCGGAAGGACCGCTCCGTGATCGCTGTCACCTGCCGGAACGGCGAACACTTCGCCGTCGACCCGGACTCGATCGAGCGCATCGAGACGACGCCGGACACCGTCGTGCACCTCGTCGACGGCACCAAGTACGTCGTCTCGGAGACCCTCGACCACCTGCTCCGCGGCATCCGCGACCACCGGGCGACCCTGCTCGTCGTGCAGCAGCAGCTGTACGGCGGGATCGCGGAGGTGGCCGACCGGCGCGCCCAGCTGCGCATCGAGCGACGCGCCCGCAGCCGCGACGGCGACAGCCGCTCCCCCGACGCCGTCCGTCCGGACGACGAGCAGGACTAGGTCGAGGACCAGCGCCATGGATCCGGCCACGGTCCTCGGCATGCTCATGGCGCTCGGCGCGCTGCTGGTCACGATGCTGCTCGAGGGCACGGACCCGACGGCGATCGTGCTCGTGCCGCCCCTGGTCCTGGTCTTCGGCGCGACGTTCGGCGCGGCCGTCGCGGGCTCGACGCTGTCCGACGTCCGCCGGATCGGCGCGTGGTTCCGGCTGGCGTTCGCACCCGACCGTTCGGCGCACACCCCGGCCCTCATCGCGCTGCTCGTCGACCTGGCCCGCGCGGCGCGCAAGGAAGGCATGCTGCCCCTGGAGAACCGGCTCGCCGGCCTGGAGGACCCCTTCCTCCGCCACGGGATGCAGATGGCGGTCGACGGCGTGCCCCTGGAGCAGCTGCGGGCCGTGCTCGAGGGCGAGGTCGAGGGGCACCGCGTCGACGACCGGGTCGCCGCCCGGTTCTTCGCGAAGATGGGCGGTTACGCGCCGACCATCGGCATCATCGGCACGGTCATCGGCCTGGTGCAGGTGCTGCAGAGCCTGGAGGACCCGGCGTTGCTCGGGCCGCTGGTGGCCAGCGCGTTCGTCGCCACGTTGTGGGGCGTGCTGTCCGCGAACGTCATCTGGCTGCCGATGAGCACCAAGATCACCCGGAACAGCGACCTGCGCACGGCCCAGATGAACCTGCTGCTGGCCGGCGTCACGGAGATCTTCCAGGGCACCAACCCCCGGGCCCTCCGGGTGCGCCTGCAGTCGATGCTGCCGCCGAGCGAGGCCCGGCAGATCGCCGCCTGACCTCAGTCGTCCTTCTTGCCGTTCCCCTTGCCGTGCCCCTTGCCGTTTCCGTTGTTGCCGTCCTGCTGACCGGCGTCGCCGCCCTTGTCCGGAGCCGGCGGCGCGGTCGTGACGACGGGGGCGGGCGGCACGGCGTAGGTGATCGTGACGGCCGAGCCCGCGGGCAGCGCGCCGACGGGGCTCACCGCCGTCACCTGCCCGGCCGGGACGTCGGCGGTCTCGGTGGGCGACAGGCGCACCGACAGTCCCGCGCCGACGAGCGCCGCCTGCGCCTCGGCGACGGGCCGGCCGACGTAGTCCGCGGCGGCGACGTCGACACCCGCCGGGGTCGTCGCGGTCGGCGAGGTGGTGCCGGTGGGGGTGGCGTCGCCGGCCGGCTGCTCCGGGCCACCCCCGAGCAGCGCGACCGCGATCCCGACCAGGGCCACGACCGCGAGTGCACCGGCGAGCACGAGCAGCAGGGCCCGGCGGCCGGCCCGCGGCGTCCGCCCGTCCGCACCGGCGGCGCCGACCGCACGGCTGACGGGGGCACGGGTGCCGGCCGCACCGGTCCCGGCCGCATCGGCGGCCCCGGCTCCGGCCAGGGGCATCGGCATCACGGCCGTATGAGCCGGCCCGACGGGCGCGACGATTGGCGCGGTGCGCGTCGTCGTGCTGACCGACGGCGTCGCCGCCGCAGCCGCAGCCCCGGCCGTCAGCGTCGCCGGGAGCTGCTCCACCGCCCGCAGCAGGGCGGCGCCGTCGCGGAAGCGGGCGGCGGGGTCCTTGGCCATCGCGTGCTCCACGATCCGGCGCACCTCCGGCGGCGTGCCGGCGGGCAGCGGATCGGGCTCCTCGCGGATGTGCATGACCGCGACCTGGACCGAGTTCTCCCCCTCGAACGCCCGCCGTCCGGCCAGGCACTCGTACGCGACGGCGCCCAGCGCGTAGACGTCGCTGGCCGGGGTGGCCTTCCCGCCGGCCGCCTGCTCCGGGCTGAGGTAGTGGGCCGTGCCGATGACCTGTCCGGTGCTGGTGAGCGGCACGCTCGACGCCGACCAGGCGATGCCGAAGTCGGCGATCTTCACGGCGCCGTCCCGCCCGACGAGCACGTTGCCCGGCTTGACGTCACGGTGCACCACGCCTGCGGCGTGCGCGGCGGCCAGGGCGGCGGCGGTCTGCCGCAGGATGCTCAGCGTCCGGGGCACGGCGAGCCGGCGCTCGCGGGCGAGCAGGGTTGCCAGCGACTCACCCTCGACCAGTTCCATCACCAGGTACGCGAGCCGCTCGCCCTGCTCCTCGAGCTCCCCGTAGTCGAACACGGCGGCGATGTTCGGGTGCTGGAGGAGGGCCGCGTGCTGCGCCTCGGCGCGGAAGCGGGAGACGAACGCTGGGTCACCGGTGAACTCGCTGCGCAGCACCTTCACTGCGACCGGGCGGTTGAGCAGCACGTCGCGGCCGCGCCAGACCCGCCCCATACCGCCACTGGCGAGGACGGAGAGCAGCTCGTAGCGGTTGCCGAGGAGGCGGCGCGTCGTCTCCACCCTGCCCCCTTCGTCCGTCGCGGCCGGCCGGCCGTCACCGGACCAAGTGTCCGTCATTGCCGTCGCGGCAGCGGATCAACCCCCGCAGCTACCCCCGGCACCCGAAACGGTGAACGCTGAGGAGGTGCGCGACGGCGGGCCCTCAGTCGCCGAGCGCGGCCGGCCGGTCCGGATCCGCGCTGTACTGCGACCACGACCCGGGGTAGAGCCGCCCCGCCGGAAGGCCGGCCAGCTCGAGGGCCAGCAGGTTGTGGCAGGCCGTCACCCCCGAGCCGCAGTAGGAGACCACGTCGCTGCGGTCGCCGACGCCCACCTCGGCGAACCGCCGCCGCAGCTCCTCGGCGGGCAGGAACCGGCCGCGGTCGTCGAGGTTGGCGCGGCACGGCAGGTTCCGGGCTCCGGGGATGTGCCCCGGCCGCGGATCGACCGGTTCGGTCTCCCCGCGGAAGCGGGCGGGGTCCCGGGCGTCGAGGACGACGCTGCGCGGGTCGGCCGCCTCGTCGATGTCGGCCAGCCGGTCGGCCGGCCACGGCCGCGGCGAGAACACCGCCGGGGGCCGGGGCGCCGTCTCGACCTCGAGCGGCCCGTCGTAGGCGGTCAGGCCGCCGTCGAGGAGGGCGGCCTCGTGCCCCGTGGCGCGCAGCATCCACACGAGGCGGGCCGCGATGACGCCGCCGGCGTCGTCGTAGGCGAGCACGGTGTCGGCGTCGGAGATGCCGAGCCCGCCCATGCCCTCGGCGAAGACCTCGGGGTCGGGCAGGGGGTGCCGGCCGGCGTCCGGCCCCCCGTGTGCGGCCAGCCAGCGGTCGAGGTCGACGAACACCGCACCGGGGAGGTGGCCCGCGTCGTAGGCGGCCCGGCCGGAGCGGCCGTCGAGGTACCAGCGCACGTCCGCGAGGACGACGGAGTCGCGGCGGGCATGCCACCAGTCCTGGTCGACGACGGGAGGGATCACCGCCCGACCGTACTGTTCCGGCGCCCGTGGTCCCGCGAGCGCCCCGGGACGCCCGTCGGTCAGGGCGCCCCCATCACCAGGCCCTCGATCGTGTGCTTCTGGACGATGGGCTCGAGCCGGTCGACGACCCGGCCGAGCAGGTGCGCGCGCACGTCCTCGGGGATGGCGTCGTAGTAGTCACGGGTCATCGCCATGTCATGGAAGGCGTCGTGCCCGGCACCCGGCGCGTCGACGCCCACCACCAGCACGGGCCGCGACTTCTCCGAGTGATTGGCCGTGCCCCGGTGCAGGGTGAGCGCCGACCGCGCGGAGATGTCGCCCCGCTGCGGGAACTTCCGCTCGGCGATCGCCTCCAGCCGTGGCCACTCCTCGCGGGCCGGGAACATCTGGTGGTCGAACTCCAGCCCCGGCTCCCACTGCGTGCCCGGGGCGATCTCGAACGGGCCCATGTCCGGCTCGGTGTCGACCGCGGTGAGGTTGAACGCCAGCGAGGTCAGCCTGTGGCCCTCGTAGGTCTCCGGCGGCGAGGGGAAGTCGCGGTGCCACGGCTGATTCTGCGCCCCGGCGAAGGGGATGTCGAAGCCGAGTTCGAGCACCTTGTAGTCGGGGCCCAGCACGGTCTCGCACACCGCGCGGAACCACGGGTGGGACACGATGTCGAGGAAGCCGCGCAGCTGCTGCGGGTGTATCTCGACGTAGTACCGGTTGGGGCCGCGGCCCACCGCGCCGCCCTGGCGGGAGACGGCCTCCTCGAACGCGGCGACGATGTCCTCACGCATCCGGTCGGCCCACTCGGTGGAGAACGCGCCCTTGAGGGCGGTGATCCCCGGGCCCATGAGCGCCTGCTCGATCTCGGCGCGGTCGTAGTCCTGCTCGGGAGGGGTGGAGGTGGTCGTCATGTCCGGCCCTTCGTCGACGTCCTCGAGCCCATTTACAACGTCGTATCCGGACCCTGTCAAGCGGAAGCCGCAGCCGGCGCCCGGTCCCTCCGCCCGCCGGAGCTCTCCCGGACGGCGAGGGTGAACGGAGCTGTCACCTCGTGCGGCGGCTCCGAGCCGGACACGAGCCGGGCGGCGAGGAATTCGACCGCCACCGAGGCGATCTTCTGCTTGTCGGGGCTGATCGTGGTCAGCGTGGGGGTGCTGTAGCGGCCGTCCTCGATGTCGTCCCAGCCGACGACCGCGAGATCCTCGGGCACCCGGATCCCGTGGTTGTGCGCCTCCCGCAGCGCGCCGAGCGCCATCAGGTCGTTGAAGCAGAAGACCGCGTCCGGCGGCTCGGGCACGTCGAGGAGGCGGCGCATCGCCGCGGCGCCGTCGGCCCGGTGGTACTGGTCGACCTCGGCCACCCACTCCGGCCGGGCCGGCAGCCCTGCCTCGGCCAGCGCCTCCTGGTAGCCGCGCAGCCGCAGGTGCGCGGTCTCCGAGCTCGGCCGCGGCTGCGCACCGATCGCCGCGATGCGGGTCCGGCCGATGTCGACGAGGTGCGCGGTCGCCGCCCGCGCCGCGGCCACGTTGTCGATCGCCACGTGGTCGGCGGGGCCGTCGAACACCCGCTCACCCAGCAGCACCAGGGGCGTGGTGTCCCGGCGCCGTTCCAGCTCGGCCGCCCCCAGGGCGATCGGGCTCAGGATCAGGCCGTCGATCAGCCGGCCCCGGATGCCGTCGAGCACGAGCTGCTCGCGCTCGGCCAGACCGTCGGTCTGGTCGATCAGGACGGTCCAGCCCTTCTCCTCCGCGCACTTGATGACCGACCGGGCCAGCTCGGCGAAGTAGGGCAGGTCGAGCTCGGGGAGGGCGAGCGCGATGACGTCGGAGCGCCCCTGCCGCAGCTGCCGTGCGGCCAGGTTCGGCCGGTAGTTGAGCTCGTCGATCGCCTGCTGCACGCGGGCGCGCGTGCTCGCGGTGACGTGCAGGTACCCGTTGACCACGTTGGAGACGGTCTTGACCGACACGCCGGCCCGTTCGGCGACGTGCTTGAGGCTCGCCCTGCTCCCCGGCGCACCCGTGTCCATCCCGGGCAGGCTACTCAGCGCGACGAGCAGCGGAGCGCCGCGATTCCGCCCTTTGATAACGGATCGGTAGCTCGTGTGGCGGGGTTCACAGTCCCTCTGTACAACGATGTACAACCTCCGACCCGACCCGAGGACGGTTACCCGCGAATGGCGCATTCCTCGCTCGTCCTGGACCCCCGCTTCTCGCTGGCCGACGTCGATCGCCGGCTGTTCGGGTCGTTCGTCGAGCACATGGGGCGCTGCGTCTACACGGGCATCTTCGAGCCCGACCACCCCACGGCCGACGAGTCCGGGTTCCGCGGCGACGTCCTCGAGCTGGTCCGGGAGCTCGGGCCGACGCTGGTCCGCTATCCCGGCGGCAACTTCGTGTCCAGCTACCGGTGGGAGGACGGCGTCGGCCCGGTCGAGGAGCGCCCCCAGCGGCTGGACCTGGCCTGGCGGGCGCTCGAGCCCAACACGTTCGGCCTCAACGAGTTCATGGCGTGGGCGGGCGTCGCCGGCGTCGAGCCGATGATGGCCATCAACCTCGGCACCCGCGGCGTCGCGGAGGCCTGCGACCTGGTCGAGTACAGCAACCACCCCGGCGGCACGTACCTGTCGGACCTGCGCCGGTCGCACGGGGTGAAGGACCCGCACGACATCAAGCTCTGGTGCCTGGGCAACGAGCTCGACGGGCCCTGGCAGGTCGGCCAGAAGACGGCGCACGAGTACGGCCGCCTGGCCGCCGAGGCCGGCAAGGCGATGCGCCTGGTCGACCCCTCGATCGAGCTCGTGGCCGTCGGCAGCTCGCACAGCGGCATGGCGACCTTCGCCTCGTGGGAGGCGACCGTGCTCGAGCACACCTACGGGGTCGTCGACTACATCTCGCTGCACACCTACTACGAGCAGCACGACGACGACGTCGAGAGCTTCCTCGCCACGGCGACGGACATGGACATGTTCATCGACGCCGTCATCGCCACCGCCGACCACGTCGGCGCGCGGCTCCGGCAGCGCAAGAAGCTGCGCCTGGCCTTCGACGAGTGGAACGTCTGGTACCAGCAGCGCTTCGTCGGGGTGCGCAACCTCGACTGGCAGTACGCCCGGCCGCTGATCGAGGACAACTTCACCGTCGTCGACGCGGTGGTGGTCGGCAGCTACCTGATCTCGCTGCTCAACCACGCCGATCGGGTCGCGATCGCCTGCCAGGCCCAGCTGGTCAACATCATCGCGCCGATCCTCACCGAGCCCGGTGGCGTTGCGTGGCGGCAGACGATCTTCTATCCGTTCGCCCAGGCCGCCCGGTTCGCCCGGGGCCGGGTCCTGCGCCCGCTGATCGAGTCCAGCAGCTACCCCACCGCGCGGTTCGGCGAGGTGCCGATGCTGCACGCCACCGCCACCTACGACGACGAGACCGGCGAGCTGAGCCTGTTCGCCGTCAACCGCAGCACCACCGAGACGTTGCCGTTGACCGCCGACGTGCGGGGCTTCGGCGCGCTGCAGGTCGCTGACCACTCCGTCCTCGCCGACGACGACCTGCAGGCCCGCAACACCGCCGACCAGCCCGACCGCGTCGTGCCCCGACGCGGTTCGGGCGCCCGGCTCACCGACGGAGAACTCACGGTCGGGCTCCCCCCCGCTTCCTGGAACGTCCTTCGACTCACCCCCGCACCAGCCGGCTGAGGCCGGTTCCGAAGCTGATCGGTTCTCAACGACGAGGAGCAAGCAGATGAGACGAACGACCTGGACCGCGGCCCTGGCCGCAGGCGTCACCAGCGCCCTTGTCCTCACCGGGTGCGGCGGGGGTCAGGGGGTGGGCGGCTCGACGGCCGAGTCCTCCGGCACCTTCAGCGGCACGTACGACGGCCCGAACGTCGAGCTGGCGTACTGGAACGGCTTCACCGGCGGTGACGGTCCGTTCATGCAGAAGCTCGTCGACCAGTTCAACAGCGAGCACAAGAACATCTCGGTCAAGTCGAACACGATCCAGTGGGCCGACTTCTACCAGCGCGTGCCCGCTGCCGTGCAGGCCGGCCAGGGCCCCGACGTCGGCGTCATGCACCTCGACCAGCTCGCCACGCACGCGGCGCGCAACATCATCATCCCGCTCGACGACCTCGCCAAGGAGATCGGCCTCACCGCCGACGACTTCACCCAGAACATCTGGGACGCCGGCATCTACAAGGACAAGCGGTACGGCATCCCGCTCGACGTCCACTCCCTCGCGATGTACTACAACAAGGACCACTTCGCGAAGGCCGGGATCACCGACCCGCCGACCGACGAGAAGTCGTTCATGGAGGCCCTGGACAAGCTCAAGAAGGCCGGCTTCGCCACCCCCTTCTGGATGCCGTCGCTGTGGCCCAGCCACCTGATGTACCTGTCGCTGATGTGGCAGGGCGGCCAGGAGCCCTACGGCGAGGACGGCAAGCAGGCCGCCTACGACTCCGACGCCGGCGTGGCGGCGCTCGAATGGCAGCGGTCGATGGTCGACAAGGGGTACAGCCCGCCGAACGTCGCGATCGACTCGCAGTACGCGGCGTTCAAGAACGGCAAGAACTCGATCACCTGGGACGGGATCTGGCAGATCAACGACCTGGAGTCGAGCAAGGTCAACTACGGCATCGCACCGATCCCGCAGATCTTCGACAAGCCTGCCTTCTGGGCCAACTCGCACCACTTCTTCATCAGCACGCAGGCGGCCAAGGACGAGAACAAGCTGCAGGCCAGCAAGGTGTTCATCGCCTGGATGAGCGAGCACTCGGCCGACTGGGCCGGCTCGGGCATGATCCCGGCGCGCAAGTCGGTCCGTGCGGACGCCGTGAAGGGCAAGCCGCAGGAGGTCATCGCCGAGCAGATCGAGAACATGCACTTCCTGCCCCCGGTCCCCGGGGTCGGCGGAGTCCAGGCCGAGACGCTCGAGCCCGCGGTCGCCAACGGCGTCCTCGGCAAGGGTGCCCCGGCTGACGAGCTCAAGTCGGCGGCCTCCAAGGCCAACCAGCTGATGGAGCGCAACCGAGAGTCGTTCGGGGACTGACCGACATGGCCTCCACCGTCACGGCGCCCCGCAGCGAAACCGTCTCCGACGACCGCCGCGGCGGGGCGCCGCGGCGGCGGGACATCAACAGCGTCGGGATCGCCCCCTGGCTGTTCCTCGCCCCGTACCTGGTGCTCTTCCTGGCGTTCGTGGTCGGCCCGATCGTGTACGGGCTCTACATCAGCCTGCACCGGTACGACTTCACTCTGCCCAACAAGCCCTTCGTGGGCCTGGAGAACTACACCGACCTGTTCACGCCGGGCTCGATCACGTTCTCGGCGTTCTGGCAGTCGATGCGGGCCACCGGCATCTTCACCGTCTTCAGCGTGCCGCTGCTCCTGGTCGTGCCGCTGATGATCGCCCTGGTGATGAACCGGAAGTTCCCGGGGCGGAACCTCTTCCGCGCCGTGTTCTTCGCCCCGTACGTCCTCGGCGTCGCCGTGGTCGCCATCCTGTGGCGGTACCTGCTCGACTCGAACATCGGGCTGGTCAACTACTACCTCGGCCTGCTCGGGCTGCCCGACAACACCGCCTGGACGACGTCGACCCCCGCGGCCTGGTTCGCGCTGGTCGGCGTCACGGTGTGGTGGACGCTGGGCTTCAACGCCGTCATCTACCTCGCCGGCCTGCAGGACATCCCGCGGGAGCTCTACGAGGCGGCGGAGATGGACGGCGCCAACCGCTGGCAGCAGTTCCGGCACGTGACGCTGCCGGGGCTCAAGCCGGTGCTCTCGTTCGTCACGATGACCACGATCATCGCCTCGGCGAACATGTTCGGGCAGTCCTACCTGATCACCAAGGGCGCGCCCGGCACCGAGACCCGGACGGCGATCTACCAGATCGCCGAGACCGGGCTGCGCAACTACCAGATGGGCAGCGCGGCGGCGATGAGCTATGTGCTGACCCTGTTCCTCATCCTGCTCAGCCTCCTGGTCTTCTGGCTGTTCCGTGATCGCGAGACACCCAAGAGGCAGAAGGCGGGAGCCCCCGTGCAGGCCGCCCCGTTGATGCTGCGCCAGGGAAAGGGTTGAGATGTCCGCGTCCACGACACCGTCCCTGGAGGACCGCTCCGCAACCACCGAGCCGGTCCGGGCGGAACGCACGCCGACGGGTGAACCGACCGGACTGAAGGTCCGGCGGTGGGTCCGCTACGTCGTCCTGACGGTGCTGGCGGTGCTGTTCATCAGCCCGCTGATCTTCATGGTCGTGACGTCGTTCAAGACCCGGGCCGATTCGGCCTCGCTGCCACCGTCGTGGTGGCCGAGCCCGTTCAGCACCGACGCCTTCGCCACCGTGCTGGGGGCAGGTACCGACACCCCGGTGCTGCGCTGGTTCGCCAACAGCATGATCGCGGCGGCCCTGCACGCGACGCTGGTCGTCACGACCGCCGCGCTGGCGGCGTACCCGCTGGCCCGCATGGAGTTCCGGGGCAAGAAGATCGTGTTCGGGGCGATCGTGGCGACGCTGTTCGTGCCACCGGTCATCCTGATCATCCCGAACTACCTGATCGTCGGGCAGCTGTTCTGGCTCGACACCCTGATCGCGATCATCGTGCCCACGGCGGCGTCGGCGTTCGGCGTCTTCTTCCTCCGCCAGTTCTTCCTCGGGCTCCCGCTGGAGCTGGAGGAGGCGGCACGGCTCGACGGGGCGAACCGGTTCCAGGTGTTCTGGAAGGTGGTGCTGCCGCTGTCGCGGCCGGCCCTGGTGACCCTCGCGATGCTCGCGTTCCTGACCAACTACAACGACTTCCTGTGGCCGGTGTACGTCCTGTTCAGCCCGGAGAACCAGACGCTGCCCGCGGGCCTGTCGACCCTGCAGTCGGCGAATGCGGTCCGCTACGACCTGCTCATGGCGGGCGCCGTGGTGGCGAGCGTCCCGGTGCTCGCGCTGTACGTGGGTGCGCAGCGGTTCATCATCGAGGGCGTGTCGCGGTCCGGGCTGAAGGGGTGAGCGTGCGGCGCGAGCCCTTCGGCGCGCTGCCCGACGGACGCCAGGTGGAGCGCTTCGTGCTGCGCTCCGGCGGGCTCGAGGCCGCCGTCCTGACCTACGGGGCGGTGCTCGAGTCGGTGCGCGTCGCCGACGCGTCGGGGTCGGTGGACGACGTCGCGCTGGGCTACGCCGACCTCGACGGGTACCTGGCGGACACCACCTTCGTCGGGGCGGTCGTCGGGCGCTACGCCAACCGGATCGCGAACGGGCGCTTCGAGCTCGACGGTGTCGAGCACGTGCTCCCGCGCAACAACGGCGACGCCTGCCTGCACGGCGGCCCGGAGGGGTTCAACACCAAGCTGTGGGAGGCGCGGGAGGTGACCGGCGGCGTCGAGCTGTCGGTCACCAGCCCGAACGGCGACATGGGCTTCCCCGGCACGCTGACCGCCACGGCCACGTACGTGCTCGACGACGACGGGCTGACGGTGAGCTACACCGCCGAGACCGACGCCCCGACGGTGGTCAACCTGACCAACCACGCGTACTGGAACCTCGACGGCGGCGGCACGATCGAGGACCACGTCCTGGAGCTGCCCGCGTCGCGGTTCGTCGCCGTCGACGCCGGCCTGATCCCGACCGGGATCGAGCCGGTCGAGGGAACGCCGATGGACTTCCGGTCGCCACACCGGATCGGCGACCGCCTGCGGTCGGGCACCGCGCAGTTGCTGCACGCCCACGGCTACGACCACGCCTGGGTGCAGGACGACGTCGGGGAGGACGACGGTCTGCGGCTGATCGCGCGCGTGCGAGGCCCACGTTCGGGCCGGGTGCTCGAGGTGCTCACCGACCAGCCGAGCGTGCAGTTCTACTCCGGCAACTTCCTCGACGGCACCGTCGTCGGGCGGGACGGCCGGGCCTGGCGGCAGGGCGACGGGCTGTGCCTGGAGACGCAGCACCTGCCCGACTCCCCCAACCAGCCGGACTTCCCGTCCACGGTGCTGCGACCCGGCGAGCGGTACCTGACCAGCACCCGGTTCCGGTTCTCTCCGGCGACCGCCTCGTGAGGCGGCGCTCCGCCGTCGCCGTCGCGGTCCTCGCCCTGCTGCTGAGCGGGTGCGGCGGCGGTGGGAACGAGCCGAGCGCCGAGTCGTCGTCCACGACCGGCGCCGAACCCGACGGCAACCCGGTCATCGACCAGGACTTCCCCGACCCCGACCTGCTGGAGGTCGACGGCACCTACTACGCCTACGCCACCAACGGGAACGCGCGGAACGTGCAGGTCGCCACCTCCACCGACCTGACGTCGTGGGAGGTGCTCGACACCGACGCGCTGCCGAAGCTGCCGTCGTGGGTCATCCCGGGGAAGACGTGGGCGCCGGAGGTGACGCAGTTCGGGCCCGACTCGTTCGTCATGTACACGACGACGACGAACTTCGAGCCGACCCTGCAGTGCATCGCGGCGGCGACGGCCGACTCCCCGAAGGGACCGTTCGAGGTTGCCGGCGACGCGATGCTGGTGTGCCCGGAGGACGAGGGCGGCGCGATCGACGCGTCGACCTTCACCGACGACGACGGCACCCGCTACCTGCTCTGGAAGAACGACGGCAACTGCTGCGGACTGGACACCTGGCTGTACCTGGCGCCGCTGAGCGACGACGGCCTCGCGCTGGCCGGCGAGCCCACCCGCCTGATCAAGCAGGACCAGGAGTGGGAGGGCAACCTGGTCGAGGCGCCCACCCTGGTGAAGCGGGACGGCCGATACACGCTGCTCTACTCGTGCAACGACTACGGCAGCGACCAGTACAAGATCGGGTACGCCATCGCCGACGCGGTCACCGGCCCGTACACCAAGGGCGACGAGCCGCTGTTCACGACGGACGAGAGCAAGGGCCGCTACGTGGGGCCGGGCGGGCAGGACGTCGTGGTCGCGCCCGACGGCAGCGACGAGCTGGCGTTCCACTCCTGGTACGCGGGCAACACCTACCGCGCGATGAACCTCGCCGACCTGACGTGGGAGGACGGGCGGCCGGTCGTGCGGACCGCCTCCGGCTGACGGCTACTCCGAGGCCTTGTGCACCTGGGCGCGGACCCAGCCGATCAGGCAGTAGAGGGCGGCGTGCCCCTCGGCGGAGGCGTGGCCCTGCTCGGTCTGGGCGGCCTCGATCAGCTCCTGGCTGTCGGCCGATCCCCGCCGGAAGAAGCGCTCGAGCACCTGCCCCGACGGGGTGGAGCTGCGGAAGACGCCGGCGATGGCGAGGGCGACCTGGTCGGAGACGGCCAGGGAGACCGGCGGGTGCTTGAGCGCCCCACGCCGGTCGAGCACCTGCGACACCTCGGCGACCATCTGGTCGTCGGCAGCGGGCGCGCCCAACCGGGCCCTGACGATCACGAGAGCTCCTCACTGAGCCGACTTCGACCTTGCTCCCCCGATTGTGGGCACACCCGGGCACGAACTTGACAGCGTCCGACCGGGGCCTTCAGAGGACATCCGGCCCCTACGACCGGGGAGACCGCAGCCGCACGCCGAGGATCCCGCCGTCCACCGTGAGGTTGACGCCGGTGCAGGACCCGGCCGACGGGCTGGCCAGGTAGACGATGGCGGCCGCCACCTCTTCGGGAGAGACGAGCTTCCCGGTCGGCTGCCGTGCTACGAGAGCGGCCCGCTCCGCGGCCGGATCGGGCGCCGTCGCCAGGAGCCGGTCGATCCACGGGGTGTCGGCGGTTCCCGGGCTGACGCAGTTGACGCGGATGCCGTCGCGCAGGTGATCCGCGGCCATAGCGAGGGTCAGGGACAGGACGGCGCCCTTCGTCGCGCTGTAGAGCGCGCGGTCGGGCACGCCGACCAGGGCCGCCGCCGAGCAGGTATTGACGATCGCCGCACGGTCGGACGCGCGCAGATGTGGAAGGGCGGCCCGGGAGACCCGGACCACCCCCAGCAGGTTGACGTCCAGGACGCTGTGCCACTCGTCGTCGTCGTTCTCCTCGACCGTCCCCTGCGCCCCGATGCCCGCATTGTTGACGAGGACGTCGAGGCCGCCCAGCGATGCCGTCGCCTCGGCCACGGCCGACCGCACGGAGGCGTCGTCCGACACGTCGCAGGCGATGGCCGGCGCACCCCTGGGGGCCCGTTCGGGCACCAGGTCGAGCACGGCCACCGTCGCCCCTCGACCCAGCAGCGCTTCGGTCACGGCCGCACCGATGCCGGACGCTCCCCCGGTGACCACGGCCTTCATCCCGTCGAACTCCACTGGAAGCCCTTCTCTCACCGGCCGGAGAACGCTTGTCGCCCGGATCCGGGAGCCGGAGTACGGACGGCCGTAGGGGCGAACCAGGACCCTAGCCCTCTGGCATTCTTGTATGCAAGGTTGCCATCGCCGTACGCTTCTGCCCCATGGGCTCCGCGGACCGGCACCGCCGAGCGGCTGGGGCGGCGCTGGACACCGGGCTGCGACCGGTCGTCCGGACGCCGTCGGGCGCCCGCATGTCGGACCGGGTCTACGAGGAGCTGACGTCCGCGATCCGTGATCTGAGGTTGGCACCCGGAGCCGTCCTGTCGGAGACCGATCTCAGCGTTCGGCTGGGAGTGAGCCGCACACCTCTCCGCGAGACCATCTCCCGCCTGGTCGACCACGGCTTGCTGCGGGTCGTCCCCCAGGTGGGCACCAGGGTCGCCCTCATCGATCTGGCCGCCGTCGAGGAAGCGTGCTTCATCCGGTCCGCGCTGGAGACCGCCGCCTTCCAGGAGGCCTGCTCGGCGGACGACCTCGACGTAACCGGGCTGCGCGAGATTCTCGTCCGGCAGAGTGACGCCGTGGCGGACGGGGACGCCGACGCATTCTTCGACGCGGACGAGGACCTGCACCACGAGATCTTCCGCCAGGCTGGCCACCCCGGTGTGTGGACCGTGGTGCAGCGCTCCAATCTCCAGCTGGACCGCCTGCGCAGGCTGATCCTTCCCGACGCGATCAGCACCCACGATGTCCTCGACGAGCACACGAGGATCGTCAACCTGCTGGCGGCACGCGACGTGGACCAGGGCGTCGAGGTTCTCCGCGGGCATTCACGTCACGTCCTGAGACAGGCGGCCGACGTCCGGAGCCGGCATCCCGACTACTTCCTCCCCTAGGCCCGGCACCCACTCGCCCCTGACCCGTCACCGACTGCGGCCCGCGCTGCGGAGAAGGAGGTCCACATGCTTCGAAGAGACCGGCGCCGCCGGCCCTGCACTCCGCCCGACCGCTCCCCCGGCGCGCCGGCCCCCCGGGCGGGCTGGTGAGCGCCATCGTCGACGTCACCGGACGCCAGGTCCTCGACTCCCGCGGCCGCCCGACGGTCGAAGTGGACGTGCGGCTCGCAGACGGGACGCTCGGGCGAGCCTCCGTCCCGTCGGGCGCCTCGACCGGCAGCTTCGAGGCCCACGAGCTCCGCGACGGCGACCCGGCGATGTTCGCCGGCCTGGGCGTCCACACGGCGGTGACGCACATCCGGACCGACATCGATGCGGCGCTGCGCGGACGGAACGCCGACGACCAGTCCGGCATCGACACTCTGCTGCGGGAGCTCGACGGCTCGTCGCAGCTGACCCGCCTCGGCGCCAACGCCGTCCTCGGCACCTCCCTGGCGGTGTGCCGAGCTGCGGCATTCTCGTCAGGACAGCCGCTGTATCGGTGGATCGCCCAGTTGGCAGGGGTCGACGCCCCCGTGTTGCCACTCCCGATGGTGAACATCTTCTCCGGTGGTCTTCACGCCGGCGGCGGCATGGACGTCCAGGACTTCCTCGTGATCCCCGTCGGGGCCACCAGCATCTGGGACGCGATCCACCTGGCTGCCCGGGTCCGCACCGCGGCCACCCAGGTCTGCGCCGACCGCGGCCTGCCCACCCTGCTGGCCGACGAGGGCGGGCTGGCGCCGGGCTGTCGCACCGGAGCCGATGCGCTGACCCTCCTCGTGGAGGCGATCGAGCGGGCCGGGCTGCAGCCGGGCGACGACGCGGTCATCGCCATCGACGTCGCGGCCCACGGACTGTGGCACCCGGACGGCGGCTATCGCCTCGAGAAGGAGGGCGTGTCTCTCAGCACCGCGGAGATGATCGAGATGGTCGCCGGATGGGTGGCCGACTTCCCCGTCGTGTCGGTGGAGGACCCCCTGGACGAGGAGGACTGGAGCGGTTGGGCGGAGCTGACGAAACGCCTGGGAAGCCGGGTACGGCTGATCGGGGATGACCTCTTCACCACCGACGAGGAGCGGCTCGGGAAGGGCATCGCCACCGGATGCGCGAACGGTGTGCTGATCAAGGTGAACCAGAACGGCACCCTGTCCGGCACCCTCGAGGTGGTGCGGACCGCCCGGGAGGCCGGCTACATCCCGGTGGTCTCGGCGCGGTCGGGCGAGACCGAGGACGACTTCCTGGCCGACCTCGCGGTCGGGACGGCCGCCGGTCAGATCAAGATCGGCTCCTTGCGGACCTCGGATCGCCTGGCCAAGTACAACCAGCTGCTACGGATCGCCGAGGACGAGACCCTCGCCTTCGCCGACGAGGCGGCGACCGGCCTGCGCCACGCTTTCCCCACCGCAGGCCGGCACTGATGTCGGGCACGTCGGCCACCTCGGCGGCGCCGCCGGCAGCCATGGTGGACTTCCTGCAGCGTTCAGATCTGACCACAGGCGCAAGCTCCGTCCAGTGGACCCCACTGACCGGAGGTGTGTCCTCCGACCTGTGGCGGGTCGACACACCGGGCCTGACCGTCTGCGTGAAGGCCGCGCTGGCGACGCTCCGCGTGGCCAACACCTGGAACGCCCCCGTGAGCCGCAACGCGGTCGAGGTAGCCTGGCTGCGCTTCGCCGCCGAGCACGCCCCGCAGGCGGTGCCGCGCGTCCTCGCGCACGACGGCGACGCGGGCCTGTTCGCCATGGAGTTCCTGGACCCGGAACAGCACCCGGTGTGGAAGGCCGAGCTGATGGCGGGCCGGGTCGATCCGGCGTCCGCCCGCCAGGTGGGCGATCTGGTCGGCCGGCTGGCCGCGGCCAGCACACACCCCGACAGGCGAGATGCGCTGAGCCGCAGGTTCGCGACCGACGACAACTTCCACCGACTGCGCATCGAGCCCTATCTGCTCGCGACCGCGCGGCGGCGTCCCGAAGTCGGGGTCCGCCTCACCGAACTGGCGGAGCGGACGCAGGCCATCCGGATGGGTCTCGTCCACGGTGACGTCAGCCCGAAGAACATCCTGCTCGGGCCGCACGGGCCCGTCCTCCTGGACGCCGAGTGCGCCTGGTGGGGGGATCCGGCCTTCGACGTGGCCTTCGGTCTCAACCATCTGCTGCTGAAGGCCCTCGCGGCGGCACCAGGGGAACGCGCGGCCAGGGCACAGCGGCTGTCCCTTGCAGCGGAGGCCTGGTGGTCCGGCTACGGCGGGCACATCTCGTGGGAGTCCTCGGCCGAGCTCCAAGCCCGGGCGGCGGCGCTGCTCCCGGCTCTCCTGCTGGCGCGCATCGACGGAACCTCGCCGGTCGAATACGTCACCGCAGACGCTGATCGCGCTCTGGTGAGGGCATTCGCCGTCGAGCAGTTGAGTGCCCGCGGCGACAGGGCTGAACTGGTCGCCATCTTTGCCGACTGGGAGCAGGCAGTGTCCGCCTGAGGTGACCGCACGACGGCGACGCACCGGGGGTCGCCGTGACGCCGACGCAGTCGTTCAATCCGTCCGCGTCTGTGCTGCAACCGCCTCGGTCGCCTCCCGGAGCAGATCGACGAGACGGTCGATCTCCTCGCAGGTGGCGGGGTCCAGAGCACGTCCCACGGGTCCCCGCATGTATCGGCTCGGGAACACGCCCTGCTGGGCCAGCAGGTACTTCTCGACCGCCACGTAGCTGTCCAGGCTCGACTGCATCGAGACGAGCAGCGCGAGGGGCCCTCCGATCCGGTAGGCGCCGCGGAAGTCACCGGCGCGGAGTGCCCGCCACAGGGCAGCGACGGCCCACACGACCTCTCCGGCAGGCATCGTTCCGACGACGCCCCGCCGGAAGCTGTCGATGAGGTGCAGTCCCCCGTTGCCCTCGAAGACCCGCGCCCGCCCCCCGGTGGCCTCGAGCAGCTCGGAGAGGCGCGGTCCGACCGGTGGGGACTCGGGCTTGAACATCACCCGGTCCCCGAGCTCGTCCTGCAGCGTGGCCTGAAGGGTCACCGACAGGGGCGTTCCGACGTAGCCGCTCGCATCCTGGACGATCAACGGCACGTCGACCGCCGATGCGATCGCCATGAAGTATCGCAGCAGCTCCGGTTCGGGAACCGGGTGCAGCGCGGGTGGTGTGGCCATGAGCGCGTCGGCACCGGAGGCCTCGGCGCTGCGCGCATGCATGATGGCGACGGCCGTCGATTCCGCGCCCACGCTGATCACGCACGGGCCACGACCGGCCACCACGCGGCAGACCTCCGCGGCGATCGCATCCCGCTCCCCCGACGAGAGCCGGAGAACCTCGGACACCATCCCGAAGACGACGCCGTCCGCCCCATGATGGAGCATCCAGTCCAGCTCGCGTGCCAGCGTCGCGAAGTCCGGGTCCCCGTCGTCGCCGAACGGCGTCTGGAAGACCGCGAGCACGCCAGCGCAGTTCACCGCGGACCGAGCACGTTCTGCCGCTGCGACCCCAGGCCCTCGATGCCGAGTTCCATCACGTCACCCGGCTGCAACCAGATCGGCGGGACGAAGCCCATGCCTACGCCGGGCGGCGTCCCGGTGTTGACGAGGTCGCCCGGCTCCAGGACGAGGAACTGGCTCAGGTAGTGCACGAGGAAGAACGGATCGAAGATCATCGTCTTCGTGTTTCCGGTCTGCCGGCGCGTGCCGTTGACGTCCAGCCACATGTCGAGGGCACCCACGTCCTCGATCTCGTCCGGGGTGACGAGCCACGGCCCGGCCGGGTTGAAGGTCTCGGCGGACTTCCCCTTGGCCCACTGGCCGCCGTGCTCCATCTGGAACGCCCGCTCGCTGACGTCGTTGACGACCAGGAACCCCGCGATGGCCTCGCGCGCGTCCTCCACCGAGTCGAGGTAGCTGGTGCGCCGCCCGATCACGATGCCAAGCTCGACCTCCCAGTCGGTCTTCGTGGAACCGCGCGGGATGCGCACGTCGTCGTCCGGACCGATGAGCGTGTTGGGCGACTTCGTGAACAGGATCGGCTCGTCGGGAACGGCCATCCCGGTCTCCGCCGCGTGGTCGCGGTAGTTCAACCCGATGCACAGGATCTGGTGCGGTCGCGCGATCGGGGCACCGATCCGCTCCCCGGCGAACGCGGACACGTTCCCCCGCGCCGCCCGCTCGACCACCACGGGAGCGATGCGGTCGATGCCGCCGTCCGCGAAGAACGCCTCGTCGAAGTCGGCCACGACGTCGGACAGGTCGACATAGGTGCTGTCGCCCAAGCGGGCGACGGGCTTCTCGGCGCCGGGCGCGCCGATACCGCATCAGATGCACGGGAACGGCTCTCCTGGGATCGGTGGACGGGAGGACGGGACGTGCGGGCAGACTGACCCGGCGGCGGGCCGGCCGCATCCCGCGCCGGGTGCTGTTCCTTCCGCCACTGCCTGCGTACTGTTCATCGTGATTCCGAAAGTTAGACCACCGTGTCGATAGTTGGAAGGCGGCCCACGGTGACTCTGCCCAGTGTGGTCGAGGTCGGGGCGCTCCTCAGCCCGGACGCCGCGCTGGTGACCGCACTGGAGGAGGCGGCACCCGGCTGCGTGGGCGCACGCGCCTCCGACCGGCTCGGCTTCGCCCACGACGCCTCGCACTACCTGCTCGTGCCGCAAGCGGTGGCCGCACCGCGGGACGCCGGTCAGGTGGCCGCGTTGCTGCGCGTCAGCGCCGCGCGGGGACTCCCGCTGACCTTCCGCTCGGGCGGCACCAGCCTCTCCGGCCAGGCCACTAACGACGGCGTGCTCCTCGACACCCGCCGCCACTTCCGGGGCATCGAGGTGCTCGACGACGGCGCGCGGGTCCGGGTGCAGCCCGGGGCCACCGTTCGCGCCGTCAACACCCGGCTGGCCCGGTACGGCCGGAAGCTCGGCCCCGACCCGGCCAGCGAGTCCGCCTGCACGATCGGCGGTGTCGTGGCCAACAACTCCAGCGGCATGGCCTGCGGCACGCAGCTCAACACCTACCGGACGCTGGAATCCGCCGTCCTGGTGCTGCCCAGCGGCACCGTGCTGGACACCGGCGCACCCGACGCGGACGACCGGCTGCGGGCCCTGGAGCCGGAGGTGTACGAGGGGCTGGCCCGGCTGAGGGACCGGGTCCGCGACAACCCCGCCTCGGTGGAACGAATCCGGCGGCTCTACTCCATCAAGAACACGATGGGCTACGGGGTCAACTCGTTCCTCGACCACACCCGCCCGATCGATCTCCTGGCCCACCTCGTGATCGGCAGCGAGGGCACGCTCACGTTCGTCGCCGAGGCGACCTTCCGCACCGTCCCGGCCCACCCGCACGCCGCCACGGCGCTGCTGCTGTTCGACGACCTGGCCGCCGCCACCGGGTCCCTCCCGGCACTGGTCGAGGCCGGCTTCGCCACCATCGAACTGCTCGACGCCACCAGCCTGCGCGTCGCACAGATCGACCCGCAGGCCGGCGCCGAGCTCCGCGCCCTCGCGGTACACGACCACGCTGCCCTGCTGGTCGAGCATCAGCAGCCGACCGCAGAGGCGCTCGACGAGCGGGTCGCCGCCGCGACGCGGTTGCTGGGAGGGTTGCCGCTCGCGTCCCCCACCGCGCTGAGCACCGACCCCGCCGGGCGCGCGGCGCTCTGGCACATCCGCAAGGGCCTCTACGCGGCCGTCGCCGGCGCCCGCCCGTCGGGGACGACCGCCCTGCTCGAGGACATCGCCGTCCCGGTCGAGACCCTGCTGCCGACCTGCACGGAGCTCATGCGCCTGTTCGAGGTGCACGGCTACGGCGGCAGCGTGATCTTCGGGCACGCCAAGGACGGCAACGTCCACTTCCTGCTCAACGAGCAGTTCGACCGCCCCGACCTCGTCGAGCGCTACCTGGCCTTCACGGAGGACATGGTCGACCTCGTGCTGGGCCACGACGGCACGCTCAAGGCCGAGCATGGCACCGGGCGGATCATGGCCCCCTTCGTCCGCCGCCAGTACGGGGACGAGCTCTACGAGGTCATGCGCGAGGTCAAGCGGCTGCTCGACCCGCGCGGCCTGCTGAACCCCGGCGTCCTGCTCGACGACGACCCGACCGCGCACATCCGCCACCTCAAGACGACGCCTCCCGTCGAGGCGGAGGTGGACCGCTGCGTGGAGTGCGGGTACTGCGAGCCGGTCTGCCCCAGCAAGGACCTCACCACCACGCCGCGACGTCGGATCGTCCTCCGGCGGGAGATGGCCCGCGCGCAGGACGCCGGCGACGCCGACCTGCTCGCGCGGTTGGCCGACGAGTACCGGTACGACGCCGTCGAGACGTGCGCCGTCGACGGCATGTGCCAGACCGCCTGCCCGGTGCTCATCGACACCGGCGACCTGACGCGGCGGCTGCGCGCCGAGCAGCACGGCCGGACCGATCAGCGGGTGTGGACGGCGGCGGCCCGGCACTGGGACGGCGTCACGCGCGCGGCCGGCGGAGCGCTGACGGCGTCCCGGGCGGTCCCAGCTCCGCTGCCGACGCTGGCGACGGCCGCCGGCCGGCGGCTGCTCGGCGAGGACGTCGTGCCCGCCTGGTCGCCGGAGCTTCCTCGTGGCGGGACCCGGAGGCCGTCCCGGTCCGCCGCGGCCCCCGTGGCCGTCTACTTCCCGGCGTGCCTCTCGACGATCTTCGGTCCGGCCGAGGGCGCCCCCGGGGTCCGGGACGCCTTCCTGACCCTGTGCGAACGGGCCGGCGTCCCGGTGCGGGTGCCCGATGGGATCGCCTCGCTGTGCTGCGGAACGCCGTGGAAGTCCAAGGGCCTTCCCGACGGGTACGCGGTCATGCGCGAGCGGGTCGCCGACGTCCTCCAGCAGGCCACCGACGGCGGATCGCTGCCCGTCGTCGTCGACGCGGCGTCGTGCACGGAGGGCCTGTCCCAGCTCCTCGCGGACGCCGGGATCGAGGCGGTCGACGCGGTCGTCTTCGTCGAGTCCGCCGTGCTCCCGGCACTGCCCACGCGGCGACCGGCCTCGTCACTCGTCGTCCACCCGACCTGCTCCTCCACCCGGCTGGGCATCAACCCGGCGCTGCTGCGGGTCGCCGCGGCGGCCGCACGGGAGGTCGTGCAGCCCGACGACTGGAGCTGCTGCGCCTTCGCCGGCGACCGCGGGCTGCTGCACCCCGAGCTGACCCGGTCCGCCACCGCGGCCGAGGCCGTCGCCGTCGGCAGGCACGAGGCCACTGCGCACGTGTCGGTCAACCGCACCTGTGAGCTCGGCATGACCCGGGCCACCGGACATCCCTACCGGCACCTGCTCGAGGTGCTCGAAGAGGTCACCCGTCCGCTTTCCCCCGCGGACGTCGGAAAGGGAGAGTTGTGACCACCACGACCAGGACCGCCCTCGTCACCGGCGGCGCCAGCGGCCTCGGTGCCGCCACCGCGGAACGGCTCCGCGCCGACGGCCTCCGCGTCCTCACCCTCGACCTCCGGGGGGCCGACCTCACGGCCGACGTGACCGACGAGGACGCGCTGCGGCGGGTGTCCGACGAGATCGGGCCCGTGGACGTCCTGGTGAACTCGGCGGGCATCGTCGGGCCGAACAAGGCCCTGCTCGACACCACACCCGAGGAGTGGCGCCGGGTCCTCGAGGTGAACGTCCTTGGAACGGTCAACACGATGCGGCTCTTCGCGCCTGGGATGCGAGGGCGGGGATGGGGCCGGATCGTCAACTTCGCCAGCATGGCGGGCAAGGACGGCAATGCCGACCTGTCGGTCTACTCGGCCTCCAAGGCAGCGGTCATCGGTCTCACCAAGTCCGCGGGCAAGGAGCTGGCGACCACGGGTGTACTGGTCAACGCCATCGCCCCCGCCGTCATCGCCACCCCGATGAACGACGCCACGGCACCCGACGTGCTCGCGCGCATCACGAGCCTGATCCCGATGAAGCGCGTCGGCCGCCCGGAGGAGGTCGCCGAACTCGTCGCCTTCCTCTGCTCCGACCGGGTCAGCTTCTCCACCGGCGCGGTCTACGACATCAGCGGCGGGCGGGCCACCTACTAGGTGGCCCGCCCCGCGCGGCGGGGGGGGGCGTTGCGTCAGATCGTGTGCCCGGCCGGGATGCCGGCCAGCTCGCCGGCGGATTCGGCGTCGAGGTAGAGAGTGGCGTGTCCGACCGTCGTCAGGATCGACGCCGGGCAGTCCTCCGTCACGGGGCCCTCGAGCGCTGCCCGGACGGCGGCCGCCTTGCGGCGCTCGGGCACGAGGACGAGGACCTTCGCCGGACGCAGCAGGGCGGGGACGGTGAGGCTCAGCGCCGACTCCGGCGTGTCGGCCAGGGAGGCGAAGTGGCCCTCGCCGACCTGCTGGGCGCGGCACTGCGCGTCGAGCCGGACGACGTGGACCGACTCCTCGGTGTCGAAGCGCGCCGGAGGGTCGTTGAAGGCCAGGTGCCCGTTCTCGCCGATACCCATCACGCAGATCTCGGGCTGGAGCTCGGCCAGGAGTCGGGTGTAGCGGGCGAGCTCCTCCTCGACCGGCACGTGGTCTCCGCGCATCCCGTGGAACTCCTTCACGTCGGCGAACGTCAGGAGCTTCTCGTACATCCACCTGCGGAAGCTCGCGGGATGGATGTCGTCCATGCCTTGGTACTCGTCCATGTGGAGCACGGAGATCTGCGGCCACGGGATGTCGTGACGGCGGCTGAGGGCGTCGATGAAGGACAGCTGGGAATTGCCGGTCGCCAGGATGACGGAGATCTCGTCCTTGTCCTCGAGTTCCGCCCGGACCGTCGCGGCGAAGTCGTCCGCCGCCGCCTCCCCCAGGTTCGCGTTGGTGTGTGCGATCCGCACCGTCAGCTTCCCGTACCGGCGTTCGTGCACGCTGTTCTCCATCCTGTCGACCTTGCTGCTGGCGTCCGGCCGCTACTGCGGGCGGTGGATCCACCTGCCGTCCACGAGAGTTCCTCGACAGGTGAAGTCATCGGTGAAGACGGCGATGTCGGCGTCGAGACCGCGCTTGATGGCGCCTTTCCTGTCGGCCAGCCCCCCGACGGAGGCCGGGACCGTGGACGCCATCCGGACCGCCTCAGGGATGGGCCAGCCCAGGTCGTGCACGACGTAGGACAGCATCCTGTCGAGCGGAGTCGTACTCCCCGCGAAGGACGTGCCGTCCACGAGCATGCAGACGCCGTCCCGGATCTCCACGGACATCCCGCCCTCCGTGAAGCGGGTCCCCTCGGGTAGGCCCATGCCGGAGATGCCGTCGGACACCAGGCACAGGCGATCGCCCAGGCACCTCCGGGCGATCGTCAGGAGCTCCGGCGGCAGATGCCTCCCGTCGGCGATGACCTCTGCCGTGAGCCCGGTGGAGGACAGGGAGGCTTCCAGGAAGCCCGGCACCCGCCACGGTCCCGACCGCGTGAGGGTGGACTGGCCGCTCCACAGGTGCGTGATGTGGCTGAGTCCCGCGCCGATCGCCGCGTCCAGCATCTCGGTGCTGGTGGCGCTGTGTCCGGCCGCGACCCTGATCCCACCGTCGGCCAGGCGCCGGGTGAGCTCGACGGCGCCGGGTAGTTCCGGCGCCAGCGTGACCATCCGCAGCACGGCGCGATGGGCGAGGAGACGCTCGGCGTCGCCGGCCTGCGGGGTGCGCAGGTGGGCGGGGTTGTGCGCTCCGCGCTGCTGGTGGCTCAGGAAGGGGCCCTCCAGGTGCACTCCGTGCAGCGCGGCGCCGACGCGCAGCGGGCGGTGCTGCTCGGCGAACTCCAGCGCCGCTTCCAGACGGTCGAGCGCATCCGTGCTCAGCGAGGCCTGGGCCGTGGTGACGCCGTGCGCAGCCAGGAACCCGAGGATGCCGTCGAACGCCTCCTGCGTGGCGTCGCTGAACGACCAGCCCAGGGCGCCGTGGACGTGCAGGTCGATCAGGCCGGGGGTGACCAGCATGCCGCGGACGTCGACCCGCTCGAGCCCGTCGTCCAACCGGCCGTCCGGGCACACGTCGACGATGACGCCGTCCCGCACGACGACGCTGCAGCCGACTGCCACGCCGTCCTCGAGGACCACCCGGCCACCGACGATGGCCCACGCCGTCGTCACCGGCCGTTCGCCGAGTTCTCGCTCGGAAGCTCCGGGGTCAGGTGCCGCCGGAAGAACGCGGCGCTCCTCGACCCGCCCCACGCATGGCCCCCGGGGAAGAGATCGAGCTCGAGCATGTCGTCAGCGCCGGCCGCGGTGTAGATCGTCCGCAGTCGCCGGTGGCATGCCATCGCCGATTCCAGCGGAAAGCACTCGTCGTACGCCCCGATGTCTACCAGGAGCGGCCGGGGGGCGATCAGTCCCTGGAGATCCGGCACGTCGACCAGGGTGAACAGGCCCGGCGTCACCTGCGACCCGCAGTAGTTGGCATCCCGGTAGCCGAAGTCGGCGAAGAGGTCGCTGTAGCAGATGATCTCGGTCGCGCGGATCCGCGAGTCGATCAGCGTGGTCCACAGTGCGTGGGTCCCACCGCACGACTCCCCCATCACCCCGAGGCGGTCGGCGTCGACGAAGGGCAGGGTGGAGACGAAGTCGAGCAAGGCCTGTGCGTGCCGGAGATTGATCGCCAGCGGCGTGGTCCCGAGCATCGTCGCGTGCAGGTAGAGGAGGTCGCACCAGTCCAGCCCCGGGCGGAGATTGCGGTGATGCGGCTTCGTGTGGTCGTCCAGCGAACCCTGGCCCATCCAGTCGATGGCGAAGGTCACGAAGCCCTGTTGCGCGAGGCGTCGTCCGTAGTCGCTGTTGGTGGCCGCGATGTACTCCCGCAGGGCGGGGGTGGAGTCGTTGCCCATGATGGGCTCCTTGCCGGAGCCCGTGTGCCCGTGCCAGCACAGGATCCCGGGCAACCGCGAGTCGTTCGCGATCCCGGCCGGCCGGTTGACGTGGCAGGTGACGGCGAAGTCCTCCTGCACCTGGAGCAGCCACCGCTGGCAGGTCATGCCGTCCTGCTCCCACTCGGCGACCAGCTCAGCGGCGGGCGTGACCGGAGCGGGGAGATCGCCGAGGGTGGCCAGCACCGCGGGCAGGCAGTCGCGCTTCCACTGCGCGAAGTCCGCACCGTCGGAAAAGCGGTATCTCGGCACGTTCTGCAGCGCCCTGCGGAGGAACCACTCGTACGGGCTCCGGTCGTGCCGCGCGTCGCCCATCCGGACAGCTCCTCTCGATGGCGCTAGAGCACACCGAAGCGGGCGAACGCATCGGACACGCTCATCCCGCCGGCGAGGGCCGACCGCATCTCACCCTCGGCGTCGACCTTCGCGAACGCCCGCTCGACGACATCCGCCTCGAGCTCCGACGGCACGATCACCAGGCCGTCGTCGTCACCGAAGATCAGATCGCCCTGCCGGATGACGACGCCTCCGATGGTCACCGGGGCGGAGATCTCGACGACCTCGTCGCGCCCGTAACTGTCCAGCGGACGGAAGCCGCGGACCATCGTCGGCAGGCCGATGGTGCGGATCTCGTGGACGTCGCGGGCGTACCCGTCGACGACCACCCCCTCACCGCCGGCCGCGCGCACCGCGGTCGCCAGCAGCCCCCCGAAGAGTGAGCTACGTGACGTCGCGTCAGCGCCCACCACGAGGACCATGCCCGCGACCGTCGCGTCGATCGCGGTGAGCAGCAGCTTGTAGGGCTCGGCCGGAGGCGCGGAGACGCACACCGCACGGGCGGTCTGGGCACGGCCCACGACGCGTCCCCCGGGAACGACATGCGTGAGGTCCAGGTCCACGACCTGGTCCGGGCGCCCGAGCGCGTCGAGAACGTCGCTGATCACGCCGGTGAACAGCCGCTCCTTGATCTCCGCGAGCTGCCTTCCGCTGCGCATCCCACTCACTCTCGCCGAGGCGTTGCCGCATCCCATGGAGCGCTCCGGACCCTACCGGCTATCGGAACGGCGGTCTAGCATTCGGGATCGGCTGCTGGCCTGCCCCCAGGGCATGCGAGTCCCTCCACCGCGGAAGGAGACGGACATTGGCGAGGACGAGGAGACCGGCGGCCGCGCCTGAGCATCCGGGCACGGTGCAGCATGATTGCACTCGTTATAGTCGACCCCGAGGTTCTCTCGACAGTCGGCCGAACGCCTCCGCGGGCTGTCCACCATTCCCGGGAGTGTTTGCGTAGCTCATGAACGCGATAACCGGCACGATACCTGTTTCGGGCGACGACGTCGGAGTCGCCGCGGAGAGCGACAAGTTGGTCGGATCGGATCGCGTCCTGGCCGTCCTGACCGAACTCGCGCAGCACCCCGAAGGCATTGCCCTGGAGGATCTGTCCAAGGCGGTTCACAGTCCTAAATCGACCACCCATCGGGCACTTGCCGCACTGCGCCGCGCAGGCTTTGCCTCGCGAAACACCCGTGGACATTACGTATTGGGCGACAAACTGCTCCGACTCGCATTCGCGCACTACGAGGCGAGGCCCGATCACCTCCGGATGCAACCCACGCTGGAGGCCCTGGTCGACGAGTTCCACGAGACCGTGCACTACACGGTCCTCGACGGCAGGTCCGTGGTGTACCGGGCCAAGGTCGATCCGGCGGCCGGCGCGATTCGCCTGACCTCCGTGATCGGTGGCAGCAACCCGGCACACCTGACCGCCGCGGGAAAGCTACTGCTCTCCTACCGGCTCCCCGACGAGGCGGCGGTACGGCACTACGTCGAAGCCGGACCCCTCGAGCGGCGCACCGACAACTCCAAGGCGACCGCCGGCCAGCTGCACCGGGAGCTCGCCCGGACCCGTGAATGCGGCTATGGCGTGGACGACCAGGAGAACGAGGTGGGGGTCAACTGCGTCGCGATCCCCGTCTTCCTGGGTTCACCGGCCATCCCCACCGGAGCGGTGAGCATCAGCGCTGTCGCCTACCGCACTCCCCTGAAGACCCTGATCGAGGCGGTGCCCCGCATCCGGCAGGTGATGGAGGAACAGGGCACTACTTGACACTGCCCGCGGTGAGCCCGCCCGCGAGGTACTTCTCGATCGCCATGAACAGCAGCACGGACGGGACGATCGCGACGATCGACACCCCGAAGAGGTACTGCCACGCGGCGTCGTACTGGCCGACGAACTTGCTCAGTGCCACGGGCAGCGTCTGGTTGGTGTCCGTGGTGAGGATGACCAGGCTCGCGGAGAACTCGCTCACGCTGGCGACGAAGGTGTAGATCACGGCGGTGACGATCCCGGGCCAGACCAGCGGGAGGTTCACCCTGACCAACGACGTCCAGTTGCCGGCGCCGTCGATCTGCGCAGCCTCGTTGATCTCGCGAGGAACCGAGGCGAAGAAGCTGTGCAGGATCCAGATCGCGAAGGTCAGATTGAAGGCCGCATTGATCAGGATCATGGCGAGCCAGGTGTCGATCAGCCCCAGTGCGCCGAACTCCTGGAAGAGGCCCGTGGCCAGCAGGGTGGGCTGCAGCATCTGGGTGACGACGACCAGGAAGAGGAATGCACCCCGCCCGAAGAACCGGAAGCGCGCGGTGTAGTACGCCGCAGGGATGCAGGCGACCAGCATGAGCAGGGTGGCGCCCGTCGCGATGACCAGGGTCGAGGTCAGGTTCGCCAGGAGTGGGGTCTGCGACGCCGACCACATCTTGATGTAGTTGTCCGGGTGCCATGCCTTCGGGAAGAAGGTCGGGGGGACGGCGAGGACGTCGAACCGGCCCTTCAACGAGCCGATGAACATGATCACGTAAGGGAAGAGGAACACCAGGGCGACGACCGCCCCCGCGAGGCACTGGAGAGCGATCTTCCCAGCGGGCTTCCTGCGCCGACGAGGGCGCCTCGAGGCACGCCCCTCGTCGGGCGAGGAGAGGCCGGTCTCGGCCGGGCCGACGATCAGGGTGTTGCTCATCAGTCCTCGATCCTCTTCGTCGGTCGCACGATTCGCAGATACAGGGCGATGACGACCAGGACGATGGCGAAGTTGATCACGCTGAGAGCGCTCGCCACGCCGATGTTGTGCTCGCCCTGCAGGATCTTGAACACGAGCGTCGTCGTCGTGTCGGCCGAGTAGCCGGGAATGGAGCCGGTCAACAACTGAAGAATGGGGAGGCTGTTGAACACGTTGATGATGTTGATGAGTGTGGCAAGCGCTATGGCGTTGCGTAGGAATGGCAGGACGATGCTGAAGTATCGCCGGATCGAACTCGCGCCGTCGACCTGAGCGGCCTCCAGGACCTCCTTGGGCACGTTCGCCAGCCCAGCCAGAATGGTGTACGTGGTGAACGGCAGGGAGACGAAGATGCCGACGACGATCGCGGTCAGGAAGGCCGGCACCGGCTGCTTCGTGAACCCGTACGGTTCATCCAGGATGTGCAGGTCGACGAGGAGTTTGTTCATGACCCCGTAAAAGGGATCCAGCCCGTAGACGAACGTGAGCGTCGTCATGACCGTCGAGGCCGCCCACGGCACGAGGACCGCCATCCGGACGATGCGCCGGCCGGGGAACTGGTTGTTCAACAATTGAGCGATGGCGAGTGAGATCACGATCGTCAGGGCGACGACCACGACCACCCAGATCGCACTGTTGATCAGGACGTGGGTGAGCTCGTAGCCGGCCCAGAGCTGCCGGTAGTTGCCGAGCCCCGCGGATCCCTGGTCGACGCCGGCCAGGCCGATGGTCCTGGTCGAGTCGTAGACGAGATACCCCGCGGGGAAGAGCACGACCCCGAAGATCAGGAGGCCGGCCGGCAGAAGCCATGGGGCGGCCCGGACGGCGTCGCGCAGGGGGCGTTTCCGCACCCTGACAGTCGAGCCCCGCGTCGCCGTCCCCATGGCCTCTGCCGTGCTGGTCACCGCTACTGGCCCACCTTCGCCTGGATCTGAGCAAGGAGCTCGGCCGGATCGGCGCCCTGGGCGATCGTGCCCATCTGGCTCCGCAGCGCGTCCTGCGCTACCGGCCACTTCGGCGCCGACGCCGGGTAGAACTCGGCATCCGGCAGCAGGTCGAGGAAGGGCTTGATGTCCTCGTTCGACCCCATCTGCGCCACGCCCGACTTGGTGACCGGCAGGAAGCCTTCAGCGCCTACCCACTTGGTGTACACGGGCGCCGAGTAGAAGTAGTCGAAGAACGCCTTCATGGCCGGCCGCTTGTCGACCTTGCTCTTGAACGCCATGAAGTGGTCCGCGACGCCGAGCGTGAACGGCGACCCGTCCTTGGTGGGGATCGGGGCGATGCCGTAGTTCAGTTTGGGGTTCTTGGCCTTGATCTGCACCACCGTCTGCGGCAGGGAGACCTGCATCCCGATCTGCCCCTGGATGAAGACGTTCAGCAGCGGATCGCGGTTCGTGGCGCCGGCGTTGGGTTCGGTCACGCCGGAGTCGATGATCTTCTGCATCTCGGTCGCGCCCTCGACGTTCTCCGGCGTGTCGATCGTCAACTTCTTCGCGTCGCCGTACCCACCGCCCGCGCCGTAGAACCAGATCGCCGACTCACCCTGGGCCTCCTCGGCGCCCAGCGGCATGCCGTAACCGATCGCACCGGCGTCCTTGATCTTCTTCGCATCGGCCTCCAGTTCCGCCCACGTCGTGGGGGGCTCCGAGATGCCGGCCTTCTTGAAGAGATCCTTGTTGTAGAACAGCGCGCGAGCGGACGCGATGAACGGCAGTCCCCACTGGGTGTCGCCGATCGTCGCGTTCTTGGCGAACGACGGCTCGAAATCGGACATCAGCTCCGGGGATGTGACCTCCTTCGCGGGGTACAGCAGCCCTTCTGTCGCATACGCCGCGTACGCGTCGATGTTGAGGATGTCCGGCGGCTTCTGCGACTGGACACGCGTGGTGATGACGTTGTTGATGTCATCCCATGACTCGACGGCCAGGTTGACCTTGATCTTCGGGTTCTTGGCCTGGAAGTCCTTGATGATCTGCTGCCACTCGCCCTTGGTGTTGTCCGAGTAGGCGGCCACCATCAGGTCGAGGGAATTGGCCGACCCGTCCCCCGAATCCCCCGACCCGCCCGACCCGCACGCCGCAAGACCGGCTGCGGCGAGGGCCGTGACCACGACCGCACCCCCGCCCCGTACCCATCGGTTCACTGGTTCCTCACTCTCCTGGAGGGAGCCCTGAGCCCCCGATACGAGGCGGCGTCGACGGTCGCCGGCGCGGCCAGCCCACATGCCGGAACATGGTTGCAGATCGTGGAAAGGTGTGTCTACCGTCACGCCCAGGGGTTTCGCGGATCGGCGGTCACGATCCGGCAACGCAGCCAGCAGCGAACATCGAGGAGCCAGCGTGTCGGACAGTTCCTCCGCCCGACAAGCGATCGGGGCGACGACGCGGGTCGGATTCGCGCAGGCGGACATCTCCTGCCCCCCCGGTACGCCGCTGGGCGGGAACGCCCGTACCGACAAGGCGGCCCGGGGGGTGCACGACCCGCTGCACGCCACGGTTGCCGTGATCGCCCGCGAGGGACACCACCACGTCATGGTCGGACTGGACCTGCTGAGCGCGCCCTCGCCGCTGGTCGACGCCATCGCGAGCGCCGTCGAATCCAGCACGGGGATCCCCGCCTCGTGCGTCGTCGTCTCCGCGACGCACACACATTCCGGACCGGATGTCGGCCAGGGGCACGGCATGGATCGGCACGACTACACGATGGTCGACGAGTGGGAGCGCGCTGCCGTGTCGTCGATCGCGGCCTGCACCGTGGCAGCGCAACGGGACGCGGTGCCGGCCGGCATGCGCGTCACCTCCGGGGAGGTTCCCGGCCTCTCGTTCAACCGGCGACTCATCCACCGCGACGGGTCCACCCGCATGAACTGGGAGGGGGTGCCGCCGGACGACGTCCTCGGTGCGCGCGGTCCGATCGATCCCAGCCTCCTGGTCCTCGCGTTCCACGACGATGCCGGGGCGCCGCTCGGCGCCGTCGTCCATTTCACCCTCCACCCGGCGATCCTGGTAGGGCACGAGTGGCTGGTGTCCGCCGATTACGTGGCCGAGGCCAGCGAACTGGTCAGCCAAGCGCTCGGGGACCGGCCCGTGCTCTTCCTCAACGGCGCACTGGGCAACATCAACCACCTCGACTTCCGGCAGCGCGGACGCGCCATCGGCTTCTCGGAGTCCGCACGCGTCGGCACCGCGCTGGGCGGCGCGGCGGTCGAGGCGATCTCCGCATCGAGTGACCCGACAGGTCTCGACGTCGTCTCCTTCCGCGCCTTCACCGTGACCCTCGAGCAACGCACCGTCGGGCGCGAGCAACTGGAGGCGGCGCAGGCGCTGCTGGCGTCCAGCAGCGGCGACGTCGAGGCACTGGACGGGATCCCACCCGAGGCCTACGCGCAGTGGACCGTCACGGCAGGACGCCGGCTGACGCCGTTGCTCGACGTGCGGATCGCCATCCTGCGTCTGGAGAACGTGGTGCTCGTCTACGTGCCGTTCGAGGTCTTCGTCGAGTTCGGGTTGCTGCTCCGGGACGCCTTCCCCGGTCAGCTGGTGAAGGTGGTGAGCCCCGCGAACGGCTACTTCGGCTATCTCCCGACCGCGGTCGCCTTCGCCGAGGGCGGCTACGAGCCGACCCTCGGCACCAGCACGATCAGCCCCGGGGAGGGCGAACGCCTGTTCCACCGCATCGGAACCGAACTCCGCTGCATGCTCGACGAGGAAGGGGTGGCACAGCGATGAGTCCGGAACTGACCGATCTCGAGGCGACCGTCGCGGCGGAGCGGGCAGCACCGCTCGACTGGCAGGACAAGGCCGTGCTTCCCGAGTGGTACGGCCGCACCGCCGCCCAGATCGCTGACGACAGCGTGCCGCTGGACCGGCTGAGCACTCCCCTGCTCACGCTGGATCGCGCCGCGAAGAACCGCAACGTCGCCGCGATGGCCGAGTGGTGTGCCTCCACGGGCGTATCGCTGGCCCCGCACGGGAAGACGACGATGTGCCCCAGCCTCTGGCGTGACCAGCTCAGGGCCGGGGCGTGGGCCATCACGGTGGCCAACGAGCCCCAGTTGCGCGTCGCCCGCGGCGCCGGGGTCCCGCGAGTGCTCCTGGCCAACCTGCTCCTCCGCCCCCAGGGCCTCCGGTGGCTCGCCGGCGAGCTGCAGGCCGACCCCGCCTTCGAGTTCATGTGCTGGGTGGACTCCACCGAGGCGGTCGGCATCATGCAGGCTTCCCTTCGGTCGACGGAGCTGGACCGCCCCGTTCCCGTCCTGGTGGAGGTCGGTCATCCACAGGCCCGAACGGGAGCCCGGACCCTCGAGGCCGCCCTCGAGGTGGCCGACGCCATCGCGTCGGCGCCCGCCCTCGCCCTGGCCGGCGTCGCCGGCTACGAGGGGGTGGTCACGCACGACGTCGACGCGCGCGCCGTCGAGCAGATCGATGCGTTCCTGAACCGCATGGTGGAGGTCCACGACCGTCTGCTCGGCAAGTACGAGGTACCGGAGCCCGTCCTCACGGCGGGCGGCAGCGCGTTCTTCGACCGGGTGGCCTCCGTGTTCGCCGGACCGCGTGACGAGGCAGGGACCCGCCTCGTCGTCCGTTCCGGGGCCTACGTCGTGCATGACGACGGCTACTACCGGAGCGCAACCCCACAGCACCGCGATTCGGGCCCCGTCTTCGCTCCCGCGCTGCACGTCTGGAGCCGGGTGATCTCGATGCCGGAACCCGGCCGCGCCTACCTCGACGCGGGCAAGCGGGACCTCCCGTTCGACGAAGGCCTTCCGGAGGTGCAGCTGCTGCGGCGCACCGGCCCCGCCGGGCCGATCGTCACGGAGCTTCGGGGGCACGAGATCACGGGCACCAACGACCAGCACGCCCATGTCCGCGTGCCGGACGGTTCTCCGTTGCAGGTCGGCGACGTGGTGCGGCTCGGCATCTCACACCCGTGCACGGCCTTCGACAAATGGTCGTTGATCCCCGTCGTCGACGATGCATCGGCCGATGTGCCGGTGGTCGTTGATCTGGTTCGCACACACTTCTGAGGGCTTGGAGGCGGTACCCGTGGAGCATCAGGGCAGATCGGTCGTCGTGACCGGAGCGGGCAGGGGCATCGGAGCAGAGACGGCCAAGCGCTTCGCCGCCGCCGGTGCACGCGTCGTCGTCGCCGACATCGACGGGCCGGCGGCGCAGAAGACGGCGGCCGGCATCGACGGGGCGCTGGCGGTCGAGGTCGACGTCACGTCCCGCGACGGGTTGCGGGACATGGTGGCGACCGTCACCTCGGAGTTCGGGGGCATCGACGTCCTCATCAACAACGCCATGTCGTGCAGCGAGGCCGCCTTCCTCGAGCAGTCCCCCGACGACGTCCGACGCGACTTCGCGGTCACGGTCATGGGGCCCTACTTCGCCTGCCAGGAAGTGATCCCGGGCATGGTCGAACGCGGTGGCGGCGTCATCGTCAACGTCTCCTCCGTCAATGCGTCGTCCTACTTCGGGAACCCCTCCTACTCGGCCGCAAAGGCCGGTCTCGAGAGCCTGACCAAGACGATCGCGGTGGAGTTCGGCGCCGCCGGCATCCGCTGCAATGCGGTCGCCCCGGGCTCGATCGCCACCGAGTACTGGGAAGTGCGCAAGGCGGTCGATCCGCAGATCTTCGAGAAGGTCGCCCGGTGGTACCCGCTGGGTCGCGTCGGCCGTCCGGACGACGTCGCGGACGCGCTGCTGTTCCTCGCCTCCGACGCCGCCGCCTGGATCACCGGGGTCGTGCTCCCGGTCGACGGCGGGATCCTGGCCGGGAACCTGGCGATGACCCGCGACATCACGGCGAAGTCCGGGCACAACGGTGAGAGCTGATCCCCGCACGGTCATCCGCGGCGGCACCGTGGTCGACGGCTCCGGCGGCGCGCCGCGGGTCGCCGACGTCGCGATCCGGGGACGCGTCGTGGAAGCCGTCGGCGTCGTGCCCGCCGAACCGGGTGACACCGAGATCGACGCCCCGGGGCGTCACCTGCTTCCCGGTTTCATCGACGCCCACTCCCACGCGGACGGGGTGGTGTTCTCCCCCGAGATACAACTCGCTGTGCTCCGCCAGGGCGTCACGTCGGTGATCGCCGGACAGGACGGCGTGTCCTACGCCCCGGGCGACGGCCGGTACGCGACCGAGTACTTCGGTGCGATCAACGGTCCGCACCCCACGTTCCGCGGCGGCGGAGTGGGTGACCTCCTGGCCACCTACGACGGGACGACGCCGGTCAACGTCGGCTACCTGGTGCCTGGCGGGGTCGTCCGCCACGAGGTCATGGGCAGCACCCCCGGTGCAGCCGATCCGACGCAGCTCGCCGCGATGGTCGACCTCGTGCGCACCGGACTCGACGAGGGTGCACTGGGGCTCTCGACCGGACTCGACTACGTCCCGAACATCTTCGCCGACGCCTGCGAACTGATGGCGCTGTGCCGCCCGGTCGCCGCCGTCGGCGGCATCTACGTCACGCACATGCGCGGTGGCTACGAGACGAACGCGCCCGTGGGAATCGCGGAGGTCGCCGAGATCGCCTCGAGCACCGGCGTCAGTGTCCACGTCTCCCACTACCACGGCCCCGCACAGCTGCTGGTCGAGCTGGCCGACGGACTGGCCGCCCAGGGGGTGGACATGACCTTCGACACCTATCCGTACCGGCGCAGTTGCACCCTCCTCGCCATGCTGGTCCTGCCGGCCGACGTGCTCGACGGCACGAACGCGGAGGTGGCCTGCCGGCTCCGGGACCCGGTCATCCGGGGCACCCTGTTCGACGACTGGTTCCCGTCGCTGCGCGCCAATCCCGTCATGGGGCCCGAGTGGCCCGACAACGTGACGATCGCGCACGTGCCCGTCCCCGACTACGACTGGGTGCACGGTCTGACCCTCCGTGCCGCGTCCGAGCGTGCCGGCGCGGACCCGGAGTCGTTCGCACTGGACGTCCTCGCCGCGTCCGCCCTCGAGGTGAGCGTGGTGATGAAGGTGCGGGAGCAGCGCTCCTACGACGACCTCGCGGAACTCGTCACCCATCCCGCGCAGACGGTGGGCTCCGACGGGATCTACATCGGCAAGAACCCGCACCCCCGTGGCTGGGGGTCGTTCGCGAAGTTCCTCCGGGTCTTCACCCGGGAACGCGCCGACCTCGGCTGGCCGGAGGCGGCCGTCCATCTGTCCGCACGGCCGGCCCGGCGGTACGGGCTCCTCGACCGCGGCCTCCTCCGGCCCGGCTACGTCGCCGACCTCGTGCTCGTCGATCCGGGACGGGTGTCCGATCGGGCCGATTACGACAGTCCCCGCTCCACCGCGGTGGGGATCGACGACGTGTTCGTGGCGGGGCAGCAGGTCCTGGCCGGCGGGCAGCTCACCGGAGCGACACCAGGGCAGGGCCTGCGACGTCAGGGGCCGACACGGTGAACCGTCGTACCGGGATCCGAGTACGCGACACGGAGGAGAGCCGTGCCCGACCGTGAAAGACCCAACGCCAGTCTGTACGTCGCCGGCCACGGGTCGGGACCTGAGCACGGCCTGTACCGGTTCCGCCGGCGGGACGACGCATGGAGCGGCACCCAGCTCGCGGCCGCCCCGTCGCTGACCTCGCTGGCCCGGCATCCCACCCTGCCCGTCGTCTACGGCACGGCCGGAACCTCCTCGACCGGAAGCCTCCTGGCCTGGACCGTCGGCCAGGAGGACGCCTCGCTGCTCTCGTCGGTCCCCTCCGCCGGAACGGAGCCGTGCCACCTGGCGGTGGACCCGCACGGTCGGTGGCTCGCCGTCGCCAACTACTCCAGCGGCAGCGTCGCCGTGTGGGCGCTCGCCGACGACGGCTCCCTCGGGGGCCGCGAACAGCTGCTCGAGCTGACCGGTGCCGGCATCGACCCTGATCGTCAGGAGGCGGCACACCCCCACCAGGTCGTCCTCGACGGAGATCTGGCCTACGTCCCCGACCTGGGCGCGGACCGCATCCGCGTCTACCGCTGTGACGGTCAGCCCGCATCGCGGTTCGTCCAGGAACACGAGCTCGCCGTGCCTGCCGGGACCGGTCCGCGGCATCTGGTAGTGCTGGGAGACGGGACGGTGGCGGTCAGCGGAGAACTTCGGTCCACGATCCTCACGGGCACGGTGCGGGATCCGGATTCGCCGTGGCGCGACGCGGCCAGCACCGGGCGCACGCTTCCGCCGAGCGCGGCTTCGACCCGCAACTATCCGGGCGACATCACCGCCTCCCCCGACCGCGCACTGGCCTACCTCGCCAACCGGGGGTACCACACGATCTCGACGTTCGCGGTGGCTGGCGAGGACCCCCTCCTCGTCGGGGAACTGGACGCCGGCGTCCGTTGGCCGCAGCATCTCCTGCTGGCCGAGGACGAACTGCTCGTCGCGGGTCGGGACAGTTCGCAGGTCGCGGCCCTCACGCTGCGGCAGGGAATCCCCGTGTCCAGCCGCGTCCTGTTCGACTGCCCGGGTGCGGCATGGCTGCTGCCCGCGCGACCGACGGACACGTGACCGTAACGCTGGACGAGGGCGAGGTCACCGCCGTCGTCGATCCCGCGACCGGCGGCAGGCTGACCTCGTTGACCGTCCGCGGTGAGGAACTGCTGGCCACGGTGCCGGCGGATGTGCTCGAGACCCATTTCCCGGGAGACCCGGCGCGCAACCGTGACTGGTACCGGGGCAGCTTTCCCCTGGCGCCCTGGGCCGGCACGCTCCACACCGGCACATTCATGTTCGGGGGGCGGACGTATGCCGTGCCCAGCGCTCCCGGGGCTGTTCACGGCCTGGTGGCCGAACGGGGCTGGGACCTCGTGGCTCCTCCGACGAGGACGTCGGCCACCCTCGCGGTTCGCATCGGACCGGACTTCCCGGGCGGGTGGCCGTTCGACGGCCTGGTGCAGCAGTCGTTCCGCCTCGGCCCCGCCTCCCTCGAGATGCGCCTTGAGGTGCACTGCCTGGACGGGAGCATGCCGGTCATCGCCGGATTCCATCCCTGGTTCCGCCGCAGCCTGGGTGCAGACCGGCCGGCAACGGTCGGCTTCGCACCGGGACGACGGCTGATCGAACGCGCCGGCCAGCACATCGCGACCACGGACCTGGGGCCGCGGCCCTGGGACGACCTGTTCCTGGACGTGGCTGCACCCCCGTCCATCTCGTGGCCCGGGGGCCCGACGGTGACGGTCGAGAGCAGCGCGCCCATCTGGGTCTACTACGAACGGATGCACGAAGGCTTCTGTATCGAGCCGTGGACCGGCCCGTTCGACGGCCTGGACACCCCCTGGGCCACGGTGGTGTCTCCGGGCGATCCACTGGTCCTGGAGCTGGCGATCGTCATCCGCCCGCCGGGTTGATCGGCCGGCCGGACCTCGGAGCGCCTATCGCCGAAGGGCGACGACGTCGATCTCCACCAGGATCCCCGCGAGCTGGGAGCCGACCGTGGTGCGAACCGGGAACGGACCGGGCAGCACCCCCCGGTAGGCCGCATCGAAGGCCGGGAAGTCGTCGAGGGTGGACAGGTGGACCGTGGCCTTGACCAGGCGGTCGAGGCCGCTGCCCGCTGCCTCCAGGGCCGCCTCGACGTTCCGCAACGCCTGTGTGGTCTGCGCGGCGATGCCCTCCGGGATGTCACCGGTGGCCGGATCGTGGGGGCCGAACCCGCACGTGTAGACGAAATCGCCCGCGACCATGGCCTGCGAGTAGCTGCCGCCCGGCTGGGGGGCCTCAGCCGTCGAGATCGGCTGTAGCTCGGTCATCTCGTCCCACTTTCCGGTCGCATCCGACGTGGCTCTGGGCTGCCCGCAGCACCACTGGTGTGGACAGCACACCGGCCGGAGGTCGGCCGGGCGGCGAGCTGTCGTCGCCGTTCCACCATACCGAATGCTGTTTCACGGACTCCCCGAGTCCGAAACAGATATTGCGAAGTATTTCTTTCAGTTCTACCGTCCTGGCATGACGGAGTCGGGTCCGCGCAGACTGCGCGACGTACGAGACCTGCGGGCGATGGCCCATCCCCTCCGGGTGCGCCTCTACTACGTCCTCTCCTCCGAGGAGGCCGCCACGGCCTCCCGACTGGCCGAGCTGGTCCAGGAGTCGCCCGCGCTGGTCAGTTACCACCTGCGCCAGCTCGGCCGTCACGGGTTCGTCGAAGAGGCGCCGGAACTATCCACCGACCGGCGCGAGCGCTGGTGGCGGCTGACGTCGCGCGGCTTCAGCTGGTCGCCCAACGACTTCGCCGACGCCCCCGAGGCCCGCGCCGCGGCCGCAGCGGTCAAGAGGCTGATGCTGGAGGAGCAGTTCGGCCGACTGCGCCGCTTCGACGAGGAGCAGCCGGCGTGGGGGCCGGATTGGACCAGCGCCGCCTTCTCCACCGACACCCAGCTGCGCCTCACCGCCGAGGAGACCCGCCTGCTGGAGGAGGAGCTCCAGCAGGTCCTCCTGAAGTGGGCCGCACGAACGCGGGGCTCCGGCACCGACGGCGACACCCGTCGGGAGCACGTCCAGGTGATCCTGCACGGCTTCCCCTTCCGGCCATGACCGCAACGGCAGAGAAACTGGGGGCTCCCCCGGCCCATCGCGACCGCAACGTCGCGCGATGGCTGCTCGGGCTCGCCCTCTCGCTGCTCGGCGACCAGGTGTACTTCGTAGCGCTGGCCTGGGTCGCGGCCCGGTCCGCGTCACCGGAGGACGTCGGATGGATCCTCGGCGCGGGATCGGTACCGCGGCTGCTCCTGCTCCTGCTCGGTGGGGCCGCCGCCGACCGCTTCGGCCCGAGGCGGACCGCGCTGATCAGCGACACCCTCCGAGCCGGCGTCATGGTGCTCGTCGCCGCGATTCTCGTGGCCGGTCCCCCGTCCGTACCGCTGCTCGTCATGCTGGCGGTGGCCTTCGGTGTCGTCGACGCCCTCTACCTGCCCGCCGCGGGAGCCATGCCGCGCCGGCTGGTCTCCGACGACCAGCTCGCGCGACTCCAGGGCATGAAGGCCGTGGTGCAACGCCTCAGCATTGTGCTGGGGGCACCGCTGGCCGGATGGCTCGTGGCGGGCTACGGGCTCGCTGCGGCGTTCGGCGCCAACGCCGTCCTCTTCTCGCTGTCGGTGGCGGTACTGGCGGTCACCCGACTGCGGCCGCACGGCGACGCGCCCTCGCCGTCGGCCGAGCCGTCTCATCAGCAGGAACGCCCGACCGACCTGCTGGGCGACGTGGCGGCGGGGCTGCGCTACGTCCGCTCCTCGCGGCACCTGCAGGTGCTGCTCGTCGTCGTCGCCATCGTCGAGGTGGGCTTCTCCGGCCCCATCAACGTCGGGCTCCCCCTGCTCGCCCTCGACCGTGACTGGGGCGCGCGCGGTGTCGGCCTGGTCCTCGGCGGATTCGGCGCCGGTGCCGCCCTGACCTCCCTGGGCGTCGCCGTCCTCGGGCACGTGCCGCGCGCCGGGGCGGTGACCGGCGCGGGCGCCTTGCTGCTGGGCGGCATGGTGGCCGCGATCGGCCTCTCCCCCAGCCTGCCGTGGGCGGTCGCCGCGTCCGCCGTGCTGGGTGCGGCGAGCGGGATCTGCGGCACGCTGACGAGCTCGCTGGTGCTGTACGCCGCCGGCCCGGAACAGGCCGGGCGCGTCATGGCACTCGTCAGCGTGGCCGCGATGGGCAGCATCCCCCTGGGTTACGCCGGAACGGGCATGCTCGCCGGCGTCGCCGGTCCCTTCCTCCCGTTCGTGCTGGGCGGCGCGGCGACGGCGCTCGCGGGAGCGGCGGCACTCGCCCTGAGGAGCATCAGGACGGCGGTTCTGCCGCGGGCGTGAGCCCCGAGGAGGCGTTGCGGACCGTCAGGCGTGCGCCACGTGGGCCAGCTCCGCCAGCGCCTCGACGACCGAGTCGCGGCGATCCTGCGGCAGCCGCTGCAGGCACTCCCCCAGCAGCTCCACGCGCCGCTTGTCGTAGCGCCGCAGCAGCCGCTTGCCGGTGTCGGTCAGGGTCAGGCTGATCTCGCGGCGGTTGTGCGGCGAGGGCGCCCGGTGCACCCAGTCGGCGGCCACGAGCCGGTCGACGAGCCGGCTCGTGGTCGAGACGGTGACACCCATCTCCTCGGCCAATTGGGCCAGGTTCGCCTCGCTCAGCTGACGGAGCGCCGTGAGGGCGCGCAGCTGCACGGGAGACAGCGCCCCCAGCTCACCGGACGCGCGCACCGACGCGTCCATCGCCATGCGCGCGAGCGCCAGCAGGACGTGGTCCTCCGACACGGTCGCCACGCTCACCTCCGGTCCACTGCGCTCACGGGAACCACGGTCCAGAGCCGTCTCGTCGCCCGGACAGCTTGCCACGGCGCCACCATCGACCTGCACGATGGTTAGCCCACTCCTATCGTTGGTATATAGCAACTGTTCGACCGGCGGCATCCCGGGAGGAACGCCATGGTGGGTCGGATCGAGGACTACGGCCTCATCGGCGACCTGCAGACCGCGGCCCTCGTGGGCCGCGACGGGTCGATCGACTGGCTCTGCCTGCCCCGCTTCGACTCGCCGGCCTGTTTCGCCGCGCTGCTCGACGAGGACCGGGCGGGGCACTGGCTGCTGGCGCCGGCCGACGGCGGCCCGTGCACCCGGCGCCGCTACCGCGGGGACTCCCTCGTGCTGGAGACGGAGTGGGAGACCCCGGACGGAACGGTGCGCGTCGTCGACCTGATGCCACCCCGGGGAGAGGCACCCGACGTCGTGCGGATCGTCGAAGGCGTCTCCGGCCGGGTGTCGATCCGCAGTGAGCTGCTGCTCCGCTTCGACTACGGCCGGATCACCCCGTGGATCCGCACCGTCGACGACGAGTGGGGAGCGATCGCCGGCCCGGACGCCGTGTGGTTCCGGACTCCGGTGCCGGTGGACCACTCCGACGGCACGCTCGCGGCCTCGTTCGAGGTGTCGGCCGGCGAGCGGGTGCCGTTCGTCCTCACGTACGCGGCGTCGTACGGGCCCCGACCCCGGGCGGTGGACGCGGACACCTCGCTACTGGAGACCATGGACTTCTGGTCGGACTGGATGGACCACTGCCGTTACGACGGCCGCTGGTCCGACGCCGTCCGCCGGTCGGTGGTGACGCTCAAGGCGCTGACCTACGCACCGACCGGCGGCATCCTCGCCGCGGCCACGACGTCGCTGCCGGAGGATCTGGGCGGCTCGCGCAACTGGGACTACCGGTTCTGCTGGCTCCGCGACGCCTCGTTCACCCTGCAGGCCCTGCTCGGCACCGGATACGTGCGCGAGGCGCGTGCCTGGCGCGACTGGCTGCTGCGCGCGGTCGCCGGCGACCCCGCGGACCTCCGGATCATGTACGCCCTCGACGGTTCCCGCCGGATACCGGAGTACGAGCTGCCCTGGCTGTCGGGATACGAGGACTCCTCCCCCGTGCGCATCGGCAACGCCGCAGCAGAGCAGTTCCAGCTCGACGTGTGGGGCGAGGTCCTCGACGGCCTGCACCTCGGCCGTGCGGCGGGCCTGTCGAGCACCGCGGACGCATGGCGGCTGCAACGGGCCCTGCTCGACTTCCTCGAGGGCGCCTGGGACCGGCCGGACAACAGCCTCTGGGAGGTGCGCGGGCCGCAGCGGCCGTTCGTGCACTCGAAGGTGATGGCCTGGGCCGGCGTCGACCGGGCGGTGCAGGCGGTGGAGCGGTTCGGGCTCGACGGGCCGGTGGACCGGTGGCGGCGGCTGCGCCAGGAGATCCACGACGAGGTCTGCCAGAAGGGCTTCGACGCCGACCGGAACACCTTCACGCAGTTCTACGGCTCACGGGGCCTCGACGCGGCACTCCTGCTGATCCCGCGGGTGGGCTTCCTGCCCTGGGACGACCCACGCGTCAGCGGCACCGTGGACGCCGTCGCGAAGGAGCTGGACCAGGACGGCTTCCTGCTGCGCTACCGCCCCGACGCCGACGGCGGCGTCGACGGCCTGCCCGGCACCGAGGGCGCATTCCTCGCCTGCACCTTCTGGCTGGCCGACGCGCTCGCCGGCCTGCGGCGCACCGGCGAGGCCGAGCAGCTCTTCGAGCGGCTGCTCGGGTTGCGCAACGACCTGGGCCTGCTCAGCGAGGAGTACGACGTCCATGCGCAGCGGCAGGTCGGCAACACGCCGCAGGCGTTCAGCCACGTGGGCCTGGTCAACACCGCGCGCCACCTCAGCGGCAGCCTCGCCGCGCACGAGGCCGGCCGGCAGGCCCGGGAGGCCGAATGACGAGCCGAGTGAGCAGTCGTGGTCGCCCGACACGCGGTGGGACGGCGTGTCGGGCGACCGGAACTGCCCCGCCCGGCAGCTCCCAGCTTGCACAACTGTTGCCATAAGCCAACAATCAGGAACGGGGCGCACGCTTGAACCGATCGGAGGCACCCATGAGCCAGAACGTCGCCGACTTCGTCCTCTCGCGGTTGCGCGAGTGGGGCGTCCGCCAGGTGTTCGGCTTTCCCGGTGACGGGATCAACGGCCTGCTGGCGGCCTGGGGGCGGGCGGGCAACGACCCGCAGTTCGTCCAGTCGCGGCACGAGGAGATGTCGGCCTTCGAGGCGGTCGGCTTCGCGAAGTTCAGCGGCACGTTCGGCGTCTGCGCCGCGACCAGCGGGCCGGGGGCCATCCACCTGCTCAACGGCCTGTACGACGCGAAGCTCGACCACGTGCCGGTCGTCGCCCTGGTCGGGCAGACGGCCCGCTCGGCGATGGGCGGCTCCTACCAGCAGGAGGTCGACCTGCTGAGCCTGTTCAAGGACGTCTGCAGCGACTACGTGCAGATGTGCACCGTGCCCGAGCAGCTGCCCAACTTGATCGACCGGGCCATCCGGATCGCGGTGAGCCAGCAGGCGCCGACCTGCCTGATCTTTCCCTCAGACGTGCTGGAGCTCGAGTACTCCGCTCCCGGGCACGCGTTCAAGGAGGTGCCCTCGAGCCTCGGCTTCGCCCCGCCCACCGTGACACCGGACCCCGAGGCGCTGCGGCAGGCCGCCGACCTGCTGAACGCCGGCGGCAAGGTCGCCATGCTGGTGGGTCAGGGGGCCCGGGGGTGCGCCGACGAGCTCGCCGAGGTGGCCGACCTGCTCGGCGCGGGAGCCGCGAAGGCGCTGCTCGGCAAGGACGTGCTGCCCGACACGCTGCCCTGGGTGACCGGCTCGATCGGCCTGCTGGGCACCACGGCCAGCGACCGCATGATGCAGGGCTGCGACACGCTGCTCACCGTCGGCTCGAACTTCCCCTACACGCAGTTCTACCCGGCGCTCGACCAGGCCCGGGCCGTCCAGATCGACCGCTCCGCCGCCTGGATCGGCATGCGCTACCCGTACGAGGTCAACCTGGTCGGCGACGCCGGCGCGACGCTGCGGGCCCTGATCCCGCTCCTCGAGCGCAAGCCCGACCGGAGCTGGCGGGAGAAGGTCGAGTCCGACGTCACCGACTGGAAGGAGACGGCGCAGCGCCGCGCGATGACCGACGCCGACCCGGTGAACCCGATGCGGATCGTGCACGAGCTCTCCGAGCGGCTGCCGGCGAACGCCATGGTCTCCAGCGACTCCGGCAGCTCCGCCAACTGGTACGCGCGGCACCTGACGATGCGGGGCGGCGCCCGCGGCTCGCTCTCGGGAAACCTCGCCACGATGGGCCCCGGCGTCCCGTACGCGATCGGCGCCAAGTGGGCGCACCCCGACCGGCCCGCGATCGCGCTGGTCGGCGACGGCGCGATGCAGATGAACGGCCTGGCCGAGCAGATCACCGTGGCGAAGTACTACCGCCAGTGGAGCGATCCACGGCTGATCGTCGCCGTCCTGCACAACGACGACCTCAACCAGGTCACCTGGGAGATGCGCGCCATGGAGGGCTCCCCCAAGTTCGCCGAGTCGCAGACCCTCCCGGACGTCGACTACGCCGCCTTCGCCCGTTCCCTCGGGCTGCAGGGCATCAACGTCGACACCGCCGACGGCGTGGGGCCGGCCTGGGAGGCGGCGCTGTCGGCCGACCGGCCCACCGTGCTGGACATCCGCTGCGACCCCGACGTCCCGCCCATCCCCCCGCACGCCACCTTCGAGCAGGTGAAGGCGACCGCCTCCGCGGTGCTGCACGGAGACGAGGACGCCGCCGGCATCGTCAAGCAGGGCCTTAAGCAGAAGGTCCAGCAGTACCTGCCCGGCACGAAGGACGGCGACTGAGATGGGTCTGCTCGCGACCGCCCGCCGGGACCTCGCCACCGGCCGTTTCGAGCGCACGCTGTCGGCGCTCACGGCGGCCGGCGCGGCGGTCACCGCCGGGGAGATCTATCTGTCCCACGACAAGGCCAGCTTCGGCAACCGGATGATGTGGTGGCCGGTGGCGGTCGTCCCGGCCGCCGTTCCCGCCGGGATCGCGGCGGTCTTCTCCCGACGCGCCGCCAAGACGGTGCTCCCCCTGGCCAGCGCGGCCATCGTCGTCAACGGTCTCCAGGGCACCTACCTGCACTGGCGGGGCATCGCCCAGCGTCCCGGCGGCTGGACGCTCTACAACATGGAGTCCGGCCCGCCGGTCTTCGCGCCGCTGCTGGCCTCGATGGTCGGAGGCATGGGGCTGCTCGCCGCCGTCCTGCGGCGCGAGGGCCGCCGGGAGGGCGGCCGCTGATGCCCTACCGCAGCCCCGACCGCCGCGCGATCACACCGCAGGGCCGCGGTCGGTACCCCGGCTTCGACGTGCTGGCCCAGGTCGACCTGTGGGACGACGTCACCGCCGGCGCCGTCCTTGCCCGATTGAGTCATCCCACCGGCCTGTCGTTCTTCACCGTCGCGGAGGTCGCCGTCGCCGCTCCCCTGTTGGACCTGCTCCTCGCGCAGGACGCCGAGCCGCGCGTGCCGGTGCTGGAGCTGATCGACGAGCGCCTCGCCGTCGGGGAGACCGACGGCTGGCACTACGACACCATGCCCGAGGACGGCGACGCGTGGCGGCGGACGCTGGCCTGCCTGGACGAGGACGCGCACAGCCGGTTCGGGCGCGGGTTCGCCGAACTCGCGCCCGACCAGCAGGCCGCACTCGTGCAGGCCGTGCAGGACACCGACGGTGACTGGCACGGCCTGACCGCCGCCCAGGTCTGGAGCCTGTGGACGCGCTACGCCTGCACCGCCTTCTACTCCCACCCGTGGGCGTGGAACGAGATCGGCTTCCCGGGGCCGGCCTATCCGCGCGGCTACCTCAACCTGGGGGTGGACGCCCGGGAGAAGTGGGAGCAGCGCGACGACGAGCCCGCCGATCCGGTGACCGCCGGCCGCCGGGTCGAGCAGGCCCGCCGGGAGCACGCCGAGCTGCTCGACCGGGGGACGCGGTGAAGGGCGAGGCCGCCGTCCGGGCGCGCAACGAGTCGGCCTGGCTGCTGCCGAACGACGGGTCGCGCACGAACCACCGACTCCGCGAGGACATGCGCCACCACGACCTCGACGACGAGGTGGACCTGGTCGTCGTCGGCGCCGGCGCGGGCGGCGCGGTGCTGACCCAGCGGCTGGCGCGCGCCGGCTGGCGGGTCGTGTGCCTGGACGCCGGACCCTTCTGGGACCCCGACCGCGACTGGGTCAGCGACGAGCGCGGCTCGCACGGCCTCTACTGGACCGAGCCCCGGCAGATCGGCGGCGCCGACCCGGTGCCGCTGGGCAGCAACAACTCCGGCCGCGGCGTCGGCGGGTCGATGGTCCACTACGCCGGCTACACGCCGCGGTTCCATCCCTCGGACTTCCGGACCAGGACGGCGGACGGCGTCGGGGCCGACTGGCCGATCGCCTACGCCCACCTCCGGCCGTACTACGAGGCGATCGAGGCGGAGCTCCCGGTCGCCGGGCAGGACTGGCCCTGGGGGGATCCGCACCGCTATCCGCACTCGCCGCACCCCGTGGGCGGCAACGGCGACATCTTCCTGCGCGGCGCCTCCGCGGCCGGGATCGAGGCCCGGGTGGGCCCGGTGGCGATCGCGAACGGGCGCTTCGGCAACCGGCCGCACTGCATCTACCGCGGCTTCTGCCTGCAGGGGTGCAAGGTGAACGCCAAGGCGAGCCCGCTGATCACGCACGTTCCGGACGCGCTCGCGCACGGGGCGGAGATCCGGGCCGACTGCCACGTCAGCCGGGTGCTCGTCGACGACGACGCCGGCCGGGTCACCGGGGTCACCTACCTGCACCGCGGCCGGGAGTACCGCCAGCGCGCCCGGGCGGTCGCGGTCGCCGGGTACAGCATCGAGACGCCGCGGCTGCTGCTGCTCTCTGCGACGCCGCGCTACCCCGACGGCCTGGGCAACGAGTCCGACCAGGTGGGCCGCTACCTCATGGTGCAGGGGGCGCCGCAGAGCGCCGGGCGCTTCGACGAGGAGGTGCGCATGTACAAGGCACCGCCGCCGGAGGTGAGCAGCGAGCAGTTCTACGAGACCGACCCGACCAAGCCGTACAAGCGCGGCTGGTCCATCCAGACGGTCAGCCCGCTGCCCATCACCTGGGCCGAGCACGTGGTGGCCCAGGGCCACTGGGGATCGGTGTTGCGCGAGTACATGCGCGACTACGTGCACTGGGCGACTCTCGGCTCGCTGTGCGAGTTCCTGCCGCAGGCCGGCAACCGGGTCACCCTCGGCGACGAGACCGACCGGCACGGCCTGCCGGTCGCCCACTTCTCCTACAGCCAGTGCGACAACGACAAGCAACTGCTGGCGGCCGCCCAGACGACCATGGAGGAGATCCTCACGGCCGCGGGCGCCCGCGAGGTCATCACGATCCAGCGGTTCGCCCACCTCGTCGGCGGGGCGCGCATGGCGGCCCGGCCCCAGGACGGCGTCGTGGACGCCGACCACCGGGTGTTCGGGGTCGCGGGGCTGCACGTGGTCGACGGCAGCACCCTGCCGACGCAGGGGTCGGCGAACCCGGGGCTGACCATCATGGCGCTGGCCGCACGGGCGGCCGACCGGCTGATCGCGGGCGCGCGGGTGGGCCTCGCGCACCAGGCGGCGTCATGACGACGACCGTCGCGACACCGGTCACCGCCGTCCGGGCCGGCGTCTACCGCTTCCCGACCCCGACCCCGGAGGCCGACGGCACGTTCGCGTGGAACGCCACGACCGCCGTGACCGCCGAGGTGGAGGCCGGCGGGCGCACCGGACTGGGCTGGACCTACAGCTCACCGGCGGCCGCCGCACTGGTCGAGGGCGAGCTCTCCGGGGCGCTTCGCGGGCACGACGCCTTCGACGCCCCCGGAGCCTGGGCCGCGATGCACCGGGCCGGCCGCAACCTCGGCACCCGGGGGCTGTACGCCCAGGCGCTCTCGGCCGTCGACATCGCCCTCTGGGACCTCAAGGCGCGGCTGCTGGAGACGCCGCTGGCCGACCTGTTCGGGCGGGTGCGCGACGACGTCCCCGTGTACGGCTCCGGCGGGTTCACCACGTTCGACGACGCCCAGCTCGCCGCCCAGGTGGAGGACTGGCAGGCGGCGGGCTGCACGGCGATGAAGATCAAGATCGGTGAGTCGTGGGGCGGCAACCCCGAGCGGGACGTCGTCCGGGTGAGCCGGCTGCGCGAGCTGGCCGGGGACGACGCGGAGCTGATGGTCGATGCCAACGGCGGCTACGCCCCGGGCCAGGCGCGCCGGATCGGCGCGGTCCTCGACGAGCTCGGTGTGGTGTGGTTCGAGGAGCCGGTCAGCAGCGACGACGTCGACGACCTGCGCCTGCTGCGTGGGGTGCTGCGGTGCGACGTCGCCGCCGGGGAGTACGTCTCGGACGAGCGCGAGGCCGTCCGGCTGAGCCCTGCGGTCGACTGCCTGCAGCTAGACGCGACCCGCTGCGGCGGCTACACCGGGTGGCTCCGCTGCGCCGCCGTGGCGGTCGCGGCCGGACTGCAGGTGTCGGCCCACTGCGCGCCGTCCCTGCACGCCCCCGTCGCGGCGTCCCTCCCGCAGCTGCGCCACGTCGAGTGGTTCGCCGACCACGGCCGCCTCGAACCCCTGCTGGTCGACGGTGCGCCGCCGGTCACCGCCGGAGCCCTGCACCCCGGCCGCGCTCCCGGGCACGGCATGACCCTGGCGGCCGACGCCGATCGCTGGAGGGTGTCGTGAGCGCACCCCCGGCCGACCGGTTCACCGAGTCGGTCGACTGGGCCGACGGACGGGTCGCCACCACCGGTCTGCTCACGTCCGCCGCCGTCGACCTGCTCGCCGGCACCACCGACCAGTTGCGCCGGGCGGGTCACGCGCGCATCACCGTCGAACTGCGGGGAACGGAGCTCCCGGACGAGGCAGGGCTGACCGCGCTCCGTGCGGTCGCCGAAGAACTGAGCATGCACCACTGCCGACTCGTCGTCCTCTGGGAAGAGAAGGAGTGCGCGCTGTGAAGCCACAGACCGTCGTCGTCACGGGCGCGAGCGCGGGCATCGGCCGCGCCGTCGCCGTCGCCTTCGGAGCGCGGGGCGCCACCGTCGGGCTGATCGCCCGCGGGCAGACCGGCCTCGCCTCGGCGGCCAAGGAGGTCGAGCGGGCGGGCGGCCGCGCGGTCGTGCTGCCGCTCGACGTGGCCGACCCCGATCAGGTCGCGGCCGCCGTCGACCGCATGGAGAACGAGGCGGGGCCGATCGACGTCTGGGTCAACGTCGCGTTCACGTCGGTGTTCGCGCCGTTCGACCAGATCTCGCCCCAGGAGTTCCGGCGGGCCACCGAGGTCACCTACCTCGGCTACGTGTACGCCACCCAGGCGGTGCTGCCGCGGATGAAGGCGCGCGACCGCGGCGTGATCGTGCACGTCGGGTCGGCACTGGCCTACCGCGGCATCCCGCTGCAGACCGCCTACTGCGGGGCCAAGCACGCCATCCAGGGGTTCCACGAGGCGCTGCGCTGCGAGCTGCTGCACGAGAAGAGCAACGTGCACGTGACGATGGTGCAGATGCCGGCGGTGAACACCCCGCAGTTCTCGTGGGTGCTCTCGCGGCTGCCCCGGCATCCGCAGCCCGTGCCGCCGATCTACCAGCCGGAGCTGGTGGCCACGAACGTCCTGTACGCGGCCGACCACCCCAAGCGGCGGGAGTACTGGGTGGGCGCCAGCACCGCGGCGACCCTGGCGGCCAACGCCCTCGCCCCCGGGCTGCTCGACCGGTACCTCGCCCGCACCGGCTTCGACAGCCAGCAGACCAGCCAGCCGCACGACCCCGACGCCCCGGCGAACCTCTTCCAGCCGGCCGACGGCAGCGACGGCCGCGACTTCGGCATGCACGGCATCTTTGGCCGGCGGACCATCTCCTGGGATCCGCAGCTGTGGGCCTCGCGCAACCACGGCGCGCTCGCCGCGGGCGCCGGGGCGGTGCTGGCCGGGCTGATGGCGTGGCGACGGAGCCGGGCGTGATCCCCCGCCGACCATGACCGACGGCCTCGTCCTGCTGACCGCCTGGGCGGAGTTCGCCGTCCTGCTGGCCCTGCTCGGGTTCTTCCTGCTGCGCGGCGGGCGGCGATGACCCGTTCGGCCCTCCTCGGCATCGCCGTCTGCACGCTGGCCCTGGCGGGTTGCGTCGCCCCTGCCCCCGACGACGCGGCCTACGAGTCGAAGGCCGCCAGCACCGCGCAGGCCGCGCTGTCGGAGGCCCGGACCGCCCTGGTGGCCGCGCACACCTCCGCCGACGACCGGCTGCTCGGCACCTACCTGGAGCCCGTCCTGGTCGACGCCGAGCAGGCTCTGGGTTCGGTGCAGACGACGTTCGACTCCGTGCAGCCCCCGCCCACCTCCGCCGCCGACGACCTCCGGGCCGCCCTGGACCCGCTGCTGCAGTCCGCGGCCTCGGACGTCACCGAGCTCCGGATCGCCGCCCGGCGCGAGCGGACCGACGCCCTGCGGTCGACGAGCAGCCACCTCAGCGGGGTCGCCGACCGGCTCGAGAGGTTCGCCCAGGAGCACGGCGGATGAAGCGCATCTTGTCGATCTTCCTGGGCGTGCTCACCGCCATCGGCGGCTTCGTGGACATCGGCGACCTGGTCGCCAACGCCCTCGCCGGCGCCCGCTTCGGGCTGTCGCTGGTGTGGGTCACCGCGCTGGGCGTCGTGGGCATCTGCCTGTTCGCGGAGATGTCCGGCCGCGTGGCCGCCGTGACCCGGAGGGGCACGTTCGACCTGATCCGCGAGCGGCTCGGCCCCCGCGCGGGCCTGCTCAACCTGGCCGCATCGGTGCTGGTGACCGTCCTGACGTTCACCGCCGAGATCGGTGGCGTCGCGCTCGCCCTCGAGCTGGCGACCAGCGTGAACTACCTGCTGTTCGTGCCCGTCGTCGGCTTCGCGGTCTGGCTCGTCATCTGGCGGCTCACGTTCTCCCTGCTGGAGGACGTCTTCGGCCTGCTCGGGCTGGCCCTCATCGTGTTCGCGGTGGCGCTGTGGCAGCTGAATCCGGACTGGGGTGGCCTGCTGCACGCGATCGTCGCGCCGCACAAGCCCGCGTCGGAGGACCTCTCCACCTACCTGTACTACGGCGTCGCGCTGTTCGGCGCCGCCATGACCCCGTACGAGGTCTTCTTCTTCTCCTCCGGCGCCGTCGAGGAGCGCTGGACGGCGAAGGACATCGCCACCTCGCGGGTCAACGTGTTCATCGGGTTCCCGCTGGGCGGCCTGCTGTCGGTGGCCATCGCCGGCTGCGCCGCGCTCGTCCTCATGCCGCAGGGGATCGAGGTCGCCACGCTCGGCCAGGTCGGTCTCCCCGTCGCCGTGGCGGTCGGCAAGCTGGGGCTGGCCGTCGCGATCCTCGGGTTCTTCGCCGCCACGTTCGGCGCGGCGCTGGAGACCGGCCTGTCCACCGGGTACTCCATCGCCCAGTACTTCGGGTGGCAGTGGGGCAAGTTCGTGCGCCCACGGCGGGCGGCCCGGTTCCACGTCGTCGTCCTGCTGGCGCTGATCGCGGCGATCGCGGGCGTGCTGACCACGGCCGACCCGATCAAGGTCACCGAGTATTCGATCGTCTTCTCGGCGGTCGCGCTGCCGCTGACCTACTTCCCGATCCTCGTCGTCGCGAACGACCCCGTGTACATGGGCGAGCACGTCAACGGACGGTTGGCCAACGTGCTCGGCACGGTCTTCCTCGGCGTGATCGTCGTCGTGGCCCTCGCGTCGATCCCCTTGATGCTCCTCACCGCGGCAGGACAGTGACAGATGACCGACGAGACCTTCGAACTCAAGTTGCGGCTGCTGGACCGGCAGGTCGTCGACCCGGACGGCGCCATGATCTGCAAGGTCGACGACGTCGAACTCGCCCGCGCGGACGACGGCGGGTTCGTCGTCACCGCGCTCCTGGCGGGACCGCTCGCGCTCGGCCCACGCCTGCCGGGACGGCTCGGCCGCTGGACGGTGGCCCTGGCGCGGCGGTGGTCCGAGGACCCCGAACCTCAGCCGCGGCGCATCCCCTTCGAGCGGGTGACCGAGCTCGGCAGTGCCGTCGTCCTGGACCGCTCCCGGGACGAGCTCGGCATCGCGCGGCTGGAGGACTGGATGCGCACCCACGTCATCGAACGCATCCCGGGGAGCCGGCATGCGAGCGAGTGAGTTGCTCGGGGCGTCGGTCCGGACTCCCGACGGCCGGCGGCTGGGCGTCGTCACGGGCCTCCGCTGCAGCCTCGACGGCCCCAGCTCCGGTCCGACGCCGGCGCCACGGGTGCGCGCCCTGGTGGTCAGCGGCCGCCTCGCCGGCGCCGCCCTCGGCTACCAGCAGGAGGGGCAGCGAGGGCCCTGGCTGGTGCGCGCGCTGATCCGGGCGCTGCACCGGCACACCCGCGTCGTCGATGTCGCCCTCGTCGACCGGGTCGAGGACGGCACCATCCGACTCACCGCGAACCCGGGCTGAGCCTTCGCTCGATGGACTGGAGAAATCCCACTCCCGGTCACCCTCCGGACACCTCGGACGCCCATCCTGGCCGGGATGACGACGGGACGGACGCCGCGCTGCGTGCGAGCGGGGACCGCTGACGACCCTCGGCGACTTCGTGATCGGCGGCCGGCGGGCGTCCAGGCCGGGTCGGATTGCCGGACGATGAGGACATGACGCAGCACCTCCGGTTCACCGCCATCGAGGGCCAGCCCGGCGAGCTGATCGATCTACGCCAGTGGCGGCTCAACCAGTTGCCGGACGAGTTCTCCGATGAGGACTGGGACGACGACCGGGAGCTCTACGGCCCGGACGGGCTCCGGGTGGAGACCTGGCGCGAGGGCTATCCGTACGACGACCGGATGGAGCGCCGCGAGTACGAGATCGCCAAGCGGCGGCTGCAGATCGAACTGCTGAAGCTGCAGGGCTGGGTCAAGGACACCGGGCAGAAGATCGTGATCGTCTTCGAGGGCCGCGACGCAGCGGGCAAGGGCGGCACGATCAAGCGCTTCACCGAGCACCTCAACCCGCGCGGCGCGCGAGTGGTCGCGCTGGACAAGCCGAGCGAGCGCGAGCGGACCCAGTGGTATTTCCAGCGCTACGTCCAGCACCTGCCTGCAGGCGGGGAAATCGTGCTGTTCGACCGCTCCTGGTACAACCGCGCCGGCGTCGAGCGGGTGATGGGGTACTGCACCGACGAGGAGTACGAGCAGTTCCTGCGCCAGGCGCCGCTGTTCGAGCGGATGCTGGTGCGCAGCGACATCTGGCTGGTCAAGCTCTGGTTCTCGGTCTCCCGCGGGGAGCAGATCAGCCGGTTCATCGTCCGGCAGATCGACCCGGTGCGGCAGTGGAAGCTCTCCCCCACCGACCTGGCCTCCCTGGACAAGTGGGACGAGTACACGGAGGCCAAGGAGGCCATGTTCCTGCACACCGACACCGCGGACGCGCCGTGGACGGTGATCAAGAGCAACGACAAGAAGCGTGCACGGCTCGAGGCCATGCGGCACGTCCTGACCCGGTTCGACTACACGGACAAGGACGCCGCCGCGATCGGCGTCCCGGACCCCAGCATCGTCGGCTCGGCCGCCGACGTCCTCGAGGACGACGCCGCCGTCGACTCACCCTAGGAGGTCCTCGTGTCCGGCATCCTCGTCTCGGCCGCCGGCCCGAGCATGCGGGCCGCGCTGCGGGAGCTCGCGCTGCCCACGTTCCGCCGCTGGGCCGACCGATGGGGCTGGGCGGTGGACGTCGGGGACCTGCCCTCCGACGGGGTGGCCGCCGATGCCGGCGCACAGCGCGCCAAGTGGGCCAAGATCGGTCTGCTCCGCGCGGCGCTGGAGCGCGCTCCGCTGGCGATGTGGGTCGACGCCGACGTGCTGATCCTGCGCGACGACGAGGACGTCAGCGGGCACCTGCACCCGGCGGCCTTCCAGGCCCTCGCGCTGGAGCAGGTGCCGAGCGAGCACCGGGTGAACCCCAACACCGGCGTCTGGCTGCTGCGCTCCTGCCCCCAGGCATTCGCGTTCCTCGACGCCGTGGCGGCGGCCGGGCCGCAACCGGGGCCATGGGCCGATCAGGGCGCCGTCCTCGCGGCCCTCGGGTGGAACCGGGGGGACGAGCGCTACCACTGGGCGCGACCGGGGCCCGGCAACGACTTCCTCACCGGCACCAGCTGGCTGCCGTCCGGCTGGAACCAGCCGTGGACCGCTCCACGGGAGGACGACGACTGCTTCAACAGCTCCGCCGGTTCCTATGGGGACCGACCGCTGGTTCCCCGGCCGCACGCGCTGCACTTCATGGGCATGACCCCAGCCGCTCGCTACCGGGCAATGGCGGCGGTCACCGGGAGTATTCCCGGGCCGCGCGAGCCGATCGACTGCTAGGAGCGGGACCGCGCTGGTAGAGCCGGTTCACCTTTCCGGTGTACACCTGTGCGGTGCCCGAGCTTCACCGAGAAGTCGAGTTGAAGTACAGCGCGGACGACGAGTTCGAACTCCCCTCGCTCGTCCAGTTGGTGGCCGACGTCGCCGGCGCCTCCCTCCCGGGCGACGCGCCCCTGGCCGACGGAGTGGCGGCCGAGCACCGTCTGGAGGCCGTCTACTTCGACACCGCCGATCTCCGGCTGGCCGCGGCCGGACTCACGTTGCGTCGGCGAACCGGTGGCGACGACTCGGGCTGGCACCTCAAGGTTCCGGCCGGCCGGGCGACCCGGTCCGAGGTCCGGCTGCCACCGGGACGCGTGCCACCCGGCCGCATGCCTCGCAGCGTGCCGGAACAGCTGCAGTCGATGGTGTGGGCGCAGACTCTCGGCCGACCGCTGCAGCCCCTGGCTCGGATCACGACCGAGCGAACCGTGCGGCGACTGAGCGATCCAACGGGCCGGGTGCTCGTCGAGGTGGCCGACGACCGCGTCACGGCGCGACGGATCTCACCCACTGACGGGATCGGGGAGGCGGTCGGCCCGGCGACGCGGTGGCGGGAGATCGAGTTCGAGCTGGGCGACGGCACCACGGATCTCGTCGACGTGCTGGACGAGCACCTCCGGCAGCGGGGCCTGCGCCCCGCCGCCTCGTCCAAGCTGGCTCACGTGCTGGCCGGCGCCGAGCCCAAGCGCCGCCGATCCGACCGGAAGGCCGCCCCCGCTCCCCGGCTGACGACCAAGAGCCCGGCGGGCGAGGTGGTGCTGACCCATCTCCGCGAACAGGTCGCCCAGGTGCAGGCCCAGGACCTGCCCGTACGGCTGGACGCGCCGGACGCCGTGCACAAGATGCGGGTGGCCACGCGCCGGTTGCGCAGCGCCCTGAGCACCTTCAAGCCGCTCTTCGAGCCCGACGTCATCGGCCCCCTGCGCGACGAGCTCAAGTGGCTGGCCGGAGAGCTCGGCGCCGCGCGGGACGCCGAGGTCATGCGGGACAGGGTGCGCGGCGCCGTCGACAGCGAGGACGCCGAACTGCACCTCCACGCGGGCGCCGACGCCGCCCTCTCTTCCCTCGACGAGGCATACCGCACCGCGCATGACCGGGTGCTCGCCGAGCTGGACAGCCCCCGCTACCACGACATCCTCACGTCGCTGCGCGGCCTGGTCGAGCGACCGCCGCTGCGCAAGGCGGCGAAGCGACCCGCGGGCAAGGCGCTCCCCGCCCTCGTCGCCCGCAGCTACGCCCGGGTCGACCGCATCGTCGGTCAGGCGGACGCGCTGCCGGAGGGCGCCGAACGCTCCGAGCTGCTCCACGACGCCCGCAAGGCTGCCAAGCAGGCCCGGTACGCAGGCGAATCCGTCGCCGTCGTCTTCGGCGACGACGCCTCACGGTTCGCCACCGCGCTGGAGGCTGTTCAGGAGGCCCTCGGCGACCGCCAGGACTCCGTCCTCACCCGCCAACGGCTGCACGACCTCGCCCTGCGCGCCTCGACCACCGAGATCGCCTTCCTCTACGGCCGTCTCCACGCCCGTGAAGAGGGCCGTGCCGGACAGATGCAGCAGCGCTTCGACGAGGCCTGGAGAGCGGCCGGCCGCAAGTCGGTGCACCGCTGGCTCAGAGGTGGCGGCTGAACGGCATCCGTCGATCGCGGCGGGCCGGCGCGCGCGATGAGGCTGCCTACGGGAGGCGGAGTTCGCCGGTTCGCACGAGGTGGTCGGCGACGTCCCGAAGCTTCCGGTTGGTCGTCATCGAGGCCCGTGCCAGGAGCTGGAAAGCCTGGTCGGCGGTGAGCTTGTAGCGCTCCATCAGGATGCCCTTCGCCTGGTCGATGACCGCCCGGGATTCCAGTGCGGCCTGCAGATTCTCGGCCATGTCCCGGGCGGACTGGTAGGCGTACAGGTTGCCGGTGGCGACCGCGGCGTACGGGGCGAACCGGGTGGCCACCGACCGGCTGGCCTCGTCGAAGGCGTCCGGGCGGCGGGCGTAGATGTTCAGCGCGCCGGTTACCCGCTCGTCCGGGTCGATGGCCAGCGGGATGGACAAGGAACTGAGGTTGCCGCGCTCGACGGCGCGCGGCAGGTAGTCAGGCCACCGGTCATCGGCGCGGGTGTCGGGGATCTCGGTCACCTCGCCGGTACGGGCCGCGTGCAGGCAGGGGCCGTGCCCTCGCTCGTACTGCCTCTCGTCCAGATCGGTGGCGAGCTCACCCGTGGAGACCACCGTCGTCGGCCGGTCCTTCACCAGCAGCAATACCGAGGCCTCGGGATTGCCGGGCATCACCGACTTGGTCACGTCGGCGACCGTCTGCAGCAGGCTGTCCAACGACAGCTCGCGCAGGGACAGCCGGCCCAGGCGCTCCAGCGCCTCAGCAGCATCGGCTGGTTGCGGGTTCTGGGTGTCGGCCACGGCGGGCCTCCGGTCTGCTCGACACCGGGGGCTGGCGACCTCGGTCACGGACCCTCCGGGCCCGCGTGGGTACGCCGCTGCCTGACGCACAGTCGACGCTCGGTCATCCCAGCGTCTGAGGGCAACGTACGCGCGATCACGGGACCGCGGGCTGAACGTGTGAGCGCCTACCAAGATCACCTCGGCAGTCGGAATTCCTGCGTAGCGTCGCTTCCAGCCGAACGACGTTCAGCCACGAGCCTCGCGCGGTCAGGCCTCACCGGTCCATGAAGCGGAGGCTGGTGAGGCCGCCCTACGCCGGCCGCGAATCGCCTCGGCCCTCCCGGTCCTCGCGGTCGTAGCGGGACTCGTAGAACCGCTCCCGGTTCTCCTCGGTGGGCCAGCCGTGTGCCCGCCCGTACTTCTGCACCGTGTTCGCCGACACGCCCAGCTCGGCGACCGCGCGCACCGACGCGCCGTTCTTCAACGCCTGGGCGACGGCCTTCTCCAGCGACTCCTGAGCCTTCCGCACACCCGCCACCGCGGCGCGGATCCGCACGGCGTCGACCTCGGTGATCGGACGCGAATCGGGCACGCCAGCAGGCTAGAACCGCGGTGATCGTCGCACCAGTAGACACGATGACGGACCCCCTGCCCTCGGGTGACGCCGAGGTCGCGATCACGTGACCGTCGCCGAGAACCACTCAGGCCGCTCCGAGAGGGGAACGGCCTGAGGCGAGCGGGTGGAGGTGAGGTGCCGGTGTGGACCGCAGCGAAATCCGGTGCACGGTGGCGAGCGGCGTCAACTGCACCCACGACTGCAACCAACTGGTCAGCGGTCGATCGAGGCCATGTTGGTGTCGTCGTGCCGCTCCCCCGCGACGGGCTCGAGGTTGTCCAGTCGGTGGATCTGGTCGGGGGTGAGCTCGACGGCGTCGGCGGCGATGTTTTCCTCGACCCGGGTCACGCGGCGCGTGCCGGGGATCGGGGCGATGTCCTCGCCGCGGCTGAGCAACCAGGCCAGCGCGGTTTGGGCGGGGGTCGCGCCGTTCTCGGCGCCGATGGCCTTGACCTCGTCGACGATGGCGAGGTTGCGCCAGAAGTTCTCGCCGGTGAACCGGGGGTTGGTCGTGCGCCAGTCGTCGTCCGCGAAGTCGTCGACGGTGCGGATCTGACCGGCGAGCAGCCCGTGCCCGAGCGGGGAGTACGGCACGAAACCGACGCCGAGCTCGCGAAGCAGCGGCAGGACCTCGGCCTCGACGTCTCGGGTCCACAACGAGTACTCGGTCTGCACTGCGCTGACCGGGTGCACACCGTGTGCCCGGCGGATGGTGTCCGGGCTCGCTTCGGACAGGCCGATGTACCGGATCTTGCCCTCGGTCACGAGCTCGGCCAGTGCTCCGACCGTGTCCTCGATCGGCGTGCCGGGGTCGACGCGGTGCTGGTAGTACAGGTCGATGTGGTCGGTGCCCAGGCGGGTCAGTGACCCCTCGACCGCGGCCCGCACGTTGCGTGGGCTGCTGTCGAGGACGCCGACGCGCGGAGCTCCCTCGCCGTACTGGATGAGGCCGAACTTCGTGGCGATCACCACGTCGTCACGGCGGCCCTTGATGGCCTGTCCCACGATCGCCTCGCTGTGGAAGGGCCCGTAGACCTCCGCAGTGTCGACGTGGGTGACGCCCAGCTCCAGCGCCCGGCGGATCGTCCCGATCGACTCGGCGTCGTCCAGCCCGCCCTCACTGGTGTACGTGCCGGCCATGGTCATGGCGCCCAGGCCGATGCGAGACACCTTCAGGTCTCCCAGCTGTGCCTTCTTCACGGTGTAGCGCTCCCTTGTTGGTGTGGTGTCAGGCCCGCCAGGTCGGCATGACCGGAGGTGCTCTCAGGCGTCGTCGTGGGCGAGGTTGCTGGAGAGGCCGCGGTGGGCGTCGACCTGGGCGAGCAGGTCCTTGGCCTTCTGCTCCACACCGGCGACGGCGTCCGCGCCGGCGACCCAGCGCACCGGCGGCTGCTCCGAGGTCGCGAGGCCGATGAGTGCCTGGGCGAGCTTGGCCGGGTCGCCGCCCTGCTGGCCGTTCATGCCGTTCCAGGCGGTGACGGTCTGCTCGGTGCGCTCGGCGTAGTCGGCGATCGAGGGCTGGGCGTAGCTCGTGGACTCGGGGGTGAGCAGGTCGGTGCGGAAGAAGCCGGGCTCGACGACCATCGTGTGGATGCCGTAGGGCGCGACCTCGGGGGTGAGGGACTCCATGAAGCCCTCGAGAGCGAACTTCGACGCGGCGTAGGCGGTGCAGAACTCCTGCCCGATCAGACCCGCGGTGGAGCTGATCGTGACGACAACTCCGGAGCGCTGGGCGCGCATGACCGGCAGGACTGCTCGGGTGACGTTCAGGGGACCGAACAGGTTGGTCTCGAGCTGGGCGCGGAAGTCCTCCGGCGTGATCTCCTCGAAGAATCCGGCGTAGAAGTTCCCGGCGTTGTTGATCAGCACGTCGACGCGGCCGAAGCGGTCAATGGCGGCGTCGACGGCGGCCTGCACGCTGGCCGGGTCGGTGACGTCCAGGGCGACGGCCAATAGGTCGTCGTGGTTGCCGAGGGCCTCCGTGACTGTTCGGGCGTTGCGGGCGGTGGCGACGACCTGGTGGCCGGCGTCGAGGGCGGAGCGCGCGATGTCGACGCCCATGCCGCGTCCGGCTCCGGTGACCAGGACGACCTTCGTGGCTGACATGTCGAGTCCTCCTCTGCGGCGGCGAGGCGGTCCGCGGTCTGCGGGCTCGGTCGGCCTCGATCGCCGACCCCCAGAGAACGCCGCCTGCAGCGGGCGGGACAGGACCTGTCAAGAGGGGTACTCACAGTGACCCTTTACGGGTCGGAGCTGCTCCTACGCTCGGTGGCATGGACGGCAAGGAGGCGGCGAGAACGGCCGTGCGCGAGTTCCTCAGCTCGCGTCGTGATCGGGTCTCCCCGGCCGACGCGGGCCTCCCCGTCGGCGGGACCCGCCGCCGGGTGAAGGGTCTCCGCCGGGAGGAGGTCGCTCTGCTGGCCGGGGTGAGCCCGGAGTACTACATCCGCCTGGAGCGCGGTCAGGCGACTGGCCCGTCCCCGAGCGTCGTGGAGTCCGTCGCCACGGTGCTCCGACTCGACGACGACGAGCGCAGCCACCTCGACCGCCTGCTGGCCGCGCTCACGCCGGCGGCGGGCAAGCGCCGGAAGGCCGCAGTCAAGGAGACCGTCCGCCCCGGAGTTCGAGTGGTGCTGGACTCCCTCCACCACCTCCCGGCCGTGGTGTTCAACAGCCGGCTTGACGTGCTGGCGGCCAACGACCTGGGACGTGCGCTGTACGCGCCGGTGTTCGACACCGACGGCCCGCCGAATACCGCGCTGTTCCTGTTCCTGGACGAGCACCGCGCTCGCCAGCTGTTTCCGGACTGGGACCGCGTCGCCGGCGACACGGTGGCGCTGCTGCGGGTAGCGGCCGGCCGCCGTCCCGACGACCCGGCCCTGATCGGGCTCATCGGTGCGCTGTCCACCCGCAGCGGCGCCTTCCGTACCCGCTGGGCCGCCAACGACGTCCGAGCGCACAAGCCGGGGGTCAAGGCCTTCCGGCACCCGGCGATAGGCGAGGTGACCCTGCCCTTCGAGAACCTCAGTGTGGACTCGACAGGGGACCAGGTTCTGACGGTCTTCACCCCGCAGCCCGGCACACCGGAGCACGACGCGATCCAGCTCCTGTCCAGCTGGGCGGCCACTGACGGACCGGACATCGTTGGTCATCGTGTTCGGTGATGCCGGCGCCGGTCATGCGCAACCAGCGGCCGACGGCGATCGGGCTCATCTCGTCGTCGATGGGCTCGAGGTCGAAGACGTCGAGGTTCTCGGCCATGTGCCCCTGCGATCCGGAGAACGCCGCGGCCACGGACTCGGACCTCGGCCGTCCCGCCCGGCCGAGGTCACAACCGGATCCGGAGGAACCGCGTGCGCAGCCTGGTGGAACTGGACTACTTCCGGTTGCACGACGGCGTACGTCCGCCCACGCGAGTCCAGGCACCGTGGCTCATCGGTCACTGGCTCCCTCTGCCACTCGATGAGGCGCTCCGGTACGGGCGCCCTGCTGCTCACCGACGACTCGAGTAAGTGGGCTAACTCAACCAGGGACGAAGTGGTCGAAGGACGAACTGAAAAGAGCGCTGCTCAGAAGGGTGGAGCTGAGGGGACTCGAACCCCTGACCCCCACAATGCCAGACCGTTCCGTAAGCCACTTGACGTGCTCGTTCGTGCGACCGCGGACGCTGGCACACCAGCGCGGACGCCGCCAACTCCAACCAGAACTGCAACCACTTCAGCGAACACCCTGCCGTGTGCCAGTGCGCGCTGACATGTAGGTGAGCGAGTTGGTGGAAGGTCAGATGTCCGTCAAGCCGACGAGGGCCGCGCCCGCCAGTGCCTGGACCTCGCGGTCACCGGAGCTCTCGGCGGCCTCGTAAATAGACTCCAGGTCCTGCTGGGCGCCGGGCTCCCCGTCCTCTGCTCGCATGGCGGCTCGGAGGCAGGCGGCGAGGGCTGCGCCCTCGCCGGCACCGGACTCGGCGTACCAACGGTGGGCGGTCTCCAGCAGGTTGCGTGCCGCGGGCCGGTCCCCGGCCCTGTGCAGGACCTCCGCCTGGGCTACCTGGGCCAGTGTGAGCAGCCGTCGGTCTCCGGCGAGCCGGGCGCCGTCGACCGCCCGTTGCAGGGTGTCGGACGCGGCCGGGTCACGGCTCTGGTGCTGCGCGCGTCCAAGCTGCACGCGATGCAGCGCGGCAGCCCCGCCGAAGCCGAGCCGGTCGGCCGATTCGGCGGCGGCCCCGTGGTGCCGGGCGGCGTCGCTGAACCGCATCTCAGCGTGGGCGATCCTGCCGAGGGCGCCCTCGGCGTGGAGCATCGCCCAGGCGTCCCCGATGGGGCGAAGGATGCGTATCGCCTCCTCGCAGGCGGTACGCCCGCCTGCGGTGTCCCCGATCGCCAGGGAGGCGAACGCCGACAGCAGCTGGGTGCCGCCGACCTCCCAGGCGGATCCGGTGGCGGAGTAGTGGTCCCGGCAGGTCGCCAGTTCGGCCAGGGCTTCGGCCGCCCGGCCCTCCTGGGGCAGGACGAACCCGCCGTACCAGCGGACGCGGGCGGCCAATGAGGCGTCGTCCTCGGCGAGGGCGGTGGCCCGGTCGAGGAGGATGCGGGCCGGCTTGAGGTCTCCCGACATCGCCTGGAACCAGCTCTCCAGCAGCAGCGCGCCCACCTCGAGGTCGCGCGGTGGGTCGTCGCAGGCGAGGCGTGCTGCGCGCAGCCTGCCGGGCGCAGCCCCGTCGTCGAGCAGGACCCAGGCCCAGCCGAGGTCGACGGCGATCCGAAGGCCGGTGAGCGGATCAGTGCCGCGCGCCCGGTCCAGGGCGGCGTCGATAGTGGCTCGCTCGGCCGCGGTCGCAGCGACCTGCTGCGCCTGGTCGTAGCCGCGGACCGAGCCGGCGACGGTGGCGGCGAACCGAGCCGTCCAGGAGACCAGTGCGTCCGCCGCCGCGCCGGCCGCGCCCGCCTCGGCGGCCCGGTCGGCGGCGAAGGCGCGGACGCTGTCCAGCAGCCGGTACCGGGTGCCTGCGGTCCCGTCGGGGTCGACGGTGACCAGCGAGCGGTCGACCAGCCGGTCGACGATGTCGAGAGCGGAGCCGGCGGGGAGCTCGAGCGCGTTCAGGACGTGTTCGAGGGCAGGCATGGTGGCGCCTCCGGGGAACTGCGCGAGCGCCCAGAGGCCGTGCTGGTCGTCGGGAAAGAGGAGGTCGTAGCTCCAGGAGATGGCTGCGGAGAGGGCGCGCCGGCGCTCCGGGCGGGTCGACGTCGGATCGGTGAGCAGGGTGAAGCGGTCGTCGAGCCGCCGGGCGATCTCGGCCACCGTCATGATCCGGGTCCGCGCCGCGGCGAGCTCGATCGCGAGCGGTAGACAGTCCAGCGCGCGGCACAGCTGCTCCACGGCGGACGCGGCATCCCCGGTGAGTGCGAAGGTCGGCCGCCGCTCGGCGGCTCGCTGCGCGAAGAGTGTGACGGCGTCGGCCTCCGGCAGCGGGTCGAGCGGGAAGACCAGCTCTCCGTCGAGCCCGAGTGGTCGTTGACTGGTCGCCACCACCCGCGTCCGGGGCGCGGCTGCGAGCACCGCCGCCACCAGTGCCGCTACCCCCTCCGTCAGGTGCTCGCAGTTGTCCAGCAGCAGGAGCAGGTCGGCTCCGCGCAGGTCCGTGGCGACGTCCCGGCGGGAGCCGTCCACCGCCGGGACGGCGTCGGCGATCGCGATCGGCAGCTCCGTGGCAGTCCGGGCGCCTTCCAGCCGCACCAGCCACGCGCCGTCGGAGGCGGCGCTCCGACCGGCGGCCTCGACGGCCAGGCGGGTCTTGCCCACACCGGCGGGACCCACGACCGTGACGAGACGGTTGCTGTCCAGCGCCTGCGTGAGTGCGGCCAGCTCATCGACGCGCCCCACGAGTGGGGTCGCCGGTACCGGGATGTTGCCGACGCGGCGGTCCGCGGCCGGGGACCGGGCAGCCGGCGCGAGCGCCGGGTCGTGCGCCAGCACCCGGCGCTCCAGGGCAACCAGCTCCGGGCCCGGGTCCACGCCGAGCTCGTCGGACAGCAGCCGGGCCACCCGCCGGGATGCCGCCAGAGCATCGGACTGCCGCCCGGCCCCGTAGAGCGCGGTGATGAGCAGCGCCCACAGCCCCTCGCGCAGGGGCTGCACGGCGACCAGGGACTCCAGCTCACCGACGATCTCCCCTGTCGCACCCAGAGCCAGCCGCGCGGCCAGCTCGTCCTCGAGCAGACGCAGGCGCGCCTCCTCCAGTCGCACCCGGTGCGGGAGCACCCAGTCCGCCGCGCCCGCCGCGGGCAGCACCTCGGCGCCGAACAGTGCCAGCCCCTCCCGGCAGGTCACCGCGGCCGTTGCGGCGTTCCCTGCGGCGAGCAGCGCGACGCCCTCGTCGGCGAGCCGGAGCGCGTGCAGCGCGTCCACCCGGACCGGGTCGACAGCCAACGTGTAGCCCTCGGGTCCGCCGGTCAGTGCGCCCGGGTCGCCGAGAGCGTGGCGCAACTGCGACACCTTCGCCTGCAGCGTGTTCGGCCGGATGCCGGTCGTGCCCGGCCACAGGTCCTCGACCAGCCGCTCGGCGCGGACCGGCCGGCCGGCGTCCAGCGCGAGCCGCACCAGCAGCTCGGTGGTCAGGCCGCTGGGAACGGCGGCGCAGACACCGTCGCGCCGCACCTCCACCCGGCCCAGCACCGCGACGGTGAGCACGCGCCGAGCCTAGAACCGTCAGTCCGTCGTCAGCGGTTCGTCAGCCCTCCCGTCGACGCTTGCCGCATGACAGCCAGCATCCCGGAACAGCTCATCCGGGATCTCATCGCGGACAACGCCGGTGCCACCGACGCGATCCTCGAGGCTGCCGGCACCAGCCATGACACGGCCGTGCTCGTCGGGGCCGCCCTCGTTGCCCCCGGTCGGCCGGCGTTGCTCACCCGGGCGGCCGCCTCCGCCTCCTGCCTGCGCGACCGGCAGTTGGTCGCCGTCGCGACGGCGCACCTGAGCGGCGACGACGACCGCACCCTCCTGCTGGCCCGCGACCACCTGGCCGAGCACCCCGACTCCCTGCTCGTCGCACACATCGCCGCGCTCGCCGCACAGCGCTGACCGCCCCTCACCCCTCCACCGGACAAGGAACTGCCCACCATGACCCCTCGCCGCACCGCCGCGCTCATGATCACCGCAGCCGTACTGCTCAACGTGGCCTTCACCGGCCTCGGGTCCGTCTTCGACTACCCCGACGTGCTCAAGCAGCCCGCCGGCGACGTGCTGGCTTCCTTCCGGAACTCGCAAGCCGCCGTGACCACCTGGTTCCTGGTTCTCGCCCTGGGCGCCGCGCTGCTCGCACCCGTCGCCGTGGGCGTGGGCCGGCTGTCGACGTCCCGGCCGCTGCGGTGGTCGGTCCCCGTCGGCATCGCCGCCGCCCTCGTCCAGGTGATCGGCCTGCTCCGCTGGCCGTTGCTGGTTCCCGGCTGGGCCGCCACCGCTGCCGGCGATGACCCGGTGGCGGCCGCGAATGCCCGCGCCGCGTTCGGCACCGCCAACCGCGTGCTGGGCAACCTGATCGGGGAGACCGGTGGTTACCTGCTCACCGCAGCATGGACGCTGCTCGTCCTCGCCGGGCTGGGCAGCGCGTTCACCGGCCGCTGGTTCGTCGCCCTCGGCTCGGTGTCGGCCGTCCTCGTGTTCGCCGGGGTCCTCTCCCCCCTGGACCTGCCGTTGGTCGACACCGCCAACTTCGCCGGCTACATCCTGTGGAGCGTCTGGCTGATCGCGTTCGCCGCCGTCCTCATCGTGCGGCACCGCCGCCGGTCCACCGTCCCCGTTCAGCCGGCCGCCGCCGGTGTCAGGAGCTGACCCCCATGACCGCCTACCGAACCTCCCGCCCCTCATTCCTCCGCAGCTGGCTGATCTGGACCGCTGGTTTCCTCGCCTTTCCCCTCGCCGGGCTGGCCGGAACCGGGGTTGCCGGGCGCGTCGACGGCCCGATCGCCGCACTGCTCGGCGGCGCGGTCACCGGCCTGGTCATCGGCGTGGGTCAAACGCTGGCCAGCCGAGGCCGATTCGACATCCGCCGGTGGGTCCCGGCCACCGCGACCGGCATGGGCCTGGGACTGCTCCTCGGCGCCGTCACCGTCGGCTACGGCACATCGCTGGCCGACCTGGCGCTGATGGGGGCGATCACCGGGCTCGTCCTCGGGCCCGCGCAGGCCCTGGCGCTGCCTCCCACCGCCCGCCACCGCTGGATGTGGGCCGCCGCGATGCCCGTCCTGTGGGCGCTGGGCTGGACCACCACCACCCTCGGCGGGATCGCCGTCGACAACCAGTTCACGGTCTTCGGCGCCTATGGCGCGATCACCTTCTCCGCCCTGTCCGGGCTGCTCCTCCTCCGGCTCCTGCCCGACCGCACCGCGGCCGGCTCCCCCGTGACATCGATCCCGAGCGAGGCACGCGCATGACCACCGCACCGCGACACGTCATCTTCGGCACCGGCGCCATCGGCCTCGCCGTCCTCGACGCGCTGCGCCGCCGCGGCGAGACCGCCCGGATGATCAACCGCTCCGGGTCCGCCCGCGTCCCCGACGACGTGGAGGTCGTCGGCGGCGACGCCCGCGACCCCGCCTTCACAAGCGCAATCGCCCAGGGAGCCGACGTCGTCTACCAGACGCTCAACCCGCCGTATCCGGAGTGGACGGCGCAGTTCCCGCTGCTGCAGGCCGGGGTCCTCGCGGCCGCCGAGGCCGCCGGTGCCCGGCTGGTCAGCATGGAGAACGTCTACATGTACGGGCGACCCGCCGGCCGCCCGCTGACCGAGGACCGCGCCTACGACGCGCACACCACGAAGGGACGGCTGCGCGGCGGTATGGCTCGGGAGCTGCTCGCCACGCACGAGGCCGGACGCGTCGAGGTCGCCATCGGCCGCGCCTCGGACTATTTCGGCCCCCGCGGGGGCGCCCAGTCCAACCTCGGCGACCGCCTCTTCCCGGCCGCACTGGCCGGGAAGACCGCCGCCGTCCTCGGGAACCCCGACCAGCCACACACCTACACCTACATCCCCGACATCGGCGAAGGCCTCGCCGTCCTCGGCGAACATCCCGACGCCCCCGGTCAGGTGTGGCACCTGCCCAACGACCCCGACACCCGCACCACCCGCCAGCTGGTCGACATCGTGTACCGGCACGCCGGCCGCCCGGCCGGCAAGCTCCGCGCCATGCCGCCGGTGCTGCTCCGGGCACTGGGCGTAGTCAACCCCGTCCTGCGGGAGCTGGTCGAGATGCAGTACCAGTTCGACGAGGCGTTCGTGGTCGACAGCAGCAAGATCGCCAACAAGCTCGGCGTCCAGGCCACCCCGGTCGAGCAGGCCCTTGCCGACACCCTGTCGGAGTACCGCCATGCCTGACGACGCGATCGTCTGGCCAGTGGGCACGACCGACCAGGATCCCGCCCTCTCTGACCGGCCGTTCGTCTTCGCCCCGAAGGGCTTCCTCGTCGCCATCGTCAAAGGCGCGGACGAGGCCGACCGGGCCGCAGCAGCGCTAGGCGAGATCGGATTCGCCGACCCGGACCTGCGGACCTTCACACCGGAGCAGATCCTCGAGGACTACGAGCGATACGTTGCACAGAAAAGCCTGCCCCGCCGCACCGTGACCGCCTTCAGCGACGAGCAGGAGACCCTGGACCTCTACCACGGGCACGCCCGGGACGGCCGCTACGCCCTGTGGGTCCACGTCGTGGACGACGACGCGGCCAACCGCGCGATCCGCGGGCTTGCCGACGTCGACACGCTGCACATCCGGCACTACGGCCACCGCAGGCGGAGCGACTTCTACCTGCGCCGCCCCACGTCATGAACTCGCCGTCGAAGGCGGACGGTCAGTAGGCACCAAGGGGGCGCTCCACACCCGAGCTCAGCCCGTGCCTCAACGCAGACGATCGGTGCGGGACCGCCGTTCCGCTCACCGCGTCGATGGAGGCACCGCCCTCCCGAGGTGGCCGTCCAACCGGACGATGCGGCTCGGGCGCCCCGCGAGGAGGACCACGCAGAAACCATGCAAAGTCCGCTTCTGCGTCCGAGCCGCTGCGGTCGACGATGCGGCGGCCGTTCGAGCGCTGCGGGAAGAGACCGGCCTCACAGCCGCTACCTGAAGGTGTCTACCCGCGGGGTCGTTCAGCAAGGTGCTCGTGCGACAGAGAGGGGGTGGCCTACGACCGATACTGACAGCCGTCACGGCCTGCACTCGGCCGGGATGCCCCAACCGGACAGGGGACGCGGTGAGGGATCGTCGGCGCCTTGTGGCACTCAGTGGCGACCAGAAACGACGAAGGACGTTCTCCGCATGGAGAACGGCCTGGTCAAAAGTGTGGAGATGAGGGGACTCGAACCCCTGCCCCCCACACTGCCAGGCCGGCTGGGAGGGGTCCTCTGCCGTTCACGATCGTTCATCTCTGCAGGTCAGACCGTCTACGGAACGGTGGCGGACGGTCTCGAACAAAGGTGAACAGCGTCGCTTGGCTACCACGATGGCACCGTCCTCAGGTTGCCTAACGATCCACCAACGGCCGCCGAAGTCGGACAAGATCCCCATGGCGGCAAGCCCGGTTTCCGTCACAGTCACCGCTTGTCCCCCAGGCCCGGCCGCGCGTCCGCCGTGGTTCATGGAAGCGCATCTGCGCAGCTGAGGCGGCATACGGAACGACGGTGCACGTTGGCGGGCGGCTTCGAACAAGGCGCAATGGTGGTCACAACGGTGGTCAGACCCGGGCCCGATCACACATCACGCGCACGGCCGCCCCGCATCGTCAGACCGGAGCCGGGACCGCTAGCGGCCGGCGAATGCCGGCGGGTTCAGCCCATGACCCCCGCCCCTGTCTGCTCCCGTGCCAACCGGGCCGCCGCGGGCTCGACCATGCCCAACTGGGCCGCGATCGGCCGACTGACCAGGTTGGTCAGCCAGTCGGCCCCCACCCGGATCCGGTTGGCGGCCGAGGGCAGGGCGTAAAGGTGGTAAGCCTTGGTGACTACCTTCGCCGCCGGCCCGGTGAGCGGGACGCCCAGGGGCCGGGCGACGGCCGCGACGCCACCCAGGTCGGCGACGAGCCCGAGGTCGCGGTGCCGGTACGTCCGCGGTCTCCCACAGCCGAGGCTCGCCGCGATGTTGCGGGCCATGACGACACCCTGCCGCTGGGCGTGCTGGGCGGTGGGCGGATAGTCGGCGTCGGTCTCGCTGAACGGGTCGCGGGCGGCGGCGCTGTCCCCCGCGGCCCAGACCCCGTCGCGCAGCTGCAGGTGGTCATCGACGGCGAGCCGGCCCCGGCGGACCGGCAGGCTTAGATGCCGGACCAACGGCGGTGGGGTGACGCCGACCGTCCAGACGACGGTGTGCGTCGAAATGGTGTCGCCGTCGGACAGCGACACACTCCGGTCGTCCATCGCCGTCACGCTGGTGCCCAGCCGGATCTCCATGCCGCGCGCCCGGACGGTGTGCATCGCGGCGCCACCAAGCCGGGGGCCGAGCTCGGGCAGGATCGTCGGTGCGAGGTCGACCAGCAGCCAGCGCAGGTCCTCGCGCCGCAGTCCGGGAAAGCGATCCAGCTGCGTCGTCGTCATGTGCTGCAGCTGTGCCGCGGTCTCCGTGCCGGTGTACCCGGCACCGACGACGAGGAAGGTCAGCCGGGCACGGCATTCGGCCGGGTCCTGTGCACAGTCGGCCAGTTCCAGCTGCCGCAGGACGTGGTCGTGCAGGTACTGCGCTTCGACGAGCGTCTTCAGCCCCAAGGCGTACGTGGCCACGCCCGGCGTGGGCAGCGTCCGGGTGACGCTCCCGGTCGTCAGCGCCAGCCGGTCCCAGTGCACCGGGCCGATCGATCCGTGGTCGGCCATGACCTCCAGCGTCTGCCGGTCGAAGTCGACGTCGTCCACCGAGGCCTGCACGACACGGGTACGGCGCAGCCCGGCACGCAAGGGTACGGCGATGCGGCGGGGATCGAGCCGGCCGGCGGCGACCTCCGGCAGGAGCGGGCTGTAGCAGAGGTGATCGGTCGCGCTGATGAAGGTCAGATCCGCTGCCTGCGGGGGAAGGAGGCGCTCGAGGGCGCCGGCGGCGAAGAAGCCGGCGAAACCTCCGCCCACAACGACGACGGAGGGACGCTGCACGTTCGCGTCCCCGCTCATGGCGACAGGCGCCGGTGCCTGGTCTCGGCGCGTTTGCGGATTCCGCGCAACATTCGGCGCATCATCGCGAAGTCGCCGACCTCCATGAGCAGCACCGTGCCCAGCACCAAGGGGCGGGACCACTCGTAGACGGTGTTGAGCCGGCTGATCAGCCGGGTCCTACCGCCGTCCAGGGGAACGAGGCGCCAGGCCCAGCTCCGGTTCGGTGACCGCCAGAGCAGCCATTCCGGTGCTACGAAGCTGTCGACGACGAACGCCGACCGCTCCGACGGCCACGGGACCCAGGCCAGCCACTGACCGACGTGCAGGTCCTGCAGCTGGGGAATGATGTCGCGGGCGCTGGGCCGCGCGAAGTTGTCGAGCAGGTCGTCGGCGTACCAGCCGCCACGGCGGTAGCCGACCTGGACCAGCCACGGCCACACCTCCTCCGGTGGAACGGAGATGGTGATCGCGCGGGTGGAGCGGTACTGCGCCCGAGGGAACAGCGCGTCCCCGGGCATGGCCGCCGCCACCTCCTCCTGGATGGCGCCCCACGTACGGTGACGTCGTCGTCGCAGCGGAGCGATGAGCAAGAGCGGAAGGTCGACCAGGACAAGCCCGATCTGGCGAGCCAGCGCCGCTGGAGTGATCGCCGTCGCCGGATGCCCTGGGGGCAGGATTCCTTCGAGCAGGTCCTCCGGCTCGCGACGCAGCGCCGTCGACGTCACGGCGTCCGTCCTGCTGCCTGCCGCCCCGTGTCCTCGCGTTTGCTGCCAGGGCGTGGACATCCGGACCGCCTTCATCTCCTCTCCTTGGCGCTCATGCGGTCCCGCGGCGACGGGGGCACCGGTGGAGTCTCCGGGCGACCCGCACGGACGAACCGGTTGACGAAGTCCAGCGCTGTCTGGGCGACCTCGCGCCACCCGTGGTCGATCGTGAGCGAGTGACCACGGTTCGGCATCTTCACGATCTCCGTCACCGCGGAGTTGTGGCGCTGGCGCTTGTAGGCGGCGTTCGCGATCGCCCACGGCACAGTGTGGTCCTTCTCGCCGTCGATGATGAGCAGTGGACCTCGGTGGGGGTTGGCCGTGTTCGCCTTGGCCTCCGTCCACGGGTTGAGGTTTGCGTTGCCCATCTGCACGAGGGCGATCCCCGAGCCGGCGACGTGAAAGGTCTCGTAGAGCTCTCTGGCCTCCCTCTCGTCCAACGCGTTCGCCCAGCCGTACGTGAACTGATGGAACGTGAGCGTGATCGCACGGCCGCGCGTTCGCGGGTCGAGCAGGAACGGACCCACGCCCCTGAGGACGGACACCGGAAGAGGCAGGACGCCGCGGAAGACCCCGGGGTCGATGGCCACCGTGACCGCCGCGAGGCCCCAGCCCGCGAGCATCTGCGCCACCAGACCCCCGGTCGAGTGCCCCATGACCACCGGCCTCTTCTCCAACGCCTGAATGATGCCGGCCGTGTGATCGGCGACCTGCTTCAAAGTCTTCTTGGCGAAGACGTCCGGGTTCGCCCGGGCTGCTTCGACCGTTTCCGGATCGTCCGGCCAGTCCGGCGTCAGCGGCGCGTAGCCGGCCTGCTGGAAGAAGTCCGCCCAGTTGGCCCAGCTACTTGGCAGGAGCCAGAGGCCGTGGACGAGGACAACCGGGGTGTTACCGGAGGCGTTGGCCGCCTCGATCTCCCGATTCTCCCGCTCGGAGATTGACGCCATGACGAAGTCCTTCCTGTGCCCGGGTCACGATCACCTGTGCGGGTCTGAACCTGCACGGTTCTCGCATGGCCGAAGAGCCGCCAGACCCTCGGCGGCTTACAAGCGGCGCGCCGCACCACTCGGTGGATCGCCGTCTGCGTAGCGTCCGGGGTCGCTGATCCGCGGCGGAGAATCGCCGTCGGACAGAACTCCTGCGATGCCGTTCCCTGGGCCGCACCTACACCGCCTCGCACCTGCTCGAGGCTGAGCCTGAGCGGGTCTACGCCGCCCTCGTCGACGCGGACGCGCTGCCGGCACGTCCACCCGTCGGGATGACCGCCAAATTCGACAGATTCGACGGCCGGCCGGGCGGGCGGCGGCTACCGGATGGTCCTGACCTATGCCGACGCCTCGACCGCGCCGTGCAAGGCGACAGCGGACTCCGATGTGGTGGAGGCGCTCCATCGACATGGTCCCCGGCGTGCAGGTCGTGCAGGCGGTGGACTTCGTCTCCCACGATCCAGACTGTTCAGGCACCATGACCATGACGTGGGAACTGTCCAGAGCCGAAGCCGGGACCCGAATCGAGATTCGCGCCGAAGGCGTTCCTGACCTGACACCGGATTCGCGAGGTCCCAGGCCACCCTAAGCGCGTGGCGGACATGGACCTCGTCCTCCAGGCCCTCGCCGAGCGCTGTGTTCGCCACGGCAGCGACGACGGCGACGCCGAGCTGATCCGCGTCGAGATTCGTCGCGCGGCCCGCAAGGCCGGGATCAAGGTTCGCACCATCGTCGACGGGCTCGGGCGACCGCATGCGTGCACGCCTGACGGCTGGCCTGCGCACGAGCCGTGGCGAGGAGCCGCGATCCACGCCCACGAGTCAGGGGCTATGGGGGCCGTCGTCATGCAGGCGCTCGATCGCCTCCTGCGCAACGACGATACGGGCTGAAGCCTCGCCCCTGTGAGGGTTCGAGCTTCGCTTCTGCACTGCCGCGCACCGATGCGTACGACCACGGACGGATCGGGCTGCGGCGGCACCGGATGGATCCAGTGGCTACCAAAGTGGCACTGCCGACGACGAAGGCCGCTCTCCGGATCGGAGAACGGCCTGGTCAGAAGGGTGGAGCTGAGGGGACTCGAACCCCTGACCCCCACACTGCCAGTGTGGTGCGCTACCAGCTGCGCCACAGCCCCTTGCAACCCGGTCTGGTGTGTCCGAGCCGGGAGCAACTGTACAGGGCGGCGACGGCGGCCCGGCGCAGGGGTGGTGGCAGCGCGAGACGCGCCGCCACCGCCCCCGGCCGCGCTCAGCGCGGGTTCATCTGGGCGACGCGCAGGTGGTTGCCGAACGGGTCGCGCAGCCCGAAGTCGACGCCGTAGCCGCGGTCGACCGGCTCCTCGGTGATCTCCAGGCCCCGCTCCTTGAGCTCGGCGTGGGTCTTCCAGGCGTCGTCGGTCTGGAAGAACAGGTGTCCGCCGGCCGCACCCTTGCTGATCAGCTCGCGGACCTGGGACGCCGTCTCGTCGCTCATCGACGGCGGACCCGCCTGCTCCAGCAGGACGGCGCGGTCGTGCTGCCCGGGCAGGGCGATCGTGAGCCAGCGCATGGGGCCGAACTCCATGTCGTTGGTGACCTCGAAACCGAGCTTGCCGACGTAGAAGTCGAGCGCCTCGTCCTGGTCGGGCACGTACATCTGGGTGATGGTGAGTGACTTCAGCATGCGAGGAACGCTAGGGCCCCTCACTCCCCCGGTGCTTCTCCGAAACTGCTCGGCCGCAACCAGGCCATGGCGAAGCAGGAGGGCACCGGCGGCAGCGGGCCACGTCGCCGGTAGACGCTCGGCGGCTCCCCGACGACGTCGCGGAACACGCGGCTGAACGTGCCGAGCGACGAGAACCCGACCGCCATGCAGATGTCGGTCACGCTGCGGTCGGTTGACCGCAGCAGGAACATCGCCCGCTCGACGCGCCGCCGCTGCAGGTACCGGTTCGGCGTCTCGCCGAAGGCGGCCCGGAACGTGCGGATGAAGTGCGCCTCGGAGCAGTAGGCGATGCGGGCGAGCGTCGGGATGTCCAGCGGCTCGGCGTAGGCGCGGTCCATCGCGTCCCGCGCCCGGAGCAGCCGGCGGTTGGACTCCTCGACCGCGCGGCTCACGCGGCGATCAGACCACGCAGGTCCGTCAGAGCTCGACGCCCCGGTCGTGCAGCCATCCGATCGGGTCGACCTTCTTGCCGTCCTCGCCGCCGATGCGCACCTCGAAGTGCAGGTGCGGGCCGGTCGAGTGGCCCTCGTTGCCCAGGAGCGCGATCGTCTCGCCGGCGTCCACGTACTGACCGGGCTCGACCAGGATCGTGACCATGTGCCCGTAGACGGTCACGTCACCGTTCTCGTGGAGGATGTAGACAGCCTTGCCGTAGCCGCTGGCCGCACCGGCCCGCAGCACGACGCCGTCGGCCGCCGCGTACTCCGGCGTGCGCATCGGCGCGGCGAGGTCGATGCCCTCGTGGAACTTGCCCCACCGGGCGCCGAAGGTGCTCGTCAGGCGGGCGCCCTTGATGGGCAGCACCGTCTTGGGCCGCGCGGCCTCGGCGGCCGCCGCGGCCGCTGCTGCCTCCTCGTGGGCCCGGGCGGCACGGGACGCGGACACGTCCTTCAGCCGCGCCTCCGCCTCGGCGAGGGTGACTGACGCCTGCGGCTTGACCTCGACGCCCACGTCGTCCGACAGGAGGGCCTGCTCCGCCTCGAGGACGGACGTCGACTGCGCGGAGGCGGGCGCGCTCTGCCAACCGAACCCGGCGGCTGCCAAGCCACCGACCAGCAGCGCGCTGAGCAGCATCGCGGGACGGCGGCGCACGGAGCCGCTCTGCCGGGACGGACGCCGGCGGGACGCGGCGGCGGGGCGGACGGCGACCAGGAGGTCGGTCTGGGCCTCCTGGCGGAAACGTGCGTCCATGCCCTGCCTGTCGTGAGAAGGGGACCCGTTCGTCACGGGTTGAACCGAGTCAATCGAAACACTCCGTGACTCGTTCGTGACCGGTCGTGCGGCGCGTCGTCCCGGACACGCCGCGAGACGTGCCTCACACGCCACGCGAGTCACAGGCGTAACTGACATCCGTGTGATTCCGTTAGGGAGCCCTGAACTGGTAGAGACGTCTCAGGAAGCCGCTTCTCGGGCGAGGGGTGTGCCGCTCACGCTCCCCGCGACGCCGACACGGCGCGCGACGCGCCGAGCGACGCACCATCCGCGCACGTGCCCATTGATGCGCAACCACTGCACACCGTGTACTGCGCCGACGGCGCCCATCAGGTCTGGGACGCCGGCGTTCGAGCGTGCGCACGAACGAGAGGAGGACCGTGATGACCCCCCGCCCCCGGCCCTCCTCGAGGCGGCCGCGATGAAGGCCGTCTACGCGACCTACCGCGGCCTGTTCGCCGACAGTCCCCGAGCCGTCTACGAGGGTCTGCGCACCCGCGTGCCCGAGGGCGTCGAGCACGTGTGGCTCTGCAACGAGCGCACCCGGCCGACGTTCCCCGGGGACGTCGAGACCGTGCTGTACCCCTCCCCCGAGGCGCGGGCTGCCCTCGAGTCGGCGGACATCGTCGTGGCCAACGACTGCCTGTCCATGCCGTGGAGCAAGCGGCCGGACACGACGTACCTGCAGACCTGGCACGGCACCCCGCTCAAGCGGATCCACCACGACGCCCCCGTGCGGGAGGGGTGGCTCGACAACGCCGACAAGGACGTCGCGCGGTGGGACATGCTGCTGTCCCCGAACCAGGTCAGCACCGACCGTCTCCGGCACGCGTTCGGCTTCGCCGGGCCGATCCACGAGACCGGTTATCCGCGCAACGACGTCCTCAGCAGCCCGGACCGCGACCGGATCCGGGCGCGGGTCCGTGCCGAGCTCGGCATCCCCGACGGGACGACGGCGGTGCTCTACGCCCCCACGTGGCGCGACGACCTGGTCTTCGGCGGGACCGGCCCCGACTTCGAGTTCCCGATCGACCTCGGGGCGTTCGCCGACCGGCTCGGGCGCGACCACGTCCTGCTCTTGCGGCTGCACAGCATGGTCAAGGGCCGGCCCTCGCTCGACCCGGACGGCCCCGCCATCGACGTCACCGACATCGCCGAGTCCGCCGGCCTGTACCTCGCCGCCGACGTCCTGGTGACCGATTACTCGTCGGCCATGTTCGACTTCGCCGTGACCGGCAAGCCCATCGTGTTCTATACATACGACCTCGAGCACTACCGGGACGATCTGCGCGGGTTCTACTTCGACCTCGCCCCGATCGCACCGGGGCCGACGGTACGCACCAGCAATGAGCTCATCGCGGAGCTCGCCGAGATCGACGTCGCCGTTCCGGAACCCACCGAGGCGTACGCCCGTTTCCGGGAGACGTTCTGCGCGCTCGAGGACGGGCACGCCACTGATCGCGTGCTCGATCTGCTCCTGCCACCCGGCCGGGCCGCGACCAGCTCGCACTGACCGCACCGCCCCCGCACCGCCGCGAACCACCCCCGCTCGACACCGAACCACCCCCCACCGATCCCCCGAGGGAGATGAGAACCGTGCGGACCTCTGATCGAGTTCTGAGCAATGTCCTGCTGGGTCACTCGCCCTCGCGAGCGACCCGGCTGCGCACCGCCCCGCCCCCCGTGCAGGTGGTCATCCTGGCCGCCGGGATGGGCACCCGCCTCGGGCGCGAGCACCCCAAGCCGCTCACCCCCCTGTCCGACGGCCGCAGCATCCTCGAGCGCCAGGTCGAGGCCCTGAGGACGGTGCTCGGCGAGGAGGTGCCGATCACCGCCGTGGTGGGGTTCCGCTGCGAGATGCTCATGCAGGCCGCGCCCGACCTGTCGTTCGCGTACAACCCCGACTTCGCGACCACGAACACCTCCAAGAGCCTGCTGCGGGGCCTGCAGAACTCGCGGGACGGCGGCGTGCTCTGGCTCAACGGCGACGTCGTCTTCGACCCGGCCGTGCTCGACCTCGTGCTGCCCTACCTGCACGCCGACCAGAGCTTCGTCTGCGTCGACACCAACACGGTCGCCGACGAGGAGGTCAAGTACACCCTCGACGAGCACGGCTACGTCCGCGAGCTGTCGAAGACGGTCGTCGGCGGGCTGGGCGAGGCCGTCGGCATCAACTACGTCTCGTCCGGCGACAAGCCCGCGCTCATCGCGCACCTGGGCGCCTGCGGGCTGCAGGACTACTTCGAGCGCGGCATGGAGACCGCGATCGGGACGGAGGGCGTGCGCTTCCGCCCGGTGGACATCTCCCAGTTCGCGGCCGTCGAAGTCGACTTCGAGACCGACCTGACACGGGCCAACGCACTCCTGCCGGGCGCGCTGCTGACCGAAGCCGCCGAGGTCGGCTGACGCCGTCCGCGCCGGTGCACCGTCAGCCGACGGGCACCGGCCGGTCCGCGTCGTGCCTGGCCGCGGCGACCTCGCGGAACCGGCGCGCCGCCGCGATCCCGCCCACGACCAGCCCGGCGCCGAGGGCCACGAGCACGGCCACGGCGATGCGGGCGGGCAGCTGCGGCCCGTTCGACAGCACGTGCGCCGACCAGAGCACGTCGACGTCCGGCAGGCCCTGCACCAGCAGCAGCCACCCCAGGACGACGGCCAACAGGCCGGCCATCGCGCCCCGGCCCCGCAGGGCGGCCCGGAACCCGATCGCCGCCACGAGGACCGCCATCAGCGCCGGCAGCAGCGCCGCGACGATCGCTCCCGTGTGCGAGGACAGGCTCGCCGCCGGCTCCGGCGTCGACGCCGCGTGCCACAGGGCCGCCGTCCCACCCACGAGCAGTAACGCTCCGAGCGGCCGCGGGGTGCGGGCGAGCAGACCGGCGGCAGCGCCCAGCAGGACCAGCGCCGCGTAGGCCGGCCAGACCAGCCACGGCGAGGGCGGCGGGCTCCACGTCAGCTCGCCCGTCACGGTGACGTCGGTACCGCCGGAGCGCATCGGGATCGTCCAGTCGAACACCAGGTGGCTGCGGCTGGGGTCCGCGGCGGCCTGCGGGGGCAGCACGCCCTGGCTCATCCAGTGGGTGCGGTGGTCGTGCCAGACGTACCGCGGCTGCGTGGAGATCCGCACCCACTCCGGCTCGGCGTTGGAGTCGGCATCCGCCGGGAGCCGCACCTTTCCGAACCGGTCCAGGTTGATGTAGGTGGACGGGCTGTGCGCGTTGCGCCAGACGCCGTCCGGGCCGATCCGCAGGTAGGGCTCCTCCGAATAGCCCGGCACGAGCACCTCGGTGCCCGAGTCGTTGACCACCTCGAGCTCGTCGCCGAACTGCAGCACCCGGACGTGCAGCCCGGGGACGTGCGGGGTGACCGACGTGACCCGGCCGTCGAAGTCGCTCCCGGCCGCTCCCCCGCCGACGTGCGCCGACGCCGGGCCGGCGAGCGAGAGGGCCGCCAGCGTCCCGAGCAGGACGACCAGCAGGCGGGCGGCGGCCCGGCTCACGCCGCCCCTGCCACCGCTTCGAGGTCGGCGGCGATGTCGCGGGCGGTGTTGCCGGCGTCGAACGCCACGTGCGCCTCGTCGTCGGCTCCGTACAGGAGCAGCAGCGACGAGTGCAGCCGGCCGTCCTCCTCCGCCAGCGGCACGCCCGCCGACAGCTGTGCCTGGTCGATCAGCTTCTGGCTGCCGGTGAGCCCGACGAACCGGACCGGCAGGTCGGCGTCGAACCGGCCCAGGTACTCGGCCAGGACGGCGGGGGTGTCGTGGGCGGGATCGGTCGTGACGAAGACGACCTGCACCTTCTCCGCCACTTTCGCGTCCAGGCCGCGCAGCGCGACCGCGATGTCGGCCATGGTCGTCGGGCACACGTCGGGACACCGGGTGTAGCCGAAGAACAGCAGGGTCAGCCGCCCGTCGGTGGCGGCGCGGAAGTCGTAGGCGCCGCCGTCGGAGTCGGTGAGCGTGAACGTCGGCCGGCGGTACGGCTCGGCCAGGTCGAGGCCGGCGTACTTGTCGTCCGGCCCCTCCACGGACGCGGGGGCCGACGAGTGGTCGTGCCCGGCCTCGGAGACCGCAGGGTCGGAGCCGCACCCGGCCAGGACCAGGCCGGCCGACACCACCAGGGCGCAGAGGGTCGCCCTGCGACGGGGACGACGGAGGGCGGAACTCACGAGGACACGGTACGTCGGTGCGCCTGCCAGCCGAGGAACGCACCGGTGCCGCCGAGGAGCACCGCGACGATGGAGAGGAAGAGGGCGACGCCGCTGGCGCTCCCCGCGCTCACCCCGTCGTGCACGTGCTCGCCGGACGCCGCCGCGGAGACTCCCGCCGACGCCTCCGTCGACGTCGCCGGGGCACTGGCGCCCTGGTCGGCGCCGGAGAGCGTGAGCACCGGCGCGGGGTGCTCCGGCTCGGGCTGCCCGTCGACCGTCGGCTCGATCCAGGCGGACTCGCTGCCGTCGCTGTAGCTCTGCACGACCGGGAAGGCGACCTGCTCGACGTCGGGCAGCGGGCCGCCGGACACGGAGAACTCCTGGAACTCGCCCGGGGCGATGCCGCCGCCGTCCGCCGCGCGGAACTCCACCACCGAGACGTAGGTGCTGATCTTCACCCCCTCGCTCTCCACCGGCTTCGGCAGGTTCGCCGTCGTCGTCGTGACCTTCCAGCCCGGCACCGGCTGGGTGCTCAGCGAGGCCATGGCCGCCTGGGCCGGGATCTGGATCCGCACGCTGACGGTGCTCGCGGTGTCGCTCTCGTTCGGGATGCGGAAGGTGACCTTGCCGAAGCCCCCGGGTGCCGCGTCCGGGGAGGAGACCGTGACGTGGGCGGCCGCCACGCCGACCGAGGCGGCCAGTGCGGTCATCACCCCCAACAGCACGATCAGCGGGCGGGCGAAGGAACGGGGCAGAGACACGGAACTCCTGTTCATCGGGATGGTCGTGCGAGTGGTCAACGGACGGAGAAGACGGTGCTCGCCGTCTCGGCCGTGAACTCGTCGAGCCGGACCGTCACGGTGAGGGTCCAGCTGCCGGCGCCCGGCACCGACATGGCGTCGGCGACGTAGTGGCCGGGGCCCGCAGGCAGCAGCTCGACGGCCAGGGGGCCGATCTGCTGCTCCGGCTCGGTCAGGGTCACCCGGATGTCGGCGGGCTGGGTGAGCCGGCCCGCGTCGTCGAACAGGTACAGGTGCAGCGTGTTGGCACCCGGGCGAGCCGGGTCGACCGACAGCTGCACGCTGCCGTCCGCGCCCGCACTGCCCTGCAACGGCAGGAGGACGTCGACCGGCTGGGCGACCGCCGCGCGGGCCGGCGGGCTGCCGACCAGCACCGCCGACAGCGCCAGGATCGCCGCCCCCAGCCCCAGCTCCACCAGCACCGAGCGGCGCAGGGTCGGCAGCTGCTCGGCCGCGCTCTCGGACAGCTGCCGGGCACGGATCTCGGCGGCGTCCTTCTCGGCCGGCCTCCCCGGATCGTCGCTCGCCGCGAACGCCTGGGCGGTCAGGCTGCGCCGTCCGGCCGGCCGGGACCGGCGGACGCCCAGCCGCTGCTGCACCCAGACCCGGGAGACTCCCGCCGCGGCCAGCACGACGGCGACCAGGACCAGCTTGGCCACCAGCACCCAGCCGTACGTCGTGGTCACCAGAGCCACCGGCTCGGCCACCTCGCGGACCGCCTGCAGGGTGCCGGTCACGACGAGCGCGACGACGGCGGCGAAGGCCAGGCGCGAGAAGCGCGGCAGGACGACAGCAAGGTCGGCCGGCGCGGTCGTCGGCCGCAGCACCACCGACAGCAGGGCGACCAGCCCACCGATCCACACCGCCATCGCCGCGACGTGGACCACGGTCACCATGACCGCCAGCCCGGGCCACGGGCCGGCCACGGGGTGCCCGACAGCCGCCGTGCTGCCGACCAGCCCGAGCGCCAGAGCGCCCGCGGCGACCAGGCGGCCCCGCGACGGAGAGCCGCCCCCGCGCCACGCCGGGCGCAGCACCAGCAGCAGCGCCGCTCCCAGGACGATGCGGGCCAGGAGAGCCCAGCCGTTCTCCGACCGCAGGGTCGCCGAGAGCAACGAGGGGTCGAACAGCGACCCGATCCAGGCGCCCGCTGCGTACGGCCCCTGGAGCAGGAAGCTTCCCGCGGCCCCCGCCACGACCGCGGCCGCGCCCCGGCCGGCGAGCCGGCGGAGCCGGTCGGAGGCCCAGCCGCCGGGCCAGCACAGCGCCACCAGGACGGGGACGCCGACGGCCAGCGCGAGGCTGGCGAACCCGATCCAGCGGAACACGGGCAGGGCCGCAGCCACGCCGGGATCGGTCGTGTCCTTCCCCGCGGCGCCGGTGGGCACGAGCTCGCCGCGGCCCACGACGAAGGAGTAGGCCCCGGCGATCGGGTGCGAGTCGGCCGAGACGACGCGGTAGGTGACCAGGTAGCCGCCGTCGTCCAGGTTCCCGCGCAGCGGGATGGTGAGCGTCGCCCCGTCGACCGCGGCCGCGCCGGAGTCGACCCGGGCCCCGTCCGCCCCGAGCACCCGCGCGTATCCCGCGCCGAGCGAGACGCCCTCGCTGAACTGCAGCGTCACCTGCTCCGGTGCGGAGTCGAGCCGCGCGCCCTCCGCCGGATCGGTCGAGACGAGGGTGGCGTGCGCCGACGCCGGCCCGGCGACGACGACGCCGGTGAGCAGCCAGCCACCCAGGAGCGCAAGCAGGAGCAGGACCGGACGCCTCACGCGGCGACCTGCCGGGAGCCCGCCGACCGGGCCGTGCGCCGCCAGTTCGATGGGCGCCCTGCCGATCGCCGCCAGGTCGACGTCCACCACGCCAGGACCGCGACGAGCAGGGTGCCGACGACGAGGAGCCCGTGGGCCACGGCGCGATCGACGTGTACGTGACCGGCCAGCAGGTCCGCGACCGTGACCGGCACCAGCAGCGCCACGAAGGAGCCGAGGAAGGGCAGCGCGCCGGCCGCCAGCCCCGGCCACGTCGCGACGGCCAGGAACGCCGCCGCGACGGCGAGGTTCCAGGCCCCCGACTCGTGCGCCATGTGCACCGGAGCGCTCATGGCGCCCGAACCCGAGAAGAGCGCCGGCCACGCCAGCCCGGCCTGCGCGACCGCGACGGCCACCAGGGTGATCCGCAGGGCGAGGTCGACCACCCGGGTGCGGGCGGCGGCCGCCGTCCCCGGCAGTTCCCGCGGCAGGGCCGACAGGACCGCCGCCGTCAGATCGGGGATCGCCGGGGACGGCGCCAGGCGGGCCCGCCGCGTGACGGTCGCGGCGTCGCGCGCCCAGGCCGTGCACGCGGGGCAGCCGTCGAGGTGGTCGTCGAGTTCGGCGGCGGGCATCCCGAGCGGCTCGTCGTCGAGCCGTGCCGAGATCGCCTCGCGGAAACGGGCACACTGCATGGAGTACTGGTCGCTCGCCGGCGCCGTCCGGTTCCCGGCGATCTCGAACTGCCGATGAAGACGGAGACATGGACGAGCTCGAGCGCATCGCGGCCGACGCCGCCGCGGGCGATCCCCTGGCCGCTGCGGCGCTCGTCCGGCGTACCCAGTCCGACGTGTGGCGGCTCTGCGCGGCCCTCGGCGACCAGGGCTCGGGCGACGACCTGACGCAGGAGACCTATCTGCGCGCGTTCGCCTCGCTGCACCGGTTCGAGCACCGCTCCTCGGTCCGCACCTGGCTGCTCGTCATCGCCCGCCGGGTGTGCGCCGACGCCGTCCGCTCCCGTCGCCGCCGGCGGCTCACCCTGGTCGGCGACGAGAACCTCGAGGCGCTGGCCGGCACCGACGGCGCGGACCGCGTGGCCGAGGGGGCCACGGTCGCCGACCTGCTGACGCGCCTCGACGCCGACCGCCGCGAGGCGTTCGTCCTCACCCAGATCGTCGGGCTCCCCTACGCCGAGGCCGCCGAGGTCGCCGGGTGTCCCGTCGGGACGATCCGCTCCCGGGTCGCGCGGGCGCGGGCAGATCTCGTGGAGTCCCTCTCCCGGGTGACCGACGACGACCGGAGGGGCGACGCAGGTCACGCCTGAGCCGGTCGGGGAGCCGGGCTAGTGCTCCGGCCCCTATGCTCCCGACGGCCGTGCAATCCCGCCAGGTCTTGCCCGGCCGTTTCCCTTCCCGATACGGAGCCGTCGCGTGCCCTTCAGCCTGACCCCCAAGGACTCGAGCTTCTACCCGCTGTTCACCGCCTCGGCGGAGAACCTCGTGGCGGCCACCGACGTCCTCAGTGAGTTCATCCACGATCACGCGCGCCGTCCCGAGCTGGCCGGCAAGCTCCGCGAGCTCGAGCACGCCGGCGACCAGACGACGCACGCGATCTTCCGGCAGCTCAACACGAGCTTCGTGACGCCGTTCGACCGCGAGGACATCTACAACCTCGCCAGCGACCTGGACGACGTCATGGACTACGTCGAGGCCGCCGCCGATCTCGTCGTCCTCACCGGGCTCGGCACCCTGCCGGCGGAGATGAGCCAACAGACGGCGCTGCTGCACCGCGCCGCCCAGACCACCGCCGAGGCGATGCCCCGACTGCGCACGCTGAAGGACCTCTCCGACTACTGGATCGAGGTCAACCGGATCGAGAACGAGGCCGACAAGCTCTACCGCCGGCTGCTCTCGCGCCTCTACAGCGGCGAGTTCGACGCCCTGGAGATCCTCAAGCTCAAGGAGGTGGCCGACCAGCTCGAGGAGGCGGCCGACGCCTTCGAGCACGTGGCCAACGTCGTCGAGACGATCAGCGTCAAGGAATCCTGACCGGCACCATGGACGGGTCCCTCCTCGCGCTGATCATCATCGTCGTCGTCGCGCTCGCGTTCGACTACACCAACGGCTTCCACGACGCGGCCAACGCCATCGCCGTCGCCGTCTCCACCAAGGCGCTCACGCCGCGGACGGCGCTGGCCCTGGCCGCGGTGATGAACCTGGTCGGTGCGCTGATCTCGACCAAGGTCGCCGCCACCGTCGGCAGCGGGATCATCGAGCCACCGACCGGATCCGACGGGTTGCAGGTCGTCTTCGCCGCCCTCATCGGCGCGATCACCTGGAATCTCATCACCTGGTATTTCGGCCTGCCGTCGTCGTCCTCGCACGCCCTGATCGGTGGCCTCGTGGGTGCGGCGCTCGCCGCGCAGGAGTCGGTGCAGTGGTCCGGGATCCTCGACAAGGTCATCATCCCGATGGTGCTCTCACCGCTGATCGGCTTCGGCCTGGGCTACCTGTTCATGCTGGCGATCCTGTGGACCTTCCACCGCCGTAACGCGCACAAGGTCGAGCGAGGCTTCCGCCACGGTCAGATCTTCAGCTCCGCCGCGATGGCGTTCGGGCACGGCACCCAGGACGCCCAGAAGACGATGGGCATCATCACCCTCGCCCTGGTGACCTCGGGCGAGATCGAGAGCTTCGACGTTCCGCTGTGGGTCATCTTCGCGTCGGCGCTGGCGATCAGCCTCGGCACCTACTCCGGCGGGTTCCGCATCATCCGCACGCTCGGCCGGCGGGTGATCCAGTTGACTCCGGCCGGTGGGTTCGCGGCCCAGACGGTGGCCTCCGGTGTCATGATCGCGACCGCGACCGTGTTCGCCGTCCCGGTGTCCACGACGCACATCACGACGACGTCGATCATGGGCGTCGGCTCCACCCGCCGGCTCTCCGCCGTCCGCTGGGGCATCGCGGGCAACATCGTGGTGGCCTGGATCGTCACGCTGCCCGCCGCCGGAGCGGTTGCTGCCGTGGCCTACTACCTCACCCACTTCCTCGTCGGCTGACGCCGTGACCGGCGCCAGGGACGCGGAGCCGGTCGCGCTCGGAACGGCCCGGGGGCGGTGGCTGGTCACCGTCACCGTGCTGGCGTCGGGCATGGCGTTCCTCGACGCCACCGCCGTCTCGGTGGCCCTGCCGTCGATCGGCCGGCAGTTCGGCTCGTCGCTGTCGGGGCTGCAGTGGACGGTCACCGGTTACACCCTCACCCTGGCCGCGCTGATCCTGCTCGGCGGCTCGCTCGGCGACCGGTACGGACGGCGACGCGTCTTCGTCATCGGTGTCGTCTGGTTCTCCGTCGCCTCCCTGGTGTGCGGCATCGCCCAGGACACCGGCCAGCTCGTCGCCGCCCGGGCTCTGCAGGGCGTGGGCGGGGCGCTGCTCACCCCGGGCAGCCTGGCGCTGATCCAGTCCTCGTTCCGGCCCGAGGACCGCGCCCGGGCGATCGGCCTGTGGTCGGCGCTCGCCGGCATCTCCGGGTTGGTCGGCCCGTTCCTGGGTGGATTCCTGGTCGACGCGGTGAGCTGGCGACTGGTCTTCCTCGTCAACGTGCCCCTCGCGGTGCTGATCGTCGTCGTCGCCGGCCGGCACGTACCCGAGAGCCGGGCCGGTGGGCAGCACGGGAGGTTCGACTCGCTCGGGGCGGCGCTCGGCGCACTGGCCCTCGGGGGCATCACCTACGCGCTCATCGGCGCCGGGTCGTCGCCGCTGCGCGCCGACGTCCTCGCCGGCGCCGCGGTGGGTGTGGCAGCGGGGGCGGCGTTCGTCGTGCGCGAGCGACGCACGGCCGATCCGATGCTGCCCCCGCGGCTGTTCGCCGACCGGCAGTTCACCGGCGCCAACCTCGCCACGTTCGTCATCTACGGCGCGCTCGGCGGCTTCTCCTTCTTCCTGGTGCTGCAGCTGCAGAACGTCCTCGGCTACGAGGCCACGGCCGCGGGCGCCGCGATGCTGCCGACCAGCCTGCTGCTCACCCTGTTCTCGGCCCGCGCGGCGACGCTGGCCCAGCGGATCGGCCCCCGCATCCCGATGACCGTCGGGCCGCTGGTGGCGGCCGCCGGCACCCTGTGGCTCGTCGGCGTCGACGGCTCCGCGCCGTACTGGGTGGAGGTGCTGCCCGGGTCGCTGCTGCAGGGCGTCGGCATGACCCTGACCGTCGCGCCGCTGACCGCCACCGTGCTGGGTGCGGCGCCGGGCGACCTGGCCGGCATCGCCAGCGGCGTGAACAACGCCGTCGCGCGGGCGGCACAGCTGCTGGCGGTGGCCGCCCTCCCGGTCGCGGTCGGCCTCTCCGGCGACGACTACACCCAGCCCGGCCCGTTCACCGCCGGTTTCCGCAGCGCCATGGTGGTCTGCGCGGTGCTGTTCGCGGTCGGCGGCGCCGTGTCGTGGCGGACGATCCGGGCCGACGTCCTGCGCGATGCGTGAGCCGCGCAAGAAAGCATGGCGGTCAACCCGATCGAACTGGTACACATAGCGCCGTGAACCGGTCGACCTCGTTGCTCCTCGTGAGCCGACGTCACGTCGACCTGTTGCGCGTCTGCACCGCTGCCTGCCCGGGCTGACCTGCCGCGCCGATCCCTGGCGCACGTCTCGTTCCTCCTCCGGCCACCGTGCCCTGAGACTCCGGAGTCCAGCCCGTGAAGACCCTCGTCCTGCTCGCCCTCGTCGGCCTCGGCGCCCAACTCGTCGACGGCAGCCTCGGCATGGCCTACGGCGTCACGTCCACGACGCTGCTGCTGGCCATCGGCACCAACCCCGCCGCCGCGTCCGCCACCGTGCACTTCGCCGAGATCGGCACCAGCCTGATGTCGGGCCTGGCGCACTGGCGGTTCGGGAACGTCGACTGGAAGGTCGTCGCGAAGATCGGCGTCCCCGGAGCGGTCGGCGCGTTCCTCGGCGCGACCGTGCTGTCGAAGCTGTCGACCGAGGTGGCCGCCCCGGTCATGTCGCTCATCCTGCTCACGCTCGGCGCCTACATCCTGGTCCGGTTCACCCTGCGGGGCATCGACCGCCGGCACCTGGGCAAGCCGATGCGCAAGCGCTTCCTCGGCCCGCTCGGCCTGGTCGCGGGCTTCGTCGACGCCACCGGCGGCGGCGGCTGGGGGCCGGTGGGCACTCCGGCCATCCTCGCCAGCGGGCGCATGGAGCCGCGGAAGGTCATCGGCTCCATCGACACCTCCGAGTTCCTCGTCGCGGTCGCGGCGAGCCTCGGCTTCCTGGCGGCGCTCGGCTCCCAGGGCATCGACGGCACCTGGGCGCTCGGGCTCCTCGCCGGCGGACTGGTGGCGGCGCCGGTCGCCGCATGGCTCGTGCGGCACATCCCGCCGCGCATGCTCGGCTCGCTGGTGGGCGGGATGATCGTGCTCACCAACAGCCGCACCCTCCTGAAGAGCGACTGGCTCGACGCACCCGACCCGGTGCGGTACGGCGTGTACGCGGTGCTCTACGCGATCTGGGCGCTGGCCGTCGTCCACTCCTACCGGCAGTACCGCAAGGACCGGGCGCTGGAGTCGGCCGAGGTCGCGGCCACGATCGCCGCCGTGAACGAGGCCGAGCCCAACGTGGTGGCCGAGGTCGAGCCGGTTCGCGAGGTGCCGGCGGGCCGACCCAGCGGGCCGCAGGACTGACCGGCTGACCTGATCCCTGCTCTCCCTCCTCGGGGTGAGCAGGGATCATCCGCGCGCATGGACGTGCCGACGTCCTGTGCGTGAACGAAACCGTGACCGGGTCGACCCCGGCTCCGCACCCGTCCCGCCGCTCGCGGCGGCGGACGGTCCTGACGACCGCCGTGCTCGGTGCGGTGCTCGCTGCCGCCGTTCCCGGCATGGCCGCGGCCGCCCCGGCCCCGCCGAAGCACGGGTTCGGCGCGATCCCCCCGACGACGCGGGTCTCCGCGACGAGCGGCCTGTACGCGCTGGCCGCCTCGGCCGAGGCCGGTGGTGGCGAGGTCCGCGCCGCGGCCGCGCTGCCGACCTCGGTCGACCTGACCGCCTTCGCCGTGCCGCCGGGTGACCAGGGCGTGCACGGGGCCTGCGGGTCGTTCACCACCGCCTACACGCTCGCCGGCTGGGCGGCCAACTACACCCACCACGTCGGCGCCCCCTTCGACCCGATGTACGTCTACAACCAGATCAACGGTGGGTCCGACACCCGCGGCACCAGCTTCGCCGGCAACTACAGCATCCTGGAGTCCCAGGGTGACGTGGAGGCCGCGTACTGGACCAAGGCGTTCAGCGACTACCGCAGCCAGCCGACCGCGGCCGAGAAGGCCAACGCCGCGCTGCACAAGATGTCGGCGCACACCACGCTGTTCGCCGGGGCCGGCCAGGGCGCCGCCGCCCAGACCGCGATCCAGACGGCGCTGGCCAACAACCAGCCGGTCGCCATCGCGTTCCCGGTCTACAGCGCCTTCTCGTGGCTGAACACCAGCGACTCGACCTTCACCCTCGCCGACGCCACCGGCTCGGTCCTGGGGTACCACGCGGTCGGCGTCCTCGGGTACGACGCCAACGGCATCACGATCGAGAACAGCTGGGGCACCGGCTGGGGCAACCACGGTTTCGCGACCATCGGCTGGGACTTCGTCCAGTCGAAGGTCATGGAGGCCGTGGCCACCGGCACGTTCGTGGCGGGTCAGAACTCGCTGCTGCCCGTCGTCACCAAGGTGTCGAGCGCCGCGGTGAACACCGGCGGTGGCACCGCCGTGACCGTCACCGCCGCCCGGCTGGGCAGCGTCGACACGGCGCAGGCCGGTGCGGTCAGCTTCGTGTCGGTCAGCAACCCGGCGGTGCGCGTCAACGCTCGCGTCTCGGCCAAGACCGCCACCACGCTCACGGTGACCACCCCGGCGCTCCCCGCCGACGGTGACTACCGGGTGGTCGTCGCCGGCAGCGCCGGCGACAGCGTGCCCAACGGCACCGTCGACGTCGTCACCGCGCTGCGCCCTGGCACCGTGGCCGTCGTGGCCGGCCAGGTCGGCCGCAGCGACATCGCGACCAAGGTGCAGCTCGTCGGCTCCGGCTTCGGCACCACGTCGACCCTCTTCGCGGCGCGGAAGTTCACCGCGACGGTGGGCGGCAAGGCCGCGGCCCTGGCGTGGATCGACGACTCGCACGTCTCGATCACGGTCCCCGCCGCCGCGGCCGGAACGACGGCGCCGATCGTCGTCAGCCGCACCGGTGTGCCCGGGCCGGCGGTCGACGTCAGCTACCTGCCGCCGCTGCCCGTGGTCAGTGCCCTGAACCCCTCGCGGGTCAGCACGACCGGCGGCACGACGGTCACCGCGACGGTGAAGAACGCGTCGACCGCGACCGGGGTCACCCTGGTCTCGACCACCGATGCGTCGGTGACGCGGACGGCGACGATCACCGCCACCACCGCGAGCACCGTCACGTTCACCGCCCCGGCGGCCCCGTCGGGCGCGGAGGGCAGCTTCCACGTCATGGTGACCGGCACCGGCGGGAACAGCGCCGCCGTCACCGCCGACGTCCTCACCTACCGCACCCCCGTGACGGCCACGACGACGGCCACCACCGCCTCGGCGGCCGGCGGCACCGTCGTGAACCTGACCGGCTCGGGCTTCGGCGCGACGTCCACCGCGTTCTCGGCGAACCGGCTGACCGCCACCGTGGGCGGGAAGACGGCGACCCTGCGCTGGATCAGTGACACGGCGCTCGCGGTCACGCTGCCGGTCGGTGTCCCCGGCGCCGCGGCGTCGATCGTGCTGCTGCACGACGGCGTGCCCGGCGCCCCGGTCACCGGTGTGGAGTACGCGGCGGTCATCTCCGCGAACTCGCTGGCAACCGGTCCGAGCGAGGGCTGGACGACCAAGCTGACGGGGCTGGGCTTCACGGCCTCCGGCGGCTGGGAGCTGCTCGACGGTGCCGGCTCGACCGTCGCCACGCTCCCGACGGTGCCGAGCCTGACCGCACTGTCCACGGCGACCGGTGGCGGCGTGTTCATCGCCGGCCCGACGTCGGTGTCGGTGCGGCTGCCCGCCGAGTCCGAGGGCATGTACCGCCTGTCGTTCACGCCGGACGGCACCGCCTTCCCCGGCGCGGACTTCGCCTTCACCAGCAAGTCGGTGGTCGTCTACTCCGACCTCGGCTGACCGCCGGGCGCAGGTCCCTCACCGGGCCGCGAGCAACCGGTCCTCCACCTCCGGGGGGAGGCCGGGCAGCTCGCGGCCCGGTGGCACGTCCGGACGCTCCGACGCGCGCTGCCAGGCCCAGGTGTCGGCGACCGAGTCGCGCAGCGGGCGGCTGGGCAGCCCGAGCTCCCGGGCGCGGGTCGTGTCGACGTCCCAGGCGGTGGCGGCGTCCTCGGCCGGCAGCCACAGCGGCAGGTGCACCCACGGCTGCACGCCGGCGTCCAGCAGCTCCGCCTCGGGCACCGGCACCCACTCGGCGTCGCCGCCGGTGATGTCCCGGCACAGGTCCAGCAGTCCGCCGTACGTCGTCATCCCGGCCGGTCCGGTGGTGTTGACCCCGCCGGACTCCCCGCGCTCCACCATCTCCACCAGCCAGCCGGCCAGGTCGCGGGCGTCGACCACCGCGATCGGCCGATCCAGGGCGTCGGGCACGACGACGCGGCCGCCACGCGCGATGCGGTCCAGCCACCAGCCCAGCCGGTAGATCGGGTCGTAGGGGCCGATGATCAGGCCGGCCCGCGCGGTGAGGAACCGGTCGCCGAGCACCGCGGCCAGGGTGCGCTCGGCATCGGCCTTGATCGGGCCGTACTCGTCGTCCGGCGTGGTCCAGGTGGGGTGGTCCTCCTCGCGCCCGATCGGACCCGGCGGCCAGTCGCGGTAGGCGTTGAGGCTGCTGACGAAGGCGTAGCCCCGGACGTCGCCCAGCACCGCGGCGGCGTTGGCGGCCGCGGCGCGGGTCTGGCACGAGGTGTCGACCACGAGCTCGGGCTGCCAGGCGTCGAGCGCCTTCGGCAGCGCCGCCGGGTCGTCGCGGTCGCCGTGCAGAGCGTGCACCCCCGCGGGCGGCTCGCCGGACACCCCGCGGGTGAACGTGGCGACGTCGTGACCGCGTTCGAGCGCCGCCGTGGCGACGTGCCGGCCGAGGAAACGAGTGCCACCGAGGACGAGGAGTCGCATGCCCTCACCTCAGCCGAGCCGCTCCCCCGCCGTCCAGCCGGTTCGCAACCGGCGGAATTCAGACGGCGCGGGTGCGCGGCAGGTCGGGCACCTGCGGCAGCGGCGTGGACCGGGCCGCGGCCAGCACCATCTGCGGAGAGCTCGGCAGCCCGCGGCGGGTGCACAACCGCAGAGCGCGGGCGCCGGTGAGGACGTCGGTCTCCGGCGGCACGACCAGCAGGTCGGCGCGGCGCGTGCCGCCGTTCCACGTCAGGCAGACGACCTGCGGGTCCATGCTGCGGAAGCCGCCGGTGCGGACCACCCGCCCGGAGACGACGATCTTGCGCGGCACCGGCTGCCAGGCCTCGAGCGCATAGGTGAACCGCTCGACCCGGACGTCGCGGCGCTCGAGCTCGGCGATCAGCTCGGGCAGCTCCACGACGAGGTCGCGGCTCCGCGGGAACCATGCCCCGTCGAACGCCGAGTCGCCCGACCCCGCGTCCGACCGAAGACTCACCCGGACGTCGATCCCGCCCCGGAAACCTTCGGGCTCCAGAGCCGTTCGGGTGATCGTCGTCATCAGCGCTCGGCCGCCTCTCCTCGCTCGCCGGGGACCCGGACACACGGGCCCGAGGGCAACGTATGTCGCGGTGTCGCGGAGGCCGGGCGCGTCCCGGTCGGGCGGGTCGCCCTCCCCCGGCCGGTCGTCACGACCTGTGCGCACCCGACCACCATGGCGCCGGCAGCCCCGACATGATCATCGGCGAGTGGCCCGGCCCCCTGCAGGGTCCCGCCGCGAGCTTGCGAGTGGTGGGGGGCAGGGGGTCCTTTCTCAGACCGGCTTGGGCTTGCGGTTCTTGGCCTTGCCGCGCTCGGTCTGGTCGAGCACCACCTTGCGGATGCGGACCGTCGCCGGCGTGACCTCCACGCACTCGTCCTCGGCACAGAACTCCAGCGCCTGCTCCAGGTTCAGCAGCCGCGGCGGCACCAGGCGCTCGAGCTCCTCGGAGGTGCTTTTGCGCATGTTGGTGAGCTTCTTCTCCTTGGTGATGTTCACGTCCATGTCGTCCGGACGGGAGTTCTCACCGACGATCATGCCCTCGTAGACCTCGGTGCCCGGCTGCACCATGAGCTGGCCGCGCTCCTGCAGCGAGAACATCGAGTACGTCGTCGCCACGCCCTGGCGGTCGGCGACCAGGGAGCCGGTCGGGCGGGCGCGCATGTCGCCCAGCCACGGCTCGTAGCCCTCCAGGTTGTGGTTGAGGACGCCGGTGCCGCGGGTCTCGGTGAGGAACTCGGTGCGGAACCCGATCAGCCCGCGGGACGGGACGATGTACTCCATCCGCGCCCAGCCGGTGTCGTGGTGCACCAGGTTCTCCAGCCGGCCGCGGCGGACGGCCAGCGCTTGGGTCAGCGTGCCGACGTACTCGCCCGGGGTGTCGATCGTGACGCGCTCGACCGGCTCGTGCAGCTTGCCGTCGATCTCCTTGGTGACGACGGTCGGCCGGCCGACGGTGAGCTCGAACTCCTCGCGGCGCAACTGCTCGACGAGGATGGCCAGCGCCAGCTCGCCGCGGCCCTGCATCTCCCAGGTGTCGGGGCGGTCGGTGGGCAGCATGCGCACCGACACGTTGCCGACCAGCTCCTGGTCGAGGCGGTTCTTGATCAGGCGGGCGGTGAGCTTCTTGCCCGACTTGCCCGACAGGGGCGACGTGTTGATCCCGATGGTGATCGAGATCGAGGGCTCGTCGACGGTGAGCGGCGGCAGGGGCCGCGGGTCATTCGGGTCGGCGAGGGTGTCGCCGATCATGACGTCCTCGATACCCGCGATGGCCACGAGCTCGCCGGGACCGGCGCTCTCGGCCGGGGTGCGCGTGAGCCCCTCGGTGACCAGCAGCTCGGTGATCTTGACGTTCTTGATCGTGCCGTCGGTCCGGCACCAGGCGACCTGCTGGCCGCTCTTCATCGTGCCGGAGTGGATCCGCAGCAGGGCCAGGCGGCCGAGGTAGGGCGAGGCGTCGAGGTTCGTGACCTGCGCGCGCAGCGGCTCCTCGGCGTCGTAGACCGGCGCGGGGATCGTGTCGAGCAGCGTCTTCACCAGCGGCCCCAGGTCTGGGCTGTCGGGCGAGGTGCCGTCCGCGGGACGCGTGAGCGAGGCCTGCCCGGTCTTGCCGTTGCTGTAGACGATGGGGAAGTCGAGGTTGTCGACGTCCATGCCCGAGTCCTCGAGCAGTTCCATGAACAGCTCGTAGGTCTCGTCGACGACCTCGCCGATGCGGGCGTCGGAGCGGTCGGTCTTGTTGACGACGAGGATGACAGGCAGCCCCTTGCCGAGCGCCTTGCGCAGCACGAAACGGGTCTGCGGCAGCGGCCCCTCGGACGCGTCCACCAGCAGGACGACGCCGTCGACCATCGACAGGCCGCGCTCGACCTCGCCACCGAAGTCGGCGTGGCCGGGGGTGTCGACGATGTTGACGACGACGGGGTTGCCGTTCTCGTCGGCGAGGTGGATCGCGGTGTTCTTGGCGAGGATGGTAATGCCGCGCTCGCGCTCGAGGTCCATCGAGTCCATGACGCGCGTCTGCGTCTCGTCGTTGTCCGTCCCCTCGCCCTTGGCGCGCCCGAGGGCGCCGGCCTGGCGGAGGAGGGCGTCGACCAGGGTCGTCTTGCCGTGGTCGACGTGGGCGATGATCGCCACGTTGCGCAGGTCGTCGCGGGTGGGCATGCGGGTAGGCACCTCAGGAAGTTCGGGGATCGCCACGCGGACGCGCGCGGCATCAGAAGTAACGGCCGCCGTGCCGGCGACCTTCCCATGGTAGTCGCTCAGCGAGCGACAACCTCAGCGCGCGAGGCGTCGGCCACGGCGTACGTCACCCCTGCGGAGGCCAGGGTGACCAGACTCACGGCGAGCCAGGCCGGGAAACCGGCGCCCAGCGCGAGCACGTGGGCCAGGACGAACGCAGCGATGTAGAGCGCGCCGAGCCCCAGGGCGACCGCCCAGCCCCGCCGCTGCACCCAGAGCCAGGCGGCACCGAGGCCCCCGAGTGCGAACACTGCGCCGCCCAGTGCGCGGATGCCGGTGCCCTGCGCGATGCCGAACCCGGCGGCCAGCCCGAGGGCCACGAGGACGGCGGACGGGAACCGGGTGCGGGCGCGGGTCAGGGTCGAGATCGACATGCCGACCAGTGTCCTCCGCCGTCCGCCGGAGCCGGTCGCGCCGCTGAGTGCCGGCGTCAGCTCAGCGTGACTGCGCGGCGGTGACCGCGGCGGTCAGGCCGGACGCGGACAGGTCGGTCAGCTTCTTGCCGTCGACGACCACGGTCGGGGTGCTGGTCACGCCGTCCTTGCTCGCCTGGTCGGTCGACTTCGCGACCCAGTCGGCGTAGGTGCGCTGCTCGATGTCCGCGGCGGCCACACCGGCATTGGCACCCGCCTGGACGGCGTACTTCATCAGCTGCTCGTCGGTCAGGCCGCTCCCGGTCTCGGCCGGCTGGTGGGCGTAGAGCAGGTCGTGGAACTTCTGGAACCCCTCGGGTCCCGCCGTGTCGACTACGACCGCCGCCGCGTTGAGGGCTCGGGTCGAGTAGGCGTGGTTCGCCGCCGTGTCGAGGAACGCCATGCCGTGGTAGCGCGCCTGCACGGTGCCGGCGGCGACAAGTTTCGCCAGGGTGCTGCCCGCCGCGGCCTCGAACGCCTTGCAGTTCGGGCACTGGAAGTCCTCGTACAGGTCGACCGTCACCGGCGCGCTCGCGGACCCGACGGGGATGACCGTCCCGTCGACCGTGTGGGCCGGCGTCGCGGCGGCGGCCGAGGGCGTCGTCCGGTGCGTTTGCACCAGGACGACCACGATGAGCGCGACGAGGACGACGACCGCCGCGGCGAGCCCGCCGAACAGGTTCCGGCGCTGCCGCTGCGCGCGTGCCCGCGCGGCCGCCTCGGCGGCGCGCTTCTCCTCGAGCCGGCGGCGGGTGGCCGCGCGCTTGGAGCGGACGGCGGTCGAGTCAGCGGGCACTGCGCACCTCTTCCTGGACGGGATGGACGGAACCGAGGGTGAGCCGGGACGCCGGCCGCCGGGCGAGCGTCAGGGCGACGACCAGCAGCGCGGCATCCCGAAGCACCTCGAGGGGGTAGGCGGTCTCCCCCGTCGACACCTGACCGCCGTTGCCGAAGCAACCGCAGTCGATCTGCAGGCCACGCGCCCACGCCGAGCCGACGCCGACGAGGAACACGACGAGCAGCACCGCCGCCGCGAGTGCCGCCGTCCGCACGAAGACCCCGAGCAGCAGTGCCAGCCCGATCGCGATCTCGATGACGGGCAGGCCGAACGCGACCGGCGGGACGAGCGGCTCGGGCAGCAGCTGATAGGCCCGCACGGCGCGCACGGCCGCCGCCGGATCGGGGATCTTGAGCGCACCCGCGACGACGAAGACGCCGCCGAGCAGCAGCCGGACGGCGGTGGCGAGCCAGGGAATGGCCGCGTTCCACCTCACGCCGACACGCTGCCGCGCGAAGCCGGGAGCCAGCCGAGAGTTTCCTGTGAACTTCCTTAGTTCGCGGGCGGCGCCCAGGGGGCGATGGCCCACGCACCGCCGTCGGCGATGTCGAACGGCGCCGGGCCGGAGACCCCTGTGATCCGGGCGGCCACCAGGGAGGAGTTCGCGTCGAGTGCGGTTGCGACCGACTGGGGCGTCTCGAGGTCGGCCCATCCGCCGTAGCTGCGCCAGGCCAGCAGGGCGTTCGCCATTCCTCCGGGCGCGAGGCCCACCCGCTGCGGCACCGCCGGCGCGCCGTCGGGCGTCCGCCCGGGGCCGACCGAGAGGCTCAGGGGGCGCCCGCCCTGCATCACGACCACGACCGGCGTCCCCTCGACCCAGCACGGAGCGGCGCTCAGGTTCGTGGCCTGCAGGCTCGCCGCCCGGGCCCCCATCGCGCCGTCGAATGCGGTCACGGCGAAGCTCAGGTCCTGCTGGGCACAGGGCACCGAGGCGTCCACGGGCGCGAGAGGGGCCGGAGTCGGTGCCGGCGCCGGCGCCGGCGCCGGCACGGTGGGGACGGCCGGGGACGGCACGGGGCCCTGGACCGCGCCGGCCACGGGCGGCGCCGCCCGCTCCGGCGCGAGGACGGCGACCACGGCGGCCACGGCGAGACCGAGCGCCAGCGTCGCGGCCACGGGCCAGAGCCATGCCGGAGCACGGCCCCCGCTGGTCCATGCGGCGCCGAGGCGGACCGCCAGGACGACGGCCGCCAGCGCCACGGTGTCCAGCACGACGACCTCGGCCCAGGAGTGCCATGACCGCCCGGTCAGGAAGGGGCCCAGCGCCGTCGCCAGGGCGCCACCGCCGGCGCCGAGGCCGGCCAGCCATGCTGCCTGCGCTGGCAGGACGCCCACCGCCCGCTCCAGTGCGGCGAGCGCGACGGCCTGGCCGATCCAGAGGCCGCACAGCACCGTCGCCCACGCGTGCGGGGCGAGGGACACCGCGAGCGCCCCGGGCACGAGCAGCACGACGCTCGTCGCCAGGCCCGTACAACCGGCCAGTGCGGCGTGGCCCCACGGACCGATCGGACGCGGGGGCGGGGCGCTCGGACGAGCCGGCACCAGGGCGGCGGTGAGCACCACGCCGAGCAGGACGACGAGCGCACCGCAGCCGACCGCCCACCACCCCGGCAGGAAGCTCCCGACACGGATTTCGGCGGCGAGCATGACGAGGAGGCCGGCCGCGATCAGTGCCGCCGGGAGGGCGCGCGCACGCCGTCGTCCGGTCTTCATGCCCTCCCGATCTGCAGAACCCATGGGCCTCGCATCCTGCCTGACGCGGGCCCGCGGGAGCTGTGTCCTCGCCGGAACGCCACGAGGGCCCCGGGCGATGCGCCCGGGGCCCTCGGCGGAGGTGGTGCTGTTTTTCAGGCGGAGCGAAGCACGGCCTCGATCTCGAGCTCGACGGTGATCTTGTCGCCGACGACGACGCCGCCGCCGTCCATCGGCATGTCGATGTCGACGCCGAACTCCTTGCGGGAGATGTCGGTCTTGGCGGAGAAGCCGGCGCGCGTGCCGCCGTAGGCGTCGGGGCCGAAGCCGTTCAGCTCGAGCGCGAGGGTGACCGGCTTGGTGATGCCCTTGATGGTCAGGTCGCCCTCGACGGTCCAGTCGGCGCCGTCGGTCTTCACCGCGGTCGAACGGAACGTCATCTCGGTGTGGTTGCCCACGTCGAAGAAGTCGGCGGAGCGGATGTGCGCGTCACGCTGCTCCTGACGGGTGTCGATCGAGTCCATGTTGATGCGGGCGGTCACACTGGACTGCGTGGGGTCGGCGGCGGTCACGAGCTCGCCGGAGAAGTCACGGAAGTAGCCGCGGACCTTGCTGACCATCATGTGCCGGACGGAGAAGCCGACCGTGGAGTGGCTGGCGTCGATGTCCCAGGTGCCGACGACGTAGCCGGGGATCTGGGTCGTGGTGCTGCTGGTCATGAGGAGCCTCCGAGTAATTGAGCGTTTGACCTTCTGCTCGGGCTCAGCGTAGTTGATGGCTCAACTATTCCGCTAGTACGATGGAGACATGACATCGCAGGTGTGGGCTGCCTCACAGCCCGGCGACGAGTTGCCGGCCGCCGCTGAACCGCGATGGCTGAGCGAGGACGAGCAGAAGGCCTGGCGCGCCTGGCTGTACAGCACCCAGCTGCTCCAGGACCGCCTCGACCGCGACCTCACCCACGAGACGGGCATCTCGCACGCGTACTACGAGATCCTCGTCGCCCTGTCCGAGACGCCCGAACGCATGATGCGGATGAGCGAGCTGGCCGACCGGTGCCTGTCGTCGCGCAGCCGGCTCTCGCACGCGGTCTCCCGGCTCGAGGAGCGCGGCTGGGTGCGGCGGCAGGTGTGCGCCTCCGACGGCCGGGGGCAGCTCGCCGTCCTCACCGACGAGGGGTTCGCCGCCCTGGAGGCGGCTGCTCCGGTGCACGTCGAGTCGGTGCGGACACACCTGTTCGACCAGCTCTCCCCCGCCCAGGTCACCGCGATGCGCGACCTCGGCGAGACGCTGCTCCGCCACCTCGACCCCTCCTGAGTCAGGAGTCGACGGCGACCAGGCCGGCGCGGAAGGCGACGATCACGGCCTGGACCCGGTCGCGGACCCCGAGCTTCGTGAGGACGCGGGCGACGTGGGTCTTCACCGTCGCCTCGCCGATGAACAGCCGTTGCGCGATCTCGGCGTTGGACAGGCCCTCCGCCAGCAGAGTCAGGACCTCGACCTCGCGGGAGGTGAGCTCGGCCAGCCCTGGCGGCGCCGCGACGTGACCGGTTCCAGCGGACGGCCGGCGGGTGAACGCCGTGATCAACCGGCGGGTGACCGAGGGCGCCAGCAGCGCCTCCCCCGCTGCCGCCACACGGATCGCCTGCGCCAGTTGGTCGGCCGGCACGTCCTTGAGCAGGAACCCACTGGCCCCGGCGCGCAATGCCTCGTAGACGTGCTCGTCGACGTCGAACGTGGTCAGGACGACGACCTTGCAGTCGGCCGGCTCGGGGCCCACGAGGAGCTGCCTCGTGGCGGCCAGGCCGTCCATGCCGGGCATCCGGATGTCCATGAGGACCACGTCGGGACGGAACCGGTGCACGGCGGTGACGGCGGAGGCCCCGTCACTCGCCGTGCCGACGACCGTCAGGTCGGGCTCGGACTCCAAGATCAGCCGGAGGCCGGTGCGAACGAGTTCCTCGTCGTCGACGATCAGGACGCGGACGGTCATGTCGCCGTCCCGTCCACGGTGAGCCGGGCGTGCACCCGGTAGCCACCGCCGGGTAGCCGGCCGGTCTCCACGGAACCGCCGTAGAGGGCGGCGCGCTCCCGCATCCCGACCAGGCCGTGGCCTCGGCCCGGAGTCCCCGCGGTACGACCGTCGTCGCAGACCTCGATGTCGACGAACCCGCCGGCGGTCCGTACGGCCACCCGACCGTGGGTCGCGCCGGCGTGCTTGAGCACGTTGGTCAGGGCCTCTTGGACGATGCGGTACGCGGCGAGGTCCACGCCGGGCGGCAGAGCCGAGACGTCGCCCGCCACCGTTACCTCGACGGGCACACCGGCCGCCCGGACCCGGCCCACGAGCTCGTCGAGACCGCGCAGGCTCGGCTGCGGGGCCACCGAGCCGGTCGCCGGGCTGGTCAGCAGGCCCAGCAACCGGCGCATCTCGGCGAGCCCCTGCCGCCCCGAGGTCTCGATGGCCGACAGCGCGCTGCGGGCCGCCTCCGGGTCGGTGCCGACGGCGCGCTGGCCGGCCTGCGCCTGGATGACGATCACCCCCATGCTGTGCGCGACGAGGTCGTGCAGCTCCCGGGCGATGCGGGCGCGCTCATCGGCGACCGCGCGGGTGGCGAGCTCGGTGCTCTTCCGCTCGGCGACCTCGGCGCGGACCTCGAGTGCGCGAGTCTCTCGCTGGCGCGTGCGCATCCACCGACCCAGCCCGAAGATGCCGGCCAGCACGAACCAGGGGACGACGACCGTGTCCACCGGATCGCCCGCGAGGAGCTTGGGGACGTCGCCGACGACCACGACCACGGCCGTCGCCGCTGCCCCGATGACCGCATCGCGGCGCTCGGCGTGGGCGCCGACGGCGTAGACCGCCAGCACGACGGCGAACCACGGCTGGAAGCCCTGGCCACCGAGCTGGTACTCCACGGAGGCCGCGCCGAGAGCGAGCAGCAGGACGAGCAGCGGGTGGGATCGACGGACGAACAGCGGCAGGGTCACCGTCGCGAGCAGGAGCGCGTGCACCGGCCGGTGTTCGGTCATCGGGCCGCTCGCCGCCGTCCACACCTGCACCTGCGCCGAGAGGACCAGCACCGTGACCACGACAGCGTCGGCGATCCGCGCGGCTCGGGCCCAGACCATGGCGAAACCGTAGTTCCGTTGAGGCGAGGGCGGGTCCCCCGCGCGAAGGAGGTCCAGCTGCGCAGTCATCCGTTCGGCGGACCGCGGAAATCGCCCCTCCGGCAGACGACGGCGGGGCCGTCGGCGATCACGCTCCCCTCACCCGACTCCACCAGGAGTCCACGGACCGAGGAGGTCCTCCCATGACCGAGCCCATCGCCGTCGATCGCCGTACCGGAGCCGCCGCGGCGATCGCCGGCGTGCTCTTGTTCGCCTCTGTCGCCGCAGAACTGGTCTGGTCCGGGCAGAGACCGGACGGCACGGTGACCAGCACCTCCGGTCTCGTGCTCGAGGTCTGCGCCTGGACGGCCGGCGCCGCTGCACTGACCGCGGCGCTGCTCGGGATGCGGCCGGTCGCTGTCTCCCGCGCCGGCGCCGCCGGACGCCGGATCAGCGTGGTCGGTGCTGGGCTGCTCACGGTGTTCGGGGTGGTGGTCCTCATGACGGCCCTCGCCTCGGGCGTGCCATGGGAGACCTCGTTCCTGTTGTTCGGTGTCGGTTTCCTGCTGCTGGCGGGCGGTGCGGTACCACTCGCGCTGGGTCTTCGGCGGTCGGGTGCCCTGGGCAGCTGGTGGATCGCCGTGCTCGTGGCGGGCGCCGGTGCCGTCGTGGCGCTGCTCGCCTCCGCCGACCCGTGGCACGACCTCGGATTGTTCGTCTTCGATGCAGCCTGGTTCGCGCTCGGCCTGCGCATGCTGGCCGCAGAGCGGGCATCCGTTCCGGCCTGACGCACGGGGTCCGCTCGAGCGCGATACCCGCGCTCGAGCGGCCATCTGCGCGGGCGGAACTTCCCGGTCAGGACGTGAGCGCATTCCCTGCCGCCCGGGAGTGCCCAGGCCGCACCGTCGTCGTCGACAACGACATCTCCTCTGAAAGGGCTGACCCCATGTCGACGACCATCGCCTCTTCTCGAGCCGGCACCGCAGCATTGACCGGCGGAGTCCTCTGGGCACTCATGCCAGCCGTCTTCACCGCGGCTCACCTCGATGACACCCAGCGCGGAACGCTGTCGTTCGCCGCGGTGGCCATCGCGTACTGGGCGCTCGGCGTCGCGCCCTTGCTGCTGCTCCTCGTCGGCCTGTCCGGGCTGCGCCGAGCGCTCGGTGCCGCCGCCGGGCGAACCGGCGCCGTCGGCATCGTCGTGTCGGGCCTGGGTCTGCTCGCCATGTTCCTGGGCAACGGCACAGAGATGGCGACGATCACCGTCAACGGCACCGAGAGCGACCTGGGCCATTCGGTGTTCCTGATCGGATTCCTCGTGCTCGTCGTCGGCTCGCTGCTGCTCGGGATCGCACTGCTCCGGAGCCGGCGCGACTCGCTTTCCCGCTGGGCCGGCGTGCTGCTGGTCGCGATGCTGCCCCTCGGTTTCGGTCTCGCGGCGCTCGGGGGAATCGTCTCGCCCGGCACGGACGCCGGCTTCTGGGCCGCCATCGCCGTCCCTACCGGGATCGCCTGGGTGCTGCTCGGCGCCTCGCTCAGGTCAGACAGTCGCACGGCGGCCGCGGAGTTCGCCCCGGCGTCCTGACCTGGGGCTCCGGAGGGTCGCACCGTCCGGTGCGGCCCTCCGTTGACGTCGCCGTTGCGCGGCGCGCATCGTGCGCAGCAGACGGGAGGAGGTGCCCGGATGACCACCGACATGACCTCCGACGTGACCGCTCCCCCGTTGCCTCCCGTCCACACCTGGGCGACGTGGATCCCGCGGGTCGTCGCCTGGTCGGTGGTCCCCCTCTACGTGGCCGGCGTTGCCGTGAACACCGTGCTGAACCGCCGCCTCGGGAACCCCCGCGAAGACCCCGTGGGGGGCATCCTGCTCGACCTCGGGTTCGGCATGTTCGCGGCGATGGGGGCCCTGCTCGTCGGCAAGCGGCCCGGCAACGCGGTGGGATGGGTGATGTCGGGAGCCGCGCTCCTCGTCGTCACCGGCTCGACCGGGGACACCTACGCCGCGTGGGTCATGACCACCAGGGGGCGGCCCGACGCGCTCGCGGTCCTCGGCGCGTGGCTGCAGAGCTGGTACTGGCTGCTCCTGCAGTTCCTGGTCTTCGAGGTGCTGCCCCTGGTGTTCCCCGACGGACGGCTGCCGTCCCGTCGGTGGCGCGCACCTGCCGGCGTGGGAGCGCTCGGCGTCCTGGGCCTGGTGGTGCTCGGGATGCTGACCGGCACGCTCACCGGACAGGACGTCGACTACCGCATCGACAACCCGATCGGTGTCGACGGTCTCGCCGGGGTCGAGCAGCTCCCGGTGTTCCCGCTGATGACCGCATTGTTCCTCGTGGGCGTCGGAACCGGGGTGGCCGCCGTCGTGGTGCGGTTCCGGCGCTCACGCGGGGCGGAACGGCAGCAGATGAAGTGGTTCCTGTACGCGGCCGCGCAACTCGCCCTGCTGCCGGTGAGCGGCCTGCTGCCACCGCTCGTGGGCGACCTGCTGTTCGCCTGGGTCGTCCTCACCCTGCCCGTGGCCATTGCCGTCGCGGTGCTGCGCTACCGGCTCGACGGCATCGACGTCGTCATCAACCGAACTCTCGTGTACGCGCTGCTCACCACCGTGGTCGTCGGGATCTACGTGCTGATCGTCGGCTACCTCGGGGTGGCGCTCCGGCGGGAGGACGACCCGCTGGTCTCACTGATCGCCACCGGCGTCGTCGCTGTGCTCTTCGCACCGCTGCGCGACCGGCTGCAGCGCGGCGTCGGCCGGTTGCTCTACGGCCAGCGGGCCGAGCCCTATGCCGCGCTGTCCCTCCTGGGCCAGCGGCTGGAGGGCACCCTGGTGCCGGATGCCGTGCTGCCGACGATCGTCACGACGGTGCGCGAAGAGCTCCGATTGCCCTATGCCGCCATCACCCTCGACGGGGAGGTCGGAGCCTCCGCCGGGGAGCCGGTGCCGCGCACCGTCGACGTTCCGCTGCTCTACCAGAACCGCACCGTCGGCCAGCTCTCCCTGGGCCTGCGGGCCGGCGAGGACGGCTTCTCGGCCGCCGACCGGCGGCTGCTGGCCGACCTGGCCCGGCAGACGGGGGTGGCGGTCTCGGTCGTGCAGCTCACCGCTGACCTGCAGCGCTCCCGCGAACGCCTGGTGGCCGCTCGTGAGGAGGAGCGGCGCCGGTTGCGCCGGGACCTGCACGACGGCCTCGGCGCCCAGCTCGCCGGGCTCACCGTCCAGACCGGCGTGCTGCGCGGGCTGATCCCGCGCGACCCCGAGGCGGCCGACGCCCTCGCCGCCGAACTGCGCGCCGAGCTCCGTACGGCGATCGCCGACATCCGCCGGCTCGTCCACGGGCTGCGCCCTCCGGCGCTCGACGAGCTCGGGCTGGTCGGCGCGCTGCAGCGGCTGGCCGAGGGGATCGGTGCGGAGGGAAGCGGACTGCGCATATCCGTCGACGTGCCGACAGCATTGCCACCACTGACCGCCGCGGTCGAGGTGGCCGCGTACCGGGTCGCCAGGAGGCGTTGACAAACGTCGTCCGCCACGCGGACGCCCGTGGTGCAACGGTGCGGCTGACGGTCGATCCGTGCTCGCTGGCCGTGGTGGTCCAGGACGACGGGACGGGGTTGCCGGACGAGCTGGTCGCCGGGGTGGGCCTCTCGTCGATGCGGGAACGTGCCACGGAGATGGGCGGCACCTGCTCCATCGAGCCTGCGCCCGGGGGCGGCACGCGCGTGCACGCCGTTCTCCCGCGGGGAGAGGAGTGACGGTGCCGCCGCTCCGGGTCCTGGTCGTCGAAGATCATCCGCTCTTCCGCAAGGGCGTCGTGGCACTGCTGGACGCGGTGCCGGATCTGTCGGTCGCGGGCGTCGCCGTCTCCGGGGAGGACGCCGTGGCGCGGGCGCCCGAGCTGCGGCCCGACGTCGTCCTCATGGACCTGCAGCTGCCCGGCATGAGCGGCATCGAGGCGACGCGCGCGATCGTCGCCGCCGAGCCGGACGTCCGGGTGCTCGTGCTGACCCTCTTCGAGGACGAGCACTCCGTGTTCCTCGCGCTGCGGGCCGGTGCGCGCGGCTACGTGCTCAAGGACGCCGACGAGGACGAGCTGACCGACGCGATCCGTGCCGTGGCGCGGGGCGAAGCGATCTTCGGTCAGGCGGTCGCCGGGCGGGTGCTGGCCTACTTCGCCCAGCCCAAGCCGGCGCCGGACGTCTTTCCCGAGCTGACCGACCGGGAGCGGGAGGTCCTCGGCCTGATCGCCCGGGGTCATCCCAATCCGTCGATCGCCCGGACCCTCTTCCTCAGCCCCAAGACGGTTGCCAACTACGTGTCGGCGATCTTCACCAAGCTCCAGGTCGCCGATCGCGCGGAGGCGATGATCCGCGCCCGGGAGGCCGGCCTCGGATCGTGACGCGGCGGGGGCGCCTCGTCGCCCTGTCGGCATGTCGACGAGCCGGAGAATCGATCTGTCGACCCCGGCCGCCTACGCTCGCGCGATGACCGTCGGGCGCACGGCACCCCGCACCCGCTCGGAGCGCACGGCCGACAGCCGGCTGCTGATCCTCGAGGCCGCGGTCACCTGCCTGGTCGAGGACGGGTACGCCGGCGCGTCCACGCTCGCCGTCCAGGCGCGCGCGGCGGTGTCCCGCGGCCGGCTGCTGCACCACTTCCCCTCCCGGGCGGAGCTGCTCGTGGCCGCCACCGAGCACCTCGCGACGACCCGGCTGGCCGAGATCCGGCGGCGGGCCGCCGCGGAGATGTCCGGGCTGCCCCCGGGGCCCGGCCGCATCGAGCGGGCGATCGACCTCATGTGGGCCACCTTCCAGGAGCCCCCGTTCTGGGCCGCCGTCGAGCTGTGGACCGCCGCGCGCACCGACCCCGAGCTGCGGGCCGCCCTGCGGCCGGAGGAGCGGCGGCTGCGGACGGCGATCCAGGACGTGGGTGACGAGATCTGGGGCCCGGAGATCGCGGCCGCCCCGCGCTATGCCGAGCTCTGCGAGTTGCTGTTCACCAGCATGCGCGGGGTGGCGATCGTCTACGCCTTCGAGGACCGGCCGGCCGCGACGGACCCGCACCTGACGCTGTGGAAGCGGACTGCCGCCCGCCTGCTCGAAGCGGAGTAGGAGGGGCGCACTTTCCGCGCCCTGGCACTCCGCTCAGGCGGTCCAGGTCTCCGCCACCCGCTCCACCACGGACGCCGCCTGCGCCCGGCCGGCCTTCGCCGAGGGCGCCCGCGCCGCCGGGTCGAGCACGTTGCGGCCGATCGCCGTCCTGCTGGCCCGGTCGGGCGAGACGACGGCGACGCGGGACACCAGGGCGGTGACCTGCGCGTCGACGCTGGCGACGGGGCCGACACCGCGGACGATCGGCGCGAGCACCACCAGGCGCTCGTAGCCGGTGGCCAGGTCGGCATTCGCGGCCGAGCGCATACCGCCGTCGACGTAGCGGCGTCCGTCGATGGTGACCGGCGGATAGACGCCGGGCACCGCGCAGCTGGCCGCCACCGCCTGCACCAGCGGAACGCCGGAGTCGCGGTCGAACGTGCGGAACTCGCCGGTCTCCGCGTCGACCGCGGTGGTCAGCAGCGTGCGCGCCGGCCACTCGGCGTTCACCAGCCGGGAACCGATGACGTCGATCCGCTCCTGCTCGGTCGGCGTCAGGCCGGCCTTCTCGGCAGCCAGGGCGAGCGCACCCACGCGGCGGCGGAACTCGACGTCCCGCCCGCGGCTGCGCAGCAGCGCCCAGCCGTACTGCGCGAGGTTCGAGCGCGTCATGCGGGCCACCTTCTCGTCCACCGGCGGCTCCAGCTGGCGGGCGAACAGCGCCTCGAGCTGCGCGCCGCTGGTCACCTGCGCCCCGACGACGGACCCCGCCGACGTGCCGACGACGAGGTCTGCGCCCGACAGGTCCACCCCCGCCTCCGCCAGCCCGGCCAGCATCCCGATCTCCCACGCGATGCCGGTGATCCCACCGCCGCCGAGCACGAGGGCGGTCCGCTGGTCGCTCATGTGACCCATCCTCACAGACACTCGACACCGTCTGTGGCGTGAGCCACGCTGGGGCTCGACCGCCCGACGACGAGAGGTTGCCCATGACCGCGACGCAGTCCGCCCCGGCTCCGACCCCGAGCACGGTCAGCTGGCCGCCGGGGCTGCCGCGGTCGCTGGACTACCCCGACGTACCGGTCGGGTCGATCCTGCGCGCGGCGGTCCGGCGGTGGGGCGATCGCACGGCCTTCCTCCAGCACGACGTCCCCCTGACGTTCACCGAGCTCGGCCGCCGGGCGCACGCGGTCGCGGGCTGGCTGGCCGACCACGGCATCGGGCGCGGCGACGTGGTCGCGCTCCATCTTCCCAACTGCCGCCAGTACCCGGCGGTCTACTACGGGGTGCTGCTCGCGGGGGCCACCTTCTCCCCCACCAATCCGCTGCTGCCGGCCCCCGACCTCGCCGCGCAGCTGACCGACGCCGGCGCGCGCGTCGTCATCACGTGGGACCAGGTGCTGCCCTTCGTCCGTGGCGCGTTCGCCGGCACTCCGGTGGAGACGGTCGTGGTCACCGGCGAGGCGCACGCCCTCGACTTCACCGCGCGCCTCGAGCTGGAGGACGGCGAGATCGACCTCGCCGACCTGCTCGCCGGCGACCCGACCGACCGGCACCTCGACGCCGTCCTCGACCCCGCCGCCGACCTGGCGCACCTGGCCTACACCGGCGGGACGACGGGCGTCAGCAAGGGCGTCGAGCTGCCCCACCGCGCCGTCGTCACCAACGTGCTGCAGTCGGTGTGCTGGACCTGGGGCGCGCTGCCCGAGCTCGACGAGGCAGGCGACGTGACCGTGCGCCAGGTCGGCGCGCCGGAGGAGTACCGGACCCGGCTGGGCGAGGCGAGGATGATCAACCTCACCCCGTGGTTCCATGCCATGGGCGCCATCGGCTACCTCAACGGCCTGGTGATGGCCGGGACGACGACGGTCATCCACATGCGGTTCGATCCCGTCGCCTACGTCGAGGACGCCGTCAAGCACCGGGTGACCAGCATCGGCGGCGCCCCACCGGTCTTCGTGGCGCTGCTCCAGGTACCCGGGATCGAGGAGGCCGACCTGTCCTCCGTCCGCGGTATCTCCAGCGGCGCCGCCCCGCTGCCGGTGAGCCTCATCGAGCGGCTGCAGGCGCTGCTGCCCGACGCCGTCATCGGCGAGGGGTACGGCCTCACCGAGGTGACCATGATCGCCACGGGTAATCCGTCGTTCGTCTCCGGCACCCGCAAGGCGGGCACCGTGGGCGTGCCGATCTTCGACACCGAGATCAGCATCCGGCCGCTGGGCGGGGGCGATCCGCTGCCCGCCGGCGAGCGTGGCGAGGTGTGCATCCGCGGGCCGCAGGTGATGCGCGGGTACGCCCACCGCCCGGAGGCCACCGCCGAGGCGATCGACGCCGAGGGCTGGTTCCACACCGGCGACGTCGGCATCCTCGACGACGACGGCTTCCTGTCGATCGTCGACCGCACCAAGGACATGCTGCTCTACAAGGGCTACAACGTGTTCCCGCGCGAGCTGGAGGAGCTCCTCTTCGGGGTGCCCGGGGTGGCCGGCGCGGCGGTGGTCGGGCGGCCCGACGACCAGGCCGGGGAGCTGCCGGTCGCCTACGTCGTCCGGGCGGCGGACGACGTAGGCGCAGCGCTGACCGCCGACTCGGTGATGGCCGCGGTCAATGACAAGGTGACGCCGTACAAGCGGCTGCGCGACGTCGTGTTCATCGACGCCATCCCGGTGTCGGCCGCGGGCAAGGTCCTCAAGCGCGAACTGGCCGCCAAGGAGCGCGAGAGGGTCGCCGGCTGAGCCGCGTCGACTCACCCGGTGGGGGTGGCGCGGAGGGAGCCGGCCGGTCGCGATCACTATCGTCCCCGAGGTGAAGGTCGAGCCGGTCGGGCCGGAGACGGAGCACACCGGCGTCCGGATAGCCCACGAGGAGCAGTCACCGGTCCGCCAGGTGTGGCGCCGGGTGATCCTCGCCGTCGTCCTGCTCACCGTCACCGTCGCCGTCATCTACCTCGACCGGGACGGCTACCGCGACGGGGACACCGTCGGGCTGAGCCTGCTCGACTCCGTCTACTACGCGACCGTCACCCTCTCCACCACCGGCTACGGCGACATCACGCCGATCACGCCGGGCGCTCGCCTGGTCAACATCCTGCTGATCACGCCCCTGCGCATCATGTTCCTGCTGGTCCTCATCGGAACGACCCTCGAGGCGCTGACCGCGCGCTCGCGGGAGGAGTTCCGCATCCGACGCTGGAGGTCCCGCGTGCGCCAGCACGTTCTCGTGTGCGGCTACGGCACCAAGGGCCGCAGCGCCATCCGGTCGCTGCAGGCGCTCGGCACCCCGCTCGACAAGATCGTCGTCGTCGACCCGGAGCCGCGGGCCATCGACGAGGCGAACTCGATCGGGCTGACGGGCATCGTCGGCGACGCGGGGCGCACCGAGGTGCTGCGGCGCGCATCGGTGGAACGGGCGCGGGCGGTCATCGTCGCCGCCAACCGCGACGACGCCGCCGTCCTCATCACCCTCACCGTGCGGCAGCTCAACCCCAACGTGCCGATCACCACCAGCGTGCGCGAGGAGGAGAACGCGAACCTCCTGCGGCAGTCGGGGGCGAACACGGTCATCACGACCTCGGCGACCTCGGGCCGGCTGCTCGGGCTCTCGACCGACGCACCCCGGGTCGTCGACGTGGTGGAGGACCTGGTGACCGGCGGCCAGGGCCTCGACCTGCACCAGCGCACCGTCACCGCGAGCGAGGTGGGCCTGGACTCACGCTCGCTGCGCGACATCGTCCTGTCGGTCACCCGCGCCGGTCGCACGCTGCGCTTCGACGACCCGCTGATCGGCACGCTCCAGCCGGAAGACGTGCTCGTCGTCGTCCGCTCCCACCATTGAGTGCAGGGTCGCGCCGAGTGGGCCCGGAGGGTCCGCGCAGGCGCGACGAAGCGGCTCAGCTCAGATCGGGGACGGCACCTGGCCGCGGTGCGATCCGGAGGATCGCAGATGGCATGGCGCGGACCCCTCCGGGGCCCACTCGGCACGACCGTTCATCCCTCTGTGACCCTCTTCCACGGGGCGAAGGCGTTGTCCAGGCCCCGCAGTGACCGGCGCAGTTGCGGGAAGTGGCGCAGCAGCACGGTGCGCATGTCGTTGTCCCGCACCCACTGCAGGCCCTGCGGTGAGTAGATCTCGGGCCGGAAGTCCTTGGTGAAGAACCGGTCGCTGTTGAGTCGCCGCGACGCCATCAGGATGAAGATGCGGAACGCGGTGTCGCTGAACGCGAACCCGGCCGGCCGCTTCTCCGCGAACAGGCCCACCATCAGATCGACCTTCTCGATGTCGCCGCCGTAGATGTCGGAGATCTCGGCCGCCAGCGAAGCGTCGTCGGTCAGGTCGGCGAAGGTCCGCGGCGCGGCCAGGTGCAGCTGCCGACGGAACTCGCAGTACCGCGGCACCCCGAGCTCGCGGATCCGGACGATGTCGGTGGAGGCCAGGTCGATGACCTTGCCGTCCGGCCGCTCGTAGGCCTGCAGGAACCTCGGGTAGTTCTTCAGCACGATCGCCCCGGGGTTCGTCGTCCCGAACGAGTAGAAGAGGTCCTCGAGGCGGTAGGTCGCGACGACCTCCTTGAAGTGCGGGCCGGCGAGCTCGCGGAAGATCGCCTTCCTGAGCGGGGCGTCACCGTCGACCGACCGCAGGTCGAAGTCGTCGGGCAGCAGCGGATGCATCCGGTAGACGCTGGTGAACTCCTCGGTGAGCGAGAACGGGACGCCGTAGTGCTCGGTCGCGGCACCCGGGATGCCGCTGATGACCTCGCTGGTGCTGATCCGGCCGAAGTTGCGGGCGATCGCCTCGCCGGCGACGCCGAACCAGTTGGCCCGCAGCGCGTAGACCGTCGTCGGGTGGCTGATGACCGCCGGCGTCCACTCGGCCGTGTGGATCTTCGCCATCAGGGCGGCGACCACCAGGCGGGCGCGCTGGAACAGCTCCTCGTCGTCCCAGTGCGGATAGTGGCCCTTGAGCATGTCGCAGACGGCGTTGTGCTCGCGCACGAAGAGCGTCATCAGCATGCCGAGGCCGGTCCACCAGCCCGGCCGCATGGTGAAGTCGCGGGCCGGGTCGTCCGGGATCGGCAGCTGGCCGTCCTCGGTCAGCCGCACCTTGCCGTCGACGCCGGACCTGACCAGCTCCTGCTCCTCCAGCGACGAGCCGTAGAGCGACGAGCCGTCCCACCAGTGCGTGAAATCGTTGACGGTGGTGACCGGACCCTCGGCGCCGGCCGGGCGCGACGGGTCGGCCTTGATGCGCGGGATGCGCATCGGGTTCTCGTACCAGTCGTCCCCGGGCGGCAGCGGGATGTCCACCAGGCGCGAGGTGTCGCCCTGCCCGTGGGTGAACCAGTCGTGGATCATGAATTGCAGCCAGGCCGCGGCCAGGGTGTTGATGCTGGTCGCCGGCAGGAACGGGTCGCGGGTGAGCAGGCGCCGGCTGATCTCCCGCGGATTGGGCTCCATCAGCTCGTCCCGGGTCACCGGCAGGACGGCGTCCAGCGGGATGTTGCGGCCGAACCGCGCACCGGCCATGCCCATCGTCGGGTGGTCGAGGTCGTTGTGGGAGCCGTCGACGCTGCGGCTGACCACGTGCTCCGCCGTGCGCGGCGGCGCCGTCGGGCCACCCACGATCGGCACCTTCTCGGACGGGTCGACCAGGTTCTTCTGCCGGTAGATGTTGCGGACGCCGATCAGGACGGCGAGACCACCGGGCAGCGGCAGCTTGTCCCAGCCGCGCTTCAGGTCGACGAGCAGCGCCGCCCGGTCGTAGATCCGCCAGAACCAGCCGGACCGGTAATCCTTGCCGGGGACGGGCGGCGGCGCGCTGCCCGCCACGTCCGGGTACCCGTCGGCGTCGACCCGGGGCTTCGGCACGGAGGCGCGGGTGACGTTCGTGGAACCTGAAATCTCGGTGCTCATCGGGTCTCCTGGACGGCGGTGGAGCGGGCGGGCTTGCGCGGACGCGGCAGCCGGTCGAGGGGGTGCCGCAGATCGGTCCGCGGCGGCACGGGGACGGCCGCGGCCGTCACGACCGGCTCCGCCGGTCCGCCAGGAACGCGGTCGCGGCCAGCACGGTGTTGAGACCGGAGATGAGCGCCAGTGGTCGTGCCAGCTCGGGCGACAGCTGCTTGTTCCGCAGCAGCAGGAGCACCGTGGCGGTGTCGCCGGCGTGGATGAGCAGCGCCGAGCGGACCGCGTGCCGGAGGGCCTCGCCGCGCAGCCGGATCAGGTCGGCGCCGAGGATGACCGTCCGGACGCCGAACAGGCGCAGCCCGTAGATCGCCGCGGCATTGCTGCCGGCGACGGGATCACCCATGCGCTCCTGGATCACCGCGGGTGCCACCAGGGCGAGCGTCCCGTTGACGACACGGATGCTGCCGAGCACGTACCGCGCAACGGTGCCGGGAGCGGGCACTGCGTCGTCCTCCCCCACCCGGTCCGCCCCGGGCGAACTCGACGGAGGAACAGGGCACGCTGTATTCCGGGCAGGGGAAATACGATTTCTCGCATCCCTCGTCGAGCGCGCACCTTGTACCGGAACCGCTCCGAATTCCCGGTTCCGACTCCCCCTGGAATGACCGACCACCGGGGGTGCATTCTCCCGGCGGCGCCCACGGTCCTCGCCGCCCAGCACGACCACAAGGGGATCCCGCGCCCCTCCCGGAGACGGCCGGCATGCCCGACCGCACGCTTTCCGGAGAGTCTGGTGCCTCCCGGCCGGGACGCGTTCCCGGGCGGCGACACGACAGATTTCCAGGCCTTGGCGGACAAGACATTCAGACGCCTTGACAGGAAATGGGCCCAGGCGGAACCTCCTCGGTCAGGATCGTCGGGTCGCCACACCTGTGCCGGACGACGATCCGATGCCATTCCTGCGCCCATGTCGACATGCCTGCATGGCGAGCCGAGAAACCGTTCCCCGACGCCTGGCGGCGCCGGACCCGCGAGGTCGAGGAGGGGCGATGGGCAGGGCGCAGGTCGGCGCATACGGGTCGTTGCCCCCGCAGCCGTTCGTCGCGGCCACGACCGGCGCCGGCCCCGGCGGGCGGTGACATGCCCGACGCGGATCTGGTGCTCGAGGGCGGTGGGGTCAAGGGCCTCGGTACCGCCGGCGCCGTCATGGGGCTGCTCGATGCGGGCTACCGGTTCCAGCGGGTGGCCGGAACGTCGGTCGGCGCGGTCGCGGCGTGCTTCGCCGCGGCGGGCGCCGACTCCGCACGCTTCCGCGACATCGTGGGTCGCCTCGACCTGAGCAGGGTCCCCGACCGCCGGGTGCCGCTCCCCCTGATCAGCGAGAGCGTCACCCTCGTCGCCCGACGGGGCGCGTACGCCGGGAACTGGATCCGGAAGTTCCTGCTCCGCGAGCTCGGCGACCTCGGCGTCCGCACGTTCGCCGACCTCCGCCGCGAGGACGACGGCGACGATCCCGCGCTGGCCACCCCCGACCACCGCTACAAGCTCGTCGTGCTGGCCACCGACGTGACCCACGGCCGGCTGCTGCGGCTGCCGTGGGACTACGAGCTGTTCGGCCTCGATCCCGACGACCAGCTGGTCGCCGACGCCGTCCGGATGTCGCTGTCGATCCCGTTCTACTTCGAGCCCTGCACGCTGACCAGCCGCGGCACCGGTGAAAAGGCCACGATCGTCGACGGCGGCGTCCTGTCGAACTTCGCGATCGAGATCTTCGACCGCACCGACGGACAGCAGCCGCGCTGGCCGACCTTCGGCGTCCGCCTGCTGCCCGACCTGCCCGCCGGCCTCGGCGACCTCGTGCCGTTCTACGGCGCGCCGATGCTGCCGACGGTGCGGCTGCTCGAGCAGGTGGTGGCCACGGCGCTGGTCGGCCACGACCAGACGCACCTTGACCGGCCCGGCGTGCGCGAACGAACGATGACGGTCGACACCTCCGGGACGTCGATCACCGAGTTCGGCATCGGCGGCCGGAAGCGGGCCGACCTGATCGAGCGCGGGGAGACCACCGCCCGCGACTTCCTCCGGCGCTGGAACGGCGCCCACCCGTGACGGCAGGAGACAGAGAAGGAGAAGCACCGCCCGGCGACGAGGAGCCGGCTCACGGCAACACCGCAGCACGACCTCTGGAGTGATCGATGAAGCTGACTCGCAGGACCCTCGCCGCCCTCGGTGGCGCCGCAGCACTGGTGATGGCGCTGGCCTCTCCGGCCGCCGCCTCCGTCGACACCGCCGGTGCGGGATCCACCCTCTGCGCCGACGGCGGGAGCGCGTCGAACCCGGTGGCCCGGCTGCGCCACGGCGCCACGGTCGCCGAACCGCGGAGTGTCTCGACGGCGGGGGCGGCGGCCCTGAACAAGGCGCTGGACGCTGCCAGTGACCCGGTCCTGCCGGCCGGCTCGGTCACGATCAGGACCGTCTTCCACGTGATCAGCGCCAAGGCTCTGACCGCCGCGGAGAAGCAGCGGCGTGAGGCCATGATCGCCGCGCAGGTGCACGTGCTGAACGACTCCTACGCCGGCGTCGGTGTCGCCGCGCCCTCGCCGGACACGCCCTTCCGGTTCACCTACAGCAAGTCGCAGACGACGTGGACGGTGAACAAGGCGTGGTCGACCATGCTGCCCGACACCAAGCAGGAGGCAGCGGCCAAGAAGGCCCTGCGCACGGGCAGCGCGTCGACGCTGAACATCTACGTGGCCAACATCGGCGGCGGGCTGCTGGGCTGGGCGACGTTCCCGCAGGTGCACTACGACCCGCTGTACATGGACGGCGTGGTGGTCCTCGACGAGTCGATGCCCGGCGGTAACACCGGCATCTACAGCGAGGGCGACACCGCGACTCACGAGATCGGCCACTGGCTCGGCCTGCTGCACACCTTCCAGGGCGGGTGCACGGGCCCGGGTGACTACGTCAGCGACACCCCGGCCGAGGCGGAGCCGGCCTTCAGCTGCAAGGAGGACGCCGGACGTGACAGCTGCCCGAACCAGCCCGGCCTCGACCCGGTTCACAACTTCATGGACTACGCCGAGGACTTCTGCATGAACCGCTTCACGTCCGGCCAGGTGGTTCGCATGAGCCACGCGTGGGCGGCGTTCCGCACCGTCTCCCCGTAGCGGTTACCGACGCGGTGGGCCCGGCTGCCCGGCACGGGTGGCCGGGCCCCTGCATGTCCGGCGGCTACTCCCGCTCGAGAAGAGCGCGCAGCCGGGCGAGGTCGGCACGGTTGGCGCGCCGGACCGCCGCACCCAGGAACGGGGCGACCACGCGGGAGAACCCGGCGGGGCGCCCGTGGTTGCGCAGGCCCATCCGCGTGCCGCCGTCGTCGAGCGGATGCCAGGTGTACGTCGTCTCCATCGGGAAGGGGCCCTGCGCCGTCCGCATCACCATCCGACGTCCGGGCACGAGTTCGGTGACCTCGTAGGTGTAGGCCAGCCGGCGGCCGAGGAAGGTCGCGACGAAGTCCATCCGGGAGCCGACAGCGACCGGCGGCGGCGTCCGCCACTCGACCGAGGAGATGTTGGCGTACCACTCGGGCGCGTGGGTGGGGTCGCCCGCGTACGCGGCCACCTCCGCGACCGGACGACGGATCACCGTCTCGGTCAGCACGTCGACGTCCCTCGGCATGGCCCCCTACGTGCCCCCGACCGTGCCGGCGGCCTGCGGTACGTCGGTGGCGAGGTGGACGGCGTCGGCGTCGGCCAGTGCGGTGAGCCAGTCCGCGACCATCCAGATCCCGCTGATCAGCCCGTCGGACAGGGTCAGGATGTCGATGATCCGGACATCGATCCGCCGGCCGGTGGGTGCCACCCGACCGGCCGGTGTGTCGAGCGGACCGACCTGCCGCCCGGCCAGCCGGAACGCGACGGCGACGGATCCGCCCGCGTCGGAGACGGCCAGCACCTCCCGCTCCGGCTCCTCGAGCGCAGCCTGCATGACGCGCGCCCGGGTCACGAGGTCGGCGGCGGTGAGCGGGGTGCCGTTCACCGTGACCGGGTCGGTGTACAGCCGGCGGAAGTTCTCCGCCGCGGCGGCGCCGTCCTCCGGAAGGGGGTCGGTCCACAGCTGGAGCAGCCCCTCCACGTCGAATGCCATCAGGTGCTCCTCGCCGGCGCGGGGGTCGCGTCGACGCCGTCCGCCCGCAGGGCCGCCGCGACGATCTCGCGCACCTCCTCCCGTCGAGGGCCGGGCGCGAAGCCGGGCCGCCAGCCGGTCTCGTAGACCGCCCGTGCGAGCGGCTCGACCGGATCCAGGGACGAGGGCGTCTGGAGCATGGAGAGGTAACCCCCGGTGGCCGGGCCGATGCCGGGGTCACGCGCGGCCGCCGCGAGGATCAGGTCCGACGGCAGGCGCCTCGTCAGATCGACGTCCCCACCGGCCCACCGACGGACGACGTCGCCGTCCATCGCCACGTGGTCGGCGACCCACGGCAGCATGTTCTCCTCGCACCACGCGTCGAAGGGTTCGGCCACGACGGCGGGGTCCGTTCCCGCGTCGAGGAGGGCCAGCAGCTGGAGGATCTGCAGGAAGGTCGTGGCCACGCCGCGGCCGAAGATCGGGGTCGTGGTCGCGACGGCGTCCCCCACGCTGACCAGGCCCGGGGTGCACGGCCGGCCGTCGCGGGAGCGCTGTCCCCGGTAGGCGTTGCGCAAGGGTCCGCCGGGCAGGACGTCGGTGACCGGCACCGCACGCTCCGGGTCGGTCCAGGTGGCGAGGCCGGGCACCGCCCGGCAGACGGCCTCGAAGGCGGCGGCGTAGCGGAGGTCTTTCAGCGCCGCGTCATCGGTCGGGCGGACGAGGACCACCGAGAAGTAGCCCCGCTCGTGCAGGAAGACGAGCACCTGGTAGCCGTCGAGGTCGGCCTGCCAGGCGAGCGGGTTGGTCAGCGGCCCCGGCTCGGCACCGTCGACGAGGCGGTACTCGCGGTCGACGTAGGCCATGCCGCACGGCCCGCCGACCGTCGCCGGTGCCCGCAGGGTGTCGACGCTGCGCCCGGACCGACCGGACGCGTCCACCACGAGGTCGGCCTCGACCGGAGACCCGTCGACGACCAGGCCGCACACCCGGCCGTCGGAGGAGAGGACGCCGTCCGCGTGCCCCCGCCGGATGCGGAGGCCGTCGACGGTGTCGGCCGTCGTCCGCAGCGCTCGTTCGAAGGTGTCGCGGCGGGACCGGTGGCCGGCCTGGACCGTTCCCATGCCGGGCACGTCGAAGGTGATCGGCTCGGCGCCGGCGTCCAGCCATGCGGCGAGCGCCCCCGGCCACTCCTGCTGGAGTGCGCGTCCGACCTGCGCGCGGAAGGCGTGCGCGTGATGGAACTGCATGACGCCGGGCCGCCGCCAGCGGCCCTCCCCCGGCGGGCCGGTGTCGCGGTCCACGGCGACCACATCGTGACCCCGGCCGGCCAGTGCGCTGCCGACGAACAGGCCGGCGGGGCCGGCTCCGATGATCGCGATCCGCATGAGGTGCCTCGTCCTGCGCGCTCGAAGTCATCGACCGGCGCCAGCGTGTTCCCGTCGGCGACCGCGCGTCAACGGAATTGGGTCCGCCGCTCGCGGGCCGGTTCCGCCGTACGGCCGAAGTGCCGCGGTGTACCGCGGCACTGGACGCGATGCCGCGGTACTCGGCTCAGGCCGGCTCGACCGGTCGGTTGGTCAACTGCCGGCTGTGACCGCGCATCTCCGCGAGCAGCGCGCCGTCGGCGTCGCGGGTGATGGCCACGTCGTAGATGCCGCCCCGCCCGACCACCGAGCGCTCGACCGCGGTCGCGGTGACGAGGTCGCCGGCGAAGGCGGGCGCGAGGTACTCGATGCTGCACGAGCGCCCGACCGCCGCGGGGCCGTGCGAGTTGCAGGCCATCGCGAAGGCGATGTCGGCGACCGCGAACAGCGCCGCCCCGTGGGCGGTGCCGTGTCCGTTGAGCATCTCGGGCCGGATGGTCATGTGCGCGGTGACCGAACCGGGGGCGACCCGGCTGACGGTGATGCCGAGCGCGCGGGCCGCGGTGTCCTCGGCGAGGAAGGTGCGCACCGAGTCCTCCGCGACCGCCTGCGGATCGGGCATGTGCGCTTCTCCTCCTGGACGTCGGCCGACGATCGCTTCGACCCGACGGTAGTGCGCGGTTTCCGACTGCCTGCACGGGACGACAGGCAGCTCCGTCGTCGCGGGAGCCGCGCCACGGCACGGCTCCCGCGACGATCCGGCGGAACTACGCTCCGTCCGTGGATCGCGTGCGGGTCCGGGCCTGGGTCGGCACGCTCGTGTTCCTCGTGCTCACACCTGGCGTGGTGGCCGGACTCGTCCCGCGGTTGATCACCGGCTGGCGGATCCCGTGGGCAGGCGGCTGGGTCTCACCGGTCGCGATCGTGGGGGGCATCGCCGTCCTGAGCGGGATCGTCGTCCTGCTCGACGCGTTCGTCCGCTTCGCGCGAGCGGACGGGACGCCGGCGCCCCCCATGCCGACCGCTCACCTCGTCGTCGTCGGGCCGTACCGGCACGTGCGCAACCCCATGTACCTGGCGGTGCTGTCGATCATCCTCGGTCAGGCACTGCTGTTCCGGAGCGGCGGAACCCTGTTCTACGCGGGCCTGGTGCTCCTCGCGGTGGCCTTGTTCGTGCGCGGCTACGAGGAGCCGACCCTCGAGGAGCAGTACGGCGACGAGTACCGGGAGTACCGGGGGAACGTCCGGGGATGGATCCCACGCCTTCGGCCGTGGAACTCGGCCTCCTAGTCTCCGTGGTCAGCCGGCGACCGCGGGAGCGGCCGCCGCCGGCCGGCCCGTGACCGCGTCCTCCTCGCTGTCGGCCGGACCGCTGAACTGGCTGGCATAGAGCCGGTGGTAGGCGCCGCCCGCGGCGAGCAGCTCCTCGTGCGTGCCCGTCTCCACGATCCGGCCGGCCTCCATCACGAGGATCAGGTCGGCGTCCCGGATCGTCGACAGCCGGTGGGCGATGACGAAGCTGGTCCGGTCGGCCCGCAGCGCGGCCATGGCGTGCTGGACGAGAAGCTCGGTGCGGGTGTCGACCGAGCTGGTGGCCTCGTCGAGGATCAGCAGCGAGGGCTCGGAGAGGAACGCCCGGGCGATCGTGATGAGCTGCTTCTCCCCCGCGCTCACGTTGCTCGCCTCTTCGTCCAGCACGGTGTCGTAGCCCTCGGGGAGGCTGCGCACGAAGCGGTCGACGAAGGCCGCCTCGGCCGCGGCGTGGATCTGCTCCTCGGTGGCGTCCGGGTTGCCGTAGGCGATGTTCTCCCGGATCGTCCCGCCGAACAGCCAGGTGTCCTGCAGCACCATGCCCACGTGGGCCCGGAGGTCCTCGCGCCGCAGGGCCGTGACGTCGACGCCGTCGAGCGTGATCCGGCCGGAGTCCAGCTCGTAGAACCGCATGATCAGGTTGACCAGCGTGGTCTTGCCGGCCCCGGTCGGCCCGACGATCGCGACGGTCTGCCCCGGCTCGGCGACCAGCGACAGGTCCTCGATGAGGGGCTGGTCGGGCTCGTAGCGGAAGGAGACGCGCTCGAACTCGACCCGGCCGTGCCGCGTCGTCGGTGAGGCCGGCTCCGCGGCGTCGGGGATCTGCTCCTCGGCGTCGAGCAGCTCGAAGACGCGCTCGGCCGAGGCGACGCCGGACTGGAGCAGGTTGGCCATCGACGCCACCTGGGTCAGCGGCTGGGTGAACTGCCGGGAGTACTGGATGAACGCCTGGACGTCGCCGAGGCTGAGCGCACCGGTCGCCACCCGCAGGCCCCCCACCACGGCGACGGCCACGAAGTTCAGGTTCCCGAGGAACATCATCGCCGGCATGATCAGCCCGGAGACGAACTGCGCCCCGAAGCTGGCGCGGAACAGGTCCTCGTTCTTCTCCTGGAAGCTCTCGGCCACCTCGCGCTGCCGGCCGAAGACGGTGACCAGCTCGTGCCCGGTGAAGGCCTCCTCGATGTGCGCGTTCAGGGCGCCGGTGTGCTTCCACTGCGCGACGAACTGCTTCTGCGACCGCTTGGCGATCCGGGTCGTGATCAGCATCGACAGCGGAATGGTGACCAGCGCGACCAGGGCGAGCAGCGGCGAGATCACCAGCATCAGGACGACGACGCCGATGACGGTGAGCAGCGACGTCAGCAATTGGCTGAGCGTCTGCTGGAGGCTCTGCGCGACGTTGTCGATGTCGTTGGTGACCCGGCTGAGCAGCTCCCCGCGGGGCTGGCGGTCGAAGTACGAGAGCGGCAGCCGGTGCAGCTTGGCTTCGACGTCGTTGCGCAGGCGGAAGATCGTCCGCTGCACCCCGTTCGTGAGCAGGTAGCCCTGCGCCCAGCTGAACAGGGAGGCGGCGGCGTAGAGCCCGATCGCCCACAGCAGGACGGTGCCGAGGGCACCGAAGTCGACGCCCTGCCCCGGGATCACGTGCATCGTCGTGATGAGGTCGGCGACGTTGCCGTGCCCGGACGCCCGCGCGGCGTCCGCGGCCTGCTCGGTGGTCAGCCCGGCGGGGAGCTGCCGGCCGAGGATCCCGGCGAAGATGATGTCGGTGGCGCGGCCGAGCAGCTTCGGTCCGGCGACGGTGAAGCTCACGGCGATGACCGCGAGCAGGACGACCGCGGACATGATCCCGCGCTCGGGAGCCAGCCGTCCCATCAGGCGGCGGGCCGAGGGGCCGAAGGTCATGGCCTTCGCCGCGGGCATCCCGATCATCCCCATCGGGCCGCGGCCGAAGCCGGGACCGCCGGCGGGGCGGATCGGTGGCCCGCCCGGCCGGTCGGGGGCGGGGGTGGCGGCGGGCGCGGGTGCGGGTGCGGTCCGCGTCACTTGGGGGTCCCCGCGCAGACGTGGAGCGCCAGTGGCGCGGTGTCGTGGGGTTCGGTCATGCCACGGTCTCCATCGCGTGCTGGGACTCCACGATCTCCTGATAGGTCGAGCAGCTGGCCAGCAGCTCGTCGTGCGTGCCGAGCCCGGCCACCCGGCCGTCCTCGAGGACGACGATCTGGTCGGCGTCGGCGATCGTGGATACCCGCTGGGCCACGATCACGACCGTCGCGTCCCTCGTCCAGGGCCGCAGAGCCGCGCGCAGGCGGGCGTCGGTGGCCAGGTCGAGCGCGGAGAAGGAGTCGTCGAACAGGTAGATCTTCGGACGGCGGACCAGCGCCCGGGCGATCGCCAGCCGCTGCCGCTGGCCGCCCGAGAGGTTCGTGCCGCCCTGGCTGATCGGCGCCGCGAGGCCCTCGGGCAACGCGCTCACGAAGTCCCGCGCCTGAGCGACCTCCAGGGCCGCCCACAGTTCGTCGTCGGTGGCGTCCGGGTTCCCGTAGCGCAGGTTGGTCGCGACCGTGCCGGTGAACAGGAACGACTTCTGCGGCACGAGCCCGATCCGGCTCCAGAGCTCGTCGGGCGCCAGCTCCCGCACGTCGACGCCATCGACCAGCACGGCCCCGCCCGTGACGTCGAGCAGCCGCGGGACCAGCGTCAGCAGGGTCGACTTGCCGGCGCCGGTGCTGCCGATGATCGCCGTCGTCCGCCCCGGCTCCGCGCGCAGGGAGATGCCTCGCAGGACGGGTGCGTCCGCACCGGGGTAGCGCAGCTCGACGTCGCGCAGCTCGAGCTCGCCGATGGCCGGCACGTCGGTGACGGGGGAGGTCGGCGGAGCGATCGAGGAGTCGGTGTCGACGACCTCCATGATCCGGTCGGCGCACACCGAAGCCCGCGGGATCAGGATCGCCATGAAGGTCGCCATCATGACCGACATCAGGATCAGCGTGAGGTACAGCAGGAAGGCGGTCAGCGCGCCGACCTGGATCTGACCGGAGTCGACGCGGCCGGCCCCGAACCACAGCACCGCGACCCCGGAGAGGTTGAGGATCATCATCACGGTCGGGAAGATCAGCACCTGCAGCCGGCCGGCCCGCAGAGCGGTGTCGGTGAGGTCGGCGTTGGCAGCGTCGAAACGGCGGACCTCGTGCGGCTCCCGAACGAAGGCGCGGATGACCCGGATGCCGGAGAGCTGCTCGCGCAGCACTCGGTTCACCCCGTCGATGCGCACCTGCATGAGCCGGAACTGCGGAACCATCCGGACGATGATCGCGCTGATGGACACCACCAGGGCCGGCACGCAGACGAGCATCAGCCACGACAGTCCGACGTCCTGACGAAGCGCCATGATGATGCCGCCGATGCACATGATCGGTGCTCCGACCAGGAGGGTGCAGGTCATCAGGACGAGCATCTGCACCTGCTGCACGTCGTTCGTCGTGCGGGTGATCAGCGACGGCGCCCCGAACCGGGCCATCTCCTGGGCGGAGAACGAGCCGACGCGGCGGAAGACCGACTCGCGCACGTCGCGGCCGAAGGACATCGCGGTGCGGGAGCCGTACCAGACGGCCGCGATCGAGCACGTGATCTGGACGACGGTGACCGCCAGCATCCAGCCGCCGATGCGCACGATGTAGCCGGTGTCCCCGAGGGCGATGCCCTTGTCGATGATGTCGGCGTTGAGGCTCGGCAGATAGAGCGAGGCGATCGTCGACACCGCCTGCAGGAGCACCACCGCCAGCAGGGGGCGGCGGTACGGCCGCAGATGGCCCCGCAGCAGACGCATCAGCACGAGGACGCTCCGATCGACGACGAGGCCGGAGCCGGCGCGGCGGTCGACGGGCACATCCGCAGCCCGTCGAGCAGCATCGAGACGATCTCCTCGGGTGGCAGGGGGTGGGTGTCGACCAGGCGCGGACTGCTCAGCGCCAACGTCATGAGCCGCAGACGGCGGGCCGTCTCCGAGGGCGGGCACCGCAGCTGCTCGCGGTCCGGCTCGATCAGCAGGGCGAGGGCGTCGACCACCCGGGTCTCCGCAGCGCGGATCCGCCAGGCGCGCTCCTTGTCCGGCAACGACCCGCGGGCGACGAAGGCATGCACGAGGCCGGCGACCCGCCGCCCACGCTCCTGCATGAGCCGAACGGCCACGACCAGCCGGTCGGCCAGCGGGAGCGACCGGTCGACCTGGCCGATCGCTTCGATCAGCGCCGACGGGTCGAATGCGCTGGCGAGGACGGCCTCGATCAGGTCGTCCTTCGTCGGGAAGACGCGGAAGATCGTGCCCTCCGCGACGCCGGCGGCCTCCGCGATCAGGCGCGTGCTCACCGCCGTCCCGTGCTCGAGGACGAGCGGCAGGGTCGCCGCGATCAGCGCCTCGCGCCGCTCCTCCGGAGGCAGGGCTGCCGCACGGCCGGGAACTGGTGCCACGCGCGGAAAGATACCACTGAGTGAGTCCTCACTCAGTCAGTTCACGCAGGCCTCCCGATCCCGCCTGGAGCGCGTCCTCGCCGGAGGACGTAGGCCCCGGTCGTTCGACCTTGTCCTACGTGGTCGAACCACGCCCGCGTATGCCGGGCTGGGACCACGCCGGTGACGGGACACCGCGACGGGGACCCGCAAGCCGGGCTCCGAGAGCGGCTGCAGCAACTCGGCATCACGACGGCGCACGGCTCATGAGATGGGCATGAAGGTGCAGCCGTCGGCGTGACGCGCCCGTGTCCGGCAGATCCGGCCGGTCGGCAGGTGGATCGTGCCGCAACAGCCGACAGCAGCAGCAGGTTCGTCGATGCTGGCGTTGTGCAGATCCAATCGCTCGTCGCCGGTGCGCGGGAACTGGGGAAAGGGAATCACGCTGTGCTCCTCGAGTAGGGAGTGCCTGGGTGGGCCGGAACGGCGGGGCGTCCCGGATCTCGGCATCGGGAGACGGAACGGCACCGGAATGCCGTGCAGCGCGGCAGCGGTGGCGTCACGGACACGCAGCCCGACGTCGCCCCAGTGGCGATCGCTCGAGGGCGCGGTCGACGGGACCGGTGAACGGACATTGCCGTCACCGTGGCCGGGCGCCGCCCTCGGAAGTCCAGCGCGCCTCCGCGACGGTCTCCGGTCGTTCAGCGGCCTGCCGTCCGCGCGCCGGCGCGGACCGCCGGCGCCTGTCGGGCGGCACGGCCGGCGTCTTCTCCAGCGGCGGCCGGCGCACGACGCGGATCGTGGTCACAGCCCGCGCCCCTGGGTCCGGGCGAGTTTGCGCAGTTGGACGATCCGCACGGAGCCGAGGCCGAACACGACGATTCCACCCAGGAGGGCGGCCGCAACCAGTGCGAGACCGAGCGGCGCGGCGCCGGAGAAGCCCAGGAAGCTGACCGTCGTCTCCCGCAGGTTCTGGAAGATGAACACGAGCATGATCACGAGCGCGAGCATCGCCGGGATCAGCCCGAGCCACAGGTGCCGCGACCGGTGCCCAGGCTCGGCGGCACGGGGGGCAACAGGGGACGTCCCCGGCCGCACCGGGTTGGGAAGAGGGTCCTTGCGCGGAGGCGTCTGGGTGGGTCCCATCAGGGACCGCCGATCTCCCTCCGCCAGCGAAGGGGCTGGGCGCCGAACTGGCGTCGGCCTCGACGCTACGCGCTTCCCAGGTGAATGAGCCGTTTCCCGGCGGACAATCGAAAGCCGGCGCCGGCACTGCGGGACAGGACGCAGTCCCGGGCGGTCCGGACCCAGACGGGGCCCGAAGATGACGAAAGCCGGGGCCCCCCGCCCGTACGGCGATGGGCAACGCGCCGGTCGACGTCGACGCCATCCGGTCGGTGATCGCCGGGGTGCTGGCGACCCGCCCGCCCGGTGCAGCCGACGTCCCCGAGCGTCGCGGACAGTTCCGGGCGCGAGAACGCCAGTGTCTCGGGCAGGCTGGGCCCGTGCTCGCCGAGTCAGCGTCGAGACCGGCAGCGGGATTCGGTGCCGGAGCGCTGCTCGCCGTGCTGTGCGCCGTGCTCTTTGCCGTGGGCGCGGTGCTGCAGCACGAGGCGGCGGAGGGCAGCACGTCGGCGAGTGGCCTGTCGTGGCGGCGGCTTATGACCAAGCCGAAATGGGTGGTGGGACAGCTGTCGACGGCATCCGGCACCGGGCTCCAGGTGGCGGCCCTCGCGCTCGCGCCGGTGGCCGTCGTCCAACCGGTGCTGGCCGTCGGCCTGGTCGTCGCCCTGGCCATCCGGGCGGTGCGCCACCGCACGGTGCCCCTGAAGGCCGAACTCCTCGGGGGCGCCCTGACCACCGGCGGCCTGGCCGTATTCCTGGTCGCGGCGCGGCCGGCGGTCGGTGTGCAGACGCACGAGCCGTCGACGCTCGGTGTGCTAGCCGCCGTCGTGGTGTCCGTCGTCCTGGTTGCCGTGGCGACGCTGCTCGGGCGCGGAGCGCACGGAGCTCTCGCCTGCGGCTCGGCCGCCGGCATCGCCGCCGGCATCGCCGCCGTCCTCATCTCGGTCGGCCTCCACGCGCTCCACGTGGGGGGATGGGCACACGCGCTGGCCGGTATCGCAATTTGGGGCGCGCTGGTCACCGCCGTGGTGGCTCAGCTCGGTGGCCAGCAGGCGTACGCGCGCGGGTCGCTGGCGTGGTCGCTGCCGGCGTTGATCCTGCTCGATCCGGTCGCGGCCATCCCGACGGCCCACTTGCTGCTCGGGGAGCGACTGGAGCACGGGCACGCCGTCGTGTGGCTTCCGGCCGCCGTGGTCGCGGCGATCGGCGTCGTGATCCTGGCGCGGACGGAAGGGCCCCGGGTGACCGCCCACTAGGAGCCCGCCGAGGCCGGCGACCGTAACCGCTCACGAACGCACGGAGGGCCCGGTCGGCTGACCGGGCCCTCCGTGGGTGAGCTGCAGGTTCTCCCACCTGGGTTTCGGGACAAAATCCCAGGCTTTCGGGGGAAAACGCCGGGGGTGGGGTTCTCCCTGAAATGCGTTTTCGCAGGTCCACGGAGCGTCTTTGATCGTCGCCGACCGACCATCACATCAAGATTGCCTTCTGTTCACACCGGGGACTGACCGGAACTCGAATCGTGCGACCTCGGGCCTTGCTCGCCTACGTCGTGGTCGTCGTCAGCATCAGAATCCGCGCCGGGCTCTTCGCTGGTCGGCGTCTCGGTCGGCGCGAGGCTGCTCAGGTGGACGAGCGTGTGGACGAGGAGCGCTGCGACCGCCGCGTGCACGTCGTCGACGAACCCGTGGCTGATCTCGTTTCGAGATGTTTCGTCCCGCGACTGGCTGCGGGAGCTGCAGCCGGCCTCTGAGTACACCTCCGACCTTCCCGCCGCGGCGTAGCGGGGGCCGCACGACGCTGAGGGGTTCGGCCACCGGGTCAGGCCCCTCATGGGGTCTGATCAGTGCCGTCGCCGGCGCGCTCGGGACCGTCCGCGCAGCAGACCTGGGCCGGGCTGCCCTTACGGTGACATCGCGATCAGACGCCGCTGGTCCAACGAGGTGGGGAGAGTCCAGAACGTGGCGGAACAGCCCTCGGTGCCGAACTACCGGGACACGACCGGCGCATTCACGCGCGATGACGAGTTGTGGGTGCGCTTGAAGGGCCCGGTGACCGTGGCCGCCGTCGGCGCCGCTGCCGCCGAGCTGGCCGGTCGCTCCGACGCGCGGCTCGTCGTCAGGGGAGCGGAGGACACGGACCTCGGCTTCCTCAGCGACCTGCCGCCGCTGCACCACCTCCAGGTCTTCACGTCCGGCGTCCGGGACGTCGGAGCGCTGGCCCGCCACGCCGACACCCTGCGCACCGTGCAACTGAGCCTGGGCCGTCATCCGGTCGCGGTCGACGTCCTCGGCGCGCTTCCGCAGCTGCGTCAGCTGTACTTGTTGAAGAACGGGCCGGCGGCGGTCAAGGGCGCACCTGACGCCGTCGCGCACGCGACGCAGCTGGAGCACCTCGTGCTGCACAGCACCACCATCCCGAGCATCGCACCGTTGACCGGCCTACCGCAGCTGCGCGGCCTGGCGCTCAAGCTCGGCGGCGCCCCCGATCTCACGGCGTTCCCGGAGCTGCCCGCGCTGCGCTTCTTCGAGGCCTGGCAGGTCCGGGGCCTGACCGATCTCTCGCCGATCGCCGCTTCACCCACGCTGGAGGTGCTGAACCTGGAAAGCCTGCGGCGTGCGACGCTGCCGGACTTCTCCCGCGCGGTGTCCCTGCAACATGTGTTGATCGACAACCTGCCGATGACCGAGGGCCTCGCCGGGCTCGCCGCCGCCCCCGCCCTTCGACAACTGACCATCGCCCGGCCCGTGTTCGAGCCGGCGGAGGTCGACGTCCTACGCGGGCACCACACCTTGCAGGCGGCATGGATCCCCATCCGTGGCCGCGGGGTCACGGACGACGAGATGCGGCTGGGGTTGGCACACCCGCACGACGCACCCTTCGTCGCGTTCGGTGCCGGGGTGATGGGGCTTCCCCCGGACGGCTGGGATGGCCACTACCTCGACGGCTGACTCGAGCGCCCTCACCAGCCACTGATGAGCGCCCAGACACACGTCGGGCCCGGTCAGATGACCGGGCCCGACGTGGTGGAACGGGGGTTCACCTGCGGGTTCTCTCCGAGCGGCGGATTCGGGGAAACGAATCCGGGTTTTCGGGGAGAACCCCGGGGTGGAGGTGGCGGGAATCGAACCCGCGTCCTTCGGCGCATTACCAGGGCTTCTCCGAGCGCAGTTCGCGCTGTCTCTGCTCGGCCCCACCGATCCTGCGAACGAGTCGGTGTGACGGGCCCAGTTGCTGTGAGATGTCCCGCGCGCACCCGCAACCGGTGCGCGCAGTGAGTCATCTAGCTGATGCCAGGATCCGGGCCGATGACGAACCCGGGCTGACAGAGTCGCCTAGCTGCTATCAGGCAGCGAGGGCGAGCTCGTGCTGCTTAGGAGCGGCACTTGTTGGTTTGCAACGGATGGTTAACGAGATCATCGTTGCCTTCCTCGGCTCGCTTCCCCTGGTCACACGACCGAAGTCGAGACCAATCACCCCCTGTGCAGTTGTGCAGTGATCCTAACCGCTCGAGGCCCCATCGTGTTCCCCTCGCGCCCGGCGTCACCCGTGTTGATCAGGAACCGAGGGGACGACGGTCGGCGGTCAGTGCACGCCGCGCAGCCACCACCGCTGCCACGGCGTCTCGACCGCCCTCGGGTGGTACCGCTGCCGCACCCAGCCCACCGCCTCGCTGGGCGACAGCCCGTCGAGGACGGCGAGCGCGGCCAGCGCCGTCCCCGTGCGTCCGACGCCGCCGCGGCAGGCGACCTCGACCCGCTCCCCCGCCGTCGCCCGGCGGTGCGCCTCGTGCAGCGCGTCCAACGCGTCGGCGCGGTCGCGGGGCACCCGGAAGTCCGGCCAGGCGATCCGCCGGTGCGGCCAGGGCGGCAACGGCCCTTCGGCGAGCACGAGCGTGAAGTCGGCCGGCACGACGTCGTCCCCCAGCCGCCGGCCGCGCACCCGGGCGCCGCCCGGCAGGGCGAGCACTCCCGCGTCGTCCGCCCAGTCGGCCACCACACCTGGATCCAACGGCGCCTAGATCCAGTCGCGCCGCTTGAACACCAGGTAGAGCACCACGCTGACGGCGATCATGAGCAGCAGCGCCAGCGGATAGCCCAGATGCCAGGCGAGTTCCGGCATGTCCTGGAAGTTCATCCCGTACACCGTGCCGACCAGGGTCGGGGCGAAGAGGATGGCCGCCCACGCCGAGATCTTCTTGACCTCCTCGCCCTGGGCGATCGAGGCCTCGGTGAGCTCGCGGATCTCGTCGTTCTGCCGCTGCGCGACCAGCGTCGCGTTGACGGTGAGGATGTCGCGAAGCTGCAGCCGGAACGCCTCCACCCGCTCGTTGACCTGCGTGACGTGGTCGGCGACGTCGCGCAGGTAGCTGCGGAGTTCCTCGTCGACGCCGTACTTGTCGAACCCGGCGGTGATCGCGGCGAGGATGCCGGTCAGCGGCTGCGCGGCGCGCTGGAACTCCAGCACCTCCTGCGACAGCTCGTAGATGCGCCGCGACACCCCCGGGTCACCGCGGAAGACCTCGGTCTCGATCTCGTCGATGTCGTTGGCCAGCCCGTCGACCACCGGCCGGTACCCGTCGACGACGGCGTCCAGCGTCGCGTACAGCACCGCCTCACTGCCCTTGGCCAGCAACGCCGGCTCGCTCTCCAGCCGCCGCCGCACGCGCGAGAGGTCCGGCGACTCGCTGTGCCGCACGGTGACGGCGAAGTCGGGTCCGAGGAACAGGTGCAGTTCGCCGAACTCGACCTCCTCCACCTCGTCCCGGTACCGCGCGGCCTTGAGGACGACGAACAGCGTCTTGCCGTACCGCTCGAACTTCGGCCGCTGATGCGCCTTGATGGCGTCCTCCACGGCGAGCTCGGGGAGGTCGTACAGCTCGGCCAGCTCACCGAGCTCGTGCGGCTCGGGCCGGTAGAGCCCCAGCCACGCCATGCGCTCCTCGCCCCCGGCCAGCTCCTCGCGGCTCTCGGCGAGGCTGGCCGGTGTCGCGACCCGGCGGCCGGCCGAGTACACGGCGTTGTCGATCAGCCGGGACCGGCCGGTGACCACGGGCGTCGCGGGCTGGCGGAGGGGAGGCGTCAGCGTGCCCCCGACCCGCGGACGGCGGGCCAGCGTGGACAGGGCGGTGAGCGGCGCGAGACGGCGATCGGTCATGACGGACTCCCGGATCCGGGGACGGCGGAGGACACGGCGAGGTCCTCGCGCACCGGGCGCCGGCCGGGAGCGGCCAGGGGCTCAGATCGGGAGGACCCCGGGATAGGTACTGGGAGGCTCGGTGCGCGCGCCGGTGCGCATGGCGTCCCTCCCTCCTGCCAGGCCGCGGTCCGTTCCGATGGCCGTCGTCCATGGTCCCACGGGTTGTCCAGCCCCCCGGACGGGTGATCCGGCCTCAGCGACCGCCGGCGAAGATTTCGGCGGAGAACGCACCGCCGGCGACCAGCCGGCGTGCGAAACCCTTGCCCAGCTCGGTCACCCGGGCGGTGCGCTCCGGACCGAGCACCAGCCACGGATCGGCCGACAGCACATCGGTCTCGGCCTCGACGCGGGCGCGCAGGTCCCTGCCCTCGGCGGTCAGACCGCCCTCGGCGTCGAGCAGGCCGCGCTCGACCAGAGCGGCGGACTCCGCGGCCCACTCCTCCTCGCTCCACCCGCGGGTCGCCTTGGCTGCGGGGAGGGTGAAGCCGCGACCGGTCGCGGTGTGCGTGATCAGCGCCTCGAGGCCGTTGAGGTCGGCGTGCAGCAGGGCGGCGATGTGCCCGTCGCCGCGGTGCTCGCGCAGCAGCGTCGCCGCATGCCAGAGGTCGAGCAGCGGCTCGCCGGGCCAGCCGAGGTCGGCATGCCCCGCGTACAGGGGGCGCCCCTCCGGGGTCAGCGCGTCGCACGCCTCCCGCAGCAGTCCGGCCAGCTCGGCGAACTCGGCAGAGTCGATCGCCTCGTCCCCGAGCAGGCGGGTGAGCGAGGCGCGGGCGACGTCCCAGCGGGCCTCGATGACCTGCTCCGGGGAGGCCAGGGTCCACGCGCGGGGGATCATGTGCGCCACGAGCGACGGGGAGAAGTTGTAGAAGGTCGCCGTCACCACCCCGGCTCCGACGGCCCCCATGGGCGCGGCCCGCCCGGCGAAGTAGGACATCCGGCCCGGGCGTAGACCGATCGCACTGAACCGCTCGTCGTGCTCCGGCGCGAAATACATGTGCGAGTGCAGGGGCTCGACGGCGCGGTGGGCACGGGCGACCGCACCGGGCTCGAGGTGGGAAGCGGGCTGATCGGCGGTGACCATGGGCCGCACCCTAGCGATGCCCAGTAGGGCGCCCTCGGCGGCGGCATCGATCCCTTCCGCGCCGCGGGGCATCGCGACTAGCTTGATCACAACCCCCGCGGGAGGTCCTATGGCGGCGACGATGCACCCGCCGGGGACGGCGCCGTCGATCAGGTCCGCGGTGGCCAAGGCGCCCACCGGCATCCAGGGGTTCGACGAGCTCACCGGCGGGGGGCTGCCAGGTGGCCGGGCGACCCTGGTCACCGGGGGCCCGGGTTCGTGCAAGACGTTGTTCGGCATCGAGTTCCTCGTGCGCGGCGCCCAGGAGTTCGACGAGCCGGGCGTCCTCCTCGCGTTCGAGGAATCGGCTGCCGACCTGACACAGAACGTGGCCTCGCTCGGCTTCGACCTGGCCGGCCTCGAGACCGACGGTCGCCTGGTCATCGATGCGGTCCGGATCGATGCCTCCGAGATCGTCACGACGGGCGACTTCGACCTCGACGGCCTCTTCATCCGCCTGGCGTCCGCGGTGCAGTCGGTGGGCGCCCGGCGGGTGGTGCTGGACACGATCGAGGTGCTGTTCGGCGCGCTGGGCGACGAGGCGATCGTGCGGAACGAGTTCAGCCGGCTGCTGCGGTGGCTGAAGGACCACGAGCTCACCACGGTGATCACCGGCGAGCGTGGCCGGGAAGGGCAGCTGACGCGGTACGGCATCGAGGAGTACGCCTCCGACTGCGTGATCGTCCTCGACCACCGGATGCAGGACGAGATCGCCACCCGGCGGCTGCGCGTGGTGAAGTACCGCGGCTCGCTGCACGGCACGAACGAGTACCCCTTCCTGGTCACCGACCGCGGCCTGCGGGTCTGGCCGATCACCTCGACCTCGCTCACCTACGCGGTCTCCACCGAGCGGGTGTCACTGGGCGTGCCGCCACTGGACGAGATGCTGGGCGGCGGCGTGTACCGCGGGTCCACCGTCCTGGTCACCGGCACCGCCGGCACCGGCAAGACGACGCTGGCCGCCTCCGCGGTCGACGCGGCCTGCGTCCGTGGCGAATCGGCCCTGTTCGTGTCGTTCGAGGAAGCGCCCGCCCAGATCATCCGCAACCTTCGATCGGTCGGCATCGACCTGGGCCGGTGGGTGGACCAGGGGCTGCTCCGGCTGTGGGGCGAGCGAGCGACCGCCTTCGGCCTCGAGGCACACCTGTCGGGGATCGAGAGGCTGCTGGAGGAGACCGAACCCACCGTCGCCGTGCTCGACGCGGTCGGCAGTCTCAGCAACGTCGGCGCGGAGGCGGAAGTGACGTCGGCCGTCGTCCGCGAGGTCGACATGATGAAGTCCCGCGGCATCACCGGGATCCTGACCAGCCTGAGCCACGACGCGCAGCGGGAGTCCAGCTCGGTCGCGGTCTCGTCGGTGGTCGACACCTGGCTGCTCCTGCGCAACGTGGAGAGCGACGGGGAACGCAACCGGCTGCTGTTCGTGATGAAGAGCCGGGGGACGGCGCACTCCAACCAGGTGCGCGAGTTCCTCCTCACCGACCACGGCGCCGAACTGCTGGACGTCACCGTGGGCGCGCGAGGCGTGCTGACCGGCTCTGCCCGTCTGGCGCAGGCCGCCGAGGAGCGCGCGGCAGCCGCCGAGAGGAGCGCCGAACTGGAGCGGCGACGCATGGCGTTCGCACGGCGCACCGCCGAGGTGGACGCCGAGGTCGCGGCCCTTCGCGCCCAACTGGCCACCGAGAGCGCCGAGCTCGATCTGCTGGTGGCCGAGGAGTCTCGCGGCGTGAGCGCGCGCGCCGCGGACCGGGCAAGTCTCGCCCGCCGACGCGAGAGCGGATCCGCCCACGCGGCACCCGCATCCCGGGATGGGTGACATGGACGCCAACGGCCCTGGCTACGACGACGAGTCGGGCGCGCCACCGATCTACGAGCTCCGCCTGTACCTCGCCGGGCACAGCCCGAAGTCGGTGCGCGCGGTGGAGAACCTGCGTCGCGTCTGCGAGGAGCACCTCCCGGGGCGCTACCGGATAGAGCTGGTCGATCTCCTCGAGAACCCGCAGCTCGCTCGGGGGGACGAGATCATCGCCGTCCCGACGCTGGTCCGGAAGCTGCCCGTGCCCGTACGGAACATCATCGGCGACCTGTCCGACACCGAGAAGCTGCTGGTCGGCCTTCAGTTGCGCACCGCGAGTGGCCGGCAATGACGGCCACCGAGGACACCCCTCGCTGGTCGCTGGCGCTGTACGTGAGCGGCGCCTCTCCGCACTCGGCGCAGGCCCTCGAGACGGTCCGGCGCTTCTGCGACGAGGAACTCCGCGGTCAGGTCGAGCTCCAGATCGTCGACGTCGCCGACCAGCCCGCCCTCGCCGCCCGGGAAGGGATCGTGGCCGTACCCACCCTGGTCAAGCGGCGGCCCGCGCCGCCACGACAGCTCGTGGGTGACCTGGCCGACGTCGACCGACTCCGCGCCGGGCTCGACCTGGGGGCCGCCCACTCACCGCCGTCCGCACCGGGCGCGACGTGACCCGGCCGCCCGAGGACGGGGTACCCGCGGACGAGCTCGGCCGGCTCCGCAGCCAGATCGAGGAACTGGACAGGGCACTCACCGCGATCCGCGCCGGGGACGTCGATGCAGTGGTCCTCGGCGGCCCGCACGGTTCCCAGCTTTACACGCTGGTCAGCGCCGACCGGCCGTACCGGGTGATCGTCGAGGAGATGGGCGACGGCGCCGTCACCGTCTCCGAGCGCGGGATCATCCTCTACGCCAACCTGCGGCTGGCCGATCTGGTCGGAGCCGACCGCGCCACGCTTCTCGGCCGGGAGGTCACCGAGCTCGTCGACGCGTCCGCGGCGAACACGCTCGCGTCCCTGCTGGCCGCGGGCGCGCCCGGCACGACCCGCGAGGACGAGCTCGAGCTGGTCCACGCGGACGGCTCCACCGTGCCGGTGCTCGCCTCGGTCACCGGCCTGGACATCGAGGGCGTCATCGTCCGGTGCCTCATCCTCGCCGACCTCACCGCCCGGCGCCGCGGCGAAGAGGAACTGGCCGGCGCCTACGCCGAGCTGAGCCGCTCGGCGCACGAGCTGGAGGAGGCCCAGCGGATCGGGCGGATCGGCAGCTGGTTCTGGAACCCGGCGACCGACGAGATCACCTGTTCCACCCAGATCTTCCGCATCCTCGGCATCGAACCCACGCCGAGCGGAACGTTGTCGCGCACGACCCTGGTCGCTTCCTTCCACCCCGAGGACGCGTCGCTGGCCACCACTGCGCGCCAGCGCGCTCTCGCCGACCGTCGACCGTTCGTCATCGAGCAGCGGGTCGTCCACGCCGGCGGGGACGTGCGGCAGACCGTGACCCGCGGAGAAGTGGTCTGCGATGCCGACGGCGCGGTGGCCGGGATGCGCGGCACGACGCAGGACGTGACGGAGCAGCGCCGGGCGGCGACGGCCGTTCTCGAGGCCCGCGCAGAGCTGATGCGCCAGACCATGGAGCTGGCCGAGGAGCACCGGCTCAAGGAGTCGCTGCAGCGGGCGGTGCTGCCGGCCCGCCTGCCCTTCGTCGCCGGGGTGGAGCTCGCCGCTCGATACCTGCCCGCCGACATGCCGTCACTGGTCGGGGGCGACTGGTACGACGCCTTCTGCCTGCCCGACGGCAGCCTGGCCGTCGCCGTGGGGGACGTCGTCGGTCACGACCTGGACGCCGCCGCCACGATGGGCCAGGTGCGCAATGCCCTGCGCGCCTACGCGTTCGGCGCCGACTCCCCCGCCGAGGTCCTCGGGCAGCTCAACAGCCTGATCACCGGCCTGGGCGACACCGGCCTGGCCACCGCCCTGTTCGGTCGCCTCGACCCGGCGCAGCACATGTTCCGGTGGTCGTGCGGAGGGCATCCGCCGCCGCTGCTGATCCGCGCGGCCGGCGTCCGCCTCCTGTCGTGCCCGGCCGGAGTGATGCTCGGCGCCGTCCCGGCGTCCCGGGCGCGCTACGCGGACGCGCACGCGGTGATCGAGCCGGACGACCTGCTCGTGCTCTACACGGACGGCCTGATCGAGCGACGTGACCGTGACCTGGACGCGGGCTTCGCCGCCCTCGCCCGGGCGGCGGAGGACCTGCACGGCCGGCCCGCCGAGACCGTCTGCGCCACCCTGATGGATCGACTGCTGCCCGACCAGGAGCACGAGGACGACGTCTGCCTGCTGGTGCTCCACGTCCTGTCGCCCGGCAGTCCACGGCCGTAGGCCGCGATTCCCGTGTCCGGCCGAGCAGCGCTATGAGGGCCGCTCCCCCGCCGGCGCGCGGTCGACCGACCAGGCGACGCGCGTCCGGTCGGTGCTGAAGCCCAGCTTCTCGTACAGCCGCAGCGCCCCGGTGACGTTGTCGGTGTCGACCTGCAGGCTCGCGCCCTGGCAGTCGTGTGCCGCGGCGGCATGCAGGGCGGCGGTGATCATCGCGGACGCCAGCCCCCGGCCGCGGGCGTGCGGCAGCACCCCGATCTGCCCGAGGTCCGAGCGCCGCTCCCCCAGCGCCAGCGCGTCCGCCTCGAACACGTAGGCCAGCACGTATCCGAGCAGGACGCCGTCCTCGAGGGCCAGCACCGACAGGTCGGGGCGGAACGCGCGCTGCCCGGTGAACAGCGACTGCCAGGTCTCGGGATCGCGCTCGCTGGAGCCGTGGTGCTCGGTGAACGCCGCGTTGTGCGCCCGCCGCACCTCGTCGTCCCGGTCCAGGCTGTAGGGCACCAGCTCGATCCGGGGCACGGCCTGCAGCGGGGGCAGGTCGGTCAGCGGCCGGGACATGGCGCGGTACCAGCGCTGCGGCCGGAGCCCCGCCCGCCGGACCAGGCCCTCCAGGGACGTCATGGCCTCCGGCACCGCGACCTCGAGCCGGCCGGGCGCCGCGGGCTCCCGCTCGGCGTGCAGCTCGGCGCCGCGGGCGAGCTGCCACGAGAACAACGCCCGGCCGATCCCCCGCCCGCGCTGGTCGGGACGCACCCGGCCCTCGAGGTCGACGGTGAACGCCTCGCGGAAGGTCGGTGAGGCCGTGACGGTCGCGTACGCGATCAGCAGCCCGGAGGAGTCGCACACCGCGACACCATCGCGGTCGAGGTCGGCGTTCCAGTTGGCCCACCAGTCGACCATGTCGGTCGCGTCGGGGAAGTCGCCCGTGTCGTCGACCGGCTCGGCGGCGGCGAGGACGGCGGCCACGGCGGCGGCGTCGTCGGCGGACAGGGGGCGGGCCGTGAAGCCCTCGGGGACTGCGGGGACCTCGGCCACGGGTGGTCAGGCTAGGCAGCGCGGCGCCCCGCTGCCACCGGAATCGGTCAGGGCGCCGTCACGACGACGTCCGCCGGCTGGGAGAACGCACCCTCGATCCGCGCCGGACCGGGCGGGACGTCGTCCGGGATAGCGACCGTCGTGTCCACCGAGCCGTCCCGGGCGGCGTCCACGGTGGTGAGGACGAACGCGCGGCTGGAGGCGCCCGGTGTCACGAGCCGGAGCTCGATGTCCCTGGTGGCCGGCGGCGTGCCGGGTTGGCCCGTGTCGTAGCAGTCGTCGAAGAAGAACTCGCCCTCGATCCGCACCCGGTCGCCGGCGGCGAAGGTGGCCGGCGTGACCGTCACGTTCGGGCCCGCGCAGGAGGCGCCGGCGGACGACGTCGCGCACCCCGCCACCAGCAGGAGCGCGAGCACGCCGGCCGCCGGGTGGATCATCTCCGCTGGAACAGGCAGAACGGGTGCCCGGCCGGGTCGGCGTAGACCCGCACGATCTCGTCCTCGTCCTCGTGACCGCCGAGCCGGCGTGCTCCGGCGTCCTCCGCCACCGCCGACGCGGCGTCGAGGTCGTCCACCTGGAGGTCGAGGTGCAGCTGCATCTGCTGGGCGCCCGGCTCCGGCGGCCACACCGGAGGAACGTGGTCGGTCTCCAGCTGGAAGGACAGCCCGGTGCTCCCGTCGGCCGGACGCAGGGTCACCCACTCGGCCTCGTCGTCCCGGATCGGCCAGCCCAGCAGCCGCTGGTAGAAGCGGGCCAGCCCGCGCGGATCCGGCGTGCCCAGCACGGGCGCGGTCAGCCGGGCGACGGGGGTCATGCCTCGATCGTGAACAGCCGGGCCCCGTTGTGCCAGAGGACGGCGCGCAACCAGTCGTCGCCGAGATCCAATCGATGCAGAGCGGCCAGCTGGTGCGCGTAGGGGTACGGGATCGACGGGAAGTCGCTGCCGAGCAGCACCTTGTCGCGCAGAATCGCCAGACGCGACCGGTCGGCCGGGTCGAAGGGCATCAGCCGCTCGGTGAAGTCGGTGGCGAACATCGTCGTGTCCAGGTGCACCCCCTCGTACCGCTCGGCGAGGTCGAGGAACTCGCGGTACTCCGGCATGCCGAGGTGGGCGATGATCAGCCGCAGTCCGGGATGGCGCTGCAGCAGCCCGGTCATCGGCTCGGGGCCGGTGTGCTCGCCGGCCAGCGGGCCGGAGCCGCAGTGGATGACGACCGGCGTCGAGGACTCCTCCAGCCGCGCCCACACGGGCTCGAGCAGCGGGTCCCGCGGATCGAAACGGCCCACCTGCACGTGCACCTTGAACACCCGCGCACCGCGGTCGAGGGCCTCGGCGACGTAGGCCGGCGCCTCCGGCTCGGGAAAGAAGGTGGCCGACTGCAGCACCCTCGGTCGACCGGCGGCGAAACCGGCCGACCACTCGTTGAGCCAGGCCGCCATGCCCGGCCGGTGCGGGTACGGCAGCGTCGGGAAGGCGCGCACGCCCAGCCTGGCGAGGACGGCGAGCCGCTCCTCCTCGGGCAGCGCGTAGGTGATCGGCCACGACGCGCCGTAGTGCGTCTGCGCGTGGGCGAAGTACTGCCAGACCTTGGCCTGCACCCGCTCGGGCAGGAAGTGCACGTGCACGTCGACCAGCCCCGGCAGGCCCAGCTCGCGCCAGTACCGAGGGACGTCGGCGTCGTCGGCCGGTGGGGCGATCTCCATGGAGCCGACCGTATCCGCCGGCCTTGACATGCAGGGAAATACCTGCATGATTGTGCACGTGGCCGACGACCTGAACCTCGTGTTCAAGGCGCTCGCCGACCCGACCCGGCGGCAGCTGCTCGACCGGCTGCACCAGCACGACGGCCAGACGCTCGGCGAGCTCTGCGGCTCGCTGGCCATGGCGCGGCAGTCGGCGTCCCAGCACCTCGCGGTGCTCGAGGCGGCCACCCTGATCAGCACCACGTGGCGCGGCCGGGAGAAGGTGCACCACCTCAACCCCGTTCCCCTGCACGACATCCAGGAGCGGTGGATCGACAAGTTCGAACGGCCGCGACTCCGCGCGCTCAGCGCGATCCGGCACTCTGCAGAGGAGCAGGCGATGACCGCACAGCCCACGTACGTCTACGTCACCTACATCAAGGCGAGCCCGGAGCAGGTGTGGCGTGCGCTCACCGATGCCGACGTCACCGCTCGCTACTGGGGCCACCGCAACGAGTCGGACTGGCAGCCCGGCTCGACCTGGCAGCACCTGCGCACCGACGGGTCGGGCATCGCGGACGTGACGGGCACGGTTCTCGAGTCGGTCCGGCCGGAGCGGCTCGTGATCACGTTCCCGGGCTCGGCCGAGCAGCGCGACGACCCGTCACAGGTGACCTTCACGATCGAACCGCACGAGGACATCGTCCGGCTGACGGTGCGCCACGACGGGCTGCCCACCGAGACCGACTACCAGGCCATCTCCCACGGCTGGCCGGCCGTGATGGCCAACCTGAAGTCGCTGCTCGAGACCGGCGAGGTGCTCCCCCAGGCGCCGTGGGAGATGCAGGGCGCCTGACGTTCTGGAGTGATTCGCGCAGGTGAGCTGCACGATTCCACTCCGCAACCGGTCAGCGGAGGGTGACGACGACCTTGCCGCGCACGTGCCCGCCGGCCACCAGCCGCTGCGCCTCGGCGACCTGCTCGAGCGGGAACGCCTTCGCGATCGGCACCCGGAGCTGGCCGGCGTCGGCCATGCGGGCGAGCTCCTCGAGGTCGTGGGTGTCGGGGCGGACGAAGACGTAGCGGCCGCCGAGGTCCAGCACCGAGGTGTCGACGACGCTGGCGATGCGGGCCGGGTCACGCACCTGCTTCGGCGCGTCGGCGAGGGTGTCCCCGCCGACGAGGTCGAGGACCGCGTCCACGGGCTCACCCAGCTGACCGCTGATCGGGCCCGCGGAGTAGTCGAGGGTCTCGGCCGCGCCCGCGTCGCGCAGGAAGCCATGGTTGCGCGGGCTCGCCGTCCCCATGACGTGCGCCCCGAGGGCGACGGCGATCTGGACGGCGAAGAAGCCGACGCCGCCGGAGGCACGGTGCACCAGGACCCGGTCGCCCTCGCCGACGTCGAGCGCCTCGGTCAGCGCCTGGTACGCGGTGAGGCCGGCGAGCGGGAGCGCCCCCGCCTCGGCGAAGGAGAGCGACCCGGGCTTGTGCGCCAGGCACCGCTGCGGGGCGGGCACGAGCTCCGCCGTCGTCCCCCACTGGACGTCGTCCCGGCGGACGTAACCGAACACCTCGTCGCCGGGCCGGAAGGCGACCACCGCGGGGCCGACCGCTTCGACGACGCCGGAGACGTCCCAGCCCGGGACGATCGGGAAGTGGTGCGGGTAGGCACCGGCCAGGTACCCCTGCCGGATCGCCATGTCCACGGGGTTCACGCCCGCCGCGTGCACGCGCACGAGGACGGCGTCGGGACCGACCGGCGGGTCGGGCAGGTCGTCGCGGAGGGTCAGGACCTCGGGACCACCGAACCGCTCGTACGCCACGCCTCGCATGGCGCCCAACGTTAGGCGGACCGCCGCCCGGCCGATCTGCCGGGGCGGGATGGCCACTCGACCACCCAGTGCTGACCGACCGGCAGGGCGGCCCAGCGACGTGCCGCATCGCGCACGGCCTCCACGGCCACCGCGATGCGTTCGGGTGGGACGCCGGACGCCGCGATCTCGCCCGGCACGATCTGCTGGTTCCGGGCCAGCCGGCCGACGATGTGGGCCACGATCTCCGCCCGCTGCACGGCTTCGACTCGCTGCCGCTTCAGCGCGTTCGAGCGGTCGGCCGCGTGCGGCGGCCTCCGCCCCGAGACGTGCCGCATGCTGCCCCACACCACGCCGTCGGCGACGCAGCCCCAGACTCCGTCCGGGAGTGGCAACGCGGCCTCGACCACCGCGTGCACGAGATCATGCGGCAGGTCGGCGCCGCCACCGCCTCCTCGCATGGCGAACACGACGCCGTCATCCCGCTCGACCGAGGTCTCGACCGGACGACGGTCGGCCATCCGCTGGAAGGTCATCCGCACGGCTACCAGTGTCATGCACCGCTCAACCGGATTACCGGACGATCAGCGGCGGCCCTTCACGAAGCGACCGAACGCCTTCTGGATCTCGCGGCGCGAATCGCGCTCGGCCATGTCGTGCCGCTTGTCGTAGGACTTCTTGCCCTTCGCCAGCGCCAGCGTGGCCTTGACCTTGCCGTCCTTGAAGTACAGGTCGAGCGGGACGAGCGTGAGCCCACCCTCCTTGGTCTTGCCGATCAGCTTGTCGATCTCGCTGCGGTGCATGAGCACCTTGCGCTTGCGGCGCGGCGTGTGGTTGGTCCAGGTGCCCTGCACGTACTCGGGGATGTGCACGTGCTGCAGCCAGACCTCGCCGTCGTCGATGCTGGCGAAGCCGTCGACCAGCGACGCACGCCCGGCACGAAGGCTCTTCACCTCGGTGCCGGTGAGCACGAGGCCCACCTCGTACGTGTCGAGGATCGAGTAGTCGTGCCGCGCCTTCTTGTTCTGGGCGATCAGCTTTCGCCCGGTTTCACGCGGCATGGCTCCATTATCCGTCGTCCTCCGGACGACACCGCTGCCAGGTGCCGTCCCCCGGCGGCGCGGAGCCCATCCCGGGCCTCGTCGAGGAGGCCTCCGGCCCCCGCTCCTCGTCCCGCCTCGCAGGGCGCCGCAGGTCCTAGAGGCGTACGTACAACCGCAGGGTCACGTAGGACGCGATGCCGGCCAGGGCGACGCCGGCGATGGTGATGACCGCGCCGGTGAAGGCGATCTGGTTCCAGTCGATCGACGTGATGATCCCGGCCTTGATCGGACCGGCGAGCGTGCGGTCGACGAACATCACCTTCGTGAGGATCAGCCCGCCGACAGCGAGCAGACCGCCGACCAACCCCGCGAGCGCCGCCTCCAGGATGAACGGCAGCTGCGTGTACCAGCGCGAGGCACCGACCAGCCGCATGATGTTCGTTTCGTTGCGCCGGTTGAACGCCGCCAACTGGATGGTGTTCGAGATGAGCAGCAGCGCCGCCAACGCCTGGACCACCGCCACGGCGATCGTCGCGTTGCGGGCACCGTTGAGCAGGCTGAACAGGCGGTCGAGGAAGTCGCCCTCGTCGCGCACCTGGTCGACGCCGTTCTTCCCGTTCGGGAACTCCGCGGCGATGACCGCGTAGCGCTCGGGGTTCTTCAACTCGACCCGGAAGCTCTGTGGAAGAGCGTCCTTGGGGGTGTTCTGCACCAGCTCCGGCTGCTCCTTGAACTGCTGCTGGAACCGGGCGTAGGCCTCGTCCTGCGACTCGTAGATGTAGCTCTTGACCTCGCTGGAGTTCTTCAGCTCGGTCTCGATGGCCGCGCGCTGCTCCTGGGTCACGTTGTCGGCCAGGAAGATGGAGACCTGCACCTTGTCGTAGTAGATCTCCTTCATGTCGCCGATCATCGTGGCGATCAGGAGACCGGTGCCCATGAGTCCGAGCGAGATGGCCGTGGTCAGGATCATCGCGACCGTCATGGTCAGGTTGCGACGCAGCCCGTTGGCCACCTCGGAGAGGACGAAGTTGACGCGCATGGATTCCCTGTCGTGAAGTCGGCAGTCGGTCGGCTCGGCGCCGGGCTCTAGCGGCCCACGCCGTAGACGCCGCGCGACTGGTCGCGGGTGAGCTGTCCCCCGTTGAGCTCGATCACGCGACGGCGCATGGAGTCGACGATGTGGTAGTCGTGCGTGGCCATGATCACCGTGGTGCCGGTGCGATTGATCCGCTCCAGCAGCAGCATGATGCCCTCGCTGGTCTCGGGGTCGAGGTTGCCGGTGGGCTCGTCGGCCAGCAGCACCAGCGGCCGGTTGACGAACGCGCGGGCGATGGCCACCCGCTGCTGCTCACCACCGGAGAGCTCGTGCGGCAGGCGGGAGGCCTTGCCCTCCAGGCCGACCATCTCCAGCACCTCGGGCACGACCCGCTTGATGGTGCGGTGCGGCTTGTTGATCACCTCGAGCGCGAAGGCGACGTTCTCGGCGACGGTGCGGTCGCGCAGGAGCCGGAAGTCCTGGAAGACGCAGCCCATCGTGCGGCGCAGCTTCGGCACCTTCCACTTGCTCAAGGTGTTCAGCGTCTGGCCGTTGACGGTGACCGTCCCCGAGGTGGGTGTGTCCTCCTTGAGGAGCAGGCGCAGGAACGTCGACTTCCCCGAGCCCGAGGACCCGATGAGGAAGACGAACTCGCCCTTCTCGATCTCGGTGGACACGTCGTCAAGGGCAGGCCGGCTGCTGGCCGGGTACAGCTTGGTGACGTGTTGCAATTCGATCACGAGGGGCCACGGTACCTGCCCCGGCCGTCAGGACGGCTCGAACGCCCGAGAACTGCCGGGAGTCGTTCTCGCGTTGCGTGACGGCGGCGTGGCGTCCACCGGGTGAGCCGTCACGGACGGTGGCGCGCAGCCCCGGATGCCGCCGTCCTGTGAGGTCGGTGACGCCTTACGCCGCGATGCCCATGGCCGCCTTCCGCGCCCCGCGGAAGGACCACGCTGCCCCCCGCCTGCAGCGCGGCCACCCGATCGCTCGTTCCTCGCTGCGATGCTCCCGGAGCTGTCAGGCCGCGTCGCCCGTCTCCTGCTGACGACGCCACCGGATCCCCGCCTCGATGAAGGCGTCGATGTCGCCGTCGAGTACCGCCGTCGTGTTGCCGGTCTCGTGCTCGGTCCGCAGGTCCTTGACCATCTGGTACGGGTGCAGCACGTAGGAGCGCATCTGGTTGCCCCAGCTGCTGCCCTCGCCCTTGAGCGCGTCCATCTCGGCGCGCTGCTCCTGCTGGCGGACGACGAGCAGGCGGGCCTGGAGCACCCGCAGCGCGGCGGCGCGGTTCTGGATCTGCGACTTCTCGTTCTGGCAGGACACCACGATGCCGGTCGGGATGTGGGTCATGCGGACGGCGGAGTCGGTGGTGTTGACGCTCTGCCCACCCGGCCCCGACGAGCGGAAGACGTCGACCCGGATCTCGTTCTCGGGGATCTCGACGTGGTCGGTCTGCTCGACGACCGGGAGCACCTCGACGCCGGCGAACGAGGTCTGGCGTCGTCCCTGGTTGTCGAAGGGCGAGATGCGAACCAGCCGGTGCGTGCCCTGCTCGACCGAGAGCGTGCCATAGGCGTAGGGCACCTTCACCGCGAAGGTGGCCGACTTGATCCCGGCCTCCTCGGCGTAGCTGACGTCGTAGACCTCGGTGGGGTACTTGTGCCGCTCCGCCCAGCGCAGGTACATGCGCATGAGCATCTCGGCGAAGTCCGCGGCGTCCACACCACCGGCCTCCGACCGGATGGTGACCAGCGCCTCGCGGGCGTCGTAGTCGCCCGACAGCAGCGTGCGCACCTCGAGCTCGTCGATGACGGTGCGGATGCTGGCCAGCTCGCGCTCGGTCTCGGCGAGGGTGTCGTCGTCGCCCTCGTCGACCGCCATCTCGTGCATGAGGGCGACGTCGTCGAGCCGGCTGCGCAGTTCCTCGACCCGGCGCAGGTCGCCCTGCAGGTAGGACAGCCGCGAGGTCAGGGCCTGCGCGGCCTCGACGTCGTCCCAGAGATCGGGCGCGGCGGCGGCCTGCTCGAGCTCGGAGACCTCCCGGCGCATGTCGTCGACCCGCAGGACGGCCTCGATCGACTTCAGAGTCGTGTTGAGTTCGTCCAGGACGACGAAGAAGTCAGCGGCCACGTCTAGCCAGGGTAGTGCGCCTCGCACGGAGGGAGGCGTCAGACCGCCTGGCGCACGACATCGGCGACCGGACGTGCCGGCACGGCACCGGCGCCGGGCCGACGCGAGGTGCCCGACCGGCGGGCCGCGACCCAGCGGACGACGTCAGCGCCCGGCATGGGCCGCGCGATGTGGAAGCCCTGCGCGAACGTGCAACCGAGTTCGGCGGCCAGCGCCAACTGCTCCTCGGTCTCGACGCCTTCGGCCAGGGTGCGCATCCCACAGGCGCGGCCCAGAGCGACGACCGCGGCGATGGCGGCGGCCGACTGGCTTCGCTCCTCCGCACCCGCGACGAGGCTGCGGTCGATCTTCAGGACGCCGGCCGGGATGTTGACCAGCTGGCCGAGGGAGGAGAAGCCGCTGCCGAAGTCGTCGATCGACACCTCGACGCCGGTGACCCGCAGTGCGGCGAACTGTGCCGCGGCCCGCTGCGCGTCGTCGGCCACCGTGGTCTCGGTGAGCTCGACGATCAGCAGTTCGGGCGGCAGCCCCGACGCGGCCAGCGCGTCGCCGACGTCTCCGACCAGGGTGCCCGAGGCGAGCGTCGTCGCGCTCACGTTCACGCCGGTCAGGAGCGGCAGCCCCATGCGGAGCCACTCCGCCGACTGCCGGGTCGCCTCCCTCAGCACCCACCGCGTGAGCGGGTCCATCAGCTCGTACTGCTCGGCCACCGTGAGGAACGCGCCCGGTCCGAGCAGTCCGCGCTCGGGGTGCTGCCAGCGGACCAGAGCCTCCGCACCGGCCACCTCGCCGCTGGGCAGGTGGATGACCGGTTGGTAGTGCAGGACCAGCTGGCCGGCGTCGATCGCGTCGCGCAGTTCGGCGGCCACCAGCACCTTCTGCTGCGCGGCGCGACGGAGGTCGGAGGTGAACACGCGGATCCGGTTCCGGCCGGCGGCCTTGGCCGCGTACATCGCCAGGTCGGCATCGCGGACCAGCTCGGTGGCGCGGCTGCAGGAGCGCTCGCCGGCCGCCAGCCCGGCGATGCCGATGCTGACAGCCAGCCGGATGCTGCGGCCGTCGAGCGAGAAGGGCTGCTCGAAGAGGGCCTGGCACCGGTGAGCCAGGATCTCCGCGCCGTCGGTGTCGCACTCCCGGCTGAGGACGACGAATTCGTCCCCGCCCAGCCGGCCCACGGTGTCGGAGGCCCGGACGCCGTCGGTCAGCCGCCGGGCGAGCTCCCGCAGCAGCTCGTCGCCGGCCTCGTGGCCGAGCGAGTCGTTGACGTCCTTGAAGCCGTCGACGTCGAGGAAGAGGACGGCGACCGCCGGGCGATCGGCGCGCTGCAGCTCGGCGCCGATCAGCTCGTGCAGCCGGGCCCGGTTGGGCAGCCCGGTGAGGGGGTCGTGCCGGGCCTGCCACGCGGAGGTCCGCTCGGCGACGACCCGGGCCGTGACGTCGGTGTGGGTGACGACGACGTGGCCGGCGGTGCCCACCCGGCAGGCCTGCAGGTGAAACCAGAGCACCCCCGCCTCATGAGGCAGCGCGTAGTCCATCGAGACGGTGCCGCGCTCTCCGCGAGCAAGCTCCTGCACCGCCGTGATCATGGCGTGGTTCGTGGCGTCGTCGGCGAGGCGGAGCGCCATCTCGAAGTAGTTGCCACCGACGTCCACGCGCACGCGTTCGTCGTCGAGCAGCTCGGCGGCGGTGACCCAGGCCGCGTTGGCGACCAGGACGGTGCCGTCGGCGTCGATGAGCAGCGTCGGCGAAGGCAGAGCGTCGAGCATCGCGCCCACGAGAGCGGCGTCGCGGCCCCGGTCGGTTGCCGGGACCTCGAGGGGCGCCTGGCTGCCCTCGCGTCCTGCTGCCACTGTGTCCGCCCGCCTGCCGGGGACGCCGGGGTCGGCGTCCTCTGCCCTTCGCCATCGGCAGCGACGGCCGAAGCCGTAGGGCGCCGGGCGGCCCCTCGCCCCCATGGAGTGAGCTGCCGAAAGGCTCGAATGGCAGTCGGTGGAGGGGTCAGGCCGCCGGGGCGCGTGTCTCGGCGAGGATCCACGCCAGGTAGTCGGGGTTGCCGTCGACCACCGGCAGGGCGATCACGCAGGGGACGTCGTAGGGGTGACGGTCGGCGGTCCGGGCGACGATCGCCGGCACCAGCAAGCGGCGGGTGTGCAGTCCCACCCGGGCCTCGGGCTCGTCGTGGACCGCACCCTCCCAGCGGTAGACCGACCGGATCGGCGTCAGCAGGTGCCCGCAGGCGGCCAGCCGCTCCTCCACCAGCGTGCGCGTGAAGCCGGCCAGCCAGTCGGCGTCCGCGGCGGTGATCACGACCTCGCAGCACTCCTCGTCCATGCGCGGATCCTGTCGCGACGCGTGCGCCGCCCCCGCGGCCGGGTAGGGGCATCGGCATGAGCGACGACGTGACGATCAGGCTGGACAGCGAGGAGTACGTGCTGCGCCCGGAGGGCGACGACGTGCGGGTGGGGCGGCGGGTCGGCGGCGACGTCACCTGGCTGGAATCGGTGGACGCCGGGCTGCTGTCCGGTCCGGCGCGCGAGGCGCTCGAGCGCGGCGACACCTCCGACGAAGCGCTGCTGACCGCGCTGCGCGGGGTGGTGCAGGCCGAGGTGGAGCGCGGCGGCTGATCGCCGAGACGCCCTGGGGCCGCGACCTCGACAGCCCCGGGGCCGCGGCGCTGACCTGGGCGGTTCCGGGAATGACACGGTCGGGTGAACAAGATTACGAGCTGGTTTGGTTCCCGTGGAGCTAGGTCACAGTTGGTGGATGTGCGGCTGATGTGCGGCCGTCGGACACACTCGCGGAGGAAACCGTGATCATCCTAGGGCTCATCCTGCTGGTGCTGGGCTTCCTGCTGAAGATCAGCATCCTGTGGACCATCGGCATCATCGTGCTGGTGATCGGCCTGGTTCTGCTGCTCCTCGGCTCGGCCGGTCGCGCCGTCGGCGGACGACGGCATTACTGGTAACCCCACCCTGGCGGGCGGTCGACCCGCCCGCATGCACCGAGCCCCGCCGTCCCCGTGGACGGCGGGGCTCGGTGCGTTCCGGGGTTACCGGTCCGCGGATCGGACGTCGCCGGCGGCGGCGACCGAGCCGAAGTACAGCGCCAGCGAGGCGGTGATCAGGTGCAGGAAGTTGTCGGGGTCGGAAAGACCGGACATACCCAACATCCCCATCCCGCCGAAGAACCCGAGCACGGTGACCAGGCCCAGGACGACGCCGATCGCCAGGTTCGCCGCCCGCGCAGTGGAGTGCCGGGGCGCGCACGCCAGCCACGCGATCGCGAGCACCAGGTGGATGTAGTTGTGCAGCGGATTGACCGAGAAGATGACGAGCCGGTGCTCGTGGCCCTCGCCGAAGCCGGTGAAGCCGGTGAGCGCGAAGCCGGCGAGGGCGACGACGAGGTAGACCGCGCCGAAGACGGCGGCGAACCGCTGGGCGGGCGTCCAGGACGCGGTGCGGGTCGGGGCGGTCGGCGAAGTCGTCATGGTCTTTTCTCCTGGTGCGTCGTCCTGGGGGCCCGGGTGTCTCTCGGGCTATCGGCAACCGCCGCGCCGACTCCAGACGAAACGGAACTCAGCCGCCGGCCGCCGCACCGCGCGCCGACAGCTCGAGGTTCCAGCCGGGCTCGTCGGCCTGCCGGTGCAGCAGCTCGCCGAGCGCGCCGGGGGTCAGCGGGCGGGCGAAGTAGTAGCCCTGCCCGTACTGGCACGCGAGATCGCGCAGGGCGTGCACCTGCTCGGGCTGCTCGATGCCCTCGGCGACGAGCTGGAGGTGCAGCGCGTGCCCGAGCTGGCTGATCGCCGAGACCATCACCGACTGCTGCGGGGCGTCGTCCGGCCCGAGCAGCTCGGGAGCGGTGTCGCCGATGCGGTCGACGAACGATTTGTCGATCTTGAGGATGTCCACCGGCAGGTTCTCGAGGTAGGCCAGCGAGGAGTAGCCGGTACCGAAGTCGTCGACGGCGAGGCGGACACCCAGGACCCGCAGCTCGGACAGGATGCCGACGGTCGCCGGAAGGTCGACCAGCAGCAGGCTCTCGGTGATCTCCAGGACCAGGTGCGCGGGGTCCAGGCCGGTCTCGTCGAGCACCGCGCGCACCGAGTCGACCAGGCCGGGTTCGTCCAACTCGCGGGCCGAGAGGTTGACGCTGACGGTCATGGGCGGCGTCGCGGGGTAGCTCAGCTGCCACGCCCGCATCTGCCGGCAGGCCTCGCGGAGCACGTAGCGACCGATCGGGACGATCAGGCCCGTCTGCTCGGCCAGGGGGATGAACTCCAGCGGCGGGACGAGGCCGCGCTCGGGGTGCTCCCAGCGCACCAGCGCCTCGACCCCGGCCAGCCGGCCGGTGCTCAGCTCCACGGTGGGCTGGTAGTAGACGGTGAACTCCCCGCGCTCGACGGCGCGGGTGAGCTCGGCCTTCATCCGGAGCTGGCCGATGATCGCCGAGTCCATCTCGGGCTCGAAGAGGGCCGACCGGCTCTTGCCGGCCGCCTTGGCCGCGTACATCGCGACGTCGGCGTGCCGCAGCAGCTCGGCGGCGTCGTGCTGACCGGCGGCGCCGATCGCGATGCCGACGCTGGCGGTGATGCGCACCTGCGCGCCGTCGTCCCCGCCGTCGAACGGCTCGGCCAGCGCAGCCAGCAGTCGCTGTGCGGCGGCGTCGGGCTGTTCGGAGTCCACGGCGTCCTCGATGAGGACGGCGAACTCGTCGCCGCCCAGCCGGGCGATGGTGTCGCTGGGCCGGAGGGTCCGGCGCAGTCGCTCGGCGACGGCGACGAGCAGGTCGTCGCCGGCGGTGTGGCCGGCGCCGTCGTTGACGGCCTTGAAGTCGTCGAGGTCGACGAAGAGGACGGCGACGGGTGCGGCGCGCCGGTCGGTGCGGGCCAGGGCGTGGTCGAGGCGGTCGGCGAACAGCGCGCGGTTGGCCAGGCCGGTCAGGGCGTCGTGGAAGGCGTTGTGCTGGAGCTGCGCCTCCAGCGCCTTCTGCGCGGTGACGTCGCGGGTGGTGACGACGACGGCACGCACGTCGGGGTCCTCGAGCAGGTTGGTGTGGATGCTCTGCACGTGCCGGTAGGTGCCGTCGCGGTGCCGCAGCCGCAGCTCCGAGGTGGCGCTGGCACGCGAGCCGGCGGTCGCCTCGGCGCGGGCGGCGAAGAGGGCCAGCCGGTCCTCGGGATGGGTGAGGTCGGCCAGCTGCGTGCCGATCAGCTCGCCCTCCGCGTAGCCGAGGAGGCGGGTGACCGACGGGGTCTGGTAGCCGATCGCGAGGTCGGCGTCGACGAGGGTGATCAGGTCGGAGGAGTTGTGCACCAGCGCCTGGAAGCGCGCCTCACCTTGCGCCTTGGCCGCCGCGACGCCCAACTCGCCGGACCGGCGGGCCGCCTCGAAGCGCCGGAACAACAGCCCTGCCATGACCGCGGCGAACAGCATCATGACCAGCGTCTCCACGTCGGCCACGAGGCCGGCGTGTGTGTTGTCGTCGCGGTGGCGGCGGGCGGTGTCGGCGATCGCCCCGTGGAGGGTGCGAGCGGCGGGGGTCAGCGTGGCGAAGGCCGCGGCGCGGGCGGCGTCGTCGGTGTCGTCCAGGGCGGCGGCGATCTGCCGGGTGGCGTCACGGTAGGCGGCCACGGCCGCGGCCACCGCGCCGTCGTCGGTGCGGACGTCGGTCGTGTCGGCGACCCGCTGAGCGGCGTCGGCGACGCGCTGGGCGGCGTCGTCCAGGGTGCTGCCCGTGGTCGCGGCACCGGCCGAGACGGCGCGCCACAGCGCGGTCTCCTGGGCGGAGGCGGCGGCGTCGAGGTCGGACAGCAGGACGTCGGCGTGCGAGCGGGCGTCGGCTTGGTGCCGCAGCGCGACGACGCTGAACCCCATGCCGAGCGCGATGTTGAAGGCGAGGACGACGGCGAACCAGCGACGCCACGACCCGCGGAAGCGGCCCAGCGGCCCGGTCGGCAGACCGATGCCTGGGCCGACGGCGCGGCGGCACTCGCCACTCGGCTGCTCCCCTCGCATTCGATGCGTTCCGTCCGCATTTCCGGCATTGCGATCGGCTTTTCCCGGCCGCAATACCTCATTGATCGGACGAAAAGGCACGGAACTGAAGGGAGCACGTGCTCATCCCCCGCAATGGGGACATTGCACGTGCGGCAGAAATGGTTCTCCCCTCCCCCGGTAGGTGTCGGAGGAGGGGAGAACGGTTCCGTCAGAGCGTGTCGACCGACATGTCCTCCGTCGTCGTCACGGTCTGCAGGAAACCGTTGGTGGTGAGCACCCGGAAGCGGACCTGCTCGGCATCGGAGAACGGTTCCGGGTCCAGTTCGAGCGAGGTGTCGGTGGTGCCGACGGCGAGCGTCGTCCACGTCCGTCCGCCGTCGGTGCTGGCCTGGACGGCGTAGCGGGGCGCCGCCTCTCCCCCGCCCGCCGCGACACCCGCCGCGGCGACCGACGGGTCGTCCCACGTGAGGACGGAGCCGCCGGTCGGTGAGCCGTTCCCGATCGCCGCGCCCGCCACTCCCCCGCGGTTGATCCGGACGTTCTCCGCCGCCGCGGGTTGCCCGGCCGGCTCGAACGAAGCGACCGGCTCCCCGTCCAGGAGCAGGTCGAGGCCCACCGCCGAGGGATCGATCGCGGCGACCGTGTCGACCAGACCGGTCTCGTCGGCGCCCTCTTCCCGGCAGACGTCGGGCTTGAAGACGACGGGCTGAACGCGGGTGCTGCCGTCGGGCATGCGCACCCGCAGGGTGAGGCGCTCATCCATCGGCGCGGCCACCTGCGGGAACGGTCCGGGCAGTGGCGTCACGTACGCGATATCAGCGGTCCGGTTCGTGAGGTTGACGACCGCGCTGAGGTGCACCGGAGCACCGTTCACGGCGCCCGCCTCGCTCGCCCGCAGCCCCGCTCCGTCGTCATCGTCCTCATCGTCGTCGTCCCGGTCGGGGAACAGCACCGCCTCCGCGACCAGCCGGTCGCGGATGCCGACGTAGGCGTAGGAGCTGAGCCACTGGTTGTCGCAGTAGGTCATGACGTCGTGCCAGGTCGTCCCGGGCAGGGCGGCCGGCGGGATGCCGAGCTCGCTGTCACCGACGTCGAGGCCGGTGAAGGCGCCGTCGGCGTTGGAGAGCTGGCCGTTCGCGAAGGGGAAGGTCGGGTCGTCGTTGCCCTGCCCGCAGAAGCCGGGGTGCCGCCGGCCGACGGTGTGGCCGAGCTCGTGACCGCCGTACCAGTCGCCGTAGGAGCCGTCGGTGTCCCAGGGGAAGAGCGAGGACCCGGTCGGACCCGAGGCCACCGCCGACGGGTCCGGCGTCCCGGGAATGGCCGACGCGAGGCCGCGCATGAACTGCGCCGGGGTGCCGCCGTCGCTGACCATGCCGTAGTAGTGCGTACCCGCGTCACGGCCGCCGGCGACGTCGAGCGCCCTGATGGTCGCCACCTGGGCGTTGGCCTGGCCGGCGCCGAACGGCCAGACGTTCGTCGAGTTGACCGTGATCGACGAGAACTCGACCTCGCGGACCGGATAGGCCCGGGTCAGCCACGACTCGAGGTGCTCGAGGTCGTTCTTGCTCGCCGCGAACTGCACCGGAGGGGTCTGCGCGGTGTAGCGCAGGTTGATGACACGCAGCCGCAGCCGCGGGCTCCGCACGAACGTCACGGTGCGCGTGGCCGCGCCGGTGACCTGCACGGTCTGCCCGGTGCCCGCGTCCTGCACCTTGCCGAGCTTGAACCAGAGGCTGCCCGGGCGCGTGAACTTCTCCGGCAGCCGGAAGTCGAGGCTGTAGGCCAGGTTCTCCCGGCGCCCGCGCAGCTGCGCCGACGTGGAGCCGCTGCGGGTGGCGTCGAGGTCGGCGGTGCCGAACGACGAGACCGTCGTCCAGGGGCCGTTGGCCTTGCGTGCGACCCGCAGCTCCCCGCGCACGCTGAGCGTGCCGGTGGGGATGCCGAGGTACGCGCGAACGAAGGTCCGCTTCCCGGCGACGAGCGGGATGGAGCCGCCGATCTCCTGGACGGCCTGGGTCACCTCCATCCCGTCCAGTGCCGCGGTGACCTGCGGTCCCGCAGTGGCTTCGCGTGGCCTGTCGATGACCGGTGCGCTCATGTGGGCCTCCTTGCCTCACCCGCCGGGCACTGTGCGTCCGGGCCGGGAGGCCACGGTCGCAGCGAGGCCGTCACACGCGCGTCACCGTGGGTGCCGGCGCCTCCGCACTTCGGAGGCACCGGCGGACGGTCAGCCGGCCGACTGGGTGATGTTGACCATCCAGGAGACGCCGAACGGATCGGTGACCATGCCGAACTCGTCGCCCCACATCTGCTTCTCCAGCGGCATCGTCACGCTGCCGCCGTCGGAGAGCTTGTGGAAGTAGCCGCGCAACGCGTCGGCGTCGTCGCCGCTGAGGCTGACCGAGATGTTGGTGCCCGTGGTGACGTTCATTCCGGGCGGAGTGTCCGACGCCATGATCGTGTAGCCGGACGGCGTCTCGAGCTGGGCGTGCATGATGCCGTCGGGGTCGGGGCCGTCGGGGCCGCCGGCCCCACCGAACTCGCCGAACGTGCTCAGGTTGAGCTCGCCGCCGAACACGCCCCGGTAGAACTCCATGGCCTGCCGCGCCGTGCCGGGGTAGCTGATGTAGGGGTTGAGACGAGAAGTCACTGTTGGCTCCTTCGTGCGGAGGGGTTCGGTACCGGCACGCTAGCGCCGACGATCTCCGGCACAAGCCCCTCGAGCCGCACTCAGGACGACGTGCTGCCGCTCGCCGTGCGGCTGCCGTCCGCGGCCCTTTCCTCCTCGCTCGCGACGTTGTCCTCGAAGCGGACGTCGACCTCCTGGAACCCCTTGGCCTTCTGCGCCATGGCGGCGTCGGCGTAGACGCGCTGGTCCCCCTTCGTCAGCTCCACGTCGTCGGTGAACAGCGTCATGAGCGAACGCGGATAGAGGTGGTTCACCCGGACGACGTCGATCTCGACGCAGAGGACCAGCACGTACGCCGCCAGGTACAGGAAGGCCATGAGGCCCAGGACGAGGGCGAAGACGGCGTTCACCGCGCTGGCGCCGGCCACCACGCGCTCGATGTAGAGGCCGCCGAAGGTCTGCAGCAACTGCCAGACCACGGCCGCGGCGAGAGCGCCCGGCGCCACCTGCCGGATGGTCAGTCGCCGGATCGAGGACAGCCGGAACGCGAGGACGAACACCGCCGCGTTGACCAGGACGGCGGCGATGATGAGCAGCACCTGCACCACGAGCCCGAGGCCCGCGTCGGCGATGCCGGCGCCGAGCGTGGCGAGCACCGTGCTGCCCACGATCAGCAGCCCGAGGGTGCACAGCAGCGCCAGGCTGCGCAGCCGCGACGTGAAGACGTCGGGGCGGCGGTGCCGCGGCACCGCCCACACGGTGCTCATGGTGTGCTGCAGCGCCTGCCCGAGGTTCGATCCGCCGTAGAGCGCGACCAGCGAACCGATGATCACGCCTTTCGCTCCGCCACCGAGCTGATCGGGGGTGCTCAGCTGCGCACCGATCACCGGCAGCTCGCGCAGCGCCGAATCCAGGAGTTGCTGCTGCAGTTCCGGATTTCCGCTCAGCACCAGCCCGAGCACCGTCGACGAGAGCAGCAGGAGCGGGAAGATCGCCAGAAAGCCGTAGTAGGTGAGCAGGGCCGCGAGGAAGTAGCCGTCGTCGTCGACGAACTTGTAGACGACGGCGAGCGGGAACCCGGCACGGCGGTGCCGCCGCTGATACCTGTCCAACCGCTCGGTGAGCGTCATGGCCACCCCTGCTACTAGGCGGATCCCCGCCGAGTATTCCCGCTGGACACCGCCCTACCCTCGCAGGTTCGGCGAACATCGACGGCGGATCACCGGCGCACCCGGCGCCGCCGGCGACCCGGCCGGATACACCTGGGACGTCGACAACACCGGCACGTCGTCTACCGCGCCGGCGACGGCCACATCCGCGAACTGAGGTTCAACCTCTGAACGCACCCTCGCTGAGAGCTCGAGTGGGTCGCGCACATCGGTCTGTACGTGACCTGCCCCTGGGGCGCGTCAGGACGAAGGCCGGCCGGGCCCCGGGAACCACGTGTGCGGATCCCGGGGCATCGAGCCGGCGTCAGGCAAACGGCGTCACGTAAAGGTGTGCGCCACGCCGGTGCACCCACACGTCCGGGTGAGCGGGGTTCACGGCGCCCGGCACGGTTCCTCAGTCAGGCCGTTGGGCCCTGGCTCCGCTCGGCCCCGGAGGGGACCCTGGCACCGCTCTGTCCGTCGGCGATCGAGGTAGCGCACATGGATTCCCAGCGGCTCTTGCGAGCGTTCGTCCGGGGAGCCGTGGCAGCTGCGGTCTGGGGCCTGCTGAGTGCCTTGCTCACCCGTGCGCTCATGCGGGCGGTCGTCCTCGTCACCGAGGGAACCCCGGAGTTCTCGTGGGTCGGCACCGCGGGGATCGCCCTCATCTACACCTTGGCCCTGCTACCGGGTGCGGTGGCACTGGCCTACAGCGATCGCCGCTGGCCCTACCTCCTCTTCGGAGGCGGCGTCGCGCTCCTGGCCTTCGAGGCCGTCGCCATCGGCATCCAGGAGACCGCGCACGCGACGGCTCTTGTCACCTGGCGGTGGGTCGGCCTCGTCGTCGTCCTCGTGGCGATGATCGGCGTGTACGCGGCTCAGATAGCCCTCGTTCATCGTGGCGCGCGCGCCGGGCGACGGCTGACGACCGCCGCTCAGCCGTCGACGTACCGGTCCCGTTCGACCACGAACTGACCGGTCGCCGTGTTGGCGTCGACGAACTCCGGCAGGAGCGGGATCCGCACGGTCACGGTCACGCAGACGGAGAACTCCTCCCCCGGCGTCAGCGAAGGCGAGTAGCTGCCGGCCGCATCGCAATCCGCACCGGCCGGCGCGTACGCGAGCCGCAGATCCGTGGCGTCGACCGACTGGTCCTCCACCGCCAGCTGCGCCGCCCGCTCCGCCCGCGCCTGGCCGGTGACCGGATCAGGAGCGGTGCCCATCGCCCGGCCGGCCTCCCGTGCCGCCGCCGTCGAGGCGAACACCCCCCGCTGCACCGCGGAGAAGCCGGCGACGATGTAGATCAGCGGCACGAACACAACCACGGCAATGAACACGAACTCCACCAGCGCCGAGCCGCTCTGGTCGCCGCCCAGGCGAGACCGCAGCCGGTTCACGCGATCTCCTTCACGGCGCGTCCGGTGACGTCCAGCGGCAGCAGGTTGCCCAGGGCGCCCAGCAGCGCAGGCACCGAACCCGAGCAGCGCACCACCACCAGTGTCAGCCCGGTGCCGTCGACCTCCTCGACCGAGCTGCACGCCAGACCCCGCGCCGTCTGCGCCGACGTCGCCCGCCCGACCACCTCGAGCGTGCGGCCCGCGCCGGCGCCGGAGTCGACGTCGGCGTTGGCCGCGTACCGGGCGCCTTCCTGCGCGCTCGCCGTCACCACGTTGCGTACGTGTACGTAGACCGCCACCTGCAGCACGGCCAACAGCAGAACCATGATCAGCAGGGAGACGAGTACGAACTCGACGACGGCGCTGCCACGCTCGCCAGAAAGGACCCCTCTGCCCCCCACCGCTCGCCCGCTCGCGGCGGGACCCTGCAGAGGGGCCGACTCAGCCAGCACTCGTGACGGAGCTCAACGCGTTGGTCACCGCGTCGACGATGGCCGCGCGGAACGGGATCAGGATGGCGAGCACGAGCGCCGCCGTCATCACGGTGATCATGACCCACCCGGGGACGTCGCCCCGCTCGGGATCCTCGCCCCGCACGCGAGCCGCCAGTGCGGCCAGTGCCGCGGTCAGGTACGCGTAGCCGCGCATGGATCGTCCTTCCTGTCGGTCCCGCCGGCTCATCGCGCCAGCGAGACGATGCTGATCAGCCCCGGGAACAGGGCGAAGACGACGGTGACCGGCAGCACCAGGAACACGACCGGCACCATCATGGCGATCTCCTTGCGACCGCCGGCCTCGAGCAGCCGGCGCTTGCCGGCCTCGCGGACATCGGCGGCCTGCGCCCGCAGCACCTCGGCCAGCGGGGTGCCGCGTTCGATGGCGACGAGCAGTCCGTCGATGAACCGGGCCAGGGCGTCGAGCGACGTCCGGTCGGCGACCTGCTGTAGTGCGTCCACCAGCGGCACCCCGGCGCGTGCCCGGCCGAGCGCCGCGCCCAGCTCGCGGGCCAGCTCGCCACCGGAGAGGCGGGTGACCCTGGCGATCGCCGCGGTGGGGCTCTCCCCCGCCGTCACCGCCAGGGCGAGCAGTTCGGCGATCACCGGGAACTCAGCGAGCAGCAACTCCTCGCGTCTCTGTACCTGCTGGGTGAGCCACCAGTCGCGGCCGAGCACGCCACCGACGGCACCGGCCACGCAGAGCAGTGCGGCCGACAGCACGTTGAGGCTGCCGGCGAGCAGCGAGCCAGCCCCGGCCAGCAGCACGGCTCCCAGGAGACCTAGGCCGCCCCAGACCACCTGCTCCACGCGGAAGTCCTCGACGGTGGAGCCGCTGCCCAGCGCGTCGAGCCGACGGCGGACCGCAGCCCGGCCACCCAGGAACTTGTCGATGATCCGGGCCCCGTCGCCGATCACCGGCCCGAAGACCCGGCGGGCGGCGGTGAGCATCCCCGGCTCGGTCGCAGTGCCGAGCAGCCGGGACGGCGGCGGGGTGTCGTGCACGTAGGGCGCGAGCCGGTCGACCAGCCGCACCGATCGGAACGGGGGCGCGTACGTGACGACGAGGATGAGCCCGACCGCCCCGGCGAGGCCGAGCAGCATGCCCAGCACGCCCGCGGTCATTGCAGCACCCGCACGTCCTCGGGCAGCCGCCCGATCCGCAGCATCAGCCGGTACGCGACGAAGCACACGACGCCGCCGCCGAGCAGGATCGCCGAGCCGAGGGCCGAGTCGTAGGCGTCCAGCGTCGTCGACTGGGTGGCGAGCAGCAGGAGCACGACCCAGGGCGCGGCGACCGCCAGCCGGGCGGCCTGGACCACCCAGCCCTGCCGCGTCTCCAGCTCGGCCCGCGCGCGGGCATCCTCACGGAGAAAGGTGGCGAGGGTCCGCAGCACCCGGCCGAGGTCGCTGCCACCGACCTCGCGGGCGACCCGCAACGTCTCCACGATCCGGTCGCCGACCGGGTCGGCAAGGTCGTCCTTGAGCCGGTCGAGGCAGGCCGCGAACCGGCCGCTCGACCGGTACTGCGCGGCAAACCGATCGAACGGTGGCCGCAGCACCTCCGGTCCGCGGGTCGAGAGCGCCGACAGCGCCTCCGGCAGCGACAGGCCGGCGCGGACGGCCGAGGCCAGGTTGTCGACCACCTCCGGCCACACCTCGCGGAGGTCGGCCCGACGCCGGGCGGCGAGCCGGCGGACCTGCACGTGCGGCAGGGCGAACCCGAAGACGGTGAACACGAGGCTGACCGTGACCGTGCCGGTGGCGAGCAGGACGACGACCAGCGCCAGCAACCCGAGGCCGACCTGCATCGCGACCAACTGGGCGGCGTTGATGCCGGTCAGCCCGGCGGCGCCGAGCAGCTCCTGCCGTCCGCTGACCTTGCGCGGGCCGGTGCGTCGCCGCGGCGCCCGCGGTCCGCTGCGCCAGATCAGCAACAGCCCCAGCCCGAGCAGCAGGCCGAGCAGCGCCCCCGACTCCATCACGAGCGGCGCCCGGGACCGTCGCCGAGCAGCGCCGGGAGGTCGAACCCCATGGCGGCGAACCGCTCGGCGTGCGGCGGATAGCCGTCCGCGCGCACCAGCCGCCCGTCGCGGGAGGTGAAGATGTCGGCGGTCTCGATGACCCCGCCCTCGGCCCGGCCGGGCAGGGCGACGATCTCGCGCACGCGCCGCTGACCCGAGGCCTCGGTGCCGACGTGGACCACGAGGTCGACGCTCGCGGCGACGGTGGGGACGACGAACGCCGTCCCGATGTTCTCGCCGGCCAGCAGCGGCAGCGTGCACATCTTGACCACTGCCTCGCGGGCGCTGTTGGCGTGCAACGTGCACATGCCCGGCAATCCCGAGTTCAGGGCGATCAGCAGGTCGAGGCACTCCTCCTGGCGCACCTCGCCGACCACGATGCGAGAGGGCCGCATCCGCAGCGCCTCCTTCACCAGGCGGCGCAGCGGGATCTCACCCGCGCCCTCGAGGTTGGGTTGGCGGGTCTGCATGGAAACGACGTCGGGCAGGGGCACCCGCAGCTCGAAGACCTCTTCGCAGGTGATGACCCGCTCGCGCGCGGGGATCGCGGCGCAGAGGCAGTTGAGCAGCGTCGTCTTACCGGCTTGAGTGCCGCCGGACACCAGCACGTTGAGGCCCGAGGCAACCGCGGCCTCCAGGAACCGGGCGGCCTGCGCGGTCAGGGTGCCGAGCGCGACCAGCTCGTCCAGGTGGTGTGCCTGCAACACGAACTTGCGGATGTTAACCGCCATGTGCCGGCGGGTGATGTCAGGAATGACGACATGGAGCCGCGACCCGTCGGGCATCATCGCGTCGACGAAGGGGGTCGACATGTCGATGCGTCGACCCGACGTCCGCAGCATCCGCTCGACCAGGTCGGCCAACTCACCGGGCGCGAGGATCGTCGTCGTCAGCTCGCTGCGGCCGCGGCGGGCGACGAACACCCGGCCGGGCTCGTTGACCCAGATCTCCTCGATCTCGGGGTCGTCGAGGTAACGCTGCAGCGGGCCGAAGCCGGCCACCCGGTCGAGCACGTCGCGGACGACGGACTCCGGATCACCGATCGGCGGCAGCGCCGAGGTCAGCGAGCGCTCGGAGTAGTCGGCGACGACGTCGCGCACCAGCAGCCGCACCGGGCCCGGGTCGGTGAACGGATCCAGGCCACGACGCTGGATGAGCTCGCGAACCTCGCCGTCGACGACGTCGAGAGCGGTCGGCACGAATTACCCCTGCTGGTCGAACGGCTCCCCCACCGATCCGGACTGTAAGAGAACGGAACAGTCCGTGGGGCCGGGAACAGGGCATCTGTGGACAGCCACACGCTCCGTGACGGCAACTTCACCCGGTCAGGTGAACGGTGACGAATCGGTGACGCCCCCTCGCCACAGTGGAACAGCAACGTCCGAATCAGGGAGAAGTCTGCGAGAAGGGGAGACGATCATGCGCCGCATCGCTGTGCTGTCCGGTCTGGTCCTCGTCGGCGGTCTGCTGGGGCCGAGCACCGCCTTCGCCGACGACCAGAGTGGCCAGAACAACAAGGAAAACGCCCAATGGATCGCGGTGGAGGATCAGGTCGCCGTGGTCCTGCCGAACGGTGAGACGTTCAGCGGCGATCCCGGGCCGATGGACCCGAACGATGCCCCGGACGTGGGGACGCAGTTGTTCATCAGCGAAGTTCTGTACGCGACGGACGACGGCAAGACCAAGGGCGACAAGGTCGGCCGCAGTCACATCCAGTGCACCGCACAGGTCGTGAAGTTCACCTTCCTCTGTGACGCCGCGTTGGTCTTCGACGCCAACAACCAGCTGCTCATCTCCACGCACCTCGACTTCAGCATGGAAGAAGGGGCGGAGGCCTTCGACGTCGCGGTCACCGGTGGGACGGGCGACTGGTTCGGCGCCACCGGCGCGGTGACGATCACCGACATCAGCACCGCGAACGAGACGGCCTCGCTGTACGAGGCCGACGTGGTGCTCCCGCACAACTGACCCGCATGCACTCACGTCCTGCGCCGCGCCTGCTCGGAGCGGCGCAGGACTCGACCCCTTCCGCGAGCATCTCGACCGAGGAGGCACACTGCCTATGCCCAGATCAACCATGATGTCGCGACTGCTGCTCGCCGCAGCGCTGACGCTGTCCTCCAGCAGCGGTGTCGTCGCCGCAGCCACGCCGGCCTACGCCGCGACCGCTTCGGACGTCGTCGCGACGGCCAAGCACGAGGTGGGCACCCGGGAAGGGTCCGCGCGGGCGGACTCCTACGGCGCCGCCGTCAACATGCACGAGAGCACCCAGAACTACGCCTGGTGCGCGGCCTTCGTGAGCTGGCTGATGGACAGCACCGGAGCCACCGGCTATCGCAGTGCGTCCGTCGGGGACTGGGTCGCCATGGCCAAAGCCGGCGACTACGGCCTGTCCGTCACCGACACCCCCCACCCGGGAGATCTCGTGGCGTTCGACTGGGATGGCAACGGCGACTTCGCCTACCCGAACCGCCACATCGGCGTCGTGAAATCCGTCCCCAAGAACGGCTCGTTCACGACGATCGAGGGCAACACGGAACTCCCGTCGGGAGGCGACGGTGTCGCGAAGAGGGCGCGCAGCACGGACGACGGTTACTCGACCCTGTTCATCCGGATCGACGTCGGCTCCGGTGCCGCCCGCCCGACGGTCGTCAACTCCGACCCGACCCGGTGAGTCGCGGGGCGCTCGGGCGCCCCGTCCTCACGGTCAGGTGGCCACGACCGCGGTCATGCGCACGGGCTCCTCGGTCACGGCCAGGGGCGACAGCACGAAGGAGAAGCGGGCCAGCCGCGGACCCCAGAAACGGAACGCGGTGAGGTTCGGCAGCGTCACGAGTTCCGTCGACAGGGCCACCCGCTCCACCAGCTCCCTCCACGCCAGGTGGTCGCTCTCCGACATGTCGGCGCACACGTCGTTCTCCCACTGCTCGCCCGTGGGGCGCGGTCGGAGTCCGGCCACCACCTGGCTCCAGCTGTCGGTCTCGTCGCGGTGGCTGATCCCACCGGGCAACGTGTCGGTCGGCTCCGCCGCCAGGATCCGGCCCAGCAGCCGCGGATGCGCGGTCAGCAGACCGAGCAGCACGCCCACGGCCTGGTACTCACCCGGCACCGTCGAGCTGCCGAGGAAAGCCGAGGCCGGGCTGAGGTCGCGGGTGCTGCGCACCATCCGGTAGAGGTTGAGCAGCCGCTTGGCCTGCCGCGGACTGCGGACGAGCGGACCCAGGGAGGCCAGGAGCGTGAGTTCCTCCTCGGTCAGCAGGCGTGGTACCGGCCCCTCGGGCGGGCGACCGGTGCGCACCTCCGAGCCGCGCTCGTCGGTCAGTTCCGCGTCACCGACCGGACTCTCGTCCCGCACCATCGGCGAGCCGTCATCCGCCGCCGGCGGCGTCTCCGCCGAGTCGGTCGCGTGCACGACCGGACGGTCGGACGGCCCGGGCACGTGACCGCCGTGTTCCGAGTGTGACCGCCCCTCGGCGTCCTGCTTCTCCTGCTCGCCGAGGGAGAGCCTGCGGATCAGCCGGTCGAAGCTCTTGGTCGTCATGCCGGGCAGCACGAACGGGATGTTGAAGATCTTCTCCAGGTAGTCGTGCGGCGTCGTGCGCCAGACGGCGTCCTGGTCGCCGAGGTCCGCGTCCGCCGTCGTCCCGTCCTCCCCCGCCGACCGGAACGCCGTCCGGTACTGCTCGCGCAGCGAGTGCAGCAGCCAGCGGGGGTCGACACCGACCACCACGACGAACAGGTCGAGCGCCAGCAGCAGGTGCACCGCCTGCAGGACGTCGACCACCTGCTTGCTCGAGCAGCGGTCGAGGTCGTCGATGTAGAGCACGATGCGGTCGATCCGCCGGTGCTTGCCGTCCGACCGAGGATTGGCCTGCCAGTCCTTCAGCAGCTCGATCAGTCGCTCGAAATCGCGGCGGATCGTCGACACCATGCCGAGCTGACGTCGGTACTCGTCACTGGCCGCGCGCTCGGCGACGAATCCGTACCAGCGCCGCCCCGGATCGAGTTCGGCCAGTTCGCGGCCCAGCTCGCCGACCCGCTGCAGCACCTCCGTCAGCTTCGACTGCAGCACCGACGACCGCGCCTCCGCCGCGCGCAGCCGCGCCCGCTCCTGGGTCACGCTCTCGTCGGTGCTCCGGTCGAGCTCGGCGCGGATCTCGACTGCCGCAGCGGTCAGGGTCCGCAGGCCGCTGCGCGTCTTCCTGATCACCGTGGTGACGCCGGTCATCGCGGCAGCGAGGCCGAGCAGTCCGCTGCCGGCGAGCCAGCGGGACACGTCTCCGGTGAAGACGACGGCGACCAGCAGGACGACGAGCGCGACGCCGGCCAGCCCCAGGAGGATCCGGCCGCGCGGCTGCCGCGTCGCCAGCCGGAGCGCATCGACGTCCGCGTTCGTCCCCTGCAGCTCCGCCGCGAGCAACTGCCCCTGCTCGACGTCGTCCGAGACGCCGAGCGCGGCCCAGGCCGCGCCCAGCCGGGTCTGGATGGTGGGCGAGGCGACGACCGCATCGAGCAGGTTCTTCTTCGACCCGGCGGCCTCCACCCGCGACCGGTCCAGCTCCTCCCGCAGGCGCGTGGCCTCCTGCTCCGCCCGCCGGTTGGCCGCCCGCAGCTCCACCGCGCGCTCGGTCTTCTCGTTCAGCTCGTCGCGCAGCGCCTCGCGGTTCTGGGCCGCCGTGGCGCCCGGTCCGGCCAGCTGCTCGAAGATCTCGTTGCCCAGGCTGGCCCAGAGGTTGGTGTCGGCGTAGTGCCAGGCGTTGAAGGTGATCGGCACGATCTCGCGCCAGTACGCCTCGTCCGCGCTCTCGCTCAAGGTCTGGATCTTGTCGCGCAGCAGCCCCATGAAGTAGCTCTTGCCGGAGCCCCACTCCCCGAACAGGCCGATCGACAGCGGCAGGGGCGTGTCCCGCCGGGCGATGACTGTCGCGAGCATGGAGACGTAGGTGCCGACGCCGAGGCGGTCCTCGTCCTGCGGGATCCGCTCGGCGTCGTCCACGGTGTCGCGCGAGTAGCCGCCGGCCAGGGCGAGGACCTCGGCCGGTGCCAGCAGGATCTCGTCCCAGACGGACGGCGCCTCCCGGGGCACCGCGTCGCCGATCGCCGCACGCAGGTGGCCGCGGAGGCCCTCGCTCGTGGCCCCCAGGGCCGTCAGCACCGGCTCGGGCAGCTCCGTGGTCGCCACCGCGGCCAGCAGGTGCCGCACGTGCACGTCCGCCACTCCGGTTCGACGGACGAGGTCCCGTGCGCGGTCGACCACGGCGTCGGCGCTGCCCTCGCGCAGCTCCGCTGACGGTTCCTGATCGAGCGACCTGACCGGTATCGCGAGGCACTCGGCGAGCCGGCGCAGCAGATCGGGAAGACGGCTCTCGTCGCCGGCCAGCAGGCGGCCGAGCACCGCGGCGACACCGCCGAGATTGCCCCGCCGGCGGGTCAGCGCGCTGAGCAGCACCAGCGGACCGTCGATCACCCCCGGGGTGTCCGTTCGGTCGGCCGCGACCGCCGTCGCGTGCCCGAGCACCTCCACGGCCGAGCTGCTGAGGTGCCGGTAGAGCCGGTCGGGCGCGACGTGCCCGGGTCCGCCGCCGGCGGCCGACCCCTCCGGAGGCGGCCCCTCGGCCGAGGGCCGGACATCTCGGGGCGACGGGACCCCCGGCGCCCCGGCCCGCGGCGGCAGCAGCTTGGCCGGGCGCCACGCCGCCACGATCGCCTGACGGGTGCGCTCGTCCCTGCCCACGAACACGATCCGCCGGAACCCGCCGCCGCGCGAGGAACTCAGCTCCTCGAGCACTCCCTGCACATTGGCCTGGGCCGCGTCATCCAGGTCGAGCTTCAGCCGGCCGGCACCCAGGAGCGGCATCGCCAGTGTCCGGACCCCCATGCGACCCGCGGTGTCCAGCGCCCGACCGGCCGCGTTGTGCACCCTCCTGGCCGGAGCCGGGGCATCTCCGACGTTCGTCGCGAGGAACATCTTGAGCGCCGGAGCCGCCTTCCCGCCCGCGCCCGTGGTCAGCGCCCTGACCTCGCCGAGTCCCACCGGATCGCCGGCCAGCGAGTGCCAGTCACCACCCCCGCCGACCGCCTTGCTCGCTTCCTCGGCGAGCCCACCCAGGTCGCTTCCGATCGGCACGACGAGGGCCTCGACCGGCAGCCTCCACGGCTCGTCGGTCACCGCGACGGCGATCTCCACGTCGAACATCGAGCCGAGGACCTCGACGACGTCCTCACCGGCGAGCCGTTCGGTCACGGGACCTCCCCCGACGGCGTCGCGCGCCGCAGCGATCCGAGGCTGAGGCCACCCGGCACGGGGGTCAAGGCATCCGGGTGCGCGACCGCTCGCGCAGCGGAAGGAGGGGAGACACGTCCGAACGCACGCGGAGAACCCGTCGAGGACGCAGGTCAGCGGAGATGACTCCGCCACGCGGGGAAAACAGAACTGCGCGGGTTTCTATCTTGTTGTCACCACAGTGCCACCCCTACATTGACGCGGGGCCCCTCTTCTCTCTCGCCATTGCCAAGAAGTAACAACAGGGAGTTCCGCCATGCGCCGCGCCATTCGCCTCTTCCTCGCCACATTCCTTCTGTTCACGGGTGCAGTCACGCTGGCCGCGCCGGCACTGGCGGCCTCTGCCGCGCCCTACCGGTATACCGACTGCTTCACCGATGGTGCGTACGAGATCTGCTTCAGCGGGCGTGGTGTGGTGAAAGAGCAGTCGACCCCGTCGGGGAACGTATTGTTCAAGGCGTCCGGAACGTCCACCTACACCATCCGCGAGAATGGCGTGCTCATCGAGCAGGGCTCGGGGCGGGACAATTTCGTCCTCCACGAGAAGTCCGGCGAACCGCACGTCTACCACAGCAACGGTAAGGGACAGTTCACCTTCGACGGCGTGACCTGCACGTATCGGTACAACGTCACCTACGCGAACGGGGAACTCCGCCACGTGACCGACGACTTCCGTTGCGACGGGTGACCCCGACGCGCTCGTAGCAGCCCGGACGCAGCCGACCCCCGGCACCGTCGGTGCCGGGGGTCGACTGCGTTCGGCTCAGGTGGCGAGCCGCAGCCGCGGGCCGTCGGTCGCGAGCGCCAGGTGGATCGCTTGATCCGGATCGAGGGCGCGGCCCTCGTCGACCGCCGCGTCGAATCCGTCGCCCCCCAGCACCGCGCGCGCCGATGCAGCCGCGGCGTCGCGCAGCGCCACGTCGGGTTGGTAGTACCCGTAGACGGTGGCGCCGACCGTCGCGCGCATCGCCTGGGCGGCGCCCAGCAGGCGGGCCACGCGGCGGGCCCGGCCTGCGGAGGACTCGACGACGGCGAGGGCGTCCAGGACGTAGGCCAGGTTGGCGAGGTCGCCCGTCTCCTGCGACAACCGGACGCCCTCCTCCAGCTGGGCGCGGGCCCCGTCGGGATCGCCGAGCGCGATCGCCGCCTGGGCCGCGGTGAACAGCCCGATGTAGGTGACCAGCCGGTCGCCGCGCTGCCGGGCCCCCGTCAGCGCGACGTCGACGAGCGGGAGCGCCTCGTGCGGACGTCCGCGGAGCAGCGCCACGGTACCCAGCCAGACGTGGCACAACGTCCACAGCCACCGGTCGTCGTCCAGGTCGGCCGCCCCCGCCGCGATGCTGGCGCGGAACGCGCGCTCGGCGGCCTCCGGATCGCCGGTCGCCAGGGCGATCAGCCCCTCGCCGGCGGCTCCGTTGGCCTTGCCGGCGGGGTCGTCGATCTGCAGGCCCAGGGCGCGGGCCTCCGTCCAGCCGGGGCGGCTGGCCTCGAGGTCGCCCTGCGCGAAGGTCATCGCGGCGAACGTCAGGAGGGCGCGGATCCGCGTGACCGGGGTCAGGTCCGCCCGGAGCGCCTGCTCGGCGAAGCGGCGCCCGGTCCGCAGATGGCCACGCAGCCACCAGTCGAGCCAGAGCGCCCAGCAGAGCCGGCCGGCGAGCTCGCCCTCGCCCAGCGCGAGCGCCGTCTCGATGGCCGCCTCGAGGTTGCCGTCCTCCCGGGCGGACTCGGCCAGCGCGGCCCCGGCCTCGGCCCGCCGGTAGGCGGGCACGTTGCGCTCGGCCAGGTCGAGGAAGTACCGGCAGTGCCGGAGCCTGGCCTCGCGTGCCTCGGCGCCCTCCCCCAGCTTCGTCCGGGCGTGGTGCAGCACCGGCTCGAGTTGCCCGTACCGGCCGTCGGCGTGCACCTGCACGAGCGATTGCGCGACGAGGGTCTCCAGCCCCGCGAGCACGTCGCCCCCCGCAACCGCCTCGGCCGCCTCGAGCGAGAAGCCGCCGGTGAAGACGCCGAGGCCGCGGTACAGCCGCCGCTCCTCCTCGCCCAGCAGGTCGTAGCTCCAGTCGAGGGTGGCGGTGATCGTGCGCTGGCGGGACGGGAGATCGCGGGGCCCGCCGCTCGCCATGGCCCCGATCAGGCGGGTCATCAGGACCGCCGGGCTCAGCACGCGCACCTTCGCGGCCGCCAGCTCCAGCGCCAGCGGGATGCCGGCCAGGCGGACGCAGAGCCGGGCGATGTCGGCGGCGTTGTCGTCGTCCACCTCGAACGCGGGCGCGACCGCTCGGGCCCGCTCGAGGAAGAGCGCACCGGCGGGCGACGCGGCCACCGCCTCGGCACCGGCGGACTGCGCGGGCACCGCCAGCGGCTGCACGGGGTGCTCCTGCTCCCCGCGCACCCGCAGCGGCGCCCGGCTGGTCGCCAGCAGCACGATGCCGGGGCACGACTCGAGCACCTCGCAGAGACCGGCCACCGCGTCGAGGAGGTGCTCGAGGTTGTCGATCACGAGGAGCAGGCGGGCCGTGCGCAGAGCGGCTGCGACCACCCCCACGGCGTCCAGCCCCTCGACGCCGGACAGGCCCGCGGCCCGACCCACGGCGGGCACGACCAGCGACGGATCGGACACGGCCGCCAGCGGCACCCAGGCCACGCCGTCCGGGAAGGAGGCCGCGACCCGGCCGGCCACCTCGATCGCCAGCCGCGACTTGCCGACCCCGCCGACGCCGGTGAGCGTCAGGACGCGGGTGCGGCCGTCCGACAGCTGGGCGGCCAGGTCGGTCACCTCGTCGTCCCGACCCAGCAGGGCGGTGGCCGGCACGGGCAGCGGAGCCGGGCGCCGGCCCGACGGGCCGGCCGCCGACGCCTCGGCCGTCGCCGGTCCGGCCGTGTCGGCGGCCGCTTGCCGGCTCGGGACGGCGGCCCGCAGGTCGGCCCGCTCCGCCTCGTCCAGCCCCATCGCGTCGGCCAGGGCACGCAGCGTGTGCGGATAGGGCCGGGTGCGGGTGCCCCGCTCCAGCGCGCTGATGGCGTGCGGCGTGAGGCCGGCCCGCTCGGCGAGCTCCTCCTGCGTCAGCCCGGCGCGCACCCGCAGAGCGCGCAGCCGCTCGGCGAGGGACCGGTCGCGCGGGGAGGCGGGCACCCGACGATGGTAAAGATGCTGTACAGAGCCGCCCCTGAACTCGACCGAGCATGTCGGCCGGGGGCGCGGGTGGGACCTCCTACGCCTCGCAGCTGACCAAGCGGTCGGTGCCGGGACCGCCGATGCAGGTGTCGCGGTTCAGACCGCCGAAGAGCAGGTCGTTGCCGGTGCCACCGTTCAACCTGTCCGCGCCGGGGCCCCCGCAGATCCGGTCGGCGCCGCCGAGGCCGGAGATCACGTCGTTGCCGCCCAGGCCGACGATCACGTCGGCTCCGGCCGTGCCGCTGATCGTGTCGGCGGCCGCGGTGCCGACGATGGTGGCGGTCCGGCCGTCGCACATAGCCACCGGCGACGGGACTGGCGCCGCCTTCTCGTAGGCGCCGATGTCGCAGATCGCCGTGCCGTTGCCGTCGCCGTCCTGCGGCCGCGCGACGCCCCGCTCGTCGTGACCCGGGCAGTTCGCCGGTGTGCTGTCGCCGGCGTCGATGGCCGGGCTGCCCGGAAGCAGCGGAAGCGTTCCGTCACTGGCCAGCGGACCCAGCAACGGGGCGGTGTTCTGCAGGTCGCCCGATGCCGTGAAGCCGCAACTGGTTCCGCGCTCCAGATTGTTGCCGCTCAGCGCCGCCTCCACCGCGACGCCGGCGGTAGCGCCACAGTCCGCGGTGCCGTTGTTCGCCACGATCGTGTTGTTCAGCCGCACGCTCCGGACCGTGAAGAGACCCCCGGCGCTCGGGGCGGTGTTCCCGCTGATCGTCACATTGTCGAGGGTGGCCGAGCCCAGGTTCTCCAGCCCACCGCCGTAGACGGTTGCCGTGTTGCCGGGGATGGTGACGTTGACGAGCGTGAGCACTCCGGTGCCGGCGTTGGTGATCCCGCCACCGGTCTGTGCCGTGCTGTCGCGGACCGTGCTGTCGACGAGGATCAGCGTGCCGTGGTTGTGGATCCCGCCGCCGTGGATGTGACCGGGGAACACGGTGCTGACCCCTCCCACGCCGTTGCGGATCGTCATCTTCTCCACGTAGGTGAACGCGCCGGCCATGACCTCGAAGACCCGCGCCGTGCCGCCGCCGGTGACGAACGTGCTGCCGGCACCGGCCCCGCTGATCGTCGGGCTACGCGTGATGTCGATGTCGCCGAGGGTCAGCACGTAGTTCCCCGCAGGCACATTGACGTTCCCCGATCCCGCGGAGTTGTCGATCTCCTCGATGGCGGCACGGAGCGTGCAGGCGCCTGAGGGCGTCGACACGCACGCGCCGTCCGTCGCGGCGTCGTGCTCGTCGAGCGTGCTGTTCACGGTGAAGACCGGCGCGGCTCCGGCTGGGGTCATCCCGGCGAGGACGCCCCACGTCAGGGCGACGGCGGAGCCGAGACTGAGGGCACACCTACGGTAGGGACGCATGGCCTACTCCGCGGTCGGGTCGTCAACGAGTCGGTGCTGTCGTTGGACCGGGCTCATGTCCGCGCGCCGGGCGGCGCTGCATGTGCCGCGTCACCACCGGCTCCCGCGCCGGAGGCCATGGAGAACCATCGTCCTCGGCCGGAGCGACCCCAAGAGGCCAAGGTCCCGCACGCTCGCCGCCGTACCGAAACGCACCGGTGCCCGCACGAGCGGAGGCCCGGTGACCCGTACGGGTCACCGGGCCTCCGGCGGGTGATCGGTCAGTCCACGGCGTCCTCCGCGTCGACGATGCCCTCGCCGTAGAGGCCGTTGTAGTCGGCGTTGCCGCGGCAGCGGGCGTTGTAGTCCGGAGTCCGGCCCTCGTCGGTGTAGATCTCGACCCCGCCGACCGGGCAGGCGTGGTCGTCCGCCGAGTTGGCCAGCACGCGGGCGACGGTCCTCGGGTCGAGGGCGTAGCCGCCGTTACCGGTGGAGTGACCCTTGGCCTGGATGATCAGTGCCGCGACGCCGACCACGTGGGGCGAGGCCATCGAGGTGCCCTGCAGGTAGGTGTAGAAGCCGCACTTGCCGTCCCGGCAGTACTTCACCGAGAACTCGTCGACCGGGTTGCCCTTCGGGTCGGCCAGACCTTGCTCGATCGCCGCCTGCAGCGGGTAGGACGAGAGCACCAGGTTGCGCGCCGTCTGGAACCGAGGCGTGCCGACGTAGTCGCGGTAGTACCCACCGGGGGCGGCGATCTCCACGTCGCCGAACCCGTAGGAGGAGTAGTCGGCCTTGGTCCCCGACGGACCGACCGACGACACGCTGATCACCTGTGGCGCCTCGCTGGGCAGGTTGAGGCAGGTGTTCTTCACGACCCGCGGCCGGGCGGTGTCCGGCGGGTAGTCCGGGCTGGTCTCGTCGATCCGCGTGGGTGCGGCGAGGTCGGTGTGCTCGTTCCCGGCGGCCGCGACCAGCGTGACCCCGCGGGAGTGGGCGTACTCCACGGCGCCCAGCAGCAGCTTGCTGATGAGGCGCTGCTCGGCCAGCTCCGAGTCGGTGACGGTGCCACTGACGTACTCGTCGCGCGACGTGCAGTTGTAGAGCCACGGGTCGGTGTAGAAGCTCATGTTGACGACGTCGAGGTGGATGTCGCCGGAGTACACGAGCGCCTTGACCGTCTCGTACAGGAAGAAGTAGCCGGAGTCCTGGCCCGCGCGGACGTTGACCAGCGTCGCGTCGGGGGCCACGCCGCCGATCCCGAAGTGGTTGTCGGCGGCCGCGATGATGCCGGACACGTGGGTGCCGTGCCCGTCGTTGTCGACGTTCGCCGGGTCCTTGCAGCCGCGGTACTCGCACGGGCCGTCGATGGCCGGGATGTCGGTGGTGAAGTTGCGGGAGCGCTTGGCGTCGAAGTTCGGGGCGATGTCGGGGTGCCGCGCGTCGATGCCGGTGTCCATGATGCCCACGTCGACACCCTTGCCGGTGGCCGTCCGCTGGGCGGCCTCAGCGTCGATCATCCGCATGTCCCACTGCCGGCCGGCGAGCGGCTCGGACGACGTCGTCGACGTCGAGGCATCGGCGGAGGCGGAGGCATCCCGGGCGGCCTGCGCGCGTTCGGCCGCGGACAGTCGCTCCCCCGCGAAGCGGTGCGGCATGCCGAGCCGCGACGTGCCGACCGAGTGGTTCTTCGCGGCGCCGCGGATCTCGGCGCGGGTGCGCACCTTGTCCATGAACGCGCCGTCCGTGGAGGTGACCAGCGCGAGGCCGACCTGCGCCGTGACGTCCTTGACGCTCCCGCCGGCGGCCTGGATCGCGGCCGTCGCGGCCTGCTCGCTGCCGCTGTAGGCGACGACGTACTCGGTGGTCGCGCCGGAGGACGCCGACTGCGCCGCATCCTGCGGGGTTCCGCTGGCCGCCGAGGCGGTCGCGACCACGGTCGTGCAGGCGACGGCCAGGATGCCGAGCATCCTTCCCGGGCCTCGTTGCTTGGAGCGATGGAACGTCATGACGCGCGCCTTCCCAGAGTCGACCTCGACGGGTGGTGACGGCCTGTGTGACAGCCGTCACATACAAGCGGAAGTAAAGCCACCCGGCGTACCTGTGTCGATGGGTGCGGACGCCATTCTGTGGGTTTCCTGAGCGGCGCCGCCAGGGTTCGGAGCACTCCGGCACAGCCCATGGCCGAGGGTGACGACAGGCCTGGTGATCGGGCCGGGAGCAGCACGACCTGGCATCGGTCCGGCCGCGCCCCGGCCAGAACAGCGGAACACCCGGCACCGCCGCAGCGGCGCCGGGTGTTCCGGTCGAGAACGTCTGACCTGGTCCGCAGGGATCAGGGCGTGACGGCCGCGATCCGGGTCGCCCAGTTGATCAGCGGTGCGCGGGTGTTGCCGCACGTCTGATCGACCTGGTACTGCGCGAAGGTGCAGGACTGCCCGATGTACTCGGTGGCCAGCCAGATCGTCGACCCGACCGCCTCCGCGGCGCTGTAGTCACCCCAGCGCGGCCGGGGAGCGCTCCCCGCGTCGCCCTCGGGCGCGTACTCGGAGAACCCGTCCTGCGGACCCACGCCGGTCGCCGCGATGTTCACCGCGCCGGTGACCCCGGAGGTGCCGACGAGGCTGTACGCAGCGGTCGGGTAGTACGACGGTCCGCTGAGCGTGTAGACCATCGCGCCCTTGCCGTTGGTCATCGCCGCGACCGCCGGGAACATCACGTTGTGGCCGGTCACTCCGATGTAGCCCTGGTGCGCGACCGACGCGGTGTCCGGCGACGTGCCCGGGTTCACCAGGAACCAGGCGATGCCCGCCTGCAGCTGACCCGAGACCTGCACCCCGGTGTTCAGTGCGCCGTAGAGCATGCCGTTCGCGAGGTACACCTGCAGCATGCGGGTGTCGTTGGTGGCGATGGGCCCTTCGGCGGCCTGCTGCGGCCCGAAGCCCCAGCAGTCGACCTGGCTGCAGAAGTCGGCGAGCGGCGTCGGCCCGAGCTTCTGCGTGGCGAACGGCGGCTGGACGTAGCGCTCGGACGGTCGCAGCGCCTTCATCAGCTTCACCATCGGCTTCTTGGCGGACAGCGACGCCGTGTCGGTCAGCGTGTAGACGCCGATGGCGTCGGCCTGGCCGGTGAAGCCCTGCGGCTGCGCCTCCTCACCCGCGATCGAGGAGAGGAAGTACTCCGTGCCGTTGTTGGCCGTCTGGTACGCGGTGTCCGGGACCATCGCCGGGGACACCGTGAAGCCGGGTACCGCCTTGCCGTTCTGCTCGATCTGGGTCTTGGAGAACTGCACGACGTTGACGTTCTTCGTGCGGGCGGCCAGCGCCATCTTGTCGAAGGCGTAGATCTGGGCGCCGTTGAAGTTGTTGCCGAAGATGCCGGGTGCGTCGGAGAACGGGTACTCGTTGGTCGAGATGTAGTAGCCGTACTTGTCCGCGCCGATGTGCGGGTAGTCGCCGATGCACGGGCAGCCCTTGTGCGACGGGGTGCCGGCGTTGCCGTTGTCCGTGACGGGCAGGCGGTAGATCGCGAAACCGTCGAGCGGGTTGGCCGTCTTGCTCACCGCGATGTCGAGGTGGTTGGTCGTGGTGAAGTCCCCGGTCGCCGGGTCGACGTCGAGGGTCAACGCGGTGAAGAAGAAGCGCTGGACGCCCTCGTCGAACAGGCACACCGGGTCGGTGACGAACGGCCCGAACTTGCCGGTGGTGCGGTTGATGGCGGCCGGGTAGCCCAGGAAGGTGTTGAGGTCGGTCACCTTGGTGGCCGCCGCTCCGCTCGGGGAGTAGACCTGCAGGACGTCGTTGACGGCCTCCATCACGTAGCCGCCGCCGACGCACAGCGCCTGGTCGGGGGGCTCGACGCTGAACTGGTTGCCGTTGTTGGCGTAGCGCTGGTCGAAACCGTCCAGCCCCATGAACGACTTCATCAGGCTCGGCGATCCGTCGACCGCGGTGGGCGCGACGATCGGCACACCGGTGGGCGAGACCCGGGCGAACCCTCGGTCGAGGGTGTTGCTGCGGTCGGTGCCGCCTTCCTGCTCCGCCGGCGGCAGCTCGGGGCTCTGGATGCCGGCCGGCGTCCCGGTGGCCTGACTGCTCGGGAACCCGAGATCGGCGCCCAAGGTGACCGTGCGCAGCAGCCCGGTGTCCTCAGCCGGTGCCGGAGCGGCGCCGGCGGGGCCCGAGACCCCGAAGGCGAGCGCCGCCGTGGTCGCCGCCACCGTCGCCAGAGCGAGCAGCGGACGTCGTCCTGTTACAGACATACGAGATCCTCTCCGCGTCCGCCTCACACGGGCGCAGCCCGGTCGCGAGGCCGTCGGAGGGATCCGGGATCGACCGGTTCCCGTGGCGGCTGGCGGGAAGTATCGTCCGGCCGCCCGGCCGCGCAAGGGGCCTTCGCGTCCCGTGCGGAAAACACCGCTCGTCACGGCGGCACAGGTCAGCTGAACACCCGGCGGGTCCGTGCCCGGTCGATCCGGCCGACCTCCACCCGGCCGGCCGCCAGCCCCTCGGCGAAGCCGCCGGCGTACCAGAGCGGCGCGTTCAGCTCGAGCCCCGTCGGCGGCTCGCCAGGCTGCGCGCCCCACAGCAGCCGGGCGAAGTCCGCGGGGGAGCGCCCGAGGCAGCGGTCACCGGTGTCACTCCCGGCCGGCTCGAACGCCGCCGCGAACCGCCCGTCGAGCCGGCCCAGCTCCTGGGCCTCGGCCAGCAGCTGCCGGTACGTCGGTGCTGCATCGGTCATGGCGGCCACCTCCCGAGGACGGCGGACCGGAGAGGACGCCGATCCGTCCGTCGCCCGAGAGAGGGCCGGGAACGGCCGTCAGAGACACCCCGGCCGCGACTGCCCGGATTCCCACCGGCGGGGTGAGGTCAGGTGGCCGGCCGGGCGAAGACCACGACGTTGTCCTCGTAGTGGCCGGCGGAGCGGTCGAACGGGCCGCCGCAGGTGATCAGCCGCAGCTCCGGGCCGTCGGTGTTGCCGTAGACCTCGAGGGTCGGGAAGTCGTCCTTGGGCACGACCCGGACGTCGTAGACCTCGAACGCGACGGTGCTGTCGTCGGCGCGGGCGACCTCGACGCGGTCGCCGGGCTCCAGCGCACCGAGCGAGTAGAAGACCGACGGTCCGTTCCGCGCGCTGTCCACGTGTCCCTCGATCACCGCGGGGCCCGGGTCCCCCGGGCGCGGTGATCGGTCGAACCAGGCGGCCGAGTCGTAGTCGGGGCCGGGTTTCGGCACCTGGAGCGTGCCGTCGGGGTTGCTGCCCAGGGCGAGCAGCGCGGAGTGGACGTCGATCGCGGGGATGCTCACCGCGACCGGCAGGGCGGCCGGCGCCGGCGTCGTTGGGGCGGGAGTGCTGGCAGCCGCCGGGCTCGAGGTTGCGGCGCTGGTGCCGGTGCTGGGCAGGGGCCTCTGGGCGGCCGACGGGATTGGCGGATCGGCGACCTGGCCGAGCAGGCCCACCGCGACCGCGGTGCCGCCCCCGAGGAGGAGCAGCACCGCGACGACGAGCAGGAGCCGGCGGCCAGGACGCCGGGGCCGGGCTGTGGCGTCCCCGGCCCCGGCGTCCCCGGTCATCAGCTCTCGGTGGACGTGCGGCGACGGGCGAGGAACAGGCCGGCACCTCCGCCGGCGACGGCGAGCGCGCCGAGGCCGATCAGGCCGGCGTGCTCGGTGCCGGTCGTCGAACCGCCACCGGTGGAGACGCCGCCGGAGGGCATGTCGCCCATCTGCGAGGCGTTGAGCACGCCGCAGATGGCCGGGTCGGTGGCCTCACCGGGCAGCGACGGGTCGAGATCGGACATGCCGCGGTCCCCGGCGCTGTAGGCGCCGTCGCCGTCGTAGTCGACTCCGTGGACGACGACGACCGCCTGGCCGCTGAGGATCGCCTGGGCGACCTCCTCGCTGACCTGCACGTCGCCGCGGGAGTACTTGATGTCGTCCCCGACACCGAACCGGTCGACGGCCAGGCCGGACTTCGGCGAGGTGTCGCCGGACTTGGTCAGCGAGACGACGATCTCGCCGTAGGCCGGACCACCCTCGGTCGTCGTGAGGTGATCACCCTCGTTCGTCTCGCCGGCCAGCGCTGCGGCGTTGTTGTCCGCCGCCGTCGGGCACTCGTGGCGCGCGTCGGCACCGAAGTGGATGTGCGCGGCGTGCGGGGCGTCGGCCAGCAGGCCCTGGGCGGCGAGGGTGAACGACAGCGTCGTTCCCGAGATCTCCACCATGCCCTGACCACCGGCGCCGTCGACGGGCTGGCCCGGGACCGGCTTCAGATCCGCCACGGTGGCACCGTCGGCGGCCAGCGCCGGGGCTGCGGAGGCGAAGAGTGCCGCGAGACCGAGAACCGGTGCGGCGAGAGCAGTACGGGTCGTGCGCTTCACAGAAGTCCCCATTCGGTCGCCCCGCGGGCCTCGTCGGTGAGGCGCCGTCAGGGTTCCTGTTGACGTGCGTGCACAGGGACTTCGCGGATCGGGCGCGATATGGATGCGCTCGATCAAAATTGCGTGCAGAGACGCGCCGCTGAGCGGAGCCGTTGCCTAGGGACGGACGGCGGGCGCCGGCGCGGCGACCGGCGGCGTCGGCTCGGTGCTGAGCGGCCGGCGCTGCCGCCGTTCGACCCAGCCGCGCAGCCAGAGCCCGGCCAGCAGGCCGACGAGGACCACCAGGCCCAGCAACCCACCGGTGGTCGTCATCGCGACGGTCATCCCGGGGCAGGTCGCGCCCAGCCCGAAGCCCACCCCGAAGACGGCGCCGCCGTAGACGTGCCGGCGCTCGATGCGGGCGTGCGGCAGGGCCAGCCGGCCGGCGTAGCGGGTGCGGCCGACGCGGCGCAGCACCGCGAGACCGGCGAAGGCCACGGCCATGGCGCTGCCCATCATCAGGAAGATGTAGGGGTCGGTCAGCAGCAGGCCGTCGTGGATCGTGTCGTAGTCGCCCAGGCCGCTGGCGGTCAGCAGGAAGCCGAAGGCCGCGCCGATGCCCAGCGCCGACCAGCGCACCCCGCGGGTCACAGCGCTCCCCCGGTGAGCCGGTGCAGGCCGAGGGTCAGCAGCAGCGCGACCGAGAAGAAGGTCGCCGTCGTCGCCAGGCTGTCGGGAGACCCGGCCGCGCAGCCGGACATCCCGTGGCCCGAGGTGCACCCGCCGGCCCACCGCGAGCCGTAGCCGAGTGCTCCACCCGCGAGCAGCAGCACCCCGACCAGCGGCACCGGCGGCAGCACCTCCGACAGCCGGCCGTACCCGTGCAGTACCACCGGCGGCCCCAGCACCGCCGCGATCGCGGAGCCGACGACGAGGGCCAGCAGGAAGGTGCGCCGCCACGGGTCGGGCCGCCAGCCCTCCACCGGTGCGATCGTCGCCAGCCAGGCCCCCGAGACGCCGAGGCGAGCGTTGATCAGCCCGTACAGCGCCACCACGCAGAGGCCGACCCCGGGCCCCGCGACCCACCAGGGCAGCTGCCCCCCGATCCAGCCGAGCATGGCCACCCCTTCGTCGGAAACGGGCGCACATGCTGCCAGTTCCGTCGATCGAAAGGGGGCCGCGCAGACCGCTTCCCGGCGGCGGTTCCCGGCGTAGCGTCAGCACACGGAGCCGCGAGGGCTCCCGACGAGGGAGCGCACACCATGGGTGACAAGTCCCCGAAACACGACACGGCCAAGAAGCCCAGCGTCAAGTCCATCAAGGAGAAGCGGCTGGAGAAGAAGGCCCGGGCCGACCACACCTCGCAGATGGACAACCTGACGCACGGCAAGAAGCACTGACCGGCTGCCGGGCGTCACCGCCCGGCAGGTTCAGGTCGTCGCGAGCAGGCGGTCCAGCTCGGCGCCGAGCACCGGCGCCAGCCAGCGGGCGAACTCGATGGTCAGGTGGTTGTCGTCGCGGTAGACCAGCTGGTTGCCGACGATGTCGGGGCAACGCGTGGCGGTGCAGAACAGGTCCGTCAGGTCCGCATACATGCCGCCGCCGGCCACGGACGCACGCGCCTCCGCCGCGATGCCTGCCGCGTTCACCGCGGCGGCGCGCCCAGGCGCGCACGCCACCGCGGAGTCCAGGTGTTCCGACAGGCAGGTGGGTACGACGGCGTGCGGATCGGGAACCGGTCCCAGGACGAGCACGCGCGCGCCGGTCGACCGCAGCTGTGCCACGGTCCGGGTGATGCTGTCCAGCCACGGGCGGCCGTAGACGGTGAATCCGTAGTCAGGGCTGTACCGGCGCGCCATGTCGAGCACGATCACCGCCGGCCGCTCGGCGCGCAGGCGCGCCATGATCTGCCCGCGCCACTGCACGCACTCGGTGTAGGCACGGTCGAGGTAGGGGCTGTAGATCGGCAGATCCATCAATGGGCACGTCACCTTGCCCATGGTCTCCAGCCGCCAGTGCCGCTCGGTGGCGATCTGCTCCACCGCCGGCTGCCACATGGCGGCGTGGGAGTCGCCGACCAGCGCGACCCTGGTGGGCGAGGAGGTGTCCCCTGACGCGCACTCGTGCTGGCCGACGTACAGCCACGACCGCACGCAGCCGTTGACGAAGACGTCCGGCTTGTCCGCCGGCGCGTCCGCCAACGGCGGGGTCAGGTTGGCCGGCACCGCCTGGACGTCGGCCGACGCGGCGACCGCTGCCTGCACCTGATCGGTCAGCCGCTGCAGCGCCGCGTCCTCGGGCCGCTGAGAGGGAGCGGCCGGGGTGGCCGACGGGGTCGCCGTCCGGGTCGCGGCACCCGCACCGATGTCCGGGGTGCGGGCCTCCGCACCCTGCCCCCTCGGCGGAGGGACGGCGGCCAGCGCGACCAGACACGCACACACTCCCGCCGCGGTGAGGCCACCGCCCAGCAACACGCTGCGCCCGGGCGCGCCCCGGAGCCGGCCGAACCGGATCGGGTTCTCCAGGGCGAGGAGCGTGCCGGCGGCGAGGACGCCCGAGAGCGCGGCGGCGACCAGCCGGTCGCCCAGCCCGAGTGTGTGCCCCACGACCACCGGGGCGAGCAGGAGCACGGGCCAGTGCCACAGGTACCAGGAGTAGGAGATCCGGCCGCCCCACCGCAGCGGCGCCAGCGTCAGCACCCTGTCCACACCCCCGCGGGGCCGGGCGCAGCCGGCCGCCACCACGAGCGCCGTCCCCGCGACCGGCAGAGTGGCCGCCACGCCCGGGTACGGGGTGCGCTCGTCCAGCCCGACGGCCGCCAGCACGATGAGCCCGAGCCCCAGCCAGCCCGCCGCGCCCGCGAGTCCGGCGGGCAGGCGTCGACACAGCCCGGCGCCGAGCGCGACGAGACCGCCCACGGCGAGCTGCCAGGCGCGCGAGCCCAGCGAGAAGAACGCCCACGGTGGCAGGTCGGTGGTCCAGCGCAGGGACACCGCGAACGAGACGACGGCGACCGTCGTGAGGACGAGCACCGGGGCCCGCACGGTCCTCGGGCCGGTCCCCCGCCGGAGCCCCCACCGGAGCCGTGGCGCGACCGCCGCCGTCGCGACGAGCAGCGCGGGCCAGACGAGGTAGAACTGCTCCTCGACGCCGAGCGACCAGTAGTGCTGGAAGGGCGAGGGCGGGGTGTCGGCGGCGAGATAGTCGGTGCCCTGGACGGCGAAGCGGTAGTTGGCGACGTAGAGCGCGCTCGCCACGCCGTCCCCCAGGACCGTGCGGGCCTGCAGCGGCGGCAGCAGCCAGGCCGACGCGGCGGCCGTCGCGACGATCACGAGGATGCCCGCGGGCAGCAGCCGCCGTGCCCGCGCGCCGTAGAACCGCGCCGGCCGGACGCGGCCGGTGCGCTCGACCTCCCGCCACAGCATCCCGGTGATCAGGAAACCGGAGATGACGAAGAAGACGTCGACGCCGACGAAGCCCCCCGGCAGGCCCGGCACAGCGGCGTGGAACAGCACGACCGCGAGCACCGCGACCGCGCGCAGGCCCTCGATGTCGGGGCGGAACCGGTCGTCGTCCGCCCCGCCGGTGCCGGACCGCGGATCGTCGGCGATGGCGGGCTCCTCCTCCCCTGGTTACCTCTTCCGGAGCACCGCGTCGATCAGGTGCGGGCCGGGCTCGGCGAGGGCCCGCCGAAGCCGGTCGGCCAGCTGCTCGGCCGTCGTCGCCCGCGTTGCCGGGACGCCCATGCCGCCGGCGACCGCGACGAAGTCCAGGCTCGGGCCGCCGAGGTCCAGGAGCTTCGCCGCCTGGTCGCCGTCGCCCTGGGCGCCCACCCGCGAGAGCTCGTGCTCGAGGATGGCATAGGACCCGTTGTCGCAGACGATCGTCGTGATGTCGAGCCGTTCGCGCGCGTGGCTCCACAGCGCGGAGATCGTGTACATGGCGCTGCCGTCGGCCTGGATGCCGATGACCGGGCGGTCGGGGCAGGCCACCGCGGCGCCCAGGGCCATGGGCAGCCCGTCGCCGATCGCGCCGCCGGTGAGCGACAGCCAGTCGTGCCGCGGGCCGGCCGACGTCAGCTCGGCGAGACCGACCCCGGAGGTCAGCGCCTCGTCGACGACGATCGCGTTCTCCGGCAGCAGCGTGCCGATGACCGCGGCCATCGTCCGCGGGGTCAGTTCGCCGGTGGGCAGCTCGGGCCGCTCGAATTCCTGCAGCTGCGGCTTGGCGTCCGGCGTCGCACTCGCGCAGAGCTCCCGCAGCGCCACGACGCCGTCCTCCCCCGGCTCGGACAGCAGGTGCACGGTGCAGTCGTCGGGCACCGGGGTGCCCGGGACGCCGGGATAGGCGAAGAAGTGCACCGGCGCGCTGGCCCCGGCCAGCACCAGGTGCCGGGTGCCGGCCAGCGCGGCCAGCGCCATCTCCGGCGGGTAGGGCAGCCGGTGCAGCTCCGGCAGCCCGGCGCCCCGGACCGACCGCGCGGGGAACGTCTCGCACATCAGCCGCGCTCCGCTGCCGGCCGCGATGGCGCCGGCGGCGAGCAGACCCTCCTCGCTCGCGACGACGTCCCCGCCGAGGAAGAGCACCGTCGGCTCGCCGGTCCGCAGCACCGCCGCGATCTCGTCCAGGCGGCGCTCGTCCGGCCCGGGGGCGTACCAGGCCGACGGCGGGTCGGCCGGCTCCGCGCCGTCCTCCCAGGAGACGTCGGCGGGCAGGACGAGCGTCGCCACCTGCCCGCGGGCGGCGGCCGCGACGGCGTCGGCGGCGTCGGCGGCGACGTCGGCCGGGGACAGCGAGCGCCGCACCCAACCCGAGACCGTTCCGGCGATCGCGTCGATGTCACTCTCGAGGGGTGCGTCGAGCCGCTTGTGCGAGCGCGCGTGGTCGCCGACGACGTTGATCAGCGGCGCCCGGCCGCGGCGGGCGTTGTGCAGGTTCGCCAGGCCGTTGCCCAGGCCCGGGCCGAGGTGCAGCAGTGTGGCCGCCGGGCGGCCGGCCATCCGCGCGTACCCGTCGGCGGCGCCGGTGGCCACGCCTTCGAAGAGGGTCAGCACGCCGCGCATCTCGGGGACGTCGTCCAGCGCGGCGACGAAGTGCATCTCGGAGGTGCCGGGGTTGGCGAAGCAGACGTCGACCCCCGCGGCGACCAGTGTGCGGATGAGTGCCTGAGCGCCGTTCACCTTCGGACCCTCGCACGGGGTCCGGCGAACCGGCCACCCGAGGTCAGAAGGTGAGCACCAGCCGGCCGCGCACGCCGCCCTTCTCGAGCTGCCGGTGCGCCTCGGCCGCCTGCTCGGCGGGGAACGTCGCCGCCACGCGCAGGGTCAGGACGCCGTCCTCGGCCTGCCGGCGGAGCCGGTCGAGCGCCGGCCGGTCCTGCGCCACGCGGCGGACCAGCGTCGGGTACATGCGCACGCCGCGCTCCCCGTCCCCCCGGTAGCCGCGCACCGTGGCCATCGCCCCGCCGTCGCGCACGGCCGGCAGCACGAGGGCGTCCTGCACCGCGCCGTCGGCCAGCCCGTCGACGCCGTGCGGGTAGTGCTCGCGGATCCGTGCGGCGACGTCGTCCCCGCGCCGGACGACGACGTCGGCACCGAGCGTGCGCACGAGCTCCTCGTCGGCCTCGGACGCGTCGGCGACGACGGTGAGCCCGTCGGCCTTGGCGAGCTGGACGACGTACCCGCCGAAGGCGCCCGCCGCGCCGGTGACCGCGAGCACCTCGCCCGGGCGCAGGGCCATCTGGTCGAGGGCGAGCCGGGCGGTGAGCGCGTTCATCGGCAGCGTGGAGGCCGCGACCGCGTCGGCACCGGCGGGCACGGGCACCACCGAGTCGCCGGGCAGCACGATGTCCTCGCGGTAGCCGCCGTGCGCGCCGGTCGGGACGACGATGCCCATCGCGAGGTCCCCGACGGCCAGGTGCCCGACGCCCTCCCCGAGCTCGGACACCACCCCGGCGACGTCCATGCCGGGCACCCACGGTGGGGACTTCACCGGATCGCGGTCGGCGTACGCGCCCGCCCGGGCGTGGGTGTCGGTCGGGTTGACCGTCGCGGCGGTCACCCGCAGCCGCACCTCACCGGGCCCCAGCGGCTCTGCCGGCACGTCGACGATCCGCAGGGCCTCGGGGCCCCCGAACTCCACCACTCCCGCTGCGCGCATGGCTTCTCTCTACCGCACGCCCAGGCGTCAGGTGGCGGCACCCCAGGGCTCGATCGCGGGGGCGTCGACGTTGATGTCCGGGCCGAAGAACGTGAACACCACCAGGTCGGCGGTGCCGGTGTTCACCACGGGAACCCCGCGCGTGGCGGCATCGTGGACGACGAGCAGCTCGTCCATGCCGGGCTCGCCGCCGCGGACCTCCTGCCCCCCGACCGTGCCGGTACCGCTCCACACGAGGAGGTTGTAGGCGCCGGCGTCCGTGGCGGTGTAGGTGCCGCCCGGCCGGACGACGAGCTTCTTCCCGGTAAACTTCCGGTTGTTGTAGAAGATCCACCACTGGTTGCCGCCGACCTGCTCGGCGCCGGCGACGGGCCGCGGGCTCAGATGCCGGTTCTCGTAGAAGAACGGGTCACCGTTGAGCTCCCAGTCGACGAAGTTCAGCGGGAAGCGCTCGCCGGACGCCGCACGGTCCTCGGCGCGCACGTCCTTGAACAGCAGGTCCTTGGAGATGATCCGTCCGGCGTTGAGTGCCTGGAACATGGCGAGGACGTCGGAGTCCTCCTGCAGTTCCAGCGTCAGCGCCGTCCCGGGTGCGTGCAGCACGCCGGAGGGGATGTCGAACCCCTCGTCGGCCACGAGCTTCTCGGCGCGCGCGTGCCGGAGGATCAGGTCGCTGTCCCAGTCCCGCAGGTAGGGCAGCAGCACGTCGCCCCGGCGGTCCCGCGCGATCCAGGGGTGGACGCCGAAGAAGGACTCGGGGTGGGCGCCCATGTCCACGCCCTCGGGGAAGTAGTACGCCTCGTCCTTGGACCGGCAGCCCACGATGCTCGCGTACTCCTGCGGCAGGTGGACGTGGTACGGCAGGCGGTCGGCGTAGTCGAAGAGCTTTGCCAGCCGGCCCAGCCCCGCGGGGTGGGCAGCCGCGTACTCGCGCCCCATGATCGTTACCGGGTCGGTCTCGACCGCGGCGCGCAGCGTCAGCCGTTCCCCGTGCTCGCCGACGAGGTAGCTCAGCCCCTCGTCGGGCGGCCCGACCCGGTTGTCGGCCCTCGTCGTGGAGCCCAGCCAGCGCTCGCAGAGGAAGCCGCGCTCGCCGACGTCGTAGGCGTCGTCGGGCAGCCCCAGCCGCCGCCCCGGCGGCAGGAAGTCCCGCGCCACCCAGGTCGGCTCCAGCCGGAGGATGCCGTCGCCGTCAGCCAGCATCCGGCCGAGCAGGCGCGCCGCGTCGTCCCCCATCACCCCTTGAGGCCGCTCATCGAGATGCCCTGGATGAACTTGCGCTGGAACACCATGAACACGGCGACCATCGGCAGCGTGGCGATCACCGAGCCGGCCATGAGGACGTCCCACGAGGTGCGGTTCTTGACCACGAACATCGCCAGGCCCAGCGGCGCGGTGTAGTGGTCCGGGCTGGAGATGATGATCAGCGGCCAGAAGAAGTCCTCCCACGCGTACGTGAACGTGAAGATGCCGGTCGCGGCCAGCACCGGCCCGCACAGGGGCAGCACCACGCGCAGGAAGATCCGGAACTCTCCCGCGCCGTCGATGCGGGCGGCGTCGAGCAGGTCGTTGGGGATGGAGAGCATGTACTGCCGCAGGAGGAAGACCCCGAACGCGCTCACCGCCCCCGGCAGGATCAGCCCGTAGTACGAGTCGAGCCAGCCGTGGCCGCCGTTGCCGAACATGTCGTTGCCGCCGAAGAACGGCACGTGCTTGAGCGCGAGGTAGTTCGGGATCAGCGTGACCTGACCCGGGATCATCATCGTCCCGAGGAAGATCATGAAGATGAAGTCACGACCCGGGAACCGGCGCTTGGCGAACGCGTAGGCCGCCAGCGAGTTGAAGAACAGCTGCAGAACGGTGACCGAGGTGGCCACGAACGCGCTGTTGGCGAACCACCGCCAGGCGTCGGAGGACCCCGCATCGGGCCCGTTCCCGACGCCGAAGAACGCCTTGTACCCGTGCAGCGTCGGGTGGTCGGGGATCCAGTGCGGCGGGTAGGAGAACATCGAGCCCATGTCCTGGAACGACGCGCTGATCAGCCAGGCGAACGGGGCGATGAACAGGATCGCCCCGGGCACCAGGACGGCGTAGGCGAGGATGCGCTTGGTCCAGAACACCTTGCCGCTCTCGCGGCGGTTGCGCCGGCGCGGCGGCCGGGCCTGCGGCTGCTGGACGAGCGCGGGAACCGGCTCGACCTCGGAGATCTCCGGAGCAATGCTCACGCGTCGGCCCTCCGGTACATGCGCAGCTGGATGAGCGTGAAGACGAAGAGCAAGGCGAACAGCCCGTACGCCAGCGTGCTGGCGTAGCCCATCTCGTAGAACTTGAAGGCCGCTTCGTAGATGTAGAAGACCATCGTGGTGGTCCGGTTCACCGGACCACCGTTGGTCATGATGAAGATCTGGGTGAACACCTGGAACGACCCGATGATCCCCATGACCATCAGGAACAGCGTCGTCGGCGCCAGCATCGGGATCGTGATGTGGCGCAGTTGCGACCACCAGCCCGCGCCGTCGACCCGCGCCGCCTCGTACAGCTCCTGGGGGATGGCCTGGAGGCCGGCCAGGTAGATGACCATCGAGAAGCCGACACCCGACCAGACGCTCATCAGCACGACCGCCGGCATGGCCAGGTTCTTGTCCGCCAGCCACATCAGCGGCTCGTTGATCAGGTGCGTCTTCAGCAGGTAGTAGTTGAAGAGGCCGAAGTCGGAGTTGTAGAGCCACTTCCACACGATCGCCACGACGACGAACGGCGTGACGACGGGCAAGAAGTACATCGTCCGGAACACACCACGGAAGCGGATCGGCTGGTTGAGCAGCAGGGCGATCAGCAGGCCGATGCCCATCGTCAGCGGAACCGTGGCGCCCGTGTAGTAGGCGGTGTTGATGACCGACTGACGGAAGTCCTCGTCGTGGACCATCCGGCTGTAGTTGGCCAGCCCGACGAACGGCCGGTCGGGCTCGATGATGTTCCACTGCGTGAACGTCAGGTAGAAGGCGAAGAGCAGCGCGAAGACGGTGAAGACCGAGAAGAGGATCAGCCCGGGACTCAGGAAGAGGTAGGCGCTCCACTCCCGCCGCATCTGGCGGAGGGTCCGGCGCGCGTCCCACCTGCGCCGCGGTCGCCGGACGGCGACGGCCGTGCTGCTCATCTCGCTCCTCTGGACCCGGCGGCCGGTCGGCCGGAACAGGTCATCGATCTCGGTGCACGGGAGAACCGTGCGCTTGTCCGTGCGCCGCCGGGCGACGATGCGGCGGATCTTCTCTCGTCCGCCTGGGGAACGTCGCCGGGCACGCCGTGCAGGAGGCCCCCCGCCGTCGGCGACCGGTCGCGGTCACCGAGCCGATCGCCGAGGCGAGGGGCCGTCCCTCGTAGGGACCCTCCTGCTCAGTGCGTCAGCCGTTGCCGTCCTGGGCTGCGTTGTCCAGCGCCTGGGCCGCGGTCTGATCGCCGTACATGGCCTTGCCGAGCTCGGTGTTGAGGCTCTCCTCCATCCGGCCCCAGTCGGGGTCGGCGATGATGTTGCTGACACCGCACTTCATGGCGTCGGCGAAGCCCTGGAGGATCGGCTTGGCCTTCACCAGGTCGGGAGACTCCAGCAGCGACTTGCGCGGCGGGAGGAGCGTGCTGCCCTCGGACTTGTACGTCCACGTCGCCATGTTCTCGGGCTCCGAGAGGTACTCGATCCACTTCCACGCGGCGTCCTGCTGCTTGCTGCTCCCGAAGACAACCAGCGCGTCACCGGCGATCGTGGTGCCGCAACCCGCCTTGCCCTCCGGCAGGGGCGCGGTCGCCCACTTTCCGTTGATCTTCGGGAACTCCTCGGCCAGCGTCCCGGCGAACCAGGCGCCGGCGACGTACATGCCGACCTGGCCGTTGGCGAAGGCGACGCGACCGTCGTAGGAGTTGGAGTTGAGGTAGTCCTTCGGGGCGTACTTGGTCAGGCCGACGTAGAAGTCCGCGGCCTCCTTGCCCTTCTCGCTGTTGAAGGCGACGTCGCCCTTCTTGTCCAGCACCTCGCCGCCGTTCTGCCACAGCCACGGGTACCAGTAGTAGGCCGACTCGGGCGCGAACATCGCGATGCCGTACTGCTTCTTGGCGGGGTCCGTGAGCTTCTCGGCGTCCGCCTGGAACTCGTCCCAGGTGGTCGGGGGCGCGTCGATCCCGGCGGCCTCGAACAGGTCGGTGCGGTAGAAGAGCGCAGTGGACTCGCCGTCGAACGGCAGCCCGTACATGTGGTCCTCGAACGTCGTGAACGTCTTGAAGGCATCGACGTAGTCGTCCGGCTTCACGACGTCGCTGCGCGAGATGTAGTTGTCGAGGTTCGCCAGCGCCTTGCGGGAGGCGAAGCCGGCCACCGTGCTGGCGTCGACGAACGCGGCGTCCGGGGCGTTGCCACCCGCGATCTGGGCGGTGAGCTTCTGGCTCGACTCCTCGGCGGGCAGGTTCTGGAACTGCACGGTGATGTTGGGGTGCTGCTTGTGGAAGTCCGCGGCCATCTTCTTGATCGACGGCTCGTTGCCGATCCACGAGGAGAAGGTGATGGTCACCGGCTCCTTCGGGTCCGCCACGGGGCCGGAGCCCTTGCCCGCCGCCTCGTTCGAGCCGCCTCCGGACCCGCACGCTGTCGCCAGCAGGGTCACGGCCACGGCGCTGATGGTCAGGGCCCGCCACCGCGCGGCAACGACACTGGGGATCATTCGCAGAGCTCCTTCTCAGGCACGGACCGTCCGGGGCTGTGACGCACAGTACAGTCCAAACGATTTGCATGACTTGCGCCCGCTCAGAGTCGGGTAGAGACGGGACACTGTCAAGCAGTTCGCGTGATTTGCGTCATAGCCGTTTCCGGGAGCCGGGACAGCGCCCCGCTCAGCCGACTGCCGGGGGGTTTGCGGACTGTCCGGTTCGGTTGCCCCTGGCCCGGAAGACGGTCGGGGACACTCCGTAACGACTCCGGTAGGCGCGGCCGAAGTGCGACAGGCTGTTGAAGCCGGCCGCATGGCAGACCTCGGTGACACCGAGCCCGGTCGACGCCAGCAGGGACTGGGCGAAAGCCAGCCGGCGGAGCTGCAGATACGTCTGGAACGAAGTCCCGGTGAACTCCCGGAAGCACTCGCTGAAGTAGTTCGGCGACAGGTGTACCTGGGCGGCCACCCCCGCCAGCGACAGCGGTTCACGGAAATGCCGGTCGACGAAGAGGACCGCCTTCTGCACGTCCGGCTGCTCGCGCGGCACGGGCCTCGTGCGGCACTGCGCGGCGCCGGGGGTACACCGGCGCGCCAGTTCGATGAGGATGCACCGGAGGACGGCTTCCATCATCCCCAGCGCACCGGGACGGTCGAGCGCCGACTCGTCCCACAGGCGCCGGAAGTCCGGCCCCAGGTCGGCGGCGTCGGAGAGCGTCCAGGCGGTGCGCTCGAGCCCGCTCAGCACGGGGTCGTCCAGCCGGCCCTCGATCAGTCCGGGGTCCACCACGACGTTGAAGTAGCTCAGCGGCTCGTCGGACTCGGTCGAGATCTCGTGGAAGTCGGCCGGTGTCAGGAGGAAGGTGCTCCCGGCGCGCAACTCCCCCGGCGCGCCGTTGAGCCGGTGCACCGCACGCCCCCCGGTCACGTGCACCAGTTCGTAGAAGTCGTGCCAGTGCACATCCACGCGACGCACCTGTTGGCGCGTCACGCTCACCTGCGCAGCCGGGGCGAGCAGGGTGTCCGCGGTGTACCGCTCGAGACGGGGGCGCACAGGACCTCCGGGAAGCCGCTCCACGGAAGGGTGAGCGCCGAGGTGCAATCGATTTGCAACGCAGAACGGTGCTAACGTACGGAGCCGCCCACGGGGGTGTCAAGGGTCGGACAGGGCCCTGATAGCGCGGCGCGCTCTCGCGCCGGAAAGGCCGAAGGGGGCGTCCCAGGGCATGTCGCAAGCTCCCCCTCCCGATTCGACGTCCTCACCCGACGGCGCGAGCCGCGCACGCGGCGGACGCGTGACCATCGGGGAGGTCGCCGAACTCGCAGGCGTCAGCCCCACGACCGTCTCCCACGTCTTCTCGGGCAAGCGCGCCGTCAGCTCGGCCACCCGGGAGCGGGTTCTCGAGATCGTCCAGACCCTCGGTTACCGCCCGAACAACGTCGCTCGCAACCTGCGGACGCGGCAGTCGAGGATGATCGCCGTCATCGTTCCCGACATCACCAACCCCTTCTACAGCGTGTTGACCCGAGGTCTGGCCGACGCCATGTCGGGCGCCGACTACGGCACGTTCGTCTGCAACACCGATGGCGACGTCACGAGGGAACAGCGGTTCGTCGAGGACGTGCTCGACCGGGGCGTGGACGGCGTGGTGATGGCCGCGGTGAACGTCTCCCCCGAGGCCATCGTCGCCCTCGCCGACCTCGGGCCACCGTTCGTCTGCATGGGCACCGACGTCCAGCACCCCCACGTCGACCGCATCTGGGCCGACGACATCGCCGGCGCACGCGAGGCCACCGCACACCTGCTGACCGACGGCACGCACCGCGTGGGCATGATCCAGGGACCCGACGACTCCGGCGGGCGCGGCGAGGGGTACCGGGACGCACTCGCGGCGGCCGGCGTCCCGTACCGCCCCGAACTCGTCGAGCACGGCAACTGGACCCGGCAGGGCGGCTACGCGGCGATGCGCCGGCTGCTCTCCCAGAACCGCCCGCCCGAGGCCGTCTTCTGCGCCAACGACCTGATGGCCATCGGTGCGATGGACGCCGCCCGCGAACAAGGCTGCAGCATTCCCGACGACATCCGCCTGGTCGGCTTCGACGACATCGAGGCTGCCACCCTGGTCAGCCCCGCGCTCACGACGGTCCGAAACCCGTCGTACGAGACCGGGCGGACAGCCGGCGATCTGCTGCTGAGCCGCCTGTCGGGCGGGCACGCGGGGGGACAGCGTTCCCTCGTGCTCCCCTGCGAGCTGATCGTGCGCGCCTCCTCCCAGGTCCGCCCCGGCTAGCCCGGGAACGTCACCGTCGACTTGACGAACCCCTCGGGCTTGTCCACGGCGGTCGCGAAGGCCTCGTTGATGTCGTCGAGGCCGAACCGGTGGGTGACCAGACCCTGCAGCGACAGGCGGCCCGCGGTCAGCAGGCGCATCCCGATCGTCATGCCGCGCATGATCGTGTTCACGTCCCGGAAGTGCGCGTTGACGATCTGGAACGCCATCCAGTTCCACTGGGCCAGCGGGATCTCCCGCGGCGCACCCTGGTGGTACCCCACGATCGCGATCTTGCCGCTCATGCGCGTCACGTCACCGACCACCGCCAGCGGCGCCTGGGTGCCGGTCACCTCGAACGTGATGTCGGCGCCCACGCCCCCGGTGAGTCCGGAGACGACGTCGGGGAGGGACTCCCGCGTCACGTCGACCGTCCGGGTCGCCCCCAGCTTCCGGGCCCGCTCGAGCGCGTCCGGCCGGGTGTCGGCCACGACGAGGTGCCGGACTCCCCGCAGCTGCACGAGCTCCTGGACGAGGTTGCCCATGAAGCCGGCGCCGATGATCACCACGTCGTCCCCCAGGCGCACGTCGGCGAGCTCGACGGCGTTCGCGGCACAGGCCAGGGGCTCGGCCAGCGCCTCCTCGACCGCGACCCCCGCGGCCGGCCGGCAGTACTCCGCCTTCACCGCGACGTACTCGGCGAAGCCGCGGCCGGTCGCCCAGACGGCGACGACGTCGCCCTCCCGGAAGGTGCGCACCTCCGCCCCGGCGCGGACGACGGTCCCGCTGACCTCGTGACCTGGGTACAGCGGGAACGGCGCAGCGCCCCTGCCCTCCCACACGTCGAGCTCCGAGGCGCACACGCCGCAGGCGCCCGCCTTGACCAGGACCTCGTCCGGCGCGATCTCCGGGACATCCTCCTCGACGACCTCGAATGCGCGCGGCCCGCGCAGCACGGCGATCCTCATACCGGTCCTCAGTTCCTCTCTCGGTCGGACGGTGCAGTTGCCGGGGACAGGGCGCCGCCGGGGAAGACGACGATGGAGTACAGCGGCAGCTCGGCCAGGTCGACGGTGCACCGGCCCTCATACGCCGAGACCGTGAGCTGGGTGCGCTTGCCGTCGGCGGTGACCAGCGTCGCGGAGGTCGGGCTCCCGGGGAGCGCGACGGTCAGCCGGACCCCGGTGCGGGGCACCACCCGGTCGTCGTGGCGGTCGTACGCGTAGTTGACCAGGTGGACGGCGGCCGACCCGCCCGGCAGCCGGTGGATGTTGACCGCCACGTCCGCGAGCCCGGTTCCCTCGACCTGCCGGCCGGACGGCAGCATCCCGTCGACGTCCGAGTGGTGCGAGCGGACGACACCGGAGTGGCCGGCCAGCCGGTTGCGCTGCTCGTCCGGCAGGTTCTCGGCCAGGCGGCCGGTGACCACGACCTGCCCCCCGCCGTCGAGATAGTCGAGCAGCGCGTCGGCCTGGGCAGCGGTGAGGAAGCTGCACGAGGGCAGCACAAGCGTGCGGTAGCGGCGCAGCGCCGCCACGTCGACCCGGTCGTCGGCGGTCACCCCGTCGGCGAAGAGGATGACGTCGAAGGGGACCGCCGCGGAGGCCAGCCCCGAGGTGGCGACCCGGTAGGGCACCTCGACGGACTCGTCGCGGGCGTTGGAGATGTTGTCGGCGGCGTCCTGCCTGCTGATCAGCTCCCGATTGCTCTCGATGCTGAAGACGACGCCGACCTCGTTGCAGGACTGGCGGCTGTAGAGGTCCTCGTGGTCGGCGAGGAAGGTCTGGATCTCCGTCGCCAGTTCGTGGGGGGCGTAGAAGGAGTCCTCGATCCGGCTGCCCATCCAGGAGCCGTACGGGACGGTCATGTTCGCCCCCATCGCAGCGCCCTCGAACAGCGACAGACGGAGCAGGTCGTGGCCGCGACCGGCCTTCAGCTCCTCCCCGAGCTCGGGGACGACGCCGCCGTAGGGGTTCTCCACCACGACGACGTCCTTGTCGCCGGCGAAACCCGCCACGTAGCGGTACCACTCCGGCTGGCGGTAGGTGGTGTTGCGCATCTCGGTGATGAGCAGGTCGACGTCGTCGGCGAGCGGCAGGTAGTGGGGGTCGAGGTTGAAGAAGTTGCCCGACACCAGCACCTCCCGGCCCTGCTGGCGGCCGTACTCGCGGATGTAGTCGGCGAGCTCCTTGAAGTGGGTCTTGATGGCGCGGCACTGGTAGCGGTAGTAGTCGCCGAACAGCGGGCTGCCGTTCCGGTTCTCCTTGAAGTCGTAGCCGCGCTCGAGCAGCCACTCGCCGTAGTGGAACGTCTCGAGATCGACGCCGGCGAGCTGTGGGTCGCGCTCTGCCTCGTCCTGCCCCAGCAGGTACGCGCGGAAGCCCTTCATGCAGTCCTTGCAGAAGCACGCCCCGTACTGCAGCGCCCCGAGGGGCAGTTCGGCCTCGTCGAGCTGTACGCCGTTCACCCCCGCGTCGATCTGGATGCGGATGACGGCCTTGAGGTATTCGCGCCAGACCGGGTTGTTGCGGTCCATGTAGAAGCACTGGTGCTCGCGGTCGGGGCACTCGACCCACTCGCAGTGGCACGGCTTCTGGTGGATGTCGCGGGCGACGCACTCCTCGATCAGGTCGGTGACCTTCTCGCCGTCACTGTTGACCAGCCCGTCGGGGAAGTACTTCTCGACCGGCGCCCACAGCTTCGGGTACCGGTTCTGCACGAACTCCCGCAGGCCCATCCAGTCGCGGTGCCCTTCGCCGCGTAGCTCGTTGAGCGCGAGGACCCGTTCCTCGGCGTCGTCGAGCTCGACCGGGAACTCCCATCCCTGGGCCTCGAAGACGATCCCGAACACCTTGATGCCGTGCTTCTGGCACTCCCGGATGAACTCGCTGTCGTTCACGAAGCCGTAGAAGCGGGCCCGGGCGCCGACATCGCCGAACGCCTCCTCCTCCAGGTACGGCAGGGAGAGCGAGCCGCCACCCAGCGCCGACCAGACCAGGAGCGTGGCGCGGTAGTCGACCAGGTCGTCGACCATCCGCAGCCGGCGCGGCGGCAGGCTCGGGTGATAGCAGTGCTGACGGGGGAACCAGGCGTCGAAGTACACACCGCGCTGCATGCCGTGGACCGGCCTTTCCGGGGAGGTCATGGAGCCGGGCGGCGCCGCTGGGGTCGACTCACGGCGCCGCCCGGGGTACGGGGGAAGGAAGGATCAGACGTTCTCGTAGGTGTTGCCGGCGGAGTCCTCGCCCCGGGCGAGCCAGATCTTCCAGCCGGCGTTCTTCTCGACCGGGAGCACCTTCACCGAGGCGGGGAAGTAGCGCATCGTGTAACCGGTGCGCCGGACGCTGCCGGTGTTCGGGGCGGCCCCGTGCACGATCCGCCCGTCGTGCAGCGACGACTCCCCCGGCGCGAGCTCGAAGTAGACCGCCTTGTCCTCCGGCACCTCGGAGATCTCCGCGTGGAAGGTCTGCACGGTCATGTCGGTCGGCACGTAGTTGTCGGAGAACCCGCCGTTGAGGTGCGTTCCGGGAATGACCCGCATGCAACCGTTCTCGCGGTTGCTCGGGGACAGTGCCAGCCAGACCGTGACGATGCTCGTGTAGTCGCTGAGGCGACCCTCCCAGAAGGCGGAGTCCTCGTGCCAGGGAGTGGCCCGCCCTACGAACGGGTCCTTGGAGATGAAGTGGCTGGTCCACAACGCGATGTCCGGCCCGACGAGTGGCTCGACCAGGTCGAGCACCTCGTCCGAGAGCAGGTACTCCATCAGCCGGGGGTCGCGGAAGTGCGGGGTGTCCAGTTCGTCGGAGAGCTTGTCCCCCTTGTCCGCGAGGTGCTCGTCGAAGATTGTCTGCAGACCGGCGAACTTCTCGGGCGAGAAGATCGGCTCGCGATTGAGGTAATAGCCGTTCTCGCGGAAGAATGCGACGTCCTGGGGCGTGAGCATGTGGCCCACCTTTCTTTTTTCCCGATGGAGCAGTTGAGAGAAACGCTACGAATTCCGCCGTCCCCGGCGCCCCGCTTTTGTTCAGGCGGAGTCGACGTATGTTCGGGAGACGATCAGTTGTCGCTCTTGTCGAGCACGCGGACGATCTCGGCGAACAGGTCGAGGTCCTCGGTGAAGTCCTCGGGCGTGGTCTTCGGCGCGAAGCCCTGCGTCACTGCCTGGTGGAAGTATTCGAGCTCGAGCGTGTACGGGTCCTTCAGGCTCGGCCGGAACACGCTCCGGGTGAATGCGTCCCCCGCCGTCTCCTCCCGCAGCAGCGTGGTGGGGAAGTGCCTGATGTAGGGCGTGTCGTACTGGATCCGCAGCGAGGCGGCGTCGCCGTACACCTCGATGTGGGCGTCGAAGCGCAGTTGCTCGTCGACCCCGGTCTCGTAGTTGACGACGAAGCCGTCGTAGTCCAGCAGTGCCGTGATGAAGCCACCCCCGCGCCACATGCGCGCGGCCGCGACGCCGGTGGGCCGGCCGAGCAGCTCGCGCATCGCGGAGAGGTCGTGGCTGCCGAGTCCGCACAGCAGCCGGTAGGCACCGGCCAGCTCCCCGGGGACGTCGCCGATCGCGTCGCGCACCAACTGCGCCCCACGGTCCCACCGCTCCTGCATCAGGCCGGCCGGGATGTCGGAGGGGCGGTGCACCAGTGAGGTCTGGTTCACGATCAGCTGGTTGCGGCCGATGATGTCCCGCACGCGCACGTAGTTGATCGCGCCGATCGAGGGCAGCTGCTCCTTGGCCTCCAGGAAGGCGGGCGCGAAGCGTCGCATGTAGCCGACCATCACCGTGGCGCCTGACCGGTCGCGTGCGGCGATGATCTCGTCGGCCTCGCGCAGATTCAGGCACATCGGCTTCTCCACGAGCACGTGGAGGTCCTTCTCGAGCGCCGCCGTGACGGCCTCGGCGTGGTACTCGTCGCTGTTCAGGACGAGGACGCAGTCGAGGCCGCCCGCGGCGATCATCTCCGCGGCGTCGGAGTACCGGTGCGGGACTCCGTACTGGTCGCCCACGACCGACAGGAGCGTCGGTGAGATGTCGCAGAGGGCGCGGATCTCGTAGAGCTCGGGGAGTGACTGGAGAACGGGCAGGTGGATGACCTGCGCGACCTCTCCGAGCCCGATGACGCCGACGCGCAGCTTGGTCACGATGTGCCTTTCGACAGGGGGTGCTGCGGCAGCGCAGCGGGTGCTGGACGGGTGGGGCTCGCCGCGTGGGATCGCGGCCGGCGGCTCAGTTGCCGGAGGAGAAGGCGGCGTCGAACGCGGCCTCCGGGGGCTCGATCTGGGTGAGCCGGCGGACGAACCGGAGCGCGTCGGGGGCGCCGATGGTGCGGTCCATCCCGGCGTCCTCCCACTCGACGCTGATCGGGCCGGCGTAGCCGATGGCGTTGAGCATCCGGAAGATCGGCTCCCATGGGACGTCGCCGTGACCGGTGGAGACGAAGTCCCAACCGCGCCGCGGGTCCGCCCACGGCAGGTGCGAGCCCAGCCGGCCGTTGCGGCCGTTGAACTGCCTCACCGACTCCTTGCAGTCCACGTGGTAGATCCGGTCCTGGAAGTCCCACAGGAAGCCGACCGGGTCGAGGTCCTGCCAGATGAAGTGGCTCGGGTCGAAGTTCAGCCCGAATGCCTCGCGGTGACCGATCGCCTCCAGCGCGCGCTTCGTCGTCCAGTAGTCGTAGGCGATCTCGCTGGGGTGCACCTCGTGGGCGAAGCGGACGCCTTCCCCGTCGAAGACGTCCAGGATCGGGTTCCAGCGGGTGGCGAAGTCCTCGTACCCGCGCTCGATCATGCTCGGCGGCACGGGCGGGAACATCGCGACGGTGTGCCAGATCGACGACCCGGTGAACCCGATGACGGTGTCGACGCCGAGCAGGGCGGCGGCCCGTGCGGTGTCCTTGATCTCCGCGGCCGCCCGCTGCCGCACACCCTCCGGGTCGCCGTCGTGCCAGATCCGGGCCGGGAGGATCCCCTGGTGGCGCTCGTCGATCGGGTGGTCGCACACCGCCTGCCCGGTCAGGTGGCAGGAGATCGCGTACACCGACAGGCCGTGGCGCTCGAGGATCTCCCTGCGGCCCTTGACGTAGGTGGGGTCGGCGATCGCCTTGTCGACCTCGAAGTGGTCACCCCAGCAGGCGATCTCCAGGCCGTCGTAGCCCCATCCCGAAGCCAGCCGGGCGACCTCCTCGAACGGCAGGTCGGCGAACTGTCCGGTGAACAGAGTGACGGGACGGGGCATGTGGTGCCTCCTGACTGGTGGGGCGGCGGACGGCTCGAGGACGGCGGGCGGGGTCAGCTCGTGGGGATCGGCGTCCAGCGGGACTCCGCCGCGGAGGACCGCTCGACCGCGTCGAGCACCCGTTGCACCTGCAGCCCCTCGCGGAACGACGGCGAGGGATCGCGGTCGCTGCCGATGTCGCTGAGGAAGTCGGCCACCTCGTGGGTGAACGTGTGCTCGTAGCCGAGGACGTGCCCCGGCGGCCACCAGCCGCTGAGGTAGGGGTGGTCGGGCTCGGTCACCAGGATCCGGCGGAAGCCGGCGTCGCGGGCCGGGACCGTCCCGTCGTAGACGTGCAGCTCGTTCATCGACTCGAAGTCGAAGAAGAAGCTGCCGGCCGAGCCGTTCACCTCGATGCCCATGCCGTTCTTGCGCCCGGTGGCGAACCGGGTCGCCTCGAAGGTGGCGAGCGCTCCGCCTTCGGTGCGGCCGAAGAACACCGCGGCGTCATCGACGGTGACCTCGCCCATCTCGGCGGCCTGACCGCCGCTCGCGGCCAGGCCGCTGGAGGCCGCGGGCAGCGGGCGCTGCTTGATGAACGTCTCGGTCGTGGCGGACACCCCGACCAGCTTCTGACCGGTGACGAACTGGGCCAGGTCGATGATGTGCGCGCCGATGTCGCCCAGGGCCCCGGATCCCGCCTTGTCCTTCTGGAGGCGCCAGGCGAGAGGAAAGGCCGGGTCGACGATCCAGTCCTGCTGGTACTTCGCGCGGATGTGGCGCACCTCGCCGAGGCGGCCGTCGGCGACCATCTGGCGGGCGAGGGACAGCGCCGGTAGCCGGCGGTAGTTGAAGCCGACCATCGAGCGGACCCCCCGCGCCGCGGCGGCCTCGGCGACCGCGGTCATCTCCTCCGCCTCGGCCACCGTGTTGCCCAGGGGCTTCTCGCAGAGGACGTGCTTACCCGCCTCCAGCGCGGCGATCGCGATCTCGGCGTGGCTGTCGCCGGGGGTGCACACGTCCACGATGTCGATGTCGTCGCGCGCGACGAGCTCGCGCCAGTCGGTCGACCACTCCGCCCAGCCGAGCTTGTGCGCGGCGGCCTCGGTGGCCGAGGCGGTGCGACCGCAGATCACCGTCATCTCGGCTCCGCGGGGGAGGTCGAACACGCGAGGCGCGGTGCGCCACGCCAGGGAGTGGGCGGCGCCCATGAAGGCATAGCCGATCTGCGCGACCCGCAGCGGAGGGACCCCCGCGGTGGCGTGTTGCTGGGTCACGGAGTCGCTCCTCGTGGGTCGGCGTGCGGGTCGGGCGGGGAGCACCGTGCCGGGAACCGGAAGCCGGGAGCCGGCAACGGGACACCGCCTCCGGATTCCGGCACATGGGGTGTGACGTCGCTCACGGCCAGTGCGTGCAAAACGATAAACTGACCGCTCCGAGGTGCGCAATACCGGCGCGCGAACTCGCCGGGCGAGCCGGTCAGAGCGCGGAGATGCGGCTCAGGAACAGCTCCCGGAAGGCGCCGACGTCGACCGCGGTGGCGATCCGGCAGTTCCCCACTGGTGGCTGGTCGGTGGTCAGGAGATCCGCCACGCTGACGCCGCGGGTGACAGGGCTCGTCGTCTCCACGCGCACCTGCGCCGGCCGCCAGGTGACCAGCTGAGGGTGCGCGACGACGGCGACCGCGAGTGGGTCGTGCATGGCTGCACTCCCGTGCTCCGCGACGGCTCCGGGGTTCCGCTGGTCGCAGTACGCGATCCACTCCCGGGTGCAGGCGCCCGCGAACGCGCCGAACGGGCGGCCGCCGGCGGCCATGCGGACGGCGTCCTCGTCGGTGAGCCGAACCTGCATCGTCACGTCCAGACCGACGAACCGCAGCGGCGCCCCGCTCTCGAGCACCACCGCCGCGGCGTCCGGGTCGCACCAGATGTTGAACTCCCCCGGCATCGCGGCGATGTTCGTGTGCCGGAGGAACACCCCGCCCATCACCACGATCTCCCGGACGGCGCCGGCGACGGCCGGCTCGAGGAGCAGGGCCATCGCCACGTTGCTCAACGGGCCGATCGCGACCACGGTCAGCTCGCCGGGTTCGGCGAGAACCCGGTCGGCGATCTCCACCGCAGCGTGCGCGCGGGGTGCCCCCACCGCTGCGCGGTATCCGTCGCGGCCACGACCGCCGCCGCGCAGCGGCGCACCCGCTCCGCGGACGATCGGGACCTCGGGCCGGCCGAGCCTCTCGAGGAGTCCGGCCGTCAGCCGGGTGGCGGTGTCCACGTCGGTGTTCCCGTTGACGGTGGTGACGAGTTCCAGCGCGATGGCCGGGTCTGCCAGCGCCAGCGCCAGCGCGAACCCGTCGTCGATGTCCGAGCCCGGGGCACCCATCGCGAAATCGGTGTCGAGGATGATCCGGCGGACCGGCTCCCCGGACGACGTCACCGGCTCGCCCAGAGCAACCCGCGCTCGGTCAGCGTGCGGACGGACGGGTGGTCGAGGTCGTCGAGCTTGTGCCCGATGGTCGACACGAACACCCGGCCCTCACCCCAGAGACGCGTCCAGACGGCCGGCATGAGGACGTCCCGGTGCCACGGCCACCCCTCCTCGACCCGGTAGCACGTCGTGGCGAGGACGTCGTTGAGCGCGTCGGTGAGGATCCAGTACTGCTCGGTGTGCAGGTCCCAGGTCGAGAGCCCCGCGACGATCGGGTGGTCGGCGCGTTCGGGCACCACGCTCACCGAGTGTGGACGGAAGCCCTTGGGGTGCGTGGCGAACTGCCCGCCGGTGAGCTGGAGGTAGTCGGGGTTGTTCCGGAAGGCGTCGACGATCCCGCCGTGCCACCCGGCGAACCCCGTGCCGGCGCGGACGGCGGTGGCCAGCCCGTCGAACTGCTCCTGCGAGATCTCCCCCATCGTCCAGATCTGCAGGATCAGGTCGGCGGCACGCATCCGGTCGGCGTCCAGATAGGCGTCCAGCGTCTCGCTCACCTCCACCTCGAACCCGTTCTCCTCGAGGAAGGGGATGAAGCGGTCCGTCGCCGCCACGGGCTCGTGGCCCTCCCACCCACCTCGGACGACGAGGGCCTGGCGCGGGCGTGCGTCGGTCATGGACGAACCTCCGGGGTCTGTGCGAGGGGGCTTGCCGTCGCTCGGCAAATCGTTTTACATTCCATCACGAGACGCACGTCACACGCCATCCCGTCCCTGCGGGTCGGCTCCGGCGACGTCGGCATCCGGCGGCGCCGCCGGCAGAGAGGTGGCTCCGAGTGGACCCGAGCACAGCGCGGCCCCTGCAGGTGACGGTGTGGGGAGAGGGTCGCCACGAGCAGACCGAGCCGGGCGTGGCGCGTCGTTACCCCGACGGCATGCACGGGGCGGTCGCCAACGCGATCCGGCAGCACCTCGGCGAGGGCGCCCGGGTGCGCACCGCCGTCCTCGACGACCCCGACCAGGGGCTGCCCGCGTCGGTCCTCGACACCACCGACGTGCTCACGTGGTGGGGGCACTGCGCCCACGACGAGGTGGACGACGCCCTGGCCGAACGCGTGCACGCGCGCGTGCTGGCCGGCATGGGGCTCGTGGTCCTGCACTCGGCCCACCACTCGAAGATCTTCAAGCGGCTCATGGGCACCACCTGCAATCTCCTGTGGCGCAACGAGGGCGACCGGGAGCTCGTGTGGACCGTCGACCCCTCGCACCCGATCGCAGCCGGCGTCCCCAACCCGATCGTGATCCCGGAGCAGGAGATGTACGGCGAGTACTTCGACATCCCGGCGCCCGACGAGCTGGTGTTCGTCAGCTCCTTCACGGGCGGAGAGGTCTTTCGCAGCGGCTGCACCTTCCGGCGGGGCCACGGGAAGGTCGTCTACTTCAGCCCGGGCGACCAGGACTACCCCGTCTACCACCATCCCGACGTCCGGCGGGTCCTCGCCAACTCCGTCGCGTGGAGTGCACCACGCGGCGAGCTACGGGGGCTGCCACCGGTCGACTTCGCCGCGACCGGCTGGTTCGAGCCGAGGGCCTTCCTCGGGTGAGCCGCAGCCGCCGCCGGAGCGACCTGCCCCGTCCTCCCGCAGCACCTCGCCATCCAGAACGACGGATCGCCCGGCACGTTCCTGCCGGTGAAGGGATGTACCGGTCATGGCTTCAGTGAGGTTCGACAACGCCCAGCGGATCTACCCCGGCAGCGACACCCCGGCCGTGGACCACCTCGACCTCGACATCGAGGACGGCGAATTCATGGTCCTCGTCGGCCCGTCCGGCTGCGGGAAGTCGACCAGCCTCCGGATGCTCGCGGGGCTGGAGGACGTCGACGAGGGCGACATCTTCATCGGCGACCGGAACGTGACGCTGATGCCCCCCAAGAAGCGCGACATCGCGATGGTGTTCCAGAACTACGCGCTCTATCCGCACATGAGCGTCGCCGAGAACATGGCCTTCTCCTTGAAGATGGCGGGCTTCGGCAAGGAGGCCCGCACGAGCCGGGTCCTCGAGGCGGCCAAGGTCCTCGGCCTCGACCAGTACCTCGACCGGAAGCCGAAGGCGCTGTCCGGCGGCCAGCGCCAGCGGGTGGCCATGGGGCGAGCGATCGTCCGGCAGCCGCAGGTGTTCTGCATGGACGAGCCGCTGTCGAACCTCGACGCCAAGCTGCGCGTGTCCACGCGCACCCAGATCGCCGCCCTGCAGCAACGCCTCGGGATCACCACGGTCTACGTCACCCACGACCAGGTGGAGGCGATGACCATGGGCGATCGGGTGGCGGTCATGCGGGACGGGGTGCTCCAGCAGGTCGACACACCGCTGAACCTCTACGACCGGCCGGCCAATCTGTTCGTCGCCGGCTTCATCGGCTCACCGTCGATGAACCTGCTGCCCGCCGTCGCGGGTCCGGACGGCGCGCGCATCGGCGACTATCGCGTACCGATCGACCGGACGGCGGCGGCGAGGAGCAGCGGCGACATCACCGTCGGGGTGCGTCCGGAGGCCTGGCGTGTGGCGGGCGAGGGCGAGACCGGTCTCCCGGTCACGGTGAGCGTCATCGAGGAGCTCGGTGCCGACGGCTTCCTGTACGGGACGACGGAGGTCGACGGCGCCGTCCACGACGTCGTCGTGCGCCTCGACGAGCGCCGGACGGTGGAGAAGGGTGCGACCGTCCACGTGACCACGAACCCCGCGAGGGTGCACGTGTTCGAGACGGCCACCGGGGAACGGCTCTCCGCCTAGCGCGTCGGCTCCGCACCGTCGGGCGGGTCGCGGCACTCGCATCGACGGCCCCGGACTCACAGCGGGTGTTCAGGCGGCTCCGGGCCGCAACGCAGTTCGGTTGTCGATCTTTGCTCGCATGGCCCCCGTACTCGACGTCGTCGTGCCGGTGCACAACGAGGAAGCCGACCTCGAACCGTGCCTGCGCCGCCTGCACGCGCACCTCACCGAGCACCTTCCCTACCCCTTCCGCATCACCGTCGCGGAGAACGCCAGCACCGACGCGACCGGGGAGATCGCCTCCCGGGTCGCCGCCGAGCTCGGTGACGTCGACGTCCTGGTCCTGACCCAACCGGGCCGGGGACGCGCGCTGCGCACCGCCTGGCTCCGCTCGGACGCCGACGTGCTCGTCTACATGGACGTCGACCTGTCGACCGACCTGGCCGCGCTCCTCCCCCTCGTCGCACCACTGATCAGCGGCCACTCCGACCTGGCCATCGGCACCCGGCTGTCGCCGTCCTCGCGCGTGGTCCGCGGGCTCAAGCGTGAGGTGATCTCCCGCAGCTACAACCTGCTGCTGCGCCGGACGCTGGCGACGTCGCTGTCGGACGCGCAGTGCGGGTTCAAGGCCATCCGCGCCGACGTGGCGCGGCGGTTGCTGCCGCTGGTCGAGGACACCGGCTGGTTCTTCGACACCGAACTGCTGGTGCTCGCCGAGCGGTCGGGCCTGCGGATCCACGAGGTGCCCGTCGACTGGATCGACGACCCGGACAGCCGGGTGGACATCGTGGCCACCGCCCGCGCGGACCTGGCCGGCATCGCCCGGATGCTGCGCGCGTTCGCCGGAGGCCGGCTGCCCGTGGCGGACCTGCGCGCCCAGATCGGCCGCCGCCCGCTTCCCGATCCCGTGCCCGGAGTGCCCGCCGGCCTGGTCGGCCAGCTGGTGCGCTTCGCCGTCATCGGCATGCTGTCCACCCTGGCCTACCTCGCGATCTTCGTGCTGCTCCGCGGATCGGTCGGCGCCCAGGCGGCGAACCTCAGCGCGCTGCTGCTCACGGCCGTGGCCAACACCGCCGCGAACCGCCGGATCACCTTCGGCGTCCGCGGTGCGGCCGGTGCCGCGCGGGCGCAGTTCCAGGGTCTGGTCGTGTTCGCCCTGGGTCTGGGGCTGACCAGCGGCTCGCTGGCCGTGCTGCACGCCGTCGACCCAGCCCCCGCGCGGTCGACCGAAGTCCTGCTGCTGGTCGCCGCCAACGCCGCCGCGACCCTGTTGCGCTTCCTGCTCCTCCGCGGCTGGGTGTTCCGCACCCGGCGCACTCCCGCACGCCTGCCCACCCCTGCCGACGGCACCCCCGCCGTGCTCGAGATGGAGACCGCCCGATGACGACCACCCTGCCCACCGCTCCCCCCGTCCCCCCGGGGGAAACCGCACCGCCACCCGCCTCCCGACGTCCCTCCCGGGTCAGGGGGTTCGTGCGCGGCCGGGACGGCGATCCGCGCTGGGTCCGGCCCTCGCTGCTGGGGCTGCTCGCCGCGACCGGCCTGCTGTACCTCTGGGACCTCTCGGCCTCGGGCTGGGCCAACGCCTTCTACTCGGCCGCCGTGCAGGCCGGATCGCAGAGCTGGGAGGCGTTCTTCTACGGCTCGTCGGACGCCGCCAACTCGATCACCGTCGACAAGCCGCCGGTCTCGCTCTGGGTCATGGAGCTGTCAGTGCGGCTGTTCGGCCTGTCGTCGTGGTCGATCCTCGTGCCGGAGGCGCTCATGGGCGTCGCCACGGTGGGTGTCGTGTACCTGGCGGTCCGGCGGGTGGTCGGCCCCGGGGCCGGCCTGGTCGCCGGGACGGCGATGGCACTCACGCCGGTCGCGGTGCTCATGTTCCGGTTCAACAACCCGGACGCTCTGCTGGTGCTGCTGCTCACCGTGGCCGCGTACGGGGTGACCCGGGCTGTCGAGAAGGCGAGCTGGACGTGGCTCGCCCTGGTGGGCGTGCTGATCGGCGTCGCGTTCCTCACCAAGATGCTGCAGGCACTGCTCGTCGTCCCCGGGTTCGCGCTGGTCTACCTGGTCGCCGCGCCGACCACCCTGGGCCGGCGGGTACGGCATCTGCTGGGAGCCGGGCTGGCGCTGCTGCTGTCGGCCGGCTGGTGGGTGGCGATCGTCGAACTGGTGCCCGAGTCGTGGCGGCCCTACATCGGCGGCTCGCAGAACAACTCCGTGTGGGAGCTGATCTGGGGCTACAACGGCCTGGGCCGGCTCACCGGCGACGAGACCGGCAGCGTCGGTGGCGGCGGCGGATGGGGCGAGACCGGCATCGGCCGGCTGTTCACCGCGGAGATCGGCGGCCAGGTGGCCTGGCTGCTGCCCGCGGCCCTCGCCCTCCTCGTCGCGGGCCTCGTCGCGGTCGGCCGCGCCCGACGCACCGACGTCCGCCGAGCGGCCCTGATCACCTGGGGCACGTGGCTGGTCGTCACGGGCATCGTCTTCAGCCTGATGGCCGGCATCTTCCACGCCTACTACACGGTCGCCCTGGCGCCGGCGATCGCGGCGCTCGTCGGCATCGGCGGCGGGTTGCTGTGGCAGCGGCGCGGCCTGCTGTGGGCGCGGATCGTGCTGGCAGCGACGCTCGCCGGCACGGTGCTGTGGTCGTGGATCCTGCTGTCCCGGTCCGCGGACTTCCTGCCGTGGCTGAAGTGGGTGCTGCTGGCCGGCGGGCTGGCGGCCGCCCTCGGGCTGCTGGTGGTCGACCGCGCCGGCCGGGCGGTCGCGGCCGCGGTGCTGGCCGTGGGGCTGATCGCCGGGGTCGCCGGACCCGCCGCGTACGCCGTGGACACCGCGACGACCGCCCACACGGGATCCATCCCGAGCGCGGGACCGACCGTGGCGGGTGCGATGGGAGGCCCGGGCGGCGGGTTCCGCGGAGCCGGTGGCCCGCCGGCCGGTGGGTTCCCCGGCGGCTTCCAGGGCACGCGGCCGGGTACGACCGGCGGATTCCCCGGCGCTCCCGGGGGCGCCGCTGCGGACGGGTTCGGCGCCGCGCGCGGCGGCATGGGCGGACTGCTCGACGCCCAGGACGTGAGCAGCGACGTCGAGGCGGCCCTCTCCCAGGACGCGTCGTCCTACACCTGGGTTGCGGCGGCCGTCGGGGCCAACAGCGCGGCCGGCTACCAGCTGGCCACCGAGCTGCCGGTGATGCCGATCGGCGGCTTCAACGGCAGCGACCCCTCGCCCACGCTCGCGCAGTTCCAGGCCTACGTCGAGAGCGGCCAGATCCACTGGTTCATCGGCGGCGGCATGGGGATGGGGTCGGACGGGGGCAGCAGCGCCGCTTCGGAGATCGCCACCTGGGTGACCGACACCTTTCCCGCCCAGACCGTCGACGGCGTGACCCTGTACGACCTGACCCAGCCCGCGGGCTGAGGAGGTTCTCGCCGGACGCTCCGACGCTGCCCACAGTGGTGGGCAGCGTCGGAGCGTCAGCGCTTGAGGGCGTACTCCTTGAGCAGGCCGCGGCTGATGATCGTCTTCTGGATCTCGCTGGTGCCCTCGCCGATGAGCAGGAACGGCGCCTCGCGCATGAGCCGCTCGATCTCGTACTCCTTGGAGTAGCCGTAGCCCCCGTGGATGCGGAAGGACTGGGTGGTCACCTCGGCGCAGTACTCGCTGGCCAGCAGCTTGGCCATGCCGGCCTCGACGTCGTTGCGCGAGCCTGCGTCCTTCAACCGGGCGGCCTTGACCATCAGCGCGTGCGCGGCCTCCACCTTGGTCGCCATCTCGGCGAGCTGGAAGGCGATGGCCTGGTGCTGGGCGATCGGCTTGCCGAAGGTCTCCCGCTGCTGCGCGTAGGCGATCGCCAGCTCGAAGGCCCGGATCGAGATCCCGCAGGCGCGGGCGGCCACGTTGACCCGGCCGACCTCGACGCCGTCCATCATCTGCGAGAAGCCGCGCCCCGGCGCCCCACCGAGGACGTCGTCGGCCTCGGCCCGGTAGCCGTCGAACACCAGCTCGGTGGTGTCGACGCCCTTGTAGCCCATCTTGTCGATCTTGCCCGGGATGGTCAGGCCGGGCTTGACCTCGCCGAAGCCGGCCGGCTTCTCGACGAGGAACGTGGTGAGGTTCTGGTGGGCCTTCTCAGCGCCCTCGTCGGTGCGCACCAGCGCCGCGACCAGCGTCGAGCTGCCACCGTTCGTCAGCCACATCTTCTGGCCGTCGATGACGTAGCCGCCGTCGTCGGTACGGGTGGCCTTGGTGCGGATGCCGGCCACGTCCGAGCCCAGCCCGGGCTCGGACATCGAGAACGCGCCGCGCACCTCACCGGTGGCCATGCGCGGCAGGAACCGCTCCTTCTGCTCCTGCGTGCCGTGCTGGATGATCATGTACGCGACGATGAAGTGGGTGTTGATGACGCCCGAGACGCTCATCCACCCGCGCGCGATCTCCTCGACCACCAGCGCGTAGGTCAGCAGCGACTCCCCCAGCCCGCCGAACTCCTCGGGGATGGTCAGCCCGAAGATGCCCAGTTCCTTGAGACCCTCGACGATCTCGGTCGGATAGATGTCGCCGTGCTCGAGATCCTGAGCGTGCGGGATGATCTCCTTGTCGACGAAGCTCCGGACCGTCGACAGGATCTCGGTCTGGACGTCGGTCAGGTCCGCGGTCTGCGCGAGGCGGGTCATGAAAGGCCTTCCTTCGATCGTCAGCGGAGCGGCCCCCTGCAGGGGCCCGCCGCGAGCGTGCGAGCGGTGGGGAGCAGGGGGTCCTTCTACTCCGGGGCGGTGAAGGACGACGTCCGCTGCAGGCCGGCGGCCCGGCCCTTGCCGGCCACCACGAGCGCCATCTTGCGGCTGGCCTCGTCGATCATCTCGTCGCCGAGCATCGCCGAGCCCTTCTTCCCGCCCGCCTCGGACGTGTAGTACTCGTACGCGTCGAGGATCAGCTCGGCGTGGTCGTAGTCCTCCTGCGACGGCGCGTAGATCTCGTTGGCCGCGTCGATCTGGCCCGGGTGCAGCACCCACTTGCCGTCGAACCCGAGGACGGCGGACCGCTTGGCGACCTCCTCGAACGCGGGGACGTCGCGCACCTGGAGGAACGGGCCGTCGATGGCCTGCACGCCTCGGGCGCGGGCGGCCATGAGGATCTGCATGAGGATGTAGTGGAAGGGGTCGCCGGCGTAGTCGGGGTGCAGGGCGCCGACCACCAGCGACTTCATGTTGATGCTGGCCATGAAGTCGGCCGGGCCGAAGATGATCGTCTCGATCCGCGGGCTGGCGAACGCGATGTCATTGACGTTGATCAGGCCCTGCGCCGTCTCGATCTGCGCCTCGATGCCGATCCGGCCCACCTCGAGGCCGTTGGCCTTCTCGATCTGGGTGAGCAGGAAGTCCAGCGCCCGCACCTGCGCGGCGTCGGCGACCTTCGGCAGCATGATGCAGTCGAGCTCCGCGCCCGCACCCTCGACGACCTCGATCACGTCGCGGTAGGTCCACTCGGTGGTCCAGTCGTTGACCCGGACCGTGCGGATCTTGTCGCCCCAGCCGCCCTCGTTGAGCGCCGCGACGATGTTCTTGCGGGCACCGGGCTTGGCCAGCGGCGCGACCGCGTCCTCGATGTCGAGGAAGACCTGGTCGGCCGGCAACCCCTTGGCCTTCTCCAGGAAGCGCGGGTTGCTGCCCGGAACGGCGAGGTTGGAACGACGGGATCGGAGCTCGGCCACGGGTCCTCCGCAGGGGATGGTCGGGAAATCCGGTTACCGGAGAGTAGCGACGGCCCCCGAGGCCCCGTCGAGGGCACCGCCGAGAGCTTGCGGGCAGTGGAAGGGACGGGCCGTCTCCTCAGGTCCCGGCTTCGACGAGGGTGGTCGGCCGGCTGGCCCGCACCACCAGGGCCACCCCGAGGACGACCGCGACCATCCCGGGCAGCGCCAGCAGCGGCGGCGCCTGCCCCAGCAGCACCAGCGCGACGATCAGCGAACCGGGCACCTCCAGGAGGACGGCGAGGCTGACCACCGTCGGCCCCACCGAGGAGAGCACCAGGTTGAGCAGCGTGTGCCCGAACAGCTGGGCGACGACGGTGATGCCGGCGATCAGCAGCCAGTCGCGGGCACTGAACCCGACGAGCGGCGCACCGGCCACCAGCGCGGCGAGCGCGAGGACGACGGCGCAGGTCGAGTACGCCGTGACCGTGTACGCCGAGGTGGCCAGCCGCTCGCGCGCCCGCGCCCCGGCGAGCACGTACCCGCCCGCGCAGATCGCCCCGAGCAGCGCCAGCCCGTCACCGGCCAGTGCCTCGAGGCTGACCGTGACGTCGACCCCGGCGATCAGGCCGGCGCCCAGCACCGCGAGCACCAGCCCCCACCACACCGGCGCGGGGAACCGCACGCCGGCGAGACGGGCGAACAGCGTCGTCCAGACGGGGGTCGTGGTGACCAACGCGATCGACGCCGCCACCGTGGTCATCGACAGGCTCGGCACCCAGGCCGCGAAGTGACCGGCGAGGAACAGCCCGGCGACGGCGGAGCTCCGCAGGTTCCGCAGCCGCAGGCCCGTGAGGGTGGCCCGCTCCCGGGTGAGCAGGACGGGCAGCAGCGCCGCCGCCCCGGCGGCGTTGCGCCAGAACGCGATGGCCAGGAAGGGAGCCGTCACCAGGGCGGTCATCGGGCCGGACAGCGAGATGCCGACCACCGCGACGGCCATGAGCGCGACGTCGCGACTTCCGGGGCGGTGCAGCTCCCAGGCCGCTTGCGTCGATGTGGAGGTCATCCCGGCACGCGGATGCGGCCGCTCGCGATCGGGACCACCGCGCCGCGGACCGTCGCCGCCACGGCCCGACCGCCCTCTGCCGTCACCGTGCACTCCAGCACCGACGAGCGCCCCAGTTTCTCGCCCTGGCGCACCCTGTAGGACGACGTCCCCTCACCGGCCAGCAGACCGCACTCGACCAGCCAGACGCCGGTGCCCAGGGCCGCCGAGCCGGTGGCCGGGTCCTCATTCCACATCAGGTCGCCGGCGAACACGCGGGCGTAGGCGGTCGACGTGGCGGCGTCCCAGGACAGCACCGAGACCCCCTCCCCCACCCCGAGCGCGTCGAGGGCGGCCTGATCGGGGGCGGCCCGGTCGACCATCCCGGGCGCCACCGACAGGTAGGCGAAGGGCAGTCCGCACCCCGCCACCTCCGACGGCAGACCCGTCGTGTCGGCGGCGCTCAGCCCGACCGCGGCGGCCAGCTCGTCGGCGGCCGGGCCGTCCTCGAGGGTCGGCCGCCCACCGGTGAGCTGGGCGCCGTCCTCGTCGACGGTCACGTCGAGCACCCCGACGCCGCACTCCTGCCGCAGCGTGCCGGCGGTGAGCCGTCCCGTGCGGACCAGCGTGTGCGCGGCGCCGACGCTCGGATGACCGGCGAAGGGCAGCTCGGCGAAGGGCGTGAAGATCCGCACCCGGTAGTCGGCGCCCGGCTCGGTGGGGGCGCAGACGAATGACGTCTCCGACAGGTGGAACTCGAACGCGAGCGCCTGGCACTGCTCGGTGCTCAGCGCGTCGGCGCCGAAGACGACGGCCAGCGGATTGCCCGCGAAGGCCCTCGGCGCGAAGACGTCGACGATCTCGTAGTCCAGGCTTTCCGGGGCAGGCACGGGCCCGACGGTAACCTGCGTTCGCTGACCGAGCTCGCGAGGTCAGACAGGGACGGAGCACCCCGGCACGGGGCCGACGAGCGCCAGCGAGGAGGACCCGTGACGACGGTGAGCAGGGCGTACGTCTCGCGCCTCGCCGGACTGACGGTCTTCGACCCGAACGGCGACCGGGTCGGCAAGATCCGCGACGCCGTCGTGGCCCTGCGGGTCGGCACGGCCGCCCCGAGGGTCCTCGGGCTTGTCGTGGAGGTCGTGGCTCGGCGCCGGATCTTCGTGCCGATGGGGCGGGTGACCGCGGTCGACCCGGGCGCGGTGATGCTGGCCTCGGGCACGCTGAACCTCAAGCGCTTCGAGCAGCGGGCCGGCGAGACCCTCGTGCTCGGCGAGCTGCTCGACCGGACGGTGCGGATCATCGAGTCCGGCCGCCCGGCGCATGTCGTCGACGCCGGGATGGAGCAGACCCGCACCGGTGACTGGGTGCTCTCGCGGGTCGCCGTCCAGGAGCCGGGCCGGCTGGGCCGGCGGGGCCAGCTGCACCAGCTGGCGTGGGACGAGGTGGAGGGGCTCGGCCTCCCGCAGACCGGGCAGGGCGCCGAGACCCTCATCGCCACCTACCGCGACCTGAACGCGGCCGACGTCGCGCACGCGCTGCAGGAGCTGCCGATCAAGCGCCGGCACGAGGTCGCCGAAGCCATGGACGACCAGCGGCTGGCCGACGTCCTCGGCGAACTGCCCGAGGCGGAGCAGATCACCATCCTGGGCACGCTGGAGGAGAGCCGGGCCGCCGACGTCCTCGAGGAGATGGACCCCGACGACGCCGCCGACCTGCTGGCCGAGCTGTCCAACGTCGACCGCAACCGCCTGCTCGAGCTCATGGAGCCCGACGAGGCCGAGCCGGTGCGCCAGCTGCTCAAGTACTCCGAGGACACCGCCGGCGGGATCATGACCAGCGAGCCGGTGATCCTCGCGCCTGACGCGACCATCGCCGAGGCGCTGGCGCGGGTGCGCGAACCGGAGTTGACGCCGGCCCTGGCCAGCCAGGTGTACGTGTGCCGGCCGCCGTCGGCCACCCCGACCGGCCGGTACATCGGCCTGGCGCACATCCAGCGGCTGCTGCGCGAACCGCCGTCCACCCTGGTGAGCGGCGTCCTCGACGACCTGGAGCCGCTGCGGCCCGAGGCGCCGCTGGCCGAGGTGACCCGCTACTTCGCCACCTACAACCTGGTCGCGGCTCCCGTGGTCGACGAGAAGGGCCGGCTCGTGGGGGCGGTGAGCGTGGACGACGTCCTCGACCACCTACTCCCGGAGGACTGGCGCGAGCGGGCCCGCCGTGGCTGAAGGTCCGCGGCTCGACATCCCCCGGGGACGGGGGCGCAGCCTCGCGAACTTCCTCCGGCTCAACCCCGACGCCGTGGGGCAGTTCGCCGAGGGCATCGCCCGTTTCCTGGGCACCGGCCGCTTCCTCGCGGTGCAGACGATCATCGTCATCGTCTGGATCACCCTCAACGTGGCGGCCGTCCGGCTGCGCTGGGACCCGTACCCGTTCATCCTGCTGAACCTGGCGTTCTCCACCCAGGCCGCGTACGCCGCGCCGCTGATCCTGCTCGCGCAGAACCGGCAGGCCGACCGCGACCGCGTCCAGGCGGAGGAGGACCGCGCCCGTGCGGCGTCGACCCGCGCCGACACCGAGTACCTGGCCCGGGAACTGGCCGCGCTGCGCGTCGCGATCGGCGAGCTGGCCACCCGTGACTTCATCCGTGGCGAGCTGGGCCGGCTGCTCGAGGTCGACGGCGACGAGGAGAAGCGCGAGAAGAAGGCCAAGAAGCGGCGCGAGCGCGCCCTGGCAGCCGAGCCGGCGGCCGGGGCGGCACCGGAGTCGGGCCGCGACCCGGTCAGCTGAGTCGCCCGGTTACAGGCGCTGTACCGACGTCGATACAGCCACAGCAGGCGCTCAGCCGGTGAGGATCTCCACCAGCGCACCGGCCGCTCCGGCGAGGAGCAGGACGACGATGAACGGGGCCCGCAGCGCAAGCGCGACCGCCGCGACGCCGAGCCCGACCAGCCGGCCGTCGACCACCAGGTCGTGCCCGCTGGTCAGCCCCTGCACCGCGACGAGCGCGCCCAACAGAGCAGCGGGCACGAAGTCGACCAGGCGGGCGACCCATGGCTGCTCGACCCACGCGGCCGGCACCGACAGGCCGGCGAGCTTCAGCAGGTAGCAGCCGAGGGCCCCCGCGACGACCGTCGCCCAGAGCAGGGTTCCGCTCATGCCGCCTCCTCCCGCGCACGTGGGCGGCCGGCGAGGGCGACCGCGACGACGGCGGCGATCACCTGCACCCCCGCGGGGACTATCGGGGTCAGCGCGAGCGCGACCACGGCACCACCGAGCGCCACCCGTCGCTGGACGGCCGCCTCGGGGAAGCCCTTCCGCAGCCGCGGCCAGAGGAGGGCCAGGAAGGCCGCCGGGACGACGGCGTCGAGCGCGGCCAGCGCCGGTCCGCTCAGCGCCGCGGCGCCCACCGCCCCGGCCACGGTGGTGAGGTTCCACAGCAGGTAGATCGAGGCCCCGCCCGCGAGGAACGCCAACCGGGCCAGCCCGCGGTCGGGCGCGGCCAGCGACAGCGCCGTCGTCTCGTCGATCACCCAGTGCGCCGTCCCGAACCGCCGCAGCCCCTGCGGCTTGAGCAGCGGGACCAGCCGGACCCCGTAGACGGTGTTCCGGGTGCCCAGCAGCAGGGCGCTGCCGACGGCGGCGAGTGCGCTCCCGCCCGCACCCAGGACGCCGACCAGCGCGAACTGGGAGGCGCCGGTGAACATGACCAGCGACAGCGTCATGGCCTGCCACACGTTCAGCCCCGCCGCGTCGGCGGCGGCCCCGAAGGCGGCTCCGTAGAGTCCGACGGCCACGCCGAGCCCGACAGCGTCCCGCAGGGTCGCGGAACGGGCGGAGCGTGGCACGGCGTCGACCCTAGTGACGGCGGGCAGGTGTCCAGTCACCGCGCTTCCGGACGACGTGGCGTACGCGGCGTCGCTCGGCCGCCTCCGCCAGGCGGGCCTCGAGTTCGGCGTGCGTGGCCCGCGGGGCGTAGTGCATCTGCATGGCGTCTCCTCGCTCGTTCCGTCGATGGACCCACGGTCGTGCTGAGGGGGCCGGCGGGGCATCGGTCGATCACGCAGTTCGCCGGCCGTCCGTCGTCTGAGGGCCCTCATCCCCGCGTGAGCAGCAGATCACCCCGACGCCCGGCGGCCGGTCGTGCGCTCCGCCGTACAGTGGCAGGCAACCCGATCGCGCAGGTGCCGCCGCCATTCGGCCGCCTCCCCCGGGTCCCCGCCGAAGGAGAACACGCACCGATGACCGACACGCTGACCGGCTCGCCGGCGCTCGACGCCGTCACCGCCGCTCTGGCCACCGTCCAGGACCCGGAGATCAACCGGCCCCTCACCGAGCTCGGCATGGTCAAGGACGTGCAGATCGGTGCCGACGGCGCCGTCCGGGTCGAGGTCTACCTGACCGTCTCCGGCTGTCCGATGCGCGAGACCATCACCAACCGCGTGACCCAGGCGGTCGGGAACGTCGCCGGCGTGACCTCGGTGCAGGTCGTGCTCGACGTGATGAGCGACGAGCAGCGGGCGGAGCTGCGCAAGACGGTGCGCGGCACCGACGCGGCCGACCCGGTGATCCCCTTCGCCCAGCCCGGCTCACTGACCCGCGTCTACGCCGTCGCCTCCGGCAAGGGCGGCGTGGGCAAGTCGTCGGTCACGGTGAACCTGGCCGCGGCGCTGGCCAAGCGCGGGCTCTCGGTGGGCGTCGTGGACGCCGACATCTACGGCCACTCGGTGCCGCGCATGCTGGGTGTCGACGACAAGCCGACCCAGGTCGACAACATGATCATGCCGCCGCAGTCGTTCGGGGTGAAGGTCATCTCGATCGGCATGTTCACCCCGGGCAACACCCCGGTCGTGTGGCGCGGGCCGATGCTGCACCGCGCGCTGCAGCAGTTCCTCGCCGACGTCTGGTGGGGCGACCTCGACGTCCTCCTGCTCGACCTGCCCCCCGGCACCGGTGACGTCGCCATCTCCGTCGCGCAGCTCCTGCCGAACGCCGAGATCCTCGTGGTGACGACGCCGCAGCTCGCCGCCGCCGAGGTGGCCGAGCGGGCCGGTGCGATCGCCACGCAGACGCACCAGCAGGTGGTCGGCGTCATCGAGAACATGTCGTGGCTCGAGCTGCCCGACGGCTCGCGCATGGAGGTCTTCGGCGCCGGCGGCGGCGAGGCGGTCTCCGACGCGCTGACCCGCACCCTCGGTGCCCGTGTCCCGCTGCTCGGGCAGATCCCGCTCGACACGCGCCTGCGCGAGGCCGGCGACGCCGGTGCCCCGATCGTGCTCGCCGAGCCGGAGTCCCCCGCAGCACTGGCGCTGGCGAAGATCGCCGACGGTCTGGCCACCCGCCAGCGCGGCCTGTCAGGCATGTCGCTGGGCCTCACGCCCGTTCGCCGCTAACCGCTCCGGCGCGCATTGCGCGCGTTGTTCCACCATTGCGCCCGTTGCAGCACGCGCAATGGTGGAACAGGACACGCAATGCCTCGGCTGCCGCCTGTCAGGCGGTGAGCTCGGCCGTCCCGACGAGTGGGGGCCGGAGGCCTCCGCGAGGAGGGACTGGACGGCTCAACGCGACGGGGGACGGCACGTGGCCGCGGTGTCGTCCGGAGGACGACAGATCACGTCGCGTCGAAGTCGTAGGGCGGCGGCGTCGAGCGGTCGCGGGGGCGGGCGACCGCGGGAGCGGGCGCGGCGGGGCGGGCCGGGGCGTCGTCGTCGCCGAACAGCTGGTCCCGGATGAACGTGCGCGGGTGGTACTTGCGCAGGTCGAGGTCGCGCAGCTCGGCCAGGTCGTCGCCGAGCGACTCGTTCACCTGCTCGCGGACGCCGGTGATGGCCGCCCGCACCTTCTTGAGCCCGTCGGCAGCGTCCTTGGCGAGCCCGGGCAGCCGCTCCGGGCCGAAGATGAACAGGGCGGCGAGCGCGAGGACGACGACCTCGCCCCACCCGATCGAGCTGAACACCGCCGCTCCCTGTCCTCGTCCGTTGCGTCCAGGGTATTTCAGGCGGCCGCGAGCGTGACCTCGAGCTCCTGCGACTTCCCGCCGCGGACCACCTCGACGGTGACCTTGTCGCCCGGGTCGTGAGCGTCGACGGCGACGACCAGCTCCTCCGAGCTGCCGACGCGCTGGCCCTCGACGGCGATGACGACGTCCTCCTCGCGGATGCCGGCCGCGTCGGCGGGGCTCCCCGGCTCCACGTTGAGCACCAGGGCGCCGTCGCGCGTGCCGTCGGTGACCGACCGGGCGTTGACCCCGAGGGAGGCGTGCACCGCCTTGCCGGTGGAGATCAGCTGCTCGGCGATGTCGCGCGCGGTGTTGATCGGGATGGCGAAGCCGAGACCGATCGAGCCGCTGCCCGAGCCGCCGAGCGAGGCGATCGCGGTGTTGATGCCGATGACCGCCCCGGTGCCGTCGACCAGTGCGCCACCGGAGTTACCCGGGTTGATCGGCGCGTCGGTCTGCAGGGCGCTGATCACCGCGTTGGTGTCGCTGCCCTCGCCGGAGAGCCGTACGGGCCGCTCGAGGGCGCTGATGATGCCGGTCGTCACGGTGCCGGCGAGACCGAGCGGGGAGCCGATGGCGACGACGGGGTCGCCGACGACGACCTTGTCCGAGTTGCCGAGCGAGGCCGTGAGCAGCCCCGGCTTCTCGACCTTGAGGACGGCGATGTCGCTGGCCGGGTCGCGTCCCACGATGCGCGCCGCCGAGCCGCTGCCGTCGGAGAACACCGCCCGGATCTCCGCGCCGTCGACGCCGTCGGCCCCGGAGACCACGTGGTTGTTGGTGACGATGTAGCCGTTCTTGCCCTCGATGACCACGCCGGAGCCGGTCGCGCCCGCCTGGCCGACCCGCACCTCGATGGAGACGACGGCCGGGGTGACGTCGGCGGCGATGTCGGACACCGAGCCGGGCGCGCGGCTGACGCCGGGCTGGACCTCGGACAACTTCGTGCCGGGGGTCAGCAGCGGGCTCTCGTGCGCGGTGCGCGTGAGCACCCAGCCCACCCCGCCGCCGAGCGCGCCCACCATCAGCAGCGCCAGGACAGCGAGGACGGCGACCCGCACCGACAGGTCGCCGAGGCGGATCTTGCGGCGGCCGCGGGCGTCGACCACGAAGGGGCCGGACCGGACCTCCTCGTCGTAGACGGCGGGGGCGCCCAGGGCGGCCGGGGCGTGGGGGTCGCGCCACGGGTCGGCGCGGGCGTCGGGCTTCCACCAGGGCCCTGTCGAGGTGCGGCGGGCACCGGGGCGACCACCGGGCGGGTCCTGCAGCCCGCGGCGGGACGGGCCGGAGGGCCCGAACGCCCGCAGCAGCGCCTCCGGGGGCGGTGGCGGAACGGGCGCCTCGGGCGGCAGCGGCCGGCCGCCGGCGAACCCGCCGGTCACGCTGGACGGGCGGCCGAAGGCGGCCTGCTGACCCGCGGACGGCTCGGGACGCGCCGTCGGGCGGGGGTCCAGCCGGTCGGGAACGGCGTCGAACGGACCTGCGGCCCCGGCCGGGCGCGCGAACGGCGTACCGGCGGTCGACGGGTCGGCACCCTCGGGACCGGTGGTGCCGTTCGCGTCGGTACTCAGGGCGTTCCGCCGCTACCTGCGTGCAGCGCGGACGTGGAGCCGACGGTCAGGGTCCGCACCACCGGCGGCACGACCTCGGTGTGCTGCTCGGGAGCCGAGGGGCCCGCGACCGGGGCACCGGGGACGGTCGCCGGCTCGCCCGGGAGGTTCAGGGCCAGAGCGGTCACCCCCGCGCCCAGTCCGACGAGCGCGCCGGCCAGACCGCGGCGCAGCCACCGGGCGTGCCCGGGCTGCTGGGGTCGCGTGTGTGGATGCAGGTCGATCGACCAGGAACCGAAGGCGCCGGTGACGGTCAGCTCGTCGCGGCCGGCGCTGAGCGTCCCGGATCCACCGCCCGCGCCGGGGACGTCGGTGGTAAACGGGATGGCGCACAGCCGGGACACCAGGTCACCCGGAACGGCGACGTCGGCGCTTGCGTGCAGCGCCTCCTTCGCCTCCCGCTGGGCCGCCACGGCCATCCGGCACTGCAGGCATCCCTCGAGGTGCCGTGCCGCGCGGCCGGCGGGACCGGCGGGGAGCTCGCCGTCGACGAGCGCCGCGATGGCTTCCTGCGCCAGGTGGCTCTCCGGGATGGTCACCCCTCTCCCCTCTCCGCGAGCAGGGACGCTCCCTCGAGCGGCATGCCCGCCGGACGTGGGGCCAGATGAGCGAGGGCCTGGCGCAGCTGCACCCGGCCCCGGTGGATGCGGCTGCGGACGGTGCCGAGCTTGATGCCGAGGGTCGCGGAGATCTCCTCGTAGGTCAGACCCTCGATGTCGCAGAGGACGACGGCGACCCGGAACTCCGGCGACAGCGCGTCGAGGGCCGCCTGGATCTGCGGGTCGAGGTGGGTGTCGGCGTAGACCTGCTCGGGGCTGGGTGCGGTGCCGGGCAGGCGCTCGGTGTCCTCGGGCAGCGCGTCGAAGCGGATCCGCTGCCGGCGCCGGACCATGTCGAGGAACAGGTTGGTCGTGATGCGGTGCAGCCAGCCCTCGAAGGTGCCGGGCGCAAAGGTGGCCAGCGAGCGGAACACCCGGACGAACGTCTCCTGGGTGAGGTCCTCGGCGTCCTGCGGGTTGCCCGACAGGCGGTAGGCCAGCCGGTACACGCGCGCGGAGTGCTCGCGGACGACCTGCTCCCACGTGGGCGCGACCCAGGCCTCGACGCCGTCGTCGACCGGCACGGCGTCGCCCGCAAGGGCGTCGCCGGGCACGGCGGCTGTGGGCTCGGACACGCCTTCAGGATCGCAGACGGAGGCCGCCGTGACTCCCCCGGAGTCGGCGGGGCGGACGGACGCGGCTCGCTTCAGGCGCACGTACGCACCAACGGGTGGGGCCGGTTCCCGTGTTCCCGCCCGCACCGACTCCCAGCAAACCCACAGGCTCGGCACCGGGCCGACCTTCCACTCAGTCGGCGTACAGGTGGAACCAGTCGAACCGCGAGGTCGCCGGGTCACCTCCCTGGTTGCCGTGCGAGAGCAGTCCGACCCGCACGTCGGAACCGGCCGGCAGCGTCCACACCCCGCCCCGGATCCACGTGCTGCCGTCGGTGCTGGTGAAGGCCTGCAGCTCGTGCTCGCCGTTCGCGGGGTCGACGCGGTGGACCAGCCGCAGCCACGTCGTCTCCGCGGGCGGCCCGACGATCGTGCCGCCGTAGGAGGTCCGGCCGGCGTAGGGCATCTCCTTGCCGAACTCGGTCTGGCGGGTGTTCCAGATCGCGACGTGCGAGAGGCGGGCGAACAGGTCGTCGTCCACGTAGGCGATCAGGCCGCCCTGCTGGAAGTTCCGCACCGTATCCGTGCCGAGGTCGATGCTCAGCTTCGTCTCGGCGGTCCAGTTCCCCTCCGGGGCGTCGCGGAGCAGCAGGCCGGCGTTGCCGCCCGGACCTGTCAGGTCCTTCGACTCCACGGGCCACACGAGGGAGCCGCCCTCGACCGTCACGGCCGGGTCGCGCACCACCTGCCAGCCGGCGGCCAGGGTGGAGCCGTCGAACTCGTCGCTGCTGTCGGTCAGCAGCCGGCCGGGCGTGGGCAGCGGAATCTGCTGACCGACCGGGGTCGCCGCCCGCACCGCGGAGAGGTTGTCCACCCGGACGCCCGCGTCCCGGGCGAACGCCCCGGCCGGCCCGGTGCTGCTCGTGCCCGCCGGCAGGGCCAGGGTCACCTGGGCCACGGGGTCGCCCAGACGCGCGTGGGTGAGCTCGGCCCACGCCGTTCCGCCGCGCACCTCGAGGGCGAGGCTGTGCCAGTCGGTCGGGTCGTAGTCGGCCGGGAGCGCCGCGCTCGCGGAGCCGGTCACCGCACCGCCGTGTGTGGTGGTGACGACGAGCCGGCGGGTGGCCGGGTCGACCGCCGCCGCGATGCCGTTGCCGGGCGATGACGCCGCCACCACCCCGTGCTCGCCGGTCGCGCCCGGGTCGGTGCGGACGTCGGCCTCGACGCGCACCGGGGCCGGCAGCGACTGCGACGTGAGCGCGGTGTTCACCCCGCGGCTGGCCGAGAACAGCGCCGTCCCGGTCTGAGGCTCGGCCGCGCGACCGAAACCCACCGTCCGGAAGTCGCCGCTGCCGGCGGTGAAGTCGGTGACCGTCGAACCGCCGGTGATCGGGCCGGGCTGGCTGCCCTCCGACGCCCAGGTACCGGCGCGCACGGTGGGCCAGCCGCCGACCCAGTCGAGCCGGTCGAGCAGCATGGGCCGCTCGTTGATGCCGTCGGTGCCGGTCAGGTAGGGGTCGTTCCGGTCGATCGCGTGGTAGAGCGTCCAGTCCTGACCGGCCAGGTCGGTGACGACGGCGTTGTGGCCGGTGCCGACCCAGCGGTTGCCGTTCTGCGCCAGCACGGGCGTCCCGCCGGCGCGCGACTGGTTCAACGGCACGCCCTCGCGGTCGACGTAGGGCCCGCGCAGGTCGCGCGAGCGGCCCACGTGGACGCTGTAACCCGTCGTCGGCCCCGCGCAGCAGTTGGCCGACGACGCGAACAGGTACCACCAGCCGTTGCGCTGGACGACGTAGGCGCCCTCGTACTTGTTGTCGATCGCGACGCGGGTGGCCGCGCCGACGGCCCTGGTGCCGTCGGCGTTCAGCTCGGTGACCCAGATGCCGCCGTAGTAGGAGCCGTAGAAGAGGTACTCGGTGCCGTTCGGACCCACGACGTGGCTCGGGTCGAACGTCCAGAGGAAGTTGCCCGGCTCGCCCGCGCCACCCCGGCGCGGCCCGACCACGGGGCCACCGGAGTCGGTCCACGGTCCGGTCGGCGAGCCGGAGAAGGCAACGCCGATCGCGTTGTCGTTGGGTTCGGCGGTGACGGTGGTGTCGGTGACGACGTAGTAGAGCCGGTACCGGCCGTCGACGTAGCGGATGTCGGGCGCCCACAGGGCGGCGCCGCGGGTCCGGTCGGCCCAGGCCGGCAGAGTGGCCTCGGTGAACGCGTCACCCACGTACTGCCAGCTGACCAGGTCCTTCGAGCGCGACATGGGCAGGATGTGCCGGGTGGTCTCGCCCTCCCGCAGCGGATCGGTCGTGCCGTAGGCGTACCACCAGCCGTCCTTGCCGCGGATCACCGACGGGTCGGCGTACGTGTCGGCGAACCCCAAGCTGGCCGGGTTCGCGTACGGGGTGCCCGTCCCGGCGCCGTACTGCACGGCCGGTTGCGGTGCGGCGGTGGCCGCGCCGACCGGGGCGAGGACCGACAAGGCCAGGGTGGCCGCGGCCGCGAGAGCCGTGCGCGTGCGGACGCCGATGATCGCCATGCTGATTCCCCGTCGGTCGGCAGTGCGTCGACAGTGACGCGGCTCACACAGTAAAGCGTCCCACTGACGAAGACCACATCGTTCCGGTGCGTTCGGACGAGGAGGCGCCAACTACCCTCGACGACGATGTCGCACCCACCGAGACCGTCGAGGCGCCCCGCACCCGACGTGGGTCGATGAGCGCCGACCGGCCGTCGCGGGCGGGTGCCGCGGAGGGCGCCGCCTACGCCGACCGCTTCGCCGTCGAGTCGCCCGAGATGGTGGCGGCGCGCGAGCGGTCCCACTTCCTGCCCGGGTCGCCCGCCGTCGAGCCGGCGGTAGGCGCCACCCTCGCCGTCCTCGCGGCCGGCGTCGAGGCGCGGTCCGTCGTCTCGATCGGCAGCGGCGGCGGCCTCGCCGGGCTCTGGCTGCTGCGCGGGATGCGACCGGACGGCGTCCTGACCGCCCTGGACGGCGACCCCGAGCAGCTGCGCGCCGCCCGCACCGCGTTCGCCGAGGCGGGCGTGCCCGCGGGACGCGCCCGGCTGATCTTCGGCACCCCCGGCGAGGTGCTGCCGCGACTCTCGCCGGGCGCCTACGACCTGGTCTGCTGCGCCGGCCCGCCGCGGGAGTACGCCGACCAGCTCGACGCCGTGCTGGGCCTGGTCCGCGTCGGCGGCATGGTCACGATGCACGGCCTGCTCGACGGCGGCCGGATCGCCGACCGCACGGCGCGCGACCCGCAGACCGTGGCGTGGCGCGACGTGTCGCGGGCCATCCGCGAGGACGAGTCGCTGCTCTCCGCCGTCCTCCCCATCGGTTCGGGACTCCTGGTCGCGACGAAACGCCACTAGCGCCGGCCCCCTGCAGGGTCGGCCTCTTCCAGGGCACCGCCCCGAGCGTGCGAGGGGTGGGGAGGACGGGGTCCTTGTCCGAGTGGCGGGGGGCAGGGGGTCCTTTCTCAGACGAGGGCGCGGGCGCCCTTGCCGAGCACGGTGACCCCGCCGGCGCTCACGTGGTACCGCTCGCGGTCGGCGGAGTGGTCGACACCGATCCGCGCCCACGGGGGCACGACGACGTTCTTGTCGAGGATGGCGCGACGGACGTAGGCGCCCTCACCGATGTGCACGCCGTCCATGAGGACGCTGTCCTCCACCCGCGCACCGCGCTCGACCCGCACACCGGGTGAGACGACGGAGTTGTGCACCGAGCCGCCGCCGATGATCGCGCCGGCGCTCACCATCGACTCCTCCGCGCGGCCGCCGAGGACGAACTTCGCCGGTGGCAGCTGCGGCGGGAGCGTGTAGATCGGCCAGCGGTCGTTGTAGAGGTTGAACACGGGCGTGACGGACACGAGGTCCATGTGCGCGTCGAAGTAGGCGTCGATGGTCCCGACGTCGCGCCAGTAGCCGTGGTCGCGCTCGCTGGCACCGGGAACGATGTTCGTGGAGAAGTCGTACACGTACGCGTCACCGGTGTCGGCCAGCATGGGCATGATCGAGCCGCCCATGTCGTGCACCGAGTTCTCGTCACCGGCGTCGGTGCGCAGCGCCTCCAGCAGGGCGTCGGTCGTGAACACGTAGTTGCCCATGGAGGCGAAGCTCTCCTCGGGCGAGTCCGGCAGCCCCGGCGGGTCCGCCGGCTTCTCCAGGAAACCGAGCACCTTGCCCGACGCGTCGGAGTCGATGACGCCGAACTCGGTGGCGTCGCGACGCGGCACCCGGAGCCCCGCGATGGTCACGCCGGCACCGGTCTGCAGGTGCTGGTCGATCATCTGGCCCGGGTCCATGCGGTAGACGTGGTCGGCGCCGAAGACGACGACGATGTCGGGCCGCTCGTCGTAGATCAGGTTCAGGCTCTGGAAGATCGCGTCGGCGCTGCCGGTGTACCAGCGCGGCCCGAGCCGCTGCTGCGCCGGCACCGGGGTGACGTAGTTGCCGAGCAGCTGCGACATCCGCCACGTGGTGGTGATGTGCCGGTCGAGGCTGTGGCTCTTGTACTGCGTCAGGACGGCGATCTGCCGGATCTCGGCGTTCACGAGGTTGGACAGCACGAAGTCGATCAGGCGGTAGTTGCCGCCGAAGGGCACCGCGGGCTTGGCCCGGTCGTCGGTCAGGGGGGCCAACCGCTTTCCCGCACCGCCGGCGAGGACGATGCCGAGTACTCGAGGACCGCCGCGCATGCTCCGCAACGTATCTGTTGCGGCGGTTCTGCGCCCCACCTGCCTGCGTGGATCCGCCCTTAGGGTGAGCCCGTGCACATCGGGATCGTGACGCGCGAGTGGCCCCCGGACGTCTACGGCGGTGCCGGCGTCCACGTCGAACACCTGGTGGCGGCCCTGCGCGCGCTGCCGGACGGACCGGACATCGACGTGCACTGCTTCGGCGGTCCACGCAGCGACGCGACCGGTTACGCCGTCCCCGATCGGCTGAAGGACGCCAACGGGGCGCTGCAGGCGGTCGGGATCGACGTCGAGATGGCCGCCGGCCTGGCCGGCGCCGATCTGGTGCACAGCCACACCTGGTACGCCAACACCGCCGGCCTGCTGGCCGGCCTGGTGCACGGCATCCCGCACGTCATCACCGCGCACTCCCTGGAGCCCCGCCGGCCGTGGAAGGCCGACCAGCTCGGCGGCGGCTACCGGCTCTCCTCCTGGGCAGAGCGGACGGCGTACCTGGCCGCCGACGCGGTGATCGCCGTCAGCCACGGGATGCGCACCGACGTCCTCGACGCCTACCCCGACCTGGACCCGGCGCGGGTCCACGTCGTCGGCAACGGGGTCGACGCCGAGGCCTACCGCCCGGTCGACGACCCCGACACCGTGCGCGCGCTGGGCGTCGACCCCGACCGGCCCTACGCCCTGTTCGTCGGCCGGATCACGCGGCAGAAGGGCGTCGTCCACCTGCTCGCGGCCGCCGAGCAGCTGCCGGCCGACGCGGGGCTCGTCCTGTGCGCCGGTGCCGCCGACACCCCGGCCGAGCGCCAGCAGGTCGCCGACGCGGTCGCGGAGCTGCAGGCCCGGCGGGACGGCGTCGTGTGGATCGAGGCGATGCTGCCCCGCCAGCAGCTCGTGCCCCTGATCACCGGCGCCACGGTGTTCGTCGTCCCCTCGGTGTACGAGCCCCTCGGGATCGTGAACCTCGAGGCCGCCGCGTGCGGCACCGCCGTCGTCGCCAGCGCCGTGGGCGGCATCCCGGAGGTCGTCGACGACGGCCGCACCGGCCTGCTCGTGCCCTACGACCCCGACGATCCCGCCGCGTTCGCGAGCGGACTGGCCGCGCGGATCTCCGAACTGCTCGCCGACCCCGCTCGGGCCGCGGCGATGGGCGCCGCCGGGCGCGAACGGGTGCTGGCCGAGTTCGGCTGGCCGGCGATCGCGGCCCAGACGGTGGAGGTCTACTCGCGGGTGCTCGCCGGCGGCTGACCGCCGCGGCACTGCTACATTTCCGCCGCCGACCCCGTGTCGGCGGCGCTGTCGCAGCGAAGCCGGTGAGATGCCGGCGCTGTCCCGCAACTGTGATGGGCACCCGATGCCCTGAGCCAGATCGCCTGCGTTCGCGTCATGTTCCCGACCCTCGCGGTAAGGGTCGCGCATGGAGCGGCGCCCTGCCGGCTCGTGAGCGATGTCTACCGCCTCTGCATGGAGGCTTCTCGTGCCCCGCTCCCTCTCCCGCTCCGCACCACTCGTGCTGGTCGGGTTGCTGTCCCCGCTGGTCCTCGCGGCCTGTGGTGGGTCCTCGGACGACGGCGGCGGCGCCGCGTCGTCCACCACCACGGCGGCGGCAGCCGCGTTCCCGGTCGCCGTCACCGGCACCAACGGCAAGCTCACCATCGACGAGCAGCCCGAATCCATCGTCTCCCTGTCGGCGACCGCCACCGAGATGCTGTTCGCGATCGACGCCGGCCCCCAGGTCAAGGCCGTCGACAGCACCTCGAACTACCCGACCGACGCCCCGAAGACCGACCTGTCGGCCTTCACCCCCAACGCCGAGGCCATCGCGAAGTACGAGCCCGACCTCGTCGTCCTCAGCGACGACATGAACGGCATCGTCGCCGCGCTCGGCAAGCTGCACATCCCGACCCTGCAGCTCGGCGCCGCGGCCACGCTCGACGACAGCTACGAGCAGCTGGCGACCCTCGGCGACGCGACCGGTCACGCCGACGACGCCGCCAAGGTCGCGACCGACATGAAGGACCGCATCGACGCGGCCGTGACGTCGGTCGGGGACAGCGCGAAGGGCATGAGCGTCTACCACGAGCTCGACCCGACCTACTACTCCGTGGGCAGCTCCACCTTCATCGGCAGCGTCTACAAGCTGTTCGGCCTGGAGAACATCGCCGACAAGGCGGCCGACGCCGCCGGTGGCTATCCCCAGCTGTCGGCGGAATTCGTCGTCGGTGCGGCACCGGATCTGATCGTGCTGGCCGACACGGTCTGCTGCGACCAGACGGCAGAGACCCTGGCGAAGCGGCCGGCGTTCGACACCGTTCCCGCGGTCAAGGACGGCCGCGTGCTGGAGGCCAGCGACGACGTCGCCTCCCGGTGGGGCCCGCGGATCGCCGACTTCGCCGAGTCGGTCGCCGACACGCTCAAGGGCTGAGCACACCCCTGTCATGACCGGAACCAGGGACGCGGCACGGCCGGGGCATCTCCCGGCCGTGCCGCCGACCACCCGGTCCAAGCGCCCGGCGCTGGTGCTGGGCGGCGCCTTCGTCGCCCTGGTGGCGGTGGTGCTGACCGGCATCGGCATCGGGGCGTTCCCGCTGCCGCCGGGCGCGGTGGTCGTCACCCTGCTGAACCGGGCCCTCGACGCGATCGGCGTCGACCCTCTGCCGGGTGGGCTGGGGCACACGGGCGAGGCGGTGCTCCTCGAACTGCGGCTGCCCCGGGTCATCCTCGCCGTCCTCGTCGGGGCCGCGCTGTCGGTCTCCGGCGCCGCCTTCCAGGGCGTGTTCCGCAACCCGCTGGCCGATCCGTACCTCCTCGGCGCCGCCGCCGGTGCCGGGCTCGGCGCCACCCTGGTCATCGCCTACTCCCCCGCGACGTCGCTGGGGCCGTTCGGGATCGTCCCGCTGGCCGCCTTCGCCGGTGCGCTCGTCGGGGTCGGCTGCGCCCTGCTGCTCGGCACCGCGGCGGGCGGCTCCCAGAGCGCCACCCTCCTGCTGGCCGGGATCGCGGTCGCCTCCTTCCTCGCCGCGGGCCAGACGCTCGTCCAGCAGCAGAACACCGAGGACCTGCGCGAGGTCTACGGCTGGCTGCTCGGCCAGCTCGGGCGCTCGACGTGGGCCGACGTCGGCATGGTCCTGCCCTACCTCGGCACCGCGGTCATCGTCCTCCTGCTGTGCGGGCGGGCGCTCGACGTGCTCGCGGTCGGCGACGACGAGGCGTCGTCCCTCGGCGTGCACCCCGGCCGGGTGCGGCTGCTGGTCATCCTCGCGGCCTCGCTGGCCACCGCCAGCGCCGTGGCCGTCAGCGGGCTCATCGGGTTCGTCGGCCTCGTCGTCCCGCACATCGCCCGTCGGCTGATCGGCAGCTCGTACCACCTGGTGCTGCCGGCCTCGCTGCTCGTCGGCGGGGCGTTCCTCGTGCTCGCCGACCTCGTCGCCCGCGTCGTCCTCGCTCCGGCCGAGCTGCCCATCGGGGTCGTCACCGCCTTCATCGGCGCACCGTTCTTCGCCGGCCTCCTATGGGTGGGAGCGCGGCGGCGATGACCGGCCCCACCGCGTCCCGGCCGGCCGGCGCACGCGTCGAGATCATCGACCTCGGCGCCGCCTACGGCCGCACCCGCGTGCTCGACGGCATCCGGCTGACCGTCGAGCCCGGCGGCTGGCTCGCCGTCATCGGCCCGAACGGCTCCGGCAAGTCGACCCTGCTGCGGTGCGTGCTCGGCCTGCACGGGCACGACGGCCTGGTGCGGGTGGACGGCGTTCCGACCAGCGGCATGCCGCGTCGCGCACGGGCCCGCCAGGTGGCCTACGCGCCGCAGTCGCCCGTGCTGCCCGACGCCGTGTCCGCCCGCGACTACGTGGCGCTCGGCCGCACACCGCACCGCGCGCTGCTGGCGGCGCCGCGGGCGGTCGACCGGCAGGTGGTGGCCGACGTGATGGAGCGGCTGGAGATCGCCGGGCTGGCCGAGCGGCCGCTGCGCACCCTCTCCGGTGGGGAGCAGCAGCGCGCCGTCCTGGCCCGGGCGCTGGCCCAGCAGCCCCGCGTCCTCCTCCTCGACGAGCCGACCGCGGCGCTCGACCTCGGGCACGCGCAGCAGGTGCTCGACCTGGTCGACGACCTCCGCCGCCAGGACGGGCTGACCGTGCTGAGCACCCTGCACGACCTGACGCTGGCCGGGCAGTACGCCGACCGGCTCGCGCTGCTCTCCGGCGGCCGGGTCGCCGCCGAGGGCGCGCCCGCGGAGGTGCTCACGACCGCCGCGCTGGAGGCGCACTACGGCGCCCGCGCGCAGGTGGTCAGCGGCCCCGACGGGCCGGCGGTGCTCCCGGTCCGCGCGACGGGCTGAAGCGGACGACGTCCCCCGGTCGCAGCTGCGCCGCCGCGGGCAGGTCGATGGTGCGGACGACGGCGAGCACCGGGTAGCCGCCGGTGACCGGATGGTCGGCCAGGAACAGGATCGGCGCTCCGTCGGGTGGCACCTGCACGGCACCTGCCACCAGCCCCTCGCTGGGCAGCTCCGCGGTGCGCGTGCGAACCAGACTGGGACCGGCCAGCCGCAGCCCCACCCGGTCGCTGTCGGGGGTCACCGTCCACTCGGCCGAGGTCAGCGCCGTCCATGCCTCGGCCGCGAACCAGTTGCGGCGCGGCCCGGGCAGCACCTCGAGGACCGGGCGGGACGACGGCGGCCGCACCGGCGCGACGTCCACGAAGGGCTCGTCGCCGGCGAGGGTGCCCACCGCGAGGACGGCGCCCGCCGCCAGGGGTGGCGGACCGAGACCCGACAGGGTGTCGGTGCTCCGCGAGCCGAGCACCGGCGGCACCGCCACCCCACCGCGGACGGCGAGGTAGCTGCGCAGACCGACCGGCGGCAGGCCGAGCGACAGCACCGCCCCTGGCGACAGCGAGAACGGCGCGGCGAAGGGCGCGGCCCGGCCGTCGACCGTCACCGGTACCGGCGCTCCCGTGACGGCGACGAGCAGCGTGCGGTCGGCGCGCACCCGCAGACCCCCGGCGGTGACCTCCACGGTGGCCGCCGCGGGGTCGTTGCCGACCAGCCGGTTGGCGAGGTCGTGCGAGGCCCCGTCGGCGGCCCCCGAGGTCGGCACCCCGATCGCCGCCCAGCCGGGGCGGCCGCGGTCCTGAACCGTCGCGAGCGGACCCGGCGCGAGCACGGTGAGCATTCAGCGCACCTCGCGGAACCGCACGCGGACCCCCGGGGTCAGCAGCGCCGGCGGGTTCCGGTCCACGTCGAACAGGACGGCGTCGGTGCGGCCGATCAGCTGCCAGCCGCCCGGCGAGGCGCGCGGATAGACGCCGGCGAACTCCCCGGCCAGCCCCACCGATCCGGCCGGCACGCGGGTGCGCGGCGTGGACCGGCGCGGGACGGAGAGCACGGCCGGGAGCCCGGTCAGGTAGCCGAAGCCGGGCGCGAAGCCGCCGAAGGCGACGGTGAGCTCGGTGCCGGTGAGGGTCTCGACGAGCTCCTGCGTCGACCGGCCGGTGAGCGCGGCGACCGCACCGAGGTCGGGGCCGTCGAAGACGACGGGAAGCTCGACCGGCGGCACGTCGCGCTCCTCGGGAGCGTCGTCCAGGGTCAGGTCGAGCAGCCGGACGGCGTCGGCGTCCGTCGGGGCGCGGTCAAGGACGATCAGCACGGTCCGGGCGGCCGGCACCAGCTCCCGCTGGCCCGGGAGCGGCGACCGGCGCAGGGCCGCGTGCAGGGCGGCGACGGCGTCGAGGCCGGACACCTCGGCGAGCAGCGCCCGGTCGCCGCACGGCAGCACGCGATCGACGGCGCCGGCTTCCACCCGGTCATGATCGGCGTGCCGAGGCGCGGCCGGCCAGCGGGGTCGGCTGCGGGATGTGATTCCCGGCCCCCGGCCGGACAATCAGGCGTGAGCATCGCCGGGCGCTTCGAGACCGCGCTCGTCGCTGCCTCCGAGCCGCAGCTCGCGGGGCCCGAGCTGCTGCCGGTGCGGCTGGCCCGTGCGGTCGCGCGCACCCTGCGGGTCGACGGCGCCGGCCTCAGCCTCCTCGACTCCGCCCAGCAGCGGATACCGCTGGGCTCCAGCTCGGACATCGCGGAGACGGCCGAGCGACTGCAGTTCACCGTCGGCGAGGGGCCGTGCATGGCCGCGCAGACGACCCGCGAGCCGGTGTTCGCGGTCGAGCAGGACCTCCGCCGGCGCTGGCCCGTGTTCACCGGGCTGCTGTTCGACGCCACCCCGTACCGGGCCGTCGTCGCGCTGCCACTCCAGCCGGCGCCGGCCGGGCCCGGCGCGATCGACCTCTACTTCACCCGGTCCGAGGACGTGCCAGGGCTGGACGTGTTCGAGGCGGTCGCGGTCGGCGGACTGGTCTCCTCCGCGCTCGCCGACGCCGCCGTGTGGTCGACCTGGGCGCCCGAGGAGGGGCCCGACTGGCTGCGCGGCCCCGTCCCGCAGCGCCGCGCAGCGGTCTGGGAGGCGATGGGAAAGGTGAGCGTCGAGCTGGAGGTCACCGTTCCCGCGGCGCTCGACCTGCTGCGCGCGCGGGCCTACGGGAGCGGCACATCGGTGGACGACGTCGCCGTGCAGCTCCTCTCCGGAAACCTCCGGCCCGACGACCTGAGGCCCTGACCCGCGGCGTCAGCGGACGAACGGCACCACGTCGACGCCGGCCGCCTGCAGTGCCGCCCACACCGCCCGGGCGAGCCCGACAGCACCCGGGGAGTCGCCGTGCAGGCAGATCGACGAGACCGGCACCCCGACCCGCGTGCCGTCCACGGCGACGACCAGGCCCTCGGTGGCCATGCGCACCGCGCGCTCGACGACGGCGGCCTCGTCGGTCACGAGCGCCCCCGGCTCCGAGCGCGGGACCAGCGTGCCGGCGGCGGTGTACCCGCGGTCGGCGAATCCCTCGGCGACCGCGGTCAGGCCCTCCGCGGCCGCCAGCCGCAGCAGCGCCGAGCCGGGCAGGCCGAGGACCGGCAGCGACCGGTCGTAGGCGACGACGGCGTCGACGACCGCCCAGGCCTGCCGCTCGTGGCCGACGACCGCGTTGTACAGGGCGCCGTGCGGCTTCACGTAGCGGACGCCGGCGCCGGCCGTCCGCGCGATGCCGTCCAGCGCGGCGAGCTGGTACAGCACGTCGGCGGTCAGCTCGTCGGCGGCCACGTCGATGAACCGGCGGCCGAAGCCGACGAGGTCGCGGTAGGAGACCTGCGCGCCGATCGCCACACCCGCGGCCACCGCGCCGGCGCACACGCGGCGCATGGTCACCGGGTCGCCGGCGTGGAAGCCGCAGGCGACGTTCGCGCTGGTCACCAGGCCGAGCAGCGCGTCGTCGTCCCCGAGCCGCCAGACGCCGAACCCCTCACCGAGGTCGGCGTTGAGGTCGATCCGGAGCGGCGCGGTCGTCGTCACCGCGGCGCCGTCTAGCCGCTCGATCCTGTCGCCGCATGGGATTCCCCCACCGGCTTGGACTCCGCCGAGCCCCGCTGACGCAGGTAGACGGAGAACACGGCCATGGAACCCACGGCGAGCATCTCCGACTGCCAGTTCTGGAAGGAGCGGTTCCAGAAGTCGGCCGCACCGAGGTAGCCCAGCCAGCTGACGGGGTCCTCGCGGTCGGCCAGCTGCTCGCTGTTGTAGGCCGCCCAGCCGGCGACCGCCGACGCTGCCCAGGTGAGCAGGAACAGCACCCCCATCAGGGTGCCCAGCGAGCGCGAGTAGAGCGCCGTGCGCCAGCCGCCCACCTTGGCCCACACGGGGGAACTGGGCTCGGTGTGCCTGCCGAGCTTCTGGTCCTCGTCGGACTCCTTGCCCTCCTCACCCACCGGCTTGGATTCCGTGGAGCCGAGCTGGATGAGCCACACGGTGGCGTAGATGAACAGGAAGAACTGGAGGTACTCCGACTGCCAGTTCTCCATGACGTCGACACCGAACGTCGAGGACGTGACGTAGTCGCCCAGCGAGACGGTGGCCAGCCCCTGCGCCACCTGCTGGGCGTTGTAGTCGGCGAGCCCCGACAGGGCCTGGCCGACGAGGGTGAGCAGGAACAGGGCTCCGAAGGCCAGGCTCAGGCTGTTGTCGCGGAGGAAGCCGCGGCTCTGGGCGGTCATCGGCCCACCAGCCCGAGAACGGTGACGTAGAGGATCCCGAGCAGGATCGTGGCCAGGTAGGCGACGAAGACGAACCGGACGTTGTTCACGACGCCTCCAGCTGGCAGTCGTAGGGCCGCTCGGTGCGCGGGGTGCACGCCGCCGCCGCGACCCGCCAGCCCTCCGGTGTCTTCGACAGGAAAACGGTGTCCTGACCGAGCCGCACCTGCGCGTCGCCGCCCCAGACCTCGATGCCGGTGACGTCGCCGCCGTCGAGCGGCAGGCTGTTGATCGCCTCCACGCAGGACGACTGCTCGTCCTGCTCGAGCTGCTCCCGCGCCGTGGGGAGGAGGAGGTCGCACCGCGCCGAGGCGTCGGCCGACGGATCCTCGAACACGGTCGCCACCCGCTCGACCTGCGGTTGCTCGGCGCTCGCACACCCCGCCGCGAGCAGTACCAGTGCGCCCCCGATCACGAGGACCAGGGGCCTGGCGGTTGCCGACGACACGTGGCACTCCTTCCTGCACACATTCATCCGGCGGGCTGCTCCACCGACCGACCGCTACCCCTGTTGCGCATGCATCGAAACGATCTTCACCCGTGCGGGGGCGGATCCGTCCGGACGTGCCCCGGAAGCGACGTTCGGGACGGCTACCGTGGACGCGTGGCCCGGGTCGTCGTGGTGGGCGCCGGGCTCGGCGGATTGGCTGCCGCGGCCCGTCTGGCCGCGCTGAGGCACGAGGTCACCGTCCTGGAACAGGCCGCCGCCGTCGGCGGCAAGCTCGGCTGGATCAGCCGGGACGGCCACTCCTTCGACACCGGCCCCAGCCTGCTGACCTGGCCGCAGGTCTACCGCGACCTGTTCGACGCCACGGGCGGCCCGCTGGACGACGTCCTCGACCTCGTCCGGCTCGACCCCGCGGTCGACTACCGCTTCGCCGACGGACGCCGACTGTCGATGCCCGGCACCGCGGACGTCGTGCCCCGCGCGCTCGACGACGCCGTGGGGGTCGGCGCCGGCGCGGAGTGGACGGCGCTCCTCGAGCGGGCCGCGGCGATGTGGCGGATCAGTGAGGGGCCGTTCCTCCGCAGCCCGCTGCGGGGTGCCGCGACGCTGGCCGGGCTGGCCCGTCATCCCTCCGACGTGGCGACGGTCGCGCCGTGGCGGAGCTTGCGCGGACTCGGCTCGTCGCACCTGCGCCGGCCCGAGCTGCGGCTGCTGCTCGACCGCTACGCCACCTACTCCGGGTCCGATCCGCGCCGGGCACCGGCCGTGCTCGCGACCGTTCCGTACCTGGAGCAGACCTTCGGCTCCTGGTACGTCCGCGGCGGGCTGCATCGGCTGGGCCTCGCCGTGGCCGAGCGGGCGGCCGAGCGCGGTGCGGTGGTGCGTACCGGCTGCACGGTGCGCCGGGTGCTGGTCGAGGGCGGGCGGGCGGCCGGCGTCGAGCTGATCGACGGCGAACGGGTGCCGGCCGACGTCGTCGTCTCCAGTGCCGACGCAACCGCGCTCTACGGCGATCTGCTGCCTGCGGGCCGGCGGACGGCCGGCGTGCGCGCCGGTCTGCGCCGGACCACGCCGTCCCTGTCCGGGTTCGTGCTGCTGCTGGCGCTGCGCGGCCGGACCCCGGGGCTGGCCCACCACACCGTCGCGTTCCCCGCCGACTACGACGCCGAGTTCGACGCCGTCTTCGGCACGGGCCGCGACCGGGGAACGCCGCAGCCGGTGCCGGATCCGACCGTGTACGTGAGCGCGCCGGACGACCCGGCGCTGCGTCCCGACGACGACAGCGAGTCGTGGTTCGTGCTGGTGAACGCGCCGCCGCACCGCCCCGGCGACGGCGTCGACTGGGACGAGCCAGGGCTGGCCGGGCGGTACGCCGACCGGGTGCTCGACGTCCTGGCCCGCCGTGGCCTCGACGTGCGGCCCCGGCTGAAGTGGTCGGTCGTGCGGACCCCCGCCGATCTCGCCCGCGACACCGGCAGCGTCGGGGGCTCGATCTACGGGACGTCGAGCAACGGCGCCCGCGCGGCCTTCCTCCGGCCGGCCAACGCCTCCCCCGTCCCGGGGCTGTTCCTCGTCGGCGGCTCCGCGCACCCCGGCGGCGGCCTGCCGCTGGTCGCCCTGTCGGCCGAGATCGTCGCCGGCCTCGTCGGCCCTGCCTGAGCCCGCGCGGACGTGCCAGGCTCTCGCGGATGCGGACCGATCCCCCCGACTCAGGGCCCGAGCTCGACCAGCTGACCGCCTACCTCGACTACCAGCGCGCCACCGTGCTGCTCAAGACCGACGGTCTGGACGCCGAGCAGCTCGCCTTCCGGCTGCCCACCTCGTCGCTGACGCTGGCGGGTCTGCTGAACCACCTCGCACTCGTGGAGGACTCCTGGTTCCCCGAGCGGTTCGCCGGTCAGCCGGCCAACGCGCTCTGGGCCGGCGTCGACTGGGACGCCGACCCCGACTACGAGTTCCGCACCGCACTGGAGCTGACCCCGGACGAGCTCCGCCGCCGCTACGAGGATGCCTGCGAGCGCAGCCGCGAGGTCGTGGCGCGGGCCGAGAGCCTCGACCAGCTGTCGGTCTCCGCTCGCCGCCACACCGGCCGGCACTTCGACCTGCGCTGGGTGCTGCTGCACCTGATCGAGGAGACCGCCCGCCACGCCGGCCACGCCGACCTGCTGCGCGAGGCGATCGACGGCACCGTCGGCGAGTGACCGCCGTCCTCAGGACGGAGGACGGCGGCACGACGCGGCCCCGGTCGCCGGCGGGATGCCGACGGCCGGGGCCGTGTCCTCGTGCGCGGCACTGCCCGAAGGCAGGCTCGCCGGTGATTCAGCTGGTCGCGCCCTTGAGGGCCTCTGACAGCGCGGCCGCTTCGTCGGGGGACAGCTCCACCACCAGGCGACCGCCCCCCTCGAGCGGCACGCGCATGACCAGGCCGCGCCCCTCCTTGGTCACCTCGAGGGGACCTTCACCCGTGCGCGGCTTCATGGCCGCCATGCGTGCCTCCTTCGCCGGCCGCACCCTGCCACCGTGGCAGAAGGGATGCGGCGTCCGTCGATGCTGTGCGCTCCGGTTCCAATGATCCCGTATGACGAGCTTCCGTCCAACATCAGCCCCTGACGAGGGACGCGCGGAAGCACTCGGCCACGTGGTCGTCGACCATCCCGGTCGCCTGCATGAGGGCGTACGCGGTCGTCGGACCGACGAACACGAAGCCCCGCCGCTTGAGCTCCTTGGCCATCGCGACCGACTCGGGGCTCGTGGCCGGGACGTCGGCGAGCGTGGCTGGCCGGGGGCCCGCGCCGGTCGGGGCGAAGGACCAGAGCAGCTCCGAGAGCCCCTCGGGGAGCCGCTGCGCCGCGCGGGCGTTGGCGATCGAGGCGTTGATCTTGGCCCGGTTGCGGACGATGCCCGCGTCGGCCATCAGGCGCGCGAAGTCCTCGTCGGTGAAGGCGGCCACCGCGTCGATGGCGAAGCCGGCGAACGCCGACCGGAACGCCGGCCGCTTGCGCAGGATGGTGATCCACGACAGGCCCGACTGGAAGGCCTCGAGGCAGAGCCGCTCGAACAGGGCGTCGTCCCCGTGCAGCGGCGTCCCCCACTCCTCGTCGTGGTACCGCACGTACTCGGGTGAGCTCGTCGCCCAGGCACAGCGGGGCACGCCGTCGTCGAGGTCCACGCCGCGAAAGCTAGCGCGGGCCTCCGACATCCCGGCAGCGGCGCCGGTCAACGCACCGCGGCGTCGACCGCCTCGACGGTCTGCGGCGTCCGATTGCGCCGGGTGGCCAGCACACACCCGATCAGCACCAGCGGCAGTCCGACCGCGATGCCGAGGGTCAGCGGCTCGTCCAGCAGCAGCACGCCGAGCAGCACGGCCACCGCCGGGTTCACGAAGGTGATGACCAGCGCCCGTTGCGGGCCCACCTCCCGGATGAGCGCGAAGAACAGGGCGAGGGCCAGCGCCGTGCACACCATCCCGAGCAGCAGCAGCGACAGCAGCGCCTGGGACGACGCGTCGCCCAGCTCACCGAGCCGCGGCACGGCGAACGGCGCGTAGACCACGGCGGTGACGAACAGGGCGATCGAGCTCGCCGCGACCCCGGACACCTCCGGCAGCTTCCGGCTCACGATGATCGGCGCCGTGGCGTAGCCGACCACCACGAGCAGCACGGCCGCGACCGGCAGCAGGTGCGCTCCGCCGACGTCCAGACCCAGCAGCGCGGCGATCCCCACGACGCCGACGCCCATCCCGGCGAGCCGGACGGCGGTCAGCCGCTCCTCCCCCACCAGCCGGCCGGCCAGCGCGGCGACGAAGGGCACGGTCGCGACCAGCAGCCCGGTCAGCGAGCTGGACAGCGACTGCTCGGCGGAGGCCAGCAGCAGCCACGGCGCAGTCATCTCGAGCACGGTGAAGGCCAGCAGCGCCCGCCAGTGCCGCAGCGCCGGGCGCAGCTGGCCCCGCGCGATCGTCCATGGCAGCAGGAGCGCCGCGCCGACGACGCAGCGCGCAAACACGACCGTCACCGGCGTGAGTTCGCCGACGGCGACCTTGATGAGCAGGTACGGGATGCCCCAGATCAGGGACATCGCGAGGAACAGCAACCAGCCGCGGCGGCTCACCCGCGTTCCCCCGTCCCGGACGTCGTCCTCACGCCGGTCATCTTCGCCGAGCCCCGCGCCGCTCTTCCGAGCGGCTACCTGCCCCGGGCGGCGACGGCGGCGAAGCGCTTGAGCGACCAGCGGATGCCGAGCACCGCGAACGGCCGGACGAGGTACCAGCCGACCACGCCGAGGTACCCGTAGGGCAGGTAGAGGCGCTCGGTCCAGACGAACGTCGAGTGCTGGCCGCGCGGCACGATCTCGAAGATGCCCGGCCCGCGGATCAGCCGGCCGGTGTGCTGCACCTCGACCAGCCGCGGCGGCTCCCACTTCGTGATGATCATGGTGTCGAGGACGCCGACGTGCCGGCCGCCGGGCAGCGGCAGCCCGGTGCGGGCGGCGAGCCGGCCGTGCAGCCGCTGGGCGTCCCCTCCCACGGTCCGGACGTCGGTGGCGACCATCCACTCGCCCTGGCTCTCCCAGTCGGTGAGCACGGCCCACACCCGTTCGGGCGGGGCGTCGACGTCGATCCGCTCGGTCAGCTCAGGCACGCGGTGCCTCCTCCTCGCCCGGGGACGGCGCGTTCGGGGCGATGTCCTCGGCCCGGGGGGCGTCCTCGTCGTCCTTCGGGCGGGGCGCCGGCGACGGATGCGCCGGTAGGCGGTGCCGCAGCCGGGCGAGCTCGGCGTCCCGCTCGTCGAGGACGAGGGCGAACTGCTCGAGCAGCCAGTCGACCTCGGTCATCCGGTAGCCGCGGAAGGCCACCGAGATCCGCAGCGCACGGATGTCGTCGGAGGTGACCGGGCGGTCGTCGGGCAGCTCCACCGGCGAGCGGTCGAGCTCGGCCGGCGGCTGGGTCTCGCCCCGCCCGAGCAGCATCGACGCGCCGAGGAACAGCAGGGCGCCGACGACCAGGACGCCGAGGACGAACAGGAGGAAGCCGAGCATCAGGCCTCGAGCGGACCCGCGTCGACATGGACGTGCTGCATGCCGCCGCCCCCGTCGCCGGCCCGCCGGGCGGTGTCGGCGGCCTGGATGACCTCGATGACCTCCTTGACGTCGTCGGTCACGGTGAACAGCTCCAGGTCGGCGGCGTTGATGGTGCCCGTCTCGGCCAGGGTGCTCCGGATCCAGTCGACCAGGCCGGACCAGTACGCGCTGCCGAACAGGATCACCGGGAAGCGGGTGACCTTGCGGGTCTGCACGAGGGTGAGCGCCTCGAACAGCTCGTCGAGGGTGCCGAAGCCGCCCGGCAGGATCACGAACGCCTGCGCGTACTTCACGAACATCGTCTTGCGCACGAAGAAGTAGCGGAAGGCGATGCCGACGTCGACCCACTCGTTGAGGTCCTGCTCGAAGGGCAGCTCGATGCCCAGCCCGACCGACAGACCCCCGGCGTCGGAGGCGCCCCGGTTGGCCGCCTCCATCGCCCCCGGCCCGCCGCCGGTGATGACGGCGTAACCGGCCTCGGCCAGGGCGGAGCCGATGGCCACCCCGGCCGCGTAGTGCGGGTGGTCGCGCGGGGTGCGGGCGCTGCCGAACACGCTCACTGCGCGCGGCAGCTCGGCGAGCAGACCGAAGCCCTCGACGAACTCGCTCTGGATGCGCAGCACGCGCCAGGGATCGGTGTGCACCCAGTCGCTGGGGCCGCGCCGGTCCAGCAGCCGCTGGTCGGTGGTCGACCCGTCGGTCTGTGCGGTGGGCTCGCCGCCGCGCAGGACCACCGGCCCGCGGTGCCGGGTGGGCCGGGGCCGGCGGTCGGACGGTTCGGCGGTCATGCGCTGCTCCCGGACAGGTAGGCGATCAGGGCGTCCTCCGCCGGCTGCAGCCGGTCGACGAGCACGTGTTCCTCGCGGGTGTGGGCGAGCGTCGGGTCACCCGGGCCGTAGTTGACCGCGGGGATGCCGAAGGCGGCGAAGCGGGCGACGTCGGTCCAGCCCAGCTTGGCCCGCGCCGGGCGCCCGACCGCCGCGACGAACGCGGCGGCCGCAGGTTCGGCCAGCCCGGGCAGCGCTCCCCCGGCGCTGTCGGTGACCGTGAACGACGCGCCGTCGGCGATCGCCTCGGCGAAGACGTCCCGCACGTGCGCCTCGGCGGCGTCCTCGTCGCGGTCGGGGGCGTAGCGGAAGTTCACCGTCAGCGCGGCCTCGTCGGGAATCACGTTGCCCGCCACCCCGCCGGAGATGCCGACCGCGTTGAGCCCCTCGCGGTAGGTGCAGCCGTCGATCTCGACCTCACGCGGACGGTAGGCGGCCAGCGCGGTCACGGCGCCGGTCAGCCCGTGGATCGCGTTGATGCCGAGCCAGCTCCGGGCGCTGTGGGCCCGCCGTCCCTTGGTCTCCAGGCGGGCACGCAGCGTGCCCTGGCAGCCGGCCTCGATCTCGCCGTCGGTGGGCTCCATCAGGATCGCGAGGTCGCCGTAGAGCCAGCCCCGCTTCTCCCGTGCCACCCGGCCGAGGCCGTTCTTCACGGACTCGACCTCCTCGTTGTCGTAGAAGACGAACGTGAGGTCGTGCGCGGGCTCGGCACCGGGGACGCCGAACCGGCCGGCGAGCCGCAGCATCACGGCGTCCCCCGACTTCATGTCGCTCGTGCCGCAGCCGTACAGCCGCTCCGCCCCGTCGACGGCACGCAGCTCCGAAGGCACGTTGTCGGCGATCGGCACCGTGTCGAGGTGCCCGGCGAGGACGATCCGTGACGGGAGCCCCAGGTTGGTCCGCGCGAGGACGGAGTTGCCCACCCGCTCCACCTCGAGCCCGCCGACGGCACGCAGGGCCACCTCCACCGCGTCGGCGAGCGGCTCCTCGGTGCCCGAGACCGACGGTGCGTCGACCAGCGCGCGGGTCAGCGTGAGGACGTCGGCGGACAGGTCGAGCTCGGGAAGGGCACCCACGGCTTCTGACCTTAGGGCGCTGGCGCCGCACCGGCCCCACCCGGCACGGCGCGGCTCGGTAGCGTTCGGGCGTGACCGCCGCCGTCCCCACCTCCGCCGTCGCCGCCGGCCTCGCCACCGTCACCCCTACGGGGACGGTGCTCGACACCTGGTTCCCGGAGCCCCGCCTGGGTGCTCCCGAGGGGGCACGGCCGGGCACGACCCGCCTCGGCGCCCTCGAGCTGTCCGGCGAGCTGGGCCCCGACTACGGCGGGCTGGTGCGCCGCGACGAGGCCCGCGGCGTGGAGATCATCGCCGTCCGCACCGTGATCCCCGACCTGTCGGCGCCGCCCGTCGACACGCACGACGTCTGGCTGCGCCTGCACCTGCTCTCGCACCGGCTGATCCGGCCGCACGGCGCGAACCTGACCGGCATCTTCGGGCTGCTCACCAACGTCGCCTGGACCAGCGCCGGGCCGGTCGAGGCGGCCGGGTTCAACGCCCACCGGTTGCGCGCCGCGGTCGGCCACGTGACGGTGTTCGGCGTCGACAAGTTCCCGCGGATGGTCGACTACGTCATCCCCTCCGGCGTCCGCATCGCCGACGGCGACCGCGTGCGCCTCGGCGCGCACCTGGCCGAGGGGACGACGGTCATGCACGAGGGGTTCGTGAACTACAACGCGGGCACGCTCGGGCCGTCGATGGTCGAGGGGCGGATCAGCGCCGGCGTCGTCGTCGGGCCGGACAGCGACATCGGCGGTGGCTCGTCGATCATGGGCACGCTCTCGGGGGGCGGCACGCACGTCATCTCGATCGGCAGCGGGTGCCTGCTCGGCGCGAACGCCGGCATCGGCATCTCCCTCGGCGACGGCTGCGTCGTCGAGGCCGGCTGCTACGTCACCGCCGGGTCCCGGGTCGCCCTGCCCGACGGCTCGGTGGTGAAGGCCCGCGACCTGTCGGGCCGGAACGGGCTGCTGTTCCGGCGCAACAGCCTGAGCGGCGCCCTCGAGGCGCTCACCCGCGACGGCAACTGGGGCGCGCTCAACGCCGAGCTCCACGCGAATACATAGTCGCCCCTCTGGGGCGACACCGCGGCCACGTGCCGTCCCCTGCCCACGTTGAGCCGTTGCGTCGTGCCTGCGCGGAACCCTCCGGGCCCCACTCGGCACGACAACCCACCTCCGGAGTCAGGTCAGGTTCGCGGGCGCCTCCGCGGGGACGTCGAGGTGCTCGAGCAGCGCCACAGTGAACTCCTGCGGCCGCTCGACGTGCGGCGAGTGCCCCACGTCAGGAAAGACCACCTCGCGGTAGGCGCCGCCCGCGGCGGCGTACCGGTCGAGCACCGTGCGGGTCTGGGTGACCATCGGCTGCGGCGCGAATGCGTCCGCGCCCGGCCACCCGGGGACGGCGCCGACCGAGCCCAGGAACGCGAGGTCGAAGACGGAGGTGTCCGACACGATCTGGTCGGCGTCGCCGCGGATCCACAGGATCCGCGGCTTCCGGGGCAGGTCGACGATGCCGGAGACGTCGAACACCGTGGGCGCCATCGTGTTGAGCACGCCACGAGGGCCTGGCGCGACGCCCGGCCATGCGGTGACCGGGACGGAATCGCCCGGATAGTTGTCCAGGCCCGTGCGGGTGCTGTTCATCGACGCGACGAACGCGTCCTCCAGGTCCGGGTCGAGCGGCAGCGAGCCCGGGGCCACGTAGTACGCGCGGAGGACCGACCGCGGGCTCAGCGGGCTCGAGTCGGTCGTGTCACCCGCGGCGATCGCCGCGACGAAGCCCGGATTGGCCGCGCCCCCACCCGAACCGGTTCCGTCGGGATGCACCCGGACGCCGTCGGCGCCGACCGTCCCGCCGAACCCGTACGGGGACACCGGCGCGACGAGCGCGACCGAGGCGACCGTGTCGGGGTGGTCGAGCAGGTACTGCAGCACGACACCGCCGCCCATGCTCCAGCCGACCAGGTGCACCCGGTCCAGCCCCAGGGCGTCGACGAGCGCGGCGAGGTCGTCGGACCAGTCGCGCACGCCCCTCGTCGCCTCCACGGGGAGCGGCTCGGCGTCCCCGTACCCGCGCAGGTCCACCGCCAGGGCGCGGTGCCGGCCGGCCGCGGCCAGCGCGAGCAGTTGCTGCTGCCAGAACACCGACGAGCTGACGTTGCCGTGCACGAACAGGACCGCTTCGCCGGCACCGGTGGGCGTCTGACCGGCAGGGTGCAGCACGGACTGGACCGCGCGTGCGGTCTCGACACGACTCGCGGCGATGCCGGGCAGCAGGACGTCGACCATCGGTTCTCCCTCGGGGTCGGGCGGGCCGGCTCACGCTAGCGACGCCGGGCGCTCCGCGACAGGCCCGGAACCCGGAGAGTGACCTGGGGCACACGGGAAACGTCGCTCCCCCGATCTAGAGTCGCCCGCGATGAGTTCCACCCGCACCGCTGTCCGGCGGCGACAACCCCGCCGGACCGGAGCGGGGGCCGGCCGCCGGACCACGCCACGGAAAACGCGCCGTCGCTCGGTAGCCGGACGGCGCCGCACCCGTCCCGCGGCCGGCCGGCGCCCGAGCCGGAACGGGCTGGCCACGGTCGCCGGTCGCTGGTGGCCCACCCTGCTCGTGGCCGCTGCGATCCTCGCCGGCGTGGCCTGGCACAGCGCGGACACGTCCATGCCGGTGCACGTCGGCACGTGCAGCGTGCGCGGGACCGCGGTGACGCTGACCGGCGAGCAGGCGACCAACGCCGCCACGATCGCCCGCGTGGGTCGCGACCGGGGCCTGCCGGAGCGGGCCGTGGTGATCGCGCTGGCGACGGCCCTCCAGGAGTCGAGGCTGCGCAACCTGAACTACGGGGATCGCGACTCCCTCGGGCTGTTCCAGCAGCGCCCTTCCCAGGGCTGGGGAACGCCGGCGCAGGTGCGCGATCCCGTCTACGCGGCCGGTCGCTTCTACGACCACCTCGTGGCCGTGCCGCACTGGCAGACCGGCCGGCTCACCGATGTTGCTCAGGCAGTTCAACGCAGCGGCTTTCCGGAGGCGTACCAGAAGCATGAGGCGACGGCCGTAGCGTTGGCGAAGGCCTTGGCCCCACGCTCCACCACGCTCAGCTGCCGCTGAGGCGCACCAGCTCGACGAATGGCCGTCCGCCCGGACCGGCGAACTCGCGCACCGGTCGAAAGCCGGCCGAGGTGCACAGGCGGATGGAGCGCTCGTTGAACGCGGCGACCGCGGCGCGCAGGCGGGCCGCACCGAACCGCTCGGTCGCGAACCGGACGACCTCGGGCATCAGAGCGGTCGCCAGCCCCTGGCTCACCCGGTCGGGGTCGAGTCCGGCGCCGACGTCGACGGTCCCCGCTTGCGCCTCCTGCCCGACCACCCGGCCCTCGGGCCCGAAGCAGACGAACCCGGCGACCTCGCCCTCGACCTCGACGGGGTAGTAGCCGAGGCCGTCGGCGTCGCGCGCGGTCAGCAGGGCGACCGCGTCGGCGGAGGACAGGTCGTACAGGTCGAAGGGCGGGTCGTAGGACCAGGCCGCGATCGCGCGTGCCTCCTCGGCAGCGAATGGACGGTCCAGCAGGACGACGGAACGAGCCCCCTCCGGACCGGTCATCCCCGCAGACGCTCGGCGGCGGCCGCGATGCGCTCGTCGGTGGCGGTCAGGGCCATGCGCACGTGCTGCGACCCGGCGGGCCCGTAGAAGCTGCCCGGGGCGGCGACGATGCCGAGGCCGGCCAGCCAGTCGATCGTCGTCCAGCAGTCCTCGTCGCGGGTGACCCACAGGTACAGGCCGGCCTCGGAGTGCTCGATGCGGGCGCCGGCCGCGCGGACCGCGTCGGCGAGAAGCTCCCGGCGCGCGCCGTACCGGGCGCGCTGCGCCTCCACGTGGGCGTCGTCGGCAAGAGCCGCGGCCATGGCGGCCTGCACCGGCCCGGGCACCAGCAGCCCGAGGTGGCGGCGCACCTCCCAGACCCGCCGCACGAGCGCCGGGTCGCCGGAGAGCAACCCGGCCCGGTACCCGGCGGCGGTGGACTGCTTCGACAGCGAGTGGACGGCGAGCAGTCCGGTGTGGTCGTCCCCGGCCACCTCTGGATGGAGGAGGGAGCGCGGGGTGACGTCCCAGCCGAGAGTCGCGTAGCACTCGTCGGCGACGACGGGGACGCCGTGCGTGCGCCCCCACTCGACCCACGCCCGGAGCTGCTCGTCGGTCAGCACCCGGCCGTGCGGGTTGCCCGGCGAGTTCAGCCAGACGAGCACCACACCGGCCGCGTCGGGCGGCGGGCTGTCGCAGCGGCGCACCGACAGGCCGGCCAGCACGGCGCCCACCTCGTAGGTCGGGTAGGCGACCTCGGGGATGACCACCGTGCCGCCCCCGCGGAGGCCCAGCAGGGTGGGCAGGAGCGCCACCAGCTCCTTGGAGCCGACTGTGGGGATGACCGACGGATCGGTGCCCAGCGGATCGGCCAGCCGGACGCCGAGTCGTCGTTCGAGCCAGCCGGCCGCGGCGGTGCGCAGCGCGGCGGTGCCCAGGGCCGTGGGATAGCCAGGTGCGTTACCGGCCCCGGCCAGGGCGTCGCTCAGCACCGCTGGGGTGTCGTCGACCGGCGTGCCGATCGACAGGTCGACCACCCCGCCGGGGTGCTGCGCGGCTCGGGCGCGCGCCCCGGTCAGGGAGTCCCACGGGAAGTCGGGCAGCTGGTGCGTCGACGCCCCGTGAACCGGGGTGGTCAGTGGTCGTCCCCCTGCGGCGGGAGCGCGGCCACGAGCGGGTGGTCCTTGGGGATCTTGCCGGTCTTGGCGGCGCCACCGGGGCTGCCCAGGTCGGAGAAGAACTCCACGTTGGCGTTGTAGAAGTCCTTCCACTTGTCCGGGACGTCGTCCTCGTAGTAGATGGCTTCCACGGGGCACACCGGCTCGCAGGCACCGCAGTCGACGCACTCGTCGGGGTGGATGTAGAGCATCCGGTCGCCCTCGTAGATGCAGTCCACCGGGCACTCGTCGATGCACGCCTTGTCGAGGACGTCGACGCAGGGCTGTGTGATGACGTAGGTCACGGAGGTTCCCTCCCAGGGCGCGCAGAGCGGTAACCGCTGGCAGAGGGCATGCCGGACCAGCGGTGATCGAGCCCTCCCAGTATGCCGCCCCGGTGGGGTGCGGGCGCGACCGGTGTCCCGGCCGGCGGCTGTCGAAACCATCACTCCCCCCAAGGGGGTGACCGGGAGGGCCCGACTCAAGCACTCGGGCGCACGGCCGATCTTGACCGCGTGTCGCAGGGATGGGCGTTCTCCGGTGCGCGGGCACGGCTGCCCCGGCAACCGGCGCCGACGGCCTACGACGCGCAGGCCGCGCTCGAGCACCTCCTCGCCCGGCTGCGTGCCTCGGCCGGGGCTACCCGCGTCTCGGTGTGGGTGCACGAGGCGACCACCGAGACTGTCGTCCCCTTCCGGCAGTCGGTCTGCGACCGCGGGGAGGGCGTCGACGAGCTCCCGCGGTTGCGCACCGCCGTCACCCTCTCCCAGTCGCCGTTCATGTCGGCGGCCATCCGCACGCAGCAGCCGGTGGCCGCGCGGGCCGACGGTCGCCGCTCCCCCGACCGCGAGCTCGCCGAGCTCGGCATCCGCTCCGCGCACGGGGAGCCGCTCCTGCTCGACGGCGAGGTGGTCGGCGTCCTGACCGTGGAGCCGGCCGCTGCCGCCGCTCCGCACCTGCTGCGACAGGTGGCGCCCACACTGGCCGCCGCCCTCACCCACGCCTGGACCCGCCAGTCCGAGAAGCGCCGTCTCGAACAGGCGGAGGTGCTGCTCGGCCTGATCGAGACTGCGGCCAACGCCGAGTCGATGGACCACCTCCTCGCCTCGGCGTGCCGGCAGCTGGCGGAGCTCGGCGAGGTGGAGCGAGCCTGCATCTTCCTGGTGGAGGACGGCCGTCTCGTGCCCCGGATGGCGAGCTACGCCGACGGCCGGCGCGACCAGGCGAACTGGGAACAGTTCCGCAACGCGCCCGTCGGCCTGCAGTTGGCCGAGACGGTGCTGGCGACCGGCGAACCGCTGGCCGCCGACCGCGACTCCGCCCTGCTGTCGGGGTGGTGGGTCGACTCCTTCCACATCGCCTCGGGGCTCGCGGTGCCGCTGGGCCGCGGTCCGAACCCGGCCGGGGTCCTCACCCTGGACAGCACGCACATGCGGCCGTTCTCCGAGGACGTCCGCCGGCTCGCGGCCGCGGCGGGCGCCCACCTCGGTGGCGTGATCGAGCAGGCACGCACCATCGAGACCCGCGCCGAGTCGCTGACCACCGCCAGCGTGGTGCGGCAGATGCTCGTCGACGGGGCGTCCGCGACCGGGGTGGCCGAGGCGGCCGAGGTCCTCGCCCGCGCCGTGCAGGCGCTGACCGGCACCGATCGCAGCGCCGCCTACCTGATCGACGACGACGGCCTGGTCGAGGAGGTCCGTCACGTCGATTGGGCGGACGCGCACAAGCACGTCGTCCAGACCCAGCTCGTGGGGCGCCCCGCCGCCGACGTCGCGCTGTGGCGGCTGACCGCGGAGCAGAAGCTGCCGGTGTTCGTCGAGGACACCGCGGCCAGCGACCTGCTGGACCCCCGCCTGGCCCAGGCACTGGACCTGGCCTCCTACGTGAGCGTGCCGCTGCTGTCGGGCGACCGGCTGGTGGGCCTGGTCGTGACCGGGTCGGTGGCCGCGCACCGGACGTGGTCGCCCGCGGTCCGCCAGGCGGTCCGCCAGGTCACACTCGAGGGCTCCCTCGTCGTCGAGAACGCCGGGCTGCGGGCGGTCGAGCAGTTGCGCCTGGCGCAGCTGGCCACCGAGGCACACCACGATCCCCTGACCGGGCTGGCCAACCGTCGTCGCCTGATCGAGGACATCGAGCACACCGTCTACGGGCCGGGCGAGCGGCGCTGCGCCGTCCTGATGCTCGACCTCGACCGCTTCAAGGAGATCAACGACAGCTTCGGGCACAGCGTCGGCGACGACCTGCTGTGCCTGGTCGGACCCCGGCTGCAGAGCGTCCTGCGGCCCGGAGACCTGCTCGCCCGCATGGGCGGCGACGAGTTCGCCGTCCTCCTGCCGGACGCCGACGAGGCCCGGGCGCGCGAGGTGGCGACCGAGATCGGGACGGCGCTCCGGGACGCCTTCGTCCTGGACGGCATGCCGCTGCACGTGGACGCGAGCCTCGGCATCGCGCTCTGCCCGGAGCACGGCCGTGACCGCTCGCTGCTGCTGGCCCGGGCCGACACGGCGATGTACGTCGCCAAACGCGGCCGGCACGGCTTCGAGGTGTGGGCACCCGACGGGACCCCGGCCTCGCGCGACCGCCTCGAGACCCTCGAGCAGCTGCGGACCGCCCTGGACGACGACCAGCTCGACAACCACTACCAGCCCAAGCTCGACCTGCGGACCGGGGCGGTCGTCGGCGTGGAGGCGCTGGTGCGCTGGAACCACCCGGAGCGGGGTCTGCTCTACCCCGACGTGTTCCTGCCGCTGGCCGAGCAGGCCGGTCTGATGCGCCGCCTGGCGCTCGACGTGCTGGAACGCTCCCTGCGCGATCTGCGCGCCTGGCGAGCGGCCGGCCACGAGCTGTCGGTCGCGGTGAACCTGTCGGTCTCCAACCTGCAGGACGTCGCCCTCCCGGACCAGGTCGCGATGCTCCTCGACGCGTTCTCGGTGCCGCCGGCGGCGCTGACCCTGGAGATCACCGAGGACGTGCTCATGGCCGACGCGGCACGCAGCCAGCAGGTCATGGCCGCGCTGCGCCGCCTGGGCGTTCGGCTGTCCATCGACGACTACGGCACCGGGTACTCGTCGCTGTCGTACCTGCGCGCCCTGCCCGTCGACGAGCTCAAGCTCGACCGCAGCTTCGTCACCCACGTGACGTCGGACGACAAAGCGGCAGCCATCGTCCGCAGCACGCTGCAACTGGCGCTCGACCTCGACATCACCATGGTCGTCGAGGGCGTGGAGGACGCGGACACCCTGGGCCTGCTACGCGCCTGGGGCTGTGGTGTGGCTCAGGGCTATCACATCGGCCGGCCCATGCCGGCCGACCGCTTCCTGCCGTGGGCCGCCGATCAGCCGGCAGGGCTCCCCCGCGGCGGGGTGCGGCAGCCCTCTCCCTAGTCCGCCCGGTCGGCGCGGTTGAATCGTCGGCGTGCCCGATGCGACCGCCGTCCCGGTGATCGGCGTCCTCGAGCTCGAGCGCCTGGCCGCCCGCACCTGGCGCGGCCTGGAGGAGGAGCCCTACGGCGACTGGACGCTGCGCGCCGGTGGCGGTTTCACCGGCCGGGCCAACTCGGTGCTGGCCGCCGGCGAACCGCCGGAGCCACTCGAGCGGGCCGTCGCCACGGTGACCCGCTGGTACGAGCAGCGCGGCCTGCGGCCGCAGGCATCCGTCGCCGTCCCCGGGGCCGAGCACGTCGACGCCGTCCTCGACCGGGCGGGCTGGAGCCGCCTGGAGGACAACCTCGTCCTCGTCGCCCCGCTGGGAGCGTGGGACGAGCCCGCTGTGGACGTCGCCCTGGCGCCGGCCCCGGACGACGCCTGGCTGCGCGGCTACCACTACCGCGGAACACCGCTCCCACCCGTCGCCCGGGAGATCCTCGTCAACGCCGACGAGCCCGTCTTCGCCTCGGTCCGGTCGGACTCCGCACCAGGCCCACTGGCGGCGGTCGCGCGCGGCGCGCGAGTGGCGGACTGGCTGGTCGTCAGCGCCGTGACCGTCGACGAGCGCCACCGCCGGAGGGGTCTGGCCACCGCGGTCATGAGCGCGCTGGGCGCATGGGGCCGCTCGCGTGGCGCGCGGGCCTGCCTGCTCCAGGTTGCGTCGTCCAACACGGGGGCACTGGCGCTCTACGAGCGGCTCGGCTTCACCGAGCACCACCGCTACCACTACCGGCTGGGCCCGGAGTCGGCCGGCGAGCCGCCCCAGAGCTGACCCGCCGGCGGTCCGGGCCGGCCAGGGCGCGGCCGACGGCGACCGCCGCCGCCGTGACGCCGAGCAGGAGGAACAGCAGGTTCACCACGCCGGTCGCCCCACCGCCGGTCAGCACCAGGTCGCCCTCGGGACGGCGCATCATCCCGCCGACCGCCACCACCAGCCAGGTCAGGGCCGGGAGGACGGCGACGGCGCGGGAGCCGGAGAACCGGTGCGCCTGGCCGACCAGCAGGAGGTTGCCGACGACGGCCGCGAGCACGGAGACGGGAAGGAGCACGCCGCCCACCCGCAGGGGCAGCCAGAAGATCTCGACCAGCGACAGCCACGCGGCGACGACGAGGAAGACGACGGCCCAGCCGAGGATCCGCCAGGCTCGTCGTCCGTCGCGCACCGGGCGTCGCCTCGCGGGGGGTGCGACGGTCTGGCCGGTCATCCCGGCAGGCCGGCGAAGAGGTCGTCCTCCCAGCCGTCCGAGCCGGAGCCGGCCGGTCCGCGGCGCCCCCGGACGAGCCGGTAGTACTCGGTGCCGAGAACCTGCTGACCGAGGTTGTTGGAGAGCGCGAAGAACGGCCCGTCCACGGTGATCTGGGTGGGATGGGACCGCATCGCCGCGGCCTTGCGGTCCACGTAGGCGCCGCCGTCGACCGCGGCCGTCACGTCCTGGTCGGACACCGCGAAGGGGACGTCGTCCGCGGAGTCGACGCCCTCGAAGGGCGACTCCGCCCCCGTCGCGGCCAGCGCGTCGAGACCACGCTGCAGCACCGACCGGGGGACGCAGCACCAGTACACCTTGGCGACATCACACGGCCGGCCCAGGTCCGGCCGGTACGTCGGGTCGGCGGCGGCCTCGACCGCCACCATCGCGACCCGGTGCGCCTGGATGTGGTCGGGGTGGCCGTAGCCGCCGTTCTCGTCGTAGGTCACCAGCACCTGCGGGCGCACCTCGCGGACGACGGCCACGGCGTGCGCCACGGCCTCGTCGAGGTCCGCGTTCCAGAACGCCCGCGGGTGTTCGTTGGCGGGCGTGCCCATCATCCCCGAGTCGCGGTAACGCCCCGCGCCACCGAGGAACCGGATGTCGCTGACACCCAGCGCAGCCATCGCGCCCCGCAGCTCCCAGATCCGGTAGCCGCCGAGCTGGTCGGCCTGGTCGGCGGCCAGCTGGGCGAGCTCGGGGACCAGCACCTCACCCTCCTCACCCAGCGTGCAGGTGAGCAGGGTGACCGACGCGCCCTCGGCGACATAGCGCGCCATGGTGGCGCCGCTGTTGATCGTCTCGTCGTCGGGATGGGCGTGCACCAGCATGAGGCGTTGATCGGTCACGACAGGACATTTTGCCGGTCGCCCGCAGCCGTGATCATCGGCATGTGGCTGGTCGACACGCCGGCGGGGGCAGCCACCCGCCGATGATCACGGCTGATCGGCTCCCTACTCGGCGACCTCGACGGGGACGACCTCGCGGGCCTCGGCGAAGTGGCACGCCGCCGGATGCCCCTGGCCGCGGTCGATCAGCGCGGGCGGCTCGGTGGCGCAGATGTCCTGTGCCTTCCAGCAGCGCGTCCGGAACCGGCAGCCCGACGGCGGATCGGCCGGGCTCGGCACGTCGCCCTGGAGCAGGATCCGGTCCTTCTGGCCGCGCAGCGCCGGCTCGTGCAGCGGGACCGACGAGAGCAGCGCCTGGGTGTACGGGTGCGACGGCGAGCCGTAGACCTGCGCCTCCGTGCCCTCCTCGACCACGCTGCCCAGGTACATGACGGCGATCCGGTCGGAGAGGTGACGGACGACGGAGAGGTCGTGCGCGATGAACAGGTACGACATGCCGAAGTCGTCCTGCAGGTCCTCGAGCAGGTTGACCACCTGGGCCTGCACCGACACGTCGAGGGCGGACACCGGCTCGTCGCAGACGATGACCTCCGGCTGCATCGCCAGCGCCCGGGCGATCCCGATGCGCTGGCGCTGGCCGCCGGAGAACTGGTGCGGATAGCGGTTGACGTAGTCGGGGTTGAGCCCGACCCGCTCGAGCAGCTCCTGCGTGCGCTGGAGCCGTCCCTTGCGCGGGGCGACGTCCGCGTGCACGGACCAGCCCTCGGCCACGATGTCGCCGACGGTCATGCGCGGGTTCAGCGAGCCGTACGGGTCCTGGAAGATGATCTGGACCTCGCGGCGGTACCGCTTGAGCGCGCGGCCGCCCATCTTGGCGACGTCCTCACCCTTGTAGCGGATGGTGCCGCCGGTCGGCTTCTCCAACGCGACGAGCAGCTTCGCGACGGTGGACTTGCCGCAGCCGGACTCGCCGACCAGGCCGACGGTCTCGCCGCGGTGCAGCGTCAGGTTGACGCCGTCGACCGCGCGCACGTGACCGACGGTCTTCCTGAACACGATGCCCTGGGTCAGCGGGAAGAGCTTCTGCAGGTCGACGATCTCCAACAGCGCCTCACCCATGGCGCCGCGGGCCGTCTGCGTCGATGCGGGGACGGATGCGCCGCTCGGCCGTGGCTCAGCCATTCAGGAGCTCCTCGCTGTAGTGGCAGGCCGCCTCGCGGCCCACGGTGACGACCCGCAGCGGCGGCAGGTCTGCCACGCAGTCGCGGTCGGGGGCCGCCGCGGCACCCGTGCGCGCCATGGGGCACCGGGGGTGGAACGGACACCCACTGGGGATCCGGGCCAGGTTCGGCGGCTGGCCGATGATCGGCTGGAGCCGCCCGCCCTTGGCCTCGACCTGGGGGATCGAGTTCATCAGGCCGACCGTGTAGGGCATGGCCGGCCGGGTGAAGACGTCGTCGACCGTGCCGGTCTCGACGATCCGCCCGGCGTACATGACCGCCACCCGGTCGGCGACCTCGTTGACCACCCCGAGGTCGTGGGTGATCAGGATGAGGCCCATCCCGGTGTCGCGCTGCAGGTCCTTCAGCAGGTCCATCACCTGGGCCTGCACCGTCACGTCGAGGGCCGTCGTCGGCTCGTCCGCGATGAGGATGCGCGGGTCGAGGGCGAGTGCCATCGCGATCATCACGCGCTGGCGCATACCGCCGGAGAACTGGTGCGGGTAGTCGTTGACGCGGCGGGCCGCGGCCGGGATGCGCACCCGGTCCATCAGCTCGATCGCGTGCTGCTTGGCCTCCTTGCGGGAGGTGCCCCGGTGCGCCCGGAACATCTCGCCGATCTGGAAGCCCACGCTGTAGACGGGGTTCAGGGCCGACAGCGCGTCCTGGAAGATCATCGCGATGCCGGGACCGCGGATCTGGCGCTGCTCCTCCTCGTTCATCTTCAGGATGTCGCGACCCTGGAAGTTGATGCCGCCACCGGCGATGACCGCGGGCGGCGAGTCGAGGATCCCCATGATCGCCTGTGCCGACACCGACTTGCCCGAACCGGACTCACCCAGGATCGCCAGCGTCTCGCCCTGGTCGACGCTGTAGCTGATGCCGTTGACGGCATTGACGACGCCGTTGCGGGTGCGGAACTCGACGTGCAGGTCCTCGACCTCGAGGACCGGACCCGCGGTGGGATTCGGCTCGAGCGCCGGCGTGGAGGAGATGTAACCGCTGCTGCTGGTCATGAACGCTGCCTCGGGTCCAGGGCGTCGCGCAGCGCATCGCCGAGCATGATGAACGCCATCACGGTCAGGGACAGGATGATGCTGGGGAAGAGCACGAGATGGGGAGCCGTGCGCAGCAGCGACTGCCCGTTCTCGATCTGCAGCCCCCATGAGATCGCCGGTCGCTGCAGGCCCACGCCGAGGTAGGTCAGCGTTGCCTCGGCCGCGATCAGCACGCCGACCGTGATGGTCGAGTAGACCAGCACCGGCGCCACCGCATTGGGCAGGATGTGGCGCGTCAGGATGCGGAAGTTCGAGGCACCCATGGCGCGCGCCGCGGCCACGTAGTCCTGGCTCTTCACCGCGATCACCTGCGAGCGCACCAGCCGCATGGCGGTCATCCAGCCGAACGCCGACAGGGCGATGGCCACCGCACCGGCCCCGCGGTCGCTGAGGATCGGCAGCCCCGTCGAGGGACCGACCCGCAGCAGGATGAGTGCGCCGAGGATCAGCGGCAGCGCGAAGAAGATGTCGGTGAGCCGCGCGAGCAGGCTGTCGGCGATGCCGCCGTAGTAGCCCGCGACCGCTCCGATGATGACGCCGAGCAGCAGCACGCCGATCACCGAGAGCAACCCGATGGTCAGCGACGTCCGGGCTCCGTAGACCACGTTGGCGAGGTAGTCGCAGCCCTGCTGGTCGAAGCCCATCCAGTGCGCGCTCGACGGCGGCTGCTTCGACTCGGTCAGCGAGCACGCCCGCGGATCGGCACCTCGGGCGAACCAGGACGGAAAGATGGCCATCAGGACGAAGAAGACGCCGAGGAACGAACCAATCCAGAACAGCGGGTTCCTGCGGAGCTGCCCCCAGGCATCGCTCCAGAGGCTGTTCTGCCGGCCCTCGGTCACGTCGGCCGACGGCGCGCCCAGGCCGGTCCGTACGTCGACCTCGATCTGAGCAGGATCGAGGCTCTGCTCCTGCTGCTGATCAGTCATAGCGGATCCTCGGGTCGAGCACGGCGTAGAGCACGTCGACGACCAGGTTGAAGAAGATGAAGAAGAACACCATCAGGGTCACGATGCCGACGACGACCGCGCCCTCCTGACCGCGGACCGCGTCGAAGACGGCGCGCCCGATGCCCGGGATGTTGAACACGGCCTCGGTGACGATGGCACCGCCGAGCAGCGCACCGATGTCCGCGCCGATGAACGTGACCACGGGGATCAGGCTGTTGCGCAGCGTGTGCCGCATGATGACCGTGCGGTGCGGCAGACCCTTGGCGCGCGCCGTGCGCACGTAGTCGGCCCGCATGTTCTCGGCGACGCTGGTGCGCGTCAGCCGGGCGACGTAGGCCAGGGATCCCGACGCCAGCACCAGGCCGGGCAGCAGGTAGCTGTACCAACCCTCGGTGATGCCCGCGATGGGGAACCAGCCGAGCTTCAGCCCGAAGATGTACTGGGAGAGGAAGGCCAGCACCAGGATCGGGATGGAGATGATCAGCGTGGTCGACACCAGGACCAGGTTGTCGAAGTAGCCGTTCCGGCGGATGCCCGCGAAGACGCCGGCGACCAGTCCGATGACCGCCTCGAAGAACACGGCCACCAGGGTCAGCTTCGCGGTCACCGGCAGTCGGTCGGAGATGATCTCCAGAACCGGCCGGTTGTGGAAGTCGGTGCCCAGGTCCAGGTGCGTCAGGTTCCCGAGGTACTTCGCGTACTGCACGAGAAGCGGGTCGCCGAGGTTGAACTGTGCGCGCAGCTGCGCGGCGACGGCGGGCGACAGCGGCCGGTCCCCGGCCAGGGCGCGGATCGGGTCGCCGGGCAACGCGTAGACCATCGCGAAGATGAGGAACGACGCCCCGATGAGCACGGGGATGGTGAGCAGCAGGCGGCGGGCGACGTAGCGGCCCATGACCCTCCTCGGTTCGTCGGAACGGATGTCACGCCGGCGGGATGGATCACATCATGCGCCGACGCGGCTGGCCCCCGGCCACCGGTGGTCACCGGTGATTCGTGAGCGCCGCCGGTTGAGGGTGGACGAGCGCCGGGGCGCACCTGCTGAGTGCGGCAGGTACGCCCCGGCGTCCGGTGGTGCAGTGGTGCGGAACCGTCAGCTGTTGACGGTCACCTGAGCGACGTCCACGCGACCGAAGATGTCGACGACGACGTTGCTGACGTTCTCCGACCAGACGGTCTGCTCGAGGCCGAAGAACATCGGCATGACGGGCATGTCCTCCAGCAGGACGTCCTCGGCCTGCTGGTAGAAGTCGATGGCCTCGTCGTTCGAGGAGGCCTCGTTGCCCTGCTTGACCAGCTTGTCGAACTCCGGGTTGCTGTAGAAGGCGGAGTTCGAACCGGCCGGCGGCTGCGCCTGCGTCGAGTACAGCGGCTCGAGGTAGTTCTGCGGGCTCGGGTAGTCCATCGACCAACCGAGGCGGAACGGCCCCGTGTAGCCCTTCTGGTCACCCTTGGGCAGGTACTCCGAGAAGTCCAGGTTGCCCTGGAGCTTGTAGTCGACGCCGAGGTTCTTGCGGAGCTGGTTGCCCACGGCCTCCATCCAGGCGTCGTGACCGGCGCCCGCGTTGAACCACAGCTCGACCGGCTGCTTCCGGTCGAAACCGGCCTCGTCGAGGAGCTGGTTGGCCTTCTTGACGTCCAGGTCGCAGTACTTGCAGGCGTCGTCGCGCGAGCCGTCCACGACCGGGGCGATGACCGACTTGGCCGGCGTACGGGTGCCCTGGAAGATCGCGTCGGTGATCGCCTTGCGGTCGATCGCCATCGAGAACGCCTGGCGCACGCGCTTGTCGGCGTACCGCGGGTCGTAGAGCGGGAAGCCCACGTAGGTGAAGGACGACGACGGGGTCTCGCCGTAGCGGTCACCGAACGTGTCCTGCGCCGTGCCGATGGCGTCCGGCGGGATGTTGTTCAGGACGTCGAGGTTGCCGCCCTGGGCGTCGGTGTACGCCGTGTTGATGTCGGTGTACACGCGGAACTCGACCGAGTCGGCGTGGGCCTTGTTGTCACCCTGGTAGTCGTCGAAGCGGCTGAGCGTGATGCCCTGACCCGGCACGAAGTCCTCGTCGGCCTTGAACGGGCCGTTGCCGATCGGCTTCTTGCCGAAGGCTGCGGGGTCCGTGAAGAAGGCCTTGGGCAGCGGGTCGAACGCCGTGTAGCCGACGGTCACCGGGTACTGGGCGAACGGCGAGGTGAGGGTGACGGTGAAGGTCTTGTCGTCGACGACCTTGAGGCCCGACATCTCTTTCGCGGCCGGCTGCTTGGTGACCTTGCCGGCGTCGTCGGTCTCGCCCTGCAGCTGGTCGTAGCCCACGACGTTGGCGAAGAAGTAGGAGGCACCCTGGGCGTTGGTGCTCAGCGCGGTGTAGTTCCACGCGTCGACGAACGACTGCGCGTCGACGGGGGTGCCGTCGTGGAACTTCCAGCCGTCCTTCAGCTTGATGGTCCAGGTGGTGTTGTCGTCGGACTTGATGGAGTCGGCGACGCCCGTGTACTTGACCGAGCCGTCCTCGCCGTACTGGACGAGACCCGTCCACAGCGCGTCGACGACCTGGCTGCCCTCGGACTCGGTGGTGTTGCCCGGGATCAGCGGGTTCTCCGGCTCGCCGATGTAGACGCTGAACGTGCCACCGGTCTGCTCGGCGCCGGTGTCACCGCTCTTCTTCTCATCGCTGCCACCACATGCGGACAGCACCATCGTGCCGGCGAGGCCGGCCGCGATGAGTGCGCCGCTGCGCCTGCTCAACTTCACGTGTAATGCCTCCCTCATCCCGCCTGTGGCGGGGGGAACGGACAGGTCGAACCGCACCCGATCGGGGCCGTCGGTCGACTGATTGGTCAGATCACGCACCCTGAAGGCGGAAACCTCCCTGATACGTCGGGGCGACCCTAGGCACGCGTCCGGAAGAGAGTCCACTGACGTCATCCATTTGTGACCTTGTGTCGCAAGCGGCAGGACGACCGCAACTTCCACACCATGCGCCCCTCTCGACGATCAGCTCTTCCCGCCAACCCCCCTTACACCTTCAGGCCTTCCTGTGGCCCGACGACACGGGGTGTGGACGTCGGGAACGCGGGTACGGACCTCCCCTTGCACGACGAATCGAGAAGGGACAGGTCCATGAGTGGGATCGACAAGATGAAGAACAAGGCCGAGGAACTTTCCGGCAAGGGCAAGGAAGCCGTCGGAGACGCGACCGGCGACCGCGACCTGCAGGCCGAAGGTCAGGCGGACCAGGCCTCGGGCAACCTGAAGCAGGCCGGCGAGAAGGTCAAGGACGTCTTCAAGTAACCCCTCCGCATGTGCCACACCGCTGTGCGGGTGTTGTTCCGGCATCGAGGGCGCTGCGGCCCGCGCACTGCCCGAACAACACCCGCAGAGGCACGTCGGGACGGGGCGGTTCAGAGGCGGGCGAGGAGGGTTCGGACGGCGGGCAGGAGTGGGCGGTCCGCGGCGATCCAGTCGAGGCCGGCCAGCTCGTCGGCTCTCGCCCAGCGCAGCGCCGCGTGCTCGTGCGCCCGCGGCGCGCCGTCGGCTAGCGTCGCCCACCACACGCGCAGCGTCGAGGTCCCTGATGCGCCACCGGCGACCGAGCCGTCCAGCGGCACCTCGCCGAGGAATGCCTGCGGCACGACGCCGACGCCGAGCTCCTCCCGGCATTCACGCACCAGGGCCGACAGGTCCGACTCCCCCGGCTCGACCTTCCCGCCGGGGAACTCCCAGAGCCCGTCGTAGGGCCCGCCCGAGCGCTGGGCGACCAGAACCCTGCGCCCGTCGACCACCGCCGCGCCGACCACCTGCACCACGTCGAGCGCCCCGCGTGCCGCGGCCGCCGCGTAGGCATCCAGGTGCGCCTGCATGGCGCGGACGACCCGCCGCCGCAGCACCACCTGGTCGACCAGCCCGTCGAGCACACCGGGCAGCCCGGTCTCCCAGTCGACCTGCTCGTCGACCAGCGTGCCGGCGCCGGTGGCGGAGAACCGCCGCGAGTGCGTCACCCACCCCCGGCCGACCCGCCCGGCGTACACGTCACGGTCGGCCCGCACCGACACGACCTCGCGCAGCGGGCTCCGCCAGGGTCGGCCGAGGGTGCGTGCGACGTCGAACGCGACGGTCAGCGGCGCCTCCACCAACGTGGTGAAACGCAGCTGGAACACGGTGCAACTTTCGCAGACCCGGCAGGATGGGCACTGCAGTACTCGGTAGAAGGGGACACAGTGCGCATCACAGCCCGGGTCGACTACGCCGTCCGAGCCGCTCTGGAACTGGCGGCCGTCGCACCCGAGGCGCTGACCTCCGAGCGGATCGCCGTCGCCCAGGGCATTCCCGCCCGCTTCCTGCAGGCGATCCTGCGCGACCTGCAGCACTCCCGGCTGGTCAGCAGTCAGCGCGGGCGCGAGGGCGGCTACCGGCTGGCCCTTCCGGCGTCGGAGATCTCGCTGGCCCGCGTCATGCGTGTGGAGCAGGGCTTCCTGGCCGACGTGCGCGGGGAGCGCCCCGAGGACCTCGACTACCCCGGGCCCGCGGCCGCCCTGGCCACGGTGTGGGTCGCCGCCCGCGCGTCCTATCGACGGGTGCTCGAGGAGGTCACCCTGGCCGACGTCGTCGCCGGCCGGCTGCCCGCGCACGTCGGCGAACTGGTCGAGCTGGAGGACGCCTGGCGGTCCTTCGGCGACGCGTCCGCCCGCTGACCGCGGGCACATCTGCGCGCTGACCGCGGTGTCTGTATAAGACTGTCGCGCATGTCCGCAGCGCAGCGCCCCGGCGTCACCGTCTTCCTGACCGGCTACTCGGGTGCCGGGAAGTCCACGATCGCCGACGCCCTGATCTCCCAGCTCGAGGCGGAGGGCCGGCCGGTGACGGTGCTGGACGGCGACGTCGTCCGCACGCACCTCTCCAGCGAGCTGACGTTCTCCCGCGAGCACCGCGACCTCAACATCCGGCGGATCGGGTGGGTGGCCGGCGAGATCGTCAAGCACGGGGGCACCGTCGTCGTCGCGGCGATCGCGCCGTACGAGGCGGCGCGCGAGGAGGCCCGCGCGCTCGTGGAGAAGCACGGCCGGTTCGTGCTGGTCCACCTCTCCACCCCGCTCGAGGTCTGCGAGCAGCGCGACGTGAAGGGCCTCTACGCCCGGGCACGCGCGGGCGAGATCCCCGAGTTCACCGGCGTCAGCGACCCGTACGAACCGCCGTCCCGCGCCGAGGTCGTCGTCGACACCTCGGTCACGCCGCTGCCCGAGTCGGTGGCCCGTATCCGCGCGGCGATGGACGACCTCTGACCGTTGTGTGACCTGGCTTACGCCGCGATCCCGCGGCATCTATGGGAGGATCGAGCCATGACGGACCGCGGCTCCCTCCTCGTCGCGCGTCTGCACATCGACCTGGCGCTCGTCTGCAGCGCCGCTTGTCGCGCTCCGCGCTGACACCGGTCCCCTAGCAGCCACCTGCTGCGCCCCGATCTGGCAGCGCCCCTTCCGCGCGGCTGGATGCCGCGCGGGCTGTGAGCGCAGGAAGAAGCTCCGCCGTGACCACTCCCCGCACGAGCACGCGACCGCCGCGTCGCGACACTCAGCAGCGCGGCCAGGGCCAGTGGGCGCTCGGCTACCGGGAGCCGCTGAACCCCAACGAGCGGATGAAGAAGGACTCCGACGGGCTCGAGGTCCGTCAGCGGGTCCTCGACATCTACGCGAAGACCGGCTTCGACGGCATCGACGCCGGCGACCTGCGCGGCCGGTTCCGGTGGATGGGCCTCTACACCCAGCGGGCGCAGGGCATCCCCGGCGGCAAGACCGCCGTCCTGGAGCCCGAGGAGCTCGAGGACTCCTACTTCATGATGCGGGTGCGCACGGACGGCGGCGCGCTGACCAGCGCCCAGCTGCGCACGCTCGGCGGCATCAGCACCGAGTTCGGCCGCGACGTCGCCGACGTCACCGACCGGCAGAACATCCAGTACCACTGGATCCGGGTCGAGGACGTCCCCGAGATCTGGCGGCGCCTCGACGCCGTCGGAATGACGACGACCGAGGCCTGCGGAGACACCCCGCGCGGCATGCTCAACTGCCCGCTGGCCGGCGTGCTGGCCGACGAGGTGCTCGACGCCAGCGGCGTCATGGCGGAGACCGTTGCCCGCTACATCGGCGATCCGGCATTCAGCAACCTGCCGCGCAAGTGGAAGACGTCGATGTCCGGCTGCGTCGACCACTGCACCGAGCCCGAGATCGACGACGTCTCCTTCGTCGGCGTCGTGAACGAGGACGGCGAGGCGGGCTACGACCTGTGGGTCGGCGGCGGTCTGTCGACCAACCCGATGTTCGCCCAGCGGATCGGCGTCTTCGTCCGCCCCGACCAGGTGACCGACGTCTGGGTGGCGGCGACGTCGATCTTCCGCGACTACGGCTACCGCCGGCAGCGCAACCGCGCCCGCGTCAAGTTCCTGATGGCCGACTGGGGCCCGGAGAAGTTCCGTCAGGTGATGCAGGACGAGTACCTGCACGCCGAGCTGCCCGACGGTCCGGCTGCGGCGCCGCCGAAGCACGACCAGCGTGACCACGTCGGCGTCGCCAAGCAGAAGGACGGCGCCAACGCCGTCGGCTTCGCGCTGCGGACGGGCCGCATCAGCGGCACGGTGCTGACCCGGATCGCCGACCTGGCCGACCAGTACGCGGCGGGCCGGATCCGGACGACGACCCAGCAGAAGATGGTCATCCTCGACGTGCCCGACGAGCGGGTCGAGGACCTCGTGGCAGCGCTGGCCGAGCACGACCTGCTGGTGCGCCCGAGCGCCTTCCGCCGCGGCACGATGGCCTGCACCGGTCTGGAGTTCTGCAAGCTGGCGATCGTCGAGACCAAGCAGCACGCGCAGGACCTCTACGCGGAGCTCGAGAAGCGGCTGCCCGAGTTCGACGTGCCCATCGGCATCAACGTCAACGGCTGCCCGAACAGCTGCGCCCGGTTCCAGACCGCGGACATCGGCTTCAAGGGCTCGATGGTGCGGGACGCCAATGGCGAGATGGTCGAGGGCTTCCAGGTGCACCTGGGCGGGCACCTCGGCGTCGAGGCCACGTTCGGCCGCAAGTTCCGCGGTCACAAGGTCACCAAGGCCGAGACGGCGGACTACTGCGAGCGGGTGCTGCGCGGCTTCCTCGACCGTCGGGAGCCCGGCGAGTCCTTCGCGGCCTACGTGGAGCGCGCCGACGAGGAATGGCTGCTGTGAGTGAGGACGCACCCGGAAGCGGGCGACAGCTCCCGCCGTTCCACTGCCCGTACTGCGGCGACGAGGACCTCACCCCGCACGGTGACTCCCCCGACGCCTGGCGGTGCGGCGCGTGCCTGCGCGCCTTCACCGTTCGCCTGATCGCCACGGGGGTGACGCAATGACGACGTCCATCATGCCGACGGAACTGCTGGCCGAGGCCGCCGACGCCTGGTTCCAGGGCATCGACGACCCGGTCGAGCAGGCGCTGACCGTGCTGAAGTGGGCCGGCAGCACGTTCGGCGACGACTTCGCGCTGACGTCGTCCATGGCCGACGGGCTGCTGGCGCACCTGGCCAGCACCGCGATCCCGGGCGTGCACGTGATCTTCCTCGACACCGGCTACCACTTCGCCGAGACCGTCGGCACCCGCGACTGGATCACCGGCGTCCTGCCGATCACGCTGGTCAACGTGACGCCGCAGCAGACGGTCGCTGAGCAGGACCGGGAGTTCGGTTCGCGGCTGTTCGAGCGCGACCCCGACCTGTGCTGCTCGCTGCGCAAGGTGCAGCCACTGGCGCAGACGCTGGCCGGCTACACCGCCTGGGGCTCGGGCATCCGCCGCGACGAGTCGCCCAGCCGCGCCGGCACCCGGCTGATCGACTGGGACGCCAAGCGGGGCATGATCAAGATCAACCCGCTGGCGGCCTGGACCCAGGCCGATGTCGATGCCTACGTCGCCCGGCACCAGGTGCCGGTCAACCCGCTCGTCGACTTCGGCTTCGCGTCGATCGGCTGTGCCCCCTGCACCCGCGCCGTCGCCCCCGGTGAGGACGCTCGCGCCGGGCGCTGGGCGGGCCGCACCAAGACCGAGTGCGGCATCCACAGCTGAAAAGAGGACCTCCTCCCTCTCCACCACGTGCTCCGCACGCCGCGGGCCCCTGGGACGAAGCCGTTCCAGCGTGGAGGATGAAGCGATGCCCCGTCCGCCGCGCCTGTCCCCCGACGAGATCGCCGCCGCCCTGCACGGGCTGCCCTCCTGGAACGGGGACGGCGACGGCATCCGCCGCAGCGTCGAGCTCCCGTCCTTCCGGGACGCCGTGGCCGCGATCGTCGCGATCGCCGACGTGGCCGAGGAGATGGATCACCACCCCGACATCGACCTGCGCTGGCGGACCCTGCACCTGACCCTGGTCAGCCATTCCGCGGGCGGCGTGACCGATCTCGACCTGCGGCTGGCCCGCCGTATCGATGCGCTGCTGCCCGACTGAGGGCAGTCACCCCGGAAGCACGGCGCCTCCCGCCTGACGGCCCCACTCGCACGGGAAGTACCGGCAGCCATATCCGACCCCCGCGTGGGCTCGTGGGTCAGCCCGTGGCGCCCACCCCGTGCACGAGGAAGCTCCAGAACCGGTAGGCGATGTCCCGCGGCCGGAGGTGCATGTCGTCCATGTACCACTGGTAGGCCCAGTTGCACATGCCGAACATGGCCTTGGCCGCCAGCTCCGGATCGACGGGCTTGAAGACGCCCTTCTCCGTCCCCTCCCGGAAGATCTCGACGACCGCCTGGTGGTAGGCATCCCGCTTGATCCGGGACGCCGCCCGGGCGGCGGGAGGGAGCTCGCGGTGGTGCTCGAAGAAGACCCGCACGTGGCCCCGGTGCGTGCGCATCAGCTCGAGGATGTCGGCCATGACCTCGAGCAACAGCTGTTCGGGACCCAGTTCGGCGGCCACCCGCTCGGCATGCTGTCTCGTGAGCAGTTCGATGAACTCCTCGTGGATCTCGAGAAGCACGGCATCCTTGCCGGGGAAGTAGTGGTACAGCGTCGGTTTGGCGACCCCGACCACCGCCGCGATGTCTTCCATCGACGTGCTCGAGTACCCGGCCTTGTCGAACAGCTCCGCGGCGGCATCGACGATCTGCTGACGCCGTTCCTCCGTGGTCAGCCGCCTGCGGGCCAGGCGCTCGGCCGCGGCGTCCGAGCTGTCCGGTGCAGCTGGCCGCCCTGGAGCCGGCACTCCACCCCTGACCACGGACAGTCCCAACTCCCTCGGCGGATTCATGACGTGCCTCTCGTTTCGGCGGGTGCCACGCCCCACCGGTCGACGTACGTGAGCTCCGCCGCGGGCCGGCGCGCGGCGGGACGGAAGTCGGTTCCCACGGTATAGGCCACCGGCACCAGCCCTACCTGCGTGATCCCGGCGGGGATGCCGAGGAGCCGGGCCGCCTCGTCGGCGTGTGCGAGATGGAACGTGGTGTACGTCGAACCGAGTCCGCGCGCCCGCAGCGCGAGCATGAAGTTCCACAGCGCGGGGAAGACCGACCCGTACAACGCCGGAGCGTTCTCGAGGTCCACCTCCGCGGCCACGCACGGCACCACCAGCACGGGGACTCGCTCCAGCACGTCGACCAGGTGCGCGGCGGACTGGTAGACGCGACGCGCCGCGTCGTCGCCCGGCGTCTCGAGCTGGCTGCGCAGGTAGTCCTGTCCCCCCGACCGGAACAGCTCCGCCAGCTTCGCCTTCAGGTCCGGTGAGGTCACCACGAGCCAGCGCCACAGCTGGCTGTTCGCGGCCGACGGCGCGTGGACCGCGACCTCCAGACAGTCCAGGATCACCTGCAGGTCGACCGGGCGGTCCAGATCGAGCCGCTTGCGCACCGACCGGGTGGTGGTCAGCAGCCGGTCGGCCTCGGCCACGTCGAACGGTGTCGTCAGGGTGGGAGCGGCCATCAGTGCACCTCGATCCCGCCGTCGACGTTGATCGCCTGCCCGGCCACCTGGCTCGCGGCCGGCGACAGGAGGAAGGCGACCATCTCGGCGATGTCGGCCGGCTCGGTGGGACGGCGGGTCGGCGTCCCGCTCTGGACGACGGCGTCGAACACCTGCCGCGGCGACATCTGCTGGCCGGCGAACGGCGGCTCCTGCGACAGCCACGTCGCCGTCTCGTTCCACATCGGGGTCCAGACCAGGCCGGGACAGACCGCGTTGACGCGGACGCCGGACGGCGCGAAGGCCGCGTTCGCCGATTGGGTCAGCGAGATGACGCCGGCCTTCGAGGCGCAGTAGTCGGCCAGGTCCGCCGAACCGGCCTTCCCGGCGATGCTGGCCATGTTGACGATCCGCCCGCCGCCACGAGCCGCCATCCGTCCGCCGATCTCCTGGTTGCTGACGAACAGGGCGCGCAGGTTGACGGCGAAGGTCCGGTCCCACTGCTCGAGGCGCAGCTCGGCGAAGTGCGCCATCAGCCCCACGCCGGCGACGTTCACCAGGCCGGCGAGCGGGGTCGCGTCGTCGACGGCGGCCAGCGTCGCGCGGAACGCGTCGGCGTCGGCCACGTCGACGGCGTTCCCGGTGACCGTCGCCCCCTCCCCGGACAACTCCGCGACCGCCTTGTCCAACCGCTCGGCGTCCCGGTCGAGCAGGACCAGCGGCCGGCCGTCGGCGGCCAGCCGGTCGGCGACCGCCCGCCCGATGCCCATCGCCGCACCGGTCACCAGAACCGCGCCGGTCGTGTCGGTGCTCATGCCCGCTCCCCCTGCTCGATCTCGCGGCGGAGCGCCGCACCGAATCTCGCCGCGGTGACCCCGTCGACCACGCGGTGGTCGAACGCGACCGCGACACCCATCACCGGCCGTACGTCCACTCCCCCGTCGACCACCACGGGGGTCGGGACGGCCGCGCCGGTGAAGACGATCGCCACCTGCGGCGCATTGACCAGCGGCACTCCCGTCTCCACACCGAACTGACCCAGGTTGGAGAGCGTGATCGTGCCGCCGGAGGTGTCCTCGGGACGCGGCCCGGACATCCGGGCCCGGCCGACGACCTCACGCAGCCGCTCCCCGATCTCCGCTCCGGTCAGCCGGTCGGCCCCGTGGACGACGGGCACCACGAGGCCGCGCTCGGTCGCGACGGCGACGGCCACGTTGACCTCGTCGTAGATGACCACCTCGTCCCCGGCGAAGGTCGCGTTGACCTCCGGCACCTCCAGAGCTGCCCGGGCCACGGCGGTGATCAGCAGCTCGGTCACGGAGGGCACCGTCTCGCCCGCCGTCGGCGTGCTCAGCTGTACCAGCCGGCCTGCGTCAACGCGGTACTGCTGGACGAACTGGGGGACCTCGCGCCAACTGCGGGCCACGTTCTCCGCCATCGCGCGGGCGACGCCCCGAAGGGGACGGCGCTCCCGGACCGCGGGCCCGGACGTCCCTGACGCCGCCCCGCCGGTATCGCGTGCGGCCAGGGCGGCCTCGACGTCGGCGACGGTCACCGTGCCGTTGGGTCCGCTCCCGGAGACCGTGTCGAGGGCCAGGTCGTGGGCGGCGGCGAGCGCGCGGGCCTTCGGCACGGCGCGCGTCCGTCCGAGCGCGGCCATGCCGACGACCTCGGGGTCGACGTCGGGGCCACCGCCCGGGAGGGCAGCGGCCGCGGCGGGTGCCGGCTCGGTGGCTGCTCCGTGTCCGGCGTCCTCGGCGACCGCCCGGTCGATGTCCGCGGGGCTCAACTGCTCGCCCGGGTCCGCGACGACGGCGAGGAGGGCCCCGACCGGGAGGTCGGCGTTGCCCTGTCCCACGACGCGGGCAAGCGTTCCGGGCAGTTTCGCCTCGATCTCCACGGTGTTCTTCGCGGTCTCGACCTCGTAGAGCAACTGGCCGGTCTCGAAGGAGTCGCCCTCGGCGACGAGCCAGGCGGTGACGACGCCGCTCTCCATGGTGTAGCCGAGCTGTGGCAGGTGGAGCAGGTGCACGGGGTTCCCTCCCGGTCGTGACGACAGATCGTGGGACGGGCGCCCGCCGGCCGGTGTGCGCGGCCGGCGGGCGCGGGCTCAGGCCAGGAGTTCCTTGATCGCGACCTGCACGTCGTCGACCGTGGGGATGGCGAAGCGCTCCAGCTCCGCGTTCTGCGGGATCGGCACGTCCGCCGCGCCGATCCGCCGGATCGGTGCCTCGAGCAGGTCCAGGCCCTCCTCGGCGACGATCGCGGCGATCTCGCTCGCACCCCCGCCGGACTTCGGGGCCTCCTGGACGATCAGGAGCCGGCCGGTCTTCTCGACCGACGCGAGGATCGCCGGCACGTCCAGCGGACGCAGACCTCGGGTGTCGAGCACCTCGACCTCATGGCCGTCGGCGGCGGCACGGTCGGCCGCCTGCAGGGCCAGGGAGACCATGCGGCCCCAGGCGACGACGGTGACGTCGGTGCCGGGGCGCTTGATGTCGGCCTTCCCGATCGGCACCAGGTGGTCACCCTCGGGTACCGGTCCCTTCGTGGCGTAGAGCATCTTGTGCTCGAAGAAGGCCACCGGGTCGTCGGAGCGGATGGCGCTCTTGAGCAGGCCCTTGGCGTCCGCCGGGGTCGACGGGACGACGATGTGCGCGCCGGGGTGGGGCAGCATCGAGGCCTCGGGGCACCCGGAGTGCTCTGCTCCCCCGCCCCCGGTGGCACCCTCGGGCAGCCGCAGCACCATCGGCACGGTGACCTGGCCACCGTGCATGTACCGCCACTTCGACATCTTGGCGTAGGTCTCGTCGGCGGCGTTCCAGATAAAGTCGGCGAACTGCAGTTCGGCGATCGGGCGGAGCCCGGTCATCGCCGCGCCGACGGCGCCGCCCACGATGAACATCTCCGAGATCGGGGTGTCCAGAACGCGATCGGGGCCGAATCGGTCGAACAGGCCGGTGGTGACACCGAAGATGCCGCCCATGGCGCCGACGTCCTCGCCCATGAGGATGACCCGCTCGTCGCGTTCCATCTCCTCGGCCATGGCCTCGTTGATGGCCTGCATGTAGGTGATCTCGCGCATGACTCCCCTTCTCAGACGTAGACGCGCTGGTGGAGGCGCTCGGCGCCGGGCTTGGTTCCGGTCAGGGCCTTGTCGCGGGCCGTCTGCACCTCGTCGAGGGCGGTCTGCTCCATCCCGCGCAACTCGTCCTCGGTGGCCAGCCCCTGCTCCAGGAGCATCAGCCGCGCCTTCACGATCGGGTCCTTCTCGGCGTACGCGGCGCGGACCTCCGCGCTGCGGTAGCCGTCGGGGTCACTCGCGTAGTGGCCCGTCAGGCGCACGGTGTGCGCCTCGATCAGGCTCGGACCACCGCCGGAACGCGCCCGCTCCACAGCCTCCTCGGCGACCTCGTAGACCGCGAAGGGGTCCTGGCCGTCGACCTCGTACCCGGTCATGCCGTATCCGATGGCACGGTCGTGGAAGGTGCCGCCGGTGGAGTAGCTGGTGGGCACCGATACCGCCCAGCCGTTGTTCTGGACGACGAAGACGAGCGGCAGCTTCCACGCACCGGCCGCGTTGGCCGCCTCGTGGAAGGTGCCGCGGTTGGCGGCTCCGTCCCCGAAGAAGCACATGGTGACCTGCTCGGTGTGCCGCAGCTTCGACGACAGCGCCGCGCCCGCCGCGATCAGCTGGCTGCCGCCGAGGGTGCCGGACTGGCCGAGCACCCCGAGTTCGGGCTTGCAGACGTGCACGATGCCCGCGCCCAGGCCGCCGGTCGTGCCCAGATCGTTGCCCAGGAAGTCGCCGAAGAGCTCCACCAGGCTCACGCCCTTGGCGATGATGTGCGCCATCCCGCGATGGTCGTAGAGCAGGTAGTCGTCGGGGCGGAGCGCAGCGGTCGCCGCCACCTCCGTGCCCTCCGACCCGCGGCCGGGGTGGTAGCTCGCGGGAGCGAGGTTCTCGTCCATGAGGCGCAGCAGCGCCTGTTCCCAGGCCTGCGCCAGGAACATCGTGCGGTAGATGTCCTTCTTGGTGTCCGTCGTGAGTGCCACGGGGTCTCCGTTCGGAGTGCGGGACGGTGGGAGGGGGATGCCCCGTGCCGGCCGGCGGGTGCGCCGGCCGGCACGGGGACGGATCAGGCAGTCGGCTCGGGGAGCACGCGTCCGTGCGGCCCCTCGACGATCGCGGTGGGCGGCTGCACCTCGGCGGCGAGCGGAGGCAGCGGTGCGGGCTCGGGCTCGCTGTGGATGCGAACGTCCTTGGACAGCAGCACCGGGATGATCGACACGACGAAGATGACTCCGCCGATGATCCACATGGAGTCGAGCTGGTCCAGGCCCGACTTGGACGGATTCAGCCAGTTCCCGCTGAGCGAGACCAGCACGTACCCGCACGCCACCTGCAGTCCGGCGGCCACACCGTTGAGCGTGCCGGTCAGTTCCGGCTTCGCCACCCCGAGCCAGTAGGTGTTGAGGCTGCCCCAGAACAACGGGTCGACCATGTAGCCGAGGGTGCCGATGGCGAAGATCCAGGCCAGCCACGGCAGCCCGAGCAGACCCGCGGCGAGAAAGCCGATGGCACTGAGGACCGAGCCGAGCACCATGGGCGTGCGCAGCCTTCCCCGGAAGGGGCCGGCGACGGCGCGCCCGTGGCCGAACGCGTAGAGGATGACCGGGAGCGAGACGAGCGGGACCAGGTAGGTGACCGTGCTCGGGTCGACGCCCTCCAGGGTGATCAGGCCGTAGGTGCTCCACGTGCCGATGAGCCAGGTGGGCGTCGTCGCGAGCGCTCCGGCGACGACCATGAACAGCACGCTGCGCGACCGGAAGACGCGGACGATGTCACGGAAGGGCACCGTGGCCCGGGCATCCTCGTCACGGCCGACGTTGATGTGCGCCAGTTCCTGAGCGGTGATCCCGGGGAGTTCCTCGGGACGGTTGCGGGTGAGCAGCGCGATCGCGAACAGTGCCGGGACACCGAGCGCGGAGATCACCAGGAACGCCTCCTGCCACGCGAACGCGTTGGCGATCGGAAGCGCGATCAGCGGCGCAGCGAGCGCCACGATCATCTGCGACGCGACCCACGCCGCGGTCACCTTCGCCGTCTCGATCGGCGGGAACCACACCGCCAGCATGCGCTGGCACGGCGCCCAGAGGAAGCCGAAGAAGACGCCGAACAGGAGGTTGCGCCAGTACATCTCGTCGGCGGTGTGGACGAAGGCCATGCTGCCGCCGAGAACCGTGACGCCGGACAGGCAGATGAGCAGCATCAGCCGGGGGCCGAGTCGGTCGGCGAGCACGCCGGCCAGGAACAGCATCGGGAAGTAGCCGAGCAGGTAGGCCGCCGAGATGGCGGCGATCTGTCCGGCGTCCGCACCGAGTTCGGCTGCCCAGAACGGGGTCAGGATGCTGAACTTCGCTGTGTCCAGCCACACGACGAAGTTCGTGTAGAGAACGGCGTAAAAAACCCAGCGCCTCTTGCCGTCGAGCTTGATCGACGGCCGCGCCGTCCCTGTTGAGACGCTCACGCGCCGGCTCCTTCCGAGGGGTGGGGACGAGCACGAAGGCGTCGTCGATGTCCACGAGCCGCCCGACCGGACGGTCGGGCCGACTGTGGCTTAGGCCACAAGCACGTGTCAACCCCCTCCCTGCCTGCCGCCTTCAGAACCCTCGCATCAGAGGTCTTGCGCGGTCGGGGTGACGCACGGCACAGTGGGTGACCACCCGGCCTCTCCCGACCGACCAGTCGGGAGACTCGAACTGCCTCCGGAGGGCCTCATGCGCGTTGCGACGTACCGGGACATCAGAACCGTCGAGCTCGGTGCCGCGGCACCGGTCGAGCCGGGACCGGACGATCTCGTCCTCGATGTGGGGGCCTGTGGGATCTGCGGCTCCGACGTGCACAGCTGGCTGGAGGGCTCCTGGATCGTGCCCGGTATGCCGATGGGTCACGAGTTCGCCGGCACGGTCGTCGAGGTCGGCTCGGCCCTCGAGGGCGTGGCCGTGGGCGACCGGGTGGCGGTCAATCCCCTGGGCCCCTGCCGCGCCTGCGCTCAGTGCCGTCGCGGCCGGGTGAACCTCTGCGAGGACGCCTCCCGGAGCAGCGGTGGAGGCCTGGGCGATCGGGTCCTCGTCCGGGACGCGCGGGCCGGCGAACGGGTGTTCGTGATGCCCGAGACCATGAGCATGGAGGAGGGCGCCTTCTTGGAGCCGCTGTCCGTGGCCGTGCGCACCGTCCGGATCGCCGACCCCGACCTGACGGCCCCGATCCTCGTCACAGGGCTCGGCACCATCGGACAGTGCGTCGTCCGCGTGCTGTCGGCATGGGGAGCCCGAATGATCCTGGCCACCGACACCTCGCCGCTGCGCCGTGCAGTGGCGGAGAAGGTGGACGGCGTGGAGGTGCTCGATCCGACGGGTACCGACGTCGCGGCGGCGGTCTCCGATCGGTTCGGCACCACGACGTCGCCCTACCGCCAGGCGACCGGGCTGCCCACGGTGATCGAGTGCTCCGGTGCGGGGCCACTGCTCCAGTTCGCCGTCGACATCGTCCGCGCCGGCGGCACGGTCTGCGTCGTCGCGCTGACCGCCGAGCCGGCGCCGTTCGACGTCAACCCACTGGTGCAGAAGGAGGTGCGGCTCCTGGGCAGCTTCGCCTACGCCACCGCCGACACCCAGGAGGCCTTCCGGCTGCTGGCCGAGCGCGAGGTCGAGGTGACCTCGCTGATCACCCACCGGTTGCCGCTCACCGAGGTGAACGACGCCTTCGCGGCCCAGGCGGACACCACCCGGTCGATCAAGGTCATGGTCACGCCGGCCTGATCGCGCGTGACGACGACGCCAACCCCATGGAAGAGGACAGCATGGTCACCAAGAAGGACTTCGAGCAGGGCATCGGCGAGCTGGCCCGACAGCCGGGCACCAAAGCGGTGATGCGCGCCTTCACGGCGTTGCACGAGGCTGCGCTGGCCGACGGCGAACTGAGTCGTGCGACCAAGGAACTGCTTGCGCTCGCCATCTCCATCAGCACCCAGTGCGAGGGCTGCATCGCCTGGCACGTGCACGGCGCGCTCGGCGCCGGGGCCACGGCCGCGCAGGTCGAGGAGGCGGTCGGCGTGAGCATCCTGATGGGAGGCGGCCCGGCCACGTACTACGCGAGCAAGGCGCTCGCCGCCTTGCGCGAGAACGCGCCGGCGAACGGCCATCCCGCCACCGCTCACTGAGCTCGTCCAGCCACCCCACTCGTTCCCGCTCGCGGCGTGGGGAGGGCGCCGGGGATCACGGCTCGACCGGCAGCACCAGCAGGCGCAGCAGCCGGTCGGCGTCCGCGTCCGGATCGTCGGTCAGGCCGGTGTGCACCGGGCCCGGCTGGACGACGGTGCTGCGGGGCGCGGTGAGCCAGCGGAACCGCGACCCGAGGGCCTCGCGTCCGGCGGCGCCGGCACCGGGCTCGGCCGCGCAGACGTCGGCGGCCGACTGCAGGGCCCGCCCGATCGCCTCGGCGTCGGCCGTGGGATCGAGCGCCCGCAGCCGGTCGGCGTCCAGATGCACGCGGGACCCGAGGTAGTCGCGCTGCCGGCAGTAGACGAGGACACCGGCGTTGAGGGCCTCGCCCCGCTCGACCCGCGGCACGACCCGGAGGACGGCGTACTCGAACGTGTCCCTCATCGCTGGGTGACCCCCTCCGGCGGCGGTGGTCCCAGCCACGACGGCCGGTTCTCCCCGCGCGGTGCCCGGCGGCGGCGGCCTCCCCCCGCCGCGGCCGCCGCGACCAGGCCGGGCAGCCAGTTCTCACGCGCCTCGAGCCGGGCCATCAGCTGGTCGACGTAGCGGGTCCGCACGGCCGAGGGCTGCTCGCCCTCCTCGTCCAGCCACTCGTCGGGCACCTGGTCCAGCACGTCCGAGAGCAGTGCCCGCGTCACGAGCGGTGCGAGCGCGCCGTCGGCGGCGGGCACGTCCGGCGCGCACTCGATCAGGGCGTGCGCCGTCGCGTCGTAGGGGCGGGCGACGGCTGCGGGGGCACCGGGCCAGTGGTGGTGGAACGTCAGCGCGGCACCGTGGTCGATCAGCTGCAGCCGGCCGTGCCAGAACAGCATGTTGGGGTTGCGCCACGACCGGTCCACGTTGCCGACCAGCGCGTCGAACCACAGCACGCGTCCGGCGAGCGCGGGGTCGACGCCGTCGGCACCGGCCTCGAAGTCCAGCGCCCCGGGCAGGTAGTCCAGCCCGAGGTTGCGGCCCGCCGAGCGCTGCAGCAGCTCCTGGACCTCGTGGTCGGGCTCGCCCACGGCGAGCTCAGGGGCGACGTCGACCGTGACCAGAGCGGGCACCGGCAATCCCAGAGCGCGGGCGAGCTCGCCGCAGACCACCTCGGCGACCAGCACCCCCACGCCCTGGCCGGCGGCCCGCCACTTGACCACGTATGTGCCGAGATCGTCGGCCTCCATGAGCCCCGGCAGCGAGCCACCCTCGCGCAGCGGGGTGACGTAGCGGGTGGCGGTGACGGCGGGCAGCACAGTGCCGCCCAACCTATCGGCTCCGGCGTCGACCGCCGGACACCTAGGGGGCGCGCTGCGGCCGGAGCTCCAGCTCCACCGCGCAGACGTGCGCCCCCCGCCTGTCCGGGGGCGCAGATCTACCTCCCTGCGGTGGATCCCGCAGGGCAGGGACCTGCGTTTTCACCACGGAGCGCACGCTCGAGACCCCGCTGAGTCGCAACCCGCCGTCACATCATCCCCCTCGGACAGCTCCCGGGCCGTTCACCGCCCTGTTCCCGCAGCTTGCTGGGCAAGCTGCCGTGGTTGGACAGCTGACCCCGAACCGACCGACGGAGGGATCCGGTAACCGCATGCCCACGCACCGCGATGACGCCGATGCCTCAGGGGACGACGAGCTGAACTTCGATCCCTCCACGAGCGGCAGTGAGCCGCCCGAGGCCTTCGACTCGCTGCTCGTCCTCGCCCTGCTGTGCGTCGCCGCGGTCGTCCTCCTCGCCGTCGTCTACGTGGGCATGACCGGCAGCGTTCCGGCCGCGCTGGGGGGGCGACTGCCCGACGAGTCCACGGCCTCCACGGGAGCCGCGCAGACGCAGCTCCGGGCGCAGGCGGCGGCGCCCCTTGCCGAGGCGCCCACCGCCGTCCAAAAGCCTGCCAAGTCCACCCACTCGAGTACCCGGGTCCACCCCGTGCGGTTGCACCAACGAGCGACGCACGCGCCCCACATCAGGAGCCCCCACACCAGGAGCCCCCACACCAAGAAGGTGCAGACGCAGGACGCCGGGCCGTTCCCGACCCCGAACGGTCCCCCCACGACGCCGGGGCCGACGGCGACGCCGCCCCCGGGCACGACGACGCCACCCGGGACCACGCCGCCGACGACGACCCCGACCACGGACCCGACGACGACGCCGACCACGACGCCGACCACGACGCCGACCACGGACCCCACGACGACGCCGACCACCACGCCGACCACCACGCCGACCACCACGCCGACCACCACGCCGACCACGACGCCGACCACGGACCCGACCACGACGCCGACCACGGACCCGACCACGACGCCGACCACCACGACGCCGACCACCACGACGCCGACCACCTCGACGGCGACCACCACGTCCTCCACGGCGACCACCACGTCCTCCACGGCGACCACCACGTCCTCGACGGCGACCACCACGTCCTCGACGGCGACCACCACGTCCTCGACGCCGACCACCACGTCCTCGACGCCGACCACCACGACGGCGACCACCACGTCCTCGACGCCCACCACCACCTCCTCGACGCCCACCACCACGTCCTCGACCGCGACCAGCACGAGCGCGCCGGCGACGCCCTAGCGCACGACGAACCGGGCGGGAAAGCTCCGGACACCGGAGTCGATCTGATCCGGGGCCACGCGGCTAGACGTCCCGGCGCTCCAGCAGCACTGCTCCGAGCACCCACGCGCCCACGGCCCAGGCGGCGATGACGGCCGTGCCGGTCTGCCAGGTGGTCGTCGCGGCGAGGAAGGCGTCCTCGCCCACCCGCAGCGCGGGCAGGGCCTGCGACAACCGGATCTCCCACTGGCCCCCGGACAACGCCAGTGCCGGCGGGAGCACCGCGACCAGCGCAAGGCCCACACCGACGGCGCCGGCGGTCGAGCGCACGACAGCGCCCAGCCCGACGGCCAGCACTCCGACGAGGGCAGCCGCCCCGATCTGGAGCCCGGACGACCGCAGCACGTCCGGTCCGAGGAGCGCGATGCCGCCGGGGACGGCGATACGCAGCTGCGCGGCGAGAGCGCACACGACGGTGAGCAGGAGCGTGAGGAGCGTGCACCAGACCGCGACGACCAGCGTCTTGGCGAGGAGCAGCCGGGTCCGCCGCGGCACCGCCGTCATCGAGACGAGCGCGGTGCCGGTCGAGAACTCCGACGTCACGGCCAGGACACCGAGCACGACGAGCACCAGCTGGCCGACACCGAAGCCGGTGAACGCCGTGGCGACGGCGGCGTCGGCGCGCGGTGCGGTGCCGGCGCCGGCCGCGGCCAGCCAGCCGGTGCCGCCGACCACCAGAAGATAGAGGCCGGTGCACCACCACGTGGCACGCACCGACCGCAGCTTGCTCCACTCGCTGCGCAGCAGCGCGCGGAACGGCACCTTCCGCCTCACAGCGCGACCGCCTCGTACTCGACCTCGTCCTCGGTAAGGGCCAGGTAGGCCGACTCCAGCGACGCGGTGATCTGGGTGAGCTCGTGCACGCGCAGGCCGGACAGGTAGGCAACGTCACCGACCTCGACCACGTCCAGGCCCTCGACCCAGAGGGCGCTGTCCTCCTCGTAGTCGACGGCGGCACCGGCCCGCTCGAGAGCCCGCGCCAGGAGCGAGGCCTGCGGGCTGCGCACGCGCACCGCGGCGTGCCGGCCCAGCAGGTCGGCCATGGGAACGTCGGCCAGCAGCCGCCCCCGCCCGAGGACGACGAGGTGGTCGGCGGTCTCCTCCATCTCGCTCATGAGGTGGCTGGACACCAGCAGCGTGCGCCCCTCGTCGGCGAGGTCGCGCAGCAACTCGCGCACCCAGCGGATGCCTTCGGGGTCCAGTCCGTTGACCGGCTCGTCGAGCACCAGGACGTCGGGATCGCCGAGCAGAGCGGCGGCGAGCCCCAGCCGCTGCGCCATGCCCAGCGAGAAACCGCGCAGCCGCTCGTGTGCGACCGGGCCGATGCCGACGAGCTCGATGACCTCGTCCACCCGGCGCAGCGGAACGGCGTTGCTCTCGGCCAGCACCCGGAGGTGCGCGTAGGCCGTGCGCCCAGCGTGCCGGGCCCGCGGGTCGATCAGCGCGCCGACCCGGCGCATCGGCTGCGCGAGCTCGCGGTAGGGGCGCCCCAGCACCGTCGCCGTCCCCGCCGTGGGCCGGGTCAGGCCGAGGATGCAGCGCATCGTCGTGGTCTTGCCCGAGCCGTTGGGTCCCAGGAAACCGGTGACCCGGCCGGGCTCCACCGTGACGGTGAGGTCGTCGACGGCGACGCGGGACCGGTAGGCCTTCGTCAACCCGTCGATCTCGATCACGCGGTCAGGATGGCCAGCGCGGACCGCCCCGGCGGAGAGGCGCGCCCTCGGCTCCGAACGGCGGCGAGGCATGCGCCTCATCCGTCTCTCAGGACTCGCCCCTGGCCGCCGACCGCTCGCGCACGATGAGTTCCTTGCTGCGCACCAGGCGGAGGAACGTCACCACGACGAGACCTCCGGCGAGGTTGAGCAGGGCGGTGTACCAGAACCACGCCAGCCAGTCGCCGTAACCGAACGGCCCCCCGGCGTGGATGCCCCCGAAGATGATCAGCGAGTCGAGGATCGAGTGGAAGAGCATCAGGCCGGCGAGGAGGAAGGCGCCGGCCATCGCCGCGGCGAGCTTGCCGGCCTCGGAGGCGGCGCCGTGCTGCATGCGCGTCATCAGCGTGATGATGCTGCCGGCCAGCACCGCGAGGCACGCGGACCTCAGGTCCAGAGGGGCGTCGAGGAAGGTGGTCGCCGACTCGATCGCCGTCGCGCCCAGCGAGGGCAGGGCGTGCACGACCAGCCACATCACGATCCAGCCGCCGACGAGGTTGGCGACCAGGGTCCCCGTCCAGAGCCGGCCCAGCTGCGCGAGGCTGGCGCGGCCCGCCACGACGGCCGTGACCGGCACCAGGAAGCCCTCGGTGAACAGCTCGCTGCGCGCCAGCATGAGGGCGATGAAGCCGATGCCGAAGGCGAGGCCGGCGAGCAGATGGCTGCCGGTCTCGGCGTAGACCGCGAGGAGGGCCATCACCCCGGTGGCGACCTCCAGCCCTCCGGCCAGGCCGGTGGTCAGCACCTCGCGCCAGGAACGGTGCAACCGCTGGGCGCCCTCGCTGACGATGCGGTCGAACGCCTCGGTGACCTCGTCCTCGGCGGGTGCGTCGGTCGAACCCAGTTCCTCCCGCGGTCCTGCCACGGTTCCTCCTCCGGTCCGGCGCAGGAACCGGTCGAGCCCCTGAGGCCCGTCCCCTACCCCCGGCCGGGCGGTGAGCACACGCGGCCGGTCAGCGTCCCGGGGACGCCCCGTACCCGGCACCGACCGCACCGGGCAACTCGTCGACGAACGGGATCTTGACGGTGTACTGCTGGTAGAGCTTCACGCCGTCCTGGACGCCGAGCTGGCCGAACTGCAGCAGCGACGCGAGGCCCTCCAGCTCCGCGTTCGCGGCCTCGGCGGTGGAGAGCCGCGACACGTCGTCCGAGGACTTGCCGAGGTTGGTCAGCACCGCCGAGCAGACCGACACGATGAGGGCGAGCAGGCAGAGGGTGCGCCAGACGTAGGAGTCGCTGGCGAGCCCGAGCGCCTTCTGGACACCCTCGGCGAACGTCTCTCCCCCGACCGCCGGGCCCACGGTGAACACGGCGGCCAGCGAGCTGAACACGATCGTCAGGTTGGCGCGACGCCGGGTGCGCGGGCGGTTGGTGCGGAGAAAGGCCTGCACCGCGGCGCGGCGCGACTCGATCCGCCCGAGCAGATCGCGGCGCTGGTCGCTGTCGTCGGCCATGTGTTCCCCCTGGCGTACGCGGAGCGTGGGGCGAAGGGTAACGGTGGGCACGCGCCCGGCGACCCCTTTCCCGCCCGGACCGGCGCGGAGCCCCAGTACGGTCCCGCCTCCTGGATCCCGTTCCCGCACCGAGCTGAGCCATGCCCCCGGCCGCCGGCCGGACCTCCCGGTCGTGCGGCTGAGCAGCCGCGCCGAGGTGGCCCGCCGGGTCGCGGGGCCGCTGCGCCAGGCGGCCCGCTGACGACGAGCGGGGACGGCGCCGGACCGGTCAGCCGCCGCTGGGCCCGAACTGCTCGACGCGGATGTCCTCGGCGCGCATGCCGAGCCCGAGCAGCAGCTGCCCCGCCGCGTCGGCGAACCCGGCCGAGCCGCAGACGTAGGCGGTCTGGCCCGGCTCCCACAGCGGCAGCAGATCGACTGCGGTGAGCCGGGCCGCCGGTCGGATGCCGTGCGCCTCCCGGGTGAGCACGATGAGGGCGCCGGCGGCCGCGAGCTCGTCGGCGTAGGGCAGCTCCGCGAGCGTGCGGGCGGACACCGCGACCCGCAGCAGGTCGAGGCGGCCGAGCTCGCGCGCCGTCCTGATCATGGCGATGAACGGGACCACCCCGGTGCCGCCGGCGACGCAGAGCGCGGGCGTGGCGCCGTCCCATACGAACCAGCCCCCGAGCGGGCCGCGCACCTCCAGCACGTCGCCGGGCTCCACCACGTCGGCGAGGTGGGTGGAGACCTCGCCGCCGTCCAGCCGCTCGACGAACAACTCGACCAGCGGATCCCCCGGCGAGGAGGCCACCGAGTAGGAGCGCTGCGCCGTGTAGCCGTCCGGGGCGGTCAGCCGGACGACGTAGTGCTGCCCCGGCATGTGCTCCATCCGGTCGACGACGTCGAGGCGCAGTTGCACGGAGCGCGGGATCGGCCGGCGCAGCCCGGCGACGGTCGCGGTGTGCCAGTGGCCGGTGATCGGCGGACGACGGCGATCGGGCGCGAAGGGATCGGTCACCGGCGTCAGTCTCCTCGTGCCGCCGACACACCGGCGGAGCACCGTTGCGGTTTGCCCCGGCGAGCGGCTCGGGTAGCCCTCATCAAACAGCGTCCGGAACAGTCAGGAACCGCCATGCCTCCCGCACGCCAGCCCGACCAGTCCGCCCCGAGGACCGTCAGCCCCACCGGAGTCGGCTACGAGGGCCCGAAGGACGGGCGCGATCCGCGGGGTCAGGCGGGCGACACGCTGACCACGCCGAACGGGGTGCGCATCCCCGACAGCGACCACTCGCTCAAGGCGGGTCCGCGCGGCCCGGTCCTGCTCGAGGACTTCCACCTGCGCGAGAAGATCATGCACTTCGACCACGAGCGGATCCCGGAGCGCGTCGTGCACGCGCGAGGTGCCGGGGCGCACGGCGTCTTCACCGCCAACGGTGCGGCCGCGAAGGTCACCCGGGCCGCCGTCCTGGCCGAGAAGGGCCTGCAGACGCCGGTCTTCGTCCGTTTCTCCACGGTGCTGGGCTCGCGCGGCTCGGCCGACACGGTGCGCGACACCCGCGGCTTCGCGACGAAGTTCTACACGAAGGAGGGCACCTGGGACCTGGTCGGCAACAACATCCCGGTCTTCTTCATCCAGGACGCGATCAAGTTCCCGGACATCATCCATGCGGGCAAGCCGCACCCCGACCGGGAGATCCCGCAGGCGCAGTCGGCGCACGACACGTTCTGGGACTTCGTCACCCTCCACACCGAGGCCACGCACCACACGATCTGGAACATGAGCGACCGCGGCATCCCGCGCAGCTACCGGACGATGGACGGATTCGGCGTCCACACGTTCCGGCTGGTGAACGAGAAGCGGCAGACCGTCCTGGTCAAGTTCCACTGGAAGCCGAAGCTCGGCGTGCACTCGCTCACGTGGGAGGAGGCGCAGATCGCCGCGGGTGTCGACCCCGACTTCCACCGCCGCGACCTCTACGACGCCATCGAGAACGGTGCCTTCCCCGAGTGGGACCTCGGCATCCAGATCCTGCCGGACACCCCGGACGAGGCCTTCGAGGGCATCGACCTGCTCGATCCCACCAAGATCGTGCCCGAGGAGTCGGCGCCGGTGCAGGTCATCGGCACGCTGGTCCTGAATGCGAACCCGACGAATTTCTTCGCCGAGACCGAGCAGGTCGCCTTCCACACGGGGCACCTCGTGCCGGGCATCGAGGGCACCAACGACCCCCTGCTGCAGGGCCGGAACTTCTCCTACCTGGACACGCAGCTCACCCGGCTCGGTGGACCGAACTTCACGCAGATCCCGATCAACCGACCGCACGCGCCGGTCAACGACAACACCCGGGACGGGTTCCACCAGCAGGCGGTGCACACCGGGCAGGCGCCGTACACGCCCAACAGCGTCGACGACGGCGTCCCGTTCCCTGCGAACTGGGCCGACGGGGCCTACGTGAACGTGCCCCGGCACGTCGAGGGGGACGTCGTCCGTGCGGCGCCGGCGTCGTTCGACGACCACTTCTCACAGCCGGCCCTGTTCTACAAGAGCCTCACCAGCGTCGAACAGCAGCACGTGATCGACGCGTACACCTTCGAACTCGGCAAGTGCTACGAGCAGGGCATCAAGGAGCGGGCGCTCACCGTGCTGGCCCGCATCGACGAGCGACTGTGCGCGGAGGTGGCCGCCGGCCTCGGTCTCCCGGTACCGAAGAGGATCAAGCCGGAGAAGCCGCGCCCGGAGTCACCGGCGCTGCGCCAGATCCGGCCGACGCCCTTCCCGATCCAGGGTCGGATCGTCGGTGTGGTCGCCGGACCCGGCGCCGACCTCGACGGCATCGCAGCGCTGCGCAAGGCCCTCGAGGCCGAGGGCGCGCTGCTGCGGGTCATCGCGGCGCACGGTGGGCAGCTGGTGAAGGGGCGCAAGGTGGAGATCGTCGAGCGCACCTTCGCCACCGGCCGCTCGATCGAGTTCGACGCGATCGTGGTGGCCGACGGCGCGCCCAAGGACGGCGACTTCCGGGCCCTGGTGATGCTTCAGGAGGCGTTCCGCCACCTGAAGGCGGTCGGGGCGTGGGGCGACGGCGTGGACGTGCTCCGCGCCGGCGGCATCGACCCCGGGGCGCCCGGTGTGATCACCGGCAGGAAGTCGAACGCCAAGCTGGCCGGCGCGGTCGTCGCCGCGCTCGGGCTGCACCGTGCCTGGGACCGCACTCCCCTGGTCCGCGCGTCGATGGTGCCGCCGACGGTCTGACCGCACGACCCGGATCGCCGGTCCCGTGGTTCCGCGGGACCGGCGATCCGCCCGTGTTCCTCAGTCGCCCTGGTACCGCTGCTGCCGCCACGGGTCGCCGCGGTCGTGGTAGCCGTTCTGCTCCCAGAAGCCGGGCTGGTCGCGCGTCATCAGCGTCAGGCGGCTGACCCACTTGGCGCTCTTCCAGAAGTAGAGGTGCGGAACGAGCAGCCGCACGGGGCCGCCGTGCTCGATCGGCAGCGGCCGGCCGTCGAACTCCCAGACCAGCCACGCCTTGCCGTCGGTGACGTCGGCCAGGGGCAGGTTCGTCGTGTAGCCCGTCTTCGACGTCGCCATGACGAAGTGGGCGTCGGCGGTGGGGCGGACCGCCTCCAGCAGGGTGTCGACGCTGACACCGGCGAAGTGGGTGTCGAACTTCGACCACGTGGTCACGCAGTGGATGTCGCCGCGGTAGTCCGAGGGCGGCAGGCGGTGCGCCTCCTCCCACGTCCAGGTGGTCGGCGTCCCGACGTGGCCGTCGACGGTGACCGACCAGTCCTCGGGCCTGATCCGGGGCGTCGGCTCGGCGGTCAGGACCGGCCAGTCGGCACCGACGTCGTACTGACCCGGCGGCAGGCGCGGGTCCCTGTCCCGCTTGCGGCCGAGGAATCCTCTGGTCACCGCCATGTCGTCGTCCTCCCTGTCGGCTCCAGCGCTAAGGGCAGCCTTACATGAGGTGAGTCACCTCGTGTTTACCTGGCCGCAAACACAGGCGGGACCTAGCGTGTTCCGTGTGGTGACGGTGACGGATCAGGTCCAGCGCAGGACACCGAAGCAAGCGAAGACCAGCTCGGTGTTCAAGAAGATCGTGATGGCGGTGAGCGGCATTCTGATGCTGCTGTTCCTGATCGCGCACATGATCGGCAACCTGCACGTCTTCCAGGGCGCGCAGTCGTTCAACCACTACTCGGAGTGGCTCCGCACCGTCGGTGAGCCGGCCCTGCCGCCGCGCACGCTGCTCACCGTCATCGAGATCGGCCTGGTCGTGTCGGTCGTGGCCCACATGTGGGCGGCGATCTCGCTGTGGCGCCAGGCCAAGCGCGCCCGGCCGCAGTCGTACGTGACCAAGAAGTCGGTGGCCCAGAGCTACGCGTCGCGGACCATGCGCTGGGGCGGCGTGATCATCGCGCTGTTCATCGTCTACCACATCCTCGACCTGACGTTCGGCGTCGCGAACCCCGACGGCACGGACTCGACGCCCTACGACCGCCTGGTCGCCAGCTTCCAGAACCCGGCGGCCACGATCGTCTACGTCGTCGCGCTGATCCTGCTCGGCATGCACCTGCGGCACGGGATCTGGAGCGCCACCCAGACCCTCGGTCAGAGCAACCGGCGCCGGGAGCGCACCGTCAACGCCTTCGCGATCGCCTTCGCCACCCTCCTCATCGCCGGGTATCTCGTCGTGCCGGCCGCCGTCGTCTTCGGGCTCGTGGACTAAGGACAGGAACGCACCCACTCATGCCACTCGAACTGTTCACCGTCGGCGACCCGATCGCCGACACCAAGGCCCCGAGCGACGTCGCGATCGGCGAGCGCTGGAGCGAGCGACGCTTCCGCGGCCGCCTGGTCAACCCGGCCAACCGCCGCAAGATGACGGTCATCGTGGTGGGCACCGGTCTGGCCGGCGGCTCGGCGGCCGCGACTCTCGGCGAGGCCGGCTACAAGGTCAAGTCGTTCTGGTACCAGGACAGCCCGCGCCGCGCGCACAGCGTCGCCGCGCAGGGCGGTATCAACGCCGCCAAGAACTATCGCAACGACGGCGACAGCGTGTACCGGCTGTTCTACGAGACGATCAAGGGCGGCGACTTCCGCTCCCGCGAGAACAACGTGCATCGCCTCGCCGAGGTCAGCGTCAACATCATCGACCAGTGCGTCGCCCAGGGCGTCCCCTTCGCCCGCGAGTACGGCGGCCTGCTCGACAACCGCTCCTTCGGCGGCACCCAGGTGTCACGGACCTTCTACGCCCGCGGCCAGACGGGGCAGCAGCTGCTCTACGGCGCCTACCAGGCCCTCGAGCGGCAGATCGCGGCCGGCAGCGTCGAGCAGCACGCGCGCACCGAGATGCTCGACCTGATCGTCGTCGACGGGCGCGCCCGCGGCATCGTGGCCCGCGACCTGGTCACCGGCGAGATCAGCACGCACTACGCCGACGCCGTCGTCCTGGCCACGGGTGGCTACGGCAACGTCTTCTACCTGTCGACCAACGCCATGGGCTCCAACGCGACGGCGATCTGGCGGGCGCACAAGCGGGGGGCGTACTTCGCCAACCCCTGCTACACGCAGATCCACCCGACCTGCATCCCGGTCAAGGGCGACTACCAGTCCAAGCTCACGCTGATGAGCGAGTCGCTGCGCAACGACGGCCGCGTGTGGGTGCCCAAGGAGCGCGGCGACACCCGCGACCCCCGGGAGATCCCCGAGGGCGAGCGCGACTACTACCTCGAGCGCATCTACCCCTCGTTCGGCAACCTGGTGCCTCGCGACATCGCCTCGCGTGCCGCCAAGAACGTCTGCGACGAGGGCCGGGGCGTCGGGCCGGGCGGCCTGGGGGTCTACCTGGACTTCGCGGACGCCATCGGGCGCCTGGGACGCCCGGCGGTCCAGGCCAAGTACGGCAACCTCTTCGACATGTACGCCCAGATCACGGGCGAGGATCCCTACGCGACGCCGATGCGGATCTACCCCGCCGTCCACTACACGATGGGCGGCCTGTGGGTCGACTACGACCTGCAGTCGACGATCCCGGGCATGTTCGTGATCGGTGAGGCCAACTTCTCCGACCACGGCGCCAACCGACTCGGTGCCAGCGCGCTGATGCAGGGCCTCGCCGACGGCTACTTCGTCCTGCCCGCGACGATCACCGAGTACCTCGCGGACGCGCCGTTCGACACCGTCGACGACTCGCACCCCGCTGCGGGCGAGGCGCTGCAGAACGTGCAGAACAGCGTGCAGCGGATGCTCGACATCAACGGCACCCGCACGCCGGCGTCCTTCCACCGCGAGCTCGGCAAGCTCATGTGGGACATGTGCGGGATGGAGCGCTCCGAGGAGAGCCTGCGCAAGGCTCTCGACCGGATCCCCGAGATCCGCCAGGAGTTCTGGACCAACCTGAAGGTGACCGGCGACGGCCAGTCCTTCAACCAGACCCTCGAGCTCGCCGGCCGGGTCGCCGACTTCATCGAGCTCGCCGAGCTGATGTGCGTCGACGCCCTGCACCGCCGGGAGAGCTGCGGCGGGCACTTCCGCGCCGAGAGCCAGACCCCCGACGGCGAGGCGCTGCGCGACGACGAGAACTTCGCCTACGTGGCCGCCTGGGAGTGGACGCCCGAGAACGAGCCCCCGGTCCTCCACAAGGAAGACCTCGAGTACGAGTACGTCCACCTGGCCCAGCGGAGCTACAAGTGACCATCACCCAGGACGGCGCCCGATCGTCCGTCGACCACTCGTCCGAGAAGCGCGGGATGAACCTGACCCTGCGCGTCTGGCGGCAGAACGGCCCGACGGCCAAGGGCAAGATGGTCACCTACAAGGTCACCGACATCTCGCCCGACATGTCCTTCCTCGAGATGCTGGACGTGCTCAACGAGCAGCTGATCATGGAGGGCGACGACCCCGTCGCCTTCGACCACGACTGCCGCGAGGGCATCTGCGGCATGTGCGGCGTCATGATCAACGGTCAGGCGCACGGCCCGCAGCAGACGACCACGTGCCAGCTGCACATGCGGTCGTTCAAGGACGGCGACACGATCGACATCGAGCCGTGGCGGGCCAGCCCGTTCCCGGTGATCAAGGACCTCGCCGTCGACCGCCGCGCCTTCGACCGGATCATCCAGGCCGGCGGCTACATCTCGGTCCCGACCGGGACGGCGCCCGAGGCCCACTCGATCCTGGTGCCGAAGAAGGACTCCGACGCCGCGTTCGACGCCGCCACCTGCATCGGCTGCGGCGCCTGCGTGGCGGCGTGCCCGAACGCCTCGTCGATGCTCTTCACCGCCGCCAAGGTCACGCACCTCGGCCTGATGCCCCAGGGCCAGCCCGAGCGCAACGACCGCGTGGTGAACATGGTCGCCCAGCAGGACCGCGAGGGCTTCGGCGGGTGCACCAACATCGGCGAGTGCTCCGCCGCGTGCCCCAAGGGCATCTCGATGGAGACGATCTCCCGGCTCAACCACGACCTGCTCGGCGCGCTCCGGGCCGGGGCACGCCCCAAGAGCTGAGCCACGCGACGAAGGACCCGTTCCCGCTCCCGGGACCGGGTCCTTCGTCGTTCCGCGGCTCCCGCCCGGTCAGATGCAGGAGTAGTTGTAGTCGTAGTCCGTCGTGTACTGCGTGATCGTGACGGCGCCTCCCCTGGTCAGCGGTGCGACACGGCACGTGGCCTGCGCCGCGGCGAGATCGGCTCCTGCGGGCCGCCAGTTGGGCAGGCCGTTCAAGCTGCTGTCGGGCATCACGCCGTCGCCCGCGACGTGGTCCCACTGGTACCTCGTCGAGTAGATCCCCACCCCGCGCACGCCGATCGACCGGAAGTAGTCGGTCATCCCCTCGAGGACGGCGGCGTTGCGCCTGTGACCGCCGAACGCGTAGTCCCACGTGTTGGCGATCTCCACGTCGAGCCACCACACGTACCGCTCCGGATGCGCGATGCCACGACCCGTCGCGTCGTCGTGGGCTCGATCCCAGCCGTACCGGTAGGAGCACGCCCCGGAGACCGAGCCGTCGCAGATGCCGTAGCGGTTGCTGCCGGCCCGCGGCCATGACGCCGCCGCCGGGCCCGGGTTCGCCGTGTTCACGTACAGCTGGACGCGGTCGTGGGGGGTGCCCCCGGTGGCACCCGCCGCCCACGCCAGCTGGCTGCCCAGACAGGGGTTCGTCGTGATGGCCGTTCCACCCGTCACGCCGACGATGGCGAAGGCACGGCCCGTCGGCAGGGGCGCGCCGCACTGCGGATACGAGACGTCGACACCCAGGGGCGCGGACTGCGACGCCGCGGCCCGGGCAGCGCCGACACCGGCGAGCAGAGCGTGGGCGGCCGTCACCAGCAGGACGGCCGCCACCCGCTTGCCGGACCGCCGTCGCCGGCCGCCGCGGTGGGGCGTCGATGCCCCCCGGCCTTTCCTGACGTGCATCCCGCGTCGGTCAAGGACGGACATGGACGACTCCCCGATCGGCGTGTGTCCTTCGAAACCGGACCGCAACCCTCGCCAGGCCGTCGCGAGGCTGTCAACGCCATCGGGCGTCACGGGGCAGTTGCGGCACGCCGCCCGTCGCGCTGCCACCCCCCGCACCCTCCGGACTACTCAGTGGAACGGTGCGGTTCCTCATTCGGCGCTTTCCTGCTCTCAGGCTGCCGCGGCGTCGGGGACGATCACCGGCGTGATCGGTGCGCGGTGGCGGCCCACGCTGCGGCGGGGCAGAGCGGCGATGCCGGCGTAGCCCCCGGCCAGCACGCCGGTGCCGATGATCGCGCCGGTCAGCCCGACGAGCGCGACCAGCGGGGCGGCCACCAGCGAGCCGACCACGATGCCTCCGATGGTCATCGGCAGCGCGATCCCGTAGGCGCGGGCGAAGACCTCCTCGTCCAGCTCCCGCTGCAGGGCGGTCTCGCACAGCACCTCGACGAGCACGGCGCCGGAGCCGCTGATGACGGCCCACAGCAGCAGTCCGGCCAGCCACGGCGTGACCGCCATGAGCGCCGACGGGACGGCGAGGACGAGCAGCGCCCCGACCAGCACCGCGCGCGGCCGGCCACTCGCAGCCGCCCGGCCCGCGACGGTCGTGCCCACGATCCCGCCGATCCCCAGCCCGGCCAGCACGTAGCCGTAGCCGGCCTCGCCGAACCCGAGGTGGCGGGTGAGCAGCAGCAGGAGCACCGTCTGCATGCCGTACACGACGCTGCAGACGACGTCGGCCCCCAGGAGACGGACGGCGACGGGGTGCGACCGCAGCGCGCGGGCGCCGAGCACGATGTCGGCGACGACCCCGCTCCGGACCTCGGGCGCCCGACCGGGCCGGAAGGCGGCGCCGGCGGGGATGGCGAGGACCGCGAGGGCGGACAGCCCGAAGGTGCCGGCGTTGACCAGGAAGGCCGTGCTCGCCGGGCCGAGGAGCAGCAGCAACGCCCCCACGACCGGGCCGGCCGCGATCGCGCCCATGCCGACGACCGCACGCGCCGCGTTGGCGCCCGGCAGGTCGTCGTCCGGCACGAGCCGAGGGGTCGTGGCGGCGGCGCAGGGCGGGTAGGGCGCGGCGGCTGCCGTCGCCAGTCCCGCCAGGACCGGCGCCAGGACGACGGGGAGCCCGGCCAGCGCCACGCCGGCGAGGGCCACCATCAGGCCGGCGCGCACCAGGTCGGAGACGACCATCGTCCGGCGTCGGTCGAACCGGTCGGCCATCACCCCGCCCAGCGGGCCGAGCACGACGATCGGCAGCACGCGGGCGGCCGTCGTCGCGGCGAGCCAGCCGGCGCTGTGCGTCCGCTCGTAGACGAAGGCCAGCAGCGCCACGTTGTAGAGCCAGTCCCCCGCCTGCGACACGGCGAGCCCGACCAGCAGCCTGCGGAAGTTCCGGTGCCGCAGGGCGCTGCGCATGGATCCCGGCGCCCCGCTCACGACCGCACCGCCGCGGCGAGCGGACCGGCGAGACCGACGATGACGATGCCCTTGCAGATGATGTCGAGGTCGTTCATGGCGACTGCCTCCGGCGAGTGCGGGAACGCCCGTGCGGCGCTGGATCCAGGGTCGGGCTGAGGCAGCGGCCTCCGGATCGGGCGTGCGGCGCATTCGCCGTCGTCGGGCTACCTCAGATCTGCCGGGACGGGTCGGGCTCGGGCGCGGGCCAGGTCCGTGAGGCACCTCAGAGCCGATCGCGCGTGCCAGCATCGGTGCGTGCCGGTGGAGGTGATCAGCCCCGTCCTCGTGGGGCGGGAGCGGGAACTGGCCCAGCTGCGTGCGGCACTGCGCCGCACGGCCGCCGGCGAGCCGGTCGTCGTCCTGCTGGGCGGGGAGGCCGGCGTCGGCAAGAGCCGGCTGCTGCAGGCGGCGTTCGACGGCGTCGACGACGTCCGGCTGCTCGCCGGCGGATGCATCGAGCTCGGCGGCGAGGGGTTGCCCCTGGTGCCGCTCGTGGAGGCGCTGCGGACGCTGGTCCGGACGACGGCGTCGCCCGACCTCGACCGGCTGCTCGGCCCGGCTCGCCGGGAGCTGGCCCGGCTGTTGCCCGAACTGGCCCCGGACGACGTGCCCCCCTCCCCCGCCGGTGGGAGCACGGCGCAGCTGTTCGAGCTCGTGCTCGGCGTACTGGGGCGACTCGGGCGGGAGGTGCCGCTGATCCTGGTGGTCGAGGACCTGCACTGGGCCGACCGCTCCACGCTGGACCTCGTCGCCTTCCTGGTGCGGGCGCTGCAGGGCACCCGGGTGATGCTCGTGCTGACCTACCGCTCCGACGAGGTCGACCGCCGCTCACCCCTGCGCCCGCTGCTCTCCGGCTGGGAGCGGCTGCGGGGTGTCGAGCGCCTCCAGCTCGAACGGTTCAGCCGTGCGGAGGTCGGCGCCCAGATGGCGGCCATCCTCGGCGGTCCGCCGGATCCGGCGATGGTCGACCTCGTGTTCGACCGCTCCGAGGGCAACGCCTTCTTCGTCGAGGAGCTGGTGCGCACGGTGCGCGACGGCGACCGCGGGCTCGACCTCCCGCCGTCCCTGCGCGACGTGCTGCTGTCCCGCGCCGAGCGGCTGTCCGGCCCGGCCCAGCGCCTGCTGCGCACCGCCGCCGTCGCCGGCCGGTGGGTGCCGGAGCGACTGCTCGCCGAGGTGACGGCGGTGTCGGCAGCCGAGCTCTACGGGGCGCTGCGCGAGGCCGTGGACGCCTCGCTGCTGGTCGTCGACGGCACCGGGCGCGGCTACGCGTTCCGGCACGCGCTCACCCGGGACGCCGTCTACGAGGACCTGCTTCCCGGCGAGCGCGCGGAGCTGCACACCTCCTACGCCGAGGCGCTCGAGCGGGACCCGGGCCTGGCCCTCGACGACGCGTCCGTGCCCGCGACCCTGGCCGTCCACTGGTACGCCGCCCACGACCTCCCCCGCGCGCTTTCGGCCTCCGTACGCGCCGGACGCCAGGCGATCGCGGCCTTCGCGCCGGCCGAGGGGCGCCGCCACCTGGAGCGCGCCCTCGAGGTGTGGCGCGGCGTGCCCGACGCGGAGACGTGGGCCGGCGCCGACCAGGTGGAGGTCCTGCGACTGGCGGCGCGGGCGGCGTTCCACAGCGGTGACATGGAGCGGGCGCTCCCCCTGCTGCAGCGGGCGCTGGAACTGGTCGACGCCGACGCGGACCCCGAGCGGGCCGCGCTGGTGGTGGAACAGCGCGCGAGGACCCTGCGCGGGCTCGGTGAGGACGGGGCGAGCGTCGCCGCGCTCGAGGAGGTGCTCGGGCGCCTGCCGGAGGATCCACCGAGCCTGGCCCGCGCCACCGTGCTGGCCTCGCTCGCCAACGCCCTGATGCGGCTGGGCGCCGACCGCGGACCGGACGTGGCGCGCACCGCGCTGGCGGCCGCGCGCGCCGTGGGCGCGCGGGAGCAGGAGGCCAGCGCTCTGCTCACGCTCGGCTCGACGCTGAGCTACCTCGAGGATCCCGCGGAGGGCGAGGCGGCGCTCCGCGACGGCCTGGGGCTGGCCCTCGACGCCTCCGACCACGAGACCGCCCTGCGCGGATACGTGAACCTCTCCGACTGCCTGGAGGCCCGCGGTCGGCACCGGGACGCGGCGGAGGCCGCCCGGCAGGGCATCGAGCTGGCCGCCCGGGTGGGGCTGTCGCGGAGCTTCGGCGCGTTCCTGACCGGCAACCTCGTCGAACCCCTCGTCCGGATGGGCGACTGGGCAGAGGCCGAGCGGCTCGCCCGGGAGGCGCTGACCGGCGGGCTCACCGGCGTGTTCGCCGCGTCCCTGCACGAGCTGCTCGGCTACGTGGCCGTGTGCCGCGGCCGCTTCGACGAGGCACTCGACCACGTGCGGCAGGCACGCCGGTACCTGGGCGACAGCCGCGAGCCACAGTTCACCCAGGCGCTGGCCTACATCGAGGCCGACGCCGCCCGCGGCCGGGGCGATCTGAGCGATGCCGACGCCCTGGTGACAGCGGCACTCGACGAGTCCACCGCGTGGTCGGTCCGGTACGCCTGGCCGCTGGTCTGGCTGGACGGCCGCATCGCCGCCGATCTCGCGCTGCGCGCGCGGGACCGGCACGACGCCGAGGACGACCTGCGCGGCCGCCCGGACCCGGACGCGCTGCCGGGCGCGGCGGTCACCCCCTCCCCCGCCGCGGCCGCCTACCGCGCCCTCACCGCGGCTGAGGACGTGCGCCGCCGGGGCGAGCCCTCCGCCCGGGCCTGGGCCGAGGCGGTCCGCGCCTGGGAGACGGCCGGTGACGTCTGGCCGACCGCGTACGCGCGGTACCGGCTGGCCGAGGCGGTCAGCACCGCCGGCGACCGCGCCGCTGCCGGCGGACCGCTGCGCGCGGCTCTCGCCGACGCCCGCCGGCTGGGCGCGCAGCCGCTGCTCGACGACGCGCTGGCCCTCGCGCGGCGAGCCCGGATCGCGGAGGACGACGGTGTCCCGGCTCCGGCGGTCGAGCCGGCCGCGGTGCCCTTCGGCCTGACCGAGCGCGAGCGGGAGGTGCTGGCGCTCGTGGCCGCCGGCCGGTCCAACGGGCAGATCGCCTCCGCGCTGTTCATCAGCCCGAAGACGGCCAGCGTCCACGTCTCGAACATCCTGGCCAAGCTCGGCGTCAGCGGCCGGGTCGAGGCAGCCGCCGTGGCGCACCGCCTGGGGCTGCTCGACTCCCCCCGCACGACCCCCTGAGGAGGACCATGGCCACCTGGGACGACGTCGTCCGCGTCTGCGCGGCACTGCCCGAGACGACGTTCGTCGAGCGCGAGGGCCGCCGGCAGTGGCGGGTCCGGGACAAGCTGTTCGTGTGGGAGCGTCCGCTGCGGCCCCGCGACCTGGCCGAGCTCGGTCCGTCGGCGCCGTCGGGGCCGGTCCTGGGCGCGCGCGTGCCCGACGAGGGCGCCAAGGCGGCGCTGATCGCCGAGGATCCCGGCGTCTACTTCACGACCTCGCACTTCAACGGATACCCGGCCGTCCTGTGCCGGCTCGAGCGGCTCGAACCCGGGGCGCTGGCCGAACTGGCCGGCGAAGCCTGGGCGTGCCGGGCGCCGCGGCGGCTGGTCGCGCAGCACTTCCCCGGGTCGTAGCGCGCATCACGCGGTCGGGACGATCCGCTCCACGACGTCGGCGGGCATGAGTCCCGCCCGGCCGAAGCGGCGGGCCGCCTCGAGGAACTGCGGAGCGCAGTCGGACAGCTCGCGCAGCATCTCCCGGGCGGCCTCCTCGCGTCCGGCCAGTGCCGCGACCACGGCCCGCCACATCAGCTGGTCGGGTTCGGTCTTCGCGTCCATCGGCCGCAGCAGCTCCAGCTCGCGGTCGGCCGTGACGGGATCGCCGTCGATCGCCTGCTGGAACGCCCGGACGACGTCCTGGTACCGGGCGCGCGTGGTGAGCAGCTCGCCGAGCGCGGCCACGGGATCGGTCGAGTCGTCGACGCGGAGGTCGACGGCCATGTCGTGCCACGGGCGGCCGGTGGTCGACGGGCGGATCACCATGATCGCCGCCGAGCGGCGGCCCCGGAAGTCGCCGCCGGCGTCCTCCGCCGCCTGCAGGGCGCTGAGCAGCCGCTCCGCGAGGGGGCCCGACGAGCTCTCGAACCGCTCCACCATGGCCGGCCAGACGGCGGGCGACGACGCCATGTTCGCCAGCGCGACGCAGCTGTCGCCGATGAGGTGGCCGGCGTGGTCCACACAGCTCGCGCCGGTGTAGGCGGCGAGGTCCCCGGTCACGCTCAGGACGGCGACCTGGCGGCGCTGCGGCTGCGGATCGACGCTGCTCAGCGCCGTCAGCACCTCCTGCGCCGTGAACCCGCCCTGCAGGAGGTCCAGGCCGATCGACCCGTACATCGGCTCGGCCATCGACTGGGTGGCGATGACCCCGTGGCCGGGCAGGGCGAAGGGCACGCTGCTGCCGACCGCGAAGGCCTGGGACTGGGTGGCGACACCCATCTCCCCGGTGGCGGCGTCACGGGCGACGATCGAGTAGGTCACCGGTCCCGCCCACCCGCGAGCGTGGGCGCACACGCCCCGTTCGAGTGCGCCGACGGGGGCACCGGCGCACACGCTCGGACACTAGGCGGCCATGGCCTCGGCGGTGAGCGTGACCGACCGCAGCCGGCCCTCGGTCGTGGGGGCCTGATGCGCGACGATCAGCTCGTCGGCGTCGGCCACCTTCGCGAAGTTCTCCAGGTAGTCCCGCACCTCGGCGGGCGTGCCGACGGCGGCGTAGGTCAGCATCTGGTCGACGTGGTGCGCGGCGCCCTGGGCCAGCAGCTGGTCGGCCTGCTCGTCGGTCAGGGCCTGCCCGCGGCCGAAGAGGGCCGCCGCGCGGACCCGTCGCGAGGTCGCCAGCTGCTCCTGCGCCTGTGCCGTGGTGTCGGCGGCCAGCACGTTCACGCCGGCGATCACGTACGGGCGGTCGAGCTGCCCGGAGGGCTTGAAGTCGCGGCGGTAGGCGGCGACGGCGGGCTCGAGCATGGCGGGCGCGAAGTGGGAGGCGAAGGCGTAGGGCAGGCCGAGGGCCGCCGCCAGCGTCGCGCCGAACATCGACGAGCCGAGGATGTACAGCGGCACGCGCGACCCCTTGCCGGGGATCGCGTCGACGCCGGGCACCCGGGTCTCGCCGGCGAGGTAGGCCTGCAGCTCGAGCACGTCCTGCGGGAAGGAGTCGGCCGACATCGGGTCACGGCGCAACGCGTACATCGTGTTCTGGTCCGACCCCGGGGCCCGGCCGAGTCCCAGGTCGATGCGGCCGGGGTACATCGCGTCGAGGGTGCCGAACTGCTCGGCGATGGTCAGCGGCGAGTGGTTGGGCAGCATGACGCCGCCGGCGCCGAGCCGGATCGTGTTCGTCTGCGCGCCCACGTGGGCGATGAGCACGCTGGTCGCCGACGAGGCGATCGAGGGCATGTTGTGGTGCTCGGCGTACCAGACCCGCTCGTAGCCGGACTCCTCCGCGGCCCGGGCGAGGTCGACGCTGGCGGCGATGCTGCTCGCCACGGTCTCACCGCGGGCGATGGGGGCCAGGTCGAGGATGGAGAGCGGGGTGCGCATGGAGGGGGCCTTTCGAGTCGGTTGCCAGAGGCAACGGCGCACCCCCTTCCCGCCTTCCCGCTAGACCGGCACCAGCCCACCGGTGGCTGCCGGGCTCGCACCCACCCGGGACGGCGCCGCGGGAGCGGCCGTGCCGACGACAGCGACGTCCGCGACGACGACGGTGACGTCGTCCCGGGCTCCGGCGTCGTGAGCGGCGCGCATTGCCCGGCGGACGGCGCCCGCCGGCGAGGCCCCTTCGGCGACGACGGCCCGCAGTGTGGCGAGCGGGACGACACCGGAGAGTCCGTCCGAGCAGACGAGCAGCCGGTCGCCGGGGCGGACCTCGTGGAGGCTGCTCTCGACGAGCGCGACGTCGCCCTCGCGCCCGTGCAGCGTGCGGAGCACGATCGACCGGAGGGGGTGCCGCACGGCCTCCTCGGCGGAGATCATCCCGGCGTCCACGAGCACCTGGACGAACGTGTGGTCGCGGGTCAGCCGGACGAGGTCGCCGTCCCGGAGCAGGTACGCCCGGCTGTCGCCGACGTGCGCCAGCGCCAGCCGGCCCCGGCGATCGAGGGTGGCGGCGGTCAGGGTGGTCGCCATGCCCATCAGCGCGGGCGTCCGGCTCACCGCTTCGCCCAGCAGGGCGTTGGCCGCCCCGACGGCGCGCCGGATCGCCGCCTCGGCGTCGTCCCGCGGCTGGCCGCCGAGAGTGCAGGCGAGGGCGTCGACGGCCAGCGCCGCGGCGACCGCTCCGCCGACGTTGCCGCCCACGCCGTCCGCCACGGCGACGAGGCCGGGACCTGCCCAGCCGGCGTCCTCGTTCGGGCCGCGGGAGCCGCCGACCGAGCCGGCGGCCGCATCGAGGACGAGTGGCGCGAGGGGGCCGTCGGTCATGGGGTCACCGTCTCGAGCGTGGACTCCGCCTCCGGGGAGGGCTCGACGACGGTGGCGCCGGGCAGCCGGACGGTGAACGCCGTGCGGCCGGGCTCGCTCGTGACCGACAGGGTGCCGCCGGAACCGGCGACGACGGCCTGCACGATGGCCAGCCCCAGCCCGGTGCTGCCGGCGTTCCGCGAGCGCGAGGAGTCGCCGCGCGCGAACCGCTCGAACACCGAGCCCAGCAGCTCGGGTGGGATGCCCGGTCCGTCGTCGACCACCTCGAGCACCGCCCAGCCGCCCTCGGCGCGCAGCCGGGTCACGGCCGTGGTGCCGGAGGGCGTGTGGGTGCGCACGTTCGCCAGCAGGTTGGCCAGCACCTGGTGCAGCCGGCTCTCGTCACCGGTGACCTGGACGGCGGCCGGGGGCAGGTCCACCCGCCAGTGGTGACCGGGGCCGGCGGCGTGGGCGTCGCTGACGACGTCGAGGGCGAGGGCGGTCAGGTCGACCGGGTCGTCGGCCAGCTCGCGGCCGGCGTCGAGGCGGGCGAGCAGCAGCAGGTCGTCGACCAGGTCGGACATGCGCACCGCCTCGCCCTCGACCCGGCGCAGCGCCTGGGCGACGTCGTCGGGCACCGCGCTCCCCTGCCGGCGCACGAGCTCGGCGTACCCGCGGATCGACGTCACCGGTGTGCGCAGCTCGTGGCTGGCGTCGGCCACGAACTGGCGCACCTGCGTCTCCGACACGTGCCGGGCGGCGAGGGAGCCCTCCACGTGGTCGAGCAGCCGGTTGAGGGCGGTGCCGACCCGGCCGACCTCGGTGTGCGGATCGGTGTCGGCCTCCGGCACCCGCTCGGCCATCCGCACCTCGCCGGTGGACAGCGGCAGCTCGGCCACCCGGCCCGCGGTGGCCGCGACCCGGTGCAGCGGACGCAGGGTGCGGCGCAGCACCAGGAACCCGGCACCGGCCGCGGCCAGGACGCCCAGCAGTCCGGCGGCCACCTCGACCGCGACCAGGCGCAGCACGGCGTCCCCGGTCGAGGCCAGCGGCAGCCCGATGACGAGGACGTCGCCGTCGCCGGCGGCGACGGCCACGACGCGGTAGTTCCCCAGCTCGCCGCCCAGGTGCACGGTCCGCGGCACCCCGTCGGCCGCGACACCGGCCACGACCCGGCCCTGCGCGACGGTGATCGGCTCGAGCGCACCGGAGGAGCCGATCACGCCCCCCTCGGTGGCCACGCCGCCCTCGACGCGCGCGCCGAGGGTGCCGTCGCCCTGGCCGGGGATGGCGAGGAAGTCCGGTCCGTCGCCCTCGGGGTAAGCACCCCGGCCGTGGTCGCCGGGCACCGCGTCGGCGTGGGACGACCGGCCGACGGCGGCGTCGAGACGGGTGTCGACCTGCCCGATCAGCTCCTGCCGGAGTGCGGCCGTGGCCACGGTGCCGACCACTGCCAGGACCAGCACGAGGGGGACGAGGAACGCCCAGAGCAGCTTGGCCCGCAACGACAGCCGCCGGCGGTGCGTCGTCCTCATGCCGACGCCGGCTCCAGCACGTACCCGGCCCCGCGCACGGTGTGGATCATCGGCGCGCGTCCAGCGTCGAGCTTGCGACGCAGGTAGGAGATGTACAGCTCCACGATCGACTCGTTGCCGCCGAAGTCGTACTGCCAGACCCAGTCGAGGATCTCGTCCCGGGACAGCACCCGCCCGGGGTTGCGCATGAGGTGGCGGAGCAGCTCGAACTCGGTGGCCGACAGGTGGATGTCCTCGCCGCTCCGGGTGACCTGGTGGCGGTCCTCGTCGAGCGTCAGGTCGCCCACGACCAGCCGGCCGGCGTCGTCGGTCATCCGGCTGGTACGGCGCACCAGCCGGCCGAGGCGGGCGGTGACCTCCTCGAGGCTGAACGGCTTGGTCACGTAGTCGTCGCCGCCCGCGGTGAGCCCGGCGATGCGCTCGTGCTCCCCGTCGCGGGCGGTCACGAACATCACCGGCAGGACCGGCCGGTCCGCCCGCAGCAGCCGCAGGACCTCGACGCCGTCCCTGTCGGGCAGCATGCGGTCCAGCAGGACGACGTCCGGACCGAAGGTGCGGGCGAGCTCGACCGCTGCCGTCCCGGTCGCGGCGGTGCACACGTCCCAGCCCTCGTACCGGAGCGCCAGCGACAGGAGCTCACCGATCGACGGCTCGTCGTCGACGACGAGCACGCGCGGTGCGCCGCCGTCGGACGGAGCCTGGGCGGGCCGCGGACGGTGCATCGTCGTCATGGGGACCATCGTCAGGTCGCCGTCTTTGATTTCCCTGTGAGCCCCGATGGAGGTCACTGGACGCCCCGTCATGCCGCCCGGTCCTCCGGCCAGCCGCCCACGGTGAGCACCTCACCGTCGACGGTGACGAGGCGGACGGGGGCGTCCGTCGATCGCAGCAGCGGCCAGACCCGCTCGCCCCGCACGATCGCCGCCGTCGTCACCGTGTTGGCGGCCACGCAGCTGTCCGCGGCGGCCGAGACGGTCCGCCAGGCCGGTACGGGCGGCAGCCCGGTGCGCGGGTCGAGGAGGTGGTGCAGCGACAGTCCGTCGCGCTGCCACCGCCGGACGCGGGTCGAGGACGTCGCCAGCCCTCCGGACCGCAGCAGAACGACGGTGGCGGGGCCGGACGGCGGCTCGTCGGGTGGCCGGCGACGTCCTCGACGCGGATCCGCCATCCCGGTCCGGGTGGCGGGCCGGCGACCGCGACGTCCCCACCGATCGAGACCAGGCAGCCGGACCCGGTGCGCCGGGTGATCTCGGCGGACGCCGCATCGGCCGTCCAGGCCTTGGCGGTGGCCCCCAGATCCACGCGCACCCCGGGCGCGACCCGCGCGCGGCCGGCGTCGACGTCCAGTTCGATGCTCTGCCAGCCCGGGGCCGCGATCGACACCACGCACCCGGCCGACGGGATGTCGGCGATGTCCCGGTCGTAACCCAGCTCCACCAGGGAGGCGCCGACCGTCGGGTCGACGTCGCCGTCGGTGGCGCGGGCCGCGGTCAGCGCCACCGACAGGAGATCGAGCAGCACGGGGCTGACCGGCGTCCACCGGCCGGCCGCGGCCTCCAGGGTGGCGAGCTCGGAGTCGGGCCGGAAGCGGCTGCACGCGCGGTCGACCGCGGCCATGGTGTCAGTGAGGACCGCTCGCGCCTCCTCCAGCGCCGCTGGATCGACCACGACGACCCGGACCCGGCAGGTCCAGGCCGTCCAGTCGGCGGCCGCGGTCACGATCCACCGCTCGAGGCGTCGGCCTGACCGGAGTCGCCGGCCGACAGCGAGCTCACACCGCTCGACGACGTCCCGCTGGTGGACGTGCCGCTGCCCGACGTGTCCGAGCTCGAGGTCGAGCTCGTCCCGTCGGCGGTCACGGTGCTGGTGGTGGCCGTCGCGGCGTGCGTGACCGACCACGTCAGCGGCCCGGTGCCGACGGCGGCCGCCGCGGCCAGCGACATCGTCGCCACGCGCAGCCGGCCGCGCCTGGCGCGGCTGGGATGGGAATCGCTCGTCATCGTTCCTCCTCGGGTGGTGAGGACGACGATCGGCGGGCTCGCTCGACGGGCGCTGTTCCGCGACTGGGGCCAAGCTGTGAGGTGGAGGGCCCGCCGCGCGTGGGGAAACCACCGCGCGAAAGACTGCGGGCATGGATTCGACCGCGACCGGCTCGCTGGCACACGCGCCGGCGGCTCCGCCGGCGGGGCTGTCCACGGCCGAGGCCGAGCAGCGGCGCCGCGCGGGCGAGGGCAACACGACGGTCGCCGGAGGCACGCGCACCTACGCGCGGATCCTGCGGACCAACGTCTTCAACTTCTACAACACGATCCTGTTCGTCATCGGCGCCGCGCTGCTGGCGCTCGGCCGCTACAACGACGCGCTGGTCAGCGTCGGCCTCGGCCTGATCAACGCCGCCCTCAGTGCGGTGCAGGAGATCCGAGCCAAGCGCAAGCTCGACCATTTGCAGCTGCTCAACCAGGGCGTCGTCCACGTCCTGCGCGACGGTCGCGAGGTCGCCGTCCCGCCCGAGCAGGTGGTACGGGACGACGTCCTACGCGTGCGCCCCGGCGACCAGGTCGTCGTCGACGGCCCGCTGGTCGAGGGCCGGGTGGAGGTCGACGAGTCGCTGCTGACCGGTGAGTCGGAGGCGCTCCTCAAGCAGGCGGGCGACGACCTGCTGTCGGGCAGCTTCGTCGTCGGCGGCGACGGCTCCCAGCTCGCCCGTGAGGTGTGGGCGGCCAGCTACGCCAACCGGCTCACGGCCGAGGCGCGCCGGGAGTCCTCGGACCGCACTCCCCTGCAGCGGCGCATCGAGTTCGTCATCCGCCTGGTCATGGCGCTCGTGGCCCTGATGACGGCGACGATCCTGCTGCAGGCGGCCCTGGAGGGGTTCACCCTCGTGCGCACCGTGCAGACCACCGCGGTGCTCTCGGGGCTGGTGCCCTACGGGCTGTTCTTCCTGGTGGCGGTCGCCTACACGGTGGGCGCCGCGAAGAGCTCCGACCGGGGGGCGCTGGTTCAGCGGGTGAACGCCGTGGAGTCGGTGAGCAACGTGGACGTCGTCTGCGTCGACAAGACCGGCACACTCACCACCGGCCGGTTGTCGGTGGTCGAGGTCGATCCGCTCGGGCAGCACGGGGCCGCGGAGGTCGAACGGCTGGTCGGCTCGATGGCCCGCAGCGCCCAGGCGCCCAACCTCACGACGACCGCGCTGGCCGGCGCGCTGCCCGGGACGACGTGGACCGTGCACGACGAGGTGCCGTTCTCCTCCTCGCTGCGCTGGAGCGGGCTGCGCACCGACGACGGCGTCTGGGTGCTCGGCGCCCCCGATGCCCTGGCCCCGCGACTGCGCGGCCCGTCGTCGGCGGACCACGTCCGCCGGCTGACCGCCGAGGGGCTCCGGGTGCTCGTGCACGCCCGGGCGGTCGATCCGGCCGCGTCCTTGCGCGACGGGAACGGGCGCCCCGCCCTCCCGGCACTCGAGCCGGTCGCCCTCGTGGTCCTCGCCGACGAGCTGCGCCCGGGCGCGACCGAGACCCTGGCGGAGTTCGCGCGGCAGCGGGTGTCGGTCAAGGTCATCTCCGGCGACGACCCCGACACCGTCGCCGCGCTGGCCACCCACGCCGGGATCTTCCCGACCCCGCCGGTGAACGGTGCCACCCTCGACGGGCTCAGCGATCCCGAACTGGACTCCGCCGTCGCCGACGCGACCGTCTTCGGGCGGATCGCCCCCGAGCAGAAGGAGCGCATCGTCGCCTCGCTGCGCCGGCAGGGCCGGTACGTGGCCATGGTCGGCGACGGCGTCAACGACGCGCGTGCGCTGAAGCGGGCGCAGGTCGGGGTGGCGATGCGCAGCGGCAGCGCGGTCACGCGGGATGTCGCCGACATCGTGCTGACCGACGACTCCCTGGCCGCTCTCCTGCCGGCGCGGCAGGAGGGCCGCCGGATCATCAACGGCATCGCCACGTCGATGCAGCTGTTCCTGGCGCGGGTCGGCACCCAGGGGCTGGTGATCCTCGCGGTGACCATGCTCGGGCTGGGCTTCCCCTACTCGCCGTCCCAGGTCGGTCTGACCCTGCTGACCGTCGGGGTGCCCACGCTGTTCCTCACCACGTGGGCGCGTCCGACGACTCCCGACCCGAACATCCTCGGCTCCCTGGCCCGCTTCGTGATCCCGGCCGCGGTGGTCACGGCCGCCGCGGGCGTGGGTGTCTACGCCTCCCTGTACGAGAGGGTGCTGCACGGCTTCTCCAGCGCGAACCTGCCCGCGGGCATCATCGCCGAGTTCGAGAGCTACACCGGCGTCTCGTACGGCGACAGCGGGTTCGCCGAGGCCTCGGCCACCATCGGTGCCCAGACCGGCCTGTCGACCTTCGTGTCGCTCGCCTCGTTCATCCTCATCCTGTTCCTGCGGCCGCCCACTCGGTTCTTCGCCTCGTACACCCGGCCGACGCGTGACCTGCGGCCCACCGTGCTCGTCGCCGTCCTGGTGCTGGTGCTCGGCGCGGTGCTGTTCGTGCCGGTGCTCTCGGACTACTTCGGGCTCACCCACGCCGCGGAGCCGGTGTTCCAGGCGGTCCTGCCGGCGCTGGTCATCTGGTTCGTCCTGCTGAGCGCGGCCTACCGGTTCCGGGTACTCGACCGCTCGCTGGGCCTGGACGAGCTGCCACCGGCCGGCCGGTCCGCCAGGAGCCTGTGACGCGCCGTCGCGGGTTACGGATCGCGCGGTCGCGGTCAAAACTGGCCGGACCTGTTCCACAGCCGGACCGAGACCGTCGTCCCGCCCCGAGGTCGCCCCATGCGCCGTGTGCAACCGCTCTGCATCGCCACCATCGCCACCATCGCCCTGGCCCTGATGACCTCGTGCGGCCATGCGGAGGGCGCCCGGACGGCGGCTCCCTCCAGCAGCCCACCGTCGGCCGCGGCAGGCACGACCCCGTCTAGCGGCGCGGCGGAGGCGACCCGTGCAGCGGAACAGCTGCCGAGACCGGCGCACGTGATGGTGGCGATCTTCGAGAACCAGGACGTCGGACACGTAGTGGGCTCCGCCGAAGCGCCGTACCTGACCGAGCTCGCGAAGTCGGCCGCGACCTTCGACGACGCCCACGGCGTGACCCACCCCAGCCAGCCGAACTACCTCGCGATCTTCTCCGGCAACACGCAAGGGGTGGACAGCGACCGGTGCCCGTTGGACCTCAAGGAGGACAACCTCGCCGCCCAGCTGATCTCGGCGGGCAGGACGTTCACCGGATACTCGGAGGGCCTTCTGAAGCCCGGATTCACCGCGTGCCGGAGCGGCCGGTACGTCCGGAAGCACAACCCCTGGGCCAACTTCCGCGGTCTCCCGCCGTCGGTCAACCAGCCGTTCTCCGCGCTGCCCGCCGACTACGCCGACCTGCCGACCGTCTCCTTCGTGGTCCCGGACCTGTGCAATGACATGCACAGCTGCGGCGTCGCGGCGGGCGACGCCTGGGCCCGCCAACATCTCGCGCCCTACGTCGAGTGGGCCAAGGCGAACGAGAGCCTGCTGATCGTGACGTTCGACGAGGACAGCGGCAGCTCCGAGAACCACATCGCGACCATCGTGGCCGGTGCGGGAGTCCGGGCGACGGTCAGCCACCAGCGCATCGACCACTACAGCGTGCTGCGCACCCTCGAGGACATGTACGACCTGCCACCGCTCGGCCAGGCGACCCTCGCCTCGCCCCTGACCGGCATCTGGACGGCGCCCTGACCAGGGTTGCGTCTCGTCCCCTCCCGCGCGCCAAACGCGTCGATCGGCTCTACTCTCCACCCGCCCGGCCCTACGCCGATGGTCGAGATCCAGGAGTCGTCATGAGCGAATTCCGCACCAGCAACGATCCGGCCGAGCACCTGCCCGGGGCCGCCCCCGGCCCCATTCCGGCGACGGGGGAGCCGGGCGTCGAGGCGTTCGGCTACTCCCAGGAGCTGAAGCGCTCGCTCACCTTCACCGACCTGCTGGTCTACGGCCTGGTGTTCATGGTGCCGATCGCGCCGTTCGGCATCTTCGGCGGCGTGTTCCAGGCGTCCGGCGGGATGGTCGCCCTGGCCTACGCCATCGGCGGCCTGGCGATGGCCTTCACGGCCGGCTCGTACGCGCAGATGTCGCGGGCGTTCCCGATGGCGGGCTCGGTCTACACCTACGCCGGGCGCGGCATCGCCCAGCCGGTGGGCTTCATCGCGGGCTGGATGATCCTGCTCGACTACGTCCTCGTCCCCGGGCTGCTCTACCTCATCGCCGCCATCGCGATGAACTCCATCCTGTCCGGGATCCCGGTGTGGGTGTGGCTGGCCGGCTTCGTCGTGCTCAACACCGTCGTCAACTACTTCGGCATCGAGTTCACCGCCCGGGTGAACAAGATCATGCTGGTCGGCGAGCTGATCGTCCTGGCGATCTTCCTCGTCATCGGCGTGGTGGCGCTGAGCTCCGGCGAGGGCCGCGGGTGGGACCTCTCGCCGATCTACAACAGCGACACGTTCTCGCTGCAACTGGTCTTCGGCGCGGTCTCGATCGCCGTCCTGAGCTTCCTGGGCTTCGACGGCATCTCCACCCTCGCCGAGGAGAACCGCGACTCCGCGCGCTCGATCGGCAAGGCGATGATCGCGGCCCTCGCGCTGGCCGGCGTCCTGTTCATCGTGCAGACGTGGATCGCCGCGCTGCTCGTGCCGAACCCCGATCAGCTGATCGCCGAGGGCGACGCGGCCGGCACGGCGTTCTACGACGCCGCGGAGGTGGCCGGCGGGCACTGGCTGTCGGTGCTCACCGCGGTGGCGACGGCGATCGCCTGGGGCTTCGCCAACTCGCTGGTCGCCCAGGCCGCGACGTCGCGGCTGCTCTTCGCGATGGCCCGCGACCGGCAGCTCCCCCACTTCCTGGCCCGGGTGCATCCGACGCGGCGGGTGCCGGTCAACGCCACGCTGGTCGTCGCCGCCATCTCGCTCGTCCTGGGGCTCTACATGGCGAGCCGGGACGACGGCATCACCCTGCTGTCCACCCTGGTGAACTTCGGCGCGATGTTCGCCTTCCTCCTGCTGCACGTCTCGGTCGTCTGGTACTTCGTCGTGCGCCAGAAGAGCCGGGCGTGGTGGAAGCACCTCGCCGTCCCGGTGATCGGGTTCCTCATCCTGCTGTACGTCGTGATCAACGCGCAGGTGGCCGCGCAGACGCTGGGCTTCATCTGGCTGGCGGTCGGGATCGTGCTGCTCGTGGTGCTCAAGGCCACCGGTCGCGAGGCCGAGCTGAGCGCGGAGGAGGGCCTGTAGCCCGGCCCGTCCGGTACCGCCAGGTGCCCGCCGGCTGTCACGGACCCTTCGCGAAACGGAACCGACCGATAACCGGTGGTTCCGGCTCGCCGGACACCCTGGCGCGAGGGTGACCGCTGTTGTGCCACTTCCGCAGCGGGAGTATCACCGGGCCCCGCAGGAGCTCCTTGCCCCGTAGGTGAGGTGCTGCCGAGGGGGAGCCATGGCGGGCAGACTCCGGCACGGGTTGTCCCGGCCGACTCGCAAGTCACGGGCACCGGTCGGTGAGGTCCGGACCAGCGTGACCGTGGCCGGTGACGTCAGCGGCCAGCTGGCCGTCGGTTCCCACATCGTCCAGATGCGCGTCGACACGGTCCTCGGCAACCTCCTGACGGTCCTCCCGCCCGATGCGAAGGCGAACGTCACCCCTCGTCCGCTACCGATCAGCCTCGTTCCGCGACGGCCCGGCCTCCTGATCGGCCGGCAGGACGAGACAGCGCTCGCTGTCCAGGCACTCGCCGGGCGCCGTCCGGTCGAGATCCAGGCGCCGGCAGGCATGGGGAAGTCGACGCTCCTGCGGTCCCTGGCGCACCAACTGCCGATCAGCGACGCGTGCGGCGGGATGGCGCACCTGTCCGCCCGCGGTCTCTCGCACGACGACCTGCTGCAGGTGCTGTTCGACGTCTTCTACTCGTCCGACATCCCGGTCAAGCCGCCCCCGGGGGAGCTGCGGCATCGCCTCCAGAACGTCCGCGCGGCGCTCCTCCTCGACGACGTCGACCTCTCGGAGAACGAGATCGAGGACGTCGAGGACTACGCGCCCGCGTGCGGGTTCGTCCTCACGACCGAGGTCGATCCCGGCGTCAGCGAGGCGCTGACCATCCGACTGGGCGGCCTGCACAGCGCGGAGGCGCGGGAACTGGTCGCCCACGCGCTCGGGCGGCCGCTGGGTCCGGAGGAGCAACCCGCGATCGATGCCCTCTGCGACCTCGTCCACGGTGCTCCGGCAGGGCTCCTGAGGCTGGCCGACGCCGCTCGGGACCACGACGGCTCCCTGGCGGACTTCGCGGTCACGGTGAAGGACTCCGGGATTCCCCCTCTGCCGGTGGACACGGCCGAGGACGTGCACCTGCTCGGTCTGCTCGCCGCGATCTCCGGCGTGCACCTCGACGTCCAGCAACTGTCGGAGATCACCGGCCTGCCCGACGTGCAGGAGCGCATCGACCGGCTGGTCATGCGCGGGCTCGTCCTCCCGTCGGCGCCACCCGTGTCGAGCGACGCACGGATCGACTACAGCCTCGCGGTCGGCGTCGACCTGGGGCCGGCAGGCGTCTGGCACATGGACTTGCGGCGCGCCGAGTTGCGAAGCTACTTCCTGAAGCTGGCGGAGAAACGCCAGGAGACGCTGCTGGCGCCCGGCGCACCGCCGGAGACCTTGCGGGCCCTGCATTCCGACGCGGTGAAGCGGCGCGAGTGGCGGTACGCGCTCGGGCTCGGCGTGCTGCTCGACGCGGCGTACGCGCTGAGCGGCCGCTGGGACGCCTGGCGGGAGGTCTCGGAGAACACGCTGGCGGCCGCTCGGGCCGTCGGCGACCCCGGTGCCGAGGCGATGGCGCTGCACCAGATGGGCACGCGGGCGCTGTGCCAAGGCCAGACGTCGACCGCGAACGACCTGCTGCGCAGGGCCCTTGACCTGCGCACGGCGATGGGAGCCGTCGCGGCAGCACAGGTCACCGCGCACAACCTGTCGCTCATCGCGGTTCCTCCGATCATGCCGCCCGACCACCAGGACGGGTCCCACGCCGACGACGGCGGATCCGCCCACGTCGGCGACGACCGCGGGGCCACGTCGGCGCACTCGTCCGGGGGCGACGGCGGCGCGTCCAGTGCCCATGCCGGGTCCTCCGGCGCCCATGCCGGCTCGTCCGGTGCCCACGCCGCCTCGTCCGGTGGCGCCCATGCTGTCGCCGGGCAGGGCGTGCTCTCCGGGACGGCGCTCACCGCGGGGGCGTCGGTGGCCGTCGTCGCAGCCGTCGTGGCCGGGGTCCTGTTCGTCCGGTCGAACGAGCCCGCGGCCGCGAAGGTGGCTGTCGATCAGACCGCCCTGTCGTTCCCCGCGGTAGCGCTCAACCAGTCCAGTGAGGCGCAGACCATCGCCGCGCGCAACGACGGCAACGGTCCGGTGCATCTGGACCGTTTCGAGACGTCGGGCGCCAACCTGTCGGACTTCCTCGTCACCTCGAGCACGTGCAGGAACCGGGAGATCCCGGCCGGTGAGTCGTGCAGGGCGACCGTCGTCTTCACACCGACCGGCGAGGGACCGCGGCAGGCGTCGTTGGCGGTCGACATCCGGGAAGCCGGCGAGGACCCCCGGGTGACGCTGTCCGGCTCGAGCACGGGCCCGGACGACGCCTCGCCGACCGCGGATCCCACCGAACTGTCGTTCGGAGAGCACCCGCTCAACGTCGCTGGTGAGCGGCGCCAGGTCACCGTCACCGGACCGGCCGGGAAGCCGGTGGTCCTGGGGTCGGCCGTCGTCGACGGGCTGGCCGGGGCCGACTACGCCATCGAGCACGACACCTGCTCGGGTGCCCAGCTGGTGCGCGATGCCACGTGCAGGGTGGCCGTCCGCTTCACCCCATCGGCCGCGGGCTCGCGCGGCGCACTCCTCAAGCTGCCGGGGCCGGACGAGACCCGGGGCGTCGCGGTGCCGCTCAGCGGCGCCGGCGCCGCACCGGACAAGACAACGGCCTTCGAGGTGGCACCGCGCTCCGTATTCTTCGGCGAGCAACCTCTGAGTACCGCGTCCGAGGCGCGGCAGATCGTGCTCACCAACTCCGGCGACGCGCCCCTCGACGCGGCTCCGGTGACGATCCAGGGTGCTCCGGACTTCACCGTCGACCAGGCGGGATGCCCGGCCGTCCTCGACCCCGGTGCGGACTGCGTCGCGTCGGTGACCTTCACCCCGGTGATGTCGGGCATCCGGACGGCGCAACTGAGCTTCGGCGGAAGGGGTCCGGTCGTTCCCCTGAGCGGCGAAGGTGTCGAGCGGCCGGCCGAGGCTCCCGACATCTCGCCCCGCGCGCTGGCGTTCCCCGATCAGCTCATCGGCGGAGTGAGTGCTCCGAAGACTGTCACCGTGACCAACCGGGCGGATCGCCCCCTGCGGCTGACACAGGGCGCCGACACACCGGCAACAGGCGCCTTCCGGTTCGACGGCTCCCAGTGCACCGACCGGGACGTCGGTCCGGGTAGCACGTGCCGGATTTCCGTGACGTTCGAGCCGACGGCGGCAGGGCCGTACTCCGGCGTCTTGGTGCTCGCGGCCAAGGGATTCCCCGAGGTGGCCGTGGCGCTGGCGGGGGTCGGCCTCGACAAGGGCACGCCGCCGGTGCCTGACGTCATCGGGATGACCCTGGCCCGGGCACAAGAGGAACTGGCCGCGGCCGGTCTCGTGACCGGCGAGATCCGGCAGGTCCCTCACCCGGACGTCCCGAGGGGCTCCGTGGCGGACCAGGCTCCGCGCGCGGGCTACCCGCTGGCCCGGGGCCGCGCGGTCGACCTGTTCGTGTCCACCGGCCCTGACACCGTCATCGTCCCCGACGTGGTCGGCCTCAGCGAGTTCGACGCGGCGAAGCGCATCCTGGACGCGGGCCTGCGGTTGGGGTCGGTGGTCCAGCGGCCCGACTCAAGCACTGAGGCCGGCACCGTGCTGGAGACGACCCCGTCCGCCCACAAGGAGGTCGCAGTTGCCAGCCCCGTCGACGTGGTGATCGCAGTCGGACAGTCCTGCTCCGTCCCGGACGACCTCATCGGTATGACCCAGGAGCAGGCCGGCCAGGCCCTAGTGGGCAGCACCCTTGCCCTCGGAGACGTCCACAGCCGCGAAGACTCCAGTGTCGAGGCCGGCAGGGTGCTGGAGACCAGCCCAGCCCCCGGCTCCGTACTGCAATGCGGCAGCGCCGTCGACCTCGTCCTCTCGTCGGGGACCACAGCGCCGTGCACCGTCCCGCACGTGATCGGCGGCTACCTCAACGA
>JHVO01000010.1 GCA_000620185.1 Geodermatophilaceae bacterium URHB0062
AGGCCGCGGGCCCATCCCCAGCCGATAAATCTTTCCACCACCAGACCATGCGGTCAGCGGTCATATCCGGTATTAGCCCCAATTTCTTGGAGTTATCCCAGAGCCGGGGGCAGGTTGCCCACGTGTTACTCACCCGTTCGCCACTGATCCCCCACCGAAGCGGGTTCACCGTTCGACTTGCATGTGTTAAGCACGCCGCCAGCGTTCGTCCTGAGCCAGGATCAAACTCTCCGTAGATGATCTGATCGCGGCCGAGAACCGAGAACTGGACGCTCTCGATATCAATCAACCAAAGGAATCCCTGCCACGAGCCCGAAGACCCGCCGCACGGGGTTACTACTTGGCACTGACTTTCGGCACGCTGTTGAGTTCTCAAGGAGCGGACGCGCACGGAACCCGGCCCGATGAAGGCCCTCATCCGAGGCGATCTCTCGTTGTTCGCCGCACAACGGTCAGGACCCGCAGGTCCGTCCCGCCGGCCCCAGACGGGGTCTCGCGCGGCGCAGAGAGAAAGTTACGTCCCTCCGGGGGGCGGTGTCAAACCGGTCGAGCGGTGACGCCGGACACCCCTCCGCAACCGCCGCGACACGTCTCGTACACACGACGGAAGCGGCCTGGTCAGGCGGTCGCGGCCCTCCGCTGCACCCCGGCGACGGCGCGCTTGCCGCGCCGTAGGACGAGCCAGCCACCGGCCAGCCAGGCGTCGTCTCCCGGCACGGCGTCGGCGTCGGTCACCCGCTCGTTGTTCAGGTACGCCCCGCCCTCCTTCACCGTGCGGCGGGCCTCGGAGAGGCTCCCCGCCAGGCCGGTGAGCTGGAGCAGCTGGGCGATCGTCGGCACGTCGTCCCCCACCGGAACGCTGCCGGCCTCCCGCAGCGCCGCCCCGAGCACGTCCGCCCCCAGGGAACCGAGCTCGTCGCGCCCGAAGAGCGCCCGCCCGGCCGCCTCGGCCTGACGCAGCTCCTCGGGGCCGTGGACGAGCAACGTGAGGTCCTCCGCGAGGACCCGCTGGGCGGTCCGCGCGGCGGGGCGCTCGATGCTCTCGGCGATCAGCGCCTCCAGCTCCTCGGCCGGCCGCTCGGAGAACAGCGGCAGCCACGCGCGGGCGTCGGCGTCGTCGGCGTTGAGCCAGAACTGGAAGAAGGCGTAGGGGGACGTCAGGGTGGGGTCCAGCCAGACGGTTCCGCCCTCTGACTTGCCGAACTTGGTGCCGTCGGACTTGGTCACCAGCGGGGTCGACAGCGCGTGCACCTTCGCGCCCTCGGTGCGCCGGACCAGGTCGATGCCCGCGGTCAGGTTGCCCCACTGGTCGGACCCCCCGGTCTGCAGGGTCACGCCGTGGCGGCGGTACAGCTCGCGGAAGTCGTTGGCCTGCAGGATCTGGTAGCTGAACTCCGTGTAGCTGATTCCGGCCTCGGAGTTCAACCGGGCGGACACCGCCTCCTTGGCCAGCATCTGGCTCACCCGGAAGTGCTTGCCGATGTCGCGCAGGAAGTCGATCGCTGAGACCGGCGCCGTCCAGTCCAGGTTGTTGACGTAGACGGGCCCTGGGAGGCCGTCGCGCTCGGCCGGCAGGTCGAGGAAGGGCGCCACCTGCTCCTGGATGCGGGCCACCCACGCGGCGACGGTCTCCCGGTCGTTGAGCTGCCGCTCGGCCGACGGCCGCGGGTCACCGATCAGGCCCGTGGCACCACCGACGAGGACGACGGGCCGGTGGCCGGCCCGCTGCAGCGCGCGCAGCACCATGAACTGCACCAGGTGGCCGACGTGCAGGCTCTGCGCGGTCGGGTCGAAGCCGCAGTAGTAGGTGACCGGACCTTCGGCGAGGTGGGCGCGCAGCGCGGCTTCATCGGTGCTCTGGGCGATCAGCCCTCGGCGGTGCAGGTCGTCGATCACGTCGTTCACGGGAGTCCATCCTGCCCGGCGGTCCGGCGCCGGCTCTTGCCACCCGCCCGGAACACGCTGACCGAGGGCGCGTCGGTCTCCCAGAACCGCCACGGCAGCTCCGTCGCCGCGCTGATGCCGACCCGCGGGCCGGCCGAGACGACTGACGGCGCAGGCCCTCGGTGCAGCCGCACCGAGCTGTCGGGGTCGAGGAGACGGGCGCCCTTGTCGTCGGGCCCGATGCCGAGCGCCTGGGTCAGCCGGGCGGGGCCACGCGCGAGGTCGCGGGCGAGTCGCGCGGCGGGACGACGGGAGTGCGCCAGCTCCTCCCCCACCACGACCTCTCCGGCCCGGAGCAGCACCGCCGAGCCACGGCCCTCGGGCCCGACAACGACGTTCGCGCACCAGTGGACGCCGTAGCTGAAGTACACGTAGAGCCGTCCGGGCGGGCCGAACATGATCTCGGCCCTGGGGGTCGGGCCGCGGTGGGCGTGGGACGCCGGATCGACGCCCTCCCCCGAGTACGCCTCGACCTCGGTCAGGCGCAGCGCGACCCGCCCTGCAGGCCGGTCGGTGACCACCCAGCAGCCCAGCAGGGCCGGTGCGACGACGTCGACCGGCCCGAGCAGGTCCTCCGCGCGGACGAGGGGACCCGGCTCGGGCCGGTCGGTGTCGGACGGAACGGCGCTCAGAAGGCCATCTCCTACAGCACCCCGGCCACAGGTGAGGACGTCGCCCAGTCGCTGTGCTGCCGCGCGCTCTCCGCCAGGCTCGCCAGCTGGCCGGCCACCCGCTCGGGCGCCGTCCCACCGCGAGCGGACCGGGCGGCGAGGGCCCCCGTCACCGACAGCACCGACCGGACGTCGGGGGTGAGCCGCTCGTCGATGCCGGCGAGCTGGTCGTCGTCCAACTGGTCGAGCTCCAGGCCGGCCTGCTCGCAGTAGGCCACCATCTCGCCGGAGATCTCGTGCGCCGAACGGAACGGCACGCCCTGCCGGACCAGCCACTCGGCGACGTCCGTGGCGAGGGCAAAGCCCTGCGGTGCGGCGGCCTCGAGCACCTCGGGGCGCAGGGTCAGGGTGGCCATCATCCCGGTGACGGCCGGCAGCAGGAGGAGCAGCTGCTCCATGGAGTCGAAGACCGGCTCCTTGTCCTCCTGGAGGTCCCGGTCGTAGGCCAGGGGCAGCCCCTTGAGCATGGTGAGCAGCCCCGTCAGGTTGCCCACGAAGCGTCCCGACTTCCCGCGTGCCAGCTCGGCGATGTCGGGGTTCTTCTTCTGCGGCATGATCGACGACCCGGTAGCCCAGGCGTCGTCGAGCCGGGCCCAGCCGAACTCCGTCGACGTCCAGAGGACGACCTCCTCCCCCAGCCGGGAGAGGTGGACGCCGATGAGCGCCGCGGCGAAGCAGAACTCGGCCGCAAAGTCGCGGTCGCTGACACCGTCGATGGAGTTGTCCGAGGCACGGTCGAAGCCGAGCTCGGCGGCCACCGCGTCGGGGTCCAGCGGCAGCGACGAGCCGGCGAGCGCGCCCGACCCGTAGGGGCTGACCGCCGCCCGCCGGTCCCAGTCGCGGAGCCGGTCGACGTCCCGGGTGAAGGCGTGCGCATGCGCGAGCAGCTGGTGGGCGATGAGCACCGGCTGCGCGTGCTGCAGATGCGTCATCCCCGGCGCCGCGACGTCCTGGTAGCGCTCGGCCAGGCCCACCAGCGCGTACTCCAGCGACGCGAGCTCACCCACCAGCGAGCGGACGTGGTGGCGGAGGTAGAGCCGCAGGTCCGTGGCGATCTGGTCGTTGCGGCTGCGACCGGCCCGAAGCTTGCCGCCCAGGGCGCCGAGCTTCTCGGTGAGGCCCCGTTCGAGCGCCTCGTGCACGTCCTCGTCCGACTCGATCGGCGTGAACGTGCCCGCCGCCACCTCGTCGGAGAGCTCACGCAGGGCGCCGAGCATCTGCTCGAGCTCGTCGTCGGCGAGCAGCCCGGCCCGGTGCAGCACCCGGGCGTGCGCCCGGGATCCGGCCAGGTCGAAGGGGGCCAGCGTCCAGTCGAAATGGGTGGACTTGGAGAGCGCAGCCATGGCCGGCGAGGGGCCGCCGCCGAAGCGGCCGCCCCAGAGCCGGGTCTGCGAACCGGGTGCCGACCCCGTCACGCGTTACCGCCGTGCAGCCGCTGGTCCCGCGCGGCGGCGAGCTTCGACGGCATGCCCCACAGCTGGACGAAGCCCTTGGCCAGGCCCTGGTCGAAGGTGTCGCCGGTGTCGTAGGTGGCGAGGTTGAAGTCATAGAGGGAGGCCTCGCTGCGCCGTCCGGTGACCGTGGCGCGGCCGCCGTGCAGGGTCATCCGGATCTCGCCGGTGACGTGCTGCTGCGACTCGGCGACGAACGCGTCCAGCGACCGCTTGAGTGGGGAGAACCAGAGGCCGTCGTAGACCAGCTCGGTCCACCGCTGGCCGACCGTCCGCTTGAAGCGGGCGAGGTCCCGCTCGACGGTGACGTTCTCGAGCTCCTGGTGCGCGGTGATCAGCGCGATGGCGCCGGGGGCCTCGTAGACCTCGCGGCTCTTGATGCCCACCAGCCGGTCCTCGACCATGTCGAGCCGGCCGACGCCCTGCGCACCGGCGCGCCGGTTGAGCTCCTCGATGGCCTGCAGCATCGTCACGTGCCGCCCGTCGATGGACGTCGGGACGCCGGCGGTGAAGCCGATGACGACCTCGTCGGGCTCGCGGGCGGCCGCGGGGTCCTGCGTGTACTCGTAGACGTCCTCGATGGGCCCGTTCCAGATGTCCTCGAGGAAGCCGGTCTCCACCGCCCGCCCCCAGACGTTCTGGTCGATCGAGTACGGCGACTTCTTCGTCGTCGCGATCGGCAGACCCTTCTCCTCGGCGAAGGCGATGGCCTTGTCGCGGGTCATGCCGGAGTCACGCACGGGAGCGAGCACCTTGAGGTCGGGGCCGAGGGCACCGATGCCCACCTCGAAGCGCACCTGGTCGTTGCCCTTGCCGGTGCAGCCGTGGGCGACCATCGAGGCCCCGTGGTACTTCGCGGCGGCGACGAGGTGCTTGACGATCAGGGGCCGCGAGAGCGCCGAGACCAGCGGATAGCGGTCCATGTAGAGGGCGTTGGCCTGCATGGCGGGCAGGCAGAACTCGTCGGCGTACTCGTCCTTCATGTCGGCGACGATCGACTCGACCGCGCCGCAGTCGAGCGCGCGCTGCCGGATGACCTCCATGTCCTCGCCGCCCTGGCCGACGTCGCCGGCCACGGCGATCACCTCGGCGCCGGTCTCGGCAGCGATCCAGCCGATGGCCACGGAGGTGTCGAGGCCTCCGGAGTAGGCCAGGACGACACGTTCAGTCACGATGAGCTCTCTTCCACGTTGTCCGTTGCGAGGTCGGTCTTCAGTTCGGGATAGACGGCGGGCGTGCCCGCGGCGAGCGCGAGGAGGCGCTCGGCGAGGGCCGCTCCACCGTCGGGCTCGCGGGAGACGACCAGCAGAGTGTCGTCCCCCGCGATGGTGCCCAGGACGTCGGGCAGGCCGACCTTGTCCAGGGCGGAGGCGAGGAACTGCGCGGCGCCCGGCGGCGTGCGCAGGACGGCGAGGTTCGCGCTGCCCTCGGCATGGGTGAGCAGGTCGGCCAGCAGCCGGATGAGCCGGGCGGGCGCGGCCTGCGCGGGGCGCAGCGGGGCGTTCTCCGGCGGCAGGACGTAGGACGCCGGGGCGCCGTCCGAACCGCGGAGCTTGACCGCACCCAGCTCCTCCAGGTCACGGGAGAGCGTGGCCTGGGTGACTTCGATGCCCGACTCGGCCAGCAGCGTGGCCAGCTGGGTCTGCGAGGTGACCGGCCGGCCACCGATCAGCTCCGCGATCCGTGCCTGTCGCGCGGATCGGCTCAGGGCCGTGGTCACGAGGAGTGCTCGGGCAACCGCGGGAGCCGTCGGAGGCACCGTCCGGTGATGTCGTTGCCGGTCACGAACGCTCCAGGAGCCAGGTGAGCCCCTTGGGGCTCGCAGCCGGACATGGGGCCGTCATGACGAGTGCTCCAGGAGCCAGATCAGCAAGGCCTTCTGGGCGTGCAGCCGGTTCTCCGCCTCGTCCCAGACCGCGCTCTGCGGGCCGTCGATGACCGCCGCGGCGATCTCCTTGCCCCGGTAGGCGGGCAGGCAGTGCAGGACGACGGCGTCGTCCGCGGCGCGCCCGAGCGCGGCCTCGTCGAGGGCGTAGGGCAGGAAGGGGGCGATGCGGGCGTCGTACTCCTCCTCCTGACCCATGGAGACCCAGGTGTCGGTCGCCAGCACGTCGGCGCCGTCGGCGGCCGCGGCGGGATCGGCGGTCCAGAGCACCGAGCCCCCCGTGTCGCTCGCGATCTCGGCGGCGCGCTTGACCACCTCGGGATCGGGCTGGAACGCCTCGGGCGAACCGATGCGGACGTGCATGCCGGCCGTCGCCCCACCCAGCAGGTAGGAGTGCGCCATGTTGTTGGCGCCGTCGCCGAGGTAGGTGAGCGACCGGCCGGCGAGCGAGCCCTTGTGCTCGATCACCGTCTGCAGGTCGGCCAGGATCTGGCACGGGTGGTACTGGTCGGTGAGCGCGTTGACCACCGGCACGCGGCTGACCGAGGCCATCGCCTCGATGCGGTCCTGCCCGAAGGTGCGCCAGACGATGGCCGCGGCCTGCCGGTCGAGCACACGGGTGGTGTCCTCCACCGGCTCCCCGCGGCCGAGCTGGCTGCTGCCGGCGTCGATCACCAGCGGGTACCCGCCGAGCTCGGCGACACCGACCGAGAAGGACACCCGGGTGCGGGTCGAAGGCTTGTCGAAGAGGACGGCGACCGGGCGCGGCACGCCGTTGGGTGCGGCGAGCGGCGTCGGCGCCTCGGCGGTGTGCCGGGTGGCCTTGACCGACGCAGCCAGCGCGAGCACCTCGGCCTGCTCGGTGGGGCTGAGGTCGTCGTCCTTGAGGAGGTGCCGGGTCACTGGGCGGTCTCCATCGCGGAGTCGAGGGCGGAGGGAAGCGCGCCGACGAACGCGTCGATCTGCGCGTCGGTGAGGACGAGGGGCGGGGCGAGCCGCAGCACGCCGGGCGCGACCGCGTTGGTGAGGTAGCCCGCGGCGCGCAGCTGCATCTCCAGCGCGGCGGCCACGTCCGAGGTGAGGACGACGCCGAGCAGCGCGCCCCTCCCCCGCACGCCGGCGACGCCCGGGTGACCGAGCCCCTCGATGCCGGCGCCGAACCGGTGCTCGATCTCCTTCGCGCGCTCGAGCAGTCCCTCGTCGCGGATGGTGTCGAGCACCGCCAGGGCGGCCGCCGCGGCGATCGGGTTGCCGCCGAACGTCGATCCGTGCGCCCCCGCGGTGAGCAGGTCGGCCGCGTCGCCGAAGGCGAGCAGGGCGCCCATCGGCAGGCCCCCGCCCAGCGCCTTGGCCAGCGTGATGACGTCGGGGGCGACGCCGTCGGCCTGGTGGGCGTACCACGCGCCGGTGCGGCCGATGCCGGTCTGCACCTCGTCGACGGCGAACAGCGCACCGGCGCCCGCTGCGGCCGAGGCGGCTCCCGCGAGGTAGCCGGCGGGTGCGGGAACCACGCCGCCCTCGCCGAGCATCGGCTCGAGCAGGACCATCGCGGTCTCCGCCGAGACCGCCCCGGCGAGCGCGTCGCCGTCCCCGTACGGCACGTACCGCACGCCGCCGGGCAGCGGCGCGAAGGCCGCCGCCTTGGACGGCTGCCCGGTGAGGGCCAGCGCCCCCATCGTCCGGCCGTGGAAGGCGCCCTCGGCGGTGATCACCTCGGTCCGGCCCGTGAGCCGGCTGATCTTGAACGCCGTCTCGTTCGCCTCGGCGCCGGAGTTGCAGAAGAACACCCGGCCGGGGCGGCCGGCGAGCTCGACCAGCCGCTCGGCCAGCGTCACGCCGGGCTCGTGCATGGCGAGGTTGGAGACGTGGCCCAGGGTCCGCGCCTGCGTGGTGATCGCCTCGACGACCTTGGGGTGCGCGTGGCCCAGGATCGTCGTCGCGATGCCGCCGAGCAGGTCGGTGTACTCGCGCCCGTCGACGTCCCGGACGGTGGCGCCCGACCCGCTGGCCAGCGCGACCGGCGGGGTCTTGTAGTTGGTCATCATCACGGCCGACCAGCGGCGGGCCAGCTCCTCCGTGTGCGTCATGCTGTCGCCCCCTCGCTCTTCTCGGCCGGGACGACCATCGTCCCGGTGCCCTCGGTCGTGAACATCTCCAGCAGCAGTGCGTGCGGCATGCGCCCGTCGACGACGGTGGCGCGCTTGACGCCGCCCTCCACCGCGCGCAGGCAGGCGGCCATCTTCGGCACCATCCCGGAGTCCAGCGCCGGCAGGATCTCGGCGAGCTCGCGGGCGTCGATCTGCTCGACCAGCGAGTCGCGGTCGGGCCAGTCGGCGTACAGGCCCTCGACGTCGGTGAGGACGACGAGCTTCACGGCGTGCAACGCGACGGCGAGCGCGGCGGCCGCGGTGTCGGCGTTGAGGTTGTGCAACTGCCCGTCCCGGTCCGGCGCGACCGTGGAGACGACGGGGATGTGGCCGGCCTCCAGCAGCGCGGTGACCGGGGTGTGATCGACGGCGATCACATCGCCCACGTAGCCGATGTCGACCGGGTCGCCGTCCACGATCGCGTGCGTGCGGGCGGCGGTGAACAGGCCGCCGTCCTCTCCGGACAGGCCGACGGCGCGGCCGCCGTGCTCGTTGATCAGGCCGACCACCTCGGGCCCGACCTGGCCGACGAGCACCATCCGGACGACGTCGATCGACTGCTCCGTCGTCACCCGCAGTCCGCCGCGGAACTCGCTCGGGATGCCCAGTCGCGCCAGCATCGAGGAGATCTGCGGGCCACCGCCGTGCACGACGACGGGGAGGATCCCGCAGGTCCGCAGGAAGACCATGTCCTCGGCGAAGGCACGCCGGCAGGCATCGTCGATCATCGCGTGGCCGCCGAACTTCACGACGACGACGTTGCCGTGGAACTCCTTGAGCCACGGCAGCGCGCCGGTGAGGACGGCGACCTTGCGGGCGTCCCCCTCCGGGTCGTTCCGGCGCATGACCCGGCGCGTGCCGACCTTCTTGGGCAACCGCCGCTGGGGTGCGGGCTCGTCGAGCCGGACGTCAGGGGGTGTGGGGTCCTGGTGTTCGGTCATGTGGAGTACGCCGAGTTCTCGTGCACGTAGGCGATGGACAGGTCGTTCGTCCAGATCGTGGCCTGCTCGGTGCCCGCGTCCAGGTCGACGTCGATGGTGATCGCCCGGCCGGTCAGGTCGACGCCCTCGCGGGGATCGCCGATCGAGCCGCCCCGGCAGACCGTCACACCGTTGATGGTGACGTCGACCCGGTCGGCCTCGAACGCGGCGTCGGTGGTGCCGATCGCGGCGAGCACCCGCCCCCAGTTGGGGTCGTTGCCGAACAGCGCCGTCTTCAGCAGGTTGTTGCGCGCGCACGCCCGGCCGGCGGTGAGCGCGTCCTGCACCGTCGCGGCGTTGCGCACGGTGATCGCGATGTCCTTGGTCGAGCCCTCGGCGTCGGCGAGCAGCTGCATCGCGAGGTCGGTGGCCGCCGCGGTCAGGGCCTCGGTGACCTCCTCGGCGGTGGGCGTGATCCCGCTGGCGCCGCTGGACAGCACGATCACCGTGTCGTTGGTCGACAGGCAGCCGTCGGAGTCGACCCGCTCGAAGCTCACGCCCGTCGCCTGCTCGAGCGCGCTCCGCAGGACCTCCGGTGGGACCACAGCGTCGGTGGTGAGGACGACGAGCATCGTGGCCAGGCTCGGCGCGAGCATGCCGGCGCCCTTGGCCATGCCGCCGACGCACCAGCCGTCGCGCTGCTGCACGGTCGTCTTCGGCACGGAGTCGGTGGTCATGATCGCGCGGGCGGCGTCGGGTCCGCCCTCCTCGGAGAGCGCCTTGACCGCGGCGCTGACGCCGGCGGTCAGCTTGTCCATGGGCAGCCGGACGCCGATCAGCCCCGTGGAGGCGACCGCGACGTCGATGGCGCCGAGACCGAGCTCGGTCGCGGCGTGCTCCGCGGTGGCGTGGGTGTCCTGGAAGCCCTCGGGTCCGGTGCAGGCGTTCGCCCCGCCGGAGTTCAGGACGACGGCCCGTGCCCGCTCCCCGGCCAGCACCTGCCGGCTCCACTGGACCGGGGCGGCCGGGAAGCGGTTGGTGGTGAAGACGGCCGCGGCGGCGTCGTCCGGTCCGTGGTTGAGGACGACGGCGACGTCGGGGTCGCCGGACGACTTGAGCCCGGCGGCGACGCCGGCGGCGGAGAACCCCTTGGGGGCGGTGACACTCACGGGGCTACTCCTACGAGGGGAAGGCCGGTGGTCTCGGGCAGGCCGAGGGCGAGGTTGGCGCACTGGATCGCCGCCCCGCCGGTGCCCTTGGTCAGGTTGTCGACGGCGGCGACGACGATCAGCCGGTTCGTGTCAGGGTCGACGGCGACCTGCAGGGCGACGGTGTTGGCGCCGAGCACCTGGGCCGTGGTCGGCCACTGGCCCTCGGGCAGCAGGTGCACGAACGGCTCGTCCGCGTAGGCCTTCGCGTAGGCGGCGCGGGCGGCGTCGGCGTCCGTGCCGGGCCGCAGCCTGGCCGAGCAGGTGGCGAGGATCCCGCGGCTCATCGGCACGAGGGTCGGGGTGAAGCTCACGCTCACCGGAGCCCCCGCGGCCTGTGACAGGTTCTGGATCATCTCCGGCGTGTGCCGGTGCACCCCGCCGACGCCGTAGGCGCTGACCGAGCCCATGACCTCGCTGCCCAGCAGGTGCGGCAACGCCTTCTTCCCTGCGCCGGACGTCCCGCTGGCGGCGACCACGACGACGTCGGGCTCGATCAGCCCGGCCGCCAGGGCGGGGGCCAGCGCGAGGGTGACCGAGGTCGGGTAGCAGCCGGGGACGGCGATCCGCGTGGCGTCGGCCAGCTTCGCCCGCTGGCCCGGCAGCTCCGGAAGTCCGTACGGCCAGGAGCCGGCGTGCTCGCCGCCGTACCACCGGGCCCACGCGGCCGGGTCGTTCAGCCGGTGGTCGGCGCCGCAGTCGATGACCAGGGTCTCGTCGGGCAGCTGCGCGGCCACGGCGGCGGACTCCCCGTGCGGGAGGGCGAGCACGACGACGTCGTACCCGCTGAGCGACGCGGCATCGCTCGGCTGGACGGTCATCTCGGCGAACGGCAGCAGGTGGGGCTGCAGCTCACCGAGGCGTCGGCCGGCGCTCGAGTTGGCGTGCACCCCGGCCAGGCGGAGGTTGGGATGCCCGGCCAGCAGCCGGCACACCTCGCCCCCCGCGTACCCGGTGGCGCCGGTGACCCCGACCGTCCACGTCCGCCCTGGGTTCATGGTGCATGACCATACATGCCATTGCATGGTCATCACGTAGGGGTTATCCGGTCGCCGGGTCGCCCGCCGGGCTCCGGGCCAGCCATCGTCCCGTGGCGAGCAGGAGCCACGGGGCCAGGACGATGCCGCCCAGGAGTGCCGCAACGGCGTACACGGGCCACCATCCCCCGAGCCAGCCGATGATCACGATTCCCAAGACACCGGCGAGAGTGCGGGCCAGCATCGCGAGCCGGCGACTCAGCGCGCCCGCGAGCCCCGCCAGAGCTACGGCCAGGATCAGGTAGGCGACCGCCTCCAGGTAGCTGGACAAAGCGTCCACCGCCTCCGCCGTCCTGCCGACGGCGACGATGTCCGCCGGGAACTCGGCGGTGAAGTGGCTGTCCAGCCAGACGCCTAGTTCGCTGAGGTACACGACGTCGGACAGCAGTTTGAGCAGTGCGCCGACCGCGAAGACCAGCGCCCAGACCTGCATCCCGGGGCGCGCCTGCCCGCGCAGCCGGACCAGCGCGAGGGCCAGCACCATCAGGGCGATGGCCGCGGTCGGTCCGACGATGTCACGCACGGCGATGTCCCAGACGATGCGGTGCTGGCGCTCGAACCAGGCCACGTAGTAGGCGCCGAGATCCACCCCTCGGCCCGCGCCCGTCTCCCGATAGGCCTGACTGAACGGCAGGAGACCGCTCGCGTCGACGAAGAACAGTGCCGTCTGCAGCAGCAGCCCGCCCGCGCTGATCCAGCCGGCGAGCAGAGCGACGCGCCCCCATGCCGCGGCGGTCACGTTCCGCGGCCCTGCTTCGGCGATCGCCACTGTCCCCACCTCCGCGGCCGGACGCGGCCCGCCCGCCTCCGTCGACGACGGACAGCGTGGCCCCGAAGAGGAGACCGACGTAGAGCTTTCGCGATGGGGCTACCCCTCGACTGCCCGAGAACCGCTGTCTCCAGGGCCGATGAGGCGACGGCCACGCGACACTCGGCGGGACGGCCCCGCAGAATGCGGAGATGCCGCTGCTCAAGGCCTGCCTCAACGGCGCGCGACGGCCGGCCGAGCATCCCGCCCTGCCCGTCACCCCGGAGCAGCTCGCCCGCGACGCCGTCGCGGTGCGGAACGCCGGCGCCGAGGCGGTGCACCTGCACGTCAAGGACGCGGACGGCGCCGACACGCTGCGGTCCGCCGAACTGGCCGCCGTGCTCACCGCCGTCCGTGCCGCGGCGCCCGGTCTCCTCATGGGCGTCACCACGGGCGCGTGGGCCGAGCCGGATCCGGACGCCCGCGTCGCCCTGATCGAGGCCTGGACCGTCCTTCCCGACTTCGCCTCGGTCAACTGGCACGAGCCCGGCGCGGAGCGGGTCGCCGCCGCGCTGCTGGACCGCGGCGTCGGCGTGGAGGCCGGGTTGTGGCACGCCGACGCCGTCCAGAGGTGGTTGCGCTTCCCCTTCCGCGGGCGCTGCCTGCGCGTGCTCGTCGAGCTCCCCGACGGAGCACGGGCCGACGAGGACGTCGCGGAGCTGCTCGGCCTGCTCGGCACCGACGCCCCCGGCCGCACGAGCGGCGGGACGCCGGTCCTGCTGCACGGCGAGGACCGCAGCGCCTGGCCGGTGCTGGCGATCGCGGCACGCCGCGGGCTGGCGACGCGGATCGGCCTGGAGGACGCGCTGGAGCTCCCCGATGGTTCGCCCGCACCCGACAACGCGTCCCTCGTGGCGGCCGCCCGTGGAGTGATCGCGGAGGAAAGGGCGGGCGAGGGGATGCCCTGATCGGGCGGTGCGGACCAGAAAGTATCGACACCGCCCGTTCGCGCGGTCACGATCCCGGAGCCGGTACGCGGCCCAGCAGGTAAACAGCACCCTGCCTCCCGCACGTGCGGACCGGCCGGGAGGTCGACGTGCGCGTGCCCCAGCCACGCGGCGCGGTCAGCGACACCCTTCGACGGGTGTTCGCGCGAAAGCCGCACGAGATCGGCGCGCTGAGCGAACGGACCGCGGAGCTCGCCGCCGGCCTGGACGGGGACGGCGACGCCGTCCTGTCGTCCGAGGACCTGCAGCTGAGCCTGTCGATGCTGTACGAGCTGCACTACCGCGGCTTCGACGGCGTCGACCCGGCGTGGGAGTGGTCGCCGGAGCTGCTCGCCGTCCGGCGGGTGCTCGAACGGCTGCTGGAGAGCGCCCTGCGCGCCGCGGTGACGGTTCCGGACCTGCCGGCGTCGACACCCTCCGCCGTGGCCGCCGCCCTGACCGACCTGACGTCGGCGGAGACGGGACCCTCGCTGTCGGCGTTCCTCGCCCGCCACGCCACCGCCGACCAGGTGCGCGAGTTCCTCATCCACCGGTCGATCTACCACCTCAAGGAAGCCGATCCCCACACATGGGCGATCCCCCGGGTCGCCGGCCGCGCGAAGGCCGCGCTGGTCGAGGTGCAGACCGACGAGTACGGCGGCGGGTGCGTCGAGCGCATGCACGCCGCACTGTTCGCCCGCACCCTCCGCGCCCTCGACGTGGACGACAGCTACGGCGCCCACATGGACCGGGTGCCTGCGGTCACCCTCGCCACCGTCAACGCGATGTCGCTGTTCGGCCTGCACCGGCGGCTGCGCGGCGCCACCCTTGGTCACCTCGCGGCATTCGAGATGACCTCGACGGTGCCCAACCGCCGGTACGGTAACGCGCTCCGCCGGCTGGGCCACGGCCCCGACGCCACCCTGTTCTTCGACGAGCACGTCGAGGCCGACGCGGTGCACGAGCAGATCGCGGCCCACGACATGTGCGGCGCCCTGATCGAGGAGGAACCGCACCTGGCCGCCGACGTCCTGTTCGGTGCCGCGGTCGCCATCGACCTGGAGCGGCGGTTCGCCGAGCACGTCCTCGCGGCGTGGTCGGCGGGGACCACCTCGCTGCGAACCGCGCGGCCGGCCGACGCCGGCTCGGCCGCCTGAGGCCGCCGGTGCTCGACGGCGAGTACGTCCTGCCGCTGCGCTGGAGCGACGACTCCGAACTGGCGGACCTCACCGACTACCTGCGCCGGCTGACGGCGGAGATCCCGGTGACCGTGGTCGACGGGTCCCCGCCCGAGCTGTTCGCCCGCCACGCCGCCGCGTGGGCCGGCCTGGTGCGCCACCTGCGGCCCGAGCCGTGGCCCGGGCCCAACGGCAAGGTCGCCGGAGTGGTCACCGGAGTGCGAGCCGCGCGCAGCGAGCGGATCGTGCTCGCGGACGACGACGTCCGCTACGACCGCGCCGCCCTGGCCCGGGTGCTCGCCCAGCTGGACGACGCCGACGTCGTCCGGCCGCAGAACGTCTTCCGCCCGACGCCCTGGCACGCCCGGTGGGACACCGGCCGCACGCTGCTCAACCGCGCCTTCGCCGCCGACTACCCGGGCACCTACGCGCTGCGCCGGAGTCCGTTCCTGGCCATGGGTGGGTACCGCGGCGACGTCCTCTTCGAGAACCTGGAGATGGTGCGCACCCTCCGCGCGCACGGGGGTCGCGAGCAGCGGGCCAACGACGTCTTCGTGCCCCGCCGCCCCCCGACGGCGGCGCACTTCTGGTCGCAGCGCCCCCGCCAGGCCTACGACGACCTGGCGCAGCCGTGGCGCCTCGTGGCGGCCCTCGCGCTGTGGCCGGTCGTACTGGAGGGCGTCCTGCGGCGCCGGCCCCTGCGGCTGGCAGCGCTCGCGGCCGGCGTCGTCCTCACCGCGGAGATCGGACGACGACGCGACGACGGGCGGACGGCGTTCGGCGCCACGTCGCCCCTGTGGGCGCCGGTCTGGCTCCTGGAGCGCGGGCTGTTCTCGTGGCTGGCGCTCGACGCCCGCTTCCGGAGGGGCGGCGTGGCCTACGGAGGTTCCCGGCTGCGCACCGCGGCGTCGATGCCGTGGTCGCTCCGGGCGCACCCGCGGCCGCCCCTGACGGGCCACTCCGGTGGACCATCGACGGATGCGTGCCCGGCTGCACCACCTGGTCATCGACTGCCCTGACCCGAGGGCGCTGGCCGAGTTCTACGCCCGGCTGCTGGACCAGCCCGTCACCTACGACAGCGAGGACTTCGTCGTCGTCGCCGAGAGCGACCGGACCTCCGGCCTCGCGTTCCAGCGCGCGACCGGGCACCGCGCACCGACCTGGCCGAGCCCCGGGACGCCGCAGCAGATGCATCTCGACGTCATGGTCGAGGACCCCGCGGCCGCCCGGACGCACGTGCTGCGGCTCGGGGCGACCCCCCTGGACGGCGACGTCTACGCCGATCCGGCCGGTCATCCGTTCTGCCTGATCCGGCGGCCGCACTGGGCCGACGAGCTGTCCTGAGCCGCGACGCGGTCAGGCACGCGGGTTGCCGTCAGGCGAGCGGGTCGCCGTCCCCGTAGGAGCGCAGCCGCAGCTGCCGGGCGCCGTCGTCGGGCGTGAGGCCCCGCACGGTGGCGAGGTCGTCGACGCCGACCCGGAGGAAGCGCCCCGACCACTGGTCCAGCTCGCCGGCCGCGATCGCGGTGACGAACTCGACCACCTTCTCCGGCGGGGTCCACTCGGTCCTGCCGCGCCACTTCGGCATCGACCGCGTCATGGGGGTGTCCACGACGCCCGGGGCGAGATCGAAGGCCCGGACGTCACTGCCCTCGAGCGCCCCGGCGAGCGCCTCGGTGATGCGCATGAGCCCGCTCTTGGCGACGGCGTAGGCCGAGTACTCCGGCTGCGCGGCCAGCCCCTGCCCGCTGCCGAGGTTCACGATGCGGCCGTGGTTGCGCAGCAGCATCCACGGGGCGACGGACCGGCAGAGCAGGAACGCTCCGCGCAGGTGTGAGGAGACGACGTCCCACCACTGGTCGGGGTCGGCCTCCCACAGCGGCACCTCCGCCGCGTCGATCAGGCCGGCGTTGTTGATCAGCAGGTCCACATGGCCGAGCTGCTCGACGACCTGCTGCACGGCGGCGTCCACCGCGGCGCGGTCGGTGACGTCCGCTGCTACCGCGAGGGTGCGGCCTCCGGTGGCGGCGGCGACCTCGTCCATCGCCGTCCGCAGCCGGTCCTCGCCGCGGGCCAGGCCGGCTACCGCCATGCCGCGTGCGGCCAGCCCCTGGGCCAGGTGCCGGCCGATCCCGGAGGACGCGCCGGTGACCAGCGCGACGCCGTCGAGCCCCGGTTCAGCCACGGAGCTCGGCCCCGGTGCGCTCCGCTGCCGCTGCCAGCGCGGCGTCCCGCACGGCGGTGGCCTCCTCGCTGGTGAGTGTGCGGTCGGGCGCCCGCAGGGTCAGCGCGTAGGCCAGCGACCGGGAACCCGCCGGCACGGGGGGACCGGTGTAGACGTCGAAGAGCCGCAGCGACTCGAGCAGCTCCCCCGCCCCCTGCCGCAGGGCCTCGGCGACCTCGGCCGCCGGGACGTCGTCGCCGACGACGAGCGCCAGGTCGAGGAGCACCGGAGGGAAGGCCGAGATCGTCGGGCCGACCGGCACCGCGGCCGGCGGGAGCGCGTCGACGTCCAGTTCCATGACCGAGGTGCGGGCGGGCAGGTCCAGCGCCGCGCACACCCGCGGGTGCAGTTCGCCGGCGTGGCCGACGACCCGACCGTCGACGAGCAGCTCGGCGCACCGGCCGGGGTGCCAGGGCGCGAGCTCCCCTGCGCGGACGGTGAGCTCCACTCCGGCGGCGGCCGCGACCAGCCGCGCGGCCTCGACGGCGTCCGCCCAGTTCGCGGGCCGCCCGGGGCCCCACCAGCCGCGCAGTTCGCGGTTGCCCGCGAGCGCCACCGCCACGTGCCACGGCTGGGCCGGCACCGCACCGAGCACCGCGGCCAGCGTCTCGTCGTCCGGACGGCTCTCGGCGCCCGGCACCGGCGCGGGGCGACGGTCGCTCCCGGGGAACACGGCACCGTGCTCGAACAAGGCCAGGTCGCGCTGCCCGCGGGAGAGGTTGCGGGCCAGGGTCGCGAGGAGGCCGGGCAGCAGCGTCGTCCGCAGCGCCGGCTCCTCCTCCGACAGCGGGTTGCGCACGAGCACCGCCTGGCGGCGGGGGTCGTCGTCGGGCAGAGCCAGCGCATCGAGAACCGGCAACCCGACGAACGGGTAGGACGGCGCCTCGACGTACCCCGCCTCGGCCAGGGTGCGGCCGACGGACCGGCGGCGGCGCTGCGCGTCGGTCAGCCCGCGGCCGGGTGGCGCGGTGGGGAGGATCGAGGGGATGTCGTCGATGCCGGCGAGCCGGATGACCTCCTCGACCAGGTCGGCCGGGTCGGTGAGGTCCGGCCGCCAGGTCGGCGGGGTGACCACGAGCGGGTTGCCGCTCGCGTCGACCGCGCAGCCGACCGCGCCGAGCAGCTCGACCACCTGGGCCGCGGTGTACGGGACACCGGCGACGCGGGCGGGCTTGGCCGCGTCGAGCTCGATGGTGGGCCGGGGGCCTCGGGTATCGATGTCGACCACACCGCCGACGACCCGCGCGCCGCCGTACTCGGCGAGCAGCTCGGCGGCGCGGGCGAGCGCCACGACGGTCATCTCCGGGTCGACGCCGCGCTCGAACCGCTTCGCCGCCTCGCTCGGCAACCGGTGCCGGCGGGCGGTTCGGGCCACGCCGGTCGGCTCCCAGTGCGCCGCCTCCAGCAGGACGGCGGTGGTGCCGTCGCCGATCTCGGTGGAGGCGCCGCCCATCACCGCGGCCATGCCGATCGGGCCGGACTCGTCGGTGATCAGCAGGTCGTCGGAGGTCAGCTTCCGCGTCGTCCCGTCCAGCGTCGTGAGCTTCTCGCCCTCGCGGGCCAGCCGCACGGTGATCGGGCCGGTGACCGCGTCGCGGTCGAAGGCGTGCATCGGCTGGCCGAGCTCGAGCATCACGTAGTTGGTGACGTCGACGGCGAGCGAGATGCTGCGGACGGCGGCCTGCGCGAGCCGGCGCCGCATCCACCAGGGGCTGGGGGCGGTCGGGTCGAGCCCTTCCATCGCCAGCATCGAGAACCGGTCGCAGCGGGCGGGATCGGCGACGGTGACATCCCACGCGGGCTCGCCGGACCAGGCCGGCGGGGTGACCGCGCCCGGGTCGCGCCACGGCGCGGCCAGGCCGGTGCCCATCTCGCGGGCGATGCCCCGCATGGAGAGGCAGTAGCCGCGGTCGGGCGTGACGGCGAGCTCGATGACGACGTCGCCGAGCCCCACGATGGATCCGGCGTCCGTGCCCGGCGCCGGGACGTCGTCCCCGTCGGTGCCGAGCACCAGGATGCCGGCGTGGTCGTCGCCGATCCCCAGCTCGCGAACCGAGCAGATCATCCCGTCGGACACGTGGTCGTAGGTCGTCCGGGCGGCGATCTCGAAGCCGCCGGGCAGCACGGCACCGGGCAGAGCGACGACGACCGTGTCGCCCACCGCGAAGTTGCGGGCGCCGCAGACGATGCCCCGCGGCTGGGCCTCCCCGACGTCCACCTGCGTGTACCGGATGGGCTTCTTGAAGCCGGCCAGCTCCTCGATCTCGAGGACCCGGCCGACGACCAGCGGGCCGGTGACCGGTTCGGGGCGGTGGATCTCCTCGACCTCGAGGCCCAGGCGCACGAATGCGGTGTCGAGGTCCTCGACCGTCGTCCCGGCGGGGACGTCGACGTACTCGGCCAGCCAGCCGACAGGGACCCGCATTACTGCTCAACTCCGAAAGATCGTGTGAACCGGACGTCGCCCTCGACGATGTCGCGCATGTCGCCGACGCCCGAGCGGAACTGCAGGGCGCGCTCGATGCCCATGCCGAACGCGAAGCCCGAGTACTCGTCGGGGTCGATGCCGCAGGCGATGAGCACCCGGGGGTTGACCATGCCGCAGCCACCCCACTCGACCCAGCGCGGGCCGTCGCGGTGCTCGGGGAACCAGACGTCGAACTCCGCCGACGGCTCGGTGAACGGAAAGTAGGACGGGCGCCACCGGGTGACCGCATCGGCCCCGAACAGCGAGCGGGCCAGGTGGTCGAGCGTGCCGCGCAGGTGCGCCATCGTGAGGCCGCGGTCGACCGCCAGGCCCTCGACCTGGTGGAACACCGGCGTGTGCGTCGCGTCGAGCTCGTCGGTGCGGTACGTCCGGCCGGGCGCGACGATGTAGATCGGTGGCGTCCGCGACAGCATGGTCCGCGCCTGCACCGGACTGGTGTGCGTGCGCAGCACCAGGCCGGAGTCCTCCGGCGCGATGAAGAAGGTGTCCATCATCGTGCGGGCCGGGTGGTCGCGGCCGATGTTGAGCGCGTCGAAGTTCAGCCATTCGGCCTCGAGCTCGGGGCCCTCGGCGACCTCGTAGCCCATGCCGACGAACACGTCGCCGATGCGCTCCATGAGCGTGGTGATCGGGTGCCGGGCGCCACGGGGCGTGCGGTCCCAGGCCAGCGTGACGTCGACCCGCTCCTCGGCGAGCACCCGCGCGTCGCGCTGGGCCTCGAGCTCCGCCAGGCGAGTCTCGTAGGCCTCGGTGACCGCCTGGCGGGCCGCGTTCACCCGCTTGCCCGCGTCGGAGCGGGCGGCCGGGGGCAGCGCGCCCAGCTCGCGGCGGGCCAGCAGCACCGGCGCGCGGTCGCCGAGGTGGGCGGGGCGGACGGCGGCGAGCGCCTCGAGGTCCCCCGCCTGCGCGAACGCCTTCTCCGCGGCGGTCACCGCCTCGTCGAGGGCCTCGGGCGAGAGCGCGGCGACCTGCTTGGGGTCGTAGGGATCGTTGGCGCCAGACACAGGACGCCATTCTGCCCGTCGCCCCGCCCGGACCGCGCCTGGGTTACCGGTCCGTCGCGTCGTCCCGGCCGTTTCCCGCGTCGTCCCTGCCGTTCTCCCGCCGGCCGCCGGGGAGTGTCCGGCGCGGGTGCTAGAACGGGATGCGGGTGCCGGCCGGCGCCCGGTCGAGGTGGGAGGTCGGCGTGGCGGTGCTCCTCGCGCTCGGCTGCGCCGTCGTCTACGGGGCGTCGGACTTCCTCGGCGGCCTGGCCAGCCGGCGGACGTCGGTGTTCGGCGTGGTGGCCTTCTCCCAGCTGGCCGGGTTGCTCGCGCTCGTCGCCCTGCTCCCGTGGCTGGGTGGGCGGGTGGGCCCCGCCGACCTCGGCTGGGGCGCGGCGGCCGGCGTGGCGGGAGCCGCCGGCCTGGTCGTCTTCTTCCGCACCCTGGCACGCGGCGTCATGAGCGTGGTCGCGCCGGTCACCGCGGTCACCGCGGCCGCGGTGCCCGTCCTCGTCGGGCTGGCCGGGGGCGACCGGATCGACCTCTGGGCGGCCCTCGGCATCCTGCTGGCGCTCGCCGCCGTCGTCCTGGTGTCGGCCGAGGGCGGCCTCTCCGCCCTGCGGACGGCCCGGCCGGCCAGCGTGCCCCCGGCGCTGCTCGCCGGTTCGATGTTCGGCCTGTTCTTCGTGCTGCTCGACCGGACGTCCGACGACACGGGACTCACTCCGCTGGTGACCGCGCGACTGGCCTCCGTGGCGCTGGCCGTGGGGATCGCGCTCGTCGGCCGGAAGCCGATGCGCGCGAGCCGGCCGGCCGTGCCGCTGGTGGTCGCGTCCGGCATCGGCGACATGTCCGCCAACGCACTGTTCCTGCTCGCCACCCAGCAGCCGGGTCAGCTGGCGATCACCGGCGTCCTCGCCTCGCTGTACCCGGTGAGCACCGTCGTCCTCGCGCAAGTGGTGCTGCGCGAGCGGCTGGCGGCGGCGCAGATGGCGGGCCTGGGCACGGCGGTGGCGGCGGTCGTGCTGATCACGCTGCCGGCCTGAGCCGCGGACCGCTTTCGACTGTCGAGCAGGGCACTGCCCGCCGATGGAAGAACGTGGCGTCTTCCGTTCCTCCCGGCCGATCGGCCCTCGACGAACTCCTCCGCACCGGCGGCGTGCACAGCGTCTTCCAGCCGATCGTCGAACTCGACACCGGCCGCGTGGTCGCCTACGAGGCCCTGGCCCGCGGGCCGCGCGGCCCGCTCGAGCGGCCCGACCAGCTCTTCGCAGCCGCGCGCGAGGCCGGCCGGCTGGCCCAGCTCGACCAGGTCTGCCGCGCCGCCGCCTTCCGGGGTGCCGTCGACAACGGGCTGCTGGCACCGCTGACCCTCTTCGTCAACGTCGAGCCCGAGGTCCTCGACACCGCCCCGCTCGACGAGCTGCTCACCATCGCCGAGGAGGCGACGGGCGGGCTGCGGGTGGTCATGGAGGTGACCGAGCGCGCGCTGGCCGCCCGGCCGTCGGAGCTGCTGCGGACCGTCGAGCGCGTGCGCCGGCTGGGCTGGGGCATCGCGGTCGACGACGTGGGCGCCGACCCGATGTCGCTGTCGTTCATGCCGCTGCTGCGACCCGACGTCGTCAAGCTCGACCTGCGACTGGTCCAGGAGCGGCCCGGCGCCGAGGTCGCGCAGATCATGAACGCGGTCAACGCCTACGCCGAGAGCTCCGGCGCGGTGGTCCTCGCCGAGGGCATCGAGGACGACGCCCATCTCGCGATGGCGCACGCGCTGGGCGCCACGCTGGGTCAGGGGTGGCTGTTCGGCCGGCCCGGCCCGGGCGCCGCCCCGGACCTCGAGCCGGGCGAACTGCACCTTCCCCGCCGCGACGCCGTCGACGGCGAGCACGACCTGTCCCCCTTCGCCTGGCTCGACCCGGGCGTGGCCCTGCGCCGGGCGCCGAAGTCACTGCTCATCGAGCTGAGCAAGCAGCTCGAGCGCGAGGCGATGCGGCTGGGTGAGACCTGCGTGGTGGCCGCGACCTTCCAGGAGGCGCGCCACTTCACGCCCGCCACCGCCCTGCGCTACCGCGACCTCGTGGAGCGCGCCGCCTTCGTGTGCGCCCTGGGTGAGGGCCTGCCGGTGGAGCCGCTGCCGGGCGTGCGCGGCTCGACGCTCGCCGCGGGAGACGCGGTGCGCGGCGAGTGGGACGTCGTCGTGGTGAGCCCCCACTTCAGCGCCGCCCTGCTGGCCCGCGACCTCGGGTCGGAGGGACCCGACCTCGACCGCGCCTTCGAGTACGCACTCACCTACGACCGCGAGACGGTGGTGCGGGCCGCGCACGCCTTGCTGACGCGCGTGACGCCGCTGCCCCCGCGGACCGGCGGTGAGCGCCCGGCCGCGGAGCGGCCCGCGCCCGTCCGCCGGACAGCGCTTCCCGGCACCCGTCTCGCCGACGCCGTTCCGCGGCACGCCCTGCTCGACCGGGCGCTCGCGGCGACCCCCAGCGGCGTGTCCATCGTGGACCTGCGGCTGCCGGACCAGCCGCTCGTCTACGTCAACGCCGCCTTCGAGAAGCTGTCGGGCCTCTCCCGCGAGGAGGTCCTGGGCCGCAACTGCCGCTTCCTGCAGGGCACCGACACCGACCGCGCGGCCGTCGCCCGCATCCGTGCGGCGATCGAGGCGGGCACGGAGTGCCGCGAGACGCTGCTCAACCACCGCGGCCCCGATCGCACGCCCTGGTGGAACGAGGTGCACCTGGCGCCGATCACCGACGCCGACGGCACGGTCGTGCAGTACGTGGGTGTGCAGGTCGACGTGACCGCGCGCGTGGAGGCCGAGCGGGCGCTGGTGCAGGAGCGCGACCGCACGCGCGGCTACCTCGCCCGCATCAAGGAGCTGGAACGCACCGATCCGCTCACCGGCCTGCCGACGCTCCGCCGGCTGGAGGAGCAGGTCGAGGCGGCGATGTGGACCGCCCGCGCCCGCGGGGATGCGCTCGCCCTGCTGGTCGTCGAGGTCGACGGCCTCCGCGCCGTGGTCGAACGGCTGGGCCACTCCGCGGGCGAGGACCTGCTCGTGGAGACCGCCCGCCGCCTGCGGAGCCGCCTGCGCCGGACGGATCTGCTGGGCCGGCTCGGCGGCGAGGAGTTCGTCGCCGTGCTGGCCGGTCTCGACGGCCCCTCGGCGCGGGCCGAGGCGTTCCGGCTGCGCCAGGAGCTGGCCGACGCGCTGAGCCTCCCGGTGCTGCTGGGGGGCGAGCACGTCGTCGTCCGAGCGGGAGTGGGCGCGGCGGTCTACCCCGGCGGAGGCGAGGACGTCGGCACGCTGCTGCGGGCGGCCAAGGCGGAGATGCTGGAGCGCGGCGCGACGCGCTGACCGGGACGGGCTCCCGGCCGGCCGGTCAGCCGACGAGCGGGGGCAGCAGCGCGCCGAGTCCGTCGTGGGCGAGAGCGGTCAGCTCGTCGACCAGCTCGGCCGCCGGCACCGTGCGTGCCCCCGACCACCAGTGGGCGGCCAGCTGCACCATCCCGACGACGCCGTACGCCCACGTCGCCGCGGGCGAGGTCGAGCGGCCGGCGGCCGCCAGCCGCTCGGCGATCCGCGCGGCCAGGGCCTCGGCGATCTGCCGCTCGGTGGCGGCGACCAGGTCGGTGCGCCCGGAGCGACCCGCGTGGGCGTAGGCGAAGCGGTACAGCGCCGGCTCCTCCTCGATGAGCGCGACGAAGGCGGCGATGACGGCGTGCAGCCGGGCGCGGTCGTCCCCGTGCTCGCGGACGAGCTCGCCCAGCAGGCGGGGCACCAGAACCACGCCGGAGATGCGCTGGAGGACGGCGTCGACGAGCTCGTCCTTGTCGCTGAAGTAGCGGTAGATGACGGTCTTGGAGACGCCTGCGCTGCGGGCCACGTCGTCGACCGCGAAGTGCGGGCCGGCCAGCCGCACGGCCTCGACCGCGGCGGCGGTCAACTCCTCACGGCGGGCGCGGCGATGCTCGGTCCACCGCGACCGTCGTCCGTCGGGAGACGGGACGTCCGGCGGTGGGATCTCCGGGTGCGGCGCGTCCGGGTCGGACACCACGACGCCCGCCGTCCTCTTGGCGGGTTCGGCCGCCCTCTCCACGTCCTTCACGGTCACCGCTACCTTTCCCCCTTCACCGCCGTACGCGTCGATCCGGGAAGCGCGCAACGGCTCGTCGATCGGCAGGAGCCGTCGACGCGTCTCCTCGGGTCGGCGGCGAGTGCCGGCAGCTCCGCGATGCGCCCGTACCGCCGAGAAAATCTGCGGCGTCCCCCTCCTGTCGGCCGCCGGCGTCCATCCTGCGGTTCGGCGCCCCGTTCGGGAAGCGGTTCGCGGACGCCGCGGCCTCCGGAGGCGAGGAATCGCTCAGCGCTGGGCGAGCTGGGTCGTGTAGAGGCAGATCGCGGCGGCCGCGGCCAGGTTGAGGCTCTCCGCGCGCCCGCGCATCGGGATGCGGACCCGGGCGTCGGCTGCGGCGGCCAGCTCAGCGGGCACACCGCGGGCCTCGTTGCCGAACAGCCAGAGCACGGGCCCGGTCAGCCGCGCGTCGCGCGCCGCCTCATCGAGGGCGACCTCTCCCCCGCCGTCGGCGGCCAGCACCGTTCCCCCTGCCTGCTGCACCGCGGCGATCAGCGGCAGCAGCGGCGCACCGCGGACGACGTCGACGTGGAAGAGACTGCCCGCGCTGGCGCGGACCGCCTTGCCCCCGTACGGGTCGGCCGAGCCGGCGCCGAACACCACCGCACCGGCCCCGCAGGCGTCCGCCGTCCGCAGGACCGTGCCGGCGTTGCCCGGGTCGGCGAGCTCGGCGAGCGCGACCGCCAGCCGTGGCGGCTGCGTGGTGAACGCCGAGGCGGGGACGTCCCGCAGCGCACAGACCGCGACGAGGCCCTGGGGCGTCACCGTCTCCGACAGCCCGGCCGCGGCCTTCTCGGTGACCAGCCGGACGGGGACGGCGGTGCCGGCCAGCAGGTCGGCGTGGGCGCGTGCGGCCGCCTCGGTGGCGAAGACCTCGCGGACGCCGTCGGCGTCGGCCAGCGCCTCGACGACGGCCTGCCGCCCCTCGGCCAGGAAGAGACCGGCGGCGTCGCGGCCGGAGCGGCGGGTGAGCTTGCGGGCGGCGGCGACCCGCGCGGACCGCTCGGTCAGCAGTTCCATCCCCGCCTCCTCGCGCGAGATCTGCACTCTCGTGGTGATCAGCGGCCGATGGCCACGAGAGTGCAGATCTCGCGGCGGCAGACGGCCCGGACAGACGCCGACGCCGCCGGCGCCGGTCCGTGCGGACCGGTCACCGACGGCGTCGGGACGGCGTACTGCCTGTTCAGGCGGCCTGCCCCTCGGCGGCCGGAGCGGCGGCGACGGCGGCGCGGGCGGTCTCGACCAGCGCGGCGAACGCGGCCGGCTCGTTGACGGCCAGCTCGGCGAGGACGCGACGGTCCAGCTCGATGCCGGCGAGCTTGAGGCCCTGCATGAACCGGTTGTAGGTCATGTCGTTCAGGCGCGCCGCGGCGTTGATGCGGGTGATCCACAGCTTGCGGAAGTCACCCTTGCGGACCTTGCGGTCGCGGTAGGCGTAGGTCGCCGAGTGGAGCAGCTGCTCCTTGGCCTTGCGGTACAGGCGCGAACGCTGACCGCGGTAGCCGCTGGCGGCCTCGAGGGTCGTCCGGCGCTTCTTCTGGGCGTTGACCGCCCGCTTCACGCGTGCCACGTGAGAGCTCCTGTCTTCTCGTTACGGGGAGGGCGGTCAGCGACCGAGCAGCTTGCGCATCCGCGGCGCGTCGGCCGGGGAGAGCACACCGGCGCCCTCGACGCGACGCTTGCGCGAGGAGGACTTGTGCTCGAACTTGTGCTGGTTGTTCGTGTGCTCGGCCACCAGCTTGCCGGTGCCGGTCACGCGAATGCGCTTGGCCGCGCCCTTGTGGGTCTTCTGCTTGGGCATGTCCCTCGTCCTGTTCGTCTCTAGGTCGGTGCGTCGTCGGCCCTCCTGCAGGGCCCCGCCGCGAGCGTGCGAGCGGTGGGGGGCAGGAGGGTCCTCTTTCAGGCGCTCGGCGCCTGCTCCTCGGCCGCCGACTGCTTCTCCGCCTTGGCCGTGCGGCGGGCGGCATCGCTCGCTGCCTGGTTCCGGTGGGGTGCGATCACCATGACCATGTTCCGGCCGTCCTGCTTGGGGTTGGACTCGACGACGCCCAGCTCCTGGACGTCGGCGGCCAGCCGCTGCAGCAACCGGTAGCCCATCTCCGGGCGGGACTGCTCCCGGCCACGGAACATGACGGTGATCTTGACCTTGTCGCCGCCCTTGAGGAAGCGCTCGACGTGGCCCTTCTTGGTCTCGTAGTCGTGCGGGTCGATCTTGAGGCGCAGCCGCATCTCCTTGATGACGGTGAGCGCCTGGTTCCGCCGGGCCTCGCGGGCCTTCTGAGCGGACTCGTACTTGAACTTCCCGTAGTCCATGAGCTTGGCGACGGGCGGCTTGGCCATGGGAGCGACCTCGACGAGGTCGAGCTCCGAGTCCTGGGCCAGGCGCAGCGCTTCGCCGATCGACACGACGCCGACCTGCTCGCCCTCGGGACCGACCAGGCGGACCTCGGGGACGCGGATACGGTCGTTGATGCGGGGCTCGGTGATGGCCTCTCCTCTGCTCTTGCATGGGAGGAGTCGCACCCGACCCGGATGCCGGAAGAACCAAGGCCCCGGGAGCGTCAGCTCACGGGGCCCGTCTCTCCGGGATGCACGCACCGGGGGTGCGTGCAGGACGCGAGCGCCGGCCGTCGGCCTGCTCTCGCGATCCGGGACCTGGTCGCCTGGACGGCGTCAGGTGGGAGCGGGCTCCTCTTGGGTCAGCAGCCCGGGGGCTGCTGGATGGTTCGCGCGCCTCGATGTAGCGGGGGAGGCGCGCCTACCCTACAGCGTCGCGGCGGGAAAGGTCATTCCCGGGTCGCGCGGGAGTCTGCTCAGGTGTCGTACAGCAGCGGCGGCGGCTTCGGATCGTTCGCCCGGGCCGCGCGGTGCAACCGGCGCAGCTCCTCGACGGCGCGGACGGCGTAATCCCTATCGATCGCCTGGACGGCGAGGACGGACATCTCGTCGCCGTTCTCCAGCAGCAGCGACGCCCACGGCGACTTCGCGTCGAAGCGCACGGCACGGACCGCCTGCCACGGCAGCTCCCGGGTGACGGCGAGGTTGCGGACGCGCACGCCCGCGGCGTCGGCGTCCACGCGCGATCGGCCCAGCCAGACGACACCCCAGGCGAGGACGACGCCCAGCCCGGCGATCGCGAACTGGTCCACGGGACCGAACGCGACGACGCCGGTCGACGAGGTCCGCAGCGTGAGCGCCACCCCCGCCATCGCCAGGACGACGAGGGCGCCCACGACCGCGCAGGCCAGCCGCATCCGACGGGGCACGGCCGAGACGGCTGCGGCGGGAGGGGCGGCGTCGGACACGGTCCCATGGTGGCAGGCGGGCGGCTGGCAGAGTGCGAGGACGTGGAGATCACCGGAACCGCGCAGCACGAGGCCTGGCAGTCGCGGGCCGTTCCCCCCGTGGAGCAGCTGCGCGACGGCCTGTGGTCGATCCCGGTGCCGATGCTCGGCCCGCTGCGCTACGTCAACGTCCACGCGTTCGCCCTCGACGGCGGCGGCCTCGGGCTGATCGACGCCGGGTGGGAGAGCGACGAGGGCTGGACCGCCCTCACCGACGGCCTGGCCGCCATCGGCGGGGGCGTCGAGGACGTGCGCGGCGTCCTGGTCACCCACCTGCACTTCGACCACCTCGGCCTCGCGGAGCGGGTCCGTCAGGCTTCCGGCGCCTGGGTGGCCATGCACCCGGCCGACGCCGCCGTGGTCGCCTCCCCCTCGCACCGGGACGCGGCCGCCTTCGCCGCCGCGGAGGTCGAGTTCCTGGTGTCGCTCGGGGCCGACCGGGACGACGCGGTGTCCGACGTGGGGCCGGTCGAGCGGCTGATGCCCTTCACGCGCATGGCGGTCCCCGACCGGCTGCTCGAGGACGGCGACCTCGCGGACCTGCCCGGCTGGTCGCTGCGCGCCGTCCACACCCCGGGGCACACGCCGGGCCACCTCTGCTTCGCCGAGGAACGCAGCGGCCTGCTGTTCTCGGGCGATCACGTGCTCCCCCGCATCACGCCCAACATCTCGACGAGCTTCGACGGCCTGGCCGACCCCCTGCGCGACTACCTCACCGCGCTCGGCCGGGTCGGGGCCGCCGAACCCGACGAGGTGCTGCCGGCCCACGAGTGGCGCTTCCGCGGCCTGGCTGAGCGCACCGCCGCCATCGCGGCCCACCACGAGCACCGGCTCGCCGAGCTGCTGGACGCCGTCCGGGCGCATCCGCACAGCACCCCGTGGGAGCTGGCCGCCTCGCTGACGTGGTCGCGGCCGTGGGCGGAGTACGAGCGGCGGATGCGGATCTTCGCGGTCACCGAGACCGACGCCCACCTGCGCCTGCTGGCCAGCCGCGGCCTGGTGACCACGAACGGTGGTACGGCGCCGACGTGGAGCCTCGCGGTCCGGTGACCGCCCGCACGTTCGCCGCACTGGCGGAGGAGGTGCTCTCTGCCCCGCCACGCCTGGGCGCTACCCGGCTGGTCTGCGTCGACGGGCCGGCGGGGTCGGGCAAGACGACGTTCGCCGGCCGGCTGGCCGGCGTCCTCGGTGCGGACGCCGTCCTCGTGCACATGGACGACCTGTACGCGGGCTGGACGCTGACCGGCGCGGTCGCCCGGCTGAGCGCCGGCGTGCTGCGCCCGCTCGCCGACGGCGTCCCGGGTGCGTACCACCGCTACGACTGGGCGGCCGGCCGGTTCGATCCCGGCCCCGTGCCGGTCCCGGCCGCTCCGGTGCTGGTCGTCGAGGGCTGCGGCAGCGGCGCGCGTGTCCTGGCGCCGTGGACCACGCTACTGATCTGGGTCGAGGCACCGTCTGCTCTGCGACTGGAGCGTGGGCTGGCCCGGGACGGCGCGGCGCTCGAGGGGCACTGGCGGCGGTGGCAGCGGACCGAGGCCGCCGCGTTCGTCGCCGAGGACACCCGGGCGAGGGCGCGCCTGCGCGTCGACGGTGCCGCTCCCGGGAACGGCAGCGGGTTCACCGTCGCGCGCGGGAGATGACCTCGGCCCCTCTGCAGGGCCTACGTTTGCCGAGGGAGAGCGCTGAACACTCCTCCCTCGAGGGCGTCGGCCGTCGAAGACACGGCGAGATCGGCGTCCGCCCACGATGAGGCGCAGCATGATCGCCAGCGGACCGCAGCACCTGCCATTGACCGATGAACTGTCTGCCGTCTTCGCGCGGATGTCCGGGCTCCTCCTCTCCCGAGAGACGGTGGAGACGTCGCTGGGACTGCTCAGCTCGCTGGCCCAGGAGACCGTCCCGGGTGCGACCGGGGCAGGCGTGACGATCGTCGACAGGCGCGGCCGGCGCTCCTCCGGCAGCACCGACGAGCGGGTGCGCCGGGCCGACAGCCTGCAGTACGAACTCGACGAGGGTCCCTGCCTCACCGCCGCCGCGAGCCGTGAACTGATCCGGATGGACGACCTCGGCGCGGATCCGCGGTGGCCCCGCTGGTCGTCGGCCGCGGCGGCCCTCGGGCTCCGCGCGGCCATGAGCGCGCCGCTCGTGGCCGGCGACGTGTCCCTGGGTGCCATGAAGGTCTACGCCGACCAGCCGGGAACCTTCGACGCGGCCAGCGAGCAACGGCTCCTGCTCTTCGCCGCGCAGTCCGCGATCTTCGTCTCGCAGCTGCAGACCAGCGAGCGTGCGGAGCAACTGAGCGACGGCATGCGCCAGGCGATCCGTGGCCGGGACGAGATCAGCATGGCGAAGGGTCTTCTCATGGGCCGCAACGGCGTCGACGAGGAAACCGCCTTCCGCGTGCTGCTCTCCCGCTCCGAGCAGGACGGGACCACCGTCACCCGGGCCGCCCAGGTCCTCGTCGACTCCGCCGTCCGCCGGGGCCGGTGATGGACCGTCCCGCCTGGGACCCGCACGACGACGTGCAGACCCCGCTCCTCCAGGCTGCCGTGAAGCAGGCGAACCTCAGCCTGGAGGAGCTGTGGATGCGGTACTTCGCACTCGGCGGCGACGCCGACCTGGTCGACGTCGAGGCGCATCTCACCGGGCTGCTGCCCCTCCCGGTCCCGCAGCAGGACATGCTGGCCCACGCGGTGAACGAGCGGCTGGACGAGGTCATCGCCCAGTACCGGGTGCCCTACAGCCGGCCGGTCCGGCTCCATCTGCCGACCACCGGCCCGCTCGCCGCTCTGGTGTCGCTGATCATGGGGGCCGGTTCGGCGCCGCCCGAGCTCGTGCCGTCCCTGGCGGTGCAGGCCGCCCGGAGCCTGGGCATGGAGCCGGCGGTCTACCTCGTGGACCAGGAGCAGCGCGCGCTGGTGCTGATGCCCGCCGACGGAACACCTGGAGGGACCCGACTGGATGTGGAGGGCACCCTGGCCGGGCGGGCCTTCCGCACGGTGCAGATCCTGTCGAGCAACCGGGAGAACCGGCCCCGGCTGTGGGTTCCCCTCCTGGACGGCGCCGACCGGCTCGGCGTGCTCGAATTCGTCCTCCACACGGCCGTCGATCTCTACGACCCCGCCCTGCGCGACCAGTGCCGGTGGCTCGCCTCGCTGCTCGGCCACCTGATCGCGACGAAGCAGGTCTATGGCGACGACCTCACCCGCTGCCGGTTGTCGCGGCCGCGCAGCCCGTCCGCCGAGCTCATCTGGCAGCAACTGCCACCCCTGACCGGAGCCACCGCTGACTTCACCGTGGCCGGCATGCTGGAACCCACCTACGACGTCGGCGGCGACGCCTTCGACTACTCCCTGTCGGCCCACACCGTGTCGGTGGCCATCTTCGACGCCGTGGGCCACGGTCTGCAGGCCGGCCTGATGGCCTCGGCGGCCCTCGCCGGGTACCGCAGCGCGCGACGGGACGGTCGCGGCGTCTACGCGCAGGGCCGCGCGATCGACGACGCGCTCGCCGCGGGCGCGTTTCCCGGGGGGACGTTCGTGACGGGCATCCTCGGGGAGCTGGACGTCGCCACCGGCCGGCTCCGCTACGTCAACGCGGGCCACCCCCCTCCCCTGCTGCTCCGCGACGGCAGGGTCGTCCGCGAACTCGGCAGGGGTCGCCGGCTGCCCTTCGGCCTGGACACGGAAGGGCTGACCGTCGGGGAGGAGTACCTGCAGCCCGGCGACTGGCTGGCGCTCTACACCGACGGCATCGTCGAGGCACGGGACGCTGCGGGCGCCTGGTTCGGCGAGGAGCGCCTCGTGGAGATGCTCACACACGCGATCGCCTCCGGGCAGCCACCGCCCGAGACGGTCCGGCGGCTGAACCGGGCGGTCCTGGCCCATCAGAGCGGGCTGCTGCAGGACGACGCCAGCATCCTGCTCGCCTGCTGGGCACCCGCGCGCTGACGTGGACGCGCACGTCAGCAGGGGCGACACATGCCCGCAATGCGGACGCCGCACCATGGGGACGTGACCGAGACCGAGGACGCACCCGATCCCGGAACGCAGCTCCTGCCGCTGGCCGGGTACACCGTGGCCGTCACCGCGGCCCGCCGCCGGGAGGAGCTGGGGGCCCTGCTCGACCGGCGCGGCGCCCGAGTCGTCTTCGGGCCGGCCATCCGGATCGTGCCGCTGTCCGACGACGCGGAGCTGGTGGCCGCGACCCGCGCCGTTCTCGCGCGGCCGGTCGACCTGGTTGTGGCCACCACCGGCGTGGGCTTCCGAGGCTGGCTGGAGGCCGCCGACGCCTGGGACCTGCCGCTCGTCGAGCACCTGCGGTCGGCGCGGGTCATGGCCCGCGGGCCGAAGGCGCGCGGCGCGATCCGGGGTGGCGGCCTGGTGGACGCCTGGTCGCCGGAGTCGGAGTCGTCGGCCGAGGTGCTCGCGCACCTGCTGTCCGGTGCGGAGGGGCCGTTGGCGGGACGCCGGATCGCCGTCCAGCTGCACGGCGACCCCCTGCCCGACCTGGTCTCCGGACTGCGGGACGCGGGCGCCGAGGTGCTGACGGTGCCGGTCTACCGCTGGGTGCTGCCCGAGGACGTCGCGCCGGTGCGCCGGCTGGTCGAGGCCACCGTGGCAGGCGGCATCGACGCGATCACCTTCACCAGCGCACCGGCGGCCGCCAGCCTGCTCACGGTGGCCGACGAGCTCGGCCGCCGGGACGAGCTGATCTCCGCGCTCCGGGGCCGGGTTCTCGCCGTGGCGGTCGGCACGGTGACCGCCGGCCCGCTGGACGCCGTCGGCGTCCCGACCGCCCAGCCCGAGCGGGCCCGGCTCGGCGCGCTGGCCCGGGAGGTCGTCGCCCGCCTGCCCGAGCGCGACCCCGTGCTGCAGGTGGGCGAGCACACGCTGCAGGTGCGGGGGCACGCCGCCGTGGTCGACGGTCGGCTCGCCGAGCTCGCGCCGGGCCCCATGACCGTGCTGCGCGAGCTGGCCTGTCGCGCCGGCGCGGTGGTGAGCCGCGCCGAGCTGGTGGCGTCGCTGCCCGGGACCGGGGACGAGCACGCCGTCGAGATGGCGGTGACCCGCCTCCGCGCCGCGCTCCAGGTGCCGCTGGTGGAGACCGTCGTGAAGCGCGGCTACCGCCTCAAGCTCTGAGTGGAGTGCGAGGGACGCGTTTTCCGCGCCATCGCACTCCATTCACCTGAGGTCGAGCCGCATCAGGATGCGGGGATATCCGTTGATCACCGAATCGGTGTCGGCGGCCTTGACGAACCCGGCCCGCTCGAACAGCGCCCGGGTGCCGACGTAGGCCATCGTGAGGTCGACCTTCTTCCCCTCGTTGGCGACCGGGTACGACTCGACGACCGGGGCGCCCCGACCGCGGGCGAACTCGACGGCGCCCGCGACCAGGTGGTGGGCGATGCCCTGCTTCCGGTGCCCGGGCCGCACCCGGATGCACCACAGCGACCACACCGCGAGGTCGTCGACGTGCGGAATCCTGCGATTCGTCGCGAAGGCCGTGTCGGATCGCGGATGGATCGCTGCCCAGCCCACCACCTCGTCGCCCTCGTAGGCGAGCACTCCGGGCGGCGGGTCCTCCCGCACGAGCTGCCGCACCCGCTCGCCTCTCGCCGGCCCGGAGAGCGCGAGGTTCTCCTTCGACGGGATGCGGTAGCTCAGGCACCAGCACACGTTCGCGTCGGGCCGCTTGGGTCCGACCATCGTCGCGACGTCGTCGAATTCCGTCGCCGGGCGCACCTGGATGGCCATGGGGGCATCGTGGCAGCGCTCCCCGACATCGCGGGGCGGCGACGATGTGCGCGGACGGGCAGTTCCATCGACGGGAACTGCCGATCCGCGCACACTCTTCGAGCAGCCTCCGTCGCTAGACGCGGCCGAGCGCCGTCCTCGGGCCCAGGTAGACCGCCCAGGTCACGACGACGCAGACGACGTAGAACGCGATGAACGCGAGATAGGCGGACTCACCGCTCCCCGTGGTGAGGAAGGACTGCCGGAACGCGAGGTTGACCAGCACCCCGCCGAACGCGCCGATCGCGCCGGCGATGCCGATGAGCGCGCCCGACATGCGCAGCGCCCGGCGGTCGGCCGCGTCGGCGTCCCCGCCCTCGGCCACCGCGGTCAGCGCCTGCGACCGGAAGATCGCCGGGATCATCTTGTAGGTCGAGCCGTTGCCGATGCCGCTGAGCACGAACAGCAGCACGAAGCCGACGACGAACATCGGCAGCGACGCCTGCCGGCTCGCCGTCCACACCACCGCCGCGCCGACGGCCATGGCGACGAAGTTGGCGCAGGTGATGCGCGCGCCACCGAAGCGGTCGGCGAGGGTGCCACCCAGCGGCCGGATCAGGGAGCCGAGCAGTGGACCGAGCCAGGTGAGCGACGCCGCGGCCAGCGGCGTGGCGAAGGAGTCGGTGAACTGGTTCTGCAGCACCTGCCCGAAGGCGAACCCGAAGCCGATGAACGAGCCGAACGTGCCGATGTAGAGGAAGGACATGACCCAGGTGTGCGGCTCACGCGCAGCCGCTCGCAGCGCGCCGGGCTGGTTGCGGGCCGTGGCCAGGTTGTCCATCAGCAGCGCCGCACCGACGGCGGCGACCACGATCAGCGGCAGGTAGACGGCCAGCACCACCCGTGGGTGGTCCGCCCCGGCGGTGGCCAGGACGAGCAGCCCGACGAGCTGGATCACCGGGACGCCGAGGTTGCCGCCGCCGGCGTTGAGGCCGAGCGCCCAGCCCTTGAGCCGGTCGGGGTAGAAGGCGTTGATGTTCGCCATGGAGCTCGCGAAGTTGCCGCCGCCCACGCCGGCCAGCGACGACACGACGAGCAGGGTGGTGAACGAGACGCCGGGCTCCAGGACGACGGCGGTCGCGATCGTCGGCACGAGCAGCAGCGCGGCGCTGACGATCGTCCAGTTGCGGCCGCCGAACGAGGCGACGGCGAAGGTGTAGGGCAGCCGGACGAACGCGCCGAGCGCCGTCGGCAGGGTGGTCAGCAGGAACTTGCCGGCCGGGTCGATACCGAAGACCGGCTCCGGCAGGAACAGCACGAGCACCGACCACATGCTCCAGATCGAGAAGCCGATGTGCTCGGAGAAGATCGAGAAGAACAGGTTGCGGCGGGCGATCGGCCGGCCGGTCGTCTCCCAGAACGAGGGGTCCTCGGGGCGCCAGTCGTCGATCCACCTCCCCCGCTTCCGGGGTGGCGCGGTGGCGGTGGCGAGCGGTGCGCTCGTGGACGGCGGTCGGGTGGGAGCGGCCATGCCGACGACGGTGACCGGACTCCGTTTCCCCGGCGTCGCCGCGCGGCTGAACTCGTGTTCCGTTTCCCTCACCGGACCTGCCCCCCTGTGGTGAGGCGCGGTGCCGTCGGTGTGCAGCCCTCCTCGCCGAGCGACGAAGATCAACCCGTGAGCGCATCGTGACCGCATCCGAGGACACCGCGACCGGCCGCGGCCTGATCGAGGCGGGCGCCCCGGTCGCCGGTTCGATGAGCCGCGCCGCGGCGACCGTCGTCTTCGAGCCGACGGCCGCCGCCGTCCAGGTCGACGACCGGTTCGCGGCGTGCCTGCGCGCGGTCGCGACCGACGCCGCCGCGCTGCCGGTCGGCCGGGAACGGGTACGGGCCGGCGCCGCGCTCGCCTTCGCCGTCGAGTACGCCGCGACGCTGGGGCGCGGCAGCCGGCCGGTGCGCCGCGACGGATACTTCGCCGAGCACGCCGGCGGCCGCCCGGTCGCAGACGAGGTCGCCGAGGCCGTGGTCGCCGCGGCCCGCCGCTCGGCCGACGAGCGGCGCGTCCGGCACCTGGGTTACCTGCTGGCCGAGGTCACCCACTCCCCCGACGTGGACGCCGAGCTGGCGCTGCGCGCGCTCCGGCTCACCGAGGGTCTGGGCTGGCGCTCACTGGCCCTGCTCGCCGGCGTCGGCCGCCGCGACCGGGTGCCGCTGCCCATGTCGCCGCTCGAGGACGACCCCCGCCCGTGGTCGGGCTGGGGCGCGCGCGAGGACGTCGCCGACCTCCAGCGGGCCGGCCTGCTCGACCCACCGGTCACTCCGCCCCGGCCCGTCGCGACCCTCCCCCGGCTCCGCGCGGCCGACCTCCGGCTGACCCGGCGCGGGGTGCTGCTGCACCGGCTCCTGGTGCTCGATCTGCTGCACGAGGACGCCGTCACCGCGGCGCTGGCCGACCTGGGACTCCCCCGCTCCTGACGGCCGCAGATCCGGCCCATCGCGCTGACGCCGTATCACCCTCGGCCCGGTTCGACTCCTCGTCTCGTACCGCATCGAGCGGGACCACCGAGTCGAAGGGTCCTATCCATGACCATCTCAGAGCACGACCTCGTCCGGGAAGAGACGGCGACGGCCGTGACGGCGACCGAGCCCGCCGCCGAGGGTGGCGCGCTGCTGTCGTTTCCCGACTTCACCTATCGGCACATCTGGGGCGACCGGGCCGGCCGGTGGCTGCTCACCCTCAACCACCCGTGGATCCGGTCGACGTCGAACGTGTTCGTCTCCCTCAGCGAGCTCGACGACATCGTGACCAACGTCGACCCCGTGCCGAAGCCCAAGCCGTCCTTCGCCCGGATGAGCGTCCTGTCCGTCGCCCCTACGGCCGGGGCCGTCGCCGTCCTCATCTTCGTGGACTCGCCGACGCCGGTGTACACCCAGCTGTCCTACCTCGCCGTCAACCCCTGACCGCCTCAGCGGGAAGCTGCGGCACCGGCAGGACGCCGGGGGCCCTGGGCGCAGGTGGAGCGGGAGTGTCCGATCAGCCGCCGCTCACGAGCCGAGCCAGCTCGGGGTAGTCGACGACGAAGCCGTCGGCGTCCACCTGGAGGTCAGCGGTGAAGTCGCCGCTGGAGAAGCGGACGACCGCGCCGGTCGACGTCGTCCGCAGGTGCTCGTAGCGCTGCGACGACCGGTGCAGCGACAGATCCGGCACCGACACCCAGGCCATCGTGCACTCCGCCGCGCCGGCCCCGTGGTGCAGCAGCCCGTGGCGGAGGATCGGCATGGAGTTGGACAGCGGCGAGAGGCCGAGGTCGCAGTCGACCGCGCCGTCGAGGCCGGCGGTGTCGCCGCCCGGGGCAGGGAGGTCGACCGCTCCTGCGGCGTCCCCCTGGGCGGTCCACCGGCCCCGCGGGTCACGGGTGAGCAGGAGTGACCGCCGCCAGCCGTCACCGGCCGCGGTCACCTCCAGAGTCCGGGTGACCCACGCATCGCCGGTCTCGAGGACGTAGTCCACGCGGTAGGGCACCGGGCCGATACCCACCTGCACGCCGGTCGCACGGAACCGGCCCTCGCCCTGCTGGACGTGCGCGACCTCTGCCCGCCACTCGTCCGTTCCCGCCCAGATCAGCATCGGCACGGTCCCCCACCCCCCGGACGGTCAGGGCGGCGTCTGTGGCCACGCGGTGCGCATGACGGTCGCCGTCCCGCGGCTGTGTTCCTAAGGTCTCGCGCATGGGCGGTCCCGCGCGACCTCACTTGTTGCCGGCCCAACTCGCGACGTCCTACGACCCGGCGTCCGTCGAGGAGCCGACCTACCAGCGGTGGATGGACCTGGGGGTGTTCGACCCCGACCCCACCTCCGGTAGACCGCCCTTCACCATCGTCATCCCGCCGCCCAACGTGACCGGCTCGCTGCACCTGGGGCATGCGTTCCAGCACACGCTCATGGACGCGCTCACCCGGCGGAAGCGCATGCAGGGGTTCGACGCTCTGTGGTTGCCGGGGATGGACCACGCCGGGATCGCCACCCAGAACGTCGTGGAACGGGAGCTGGCGAAGGACGGCAGGAGCCGCCGCGATCTCGGCCGCGACGCGTTCGTCGCGCGGGTCTGGCTGTGGAAGGAGGAGTACGGCGGCAGGATCCTCGGTCAGATGCGGCGCTTGGGCGAGGGCCTGGCCTGGAGCCGGGAGCGCTTCACCATGGACGAGGGGCTCTCCCGAGCCGTCCGCACTGTCTTCAAGCGCCTGCACGACGACGGACTGGTCTACCGCGCCGAGCGGATCACGAACTGGTGCCCTCGGTGCCTGACCGCCCTGTCGGACATCGAGGTCGAGCACCGGGACACCGCGGGTGAGCTCGTCTGGATCTCCTATGGATCGCTGACCGTCGCCACGACCCGCGCCGAGACGATGCTGGGTGACACCGCCGTCGCCGTCCACCCCGAAGACGCCCGGTACCGGCACCTGGTCGGCACCATGCTGGACCTGCCGCTGACCGGTCGCCGGATCCCGGTCGTCGCCGACGAGCACGTCGATCCGGCCTTCGGCAGCGGCGCGGTGAAGGTGACCCCGGCACACGATCCGAACGACTTCGAGATCGGGCTGCGGCACGGCCTGCCGTCCATCTCCGTGCTCGACGAGCGCGGTGTGGTGACGGTTTCCGGACCCTTCGTCGGACTGGACCGCCTCGAGGCCCGCCCCGCGATCGTGGCGGCGCTGCGGGAGCAGGGGCTGATCGTCGAGGAGCAGCGGCCCTACGTCCACGCGGTCGGTCATTGCTCGCGGTGCGGCACGGTCGTGGAGCCCCGCCTGTCGTTGCAGTGGTTCGTCCGCGTCGCCCCACTGGCCCGACGGGCGGCCGAGGCGGTCCGAGCGGGGGAGACGGTCTTCGTGCCGCCGTCGATGGCCGACCGCTACCTCGGCTGGGTCGACGACATGCACGACTGGTGCATCAGCCGGCAGTTGTGGTGGGGGCACCGGATCCCGGTCTGGTACGGCCCCGACGGAGGGGTCGTGGTACCCGGTCCCGAGGACCAGCCACCGTCGGGAGAGGGATGGGTACAGGACGAGGACGTGCTCGACACCTGGTTCTCCTCGGCCCTGTGGCCCGTCTCCACGCTGGGCTGGCCGGACTCGACCGCCGACCTCGAGCGCTACTACCCGACCGACGTCCTGGTCACCGGCTACGACATCATCTTCTTCTGGGTCGCCCGCATGATGATGCTCTGCACCTACGTGCGGCCGGAGGTGCCGTTCCGGCAGGTGGCCCTCACCGGGCTGGTGCGCGACGGCCGCGGCCGAAAGATGTCGAAGTCGGCCGGCAACGTCGTCGACCCGCTCGACTGGATGGACACCTACGGGGCCGACGCCCTGCGGTGGGCCCTCACCCGCGGGGCCGGCCCCGGGGTGGACCTGCCGGTCAGTGAGGAGGCGGTGCAGGGCAGTCGCAACTTCGTGAACAAGCTCTGGAACGCGACGCGTTTCGCCCTGCTCAACGGCGCGACGGTTCCGGACGACGGCCTGCCCGACGGCCTCGCTGTCCACGACCGGTGGATCCTGTCCCGGCTCACCGAGGTGCGGGCGCAGGTCGACCGCCGCTACGACGAGTTCGAGTTCGCCAAGGTCTGCGACGACCTGTTCCACTTCGCCTGGGATGACCTGTTCGACTGGTACATCGAGCTGGCCAAGGTCCGGTTGCGCGAGGGCGGCGCGGCCGCGGAGCTGACCCGAGCCGTGCTCGGGCTCTGCTTCGACACGCTGCTCCGCCTTCTGCACCCGGTGATCCCGTTCGTCACCGACGTCCTGTGGCGGGCCCTGACCGGCGGGACGACGGTGGCGACCGCGCCGTGGCCGACCTCCGCCGGTGCACGGGACCGGGACGCCGAGACGGAGGTCGGACGTTTCCAGGACCTGGTCGTCGAGGTCCGCCGGTTCCGGGCTCAGCAGGGCTTGCGACCCGGCCGGCGAGTGGCCGCGACGATCGTCGGTGAGCTGGCGCCGTGGATTCCGTACCTGGGCGCGCTGACAGATCTCACCGTGGAGGCGGCCGACGACCTCCCCGCCGGCCACGCGGTGCTGGCGACGTCCGGGACGTGGATCGCGCTCGACCTGTCCGGCGTGGTGGATCGGGACGCCGAGATCGCGCGGCTCGGCAAGCAGCTCGCCGCCGCCGAGCGGGAACGCGACCAGACCGGTCATCGGTTGGCCGACGACGGCTTCCTGGGCAATGCGCCCGACCAGGTCGTCGCCGACATGCGCCGGCGCGCCGCAGCAGCCGCTGAGGCTGTCGCCCGATTGCGGCAGCAACTGCACGACCTGACGGCGTCGTGATCCCGCCTGCCGACTCCCACCGGCTCCGCGGCTACCGGCCCGAGGCCGGTGCGCCCTCCGGTTCGTCGAGGATCTCCTTGACCACGGTCGTCTTGGCGTCGGCATAGTCCTGCACGTGCCGCCAGGTCCGTCGGGCGAGTTCCTGTTTGGCACGCGCGTACCGGTCTCTCGCCGCTTCGTCGCCGCGCAGCCGGTCCCGGAACCGCAGCAACCGTTCCACCTCGGCTGCGCCCCTGCCGAAGACGTGCAGGTTGATGAGCGTGTCCGGTCCTCTGAACATGCGGTGCTCGAACCACTCCGGCTCCCGGATCTTCAGGACGTAGCCGGCCGCCACGAGCTGCGGCACGTAGCGCGGCTCGTCCGCCGAATCGGGCACGACCAGCAGGATGTCCACGATGGGCTTGGCCGTCAGACCGGGGACCGAGGTCGAGCCGACGTGCTCGATGCGGAGGGCCTCGTCGCCGAGCGCCGAGCGGAGGCGGTCGGCCTCGCGGCCGAACAGCCGAGGCCAGTCGGCGTCGTACACCGCCAGGAAGATCGGGGCGTTGTGCGGCTCGAGCGTGCCGACGGTGACTTTCTGGAGTTCCGCGTCGCGCCGCTCGTCACCGGCGCCGACAACCTGCGATGCCATCCCGCCGCGCTCCTCTCGACGAGCGGCCGTGAGCCGCCGGCGCCGGACTGACCACAAGGGCTCCCATGGTCCGCCGATGGCGATGCTCGGCACCAGCCTTCAGGGCGCGCCGTCCAGGCGGCGGCGGGCCACGACGGTGGCGTCGTGCACGGTGATGTGCACTCCCTCGTGCTGGTGGCCGGGCCGCGGCCGCGCCTCGGCCGTGACGACCTCCCACCGGCCGGCGTCGAGCGCCCCCGCCACCTCGTCGGCCGTGAAGAACAGCTCCGGCATGTCCGGCCGGTGGGCGCCGGTCTCCAGGTCGGAGATGTCGTGCCCGACGATCAGCAGCGTCCCGCCCGGCGCCACGGCGGCGGCCAGCCGCGCGAAGAGGTCGCGGCGCTCGGCGGCCGGCAGGTGCATGTACTGGGCGGAGACCAGGTCGAAGCCGCCCTCCGGCGGCGACCAGACCCGGAGATCGGCGTGCAGCCACTCGATGCGTGCGGCCGTCTCGGCGCTCTCCGCCTCGGCGTGCGCGGCGGCGCGCCGCAGGGCGTTGGTCGCGAAATCCACGGCGGTGACCCGCCAACCGCGGGTGGCCAGCCAGATGGCGTCGGCGCCCTCCCCGCTGCCGACGTCCAGCGCCGTGCCCGGCGCGAGATCGGCGACCTCGGTGACCAGCTGGGGGTTGGGGCGACCGCTCCAGACCCGGTCGGCCGAGCCGTACCGCTCCTCCCAGGCCGCCTCGTCGAACTCGCTCATCGGGCACCGGCCAGTGCCGCGACGGCGCGACGGGCGTCCTCGGCGACGAGGTCGGCGTTGATCATGGCGCCGGCCCGCATGCCGGCTGCGGCGGAGACCACCACCTGCGCACTCATGTCGGAGATGTTGCCCGCCACCCACACACCCGGCACGGCGGTGGCGCCGATCGGGTCGGCGGGGACGGCGCTGCCGACGACCGATCCGCCCATCTCCTGGTCGACCGCCGCGAGGCCGAGCGCGTCCAGCACCCCCGCCCGCGCGGTGAAGCGCGGCGCGACGACCACCGCCGAGCGTGCGACCACCCCGCCCGAGGCCAGCCGGACGCCGGTGAGCCGGTCGTCGACCACCTCGACGCCGGTCACCTCGCCGTCGACCATCGGAATGCCCAGCGCCGTCAGCTGCTCGGCCTGCTCCGCGGGCAGCTCCGGGCCGATGTGCCGGAAGAAGACGACGTCGTCGCTCAGCTGACGGAACAGCAGGGCCTGGTGCACGGCGGTGGGACCGGTGGCGAGGATGCCGATCGGCTGGTCGCGCACCTCCCAGCCGTGGCAGTACGGGCAGTGCAGCACGTCGCGACCCCAGCGCTCGGCGAGGCCCGGCAGGTCCGGCAACTCGTCGACGAGCCCGGTCGCTACCAGCAACCGGCGCGCCGCCACCTCGCCTCCGCCGTCGAGGGTCACCCGGAAGTCGCCGTCGTCGTCGCGCCGGACGGCGGTGACCGCCCCGGGGACGACGGCACCGCCGTAGGAGGCCACCTCGGCCCGCCCGTCGGCGAGGAGGTCGGCCGGGCGGGCGCCCTCCCGGCCCAGGTAGTTGTGCACGCCGGCGGCCGGTGCGTTCCGCGGCTGCCCCGCGTCGACGACCAGCACCGACCGCCGCGACCGCGCGAGGGCCACCGCTCCGCTCAGCCCGGCGGCGCCCCCGCCGACCACCACCACGTCGTACTGCTGCTCGATCTCCGTCATGCCGCCACGGTCCACCCCGAGTCGCAGGTTCGACAAGTACAGTTGCCGTTATGGCAATAAACGATCCGGCGCCGCTGGACGACGTCCTCGAGGCGGTCGGGCCCCGGCTGCGCACGCTCCGCACGGAACGCGGGCTGACCCTGAACGCCCTCTCCGAGACCACCGGCGTCTCGGTGAGCACACTGTCCCGGCTGGAGTCGGGCCAGCGCCGCCCGACTCTGGAGCTGCTGCTGCCGCTCGCGCGGGCCTACCAGGTGGCCCTCGACGAGCTGGTCGAGACGCCGCCGCCCGACGATCCGCGGATCCACCAGCACCCGTTCACCCGCGAGGGCATCACGATGGTGCCGCTGACCCGGCAGGGCGGCGGGCCGCAGGCCTACAAGCAGGTCTTCCCGCCGAGATGGCGCACCGAGTCACCCGAGCAGAAGGTGCACGAGGGTTACGAATGGCTCTACGTGCTCTCCGGCCGCCTGCGGCTGCTGCTCGGACGCCGCGAGTTCGTGCTCGCCGCCGGTGAGGTCGTCGAGTTCGACACCCGCGTGCCGCACGCCTTCTCCAACCCCTTCGCCGAGCCGGCCGAGGTGCTCACCCTGTTCGGCCCGCAGGGCGAGCGGATGCACGTCCGGGCCCGGCCGACCGCCCACTAGCCGCCGCCTAGCCTGCCCAGATGCCGTACCTGGTCCCGGCCCCGGATGCGCCCGCTCCCACCCAGACGGCGCTGATCGTGCCCGTCCCCGCGACGCACGCTGTCGTCGGGAATCATCGCGATTACCTCGATGTCGCGGCATCGTGGGGCGTGCCCGCGCACGTGACCGTGCTCTATCCCTTCGTCGAGCCGGCCTGCGCGGAAGCTCCCGAGGTCGTCGCGGCCATCGGCGCGGCCGTGGGAACGGTCGGCGCCTTCCCCTGCAGCTTCCGGCGCACGGCCTGGTTCGACGACGACGTCCTGTACCTCGATCCGGACCCGACCCAGCCCTTCCGCGACCTCACCGCGGCTGTCTGGGGCGCCTTCCCCGACCACCCGCCCTACCGCGGCGCGCACGCCACCGTGATCCCCCACCTGACCGTCGCGGAACGGAGGCTCGGCGACCGCGCCGCGCTGGAAGAGGCAGAGCGGAGGATCGGGCCGTCCCTTCCCGTGCAGACGTACGTCGACCGCGTGCTGTTCGTCGCCGGCGCGCAGGCCCCCAGGTCCTGGCGTGCCCTGCGGGAGTTCCCCCTGGCCACCGATCCCGGCTGAGGGACCTTCGTCAGGCCTCCACGACGACGTTGCCGTCGACCTCGCGCACGGGGAAGAGCCGGATCGGTGCCGCCCCGTTGGTCGAGGCTCCGTCGGACCACCGGTAGGCGTAGAGGTGCAGCGGGCAGACCAGCACGTTGACGTCCGTCTGCCCGTCGGCGAGCGGTCCGCCGGCGTGCGGGCAGGCCGCCTGGGTCGCGTGCAGCGAGCCGTTCCGCAGCCGGAAGACGGCGATCTGCGTGCCGGCGACCACGAAGGTCCGGCCCTCCCCCGGTGGGATGTCCTCCACCCGCGCGACCGCGTGCGCCCGCGGCCCCGAGGCGATCGAGGGCGCGGCGGTGGTGAGGTCGGCGAGGCTCATCGACCCACCTCCAGTCGGGAACCGGACGCCTTCGGCGCGCTCCGCACGGGCACCTTCGGCAGCGCGATCAGGGGCAGGGACGGCCGGAACTGGCCCGGCGTCGCCGGTTGCTTCCCGTCCTGCCCCCAGGGGTCGGTGTAGGCGTCGATCGAGCGCTGGATGCCGGCATCCAGGTCGGCGACGACGCCCTCGCCGTCCTCGAGCAGCACGTGCCTGAGCCGGTCGAGCCCGACGCGCGGCACGAAGTCGTAGGTGCGCTCCAGCCAGTTCGCGTTCTCGCGGTAGTACTGCAGGAACCGGCCGGTCAGGGTGAGCACCTCGTCCGGCGACGAGACGGTCGCCAGCAGGTCGCCCTTGCGCACGGTCGCGCCGGCAGCACCACCGACGTAGACCTCCCACATGCCGCTGCCCACGGCCACGACGCCGACGTCCTTCACGTAGGCCTCGGCGCAGTTCCGCGGGCAGCCGACGACGGCCATCTTGATCTTCGCCGGGCTCTCGATGCCCTGGAACCTGGTCTCCAGGTCGATGCCCAGCTGCGTGGAGTCGTCGAGGCCGAACCGGCAGAAGTCCGAGCCGACGCAGGTCTTCACCGTCCGCATGCTCTTGCCGTACGCGTACCCGGAGGGCATGCCGAGGTCCTCCCACATCGCCGGCAGGTCCTCCTTGCGGACGCCGAGCAGGTCGATCCGCTGGCCGCCGGTCACCTTGACCATCGGCACCTCGTACTTCTCGGCGACGTCGGCGATCCGCCGCAGCTGGGCCGGCGTGGTCACCCCACCCTTCATCTGCGGGACGACGGAGAACGTGCCGTCGCGCTGGATGTTGCCGTGCACGCGGTCGTTGATGAACTCGCCGTCCGACTCCCTGACGTAGTCATGCCCCCACAGCATCTTCAGCAACGAGGTGAGGCCCATCTTCGACTTCGCGTCCTCCTGCCCGCCGGGGGCGAGAGCGGTGAAGACGGCGGAGACGCTGCGCAGGTCCTGCGACCGGATCGCAGCCATCAGGTCGGGCTTGGCCAGGGGGATGCCGGGCACGTAGTACGAGGCGGCGGGATCCTCGGCGAGGTCACCGTCGGCGGCCCACTCGACGATCTGCTTGACTAGGGACTTGCACGAGCCGCAGCCCTTGCCGGCGCGGGTGCGGTCCATGACCTCGCCGACGCTGCCACACCCCTCGGCGACCGCGCCGCAGATGGCGCCCTTGGTGACGCCGTTGCAGTTGCAGACCCGGGAGTCGCGCGGCATGTCGGCGACCCCGACCTCCTCCGCGCCGTCGGAGAGGTCGACCAGCAGCCGGATGCGCTCCTCGGGCAGCGGCGCCCCGCGGTCGAAGGCCTGGGTCAGGAACGCGACCTTGCGGGTGTCGCCGAGCAGCGTCGCGCCGATCAGCTTGTCGTCGCGGATGACCACCGACAGGTGTACCCCGCGCCGCGGCTCGGAGATCACCAGGAACTCGTCGTCGTCCCGTTCCGGGGTGTTGATCCCCATGACGGCGACGTCGACACCGGCGACCTTGAGCTTCGTCGCCGTCCGGCTGCCGTGGTACTCGGCGTCGGGGTCCGTGCCGGTGAGCACGTCGGCGAGCACCGTGGCGTGCTCCCAGGCCGGCGCGACCAGTCCGTAGACCTCGCCGCGGTGCTGGGCGCACTCGCCGATGGCGTAGACGTCGGGGTCGTCGGTGCGCAACTGGTCGTCCACGACGATCCCGCGCTGCACCTCCAGGCCCGAGCGCACCCCGATGTCGGTGTTCGGCCGGACGCCGGCGGCGACGACGAGCAGGTCGGCGTCGATCCGGCGTCCGTCGGCGAGCCCGACGCCCTCGACGCGGTCGGTGCCGAACACCTCGGTGGCGAAGACGTCGAGGTGGACGGCGATGCCGAGCGACTCCACGCTCTTCTTGAGGATCGCTCCGGCCTCGGCGTCGAGCTGCATGTTCATCAGGTGCGGCATGGCGTGCACGAGCTCGACGTGCAGCCCGTGCCCCTGCAGCGCCCGCGCCGCCTCCAGACCGAGCAGCCCCCCGCCCATGACGACGGCACGCCTGCACCGCCCGACGGCGTCGAGCATCGTCCGCGTCTCGTCGATCGTGCGGAAGCCGTGCACGCCGGGCTTCAGCTCACCGTCGTCGGTGCGCACACCCGTCATCGGCGGGATGAAGGAGTAGCTGCCGGTGGCCAGGACCAGGTGGTCGTAGGGGACGACGCTGCCGTCGGCGGCGTGCACCACCTTGGCCGCGGTGTCGATCCGGTCAGCCCGGACGCCGGCGCGCAGCGTCACACCGTTGTCGGCGTACCAGTCGTGGCTGTTCAGGACGATGTCGTCCTCGTGCTCCTCGCCCGCCAGCACCGGCGACAGCATGATCCGGTTGTAGTTGCCGTGCGGCTCGTCGCCGAGCACGGTGATCCGGAACTGGTCGCCGCCGCCGCGCTCGAGCACCTCCTCGACGAAGCGGGCGCCGGCCATGCCGTTGCCGACCACCACCAGGCGGGCGCGCGGATCGAAGTCGTCGTCCTCGAGGGCGAGGGACGTCAGGCCTTCGGGTCGGCCGCCCAGGACCGCGGTCATACCTCGACCAGCCCGAGGTCGATGACGAGCTCGCCGGTGACGCCCTCGGGCGCGGCGGCGTGCAGCTCGACCACGGTGCCGCCGGGGAGGTCCTCGACCACCCGCAGCGGCACGTGCACGTCGCCCTTCGCGCCGACCGGGAACCAGCGCATCGGCTCGCCGTCGCGGACCAGCAGGACGTAGACGAGCTCGCGGGTGGAGTTGCCCCCGCGGAAGTACAACGCCTGCGCCGACCGGCCGTTCGGCACCGTGTACCGCAGCGCCGGGTCGATCGGGCCGGGCTTGGCCAGCCCCTCGCCGGTGACGGGAAAGACGCCTTGCAGGAAGCGTGGGGTGCTCTTCACGCGGGTGCTCCTTGTCCGGGACGGGTGTCGTGGCTCGGGGGTGGTCGGCTGCTCGTGCGGAGCCGGCTGGGGCTGCGTGGCCGCCGCGGGGGGCGGGATCAGCTCGGCCGGGCCGTCGACGCGGGCGACGGCGACCGCGCAGACCTTGAAGGCGGGCATTCGGCTGGTGGGGTCGAGAGCGGGATCGGTGAGCGCGTTGGCGCTGGACCCGCCGCCCCAGTGGAACGGGGCGAACACGACGTCGGGCCGGATCGCGTCGGTGACCTGGGCGTGGAACCGGGCCCGGCCCCGGCGGGTGGTCAGTTCGACCACGTCGTCCTGACCGATGCCGAGCCGCCGGGCGAGGTCGGGGTGCAGCTCGGCGCGGGGGGTGGGCGCGACCATCGACAGGCTGCGGGTGCGCCGGGTCTGCGTGCCCGACTGGTACTGGGCCATGACCCGCCCGGTGGTGAGCACGTACGGGTACTCGGCGTCCGGCGTCTCCGCGGCCTCGACGTGCTCGACCCGGAGGAACCGCGCCCGGCCGTCAGGGGTGGCGAAGCGCTCGGTGAACAGCCGCGGGGTGCCCGGATGGTCAGGTGCCGGGCACGGCCAGAAGACGCCCTGCTCGTCGTCGATCCGGCGGTAGCTGATGCCGGAGTAGTCGGCCGCTCCCCCGGCGCTGGCGCGACGCAGCTCCTCGAACACCGTCTCGGGATCGCCGCTGAAGAGGTGGCCCGCACCCAGCCGGCCGGCCAGCGTCGCGAGCAGCTGCAGGTCGTCGGGGACGCCGTCCGGCGGGTCCAGCGCGCGTCGCCGCCGGATCACCCGGCCCTCGAGATTGGTCATGGTGCCGTCCTCCTCCGCCCACATGGCGCTGGGCAGGACGACGTCGGCGAGCGCGGCGGTCTCGGAGAGGAAGAAGTCGCTGACCGCGAGGAAGTCCAGGTCGTGCAGCCGGCGGATGACCCGGCGGGCGTCCGGGGCGCTGACCGCGACGTTCGACGCGAGCACCAGCAGGGTGCGCACCCCGCCGTCCGTGCCGAGCGCGTCGAGCAGCTCGAACGCCGACTTCCCCGGCATCGGCAGGTCGTCGGGGTCGACGCCCCAGACGGCGGCGACGTGCGCGCGGGCGGCCGGGTCGGCCAGGAAGCGGTAGCCGGGCAGCTGATCGGCCTTCTGCCCGTGCTCGCGACCGCCCTGCCCGTTGCCCTGCCCGGTGACGGTGCCCCAACCGCTGCCCGGCGTGCCGGGCAGGCCGAGCGCGAGCGCCAGGTTGATCCACGCCTGCGCGGTATCGGTGCCGCTGCGGTGCTGCTCGGCGCCGCGGGCGGTGAGGACGATGGCCTTCTCCGCCCGGGCCAGCGCGAACACCGTGCGCCGCTGGTCGGCGACCGGCACGCCGGTGAGCCGCTCCACACGGTCGGGCCAGTACGCGGCGACGCCCTCGCGGACCGCCTCGAAACCCGTCGTCCTCGCCACGACGTACTCCTCGTCGACCACCCCTTCCGCCAGCGCGATGTGCAGCAGTCCGTTGGCGAGGGCCAGGTCGGTGCCGGGCAGCGGCTGCAGATGGAGGGCGGCGTTCTTCGCGGTGCTGGTCCGGCGGGGGTCGACCACGACGTGCTGCGCACCCGCGGCGCGACCCTCGTCGAAGTACTGCATCGCCGGCGGCATGGTGTCGGCCGGGTTGCTGCCGACCAGGACGACGACGTCGGCCTCGGCAATGTCGGAGAGCGGGAACGGCATGCCGCGGTCGAGCCCGAACGCGCGGTTGGCGGCGCCCGCGGCCGACGACATGCAGAAGCGGCCGTTGTAGTCGATGGCGCTCGTCCGCAGCGCGACCCGGGCGAACTTGCCGAACTGGTAGGCCTGCTCGTTGGTCAGCGAGCCGCCGCCGAAGCAGCCGACGGCGTCGCGGCCGTACCGGGCCTGGGTGCGCTCGATCGCGGTGACCAGCCGGTCGAGGGCGTGCTCCCAGGTGGTCTCGACCAGAGGGCTGGTCCTGTCGCTGGCGACCGCGCGGACCAGCGGCCGGGTGAGCCGTTCGGGGTGGTCGAGCAGCTCGGTGGACGACCAGCCCTTGGAGCAGAGCCCGCCCCTGTTGGTCGGGAAGTCGGCCGGGACGAGCGTCGCCGGGCGGTCGCCGGCGGTCACGCTCATGCCGCACTGCAGCGAGCAGTACGGGCAGTGGGTCAGCGTCGTCCGCGACGTCCCGGCGGCACGTCCGGCGGCCTGGGGTACGGGAGCGGCGGGCATGCGACGAGAGTCGTCGGCCGTCGTTTCCCATCGACGGCCCCGGCGTCAACGCTGCGTTCCGTCGTCCTCACGCCGTCCGCCCGGTCGTTGTGCGGTCCCGCCCCCCGGCACTCATGGCCACAACTGCCGGGGGTGGTCGAATGGGGTGGTGACCGAGCGCCGTCCGACCATCCAGCGGATCGACGATCCGGACGAGGAGGGCCCCGACGTCCGGGTCGCCGAGCAGCGCGACGTCCCCCGCGTCGCCGCCACCCTCACCGTGGCTCTCGCCGACTCGCGCTGGACCCGCTGGGCGCTGCCGGACGACGGGCGCATGCAGCGGCTCACCCGCCTGCACGAGCTGGACGCCGGCCACCGCGGTGTCGCGACGCGGACGGCGTGGGTCACCGAGGACGTCGACGCCGTCGCCGTCTGGGAACCGCCGGCCGGCGCGGAGGGCACCGCTCCCCTGCCGGACGACGTCCGCGGAGCACTGGACCGCGAGCTGCCGCATCTCTCGGCCCACCGCATCGCCTCCGTCCGCGACACGGCGGCGCTCGTGGCCGCGGCCCGGCCGGCCGGGCCGCACTGGCGGCTGCTGCACCTCGGCGTCCGGCCGAGCTCGCGCCGCCGGGGCCTCGCGGCCGCGGTACTGGCACCCGCCCTGCTGCGGTGCGACGCCGACGGCCTGCCGGCCGTCGCCGCGGTGTTCAGCTGGGCGAACGTCCGCTTCCTGCGCGGGTTCGGTTTCGAGGTCACCGCCGAGCTGCGGACGGCGGACGACGAGCTCCCGCTGTGGGTGCTGGTGCGGCAGCCCCTGCGGCCCCGCCACGCGTGAGGTCGCCCGACCCGCCCTTTCGGGCCTCAGCCATCAGTGCACGGGCGATCCGGCTGCGGGAATCCCTTCCACGGCGGCGAAAGGTCCAGCCGACCACGTCCGGGGAACGGTTCCGGAGGGTCACCGTCGTGCCGTCCGGATCGACGGTGATGTCGAGCGCGGACAGGACGCTCATCAGGAGCAGGCCGCGCCCCCTGCCGTTCCCTGGCGTCGGGTCCCGCCAAAGGCCGTAGTCGCGGATCGTGATGGACAGGTGACTGCCGTCGACGTCCGCCCGGACGTCGAAGAAGTCCGCGACGGGGTGCTGAGGGTGCTCGACGGCATTGACGGCCGCCTCGGACGTCGCCAGCACCAGGTCGTCCAGCTCGTCGGCCGGCAGGCTGGCGACGTTCAGGAAGGGGCGCAGCTCCCCTCGCAACGCATGGACGGACGTTCCGACGCGCGGCAGGCGCCAATCGCGGTGTGCCGGTAGCGGATGACCGTTCGCGCCGGATACCGGTGTGGCCGCGCGGATCCCGTCCACCCGCCCGTCGAGCACAGGCCCCGCGGAGACCGCGTCGCCTCCCTCCAGGCCGTAGTGACGGAGGAGATCCTGCTCGTGCTGGGCACCGAGGAAGCCCACAGATGTGTCGGCTCGGGGGGCGTCCCGGACGACGGCCGTCGAGTAGGGAACCGAGATCCGCCCCTCGTCGAGCCACGCGAGCGCGAGCGGGACGACGACCTCGGCGCCTCCCCAGGTGTCGCTCGTCACGGTCATCCACGCCGGCTCGTAGGACAGTGCGTCCAGGAACACCTGCCTGATCCGTCCGAGATCGAGGCCGGTGTCACCGATGACCACTCCACCGTCCCCGAGGACAGCCCGGACCTGCTCGCGGCTGATCACGGCACGTTCTCCGAGCCGGCGCCGGGGAGTATCTGCAGGTCTCCGTGCGCACGAGGCGGCATGGGAGGACGCGGAGCTGCTCGGACGGGACCCCTGTGCGGATCGTGCACGGCGTACCCCCGAGACGATTCGGTCGCCGGGTCCGGGGCCACCAGGTCGAGCGGACGAGCCGCTCCGATACCGCACAATGTAACCCCTGTCACATCATTCTGCTCGGTGTCGTTCCGTTCGCAGATGGCACCGGCGCAGCGTTCTCCCGGAGATCTCGAGACGGCTGTCGATTCCACAGCGGCCCGTTCGTACAGAGGATGAGCGACCGGCACGGAACCGGCGCCGACCCGAGGAGGAACGAGATGGCTCTCTACATGCTCGCGATGCACCAGCCGGTCGGACCCGCGCCCGAGGCGGAGTTCCTGCGGCAGGTGATGGCCGACCTCGACGTGGTGCGGCGGGAGTTGCAGGCCGCCGGGTCATGGGTGTTCGCCGGAGGCCTGCACGACCCGGACGCGTCGACCGTTCTGCGCCCCGTGGATGGCGACGTGCTCGTCACCGATGGTCCGTACGCCGAGGGCAAGGAGCACCTCGGCGGCTTCACGGTCATCGACGTGCCGGACCTGGACGCCGCCCTCGAGTGGGGCAAGCGGACCGCTCTGGCGAGCACGCTTCCCATCGAGGTCCGGCCTTTCCGGCAGTCCTTCTGACCGTGCTCCACGACCGGTCGAGCGCGACGCGGGAGATCGAGCGGCTCTTCCGCGAGGCGTACGGCCGTGCCGTCGCCGTCCTGACCCGCCTCCTCGGCGACATCGACGCCGCCGAGGAGGCGGTACAGGACGCCTTCCTCACCGCCGTGCAGCGCTGGCCGGTGGACGGCGTGCCGCCCAGCCCGGCCGGCTGGATCGTCACCACCGCCAGGAACCGGGCCATCGACCGGGTGCGCCGCGAGTCGGTCCGCGCCGACAAGTACGCCCAGGCCGAGCTGCTCTCGGGCGAGGCCGAGCCGGAGGAGGTGGGGCCCGTGCACGACGACCGACTCCGGCTGATCTTCACGTGCTGCCACCCGGCGCTGTCGACCCCGGCCCAGGTGGCGCTGACCCTGCGGTTGCTGGGCGGCCTGACGACGCCGGAGATCGCGTCGGCGTTCCTCGTGCCCGAGGCGACCATGGCGCAGCGGCTGGTGCGAGCGAAGGCCAAGATCCGCGACGCCCACATCCCCTACCGGGTGCCGTCGGAGGCCGAGCTGCCCGACCGGCTGCGGCCCGTGCTCGCGGTGGTCTACCTGATCTTCACCGAGGGGCACACGGCCAGCTCCGGGGAGCGGCTCGTGCGCGAGGACCTCTGCGCCGAGGCGATCCGGCTGGGCCGGCTGCTCGCGGAGCTGACGCCCGACGAGCCGGAGGTGCTCGGCCTGCTGGCGCTGATGGTCCTGACGGAGTCGCGCCGGGCTGCGCGGGTGGGGCGCGACGGTGAGCTGGTGCTGCTCACCGACCAGGACCGCTCGCTCTGGGACGACATGCTCATCGCCGAGGGGCAGGCGCTCGTGCGGGCCTGCCTTCGCCGCAATCGGCCGGGCGTCTATCAGATCCAGGCGGCGATCAACGCCGTCCACAGCGACGCCCCGACCGCCGGCGAGACCGACTGGCGGCAGATCGTTGCGCTCTACGACCAGCTCATGGCGCTGGCGCCGACTCCCGTGGTGGCGCTGAACCGGGCGGTCGCCGTCGCGGAGGTCGACGGTCCGGCGGCGGGTCTGGCGCTCGTGGACGGCCTCGACCTGGGCCACCACCACCTGTTCCACGCCGTCCGCGCGGACCTGCTCCGCCGGCTGGGACGGCGTGCCGAGGCTGCCTCGGCCTACGACGCGGCCCTGGAGCTCGTCCGGAGCGGACCGGAGCGGACGTTCCTCGAACGGCGACGCGCGTCAGTGGCCGGTGGCTGACCGGCCCGGTGTCCGCGGCTCGGCGAGCAGCGGGAGGAGGTCGGCGACGGCGAGCAGCGCGAGGAACACCATCAGTACGACGACGGACACGGTCACGGGGCGCCTCCTGGTCGGTTCGTTCTCACGATCGACGTCGCACCTGAGGACCGACTGGGCGCAGCCGTCGAGAACGATGTGACGTCACGTCGGGTTCGGGCCGTGCGCGTGCCGGTGGTGGAGGTCGGTCAACCCCATCGCCTGCTCGACGTGCTCGAAGCGGTGCAGGGCCTCGAGCGGCAGGCCGTCGGTCTCCCGTCCCGTCCGGCCGTGCTCGCGCAGCATGTGGTCCCGGAGGCTGATTCCTGGATGACCCATGTGAGTGCCCCTGCCCGATCAGGCTCACGGGCCGGACGACCCGTTCCTCGCCTGCCGTCCAGGGTCGGCATCGGCCTGCTCCGCCGGCAGCCACCCCAGGTGGGGAGGAGCCCCACCTCGGGGCTCGGCATTCCCCACCGCGGTGGCACGGCCGCTCGGGCGGGGAATGGGATAGGACTGGCCGGGTGGAGACCCCCGAACTCCGCCGGAGGTTCGCGTCCAGCCCGGTGGCGCGCCTGTCGACGGTCCGGCCGGACGGAGGCCCGCACGTCGTCCCCCTCGTGTTCGCCCTCGTCGGCGACACGGTGTTCTCGGCGGTGGACGCCAAACCGAAGCGCTCGACGAACCTGCAGCGGCTCGCGAACGTGCGCGCCGACGCCCGCTGCGCTCTCCTCGTCGACCACTACGACGACGACTGGCGGCGGCTGTGGTGGGTGCGCGCCGACGGAACCGCCGAGGTCGTCGACGATCCGGCCGCCCATCCCGGAATCCGGGCGCTGGTGCAGCGGTTTCCGCAGTACCGCGACGAGCCGCCGTCCGGACCGCTCCTCGTGGTCACCGTCCACCGGTGGTCCGGCTGGGCGAGCACGGTCTGACGAGAGGAGAACGCGGTGGACATCGGCATCGGCATCCCGAACAGCGTCCGGGGCACCACCGGGCCGCAGCTGCTGGAGTGGGCCCGGCGGGCGGAGGCCGCGGGTTTCTCCAGCCTCGCGACCATCGGCCGTGTGGCCTATCCCAGCTACGAGGAGCTCACCGTGCTGGCGGCCGCGGGCGCAGTCACCGAACGCATCGGGCTCATGTCGAACATCCTCCTGGCACCGACCCGCAGCGCCGCCGAGCTGGCCAAGCAGGCCACGACGGTGCACGGGCTGACCGGCGGGCGACTGACCCTGGGCGTCGCCGCCGGGGCGCGACCCGACGACTACGCGCTCACGGGGCGGGACTTCGGCACCCGCGGCCGCCGGTTCGACGAGCAGCTCGCCGACCTGCGGCGCGCCTTCGCCGGCGAGCCGCTGGCCGAGGGCAGCGCGCCGGTGGTGCCCGACGGGGCACAACCGGTACCGATCATCATCGGCGGGACGTCGGACGCCGCCGTCCGGCGGACGGTCCAGTTCGGCGTCGGGTGGGCCGCGGGCGGCACGCCGCCCCAGATGGTCGGCCCGTTCGTCGAGCGCGTGCGCGCGGCCTGGCGGGACGCCGGTCGCGAGGGATCCCCGCGCATCACGGCGCTGAACTACTTCGGCCTGGGCGACACCGAGGACCGGTCGCGCGGCTACCTGCTCGACTACTACGGGGTCCTGGGCCCGGAGGTCGCCGAGATGATCGCCGGAGGCGCGCACCGGTCGGCCCAGGCGGTCAGGGACGTCGTCGCGGCGTTCGCCGAGGCCGGTGTCGACGAGCTGTTCCTCGATCCGACGGTCGGCGACCCGGAGCAGGTCGATCTCCTGGCCGAGGCCGCGCTGGGCTGAACCGTCGCGTCACTCCCAGCCGCGGCGCTGCTTCTTCAGCTGACCGCGCTGCTTCTTGGCCTCGATGCGGCGCTCCTGCGAGCCGCGGGTCGGCTTGGTCCGGCGGCGGGCCCGCGGGGGCGGCGCGAGCGCGGCCCGGAGGACGGCGGCCAGCCGCTCGCGGGCGGCCTGGCGGTTGCGCAGCTGCTGGCGATGCTCGCTGGCCGCGATGGTGAGGACGCCGTCGACCAGACGCGGGCCCAGGCGATCGGCCAGCCGTCGGCGTTGCGTGTCCGTGAGATCCGGCAGCTCCAGCGGGGCGACCGACAGCTCGACCCGCGAGTCGGCGGTGTTGACACCCTGGCCGCCCGGCCCCGACGAGCGACTGAACCGCCAGCTCAGGGCGGCTGCGGGCACGACGACGGAGCCGGTGACCGCGAGGTCACCGCCGGGCTCATCGGTCGCGGCCATGGGAACAGTCTCGCGGACGACTACGGCGTCGCCGTGGCAGCCGGGGCCAGGCTCCCCGGTTCGAGGTACTCCGCCATCCAGCCCGGCACGCTGTCCGCCCACTCCGCGCGCTCGGCGGGGTGGATGCCGAGCAGGATCCGGCGCCAGGTCAGCGCCCGTCCCGGCGGCCCGATCCGCAACGCCACCCCGCACAGGTCCCGGAGCTCCGCCGCCGCGCCGTATGCCGACCACGGCTCGAGGTAGGCGTCGCGCAGGCGGAACAGGACGGGGTCGCCGGACGGCACGTCGAGCGCCCGGGCCGCCGCTCGCAGGGGCACGAGCAGGCTGAGGAACGGGTGGGAGACCGTCGCGTCACCCCAGTCGAAGAAGCGGAGCCCGGCCGGGCCGGCGAACACGTTGTTGTCGTGCAGGTCGTCGTGCTGCAGCGACGCCGGGATGCCCGCCTCGTCCAGCCGGCGGCAGTCCTCGGCGTACGTGGCGAGCTCGGCGGCGATCCGCTCTCGCACCGCCGTCGTCAGCCCCTCCGGCCGGTCGAGCAGCATCGCGTCGTCGTCCTCGAGCAGGTCCCGGACCAACTGGGGCAGCCGCGCCGGACGAAGGTCCGGCACGCCGACGGCGAGCATCTCGTCGACGTGCGGCACGAGGTCCATCTGCAGCTGCGCGTACGCGGCGACCATCGCCCCCCACTCCGCGGCCGACGACGCCGCGGTCGCCCGCAGGGTGGGGCCGCCGTCCGGCAGGAGCATGAGCCGTCGGGTGGCGTCCACCGCCAGGGGTGGCAGCACCCGCCCGGGCACCCACCCGGCGAGGTCGGCCAGCAACGCCGGTTCCTGCGCCGATCCGCTGCCGACCGACTTGAGCCACACCGCGCCCCCGCGCACCGGAAGCCGAACGACCGTCGACCACGGCCGCACGTGCGGCTGCTCCGGTTCGCCTGCGGGCGCGAGGCCCAGCCGGTCCAGTTCCCCGGCCGCCCACTCCACCGCGCCCGCTCGCCAGCCCGGGTCCTCCCAGGTGGCGACGCCGGTCAGGTCCTCGACGCTCATCCGGCGGAGGCTACGGCCCGGACGCGCCGGGAGCCGCTGATTTCCGCCGTCAGGCAGGCACCGCGTCCACACCGCCGGCCGCTCCGGGCCGGCACCGCACGAGCCGGCGGACCGTCAGCCACGTGCCTCGGCCGGCGCCGTGCCGCTCCAGCGCCTCGACGGCGTACGCCGAGCACGTCGGCTCGTAGCGGCAGACCGGTGGCCGCTTCGGGCTGATCTCGCGCTGGTACATGCGGACGGCGGCGATCATCCGGTCGACGAGGCGGCTGCCCGGCTCCCCCGCGCGGCGCATCGACCGCACCGTCGACGGGGCGAGCAGGAAGGCGTCGCCGCCGCAGCCGAGGCTCTCGGCCGCGCAGCAGCCGACGTTGAGCAGCAGCAGGTCGCGCAGGCAGGATCCGCCGCCACCCCCGCCGCGGCTGTAGTAACCGGGTGGCGGGCCGTAGCCCCGCCCGTACCCGGGGCCGTAGCCGCGCCCGTATCCCGGTCCGTACCCGCGCCGACGGCGCGGGCCCCAGCCACTGCCCCAGATGAAGACCATGACCGCCCCCTACCCGCGGGAGGATGAGCGGCATGCGTGCTCTCGCCGATGCCCTGGCCGGCGGCCCGGTCGTGCTGGACGGCGGCCTGTCCACGGAGCTCGAGTCGCGCGGCTGCGACGTCTCCTCCGCGCTGTGGTCGGCGCGACTGCTCCGCGACGACCCGGGGGCGATCGTCGCGGCGCACGCTGCCTTCGCTGCGGCCGGCGCCCAGGTGGCGACGACGGCGAGCTACCAGGCAACCGTCGAGGGTTTCGCCGCTGCCGGGGTCGACGCCGCCGAGGCCCGCCGGCTGATCGCCTCGTCGGTCGCGCTCGCGCGGGAGGGGCAGGGCGAGGGCTGGGTCGCGGGTTCGGTGGGCCCGTACGGCGCGATGCTGGCCGACGGCTCGGAGTACGCCGGCGACTACGTGGCCGACGTCGGGGTCGCGGAGCTGCGGGCGTTCCACCGGCCGCGGATGGAGCTGCTGGCCGAGGCCGGCGCCGACGTCCTGGCCTGCGAGACCGTGCCGGCCGCGGCGGAGGCCGAGGCGCTCATAGCCGAGGCCGACGCGCTCGGCGTCCCGTTCTGGCTCTCCCTGACCACAGTGGTCGACGGCGTAGGTCTGGCGCGTACGCGCCGCGGCGAGCTCGCGGCCGACGTGTTCGCGATGGCGGCCGGCAGCCGGTACGCGATCGCCGTCGGCGTCAACTGCACCGAGCCGGCGGCGGTGCTTCCGGCCGTGCACGCCGCGGCGACCACCGACCTGCCCGTCGTCGTCTATCCGAACAGCGGCGAGCGCTGGGAGGCGGTCGACCGCCGCTGGGCGGGGCCGGCCGCCCGCCCGGCCGACGACGTCCCGGCCTGGCTGGCCGCCGGCGCCCGGCTGATCGGCGGCTGCTGCCGCGTCCGTCCCGCTCAGATCGCGGCCATCGCCGCCGCCCTCCACGACGCACGTTCGGGGAAGTAGCGCTCCGGCGAGCGATCCAGAGCGCAACTTCCCCGAAGGTGCGGCACCGCCCGCTCGCGACGTCCCCCGTACCAACCGGCCGAAATGGCCATTTTGGCCGGTCGCCGGGTTCAGAGGATCGGGTTGCCACCGGTCACGGCGACGCGTGCGCCCGACACGTACGACGACTCGTCGCTGGCCAGCAGCACGTACACCGGCGCCAGCTCGGCGGGCTGCCCGGCCCGGCCCAGCGGCACCTGCTTGCCGAAGCTCTCCACCTTCTCCTCGGGCATGGTGGCCGGGATCAGCGGCGTCCAGATCGGGCCCGGCGCGACGCTGTTGGCCCGGATGCCCTTGTCGGCGTACATCTGCGCCATGCTCGCGGTGAAGTTGGCGATCGCCGCCTTGGTCATGGCGTAGGGCGCGAGGTTCGGGCTCGGCATGTCGGAGTTGACCGACGACGAGTTGATGATCGACCCGCCCGACGGCATGTGCGGGATCGCGTCCTTGGTGAGCACGAACATCGCGGTCAGGTTGGTCGCGACGGTGTGGTCCCACTCCTCGTCGCTGACCTCGTCCAGCGTGTCGTGCGACATCTGGAACGCCGCGTTGTTCACCAGGACGTCGACCTTGCCGAAGGCCTCGACCGCCTTCGGGATGATCGTCTTCGCGTGCCCCCGGTCGGAGATGTCGCCGGGGACCAGCACGCACTTCCGGCCGGCCTCCTCGACGTACCTCGCGGTGTCCTTCGCGTCCTCGTGCTCGTTCAGGTACGAGATCAGGACGTCGGCACCCTCGCGCGCGAACGCGATCGCGACAGCCCGCCCGATGCCGCTGTCACCGCCGGTGATGACGGCCGCCTTGCCGGTCAACCGCCCATGGCCCTCGTAGCTCTCCTCGCCGTGGTCGGGCTTCGGGTCCATCTTCCCGAGCGTGCCGGGGACCTCCTGCTTCTGGGCGGGCTGGGACTCTGGACGGGGCTCGGACACTGTTCCTCCTGTGGTCGCGCGGCTGCCGGTCGCCGTCCCGCTACCCGGCCCCGGCCGCGCGGAACCGGGCACCTGCGCGGGAGCGTCCGGGCCGTCGGGCACGCTGTCCCTCACGATGACCGCGATAGCCCCTCCCCTGCTGGACGATCCCGCCGACCTCTCTGCCCTCCGCGCGAAGGGCGCCGACGCCGACGAGCTGTTCACCTCCTTCGCCGCGTGGGCCGAATCGAGCGGCACGGTGCTGTACCCGGCGCAGGAGGAGGCGCTGATCGAGCTGCTCAGCGGCGCCAACGTCGTCCTCGCGACGCCGACCGGCTCGGGCAAGTCGCTGGTCGCCACCGGCGCGCAGTACGCGGCCCTGGCGGCAGGACGGCGCAGCTACTACACGGCGCCGATCAAGGCGCTGGTCAGCGAGAAGTTCTTCGCGCTCTGCGGTGTCTTCGGAGCGGTCAACGTCGGCATGCTGACCGGCGACGCGGCGGTGAACCACGACGCCCCGATCATCGCGTGCACCGCCGAGGTGCTGGCCAACATCGCGCTGCGGGAGGGAGGCGACGCCGACATCGGCCTGGTGGTGATGGACGAGTTCCACTTCTACGGCGACCCCGACCGCGGCTGGGCCTGGCAGGTACCGCTGCTGGAGCTGCCGAAGGCGCAGTTCCTCCTGATGAGCGCCACGCTCGGCGACGTCACGTTCCTGCGCGAGGACCTCACCCGCCGCACCGGCCGGACCACCGCGCTGGTCGCCAACGCCGAGCGCCCGGTGCCGCTGCACCACTACTACGCGACGACGCCGATGCACGAGACGATCCAGGACCTCCTGGACACCCAGCAGGCGCCGATCTACGTCGTCCACTTCACGCAGGCCTCCGCCCTGGAGCGGGCCCAGGCGCTGATGAGCGTCAACGTGTGCAGCAAGGAAGAGAAGGCCGCGATCGCCGACATGATCGGCGGCTTCCGGTTCTCCTCCGCCTTCGGGACGACGCTGTCGCGGCTGGTCCGACATGGGATCGGCGTGCACCACGCCGGCATGCTGCCCAAGTACCGGCGGCTGGTGGAGCAGCTGGCGCAGGCCGGGCTGCTCAAGGTCATCTGCGGCACCGACACCCTGGGCGTGGGCATCAACGTGCCGATCCGCACCGTCGTCTTCAGCGCGCTGAGCAAGTACGACGGCACCCGAACCCGGCTGCTGCAGGTGCGCGAGTTCCACCAGATCGCCGGCCGCGCGGGACGCGCCGGCTACGACACGGCGGGAACGGTCGTCGTCCAGGCACCGGAGCACGAGGTGGAGAACCTCAAGCAGTTCGCCAAGGTCGCCGACGATCCGAAGAAGCGCCGCAAGCTCGTGCGGAAGAAGGTTCCCGACGGCATGGTGCCGTGGAGCGAGGCCACCATGAAGCGGCTGATCGAGTCCGAGCCCGAGAAGCTGACCAGCCACATGCGGGTGTCGACGGCGATGATCCTCGACGTCGTCGACCGGCCCGGTGATCCCGTCGCCGCCATGCGCCGGCTGCTCACCGAGAACCACGAGCCGCGCCCGCGGCAGCTGCGGCTGATTCGCGAGGCCATCGGTATCGCCCGCTCGCTGCTGCAGGCCGGCGTGCTCGAGCGGCTGCCGGAGCCCGAACCGGACGGACGGCGCTACGACCTGACCGTCGACCTGCCGCCGGACTTCGCCCTCAACCAGCCGCTCTCGACGTTCGCGCTCGCGGCCATCGACCTGCTCGACCCCGACTCCGAGACCTACGCGCTCGACGTCGTCTCGGTGATCGAGGCGACGCTGGACGATCCCCGCCAGATCCTCGCCGCCCAGCTGAACAAGGCGAAGGGCGAGGCCGTGGCGCAGATGAAGGCCGAGGGCATCGAGTACGACGAGCGGATGGAGCTGCTCGAGGAGATCACGTACCCGAAGCCGCTCGAGGAGCTGCTCGGCCACGCCTACGACGTGTACCGGCAGAGCAATCCGTGGGCGGCCGACGCGTCGCTCTCGCCCAAGTCGGTCGTGCGGGAGATGTGGGAGCAGGCGTTCACCTTCCGCGAGTTCGTGAACACCTACGGGCTCACGCGCGCCGAGGGCGCGGTGCTGCGGTACCTGTCCGACGCGTTCAAGGCGCTGCGCTCCGGCGTGCCCGCCGCCGCCCGCACCGAGGAGGTGACCGACCTCGTCGAGTGGCTCGGCGAGCTGGTGCGGCAGGTCGACTCGTCGCTGCTCGACGAGTGGGAGCAACTCACGAACCCGGACGAGGGGCCGGTGGCGGAGGTCGCCGTGCCCGCTCGGCCGCGCCCGCTCACCGGCAACGAGCGGGCGTTCACCGCGATGGTGCGCAACGCCCTGTTCCGTCGGGTGGAGCTGTTCGCGCGGCGCCGCTGGTACGACATCGGCGAGCTGGACTCCGCATCCGGCTGGGACGCCGACCGCTGGGAGACCGTCGTCCGCGCGTACTTCGCCGAGCACTCGGAGCTGAACACCGGTGCGGACGCCCGCGGGCCGGCGCTGCTGATCATCGACAAGTCCGAGCCGGGAGTGTGGCGGGTGCGCCAGATCCTCGACGACCCGGCCGGCGACCACGACTGGGGCTTCGACGTCGAGGTGGATTTGGAGGCCTCCGACGAGGAGGGTGCGGCGGTACTCCGCCTCATCGACGCCGGCCGGAAGGACTGATGAAGGACCCCGTCCTCCTCATCCCTCGCACGCTCGGGACGAGCCTCGGGACGGGGCCGAACCGCTTGTCGGAAAGGGAGCGACCTTGGACCTTCGCCACGTACAGACCGCCCGGCTGCGGCTCGACGCCGTCGTCCCCGAGGACCTGGACGAGCACTTCGCGCTCATGTCCGACCCGGACGTGTGGCGGCACCTGCCCTCCGGTCGGCATGCCGAGCCCGCGCGGACGGCCGAGGGCATCTGGCACTCAGTGGACCACTGGGCCCGCGACGGGCTCGGCTACTGGACGGCGCGGCTCCGCGAGGACCTGCCCGGGACGACGCTGCGCGCGGGCGCCGTCGTCGGCACCGGTGGCTGCGCGCTCCGTGTCGGGACGGCGTGGTGGAACCTCTACTACCGCTTCACTCCGGCGGCCTGGGGCACGGGCCTGGCGGCCGAACTCGTGACGGCGGCGATGGACGCGGCCCACGCCGTCGCCCCCGACCGGCCGGTCATCGCCTACCTGCTCGAGCACAACGTCGAATCACGGGGGCGCGCCGAACGCTCGGGGCTGTCGCTGGTCTGGCGCGGTCCGGACGCCGGCAACCCCGATCCGGACGCCGTCCGCCTGGTCTACGCGGATCGGCCGATCGAGCGTCACCTGCTCGACCGGATCACCGCTCACCCCTGACCTCTGGATGCGGAAGTGTGAGCCGATGAACACCGGCTCCCCGTAACTCCGACCGCTCGGCGTGACACGCTCGTCGCGATGAGCGCATGACCGGCTGGGAGATGGTGGCCGTCGCCGCCGCCGGATTCGCCGCCGGTGGGATCAACGCCGTCGTCGGCTCCGGCACCCTCGTGACCTTCCCGGTGCTGCTCGCCGTCGGCCTGCCGCCGGTCACCGCCACGGTCAGCAACTCCCTCGGCCTGGTGCCCGGCAACCTCACCGGCGCGATCGGCTACCGCCGCGAGCTGGCCGGGCAGCGGAGCCTGCTCATCCGCCTGCTCCCCGCCTCGATCCTCGGCGCGCTGACCGGCGCCTTCCTGCTGCTGCACCTGCCGCCCTCGAGCTTCGAGGCGATCGTGCCGGTGCTGATCGCCCTCGCCGTCGTGCTGGTCGCCGTCCAGCCGGCCCTGCAGCGGTCGCTGCGCAACCGCCGGCCGGTCGAGGACGGCGTCTCGCCCCACCTCGGCCGCGGACGGCTGACCGCCCTGTTCGCCGGCGCCTATCTGACCGGCAGCTACGGCGGCTACTTCGCGGCCAGCCAGGGCGTGCTGCAGATCGGCATCTTCGGCCTGCTGCTCCGCGAGACGCTACAGCGGCTCAACGCGATCAAGAACGTGCTGACGACCGCGGTGAACGGGGTCGCCGCGGCCACCTACATCGTCGTCGCGAACGACCGGGTCGACTGGCGGGCCTCGGCGCTCATCGCCGTCGGCGCGATCCTCGGCGGCTACACCGGCGCGCGGTTCGGCCGCCGGCTGCCGTCGGCGGTCCTGCGGACGGCGATCGTCCTGCTCGGCCTGGTCGCGATCTGGGTGCTGCTCCGCCGATGACCGTCCTCGAGTTCGTCCTGCTGGTCGTCGCCGGGATCGGCGCCGGCCTGGTCGGCAGCATCGCCGGCCTCGCCTCGCTGATCAGCTATCCGGCGCTGCTGGCCACCGGCATCCCGCCCGTGACCGCCAACGTCACCAACACCGTGGCGCTGGTCCTCAACGGCGTGGGGTCTGTGAGCGCCTCCGTTCCGGAGCTCCAGGGCCAGGGACGGCGACTGCTCCGGCTGGCCGGAGCGGCGCTGCTGGGCGGTGCGTCCGGTGCGGCGCTGCTGCTGCTCACCCCGTCGTCGGCGTTCGAGCGGGTCGTGCCGTGGCTGATCGGCGGCGCCTCCGTGGCGATCCTCGTGCAGCGGCCGGCACCCGAGCTGGCACTCGAGGGAGCCCTTCACCACCCGGAGCACCGCGACCCGCGCTGGCTGCCGCTCGGGGTCTTCGCGATCGCCATCTACGGCGGCTACTTCGGCGCTGCGGCCGGCGTGATGATGCTGGCGATGTTCCTGCTCGTCACCGGCGAGGGGCTTCCCCGCAGCAACGCCCTGCGCAACGTCGTCCTCGGGCTGGCGAACGGGATCGCGGCGCTGGCCTTCGTCTTCCTGTCCCCGGTGGACTGGTCGGCGGTGCTTCCCCTGGCGATCGGGCTCTTCACCGGCGGACGGCTCGGGCCCCGGGTGGTGCGGCGGGCGCCGCAGACGCTGGTGCGCCGGATCATCGCCGTCCTCGGGCTCGGACTGGCGATCCGGCTGGGCATCCAGGCCTACGGCTGATCCGAACGCGACGGCGCCGTCCGCCTCATCCCGCCGGCCCCGTGCCGTTGGCGGCACGACCACCGCGAGGAGCCACGCTCATCGCGACCGTCACCGTGTCACCCTCACCGAACCGCTCGCGGGTGCGGACGTCCTTTCGGACCGGCAGCACGTACCCGCCGCCACGCGGGAGCAGCGAGGTCTCCCATCGGGTGCCGCCGATCCGCACGCACACCGGGACGGCGCCCCAGCCGTAGCTGGCCGCCGCCGCCTGCGACTGCACGTAGTCGCACACGTCCGGTGGCAACGGCAACCAGTAGAACGGTGCCGGACCACGCCACTCGATCAGCTCGGCGCTGAAGGTCGCGTCCACGCAGGCGGAGGCTAGTGGAGGTCGTCGGCCGGGAGGTGGACGGGCGGCGGGCGATTGTTCCAGTTGACGCTTGATCAAGCATCTGCTTGAGTAGCGAACCGTGACGGCGACCATGGACGACGAGCGGCTCGACGCGATGTTCGCCGCGCTCGCCGACCGCACCCGGCGCGACATCGTCGCCCGGCTGAGCGAGGGCGAGGCGACGGTCAAGGAACTCGCGGCCCCCTATGCCATGAGCCTGCAGGCGGTGTCGCAGCACATCGCGGTGCTCGAACGCAGCGGGCTGGTCGGCCGCAGCCGCCACCGGCAGACCCGGCCGTGCCGGCTGGAACCGGAGGCGCTGGAGGCCGCGGTCTCCTGGATCGAGGAGAGCCGGCGGGCGTGGACGGATCGGATGGACCGGCTCGAGGCCCATCTGGCCCGCCTGCAGGACGGCGACCAGCGGTGAACGCCGACGAACTGGTCCACCGGCGGATTTTCCGCGCACCGCGCGAGCTGGTGTGGCGGTGCCTGACCGAGCCGGCGGAGCTCGCGCAGTTCTGGGGTCCCCGCGGCATGATCGCCCCCCTCGACGGCATCGTCGTCGAACTCCACGCCGGGGGGCGGTTCGAGACCCTGATGATCGGCGACCACGGCAGCCACCGAATGGTCGCCACGTTCACCGACGTGGCCCCGCCCGAACGGCTCGCCTGGATCGAGCCGGCCAGCGGGGTGCACACGACCGGCACGCTCACCGACCTCGGCGACGGCAGCACCGAGGTCGTCATCCACCAGCGGCACGTGCCCGAGCCCATGCGCTCCCCCGAGGCCCAGGCCGGCTTCCTCACCTCCCTCGACAAGCTCGAGGAACATCTCGCCCGCCTGATCCGAGAGGAACGACGATGACCGACCTTCAGTCCTGGGTGGCGCCGACCTACGAGGGCCTGGCCGACCTGTTGGCCTCCGCGCCCGACGAGGCCTGGGACACCCAGTCCCTGTGCGAGAAGTGGCAGGTCCGGAACGTGGTCGCGCACGTGACGATGCCGGCGCGCATGACGCCCGAGCAGTTCGGCGCCGAGATGGCCGCGGCCGGCGGGAACTTCGGCGTCCTGTCCGACACCGTCGCCGCGCGCGATGGTTCCCGGCCGGTCGAGGCCCAACTCGACGAACTGCGCTCCCCGGTGCTGCACGCGTGGCAGCCGCCGGGTGGCGGCGCGGCCGGCGCGCTCAGCCATGCCGTCATCCACTCGCTGGACGTCACCGTCGCCCTGGACCGACCCGCCGTCGCGCCGACGGAGGCCGTGATCGCGGTCCTCGACCACCTCACCGCGGCCGACGGCGCAGTCTTCGGCGTCGACCTGACGGGCGTCCGCCTCGAGGCGGCCGACACCGACTGGAGCTGGGGCAGCGGCGAGACGGTGCGCGCCGACAGCGGTTCCCTCGTGGCGCTGGTCAGCGGCCGCACGCTCCCCGACGGCCGGGCCCTGCCGCGCGGTTGAGGGTCAGTCGCGATCGCCCGCGAGGCGGGCGACGAAGATGTCACTGGGGCCGTTCCGTGCCCGTGGGCCTGACAAGGTGACGACAGCGGCGAACCCTCGAGACAGCCCGGCGATGCCCTGGTACTCGCCGAGCCTGTGGTTGGGCGCCGTGCGAAGGTCGAACGCGCCGGCCACGTGCTCCTGCCGCCAGGTGATGCCCTTGTCGCCGGAGGAGGCGAACCAGACGTCGGTCGTGAGCTGCGCGTCGCCGGGGTGATCGCGGCGCAGGTCGTACCAGACCACGCCGACCGTGCCGTGCGCATCCACCGCCACCGCCGGTTCGAAGGCGAAGGCGGTCACTCCGGGCAGGTCGCGGCTGGTCCAGGTGCGGCCGCCGTCGTCGGACCGCGACAGCGACACGGCACCTGCCGTGGGCGACGTGCTGGACTCCGAGGCGACGTAGACCGTGCCGTCGCGGGCGATGGCGGCGCTCGGGAACCCCGGCTGGGGCAGTTCCTGGCCGGTCTCCGGATCGGCGAAGAAGCCGACCGGATGCGAACCGATCGCCACGGCCGACTGCCAGGTCCGGCCCTGGTCGTCCGAGCGACTGGCGAACAGCGTGCCCTGGCCCGCGACGACGTCAGCGTTCGCGAAGATCGCGAGCAGGTCACCGCTCGGGAGGACGAGCACGTGGCCGGAGAAGTCGATGGCAGTCGGGGCGGGCTGGTGGATGGTGACCGCCGCCGACCAGTGCTCGCCGTGGTCGGCGGTGCGCGAGAACTTCAGCGCGTTCGCCATGGGCGGGGTGTAGCTGTGGTCCCAGTTGGCCCAGACGAGGTACGCGGAACCCGCGCGGGTCGGGTCGGCGGTGATCGCGTCGGTGTCGTTCCCGGGCTCGGCGGCGGCCACGGTCGTCGGTTGCCGCCACGTGCGCCCGCCGTCGCGTGACCGACTGGCTACCACCGCGATCGGCGGCGGATCCGCGGTCGCGGTACCGCTCGTCCCGCTGAAGTAGACGGTGCCGTCACCCCCGATGGACAACCACGGGTCGGACGCCACGTCGGCGGAACCTCCGGTGCACACGGTGAGCCCCGGGATGGTCGAGGTCGTCCACGACCTCCCGCCGTCGAACGTCGACGCGATGAGGTCGCTCCGGGCCGCAGGGCCGCCGATGTCCTGCTGCCACGTGGCGACGACGTGCCGCGGGTTCCGCGGGTCCGCGGCGATCGCGGGCTCGATCTCCGACCCGGCGATCGCCTCTGCGTCCAGACGCCGGCCCGGACAGCCGTCCGCGAACGGACTCGGCCCGGACAGCACCGACACCCGAGGGATACGACCCGCACCGTCGTCCGCGCTCGCCGCCGCGGGAACCATCAGTTGCGCTACAACCGTGGCCGCCGCAACGCCCATCGTTCCGATCAGGTTCGAGCGCATCGCTCACCTCGCCGCCGGGAGCGCCGGTCGAGGACGAACCTCCGTCCTCACGGACCCCCGTGGGTCGGCGACGGGCGCGCCGACCGCCGAGATGTGGACGGTATCGGTCCGCATCCCGCCGTCCAAGGGATCCCCGCGTGGCCGTTTCCGACCGGGCACGCACCGCGCCGACCGTTGCGGCGTCGGCCGGATCAGCCCCGGCTGACGTAGGCGGACAGGAAGAGCACGAACGCGCTGACCAGCAGCAGCAGGCGGGCCGGCGTCAGGCCGTTGAGCAGTCCTGCGGTCACCTCGACGTACGCCGGGCGGACGGCGGCCTCGCGAGCGCCCTGCCGCACCATGCGCACCTCGTCGGCGAGCAGCGTGCCCGAGACGCCGAGCGTGCCCAGGCCGACGACGGCGAAGACCAGCGCGAGGCGGTCCTCGAACGTGTCCGCGGCGCCCCCGAGGACGAGCGCGGCGATCAGGCCGAGCCCCAGCCCGATCAGCCCGCCGGCGACGGGCGCCCACGGTCCCATCACGGTCAGCGGTCCGCGGCGGGGCATGCGCGGCGCCGGCCGCACGGTGACCGGCGCGGTCGCGTGCGGGTTCGGGGCCGTCTCGGTCGTCGGGGCACCCTCGTCGGACGACGGCGCCGTCGCCGGAGCGGGCACCGGCGGCACCGCGGCCGGCTCTCCCGCTCCCGGAGCGGACGCGGCCGACGACCCGCCGCCGGTGCGCACCACCGGGATCTCCGCGGTGTTCGTGCCGGTGGTGGTTCCGTTGCGTTCACTCATGTCTGATCACCTCATGCGTCACGCTAGGCGCACGAGCACCCGGAGTCGGGACGCGACCCCGGCGTGCCGCACGTGGCGATCGCCTCAGCAGCTGGCGAGCAGCGATTCCAGTGCCCGTTCCTCCTCGGCGGTCACCGAGAGTGAGAACCGCTGCTTCACGGTCACGACAACAGTCGCGTACGAGCAGCCGTAGGTGGGATCGGCCGGCACCCACTCCTCGGCGGTCGAGTCGCCCTTCGCGGAGTTCTGCTCGCGGGTCGTGGCCATCAGGTTGGCCGGGTCGTTGGCGAAGGCCGTCCGCCGTGCCGTCGTCCATCGGGAGGCACCCTGCACCCAGGCCGCCGCCAGGGGGACGACGTGGTCGATCGGGACCTCGGCCGCCGACGCCTTGTCGAACCGCACGGTCGCGCCGCTGTAGGGGTCGTGGAGCAGGCCGGCGATCACCACGCACTCGTGCGTGCCCTCGCGGACCTCGATCTGCGTCAGGTCGCGGCGCAGGACGTCGTTGCGCTGGTCGCAGCCGTTGTGGTCGATGTCCGACCAGGCCGGCCCGAACACGCAGCCCTCGCCCTCGCCGCACCCGCGGTCGTAGCCGGTCAGCGAGCCCTTCTCGGCTACGGGCAGGGCGGCGAGCGCCGCGGACGCCTCGGTCGGGAGAAGCGTTCCGGCGGGAACGTCCCCCTGGCCGACCGAGTCGCGCGGGGGCTCGGTGGTCGGCGGCCCCGTGACCTCGAAGGTGCACCCGGTCAGGGCGAACAGGACGGCCAGGAGCAGGAGACCGGCCCGGCAGGTGCGCACGTTCCCACGCTACGAGCGGCCACCGACGCTTCCGGGGAGCGCCGGGCCGCTCCGTCAGAAGCGGTACCGCGTCTGGCCGTGCGCTCCGCCGAAGAGCAGGACCTTGGCGGGGGCCACCCGGTAGACCCAGGCGCCGCCCTCGGTCCCCCCTCCCGAGTGGCTCACCTCGACGAACTCCTCGCCGCGGACCTCGTACCTCCAGTCCTCGCCGTACTTGGCGAACCACGCGGCGGCCAGCGCCTGCAACGCGTCCGCATCCGTCACCCGCTGCGCCATGCCCTCCACCACGACGTCCTCCCCGCTGTCCCAGCCGTCGGCGCCGGTGCTGCCGGTCGTCACGGCGACATGCGGGTTGACCTCGAGGTTGCGCCGCTTCTGCTCCTCGGCGCCGGTGCAGAAGGCGAATGCGCCGTCGGCCCAGACGCCGACGAGCGGTACGGCGTGCGGACGGCCGTCGGCGCGGACGCTGATGATCCAGTACAGCTGCGCCTCGGTGAGCAGTCGCTCGACGGCGTCCCAGGGCGGTGGGGTGGCCGACGCGTCGCCGTATCGGGGATCGATCTCTCCGGTCGTCATGCTCCCTCCGACCCGATCCGCGCCCGCAACTCATCGGCGGCACGTGTGGCCATGACTGCCGTTCAGACGAGGCGGCGGCTGCCTGCGGCCACCACGCGCAGCCACCGGTAGCCGTAGCCCTCCAGAGCCACCTCGACCTCGCCCTTGTCCGATACCGGCGTGCTGCCCTCCTGCAGCAGGTCGACCAGTCGGTGCGTCGAGTCGCACTCCTCCAGCACGAGCGGCACGGTGCGCGGCTCGGCGGACAGGTTGTGGACGGCGACCAGCGTGCCGTCGTCCCAGACGCAGGCGTGGGCCAGCACCGACGGGTGCGGCTGGTCGAGGATCGTCAGCCTCCCCCAGCCCAGCTCCGGCGACTCGCGGTACCGCCGGATGAGGGTCTTCATGAACGACAGCAGCGACTCGCGGTCGTGCCGCTGACCGGCGACGTTCACGAACTCGGGCGCGTAGCCGCCGTCCACCACGGGCCGCCGGAGGCGCCGGGCCGGGGCGCCGGAGAAGCCGCCGTTGCGCTCGGCGGTCCACTGCATGGGCGTGCGAACCGCCATCCGGCCCTCGAGGTCGAGGTCCTCCCCCATGCCGATCTCCTCGCCGTAGAAGAGCACGGGCGTGCCGGGCAGGGAGAACAGCAGGCTGTAGACCATGCGGATCCGGCGCGGATCCCCGTCCAGCATCGGCGGCAGCCGGCGGCGCAGGCCGCGGCCGTAGACCTGCATGTTCTCCTCCGGCCCGAACGCGGCGAAGACCTCCTGGCGCTCGTCGTCGGACAGCTTGTCGAGGGTGAGTTCGTCGTGGTTGCGCACGAAGGTCGCCCACTGCGAGTCCGGTGACATGGGCGGACGCGCGGTCAGCGCCTCGACGACCGGACCGGCGTCGCCGCGGGCCAGCGACAGGTAGAGCCGCTGCATCGTGATGAAGTCGAACTGCATGGTCAGTTCGCCGCCGTCGGGCCCGCCGAAGAACTCCAGCTGCTGCTCGTACGGCAGGTTCACCTCGCCCAGCAGGATGCCCGCCTCGGACCTCCGGCCGACCAGCGCACGCAGTGCGCGCAGGAACTCGTGGGGGTCGGAGAACGAGGCCGCCTCCTGCGCGTCGACGCCCTCTGTGTCCAGCAGGAAGGGCACGGCATCGACGCGGAAGCCGTCCAGGCCGAGCTGCAGCCAGAACCCCATCACCTTGGCCAGCTCGTCGCGCACCCGCGGGTTCGTGACGTTGAGATCGGGCTGCTCCTTGTAGAACAGGTGCAGGTACCACTCCCCCGTCGGTTCCGATCGCGTCCAGATGCCCGACTCCTGATCGGGGAAGACGACCTGCTTCTTCGTGTCCGGCGGCGGATCGGCCCGCCAGACGTAGAAGTCCCGGAACGGGTTGTCCGTCGACCGCTCGGCGGCCCGGAACCAGGGGTGCTTGATGGAGGTGTGGTTGACCACCAGGTCGGCGATCACCCGCATGCCGCGGTCCTTCGCCGTCCGGATCACCTCGACCAGGTCACCGTGCGTGCCGAGCCGCGGGTCGACGCCGTAGAAGTCGGTGATGTCGTACCCGTCGTCCCGCTCGCCCGTCGGATAGAAGGGCATCAGCCACAGGCAGGTGACGCCGAGGTCGGCCAGATGGTCGATGCGCTGCGCCAGACCGGCGAAGTCGCCGCACCCGTCGCCGTCCCAGTCCATGTAGGTCTCGACGTCGAGGCAGTAGACGACGGCGTTCTTCCACCACAGGTCGGCCGTGTCGGTGATCTTCATGCCGGCACCGCCACTGCCACCTGCGGCGCGACCACGTCCAGCTGCGGCAGCACGTGGTCGCCGAAGGCGTCGAGGAAGCCGCGCTGCTCCTGGCCGACGTGGTGCAGGTAGATCTCGTCGAAGCCGAGGTCGGCGTACTCGGCGAGCCAGGCCGCGTGCTGCCCGAGGTCGGCCGACACGTTGACGACCTTCGCGACGTCCTCCGGCGTCACGTGGGCGCTCGCCGCGTCGAACGCCTCGGCGGTGTCGAGATCCCAGCACACCGGCGGCGGGAAGACGTTGCTGCGCCACTGGTCGTGGGCGATGGCCGCGGCCCGGTCGGGGTCGGGGTCCCAGGACAGGTGCACCTGCAGCGCCAGCTTTCCGCGGCCGCCGGCGTCCCGGTAGGCGGCGATCATGTCGCGGAGGCTCTCGTGCGGCTGGTTGACGGTCACCAGCCCGTCGGCCCACTCGGCCCCCGCGCGAGCCGTCGGGATGCTCACCGCCGGGCAGACGAGCGCCGGTGGTACCTCGGGCAGGGTCCACAGCCGGGCGCGGTCGACGGTCACCAGGCCGTCGTGGCTGACTTCCTCGCCGGCCAGCAGCGCGCGGATGACGTCGACGCACTCGCGCAGCCGGGCGTCGCGCACCGCCTTGCGCGGCCAGCCCTGGCCGGTGATGTGCTCGTTCGACGCCTCGCCGCTGCCCAGCGCGACCCAGAACCGGCCCGGGAACATCGCCCCCAGCGTCCCGATCGCCTGGGCGACGATCGCCGGGTGGTAGCGCTGGCCCGGAGCGTTCACCGCCCCGAAGGGCAGTCCCGTCGTCGCCATCGCCGCGCCGAGCCATGTCCACCCGAACGCCGACTGCCCCTGGCGGGCACTCCACGGCGAGAAGTGGTCGGAGCTCATGGCCGCGGTGAAGCCCACGGCCTCGGCGTGCTGGGTAGCGGCCAGCAGCTGCGTGGGATGGACCTGCTCGTGCGAGTTGTGGAATCCGATCACCGGCATGCGCTCTGCCTACCGAGGTCCGAGGCGTTCGGCCACCTCAATCGAGCAGGTCGGCGACGCGCACCGGATCCGTGGCCACGTCCAGGTGCGCGCCGTCCGGTCCGCCGGACACCGGCCAGCCACGGGCCCGCGCCTCGGCCGCCGCGTCGTCGTACGCCGGGGAGAGCTGGACGTACGCGGCGCCGTCCTCCGGCCATTGCTGCGGCACGGGGACGGCGACGTCGTAGAAGTCACCGGGCAGGCGGTGGCCCTCGGCGCGGATCGCCGTGCGCAGCTCCGCGTCGGGGACCAGCTCGTCGAGGGCGTCGAGGCCCCACCACGTCGTCCAGTCCCTGATCCGGCCGTCCGGCTCGATGAGCGCCGAGATCCGGGACCGGATGTCCTCGTCGGCGACCGTCTCTCCGGAGCGCTCCGGCATCTGCGCGTCGATCCAGACCACCCGGGCGGCGCCGACGGCGACGGCCACCGCCGGCAGGGTCACCCCGGCGCCGGAGAACCCGAGAACGGTCTCCGCCGGGCCCATGAGTGCCGCGGCTTCGCTCCAGCGATCGGGCCAGCCCGCCGAACGCTCCAGCGCGGATCGCAGGTCGGGGACGGCGACATCGCGTCCCCGGCCCCGGAGCACGTCGGCGAGCGGGCCGAGGACCGCCGGGCCGAGCAGCGGAGGGTGGACGAGCAGCCAGCGCGCCATGCAGGCAGTGTGGCGGTGTGGACGACGACCTGCGCGCGCTGCGCGACGCCTGCGACCGCGCCCTGACCGGGCACGGCGTTCCCCGCGCCGACCGCCTGCTCGCCACGATCCCGCCCGGCACGGCGGTGGACCGCTACGGCGACGGCGGCGTCGTCGCCGAACTGGAGGCGGAGATCGCCGGCGTCCTCGGGCTCCCGGCGGCGGTCTACCTGCCCAGCGGGACCATGGCCCAGCAGTCGGTGCTGCGCGTGCACGCCGACCGGCGGGCACTGCGGACCGTCGTCTTTCACCCCGAGTGCCACCTCGACCGGCACGAGGGGCGGGCGCTCGAGCGCCTGCACGGCCTCGTGGGCCGCCCGGTCGGCGACCGGTCCCGGCTGCTGACGCTCGAGGACCTGACCGCGGTGGCGGAGTCCCCCGCCGCGCTGGTGATCGAGCTGCCCCAGCGCGACCTCGGCGGCCAGCAGCCCAGCTGGGACGACCTGCAGGCGCAGGTCGCCTGGGCCCGTGACCGGGGCGCCGCCGCCCACCTCGACGGCGCGCGCCTGTGGGAGTCCTCGGCCGGCTATGGCCGGTCGCCGGCCGAGATCGCCGCGCTCTTCGACACCACCTACGTCAGCTTCTACAAGGGCATCGGCGCCCTGCCCGGCTGCTGCCTGGCCGGCCCTGAGGACGTCGTCGCGGAGGTACGCGAGTGGCGCGGCCGGATGGGCGGCACGCTGTTCGGCCTGTGGCCCGGTGCGGCGTCCGCGCTGTCCTGCCTGCGCCACCGGCTGCCCCGGATGCCGGAGTACCTGGACCGTGCCCTTGCGATCGCCGACGCCGTGCGCGACCTCCCCGGCGTCAGCGTCGTCCCCGATCCGCCGCAGACGCCGATGCTGCATCTGCTGCTGCGCACGTTCCCGGAGGCGTTCGCCGCGGCGGCCCGCACGCTGGCCGAGCAGGGGCTGTGGACGTGGGAGAAACCCATGCCCACCGGCGACCCCGGCGTCCAGCGGGTCGAGTTCTCCGTCGGCGATGCCACCATGGCGCTGTCGATCGACGACGTCCGGTCCGCGATCGGCGCCCTGAGCCGGTAGCCGGCTCAGCGGCCGGCGGCCGCCAGGCGCAGCCCGAACCCGACGAGCGTGACCCCGGTGACGCCGTCGATGCCGCGAGCGGCGGCCGGCCGCCGCAGCCACCGGCTCAGCACGCCCACGAGCGCGATCAGGACGGCGAACCACGCCAGCGTGAGCACGGCGTGGACGCCGGTCAGCAGCAGGCCGACCGGAAGCGGGTCGCTGCCAGCGGGCATGAACTGCGGCAGCAGGGCGACGTAGAAGACGCCGACCTTCGGGTTGAGCAGATTCGTGCCCAGACCCATCCGGGCCGCGCGCCACGGCGAGACCCGGGCGGCGGCGGGCACGGCGTCCGCTTCCTTCCGGGAGCGCGCCGCCCGCAGGAGCATGCGGACGCCGAAGACCACCAGGTAGGCGGCGCCGGCGTAGCGCAGCACGTCGAAGGCCAGCTCGGACGCGGTGAGCAGGGCCGAGACGCCGACCGCCGCGGCCGCGCCCCAGACGAACAGGCCGGCGACGATGCCGGCGGCGGTGGCCAGCGCCTCGCGGCGGCTCTGGGTGAGCGCGGCCCGCAGCACGAGGGCGGTGTCGAGGCCGGGCGTGAGGGTGAGTACCGCGGCCACCAGCGTGAAGGTCAGTACCGCCGTCCCGAGGGTCACGGGCCCCATGATGACGGGGCCTCCGGGCACCCGAACTGCGGCCCTCCGGGCTTGCGGCGAGGATCGGGAGGTGACGAGCACGCCGACGACGGACGAATGGGGCATCGACGCCAGCTGGCTCGACGCCCTCGACGAGGAGCACCAGGTCGCCCAGGCGACGATCGAGCGGCTGCGGGGGGTCATCGGCACACCGCCGGCCGATCTCGACGACCGCGCACCGATCGTCGCGCGGCCCGGGGACGCCCTGGAGATCGACGAGGCGCAGGTCGTCTGCGAGGACGGCGAGGTGCGCACCGTCGACGGCGAGCTGCCCGACGACTTCCCGCTGGGCTACCACTGGCTGCAGTCGGCGGGGGGCTCCCGCCGGCGGCTGATCGTCTCCCCCGGCCGCTGCTGGCTGCCCGAGGACCGGGCGTGGGGCTGGGCGGTGCAGCTGTACGCGACCCGAAGCCGGGCCAGCTGGGGCATCGGCGACCTGGCCGACCTGCGCTCGGTCCGCCGCATGGCCGCCGACCAGGGTGCCGGCTTCGTGCTGATCAACCCGCTGCACGCGGTCGCGCCCATCCCCCAGCAGGAGTCGAGCCCCTACCTGCCGGCCACCCGACGGTTCCTCAACCCGATCTACCTGCGGGTGTCGGAGGTACCGGGCGCCGACGGCGTGGACCTGGAGGACGACGCCGGCCGCGCGCTGTCCGACGGGCCGCTCATCGACCGCGATGCCATCTGGGCCCGCAAGCGCGAGGTGCTCATGCGGATCTTCTTCGCGCACGGCGGCGGCGAGGCCTTCGCCCGGTGGCGCGAGGAGCAGGGGCAGACCCTGCAGGACTGGGCAACCTGGGCCGCGATCGCCGAGGAGCACGGCGCCGACTGGCACGCGTGGCCCGAGGAGTTGCGCCGTTCCGACGGGCCGGCGCTCGCCGGCTACGTCGAGCAGCACGGCGCCGTCGTCGCCTTCCACGCCTGGCTGCAGTGGGCGCTGGAGCTGCAGCTGACCGCCGCCACGGCGGGCATGACGGTGATCCAGGACCTGCCGATCGGCGTCGCGGGCGGCGGCGCCGACGCCTGGACCTGGCAGGACGTGCTGGCGCAGGGTGCGAGCGTCGGCGCCCCGCCCGACGCGTTCAACTCGCAGGGCCAGGACTGGGGCTCACCGCCGCTGATCCCGTGGCGGCTGCGCGAGGCGGACTACGAGCCGTTCATCCAGTCGATCCGGGCCACGATGGCCGGTGCCGGCGGCCTGCGGATCGACCACGTCATGGGCCTGTTCCGGCTGTGGTGGGTGCCGGCCGAGGGTCCCGGCAGCGGCGGCTCGGCGGCGGACGGCGCCTACGTGCGCTACCCCGCCGAGGACCTGCTCGACATCGTCGCGCTGGAGAGCCACCGGGCGCAGGCCCTCGTCGTCGGCGAGGACCTCGGCACCGTCGAGGACGGCGTCCGGGAGGCCCTGTCCGAGCACGGCATCCTGTCCTACCGGCTGCTGTGGTTCGAGGACGACGACCCCGCGGAGTGGCCGGCCGAGGCGATGGCCGCGGTCAGCACGCACGACCTCCCGACGGTCGCGGGGCTCTGGACCGGGTCGGACGTGGCGGAGCAGCGCGAGCAGGGCACGGGCACCGACGAGGAGCTGGAGCGGGGCCGCACGTCGCTGCTCGACCACCTGCCCGGGGTTCCGGAGGGCGCATCGGCCGAGGTGGCGGTGGAGCGCGCCTACCGCCTGCTGGGCCGGGCACCGTCGCTGCTGCTGTCGGCCACCCTGGACGACGCCGTCGCCGAGGAGCGGCGGCCGAACATGCCGGGCACCACCGACCGCCCGAACTGGTCGCTGCCGCTGCCGGTGCCGGTCGAGGACCTGCCCGGCCATCCGCTGGTGCAGAACGTTGCGCGCACTCTGGCCGAGGGGCTCTCCGGAGGGTCCCCGGGCTGATCCGTCGGCGGCACGCCGTCCACAGGTTGTCGAACACCCGTTCGACTCTCGTGCGACACTTCGGGGGTGGCCGGCGGCATGACTCCAGGACGCGGCGGACGCTCGCTGGGCGAGCGGGCGGCGGCCTCCGGCGTCCCGGTGCCCGAGCCGGCGGACCCTCCGCAGTCGTCGTACGCCGCCGCCGGTGACGGCGGGGAGGGCCGGCACTGCTGGGTCCGCGACCCGCCCGACTCCCCCGGCACGTGGCCGGGCCTGCTCGTCGAGTGGCGGCAGCGCAACGGCGGCTGGCAGGGGCGGGTGGTCTACACCGTCATCGGCCCGCACGGTGCCGCGCTCGTCGAGTCGTGGCTGCCGGCCGCACGCCTCGAGCCGCGCTGATCACGGTTGGCCGGCTGGTGACCGGGCTATGGCCGCTGGGTCAGAACTCTCTTCCGGATGGAGCACCGATGACCTCCCCCGACGACGGCCCCACCCTCGACGACGTCATGGACACCGACGAGAACCCCACCCGCGACCGCACGCAGCACGCCAAGGACCCGCACCCGAGCGACGAGGTGCTCGAGCACCGGACGGAGGTCGAGCGCCAGGCCGTCGGCTCCGACGATGCCGACCCGGCCGGCGCCGAGGAGCACGCCGCCACCGACTGACACATGCGGCTGACCGAGGACGACGTCGCCTGCTGGGTGCTGAAGACCACCCGCCCTCCGGCGGCCATCGACGCCGGGTGGCGGCCGGGTACGGCCCGGTCGCTGACCCGGTGCGTGCGCCGGTCCTATCGCCTCGATCTCATGGCCGCCGGGCAACCGTGCCTGCTCTGGCTCAGCGGCCGGGACCGGCCCGGCGTGCACGCGCTCGGTGAGCTCACCGGGGGTGCCGAGCCGGACGGCGAGGGCTGGAGCGTGCCGGTCACGTTCACGCTGCTGGCCGAGCCCGTGGCACGGGCCGAGCTGGTGGTCGACCTCGTGGCGCGCGAGGCCGAGGTGATCCGCATGCCGGCCGGCAGCAACCCGTCGTGGCTCTCGGCCGGGCAGTTCGGCGCCGTCCTCTCCCGGGCCGGGGAGAGCCGCCTGCGACCATGGACGGCGTGACACCGAACCGACTCCGGGCGGGCGCGCTCGCCTGGTTGCTGACCCTCCAGTTCTTCGTCGTGGAGGCGATCGCCGCCGCGCGGTTCGACGGCTCGTACTCCTACGTCGACGACGTCATCAGTGACCTGGGCACGTCGGCGTCGGTGGCGGCCCAGCTGATGAACGCCTCGTTCGTGCTGCAGGCCGCGCTGATCCTGACAGGTGCGCTGCTGCTGCGGCCGGCGCTGCCCGGCCTGTCGGGGCGGGTGGCGCCGGTGCTGCTGGAGCTGGCGGCGGCCGGCGTGCTGATGGTCGGGGTCTTCCCCAGCGACGGTCACTCGGCCCTGCACGCGACCGGGGCGGTGCTGCACCTGGTCTGCGGGGGGCTGGGGCTGATCGCGCTGGCGTACTCGGTGCGCCCGCGTTCGGAGGCGGTGGGCACGACGCTGGCCCTGCTCGGGCTCGTCGGCATCGCGATGACGGTGTTCTTCATCGCCGGCGTCACGGAATACCTGGGCGAGGGCGGCACGGAGCGCGCCGCCGCCTACGTCATCCCCCTCGGGCTGGCGCTGACCGGCGGAGCCCTGTGGCGCCTGGCCGGTCCCCGGTCGTCGTCCCACCCGGCGTCCGCTCGTCAGACCGCGCGGGAACAGGCCCGCGCGGAGCGGGCCGAGCGCGCGCACCAGCGCGACGAGGCTCTCGAGGCGGCGGCCCGCCGAAAGGCGGCCGAGGCCGATCGGCCCGCCGACGAGCAGGACGACGACGCCGAGGACCCGTGGGCTCCCCCGCGGCGGCGCGCCGACTGACGCCGGCTCAGGCCGTTTCGAACCGCAGCACGTCCTCGACCGGCCGGCGCCCGCTCACCGCGCCGGGGTCGCTGGGCGGATAGCCCATGCGCAGCAGGAACTGCGGGTACCCGATCAGGGACAGCCGCTGCTGCATGCGCGTTCGGGTGTCCGGCCAGTCGAGTGCCTGGGTGAGCGGCGAGGCCGCCACACCGGCGGCGGTGGCCCGCAGCAGCACGCGGGCCAGGGCGCGGCCGGACTGCAGCCACGCGGTGTGGTCGTCGCCGGTCGTGCCCATGAGGAGGACCGTCGGCCGCTCGACGTCCGGCGGCGGCGCGTCCGGGTCGCCGGCGGCACGGAACTCGCGGGACTCCCGCTGCCCGACGACGAAGTCACGGATGAGCCAGTTCGACGGCCGTTCGCGAGGATCGCCGCTCGGCACCGCCTCCACCGGCACGCCGTCGACGGCGCCGGGGTCTGTACGCATCCAGCTCTGCAGCTCCGCGACGTAGGCGGGGTCGCCCTGCTCCATCTCCTCGGCCCGCGAGATGAGGAACACGGTCGCGACCTCCTCCTCGGACCGGGTGATCGGCTTGCACCACGTGTCGAACCGGGCCGCCTCCTGCTGCAGGGCGTCGACGAGGTCGCCGGGTACCGCCTGGGGCAGGAACGGTGCCCGGACGGTGTGCCGGCGGTCGATCGCGTCGGCCAGCGACCGCTCGTCGGCCGAGGTCTCGTGCGCGCCCGTCACGCGCACCGTGGCCAGGTGGTCGGAGGCGTCGCCGTCCGGCAGCAGGTCGACCTCGGCCGTGAGCCCCCGTGCGGCCAGCGCGACGACGGCGAACTCCACGGCGATGCCGCAGCTGATCACCTGCTGCCGGCCCGACGGGTCCAGCACCGGCAGTGCCCGCTCGTGGTCGAAGTGCAGCTCTACCTGATCGGCGGACGCGGTGAAGCGCCACGGCTGCGTGTTGTGGATCGACGGCGCCTTGACCGCGGCGGCCACCACCTGCGCCCAGTCCTGCTCCTCCACGCCGACCTCCCGGTCATCCGTTCCGCGACCCGTCATGGTCGTGCCTACCCCATCGCGGCTTTCCCCTGCACACCCGGTCGTCCCTGGCCAGGATGGGGCCATGACGAACCCATCGGATCAGGCGGGCTCCGAGGCGACGATGCAGGTCCTGCCCACCGACGAGTGCTATCGGCTGCTGGGCACCCACGAGCTGGGGCGGCTCGGGTTCAACGCCGAGCACTATCCGCTGATCTTCCCGGTCAACTACGCCCTTGACGGCACGACCCTGGTCATCCGGACGGCGTCCGACACGATCGTGCGAGCCGCCGAGCACGCCAACGTGACGTTCGAGGTGGACGAGGTCGACCGGCGGACCCGGAGCGGGTGGACCGTCCTCGTGCGCGGGACGGCCGAGGAGGTCGGCGAGGAGCACCGCCTCGAGCTGGTGGAGAGGACGCTGCAGACCGGCGTCGAACCGTGGGCGCCGGGAACGAAGGGGCACTGGTTCCGGCTGATCCCGCACGACATCTCCGGCCGGCGGATCGTGCCCGGCGAACTGCCGCCGGCCGTGGATCCGCGCGCCTACCTCTGACCGCTGTCGCTCCGAGCGTCTCGGGGCGCTGCGGTCAGCCGGCCGTCCGGACGGTGACGAGGAATTCGCTGCCCTCCGATGCGATCACGTCGCCGGTCCACGGGTCTTCCAGATGGCCGTCGTCGTCCTCGTCGAAACCGCGCAGCGCTTGCCCGCCCGGTACGCGAAGGATCGGCTGCGCGGTGGCCCCGTCCTGCGTCACCTGGATCTCGGTGACCCGCCCCCGCACGCGCTCACCGGCCCGCACGTCGAGGCCGCCGTGGTGGGTCTCGGTGAGGTGCACCTGACCGTCGTCCGACGTGTAGCGGATGCACTGGAAGTCGACCAGCTGGTTCCGCTCGATCGCTGCTCCGCAGCAGTCGTGCTCCCATCCACCCACCTCGACGACCACGTCCACCCGACCGACGCTATCCGCCACTGCGGTCCGAGCAGGCGATATCCGTGGGACAGGGACGCTCGACGAGCCGATGCCCGGGCGCCCCGCGACGTCACATGTCCCGGTAGCGCACCGCGGCGGCCAGCTTCTCCCGCAACAGCTCCGGCGTGGCCTGGCGGCCTGACCCCGGGAAGTCCTCTCCGGGTTGGATGTAGACCCCGGCGTAGGCGGCGGTGTCACGCTGATAGCGCCAGCCCTCGGCCAGCGGGCCGACGTCGTAGGCGTCATAGCCGATGGAGTCGAGGAACTGGGCCACCGTCCCCTTGGCCGCCTCGTCATCCCCCGCGATCGGGAGAACCGACCGGTCCGGCGAGCCGGCCGGACGGGCCAGCGCGCCGAGGTGGACGAAGTAGATGTTGTTGAAGGCCTTCACCACGTGCGACTCGGGCAGGTGCGCCTGGAGCAGCTCGCTGGTCGTCGTGGACTCGTCGTCGAGCTCGGCGATGTGCCCGTCGCGCTCCGGGTAGTAGTTGTTGGTGTCGACGACGACCTTGCCGCGCAGCGGCTCGACCGGCACGTCCCGGTAGGCCTTGAGCGGAACGGTCACGATCACGATGTCGCCGGCCGCTGCCGCCTCGGCTGCGGTGGCGGCCCGCGCCCGCGGCCCCAGGTCGTCGACGAGGTCGGTGAGGGTCTCAGGCCCACGACTGTTGCTTAGCACCACGTCGTGACCGGCGTCGACCGCCAGCCGGGCGACAGTGCTGCCGATGTGTCCGCTGCCGATGAGTCCGATGGTTGTCACGTACGCCCCAAGCCGTGCACCGGTGAGGCGATTCCCGACGCGGGCGTCGACCTGCCTGGCCTCCACGTGAAGCCCCTTGGTCACGTCTCGGCAGTGCGGCTCCTGAGTGGTCGAGAAGACGCCCATCAGGGTCACCCGAGGACCGCTGCCAGGCAGCAATGTCCCTGGACAGCGCATCAAGCCGTGTCCCCAAAGGCGGCCTCAGGGACACCCGCACTCGCTCCAGGATCGCTGGGCTGACTCCGAATGCGCGGTCGTCTCAATCAGTGGTGGGTATGAAGCCGTCGGAGGGATCGGGCAAGGAGGGGGACATGAGCGTCGGACGCCTGGGTGCGCGGCTTCTCATAGGTGGGCTCTTCATCGGCCACGGCACACAGAAAATCTTCGGCTGGTTCGGCGGTCCCGGCCGCGCGGGCACCGAGGCCATGATGGAACACATCGACATGCGACCGGCGAAGGTGCACGCGCTTCTCGCCGGGACGACGGAGACAGTGGGTGGCACGCTTCTGGCCGCCGGACTGGCGACGCCCCTGGCGTCGGCGGCGCTGACCGGCGTGATGACCACCGCCATCCGCAAGGTTCATCTACCCAACGGTCCTTGGGCAGCCAACGGCGGCTGGGAGTACAACGCCGTACTGATCGGCGCGGTCACGGCCCTGGCGGAAACCGGCCCGGGCGAATTGTCGCTTGATCACCTGCTGGGCACCGAGCGCAGCGGTCCACTGTGGGCACTGGCCTCGCTAGCCATGGGAGTCGGCACCGCATTCTTGACCATGGCCGCCGGCGGTCGTAGCCGGCCCGCGGTCACTGACGCCGCGATGCCAGCAGTTGCGCCACCGAAGGACGACGGGGTCGCCGGCGACCCCGCGACAGGGGGGACGTGAAGGACGGCCCCGTGACGTGAGCGAGCGGCGGGAGTTGGTTGGGCTACTAGCACTGGCCGCGGCAACACGCGAAGGGGCACGGCCCAACAATCAGGGACTCAGCCTGGCACGTACCAAGCCGACCTGTCCCAAAGTGGGCCGCTCCGGGACACCCGGCCGACTCGCCGCGAGGGCGGTCTAAGGGACGGCTAGGTGCGTCACTTTCGTGCGCGGGGCTGCCATACCGTGGCGCCGATGGATGACTGGTACCGCACACCGGACTGGGACGAGGCCGCCAGGGCGGACTTCGAACAGCGTCTCGCCAGCGCCAGAAGCTCGCGCCCGCAGTACCTGAAAATCAAGGCACTGACGTTGCAGGGCGCGGGCCTGCTCGACGAGGCGAAAGGGCTGTACCAGCGCGTGCTTGCCGAGCATCCCGGTGACTTCCAAGAAGTAGAGGTACTCGAACACCTCGCCGACCTCGCGCGGGCACAAGGGCGCCTGGAGGAGGCGGAGCACAGCTTTCGCCGCGTTCTCGCCCATCCGGACGTCAACATCCTCGGCTCCGGGATGGTCGAGGTGTCGCTGGCCGAGGTGCTGATCGACCGTGTCCTGCCGCGCGAAGCGAAGGAGATGCTGCACGCGGCCAGCGAGAACGAGATCGCGATGGATGCAGTCACGGCCTTCTACGCCAACTTCTTCCGATTCCACCTTGCACGCGCTCGTGTCGCGAGCTTGCTAGGCGACATCGAAACCGCTGCGGAGGCAGCTCGTTCGGCACTCAGCGTGGTCAGTGCTCCGGACCAATACTCGAGACATCCCGGAGTGGGAGCGGTACACGCCGACGAACACACTCTCCGCGAGCTTCAGGCGCTTGTCCCATAGTGGCCGCTATGAGACCAGCCCCGGTGCTTCGGCTGCGTTGGGCCTGTCGTCAACTAACCTCGCGCGATGCCCGAGGAGCTCCATCTGTTCGATCTTGACGAACTTCGTCGCCGGGTGGTGGAGCCCGTTGTCAAGAGCTTGATTCGCCCTGACGAGCTAGACGAAATCTCGGTGACGATCGAGGAGTCTTCCTCTCCGTCGCGGCATTTCCGAGTGGCCCTCAAGGTTCGTGACGAACTGATCTCGTCCCCACAATCGTGGTGGGTCTATGAGCAGTCGGACCTAGAGAGGTTCGCGGCCGAGCTCTACGACAGCCTCCGCGACGAGCTGGTCGAGGACAGGCTCTCCTGGGGCGAATGGCGCGACGGCGAGTACGAGGTCTTGGGTCCACGTCAGACGTGAGCCTCGTGGGTGTCCCCAAGTGGGGCTGCATCACGCTCGTCACGCATCGCAGCGAAGACAGCAGGGCGGAGTCAGTCGCTACTAGCTGAGATGCGAAGCGCCCAGACGGCGTTCAGCGCACGGCGGCAACGCCTCGTCGTCTGGCAAGCCACGGATCGAGCGTGTCCCTTAGTGGGCCGCTCAGGGACAATCCGGTCCGCTGCTCGGGCAGGGCGAACGATGGGATAGCGGAGGTGGCCTGCGAGGTTCCGGGTTGACTCTCTGGAACGACGAGCTGCTCTAGGGGTCCCGGATGCCGTCTTGCGGTCGGTCTAGGCACGCCTTCGGGAGAAGATCCTCACCGGTACGGCGTCACCGGCTTCTGCGCTGTCCCCTACTCTGGCGCCGCCATGGGGATCTGCTGTTGACCGTCAGTCGGCCGGACCGTCACATCGGGGTCCTTGCGAAAACATGCGTGAGCGTGATGCTCGCGGCTGGGTTGTTCGTCCTCTTCCTCAAGGCGTCGAAGAACGTTGCCGACGCCCTGGTGCATACCGCCGAGGTGGCAGCCGCCGTCGGCACGGTGCTCGCTGCCTTCTTTGCGCGAAGTGCGGCCTCCAGCAGTCAGGCCGCCGCCGAGGAGAGCAGGAGGGCGCTCCGGGAAGCACGTCGGGCAGCAGCCTTCCACAACCTCCGGAAGCCGACGTTTCAGCTGACCCGGTTCCAGCCCGGTGTCTCGGGATGGGTCCAACCGTCCGGGGAGACCGGACCGCCGCCGTGGGGATGGGGCTGGTCCGCCTTCCTTTATCCGCCACAGCGGGACAACTATCTCTCCACCGTGCCGCATCCCCAACTGCACGACGTCGAGGTGACCTGGCATCTCGGCTCTCTAGGGCAAGAGCCGAGGATCAGGAACGTGCCGGTTTGGAGCCAGCGCGAGCAAGGTGATTCCGCGATCCAGGAGGTCGTGGCCCCCGGCGGGGTCGATGCAGGGCAGCTACACGTTCACTTTGCCGGCGTCACGGTCCGCTGGACGGAGCCATCCGATGGCACCCGGTGGGAGCAGGCTTACCGCCTCACCGGCGATGTGAACGACGCCCCGGGAGAGGAGCGAGGCCCCGTATACCTCGTAGATACGAGGCCGATCGGCCCTGACCTCGGCTAATGCCGCGTCCGGCAACGCTCGCCATGAAGGCGGCTTTAGGGCTAGCCTCCCGGCCGTTTGGCGAAGCACCGCGAGCGGCATCGGAGGCGCACATTGCACCCGTGAGGAGCGCTCGTCGCCTTCAGCGTCTGACGAGCGGGCGACGTGCCGGCCTAGAGCCCCGAAGCGGACCGCGGGACTGCCGTATCCGGGCCGTACCCGTGGGCAACAACGAAGGCCGCGATCGACCCGTACTCCTCACGGATCACCGCCGTTTCGGCGACACGGTCATGCGTTGACACGAAGAAGCGGCCCCGCTTTGTAGCTCCACCGCATCCGCAGAAGCACGAACCGGTGGGCGCCAGGTCGGTCATGGCAAGACGCTCTCACGCGAGCGTGACGATCCCGGCGGCCGTTGGTCTACGGACTGGGAAATTACGTCGTCCAGGTGAAGGTATCGACGACACATGCCGATCGCTCCTATAGACCGGGCGCGACGAGGCGTCGGTGATCGAGAATGCGGAGAGCGCAGTGTCGCTGACATACGGCGGGCCGAGTCAGCCGCCAGCCTTAAAGCCCTGCGAGCGGTTCAACCGCGATGGCAGTCGCTGCACTAACGACACCCACCAGGTCGACGCTTGGTGCCGGCGACCCGGCTGCGATGGCTTCCGACGAGCTGGCACGTCGTCGGCACCACCGCCGACGCCGGACACCGCGACGGGCGGACTGCCGCGTGCGCGCCAGACAGACGGTGATGCCGCGGCGCTTCCATACTTCGAGCCGGGCACCGTGCACGTCACCACGGCGGCAATTGACAGCTACCGCTACCACCATGGGGGCTCCATGGAGTCGGCCCGCGGGGAGCTGCGGGACATGCTCGAAGCCTTCGCCCCTACGGCGGCGGTTCGCTCGTCGCAGGGCTACATCAGTCTGCTGCGTGACGGCTACAAGCTGATTTTGAACGCTGATCTCGACGTGTTGACGAGCTACTTCACCGTGCACCGGGAGCGGACGTGGGCGCAGGTGCAGGCCGGCGTGACTTCCCGCTTCCCCGGCGGTGGCTCTAAGGGGTCGCCGGGCGAGCCATTGAAGAAGCCGGCCGAGTTCCAGTCGTTGACCTGCGATCCGCAGACGGTGGAACTCAAGCCGCGGCACCTGCGAGCGTTCGCGGTGCGCATGGACCTCCAGCACCTGGCTGAAGGTGACCTGGAAGTCGCCTTCCGTCGCTTCATCGTCGAGAAGTTCGCATCCCAGCCCGGGGCTGTCCGCAGAGACAACTTGGTGGAGTTCACCGAGGGGGACGTGCGTGTCATCTTCTCAGCCGATCAGCAGCGGGTGATGACCGTCTTCTGGCCGCGTCGAGCAGAGGCTGAGGACTGAGCTGTCCCCATCGCACAAGGCCGCAGCGCCAGCCGCTGCCCGACCTCAACGGCACTAACCTGCCCAGCCCACCTGGTGGTGCCAGGCCCACCTGGTACTGCCGGATTGCTAGTGCTGTCCGTGATGACGCTTGCAAACACCGTCTAAGCCCGCCGGCAGAACCAAGCCGGTTCTCGGTAGCCACTGTCCCTGAGTGGGCCCTCACAGACAGACGGCGGCCCGGAACCTAACCTTCATCCGGCGGCTCTCGGGTGAGCCACCCCGTGCCGCTGCGGACGCGGCCGTAGGAGCAAGTGCCCGGCGCTGGGGCTGTTGGCCCCTTCGCGGGGAGAGGCTCCGGCACGGTGAGCGGAAAGCCCGAGAGCCGCTTCACTCAGTGAGCCGCTGACCGGTTGGACGCGACAGGGTGTCCCCTAGTGGGCCGCTCACGGACACGCGTCCCAAGGTGAGCAGTTGCCGCACGGACGCGTTGTCAAGCCCGTCACCTTGACGCTTCCGCGGAAGCGTCTCAGCGGTCCGCGTGTCCCTCAGTGGGCCGCAGAAGGACCGCGAGTCCACCCGCTCATAGGGCGGGCCATAGGCGAAATCCACCGATGAGTTCTGCCTGCTCGGCCGGTCCACCAGGACGTACACCGTCGAGCCACCGAGTGGAGAAGCCGCATGACCAGTCCCGCCCACCCCGGCCGCATGTTGTTCGTGACCATTCCCGTCGTGGACCTCGAGCGCAGCAAGGCGTTCTTCGCGAAGCTCGGGTTCAGCTTCAACCCGAACTTCTCCGACGAGACCGCCGCGTGCATGCTGGTCGGCGAGCACGCCTTCGTCATGCTGGGCACGCGTGAAAAGTTCGCGGAGCTCTCCAAGCTGCCGATCGCCGATCCCAGGACACACGCCTTGGCGCTGTACTGCTTCAGCGTGTCGTCCCGCGACGAGGTCGATGCGGTCAGTGCCGCTGCGCTCGCGGCGGGCGGCACGGAGGTGGACGACGCCGAGGACTTCGGCTTCATGTACGCGCGCAGCTTCTACGACCTCGACGGCCACGGCTGGCAGGTCATGTGGATGGACCCCGCGGCGGCCGAGCAGGGACCCGAGACGTTCGTGGCCTCTCTGCAGGACGCCGACGCTTCAGCCTGACCCGGACGAGAGCTGTACCTGCACGCGCACGACGTTCCCGCGGGAACGTCGTCAAGCCCACCCGCTTGACGGCGTTTCCGCGGGAACGCCTCGGCCACTCCGATCGCGCCGGTCCGACGGTCGACCGGGGTGCGGAGTCAGATGGTCGACGAGCCGTCCGCCGGGAACAGCAGCAGTTTGCCGGTGGTCCGCCGGGACTCCAGATCCTCGTGCGCCCGGGCGGCGTCGGCCAGCGGGTACCGGCCGCCGATGGAGACGCGCAACTGCCCCGAGGCGACCCAGCCGAACACCTCGTCGGTTCGCGCGCGCAGCTCATCCCGACTGGCGGTGTAGTGCACGACGGTCGGGCGGGTGACGTACAGCGACCCGCCAGAGTTCAGTCGCGGGATCTCCAGCGGTGGGGTGGGCCCGCCGGCGTTCCCGTAGACGACCAGTACCCCGCGCGGGCGCAGGCTGGCCAGGCTCGCGTCGAACGTGGCGCCACCGATTCCGTCGTAGACCACAGCCACGCCCTCGCCGTCGGTGAGCTGCTTGACCCGGTCGGGCACGTCCTCGTACCGGAGCAACTCGTCGGCGCCGGCCGCACGGGCGACCTCCGCCTTCTCTTCCGTGGAGACCGTGCCGATGACGCGGCCACCACGCAGCTTGACCACCTGCGTCAGCAGCTGACCCACGCCACCGGCCGCCGCGTGGACGAGCACTGTGTCCCCCGGCTGCACCCGGTAGGTGTCGGTCGCGAGGTAGTGGGCGGTGACCCCCTGCATCAGCACCGCGGCCGCGACATCGTCGGCGACGTCATCGGGAACGGGGACGGCCATCGCCGCATCGACCAGCACGTACTCGGCGTAGCTGCCCTGCCCACCGCGCAGCCAGCCGACCCGCTGGCCGGTCGCGAGGTCGTCGACGCCGTCCCCGGTCTCGACCACCGTGCCGACGCCCTCGACGCCGGCGACGAAGGGGGCCGTCAGCGCCCCGTTGCGCTGATAGACGTCCATGAAGTTCACGCCGGCGATGGCGACGCGGACCAGCACCTGGCCGGACCCCGGCGACGGCCGGTCGACCTCACTGATCTGCAGGACGCCGGCCGGACCAGACGAAGGCACGAGGACTGCGCGCACGGATCAACTCCTGTCCGAGGAGGTCGGCCAGCGGGCAGGCTACGCGGTCAGGTCGTCGCGCCCGCCTCCGCGGGCACCGGCACCGGACGCCGGACCCGCGGGCGCCGCCGCGACAGCCCCACCCCGACCAGGCAGACCACGCCGCCGACGACGGCGAGGACGGGCGGCACCTCGTCCAGCAGCACCCAGCCCATTCCGATCACCAGCGGCGGCACGAGATACGTGGTGACCCCGAGCCGGCCGGCGTCCATCCGGCCGAGCGCATACGCCCAGGTGCTGAAGGCCAGCGCCGTCGGCACCACGCCGAGGTAGATCATGCCGGCGATCGAACCCGCCGAGGCGCTGCCGAGGTCGCCGGCCAGCACGCCGGCCCACGGCAGGCAGCAGATGGCACCGATCGCGGCGCCGGTGAACGTCACCTGGAGCCCGGGCAGCCGCCGGAGCAGCGGCTTCTGCGCCACCACTCCCCCGGCGTAGGTGACCGCGGCGACGACGCAGAGGACGACGCCCAGCAGGTCGGCACCCGAGCCGCGCGTGGCCACACCGATGAGCAGCACACCGGCGAAGGCGACCGCGATCCCGGCGAGCAGCCGGCGCGGAAAGCCCTCCCCCAGCAGCAGGCCGGCGAACACCGCGATGAGGATCGGCCCGATGTTCACCAGCATCGCCGTGGTGCCGGCGTCCAGATGCCGCTCGGCGGCGTTGAGCGCGACGTTGTAGATGCCGAACCAGCCGACGCCGCATACGGCGAGCAGCGCCCACTCCCGTCTGGTCGGCCGCACCCAGCCCCGGCCGGCCAGCAGCACCCCGAGGACGGCGGTGCCGACCAGCAGGCGGCCCAGCGCCAGTGCGCCGGGCGAGAGGTCGTCGCCGACGCCGCGGATCGCCACGAACGCCGACGCCCAGGCGAGGACGGTCACGCCCACAGCGAGGAGGGTGCGGCCGTCGGGAGTGGTCGTCGAGGTGCTCACGAACGAACCCTAGGTGGGCCCCCTGACACGAATCCGGCGGATATCGGACGGAGCACCGACACCGCCGGTCCGCTTGCGGAAGACGGCAGGAACGGCGCGGTGCGTCAGCCCTCCGCCGCCGAGACCGGCTGCCGGATGATCGTGCGCAGCCGCTCCGGCGCCGCCCGACGCGGGTCGCCGAGGTAGATCTCGTGGTGCCTGCCCGACAGTGCCAGTCCGGAGTCGGCGATGAAGCGGTGCAGCGTCGCCACGGTGGGACCCTCGGCGCTGTACGGACCCACGTGCAAGATCTGTGCGGCCCGCCCCTCCGCGAAGCGCTCGAGCCGCACGCGCTCGATCGCCGGCAGCCCCTTCTTCCGTGCCGCCGCGTGGCGAGCTGAGTCCGCGACGTCGGCCGTCACGTGCGCGGACTGGACGATCATCAGCGTCCAGTTCCACCGCGACTTGTCCTCGACCGAGAAGGTCGACATGTCGGGCACCCACCAGAGCCCCTCCAGGGGCATGACCGGGGCGTCCACCGGGTCCGGCACCCGCCTGAGGGCGAACCGGACGGTGTAGGCCACGGAGTACAGGGCCTGGACGGCCTCGGCGTACTCGGGGGCGGTGTTGGGATCTCCGGAACCGTCGATCATCAGGTAGTCCAGCGGCGGGACGTCGACCAGCGCCGGCGCCGCGGCGGCCCGGTACAGCTGCGGCAGCTCACGCCGCAGGTCGACCGTCGTCATGCCGCCGACCGGGTCAGCCGGAGAGGTGCTGGGCGTAGGTGCGAACCCCCCGGGCGCCACGCGTCGGGAGGGCGGCGCCGTCCCGGAACGCGCTGCTCAACTTGCCCGGCACCGGGGTGGCCACCACGTGCGCCCCGGGTGCTCGCACGGCGGCCCAGGCTCGGGCGAGCTCGGCCGCCGAGAGCTCCTCCGGGCCGCCGAACTCGACGACGTCCCCGGAGGGCGGCCGACCGCACACCTCGACGACGTGGGCGGCGACGTCCCCGATGTCGACCGGCTGGGCCCGCCAACCCATCGGCACCGGGACGACCGGGCCGCGGCGAGCGGTTTCGAGCATCTCGTCGACGAAGTCGTGGAACTGGGTCACTCGCAGCAGGGTCACCGGCAGCCCCGACGCGAGCAGCACCTGCTCGGCCGCCCACTTGGCGCGGTAGTAGCCGAACGGGATGCGGTCGACGCCGACGATCGAGACGTAGACCAGGTGGCGCAGCCGGTCGCGGTCGACCGCCTGCACCAGCCGCCGGGTGCCGGCGACGTCGACCTGCCACGGGTCACCCCTGGGGTCGCTGGCCGCGTGCACCACGATCTCGGCACCGGCCAACGCCGGCGTCAGGTCGAACCCGGTGGCGAGGTCACCCCGCACGCCGCCCGGGCCGGTTCCCCGGCGCGACATCTGCCGCACCGTGTGCCCGGCGTCCTGCAAGGGCTGGATCAGTCGGCTGCCGAGTCGTCCGGTGCCGCCCGTCACGAGTACGTCCACGGGGTGCAGTCTGGCGGTCGAGCCGGCCGCCGCACACCCTGCGACCCGCGCGTCGGGCAGGTCAGCCGGCCGACCACTCCGCCGGGTCGGGGCGAGTGACCGACCGCGGAGGCAGCCTCAGCGACCGGACGTGCGTCGCGATCTCGCCCAGCGAGGCCACCCAGGTGTGCCGGTCGGCCACGATGTCGCGGATCAGCCGCTCGAGCGCGGCCGCCCGCCCGGGACGCCCGGAGAGGAAGGGATGCCCGGTCAACACGAAGCACCCGCCGTCCTCGCGCATGGCGTCGTACTCGGCCCGCCACGACTCCGTCGCCTTTGCGGGGGTCTCGATCGGCGTGGACTCGGAGAGCCCCGGCACGAAGCAGTACTGCTCCCAGTCGTCGAGACCCCAATGGATCGGGATCTCCACCAGCGACCGGCCCTCCCCCGCAGGCAGTTCGTACGGGCGGTCGGCGTCCATGAGGCTGGAGTCGTACAGGAAGCCGCGGTCGGCGAGCAGCCCCGGCGAGGCCCAGGTCAGCTCCCACATCGGCGCCCGATACCCCACCGGTCGGACCCCGGCGACGTCCTCCAGGGTCGCGAGCCCCCGGTCGAGGATTGCCGCCTCCTCCTCGGGTCCCACGCCGGCGAGCGGCTCGTGCAGCCACCCGTGGTGGGCGATCTCGTGCCCCGCGGCCACGATGTCCCGCACGATCCCCGGATGCCGCACCGCGGTGTAGCCCGGCACGAAGAACGTCGAGCGCACCCCCACCCGGTCGAGCATCCGCAGCAGACGCGGCACCCCGGTCAGCGGCCCGTACGCCTGGTGCGTCATCACGCTCATGCGGGAGGCGCTCGACGGATCGGCGACCAGCGCCACCGACTCCGCGTCGACGTCGAAGGTGAACGCCGCCGCCATCTCCCGCCCCTCGGGCCACGTCACCGGCTCGGCCGGCCGCATCAGCGGCCCGGAGCCGGTCACGACCGCCCCAGCGCGAAGAGGGAGACGAACTCGTAGGCGACGTTGGCCGCCGCGACGGCCGTGATCTCGGCGTGGTCGTAGGCCGGCGACACCTCGACGACGTCGGCGCCGACCAGGTTCAGCCCCCTGAACCCGCGGAGCAGCGCCAGCAGCTCACGGGACGTCAGCCCGCCCGCCTCCGGCGTCCCGGTTCCGGGGGCGTGCGCCGGATCGAGGACGTCGATGTCGACGGACACGTACAGCGGAGCGTCGCCGACCCGCTCGACCAGGCGCGCCACCACCTCGTGCACCGGACGCCGCTCGAACTCCTGGGCGTGCACGATCGTGAACCCGAAGCGGGCGTCGTCCTCCAGGTCGGCGGGGTCGTAGAGCGAGCCGCGGATGCCGACGTGCGCACTGCGGTCCTTGAGCAGCAGGCCCTCCTCGGCGGCGCGCCGGAACGGCGTCCCGTGGGTGTAGGGCGCGCCGAAGTAGGTGTCCCACGTGTCGAGGTGGGCGTCGAAGTGCACCAGGGCGAGCGGCCCGTGCTGGGCGGACAGCGCCCGGAGGACCGGCAGGGCCACCGTGTGATCCCCGCCGAGGACGACGACCTTCCGACCGTCGGCCGTGACCCGGCGGACGTCGTCCTCGATGGTGGCCAGCGCGTCGTCGATCGAGAACGGGCTGGCCGCGACGTCACCGGCATCGACCACCTGCGCCGCCCGGAACGGTGCGACCTCCAGCTCCTGGTTCCAGGGCCGCAGCAGCCGGGAGGCCTGCCGGATGTAGGCGGGCCCGAACCGCGCACCGGGCCGGTAGGTCACGCCCGAGTCGAACGGGATGCCGAGCACCGCGACCGCGTGGTCCGGGACGTCGTCGATCCTCGGGAGCCGCGCGAACGTGGTGAAGCCGGCGTAGCGCGGAACGCGCAGGGAGTCGACCTGCTCGACGACGTCCGGGTGCTCGTCCTCGACCGCCATGCGCCCTCCTCCGGGAACGTGCCGACGGCACCCCGACGGCTGCCCCCACCGAAGACCGCGGCACCTCGCCTGATCAAGCGACAGGAGGCACCTTCGGACGAGCGCACTGCTAGCGTCCGCGACATTGTCCACGTGCACAACGGCGCGACGGTGCGGGTGCACGGCACGGGGAGGCGCTCTGGACGCGGCGGAGATGACCGTCGAGCAGTTGCTGACGGTCGAGGGGCTCGGGGTGTCCCTCCTCAGCGGGTCCGACCTCGACGCCCGGCCGATCCGCTGGGCGCACCCCATCGAGCTGCTCCGCCCCAGCCGCTATCTGCGCGGCGGTGAGCTGGTCCTCACCGTGGGCAGCGCGCTGGTCTCCGACGCCGACTGCGCCGTGTTCGCCGACGACGTCGCCTCCGCCGGCGCCGCGGCCATCGGGTTCGGACTCGGCGACGTGCACGAGCGCGTGCCCGACGCCCTGCTCGAGGCGTGCCGCCGGCTCGGGCTCCCGCTGCTGACCGTCGAGCACGGCATCCCCTTCCAGGCGGTCACCGAGCTGATTGCGGAGCGCCGCACGGCCGTACGGGTCGCGGAGAGCCGCCTCAGCGGCCTCCCGGCCGGCCTGCTGCTCGATGCGCTGGCCGCGGGCCGGCCGATCGAGTCGGTGCTCGCCGGGGTGGCCGGCCGCTTCGGCGGCCGGCTGTCCGTGGCGGCTCCGGACGGCGTGGTCGAGCTCTCGGTCGGAGTGCCGACCGACGACGGCGGCGACCAGGTGCTCGTGCGGCTGCCCGGGGAGCACGGCGGCCGGCTGCTGTGGGAACCGCCGTCCGCCATCGGCCCGGACGACGGAGCAGCCGCGCGGGCCGTGCTGCGCGAACTGGCGCAGCCCCTGGCCGTGTGGCGGCGTGAGCGCGTGACCGCCCACGAGACCGCCGAGCGCGACCTGGGCCGGGTGCTGGCTCTGGTGCTCGACGGGACGGCGGCGACGTCGGCCCTGACCGCCCGGCTCGACAGCCGGTCACGCCTGTCCGCGACGGCGTGGGAGACGGCGGCGGCCCCGCGCCTGCGGGTGGAGTTCCCCGGCCTGCCCCGCGCCGCCGTCGACGGCCGGCTGATCGTCCTCACTGACGACGCGACGGCGCTGCGGCGGATGGCGACGGAGCACCGTCTCGCCTGCGGCATCGGCGAGGCCGCGGAGCCGGGCGGGGTGCCGACGTCGGTCCGGGAGGCGGTCGCGGCGCTCGACCTCTCCGTGCGCCGTGGCCGGCCGGTCGACGCCCGCGAGCTGGCCACGCTCGACGCCCTGCTCGACCAGCTTCCCGGCGACCGGCTCCGCCCCTTCGTCGGGCAGTTGCTCGCGCCACTCGTGGCCCATGACCGCACCACCGGCTCGGAGCTCGCCGCGACGCTCCGGGCCTACCTGGACGGCGGCGGCGCGGTCGTGCCCGTGGCCCGCACCCTGTTCATGCACCCGAACACGCTGCGCCACCGCCTCCGCCGGATCGCGGACCTGACCGGGCGCAGCCCGTTCGACCTGCGGGACCGGATCGCCTTCTCGATCGCCCTGCGCGTCGCCGACCGGTCGTCGACAGCCAGCCGGGCGGACGGGGATCAGCCGCCGGTGTAGTGGCCGCCGATGGTCGCCAGCGCGTCGTCCAGGGCGGCGAGGCCCTCCTTGGCCTCCTCGTCGCCGATCGTGCAGGGCGGCACGACGTGCAGCCGGTTGTAGTTGGTGAAGGGCACCAGTCCGCGCAACAGGCAGGCCGACACCAGCTCGGTCATCGCCGGGCTGGTCCCCCCGTACGGGGCCAGCGGTTCCCGCGTCGCCCGGTCGGCGACGAGTTCGAGCGCCCAGAACACCCCGAGGCCGCGGACCTCGCCGATCACGGGATGCCGGTCGGCCAGCTGCCGCAGGCCCGGTCCGAGCACCTCGCGGCCGATCCGGTCGGCGTTCTCGACGATCCCCTCCTCGTGCATGGCGGTGATCGTCGCGACCGCCGCGGCGCACGCCAGCGGGTGACCGGAGTAGGTGAGCCCACCGGGGTAGACGCGCTCGGCGAAGGTGGCCGCGATCTCGTCGGAGACGACGACGCCGCCCAGCGGGACATAGCCCGAGGTGACGCCCTTGGCGAAGGCTATGAGGTCGGGCCGCACACCCCAGTGGTCGAGGGCGAACCACCGGCCGGTCCGCCCGAAGCCGGCCATCACCTCGTCGGCGATGTAGACGATGCCGAACCGGTCGCACAGCTCGCGCACTCCGGCCAGGTAGCCCTCGGGCGGCGGCATGATCCCCGCGGTCCCCGGCACCGTCTCCAGCACGATCGCCGCGATCGTCTGCGGGCCCTCGAAGGCGATGACCTGCTGGAGGTGCGCGAGCGCGCGCTCGCACTCCTCCTCGTCGGTCGTCGAGTAGAAGGACGAGCGGTACGGGAACGGCCCCCAGAAGTGCACGACCCCGGCCGAGCCCGTGTCACTCGGCCAGCGTCGCGGGTCGCCGGTCAGGTTGATCGCCGTCGACGTCGCCCCGTGGTACGAGCGGTAGGCGGCGAGCACCTTGTGCCGACCGGTGTGCAGGCGGGCCATGCGCGTCGCGTGCTCGATGGCCTCGGCGCCGCCGTTGGTGAAGAACACCTTCTCCAGGCCGGTCGGGGCGAGCTCGGCGATGAGGCGGGCGGCCTCGGACCGCTGGTCGTTGGCGTGCTGCGGTGCCACCGTGCACAGCCGCTCAGCCTGGTCGCGGATCGCCGCCACGACCGCCGGGTGCTGGTGGCCGATGTTGGTGAAGACCAGCTGCGAGGAGAAGTCGAGGTAGCGACGGCCGGCGTCGTCCCAGAAGTAGCTGCCCTCCGCCCGCTCCACGACCATCGGCTTCAGTCGGGCCTGGGCCGACCACGAGTGGAAGACGTGCGCGCGGTCGAGCTCGAAGGTCCGCGCCCCGGACGCGCTCCGGGTCGGCTCGGTTGTGTCGGTCACCGGACGCCCCTCAGGACTGGGTCGGGAAGCCGAGGTTGATCCCGCCGTGGCTGGGGTCTAGCCAGCGGGACGTGACCACCTTGCCGCGGGTGAAGAAGTGCACGCCTTCCATGCCGTGCGCGTGCGAGTCGCCGAACAGCGAGTTCTTCCAGCCGCCGAACGAGTAGTAGGACATCGGCACCGGGATGGGCACGTTGACGCCGACCATGCCCACCTCGACCTCGTTCTGGTAGCGCCGCGCGGCACCACCGTCGTTGGTGAAGATCGCCGTCCCGTTGCCGTAGGGGTTGGCGTTGACCAGCGCCAGGGCCTCGTCGTAGCTGGCCACGCGCACGACCGACAGCACCGGCCCGAAGATCTCGTCACGGTAGATCGACATGTCGGGCCGCACCTGGTCGAACAGCGTGGGCCCGAGCCAGAAGCCGCCCGCCTCGCCGTCGACGTCCTGGTCCCGGCCGTCGACCACCAGCCGGGCCCCGTCCTGATCCCCCGCGTCGACGTAGGACGCCACCCGGTCGCGGTGCTCGCCGGTGATGAGCGGCCCCATCTCGACCGACCGGGAGCCGTCGCCCACGCGCAGACCGCCCATGCGCTCGGCGATCTTGGCGACCAGCTCGTCGCCGACCGGGTCGACGGCGACGACGGCGGAGATGGCCATGCAACGCTCGCCGGCCGAACCGAAGCCCGCGTTCACCGCGGCGTCGGCGGCCAGGTCGAGGTCGGCGTCGGGCAGCACCACCATGTGGTTCTTCGCCCCGCCGAGCGCCTGCACCCGCTTGCCCTGGCTGGTGCCCCGCTCGTAGACGTAGCGGGCCACCGGCGTCGAGCCGACGAACGAGATCGAGCGGACGTCGGGGTGCTCGAGCAGCCGGTCGACCGCCTCCTTGTCGCCGTGCACGACGCTGAAGACGCCGTCGGGCAGGCCGGCCTCCGCCCACAGCTCGGCGAGCCAGACGGCGGCGGACGGGTCCTTCTCGCTGGGCTTGAGCACCACGCTGTTGCCGCAGGCGATGGCCACGGGGAAGAACCACATCGGGACCATGGCCGGGAAGTTGAACGGCGAGATGACGGCGACGACGCCCAGCGGCTGGCGGATGGAGTACACGTCGACACCGGTCGACACGTTCTCCGAGAAGCCGCCCTTGAGCAGGTGCGGGATGCCGCAGGCGAACTCGACGACCTCCAGGCCGCGGGTGACCTCGCCGAGCGCGTCGGAGAGCACCTTGCCGTGCTCGGCGGTGATGATCGCGGCCAGCTCCTGCTTGCGGGCGTTGAGCAGCTCGCGGAAGGCGAAGACGACCTGCGTGCGGCGGGTGAGGGACGCGTTCCGCCACTCGGCGGCGGCCGCGGCGGCGCTCTGCACCGCCTCGTCAACCACGCCCGCCGACGCGAGGTCCACCCGGCCCGACTCCCGTCCGGTGGCCGGGTCGTAGACCGACCCGTGCCGCTCCGATGTGCCCGCCCACGGCTTCCCGCCGATCCAGTGGGTGATCCGTGTGCTCATGCTCAGACTCCTCGTGCGTGTTCGGTGTCGGTCGTGGCGTCGCTCAGTCCGTGGAGCCGGCGCCGCCGTCCGTGGAGATCGTCGCCGCGCGCCAGCCGGTCCCAGCTTCGTCCCGACTCCGCACGAAGTCGACGTCGACCTCCGTCCCGAGCCACCGCAGGCGGGCCGGCGCGGGCTCGGCGGAGGCGACGACCCGGCCGTGCGCGACCACCCAGCGGGGGCGGACCTGCCGCCGGATCGCGTCCATGGGCGAGGACGCCGGCAGGACGACGAAGCTCGCCGGCCGTCCCGCCTCGATGCCGTAGCCCTGCCCGAGGGCCAGCACCCGCGCCGCGCGCTCGGTCACCATCGCGAACGTCTCGGCGATCTCCGCCTGGCCGGTCATCTGCGCGGCCACGACCCCGGTGTGGGCCAGCAGCAGGGGGTTGGCGGTGCCCAGGGGGAACCACGGGTCCATGACGTCGTCGGAGCCGAAGGCCACGTTGACCCCCGCGGCCAGCATCTCCTTCACCCGGGTCAGGCCCCGGCGCTTGGGATAGCTGTCGAACCGGCCCTGCAGCGCCAGGTTGACCAGCGGGTTGCTGACCAGGTTGATGCCCGAGCGGGACAGCAGACGCTCCAGCTTGTAGGCGTAGGCGCCGCCGTAGCTGCCCATCGCGGTGGTGTGGCTGGCGGTCACCCGCTCCCCCATGCCGCGCCGGAGCGCCTGCGTGGCCAGCACCTCGACGAACCGCGAGTGCTCGTCGTCGATCTCGTCGCAGTGCGCGTCGACGAGGCGGTCGTAGCGCTCGGCGAGGTCGACCGCCACCTCGATCGAGCGGACGCCGTCCTCCCGGGTGTCCTCGAAGTGCGGAATGGCACCGACCACGTCCGCGCCGCGGCGGACGGCCTCCTCCAGCAGCTTCTCGCCGTCGGGGAACGAGAGGATGCCCTCCTGCGGGAAGGCCACGATCTGCAGGCCGATCACGTCCCGCACGCGGTCCCGCAGCTCGACGAGGGCGTCGAGGGCGACCAGGCGCGGATCGGTGACGTCGCAGTGGCTGCGCACGTGCAGCACCCCGTGCGCGGCCTGCCAGCGCAGCACCTGCTCGGCGCGGTCGAGCACGTCGTCGCGGGTCACGTCCGGCTTGCGCTCGGACCAGACGGCGATGCCCTCCCACAGCGTCCCCGACCCGTTCCAGCGGGGCTCGCCGGCGGTCAGCGTGGCGTCGAGGTGGATGTGCGGCTCGACGAACGGCGGCGAGAGCAGCGCACCGGCGGCGTCGATCTCGACGTCCGCCGGCGCGGCCGTCGTCCCCGGGTCGTGCGTCGCGACGGACGTGAACCGGCCGTCCCGGACCTCGAGGTCGACCAGGTCGGGCCGCCCGGGGAGCCGGGCGGCCCGGACCCGCAGCGTTGCTCCGGTCATCGACCGACCGGGGCCTGGAGATCCCAGGTGGCGCGGCGCCGCGAGCCGGCCACGGCGTAGACGACGCCGGCCGCCAGCGCGCCGGCCAGCCACGACAGGTCGACGTTGCCCAGCATCTTGGCGCCCGGGCCCTGCAGCGCGGTGGGGATGCCGAACTCGAAGAACCAGGTGGCGACGATGCCGACGAGGAAGGCGGCGATCGCGTCCCACCGGTAGTCGCCGAGACGGCTGCGCCCGGGCTCGTCGTAGAGGGCCGGGATGTCGATCCGCTGCCGGGCGATCCAGTAGAAGTGCACCAGCATGACCGCGCCCCAGGGCGCCACCCAGGTGACCATGCTGGCCAGCCAGCCGTCCAGCGAGCTGGCGAAGTCGTTCTGGAACACCAGCCAGACGGTGAAGGCCGTGGCGAAGACGCCGACGACGTAGGCGACGATCTTGCGGTCGACCTTGATGTCGAGGGTCAGGGCGCAGACCGACGCGCTGTAGATGTTGAGAATGTTCGTGGCGATCGGCCCGTGGATGACCAGCAGCAGCACCGGGATGGCCAGCCCACCGAACGAGTTGACGATGAGCTGACCCGGGTCGACGTCTCCGCTGACCGTGGCCAGCGTCGCGCCGAGCACGCCGAGCCAGATGACCGGGAGGAACTGCCCGAACACGCTGGCGCGGTAGAGCTTGCCGGCGGGCATGCTCCGCGGGACGAAGCGCGAGTAGTCCGAGGCGTAGGCGAACCAGGAGATGCCCCAGCCGACGCCGATCGCCGTCATGACGGTGGACATGGCACTGAGCCGGTCGGCGCCGTGCAGCCCGGCGCCGGCGAAGCCCCAGTCGATGTCGATCTGGGTCCACGCCACGATGGTCATGACCAGGAGGACGACGAGGGTGACCGGCACGGTCCACTTCTCGAAGGTGGCGATCGCGCGGAACCCGTAGGCCGCGATGAGCACCTGCAGCAGCATGATCACCAGAACGACGGCGATCTTCAGGCCGGTGCCGCCGTCGATGCCGAGTTCGCCGAAGAGGCTCGTGACCAGGTCGAGGACGATCCAGGTGTTGATGGCGCACCAGCCGGTGGCGATGCAGAACTGGATCGCGGTCGGCAGGTAGGCGCCGCGCCGGCCGAAGGCGCTGCGGCTGAGGACCATCTGCGTGACGCCGGTGCGCTGCCCCATCAGCACGAAGAAGCCGAACACGGCCATCCCGATCAGGTTGCCCAGCACCAGGACGAGGATCACGTCGGTCAGGGAGAGCCCGAGGACCACGCCGAGGGCGCCGAGCACCCAGTTGATCGGGGCGATGTTGGCCCCGGCCCAGATCCAGAACTGGTGGGCGGCCGTCGATACCCGCGCCTGCTCGGGCACCTGCTCCAGGCTGTGCTCACCACCCCACGAGTGGGCGTCGGACTCGGACGACGGGGTGGTGACGGCCACGAGGACCTCCTGGGGACTGGGTGCCGCCTGACTGGACCGAGCGGTGTCACCTAACAGCCACCGGTTTGCTCCGAGCAAGGACGCCGGGTCACAGTTGGGACAACCCGACTGCCCGACGACGCCGTCGTTGTCCACTCGCACAATCGGGTGGGCTCCGCCTCGTGATCTCACAGGTGAGATAACGTGCGCGCGTGACCACCACGGAGCTTCCGCCCGACACCACCATGCGCCGGATCGGCTCCCTCGTCCGCGACGCCCGCAGGCACCGCGGCCTCACCCAGCAGCAGCTCGCCGACCGGCTCGGCACCAGCCAGAGCGCGGTCGCCCGGATCGAGCAGGGCGGTCAGAACCTCACCCTGGAACTGCTCGGCCGCCTCTCGACGGCGCTGGAGAGCGAGCTGATCAGCCTCGGCCCGGCCGGTCCCACGCACCTGCGCGTGGCCGGGGGCCACCCGCTGCGCGGCAGCATCGCCGTCAAGTCATCGAAGAACGCCGCCGTCGCCCTGCTCTGCGCGTCGCTGCTCAACCGCGGCCGGACGACGCTGCGCAACGTCGCCCGCATCGTGGAGGTCGACCGCATCCTCGACGTGCTGCGCTCGATCGGGGTCTCGGCGACCTGGGACGCCGACGGGCACGACCTCACCCTCGTCGTCCCCGACGAGCTCGACCTGGCCGGCATCGACGCCGACGCCGCGCGCCGGACCCGCAGCATCATCATGTTCCTGGGCCCGCTGCTGCACCGGGCCGACACCTTTGAGCTGCCCTACGCCGGCGGCTGCGACCTCGGCACCCGCACGGTGCAGCCGCACATGATCGCGCTGCGCCCCTTCGGCCTGGCGGTCGAGGCACGGGCCGGCGAGTACCACGCGACCGTGACGGCCACCGGTGACCGCGCGCGCACGATCCTGCTGACCGAGCGCGGGGACACCGTGACCGAGAACGCCCTGCTCGCCGCGGCCCGCACCGACGGGACGACGACGATCCGCAACGCCAGCTCCAACTACATGGTCCAGGACCTCTGCCTGTACCTGCAGCTGCTGGGCGTGGAGATCGAGGGCCTGGGCGGGACGACGCTCGTCGTCCGCGGCCGTCCGGTGCTCGACGCCGACGTCGACTACACGATCAGCGAGGACCCGGTCGAGGCGATGAGCCTGCTGACGGCGGGCATCGTCACCGGCTCGGAGCTGACCGTCACGCGGGCGCCGGTCGAGTTCCTCGAGATCGAGCTGGCGGTGCTGACCGAGATGGGGCTTCGCTACGACCTCTCACCGGAGTACCTGGCCGCCAACGGGCACACCCGGCTGGCCGACATCACCATCCGGCCCTCGACGCTGACCGCGCCCATCGACAAGATCCACCCGATGCCGTTTCCCGGCCTCAACATCGACAACCTGCCGTTCTTCGCCGTCATCGCGGCGCAGGCCGAGGGCGCGACCCTCATCCACGACTGGGTCTACGACAACCGGGCGATCCACCTGTCCGACCTGACCCGCCTGGGCGCCGACGTGCGGCTGCTCGACCCGCACCGCGTGCTGGTCAACGGTCCGACCCGCTGGTCGAGCGCCGAGGTGGTCTGCCCGCCGGCGCTGCGGCCGGCCGTCTGCATCCTGCTCGCGATGCTGGCGGCCAAGGGGACGTCGGTCCTGCGCAACGTCGACATCATCGCCCGCGGTTACGAGGACCTCTACCAGCGCCTGGTCGAGATGGGCGCCCACATCGAGGTCTTCCGCGACTGAAAGAGTCGGTCATCGGTTGATCATCGGCAGATGGCTGCGCGCCACGCCGGTGGCAGCAGCCATCCGACGATGATCAACTCGGGCTACGGCGGAAGGGCGGGCCTAACGCTCCTGGTCGGTTGGGCGCACGAGCATCTCGTTGACCGCCACGTGCGGCGGCTGGATGACCACGTAGAGGATCGCGCGGGCGATGTCGTCGGCCTGCAGGGGCGTCATGTTCGCCGCCATCTCCTTCGACGCCGCCTTCGCCTCCGGCTGCGTGATGTGGTCGGTGAGCTCGGTGGCGACCGCCCCCGGCTCGACCAGCGAGATCCGCACCCCGCGGCCGGTGACCTCCTGGCGCAGCGACTCGCTGAAGGCGTTCACCGCCCACTTGCTGGCGTTGTAGACGCCGGCCCCCTTGCGCGCCGTCCGCCCGGCGACGCTGGAGATGTTGACGATGTCGCCCGACCCCTGCTCCACCATGCCGTCGATCGCCGCGTGGGTCATGTACAGAAGCCCCAGCACGTTGGTCGACAGCATGCGCCGCCAGTCCTCGGGATCGGCCCCGACGATCGTGCCCAGCAGCATCACGCCGGCGTTGTTGACCAGGACGTCGAGGCCGCCGAGCTCCTCCCACGTGCGCCGGACGGCGTCGGCGCACGCCGCCTCGTCGGTGACGTCGAGCTCGAGCTGCAGGACGCTCGCGCCCGTCTTCCGGAGGCGGGCGGAGAGCGCGTCGAGCCGGTCCGTGCGGCGCGCGCCGATCGCGACGGCGGCACCCGCCTCGGCCAGCGCGACGGCGGTGGCCTCCCCGATGCCCGACGACGCGCCGGTCACCAGCGCCACCTTCCCGTCCAGCGGCCGAGCTGCTCCGGTCATCGACGCCTCCTCCGCGCCGCCCGCGCAGCGCCCGGTCGAACCTAGCTCCGGTGCCGCGGGGCGGCGCGTTCAGGAGGAGCGCCTCACGGCGCGGTGCGGCCGGCCGAGGCGGCGGTGCTGCCCGACGTGCTGCCGGACATGGAGGCGCGGGGGCTGGGCACGGCCGGTCCGGCCATCGGGATGACGCCGATCTGCGTCAGCATCGGGAACATCCCCTGCTCGGCCCAGTGCTCGACGGCGCGGCCGTCCCGGAACCGGCCGATGTTGGCGCTGACCGTCTCGAAACGCCGTCCCGTGGCCGGGAACCCCAGCGCGTCGCCGGTGTGCGTGCCGGTCGTCCGTACCAGCCAGGCGCACAGGTCGCCCCGCGAGATCACCGTGTCGACCTCGCAGTGGACGTCCGGGACGGCGTCGCGCCACTGCGCGACCATCTGCGTGAAGCTGTCGCGCCCCGCCATGTCGCCCATCGGACCGTGGTCGACGTAGTCCTCGGCGAACAGCTCGTCGGCGAGCTCCAGCCGGCCGGCGTTGATGAGCTCGTCGAACATGCGGCGCAGGATGCCCTCGACGTCGCCGGGGCCGCCCTCGAGCGCGCGCACGACCGGCGCCGAGTCCATCGACTCCGTGAACGACGTGACCTTGCCGCCGCTCATCGTCCACAGGTGCATCCAGGGGACGTCGAAGTCGATCCCCTGGACCGTCCGCCCGTGGTGCTGCCCCTGGACGACGACGGCGTCGCCCGCGTCGATGAAGCGCTCGGGCTCCACCCGCAGCTCCGCGAAGTTCTGCGACAGCCGTGTGAAGAACTCGCCGGCTCCCTGCGGCCCCCGGTAGACCCCTCCGAAGCTGATGCTCTCGGGGGTGGTCCACACGAGGTCGTCGTCCATCAACGCGAGGACGCCCGCGATGTCACCCGCGGCGAAGGCGGCGTAGGCGGCGCGTGCCAGGTCCACGTTGGTCGTCGCGGCGACGTTCGGGGTGTCGGTGGCGGCGACGACGCCGGCCCGCGGCGTGTAGATCTCGTGCGCCGGGCGGAAGGTCACCTCGGGCGCCACCTCGATGCCGAGCCCCGCAAGCACCGGGCCGAGCCGCTCCCGGGCGAACGCGTCGAACGCGGCTTCGCTCTCCCAGCCGTCGAGGTTGTGGCAGTCCTCCCCGTCCCACCACGTCAGGTGCGCGACCAGGCCGTCCGGCGCCTGCTCGAGATGGCCCACGCGTTCCCGGACGGTGTCGTACAGCTCCCTCGTGATGCCCCGCAGCGTGACCTCGGCGATGACGGCCATGGGTGGTCCTTTCCGGTGTGTCGGGTTTCCCCGCTGACGTGGACCATTGCGCCGCGGCGGGCATCTCCGGATCACCGGAACCGGCGTGATCCGGAGGCCTGCGCGGCGACGCATGTACGGCGTGGAGGCGATCGGCGCCCTCGTCGTCCGACGTGCCGTCCGGCGACCGTCCGGGCGGCGGAGACGACCCTGCGCCGGCGCCTCCGCCGCTACGCTCCGGGCCGTGGAGTCCTCCGGCTCCCTCCTGACCGCCCGGCTGGCCGCCGGCGACGACCGCGCCCTCGCCGAGGCGTTCGACGAGCTCGCGCCGGCCGTCCATGCGGTCGCGCTGCAGGTGCTCGGCGACCCGGCCGCCCAGGACGTCGTGCAGGACGTGTTCGTCGACCTGTGGTGTCATCCGGAGCGCTACGACGAGACGCTCGGCAGCCTCCGCACCTACCTGAGCCTGTGCGCCCGCCACCGCGCGCTGGACGTCGTCCGCAGTGACCTGCGCCGGGCCGGACGGGAGGTCCGGCACGCACGCCAGCTCCCGGTCCCCCGGCAGCAGTCCCCCGGCGAGCAGATCGCCGACGAGGACGCCGCCTCGACCGTCCGCGCCGCGGTGCGCCGGCTCCCCCCGGAGCAGCGGCAGGTCGTCGAACTGGCCTACTTCGGGGGCCTGAGCTATCGCGACGTGGCACGACAGATGGGCATTCCCGAGGGGACGGCGAAATCGCGGGTCCGCCTGGCACTCGCGAAGCTCGAGACCGCGCTGGACCGGCAACTGCTGGAGCCGTCATGACCATCGACGCCCGGCAGTCGCTGCCACCGGGCCTCCGCGACCGGGTGCTGGCGGCCGCCCGGGCGGCCCGCGCGGCCGGCCGCGCGCTGCCCGACCTGCCGGAGATCACGCCCCAGGAGGCCTTCGGCCGCGCGGTGGACGCGTTCTCCGGCCTGATCGCCGCCCTCCCGGCCGACGCCTGGCGCATCCCGGTGCTGCGCGACCTCGACGTCCAGGGCGTGGTCGGGCACCTGACCGGCGTCGAGGACGACGTGCAGCGCGCACTCGCCGGCGATCCGGACGTCGCCGGCGCGGACCACGTCGCCTCGACCCAGGGCGCGGCCGAGTCGCAGGCGGGACGGCGCCCGGACGACACCCGGCACGAGTGGCGCGCCGCCGCGGATCGCACGCTTGCCCAGGTGCGGACCGCCGACCTCGACGCGGTCGTCGCGGTGCACGGGATGCGACTGCCGCTGCGTGCGCTGCTCGTCGTGCGGTCGTTCGAGCTCTGGACCCACGAGGACGACGTCCGGCGGGCGTGCCGGCTGCCGGCGAGCGTGCCGGATGCGGCCGTGCTGCGACTCATGACCGGTCTGGCCGCGAGCCTCCTGCCGCAGGGCGTGGCCCACGTGACCGGCGAGCCGCCGTCGGTCGACGTGCACCTGGTGCTCACCGGGGCGGGCGGCGGCACCTGGGACGTCCCGGTCGGGAGGCGGGTCGCTGCGGCCGCGGAGGTGGCGATCGTGGCCGACGCCGTCGGTTTCTGCCGCCTGGTCGCAGCCCGGCTCGACGTCGACGAGCTGGGCGGGCACGTGACGGGCGAGCCGTTCCTCGTGACCACCGTCCTCGCCGGTGCGGCCGCGCTCGCGCTCGACTAACCCGCCGGCTCGCCGTCGCGCGCCGGCGGCAGGGGGACGCCGAAACCGCGGACGGCGAGCCGCAGCAGCACCGGCCCCGGCCGCAGCAGGTCCCGCACCCGCGCCGCACTCGCCTGCTCGAGGTCGGCGAGACGGGCGGCGTAGGCGTCGGATCCACGCAACCGCGCCGCGTGCAGCTCGGCTGCGTTGGCCCACACCGTGCGGCGCGACTCCCGAAGGAACAGCCGGCCGGCGGTGCGGTTGGCCGGAGCCAGCACCCGGTCCAGCGTGGTGCGCCGGCCGCCGGCGCCCTGGAGCGCGACGTCCTCCTCGGCGACCCGGCCGGCGAGGACGGCGTCGATGCGCTCGTGGTCGCGGCGGCGGAGCGCCAGGACGCCGGGGTCGGCGAAGTCGGGCGGACCCATCATCCGGACCAGGGACTGCGGCAGGTCGAAGTTGATGTGCGCGTTCATGCCCAGCAGCACGTGGGCCTCGGGCCGCAGCGACGGGTCGGCGCCCAGGGCCAGGCGCCAGGGCTCGGCGACCGCCGCCGGAGTGCGGCGGTGGTTCTCGACGGCGCGCAGGTACAGGTCGGCGAAGTCGACGTCCCAGTGGGCGACCCAGGCCGGGTCCTCGAACGCGCCGTCGGCCAGCGCCGTCCCGACGGCCCGCGTCGTGCGCAGGTAGGTGCTGAGGAAGAACCGGGCCGGGTCGCCGTCGTCCTCCAGCCGGCGGAGCAGGTCGGCCATGCGCGCCACGAGCGCGAGGACGGGGTCCGGTCCGGTCACGGTCCCTTCAGATGAGGGAGTCGAGGCCCTCGTCGACCATGACCAGCCCCGCGTCGATCGGCGGGCGGTGCGGCTGGTCGAGCCCCCGCATGCGGGCCGCGTGCAGCGCCAGCAGGAGGTTCAGCCGCAGCGCCGGGTCCGAGGTGAACGGGCCGAGCAGCCGTTCCAGCTTGCCGATGCGGTAGCGCATCGTGTTGTAGTGGAAGTGCAGCCGGCGGGCCGACTCGGCCACGTTGAGGTTGGTCTCGAGCAGCACCCGCAGGGTCTCCCGCAGGTCCGCCGAGTCGGGGTCGGCCGCGTCGGCCAGCGGGCCGAGCACCTCGTCGACGTAGGAGCGCAGCTCGCTGCTGTCCGGGATCAGCGACAGCAGCCGGAAGACCCCCAGCTGGTCGAAGTGCGTGACGGTGGAGGAGCCGTGGATCTCCTCCCCCACCCCGAGGGCGCGTTGGGCCTGCCGGTGCGCCTCGGCCAGCGCCGACAGCGACTCGGCGGGCCGCCCGATGCCGGTGCCGAGCAGCCGGCCCACCCGCCGCAGCCGACCGTTGACACGCGAGGTGACGGCCGAGACCAGCGCGGACACCTCTTCCGGAGTCCGGCCATCGAGCGGCAGGAGGGTGACGATCTCGCTGGCCAGTCCGGCGACGGCCGCACCGGCCACCTCCGTCTCCAGCGCGGCCCGCCAGCCGTCGGCCAGGCGGTCGAGGACGTCGAGGGCCTTGGTGGGATCGGCGGCCGCGTCGGCGACCGTCTCGGTGGCCGTGACGAGGACCGCGACCGGCCCGTCGAGGCGCCAGCCGAAGGAGCGCGTGTAGGCCAGGGTGCGTTCGGTGTGCCCGACGGAGCCGCCGACGAGTCGGCGGACAAGGTCTCCCTGGAAGCGCAGCTCGACCGAGTGCACGGCCTGCAGCCGGATGACCGACAGCGCGGCGATGACGGCGGCACGCTCGAGGACACCACCGGCGCCCAGCATCATCGCGCCGGTCCGGTGCACCGCGACCAGCCAGCCGTGCCGCTGCTCACCGGCCATGATCGGTGCGACGGCGTACTCGCCCACCCCACCCGGGAGCTCGTGGTGCCCGGGCACGAGCAGGATGCCGTCGGCCGGCGAGAGGTCGGCGTCGGCGAGGACGTCTGCCGGGGTGACCACCGTCTGGTCGGCCCGGACGCCGGACAGCCGCCGGGAGGGCGTCAGCTCGGCCAGGGCGTCGTCGGCGGCGGCGTCGAGCAGCCACAGCCAGTCGCTGATCTCGGCGACGTCCTCCTCGGGACCGGCGCTCGTGACGATGTCCCGGTCGGGCCCGAGGCCGAGGACGGCGGCGCCGTCGAGCATGACCGCGAGGCGGTGGGCGACCTCGGCGAGGCCGCCACCGGTGAGCGCGACCTCCATGAACTCGTCGTCCATGCGGGACGACAGCGCCAGCGCCTGGCTCTGCTTGGCGACGACGGTGCCCAGCACCTCGGACACGACCTCGTCCAGCCGCACGCCGGGCGCCAGGGCGAGCACCGGCAGTCCGCGCCGGTCGGCCTCGGCCAGCACCTCCCCGGTCACCGGGGCCGGGCCCTCCGTGCGCCGGAAGGCCAGCGCCGCGGTGCCCATGGAGTCCAGCCGCTCGACCAGGGCGCGGTAGTTGGCGGCGTCGGCCGGCGGCAGCCGTGCGCCCAGCACGACGAGGACGTCGGGACCGGCGGCGGCCAGCGGGTCCGTGGGGTCGTCGACCACCATGTGCCGGACCACCCGGCTCAGACCCGCGACGCCCGCAGCGACCGACGTGCCGGCCAGGCCGGGCAGCTCGAGGGCCTCCTCGATGGTCAGGCCCATCCGCTCCTGCCAGCTCGTGCGGTCGTCCCGGCGGGTTTCCGGCCGCGACTCGGCGACAGCCCAGTTCCTGCGGAACGGCACGGAGCCGCTACGCTGTGTAGAAGCCACCAGCGAGGCGTCACCCTGAGTCACGACGCGTCCTCCTTCAGTCGCGGTCCAGGTTGCCATTAAACGCCGATCCTGTCAGGAGTCCCTGGACGCCAGGGTTCATTCTTGGCGACTTCCGCCATACGAGGGCGTGCGACGCGCCGCATAGGTTCGAAGCCCGGTCAACCTCGACCACTGGATGTTAGGGACCGTCGCCGAAGTATTCGGTGACCGCCCTCCATCATCCGGTAGCCGGAGTGGAGCGGGCCGGGCGGGGGGTCGAAACAGCCGGCACCTCCGTCGCACTTCTGCCGAAGGGCCGAGCCATGCGCACCGTCGACGAAAGCACCGCAACCGGTATCCCGCCCCGCCGGACGGAGGCGCCCGACCGCGGCCGTGCCGCCCGAGCCGGCGTCCCGACGTTCCCCCTCCCCCACGAGAAGGCCCAGGCCGCCGCACGGACCGCGCGCCCGGCGCGCGCCGCCACCGCCGTCCCGGCTTCCGCCAGCACCGGCATCGCCGACCTGCTCCGCGGCCCGGTCCGTCCCGCCCGGGTGCTGATGACGGCCCCCGCCGCGGTGTACCTGTCCGTCTCCGGCGAGCGCGGCGGCGACGTCGTCGGCGTCCTCACCAGTGACGCCGCCCGGCTGCCGCTGGCCTGCGTGCTCAACCGCCCGAGCAACGGGCGTCCCCTGGTCGCGCTGCCCAGCGGTGCGCCGGCCGAGGTCGGGGGCGGCCGGATCGTCGTAGGGGACCTGGCGATCAGCGCGGCGGCCTGGTGGAACCCGCGGCCGCGGCTGCCCAGCCTGCGCCCGGCGCTCCTCCCCGAGGGCGTGCGCCAGCTGCGCAACACCCTGTACGGCGAGGGCGTGCCGCACAGCGCGTTCTGCCTGCCCGGGCTGCCCACCGGTCCCGGCGGTCCGCTCGCCGCCCTGCGCGGGGCCGTCCGCAGGGCCGACCTGGATGCGGCGCTGCGCACGGCCACGCGCCTCATCGGCCTCGGCCCCGGTCTCACCCCGGCCGGCGACGACGTGATGGCGGGCACGATCGCCGGTCTGGTGCTGCTGGGCCACCCGGCGGCCGAGCGGTTCGCCGCCGGCGTTTACTCCCTGGCCGCCGGCCGCACGACCGAGCTCTCCCGGGCGCTCCTGCGGCACGCTGCCTGCGGCCGGGTCAGCGGCGAGTACGCGGCCGTCTTCCACGGCCTGGTCGGCGAGCGGCCGCTCGCTCCGGCGATCACCGTCCTGCTCAACACCGGCTCCACCAGCGGGCGGGCCATGGCGCTCGGGCTGTGCACGGCGATCGACCTGGTCGAGCGCACCACCCGGGTGCGCTGACCCGGGCACCCTTCGGCGCACCTCGGAGCCTCCCTTCGCGACCGCGAAGGGGGGCTCCGCGCGTTCGCGGGGTCAGCCGGGCAGCAGCGGGCCCAGGCTGTCCCACTGGGCGACGGTGCAGCCGTCGACCCGGGACAGGACCAGGTCGACGGGCCGGCCGGCCCAGCGCCCGGTCACGGAGGCGGTCTGCGGGCCTCCGTACTGCTGGGTGCAGATCGTGTCGTCCGGGATCGGCGCGAAGGGGTCGTCCATCCCCCTCAGGTGGTCGCAGGCCTCCTGCGCCGCCGGGTGCGTGCCCTCGGCCTGGTCCCCGCAGATCAGCGTCCAGCGCTGGACGGCCGAGCCGTCGCCGCGGTCGAGCTCGACGACCAGGTCGTCGTCGACCGATGAGCTGGTCTCACCGGCGCCGCTGCCGGCCGGTCGAGCGGCACACGCGGCGAGCGTCAGGAGCGCGAGCACGAGGACCGGCAGCGTGAGCGGCACCGCCCGGCGGCAGTTATGGCCGAAAGTGCCGGATCCTCGCACGGGCTTCAGATGCGGCAGGCGTGGATGCTCGTCACCAGGATCGCGCGGGCGCCGAGCTCCCACAGCTCGTCCATGACCCGGTTGGTCTCGGCCTGGGCCACCATCGCCCGCACCGCCGACCAGCCCGGCGTCTGCAGCGGGCTGACCGTGGGACCCTCCAGGCCGGGGGTCACCGCCGTCGCCCGCTCCAGCAGCTCGTTCGGGCAGTCGTAGTCGAGCATCACGTACTGGCGGGCCACGAGGACGCCGCGGATCCGGCGGCGCAGCTGGGCGACGGCCGGGATCTCCTCGGCGCCCTCCCGCCGCACGAGGATCGCCTCGCTGGTGAGCACCGGGTTCCCGATGATGTGCAGCCCGGCCGCGCGCAGCGTCGTCCCGGTCTCCACGACGTCGCACACCGCGTCGGCGACGCCGAGCCGGCAGGCCGTCTCGACGGCGCCGTCCAGCTTGACCACGCCCGCCTCGATGCCGGCGTCGTCCAGGTAGCGCTGGAGCAGCACGGGATAGGCCGTGGCGATGCGCTTGCCGGCGAGCTGCTCCACCTTCTCGATGCCCGACTCCACTGGGGAGGCGAAGCGGAACGACGAGCGTCCGAAGCCGAGGGTCATGACCTCCACCGCGGCCTGCCCCGCTCCATCCGGCGGCGCCGTCTCCAGCAGCATGTCGCGGCCGGTGATGCCCACGTCGAGGGTGCCCGCGGCGACGTAGACGGCGATGTCACGGGGTCGCAGGTAGAAGAACTCGGTGTCGCTGTCGGGGTCGTAGACCGCGAGGTCCTTGCTGCTGCGGCGCTGCCGGTACCCGCTCTCGGCGAGCATCTCGGCGGCCGGCTCGCTCAGGACGCCCTTGTTCGGGACGGCGACGCGCAGCACGGCAGGGCGCTCCTTCGACGGACGAACGGGGGATCACAGGTGAGCGTAGACGTCGTCCAGCGTCAGGCCCCGCGTCAGCATGAGCACCTGCACGCGGTAGAGCAGCTGGCTGATCTCCTCCGCCGTCCGCTCACCGCTCTCGTGCTCGGCCGCCATCCAGGACTCCGACGCCTCCTCGACGACCTTCTTGCCGGCGGCGTGCACGCCCTCGCGGACGGCGCGCACGGTGCCCGACGCGGGGTCGTCGCCGGCGACCTTGGCCGACAGTTCGGCGAACAGCTCGTCGAAGGTCTTCACGCGTAGCCCCCCGGAGCCGCGCTGAAGCCGGTGGTCCGCTGCGGCGACCGGAGATCGCGCAGCGTCAGCGCGGTGGCGAGCGCGGCGATGGCCGCCTCCCAGCCCTTGTCCTCGGCCGAGCCGGGCAGCCCCGCCCGGTCGCGGGCCTGCTCCTCGGTGTCGCACGTGAGGACGCCGTTGCCGACCGGCTTGCCGGCGTCGAGCGCCACCCGGGTCAGCCCGGCGGTGACGGCGTCGCAGACGTACTCGAAGTGCGGCGTACCACCCCGGACGACCACGCCGAGGGCGACGACGGCGTCGTGCCGCTCGGTCAGCGCCTGGGCGACGACGGGCAGCTCCACGGCGCCCGGCGCACGCACGACGGTGGGCCGCTCGACGCCGCAGGCCAGGGCGGCCGCGACCGCCCGGTCGAGCAGGCTGTCGGTGATCTCGGCGTGCCACGTGGTGGCGACGATCCCGAGCGTCAGGCCCGATGCGTCGACGACCTGCGCCTCCGGCGCTCCCGCGCCGCTCATGAGCCCTGCTCGTCGACGCCGAGGGGCACGGTCGAGGGAACGGGGTCGGCGAGCGCCTCCCGCACCGAGGCGGCATCCGCCGGCCCGGCCTCCGTCTCCGGCTCGATGATGTCGAGCAGGTGACCCATGCGGTCGCGCTTGGTGCGCAGGTAGCCGAGGTTCTCCGCGGTCACGTGGCTGGGCAGGGGCACGCGGCCGACGACCTTGAGCCCGTAGCCCTCCAGGCCCGCGCGCTTGGCCGGGTTGTTCGTCAGCAGCCGCATGGTGTGGACGCCCAGGTCGACCAGGATCTGCGCGCCGGTGCCGTAGTCGCGGGCGTCGGCGGGCAGGCCCAGGTCGAGGTTGGCGTCGACCGTGTCGGCGCCCATGTCCTGCAGCTGGTAGGCCTGCAGCTTGTGCAGCAGGCCGATCCCCCGGCCCTCGTGCCCGCGGATGTAGAGCACGATGCCGCGGCCCTCCTGCGCGACGGCGGCCAGCGCGGCCTGCAGCTGGGGCCCGCAGTCGCAGCGCAGCGACCCGAAGACGTCGCCGGTCAGGCACTCGGAGTGGACGCGGACGAGCACGTCCTCACCGTCGCCGATGTCGCCGTAGACGAAGGCGACGTGCTCGCGCTCGTCGTAGGAGCTGCGGTAGCCGACGGCGGTGAAGGTGCCCGACGTGAGCGGGACGATGGCCTCGGCCACCCGCTCGACCAGCTTGTCGAAGCGCTTCCGGTAGGCGATCAGGTCGGCGATCGAGACCATCACGAGGTCGTGCTCGTCGGCGAAGACGCGGAGCTCCTCGCCGCGGGCCATGCCCGTTGGGTCCTTCTCGCTGACGACCTCGCACAGCGTCCCCGACGGCCGCAGCCCGGCGAGGATCGCCAGGTCGACCGCGGCCTCGGTGTGCCCGGGCCGGCGCAGCACGCCGCCGTCCTTCGCCCGGAGCGGCACGATGTGCCCCGGCCGGGCGAGGTCGGCCGACGTGGTCTCCGCGTCGGCCAGCAGCCGGATGGTGTGGGCCCGGTCGGACGCCGAGATGCCCGTGGAGACGCCCTCGCGGGCGTCGACGGTGACGGTGTAGGCGGTGCCCCGGCGGTCCTGGTTGACCCGGAACATCGGCGGCAGGTCGAGCCGGTCGGCGTCGGACTCGGTGACCGCGACGCAGATGTAGCCCGAGGTGTACCGGACCATGAAGGCCACGAGCTCCGGGGTGGCGAGTTCCGAGGCGAAGATGAGGTCGCCCTCGTTCTCGCGGTCCTCGTCGTCGATGACGACGACGGGGCGGCCGTCCTTGATGGCGGCGATGGCGCTCTCGATGGTGTCCAGGCGAGCCAGCGGGCTGCTCACGATTCCTCCTCGCCGGCGCTCGTCGGAAGCGTTCGCGCAGTTGCTGCGTCCCTGCCCGGCCTCGCGAGCTCGGCCGAGGAGCCACCTCCCAGCAGGCGCTCTACGTACTTGGCGATCACGTCGACCTCCAGGTTGACGGGAGCCCCCGGGGCACGCGCGCCGAGCGTGGTCTCGCGGAGGGTCGTGGGGATGAGGCTGACCTCGAACCAGGGCTGGTCGACGGCTGAGTCTGCGCCCGCGCCACCCACCCCGACGGCACTGACCGCGCTGACGGTGAGCGAGACGCCGTCGACGGCGATCGAGCCCTTTTCGACGACGTAGCGGGCAAGCTGCGGCGGGAGCGCGACGCGCACGACCTCCCAGTGCTCGCCCGGTGTGCGGCTGACGATCGAGCCGACGCCGTCGACGTGGCCCTGCATCAGGTGGCCGCCCAGGCGCGTGTGCGGGGTGACCGCGCGCTCGAGGTTGACCGGCTGCCCCTCGGTGGCGTCGCCCAGGCTGCTGCGGCGCAGCGTCTCGGCCATGACGTCGGTGCTCCAGACGCCGTCCGAGACCTCCGTGACCGTCAGGCAGACGCCGTTCACCGCGATGGAGTCGCCCAGGGCGACGTCCTCGAGCACGCGCTGCGCGCGGATCCGGAGAACGGCGGAATCGGACTGGTCCTCGCGGACGACGACGGTGCCCACCTCTTCGACGATGCCGGTGAACACCTCAGCCCCTCCTGTCCGCAACCTGTACGTCTCCAGTGTGCCGGTTCGGCCGCAACCGCATCTGCACGTCCCCGCCCAACGGGGTGACGTCGACGACCGTGAGGTCCAGCGCATCGCCGATCGAACGAATTCCCAGGTCGCTGACCAGGGACGGGCCGGCACCCAGCAGTTTCGGTGCGAGATGGATCACGGCCTCGTCGACCAGCCCGGCTCGGAGGAACGCGGCGGCCAGGGTCGGGCCACCCTCGAGCAGCACCCGGCGCACGTCGCGGGCGAACAGCTCCGCCAGGAGATCGGCGGGGGTCCCGGCGCGGCTGACCAGCGTCGGGGCGGCGTCGTCCAGCACGCGGGCGGTGGCCGGGAGCCGGTCGCGGCGGTCGACCACGACCCGCAGGGGCTGCCTACCGGAGGACGTCCCGTCGGCGTCGCGCACGGTGAGCTGCGGATCGTCGGTCAGCGCCGTCCCGGAGCCGACGACGACTGCGTCGCACGTGGCCCGCAGCCGGTGGACGGCGGCCCGGGCGGCGTCGCCGGTGATCCAGCGGCTGCTGCCGTCGGCCGCCGCCACCCGGCCGTCGAGGGTGGCGGCCACCTTCCACACCACGAACGGCCGGTGCTCGCGGACGCCGGTCAGCCAGGCGGCGAGCGCACCCGCCTCGGCCTCGGCCTGCTCCACCCCCAGGACGACGTCGACACCGGCCGTGCGGAGGCGGTCGGCTCCCCCGCCGGCCAGCTCCGTCGGCTCGGGGACGGCGACGACCACGCGGGCCACACCGGCGGCGAGCAGCGCGTCGGCGCAGGGGCCGGTGCGTCCGGTGTGCGCGCAGGGCTCCAGGGTGACGACGGCGGTGCTGCCCCGTGCCCGCTCGCCCGCCTGGGCCAGCGCCCCCACCTCGGCGTGCGGGCCACCGGGCGGCGCGGTGGCGCCCTCCCCGACCGGAGTCCCATCGGGCAGCAGGATCACCGCACCGACGGCCGGGTTGTGGCCGGTCGTGCCGAGGACGCTCTCGCCGAGCTCCCGGGCCCGCGCCATGGCGCGCCGTTCGGCGGCGCTGACGGTCATCCGGAGAACGCCGCGGCGGCTCGCGCGCGCAGGGCCGCGATGGCCTTCGCCGGGTCGTCGGCGCCGTAGACCGCGGACCCGGCCACGAACACGTCGGCGCCCGCCTCGGCCGCCTGCTCGATCGTGTCGGCCGCGATCCCTCCGTCGACCTCGACGAAGAGGGTGAGGTGTCCGCTCTCGACCAGCTCCCGGGCCCGGCGCACCTTGGGCAGCACCTCGGGCATGAACGCCTGGCCGCCGAAGCCCGGCTCGACGGTCATCACCAGGAGCGTGTCGAAGTCCTCGAGCACGTCGAGGTAGCCGTCGAGCGAGGTGCCGGGCTTGATCGCCAGACCCGCGAGCGCGCCGGCGGCGCGGATGTCGCGGGCCACGGCGCGCGGATCGGTGCAGGCCTCGGCGTGCACCGTCACGTTGCGGGCGCCGGCCTCGGCGTAGCCCGGCGCCCAGCGCTCGGGGTTCTCGATCATCAGATGGCAGTCCAGCGGCACCGGGCTGACCTTCTGGAGCGCCTGGAGCACCGGCAGCCCGAAGGTCAGGTTCGGCACGAAGTGCGCGTCCATGACGTCGAAATGCAGCCAGTCGGCGTCGGCGACCCGCTGCGCCTCCGCGCCCAGCCGGGCGAAGTCCGCCGACAGCAGGCTCGGCGCGATCATCGGTTCCCGGGACACGTCCGCCGAGTCTAGGTGGGCGGTCGTTCCGGGCCGACAGTCCGCCGCAGCGCACCCGACCGCCCGAGTGAGCAGTTGTGGTCGGCGACACGCCCACGGGACGCCGTGTCGAGCAGCATCAACTGCGCTCTCGGCAGCGTCGTCGCGTCAGCGGGTGCGGCGCAGCAGGGCCATGAACATCGCGTCGGTGCCGTGCCGGTGCGGCCACAGCTGCCCGTGGTCGCCACGCGCGAGGCCGGGCACCTCCGGGAACAGCGGCGCCACCGGCAGCACCTCGACGTCGTCGCGAGCGGCGGCGGCGTCGACGACCGCAACCGTCTCGGCGGCGTGCGGCGAGCAGGTGACGTAGGCGACCACTCCCCCGGCGCGGAGCGAGGCGAGCGCGCTCTCGAGCAGCGCCGTCTGCAGGGCGACCAACCCGGGGACGTCGTCGGGCGTGCGACGCCAGCGCACCTCGGGACGTCGTCGCAGCGCTCCGAGCCCGGTGCACGGCGCGTCGAGCAGCACCCGGTCGAACGAGCCCGGCCGCCAGGGCGGTGCCGTGCCGTCGGCGGCGAGCACCTCCACGTCGTCCTCGCCGGCGAGGGACCGGCGGACCAGCTCGGCGCGGTGCGGGGCGCGGTCGGCGGCGGTGAGCCGCACGCCCTCGGGACGCACGGCGGCGAGCAGGCCGGCCTTGCCGCCGGGACCGGCGCACATGTCGAGCCACGCGGCGTCGGGACCTTCGAGCGGCGCCCGCTGGAGCAGCAGGGCGGCCACCTGGCTGCCCTCGTCCTGCACCGCGGCCGCGCCGGAGCGCACGGCCGGCAGCCGGCCCGGGTCACCCCCGTGCAACCGGACGGCGAACGGTGACCACGGGCCGGGCTCGCCGCCGGACTGCTCCACCAGCGCGCCCCGGGCGATCCGCCGCGCGACGAGGTGCACCTCGGGAGCAGCGTCGTCGGCCAGCAGCGCGGCTTCCAGCTCCGCGTCGACGCCGAGCGCCTCGCGCCAGGCCTGCAGGATCCACAGCGGGTGGTCGGTGGCCAGGCCCAGCCGCTCGTCGCCGGACGCCCCGAGGGTGGCCAGCCACTGCTCGCGGTCGCCGCCCGCGGCGACCTTGCGCAGCACGGCGTTGACCAGCCCGGAGGCGCCGGTGCCGACGATGGCGCGCGTGAGGTCGACCGTCGTGTCCACGGCCGCGTGCGAGGGCACGCGCAGGTCGAGGAGCTGGTAGGCGCCCAGCCGCAGGAGGTCGAGCACCCGGGGATCCAGCTCGGCCAGCGGGCGGGAGACCAGCCCGGTGAGGACGGCGTCCAGGGTGCCCTGCGCGCGCAGCGTGCCGTACGCGAGCTGGGTGGCGAACCCGGCGTCGCGCTCGTCGAGCTGCCGCTCGCGCAGCAGCTGCGGCAGCAGCAGGTTGGCGTACGCGTCGCGCGACGAGACGCCGTCCAGCACGTCGTAGGCGGTGAGCCGGGCTCCGTCCAGGACGGGACGCCGGGTGGCGGGGTGCCGCGAGCGGCGGCCCTGCCGCGGACCGCCGGAGGGCCGCCGCGGGGGCCGGGTCACGCGCCCATCCGTTCGCCGGCGGCCGGCCGTGCGCCGCGCGCCCAGTCCGCCGCAAGCAGCATGCGCTTGCCGGCCGGCTGCACCTGCCCGAGCCGGACGGCGCCGCGCCCGGCACCGACCAGGACGCCGTCGCCGCCCACCACGATCTCGCCCGGGTCGAGCTCGACGGCGGGCAGCGGCTCCACCGGCCCGAGGCGCATCCGCTCGCCGCGCCACGTCGTCCAGGCGCCGGGCGCGGGCGTGACCCCACGGATCCGCCGGTCGACCACGTGCGAGGGCAGCGACCAGTCGACCCGCGCGTCGGCGGACTCGACCTTGGGCGCGAGGCTGATGCCCTCGGCGGGCTGCGGCTCGGCGACCAGCGTGCCGGCGGCGATGCCGTCGAGCGTCGCGACCAGCAGACCGGCACCGCTGACCGCCAGCCGGCCGAGCAGGTCGCCGGCGGTGTCCCGGGGACCGATCCCCTCGGTGACCGTGCCGAACACCGGCCCGGTGTCCAGCCCCGCCTCCAGCCGGAACGTCGAGGCACCGGTGACCTCGTCGCCGGCCATGATCGCGTGCTGGACCGGCGCCGCCCCGCGCCAGGCGGGCAGCAGCGAGAAGTGCAGGTTGACCCAGCCGTGGAGCGGCACGTCGAGGGCCGCCTGCGGGATCAGCGCGCCGTAGGCAACGACCGGGACGCAGTCGACCTGCAGTTCCGCGAGGCGGGCCAGGAACTCCGGTTCGCGGGGCGAGCGCGGCTGCAGCACGGGCAGGCCGGCGGCGTCGGCCCGCTCCGCGATCGGCGAGCGGCTGACCGCCCGCCCCCGCCCGGCACGGGCGTCGGGTCGGGTGAGGACGGCCACCACCTCGTGGTCGGAGGCCAGCAGCGCCTCCAGGGAGGGAACCGCGGGCGCCGGGGTGCCGGCGAACAGGAGCCTCAGTGCGGGCTCACCTTCACGACCGGCGTGTAGGCGCCCATGCCCGCCCACTCGGCCTGCTGGATCTCGGCGAGCGCGGCGGCGCGCGCCCCGTCGTCCAGCCGGTCGACGAACAGGACGCCGTCGAGGTGGTCGGTCTCGTGCTGGACCGCCCGCGCCAGCAGGTGCGAGCCCTCGATGCGCACCGGCTCGCCGTGCATGTTCCAGCCCGTGGCCGCCACGTGCAGGTGCCGCCGGCAGTCGAACCGGAACCCGGGGATGGACAAGCACCCCTCGGGCGCCTCCTCGGTCTCCTCACCGGCCGGGGTCACGTCGGGGTTCACCAGGTGACCGACCTCGCCGTCGACGAACCAGGTGAACACCCGCAGCCCGACACCGAGCTGTGGAGCGGCCAGGCCGGCGCCGCCCGCCTCGAACATGGTCTCGGTCAGGTCGGCGACGAGCTGCCGGAGCTCGGCGTCGAAGTCGACGACAGGCGCGGCGGGGGTCCGCAGCACGGGATCGCCGAACAGCCGGATCGGGGTGACGCTCACCCGACGATCGTAGGTGGCGACCGGATCGGCCCCCGTCGGTGACCACACCTCTCCGGACGAGAAGGGCGCCCCTGACGGGTGTGGCACCCCGGATCGATCAGGACACCCGGCGCTCCAAGCCGTACGTGTACGCCACGATGTCCCAGTACCGGCCCGGCCAGCTGTGGGTCCACTGGCGAACGGACTTCGTCGACCCCGACCGCGCGGACTACGACCTGCAAAGTGGTTCGTGCGAGCTGCGTGAGACGCGAATGCGGGGCGGGCGCGGGTTCAGATCAGATCGAGCGGGTCGAGCTGCACGCGGACGTGCTCGGGCACCTTCTTCGCGCTGCGCACGCCCTGCACCTCGGCGAGCGCCTGGGCCAGCGCGAGCCCCTGGTTGCGCGGGACCCGGAGCAGGTACCGCTCGCGCTCCCCCTCCTCGTGGGCACGTGGCGGCTCGGGCACCGGACCGAGGACGTCGGCGTCGAGGGGCAGCCGCAGCACCTCGAGGAAGTCCGACAGCGCGGCCGGTGAGCCGGCCACGGAGGCCATGCGCGTGGCCGGGGGGAAGCCCAGCTCCCGCCGGTCGGCGAGCTCCCGCTCGGCGAGCCAGGCCGGGTCCCACCGCACCAGCGCCTGGACGACGGGGTGCCCGGCGTCGGCGGCCACCACCACCTGGCCGCCCGCGGACGCCGGACGGACGAGGGTGGCCGCGTTGAGCCAGCGGCGCAGCGCCTCCTCCCCCGCCCGCAGGTCGGCCCGGCCGAGGAGCGCCCACGAGTCGAGCAGTAGCGCGGCGCCGTAACCGCCCTCGGCCACCGGCTCCGCGCCGGGGGTCGCGACGACGAGCGCCGGGCCGGCCGGCACGGTCGCGAGCACCCCCGAGGTGCTGCCGGAGGTGCGCACGACCGCGCCGGGGAACGCCCGCGCGAGCTCCTCGGCGGTGCGGGACTCACCCACCACCGATGCGCGGAGCTTCGTGCCGTGGCAGTGCGGGCAGTCGAAGGTGGCCGCCGGCCGGGCGCACCAGCGGCAGGCCGGGATCCGGGCGCCGCCCGGCCCGGGCCGCGGCGAGATGCCGAGCGGGCCGGCGCAGTGCGCGCAGCGGGCCGGCGCACGGCAGCGCGCACACGCGAGCGACGGCACGTAGCCCCGGCGCGGCACCTGGACCAGAACCGGAGCGCCGCCGGCCAGCGCCCGGCGGGCGGCTTCGTGCGCGAGGGAGGGCAGCCGTGCCGAGCGGGCGGCCGGGTCGCGGGCGAGCTCGAAGTCGTCGCCGAGCGCCTGGATGCGCGGCGCGCAGGTGCGCACGACCGGACGGTCGGCGACCAGTTCGTGCGCCCACCCCGACTCCACCAGCAGGGCGGCCTCGGCCGTACGTGCCGTCCCGGCGACGACCGCGGCGCAGCCGTCGAGGAACGCCCGCTGGACGAGGACGTCGCGGGCGTGCGGATAGGGCGCGTGCTCGTCGGCGTGGAGGTCGTCGCCGTCGTCCCAGACGACGACCAGGCCGAGGTCGCGGACCGGCGCGAACATGGCCGCTCGCGTGCCGAGCACGACCTGGGCGGCGCCGCGCGAAGCGGCGAGGAACTGCCGGTAGCGCTTCTCGGGGGTGTCGTCGGCCCGCAGCACGGTGAACGAGTGCTTCGGCAGCAGCCGCGTGGCCGCGTCGGTCAGCCGGTCGAGGTCCTTGCCGTCGGGGACGACGACCAGCGACCCGCGGCTCCCGGCCAGGGTCGCCCGGCACAACTCGACCAGCCGGGCCGGCCAGTCCTCGCCCGGCAGCGCGTTCCAGACCGCCCGCGGGCTGTGCCCCTCGGCGAGCGCGGTGAGCAGCGCCGCACCGGCCCGGTACCGCGCGAAGCCGGCAGGGTCCGGGGGCCCGGGCAATGCGTCGGGTGTCGGCGTCGGCCGCTTCTCGGGCGCGCCGCGGCGCGGTGGCAGCGCCAGCCGCAGGACGTCGCTGAGCGTGCCCGCGTACCGGTCGGCGACCACGCGCGCGAGCCGGGCGACCTGAGGGGTGAGCACCGGCTCCCCCGACGGCACGTGCGAGAGCGGGGAGAGCCTGCCGGGAAATTCGCTGGCGTCGTCCAGCGAGACCACGAACCCGTCCAGCAGCTGGCCGCTGAACCGCACGCGCACCCGGCAGCCGGGCTGCACGGTGTCGGCGAACTTGTCGGGCACCGCGTAGTCGAAGGGCCGGTCGAGGTGCGCCAGCGGCACGTCGACGACGACGCGGGCGACCCGCAGGCGGGCAGCCCCGTCGTCCCGGCCCTCGAGCCGCACCTCACCGCCCGCCGGTTCGGAGATCACGGGCGGGGACGGGACGGGCGGCACGGCGGCGACGCTACCCAAGGCCGCCGACATCCCCGGCGCTGTGCGCTGACGGCGGGTTCCCGCCGGGGAACCCGCCGTCAGCGGACAGTGCCCGTGGTCGGCGTTACGCCCCGACGGCCGCGCGGAGCGCCTCGACGCGGTCGGTCCGCTCCCACGGGAGCTCGACGTCGGTGCGGCCGAAGTGCCCGTAGGCGGCGGTCGGCGCGTAGATCGGCCGGAGCAGGTCGAGGTCGCGGACGATCGCGCCCGGACGCAGGTCGAACACCGAGCTGATCGCCTTCTCGAGGACGTCGTCGGCCACCGTGCCCGTGCCGAACGTCTCGACGAACAGGCCGACCGGGTGCGCGGCCCCGATCGCGTAGGCGACCTGCACCTCGCAGCGCTTGGCCAGGCCCGCGGCCACGACGTTCTTGGCCACCCAGCGCATCGCGTAGGCGCCGGAGCGGTCGACCTTCGACGGATCCTTGCCCGAGAAGGCACCGCCGCCGTGCCGCGCCATGCCGCCGTAGGTGTCGACGATGATCTTCCGACCGGTCAGGCCCGCGTCGCCCATGGGGCCGCCGATGACGAACTTGCCGGTCGGGTTCACCAGCAGTCGATAGCCGTCGGTGGGCAGGCCGAGGGCGGCCAGCTCCGGCTCGACCACGAGCTCCTTGATGTCGGGGGTGAGCAGCTGCTCGATCGAGATGTCCTCGGCGTGCTGCGAGGAGACGACGACGGTGTCGACGGCGACCGGCTGGTCGTCCTCGTAGACGACCGTCACCTGGGTCTTGCCGTCGGGGCGCAGGTAGGGCACCGAGCCGTCCTTGCGGACCGCGGACAGGCGCCGCGCCAGGCGGTGGGCCAGGGCGATCGGCAGCGGCATGAGCTCGGGGGTCTCGTCGGTCGCGTAGCCGAACATCAGGCCCTGGTCGCCGGCGCCCTGGCGGGCGATCTCGTCCTCGTCGGTGTGCGTGCGCGCCTCGTAGGCGGTGTCCACACCCTGGGCGATGTCCGGCGACTGCGCGCCGATGGAGACGCTGACGCCGCAGGAGGCCCCGTCGAACCCCTTGCGGGAGGAGTCGTAGCCGATGCGCAGGACGGTGTCCCGCACGATCGAGGCGATGTCCACGTACCCGGCGGTGGTGACCTCGCCGGCGATGTGCACCTGGCCAGTGGTGATCAGGGTCTCGACCGCAACGCGGCTGCGCGGGTCCTGCGCGAGCATGGCGTCGAGGATCGAGTCGCTGATCTGGTCGGCGATCTTGTCCGGGTGGCCCTCGGTCACCGACTCGGACGTGAAGAGGCGGCGTGACACTCGGTTCTCCCTCAGGTGGGTGGAGGTCGGCGGCGCGACCCGGTTCCCCGAAGGCTACCGGCGCACGCTGGGAGGTAGCTCAGTCAGTCCCGCGAGACGCACCCAGGCGGGTGGATATCGCGGCCCAGATACCCGCGGCCACGGCGTCCTTGCCGCCGTGCGGCACGTCGGTCACCGAGCCGTCGGCACCCAGGACGACGACGGCGTTGTCCGGTCGGCCGAAGACCTGACCGGCCGAGACGTCGTTGACGACCAGCAGGTCGCAGCCCTTGCGGGCCAGCTTCGCGCGGGCGTGGGTCAGCACGTCGCCCTCGTCGTCGCCGGTCTCGGCGGCGAAGCCGACGACGAGCCGGCCCGGCGCGCGCTCGGCCACCAGCTCGACGAGGACGTCGGGGTTGCGGGCCAGTGGCACCGCGGTCGGCTCGGCGGCCGAGCCCTTCTTCAGCTTGGTGGCGGCCTCGGTCGCGGGCCGGAAATCGGCGACCGCGGCGCTCATCACGACGACGTCGGCCTCCTTGGCCTCCGCGTGCATCGCCGTCCGCAGCTCCTCCGCCGTCCCGACCGGGACGACGCGGACGCCGAAGGGGGCCGGCACCTCCACGTTGGCCGCGACCAGCACCACCTCGGCGCCGCGGGCGGCGGCGACCCGCGCCAGCGCCCAGCCCTGCTTGCCCGACGACCGGTTGCCCAGGTAGCGGACGGGGTCCAGCGGCTCGCGGGTGCCACCGGCGCTGATGACGACGCGGCGCCCGCTCAGGTCGTGGGCCAGCGCGCCGGCGCCGTGCTCGAGCACCACGCCGGCCAGCGCCGCGATGTCGGCGGGCTCGGGCAGCCGCCCGGGGCCGGAGTCGGGGCCGGTGAGCCGGCCGACCGCCGGGGGCAGCACCACGGCACCACGCCGGCGCAGCGTGGCGACGTTCTCCTGCGTGGCCGGGTGCAGCCACATCTCGGTGTGCATGGCCGGCACGAACACCACCGGGCACGAGGCGGTCAGCAGGGTGGCGGTGAGCAGGTCGTCGGCCCGGCCGATGGCGGCGCGGGCGAGCAGGTCGGCGGTGGCCGGCGCGACGACCACGAGGTCGGCGTTCTGCCCGATGCGCACGTGCGCGACCTCGGGGACGTCGGACCAGACGTCGGTGGTCACCGGGTTGCCCGACAGCGCCTCGAAGGTCGCCGCGCCCACGAAGTGCAGCGCACCGGGGGTGGGGACGACGCGGACGTCGTGCCCGGCCTCGGTGAACGCCCGCAGCAGGAGCGCCGCCTTGTACGCGGCCACTCCCCCGCTCACACCCAGGACGATCGAGCTCATGACGTCATTGTCCCGACATGACGACGCACCCGGCAGCACGTGCCGGGTGCGTGGTCATCACTTCGGGCTGGACGGGAGCTCGTGTTCCGGTTCCCCAGCGGAGCTGTGATCAGTTCTCGCCCGCGGTGTGGGTCAGCAGACCCTCGTTGATCTCGCGGAGCGCGATCGACAGGGGCTTCTCCTGCGGCGCGGTGTCGACCAGGGGGCCGACGTACTCGAGCAGGCCCTCGGAGAGCTGGCTGTAGTAGGCGTTGATCTGGCGGGCGCGCTTGGCGGCGAAGATGACCAGGCCGTACTTGCTGCTGGTGCGCTCGAGCAGCTCGTCGATCGGCGGGTTGGTGATGCCCTCGGGGGCAGGTGCGACTCCGGACACGGGCGGGCGTGCTCCTCATTCGATAACGGGAGGAAGCGGCCGGCGGGGACCGTCGGCGACACTCTTCCTCGGGGGCGCTACTCCCCTGGCACGAGGCCGGGCGAGGGCGCAGTCAGCAATCCTACCAATTCATCGGCAGCACGGGCCACGTCGTCGTTGACCACGACGACGTCGAACTCGCCGGACGCGTCCAGCTCGGCCTGGGCGAGCCGCAGCCGGCGCTCCTGCACGGCCGGCGGCTCCGACCCGCGACCGGCCAGCCGGCTGACCAGCTCGGCCCACGTGGGCGGTGCCAGGAAGACGAGCTGGGCTTCGGGATCGCGCTCGCGCACCTGCCGCGCACCCTGCAGCTCGATCTCCAGCAGCGCCGGTGCCCCCGTGGCGAGCCGCCTGCGCAGCGGCTCCACCGGCGTGCCGTAGCGATGTCCCGCGTACTCGGCCCACTCCAGCAGGCCGTCGTGCTCGATCAACCGGTCGAAGTCGGCGTCGTCCACGAAGTGGTAGTGGACGCCGTCCTGTTCGCCCGGCCGCGGGCGGCGGGTGGTCACCGACACCGACACCCACACGTCGGGGTGCCGCTTCCGTACCTCGGCCACGACCGTGCCCTTGCCGACCCCGGAAGGCCCGGAGAGCACGGTGAGCCGTGCGGTGGTGCCAGTTGCCACTCGTCGTCCTCGACAGGAGAGTCCGCGCGCCGGACGCCGACCTCTCAGACGACCTTCTCGTCCTTGAACTCGGCCTCGAGCGCCTTCCGCTGGTTCGCCCCCAGGCCGCGCACACGGCGGGTCGGGGAGATCTCCAGGCGCTCCATGATCTTCGCAGCACGGGCCTTGCCGACTCCGGGCAGGGACTCCAGGACGGCCGAGACGCGCATCTTGCCGATCACCTCATCGGTCTCGCCCTGCTTCAGGACGTCGCCGACCGTCGCACCCTTGCTCTTGAGCCGCTCGCGCAGCTCGGCGCGCGCCTTGCGAGCGGCGGCAGCCTTCTCGAGGGCAGCTGCGCGTTGTTCCGGGGACAGGTCAGGCAGGGGCATGGTCGACCCAATCGTGTTGTCGCGGGCCGTGGTTAGACCCGTTCGGTGGCTCGTTTTCATCGGTGGATGGGCTCGCTTCTGAGCCTCTCGGTCACCGTAGTTCCCGGCAAATCCGCTGGTCACCCGCCTTTGTCACGGCAATCGATCTCTCGCGTGCCGGGCCCCTTCACACGGAGTTGACCCCAGCGGTGACCATGGGTGATCTGCGCAGGTCAGACCGCCTTTCGCCCGAAGGTGTTTCGGAACAGTCACTGGATCGGTCCGACCGGCGACGCACCGCGACACGCCGGTGCGCGACACGCCGAAGGCGATCCGTCAGGCGGCCAGTTCCCTCGTCCAGCGCTCCGCGGCGGCCCGCAGCGCAGCCGGGTCGGGGCCCGCGGCCAGGACGTGGCGCGACACCGTGGGGACGACGGCCCGGTCGGTGCCGAACAACCGGCGGAGATCCGCGACCGACCCGCCCTGGGCTCCGAGGCCCGGGGCGAGGATCGGCCCGCCCAGGCCGTCGAGCTCGACGTCCATCTCCGACAGGGTCGCGCCGACGACGACGCCGAAGGAGCCCGTCGTGGGGCCGAACCGGCTCGCCAGGTCGCGCACGGCGCCGATGTCGGGCAGCGGATCACCGACGACCCAGCCCGGGGTGTTCCAGCCGCGCACGGTGTCGACGACCACCTGCGCCACCGACCGCTCCCCCGTCGTCGCGTGCTGGAAGGTGCCGGCGTCGGGGTTCGAGGTGCGGGCCAGCACGAACAGGCCGCCGCCGCACTGCCGCGCGGTGTCCACCGCGGGCTGCAGGGAGCGCGGGCCGAGGTAGGGGCTGACCGTCATCGCGTCGACGGCCAGCGGGTGCTCGGGCCGCAGGTAGTCGCCGTAGGCGTCCATCGTCGAGCCGATGTCCCCCCGCTTGGCGTCCAGCAGCACCAGGGCGCCGGCGGCCCGGGCCCGTGCGACGGCGTCCTCCAGGACGGCGAGCCCCCGGGAACCGTGCCGCTCGTAGAAGGCCAGCTGCGGCTTGAGGACGGCGACAGAGCCCGCCAGGGCGTCCACGACGGCGTCGGTGAACCGGGCCAGGCCGTCGGGGTCGTCGGACAGGCCCCACGCCTCCAGCAGCGCGACGTGCGGGTCGATGCCGACGCAGAGCGGTCCTCGGGCGGCGACCGCGTCGGCCAGGCGCTCGCCGAACGGCGCGGTCATGCGACGTCCCGGTGCGCGTAGCCGACGGCCTCGGTGAGGGTCGCGAACCCGCGGTCGGCAAGCGCGGTGGCCAGCTCGGCCGAGATCCGCGCCGGCGCGGACGGGTCGTTGAAGACCGCCGTCCCGACCGAGACGGCCGACGCCCCGGCGAGGACGAACTGGAGTGCGTCCAGACCGGACCGGATGCCTCCCATGCCCAGGATCGGGACGTGGGGCAGGGCCGCGTGCACCTGCCAGACGCATCGGAGCGCCACCGGCCGGATCGCCGGGCCCGACAGCCCGCCGGTGACCCCGCCGAGTACCGGGCGCATGGTGTCGGGATCGATGACCAGCCCCAGCAACGTGTTGATCATCGACAGCCCGTCGGCGCCGGCGTCGGCGCACGCCCGAGCGACGGAGACGATGTCGGTGACGTCGGGGCTGAGCTTGGCGTACACCGGCTGGCCCGGGTCCGCGGCGGCGCGGACGGCGGCGATCACGTCGGAGGCGGCGACCGGGTCGCAGGCGAACACCTCGCCGCGGCTCTCGACGTTCGGGCAGCTGATGTTGACCTCGAGCCCGAGCACGCCGGGGACGCCGCGCAGCCGCTCGGCCAGCTCCGCGAAGTGCTCGACCCGGGTGCCCGCGATCGACACGAACGCCCGGGCGCCTCGCTCGGCGAGCCAGGGCAGGTCGTCGGCGAGCAGGCCGTCGATGCCGGGCCCCTGCAGGCCGATCGAGTTGAGCATCCCGCTCGGGGTCTCGGCCATGCGCGGGGTCGGGCGGCCCGAGCGCGGGCGCAGCTGCACCGACTTGGTCACCACCGCGCCGATGGCGGTGAGGTCGACGAACGGCTCGAGCTCGCGGCCGAACGCCGAGCAGCCCGACGCGGTGAGCACGGGATCCGGGATCTCCACCCCGCCCAGTGCGGTCCGCATGTCCACTGCGGTCTCGACGGCGGTCACGGCGCCACCACTCCCATCGCGTCGGCACCGACGACGTCGTGCGGCAGCCGCCCCACGTCGGCGAAGCGCACCCGGTCACCGCCGAAGACCGGTCCCTCGGTGCAGGACCGGGAGAAGCGGGTGCGCCCGTCGTCGCCGATCACCGGCAGCACGCAGGTCATGCAGACCCCGATGCCGCAGGCCATCGACTCCTCGACCGCCACGTACGAGGGGACGCCGCGCGCGGTGGCGGCGTCGGCGACGGCGCGGAGCATCGGCATGGGGCCGCAGGCGTAGACGACGCCGGCCCCGGCCAGCAGTTCGTCGACCGCGAGCGTCACCATCCCGCGCCGACCGGCGCTGCCGTCGTCCGTTGTGACCTCGACCCGGTCGGCCACGCCGGTCAGCTCCGGCACGGAGCACAGCCGGTCGGCGCTCGCGGCGCCGGCGACGGCGTCCACCGGATGCCCGTCGGCGCGCAGGCGCGCGGCCAGGCCGACCAGCGCGGCCGTCCCGTACCCGCCGCCGACCAGCAGCGCGCGGGCACCGGCAGGAGCCCCTGGGAACGGCCGGCCGAGGGGTCCGACGACGTCGACGGAGTTCCCGGGCCCGCGCTCGCTCAGCCACGTCGACCCCGGCCCGTGCGGGGCGACGACCACGGTGACGACGCCGTCGCCGGCACCGGCGATCGCGATGGACCGCCGCAGCAGCAGCGCGGACGTGGCACCCCCGATCGCGAAGGCGACGAACTGCCCGGGCTCGGCGCGCCCGGCGATCTCGGGCGCGGCGAGCGTGAGCTCCACGTAGGCGTTCACCGGACGGCGAGCGAGCACCTCGACCACCCGCTGCACCGGTGCCTGCGCGGCCCGCGGCACCTCCGCGGTCACCGATCCGGCACGTGTGGCCAGAACTGCCGGATCACCGGTCACGGGCGGCCGCCGTTCAGGGCCGCGTGCACGTCCTGCAGGCTGCGGACGCCGATGTCGCCGCGCAGCAGCGCCTCGATGCCCTGCACCGCCGCGGCCAGCCCCTGCACCGTCGTGATGCACGGGATGTTCGCGGACACGGCGGCGGTGCGGATCTCGTAGCCGTCCAGGCGCGGGCCGCTGTTGCCGGGCGACCCGAACGGCGTGTTGACGACGATGTCGACGTCGCCGGCGAGGATCTTCTCCACGCAGTTGCCGGGGCCCTCGCTGTACTTGCCGACGACCTCGCACTCCACCCCGTTGCGGCGCAGCACCTGGGCCGTGCCCGAGGTCGCCAGGACGGTGAACCCGAGGTCGGCCAGCCGCTTGACCGGGAAGATCGCCGAGCGCTTGTCGCGGTTGGCCAGCGAGACGAAGACGGTGCCCTTCGTCGGCAGCGAGCCGTAGGCGGCGGCCTGCGACTTGGCGAACGCCCGCCCGAACTGGCTGTCGAGGCCCATGACCTCGCCGGTGGACTTCATCTCCGGCGAGAGCACGGTGTCGACGCCCTGGCCCTCGACCGTGCGGAAGCGGTGGAAGGGCAGGACGGCCTCCTTCACCGCGATCGGCATGTCCGGGGGCAGGTCGGCGCCGTCACCGCTGGCGGGCAGCACCCCGGCCGAGCGCAGGCCGGCGATCGACTCCCCCACCGCGATCCGGGCCGCGGCCTTGGCCAGCTGCACGGCCGTCGCCTTGGAGACGAACGGCACCGTGCGGCTGGCCCGCGGGTTGGCCTCGATCACGAACAGGATGTCGTCCTTGATCGCGTACTGGACGTTCATCAGCCCGCGCACCCCGATCCGGGCGGCCAGCTGCTCGGTGGCCGCGCGGATCTTGAGCAGATCCGCCGAGCCGAGGGTGATCGGCGGCAGCGCGCACGCCGAGTCGCCGGAGTGGATGCCGGCCTCCTCGATGTGTTCCATCACGCCGCCGAGGTAGAGCTCGGTGCCGTCGAAGAGCGCGTCGACGTCGATCTCGACGGCGTCCTCCAGGAACCGGTCGACCAGCACCGGGTGCTCGGGGCTGACGTCGGTGGCCTTCGCGATGTAGCCCTCGAGCGTCGCGTCGTCGTACACGATCTCCATGCCCCGGCCGCCGAGCACGTACGACGGCCGCACCAGCACCGGGTAGCCGATCCGGGCGGCGATCTCCCGCGCCTCGGCGAAGGTGGTCGCCGTCCCGTGCTTGGGCGCGGTCAGCCCGGTGTCGGCGAGCACCCGCGAGAAGGCCCCGCGGTGCTCGGCGTCGTCGATCGCCTCGGGCGACGTGCCCAGCACCGGGACGCCGGCGTCCTTGAGCCGCTGTGCCAGGGCCAGCGGGGTCTGCCCGCCGAGGGTGCAGATGACGCCCTCGACCGGACCGGCGGCCCGCTCGGCCTCGACGACCTCGAGCACGTCCTCGAAGGTCAGCGGCTCGAAGTACAGCCGGTCGGCCGTGTCGTAGTCGGTGGAGACGGTCTCGGGGTTGCAGTTGACCATCACCGCCTCGTAGCCGGCGTCCTGCAGGGCCATGACCGCGTGCACGCAGGAGTAGTCGAACTCGACGCCCTGCCCGATCCGGTTGGGTCCGGACCCGAGGATCAGCACCGCCGGCTTCTCCCGCGGCTGCACCTCGGACTCCTCGTCGTAGGAGGAGTAGTGGTACGGCGTGCGGGCGGCGAACTCGGCCGCGCAGGTGTCGACCGTCTTGTAGACCGGCCGGATGCCCAGCCGCCAGCGCAGCCGCCGGACGCCGTCCTCACCCGCCAGCTCCGGCCGGAGGGCGGCGATCTGCCGGTCGGAGAGGCCGTGCCGCTTGGCCCGCTGCAGCAGCTCCGGCGTCAGGGACGGCGCCTCGCGGACGGCGTCCCCCACCTCGGAGATCAGCGCGATCTGGTCGACGAACCACGGGTCGAACCCGCTGACCTCGGCGATCTGCTCGACGGTGGCGCCGGCGGCCAGCGCCTGCTGCGCCAGGTAGAGCCGCCCGTCGACCGGGACCCGCAGCGCGTCGAGCAGCTCGTCCGCCGTCCGGGAGTCCGCCGGTCCCGTCCAGAAGCCCGCGGCCTTCGTCTCGGTGGACCGCATCGCCTTGCCGAGCGCCTCGGTGAAGTTGCGGCCCAGGGCCATGACCTCGCCGACGCTCTTCATCGTCGTCGTCAGGCGGGGGTCGGCGCCGGGGAACTTCTCGAACGCGAACCGCGGGATCTTCACGACGACGTAGTCCAGCGACGGCTCGAAGCTGGCGGGCGTCACGCCGGTGATGTCGTTGGTGATCTCGTCGAGGGTGTAGCCGATCGCCAGCTTCGCGGCGATCTTCGCGATCGGGAAGCCGGTGGCCTTCGACGCCAGCGCCGACGACCGCGACACCCGCGGGTTCATCTCGATCACGACCAGCCGCCCGGTGTCCGGGTGGACGGCGAACTGGATGTTGCAGCCACCGGTGTCGACGCCCACCGCGCGGAGCACCGCGATGCCGACGTCGCGCATCTGCTGGTACTCGCGGTCGGTGAGCGTCATCGCCGGGGCGACGGTCACCGAGTCGCCGGTGTGCACCCCCATCGCGTCGATGTTCTCGATCGAGCAGATGACGACGACGTTGTCGCTGCGGTCGCGCATCAGCTCGAGCTCGTACTCCTTCCAGCCGAGCACCGACTCCTCGATCAGCACCGTGTGCACCGGGGAGTCGGCCAGCCCGTGGCCGGACATGCGGCGCAGCATCGGCTCGTCGGTGGCGATGCCCGAGCCCAGGCCGCCCATCGTGAACGACGGCCGGATGACGACGGGGTAGCCGACCTCTGCCGCGGTCTCGAGCGCCTCGTCGATCGACCCGCACACCCGCGACCGGGGCGCGTCCGCGCCGATGGACCGGACGATGTCCTTGAACAGCTGCCGGTCCTCGCCGCGGTTGATCGCGTCGACGTCGGCGCCGATCAACTGCACGCCGTACTTCTCGAGGACGCCGTTCTCGTACAGCCCGATCGCGATGTTGAGCGCGGTCTGCCCGCCGAGGGTGGCCAGCAGTGCGTCGGGGCGCTCGCGGGCGATCACCTTCTCGACGAACTCGGCGGTGAGCGGCTCGACGTAGGTGGCGTCGGCGACCTCGGGGTCGGTCATGATCGTCGCCGGGTTGCTGTTGACCAGGCTGACCCGCAGCCCCTCGGCCTTGAGCACCCGGCAGGCCTGGGTGCCGGAGTAGTCGAACTCGCTGGCCTGGCCGATGATGATCGGCCCGGAGCCGATCACCATCACGTGCTCGAGATCGGTCCGCTTAGGCATCGCGGTGCTCCTCCATCAGATCGACGAACCGCTGGAAGAGCGGGGCCGCGTCGTGCGGCCCGGCCGCGGCCTCCGGGTGGAACTGCACGCTGAACGCCGGGACGTCGAGGCAGCGCAGCCCCTCCACGACGTCGTCGTTGAGGCCCACGTGGCTGACCTCGACGGGGCCGTACGGGGTGTCGGTCGGCCGGTCGAGCGGCGCGTCGACGGCGAAGCCGTGGTTGTGGCTGGTCACCCGCACCGTCCCGCTGACGCGGTCGAGCACCGGCTGGTTGAGCCCGCGGTGGCCGAAGCGGAGCTTGTAGGTGCCCAGCCCGAGCGCACGGCCCAGGATCTGGTTGCCGAAGCAGATGCCGAACAGCGGACGGCGGGCCGCGAGCACCCCCGTCACCGCCTCGACCGCGTAGTCGGCGGCCGCGGGGTCACCCGGCCCGTTCGAGAGGAACACCCCGTCGGGGCCGGCCGCCAGCAGGGCGTCGGCGGTCGCGGTCGCCGGCAGCACGTGCGTCTCGACCCCCAGGTCGGCGAGGTGCCGCGGGGTGGCCGTCTTGATGCCGAGGTCGAGCGCGGCGATCGTGAACCGCTTCTCCCCCACCGCCGGGACGACGTAGGTCGCGCCCGTGCTCACCTGCGGGGCGAGGTCCGCGCCGGTCATGCTCTCGGCCGCCCGCACCGTGGCCAGCAGCTGCTCGGGATCGGTGATCTCGCTGCTGATGCCCACCCGCATGGCCCCGCGGTCGCGGAGGTGGCGGGTGAGCGCGCGGGTGTCGATGCCGCTGATGCCGACGACGCCCTGGGCGACCAGTTCGTCGTCCAGGCTGCCGGTGGCCCGCCAGTTCGCCGGGCGACGGGCCGGATCGCGAACGACGAAGCCCGCCACCCACATCTTGCGGCTCTCGTCGTCCTCGCCGTTGACCCCGGTGTTGCCGACGTGCGGGGCGGTCATGACGACGACCTGCCGGTGGTAGCTGGGGTCGGTCAGCGTCTCCTGGTAGCCGGTCATGCCGGTGGAGAAGACCGCCTCGCCTACCGTCGTCCCCCGCGCGCCGTAGGCGTCGCCCCGGAAGGTCCGCCCGTCCTCCAGCACGAGAATCGCCTGACTCAACGCTGTATCTCCCTGTTCGTCTCCGCGCCCGCTCCGCTCCTCGCTCGTTCCTCGCTGCGATGCTCACTCGCTGTCATCGAACGGCCTTTCCGTCCAGGACGGTCGGGACCCCTCGCAGGAACGTCGCGACCACGCGGCCGGGCAGCTCCCGGCCGGCATACGGGCTGTTGCGGCTGCGGCTGGCCAGCGCGGCCGGGTCGACGACCGCGCGGCTCGAGGGATCCAGCAGCAGCAGGTTGGCCGGCTCGCCCGGGGCGATCGGCCGGCCGTGGCCGGAGAGGCGGCCGATGGCCGCGGGGCGCACCGACATCCGGTCGGCGACGCCCGGCCAGTCGAGCAAGCCCGTCTCGACCATAGTCTCGACGACGACCGAGAGAGCCTGCTCCAGCCCGAGCATGCCGGGCCGGGCCTGCGCCCACTCGCTCTCCTTGTCCTCGACCGCGTGCGGGGCGTGGTCGGTGGCGACGGCGTCGATCGTGCCGTCGGCCAGCCCGGCGCGGAGCGCCGCGACGTCCTCGTCCGTCCGCAGCGGCGGGTTCACCTTGAACACGGGGTCGTAGCCCTCGGCGCACGCGTCGGTGAGCAGCAGATGGTGCGGGGTGACCTCGGCGGTCACCTGGACGCCGCGCGACTTGGCCCAGCGGAGCAGCTCGACCGAGCCCGCCGTCGAGACGTGGCAGACGTGCAACCGGGCGCCGACGTGACCGGCGAGCAGCACGTCGCGGGCGATGATCGCCTCCTCGGCGGCGGCCGGCCAGCCGGTCAGGCCCAGGCGCGCCGACCGATCGCCCTCGTGCATCTGCGCGCCGACGGTGAGCCGCGGCTCCTCGGCGTGCTGGGCGACGACGCCGTCGAAGGCCTTCACGTACTCCAGCGCCCGGCGCATGAGCGCGGGGTCGGCGACGCAGTGGCCGTCGTCGGAGAAGACCCGCACCCGGGCGGCCGAGTCGGCCATCGCGCCGAGCTCGGCCAGCCGCTCGCCCTTCAGGCCGACGGTCACCGCCCCGACCGGGACGACGTCGACCAGGCCGGCCTGCTCGCCGAGCCGCCACACCTGCTCGACGACGCCGGCGGTGTCGGCGACGGGATCGGTGTTGGCCATGGCGTGGACGGCGGTGAAGCCACCGAGGGCGGCCGCGCGGCTGCCGGTCTCGACGGTCTCGGCGTCCTCCCGGCCCGGTTCCCGGAGGTGGGTGTGCAAGTCGACCAGGCCGGGCAGGGCGATCAACCCGGCGGCGTCGACCATCTCGGCGCTCGGCACCGTCAGGCTGTCGCCGATCGAGGCGATCCGGCCGTCCTTCACCAGGATGTCGGCGGCGTCCCCGCCCAGGGGACGCGCGCCCTTGATCAGGTAGGTCGTCATGAAGGGGCGCCTCCGAGCAGCAGGTACAGGACGGCCATGCGCACCGAGACGCCGTTGCCGACCTGCTCGACGATCGTCGAGCGGACGGAGTCGGCGACCTCGGCGGCGATCTCCATCCCGCGATTCATCGGGCCGGGGTGCATGACGATCGCCTCGTCGCCGAGGACCGCCATGCGGTCGGCGTCCAGCCCGTAGCGACGGCTGTACTCGCGGGCGCTCGGGAAGAACGAGGCGTTCATCCGCTCGGCCTGGACCCGCAGCATCATCACGACGTCGGCCTTGGGCAGGACGGCGTCGAGGTCGTAGCTCACCTCGACCGGCCAGCTGCCGACCCCGACGGGCAGCAGCGTCGGCGGCGCGACCACGGTGACCTCGGCGCCCAGCGTGTGCAGCAACCCGACGTTGGAGCGGGCCACCCGGCTGTGCAGGACGTCGCCGACGATCGCGACCCGGACGCCCTCGAGCCGGCCCAGCCGCTGCCGGATCGTGTACGCGTCGAGCAGCGCCTGCGTGGGGTGTTCGTGCGTGCCGTCGCCGGCGTTGACCACGCTGCCGCGCACCCAGTGCGCGAGCCGGTGCGGCGCCCCGGAGGCGCTGTGCCGGACGACGATCGCGTCGCTACCCATTGCTTCGAGGGTCAGCGCCGTGTCCTTGAGGCTCTCGCCCTTGGAGACGCTGCTGCCCTTCGCGGAGAAGTTGATGACGTCGGCCGACAGCCGCTTGGCGGCCAGCTCGAAGGAGATGCGGGTGCGGGTGGAGTCCTCGTAGAAGAGGTTCACCACGGTGCGGCCGCGCAGCGTCGGCAGCTTCTTGACCTCGCGGCCGGCCAGCGCCTGGTCGATCTGCGCGGCGGTGTCGAGCACCAGGGTCGCGTCGGCGCGGTCGAGGTCGGCCGCCTCCAGCAGGTGTCGCTTCATCGTGCTTCCTCTTCCCGCGGTTCCCGGACCCCTGGAGCCCCCTCCGTGACCAGGACCTCGTCGACCCCGTCGATCTCGGCCAGCCGCACTTTCACCTGCTGGCTGCGGGACGTCGGCACGTTCTTGCCGACGAAGTCCGCGCGGATCGGCAGCTCGCGGTGGCCCCGGTCGACCAGGACGGCGAGCTGCACGCTGCGGGGGCGTCCCAGGTCGCGGAGGGCGTCCAGCGCCGCCCGGACGGAGCGGCCGGAGAACAGGACGTCGTCCACGAGCACGACGAGCCGGCCGTCGATGCCCGCGTCGGGCAGCAGGGTCGGCTCCAGGGCGCGGACGCCGCGCAACCGCAGGTCGTCGCGGTAGAGGGTGATGTCGGCCGTGCCGACGTCGACCGGCGTCCCGCTGAACGCCTCGATCCGGGCGGCCAGCCGCCGGGCGAGCGGGGCGCCGCGGGTGGGGATGCCGACCAGGACGAGGTCGGAGAGGCCGCCGGTCGCCGATCTCGGATCGATGGACGCCGCCCGCTCGATGAGCTGGTGCGCCATGCGGTCGACCACGCGGGCGACGTCGGCGGCGGTGAGGAGGATGCCTCCGGAGGGGTCGGCGGTCTTCGGCGCCGGATTCCGGGCAGGCTGGGACGAGCTGGCCATCAGGCCTCCTTCCCCGCCTCACTGGACGGGTCGTTAAAGGAGTGGGTTCGGACCGAGGACGACGCTACTGCACGGCCGCGAGGGATCCTGCAGCGGCCGCTGACCTGCACTTTGACCACACACAGTGGTCGAACGACTACTGACTCCGAGGGAGTGTCCTCTCTGTTGCGCGAACCGCCGTACCCGTACGCTGCGTGACGAACAGGACCGACCCGACGCAACGGACAGTGAGCAGACAGCGATGAGCACCGACTACTCACGGGCCCTCGGCGCCCGGCTCCGCGCCATCCGCAATCAGCAGGGCCTCTCCCTGCAGGGAGTGGAAGACAAGTCGCACGGCCGCTGGAAAGCGGTCGTCGTCGGCTCCTACGAGCGCGGCGACCGCGCGGTCACCGTGCAGCGCCTCTCGGAGCTCGCGGTCTTCTACGGCGTGCCGGTGTCCGAGCTGCTGCCCGACCCGCGACCGAGCTCCGCGGTGACCACCAACACGAAGATCGTGCTGAACCTGGAGTCGCTGGGTTCGCTGCCCGCCGACGAGGCAGGGCCGCTGGCCCGGTACGCCTCGACGATCCAGGCGCAGCGGCACGACTACAACGGCAAGGTCCTCTCGATCCGCGCGGAGGACCTCAAGTCGCTGGCGATCATCTACGACATGAGCCCCGACGAGCTGACCTCCCGGTTGATCGAGTGGGGCGTTCTCTCGCCCGGCATGGAATCGATATCGAGCTCCGGCGGGGACGACCTCGAGGACGACATCGATCCCAACTGGGAGCGCCGCCGCTCCCCCCGCTGAATCGCACCGCATCTGTCGCACGGGCCCTCGCCTCTTCCTGGTGGGGGCCCTTCGTGCGTCGGGCCCTCGCCGCCGGCGACGTCGTCCTGACCGCAGTGGTTGCGGGCCGAGCCGGTTCCGACACGCGCGGAAGTGCATGGGCGCGAGGTGAGGTGTGTGCCACTGTGCACGCCACATACCGCGTATAGGGAAGGGGCGTCATGCCGGCAGTGGTCATGGAGGCCGTGACCAAGACGTACCGCGGCCGCCGCGGGCGTCCACCCCAGAAGGCGTTGGACGAGCTCGACCTGCTGGTCGAGAACGGCGGCGTCCACGGCTTCCTCGGGCCCAACGGCTCGGGCAAGACGACGTCGATCCGGGTGCTGCTCGGCCTGGTGTCGGCCGACGCCGGAACCGCGCGCCTCTTCGACCGCCCCGTCCCCGACGCGCTGCCGGAGGTCATCGGGCACGTCGGCGCCCTGGTCGAGACGCCCCTGTTCTTCCCCAACTTCTCCGGCCGCCGCAACCTGGAGCTGCTCGCCGAGGTGGCGGGCGTGCCCCGGACGCGGGTCGACGAGTGCCTGGACATCGTCGACCTCCGGGACCGCGCCGGTGACCGGTTCAAGGGCTACTCGCTCGGCATGAAGCAGCGGCTGGGCATCGCCGCGGCGCTGCTCAAGCATCCGCGGCTGCTGATACTCGACGAGCCGAGCAACGGTCTGGACCCGGCAGGCATCCGCGACGTCCGCGAGCTCATCCGCCGCCTGGGTCGCGACGGCCACACGACCGTGCTGCTCTCCTCCCACCTGCTCGCCGAGATCGAACAGGTCGCCGACTCGGTCACGATCCTGACCCGCGGCCGCCGCGTCGCCAACGGCCCTGTCCGCGAGGTGCTCGCCGGCCGGTCGACCCACGACGTCGTCATCCGCGTGTCCGACCGCGAGTCGGCCGGCGCCGTGCTGCAGGCCGCGGGCTTCGGCCTCTCCCCGTTCGACGACGTCCGCGGACCGGCGCTCGCCGTCCACAACGTCCAGGCCCCCGGCGAGGTCACCCGGTTGCTCGCCCGGCACGGCCACTATCTGGAGGAGCTGACGCCGGTGCACGCCGACCTCGAGACCGCCTTCCTCGCGATCACCGGGGAGCCGGCGTGACCGCCTCCGTGCAGCACCCGCCCGCGGAGCCGCTGCAGGAGCTGCCGCCCGCGCCCCGCGGCAGCCTGGTCAAGGCAGAGCTGCACCGGTTCCGGGCACGACGGTTCATCCAGGTGCTCGCCGGCATCGGCGTCCTCGGCTGGGCGGCCGCGATCATCATCGGGTTGTTCACCTTCGGCACCCCCACCGAGGCCGACTACGCCGCCGCGCATGCGCAGGTCGACCGGATCATCCAGGAGAACGAGACCTACCGGCAGGAGTGTCTGGACGATCCCCCCTCGGACGCCCCCGAAGGCGTGCCCGCCGAGGAGGTCTGCGGACCGCCGCTCACCGAGGCCGACATCGGGGGCGTCGAGTCCTTCCTCGGCAAGGCACCGTTCGACCTCGCCGCCTCCGGGACCGTGGGCGCCGTCGCCTTCGCCGGCCTCGCGTCGGCGCTCGCGTTCGTGGTCGGGGCGACCTGGATCGGCGCGGAGTGGTCGACGCGTTCCATCGTCGCGCTGCTGTTCTGGGCACCGCGTCGCATGCGCGTCATGGGGACGAAGTTCGGCGTCCTGGTGGCGGGGGCGACGGTGTTGGGCATCGCGGCACAGGTCGGCTGGCTGATCATGGCCGGCATCCTCGACGCCGCCGTCGGCACGGACGAGCCGCTGCCCGACGACTTCTGGGGCTCGCTGCTGCAGACGCAGGCCCGCGGGGTCCTGCTGGTCGTGCTGGCCGCCGTTCTCGGGTTCGGGCTGACGAGCATCGTCCGCAACACGGGCGCCGCGCTGGGCATCGCGTTCGTCTACGTGGTCGTGATCCAGCTGATCCTCGGCAACGCGAAGCCCAGCTGGTCACCGTGGCTGCTCGGCACCAACGCGGCGGGTCTCGTCATGGACGGCGGTGTGCGCCTGATGTTCTGGGACAAGGTCGACTACAGCGCCGACAAACTGGGGCAGCCCGTCGAGTACTACCTCGGCAACCTGCAGTCGGGCATCTTCCTCACCGTCGTCGCCGTCCTGCTCGTCGGCCTGGGCACCGTGCTCTTCGCTCGCAGAGACATGCACTAACTCTGTCGTCCTCCGGACGACACCGCGGCCAGGAGCCGTTCCCGACCGGGCTGAGCCGCTGCCCACGTCCCGGTCGGGAAGCCTCCGGCCCCCGCGACCGGTCCGCGCCACGGGAATGCCTGCGTTCGTCCAGCAACAGCGCGTCTCCGTGGGTGGGGAGCGCTTCGCCCTGGACGCCTACGACGAGGTCGCCCTCGCGGTCGAGATGGACGCAACCGTCGGATGGCAGACGCTCGCGGCCGACGGTGTGCGCTGACCGGCAGGTCCAAGCACGACTTCCTGCCGATCCGCGCACAACGTAGGCCCGCGGGCAGGGTCACTCTCAGGACCCCGTCGGCACCTCGGCCGCGAGGATGGCACCGAGGACGCCGTTGACGAAGGCGGGCGAGTCGTCGGTCGAGAGCGCCTTGGCCAGCTCCACGGCCTCGTCGATCACCACGGCGTCGGGCACGTCGTCAGCCCAGAGCAGCTCGTAGACCGCCATGCGCAGGATGGCGCGATCGACGTCGGGCAGCCGGTCGATCGACCAGTTGCGCGCGTGTGCGTCGATGAGGGCGTCGATCCGCGCGGAGTGCTCGGCGACTCCCTCGACCAGTCGAACGGTGTGCTCGGGCACCGGCGGATTGCCGTCGGCGATCCGCTCGCGGAGCAGCGTCAGCCGGTCACCGCCGCGGACGTCGGCCTCGTACAGCACGTCGACGGCGCGCTTGCGTGCCTTCGACCGGGCAGCCATGAGCAGGCTCAGTTGACGCGGCCGAGGTACCGGCCGTCGCGGGTGTCGACCTTCAGCTTCTCGCCGGTGGTGATGAACAGCGGCACCTGGATCTGGGCGCCGGTCTCGAGCGTCGCCGGCTTCGTGCCGCCGGTCGACCGGTCGCCCTGCAGGCCCGGGTCGGTGTGCTCGACGACGAGCTCCATGGTCACCGGCAGCTCGACGTACAGCGGGGTGCCGTCGTGCACGGCGACGATGACCTCGGTGTTCTCGAGCAGGTAGTCCGCTCCCCCGCCCACGGTCGCGGCCGAGACGTGGATCTGGTCGTAGGTGTCGCTGTCCATGAAGACGAAGTCGCTGCCGTCCTTGTACAGGTACGTCATCGACCGCTTGTCGACGTTCGCCGTCTCCACCTTGGTGCCGGCGTTGAAGGTCTTGTCGACGACCTTGCCCGAGAGCACGTTCTTCAGTGTCGTCCGCACGAAGGCGCCGCCCTTGCCGGGCTTGACGTGCTGGAACTCGGTGACGGTCCAGAGCTGGCCGTCCAGGTTGAGGACGAGGCCGTTCTTGAGGTCGTTGGTGGTAGCCATCTAGAGAACCAGCAGTTCCTTGCTCGTGAGGGTCAACAACTCGGGCTCGTCGTCCGTGACGATCAGGGTGTCCTCGATCCGGACACCGCCGCGGCCGGGCAGGTAAACGCCCGGCTCCACGGTGACGGCCATGCCGGAGGCCAGGGTACCCGCGCCGAGCTGCCCGATGCCCGGCGCCTCGTGGATCTCCAGGCCGACCCCGTGCCCGAGCCCGTGGGTGAAGTGCTCGCCGTGGCCCGCCTCGGCGATGACCCGGCGGGCGGTCGCGTCGACCTCGACGACGTCGGCGCCGACGGCCAGTGCGGCCCGCCCCGCGGCCTGGGAGGCCGCGACCAGCTCGTAGATCTCGCGCTGCCAGTCGGCGGCGTCTCCGAGGACGACGGTGCGCGTCATGTCGGAGTGGTAGCCGTCGACCGTCGCGCCGAAGTCCAGCTTGAGGAAGTCGCCGTCGCGCAGCACGGTGCTGTCGGGCCGGTGGTGCGGGATCGCGGAGTTCGCGCCGGCGGCCACGATCGTCTCGAACGACGGCGCCTCGGCCCCGAGGGCCAGCATCCGGGCGTCGAGCTCGCGACCCACCTCCAGCTCGGTGCGGCCCGGGCGCAGCGCCCCCTCCGCGGCGAGCTCGGCGAGCGCCGTGTCGGCAACCGCGCAGGCCCGGCGCAGCGACTCGATCTCGTCCTCGTCCTTGATCGCCCGCTGCGCCTCGACCGCGCGGCGCACCGACGCGAGCTCGGGCACCGCTCCCCCGGCGGCCGCGTCGGCCAGCACCTTCTCCAGCGCCGCCAACCCGTCGACGGTCAGGTCGTGCGACTCGTAGCCGAGCCGGCCGGTCCGGCCGCGCACGGCCGCGGCCGCCAGCGCCGACACGGTGGCCCGGTCGACCAGCAGCTCCACGTCGGGCACCTGGACGCCGGCCTGCGTGGTGTACCGCCCGTCGGTGCCGAACAGGTCCCTGCCGTCGGTGCGGACCAGCAATGCGCCGTTCGACCCGGTGAACCCGGTCAGGTACCGGACGTTGAGCAGGTTGGTGACCAGGACGGCGTCCAGCCCACGCGCCGCGGCCGTGATCCGGAGGGCCTCGCGTCGCTCCGCTGCCCGCGTCACGTGTCGGCCTGCCCGGAGAGCCAGTGCAGGGCCAGCACGTACCCCTGCACCCCGAGGCCGGCGATCACCCCGGTCGCGACGCCGGAGACGTAGGAGTGGTGCCGGAACTCCTCGCGGGCGTGGATGTTGGTGATGTGCACCTCGACGAGCCGGGCGGTCAGCATCGCGAGGGCGTCGCGGAGCGCGATCGACGTGTGCGACCAGGCCCCCGGGTTGAGCACCACCGGGTCGCCGGCGTCGGCGGCCTCGTGCACCCAGCGGAGCATCTCGGCCTCGTCGTCGGTCTGGCGGACCTGCACCTCGAGCCCGAGGTCCCGGCCGGTCTTCCCGAGCAGCTCCACCAGGTCGGGGTACGTCGTCGACCCGTACTTCTCCGGCTCACGCAGGCCGAGCCGACCCAGGTTGGGCCCGTTGAGCACCTGCACGGTCACGAGGAGGTCCCTTCGTCGGAGACGGCCGCCCAGGCGGCGTCGAGCCACGCCTGGTCGGGGTCGGTCAGGATCATGGGTGTGGCAGCTTCTCCAGGCCGTCGCCCGTCGAGGACGACGAAGCGCAACGAGGCGCCCCGGGCCTTCTTGTCGACCCGCATGACCGCCTGCAGCCGGCTCCAGTCCCCGGCGTACCGCGTGGGCAGACCCATGGCCGCGACCAGCGAACGGTGCCGGCCGACGTCGGCGGGCGACAGCAGCCCGGCCCGGCCGGCCAGCTCGGCGGCGAAGACCAGCCCGACGGCGACCGCCTCGCCGTGCCGCCAGCCGAAGTCCTCGACCCGCTCGATGGCGTGGCCGAGGGTGTGGCCGTAGTTGAGGAACTCGCGGCGGCCCCGGTCGTAGAGGTCGCCGGCGACCGCGTCGGCCTTGACCCGCACGGCGCGCTCGATCAGCTCCTCGGTGTCCCGGCGTCCGGTGGGGTCCTCGGTCAGCAGCCGCAGGATCTCGCCGTCGGCGATGAAGCCGCACTTGACCACCTCGGCCAGGCCCGACCGGAACTCGGCGTCCGACAGTCCACTCAGGGCGTCGGTGTCGGCCAGCACGGCGGCCGGCGGGTGGAACGCGCCGACCAGGTTCTTGCCCGCTGCGGTGTTGATGCCGGTCTTGCCGCCCACCGCGGCGTCGACCATGCCGAGCACGCTCGTGGGCACCTGCACGACACGGATGCCCCGGGTCCAGGTCGCCGCGGCGAACCCGGCGAGATCGGTGACCGCTCCCCCGCCGACCCCGACGACGGCGTCGGACCGGGTGAGTCCCAGGCGCCCGAACTCGTCCCAGAGCCGCGCGGCCACCTGCGCCGTCTTGGCGGCCTCGCCGTCGGGCACGACGACCGCCTCGGCGGCGACACCGGCGGTCTGCAGGCTCTCGACGGCGGCACCGGCCGCGGCGGCCAGCGGCGGGGCGTGAACCACGGCGGCCTTCGAGGTGCCGGCCAGCACCAGCCCGAGCTCGGCGCCGGCCCCCGGACCGATCACGACCTCGTAGGGCGCGTCCCCGGCGACGGTCACCCGCCTCACGAGACCGCCGTCCGGCCGGGCAGCGCGGCCAGGACCTGGGCGACGACGTCCTCGGGTGTGCGCCCGCCGGTGGCCACCGTGAACGTGGCGACCTCCCCGTAGAGCGGGGCACGCTGCTCGAGCATCGTGCGCAGCATCGCCCGCGGGTTCACGCCGAGGATGGGCCGGTCCCGCGAGAGCCCGACCCGGCGCGCGGCCGAGGGGAGGTCGACGTCGAGCCACACCACGGTGCCGCCCTGCCGCGCGTGGGCGACGAGCAGTTCGCGGGTCGCGGCGCTGGTGACCGCGCCGCCGCCGAGGGCCAGCACTCCCGCGTGCTCGGCCATGGCCCGCGCGACCGCCTGCTCCTCCAGCGCACGGAAGTAGGTCTCGCCGTGCTGCACGAAGACATCGGCCACGGTCGCGCCGGCGAGGACCTCGACGTCGCCGTCGGTGTCGCGGAAGGACACGCCGAGGATCTCGGCGACCCCGGTGCCGATGGTCGTCTTGCCCGATGCCGGCGGGCCGACGAGGACCAGGATCGGGCTCATCGGATCTGCAGCGAGTCGAGGTAGGACTGCACGTTGCGGCGGGTCTCGGGCACCGAGTCGCCGCCGAACTTCTCCAGGACGGCGTCGGCGAGGACGAGCGCCACCATCGCCTCCATGACGACGCTGCCGCGGGGCACCGCGCACGCGTCGCTGCGCTGGTTGATCGCCACCGCCGGGTCGCCGGTGGCCACGTCGACGGTCGCGAGCGCCCGGGGCACGGTGGAGATGGGCTTCATGGCCGCGCGGACCCGCAGCACCTCGCCGTTGGTCATGCCGCCCTCGATGCCGCCGGCGCGGTCGGTGAGCCGCTGGATGCGCCCGCCGTCGCTGACGATCTCGTCGTGCGCCACCGAACCCCGCCGGCGCGTCGTCTCCAGGCCGTCGCCGACCTCGACGGCCTTGACCGACTGCACGCCCATGAGGGCCGCCGCCAGCCGCGCGTCGAGCCGCCTGTCCCAGTGCACGTGGCTGCCCAGGCCCGGCGGGAGGCCGTGGACGACGACCTCGATGACGCCACCCAGGGTGTCGCCGTTCTTCCGGACGTCGTCGATCTCGGCCACCATCTGCGCGCTGGTCGCCGGGTCGGCGCAGCGCACTGGGTCGTCGTCGATGCGCGGGTTGTCGCCGGGGCCGGGCACCAGGCCGTCGGGTGCGACCACCGGGCCGATGGCGACGACGTGGCTCACCACCTCGACGCCCACGGTCTGGCGCAGGAACGCCGAGGCGATCGCGCCGAGCGCGACGCGGGCCGCGGTCTCGCGGGCACTGGCGCGCTCGAGCACCGGCCGGGCGTCGTCGAAGCCGTACTTCTGCATGCCGGCGAGGTCGGCGTGCCCCGGCCGCGGGCGGGTCAGCGGAGCGTTGCGGGCCTGGCCCGCCAGCACGTCGGGGTCGACCGGATCGGCCGCCATCACCGTCGTCCACTTCGGCCACTCGGTGTTGCCGATCTGGACGGCGATCGGGCCGCCCTGGGTGCGCCCGTGCCGCACCCCGCCGGTGAGCGTGACCTCGTCCTGCTCGAACGACATGCGCGCCCCGCGGCCGTGGCCGAGCCGCCGGCGCGCCAGTGCGGCGTCCACATCGGCCGTCTGCACCTCGACGCCGGCCGGCAGACCCTCCAGGATGGCGGTGAGCTGCTGACCGTGCGACTCACCTGCGGTCAGCCAGCGCAACATGCCCCGGATTCTAGAAGGACCACCCTTCCACCCTTCCCTCGCGGGCTCGGGCGGGCCCCTGAAGGGTGGCCGTTCAGATCGGCGAACCGGAGCCTGCCAGAGCCAGGGCGAGCACCGCCCCGGTGAGCAGCGGCGGCGCGAACGGCACCGCGGTGCGCAGGCCCGCCCGGCGGGTGGCCAGCAGCACCAGCGAGACGAGCGCCCCGGTCAGCAGCCCGAGGAAGACGCCGGCGAGCAGTACGCCCCAGCCGATCCAGCCGAGGACCAGCCCGAGCAGGGCGAGCAGCTTGACGTCGCCGAAACCCAGCCCCTCCGGAGCGAGGGCGGCGAGCAGGGCGGCGAGCCCGAAGGCCGCCGCCGCGGCGATGCCGGCCCGCAGCAGCGCGCTCCACGAGCCGAGGACCGCCGCGTCGGCGGCCAGTGCGACCGCGCAGACGGCGTGCGCCGGGAAGGTCACCCGGTCGGGCAGCCGGTGGGAGGCGAGATCGACCGCGCCGAGCACGAGGCCTGCGCCGGCGGCCCACGCCAGCGCCAGGGTGGCCGGGCGCGGACCGGCGAGGACGACGGCGCCGCTCGTCAGGACGGCCAGCAGCGCGGTGGTGACGGCGACGCGGACAGCCGAGGGGCGCGCGGCGTCGTCCCGGGACGCCAGCCGGACGGCGACCCGCGCCAGCCACGGCCCGACCGCGAGCGAGACCACGACGGCCGTGGCGAGCAGGCCCGGATGGGCGAGGTGCACCGGACGGCTCGCGTCAGGCGACGCCGACGGCCGCGTCAAGGGCGCCGCGCATCGCGGCGATCGGGGCCGGCCGTCCGGTCATCAGCTCGACCTGCACCGTCGCCTGCCAGAACAGCACCTCGAGGCCGCCGACGACGGTGCCCCCGGTGCCGGTGACCCGCGCGGCCAGCGGGGTCGGCCAGGGGGCGTACAGGACGTCGAGCACCGTGTGCCCCCGCCGCCAGTCGAAGCCGAGCACGTCGGGCTGCGCATCGATGGGCACCGTGCTGACCACGAGCGGAGCCTCGAGGTCGGCGTGCTCGAACACCGTGACGCCCGCGGAGACGCCGAGCGTCTCGAGGACGCGGAGGACGTCGCCGGCTCGGTCGGGATTGCGGACGACGACGTCGACGTGCTGGGCGCCGAGGGAGGAGAGCGCCACGGCCGCAGCCGCCGCCGTCCCCCCGGCACCGATGATCGCGGCGTGACCGACCCGCTCGACCCCGGCCAGCTGCAGCGCCATGCCGACGCCGGTGACGTCGGTGTTCTCGGCCCGCCACCCCGCCTCGGTTCGGACGAGGGTGTTCGCCGCTCCGAGCAGGCGGGGCAGCGGCTCGACGACCTGCGCCACCTCGACCGCCGCCTGCTTGCACGGCATGGTCACCGAGAACCCGCGCCACTCCTCGCCGAGGCCGGCGAGGAGGTCCCGCAGGTCCTCGGCGCCGATGTCGAGGGCGTCGTAGGTCCAGTCGTCGAGCCCCAGCGCCGCGTACGCCGCCCGGTGCAGCAGCGGGGACAGCGAGTGGCTCACCGGGCGTCCGAGGACCGCGGCTCTCATCCGCCCGGGTGCTCCCGCAGCCACTGCTGGAAGAGCAGCACGTTCTGCTGGTGCTCGGCGCCGGTCTTGGCGAAGCGGGTCTCACCCGTGTCGGGATTGACCACCACGAAGAAGCGCCAGTCGCCCGGAGCCGGGGAGAGCACGGCGCGCAGCGCCTCCTCGCCCGGGTTGTCGATGGCGCCCGGCGGCAGCCCGGGGTGCACGTACGTGTTGTACGGCGACGGGTTCTTGCGGTCGGCCGCCGAGGTGGTGATCCCGGTCTTGCCGTTGGCGTAGTTCACCGTGGTGTCCAGCTGCAGCGGCATGCCGTCGGCCATGCGGTTCTCCAGCACCCTCGCGACCTTGGCCATGTCCTCGGTGCTGCTGGCTTCTGCCTGCACGAGGCTGGCCTTGGTGAGCACCGTGAGCCGGTCGGCCGGCGCGATCTGCAGGTCGTCGAAGGCGTGCAGGGCGCGGTCGACCATCTGCTTGAGCATGTCGGCCGGCGTGGTGTCGGGCTCGAAGTCGTACGTGGCCGGGAAGAGGAACCCCTCCAGCTTGCCGCGGGCGTAGTCGGGCAGTCCCAGCGCAGCGGGGTCGGCCGCGGCGGCGTTGAACTCCGCGATCGGCGTGCCGGTCGCCTCGGCCAGCTTTGCCAGGGTCGCCTTGACCGTGAGCCCCTCGCGCAGCGTGATCCGCGTGACCAGGCGCGACGCCGGGTCGAGCAGGAGGCTGACGGCCGCCTTGCCGCTCATCTTCTCCCGAAGCCGGTAGACGCCGGGCTGGATGCCCGCGGCGTCGGGGTCGGCCTCGGCCGCGTCGACGAACGGGCCGACGGACGCGATGACGCCGCCGTCGACCAGGATCTGACCGATGTCGCTCAGGGTGTCGCCCTGGTTGATCCGCACCTGGGCGGTGCCGGTGCCCTGGCCGGTGAAGTCGCGCGATGCCGGATTGATCATCGTCAGCAGCTTTCCGCCGCCGACCACGATCCCGGCCACGATCCCGGCCAGGACCAGGAGGGAGAGGAGGACGGCGATCCGGCGCCGCCGCCGGCGACGCCCGCTGCGGGCGTCGTACGGGGCGACGGGGATGTCGTCGTCGGGCAGGTGGGCGTCGAACGCGGGCTCGTCGTGCCCACGGCCGGTGTCCCCGTGGTCGTCGAAGGGGTGGCCGTCGAAGGGATGGTCGTCGAAGGGGTGGTCGTCGAAGGGGTGGTCGTCGTACGGGTGGTCGTCGACCCCGTGCTGGTCGGGTACGTACCCGGTGTCCCCATGGCCGCCGGCCAGGGCGTGGTCGTCGGCGGAGAGGCCGGAACCGAGGTCTGTCTCGGGGGCCGGATCGACTCCGGCGTCGCGCCGGTCGTCCCGACGGGACCGGCGCCAGCGGCGACCACGGGACCCGTCGTTCCCGACGTGGGCGCCGATGACCTCGAGCCCACCCGTCCGGTCCTCCCAGCCGTCCTGGTCGAACCGGTGCGCGTCGGTGCGGTCGTCCTCCACCGGGAAAGGCGGGACGCCGGCACGGACGTCCTCGTCGGAGGGGGCCTGCCCGGTGGGCCGACCCAGGCGGGGATGCGCCACGGTGGCGGCGTCCTCGTCGAACACCTCGTCGTCGTAGGCACGATCGTCGTAGGCCCGCTCGTCATAGGCCCGCTCGTCATAGACGCCGTCGCCGCGGCTGTACAGCTCGGAGTCCCGGGGCCGCAGCCGGTCCCAGACACCGGACGGGAGGGGCGGCAGGGGGGCCGAGGGGTGGTAGTGCTCGCGGGGAGCGCTCCCAGGCTGTTGCCGGTCGGGCTCGGGATTCCAGCCGCCCGGCTCGCGGTCGTCGGTGCCGCGGTGGCGCGCGCTCAGGGGGTGGCTGGGGTGATCGGTGGAGCCGTAGGACCACCACTCCGGTTCGGCGACGGGTCCGGTCCGCTCGCCGAAGCGGTCGAGGACGCCGGAGACCGGGCGGAAACCGCCGGTGGCCCGCCCCGCCGGCGAGGGCAGGTACGCGGGAACGCGGAAGTCGTCGGTCGGCTGACCGGCCTGCGCGGGGATGCCGTAGGGCATCGCCGGGCCCGGCTCCCGGCGGGCGGCCCAGGGCGGGGTGGGAACACCGGCGGAGCCGTCGTCGGCCGAGGAGTGTCTCCCCCGCTGACGCGGACCGCCGGGCTCGCTCACGAGCCTGCCCGCCGGCTGTCGAGGAACTGTTGCAGGATGACGACGGCGGCCGCCTGGTCGATGACCTGGCGCTGCTTGCGGCTGTCGATGCCGCCTTCGCGCAGGTGACTGGCTGCGGTCACGGTGGAGAGCCTTTCGTCGATCAGGTTCACCGGCACATCCGGAATGCGGTCGGCTAGTTCCTGAGCGTAATTGGCTGCATCCGTTGCGGAAGCGCCCGACGCACCTGACAGATGCACCGGCTCTCCCACGACCACCTCTGCCACCTCGTGTTCCACCACCAGCTGCACGAGCCGGTCGACGTCGGACAGATCCTTGGCCCGGCGGAGGGTCTCGAGGGGGCTGGCGAGGGTTCCGGTCGGATCCGAGAGCGCCACGCCGACCCGCACGGTGCCCACGTCCACGCCGAGCACCCGCCCGGCCGGCCGGGCCGGCTGCGCGGGCGGGGGCGGCGGCGGCTTCAGGTGCTGCGGCCAGCCACCGCTGAGGTCGATCTCCGTCGTCTCGTGCGAGACCGGGGGGAACCCGCGACTGAGGTCGAGCTCCGTGGTCGGGTGGTACGTCGGCTGGGACGGCGTCGCCCGGGGCCGGGCGGGCGGCACGGCCGGCAGCTTCCGGCGACGCTCGCCGACCGGACCGGTGTCCTCGGGGTTGTACTCGGAGTCGGACACGTGGGTCACCTTCCCGTGGCGGCGGCAACCGCCTGCTCGCCGGCCTGCAACGCCGCGGGGATACCCGCGGGATCGGTTCCGCCGCCCTGGGCGACGTCCGCCTTGCCTCCCCCGCGACCGCCGACGGGCGGGGCCGCGGCCCGGAGCACGTCATTGGCCGAGAGCCCGGCCTGCTGCGCGGCAGGGTTCAGCGCGGCGACGAGAGCCACCTTGCCACCACTCTCGGACGCGAGCAGCACCACCGACGGCCGGTCGGCGGGAAGCCGGCCGCGGACGTCGAGCGCGAGGGTGCGGAGGTCTCCCCCACCCAGCCCGGCGGGCGAGCCCGTGACCACGGCGGTCCCGCCCACCTCGTGCGCGGACGCGGCGAGCTGACCGGCCGCGGCCAGCGTCTGCTGACCGCGCAGGTCGGCGAGTTCCTTGTCGGCGTCGCGCAGGCGGGTGAGCATGCCGCCGACCCGCTCGACCAGGCCGTCCTGCGGGGTCTTGAGCAGGTCGGCGAGCTGGCGGACGAGGTCGCGCTCGCGCGCCAGGTACCGGAAGCCCTCGAGGCCCACGACCGCCTCCACGCGCCGGGAGCCCGAGCCGACCGATGACTCCCCGGTGAGCGCGAGCGTGCCGATCTGCGCGCTGCCGCGCACGTGCGTGCCACCGCAGAGCTCCCGCGACCACGGCCCGCCGATCTCGACCACGCGCACCTGCTCGCCGTAGGTCTCGCCGAAGAGCGCCAGAGCGCCGAAGGCTCGGGCCTCGGGCAGCGTCATGTAGGACGCGGTGACCCGGTGGTCGGCGCGGACCGCGGCGTTGGCGACGTCCTCGATGTCCGTGCGCTGCTGGGCGGTGAGCGCCCCCTGCCAGGCGAAGTCCAGCCGCAGGTAGCCCGGCCGGTTGTACGAACCGGACTGTAGGGCCTGCGGGCCGAGCACCTGCCGGAGTGCGGCGTGCACCACGTGGGTGCCCGAGTGCGCCTGGCAGGCCGAGAGCCGCCACTCGTAGTCGACCTCGGCGGTGAGCTCGGCGTTCTCCCGGAGCTCACCCTCGAGCACGCGCACCTGGTGGGCGACCAGGCCCTTGATCGGCCGCTGGACGTCGATCACCTCGGCGCGGCCGCCCTTCCAGGTCAGGAAACCGGCGTCGGCGACCTGGCCCCCGGACTCGGCGTAGAACGGCGTCCGGTCGAGGACGACCCGGGTGATCTCCCCCGATCCGGCCACCTCGAGCGCGTCGTCGCCCTCGGTGACCAGGCCGAGGACGCGGGAGTCGGTGCGCAGGGTGTCGTAGGCCTGCCAGTCGGTGGGGCCGTGCTCGGTCAGCAGCCGCCGGTAGGCGAGGACGTCGACCGAGCCGGTCCGCTTGGCCCGCGCGTCGGCCCGGGCACGGTCGCGCTGCTCCTTCATGAGCGCGCGGAAGCCGGCCTCGTCGACGGTCACGCCCTGCTCGGCCGCCATCTCGAGGGTGACGTCGATGGGGAACCCGTACGTGTCGTGCAGCGAGAACGCCTGGTCCCCGCTGAGCGTGGGGGCGCCCGCCTGCTTGGCCTGCTTCACCGCGGTGTCGAACAGCGTCGTCCCGGCGGACAGCGTGCGGCGGAACGCCTCCTCCTCGGCGTAGGCCACGGCGGCGATGCGCGCGAAGTCGGTGGCCAGCTCCGGATAGCTGGCGCTCATGGCGTCGCGGGAGACCGGCAGCAGCTCCGGCAGCGTCGCCTCGTCGACACCGAGCAGCTTCATCGAGCGGACGGCGCGGCGCAGCAGGCGACGCAGGATGTAGCCCCGCCCCTCGTTGCCCGGCGTGATGCCGTCGCCGATGAGCATGAGGCCGCTGCGCACGTGGTCGGCGACGACCCGCAGCCGCACATCGGCGGCGTGGTCGCGGCCGTAGGTGACGCCCGCGAGGTCCGCGGCGCGGCGCAGCACCGGGGCCACCTCGTCGATCTCGTACATGTTGTCGACGCCCTGGAGGAGGTAGGCCACCCGCTCCATGCCCATACCGGTGTCGATGTTCTTCTTGGGCAGCTCGCCGAGGATCGGGAAGTCCTTGCCCTCGCCCGCACCCCGCTCGTACTGCATGAAGACGAGGTTCCAGAACTCGAGGAAGCGGTCACCGGCCGTGTCCACCGCCGGGCCACCGTCCGGGCCGAACTCCGGTCCCCGGTCGAAGAAGATCTCCGAGCAGGGGCCGGCCGGTCCGGGAGCGCCGGTCGACCAGTAGTTGTCGTCCATGCCCAGCCGCTGGATGCGCTCCTTGGGCAGGCCCGCGATGCGGTGCCAGGCGTCGGCGGCCTCGTCGTCGTCCAGGTACACCGTCGCCCAGATGCGGTCGGGATCGAACCCCAGGCCGCCGTCCTCCACACCCCCGGTGATCAGCTCCCAGGCGTATTGGATCGCGCCTTCCTTGAAGTAGTCACCGAAGGAGAAGTTGCCGTTCATCTGGAAGAACGTGCCGTGCCGGGTGGTCTTGCCCACCTCCTCGATGTCGAGGGTGCGCACGCACTTCTGCACGCTCGTCGCCCGCGGATAGGGCGCCGGCTCCCGCCCGGTCAGGTACGGGATGAACGGCACCATGCCGGCGACGGTGAACAACAGGGACGGGTCCGGGGAGATCAGCGAGGCACTGGGGACGACGGTGTGCCCGCGCTGGGCGAAGTGCTCGAGGAAGCGGCGGCGGATCTCGGCGGTCTGCATCTTCAGCTCTACTCAGTTCTGCGGGGCCGGACCGCGGAGCTCGGGAGCTTCGAGGAACGGCCGGGTCGGTGGTGGGCCAGGTCTCGTCGGAACCGGCCTCAGGCGGAGTGCGCGCCGTGCCGTCCGGGACGGCCGGGGAGCTGGACCTGGTCGCCGGTCGGGAGCGGTGCGTCGAGGCCGGTGCCCGAACGGATCTCGGCCTCGCGCTCGGCGGCGGCGGCGCGGATGTCGGCCCCGAACTCACCGATCGCGTCGGCGAGGTCGCGCAGGCCCTCGGCGATCGAGCCGGCGATGCCGCTCGGGGTGATCTTGTCCGCGGCGCGGCTGAGCTTGCGCACGACGAGCGCGCCGATCGTCACGCCCATCGCCAGCCAGAACAGGCGCCGCATCAGGCGGCCCGCCGGGCGGCGCGACGTGCATCGCGATCGGCTCTGCGCGCCTCCCTGTCACGGCGGGCGGCCTCGGCCAGCGCCACGCCCTCACGCCGCTTCCTGGTCGCGCTGCGCACGCCGTAGCTGAAGGCCGCGATCTTGATCAGGGGGCTGCCGAGCGTCGCGGCGACGACGCTGGTGAGTGCGGCCACGTTGCTCGACACGTTGGCCGCGTTGCCGGCGATGTCGTCCACGCGCTCGAGGTTGCTGTTGACGTGGGCGACCGTCGTGCTGGCCTGGTCGAGGATCGGGGCGGTCTGCTCCCGGGCCTGCCGGATGGTCAGCGTGGTCTCGTCGAGCGTGCGGCCCAGCTTGAGCAGCGGGAAGGCGACCAGCACCACCAACAGCACCAGGGCCCCGGCCGCGATAAGCCCGGCGATCTCTCCTACGGACACCCCTGCTCCCACTCTCTCTGTGTCGACGCGACGAGCCGCGTGCGTTCAGCCCCTGCCGAAGTGCGCCGTCCCGGCGTCGGTTCCGGCGTGGTCACCCTAGCCGCGGGGCGGATCCGGCGTCCGTGCCCCGCCGATCGCTGCCCGCTCAGCGGTGACGACGGATGATCGCCCGCAGCTTGGCCAGCCGCTCGACCAGCCGAGCCTCGGCCCCCCGGTTGGTCGGCCGGTAGTAGTCCTTGCCGACCAGCGCGTCGGGCGGGTACTGCTGCGGGACGACGCCGTCGGGGTGGTCGTGCGGATATGTGTAGGTCTTCCCGTGGCCCAGCTTCTTCGCACCGGCGTAGTGGGCGTCGCGCAGCCCGGGGGGCACCGGCCCGGCCAGCCCGGCGTGCACGTCGGCCATCGACTCGCCGATGCCGACGGTGACGGCGTTGGACTTGGGTGCCGTGGCCAGGTGGACGACGGCCTGGGCAAGCGGGAAGTGCCCCTCGGGCATGCCGATGAAGGCGACCGCGTCCGCGGCGGCGACCGCGGTGAGCAGCGCCGTCGGGTCGGCCATGCCGATGTCCTCGCTGGCCGAGATGACCAGGCGCCGGGCGATGAACCGGGGGTCCTCCCCCGCCGACACCATGCGGGCCAGGTAGTGCAGGGCCGCGTCGACGTCGCTGCCGCGGATGCTCTTGATCAGGGCGCTGGCGACGTCGTAGTGCTGGTCGCCCTGCCGGTCGTAGCGGACCGCCGCCTGGGCCACCGCCGTCTCGAGGGTGACGAGGTCGAGCACCGTCGTCCTGGCCGCCACCGCCGCGCCGGCGCCGGACTCCAGGGCGGTCAGCGCCTTGCGTGCGTCGCCGCCGGCCACGCGCACCAGGTGGTCCTCCGCCTCCTCGGTGAGGGTGACGGCGCCGTCGAGCCCGCGCTCGCTGGTGAGGGCGCGGCGCAGCACCGCGCGGATGTCGTCGTCCGAGAGCGGCTGCAGGGCGAGCACGAGGCTGCGGGACAGCAGCGGGCTGACCACGGAGAAGAACGGGTTCTCGGTGGTCGCCGCGATCAGGCTGACGATCCGGTCCTCGACCGCCGACAGCAGGCTGTCCTGCTGGGTCTTGGAGAAGCGGTGCACCTCGTCGATGAACAGCACCGTGCGCCGCCCGGCGTAGGTCAGCTCGCGCTTGGCCGCGGTGATGACCGCGCGGACCTCCTTCACGCCCGAGTCGAGCGCGCTCAGCTGGACGAACTGGCGCTTGGTGGCCAGCGAGATGACGTGCGCGAGCGTGGTCTTGCCGGTGCCGGGAGGGCCGTAGAGCACCAGCGACATCGGCTCGTCGGACTCGACCAGCCGGCGCAGCGGCGCCCGTGGGCCGAGCAGGTGCCGCTGGCCCACGACCTCGTCCAGGGCGCGCGGCCGCATCCGGACCGCGAGCGGCGCCCCGGCGTCGGGGGTGCCCGGGCCGTCGTCCTCGGGCGCATCGAACAGCGACGTCACGGTTGGCAAGTTACCCGCGGGGCACGACAAGCCCCGTGCAGAAGAGACGCATCGGGAACGTGACCGTCAGCGCCATCGGGCTGGGCGCCATGCCGCTGTCCACGAAGGACGACCGGCCCTCGCGGGAGGAGGCCATCGGCGTCGTCCACGCCGCCCTCGACGCGGGAGTGACCCTCATCGACACCGCGGACGCCTACGCGCGCGACGAGGCGGAGTTCGGCCACAACGAGTCACTGGTCGCCGAGGCGCTCGCCGCCTACGGCCCCGGAGCCGACGACGTCCTCGTGGCGACCAAGGGCGGGCACACGCGCCGCGGCACCGAGTGGGAGCTGGACGGGTCGCCCACCTACCTGCGCCGCGCCTGCGAGGCGTCGCTGCGGCGCCTCGGCGGCGATGCCATCGGGCTCTACCAGTTCCACCGGCCCGACCCGGAGACGCCGTGGGAGGAGTCGATGCAGGGCCTGCGCCACCTGGTCGATGCCGGGCTGGTCCGCATGGTCGGCGTCTCCAACGCCGACATCGCGCAGATCGACGTCGCCCGGTCCGTCCTCGGCGAGGCCCTGGTGAGCGTCCAGAACCAGTTCTCGCCGGGCTGGCGCTTCTCGGCCGACGAACTGACGCACTGCGCGGGCCACGACCTGGCGTGGCTGCCGTGGAGCCCCTTCGGCGGCGTCTCGTCGGCCGGGTCGCTGCCCGCGACCGCGCCGGCATTCGCCGAGGTGGCCGAGGAGCTCGGCGTCTCGGTCTACCAGGTGACGCTCGCCTGGCACCTCGCGCAGGCCGACGTGGTCATCCCGATCCCGGGCGCCTCGCGTGCGTCGTCCATCCAGGACTCCGCCGCCGCGGCGGAGCTGACGCTCAGCGACGACCAGCTCGCCCGCCTGAACACCCCGTGATCATCGGCCGGACCGGTGTCGATCGAGTGAGCAGTTGAGGTCGCTCGACACGCCGTGCCAGCGCGTGTCGGGCGACCAGAACTGCTCACTCGGCTTTCCACATGGCCCGCACGCATCCACCGATCCGCTCGAGACGGCCTGCGTGTCATCGAAGTCGCTCACCGTCGCCGTGTGACGAAGCATCTCCTTCCACCCGTCTACACCCTCGCCGCAGCCGACGTCGCCGAGCTCACCAGGTCGCAGCGACAGGCGGACGGCGTTCGCGTGTTCCGCGGCGGCTACGTCTCTCGCTCGGTCGAGCTCACCCTGCCGCTCACGGTTCGAGCCGCGCTCCAGGTCCTGCCGGAGGGAGCGCTCGCGTCCCACTCGACCGCCGGGGCCTTGCTGGGAGCCCCCGTGGGCGCCGGTCTCCCGCTCGACTTCACCGTCCGCCCCGGCACCTATCGCGCGCGACGCCTCGGCCTGCGCATCCACGTGCGTTCTCTGGGCGCAGGGGACGAGATCCGGCTCGACGGACTGCCGACGACCAGCGGCGCGCAGACCTGGCTCGACCTCGCCGCGGTCCTGGCGGACGACGAACTCGTCGCCGTCGGAGACGCCCTGTGGCGCCTGGGGCATCTCGACGCCGAGATCCTCGCGGAGCGGCTGGCACGAGCGAACGGTGCCCGAGGGGTCGTCCGGGCGCGGGCGTGCGCGCCCCTGCTCTCCCCGCTCGCCATGTCGCGGCCGGAGAGCCTGCTGCGCTACTGGCTGCTCACGAGCCCATTACCCGACCCGCAGCCACAGGTGGCGATCCACGACCGCTGGGGCCGGGTCGTCGCCCACGGGGACCTCGGATACCCGGAGTGGCGCGTGCTCCTGGAGTACGAGGGTCGTCAGCACGCCGATCAAGAGCAGTTCGGCCGGGACGTCGACCGGTACTCCCTCATGGGCGCGGACGGCTGGCTCGTCCTGCGCTTCGCCGGCCGGCACATCACCGGCCCGACCGTCGTCGTGGAGCGGACGCGACGAGCCCTGCTCAGCCGGGGCTGGCGGCCGGGTGCGGATTGACCATCGGCGAGTGGCTGCCCTCGACAGCGTGTCGGGCAGCCACCCGCCGATGATCAACCGAGGAGCGGCGGCCTCAGCGGGCGGGCGCGTGCTCGGCGAAGACGGCGTCGAGCACGTCGAGCGCCTCGGTGAGCAGGTCCTGCCCGATGACCAGCGGCGGCAGGAAGCGCAGGACGTTGCCGAACGTCCCCGCCGTCAGCGTGATCACGCCCTGGGCGTGGCAGGCCTTCGAGATGCGGTTGGTCAGCTCGGCGTCGGGCTCGGTCGTGCCGGGCCGGACCAGTTCGACGGCGAGCATCGCCCCGCGACCGCGGACGTCACCGATGACGGCGGTGCGCTCCTGCAGCGCCTTCAGGCGAGGAAGCATCGTGGCCTCGATGGCCCGGGCGGCGCCGGCGAGGTCCCGCTCGCGCATCGTGCGGATGGTGGCGAGCGCCGCGGCGCAGGCCACCGGGTTGCCGCCGTAGGTGCCGCCGAGGCCGCCGGTGTGGACGGCGTCCATCACCTCGGCGCGACCCGTCAGCGCCGCGAGCGGCAGCCCGCCGGCGATGCCCTTGGCGGTGGTGACCAGGTCGGGGACGACGCCCTCGTGCTCGGAGGCGAACCACTGGCCGGTCCGGCAGAAGCCGGTCTGGATCTCGTCGGCGATGAACAGCGCACCCGAGCGCCGGCACCAGTCGGCGAGCGCCGGCAGGAAGCCCGGGGCGGGGACGACGAAGCCGCCCTCACCCTGGATCGGCTCGATCAGGACGCCGGCGACGTTGGCCGCGCCCACCTGGGTCTCGATGAGCGAGATCGCGCGGGCCGCGGCCTGCTCCCCCGTCATGCCCGGCTCGTCGCGGAAGGGATAGGACATCGGCACGCGGTAGATCTCCGAGGCGAACGGCCCGAACCCGTTCTTGTAGGGCATGTTCTTGGCGGTCAGCGCCATCGTGAGGTTCGTCCGGCCGTGGTAGGCGTGGTCGAAGACGATGATCGCGGAACGCTTCGTGGCCTGCCGCGCCACCTTGACCGCGTTCTCCACCGCCTCCGCGCCCGAGTTGAACAGCGCCGAGCGCTTCTCGTGGTCGCCGGGGGTGAGCCGGTTCAGCTCCTCGCACACGGCGACGTAGCCCTCGTAGGGCCCGACCATGAAGCAGGTGTGGGTGAAGGCGGCCACCTGTGCCCGGACGGCGTCCACCACCTCCGGTGCGGCGTTGCCGACGTTGGTGACCGCGATGCCCGAGCCGAGGTCGATCAGCGAGTTGCCGTCGACGTCGACGACCACACCGCCTCCGGCGCGCTCGACGTAGATCGGCAGGGTGCTGCCGACGGCGGAGGCGACGGCGCCGGCGCGGCGGGACGCGAGCTCGCGCGACCGGGGGCCGGGCAGCTCGGTGACCAGTCGGCGCTCCTGGGCCACGGTCCCCGGTTCGGTCAGCAGATCGGTCATCGCGTTCTCCTCGCACGGCGCAGGGCGCCCCCGACGGGGCATGCAGCGACCAGAGTGGGGCCTGCGCGCCCGCGACGATACTGTCCGCTTCGGCGCATCGGCGGCGCAGCGGTGTCCATTTCGTCGGACGGCCCGGGTGCCCGTCCCCGTCGCCACGCTGCTCGGCACGCCGTCCACCCGGGCTGATGCCGCCCCGCCGGTGGGCGGACGCGCCTCAGGAGAACGCCGGCATGACCTCGTCGTGGAGCAGCCGCAGTTGCTCCTCCACCGTCGCCACCCCCGGCAGCTCGCGACCGGTGAATGCCTTGACCAGCGAGGCGTCGGTGAGCGCGGCGATCAGATGGTTGACCCCCGCCGGCTCGATCTCCTTGATCTTGGCCGTGACCTCCTCGGGGGTGCCGGCGAAGGAGAGCTTGTCCGCGATCTCCGGCGTGGTGAGCTCGACCCCCTTCGCGAGGTCTCCCCTGCCGATCGCCTCGATGATGGGCTTGAGGCTGTCGGGGTCGACGCCGTTGCGCTCGAGCTGCTCGGCCGGCATCGATGACGCGTAGATGCCCACCATGCTCCGGGCCGCGTCCTTGGCCGCCGCCGAGTCGCGCCCCACGGAGACGACGACCCAGGCGCCGAAGTCCAGCTCCGTCCAGTCCTTGCCGGCCTTCTCCGCCCCCGCCCGGAGGTGTTCGGCGGCGTAGTCGTAGGCCTCGCGCGTGTAGCTGAGCGCGTGGTGGCAGCCGTCGGAGTGCTCGGCGGCGGCCACGAACGACCGCGGCCCTCGCATCGCCCCCATCTTCACCGGCAGACGTTCCTGTACCGGCCGCGCGAAGGTGAACAGCCCGTCGTACCGGAAGAACTCGCCGTCGAAGGTGATCGCGCCGTCGTCGAGCAGGGTCCGGACGACGTGGACGCCCTCGATGACGCGCGAGAGCGGCTTGGTCTCCTTCCAGTCGATCTTGTACTCGGCGAGCAGGCCGAAGTTCCCGCTGCCCAGGACGACCTCGGCGCGGCCGCCGGTGAGCTCGTCGAGCGTCGCGGCCGACTGCGCGATGAGCGAGGGCTCCCGCAGGACGACCCCCGAGAGGCTCGGCCCCATCCGGATCCGCGACGTCTGCTGGGACGCTGCGGCGAAGAGCAGCCAGAGGTCCTTGTGCCAGGTCTCGTCCGCCGCGTACACCGCGTGGAAGCCGAGCTCGTCGGCCAGCTTGATCGCCCGCAGCGACTCCTCGAGGGGGTAGTCGGGCAGCATCGCGTAGCTGAACTTCATGCCGATCTCCTCACTCGCCTGGTCGTGGGATGTGCGAAGGATGGCGGTCCGGCCGCGCCGGGAACAGGTGCATCAGCCCGCTGCACGAGGAAGGGCCCGGCCCACCGCGAACGGTGGACCGGGCCCCTCCGGAACCGACGAGCGTCAGCGCACGTCTTCACCCGCGCGGGCAGGCGCGTTCCCGGCCGCGGCGGCGCGCCGGATCTCGCGGAGCTGCGCGGCCACGTCGCGGGCGTCGCCCTCGGGGATGTGCGAGGAGTGCCGGTCGGGCCGGGCGATCAGCAGGTACAGCAGCCCGCTCCCGGCGACGATGGCCAGCCCGATGGCGACGATCCAGCGGTCCAGGAACGTCTCGGTCCCGGGCGCCGGCTTGAGCAGCAGGATGATCGCGAAGATGCCGTAGGCGAGCGCGAGGACGTTGACCACGATGCCGGCCGACCCCAGGTTCCACAGCCCGGCCGGGCGCCAGCCCTTCAGCCGCTGCCGCAGGGCCGCCAGCACGACCGCCTGGAAGGCGATGTAGATGCCGAGGACGGCGAACGCCGTCACCCGCGCCAGGGTGTCCGGCTCGAAGTACACGAACAGGCAGATGAGGATCGGGACGACGCAGACGACGGTCAGCGCGTTGATCGGCACGGCGTGCCGGGGCGAGACCTGCGACAGCCAGCCGCTGGCGGGCAGCATCCGGTCGCGGGCGAAGGCGTAGAGCAGCCGGCTGCCGGCGGCCTGCAGCGAGAGCACGCAGGAGACGAAGGCCGTGACGGCGATGACCAGGAAGACCTTCGACCCGACGGTGCCGAGCGCGCTCTCGAGGATCGTCGGGATGGGATCGATGTCCTCGCCGGCCATGATCGCCTGCAGCTGGGCGTCGGGTGCGGCCATCACATAGCCGGCGTACGACAGGAGGCCCGACACCCCGCCGACCAGGATGGTGAGGATCATCGCGCGCGGGATGCGCCGGGTCGGGTCGGCGACCTCCTCGGCCACGTCACCGCACGCCTCGAAGCCGTAGAAGAGGAACAGCCCCGACAGCGACGCGGCGAGGAACGTGCCCAGGTAGCCGTCGCCGCCCCCGGCGCCGAGAGTGTCGAAGAAGATCGAGAACGACTGCTCGCGCTGGAACAGCAGCAGGTAGAGCCCGAGGGCGATGACGCCGATGAGCTCGGCGGCCAGGCCGATCCGGGCGATCCGGGCCAGCGTGCGGGTGCCGCTGTAGTTGAAGGCGAAGGCGATCAGCAGCAGTCCGGCGGCGATCACGAAGCCGACCCCCGGTGTCGCGTCGACGCCGAAAAGCGCGGCGACGAAGCCGCCACCGAACTCGGCCACCGCGGTGACGGTCACGATGATCGCCCAGAGGTAGATCCACGAGACGATCCAGGCCACGCGCCGGTTCCAGAGGCGCCGCGTCCACGGGTAGATGCCGCCCGCGAGCGGGTACTGCGACACGACCTCGCCGAAGACCAGCGACACGAGTAGCTGGCCCACACCGACGATGACGATCCACCAGATCGAGGGCGGTCCGCCGATGGAGAGGCTGTAGGCGAACAGCGAGTACACGCCGACGAGCGGTGACAGGTACGTGAAGCCGAGGGCCATGTTGGCCCAGAGGCCCATGCTCCGCTCGAACTCCCCGGTGTAGCCGAGAGCGGCGAGTTGCGCGTCGTCGTCGGTCGAACCGGCGTGGGTACCGGGTGGGGTCACGAGGTCTCCTCGGAGGCGTGTGGCGGGCCGGCTCGGCGGACGCCGATGTGCCCCAGGCCACAGGGACCGTGAAAACCTATAGATGCATAGTTCACGGACACAAGACCGCGAACGTAGCAATCTTGTTACGGTCCGGAAGCCCCGTCAGGGCCGCAGCACGCTCTCCTCCTGCACCAGCTGCACCCGCCACGGCGTGCCCGTCACCTCGGCGGTGGGGCCGGCGGACCTGCCGTCTGGCGGAACGAGCGCACCCACGAGCCACCGGGGCGCTGTGGAGAGCACGATCCGCTCCTCGTCGTTGAGCACGACGAAGGGAACCGGCAGATGCCCGAGAGCCTCCAGCAGGGATGCCTCGAAGCGGCGCACGGGGACGTCGGCGCCGGCCACCCCGACGAACCCGCTCTCGGCCACGACCGGCTCGGTCATGGTCAGCACGTAGCGCCCGGTTCCGTGGACGTCGACGTGCGGCCCGAAGGCGTGCCGACGCCCCGTCCGGCGCGGGACGTCGTACCACTCCGCGGTCGTGTAGTCGTAGTAGCCGAGGCTCATCGGCCGCAGGTCCGGCTCGAGGGTGTGCAGCTGACCGCCGGCGTCCGGATCGACCTGCCACCACTCCAGGCGCTGCGTCAGATCCAGCTCGGGACGCGGCGCCACGACCAGCCCCAGACCGACGGCGAGCTGCCCGGGCTCGTGCAGCAGATCCTGCACCCCGTCGGGCAGGACCCAGCTCCCGGCCCGCAGCCCGTGCCGCTCGACCGAGCTCAGCACCCTCTCCCGCACGCGGGACACGGTGACGAACACCTGCTCCACCAGGTCGGACACCGCCCCGGTGACCCGCGCGACCTCAGCGGCCCCCCGGTCGGTCACGACACCTCCCGCTCGCTACCCGGCGCCGCGGCGCCGCCGAGTCGCTGCAACCGCAGCTCGATCGCCCAGAGCGTCCGTGTCTCGACGTGCGCCTCGGCGAGGGCCCTCGCCCGTGCGGCATCGCGGTCCTCGATCGCGTCGACGACGGCGCGGTGGCCGGCGACGATGACGTCGAGCAGCCCCGGCGAGTGCGCCGGCGGCCATGGCAGCTGGCCGAGCTCGAGATGCAGGTCCATCTCCTGCATGGTCAGCCGCACCGACTGGGCGCAGGCGGCGAGCTCGATGTAGTACCGGCCGTCGATGCGGCGCTGGCCGGTGACGGAGCCGGCGGATGCCAGCCGGTCGACGAGGTCGCGCAGGCGGGCGGTCTCCGTGCGGGAGGCGCGGGACGCCGCGAGCCGGGCCGCGGCCGCCGCGACCGCAGCGTGGACGTCACCCAGCTCGCGCAGGTCCGTCGTGCCCAGCTCCGCGAGGCGGGCGTCGGCCAGCTCGGCGAGCACGTCCTCCCGCGAGCAGACAAAGCTCCCGCCGCCACGACCGCGGCGCGTCTGCACCAGACCGAGCTTGCGCAGCTCCGAGAGCGCCTCGCGCAGGGTCATGGTCGAGACATTGAGCATCGTGGCGAGATCGGTCTCGGTCGGCAGCTGCTCGCCGTCGGCCAGGAGGCCGAGTGCGATGGCGCTGCCGACACGCCGGACGACGGCCTCGCTGCGCAGGGCGCCGTCGTCGAGCGGGGCGAAGACGGCACGCCGAGCGTCACCGCTGAGCAGCTGCACCCTCGCCTCCCCGGATCCGCGGTCGCCTCGCAGTGTCCCATCGACACGGTCCCCACATAACCGTTGATTTCATAGGTTTGCCTCGTTAGCGTGACCCACGCCCCATCCCTCCTGTGACGAGGAGCACCCAGTGACACAGGTCCAGCCCGAACGGGCGCCCGGGCAGAACCCGCCGGTCGACGCCCTCTCGGAGCCGTTCACCCCCGGGGCGCCGTCCAACGCGCCGGAACTCGCCGACTACCCGGAGACGCTCGCGGGTCCCGTCCCGCCACCCCGCCAGGACCCGAAGACGGCGGCCTTCGTCGAGCAGTGGCGCAACACGTCGTACAACTGCTTCTCCTCGGGTCACAAGTTCTGCCGCGAGGTCTGCCCGGTCACCCAGGTGGAGCGCAACGAGTCGTGGACCCCCACGGCCTTCCACGCCAACGTGGTGGCGATGGAGCGCGGCGAGCTCGACATCGAGGACATCGCCGCCGACTACGTCAACTGCACGCAGTGCGGCGCCTGCGAGCTCCGCTGTCCGAACACACTCTTCACCGGCGACTTCTACAGGTTCCGCACCCGTACCGTCGACGTCGTCAAGGCCGTGCGGTCGCTGGCCGTGGAGAGCGGCGTGCACCAGCCCGGCTGGCAGAGCTGGAACGAGCGCACCGACCTGCGCACCCACGAGCCGGTGCTCGGGGAGACCCCGGTCAGCCAGGAGAAGGTCCGCGACTGGGCCGAGGGGCTCGACATCCCGATCGGCGGCGAGACGATCCTCTTCGTCGACTGCGAGGCCGCCTTCTACCGCACGGCGGTCCCCCGCGCGGTGGCCCAGATGCTGAAGATGGCCCAGTACGAGTTCGGCCTCATGGGCGAGCAGTGGTGCTGCGGCGGCCCGGCGGCCGAGATGGGCTACGCCGAGCAGGCACAGCGCTTCGCGCGCCACAACCTGGACAACTGGCGGGCCACCGGCACCAGGCGGGTGCTCGTCCTGGACCCGCACGACTACATCAGCTTCACCGAGGACTACCCGAAGTACTTCGGCGAGGAGTTCGACATCGAGGTCGTGCTCGTGATCGAGGTGCTGGCCCAGCTGCTGCGCGAGGGCCGGCTCACCCCGTCGGTGCCCGTGGACCGGGCGATCACCTACCACGACCCGTGCCGGCTCAACAAGCGCAAGGGCATCTGGAAGGAGCCGCGCGAGCTGCTCCGCGCCATCCCGGGCCTGCGGTTCGAGGACGTCGACCGGGTGACGCAGTGGTCCTACTGCTCCGGCGGAGGCGGCGGTCTGCCGATCGAGAAGCCGGAGCTGACCGCCAAGATCAGCGCGATGCGCCTGGAGCGGGCCGCCGAGCTCGACGTCGACACGCTCGTCAGCGCCTGCCCCTGGTCGGAGCGGCCGCTGTCGGAGGCCGGCGACGCCGAGGACATCGACGTGGTCGACCTGCACGAGCTGTTCGCCCAGTCCCTCGGCATCTCCGTGGGCGGCTCCCGGGGCGACGTCGGCGACCGCCGCCTGGCCCAGGAGCGGACCGGCGTGCCCGGCCGGGGCCGCCGGGCCCACGGCAGCAGCCGCGGCGGCTGCGGTGGGGGCGGCTGCGGCGGAGGCTGCGGGAACGGTTCAGGCGGCTGCGGATGCGGAGGGCACTGAGCATGACCATCACCGAGTCCGCCGGCACCGACCCGATCGGCACCGCTCCCTTCACCCGGGAACCCCTGGACGACGCCGCGCTCGCCACCCTCGTGGCGGCGCTGCGCCCCGTCCTCTCCGACGACCAGATCCTGCTGGCCAAGACCGACCGCTACAACCGCGCCCGCGTGCCCGCGCCGTTCCCGGTGCACCGCTGGTCCGAGCGGGTCCCCGACGTCGTCGTCATGCCGACCTCGACCGAGCAGGTGGCCGCGATCGTGAAGATCGCCAACGACCTGCGCATCCCCGTCGTCCCCCGCGACGGCGGCACCGGGTTGACCGACGGCGCCGTCCCGATGCGCCGGGGCATCGTGGTCGACGTCAAGCGGATGAACCAGATCCACGAGCTGGACCTGGTCAACCGAACCGTCACGGTGGGCACCGGCATCAGCATGCTCAAGCTGAACGAGCGGCTGGCCAAGCATGGGCTGTTCTATCCCGACGACCCGGCGTCCTACCCCTGCTCCCTGGTCGGTGGACGCATCGGCACCAGCGGCTGGTCGCTCATCGGCTCCCGCTACGGGCACACCCGCGACCTGGTGCTCAGCTTCGACCACGTGCTGCCGACCGGCGAGGTCCTGCACGTCGGCGACGGCATCGGCCAGAAGATCAGCAAGAGCTCCAGCGGCTACCAGCTCAAGCACCTGTTCATGGGGCACCAGGGCACGCTGGGCATCGCCACGAAGGCGACGCTCAAGCTGTTCCCGAAGCCCGAGGCCGAGCTGTCGCCGTTCTGGGCGTTCGACAACTACGACGACGCGCACGCCTGCACCGGGGCGCTGGCGCGGGCCGGGGTCGCCACGTTCGCGGGCGCCGTCCTGTTCGACGAGCACAAGGTCGCCTACCTGCGCCGGGACGACGAGGCCTACATCCCGCAGCCGACCGACGTCCGCGCACTGGTCTGCTCGGTCATGTACGGCTACGAGGACGAGGTCCGGGCCGGCGGCAAGCGGCTGTTCCGGATCGCCAAGGAGCACGGCGCCCGCTACCTCGGCGACGAGATCTCCGAGGGTGACTGGGCGGCGCGGCACGACCGGTACGCCACTCCCCTGCACGGGCGGACCAAGGACGGCCAGGTCATCCCCATGTCCTGGCACTGCGAGGACGCCGCGGTGAACTTCTCCAACGTCCCCGCGGTCAGCAAGGCCTGGCACGAGATCCTGGCCGACCTGCGCCGCAAGACCGACGTCTTCGACGACTGGGGCATGTTCGCCTACACCTCGGCCGCGACCGGGGTCGACTACCTCACCGAGATCGACGTCGGCATCTGGGAGCAGCGCCTGGACGACGCGGCCTGGGCGGCGTGGGTGCAGGCGAAACGTGACATCGGCGCCGTGGCTCTCGCTCACGGCGGTTCGATGAGCGCCTGTCACGGGTCGTGCCGCGAGGGCGAGGTCGACCTGGTCCCGCAGGAGCTGGGCAGGGGCTTCGACGTGATGCTCGACGTGAAGCGGGCGCTGGACCCGAACAACGTCATGAACCCCGGCAAGTACCTGCTCGACCGTGCCTACGGGAGGGACACCACCGATGAGAACCGATGACCAGCCCACCGGCCCGGCCGCCACGGCGCCCTACCGGTTCGCCGAGCAGCACACCCCGCCGGAGGCACAGCGGGTCAGCGAGGTCGCGCAGACGACCTTCGAGCACGTCTACGAGGTCGACCCCCGGCTGATGCAGACCCACGTGCTGCAGCAGGTGTTCCCCAACTGGGACACGCTGCGGATCATGCGCAGCCGGCACGACCACCTGGCGTGGATGCACCAGCACTTCGCCGAGAAGATCGTGACCGGGTCGGAGATCCTCGCGGAGGTCGAGCGCGAGAGCGCACCGGCCCCCGCACCCGAGTAGGTCCGACACGCACTGCCCGGCCGGAGCTGCTCAGGGCGCTCCCGGCCGGGGCACTTCTGCGGATACCGTCTCCGAACCCGTGCAGCGCCGCGCAGACTGGCGCAACGGCCCCGTCGAACGATAGGAATCAGTGGTGAGCGAGAAGCTGGAACTGAAGAACTTCGTCGGTGGGGAGCACACCGACACCACCGACGGACGGCGGATGGACCTCGTCGACCCGAGCACCGGCGAGGTGTTCGCCTCCGCGCCCGTGTCCGGCGCCGAGGACGTCGACCGTGCCTACCGCGTGGCCGCCGACGCCTTCGAGACGTGGCGGGACACCACGCCGTCGGAGCGGCAGCAGGCGCTGCTGAAGTTCGCCGACGCGGTCGAGGAGCACGCCGAGGAGCTGGTGGCGCTGGAGAGCCGCAACACCGGCAAGCCCATCGGCCTGACCACCTCGGAGGAGATTCCCCCGATGGTCGACCAGATCCGGTTCTTCGCCGGCGCGGCCCGCACCCTGGAGGGCAAGGCCGCGGCCGAGTACATGGCGGGCCACACGAGCTGGATCCGCCGCGAGCCGATCGGCGTCGTCGGCCAGGTCACGCCGTGGAACTACCCGATGATGATGGCGATCTGGAAGATCGCCCCGGCGCTCGCGGCCGGCAACACCGTCGTCCTGAAGCCGTCGGACACCACCCCGGTGACGACGCTGCGGCTGGCCGAGCTGGCCGCCGACATCCTGCCGGCGGGCGTGCTCAACGTCGTCTGCGGCGACCGCGACACCGGCCGGGCGCTGGTCGAGCACCGGACCCCGCAGCTGGTCGCGATCACCGGCTCCGTGCGGGCGGGCATGGAGGTCGCCGGCAGCGCGGCCAAGGACGTCAAGCGCGTGCACCTGGAGCTGGGCGGCAAGGCGCCGGTCGTCGTCTTCGACGACGCCGACCTCGAGGCGGCCGCCGAGGCCATCGCGATCGCGGGCTACTTCAACGCCGGCCAGGACTGCACGGCCGCCTCGCGCGTGCTGGCGGCACCCGGCATCCACGACGACTTCGTCGCGGCCCTCACCGAGCAGGCCAAGAACACGGCCACCACGTACGCCAACGGCGCCGGCGACGACGACGCCATGGTGCCGCCGGTCAACAACGCCAACCAGCTCGCCCACGTCACCGGCTTCCTCGACCGCGCCCCCGGGCACGTCGAGGTCACCACCGGCGGCCACCGCCAGGGCGACCGCGGCTTCTTCGTCGAGCCCACCGTCGTCGCGGGCCTGCGGCAGGACGACGAGATGGTGCAGCGCGAGATCTTCGGACCGGTCATCACCGTGCAGCGGTTCACCGACGAGGACGAGGCGGTGCGCTGGGCCAACGGCGTCGACCTCGGCCTGGCCTCGAGCGTGTGGACGAAGGACTTCGGCCGGGCCATGCGGATGAGCAAGCGGCTGGACTTCGGCTGCGTGTGGATCAACACCCACATCCCGCTGGTGGCCGAGATGCCGCACGGTGGCTTCAAGCACTCCGGCTACGGCAAGGACCTGTCGATGTACGGCCTGGAGGACTACACGCGCGTCAAGCACGTGATGGCGAACATCGAGAGCTGATCCGGGTCGTCCGGCGGCACGGGGACAGGGGGCCTCCTGCCGCCGGACGACAGTGGGCGGCGTCGCGGCGCGCCGACCCGGCCCACGCCCGGTCAGGCGGCCGCGGGCTCGCTCGAGCGGGCGGCCCGCCGGACGAGGACGACGGAGACGACCGCGGCGAGGACGACGGCGACCACCCAGGGCAGCATGTACCGGTTGCCCGGGCGCAGCGCCTGGCCGAACACCTGCCACGTCGCGGCGAGCGCCTCGGGCAGCGTGCCGGGCAGCCCGGCGCCCGACCGGAGGTACACCTCGATGTAGCCGGCCGCCGTGAGCGCCGGGCCGACCAGCCACGCGACCACCAGGACGACGGGCCACCAGGCCAGCCGCGAGAGCGGGCGCACCCCGACGACGACGAGAGCGAGCGCCACCACCAGGGCGGACGCCCAGTTGATGCCGCGCAGGTCGGTGATCGTGCCCGTTCCCGACACGGCGTTGATCACCGTGACCCCCAGCGCGCCGAGCCAGAAGGGCACCACGCCGGAGAGCGCCCCCAGGCCGAGGCCGAGCCCGGGGGGTCCGAAGATCCAGCACGAACCGAGGACCCATCCCGCGACCGTGGCGACGACGGCGATGGCGCTCAGCCCGAGGACGATGCGGCGATCAGCGTCGAAACCGCCCGTGGCCCCGATCACGCGGCCGGCCTGGACGGACGCGATGGTGGCCACCGCCGTCATGCCCGCGAACGTGGCGAGCGCGGCCAGCCGCCGGTCGCCGGCGGGGGCCGCGAGCCCCACTCCCCCGGCGACCAGGCCGCCGGTGAACGCCCCGGCGACGAGGGCACCGAGCTGCCCGGCGATCAAGGGCACCGCCGGGAACGTGTCCTCCGGCACGCCGACCGACGGCGACCCGTCGAGGGCGCTCGTGACGATCCAGGGCAGGAAGCCGACGAACCACCAGGCGAGGCCCGCGACCACGACGAGCGCCCACAGGGGCAGGCGGCGCAGACGGGTCCACGGTGCGGGCGGGGCGTCGTGCAGGGCGACCCGCGTGCTCACCGGCCCAGGACCTGCTGCAGCGCGGCCACCAACGGCTCCACCAAGGCCGCGGTGGCCTCGGGACAGGGGTTGGACGGTCCGGGTCCGAGCAGGGTGCGGGCACGCAACGGCATGCCGGGCACGCTACCCACCACGAGCCGATCAGCCGGGAGATCCATGACCAGGCAGCCGCTGTCGCCGGTCCGCCGCGACGAGGCCATGGCGATGTGGCGGGACCATGCCGCGGCCCGCACGGATCCCGCGCCGCCCGAAGACGATCCGCCGGTCGAGAAGTTCGGGGACCATGCGGCGCTCGCGGACGAGTTGCTCGACCTCGTGCTGTCCGGGACGAAGCGCGCGACCGCGGGGCTCGTCGCCGACTTCGCTTGCCGGTCCGAGGCCCTCCCGCGGATCGGTGGTCACTGGGTGTGCGACGGCAGCGGCGTCCCGCGATGCGTGCTGCGCTCGGTGGAGCTGCGCGTCGGACGGCTGGACAGCGTGGACGACGCGTTCGCCTGGGACGAGGGCGAGGGCGACCGCACCCGCTCCGACTGGCTGGCGACGCATCTGACCTACTTCACCCGGGCCCGGGAGGCCCGCGGCGAGACGTGGTCCGACGACCTGGAGGTCGTCTTCGAACGCTTCCTCGTGGTCTGACCGCCCGAGGTCGCCGACCCGGCGTGACGCAGGGCATGAGTGGGTGGCCGACGCGGGCCGGGCCCGCGACGCTACGGGGACGTCCGGGACGTCCGGGACGCCGCCGCCGGCTCCGACGTGGGCCCGGCCTGCGCGAGGCCGCACGCCAGCAGGGTGAGGACGACGTCGACGATCCTGGCGACCCAGCGGGACGGCTCCAGGCCGAGCCGTGGGGAGTCGGAGACCAGCTCGCTGAGGGGGAACCAGAGCAACCACATGCCGAACAGCGACACGGCGACCAGCGCGGCCAGGCGCTGGTCGCGGCGCAGCCGCACCAGGGTGAGGGGCAGCGCGAACGCACCCAGCAGCAACGTGCCGATCGAGGTGGAGATCCAGCTGGAGAAGCTGTAGCTCTCCGGTCCCCCGTCGAGCGAGATCGCCGCGGCGATCACGACGAGGAGCGCGACCGCGAACCGCCAGTCCGGGCTGCGGACCCCGGGTCGCCCGGCCAGCGGTGGCCGGGTCACGGCGACGACACCGGCGGCGGCCACCACCACGGCCCCCAGGACGAGGCACCACAACGCGGGACCGGCGTCGTAGCTGTCGTTGTTGTCGATGAACCAGAAGGACCAGAAGCCGGCGTTCTCCAGGAGGACCAGGCCCTCCCCGACGACCAGTCCGGCGGCGACCGGCACCGCGCGGGGGAACCTGGCCCCCGCGGCCAGGAGCGCCACGCTCGCGACGAGTGGGCCGACGATCAGCAGCGACCACGGCAGGGTGGACTCGCTGAACTCGTCGGCGGTGTTGGGAGCGCTCGCTTCGAAGGCCAGGAGGCGGGACAGGGTCAGAGGCAGGCCGCTGAGCACGACGAGGGCCAGCACCAGGAGACGCGCCTGCCGTAGGGGAGGCGCCTGCCGGCTGGTGCGCCCGGCCCCGAGCACGGGAGCGTCGTTCTCCGGCGCCCCAGGAACCACGGCCGGCGGCTCGGTGAGCGACGGCCCGGCAGGCGGCTCGGCAGGCGGCGGTTCGGCAGGCGGCTCTGCGCGCCGCCGCTCGGCGGGCGCCGGCTCGGCCGGTGGGGACGGCGGCCGAACCGGGGCGGCCGACGGCACGGGCACGGGGACCGCCAGCACCGGTCGTTCCACGGTCGCCGGCGCGGATGCCGCGCGGGGTGCCGGCAGCTCGACCTCCGGCGGCCGCACGCGCGACGACCCGATCTGCTGCAACAGCGCCGTCGCGGCGGCCGACACCGACCGGCTGTCGTCGTCGGCCAGCGCCGCCACGTGGCCGGCCACGGTGGCGCGGACGAGGTCGTTGCCGACCCGGTGCAGGTGCGCGAGTCCCTCGACCGCGCTGAGCCGCTGGGCGGAGATCGGGCTGTCGATGGCGTGGCGGAGGTGCGCCGGCAGGGTCCAGTGCACGTTCCGAGCGATGAGGATGCGCCCGTCGACGTCCTCCTGCTTCTTCGGCCGCTGCTGCGGGACCTCGGCGACGACCTTCTCGCGCACGTAGCTGTAGAGCTCGTCGAGCGCGATGTCGCCGTCCTCGTCGAGGTCCGCCGCCCCGCTGCGGATCGCCTCGACCAGGTGGCGGGTGAACACCGAGGAGATGCCCGAACCGCGGACGTCGTCGCCCTCGAACGCGTACTGGGTGGCGTCCGACGCGGTGAGCACCGCCCGCCCCTTGCCCTGGAAGCGCTCCAGCGTCTGCACGCCCTCGTCGGACTTCGCCGTCCGCCCGGCCGGGAAGGCGCCGCTGTAACAGCAGTCGAGGATGAGCACCTTGCGACGGGAGGCACACGCATCCATCGCCTCGTTGAGCTGCGCCGCCGAGATCGCCGTGAACATCAGCGCCTCGCGGCGGGTGTTCGTCATCGCCAGGTGCAGGCGGCCCTCGTCGTCCTTCAGACCATGGCCGGAGAAGTAGAGCAGTGTGAGGTCGTCGCGCCGGCAGTCGCCGTAGAAGTCGGCGATGGCCTCGCCGACCACGTGGTGCGGCTGGTTGAGCAGCATCGTGACGTCGAAGCCGGCGATCTCCGGGTCCTCGAGCACGGCGGCGAACGCCTCGGCGTCATGTTCGGGAGCCGCCAGCCCGCTCAGCCCGCCGTCGGCGTAGCGGTAGGTGGCGACGACCAGCGCCTTGCGGCCGGCGGGCACCGGTCAACCCGACTGGTGACGGCGGACGAACGTCTCGATCAGCTCCGCCCGCTCCACCGGCGTCGCCCCGCTCAGCTCCAGGGTGTCGCCGTCGATCGTCACCGAGACCTTGTGCGCGCCCGCCCGCCGCGAGAGCCAGTCCTTGACCGTGCCGATGACGGTGACGAAGACGCCGCCGCTTCCGCTGAGGGTGACCAGCCACTCGGTCAGGGACATCACGACGCCGGACTTCGCCCCCTCCGGCGGGGGTGCACCGTCCACCGCCGCGACGTCGTCGACGTCCAGCGCCCGGAGCTCGTTGCCCAACTGGCGGCCGAGGCGCTCGACGTCCTCCGGATCGGTGCCGGGATCCGGTTCCAGGACGACGTGTAGCTCCACGCGCGCATGGTCCGCCGAACGGAACCGGCGGTACAGAGGTTTCCGGCCCGATCCGCGCGCTACGGCCGGATCGTGACGTTCGCGCCGGTGGGCCCGGGTGCGCCCGGCTCATCGGGCAGCGGCGGCTCCTCCGGCTTCGCGTCGATGCCGGCCTCCGCGCGCTGGGCGTCGGTGATCGGCGTGGGCGCGCCGGTCAGCGGGTCGAAGCCCGCGCCGGTCTTCGGGAAGGCGATGACCTCGCGGATCGACTCCACCCCGCTCAGCAGCGCCGACAGCCGGTCCCAGCCCAGCGCGGCCCCGGCGTGCGGCGGCGGCCCGTAGGCGAACGCCTCGAGGAAGAACCCGAACCGCTCCCGGGCCTCCTCCCGCGACATGCCGAGGGTCTCGAACACCCGCTCCTGCAGACCCGCGTCGTGGATACGGACGGACCCGCTCATCACCTCGTTGCCGTTGATCACCATGTCGTAGGCGTCCGACAGCGCCGCGCCCTTGTCGTCGGCGAAGGTCTCGCGCCACTCCGGCGTCGGCGAGGTGAAGGGGTGGTGCATGAAGGTCCAGGAGCCGTCCTCGGTCTCCTCGAACATCGGGAAGTCGACGACGAACAGGAACGACCAGCTGCCCGGCTCGATGAGCTCGAGACGGCGGGCGATCTCGTTGCGCGCCGCGCCCAGCAGCTCCTGCGACGAGCGGCGGGCGCCGGCGGCGAAGAAGACGCAGTCGCCCGGCTTCGCGCCGACGGCCTCGACGAGCCCCGCGCGCTCGGCGTCGGAGATGTTCTTCGCGACCGGCCCGCCGAGCTCGCCGTCCTCGGAGATCGTCACGTAGGCCAGGCCCCGCGCGCCGCGCGACTTCGCCCAGTCCTGCCACGCGTCGAAGGCGCGCCGCGGCTGGGAGCCACCGCCGGGCATGACGACCGCGCCGACGTAGGGCGCCTGGAAGACGCGGAACGGCGTCTCGGCGAAGTAGCCGGTGAGCTCGGTCAGCTCGATGCCGAACCGAAGGTCGGGCTTGTCGGAGCCGAAGCGGTCCATCGCCTCGCGGTAGGTCATCCGCGGGATCTCCGGGACGTCGTAGGACGCCAGCTCACGCCACAGCGCCCGGACGACGTCCTCGGCGATCTCCAGGACGTCGTCGCGCTCGACGAAGCTCATCTCGAAGTCGAGCTGGGTGAACTCCGGCTGCCGGTCGGCGCGGAAGTCCTCGTCCCGGAAGCAGCGCGCGATCTGGTAGTACCGCTCGAGCCCGCCGATCATCAGCAGCTGCTTGAACAGCTGCGGCGACTGCGGCAGCGCGTACCACTTGCCCGGCTGCAACCGGACGGGGACGACGAAGTCGCGGGCCCCCTCCGGCGTCGAGCGGGTCAGGTTCGGCGTCTCGACCTCGGCGAAGCCGTGCCGGTGCATCACCTCGCGGGCGATCCGGCTGATCTCCGATCGGATGCGGATGGCCCGAGCCGGCCCCTGACGGCGCAGGTCGAGGTAGCGGTACCTGTAGCGGACGTCGTCCGACGCCGCCTGGTCGGTCTCGATGGGGAACGGCAGCGGCGCCGAGGCCGACAGCACCCGCAGCGTCGAGGTCGCCACCTCGATCTCACCCGTGGGCAGCTCCGGGTTCTCGTTGCCCTCGGGACGGCGACGCACCTCCCCGGTCACGAGCACGCAGTACTCGTTGCGCAGGTGGGGGGCCTCCTCCTCGCGGACGACGACCTGGACGTAACCCGAGGCGTCCCGCAGGTCGAGGAAGACGACACCGCCGTGATCGCGGCGGCGAGCGACCCAGCCGGCGAGGGTGACGGTCGAACCGGCGTCGGACGCGCGCAGCGTGCCGGCGTCGTGGGTGCGGAGCACAGGATGTTGCCTTCCGGGGTGGTGGGTGGGAGAGACGCGAGGAGCTCGGGGTGAGGGGTTACCAGCGGTCGTGCACGTGGGCGCGGATGCGCTCGTCGTAGACCCGCTCGAGATCGGACAGCTGGGCGTCGGACAGCGGCGCCAGGGAGGCCGCCGCGACGTTGCCGCGCACCTGGGTGACGTTGCGGGCGCCGGGGATGACGCTGGTGACGCCGGGCTGATCGATGACCCAGCGCAGCGCGAAGGCCGCGGTCGGGACGGCGTCGCCGGCGATCTCGGCGACCTCGCGGGCCGCGGCGACGCCGACCTCGAACGGCACGCCGGAGAACGTCTCCCCCACGTCGAAGGCCTCGCCGTGGCGGTTGAAGTTCCGGTGGTCGTCGGCCGGGAAGGTCGTCGACTCGTCGTACTTGCCGGACAGCAGGCCGCTGGCCAGCGGAACGCGGGCGAGGACGCCGACGCCCGCGCGCTGGGCGGCCGGCAGGAGCTCCTCCAGCGGCTTGCGCCGGAAGATGTTGAGGATCACCTGGAGCGACTGCACGTTCGGCCGCTGCAGGGCCCGCAGCCCCTCGGCGACGGTCTCCACCGACACCCCGTAGGCGGCGATCGCCTCCTCGGCCACGAGCGTGTCCAGGGTGTCGTACAGCCGGTCGTCCTCGTAGGTCTCCGGCGGCGGGCAGTGCAGCTGCACCAGGTCGAGGGTCTCGACGCCCAGGTTGCGGCGGGAGCGGTCGACCCACGCCCGCAGGTTCTCGGGGGTGTACTGGGCCGCCTCGAAGGGGTCCGCGCGCCGACCGGCCTTCGTGGCCACGAACGGCCGGTCCGACCGCGGAGCGAGTGCCTTGCGGATGCGCTCCTCCGACCGGCCGTCGCCGTAGACGTCGGCGGTGTCGAGCAGGGTCACGCCGGCGTCCAGCGCCGCCTCGAGCACCTCCTCGGCCGCGTCGTCGTCGACGTCGCCCCAGTCACCGCCGAGCTGCCACGTGCCCAGCCCGATGACGCTGACGTCCGCACCTGTCCGACCCAGTGGTCGCTGCTCCATGGAATTCACTCCCCCACGCTCGCACGGACGGTCTCGAACAGCTCACCGACCGGGACAGGCCGCTGCTCACCGGTGCGCATGTCCTTGAGCTGGCCCACGCCCTCGGCCAGGTCGCGGTCGCCGATGACCACCACGTGCGAGGCCCCCGACCGGTCGGCGGCCTTCATCGCGCCCTTGAGCCCGCGGTCGCCGTACACCGTGTCGGCCGAGACCCCCGCCTGCCGGAGCTTTCCGACCAGACGCACCGCCACCCGCTTCGCCTCTGCCCCGAGCGGGACGACGAACGCCTGCACGCCCGCCGGCGCGGCGACGTCCAGACCCTCGGCCTCCACGGCGAGCAGCGTCCGGTCGACACCGACCGCGTAGCCGATGCCCGAGATGTCCGGCCCACCGAGCAGCGCTGACAGTCCGTCGTACCGCCCACCGCCACCGATCGCCGACTGCGACCCGAGCCCGTTGTGCACGAACTCGAAGGTGGTCTTCGTGTAGTAGTCCAGCCCGCGCACCAGCTTGGGCGCCTCGGTCCAGGTCACCCCGAGGTCGGAGAGGTACTGGCGGACGGCGTCGTAGTGCGCCTTGGTCGAGTCGGACAGGTGGTCGACCATCAGCGGGGCGTCGTCGAGCTGCGCCTGCACCTCGGGTCGCTTGTCGTCGAGCACCCGCAGCGGGTTGATCTCGGCGCGGCGCCGGGTGTCCTCGTCGAGGTCCAGCTTGGCCAGGAACTCGACGAGCAGCTCGCGGTACTGCGGCCGGCAGGTGCTGTCGCCGAGCGAGGTCAGCAGCAGCTCATAGTCGGTGAGTCCGAGGTCGCGGTACCCCTGCTCCGCCAACGCGATCACCTCGGCGTCCAGGGCCGGGTCGTCAACGCCGAGGGCCTCCATGTCGACCTGCGTGAAGTGCCGGTAGCGCCCCGCCTGCGGCCGCTCGTACCGGAACGCCGAGCCGACCGTCCAGAGCTTCACCGGCAGCGCCCCGTCGTGCAGCCGATGCTCGATGAAGGCCCGCATCAGGCCGGCGGTGAGCTCCGGGCGCAGCGTCAGCGAGCGGCCGCCGCGGTCGTCGAAGGTGTACATCTCCTTCGTCACGACGTCGGTGGACTCCCCCACCCCTCGGGAGAAGACGGCCGTCTCCTCGAACACCGGCGTCTCGACGTAGCCGTACCCGGCCCGCCGCAGCGGCGCGATCAGGGTGTCGCGCACGGCCAGGAAGCGCGCCGAGTCCGGCGGCAGCGTGTCGAACGTGCCCTTGGGGGCGCGCAGGTCGGTCACAGCCCCCGCCCCTTCGGTGCCGCGCCCGAACCCGCGGCCGCCTCGGCCAGGTAGGGGTTCGTCGCCCGCTCACGCCCGATCGTCGTCGCCGGGCCGTGGCCGGGCAGCACGACCGTCTCGTCGTCCAGCGGCAGGACGACGTCCCGCAGGGAGCGCAGCATGTCGTCCCACGAGCCGCCGGGCAGGTCGACGCGACCCACCGATCCGGCGAACAGGACGTCGCCGGCGAGCAGGCCCGGGGCCTCACCGAGATCGAGGGCGAACATGACCGACCCGCGGGTGTGGCCCGGCGCGTGCCGCACGGTGAGATCGACCCCCGCGAGCGACAGGACGGCGCCGTCGTCGAGCCGGCGCACCTCCGAAGGGTCGGGCAGCCGGACGCCGCTGATCAGCGGGGCCAGCTGCGGACCGTGCCAGCGAGCGGGATCGGACAGCATGCCGAAGTCGTCCGGGTGCAGGTAGGCGGGGATGTCGTAGCCGTCGCAGACGGGCAGCACCGAGAAGGTGTGGTCCAGGTGCCCGTGCGTGAGGACGACGGCCACCGGCTTCAGGCCGTCGTCGGCCAGCATGCGGGCCAGGGGCTCGACGGCGTCCATGCCGGGATCGACGACGACGCACTCCTGCCCCGGCCCCGAGGCGACGGCGTAGCAGTTGGTGCCGAACGCGCCGGCGGGGAACGAGCGGATGAGCACCCGTGCAGGTTACGCGGGCGCGTCCGAGGGCCCCGGCGTGCCGGGGGACGCCCAGGTTCGCCACCTAGACTCGCGGGCTGACCCCCGGGACCGCCGGCCGCCGCACGAGCGCGGCGGCGCTGTCCCGCACCGACGTCCCGCCTCCGAGGAGCGATCCGAGCCGTGTCCAGCAACAAGCAGCGCCGCGAGGCCGCCCAGCGCCACCTGCAGCGCCAGCTCGAGCGCCGCGCCGAGCTGGCCCAGCGCCGCAAGCGGAACATGGGCATCGTCGCGGCGGTCGTCGCCGCCCTGGTCGTGGCCGGCGTGGTCCTGCTGACCACCGGCGTGTTCAAGAGCGACGACAAGAGCGCCGCGGCCGACCCGTCGGCGGGGAGCACGGCCGCGAGCTCGGGGGCGGTCGACGGCAGCGACGGCAGCTGCGACTTCAAGGCCGACGCCAGCGGCAACCCGAACCTCACCGACGTCGGCACGCCGCCGGCCAAGGTCGAGACCACCGGCACGACGACGCTGACGATGAAGACCAACCAGGGCGACATCGGCCTGAAGCTCGACCACGCGAACGCCCCGTGCGCGACGGCGGCCCTGCAGTTCCTGGCCGAGAAGAAGTTCTTCGACGGCACGAACTGCCACCGCGAGACCAACTCCCCCGGCCTGCAGGTGCTCCAGTGCGGTGACCCGAGCGGCAGCGGCTCCGGCGGTGCGTCGTTCGACTACCCGACCCAGGTGACGGGCAAGGAGACCTACCCGCGCGGCACCATCGCCATGGCGAACGCAGGCCAAGGCACCGATGGCAGCCAGTTCTTCCTGGTCTACGGCGACAGCCTGGACAACAACCCGAACTACACCGTCGTCGGCACGATCGACGACGCCGGCCTGAAGGTGCTCGACGCGATCGCGAAGAAGGGCATCGCCGGAGGCGGGACCGACGGCGCCCCGGCCACGCCGGTCACGATCGAGTCGATGACCCTCGCGTCCTGACGGACAGCCCTCTGCTGAGTTGAGCATCGGCGGGTGGCTGCCGGCACCGGCGTGTCGAGCAGCCACCCGCCGATGGTCAAGGGCCAGGCGCCCGACGTCGTCTGTCAGGCGGTGACGCGCTCCACGTCGAAGACACCCTCGACGTTGCGCACCGTCTGCAGCACGGCGCCGAGATGCGCGGGGTCGGCGAGTTCGAAGGTGAAGCGGCTGACCGCCACCCGGTCGCGGCTGGTCTGCACCGACGCCGACAGGATGTTCACCCGCTCGTCGGCCAGCGCCTTCGTGACGTCCGAGAGCAGCCGGTGCCGGTCGAGCGCCTCCACCTGGATGGCGACGAGGAAGACCGAGCCCGGCTGCGACGCCCATTCGACCTCGACCAGCCGCTCGGGCTTGGACTGCAGGTCGGCGGCGTTGGTGCAGTCGGTGCGGTGCACACTCACCCCGCCCCCGCGGGTCACGAACCCGAGGACGGCGTCGCCCGGCACCGGCGTGCAGCACTTGGCGAGCTTGGCCCAGACGTCGGTCATGCCGTGGACGACGATGCCCGGGTCGCCGCCGGATCCCCGCCGCGGCGCCGAGCGCCGGGTCGGGATCTCGGTCTCGGCGATGTCCTCGGCCGCACCCTCGGCCCCGCCGAGCGCGGTCATGAGCTTCTCGACGACGGACGTCGCCGACAGCTGGTTCTCGCCCACCGCCGCGTAGAGCGCGGTGACGTCGGCGAACCGCAGGTCCTTGGCCAGTGTGCTCAGCGCCTCGCCGCCGAGCAGTCGCTGCAGGGGCAGGCCGGCCTTGCGCATGGCCCGGGTCAGGGCCTCCTTGCCGGCGTCGACGGCGTCCTCGCGCCGCTCCTTGGTGAACCACTGCCGGATCTTGGTGCGCGCCCGGGAGGAGCCGACGAAGGTGAGCCAGTCCTGCGACGGGCCGGCCGTCGGCGACTTCGAGGTGAAGATCTCGACGACGTCACCGTTGGTCAGCTTGCTGTCCAACGACACCAGGGAGCCGTTGACCCGGGCGCCGATGCAGCGGTGACCGACCTCGGTGTGCACGGCATAGGCGAAGTCGACCGGCGTGGCCTCACCCGGCAGGCTGATCACGTCGCCCTTGGGCGTGAAGACGAAGACCTCCTGCGGACCGAGGTCGTAGCGCAGCGTCTCCAGGAACTCGCCGGGCTCCTGCGCCTCCCGCTGCCAGTCCAGCAGCTGGCGCAGCCAGAGCATGTCGTCGGGCGAGCCGGCCTTCGGCGCCCCGAGCTCGCCGGGCCGCGGCTTGCCACCGGCCCGCGCGTTCTCCTTGTACTTCCAGTGCGCGGCGATGCCGTAGTCGGCGGTGCGGTGCATGTCGTGCGTGCGGATCTGCAGCTCGACCGGCTTGCCCTGCGGCCCGATGACCGTCGTGTGCAGCGACTGGTACATGTTGAACTTCGGCATCGCCACGAAGTCCTTGAAGCGACCCGGCAGCGGCTGCCAGTGCGCGTGCATGATGCCCAGCGCGGCGTAGCAGTCGCGCACCGAGTCGACCAGGATCCGGATGCCGACGAGGTCCCAGATGTCGGTGAAGTCGCGGCCGCGGACGATCATCTTCTGGTAGATCGAGTAGTAGTGCTTGGGCCGCCCGGTGACGACGGCCTCGATCTTGGCCGCCTTCAGCTGCTCGCTGACCGCGCTGGTGACCTCGGCCAGGTAGGTGTCCCGCGAGGGCGCCCGCTCGGCCACCAGCCGCACGATCTCCTCGTACCGCTTCGGGTAGAGCGTCGCGAAGGCGAGGTCCTCGAGCTCCCACTTGATCGTGTTCATGCCCAGCCGATGGGCCAGTGGGGCGAGGATCTCCAGCGTCTCGCGGGCCTTCTTCTCCTGCTTCTCGGGCGGGAGGAAGCGCAGCGTGCGCATGTTGTGCAGCCGGTCGGCCAGCTTGATGACGAGGACCCGGGGATCGCGGGCCATCGCGACGATCATCTTGCGGATCGTCTCGGCCTGGGCGGCGTCGCCGAGCTTCACCTTGTCGATCTTGGTGACGCCGTCGACGAGGTGCGTGACCTCCGACCCGAAGTCGCGGGTGATCGTCTCCAGCGTGACGCCGGTGTCCTCGACGGTGTCGTGCAGCAGCGCCGCGACGAGCGTCGTGGTGTCCATGCCCAGGCCGGCCAGGATCGTGGCGACGGCGAGCGGATGGGTGATGTAGGGGTCGCCGCTCTTGCGCTTCTGGCCCGAGTGGGCGGCCTCGGCCGCGTCGTAGGCGCGCTGCAGCAGGGCCAGGTCGGCCTTGGGGTGGCTCTGGCGGTGCAGGGCGGCCAGCGGCTCGAGCACCGGGCGGACGACGGTGCTCCGCTGGCCGGCGACCATGGCGCGCGCGATCCGGTCACGGACGCCGCGACGGCGGGGGGTGCCCGAGCCGGCGTCACCCGGCTCGGAGCCGACGTCGTCGGGACGGCGGACGGCGGGCCGGTCCGGCAGCGGGGAACGGCGGGGCTCACCTGGCGCCTCAACGCCGTCGGGCGGCCCGGCGGCCGGAGCCGGCGCGGCGGTCTCGGTGCCGCTGGCGGGCGCGGCGGACCCCGCGGCAACCGCGTCGGCGGCTACGTCGGGGGTCACGGCGACTCCTGCGGGGCCGGCGGCGAGTGGACCCTCCCGATGGTAGCCGTGCGGATCCACCCCCGGCTCCGCGCGAGGAGCGCGTCTCCCCCGCTCAGGTCGTCCACAGGGCGTGCACGGTGTGCGGGGCGATCCGCTGCCGCCCGCCCGGCGCGGAGAGCTCGATCACCACCGACACGGCGGTCACCAGACCGCCGAGCTGCTCGACGAGCGCGACGGTGGCCGCCAGCGTTCCGCCGGTCGCCAGGACGTCGTCCACGATGAGCACCCGCTGTCCGGGAGTGATCGAGTCGGCGTGCAGCTCGAGCGTCGCCGTCCCGTACTCGAGGGCGTAGTCGGCCGCGATCCGCTCGCGGGGCAGCTTGCCCGATTTGCGGACCGGGACGACGCCGACCCCGGCGTCGAGGGCGACCGCGGCGGCGAGCAGGAAGCCGCGGGCCTCCACGCCGACGACGACGTCGAAGCCCGGGTTCCCGTCCGGATGCCCGTCGCCCCCGGCGAGCGCGGCCACCCGCGGATCCGGGATGGGGGCGGCCAGGCCGTCGACCATGCGGCGGAAGGCCGCACCGTCGGCGAACACGGGCGTGAGGTCGCGGAACAGGACGCCGGGCACCGGGAAGTCGGGCACGTCGACGGCCAGGCTCGCGATCAGCTCGTCGAGCGGCACGTCGTCGACCGGCCGCGCGGCGCGGACCGGCGAGCCGGCGTCTTCGGAGCTCACCGGCGCTTCTTGCCCGACGGACGGCGGTTGCCCGGCCGCTGCGGCCGCGCACCCGGACGCGGCGCGGCGGTCGCGCCGCTCCCACCCTCCGGGCGCACCGACGACGGCGACTCGATCACCACGTCGGCCGCGACCTGACCGGGCAGCTCGTCGCGGTCGGCGACGGCCACCGAGCCCTGACCGGCGGACCGGTTGCGCCGCGCGCTGGCCACCGGCAGCTGCTGCCCCGCGCGGGGCTGCCGGGCCGCGGCCGCCCGCCGGGCCAGCACCCGCTTGCGCAGGGCGATCTGCTCGGGCTCGCGCTCCTTGAGGTCCGCCACGATCGGCGTGGCCAGGAAGATCGAGGAGTAGGTGCCTGCGGCCAGACCGACGAAGAGCACCAGCGCCAGGTCCTTGAGCGTGCCCACCCCGAGCAGGCCCGCGCCGACGAACAGCAGCCCCGCCACCGGCAGCAGCGCGATGACCGACGTGTTGATCGAGCGCATGAGGGTCTGGTTCACCGCCAGGTTGGCCGCCTCGCCCCACGTCATGCGGGCGCCCCGCTCCAGGCCCCGGGTGTTCTCGTCGACCTTGTCGAACACCACGACGGTGTCGTACAGCGAGAACCCGAGGATCGTGAGGAAACCGATCACCGTGGACGGCGTCACCTCGAAGCCGATCAGCGAGTACACGCCGGCCGTGACGACGATGTCGTGCAGCAGGGCGATGATCGCGCCGATCGCCATCTTCGGCTGGAACCGCAGCGCGAGGAACGCGACCACGGCGACCAGGAACACGGCCAGGGCGATCAGCGCCTGGTCGGTGATGTCACTGCCCCACGCGGCGCTGACGGCGTCCTCGCTGACCTGCTGTTCCCGGACGCCTGCCGCGTCGGCGACAGCCTGCTTCACGGCGGTCGTCTCGTCGTTGGTGAGCTGGCCGGTGCGGACGAGGATCGTGTCGCTGCCCACGACCTGGGCACTCGACACTGCGGCGCCGGCCTTCTCCGCAGCGGCGCGCACCTCGCTGAGCTGCTGGCTGTGGCCCGGCACCTTGAAGGAGCTGCCGCCCTCGAACTCGATGCCGAAGTTGAACCCGCGGAAGACCATCGAGGCGATGCACAGCAGGACGACGACGGCGGTGATCTTGTAGATCAGCCGGCTGCGCCCGACGACGTCGAGGCCCACCTCGCCGTTGTACAGCCGGTGGGTGAGCGCCACCCGGCGCTCGGAGCCCGGGACGACGCGCTGCCCCGACCCGTCCCGCGGCAGGCCGGCGTCGGAGAGCGCGTCCTCGTCGGCGGCAGCAGCGGCCTCGGCCAGGACGGCGTCGGCGTTCTGCTGCTCGTCCGCCTCTGTGCCGACGGGCACGTCTTCGCGGGTGGGGCCCTGCGGGCGGGTCATCGGTTGCTCCTGTCCCGGCCGCCGGCACCGGAGGTGCGGGCGGCGCCGACGAGTTCGCGATCGGCCGGAACGGCCGGCGGCTGCGGCCGCCGGGTGTGCTCGACGTTGCCCAGCCCCGAGAACCGGCTGCTGCCGAAGGAGCGGAACCGCGCGAGGACGGCCATGAGCGGATGGGTGAAGAGGAAGACGACGACGAGGTCGAGGACCGTCGACATGCCGAGGGTGAAGGCGAAGCCCTTCACGTCGCCGATCGCCAGCACGTAGAGGATCGCGGCGGCCAGGAAGCTGACGGCGTCGGCGGAGAGGATCGTCCGCCGCGCCCGCACCCATGCCCGCGGGACGGCGGAACGCAGGGTCCGGCCCTCCCGGATCTCGTCCTTGAGGCGTTCGAAGTAGACGACGAACGAGTCGGCGGTGATGCCGATCGACACGATGAACCCGGCGATGCCCGCGAGGCTCAGGGTGAAGCCGATCTGCCGGCCCAGCAGCACCAGGCAGGCGTAGACGACTACCGCGGACAGGATCAGGCTGGCGATCATCACCAGCCCGAGCAGGCGGTAGTAGAGCAGCGCGTAGACGAAGACCAGCGCGATGCCGATGGCGCCGGCGATGAGGCCCGCCTTCAGCTGCTCGGCGCCCAGCTCGGTGGAGATCGACTGCGCCGTGGCCTGGGTGAAGGTCAGCGGCAGCGCGCCGTACTTGAGCTGGTTGGCCAGCTGGGTGGCCTCTTCCTGGGTGAAGTCACCGGTGATGGTGGTCCGGCCGTTGATCGCACCCTGGATCGTCGGCGCCGAGATGACGCGGCCGTCGAGGGTGAACGCCACATTCTGCTGCACGTGGGAGGCGGTGTAGTTCGCCCACGTGGTGCGGCCCTTCGACTTGAAGTCGAGCAGGACGATCCAGGCCCCGGTGGTCTGGTCGGTGCCGGCACTGGCGTTGTCGATCTCGGTGCCCTCGATGATCGTGGGCCCGAGCAGGTACTTGGCCGCGCCGTCCTCGGAGCAGGTGGCCACGTAGTCCTTGGACCGGGTCACCTCGCCGGTGACGTTCTCCTTGTCACAGGTCAGCGTCGCGTACGTCGCGGCGGCCTGCTCCTGGGTGACCGGCGGCGCCTTCGGGTCCAGCGGAACGGTGCCGGTCGCGGCACCGGAGGCCGGTGCGGCTGACGTCGGCGCGGCCGAGGTCGACGGGGCGGAACCGGTGGGCGCGGCGCTGCCGGTCGCGCCCGGGGAGGCACTGGCCGACGCCGAACCGCTGGGAGTGGCGCTGCCGCTGGCCGCGGCAGCGGCCGGCTCCGGCCCCTTGATCACGGGGCGGAACCGCAGCTGCGCCGTCGCGCCGAGCTGGCGGGCCTGGTCGCCGTTGTCTCCGGGCACCGAGATGACGATGTTGGCTTCGCCCTCGGTGACGACCTCGGCCTCGGCGACGCCGAGGCCGTTCACCCGCTGCTCGATGATCTGGCGGGCCAGCTCCAGGTCCTCCTTGGCCGGTGCCTTCCCGTTCGGCGTGCGGGCGGTGAGCGTGACGGTCGTGCCGCCGCGCAGGTCGAGACCCAGCTGTGGCGTGTGGTCCCCGCCGAGGAAGACCAGGCCGTACAGCAGGGCCACGATCAGCGCGAAGGCGCCGAAGTAGCGGCCCGCGGGCAGAGAGCGGTTGGCCACGGTGCTCCCCCGCTCAGACGGTGCCGTCGGCGGAGTTCCCGCCGGCCGCACCAGGGTTCTCGCCGCCCACCGTGCCGGGCGTGTCGCCCACGGGCTTGCGCACCTCGAGGATGGCCTGCCGCACGAAGGTGGCCACGACACCCGGGGCGATCTCGAGATCGACCGTGCCCTCGTGCAGCGCCGCGACGGTCCCGTGCAGCCCGCTGGTGGTCATCACCGGCGCGCCCACGGTCAGCGACTCCTGAAGGGCCTGCGCCTGGGCCGCCACGCGCTTGCGCTGCCGAGCCGGCAGGACGAAGAGCATGACGACGAGCAGCGCCACGATGATGAGCGGGAAGTACTGGTCCACGACGGAAGTGCCTCTCTACCGCGCCTGGTGCTCGCGGTCGGTGCGGGTCCCCCTGGACCCGCTCGGGTACGTGTTGCGGCACGCCATCACACGCTCACAGGGCCACCGGGCGGGACGCGCACGGCCGCGGCCTGACGAGTTGCGCGCCAGCGCTTGGGAGTCTAGGCGTCGAACAGGCACTCTGACGACGCACCCGGCCAGGTGGTGTGCCATGCGCCTCACCGGTCACACCCGCCCGGGCCGGTGTCAGCGGCTCGTGTCCGCGCTCAGACCTCGAACAGTGGATCGGGAACGACGTCCGGACCGGCCGGCGGGCCGCCGAGCGGGAGGCCGCCTTTGGGCAGCGGCCGGCCGAGGTGCCGCCACGCGGCCTCGGTCGCGACCCGGCCGCGCGGCGTCCGGGCCAGGAGGCCGGCCCGGACCAGGAACGGCTCGCAGACCTCCTCGACCGTGTTCGACTCCTCCCCCACGGCGACGGCGAGCGTCGACACCCCGACGGGCCCCCCGTGGAACCGGACGACCAGGGCCTCGAGGACGGCGCGGTCGAGCCGGTCGAGCCCGAGGACGTCGACGTCGTAGAGGGCGAGGGCGGCCCGGGCGACCTCGCGGGTGACCCGGCCGTCGGCCTCCACCTCGGCGTAGTCGCGGACCCGGCGCAGCAGCCGGTTGGCGATGCGCGGGGTGCCCCGCGAGCGACCGGCGATCTCGGCGGAGCCGTCGGCGGTCAGCTCGACACCGAGCAGCTCGGCGCTGCGCTCGAGCACCAGCTGCAGCTCGGCCGGCTCGTAGAACTCCATCTGGCCCACGAAGCCGAAGCGGTCGCGCAGCGGCCCGGTGAGCAGCCCGGCACGCGTGGTGGCACCGACGAGCGTGAAGGGGTTGATCTCCAGCGGGATCGCCGTGGCGCCGGGGCCCTTGCCCACGACGACGTCGACCCGGAAGTCCTCCATCGCCATGTACAGCAGTTCCTCGGCGGGCCGCGCGATGCGGTGGATCTCGTCGATGAACAGCACGTCGCCCGGAGCCAGGTTGGACAGCATGGCGGCGAGATCGCCCGAGCGCTCGATCGCCGGGCCGCTGGTGATCTTCACCGACGTGCCGAGCTCCGAGCCGATGATCAGGGCGAGGCTGGTCTTGCCCAGCCCGGGAGGGCCGGACAGCAGCACGTGGTCCGGCGGGCGGCCGCGGCGCTTGGCGCCCTCGAGGACCAGGGCGAGCTGACGGGCGACCTTGGGCTGGCCGATGAAGTCGTGCAGGGAGTGCGGTCGCAGCGCCGACTCGACGACCCGCTCCTCGTCGCCGGCCTGCGGCGAGACCCCGGCGTCCTGACCGAGGCCCGGCGCTAGCTCGCCCACCAGGGGCCGGTCGAACGGGCTGGTCATGTGCTCACCGATTCGCTCCCGCGGCGCGCTCCGCTCCTCGCTCCGAGGTCCAGGCCGCCTCCGCGGTCGGTCCGCTCCTCGCTCGTTCCTCGCTGCGATGCTCCCTCCCTGTCGGCGGCCGCCTCGCTGCGATGCTCACGCCCCTGTCCGCTCATGACCGACCGAGCAGCTGCAGCGCCTGACGCAGCAGCACGGCGACCTCCACGCCGCCGGTCGCCGCGACCTGCTCGTCGGCCGTCGGGGCCAACTGCGCGACGGCGCCGTCAGCCTCCTTGACGCTCCAGCCCAGCCCCACGAGCGCGGAGGTCAGCTGGTCGCGCCACGGGGCGACCGGCGTGACCGAGGGCAGGCCGGGGGCGACCGGCCCGTCGAGCGACGTGTCGGTCGTGCTGCTGCCGAGCCGGTCACGCAGCTCCAGGATCAGCCGCTCGGCGCCCTTCTTGCCGATGCCGGGCACCTGCATCAACGCCTTGACGTCGGCCATCGACACGGCGCGGCGGACCTCCCGCGGCGGGTGGATCGCCAGCACCGCCTGCGCCAGCCGCGGGCCCACGCCGTTGGCCGTCTGCAGCAGCTCGAACAGGCTGCGCTCGTCGTCGTCGGCGAAGCCGTAGAGCGTCAGGGAGTCCTCGCGCACGACCAGGCTGGTCGACAGCCGGGCGCTCTCCCCCACCTGGAGCCGGGCGATCGTGCCCGGCGTGCACTGCACGGCCAGGCCGATGCCGCCGACCTCCACCACGGCGCCGTCCGGCGACACCGCCGCCACCCGGCCACTCAGGCTGGCGATCACTGCGCTACTCCTGTTCCTCGAGGCCGGCACCTCTCGAGGGGCACGCCCGCACCCTGGGCGATCATCGCGCGGCCACCCCCGTCCATCGCGGCAGTGTCGTCGAGCGCACCGGCGCCCCGATGCCGCCGGCGATGGCCGCGGCCCGCAGCCGCTGCTGTGCCGGACCGCGCCAGGCGTGGCAGACGGCGAGCGCGAGGGCATCGGCCGCGTCGGCCGGCTTGGGGGCCTCCGCGAGGCCGAGCACCCGGGTGACCATCGACGTGACCTGCTCCTTGTCCGCGCGACCGTTGCCGGAGATCGCCGCCTTGACCTCGCTGGGGGTGTGCCACGCGACCGGCCGGTCGGCCTGCGCCGCGGCCAGCGCGGCCACACCGGCGGCCTGCGCCGTGCCGGTCGCCGTCCCCTTGTTGTTCTGGGTGAACACCCGCTCGATCGCCACGACGTCCGGCCGGTGCTCGCGCAGCAGCGCGGTCACCGCGGTGTGCAGCTCCAGCAGGCGCAGTTCGAGATCGAGCTCGGCCAGCGTGCGGATGACCCCCACGCCGAGCGCCGTGGGCCGGGCGCCGGGTCGACCGTCGACCACGCCCCACCCGCACCGGGTGAGGCCCGGGTCGATGCCGAGCACCCGCATGGCGCCTCCTGCCGTCAGCCGAACTGGTGTTCGACCCACGCTAACCGCATGGCCTGACGACGTCCGCGCAACACGCCCAGGAAGGACCCCCTTGCCCCCCATCACTCGCACGCTCGCACTGGGGCCCTGCAAGGGGGCCTAAGCGGTGATCTTCTCCATGACCTCGTCGGAGACGTCGTAGTTCGCGTAGACGTTCTGCACGTCGTCGAGGTCCTCGAGCGCGTCGATCAGACGGAAGACCTTGCCCGCGGAGTCCTCGTCCAGCTCGACCTGCACGCTCGGCACGAAGCCGGCCTCCGCCGAGTCGTACTCCAGGCCCGCGTCCTGCAGGGCGGTGCGCACCGCGACCAGGTCACCCGGCTCGCTGACCACCTCGAGGGTGTCGCCGAGATCGCGAACCTCCTCGGCGCCGGCGTCCAGGACGGCCATGAGCACCGTGTCCTCGTCGACGCCGTCGGCCTTGGGGACGACCACGACGCCCTTGCGGGAGAAGAGGTAGGACACCGAGCCGGGGTCGGCCATGGACCCGCCGTTGCGGGTCATGGCGGTGCGCACCTCCATGGCCGAGCGGTTCTTGTTGTCGGTCAGGCACTCGATGAGGACGGCGACGCCACCGGCGGCGTAGCCCTCGTAGGTGATGCCCTGGTAGTCGACGCCACCGGCCTCCGCGCCGGAGCCGCGCTTGACCGCGCGGTCGATGTTGTCGTTGGGCACGGAGCTCTTCTTCGCCTTCTGGATGGCGTCGAAGAGGGTGGGGTTGCCGGCCGGGTCACCGCCGCCGGTGCGGGCCGCGACCTCGATGTTCTTGATCAGCTTGGCGAAGAGCTTGCCGCGCTTGGCATCGATCCCGGCCTTCTTGTGCTTGGTCGTCGCCCACTTGGAATGGCCACTCACGACGGCATCTCCTTCTCGTTCCCGGTCTCTGCGCCGGCCTGCTCGGCCAGGTGGTGGCGGACGATGTCGGCGAACATCGCGTGCACCCGGCGGTCCCCGGTCAGTTCCGGGTGGAAGCTGGTCGCCACCAGATTCCCCTGGCGGACGGCGACGATCCTACCGTCGGCCGGTCCGCCGACGACCCGGCCGAGGACGTCCACGCCCTCTCCGGACTCCTCCACCCAGGGAGCGCGGATGAAGACCGCATGCAGCCGCTCCCCCGGCAGCCCCTCGAACGCGATGTCGGACTCGAAGGAGTCCACCTGACGGCCGAAGGCGTTGCGCCGCACCGTCACGTCGAGTCCGCCGACGGTCTCCTGGTCGGGCGGGGCGTCGAGGATCCGGTCGGCCAGCAGGATCATCCCGGCGCACGACCCGTAGGCGGGCAGTCCGCCGCGGACGGCGGCGCGCAGCGGCTCGAGCAGGCCGAACCGGGCCGCGAGCTTGACCATCGTCGTGGACTCGCCCCCGGGCAGCACGAGCCCGTCCACGGCCGCCAGTTCCTCGGGACGACGGACCGTCACCGCCTCGGCGCCCTGCTCCCGCAGGGCCGCCAGGTGCTCGCGGACGTCGCCCTGCAGGGCGAGGACGCCGATGACGGGCCGGGCCGGATCGCTGGACACGAGCGCCCAGGCTACGGCGGCCGCTCGGCGACGCCGACGTGAGAGGTGGACGGGGTCTGGCCGCGGACCGCTCCGGAGCCCACCATGGGCCCATCGCCTCGCACGCGCGCCACGCCACCGGTCGCTGGCTGGTCGTCCTCCTCACGGCCCTGGCCACGCTTCCGCCTGCCAGCCTCGCGGTCGCGGGCAGTGCCGGTGGTCGCGGTCCGCAGATCACCGTGATGACCCGCAACCTGTACCTGGGGTCGGGCTTGGCGAACCTCACCGGGGTCTCGGGCCCGGCCGAGCTCACCACGGCGGTCGGCGAGGACTGGGCCAACGTGCTGGCCACGGACTTCCGCACGCGGGCCGCCGCGCTGGCCGAGGAGGTCGCCCGGGCTCGCCCCGACGTCCTCGGCCTGCAGGAGGTCACCCTCTGGCGCGACTCCCCGGTCAGCGACCTCCGCGAGCACCCCGGCCCCGACGCGACGCACGTGGTGCTCGACCACCTGGCCGTCCTCACGTCCGCGCTGGCCGCCCACGGAACGCCGTACAGGCCGGTGGTCGTCTCGACGACCGACGACTTCGAGGTCACCCGGCGCGCCGCCGGTCGCCTGACCGATCTCCGCATCACCGACCGCGACGCGCTCCTCGTGCGGACCGACCGGCTGACCCGGGTCACCGACCCCCGGTCCGCCCACTACGCGGCGGTGCGCGTCGTGCCCTCCTGGCCGGCACCGGTCGACTCGCCCCGCGGCTGGACGTCGATCGACTACCGGCTCGACCACCGCACCACCGTGCGGATCTTCGACACGCATCTCGAGGTCAGCGGCCCGCGGGCCGGCCGGATCCAGGAACGGCAGGCCGACGAGCTGCTGGAGATGGTCGCCTCGAGCCCGTTCCCCGTCATCGTGGTGGGCGACTTCAACTCCGATCCCGCCGATCCCTACACCGACACCTACGAACGCCTGACCGCGGTGCTCCACGACGCGTGGACGACGGCCCGGCCGGCCGACCCCGGGCCGACGTGCTGCGAGGACGGACTGCTCGACAACCGCGCCCCCCGGCTCGACCGGCGGGTGGACCTGGTGCTGACATCCGGCGACTGGCCGGTCACCGGGGTCGCGCGCACGGGCGCCGTGCCCTTCCGGTCGGGTCCGGCGCCGGTGTGGGCCTCCGATCACGCAGGCCTCACCGCCCGGATCACCGTGCCCGGCTGAGCACGCTGCCGATCGGCCCGTCGGCGCCGTGCTTGGATCGGCCGCATGCCCACGGTGCGGACCACGGACGGCGTCACGCCGTCCTTCACCGACGAGGGCGAGGGGGAGCCCGCCGTCCTCGCCTGAGGATCCACGTCGATCGGAGGAGTTGAGGATGCGCACGGTCGTCGCGTACGAGTTGTTGTCCTTGGACGGTGTCGCCGAGGCGCCCGATGAGTTCTTCGCCGACTGGGACGACGCGATGGAGGAGAACCTCGGCGCCGTCATCGCCGCGCAGGACACCGTCGTCCTGGGCCGGCGCAGCTACGAGGAGTGGGCCGGGTACTGGCCGGGCAGCGACATCGAGCCCTTCGCGACGTTCATCAACGGTGTCTCGAAGTACGTCGCCACCTCGACGCCGCTCGATCGGGACTGGGCCGGTTCCACCGCGGTCGACGGCGGACTGGTCGAGTTCGTGCGGGACCTGAAGAGCCGGGCCGGCGGCGACATCGGCGTCCATGCCAGCATCTCGGTCGTCCAGGCGCTGCTCGCAGCGGGCGTCGTCGACGAACTCCGCCTGGTCATCGCCCCGACGATCGCGGGCCGCGGGCGCCGGCTCTTCGACGGCGTGCCCCCGATCCGGCTCGAGTCGATGCAGAGCTCGACCTCACCCAGCGGATCCCTGCTCGTCCACTACCGCGTTGTCGGGCCGGCGCAGGAGCAGAGCCGCTCATCCGCTCCACCCCCTGGCTAGCCTGCGGGCCATGCGCTTCCCCTGGGACGAGTCGCGTCGGGCGTTCGCCGACGCCGCGTCGTTGTTCGTCCGCACGGCGGCGCTGGTCGGCGACCGATGGCAGGAACCGGGCCTCGGCGAGTGGGACGTGCGCGCCCTCGTCGGGCACACCAGCCGGTCACTGCTGACGGTGGAGGAGTACCTCGCCCGGCCCGCGGCGACCGTGGAGGTGCCGTCGGCTCCCGCGTACTACGCGGCCACCTCGGCGATGGCGGCCGGGCCGGGTGTCGCCACGCGCGGCGTCGCCGCCGGACGAGCCCTGGGCGACGACCCGGCGACGGCGGTGGCCGGCCTCGCGGCCCGGGTGGTGCCGCTGGTCGAGCGCAGCGACGGCGCGGACCTCCTGACGACGCTCGCGGGCGGCATGCGGCTGGACGACTACCTGCCCACGCGCACCTTCGAGCTGGCCGTGCACACCTGCGACCTCGCCACGGCGCTCGGGCTGCCGCTCGAGGTGCCGGCCACCGCGGCCACGCAGGCGCTGCGGTTGGTGTCCGAGCTCGCGGTCAGCAGCGGGCAGGCGGGACCGCTGCTGCTGGCAGCGACCGGCCGACCGGTTCTGCCGCCGGGCTACTCGGTGCTCTGACCCACCGGGTCGAACACCTTGCCGGGGTTGAGGATGCCCCGCGGATCGAGCGCGGCCTTGACGGCGCGGTGCATCGCCAGCACCTCCGGCGCCATCTCGCGCTCGAGGCCACCGCGCTTGAGCAGTCCGACGCCGTGCTCGCCGGTGACCGTGCCCCCGAGGAAGATCGCGGCGTCGAGGATCTCCTCGAAGGCGGCCTGGGCCCGCACCCGGGCGTCGTCGTCCCCGGGCGCGACGATGATCAGCGGGTGCAGGTTGCCGTCGCCGGCGTGCGCGATGTTGGCGATCGTGAGGTCGTACCCCGCGGCGAGCTTCTCGATCCGGCCGAGCATCTCGGGCACGTGCTCCTTGGGCACGCACACGTCCTCGGTGAGCACCGGCCCGAGCCGCTCGAGCGCCGGATAGGCCAGCCGGCGCGCGGCGAAGAGCGCCTCGGCCTCGGCCGCGTCGGTCGACCGGGCCGCCCAGCCGGCGCCCGCCGTCTCGAAGCACTCGACGATCCGGTCAGCGATCGCCTCGCCGGTGGCGCCCGGCTCGTCCACGCGGGCCAGCAGCACGGCCTCGGCGCCCACGGACAGACCCATGTTCTTCCAGGCGTCGACCGCCTGCAGGCAGTGCCGGTCCACCAGTTCCAGCGCCGCGGGGGTGATGCCCGCCGCGCCGACCGCGCGCACCGCGGAGCCTGCGTCGACCAGCGAGTCGAAGTGCCCGGCCACGGTGACCGCCGGTGGCGGCAGCGGGCGCAGTCGCACGGTGACCTCGGTGACGATGCCGAGCGCGCCCTCGGAGCCGACCATGAGGCCGGCCAGGTCGAACCCGGCGACTCCCTTGGCGGTGCGACGGCCCAGGCGGACCAGCTCACCGGTGCCGGTGACCACCTCGAGTTCGAGCACGTAGTCACGGGTGACCCCGTACTTGACGCAGCGCAGGCCGCCGGCGTTGGTCGCAACGTTGCCGCCGATCGTCGACCACGGCGAGCTGGCCGGGTCCGGCGGATACCAGAGGCCGTGCTCGGCGACGGCCGCCCGCAGGTCGTCGTTGACCACGCCCGGCTGGACCACGGCCAACCGCTCCAGCGCGTTGATCTCGACGACGGCGTCCATCCGGTCCAGGCCGAGCACGATGCAGCCGTCGGTCGCGTTGGCCCCGCCGGACAGCCCCGTGCCGGCGCCCCGCGGCACCACGGGCACGCCGTGCCGGTAGCAGGCGGCGACGACGGCGCGCACCTCCTCGGCCGAGCGCGCCCGCACGACCGCGAGCGGGACCCCGACCGGGGCCCAGACCGCCTGGTCGGCGCTCAGGCCCGCCGTCACCGCGGGGTCGCGGAGGACCCGTTCAGCGGGGACGTGCTCGAGGACCTCGTCGAGGACGGCGACACCCATGGTGCGTCGGCTCACCAGCCGCGTGTGGCGTACCGCTCGCTCTCGGGCAGGGTCGCCACGTTGATGCCGACCATGGGCTCGCCCAGGCCGCGCGACACCTTGGCGATGACGTCGGGGTCGTCGTGGAAGGTCGTCGCCTGCACGATCGCGGCCGCGCGCTGCGCCGGGTCGCCGGACTTGAAGATGCCCGAGCCCACGAACACGCCCTCGGCGCCGAGCTGCATCATCATCGCCGCGTCGGCCGGGGTGGCTATGCCGCCGGCGGTGAACAGGACGACGGGCAGCTTGCCCAGCCGCGCCACCTCGACCACCAGGTCGTGCGGCGCGCGCAGCTCCTTGGCCGCGACGAACAGCTCGGTCTCGTCGAGCGTGCCCAGCCGTTTGATGCCGGCGCGGATGGCGCGCATGTGCCGGGTGGCCTCGACGACGTTGCCGGTGCCGGCCTCACCCTTGGAGCGGATCATCGCCGCACCCTCGGAGATCCGGCGCAGCGCCTCTCCGAGGTCGGTGGCGCCGCAGACGAAGGGCACCGTGAACTCGCTCTTGGCGATGTGGTGCGCCTCGTCGGCCGGGGTGAGCACCTCGGACTCGTCGATGTAGTCCACCCCGAGGGCCTGCAGCACCTGCGCCTCGACGAAGTGCCCGATGCGGGCCTTGGCCATCACCGGGATCGAGACCGCGTGGATGATCCCGTCGATCATGTCGGGGTCGCTCATGCGGGCGATGCCGCCCTGGGCTCGGATGTCGGCCGGCACCCGCTCGAGCGCCATCACGGCGACCGCGCCGGCGTCCTCGGCGATCTTGGCCTGCTCCGGCGTGACGACGTCCATGATGACGCCGCCCTTGAGCTGTTCGGCCATGCCGCGCTTGACCAGTTCGGTGCCGGTGCCTTGGGCGGTGTCGCTGTGCGGTGCCACGGGATGCTGCCTTCAGTTCGACGGATCGGTCGAGAGCATCGTACGGCCGTTCAGCGGGCGGGATTCTCCGCGTGGTTGTGGTCGGCCGGCGCACCGTCCAAGGGGATCTCGATGTCGAAGAACCGGGGCAGCGGCCGCCCGGCGTGCAGGCGCAGCAGCCGGGAGATCCGGCTCCGGCGCAGTGCCCGGGTGTCGCGGACGGCGTCGTTGTAGAAGCGGCGGGCCAGCGCGGCCCGGGTGGTGGTGCCGGCGAGGTCGCTCCGGAGCGCGGCCGGGACGCCGGGCAGGTTCTGGGGCAGCTCGCGCAGCTCCCGGCCGAGGGCGTTCTCGGCCAGCTCCCGGTCGCCGTCGATGGGACGGCGGGCGTCGGCGGCGAACGCGGCGAGGTACTCCGCGCGGTCCGACCCCACGGCAGCCGGATGGTCGCGGGCCAGCTCCTCGGCCAGGCCGGCACGCCGCTGCAGCTGGGTGTCCAGCGCGGTCCAGGCGCGGGCGACGCGGCCCTCCAGCCGGCTGAGCCGGGTGAGCGTCCAGGCCGTCCACGCGAGCAGGAGCAGCACCAGGAGCCCGCCCACCAGCATCCAGACCTCGGGCGTCACGGGGCGTCAGGCTAGCCGTCCCCCCACCGCAGGAGGGACGAAAGGGCGCGCCGGCCAGCCGTCGGAAGCTCCTCGGCCGGGTCGTCGTCGGCCCCCACGGGCGGCCCGCCGGGCAGGACGACGGTCTCGTAGACGGCGAGGATGCGGCGGGCCAGCACCGCCCAGTCGTAGCCGGCGGCCACCTCCGCGCCCCGCGCCGACAGCTCGGCCCGGCGTCCCGGGTCGTCGAGCAGGTCGCACAGGGCGTGGCCCAGCGCGGCGGCGTCCCCCCGCCGCACCAGCACGCCCGCCGCGCCGTCCTCGAGCACCCGCTTGAAGGCGTCCAGGTCGCTGGCCACGATGGGCGCCCCCGCCGCCAGGGCCTCGATGAGGATGACGCCGAAGGACTCCCCGAGCAGGTTCGGCGCGCAGTAGACGTCGACCGAGCGCAGGAACGCGCCCTTGTCCTCCTCGGACAACTCACCGAGCAGCGACACCGACGCCCGGAGGTCCTCGCCGATCTGCGCGGTGAGCTCGTCGGCGTCCCCCCGCCCGGCGATGAGCAGGCGGGCGCCGGGGTGGCGGCGCAGCACCGTGTGCATGGCGTCGAGCAGCACCGGCAGGCCCTTGCGCGGCTCGTCGAAGCGGCCCAGGAAGCCGATCGTCGGCCCGTCGACACCCCTCCGGAGACCGGGGAGCGTCGGGCCGTCGGCGAAGGCGGCGACGTGCACGCCGTTGGGGATGATCACCGCGTCGCCGCCGAGGTGCTCGACCTGCACCCGTCGGGCGAAGTCCGACACCGCGATCCGGCCGCTGATCCGCTCCAGCCACGGGCGCACGACCGGGCCCCAGGCGGCCAGCACCTTCGAGCGGACGAAGGCGGTGTGGAACGTGGCGACGATGGGCCCCTCGGCGATCATGCAGACGAGCAGGGACAACGACGGCGGCGCCGGCTCGTGCACGTGGACGACGTCGAAGTGCCCGTCGCGCAGCCACCGCCGCACCCGCGCGGCCGACAGCGGCCCGAACTGGAGGCTGGCCATCGAGCCGTTGTAGGGAACCGGCACGGCCCGCCCGGCGAAGGTCACGAAGTCGTCGGCGGGCGAGTCCTCGTGCTCGGCGGGCGTCAGGACCTCGACGTGGTGTCCCATGCCGCGCAGGGTCCGGGCGAGGTCACGGACGTGGTACTGGACCCCACCCGGGACGTCCCACTGGTAGGGGCAGACCAGGCCGATGCGCATCAGGGGGAATCCTGCACCGGATCGGGCGGAACGTCGGCCCATATCCGCCCGAGCATGTGCCAGTCCTCCGGTCGATCGGCGATAGAGGGGGTGAACGCGTCGGCGACGGCCTGCATGGCGGTGCCGACGCGGTCCCTGAGGCGTCCCGGGCCCTCGACCGGCACCTCCGCGGAGAACACCAGCCGCCAGCCGCGGTCGGTGAACTGGCAGACCGTGGGCACGAGCGCGGCACCCGTCTGCGCCGCCAGGAGCGCCGCCCCGCCGGGCATCGTGGCCTTCCGTCCGAAGAACGAGACCGGCACTCCCCCGCTGCCGAGGTTCCGGTCGACGAGCAGGCAGGTGACCCCGCCGTCGCTGAGCCACTCCCGCAGCACCTCGGTGCTGGGACGGGGGCCGCCGGTCAGCGGGACGACGCGGAACCCGAGCGACTCCCGGTAGGCCAGGAACCGCCGGTACAGCGACTCGGGCTTGAGCCGCTCGGCCACGGTCATGAACGGGCCGTTCAGGAAGTCGACGAACCACACGCCGGCGGTGTCCCAGTTGCCGCTGTGCGGCAGCACCATGACCAGCCCGCGGCCCTTCTCACGGGCGCGCTCGAGGTGCTCGAGCCCGATCACCTCGGTGTCGCCGACGATCCGCTCGCTGCTCAGCGTCGGCAGCCGGAACGCCTCCTGCCAGTAGCGGGCGTAGGACTGCAACCCCCGCGCGGTCAGCTCGGACAGTTCCTGTTCCGAGAGCCGGCCCTCGGTGACCACGCGCAGGTTGGCCCGTAGCTGGCGGGTGCCCTTGCCCTCGCGCCCGGCCGCCCACCGGCCGCCGCGGTCGAAGATCCCGCGCGCCGCCGGCTCGGGCAGCATGCGGACGGCGCGCCAGCCGGCCGCGAAACCAGCGTCGGTCAGCAGTGCCGCCGTCCGGGTGCGCAACCCGGCCGACGCCTGCGGCGCCTGGCTCATGCGGCCGGTGGCGTCGCGGTCGAGGTCGGCGCGGTCGAGGGAGGCGGGGCGCTCCGGTGGACGGCGACGATGCGCTGCACCACCGTCACGGCGCTGCCGGCGAGCAGCAGCCACAGCGCGACGTGCACCGCGTACGGGACCCCGAGGCCGGTGAACCCGGTGCCGGCGAGCACCAGGATCAGCCGCTCGGTCCGCTCGACGATGCCGACGTCGCAGGACAGCCCCGCTCCCTCGGCCCGCGCCTTGATGTAGGAGGTGAGGACGCCGAGGACGAGGCAGAGCAGGGCCAGCAGCACCAGCAGCCGGTCGTCGCCGCCGCCGGAGTACCACCAGACGAGGGAGCCGAAGATCGCGGCGTCGGCCGCCCGGTCGCCGACCGAGTCGAGGACGGCGCCGAACACCGACCCCCCGCCACGGGCCCGGGCGAGGGCGCCGTCGAGCATGTCGAGCAGGACGAACACCGTGACGGTGAAGGCGCCCCAGAACAAGTGCCCGGTGCCGATGAGCAGCACCGCCCCGGCGACGGCGCCGACCGTGCCGGTGACCGTGACCATGTTCGGGGTGACACCGGCACGGCCGAGGCGGGCCACCACCGGGGCGATCACCTTGGCGACCGCCGGGCGGGCCGAGACGCCGAGCACTCAGACCTCCCGACCGGCGACGTCGGCCGGCCAGGCGGCCGCCAGCAGGTCCCGCGTCTCGCTCAGTACCTGCGGCAGCACGCGGGTCAGGCCGATGACCGGCATGAAGTTGGTGTCCCCGCCCCAGCGCGGCACCGCGTGCTGGTGCAGGTGGTCGGCGATGCCGGCACCGGCGACCGATCCCTGGTTCATGCCGATGTTGAAGCCGTGGGCGCCGCTGACGCTGCGGACCACGCGCATCGCCGTCTGGGTGAAGGCGCCGAGCTCGGCGACCTCGTCGGCGGTGAGGTCGGTGTAGTCGGGCACGTGCCGGTACGGGACCAGCATGAGGTGCCCGGCGTTGTACGGGTACAGGTTCAGCACGGCGAAGACCGTCGTCCCGCGGGCCACGATGAGCCCGTCCTCGTCGCTCATCTTCGGGATGAGGCAGAACGGGCAGTCGTGGTCGCCGGTGGGCTTGTTCTCGCCGCGGATGTAGGCCATGCGATACGGCGTCCACAGGTGCTCGAAGACGGTGGCCGGGCCGCCGTCGTCGTTGGACGTGGTCAACGCTGCTCCGCAGGGGAACCCGAGCCTTCGGCCGCCGCCCCGGCCGCCAGGGGGACCTCGGCGGTCGGGTCTGCGTTGTGGCGCGCGGCCACCCAGTCGGCGATCTGCTGCACCGCGTCGTCCACGGGGACGCCGTTGCGCTGCGACCCGTCGCGGTAGCGGAAGGAGACCGCGCCGGCCTCCGCGTCGGTGGCGCCGGCCAGCAGCACGAAGGGGATCTTCTGCTTGCTTGCGGTGCGGATCTTCTTCTGCATGCGGTCGTCGGAGTCATCGACCTCGACACGGATGCCCAACGCCTTCAGCTTCAGGGCGACGTCGGTCAGGTAGGGCACCTGCTCGTCGGTGATCGGGATGCCCACCACCTGCACCGGGGCCAGCCAGGCCGGGAAGGCGCCGGCGTAGTGCTCCGTGAGGACGCCGAAGAACCGCTCGATCGACCCGAACTTCGCCGAGTGGATCATCACCGGCTGCTGGTGCGAGCCGTCGGCCGCTGTGTACTCCAGCCCGAACCCGGCGGGCTGGTTGAAGTCGTACTGGATGGTCGACATCTGCCAGGTCCGGCCGATGGCGTCGCGCGTCTGCACGGAGATCTTCGGGCCGTAGAACGCGGCACCGCCCGGGTCGGGCACGAGCTCGAGGCCGGTCTCGCGCGCGACCTCCTCGAGCACCTTCGTGGCGACGTCCCACTGCTCGTCCGAGCCGATGAACTTGTCCTGCTTGTCGGGGTCGTCGCCGCGGGTCGACAGCTCGAGGTAGTAGTCGTCGAGGCCGAAGTCGCTCAGCAGACCGAGCACGAAGGCCAGCAGGTGCCGGATCTCGCCCGGCGCCTGCTCGGGCGTCACGTAGCTGTGCGAGTCGTCCTGGGTGAGCCCGCGGACCCGGGTCAGCCCGTGGACGACGCCCGACTTCTCGTACCGGTAGACCGTGCCGAACTCGAAGAAGCGCAGCGGCAGCTCGCGGTAGGACCGCCCGCGCGACCTGAAGATCAGGTTGTGCATCGGGCAGTTCATGGCCTTGAGGTAGTACTCCGCGTTGTCCAGCTCCATCGGCGGGAACATGGTGTCGGCGTAGTACGGCAGGTGGCCGGACAGCTCGAAGACGTGCGCCTTGGTGATGTGCGGCGTCCCGACGTAGTCGAAGCCCTCCTCGATGTGCCGGCGGCGGACGTAGTCCTCCATCTCGCGCTTGACCACGCCACCCTTGGGGTGGAAGACGGCCAGGCCGGAGCCGATCTCGTCGGGGAAGCTGAACAGGTCGAGCTCGGCCCCCAGGCGCCGGTGGTCGCGCCGCTCGGCCTCGGCCAGGTGCTCCAGGTAGGCCTTGTGGGCGTCCTTGCTCTCCCATGCCGTGCCGTAGATGCGCTGCAGCTGCGGGTTCTTCTCGCTGCCGCGCCAGTAGGCGGCCGCGCCCCGCGTCAGGCTGAAGGCCGGGATGTTGTTGGTGCGCGGCAGGTGGGGGCCACGGCACAGGTCGGTCCAGACCCGCTCGCCGGTGCGGGGGTCGAGGTTGTCGTACATGGTCAGCTGCGCGCCGCCCACCTCGACGGAGGCGCCATCATCCGAGGACGCAGCCTCGCCGCCCTTGAGGCCGATCAGCTCGAGCTTGTACGGCTCGTGCGCCAGTTCCTGCTCGGCGTCGGCGTCGCTGATCTCGCGCCGCGAGAAGTTCTGCCCGGCGCGGACGATCTCCTGCATCTTCTTCTCGAGGGCGGTGAGGTCCTCGGGCGTGAAGGGCCGCTCGGGGTCGAAGTCGTAGTAGAAGCCGTTCTCGACCGGCGGACCGATGCCGAGCTTCGTGCCGGGGAAGATCTCCTGGACGGCCTGGGCCAGGACGTGCGCCGTCGAGTGCCGGATGACCGCGCGCCCGTCGGCGCTCGCCGCGGGGACGGGCTCGACGTCGGCGTCGGTCTCGGGCGCCCAGTTCAGGTCCTTGAGGTCACCCGAGGCGACGTCCCGGACGACGACCGCACCGTCCGGACCCTTCAGCGGGATCCCGGCGTCCTTGAGCGCCTGCATCGCCGTTGTCCCCGCCGGCACCTTGATGGGCGCGGATGACCTGGGGGGGCCGTCGGGCGAGGGCGGGGTGGACACGAAGCGCTCCAGGGGGTCGGTGAACCAGCCCCCCGAGCCTAGTGCGCGCTCCGCGGTCAGCCCGGGACGACGTCCAGGCCGGCCGCCTCGGCTCCCCGGCTGTCGAGCACCTCCGCCACCCGGTCGAAGGCCGCGGGGTCGGCGGGCGCCAGCCGCACGGCGTCGGCGCCGAGCTCGATGCGCAGCGGCACGGCCTCGGCGCGGCTGACCGTGAACCGCCCGTTCGCGCCTCGGCGGAACGTGAACCGGGCCATCACGGAGTCCTCCGTGTCGTAGCCGCGCGTCGAGTGCTGGGCGATCAGGCTCCCGAGCCCGTAGGCCCGGCCCGCGGAGTGCGCAGGGGGCGCAGGTCAGAGCAGGACGTCGTCCCCCACGCGCACCTCGCCCGGCGTCCGCACCTCGGCGTAGACGCCCAGGCAGTGCTTCGGCGTGCGGGTCACCTCGAGGACGGCCGTGCCGATCCGCACCTGCCGGCCGACCCAGGTGCGCTCGTCCTCGTCGTCCAGGTCGAGCAGCAGGTTGGCCCGGGGGTCGTCGGCCGAGCAGCCCTCCTCCGGCACGTCCCCCTCGGCGGCGCGGTCGACGGCCTGCCGCGAGACCAGGTGCACCGGTGCGGCCCCGGGCTGCGTGCCCCCCGGTTCCAGCCGGACGCTCCGGCCGAGCGCGGCCGAGAGCGTGGCGGCGTCGGCGTCCGGGTCGCCCGTCGCGGCGACGGTCGCCATGGCCGGCTCGTCCTTGGCACGGAGGACGGCGCCGTCGCTGCCCACGGCCGCCCACACGCGGTCACCGCTCAGTCCGGCGGACTCGACCTGCGCCGCCTCCACCGACCGGCCGGCGAGCGACTTCACCGGATAGATCCACAGCTGCTCGACCTGTCCCACCGGGCGCCCGCGATCCGTCACGCGGCGAAACTACGTCCTCTTCGCCGCAACCGGCGGAGTTGGGCGTCGAGGTACGGGCGCGCCCGGCGCTGGCCACCCTCCCGCACGATGGCCGCGGCCAGGCTGGTCAGCGAGCGCGCCAGCCGCTGCTCGTCGGCGTCCCAACCGCGGCGCAGGCACTCCTCGAGCCACTCCACCGGGGTCCGGTGCCCGCGCTCGGAGTTGCAGCGCCCGCAGGCGGCGACCTCGTTCTCCAGCCACGACGGCCCGCCCTTGACCCGCGGGACGACGTGCTCGGTCGTCGGCCGGATCAGCGGTCCGAACGGACGCCGGCACCAGATGCAGGTGGCGCCGTCGCGCTCGAGCACGGCGCGGAGCCGCTCCGCGCGGTCGGGAAGGCCAGCCATCTGTTCAATGATGTCCCGCCTGCGCGCCCGGTGCCTGTGACCTCTGGGACACCAGGGAACGCCCCGGACGCCTGGTGCGCGAACACCCCTCGTGACGTGCACGTTCGCCGAACTCGCCACCTACCGTGACGCGACGACGTCGGGTGCTGGCCATGGGGCGAGCACGACAGGAAGCAGCCGTACGTGACCCGTCCCGGAGTTCCCCTGCCGCCGCAGCGCCGCGTCCCCACCCCCGTTCCTCCGCTGCCGCACTACGGCGGCCGCGCCCCGGCACCGGCTCCGCATCGGGAGGAACCTGCCCCCTACGAGGGCCTCCCTCCTCGCCACGAGGCCGCCTATGCGCCCCGCTACGACGCCTGGCCCGACGAGCGCCGGTGGCACGACGACGACCCGGCCCCTGCCCGGTACTACGACGACCACGACCGGTACGACGACGACCAAGACGAGTTCGAGGGCTACGACCAGTACGAGGACGACCAGTACGACGACGACCAGTACGACGACGACCAGTACGACGACGACCAGTACGACGACGACGGCGAGTACCCGGCGCGCACCAACCGGATGGCGATCTGGGGCTTCGTGCTGGCCTTCCTGTTCGCACCGCTGGGCATCATCGTCAGCGCCATCGGCCTGAGCCGGGCCCGCCGGCGTGGTGAGCGCGGGCGCGGCCTGGCCATCGCCGGCGTCATCGTGTCCCTCGTCTGGCTCGCCGGCGCGGCCGCGTTCGCCGTGGCCGTGGGAAAGGGCGTGGCCGACCAGGTCAGCTCGATCCTGGCCGCCCAGGACGACGCCCTCGATCAGGCGGCCGTCGGCACGGCGCCCACCGCTCCCCCGCCGACGACGGTCGTCCAGGCCTGCACGACGCTGATGCCGATCCTCGTCGGCGCGGAGGGACGGATGACCGACACCGCCACGACGACGGACGGGGTCGAGGTCATCGCCGACATGCGGGCCGCGGTGGTGTGGGCCGGGGCGACGCCGGATGCCGCGTTCCAGCAACACCTCACGACGCTCGAGGGCGATCTGCAGACGCTGATCGACGCCACGCGCACCGGCGACGTGCCGGAGGGGCTCGTCAGCACCCTGACCGACGACAGCTTCGTCGTCGGCAAGGACTGCGGCCTGAGCGGCTGGACGCAGTAGCCGGCTGGGATACGACGAAGGGCCGGTTCCCGTGGGAACCGGCCCTTCTCTCCGGTGGGCGATACTGGGTTCGAACCAGTGACCTCTTCGGTGTGAACGAAGCGCGCTACCACTGCGCCAATCGCCCGGAGCGCGTCCGATTGTGCCAGACGCTCAGCGCCACAAGGGGACCCACCCCGGCGCCCAGTCGGGAATCCCCGTGAGGTGCAGCGTGACCACGATGACGCCGTAGACGAAGGCCGCCGTCGCCACGCCGATCAGGACCCGGACCCAGATCGGCTGGTCGGTCACCCAGTCGGTCCAGCGCTTCACGTGGCGCTTGGTGAACTCGAGCAGCCGCTCGGCCCAGAGGAACTCCGTCGCCAGGACGAACAGGCCAGCGATCACGATCAGCCAGCCGGGGCCGGGCAGCGGGATGGCCGCCACCCCGAGAGCGACGATCAGCCCACCGACGACCCCGACACCCACCCGGTAGCCGTGGTCGACCGAGCGGTGCGCGCCGATGCGCTTGCGCCACCCCGTGTCGGCGATCCGCTCCCGGAGACTCCGCACGTCGTCGGCGTCGTAGCGGCTGCGCCGCTCCCCCGATGTCTCGCGCTGGCTGCGACGTTCCGACACCGTCGCGGTCTCCTGTCCGTCCAGCTGGTCACCTGCCTGCTCGCGACGGTCTCCACCGTCGGTTTCGTTCAATCGGGTTGTTGCGGTTCGGAGCCTACGGTCTCTGGGCATAACAGGGGGCGTGCGAGGTCAGGACGCCGTCCAGGCGTCGGGCCGGTGCGCCGGAGGACCTGGAAACATGCAACTGATGGGACGAATGGGACTGATGAGTCGAATGTGGCCAACCGATACTTCCGACGTCACCTCGTGCCGGATCGGTCGTTGACCTGACATGACGAGCCGATGGACCCCCGGGTACTCCTGCCCCATCACGCTGCAGCTCGTCGGGCCGCAGTCGTGGACCGAGGTGCCGGCACTGCTCTGCTACGAGTCCTCCGACCCCTTCGCCGTCCGCATCGCCTTCGGCGACGTGGGTGACGAGAGCGGCGTCGTGGACCCGGACGACGGCGGGATCGCCTGGCTGGTCAGCCGCGAACTGCTGCAGAGCGGGCTCGACCGACCCTCCGGGGACGGCGACGTGCGGATCTGGCCTGCCCACGCGGCCACCGACGTCCTGTTCCTGCACCTGCGCGCCCCCTCGGGCGAGGCACTGTTCGAGCTGTCCCGCGCCACGGTCGCGGCGTTCCTGCGCCAGACCGAGATGCTCGTGCCGTCGGGTTCGGAGAGCGACCTGCTCGACATCGACGACGAGCTGCATGTGCTGCTGTCGAACGGCGGGACCGACCAGACCGGCCGCTGACCTGCGGTTTCCCCCGGGAGACACCCCGGGGGGACCCCCCTGCTTGGAGCACTTCTGGCCGTCGGTTAGAGTTCTCCACGTAACGCGGACGTGGCTCAGCTGGTAGAGCATCACCTTGCCAAGGTGAGGGTCGCGGGTTCGAATCCCGTCGTCCGCTCGGAACCTCGGGCGCTGGTCGAGAGACCGGCGCCCGCGTGCGGTGGAGTGGCCGAGAGGCGAGGCAACGGCCTGCAAAGCCGTCTACACGGGTTCAAATCCCGTCTCCACCTCGTTCTCCCCCGCGGAGCACGAGCGCGGAGGAGGGACCGGCCGCCAGGCCGGGCCGGGCGATTGGCGCAGCGGTAGCGCGCTTCCCTGACACGGAAGAGGTCACTGGTTCGATCCCAGTATCGCCCACCACACACGGAACCCCAGGCCACCACGGTGGCCTGGGGTTCTTCCGTCAGTGGACGTTGCGGAAGGCGTTGTCGCTCGCGCCGCCCTCACCGGTCAGCTCGTCGTACAGGCAGAACTGCACGTAACCGACTCCCTTGGCCAGTGGCCCGTAGACCGTCGACTTCGGGGCGTCCGAGCCCCACAGCGGCTCCACCTGGTCCACGTCGAACCAGCCGACGTGGATCTTGCTGTCGCAGCTGATGGGGTTGCGGTGGCTGTCCGACCAGGCGGCGGAGATGGCGCTGCTGCCCTCCTCCAGGAGCCGCGGGTCGGCCGAGCGGTCCGCGGTCTGCTTCACCGACACCCACAGATGGGCCTCGCCGGTGCAGCGGTAGCGGGCCTGGACCGTCGCGTGGGTCGGATCCGCCGGATCGATGTGGACCGATCCGATGACCTGGCTGAAGCTGCTGGTCGACGGTGCCGCCGATGCGGTCGCGGGCACCGCCACGGCAAGGGACAGGGCCGCGAGCGGGAGTGCTCCGAGCAGGGTCATGCGCTTCACGTGCTTCTCCTCGAGTCTTGGCCGGAACGTTCGCCGGCCGGGCACGACGAAGCCTGCCGAGCCACCCGGGCCGGCACCACGACCGCTACTCGCACACTGCTCGCACAGTGGGGCCCGGACAGCCGTCGATCTGACGGCGGCGCCAGGGCCGGGCAGGATCGGCGCATGGTGCACCTGCGCTGCGACTTCTTCTCCGAGGCGCTGAGCCTCAGCACGTCGATGACGGTCCTGCTCCCCCAGCAGACGTCCACCCAGATCGGGATGGAGGGGCGGTTCACCGACGGACCACCACCGGTCCTGTACCTGCTGCACGGGCTCAGCGACGACGACACGATCTGGCTGCGCCGCACGTCCATCGAGCGCTACGCCGCCCCCCTCGGCCTCGCGGTGGTCATGCCGCAGGTGCACCGCAGCTTCTACTCCGACCAGGCGTACGGCGGGCGCTACTGGACCTTCCTCAGCGAGGAACTCCCGACCCTCGTCCAGTCGCTGTTCCGGGTCTCGGACCGGCGCGAGGACACGTTCGTCGCCGGCCTGTCCATGGGCGGCTACGGCGCCCTGAAGTGGGCCCTGCGGCGGCCGGAGCGGTTCGCCGCGGCGGCCAGCCTGTCGGGGGCCGTCGACGTCGCCGGGCTGCGCACCGGGCGGGAGCGCCCGGAGGACCCGCGCATGTTCGAGCGCATCTTCGAGGACCGGAGCCCGGCCGGCACGCCGGACGACGTCCGCTGGCTGCTCGCGGAGGCCGACGCCGCCGCCCTGCCGTCGCTCTACCTGTGTTGCGGCACCGAGGACCAGCTCATCGACGACAACCGCGCGCTCGCCGACGCCTGCGCGGCCGCAGGTGTGCCGCTGCGGACGTCCTTCGGCCCTGGAGCCCACGACTGGGCCTACTGGGACACCCAGATCCAGGACGTCCTCGGCTGGCTGCCGATCGCGACGGCCTGAGCGCCCTCAGGCCGTCGCGCGGGCCACCCGCTCGGCCCAGAACCGGTCGACCTGCTCGGCCAGCTCCTCCGGCGTCCCGGAGTTGTCCAGGACGACGTCGGCGACGACCCGCCGCTGCTCGTCGCTCGCCTGCGACGCGATCCGGGCGCGGGCGTCGTCCTCGGTCAGCCCGCGCCCCACCAGCCGGGCCACGCGGATCTCGGGTTCGGCCTCCACGACCAGGACGACGTCGAAGGACGCCGCCTGCCCCGTCTCCACCAGCAGCGGGACGTCGTTCACCACCACCGCGTCGGACGGCGCCGCGGCGACCAGCTCGGCGGACCGGCGGCGCACGAGCGGATGGACGATCGCGTCCAGGCGTGCCCGGGCCGCGGGATCGGAGAATACGACGGCGGCCAGCGCCGGCCGGTCCAGCGATCCGTCGGCCGCCAGCACCTGCCCCCCGAACGCGTCGACGACGGCGCTCAGCCCCGGGGTGCCCGGCTCCACGACCTCCCGGGCGATCCGGTCGGCGTCCACGATCACGGCGCCTCGTGCCGCCAGAAGTTCCGAGACGGTGCTCTTGCCCGATCCGATTCCGCCGGTCAGCCCGATTCGCAGCACCTCCGGACAGTAGCGATCCAGCCCAACGAGGTCACAGAGCGGTAACGCGCGTCCATCCCGCCCGGCGCGTCGCACCAGTCACACGAGTAACAGCCCATAACGTCCGCCGTGGCGTTCTTCCCCGCCGAAGAGAGGCAGAACCAGACCATGTCCGTTTCCACCGCAGCTGGATCCCCGTCGACGCGTGCTGCCCGCCGGGGCGCCGGTCGTCACCGGCTCGGCAGCGCCACCGGCGTGCGCGTCGCCGACCTGCCCGCCGTCCGTGAGCGGATGCAGTTCCAGCGTTCGGCCCCCAAGCCGGCCAACTCGTTCCTGCGCTGGCTGTTCGCCGCGCCGCCGGCCGGCCGGCACACGTGGAGCTTCCTCGCGGGCTCGGGCGGACGTCCCCGCACGGCCTTCGCGATCATCCTCAGCCTCTGAAGAAGGACCCCGTCCTTCCCTCCCTTCGCAGGCTCAGGGGGGACCCGGACGGGGCCGGCCACGCAGGGCCCCGCGGACCGTCGTCCGCGGGGCCTCTCGCGTACCTGGGGGATGTCAGACGTCGCGTCCGAGACCCCGGTCGGGGGCGCTCATGTCCCCCGTCCCGGGCGTGCCCTCGGCGAGCCCGTAGCGCAGGAGGACCGAACCCTTCGGACCGGCGAACGGCGGCTCGAGGAGCGTGACGTTCGTGGGCACCGCCCCGCCGTCGAACACCTTCTTGCCGACGCCCAGCACGATCGGGTGCACCCAGAGGTCGAGGCGGTCGAAGAGCTTCTCGCGCAGCAGCGTCTGGACGAGGTTCAGGCTGCCGACGACCTTGATGTGCTCGTGCCGGTCGCGGATCTCGCGCACCGCGGCCGGCAGATCCGGGCCGAGCTGCGTGGACCCCGCCCACGAGAGGTCGGGGGTGCCGCGGGAGGCGACGTACTTCGGGACGCTGTTGAACAGCCTGGCGATCTCGTTGTCCTCGCCGCCCTCGGCGTTCGGCCAGTAGGCGGCGAAGATGTCGTACGTCTTCCGGCCGAGCAGAAGGGCGTCCGTGTCCTCGTAGGCGGCCATGATCTTCTCCCCGGCGACCTCGTCCATCAGGGGCGCCTGCCACCCGCCGAACGGGAAGTCGTCGTCCGGGTCCTCCTCGGGACCGCCGGGCGCCTGCCCGACGAGGTCGAGGGTCGCGAACAGCTCGATGTGGATGAGGCCCATGGCGCGCTCCCGATCATTCGTCGTCTCCGTCGGAACGTAGACCGAACGGCACCGCGGAACTGATCGGCGTCGACCTCGACCCCACGACGACGCACAGAGGCCCAGAACCCGGGCGGGTTCTGGGCCTCTGTGGCGCTACTGCTGTGGAGCTACCGCTGGGGGGTTACCTCACTCGCCGCCGGCGAGCTTGGCCCGCAGCGCGGCCAGGGCCTCGTCGCTGGCCAGCGTGCCGCCGGAGACCTCGGCACCGACCGAGTCGACACCACCGTCGCTGGAGTAGTTGCCCCCAGCAGCGGCCTCGGCGTCGGCCTCCTTCGCAGCGGCGATCTGCTTGCGGTGCGCCTCGAAGCGGGCCTGGGCCTCGGCGTACTGCCGCTCCCACTCCTCGCGCTGCGCGTCGAAGCCCTCTCGCCACTCGCCGGTGTCGGGGTCGAAGCCCTCCGGGTACAGGTAGTTGCCCTGCTCGTCGTAGGACGCGGCCATGCCGTAGGCGGCGGGGTCGAACTGGTCGTCCTCGCCGACGACGCCCTCGTTGGCCTGCTTGAGCGAGAGCGAGATGCGGCGACGGTCGAGGTCGATGTCGATGACCTTGACGAGGATCTCGTCGCCGACCTGCACGACCTGCTCGGGGATCTCCACGTGGCGCTCGGCCAGCTCGGAGATGTGCACCAGGCCCTCGATGCCCTCGTCGACGCGGACGAACGCGCCGAAGGGAACGAGCTTGGTGACCTTGCCCGGCACGACCTGACCGATCTGGTGGGTGCGGGCGAACTGACGCCACGGGTCCTCCTGCGTCGCCTTCAGCGACAGGGAGACCCGCTCACGGTCGAGGTCGACGTCGAGGACCTCGACGGTGACCTCCTGGCCCACCTCGACGACCTCGGAGGGGTGGTCGATGTGCTTCCAGGACAGCTCGGAGACGTGCACCAGACCGTCGACGCCACCCAGGTCCACGAACGCACCGAAGTTGACGATCGAGGAGACGACACCCGTGCGGACCTGGCCCTTGGCGAGCTTGTTGAGGAACTCGCTGCGAACCTCGGACTGGGTCTGCTCCAGCCACTGGCGACGGGAGAGGACGACGTTGTTGCGGTTCTTGTCGAGCTCGATGATCTTGGCCTCGAGCTCGCGGCCCACGTAGGGCTGCAGGTCGCGGACGCGGCGCATCTCGACCAGCGAGGCGGGGAGGAACCCGCGCAGGCCGATGTCGAGGATGAGGCCACCCTTGACGACCTCGATGACGGTGCCAGTGACGACCTCGTCGGCTTCCTTCTTGGCCTCGATCGTGCCCCAGGCGCGCTCGTACTGGGCGCGCTTCTTGGAGAGGATCAGCCGGCCTTCCTTGTCCTCCTTCTGGAGGACGAGGGCTTCCACCTCGTCACCGACGCTGACGACCTCGTGCGGGTCGACGTCGTGCTTGATGGAGAGCTCGCGCGAGGGGATGACACCCTCGGTCTTGTAGCCGATGTCCAGCAGCACCTCGTCCCGGTCGACCTTGACGATGACGCCCTCGACGATGTCGCCATCGTTGAAGTACTTGATCGTCTGGTCGATGGCGGCGAGGAAGTCCTCGGCGGATCCGATGTCGTTGATCGCGATCTGCGGGGTGGTGCTGTCGGGACGGACCTGAGTGGAGGTCATGTGGTTGGTTGCTCCGGACGGTTTATGCGTAGGGACAGGGCGACCCGCGGCCGCGCGGCCACGGGGATGATCAGCGGGGAGAGCCGGCGCGTGCGGTTTCCTGTGGGGAAGAGCACGACAGACCTCTGGCGCATTCCCCATCGTACGGACGACGAGACCGCCGAGTCCACCAGGGTGCGGGGCGGCTTCGCGGCGCGACGGCGTGTCACCATCGGCGCGTCATGAGCGCCGCACGCCCGTCGTCCCCGGACCTCCCCTTGGGCGGCGACGGCTATCCCGCCGCCGGAGGCGTGGCCCGCCGGCCGGCCGGTGCCGCGGAGTCGGTGCGGGCCAACCGCCGCTGGTGGGACGCCGCCGCGCCTGCCTACCTGGCCGAGCACGGCGCCGACCTCGGGGACGTCGACTTCCTCTGGTGCCCCGAGGGGCTGCGCGAGGCCGACGCGCACCTTCTCGGGGACGTCGCCGGCCGCCGCGTGCTGGAGATCGGCTGCGGCTCGGCCCCCTGCGCGCGCTGGCTGCGGGCGGCGGGCGCGGACGTCGTCGCGCTCGACCTCTCGGCCGGGATGCTGGCCCGCGCCGCCGAGCTGAACCGGGCCACGGGGCTCGCCGTCCCGCTGCTGCAGGCCGACGCGGGAGCGTTGCCGCTTGCCCCCGGCTCGGTCGACATCGCGTGCTCGGCGTACGGCGGCCTGCCCTTCGTCGCGGACCCCGCCGCGGTGCTCGCGGAGGTGGCGCGGGTGCTGCGGCCCGGAGGGCGGTTCGTGGCGTCGGTGAATCACCCGATGCGCTGGCCGTTCCCCGACTCCCCCGATCCGGAGGACCTGCGGATCGTCTCCTCCTACTTCGACCGGACGCCGTACGTGGAGACCGACGACGCCGGCGACACCGTGTACGTGGAGCACCACCGGACCGTCGGCGACTGGGTCCGTGCCGTCGTCGGCGCGGGCCTCGTGCTGGAGGACCTGGTGGAGCCGGAGTGGACACCGGGTCGCACTCAGAACTGGGGTCAGTGGTCGCCGGAGCGCGGCGCCCTCGTGCCGGGCACCCTGATCCTGGTCTGCCGGGCCTGACCCGACCCCCGGTCGTGCCGCCGCCCGAGGCGGTCCTCCGTATCAGCGGGGCCGACCAACCTCCGATGGACGGCCGCCTCGTCCGGGTCGGATGAGGCGAGGGCGGCCCTCCCGGCGCGAAGGTTGGCAGCGCACCGGGACCCGTCACGCTCTCCGTCAGGAGGACCGATGTCCGACACGCGCTCCACACGCAGCGACACGCCCGTCGGCGCGGCGCCCCGGCCGCCTGCCCGCAGCGGTTGGACCGGCTGGATCACCTTCGCCGGCGCCATGATGATCATGCTGGGCATCTTCCAGGCGATCGCCGGACTGGCTGCCCTCTTCAACGAGGACTACTACCGGGTCGGCCCCAACGGCCTGGCCCTGCACGTGAACTACACGGTCTGGGGCATCGTCCACCTGCTCCTCGGCGTGACGATCTTCCTCAGCGGGCTCGGCGTGCTCAGTGGCAACGCCCTCGCCCGCGGTGTCGGCGTCGTCCTGGCGATGCTGAGTGCCGTCGTCAACATGACCTTCATCCCGGCCCAGCCCGCGTGGGCTCTGACCATCGTCACCGTCGACGTCTTCGTCATCTACGCGCTCGTCGTCCACGGCGCGGAGATGCGGGACTAGCTGCGGCGCGGGCCGACCGCGAGGTCGGTCGGCCGCGCGCCGGTCAGTGCGCGGCGGCGTCCCAGCTGTTGCCGAAGCCGACCGACACCTCGAGCGGCACCGAGAGCCGCGCGGCGCCGGCCATCTCGCGGCGGACCAGCTCCTCGAGCTTCTCCCGCTCCCCCGGCGCCACCTCGAGCACGAGTTCGTCGTGCACCTGCAGCAGCATGCGGGAGCTCAGCCCCTCGGCGGCGATCGCCTTCTCGACGTTGAGCATCGCGACCTTGATGACGTCGGCCGCCGAACCCTGGATCGGTGCGTTGAGCGCCATCCGCTCGGCCATCTCGCGGCGCTGCCGGTTGTCGCTGGTGAGGTCGGGCAGGTAGCGCCGGCGGCCGAGCGTCGTCTCCGTGTAGCCGGTCTGCCGGGCGTCGTCGACCACGCCGTCGAGGTAGTCGCGGATGCCGCCGAAGCGCTCGAAGTAGGCGTGCATCTGGCCCCGGGCCTCCTCCGGGGTGATCTTCAGCTGCTGCGACAGCCCGTACGCCGACAACCCGTACGCCAGCCCGTAGCTCATCGCCTTGATCCGGCGGCGCATCTCCGGGTCGACCTCCTCGATCGGGATGTCGAACGCCCGGCTTGCGACGAAGGAGTGCAGGTCCTCCCCCGACGTGAACGCCTCGATCAGCCCGGCGTCCTCCGACAGGTGCGCCATGATCCGCATCTCGATCTGGCTGTAGTCGGCGGTCATCAGCGACTCGTAGCCCTGACCGACCACGAACGCCTGCCGGATGCGGCGGCCCTCCGCCGTCCGGATCGGGATGTTCTGCAGGTTAGGGTCGGTCGAGGAGAGCCGGCCGGTGGCCGCGATCGTCTGCTGGAACGTGGTGTGGATGCGACCCATGTCGTCGACCATGGGCAGCAGCCCGTCGATGACGGTGCGCAGGCGCGTGACGTCGCGGTGGCGCAGCAGGTGCTCGAGGAACGGGTGGCCGGTCTGCTCGAGCAGCCAGGTGAGCGCGTCGGCGTCGGTGGTGTAGCCGGTCTTGTTCTTCTTCGTCTTGGGCAGGCCGAGCTCGTCGAACAGCACCGCCTGCAGCTGCTTGGGCGAGCCGAGGTTCACCTCTCGCCCGATGACGGCGTAGCACTCCCCGGCGGCCGCGGCGACGCCCTCGGCGAACTCGCGCTGCAGCTCCCGCAGGTAGTCGACGTCGGCGGCGATGCCCCGGTATTCCATCGCGGCCAGCACCCGGGTCAGCGGCAGCTCGATGCCGCCCAGCAGGGCGTCGCCGCCGCGCTGGCCGAGCACCGTCTCCAGGGCGTCGGAGAGGTCGTTGACCGCCACCGCCTTGAGGACGTCGGCGCGCGCCGCCTCGGCCGCGACCTCGGCCTCGCTCGGCCCCATCCCGTCGAGCGTCAACTGACCTTCCGGCTCGGCGGCGTCCTTGAGCTCCCGCTTCAGGTAGCGGACGGCGAGATCGCCCAGGTCGAAGGAGCGCTGGCCCGGAAGTGCGAGGTAGGCCGCGAGCGCCGTGTCGCTGACGACGCCCTGCAGTTCCCAGCCCCGGGACCAGATCGCGAGATAGGGCCCCTTGACCTCGTGCACGACCTTCGGCGACGCCGGGTCGGCCAGCCAGGAGGCCAGCGCCTGCTCGTCGGCGACGTCGAGGTCGGGGCCCAGGTCGACGAAGGTGGCGTGGTCGTCGGCCGCCGCCAGCGCGATGCCGGTCAGCTCGCCGGTGCCGCGCCCCCACGTGCCGCGGAAGATCAGGCCGGTCCGGCCGGTGCGGGCGTGCGCCTGGAGCCATTCGCCGAGCCCGCCGGCGGGCACCTCGTCGGCGGTGACGTCGAACCCGCCCTCGACCTCGGGCTCCGCGCTGGTGAGCGTCGCGAACAGCCGTTCGCGCAGCACCCGGAACTGCAGGTTGTCGAAGAGGGTGTGCACCTCGTTGCGGTCCCACGGCTGGACGGCGAGGTCGGTGGGCCCGAGCTCCAGCGGCACGGACCGGTCGAGCTCGGTGAGCCGTCGGTTCTGCAGCACCGACGACAGGTGCTCGCGCAGCTTCTCGCCGACCTTGCCCTTGACCGTGTCGACCTGGTCGACGAGCGCGTCGAGGGAGCCGTACTCGCGGACCCACTTGGCCGCGGTCTTCTCCCCCACGCTCGGGATGCTCGGCAGGTTGTCGCTCGGGTCGCCCCGGAGCGCGGCGAAGTCCGGGTACTGCGCCGGCGTCAGCCCGTACTTGGCCTCGACCTCCCCCGGCGTGAACCTCGTCATGTCCGAGACGCCCTTGCGCGGGTAGAGCACGGTGACGTGCTCGTTGACCAGCTGGAGGGCGTCGCGGTCACCGGTGGCGATCAGCACGTCCATGCCCTGCTCGACCGCCTGCACGGTGAGCGTTGCGATGACGTCGTCGGCCTCGAAGCCCTCGGCGGTGATCACCGGGACGTGCAGCGCGGCCAGCACCTCCTGGACCAGGCTCACCTGGCCGCGGAAGTCGGTGGGGCTCTCGGACCGGTTCGCCTTGTACTCGGCGAAGATCTCGCTGCGGAACGTCTGGCGGCCGACGTCGAAGGCCACGGCGAGGTGCGTGGGCTGCTCGTCGCGCAGGATGTTGATCAGCATCGACGTGAAGCCGTAGACCGCGTTCGTCGGCTGACCGGTGGTGGTGGAGAAGTTCTCGACCGGCAATGCGAAGAAGGCGCGGTAGGCCAGCGAGTGCCCGTCGAGCAGCAGCAGCCGCGGCCGCACCGCCGGGGTGGAAGGGGCGGCGGACGCGGGGGCGGAGACGGGAGCGGACATCGGTCCGATCCTAAGTGCGGGCGCCGACAGGTTCGGCACCGCGCCGGGGGCGGCAGGTCGGCGGTGCCGCGGCTGGTTACCGTGCCCGGGTGAGCACCCCTCCCCCGTCCTGGGCCCCGCAGGACATGGTCAGCCCCCTCGACGACAAGCTCGGCATCGAGATCACCGACTACGACCCCGACCGGCTGGTCGCGACGATGCCCGTCGAGGGCAACCAGCAGCCGTTCGGCCTCCTGCACGGCGGCGCCACGTGCGCGCTGGTGGAGACCATCGGCTCGTGGGCGGCGATGCTGGGTGCCGGGCCCGATCGTCAGGTGGTCGGCATCGAGCTCAACGCCAGCTACCTGCGGGCCGCCACGTCCGGCACGGTCACCGCGGTGTGCACGCCGGTGCGCCGCGGACGGTCGCTGTCGACCTTCCAGATCGACATCACCGACGACCGGGGCCGCCAGACGGCCACCGCGCGGCTCACCTGCATGACGCTCAGCAAGCGCTGAGCGCTCGCCGACCGGGAGCGGTCGGCGAGCGGTCTAGACGTCGCCGCCGAGGTAGGCCGCGCGGACGCTGTCGTCGGCCACGAGGTCGTCGCCGGTGCCCTCGCGGACGATTTCGCCGGTCTCCAGGATGTAGGCGCGGTCGGCGATCCGCAGTGCCTGCATGGCGTTCTGCTCGACCAGCAGGATCGTCGTGCCCTGTTCCCGGATGTCGTTGATGATCGAGAAGATCTGCTGGATCAGCTTGGGCGCCAGACCCATCGACGGCTCGTCGAGGAGGATCAGCTTGGGCCGCGACATGAGGGCCCGCCCCATCGCGAGCATCTGCTGCTCGCCGCCGGACATGGTCCCGGCCAGCTGCTCCCGGCGCTCCTCCAGTCGCGGGAACAGCGTGAAGACGCGCTCCAGGTCCGCCGACCGCGTCTTCACGCGGTCCGCTCGCGAGAAAGCGCCCATGTCGAGGTTCTCCAGGACCGACATCCCGGGGAAGATCCGCCGGCCTTCCGGGGACTGGCTGATGCCGAGCGGCACGCGGAGGTGCGCCGGCATAGCGGTGATGTCCTTCCCCTGGAAACGGACCGCACCGGCCCGGACCTTGCGCAGCCCGGACAGGGTCTTCAGTGTCGTGGTCTTGCCGGCCCCGTTGGCGCCGATGAGCGTGACGACCGCGCCCTCCTCGACGGCGAAGGTGACGTCCCGGATCGCCTCGATGCGGCCGTAGTTGACGCACAGGCCGTCGACCTCGAGCAGCGTCACGACTCCCCTTCCTCGGCGGTCTCGGTTCCCAGGTAGGCGGCGATGACGGCGGGGTCGTTGCGGACCTCGGTGGGCGTGCCCTCGGCGATCTTCCGCCCGAACTCGAGCACGGTGACCCGGTCGCTCACTCCCATGACCAGGCTCATGTCGTGCTCGATCAGCAGCACCGTCAGCCCGCGGTCGCGGATCCGGCGGATCAGGTCCATGAGCTGGGCCTTCTCAGCCGGGTTGAACCCGGCAGCCGGCTCGTCGAGGCACAGCAGCCGCGGCCTGGTCGCCATCGCACGGGCGATCTCCAGGCGGCGCTGCTCGCCGTAGGACAGGTTGCGCGCCAGCTCGTTCGCCCGGCGCTCGAGGCCCAGGAACCGCATGACGTCGCGCGCGGTCTCCTCCCCCTCCCGCTCCTCACGGCGGTGCCGCGGCGTCCGGAAGAGCGCGTCGACGACACCGGTCCGGTGGTGCGCGTCGGCGCCGACCAGGACGTTCTCGAGCGCCGTCATGTTGCCGAACAGCCGGATGTTCTGGAACGTCCGGGCGATGCCCAGCCGTGTGATCGCGAACCGCTTCCGGTCACCCAGCGGCTCACCGTCGAAGCGGATGAGCCCCGACGTCGGCTGGTAGACGCCGGTCATCACGTTGAAGCACGTGGTCTTCCCGGCACCGTTCGGACCGATCAGGGAGAAGATCTCGCCCTGACGGACGTCGAAGCTCACCCCGTCGAGCGCCAGCAGGCCCCCGAACCGGATGCTGACGTCGTCGAGCGACAGCAGCGCCGAGCCTTCGTGTGCCGCGGGCCGCTCGACCACCGGAGCGTCAGACACGGGCGGTCCCCTCCTCCAGTGCCTCGAGCTGCTCGTCGGCGGCTATCGCCCGTTTGGCCCGTCGGGGCGGCAGCAGACCCTGGGGCCGGAAGTTCGCGAGCAGGATCAGCGCGACCCCGAAGACCAGGAGCCGCCACTCCTCGAAGCCGCGGAACCGTTCCGGCAGGTAGCCGACCACGATGGCGCCGAGGGTGACTCCGTAGATGTTCCCCGCGCCGCCGACGACGACCGCGGCGACGAAGAGGATCGACAGCAGCAGCTGGAACGACTCCGGGTTGATGAAGCCCTGCCGCGAGGCGAAGAGCGCGCCCGAGAGGCCGCCGATGAACGCACCGCAGGCGAAGGCGAGCAGCTTGAACCGGAAGGTCGGGACGCCCATCAGCTCGGCGGCGTCCTCGTCCTCGCGGGTGGCCTCCCAGGACCGGCCCACCCGGGACCGCCGGAGCATCCGGTCGGCACCGAGCACGAGGAAGATCACCGTGAGCGCCAGCCAGTAGTAGGGCGCCTGGTCGGCCACGCCGAAGAACAGGAACTTGGTCGTGTCGCCGAGGTCGATGAACGCGGTGAACCCGTCCCACTGCAGGTGCGGGATCTCGAACCACTCGACGCTCGGCGGCCGGGGAACCTGGGTGATGCCCTTGGCCGCCCCGAGCCACTCCGTGTTCAGGGCCGTGAGCCGGATGATCTCGCCGAACCCGAGGGTCACGATGGCCAGGTAGTCACCCCGCACGCGCAGGGTCGGCGCGCCGAGCAGGAGCCCCGAGATCGTCGAGAAGAGGACGGCCAGCGGGATGAGCATCCACCACGACAGGTGGGCCTGGAACGAACCCAGCACCGCGACGGTGTAGGCCCCGACCGCGTAGAAGCCGACGTATCCGAGGTCGAGCAGGCCGGCGTACCCCAGCACGATGTTCAACCCGAGTGCCACCAGCACGTAGCTGGCCACGGTGAACAGCACTGCGCCGAAGTCGGTGTCCGGCGTGCTGATGATGGGGATCTCGAGCAGCGGCAGGGCGTAGAGGAACACCACGAAGAGGGCGATCAGCAGCCACTTCACCGGAGTCGGCAGCGCGGTCACCCGGCGGGCCAGCGCGCCGCGGTCCCACCCGAACCGCCGGGACGACGTCCCGCCGGACGCGACCGGCTTCGTCCCGGCGGACGGGGACGCCTTCGTGGCGCCGGACGACGCGGCGGCGTTCGCGGGAGGCTTCGGTTCGGTCATGCGCGGGCCCTCCCCAGGCTCTCGCCGAGCAGCCCACTGGGCCGGAACAGCAGGATGACGACCAGCAGAAGGAAGGCGACGACGTCGCGCCACTCGGACCCGACGAGCGCGGAGCCGTAGTTTTCCGCCAACCCGAGCACGAAACCGCCCAGCAGGGCGCCCCGCACGTTGCCGATACCTCCGAGGACGGCGGCGGTGAACGCCTTCACACCCAGCAGGAACCCGGCATTCCAGCGGGTCACCCCGAACCGCATGAGGTACAGCAGGGCAGCCGCGCCGGCCATCACGCCGCCGACGAGGAAGGTCGCCCGGATGATCCGGTTGCGGTTGACACCCATCAGCGCGGCGGCCTCGGAGTCCTGCGCGACGGCACGGATACCCCGGCCCGTGTGCGTCCGGCGGATGAACTGGTCGAGCGCCACCATCATGACCAGAGCCGAGACGATGATGATGATGTCGACGTTGCTGACGGTGTAGCGGCCGATGTTGAACACGCCGTGCGTCTCGAGCGGGTTCAGGAATCGGGTGTTGTCGCGTGCGGACCGCACGTAGCTGTTGAGCTCGTCCCGCAGGCCGAGGGCCTCGGCCAGCCGGTCACGGAGGCCCATGATCTCGGCCAGGGCGAAGCTGGCACCGATCGCGCTGATGAGCGTCACCAGCTTGGGGGCGTCGAGGCGGATCAGCCGTCGGTAGGCCACCCGCTCGATCAGCAGGGCGACAGCGCCGCTGACGACCATCGCGGCGAGCAGGGCCAGCAGGAGCACCCCGATGGCCACCGCGATGCCGCTGTCCGGACCGGCGCCGATCGCCACGGTGACCCACACCGCGGCGAAGCTGCCGAACATCCAGACTTCGGAGTGCGCGAAGTTGATCAGTTGCAGGACGCCGTACACCAGCGTGTAGCCCAGGGCGACGAGCCCGTAGACGGCGCCGAGCACGAGACCGGTCACGGTCAGCTCGACGAAGTTGTTGAGCAGGAAGGTCACAGGGTCTCCGGACTGCGGCAGGTGTCGACGCGGCCGGGCTCCCTCGTCCGAGGGGGCCCGGCCGCGTGCGAGGCGGTCATCGGGAGATCAGTTGGTCTTGATCTCCTGGTCGGCCACGATCTTGCCGTTCTCGACCTTGTAGGCCCAGACCGAGATGTTCTCGACCTCACCCTTGTCGTCGAACTTGATCTTCTTCGTGATGCCGTCGCCCTCGTAGCTGTTGACCCACTTGAGCAGCGACTCGCGGTCGGTGTTCCCCTTGTCGATGCCCTGGAGGAACACGTTGGCGGCGTCGTAGGCCTCGGCCGAGTAGGTCGCGGGCGCGCTGTCGAACGCGGCCTGGAAGGCCTTGAAGAAGTCCTGGCTCTCCTCCGGCGGGAGGCACGGGCAGGTGATGATCGTGCCCTCGGCGGCGTCGCCGGCGGCCTCGATGAAGCCCGGGTCCTTCACACCATCGGCGACCACGAACGTGGCGTCCACGCCGGCGCCCCGCATCTGCTCGACCAGCAGGCCGGCCTCGGCGTAGTACCCACCGAAGAAGACCGCGTCGGCGCCGGAGTCACGGATCTTGGTGACGGTGGCGGAGAAGTCGGTCTGGCCGGTCTGGATGGTGTCGGTACCGCCGACCGTGTCACCGAGGGTCTTGTTGACGATGTCAGCGAGGCCCTTGCCGTACGCCGAGGCGTCGTCGACGACGAACACCTTCTTGCTCTTGAGCACGTCCTGGATGTAGGACGCCGCCGCCGGGCCCTGGCTCGCGTCGTTGCCGAGGATCCGGTGGAAGGTGTCCCAGCCGTTGTCGGCCAGGGTCGGGTTGGTCGCCGACGCCGTGATCGTCGGCAGGCCCCCCTCGGCGAAGATCGGACCGGCTGTCTCGGACTCACCGGAGAACGCGGGACCGACGACGCCGATGACGGAGTCGTCACCGATCGCCTGGGTCGCCAGACCCGTGGCCTGGTTGGGGTCGCCCGCGGAGTCGTACTCCTTCAGGTCGACCTTGCAGTCGGCGTTGTCCTTGTTGTGCTTGTCGACGGCGAGCTTCACGCCGTTGCGGATGTTGATGCCGAGGTTCGCCGCGGGGCCGGTCAGCGCACCGAAGTAGCCGATGGCGACGTTCTCGCACGAGCCCGATCCGCCATTGCCCGAGGCCGTGTCGTTGTCGCCACCCTTCGTGCCACCGCACGCGGTGAGCGCCAGCGCGGCCGCGAGCAGCCCGGCACTCGTCTTCACCGTGAAACGCACATGTCCTCCAGTGCCTGGTCGGCGCGCCGCCCGTCGGCACGCCGCGTCCTGCCCTCCCCGAGGGACGGCGGGCAAACAGTAAGCAGCAAGCGGAGCCGAGAAGGCGGTCCCGCCCAGTTCGTGACCGTCTCGTGATCCCGGAAGGGTCACGGGCGATCCGATCGTGCGACCTCGGCACTCAGGCGGAGGTGCCCTCGGACGTCGTCTCCTCGGCCAGGATCGACTGCGCCAGCGCCTTCATCGACGTCCGCTGGTTCATCGCCGTCCGTTGGATCCACCGGAACGCCTCTGCCTCGGTCATGCCCTGGTCGGCCATGAGCCGGCCTTTCGCCTGCTCCACCACCTTGCGGGTCTCCAGGCGCTCCTCGAGGGTGCGCACCTCGCCGTCCAGGGCGGCCATCTCGGCGAACCGGCCGCGCGCCACCTCGATCGCCGGCACGAGGTCGTTCTTCGAGAACGGCTTGACCAGGTACGCCATGGCGCCGGCGTCGCGGGCGCGCTCGACGAGCTCGCGCTGGCTGAAGGCGGTGAGCACGATGACCGGAGCGATCCGCGCGCCGGCGATCTGCTCGGCGGCCGACAGCCCGTCGAGGACCGGCATCTGGATGTCGAGGATCACGAGGTCGGGGCTCAGCTGCGCGGCCTGGTCGACCGCCTGCTGCCCGTCGCCCACCTCGGCGACGACGGTGTAGCCCTCCTCCTCGAGCATCTCCTTGAGATCGAGACGGATCAGCGCCTCGTCCTCGGCGATCAGGACCCGGATCTGCTCGCTGCTCACGGAGCGGAAGCCTAGCCAACCCGGGAGGCGGGCACCTCCCCCGCTAGGCTGCTCGGGCAGCCGGGACTACCCCGGCGCGCCCCCGTACCCCAATCGGCAGAGGGAGCGGATTCAAAACCCGCGCAGTGTGCGTTCGAGTCGCACCGGGGGCACTGGACTCATTGCGGTCCGGAGGACCGCACCGCGGCCACGTGCCGTTCCCCGGTTGCGTTGAGCCGTTGCCGCGCCGCCTCCGGGAGCCTCCGGCCCCCGCTCGGCAGCTCGCCTCGCGGGGCGGCTCGCGTTCCAGTGTCTTCGTCTTGCGTCCGGCGCTCCTCGCGGACCCCTCCGGGGCCCGCTCGTCGCGCCGAATACGGTGGGCCGGTGACCGAGCCTGCACCGCACATGACTCCTGAGCAGTTCCGGCAGCACGGCCACGAGGTCGTGGACTGGATCGCCGACTACTGGTCGCGGATCGGGTCCTTCCCCGTGCGGTCGCAGGTCTCCCCCGGTGACGTCCGCGCGGCTCTGCCGCCCTCGGCTCCGGAGACGGGCGAGCCGATCTCCGCCGTCCTCGCCGACCTGGACCGGGTCGTCCTGCCAGGCGTCACCCACTGGCAGCACCCCGGCTTCTTCGGCTACTTCCCCGCCAACACCTCCGGCCCGTCGGTTCTCGGCGACCTCGTCTCGGCCGGGCTCGGCGTCCAGGGGATGTCGTGGGTGACCAGCCCGGCCGCGACCGAGCTGGAGCAGCACGTCCTCGACTGGCTGGCCGACCTGATGGGCCTGCCGGCGTCCTTCCGTTCCACGGGCAGCGGCGGCGGCGTGATCCAGGACTCCAGCTCCGGCGCCAACCTGGTCGCCCTCCTGGCCGCGCTGCACCGCGCGGGCGGCGGGGCCACCGTGCGCCACGGCGTCGAGCCGGAGCGGGCGACGGTGTACGTCAGCGCCGAGACGCACTCCTCCATGGAGAAGGCGGTGCGCATCGCGGGACTCGGCTCCGACGCGATCCGCATCGTCGAGGTGGACGGCGACCTGGCCATGCGTCCGGGGTCCCTGGCCGCACGGCTGGAGCGCGACATCGCCCGTGGCTACACCCCTGTCCTGGTGTGCGCCACGGTGGGGACGACGTCGACCACGGCCGTGGACCCGCTCGCGGAGCTCGGTCCCGTGTGCCAGAAGTACGGCGTCTGGCTGCACGTCGACGCGGCCTACGCCGGTGTCAGCGCCGTCGTCCCGGAGCTCCGGCCGCTGCAGGACGGGGTCGAGTGGGCCGACAGCTACACCACCGACGCGCACAAGTGGCTGCTCACGGGTTTCGACGCCACGCTCTTCTACGTCGCCGACCGGGCGGCGCTCACCGGCGCCCTGTCGATCCTCCCGGAGTACCTGCGCAACGCCACCACCGACGCGGGCGCGGCCGTCGACTACCGCGACTGGCAGATCGAGCTGGGCCGCCGCTTCCGCGCGCTGAAGCTCTGGTTCGTCGTCCGCTGGTACGGCGCGGAGGGGCTGCGCGCGCACATCCGCGGCCACGTCGCCCTCGCGCAGGAGCTCGCCGGCTGGGCCGACGCCGACGAGCGCTTCGACGTCGCGACCCCGCACCCGCTGTCACTCGTGTGCCTGCGACCCCGCTGGGCCGACGACGTCGACGCCGACGTCGCCACCATGACGCTCCTGGAGCGGCTCAACGACGGCGGCGAGGTGTTCCTGACCCACACGACCGTGCGCGGGCAGGTGGTGCTCCGGGTCGCCGTCGGTTCGCCGGCCACGACACGTGCGCACGTCGAGCGCGTGTGGGCGCTGCTGTGCGAGGGCCACGACTGGCTCGCGGCCGACTTCGCGGCCGCCGCCGCGGAACGGGCGAAGGAGGCCCAGCGGCTCGCCGAGGCCCGGCGCGCCGCAGAGGAGCGGCGCGCCGCAGAGGAGCAGCGCGCCGCAGAGGCCCAGCGCGCCGCAGAGGCCCAGCGCGCCGCCGACGAGCGAGCGCCCGCAGAGCAGGCAGCGGCCCAGGAACAGCCGGTCGACGAGCAGCCCGTCGACGAGCAGCCGGTGGTCGAGGAGCCGGCCGAGGCGTGATCCGGCGGGTCAGCGCTCGAGCGAGCGGATGAGGCCCTGCTGGGTGACCGTCGCGACGTGGGTGCCGTCGACCGCCCAGATCTGGCCGAAGCACAGCGCCCGTCCGCCGGAGGCCGCGGGGCTGTCCGTCTCGTACAGGAACCAGTCGTCGGCGCGCACGGGCTGGTGGAACCACACCGCGTGGTCGAGGCTGGCGCCGACGTAGGAGCCGCCCCAGCCGCCGCCGAGCCGCGCGAGCCCGGCGGACAGCAGGGTCAGGTCACTGACGAAGGTCAGCGCCGACCGGTGGACGGCCTGCTCCTCGGGCAGCCGGCCGGCCACCCGCATCCACGCCCACGTCTTCGTGTTCGGCGGGGTCTTCGGGGCCGGCTCGAACGGGTCTTCCAGCAGGCGCTGCTCGACCGCCTGGCTGATGCTCAGCGCGACCGCGGCGCGGTCCCCGTAGGGCGCGACCACCTCGGCCAGCGAGGGCAGCTCGTCGGGGCGCGGGACGTCGGGCATCGGCAGCGCGTGCTCGGCCACCGGCGTCTCGGGGATCGAGGCGTCGGCGGTCAGCGCGAAGATGGCGACGTCGGCACCCTTGCGCCGCTGCCACCCGATCACGCGCCGGGTGCTGAACGTGCGGCCGTCGCGGATCCGGTCCACGGCGTAGCGGATCTCCTCGTGCGGATCGCCCGGCCGCAGGAAGTAGGAGTGCAGCGAGTGCACGCCCCGCTCCTCCGGCAGCGTCCGCGTCGCCGCCATCAGGGCCTGTCCGGCGACCTGGCCCCCGAAGATCCGCTGCAGCGGCGTCGTCGGCGTCTGGCCCACGAAGAGGTCGGTGTCCCGCTCCTCCAGATCGAGCACGGCCATGAGGGCGGCCGCCTGACTGTCCCGGGCGAGGTGTTCCCCCGTCCGGTCGGTCACGAGTCGGTGCCGACTTCGTGCACGCGGATCAGGTTGGTGGAGCCGACGGTGTTGGGCGGGCTGCCGGCGACGACGACCACCCGGTCACCGACCTTGAGCCGGCCGATGGACAGCAGCGAGAAGTCGACCTGGGCCACCATGTCGTCGGTGTGCTCGACCGACGGGACGAGGAAGGTCTCCACGCCCCAGGAGAGCGCGAGCTGGCTGCGCACGCGCGCGTCCACGGTGAAGGCCAGCAACGGCTGGCGCGGGTGCAGCGCCGCCAGACGCCGGGCGGTCTCGCCCGTCTGCGTGAAGGTGGCCAGCGCCTTCACGTCCAGGCTCTCGCCGATGTCGCGGGCGGCGCGCACGATCGCCCCCGAGCGCGAGCGGGACCGCCGCACCAGCTCGGGCACCCACAGGTGGTCGCTCTCGACGGCGTCGATGATCCGTTCCATCGTGCGGACGGCGCCCACGGGGTGCGCGCCGACCGACGTCTCGCCGGAGAGCATCACCGCGTCGGCACCGTCGAGGACGGCGTTGGCGACATCGGAGGCCTCGGCGCGCGTGGGGCGCGAGTTCGTGATCATCGACTCGAGCATCTGGGTGGCCACGATGACCGGCTTGTTGCGCTCGCGGGCGGCCGTGATGGCCCGCTTCTGCACCAGCGGCACCTGCTCGAGCGCCAGCTCCACGCCGAGGTCGCCGCGGGCGACCATGATGCCGTCGAAGGCCTCGACGATGGCCTCGAGGTTGGTCACGGCCTCGGGCTTCTCGAGCTTCGCGATGACCGGGACGACGACGTCCTCCTGGCGCATGATGTCGCGCACCAGCTCCGCGTCGTCCGGCGACCGCACGAACGACAGCGCGATGAAGTCGGCGCCCAGGTGCAGGGCGAAGCGGAGGTCCTCCTCGTCCTTGTCGGACAGGGCCGGAACGCTGACCGCAACACCGGGCAGCGAGAGCCCCTTGTTGTTGGAGACCTGGCCGCCCTCGACCACCAGGCAGAAGACGTCCGGTCCGGCCACGCGGACGACCGAGAGCGCCAGCTTGCCGTCGTCGACGAGCAGCCGGTCACCGACCCGGGCGTCGGCCGCCAGGTTCTTGTACGTCGTGGAGACGCGCTCCGCGGTGCCCGGTACGTCGTCGACGGTGATGCAGACCTGGCTGCCCGTCTCCCACACGACGGGGCCGTCGGCGAACGTCCCGAGCCGGATCTTGGGACCCTGCAGGTCGGCGAGGATGGCGACGGCGTGGCCGGTCTTGTCCGAGGCCTCCCGCACCAGCGCGTAGGAGGTGGCGTGGTCCTCGTGGGCGCCGTGGCTGAAGTTCAGCCGGGCGACGTCCATCCCGGACTCGACGAGGGCGGTGATCTGTTCGAGTGACCCGGTGGCGGGGCCGAGGGTGCAGACGATCTTGGCACGGCGGGACATGGCACGAACGGTATTGCATCGCGATCCTCCGGACCGCACCGCGGCCAGGTGCCGTCCCCGGTCGGCGCTGAGCCCCTCCCCGCGTCCCGGTCGGGAACCCTCCGGGCCCCGCGACCGGACCGCACCGCGGCCAGGTGCCGTCCCCGGTCGGCGCTGAGCCCCTCCCCGCGTCCCGGGCGGGAACCCTCCGGGCCCCGCGACCGGACCGCAGTGTTATCTCAGAGCGACAGCCGTGGGGGTGACGGGACGGGGCAGCGCGGACTCCCCCGTCAGCCAGGTGTCGGCGGCCGCGGCCGCGGCCCGGCCCTCGGCGATGGCCCACACGATCAGCGACTGGCCGCGGCCCATGTCACCGGCGACGAAGACGCCCGGCACGGTCGACATGAACTGCGCGTCGCGGGCGACGTTGCCGCGGCCGTCGACCTCGACCCCGAGGGCGTCGATCAGCCCCTCGCGCTGGGCCCCGGTGAAGCCCATGGCGAGGAAGACCAGGTCGGCCGGCACCTCGCGCTCGGTGCCCTCGATCTTCTGGAACCGCCCGTCGACCCGCTCCACCTCGTGCAGCAGGAGCGCCCGCAGGTTGCCGGCGTCGTCCCCCAGGAAGCGCTCGGTGTTGACCGAGTACAGCCGCTCCCCGCCCTCCTCGTGGGCGCTCGAGACGCGCATGATCATCGGGTAGGTCGGCCACGGGTTGCCGGCCGGGTCCCGGCGGTCCGGCGGCGCCGGCATGATCTCCAGCTGGGTGACCGACGCCGCGCCCTGCCGGTGGGCCGTGCCCAGGCAGTCGGCGCCGGTGTCACCGCCACCGATGATCACCACGTGCTTGCCCCGGGCGTTGATCGGCGGGTCGTCGAGCTCGCCGAGCGCCTGCCGGTTACCGAAGGGCAGGTACTCCATCGCGAGGTGGATGCCCTTGAGTTCCCGCCCCGGCGCGAGCAGGTCGCGGCCGATCGTCGCGCCGCCGGAGAGCACGACGGCGTCGTACTCGGCGCGCAACTGCTCGGCGGAGAGGTCGTCGTCCTTGCTGCCGCCGACCTCCACACCGGTGACGAACCGCGTGCCCTCGGCGCGCATCTGGTCCAGCCGCCGGTCGAGGACCGCCTTCTCCATCTTGAACTCGGGGATGCCGTACCGGAGCAGGCCGCCGATCCGGTCGGCCCGCTCGTAGACGGTCACGTCGTGGCCGGCCCGGGTGAGCTGCTGGGCGGCCGCCAGGCCGGCGGGGCCGGACCCGATGACGGCGACCTTCTTGCCGGACCGCTGCGCCGGGGTCTGCGGCTGGACCCAGCCCTCCTCGAACGCCCGGTCGATGATCTCCCACTCGATCTGCTTGATCGTGACGGGCGACTCCTGCAGGTTCAGCACGCAGGAGCCCTCGCAGGGCGCCGGGCAGAGCTTCCCGGTGAACTCCGGGAAGTTGTTGGTCGAGTGCAGCCGCTCGATCGCGTCGTGCCAGTCGTCGCGCCGGGCCAGGTCGTTCCACTCCGGGATGAGGTTGGCGACCGGGCAGGCGTGGTGGCAGAACGGGATGCCGCAGTCCATGCAGCGGGCCGCCTGCTTGCGCACGGCCTCGACCGGGAAGACGGCGTCCTCCCCGTTGGCCCGGGAGAGGTAGACGTCCTTCCAGTCCAGGATGCGGATGTCGACCGGACGACGCGGCGGGAGCTCCCGCTCGTACTTCAAAAATCCCGTGCTGTCAGCCACGAGCCGCCTCCTTCTGCGCGAGTTGCGTGAGCCTTTCGGTCCGGCGCCGCGTCTCACCCACGAGCCGCCTCCATAACCGCCAGATCCACATCCGTGCCGTTGGCCTCGGCCATCCGCTGGGCCTCCAGTGCCCGCCGGTAGTCGCGCGGCATGATCACGCTGAACTGCTCCGACCACCGGCCCCAGTCGGCCAGGAGCGCGTGCGCGACCGTCGACTCGGTGTCCTCCGCGTACCGGACCAGGACGTCGCGCAGCCACTGCGCCGACTCGTTGTCCAGCGGATCGATGTCGACCATCTCTCCGTTGACCCGGTGCCGGGCCAGGTCGAGCACGTAGGCGATCCCACCGGACATGCCGGCGGCGATGTTGCGGCCGGTCGGGCCGAGGATGATCGCGCGCCCGCCCGTCATGTACTCGAGCGCGTGGTCGCCGACGCCCTCGACGACGGCCAGCGCCCCGGAGTTGCGGACGCAGAACCGCTCGCCGACCCGGCCGCGCAGGAAGATCTCGCCGCCGGTCGCGCCGTAGCCGATGACGTTGCCGGCGAGGACGTTGTCCTCGGCGGCGAACGGCGCCTCGCGCGAGGGCCGGACGACGATCCGGCCGCCGGAGAGGCCCTTGCCCACGTAGTCGTTGGCGTCGCCGTAGAGCCGCATCGTGATGCCGCGCGGCAGGAAGGCGCCGAACGACTGGCCGGCCGATCCGCCGAAGGTGAGGTCGATCGTGCCGTCGGGCAGACCCTCGCCGCCGAAGCGACGGGTGACCATCGAGCCCAGCATCGTCCCGACGGTCCGGTTGACGTTGCGCACCGGCAGTTCGAGCGTCACCGGCCGCGCGTCGAGCAGCGCGCCCTCGCAGAGCTGGATGAGCGTCTGGTCGAGCGCGACGTCGAGGCCGTGGTCCTGGTCGCGGACCTTGCGCAGCGACGCACCCTCCGGCAGCTCCGGCACGACCAGCAGGGGGGCCAGGTCGAGACCGGAGGCCTTCCAGTGGTCGACCGCCTTGCGCGTGTCGAGGAGCTCGGCGTGACCGATCGCCTCGTCGAGGGACCGGAAGCCCAGCTCGGCCAGGTACTCGCGCACCTGCTCGGCCAGGAACTCGAAGAAGGTGACGACGAACGCCGGCCGCCCGGTGAACCGCTTGCGCAGCTCCGGGTTCTGCGTGGCCACGCCGACCGGGCAGGTGTCGAGGTGGCAGACCCGCATCATGATGCAGCCCGACACCACCAGCGGCGCCGTCGCGAAGCCGTACTCCTCGGCGCCCAGCAGCGCGGCGATGATCACGTCGCGGCCGGTCTTCATCTGCCCGTCGGCCTGCACCACGATGCGGTCGCGCAGCCCGTTGGCCAGCAGCGTCTGCTGGGTCTCGGCCAGACCGAGCTCCCAGGGCGACCCGGCGTGCTTGAGCGACGTCAGCGGCGCCGCACCGGTGCCGCCGTCGTGGCCGGAGATGAGCACCAGGTCGGCGTGCGCCTTGCTCACACCGGCAGCGACCGTCCCGACCCCGACCTCGGCGACCAGCTTGACGTTGATCCGCGCGTCGTTGTTGGCGTTCTTCAGATCGTGGATGAGCTGCTTGAGGTCCTCGATCGAGTAGATGTCGTGGTGCGGGGGCGGGCTGATCAGGCCCACGCCCGGCGTCGAGTGCCGGGTGCGCGCCACCCACGGGTAGACCTTGCCGCCGGGCAGCTGACCGCCCTCACCGGGCTTGGCGCCCTGCGCCATCTTGATCTGGATGTCGTCGGCATTGACCAGGTACTCGCTGGTGACGCCGAACCGCCCGCTGGCCACCTGCTTGATCGCCGAGCGCCGCAGGTCGCCGTTCGGGTCGGGCGAGAAGCGGTCGGGGTCCTCCCCGCCCTCGCCGGTGTTGGACTTGCCGCCCAGCCGGTTCATCGCGATGGCGAGCGTCTCGTGCGCCTCCTGCGAGATCGAGCCGTAGCTCATCGCGCCGGTCTGGAAGCGCCGGACGATCTCCGAGACGGGCTCCACCTCGTCGAGCGGCACCGGCGGGCGGGCGCCGGTCTTCAGCGCGAAGAGCCCGCGCAGCGTGGCGGCGTCCTCCGACAACTTGTCGACGGTCTCGGTGTACTTCCGGAAGACCTCGTACTGCCGCGACCGGGTGGCGTGCTGGAGCAGGAACACCGTCTCGGGGTTGAAGAGGTGCACCTCCCCCTCGCGACGCCACTGGTACTCCCCGCCGGTCTCCAGCCGACGGTGCGCCCGCTCGGTGGGGTTCTCCGGGTAGGCGCGGCGGTGGCGCATGGCCACCTCCTCGGCGAGCACGTCGATGCCGACGCCGCCCAGCGGGGCGGAGGTGCCGGTGAAGTACTCGTCGACGAGCTCCTGCGACAGCCCGACGGCCTCGAAGATCTGGGCCATCGTGTACGAGCCGACGGTGCTGATGCCCATCTTGCTCATGACCTTGAGGACGCCCTTGCCGAGCGCCTTGACCATGTTGCGCACGGCCTGCGCGGGCTCCACGCCGGTGAGCGCGCCGTCGCGGATGAGGTCCTCGACCGACTCGAACGCCAGGTAGGGGTTCACCGCGGCCGCGCCGTAGCCGAGCAGCAGCGCGACGTGGTGCACCTCGCGACAGTCGCCGGCCTCGACGACCAGCCCGACCTCCATGCGGGTCTTCTCCCGCACCAGGTGGTGGTGCACGGCCGCCGTCATGAGCAGCGACGGGATCGGGGCGCGCTGCTCGTCGCAGTCGCGGTCGGACAGCACGATGATCCGGGCGCCCGCCGCGATCGCCTTGCTCACCTTGGTGCGCAGCTGCTCGATCGCCTCGGCGAGAGCCTCGCCGCCGCCGGTGACGTCGAAGTGGCCGGTGATCCGGACGGCGGCGAACCCGGGCAGGTCGCCGTCGTCGTCGATGTGCAGGATCTTGGCGAGCTCGTCGTTGTCGATGACCGGGAACGGCAGGAACACCTGGCGGCAGGAGGCAGGCAGCGCCTCCAGCAGGTTCTGCTCGGGACCGAAGGTGCGCCCGAGGCTGGTCACCAGCTCCTCGCGGATGGCGTCCAACGGCGGGTTCGTGACCTGTGCGAACAGCTGGCCGAAGTAGTCGAACAGCAGCCGCGACCGGTCCGACAGCGCGGCCACCGGGGTGTCGGTGCCCATCGACCCGATCGGCTCCGCGCCGGTGGCGGCCATCGGCGTCACCAGGACGCGCAGCTCCTCCTCCGTGTAGCCGAACAGCTGCTGCCGGCGGACGACGGACTCGTGGCTGGGCCGCGCGCGGCGGCGCTCGGGCAGCGTGGGCAGGTGCACCAGGCCGGCGTGCAGCCAGTCGTCGTAGGGGTGCTCGGCGGCCAGCGCGCCCTTGACCTCCTCGTCCGAGACGATCTTCCCGGACGAGGTGTCGACGAGGAACATGCGGCCGGGCTGGAGGCGGCCCTTGGCCACGATGTCGGCGGCCGGGATGTCGAGGACGCCGACCTCGCTGGCGAGGATCACCAGGTCGTCCTTGGTCTGCCACCAGCGCCCCGGGCGCAGGCCGTTGCGGTCGAGGACGGCGCCGATGACCGTGCCGTCGGTGAAGCAGACGGCGGCCGGGCCGTCCCACGGCTCCATGATCGAGGAGTGGAACCGGTAGAAGGCCCTCCGCGCGGGGTCCATCTCCTCGTGGTTCTCCCAGGCCTCCGGGATCATCATCAGCACCGCGTGCGGCAGTGACCGGCCCGACAGGTGCAGCAGCTCGAGCACCTCGTCGAAGGTGGCCGAGTCGCTGAAGTCGCTGGCGTTGACCGGGAAGATCCGCTCGAGCCCGAGCTCGGTGGCCGGGCCGGCCGGGCCGTCGAACAGGTCGGTGGCGAGCTTGGCCTCGCGGGCACGCATGCGGTTGCGGTTGCCCTTGATCGTGTTGATCTCGCCGTTGTGCGCGATGAAGCGGAACGGGTGCGCCAGCGGCCAGCTCGGGAAGGTGTTGGTCGAGAACCGGCTGTGCACCAGCGCGATCGCCGACTCGTAGCGCTCGTCGCGCAGGTCGGGGAAGAACAGCGGCAGCTGGTCGGTGGTGAGCATGCCCTTGTAGGTGATCGTCCGCGACGAGAGCGAGACGAAGTAGAGCGAGCTGCCGGCGTCGACGGCGGCGCGCTCGGCCCGCTTGCGCAGCACGAACGAGCGCCGCTCCAGCCGGGTCACGCCGTTGTGGGCGACGTTCCCACCGAAGGCGGCCGCGTCGGCGCGGGCCCCCATGGTCTCGGCGACGAAGAGCTGGGCGAAGTGCGGCATGACCGCGCGGGCGGTGGGCCCGAGGTCCGCGCCGTCGGGGTCGACCGGCACGTCGCGCCAGCCGAGGACGGTGAGGCCTTCCTCGTCGGCGAGCTTGGCCACCTCGTCGATGCGGGCCGACCGCTCGGTCTCGTCCGCCGGCAGGAAGGCGATGCCGACCGAGTACTCCCCCGCCGGCGGCAGGTCGAAGTCGACGCCGGCGCGCAGCAGCGCGTCGGGGACCTGGGTGAGGATGCCCGCGCCGTCGCCGGAGTTGGGCTCGGCGCCGGCCGCCCCGCGGTGGTCGAGGTTGTGCAGCGCCGTGAGCCCCTGAGCGACGATCGAGCGGGACCGACGTCCGCGGGCGTCGGCCACGAAGGCGACGCCGCAGGCGTCCTTGTCGTTCGCCGGGTCGTACAGGCCCACGGGTGCGGGGACGGCGGAGAACGGGACGGCCGTGCCGCGGGGCTGCGCGGACTGAGCGGCGGGGGCGGTGCGGTCGGACATGTCACTCCCGTCGTCGGCGGTCGCCCGCGCCTCTACGGAGGTCGCGGACGAGGGCGGGGGCCCGGGCCGGTGGTCAAGGGGGCTGTGGAACGTGCGCGGGGCGGGCGGCAAATGCGGAGAGCCGGGCTGACGGCGCGAAACGTACGCTCCGGCCGCCGCTGGCTCGCAGGCCCCTCGGTAGGTGACCGCAGGGCTGTCTTCCGCGGGGCGACACTGGCCCGGTTCCGACGATCGCGACCCGGCCAGGATCGCTGGCGGGTCTGCTCGCAGGGTACACAGCCGTAACACCGCGCTCCTACGGTGAAACCTGCGGAACGGCGCGTCGGCGGTATCACTGGCCACGGTGGCCGGATCGCTGCCTGCGGGAACGCGTCAGTCCGGATCGCGGGGGCGGTGACCATCCTCACGCGCGGACGTCGTTCCGGCGTCCTCGGCCGGAGCCGCGGGCACCGGCGCCGCGGCGTCCCCGGTCTCCCCGGCCGCCTGGTCGGCGCCGCGGGTGATGACCTCGCGCGGCCGGCCGCGCATGGCGACGAAGTAGGCCACGGCGAGCAGTCCGACCACGATCGCGGTGAAGACGTTGATCCGGACGCCGAAGAAGTGCGTGGCCGGGTCGGTGCGCAGCAGCTCGATCCAGAGCCGACCGAAGCAGTACGCGGCCACGTAGAGCGCGAAGGCGCGCCCGTGGCCCAGCCGGAACCGGCGGTCGGCCCAGATCACGAACGCAGCGGCGGCCAGGTCCCACAGCAGCTCGTAGAGGAACGTGGGGTGGAAGTAGCCCAGGACGATCGGGTGGCCGTCCGGCCCGAGGGCGGCCCGTCCCCCGCTCCACTCGTAGATCTTGAGGGCCCACGGCAGGTCGGTGCGGCCACCGTAGAGCTCGTTGTTGAACCAGTTGCCCAGGCGGCCGATCGCCTGGGCGATCAGCAGGCCGGGAGCCACCGCGTCGGCGAAGGCCGGCAGCGGGATGCCCCGGCGCCGGCAGGCGATCCAAGCCCCCACCCCGCCGAGCGCGATCGCGCCCCAGATGCCGAGGCCGCCCTCCCAGATGGCGAAGGCCCGCAGCGGGTGACCGCCCTCGCCGAAGTAGGGCCCCGGACTCGTGATGACGTGGTAGATCCGGCCGCCGATGATGCCGAAGGGCACCGCCCAGACGGCGATGTCGAGCACGTCACCCGGGGCGCCGCCGCGGGCGACCCACCGGCGCTCGGTGAGCACGCAGGCGGCGACGATGCCCGCGACGATGCACAGCGCGTAGGCGCGGATCGGCAGCGGCCCGAGCTCCCACACGCCCTGCGTGGGGCTCGGGATGCTTGCAAGGGTCACGACGCTGCTCCGCAGGGGAATCGGAAGCCTCCGGCGCTCACGAGCGCACACCCCCGGCCAGGTCCTCGGACAACGCCCGGACTCCCTTCGCTCCCCGGCCCTCGAGCATCTCGCGGACGTAGGCGGTCCCGACGATGACGCCGTCGGCGAACGAGGCCACCTGGGCCGCCTGCCGCCCGTCGGACACCCCGAGGCCCACGCACACCGCCAGGTCGGGGGCGACCGCCCGGGTGCGGGCCACCAGCGTCGCCGCTGCGTCGCTCACCGTCGACCGCGTCCCGGTCACGCCCATCGTGGACGCGGCGTACACGAAGCCCCGGCAGGCGGCGGTCGTCGAGCGCAGCCGGGCGTCGGTCGAGGAGGGCGCCACGAGGAAGACCCGGTCGAGGTCGGCCCGCTCGGCCGCGGCGATCCAGTCGGCGGCCTCCTCGGGGATCAGGTCGGGCGTGATCGCCCCCGCTCCGCCGGCGGCGGCGAGGTCGGTGGCGAAGCGCTCGACCCCGTAGCGCTCGATCGGGTTCCAGTAGCTCATCACCACGGGGGCGGCGCCGGCCGCGGCCACGGCCTCGACCGCCCGGAGGACGTCGCGCATCCCGACGCCGGCGCGGACGGCGACGTCCACCGCCTGCTGGATCACCGGCCCGTCGATGCCCGGGTCGCTGTAGGGGACGCCGATCTCGACGATGTCGGCCCCGCCCTCGACGGCCGCGATCATCGCCGCGATCGAGGCGTCGACGTCGGGGTAGCCGACCGGCAGGTACGCCATCAGCGCGGCGCGCCCCTCCGCCTTCGCCGAGCCGATGCGCTCCGCCAGCTGACTCGTCACGCCGTCTCCCCCGCGTGCTGACCGGCCACGGCCTCGTCGTTGCTGACCGCGCCCTCGGTCGGGTTCTGCTGCTCGTCCAGCCCGGGGCCCGGGTCGACCTCCTCGCGGTCGCCGAGACCGAACCAGCGCGAGGCGGTCTCGACGTCCTTGTCCCCGCGGCCGGACAGGTTCACCAGCAGCAGTGCGTCCCGCCCCAGCTCCTGGCCGAGCTTCATCGCGCCGGCCAGGGCGTGCGCCGACTCGATCGCCGGGATGATGCCCTCGGTCCGGCAGAGCAGGGCGAAGGCCTCCATCGCCTCGGCGTCGGTCACCGCCCGGTACTCGGCGCGGCCGATGTCGTGCAGGTAGGAGTGCTCGGGGCCGACACCCGGGTAGTCGAGCCCGGCGCTGATCGAGTGCGACTCGATGGTCTGCCCGTTGTCGTCCTGCAGCAGGTAGGAGCGGGCGCCGTGCAGCACGCCCGGCGAGCCGCCGGTGATCGTGGCCGCGTGCCGGCCGGTGTCGACGCCGTCCCCACCGGCCTCCAGGCCGATCAGGCGCACGCCGTCGTCCGGGACGAAGGCGGTGAAGATGCCGATCGCGTTCGAGCCACCGCCCACGCAGGCCAGGACGGCGTCGGGCAGCCGGCCCTCCCGCTCGAGCACCTGGGCGCGCGCCTCGTCGCCGATCACGCGCTGGAAGTCGCGGACCATGGCCGGGAAGGGGTGCGGGCCGGCGACCGTGCCGAAGACGTAGTTCGTCGTCTCCACGTTGGTCACCCAGTCGCGGAAGGCCTCGTTGATCGCGTCCTTCAGCGTCCGCGACCCGGTGGTGACCGGGATGACCTCGGCGCCGAGCAGCCGCATCCGGGCCACGTTGAGCGCCTGACGGCGGGTGTCCTCCTCGCCCATGTAGACGGTGCAGGACAGCCCCATCAGCGCCGCGGCGGTCGCCGTCGCCACGCCGTGCTGGCCGGCCCCGGTCTCGGCGATCACCCGGGTCTTGCCGATCCGCTCGGTGAGCAGCGCCTGGCCGAGTACATTGTTGATCTTGTGCGAGCCGGTGTGGTTGAGGTCCTCACGCTTGAGCAGGACGCGCGCGCCGCCCGCGTGCTCGGCGAACTTCGGCACCTCGGTGATGGGGCTCGGCCGGCCGGTGTAGTCGCGCTGCAGGCGGTCGAACTCGGCCAGAAAGGCGGGGTCGACCCGCATCGCCTCGTAGGCCTCGGTCAGCTCGTCGAGGGCCGCGATCAGGGCCTCGGGCACGAACCGGCCGCCGAAGATGCCGAAGTGCCCCGTCTCGTCCGGCCAGCCCGGGCGCGCCGGCAGAGAGAGTTCTCCGGGCTGGGGCGGGCTGGTGGTCGTCATGTCCCCAGCGTAAGGACCCTGCCCGCCCCGCTAGCGGCTGGTGCGCGGCGTGGCCGGGTGCGAGCCGGCCGTGACCAGGTCGGCGACCGCCTGACGGGCGTCCCCGGCGGTGACCAGCCCCTCGCCCACCAGCACGGCGTCCGCCCCGGCGGCCGCGTAGCTGATCAGGTCGTGCGGCCCGCGGACGCCGGACTCGGCCACCTTCACCACGTCCGACGGCAGGCCCGGGGCGATCCGCTCGAACGTCGACCGGTCGACCTCGAGCGTCGTCAGGTTGCGCGCGTTGACGCCGATGACCGAGGCACCCGCGGCGAGCGCCCGGTCGGCCTCACCCTCGGTGTGCACCTCGACCAGGGCCGTCATGCCCAGCGACTCGACCCGCTCCAGCAGCCCGACGAGCACGTTCTGCTCGAGCGCGGCGACGATCAGCAGGACGACGTCGGCGCCGTGCGCCCGGGCCTCGTGCACCTGGTAGCTGCTGACGACGAAGTCCTTGCACAGCACCGGGACGTCGACCACCGCGCGGACGGCGTCCAGGTCGGCCTGCGAGCCGCCGAAGCGCCGCCGCTCGGTGAGGACGCTGATCACCCGGGCGCCACCGGCCGCGTACTGGACGGCGAGCTCCGCGGGATCGGGGATCGCGGCCAGGTCGCCCTTGGAGGGGCTGCGCCGCTTGACCTCCGCGATCACCCCGACGCCGGGCGCGCGGAGGGCGGCCAGCCCGTCGAGGGCCGGCCGGGCGTCGCGGGCCGCGGCCTTCACCTCGTCCAGCGGGAGCAGCGTCTCGCGGGCCGCGGCGTCCTCACGGACGCCGGCCACGATCTCGTCGAGCACGTTCACGGCGTCGCCGTCCACGGTCGCGAGCTCACGGACGAGCCCACCGGGATTTCCGGATGTCGCACAGAAGAGGTCCCCTCACCAGCCGGATCGGTGGTGTCACTCTAGAGGCGGCTGGGACGGCGCCCGGCCGGGGGGCGGGGAGTCACGGCGAACGTCCCGTTGTTCCCCGCTCCGTCGTCCCTACACTCCGTCGGAGTATCGAGCCCACGGAGGACCGCATGAGACGACTGGCGCTGGCACTGACGGCCGGCCTGGCCCTGCTCCTCACGGGCTTCCCGGCCGGCCTCCCCGGCGCGGCCGCGGCCACTCGGTGCAACGTCAGCGGGACCACGGTCCCGAAGGTCATCGACGTCACCAGCAGCGGCACCTACGCGACCGTGCGGGGTTGCCAGCGGCAGGCCGACGGGACCTACGTGCAGGTGCTCGGCCCCTACAGCGCACGGGTCGGCTACAACGGCGTCGTCAGCGCCGCGTCCAAGCGGGAGGGCGACGGGCGGACGCCGGCCGGCCGGTACTGGCTCCGCAACGGCTTCGGCGCGCTGGGCAACCCCGGTCTCGCCCGCCCGTGGACCGTCGTCACCGCCAACCACTTCTGGGTCGACGACAGCCGCTCGACCCTCTACAACACCATGCAGCTGGGGCCGGCCAACGGCCGCTGGACCAGCGCCGAGAAGCTGCTCAACCGGCCGGCGTACGACTACGCCCAGGTGATCGGCTACAACGAGGCCCGGGTGCCGGGCGCCGGCAGCGGGATCTTCCTGCACGTGGGCACGGGCGGAGCGACGGCCGGCTGCGTGTCCGTGTCGGCGTCGGTGCTCGTCACGCTGCTGCGCTGGGAGGGCAGCACGGCGCAGATCGTGATCAGGTGACCTCCGGCCCGCCGCGCTGATCGCCGGACGGATCCGCGGTGGGGTCCTCCCCCCGGTCGAGGGCCCGCCAGGCGGCCTGCGCGCGGTCCTCGTCAGTCTGCGCCCGCGCCGGTGCCGCCGGGGAGCCGGGGCGCTCGTAGCGCCGTCCCATGCCGGGCCAGCTCCGCCCGCGCAGGACGACGAGCAGCCCGCCGGCGACCCCCAGCAGGCCGGCGACGACGGCGAGCAGCGGCCACCCGGCCGCCAGGTCCACCGTCGCGGCAGCGCTCCGCGCGCCGCCGACCCCCGGTAGGTCCGCGGCCGCGGCGTCCAGGCCGCCGGTCAGGGCACGCAGCCCCGACCAGGCCAGCACGCCGCCGGCGACGGCCATCAGCAGCCCGACGACCACCCGGCCGGCGCCGTGGACCGCGAGCAGCGCCACCGCGGCGGCCAGGAGCACCAGGCCGGTCGCGGGGACCAGCGGCGCGGCGTCGGCCCCGTTCAGCACCCCGGTCACCGGGGGCAGCGGCGGCGACCGGTCGACCGTCACCCGGGCCCAGCCCTGCCCGCCCGCGACGAGCGCCAGCCCGCCGGCGAGCACGGCGCCCAGCACCGCGGCGGTCAGCTCACGGCGCGAACTCATCTTGCTCGACTGTTCGCTCCCGCCCGGCGGAGCCGGCAGTGCTGCAGAGCCGCTCACCGGATCTCCCGGAGCCCCTCCGCGGTCGCGATCGCCGACAGCACGGCCCGCGCCTTGTGCCGCGTCTCGGCCTCCTCGGTGGCCGCGTCGCTGTCGGCCACGATCCCCGCGCCGGCCTGGACGTAGGCCCGGCCCTGGTGCAGCACGGCGGTGCGGATCGCGATCGCCATGTCCATGTCGCCGCTGGCGTCGACGTAGCCGACCGTGCCCGCGTACAGCGCCCGCCGCGTCGGCTCCAGCGACTCGATGATCTCCATCGCCCGCGGCTTGGGTGCCCCCGAGACGGTGCCGGCCGGGAACGTGGCGTCGAGGACGTCGAGCGCGTCGTACTCCCCGGCCACGTTCCCCGACACCGTCGAGACCAGGTGCATCACGTGGCTGTAGTGCTCCACCCGCATGAAGTCGGGCACCTCGACCGTCCCCGGCACGCACACCCGGCCCAGGTCGTTGCGGGCCAGGTCGACCAGCATCACGTGCTCGGCCCGCTCCTTGGGGTCGGCCAGCAGCCCCTCGGCCAGCCGGACGTCCTCCTCCTCGGTCGCACCCCGCGGCCGCGTGCCGGCCGGCGGGTGGACGACGGCCGACGTCCCGGTCACGGTGACCAGCGCCTCCGGAGACGAGCCGACGACGTCGAACGGTGACTCGCGGCCGGCGAAGCGCAGCAGGTACATGTACGGCGAGGGGTTGGTCGCCCGCAGCACCCGGTACAGGTCGAGGCCGTCGACGTCGGTGGCGAGCTCGAACCGCTGCGCCAGCACGACCTGGAACGCATCGCCGGCGCGGATGTGCTCGCGGATGCGCTCCACGCCGTCCTCGTAGACACCCGGGGCCATGTTGCTCGTCACCGGGGGCGCGGGGGCCGGCTCGAGGACGGCGACGCCCGGCGGCACCGCCTCGGTCAGGTCGGCGGCCATGGCGTCCAGCCGGGCCACGGCGTCCTCGTACCCGCCTGCCCCCCGGACCGCGTTGGCGATCAGCAGGATGGTGCCGTCGGTGTGGTCCAGCACCGCCAGGTCGGTGATCAGCATCATCGCGAGCTCGGGCATGCCGAGGTCGTCGGCGCTCGTCTGCGGCAGCCGCTCCAGCCGGCGGACGACGTCGTAGCCCAGGTACCCGACGAGGCCACCGGTCAGCGGCGGCAGGCCGGGGGTCCGCGGCGAGCGCAGCCGCCGGGCCAGCGTGCGGACGGCGGCGAGCGGGTCGTCGGGCAGGTCGTCGGTGATGCCGGGCAGGGAGTCGCCGAGCCACAGCGCAGCGCCGTCCCGCTCGCTGAGCACCCCGGCGCTGCGGACGCCGACGAAGCTGTAGCGCGACCAGCGCTTGCCCTGCTCGGCGGACTCCAGCAGCACGGTGCCCGGCCGGTTGCCGGCCAGCTTCCGGTAGACGCCGACCGCCGTCTCGCTGTCGGCCAGCAGCCGCCTGGTGACCGGCACCATGGCGGCTGATCCACCGATCCGCTCGAACTCCTCGCGCGTCGGCGCGGTGACGCCGAACCTCACGGGGCCTCCCCCAGGACCGCGGGCAGCTCGCGGTGGAAGCAACTGCGCTCCCCGGTGTGGCAGGCCGGGCCCTCCTGGTCGACCAGCACCAGCAGCGCGTCGCCGTCGCAGTCCAGCCGCACGGCGCGCACCCACTGGCGGTGGCCGGACGTCTCGCCCTTCACCCAGTACTCACCCCTGCTGCGCGACCAATAGGTGGCCCGCCCCGTCGTGAGGGTGCGGCGCAGGGCCTCGTCGTCCATCCAGGCCAGCATCAGCACCTCTCCGGTGTCGTGCTGCTGGACGACGGCGGCCACGAGCCCGGCGGGGTCGTGCTTCAGCAGAGCGGCGACCTGCGGGTCGAGCTCGGCGCCCGGGGCGGAACCGGAGGGCGGGGCGACGGACATGCCCGTGAGTCTGCCGTGCCCGCCGCTCAGGTCCGCGGCGTCCCGTCGAACCAGCGCCGTCCCGGCCCGGTCAGCAGCAGACCCAGCGCGACGGCGGGACCGGCGGCGAAGAACAGCGTCACGATCAGGACGGGCGACGCCGGGTCGTCACCGGGGATGTCGCCCAGCAGCATCAGCAGCCGCACGGTCCAGTAGGCGGCGAGCGCCATCTGCACGGCGTGCGCGGCAAGCAGGAGGAGGCGGGCGCTCGGCGTGCGCCGGTTCAGGGCGGTGACACCGCCGGCGACCAGCAGGCCGGCGGACAGCAGCTGGACGAGGGCCAGCGTCGCGCCCTCCGACGCCAGACCCCGCACCGTGGTGGACGCGTCGACGCCGCCGAACCCGCTGAACGCCGCGTCGGCGACCGAGGCGAAGAACCACAGGTACAGCGAGGCCACCAGGACGAGTCCCGTCTGCACGAAGGCGAGGACGGACGCGGCGAGCGCCTGGCCCGGCCGCTGCGGTCCGCGCGCGGCCCACGGCGGGGGAGGGCCGGGCGGCCAGGCGGCGTAGGGCTGGCCATGGCCGTAGGGCGGCGCGGCGTACCCGTACGGCGCGTACGTCCCGGGGTACGGCGGCGCGGTCGGCGGCGGTCCGGCGTAGGGCGCTCCCGGCTGGGTGGGGGTCGCCGGGTCCGCCCAGGCCTCGAAACCCGGGCTCACAGCGCCGCCGCGGCGGCGCGGCCGGCCACCCGCCCCGAGAAGAGGCAGCCGCCCAGGAACGTGCCCTCCAGCGACCGGTAGCCGTGCATGCCACCACCGCCGAAGCCCGCGACCTCCCCGGCGGCGTACAGGCCGGGGAAGACCTCGCCGCCGGGCCGGAGCACGCGGCCCGAGAGGTCGGTCTCCAGCCCGCCGAGGGTCTTGCGCGTGAGGATGTTGAGGCGGACGGCGATCAGCGGGCCTGCGTCGGGATCGAGCAGCCGGTGCGGCGGCGCGACGCGGATCAGCTTGTCGCCCAGGTAGTTGCGGGCGCCCCGGATGGCGGTGATCTGCAGGTCCTTGCCGAAGGGGTGCTCGATCTCCCGGTCGCGGGCCACGATCTCGCGCTCGACCGCCGCCAGGGCGAGCTCCGGCGTTCCCCCGGTGATCCGGTTCATGCCCGCCACCAGTTCGGGCAGCGTCGGCGCCACGACGAAGTCCTCGCCGCGGTCGAGGAAGGCCCGCACGGGGGATGCGATGCCGGCCTTGACCCGGGTGGCCAGCAGCCGCAGGTCCTTCTCCGTGAGGTCGGGGTTCTGCTCCGATCCCGAGAGGGCGAACTCCTTCTCGACGATCTTGCGCGTCGCCACGAACCAGGTGTGCTCGTGGCCGGTCTGGCCGATGTGCGCGAGCGTCCCGAGGGTGTCGAAGCCCGGGAACAGCGGTACCGGCAGCCGGTTGCCCGTGGCGTCGAGCCACAGGGACGACGGGCCCGGAAGGATCCGGATGCCGTGCTCCGCCCACACCGGCGAGTGGTTGGTGATGCCCTCGGTGTAGTGCCACATGCGATCGGAGTTGACCACGCTGGCGCCGGCGTTCTCCGTCGCCTCGAGCATCCGGCCGTCGACGTGCGCCGGCACGCCCGAGAGCATCCGGCGCGGGGCGGGACCCAGCCGCGCGGGCCAGTTGCGCCGGACGAGGTCGTGGTTGCCGCCGATGCCACCGGAGGTGACGACGACGGCCTGCGCCGCGAGCTCGAAGGGTGCGACCTCCGCGCGCGAGCTCGCCTCGCCGCGGGCCACCCCGCTGGGCTCTAGCACCGCGCCCCGCACGCCGGTGACCGCTCCTCCGCTGACCACCAGCTCGCTCACCCGGTGCCGGAAGCGCAGCTCGACGAGGCCCGCGTCGACCGCGGCGCGGACCCGCCGCGCGAACGGCGCCACCACCCCGGGCCCCGTGCCCCAGACGATGTGGAACCGCGGCACGGAGTTGCCCGGGCCGGTGGCGGTGTACCCGCCCCGCTCGGCCCAGCCGACCACCGGGAAGAAGCCGATGCCCTGTTCCTTGAGCCAGGCCCGCTTCTCGCCCGCGGCGAACTGCAGGTACGCCTCGGCCCACTGCCGCGGCCAGTGGTCGGAGTCGCGGTCGAAGCCGGCGGTGCCGAACCAGTCCTGCCGGGCCAGCTCGAGGGAGTCGTGCACGCGCAGCCGCCGCTGCTCCGGGGAGTCGACGAGGAACAGCCCCCCGAACGACCACCAGGCCTGGCCGCCGAAGGACGCCTCGGGCTCCTGCTCGAGCAGGATCACCCGCTTGCCGGCGTCGGCCAGCTCGGCGGTGGCGACCAGCCCGGCCAGCCCCGCTCCGACGACGACGACGTCCGCTTCGCTGCTGCCGCTCTCGGTGCTCACCCTGGCGACGCTAGCGGGAACGCGCCGCGGATCGCCGTCCCCGCGCGGAGCGGTGCCCCTCGGCGGAGCGGCCCTCCTCGCTGAGGACGACCCACTCGCGGACCTGGCGCCGCGGCGCGAGGGCCAGGCAGCCTCCCGGCCCGACGGCCAGCGCAGCCACCACCCACAGGCCCGAGAGAGCGCCGAGCGCGCTGAGGACGAGCGCCAGCATGCCCAGCGTCACCAGCACCCCGACGGCGCCGGCCGTCAGCACGAGCCAGCCCCAGCGACGGCCCCGGAGAACCATCCACGAGCCGGCCGCCGCACCGAGGAACAGCACGGTCAGGACGACGACGACCCGGTCCAGCCGGAGGTCCTGCACCAGGAACCCGACCACGAACAGCAGCACCTCGGCCGTCGTCAGCACCCCGCAGGCGGCGGCGAGCCGCACCACGAGTGGGCGCGGCTCCTGGGTGGGAACGCGGCGACCGGGGACGTGATCGGGAGTGGACGGCACGACCGGGAACAGTAGGGCTCCCGGCCGAGCCCGCGCTGCCGGGCGGCGCCGGTCTGTGGACAGGCGCCGACCTGTGGACGCCGGTCGCGGCGACTCAGGCGACGGGTTCCGGCTCCGGCTCGCCGGCCGACGACCGACGCCACGAGGCGTGCAGCCGGGCGTAGGGCCCCTCGGCGTCCACCAGCTCGGCGTGCGTGCCCCGCTGGACGACGTGCCCGGCGTCGACGACGAGCACCTCGTCGGCGCGCTCGGCGGTCGAGAGCCGGTGCGCGATCGTCAGCGTCGTCCGGCCGGTGGTGAGCATGTCCAGCGCCCGCGTGAGCCGCTGCTCGGTGGCCGGGTCGACCGCGCTGGTGGCCTCGTCGAGCACGAGCAGGTCGGGGTCGGCGACGTAGGCGCGGGCGACCGCGACCAGCTGCCGCTCCCCCGCCGACAGCGACTCACCCCGCTGGCCCACCGGCGTGGCGACCCCGGCGGGAAGACCGGTGACCCAGTCACCGAGCCCGAGTTCCTCGAAGGCGGCGGCGACGTCGGCGTCGGTCATGCCGGGCCGCCCGTACCGCACGTTCTCGGCAACGGTCGCGTCGAAGAGGAAACCGTCCTGCGGCACCATGACCACGCGCTTGCGCAGCGAGGCGAAGGCGACCTCGTCGAGGGGCACCCAGCCGCCGGCGTCCGAGCCGAGGAGCACGCGACCCTCGACCGGGTCCATGAGCCGCGTGACCAGCTTGGCGAACGTCGTCTTCCCCGAGCCGGTCTCCCCCACGATGGCCACCCGCCGCCGGGGCTCGACGGTCAGGTCGACGCCGTCGAGCGCGGCCCGGGCGCCGGGCGCGTACCGGAAGGTGACCGCCTGGAAGCGGACGCCGAGCGGTCCCGGCGGCAGCTCGTGCACCCCGGCGGCGTCCTCGATCGCGGGGTCGCGGACGTCGGGCTCGGTGTCGATGACGTCGAGCACGCGGCGGAAACCGGCCAGCGCGTTCTGCGCCTCGTTGAGCACCTCGCTGGCCGTCTGCACGGGGGCCACGAAGAGCGTGACGAGGAACAGGAAGGCGATGAGCGTGCCGGCGCTGATGTCGCCGGCCACGCCCAGGAGCACGCCGACCACGACGACGGCCGCGTTCGCCAGCGCCGCCACGAACTCGCCGCTGACGAACACCGCGGCGGTCGTCCGCTGCGCGTCGACCTGCGCGCGGTAGTGCCGGCCGATCGCCGCGTCGAGGCGCTGCGCCGTCCGGGCGCGGACTCCGTAGGCGCGCACCGTCGGCGCGCCGACGACCGACTCGGCCACCGCCGCCAGCACGTCGCCCACCCGCTCCCGGACGACGCCGTAGACGGCGGCCAGCCGCCTCGCGAACCACCGGATCGCGAAGCCCAGTGGCACGAAGCAGGCCAGGACGACGAGCGTGAGCTGCCACGAGTAGAGGCTCATGACGACGGTGGCGACGACGAGCTGGCCCAGGCTGACCAGCCCGAGCACCCCGCCCCACTGCATGAACACCGAGAGCTGGTCGACGTCGCTGGTGACGCGGGAGACGAGGGAGCCGCGTCGCTCGCCCTGCTGGTGCAACACCGAGAGGTCGTGCACGTGGCGGAAGGCGCGCACCCGCAGGCCCGCCAGCGCGGTCTCCGTCGTCCGGAAGAGGCGGACGTTCATCCGGTAGACCGCGACGGCGGTGAGGACGACGACGAGCGCGCACGCCCCGACGAGCAGACCGATCAGGCCCATGTCGGGCCGGCCGCCGGTCGCGCTGAGACCGCGGTCGATGACCTGCTGGACGGCGATGGGCACGACCACCCGACCCGCGGTGGCGACGAGCGCGAGCGCGAAGGTCGCCGGCAGGCCTTGGCGGAACTCCGGCATCATCCGCAGGCCGCGGCGCAGCGTGACGAAGGCGCCCTCGGGCCGGGTCTCGGCCGGCTTCGCGGGAGCGCTCACGCCAGCACCCCCTCGATCTGCGAATAGGCCTTGACCAGCGCCGCGTAGCCGGGCACCTCGGCGAGCAGCTGCTCGTGCGTGCCGCGGGCCAGGGCGCGTCCCTGCTCGATCCAGACCACCTCGTCGGCCAGCGCGATGGTGGCCTGCCGGTAGGCGACGACCACCACGGTCGAGGGCTCCTCGCTGGCGCGGAGCGCGTCGAGGATGCGCGCCTCCACCGCGGGGTCGACCGCGCTCGTGGCGTCATCCAGGACGAGCAGGCGCGGACGGCGGATCACCGCGCGGGCGAGCGCCAATCGCTGCCGCTGCCCGCCGGACAGCGAGGCACCGCGCTCGCCGACCCGGGTGTCGAGGCCCTCGGGGAGCGCGGCCACGAAGTCGTCGGCGGCGGCCGTGCGCAGCGCCGTCCACACGTCCTGGTCGGTGACGTCGGCGCCGAGCGTGACATTGCCGCGCACGGTGTCGTCGAAGAGGAACGCGCTCTGGGCGACGAACGCGGCCTGCGCGCTGAGCTCGCCCTCGCGCAGCCGCCGCAGGTCCAGGCCGTCGAGCAGCACCCGGCCGCCGACCGGGTCGACCAGGCGCACCAGCAGGCCGGCCAGGGTCGACTTCCCGGCGCCGGTGGGGCCGACGACGGCGATCGTGCTCCCCGCCGGGACGTCGAAGGTGACGCCCTCGAGGGTGGCCTGGGTCTGCCCGTCGAAGGTGAACCCGACGTCCTGCACGCCCAGGCCGGCACCGCCGCTGCCGACCGGGGCCGCCTCGGGCCCGTAGGGGGTCTCGCCGGTGGCGTCAAGCACCGGGGTCACCCGGTCGTAGCCGGCGAGCGCGCGCGGCAGGTCGGCCAGCACCCAGCCGATGGCGCGGATGGGCAGCGCGAGCAGCGTGAACAGGTAGGCGATCGCGACCAGCTCGCCGGCGTCGGTGGCACCGTCGGCGACGCGGACGGCCCCGATGAGCAGGACGGCGAGCGTGCCCAGGCTCGGCAGGGCCTCCATCATCGGGTCGAACAGGCCGCGCACGCGGCCCACGGCGACCAGGCTGTCGCGCAGTTCCTCCGCCCGGGCGCCGAACCGCTGCGTCTCGACGTCCTCCCGGCCGAGGGTCTTCACCACCAGGGCGGCGTCGAAGCTCTCGTGCGCGATCTCGCTGACCTCGGCGCGCAGCTGCTGGGCCCGCTGCATGCGCGGGCTCATCACCTGCGAGTAGACGACGTTCACCGCGAAGACCAGCGGGAAGACGACGAGGCCGACGAGCGCGAGCAGCGGATCGGTGAGCACGAGCGCGACGGCGGTGATCGCGATCATGACCAGCGCGCCGCAGGCGAACGGCAGCGGCGCGACGAAGAACCAGGCGGCCTCGACGTCGGAGTTGGCGTTGGACAGCAGCTGGCCGGTGGGATGCCGCTGGTGCCAGGACAGCGGGAGGCGCAGGTACTGGCCGGTGACCCGGCGGCGGTACTCGGCCTGCAGCCGGTAGCTCATGACGCCGGCGAACAGCCGCCGGCCCAGGATGCCGACGATCTTGAGGACGGCGACGCCCATGATCGCGGCGACCGCGAGGGTGAGCGCGCCGGCCGTCGTCGCCCCGTCGGCGAACGCCGGGAGGATCACCCGGTCGGTGACCTTGCCGATCACCCAGGCGCTGGCGACGGTCATGCCGCCGTAGACGCTGCTGGCCAGCACGGCGAGGGTGAACATGCCCGGCTCCCCGGCGATCGCCCGGAGGATGTGGCGCATGCCCCGGCGCACGACGGCGTCTCGTGGGCGGGACACAGGTCTCCTCAGGGGTCGGGCGGGCGGTTCCCGGATGGTACGCGTTCCTTAGTTCGGCTAAACGGTCCGCGGGATGGCGCCCGATGAGTAACTTCGGAGGATGAGCGCCTCTTCCCGTCCCCTTGCCGACCGCGAGCGGGCGGAGCTGGCCGATCTGCTCGAGAAGCTGGGCCCCGACGCGCCGACCTGCTGCGCGGGCTGGACGACGGCCCACCTCGCCGCGCACCTCGTCGCCCGCGAGAACCGCCCCGACACGCTGCCCGGACTGGGAGCCGAAGTCGTGCTCCCGGGCAACCCGATGACGGCCTGGACGCACCGGGTGGAGGACCGCGTGCGCACCTCGACGCCCTACGGCGAGGTCGTCGGACGGTTGCGCGCCGGGCCGCCGTCCTGGTCACCGCTCTCGTGGCCGCCGGTGGCGCGGCTGTTCAACACCACGGAGTTCGCCATCCACCACGAGGACGCCCGCCGCGCCCAGCCCGGGTGGACGCCCCGCTCCCTGGCGCGGGCCGACCAGGACGCGCTCTGGACGGCGACCGCCTACTTCGGGCGCCGGGTCCGCGGCGGCGTCGTCCTCCGGCGCACCGACGTCGACGGCGTCGAGCGGCGGATCGGCGACGGCGGCCGCACGGTGGCGGGCGAGCCGATGGAGCTGCTGCTCTGGACAAGTGGCCGCCGGGACGTCGCGCGGGTAACCGTCACCTGAGCGGAGTGCCACGGCGCGGAAAATGCGCCCCTCCCACTCCACTCGATCAAGCGAGTTTCCCCGACCCCGAGCCGGTCCGGCCCTAGGCTTCCACCCATGCCCGCTCGCGAGATGCCGCCGTTGACCGGGTTGATCGAGCCCGCGCGGCCGGCACCCGAGCCCGCCTCGCGGGCGTCCGTCACGCCGCGGCCGGTGCCCGCCCCGGCGATCGCACGACCGCCCCACAGCACTCCCGGGCTCGGCCGCGTCGGACGGCAGCTGCTCGCGCTCGCCTTCGCGGCGGCCTGGATCACCTGCCCGGTCATCGAGCCGGTTCCGGACGGGCCCGAGCCGGACTATCCGCTGTGGCTGCTGCCCGTCGACATCGCCGCGCTCGTCTCCATCGTCGCGGCGGTGGTCGCGCTGTGGCGCGGCAGCCGGCGCGCGGGTGCCCTCGGCGTGGGCGCGGGCGTGCTGATGGCCGTGGAGACCGTCATCTGCCCGGGTATCGGCCACCACCTCATGGGCCCGTTCCTGTGGGTGCAGGCCGGGCTGTCGCTGTTCGTGCTGCTCACCAGCGCCGCGCTCGTGGTGCGCCCACTGCGAGCGGATGCCCGACTCGTCACCGCCGTCACGGACTGACCGACTTCATCGACTGGGGCGCGTCGGGACCCGAGAGGGACTCGGCGGGAGATCGGACCTCCGACGTGACAGGAGCGGTCGCGCAGGTGGCGGTCCCCTGAACAGGGGTACAGGGCGCGCCGGGGGGTCTTGCCACGGTTCCGAGCCATCCGCAGGCTGAGGCCGGGGCAACACATGGAGGCGCCATGCCTGCACCGACCGATTTCGAGATCTTCGAGCTGGGAGACGTGGTCCTCCAGCACGGGGCCACGCTGCGCGGCGCCCGACTGGCGTACAAGACATACGGCACGCTCAACGCGGACAGGTCGAACGTGATCGTCCATCCCACCTGGTTCAGCGCGTGGCACGACGCCAACGAGTGGACCATCGGATCAGGTCATGCCTGCGATCCGGACGAGTACTTCATCGTCGTTCCCAACCAGCTCAACAATGGGCTGTCGACGTCGCCGAGCAACACCGCTCCGCCCTTCAACGGCCCGTACTTCCCGCCGGTCACCTTCTACGACCAGGTCGAGGTCCAGTACCGGCTGTTGACGGAGAAGTGGGGCATCGAGTCCGTGGAACTCGTCCTGGGGTCGTCCATGGGTGCGGGCCAGACCTATCAATGGGCGGTCAGCCATCCGGAGATGGTCAAGCGAGCGGCGCCCATCGTCGGGTCGCCCCGGACCAGCGAGCACAACCAGGTCTTCCTGAAGAGTCTCCGGGCCGCGCTCTCCGCCGACCCGCTCTTCCAGGGCGGCCGGTACTCCCCCGACGCCCTGCCCACGGTCGGGCTCCGCGCCTTCGCCCGGATCTACGCGGGCTGGGGCCTGTCCCAGGCCTTCTACTGGCGCCGCGAGTACGAGGCGATGGGCTACTCCTCCCTGGAGGACTTCCTCGTCGGTTTCTGGGAGGGCTTCTGGCTCGACGACCGTGACCCGAACAACCTGCTCGCCATGCTGTGGACGTGGGAGCAGGGGGACGTCGGCAGGACGCCGGGATTCGACGGCGACACCGAGGCGGCGCTGCGCTCGATCCGCTGCCCCCTGGTGGCCATGCCGGGCAGGACGGATCTGTACTTCCCGCCCGAGGACGAGGAGTGGGCTTCGCAGTTCATCCCCGACGGCGAGGTCCGGGTCATCGACTCGATCTACGGCCACTTCGCAGGGCTCGGGTTCAACGCCCCGGACAACGAGTTCGTCGACGCGACGCTCCGCGAGCTGCTGCAACGTCCCGCGTGACGGCGGGTCAACCGGCCAGCCAGGTGCCCACGGTCCAGCCGAGGCCCACGGCCCCGAAGCCGCCGAGGAGGCTGGCGACGAGGTAGGTGACCGCATAGAAGCGGGCGCCCCCCTCCAGCAGCCGAAGCGTCTCGAAGGAGAACGTGCTGTAGGTGGTGAGCGCTCCGCAGAACCCGGTACCCAGGGCGGCCTCGACGACTGGGGGCAACCGGGTCAGAGCCGCCACCAGGAAGCCGAGCACCAGGCAGCCGGCCAGGTTCGCCGTGAGGGTGCCCCACGGGAAGACGGTGTCGTGGCGGACCTGGATCCACCGGTCGATCAGGAATCGCAGGGGCGCACCGACCGACGCCCCGAGCGCCACCCAGACGACGGTCACGCAGGCTCGTCCCCGCCGGACGGCCCGGCCACCGTGACGTCCTCGAGGGTGACCAGGCCCGTCCGCCACAGCTCGGCCGCGTCCCGCAGGAAGGCGTGGATGCGCTCGGCCCGGTCGACGATCACCACCGCCACCGGTAGGTCTCCCGAGAGGTCCAGCAGCCGGTTCGTGTGGATGGCACTCCCCCGGCCGAAACCCTCGATCCCCCGGAAGACGCTCGCGCCGCGCAGGCCGGCGGCGTGTGCCCGGTGGACGATCTCGGTGTACAGCGGCCGGTGCCCGACGACATCGCCTTCCCCGACGAGAACCGTCAGCCGCAGCGCGCCCCCGGTCGGCACGGTCATGGCGGCGCGCCCCGGCCCGCCCGCCGCCGCACCCAGAACCCGCCGAGCGCGCGGGTCCCCACGATTCCGGCCGTGACGGCGACCAGTGCGGCGACGACGGTTCCGACGAGGTACCCGAGGGCGAGCGCCGGCCGCCCGTGGAGCGTCAGCTGCTGCACCTCGACCGTGGCGGTGGAGAACGTGGTGTAGCCCCCGAGAACCCCCACCCCGAGGAACGGCCGGACCAGCCGGTGCGGCGCGCTCAGCTCCGTGACCACGGTCATCAGGACCCCGATCAGGAGGCAGCCGCTGGTGTTGACCAGCCAGGTGGACACCGGGAACTGGGCGGGCTCGTGGGGCAGCGCCACGGACATGCCGTAGCGCGCCTCCGCCCCCAGGACGCCACCGAGCGAGACGGCCGCCAAAACGGCCGGATCCTGGACCCGTCGCCGAGGTGGGGAGGCGGCATCCACCACCTCGGTCACCGCACCCGGGGCCCCGTGCTCCGGCGCGCATCCTCAGGCGCAGAACCGCGAGGGCCAGGCACCTCTCCCGCCACCACGGGTTCGCTCTCGGGGAGCTGGGCGGGAGCCGTCCAGCGGGTGCGCAGCGGGATGAGCAGCAGCAGCGATGCCACCTCTATCACGGCGAGCGCCACGGCCCACTGGTTCACGTGGCCCGTCCACTGCCCCGTCAGCAGCAGGAACGCCGGGATGGCTGCGGTGACGATGCCCGCAACCAGCGCGACCCCACCCGTGTACCGCGTGAACTCCTCCCGCCGGAGGCCGAGGGTCAGCAAGAACAGTCCCCACAGCACGGCCCAGTAGAGCCAGATGACGCCGAAGGCCGGATCCCGCGGCGTGACATAGAAGAAGTTCAGCCCGGCGTAGACCACGGCGGCCAACGCGACGAAGCCGGAGAACCAGCCGAGCCCGGTGCCGTCCAGCCCGGCCAGCAGGTTGATCCCGACGTAGAGGTAGGTGAACCCGAACAGGTAGAGGCCGGAAGCGGCCAGGATCGTGGCCTCGTCACCGCCGGCCGTGAAGATCAGATAGGTGGGCGTGACGACCTGCAAGGCGCCGACGAACAAATTCAGCGGCGCCGCGGACCGGGCCTCCACGTAGCCCAGGAGCATCAACCCGTTGATAGCTAGTACCGCCCCCACGTAGAGCAGTCCGACGCTACCCATGTGCACTCATCTCCTCGGTTGCCGGCGAATGACCACAGACGCCGATGGGTCCTCCGTTGAGGTGTGCTCAGGCTCGCGGAGGGCCGGCGCGGTGGTTGACACCGCGCCGCCGATCCGGTCGATCGACGATGGATCCGCGCGGTCACCGCGTCAAGAGGCACTGCCCCTGGACCTCGCCGCGGGGTCGGGCGGCACCTCGATCCCGCGCGTCCTCACGTCACGAACAGGTGCCCGGACGCATCCGAGGAACCACCCGGCGACGTCAGACGGAAGGAGACGCGCCCGTCGGGTCCTCGTCGGCCAGCGCCTCGTCGATGAGCGCGGCCAGCCCGTTCAGGCTCCGGTGCGGGCCGCCCCTGCGCACCACGATCGGCTCGCCGTCCGTCGAGCCGGACTCCGTCAGGGCGGCCCCGAGGTCGTGCGCCGTCCGCATGGAGATCATGCCGAACCGGTCGGTCGCCTCGTGACGTTCGATACCCGGCGGCTCGCTCATCCGCTTCCTCCCCTGCCGGGCGACACCCGGACCGTGACTCCGGTCGGAAAAGTCGAATGAGCACGCAACGCGTTGGGTATCCCGCGCTGCGGCTCACGGTATCCAGCTCACGGTACGCGGGGGCCTCAACGGAAGCGTCGAGGAGCGGAGTACGTGGAGAGCCGGATCGAAGTGAGCTGGTCCTGCCGGCCGTGCGAGGTCGAGGGTCAGGACACCCAGGAGTACACCGGAGCCAGTCCCAGCTGCTGGAACTGCGGCGGTCCGGTCGTCGTCACCGCGCGGCCCACCGTGCGCATGGCCCACGACCCGGACGCCCCATGAGGAGCTCCGGGCCGCGGCCCGCGCCCGGCACGCGGCCGGATCAGGTCAGGTCAGGTCAGGTCGTGTTGTCCCCTCTCAGGACGTCACCGCGCACTGGCCCCGGTCGGCGCGCACCGGTCCGGAGGCCGACGGCTTCACGTCGAAGTCGAAGATCGCCGTGGGCAGGTAGAGCGATGCGCAGGCGTTCGGGATGTCGACGACACCGCTGATGCGGCCCTCGATCGGTGCCGAGCCGAGCAGCAGATAGGCCTGCTCGCCCGAGTACCCGAACTTCTTGAGGTACTCGACGGCATTGAGGCAGGCGTTGCGGTAGGCCTGCGTGGCGTCGAGGTAGCGGTTGGTGTCGTCGCGATGGTCGACGGAGATCCCGATGAACGTGAGGAACTCCGAGTACCGCGGCTCGACGTTGCCCGGCATGAAGATCGGGTTGGTGGTCACCCCGTAGGTCTCCATGCCGCCCTTGATCAGGTCGATATGGAAGTCGATGAACCCACCCATCTCGATCGCGCCGCAGAAGGTGATCTCGCCGTCGCCCTGGCTGAAGTGCAGATCGCCGCCCGAGAGCTTCGCGCCGTCGACGTGCACCGGGTAGAACACGCGGGAACCACGCGTGAAGTTCTTGATGTCGTGGTTGCCGCCGTTCTCGCGGGCGGGGACGGTGCGGGCGCCGTCCCGTGCGATCCCGCTCGCCACATCGCCGCTCGCGGTACCCGCCAGCGTGTTCTGCTCCAGCGGGGGCAGCGCGAGCGGCGGCACCCGATCCGGGTCCGTGTCGATCAGCGCCCGCTCCCGGCGGTTCCAGCGGGAGAGCAGGTCCGCCGACGGGGCCGTGCCGAACAGACCGGGGTGAGTGATCCCGGTGTATCGGACGCCCGGGATGTGGCGGGAGGTGGCCACCTGCCCCTGGAAGTCCCAGATCGCCTTGTAGGCGTCCGGGAAGTAGTCGGTGAGGAAGCCGCCACCGTTCACCTTGGCGAAGACGCCGGTGTAGCCCCAGCCCTGCCCCGGGGCGTCCCCGTACTCCTGCGGTGTCTGCACCGGCCCCAGGTCGAGGATGTCCACCACGAGCAGGTCCCCCGGCTCGGCCCCCTCGACCCCGATCGGCCCACTCAGCATGTGGGCGTGCGTCAGATCGACGTCACGGACGTCGTTGGCAGAGTCGTTGTTGCCGATCTGTCCGTCGGTCCACTCCCGGCACTCGACCCGAATGGTCTGGCCCGGCCGCACCATCGTGGCGACGGGGACGTCGGGGTGCCACCGGTTGTGGCCGGGTACCGCTTGGTCGCGCATCGACTTCGCCTGATCAACGGTGAACACCACATCTGGCATGTCGCACTCTCCGATCTCGGTTGGTTGTGGCCTCAACCCGCGGGTGCGGGTTCTCCGAGCAGTGGGATGAGCGTGCCTCGATTCGCACTCAGGGCCGGGGCAGTGAGTTCCACCGTGGATCCCGGGCCGACGGCCGGCCGGCGGCGGGCGGCACGCTCGTCGTGACCGCCGGGGCGTCACGGCTGGCCTCCGTACGCCCGCGTGCCATCGACACGGCCCGGGGGGTCCGGCTCAGCAGTGGCGCGGTGTAGCGGCGTCGGCCGGGTGCGCCGCAGTTGGGGCACTCGGCCGTGCTCTCCGCCGTACCGATCGGCCGCTGGATCTCCCACGGACCGCACTGGGGGCACTCGTACAGGTAGCCCGCCAACTGACGCCCCCTCATCCGAAATGACTCAGGGAAGTGGCGAAGATAACGATCCGGGCACGCCCGAGGACCCCTTTCGCCCGCGATCGGGGCGCGTCAACGGGAAGCCTCGCGCGTCATCACCCCCGGCCTCGGCCGGGTGACGCAAGGTTCCGCCGAGCGGGGAGCCGGGGTCAGACCCGGACGGGGACGCCGGCTCGCGCCAGCTCCGCCTTGACGTCGCCGACGCGCAGCTGGCCGAAGTGGAAGACGCTCGCGGCGAGGACGGCGTCGGCGCCGGCCTCGACCGCCGGCGGGAAGTGCTCGACCGCGCCCGCTCCCCCGCTGGCGATCACGGGCACCCTGACCTCGCGGCGCACGGCGCGGATGAGCTCGGTGTCGAAGCCGGCGCGGGTGCCGTCGGCGTCCATGGAGTTGAGCAGGATCTCGCCCGCGCCCAGCTGGGCGGCCTGCACGGCCCACTCGACGGCGTCCCGGCCGGTCCCCCGGCGCCCGCCGTGCGTGGTGATCTCGAAGCCGGAGTCGGTGACGGCGCCGTCCTGGCAGCGCCGTGCGTCGATGGACAGCACCAGCACCTGGTTGCCGAAGCGGTCGGCGATCTCGGCGACCAGTTCGGGCCGCGCGACGGCGGCGGTGTTCACGCCGACCTTGTCCGCGCCTGCGCGCAGCAGCCGGTCGACGTCCTCGACGCTGCGCACCCCGCCACCGACGGTGAGCGGGATGAACACGCTCTCCGCCGTCCGGCTGACGATGTCGTAGGTGGTGGCGCGGTCGCCGGAGCTGGCGGTGATGTCGAGGAAGGTCAGCTCGTCGGCGCCCTCGGCGTCGTAGACGCGGGCCATCTCGACGGGATCGCCCGCGTCCCGCAGGTCGACGAAGTTGACGCCCTTGACCACGCGCCCGGCGTCGACGTCCAGGCACGGGATGACGCGGACGGCCAGAGTCACGCCCCCGCCCCCCGCACGGCGTCGGCCTCGATCTCGACCAGCATGTCCGGGTCGATCAGCGCGACCACCTGGAGCATCGAGGTGGCCGGCCGGACGTCGCCGAAGAACTCCCCGTGGGCCCGGCCGATCTCCTCCCAGCGGGAGATGTCGGTGACGAAGATCCGGGTGCGGACGACGTCCGCGAGGGTGAAGCCCGCCCGCTCGAGCGCGTCGCGCACGATCTCCAGCGCTCGCCGGGTCTGCGCGCCGGCGTCCCCGCGGTGCACCACCGCACCGTCGACGAACGCGGTCGTCCCGCTGACCCAGGCGGCGTCGCCCCGGACGACGACCCGGCTGTAGCCGACGATCCCCTCCCAGGGCGAGCCCGCGTTGAGCCGGCGGACGTCGCTCATGCGCTCTCCTCGGTGATCCGCAGCGCCTCCGGCAGCGTGAAAGCGCCCGCGTAGAGGGCCTTGCCGACGATGGCGCCCTCGACGCCGATCGGGGTGAGGCCGGCCAGCGCCCGGATGTCCTCGAGCGAGCTGACGCCGCCCGAGGCGACGACCGGCCGCGGGGTGGCGGCGCACACCTCCCGCAGCAGGTCGAGGTTCGGGCCGCGGAGGGTGCCGTCCTTGGTGATGTCGGTGACCACGTAGCGGGCGCAGCCCTCGGCGTCGAGGCGCACGAGGGTCTCGTAGAGCTCCCCGCCCTCGCGCGTCCAGCCGCGGGCGGCCAGCCGGGTCCCGCGGACGTCGAGGCCGACGGCGATCCGGTCGCCGTACTCGGCGATCGCCCGTGCGCACCACTCCGGCGACTCCAGCGCCGCGGTGCCGAGGTTCACCCGGCGGCAGCCCGTCGCCAGCGCGGCGGTCAGCGACTCGTCGTCCCGGATGCCGCCGGAGAGCTCGACGTCGACGTCCAGCTCCCCCACGACGCGCGCGAGCAGCTCGCGGTTCGACCCCCGGCCGAAGGCGGCGTCGAGGTCGACCAGGTGCACCCACTCGGCGCCGTCCCGCTGCCAGGCCAGCGCCGCCTCGAGGGGATCGCCGTAGGAGGTCTCGCTGCCGGCCTCCCCCTGCACGAGGCGGACGGCCTGGCCGTCGGCGACGTCGACGGCGGGGAGCAGCTGCAGCTTCGGCACCCCGACAGCGTAGGGACCGCCCGTCCGGGGTCGTCCGACGGTCGGGCAGGGTGGGCGCATGGAGTTCGCGAAGGTGGTGCGCCGGCGGCGCATGGTGCGCGACTACGACCCGGACCGCCCGGTGCCGCCGGAGGTGCGCGAGCGGCTGCTCGAGCACGCGATCCGGGCGCCGTCGGCCGGGTTCAGCCAGGGCTGGGCGTTCCTGGTGCTCGAGACGCCGGAGGAGCGCGAGCGCTTCTGGACGGCGACCACCGACGGCGGGACCCCGAACGGCTGGCTCACCCGCATGCGCCGCGCACCGCTGCTGGTCGTGCCGCTGTCGAACAAGTCGGCCTACCTCGACCGCTACGCGGAGCCGGACAAGGGCTGGACCGACCGCGACGAGTCCCGCTGGCCGGTGCCCTACTGGGACGTCGACGCCGGCATGGCCGCGCTGCTCATGCTGCTCACCGCGGTCGACGAGGGGCTGGGCGCCTGCTTCTTCGGCGTGCCCCCCGAGCGCATCCCGGCGTTCCGGGCCACGTTCGGCGTCCCCGAGGAGTACCGGCCGGTCGGGTGCGTATCGGTCGGGTACGCCGGCAGCGACGACCGGCGCTCGCCGTCGCTGGACCGGGGACGGCGGGGCGTGGAGGAGGTCGTCCACCGCGGCGGCTGGTGAGCAGTCCTACCTGATTGCGCCGCGCTCCGTCTCGACCGTGAGGACCGGGAGCGTCAGCATCGCCTTGAAGGCACCCAGCAGGCCGAACCCGGTCACGGCGACGCCCGCCCACAGGCCGAAGCCGAACCGCGCGAGGTTCCAGTCGGCACCGGCGAGCAGGGACATCACGGCGGCGGCCGCGGCCAGCGCCACGAGCAGCGCCAGGACGCCGACGAACCGATGCGTGTGCGCCGGGAGGATCACCAACAGCCCCAGGACGGCGAGCACACCACCGCACAGCACGATGGCCACCGGCTGCCAGAGCCCGCCCCGCAGCAGCTCGCCGAGTCCTGCCCTCCCCGCGCGGACCGCCTGGCGGATCAGGACGAGGCCCGTCTGGTCCTGATCGGCCACCCAGGGCAGCCACAGGCTCACGTTCGCGGCGACGCCGGCGAGCGCCAGGGCCGCCCCGGCGACCAGGTCGGCGCGCCGGCGGACGACCATCCGGAGGGCAGGTTCGCGGACCGCCGTCGCGCCGGACGGCTCCGGCCCGACGTACGGGACGTCGTCCGTGTCGACCTCCGCCGGGAAGCCGAGCAGCATCGGCTCGCTCTCCGCGGACACGTCCGGCGGCGGGATGGTGGACTCGGGGCCGGCCCCGAGGTCGTCCGGGAACGGCGCTTCCCTGCGCGCCGTCCTGTGGCCGGACCGCCGGCGGTGCAGCCGCTCGATCATCGGTTTCCTCCGATGGCGCGCGGGCGGGGGAGCGCCCGGAACTCCAGAGTAGGACGGCGAGGGCGCGGTCAGGGGCGGTCGCCGCACGCCGGCTCGCGGTCCCTCGGCGTGTCCGGTCCGGCGCTCCGGGAACGCGCGGTTCAGCCGAGGTCGGTCGTCGCGGAGACCAGCACCATGTCCGCGGTGTGCGAGCCGGCGACGTCGGCGCCCTCGGGTCGTGGCGTGAGACCGGGCAGCCCGTCGAGGCCAACGCTGCCGTCGATCGTCCGGAGGGTCACGGCGCCGTCCCCCTCGATGGAGAACCGGGCCTGGAGCCCGTCGGCCGGTGGCGCGTGGAAGACCAGCCACAGCCGGGCCCTCCCCAGGGACCCCTCGGGGACGGCGCGGCCGGCCACCCGGCCCCCGGCCACGGTGCCGCCGTCCACGTGCAGGTCGAGGACGACGAAGCGCACACCCGGCCGCTGCGGCGTCACGCGAACGGCGATCTCGCGCCGCCCGCCGACCACCGTGTCGGACACCGGGGTGACGACGGGGGCTTGCAGGCCGGCGTCCTCGGCATCGCCGGTCCGGACGTCCTGGTCGACGAGGTAGGGGTAGTCGGCGGGCAGGGACCGGTGCGCGTCGGCGTGTCCGGCGGTCCACGCACCGGGCGCCGTCTCGGTGGTGACCCACCACGCCCGGTCGCGGTCGTCGTCCTGGACGTAGGCCAGCCGGGTGGGCACCGGGTGGCTCTGGTCGAAGGTGTCGACCACCAGCCCGGCGACCGCGCACGCGGCGGCGAGGACCAGGGCGGAGACCGGCACGGCGGCGTCGACCAACCGGCTGCCCCGAGCGGCGTCGCGCTCCCCGAACAGCAGCTCGACGGCCGGGAGGGCCGCGAGCACCAGGACCGCGACCATGGCGGCCGGCGCCGCACCGCGGGCCAGGCCCAGGGCAGGGAAGAACAGGGACACGGTCGGCGCCAGCACCACCACGGCCACTCCGCCGCTGAGCAGGGCGGCGACCGCCCTGACGATCCCGGCCGGGGTGAGCGCCGCGATCGTGCCGAGCACCGCACCGGCCAGCGCCGGCCACACGGTCAGGTACGACCCGCCCGGGGCGTACTGCGCGAGGACGGCCGCCAGCACGGCCAGCCACACCACCGCGCCCACGGCCGGCGCGGTCGGCCCGAGCCACCGGCGGACGAGCGCGTACCAGAGGAGAACGACGGCGACGACCAGCGCGACGGCGGCCAGCCGGTAGGGGCCCGGGCGCCAGGGGTCGAGCATCGAGGCGTACCCCGGACGGACGGCGACGAGCAGCAACCAGAAGCCCTGGACGGCCAGCGGACCGAGCACCAGGGGCACCACGGTCAGGGCTGTGGCGGCCGCCGTCCGTCCGAGCGAGCTCTGCCCCCGGGCGCGGACGACCAGGGCGAGGAGGGCCGCGCCCACGAGCGCCCCGGCCGCCAGCGGCCAGACGAGTGAGCCGGGATAGCGGACCAGCCGGTCGAGGACCGGGAAGTAGGTGGCGTCCTCGCGGGCCGGGTGCGAGAGCGTCGTCAGGTCGCGGTCGCCGAGCTCGCGCGTGAGGGCGAGCGCGTTGTCCCCCAGCGCCTGGAGCGTGCCCTTGTCCAACCGGGGCGGGGCGTCCTGCGGGGTGTGGTACGCGGCGGCGCCGTCGATGAAGGCGGTGTTGAGGCCGGTGAAGTCGCCGTCGGCCAGCAGATCGCTGAAGTCCGTGTCGTTCGGCAGGGTGCGGTAGACCTCGACGGCGAAGCTGCTGGCCACCGGATGCGGGGCCGCCACGGCGAACGCCTCGGCGAGGTCGGCGTTGCCCCGGGACGTCTCGAACATGACCGGTGGCCCGGTGGTGCCGCGGGCCTCGAAGTTGAGCACCACTCCCCCGTCGCCCGCCAGGGAATGCGAGGAGGCGAAGGCCTCGGCGCCGCAGAGGCACGCCTCCTCGGCGTCGGTCAGGACGACGACGACGTCGTTGCGCAGCTGCGGCCCTTCCCTGAGCGCGCGCACAGACTCCAGGAGCGCCGCGACCCCGGCGGCGTCGTCCGCGGCGCCGGGACCGGTCTCCACCGAGTCGTGGTGGGCCATGAGGAACAGCCGACCGGTCGGGTCGGAGCCGGGCAGGACAGCGACGACGTTCTGCACCCGTGCCATGCGGGTGGTGCCGGTCCGGGTCTGTGTGGCGCCGACCGCGTGCTGGACCTCGGTGTCGAGGCCGAGCCCGGTGAGGGTCTGCACGAGACCGTCGACAACCTGCTGGTCCTCGGCGCTGCCGGCGACGTGGGTCTCGGCGGCGATCGCCTGCACGTGCGCGAAGGCCCGCGTGGCGCTGAACTCCCGCGCCGGGGCGTCGGCGGGCGCGGGCGCCGGCGGCTGCAGGGCGAGGACGCTCCAGCCGGCGAGCCCGAGCAGCAGGACGACGACGATCAGGCCGGCCAGCCGGCTGGGCCGCCGTCCGCCGCGGGGAAACCGCTCGGCAGGCACGTCGGCCTCCTGGGTGCGCCGGGACAGGACGCCGTCACCCTAGGTGCGTGGGCGCCGTCCTCCCGGCAGGTCAGGAGAGTGTCTGCAGCCAGTTGGTCAGGAGGTGGGCGCCCGCGTCGCCGCTCTTCTCCGGGTGGAACTGGGTGGCCGAGAGGGGGCCGTTCTCGACGGCGGCGACGAACCGGTCGCCGTGCTCCGCCCAGGTGACCAGCGGCCTGGCCAGCGGGGTCGGCGGCCCGTCGGTGCGGGCGAGCGGGAAGTCGCGGACGCCGTAGGAGTGCACGAAGTAGAAGCGCTGGTCCTCGAGGCCGTCGAACAGGACCGTCCCGGCGGGCGTCTCGACGGTGTTCCAGCCCATGTGCGGCAGGACCGGCGCCTCGAGCCGCTCGACGACGCCGGGCCACTCGCCGCAGCCCTCGGAGTCGTGGCCGTGCTCGAGGCCCCGGTCGAAGAGGATCTGCATGCCGACGCAGATGCCGAGCACGGGCCGGCCGCCGGCGAGCCGCCGCCCGATGAGCTTGGGGCCGTCGACCGCGCGCAGACCGGCCATGCAGGCGCCGAAGGCGCCGACCCCGGGGACGACGAGGCCGTCGGCGTCCATGGCCGTCTCGAAGTCAGAGGTGACCGTGACGTCGGCACCCACCCGGGCCAGCGCCCGCCGGGCCGAGTGCAGGTTCCCCGATCCGTAGTCGAGGAGGACGACGTTCTTCACGGTTCCCACGCTACCGAGCAGCGACGGGACGGCGTCCGTGATTTCCGGCGCAGCGGTCGCGGAAGGCTCCCACACCCTTCATGTGAGCCACGAGTCAAGAGCTGCGCGGATTCTGTGGACAGGCTGCTGACCTGGGGATTCGCATTGGCTAGGCGCCACTGTCAAGGTAGTATTCGTACACACGTTCGACGGGATGGAGGTGTGCGGTGGGCGAGCTGGAGTCGACCTTGGACGCCCTGGCCGCCGACGATCTCCCTGCGATGGGTTCCGCCGCGTTGCTCGACCGGACAGCCGAACTGGTCCGCGCGCGGAACCGGATCGACGCCGAGCTCGCCCGCACCGTCCGGATCGCCGACCTGATGCAGGCGCCGGAGTACGACGGGCTGAAGACGATGCGGTCGTGGCTGCGCGGGCACGCACGACTCTCGTCCACGGCGATCGGGCAGATCATCCGCACCGGGCGGGCGATCGAGGCGCTGCCGGCGGTCGCGGCGGCGTTCGCCGCCGGGCGGATCACCGCCGAGCAGGTGTCGGTGCTCGCCCCTGTCGTCTCCCCGGCCCACCGGGCCGCGGCGGCCGAGCAGGGCGTCGACCTCGCCGCGGTGGACCGGGTGTTGGCCGACACCGCGGCCACCCGCGAGCACGCCCACCTGGGTCAGGTGGTGCACCACTACCTGGCCCGGCTCGACCCCGACGGCCCCGAACCCGACCCCACCGAGTCCCGCAGCCTCAGCATCGCCCGGCACTCCGACGGCTCCATCAGCGGCCGCTTCCAACTCGACGCCGCCGGCGGGGAGAAGGTGCAGGCCGCGCTCGAGTCGATGGTGCAGTCCGACCGGCCCCGGGGCGATCTGCGCAGCCGCGCCCAGCAGCTCGGCGACGCGCTGGTGCAGTGGGCCGACACCACCCTCGCCGCCGGCGGGCTGCCGATCCTGCGCACCGTCAAACCGCACGTGATCGTCACCATCGGCATCGACGACCTGGTCGACCCCACCACCGGCCCCGGTGCCGCCGGCCTGGGGTTCGGCGCCACCATCTCCGCCGCCCGCGCCCGCTGGCTGGCCTGCGACGGCAACATCACCCGGATCGTGATCGGCCCCGAGGGCCGGCCCCTGGAGCTGGGCCGCAGCCACCGCGTCGTGCCTGCGCACCTGCGCCGGGCCGTCGAGCAGCGCGACCGGCACTGCGTGTTCGCCGGC
>JHVO01000011.1 GCA_000620185.1 Geodermatophilaceae bacterium URHB0062
GGGACTGCCCCCAGTTCGGTTGACTCCTTACCTGTGAGGCTGCGGCCTCGCTGGAAGGATCAGCACCGTGCCCAAGCCGTTCCCCAAGGAGTTCCGGCGTGACGTGATCGCGGTCGCCCGGCAGGGCGACCAGTCGATCGCCCAGGTCGCGAGGAGCTTCGGGGTCTCCGAGTCCTGCCTCGCCCGGTGGCTGAAGATCGCCGACCGGGACGACGGCGTTTCCGGGCCGACCCCATCCGCCGGCGCAGCCGGTTCCGCCGGCGATCTCGAGGCCGAGAACCGTGAGCTCCGTCGGCGCGCCAAGCAACTGGAGCAGGAGAACGAGATCCTGCGCCGCGCGACGGCGTATTTCGCGCGCGACGTCCTCCCAAAATGATGTACCCGCTGGTCCACGAGCTCGCCGTCGAGAAGATCCCCGTCGCGGTGACCTGCCGGGTGCTCGGCTTCTCCAAGCAGGCCTTCTACAAGTGGCAGGCGGCGCCGGTCAGCCAGCGCGACTGGGACGACGCCCACCTGATCAACGCCGCCATCGGCATCCACCACGACGACCCGGAGTTCGGCTATCGGTTCATCGCCGACGAGCTCGCCGAGCAGGGCGTGCGGGCCTCCCGCAACCGGGTCAATCGGCTCTGCACAGCGGCGCGGCTGTGGTCGGTGCATTCCCGCAAACGGGGCCTGAATCGCAAGCCAGGACCGCCCGTGCACGATGACCTGGTGTTGCGCGAGTTCACCGCGCCGGCGCCAAATCGGCTCTGGCTCACCGACATCACCGAGCACCCCACCGCCGAAGGCAAGCTCTACCTCTGCGCGGTCAAGGACGCCTGTTCAAGGCGCATCGTGGGCTACTCCATTGGCGAGCGGATGACCTCCGAGCTCGCGGTCAACGCGCTGCACAACGCGCTCGCGCTGCGCGGCTCGGTCGGCGCGATCGTGCACTCCGACCGCGGCAGCCAGTTCCGGTCCCACGCCTACGTGCGCGCGTTGCGGGCTGCTCAGCTGCGCGGGTCCATGGGCCGGGTCGGGGCCTGCGCGGACAACGCCGCGATGGAGTCGTTCTTCAGCCTGCTGCAGAAGAACGTCCTCAACCGCCGGCGGCGCTGGCAGACCCGCGAGGAATTGCGCCTGGCGATCGTCATCTGGATCGAGAAGACCTATCACCGCCGCCGACGCCAAGACACCCTCGGCCGCATGACCCCCATCGAGTTCGAGACACTGACCCAGGCCGCTCACGCGGCCTGACCGCACCTACCCGCCAGAGTCAACTGAAGTCTGGGCAGTCCCGGCAGCCGTTCCGAGACCACATCGCGGATCCTCGTGTAGTACCAGGCGAGCTCAGCAGGAGACGCATTGAACGTGGCCCAGAAGCTCTGCCCATAGCGGCGGACGTCGGCGGCGATGCACAGCCCGTTGTGGGTCTTGTCGGCCGCCGTCACCAGCAGTGCGTCGAGCGACTTGTGCGGTAGCCCGTCGACGTACGCCTGCTTCCGCTCCTGCCAGGTGCCCTTCCGCTCGCCGGAGTCGTTCAGCCCGTCCGAGCACGCCAAGACGATGTCGGCCACCGCCTCGCCGAACTGCTCTCGGATCTCGGCCAGCACCGCCCCGCCCTGGCCGGCCGGCGCGTCCTCTACCGCGTCGTGCAGCAACCCGGCGATCGCCTGGTCCTCCGTGCCGCCGTGCTCCATCACCAGAGCGCTGACGCTCATCAGGTGCGTCATGTACGGAACGCGCGAGCCCTTGCGCAGTTGCTCCCGGTGGTGCCGAGCGGCGAACAGCAACGCCTCGTCGAACCGCTCGGTCAGCGGTCCACAGCCCAGCTCGCGTCGGGCCTCCAGCGTCGTCGTCATTCGTTCTCCTTACCTCTCAGGACGGCGGCGACGATCGACTCGACGTCCGCCGGCACCGTCGTCGTACGTGAGGCCGCCCGCATGGCGGCCCATTAGCTGTACTCGTCGTCACCCCTGGCGTCCCAGTTTGGATCGAGCGCCCAGTAGCGCACGACCTCGACGGTGTCTGCGCCCGGCACTCGTGTGACAGTGGCCGAGTCCTCACCGCCCAGCCGCAGCTCGAGCACCTCCTCCCCGGCAGACCGGGTCAGCGAGCTGCGCCCGACGCCGGGCACGGCACCGAGCACGGACAGCAGAAGCGGGTCCGAGCCGACTCGGTCGCCGCTTGCCCCGAACCACTGCAGCCGCAGGTGTGTGGTTCCGCCGCGCTCCTCCTGCGACAGCACCCGATACCGGCCGCCCGTCACCAGTTCCTGCTCGAAATCCTTGATCCCCGAGTGCTTCCACGCGGGGACGGCGGGGAAGTCGCCGACGAGCTCGAACAGGAACCGGGTGCCGAAGCCGGCGGCGACCTCGGGGGAGAGGGAGACGCCCCACAGCGGCATCTCGATCTGTCCGGTCGCCAGGCGCCTCTCGATCTGCGGGTCCTCCGCGGGCTTTCACGTGATGCCCCGGCCGGCGAACCCGCCGGCGGGCAGTCCGACCTCGGCGGTCCAGCCGTCCGCGTTGCGGTGCGGTGCCGCGTTGACCGCTCGCAGCAGGGCGACCCCGGCAGCCAGAACCGCGGGTGTTGTCCGCGCCTGTCGGTTGTACTCGGTGATGAAGTCCGCGTGGAAATAGTGGTCGACCCCGCTGAGCACCCGCGCGGCAGCGCGCACGGGCGACGAGCCGACGTCCCGTCCGCCCTGCCACAGCGTGCACGCCTCGGCCAGGGCGTCGTCCCCGACCTGCGGCTGGGGCGCGGGTCGGTCCCACTCCAGGTGCCGCGCCTGCATCTCTCGCAGGTGGCGAACGGCCTTCGATACCTCGCCCACGACGAGCGCCACGGCGTCGTCGGTCGAGGTCGCCGTTCCGGCCGTCGTGCCCTTCGCGCCGACCGAGGTGAAGCCGTCGTCGGGGGCCGGGAGGTGCACCGTGCCGTGGTCGGCCAGGTCGACCCACTGCGTGTAGTAGGTGGACGGGTGCCTGCTGCTGACGGCCACGTGCAGGGGATGCCGGGCCGTCTTCTCCACGCGGACGGCGACGTCCTCGTCGTCCCACCCGGCGACGCGTGCGGTGACCTGGCGGCGCACCTCGTCGAGGTTCATGGAGTTCATCGCTGCCCTTCGTCGTCGGACCGCGCGGCGAGGCGCTCGAGCGCGGCGGTGAAGCTGTCGTTCCACAGACCCAGGTGCGGCCAGCGTTCGGCGACGTGTGCCGTCGCCTCCTCGACCGACATCCCCTTCTCGCGCACCAGCCAGCCGCGCAGCACCAGCCCGGTGCGGGAGGCGCCGCCGTGGCAGTGGACGAGCAGTCGAAGTCCCTCGTCATGCAGCGCCTTCATGTCGTCGAGGACGTCGGCGAGCATGACGTCCAGGTCTGCGTTGTGGTCGTTGTCGGCGATGTAGGCCATCCGGTGCACCTGGTGCGGGAACGGCTCGCCCAGCCGGCACAGCGAGATGACGGCGAAGTCCTCGTCGCTGTGCCGGGCGCCGTCGAGGTTGCCTGCCCAGATCCCCGGCAGCACCTCGGTCGGGCCGATCCGCGGGATCACCCCGGGGTCGTAGTTCTGCTGCACGCCGCCGTCCAGGGCGGTGGCGAGCTGCTGGAGGTCGGCCAACCGCCAGACCTTCTCGCCGTGTCCGGGGACGCGTCCGTGCACGGCAGACGCCCACCGGCTCGGGATGCCGCCCATGCCGAACACCGCTCCGGCCAGCCCGCCGGCGACTGCGGCCACGGTGTCCGTGTCGCCGCCCAGGTCGATCACCAGCCGCATCACGTCGGCGAAGTCGCGGCCGTTCCTCAGCGCCCACACCGCCTGGCCGAGCGTCGGCCAGACCGCGCCGTTCGACTCGGTCACGTCGGCCGGCGTCCACTCCGGCGCCAGCACGGTCGCCCACCGGTCCCGGTGCTCGTCGGCGCACGCCTCCAGCGCCGAGGGGATCGCCGCCAGGGGGTCGCCCCCGTCGAGGGCAACCCGCATCAGCTCGTGGAAGATCGCGCAGCCCTCGCCGGTGGACGGGTCGCCGTGCGTCAGCGCCGAGATCCGCCGGGCGGCGTCCATGGTCACGTCACGCCCGTCCCGGGAGAACCGGATGGCGGCCGGTGTGGTCCGCATCAGCGAGCCGTTGCCCGCGGCACGGCCGGTCCGGCGGAAGTGCTCCGTGGCGGCGACGTCCCACGGCTGCCCGGAGCCGAGGACGGCGCGGGTCTGGATGCCGACGTCCTTCGGGTCGGCCTCCGCCCAGGCCCGGAAGCGGTCGAACAGGTCGGCCTCGTCCAGGCCGTCGCGGTCCACGAGGGACGACGCCACGAGCAGTGCCATCTGCGTGTCGTCGGTGAACTCGCCCGGCTCCCACGGACCGCCGCCGCACATCTCGGTGCGTGCTCCACGGGCGGGGGAGGGGAAGCGTGCCGAGAACCGCCCGGGCGGCCCGAACTCGAACGGTGCGCCAAGGGCGTCCCCGACCGCCGAGCCCACCAGTGCGCCGGCGACGCGGTGGGCGCGGTGCATGCGCGTGGCCATGGATTCTCCTCCGGACGAGTTAGCGCATCATTGCGCCAACTCCTAAGTTAGACGGAATCTGCGCTAACGTCAACCCGTGTTTCGTGACAGTTCCGGTCGGGCGCTGACCGACTATCCGCGGCCCTCGGTCGCCGTCGACACGGCCGTCCTCACCGTGCCGGACGACGATCCGCGGCTCTCCGTGTTGCTGGTCCGGCGCACCGGGCAACACCGCGGATCGGAGTGGTCGCTACCCGGCACCTTCCTGCACGAGGGCGAGACGCTGGCCATCGCCGTCGGGCGCTCGCTGCGCGAGAAGGCCGGGTTGGCGCCGGATGTCGCCCCTCGCCAGTTGCACGTCTTCGACAACCCCGAACGAGACGACCGTGGCTGGGTGCTGTCGGTGGCACATGTGGCCGCCCTGCCGTGGCGTGAGATCGAGCCCGTGCTGGCGGCGGGGGAGGGGACGGTGCGTGTGCTTCCGGTGGACGAGGTTCGCGGGCTGCCGTTCGGGCACGGCGACATCGTCCGGCGGGCGAGTGCCGACATGCGCCTGCACTACCTCGAGCGGCCGGATCCCGACGGGCTGCTCAACGAGCCGTTCACGATCCGGGAGCTGCATCGCCTGCACGAAGCCGTGGAGGGCGGGCTGGGGTTCTCCCTGGACACGTTCCGCCGGACCATGCTCCCGCTGCTCGACGAGACGAGACGCCGGTCGGAGGGGACCGTCGGCAAGCCGGCGCAGCTCTACGTCCGCCGCTGACCAGCAAAGCCGCCTCGAATCCGGGCCAGGGGCCTGCTGGGATTGGTTCAGCTCGGTCGGCGGGAGGTCGCCAGATTTTCTTGCGTTCTCCACCGGTGCCCCCGATGCCGTTGATCGTTCTGTCGGTGCCGTCTGCCACCCTGCGGGCCGGCCGTCACGGGGGCGGCGGGAATCCACGGGGAGTGGCATGAGCGAGCCGATCGGCGTGCAGGTGGGCCGGGTCTGTCCCGGATGCGGGCGCGAGGACTCCGTCCCTCTGCTGTGGGGGCTTCCGGACTTCGAGACGATGCGGCTCGCGGAGCGCGGGCAGGTCGCCCTCGGCGGCTGCATGGTCATGGGCGAGGACCCCGCGTTCGCCTGCCGCAGCTGCGGGCTGCAGTGGGGACGCGAGGAGGATCCGACCGCCGACGAGCAGGAGCTGGCCGACCTGCTGGGCGTCCATCACTCGGACGTCGTCCGCGCGCTGGGCGCCGGCTGGCGGCGGGAGAGCGTGCCCGGTGAGCGGGCCCACGTGCAGTGGTTCGTCAGCGGGGCGCCCGCGCAGGTCGCGGTGGGCGTCGAGGGTCCCTGGCTCACCCCTCGCCCGCCCGCTGACCCGCTGGGCCCAGTCCATGGAGCTGCAGCCCGCCGACCGGACGCCGTTCACGCGGGACGATCTGCTGTACATGCCGGACGTAGTCGCAGAGGCAGCGGAGGAGATCGCCGCGCGGCGGCGGCGCTCGTTCCGCTGGTGCCGCACCTGCCGCCGGGTGCAGGCGCCCGAGTGGTTCACCGGTACCTCGCGCACGTGCCGCCGGTGCGAGGCGGCCGCCGACCAGCTCGGTGCGGACGCGGTACGCACGGGGCCTGCGTGACCCGTTGGGAGGACACGGACCGCGGCGGTTCGAATCCCTGGCGAGCGGCTGCGATGCTGCGCCGGAGGACGGACCACGGGGGATGCGCATGACCGGATCGGTGCAGCGGTGACCGCACGGCGGTTCCCCGACGACCCGGTGTTCGGCTCCTCGGCCGAGCAGCTGTTCGCCGAGGCGCTGCAGGAGCAGTTGCCGGACGACGCCGTCGTCTTCTGCAACCTCCGCTTCAGCGACGGCCGGGAGGACCGGGAGGCCGACCTCATCGTGGCGTGGCCCGGTGTGGGCGTCGCCGTGGTCGAGGTCAAGGGCGGCAGCGTGTCCCTGGATCGGGGGGAGTGGCGGCAGCGCCAGGACGGCGTCGACAGCGTCATCCATCCGGTCGATCAGGCGGTCGCCTGCAAGTACCTGCTGTGCGGTTACCTGGCCGAGCACCCCCGCTGGTCCGGCGGACGGCCGCGTACCGCCCACCTCGTCGCGGTGCCGGCGACCACGTTGCCCGGCGACTTCATCGCACCGGGCCTGGCCCGCTGGATGACGCTCGACAAGACCGACGTCCCGCACGCCGCCGCACGCATCCGGGGGTCCCTGGAAAGGGTCCGTGACGAGCCGGACCCGCCGACCGCCGAGGATGTCGACGAACTGGTCGACTGCCTCGCCGGGACGGCGATCCCGCAGCAGCACCTCCTCGCCGAGCTGGCCGAGCGGGAGGCCGCCTGCGACCTGCTGACCAAGGACCAGGCGAAGGTGCTGGACCTGCTCACCGCCTACCACCGGGTCGAGATCCGCGGGGGCGCTGGTTCGGGCAAGACGTGGCTGGCCGTGGAGAAGGCCCGCCGGCTCGCCGCAGAGGGCCAGCGGGTCGCGCTCATGTGCTATTCGCGCGGCCTCGCCGAGTTCCTGAAGCGCCGTGTCGAAAAGCTGCCCAAGCGGCAGCGGCCCGCGTACGTCGGCACCTTCCACTACCTCGGCATCGGCTGGGGAGTGCCCGCCGGTTCCGACGACGACAGCCGGTACTGGGAGGAGTTCCTCCCGGCCGAGATGGTGAAGCTGGCCGGAGCCCTGCCCGAGGAGCAGCGGTTCGACGCCATCGTCATCGACGAGGGGCAGGACTTCGCCCAGAGCTGGTGGGACGCCGTCGTCGCGGCACTGCGCGAGCCCGACCACGGATGCCTCTACGTCTTCTCGGACGAGGGCCAGCGCATCTTCGCGCGTCAGGGGCGGCCGACCGTCGACCTGATGCCGATCCCGCTCAACGAGAACCTGCGCAACACCAAGCAGATCGCCGGCACCTTCTCCAGCCTCGCGCCGGAGCGGATGCGTATCCGCGGGCGGGCCGGCGTGCCGGTGCGCTTCGTGCAGTGCTCGCCCGACGAGGCGGTCAGTGCCGCTGACGACGCGGCCGACGCACTGCTCGACGAGGGCTGGCCGCCGGAGGCCGTGGCACTGCTGACCACGCACCGCCGCCACCCTGTGCAGGTGGAGCGCCAGGACGACGGGCAGGACGCCTACTGGGCGACGTACTGGGAGAACGACGACCTGTTCTACGGGCACGTGCTCGGCTTCAAGGGACTGGAGCGGCCCGCCGTCGTGCTAGCCGTCAACGGCTTCCGGGACGAGGCCCGGGCCCGGGAAATGCTCTACGTCGGCCTGTCCCGCGCCCGCGACCTTCTGGTGGTCTGCGGTGACATGGACCTGATCCGACGAGTCGGGGGCGAGGCGGTCGCACGGCGACTCCTGGACTCGCCGGCCCAGAACCACTGAGAGGTACGTCGTGGACTTCGTCCTGAATGGTGTCCGTCACTCGCTCGATGCATCGACTGTCCGGTCTGCCTTGCGCGGCGGGGCTCCGGACGACATCCGGGAGCACTGGATCGACGTCGACGGCGTCCGCTGGCCACCGAAGCAGGCGCTCGCCTTGGCGACCGGCATTGACCGCTCGGAGTTCACGTCTCACCGGGCGCTCGGACTGCTCGAGCGACTCGGCTTCCGAACGAGTCCCTGGGTCCCTGGTCAGCGGCCGTCCCATGCGGGCCGGACGGCCGCTCCGCATACGAGCGACGTTTCCCTGGCCGAGACTGTCACACCTGGCAGGGCCGCTGCGGGCGCTTCTACAGCCGCGGACATCGTGTTGGTCGGCTGCTCGGGGTCGAAGGCGGCTGGGCCGGCACGGGCGGCCGAGCTCTTCACGGGTGCCGGATTCCGGAAGGCGCGCGACCTCGCGATCCGGTCCGGCAGACCCTGGTACGTGATCAGCGCCAAGTTCGGCCTGCTCCACCCCGACGACCTCGTCGGCCCCTACGACGTCTACCTCGCCGACCGGTCGTCGCAGTACCGCGCGACCTGGGGTGAGTGGGTCGTCGCCCAACTCGGTGAGCGGCTCGCGCTGTCGGGCATCACCGTCGAGGTGCATGCGGGTGAGGCATACACCGCCCCGCTCCGGGAGCCGCTGCGCCGCTTGGGCGCGGCCCTGCACGAGCCGCTCGCCGGCCTGCGCCAGGGCGAGCGACTCGCCTGGTACGGCGCCGGGGCAGACCCGATCGACGACGGCGTCCCCGACGTCGGGCTGCTGCTCGACGAGCGCGCCGCCGTCGCCCCCGCCGCGTTCCTCGCCGCTGGACTGGCTGGCGCCGCCCGGCCGGGCCTCTACAGCTGGTGGGTGGACGAGGCCGGTGCGCATGATCTCTCCGCCGGCCTGGGGCACCGGGTGCGACCAGGACTCGTGTACGCGGGTCGGGCCGGCGGCGTCCGGCCCGGCGGCAAGGCGTCGGCCAACACCCTGTGGGGCCGCATCGGCGAGATGCACCTCGGCGGCAGCCGCCAGTTCTCCACGTTCCGGCTGACCCTGGCCGCGGCGCTGTCTCCACCGGGTGGGCCGGCGATCGACGAGGTGACCGTCACCGACTGGATGCATCGACACCTGAAAGTTGCCGTCCTGCCGTTGCCGTTTGAGTTGGTCACGGCGGGGGAGGAGGAGCTGCTCCGACAGGCCGACCCGCCGCTCAACCTCCGGGACGTCCGCGTCACCGAGCTGCGCCGCACCCTCAGCCGGCAGCGCTCCGCTCTCACCGCAGCATCGAAGGGATCCGTATGACCACGCCGCAGCTCCCGGTCCAGCCGTCACCCGCCGCTCCGACACCCGCACAGCGGTTCCAGGCCGGCGGTTGGTACTTCGTGCTCGCCATTCTCTCGGTGGGCTTCCTGGCCGCGATCCCGTTCTGGCACGCCGCCGTCCGGCTCGGGCGGCGGCAGGTCCGCACGCTGGTGCTCGCCTACACGGTCGCCGACGTCTACCTCGTCGTCCTCATGGCGATGACGCCGCATCGGCCGGACGGAAGCTCGGCGAACGAGACGCTCAGCACCATCGGTGCCTTCAGCGCGCTGTTCGTGGTGGTCCTCGCCTGCATCCAGCTGCGCTCGCTGCGCCGAGAGGTCTACGGCGGTCACGGTGTGGTTGCCGCGCACGCCGACCCGGCGGTCGCCCGCGCGCTCGCGGCGCGATCCCGCCGGGAGGACACGCGCCAACTCCTCGACCGCGACCCCGCCCTCCGCCGAGAGCTGGGCATCGGCCGTCCCGACCTCGGCCGCGGCTACGACGACGGCGGGCTGATCGACATCAACACCGCGCCGGCCGAGGTGATCGCCCGCGTCTGTGACATCGAGCCCGGATACGCCGACGCCATCGTCGCCGGGCGCACCGCTCGGGGAGGCACCTGGTTCAACATCGGTGAGCTGCTGGTCGACGTCCCCCTGCCGCCACACGTGCAGGAGCAGCTGCGGGAGCGGGCCGTCTTCTGAACGGGCGACGACAGACCACGGAGAAGTTCGAATGACAAAGCCGCCGTCCCCATCACAGCCGCCGGTCCACCGGCGGCCCTGGTTCGTGCTGATCGCCGGACTGTCGGCCATCGGGCTGTTCGGTGCCCTCGTGGGCAAGACCACGGACGACGATCAGCCGGCCGCGGCCCCGTCCTCGGCGCCGCCCCTGGTGGAGTCGTCCGCCGTGCCCTCGACAAGCGCCGTGCCTTCGACGAGCGCCGTGCCTCCGACGCCGACGCCGACGGCTACGGCTACGGCTACGGCGCTCACCACCGTCGCTACCACGATGGCGACGACCACGGCGGGCGTCGACTTCGTCATGCCCGACGTCGTCGGGATGGACCTTCAGTCCGCACAGGACCTCGTGCAGACCTACGGCGTCTTCTACAGCGTGTCCCACGACCTGCTCGGCAGCCGCAACCAGCTGGTGGATTCGAACTGGGTGGTCTGCGATCAGAGCGTCCCAGCGGGGCAGCGGGTCACGGGAGATGTCGAGGGGCAGCTCGACTTCGGCGTCGTCAAGCGCGAAGAACAGCGCCCCTAGGGACCCTCCGGTACCCGGGGCGTCCCCTCCTCCGCCAGGACCGCGCCGAGGCGCTCTTCCGGGGTGGCGGGCTCCAGCCGATTCTCCTTGCCTTCCATCCACGTGATGACGTCGAACACGCGAAGGACGGAGACTCCATCGCCGATAGCCGCGATGCGGCGAAGCTCGATCAAGTACCTCGGCATCCCGCAGGGCCCCGGCAAGCTGCCTTCGCCCAGGACCTGCTCGGCACCTCCGCGCAGATCGCCGAGGCCCTCTACGCGCACGCCGGCTTCCGCGAGGTCCGCGAGGTCGTCTTCGCGCTGCCGTTCCGCTTCGAGCACGAGGACTACGTCCAGCTCCTCACCGACATCGCCACACGCCTCGGCCCCGCACTCGGCTGGCAGCCCCAGGCCTGACCTGCGTCGGGCCCGTCGAGCGGCGAGCCGTCACTTCCGCCAGAAGATGTGGTGGATCACGCCGCTGGGGCTGGGGACGACCTCGAGGTTGAAGCGATCGACCAGCTCGTCCGGCGACTTCCACAGCCGCACCCCTGCTCCGAGCGTCACGCTCGGCACCACCGCCGCGTGCATCGTGTCGACGAGGTCGGCGTCGAGGAACTCGCGGATGGTGGTCACCCCGCCGCCGAGCCGGACGTCTCTGCCGTCGGCGGCTGCTCGCGCCTGCTCGAGCACCGCGGCCGGCTCGCCCTCGACGAAGTGGAACGTGGTGTCCGACAGCGTGAGCGACGGCCGCGGGTGGTGGGTCAGCACGAACACGGGGGTGTGGAACGGCGGCTCGTCGCCCCACCAGCCCTGCCACTCGAGGTCGTGCGGCCCGCGGTAGGGGCTGAACTTGTTGCGGCCCATGATCTCGGCGCCGATGTTGTGCGAGAAGTCGCGGGTGAAGTAGTCGTCGAGCCCGCGGCTGCCGCCCGGGTCGGTGCGGTTGGGCCAGCTCGCCGTGGCGCCGGCCCAGGAGGCCAGCTCCGCCGGGTTCGCGTGGCCGAACGGCTGCTCCAGGCTCTGGCCCTCCCCGGCACCGAAGCCGTCACTCGAGAGAAAGAGGTTCTGGACCTTCAACAGCTGCGGCACGGGTGCTCCTCCGTAAGTGGTCGACGCAGGGTCCGACCGCCGCCGGAAGCAGAACTCATCGGCGGGCCGGCGTCCAGGCCGATCTCGGCCCGCCACGGCTGCGGTGTCGTTTGCCCCGCCCGGTACCGGGGGCACTGACGGCGCATGGAGATGCGCACGCTCGGTCGCACCGGCGTCAAGGTCAGCCCGCTCTGCCTCGGCGCGATGATGTTCGGCCAGTGGGGCAATCGCGACCACGACGACTCGATCCGGGTCATCCAAGCCGCACTCGACGCCGGCATCAACTTCGTCGACACCGCCGACGTCTACTCGCAGGGCGAGTCGGAGGCGATCGTCGGCAAGGCGCTGGCCGGCGGACGGCGCGACGACGTCGTCCTCGCGACGAAGGCGCACGGCGCGATGGGGGAGGACCCCAACCACCAGGGCAACAACCGCCGCTGGCTCGTGCGCGAGGTCGAGAACAGCCTGCGCCGGCTGCAGACCGACCACATCGACCTCTACCAGATCCACCGCCCGTCGGAGGACACCGACATCGAGGAGACCCTCGACGCGCTCACCGACCTGCAGCGCGCGGGCAAGATCCGCTACTTCGGCTCCTCGACCTTCCCGCCGTCCCAGATCGTGCAGGCACAGTGGGCCGCGGAGAAGCGGCACAGCGGGCGGTTCGTCACCGAGCAGCCGCCGTACTCGATGCTCGTCCGCGGCATCGAGACCGAGGTACTGCCGGTCTGCCAGCAGTACGGCATGGGCACGCTGATCTGGAGCCCGCTCGCCGGCGGCTGGCTGTCCGGCAAGTGGCGCAAGGGCCAGGACGCACCCGAGACGAACCGGGCGACGGCGATGGGCGGCCGGTTCGCCAGCCGCTACGACCTCTCCGACCCGGTCAACCAGCGCAAGCTCGACGCCGCCGACGCGCTCGCCCGCCTCGCCGAGGACAACGGGATGAGCCTGGTCGAGCTGGCGATCGCCTTCACCATCCGCCACCCGGGCGTGACGTCGGCGATCATCGGCCCGCGCACGATGGAGCAGCTGACCAGCCAGCTACCGGCCGCCGACGTCGTCCTCTCCGACGAGGTGCTGGATGCGATCGACGCGATCGTCCCGCCGGGCACCAACATCCGGGCCGACGACGCCGGCTACCAGCCGCCGTCGCTGACCGACGCCTCCCTGCGCCGCCGCTGACGCCTCGGCCGGGGGCGGATCCTCTGGTTCGCACCGGCCGCCCTCCGTAGCGTCGCCACCCATCGGCGCGGGGACCCACCAGGAGGCGACGTGGAGAAGCAGAAGGAAGGCCGCAGGGCGGCATCCGGGCCGAGCGGCGGCAACCCCGTCTACGGGCTGGGATTCATCGGCGCGCTGGTCTGGAACTGGCAGCAGGCCGTGACCCCGCGGGACCGGGCCCTCGCCGTCCTCAAGTCGATGGTCTGGCCGGCCTTCCTGGTCTACGCGGCCTTCCGGGCGCTGGAAGGCGCAGCCTCGAGGGACTGATTCGGGACGGGGTGGAGCAGGCCCGCGCCGGTGGCTCGGTGTCAGAGGTCGTGTTCGCGATCAGTCCCCGGGGACGACGACGGCGCGACCGCGGATCGTGCCGTCGTGCAGCTTCCGGTATGCCTCCGGCGCCTGATCGAGGCCGTACCGCTCCACCTCCACGTGTATCGCTCCGGCGCGCGCGAGGTCGAGCACCTCCATCAGCTCCGACCGCGTACCCCAGTACGGAGCGCGCACCGAGGCGCCCATCGGCGTGGAGAAGAACCCGGTGGGCAGCAGCCCGCCGCCGATCCCGACGATCTGGATGACGCCGTCCAGGGCGACCGACTTCCGGGCCGTCTCCAGCGTCGGCGGGGCCCCGACGAAGTCGAACACCACCTGCGCACCCACTCCGCCGGTCAGCGCGCGGATCTCGCCGGCCGCCGACGTGTCCGACAGCAACACGTGATGTGCACCCACCTCCCGCGCGAGTGACAGCTTCTCCTCGTTCACGTCCAGCGCGACGACGGTGGCTCCGGTGATCGCCCGCAGGATCTGGATGCCCACGTGCCCGAGGCCGCCCGCGCCGATCACGACGGCGGTGCTTCCCGCCGGCAGCGCGCCGAGGCTGGAGACGATCGCGTGGTACGGGGTCAGCCCCGCGTCGGTGAGTGAGACGGTGGCGACCGGGTCGAGGTCGCCGAGCGGGACGAGGTGCCGCACGTCGTCCACGATCATGTACTCGGCCAGCGCGCCCGGAGCGCCCAGCCCCGGCGGCGCGATGCCCAGCTCCGCGGCCCGCGGGCAGTAGTTCTCAGCGCCCTTCGTGCACGCGTGGCACAGCCCGCAGCCCCACGGCCCGTAGACGGCCACCGGCTCGCCCACCTCTACACCGGTGACGCCCTCACCCAGCGCGTCGACGAGGCCCGCGCCCTCGTGCCCGAGGGTGAGCGGCAGCCCGTAGACGTACTGCTCCTCCGGCAGGCCCATGACGAACGAGTCGGAGTGGCACAGCCCGGCGGCGGTGACCCGCAGCCGGATCTGCCCCGGGCCGGGGTCCGGGGTGGCGACCTCGACCACCTCGGGCTCGTTGCCGATGGTCCGGTACTGCACCGCGCGCATGCGCGCTCCTCTGTCGGAGGGACGTCGTGCCGCCGACCCTGTCACAGCTCCCGCGAAGGCTGAAGTCGGGCTGATGGGTCAGCCAGGGGTTGCAAGCCAGGCCTCGACCCGGTCCAACTGGGGGTGGGTCAGTCCGGCGAAGAAGTCCGGAGCCACCACGAGCACGTGAGCATTGGCAGCGAGCCACTCCCTGGTGTCCTCAGCAGGATCGCTGAGGTCGTCATCGATCCACACGATCCGCCGTCCGGGTTCGGCCTCGGCGAGCGCCCGGATCGCGGCCAGCTTCCACCATCCCGAGACGCCACGGCGCTCGCCGGCGAATCCGGTGGGGAGGACATCTTCCCGGCCATGCGTCCGCAGGCCCCGTGGCAGTCCCATCGGCTCGGCCAGCAGTGAGTCGGCGTTCTCGGCCCAGGTGGTGAGCCACTGGATCTCCACCACGCCTGACTCGTGGAGCCCGCGCAGGCGCGCGGTGATGGTCGGGTCCCACGACAGCACGAAGCCGTTGAAGGTCGCCCGCTGCCACCCCGGCCGCAGTTCCACCCGGACGGCGTTGAGCACCCCGTCCACGTCCAGCAGGAGGATCGGCGGTGGAGCGGACACACCGCCGTCCTACTCGGTCAGGCGCGGTCGGGGATAGCTCCGTCGCGCGCCAGCGTCGGGACGTCGACCGGCACGGTGTTCGGGTACAGCAAACCGGCGCCGGTGTTCAGTACGACGACGTCCTCGCTGCCGTCCAACCAGCCCGACTCGCGCAGCTGACCGACGGCGGCGAAGCAGGCCGCACCCTCGGGGCAGACCCACGTGCCCTCGTCGCGGGCGAGCTGCCGCTGCGCGGCGAGCAGCGCCTCGTCCGTCACCGCGATCGCCGTCCCTCCGGTCGACCGCACGGCATCCAGCACCAGGAAGTCGCCGAGGGCCTTGGGCACGTTGACGCCGAAGGCGACGGTGCGCGGGTCGGCCGGCGCCGTGCTCTCGTCCAGCCCAGCCTCGAACGCGTCGACGATCGGCGCGCAGCCGGCGGCCTGGACGGCGACCAGGCGGGGCAGGTCGCCGGTGATCCAACCCAGCTCCCGCAGCTCCAGCAGCGCCTTGTGGATCGCGATGATCCCGACCCCGCCGCCGGTCGGGTAGAGGATGACGTCGGGGCAGCGCCAGCCCAGTTGCTCGACGATCTCGTAGCCCATCGTCTTCTTGCCCTCGAGGCGGTACGGCTCGCGCAGGGTCGACACGTCCTGGTAGCCCGGGCGGCTCGCGACGGCCCGCCTGATCAGCGCGCCGGCGTCCCCGATCAGCCCCTCGACCAGGTAGAGCTCCGCGCCGGTCACCACGCACTCCCGGCGGGTGATCTCCGGCGCGTCGACCGGCATGGCGATCAGCGCGCGGAGTCCGGCGCGGGCGGCGTAGGCGGCCCAGGCCGCGCCGGCGTTGCCGTTCGTCGGCATCGCGATGCCGGTCACGCCCAGCTCGGCGGCCCGGGAGACGCCGACCGCTGCGCCGCGCGCCTTGAACGCGCCGGTGGGGATCAGCCCCTCGTCCTTCATGCGCAGCGTCGGAACGCCGAGCCGGGCTCCGTGCCGTGGCAGGTCGAGCAGCGGCGTCATGCCTTCGCCCAGACTCACCACATGCGCCGCATCCCGGACGGGCAGCAGCTCGCGGTAGCGCCACAGGTCGGGCGGTCGGGACGCGATCTCGTCGCGGGTGACGGTGACCCGGTCGAGGTCGTACCGGGCCAGCAGCGGAGCGCCGAGCGGTGAGGTGTCCTGGACGACGTCGGCATCATGTACGGAGCCGTCCCGCGAGCACTCCAGGTGGGACAGCACGGAGAAGGTCACGCGGCCAGTCGAACCGGTCAGGGCTTGACCGTCAAACCGGCGCCCGTCACGGCAGACCGACATGGGGGACGGCGACGTCGGCCGACATCCCTGTGGACAACCGCGAGGTGGTCTCCTTCCTGCGGGCAGGCTGGCCTGGTGATTTCTCCGCGGATGTTTCCGGTTCCGTACGCGCCGGTCGGCCACGGCTCTGACATCGACCTCGTCCTTGCCACCGAGCCGCCGCGCGCGCCTTCCGCCGGTCAGGTTCCTGGCCCCGGTCAGAGCCGTCTCGGTTCCGTCGAGCTACCGCCGGGTCGGCCTCTCGCGACGCGCGACCAGCGGGCCGAGTCTCCCTCGCCTGTCCTCTGGGTTTCCGACGACGAGGTGTCCGAGCCGGTCGAGATCTGGGCGAGGCTCGCCGAGCAGTTTCCTTCGACGAGTCTCTGGCCATTGCTCCTGCACGGGCTCGGGGACGGATCCGGGCGCCCGTGGGCAAGTGGCGAGTTGTCGCCGGTCGCTGAGGCCGAGATCGATGCCCTCGACCCCCAGACCGTGCTGGAGGACGCCTGGCACGGCTGGCTGGTCCCAATCGACAACCCGTGGGCGCCAGGCACAGGACCGCTCGCACCGTTCGGTCCGGGTTTCCCTGGCCTGACGGCGGGGCAGCCGGCCTCCTTCGACGAGGTGCTGCCAGTTGACCCCGGCGGCAGTGCCCTGCTGGGCCTCGTGAGCTGCCGACGAACGGCCGACGCCATCGCGCTGGCCGGCTGGTACGGCTCGATCAACCGCATCGGGTCAGCCGAGGTCTCCGCCGTTCTCCGTTCGTGGGAGGACCGCTTCGGCGCAGTCCTGGTCGGTCTTGGATTCGCCACCATCACCCTCCTGGTGACCCGCCCTCCGACCACGGAGGAGGACGCGCTGCACGCTGCTGCCGAGGTCGCGGCCCTGTGCCCGGACGCCCTCTGGCAGCCGGAGTCCCAGCCCTCCTCGGTCACGCGCGACTGCACTCTGGAAGCGATCAGCCGAGCGCTCGTGCGGGAGCCCGTGTGGCGCCTCTGGTTCGACTGACGTCCCCGCGGCCGGCTTCGGCGGCCGTGCCCGAGCCTGTGGCGGCTCGCCACAACCGCGTCGTCGTCTGCGAGCCCCGAGGTCCACGATCTTCAGAATTCGGTATCACATTGATACCATCTTGTCGTGGCCATGACCTTGCGCACCGACGACGAGCTGGAAGCGGCGCTCGCCGCCCTCGCCGAAGCCGAGGGCGCGTCGCGGCAGGAGATCGTCCGCCGCGCGGTTCTCGAGCGGTACGCCCGCAGCGGTCACACCGCTCGGGTGCAGGAGAGCTCTGCCCGTCTCATCGAGCGCTGGGGCGACGTACTTGATCGCCTCGGCACAGTGTGATCGAGGTCGAGTACCTCGATCTCGAGGACCTGCTCGGGCTGGTGCGCGCCCTGGGGACTGGGCCGGTCCGTGACATCGGGCTTCTCGACTCGGCCGCGGCACGCCCGCGGTCGGCTGCCTTCGGGGAGGACGCGTACGGCAGCCTCTCGCTCAAGGCTGCGGCGCTACTTCACTCGCTGGTCGGAAACCATGCGCTGGTCGACGGGAACAAGCGGCTCGGATGGCTCGCCACTGTCGTGTTCCTCGACCTGAACGGGCACGTTCCCGACCTGGGCGACGACGCCGCATTCACGCTGGTCGTGGACGTTGCGGCCGGTGCAGTCGACGTCGAGGACATCGCCGCCCGCCTCCGTGTCGCTCCTCGCTGAGACCTTTTCCGCGGCACCTTCCAACCGAGCCGCGTGCGCCATCACGGCTTGGGTGCTTCACGGCCGGTCGCGGCGTCGTCCCGACTAAGCGCCTCGAGAGCTCCGACGCGCGCTGATCAGGCGGAGATCGCGTCGCGACGCATGAGCCGCAGGCGACGGCGCTCCCGCTCGGACAGGCCACCCCAGATGCCGAACCGCTCGTCGTTCGCCAGGGCAAACTCCAGGCACTCGGCCCGCACCTCGCAGCCGGAGCAGACGCGCTTGGCCTCGCGGGTGGAGCCGCCCTTCTCCGGGAAGAAGGCCTCCGGGTCCGTCTCGGCGCACAGCGCGTTCAGGCGCCACGCTTCCTCGGACGAGGAGCCGTCGACCCACGGCATTGCCGGCATGGGGTCCGCAGCGGCAGCGAAGGAGTCAGGAACCAGGCTCAGGGACGGGCGGGAGAAGTACGACATCGGGAGCTCCTCAGGGGAAGTGGGAGGCGGTGTGACGGACCGGTATCGGCCCGCTGCTTTCTGTAACGTTATGGGCACGACCGTCACGCTGGCTCCGGCACAAATACAACGGAACGACGCCGTCCGGTTGTCGGATTGTGTCGACTTGGCGATACGTCGACCTGTCGCCGTAGGTCGCGAGGACCGGCGGGCGGCTGCGGGATCCGTGCATCAGGTGTACGGGAGCCCGCCTCGCTCGACGAGCTGCCGGGCGATGATCGAGCGCTGGATCTCGTTGGTCCCCTCGCCGACCACCATGAGGGGCGCGTCCCGGTAGAAGCGCTCGACCGGGTACTCGGCCGAGTAGCCGTTGCTCGCGTGGATCCGCACCGCTGTCTGGCAGAGCTCCCAGCAGACCTCCGACGCGTACAGCTTCGCCATCCCGGCTTCGAGGTCGCAGCGCCCGCCGGCGTCCAGCCGGTCGGCCGCCGCGAACACCAGCATCCGCGCCGCCTCCAGCTTCACCGCCATGTCGGCCAGGTAGTTGCCGATCGACTGGTGCATCCAGATCGGTACGCCGAACGCCTCCCGCGACTGCGCGTACGCCAGCGACGCCTCGAACGCGGCCCGCGCGACCCCCGTAGCCCGCGCGGCCACCTGGATCCGCCCCAGCTCCAGCCCGCTCATCATCTGCGCGAAGCCGTTGCCGGCCGCCCCGCCGAGCGCGGCTGACGCCGGCACCCGGCAGGACTCGAACGCGATCTCGCACGTCTCGACGCCCTTGTAGCCGAGCTTCGGCAGGTCCCGCGACACCGTCAGCCCCGGCCCCGGCTCGACCAGCAGCACGCTCATCCCACGGTGCGCCGGCTCCACCGACGGGTCGGTCTTGCACAGCACCGCGATCAGCCCGGCCCGCCGAGCGTTGGTGATCCACATCTTCGTGCCGTTGACGACGTACTCGTCGCCGTCCGGCCGCGCAACCGTCCGCATGGCCTGCAGATCCGAACCGCCGTCCGGCTCCGTCAGGGCCATGGTCGCCCGGATCTCGCCGGTGGCCAGCCGCGGCAGGTACCGGTCGCGCTGAGCACCGGTCCCGAACCGCGTTAGGAGAGACGCCACGACGCTGTGCCCGCCCATCGCCCCGGCCAGGCTCATCCACCCCCGCGCCAGCTCCTCGGTCACCGCCGCGAAGCACGACGTCGAGACCCCGAGCCCCCCGTATTCCTCGGGCACCACCAGCCCGTAGACGCCGAGCGCCTTCATCTGCTCGATCAGCGCCTCGGGATAGGTGTCCGCGTGCTCCAGCTCGCTCGCCGCCCGTACGACGTGTCGGTCGACGAACTGCCGCACCGTCGCGACGATCTCCCGCTCGACCTCGTCCAGTGCCACCATGCCGAGCCTCCCGAGGAACCGACCGGCACCCGCCGGCCGTTGGCTGAACGAAACACCACCGGAGCATCGACCGGGTGACGATCCCGACCCAGGGGTTGAGCGAGCGCCGGACCGGGCACGGACAAGGGCAACCCACGAGAAGGAGGCGACATGGCAGGCATGCTTCGGAAGCTCATCGCATCAGGCGTAGCGGCGAAGGTCATCCAGGAGGCCCGCAAGCCGGAGAACCAGGCCAAGATCAAGAAGGCCATCGCGGACTTCCAGGCCAAGCGCGGCAGCGGCGGCACCGGAACGCGTCGCACGTACTGATCAACCCGCACATCCTCGGCCCCTGCCCGCACCCGCGGGCAGGGGCCGTCGCGTTTGTCGCCATGGCTGATTGGCCAGGCCATTCGACGGAGCTGCTGGGCCGGTTGAGACAGAAGCGCTAGGCGCGAGAACGACCTACCGAAAATGCCCGGTCCGGTCCGATTCCTATGGCACCGTCCCGGCGACGGAGGTCGACGGCGTCGGCCCATCGGCGATCGAGATCGCGGCCTCCGGTGCCACTTCGACCAGGAGAATCACGTGACTCAGCCGCCTTACGCCCCGCCGCAGGGCCAGCCTGCCTACGGGCCTCCGCCGAACGGTGGGCAGCCGTACGGCCAGATGGGACCGGGGCAGGTTCCCTACGGGACCCCTCAGCCGCCGGCGCCCGAGAAGAAGCCGCTCTGGAAGAAGACGTGGTTCCGCGTCGTCGCCGCGCTCTTCGTCATTGCCGTCATCGGATCGGCGACGAGTGGTGGCGACAAGACCGCGGACAGCACCGCCGCTGGAGCGTCGGATGCGCCTGCTGTCGGTGACAGCGCTGCGCCCGCGAAGGAGGTCGCCGAGGAGCCTGCTCCTGAGCCGGCGATGCCGGGAATCGGCCAGCCCGCCGCCGACGGGGACTTCAGCTTCGTGGTCTCGGGTGTCGACTGCAGCTTGACCGAGATCGGCAACTCATCCTTCGGCACGAAGGCCCAGGGGCAGTTCTGCATCGTGAACGTCGCCGTGACGAACATCGGCAACGAGGCGCAGAGCTTCTTCGGCGACAACGCCACCCTCTTCAACGCTCAGGGCCAGGAGTACTCGGCCGACAGTGAGGCTGCGATGTACCTCGAGGACTCTTCGTCGTTGTACGAGGAGGTCAATCCCGGGAACACCCTGAACAGCAAGGTGGTCTTCGACGTGCCGGCCGGTACGACGCCCACGTCGATCGAGTTGCACGACTCCGCCTTCTCCGGCGGCGTCACCGTCGCACTCAAGTAAGTCCCGACTCCTCGCACAGGGGGTGTTCCGCCGGAAGGCGGAACACCCCCTGTCGTCGTCGGTTCACGAATCCCGCGGTCGATCGGCTGATGTAGTAAACCGGCACCCATGCATCGCATCGCCGTCCTCGACGACTACCAGTCCGTTGCCGCCGACTACTGCGACTGGTCCCAGGTGCCCGGCGACAAGGAGGTCGTCGAGTTCCACGACCACATCAGCGACGTCGACGCACTCGCCGCCCGCCTCGAGCCCTTCGACATGATCGTCGCGATGCGGGAGCGCACCGAGTTCCGCCGCAACCTGCTGGAGCGGCTGTCCAACCTCAAGCTGCTGGTCACCACCGGCAGGCGGAACAAGTCCATCGACGTCGAGGCGGCGACCGAACGCGGCATCGTCGTCTCCGGGACGGGGATCCTGCCGAACGGCACCGCCGAGCTCACCTGGGGCCTGATCCTCGCGACTGCCCGGCACATCCCACAGGAGGACGCCTCCGTCCGCGCCGGCGGCTGGCAGGAGACGGTCGGCACCGACCTCTCCGGCGCTCGGCTCGGCGTCGTCGGCCTGGGCGGCCAGGGCAGCCAGGTCGCCCGCATCGGTCTCGCGTTCGGCATGGACGTCGTCGCCTGGAGCCAGAACCTCACCGACGAGCGGGCGGCCGAGGTCGGCGTCCGCAGGGTCGAGCGGGACGAGCTGTTCGCTACCTCGGACTTCGTCACGATCCACCTGCTGCTGTCCAAGCGGACCCGCGGCCTCATCACCGCCGACGACCTGGCCCTGATGATGCACACCGCCGTCCTGATCAACACCAGCCGCGGACCGATCGTCGAGCAGCAGGCACTGCTCGACGCCCTGAACGACGGCACGATCGGTGGTGCCGGTCTCGACGTCTTCGACGAGGAGCCGCTGCCGGCCGACCACCCGCTGCGGACGGCGCCACGCACCGTGCTGACCCCGCACCTGGGCTACGTCACCCGCAACACCTATGAGGTCTTCTACCGCGAGGCCGTCGAGGACGTCGCCGCCTGGATCGCCGGTAACCCACTCCGGGTGCTCACCTGATCGGACTTGCATCCCGTACCCAGGTACGGGCTTACCGTTCCGCGCATGGACATGCCGAACGAACGTCCGTGGGCGCCGGTCGACGTCTGCACGCTGCCGACCGCCGAACAGCCGCTGCGCGTGGCCGAGTGGGACAACCTGTTCGCCACCGCGCTGCGCACCGTCGAGCGCGGGTCGACCTGCGCCCGGCTCGTACTGAGTGGGGACGACGGACTCGTGGCCCGCGTCCAGCGGCTCGCGGACGCCGAGACCGCCTGCTGCTCCTTCTTCACCTTCACGATCACGCCACTGGACGACGCCGGGGTCGAGCTCGGCATCGAGGTGCCGCCGTCGCGGGCCGACGTCCTGCCGGCACTTCTGGATCGGGCGCGACCGTGACCGACACCGGTCTTCGCAGCGGCCAGCTCGCGGCGGCCGCCGGCGTCAACATCGAGACGCTGCGCTACTACGAGCGGCGCGGGCTGCTCGCCGAACCGGACCGCAGCCCCGGGGGACACCGCCTCTATCCCGCAGAAACCGTCACCGTGCTGCGGGTCATCAAGGCCGCGCAACGGCTCGGGTTCACCCTCGACGAGGTCGCCGACCTGCTCGAGGTCGGCCGGCACCGCCACCGGCCGGCACGTGTGGCCGACGCCGGACTGCAGCAGCGGGCGTCGGCCAAGCTGGTCGAGGTGGAGGAGCGCATCGCCGACCTGATGACCATCCGCGACACCCTCCGTGCGGCCGTCGACGCCGGGTGCGCCGACCTCATGGAGTGCGCCAGCACCGACTGCTGTCCCATCCCGTTCGAGACCCTCAGCACCCGGCCCGCCCGGTGACGGCCGCCGATCGACGGTTCCACCTCCGGGGCGCCACGGCAGGTGCCGCGGCTGCCGCGTGTGCGGTCTGTTGTGCCGCACCCGTGCTGACGCTGCTCGGGATCGGCGTCACCGGTGCCGCGGCTGCCGGGCTAGCCGCCGTCTTCGCCGGCGTCGTCTTCGCGTTCGTCCTCGCGGGGGCGACGGTCGCCGCGGGGTCCTGGGACGTCGTCGGTCGCGGCGCGATGCCTGTGCGGTCGATGCCGCGCCCGGACCCGTGTCGATCGAGCTGGGTCAGCGGCCGGACGGGTTCTGACGCGCGGCCGGTTAGGCGTTTCCGCGGGAACGCCTAACCGGAGGCCGCCTCGTTACGGTCGGATCGTGGCTGTCGACCTCTTCGCCGGACTTCCTGTCGCCGACTACGGGCGGGCGGTCGCCTGGTACGAGCGCTTGCTGGGCTCGGGCCCCACCTTCCTGCCGAACGGCACGGAGGCCGTCTGGGAGATCGCCGAGCACCGATTCCTCTACATCGACGTGCGACCGGAGCACGCCGGCCACGCGGTGCAGACGCTCTTCGTCGACGACTTCGACGAGCGGGTGCAGCAGATCGCCGACCGCGGGATCGAGCCCGCCGAGCAGGAGACGTACGAGAACGGGGTCCGGAAGTGGACCTACCGCGACCCGGACGGCAACGAGATCGGCTTCGGTGGCGCGCCGGTCGGGAACTGACCGACCGGCGCAGCCCGCCGTGTCAGATCACTCGCAGCCGATGCCGTCGCCGTCGCGGTCGAGGCGGCTGTCGTAACCAGGGTCGCCGCGATGGACCGGAGCTGCTCCGGCGGCGCGGGCCGCGTCGCAGTTCTTGTAGTACACAGCCGGAGCAGGGGCCGGCGGAGCGACCGGAACGGGGGCAGGTGCCGGAGCGGGGGCAGGTGCGGGAGCCGGGGCGAGCTTCGGGGCCGGAGCAGGCGCGGGCTTGGGCGCGGGGGCCGGGGTGGTCACAGGCGCCGGGACCTTGGCGACGATCCCACCTGGCAGCGGCTCGTTCGGGCAGGTGGCCAGGATCGTCGCGATGGCGTTCTTCTCGGCCTGCGTCATCCAGAGCCCGTAGCTGACCTTCACGGCGACCTGCCGGGCCACGTACGAGCAGCGGTACGCCTTGTTCGGCGGCAGCCAGGTCGCGGCGTCGCCGTCCCCCTTCTGCATGTTCAGCGGGCCGTCGACGGCGAGAAGGTTGAGCGGATCGTTGGCGAAGGCGGTGCGCCGCGCGACGGACAGCGACTGCGCGCCCTTCTGCCAGGCGTCCGAGAGGGCGACGACGTGGTCGATCTGGACGTCGTCGCTCGTGCCCTGGCCGCGCTGGAAGGCGATGCCGCGCCCGGAGTAGGGGTCGGCCAGGTGGCCGGTGAGGACGACGCAGTCGTGCGTGCCCGCCTTGAACGTCTCACTGCTGAGGTCGCGAGCCAGGATGTCGTTGCGGGTGTCGCAGCCGTTGTGGTCGGTGTCGAGCCACGAGGAGCCGAACTGGTCGCGCGCGTAGCCGGTCCGCGGCGCCCGGCCCTTGACCTCGACGGCGGCGAGCGCGGCGAGGGCCGTCGTCCGGCCGGCCTTGGCGACGACGGCCTCGGCGGCACCGTCGGTCAGCAGACCGTTCGCGCCGAGGCCGTCAGCAGGCAACGGTGTCTCGTCCGTCTCGGCATCGGCGAGCGCCTCCTCGGCGGCCGCGTCCTCCTCGTCGGGAGTGGGCGCGGCCGACGTCGACTCGGTGGTCGGGCTCGCCACCGTCGTCCCGGCCGTCGGCTGCGTCGGGGTGGTCGTCGCCCCTCCGACGAGCAGGGCCACGACACCGGCGGCGGCCACGGCGGCGGCGACCTGACGGGTCGCGATGAACGCCCACCGCGCCTGACCGGCGATGGCGGCACCCACGCCCAGGATCAGTGCCGCGCAGCCGGCCATCAGCAGCCCGCCGCCCGGGCCGCCGGTCGCGAAGCCGGCGACGACGAACAGCAGTGCGACGCCTCCAGCGATCCCGAGCACGAGCCGTTGGCGGTGCGACGTCGAACCAGCGTCCATGAGCTTCTCCCTGAGCGGAACGGCCAGGGTTCGGAAGCTAGGTCGTGGTCGGGCGAGTGGGCGGCTGCGACACGGTGGCGCCTACCTGACAGCCCCTCGGGTGGTCAGCCGTCCCACCGGCACCAGTCAACGCTCGCTGTCGGGCGTCTCCTCGTCAGCCGGCCCGTCGGCGGACATCCCCTCGGCCCGGCGCTTGAGCGCTTCGTTCATGGCGTTGAAGGCCGTGGCCCGGTGGCGGTTCAGGGAGCGGATCAGCAGGGGTGCCAGGAGTCCGCGGAACCGGTCCTGCTGCCACAGGCGCACACCACCGTCGCGGTCGGTGATGGTCATGGTCAGATCGACGTCGAAGAGGCCCGGTACAGCGGGCCGGATCAGCTGGCTCCGCAGCCGCAGTCGTCGAAGGGGAATCACCTCCACGACCGTGGGCCGGAGTTGTGCCTGGATCAGGGCGTTCACCGGCGGCACGCTCATCGACAGCCGGTCTCCTACGACCAAGGCCCCGTCAGCTTCGGTGACGAAGGGGTTCCATTCCGCATAGGCGGGCAGGTCGGTCAGCACCTGCCACACGCATTCAGGTGTGGCGTCGATGTCGACGAACGTCGTCAGGTCGGCGGTCATCGGGATCGTCTCCTGATGGGGAACGCGCCCGGGGAGGAAGGCCAGCCTAGGGGGACCGACCCGCGCGTCCCACCTCCACAGCGGTCAGCCGGACCGGGGTTCCGCCCGTGTTCGCCGGCCACCTACTGTCCGGCGTCATGGAGACCGTGGAGAGGCATGCTGCGCAGCGCTGGTGGGCCGACGGCGAACGCACGGTCGCCGGCCTGGTGACGCGACTGACCAACGAGCAGTTCGCCGAACCGTCGGCGCTGCCCGACTGGTCACGGGCGCACGTCGTGGCGCACCTGGCCCGCAACGCCGACGCCCTGGTCAACCTGCTCGACTGGGCACGCACCGGCGTCGAGACGCCGATGTACCCCTCGCGGGCAGCCCGGGACGCCGGCATCGCCTCGACGGCGGCTGCCCCACCCGACGACCTGCGCACCGATTTCGCCGCCGCCCGTGCGGGGTTGGCCGAGACGATTTCCGCGATGCCGGCCGAGGCCTGGTCGGCGACGGTGCGCAACGGTCAGGGGAAGCCGGTGACGGCCGCCGAGGTGCCGTGGATGCGCGCCAAGGAGCTGTGGGTGCACGGCACCGACCTGCGCGCCGGGCTCGCCTTCGCCGACCTGCCGGTCGGCTTCTGCGTCGCGCTGGTGGACGACGTCCTGGGACTGTTCGCCGGCCGCGACCAGATGCCGGACGTGCGCATCTCCGCCACCGACGTCGACCGGACCTGGGGGAGTGGTCCGCGGCCGGTCGAGGGTCCGGTCCCGGCGATCGCCGCGTGGCTCACCCGCTCGGACGCCTCGGGTCTCGGCGGCGACGTCCCCCCGCCACCTGCCTGGCTCTGACGGGACGACGGGGTCGGGACGGACAGCGAACTAGAGGTAGCCGCCGACCTGGGGCTCGCGACGCGTCGCGGCGTGCGCGCGCCGCTCGCGCTGCGCGAACAGCGTAGCCAGGGTGACCGGCGCTTCCGGAGCAGCGGCGCCGTCACCCAGCCACGCCCGGGCCTCGGCCGGTGACAGTGGCTCGAACTCCACCTGGCTGAGGCAGCGGCCCGGACGGGTGATCGCGGGGTGCAGTCGGCCGACGTCCTCGTTGGTGGTCAGCAGGACCAGCACCTTGAGCCCATGGCCGAGGATCCCGTCGCACAGGTTGAGCAGCCGGCCGAGTGAGGCCCCGGCACGCAGCTTGGCGTCGGAGCGCAGGTACTCATCGCAGTCCTCCGCGACGACGAGCCGCCACCGGTCGTCGTCGCCCTCGTCGTCGTCCCCATGCGCACCGGCCACCTCCAACAAGTAGTTGGGCTCGGCGAACAGCTTCTCCGGATCCATCACGTAGTGCGGACGGCACCAGTCGGCCCACGCACGGCTGAGCGCCCGGACCGCCGTCGTCTTGCCCGTGCCCGGCTCGCCGTGCCACAACACCAGCCGGCCCGACCGTCCGTCGACACTCGTCAAGGACATCAGCGAGGCCAGGCCCCCGGCGGTGTTCCGCGCGTAGTTGCCCGATGCGTCCGCCCACGCCGGCGCGGACACCTGCCGCATCGACATCTGGCCGACGCCGTCGCCGTAGGACCAGAACGCCATGCGGAGCGAGCCCTTCGGCTGCACCACGAGTTCGCGGGCGCCGGTGGAGACGCGCTCGACCAAGCCCTCCACGATGTCCAACTCCGCCCCGACGACCGACACGCGTGTCATCCCGTCGGCGACGGTCACCGCCGGGAGCGCGCCGGGGTACTCGACGACCAGCGCCCGGTTGACGCGGTTGCGCTGGTCCAGCCGGAGGATGCCGCCCTGGAGCAACTGCGCCGGGTCGTCGACGGAGCCCGGCACCTCCGCCGTCCGGAGGAAAGGCATGCCGCCGGCCCACTGAGCCTCCAGGAGCAGCCCGTCGACGACGTCGTCCGGGTGATACAGGTGCACGGTGGCGCGGACGCCACGGACGGACGGCGGATCGTGCGGGGACACAGTTCTCTCCCGGGATCGAAGGACGGGGCCGCGGACGGTACGGGGCAGGTACGACACCGCTGGGCCGGCGATTCCGCGGAAACGCCGGCCCAGCGGTGTCCATCGGCTCAGTCGCCCTTGACGTTGACCACCTGGCGCAGCGTGTGCCGGATCTCCACCAGGTCGGCCGCGTCCTCCATGACACGGTCAATGGGTTTGTAAGCGTCCGGGTGCTCGTCGAGGAACGCGTCCGAGTGTCCCCACGCGATGCCGGCCATCCGCCCGTCGAGGTCCTTCCGCGTGAACCGCTTCCGCGCCGCCGACCGCGAGAAGTTGCGCCCGGCCCCGTGCGGCGAGGACATCAGCGACTCCTCGTTCCCGCGCCCGACCACGACGTACGACGCCGTCCCCATCGAGCCGGGGATCAGCCCCCACTGACCTGACCGCGCGGAGATCGCGCCCTTCCGCGACAGCCACACCTCGCGTCCGTAGTGCGTCTCGAGCTCGCTGTAGTTGTGATGGCAGTTGATCACCTCAGCGCGCTCGACCGGAGCACCCAGGAACCGCCCGGTCTGGTCGACGACCCGGTCCATCATCTCCTCGCGGTTGAGGTAGGCGAACCGCTGCGCCCACCGCAGCGCCTCGATGTAGGCGTCGAACTCCGGCGTCCCCTCCTCGAGGTACGCGAGGTCGCGGTCGGCCAGCGCGATGCCCTGCGCCCGGCACCACTCCTGCGCCCGCCGGATGTGGATCGACGCGAGCTTGTTGCCCACACCCCGCGAACCCGAGTGCAGGAACAGCCAGACGCGGTCGTCCTCGTCCAGCGACACCTCGATGAAGTGGTTGCCCGAGCCGAGCGACCCGAGCTGGATCGGCCAGTGCGGCACGGCCCCGTCGGCCTGCTTCACCCCGGGCATCCCACGAAGCTCAGCGACCCGCGGCTCGGCGGTGGCCCGCACCGACTTGTTGTACCGGCCGGCCGACAGCGGGATCGAGCGCGCGATCTGACCGTGCAGCACCGACAGGTCGCGACCCACGAGGTCAGCGGCAGTGAACCGGGTGCGGACGGCCATCATCCCGCAGCCGATGTCCACCCCGACCGCCGCCGGGATGATCGCGCCCTCGGTCGGGATGACCGAGCCGACGGTCGCGCCCTTGCCCAGGTGCGCGTCCGGCATCAGCGCCAGGTGCGGGTAGATGAACGGCATCTCCGCCGTGCGCAGCGCCTGCTCGCGGGTGGTGTCCTCGAGGATCGAGGCCCAGTTGAGCAGGCGGTCGTTGATCTTCTCCATGGTCCATTCTCAACTCCTGAGAACAGGTGTTCGGGCTGCGCAGCCGGTGCAGTCAACCCGTCGCGTCCACGCCCCGCGACTTCTTTGTTACCCCGCTCACATATTTCGAGCCCGAGCGCATCCAGCGAACACCCAGGCTTCGAAGTCCGGGTGTCCGTCCCCGATGCCCGCCCGCGGGCCACGTCCGAAGGATCGATATGCGCCCCTCCCGAGCTTTCGTCACCACGGCCATGACTGCTGGAACGGTGGTCGTGAGCGCGATGATCACGCCCGGCATCGCCTCCGCTGACGACCACCACGGGCAGTGGAACAAGGGAACGACGACCGTCGTCCTCAACCCCGACCTGGTGCCCGTCCTGGTCGACACCCTCAAGGCGATGCCCATCAAGCCAGGCATGCTGAGCGCCCCCGGTGGCATGGCGCAGGTGTCGTTCCCCATCACCGAGGTCAAGAAGGACGAGGTCGAGCACGCCGGTGGCCTCCGGTTCACCCCGGTCGGCGGCGGGTCGCTGCGGATCACGAACTTCGAGGTCGAGCTCGACGACATGGTCCTCGAGGCCGATACGTGGCTCAACGGCAAGGACCTGGGCGACGTCGACGTCTTCGTCCTCGGCGAGGCGATGCCCATCAACGGCATGGTGCCCGACTGCGACGGCGTCCAGGCGGGGCTGACCCTCACCGCCGATGCGGCGGCCGCGCTCGGCGCGCCGGACTTCGAAGGTGCCTTCGTCGGCGATGCCTGCGTGGTGCCGAAGAAGCACTGACATCGAGCCCACACCCCTCCGGCACTCCATGGCCTTGAGTGCCGGAGGGGTGTGCCACCCTCGCCGGGTGCCTCCCGTCCGCAGCTCCGGCGTCCTCCTGTTCCGGCGTACGGACGGCGGCGGGGTGCAGGTGCTGCTCGGGCACATGGGCGGCCCGTTCTGGGCCAAGAAGGACGACGGCGCCTGGTCGATCCCGAAGGGTGAGCACGACCCCGACGAGGACGCCGAGGCCGCGGCCCGCCGCGAGTTCGCCGAGGAGCTCGGGGTGCCGGTGCCCGCGGCCGAGCTGATCCCGCTCGGCGAGATCCGGGCGCGCAAGGTGCTCACCGCCTGGGCGGCCGAGGGCGACCTGGACGTCGACGCCGTCGTCAGCAACACTTTCGAGCTCGAGTGGCCGCCGCGCTCCGGGCGCATGCAGGAGTTCCCGGAGATCGACCGCGCCGCCTGGTTCGACGTCGAGAGCGCGCGCGCCAAGGTCGTCAGCGGCCAGCGACCGTTCCTCGACCGGCTGATGCAGCTGCTCGCTGCTCGTGCGTGATCAACATCCCACAGAGAGTGAGCGATCTCAGACGCTCCGGCGGGGGCGCGCACGCGCGAGCGAACCGAGGCGCCGGATCCAACGGTACGGCGGTGTCCGGAACTAGTTTCCCCCTCACTTCACGCGCGGTACCGGCCGCTCGTGCGACCTGGGGGAATCGTCGTCATGCGCATTGTTCGTTGTGGGATGTCCGGCGCCGCGTTCAGCGCGGCGCTTCTCGTGAGTGCTGTTCTTCCGGTCGCGACGGCGCAGGCCGCCACGCCGACCTGCTTCGGCAAGGCGGCCACGCACGTCATGCAGCCCGGGGAGGCCACCTACTACACCCGGACCGGCGTGGTCGACGTCGTCGTCGGCACGTCGGGTGCGGACTCCATCCTCGGACCAGGTGAGGACGGGCCGGCGACGGACGTCGGTGACTACCTCTGCGGCGGCGCCGGGAACGACCGCATCTTCGGCAGCGCCGGCCCGGACCACATCAACGGCGGCGACGGCGACGACAACGTCGAGGGGTGGCGCGGGGCGGACGTCGTCCAGGGCAATGCCGGGAACGACATCGTCGACGAGAACTCCATGGACAGCCAGGACTACGCGAACGACGTCATCCGTGGCGGGATCGGTAACGACACGCTCTACGCGGGCTGGGGCAAGGACAAGGCGTACGGAGAGGACGGCGCCGACAGGCTGTACGACAACGAGTGCGACGGCCCGACCGTGCTCGACGGCGGTGCCGGCAACGACTACTTCGAGTCGTACTGGTCCAGCTACAACGGCTCCGCGTGCAACTCGGTGGCCGACCAGATCGTCGGCGGAACCGGCACCGACAAGGCCCTGGTCGACAAACTCGACAAGCTCACCGCGGTGGAGACGGTCACGAGGCGCTGATCTCGGGCCCGTCCGAAGCGGCACTCATGGCCATAAGTGCCGGAAGGGGCGGCGGCTGCCGATGACGCAGGCGTGGGGAAGAGGGGCATCCGCCGCGCTGGGGTCGTCGCGCTCGTGGGTCTCGCGGTCGTCACCACGGCGGCCTGCGGGGTAGAGACGCGCACGCGCGCCGTCGCCGCCACCCCGACGACGACGGCGCCCCCGCCGCCACCACCTCCGGTCTACTGGCCGCTGACCGGCCTGGAGAGCGGCGAGGTGCCCACCCGGCCGGCGCTCGCGGTGAAGATCGAGAACTCGGTCACCGCCCGGCCGCAGACCGGCCTCGGCTCGGCCGACATGGTCTGGGAGGAGGTGGTCGAGGGCGGCATCACCCGCTTCGTCGCCGTCTACCACTCCACCCTGCCGACCCGGATCGGACCGGTGCGGTCGGTCCGTCCGATGGACCCGGCGATCGCCGCCCCGCTGCGCGGCCTGCTCGCCTTCTCCGGCGGCCAGCGCCCGTTCGTGGACGCCGTCACCGACGCCGGTCTGCAGGTGGTGAGCCACGACGCCGGCTCACCCGGCTTCTTCCGGCTCGCCTCCCGCAAGGCGCCGCACAACGTCTACGCCGAGCCCGCGACGTTCCTCGCCCAGGCCGACGCCGCGCACCAGGCGGCCCCGGTAGCGCAGTTCCGGTTCGCCGCCGCGGGGGAGCAGCCGGTGGCGGTCACCGCCGGCACACCCGCCGCGCAGGTGGACCTGAAGCTCTCCCCGGTCAGCCGGCCGCGGTGGACGTGGAGCGCTCCGGACAGCGCGTGGCTGCGCGCCGAGGGCAGCACGCCATCGACCGAGGCCGACGGCTCCCCGCTGGGGGCCACCAACGTGGTGGTCCTGCGGGTCACCGTCGACAACAACACCGGCTTCACCGACCCCGCCGGCAACCCCGTGCCCGAGACGCAGCTCGTCGGCTCGGGCGAGGCGCTCGTCGCCACGGGTGGCCACACGGTGACCGCGACCTGGACCAAGGCGTCGGTCGCGGCACCCGTCGTCCTCACCGGTGGAGTCGGCTGGCCGGTCACACTGGCGCCGGGCACCACCTGGGTGGAGCTGGTGCCGACCGCCACGGGATCCGTGGCGGTCGGCTGATCCCGCGTCCGGTCAGCCGACCCGGCGGGCTCCCGCGTACGACGGCATGTACGAGAGTGGCATGACCTTCACGACGTCGCCGGTGTGGGGTGCCGTGACGATCTGCCCGTTCCCGATGTACATCGCGACGTGCGAGATCGGGCTGTAGAAGAACACCAGGTCGCCGGGCTGCAGGTCGGAGTAGGACACCGGGGTGCCCACCGTCGACTGCATGCTCGAGGAGTGCGGCAGGGACACGCCCGCGGCGCCCCAGGAGTACATCGTGAGGCCCGAGCAGTCGAACGAGCTCGGTCCGGCCGTGCCCCAGACGTAGGGGTCGCCGACCTGGGCCAGGGCGGTGTTGACGGCGACCTGCGCGCGCGCCGTCTGGGCCACGACGGTGGGCGCTGCTGGAGCGTTTGCCAGGGCGGGCAAGGGGGTGAGTGCGATGCCCGCGCCGGCCGTGAGGACGACGACCGCCTTTCTGACGGCGAGATGGACGCGACCGGGCGTGGACGTGCTGGTACCCGTCATGGCGACGGTTTCTCCTGTTCTCCGTAACCGCCTACCGAGTTAGCTGACGGGTTCGGGCGGGGGAACTCGCCCGGCGCCGCCGGTCTGTGCCGGCGCGCGCTTCACCCCATGCGTTCTCGTGGGTCCCCGGCCCGGGCGTCGGTCTGTGCCGACGTCTGGTTCGGCGGTGTCCTGCGGGTGTCACCTTCCGTGGCGACGGGAGCCCGCTCGGACGGCGACGACGCTAGGTCGGGGTGCGCGGGACCACAAAAGGGGACGGCGGAGGCGAGAAGGCACCGGTACCTGTGACTTCTAATGTTGTCCCTCGACGTGCCGCAGCGCTGACCTGCTCGAACGATTCAGCGAGTCGAACCAGGCGTTTTCCGGAGCGTCTAGGGGGCCGCGGCGAAGAACTTCGGCAACGGCGGCGCGGCAGCACGAAACGTGCGCGGGCCACGACTCAGCGGCGCACGACCGAGCCGGCGACGCCGCGGCCACCACTGCCTCGAGAGGTTACATGCGTATAGCTGCCAATGATGCTAATGTGCATGCATGCCCGTCTCCATGACGATCCGGGATGTACCGGACGAGACCCGGGATGCGCTCGCCGCGCGAGCGGCCCGCGCCGGTCAGTCGTTGCAGGAGTACGTGCGGGCGCAGCTGATCGGGCTCGGGGAGCAGCCGGATCCGCAGGAGTTCTGGGACCGGGTGCGGCATCGACTGCGGGCCACCGGTACGCGGTTGCCCGCGGACGTGGTTCTCGAGGCGCGAGACGCCGACCGCCCGTGACGCTGGTGGTGGACGCCTCCGCCGTCGTGGTGGCTCTCGTCGACTCGGGAGCGGACGGCGAATGGGCCCGCGCGGCGATGGCGGAGGATGCCCTGGCCGCGCCGTCCCATCTGCACGTGGAGGTGTCGAGCGTGCTGCGCCGTGCTGTCCTGGGCGGCCGCATCGGGCGGGACGTGGGTGCCCTGGCACATGAGGAACTGGTGCAGTTGCGCGTCACCACGTTTCCCTTCGCCACTCTCGCGACCAGGGTGTGGGACCTCCATCCGAACGTGTCCGCCCATGACGCGGCCTACGTGGCGCTGGCCGAGGAACTCTCGGTGCCGCTGCTCACGCTCGATCGCCGGCTCTCGCGCGCCGACGGTCCGACCTGCTCCTTCCTGCTGCCTCCCGGAGGCGCCGGCGTGCCACGCTGAGCACGTGGCGGACGACCTCCTGGTGGCTCGCAATCCCGATCCCGACTCGTCGCTGCCGTACCTGATCCGCATCCCGCTCGGCCCGGCGGGCATTGTGGTCAAGGCGCGGGAGACCTGGCCGAAGGCATCGAAGGTGTACTGCCATCGCGCCGACCGCTGGCCCGAGGACGCCGAGATCGTCGAGCGGCACGCAGTCCGCTCGTGCCGCCGCCGCGGGCCGGCCATCGATCTCGTGCTCGACCGGGCCCGGCAGAACAGATCGCAGTTCGTGTTCACCCGCGCCCGCGGCCGCGAGGTCATCTTCTGGCAGTCGCCGTCGACGTCGAAACAGGCCCGTCCCGCAGTGCACCTGCCCAGCGCCCGGGCCTCGGGGCAGGTGCTGGAGATCGTCGTCGACACCGGCGAGAAGTACCCCTACACATTCGGGCACCAGCAGGCCAGCACCCGACGGCAGCGGCTCTCAGCCGGTGATTACGCCGTCGAGCTCGACGGCGCCGTCGTGGCCGCCGTCGAGCGCAAGAGTGTCAACGACCTCGCCAGCAGTCTCCTGTCCGGCAAGCTCACCTACGCCCTCGCCGAGCTCTCGGCGCTGCCCCGGGCGGCGGTCGTCGTCGAGGACCGGTACAGCAGGCTGTTCGCCCTCGAGCACACGTCCGGATCGCGCGTCGCGGAGGCGTTGGCCGAGGCCCAGGCCCGTTTCCCGTCGATCCCGATCGTCTTCTGCGAGACCCGTCCCCTGGCGCAGGAGTGGGCCTACCGGTGGCTCGGCGCCTGCCTCACCGAGCTGGCCGCGGCCGCGCGTACGGCCGCTGTCGAGGCCACCTTCTCGCCCGGTGGCCTGGTGCCGCCACCACCGCCCAGACCGGCCGACGTCCGCGCCTGGGCGAAGGGGAACGGCATCGTCGTCAGCGATTCCGGCCGTATCCCTGCCGACGTCCTCCGGCGGTACGAAACCGAGCACGCCGACGAGGAGCGTGTCCGGAGTTCTTGACGGGCCGCCGGTACCACCAGGGCTCGAATGGCTGAAGGCCCGAGCGGGCGGTCGAGTTCAGGTCGGAAGAAGGCGCAGCCGCGGGGAGGGAGTGGCCAGCTGCTTCTCGAGGAAGACGCCGTGCCGGCCGTCCTCGGTCTCCCGGAACGCCAGGCGGTCGACGAGCGCGCGCATGAGCAGCAGTCCGCGACCACCGTCCAGGGGTGAGCGCGCCGGCTCGTCGGCGATCGCCTCGGGGTCGAACCCGGCGCCGTCGTCGATCACGCTGATCCGGCACACGGTGTCGTCGATCGCGACATCGACCTGGTACTCCTCGTGGCCGCCGGCGTGCTGGACGACGTTGGCGCACGCCTCGGTGAGGGCGAGCAGGATGTCGTCGATCCCGGCCGCGGCCACACCGAGGTGTTCGAGGGCCTGCCGCAGCAGCCCACGCACCAACGGGACGCTCTGCGCGTCCACCGGCAACCGGACGCTGAACGCGATGTTCACGGCAGCTCACCCCCTCGAAGATCGAAACCGTTACCCTCGCTTCAGAAGTTCCGATGCCGAGGGAGCCGTTCGTGCTGTTCGACGTGCAACGGACGACCCTCGCGGACCGTCCCACGCTCACCGTACGGGGTGAGCTCGACATCGCGACGGCACCCGAACTCGCCGCCGCCGTCGACGCGGAGCTCGCCGCCGGGTCGGAGGCGCTGATCATCGACGTGAGCGAGACCGTCTTCATGGACTCGTCCGGTGCGCGGGAGCTCGTCCGCAGCGCGCGCCAGGCCGCCGCCGGCGGCGTCAACCTCTACGTGCTCGCCCCCAGCAAGACCGGTGGCGTGCGGCTGACGATCGACCTGCTCGATCTCGGGTCGCTGGTGCCCATCGTCGGCTCGGTCTTCGAGATCACCTCCGGCGTCGCCGACCGGAGGGCCCGCCCGTAACGTCGCCGCGATGAGCGATCCCAGCGACGTCGGCTCCGCCACCGCGGAGATCACCGAGCAGGCCCTGCTCAACTGCGCCGACGAGCCGATCGCCGTCCCCGGCGCCGTCCAGCCGCACGGCGTCCTGCTCGCCGTCACCGAGCCCGACCTCACGGTCGTCGTCGCGTCGGCGAACGCGGCCGAGCTGTTCGGCCGGCCGGTGGCCGGCGCCTCCCTCGACGACCTGCTCGGGGACGACGACGGCGCACGGCTGCGTGCCGGTCTCGCCGGCGACCTCGCGGAGCTCAACCCGCTGCGCGTGCAGGTCGACGGCACCGAGGTCGACGTGGTCTCGCACCGCGCCGACGGGCTGCTGCTCACCGAGTGGGAACTCGTGCCCGGCGCCGAGCAGGCCGGCGCCGCCTGGCACCGCCGCCTGCCGACCGTCCTGCAGCGGATGTCGGCCGCGGCCACGCTCGACCAGCTGACCGAGGTGCTCGCCCGCGACGTGCGCGCCGTCACTGGGTTCGACCGCGTGATGGTCTACCGCTTCGACGCCGGGTGGAACGGCGAGGTGGTCGCCGAGGACCGCCGTCCCGACCTCGAGCCGTTCCTCGGCCTGCGCTACCCGGCCAGCGACATCCCCGCCCAGGCCCGCGCCCTCTACGCCACGAACTGGATGCGGATCATCCCGGACGCGGCGTACTCGCGCGTGCCGCTCGAGCCGGTCGCCAACCCGCTGACCGGCCGGCCGCTGGACCTCTCCGGCTCGATGCTGCGCAGCGTCTCGCCGGTGCACCTGGAGTACCTGGCCAACATGGGCGTCGTCGCCTCGATGTCGGTGTCGCTGATCGACCGCGGCCGGCTCTGGGGCCTCATCTCCTGTCACCACTACGCGGGCCCGCACCGGCCCTCCTACTCCGACCGCGTGGCCGCGGAGTTCCTCGGGCGCACCGCCTCGCTGCTGCTGCACACCACGGTGGCGGCGGGCGAGCAGTCCGGCGTGGTGGAGGTGGCCCAGCGGCAGGCGCAGCTGGCCGCCGCGGTCGGTCGCGCCCCGCGCGGGCTCGCTGGGGCGCTGACCACCGGCGAGGTCACCGCTCTGGACCTGCTGCCGGCCGACGGCGCCGCCGTCCGCCTCGGCGGGCAGCTGCGGCTGCTCGGGACGACGCCACCCGCCGAACGGGTGGAGCCGCTGGTCCGCGCGCTGCTGGATGCGCGCGTCGACGCGACCGACGCCGTCTCCACGGTCGTCCCATCGGCGGTCGACCTTGCCGGCACCGCGAGCGGCGTGCTGGCCGTCGAGGTGCCCGGCGGGTCCGGTGATTTCCTCGCCTGGTTCCGGCCGGAGACGCTGCGCGAGGTCACCTGGGGCGGCAACCCGTACGCCTCGAAGGTCACCAGCACCGACGGCGGCCCGCGGCTGAGCCCCCGGCGCTCGTTCGACGCCTGGAGCGAGACGGTGCGGGGGACGTCGCGGCCGTGGCGGGACCACGAGGTCGCCGCCGCCCGCACGCTGGCCGGCGACCTGGCTGCCGCCGCGCTGAGCCGGGCCGAGGAGGACAACCGGCTGGCCACCGCGCTGCAGCGGACCCTCCTGCTCGAGGAGCTGCCGACGGTGGCCGGCATCGACCTGGCCGCCCGGTACCGGCCGAGCGCGGCGGACGTCGTCGGCGGTGACTGGTACGACCTGGTGCCGCTGCCCGACGGCCGGCTGTCGATCGTGCTCGGCGACGTCGCGGGCCACGGCTTGTCGGCCGCCGCGATCACCGCCCAGCTCCGGCACGCGCTGCGCGCCCATCTGCTGCGCGCGCGGGGGCCGGCGGCCGCGCTGTCGGGGCTGAACGACGTCATCGGCGCGCTGCTGCCCGGTGAGATGGCGACCGCCGTCATCGCCGAGCTCGACCCGGCCAGCGGGGACGTCGTCGTCGCGAGCGCCGGCCACCTGCCCGTCCTGCACGCCACGGCCGGGGGAGCGGACTACGTGATGGACGGCCGCGGTCCCGCGCTCGGGGTGATCGAGGGAGCGCCGTACCGGGAGGCACGGCTGAGCCTCGCCGGTGACGACCGGCTCGTGCTGTTCAGTGACGGCCTGGTCGAGCGGGGGCGCGGCGACCTCGCAGCCGGGCTCGAGGACCTGCGCGAGGCGATCCGCTCCGGCCCGGCCGAACCGCAGGCCCTACTGGACGCCGTCCTCGGCGTTCTGAACCCGCCCGACACCGACGACGTCACCCTGGTCGGCATCGCCCGCGCCTGAGCGTGTCCCGCCGTCCTGCCGAGTTGATCATCGTCCGCGGGTCCCCGGCGCCGGCGTGTTCTGCCGTGTCGCGAACCCGGAGACGATGATCAACTCCGGGGGGCGGGGCCCGGGAGGATCAGACGGTCAGCAGGCCGTTCGGCTGCTCGACCAGGCGGCCGCGCTCGATCGCGAAGGCGACCGCGGCCTCGAGCACCGGCGTCACCGTCTGCGTGCGGCGCTTGTAGCCGAACACGGCCGCCGTCTGGGTGAGCAGCTCGTCGCGGCGCATGCCCGCCGACGCCCGGCACAGCGCCGCCATCGCGTTGGCGATCTCCTCGGGCGCGATGTGGTCCAGCGGCCGGTCGGTGCTCGACATCTGCCGCCGGAACCCGGTCCACGTCGCCGGGTCGATGCCCTCCGGCCACAGGTAGTCGTCGACCACGGCCGAGGGCGGCAGCAGCGACAGCAGCGCGTTCTTGCGCGACTCGGTCGCCCGGTTGAGGCCGAACGCGCCGACGGTCAGCTTGGCCAGCCGGTCGACGTGGATCGGGCCCTCGGCCTTGACGCCGGCGGTGAGCACCCGGCGCACCACGCGGGCCGCCTTCGACGCCGGCAGCTCGTCGAGCACCGACTTCTCGCCGGCGACCTTGGGGATCCACGGCACGAACTGCGTCTCGCCGTCCATGGCCGTGGTACCGGCCGGCTTGCGCGCCGCAGCCTTGGCCGCCGGGCGCGAAGCCGGGGGAGTGACGGCCACCGACGTCACCGAGGCGCGCAGCGCCGCCACGCCCTTGAACGACTCCACGGCCGCCGTCGGCAGGGGGATCGGCGGTGCGACGGTCTCCGGCACTGTGTCGATCGCGGCGACCAGATCGTCGACGACCGCGTTCGGGTCGGCCAGCCACGACGGCAGCCACACCCGCTGCACCGACGGCCAGCCCAGCATCTGGCTGAGCACCTCGACCGGCAGCCCGTCGCGGTCACCGACGGTGCGGCGGCGCGCCCACGCGGGACCGTCGAGCAGCACCGCCATCACCGGCGTCTCCGGGTCGGCGGGGCGGGAGATCGACAGGTCGATGCGGAACTCCGAGAGCCCGACGTCCGTGCGGACGACCATCCCCTGCTCGCGCAGGGCATCGGCGATCGACTCCCGGTGCCGGTCGACCACCGACGTCGAGCGCGGGTCGCGCGGCAGCACGTCGGTGCCCTGTGCGGCCAGGTCGAGGTAGGCCCGCAGGTGCTTGATGCCGACCGACGACGTCTCCTCGGCGCGCAGCTGCTCCGGGTCGAACGAGGAGAACAGAACCACCTGGCGCCGCGCGCGGGTGATCGCGACGTTGAGCCGCCGCTCGCCGCCCATCCGGTTGAGCGGCCCGAAGTTCAGCGGCAGGTTGCCCGAGGCGTTGGGGGAGAAGCCGGTGGAGAAGAAGACGACGTCGCGCTCGTCGCCCTGCACGTTCTCCAGGTTCTTGACGAACAGCCCCTCGCCGTCGGTGCGGTCGAGGGCCGCGGCCAGCCGGTCGTCGTCGGCGTCCCGCAGCAGCCCCTCGATGTAGGCCCGCTGCTGCGCGTTGAACGTGACGACGCCGATCGACGGGACGACGTCGGACCCCTCGCCGTACTTCGGCACCGCGTCGAACCGCCGGCGGATCTCGGCCACGATCGCCTTCGCCTCGATCGGGTTGGTGCGCAGCAGCCGCCCCGCGCCCGAGCGGTGGAACGTGCCCGGCACCCGGACCAGCGCGACCCCGCGGCCGTCGGGCTCGGACGACGACCGCCCGTGCGTCGGCGCCGGGAACGACGAGAGTCGGTTCTCGTAGTACTGCGCGTTGGAGAACGCGATGAGCGACTCGTCCTGGCTGCGGTAGTGCCACGACAGCCACTGCCGTGGCACCCGCGCCTGCACGCACTCGCTGAGGATCGACTCCTCGTCCTCGACACCCATCTCCGGGAAGTCGGTCGCGTCGCCGGAGGAGGGCTCCGCGAAGGACGTCGGCGGCATCTGCTTGGAGTCACCCACGACCACGGCGGCCTTCGCGCGGCCCAGCGCACCGACGGCGTCGGCGACCCGGATCTGCGATGCCTCGTCGAACACGACCAGGTCGAACAGCCCCGAGACGGCGGGGAAGAACCGCGCCACCGAGTCCGGCGACACCAGCACGCACGGCATCACCGAGGTGATGAGCTCGCCGTACTGCGCGAGCAGCGACCGCACGCCCAGCCCGCGGCGCTGCTTGGCCAGCTCGCGCTGCAGCGCGCCCACCTGGCCGGAGCCGGAGGCGGCGTCGAACGGCCGCGACCCGAGCACCGCCGCCGGCAGCGCCGCGGTCAGGTGCTCGCGCACCGCGCGGGACGCGGAGGTGAACCGGCGGATCGCCTTCTCGTGCGCGCCGGCGTCGAACATGTCGAGGCCCGTCGCATCCAGCCGCTCGGCGACCGAGGCCTCGGCCAGTCCGCGGTCGAACGCCCGGACGGCGTCGTCGGCCGGGATCGCGCCGGTGAGCAGCAGCGTGCGGGCGTCGAACAGGCCCGCGAAGCGCAGCGGCTCGAGGGTGTCGAGGAAGCTGACCCAGCGGCGCAGCGACATGAGCACCGAGCTGTCGGCCCCGCGCTCCGGGCGCGTCATCGACCAGCGGAGCACGAAGCCGTCGTCCCCGGCCCAGGTCGCCAGCTGGTCGCCGCTGCTCTTGGCCACCGTGACCAGCCCGCGGAGCGCGTCGCGCAGCCGCGCGACCGCCTCGGCCGCGGCGGTGCCCTGCGGCAGGCCGGCGACGATCAGCTTGCGCAGCTGCACGTGGAAGAGGGACGAACCGTCGACGGCGGCGCCCGCGCGGCGCAGCCACCGCACCTGCCCGTCGAGGACGTCGGTGTGCAGGAACGGGTTCCAGCCCTCGGGCACCGACAGGCCGGGGATGGACCCGGCGCGCGCGGCGATGGCCGCCACCGCGGTCTGCACCCGCCACAGCGCCTCGACCAGCGCCGGGACGTCCTTCGGCTTCACCTTCGCCTCGGGCCGCAGGTAGGGGGCGAGGCGGTCGCGCACCGCGCTCAGCCTGCGGCGGCGGCCGAACCACGACGACGCCGCCGCGGTCTGGGCGTGCACGTAGACCTCGGCCAGCGGCAGGCTCAGCGCCTCGGGAGTGCAGACGTCCAGGCCCGGATGCCGGAAGGCGGTGAAGGCGGCGATCTCACCGAGGACGGCGCTCGTCGCCGCCGTCCAGAGCTCGGTGAAGGTCTCGTCGATGACGTCGAGGCCCACGTCGATGCCGTTGCCGGGACCGGACAGGACGTGCGCCAGCGCGTCGAGCTCGTCCGCGGTCCGCGCCCGGCGCAACACCCCGGCGAGCTCGGGGACCGCCGACGCCTCGCGCACCGCCCGGTCGACCTCGGCGGCCGCGGCCTGCGTGGCGGGCAGGTCGATGTCGGGGGAGTCGACGAACGCCCACGGGTGGCGGGGCGACGGGCGGGTGAGGTCGGCGATGTCGGGCAGCAGCGCGAGCTCGACCCGCACCGCGCGCAGCACCTCGGCCGGGGCGTTGGCGGCGAACGGCGCGGGCACGGGCAGCGGTTCCACGTCGGTGCCCGCGGTCAGCTCCGCCGTCCGCGCGGAGTACAGCGACAGCCCGACCGCGTTCTCGGTGTGCAGCCGGTCGGCGTAGCGGGCGAGCATGCGCCGGGAGGAGCGGAGGTTCTCCTCCTCGTTCGCCAGGCCCTGCTCGTCGACGGCGACCGCGTGCTCGAGCGCCAGCCGGATCTGCGCCCGCACCATCGAGGCCCGCGAGCCCTTGTCGTGCAGGTCGAGGGCGAACATGCCCATGCCGACGGCGTCCAGCCGGCGCGCGACGACGTCGAGGGCCGCCCGCTTCTCGGCGACGAACAGCACCCGCTTGCCGTCGGCGACGGCGCGGGTGAGCAGGTTGGTGATGGTCTGCGACTTGCCGGTGCCGGGCGGGCCCTCGAGCACGAACGTGCGGCCGGCGGATGCCTCGGCGATCGCCCGCAGCTGCGAGGCGTCGGCCGGTGCGGGCAGCGTCGCGGCCAGTTCGTCGAGGTCGACGAACGGCGCGGTGTCGCTCACCGGGTCCGCGAACGCCTCGGTCGGCTGGTGCACCAGGTGCGAGACGAGCGGGTTGTCGGTGAAGTCGGCCCAGTGCTCGTCGAGGTCCTTCCACAGCCGGAACTTGGCGAACTGCAGGATCGCCAGATCCGCGGTCGCCTCGACCCGGTAGGGCAGCCCGTGCCCGACCAGCCCGACGCGCATGGCCTCCAGCGCCGTCTCCAGGTCGAGCCCGCCGCCGTCGGCCGGCTCGGTCAGGGTGGGGACGACGAGGCCGTGCAGCTGGCGCAGCTTCTCCAGCAGGCAGTAGTTCGGCGTGCTCGAACCCGACTCGTCGAGGGTGAGCCGGTAGGAACCGGTGCGGCCCAGCGGCGCCAGCGTCACCGGGATGAGCACCAGCGGTGAGCGCAGCGGGCGCCCGTCGAGCTCCCAGACCAGGCTGCCCAGCGCGAGGTAGAGGTTGTTGGCGCCCGTCTCCTCCTGCACCGTCTTCGCCTTGTAGGCGAGGTTGCGCAGCCGGGGGAGGTAGCCGCCGGTGCTGACGTCGGCGTGCACCTCGCGGCGGTCGGCCAGCAGCTCGGCGAGTTGCTCCTCGGGCAGCTCGCGGGCGCTGGTGAGGCCGCGCTCCTTCTGCACGGCGGCCAGCTGGTCGGCCGGCAGGAGCGTGATCGGCGTGCCGTCGTGGACGAAGTTCTCCAGCGTCCCGAGCGACGGCCCCGGCACGGTGAGCGCGAGCCCGGACCGTTCGGTGTAGTTGATCAGCCGGTTGCGCAGGCTGAGGTCGAGCAGCGCGTTCTTCCACTGCTGCACCCGCGGCGGGGCATCCGGCCGGCTCGACGGCGCGGGCGGCGTCGGCTCCCGGCGGGCGGGGGCGCTGTGCTCGGCCGGCCGGTACTCGACCACCTGCAGCACGCCGCCGGCGTCGCGGGCGCGGGCGGGCAGCGGCACGATCCCGTCGCGGCGGGCCCGGTGGACGTCGGTGACGCCGAGGACCCGGTCGAGCTCGCCGGTCAGCCAGCCGGCGTAGGCGGCGCGGTGCAGGTCGGCGTCCGGCTCGCCCTTCCGCGTGAGCAGCGTGGTCTCGACCAGCCCGATCAGCCCGAGGTCGACCAGGTTGACCAGCGGCGCGGCGTCGGTTGTGGCGGCTGATTCGGCCGACCGTTCCTCCCGCCAGTAGCCGAGGAACGCGTGCCCTTCCGCCAGCCACAGCAGCGGCCGCACGCCGGCCTGCTCCAGCGCCGCGGCGAGGAGGACGACGGTGTCCAGCGGCGTCCCGACCCGCCAGGTGAGGACGTCGCCGGGCGAGCGGACCTGCTGGCCGAGGTCGGACCAGCTGGCCGGCGGCTCGCTGTGGCGGACGCCGCGGCGCGAGATGGCCTCGGCGATCGCGGCGACGGTCTCGTCGACCCGCTCGGGACCGGCGGCGTAGCCCTCGAGCGCCCCGCTGCCGGTGCGCTCCTCGAGCAGGTCGGAGGCCTCGGCGACCAGCCCGGTGACCGCCGGGTGGTTGGGCTGGACGTGGGCGGCGAGCATCTCCAGCGCGAGCGGCAGGGGAGTGGCCAGCCACTGGTTGGCGGCGAGCACCTGCACCGGCCGCAGCGTGCTGCCGACGAGCTCGCCGTCGGTCTCGACCTCGACCTCGAGCACGCCGGGGCGCTGCTCCTCGACGTGCAGCATCGCTGCCGGGTCCATGACCAGGCCGACGTCGGTCAGCACCGTCGTCCGGCCCTCGTCGAGGTCGACGAGCAGTTCGACGGCCTGCGCGATCGGGCCCTCGGCGTCGCGCACCGACAGGCGCACGGTGGCGCCCTGGACCGGACCGTCGGCGGTCAGCGCCAGGCGGGAGACGACCGGGATGCGGTTGTGCGCCAGCGCGTAGCTGAGGACCGGGGTGGATGTGATCTCGAGGGAGACGGCCGGCCGCGATGCGACGACGTCGCCCACGCGGATGTCGGCAGTGCTCTCCATGTCACCTGTCTACCGGGTCGCACGGTTGGGTCTCCCCATGGTCCCCGACGGGTGGGGCGCGTGTGACGGGTGCGGTGGAACGTTGCCGCGGATCACAGCCGGGGAGCTGCCGGCGGTCACGGCGGCGACGGCGGGTGCCGAGGGGTGATCGCTGCTGCCTCGGCACCCGCCGTCCGGTGTCCTCAGAAGGTCATCCGGGCCGGGGCCGGGGCCGGGGCCGGCGTCGGTGACGGCGACGGCGATGCGGGCGTGGGCGTGTTGCCCGCCGACGCCTTCGTCGCCTTGGCGACCCCGGAGAGCGCGTCGAGCGCCTCGTGCCACCCCGAGCCGGCCGCGCCGATGACGAGACCGGTGAGCAGCCGGCCGGCGAGGACCGCGGTGTCGTTGTGTTCGTAGGGCTGGAGCACGTCGAGCTGGAAGGCCAGCGCCATGGCAACGCCCAGGCCGAGGGCGAGCACGTTCCAGATCCACCTGCGGTCGGCGGGAACCGGTCCGAAGGCGTTGCGGCAGAAGTCGACCAGCTTCGTCACCAGCAGGGCGAACGCGGTGGTAGCGGTCAGGAGCTCCATGTGCTTCTCGATCCAGCAGAGGAACGGGGGTCGGCTGGGGCACGCCGCGACGGGATGCCCTCGCCGTCCCGAGGAGCCACCAGAGCCGGACGCTGATACGGCCGAAGCACATGCTGTTCGGCAGCCGCCGGGGCCCCTATCCTCCGCCTCACGGAGATGGCGGGCGCGGTGGCGCGGAGGTGGGGGACATGGTCGAGCGGGAGCAGTTGCGGGTTTCCGACACCGATCGGCAGACCGCCGTGGATGCACTGCGCCGCGCCCACGACGACGGGCGGCTCGACCTCGACGAGTACGACCGCCGGATGGCCTCCGCCTACGGGGCGGTCACCTTCGCCGATCTCGACCGGCTGTTCCTCGACCTGCCGCGTCCGCGGACGCCCGGGTACGACGGGGCGTTCGCGTCGCCGACGTACCCGCCCCCGTACCCCGCCTACCCGCAGCCGTACGGCTATGGCGCGATGCCGTCGCCGCCGGCCTACGGGCACTATCCGCAGCCCGACGGCCCCATCGGGCAGGTGCGGAGCACGGGCCTGCAGGTCCTGCTGTTCATCGTCACCTTCGGCATCTGGAGCTTGGTCTACTTCTTCCAGACCCACGAGGAGATGAGGCGGCACACCGGCGAGGGTCTCGGCGGCGTTCTCGCCCTTCTGATCAACATCTTCGCCGGCATCGCCTCGCCCTATCTGCTCAGCCACGAGGTCGGCCAGCTGTACGAGCGACGGGGCTGGCCGCGACCGGTCAGCGCACTCACCGGGCTCTGGTTCTTCCCCGGGATGCTGATCCTGGTCGGCCCGCTCGTCTGGTTCATCCAGACCAACAGCGCGCTCAACGACTACTGGCGCAGCGTCGGGGCACGCTGACCCGAAGTCGTTCCGGTAGCGCCGCCCGCCGTGCGACCATGCGCTCGTGGTCGAACGATCAGCGCTCCGGGTCTCCGACAACGAGCGGCAGGCCGCGGTCGACCGGCTGCGGCTCGCGCACGACGAGGGGCGGCTGGACCTCGAGGAGTACGACCGCCGGCTGGCCGCCGCGTACGGCTCGGTGACCTACGGCGACCTCGACCGGCTCTTCCTAGACCTCCCCGCCGCCGGGACGGCGTCCGTCGTCCACCGGTCGCCGGCCGGAGTGCCCGCCCCCCGGAGGGCCGCCGCGGTCACTGTTCCCGTCGGTGGCGTGCTGGCGCGACAGCCGCTGGCCCTCAAGGTCCTCTGGACCGTCTACGCGTCCGTGGTCGCGATCAACCTGATGGTGTGGCTGCTCGTCAGCCTGGGCAACGGCGACGTCGTCTACTTCTGGCCGATGTGGCTGCTCATCCCGGGTGCCGCGCTGGGCACGGTGACGGCTGCGATCGACTCGCACCGGCGCGGCCGGTGAGCGAACCCGTCCGGCGGAACTCGGGGCTGGTCGTCGAGGACCGCGGCCGCGTCCGCCTGCTCACCCTCGACCGCCCCGAGCGGCGCAACGCACTGTCGAGCGCGCTGCAGGCCGATCTGATCGAGGAGCTGCTCGGCGCCGCGGAGGGCGGCACCGTCCGCGCGATCGTGCTCACCGGCAACGGCCCGGCCTTCTGCGCCGGGCTCGACCTCAAGGAGATCCGCGAGGCCGACCAGCGCGGCGAGCGCTTCCGGCCGCCGATGAACCGGCCCGGCCGGTCGCTCTTCGAGGTGGTCACCGAGACGCCCCTGCCGGTGATCGCGGCACTGCACGGCGCCGCCGTCGCCGGCGGGTTCGAGCTGGCCCTGGCCTGCGACCTCCGCGTCGCGGCGACCGGCATCCCGCTCGGCCTGCCCGAGGCCACGATCGGCATGGGCGCCAACTTCGGCTCCGTCGTCCTGCCCAAGCGCATCCCCATGGGCATCGCCCTGGAGATGCTGCTCACCGGCGAGTACGTCACCAGCGAGGACGCCGCCCGGTGGGGCCTGGTCAACCGCCTCGTCGATCCCGACGACGTCCTGCCGACGGCGATGGCGCTGGCCGAGCGGATCGCGGCGAACGCACCCATCTCGGTTCGCCGGATGAAGGAGACCGCGGTCAAGGGCCTCGAGCTGCCCCTGTGGCAGGCGCTGCGGCTGGACGTCGGCCCGAACCCCTACCTCAGCGACGACCGCCGCGAGGGGATCGCCGCGTACCTGGAGAAGCGCCCGCCGGAGTGGACCGGCCGCTGAGTGCACCGGCCGCGCACCGGCCGCGCACTGGCCGCTCAGCTGCCCGAGAAGCGTTGCTCGAGCGCCTGGACCTCCGGCAGTCCGATCAGGTCGGTGAACTCACCGAAGCTGGGCAGGCCGGGCAGGGCCGCGGTGGGCGTGCCATCGGACTTGAGCGTCTGGAGCAGGGCACGGATGCCGGCCGTCGCGGCCAGGAGTGTGCCGATCGGGTAGATGACGAGCGAGAACCCGAGCTCGCCGATCCGCTCCAGCGACAGCGGGGGAGTCCGGCCGCCCTCGGCCCAGTTGAAGACCAGCGGCGCGACGCCCTGGAGTTCCTTCGCCACCCGCGCGATGTCCTCCTCGGACGTCGGCGCCTCGACGAACAGCAGGTCTGCGCCCGCGTCCGCGAACGAGCGTGCGCGGGCTATCGCGTCGTCCACACCGGTCACGGCGACCGCGTCCGTGCGGGCGATGATCAGCAGGTCCGGGTCCCGGCGGGCCTCGACGGCGGCCCGCAGCTTGCCGACCATCTCGTCGGCGCCGATCAGCAGCTTTCCGCTCATGTGCCCGCACTTCTTGGGCATCACCTGGTCCTCGAGCTGGATGCCGGCCACCCCGGCCTGCTCGTAGAGCTGCACGGTGCGGACGACGTTGATCGCGTTGCCGTAGCCGGTGTCGGCGTCGGCGATGACCGGGACGTCGACGGCTGCGACGATGCGGCGGGCGTTGTCGACCATCTCCGCGCCCGACAGCAGGCCGATGTCGGGGCGGCCGATCAGCGAGGCCGTGGTGCCGAAGCCGGTCATGTACACGGCGTCGAAACCGGCCTGCTCGATCAGCCGTGCGCTCAGCGCGTCGTAGGCGCCGGGAGCGACCAGGGGAGCGGACGCACCGACGAGCTCCCGGAGGCGTGCCCTCGGTGTACGTCCGGTGCTCAGCAGATCTGCCACGTCGGCCCCCTCTTGTATGCAGGTTCGCGGAATTTACGCCGTGCCGTTGCCAGCAGGAACGCTCCACCCCTAGGTTTGCACACAATCTGCCAGGGAGTGTGACGCGTGACACGGTCTCTCACGTCGGGCGAGCGGGCGTTGGAGGTGCTGCGCGAGCTGATCCTCAGCGCGCAGCTGGCGCCCGGTTCCCGGCTCGGCGAGGTCGAGCTCGCCGAGCGTCTCGGCGTGAGCCGCACCCCGGTCCGCGAGGCGCTGACCCGGCTGGCGGCCGAGGGCCTGGTCGAGATCGTGGCCAACCGTGGCGCCCGCGTCGCCACCTGGACCGTCGCCGAGCTCGAGGGTGTCTTCGACCTGCGCGCCTCGCTGGAACCGCAGCTCGCCGGCTTCGCGGTTCCGAACGCGACCGAGGGCGACGTGGCGGAGCTCGACGCCCTGGCCCGCCAGATGGTCGACGTCGGGAGCCCCGGTCCGGAACAGGACCTCGACGCCCTCGTCCCGCTCAACCGGGCCTTCCACGACCGGCTCATCGCGCTGGCGGCCCACCCCACGCTGGCCACCGCGCTGGCCGCCGCCATCCATCCGCCCATCGTGCGGCGGAACTTCCGCGCCTACGACGAGGCGTCGCTGCGGCGCAGCCTCGGCCACCACCTGGAGATCGTCGCCGCGGTGCGGGCGGGGGACCCCGCCTGGGCGCAGGCCGTCATGACCGCCCATCTCTCCAACGCCCGGGCCGTCATGGTCCGGGCCGCACGAGCACAGAGCACGGCACGGAGCGCCCAGCAGCAGCCCAGCATCGAGGAGGCCTCATGACTTACCGGCTCGGAGTCGACGTCGGCGGCACGTTCACCGACGTCCTGCTGGTCGAGGAGGGCAGCGGCAGCACGTGGCGGGCCAAGACCGCGTCGACACCCTCGGACCAGGCCGTCGGCGTCCTCAACGGGATCGGCCAGGTGTGCGCCGCGGCGGGGATCGAGCTGTCCGAGGTCGCCCAGGTGCTGCACGGCACCACGGTCGCGACCAACGCGATCCTCGAGGGCAAGGGCGCCACCGTCGGCCTGGTCACCACGAAGGGGTTCCGGCAGGTCCTGCAGATCGCCCGCTCGTTCGTGCCCGGAGGGCTGGCCGGCTGGATCATCTGGCCCAAGCCCGAGCCGCTGGCCGACCTGGAGAACACCGTCGAGGTCGACGAGCGGATCGCCAGCGACGGCCAGGTGATCCGCCCGCTCGACGACGCCGACGTCCGCACCCAGCTCGAGAGGTTGGCCGGTGGCGGCATCCAAGCGCTGGCCGTCTCGCTGATCAACTCCTTCGCCGACCCGGCGCACGAGAAGCGGATAGCCGCGATCGCGGCCGAGGTGCTGCCCGGCGTCCCGGTGTCGCTGTCGTCGGACGTGCTGCCCGAGCTGCGCGAGTACGAGCGGACCCTCACCACCGTCGCCAACGGCTACGTGCAGCCACAGGTGCAGCGCTACGTGCGCACCCTGTCGGACAAGCTGGCCCAGGGTGGCGTGGCCGGCGAGCTGTCGATCCTGCGCAGCGACGGTGGCCTCCAGTCGGCCGACGCGGCCATCGGCGCCCCGGTCACCATGCTGCTGTCCGGCCCCGCCGGCGGCGTCACCGGCGCGGTCTGGGTCGCCGAGCAGTGCGGCCACCGCGACCTGATCACCTTCGACATGGGCGGCACCTCCACCGACGTCGGCCTGGTGCAGGACCTCAGCCCGCGGATCGGCCGGGAGACCAAGGTCGGTGACCTCACGGTGCGCGCGTCGAGCGTCGACGTCCGGACCGTCGGCGCCGGCGGCGGCTCGATCGCGCACGTGCCCGAGCTGACCAAGGCGCTCCGGGTCGGCCCGCAGTCCGCCGGCGCCGACCCGGGCCCCGCGGCCTACGGCAAGGGCGGCACGGAGCCGACGGTCACCGACGCCAACGTCGTCCTCGGCTACCTGCCGACGTCGCTGGCCGGCGGCGAGATCACCCTGGACGTCGAGGCCGCACGCGCCGCCGTCGGGAAGATCGCCGAGTCCATGGGCCTGGAGTCCGCGGAGGCGGCCGCTGCCGGGATCGTCGACATCGTCAACGAGAACATGCTCGGCGGGCTGCGGCTGGTCTCGGTGCAGCAGGGCTTCGACCCGCGCGACTTCGCCCTCGTCGCGTTCGGCGGCGCCGGCCCGCTGCACGCCAACGCGCTCGGCGTGCTGACCGGCGCCTGGCCGGTGATCGTGCCGCTGTCCCCGGGGGTGCTCTGCGCCCTCGGCGACGCCACCACCAGCCGCCGCGACGAGTCGGCCCGCACGGTGCTGCGCCGGTTCGCCCAGCTCGAGGGCGGCGAACTCGCCCAGACGCTGCGCGAGCTCGCCGACGAGGCCGGGCAGCGGCTGGCCGACCAGGGGACGCCGCGCGACCAGCAGACGGTGGGCTACCAGGTCGACGTCCGGTACCACGGTCAGGGGTTCGAGATCCCGGTCGATCTCGACGACCCCGACACCGACCTGGCCGCCCTGGGCGAGCGCTTCGACACCGAGCACAACCGGCTCTTCTCCTTCCTGCTCGACGTCGACCACGAGGTGGTCAACGCCCGCGCCACGGTCACCGGGCCGAAGCCGGACGTCGCGCCCGTGCACCTCGGAGCCGGCGACGGCGACCCGTCCGGCGCGCGCGTGCAGGAGCACGAGATCTACGTCGGCGGCGAGCACGTGCCCGCCGGCGTCTACGACCGGGCGAAGCTACGCGCCGGCGACGTGGTGCGCGGTCCCGCGATCGTCACCGAGATGGACTCCACGACCCTCGTCCTGCCCCGGCACATGGCCACCGTGCACCCGTCGGGCTCCCTGCTGATCACCCCTTCGGAGGGCTGAGCGATGGCGCAGATCATCGAGACGGCGACCGGCGCGATCGAGAAGGGTGAGGTCGACCCGGTCACCCTCGACCTCATCGAGAACGGCCTGCGCAACGCCCGCTACGAGATGGACGAGGTGCTGTTCCGGACGGCGCTGTCGCCGGGCATCCGCGAGCAGCACGACGAGTTCCCGCTGATCGCCGACCCCGACGGGAAGATGGTCGTCGGCCAGTTCGGCCTCTCCATCCCCGACTTCCTCGACGGTTTCGACGACACCATCGAGGAGGGCGACGTCCTGCTGACGTCGGACCCCTACGCGTGCGGCGCCGCGATCAGCCACGCCAACGACTGGCTGGTCGTCGTGCCGATCTTCAAGGAGGGCCGGGTCGTCGGCTGGTCGGCCATGTTCGGGCACATGTCCGACGTCGGCGGCAAGACGCCGTCGTCCATGCCGACCGATGCGCGCACGATCTTCGAGGAGGGCGTGGTCATCCCGCCCTTCAAGCTCTACTCGAAGGGCGTGCTCAACGAGGACGCGCTGCGGATCGTGCTCAACCAGGTGCGCAAGCCCGACTGGAACCGGGCCGACCTCAACGGCCTGGTCGCGGCCTGCCGCACCGCTTCCCGCCGGGTCGTGGAGATGTGCGACCGGTTCGGCACCGGCACCTACCTGTCGGCGCTGGACGCGCTGCTGCGGCGCAACTACGACGCCATGAAGGTGCTGCTGCAGATGGTGTTCGAGGAGGGTCGGACGCTGTCGTTCACCGACTACATCTGCGACGACGGCATCGGCAACGGCCCCTACGAGCTGAAGCTCTCCCTGACCCGGGTCGGCGACAAGGTGACCCTCGACTTCACCGGGTCCTCGCCGCAGGCCGCCGGGCCGATCAACTACTACATCAACGAGAACCTGACCCGGATGTTCTTCGGGATCTACATGATCACCGTCGCCGATCCGCAGATTCTCTGGAACGACGGGTTCTACCCGCTGGTCGACGTGGTGATCCCCGACGGCTCGTACTGGAAGCCGAAGTTCCCGGCGGCACTGAGCGGCCGCAACCACGGCATCGGGCGGGTCTTCGACCTCTTCGGCGGGCTGCTCGGGCAGACCAACCCGGCGCTGCTCAACGCGGCCGGCTTCTCGTCGTCCCCGCACTTCATGTACTCGGGCTTCTACTCGCAGGGCGAGCGGAAGGGGGAATGGTTCCAGCTGTACTCGATCGGGTTCGGCGGCATCCCCGGGCGCCCGCTCGGCGACGGCCCGGACGGCCACTCGCTGTGGCCCTCGTTCGTGAACATCCCCTGCGAGTACCTCGAGTCCTACTACCCGCTGCGGATCGAGAAGTGGGAGACCGTCGCCGACACCGGTGGCGCGGGGCTGCACCGCGGCGGCAACGGCGTCGACGTCGCCTACGTCTTCGAGGAGCCGGGCACGATCGCGATCCACGACGACCGGTGGCTGACCTATCCGTGGGGCGTCAACGGCGGGCACCCGGGCGCGCGCGGGACGAAGTGGGTCGAGCGGGCCGATGGCACCCGCCAGGTGCTGCCCAGCAAGTGCCACGACGTGCCGGTCTCGCCGGGCGACGTCCTGCACTTCGTCACCTGGGGCGGCGGGGGGTGGGGCGACCCGCTGGAACGCGACGCCGAGCTCGTCGCGCAGGAGGTGCGCCGCGGCCTGGTGACGACCGAGGGCGCCAAGCGATACGGCGTCTGCGTCGCGGACGACGGCACCGTCGAGGCCGAGGCGACCGAGACGCTCCGCGACCAGATGCGCGCCGACCGCCCCGCCGACCTGCCGGTCTTCGACATGGGGCCGCCGATCGAGGAGCTGCTGGCCCGCTGCGAGGAGGAGACCGGGCTGCCGGCCCCGAAGCGGCCGGTCTGGGCCGCCAGTTGACCGCGATCATGGAGGTGGAACCACGTTCCGGGCCCGGTCGGTGGTCAGGACCCCATGATCCTGGGGGAAGGTGGGCGGCATGACCGGGCCGCACGGGTCGGCCTTCTCCGGCCGGGTCGGGTGGGGTGCTGCACCGGCTCTGCTGGTGATCGACCTGGTGCGCGCCTACACCGACCCGGCGGGGCCGTTCGCCCTGCCCGATCCGGCGCCCGCGGTGGCGGCGACGCGCGAACTGGTCGCGGCCGCCCGGGCGCACGGACGGCTCGTGGTCTGGACGGTCGTCCGCTACGCGCCGGGCCTGGAGGACGGCGGCCTGTTCGTGCGCAAGGTGCCGGCACTGGCCTGTTTCGCCGAGGGCGCGCCGGGCGGCTGGGGCGAGCTCACGGTCCGTCCCGACGCGCGTGAGCCGGTCGTGGTCAAGCAGTACGCGTCGGCGTTCTTCGGCACCTCGCTGGCCTCGACGTTGCGGGCGGCCGGCGCGGACACCGTGGTGATCGCCGGCGTCTCGACGTCCGGCTGCGTACGGGCGACCGCGATGGACGCGCTCAATGCGGGCTTCCGGCCGCACGTGGTGCGGAGCGCGTGCGCCGACCGCACGCCGGCGCTGCACGAGAACAACCTCGCCGACCTCGACGCCAAGTACGCCGACGTCGTCGAACTGGACGAGGCGCTCGCGCACCTGTGACGTGGCCGGGCCTCACGGGCCGAGGATCCAGAGCATCTGGGTGCGGGTGCGCGGGGAGTTGCACTGGCCGATCACCAGGGCCCCGACGCCGTTCCTGCCGGGGAAGATGCCGTGGATGTCGCGCCCCGGGCAGCCGACGTCCACCGGCTCCATGAGGTCGCCACTGGTGAGGTTCACCGGCCGCGCGCCCACACGGGCCGGCAGCAGGCCCCACACCTGCGCGGGCTCGACGACCAGCGAGTAGTCGTACGGGTCGTCGAGCTGGGCGAGCACCGGGCCGGCCTCGCCCCCGGGCGGCACGGCCAGGATCCAGCCGCCGCCCGCAGCCACCTCCACCACAAGGAACGTCGTGCCGTCGCTGCCCCCCGCGACGGCGTAGGTCTGTGCCTGCTCCGCACGGCTCGTGACCCGAACGGGGTCGCCCACTCGTTCCAGCCACGGGGTGTAGGTGAGCAGGGTCGGGATGCGCTCCGCTCGACGCGCGTCCGGGGAGGCGTCGAGCACCAGCGTCACACCGCCGTGCGGCAGGGGCACCATCCCGGCCAGCCCGGAACCGGCAGGCGAGTCCGAGGCCTCGGCGATGTCCGTCGCGAGGTCGCGCTCGTCGACCATCGTGCCGGTGGTGAGGTCGACCGTGACCAGGCGCTCCCGCCAGCCGGCGCGGCCGTTGACCGAGACGAACATGTACAGCGTCCGCCCGTCGGGGTTGAGCGCCGACCGGCCGAACGCGAACCGCGTCTTGCCGGTGATCGGCTCGATCACCGTCGTCCGCACGGTGCCGGTCGCCGGATCGACGACCGCCGCTCCGTAGCCCAGACGGCGGCGGTCGACCGTGCGCAGCGAGCCGGTGACCGCAACGGTGCCGTCGGCCAGCAGGTGCATGCCCCAGAGGTCGTCGACGCCGGTCATGGGCACCGACCCGGTGACCGCGTATCCGGCCGGGGTGCGCCGTACGGTGCCCAGCCGGGGCGGGTCGCTCGAGGCGACCGGAGTGAGGGCCACGTACACGGAACCGTCGGGTGCCGCGACGGCGGCTTCGACCGAGGAGAAGATCCTCGGAGCGGCCTGGGTCAGATCCACGGTCGCCTCCACCCTGACGACCGGACCCGTGCTCGGCGGCCCGTGGGCCGGCGGCCCGTCGTACTGGTACAGGCCCGTGGACGCGTCGGTTTTCCGAGCCGGCGTGGCGGGGACGGAGCGCTCGCCGCTCGCAGCCGTCGGGCCGGCGGCCGATGGAGTGGTCGCGGGAGGTCGGTCGATGCCCACGCGGCACCCGGTCAGCGTCGTCAGGACGGCGGCCGACGCGGCGACGACCACGAGGCCTCGCCACCGCTTTCCGGCGCCCCCAGATGACGGATGCATCACGAGTCGTCCCATCGAACCCCGGCGGAGCCGGATCTGCGCACGCTGCTGTCATCCTGCGCTCGGCCCAGATCGGTGGCCACAGAGTGGAGGAGATCCCATGACGTGCACGCACTGCAACGCCGTGGAACAGCGCGGTCGCTACTGCGTCGGCTGCGGAAAGCTGCTGCCGCCCTCGCCCCTGCCGCCCCGGCCGGTGCGGCTCGCCCCCCGACCCCTCGAGGACGACGACACCCAGCCCGTGCTCCGCTTCCGCATCGCCCCGCGCCGTCCGCTGCGGGAGGAGCAGGCGCCGGCCGCCGTCTGACGACCGGCTCCCGGGTGCTTCCGGTACCGGAAGCACCCGGGAGCCGACCTCAGCGGGCGGGGGTGAGCTCGCGCGCTCCGTGCTCGCCGGGCTCGATCACCTCGGGTGCCGGCGCGGCGCCGTCGGACTCCCGGATCCCGTACCGCGCGTAGAACCGGCGCAGCGGCCCGGGGGCGTACCAGTTGGCGCGTCCCAGCAGCCGCATCGTCGCAGGCACCAGCAGGATCCGGACGATCGTCGCGTCGACCACGATCGCGATCAGCATCGCGACGCCGATCATCTTGATGAAGGTGATCCCCGACAGCGAGAACGCGCCGATCACCACGAGCAGCAGGAGCGCCGCGCTGGTGATGATCCGGCCGGTGCGCTGCAGCCCGGTCGCGACCGCGGCGGTGTTGTCGCCGGTGAGGTCGTACTGCTCGCGGATGCGCGACATGAGGAACACCTCGTAGTCCATCGACAGCCCGAACACGATCGCCAGCACCAGGATCGGCTGGGTCGCCTCGACGAAGCCGGTGGGCGTGAAGTCCAGGACCCCGGACAGGTGCCCCTCCTGGAAGATCCACACCAGCGCGCCGAACGACGCGCCCAGCGACAGCACGTTCATCACCAGCGCCTTGACCGGCAGGACGACCGACCCGAAGGCAAGGAACAGCAGCACGAACGTCGTCGCCACCACCATCAGCGCCATCCACGGCAGCAGCCGGCCCAGGCTCGCCAGCAGGTCGGCGAACGAGGCGCTCTGCCCGCCGACGAGCACGCGCGCGCCGTCGGGCGCCGGCACGTCCCGGACGTCGGTCACGAGGTCGCGGGCCGCCTTGGCCACCGGATCGCCGGCGTAGGCCACCGAGACCCGGGCGGTGTCGCCGGCCGCGCCGGTCACCGACGCGCCGTCCACCCCGGGGACGTCGGCCACCGCCTGCACGTAGGACCGCAGGGCGGCCTGGCCGGCGGGGGACTCGACGGCCTCGGGCAGGGTGACGATCGCGGAGATCGGGCCCGACGTGCTCGGCGGGAAGTCGCGCTCGATGGTCTCGGCGACGACGCGACTCTCCTGGTCGGCCGGCAGCGCCCGGACGTCGATCCCGCCGAACTGCACCCGCAGGAACGGCAGGGCCAGGGCGACGAGCACGGCGACGACCACCACCGTGTACACGACCGGCCGCCGCATGACGCTGTGCGCGATCCGGGCCCATGCGCCCGTCTCGGTACCGGAGTGGTCGCCGTGCCGCCGGGCGCGCACCGGCCGGCGGAACACCCGCCGCAGCCACGGCCGCACTGACAGCGCGTCGACGTTCGGCCCGAGCATCGCCAGCAGGGCCGGCAGCAGGGTCAGCGCGGCCAGCATCGCGACCAGGACGGCGCTCATGCCACCGAAGCCCATCGAGCGCAGGAACACCTGCGGGAAGATCAGCAGCCCGGCGAGCGAGACCGCGACCGTGACGCCGGAGACCGCGACCGTCCGCCCGGCGGTGGCCATCGTGCGGGCCAGCGCCGTCTCGACGTCCGCCTGCCGACCGATCTCCTCGCGGAACCGGCTGACCATGAACAGGCCGTAGTCGATCGCCAGGCCGAGCCCGGTGATCGTGACGATGTTGATCGCGAACACCGACACGTCGGTGAACGTGGAGAACGCGCGCAGCGCCGTGAAGGCGCCGAGGATCGCGGTGCCGCCGATCGCCAGCGGCAGGCCGGCCGAGGCCAGCGAGCCGAAGATGATCACCAGCAGGACCGCCAGGATCGGCATCGAGATCGACTCGGCGCGGGCGATGTCGGCGCTGACGCGGTCGTTGATGTCGTGGTCGACCACGGCGTTGCCGCCGATCTGCGTCTGCAGGCCGGGGGCGGCGAGGTCCTCCTCGATCGTGGCGATCGCGGCGTCCCGGTCGACGTCCGCCAGCTGCAGGACGGCGTACGTCGCGTGCCGGTCGGTGCTCACCAGCTGGGGCGCGTGGGTGCCGTAGAAGGTCGTCGTCCGTTCGAGGAGGTCCTGCGGCAGCGCGGCCAGGGAGCCGGTGACGGCGGCCGCGAAGGCCGGGTCGTCGACGGTGGCCTCCGCGCTGCGATAGAGGACGACGACGTCGGCGGAGTCGCGGCCGAGTTCCTGGAAGGCAACCTCCGCGGCTCTCGAGCTCTCGCTGTGCGGGTCCTCGAACCCGCCGCCGGTGAGGTGCGCGAAGACGCCGGTGCCCCACACCCCGGCGAAGACGACGAAGGCCAGGGAGAGGGCGACGACCCAGCGGCGCCTCCGGTAGATCACCCTGCCGAGGGCCTCGAACATGCGAACTCCCGTGCTAGTTTCGGACTGGAAGTGAACGGTGTTAGCTAACGGCGCTCACTCTGCATACGGTGTTAACTGATGTCAAGGCGATTCGCGCGGAGAGGGGTCGAACGTGGCCGAACCGTCGAGCCGTCGTGAGCGCGCCCGCGCCGACACGCTGCGGGAGATCAAGCAGACGGCCCGGCGGGTGCTCGTCGACCGCGGCGTCGACGGCCTCGCCCTGCGCGCCGTGGCCCGCGAGATGGGCATGACCGCGCCGGCGCTCTACCGCTACTTCGACAGCCGTGAGGAGCTCGTCGAGAGCGTCGTCGTCGACCTCTACGGCGAATTGTGCGACCAGCTGGAGGCGGTGCGGGACGACGTCGAGCCGGCGACGCCCGGTCTCCAGTTGATGGAGGTGGCCCGTGCATTCCGCACCTGGGCGACCACCCACCACGCCGAGTTCGGGCTGCTCTTCGGCAGCGCCGGGGAGCGCGTCCTCCCCGACGATTTCCGCGACGACTGTGCGCGCCCCGCGCAGGAGGCGGCGGCCCGCTTCGGTGGCGTGTTCGCGGCGCTGGTCGCACGGGTCTACCTCGAGCAGGGCTTTCCGGTGCCGGCCGACGACGAGCTGGACCCCGCGCTGCAGGAGCAGTTGACGACGTGGTGCGCCAAGCTGCCGGTCCCGCTGCCGCTGGGCGTCATGTCGGTGTTCCTCTCCTGCTGGATCCGCCTCTACGGCATGGTCTGCATGGAGGTCTTCGGGCACCTGCGCTTCGCCCTGGACGACGCCGGCCCGATGTTCGAGGCCGAGCTGCACAGCCTGGCCGAGATCCTCGGGGTGGCCGACGCGTACCGCCCGCCGTCGTCCTGACCTGTCGTCCTGACCGGCTCCGGCGGCCCGGTGGCCGGCACTCATGGCCACAAGCGCTAGGAAGCGGACGGCGCCGTGACGAGGCTCACTGCTAGCAATCTGCTTGCAGGAGTTAGCACGGCGGAGACGTGGGGCATGCAGAAGAGCGTCAGGTCATCCCCGACTTCTGGAGTTCATTTCTCATGACCGACACCACCAAGCTCATCAACCAGTTGCGCGCCCTCGTCCTGCTCACGCAGACCGAGGAGCAGGTCGCACGCACCCGCATCTCCCAGGCTCGTACTGACGCCGTCCGTCGCGAGCTCACCCAGAACGCCGACAACGCCGCCGCCCGCAGCATCGAGATCACCGAGCAGCTCCGCGCGCTCGGTGGCGTGCCGGACGTCGTCACCCCGGCGGTCGGCCGGCTCTCCGCCGCCCTCAAGGCGACGTTCGAGCAGGCCGCGCCGCTCGAGGAGGCCCTCCTGGGTGACCTCCAGCTCGAGCACAACCTGCTCGACCGCGCCACCTACCTGAAGGTGCTCGCCGACACGGCGGGCGAGACCAAGGTGCGCCAGCTCGCCGAGAAGCTGATCGACGCCCACAAGGCGACCGTCGAGTGGCTGACCGTGGTGCTCGCGGAGGAGGCCCTCGGTGGCCCGGTCGCACTCGAGGCCACCCCGCTGCAGCGGGTCGCCGGTGGGATGGCCCGCGCGGTCAACGCCCCGGTGCGCTTCTGGGCCAACACGGTCAACAACGCCGTCGACACCGTGCAGCACGTCGGCGACGAGACCTCCGAGCGCTTCGGCGCCGTCGCGGGCCGGGCGTCCGCCCTGACCGACGCCGTCAAGGAGACGCTGACCGCGGGCCGTGGTGCCTCGCTGCGCAAGGCGGAGCAGATCGCCGACCGCGAGGGCAACAAGGACGCCGCCAAGGCCGCCCACGCCGCCCGCGAGGAGCTCGGCGACGTCTCCGCCGACGAGCTGCCGATCAAGAACTACGACAACCTGTCGGTCAGCGACGCCGTCAAGCAGATCAAGAACCTCAAGACGCCGCACGACATCAACGTCGTGATCCGTTACGAGGAGACCCACAAGGGCCGGGCCAACGTGGCGAGCGCCGCGCAGACCCAGCTCGCCGCCCTGGCCAAGGAGGCCGTGGGCGTCAGCTGAGAAAAACACCCCCTGCCCCCGTCACTCGCAAGCTCGTGGCGGGACCCTGCAGGGGGCCGGCGGAAGGGCCCGCATCCCGATCGGGGGTGCGGGCCCTTCCGCGTCGTCAAGCTCACCCGATCGTGTGTCGCCGTGACGAGAACCGCGTCTCAAGTACGTGTGATCCGGGGTCCGGGCGGGGACCCTCGAACCCATGCGCATCACACCCGAGGCCCTCGAAGGCGAGTTCAGCCTGCCCACGGCGGCCACCCGGCTGGACTTCCTCAGTCGCCGGGACAACGGCGACACCACCCTGAACACCGTCCGGGACGACGAGGACGGCGACGGCTGGGCGTCGCTACGGGCGACGGCCGAGACGCAGCTCGACGTGCACGAGTCGCTCGAGCTCCTGGCGCTGGGCGAGGTCGTGGCGCGCAAGGCGCACGGCAGCCGGCTGATCGGCATCCGGGCCGCCCTGCGCGGCGGCGCGTCCTGGGACGAGGTCGCCGACGCCCTGAGCGTCGCCCCGCAGCAGGCCTGGGACATCTACACCGAGGCCGTCTCCGCCCTCGACGACGACGACGCCGCCGCGTCCGCCCGCGAGCTGGCCGGCTCCCGCCCCGCCCGCTGAGCGGTCAGCTCACCTCGACGCCCTTCCAGAACGCGACCCGATCCGTGATCTCCTTCGCGGCGTCCTTCGGCTCGGGGTAGTACCAGGCGGCGTCGGGGTTGGTCTTCCCGTCCACCTCGATCGTGAAGTAGGACGCCGTCCCCTTCCACGGGCACACCGTGTGCGTGTCGGAGGGGCGCAGGACGTCGTCGTGCACCGCCTCGCGCGGGAAGTAGGCGTTGCCTTCGACGGTGACGATGTCGTCGGACTCCGCGAGCACCGTGCCGTTCCAGGTTGCAGTCGTCATGACCCGATGGTGCCCCCGCCGAGGCCGGTCGTGCAGGGGACGGCTACCAGCGCAGGGGGTAGATGTCGCGCGACTGCGCCGTCCGGCAGGCCCGGCAGTGCCCCCAGGTGACGACGGACAGCGGGGCAGACTGCTCGCCGCACTCGGGGCACTCGACCGACTCGGACGCGGCGGCGCGGGCGTCGCTGATCTCCCGGGCCCGGGCCTCGTGGATCGTCGCGTCGCCCCGACAGGGGCAACCGAGATGGGTGTCGGCGCAGCGTGCGGACGGAACGGGAACGGGGTGCCTCCGCGGGATCGGGACGAGCGACGTCGCTGACGTTACTGCGCCGCGCGCTCCGTCGGGCGCGCCTGGCGCGGAAATCGCCCCTGCGTGGCACGGGTGGGCCCAGAGAGGGCGCTAGGTGTGGAGCAGCGCGAACGTGGCCAGGGCGTGGGCGATGCTGCGGCCGTCCTGCTCGACCTCGGCCTCGCAGACGGTGAGGTGCTCTCCCCGGGTGCGCACCTCGGCCCGCACCTCGACGGGCCCCGTCGTGCCCGGCCGGAGGTAGGTGACGGTCAGCTGGCTGGTCGCCGGGACGTCGTCCTCGCCGGTGGCACTGCGCACCGCCTGACCCATCGCCGTGTCGACCAGCGTGGCGAGCACGCCTCCGTGCAGCGTTCCCGCTGGGTTGAGGTGGTCGGCGCGTGCCTCGAAGCGCAGCCGTGCCGACCCTTCCTCGGCGCTCATCACCTCTGCGCCCATCCGCCCGGCGAACCCACCGGCTCCCGCCCCGTTCCTGCCCGCCTCGTCGGTCACGGCGGCTCCCTACCCGGGGAGCACGTCGGCACTCGGGGCGGAACGACTGAGGCGACTGGGACGCCCGGTCGCCCAGGAACCGTTCGTTACCGCTCCGTGGCCGACGCCGGTCGCAGAAGCGCCCGGAACCGGCTCGGGCTCGGTCAGGCTCCCTGGGCACTCGCCCGAGTTCCCGGACGATTCCCAGGAGAAGACATGAGCGACCCCGGTTCCGGCGCCGTCCCGTCGGGTTCCCAGCCCGGCAGCCCCGAGGCATGGGCCCCGCCTTCACAGGGTGCGCCCGGCCAGATCGGCACCTCCGACGCCGGCTGGGCCCCGCCCCAGTACGGCCCGGCGGTCGAGCAGAAGACGAGCGCCCGCAGGAAGTGGCTGTCCATCGGCGGCTCGGTCGTGGCCGTCGGCATCGTCGGCGCCGGTGCCCTGGGCCTCGGCTTCGGCGATCCCGAGGTCGGCGACTGCGTCCAGCTGACCAGCGACACCGAGTTCGACGTGGTCGACTGCGGCGCGGGCGAGGCCGAGTACAAGATCGTCGGCATCGCGGCCGAGGACATCACCTACTCCGACTACATGGCCGACGACGACCTCTGCTCGACCGTCGTCGACACCGAGGTGGTCCTCTGGTTCGGGGCGGACGCGGACCCCGGCACCGCCTACTGCGCCGCGGGCCTCTGACGCTCGAGAAAGAATCTTGTGCCCCGCTGTCGATCCGGGTGAGGCTCGTTCGACGTGTCAGTAGAACGGGGTCGAGTCGGCGGGAAGGCCGGCCCCCGTTCCCGCCACGAGAGGGAGTTCAGCGATGCGGTACATGGTGATCGTCAAGGCGAACCAGGACACCGAGAACGGCGTGCTGCCCACCGAGCAGGAGCTCGCGGAGATGGGTGCCTTCAACGAGGAGCTGGCCAAGGCCGGAGTGCTGCTGGCCGGTGAAGGGCTGCACCCGAGCTCGAAGGGGGCGCGCGTCCGGTTCGACAAGGACCGGAACACCTCGATCGTCGACGGCCCGTTCGCCGAGACCAAGGAGCTGATCGCCGGCTTCTGGATCCTCGAGGTCTCCTCCCGCGAGGAGGTCATCGAGTGGGTCCGCAAGGCGCCGTTCCGGGACAGCGAGGTCGAGGTGCGCCAGGTGTTCGCCGCCGAGGACTTCGGCGACGCGTTCACGCCCGAACTGCGCGAGCAGGAGGACCGGATCCGGGCCACGGCGGCTGCCCAGCACGACGCCTGATGGTCGGTTCCACCCCGACGGCCGACGACGCGGTGCGCGCGACGCACCGCGTCGTCGACGCCGTCTGGCGGATGGAGTCGGCGAAGCTGGTCGGTGCCCTCACCCGCGTCACCGGTGACGTGGGACTCGCCGAGGAGCTCGCCCAGGACGCGCTCCTGGCCGCGCTGGAGCAGTGGCCGGAGTCCGGCGTCCCGGCCAAGCCGGGCGCCTGGCTCATGGCCACCGCCAAGCACCGCGCGATCGACACCTTCCGGCGGGCGGAGCGGCTGGAGCGCAAGACCGCCGAGCTCGGCCGGGAGCTCGCCGTCCGGGAGTCGACCGAGCCGGACTGGGCGACCGCGCTCGACGAGGTCGTCGAGGACGACGTCCTGCGGCTGGTGTTCATCTCCTGCCACCCGGTGCTGTCGCGGGAGGCGCGCGTGGCGCTGACCCTCCGCCTGATCGGCGGGCTGGCCACCGACGAGATCGCCCGGGCGTTCCTCGTCCCGGAGCCGACGGTCGCGCAGCGGATCGTGCGCGCCAAGCGGACGCTGACCGCCGCCCACGTGCCGTTCGAGGTGCCCACCGGCGCGGACTTCACCGCGCGGGTCTCCTCGGTCCTCGAGGTCCTCTACCTGATCTTCAACGAGGGGTACGCCGCGACCTCCGGAGAGCACTGGACCCGTCCGGCGCTCTGCCAGGAGGCGCTGCGCCTGGGCCGGATCGTGGCCGAGCTCCTGCCGGGGGAGTCGGAGGTGCACGGCCTCGTCGCGCTCCTGGAGCTCCAGGCCTCGCGGCTGGCCGCCCGGACGGGTGCGGACGGCGAGCCGGTGCTGCTGGGCGACCAGGACCGCGGCCGGTGGGACCACGTGCTGATCGGCCGCGGGCTGGCCGCGCTGGAGCGGGCCGAGCAGGCCGGCGTCGCCCTCGGCCCGTACGCGCTGCAGGCGGCGATCGCGGCGTGCCATGCCCGCGCCGGCTCGGTCGAGCAGACCGACTGGCCGCGGATCGCCGCCCTCTACGACGCCCTGGCCCAGCTGATGCCCTCGCCGGTCGTGGAGCTCAACCGGGCCGTCGCGGTCTCCCGCGCCTACGGGGCCGCCGCCGGGCTCGAGCTCGCCGACGCGCTGACCGACGTCCCGGCCCTGCGCGGCTACCACCTCCTGCCCAGCGTGCGCGGCGACCTGCTCGAGCAGCTCGGCCGGTCCGCCGAGGCGCGCACCGAGTTCCGGCGGGCGGCCTCGCTCACCCGCAACGAGCGAGTGCGGGCGCTGCTGCTCGACCGCGCGGCCGCCTGCGGTCCCGCGGTTCCCGGCCCGCGCGGACCCTGAGTGCGGTCAGCTGCGCATCAGCCGCTGCGCGTGCTCCAGCTCCCCGGGCGCGACGGGGGAGCGGCCGGTCGAGACGACGTCCCAGGTGGTGCGGCCGCCGGCCGGGTCATCGCCCCAGCCGCGCGCGAGCGCCTCGTCGATCCGCCGGCGCACCTCGTCCTCGTCCGCCGGCACGGCGGCGAACAGCACGCGCAGCGTCACCTCGGCGCCGGACCGGGTCGCGCGCGTGTGGTGGGGCGCCAGCGGGCAGGGCGGGTCGTGCGACCAGCTGCCGCAGAGGGCGACGGTGATCGCGCCGCCGGGTGCCCGGTCGTCGCCGTCGTCCATGGTGAGGACGGCGTCGTGCGCGAAGGCCGTGCGGTCGGACGTCATCGGCATCCTTCGGTCCAGCCCGTGCCTCGGTCGGGCCGTGCGTCAGTCGGGCTCGGCGTTCTCCGCGAGCTGGGCGAGCAGGCGGCGAAGTGCGGAGACGTCATCGTCGCCCAGGCCGGCGCGCAGCCGCCCGTCGAAGGACGCCGCGGCTCGGCGGAGCCGGAGGAACAACTGCTCGCCCGGGTCGGTGAGCACGACCCGCTGGACGCGACGGTTGCCCGGCTCTCTTTCCCTCGTGACGAAACCCCGGCGTCGAAGGGCCTCCACGTGATACGTGAGGGTGGGCTCCTTCAGTCCGATCGCGCGGGCCAGGTCGCCCTGCGTCCGGTGGTCGTCGGCCTTCAGGGCCGACAGCACCAGCCAGGTCGAGGTCGAGCCACCGGCAGCCGTCAGCACCGCCTCGAACGCCCGGGTCAACTGCTTCGCTGTGCCGCTCACCAGGGCCGCGAGCGGCTCGTCGGACGGGCTCATGCAGCCACGTTAGACCTCTAACCGTTAGAGATCTAACGGTGTGGCAGGCGGCTCAGCAGCGCGTGCGCGAGCGCGGCGGCGTCGGGGTCCACGGGGTCGCCCTCGGCCGCCGCGCGCAGCCAGCTCACCAGGGGCCCGGCGATCGCGGGGGAGAGGGCGGTGATCCACGCGGCGGTGCCGGCGCGCGCCTCGGCGACATGCTCGGTGCCGCCGCCGGGAAAGTGGGCGACGACCTCCGGCCGGCTGGCGGGGAGGCCGCCGGTCCGCCAGTCCCCGGCCGTGGTGCGGGCGGCCAGCGAGTCGAGGCGCTCCGCGACAGCGAGCAGCGCCTCACGGTCGGACGACGTCACGCCGGCTCGCGGCGCATCGGCACGTGCGGGATGCCGTCCTCGACGTAGCCGGGGCCGCTGCGCCGGAACCCGAACCGCTCGTACCAGCCCTCGAGGTGCGCCTGAGCGCCGAGGGTGAGCGGGGCGCTGCCGTACGAGGCGATGCCCTCCTCGATCAGCCGCGCGGCCAGGCCCTGCCCGCGGAAGCCGGCCGCCGTCGCCACCCGCCCGATCGCCCGCGACCCGCCGTCGTCCAGCACGCGGATGGTGGCCGCGACCTGCCCGTCGGACTCGTACCAGAGGTGTTCGGTGGCGGGCTCGGTGTCCCGGCCGTCGAGCTCGGGATAGGGGCACTCCTGCTCGACGACGAAGACGTCGACCCGCAGCCGGCACAGGCCGTAGAGCTCGAACGGCGTCAGCTCGGCGAACCGGGCCCGGCGCAGCCGCGGCTCGGACGGGATCGGAAGGGCCATGTGCCGAGTCTGACGCAGGCGTCCGGGTGGGACGGAGGGGGCTGTAGCGGGCGGTGCAGCGGCTGTGGTTAGGTGTGCCTTACCTACATCGGGAGGACATCGCGTGACCAGGGCAGGGCGGACGATCGCCGGCATCGTGACCATCGCCGGAGTGGCGGCAGCACTCAGCGCCTGCGGGGGCGACGCCGAGTCGAGCGACTCGGGCAGCACCACCCTGACGCTCTACAACGCGCAGCACGAGGATCTGATGAAGGCCATGGTCGACGGCTTCACCGAGAAGACCGGCATCAAGGTCGAGTTCCGCAACGGCGACGACGCCGAGCTGGCCAACCAGATCGTCCAGGAGGGCGACGCCTCGCCGGCCGACGTGTTCGTGACCGAGAACAGTCCCTCGGTCCAGGTCGTGGCCAACGCGGGGCTCTTCTCGCCCCTCGACAAGGACACGCTTGCCCAGGTGCCCGAGCAGTACCGGCCCTCGAGCGAGGAGTGGGTGGGCTTCGCTGCCCGTTCCACCGTGCTGGCCTACAACCCCGACATGGTCGACGAGTCCGACCTGCCGGCGTCCATGCTGGATCTGGCGAAGCCGGAATGGCAGGGCAAGGTCGGCTTCGCGCCCGGAGGAGCGGACTTCCAGGCGATCGTCGGCGCCGTCCGGGAACTGCGTGGCGAGGAGGCGACCCGGACCTGGCTGCAGGGATTGGCCGACGGCGACGCGGTCTACCAGGGCAACAGCGCGGTCATGCAGGCGGTCAACGAGGGGAAGATCCCGGTCGGGATCATCTACCACTACTACTGGTACAAGGATCAGGCCGAGTCGGGTGAGAACAGCAAGAACGTGAAGCTCCACCTGTTCGGCAACCAGGACCCGGGAGCGTTCGTCAGCGTCTCGGGCGCCGGCGTCCTCGCCTCCTCCGACCACCAGGACGAGGCCCAGCAGCTCGTGAGCTACCTGACCAGCCCCGACGGGCAGAAGCGGCTCGCCGGGAGCACGGCCCTGGAGTACGCGGTCGGGGAGGGCGCCGCCTCGGCCAAGGTCCTTCCGCCCCTGGACACCATCGAGGCGCCCGAGGTCGATCCCGGCTCGCTCAACGGACCGGAGGTCACGAAGCTGATGCAGGACGTGGGGCTGCTCTGAGCACGACGCTGACGACCCCCGGGACGCCGGTACGACCGGCGCCCCGGGGGTCGCGCGCGTCCCGGGGCGGGTTCCCGGTGCTGCGACGTCACCCGGTGACGCTCGCGCTGGCCGTCTGCGTGGCGGCGCTGGCCCTCCTGCCGCTGGGCTACATCGCCGGCTACACCGTCGACGTCGGGTGGTCCGGCATCCAGGAGCTGGTGTTCCGACCGCGGGTCGCCGAGCTGCTCTGGAACACCGCCCGCCTGGTCGTCGGCACCGTGGCCTGCTGCGTCGTCCTCGGCGTGGGCGCGGCCTGGCTGGTCGAGCGCTCCGACGTCCCGCTCCGCCGTGTCTGGCACGTGCTGCTGGCGGCGCCGCTCGCCGTGCCGGCCTTCGTGAACAGCTTCGCGTGGATCTCGCTCCTGCCGGGCCTCGACACCTATGCCGGCGCGCTGCTCGTCGTCACCCTGTCCTACTTCCCGTTCGTCTACCTGCCGGTGGCTGCGGCGTTCCGCGGCCTGGACCCCGCCCTGGAGGAGACCGCGCGCGGTCTCGGGCTCTCCAGCTGGGGCGTCTTCCGCCGCGTGCACCTGCCCCAGCTGCGGGTCGCGGTGCTCGGGGGCAGCCTGCTCGTCGCCCTGCACCTGCTCGCGGAGTTCGGCGCGCTGCGGATGCTGCGCTACCCGACCTTCACCACCGCCATCTACGACCAGTACCGGGCCACCTTCAACGGCCCCGGGGCCACGATGCTGGCCGGTGTCCTGGTCCTGATCTGCCTGCTCCTGCTGCTGGCCGAGCTGCGGCTCCGGGGACGCCGTGGGTACGCGCGCACCGGCCGCGGCGCCGTCCGCCCGGTCCGGCCGGTGCGCCTGCGCCGGCTCACGCTGCCGTCGCTGGTCTGCCTGGCCGGGCTCGTCGGCCTCGCACTGGTCGTGCCGCTGGCGAGCCTGGGCTACTGGATGGTCACCGGCTCCTCCGCCGCCGTGGACGTGCCCGTGCTGCTCACCACCACGGGGACGACGCTGGCCCTGGGCGCGGGCGCCGCGGTGCTCACCGTGGCGCTGGCCGTACCCACGGGCTGGCTGGCGGTGCGCGCCCGCGGGCGGATCAGCACGGTGCTCGAACGCAGCACGTACCTCGGCAGCTCGGTGCCGGGCATCGTCATCGCGCTCGCCCTGGTGACGATCAGCATCCGAGCCACCCCGTGGCTCTACCAGACGGTGCCCGTGCTGCTCGCCGCCTACGTGATCCTCTTCCTGCCGCGCGCGATCGTGACCGTCCGCTCCGCGGTGGAGCAGTCGCCGCCGCTCTTCGACGACGTGGCCGCCTCCCTGGGTGCCTCGGCGCCCGACCGGCTGCGACGGGTCACCCTGCCGCTGCTCGCGCCCGGTCTTGGCGCGGGGGCGGCCCTGGTGTTCCTCGCCGTCGTCACGGAGCTGACAGCGACCCTGCTGCTGGCGCCGACGGGAACGACGACGCTGGCCACGGCGTTCTGGTCGGCGAGCAGTGCCCTGGAGTACGGCGCGGCCGCTCCCTACGCCGTCGTCATGGTGCTGCTCTCCGCCCCCGCTACCGTGCTGCTGTCCCGCGATGCCCGACGAGGTCTGACCACATGAGCTCCCTGACCGTGCAGGACCTCACCAAGTCCTTCGGCGCCACCCCGGTACTCGCCGGGGTCGATCTGCAGGTGCCCGCCGGCAGCCTGACCGCGCTGCTCGGACCGTCCGGCTGCGGCAAGACCACCCTGCTCCGGCTGATCGCCGGCTTCGACGACCCCGATTCCGGCACCGTGGCCTTGGGGGACCGCGTCGTCACGGGCGCCGGTCGCAGCGTCGCCGCGCGCCGCCGCGGCATCGGCTTCGTGCCGCAGGAGGGCGGCCTGTTCCCGCACCTGTCCGTGGCCCGCAACATCAGCTTCGGCCTGTCCCGCCGGCAACGCCGCGACGACGCCCGGGTGCGGGAACTGCTCGACCTCGTGGGCCTCGACGCCGGCCTCGCCGAGCGCGCACCGCACCAGCTCTCGGGCGGTCAGCAGCAGCGAGTGGCGCTGGCGCGGGCGCTGGCCCCCGAGCCCTCGCTCGTCCTGCTGGACGAGCCCTTCTCCTCCCTCGACGCCGCGCTCCGCGACGAGACCCGGGTGGCGGTGGCCTCCGCGCTCGCCGCGATCGGCGCGACCGCCGTCCTCGTCACCCACGACCAGGCCGAGGCGCTGTCGATCGCCGACCAGGTGGCGGTGCTGCGGCAGGGCCGGCTGGTGCAGCTCACCGATCCGCGGACGCTGTACAGGCAGCCCACCGACCTCGACGTCGCCGCCTTCGTCGGTGAGGCCGTCATCCTCGATGCCGACGTCCGCTCCGGCGTCGCGCACTGCGTGCTCGGCGACCTCTCCGGCGAGTGGGCCGGACCCGGCGACGCGCTGCCCGACGGTCCGGCCCGGGTGCTGCTGCGCCCGGAGCAGCTCCGGCTCGGGGCGCCGGGGTCCGAGGCTCCCGTCGCCCGGGTCCTCCGGGTCGACTTCTACGGCCACGACTCCCGCGTGTGGCTGCAGCTGGCCGACGGCGCCGCGGTGAGCGCACGGCTGGAGGGGACGGACGTGCCCTCGGCGGGGGACGACGTGGCGATCTCGGTCCGGGGGGTGGCGCGGGTCTTCCCGCCGCGGGCCGGGGCCGTGCAGGGGACGGCGGTCGCGGCCGGTTAGGTCACGGGCCGAGCGGCTCCTGCTCGTGGTGCGCCCGCTGCCAGAGCGGCACGGCGACCCACCACCAGAGGAGCAGGGCTGCCACCCCGCCGGCGGTGGCCCACGCCAGCGGCCGGGAGAAGAACACGTCGACGACGAGCAGGAGCGCGGCGACGACGGCCACCGCAAGCACCAGGGTGCCGGCGAACGCCGACCGGCTGCTCCGGTGCAGGAGCGCCTCCTTCTCCTTCTGCCGGAAGAGCAGGCGGTGCTGGGCGGCGGGCGCGATCAGCAGCGCCGTGGCGATCGCGGCGGACACCAGGGCGACGAAGTAGACGTCTCGCTGGAAGTCGGTCATCTTCGCCGCGGTCTGCTGGAAGGGCACGATCAGCAGGAAGGCGAACAGGAACTGGACGCCGGGCAGCGCCACGCGGAGCTCGTTGAGCAGCTCGATGAGCTCGCGGTTGATCCGCTCCTTGTGCGTCTCGCCGTTCTGCCCGTCGTCCTCGTCCGGGCCTGTGCCCTGGCTCCCACCCGACTCGCTCACTGGCCCTCCTCGCCCGCACCCGGCGGGGAGCCCCGCCGTGGCGTCTTCCTATCCCGGGGGAGGCCGACCGTCACGTGTCGGCGGGTCCGGGACGCGAAAGGGTGACCGGAGCGAGATGTCGTCGTCCGGACCTGACGATCTGTCGACATCTCGCTCCGGCGGACGACTCAGGCAGCGGTGACCGAGCGCGCGGCCACGCCCTTGGCAACCTCGCTGGGCCGCTGCTGCTCGCCGGCGTAGGAGCTGACCACCACGATGGCGCCGGTGAGAGCCGGGATCACCCACTGCAGCGTGTCCAGCTGCTCCTGTGCGGCCGCGACGTCGGCCTGGGCGACCTTCGTCCGCCTGCTCGGCTTGGTGCCGCGCTTCGACGGAACGGCCCCGGCCGCGGAGACCCGCTGCCCGAGGATGCGGCTGTAGGCGGTGGCGCCCAGTGCCGCGGCCGTGAGCAGCGTCTTCAGCATGGCCATCGAGGCCACGCCCCTTTGGCGGGCGACGCGCTCCTTGTCGCCCATCAGCTGGCCGACGCTGCCCGCCAGGTGGGCGCCGATCGCGGCGGCGTTGACGGGGGTCCACCGGTCCCAGCCGGCGTTGGTGACCGCGCCGGTGCTCGAGTCACTGCCCGCCTCGGCGGCGGCGGCGTTCAGTGCGACGGCGTTGGCGAGGGTGCCGCCGAACCACGCGGACAGGCCGACGTCGTGCAGGGCGCGGGAGAGGGTGAGACGGGCCATCAGGGTGCTCCTCGGAACGGGGACGGGTCCGCCCCCTACCCCCGCGCACCGCAGGCATGCCGATTGCGCACAACCAATCTGCGTGGAGCCCGCGCGGCGATCAGGCGTAGCGCAGCCGCGCCCGCTCCCGGGCCTTCGCCGCCTCGACCTCCCGGTCCTTCGGCGGCGCGGTGGTCACCAGCGCGTCCAGCAGGCGGGCCGACACCCCGGCCACCTCCTCGACGGCGCGGTCGAACGCCTCCGCGTTGGCGCGCGAGGGCTTCGTCGTCCCGCTGATCTTGCGGACGTACTGCAGCGCCGCGGCGTGCACCTCGTCGAGGGTGGCGGGCGGCTCGAAGTTGCTCAGCGGACGGATGTTCCGGCACATACCCGCAGCGTAGGAGGGCGCAGCTGCTCGGAAAAGCGTCCGGCCCCGGACAGCGGGTGCTGTCCGGGACCGGGAGGGGTCTTCCTCAGGCGTCGAAACCGGCGCGGTCGATCTTGCGGTGGAACCGGTCGCCGAGCTTGCCGCCGAGCACCGCCCCGAGCAGCGTCACCAGCAGGATGGCGACCAGCGTGATGATGCCGGCGGTGGTCAGGGTGCCCTCGTCGACCGGGAACCGGGGGAGGTTCAGCTGCTGCAGCACGTTGTACTGCGACCCCAGGATCGCGCCGGCCACCGCGAGCACGAGGACGACGACCAGGCCGATGAGCCACACCGCGAAGCCCTGCCGCGCGCCGTCGAAGCGGGCCATGCGGCCGGCGACGTAGCCGCCCGCGAGGTAGGCCAGGAACAGGACGACGAGCAGCGCGATGCCGCCGCCGATGCCGATCGTCTGCGCCTGGTTCGCGGCCTCGTCGGCCGTGTCGACGTTGTTCGCGAGGCCGAGGGCCACCCCGGCCGCCGACAGCAGCGCGAGCAGGATGACGGCGAAGCCGTTGGCGGTCAGCCAGCCGAAGAAGGCGGCACCCCACTTCACGCCGCCGTAGCGTGCGTGCTGGGCGGCCACGGCGTCGCGTTCGGCGCCGCGCGTGACGGTCGCGCCGTCCGTGGGTCGCACGGGAGCGTTCGGATCGTGCTGTACGTGGTCGGCCATGGGCCCTCCTCCGGGCGAGCGGGCCCCGGCGGGACCCGCGTGCGGTCGCGGCACATGGATGCCCGCTCGGGAATGGGGCAAAACGGGACGAGGGGCCTGTCGCCCGGACGGGCGACGTGCCTGACCTGCGCAAACGAGGGGGAGGCTCCGCTGATGACGGTGCTGCTGGTGGACGCCGCGAACGTCGTCGGCAGCCGGCCCGACGGCTGGTGGCGGGACCGGGCCGGAGCCACGGTGCGCCTGCTCGGGCGCCTGGCGCAGCTGCCCGGCCGGCGGGTGCCGGCGCCGGACGGCGAGTCCGTCGAGTGCGCCGAGGTCGTCGCGGTGGTGGAGGGCAGGGCGCGGGACGTCCCCGCGCCTCACGGGCTGCGGCTCGTCCGGGCGTCGGGCAGCGGGGACGACGCCCTGGCCGCCACCGCCCGCGCGCTGGCCGACGAGGGGCGGCCGGTGCTGGTCGTGACCGCCGACCGCGGCCTGCGCGAGCGGCTGCCCGCGGGGACGCCGGTGGCCGGGCCGGGGTGGCTGCTGGAGCGGCTGGATGCGCTCGAGGTCGGTTGTGCATGACACTGTGGCGCACCGGGTAGCGGGCGACCATGTCACCTTCGTCCGGAGCGCCGGAGACCGTGCTGATCACCGGAGCGTCCAGCGGCATCGGACGCGCTACCGCACACGAGCTCGCCGGCCGCGGTGCCCGGCTCGTGCTCGTCGCCCGCGGCCGCGAGGCGCTGGAGACGACGGCCGCCGAGGCGCGGGCCGCCGGAGCAGGGGAGGTGCTGGTGTTCCCGGCCGACGTCACCGACGAGGACGGGTTCCGGACGGCGGTCGACACGGCGCTGGAGCGCTTCGGGCGGCTCGACAGCGTCGTCCACGCCGCCCAGGTGATGGCCTACGGCACGATCGAGGAACTGCCGCGCGACGTCTTCGAGGCCGTCGTGAACACGGCCCTCCACGGCACGGCCGTCGTGGCCAGGGTGGTGCTGCCCGTCTTCCGGAAGCAGAAGGCCGGCCACCTGCTGGTCGTGAACTCGCTGCTGGGCTCCGTGGCCACGCCGCTCATGGGCAGCTACGTCGCGGCGAAGTGGGGCCAGCTGGGCCTGGTGCGGGTGCTCCAGCAGGAGACCCGGGACGTGCCGGGCATCACGGTCTCCGCGGTCCAGCCGGGGGGCGTGGACACCCCGATCTACTACCAGGCGGCGTCCTGGACCGGCAGCACCGGCCGGCCGCCCCCGCCGGTCTACAGCCCGCAGCGGGTGGCGCGGACGGTGCTCGCGACGGTGGACCGGCCGCGCCGGGTGGTGCAGGTCGGCTTCCTGAACCCGGTGATCAAGGCCGGCTTCACGCTGTTCCCGGCGGTGTACGACGTCCTGGTCGGCCCCCTGATGCAGCGCCTGGCGATCGCGAACGACGACGTCCCGCCCACCGAGGGCAACGTCTTCCGGTCGCGGCCCGAGGCCAACGCCACCCGGGGTCGCTGGCACGGCATCTGAGTTGCGCGCCCTCGACGTGCCGGAGCCCGCCGACCGCGCAGCGGCCGACGGGCTCCGGGGCTCGTCGCGAGGTCAGGTCACCAGGCGCCCGGCTCGTCGCTCCGGTCGACGCGCACCTCGGCGCGCCGCTCGGTGTGCCGCTCCACCGACACCGCGGTGGTCAGACCGGTGTGCTCGTGTGCCTCTTCGATCTCGTGCGCGGCCTCGGCCAGCACGCTCTCCGTCGCCCTGCGCGGCAGCAGCCGCCGGACGATCGGCCACGCCAGGAGCAGCGCGACGATCACGAAGACCACGATGGACATCGGGTCGAGCAGCCCGCTCACGTGCCCGTTGCTGATCTGCAGCGCCTGGCGCAGCTCCTCCTCGGCGCGGGGGCCGAGGATGACGGCGATGATGCACGGCAGGAGCGGCAGCCCGTAGCGCCGCATCATGAAGCCCAGCGCGCCGATGATCAGCAGCAGGAACAGGTCGAAGACGTTGGCGTTCGCCGCGTACGCCCCGAGGCTGGCGAAGAACAGGATGCCCGCGTAGAGGTACGAGCGGGGGATGCGCAGGAGCTTCGCCCAGATCGGCGCCAGCGGCAGGTTCAGCACGAGCAGTGCCGTGTTGCCGATGAACAGGCTCGCGATCAGGCCCCAGACGAGGTCCGGGTGGCTCGAGAGCAGCCGGGGACCGGGCTGGATGCCGAATCCCTGGATCGCCGCCAGCATGACCGCCGCCGTGGCGGAGGTCGGGATGCCGAGGGTGAGCAGCGGGACCATGCCGCCGGCCGCGGAGGCGTTGTTGGTGGCCTCCGGCCCCGCGACGCCTTCGATCGCGCCCTTGCCGAACTCCTCGGGGTGCTTGGTCAGCCGCTTCTCGGTGACGTAGGAGAGGAAGGTCGGGATCTCGGCGCCGCCGGCGGGGATCGCACCGAACGGGAAGCCGATGACGGTGCCCCGCAGCCAGGGCTTCCACGAGCGGCCCCAGTCCGACCTGCTCATCCGCGGGTTGCCGACGGGGATGACGTCGACCGGACGGCGCCGCAGGTGCGCCGCCGTCCAGAGCGCCTCGCCGACCGCGAACAGGCCCACCGCGACGACGATGATGTCGATGCCGTCGGCGAGCTCCGGGATGCCGAAGGTGAGCCGCTGCTGGCCGGAGGTCTTGTCGATGCCGATCAGGCCGATCGCGAGGCCGAGGCCGAGGGAGGCGAGCCCGCGCACCCGGGAGCTGCCCAGGACCGCGGTGACGGCGATGAACGCCAGCACCATGATCGCGAACATGTCGGCGGGCGAGACCTTGATCGCGAGCTCCGCGACCGTCGGCGCGAGCAGCGCCAGGCCCAGCGTGGCGAGGGTGCCGGCGACGAACGATCCGATCGCCGCGGTGGCCAGCGCCTGTGATGCGCGGCCGGCGCGGGCCATCTTGCTGCCCTCGAGCGCGGTGATGACCGAGGCGCTCTCGCCGGGGGTGTTGAGCAGGATCGAGGTCGTCGACCCGCCGTACATGCCGCCGTAGTAGATGCCGGCGAACATGATCAGCGCGGTGGTGACGTCGAGGCCCCGGGTCAGCGGCAGCAGCAGCGCGACGGTCATCGCCGGGCCGATGCCGGGCAGGACGCCGATCGCGGTGCCCAGCAGCACGCCCAGGAACGCGAACAGCAGGTTCGTCGGCGTGAGTGCGGTCCCGAAGCCGTCGATCAGGGAGGACAGCGCGTCCATCAGAGGATCCCCTCCAGGATGCCCGGGGGCATCACGATGCCGAGACCGAGCGCGAAGACGTACCAGGTGCCGATGGACAGGACGAACGCGATGACCGCGTCGCGGACCCAGTGCCGGCTGCCGAGGGCGAAGGCCGCTCCCCAGAAGAGGATCGCGCCGGAGAACACCCACCCCAGCGGCTCGATGAGCAGCGCGTTCGCGATGAACGCGACGGCCAGCATGAGAACCGTGCGCCAGTCGGTGCCGCCGCCGAGCTCGATGTCCTCGCCGCCCTCGGGCTCGCCCCGGCCGCCGCGGGCGACGTCGATGGCGAGGAACACGGCGGTGACGATCAGGAGGATGGCGACGACGATCGGGACGGCGGCCGGGCCCACGGGGCCGCGGGAGATCCGGCTCTCGGGCAGCAGGAGCGCCGAGACGAGGACGAGGAGGCCGACCGCCCCGAGGAACAGGGCCACTCCGAACTCGGAGCGGCCCTGCTCCCGGGTGCCGCCTCCGGACGAGGAGGCGGCGGTGCTCATGCCAGGCCCAGCTCGCCCATGACGCCCTCGACGCTCTTGCTCTGCTCGTCGAGGAAGCTCTTGAACTCGTCGCCGGTCACGAAGGCGTCGGTCCAGCCCTGGGTCTCCAGGACCTTCTTCCACGCATCGCTGTCGTGCATCTTCGTCACGGCGTCGACCAGGCGCTGGGTCTCCTCGTCGGAGAGGCCGGGAGGTGCCACGATGCCGCGCCAGTTGGTGAAGGTCAGGTCCACGCCGGCGTCCTTCAGCGTCGGTGCGTCGACGCCCTCGATGGCCTTGTCGCCGGTGACCGCGAGGACGCGGACGTCGCCGGCGGCAGCCGACTCGCTGACCTCGCTGATGCCGGTCGCCGCGAACTTCACGTCGCCGCCGAGGATGCCGGCCAGCAGCTCGCCGCCGCCGTCGTAGGGCACGTAGTTGACGTCGGTCGGCTTCACGCCGACCTCCTGGGCCAGGAGCATGGGGGTCAGGTGGTCCGGGCCGCCCGGGTTGGAGGCGCCGCCGACCGGCGTGTTGTTCGGGTCGGCCTTCCACGCGGTGACCAGGTCGTCGAGCGTCTTGTAGGGGGAATCGCCCGGGACGACGATCGCCTCGGACTCCTCAATCAGCTTGGCGATCGGGGTGGTCTGGTCGAGGGTCGCCGCGGACTGGTTGCTGAACTGGGCGCCCACGACGCCGAGGCCCATCTGCATGAGCATCTCGGCGTTGCCCTTCTCGTTCACCAGCCGCTGCAGGCCGACGGTGCCGCCGGCGCCCTCGAGGTTGAACACCTCGACGCTGTCGGCCAGCTTCTCGTCGTCCATCACCTGGGCCCAGGCCCGCGCCGTGACGTCGTAGCCGCTGCCGGGCGAGTTCGGGACCATGACCCGCAGGCCGCTGATCGGGCCGCTCTCGGTCTCCCCGCCACTGGCGGAGTTGTCCTTGGCAGTGGTGCCGCAGCCGGTGAGCACGAGCCCGGCGGCGACGGCGCCGACGGTGAGCTTCCGCAGGGAAGCAGTGCGCATCTTGTCCTCCTGTGTGTCCGGTGGATGACCACCGCGTGAAGGCGACGATGGGTGACCGCTGTCGGCGTGTCACGCTTGAGTGCGCAATGAGCTTTGTGGTCGTTGTGTCCACGGTCCCACGCGGAGCGACACGCCTGGTGAACTGGGCGGTCTCCGTGAACCACGACGTCAGGAGGAGCGGATGACCCGGCGGCTGTCGCTGGCCGGCCAGCTGCTCGCGCTGCAGGTGGTCATCATCTGCGTCGTCCTGGTGGGCGTGGCGGCCGTGACCGTGGCGCAGACCATCCAGGGCTCGCACGAGAGCGAGGGGCGGCGCGCCCGCGCCGCCGGGGAGACCCTCGCGAACGCGAAGGCCACGCGGGACGAGTTCGAGGACGGCGGCCTGCGCTACCTGCAGATCGCGGCGCGGGGCACCAAGAGCGCCTTCGAGGCCGATGCCGTGCTCATCGCCGACGGAGAGCACAGGGTCCTCGCCAGCACGGACACCGAACAGATCGACACCCTTTTCCCCGTCGGCGACAGCCCGGTGCTCTCCGGGCGGTCGTGGTCGGGGGATCGCCTCTACGAGGGCCGGCCGGCGGCCGTGGCGATGGTGCCGATCCTGGCGCTCAACGGCGACACGATCGGCTTCGTGGTCGTGCAGCGGCTCTATCCCTCGGTCGGTGACGCGCTCGCCGGTGCGGCGCCGAACCTGCTGACCTACCTCGGGCTGGCCAGCATCATCGGCATCGTCGGCTCGCTGCTGGTGGCGCGGCGGGTGAAGCGCCAGACCCTCGGCATGGAGCCGCCCGAGATCGCGGGGCTCGTCGAGCACCGCGACGCGATGCTGCACGGCATCCGCGAGGGCGTCGTCGGCCTGGACCTGCGGGGCCGCGTGACGCTGATCAACGACGAGGCGATCCGCCTGCTGCGCATCCCCGGCGACGCGCTGGGCCGGACGCTGGACGAGCTGGGCGTGGGGGAGGACATGCGCGACGCGCTGCTGACCGAGACCGTCGAGCGCGACCGCCCCGTGGCCAGTGCCGGGCGGGTCCTCGTGGTCAACCGGCTGCCGATCGCCAGCCGGGGCCGGCCGATCGGCTCCGTCACGACCCTGCGCGACCGCACCGAGCTGCTCGAACTGCGGCGGGAGCTCGACCTCACCAAGCACGTCACCGACACACTGCGCGCCCAGGCCCACGAGTTCAGCAACCGGCTGCACACCATCGCCGGGCTGATCGAGCTCGGCGAGGCCGACGAGGCCGTGCGGTTCGTGCACCGGGTGAGCGTGGGCCGCTCGGAGCTCACCGAGGCGGTCACCGCCGCCGTCCGCGATCCGTCGATCGCCGCCCTGCTGATCGCCAAGGCGAGCCAGGCCGACGAGCTCGGCGTCGAGCTCCGGATCTCGCCGGACGCCTCCCTCCCCGCGCTGGACGACGAACTGTCCACCGACGTCGCCACCGTCGTCGGCAACCTGGTCGACAACGCCCTCGACGCCGCTGCGACGGCGCCGGAGCGGTGGGTCGAGGTCGCCCTGGGCGTCGTCGACGGGGAGGTCGACATCGTCGTCCGCGACTCGGGCCCCGGCGTTCCGCGGGGCATGGAGCGGGAGGTGTTCCGGCGGGGCATGTCCACGAAGGCCGAGGCCGAGCGGTCCACCTGCGGGGGCCATGCGGGGGAGCGCGGCATCGGGCTGTCCCTGGTGCACCTGGTCTGCACCCGCCGCGGGGGGAGCGTCACCGCCACCTCCGTGGGTGGCTCCACGTTCGCCGCCCGCCTGCCCGTCGACCCGGCGCTGGTGCGGTCGTGACCGGCGTCTTCATCGTCGACGACGACTTCATGGTGGCGAAGGTCCACAGCGGCTTCGTCGCCGCCGTCGAGGGCTTCGAGGTCGTCGGCACCGCATCGACCGGTGGCCAGGCCCTCCGGGACATCGAGCGGCTCCGGCCCGACCTCGTGCTCCTCGACGTCTACCTCCCCGACATGACCGGTCTGGAGGTGCTGCGCCGGCTGCGGGCCGCCGGGTCGCCGTCCGACGTCATCGTGATCAGCGCGGCGCGGGACGTCGACTTCATCCGCAGCGCCCAGCACGGCGGGGTGCTGCACTACCTGGTCAAGCCGTTCGACCGGCGGACGTTCGAGGACCGGCTGCGCGACTACGCCCGCCTCCGCGGTTCGCTCGAGGAGCTCGAGGAGGTCGACCAGGGCGACGTCGACCGCTTCTTCGGCGGCGTCGTCGGATCCGCGGCGGCGGCTCCGGTCACGCCCAAGGGGATCAGTCCCGAGACGCTGGAGCTGGTCCGGGGCGCGCTCGCCGACGCCGGCGCCGACGGGCTGTCGGCCACGGAGTGCAGCGAGCGCACCGGCCTGGCGCGGGTGAGCGCGCGGCGCTACCTCGAGCAGCTGGTGGCCGACCAGCAGGCCGACGTCCGGCAGCGGTACGGCACGGCCGGGCGGCCCGAGCGCCGCTTCACCCTCCGGGCGGGCCGCCGACCGGGCTGAACGCAACGACCACAAAGATCCTTAGCAGCGAAATGCTGACGACGTCCGGGCGGTCCGGGAAGCTGCCCCCATGACCATCGTCGTGGGCTTCGTCCCCACCCCCGAGGGCGAGGCGGCGCTGTCGGCCGCGATCACCGAGGCCCAGCGCCGCGAGGAGCCCCTGCACATCGTCAACAGCTCGCGCGGCGACTCGCTGTCGGACAGCAGGTTCGCGTCCGAGCCGGCGATGGACCAGGTGCGCGCCCGCCTGCAGGAGGCGGGCGTCGTCTTCGAGATCGAGCAGCTCGTGCGGGGCAACGAGGCGTCGGAGGAGCTCGTCGAGGCGGCCGACCGGGTGAAGGCCAGCCTGCTGGTCATCGGGATCCGCCGCCGGAGCCCCACGGGCAAGCTGATCACCGGCAGCCAGGCGCAGCGCGTCCTGCTCGACGCCAACTGCCCCGTATTGGCGGTCAAGGCCTCGTACTGAAAGGACCTCCTGCCCCCACCGGAGAAGGACCCCGTCCTCCCCACCCTTCGCAAGCTCAGGATGGGACCCGGGACGGGGCCGGCGGTGGGACCCTGCAGGGGGCCGCGTCCGGCACGTGTGGCCACGAGTGCCGGACGGGGATCAGCCGAGCAGGTCGAGGGCTTCGCCGGGCCCCTGCGCGAGGTTGCGGAAGATCGTCCGCACGCTCTCGGCCAGGTGCCCGGCGATGAGGGACGCCGCCGCATCGGCGTCGCCGGTGAGCAGCGCGTCGCAGATCTCGAGGTGCTCGGTGACGGAGACGTCGGTGCGCTGCGGGTCGAGGTGCGAGAGGTTGCGCAGCCGCGCGGTGTGCGGCCGCAGCTCGGCGATGGTCCGCCGCAGGTGCTCGTTGCGCGTGGCGTGGATGATCGCCCAGTCGAACCGGTCGGCCACCTCGTAGAAGGCGCGGGACCGTGCCTGCGACGGCACGCGCCGCTGGATGCGGGTGAACTCGGTGCGCATCGACGTGAAGGTGCGACGGACCTCGGGATCGGCCGCCGCGGTCTCGGTCGCCTGGCGGATGGCCACGGGCTCGAGCAGCTGCCGGAACTCGAACAGGTCGCGCACGCTCTGGGCGGACACCCGGGAGACGCGCGCGCCCAGCCGGGGCGTCAGGTCGACGAGCCCCTCGGCGGCCAGCCGGCGCAGGGCCTCGCGCACCGGCGTGCGGGACGCGCCCGTGCGCTCCACCAGCGACAGCTCGGACAGCGACGTGCCGGGCGCCAGCTCGCCGAGCTCGATCTCCTCCTTGAGCTGGGCGTGCACCTGGTCGGCCTTGCTGGGCCCCGGATCGGTCACCGCGGGTTCCCGCTGTCGAAGGCCACTCCGGTCTCGGCACCCAGCCGGCGCAGATCGGCGAGGGAGTCGGCGGCGAGGGTCACGCCGCCCGCGGCCACGTTCGCCGCCTCCGCGCGGTCCTCCACCTCGCCCGGGTAGAAGACCTCGTCGAACCCCTGCGCCAGTGGCACGTCCTTCACCTCGTCGATCAGTCGCTGCACCCGGGCCTCGTAGTCTGCCGGGTCGCCGAGCGCCGAGGGGTCGATCGCCAGGAAGAGGTGCCCGGCGCGGCTGCGCGCCTGGGGCTCGTACGGCCCGTGCACCTCGGTGCCGACGCCGCTGCCGGTGAGCGCCCCCGAGAGGACGTCCATGAGGAACGTGATCGCGTACCCCTTGTGGCCGGCCATCGGCAGGACGACGCCCAGCACGCCCTCGGCGGGGTCGGTGGTGGGGGCACCATGCGGGCTCAACGCCCACGTGTCGGGGATCGGCTCGCCCTTGTTCTTGGCCAGGTAGATCTTTCCGCGCGCGACGGCGGTGTTGGCTATGTCGACGGCGACGACGCGCCCCTCCGGCCCGGGCGCCGCGATCGACCACGGGTTGGTGCCGAGCACCTTCTCCCGCCCGCCCCACGGCGCCATGGCCGGGCTCGCGTTCGTGGTCAGGACGGCGACGCAGCCGTCGTGGGCGGCGCGGCGGGTCCAGTACATCGCCGTCCCGAAGTGGTTGGAGTTGCGGACGCCGACCGCGCCGATGCCGTGCCGGCGTGCCCGCTCGACGGCGAGGACCCGGGCCCGTTCGGTGAGCACCTGGCCGACGCCGTCCCGGCCGTCGAGGAGCACCAGCGGGCCGGTGTCGGCGAGCACTGCGGGGGCGGCGGCCGCGGTCATGGCGCCGATGCGCAGCCGCGCGGCGTACCAGGGCAGACGCAGCATCCCGTGCGAGCCGTGTCCCCAGAGGTCGGCCTGGACCAGGCTGTCGGCGACCAGCGCGGCGTCCGCCGACGGCACGCCCAGCGCCTCGAGCACCCGTGCGCCGAAGTCGCGCAGGTGGTCCGGCGAGTACCGCTCCTCGGCCATCGGGTTCCTCTTCCCATCCTCGGGTCCCGTCTTGTATACACAGTTGCATACAAATCCGAGCAGTGGAAGGACGGCGGATGTTCAGCCTGGTGGTGCAGATGGAGGTCCGGCCCGGTCGGCGCGAGGAGTTCCTCGCCGGCATGGCGGCCAACGCCGAGGCCTCGGTGCGGGACGAGCCGGGCTGCCTGCGGTTCGACGTCTCGGCCGTGGACGGCGACGAGAACCGCTTCGTGCTCTACGAGCTCTACCGCGACGCCGATGCGTTCGCGGCGCACAAGACGTCCCCGCACTTCGCCGCGTGGCGCACGGTCGCCGAGCAGGTGCTCGTCGGCCAGGTGAACACGCCCGGAGCACTGCTGGTCAGCCACGCCGCCGAGGAGCCCGCATGAGCGCCACATCCGAACCCACGCAGCCCACCCCGCCGTCGATGGTCCTGCGCCCCGACGACATCGAGCGCTTCGACCGCGGCAACGGCGTCGTCACCGTGCCGTTCGTCGGCAAGTGGAACTGCCAGGAGAACAAGGTGACGACGGGCATGACCGTGTTCTCTCCCGGCACCGGCATCCCGCTGCACTCGCACAACGTCGAGGAGTCGGTCCTCGTCTACGAGGGCGAGGCCACCGCGGTCGTCGGTGAGGACGAGTTCGACCTCGTCGCCGGGCAGGCCACCTGGGTGCCGGCGGGCGTTCCGCACTGCTTCCGCAACCGCGGCGAGGGCACGATGACCATCTACTGGGTCTACGGCGGGCGCGACGTCACCCGCACCATCACCGCGACGGGCGAGACGTTCGAGCACCTGTCGGAAAGCGATCGCGGCGCTGGACCCGCGCGCCCGAGCGACAGCGCGAGCAAGTCGTGAGCGCGCTCGTCACTTCCAACCCCGCGACCGGCGAGCCGCTGGCCGAGTACGCCGTCTTCACCGATGCCGAGGTGGAGGCGGCGCTGGCGAGCGCCGACGAGGCGCAGCACGAGTGGGCAGCGCGGCCCATCGCCGAGCGCGCCGTCGTGCTGCGCCGGGTCGCAGAGATCCTCCGCGACGAGATCGACGACCTCGCCCTGCTGATCACCCGGGAGATGGGCAAGCCGCTGGTCGAGGCGCGCGCCGAGGTCGAGAAGTGCGCGACCACCTGCGACTACTACGCCGACAACGCGGCGGCGTTCCTCGCCGACGAGCCGATCGCGACCTCGGCCGATCGCAGCTGGATCTCCTACGACCCGGTCGGCGTCGTGCTCGCCGTCATGCCCTGGAACTTCCCGCTCTGGCAGGTGCTGCGCTTCGCCGCCCCCGCGCTGATGGCCGGCAACGCGGCGCTGCTCAAGCACTCGCCGAACACCACGGGCTGTGCCGTGGCGGTGCAGCGGATCGTGACCGCAGCCGGTGCGCCCGAGGGTCTGTTCGGGGCGCTCGTCGTCGCGGAGGCCGACGTCCCCGCCGTCACGCAGCGGCTGATCGCCGACCCACGGATCGGCGCCGTGACCATCACCGGCAGCGAGCGCGCCGGGCGGGCGGTCGGCGCGGCCGCCGGCGACGCCATCAAGAAGTCGGTGCTCGAACTCGGCGGGTCCGACGCCTTCGTCGTCCTCGCCGATGCCGACCTGCCGCGGGTCGCCGCCCTGGCGGCGCGCGGCCGTCTGATGAACGCCGGGCAGAGCTGCATCTCGCCGAAGCGGTTGATCGTGGACTCCTCGGTCGCCGAGGAGTTCACCCGGCTGCTCGTGGCCGAGGTCGAGTCCCTGGTCGTCGGCGACCCGGAGGCGCCCGGCACGCACGTCGGGCCGATGGCCCGCCCCGACCTCCGCGACGGCGTCCACCGCCAGGTGGCGGCCTCGGTCGCGGCCGGCGCCCGGCTGCTCGCCGGCGGGCGTCCGCTCGACGGGCCCGGGTGCTTCTACGCACCGACCGTCCTGACCGACGTCGCCCCCGGCCAGGTCGCCTACGAGGAGGAGATCTTCGGCCCGGTGGCCATCGTCATCGTCGCCGACGGGGACGACGAGGCTGTCCGCATCGCCAACGACACCCGGTTCGGCCTCGGCGCCAGCGTGTGGACGACGGACGCCGACCGCGGCATCGCCGCCGCCCGCCGGATCCGCTCCGGTGCCGCCTTCGTCAACGCGCTCGTCGCCTCCGACCCCCGGATGCCCTTCGGCGGCACGCGGGCCAGTGGCTACGGCCGCGAGCTCGCCGCCGCGGGGATCCGCGAGTTCGTCAACGTCCGCACCTGGTGGGTTCTCGACGAGCCCGCCGGGGCCGCCCCCGTCAGCGAGTGAGGTCCGACATGACCAGCACCGACGGCTATCGCCTGGGAGTGATGCTCGGCGACGGCATCGGGCCGGAGATCGTGCCCGCGTCCGTGCGGGTGGTCGATGCGGCGCTGGCCGCCGTCGGCGCCGATCCCGTCGACTGGCAGGAGCTGCCCCTGGGCGCCTCGGCCATCGACGAACACGGCAGCGCCATTCCGGACGCCACGATGGCCACCCTGGGCGAGCTCGACGGCTGGCTGCTCGGGCCGCACGACAGCGCGGCTTACCCGGAGCCGTTCAGGTCACAGCTGAACCCGAGCGGGGCGATCCGCAAGCACTACGACCTGTACGCGAACGTCCGCCCGGCGCGGAGCTTCGAGGGCGGTGCGGCCATCGCGCCCGACACCGACCTGGTGATCGTCCGGGAGAACACCCAGGGCTTCTACGCGGACCGGAGCACGTACGCGGGGACCGGTGAGTACATGCCGTCGCCGGACGTCGCCGTCGCGATGGGCATCTTCACGCGCCCGGCGATCGAGCGGATCGCGCGCACCGCGTTCGAGCTCGCCCGGCGCCGAGGGAAGAAGCTGACGATCGTGCACAAGGCCAACGTGCTGCGGCTGAGCTCCGGGCTGTTCAAGAAGGTGTGCCTGGAGGTTGCGGCGGACTACCCCGACGTGGCCGTCGACGACTTCCACATCGACGCCATGACGGTGCACCTGCTGCGCCGGGCGTCGTCCTTCGACGTGGTCGTGGCCGAGAACATGTTCGGCGACATCCTGTCGGACATGGCCGGTGAGCTGGCCGGGTCGCTGGGGATCGCGCCGTCGATCAACGCCTCCGACGACCGGTGCATGGCGCAGGCCGCGCACGGGTCCGCGCCGGACATCGCCGGACAGGGGCTGGCCAATCCGATCGCGATGATCCTGTCGTCGGGGGTGCTGCTGGACTGGCTCGGCACCCGGCACGGCGACCAGCGGCTCGTCGACGCCGCCGTGCGGATCGAGGAGGGGGTGCGAGCCGCCGTGCGGGGCGGTGTCAGCACCCGCGACCTGGGAGGCTCCGCCTCGACGACGGAGTTCACCGACGCGGTCGTCGCCGCGATCGCCGGCTGACCGCACCCGCGACCCACCACCCGAGAGCGAGCCCGATGACCGAGACCCCGTCCTTCGCCACCACCGACCTGTGCGACACCCATCCGGAGATCCAGGTCTGCGACCCGGTCTTCCAGGCGTTCGGGGGCAACCCGCGGTTCAGCGGCCTGATCACCACGCTCAAGGTCTTCGAGGACAACACGCTGGTGAAGCAGGCGGTCGAGAGCCCGGGCGGGGGGCGGGTGCTCGTCGTGGACGGCGGTGGCTCGCTGCGGTGCGGCCTGGTCGGGGGCAACCTCGCGGTGGCCGCCGCTCGGAACGGCTGGGCCGGGATCGTCGTCTACGGCTGCATCCGGGACGCCGACGAGCTGGGCGAGCAGCCGATCGGCGTGCGGGCGCTCGCGGCGTTCCCGCGCAAGAGCCAGCGGGGGCTGCACTCCGGCCAGGCGGGCATCCCGGTCGTCTTCGCGAGCGTGGTGTTCCGCGAGGGCGAGTGGCTCTGCGCGGACCGCGACGGCATCGTCGTCCTCCGGCAGGCGCCCGCCTGAGTGGAGTGGGAGGGACGCATTTTCCGCGCCCTCGCACTCCGTTCAGCCGCGGCGGAAGCGACGGGCCAGCAGGTGCATGCGGCCGGCGGTCAGCTGCTGCGGCGTCGCGGGCGCCGGCTCCGGAGCATCGGCGAGCCCGGCGGCCCGTTCGTGCAGCCGGGCGCGGACGTCGTCCGGCGTGTAGGCGCGTCGCTGGCGCTCGTTGCGCGCCAGCACGGCGCCGGTCGCCGCCACCCCGGCGAGGCCGGCCAGTCCGAGCAGCTTCCAGAGGCGCACGTCCGTAACGTAGCGGCGTGCCCGATCTTGCTCTCGACCAGGCCGTCGAGCTCACCCGCACCGGCGACGTCTGGATCTTCCGCGGCGCCTCCCTGGCCGACCGTGCGATCCGGGCGCTCACCAATGCCCCGGTCAACCACGTGGGTATGGCGGTCGTGCTCGAAGACCTGCCGCCGCTGCTCTGGCACGCCGAGCTCGGCAAGTCGCTGCCCGACGCTTGGACCGGGACCCACCAGCGCGGGGTCCAGCTGCACGACCTCCGCGACGCCGTCCTGACCTGGCGCCGGCGCTACGGCCAGCACGCCTGGTTCCGCCAGCTGGTCGGCCCTGCCGACGACGGCGGGGTGACGACGGAAATGGAGGACGCCGTCCTGCGCACCGTAGCCCGGCTCGACGGCCGACCCTTCCCGACCACGCGGGGGCTGGTGCGCGGCTGGGTCAACGGGCGGGTCCGGCGGAGCACGGCGTCGGAGACGGTGTTCTGCGCCGAGCTCGTCGCCGCCACCTACACCGCGATGGGCCTGATCCCCGGCGACCGGCCGCTGAACGCCTACGACCCGGGCAGCTTCTGGTCGGGTGACGATCTGGAGCTGCTGCAGGGCGCGAAGCTGGGGCCTGAGATCGCGGTCGACGTGCCGCTCACCGACTGACCCCTACCGGACGACGGTGTACGTCGACTGCACCATGCCGCCGGCGAATGTCCGCGTGCGCACGTGCTCGAGCGCGATGTCGGCGGCCAGCTCGCCGAACGGGGTGAGTCCGGTGCCGATGAGCACCGGCACCCGCGACAGCGTGAGGTCGGCGATCAGCCCGGCGCGCAGGAAGGCGTGCACCGTCCGGCCACCGTCGACGTACACGCGCCGGTAGCCGGCCGCCGTCAACCCCGTGACCGCCTCGTCGAACGACGGGTGCACCGTGATGCGGTCGTCGGCACCCGGCTCGAGGGTCGAGCTCAGCACGTGCACCGGCTTGCCCTGGTAGGGCCAGTCGGCGAAGGGCTGGATGAACTCGTAGGTGCTCCGGCCCATGACGATCGCGTCGATCGAGGCCACGAAGTCCGCGAAGCCGAAGTCGCCGCCGGTGCCGTCGTCGGGCGCGGGAGCCGTGCCATCGTCCGGCTTCTCGCCCCCGTCGAGGAAGGACAGGGTGCCGTCGGACCGGGCGATGAACCCGTCGACGCTCATGCCGAGGAAGACCGATCCGGTGAAGGGTGCGTCCATGGGTTGCACCCTGCCCGACCGGTACGACGATTCAGCCCCCCCGCGCGCACCGGTTCGCCCGCGCCCATCCGGAGGACGGTGTCGCCGGGCTCCTCGAGCTCGTCGTGGGTCACGCAGACGACCATCCGGCCGGCGAGCGCCGCGCGCAGGTCGCGCACCAGCGCCGCGGCCGTCGGCCGGTCCAGGTGCGCGGTGGGCTCATCGAGCAGGACGACGTCCCGGTCGGCCAGCAGCGCCCGGGCGGCGGCCAGCCGGCGCCGCTCACCGCCGGACAGCGCGGTGCCGCCGGCGCCCACGGATGTGTCCATGCCCTCGGGCAGCCCGGCCAGTAGCGGCCCCAGCCCGGTCGCGGTGAGCGCCGCTCGCATGCGGGCCTCGCCGACGGCGCCGGTCAGCTCGCCGCGGGGGGCGGCCAGCGCCAGGTTGGCCCGGATGCTCGATGCGAAGACGTGCGCCTCCTGCGGCAGCCACGCCATCTCCGCGCGCAGGTCGGCACCCCGCAGGCGGTCGGCGGGCACTCCGTCGACGGTGTACTCGCCGGCCCGTGGACGCAACGCGGCCATGAGCACCGCGAGCAGCGTCGACTTGCCGCTGCCGGACGGCCCGCGGACGACGGTCCAGCCGTCGCCGGCCGTCGCACGCAGAGTGAGCCCGCGCAGGACGTCGGGACCGCCGGGCCAGCCGGCTCGCAGGTCGTCGGTCGCCAGGAGTCGCACGCCGTCGAGCTCAGGCAGGGGGTGCTCCGGCTCCGCGGGCAGCGGCGCGGCCAGGACGGCGTCGATGCGGGCCCGGGCGTCGGCGAGGGCGCCCCGCCGCTGCAGGCCGCTCACGAGACCGGCCAGCGGTTCGGCCAGGGCCAGCGGGGCGAGGGCGAGGACGGCGACGGCGGGGCCGGCCAGTCCCTGGCGCGCGCCGGCGGCGGCCGCGAGGACCGCGGCGAGGCCGGTGCCGAGCACGACCAGCCCGTTGCCCAGCGCCGCGGCCCGCGTTCTGATGCGGGCGGCGCCCGACTGCCGGGCGGCCACCGCGGCGAGGTCCGCGGCCGCGTCGCCGGCCAGGCCGTGCGCGCGCAGGTCCGGGATGCCCTCGAGCACCGTCGTCGTCTCGCGCAGCGCGGCCACGCGCAGACCGCTCTCGACCCGCGCCGCGCCTGCGCCGAGCCGCCGGTGCGCCAACAGGACCAGCGCGGCCGTTGCTGCGAGCACGGCGCCGACCGCTCCGGCGGCCACCGGGTCGACGAGCGCGAGTGCGGCGACGGTCGCCGAAGAAACGACGGCGGCGACCAGCAGCGGCGGGCGCACCCGCACGGTGAGGTCCTGGACCACGCCGACGTCGCCGACGACGCGGGCCAGCGCGGAGCCCGGGGTCCGGTCGGCGGCGAGGCCCTGTGCCGCCAGGGCGGACCAGACCCGCACCCGGGCTCCCGCGGCCAGCCGCAGTGCGGCGTCGTGCGCGGTCATCCGCTCGAGCCAGCGCAGCACCGCCCGCCCCAGGCCGAAGAAGCGCACGCCCACGATCGCGACCAGCAGGGTGAGAACGGGAGGCATCTCCGCGGCCCGCAGGATCAGCCAGCCCGACACCGCGGTCAGCGCCACCCCGGCTCCGGCAGAGAAGGACCCCGCGAGCACCGCCCGCCCCAGCGCGACCCGCGGGTGTGCCGGCGCGGCGGCCTCGGACGCGGGCGCAGGCGCAGGCACAGACACCTCACGCGCCGCGGCGACCTCGGCGATCCGGTCGCCGTGCGGCGCCGTCGGCGGCGAGATCGCCGAGGTCGTCGGCGAGGTCAGGCCCACCGTGCGGTCGGCGAGGGCGGCGAGCGCCGGGTCGTGCGTGACCAGCACGATGCTGACGGTTCCGCGCAGACCCGCCAGGACGTCGGCGACCAGGCTGCGCGACTTCTCGTCCAGGTGGGCGGTCGGTTCGTCGAGCAGCAGCAGGGTGGCTCCCCGGCGGACCCGCACCAGGGCGCGGGCGAGCGCCACCCGCTGGAGTTGGCCCGGGGACAAGCTCTCCGACGTTCGGCCCGCCAGCTCCGTCAGGCCGACCCGGGCCAGCGCCTCGACCACGAAGGCCTCGCCCACGATCCCGTCGGCTCCCGGTTCCGAGCCCGCGTGCCGCCGGAGCTCGTCGGCCACCGTCGCGCCCGTCGTCCTCGGGAACTGCGGCACGTACGCCACCGCACCGGCCGGGACACCGCGGACCGTGCCCGTCATCCGGGCTTCGGACCCGATCAGACCGGCGAGCGCGGACAGCAGCGTCGACTTGCCGGAGCCGCTGGCACCGGTGAGCGCGAGCAGCTCGCCGGGGCGGACGGTGAGATCCATCGGCGGCAGGGCAGCCACCGGACGGCCCGGGTAGCGGACCGCCAGGCCCACGACCGCCACGTCGGCACCGCGGGGGTCATCCTCTCCCGCGGCGGCGCCGGCGGCATCCGCCGCTTCGACGGCGGCAGGGGTAGCGGCCAGGACGGCACGCGCCTCCGCGGCGGCCAGGGTGGCGTCCTCGGCGGCATGGTGTGCCGCGCCCAGCGCCCGCAGCGGCGTGAACGCCTCCGGCGCCAGTAGCAGCGCGGTGAGGCCGAACGCCAGCGAGAGGTCGCCGGAGATCAGCCGCAGACCCACGGTCACCGCCACCAGCGCGACCGACAGCGTGGCGATCAGTTCCAGTACGAGCGCGGAGAGGAAGGCGATCCGGAGCGTCGCCAGGGTGCGCCGGCGGTGGTCCTCGCCCAGCGCGGCCAGGGCCGCCGCCTGCTCGGCCGCGCGACCGAGACCGACCAGCACCGGCAACCCCCGCACCAGTTCGGCCACCGACGTGGCGATCCGGTCCAGAGCCCGGGCCGACCCGACGGTCGCGTCGCGGGTGTACCTGCCCACCAGCGCCATGAACAGCGGCACCAGGGGCAGCGTGACCGCGACCAGGACGGCCGAGAGCAGGTCGGTCCAGGCCAGGACGGCGAGCAAGGCAGCCGGGACGACGAGCGTCGAGGCGAGCGCCGGCAGGTAGGTCGCCAGCGCGGGCCCCAGGTCGGAGAGCCGGGTCGTAGCGAGCACCGCGGCCGGCGCCGGACCTCCCGCGGCGGCGACGGCGGCCGACGAGCCGGTGAGCCGGTCGAGCAGCGTCCGGCGGAGTTCGTCCTCCGCACGGCGGGCGTCCCGGGCGGCCAGCACCTCGCCGAGGGTCCCGGCGGCCGCCCGCAACGCGACCCCCACGGCCGCCAGCAGCAGGGGGCGCGCCGGCGATCCGTCGGCGAGCCCGGCCACCCGGGCGATGGCCTGCGCCAGCCCGGCGGCGAGCAGCACCAGCCCGACCGTCTGCGCGAGCGCCGTCGCGGCGGCGCGGGCGAGCGCACGCCGCACACCGGCGACTCCCGCGAGGGCGGCCAGCGGCCCGCGAGCCGCAGATTCCGCTCCGGTCACGCCTCGGCACCAATTGTCTCGTGCTGCGGCTCCGCGGTCAGCCGCTTCCGGAAGACCCAGTACGTCCACGCCTGGTACGCGAGGACCACGGGCAGGCCGACGGCGGCGACCCAGGTCATCACGGTGAGGGTGTAGGCGCTGACCGACGCGTCGCCGATCGTCACATCGAAGGCCGGATCGATGGTCGACGGGACGACGACCGGGTACGCGGCGCCGAAGATCGTGGCGGCCGAGGCGACCAGCATCAAGGCCCACGCGGCGAATGCCGACCCCTCCCGGTCCAGCCGGATCCGGGTCCAGGCGAGGACCACTGCCGAAGCGGCGATCAGCCACAGCACCGCGGTGACTGGCGTGCCGTAGCGCAGGTGCACCAGCCCGGCCCAGACCAGCAGCGGCAGCGCGGCGACCGGCGACCACCGCAGCGCGAACGCCCGTGCCCGCAGCCGCACGTCGCCGTCGGTCTTCAGCGCGAGGAACAGCGCCCCGTGGACGAGCGCGAACGCGAGGATCGCCAGCGCGCCCAGCACCGCCGGCCATCCGACCCCGGCGAAGGCGGCGCCCACCCGGTGGCCGTCGCCGTCGATCGGCAAGCCCAGCGTCGTCGCCCCGAGTGCGGCGCCGACCCCAAGGGCGGCCACCAGTGAGCCGCCGGTGATCACGTGCGTCCAGGTGGCGTCCCACCGCGGGTCGTGCGAGGAGTGCCGCCACTCGAAGGCGACCGCCCGCACGATGAGGCCGAGCAGCACGATCACGAACGGCAGGTAGAGCGCGGGCAGCCATGTGGCGTACCAGCCGGGGAAGGCGGCGAACACCGCGCCGGCGGCGGTGATCAGCCACACCTCGTTGCCGTCCCACAGGGGGCCGATGCTCCGCAGCATGAGGTGCCGGTCGGCGGGGGTGCGGCCCAGCACGGGCAGCAGCGCCGCGACACCGAAGTCGAAACCTTCGAGCAGGAGGAAGCCGGTCCAGAGCACCGCGACGGCGGCGAACCAGAGCGTCTGCAGGTCCATGTCACGTCTCCAACGGCGGGGTGGGTGGGGGAAGCACAGTTCAGTAGGCGAAGGAGAGGACGTCGTCGCCGTCGGTGGCGCCGTCGGGGGAGTCGGCGCGGTCGGGCCCGTCCGGGGTGCCGGTCGGGGTCGGTGCGCCGTCGCCGGTCGTGATGCCGCGGCGTACGAACCGGCTGATCAGGCCGAGCTCGACGACCGCGAGCGCGCCGTAGACGACGGTCAGCGTGATCAGCGACGTCCACACCTCGGCGGCCGTGACGCCGGGGGAGACGGCCTGGGCGGTGAAGAACCAGATCTGCTGAGCGACCGGCACGTCGGGATTGGGCACCACCACGAACGGCTGCCGGCCCATCTCGGTGAAGATCCAGCCGGTCGCGTTGGCCAGGAACGGTGCGCCGACGGCCAGCAACGCGCCGTAGACACCGATCCGCGACGTCGGCACGCGCCCGCGCCGGGTGGCCCACAGGGCGTACGCGGCGACCGCCGCCAAGACGGCGCCCATGCCGACCATCAGCCGGAAGCTCCAGTAGGTCACCGCCAGCACCGGCTGGTAGTCGACCGGTTCGCCGGCCTTGTCGCCGAAGCGCGCCGGGTCGTCGGGGTAGGTGGCCCCGTAGACCTCCGAGTAGCGCTCCTGCAGCTCGTTGACGCCGGGGACGGCGGTGGAGAAGTCGCTGTGCGCGAGGAAGGAGAGCAGGCCCGGCACCGTGATCGAGTGGACGTCGTCGCACTCGTTGGAGCCCAGCTTGTTCCAGGCGAAGACCGAGAACGACGCCGGCGCCTCGGTCTCGCAGAGCGCCTCGGCCGAGCTCATCTTCAGCGGCTGCTGCTGGTACATGAGCTTGCCCTGCCAGTCGCCGGTCAGGGCGACGAGGAGGAAGGCCGCCAGTGACACCCAGCCGCCGAGCCGCACCGAGCGGCGCCACACCCGGTGGTCGACGGCAGAGTCGCCAGCACCCTCCCACCCGTTCGCGAGCTTCCGCCGGCGCAGGTGCCAGAGGCCGATGCCGACCAGCAGGGCGCCGGCGGCCATCAGTGCCGCGACGACCGCGTGGCTGAAGGCGGCCAAGGCGGTGTTGTTCGTCAGCACCGCCCCGATGCTGGTCAGGCGGGGCTTCGCGGAAGCTCCGGAGCCGTCCATCGTCACGCCGACCGGGTGCTGCATCCAGGAGTTGGCCGCGATGATGAAGTACGCGCTCACGACCGACCCGAGCACCGCGGCCCACAGCGCGGCCAGGTGCACCCGCTTCGGGATCCGGCCCCAGCCGAAGATCCACAGCCCCAGGAACGTGGACTCGAGAAAGAACGCGAGCAACGCCTCCATGGCCAGCAGCGAGCCGAACACGTCGCCGACGAACCGGGAGTACTCGCTCCAGGCGAGGCCGAACTGGAATTCCTGCACGAGCCCGGTCGCCACGCCCAGGACGAAGTTGATCAGGTAGATGCGGCCCCAGAACCGGGTCATCCGCAGCCACTCGGGCTTGTCGGTGCGCACCCACATCGTGTGCATGACCGCGACCAGGAGGCCCAGGCCGATGGTCAGCGGAACCATCAGGAAGTGGTAGACGGTGGTGACCCCGAACTGCCAGCGCGCCACGTCCAGGACGTCCACGGCGTTCACTCCTCTGCACGTCGTACCATCGACACGTTCTTTCTACGCCAGGTAGAAGACACTTTTCTACGGCACGTAGAAGAAGCCGGTGTGAGACAGGGAACAGGAGGCGCCGTGGCAACGCTGGGGGAGCTGGAGCGCGCGCTCATGGAGCGGCTGTGGTCCGCGCCGGAACCGGTCGCGGCGACGACCCTGCGCGATGAGCTGGCGGAGCGGGACGTCGCGCTGACGACCGTGCACACCGTCCTGACGCGCCTGCAGCACAAGGGCTTCGTCGTCCACGACGAGGGGCGGCCGCGCCGGTTCCGCCCGCGCGCCAGTCGCGAGGACCACGCGGCCGAGCTCATGCACGAGGTCCTCGGGCAGTCGGCCGACCGCCAGGCGGTGCTGGCCCGCTTCGTCGGCAGCGTCAACCCCGACGAGGCGCGCCTGCTGCGCGAGCTGCTCGCCGCCGCGGACGACGCCGCGCCGCGCTGACCGCCTCCACCGCCCCCGTGCTGCCTGCCTCCGCGGCGTCGCTGGCCGTGCTCGCCGTGCTGCTCGCCTGGCCGGTGCCGGCGCTGCTGGCCCGTGCGGGCTGGACCCGGCGCGATCCGCTGGTGGCCCTCGTCTGCTGGCAGGCGATCGGGTTGGCCGGCGGGCTGTCGATGATCGCCGCGCTGCTCGTGCACGGCCTGGCCCCGTGGGGGCACTCGCTCCCCGAGGCCGCCTGGGCGCTGGTCACGGGACACCTCGCGGGCGATCCGGTGCGCGGCGACCACTGGGTCGCCCTCATCCTCGCCGTCGTCCTCGCGACGGAGCTGCTGGGCGTGCTGGTTCTCTCCGGCGTGCGGACCGCCCGCACCCGCCGTCGCCATCGGGCGCTGCTCGAGCTGGTCGTGCAGCCCTCCGCCGAGCTGCCGGACACGCGGCTGCTCGAGCATCCGGCCCCGGTGGCGTTCTGCATCCCGGGTGCGCGGCCGTTGCTGGTGCTCTCGTCGGGCATGGTCGCCGAGCTCGACGAGGCCCAGCTGGCCGCGGTGGTGGCGCACGAGCGGGCGCACCTGAGCGAGCACCACCACCTGCTCCTGCTGCCGTTCGTGGCGTGGGAGGCGGCGCTGCCCGTGCTGCCGGCGGCCGCCCGGGCGCACGTCGCCGTCCGCGATCTGGTGGAGATGCGGGCCGACGACGTGGCCCTGCGCTCGCTGGCGGACGGCACCGGCGGCACCGCACCGCGGCGCACGCTGGCGCAGGCGATCGTCGCGGCGGCCGAGGGGACCGGGGGAGTGGCGGTGCCCGGCGGCGCGCTGGCCGTCGCCGGCAGCGCCGTGCGTGCCCGGGTCGTGCGGCTGCTCGAGCCGCCGTCCCCGCTTCCGGCGGCTGCGCGGTGGACGGCGCTGGCCGCCGCGGGTCTGCTGCTGGCCTTGCCGACCGCCCTGCTCGTGCTACCGGCGGTCTGAGCTCCGGGCGTCGGCGTCGGCGGTGACGACCCGCACCCAGCCCGCCGCCAACTCGCCCCACACACGACGCAGCTCGGGCTCGCTGGCCTCGACCTCGGCGCGGATCCCCTCGGTCGTCAGCCCGAGCGCAGCCAGATCCGCCGCCGAGCCGCGCGCCCACTCGGCCGCCGTGTCGCTGAGCACCTCGGGATGGAACTGGGTGCCCCACGCGGTCCCGCCGACCCGGAAGGCCTGGTTGGGGAATCGGTCGTTGCCACACAGGCTGACCGATCCGGGCGGCAGCTCGACGATCTCCTCCCAGTGCCACTCGACCGCCGGTGCCACGGGCGGGAGGCCGGCGAACAGCGGGTCGGTACGGGCCGCCTCGGTCGGGCGGACCTGGTACAGCCCGACCTCGGGCGGCCCGTCGATCCGGTCGACCTTGCCCCCCGCGACGGCGGCGAGCAGCTCACCGCCCAGGCAGATGCCGAGCAGGGGCACCTCGTCGGCCAGGGCGCCGGCCATCAGCCGCCGGACGTCGGGCAGCCACCGGGCCGTCGTGTCGTCGAACGGGCCGGGTGTGCCGCCGAGGACCAGGAGGCCCGCGTAGCCGTCGGTCGACTCGGGGATCGGGTCGCCGAGGTAGGGATGGACGACGTCGAGCTCGGTGCCGAGCGCGCGGATCCGTTCGCCGATGTAGCCCGGCCCGGTGTCGTCCTCGTGCTGGACGACGAGCACGCGAACCGGGGTCACAGCCGCCCGGCCTCGACGATCCGGTGCAGGAACGCCTGGGTGCGCGGTTCGGTGGGCGCGCCGAAGATCCGCTCCGGTGGCCCCTGCTCCAAGATGACGCCCTCGTGCAGGAAGCACACCGTGTGGGCGACCTCGCGTGCGAAGGACATCTCGTGGGTCGCCAGCAGCATGGTCATGCCCTCGGCTGCCAGGTCCCGGACGATGCCCAGGACCTCCGCCACGAGTTCGGGGTCCAGCGCGGACGTGATCTCGTCCAGCAGCAGCACCCGTGGGTTCATGGCGAGCGCTCGGACGATGGCCACTCGCTGCTGCTGCCCACCGGACAGCTGATCGGGATAGGCGCCGGCCTTCGCGGCCAGTCCGACCCGCTCCAGCAGTTCGAGCGCCTGCGCCTCGGCCGCGGCGCGGGAGTGCCGGTGGATGCGCCGGGGTCCGAGCGTGATGTTGTCCAGCACCCGCATGTGCGGGAACAGGTTGAAGGCCTGGAACACGATGCCGACGTCGCGGCGCAGCCGGTCGACGTCGGTGCCCTCGCCGGAGACGACGTCCCCGTCGAGACGGATCTGGCCCTCGTCGATCGTCTCGAGCGCGTTGACGCAGCGCAGCAGCGTGGACTTGCCGCACCCGGACGCGCCGATCAGGCAGACCACCTGGTGCTGCTCGACGGAGAGGTCGATGCCGCGCAGGACCTCGTTGGCTCCGTAGGACTTCCGCAGTCCTTCGATCTCCAGAAAGCTGATCGGACTCACCTGGCCTGCAGACGCCGCTGCTCGCGCGCGAGCAGCCCGTCCACGAATCGGGTCTGGGGGATCGTGATCAGGACGAACAGAGCCGCCACCACGGTCACCGACGAGAGGTTGAAGAAGTTGCTGGCATACGTCTTCGCCTGCGTGAACGCCTCGACGGTGCCGATCACGGTCACGAGCGCCGTGTCCTTCTGCAGGCCGATGAAGTCGTTGAGCAGTGGCGGGATCACCCGGCGGACGGCCTGCGGGACGATCACGAACCGCATGGTCGAGGGATAGGACAGCCCGAGGGAGCGCGCCGCGGCCATCTGGCTGGGGTGGATGCTCTCGATCCCGGCGCGGTAGACCTCGGCGACGTACGCGCCGTAGGTCAGGACCAGCGCGAAGATCGCCGCCCAGGTGGGGCTCATCGAGCTGAGCACCGGCACGCCCGCCAGCGGGAGGCCGAAGCCGACGAGGTAGATGACGATGATGGCCGGCACTGCGCGGAAGGCATCGATGTAGACGGTGGCCAGCCAGGCGATCGGCCGGCCGCCGGGACCGGGCGCCAGCCGGGCGAGGGCGACCAGCAGGCCCCAGGCGAGCACGATCACCTCGGCGACGACGGCGATGAAGACGTTCTTGCCGAACGCCTTGGTGACGTCCCACCAGCTGCGCGCGACCATGTCCGGTGCGAAGAAGGTGCTCTGCACCGCGTGGTCGTTGGCGAGCAGGAAGACGACGAAGAACGTCGCGATCACCGTCGCGACGCACAGCCCGATCGCGAGCCGGGCGGCGTTGCGGCCGCGGAACCGGTCGCGGCGGACGGCCACCGGGTCCTCGCGGGCCTCCGCTGCCCGTGCCAGGCGGCCGTACCGGACGGCGGAGAGGACCGGCAGGACGAGCAGCAGCGCGGCGAGCGCACCGAGGACCGCAACCGCGAGCAGCACCCAGTGCCAGCCGCCGGACCGCGGTGCGGCCTGGACCAGCCGCACCGCGGTGATGCCGACGAACAGCACGGTCGCGGCGGTGACCACGGCCGCGACGACGGTCAGCCCGTGCCCGGACCGCCCGGTCGTCGACCGGGCGGTCGGGCGTGCCTCGACGGCCGTCACGGCGCCGACCAGGTGGCGACCTCCTCGGGGTCACCACCGAAGGCGGGGCCGAGGTAGGTCTTGCTCAGCTTCTCGAGCGTGCCGTCCGTGTCGAGGTCGGCGATGATCTTGTTGATCGTCTCGGTGTTCTTGGAGTCCTTGGGCAGCATCGCGCCGTAGGCCTCGTCGGTCGGGAACTGGCCGACCACCTCGACCTGGCCGCCGGACTGCTTGGCCTGCCCGAGCTCGATCGCGACGTCCTGCAGGTAGGCGTCGATCCGGCCGGCGTTGACGGCCGCGAGTGCCTCGGAGTCGCCGGGGAAGACGTCCAGCTTCTCCGGGTGCAGCGTGTCGGTGACCCACTGCTGCCCGGCCGTGCCCTGCTTGACGCCGATCCGCAGGCCCGCCAGGTTCGACTCGCTGACGTCGGCGCCCTTCTTCGCGAGCACGCCGATGGAGGAGGTGTAGTACGGGTCGCTGAAGTCGACGACCTGCTGGCGCTCCGGGGTGATCGAGATCTCGTCGAGGGAGAGGTCGTAGCCGGTGAGCTTGCCCGACACGAGGCCGTCGAAGGACACGTACTGGAGGTCGATCGACTTCAGGCCGCTGCGCTGCGCGATCTCGGCCGCCATGCAGTACTCGTAGCCGCTCTTGATGTCGTCGACGGTGTTGCCGTCCCACCATCCGACCGACGGGACGTCGGCCTTGATGGTCAGGACGCCGTCCTTGACCGTGTCCAGCTCGTACTGGCCGGCCTTCCCGGTCACCTGGCAGTCGCCGAAGGACCCGGCGGCGTCCGTCGAGTCGTCCGAGGACGAATCGCTGCTGCAGGCCGAGGCCGCGGTGATGGCCAGACACGCGGCGGTGACGCCGACCAGACGGGTGATGCGCATGCGAACTCCTGCTCGACGATCCCTAAAACGGTTTAGTATGGCCGCGTCAGTGTGGCCACGAGGTGACCGTCCGTCAAGAGCGCTGATGTCCGAGGGGAGATCGCGTGGCGACCAGCCGTAAGCGGGTGGGCATCCGCGACGTCGCCGCGGCCGCCGGACTGTCGATCACGACGGTGTCGTGGGCGCTGAACGACAAGGGCGAGGTGGCCCCCGATACCCGCGAGCGGGTGCGACGGATCGCCCGCGAGCTCGGCTACCAGCCGAACCAGGCGGCCCGCGCGCTCAGGACCGGGCGGACCCGCATCCTCGGCATCGCGGTGGCCCACCGTGAGTCCGCGCCCTGGGAGCAGACCTACCTGCCCTACTACCGCTCGGTGGTCGCCGGCGCCGCGATCGAGGCGGTCGAGCACGGGCACGCGATCGCGGCGATCCCGGTCAGTCCGACCCGGGGGCTCGAGGTGCAGGTGCCCTGCGACGGCCTGATCGTCGTCGACCCGGTCCGGAACGACCCGATCCTGGCCGGCTGCCGCAGCCGCGGCATCCCGGTCGTCACGGACGGACGGCCGCTGGACGAGGGGTACGACGACGTGCCGGTGGTCACCAACGACATCGCGGCCGGCATGGGAGCGGTCCTCGAGCACCTACGGACGGCGGGCACCGCACATCCCGCCCTGCTGAGCGGGGCCGAGGCGGACGCCTACACGCTCGACACCGAGCGGCTCTTCCGCAACTGGTGCCGTCGCCACGACCTGCCGGGCACGGTCCGCCGGGTTCGCGCGGGGGAGTCGCCGGTCGCCGCCGCCGAGGCCCTGCTCGACCGGGGGGTCGACGCGGTGCATGCGCTCAACGAGACGTACGGCAACGCCCTGCTGCTGGCGGCGGCCTCGCGCGGTCAGGAGGTCCCCGGCCGGCTGCGGATCACGATGATGGGCGAGCGCGATCCGTTCGCCCCCGACAACGGGGCCGCCTACCTGAGCCTCGACCCCGCGGCGATCGGCGCCGCCTGCGTCCGGGCGCTCGTCGCCCATCTCGACGGCGCCCCCGCCGAGAACGTGACCGTGCCCTGCACGTTCATCCCTCCCGGTCGCGCGCGTCCCGCCGGCTGACGACGGACCCGAGAGCCGCGTACACCAGGGCCAGGCCGCCGCTGATCCGGGCGGCGCGGCCGTAGCGCGCCGAGCCGGCGAACGGCGCCATGGTCGCCGCGTGGACCAGGTCGACGGCCGCGGCGACGCGCACCACCGGCCGTTCGGGGAAGGCCAGCACGGCCGCGTGCTGCGCGACCATGCGGGCCCCGAGCACCCGGACCAGCCAGATCCGCGACTCAGGGAACTCGGGGCAGAGCGTCGCGACGGCCCGCCGCGGGCGGATCAGGAGGGCGAGCCCCGCTGCGGCGGACGCCATGGACAGCAGCCTCGCCAGCGTCTGCTCGATCGACAGGGTCACGACGGTCCCCTTCCCGGACGGGGGTCCGACGAGCCTCCGACCCTGCCCACGATGGTGGGCAGGGTCGGAGTGTGCACGGGAGGTTCCGTCGGCCCGGGCCAGGCGCGCTGCGCCGCGCGGTCGTCGGCACGGCGGCCGGCGGGGACGGCGGTGGTCGCGTCGCGGTTCTCCGGCAGCGGCGCGAAGCCCCGCAGCCGCAGGCTGTTGGTGACGACGAAGACCGAGCTGAACGCCATCGCGGCGCCGGCGATCATCGGGTTGAGCAATCCGGCGGCGGCCAGCGGGAGGGCGGCGACGTTGTAGGCGAACGCCCAGAACAGGTTGCCCTTGATCGTGGTGAGGGTGCGCCGGGACAGCCGGATGGCGTCGGCGGCCACCCGGAGGTCGCCCCGCACCAGCGTGAGGTCGCTGGCCTCGATCGCGACGTCCGTGCCCGTGCCCATCGCAAGGCCCAGGTCGGCCTGGGCCAGCGCGGCCGCGTCGTTGACGCCGTCGCCGACCATCGCGACGGTCCGGCCCTCGGCCTGGAGCCGCCGGACGACGTCCACCTTCTCGGCCGGCAGCACCTCGGCGACGACCCGGTCGGCGTCGATGCCGACCTCCGCGGCGACCGATCGAGCGACCGTCGCGTTGTCACCGGTCAGCAGGACCGGCGTCAGGCCGAGCGCGCGCAGCTGGCGGACCGCGTCGGCGGACGTCGCCTTCACCGCGTCGGCCACGACCAGCACCCCCCGCGCCGCGCCGTCCCAGCCCACGGCGATCGCCGTCCGTCCGCCCTGCTCGGCCTCGGCGGCGGCCCGCTCGAGCTCGGCGGGCAGCGGCTGCGACCGGTCGGCCAGCAGCCGGGGGCGGCCGACGAGGACAGCGGCGCCGTCCACGACGCCCTGCACTCCCAGCCCCTCGACGTTGGCGAAGTCGCCGGTGGCCGGCAGGGAGCCGGTCCGCTCCGCGGCGGCGGACGCCACCGCCTGGGCGATCGGGTGCTCGGACGCCGCCTCCAGCGCGCCGGCAAGCCGCAGCACCCGGTCCGCGTCCTCCCCGCCGGCCGGGACGACGTCCAGGAGGGTCATCCGCCCGGTGGTGACCGTGCCCGTCTTGTCGAGGACGACGGTGTCGACGCGGCGGGTGCTCTCGAGCACCTCGGGGCCCTTGATGAGGATGCCGAGCTGTGCCCCGCGTCCGGTGCCCACCATGAGCGCGGTCGGCGTGGCCAGGCCGAGCGCGCAGGGGCAGGCGATGATCAGCACCGCGACCGCCGCGGTGAACGCCGCGGGCAGCCCCGCACCGGTGCCGATCCAGAAGCCCAGGGTGGCCACGGCCAGCGCCAGGACGACCGGCACGAAGATGCCCGAGATGCGGTCGGCCAGGCGCTGCACCTCGGCCTTGCCGTTCTGGGCGTCCTCCACGAGCCGGGCCATCTGGGCCAGCTGGGTGTCGCTGCCCACCCGGGTCGCCCGCACGACCAGCCGGCCGCCGGCGTTGACCGTGCCCCCGGCGACCGCGTCGCCCGGGCCGACCTCCACCGGCACCGACTCGCCCGTGAGCATGGCCGCGTCGACCGCCGACGAGCCCTCGATGACCTCGCCGTCGGCGGCGATCTTCTCGCCGGGGCGCAGCACGAAGAGGTCGCCGACGAGCAGCTCCCCGACCAGCATTCGACGCTCGGCGCCGTCGCGGAGGACCGTCACTTCCTTGGCGCCCAGCTCCAGCAGGGCCCGCAGCGCGGCGCCGGCCCGCCGCTTGGACCGGGCCTCGACGTACCGCCCGGCCAGGATGAAGGTGGTCACCCCGGCGGCCGCCTCGAGGTAGATGTTCCCGCTGCCGTCGGTGCGGGCGATGGTCAGTTCGAAGGGATGCGTCATCCCGGGCTCGCCGGCGGTGCCGAGGAACAGCGCGTACAGCGACCAGCCGAAAGCGGCCAGGGTACCCAGGGAGACGAGGGTGTCCATCGTCGCCGCGCCGTGGCGGGCGTTGGTCCAGGCCGCCCGGTGGAACGGCGCGCCGCCCCAGACGACGACCGGCGCGGCGAGGGTCAGCGAGAGCCACTGCCAGTAGTCGAACTGCCAGGCGGGCACCATCGCCAGCGCGATCACCGGCACGGTCAGAGCGGTGGAGAGGAGCAGCCGCCGCCGCAGCGAATCCGCCGAGTCCTCGGCCGGGGCGGGCGGCTCCTCGACACGGGGTCGGGGGAGCTCGGCGGTGTAGCCGGTCTTCTCCACGGTGGCCACCAGGTCCTCAGGAGTGATGCCCGGGCCGTAGGTGACCTTCGCCTTCTCGGTCGCGTAGTTCACCGTCGCGGTGACCCCGCCGAGCCGGTTCAGCTTCTTCTCGATGCGGGCCGCACAGGAGGCGCAGGTCATGCCGCCGATCAGCAGCTCGACGTCGGCCTGTGCCCCGGTCATCGGTTCGCCGGCCGGCTCATCGGCCGGCCACCTCGTAGCCGGCCTCCTCGACGGCGGCGCGGACGGCGTTCTCGTCGACGGGTACCTCGCTGCGGACGGTGAGACCGCCACTGGCCAGGTCGACGTCGACGGCGGTCACGCCCGGAACCTGCGACACCTCCTCGGTGACGGCGCCGACGCAGTGGCCGCAGGTCATGCCGACGACGGTGTAGGTGGCGGTGCTCATGAGGGTCCTCTCAGGATTTGGTGGGTGGGGGACTCAGGAACGCACGAGGCGGGCGATGGCCTCGGAGGCCTCGCGGACCTTCTCCTCGGCCTCCCGGCCGCCGGCGCGCGCGGCCTCGACGACGCAGTGGCTGAGATGCTCCTCGAGCAGGCCGAGGGAGACCGCCTGCAGGGCCTTCGTCATCGCCGAGACCTGGGTGAGGATGTCGATGCAGTACTTCTCGTCCTCGACCATGCGCTGCAGACCGCGGGCCTGGCCCTCGATGCGACGGAGCCGCTTGAGGTACTCGTCCTTGCGGTTGATGTAGCCGTAGTGGTGCTCGTGCCCGGCGCCGTCCGCGACGGTCTCCATGTCGTTCCCCTCCCGCGCGAGGAGCTCTCCATCGCGCCAAGAGGAACCATACCCCCCTAGGGTTTACTCGCCCAGCGGTGGGCGGGGCGATCTCGGCGGCTCGGTGCGCCCGGGCGTGAGCCGGGCGACGTCCGCGCGGAGGGCCTCGGCGGCCGAGCGCAGTGAGTCGGCGTCGGCGCGGGCCGTCGCGAGCTGGTCCTCCAGGCCGACGATGGTGCCGGCCGAGGTGAGGGAGTGACCGTCGTCGAGCAGTGTGCGCACGCGGGCGGCGAGGGCGAGCTGGTGGCGGGAATAGCGACGGTGACCGCCCGCGGAGCGGAAGGGCTGCAGGACGCCGGAGCCGTCGAGGCTGCGGAGGAAGGCGGCCTGGACGCCCAGCAGCTCGGCGGCCTGGCTCATCGTCAGCGCCGGGTAGTCGGGATCGTCCAGCCGGCTCGTCGGGTCGGGCGCGGTCACCGCCCCTCCTCTCCTGTCGCTGTCCGAAATGGCAGGGGCCGGGTCCCCGTGGACCCGGCCCCGTGCCGTCGCCGTCCGATCAGCTCTCGACGGCCTTGCGGTCCTCCGAGGACTCGCCCTCGATGGTCCGAGCCTCGACGGACGCGGGTACGTCGGCCCGATTCACCGTGATCTTGCGGGCCTTGGCCTTCTCCGCGACCGGGATGCTCAGCGTCAGCACGCCGTCGTGGTAGCTGGCCTCCAGCCGATCGGTGTCCAGGCTGCGGCCGAGCACCAGCTGGCGGGTGTAGCTGCCGAAGGGCCGCTCGGCGATGGTCCACTCGGCGTTCTCCACCTGCGGCACCGAGCGCTCGGCGCTGACGGTGAGCGTGTTGCCCTCGATCGACAGGTCGATGGAGCCCGGGTCGACGCCGGGCAGGTCGAAGTGGGCCACGAAGTTGTCGCCGACCCGGTAGGCGTCCATCGGCATGCCCGACAGTGCGCGGGCGGTCATGTTGCCGGACCGACCGGTGAGCTGGTCCAGTGCGCGGAGCGCGGCGGACGTCGAGGCGAACGGGTCATAGGCGGTCAGCATGGCGGTGCAACCTCCTGAGATATCTGTGCTGTTCGCTGCCCGAGGTAGAACCTCTAGTGGCGATCAGAGATTACCTCCACCACCCGCCGGGGCAAACCTCTCGTCGGAGGAAAATTTTGTGCGGTGGTTGACCGGCGTTCCTACCGCTCGCCGAGGTCGGCGGGCGCGGGGAAGTCGACGCCCGTGAGCTCCGCCGACGCCTCCCACAGCCGGCGCGCCAGCTCCGGGTCACTGGCCGACGGGGTGCGGCCCACCAGCGTGGGGGCGCCCCGCATCTCGTTCCAGCCGCTCGGCCCGAAGTAGCTGCCCCCGGGGAGATCCAGGGTGGCGGCGGCCAGGCTCGGCAGGGCGCCCTGCTCGCCGGACTGCGCGAGCAGCGCGTTGCCCAGCTTCATGGCGCGGTCGGTGACCCAGCTCTGCGAGCGGCCCTGCAGGTTGGTGGCGGCCCACCCGGGATGGGCCGCCAGCGCGCGCACCCGCGATCCGCCCTCGGTGAGGCGCCGCTGCAGCTCCAGGGTGAAGAGCAGATTGGCCAGCTTCGACTGCCCGTAGGCGCCGGTGGCCGAATAGGGCCGTCGCTGCCAGTTGAGGTCGGCCAGGTCGACGTGCCCGGCGCGGTGCATCGTCGAGGCAACCGTGACCACCCGGTCGGTCACGTGCGGCAGCAGGAGATTGGTCAGCGCGAAGTGGCCGAGGTGGTTGGTGCCGAACTGCAGCTCGAAGCCGTCGACGGTCAGCCCGGCGGGCACCATCATGATCCCGGCGTTGTTCACCAGGACGTCGAGGTCGCCGGTCCACTCGGTGGCGAAGTCGCGGACCGAGGCGAGGTCGGCCAGGTCGAGCCGGCGCACCTCGACCTCGCCGTCCACCGTGGCCGCGGCCTGCTCACCGCGGGGCACGTCGCGGACCGCCATCACCACCCGGGCACCGGCGCGGGCCAGTTCGCGGGTCGTCGCGAGGCCGAGGCCGCTGTTCGCCCCCGTCACCACGACGGTGCGACCGGCCTGGGAGGGGATGTCTGCGGCGCTCCAACGAGAGGTCATGCCGCCGAATGTAGGCAGCTTCCCTGACGACGTGGCTCCAGCGGGTCGGCGTCCTCCGGCGCGGGCGCGGCTCATAGCCTGACCGGGTGCCGCCCAGCCACGACCACTCCCACGGCCCGGACCCCGACGCGTCGCCCCCCACCGTCGAGCAGGTCGGCCGCCGGCGACGGGCCGTGTGGCTCATGCTGCTGCTCCTCGTGCCGATCGGCCTCGCAACGGTGCTCGGCCTCTTCCTCCTCTGGCCCGACGGCGAGCAGACCCAGGCGGAGCAGGTCGCCCAGACCTACCTGCCCCCGGGCACGACCTACGCCGACGCGCGCGTGGTGTCGGTCGAGCCCTTCGAGTGCGGCACCGACCCGGCGTACCCGGCCACCTGCGCCAGCGCGGTCGTCGAGGTGCTCGAGGGAGAGGGGAAGGGGGACTTCCAGCAGATCGACATCCCGGCCGACGTCTACGCGTCCGGCGTCGCCAAGGGTGAGACGGTGGTGCTCAGCCGCGACGGCGGGGTGGAGAGCGGCGGCACCTTCCAGTTCTACGACTACGAACGCAGCGCGCCGATCGTCGTCCTGGCGATCCTCTTCGCCGTCGTCGTCGGCCTCGTGGCGCGGCTGCGTGGGCTCGCCTCGCTGCTCGGCCTGGTCTTCGCGTTCGTCGTCCTGCTGTGGTTCGTGATCCCCGGGCTGCTGTCCGAGCACTCCCCGGTGCTGGTCAGCCTCGTCGGGTCGGCGGCGATCATGTTCGTCGTCCTGTACCTGGCGCACGGCTTCTCCGCCCGGACGACGACGGCCCTGGTCGGCACACTGTTCGGCCTCGGACTGGTGGCGGTCCTCGGGACGGTCTCGGTGTCGGCTGCCCGGCTGACCGGCCTGACCAGCGAGGAGACGACGACCCTCAACGGTTACGACCCCACGCTGAACTTCTCGGGCCTCGTCCTGGCCGGGATCGTGGTGGCCGGGCTCGGCATCCTCAACGACGTGACGATCACCCAGGCGTCGGCGATCTGGCAGCTGCGCGAGGTGTCCCCGGACATCGGCTGGCGGGAGCTGTACCGGCGCGGGATGGCGGTTGGCCGCGACCACATCGCCTCGACCGTCTACACGATCGTCTTCGCCTACGCGGGGGCCGCGCTGCCGTTGCTGCTGCTCTTCGAGCTCTACTCGATGCCGTTCTGGACCGTGCTCACCAGCTCGGCGGTGGCCGAGGAGGTCATCCGGACGGCGGCGGGCGCGATCGCGCTGGTCCTCGCCGTGCCGGTGACGACGGCGGTCGGCGCGTTCTTCGCGACGCTGGCCGACACCCAGGTGGGTGCGGTCACCGACCGGCAGCTGAGCTCCGTCCGTGCGAGGTTCGCCCGATGACCACCGAGCTGCTGACCGCCGCCCAGGCCGCGCCCGGCTTCATGCCCGACGACGAGGGGCGGGCGCTGTACGAGGCGGCCCGGACGGTCGCCGTGCCCGGACCGCTGCTCGAGGTGGGCAGCTGGATGGGCAAGTCGGCGCTGTACCTGGCCGCCGCGGCCCGCGAGACCGGCCGGCAGGTGGTGACCGTCGACCACCACCGCGGGTCCGAGGAGCACCAACCCGGCTGGGAGTACCACGACCCGTCGCTGGTCGATCCGCGCGTGGGCCGCATCGACACCCTGCCGCACTTCCGCCGGACGGTCGCCGAGGCCGGCGCCGAGGACGTCGTGATCGCCGTCGTGACCCGCTCCGAGGTGCTGGCCCCGCTGTGGTCGACGCCGGTGGCGCTGCTGTTCCTCGACGGCAGCCACACCGAGGAGTCCGCGCGCCGCGACCAGGACGCCTGGGTGGCCAAGCTGGCCGTCGGTGGCACCCTCGCGATCCACGACGTCTTCCCGGACCCGGCCGACGGCGGCCAGGCGCCGTTCGGCGTCTACACCCGGGTCCTGGCGTCGGGCGAGTTCGAGGAGCTCCCTGGCACCGGCTCCCTGCGGCTGTTGCGGAGGCTGCGGTGAGCGACCCGCTGGGGGAGGAGCGCGCGGCGGCGCTGGCCCAGATCGCGGCGCTCACGCGCGAGTTCGACGAGGTCGTCGCCGCGTCCCAGGCGTCCAACGCCGACGACGAGCACGACCCGGAGGGCGCGACCATCGCCTTCGAGCGCCAGCAGATCGCCGCCCTGCTCGAGCAGGCCCGCCGCCGCCTGACCGACGTGGAGGCCGCCATCCGGTCGGTCGAGGCCGGCATCTACGGCATCTGCGAGACCTGCGGCCGGCCGATCGCGCCGGAGCGGCTGGCCGCGCGCCCGGCGACGCGGACCTGTATCAACTGCGCGGTCTGATCCCGAGATCTAGGCCGCGCTCTCCGCCAGGACGCGCAGCTGTTCGCGGACGGCGGGCGGCACCGGACGGCGCCGGCGGAGGGCGGCGGGCACGTCGGGCAGCGCGCGCAGGAGCCCGCGGCGCTCGGGCGCGCCGGTGCGCACCGCCTCCACGATCACCCGGCCGACCTCCGCGAGCGGGCGGCGCATCAGCGCGGTGAGGAAGCGGCTGCGCCAGATCGCGGTCCGCCGCTGCTCGGGCGCGTGCCGCCGGGTCGACGGGTGGTGGTGCACCGTCACCGAGTCGACGTAGGCCATGCCCCGGCCGGCGGCGGCCAGGTCGAGCGACAAGCGCTCCTCCTCGCCCGGGAAACGGACGACGGGGTCGAAGCCGCCGGCGGCCAGGAACGCCTCAGTGCGCACCATCGCGCCGCATGCGACGAAGCCCAGCAGTGCGGGACCGGGGAGGTCGGAGCCGCTCAGCGGGCTGCGCGCCATCTCGGCGCAGACCGGGTCGAGCCGCTCCTCCGGACCCACGAGGATGCGGGCGTTGAGCACGGCCAGCCGCGGGTGCGCCCGCATGATCTCGGCCGCGCGGGCCAGGTCGCCCGGCGCCCACCACGAGTCGTCGTCGGCGAACGCCACGAACTCGGTGCCGGCATGCTCCACGCCGACGGTGCGGGCGTAGGAGCCGACGTTCCGCTCCATCAGCAGCACGGTGACCTCGGGCAGGGCGGCGCGCACCGCCGCGACGGTGCCGTCGGTCGAGGCGTTGTCCACCAGGACGACGGGTGCCTCGTGCCGGGGCAGGGTGACGAGGAGGTCCTCGCGGCGGTCGCGGCTCATGACGACGACCGTGACGCCGGGAGCGGGGGAGACAGGGCCTGAGGTCACGGTCGGACGGTGCCCGCCCGTCCGGCGAGCCAATCGGACGATTCCGCGCCCGGCAGCCCGGCGGGCGGCAGCGCGCCGGGATCGGTGAACAGACCGGCCGCGGCCGAGGCACCCGCGAGGGCGTCCGCCGCCAGGACGACGGCACCGGCGGTCCAGGTGGTCCGCTCGACCGGCCAGATGGCGTCGTCGGCGTAGACGAAGCCGGTGAAGTAGGCGCCCTCGTCATCGCGCAGGTGCTGCATCGCGGCCAACTGCTCGAGCGCGGCGTCCCGACGGCCGACGGCGGCCAGCGCCAGGACCAGTTCGCAGGTCTCGGCGCCGGTGACCCACGGATGGTCGGAGACGCAGCGAATGCCGAGACCGGGGACGACGAAGGTGTCCCAGGCGGCGTCGATGCGGTCGTGGGCGGCGGTTCCGCGCACCGCGCCGCCGAGCACGGGGTAGTACCAGTCCATCGAGTAGCGGGACCGGTCGGCGAAGGCCTCGGGGCGCTCGCGGAGCGCCTCGCCCAGGTCGGTGACGGCCAGGTCCCAGTCCGGCTGGTCCTCCCCGGCGAGCCCGGCCAGCGCGATGCCGCAGCGCAGCGCCTGGAAGAGGCTGGCGTTGCCGGTCAGCAGCGCGGTGTCGTCCGGCGTCCCGTCCGGCCGCAGCGCCCAGCTCACCGCGCCACCGGCCAGCTGCATGCGGACGACGAGGTCGAGCCCCCGGCGCACCGCCGGCCAGAGCTCGGTGACCAGTTCCTCGTCGCGCGTGGCCAGCCAGGTGTGCCACGCCCCGACCGCGAGGTAGCCGGCGTGGTTGCTCTCGGCGGCCGGCGAGGACTCGGCGCCCTCGCGGTACTCGGCGGCCCAGGAGCCGTCGTCCCGCTGGCGCGCGGCCAGCCAGCGGTAGGCCGCCGCCGCGCGGGCGTGCTCGCCGCCGACGTCGAGGGCCATGGCCGCCTCGACGGAGTCCCACGGGTCGAGCCGGCCGGAGCGGTCCCACGGCAGGGCGCCGTCCCGCTCCTGCTGGGCGGCGATCCACGCGACGGTGGCGCGGAGCTGGTCGCCGCTCAGGACGCCGGGCAGCTCGGGCAGCGCGGGAACGGCGCGGGCCCGGTCAGCGCGCGGCAGCGGTCTGCTCCCACGCCGAGGGGGTGCCACCGGCGGACCCGGCCGACGCGCGCGGCAGGTCCGGCTTGTCGGCGTAGACCACCAGGCTCTTGCCGAACAACGGGTTCAGCAGCCGGTCGGCGGTGCGCGTCAGCCACGGGCGCTTCGTCAGGTCCCAGACGAGCAGCCGGTGGTAGGCGCGGACGGGAGCGGTGTCCCGGTCCACGCCGACGGCGCACTTGAGCCACCAGAACGGTGCGTGCAGGGCGTGCGCGTGGTGGCTGCCGCCGGGCACCAGGCCGGCCGCGGCGAGGCGGGTGCGCAGCACGTCGGCGCGGTAGATGCGGATGTGCCCGCCCTCGTTGGCGTGGTACTCGTCCGACAGCGCCCAGCAGATCCGCTCGGGGCCGTAGCGCGGCACGGTCACCGCGACCCGGCCGCCGGGCCGGAGCACCCGGACGATCTCGGCCATGGCGGTGGTGTCGTCGGGGATGTGCTCGAGGACCTCCGAGGCGATGACCCGGTCGACGCTGGCATCGGGGAAGGGCAGCGCGAGCAGATCGCCGCGGACCACCTCGTAGCGGGCCCCCGGGGGCGCCTCGCCGGCCTCCTCGATCGCGCCGAGCCAGGACTTCGTCGTCCCCACCTCGAGGACGCCCCAGTCGACCGCCACCACCGACGCACCCCGCCGGTAGGCCTCGAACGCGTGCCTGCCCTCGCCGCAGCCGAGGTCGAGGACGGTCATCCCGGGCCGCAGGTCGAGCAGGTCGTAGTCGACGGTCAGCACGAGGAACGTTCCTTCCGGGCGAGCACCTCGCCGTACCAGTCGGCCGTGCGCTCGGCCGTCGACCGCCAGGTGTAGCGGTCGAGCACCCGCCGTCGGCCGGCCCGGCCGAGTCGCTCGCCGAGGGACGGCGAGTCGAGCACCCTCTGCAGCTCCGCGGTGAGCTCGCCGACGTCCCCGGCCCTGACCCGGAGGCCGGCCTCGGTGCCGACCACCTCGGGCAGCGCGCCGGCGTCGGTGGTGACCAGCGGCGTGCCGCAGGCCATGGCCTCGACCGCCGGGAGGGAGAACCCCTCGTACAGCGACGGGATGGCGACGACGGCCGCGTGCTGCAGCAGCGAGACCAGTTCGGCCTCGGGCACCGGCCCGGTGAAGCGGACGGCGTCGCGCAGACCGAGCCGGTCGAGCGCGGTCTCGGCCGGTCCGCCGGGCCGGGCGGTGCCGACGACGGTGAGGCGGACCGGTCGCTCGGTGCGCAGCTTGGCCAGCGCCTCGAGCAGGTGGACCAGGCCCTTGAGGGCGACGTCCGCGCTGGTGATCACCAGGATCGAGTCGGCGTCGCGCGGCTGCCCGGCCGGCGGGGGCCTGAACTCGGCCGGGTCGATGCCCACGGGGATGACCTCGATGCCCGCGGCCGGCACGCCCATGTGGGTGGCGATGTCGCGGCGGGAGTTCTCCGACACCGTGGTGACACCGTCCAGCCGGCGGGCCACCCGCGCCTGCATACCGGTGAAGCCGTACCAGCGGTGCAGGGTCAGCCGCCGGCGCAGGCCGGGGGCGGCGGCCAGCTCCAGCTCGCGGTCGATGGCGACGGGATGGTGGATGGTGGCCACCGTGGGCAGGCCGGCGCGGGCCAGCCGGAGGATGCCCCCGCCCAGCGACTGGTTGTCGTGCACGACGTCGAACTCGGCGGCCCGCGGCAGCAGCAGGCGCGCCGCCCGCCAGCTGAAGGTCATGGGTTCCGGGAAGCCGGCGGTGCACATGGTCGCCCACTCGGCGACGTCGATCCAGTCGCGGAACTCCGAGGGGCGGGGCGTGCGGAACGGGTCGGGCTCGCGGTACAGGTCGAGGCTGGGTACCCGCGTGAGCGGAACGCCCGGGGCGAGCTCGGGATAGGGCTGGCCGCTGAGGACCTCCACCCGGTGGCCGAGCGCCGCCAGCTCACGCGACAGGGCCCGGACGTAGACGCCCTGACCGCCGCTGTGCGGCTTGCTCCGGTAGGACAGCAGTGCGATGCGCAGCGACCGTCCCATGCCCGGACTCTAGCCAGCGGGCCGCCCGCCCCGGCTACCAGCCGGTAACCGGCCGGGTCCGGCCCGGACTCCGGCGGGCTGGCAGGGTGCTGCCCATGATCCGTCATGTCGTGGTCTTCACCTGGTCCGAGGACGCCGATGCCGAACGGCGTGCGGCGACGCTGGCGGCACTCCGCGGTCTGGAGCAGGACGTCGGCGGGATGACCTCCCTCGTCGTGGCCGACGACGCCGGCCTCTCGCCGGGCAACGCCGACACGGTGCTGATCGCCGACTTCCCGGACGCCGAGGCCTACTCCCGCTACGCGGCGGACCCGGTGCACCAGGCCGCGCTGGCCGAGCACGTCCGTCCCTTCCTGGCTACGCGGAGCGCCGTGCAGTACCGGTTCTGACGACAGCGGGTCGGCGACGACGGCGCTCGACCCCGCCGCCTTTCCCGACCTGCCGCGGCATGCCTACCAGATCGAGGCGGACGCCCTGGGCTGATCGTCCACAGCCGTCCGGCGTCTCCACAGAAGGTCCGGGCCGCGCCTGGTCCGTGCCCGCGGCGGCCAGGGTCGACGGTCATGAGCGCCCTGCCTCCCCGGTTCCCGTCCTCCCGGTCCCAGCCTCCCGACCTCGACCCCTACCGCGTCCGGGTCTCCGATCCCGGTGAGATCGCCGCGGCCGTGCCCCAGCTGCTCGGCTTCCGGCCCCGCGAGTCGGTGGTGCTCATCGGGCTGGGCGGCGTCCGGGGCAACCAGGTGGGTCTCACGGTGCGGGGCGACCTCCCGCCGCCCGGGTCGGGGCCGGCCCTCGCGCGGGCTCTGAGCCGCAGCGTCGGCACCGGTGAACCGGAGGCCGTCGTGGTGGCGCTGGTGTCCGAGGCGCCGGACGATCGCGACGGCCCGGCGGGCGGGCCGGACCTGCCGCACCGGGCGCTGCTGCGCGACCTGACGATCGCGCTGGCGCTCGACGGGATCGCGGTGCGCACGTCCCTGCTGGTCCGCGGCGGGCGCTGGTGGTCCTACGAGTGCCCCGAGCCGTGCTGCCGGCCGGGCGCCGGCACGGCCCTGCCGGCCGGCGTGACCGCGCTCGAGGCCGCCTCCGTCGCCAGCGGCGTCGTCGTGGAGGACGGCCGGGAGGCCCTCGAACGGCGTCTCGCACCCGATCCGGACCGGGACGGCACCGCCGAGGCCTGCCGCCGCGTGGCCGACGCCGGCGGGCGTTCGTCCGGCGCCGACGACGGCTGGGCCGCCATCCGGGAGGGGGTGCGTCGCTGCGCACCCGAGGCGGCGCATCCTGTCGAACGGCTGCCCGACGAGCTCGTGGCCCGGGTGGTGTGGTCGCTGCGGTACGAGCCGACGATCCGCGACCGAGCCCTGGTGCTGGCCCTGGGCGACGAGGCGTCGGCAGCGGAGGCGCTCTGGACCCACTGCACCCGGCGGGCGCCGCAGCCGTTGGACGCCGCGCCCGCCACCCTCGTGGCGGTCTCCGCGTGGCTGCGGGGCGACGGCGCGATGGCCAACATCGCGCTGGAACGCGCCCTGTGCAGCGACCCGGGCAACCGGCTCGCCCGGCTCCTCGCGCCGGCGCTGGACGCATGCCTGCACCCGACCGAGCTCCGCCGGCTGATCGCCGAGTCCGCCGGCACCGGGCCGGACCGCTGAGCGGGCCGGCCCGTGCGCTCAGACCAGGTCGGGGCGGCGCCACTCCTCACCGAGGACGTGCTCGGCCAGGAACGCGAGGACCGTGTCGTACCAGACCATCGAGTTCCCCGGCGTCAGCACCCAGTGGTTCTCGTCGGGGAAGTAGAGGAACCTCGACGGCACACCCCGCTTCTGCAGGTCGTACCAGAGCCGCAGCCCCTCGCCGATCGGCACGCGGTAGTCCTTGTCGCCGTGGATGACCAGCATCGGGGTGCGGATCGCGTCGGCGAACCGGTGCGGCGAGTTCTGCTCGTAGCGCTTCGGCTGGCGCAGCGCGTCGCCCCACTCCTTCTCCCAGTAGTAGGCCGCGTCCGTCGTGCCGGTGAACGCGTCGAGGTCCCAGAGGCTGGCGTGGGTCACGATCGCCTGGAAGCGGTCGGTCTGGGTGGCCACCCAGTTGGCCATGTACCCGCCGAAGGAGCCACCCATCGCCGCGGTGCGCGTGGCGTCGATGTCGGGGCGCTGCTCGGCCGCGTCCACCGCCGCCATCAGGTCGGTGTAGGGCGCGCCGCCCCACTCGCCCCAGCCGCGCCGCACGAAGTCCAGCCCGAACCCCTGCGAGAGCGCCGGGTTGGGCAGCAGGACCGCGTATCCGCGGGCGGCCATCACCCAGGGGCACCACCGCCACGACCAGGAGTTCCAGCTCATCAGCGGTCCGCCGTGGATCCAGAGCAACAGCGGCGCGGGCGACTCCGCGGACGCGCCCTCGGGCAGGACCAGCCACGACTGCACGCGGGCTCCGTCGGCGGCGACCGCCTCGACCTCGTGCAGGGTGCCGGGCAGTGCGTCCAGCGTGCCCGGGTTGGGCAGTGGCGCCGGCTCCTGGTCCGGGGTGGCCGGGTCCAGCCGCACGGGCGCGGACGGGGAGTCGAACGCCGACCGGAGGGCGTAGAGGGCGCTGCCGTCCCGCGCGACCTGCAGGTCGCTGTAGGCACCGTCCGCGGTCAGGCGCACCGGCGCGGCGCCGTCCAGGCCCACCCGGAAGACGGCGTGCCGCCCGTCGTCGTCGGCGAGGAAGAAGACCGCCGTGCCGTCGGCGCTGAACTGCGGCGCGCTCGGCCACCGGTCGAAGCCGGCGGTGAGCTCGCGGACGGTTCCCTTCCGCGCGTCGACCAGCAGCAGTGTGTAGTCCGGCGGCTCGTCGTAGGTCGACAGCGACTCACGGACGCACACCACCGACGCGCCGTCGGGGGAGAAGCGGGCGGCGTAGACGTCGGCCAGCGGATCGTCGACGAGTACCCGGGTCTCACCGCTCGCCGTCTCGATGACCACCAGGCGCGAGCGTCGCCCCGCGGGCCCGTCCGCCACGTCGTCGGTGCGGACCAGCAGGGAGCCGTCGGGGGACAGGGACATGTCCTCGCCGGAGCCCGACGGTGGGCCGGCGTCGGGCGTGAGGTCGCGCAGGACGACCGGCTCGGCACCGGTGGCCGGCTCGTCGGCGGGCAGGCGGCCGGCCCAGAAGAGATGCGGCGCCGCCGGTCCCAGGTCGTGGTCCCAGAAGCGCACGGGATAGGCCTCGTGCAGCACGGCCGAGACGCCGGCGTCCTTACGCTTGGTCCGTCGCTCCTCGTCGGCCTCCGGATCCGAGCCACCCGGCATGGTCGCGGCGGCGAGCACGACGTGCCCGCTGTCCACGGCGACCGTGAACGAGGAGACGCCGGCGGGTCGGCTCAGCACCGGGCGGGCCTCGCCGCCGCCGGCCGGCAGGCTCCACAGCGCCGGCTTCGGGTCGCCGTCATCTTTCGCCCCCGGGATCGGACGGGCGGAGGTGAACAGCAGGGAGCCGTCGGGCGCCCAGACCGGCGCGGACTCACCGGGGGCGCTCCGGGTCAGGCGGCGGGCCGGGCGCGCGCCCTCGGGGTCGACCTCCCACAGTGCCGACTGCCACTTCTTCTTCTCGGCGTCGAGGGTCTGCACCGAGATCGCGAGCCGGCGCCCGTCCGGCGACAGCGCGAGCGCGCCGACCCGCGGCAGCGCCACGAAGGCGGCCAGGTCGGCGAAGGGACTGCTCGCGGATGCGGCGGCCGGGTCGTTCCCGGACCCGGTCACCGGGGTGCTCGCGGACTCGGCGTTGGCGGGGGCTGGCTGGCTCACCGGCGGCTTCTCTCTGGCTGCTGTCCTACGTCGCGGTCACCCTAGCCAGCATCCCGGCGTCGGAGGCAGGCGCCGTCGGGCCGTCGAGGGCGACTCCGGGGGTGGTGCGCCGGATCCTGGGCCGACCACGCCAGCCGGAACGACTCGGCGTCCGCTGACGAAGGTCGCGGCGATCCGTGCCCGTCCTCCGCCCGACCGATCAGAGCAGTGGCGCGGCCTCGAGCGGGGTGAGCTCCTCGTCCATCGCGCTGACGAACAGGTGCTGCGCCACGCCGGCGGGCAGCGGCTTCCCGTCGAGGGTCACCGCGCCCTCGGCCAGCTGGGCGGTCATGGTCGCGCCCGGCCGGACCTCCTGCTCGGCCAGCAGCCGGAGCATCTCGGCGTTCTCCTGCAGCTGCTCGCTGATCCGGCGGATGACGACCGGTCGACCTTCGGGGGTGGCGGTGGTCGACAGCAGGGTGAGCGAGTCCAGCACGGCGGAGGTGTCGCCGCCGAGGCCCGGCAGCTCTGTCTCGCGGTCGCCGCGCAGCGCCTCCAGCCCGGGGATCGGGTTGCCGAAGGGGGACACCGTCGGGTTGCCGAGCAGCGTTAGCAGCCGGCGCTCGACCGCCTCGCTCATCACGTGCTCCCAGCGGCAGGCCTCCTCGTGGACGTCGGCGTAGTCCAGGCCGATCACGTCCACCAGCAGGCACTCGGCCAGGCGGTGCTTCCGCATGACGGCGGTGGCCAGCCGGCGACCCTCGTCGGAGAGCTGGAGGTGGCGGTCGCCCTCGACGCTGAGCAGGCCGTCGCGCTCCATGCGGGCCACGGTCTGGCTCACGGTGGGACCGCTCTGGTGCAGGCGCTCGGCGATGCGCGCGCGCAGCGGGACGATCCCCTCCTCCTCGAGCTCGAAGATCGTCCGGAGGTACATCTCGGTGGTGTCGATGAGGTCGTTCACAGGTACTCCTCCGTGTCAGCGCCGAGTCTACGGGGGCGGTGCCGCGCGGCTGTCCGTTCCCGGGGTTCCCGGGGCGCGGTGTCGACCGCGGTCAGCGGGGGGCGGAGGTGCCCCGAACGGGTAGCGTCCGACCCGTGAGCGACTCGGTGGCCGTCGTCTGGGACGAGGCGCTGCTCGGCTACACGATGGGCGGGGACCACCCGCTGCATCCGGTCCGACTCGACCTCACCATGCGGCTGGCCGACAGCCTCGGCGTGCTGGCAGCGCGCCGGCTCGAGGTGGTCCGTCCCGCGCCGGCCGGCGTCGACCTGCTGACGCTGGTGCACGACCCGGCCTACCTCGAGGCGGTCCGCCGGGCGCCGGAGCATCCCGACGTGGGTCACGGGCTCGGCACCGCCGACAACCCGATCTTCCCCGGCATGTACGACGCGGCCGCCCTCATCACCGGCGGCAGCGTGCAGGCGGCCCGCGAGGTGCACAGCGGGCGCGTCCAGCACGCGGTCAACATCTCCGGGGGGCTGCACCACGCGATGCGCGACGCGGCGTCGGGCTTCTGCGTGTTCAACGACGCGGCGGTGGCGATCGCCTGGCTGCTCGCGCAGGGGTACGAGCGGATCGCATACGTCGACCTCGACGTGCACCACGGTGACGGCGTCCAGGCCGCCTTCTACGACGACCCCCGGGTGCTCACGGTCAGCATCCACCAGACGCCCCTCACCCTCTTCCCAGGCACCGGCTTCCCCGAGGAGACCGGCGACCCGGAGAAGGCGCTCGGCAGCGCGGTCAACCTCGCCCTGCCCAACGGCACCGACGACAGCGCCTGGCTGCGCGCCTTCACCGCCGTCGTCCCGAGCGTGCTGCGCGCCTTCGAGCCGCAGATCCTGGTCACCCAGTGCGGCTGCGACGCCCACCACGAGGACCCGCTCGCCGACCTCGCCCTGACCGTCGACGGGCAGCGCGCCAGCTACAAGGCGATGCACGAGCTGGCCCACTCCGTCTGCGACGGCAAGTGGGTGGTGCTCGGCGGCGGGGGCTACGGCCTGGTGCGCTGCGTGCCGCGGGCCTGGACCCACCTCATCGCCGAGGTCAGCGGCGAACCGGTCGACCCCGCGACCGAGATCCCCCAGTCATGGCGGGACGACGTCGAGCGTCGCGGGATGCGCATCCGGCCCCCGACGCACATGACCGAGGGCGGCTACACCGGCTTCTCCCGGTGGGACAACTTCACCGAGTCGCGCGTCGACCGGGCGATCATGCGCACGCGTCGCGCGTCCTTCCCCTACTTCGGGCTCGACCCGGACGATCCCCGTGACTGAGCCGGGCACCGGACCCACCGAGCAGGACGTCGCTCCGGAGGACCAGGCCCCGACGCCGCCTCCGCACTGGGAGGCCGACATCGTCGCCGCCGACGGCGGCACGGTGCACCTGCGGCCGATCTGCCCCGAGGACGCCGAGGGCCTCGTCGGCCTGATGGAGCGCAGCAGCGACCAGACGCGCTACTACCGCTTCTTCGGGCCCATGAAGCGGCTGTCGGAGAAGGAGCTGCACCGCTTCACCCACGTCGACCACGTCGACCGGGTGGCCTTCGTGGTGCTCCTCGGCGACGCGGTGGTCGCCGTCGGCCGCTACGACCGGTACCCCGGCACGGACGACGCCGAGGTGGCCTTCCTCGTCGAGGACGAGCACCAGGGAAGAGGGCTCGGCTCCGTCCTGCTCGAGCACCTCGCCGCCGCCGCTCGGGAGCGCGGCATCAAGCGGTTCGTCGCCGAGGTGCTCGCGCAGAACAGCCGCATGGTCCGCGTCTTCCAGGACGCCGGCTACCACGCCACCCGTGAGTACGAGGACGGCGTCGTCCACCTCACCTTCCCGATCGAGCAGACCGAGGACGCGCTGGCCGTCGCCTACGAGCGCGAGCAGCGCAGCGAGTCCCGGTCGATCGCGCGGCTGCTCACGCCGTCCTCGGTGGCGGTGGTGGGCGCCAGCACCACCGAGGGCAAGATCGGCAATGCCGTTCTTCGCCACCTGCTCGACTACGGCTTCGCGGGGCCGGTCTACCCGGTGAACCCGGCTGCCCGGCACGTGCGCGGTGTGCCGGCCTACGACGACATCGAGTCCATCCCGGACGACGTCGACCTCGCCGTCCTCGCGGTGCCCGCTGACGAGGTGGCCGGTGTGGTCGAGGCCTGCCGCCGCAAGCGGGTGCGCGGACTGGTCGTGATCTCCGGCGGGTTCGGGGAGACCGGCCCGGAGGGCCGCGCCGCCGAGCGGCAGCTGGTCGCCGCAGCCCGCGCGTCGGGCATGCGGGTCGTGGGGCCGAACTGCCTGGGCATCGTGAACACCGATCCGGCGGTGCAGCTCAACGCCAGCCTCGCGCCGATGGTGCCGGGCCGGGGGCGGGTCGGGTTCTTCGCCCAGTCCGGTGCCCTCGGGGTGGCGCTGCTGGAACGGGCCCGCAGCCGCAACATCGGCCTGTCGACGTTCGTCTCCGCGGGTAACCGCGCCGACGTCAGCGGCAACGACCTCCTGCAGTACTGGGCCACCGACCCGGGCACCGAGGTCGTGCTGCTGTACCTGGAGAGCTTCGGCAACCCCCGCAAGTTCGCCCGGCTCGCGCGCAGCGTGGGCCGGACCAAGCCCGTCGTCGCCGTGAAGAGCGGTCGGCACGTCGGGTTCACCCCGGGGCTGGCCGGCACGTCGGTCGCGGTGCCCGAGGAGTCGGTGGGCGCGCTGTTCGCCTCGGCCGGCGTCATCCGCGTCGAGACCGTCGCGCAGATGCTCGACGTCGGCACGCTGCTGGCGCACCAGCCGCTGCCGCGGGGCGACCGGGTGGCGATCGTCGGCAACTCCACCGCCATGGGCGCCCTGGTCGCCGACTCGGTGCTCGAGGAGGGGCTCGCCCTCGCGCACGAGGCGCCGGTCGACATCGGGGTCGGCGGGTCGCCCGAGGAGTTCCGGGCGGCGCTGCAGTCCGCGGTGGACGACGACGGCGTCGACGCGGTGGTCGCGGTGTTCCTCCCGCCGCTCATGGCCGGCTCGCAGGAGTTCGGCCCGGCGCTGCGCGAGGTGGCCCGCGGGTCGACCAAGCCGATCGTCGCGACGTTCCTGTCGACCGAGGGCATCCCGCCCGAGCTCGCGGTCCCCGACGAGACCGGCATGCCGGCCCGGGGGTCGGTGCCGTCGTACTCCACCCCGGAACGGGCGGTGATCGCGCTCGCGCGGGTCGCCCAGTACGCCCGGTGGCGGCGACGCCCGATCGGCGAGCTGCCGGAGCTGCCCGACGTCGACGAGGCGACCGGTCACGAGGTGGTGCGCCGGGTGCTCGCCGACTCACCGGCCGGCCGCGAGCTCACCGACGCCGAGCTGATCACCCTGCTGGGCGCCTACGGGGTGCCGCTGCTGCGCACCCGCACGGTCAGCGACGCGGAGGCGGCGGTGTCCGCGGCCGCGGAGGTGGGCTATCCCGTCGTCCTCAAGTCGACCGCCCCCTGGCTGCGGCACCGTTCCGACCTCGGTGGCGTCCGGCTCGACCTCGGCGACGCCGACGCGGTGCGGACGGCGTTCGCCGCGATCCCCTCCGGTGATCCGGTGATCGTGCAGGAGATGGCCGCACCAGGCGTGGCGACCGTGGTGGAGATCGTGGACGACCCCTCGTTCGGCGCGCTGGTCAGCTTCGGGCTCGGCGGCGTGGCCACCGACCTGCTGGGCGACCGCGCCTACCGGACCCTGCCGCTGACCGACCTGGACGCCGCGGAGCTCGTGCGGGCGCCCCGTGCGTGGCCGCTGCTCGACGGCTACCGGGGCTCGGAGCCGGTCGACGTCGCGGCGCTGGAGGATCTCCTGCTCCGTGTCGCGCGGCTGGCCGACGACCTGCCCGAGGTGCTGCACCTGTCGCTGGAGCCGGTGATCGTCGGGCCGCCCCATCCGTGGCACGGCGGGCGGTCGCTGGTGGTCGCCGGCGGCACCGCGAAGGTCGGCCCGCCGACGGCCCGCGTGGACCCCGGCCCGCGCAGGATGAGATCGCCCGTCTGAAGCGATCGAGCCGGGCACCTCCGTGGGGAGGCACCCGGCTCGATGGTCGGCTGTGCTGTTACGCGAGATAGTCGCGGAGGGCGTCGGCGCGCTCCGGGGTGCGGAGCTTGGCCATCGTCTCGCGCTCGATCTGGCGGACCCGCTCGCGGGACAGGCCGAACTGCCGGCCGATCTGCTCGAGCGTGCGCGGCTGGTGGCCGTCGAGGCCGAACCGCAGGACCACCACGTCGCGCTCCCGGTCCTCCAGCGTGGAGAGGACGTTGCGGACGTCGCCCTTCATCATCTGGAAGGCGACCGCGTCCTCGGCGACCGCGGCGTCGGCGTCCTCGATGAAGTCACCGAGGCGCGACTCCTCGTCGGCGCCGACGGTCTGGTCGAGGCTGACCAGGTCGCGCGAGTACTCCAGCAGCTCGGTGATCCGCTCCGGCGTCATGTCGAGCTCGAGGCCGAGCTCCTCGGCGGTGGGCTCCCGCTCCAGCTCCTGGTGGATCCGGCGCCGGGTGCGCACCACCTTGTTGACCTGCTCGGCCAGGTGCACGGGCAGCCGGATCGTGCGGCCCGAGTCGGCCATGGCGCGCGTGATCGCCTGGCGGATCCACCACGTCGCGTACGTGGAGAACTTGAAGCCCTTGGTGTAGTCGAACTTCTCGACCGCGCGGATCAGCCCGACGTTGCCCTCCTGGATGAGGTCCAGGAACGTCATGCCGTGGCCGGTGTAGCGCTTGGCCACCGACACGACGAGGCGCAGGTTGGCCTCGAGCAGGTGGGCCTTGGCGGCCTTCCCGTCGACCGCCAGCGCCTGGTAGTCGCGCTTGCGCGTGGGCGAGAGCTTCGGCTTCTCGGCCAGCAGCCGGTCGGCGTAGAGGCCGGCTTCGATGCGCTTGGCGAGCTCGACCTCCTGCTCGGCGGTCAGCAGCGCCGTCTTGCCGATCGTGTTCAGGTAGACCCGCACGAGGTCGGTGGACACCAGGCCGGTGGTGTCGGCGTCGCGCCGGGGCTGGCGCACCGCGAGGGTGTCGTTGGGGGAAGACTGCAGCAGCGTCACGATGTGTCTTCGTCCTTGCCTTCGGTTCGGATGCACTCGCGCCGGTCATCGGGGGCGACGGCGGCGCATCCGGGCGTCTGTACCGGGGCTTCCGGCGTTCTCCGGACCGGCCCCTTGCACTTCTGTCCGATGTGGTACGTCATGCACAACGGATCGCACGGGGCTCCGTGTTCCTTGACCGAGAGGTTCACAGGAAACCGACAGGGAGTGTGTTCGGTCACGTGCCCACTACCCGGAACGGAACCGTCCCAGACGTGGGACGAGGGGCGACGTCGGGGCGGCGGTGCTGCCGAAGAGGCTCATGTCTCCAATACGAGTGTCATCGGCCCCTCGTTCACCGACGCGACCTGCATCTTCGCGCCGAAGATCCCGGTGGCCACCGTCGCGCCCCGGCGCCGGAGTTCGGCCACCACCTCGTCGAGCAGCGGCTCGGCGTCCTCTCCCGGGGCGGCGTCCTGCCAGGACGGCCGCCGGCCCTTCCGCGTGTCGGCGTAGAGGGTGAACTGGCTGATCACCAGCACCGGGAGCCCGAGGTCGGCGGCCGAGCGGGCGCCGTCGTCGGTGGGGAAGATGCGCAGTTCGTGGATCTTGGCGGCGAGCCGGTGGGCGCGGGGGACGTCGTCCTCGCGGCCCACTCCGACCAGTGACAGCAAGCCCGTGCCGATCGATCCGACGACGGTGCCGTCGACGGTTACAGCCGCTGTACTGACCCTGCTCACCACCGCGCGCACCTGGACATCCTTCCCGAGCGATGACGCCGGGGCGGCGCAGACCCTCGCGCTTTCCGTGGTGGAGGCCGGGCGTACCGTTTGCCTGGCACGGACCCGTACGTGAACCGATTCGCCGGCGGCTCGCCCTGTCCCGCCGGCCGCGGTCGCCGGGTGAGGGAGCGCACATGGACGCTGGTCAGGGCGGGCAGCGCGCGGCGGGCACCATCACGATCGAGCGTGAGGCAACCGATCGCTGGGTGTTGTGCCTGCGGGGGGACGTCGACACCGCGGTCGCGACCCACTTCACCAGTTCGCAGGGGCGTCAGCGGGTCGTGGTCGACGCGATCGACGCCGCTGACGTGACGTTCATCAGCTCCTCCGGCGTCGCGCTCATGCTGCTCTGCATCGAGGCGTCGATCGCCGCCGGCCGGCACCCCGTGCTGCGTGCGGCCTCCCGTCCGGTCGATCGGGCGCTGCAGCTCTCGGGGATCGAGACCGTGTTCCCGCGACCCGAGCCCGTCGAGCAGCCTCCCGAGCCGGAAGGCGGCTCCGCCGAGCCCGGATGAGCCCGGCCCGGCGAGGCCGGTCGGGTCAGCTCTCGTTCGCCGTCCGGTAGTCCTCGTCGGGCAACGGTTCGAGCCAGATCGTGGGGTCCTCGCCGCCGGGGAGCGCCTCCAGCATGGCCAGGTGGCTCATGAAGGTGTCCGCGGCCGCGCCGTGCCAGTGCTCCTCACCGGGCGGGCAGACGACCGTGTCGCCGGCACGCACGCGCACCACCGATCCGTCGCGGGTGCCGACCAGCCCGACCCCCTCGGTGACGTGGAGGGTCTGGCCCACGGCGTGGGAATGCCAGTTGGTGTGGGCGCCGGGCGGAAAGCGGACCAGGGCCACGGTCATCCGCGACGGCTCGGTGCCGACGTGGATCGGTGTCATGTAGACGTCCCCGGTGAAGTTCGCCGCAGGCGTCTTCACCGTGGGGCGCACGGACTGCAGTTCCATCGGTCGGTCCTTTCCCTTCAGACGGTGAGCAGGGTCTTGATGGCGCGGCGCTCGTCCATCGCGCGGTAGCCCTCGGCGGCCTGCTCCAGTGGCAGGGTGAGGTCGAAGACCTTGCCCGGGTCGATCCGGCGGCTGCAGATGAGGTCGATGAGCTCGGGCAGGAAACGGCGGACCGGGGCGGGGCCACCGTGGAGGTGGACGCCCGAGAAGAACAGCTCCTCGCCGGGCAGCGCGACGTCGTGCGAGACGCCGACGTAGCCGACGTGACCCCCGGCGCGGGTGGCCCGGATCGCCTGCATCATCGACTCCTGGGTGCCGACGGCCTCGATCACCGAGTGCGCCCCGAGGCCGCCGGTGAGGTCCTTGATGCGGGCCACGCCCTCGTCGCCCCGCTCGACGACGACGTCGGTGGCGCCGAACTCCAGCGCCAGCTTCTGCCGGGACTCGTGCCGGCTGAAGATCACGATCCGCTCCGCGCCGAGCTGCTTCGCGGCCAGCACGCCGAGCAGGCCGACCGCGCCGTCGCCGACGACGGCGACGGTCCTTCCCGGGCCCGCCTCGGCGGCGACGGCGGCGAACCAGCCGGTGCCCAGCACGTCCGAGGCCGCGAGCAGGCTCGGGACCAGGTCGGCATCGGGCATTCCCGGGGTCGGGACGAGCGTGCCGTCGGCCAGCGGGACGCGGAGCCGTTCCGCCTGCCCGCCGGTGGCGGCGCCGGGCTGCCGGTTGACGCAGTGGGTCTGGTAGCCGGCCCGGCAGATCTCGCAGGTGTTGTCGGAGGCGAAGAAGGAGCCGACGACGAACTGGCCGGGCTGCACGTTCCGGACCTCGCTGCCGACGTCCTCGACGACGCCGACGTACTCGTGCCCCATCGGGGACGGCCCGTCGATCGCCTCGATGCCGCGGTAGGGCCACAGGTCTGAGCCGCACACGCACGTGGCGGCCAGGCGGATGACCGCGTCGGTGGGCTGCTCGATCGTCGGGTCGGGACGGTCCTCGACGCGGACGTCGCCGGGGGCGTACAGAACTGTTCCTCGCACGGTGATTTGCCTCTCGATCGGTGGGGCGGCTCAGTTGCCGCGGAACACCTGCTTGGCCACGGTCATCGCGCTCATGGCCCTCGGCCAGCCGGCGTAGAACGCCAGGTGGGTGATCGCCTCGATCAGCTCGTCCTCGGTGACGCCGTTGTCCTTCGCGAACCGCAGGTGGAAGGTCAGCTGCTCGACGTTGCCGCCGGTGAGCAGCGCGGCGACGGTGATCAGGCTGCGGTCGCGCCGCGCCAGCTGGGGGCGTTCCCACGCCTCGCCGAACAGGACGTCGTCGGTGAAGTGCACCAGCCCCGGCGCGAAGTCGCCGAACATCTGCTCGGCGCCCGAGGGCTCCTTCTTCTCGGCCATGTGCGTGTCCTTTCCGGTTGCGATCACTGCTGCGGCAGGGGGTCGGCGTCGCGGCCCCGGACGGCGACTCCGTAGGCGAGGGCGGCGAGAGCGGCGCCGCCGACGGTCACCAGCCCGAGGGGGACGGCGCCGCTCCCGAGGCCCACGAGCGGTGCGGCCAGGCCACCGAAGGCGAAGCGGGCCACGCCCAGGAAGGACGACGCCGTCCCGGCGATCCCGGGGTAGCCGGCCAGCGCAATGGAGGTGGTCGGCGGCGTGGTCACGGCGACGCCGCTGACCAGCGAGATGAGGGAGAGGACGACGGCGAGCAACGGCAGGTGCAGGGTGGCGGTGGCCAGCAGCCCGCCGGCGCCGGCCGCGGCCATCGCCAGCCCGACCAGCAGCGTGCCCCGCTCCGACCAGCGCTCCGCGGTCCGGCCGGCCGCGAAGCCGAACACCATGAAGCCGAGGGAGTTCAGGCCGAACGCATAGGAGTAGCCCTGCGGGGAGAGCCCGTAGACGCCCTGCAGCAGGAAGGTCGCGCCGGCCAGGTAGGCGAACAGTGCGGCGTTGACGAAACCGGTGACGAGCACGGCGCCGACGAACAGCCGGTCGGACAGCAGACGGCGCATGTCGCGGCCGGTCTGCGCCAGTCCACCACTGGTCCGCAGCTCCGCCGGCAGCGTCTCGGGGAGGACGAACAGGCAGGCGGCGAGGATCAGGACGCCGATCGCGGCGAGGAACAGGAAGAGCCCGCGCCAGTCGGTGATCCGGGCCAGCTGGCCGCCGACCACCGGACCGACGATCGCGGCCAGGCCCGCCAGCACGGTCAGGCGCCCGTAGTAGCGCAGCAGCCGGCCGCCGGAGTACAGGTCGCGCCCGGCAGCCTGCGCGATCACGATGCCCACGCCGCCGGCGAGGCCCTGGACGAACCGGGCGGCCACCAGCGCCTCGACGGTCGGGCTCGAGGCGCACAGGACCGACGTGACCACGTAGGCGAGAACGCCGATCAGCAGCGGTCGGCGGCGGCCGAACCGGTCCGACAGCGGCCCGGCGACCAGCTGGCCGGCGGCCAGCCCGAACAGGCACGACGTGACGGTGAGCTGGGCGGTCGGCGTCGCCGCCCCGAGGTCCCGGGTGAGCGACGGCAGGACCGGGAGGTAGAGGTCCATCGAGATGGGACCGAAGACGGTGAGCAGGCTCAGGACGACGGTGACGGCACCGCCGCCGGTCCGGAGGCGCGTCGCCGCTGCGGGTTCGCCGGTCGTGGCGGGTGCTGCAGGGGGAGCTGTCTCTGCTGTCGTGGTCACGCGTCCTTCGTTCCTGGTGGTCGTCGCTGGGAGCCACCTCCAAGGGAACGCGCGTCCGGGCGCGCGTGGCAGGGCCGGGTTATCCGGGCCCTGGCAGAACCCCCCTCGTTCCGCCGGCCGGTTTCTGTGTCCGCCGACCGGGCGACGTCAGGAGTTGCGCCGCCACAGCTCGACGTTGAGCGCCATCGCGAACGTGACCCACGCCAGGTAGGGGACCAGCAGGAGCGCGGCCACCCGGTGCCGGCGCGCGAACGTCGCCACCGTCGCCACGATCGCCACCCAGAGCAGCGCGATCTCGACGAGCGCGAGCCCGGGACGCTTCAGCCCGAAGAACAGCAGCGGCCATGCCGCGTTGAGCGCCAGCTGGCCGCCGTACAGGGTGAGCGCGGGCCGCGACTCTCGGGGACCGGCGCGCCACACGAGCCAGGCCGAGACGGCGTTCCCGGCGTAGAGGGCCGTCCACACCGGACCGAACGCCTCGTCCGGCGGGCGCCACGACGGACGGTCGAGCGACGGGTACCACGTGCGCACCCCGGCAGCCGTGCCCGCGCCCCCGATGCCTGCGGCCGCGGCCACTGCGGCCAGCGACGTGGCGAGCGCCGCCGCGGAACGGGTGCGCGCGACGTCCGGCATGCGCGCATGCTCCCGCTTCCGCCGGCTCGCCACCAGGAGCCCGAGCCCCCCGGCCCTACGTTCCGCTGCCGGCCGGGATGCCGCGGACCGCTACTGTCCGCAGCCAGGGTGATCCTTGGGAGGTCGCGGTGTCGCAGGTCGTCGATTTCGAGAGCGTGTCCACGGTCGGGTTGGAGTCGTCACCGGTCGCCGACGCTCTCGCCGGACTGCGGGCGAACGAGGCCCGCTACTACAAGAACAAGTTCGGCCACGTCTTCACAGTCGTCCCCGCGTCCGACGCTGCGGAGGTGGTCGAGTGGGTGCACCGCATCCTGAAGGAGGAGCGCGACCTCGTCATCTCCTCCCGCCCGCTCGAGGCCACGACCTTCGAGGTCGACGGAACCCGGATGGCCTACGTCTTCTACGAGTCCGGTCTGTCGATCAACGTGATGTACGGACTCACGGAGGGGATGAAGCGGGCGGTCGGGTTCAAGCTGTCCGACGGCATGGAGGTGCCGGAGGAACTGGCGTCCCGCTTCAAGTTCGCGCGCCAGAAGTCGAAGCTGGCCGGCACCATCCGCGGAACCTTCTTCGTGATCAAGGGCGAGTACTGACGAACTCAGTGGAGGGCGGCGTCGGCCGGGCCGGTAGCCCACCGGCGGAAGCGGACGACGAGGCCGGCCCGGGTCGGGGCGCAGCAGTACGGGCCCGCCTCGACCGGGACGCCGACCGGGAAGGGGGCCACTCGGATCAGGCGGAACGGCTCGTCGTCGACCCGCGCACGCACGACCACCGCGTCCTCGGCACGGCTCGCGCGAACGGTCACCCGGCGCCCGGCCCACTCGGGCACCGGCGCGACCGACCAGTCGGAGCGGCCCAGGGTGACGACGGCGCCGACCTGGAGCGCACCGTCGGAGACCTCGACGCCGGCCTTGAGCCACGTCTGCGCGTCGGCCCTCAGCACGAGCCCGGCCTGGTCGAACTGCTCGCCGAAGCCCGCGTCGAAGCCGACCTCGACCGCGCCGGGATCGGCCAGCGGGGCGAGCAGCGCGTGGGCGTCATCGTGTATGAAGCCGTAGGCCGTGTGCCGCCAGGCGTCGCTGCCCTCAGCGGCGGTGACGAGCAGATCTGACCCCTCCTCCGAGACCGCGACCGGCGGAGTGGTCCACGTCCCGGCTGCCCAGACCAGCTGCTCCGTCCCCATGAGGTCACGCTAGGGGTGGCGTGCGGTGGGGTCACATCGACCGACCCTCCGGATCGCCCAGGACCCCGCGGCCGACGACCTGCTCGGGCGCGACCCGCTCGCGCTGCTGGTCGGGATGCTGCTCGACCAGCACCTGCGTCAACGAAGGACTCACCTCCGAGGCTGGTGGGCTGCGGCCCGCGGTGCGGGTGCCTGTGTGCCGGTTCCGGGGCAGCTCCGGGCCTCCCCGGTCGTGCATGTGGCAGCGGCATGGGAGTGGCCCGCTCCTGTGGACGGCGCGGGCGGGTAGCGGTGCTCACCTGCGGCCTGCGGCGGACTCCTTCAGTCGCCACTCGGTCGTGACCCGACGACCGCGGCGCTGCTGTCCGTTGTCTCCACGAGATCGACGTCGTCGAACCCGACGCCGGCGAACCGGTCGGCCACCCATCGCGCAGCCCGCGCGAATTCGGAGGGCGGGGACAGGCGGGCGTCGGCGACCGACGGGATGGCGACGAGTTCGGACAGCTCCTCGCGCGCCTGGGGCATCAGCTCGCCGACCGTGCGCGCAGGTGCTCGACGTCGCTCGTGGCACCCGGCCGGTTCAGGCAGGCATCATCGGCTCGAACGGCTGGATGTCCTGGAAGCCCCGCCGGACGAGCGCCCACGACCCCTCCGGGACCTCGTTCCAGGCGCCGGGGAGGTCCCGCAGTGGCTCCGAGACGATGAACCGCGTGTCGTCCCCCAGCCGGTCGAGGTCGTCTACCTCGGGATACAGCCGGCGCACCTGGGAGACGTCGGTCGAGTAGTAGAGCGAGCTCGTGGCCTTCTCGCTGGAGTAGCGGAACACCCAGATCGACTCGCCGTCAGTCGTCGCCACGGTCATGTGTACCGGGTACTCGACGCCGGCCGACGTCCTCGACGAAGCCGACGGCGCGGGCGACCGCGGCCGGTGGGTCGTCGGTCAGGCCGAAGGTGAGGGCGAGGAAGAACAGGGTCTCCGTGTCGGTGGAGCCTGTGATGTCCGGGAACAGCGACGCGTCCACAGCGGTGAGGAGGTCGTGCTTGACCTCGTGGAAGCCGGCGAGCGACCCGTTGTGCATCCACAACCACTGCCCGTACCGGAACGGGTGGCAGTTGCTGCGCTGGACCGGGGTCCCGCTCGAGGCGCGCACGTGCGCGAACAGCAGGGGCGTGCGGATCACGGTGGCCACCTCGCGCAGGTTCTCGTCGTTCCAGGCGGGATGGGTGCTCTTGAAGACCACCGGCGTGGCTCCGTTGCCGTCGCCGTTGCCGTACCAACCGATGCCGAAACCGTCACCGTTCGTGGTGAACCCCGTGAGCTGGGCGTGCAAACTCTGGTCGATGATCGAGTGCTGGGGCCGGAAAAGCAGGTCGTGGGCAAGGATCGGTTCGCCCAAATAGGCCATCCACCTGCACATCGCCACCACGCCCTCATCCGGGATCCGGCACCCGGACTGTCAATCCACCAGGCTGTAGCGGCTGCGACGTCACCCGGCACGGATGACCCCGGCTGCCCACGCTCCGACCGGCAGCTGTTCCTCGGTGGTCATCCCTCCTGTGGGTCGTACCGGCGACGCAGGTCGGCGAGTACCTCGAGGTCGAGCATCCGGCCGCCGTTGATCCGGTTGTCGTAGTTCTCGCTCCCCAGGAACAGTTCCCACCGCTTCCGGGCGGCCGCGTCCCAGGTGCCGTCCGTCGGCTCCCCGGGGAACTTGCGGACCGCCATGAGGCCCTCCAGCTCGAGAGCGAGCTCAGGTCCGATGGGGACGAGCTGCGACGGCTCGCTGGGGAAGTAGGAGAGCCGGTGCATGGCGTAGCACCGGACGAGCTCGTCGATCGGGTGGGCGTGGTCGTACACCGAGATCACGACGTGGCGGTCGTCGAGCGACCCGTAGCCACCGTCCGGCCGCAGCACCAGCAGAGCGGCGGACTGCTGGCCCCGGATGTCACCGCCGGCTGCCTCGCCCGACTGGAGAGCGGCCATCAACCGTTCGGCGAGAGGGCCCCCGGAGCCCTCGAAGGTCGAGACCATCCGGTGGACGACGGCACTGCTCATCAGCCCGTTCCCGAGCGCCACGCAGTGGCGGCCCTCACTGCTGCCGGCCCAGCCGTCCCACGTGAGCACTTCGGCACCTGTGTGAGCCGCGACGCGGCCACGACGGTCGACCAGCGCGAACTGCCGTTTGTCCCGATCCGCGTCGTCGTTGAGCAGGACGTCGACCGCCTGTCCGGGGGTGGCGCCGCACTTCAGGAGCATCAGTCCCGCCGAACCGTGCCGAGGGTTCGCGAACGCCTGCGTCGCGACGGCGCCGACCTCGGCTTCGCCGTACGGGACGAGACTGCCCACCCCCGGGAACTTGGACTGGACGGCCACGCCGAGGTCACCGTTGGCCGCGTCCCAGCCGAGGATCGAGTACGTCACCGTCGGCCTCCTCTCGCAGGGACGGCCCGGATGACGCCGACCGAGCGGGCGGCCGGAAAGCACGTCGAGGCCGCACACGAGGACCAAGACGCCGAGGAACAGGCGGAACCAGCCCAGGCGGTGTACTGGGTCTCCGGCAGCAGGCCGCTCGGGGGGTGTTCCGCGTCCCGGAGCCAGGTACAAGGATCCGCATGGCGCCGGGATGAGCTCAGATCGGTCATCGCAGTTCCTCGGTCAGGACCGAGCGGGTCCGTCGCCCGCCCGGTTGCACCGTCCACCCGCTCACGGGCGGCGGCGTCACTCCATACAGGTGATCCGGGGCGCCGGTGTCGGCAACGCCGACTCACACCAGTCGAATACGAGACGCTCACCTCGCCGCCTCCCCGAGCTCGCAGTCGATGAGCTGGGGGTGGAGCGCGGCCGGACGTGCACGACATCCGTGGAGAGGCGGTCGTGCCGGCGGATGATCGCGCCTGGACCGCCCTACGGCAGCATGTCCGGTGTGCCGACACTCCGCATCGCCCAGGACGCCGCCGCCGACGAGCTGCTGAGCCGCGACCCGCTCGCCCTCGTCATTGGCATGCTGCTCGACCAGCAGTTCCCGATGGAGCGCGCGTTCGGCTCGCCACGGCTGCTCGCCGACCGCCTCGGCGTCGAGACGTTGTCGGCGGCCGATCTCGCCGACGCCGACCCCGAGCACCTGGTCACGGTCTTCAAGGGACCGCCGGCCCTGCACCGGTACCCGGGGTCGATGGCGGCCCGTACCCAGGAGCTGTGCCGCCTGCTCGTGGAGCGCTACGGCGGCCGGGCCGAGGGCCTGTGGTCGGACGCGCCCGACGGTGCCACCCTCCTGCGCCGCCTCGGCGAGCTGCCCGGCTTCGGCGCGCAGAAGTCGAAGATCTTCCTCGCCCTGCTCGGCAAGCAGTACGGCGTCACGCCGACCGGGTGGCGGGAGGCGGCCGGCGACTACGGCACCGAGGGCTCGCACCGCTCGGTCGCCGACATCACGGGACCGGAGTCGCTGGCCGAGGTCCGGCGGTTCAAGCAGGAGCAGAAGCAGGCGGCCAAGGAGCGCGCGGCGGCGACCTGACGGGCCCGTCGATCGCCGGAGGAGGGTGGCTGCATCGCCGCGCGAGCGGTGGCACCATGGGGCGCGGACCGGGGGAGGACCGGGGCGGTCCCCGGGCGCAACCGGACGGCGGAGGGATGGATGCCCGTGGCCGAGAGTGCGCAGTTCCCGCGACCCCGGCGAGCCGAGCCGGTGTTGATCACCGAGGCGCAGCCCAGCCAGGCCGAACAGCACGCCCACCGGATGAAGCGGTACGCGCTCACGATGGGCATCCGGCTCGTCTGCCTGGTTCTCGCCGCCGTCTTCTACAAGATCGTCTGGCTGATGCTCATCCTCGCGATCCTCGGCACGGTGCTGCCCTGGATCGCCGTCGTCATGGCCAACGACGGGCCGCCGAAGAAGCGCGTGCACGTCAACCGCTACGACGCACGGCCCGACCGGGTGCTGGAGAGCCGCCCGGTCCACGTCATCGACGGCTGACCCGGCAGACCTCAGCGCGCGCCCGGGCGACGGACCACGTCGGCCGCCCGTGCCAGGCCCGCGTCGAGCGCGTCCACCGGGTCGACGGATCGATCACCCAGCCAGGCGGCCAGCAGTCCGGACGCGAACGCGTCCCCGGCTCCGGTGGTGTCGACGACGACGGTCGGGTGCGCCGGCCGGTGCACCAGCCCGCCCGCCGAGGCCCACAGTGCGCCCTCGGCGCCGAGGCTGATCGCCACGACCTCGTGCCGGGCGGCCAGCGCGCCGGCGGCGTCGGCCACGTCGGCGCACCCGGTCAGCAGCCGGGCCTCGTCGGCATTGGGCAGGAGCACCGTGGCCACCGCCGTGTCGGCCAGCCACCGGTCGACGCCGTACCGCGCGAGCGGGCCGGTGGAGGCGGGATCCACCGACAGCGTGGCACCGGCGCGGACGGCGGCGGCGAGGGCCGCGATCCCGGCCGCGCGCGGGCCCGTGTCGAGCAGCGTGTAGCCGGACAGGTGCAGGTGACCGCCGGGTGCCGGTGGCGGCACGTCGTCCGGACGCAGGTCGAGGTTCGCCCCGCGGTCGGCCAGCATGCTTCGCTGCCCGTCGGGCTCCACGAGGCTGATCACCGTGCCCGTCGGCGATCCGGGCACCACGCGGACGGCCGGCCGGACCCCGGCGGCGGTCAGCTCCGCGACCAGCGCGGCCCCGGCCGCGTCGTCCCCCACGCACCCGGCCAGGACGACGGGTACGCCGAGCTGCGCCAGGTGGACCGCGACGTTGGCGCCCGCGCCGCCGCCCCGGCTCCGGATCGACGCGGGGCGGTCGGACCCGGGAGCGGGGACGCCGTCCAGCACGGCCACGACGTCGGTGGCGACGTCCCCGACGACGACGACCGGCCGCACGACGGGGTCAGCCTTCGCGGGCCGCGAGCGCGGCGGCGATCCGGCCGGCGAGCTCGGCGTTGCGCAGCACCAGACGGACGTTGACCGCCAGGGTCGCGCCCTCGCTGGCCCGGTGCAGGTGGTCGAGCACGAACGGCGTGACCGCCTTGCCGCGCACCCCGGCGGCCTCCGCTGCGCGGAGCGCGTCGGCGATCACGCGGTCGTGCAGCCGGGGGTCGAGCTGCTCGTCGGGCGGGAGCGGTTGGGCGACCATCACGGCGCCCGGGGCGAGCTCGCGGCGGGCGGCGAAGACGGCGGCGGCCTGCTCCGCGTCGTCCACGGACCAGTCGACGGTCGAGCCGGAGTCGGCCACGTAGAAGCCGGGGAACGTCGTCGTCCGGTAGCCGACGACGGTGACCGACAGCGACTCCAGGCGCTCGAGCGTGGCGGGCACGTCGAGGATCGACTTCACCCCGGCGCAGACCACGACGAGCGACGTCCGCGAGAGTGCCGTCAGGTCGGCGGACTCGTCGAAGGTCTCGGCCGCATGCCGGTGCACGCCCCCCAGGCCACCGGTCGCGAACACACCGATGCCGGCGGCCGCGGCGAGCAGGGCGGTGCTGGACACCGTCGTCGCACCGCTGAGGCTCAGGGCGGCGGCCACGGGCAGGTCGCGGACCCCCAGCTTGGCGAGGTCCGGATCGCCGCAGACGCGGTCGACCTCCGCGGCGGTCAGCCCGACGTGCGGCACGCCGTCGAGGACGGCGATCGTGGCCGGGACGGCGCCACCGGCACGGACGGCGGCCTCGACGTCGTCGGCCGCGGCGCGGTTGTCGGGCCGGGGGAGGCCGTGGGCGAGCAGCGTGCTCTCCAGCGCCACGACCGGCCGGCCGGCGCTCAGCGCCTCGGCGACCTCGGGCGACAGCGTCGGGGTCGGGCGGTGGGCGGAGCGCCGGTCGGGGGACACCCTGTCATCATGGTGGGCGGGTACGACCGAGCCGCGAACCCCCTCGGGGGTCGCCCGGCAGCCGCCTGACCAGCCGCCGACCAGGGAGCGCCAGACCATGAGCAGCACCGAGATCCTCGAGCGGCCGGACGTCCGCGACTCCGAGACCGACAAGAGCGACGACGTCTTCCACTACGTCCGCAAGGACAAGATCGCCGAGAGCGCCGTGATGGGCACGATGGTGCAGGCGCTGTGCGGCGAGGTCTTCCCGGTGACCAAGAGCCCGAAGCCCGGCAGCCCGGTGTGCCCGGCCTGCAAGGAGATCTACGAGCAGCTCAAGAAGGAGTGACGCACGCGTAGGGGCCGTCGTTCCGAGTGGGCCCCGAAGGGGTCCGCGCAGGAACGACTCAGCGGCTCAGCGAAGGCCGGGACGGTACCTGGCCGCGGTGGAGGCCGGTAGGCCGACGATCAACCCAGCCCGCGATCAGCCCAGCCCGAGCTTGCGGGCCTCCGCCTGCAGCTTCGCGGCCCGCCGCTCCCGTCGGCGGCGGTCGTGCCGCCGCAGCGGCGCCGGCCAGCGCGCCTGGATCGTGGCGTTGAGTTCCGCCCCCAGCAGCACGGCCATGCCGAAGAAGAAGCAGAACAGCAGCGCTCCGATCGGCGCGGCGAGCGCGCCGTAAGGCAGCGCGGTGATCAGGATGTCGGCCACGTAGGCACGCAGCAGCGACGCGGCCACGAGGAAGAAGCCGACGGCCAGCAGGGTGCCGGGCAGATGCCGCCGCCACGGCAGCCGGTTGGGCAGGACCACGTGGTAGAAGCTGGTCAGCGCCAGGAGCAGCCCGACGATCACCACCGGCCAGTACACCGCGTTCACCAGCAGCGTGGCCGTGTGCTGCCAGTCGCGCGGCAGCATGCCCACCAGCACTCCCCGGCCGAGGACCAGCAGCGGCAGCGTCAGGACGGCCATCACCATGCCGACGACGAACAGCCACAGCGCCTTGAGCCGGGTGCGGATCGGTCCGCGGACGTCGCGCTGGTCGTAGGCGATGACGATCGTGTTCATGAACGTGGCGGTCGCCGACGAACCCGCCCACAGGGACAGCACGAAGCCGACGCTGACGACGTCCAGCCGACCGGAGCCCAGGATGTCGGCCAGGGTGGGCGCGACCAGCGAGTCGACGACGTCGGACGTCAGCACCTGGGCCGACGCCCTGAGCAGTTCGTCCTCGATCTCGGCGACGGAGGAGCCACCGATGAGCGCGCCGAGGTAGCCGAGGGAGCCCAGCAGCCCGATGAGCAGCGGCGGTACGGAGAGGATCTGCCAGAACGCCGCCTCTGCCGACAGCCCGAGGATCCGGTCCTGCCAGGCCTTGGCCAGGGTGTGGCCGAGAACCTGGAGCGGCACCCGGACGACGGACGGCCAGTTGCCCAGGCGCCCGCGGTCCCGCAACCGTTCCGCCGCCGTGGTGCCGGATGCCGGGGCCACGGTCGCCCCGCCGCCGTCCCGAGGGAGCGTCGCGGCACCGTCGGAGCCGACGACGTCCCCGGCGTGCGCCGGAGGATCGCTCGGCAGGACGGTACTCACCAGCCCAGTGTGCACGCCGGACGGCGACGCGGTGGCGGGCCCGCGGGGGGAGGACCTGCAGATTCCTCCGTCCGGGGGGAGCGGCGCCGGAAGGCGGCCCGCGGCGGTCAGTCGGCGGCCGGTGTGGCGCCGGCCGGCTCGGACGGCGCCGGTGGGCCGGCGGCGACGCAGCGCACGGTCGGCTGGGCCGCGTACCGGGTCCGGAAGTCCTCGCGCTTGATCTCCGCGCCCGTCTGCAGGTCGCGGAAGACCCGTGTCACGGTCACCGAGAAGCCCGACGAGCCCGCGGCCGCGTGGCAGCTCGCGTCGTCGTCCGCCTTCTCCTGCACCGCCGGTGCGGTGAGGTCGTACCGCTCGCTGGTGAGCGACTCGATCTCGTACCGCTTGGTGCCGTAGAAGGTGACGGTGAGCGAGCCCGGCTCCCACGCGGTGTCGACGAGGACGCCGGTGTCGCTGTCGTTGCGCCACTTCAGGTCGAGCGAGTCGTACCAGACGGTGGCCTCGCGCCCCGGTGGGTAGCGGCTGATGTAGTAGCTGTGCGGCTTGTGGTGGACGTCCTCGAGGCCCGCGAAGAAGACGGCGTTGAAGATCGTCGTCGCCAGCTGGCTGACCCCGCCGCCGACGGAGGTGGTGAAGTCGCCGCCACTGATGACGCCGGCCTCGACGTAGCCCTGCGCGAGCCCCCGCGGGCCGGTGGCCTCGTTGAGGCTGAACGTCTCACCGGGCAGCACGACCGTGCCGTCGATCTTATTGGCGGCGGTGCGCATGTTCGTCCCGCTGGCGGCAGCGGTGTAGTGCGTGGTGAAGGTGCTGATCTCCTCGCGGATCCCGAGCGCCTCGGCCTCCTGCGTGGTCAGCTCGGCGGGCACCGGGCCCAGGGCCGCGGTGACCGACCGCGGCTCGGGGGCGGTCAGCACCGGCAGCAGCTGCTTCGCGAGCTGGGCCGGGTCGACGCCGGTGCCGTCGACCGACGCGACGACGCTGACCTTGCCGCCGGACACCTCGAAGCGCGCGTCTTGCGCCGGAGTGCCGAAGGCCCTCAGCTGGTCGCCCAGGGCGGTCTGGAGGGCGGCCGGGTCGATGCCCATCTGGAGGTCGCCGCTCTCCTGGGGCGTGAACGTGAGCGAGGCGGCGATCGCGGCGACCGGCACCTCGGCGGTGATGCCGCCGTCATCGCTGGTCACCTCGACCGGCGCCGACAGTGCCGGGGTCACCGTCTCGTCGAGGACCTGCTGCGCGGTCGCGGCGTCCACGTGGACACGGGAGATGCGCACCGGCAGGTCGACGGGCGTCGCGGGATCGGCGCCCGAGACCAGCGCTCCGGTGAGGGCGTCGGCGGAGTCCGCCCGGTCCAGCGCCCGGCCGTCGGCCGGCTCGACCAGTCGCGGGGTCGTCCCGTCGAAGGCGATCGTGGCGTCGACCGGAGCGCGGTCCACCTGCTCGGCCAGCGCCTCGAGCTGCGCGTCCAGGGCGGTCTCGTCCACCGCGAGCACCGGCTCGACCTGTCGGTCGGAGAACAGCGTGACCAGGCGCGTCCACGGGTTGAGCGGCTGGTCGTCGGCCCGGTCGACGGTGGCGTCGACGTCCAGGGTGATGCCGGCCGCCGGGGGAGAGAGGGTGGCGTCGACGTCGTCGGCGGTCACCTTCCGGTCGGCCGCGAGGCGCGGCGCCAGGTCGCGCTCCAGGGTGTCGGCGGCCGCCGCGGGGGACAGGCCCCCGATGTCGACGCCGGCGACCACGGTCGAGCGGGCGACGTCGCCGCTGGTGACGACCAGGTCGACCCCGTAACCGGCGCCGAGCACGACGAGGAGCAGGAGCGGGACGAGGACGGCGGGACGGGGCCACCTCGGCCCCGGTGATCCGAAGGGCGGCTGGCCACCGGTCGGGTTCTGGGGCGCACCCGGACCGCCGGCATCGACGGAGTAGGGGAGTCCGTCGATTCCGGCCGTCTCGTCGGCAGCGGTCGCGGGGACCGGCGTCATGCCGGTCGACGGGGCAGCGGGTTCGGATCGCACGGGGTCGATCTGCTCGGTGACCCAGTCGGGACCGGCCTCGGCGGGGAGCTCGGATGCCGCGGCGTCCACGGCGGGAGTGGCCTCGGCCGTCGGCTCGCCCGGCTCCTCAGCCGGCGCTTCCGGCGGCACGGGCGCCTCGGCCGGGGCGCCGAGCAGCCAGTCCCGGGTCACCGGACGCGTGTCGTCCGGCCATCCGGCGTCGTCCGGGCGCTCCCCGGGAACGGGGCGGGCCTCCTGCGCTGCGGCCGCCGACGGCCGCCGTCCCTCGAGGCTCGGCCGTCCGTTGCCGCCGTCGGCGGGCAGGCGCACCGTCTCGTCGTGGGCGGGGGGCTGCTGGGTCATGGAACGGTCCTCCGGGGTCCGTCGATCAGGACTCCCCGGAAACGACGGAGCCGCCGGCCCGGCGTCCGCACGGGGCGGAACGTCGGACGCGGCGGCGTCGTCGGGTGAGGCTGTCATCGCTGGGCGACGATAGCGTCTCCCATCAGTTAGTCACGCGCTGCTCACCGTCTGTCTCGATGATGTCGACAGCGATGTCGCGAAGCTTGCCCTCGTACTCGCGAGCGTGGTGCCCGCAGAAGACGAGGTCACTCCCGCTGGCGAGCACGACACGAACCTTGGCCAGTGCGCCGCAACGGTCGCAGTGGAAGGGAACGACCAAGTCGTCGGCGGGCGGGGTCGTCGTCAGCGTCTGGGTCATCTGGGTCATCACTCGCTCTCTACCGCACGGACCCGCGGCTGCGGATCGGCCTCCTGCACAGCGCCAGGATGGCCCCCAGGATTCCCGTTCCGCCCAACTGGACCTGTGACTCGCCGGATTGGTGAGGTCGGGTCTGGTGGGGCTGGTGATGGAGCGGTTAAGCAGGGGACTCGTCGCTGGCTCGTACTGATCGGACGGTGTGATCGGACGTCGTGCTGTCGGTCTCCGGCCGCTGCCGGTGTGGGTCCACTGCTTGCTTGACCGCACCCACGCTACGCCGCTTACCCGTGACGTGACGACGTACACCGCTCGTCCCCCGCCTGAGGGTGAGATCGTGACCAACCCGCAACGTGCCCGGCGTGTCGGCGCCGACAGCCCGTCTGGGCTGCTCAGGGGGCCCGTCATGCCGGGGCGCCGTCCCGGCCGTGCCATTTCGACCGTCCGGTCACACGAGCCCCACCGGTCCCGTAAGTGGGGGAGAAGCGTCCTGACCAGGCCCTACTGTCCGCCGCATGAGACCGAGGGCGGGGAGTGTTGGGATGACGGCAGGGTGGCGCCGGGTGGTCACGGGCATGGCGGTCGTGGCTGCCGTGGTGGGTGGCTCGTCCACCGCGTCCGCTGCGGACGGGCCCCAGCGGGTGAGCGGGGACGAGGTCCCGCGGGCGACGGCCGCAGGGACGCCGGATCCCGGCGCGGCGATCGCCTACGTCCCCATGCCCGACCTGGGGCTGGCGCAGCGGCGGTCCGATGGCGGCCTGAACCTGGCCCGGATCCCGCTGTCCGACGTCGAGGCCGACTTCGGGCAGGCGTCCAGCGTCCGCACGCTGCCGGCGACCACCCACTTCTCCTACGACCGCTCCCGGGTCGTGGCCGGCGACTACGCGGACTTCACACCTGACGACGACGGCACCGCCGACCACGTCCTGTGGCACCTCGCGGCCGACGGCGGCGTCCTGGTCTACGGCGTGGCGGGGGGCAGCACGGCCCCGCCGCAGCTGCTGCGAACCCTTCCGAAGTCGGCGGGCTGGTCGTGGGCCGACTCGCGGCCCATCGCCGGGGACGTCAACGGCGACGGCTGGGACGACCTCGTCATCGTGCACCGTGGCGCCCCGGGCACCGTCGTCGTCTGGGCCATGATCAGCGACGGCACGACCCTGACCGCCCCCGTGCGCTGGGGCACCGCGGCCTACGACTTCGGGGTGACGCGCAACTACGTGGCCGACGCCGACGGCGACGGCTTCGAGGACCTGATCACGACCGCGCGCGGTACGACGAGCGCGGTCGCGTTCACGACCAGCGTCCTGCTCACCAACCCGACCGGGACCGCGGCCGTGCGCTCGCCGGTGGCCGCGGGCACCTACAAGACGTCCGCGGGCTGGTCGTGGGCCTACTCCCGTCAGCTCGCCGGTGACGTCGACGGCGACGGGCTGGTCGACCTGGTCACGGTGCACCGTTCGGGCACCGGCGGCGTGATCGTGTGGGTGCAGGCCAGCTGCTCGCCGGCCGCGGGCAAGGTCTGCTGGAAGACGCCGGTCCGCTGGCAGACCCTCGCCGGCGGCTGGTCGTTCCTCGACTCGCGGCAGTACCTGGCCGACACGAACGGCGACTACGTCGACGACCTCGTCAGCGTGCACCGCACGCCCAACGGCATCATCGTCTGGCGGCACGTCAGCACCGGAGCGGGTCTCCGTGCGCCGTCGCGGCTCGCCACCCTGCCCATCACCGCCGGCTGGAACTTCTCGTCGACGCGGGAGTCCGTCGCCGACACGTGGGGCTCGGTCGGTCCGTAGTCCCGGCGAGTGCGACAGGGCCCGGTCTGCGTCTCGCAGGCCGGGCCCTGTCGCGTCGGTGCGGTCGGCCCCCTGCAGGGTCCCCCCGCGAGCGCTAGCGAGTGGCGGGGGGCAGGGGGTCCTTCATCAGTCCAGGTAGTCGCGCAGGACCTGGGAGCGGCTGGGGTGCCGCAGCTTCGACATCGTCTTCGACTCGATCTGGCGGATCCGCTCACGCGTGACGCCGTAGACCTGGCCGATCTCGTCGAGCGTGCGCGGCTGGCCGTCGGTGAGGCCGAAGCGCAGCCGGACGACGCCGGCCTCCCGCTCGGACAGGGTCTGCAGCACGCTGGTGAGCTGGTCCTGCATGAGCGTGAAGCTCACCGCGTCGACCGCCACGACCGCTTCCGAGTCCTCGATGAAGTCGCCGAGCTGGCTGTCGCCCTCGTCGCCGATCGTCTGGTCGAGGCTGATGGGCTCCCGGGCGTACTGCTGGATCTCCAGCACCTTGTCCGGGGTGATGTCCATCTCCTTGGCCAGCTCCTCCGGGGTGGGCTCGCGGCCCAGGTCCTGGAGCAGCTCGCGCTGGATGCGGCCGAGCTTGTTGATGACCTCGACCATGTGCACCGGGATGCGGATGGTGCGGGCCTGGTCGGCCATGGCGCGGGTGATGGCCTGGCGGATCCACCACGTGGCGTACGTGGAGAACTTGTAGCCCTTGGTGTAGTCGAACTTCTCGACCGCACGGATCAGGCCCAGGTTGCCCTCCTGGATGAGGTCCAGGAACGCCATGCCGCGGCCGGTGTAGCGCTTGGCCAGTGATACGACCAGGCGGAGGTTGGCCTCGAGCAGGTGGTTCTTCGCGCGCTCGCCGTCACGCACGATCCAGTTGAGGTCGCGGCGCATCTGCGGGGAGAGCTTCTGGCCCTCCTCCTCGACCTGGCGCAGCCGCTCGGAGCCGTAGAGACCGGCCTCGATCCGCTTGGCGAGGTCGACCTCTTCCTCGGCGTTGAGCAGCGCGACCTTGCCGATCTGCTTGAGGTAGGCGCGGACGGAGTCGGCCGACGCGGTGAGCTCCGCGTCCTTGCGGGCCTGCCGCAGCGCCTCGGACTCCTCCTCGTCGTCCCACTCGAAGTCGCCGCCCTCTGCCGCGACCTCCTCGGCCTCGGGCTCGACGGCGACACCGTCGGGGCCGGCGACCACGGTCTCGTCGAGCTTGAGCCCCTCGGACCCGGCGTCGACGACGGCGACGGCGGAGTCGCCGGTGGCCACGGCGGTCAGCACGGCGCCCTCGCCGGAGCCGGGAGAGGGAGCGATGGTCGGCTTGGTGCGGGTGCCCTTGGCGGCGGTCTTGGCCGGCGCCTTCTTACGGGCGGCGGGGGCTGCGTCCACCTGGGGAACCGCGGCGGTGGTGCGGGGGGCCCGGGTACCGGCCGCGACCGTCCTGCGGGGAGTGCTCGCAGTGGCTGCTTCCGGTGCTGACTTGTCGGCGGGCACTCAGGGTTCCTTCCCGTGCTCGATGCGTTCCCCGGGGGACCGTGCGGTTCCCGGGTAGCGGCCTCGGCCGTCGTCCGTGGGGCGGGAAGTCCCGGCAGGAGGGTGCGCCGTTTCACCGGGGCACGTGCTGGGGATCCCTCCCGGCTGGAGGGCGACGGGCTGGGGCTTCTTCATTGTAACGGCGTGCCGCGGCGAATCCACCGTTCAGGATCCACCGCTCTCGCTCCTACGGGGCGTTATCCCTCTCCCTGGTGGACTTCCGGCCGGGAAATCTGCTCGGAACGGGGTCAGGCGGCCAGGTTCTCGTGCGCCGCCAGTGCGGCCCCGGCGATGCCCGCGTTGTTCAGCAGCTCCGCGGCGACGATCGGCGTCCGCGTCGACAGCAGGGGTACCCACTTGTGGGCCTTCTTGCTCACCCCGCCGCCGACGATGATGAGGTCAGGCCAGAGGCTGCCCTCGAGGACGTCGAGATACCGGTCCACGCGCTCCGCCCACTCCGGGTAGCTGAGCTCATGGCGGTCCTTCGCGGCCGCCGACGCCCGTCGTTCGCCGTCCTCGCCGTCGACCTGGATGTGCCCGAACTCGGTATTGGTCACGAGCGTCCCGTTCACGAACAGGGCGCTGCCGATGCCGGTGCCGAACGTGAGCATCAGCACCACCCCGTCGCGGCCGCGGCCGGCCCCGTAGCGCATCTCGGCCAGCCCGGCGGCGTCGGCGTCGTTGAGGGTGTGCACCGCGCCGGGGATGACAGCCTCCAGGCCGGCGTCGACATCGGTGCCGATCCAGCCCTTGTCGACGTTGGCGGCGGTGTACGCCACGCCGTGCTTCATGACGCCGGGGAAGGTCACCCCGATCGGACCGGTCCAGTCGAACTCGCCGACCACCCGCCGGACGACGTCGAAGACGGCCTCGGGCGTGGACGGTTGCGGGGTGTCGATCCGCAGCCGCTCGCCGATCAGCTCACCCGTCTCGAGGTCGACCGGGCATCCCTTGATGCCGCTACCACCGATGTCCACACCGAAGCCCTGCACGCGGACAGGGTAATGAGTAGAAGGTCCCCCTGGCCCCCCGCCGCAGAAGGACCTCGTCCCCTCACCCCCGGCACGCTCGGGGCGAGCCTCCGGACGAGGCCGAGCGCGCCCCTACGAGGGGGCCGTCGCTGCGGCAGGATCCTGCATCGTGAACTCTTCCGGCCCTGACGCCCCAGCACCCCCCGACGCCGCCATGCTGCTCGACCTCGCCGTGGACGTCGCGCGCGAGGCCGCCGACCTCGTCGCCACTGGCCGGGCGTCAGCGTCCGGGGCGGTGGACGTCAAGTCCAGCCCCACCGACGTCGTCACGGCCGTGGACAAGGCGAGCGAGCGGTTGATCGCCGAGCGCCTCCTGGCGGCGCGTCCCGACGACGGGCTGCTGGGGGAGGAGGGGGCGTCGCGGACGGGGACCAGCGGAGTCCGCTGGGTGGTCGATCCCATCGACGGCACGGTCAACTTCCTCTACGACCTCCCGGCCTACGCCGTCTCCATCGCCGCCGAGGTGGACGGCGTCGTGGTGGCCGGCGCGGTGCTCAACGTGGCCACGGGGGAGCTGTTCACCGCGACCGCCGGGGGCGGAGCCGACGTGTCCGGCCCGTCGCGGTCGGGCGCCCGGCGACTGACCGGCAGCCGCCCCGCCTCGCTGCAGCAGACCCTCGTGGCGACCGGCTTCGGCTACCGCGTGGAGCAGCGGCGCACGCAGGGTGCGGTCGTCGCCCAGCTGCTCCCGCGCGTGCGCGACATCCGGCGGTTCGGCAGCGCGGCGCTCGACCTGTGCGCGGTGGCCGCGGGCCGGATCGACGCCTACTACGAGCTGGACCTCAACCCCTGGGACCACGCCGCGGGCGCCCTCGTGGCCGCCGAGGCCGGCATCGTGCTCGCCGGCCTGCCGGGGCGGCCCTTCGCCGAGCCGATGGCCATCGCCGCCGCGCCGTCCATCGCCGCGCCGTTCGTGGAGCTCGTGGCCGAGCTCCACCCGGGCTGAAAAAGGACCTCCCTGCCCCCCGCCACTCGCAAGCTCGCGGCGGGACCCTGCAGGAAGGCCTTCAGCAGGCCGAAGCAGCGACCTTGGCGGGGGAGAGGGCGGCCGCGACCTCGTCGGCGCCGGCCAGGCTCGCGAACTTCGGCCCGATGACGACGTCGACCTTGGCGTCGGCACGCACGTCCTGGTAATCGGTCGCACCGGGCAGGAACACCTTCATGAACGCGGCCACCTGCCGACCGCGCGCCCCGTACCGGATCTCGCCGACGCCGGTGACCTTGCGGCCGCTGGAGTCGTTGGCGATCTCGCTGACGGTGAAGCCCCGCTGCTGCAGCTGGGTCGCGACCTCCTGCGCCTTGCCGGCCATGTCGCTGGCGTTGAAGACGCGCAGCGTGACCGTGGCCGGGTCGAGGGACGGCGGGGCGGCCTCGGCGCTGGCACAGGCCCGCTCCTGTGCGGCGACCTCCGACTCGTGCTGCTGCAGCACCTTCCACCACACGCCCAGGGCGGCCAGCGCCAGGACGAGCAGGAAGATCAACGGCGGCAGGGGTCGTCGGCCACTGCGCGCGCGCACCGGTGGCCGTTCGGTGCGCAGCGTCACGGGATCTCCTCGGGGCGGTCGGTGAACCGGAGTTTAGGGCCGTGATCAGGCCCTAGATCGCACCGTCCTCCAGCGCGGCGCGTCCCAGTTCCACGCACGGATCGATCCGGTCGGCGTAGCCGCTGGTGTCCTTGCCGGCCATGGCGCCGGCGGCCGAGCGCGCCACGATCCCGGCGATGATCGACGCGAACTTGAAGAACGCGAACCCGACGTACCAGTTCAGGTCGGACAGGTCGGTGCCGGTGCGGGCGGCGTAGCGCTCGGCGATCTCGGCGCGGGTCGGGAAGCCGGGCAGTGTCGTGACCGGGCTCATCGTCGAGGCGCGCTCCTCACCGGCCTGCGGCCAGTAGACGAACATCATCCCGATGTCGGTCAGCGGATCACCGAGCGTGGACATCTCCCAGTCCAGCACCGCGCGGATCCGCCCCGGCCGTTCCGGGTCGAGCAGGCAGTTGTCCAGCCGGTAGTCGCCGTGGACGATGCCCGCCCGCTGGGTCTCCGGCACCGTCTCGGCCAGCCGGGCGGCCAGCGCGTCGAGGCCCGGGCGGTCGCGGTCGCGGGTGGCCTCCCACTGCTGGGTCCACCGGCGCACCTGGCGGGCCGCGAAGCCCTCCGGCCGGCCGAAGTCCGCGAGCCCGACCGCCGCCGGGTCGACGGAGTGCAGGTCGGCGAGCACGTCGATCAGGCCGTGGGCGACCGCCTGCCGTTCCTCCGGTCCGTCGGCGTAGCCGGGCGGGAACTCCCGGACGACGTGGATCCCGAACACCCGCTCCATCACGTAGAAGGGCGCCCCGAGCACGGACGTGTCGGTGCACAGGTGCAGCGTCCGGGGCACCGGGACGGGCGTCGGCCAGAGCGCGCTGATGACGCGGTGCTCGCGCGCCATGTCGTGCGCCGTGGCCAGGACGGCGCCCGTCGGCGGACGCCGGAGGATCACCGCGTCCTCCGCCGAACCGTCCTCCGGGGTCACCACGTAGGTGAGGTTGCTGAGCCCGGCCGCGATGAGCTCGATGCGTACCGAGCGCCAGCGCTCGTCCCCGAGAACGGAGGCCAGATATGGCCCGACGACGGCTGGATCGGCACCCACGGGAGTCGTCACGGCGGCAGGGTAACCTCTGGCGCTCCGCAGCCCGGCCGCTCGTTCCGGGTCCCGATGTGTCGCCTCGCACCCCGTGGGCACAAACCGGGACTCAACGGCGTTGGGGGGCTGCCGGTCCTCTTCCGTCGGCGCGATCCAGCGCACGGCGGAGAACGACCAGCCCGGTCGGAACCGGTCGCCCCCGCGAGGGAGCGGCGCCGGTCCTGCCCGGTCGGCACCACGGCGCCGGCCCCCGCCAGCGGGGTCCGCCGCCCGAACACCCGGTCGCCCCCGCGACCGGCCAGGACGACGGTGCGTTCGCACGCTTCGTCAGATGAGCGGGCAGGACGCCCGCGAGAACACCGGAGGAAGGCACACCCATGGCCACCGACTACGACGCCCCGCGCCGCAACGAGGCCGACGAACTCGGCGAGGACTCGCTCGAGGAACTCAAGGCGCGGCGTGCCGAGGCGCAGTCCGCCTCGGTCGACGTCGACGAGACCGACTTCAACGAGAACCTCGAACTGCCGGGCGCCGACCTCTCCGGCGAGGAACTCACCGTGCGCGTGCTCCCGAAGCAGGAGGACGAGTTCACCTGTTCGCGATGCTTCCTGGTCCAGCACCGCAGCCGCCTCGCCTCGACCCGGGGCGACCAGCTGTTCTGCCGCGACTGCGCCTGAAAAAGGACCCCGTCCTCCCCACCCTTCGCAGGCTCAGGGTGGGACCCGGGACGGAGCCATTGGAAGGACATCCATGACCGACGGCGGTTTCCGCACCGGGGCGCCGCGCGACGTCCCGCCTCCCCGGCCGGTGCCCGGCCCGTCGGCACCGGTCGAGGAGACCGGTGTCGGCCGGGCCGCCCGGGCGGTGGTCGATGCCGTCTCCGGGCTGATCGGCACGGGCCCGGACGGCGGTTCGGCCGCGGCCGACCGCCGCCGGGCCGCGGCAGCCGGGCTGCGGGACGTGATCGGCACCGTCGCCGGGGCGGTCGGCGGTGCGTTCGCCCCCGGCCGGGACGGCGGCACCCCGCCGCCCCCGGGTGACCAGGCCGCGTCCGCCGTGGGCGACCGGTCGCCCGGCGCGCTGCTGGGCGACCTGCTGGCCGCCGCGGCTCCTCGGCTGCCGATCCGGGACGCCGCCCGGCTGCGGCAGGCGTATCCCGGAGCGTCCGACGACGAGATCGCCGATGCGCTCGTCGCTCGCGCCGGCCGCGTCGCCGGGACGATCGGCGCGGCGACGGGCGGGCTCTCGGCGGCGCACTGGTTCTCGCCGGCGTCCCTGCTGGCACTTCCGCTCGAACTGGGGGCGGAGACCGTTCTGCTCGGCGCGGTCGAGGTCGTGCTCGTCGGCGAGCTGCACGAGCTCTACGGACGGCGCGCATCCGGCGATGCCGGTGCCCGGGCGAACGCGTACATGGCCACCTGGTCCGCGCAGCGTTCCGTGGAGGGCGCCGGCGCGGCGGGATTGAGCTCGCTGCTGGGAGCCGCGGGGGTGCAGGGACTGCGTCGTCTCGTTCCCCGGAAGGTGGCCGGTACGGCGCCCCTCATGATCGGCGCCGCGGTCAGCAGCCGGCTCAACCGGCGGGCCACGGAGTCGCTGGCGGCGCGGGTGCTCGACGACCTGCGGGCCGGTCGCTCGCCCGAGTGACCGTGGCCTCCCTGCAGGGGCCCGCCGCCGGCTCCGTCCGGAGGCTCGTCCCGAGCGTGCGAGGGACGAGGAGGACGGGGTCCTTCGTCGGTGGGGGGCAGGGAGGTCCTTATAGGGTCGCCGTCGTGCCCGACCCGAGCCTTCCCCCCGAGCTGGACGTGCCGGTCCGGCTGACCGCGCCGGACGGCGTGCCGCCCCGGTACGCGCTGCCCGGGGACGCCGGCGCCGACCTCTCCCTGGCCGAGGACGTCGAGCTGGCCCCGTTCCAGCGCGCCCTCGTCGGCACCGGGGTCGCCGTCGCCATCCCCGAGGGGTACGCCGGGTTCGTCCACCCGCGCTCGGGCCTGGCCCACCGCCTGGGACTGAGCCTGGTCAACGCGCCCGGCACGATCGACGCCGGGTACCGGGGCGAGATCAAGGTCAACCTGATCAACCTGGACCCGGCCGCGCCGCTCCTGCTGCGCCGGGGCGACCGGATCGCCCAGCTCGTGGTCCAGCCGGTGGTGCGGGCCCGGTTCCTGCCGGTGGACGAGCTCCCGGGCAGCGAGCGCGGCGAGGGCGGACACGGATCGACCGGCGGCGCCGTGCTGGGCGCGACGGAACCGGGACTGCCGGAGACAGCACTTCTCGAGGGGCGGAACTGACATGCCGTTCGGACGACGGCGCAACCGGATCGACCGCAGCCTGCGCGAGCGCGGCGTGCCACCGGAGCCGCAGCACCGGGTGCGCGAGGTCGAGGAGACCAGCGGCCCCTGGGACGCGGCGGACGCCCCCGACGACGGCCTGCCCCGCGTCGACCTGGGCGCGCTGCGGCTGCCGGCCCGCCCGGGCATGGAGCTGCGGGTCGACCTCAGCCCGCAGCAGACGGTGATCGGGGCGACCCTGCGGGCCGGGGACTCACAGCTGCAGGTGTCCGCGTTCGCCGCCCCCCGGGCCGCCGGCATCTGGGACGACGTCCGCGCGGACCTGGCCAGGAGCGCCTCGGGTCAGGGCGGCTCGCTCAAGGAGGTCGAGGGGCCGTTCGGGCCCGAGCTCGCCGGCAGCATCCTCGTGCCACTGCCCCCGCAGCCGGGGCAGACCACGCCGCCGCAGCCGGTGCGCCGCCCCGCCCGCTTCCTCGGGGTGGACGGTCCGCGCTGGTTCCTCCGCGGGCTCCTGACCGGGCCCGCGGCGGCCGACCCGGAGGCGGCCACCGAGCTCGAGGAGGCGTTCCGGGGCATCGTCGTCGTCCGTGGCTCCGAGCCCCTGCCGGTGCGGGAGCAGCTGACGCTGACCCTGCCGCCGCAGGCGGCCGAGCAGCTGGCCCGCCAGCGGGCGGCGGCCGCACCCCCCGACGCCTGACGATGAGCCGGTCGCCGAGCATCCACCGGTACGGGGAGGGGCCGCACCGGTTCCTCGAGCTGACGCTGCCCGACGGGCAGGGGCGCGCGCCCGTCGCCGTCGTGCTGCACGGCGGTTTCTGGCGGGCGGCCTACGGCGTCGACCTGGCCCGGCCGCTGGCCGCCGACCTCGCCGAGGCCGGCTTCGCCGCCGTCGCGGTCGAGTACCGCCGGGTGGGCGACGACGGCGGCTGGCCCGCCACCGCCGCGGACGTCGCCGCCGCCGTGGACGCGCTGCCCGGGCTGCCCGAGGCCGGCCGGCTGGACCTCTCCGACGTCACCGTCATCGGACACTCGGCGGGCGGGCACCTGGCCGCCTGGCTCGCCGGGCGGGCCCGGCTGCCCCAGGGAGCGCCGGGGGAGCGGCCACGGGTGCGCGTGACCGCCGCGGTGCTGCAGGCCGGCGTCCTGGACCTGGAGCTCGCGGACGCGCAGCGGCTCGGCGACGGCGCGGTCCGCGACCTCCTGGGCGGCGGCCCGGACGAGGTGCCGGAGCGCTATGCCCAGGCCGATCCGGTGCGGCTGCTGCCGACGGGGGCGGCGCTGCTCTGCGTGCACGGCGCCGGCGACGACGTCGTCCCGGTGCAGCAGAGCGAGCGGTACGCGCGGGCCGCCACCGCGGCAGGGGATGCCGTGGAGGTGCGGGTGCTCCCGGGGGACCACATGGTGCTCATCGATCCGGCGTCCGACGCGTGGCGGGTCGTCCGCGACTGGCTCGCGCGCCGGCACCCCGGCCCGCCGTACGCTTGAGACGTGACCGAGCTTGCGAGGGCACGCGGAGACAGAGCACGGGTGGGCACGCGCCCGACGAGCGTCAGCGAGGAGGACGCGTGACCGAGACACACTCGCCGGGCTGGTTGTCGCGGACGCTGCAGCGGCTGACCGCGGACGATCACACGATCGACGCCGAGGAGCTGCGCGCCGAGGCGGCCAGTGCCGGCTGCGAGCCGGTCGTCTCCTGCCGCAAGGGCGCCGTGGTCACGGTGACCGGGCGCCTGAAGTCGGTCGTCTACACGCCTCGTGAGACGGTCCCGACGCTGGAGGCGGAGCTCTTCGACGGGTCCGGTTCGGTGACGCTGGTCTGGCTGGGCCGGCGGCGCATCCCCGGCATCGAGCCGGGCCGCACCGTCACGGCCCGGGGCCGGGTCGCCGCCTTCGACGGCAAACGCGTCCTCTACAACCCCTGGTACGAACTCGGCGCCGGGTGAGCACCCCGGACCCCAGGGTGAGTGCGACCAGCGACCGGGCGACCGAACCCGATCCCGACGACCAGCCGGTACTCGCGTTCGACCGGCACCTCGTCCTCGAGCAGCTCGGCGGCTGGCGCGGCATGCTCGACGCCACCCTGCCCACGGTCGCCTTCATCCTCGCCAACGCCTTCTGGGGTCTGCGGACCGGCATCTGGGCGGCACTCGGGGCCGCCCTTCTCGTCTTCGTGCTGCGCCTGGTGCGGCGGGAGAGCGTCCAGCAGGGTGTCAGCGGCCTGCTCGGCGTCGGCGTCGCCGTGGCCATCGCGGCCGCGTCGGGGCAGGCCCGCGACTTCTTCGTCTTCGGCATCCTGCGCAACGCCGCGATCGGGGTGGTGCTGCTCGGTTCGATCCCCGTCCGGCGGCCGCTCGTGGGCGTGGTCGCCGAGTTCCTGGCCCCCAGCCACCTCGGTGCCATGGCGACGCACTCGCTGCCGGGGCTGCGCCGGCGCCTCGGCGCGCCGGTCGTCGAGTCCGGCGAGGAGCCGCGGCTCCCCGGCCGCTCGGAACCCGATCCCGAGCCGGAGCGGCACTGGCGCGAAGATCCCCGGATGCTGCGCGCCTACGCGTGGCTGACCGTCCTCTGGGGCGCGACGTTCGCCGTCCGCGCGGTCGTCACCTGGCTGCTCTACCTGCAGTCCGAGCACGACGTCACGGCGCTGGGCACCGTGTCGCTGCTCCTCGGGCTGCCGGTGACGGCGGTCGAGGTCGTCGTGACGCTGTGGGTGGTGTCCCGCCTGCACCGGCACCGCTGTCCGGAGCCCGGTGAGCCCGCGGCCTGATGCCCTGCGGCTGAGGGCCGGCGCTACTCCAGCCCGGGCGCCAGCACGCTCTTGAGCTGCTCCTCGACCTCGGCGTGGGTGACGAACAACAGCTCGTCACCGGCCTCCAACGGCTCGTCGGCGGTCGGTGTGATCACCCGCGCGCCGCGCAGGATCGCGGTCAGCACCGTCTCCCGCGGCAGGGGCACCTCGCGCAGTGGCTTGCCGACCCACGGGGTGTCCTCGGCCAGCGTCATCTCCACCAGGTTGGCGGCCCCCTTGCGGAAGCTCATCAGCCGGACGACGTCGCCGACGGTGACCGCCTCCTCGACCAGCGCGGCGAGCACGCGGGGCGTGGACACCGCGACGTCGACGCCCCAGGAGTCGGTGTAGAGCCACTCGTTGCGCGGGTCCTTCACGCGGGCGACCACGCGGTTCACCGCGAACTCGGTCTTGGCCAGCAGCGAGACGACGAGATTGGCCTTGTCGTCACCGGTCGCGGCGACGACGACGTCGCAGGTGGCGAGCTGGGCCTCCTCGAGCGTGGTGACCTCGCAGGCGTCGGCCTGCACCCACTCGGCCCCGGGCACCGCGCGGGTGCGCACCTTGCGGGGGTCCTTCTCGATGAGCATGACCGAGTGGCCGTTGCCGAGGAGCTCCCCGGCGATGGACCGCCCGACCGCGCCGGCGCCGACGATCGCGACCCGCATCAGTGGCCACCTTCCTTCGGCGAGTTCTGGACGACCTCGTGCACGCGCTGGGTGAGGTCGTCAGTGACCGCCACGGTGAGCTGGTCGCCGTCCTGCAGCACCGTGCCGGCCGTGGGCAGCTGTGCCTCGCCGAAACGCACCAGCCAGGCCGCGCGCGCCCCGGTCGCCGACTCGAGCTCGGCGAGCTTGCGGCCGATCCAGCCCTCGGTGACGGTGATGCGCATCAGCAGCACCTTGCCGGTGGGCTCGCGCCACAGCTCGCTGACCTTCACCGACAGCAGCTCGCGCAGCAGCCGGTTCACCGTCCACGGCACGGTGGCCACGCTCGGGATCCCCATGCGCTCGTAGACCTCGGCGCGCTTGGAGTCGTAGATGCGGGCGACGACGTGCTGGACGCCGAAGGTCTCGCGGGCCACCCGCGCGCTGATGATGTTCGAGTTGTCGCCACTGCTGACCGCGGCGAACGCGCCGGCCGAGTCGATGCCGGCGTCCAGGAGGGTCTGCCGGTCGAAGCCCAGGCCGGTCACCTGGCGGCCGCCGAACTCGGGACCGAGCCGGCGGAACGCCGCGGGGTCCTGGTCGATGACGGCGACGCTGTGGCCGACATCCTCCAGCCGCCGCGCGATGGCCGATCCGACGCGGCCGCATCCCATCACGACCACGTGCACGAAATACTCCCGCGGGATCCGTCGCGCCGGCGCCGTCCGCCGTACGCGTTACCGGGCGCGAAGCTACACCCGCACGACGTCGCCCAGTGGGCGCAGGGCACGACCTCCCTCTCCCGGGCGGGGCGCGCCGCCCGGCGCGCGGCAGCAGCCCCGGCGCGTCCGTACCATCGCCGCCGTGCCCAGCATGTCCGCCCTCGGACAACTCCCGAAACGCCTGGTTCTCGGCCGGCCGGTCCGCAGCGACCGGCTGGGCGAGTCCCTCCTGCCCAAGCGGCTGGCCCTGCCGATCTTCGCCAGCGACGCGCTCTCCTCCGTGGCCTACGCCACGCAGGAGATCCTGATCATCCTGACGCTGGGCGGCACGGCCTACCTCTACCTGACGCCGTGGCTGGCGGCCGGCGTCGTCGTCCTGCTCATCACCGTGGTCCTCTCCTACCGCCAGGTGGTGCACGCCTACCCGTCCGGCGGCGGCGACTACGAGGTCGCCATGAAGAACCACGGGCAGTTCGCGGCCCTGGTCGTGGCCAGCGCGCTGCTCACCGACTACGTGCTCACCGTCGCCGTGTCGGTCTCGTCCGGCACGGACAACATCATCTCGGCGTTCCCGTCGCTCAACCAGCACCGCGTGCTGATCGCCATCGCTCTCGTGGCGCTGCTGGCGGCGGCGAACCTCCGGGGCCTCCGCGAGTCCGGGAAGACGTTCGCCGTCCCGACCTATCTGTTCGCCGCCGGCATCCTGATCATGATCGGCACCGGGCTGCTCAGGGAGTTCTTCGGCACGCCCATCGAGGCCGAGAGCGCGAACTACGCGATCACGCCCGATCCCGCGCACGTGCATCTGACCGGCCTGGCACTGGTCTTCTTTGCGCTGCGCGCCTTCGCGTCGGGGACCACGGCGCTGACCGGCATCGAGGCGGTGGCGAACGGCGTCCCCGCCTTCAAGCCCCCGAAGAGCCGGAACGCCGCCATCACGCTGAGCCTGCTCGGCGGGCTGGCGGCGACCATGTTCGCCGGCGTGACGGCGATGGCGCTGCTGGCGAAGGTGAAGTACGTCGACCCGATCGACACGTGCCACCTCCAGGGCTTCCCCGACTGCGACACCGCGCCCCAGCGCACCGTGATCGCCCAGCTGGCCGCCGCGACGTTCGGCGGGGACCACTCGGTCGGGTTCTTCTACATCCAGGCGGCCACAGCGCTCGTCCTGATCCTGGCGGCCAACACCGCCTTCAACGGCTTCCCGCTGCTGGGCTCGGTGCTCGCCCAGGACCGCTTCATGCCGCGGCAGCTGCACACGCGCGGCGACAAGCTGGTCTACAGCAACGGCATCCTGCTGCTCGCCGGCTTCGCCGTCCTGCTGATCGTCGCGTTCGACGCCGACGTCACCCGGCTGATCCAGCTCTACATCATCGGGGTGTTCACCAGCTTCAGCATCGGCCAGTGGGGGATGGTCCGGCACTGGCGCCGGGAGCTGAAGGTGGAGCGGGACGCCCAGGTCCGCAACCAGATCCGCCGTTCGCAGACCATCAACGCGATCGGTGGCTCGCTGACCAGCGTCGTGCTGGTGATCATCGTGATCACGAAGTTCACCCACGGCGCGTGGCTGGTGCTGCTGGCCATGCCGCTGCTCTTCGGCCTGATGAAGGCGATCAACCGGCACTACTCGAACGTCGCCTTGCAACTCGTGCCCGACACCGACGCCCGGATGCTGCCCAGCAAGGTGCATGCGCTCGTGCTGGTGTCGAAGGTGCACAAGCCGGCGCTGCGCGCACTGGCCTTCGCCCGGGCGACCCGCCCGGACGCGCTGACGGCGCTCACCGTGAACGTCGACGACGCCGAGACGCGCGGCCTGCAGGCCGACTGGGAGCGCTACGACATCCCCGTGCCACTCACCGTGCTCGAGTCGCCGTACCGGGAGATCACCCGGCCCGTCGTCGACTACGTGAAGGCGATCCGGCGCGACAGCCCGCGGGAGCTGGTCGTCGTGTTCGTGCCCCAGTACGTCGTCGGGCACTGGTGGGAGAACGTGCTGCACAACCAGAGCGCGCTGCGGCTGCGGGCGCGCCTGCAGTTCCAGCCCGGCGTGATGATCACGACCGTGCCGTGGCAGCTGGAGAGCTCCTTCGGCCGCGAGGAGCTCGACGGTGGCCGCGGCCCCGCCCCCGGCGACCTGCGGCGCGGCCTGACGACCGACCAGCCCACGGGCACGCCGAATGCCTGACCGCCGTCGCCGCGCCGAGCGTCCGGCGCGGGGACGGCGGGAGCCGCGGCCGGACCGCGGCGCCGGCTGGACCGGGCGGGAGTTCGAGGTGACGGTCGGCCCGGTCGCCCACGGCGGCCACTGCGTCGCCCGCCATGAGGGCCGGGTCGTCTTCGTGCGGCACACCCTGCCGGGCGAGCGGGTCGTCGTCCGGGTGACCGAGGACCGGCACCCGGGCTTCTGCCGCGCGGACGCCGTGCAGGTCCTCGAGGCGTCCCCGCACCGGGTGGAGCGCCCGTGCCCGTACAGCGGCCCGGGGAAGTGCGGTGGCTGCGACTGGCAGCACGTGACGCCCGTCGAGCAGCGCCGGCTCAAGGCGGCGGTCGTCCGCGAGCAGCTGGCGCGGCTGGCCGGGCTGCCCGACGTGGACGTCGAGGTGGAGGAGCTGCCCGGCGGGGCCCTCCGCTGGCGCTCGCGGGCGCGGTTCGCCGTCGACCGGTCGGGCGCGCCGGGCCTTCGCCGTCACCGCTCGCACGACGTCGTCGTCCTCGACGACTGCCCGATCACCGCGGAGCCGGCCGCCCGGGCGGTGCTGTCGACCGCGTGGCCCGAGGCGGGTGCGGTCGACGTCTCGGTCGACGCGAACGGCGTCGTCACCACCACGCGCCTCGACCGCCGCGGCCGCCCGCAGGGCAGCTCGGTGCTGCGCCCCGGCAGCGACGTGCCCGACGAGCCGGCGGGACGGGCCGAGCGGAGGGCCGGCGGCCGCGACTGGGAGGTCGAGGGCACCGGTTTCTGGCAGGTGCATCCCGCGGCGGCCGATGCGCTGGTGGCCGCCGTCACCGGCTTCGCGCGGGCGGAGCCGGGGGAGACGGTGCTCGATCTCTACGCCGGCGCCGGGCTGTTCGGCGGCGCCGTGGCGCCGGCGGTCGGCGCGGAGGGCCGGGTCGTCTGCGTGGAGGCCGACGAGGCCGCCTGCGCGGCCGCCGACGCCAACCTCACCGGCCTGCCGCAGGCCGAGGTGTGGCAGGGCGAGGTGGACGACGAGGGCCTCGCCGACCTGCTGGCCGAGCTCGACCGCGGGCCCGACGTCATCGTGCTGGACCCGCCGCGTGCCGGCGCCGGGGCGGCCGTCAGCCGGCGCATCGCGGCCACCGGCGCGCGGGCCGTCGTCTACGTCGCCTGCGATCCGGCGGCGCTGGCCCGCGACGTCGCGACCTTTCGGCAGGCCGGCTACCGCCTGGTCGCCCTGCGCGCGTTCGACGCCTTCCCGATGACCGCCCACGTCGAATGTGTCGCCCTGCTGGAGCCCCGGCCCGCGGACTGACCGCCGGGTGCAGCGCGCCGGGCACCGCGAGCTGGGAGAACCGCCGCGGCGAGCGCTGATCTCCCTCGGGCGGGGGAGGGCCCCGAGCCGATCCTGGGCGGAGTCTCTACCGTCGTCCCCATGGCATCGGACCCGGCTCGCACGCGCCGGGCAACGATCCTGGCCGGCGTCGTGGTCGCCGCCGTGGTCGCGGTGCTGGTCCTCCTGGGCAACGGCCGCGAGCCCGCCGTCCGCGCGGCCGCGACCCAGCGGAGCGCCGCCGAGGCCACGAGCACCGCTCCCGGTCGGGGAGCGTCCGGCGCGGCCTCGCCGTCCGACGGCACGGGAACGCCGGCGGAGACGACGTCCCCGGCCCCGACGGCCGGCCGGACGACCACGGAGCCACCGGCCGCGGGTGCGACCGCCGGTCCGACCCCGCGGGTGCTCGCCGGCAACGCGCCTCCCGACGGCGACGGGCGCCCCAGCGTCACGTTCATCGGCGACTCCTGGGCCGTCGGCGTGGGGGCCACCGGCCAGCGTGGCTACGCCGTCCTGACCGGGGAGCAGCTCGGCTGGACCTACGACGTGCTCGGCGTCAGCGGCAGCGGGTACACGCAGGGCGGCGCCGCGGGCATCACCTTCGGCCAGCGGATTGACGCGGCGGTCGCCACGGACGCCGACGTGATCGTCGTGCAGGGCAGCCTCAACGAGCGCAACAGCACGCCCTCGGCGCTCGCCGCGGCGGCGCGCACGACCCTCGAGCGGCTGCGCCGCGAGGCCGATCCCCACACGAAGGTCCTCGTCGTGGGCTCGACGTACGCACCCGGCACGCCGGACGGCACCATCGACTGGATCAACGACGCCATCGCCGGCGCGGCCACGCAGGTCGGGCTGTCGTTCATCGACCCGACGGCCGAGCACTGGATCGACGCGACCGACCCCACGCTCTGGTTCGACGTCAACCACCCGGACGACGCGGGGTACCGGCTGGTGGCCGATCACCTGGCGCGGGAGCTGCGCGTCACGCTCGTCCGCTGACCTGCCGTCGAGGGCACCGGATACCGTCTCGGTGTGCCGACATGGGAATACGCATCGGTCATCACCGCCAACGACGCGGAGTCACAGCGCGCCGGGGTGAGCGTCAAGCTCCCCGGTGGAGAGTCGGAGCGACAGCAGGGTGACACCAGCTCCGTGCTCAACAAGCTCGGCGCGGAGGGCTGGGAACTGGTCAGCTACCACTCCAGCGGCGCGGGGACCTGGGGGTTCGAGCAGTTCTGGCTCAAGCGGCAGTCCGGCAACTGACCTCGGCGCCGCCCCGCCATCGGAATGTCGCCGGGCCGATGTCACGGTTCGAACACACGTGCGATTCCAGGTCGTGCGCGGAGGCGTGCGGCGGGAGACTGTGCTGGTGGATGGGACGGTGCCGCCCGGCTGGCCGGAGGAGGTGCGACCGCCCGGTGCCCCCGACTGGGAGCGGACCGCGGTCGCCTGGCTCTTCGACCTCTGCCCGCCCGACTACCGCGCCCACGAGGTGCTGCGCCGGTACCCGGCTCTTCTGGCCCGGTTCGCCGGTGACCACGTGTCGGCCGGGCTCGAGGCGGCCCGGAAGGGCTGGCGGACGGTCCGCGTCGAGCTCGCCGAGCAGTTGCCGGCCGATGCGATCGAGGCCGCGATGACCGCCTACGAACGGGAGGGTGCGCGGCTGGCCGCCGCCGCCCGCGGTGTGGAGGCGGTGGCGGGCGCGCTGCGCGGCGAACGGTGGGTGCCCCGGCTATGAGTCGAGTGGCGCCAGGACGGCTGTGAGCGGACAGGGGCGTGAGCATCGCAGCGAGGAACGAGCGACGAGCGGAGCGCCCCGCGGAAGCGAACCGAGTGTGCTGTGACGTGCATCCAGGATCCGGTTCGACCGGAAGACAGGGGAAAGCGCAGCTACAGTGGTTCGGCGGCTGCCGGTCAGTCGCCGCCGACCGAGAGGACACCGCCGAGCCGTGCCGCTCCTGCGATCGCTCCGGGGCCCCGAGGACCTCCGGGCGCTCCCGTCCGAAGCCCTTCCCGCCCTCGCGGCGGAGATCCGCGACGCGCTGGTCACCAGCGTCGCCAAGACCGGCGGCCACCTCGGCCCCAACCTGGGCTGCGTCGAGCTGACGATCGCGCTGCATCGGGTGTTCGACTCCCCGCGCGAGCCGATCGTCTTCGACACCGGCCACCAGTCCTACGTGCACAAGATGCTGACCGGCCGGGTCGAGGGCTTCGAGCGGCTGCGCCAGCGCGGTGGTCTCTCCGGCTATCCGAGTCGCGCCGAGAGCGAGCACGACTGGGTCGAGAACAGCCACGCCTCGACGTCGCTGTCCTACGCCGACGGGCTGGCCAAGGCCTACGCCGTCCGCGGCGACAAGCGTCCCGTCGTCGCCGTGATCGGCGACGGCGCCCTCACCGGTGGCATGGCCTGGGAGGCGCTGAACAACATCGCCGCCGCCAAGGACCGGCCGGTGATCATCGTCGTCAACGACAACGGCCGGTCGTACTCGCCGACGATCGGCGGGGTGGCCGACGCACTGGCCACCCTGCGCCTGCGGCCCGGCTACGAGAACGCGCTGCTCGCCGTGCGACAGGCCCTGCACCGGGCGCCCGTCGTCGGCGAGGCGCTCTACGACGCGCTGCACGCGATCAAGAAGGGCCTCAAGGACGTCCTCTCGCCCCAGGGCATGTTCGAGGACCTCGGCCTGAAGTACGTCGGGCCGGTCGACGGCCACGACATCGAGGTGATGGAGTCCGCGCTGCGGCGGGCCCGTTCGTTCGGCGGCCCGGTCATCGTGCACGCCGTCACGACCAAGGGCTTCGGCTACCCGCCGGCCGAGACCGACCAGATCGACGCCTGGCACGCGACCGGGGTGTTCGACCCCGACAGCGGCACCAGCGCCGCGGCCGCCCGTGACTGGACGTCGGCGTTCTCCGACGAGCTGGTGCGGATCGGGGCGGAGCGTGCCGACGTCGTGGCGATCACCGCGGCGATGCTGCACCCGACCGGCCTCGCCGCGTTCGGCGAACGGTTCCCGGAGCGGACGTTCGACGTGGGCATCGCCGAGCAGCACGCGCTGACCTCGGCGGCCGGCCTGGCGATGGCCGGCCTGCACCCGGTGGTCGCGGTCTACTCCACCTTCCTCAACCGCGCGTTCGACCAGCTGCTCATGGACGTCGCGCTGCACCGCCAGCCGGTGACCGTCGTCCTCGACCGGGCCGGGGTGACCGGCACCGACGGCGCCTCGCACAACGGCATGTGGGACATGTCGATCCTGTCCGTCGTCCCCGGGCTCCGACTGGCCGCCCCGCGCGACGAGTCGACGTTGCGGGAGGCCCTGCGCGAGTCGGTGGCGGTCACCGACGGGCCGACGGTCGTGCGGTTCCCCAAGGGCGTGCCCCCGGTCGACATCCCGTCGCTGGAGCGGCTCGGGTCGGTCGACGTGCTGCGCCGGGGCACCCGGTCCGTGGGGGTCGGTGGGCGGGAGGCCGACGCGGTCCTGCTCGTCGCGGTCGGCGCGATGGTGCCCATGTGCCTCGCCGCCGCCGAGCGCGCCGCCGACCACGGCATCGAGGTGACGGTGGTCGATCCGCGGTGGGTGCTGCCGGTGGCGTCCGAGCTCGTCGACCTGGCGGCCGGGCACCGGCTGGTGGTCACGGTCGAGGACGGCGGCCGCGCCGGCGGTGTCGGCACGACGCTGACCCAGGCGCTGCAGGACCGGCAGTGCGACGTGCCGGTGCGGGCGATGGGCCTGCCGCAGAAGTTCTTCGAGCACGGCAGCCGTGGCCAGGTGCTGGCCGACGCCGGCCTGACCGAGCAGGACGTCGCCCGCCGCATCGCCGAGTGGACGGCGGTGCTGAGCGACCGCGCCGAGCCGAACGTCGTGGCGCCCGTCGACAACGCATGACCGTCATCGCCGAGATCCAAGTGGCGCCGTCGCCGCCGGGGACCGCGGACGACCCCCACGCGCATGTCGAGGCGGCGATCGCCGTCATCCAGGCATCGGGGCTGCGCTACGAGGTGGGCGCGCTCGGCACCACGCTCGAGGGCGAGGCCGACGAGGTGTGGGCGACGCTGCGGGCGGCGCACGAGGCGATGATCGTGGCCGGCGCGACCGGCGGCCTGTCACACATCAAGGTCGCCTCGGTGAACCGCACGATCGAGAGCCTCACCCGCAAGTTCCGCTGAGGGCCGGGCAGCGGCCCGACGAAGTGCGCCGAGGCCCCGTTCCACGCGGTGGAACGGGGCCTCGGCGCACACGCTGTCAGGTGGACAGTCGCCTGCCGGAGCCACCGTCGAAGACGTGTACCCGGTCGGGGTCGGAGGTGACGTGGACGGTCTCGCCCTTGTGCGGCACCCGGCCCGCGGCAGCGCGGATGACGACCTGACCCGGCACGCCGTCCAGGTCGCACTGGCCGTAGACGTAAGCATCGGCGCCGAGTTCCTCGACCACGGTCACCCGGACCGGGAGTCCGCCCTCGGACTCGCTGACCATCCGCCACGCCTCCGGCCGGATCCCCACGGTGACGTCGCCGTCGATCTTCGAGGCTGTCGCCCGGTCGACCGGCAGGAGGTGGTTGTCGATGACCACGCCACCGTCACCGGGCTTCGCGGAGAGCAGGTTCATCGCGGGAGACCCGATGAAGCCGGCCACGAACACGTTCGTGGGCCGCTCGTACAGCCGCAGCGGGCTGTCGACCTGCTGGAGGACGCCGTCCTTCATGACGGCGACGCGGTCGCCCATGGTCATCGCCTCGACCTGGTCGTGCGTGACGTACAACGTGGTGATGCCGAGGCGCTGTTGCAGGGCGGCGATCTGGGTGCGCGTGGAGACGCGGAGTTTCGCGTCCAGGTTGGACAGCGGCTCGTCCATGCAGAAGACCTGCGGGTGGCGGACGATCGCCCGGCCCATGGCCACCCGCTGACGCTGACCGCCCGACAGGGCCTTCGGCTTGCGCTCGAGGTAGGGCTCGAGGTCGAGCAGCTTGGCGGCCTCCCTCACCCGCGCCATCCGCTCCTCCTTGCCGACCCCGGCCAGCTTGAGCGCGAACGCCATGTTGTCCGCCACGTTCATGTGCGGATAGAGGGCGTAGTTCTGGAACACCATCGCGATGTCGCGTTCCTTGGGCGGGACGTCGGTGACGTCGTGGTCGCCGATCAGGATGCGGCCCCCGGTCACCTCCTCCAGTCCCGCGAGCATGCGCAGGCTGGTCGACTTGCCGCAGCCCGAGGGGCCGACGAGCACCATGAACTCGCCGTCCTCGACCTCGAGGTTCAGGTCGGCGACGGCGGGGCGGTCGCCGCCGGGGTAGAGCCGTTCGGCGCCGCGGTAGCTCACCGATGCCATCGTTGGTTCCTCTCCTTCACCGGCAGGCGCGCCGGACGACCCCTGGGGGGAATGGGTGTGTCCGTCCCGAGCCGATGACGGCGAGCGGGACGGCGGTTGTCCTGACCGGCCGTCAGCCCTTCACCGCGCCCGCGGTGAGGCCGGCGATGAAGTAGCGCTGGGCGAAGGTGAAGACCAGCAGGATCGGCACGAGGAGCAGCGCCGAGACCGCCATGAGCTGGCCCCACTCGATGGTGTGCGAACCGATGAGGGCCAGTACGCCCAGGGGGAGGGTGCGCTTGCTCGCGTCGGTGAGGAACACCAGCGAGTACATGAAGTCCTGCCAGGCCATGAAGAACACGTAGATCCCCACGGCCGCGACGCCGGGCTTGGCGAGCGGCACGATCACCCGCCAGTAGGCGCCGAACTCGCTCAGCCCGTCCAGCCGGGCGGCTTCCTCCAACTCCAGCGGAATGGCCATCAGGAAGCCCCGCAGCAGCCAGATGGCCACCGGCAGCGTGAAGGTCATGAAGGCGACCATCAGGCCGAATCGGCTGTTGAGCAGTCCCAGCGTGTCCGCTGCCCGGTACAGCGGCACCAGCAGCACGGCCTGCGGGAGCAGCTGTGACACCAGCACCCCGACGAGGATCGGCTTGCGGCCGCGGGTGCCGGTCCTGGTCAGGGTGAAGCAGGCGAGCAGCGAGAAGGCCAGGCACATGACGGTGGTGCCGAGGCAGACGATCACGCTGTTGGCGAAGAACTGCAGGGTGTCGGGTGTGAGGACGTCCGCGTAGTTGGCGAACGTGAGCTCTGTCGGGAGGAACTTCGGCGGGCTGGCGAAGACCTCGCTGCGCGGCTTGAGCGACGTCGTGACCAGCCAGAAGATGGGGCCGAGGACGAAGACGGCCAGCGCCGCGGCGGCGACGTAGACGCCGGCCTGCCGGGTGGCTCTCCTGCGGGCGATGGTGGCCGACATCAGTCCAGCCCTCCCGACTTGTTGAGCTGTCGCAGGTACACGACGGTGAAGATGGACAGGAGCACGACCGAGATCACGCCGTAGGCACCGGCGACGCCGTAGCGCACGTTCTGGAACGCCTCCCGGTAGATGTAGGTCGGGAAGATCTCCGTCGACGTGCCCGGCCCGCCGGCCGTCATCACGTAGACGAGGTCGAAGTAGTTGAAGGTCCACACGGTGGTGAGGAGCACCGTCGTGCGGATGGTCGGCGCCATGGCGGGCAGCGTGACGTGGAGGAAGACCTGCCAGGCGTTGGCGCCGTCCGATCGTGCCGCCTCCCGCAGCTCGTTCGGCACGCCCTGGTAAGACGCCATGTACATGATCGTCGACAGCGGGAAGCCCTTCCAGATCGCCGCGATGATCACCGCCGCGAGCGCGGTACTGGCCTGGCCCAGCCAGGCGGGGTTGCCGTCCACCAGCCCCAGGCCGCCGGCCACGGCGTTCACCGGGCCGAGATACGGGTCGTAGAGCAGCTTCCAGAGAACGCCCGCGATGACGCCCGGCATGATCCACGGCAGGATCACCATGCTGCGCAGGACCAGCCGGCCCTTGAACTTCTGCGAGAGCAGGATCGCGCTGGCCAGGCCGAGGACGAACTGGGCCGCCACGACGGCGACGGTCCAGATCAGCGAGTTCTTCAGAACCGTGAGGAACGTGTCCGAGGTCAGGATGGCCTGGTAGTTCGCCAGGCCGGCCCAGTCCGGGTCGGGGTTGATGAACGAGCTCTTGGTGAAGCTCAGATAGACCGCGTTGGCCAGGGGATAGACGACCAGGGCGCCGAGCAGGGCGATCGGCGGGACGATGCACAGCACCCGCAGTGCTGTCTGGCGGTGGTGTCGCCGCTTCTCTCTCGCGACGGCCTGGTCCGGGGCCTCACCGGGGGCGAGGCGCTCGGCTACGGAGATGCTCACGTCGGCATTCCTCACGGTGGGGGGCATGCGTGCCCGGCGGACGGCCGGGCACGCATGCCGGCCGGGCTAGCTGTTGCTGTCGATGACTTCCTGCATCTGATCCGAGGCGTCCTTCAACGTGGACTTCACGTCCGCGCCGCCGATGATGTCCTGCACGGCGGACTGCTGGATCTGCGAGAGCTGCGGGTACACCGGCGATGCGGGACGGGGCCGTCCGCTCGCCAGGGCATCGAGGATCACCTCGGGCTGCTTCCGGTTGTCGTTCACGAACTTCTCGCCGGCCGACTGGAGGGCCGGGATCAGCGAGTTGACGGCCGCCTGGTTGTCCGGCTTGCTCAGCTCCTCGATCAGCTGGAAGGCCAGGTCGGAGTTGTCGCTCTTGGCATTCACGGCCAGGTTCCAGCCACCGAGGGCCCCCACGAAGTCCTTCCCGTCCGGCGCCGGCGGCAGCGCGATCCGCCAGTCGAACTTCGCCGCGGTCTTCATGGTGTCCTGCTGCCACGAGCCGTCGAGGATCATGGCCGCCTTGCCGGCGGTGAACTGGTTGACGACATCCTGCTCGCACGCGCCCGCCGAGCCGTTGGGGGAGTAGTCCAGCAGGCCCTGGTACTGCTCGTACGCCTCCACGTTCTCCGGGGAGTCGAAGGCGGCGTCACCGTTGGCGTCGAGGATCTCGCCGCCGTTGGAGAAGATCAGCGAGTCGGTCATGACCGACGAGCTCTCGTCCTTGCATCCGATGAGCCCCATACCGAAGGAGTTCGGCGGGTTGTTGAGCTTCTTGGCCGCGTCGTTCCACTCCGACCAGGTCGTCGGCGGCTTGTCCGGGTCGAGCCCGGCGGCCTTGAACAGGTCGGCGTTGTAGTACATCTCTTCCCAGACGTCGAAGTTCAGGGGCACGCCCCACGTCTTGTCCTGGTACTGGTTGGACTCCCAGGCGCCCTTGAAGAAGTCGTCCTGCTTGATGACGTCGGAGCCCTTGATCTGGTCGTCGAGCGGCTGGATCAGGCCGGCGGCGGCGAACTCGGGCGTCCACACCTCATCGAGCGTCATGACGTCCGGGCCGGTGCCGCCCTTCATGGCGACGAGCATCTTGTCGCGGTACTGCGCAAACGGGAACGTCTCCACCTTGACGGTGTAGCCGGGGTGCTCCTTCTCGAACTGCTTGACGACGGTGGCGTACCCCTGCGCGATGTCCTTGGCCGACTGCTCCTGGTCCCAGATCGTGATGACCTTCGAGCCGCCGCTGCTGGAACCCGAGCCGGAATCGCCGCCGCAACCGGTCATGACGCTCACGCACGCCAGTGCGGCCGCCCCTATGAGCGCGGGGCGCTTGAACCTGGTCACTAGACCCTCCACTTACTGCTTGGACCCCGAGGACGGCGTCAGCGGGGAAACGATTTCCCAATCGTGCCCATGGCCCGGTTCCGTGTCAAGACCCAACTGTGAGCGCCGTCTCGGCGCGCCCGGAGCCCGTGGCACGCGCCCGTGGCCAGGGCGGCCGGGGAGCGCGCCAGAGGGCGGTGCGGTCAGACCGCGGAGGGCCGGAAGGTCAGCCGGTAGTGCCGGGACTCGCCCGGCTCGAGGACGGGAAGGGCGCCGGCCTTCCGGGCGGTCGCGCGTCCCTCGATGACCGGCGAGTTGGCCGGCTCGAGTCCGAGCACGTACGTGCCGGAGCCGAGCATCTTCCACTGGAAGAGATGCGGCAGTTCCGCGCTGTCGAACGCCAGGCTCAGGGACAGCCCCAGTCGAGGGTTGGTGAGCACGGCCCGCACCTCACCGGGATTGTCGGGCAGTCGATGCCGGAAGACCTGTTCGGGGAACGGATGCGTCGGCGCCGCGAACGTGTCCCACTCGGCCATCCCGGCGCGGGCATCCGCGTCACGCGGGAGCACCTCGGCGCTCGGGATGCGCAGCGTCGCCCCCTCGTCCAGCAAGGGCCAGCCGAGGTTCACGTGGTACAGGATCATGTGCGGCTGCGCGCCCGCCCCGAGATTGGTCACCACGTCGTCGATCGACACCTCGCCGGTGCCCAGGCGGCAGCGGATCTCCCGGCGCAGTTCGAGGTGCTCGCCGAACAGGCGCGCCTGGCGCACCCGGCCCGACACGACGATCTCGTAGTCGCCGTCGTCGGTCCACCGCCCGTCGTGTCCCACGTGGTCCGCCTGGAGGGTTCCCGCCCGTCCGTGCAGCGGGTACTCCTCACCGTCGTCCTCGGAGGGGGAGCCGAAGGCGTCCAGCCCGCAGGTGCTCACCAGCCCCCCGGGAAAGGCCCGCAACCACCCCATCGGCGACGAGTCGCGGTTCCACGGGGCCACGAGCCCGCTCGGCGAGGTCCACGCCATCGGAACCCCTCGGAACGAGAAGGCGCCGATGTCCAGGGCCCGGTCCGGATGGACGTCCAAGGTCAGTTCCCCGCACCTGACCGCGATCCGGCGCATCCCGCGGCCGGGGCCTTCGCTCTCGGTGAGGAGTGTGCTGCCGGCGACCTGATCCAGCCGTCCCAGACGGCTGAGCAGCGTGTTCGCGGTGTGCTCGCGGGCGAAGAGATTCACCGTGGTCTCCGTCGATCGGTGGAATGGGGCGGGGCGGTGGACGCGCGGGGGATCAGCTGGGGGGCGGGGGTGGTCAGCAGTTCGTGACGGGGAGCGGCGCCGTCGAGCTGCTCGATGAGCAGTTGCACGGCCCGTCGTCCCAGCTCCTCCAGCGGGAGGCGCACGGCGGTGAGTGGTGGGCTCGCGTACTCGGCCGCCCACGAGTCGTGGTGCGTCACGACGGAGATGTCGTCGGGCACCCGCAGCCCGGCGTCCCGGATGGCGGCCAGTGCCCCGATGGCCGCGAGCAGCGTTCCGGCGACGACCCCCGTCGGCCGCACCGGGTTCGCGAGCAGCTCCATCATCCCGGCGTAGCCGGTCTCTGGGCGGCTCCCGCCGACCGCCACCATCTCGTCCGGTGCCGGCAGTCCGGCATGCGTGAGGGCCTGCTGCCAGCCTGCGTGGCGGTCCGACGACCGGCACGTGCTGCCCCCGATGCCCAGATGGGCGATGTCCACGTGACCCAGGGCGAGCAGGTGTGCGGTGGCCATCCGCGACGCGCGGACGTCGTCGAGCGCGACCCCGAACAGCGGGTCCTCCACGCGCTCGTTGACGATCACGAACGGCAGCTTGGTCGCCTGCACGTTCTCGAGCACGAGGTCGTCGGCGGGCAGGCCGTCGCGCTGCAGCAGCAACCCGTCGACGGCCCCGCCGGGGATGAAGCGCTGCAGGGCGGCCGGATCGGCCGCGAGCGCGTCCACCTCGATGGCGACCAGCAGGAAGTCGGCGCTGCGGGCCGCCTCCTCCGCCCCGCTGAAGATCTGCGCGTAGACGGGGCTGGTCAGCTGGCGCAGAGCGACGCCCAGAGCGCCCACCCGGGTTCCGCGCAGGGCCCGCGCGGCCCGGTTGGGCGTGTAGTTGAGCTCGGCGGCGACGGCCAGGACGCGCAGGCGCGTGTCCTGGCGGACGCGGACCGTCGGGTCGCCGTTCAGGAGCCGGGACACGATGGAGGGAGCCACGCCGGCTCTCGCTGCCACGTCCTTGATGGTTGCCATGCCGCCCTCGCCGCTCGCTGATTCCGGAGACCTTCGGTACCGCAGTGTGGTTGACAGGTCATCGGCAGTGCGAACACACTAGCCCAGGAAAACGTTTCTCCGTACCGCTCGACGGTATGGGGAGGAGAAGCGGGAAGGCGACGCGTGGACAGGCTTGAAGGCAGGGCGTACGTGGTGACCGGCGGGGCAGCCGGCATCGGTGAGGCGATCGTCGTCCGGCTCGTCGAGGAAGGGGCTCGCGTCGCCATCGCCGACATCGACGGCGAACGGGCCCACGGGCTCGCTGAGCGGCTCGGCGGCCAGGGTGAGAAGACCCTCGCCGGTCGCGTGGACGTGTCGGTGCTACCGGAGGTGGCGGACTTCGTCGAGCGGGCGGTCCGGACGTTCGGCCGGCTGGACGGCATCGTCAACAACGCCGGCGTCGCGGTCCCCGGCAGCGCCGAGAACATCTCGGAGGCCGACTGGGACCGCGTCATGTCGGTGAACCTCAAGGGCGTCTGGGCCGGCATGAAGTACGCGATCCCGCATCTGCGGGCGGCGGGTGGCGGCTCGATCGTCAACATGTCGAGCGTCCAGGGCCTCGTCGGGTTCCCGGGCTGGGCGGGCTACGCCGCCACGAAGGGCGCCATCCTCTCCCTCACCCAGCAGGCCGCGGTCGAGTACGGCCCCGAGCACATCCGCGTCAACTGCATCGCGCCCGGCACGATCATGACGCCGATGAACCAGCGCATCTTCGAGACGGCGCCCGACCCCCAGGGGCTCATCGCCAGCTGGAACTCCTCGCACGCGCTGCACCGGTTCGGCGAGTCCTCGGAGGTCGCGGCCGCGACGGCCTTCCTGCTTTCCGACGACGCCTCCTTCGTCACCGGCTCCTGCCTCCGGGTCGACGGCGGACTGACGGTGCTGGGCCCGTCGGGGGAGGCGAGCTGATGTCGTCGACCGTGGATCTCTCGGTCCTCTGCTGGGACCACCCCCGCTGCACGAGCCCCGTCTCGGCCGCCGCGCAGGAGTGGCAGCGCCTCCACCCCGGCGTGCGGATCAGCGTCACGGCGCGCCCCCTCGCCTCCTTCAACGACCAGCCGCTGACCGAGATCGCGGGGTCGGCCGACCTGCTGTTCATCGACCACCCCATGGTGGGCTCGGTGGCTCGGACGCAGGCGCTGCTGCCCCTCGGCGACCTCGTCGACGTCGACGTGCTGGACGCCCTGGCCGGCGACGCCATCGGTGCCAGCCATGCCTCCTACCTCTGGGACGACCGGCAGTGGGCCACCGCGGTGGACGCGGCCTGCCAGGTGGCGGTCCTGGACGGCGAGCGCGCCGGCGCCCTGTTCGACTCGGCGCCGCGCAGCTGGGACGACGTCCTCGAGGTCGCACGCGATGCACCGGGCGCCGTCGGCATCCCGCTGTATCCCTCGGACGCCGTCCTCTCCCTGCTGTCGATCACCGCCAACCTGCGGGCCTCCGGCGAGTCCTCCGGCGAGTCCTCCGGCGGATTCTGGTCCCTGGAAGCCGTGTACATCCTCTCCGAGCTGGTGCGGTCGGTGAGCCCGCGGTGCTTCGACCTCAACCCGCCGCGGATGCTCGACCTCATGTCCGCCGGCGCGGCTGACGACGCCCCGGTCTACGCGCCGCTGCTGTTCGGCTACACCAACTACCAGCGGCCGACGGCCCCGGGGCGTCGCCTGACGTTCGTCGACGTCCCCTCGGCCGGCGCTCAGCCGGTCGGGGCCGTCCTGGGCGGTGCCGGGCTCGCGGTCAGCGCGTACGGCCGGCATCCGGAGGAGGCGGCACGGTTCGCCGCCTGGCTCGCGGGTGCGGACGCCCAGCGCACCATCGTGCTCCCGCACGACGGACAGCCCGGCAGCCGGTCCGTCTGGCACGACCCGGACGCGGACGCCGTCGTAGGCGGCTTCTTCTCCGGGACGCGGGCGACGATCGAGAACGCGCATCTGCGGCCCCGGGACGCGTGGTGGCCCGCCTACCAGGAGGTGGCGGGCCTCGCCCTGGTCGACCTGCTGCGCGCCGGCGCTCCGCCGTCGACCATCCATGACGATCTGACCCGCCTGCTCGACGGGGCGCGCACCGAGGAGACCGTGCAGTGACCACGACCGACCCGACGCCCGAGACCCCGGGGGCCCTCGACGGCATCCGCGTCCTCGACTTCACCCAGATGATGCTGGGCCCGTTCGCCACGCAGATCCTGGCCGATCTGGGCGCGGATGTGATCAAGGTCGAGCGCCCGCAGCTGGGGGAGTGGGAGCGCGGCCTCGAGTTCGCCGGCCGGCTCATCGGCACCGACTCGGCCGCCTTCGTCGCGATGAACCGGAACAAGCGCTCGGTCGCCCTCGACCTCAAGGGCAAGGGTGCCCGCGACGCGCTGCTCCGGCTGGCCGCCACGTGCGACGTCGTGGTGGAGAACTTCCGGCCCGGTGTGATGGAGCGACTCGGCCTCGGGTACGAGGACTTCCGCGCCGTGCGACCGGACATCATCTACTGCTCCGGCTCGGGGTGGGGGCAGCGCACGAAGTACGCCCTGGAGAACCGCCCCGGTCAGGACCTGCTCATCCAGGCCGCCACCGGTCTGGCGCTGAACACGGGCTCGGCCGGTGACCCGCCCATCGCGGCCGGGACCTCCATCTGCGACGCCACGGGCGCCCTGACCCTCGCCAACGGGATCCTCGCCGCGCTCCTGGCCCGGTACCGGCACGGCGTCGGTCAACGCGTGGAGGTCGACCTCTTCCACGCCACGATGGCCATCCTCACGCAGGAGATCTCGGCCATGGTGAACCTCGGCCTGGACTTCACCCGGTCCGAGGCCGGCATCGCCCAGCCGTGGCTGTCGGCGCCGTTCGGCATCTACCGGACGGCGGACGGGTGGATCGCCCTCGCGATGGGCTCGCTCGCCGCGGTCGCGGAGGTGTTCGACGCCCCCGACGTCGCCGGCATGGACCCCTGGACCGACCGCGACGCCGTCAAGCGCCGCCTGGACGCGCTGACGCCGGCGCGCACCACCGACGAGTGGCTGCACCCCCTGCTCGCCGCGGGCCTGTGGGCCGCGCCGGTGCGCACGATGAAGGAGGCGGCCGAGGAGCTCGCCGCTGACGGCTCGCCGCTGATCGTCGACGTCGAGCACACCTCCGGACGGTCGCTCCAGCTGGTCGGCTGCCCCATCACGCTGTCGGAGACCCCGTGGCGTCAGCGGCTGCGGCCCCCGGCCGTCGGAGAGCACACCCGGGAGGTGCTGACCGAGGTGCTGTCCGAGGACGCGCTCCGGGAGCTGGAGGAGGCGGGCGCCCTGTGACGGAGGTCCGCATCCACGAGCACCTGGTCGAGGAGCGGCGCGGACCGGTCGCCTGGCTCCGCATCGACCGCGAGGAGGCGCTCGGCGCGCTGTCCCGGAGCCTGGTGACCCGACTCGGCGCGTACTTCGACGAGCTGCACGGTGACGGCGAGGTCCGCGTGCTGGTGCTGACCGGTACCGGCAAGGGATTCATCGCCGGCGCGGACATCGCCGAGTACGACCGGGTGTCCCAGGCGGCCTTCGACGACTACCAGCGGCTCAGCCGGAGGGTCTTCACCGCCCTGGAGCAGCTGCCCCAGTTCACCATCGCCGCCGTGAACGGGTACGCGCTCGGCGGCGGGTTCGAGCTCGCGCTGTGCTGCGACATGATCCTGGCGTCCGAGCGGGCGAAGTTCGGCCTGCCGGAGGTGAAGCTCGGGCTGCTCCCCGGCGGCGGAGGCACCCAGCGACTGGCGCGTGCGGCGGGGATCCGTTTCGCGAAGGAAGCGGTCGTCACCGGCGCCTTCTATCCCGCCCAGCAGATGCTCGACCGCGGCGTGGTGTCCCGGGTCTGCCCGCCGGGCGACCTGGCCGAGGCCGCGCGGGTGACCGCCGAGACGGTCGCCGGCAACGCGCCGCTGGCGGTCCGGGCGGCCAAACGGCTGGTCGACCAGGGTGCGCAGATGCCGCTGGACGTCGGCCTGGCGGTCGAGCAGCAGACGCTGTCCGGCCTGTACGCCACGCGCGACGGCGCAGAGGGGATCGCGGCCTTCCTCGAGAAGCGCGACCCGCAGTTCACCGGCGAGTGAGGAGCAGAGCGTGAACGACGAGGTGCTGAAGGGCGTCCCCATGAGCGTCCTCTGCGACGGTGCGGTCACCGAGCCGCGCCTCTCCCATCCCGAGGGCGTCGCCGTCGCGGCAGACGGCTTCGTCTGGTGCGGCGGCGAGCGCGGCGAGATCTACCGGATCGCTCCCGACGGCAGTTCCCGGGAGATCGTCGCGAGCACGGACGGCTTCTGCCTCGGTATGGCCTTCGACCGGCACGGCGACCTGTTCGTCTGCGACCAGAAGCACGCCGCGGTCTTCCGGCTGCAGACGTCGACGGGGAAGCTCGAGCTGTTCGCGGAGGGCGTGGCCGGGCACCGCTTCCGCATCCCCAACTATCCGGCGTTCGACCCGGCCGGCCGCCTGTTCGTCTCCGACAGCTGGGAGTTCGGAACCCCTGGCCCCGGGGTCATCGCGCTGGATCCGGACGGCACGGGCGAGGTGTGGCACTCCGGACCGTTCACCTTCGCGAACGGGCTCGCCTTCAGTGCCGACGGCACCCGCCTGTACGTCGCCGAGACCTTCCGGCACGCCATCTCGGTGATCGACGTCGAGGGGGACGGCTCGGCGGGCGCCACGCGGGACCTCGTCACACTGCCGGGCGCCTACCCCGACGGGCTGGCCGTCGCGGAGGACGGCTCCCTCATCGTGGGCTGCTACCAGCCCAGCCAGATCCTCCGGGTCCGACCCGACGGGGAGGTGGAGGTGGTCGGTGAGGACGTCAGCGCCCACCTTCTGGCGCATCCCACCAACATCGCGTTCCAGGGGGATGCGCTGCTCGCCGCCAACCTCGGCCGGTGGCACATCACCAAGCTCGATGTGGGTCTCCGCGGCGTACCCCTGCCGCCACCCGCCCGTCCGCTCACACCGTCGTCCCTGGGAGCCGGCTCATGATGCTCGTCCGCTACGTAGGCCCCTCCGGTCGCCCCGCCGTCGGAGTGGAGTCCGACGGCCGGGTCCGGCCACTTCCGCGGACCAGCGCCCTGGGGGAACTGCTGCGGTCCTCCCTGGCCGACATCCGGGCCGCCTGCGAGGAGGCGCTGCAGGACCCGGGGACCGACGCGCGCGAGGTCCGCCTCCTGCCGCCGGTCGACTCGCGCATGGAGGTCTGGGCCGCCGGCGTGACCTACCACCGATCGCGGGAGGCGCGGGTCGAGGAGAGCGACAAGGCGGCCGACGTCTACGAGCTGGTGTACGACGCCGAGCGGCCCGAGCTGTTCTTCAAGTCCGTGGCCTGGCGCGTGACCGGGCACGGTGAGCAGATCTCCGTGCGCCGGGACTCCGAGATCAACGTGCCCGAGCCGGAGCTCGCGCTGGTGCTCACCACCGCGGGCGAGGTCGTCGGCTACACCATCTGCAACGACGTGAGCTCGCGCAGCATCGAGGGTGAGAACCCCCTCTACCTGCCGCAGGCGAAGGTCTATCTCGGCGGCTGCGCCGTCGGCCCGGGCATCCGGCCGGCCTGGGAACTCGCCGATCCCCGCGCACTCGGCATGCGGATGGAGATCCGGCGCGAAGACGACGTCGTGTGGGAGGGCAGCGCCAGTACCGCGGAGCTCCGACGTGGCCTGGAGGAACTGGTGGAGTTCCTGTTCCGTGAGGAGTCCTTCCCCGACGGGGCCGTCCTGTCGACGGGCACCAGCCTCGTTCCCGATCTGCCGACCACCCTGCTGCCCGGTGACCGCGTGACCATCGGCATCGACGGCATCGGCACGCTCACCAGCGAGGTCCGCCGGGGCAAGGCCGAGATGGCCTGGCTGGCCGACGCCGCCGACCGGCCGGACCGTCGGCCGCCCTCGTCCGAGGGCACCGCCGGCGACGAGCGCGTTGTCGACAGCGCCGTCTCCCACTGACGTCCGCCGACCGGAGAGAATCAGGAGTTGGTTGTGAACCACGTGTGGAGTGTCGATCCGCGCACCGGTGGACCGGTGGAGGTCGTCGCTCGCGAGACGGCCCCGGACGAGGTAGCCGAGCTCTGTGACCGGGCACTGGAGGCGGCTCCGCTGCTGGAGGCCATGGGACGGCAGGGCCGTGCGGGGCTGCTGCAGTGCCTCGCCGACGCGCTGGAGCGGCGTCGAGAGGACATCGTGGCGCTGGCCGACCGGGAGACCGCGCTCGGGACGGTTCGGCTGGACGGTGAACTCACCCGCACCGGCTATCAGCTCCGGCTGTTCGCCGAGGTGCTGGACGAGGGCAGCTACCTCGAGGCGGCGATCGACCACGCCGGCGCCACGCCCATGGGACCCCGGCCCGATCTGCGGCGCATGCTCGTGCCCATCGGCCCCGTGGCCGTCTTCGGAGCGAGCAACTTCCCCCTGGCGTTCTCCGTCCCCGGGGGTGACACCGCCGCGGCACTGGCGGCGGGCTGCCCGGTGGTCGTGAAGGCCCACCACTCCCACCCCGGCACGTCCCAGCTCGTCTTCGAGGTGCTCGTCGATGCGGCGCGGGCCGCCGGCGCGCCGGAAGGGACGCTCTCCCTCGTGCACGGTCTCGAGGCCGGCGCCGCCCTGGTGGCGCACCCCGCCATCCGGGCCGTCGGGTTCACCGGCTCGCTCTCCGGCGGCAAGGCCCTTGTGGACATCATCGAGCGGCGCCCGGATCCGATCCCGTTCTTCGGTGAGCTCAGCAGCCTGAACCCGCTGGTGGTCACGCCGCGGGCCGCCGAGGAACGCGCCGCCGAGATCGCGGAGGGCATCGTCGGCTCGTTCACGATGGGCGCCGGGCAGTTCTGCACCAAGCCGGGCCTCGTCCTGGTTCCCGGCGGTCGCTCCGGCGATGCGCTCCTGGGGGAGATGGCCGCCAGGGTCCGCGACCTCGACGCCCAGTGGCTGCTGAACGAAGGGATCGCCGCGTCCTACGCGCGCGGAACCGAGCGCCTGATCACCACGCCGGGCGTGGACGTCCTCGCGCGGGGACGCGCCGCTGACAAAGCCGGTTTCCAGGCGGTTCCCCTGCTGCTCGCAACCTCGGCCGCCGGGCTGCCCGAGGAGGTCATGGAGGAGTGCTTCGGCCCGGTCACGGTGGTCGCCCGGTACGCCGACGAGGCTCAGTTGCTCGCCGCGCTGCGCAGGACGCCGTCCTCGCTGACGGCCACCGTGCTGCGCGGGGACGGCGAGACCGAGCTGCCCGCCCGAGTCGCCCGGCTGTGCCGGCAGCGGGCCGGACGCTTCCTCTTCGATGGGTATCCCACCGGTGTCGCGGTCAGCTGGGCCCAGCACCACGGCGGGCCGTGGCCGTCCACGAACTCGCAGCACACCTCCGTCGGCACGACGGCCATCCGCCGGTTCCTCCGCCCGGTGACGTGGCAGAACGCCCCGGGGGAACTGCTGCCGGACGAGTTGCGTGACGACTTCCTCGGCGTTCCCCGGCGAGTCGACGGCACCCTCCGGCTGGCGCAGGAGCGGCCGGCGGCCGCCACGGCCTGAACCGGGGAACTGACGTGGACACGACCATGGCGGCGCTCGTCGGCCGCATGTACGAGCGGTACCCGCGGGCGGTCGCCGTGGCCGGTGCGGCGCCCTCGGTCAGCTTCGCCAACCTGCGCGAGCGGGTGTACCGGGTCGGCGACGGGCTCGTCGGGCTGGGCGCTGAGCCGGGCGACCGGGTGGTGCTGTGGCTGGAGAACAGGCAGGAGTTCCTGGAGGTCGAGCAGGCGACGTTCCTGTGCGGCCTCGTGCGCACGGCGCTGAGCCCGAAGCTGCACGTCGATGACGTCCTCCGGATCCTGGACGACTGCACCCCTCGGGTCGTCGTCACCGATGCGGCCCGTGCCCAGCAGTTGATCGGCCGCCGGCCGGGTCCGGGGGCGGAGATCGTGGTCGTGGGCGAGCGGTGGTCGCCCGCATGTCATGCCTACGAGCACCTGGTCGAGTCTGCGGCAGCCGTTCCGCCGTCCGTCCCGGCTCCGCAGCCGTCGGACCTGGCCGCGCTGCTGTACACCTCCGGGACGACGGGCACGCCCAAGGCGGCGATGCTGACCCACGCCAACTGGGTCGCCATGGTCTCGGGTCTCATGGCGGAGTTGCCGGTGGTCGACTCCACCGACGTCGTCCTGCACGCCGGGCCGATGGCCCACCTGAGCGGCTCCATCGGCACGGCCTGCTACGTCCGAGGCGCCGCGACCGCCATGCTGCGGTCGTTCGACGCGGCCACGACGCTGCGGACGGTGGAGGACCTCGGCGTCACCGTCCTCCCGCTGGTGCCCACGATGCTCCGGGCGCTCACGGCCGAGGCGGAAACGGGGCGTTACGACCTGTCCAGCCTGCGCGCCCTTCCCTACGGTGGATCGGCGATCTCCGCCGGGGCCGCGCAGGAGGCGCACACCCGGTTCGGTGAGGTGCTGGTCCAGGTGTACGGGCTGAGCGAGGCGCTGGTGCCCCTGGTGACGCTGTCTGCGGCGGCGCATCGGACCGGTCCGGGCTCGCCACCACCGCGACTGGGCTCCGCCGGTCGGCCGACGCCGTTCGTGGAACTCCGGCTGGTCTCGGAGGCGGGCGCCGAGGTGCCGGACGGCGAGCGCGGCGAGGTCCAGGTGCGCGGCGGCACCGTGATGGCGGGCTACTGGCGACGGCCGGAACAGACCGCGGAGGTCCTCGACCCGGACGGCTGGCTGGCCACCGGCGACATCGGATACCGGGACGACGAGGGCTACCTCCACATCGTCGACCGCAAGGGCGACGCGATCATCTCCGGCGGCATCAACGTGTACCCCGCGGAGGTGGAGCGGGTCATCGCGACCCTGCCGGAAGTCGACGAGGTGGTGGTGGTGGGCGCACCCCACGAGAAGTGGGGTGAGACCGTCACGGCCGTGATCGCCCTCAAACCGGGTCGGACGCTGGCCGCCGAGCGCGTGGTCGACGTCTGCCGGCAGCACCTGGCGCCCTACAAGAAACCGACGGCGGTCCACTTCGTCGAGGCGCTGCCCCAGACCAGCAACGGCAAGCTGTGGCGCCGGCAGGTCCGGGACGGCTTCTGGACGGGACGGGACCGCAGGGTCGGAGGCTGAGCCGCGGTCCCGGCCGCCACTCACCTGGCGGCCCGGGCGAGGGTTTTCACGTGCCGCGGCAGGTCGTCGACGACCATCGCGTCCACGCCCGCGGCCTGCAGCACGCGTGCCCGGCGGGGGGACGGGCACCACACCATGAGCTGGCGGTCCGCCCCGTGCACCGCGGTCAGGATCGTCTCCAGCGGCGGCACGGCGAACCCGGTCAGCACGCCGGGGACGAGGGAGCCGACGTGGACGGCGAGGACCTGCACGTCGAGGTGAGCCGCGGCCGCCACCGCGAACCCCACCGGGAACCGGTCCCAGGTCAGCAGGCCGAGGGCCAATCCGGGCAACGCGCTCCGCATGTGCAGCAACGCCGCTGGGTCGAAGGACTGCGCGAGCGCGGGGCGGTCGCCCAGGGTGCGTGCACAGGTGCGGGCCAGCAGCGCGGCGGTCGTCGTCGCGGAGGAACGGCCGGCGTCGGCCAGTGACGACTTGACGTCGAACACCACGCCGGCGGACGGGGGGAGCGCCTCGAGCAGTTCCTCGAGTCGCACGATCCCCAGCTCCCGTGCCGCTGCGCTGGTGATGTCGGACAGGAACACCCCGTCAGGGAGCGCGGCGTCGTGACAGACGAAGAGGCCGTCGTCGGACGTCCGCCGGACATCGGCCTCGACCCAGTCGATGCCGCCCGTCAGCGCGGCGAGGAACGAGTGCACGGTGTTCTCGCGGTAGCCGTCCACCACCCCGGCCCCCATTCCGCGGTGCCCCACCAGGGTGGGCTGTTCGGTGAAGACGGGCCAGGCCACGTCAGGACCTTCTCTCGGTCGTGTCAGGTCGCTCCACGGCGCCGTGTCTGCGCGGCGAGCCCCTCGTGCGGACATGCGCGACGTGACGACTGCGACATGCCCACACGGCGGCCGAACCAAGCGCCGTCGATCCGCCGGGCAACCGCTGCGGCACTGACCAGGTTCATGGGTCCCGGCCACGAGGGAATTGACATGTGACCATCTGGTCACCTATCTTGCCGATGTGACGGACGACGACCGCGTGTTCAAGGCGCTCGCCGACCCGACGCGCCGGTTCCTGCTCGACCTGCTCTTCGCCCGCGAGGGCCAGACGCTCACCGAGCTCGAGTCGGCGGTGGAGATGACGCGCTACGGCGTGATGAAGCACCTGAAGGTGCTGGAGGAGGCCGACCTGGTCGTCACCCGACGCTCGGGCCGGGAGAAGTTGCACTTCCTCAACGCGGTGCCGATCCGCGAGGTGCACGACCGGTGGATCGACAAGTACACGGAGCGCCACGTCGCGGCGCTCATGGACCTCAAGCACGAACTGGAGAGCGAGTCATGACGAGCACCGAGACCGCCGGCACCGAGCAGGCGACGGCGACGACGCAGGTCCACCGCGTCTACATCAAGGCCACGCCCGAGCGGATCTGGCAGGCGATCACCGACAAGGACTGGAACGGCCGCTACGGCTACGCGGCCCCCGCGGAGTACGACCTGCGGCCGGGTGGCACGTATCGGGCGTTCGCGACCCCGGAGATGAAGCAGGCGTCGGCGGCGATGGGCTGGGAGCTGCCCGAGATCATCGTCGACGGCGAGGTCGTCGAGGTCGACCCGCCCCGCCGGCTCGTGCAGACCTGGCGCATGGCGATGGACCCGACGGCGGCGGCCGAGGGGTTCAGCCGGCTCATCTGGGAGATCGAGGGCCCCGGTCAGGACGGCGTCTGCCGGCTCACCGTGACGCACGAGCTGGCGGGCATGCCGAGCCTCTACGCCATGACGTCGGGCGACAACGAGTTCGGCGCGATGGGCGGTGGCGGCTGGCCGTGGATCCTCAGCGACCTCAAGAGCCTGCTCGAGACGGGCGAGGCCTTCCCCAAGGGCTGAGCCGAGTGCAGCCGTCTGGTGGTGAGTGCCGTGCTGTGGCGCGGCACCGGCCACCGCACGACGGCACCGAGCGGGACGACGACGGCCCGGGACCCTCCACGCTGAGGATCCCGGGCCGTCGGGTCGCGGTGGTTCAGGACGGCAGGGAGGCCACGCCCTTCGGCAGGAAGAGCTTCCCCGTGACGGCCTCGGAGACGCCGGTCCGGTCGAGATGGGCGGAGATGCCGCCCAGCCAGAACGGCCAGCCGGCGCCCAGCAGCATGCACAGGTCGATGTCCTGCACCGCCTGCACGACGCCCTCGTCGAGCATCAGCCGGATCTCCTCGGCCAGCGCCCGCTCGGCGCGCGACCGCACCTCGTCCTCGGTCAGCGGCGAGTCGCCGTCGTCGATGCCGGCCAGGTCGGGGTCGACCACGCCCGGCTCGCTGTACACCGACGACTTGCCCAGCTCCACCATCCTCCGCAGGCCCGCGCCGACGGCGAACCGGTCGGGGAACGCCTCGTGCAGACGCTCGGCCACGTGCAGCGCCACCGGCGGCCTGACCAGCGTGAGCAGGTCGAACGGCGACATCGGCAGGCCGAGCGGGTCGAGCGCACGGTCGGCCACGGCCACCGGCGTGCCCTGCTCCACGGCCGACGTGATCTCGCCGAGAAAGCGGGTGAGCAGCCGGTTGACCACGAACGCCGGGGCGTCGGCGACCAGCACGCACGACTTCTTCAGCTGCTTGCCGACGGCGAAGGCGGTGGCCAGCGTGGCGTCGTCCGTCTGCTCCGCGCGCACCACCTCGATCAGCGGGAGCACCGCCACCGGGTTGAAGAAGTGCAGGCCGACGACCCGCTCCGGGTGCTCGAGCTTGGCCGCCATGGCGCTGACCGACAGCGCCGAGGTGTTGGTCGCCAGCACGCAGGTCTCGGACACGACCGCCTCCACCTCGGCGAACACCTGCTGCTTGACCGACATCTCCTCGAACACGGCCTCGATCACGAGGTCGGCGTCGGCGAAGACGTCCTTGGACCGCGAGCCGGTGACCAGGCCCTTCAGCCGGTTCAGCGCGTCGCCGGAGAGGCGGCCGCGCTGGGCCAGCTTGTCCAGCTCGCCGTGCACGTATCCCACGCCCTTGTCGACGCGCGCCTGGTCGACGTCGGTGAGGACGACGGGCACTTCGAGCCGGCGCACGAACAGCAGCGCCAGCTGCGAGGCCATCAGCCCGGCCCCGACGACGCCGACCTTCGTGACCTTCCGGGCCAGCGACCGGTCGGGCGCGCCGGCCGGCCGCTTGGCCCGCTTGTTGACCAGGTCGAAGGAGTAGAGGCTCGCCCGCAGCTCGTCGGTCATGAGCAGCTGGGTCAGCGCGTCGTCCTCGGCCGCGGTGCCCGCCGCGAAGGCGGCGTCGACTCCGGCCCGCGCGAGATCGAGCAGCTCCACCGCGCGCAGCGCGCCCGGGGAGGCGTTGCGGGTGCGCCCGGCCACGATCGCGCGAGCCCGGCCGATCGCCTCGTCCCACGCGGCGGGATCGATGTCCGGCCGCGAGACGGTCACCTCGCCGGACAGCACGCCGACCGCCCACTCGATCGACCGCTCCAGGAAGTCGGCGGGCTCGAAGACGGCGTCGGCGATGCCGAGCTTCGCGGCCTTCGGCGCCGGCGTCATCTTGTTCTGCGCGAGCGCGTTCTCGACGATGACGGTGACCGCCGGGTCGATGCCGATCAGGTTCGGCAGCAGCTGCGTGCCGCCCCAGCCGGGCACCAGGCCGAGGAAGACCTCGGGGAAGGCGACCATCGCGGTGCCGCTGATCGTCCGGTAGTGGCAGTGCAGCGCCAGCTCCAGGCCGCCGCCGAGGGCGATGCCGTTGACGAAGGCGAAGGTCGGGATCGAGGAGTCCTTGACCCGGCGGAACACCCGGTGTCCCGTCTCGGCGATCTCCCGGGCGGCCGCGGCATCGGTCACCGACGGCACGCCGGAGAGGTCGGCGCCGACGGCGAAGACGAACGGCTTGCCGGTCACGCCGATCGCCATGGGGGCGGGGGAGTGGGCGGCGATCTCGTCGAGCGCCGCGTCGAGCGAGGCGAGCCCGCCTGGCCCGAAGGTGGACGGCCGGGTGTGGTCGTGGCCGTTGTCCAGGGTGACCAGCGCCAGCTCGCCGGCCAGACCCGGCGCCCGGAGGTACCGCACCTTGGCGGCGGTGACGACCTCGTTCTCGAAGACAGCAGTCATCAGTCGGTGGCGCCTTCCCAGTTCGGGTTCTCCCAGATCACGGTGCCGCCCATGCCCATACCGATGCACATGGCGGTGAGGCCGTAGCGGACGTCGGGCCGCTCGGCGAACTGGCGGGACAGCTGGGTCATCAGCCGCACGCCGGAGGAGGCCAGCGGATGGCCGACGGCGATGGCGCCGCCCCACGGGTTGACCCGCTCGTCGTCGTCGGCGATGCCGTAGTGGTCGAGGAACGCGAGCACCTGGACGGCGAAGGCCTCGTTCAGCTCGAACAGCCCGATGTCGCCGATCGACAGGCCGGTGGAGGCCAGCGCCTTCTCGGTCGCCGGGATCGGCCCCACGCCCATGACCTCGGGCTCGACGCCGGCGAAGCCGAAGCCGACCAGCCGCATGCCGATGGTCAGGCCGAGCTCACGGGCGACGTCCTCGGCGGCGAGAAGGCAGCCGGTGGCGCCGTCGTTGAGCCCGGCGGCGTTGCCGGCCGTGACGTGCCCGTGCGGGCGGAACGGCGTCTTGAGCGTCGCCAACCCGTCGAGCGTGGTGTTCGGCCGCGGCGGCTCGTCGACGGTGGCCAGGCCGAAGCCGTTCTCCGCCGACCGCGTCGCGACCGGCACCAGCTCCGGCCCGATCTGGCCGTTGGCGACGGCCTTCGCGTACTTCTGCTGGCTGGCCAGCGCGAACGCGTCGCAGCGCTCCTTGGTCAGGTGCGGGAAGCGGTCGTGCAGGTTCTCCGCGGTCGAACCCATGACCAGTGCCGAGGGGTCGACGATCTTCTCGGAGAGGAACCGCGGGTTCGGGTCGACGCCCTCGCCCATGGGGTGGTGGCCCATGTGCTCGACGCCGCCGGCGATGGCGACGTCGTAGGCGCCGAACGCGATGCCGGACGCCGTGGTCGTCACGGCGGTCATGGCGCCGGCGCACATCCGGTCGATCGCGAAGCCGGGCACCGACTTCGGCAGCCCGGCCAGCAGCGCGGCGGACCGGCCGATGGTCAGGCCCTGGTCACCGATCTGTGTCGTGGCGGCGATGGCGACCTCGTCGACGCGGTCGGCCGGCAGCGAGGGATTGCGCCGGAGCAGCTCGCGGATGCAGCGCACGACGAGGTCGTCGGCGCGCGTCTCGGCGTAGAGGCCCTTCGGGCCTGCCTTGCCGAAGGGGGTGCGCACGCCGTCGACGAAGACGACCTCACGCAACGAGCGGGACATGGGACCTCCGCGGAAGTGGATATCGGCCCGGACGCGGGCGGCGCCCTCAAGTTACCCGTCGGTAACCAACCGTCCAAGGCGGCGCGGCGAGGTCTCACTCCGAAGCGGCCCGTCCCGGGTCCCGCCCTGAGCCTGCGCGAAGTGAAGAGGACGGGGTCCTTTCTCAGGCGGTGGTCGCCGCCGCGGTGAGGAGGTCGCGGGTCAGCTCGATCTGCCACTCCCGCGCGCCACCGGCCCGCAGCGCCGCCGCGATCGTGTCGGCGTCGCGCGGATCGGGCGGGCTCCACATCAGCCGGCGCACCAGGTCGGGCGAGAGCAGGTTCTCGACCGGAACCGAGTGCTTCGTCGAGAGCTCCGCGAGGCCGGCGCGGGCGGTCTGCAGGCGGGTGTGGGCGGCGGGGTCGCGGTCGGCCCAGCGGTTCACCGGAGGAGGCCCGTCGCCCGGCTTGCTGTGCAGCGGAAGCTCGTCCTCGGGCAGCGACTTGCCGCGCTTGAGCGCACCGAACCAGGTGGCAACCAGCCGGCGGTTGGCCCGCCCGCGGAAGACCGGCAGCTCCAGCAGTCCGCCCTCGTTGGCCGGATCGGCCTGCACCGCTGCCACCATGGCCGAGTCGGGCAGGACCCGTCCCGGAGCGATGTCGCGGTTGCGGGCCATGTCGTCGCGGGCCTGCCACAGCGAGCGCAGCATGCCGAGCTGGCGCCGGGAGCGCAGCCCGTGGACGCCGGACGTGCGGCGCCAGGGATCGCTCTTCGGCGCGGGCGGACCGGCGGCGAGGATCGCCTCGAACTCCTGCCGGGCCCACGCGGTCTTGCCCTGCTGCTCGAGGATCGCGGCGAGGGCGTCGCGGAGCTCGACCAGCACCTCGACGTCGAGGGCGGCGTAGATCAGCCACTCCTCGGGCAGCGGGCGGGTGCTCCAGTCGGCGGCGGAGTGGCCCTTCTGCAGCGAGTAACCCAGCAGCGACTCGACCACCGCGCCCAGGCCGACCCGCGGCAGCCCGGCCAGCCGCGCGGCCAGTTCGGTGTCGAAGATCCGCCGTGGCACCAGGCCGATCTCGGCCAGGCAGGGCAGGTCCTGGTTGGCCGCGTGCAGCACCCACTCCGCGTCGGCGATCGCGTCCTGGATCACCGAGAGGTCGGGCAGCGGAACAGGGTCGAGCAGGCCGGTGCCCGAGCCGTTCCGGCGCAGCTGCACGAGGTAGGCCCGCTGCCCGTAGCGGTAGCCCGACGCTCGCTCGGCGTCGACCGCCACCGGGCCGGACCCGTCGCGCAGCGCCTCGGCGTACTCGACCAGCTGGGTCGAGGTCTCGATGACCGGTGGCAGCCCCTCGCGCGGAACGAGGAGCGGGGTGGGTTCCGGCGCGGACTCCTCCGCCGGTGCGCTGTGCGCCGCGGCCGGGACGTCGTCCTCCGGCCGGGGCGTGGCCTCGCTGCTCAGTTGCCGTCCACCTTCTCGCCGGTGTCGTGATCCGCCCGCGTGCGGCGCGGGCCGTGCGGAGCGCGCCGCAGGGTGGTCACCAGCGGTCGCGGGCGCAGCGGGCGCGAGCCCGGCTGGCCCTCCCGATGTTAGAGAGTCTGCTCGTCCGGCCGGTCGGAGGGATCCAGCAGCCGCACCCCGGGCGGCGGCAGACCGGCGGCGTTGCCGAGGACCTCGAGCCAGGCCAGCAGGTGCCGGTCCAGGTCGGTGGTCTCCGCCGTCCACGAGGCGCGCATCTCGACGTCGACGGTGTGCTCGGGGCCGGCCAGGTCGCCGAACCGCGTCGAGGCCGTGCGGGTCACCGTGCCGCCGACGTTGTGGTGTCCGGCGCCGGCCTCGGCCAGGGCGTCGGTGAGCCAGCTCCAGGCCACCTCGGAGAACATCGTGTCGTCGACGAGTTCCTCGTCCGTGGCGGCCGACAGGTAGCCGACGCACCGGGTGGTGCCGTTCCAGGACTCGTGGCCGTCGGGGTCGTAGAGCACGATGAAACGGGCGCTGGCGAGCTCGAGCTCGTCGTCGCCGTCCGGTTCGGCGACCCGGGCCGCGAGGGCGTGTGCGTACGGCGCGAGCCGCTGAGGTGCGGGGATGTGCTCCAGCACGATCTCCGGACGGGTGCGGACCTTCGCCAGCGCGTCGAGGGCGGCCCGGAACTCGACCGGGGGTTCGTCCCCTCCGGCGCTCGTGCCTCGTGACCCGGCACTGGCCAGGCTGTGCGGCTCCACCTCCGCAGGGTAGGCCGCCGAGTACCACACGGCGCACGACGCGCCGCAACCGTCCGGGTACTCCCGAGCATCACGGCCGGGACGGCGACCCAGCGGCATCTGGGAGGATCGACGCTCGTGACTCCCGCTGCCGGCACCGCTGCCGCCGATCCCGCCGTGCCCGATCCCGCGGACTCCGACCTCGTCCGGGCCGCGCGCGGCCTGCCGGTGAGCCGGACGCCGGTGTGGTTCATGCGCCAGGCCGGCCGCTCGCTGCCGGAGTACCGGGCCCTGCGCGCCGGGACGGCGATGCTCGAGGCCTGTCAGGACGCCGACCTGGTTACCGAGATCACGCTGCAGCCGGTCCGCCGGCACGGGGTGGACGCGGCGATCCTGTTCTCCGACATCGTCCTGCCGCTGGTGGTCGCCGGCCTCGACATCGAGATCAAGCCCGGCGTGGGGCCGGTCGTGGCCGCCCCGGTGCGGTCGGTCGCGGACGTCGACGCACTCCCGCCGCTGGAGCCCGAGCGGCTGGAGTTCCTGCAGACGGCGGTCCGGCAGCTGGTCGCCGAGCTCGGCGGTACCCCGCTGATCGGGTTCGCCGGCGCTCCGTTCACCCTCGCGACCTACCTCATCGAGGGCGGCCCCTCGAAGGAGCACGCCCGCACGAAGGCGTTCATGTACGCCGAGCCGGAGGCCTGGAGCCGGCTGCTCGACCGGCTCGCCGTCTCCGCGGCCATCTTCCTGCGGGCTCAGATCGACGCCGGGGCGGTCGCCGTCCAGCTGTTCGACTCGTGGGCCGGGGTGCTGTCGGCCGCCGACTACGCGCACCGGGTGCTGCCGCACTCCCGCGCCGTGTTCGACGGCCTGGGCGATGCGCGGCTGGGGGAGGACAGAGTGCCGCGGATCCACTTCGGCGTGGGCACCGGCGAGCTGCTCCCCCTCATCGGGGACGCCGGCGCCGACGTGGTCGGCGTGGACTGGCGCGTGCCGCTGGACGAGGCCACCCGCCGGGTGGGCCCGGGCCGTTCGCTGCAGGGCAACCTCGACCCGGCGGTGCTCCTGGCCGACCGCGCGACCGTCGACCGAGAGGTGCGTCGGGTCGTGGCCGAGGGTGCCGCCGCGCGCGGGCACATCTTCAACCTCGGACACGGCGTCCTGCCGGAGACCGACCCGGACGTGCTCACGCACGTCGTCGACCTGGTGCACGAGCTCACGGCGCGATGAGCCGCCTGGTCGTCGTCGGGGCCGGCATCACGGGGCTCTCCGCCGCGTTCGAGTGGCACCGGCGCCGTCCCGACGACGAGATCGTCGTCCTGGAGGCCGGCGACCGGATCGGCGGGAAGCTGTACCGCGTCGAGCTGGCCGGCCACTGGTACGACACCGGGCCGGAGGCGGTGCTCGCCCGCGTGCCGGAGGCCGTCGGGCTGGTCGAGGCCCTGGGCCTGGGCGGCCGGCTGGTCGCGCCCGCCACGACCCAGGCGTCCGTGGTCCTGCCCGACGGGCGGTTCCCGCTGCCCGCGGGGACCGTCCTGGGCGTGCCCGCCTCGGCCGACGACGTCTCCGGCTTCCTCTCACCGGCGGGCGTGGACAGGGTGCGGGCCGAGGCCTCGCTCCCGCCGCTGCGGCTCGACGGGGACGTCGCCGTGGGCGGCCTGCTGCGCGAGCGGCTCGGCGACGAGGTGGTCGACCGGCTGGTCGAGCCGCTGCTCGGGGGTGTCTACGCCGGACGGGCCGACGAGCTGTCCCTGACCGCCACCATGCCGGCGCTGGCGGCGCAGCTCGCCCGGTCCGGGTCGGTCCTCGCCGCCGCGACGGCGGCCCGCGACGCCGGAACCCGCAGCCGCGGGGACGCCGACGGACCGGTGTTCGCCACGGTCACCGACGGCATCGGATCCCTGCCGGAGGCGCTGGTCGCGGCCTCCCGCGCCGTCGTCCGGCTGCGTACCCCGGCGCACGGGCTCCGCCGGACCCCGGGCGGCTTCGAGCTCTCCGTCGGCCCGGCGGCCGCGCCCGAGGTGCTGCCGGCCGACGTCGTCCTCGTGACCGCGCCCGCGCCGAAGGCCGCGCGGCTGCTGAGCGAGGCGGTGCCCGGCGCGGCGGAGCCGCTGCGGGGCATCCCGTACGCCTCGATGGCCGTGGTCGCGATGGCGTTCCCGGCCCAGGACGTCGCCGCCGGGTCGGGGCTGCTCGTGCCCCCCGTGACCGGCCGGCTGGTCAAGGGCGTCACGGTGTCGTCGGCGAAGTGGCCGCACCTGGCGGGGGAGACGCTGCTGGTCCGCTCGTCGGTCGGCCGGTTCCGCGACGAGTCGGAGCTCCAGCGCTCGGACGACGACCTGACCGCCGCCGTGGTCGCCGACGTCGCGGACCTGCTCGGCCTCTCCCGGCCCGAGCCGCTGGAGACGCGCCTGATCCGCTGGGGCGGCGGGCTGCCGCAGTACCTGGTCGGGCACCCGGCGCGGGTCGCCGCGATCCGCGCGGCCGTCGCGGACGTGCCCGGACTCGGGATCGCGGGTGCCGCCTTCGAGGGTGTGGGCGTGCCGGCCTGCATCCGCGACGCCCACCGCGCCGTCGACGCACTGCTCGGCCGAGCCGTGGCGGAGGCCACGTCGGCGTCGGGCATCAGCGGGTGCCCTCCGCTGTTGGGATCGGGGTGACAACCATGCACCATCCGAACGACCAGATCCGATCCTCATCCCGCCGACCCGATCGCTGCCTGCGCCACCACGTGTGGATGGCCGCCTGTGACGTGTGCCGCGACGTCCGCGCCGACCTGCTCAGCAGCCCCGCCGGCAAGGGCTCCGCGCCGACCCCCTGACGCGATGACCGCCGTCCGGGCCCCCCAGGGCCTCTTCCGCGACCGAGGGACAATGGCCTCATGAGCGAGCAGCAGACCGACGAGCAGGCCCGGAGCATCGGCAAGCGGGCGAACGAACTGAACGCCTCCATCCGGTACACGATGTGGTCGGTGTTCAAGCTCGCTCGGCCGCTCGGCGACGACCAGCGGTCCGCCGCCGCCGACGAGGCCGAGGCGCTGCTCGACGAGCTGGCCGGCAAGGACGTCGTCGTCCGCGGGGTCTACGACGTCGCGGGCCTGCGGGCCGACGCCGACCTCATGGTCTGGTGGCACGCCGAGACGGCCGAGGCGCTGCAGGAGGCATACACCCGGCTGCGCCGCACGACGCTGGGCCGCCACCTCGACCCGGTGTGGTCGCAGATGGCGCTGCACCGGCCGGCGGAGTTCAACCGCAGCCACATCCCGGCGTTCCTCGCCGACGAGGAGCCGCGCCGCTGGGTCTGCGTCTACCCGTTCGTGCGCTCGTACGAGTGGTACCTCCTGCCCGACGAGGAGCGCCGCTTCATGCTGGCCGAGCACGGGAAGATGGCGCGCGGCTACCCCGACGTCCGGGCCAACACCGTGGCCTCGTTCGCCCTCGGCGACTACGAATGGATGCTCGCCTTCGAGGCTGACGAGCTGCACCGCATCGTCGACCTGATGCGCGAGCTTCGGGCCGCGACCGCGCGGCGGCACGTCCGCGAGGAGGTGCCGTTCTACACCGGCATCCGCAAGCCGATCTCGGAGCTGGTCAACGACCTCGCCTGAGCGGCCTCGTTCTCCCTGAACCTGCTGGCCAGGGAGCGAAAACTGTCGTACCCCTCGCCTACCGTGCGGGCATGTTCCCTCCGGAGGCGTTCGGTGTCGGCGTGACGGTCGCCGAGCTGAGCCCCGTCCGGTGGGACGACGTGGCGCTGCCGGCGGGGGTCGTGTCGCGGCCGTCCCGGATCGGTGACCTGTTGCCCGTGGAGCTGATGACGCCGGAGCAGAAGGCGGCGCAGTTGCAGCGGGTGGCGGAGGCGGAGGCGGTGCTGGCCGCCTTCAAGGCCGAGCTGGTGGTGGGGCTGGCCGCCGACCGGCCGGCGAGCGACGACCGGCGGCGGAGTCAGCCGGGGGCGGCGTCGGGGGAGTGGGCGGCGCAGCTGCTCGACGAGGGCGTGTCGGAGTTCTTCCCCGACGAGCTGGCGCTGGTGCTGAACTGCTCGCGGGCCGGGGCGACGCAGCTGTGGGAGTGGGCGACGACGTTGCGGCGGCGGTTGCCGGCGACCTGGGCGGCGTTGGCCGACGGGTGGCTGGACTGGCCGCGGGCACGGGCGATCGCCGCGGAGCTGGGCTGGCCGGCCCGTGAGTCCCCGGATGACGTGGTGGCCGCGGTCGAGCGGGTGGTGTTGCCGCAGGCGACGGGGTTGTCGGTCACCCGGCTGCGGGCGCTGGTGCGCAGGGAGCTGATCAAGGTCGACCCGGCCGCCGGCGACCGGCGCCGGAAGAAGGCCCAGCGGGATGCCGACGTCACCGTGCGCGGTCTGGGCGACGGCATGGGGGAGTTGCGGGCGACGATGCCCTATCCCGACGCGGCCCAGATACGGGCCACGGCCGACGCGCACGCCCGGGCGGCCAAGGCGGCCGGTGACGGTCGGCCGATCGGGCAGCTGCGCAGCGCGGCCCTGCACGACCTGGTGACCCGACCCGAGCAGGCACGGCCGACGGTGTCTGCGCACCTGGAGGTGGTCGCCGCGCTGGACACGCTCGAGTCCGCCGCCGCCGGAGCTCCCGGCATGGGCCGGGAGCCGGTGCTGGTCGACGGGGAGCCGGTGACCGCTGCCCTCGCCCGTGAACTGCTGGAACGGCTCGACGCGCTGTGCCCGGGCGGGCTGCAGGCGCCGACCGACGGCACCCTGACGATCTCGGTCACCGACGAGGACGGGCGGCTGCTCGCCGCGGTCACCCGCCGCGAGCTCGAGCGGGCCGTCCGCCGCGGCGAGGGGCTGTGTCCCCCACCCGGGATCGACCAGTACGAGCCCACCCCGGCCCAGCAGCGTTTCGCGCGGACCCGGGACCGCACCTGCCGGCATCCCGGCTGCGGCAACGGCGCCGGCTGGGCCGACCTCGACCACGTGGTTCCGCACTCCCAGGGCGGGGAGACCGACTGCGTCAACCTGTGCTGCCTGTGCCGACGTCACCACCGCCTGAAGACCCACGCCAACGGCTGGATCTACGTGATCACCCCCGACGGCGTGCTCACCGTGATCACACCCAGCGGTGTCACCCGGGTCAGCCGGCCACCGGGCATGCGCGCGGACGACGACGGCATCCTGCACGTGACCGCCGAACGAGACGGTCAGCCCGACGATCCGCCGCCGTTCTAGCGGCTCAGCCCTCGGCGGGTACGAGCCGGATGCTGACGGAGTTGATGCAGTAGCGGTCGCCGGTGGGCGTCTGCGGGGCGTCGTCGAACAGGTGGCCCAGGTGGCTGTGGCAGGTGCCGCACAGCACCTCGGTGCGGATCATGCCGTGGCTGCGGTCCTCGCGGAGGATCACGTTGTCCTCGGCCGAGGCCTCGTAGAACGACGGCCAGCCACAGTGCGAGTCGAACTTCGTCTGCGACCGGAAGAGCTCCGCGCCGCACGCCCGGCACTCGTAGACACCGACGGTCTTGGTGTCGACGTACTCACCGGTCCAGGGGCGCTCGGTACCCGCTTGGCGCAGGACGGCGTACTCCTCGGGCGAGAGCTGCGCGCGCCACTCCTCGTCGGTCTTGCTCACGGCCGGCTGCTTCGACGTGGTCATGCTCCAACGGTACGGCGGCCGCGCCACCCCCGAGCAGGGGTGACGCGGCCGCCGTGTGCCGAACGCCAGGATCAGCGGCGGCCCTTGCCCTCCGCGGGGGTGCCGGTCTTGGTGTCCACGCCGACCAGGGTCGGGTTGTGGTCACTGGCCCGGAACGCGTACGGCGCGTAGAGGCCCTCGTAGGCAGCGTCGTACTCGTAGGCGAACGACTCCGTGGCGTTGATGTCCCAGATCGTGTGGCCGGTGACCTTCGGCAGCATCGTCGCGGTCGCGAACACGTGGTCGAGCGAACCCGACCCGCCCTGGAACACATAGCTGTATTCGCCCGGCGTGAAGACCTCGGTGAAGCCGGCGCTCCGGAGGACGTCGAGCGGGTCCTCGTTCCGATAGGAGTTGAAGTCGCCGGTCAGCAGCACGTCGGGGTCTCCCGCGGTCGCTGCGACCTCGACGGCGAACGCCGCGAGGGCAGTCGCCTGCGCGACGCGGTCGCCGTTGCAGTTCCCCTGCTGCGGGTCGTCGCTCCCCGCACCGCAGCCGCTGCCCTTCGACTTCAGGTGGTTGGCGATCACCGAGAACACCTCCCCGCGCGAGCGGAAGGTCTGCGCGATCGGCTCCCGGGCGTTGTCCCAGACCACGCCCTCCACCGGCTTCATCGGCTCGCCGACGGGAGATGCCGCACTGACCCGGTAGATGATCGCGTTGGTGATCACGTCGCTGGCCTCATGCGCCCGGACGTAGCGCCACGTGTCCGGGCCCTGCGCCTGGTTGAGCGCGTCGACCAAGGTCTCGAGCGCCCGGTACGGGGTCTCCGGCGTGAGGATCGCCGAGTTCTCGATCTCGTGCAGCGTGATGACGTCGGCGTCCAGAGCGGTGATCGCCGTGACGATCTTCGCCTGCTGCTCCGCCAGCTCGTCGGCGTCGGTCGCGCCGCGGGCCTTGTCCCCGAACTCGCTGGGGAAGTCGACGAAGTAGTTCAGCACGTTGAAGTCGGCGATCCTGAGGTCACCGCCTACGGCGTCCGGTGCGACCGGGCGCGGGTTGGTCGCGGCGAACGTCGTCCCCTCGGACGTGCCGTCGGCCGGTTCGAACCGGTAGGACGCCAGCCGCTGGCTGAGGACGACCGGCTCGAGCACCGCGGTGTCACCGACCCGGACCGGGTCGTCGACCGTCAGGTACGGCGGCGCCGCGGGTGGGGCCTGGGTGTTGAGCTGTGCGGAGACGCCGTCGTCCAACACGATCGAACGGCGGGCGTTCTCGGCCGCCACCGCCGCCGCTGCGGGGCCGGGCTCGGCGGCCTCCGTCGCGGTGACCAGCCGGCCGCCCTGGGCGAGCTGGATCTCGCCGAACGTGTCAAGGCTGAAGACCTCCGTGACCGTGAGATCCGCCGTCGGCGCCACGAACATGCCCTCGAGCGCCTCGCGCTGGGCGTCGCTCGACGGCAGCGGCAGGTCGGTCGGGGCGGGCAGCATGCCAGAGCCGGTGATCTGGACGCTGTCCTGGCTGATCTCGGTGAGGTTGTTGAACTCGCTGACCTTGCCGATGACGGTGACCTGGTCGCCGAGCGCGACCTGAGGCGCGCGGCTGCCGAAGACGAAGATGCCGTCGGAGGTGGACGGGTCGCCGTCCCCGGCGTCCTGGACGAAGAAGCCGGACAGGCCCTGCTGGGTGTCGCCGACGACCGTGCCCGCGATGGTCACCGTGGCGCCCTGACAGGGGCTGGCAGCGCCGTCGCCCTGGACCTCGCCGATGGGCACCGTGCGCACTCCGGCGCACAGCGGCTCGGCGTCGGGGGCGAACGTGCTCGCCTTCGGACCCGACCAGACGCCGGTGGCCAGGTCGCGCTGCAGGGACTGTCCGGCGGGCTCTGTGCCGGCCTCCCGGACGCCGATGCTGACGCTGCGCATGCCGTCCGCCGGGCCGCCGACCGCCGTGAACGTGCCCTCGTACGAGAGAAACTCGATGACCGCGCCGCTCGGGGCGATGAGGGCCACGCCGTCGGGGTCGCCGTTCTGGATGCCGTTCGACGGGTAGGGCGTCGTAGCGGCGTTCTGGCCGGTGGCCGGCCGGGACACGGGCCGGGTGTCGTACACCCCTCCGCCGTTCCCGTTGTAGAGGACGAGGGTCAACCCCTTGAGGTCCACCGACGACGGGGCGGTGACCTCGATCGCCTCACCGGTGTCGGTGCCGCTGTTGTCGTAGTGGATCTCGGTGATGCGGGCATCGGTCGGGGTGGCGGACGCGGCCGGTGCGAACACCAGGCCGCCCGAGACGAGTGAACCGACGGCGACGCCGAGCACGGCGGCGCTGGAGCGTTTGCGTGTGGACACGTATCTCCTCGGCCGCTTCGTGGGCGGCCCGATGGGAGGCAGGGGGACACCCCGATCCTGACATTGCGCTCCGCACTTGCGAATGAACAACGCGTGACGTTATCCGTGCCTGTCAGTAACCGTGTCCCTACCGTCACGGGGGTCACGCCTGCGGCAGTCAGCCGGGCTCCGCTACGTCGTCCCCCGGTGTCCGGCGGCTCCTCGTACGGTGATCGCGGGACGACCGTCCCGCCTCTCCAGCGCTGAAGGATCCATGACCGAGCAGCCCTCCCTGGCCGACACCTGGTTCTCCCGAGACCTGCCCGTGCTCCGCGCGATCGCGCGACTCGTCGATGAACCGACGCACGGTGGCTCGCCGTACCTGCTGGGCGCCGTCGTCCCGGCGAGCGGGCTGCCGAAGGCCGACGTCGTGGCGGCGGCGAAGGCGCTGGCGGCGGCCAACTACATCGAGCCGCTGACCAACCACGCCGGCGACATCGTCCGGATCACCGCCATCTCCGCGGAGGCGCGCCGGCTGGCCGGGCTCTGGCCCACGCCGCAGGGGGAGTGGGAGCGGCTTCTGGAGCAGCTCACCGTCCGCGCGGCGAACGCGCCGACGGACGTCGAGCGCGCGCGGTGGCGGACCTTCGCCGACGCGGCCGCCGCGGTCGGTCCGCATGACGGCGCGCTGCTCATGCAGGCCCTGGTCGGCGGCTACGTCCCGCGGAAGGGCTGAGCCGTCGGCGACCGACCCCGGACACGACAGCGCCCCCGCCCGGAGAACCGGACGGGGGCGCTGTGCTGATCAGAAGATCAGAGGGGGGTGACGTTCGCCGCCTGCGGGCCCTTCTGGCCCTGCTCGATGTCGAACGCGATGCGCTGGCCTTCATCGAGCGAGCGGTACCCGCTGGACTGGATGGCCGAGTAGTGGACGAACACGTCCGGTCCGCCACCGTCAGGGGTGGCGAAGCCGAACCCCTTCTCCGCGTTGAACCACTTCACTGTTCCTTCGGGCATTGCTCGCTCCTAGCTGAGGTCGTACATCGGGGTTCTGCCATAGCGCAGAGCCTTCCCGATGCGCCAACCCTAGCCGTTGATGTGCCGGTATGAACATCCGGACGCGAAATGTGACGTGCTGCTTCCCCCACGCGCCTGCCGCGACGTCTCTCTCGAAGGGACGTCGGGACTGCGGCCGGCCCATCCCGGCCGGGCGGTTCAGCGGGTGATTCCGGTGTGTCCGAGTGAGTAGCGCCCCGGCTGCGGCCACACGCAGAGCCCGTGCGGGCCCAGGCCGACCGGGATCCTGGCGATCAGGTGCCCGTCGGTGGTGGAGAGGACGTACACCTCGCGGTTGTAGCGGCCGGACAGCCACAGCTGCTTCCCGTCAGCGGTGACCCCGCCCATGTCCGGGCTGGCCGGAGGCGGTATCCGCCACGTGGTGATCCGCGCACCGCTGCGGGCGTCGAGCACACTGATGCTGCTGTCGAGACGGTTGGTCACGTAGAGCCGTGTGGCGTCGCGGCTGACATAGAGGCCGTGCGCCCCGGCTCCGGTGGCGATCTGCCCGTCGACCCGCGTGGCAGCGCCGTCGAGCACCCAGACGCCACCCTGGTCGGAATCGGCGATGAAGTAGCGCGATCCGTCGGGTGCCAGCTTCACGTCCTGCGGGCCCATGTGGGTATTGCGCACCGGCATGTCGATCATGCGCACCAGTGAGCGCGACGCCACGTCGACGACCGCGACCCGGCCCGCGAACTCGCAGCTGAAGACGGCTGTCCGTCCGTCCACGGAGAAATCCGCATGGTCGACGCCCGCGCATTCGGGCAGGGGCAGGCGGGCCTGCTCGTGCCAACTGTGTGGGTCGTAGAAGACCAGCGACCGGTGGGCCTCGGCGACGGAGATGGCAGACCGTCCATCCGGCGTGAAGTACAGGTTGTACGGATCGAGAACCTCAATCGCCCGCCCGGGCAGACCGGTGCGCGGGTCGATCGGTGTGAGCCTGTCGCCGGTGTCGTCGGTGGCGTAGAGGGTGCGCATGTCCCAGGAGGGCACGACGTGCTGGATCTGCTTCCCGGCCGGGAACTTCCGAACGACCGCGAAGGTCGTCGGATCGATGACCCAGACGTCACCGCTGTTGTGCGGCACGTACACCAGCGGGCGTGCGGCGCGAGCCGCACGCCCCAGCATCCCGGCGCCGGCAGCGGCGTAGACATTCCCGGGGTCGGTGACGGGGGGCATGCCGGGCAGCTGATCGGGAACCACCGCGGTGGCCGGACTCGTCGGGCCGGCCGACGGGGAGCCGGCGGATGCCAAGCCGGTCGACGAGGATGACTCCACCGTGGCGCTGTGCTGCCCGGATGCCGGCACGCATCCGGCGAGCAGTGCCAGGCCGGTCCCGATGGCGGCGAGCGTGGTCAGTCTCCCCGGCACATCAGCCTCCACGTCCTGTCCGGGACTCCGAATGCCCTGTCACGGCTCCGAGGGGCGATGGCTACCCGGTCGTCGCGAGCACCTGCAGCACGGTGCTCTGTTCGGCTCCGCCGGCGGTGGGCCCACCCCCGGGGAGGAACAGCTGCCCGTCCCTGACCACGGCGCCCATGCCCTGGACCGACGTCGGCAGCGGGGCCAAGGCCGTCCAGCTGTCGGTGCGGGGGTCGTAGGCGTCCACCTCGTTGTACACCCGCTGCTCCTGTCCGTCCTCGCCGCCGATCACGAGGAAGCGCCCGTCGAAGGCGGCCCCCGCGGCGCTGTTGCGACCGGTGGGCAGCGGCGCGGCCGCGTGCCAGGTGTCCGTCGCCGGCTGGTACACCTCGTGGGACGTCAAGCCTCCCGGGCGACCGCCGGTGACGTGCAACTGTCCGTCGAGGACGGCGCTCGCCGCGTGGTCGCGCGGGGTCGGCAGCGGAGCGGCGGTCTGCCACGTGTCGGTGCGGGGGTCGTAGACATCGTGCCGGCCGGTGTCGCCGCCGAGGTCCCGGCCGCCGACCACGTGCAGGCGGCCGTCGAGTTCGGCGGTGACGGCGGCGGCGCGGGGATCCGGTAATGGCGCCCGCGGCTCCCAGCTCTGCGCCCCCGGAGCCAGCGCCCACACCCCTGTGGTGGGTCTGCCGGCGGGACCGTAGCCCCCCACCGCGTAGAGCGTCGCGCCGATCGTCGCGGCACCGACGTGGTCCAGGGCGACCGGCAGCGGGACGCCGGTCCGCCACGTGCGCGTGCCCGTGTCGTACACGAGGTGCGTCGTCGAGTGCGGGGCCCCGGCCACATAACCCCCCAGCACGTGGATCTGCTCGCCCACCAGGGCGACGCCGATCTCGCTCACCCCGACAGGCAGGCGCACTCCGGTGCGCCACGTCGTTCCCCTGAGCGGTGCCGGGGTCGGCGGTGCAGACGCGGTCGACCCCGATGCCGAACTGCCCGTCGCGGTCGCGCCGGCGCCGGCGACGTCGGAGCCGCGGGAACACGCCGCAACCCCGATGCAGAGGGTCAGCACCACGGCAGCCACCCGCACGGGGCGCCATGGCCGCCCTCCGCTCCCGCGATCGGGCGCCGGACGGGTCTTGCGGGTTTCCTGCGCTTTCCTGCTGAGGGACCTGCGGCAAGGCAAGCACAGTCGACGACAGCCGGGATTTCCCGAGCCCCCGACCGAGCCAGGAGACACCGTCATGGAGACCATCGTCGCTTCGCCCGCCCGTCCGTTCCCGCTCCGCGACGTCGAGGACCTGCACGACGCCGACCTGGACAACGTCCTGGCCGACGCGCTCGCGGACCGCTACGACGCGGTCGTCATGGCGGCGGCGCTCGCCCAGCTGGTCGGGGACTCCGGCCCGGTCGCCATGCTCGCGCACGACCTCGGGCTCTGACATGGCAGCCACCTTCGCGCCGTCGCCCCGCTTCGTCGGCTTCGCGCACAGCGCCCCGCGGGAGCTCCGGGACGTCGACGAGCTCTACGACCTCCGGGCCTCCCGGCCGGCCCGCCCCCTGGACGCCTACGCGCCGACCGCACGCACCGGGGGACTGCCCCGCCGGTCCGTGCAGCCGGGCCGCACGGCCCTGCTGGCGCGCCAGCTGACCGGCCGGGCCGCGCAGCTCGCCGTGCTCTGACCTGTCGGGGGGCTCGTCAGCCCTCCGCGCTGACTTCGCCCGGTCCTATGACGGTGAGGGGCGGGCGAGCGGCACCTCCTCCGGTCGGCGAAGCCGGGCCTCACGCAGCATGGCCGCGGCGCTTCCGCCGAACGACGTGAGCCGACGTCGGAGGGGATCGGGCACGTGCGGGAGAACCCGCATCGCCTGTGCGGTGAGCCAGATCTGAGCGGCGGATCGGGGGACCAGGAACTTCATCACGGTCGGGCCGATGTTCCGACTGTGCGCCACGACCGGTCGCATCGCCTGCTGGTACCGGTCGAGAGCGCGGACGGGATCACCGGCGGAAGCGAGCTCGGTCGCCAGCATGTAGGCGCCGATGACCGCCAGGCTCGTCCCACCACCCACGGCGGGGCCGGGTGAGTAGCCGGCGTCGCCGACGAGGCCGACCCGGCCGCGGACCCAGGAATCCATCACCACCTGGCTGATGGAGTCGAGGTACAGGTCGTCGGCCTGGTCCAGGGCCGCGAGGAGGCGGGGCAGCTCCCAGCCCAGGTCGCCGTACCGGCTCCGGATGAGCCCACGCTGAGCGTCGACGTCGTGCCGGGCGACGTCGTGGGGGACAGGCGTGCGCCAGAGCAGGACCACCCGAGCCTGGCCCGTTTCCCGGACCGGGTACATGGCGGCCGTTCGGCCCGGTGCACTGAAGGCGACCATCCGGTCGCCGAGCCGGAGGTGGTCGGGCGCGGTGAACACCGCCAGGTAGCCGCCGAGGAAGCGGAGGAACTCCGCCTCCGGCCCGAAGACCAGGCGCCGGGTCGTCGAGTGCAGGCCGTCGGCACCGACCACCACGTCGAACTCCCGTGCTGCGGAGCGCTCGAACGTGACCTCGACCCGTGGGCCGGCGTCGTGCACAGCCGCGACGGAGTCGTCGAACACGTACTCGACGCGATGCCGCGCGGCCTCGTGCAGGATCCGCGCCAGGTCTCCGCGCATGATCTCGACGTGCCGGCTCGAGACTCCCTCGGACGCGGTCTCGGCCGAGACGTCGACCGGGGGCCGTCCCGGCCGGATGAACGAAAACACGCGCGTGACGGTGCGGGCGGACTCGACCTGGCCCTCCAGACCCATCCAGTCCATCAGCTCGACGGCCGGACCGAACAGGTCGACCGCGTGCCCGCCGGTGCCCATGCGGACTTCGGGGGTGCGCTCCACCACGGTCGGCACGTAGCCGAACCGTTCCAGCCAGTACGCCAGCACGGGGCCCGCGACGCTGGCGCCGGACACCAGCGCGCGCGGCCGGTCAGTCGCCATTGGCGCCTCCGCGGGCGCTCGGGGCAGATGGGGAAACGCTAGTGACCCGCCCCAGCCGGGACAACGGTCCGGGTCGGATCGGCGGACGCGTTGCGGGCGTTCCGCCGGCAGGAGGGCCAGGCGGGATAGGAGCCGCTCACCGGTGCGATGCTCCTCGACGACCACGAGATGCGCCTCCCCGCGAGGCCACCAGCCGAGGAGTGCCACCGTGTCCGTCGCCGAACGCCTCACCGCCCTCGGGCTCACGCTGCCCGCCGTCCCGACGCCAGTCGCCAACTATGTGCCGGCCCGCCAGTACGGGAACATGCTGTTCGCCAGTGGTCAGACGCCGACCGTGGACGGCGTGCTCACGATGCGGGGCAAGCTCGGCGCCGAGATCAGCGTGGAGCAGGGGCAGGAGGGCGCCCGCCTGAGCGTCCTCAACTGCCTGGCGGCGGTCGCGGCCCACCTCGACGGGGACCTCGACCGGGTCGAGGCGGTCCTGAAGCTGACCGGCTACGTGGCCAGTGCTCCGGGGTTCGTCGACCAGCCCGCGGTGATCAATGGTGCCTCGGTCCTGCTGGAGGACGTGCTCGGCGAGGCCGGACGGCACGCCCGTGCCGCGATCGGGCTCGCCGAATTGCCCGGCGGAGCGCCGGTGGAGGTCGACCTCGTGCTGGCGGTGCGGTGACCGCCGACGCCGAGCAGGCCAGCACGGGGGGCCCACGCCACTACCGCGCCCTGTTGCGAGGCCTCCCCGTGGACCTGCGGGGCGTGGACCCGTTCGCCGGGGAGCTGGCCTCACCGTTCGCGCTGCTGCGGGAGCCGCGGGTCGAGGCCAACATCGCCTCGATGCAGCGGTGGTGCACCGAGCACGGCATCGAGCTCGCCCCGCACGGCAAGACGACCATGTCGCCGGACCTCTTCGCCCGGCAGCTGGCGGCGGGTGCCTGGGGGATCACCGTCGCCAGCCCCGCGCAGGCCCGCGTGGCGCTGGACGCCGGGGCCGCGCGCGTCCTCATCGCCAACGAGGTGACGGACGTCGCGGGTATCCGGTGGCTCGGGCACACCCGACGGGCGCGCCCCGACCTCTTCCTCACCTGCTACGTCGACGCCCTCGCCGGCGTCGACCTGCTCGAGGAGCACCTGACCGGCGTGCTCGCCGACGGTCAGCGCCTCGACGTGCTGGTCGAACTGGGACTTCCGGGCGGGCGGACCGGCGCACGGAGTGAGAAGGACGCCGTCGCAGTCGCCAGGGCGGTGGCTGTGAGCAGCCGGCTCCGGCTCGCGGGCGTGTCCGGGTACGAGGGGGTGGCCGCTGCCCTCGGCGGGGAGAGCCCCCTCGCAGCCGTCACCGACTTCTGCTCCCGCCTCGGCGCCCTGGCGGAACGGCTCGTGACGGAGGGGCTGCTTCAGCCCTCGGCCGGGCGCCCGCTGGTGCTCAGTGCCGGCGGATCGGCGTGGTTCGACGCCGTCGTGCCGGCACTCGTCGGGGCCCGCGATCGGCTCGGGGCCACCCCGGCCGTCGTCGTCCTCCGGTCAGGGGCCTACGTGACGCACGACCACGGGCTCTACTCCCGGGCGACCCCTGCGGCTCGTGGCGGGAACGGCCCGGAGCTGCTCCCGGCCCTCGAGGTCTGGGGGCGGGTGCTGTCCCGGCCCGAGCCCACCCGCGTCGTCGTCGACGTCGGCCGGCGTGACGCACCGTTCGACCAGGACCTGCCCTTCGCGCTGTGGCGGAAACCGGTGACCGGTGGACCGAGCTCCGCCCTGACCGCCCGGGTGGTGCAGCTCGACGACCAGCACGCCTACCTCGAGGTGCCTCCGGAGGAGGTGCTCGCCGCGGGGGAGTGGGTCGGCTTCGGCATCTCCCACCCCTGCACCGCCGTCGACAAGTGGAACGTGCTGCTGCTCGTCGACGACCGCGAGCGCATCGTGGCTCAGCTGCCCACGTACTTCTGACTAACCGTCGAGTTCGTCGGTCTCGATGACGAGCGGGTTCAGCACGCGGTGGAGGAACGACCTGGTCCGCTCCTCCTTGGGTTGGCCGATCACGTCACCCGGGGCGCCCTGCTCGACGATGTAGCCGCCGTCCATGAAGACCACGCGGTCGGCCACCTCCCGGGCGAAGGCCATCTCGTGGGTGACGACGAGCATCGTCATTCCGTCCGCCGCCAGGGACTTCATGACGGCCAGCACGTCGCCCACGAGCTCCGGGTCCAGCGCAGAGGTCGGCTCGTCGAAGAGCATGAGGGTCGGGTCCTTCGACAGTGCACGGGCGATGGCGACGCGCTGCTGCTGACCGCCCGACAACTGCGCCGGATAGGCATCTTCCTTGTGGCTCATGCCGACGCGGTCCAGGTTGCGCCGCGCGACCGCCACGGATTCGGACTTCGAGCGCTTCAGCACCTTGCGCTGGGTCACCGTCAGGTTCTGCAGGACGGTCAGGTGCGGGAACAGGTTGAAGGACTGGAAGACCATGCCGATGCCGCGCCGCACCAGGTCGATCTCGACGTCGGGATCGGTGACCTCGTCCGTTCCGACGAAGATCTGACCCGACGTCGGCGTCTCGAGCAGGTTGACGCAGCGCAGCAGGGTGGACTTGCCCGATCCGGACGGTCCGATGACGCAGACGACCTCTCCCGCGTCCACGTCCAGGCTGATGTCCTTCAGCACCTCGAGCTGCCCGAAGGACTTGCTGAGGTTCCGGATCGAGATCACGTGGTCTGCACGGGTGACCGGAGGAGGGCTCAGGATCTCGGTCATGGTCAGCGGGCCTTCGCGTAGCGGCGCTCGAGTTGGCGCACGAGAGTGGACAGCGGGAGCGTGATCGCCAGGTAGCAGCAGGCGCCCACGATGAGGGGCGTCGGGTTGACGCTGCGGTTGAGGAAGTCCTGGGCGAACTTGGTCAGCTCGTACTGCGCCGTCGTGACGCCGACGACGTAGACGAGGGACGAGTCCTTGACCAGCAGGATGAGCTCGTTGGTCAGCGGTGGGATGACGATGCGGAATGCCTGCGGGATCACGATGGTGGTCATGGCCTGCGCGTGGGTCATGCCCTGCGATCTCGCGGCCTCGGTCTGTCCTTTCGGTACTGCCTGGATGCCGGCTCGGAACGTCTCGGCCATGTAGGCCGCCGCGGTGACCCCGAGACCCACCATGACCATGCCGTAGGTGCCGCCGGGAAAGCTGACACCGGGATAGGCGGCCGGAATGCCGTAGGCGACCATGAAGAGGACGACCAGGGCCGGTACGCCGCGGAAGAACTCGATGTAGCCGGTCGCGATCCACCGGTAGAGGCCGACCGAGCTCAGCTTCATCAGGGCCAGGAAGAGGCCCAGCACGAAGGCGAATGCGAACGCGAGCAGCGTGTAGATGATCGTGTTCACCAGCCCGACCGTGATGACCCGCGGCCACATCGACCGGAAGATGTCGCTGCGCAGGAACGAGGCGCTGAACACCGCCCAGTCGGTCTTCGTGGCGAGCAGGGCGATGACGGCGATCCCGACCAGGTACTGGATGCCACGAACGACGCGGGCCCGTTGCCGGCGCGTCAGTCGTCGTCCCTTGCCGAGCGCGGGGCTCATCGTCGCGGTCATGCGGGTCTCCGAGTGTTCGGGTCCGGGATGGCGGGCGGGGGCCGAGCGGCCAGATGCCGCTCGGCCCCCCGGTCGTGATCAGTTCTGCGGGGTGTCGCCGATCCACTTCTTGTAGATCTCGTCGTAGGTGCCGTCGTCGCGCGCGTCGCTGATGACCTGGTCGACGACCTTCTTCAGGCCGGTGTTGTCCAGGCGCATCCCGAAGCCGTACTGCTCACCGGTGTCGAACTGGGTGGCGATCTGGACCGCGCCCGGGTTCTTCTTCATCGCCTCGGACCAGACCGGGAGATCGTTCATGGCGGCATCGACCTGGCCGTTGAGGACGGCCTGGGTCAGGCTGGCGAGGTCCTGGTACTGGATCATCTCGCAGCCGCACTCGCTCGCGTTCTTCTCGGCGTAGTCCATGCCCGTCGTCGATGACTGCACCCCGAGCTTCTTGCCCTTCAGATCCGCCAGGGCCTTGACCGGGGATCCCTCGGGGACGAGCAGGGCCTGCGTCGCGTCGAAATAGGGCTCGGAGAACAGGATGACCTTCTGGCGCTCGGGGGTGATCGTCATGCCGGCGGCCGCGATGTCGCACTTGCGACTGGACATGTCCTGGCCGGACTTGATGCCCTCGAACGGGGTGTCGACGATCGCCTGCTTCGCCCCGACCTTCTTGGCGACGAGGTCCATCATGTCGACGTCGAACCCGATGGTCTTGCCGCTGTTGTCGTTGAACTGGAACGGCGCGTACGGCAGGTGGGTGCAGACGGTCAGGGTGCCCGGACGGATGAGCGAGACCGCGGCGTCGGACCCGTTCGACGCTGTGCCCTGATCGGAAGCGGCAGGGCCCGAGCTGCATCCGGCCAGTGCCATCAGGCCGATCGCCATACCGACACCGGCAACGGACAGGGCCTTGCGGGGGTGCTTCATCGAGTGCCTTCCTTCGCGAGGATTCGTTTCGTTGGGCGGTGGACGTGCCGTGCGGTTTCTGCGGTTCGGGATCTCCCCGTCAGGCGAGAGCATCGTCGGGATCCGGGATGAGGTCGTCGGCGCCCCGGACGAGCATCATGACGTGCGGCGGCGGAATACGCGGTTCTCCGCGGGCGCCGCGCCCATGGACCGTCGATGCGGCGTCCGGACGCCGGCCGGCTGCCGCGCCGGGCGCTGAGCACAGCGGCATGTTCGCAGGCGGTGGTTGCCGCAAGGCCGACGGGTCATCGGGCGAGTCCACCGACGCTTCGCGGCTCGCCGACTGCTCGGTCGACCAGTACGTCCTTCTCACGGACGAGGGCCGGGGCTCTCGCCACGGATGGAGACCCGGTAGTAGGCGTTGAAGGCGACGATCACGGCCACGCCCGGGGCGGGTCGACGCCGGCCTTGCCCCCTGGCGCGGGCGTCGTGGCGAGCCAGTGCGACCAGCGACCGGGTCGCCGGCTCACAGGTCCAGCAGGACCGCGTCGCCGGGCCGCGAGCAGCAGATCAGCGCGCTCCCCTCCGCCGGGGATTCGACGGGGTCGGGGCTGTACCGGAGGTCGCCGGCGATGAGGGTGGTCTCGCAGGTGTGGCAGACGCCGGTCCGGCAGGCCCAGCGGACGGGGACGTCGCATGCCTCCGCCAACTCCAGCAGGCTCGCGTAGTCGCTGCTCCACGGGACGGCGAGGTCACTCCGGACGAATTCCACCATCGGACCGTCGCCCGCCTGGCCCGCGGGTGGGTGCGGCGTCCGCCCGGGTACGGCGTCGATGCCCGGCGTCAGGCCGGGCGCAGGACCGAACAGTTCGCTGTGGATGCGCGAGGCGTCGATGCCGAGCACCACCAGGCCGGCGCTGATCTCGTCCATGAAGGGTGAGGGGCCGCAGAGGTAGGCCTCGGCATCGCGGGGCGGCGCGAGCTCGGCGAGCAGCGACGCGCTCAGGCGGCCGGTGTGGTCGAAGTCGCGGCCTGCCCTGTCCTCGGGACCCGGCAGGCTGTAGAAGACGTGGCTCCGCACGTTCGGCAGCGTTGCGGTGAGCGCCCGGGCCTCGGCGGCGAACACGTGCTCCCGGCCGTTGCGCGCGCCGTGCAGCCACCAGATCTCCCGCTCGGAGTGCGCCTCCGCCAGGGCCTCGAGCATCGCGAGGACCGGGGTCGCGCCGACCCCCGCGCTGATCAGCAGGACGGGGCTCTCGGTGCGGTCGAGGAGAAAGGTGCCGCGTGCCGCCGCGACGTCGAGTCGGTCTCCCACGGCGAGCCCTGAATGGAAGTAACCGCTGGCGGCGCCGTAGTGCTCGCGCTTGACGCTGATCCGGTAGTAACCGGCGTCGGGCGGTCCCGACAGGGAGTAGTTGCGGAGCAGTGATCGCTGCCGCTGGTCAGGCTGGACCCGCACGGTGATGTACTGCCCCGGGCGGGCGGTCGGCAGTGGCGCGCCGTGGGGATCCTCGAGGCGGATGGAGATCACCGAGTCGCTCTCGCGGGTGATCGCGGTGGCGGTCAGCTGCCGGAAACCGCGCCAGGCAGGGGGAGGGCTGGCTGTCGCGAGGCCGGCGTTCCCGCTTCCGGGCCCGCTGTCGAGCAGCGCTCTGAACGACGACTGCCAGCCGGGGCTGAAGGCGGGGATCCGGAGCGCTCGGAGCAGCTGCTGACGCGTATGGCCGGGGAGGTAGAGCAGCGCGTCGGCCTCGGCGACGGTCATCTGCTCTGCACCGGAGACGAGCTTGACGATCTCGTTCCCCGCTTCCACGTAGCCCTCTTCGAGCACGCGGAAGTAGAAGCCCGGCCGGTGGTGGGAGACGAGCAGGGCGGGAATGCGCGGGTCGTTCATGCGCAGGCCGACGCGGTAGCAGGTGACGCGCGGTTGCGTCACCTCGAAGACGGCGGTCCCGATCCGATAGCGGTCACCGATGCAGACTGCGTCGTCCCCGAGTCCCTCGACGGTGAAGTTTTCACCGAACTGGCCGTGGACGAAGTCGCTCCGCCCGAGCTCGCGTTCCCAGTAGCGATAGGAGTCGATCTGGTAGACGAACACCGCTCGCTGTTCGCCGCCGTGGCCCGCGAGGTCACCTTGGCCGTCTCCGTCGATGTTCAGCCTGCCGACGTGGCGGGGCCCGGACACCGGATCCTTGAAGACGCCGGTGTAGACGGTTCTCCCGTGCCAGGCCACGTCCCTCGGAGCGCCGACATTGACCGACATCAGGGTGCCGACCGGGTGCGCGTCGGCCTGGACCAGTCCTGCTCGTGTCGAACCCGAGCTCATGCCCACGCGCCTCCGGAGGTCGCACGTCGAGCTTGCCCGCGGAGTATCGCGCACGAAACGACGGCCAGGTCCGCGCGCCGAAGCCCGACCGAGTGCGGAGTCAGCGCGGTGCTAGCCGATCGAGAGCCTCAATCGGAGTCGTCCGTGCCGGCGGGCTTCTTCGCACGGCTGGGCTGCACGCGCATCGGCTCACCCGGCATCTTCGGGTAGTCCGGCGGCCAGGGCATCTCCCCGAGGCCGAGGTCTTTCTCCTGGCGCTCGGCCAGCTCCAGCAGCGGCTCGATCGAGAAGGCGTGGTCGGCGAGGCCGGCGTGCTTGTCGCCGACCTCCTTGAACCGCGCCGGCATGGTGCGCACGTCGAAGTCGAACGGTGACACGTCGGGCAGCTCGTCCCAGTCCAGGGGCGCGGACACCGGCGCGTGCGGCTTGGGACGGATCGAGTACGCCGAGGCGATCGTGCGGTCCCGGGCCATCTGGTTGTAGTCGATGAAGATCTTCTCGCCGCGCTCCTCCTTCCACCACGACATCGTGACCCGGTCGGGGAGCCGTCGTTCCAGCTCCCGCCCGAAGGCGATCACCGCGCCGCGCACCTGGTGGAAGGTCCACCGGGGCTGGATCGGCACGTAGATGTGCACGCCGCGACCGCCGGAGGTCTTCGGCCAGCCCTGCATGCCGAGCTCGCCCAGCAGCTCCCGCACGTGCGGGGCCACCCACACCGCGTCGGAGAAGTCGGTGCCCGGCTGCGGGTCGAGGTCGATGCGGATTTGGTCCGGCGACTCGACGTCGGTCTTGCTGACCGGCCAGGGGTGGAAGGTGAGCGTCCCGAGGTTGGCGCACCACGCGACCACGGCCACCGAGTCCGGCGCGATCTCGTCGGCCGTGCGTCCGCTCGGGAACGTGATGTGCGCGGTCGGCACCCACGGCGGGGCGTTCTTCGGCACCCGCTTCTGGTAGAACGCGTCGCCGGTGTTGTCGACCCGCGTGGAGATCCGCGCGCCCTCGAAGACACCGCCGGGCCAGCGCTCGAGCGTCGTCGGCCGGTCCCGCAGCGCGAACAGGATGCCGGGGCCGACCGACACGAAGTACTCGACGACGTCGATCTTGCGGATGCCGCGGTCGCCGAAGTACGGCTTCTCCGGGTTGGAGACGCGCACCTCGTGGCCGTCGATGTCGAGGACGACGGCGTCCTTGCTGCTGGCCATGACCGCTCCGTTACCGCTCAGGGGCTCCTGCTCGCCGGACGCAGGGTGTCACGCGGCGGGACAGGTCAGTCCGTCCGTGGGCGCCTTCAGGTCGATCAGGTACGAGTTGACCGCGCTGGTGACGCACGGGGTCTTCGGATAGGCGGTGTGGCCCTGACCCTGCCAAGTGACCAGGACGCCGGCGTCGAGGTCCTTGGCCATGTCCCGCGCGCCCCCGAGCGGGGTCACCGGGTCGCCGGTGTTGCCGACGACGACGATCGGCGCGCTGCCCTGGGCGTCGCGCTCGGGCAGCGGCGTGCGGTCGGCCTTCCACACCGAGCAGGTGTAGAGCCCGGTCGCCGAGGCCGCACCGAACAGCGGGTACTTGGCGTCCCACTCGGCGGCCAGCGCCCGCACGTCGGCCTCGTCGTAGGTCTGCTCGGTGTCGGCGCAGTTGATCGCCAGGTTCGCGTCGAGCCGGTTGGAGTACTTTCCGTTCTTCATCCGGCCCGTGTAGTTGTCGGCCAGGGAGAACAGGCCCTTCGCGTCGCCGCCGTCGGCCGCCTTGAGCGACTGCGCGAGCTGCGGCCACGAATCGGTGTCGTAGAGCGCGGCCTGGATCGCGGTGAGCACGATGCCGGCGGTGGCCTTCCGGGTCTCACCCTTCTCCGAGCTGGGGATCGGTGTCGTGCCCGCCTTGCCGAGCAGCCGCTCGACGAACTGGCGCGGCTGGGCGCCGAGCGGGCAGCCGGCGAGCAGCCCGGTGCAGTTCTTGGCGAAGGCGTCGAAACCGGCCTCCAGGCCCTTGGCACCGGCCTCGGCGTCGGCCTTCGGGTCGGCGTCGGGGTCGACCGCCCCGTCGAGCACCATCGCACGGACCTTGTCGGGGAAGAGCTCGGCATAGGTGGAGCCGAGGGTGGTGCCGTACGAGTAACCGAGGTAGGTCAGCTCGTCCTCGTCGAGCGCCTGGCGCAGCCGGTCCATGTCGCGGGCGGTGTCGACGGTGTTGAAGGTGCCCAGGGCGTCGCCGTACTGCTTGGCGCACCCGTCGGCGGCCTCCTTGGTCAGGGCGAAGCTCTCGTCGAGCTGCTCGGCCGTGGTCGGCCGTGGCTCGGCGGCGATCATGCGGTCCTTGAGCTGCGTCGGGATGCACTCCACGGGGGTGGAGAGCCCGACGCCGCGGGGGTCGAAGCCGATGAGGTCGAAGCGCTTGAGCACGATCTCGGGCATGGTCAGCGCCAGGCCGATCGCGGCGTCGGCGCCCGATGCCCCGGGCCCGCCGGGGTTCACCATCAGCGAGCCGATCCGGCCGGTCTGCCCGGCCGCGCGCACACGGACCAGGAACAGCGGCAGCGTGGCGCCCTCGGGCTCGTCGTAGCTGATCGGCACCTCGGTGCGGCCGCACTCGAAGGTCAGGTCGCGGTCGCTGCCGGGCTGGTCGGCGATCAGCGGCTGGATCTGCTTGTTGCAGTCGGACCAGTCGATCGGCGCGGCCTTCGGCTCGGGCGTCGGTGAGGCCGCCGCCGACGACGACGCCTCGCCCTCCAGGGTGTCCGAGAACGAGGTGCAACCGGCCAGGATCAGGGTCACCGCCATGAGCAGGGTGGGGACGACGGCCGGCCGGCCGAGGTGCAGACGCATGATCACGAGCCTATGAGCCGGGGCGCGGCGCTGCAGGCGATCACTCCCGATCGGGGGACCCACCGCCGTCCAGGACCTCGGCCAGGTCGTAGCGCACCGGCACCTCCAGCTGGTCATAGGTGCAGCTCAGCGGTTCGCGGTCGGGGCGCCAGCGGAGGAACTGGCCGGTGTGACGCAGTCGACGTCCCTCGAGCTGGTCGTACTTGATCTCGACGACCAGTTCGGGCCGCAGCGGCACCCACGAGAGGTCCTTCTTCGCGTTCCACCGGCTGACCGCACCGGGCATGCGGTGCTCGCCGTCCACGGCACTCGTGTCGGCGTTCGCCCAGTCCCTCCAGGGGTGGTTCTCGAGGGCGTTCTCCCGATAGGGCGCCAGCTCCTCGACCAGCTCGGCCCGCCGGGCCATCGGGAAGGACGCCGCGACGCCGATGTGCTGCAGGTCGCCGGCGTCGTTGTACAGCCCCAGCAGCAGCGACCCGACGATCGGCCCGCTCTTGTGCCAGCGGAAGCCGGCCACGACGCAGTCCGCCGTCCGGACGTGCTTCACCTTGGTCATGAGCCGCTGGTCCGGGCCGTAGGGCAGATCGGGAGCCTTGGCGACGACGCCGTCCAGGCCGGCGCCCTCGAACGTCTCGAACCAGCGCTGCGCGGTGGCGGGGTCGCGGGTGATGCCGGTCAGGTACACGGGCGCCCGGACGTCGGCGAGGGCGGCCTCCAGACGGGCCCGCCGGTCGGCGAAGGGCGTCTCGAGCAGCGACTCCTCGCCGAGCGCCAGCAGGTCGAAGGCCACGAACGACGCCGGGGTCTGCTCGGCCAGCAGGTTGATGCGGCTCTCGGCGGGATGGATGCGCTGCAGCAGGTCCTCGAAATGGAGCCGGTCGCCGCGCGGGACGACGATCTCGCCGTCGACCACGCACTTCTCGGGCAGGTTCGCCTTCACCGCGGCGACGACCTCGGGGAAGTAGCGGGTCAACGGCCGCTCGTTGCGGCTGCCCAGCTCGACCTCGTCACCGTCTCGGAAGACGACGCAGCGAAAGCCGTCCCACTTCGGCTCGTAGAAGAGGCCGTCGCCGGTGGGCAGCTTGGTCGCGGCCTTGGCCAGCATCGGCTTCACCGGCGGGAGCAGCGGAAGATCCATGCGTGCAGTCAATCAGCCGTCAACTGCCACGGCCGCCCGCCAGCTTCATGAGGTCGCGCATGCCCGCCTCCGGCAGATAGGCCTTGGTCAGGGCGATCCCGATGCGGGGCAGGTCCCCGTCGTCGCGGTAGGCGAGGTACAGCGGCTCGTACCGGGGGCTGAACTTGCTCTTGAAGGCGTGCAGGGACCGAAAGCCGTAGTGCGGCTCCATCACGGCGCCCAGGGAGTCGAGCAGCCGCTCGACGGCCGGCGGCTGACCGGAGGTGTCGGTCCGCGCCAGCGGCGCGCCCGACAGCGACACGAACTCGGCGCCCTGGGCCTGGAAGGCCAGGCAGGCCGAGGCGATCAGGAACTCCGACACCGGCCGGAAGCCGTCGTTGCGGCGGCGGGTCACGTCCAGCGTCCAGCCGCGCACGGTGGCACCCGGGGCGAACACCGGCAGCCACGACGTGATCCCGTGCACGCTGCCGTCACCGTCGACCGCGAGCCCGACCCGCACGGCCGGGTCCAACGCCTCGTCGATGCCGCCGAGGGTGAAGCCCATCTCCGGCAGGCCCTTGTCGCCGACCCACTGCTGCGAGATCGCCCGGGCCTGGGCACGGACCGCCCACGGTTCCTCGGCCAGGATGACCTGGCGATAGGAGATCCCCTCCTTGGCCGCGCGGTTGAGGGCCGACCGGACGTCTTGCCACTTCCGGCCCCGGAACTCCAGCCCGCCGAGGTCGATGACGGTGTCGTCGGCCACCCGGACGTGCTGCCACCCCAGTGCGGCAGCGAGCGCGGCCGTGCTCGCCGTGACGGAGAAGAAGCACGGCACCGTCCCGGTGTGCTCGCACATGGCGGCGAACTCGCTCACCGTGGCGCCGCGCCGCTCCGGGGCTCCGATCGGGTCGCCCAGCGCGACCGCGACGCCGGCGTGCCGCTCGTAGGCCACCACGCTGTCGCCGTCCGGTGTGCGGAACCAGGACCTGTCCGGCCACGTCGCCATCCACGACAGGTTGCCGCCGCCGTGCCGCGCGAGGAGCTCCCGCACGACCTCCTGATCGGTCCGCTCTGCCCGCATCCGCCGGCCCAGGCGCCGCCGCGACGGCGCCCGGAAGGCGCGCCGCCCGATCAGGAGGACCACCAGCTCGGCGAGCCAGAGCGCTCCGGCCGCGACCGCGATCGCCGTGCCCTCCCGCCCCGACAGGCCGTCGACCGCGATGACGAGCGCGGCGACGGTGTTCAGGGCGCCGAGCACCACCCCGCACCACCACGCCCACCGGCGTCCCTTCCGGAGGCCGTCGAGGATCAGCGCGATCACCACGACGTCGACGACCACCCCGCCCACGGACGCCTTGGCGCCGCCCACCCCGCCCAGCGGACCGTGGCCCGAGTAGATGAGCAGCACGAGCTCGGCAGCGGCGATCAGGGCGAGTCCGGTCGCCGCGAGCAGGCGCCACTCGCGGCGGCTGAGCATCCGCCGACCGCCCGCACCGTCCATGGCGTCCGTGCCGACCAGGTGCCGGCCCAGAGGAAGTGCCAGGCCGACCGCCCACAGGTGCTCGAGGTCGGCGAGGGAGCCGAGGAACAGGAAGGACACGAGCACGTAGACGCACAGCGCGGCCCGGATCCGCAACCGCCACGGGGGACGCATCGCCGCCGTGGCCACGGTGATGCTGGCGAGGGCGCCGGCGGAGAACCCTGCGTCCCGGGCCGTCTCGAGCGCCTCGGCCCAGGCCCAGCTGTTGAACCGGAGGACGACGAGCGTCCCGGACGCCGCGAGCACCGCCGCGAGCTGGCCACCCACGCAGATCAGCGCGGTGCGCGCCGTGCCCAGCCGCCATTCGGTGAAGCCGACGAACAGGCCGAACGATGCGAGGACCGGCAGGTAGAAGACGGGGGAGAGGGCGAGGAACGACCCGGTCACCGGCGTCCACCACGCGCCCTCGGTCAGCGACGGGAGGCCGTAGGCGACGTCCTCGAACCAGCTGCGCTCGAACAGGGGCACCCACAGGGACCCGGTGGCGACCCCGATGACCATGATCAGCAGCAGCATCGCCGTGGTGAACGGGATGGTGCGGAGAATCGTGGAGACCGCGTTTCGAGAGTGCGCCGGGGCCGGCGTCGGTCCTGCTGGGAGGTTCGCTGTCTCCGGCATGACTGCCTCCGCGCCGGCTCGCGCTCGTTGCGGTCCCTGGCCTGGGGCCACCGTGCGCGGGCGCCTGCGCCAGCGACCGTTCTCCCCGTCCGGCGAGCGCGTCAAGAGGACGACGTCCGGGGAGCGACCCGGAGACGACGGTGCTGCTGAGCCTGGACGAGACGATCCAGGCGCTCGGCGGGCCCAGCGCGTCGGCTACCGGGGGCCCGGTTCCCGCACCGAGTATCGGGCGAAGAGCATCCCGTCCTCCTCGAGCAGCTGCCGCAGCTCCAGCCGCGCGATGTCGGCCAGCGGCTCGCCGACCAGCCGGACGCCGCCGCCGACCAGCGCGGGGGCGATCGACAGGTCCAGCTCGTCGACCACTCCGGCGTCGAGCGCCGAGTGCAGCAGTGCCGGGCCGCCCTCGCAGGTCACGTGCTCGAACCCGCGCTCGGCGAGCCGCTCGAGCGCCAGCGGGAGGTCGACGTCGTCCTCGCCGCAGACCAGGACGTCCACACCGGCTGCCACCAGAGCCGACCGGCGGTCGGCGTCGGCGGCCTCGCAGGTGACGCAGATGGTGGGGGAGTCCGCGTCCCCGCCCACCAGCCGGCCGCTCGGGTCGACCGACGCGCGCCGCGAGACGACCACGATCGGCGCGGTCGCGGGCCGGCCGAGCGCGACCCGCATCCGGCTGACCGTGGAGTCGTCCGACATCGGGCCGTACCCCTCCGCGGCCGCGGTCCCCGCGCCGACGAGGACCGCGTCGGCCAGGGCGCGCAGCACCTGGAAGACGGCGAGGTCGCCCGGCGACTGCAGGCCCCGGCTGCGGCCGGCCACGGTCGTGGCGCCGTCCAGCGAGGCGATGAAGTTGACCCGCAGGGCGCGGCCGGGTGGCAGCCGGTACGCCTCGACCAGCCCCGCGTCGTCCAGCCCGGCCGGGTCGGGCAGCAAGCGCCTCATCAGGAGTGCGACCTCCTCAGTGGTGGGACATCGACGCCATCGCCGTCATCTTGTCGCGGATGAAGGCGTTCGCGTGGGCGCCGAGCTCCTCGCTGTCCGACCACAGGTTGCGCCAGATGCCCAGCATGCGGCTGAGGTCCGGCGCGACCACGGCGGAGGAGAACGACTCGAACACGACCGGCCCGTCGTACCCGATGCGCGTGAGCGCCCGGAAGAACGAGTCGAAGTCGACGCTCCCGGTGCCCAGGTAGCCGCGGTGGCTCTCGCCGATGTGCACGTAGGACAGCTGGTCGGCGGTGTCGAGCACCGGGGAGAACATGTCGGTCTCCTCGATGTTCATGTGGTAGGTGTCCAGGTGGACCCCCACCCCGCCGTTCCCGGCTCCGGCGACGAACTCGCGCGCCTGCCGTGCGGTGTTGAGCACGTTGGACTCGTAGCGGTTCGTCACCTCGACCGAGACCTTGATGCCCGCCTGCGCGGCGCGGTCGGCGATCCGGCCGATGACGGCCTGGCTGTTGGCGATGCCCCGCGGCGTCGCCGGCTCCATGTACTTCCGCATGGCGCTGTAGATGATCCCGCAGAGGTGGGCGGCACCCAGCTCGGCGAGGACGTCGACCGCGCGCTCGAGCAGGGCCTCGCCGGCCCGGACGGCGGACTCGTCCTCGCTGCTGACGTCGGTGCTCTCGTCGAGCCCGAGCGAGCCGGTCGCGGCCATGCCGAACTCGTCGAGCGCCGCCCGGGCCGCGCCGACGTCGAAGGTGAACGGGTCCATGAGCGGGAACTCGATGAGGTCGAAGCCCGCCTCCTTGGACTTCTGCACCGCGTGCCGGATCCCCGCCGCGTCGTAGGTCCCGGTCCAGACCAGACCGTGGCAGCCGATCTGCATCACGCCGCCTCCGCCCCGGAGAAGCGGACGTCGCCGGCCACGTGGACCCGGAGACCGAGCGCCTCGAACATGGCGGCCTTGGCGGTCACCGCCCGGTCGGCACCGTCGGCGTCCTCGGCGTAGGCGACCTGGACGTGGTTGGCCTTGTGCCGGGCCATGAACTGGTCGCGGGTGACGCCGTGCAGCACCGCGGACATGATCGGCCACTCGGGGTTCGTGGCGTCCTTGCGCCGCTGCGTCTCCTCCTCCGGCAGCTCGACGACCGTGCCGCGGCCGATGTCGACGTGCAGGGCGCCCTCGGCGACGTAGACGCGCGACCACACGATCTCGCCGGGCTTGGAGACGCCGTTCACGGTGCTGCCGCCGGCCGGGAAGAAGACGTTCCCCTGCCGCCAGCCCTCGGCCCCGGCGTACCCGCCGACGAGGTGGGAGGGCGGCACCGAGCCGGAGATCTCGAAGACCCACACGAACTGGCCGTCGAAGTCCTCGCCCCAGCGGACGTCGTGCAGCGTCGTCGCCGGGTCCAGGCCCATCGCCCGCCACACCCGGTTGGTCACCAGGCCGTCGACCGCCACGCCCTCGTCCACCTCGTTGAAGTGCGGGATCGCCTCGCCCTCGAAGAGCACGCGGGAGCCGTCGCGGCTGCGCACCGGCGGCCGCTCGACGTTGTTGAGCAGACCCTCGACGAGGTCCGATGCCGGGCTGAGGTCCTTGAGCCCCTGCTGGTACTGGATGCCGATCGAGTCCAGGCCGAAGTCGTCGGTGAGGCGGACGGCGGCGACGTACATCTTGTACTGCCACATGAGCTGCCGTTCGGTCAGATCGGTCTTCTCGTCGGTGCCCAGCCGGAAGGTCATGCCCTTGTCGGTCAGCCAGCGCCCGACCTCGGCGGCCTCGTCGTCGCTGACCCGCTGCATCTCCGCCCACAGGGCGCTCTGGGACAGCCGCTCCTTGTAGATGCCGATGGGGTTGAGCAGCTCGTCGTCGATGATCGCGTTGTACATGCCCATGCAGCCCTCGTCGAAGATGCCGATGATGGCCTTCTCCGCGAGCAGCTCCGCCGCCAGCGCCCGGCCCAGCTGCGTCTCCGGGGTGTCGGGCAGCGCGGGGAGCGGGCGGACGTGCGACTCGTCATGGGGCACCGTGCCGGTGGCGGTCCAGGACCGGATGCCCTCGCGGAACCACTCATCCGTCCCGTCGATCGTCCAGAGCGTGGAGTAGGGCTTGTCCATCTTGGTCAGGCCCGCGTTGAGGTTGAGCAGGCCGACCAGCCCCGGCCAGCGACCGGAGAAGTTGGCCACCGTCAGGATCGGACCGCGGTGGGTGCGCAGGCCCGGGAGTACGTGGTGGCTGTACTGCCAGTTGGCGATGGCGACGATCACCGGCGCCTCCGGCGGTACCGACTTGAAGAGCTCGATCCCCTCGCGCTGGCTGCTGACGAAGCCGTGCTTCGCGTCGTCGGCGACCGGCGCGGCACGGCGCACCTCCCAGCCGTTGCGCTCCAACTCGGTCGTGATGATCCGCTCCAGCTCGACCTGGGTCGGCCAGCTCGCCACGTTGGCCGGCTCCCGCGAGTCACCGCTGGTGACCAGGAAGGCCGTCTGCGGCGGCGCCTCGGTGGCCTGCCGCGGCTGGGGGAGGGTGTAGGTCATCGGTACTCCTCGGAAGATCGTGCGGATCGAGCGCTGGTCACGCGCCGCGAGGGCGTGGACGGTCGAACAGGTGGACGTGCGCAGGTCGCGGCGGAGGGCGGAAGCCGGTCTCAACGCCGTCCCCTCATAGGAACGCGAGCTTCGCAGAAATCGATTTCAGACTCAAGGGCGGGGTCAGCCCGGAGCTGCCGTCAGGGTGGCGCCCAGCTCGCCCGGGATGACGACGTGGCGACCCGGGCCCTCGTGCCCTTCGATGCGCTCGATGAGCAGAGCGCCGGCCGTCGTCCCCAGACTGCGGGTGGGCAGGTGCACCACCGGGACGTCGGCGGGCGCGTGCGCCGAGAAGGGCAGGTCGCCGATCACCGCGATGCCGAACCGGGCAGGGTCCAGGCCGCGCTCGTGCAGGACCTGCAGCGCCCCCACGCCGACGAGGTTGTTGCCGGCCACCACGGCGTCCGGCGGGTTCTCCAGGTCGAGCAGTTGCTGCATGGCGCTGCGGCCGCCCCCGACGCGGAAGTCCGCGTGCAGCAGGCGGCCCGGCGGGATCGCGCGGGGGGAGACCTCACCGAGCAGTTGCCTCCAGCCGAGGGCCCGGTCGACCGCGGTGACGATCTCGTCCGGGCCGCTGATGCAGGCGATGTCGCGGTACCCGGCGTCCCAGAGCACCCGGGTGGCCGCGCGTCCGGCGCCCACGTTGTCGATGACGACGGAGTCGACGTCGGCTCCGCGCACCGGCCGGTCCACGGCCACGACTGCCCGCCCCCGGTTCAGCAGCGGCTGCACGTCGCTCGAGGCGCCGGCCGGGGCGAGCACCACGCCGGCCATGTTCTCCGAGAGGGCGATGTCGAGGAAGTGCGCCTCCTTGGCGACGTCCCCGTCGGTGTTGCACAGGACGACGGAGTACCCGGCCTCCTGTGCGGTGTCGGCGACGCCGCGCGCCAGCGACGTGAAGAACGGGTTCTCGATGTCGGGGATGACCAGCGCGACGACCTCGGAGAGCTGGCGGCGCAGCGTGCGCGCCACCCGGTTCGGCGTGTAGCTGAGGGACCGGGCGGCGTCGAGGACCAGCCGCGCCTTGGTCGGGGAGACCGGCCGGTTGTTGAGGACGCGGGACACGGTGGCCGGCGAGACGCCGGCCAGCGCGGCCACGTCCTTGATCGTCGCCATGATGTGAAACCTAGCCGGGCCGGTCCGCGCGGGCGGTGCTCGTTCCTCCCCCGGGGTGAGGGAGGCTGCGGTGGCGGCAGCAGGCCGACCAGTAGGGTGAAATCGATTCCAGGACACGGCAAGGAGGCAGGGCGCATGCGGCTGCTACGGGTGGGGGAGCCGGGCGCCGAGCGCCCGGCCGTCGAGAGCGACGGGCGCTGGCTCGACGCCGGCTCGGTGACCGACGATTTCGACGGACGGTTCTTCGCCGGCGACGGCATCGCGCGGCTGCGGTCGGCGCTGGAGGGCGGCCGGCTGCCCGAGGTGCCCCGGGACGGCGTCCGGATCGGCGCCCCGGTGGCGACCCCTGGCAAGGTCGTCTGCATCGGGTTGAACTACCGCGACCACGCCGCGGAGACCGGCGCCGACGTCCCCGCCGAGCCGGTCGTGTTCATGAAGGACCCGAGCACCGTGATCGGCCCGAACGACCAGGTGCTCGTCCCGCGCGGGTCGCAGAAGACCGACTGGGAGGTCGAGCTCGGCGTCGTCATCGGCGCGCGGGCCCGCTACCTGGCGGACACCGACGCGGCGCGCGACGTCATCGCCGGCTACCTCGTCTCCCACGACGTCTCCGAACGCGAGTTCCAGCTCGAGCGCGGGGGTCAGTGGGACAAGGGCAAGAGCTGCGAGACCTTCAACCCGGCCGGCCCCTACCTGGTGACGGCGGACGAGGTGGACGACCCCCAGCAGCTCGGTCTGCGGCTGTGGGTCAACGGCGAGCAGCGGCAGGACGGCACCGCGGCCGACATGATCTTCCCGGTGCTCGAGGTCGTGCGGTACCTGAGCCAGTTCATGGTGCTCAACCCCGGCGACCTGGTGAACACCGGGACGCCGGCGGGCGTGGCGCTGGGGCGTCCGGGCACGCCGTACCTCCGCGCGGGCGACGTCGTGGAGCTGGAGATCGACGGCCTGGGCCGGCAGCGCCAGGAAGTGGGGCAGGCATGAGCGAGGGCGGCACGCGACCCGAGTTCGACGGGCTCGTCGCGGTGGTCACCGGGGCGGCGTCGGGGATCGGCCTGGCGACCGCACTCGAGCTGGCCGCGCGCGGCGCGACGGTCGCGGCCGTGGACCGCGACACCGCGGGCGTGCCGGAACCGCTGCACGCCTACGAGTGCGACGTCACCGACAGCGCAGGGGTGGCCCGCACCGTCGAGCGCATCGCCGCCGATCTCGGCGGGATCGACGTGCTGGTCAACAACGCCGGCATCGGCGCCCAGGGCACCGTCGCCGACAACGACGCCGACGAGTGGCTCCGGGTGCTCGACGTGAACGTCGTCGGCATCGCCCGCATGTCGGCCGCGGCGCTGCCCTATCTCCGCCGCTCGGGCGCCGCCGCCGTCGTCAACACCGCCTCGATCGCGGCCCTGGTGGGCCTGCCCCGCCGCGCGGTCTACACCGCGAGCAAGGGCGCGGTGCTCGCGCTGACCCGCGCGATGGCGGCCGACCACGTCCGCGAGGGCATCCGGGTCAACTGCGTGAGCCCGGGCACCGCCAACACGCCCTGGGTCCAGCGGCTGCTCGCCTCGGCCGAGGACCCCGAGGCCGAGGCGGCGCGGCTGGCCGCCCGCCAGCCCACCGGCCGGCTCGTGGAGGCGGACGACGTCGCGCAGGCCATCGTGTACCTCGCCTCGCCGCGCAGCGGCTCGGTCACCGGCACGTCCCTGTCCGTGGACGGTGGCATGGCCGGGTTCCAGCTCCCCTCCTGACCCACCGCCGCCGGTCGGCGGCGCCCCCCGAGGAAGGACGACCGTGAGCTCCATCGCCACGATCGAGACGTTCGACATCCGCTTCCCGACGTCGACGTCGCTCGACGGCTCGGACGCGATGAACCCCGACCCCGACTACTCGGCGGCCTACCTGCGGCTGGGCACCGACGCCGGCGACGAGGGCCACGGGTTCGTGTTCACCATCGGCCGCGGCAACGACGTCCAGCTCGCCGCCGTGCGGGAGGTCGCCGAGCTGGTGCGCGGCGTCGAGGTCGAGCCGCTGCTCGCCGACATGGGCACCACCTGGCGGCGGTTCGTGCACGACTCGCAGCTGCGGTGGCTGGGCCCCGAGAAGGGCGTCATGCACATGGCCATCGGCGCGGTGGTCAACGCCCTGTGGGACCTCAAGGCCAAGCGGGCGGGCAAGCCGCTCTGGCTGCTGCTCAGCGAGATGACGCCCCGCGAGCTGGTCGACCTGGTCGACTTCCGGTACCTCACCGACGCCCTGACGCCGGAGCAGGCCCTGGAGATCCTCGAGGCCGCCGCCCCCGGCCGGGAGGAGCGCCGCCGGTGGCTGGTGGAGAACGGTTATCCGGCCTACACCACGACGCCGGGGTGGCTCGGCTACGACGACGAGAAGCTGGTGCGGCTGGCGAAGGAGGCCGTCGCCGACGGCTTCGACCAGATCAAGCTCAAGGTCGGCAGCGACATCGAGGAGGACGTCCGCCGGCTCCGGCTGGCCCGGGAGGCGGTCGGCCCGGACATCCGCATCGCCATCGACGCCAACCAGCGGTGGGACGTCGAGCAGGCGATCGCCTGGACGACGCGGCTCGCGCCCTTCGACCTCGCGTGGATCGAGGAGCCGACCAGCCCGGACGACGTGCTCGGCCACGCGCGCATCGCCCGCGAGGTCGCCCCGGTGCCCGTCGCGACCGGTGAGCACATGGCCAACCGGGTGATCGCCAAGCAGCTGCTCCAGTCGGGGGCCGTGCAGGTGCTGCAGATCGACGCCACGCGCGTCGCCGGGGTCAACGAGAACGTCGCGAACCTCCTGCTGGCCGCCCGCTTCGGTGTCCGTGTCTGCCCGCATGCCGGCGGCGTGGGGCTGTGCGAGGCCGTGCAGCACCTGTCGATGTTCGACTTCGTCGCGGTGTCGGGCACGGTCGAGGACCGCTACATCGAGTACGTCGACCACCTGCACGAGCACTTCGTGGTGCCGACCGACGTGCGCGCCGGCCGCTACTGGCCGCCGTCGGCCCCCGGCGCGGGCACCGAGATGTTGCCCGGGTCCGTCGAGCAGTACCTCTTCGCGGGCTGATGACCACGGTGCGGCGGGAGCGGCTCGACCTCGGCCGCCTGGGTTACGGCGCGGCCGCGGTCGGCAACCTCTACCGGGCCGTCGACGACGAGTCGGCCCGGCGGCTGCTCGACGCGGCGTGGGACGCCGGCGTTCGCTACTACGACACCGCGCCGCACTACGGGCTCGGGCTCTCCGAGCGCCGGCTCGGCGAGATGCTGCGCGGCCGGCCGCGCGAGGAGTTCGTCCTCTCCACCAAGGTCGGGCGGCTGCTGCTGCCCGACCCGGAGGGGGCGGGGCGCCGGGACGACGATCTCTTCGAGGTGCCCGCCGACCACCGCCGGGTGTGGGACTTCTCGGAGTCGGGCATCCGGCGCAGCCTTGAGGAATCGCTGCGCCGGCTGGGCCTGGACTCGGTCGACGTGCTCTACCTGCACGACGTCGAGCGCAGTGGCGATGCCCACCAGGCCATCGACTCGGGTGTCGCGGCGCTGGCGCGGATGCGCGACGAGGGGCTGGTCCGGGCCATCGGCATCGGGTCGTCCGATCTCGGGGCGATCGAGCGGGCCGTGCGCACCGATGCGGTCGACCTGGTGATGCTGCCCGGCCGGTACACCCTGCTCGAGGCGCCGGCGCAGGACGTCGTCCTGCCGCTGTGCGAGGAGAAGGGCGTCGGGATCGTCAACGTCGCCGTCTTCAACTCCGGGCTGCTGGCCACCCCGGAGCCCAGCGAGTCGTCGCCCTACGAATACCGGCAGGCCCCGGCGGACAAGCTCCGGCGTGCCCAGGAGCTGGCCCGCGCGTGCCGCGAGGTGGGCGTCGAGCTGCCGACGGCGGCCCTGCAGTTCAGCGCCCGGCACCCGGCCGTGGTGTCCGTCGTCGTCGGTGCCGACACCCCCGAGCAGATCCGGCAGAACGCCGAGCGCATGAGCGCGCCCGTGCCCGACGAGCTGTGGCAGGTGCTGGCCGAGCGGGGGCTGCTGCCGTGACCGGACCGTCTGCGTCGTCCCCGATCGACGCGCACCTGCACGTGTGGGACCTGACGGTCAACCGCTACTCCTGGCTCGGGCCCCAGCACGGCCCGCTGTACCGCACCTTCTCCCCGGACGAGGCGCGGCAGGAGCTGGCCGGCAGCGGGGTGGGCAGCGCGATCCTGGTGCAGGCGGAGGACTCGGTCGCCGAGGCCGAGTTCATGCTCGACATCGCCGACCGCTCCGACTGGGTGGCCGGTGTCGTCGGCTGGGTGCCGCTCGAGGAGCCGGACGCGGCGGCGGAGACGCTCGAGCGGTTCCTCGCCCACCCGCGGTTCTGCGGGGTGCGGCAGCTCGTGCACGACGACCCGCGGCCCGACGTCCTCGATCTGCCGCCGGTGCGCGCGTCGCTGCGGCACCTGGCGGCCGCGGGCGTGCCGCTGGACGTGCCCGACGCCTGGCCGCGGCACCTCGCTCAGGCCGGCCGGCTGGCCGACGAGGTCCCGGACCTCGTGGTCGTCGTCGATCACCTCGCCAAGCCGCCCCGCGGGCTGCCCGAGCTGGGGGAGTGGCGCGCGCAGATGGCAGAGGTGGCGCGCCGCCCCACCACCGTCGCCAAGGTGTCCGGGCTGCGCCGGGCCGGCCAGCCCTACACGGTGGAGGCGCTGCGGCCGGTGTGGGAGACCGCGCTCGAGCTCTTCGGGCCGGACCGGCTGATGTTCGGCAGCGACTGGCCGATGACCGTGCCGGACGGCGGCTATGGGCCCACCTACGAGGTGCTCAGGGCGCTGATCGGCGAGCTCTCGCCGGCCGAGCAGCAGGACGTGCTCGGCGGCACGGCCCGCCGGGTCTACCGGTTGAGCTGAGGCCGGGCGCCGGGAAGTCTGGCGACGCGGCGATAGCGGATGTGCGTGCTCAGCGGTGAGTGGAGCACCTCGGCGGGCTCGAAGCCGAAGGACTCCACCCCGTCGAAGATGCGCTCGCCCGACCCGAGCAGGACCGGTGCGATGTCGAGGGTCAGCTCGTCGATCACGCCGGCGATCAGGGCCTGGCGAACCGTCGAGGCACCCCCGGCGATGTCCACGCCCTTGTCCCCGGCGGCTTCGCACGCTGCCGCGTAGGCCGCGTCGAAGCCCTCGGTGACGAAGTGGAAGGTCGTGCCGCCCTCCATCGGGATCGGGTCGTGCTCGTGATGGGTCAGCACGAACACCGGCGCGTGGTACGGCGGTTCGGGCCCCCACCACCCGGTCCATTCCTCGTCCCAGTTCCCGCGGATCGGGCCGAACATGTTCCGGCCCATCACGTACGCGCCCCGCGGGCGCATGAGCCACCCGGTCGCGACCTTGTCGGCATCGTTGGCCCGCGGGTCGCCGATGTGCCAGCCGTGCAGCTCCATCCCCCGCTTGCCGAGGGGGTTCTCGCGGCTCTGGTCGGGCCCGGCGACGAAGCCGTCGAGCGAGATCGACATGTGGCAGGTGGTGTCCGTCACCGCGAACCTCTCGAGGGAGTGCGACGTGCAAGCGGTCGTGCGGACGCTAGCAGCACCGCACGCGGCGTACGCCCTGGTGAGAGCAGGCAGTCGTCGTCAGAGCACGCGGACCAGCGGCGGTACGGAGCGTCCGTCGGCCGCCCGCTCCAGCTCCACCTCGAAGCGCGACCGGTCCCCGCGGTGGTAGGCCACGAACGTCTCCACGGGCCGGTTGTCCGCGCCGAAGCTGACGTTGGTCAGCTTGAGAACCGGTGCGTTGCGGGCGATGCCGAGGTCGCGCGCCATCGCACCACCGGCGCTGTGCGCCTCGACCCCACGGCGGCTGCGCGTCAGCCGCAACCCGTACCGGCGCTCGAGCAGGCCGTACAACGACTGCTCCCGGAGGTCCTGGTCCACCAGGTCGGGGGCCAGCGCGGCCGGGACGTGGCTGACCGCGTAGACCCAGGGCTCGTCGTCGACGAACCGCAGCCGCTCGACGACGACGACGGCCGTGCCCTCCGGGACATCGAGACGCGCGGCCACGTCCGGGTCGGCGGCCTCCACCTGCTGTCTGCGCACCTCGCTCCGCAACGTCCGGCCCATCGCGGCGACGTCCTCGTGCAGGCCGGTGAGCGACTGCACGAGGCTCTGCGAGGTCAGCTGGGGCGCCACGAAGGTGCCCCGGCCCTTGATCCGCTCCAGCGCCCCCTCGTACTGCAGTTCCGACAGCGCCTGCCGGACGACCGGTCGCGAGACCCCGTACTGCTCGCAGAGCTCGTGATCGCCCGGCAGCCGGTCACCGGGACGCAGGCCGCGCTCGGTGATGTCGGCGCGGAGGATGTCCTTGAGCTGCCTGTAGAGCGGCACGGGGGATGCCTTGTCGAGGCCGCGCCCGGTCGGCGCGGCGTCGTGCGCCGCGGTGTGGCCGTCGACGGTCACGGTCACGGCGCGCCGCGCAGCGTGGTGGCCTCGGCGGCCAGCCGCTCGATCGTGGCCCAGTCGCCGGAGCCGACGGCCGATCCCGGCGTCAGCCACGAGCCGCCGACGCAGCCCACATTCGGCAGGGCGAGGTACTCGGCGGCGTTGGCCAGGCTGATGCCGCCGGTCGGGCAGAAGCTCACGTCCTGGACCGGCCCGGCGACCGCCCGCAGGTAGGCCGTTCCGCCCGACGCCTCGGCCGGGAAGAACTTCATCGCGTGCTGGCCGTGCTCCCGCAGACGAAGGATCTCGGTCAGCGTGCTCGCGCCGGCCAGCAGGGGCAGACCGGTGTCGAGGACGGCGGAGAGCAGCCGGTCGGTCGCCCCCGGCGTGACGATGAACCGGGCTCCGGCGCGCTGGGCGGCGGCCGCCTCCTCCGGGGTGGTGACCGTGCCGGCGCCGACGACGGTCTCGGGCACCTCCGCGGCGACGCGCTCGATGGACGCCAGCCCGGCCGGCGTGCGCAGCGTGATCTCCATGATCCGCACCCCGCCCCGGGCCAGGGCGCGGGCCAGCGGCACGGCGTCCTCGGCGTCGTCGAGGACGACGACCGGCACGACGGGGCTGATGCGGAGAAGGTCTTGGCCGGTGGCGAGCGCCTCGGTGTCGGTGGTCATGCTCGTCCTCTCGCTGCGGTGGGAGCCCCGGGCGCGTGCCGGTCGGGGCGGGTCATGGTCGGGGGTTCCAGCTGAGCCAGCGGGCCGGGTTGTCGACCAGCACGCCGGCCAGCGCGGCCTCGCCCAGTGCCGAGCGCAGCCGCGGGACGAACCGGTCGAAGAGGTACGCGAGGCCGGGCATGCCGCCGTAGCTGACATAGCGGGTGCGGCGGGCGACGTCCCCACCCAGGAGCACGCGGTCGCCCGCGCCACCCGCGACCACGGCCGCCAGGCAGTCGATCAGCACCGAGTCGGGCCAGCGCTGATGCCGGGCCGCGCCGTCGTAGCCGAGGTAGGCGCCGCGCGCGGCCAGCTCGCAGTGCAGCCCCGGGTCGGGGTTGCGGTCCGCATGGGCGAGGGCCACCCGGTCGGCGGGGCACCCCTCGGCCGCCAGCAGGTCCAGCACCTCGTGGCCGGCGCTCCCGTGCTCGAGGTGCACCATCACGGGTGCGCCGGTGTCGGCGGCGAGCCGGCCGACGGCGACCAGCACCCGCCGCTCGAACACGGTCAGCGACCAGTACCCGGCGCCGGCCTTGACGGCACCGGCCTTGACCGTCGTGCCGTCCATGCCGACCTCCAGGTCACCCCGGAAGCGGTCGGTCAGCTGCTCCACGGTGTCGTCGAGCAGCGGCGACCCGGCGGCGTAGTGCGCCTCCCGGTGCGCACCGGTGACGTGCACGATCCGCAGCCCCGTGGCCGCCGACACCCGCGCCACCGCCTCGGGCCGGCGGCCGAGCCCCGTGGGCGTCGCCTCGACCATCGCCCCGGCCCCGGCCGCGCGCAGAAGACCGGCCTCGCCCCGGCTGGCCGCTTCGTCGTCCAGGTCGTCGCCGGGCAGCAGGGGGGAGATCTGGAAGAGATGCTCGTGGTAGTCCGTGGCGCCCAGCTCAGCGGGAACGACGTCCCCGAGGACGGTGCGGACCCGCATGGTCATCGGACGCTCTCGGCCGCTTCCGCGAGGCGCGCCACGAGCGCGGACTCCATCGTCAGGTCGAACACCTCGGCGACCACCTGCGACCAGCCGTGGATGAAGTACCGCCACCCGTCGACGACGGTGAGGTCGCGCTCCTCCTGCTGCGCGCGGGCCTGGGCGAGGAACTCCAGCGGGCCGCGGTAGTTCAGCTCCCAGACCACCGACTTCGCGGGGAACGCGGCGGTCGACGGCAGCGGCGAGCCCGGGCGGTCCTTGCCGAGGCCGGTGGCGTTGACGACCAGGCTGCGTGGCGGCAGCGCGGCCAGTTCCGCGGTCACGTCCGCGTCGGCGGCGGTCACGGTCCGCAGCTCCACCTGCGGCGCGTGGGCCGTCAGCACCTCGCGCAGGTGGCGCAGCCGTTCCGGCTCGACGTCGACGAAGGTCATGCGCGCCGGGGCGTCCGTGCGCTGACCGAGGTACCAGCCGATCGCCGTCCCGGCACCTCCCGCGCCCAGGCACAGGACCTCCGCACTGCCGGCGAAGTGGTCGTCGTCGAGGACCTCCTCGAGCGAGAGGCCGGCGGTCAGCGGGTCCTTCGCCGCGCCCAGGGTGCGGCCGTCGCGCAGCGCGATCGAGGAGATCTCCCCGACGCTCGCGGCGAACTCGTCCACCTCGTCGAACATGTCGCGGGCGGCGTCGAAGAGCGCGATCTTGTGGGTGGTGACCAGCGCCCCCACGCACGCGGGGTCGCGCTGGAGGGTCGCGACCGCCTCCCGGTAGCTCTCGGGGGGTGCGTCGAGGGGGATGTCGAGGCCCACGAGCTCGGCGTCGAGACCGAGGATGTCCGACCAGAGCGGGAACACCTTCATGATCGACGACGACGCGGTGCTGACTCCGACGAACCGCATGCGACGGGGGCTCCCGCTCACGCTCGACCTCCTGGAACGGGAACCACGGGATGGGCCGGTGGGCGGCCGGCCAGCACGGCGAGGACGCCGTCGACGGCGAGGGCGCCCATGATGTCGACGGCCTCCCGGGTCTGCGCACCGAGGTGCGGGGTGACGAGCACGCGGTCGGCGAGGTCGTCGGCGAGCAGGGGGGACGCCGAGTCGGCGCCGGCCTCGGCGGCCAGGGTGTCGGCGGCGAACCCGGCGAGCCGGCCCTCGCGGAGGGCGCGGGCGACGGCCGGCTCGTCGACCAGGTCGGCGCGGGCCGTGTTGACCAGCACCTGGTCGGCGGGGCAGGCGGCCAGCCAGGCCTCGTCGACGAGGGTGGCGCCGCCGGGCGCGTGCAGGGAGACGACCGTCGCGGTGTCGCGGATCTCCTCGAGCGTCGCGGGCCGCGCGCCGGCGGCGAGCACGTCGTCGTCGGGGGTGTACGGGTCGTACGCCAGCACCTCGCAGCCGAGCGCGCTCAGCCGTCGCGCGGCACCGCGCCCGATGCGGCCGAAGCCGACGACCGCGGCCACCGAACCGGCGAGCTGGCGGCCGCGCGAGACGCTCCAGTCGCCGCGCCGCACGCGCCGGTCGCCGTCCGGCACGCCGCGGAGCAGGGCGAACAGCAGCGCGACGGCGAGCTCGGCGACCGCCTCGCTGTTCGCTCCGGGCGTGTTCGTGACGACGACCCCCGCGCGCGCCGCCGCGTCGAGGTCGACCGCGTCGACGCCCACGCCGTAGCGCGCGACGACGCGCAGCGCGGGTGCCGCGGCCAGATGCGCGTCCGTCACCGGCGCGGTGCCGGCGATCCAGGCGACGGCGCGGCCGAGGGCCGGCCGCAGCTCCTCGAGGTCGTGCGTGGTCGAGCCGCGCACCACGGTGAGTCCGGCGCCCTCCAGCCGGGCGACGAGGTCGACCGTGCCGCTGGAGAACGACCGCGAGGTGACGACGACGGTGCCGGTCACCGGGTCACCGTTCGGTTGTCGAACCACGGCTCCAGCCGGTCGTAGGCGTCCTGGAAGACGGCGTGCTGCCGCTCGGCGAGGCCGGCGCGCGACCCGTCGGGCGGAAACTCGGCGGTCGTGGTGGACAGCGAGCGCGCGACGCCGAAGTCGGGCACGAGCCCCAGGCCCACCGCCGCGGTGACCGCGGCCCCGAGGCTGTTGGCGTCGGCGACGATGGAGCGCCGCCGGACCGGCAGCTGCCAGGTGTCGGCCAGCACCTGCATCCACACGTCGCTGGTGGCGCCGCCGCCGATCACGTCGACGCTGTCGACGGGGATCCCGTTCTCGGTGAACGCGCTGATGCAGGTGGCCAGGTTGAAGGCCACGCCCTCGAGCACCGCCCGCACCATGTGCGCGGGCCCGTGGTGCCGCTGGAGGCCGGCGAAGACGCCGGACGCGGCCGCGTTCCAGTGCGGGGACCGCTCGCCCAGCAGGTAGGGGAGGAAGAAGAGGCCCTCGTCCGCCGCGCGCACCGTGCCCGCCTGCGTCAGCAGTTCGTCGAACCGGGCGCCGGTCGCCCCCAGGAGCTCCATGACCCAGCTCAGGCTCGCGCCGCCGGCCTGCATCGTCGCCGTGGGCACGAACTGGCCCGGGACGACGTGGTTGAAGGTCATCGACCGCATGGCCGGGTCGTGCAGCGGCCCGGGGGAGGAGGCCGAGATCCAGGACGACGAGCCGAGGCAGACGTAGGCGCCGTCCTCCGGGCTGACCACGCCGGCGCCCACCGCGGCCATCGGGCCGTCGCCGCCGCCCAGGACGACCGGCGTGCCCACGGGCAGCCCGGTGTGGGCCGCCGCGGCGGCGGTGAGGCCCCCGACCACGGTCGTGGAGTCGACCACGGGCGGCAGGACGTCGGCTGAGATCCCGGCCGCGTCCAGCAGCAGCGACGACCAGGTTCCCGCCTCCTGGTCGTAGGCGTCGGTGCCGGAGGCGTCGGACGGGTCGGTCACGAGCGTGCCGGTCAGCCGCTGCACCACGAAGTCCTTGGCCACGCAGACGTGCCGGGTGCGGGCCCACACCTCCGGCTCGCAGTCGCGGACCCACATCATCTTGGCCAGCGTGTAGGTCGGGTGGATCCGGTGGCCGAGCTGCCGGTACGCGTCGGCCTGGCCGACCCGGGCGAGCAGCGCGTCGGCCTGCGCCGTGCTGCGGTGGTCGGCCCAGATGATCGCCGGCCGGACCGGGCGGTGGGCCTCGTCGAGGAAGACCGCGCCCATCATCTGGCCGGACATACCGAGGCCGGTGACCGCCGAGCCGGGGACGCCGGCGAGCTCGAGCAGGCGCCGTGTGGCCGAGCCGACCGCCTCCCACCACTGCTCCGGGTCCTGCTCCGCCACCCCGCCCGCGGCGAAGGTGGGGGCGTAGTCGACCGTGAGCGTGGCGAGCGTGTGGCCGCTCTCGTCGTGGAGCGAGGCCTTGTTCCCCGACGTCCCGAGGTCGTGCGCGACGATCATGACCCGTTCCTCAAGCCGGTGGTGCGCGTTCCTCGCGCCTCCGTACTGTCCCAGTTGACATGACAGGCTGTCAAAGGGTTGTCATGACAGGTGCGAGCCCCTACGGTGAGGCCCGCGTCACACGATGGAGGAGGTCCCTTTGACCGGAACGGTGCCCGAGCCCGGACTGCTCGCGCTCGCCGCGGACGGCGTCATGACCGGCGCGACGTCCCATTACGAAAAGCGCCTGGGCGACATGGCCGGTGTCTACCGCGACGACGACGCCTACCGGGCGGCGCTCGCGGAGCACGGGCCGGACTTCCTCGTGTACCGCGTGGAGGAGCACCGCAACGCCGAGGGCCAGGGCGCGCTCATCATCGGCACGAGCACGCTGCAGCCGGGACGGTACGGCGACGAGTTCGCCGTCACCCGCGGGCACCTGCACGCCCAGGCCGACCGCGCCGAGCTGTACTACTGCCTCAGCGGAACCGGTGTCATGCTCCTCGAGACGCTGGACGGCCGGACCGAGGCCCTTCCGATGGGTCCCGGGGAGGCGGTGCACGTGCCGGGTCACTGGGTCCACCGCAGCGTGAACGTCGGCACCGAGCCCTTCGTCAGCCTGTTCTGCTACGGAGCCGACGCCGGTCAGGACTACGAACTGATCCGCGCCGCCGGCGGCATGAAGTCCCTCGTCGTCGCCGACGGCCCCGGCGGCTGGTCCACGCGGCCGAACCCCGACCACCTGGGCTACCCCGCTCGCTGACCCCCGCCCCTCGCATCCACCGATCGGAGTCGTCCTGTGCTGAAGAACGTCCACCCCCTGCTCACGGGGCCGCTGCTGTCCCTCCTCGACCGCATGGGACACGGCGATTTGTTGGGTCTGGTTGACCGCAACTTCCCGGCCCATCGCTATGGTGCGCCTGTAATCGATTTCAGAGGTGTGGACACGGGGCAGGCGGTGGATGCTCTCCTCAGCGTCTTCCCGCTGGACGGCTTCGTGGACGAGGCGGTGCATCGCATGGAGATCGACGGCTCGCCGGACGAGATCACGGTGGCGACCGAGCGGCTGCAGAAGGCCGCGGACGCCGCCGAGGGCCGTCCGGTCCGCATCGCCTCCGTGGAGCGGTTCGCCTTCTACGAGATGGCCAAGCCGGTCTTCGCCTTCGTCCACACCGGCGAGACCGTCCCCTACAGCTGCTATCTCCTGCGGAAGGGCGTCGTATGACAGGTGCCGGCGGTACCGACCACTCCATCAACGCGTCAGGCGGGTGAACGCATGAGTCAGCTCCTCAGAGTTGAGGGGATCAGCAAGGAGTTTCCCGGCGTCAAGGCACTGGACGGCGTCAACTTCGAGCTCGACCGCGGGGAGGTCCTGGCCCTGGTCGGTGAGAACGGGGCCGGCAAGTCCACGCTGATGAAGATCCTCTCCGGGATCTACACCCCGGACGCCGGGCAGATCTTCGTGGAGGGTGACGAGGTCGACGTCACCGATCCGAAGGTGGCCCAGCGGCTGGGGATCAGCATCATCCACCAGGAGATGAACCTGATGCCCCACCTGACGGTGGCGCAGAACATCTACATCGGCCGGGAGCCCCGCACCGGTCCCTGGGTGCGCGAGGGCGAGCTCAACCGCCGGACGAAGGCGCTCCTCGGGGACCTCGGCATCCACCTTCGGCCGACGCAGGGCGTCGGTGAGCTGACCGTCGCGTCCCAGCAGATGGTGGAGATCGCCAAGGCGCTCTCCTTCGAGCACACGAAGATCCTGATCATGGACGAGCCGACGTCGGCGATCAGCATCCAGGAGACCCAGGTGCTGTTCCGCCTGATCCGCTCGCTGCGCGACCGCGGGGTCGGCATCGTCTACATCTCCCACCGCATGGAGGAGCTCCGCCAGATCGCGAACCGCGTGACGGTCCTCCGGGACGGGCAGTACGTCGGCACGCGCTCCATGAACGACGTCCGGGACGACGAGATCATCGCGATGATGGTCGGTCGCGAGGTCTCCGCGGCCTACGCCAGTCGTCCGGAGGTGTCCGGCGACGACGGCGAGGTCGTCCTCGCGGTCCGGGGCCTGACCACCAAGTCCCTGCTGCAGGACGTGTCGTTCGAGCTCCGGCGCGGCGAGATCCTCGGGTTCGCCGGCCTGATGGGCGCGGGTCGGACCGAGACGGCGCGGGCGATCATCGGCGCCGACCCCATGACCGCCGGAACGGTCGTCGTCAACGGCCGGGAGATCAAGATCTCGGGTCCGTCGGTGGCCGTGCGGCACGGCATCGGCTACCTCCCCGAGGACCGCAAGCGACACGGTCTGATGCTCGAACAGGACGTCGCCTTCAACGTGGCCATGGCCTCGCTGAAGTCCAACCGCGCCCCCCTGGGCTTCCTGCGGGACGGCCGGGCGCGCCGGATCAGCGAGAACTTCATCAAGTCGCTGCGGATCAAGACGCCGTCCAGCCGGACGACGGTGAAGACCCTCTCCGGTGGGAACCAGCAGAAGGTCGTCATCGCCAAGTGGCTGGCGAGGGACTGCGACGTGCTGATCTTCGACGAACCGACCCGCGGCATCGACGTCGGCGCGAAGGAGGAGATCTATCGGCTCCTCAACAGCCTGGCCGAGAGCGGCAAGGCCGTCATCATGATCTCGTCCGAGCTGCCCGAGGTCCTCCGGCTCTCGCACCGGATCGTGGTCATGTCCCAGGGCCGCGTCACCGGCACGCTGTCGGCGGACGAGGCCGATCAGGAATCCATCATGAAACTGGCCACCCAGAACATCGAGGAAGTAGCGGCATGACGACGCCACGCGCAGAAGACCTGGCAGACGCACGCACCCAGTCGCCGCCGGCGGAGGCCGTCGCGGTCGGGGGCGGTGGGCGCGGCGGCCGCTTCGCCGCACTCGGTCAGGGGCTCCAGCAGTTGCTGGCATTCGGCACCCTGATCGCGCTGATGATCATCTTCTTCATCGCGAGCCCGAAGTTCCTGACCATCACGAACATCAGCTCGATCCTGCTGTCGACGGCCGTCATCGGCATCCTCGCGGTGGGTACGACGTTCGTGATCATCACGGGCGGCATCGACCTGTCCCTCGGCACGGCCATGACGCTGTGCTCCGTGGTGGTCGGGCTCCTGCTGAGCAACGCCGGACTGCCGCTGCCGGTGGGCATCCTCGGCGGGCTCGCCATGGGCGCGCTGATCGGTTTCATCAACGGGTTCAACGTGGCGATCCTGGGGCTCCCGCCGTTCATCGCGACCCTGTCGATGATGCTGGTCTGCCAGGGGCTGGCCCTGGTCCTCTCCGGCGTCAAGCCGATCTACTTCACCGGCGTCGAGGGCTTCTCCAAGATCGCGCTCGGCGAGATCATCCCCCGGATCCCGAACGCGGTGCTCATCCTCTTCGCCCTCGCGCTGGTGGCCGGCATCATCCTGCGCAAGACGATCCTCGGCCGGATGACCTACGCCATCGGCAGCAACGAGGAGGCCACCCGGCTCTCGGGCATCAACACCCGTCGCTGGGTCCTGGCGATCTACACCCTGGCCGGGGTGGCCACCGGCATCGCCGGCATCGTCCTGGCCGCCCGGCTCAACTCCGCCCAGCCGCAGCTGGGTGTGGGCTACGAGCTGCAGGCCATCGCCGCGGTGATCATCGGCGGCACCTCCCTGCTCGGTGGCCGGGGAAGCATCCTCGGCACCATCATCGGCGCGTTGATCATGAGCGTGCTGATCAACGGCCTCCGCATCCTCGCGATCCAGACCGAGTGGCAGACCGTGGTGGTCGGTCTCGTGGTCCTGGTCGCGGTGTTCGCCGACAACCTGCGCAAGCGGCGCGCCGAGGGTGGTGGGCGCCACTAGGGGAGCCATTGCCTCTGCGCGGTGACCTGAACGGACGCGCACCAGATCACAGACATGTTTCATCGGCGCCCAGCCATCGGGGCTGGCTCGCCGGGTCGCTCGAAGGAGAGTGCATTGAAGAGCTACACGAAGGCTGCCATCGCGGTGACCGCCGCGCTGGTCATGGCCTTGACCGCCTGCGGGCGTGGTGAGGACAGCGGCAGCGGCGGGGGTGGCGGCAAGGGCGACCTCGACATCGCCCTGGTGTCGAAGGGCTTCCAGCACCAGTTCTGGCAGGCGGTCAAGTCCGGCGCCGAGGAGAAGGCGAAGGAGCTCGGCGTCACCATGACGTTCGACGGTCCGGCCTCGGAGACCGAGGTCGACTCGCAGCTGCAGATGCTGCAGGCGGCCATCGAGCGCCAGCCCGACGCCATCGGCTACGCCGCCCTGGACCCGGAGGCCTGCGTGCCGCTGCTGGACCAGGCCAAGCAGGCCGACATCCCCGTCGTCGAGTTCGACGCCGGCTGCAACTCCAAGGTGCCGGTGACCATCTGCAAGACCGACAGCAAGGTCGCGGGTGCGCTGGCCGCCGACCACATGGCGCAGCTGATGGGCAAGAAGGGCAAGGTCGCGATCGTCGGCCACAGCCAGATCAACAGCACGGGCGTCGAGCGCCGTGACGGCTTCGTCGAGAAGATGAAGAGCGACTACCCGGACATCCAGATCGTCGACATCCAGTACGGCGACGGTGACCACCTGAAGTCGGCCGACATCGCCAAGGCGATGATCGCGGCGAACCCGGACCTCGGGGGCCTCTACGGCACCAACGAGGGCTCGGCGATCGGCATCGTCGACGCGGTCAACGAGCTCAAGCTGCCCGCGGGCAAGCTCACGATCGTCGGCTTCGACTCCGGTCAGGCCCAGATCGACGCCATCAACAACGGCGTGATGGCGGGTGCCATCACGCAGGACCCGATGGCGATCGGCCGCTGCACCCTCGAGTCCGCGGTGAAGGCCACCAAGGGCGAGAAGATGGACGCCGTCCAGGACACCGGGTCGTTCTGGTACGACAAGAGCAACGTCAGCTCGGACGAGATCCAGCCCAAGCTCTACAAGTGAGCCGGCTGCTCTGACGAGCGGCAGCGGCGCCCGTGCTCCGGCACGGGCGCCGCTGTGCGGTCAGGGGAGCGGCGGCTGGGCTCCGGGGTGCTCGACGCACCGGGCGGCGGCCTCCGAGGCGGCGCGCATGGCGTCGGCAGGGGAGTCGCCGACGCTCAGCCGTGCGGCCAGGGTCCCGCAGTAGGCGTCGCCGGCACCGGTCGTGTCCACGACCTGCGCCGGTACCGCCGGCACCTGCAGCTCGCCCCAGCGGGAGCCGCGGGTGCCCAGGGTCCGCAGGACCGACGGCGCGTCGATCCCGGCGTTCTCGAGCAGCTCGGCCTCGTGCTCGTTGACCACGACGGGGTCGCAGGAGGCCAGCACCGTCGCGGGGAGGGGAGCGAAGGGCGCGAGGTTGAGGATGACCCGGGCCCCCCGGTCCGCGGCGAGCTGGACGGCCGCCGTCACCACGTCGTGCTTGAGCTCGAGTGGCATGAGCAGGACGTCGCCGGGTTCGAGGTCGTCGAGCTTGGCGAGGTCCTCGTGGCCCATGCGGTGGTTGGCGCCGGGTGCGACGACGATCATGTTCTCGCCGTCGGTGTCGTTGTAGATGATCGCCGTGCCGGTCGGGACGCCGGGCACGACCTCCATGCGGGACGTGTTCACGCCGAACGCGGCCAGCCGCTCGAGGTACTCCCGGCCCTGGGGGTCGTCGCCGACCTTGCCCACGAAGAACGACTCGGCACCCGCCCGCACGGCGGCGACCGCCTGGTTGGCACCCTTGCCCCCGAAGCGGTACTCGATGTCCCCGGACATCACCGTCTCGCCCGTCCGGGGATGCCGTTCCATGTGCAGGTGCAGGTCCTGACTCAACGAGCCGAACACGATCACTCTGCCCATGTGCACGTCCTCCTGACGGTGGTCCGGGCCCCGTGGCCCGGCTCACCAGCAGGTTAGGGGACGGCGCCCGGTCGCACTGGGGCGCCGTCCTGATCGATGGTCCGGACCCCGAGCCGGCCGGCGCGCGTCCCATCCAGCAGCAGAACAGAAGGAGCATCCGTGGAGTCGGTCCGTTGGGGCGTGCTCGGCGCGGCCCGCATCGCCCGTGAGCAGGTCATCCCGGCGGTCCGCCGCTCGGGGTGCGGAGAGGTCGTCGCCGTCAGCAGCGCGAGCGGCCGGGCCGGGTCCTACGCCGCCGACCTCGGCATCCCGCGCGCGTTCGACACGCACGAGGAGCTGCTGGCCGATCCCGAGCTCGACGCCGTCTACATCGCGCTGCCCAACGCCCTGCACGCGGCCTGGATCGTCCGGGCCGCCCGGGCGGGCAAGCACGTGCTCTGCGAGAAGCCGCTGGTCCTCGGCACCGGCGAGCTGGCGGAGGTCGAGGCGGCGGTCGGGGAGTCCGGCGTGCACTTGGCCGAGGCGTTCATGTACCGGCACCACCCGCAGCTGGCGACGGTCCGGGAGCTGCTCGCCGCGGGCGAGATCGGCCATCTGGTCGCGATGCATGCCCGGCTGCACTTCTTCCTGCCCCGCGACGGCGAGCCCGACATCCGCCTCCGGCCGGATCTCGGCGGCGGCAGTCTCCTCGACCTCGGGTGCTATCCCGTCGACCTCTTCGGCGGGCTGGCGGGCAGTGATCCGGACGAGGTCGCGGCCGTCTCCCGCTGGGAGGGCGGCGTCGACACCCGGACGGCGGCGGTGCTGCGGTACGGGGACGTCGTCGCGACGCTCGACTGCAGCTTCGACGCGCCGATGGTGGACACGGCGACGCTCCTCGGCTCCGAGGGCACCCTCGAGCTGACCGACGTCTTCCGGTCCGACCTCGCCGGCGGCGTCGGCACCGTGCTCGTGCACGCGGGCGGGGCGACCCGCCGGATCGAGGTGGCCGGGGACCAGTACGCCGAGCAGATCCGCGTCTTCGCCGCGGCTGTCGCCGACCCCAGCACGGGCACGGGCGACACCGAGCTCACCCGGCGGACGGTGCGCACCCTCGAGCGGATCGCCCGGGCGACCGCACCCGCCTGACCCACGACCGCCCGCACCACCCGGTGGGGCGCACGACCGACCAGGAGGACCACACCAGTGGCGTTGTACATCGACGCGGCCGACCGGCAGTTGATCGAGGAGCTCTGGGGCTCCGGGGTCTTCGCCGGCGTCACGACCAACCCGACGATCCTCGACCGGGCCGGCCTCGGACAGCGCGACGTCCCCGACCTCTACAGGTGGCTGACCGACCTGGGTGTCGGCACGGTCTACGTGCAGGTGGTGGGGCGGACGCGCGACGAGATGCTGCGCTCGGCCGAGGCACTCCGCGCGCTGGGCCCGCTGACCGTCAAGGTCCCTGCCACCGCGGCGGGCTTCTCGGCGGCCGGCGCCCTCGTGCGGGACGGCGCCCAGGTCCTGCTGACCGCCGTCTACTCCCCGGTGCAGGCCCTGATGGCCCGGGACTGCGGCATCCAGGGGGTCGCGCCCTACGTCGGGCGCATGACCGACGCCGGCCGGTCCGGCGTCGAGTCCGTCGTCGCCATGCAGCAGGCGATCGGCACGGAGCCCACGCGCATCCTGGCCGCCTCCCTGCGTAGCGCCGAAGACATCGCCCGCCTGGCGGCGGCCGGCGTCCCCGACTTCACCCTCGGCGGTCCGCTGGCCCGGTCGGTCCTGGACGACGAGCTGACCCGGGCGGCGGTCGACGAGTTCGAGGCCGCCACCGCACGCCGTCCGGTCTGACACGGTCCATGGTGGCCGGCGACGTCAGAGCAGGCGGATCTCGGCGACCAGCTGCCCGTGATCGGAGACGATCCGATCGCGGCGATCGTCGCTCAGCTGGCTGTCGAACAGATGGTCGTTGAAGTACCGCAGATTCATCACTTCCGCGATGCGTTGCGGATTGCGCTCGTAGAACTCCTGGCTCACGAGGACGTGGTCGAGGTTCTCGTAGAGCCCGTTGAAGATGTGCGTATAGCTGACGTCTCGTCCGGCGCGGCGAGCGGCGAGTTCGTGGGCCGAGTACAGCAGTCGGTCCCAGTAGGCCTTCCGGACGTCGGGGTCGCTCGGCCAGAACCGGGAGGGTGAGTCGCCCATGATGATGTCCGTGGTGACCGCCCGGGCAGCGTCGTTGAGGTCGCCGAGCACGATCACCGGTTGCGTGTTGCCGGTCATCTCCTGGAGCAGGAGGAAGCGCAGGGCCGCCGCTTCGGCGGCGCGACGGATGAGCGCCCGAGCCTTGCCGAGGGCCTCCTCGCGCGGATCATTTTCCGGCGCCTGCGGGGCGACGATCGGCCGCTTGGACTTCAGGTGGGCGACGAAGACCGTCGCTGTCGTGCCCTTCGTCGGGTCGAGGACCACGCGAGTACGCAGGACGGGACGACTGAACGTCCCGACCGGCAGGGCGAGACCGTCGACTTCCACGTCCGTCCCGGCCGGAAAGTCCGTGATGGTCGTGACCGGCTCGTCCAGCGGCAGCACGCTGGCCAGACCGAGCCGCGGGCCGCTGGCTCCATCGGCGCCCGGGGCCACGACTGTGCCATTGGCGAACTGACCCGACCGAGCGCAGACGTCACGCAGGGCTTCCTCGTGGAAGACCTCCTGGAAGCCGACGAGCTGCGCCTGCATGCGATTCAGCTGCCCCGCTATCCACGTCGCTTTGTCCTCGTACTCGGCGGCCGAGTACGGCTTCTCGTCGGGATAGAAGCGCTCGCCTTGCCGGGCGAGGTTGAGCACGTTGAACGTACCGACCTTGACGTCCATGTTCAGGCCACCCCCATCTGAGCTCGGCGACATCCTCGGTGGAGGCGCGTCACCGCCACGTCACCGAGCGCCCGCCGACAGGCCCGTGCACCGCCTCGCTGAGCACACCACGAGCGATGCGGTTGCCGGTCACCTCCGCGGCCCTAGGGAGTTTCGCGGGAGCGTCGTGATCATCGACGAACCGGTAACGAACACCGTGCATCGGGACTGCCCAGACTTCAGTTGACTCTGGCGGGTAGGTGCGGTCAGGCCGCGTGAGCGGCCTGGGTCAGTGTCTCGAACTCGATGGGGGTCATGCGGCCGAGGGTGTCTTGGCGTCGGCGGCGGTGATAGGTCTTCTCGATCCAGATGACGATCGCCAGGCGCAATTCCTCGCGGGTCTGCCAGCGCCGCCGGCGGTTGAGGACGTTCTTCTGCAGCAGGCTGAAGAACGACTCCATCGCGGCGTTGTCCGCGCAGGCCCCGACCCGGCCCATGGACCCGCGCAGCTGAGCAGCCCGCAACGCGCGCACGTAGGCGTGGGACCGGAACTGGCTGCCGCGGTCGGAGTGCACGATCGCGCCGACCGAGCCGCGCAGCGCGAGCGCGTTGTGCAGCGCGTTGACCGCGAGCTCGGAGGTCATCCGCTCGCCAATGGAGTAGCCCACGATGCGCCTTGAACAGGCGTCCTTGACCGCGCAGAGGTAGAGCTTGCCTTCGGCGGTGGGGTGCTCGGTGATGTCGGTGAGCCAGAGCCGATTTGGCGCCGGCGCGGTGAACTCGCGCAACACCAGGTCATCGTGCACGGGCGGTCCTGGCTTGCGATTCAGGCCCCGTTTGCGGGAATGCACCGACCACAGCCGCGCCGCTGTGCAGAGCCGATTGACCCGGTTGCGGGAGGCCCGCACGCCCTGCTCGGCGAGCTCGTCGGCGATGAACCGATAGCCGAACTCCGGGTCGTCGTGGTGGATGCCGATGGCGGCGTTGATCAGGTGGGCGTCGTCCCAGTCGCGCTGGCTGACCGGCGCCGCCTGCCACTTGTAGAAGGCCTGCTTGGAGAAGCCGAGCACCCGGCAGGTCACCGCGACGGGGATCTTCTCGACGGCGAGCTCGTGGACCAGCGGGTACATCATTTTGGGAGGACGTCGCGCGCGAAATACGCCGTCGCGCGGCGCAGGATCTCGTTCTCCTGCTCCAGTTGCTTGGCGCGCCGACGGAGCTCACGGTTCTCGGCCTCGAGATCGCCGGCGGAACCGGCTGCGCCGGCGGATGGGGTCGGCCCGGAAACGCCGTCGTCCCGGTCGGCGATCTTCAGCCACCGGGCGAGGCAGGACTCGGAGACCCCGAAGCTCCTCGCGACCTGGGCGATCGACTGGTCGCCCTGCCGGGCGACCGCGATCACGTCACGCCGGAACTCCTTGGGGAACGGCTTGGGCACGGTGCTGATCCTTCCAGCGAGGCCGCAGCCTCACAGGTAAGGAGTCAACCGAACTGGGGGCAGTCCC
>JHVO01000012.1 GCA_000620185.1 Geodermatophilaceae bacterium URHB0062
AGCTCCATGATGCGGTCCTCGACCTCGGCCGGGGTTCGGGTCGGGCTGGTGTGCGGGCGGCTGGACCGGTCGACCAACCCGGCCTCGCCTTCGTCCTCGAAGCGGGTGATCCAGGTCCGCACGCATTTGCGCGAGATCCCCATCGCCGCGGCGATGTGCGCCTGCTTCCACCCGGCCTGGTTCCGTTCGACGATCAGCTTGCGGCCGTGGACCGTGAGTCGGGCATTACCGTGGGACACGAGAACCTCCGGGCGGATGTGGGCCTTAGACAAGCCACACCCCACTCGGAGGTTCTCCCGCGTTCAAGCCCGACCGCCGTCACCAACGTCCTGGCCGGGTACACCTAGGCGTTGCACGCGGCGCTGCCCAGATCGGAGAACGCGCGCCCGGACTCGGTGAGGAACTGCCAGCTGTAGCCGTTGGCGCCGAGCGTCAGCTTCAGGACGCCGAAGACCTTCGCCCGCGCCTCGCTGTTGGGCTGGATCCTCGTGAAATCGTCGAGGTTGCGCCCGCCAGTGCCGACGACGAACTCGCGGATGCCGCCACCGGCCGCGGTGCCGTCGGGAGCCATCTTCCCGAACCGCTCGTACTGGTGGGAGTCACCCGAGAGCACCAGATCGGCGTGCCGCGAGTACAGGACGTCCCAGAACGGGCGGAACGACCGGTCGTCGCCCTTGCCGGAGCTGAATGCCGGCGCCCCCCAGAAGGCGCCGATGCAGGGCTGCGTGGTGGCCGCGAGGTCCCGCTGCAGCCACTGCACCTGGGCCGAGGTCGCGCCGTGGGCGAGCTCGGAGTTCAGCGAGACCCAGTGCCAGGCGCCGATGTCGAACGAGTAGTACTTCGGCACGCCCCAGTAGGCCAGGTAGCCGGCGGGGTTACCCGACTGGTAGTCGTGGTCGCCGGGCGTGGGATGGGTGACCGACTTCTTGCGACCCCACGTCCGGTCGTAGACGGCGCGGTACTGGGTCAGCGAACCGATGGAGTACTGGGCGTCACCGAGGACGAGCACCTGATCGGCGCCGAGGATGAGGTCGGACGTGTACTTCTGGCGGCACGACGTCGCGGTGCCCCGCCCGCCGTTGTAGTCCGGATCGTTGTCGGGACATGCGATGTCACCGGCGGCGACGATGACCGGGTCACCGGCGGCGGCCGCGCCCTGCACCGGGGAGAGCCCCACCAGGCCCGCGCAGACCAGGGACGCGGTGAGCAGGACGACCCGCACCGGGCGAATCGAAGGGGACGGCGGTCGTTCGTGCATGGGTGTTCCCGGTGGCGTGGGAGTGCCTTCTGCCTGGTCCCCGCACCCATGACCGAAGGCGATGGCCGCCGAGGACCCTAGTGACCAGCGGAGCACCGTCGAGACGGGATCCGGCTCTGACGAGCGAATCCTCTGCGCGGCCCCCGAGGTGTCGCGCCGGTGCGGTGCCCCGACGTCACGGTGGGTTGCGGGGGAGCCTCCGGGGGGCGTCCGCCGACGTCAGAGCATCGTGCGGAGGCGCTCCCGGCGGGCGCGGAGCACGTCGACCGATGCCGACGCCGACGGCGGACCGGGCACCGACTGGCGCAGCTGGGTGTGCACCACGGCCTGCGGCTGAGCCGTGCGCGCCGCCACGCGGTTGACCAGCCGGTTGATCTCGCGGCGCAGCTCGGCGGCGTCGCGCCACGACCGGCCGGCGTCGTCCTCGTCGGGGTGGTCCTCGACGATCAGGAAGTTCTCGCCGTCGTTCCGGTGCGACTGCGCGATCCGCAGCCGCAGCTCGTCGTCCCGCTTGGCGAGCAGCTCGGCGGTCTGGGCGGCGGTCAGCAAGCCCGGGATGCCCAGGAACTCCTCGTCCTCGGCGTCCACGACCGTCGTCGGCCCGGAGCCCTCACCGGTGTGCGCCGTCCCGCTGTGGAGCACATGCGCGAAGCGGGCATCGGCCTCGAGGGCCTCCCACTGCTGCAGGCCGTTCTCGTCCTTCTCCTTGGGCGGCAGCGGCTCGAGGTCGAGTTCGTCGCCCTGCTCCGTCTTCGGCGGCGGCATGACGTGGTTGCGCTGCTCCTCCATCGAGGCGGCCAGCGACAGCAGCGGTCGGACGGCGGGGAGGAAGACGGTCGCCGACTCGTGCGCCCCGCGCGCGCGGACGACGCGGCCGACGGCCTGGGCGAAGAACAGCGGCGTCCGGTAGGAGGTCATCCAGGCGAGGACGGCGGCGCGCGGGACGTCGACGCCCTCGGAGATCATCCGCACGCAGACGGCGATCCGGGCCGAGCCGGTCGCGAAGCGCTCGATCTTCTTCGAGGCCTTCGGGTCGTCGGACAGGATCAGTTCCGGCGCCTTGCCGGTGACCCGGCGGACGATCTTCGCGTACTCGCGGGCGTCGTCCTGGTCGCTGGCGAGGATCAGGCCGGCGGCGTCGGGCATCCCGCTCTCGCGCAGGTGGGTGATCCGGTCGTCCATGGCGGCGATGACGTGCGGCACCCACTGGCCCTTGGGGTCGAGCGCGGTGCGCCAGGCCTGCATCTCGACCGACCGCGTGCCGGCGTCCGACAGCGAGGCGGCGACCACCTCACCGGCGGAGTTCCGCCAGCGGGAGGTGCCGGTGTAGGCGGCGAAGACGACCGGCCGGACGACGGAGTCGGCGAGCGCCTCCTTGTAGCCGTAGGTGTAGTCGGCGCGGCTGACCAGGCCGACTCCGCGCTCACCGTTGTCGCCCTCGAAGCTGTCCTCCTCGTACCGGACGAAGGGGATGCGCTCGTCGGCCTTGGTGCGGAACGGCGTGCCGGTCAGGCAGAGTCGCCGCGCGGCCCGCCCGAAGGCCTCCTCGGCCGCCTCGCCCCAGGAGAGCCCGTCGCCGGCGTGGTGCACCTCGTCGAGGATGACCAGCGTCTTCAGCGCGGTCGCGCGGGCGGCGTGCAGCATCGGCTTGCCCGCCACCTGTGCGTAGGTGGTGACGTAGCCCTGGGTGCCGGCACGGACCGGTCCGACGGCGTTGGTCAGGCCGGGGTCCAGGACGATGCCCATCGCGTCGGCGGCGTCGGCCCACTGCAGGCGCAGGTGGTCGGTCGGGCAGACCACCACGACGCGGGCGACCTCGCGGCGGGACAGCAGCCGGGAGGCCAGCGTCAGCGCGAAGGTGGTCTTCCCGGCGCCGGGCGTAGCGGTGACGAGGAAGTCCTTGGGGGACTGCTCCTCGTACTGCGCGAGAGCCGCCTGCTGCCACGCTCGGAGCGGTCTTCTGGACGTCTGCGGGCTCAGGGTCTCCGCTCGTGCTGCACTCCCCATGACGGGTCCATCTTCACTGCCGGAGAGGCAACACGCCCAACCGACCGCCTCCCGCGCGCCTCGCTGCCGGCGACGTATGGAGGCGGTAGACGGCGCGCTGACCTGCGCTTTCGCGGTGGCCGACGGTGTGGCTGTGGCGAGAGTCATGTGTGGAACGGACCGTCACGTCACGCCTCGCGGGTCACGCACCTCCCAGCCGCCCCGTTCGTCCACATGGGCCGCTCGAGCGAGTGCGTCCACGCCCCACTATTCGGCCGGAAAGGGTGCGTGAGCGCACACGCTGGAGCGACGGTTCGGCCGGGGAAGGCGTCGTCCCCGTCGCGGCGGTCGACGCGTTGACGGAGTGAGAGGGGCGCGAAAACCGCGCCCTCGCACTCCACTCAGTCGGCCGGGTCCTCGGTCCAGTCAGGGCCGTTGACCTCGCCGATGCCGGCCAGGTCCGCGGCGTCGACGATCGTGTACGCGTAGCCCTGCTCGGCGAGGAAGCGCTGGCGGTGGGCGGCGTACTCGCTGTCGAGCGTGTCGCGGCTGACCACCGTGTAGAAGTGGGCCTGCCGGCCGTCGGCCTTGGGCCGCAGCACCCGGCCGAGCCGCTGCGCCTCTTCCTGCCGCGACCCGAACGTCCCCGACACCTGGACGGCGACCGCGGCCTCCGGCAGGTCGATGGAGAAGTTCGCGACCTTGGAGACAACGAGGGTCTTGACCTCCCCGGCGCGGAACGCGTCGAACAGCTTCTCCCGCTCGCGGTTGGTGGTCGAGCCCTGGATCACCGGGGCGTCCAGTGCCGCGCCGAGCTCCTCGAGCTGGTCGAGGTAGGCGCCGATCACCAGCTTCTGCTCGTCGGGGTGCCGATCGAGCACCCGCCGGATCACCGGCAGCTTCGACTGCGCCGTCGCCGCGATGCGGTACCGCTCCTCCGGCTCGGCGACGGCGTAGGTCATGCGTTCCTCGTCGTCGAGTGACACCCGCACCTCGATGCACTCGGCCGGGGCGATGTAGCCCTGCGCCTCGATGTCCCGCCACGGGGCGTCGTAGCGCTTCGGCCCGATCAGCGAGAAGACGTCGTCCTCACGGCCGTCCTCGCGCACCAGCGTGGCCGTCAGGCCGAGCCGGCGGCGGGACTGCAGGTCGGCGGTCAGCCGGAAGATCGGCGCCGGCAGCAGGTGCACCTCGTCGTAGACGATCAGGCCCCAGTCCTGGGCGTCGAAGAGGTCCAGGTGCCGGTACTCGCCCTTCCGGCGGGTGGTGATCACCTGGTAGGTCGCGATCGTGACCGGCCGGATCTCCTTGCGCTCACCGGAGTACTCGCCGATCTCCTCCTCGGTCAGCGACGTGCGCGCGATGAGCTCCCGCTTCCACTGCCGGCCGGCGACGGTGTTGGTCACCAGGATCAGCGTGGTGGCCTTCGCCTCGGCCATCGCCGCCGCACCGACCAGCGTCTTGCCCGCACCACAGGGGAGGACGACGACGCCCGAACCGCCGGCCCAGAAGCCCTCGACGGCCTCCTGCTGATAGTCGCGCAGGTGCCAGTTGCTCTGGTCCAGCTCGATCGGGTGCGCCTGCCCGTCGACGTAGCCGGCGAGGTCCTCGGCCGGCCAGCCGACCTTCAGCAGCGCCTGCTTGAGCCGGCCGCGCTCCGAGGGGTGGACGACGACGCTGTCCTCGTCGATCCGCTGACCCAGCATCGGGGCGACCCGCTTCGAGCGGATGACCTCCTCCAGGACGGCGCGGTCGGAGGTGGTGAGGACCAGCCCGTGCACCGGGTTGTTGGCCAGGGTGAGCCGGCCGAAGCGGTCCATCGTGTCGGCGATGTCGACCAGCAGCGCGTGCGGCACCGGGTAGCGCGAGTAGCGCACCAGCGCGTCGACGACCTGCTCGGCGTCGTGCCCGGCGGCCCGGGCGTTCCACAGCGCGAGCGGGGTGACGCGGTAGGTGTGCACGTGCTCGGGGGAGCGCTCCAGCTCGGCGAACGGGGCGATCGCCGCACGGCAGTCACGCGCCAGCGGGTGGTCGACCTCGAGGAGCAGGGTCTTGTCCGACTGGACGATCAGGGGGCCGTCACTCACGAGGCGTTGGTTCCTGTTCCGGGATGGGGGGCCGACCCGCGGCGCACACGCGGGCACCAGGCGGATCGGGGACTCCCCACCGTAACCGCGCAGGACGACCGTTCCTTCCCGTCGGCCTCAGATCCAGTCCGGGCGCAGCGGCGGCGGCGAGCCACCCGACCGGTGCAGGAGGACCTGGTTGACGCCGAGCTTGCCCAGGTCGAAGGAGAGGGCGCTCGCGGTCATGTACAGCCGCCACACCCGCGCCCGGCCCTCGCTGGTGGCCGCCACGGCGTCGTCCCAGTGCTCCTCGAGGTTGCGCACCCACGCCCGCAACGTGAGTGCGTAGTGGCGACGGAGCGCCTCGACGTCGATCACCTCCAGGTCGGCGGAACTCAGCGCGTTGACCATGTCGCCGAGGCTGATCAGCTCGCCGTCCGGGAAGACGTACCGGGCGATGAAGCTGTCGGTCTCCCAGGTCGTGTCTCCGGCATCCCAGGAGATGGCGTGGTTCAGCAGCCGCCCGCCGGGACGGAGCAGCGCGGCGAGGGCGGCGGCGTAGCCGGGCAGCTTCGCCCGGCCGACGTGCTCGGCCATGCCGACGGAGCCGATCGCGTCGAAGGGACCGTCCTCGACCGCCCGGTAGTCCTGCACCCGGATGTCGACCTTCTCGGTCAGCCCTTCCTCCGCGACGCGCTTGCGGGCCAGCGTGGCCTGCTCGACCGACAGCGTGATGCCCACGACCTGAGCGCCGTACCGCTCGGCGGCATGCAGCGCGAGGCTGCCCCAGCCGCAGCCGACGTCCAGCAGCCGCATGCCCGGACGGAGTGCGAGCTTGCGGCACACCAGGTCGATCTTGGCTTCCTGCGCGGCCTCCAGCCCGACCGTCTCGTCGTCCCAGACGGCGCAGGAGTAGACCATCGACGGCCCGAGCACCAGCCGGTAGAAGTCGTTGCCGACGTCGTAGTGGTGGGAGACCGCGGCGGCATCCCGCCGTCGGCTGTGCTGCCGCCCGTACCGGCGCAGCCGGACCTCTTCCGGCGGCGGGGGCGGCTCGCGGCCGATCGCGCCCAGCGCCAGCCCGGTCCGCAGGAGGGAGAGCCGGGCGGCCACCGACGGGCCGGCCGCCTCGTCGTCCGCCGCCAGCCGACCGGCCGAGCTGAGCGCCGCGAAGGCCGCGGACAGATCGTCGGCGGCGTCCAGCTCGCCGGCGACGTAGGCGCGGGCCAGCCCGAGCTCACCGGGGGCCCAGAGCAGCCGGCGGAGGGCCTGCGGCGAGCGGACGACGAGCTCGGGGGCGTCCTCGGGGCCGGCGACCGTGCCGTCCCACGCGCGCAGCCGGACGGGGGGCCGGTCCACCCCCAGGACGGCGCCCAGCGCCGTGCCCAGCCGATCGGCAACCGTCGGGATCCCGGTCATGCGCACCTCCCGTGAGGAACGTTGCGCGCGACAACTTACTGCGCGGAAGGCGCTCCCTGCTCCTCCTCGACCAGCGCGACCGAGGTGATCCGGTGCACCGCGAACGTGCGGTTCTCACCGCGCCGCTCGTCGTAGCCCTGGAGGAAACCGCCGACCAGGGACACCGGCTGCACCACACGCTGGCTGCCGCTGCCCTGCGCGTCGACGTAGCCGAGCCAGACCGGTACGCCCTCCCGGACCGCGCGGGACAGTAGCTCCAGGGTCGACGCGGTCGTCACGCCCGGCACCTGCCGCACTGCCTCACCCCGGCGGGCGGCCAGGGCGGCGTCACCGGCCCGGATCTCCCGCACGGTGGCCGCGAGCTCGGCCTCGGACAGCGACCGGCCCACCGGCGTGGACTCGCTGCCGGGACGCCGTCCCAGGGCCCGCGGCCTGGCCGGCGGCCGGGTGAGGACGGCGCCGCCCGGGTTCTCCCCGGCGGGGGCGTAGCCGGCCTCGCGCAGCACCGTGAGCACCTCGTCGGCGCCGAGCCCGCTGACCAGCACCCCCGGTGCCAGCCGGCGCAGCTCGGCCTCCTCCGTCCGCCGGTCGTTGAGCACCTGGGACAGCAGGCCGTGGTCGTCGGACCGCACGTAGGACTCGATGGCGCCGACCCGCAGCCGCCCGTGCTGCCGGGCGACGTCGTCGATCAGGTAGTCCAGGGCCTGCGGCACCGGGGTACGGGACGATCGGGTGAAGAGGTCGTGCAGGTCCGACGCCGACCAGCCGAAGTCCAGAGCGCGCCGGATGCTGCCCTCCGACACCCGGAACACCGTGGCGCCGCCGGAGGACTCCACGTCGGCCACCACCGCGAGGGTGTCGGCCAGCTCGGAGACCAGCGGTCCCGGGGCGATCAGCGAGAGGTCCGGCTGGGCGAGCACGTGGTCGACGGGTTCGGGCAGCAGCCCGCGCATCCCGTCGGCGGCGCCGTCCTCACCGGAGGCCAGCAGTCCCCGCCCGGCGGTGGACAGGACCCCGCCCACCAGGACGCCGAGCCGATCGGCCTCGGCGAGCAGGGCCGGCACGGGGGCGAGCCGGTCGGCGCGGCGTGGCGTGCGCCAGCGCAGCAGCTCGACCAGGTCGTCGGGGGCGAGACCCGAGCCGGCCGGGTACTCGGCGAGCACCGCCAGCGCCGACCGGCGGATCGCCGGCGCGGTGTGCCGGACCAGGTCGGGCGACAGCGGGTTCACCGCCTTGCCGGCGACGTCGCGCTGCCCGACCAGGGAGGGCAGCCGCACGCTCGTCAGCCAGCCCGCGGCGAGCACCGCCCACCGGTCGGCGAGGTCCTGCTCGCGCCAGACGTCGTAGCTGCGGGTGGGCAGCCACTCGTCGCGGTGCGGACCGCCGACGTCGAGCAGCCCCGCGCCGTAGGCCAGCTCGAGCAGCCAGGCCGCGTCGGGCTCGCCGATGTGCAGCTCGCGCGCCAACCGCTTCTGGTCGCGCACCCCCACGCCGCCGCTGCGCAGGAGGCCGGCCGGCTCCTCCTCGAGGATGCCGAGCAGCTCACCGACCCGGCCGACGCTCTCCAGGGCCGCACCCGCCGCCCGCCGGTCGACGGCCTCCCGGTCACGTGCGACGACGGCGGGCTCCGGGCGCAGGCGCGGGGGACCGTAGGGCCGGTCGCCGCGCAGCAGCACGCCGATCTCCCGCGGCAGCTCGACGTTGAGCGCGTCGATGCGGGCCAGCAGGCCGCGCTGCAGCAGCCGGCGGGCCGGCGTCCGGCCGCCGTCCCCCGGGCCGTCGGGCAGGTGACCGACCGGCCGCTCGGCGGCCAGCCGCTCCAGCACCGCCAGTTCTTCGGGCGGCAGCTCGGCCAGCGTCGCGCGCAGGTCGGTGGGCAGCTGCAGGCGCAGCTCGGTCGCCCGGCGGCCCAGGCCCGCGGGATGGCGCACGCTCCGGCGGACCGGGTCGGGCGCGTGCAGCGCGTCGTCCCCCCACAGCAGCGCCCGCGTGGTCAGCCGCTCGATGGCGGCTTCCAGCACGTCGTCGGGGAGGTCGGGCAGCGCCGCGATCAGCGCGTCGGGTGCGAGGCCGTCGGTCGGGGCGAGCAGGACGACGTCGAGCACCTGCAGCGTCGTCGCGTCCAGTTCGTCCAGCGCCCGGTCCACCGACACGGGGACGGCGAGCCGGCTGGCGAGCGCGACGACGTCCGAGGGGGCCGGGCGGGCGACGTCGGCCCGGGCCACCAGCAGTGCGCTCAGCTGCTCGTCGCTGCGGGTGCGCAGCCAGGCGGCGAGCGTCGGTGGGGCGTCGGTGGGCATCCGGTCCACGCTACGTCGCCGCCCCGGCCGGTGCTTACGGCAGCGTCCCCTCTCGGTGCGGCGACGAGGAACAACGATCGCCTCACCCTAAGGTCTACCGGTCGTGCACCTCTCCGGTTCCGACGACGGGTCACCGCTCACCGCGGGCTCGATGCCTCGGACGCGACGAGCGCTGGCAGCGACGGGTCGGCGCGTCGCCGCCACGTTCCTCCTCGGGATCGTCTGCCTCGTCGGCTTCGGACTCGCCGTCACCGTCGTCGCCGACCGCAACGACGCGCTGCGGAACTCCGGCGGGCGGACTCCCGGCGACGTCTACGACGTGCATCCGGATAGCGGGCACAGCTCGGGCTCGGTCCTGGTCGAGTACACGGTCGCCGGCGTCGTGCACCACGGCAGGGTCGACGTGGGGGCCGACGCCGACTACTACAGCGAAGGGCAAGCGGTCACCGTCTTCTACGACCGGGACCACCCGTCGCAGATGACGATCGACGACGAGGACAACCAGCCGTCATGGTCCGTGTGGCCCATGGAGATGGCTTTCGTCGGAGGCTCTGTATCGCTGATCATCGCTGTCGTCCAGGAACTGCGGCGCCGTACGACGCGACGGCTGCTGCGGAGCGGTCCCTGGCAGTCCGGCCGTGTCCGCGTGCTGGACGCCGGAAAACGGAGCGACTTCACAACCCCGGACGGCGCGGTGTGGCGCTCGGGAATCGGCACCCGGTGGCCGACGCCCAACCAAGAGCCCCGGAAGCTCTCCGGCTGGGGCCTGACGGACGAGGACCCGGCGAGTGTCCTCACCGACCAGCCCGTCTGGTGGGTGGCCGACGGCAGGAGAGCGGTTTTCTCGGCCGACCAGGGCATGCCGCTGGTCCTCGCCCGGCGGCGACGCGACCGGGGCTGAAGGGTCGGAACGGGCCACCCGCCGCGTTGTCTCGAATGGGGGCCTGCCGCGTACTCCCGGTCGATGATCGCGACATCCGCGGCGTCGACCCCCCCGTGGCGTGCATCCGAAGCACCCGGCACGGGAAGATGAGCGGAACAGCGCACCGAACGCACACGGAGGCGACATGGCGAAGCGCAGCACGAAGAACGCCCACCTGGTGGAGCCGACCTGGGGGCAGTCCGACGACGGCGGCCCGCCGCTGACCGAGTTCACCAGCGAGGCTGCCGGTGCGCTCTCACCGTTCGGCGAGGACCACAGCTTCCCGCTGCCGGTGGACCTGATCCGGTACGCGCATCCGACCGACAAGCCCAACCGGGCCGGCGTGCAGGTGGTGGAGGGCAGGTGACGACGCCCGCGCTGCCGTCCTACAGCAACGGGCCGTCCACGGTTCCCCTGCTGGGCGACACGATCGGGGCCAACCTCGATCGGACGGCGGCGCGGGTGGGCGACCACGAGGCGCTCGTCGAGTGCGCGACCGGTCGCCGGTGGACCTATCCCGATCTCGTCGCCGAGGTCGACGCCTGCGCGCTGGGGCTCGACGCCCTCGGTGTGCGGAAGGGCGGCCGGGTCGGCATCTGGTCGCCGAACTGCGCGGAGTGGGTGTTCGTCCAGTACGGGACGGCGAAGCTCGGCGCGATCCTGGTCAACATCAACCCGGCCTACCGCACCCACGAGCTGGCCTACGTGCTGAAGCAGGCCGGCATCTCGGTGCTGGTGAGCGCGACCGAGTTCAAGACCAGCGACTACCGCGCGATGGTGGCCGAGGTGCGCGACGAGTGCCCCGACCTGCGCGAGGTGCTGTTCATCGGCGACCCCGAGTGGGAGCGGCTGATGACGACCGGCCGCGCCGGCGACCGAGGCCTGCTGGCCGAGCGCGAGACGCAGCTGTCGGCCGACGACCCGATCAACATCCAGTACACCTCGGGCACGACCGGCTTTCCGAAGGGCGCCACGCTCACCCACCACAACCTGCTCAACAACGGGTTCTTCGTGGGCGAGGGGTGCGGCTACACCGAGGCCGACCGCGTCTGCATCCCCGTGCCCTACTACCACTGCTTCGGCATGGGCATGGGCAACCTCGGATGCACCTCGCACGGCTCGACGATGGTCATCCCGGCGCCCGGCTTCGACCCCGCGCTGACCCTGCGGGCCGTGCAGGACGAGCGGTGCACGTCGCTGTACGGCGTCCCGACAATGTTCATCGCCGAGCTGGGGCTGCCGGACTTCGCGTCCTACGACCTGTCGTCGCTGCGGACCGGGATCATGGCCGGCTCGCCGTGCCCCGTCGAGGTGATGAAGCGCGTGGTCAGCGAGATGGGCATGGCCGAGGTGACCATCTGCTACGGCATGACCGAGACGTCACCGGTCTCCACCCAGACCGGCGCCGACGACGACCTCGACCGCCGCACCGCCACCGTGGGCCAGGTGCATCCGCACCTGGAGGTGAAGGTCGTCGACTCCGAGACCGGCCTCACCGTGCCCCGCGGGACGCCGGGGGAGTTCTGCACCCGCGGCTACTCGGTGATGCTCGGCTACTGGAACGAGCCGGAGAAGACCGCCGAGGTCATCGACCCCGCCCGCTGGATGCACACCGGCGACCTGGCGGTCATGGACGACGCCGGCTACCTCAACATCGTCGGCAGGATCAAGGACCTGGTCATCCGCGGTGGCGAGAACGTGTACCCGCGCGAGGTCGAGGAGTTCCTCTACACCCACCCCGACATCGTGGATGCCCAGGTCATCGGGGTGCCCGACGAGCGGTACGGCGAGGAGCTCATGGCCTGGATCCGCCTGCGGGAGGGCGCCGAGCCGCTGACCGCCGAGACGCTGCGCGAGTTCTGCACCGGCAAGCTGGCCCACTACAAGGTGCCGCGCTACGTCAAGATCGTCGACGCGTTCCCGATGACGGTCACCGGCAAGGTGCGCAAGGTCGAGATGCGTGAGGTCTCGGTCGAGGAGCTGGGACTGCAGGCCGCGGCCGCCGTCCGCAACGCCTGACTGGTAGAAGGACCCCGTTCTCCCCACCCTTCGCAAGCTCAGGGCGGGACGCGGAACGGGGCCGCACTACGCCTTCGCCTTCGGGGCGGGGGCGAGCCGCACGATCAGCTTCGACACGACGTTGCCGACGACGACGTAGATGATCGCGGCGAGCGCGTCGTCGATCACCTCGGCGATCCGGGCGTCGGGCTTGGTGAACAGGTCGCGGGTGAACCAGGCGAAGGTGTCGCGCACGCTCTCGGTCAGCTCCACCAGGGTGTTGTCCCGGTTGGCCTCGAAGAGCACGAAGGCCGCGTGCACCAGGATCAGTGCGCCGATCGCTGCGCAGACCACGCGCACCACGGTCGCGACGAGCTCGAACATCCGGGCTGTCCCGCTGCTGGCCATGCCGTGATCATCGCCGAGCCGGCAGGTACCCGCGACTCGTCGTCACAGGTCAGTCGGGCGCGCAGGGGACGACGAGGGCCCGGTGGTCCGACAGCGGCAGCGGCACCGCCTCGGCCGGGCCGGTCGCACGCAGCCCGCCGCGGACGAGCACGTGGTCGAGCTGTCGGTGGGGAGCGTGGGTGGGGAAGGTCGCGGCCGAGCCGATCGGGCGCAGGCCGCTGATCCGTGCCGCCTGCGGCTGTTGCATGTTGAGGTCACCGATGAGCACCAGGGGCTCCGGGGTGCCGGTGAGCGAGCGCACCAGCCGGCGCAGCTGCAGGGCGCTCCACCCCGGGATGAAGGACAGGTGCGTGTTGCAGACGGTGAACTGGCCGGACGGTCCCTCCAGGACCGCCGCGACCGCCACCCTCGGCTCGTCGCTCACCCACACCGGCTTCCGCGAGCCCTTGAACCACATCGGGACGCTGGCCGTCAGCGCGCCCAGCCGGACCACCCGCCAGGAGACGACGGGGTAGCGGGAGAGCAGCGCGATGCCGTAGGTGGCCGAGCCCGGCTGCTCCTCGCCGGTGGCCGCCATCCACGTCCCGCCGGGCGTTCCCGCCAGCGCGGCGACGAACTGGTGCTCGACCGCCCCCATCGCCTCGGCCGCGACCGCGGTGAGGTCAGCACCGAACGAGCGCGGCTGGTCCCGGTCCACCTCCTGCAGCCCGAGGACGTCGACGTCGAGGCTCTTCACGGCAGCGGCCAGGCGGTCGACGTCCACCTGTCCGTCCTCGAGCGAACGCCCGTGCAGGATGTTGAAGGTTCCGATGCGCACGAGCGCCCTGTGCCCCGTTCGAGGGGCTTCTACCGCCGACGTTCGGTCGACGGGCCTCCGCGGGTAGTCCGACCGCCGTGCAGCCATCCGAGCGGGACGAGATCCGTGACCTCCTGAAGCGCACGGCGGTCGCGCTCAAGCAGGGTGACGTGCCGTTCGCCCTCTGCGGGGGATACGCCGCCTGGGTGCGCGGCGCCCCGGAGCCCGATCACGACGCCGACTTCCTGGTGCCCGAGACCGAGGCCGACCGGGCGGCGAAGGTGCTGGCCGACGCCGGCCTCGAGGTCCAGGAGCCGCCGGAGGACTGGCTGGTCAAGGTGATCACGGGCAACTCGTTCGTCGACGTCCTCTGGCGTACCTGCGGGCATCCGGTGGAGAGCGAGCTGATCGAGCGCTCGGAGACCCTGCCGGTCCTCTCGGTGCAGATGCCGGTGCTGACCGCGACCGACATCCTCGTCACCAAGCTCCTGGCGCTCGACGAGCACTACTGCGACTTCGCGCGGCTGCTCCCCGTGGCGCGGGCGCTGCGTGAACAGGTCGACTGGGAGACCGTGCGGCGCGAAGTGGGCGGCAACGACTTCGCCGCGGTGTTCCTCCAGCTGCTGGGACGGCTGGGGGTCATCGACGACGTCAGCGCAGCGTGACCACCGCGGCCGCGGCCGCGACGGCGGCCAGTACGACGGCGCCGGTGACCGCAGTGAGCAGCCGCGGCGACGCCATCGGTGCATCGGCGGCCCGCCGGCTGCGCACCTGCCGGTAACGCACCGGGGCGAGCCCACCGAGGATCCCCAGCCCGAGCAGCGCCGCGATGCCGGCGGCGACGAGCAGCACGCGGTTCTCGTGCTCGACGGCGCCGTGCGCCACCAGGCCGGCGACCGCGAGCACGCCCAGGCCGGTCCGCTGCCACGCCAGCGCCGTCCGCTCCAGTTGGGTCTCCACGGTCACCTGCCGAGCACCTCCACCCCGACGAGGACGGCGACGACCACGACGACGGCGGCGACCGCGGCAGCCACGGTGGGGACCAGCCAGCTCGCGGGCAGCGGCGATCCGGCGCGGATCGCCGCCTCGTTGGCGAGCCACCGGCGGTAGCCGGCCACCGCCACCCCGAGGCCGATGAGCACCAGCCCGAGGGCCACCGCCGCACTGCCCCAGCGGGCGCCGAGGTCGGGGGCGTAGGTGGCCACGGCGACGCCGCCGGCCGCCAGTGCGAGCCCCGTCCGCAGCCAGGCGAGCAGGGTGCGTTCGTTGGCCAGGGTGAACCGGTAGTCCGGATGGCCGGGTGCGTCGTCTGGCGGCGGCATCGGCCCAGGCTATGGCCGGTCGCGCGTCCCGGCGGAAAGGCAGGCCCGACTACGCGGGGGGCCAGCTAACCTGTGCGACGACGGCGCAACGGCCGTTCGACGACCCCGGCCCCCGTGCCGACCCGCAGCGAGATACCGAGGGATCCAACGTGCCCACCGGCAAGGTCAAGTGGTTCAACCCGGAGAAGGGTTTCGGCTTCCTCTCCCGTGAGGGCGGCCCCGACGTCTTCGTGCACAAGGACGCCCTCCCCTCGGGGACGACGGAGCTCAAGCCGGGCCAGCGCGTGGAGTTCGGCATCGTCGCGGGACGGCGCGGCGACCAGGCCCTGCAGGTGCGGGTGCTAGACCCGCTGCCGTCGGTGGCGGCGACGCACGCCGCGGCCAGCCGGAAGAAGCCCGACGAGCTCGTCCCGATCATCGAGGACCTGATCAAGCTGCTCGACGACGTCGGCGAGGGGCTGCGCCGCGGCCGGCACCCCGACCGTCAGGAGTCGCGCAAGGTCGCGTCGGTGCTCCGCGCCGTGGCGTCCGACCTGGAGAGCTAACCGGCCGGCGCGCTGGAGGCCGGTGCGCCCGGGGACGGCGTGCCGCCGAGGCTGCCCCCGGCACGGATGAAGCCGACCGGCCACGCGCCGGAGAACTCGTCGCAGTCGCCGCCCTTGTTCTCCACGATCACGAGGTAGAACGCCGGCGGGACGACGTCGTCCGTGCTGATCTCGTCGTAGACGGCGGTCCCCTTGGGGACCTTGACCACGCCGAGCTCCTTCTGCAGCTTCTCGTCGAAGACCTGGACGCTCCACCCGCGCTCGGCGACCGAGTCCGGCACGGTCAGGACGATCGGCGAGCCGGGGGAGGCCTCGATGACCGGCGGCCTGGTCGTGTACCGCCGGCCCTCGCCGTCCAGGCAGTACTGACTCGGCCGCACCGCGACCTTCTGCGACCCGACGACGGCCTGGATCGACTGCGGTGCGTCGGCAGCGGTGTTCCCGCAGCCGGCCAGCGCGAGGAGCAGCAGCACGGCGGACAGGCGTGTCACGACCACTGCGTTCCCAGGGGAGTGGTGGGCGCCTCGGGGGAGACCGGCGGCACGGTCGGCCGCCGCCCCGGGCGGTACAGGCTCCAGAGCACCAGGCCCACGGCGAGCACGAGCAGGGCGGCGGCGACGGTGAAGCCGAGCCAGCCGATCGGTGGGAGCGCGATGCCGAGCGCGCCGCCCACCACCCAGGACATCTGCAACCAGGTCTCCGACCGCGCGAACGCCGAGGCGCGGAGGTTGTCGGGGACCTCGCGCTGGATGATCGCGTCCAGCGCCACCTTGCCCAGCGCGTTGGTGACCGCCGAGACGCCCGCCACGACGGCGGCCGTGGCGAAGCTGAAGAAGAAGGCGGCCACGACCGTGATGCCCGCGGCGACCCCCGCGGACACGAGCACGAGCCGGTCGGGTTCGGTGCCACGCAGCCGCGAGCCGGCCGCCGTCCCGGCGAAGCTGCCCAGCCCCGCGGTGACGGCGATCGTGCCCAGCGCCAGGGTCGCCGACCAGCCGTCGTCGAAGGTCGCCTGTACGAGGAACGCGGTGAAGATGGTGAGGAAGCCGGCGAGGCCGCGGAGCGCCGCATTCGCGCGGAGGGCGAGGACGACGTGCGGGCTCACCACGCGCCGGCGGCGGCCCCCCAGGGGGATCTCCGCGGTGGTGAGCACGTCGGCCGGCAGCTCACCGGTCGGCACGTCGACGTGTCGCGGCAGCCGCACGGCCAGTACGCCGGCGACGACGAAGAGCAGGGCGGTGGCACGCAGCTCCCAGGGGAAGTCGAACAGCGAGACGATGCCCGCGCCGACGCCTCCGGCCACGGCCGCGGTCGCCAGCCCGAACACCGACATGCGCGCGTTCGCCGAGGTGAGTGACATCGCGGCCGGCAGCACCCGCGGGACCACGGCCGCGCGGAGCACGTTGTGGGACTTCGACAGCACCAGCACGCCGAGCGCGGCCGGGTAGAGCAGCAGGTCGTCGAAGTGCGCGGCCATGACGAGGGCCAGCGCGGCGCGGCCCAGCAGGCTGGCGGCCAGCGCCCACCGGCGTCCCCGCTGCAGACGGTCGAGCGCCGGCCCGATGATCGGGGCCAGGACGGCGAACGGCGCCATGGTCACGAGCAGGTACAGGGCCACGTTGCCGCGCTGGGCGTCGGTGGTGGCGGCGAAGAAGAGGGTGCCGGCCAGCGAGACCGCGATCATCGCGTCGCCGGCCATGTGCAGCGCGTTGACCCACAGCAGCTGGGTCAGCCCGGTCTCCCCGGCGCCGTCGGCCCGGCTGGCCGCCCGCACCCGGCGCGCGGCGGCGGCGGTCAGCTCGCGCGTGCGGGCCACCGCCACCCGCGTGACCGTCACCCTGGGCCACGGGGCCGACGGGTCCGTGGGGACGTCGTCCGCTGGGGACGGGCCGGCCGAGGGCAGCGGCCGTGTCGCCGGCCGGGGCACGTCCAGCGGGGTCGTGTCCGCGTGCGTCAGGGGGGCCGCCGGTTCGCGGCGCCCGCCGCCCGGCCGCGGGCGCCCGGACGTCCCGGGCGGACGGCGGGTGGCGGACACGTGCCCATGGTGCCGCACCGGGCCGACAAGGCGGTCCGTCGGCCGCCCGATCGGAGCGGCGGTCCCTTCGGCGAATGCGTCAGGGATGATGGGGTCGTGCCCGACTTCGCCGCAGCTCCCCGGTCCGCGCCCTCCACGGGCGATGCGCTCGCCGATGCGGTGGAGGTCGCCCGCGCGGCCGCCGTCGAGACCGCCGGTGACCCGGCCGTGGTCGGCGAGTACCTCGGGGCCACCCGCGAGGCGGTTGCTCCCGCGACCGACGGGGTCGAGCCGCGGGCGCTCGGGGCGGTGCTGACGCACAGCTTCGAGAGCCGGCTGCCCGGCTACGTCGGCTGGCACTGGGCCGTGACCGTGGCCGGCATCCCGGGCACGGACGAGGTCACCGTCGACGAAGTGGTCCTGCTCCCCGGCGACCAGGCGCTGCTCGCCCCGGCGTGGGTGCCCTGGCAGGAGCGGCTCCGCCCCGGCGACCTGTCGGTCGGCGACGTCCTGCCCTGCACCGAGGATGACGCTCGGCTCGCGCCCGCCTACACCGTCGACGACGACTCGGCCGACGACCCGCAGGGCAGCATCGTGGCCTTCGAGGTCGGCCTGGGCCGGGAGCGGGTGCTCTCCGCCGAAGGCCGTGGCGAGGCCGTGGCCCGCTGGTCGGCCGGCGACTTCGGTCCCACCTCGCCGATGGCCCGCCACGCACCCGCACCCTGTGCCACCTGCGGCTTCTTCCTGCCGCTGGCCGGCTCGCTCCGGCAGTCGGTCGGAGCCTGCTCCAACGTCTACGCGCCCGCCGACGGCCGGGTGGTCACCGCCGACTACGGCTGCGGCGCGCACAGCCAGGCGTCGATCGTCGCGGAGGACCTCACGGAGGTCGTCCGGTCGGCGCGCTACGACACCTCGGACTTCGACGTCCTCTCCGACTGAAGTGGCTCCCTTTCAGGCGCCCGCGCTGAGCTTGCGAAGCGTGGGGAGGAAGGGGTCCTTTCCGTCACCGGCGCCCTCGTGGGGGGAGCTGGCCCTGCAGACGCATGACGAACAGGCCGAGACCGGCCAGGGCGATCGCGGCCACGCAGGTCCAGGTCCACAGCCGGTCGACCCGGTCGCCCAGCAGCAGGAGGACGACGAGGGCGACCGCCCAGACCGCCGTCCCGGCCAGCACCACCCGTGCGGTGTCCACTCGCAGCGGCGGTGGGGCCGGTTTCGTCTCGCGCTGCACGGCGGAACACTAGGCCCCTTCTAGGCCGGTGTGTGCGTCCGGGGATGATCATGTGGCACGCTGTCGCCGCTCACATCCGCCCGCTGCTCGGTCCGGTCGCGCCAGAGGGGCGTCCGGCCTGGTCGGCGGGCCCGTCCCGGGGAGTCCGCATGGCCGCCAAGTCCCGCCCGAACAGGGGCGCCGTCGCCGCACAGTCGGCTACCGGGGTCGCCCCGACGGCCGATGAAGGAACGCCGGCCGACGTCGCCGTCGACGGTGCGACGGGCTCGCGGCGCAGCGAAGGCCCCCGGGTGCGGCCGAAGAACGGACTTGACCGGTACTTCGAGATCAGCGTGCGCCGCTCGACCGTGGGGCGGGAGATCCGGGGCGGCCTGACCACCTTCTTCACGATGGCCTACATCGTGGTGCTCAACCCGATCATCCTGTCGGGCGCCGACATCAACGGGAACTCGCTGCCCTTCCCCGCGGTCGCCGCGGTCACCGCGCTGGTCGCGGGTGTGATGACGATCCTCATGGGCGTCGTCGGGCGGTACCCGCTCGCCCTGGCCACCGGCCTCGGCATCAACGCGATCGTCGCGGTCTACGCCGCCACCGAGCTCTCCTGGCCCGAGGTGATGGGCCTCATCGTCCTCGAGGGCCTGCTCATCACCGTCCTGGTGCTGACCGGCTTCCGGCGCGCGGTCTTCGAGGCGATCCCGCCGCAGCTGAAGACGGCGATCGCCGTGGGGATCGGCTTCTTCCTGACGATCATCGGTCTCGCGGACGCCGGCATCATCCGGCCGGGCATCCCGCTGATCAGCTTCGGCGTGGGTGGCGAGCTCGCCGGCTGGCCGATCCTGGTCTTCGTCGTCGGGCTGCTTCTCACCAGCGTGCTCGTCGTCCGCCGGGTCAAGGGCGCGCTGTTGATCGGGATCATCACCTCGACCGTGCTGGCGATCATCGTCGAGGCCATCGCCGACATCGGTCCCCGGACCGGCACCGACGGCTCCGAGGTGAACGCGCACGGCTGGGCCCTGCAGGTGCCGAAGCTGCCCGACAGCATCGTCAGCGCCCCCGACTTCTCCCTGATCGGCAAGTTCTCGCTGTTCGGCGGGTTCGACCGGATCGGCGTCATCGCCGCCCTGCTCATCGTCTTCTCGCTGATGATCGCTGACTTCTTCGACACCGTCGGCACGGTGACCGCCGTGGGCGCCGAGGGCGGACTCCTCGACGAGAGCCGCAACCTGCCCCGGTCGCAGCCGGTCCTGCTCGTCGACTCCCTGGCGGCAGCGGCCGGCGGAGCCGGCAGCGTCTCCTCGAACACGACCTACATCGAGAGCGCGGCGGGCGTCGCGGACGGGGCCCGCACGGGTCTGGCGAGCGTGGCCACCGGTGTGCTGTTCCTCGTCGCGATGTTCTTCAGCCCGCTGGTCCAGATCGTGCCCTCGGAGGCGGCCGCCCCCGCGCTCGTCATCGTCGGCGCCCTGATGATCACGCAGATCCGGCACCTGGTCTGGGACGACATGGTCCTCGTGATCCCGGCGTTCCTGACCATCGCGCTCATGCCGTTCACGTACTCGATCACGAACGGCATCGGCGCCGGCGTCGTCACGTACGTGCTGCTCTCGGCCGTGTCCGGGCGGGTGCGCCGGATCCACCCGCTCATGTGGGTCATCGCGGCGATGTTCGTCGTCTACTTCGCGCTGAACCCCCTGCAGCAGCTGTTCTGAGAAGGGGGCTCCCTCGCCCCCGGCAAGGGAGCCATCTGGACGATGGTGAGGAGAGCTAAGGATCTGGTCTAGTCTGGTGGTGTGAGCCGGACGACGCTGGACACCGCGGCGCTGGCGCACGACCTCCGGCTGGCCGTCATGCGGTTCTCCCGCCGGCTGCGCAACCAGCGGGTCGACCAGTCGGTCACGCTCACGCACCTGGCGGCGCTGTCGACGCTGCGCCGGCACGGGCCGATGAGCCCGGGCGAGCTGGCGGCGCACGAGCGCGTGCAGCCGCCGTCGATGACGCGCGTCGTCGTCGCCCTCGAGGGCATGGGGCTGGTCACCCGCACGCCGCACCCCACCGACGGGCGGCAGGTCGTGATCGGCCTGACCCCGGCCGCCGACGAGCTGCTCGACGCGGAGGCCCGCGCCCGCGAGGCCTGGCTGAGCGGCCGGCTGCAGGAACTCAGCGCCGAGGACCGTGCCGTGCTGCGTGAGGCCGCGGTCATCATGGACAAGCTGGCCAGTGGGTGACCTGAACGAGCACTGACCAGGACACCGCAGACGACCCGGGCACCGGCATGTTCCGGGCGCTGCGGGTACGCAACTACCGCATCTTCGCCTCGGCCAACCTGGTCAGCCTCACCGGCACCTGGATGCAGCGCATCGGCCAGGACTGGCTGGCGCTGCAGCTCTCCGGCGACAGCGGCGTGGCCCTGGGCTTGCTCACCGCCCTGCAGTTCGGGCCGACGCTGGTGCTCAGCATGTACGGGGGAGTCCTCGCCGACCGGTACGACAAGCGCCGCGTCCTCGTCATCACCCAGGCGCTCATGGGCGTGCTCGCGCTCCTGCTCGGCCTGCTCGTCGCCACCGGCGGCGTGGCGCTCTGGCACGTCTTCGTGCTCGCCGGCGGCCTGGGCGCGGTCTCGGCCATCGACGCCCCGGTCCGGCAGGCGTTCGTCTCGGAGATGGTCGGGCCGGCGCTCCTGACGAACGCGGTGAGCCTGAACTCCTCGATCTTCAACGGCGCCCGGCTGGTCGGGCCCGCGGTGGCCGGCGTGGTCATCGGCGCGGCGTCGGGCAACACCGCGCCGGCGTTCTTCATCAACGCCGCCAGCTTCGCGTTCACGATCGCCGCCCTGCTCGGCATGCGGGCCGCGGAGCTGCATCCGAGCCCACCCGTCGCCCGGGCACGCGGCCAGTTGCGTGAGGGGCTGGCGTACACGTGGGCGCACCCCGACCTGGTGCTGGCCATGGTGCTCGCCTTCGTGATCGGCACCTTCGGCTTCAACTACCAGGTCACGATCGCGCTCATGTCCCGCGAGGTGTTCGACCTCGGCGCCCAGGCGTTCGGGCTGCTCTCCACCTTCTTCGCCGTCGGCTCGCTGACCGGGGCGCTCCTGTCCACCCGGCGCAGCGTCCGGCCCCGCCAGCGCTTCCTCGTGGGGTCGGCGGTCGTCTTCGGCATCCTCACGGTCATCGCCGGGCTGATGCCGACGTACGCGTCCTTCGCCGTCCTGCTCGTGCCCACCGGCGCGGCGGCGCTGATCTTCAGCGTGGCCAACAACAGCTTCGTGCAGCTGGGCGCCGACCCGCAGATGCGTGGCCGGGTCATGGCGCTGTACTTCATGTGCTTCCTGGGCGGCACCCCGATCGGCGCACCCGTGATCGGCTGGATATCGGAGAACTTCGGCGCGCCGTGGGGGCTGATCCTCGGTGGGGCCGTCGTGGTGGTGGCCGGGGTGGTCGCGGCGGTGTTCCTGTCGCGCGGCCGGCGGGTGCGGCTGGAGGCAGGGGTCACCCCGCCCCGACTGCGGCTGCACGTCGGCCCGGTGGTCGGTGCGGTGCCGAGCGTCGCGCTGCGGACGGCGGGGGAGGCGGCCTCCGAGAGGGCGCCCGGTCAGCAGGTCGCGGGGCGCTGACCGGCGTACCGTCGCGGTGTCCCACCTGTTCCGGTTCCGGGAGGAACCATGCCAGCGCTCGCGCCGATCCTCTGCATGATCGTCGTCCTGGCCGTGGCGCTGCACGTCGCCGGCCGCTGGCTGTCCGCCGGCACGCTCGCCCGGCGCTGGGCGCACGTCCACCCGGCCGCGACGCCGGAGGGGCGACGCCCACTGCAGGTGGTCGCGGCCGATCTCCGCCGGCTCTCGCGGCAGCTCGCCCTCGTGCCGTCGGGCGCGCCGCTGGTGCGGTGGCAGGCCCTCTGGACCGCCTACGACGCCGTCCTGATGGAGGCCGCGGAGCAGCTCGAGGTGATGCACGAGCTCACCGCCACCTGCGTGGGCACGCCGCGGGACATCGAGCGGCTCCGCATCGTCGCGGCCCTCGAGGGCGCCGGCCTGGTGGTGCGCGGCTGACCCGCGCGGGCACCCGGCTCTTCTTCGCCGCCGATCCGCCGGACGAGGCGCGGACGCACCTCGACCGTGCCCTCGAGCCGCTGCGCGACGTCCCGGGCGCACCACGGTGGGTCGCCCCTGAGCGGTGGCACCTCACGCTGCTGTTCCTGGGCGACGTCCCGGCCGACCGCGTCCCGGCGCTGGTCGACGCGGCCGGCCCCGCGGTCGCCGCCGCGCCGGCCATGACGCTGCGGCTCGCCGGCGGTGGGCGGTTCGGCTCGCTGCGCCGTCCGCAGGTCGCCTGGGCCGGTCTCGAGGGGGACGTCGGCCCGCTGGGCGACCTGGCCCGGAGGCTGACCGCGGTCGCGCGCTCGCTGCGGCTGACGGTCGAGGAACGGCCCTTCCGGCCCCACCTGACGCTGGGTCGCTGGCGCGCGGGCCGGCCCGCGGACGGGTCGGTCGTGGACCGGCTGGCCGACTACCGGGGGCCGTCCTGGCCGGTTCCCGAGGTCGCGCTGCTCGACAGCCACCTCGGCCCCGCCCCGCGCTACGACACCGTGGCGAGTTGGCCGGTAGGCTGACGGCGGCAGGAATGACCATTTCTGCCGCCCTCGATCACCAGGCGTACTCCATCGGGGCCGGCTTGTAGCCGGGGAAGATCTCGTCGAGGCGGACCAGCGCGTCGTCGTCCAGACGGACCTCGAGCGCCCGCAGGCCGCCCTCGAGCTGTTCCATCGTGCGCGGACCGACGATCGGCGCGGTGACGGCGGGCTGGTGCAGCAGCCAGGCCACCCCGACGTCCGCCGGTGCGTGGCCCAGCTCGCGGCAGAGCGCCTCGTACTTCTCCAGGGCCGGCCGGATCTTCTCCACCCGGTCCCGGTGGCGCTGCTCGCTGCGCCGGGCACCCTCGGACTGCTCCAGCACCCCGGCCAGGACGCCGCCGGCGAGCGGACTCCACGGGATGATGCCGACGCCGTAGTGCTGGGCCGCCGGCAGCACCTCGAGCTCGACGTGCCGGGTGAGCAGGTTGTAGTGCGACTGCTCGCTGACCAGCCCCTGGAAGTTCCGCCGGGCGGCCGCCTCGTTGGCCGCGGCGATCTGCCAGGCGGCGTGGTTGGACGACCCGACGTAGAGCACCTTGCCCTGGGCTACCAGCGTCTCGCACGCCTGCCAGATCTCCTCCCATGGCGTGTTCAGGTCGACGTGGTGGAACTGGTAGAGGTCGATCCAGTCCGTCCGCAGCCGCCGCAGGGACGCCTCGCAGGCGCGGACGATGTTGCGGGCGGACAGCAGGTCGTCGTTCGGCCAGTCAGACATCCCGCCGTAGACCTTGGTGGCCAGCACGGTCTTCTCGCGGCGCTCGCCGCCCTGGGCGAACCAGCTGCCGAGCACCTCCTCGGTGCGGCCCTTGCCGGCGTCGAAGCCGTAGACGTTGGCGGTGTCGAAGAAGTTGATGCCGTCGGCCAGCGCCCGGTCCATGATCTCGTGCGAGTCGGCCTCTTCCGTCTTCCAGCCGAAGTTCATGGTGCCGAGGCACAGGCGTGAGACGGACAGGCCGCTGCGGCCGAGGTGGGTGTACTCCATGAACACCCACACTGGCACCCTGGGCCGCGTGCCGCAGGACGACCGACCCACCGCTTTCGACGCCGCCACCACCGTCCGCCGGGCCGAGGGCGGCGGGCTGATCGCCGAGCTCGACCCCGGGTGGGACGTCGGCGGCGGCATCCTCAACGGCGGCTACCTGCTGTCGGTCGTGGGGCGGGCCGCGGTCCTGGAGAGCCCGCACCCGCACCCGGTCGCCCTGTCGGCCAGTTACCTGCGGGCGCCGGCGGCCGGGCCGGCCGCGCTGACCGTCGTCCCGGGGACGGCGGGTCGGACCCTGGCGCACTCGCTCGTGACGCTGTCCGACGGCGCGGGTCCGGCGCTCACGGTCCAGGCGACGACGGCGACCCTGGACCACGGCCCGTCGGCGTTCTCGGAGCCGATGCCGGACGTGCCACCGGTGGAGAAGTGCTTGTCCCTGGCCGAGCACCGCCACCTGGCGCCGGCGGGGGTGCAGGTGCCCGGGCTGTCGCTGCGGGTGGACACGCGCCTGGACCCCGCGACCGCCGGCTGGGCGTTCGGGCAGCCGTCGGGGGAGCCGGTGCTGCGGGCCTGGATGCGGTTCGCCGACGGTCGGGAGCCCGATCCGCTGGCGCTGCTCACCTTCGCCGACGCGCTACCGCCCACCAGCTTCGCGCTGGGCAACCTGGGGTGGGCGCCGACCGTGCAGCTACAGGTGCTCGTCCGCGCTCTCCCCGCGCCGGGCTGGTGCCTGGTGGAGGCGCGCTCGAGCGAGTCCGCGGGCGGCTGGGTCGACGAGGACTACCGGATCTGGGACTCCACCGGCCGGCTCGTCGCGCAGAGCCGCCAACTGGCCCGCGCCCCCCGCTGACTCACCGGGTGGGGAGCTCCACCTCGCCGGTCAGATAGCGCTGGACGTTCGGTCCGATGGCGGCGATCAGCGACGCGTGGGACGCCGACGCCAGCGGCTCGACCTGGAGGATGTAGCGGGCCATCACCAGGCCGATGAGCTGGCTGGCCACGAGCCCGCCGCGCGCCTCGCGTTCCACGGGCGAAAAGTCCAGCGTGCCCATCACGCGGCGCAGGACCTGCGAGACGAGGAACTCGCGCAGCAGCTTCGCCGTCCACTCGTTGCCGACCGCGGAGCGGACCAGGGCGAGGCCGGCCGGCTGCATGGGACCGTCCCAGACCCGCAGCAGCAGCCGGACGATGTTCTCCCCCAGGTTCTCGCGGCCGCCGTCCAGGACCTCCGGCAGCAGCTCGGCCGGGTCGGCCGGTGCCTCGATCGAGGCCAGGAAGAGCTGGTCCTTGTTGCCGAAGTAGTGGTGGACCAATGCCGGGTCGACACCCGCCGCCGCCGCGATGCCACGGATCGTCGCCCCGTCGAACCCGCGCTCGGCGAACGCCTCCCGGGCAGCGGCGAGGACGACGTCCCGGGTGTCCGGGTTCCCAGGGCGTCGTCCCGACCGTCGAGCCGGTTCCGGCGCGCTCAGTTCGTCCTCCTGCGGAGGGTTCCCGCCGCCAGGGCGAGAGCGAGCAGAGCGGCCCCGCCCACGACCGCGATGTCGACCCACATGGTGGTGGTCGCGGTCGCCGACCGCCCGACCTCCTGCAGGGCCTCGACGGCATAGGTGAGCGGGAGCAGGTGACTGATCACCTGCAGCCAGCCGGCCATCTGGTCGACGGGCACCAGCAGCCCGCAGAGGAAGAACTGCGGCAGCACGATCACCGGCATGAACTGCACCGCCTGGAACTCGGTACGGGCGAAGGCGCTGGCCAGCAGGCCGAGAGCCACCCCCAGGACGGCGTCGACGACGGCGATGAGGCCGACGAGCCAGACGGAGCCGGTCACGTCGAGGCCGTAGACGGTTGTCGCGATCGTCACCGTCACCAGGGCCTGCAGCGTGGCCGCCAGCCCGAACGCCAGGCCGTACCCGAGCAGCAGATCCATCCGGCCGAGCGGGGTGGTGAGCAGCCGCTCGAGGGTCCCCGACGTGCGCTCGCGAAGCATCGCGATGCTGGTCACGAGGAACATGACCACGAACGGGAAGATGCCGAGCATGGTCAGGCCGACGCGGTCGAAGATGCCGGGCTGCCCGGGCAGGGTCGGCAGGTCCTTCCACAGCAGGTAGAGCAGCCCCAGCAGCACGCTGGGCAGCACCAGCATCATCGCGATGGTGCGGTGGTCGTGCCGCAGCTGGCGGAGCACCCGCCCCGCGGTGCTCGCGGTGAGCCGCGGGCTCAGGTGAGTGCTCGTCCGGCGCTCGAGGGTCGCGGTCATGCTCCTATCTCCTGTTCGCTCCCGCGGGGCGCTCCGCTCCTCGCTCGTTCCTCGCTGCGATGCTCACGCCCCTGTCCGCTCACGCCTACCTCCTCGCGGGCCCGGACCACGTTCAGGAACGCCTCTTCGAGGTCGTCGGAACGGCCGTCGACGCGCAACTGCGCCGGCGTGCAGTCGGAGAGCAGTTCTCCGTCGCGCAGCAGGAGCAGGCGGTCGCAGCGGCCGGCCTCGTCCATCACGTGGCTGGACACGATGAGCGTCGTCCCCGCCCGCGCGAGCGCGTGGAACTTCTCCCAGAGTTCGACCCGCAGCACCGGGTCCAGCCCGACGGTCGGCTCGTCGAGCACCAGCACCTCGGGGGCGCCGACCAGGGCACAGGCCAGCGAGGCGCGGCCCCGCTGCCCGCCCGACAGGTCGCGGACCAGCTGGCCCGCGGCGTCGGCGAGGCCGACGTCGGTGATGGCGGCGTCCGCCTCGCGCGCGCTCATGCCGTAGAGGGCCGCGAAGTAGCGCGCGTTCTCCCGCACGCTTAGGTCCTCGTACACGCTGGGCGCCTGCGTCACGTATCCCACGCGGGCGCGGAGTCCGGGTGACCCGGCCGGTTCACCCAGCACCGTGACCTCGCCGGAGCGCACCACCTGCACGCCGACCAGGGCTCGCATGAGCGTGGTCTTCCCGCTGCCGCTCGGCCCGAGCAGGCCGGTGACCTGGCCATGGGGGACGGCGAAGCTCAGCCCGTCCAGGACTCGCCGCCGACCGCGGTCGACGACCAGGCCGGAGACGGTGATTGCGGCATCCACGGGCCACCTCCGAAACTCAACGACTGATGAAGTCAACGGTAGATGAGTTATGGGGGAGGGGTCAACGGAGTCCTTGGTCCCTGCACCCGAGGTGGCCGGGCGTCGACCCGGGCGACACCCCGACAGGCGGATCTGCGGCGTCCGGGATGATCGCCGCCGTGCCCGCGCCCCTGCTCGTCACCGACCCCGCCGATCCGCGAGTGGCCGACTTCCGGAACCTCAAGGCGGGTGACCGCCCCGCGGGCACGCCGCGCGGCGAACTGGGCCCGGTGATCGTGGAGGGCGTGCCGGCCGTCGAGCGATTGCTCGCCTCGCCCTACCGTGTGCGCGCGGTATTCGGGGTGCCCGGCCGGGTCGCCGCACTGGACCTCCCCGACGACGTCCCGGCGTTCGAGGCGGACAAGTGGGTGCTGTCCGAGGTCATCGGCTTCCGGTTGACGCGCGGCGTGCTCGCGTCGGCGGACCGCCGTCCGCCCGCCGATCTGGGGGCGCTGCTGGCGGGCCCCGATCCGGCCGCGCCGCGCCGGCTGGCGGTCCTCGAGGCGCTCAACGACGCGGAGAACCTCGGCTCGATCGCGCGGTCGGCGGTCGCGCTCGGCATCGACGGGCTGCTGCTGGACCCGCGCTGCGCCGATCCGCTCTACCGGCGGTCGGTGCGGGTCTCGATGGGGCACGTGCTGACGCTGCCGTTCGCCGTCCTGCCCGAGTGGCCGGAGGGGCTCGACCGGCTGCACGAGGCCGGTTACCTCACGGTGGCGCTCACCCCGGCCCCGGACGCCGTCGACCTCACCGAGGTGGACGCCCGGGCCAACCCGCGTACCGCCGTCCTGCTGGGGGCGGAGGGCCCGGGGCTGACGCCCGAGGCGCAGCGGGCGGCCCGGGTGCGGGCGCGGATCCCGATGCGGGCGGGCGTCGACTCGCTGGGTGTGGCCGCCGCCGCGGCGATCGCGTTCGCCACCCTCCGTTAGGCCCCCTTGCAGGGCCCCGCCGCGAGCGAGCGAGCGGTGGGGGGCAAGGGGGTCCGCTTTCAGCCGCGGAGGGAGAAGCGGGCGAGCTGCGCCCGGGCCTCCTCGGCGTGCGCGGGCGCGCACATGATGTCGTAGCGGCCCGCCGTGATCTTGCTGGTGCTGGTGAAGTCGCGGCGCCCGCGCGTGGCGGCGTAGCCCATCCAGCCGAACAGGGCGCCGAACAACAGACCGATCAGCAGACCGCTGAGGACGGCGCCGATCCAGGCGCTGCCGTTCGACGAGAAGATGCCGAGCAGCAGCCCGACGAACAGACCCCACCACGCGCCACCCGCGGCGCCGGCGGCGACCGCGCGACCGGTGGTGAGCCGGCCGGTGACGGTCTCGATCATCCGCAGGTCGGTGCCGATGATCGTGACGTTCTCGACCGGGAACTTCTCGTCCGACAGGTAGTCGACCGCGGCCTGCGCCCGCTCGTAGCTGTCGTAGGAGCCGACCTGGACACCGCCCAGCGGCATGGACACCGAAGCACTCATGCCGGGTCAACTACCCGCCGGACCGCGGTGTTCCAACGGATCGGCGAGCTTCCGTCGCACGGCGTCGGGGCCGTGCGTCACACCAGGCTGTCGGCCCAGGCGCGGTGCAGGTCGGCGAACCGGCCGGTGCCGGCGACCAGTTCGGCCGGCGAGCCGTCCTCGACGATGCGGCCGTCGGCCATCACCAGCGCGCGGTCGGCGATCTCCACGGTCGAGAGCCGGTGGGCGATGATCAGCGCCGTCCGGTCGGCGAGCAGCGTCTGCAGCGCGCGCTGCACAAGCCGCTCACTGGGGACGTCGAGCGAGCTCGTCGCCTCGTCGAGGATCAGCACCGCCGGGTCGGCGAGGAACGCCCGCGCGAAGCTGACCAGCTGTCGCTGGCCCGCCGACAGCCGGCCACCACGCTTGCTGACGTCGGTGTCGTAGCCCTCGGGCAGCGCGGCGATGAACTCGTGCGCCCCGATGGCGCGGGCCGCCTCGACGATCTCCGCGCGCGTCGCCTCCGGCCGGCCGAAGGCGATGTTGTCGGCGACCGACCCGGAGAACAGGAAGCTCTCCTGGGTCACCATCACGACCGCCCGGCGCAGGTCGGCGTCCGAGAGCCGGTCCAGCGGGATGCCGTCCAGCCGTACCGCACCGGCCGTCGGGTCGTAGAACCGCGCCGCCAGCCGCGCCAACGTCGACTTCCCGGCACCGGTCGCGCCGACCAGTGCCACGGTCTGCCCGGCCGGGATGCGCAGGTCGAGGTCGGGCAGCACGACGCGGTCGGTGTAGCCGAACCGGACGTCGTCGTAGACGAGCTCGCCGCGGGGCCGGCCCAGCGGCACCGGGTCGGTGGGCTCGGGCACCGTCGGGCGCTCCTCGAGCACCCCGGAGAGCTTCTCCAGCGCCGCCGTCGCCGACTGGTAGGAGTTGTAGAACATCGCGACGTCCTGCAGCGGGTCGAAGAACCGGCGCAGGTACAGCAGGAACGACACCAGGGTGCCGACGGCCATCGCGCCGTCCATCACGCGCAGCGCGCCGTAGCCGAGCACGGCGACGGTGACCAGGTTGCCGATCAGCGTCACCGCCGGGACGAAGACGGCGATGAGCCAGAACGCCCGGTCGTGGGCCTTCCGGTTGTCCTCGTTGAGCGCGGCGTACAGCTCGTCGTTGCGCGGCTCGCGGCGGAACGCCTGCACCGCGCGGATGCCACCGAACGTCTCGGTGAACTGCACGATCAGGGCGGCGATCGTCTCGCGGGTGCGGCGGTAGGCCGCCGTCGAGTTGCGCTGGAACCAGCGGGCCACCCAGAACAGCGCGGGGAACCCGAGCAGGGCCACCAGGCCGAGCGGCGGGTCGAGGACGAGGAGCACCACGCCGATGGTCAGCACGCTGAACAGCGCGGTGACCAGGTTGTCGAGGCCCTCGTCGAGGAGCTCGGCCAGTGCCTCGACGTCGCTGGTCAGCCGGCTGATCGTCTTGCCCGACGTGTAGCGCTCGTGGAACGACAGCGGGAGCCGCTGGACGTGGGTGAACACCCGCCGGCGCAGGGTCAGCAGCATTGCCTGGCCGACGCGGCCGGACCAGGTGAGGAAGACGAAGCGCAGCACCGTGTCCAGCGCCGCGGCGCCGAGCATCGCGCAGGTGATCCACACCAGCGGCCAGACGTTCCCGTCGATCAGGGCCGGGACGGCGACGTCGATGCCGACGCCGATCAGGAACGGCCCGGCCAGCCAGGCGATGTTCTGCACCGTGATGACGGCGAGCAGCGCCCACAGCGCACGGTGATGCGGAGCCAGCAGCTGGCCGAGCAGCCGGCGCGAGCGGGCGCGCAGGAAGACACCCGCGCCGGCCGACAGCTCGTCGGCGTCCTCGGTGGCGACGCCGCGCCAGTTCTCCGCGGCGTCCGAGGCCGGACCGGTGGCAGGGGAGCCGTGCTCGGCGGTCTGGCTCACGACGCCACCTCGGCCAGCTCGCTCTCCTGCGCCAGCAGGTCGCGGTACTCCGGCACCTCCGCCAGCAGGTCGCTGTGCCGGCCCACCGCGGTGATCCGCCCACCCGACAGCAGTGCCACGCGGTCGGCCAGCAGCACGGTCGAGGGGCGGTGCGCCACCACAAGGGCGGTCGTCCCGGCCAGGACGTCGCGCAGGGCCCGCTCGACGAGGGCCTCGGTGTGCACGTCCAGCGCCGACAGCGGGTCGTCGAGGATGAGCACGGAGGGCCGGCCCAACACGGCGCGCGCCAGCGCCAGCCGTTGCCGCTGGCCACCGGACAGGGACAGGCCCTGCTCGCCGATCCGGGTGGCCAGCCCCCAGGGCAGGTCGTGCACGAAGTCCGCCTGGGCCACCCGCAGCGCCTCGTCGACGTCGGCGTCGGACGCCCCGGGCCGGCCGAGGGTCAGGTTCTCGCGGACGCTCATCGAGAACAGCGTCGCGTCCTCGAAGGCCACCGACACGACGCTGCGCAGCTGGCTCAGCGGCAGGTCGCGCACGTCGACGCCGTCCACGGTGACCCGGCCGGCCGTGACGTCGTACAGCCGTCCCGCCAGGGCGGTGAGCGTCGTCTTGCCCGATCCGGTCGAGCCGACCAGCGCCACGGTCTCCCCCGGTGCGATGTCGAGGTCGATCCCGTCGAGCACCGCCTCGGCCGACCCCGGGTAGCGGAAGCCCACGTCCTGGAACCGCAGGCGGGCGGGGGAGCCGAGCGCCGCGGGGCGGACCCCGGGCCGGTCGGTGACGGTGATCGGCTCGTCGAGCAGCTCGCCGATCCGGTCGCAGGCGCTCGCCGTCTCCTGGGCGAAGGCGAACAGGAACCCCAGCGACAGGATCGGCCACAGCAGGACGGTGAACAGGGCGACGAAGCCGACCAGCCCGCCGACGGTCAGCGCACCGGTGTTCACGGCCACGGCCCCGCCGACGAGGATCACCGCGAGCGTCGCCTGCGGGTGCAGCTCGAAGATGCACCACAGCAGCGCCAGCGTGCGGACCTTCTCCAGCTCCATGCCACGGAGCGCGGCGGCCTTGGCGTCGTACCGGTCGAACACCAGGCTGCTGCGGCCCAGCGACTTCACGACCCGGATGCCCTGCACGGCCTCCTCGACGTCGGTGGTCAGCTCGCCCTGCTGGTCCTGCACCCGGCGCGACTGGACGTTGTAGCGCTTCTCCCAGCGCAGCCCGAGGAACGTCAGCGGTACCGTGGTCAGCAGGACCGTCAGGCCCAGCGGCCAGTACGTGACCAGCAGCAGCACGAGGACGACAACGCACGTGATCAGGTTGACCGCGAGGAACACCGCCGCGAACCCGACGAAGCGCCGGATGGTGGAGACGTCGGTGGTGGCACGGGAGAGCAGCTGACCCGAGCCCCAGCGATCGTGGAAGGCGACCGGCAGCCGTTGCAGCCGGTGGTAGAGGGTGTCGCGCAGGTCGCGCTCGATGCGCAGGGAGCTGCGGTTCATCGCCCAGCGGCGCAGGAAGAACAGCGCCGCCTCGGCGACGCCGAAGAGCAGGGCCAGGCCGAGCAGCGGGATCAACCCCGCCGGGTCGTCGTGGGCGATCGGCCCGTCGACCACGGCCGCGGTGAGCAGGGGGACGGCGAGCTGCGCCAGCGTGGCCAGGAGCGCGGCGGAGAAGGTCAACGCGATCAGCCCGCGGTACGGGCGGGCGAAGGGCCACAGGCGGAGAAGGGCGGAGAGCCGGCCCCGGTCCGAGGGCGCGGGCTGCGGGGCGTTGTCCATGGCGGGGTCGAGGCTAGGCGCAGGTAGTGACCGAGGCGAACGAAATAAGGCCCCTCTGCCCCCTCAGGTTGGCCCCTCTGCAGGGGCCCGCCGCGAGCCTGCGAGTGGTGGGGGGCAGGAGGGGTCCTTCTGCTAACGGTGCCGGCGAACCCCGAAGACGATGTCCTCCCACGCCGGGATCTTCGCCCGCGGGTCCCCGTCGTCCGGATCGCCCTCGGTGCGGGCCAGCACGACCGTGTCGTGGTCGGCCACCTCGTCGAGCAGGTCCTCGACCGATCGGTCGTGGTCGATCAGGCCGGCGGCCGGATGCACGTCCCGGACGTCGTCGTCCTCGTCGATCAGGTCGGCCTGGAGGACGTCGGTGGAGTGCTCGTCGCCCGTCGCGAAGCCGGGGGAGTAGTCGGGCACCGGGACGTCGGGGCGGACGTCCGTGGCGAGGAGGTCGGCGTGGTCGTCGTCCTCCTGGTCGGCGTCGGCGCCGGCGGCGGAACGGCCCCCCGCCTCGGGGCGGCCGTTGTCGCGCAGCATCGACACCGGCCGCGAGCGGTGCACCGGGATGCCGGTCAGCCCGGTGGGCACGTCCGGCACGACGCGGACCAGCCGGGTGCCCTCCGCGAAGTCGGTGGTGGCGGCGTCGTAGGGAGTGACGATCCGTGCGGGCAGGTCGAAGGTCCAGCGGGTCGTGCCCGACTTGTCGCCGGCCCGCCACGCACCCGTGACCAGCCACGCCCCGTCGTGGTCGCGGTGGGCGTCCCACTGCACGTCGTCGACGTCGGTGTCGAGGAGCCGCAGCCGCTCGGCCATGAAGCGCGACAGCGTGGTGCCCGGCGTGCCCTCGGACAGTCGTACCCGGGCGTCCTGCGCCTGCTCGGCCACCCGGGCGCGCTCCTGGAGCACCGGGTGCGCGAAGCGCATGATCCGCTCGACGCGGGTGCCCGACGCCGCGGCCACCTGCTCGGGCGTCTCTCCGGCGCGGATCCGCGACTGGATCACCCGCGGGGGCAGTTCGGTGCCGAGGTCGACGTCGATCTGGGTGAGTCGCCGGGCGTCGCCGCGGGCAGCGGCGCGGAGGCGGTCGTCGATGGGCAGCTCGAACTTCTCGCCCTCGGCGGAGTCGCCGCCGTCGGTGGTCAGGACGAGGCTCTTCCCGTCATCGGAGAGCGCGACGAGGCGCAGCGAGCGCATGGGCGACCTCCTGCAACGTGCGCGACTCGAATCCTGACAGAGACGAGCCCCGAGGCTAACGGCGTGCCGGGGGCCGGTCCGGCAGGCCGCCCGGCGTGGCGCGCGCCGGAAACGGCGGTCGGTCCCCCGCGCGGGGGGTGCGGAACCTCCTGCGAGGCGCCGATGAGGTGCAATGTCACGTCCTCGACACGCGCGCTCGGCACAGTGGGCACGCGCAGCAGGTCGTGACCTGCGAGAACCGACCCCAGTTCCACCCGAGGAGGTGCGATGACCAGCCCCCTGACCGACCGGTCCGTCGCGCCCTACGTGCCCGCGGACGGCGCCGCCGGCCCGCTGCCCGACCACGTCGTCCGCGCCGTCGCCGAGATCGCCGGTGCGGCCGGCGCCTGGTGTCCGGCCCTGTCGCCCGACGGCGCGCGCGTCGCCTACGTCACCGACCGGTCGGGCATCCCCCGCCTCGAGGTCGCCGCCGTCGACGGGACGGCGTTCCCGGTCGTCCTCTCCGGCGCCGATCAGGAGGTCGTCTCCGTCGCGTGGTCGCCAGACGGCGGATGGCTGGCCTACCTCGTCAGCCCCGGCGGGTCGATCTGCGCGGAACTGCACGCCGTCCGGCCCGACGGTTCCGGCCGCCGGCTGCTCGCCGGCGCGGACCCGCGCGCCACCGTGTTCGCCGGGAGCTGGACCGGCCCCGGGCACTACGTCTGCTCCATCGCCCCGGGTGACGGCCCGGACGCCGACGTCGTCCTGGTGGATGTGCTGACCGGCGACCGGCGCGTCCTGGCCCGCGGGGGATTCCTGTCGGTCACCGCGGTGTCGCCCGACGGCCGGTTCGTGCTGGCCCGGCGCGGTCCGCGGGGCTACCGGCACATCGTGCTGGCCGACGTCGCCACCGGTGAGCAGCGCCGGATCCTGCCGGTGGACGCCCCCGGTGGCCTCGCGTCCGAGGACGGCCGCTTCGGCCCGGACGGCGCCTCGGTCTACCTGCGGGCCTCGCTGCCCGGGCCGCCCGGCGCAGACCGGGCGGGTCTGGTCGTCGTCCCGCTCTCGCCCGACGGGGAGCCGGGGGAGGGCCGGACGGTGCTGTACCGCCCGGACGCCGACCTCGACGGCTACGCCCTGGGTTCCGACGGCACCCTGCTCGCGGTCTGGACCGTGGACGAGGTGACCGAGCTCTGCGTGCACGCCCTCTCCGACGGTGCGCTGATCCGGAGCGTCGCACTGCCCGAGCCGGTCATGCCGGGCTGGTCCCTGGCCGCGGACGGGACGACGATGGTCGCCGAGCTGACCGGGCCGCGCGCGCCGCGGGGCCTGTGGGTCGTCCCGCTCGCGGAGCAGGGCGCACCGACGCCGCTGCCGTCGACTCTGCCCCGGCCGCCGTGCCATGCCCTCGTGCCGCCGGTGCGCTACGAGTACTCGGCCCCGGACGGGATGCCGCTGACCGGCTGGCTCTACGTGCCGGCCGACGTGCACGGGCCCAACCGCACGGTCATCAGCTTCCACGGGGGTCCGGAGGGTCAGGAGCGGCCTTCCTATTCGACGCTCGCGCAGAGCCTGGTCGCCGCGGGCTTCACCGTGTTCACACCGAACGTCCGGGGCTCCGGCGGGTTCGGGCGCGCGTTCATGACCGCCGACGACGGCCCGGCCCGCGAGGCGTCGTTCGACGACGTCCGGACGACGGTCGAGGAACTGGTCGCCGCGGGGATCGCCGAACAGGGCCGGGTCGGGGCGCACGGCTGGTCCTACGGCGGCTACCTCACGCTGGTCGCCCTGACGCGCTGGCCCGACCTGTTCGCCGCGGGCGTCACCGGCGCCGGGATGAGCGACCTGCGCACCTTCTTCGCGGGCACGGAACCGTGGATGGCCGCGGCGTCGGTCACCGAGTACGGCGACCCCGTGGCCGACCGCGAGCTGCTCGCCTCGCTCTCCCCGATGACCGTGCTGGACCGGCTGACCTCGCCCGTGCTGTTCGCCCACGGCGACCGGGACACCAACGTGCCCGTCGCCGAGTCCGTGCAGGCGCACCAGGCCCTGCAGGCGCTGGGCGCGCGTAGCGAGCTGCTGCTCCTGCGGGGCGAGGGCCACACGATCGTCGACCGCGACCACGTCGTCGAGCTGAGCGCCGCCGTGGTCTCCTGGTTCGATCGCTGGCTGTGAGCGGCTCTCTGTTCAGCGGCTATCCCGTAGCCCCCGCCGACGAGGCGGTGGATCGGGCCGGCCGGCTGACCGGCGGCTACGCCGCCCTGGGCCCGGTGCTGGAGCGGCTGGGCGGCTCCGGCCTGGCCGCAGCGTCGGCGGCGCTCGCCGGAGAGCGGGCGGCCCGCGGGCTCAGCGTCACCGGCTGGACCGACGGCCGGCAGCGGGTGCACCCGTTCCCGCTCGACCCGGTGCCGCGGATCGTGCCGCTGCGGGAGTGGATCGAACTGGCGGCGGGCGTCGAGCAGCGGCACCGTGCGCTCAACGCGTTCCTCGCCGACGCCTACCGGGCCGCCGGGCGACGGCGGGGCGACTCCGACCGCGCCCCCGAGATCGTGCGGGCCGGCCTCCTTCCCGAGTGGGCCGTCGCGCACAGCCCCGGACACGATCCCGACGCCGTCGCGCTGGCCTGGGCCGGTCAGCCGCGTGCCGCCGTCGCGTGCGCGGACCTGGTGCGCACCGCGCCGGGCACGTGGACCGTCCTCGCCGACGACCTGCGGGTGCCCGCCGGCCTGGGCTACGCCATGGCCAACCGCGAGAGCACCCGCGGCGCCGTCCCCGAGCTGTTCGGCGGGAACGGGCCGGCGCCGGTGGACCCCTGGGACGCGGCGCCCGTCCTGCGCGCGGGCCTCCGGGCCGCCGCGCCGCCGTTCTGCGAGGGCCCGCCGCGGCTGGCCGTCCTCTCCGCCGGCGAGACCGACGGCACCTGGTTCGAGCACCGTCTGCTCGCCGAGGCGCTCGGCGTGCCACTCGTGCGCGCCTCGGAGATCTGGCCCCGCACGGACGGCGGCGTGGAGGTGCTGGCCGACGGCGTGCGCACGCCCGTCGACGTGCTGTACCGCCGCTTCGACGACGCCGCGCTCGGCGCCTACCTGACGCCGATCGGCCAGCCGGTGGACGTGCTGCTCACCGAGGCGGTGCGTGCGGGACGGCTGGGCCTGGCGAACGTCCCCGGGAACGGCGTGGCCGACGACGCCGCGGCCTACGCATGGGTGCCGGCGATGATCGGCTTCTACCTCGGCGAGAAGCCGTTGCTCGGGTCGGTGCCCACGTGGGTGCTCGCCGACCCGGCTCAGTGGGCGGAGGTGCGCGACCGCCTGCACGAGCTCGTGCTCAAGCCGGTCGCCGGGTACGGGGGCCGGGGAACCGTCTTCGGGCCGGACTGCTCGACGGCGGAGCTGGCGCAGGTCGAGGCGGAGGTCGCGGCCGCGCCGCACCGGTTCGTGGCGCAGGAGCCGGTCGACTTCTCCACGGTGCCGACCCTGGTCGAGGGCGGGCTCCAGCCCCGGCACGCGGACCTGCGGGTGTTCTCGGTCGCCGCGCCGGACCCGCGGGTGCTGCCCGCGCCCCTGACGCGGGTGGCGCCGGCACCGGGCTCGCGCGTCACCAGCGCCGTCCGCGGTGGTGCCACCAAGGACACCTGGCTGTTGGGCTGACTGCCTAGCCGGCCGCCGTGGAGCTCGGCTCGTCGCCGGGGCTGCTGCTGATGACCACGGTGGTGCCCTCCGGGCTCGGCGTGGCGGTGACCTGCCCGAAGGCGCTCATCAGCGTCGAACCGCGCCCGCGGTCCATGCTGGGCCCGCGCTCCCGCCACTGCCCGTGGTCGCGCACGTCGATCCGGACGTCATCGCCCGCCACGGTCGCGGAGACGTCGATGAAGGGCTCGGTGGGCTCCTGTGCGTGCTCGACGGCGTTCGTCGCCGCCTCCGTCGCGGCCAGCAGCAGGTCGTAGGTTCGATCCGGGTCCACGCCGGCACCCTCCAGCAGGGCGCGCAGCCGGCGGCGCAGCACCGGGATCGAGGAGGCGGCCGACGGCAGCCGCCACTGCGCGGCGGCCGTGGCCGCCCCGGTTGCGGGCTCCGGCCGCCGGGGAGAGGGCGGTCCGGCCCACTCGGGGACGACGTCGGAGGGCGGGCCGGTCGCCACGACGGCGGCCGCGTCGGCGACCGGGCGGGGTGCGGGAGCGGTCGTGCGCCGGCCGGCCGTCCGTTCCAGCGCGACCCGCACACGTGCGATCAGCTCCGCCGCCTGGAACGGCTTGGCCAGGTAGTCGTCGGCGCCGGCCTCGAGCCCCTCGACCGAGGCCTCCTGGCCGGCACGCGCGGTCAGCATGATCACGGGGATGCCGGTGGTGGCGGGGTCGGCGCGGATGGCGCGCAGCAGCTCGAAGCCGTCGATCCGCGGCATCATCACGTCGGTGAGCACGACGTCGGGGGCGTCGTCGGAGATCGCGGCCAGCGCCTCCTCGCCGTTCGCGGTGGTGCGCACCCGCCAGTGCGGGCCGAGCAGCCGGGTCAGGTAGGCCCGCATGTCGGCGTTGTCGTCGACCACCAGGATGCCGGCGCCCGAACTCGCCCGTGGCTGGTCCCCGGGGCGCGAGGTGTCCTGCGCCCAGCTGGCCGCCTCACCGCGGGCAGCCTCCGACGGTCCGACCGTCAGGGCGCCGGCCTCGTCGGACGAGTCGGGCGTCCCGAACGGCATGGTCACCGTGAACGTGCTGCCGACGCCGGGCTCGCTCTGAACCGAGACGGTTCCTTCGTGCAGCGCCGCGAGCTCGTGCACGAGGGCCAGCCCGATGCCAGCGCCTTCCCGGGTGCGGGCCGCGGCGCCGGGCACCCGGTGGAACCGCTGGAACAACTGCGGCAGCTCGTCGGCGACGATGCCCACACCCGTGTCGGCCACCGTCAGCACGAACCGGTCGCCGTCGGCCCGCAGTGAGACGTCGATGTCGCCCACGAACGTGTACTTGACCGCGTTGGCCAGCAGGTTGACGACGATCTTCTCCCACATGCGCGGATCGATGCAGGCCGCGCGTCCCAGCGGAGGGCAGTCCACGGACAGCCGCAGGCCGGCGCGCTCGGTGGCCGCCCGGAAGATGCCGGCCAGCTCGGCGGTGAAGGTGGCGACGTCGGTCTCCACCCGCACCGGCGTCGCGCGGCCCGCCTCGATGCTGGCGACGTCGAGCAGGTCGTTGACCAGTCGCTGCAGCCGCTGCCCGTTGCGCATCGCCAGCTCGAGCTGCTCGCGGACGTCGTCGGCCGGCGGGGAGGCGGGGTCCTCCAGGACGTCGCGGATCGGGCCCAGCAGGAGGGTCAGCGGCGTCCGCAGCTCGTGGCTCACGTCGGAGAAGAACGTCGTCTTGGCGCGGTCGAGCTCGGCCAGCGACTCCGCGCGGAGCCGTTCGGTCTCGAACGCCCGGATGTTGACGACGGCGCCGGCGAACTGGCCCGCGACGAGCTCGTGGAAGGTCCGGTACGCCGCGTCGAGGGCGCGGTTGGGGCTCACCCCGACCAGCAGCAGGCCGAGCGGCGCGGCATCGCGGTTCGCGACCAGGGGCAGGACGACGCTCGAGGTCACCCGGTCCCCCCACGGCCCGCCGGGGATCGCCAGCCGCTCGGCGATGCCGTCCAGCTCCGCGCTGTCCGTGCTCAGGGTGGCCGGCAGCCGGGCGGCGTCGCAACCGACCGCGGCGGAGAGCCGGAGGTCCGCGTCCGTCCCGTCGGAGAGGTAGACCGCCGCGAACGGCACGTCCAGCGGATCGTCCCGGAGCGCCCGGCACATCGCCTCGACCGTCGTCGACTCGTCGGCGAGCCGCCCACCGGCCATGGCCAGCTCGTGCAGCAGCTGCTGGCGGCGGGCGCTGAGGACCTCGCCGGTGATCTCCGTGCAGACGCCGTGCATGCCGGCGACCCGGCCGTCGTCGTCGAAGGCCGGGGCGTGGGAGACGGTGAAGTAGGCCTCCTCCAGATAGCCCGAGCGCTCCAGGGGTAGCAGGAGGCCGGGCAGCCACGACGCCTCGAGCGTGGTCATCGCGTGCTCGATGGGCGGTTCGAGTGCGGCCCACCCCTCGGACAGCGTCACCCGGATGTCCTCGCCGATCGCCGGGTGCTTCGCGCCGATCAGGGGCGCGTAGGCGTCGTTGTAGAACTGCAGGAAGTCCGGCCCCCAGGTCAGCACCATCGGGAAGCGCGACACGAGGACCGTGCGGACGGCGAAGAGCAGGCTGGCCGGCCACGACTCCACCGGACCGACGGACGTGCTCGCCCAGTCGAAGGCGGCCATGATCCGGCCCGCCTCGCCGCCCGCGGCGAACAGGTCGCCGATGTCAGGCCCCGACGCGGGATCGGGAACCACGCTCACCTCCAGCCGAGAGATCGGTGGGCCGCGGGAACCGGACGGTTCGTCGGATGGGCAGCCGGCTTCGCTCGGCTTCCTGGGCACGTCGACGCGACGGTACCGCCGCTTCCTGGCAGCGGCCGTACAGGTCGTCTACAGGCGCTCGACCACGTAGTCGATGCAGGCGGTCAGGGCACTGACGTCGTCGGGGTCGACGGCCGGGAACATGCCCACGCGCAGCTGGTTGCGGCCCAGCTTGCGGTAGGGCTCCACGTCGACGATGCCGTTGGCGCGCAGCGTCTTGGCCAGGGCGGCGGCGTCCACCGAGTCGGCGAAGTCGATCGTGCCGACGACGAGGGACCGCTGGTCCGGCCGGCTCACGAACGGCGTCGCGTACTCCGACTTCTCCGCCCACCCGTACAGCCGGTCCGACGAGGTGCGGGTGCGGTCGACCGCGCCGGAGAGCCCGCCCAGGGACAGCAGCCAGTCGATCTGGTCGGCCAGCAGGAACAGGGTCGCGACGGCCGGGGTGTTGTAGGTCTGGTCCTTCGACGAGTTGTCCACGGCGATCGACAGGTCGAGGAAGCCGGGGATCCACCGCCCCGACGCCTTGATCTCGGACACCCGGGCCAGTGCGTCGCCCGACATCAGGGCCACCCACAGCCCGCCGTCGGCCGCGAAGCTCTTCTGCGGGGCGAAGTAGTAGACGTCGGTCTGCGAGACGTCGACGGGCAGGCCGCCCGCGCCGCTGGTCGCGTCGATGAGCACGAGGGCGTCGTCCGTGCGGGCCGGCCGGGTGATCGGGGCCATCACGCCGGTGGAGGTCTCGTTGTGCGCCCAGGCGTAGGCGTCCACACCGGCCGACGCGGTGGGCAGGGCGAGCGAGCCGGGCTCGGCCTTGGCGATGACCGGGTCGTCGAGGAACGGCGCCTCGGCCACCCCGGAGGCGAACTTCGCCGAGAACTCGCCGTAGGTGCCGTGGGCGGAGCGCTGCCGGATGAGCCCGACGATCGCGGCGTCCCAGAAGGCCGTCGTCCCGCCGTTGCCGAGCACCACCTCGTAGCCGTCGGGCAGGTCGAACAGCTGGGTCAGGCCTTCTCGGACCCGGCGGACCAGGCTCTTCACCGGCGCCTGCCGGTGGGAGGTGCCCATGATGGCCGCCCCGTCGGTGGCCAGCGCCTGGAGCGCCTCCGGGCGGACCTTGGACGGGCCGCAGCCGAACCGTCCGTCGGCGGGCAGCAGCTCGGCGGGGATGGTGATGCTCATCCGGGTATTGCCTCTCGGGTGGTCGGTGCAGACGGCGACGGCCCGGACCGCAGGAGGCGGAACCGGGCCGTCGACAGGTCACATGGCGGCGTTCAGGCCGGCGCGACCTGCGTGGTGGCCTTGGTCTTGATGGTGTTCCAGCCCTCGACGTCCTCGGGCTTGCGGGGATCGGGACCGATGTAGCGCGCCGACGGGCGCACCAGCCGGCCGGTGTTCTTCTGCTCGAGGATGTGCGCACACCAGCCGGCGGTGCGGGCACAGGTGAACATCGAGGTGAACATGTGGCTGGGCACCTCGGCGAAGTCGAGGACGATGGCCGCCCAGAACTCCACGTTGGTCTCGACCGGGCGGTCGGGGCGCCGCTCGCGCAGCTCCTTGAGCGCGGCGTTCTCCAGGGCGAGGGCGGCCTCGAAGCGGGGGGCGCCGAGCTCCTCGGCGGAGCGGCGAAGCACGCGGGCGCGCGGGTCCTCGGCGCGGTAGACGCGGTGGCCGAAGCCCATCAACCGCTCCTTGCGGTCGAGCAGGTCCTTCACGTACTTCTCGGCGTCGCCGGTCTTCTCCACCTCGTCGAGCATGTGCAGGACGCGGGACGGGGCACCGCCGTGCAGCGGGCCCGACATCGCGCCGATCGCTCCCGACAGGGACGCCGCCACGTCGGCCCCGGTGGAGGCGATGACGCGGGCGGTGAAGGTGGAGGCGTTCATGCCGTGCTCGGCCGCCGAGGTCCAGTACGCGTCGACGGCGGCGACGTGCCGCGGGTCGGGCTCGCCGCGCCAGCGGACCATGAACCGCTCCACGATCGTCGCGGCCTCGTCGATCCGTCGCTGCGGCACCGCGGGGATGCCGATGCCGCGGGCGGACTGGGCGACGTAGGACAGCGCCATGACGGCGGCCCGGGCGAGCTCCTCGCGGGCCTCCTCGGCGTCGATGTCGAGCAGCGGGCGGTAACCCCAGATCGGCGTCAGCATCGCCAGCGCGGCCTGCACGTCCACGCGGACGTCGCCGGTGTGCACCGGGATGGGGAACGGCTCGGCCGGGGGCAGACCCGGGCCGAACTTGCCGTCGACCAGCAGCGCCCAGACGTTGCCGAACGTCACCTTGCCGACGAGGTCCTCGATGTCGACACCGCGGTAGCGCAGGGCGCCGCCGTCCTTGTCGGGTTCGGCGATCTCGGTCTCGAAGGCGATGACGCCTTCCAGGCCGGGTACGAAGTCGTCGGCCATCTCGCATGCTCCTCTGCGCGCGGACCACGTGCGGTAGGGAAATACGCGCACTTCTGCCCGTGGACACTAGGCCGTGGCGCCGCTCATCCCGCAGGCGGGGCCGTCGGACCGGAGCGGGTGCGGGAGTCGGGCGCGCCCCGAGTTGGCCCCGGGTGTCAGCATGGCGGTCGTGCCCGACCTCTCCAGCATGCGCAGGGACTACACCGCCGGCCGGCTCGACGAGGCCGATCTCGCGCCGACCTGGGTCGAGCAGTTCGACCGCTGGTTCGCCGACGCCGTGGCCGCGGAGCTGCCCGAGCCGAACGCCGTCGTGGTGGCCACCGCCGATGCCGACGGAGCGCCGGACGCGCGCATCGTGCTCATGAAGGGCTACGACGCCGAGGGGTTCATCTTCGGGACCAGCTACGCCTCGGCCAAGGGTGCGCAGCTCGCGGTCAACCCGCGGGCCGCACTGGTCTTCCCGTGGCACCCGATGCAGCGGCAGGTCCGGGTGACCGGCCGGGTGGAGCGGATCGGCGACACCGCCTCCGACGGCTTGTGGGACCCGCGGCCCCGCGGCGCCCAGCTGGCCGCCGCGGCCTCGGTGCAGTCGACCGTCGTCGCCTCGCGGGACGAGCTCGCCGAACGGGTCCGGCTGCTCGACGAGCAGACGCCCGAGGGTCCGGTGCCGCGCCCGGCGGCCTGGGGTGGCTACCGGGTGCTGCCGGAGCGGGTGGAGTTCTGGCAGGGCGGGGAGGACCGGTTGCACGACCGACTGCGGTTCCTCCGCGACGACGCGGAGGGTGGCGGCTGGATCGTGCAGCGCCTGGCGCCGTGAGCGGACAGGAGCGTGGGCATCGCAGCGAGGCGGCCGCCGACAGGGAGGGAGCATCGCAGCGAGGAACGAGCGAGGAGCGGACCGACCGCGAAGGCGGCCTCCGGCATGGAGCGAGGAGCGGAGCGCGCCGCGGGAGCGAACCGGTGACACCGTGAGCGGGTCCGCCGACCCCGTCGATCCGGTCGATCCCGTCGAGGGCGGGCGCGCGGTCGAAGAACCGATGAAGGACCCCGCTGCCCCCCTGGCCTCGCAAGCTCGGCCCGGGTCCCTGCAGCGGGGCCTCCAGGGACGGCGCGGCTGGGCCCTGGACACCGCACCGCTGCGCAACCCGCCCTACCGCCGGCTGTTCGGCGGGGTGGCCGCGACGATGCTCGGCCAGCAGATGACCCTGGTCGCCGTCCCGTACCAGGTCTATGCGCTCACCGGTTCGTCGCTGCTGGTCGGCGTCACCTCGGTCGTCGCGCTCGTGCCGCTGATCGTCTTCGGGCTGCTCGGCGGTGCGATCGCCGACGCGATGGACCGCCGCCGGCTGATGCTGATCACCTCGGTGGGTGCGGCCGGAACGAGCGCGCTGCTCGCCGTCCAGGCCCTGCTGCCCGGCGGCGGCAACCTCGCTGTCCTGTGGGTGCTCGCCGCCTGCGTCTCTGGCTTCGCCGCCGTCAACCAGCCCACCCGCGGCGCCGTCATCCCCGTGCTCGTCGGGCCGGAGGGGGTCGCCGCGGCCAACGCGCTCGCGATGACGGTGCGCCAGGCGGGCGTCATCGTCGGGCCGCTGCTGGCCGGCGTCCTCATCGGGGTGGGCGACATCTTCCTGGCCTACACCGTCGACGCGGCCGGCTTCGTCGTCGCGGCCCTGCTGCTGCGCGGGCTGCCACCGCTGCCGCCCGGCGGCACGGCCGGCCCGCTCCGGCTCCGGACGGCGGTCCGCGGGGTGGGGGAGGGCTTCGCGTTCCTGCGCACCCAGCCGGTGCTGCTCATGACCTTCGTCGTCGACATCATCGCGATGCTGTTCGCCTGGCCGCAGGCGGTGTTCCCCGAGCTGTCGGCGACCCGGTTCGCGGGCTCGCCGAACAGCCTGGGCTGGCTGTTCGCCGGCCTCTCGATCGGCGCGCTCGTCATGGGTCTCACGTCGGGCTGGGTCACGCGCGTCGACCGTCAGGGCGCGGTGGTCCTCGGTGCGATCGCGGTCTGGGGTGTGGCGATCGTCGGCTTCGGCGTGGCCCCGACGCTGTGGCTCGCCGTCCTCTGCCTGGCGGTCGCCGGCGCCGGCGACATGGTCAGCGCGGTGCTGCGGACGTCGATGCTCCAGCTGGCCGCCCCCGACGAGATGCGCGGCCGCATGCAGGGCGTCTTCATCGTCGTCGTCGCGGGGGGTCCGCGGCTGGGCGACCTGCGGGCCGGGGCGATCGCCAGCACCGCGGGCGTCACGGCGGCGATGGTGTCGGGCGGGGTGATGATCGTCGTCGCGATGGCGGTCGTCGCCCTGGTCGTGCCGTCGTTCCGGCTGTTCCGCGCCTCTCGCACGACGGTGGACATCCCGACCACCGGGTGACAGAAGGACCTCGCTACCCCCCACAGCTCGCACGCTCGCGGCGGGCCCCTGTACCGAGGCCGATCACTCAGGCCAGCGCGCCGGCCACCACCTTCAGGTCGGCGACGAGGGCGTCGTAGGCGGCGTCGCGGGCCTCGTCGGGGGTGCGCAGGATCGCGGAGGGATGCGTCGTCGCGAGCATCCACATCTGGTGCGGGGCGTCCTCGTCGTCGTCCGCGTCCGAAGCCACGCCCTCGGCGGCGGCGACGCCCGGCGGGGTCCAGGGCAGCAGCTGCCCGCGGTCCTTGGTGATCCGGAAGGACGGCGAGATCAGCGCCTTGGCCGCGGTCGCGCCGAGGCAGACGACGACCTCGGGCTGCAGGACGGCGAACTCCGCCTCCAGCCACGGGCGGCAGGCGCGCAGGTGCTCGGGCCCGGGCGTCTGGTGCATGCGCCGCTTGCCGGCGTCCGCGAGCGCCTTGTCGAGCAGCCGCCCGGCGGGCCCGACGAACGGCTCGCCCTTCCGGTCCTCCTGGTCGCCGGGCTGTTCGCCGACGAACACGATCCGCGCCGTCTCGGGCCCCTCGCCGAAGACGGTCTGGGTCGCCGGCTCCCAGAGCTCGCACGCCCGGCAGCCCGCGGCCGCCGTCCGCAGCCCGTCGAGGCCCACGCCCTCGGGCGGCTGCGCCGGGTGGTTCTCCTCGCTCATGCGTCGATGACACCGCAGCGAGGCGTCCGGCGCGAGGGGGAGCGGCCGATACGGTGCGGTGCAGGTGATCGCGACGGCAGGAGGACCGGTGCTGGAGTTCGACGGGCTGCACAAGAGCTTCGGCGACAACCGGGTGCTCGACGGCGTCGGGTTCACGGTCGCCCCCGGCTCGATGTTCGGCTTCTGCGGGTCCAACGGCGCCGGCAAGACGACGACGATGCGCATCGCCATGGGGCTGGTGCGGCCCGACGCGGGGCGGGTGAGCTGGCAGGGCCGGCCGCTCGACGACGCCGTCCGGCGGCGCATCGGCTACATGCCGGAGGAGCGCGGCCTCTATCCGAAGATGAAGGTCGGCGAGCAGGTCACCTACTTCGCCCGGCTGCACGGCCTCGGTGCCGCGGCCGCCGCGCGCGCCGCCGCCGAGTGGATCGAGCGCCTGGGCCTGGGCGAGCGCCGCGGCGACGCGGTGGAGAAGCTGTCGCTGGGCAACCAGCAGCGCGTGCAGTTGGCCGCCGCCCTGGTCAGCCGGCCCGAGGTGCTGATCCTCGACGAGCCGTTCTCCGGGCTCGACCCGATCGGCGTCGACTCCCTCGCCGAGGCGCTGCTGGGTCAGGCCCGCGAGGGTGTGCCGGTCGTCTTCTCCAGTCACCAGCTCGACCTCGTCGAGCGGCTGTGCGACGCCGTCGGCATCCTGGCCCGCGGTCGGATGGTCGCCACGGGCACCGTCGAGGAGCTGCGCCGCCGGGAGGCCGGCCGGCTGCTGCGGGTGGTCGTACCGGACGCCGCACCGCACTGGGCCGCGTCGCTGACCGGTGTCCGGGTCGTGTCGGAGCAGGCCGGGGACACCCTGCTCGAGCTCGACGGCGGCACCGACGACCAGGAGGTGCTGTCGGCCGCACTGCGCACCGGCCGCGTCACCCACTTCGCCTGGCGGCAGCCCACGCTCGTCGAGCTCTTCCGGGAGGCCGTGACCGTGAGCCCGCAGGAGGTGGCGGCATGAGTGAGCCACGTGACCTCAGCAGTAGCGGCCTCGTCCGGCTGGTGGCCGCCCGCGAGATCTCGACCCGCATCCGCGACCGCAGCTTCATCATCAGCTCGGTCGTGATCATCCTGCTGATCGTCGGCAGCATCGCGTTCCAGGTGGTGCTCAGCAGCGGCGGCGAGAAGGTGCGCGTCGGCGTCGTCGGCGACCGCACCGCGCTGCAGCCGGCCCTGGTGGCCCAGGGCAAGGCAGTCGGCGTCGACGTCACCGTCGTGGGTCTGGCCGACGAGGCCGCCGCCCGCTCGGCCGTCGAGGACGGCGACGTCGACGGCGCGCTGGTCGACGGGGCCGACCCGACGCCGGAGCTGGTCGTGCAGGAGTCCGCCGACGCCTCGCTGCAGGCGGTGGTCCAGGGCGCGGTCTCGGAGCTCTCCCTGGGCGAACAGCTCGCCCGGGCCGGCATCTCGAAGCTCGACGTCCCGCAGGTGGCCGTCACGCCCCTCGAACCGGACGCGGAGCAGAACGGTCAGCGGATCGCCGCCGCGATCATCGGCGTCTCCCTGCTCTACGGCCTGCTCATCCTGTTCGGGCAGTTCATCGCCCAGGGCGTCGTGGAGGAGAAGTCCAGCCGGGTGGTCGAGCTGCTGCTCGCGACGCTGCGTCCCTGGCAGCTGCTGGCCGGCAAGATCATCGGGCTGGGTGTGCTGGGCCTCGCGCAGATCGTGCTCATCGTGGTGATCGGGGTCGGCGGCGCGCTCGCCTTCGACATCGTCGACGTGCCGGGGGACGTCGTCGGCACGGCGGTGTCCGTCGTCCTCTGGTTCGTGCTCGGCTTCGCCTTCTACGCCTCGATCTTCGCCGTCGCCGCCTCGCTGGTCAGCCGGCAGGAGGACCTCGGCACCGTGCTGATGCCCACCTCGCTGCTGCTGATCGCCTCGCTGGTGATCGGCCTCCAGGCTGCCGGCAACCCCGGCGGCGCCCTGGCCAGGGTCACCTCGTTCGTGCCGGGCCTGTCGCCGATGGTGATGCCGGTGCGGCAGGCGGCGGGGCACGTGGCGGCGTGGGAGGTGGCGCTGTCCGCCGTCCTCATGCTCGTGGCCGTCGCCCTGGTCGTCCGGCTCGGCGGCCGGGTGTACTCGGCGGCCCTGCTGCGCACCAGCGGCAAGACCAAGCTCAAGGACGCCTTCCGTGCCGAGCGGGTCTGAAGAAGGACCCCGCTGCCCCCCGCCACTCGCAGGCTCGCGGCGGGACCCTGCAGCGGGGCCAGCAAACCGTTTGGCCTCGGGTCGGCGGGGTAGCCGCGCCGCCATGGGCATGCAGCTGGGCTACACGATGATGACCGAGCAGGCCGGGCCGAAGGACCTGGTCAGCCACGTGGTCGGGGCCGAGGAGGCCGGGTTCCACTTCTCGGTGTGCAGCGACCACTACTTCCCGTGGCTGGCGGAGATGGGGCACTCGCCGCACGCGTGGACCGTGCTCGGCGCGGCCGCCCAGGCCACCAGCCGCATCCCGCTCATGACCTACGTGACCTGCCCGACATTCCGGTATCACCCCGCGGTCGTCGCACAGAAGGCCGCGACCCTGCAACTGCTCGCCGACGGGCGGTTCACCCTCGGCCTCGGCTCCGGCGAGAACCTCAACGAGCACATCGTGGGCGCCGGTTGGCCTCCCGCCGACGTCCGCCAGGAGATGCTCGTCGAGGCGATCCACATCATTCGCGAGCTCTTCGACGGAAACGGCTACACCAATTTCCGCGGTGCGCACTTCCAGGTCGAGTCGGCCAAGCTCTGGGACCTGCCGGAGCAGCGGGTGCCGATCGCGGTCGCCGCATCGGGCAAGCAGTCCTGCACGATCGCCGGCGAACTGGCCGACGCCCTGGTGGCGGGTGAGCCCGACCCGCAGCACGGCGAGTGGTTCGACGCTGCCGGGGGCGCCGGCAAGCCCCGCTACGGGCAGCTGCCGATCGCCTTCGATCCCGACCGCGCGGCCGCCCGTCGCCGCGCGCGCGAACTCTTCCGGTGGGGCAGCCTGGGCTGGAAGGTCAACACCGAGCTGCCCGGGCCGGCGGCCTTCGACGCGGCGAGCGCGTTCGTCCGCGAGGACGACGTCGCCGAGGGCATCCTCTGCGGGGACGATGTCGACGCGGTCATCGAGAGCGCGCAGACCTACGCCGACGCGGGCATCACCCACATGTCGATCGTGCAGATCGGCGGCGACCAGCAGCGGCCCTTCCTCGACTGGGCCCGCACCACCCTGCTCCCCGCCTGGCGCGAGGCCTTCGGCGACTGACCGGCCCGGCGCGCCGGGAATCGGTTGCGCGCAACGGGGACGGGGTAGCCGGGGCGCATGGGCATGGAACTGGGCTTCACGATGATGACCGAGCAGGCCGGGCCGAAGGACCTGGTCAGCCACGTGGTGGGCGCCGAGGAGGCCGGGTTCGACTTCTCCGTGTGCAGCGACCACTACTTCCCGTGGCTCGACGAGATGGGGCATGCGCCGCACGCGTGGACCGTCCTCGGCGCGGCCGCGCAGGCCACCAGTCGCATCCCGCTCATGACGTACGTGACCTGCCCCAGCTTCCGCTACCACCCCGCGGTCGTGGCGCAGAAGGCGGCGACGCTGCAGCTGCTCTCCGACGGCCGGTTCACCCTCGGGCTGGGCTCGGGCGAGAACCTCAACGAGCACGTCGTGGGCGGCGGCTGGCCGCCCGCCGACGTGCGGCAGGAGATGCTCGTCGAGGCAGCGACGATCATCCGCGACCTGTTCGACGGCGAGGGCTACACGAACTTCCGCGGCGAGCACTTCGACGTCGAGTCGGCCAAGCTCTTCGACCTCCCGGAGACGCGGGTGCCGATCGGCATCGCCGTCTCGGGCAAGCAGTCGTGCGAGATCGCCGGCGAGCTGGCCGACCTGATGATCGGCGTCGAGCCCAAGGCCGAGCTCGGCGAGTACTTCGACGCGGCCGGAGGTGCCGGCAAGCCCCGGGTCGGCCAGATGCCGATCAGCTTCGGCACCGACAAGGCAGCGGCGGTCACCCGCGCGCACACGCTGTTCCGCTGGTTCGGCCTCGGCTGGAAGGTCAACGCCGAGCTGCCCGGCCCGCCCGCCTTCGACGCGGCCGGCCAGTTCGTGCGCGAGGAGGACGTCGAGTCGTCGATACCGTGCGGGGACGACGTCGGCGCGGTCATCGAGGCCGCTCGCGAGTACGCCGACGCCGGATTCACGCACCTGGCGCTGGTGCAGATCGGCGGCGACCAGCAGGCGCCGTTCCTCGAGTGGAGCCGGACGGCGCTGATGCCGGCCTGGCGGGAGGCGTTCGGCGACTGACCCGCGAGGGATCGGGGTGCTCCCGTTGGGGTGAGATCACCCCGACGGGAGAGGTGGGATCGGCCCCCGCGCCCCGATCATCGCTGCATGACCGAGGACCTGGACGGACGCCTTCGGCGCCTGCGGGCCTCGAGCGACGTCGACGAGCTGATCGACCTGGGCTGCGACCTGGCCGACGTCGGCCGGCAGAGCGCCGCCGAGTGGTGCTTCCGGCGGGCCGCCGATCTGGGTGACGCGGTGGCGTCGTTCAACCTGGGCAACTGCCTGGCCGGGCAGCGCCGGTGGACGGAGGCGGTCGTCGCCTACGAGCAGTCCATCGCCGCCGGCGAGCCCGACGCCTGGCGCAACCTGGGCCGGGTCCTCGAACAGCTCGGTGACCTCGCGGGCGCGATGCGCGCCTACCGCGGCGCCGCCGACGCGGGCGATCTGCAGGGCGGCCTGGAGCTCGCCTTCCTCCTGCAGGAGCAGGGCGAGCCGGGGCAGGCGCTGGCCGTGGCGGAGGAACTGGCCGTCGCCGGGGACGCCGAGGCCGCGGCCGTCGTCGCGTCCTGGCGCTGGGGCGCGACCGCCGACCCCGCCCTCGAGCCGGCGCTGCGGGCCGGCCAGGACCACTTCCCGTCGGCCCGCAGCGACCTGGCGCAGCTGCTCAAGGACACCGGGCGCCTGGCCGAGGCGCGCTTCGTCCTGGAGCGGGGCGCCAAGCTCGGCGAGATGGAGGCATGGCTGCCCCTGGGCAACCTCTACGCCGACGAGCTGCGCGACGTGGAGGCCGCCGAGGAGGCCTACCGCAGCGGCATCGCGGCCGGCGACATGTACTGCCATCACAACCTCGGCGTCCTGCTCGCCGACCGCGGTGACCTCGACGGCGCGACCGAGCAGTTCGGTATGGGCGCGGCGGCCGGCGACCAGCTCGCCGCCGCGGCGCTCCGCCAGCTCCAGCGCGACTGAAGAAGGACCACCCTTCTCCCCACGCCTCACACGCTCGGCGCGGGCCCCTGAAGGGTGGCCGTTCATCGAGGGGCCGACACAAGCCCGTCACATGGGACCCGGATACTCGCACTGTGTCCGAAGCCACTGTCGACGTCGCCGACCTCCGACACCACGGCGGTCCCCCCGGTGCGGACGGGGCCGACGGCCGCGCCGACGACGCCCCGCTGCGCGAGGACATCCGGGTGCTCGGCCGGGTGCTGGGCCAGGTCATCGGGGAGCAGGCCGGGGACGACGTCCTCGAGCTCGTCGAGTCCACGCGCGTGGAGGCCTTCGCCGTCCGCCGGTCCGAGTCGACCCGTTCCGAGCTTGCCGACCGCCTCGCCGAGCTCGACGTCCGGTCGGCCAACCACGTCATCCGGGCGTTCAGCCACTTCTCCGTGCTCGCCAATCTCGCCGAGGACATCCACCACGAGCGGCGGCGGCGCTTCCACCGTCGGGAGGGGTCGCCGCCGCAGCAGGGCAGCCTCGCCGCGACGTTCGCCCTCCTCGACCAGAAGGACATCCCGGACGAGGTGGTGGCCCGCGAGCTCGCCACGGCGCTGGTCTGCCCGGTCGTCACCGCGCACCCCACCGAGGTGCGCCGCAAGACGATCTTCCAGGTGCAGCGGCAGATCGCCGACCTCTTCCGGCAGCGCGACCGCGCCGCCGCCGGCGAGCTGGACGACGACGAGTGGTCGGCCCACCTGTGGCGCTCGGTGCTGACCCTGTGGCAGACCGCGCTGCTCCGGTTGTCCCGGCTGCGGCTGCAGGACGAGATCGACGAGGCCCTGCGCTACTACGAGCTGTCGCTGTTCGACGTCGTCCCGGCCATCAACGCCGAGGTGCGGCGGGCGCTGACCGAGCGCTGGCCCGACGCCGACGTGCTGCGCCGGCCGATGCTGCTGCCCGGTTCCTGGATCGGCGGCGACCGTGACGGCAACCCCTTCGTCACCGCCGATGCCCTGCGCCGAGCCACCAGCCGGCAGGCCGAGACGGCGCTGGCCCACCACCTGGCCGAGCTGGAGGCGCTGCGCGACGAGCTGTCGATGTCCGACCGGCTGATCACGCCGACCGAGCAGCTGTACGCCCTCGCCGAGGCGTCGGAGGACGACTCGGCCTTCCGCGGCGACGAGCCCTACCGGCGGGCGCTGAACGGCATGTACGCCCGGCTGGCCGCGACGGCCAAGGCGGTCGTGGGCCGGGTGCCCGGGTCGGCGCCGCACGCCGAGCTGACGCCCTACGGCGCGCCCGACGAGCTGCGCGCCGACCTCGACGTGGTCGACGCCTCGCTGCGCAGCCACGGTGCGGCGCCGCTGGCCGACGACCGGCTGCAGCGCCTGCGTGAGGCCGTCGAGGTGTTCGGCTTCCACCTGTGCGGGCTGGACCTGCGGCAGAACTCCGCCGTCCACGAGGAGGTGGTGGGGGAGCTGCTGGCGTGGGCCGGCGTCTGCGACGACTACTCGGCGCTCGACGAGGCGGCCCGGGTCGAGCTCCTCGCCGGCGAGCTCACGATGCGCCGCCCGCTGGTCCGCCCCGACGCAGAGCTGTCCGAGACGACGCGGGGTGAGCTCGACGTCGTCCTCGCCGCCGCCCAGCAGATGGCCCTGCTGGGACCGCGAGCCGTTCCGAACTACGTGATCAGCATGTGCGAGTCGGTGAGCGACGTCCTCGAGGTCGCCGTCCTGCTCAAGGAGGCCGGGCTGCTCGACCCCTGCGCCGAGGGCGGCCCCACCTGCCCGGTGGGCATCTCACCGCTGTTCGAGACGATCGACGACCTCCAGGCCGCCGGGACGACGCTGGCCGCCATGCTCGACCAGCCGCTGTACCGGTCGCTGGTGGCGTCGCGGGGCGACGTCCAGGAGGTCATGCTCGGCTACTCCGACAGCAACAAGGACGGCGGTTACCTCGCCGCCAACTGGGCGCTCTACCGGGCCGAGCTCGAGCTGGTCGAGACCGCGCGCACGGGCGGCATCCGGCTGCGGCTGTTCCACGGTCGCGGCGGCACCGTCGGCCGGGGCGGCGGGCCGAGCTACGAGGCGATCCGGGCGCAGCCGCCGGGCGCCGTCGCCGGGGCGCTGCGGATCACCGAGCAGGGCGAGGTCATCGCGGCCAAGTACGCCGATCCCGACCTCGCCCGGCGCAACCTCGAGGCCCTGGTCGCGGCCACCCTCGAGTCGAGCCTGCTCGACATCGAGGGCCTGGGGGACGACGCCGAACCGGCGTACGCGCTGCTCGACGACCTCGCCGCCCGCGCCCAGCGGGCCTACCGCGCGCTGGTGCACGAGACCCCCGGGTTCGTCGAGTGGTTCCGGGCGGCCACACCGATCGTGGAGCTCGGCGAGCTGAACATCGGCAGCCGGCCGCCGTCGCGCAAGGCCGGCAACTCCATCGCCGACCTGCGGGCCATCCCGTGGGTGTTCAGCTGGTCGCAGACCCGGATCATGCTGCCCGGCTGGTTCGGCACGGGGTCGGCGCTGGAGAGCTGGGTGGACGGCGACGAGGAGAAGCTCGCCCGGCTCCGGGAGCTGCACCGCCGCTGGCCGTTCTTCCGCACCGTCCTGTCGAACATGGGCATGGTGCTGGCCAAGACCGACCTCGGCCTGGCCGCCCGGTACGCCGAGCTGGTGCCGGACGAGGAACTGCGTGCGCGGGTCTTCGACCAGATCACCGCCGAGCACGAGCGCACCTGGCGGATGCTGCTGGCGATCACCGGCGCCGACGAACCGCTGACCGACAACCCGTCGCTGGCCCGCTCGATCCGCAACCGGTTCCCCTACCTCGAGCCGTTGCACCACCTGCAGGTCGAGATGCTGCGACGTCGGCGCGCGGGCGACGACGACGAGCTGACCCGCCGCAACATCCAGCTGACCATCAACGGCATCGCGACCGCCCTGCGGAACAGTGGCTGAACCGCATCCGGCCGCCGCGGTGCCCACGGAGCTGCGGGTCGTCACGACCTCGGAGCAGATCGCGGCCGCGGGGGAGCGGCTCTGCATGGCGCCGGCCGCGCTGGCCGCGGCGGTGGTCGAGCCCGGCGGCCGGCTGCTCACCGACGACGCCGGCAGCGCGGTGCTGCTCCGCCGGGAGTGGGCCGACGACGGCGCCGCCGAGGCGGTGATCGTGTCACGCGCGGGCGTGCCGCAGGACCACCCGGCGGTGCTCGCCACCGCCGCCGGCTGGGGGTGCGACCGGGTGCGTCACCAGCTGACCGGCCGCACCGTGCCCGTGCCGGCGCCGCCGCACCTCGCGCCGCTCGTCGACCGCTTCCGGTACCTCGCCGCCCGCGCCGCCAGCCGCGTCGAGACCGCCGTGGCCCTGGCCCGCGACACCGGCAACCTGCGCAGCAAGGCCGACGGCAGCCCGGTGTCGGCGGCCGACCGCGCGGCGCACGAGGCCGCCGCCGCGGTCCTGGAACCGCTGGGTGTGCCGGTGCTCAGCGAGGAGCGTGCCGGGGAGGCCGTTCCCCACGGGCGGCCCTGGATCGTGCTCGATCCCCTCGACGGCACGCGCAACTTCGCGGCGGGCCTGCCCCCGTGGGCGTTCTCGGCGGCGCTGGTCTCGGCCGGCCGCCCGGTGGCCGGGCTCGTGGCCGACCTGTCATCGGGACGGCGCTGGGTCGGCGCCCAGGGCCGCGGGGCGCAGCGCGACGACGTCCCCGTGTCGCCCCGCGCGGGCAGCACGGTCGTGGTGCCGAGCGCGCCCCGCTCCGACTCGGTCGTCGTCCCCTCGACGGCGCGGCGGGTACGCGTCACCGGGTGCACCGCCGTCGACCTGTGCCTGGTCGCCGACGGGTCGGCCGCCGCCTGGCACGACGTCGACCGGAGCGGCAGTCATGTCTACGACGTCGCCGGCGGCCTGGCGGTGCTGCTGGCGGCCGGCGGGGTCGCGCTCACCGAGTCCGGCGACCCGCTGACCCTGACACCCCATCCGCACGAGCTCGTCCGGTTCGTCGCGGCACCCGACGCCGCGTCGGCGCGGGAACTCCTGCGCGCCGTCGGCTGACGGCCCGCCTCAGCCGCGCGCGGCCGCCGCCCGGACGGCCGCCATCAGTGACTCGCGTTCGTGCAGCGTCGTCCGTGCCCGGCCGCGGGTCGCGCCCAGGGCGACCTCCGCCGCGTCGATCGCCCGCCAGTCGTCGAGCAGGACGGGATCTGCCCCACGATTGATCAGCTCCTCCACCAGGTCGCCGACCGGTCCGCGGACGGCGATCCGGCCCTCGGCTGCGTCGGCCAGCAGGGAGGCGACGGTCTCCCGGGCGTCGTGCTTGTTGTGCCCGACGACCCCGCTCGGCCCGCGCTTGATCCAGCCCGCCGCGTACTCGCCGGGGGAGGGGCGACCGTCGCGGAACACGCGGCCCAGCTCGTGCGGCACGGTGCCCGAGCGCTCGTCCACCGGCAGGCCGGGCAGCGGCAGCCCGCGGTACCCGACGGAGCGCACGACCAGATCGGCGGGCAGCACCTCGAGCTCCCCGGTGCCCATCGCCCGGCCGTCGGCGTCCACGGCGGTGCGCTCCACCTCCACGCCGGTGACCCGGTCGGTCCCGAGCAGGCGCACCGGTCGCCGGTAGAACCGCAGGGTCAGGCGGGTCCGCCCCGGCTCGGGAATGTGGCCGACCCAGCCGCGGAGCACCGCGAGGTTCCGGCTGACGTTCCGGTCGAGGGCGGCGTGCTCCTCGGCGGCCGGGTCGAGCTCCAGGTCGGCCGGATCGACCAGCACCGTGGCGCCGGCCAGCTCACCGAGCTCCCGCAGCTCCTGGGTGGTGAACGTCGCCTGCGCCGGGCCGCGCCGCCCGATGACGGTGACCTCCTCGACCGTCGTGGCGGCCAGCGCGTCCAGCACGTGCTGCGGCATCTCCGTCGGCTCGAGCTCGTCGGCGGTGCGGGCGAGCACGCGGGCGACGTCCAGGGCGACGTTGCCGACGCCGACCACGACCACGGACCGGACGCCGGCGAGCGCCGCCTCGACGTGGGCCCGGTCGGCGTCGGGGTGACCGCAGTACCAGGCGACGAACTCGGTGGCGGCCAGGCTCCCGGGTAGCTCCTCGCCGTCGATGCCGAGGTGCCGGTCGATCGCCGCACCGTAGGTGTAGACGACGGCGTCGACGTGCTGCCGCAGCTCCTCGAGCGGGATGTCGACGCCCACGTCGACGTTGCCGACGAACCGCACCCGCGGATGGTCGAGGGTGCGGTGCAGCGTGTCGCGGATCGCCCGCATCTTGGGGTGGTCGGGGGCGATCCCGTGGCGCACGAGGCCGAAGGGCGTCGGCAGCCGGTCGATCAGGTCGACCGCGATGGGGACGTCGTCCTGGCGGATGAGCGCGTCCGCGGCGTAGATGCCGGCCGGACCCGCACCGACGACCGCGACGCGCAGCGGATGGTTCCCCGACGGGGGAGCGGAGGCGTCGTCCGTCACGCCCCGCATCCTGACCCCGAGGGGCCCTCGCGCACCAGCGCAGCGCGCCCGGAAGCGGCCGTCAGCGGCAGGAGTAGTTGCGGTCCAGCCCGGAGACGACGTACTGGCTGAGGGTCACCCGCCCGCGAGGGGTCAGCGGCGGCGGATAGCAGGCCGCCGTCGCCGAGGACAGCGAGGTGCTGCCGGCCAGCCAGGCATGCCGCCCGGCGAGGATGCTGCGAGGGCCGACGGCGCCGACGATCTGCGCCCACTGCTGCCGGGTGGAGTACAGCCCCACCACCGCGTCTCGCGACCGCAGGTACGCCGTCATGCCCTCGAGCGAGGCCCGGTTGCGGGCGAGGGCAGCGGTCGAGCCGGATTGCCAGGTGTTCGTCGTCTCGACGTCGAGCCACCACGTGTAGCGGGCCGGCTGGCTGTCGACCCGGGCGGCCTGCGCGGCCGGGGTGAAGAAGGAGATGACGCTGTTCTCCGCGCGCTCGTACCCGTACTGCCACGAGCAGGCCATCGTGTTGCCGCCGTCGCAGGTGCCGTAGGGCGTACCTCCGGTGGAGGGCCACGTGGTGACCTGGTCGCGGATCTCGCCCGGGTTGGCGGTGTTCAGGTAGAGCTGCGCCTTCGGCTGCGACAGCACCGCACCCGAGGAGCCCCAGGCCCACGTCAGCTGGTCGGTCAGGCACGGGTTGGTGCGGGTGGACAGCCCGCCGTTGACCCCGACGACGGCGAAGGCCCGGTCCGCGGGCAGCGGAGTGCCGCACTGGGGATAGGAGACGTCGTAGCCGACCCGGGTCGGCGCGGCGTTCGCCGTGCCCGGAGCAGCCAGGACCGCAATCGCCACCGATAGCAGGACGGCGACTACCCAGCGCACGGAGTTCCTCATCGAGCGTGAAAGTACACGCCCGGAACGCTCCGTCACAGAGATCGGATCATGTCGCCTGGCAGACCGGGCACCAGTAGAGATTGCGGCCCACCATCACCTCGGTGCGGACGTCGGTGCCGCAGATCCGGCACGGCAGACCGGTGCGCCGGTACACGTATCGAGCGTCCTCGAGCGAGACGGCGCCGCGCGTGCGGGAGCGGTGTTCGGGGCGCGTCGTGACGATGCGGCCCATGCGCACGCCGGCGCGCATGAGCGTGACCAGGTCGGCCCACATCCGCGCCCACAGCTCGGCGCCGATGCCGCGGCCGGGGCGGAAGGGCGAGACCTGGTGCCGGAACAGCAACTCGGCGCGGTAGACGTTGCCGACCCCGGCCAGGACCGACTGGTCCATGAGCAGCGCACCGACCGGGGTCCGGCTGCCGGCGATGCGGCGCAGGGCGCGGCCGGCGTCGGCCCGGGGCCGCAGGGGGTCGGGCCCGAGACGGGCCAGGATGGCGTCGACGTCGGGGTCGGCGAGCACCTCACAGGCGGTCGGGCCACGCAGGTCGGTCCAGACGCCGTCCCCGTCCGGGCCGTCGGCCACCCACCGCATGCGCAGCGCGCCGCGCGCCGGCGGCGGGGCGCCCGTACCGCCGGTGTAGCCGCCGTACAGCCCGAGGTGGACGTGGAGCACGTCGGCCCCGAACCGTGCGAAGAGGTGCTTGCCGTAGGACCAGACCTCGTCCAGGACGCGCCCGTCCAGCAGCGCCGCGCCGGCTTCGAAGCGGCCCTGGGGGCTGGTCACGTGCACCGGTCGTCCAGCGAACAGCACGGACTGCTCGCGCGCCAAGCGGAAGAGTGTGTGTCCTTCAGGCACCGGCGGAGCCTAGGCATGCCGCGCGAACGCGGCACCTCAGCGGTCGGCGGTCTCCAGCCCGAAGTGCGGACGGTCCTCGGCCGCGACCAGGTCCACCGTCTCCGGATGCTGCTGGATGTAGTGCCGCACGAAGGAGCAGTAGGGGAGGACGTGCAGCCCTCGCTCCCGGGCTGCGTCCAGTACGCCGGCCACCAGCGCCGTCCCGATGCCGCGGCCGCCCATGCTCGGATCCACCTCGGTGTGCGGGAGCGTCATCGCGGTGCCGTCGATGTGGTAGCTGGCCAGCCCGACGACGCGATCGTCGAGCCGGACCTCGAAACGTCCCTTCTCCGGGACGTCCACCACCTTGGCGTCCATGCAGTGCCCACCTTCCGTCCCCCCGGCGCCGTTGCCGGAGCCTGACGTGCGTCCTGAACGGTAACCCGCGTCGCCGGGTCGGCGTCTCATCCGATACTCACGAGTCGCCTGGGGCGGAGGTTCCCTCCCCGTCTCGCCGCACCGCCGCGTCGGGCCTGTCGGCGACGTGCCGGGCCCTACCGTGTGCCGATCGCGCGGGCCGTTCGACACGGCCTGCGGGGCCCCGCCGACCGGCGGAGCCACACGGCTGAGGAGGACACGTGGGGCTGCTGATCGCGCTGTGGGGAGCCACGCTGCTGCTGTCCGCGCTCGTCCTTCTGGCGGGCTACCGGCGACGGGGACACGGCCCGGTGGAGCTCGCTCCGCGTCCGGCGTCCCGGGGTTCCGTCAGTGCGCTCGAGGGGCAGGGTGCGGCCGCTACGGGCAACAGCTGGATGTTCAACGGCGGCGCCTGATCAGGGGCGCGGGTTGGTCCGCGTCCACCCGCGCTCGTCCCGGCGGGCGCCCAGCGCCGCGCGGCACCGGCGGCACACGGCCTGGACCTCCTCCGCGTGGCGGCCGGACTCCGGCTGCACGTCGGCCCAGCTGACGTGCGGGAAGCGCCCGAGTCGCGATCGGCTCAGCGAGAGTCCGCAGACCGTCTCGTTCCGGCCCCGCTCCCAGGCGTGCACCTCGCCGGCGGGATAGCGGATCCCGTCGTCGGGATCGGTCCACTGGCCGGAGGCGGCGACGGCGGCGTTGCGCAGGGGCATGGGTGCGGCCCTACCCCGCGAGCGCGCGCGCAGCCGCCGGGGCCTCGGGGAGCAAACACTTGGTGCACCACGGATCTATCCTGAGGGGGTGACGTCCCCGCAGAGGTCCGCGGCTCCGGTGGAGCCCGTGGACGTGCTCGCCCTCGACCGGCAGGTCTGCTTCGCCCTGTCCGTGGCCGCCCGCAACGTGGTGGCGGTCTACCGGCCGGTCCTCGAACCGCTGGGTCTGACCCACCCTCAGTACCTGGTGATGCTGGCGCTCTGGCAGCACGGAACCCTCTCGGTCAAGGCGCTCTCGGGCCTTCTGCAGCTCGATCCCGGCACGCTCTCGCCGCTGCTCAAGCGGCTCGAGGCGGCGGGGCTGCTGCGCCGGGAACGGGACCCGAAGGACCAGCGCAACCTGGCGCTCGCGCTCACCGACAAGGGGACGGCGCTGCGCGAGCAGGCGGAGCGGATCCCCGCGGGCATCGTGGAACGGCTCGGCATGCCCGTCGAAGAGCTCATGGGCCTGCACGAGGCGCTGACGCAGGTGATCGCGGCCTCCCAGCGCGCGCTCGGTGCGGCGGGTGACGACGCCGACGCGGTGACGGTCGCCTGATCGTTGTGAGCCTCATAACAGTTGGTACCCCAACCTTTTGTGTTCCTACTTTTCGGTGGACCATGAAGGGGTGACCGTCATCGAGCACGAGCAGCCCGGCGCCATGACCCGGTCCGACGCGGCGTCCGGCCCCTCCGCCGACCCCGTCGTCCGGCCCGCGCCGCACCGCTGGATCTGGTACGCCTTCGGCGGCGGTCTGCCCGCGCGCCACCGCGGATGGGTCCTGCACGACACCACGGCCCGGACGTGGTGGCTCCGGCACGTGGCCCGCATGCTCGTGCAGCTGGCGATTCCGATCGCCCTGCTCATGGCGTTCCTGCCGGCGAGCTGGGGGCTGCGGGCCGCCTGCGCCGGCGGCGGCCTGGCCCTGGCGCTGTTCTACTCGATCGCCTACATGCCCGAGGCTGTGGAGAACCGGGTCGTGAAGGCCGGCTATCCGGTCGGCACCGCGACCCAGCACCGGGACGCGGCGGCCCTGGTCCGGCAGCGGCAGGAGAGCGACCGCAAGCGTGCCGCAGCGGCCAAGCGCGCCGCTCGCTACCGCGACCGCATGGGGCGCTGACCTCCTGGGTCCGTACTGAGCTGCTCGGGCGCTTGCACGGCCGCCGGGGCGGGTGCGATCGTTCGCCGGCCCGCGCCGAACGGCGTCCGACGACCCCGATGAGGACTCCGTGATCGAGGACGCTCCGCTCGTGGGCACCGGACACGTCCCGGGCACGGACCGGCCGGTCGAGTACCGCCTGGTGCCGACGTGGGACGGGCTCTACACCCCGGTCGCGGTCTGCCTGCCTCCCGGCGAGGGGCCGCACGCCGTCATCGTCCTCGCGTACGGCAACGGCGGGGGCGGGCTGCCGTGGGTCCGCGACGCCGTCGAGCGACGCGACCTGGTCATCGACCGGCTCCTCGCCGCCCGCTTCGGCGCGGTCTGGATCGACTACCGGACGGAGGTGGAGCTCGGCTACCACCGCGGCGGACCGCTGCTGCGCGACGTCCGGTCCGGCGGTGAGCTGTTCAGTCGCAGCCCGCTGGAGTTCGAGGACGAGCGGGCCGTGGTCGAGCACCTCCGCACCCGTTCCGACGTCGACCCCGACCGCATCGGAGCCATCGGGGCCAGCCACGCCGGCGAGATGCTGCTGAAGCTGGCCTCGGGGTGGGACGGACTCGCCGCCGGCGTCCTCGCCGAACCGGCGGCGCACGAGTTCCTGGCTCTGCGCAGGCACGAGGGGGAGAGCGTCGAGCGGCTGGACGGCTCGGGCGTCGAGGCGATCCGGCGGCGCATGGACCTCGCCGTCGCGACGGAACGCGCCGCCGCCATCCGGACGCCACTCCTGGTCATGGGGCGGGACGGCGATCCGCTGCAGGCCGTCTTCCGGGCCACCTACGACCTGCTCACCGAGGTCGGCGCCGACGTCCGCTGGAGCAGCCACGCTCACGCCGAGCACGGCTACGTCGTGCCGGAGCGGACGGCGGACGGCGGCTGGGTCGACCGCGCGGGCAGCGAGGAAGCGATCACCGAGGCAGTCGCCTTCCTCGACCGGCACATGGCGCGATGAGCCATCGTTGCCCGGTGAACTCCGACGAGGCGCCCGTGGATCGAGCTTCGATCGGCGGCGGGATGGCCGCCGCCGGCTGACGTGCCGGTACGCCACCCGGCACGTCGAGCACCATTGCCAGCTCACCATGCGCGCCGCGATCCGACCGGTCGACCAGCGGTGGTCAGCCAGGCGCCTCCTGCACCCGCGGGTCTCCGGTCGGGCACGCACCGCCGAGCGGGCCGCGCGGGAGTGCTGCTCCCGCCCCGAAAGGCACTAGGGCCTGTCCTGGGGATCTTCGCGGAGCCAGAGGACGACGGCGGCGAGGATCAGTGCGGCCCGGTAGTAGGCGGCTCGCTTGGCATAGCGGGTGGCCAAGGCTCGGAACTGCTTGAGGCGGGCGAAGCAGCGTTCGACGACGTTGCGGCCGGCGTAGATCTGCTGGTCGAAGACGGGTGGGCGGCCGCCGGCCGATCCCTTCGCCTTGCGGTGGGTGAGCTGGTCGGAGCGCTCGGGGCTGGTGAAGGCGATGCCGCGGGCGCGCAGTGCCGCCCGCGTCGAGGGGTGGGAGTAGGCCTTGTCGGCCACCACCCGATTTGGCCGTTGCCGGGGTCGGCCGGGACCGATGCGGGTCACCGAGACGGCGTCGAGCAGCGGCAGCAGCTGCGGGTTGTCTCCGGCCTGCCCGGCGGTCAGCAGCGCGGCCATCGGCAGCCCGCGGCCGTCCACGGCCAGATGGATCTTGCTGGTCAGTCCGCCGCGGGAGCGTCCGAGGGCTTCCCCGGCCACGGCGAGGTCGTTGATCCACCCGGCGCAGGCCCCCCCTTTTTCCTGGCTCCGGCGGCGTGCTGGTGAGCTCGGACGGAGCTGGAGTCGATGCTGAAGGTCCACTCCACGGCCCCGACCGCGTCGTCTTTGACGATCACCTCGGCCAGAATCCGGTCCCAGGTGCCATCCGCGGTCCACTTGCGCAGCCGCTCGTGGGCGGTCTTCCACGGGCCGTAGCGCTCGGGCAGGTCCCGCCACGGCGCCCCGGTACGCAGCTGCCACAGGATCGCGTTGATCACCTGCCGGTGATCGCGCCACCGCCCGCCCCGGCCACCGGTCGCCGGCAGCAGTGGCTCGATCCGCGCCCACGCCGCATCGGTCAGCTCGCCCCGACCCACCATCGCGAAAGCATCATCGCCGACCACTCAGCTGATCCGCAGGACACGCCCTAGCCCGGACCCACGAATCGTGGGTCCGGGCTATGCCGATGTCCTGAGACATCACAGCGTGCCCCCGGCAGGATTCGAACCTGCGACACACGGTTTAGGAAACCGATGCTCTATCCCCTGAGCTACGGGGGCCGGCCCGCCGTTAGGGATGAACGTGCAGTTCAGCCCTGGGATGACGACAACCGCTGACCACGGTAGGGACCAGCAGTACACCGCAGGGTAGTGGGCCCCAGCTGGTCCCCGACCAGGCGGGTCTTCACGGCGCACTCGACTCAGCCAGGCAAGCCGGCGAGAACAACACCACCCGACCACTGGACGGCATTACGTGACCTACACCTCGAACCTTCGAGCGCTGGGGACGCCATCGGCAGCCTGCGCGGAGGACTGACCGCCGCCGACGGCGCGGTCGGACCGCCGGTCCGTGGCCGCGACCGCCGCGTCACGTATCGCTGTGCGTGCACCGATACCCGCGCTTACGATCTGGACCCGCCCTTTCCGCCGGCGACCAGCTCGGTCGAGTCGTTGACGCAGAGACCCGAGGCCGCCACCCCGATGGGCCAGGGGGCCTGCTGGATCTCTGGCCCGCCTGGCCTCTGACCGTGGCCAGGGTCAGAGGCCAGGCGGATAGACAGGCGGATAGACAGGCGGATAGAGACGCATCAGCGCGGGATCGGGCGGGCCGTCGTGAACACGTCCTCATCGACACTCACCTTGTCGAAGGTCGGGTCGGGCACCCGATTGCGGGTGTCGGACCAGATCGGGTGCGCAATGCCATTGCGGTCGACCTCGATGCCGGAGTAGTCGCCGTTGAAACCGGCCTGGATCCCATCCGGCGGCGGGAACGTGGGCGAAAGCACCTCGAATGCGTAGGGCGTGTTCAGGTCGCGACCGCCCGCTAGCACGTAGTCCGACATCTGGGTGGCCACGTCGGGACCGAATCCGCCCGGCGGAGGATTGTTCTCGCCGGCCACGCGCCCGGTCCGGTAGTAGCTGATGGCCACCGCCGTCCCCTGCTGCTCCCCGATGCCGATCGCCGAGAAGTAATGGTCCATGCCGCGGTCGCGGTTCACCAGTCGGGGGTCGGTCCAGGTCTTCCCCCCATCCGTCGACCGTGTCACGAAGACGTCGAACTCGCCCAGTCGGTAGTCGTACCAGGTGTCGTAGAGAACGCCACTGTGCTCGTCGACGGTCAGCCGTTGCGCTGTCTCGAAGGGTGCCCGGATGAATGCACCGGGGATGCACTGCTCCGGTCCTCTGCCGAAGTCACAACTCGGGCCGGTGACATAGTCCGCGACCCGCTGCGGTGTTCCGCAGTTGAGGTGTGCCGTTCCGGCCGTCGAAGTACCGCTCGGGTTGCACCGCAGGCTCAGGATCTGCGGGTTCTGCGAAGGAGTGTTCTGGCTCATGAACGTGACCGCGAGCTCGCCGTTGGGCCGCACGGTCAGGTCGGAGTGACCGTCGAGATTGCACGCCCCCGGGTCGAGTCCGGGGTTGAACACATTGCCCATGGTGCAGATGCCGGCGTTGGATCCGCTGATCTTCTCCGGTGTCGACCAGGTGAAGCCGTGATCGGTCGACATCGACCCCCAGATCGGCGACTCGCAGTATTGATCGTGGTTCGGCCCACAGGTGAAGTCGAAAACGGTCCACGTGAAGTAGACGTTGTCGCGATGGGGACTGTTGACGAAGAAGTCGGCGGCTACCTTGGGCGCGTCGTAACTGGCGGCGGCGCTGTTGTCCTCGGCCACGATGTGCTCACGCCCGGTGTACGGCGGTTGAATTCCCTCTGGCGGCGGGACCTGGTCGAAGTAGGACCCCATGGCCCCCGGCCGCGAGGGCACCACGAAAGCGAGTGAGTCGTTGAACGCGATGTCGAAACCCACGCAGGTGTAGAAGAAACGCCCACGGGAGTCCGCGGCCAGATAAGGGTCGCTGCAGGCGTCGTATGAGTGCAGGGAGCCGGGGCCACCCTTGATGGTGTGACGGTTCGGATCGGTTTTGGTGGGGAGGAGGTCGTTCGGGTCGTTGAGGCGGTAGCCGAACGGTGCGGTGCTGATGGCTCCCCAGTGCGTACCGCCGTCGACGGAGAAGTCGATGCTGGTGCGGTTCCAACCGATCAGGGAGTCGTTCATGCCGGCGACGAGATTGCGCGGATTGTTCGGATCAGCGACGATGTCTTCCTCGGCCTGCCGGCGGAATGTGCAGTCCTGGTTCACGCGGACGTTGCGCCCGTCATTCCGGTTGGCGCAGCCGACCGACGCGACCGGGAATCTGGAGCCGTCGGGCGCCCCAGACTGCGCCTGTACGCCGGCCGGCCCCTGGCCCAGCGGTTCGGTACGGCCGCCGGACAGGAACGGCATCCTCTTCATCCCGCCGTCCACCTTGACATAGGCAGGCTTCAGCGTGCCGGCCGCAATGCGCTCGGGAACGCTCGGTAGAGCATTGGAGGTTGTCACCGGGACGAGGAGAGCCGCGGCCACGGTCACCACGATGAGGCCGCCCAGCCGGATGCGTCGCTTCATTGGTTTCTTCCTGCCGAGCTGACGAGGGAGCTTGACGCCCTTCCTCCGGGTTGGGCTAGCGGCTCCTCAGGAGTGGGTTAGCCGCCGACGGGCGGCTGGGTGCGCCGGTAGGCGCCTGGGACATGCACCTGGCGGACCGGAGCCGGCGATCGATCGGGCGAGCTATTGCCCGTGGGCGCCCTTGGACCTGTGAGGCGCGCTCACAATGCCCGCAATTTCTCCACAACTCGTGCGGCAGAGTCCGCCACAAAAGAGTTGTCGCAGATCTTCGAGAGTCCCGATGTCCTAGCCTGCACCGACCCCGCATTGGCCGCGAGAAGGCCCTGGGATCGTCGATGAATCGGTTACGGGGCGTCTCGGGACAACACGAGATGAGCTCCACCTGGATAGGGCAACATGTGCAATGAGCGTCGTGCATCCACTGTGAATCCGGGCATCGATACCCCCCCGGTGATCTAGGTGCAACGCCGGAGTCCCCTGGGACGGGGAATGAGGTTCCTCCGAGCATTCGAGCGTGTCAAGCTCTTCGTCCCGGTGCGGCAGGAGCGTTCGACGTCCATTCGTGGACCAAGAAGCGACGCTCTTTCTCGCTCGTCGCGCAGTCCTGCCATGGGTTCTGGCGACCGACTGGGTCATCGACGTTGTGTCGCGCCCCTAGTCGCACTACTCATGACCTCCGAGGGCTACACCACACGGTGGAACATCCCCCGCGTGGTCCCCATCGACGCGCGCCGGCGCCGGCCGACCGGGGTACGCGACGTGATGAGCGGTCGTCGGTCGGCGGCCCGCGTGTGCCCAGGACGCTGTCCGTTCGTGATCCCCGAACGGAGCACGGCGAACTACCGTCTGGTCATGGTGTTCGCGCTGGCCGAGCTCGCGCTCGTCGCGCTGATCATCGGACTGCTGGTCCTCGGTGGCTGGGCCGCGTGGGCCGCGCTCCGGTCGGGCCCACCCGGGCCGGGTGGGCCTCGCCTAGCTCCCCGTCCCCGTGCTCAGCTGGCCGCCGCGATCGCGCAGGCGAGGTGGGAGCCGGGCCACGACGAGGTGGACGGCGTGACGCGCGTGCTGGTGCGCCGGACCTACACCGGGTTGGACGGCTTCCCGACCGTGCTCGAGGAACGGGTCCTGGAGAGCTTTCCCGCGGCCGATCCGGCCTGGGAGGCGCTGTTCACCGAGGCGATGGCGAAGGCCCGTTATCGCTGCGCCTACCTGAATGCCGAGGAGTCGCACTAGCCGCAACGGCGGAGCCGGAAGCAAGCGGCCGCTCGCCCTCGGGCCGCCGAAGGACCCGGTCGGCGGCGCGAGCGCCGATCCGAGGGGACGATGTCCCGGTGACCGCAGTTCCCACCGCGCCGCTCGCCGTCCCTGGCTCCGACTCGTCGCTGGACGACCTCGCCGACCTGGTCGCCGGCGGCGACGTCGTGGTGCTCTCGGGGGCGGGCCTGTCCACCGATTCCGGCATCCCCGACTACCGGGGCGCCACCGGGAGCCTTCGCCGGCACACGCCGATGACGTACCAGACCTTCACCCGCGACCCCCGCGGTCGGCACCGTTACTGGGCGCGCAGCTTCGTGGGCTGGCGGCAGATCCGGGCGGCCCGGCCCAACGACGGCCATCGCGCGGTCGCCGACCTGCAGGCGGCCGGTCTGCTCGGCGGCTTGATCACCCAGAACGTCGACGGTCTGCACCAGGCCGGTGGAGCCCGCGACGTCGTCGAGCTGCACGGCGGCCTGGACCGGACCGTCTGCCTGGCCTGCGGCGACGTCGCCGACCGCGGCGAGCTCGACGAGCGGCTGCGGGCGGCGAACCCGGATTTCGGCCCCCGGGTCGACGAGGTGAATCCGGACGGGGACGCCGAGCTGCCCGACGAGGTCCTCGACGGATTCCTGATGGTCGACTGCCTTGCGTGCGGGGGCGGTCCCCTCAAACCCGACGTCGTCTTCTTCGGCGAGACGGTGCCCCGTGACCGGGTCGAGCGATGCTTCGAGCTCGTGGAGCAGGCGTGCAGCCTGCTGGTCCTCGGGTCGTCGCTGGCCGTCATGAGCGGATACCGGTTCGTGCTGCGGGCGGCCAAACTCGGTATACCGGTCGCCATCGTCACCGTGGGGCCGACGCGGGGCGACGCCAAGGCCGCCGTCCGACTCGACGCCCCGCTGGGCACGGTGCTGCCCCAGCTGGTCGGCCGGGTGACCGGCTGACCCGCGAGGTCATACGCACCGAGCACGGCCGTTACGTGGTCGTGGACGGGCGCCGCCGGCGGGCGGCCGACCCTGCGGCGCCCGACGACGTGCGCGCCCGGCTGCTGCACCACCTCGGGGTGGCCCGCTCCGGGGTGCGGACGGCGGTCCGCGCCGGCGACGACGAAGCGGTCGCCGCCGGCACGCGCGCGGGTGCAGCTCGCGAAGACCGGACTCGGTGAGCGGGGTACGGCCTGTTGGGAGCAGTCCGACGACGACCGGCGGGCCCGCTGGGAGGCGGCGCTCCGCGAACTCGAGGTCTGAGCACGGCCCGTGGTTCGCCCCGCGACCGAGGGGGCAGGAACCGCTCCGATGCAGACCTTCCTGCCCGTCGCCGACTTCGAGGACGGCGCCCGGCTGCTCGACTCCCCGCGGCTGGGCAAGCAGCGGGTGGAGACCCTCCAGATCCTCCGTGCCCTCGAGCTGCCCGACTACGGGTGGGCCAGCCACCCCGCCGTCCGCATGTGGCGGGGCCGGACGCCTGCGCTCGTCGCGTACGGCCTGGCCATGGTCCGCGCGTGGCGGGAACGGGGTTTCGCCGACACCACGGAGACGCAGATCGGGGAGTTCGCGCCCGAGGTGGTCGGAGCGGCGCAGGACGAGCTGGCCGCCGCCGGACTGCTGCCGTCGTGGGTGGGCGACGAGGCCCTGCACCTGTCCCACCGCTCGAACCTGCTCGCCAAGGACCCCGACTTCTACCGGCCGCTCTTCACCGAGCGATTCGGGCCGGAACCCGACGACCTGCCCTACGTCTGGCCCGAGCCGGACGACGTCGCTCCGCCGCCTGCGCCCGAGGGCGTGCGGGTGTGGGTCGTGCGACCCCGCGCGCACGCGGAGCTGGGCGCGTGCCTGGCCGCAGGGGTCGTGGGCCTTGGCACCCAGTCGGGGATCGACGTCGACGCCACCGGCCTGTCGCCCGCGGAGCTGCGCACGCTGTCGAAGGAGCTGTCGGGACGGCGCCCCGCGAAGGACCTCCGCCAGCTGTCGACCTTCCTCGACGACCTGAGGCCCGGCGACGCCGTGGCGGTGCCGATCGAGTACGGCGCCGGACTCCTGCTGGGCGAGATCGTGGGGGAGTACCTGTTCCGGGGCCGCGAACTGCTGCCGCACCGCCGTCCCGCGCGCTGGGACCGCGTCGTCCCCCGCTCGGCGGCCCGGCCGCCCGCCACGCTGCAGGACCCCCGCGCCCTGTTCCAGGTGACGCTGGACCCGGACGTCCTGGGCCGCTAGCCGGAGCCGCCGGGGAGGACGACGTTCTGCAGCCGCACCTGCCCGCGCGCGACCAGCTTGCGGTCGTCGGCGCGCGTGATGAGCACCTGCCACAGCTGCTGCGTGCGCCCCTGCTGGATCGGCTCGGCGACGACGTCCACGCGGCCCTCGGTCATCGCGCGGATGAAGTCTGTGTTGTTGTTGACGCCGACGGAGAACTTGCCGTGCGGCGCCACGGCGGCGCTGGCTCCGATGCTCGCCGCCGATTCGATCACCGAGCAGTAGACGCCGCCGTGGACGACACCCCAGGGCGTGTGGTGGTCGGGCCCCAGTTCGACGGAACCGGTGACGCGGGTGCCGCTGATCTCGTCGGGCTCGAAGCCGGACGCGGCGGCAAACCGGCTCGTCGAGGCCAGGTCGACGGCGGGGAGGCCGGCGCCGGGCTGGTCGGTGCTCATACGTCCCACACCAGGCAGAAGGGGTGGCCCACCGGGTCCGCGAAGACGCGGAAGTCGCCACCGCCGCCGGGAAGGCGCCGGGCACCGAGGGCGAGCACCTTGGGCTCGGCCTCGTCGACGTCGGCCACCCGGATGTCGAGGTGGAACTGCTGCGGTCTCCCCGGATCCGGCCAGTCGGGCGGCTGCAGGTCCGGCGCCTGCTGGAAGGCGAGCCGGTACCCGGCGCCCGTGGCGACGACCCAGTCGTCGCCGGGCGCTCCCTTGACCTCCATGCCGAGAACGTTCGCGTAGAACGTCGCCAGCGCGTGGGCGTCGGGTGCGTCGATCACCACGGAGTGGAGCTGGCCGATCATGCTGGTCATGCGCCCATCCTGACCCCGCGTGGCGGGCGCCGACCAGTCGGCTCTGCGTCGGCATCCGGCCGCCCCCGCCCCCACACGGTCCGGCCCCGTGTCGCAGGATCGATGCGTGCTCCCGCGAACCCGCCTCGCCCGATGACCGCCCCGACGCTCGGGACCCTGACGTGGCTGCCCGCCGGCGATCGTCCCGACCTGCTCGGGGCGCCGGTCTCCGCCGCGCTCCCGTCGTTGTCCGGCCCCGCCTGGGTCGCCGAGATCGATGACGACCTGGCCGACACCGCCGCCTTCACCGAGGCGTACGAGGTGCCTCTCACGGCGTCCGCCAACTGCGTGGTCGTGGCCACCCGGCGGGCGGGCCAGACGAGCCTGGCGGCCTGCGTGGTCCTGGCCACCACGCGCGCCGACGTCAACGGCCTCGTGCGTCGGCACCTGGGCGCCCGCAAGGCGTCGTTCGCCCCCCAGGACGTCGCCGTCGCCGAGACGGGCATGGCGTACGGCGGCATCACGCCGATCGGGCTGCCACCCGGTCTCCCGGTACTGGTCGACGCCGCGGTGGCGGCCGCGGACCCCGTGGTCGTCGGCTCCGGCACCCGTGGCAGCAAGATCGCGGTGTCCGGGAAGGTGCTGGCCGCGCTGCCGGGGGCGGAGGTGCTCGACGGGCTCGGCCTTCCGCCCGCGCCGCCGTCCGAGCCGGCGGCGGCACAGCCACGTCCGTCCCGGGCCCCCGATGACAGTGACGTCGGCTGGGGCGAGCGCCCGGCCGACCCCGATGACCGCGATCGCCGCTACCTGGAGGACCGCCCACCGCACTGGGGGAGCGACTGAACTCTCCGGCGGGCGCTCCGTTGGTGTTCCTCGTCCCTCCGGAGATCTGCAGAAGTCCGGGAGCGTGAGCAGGACCGCGGCAGTGGGCGATCCGCTGAGCCTCGACCCGCCTCAGCGGTCGTAGCGCCCCGGCGCGTCCGGACCGCGTAGCCCGCCGAGGGGTGCCGGGGACGCGCCGCCCTGGTGGGCCCGCAGCAGGTCGCGGATCTCGACCAGCAACTCGATCTCGGTCGGGCCGGCCGTCGCCGGCCCGTCGCCCCTGACCACCCGGGCGAGCAGTCGGTGGACGGGCAGGACGACCAGGAAGTACACGACCGCGGCGGTGACCAGGAAGCCGATCATCGTGCTGACGAATGCGCCCCAGGTGAAGAACTGCCCGTTGACCTCCCACTTCCCGCCCAACTTGCCCCCGCCACCGACCAGAGCGATCAACGGGGTGAGGAACGAGGAGACGAAGGAGTTGACGACTGCGGTGAACGCGGCGCCGATGACCACGGCGACGGCCAGGTCGACGACGTTGCCGCGCAGCACGAAGTCTCGAAAGCCCTTGAGCATGGGCCCATCCAAACGCACCGGCGGCCGGGGCTGCGGGCGCCCGCCGGCGCGTCACGGCGGCGTCAGCGTGACGGTCAGCGTCGACGAGGTGGCCGCGGCGGCGAGCCGTGCCGCCGTCGCCCCGTCGACCGCGACGAGCAGCAAGCCGGCGGCCGGATCGGTGCCTGCTCCGGGGTCGTCACTCCCTGCCGCGCCCGTCGCCAGCACCAGTGCGCCCCCGACGACGGTCCCGGCCCGATCCGCATCGGGTGGACTCGCCAGCACGTCGACCCGGTCGCCGGTGCGCACGAGGGCCGCAACCGCGAGATCGGCCAGCCGCACCGGGGCCGCGACCTGACCTGGTTCGAGCAGGGCGGTGAGGCCCGCACCCACCAGCCGGACGTCGGTCAGCGGCTCACCGGCCCGCACGCTGCCGGCCAGCACACGCCCGGCGACGTCCGCCGCATCCCTGACCGAGCGCGCGGGCGCGACCTCCGGCGGCAGCCGCGCCACGGCCAGATCGGCGGGCGACAGCTCGGTGCCGGCGGCGAGATCGCGGCCCGCGACGACCACCGCCACGGCCGGCGGTGCGGTGGTCGTGGCCGGTGCGGGTGGCGGCCGGAGCGCGAGGACCAGCGCGAGGGCGGTCAGCAGCCCCGCGGCCACGCGACGCGCCGTGTGGACGGGGGAGCGGGGACGGCGGAAGCGGCGCATCCCCGGAGCATGGGCGGACGCGCGCCCGACGAACGGTGGCGCGTCAGTCTGTGGAGAGCGCTCCGGCCTGTGGACGGCCGGGGAGTCCGGCCGAGATCAGCTGGCAGCCTTCGAGCCGCCACCCGACGACGTGGTGGTGGAGGACGAGGACGAGGAGTCCTTCGACGACGACGACGACGACGACGACGACGACGACGACGACGACGACGACGAGGAGGACGAGTCCTTGCTGCCGGACCCGTTCGACGACGGGCTGCCCGACGACGACTCGGACGACGACGCGCTCTTGCGGCTGTCGGTGCGGTAGAAGCCCGAGCCCTTGAAGACGACGCCGACCGATCCGTAGACCTTGCGCACCGGGCTGCCGCACTGAGGGCACTCGCTCACCGGGGCGTCGCTGAACGACTGCACGACCTCGAACTCGTGCTTGCCCTCGGGGTTGGTGCAGGCGTACTGGTAGGTGGGCACGGTGCTGGTCTCCCTGGTCGTGCGGAGTGGGTCGTCGGGCTGGCACTCTCGCCCGGCGACTGCCAATGATGCGCCATGGGAGGGCCGTCCGACAACGTCGGTCAAGGATCACGTTCCCGCGTCGCGCCCCGCCGTGGTCCTGATCGGCCCCCCTCGAGGCCGCGCCCGGTCGGCCGCCGGCGCTGACCCTGCGGGACGCCCGGTGCGTTGCCAAGGCAGCGTCAAGATCCGGGCCCCCGGCTCAAGGCCGGGTCAAGAGTCCGACCGGGGCGGTGGCCGCGGACGCAGCCTGGGACTCAGTTGCCCGGGAGGCGCCATGTTCCACACACCCAAGAGGCTGTTCGTCGGCCGGCCGCTGCGCAGCGACCGGATCGGGGAGACGCTGCTGCCCAAGTGGCTGGCTCTGCCGGTGTTCTGTTCCGACCCCCTCAGCTCGGTCGCCTACGCCACCGAGCAGATCCTGCTCGTGCTCGGTCTGGGCGGGCTCGGGATGCTGTACCTGACCCCCTGGCTGGGGCTGGCGGTCGTCGTCCTGCTGGTCATCGTCATCGCCTCCTACCGGCAGACCTGCCACGCGTATCCCAACGGCGGCGGCGCCTATGCGGTCAGCCGCGAGAACCTCGGCGTCGGGGCCAGCCTGGTCGCGGCGAGTGCGCTGCTGGTCGACTACGTCCTCACCGTCGCCGTATCGGTGGTCGCCGGTGTGGCCGCGATCACCTCCGCGCTGCCCGCTCTGGCGCCCCACGCCGTCGTCCTCTCGCTGGCCTTCGTCGCGTTGCTGACGGTGATGAACCTGCGCGGCGTGAAGGAGTCCGGGAGGGCGTTCGCCGTGCCCACCTACGGGTTCGTCGCCATCGTGCTGCTCCTGCTGGCCGTCGCCGCGTTGCGGCTGGCGGCGGGGGCCACCTTGAGCGCGGAGAGTGCCGGCTACGGCCTCGTTCCCGATCACCGCACCGGCGGGCTGCTCACGGTGTTCCTGGCGCTGCGGGCGTTCGCCAGCGGCTGTACCGCGCTGACCGGGGTCGAGGCGGTCAGCAACGGTGTTCCCAGCTTCCAGCAGCCCCGGTCCCGCAACGCCGCCACCACGCTGACGATCATGGGTGGGCTGGCGATCACGATGTTCGCCGGCATCACCGCGCTGGCCGTCGTCACCAACGTCCACATGGCCGAGGACCCGAGCCACCTCGTCGGCCTGCCGGCGGGACAGGAACAGCGGACGGCGCTCAGCCAGATCGGGATGGCGGTCTTCGGCGGCGGACCGGCGTTCTACCTCCTGCAGGCGTTCACCGCGGCGATCCTGGTCCTCGCGGCGAACACCGCCTACAACGGCTTCCCGGTGCTGGCCTCACTGCTGGCCCGTGACGGCCACCTGCCCCGGCAACTGGGGCGCCGCGGCGACCGGCTGGTGTTCAGCAACGGCATCGTGCTGCTCGCCGCGGTCGCCTGCGCGCTGATCGTCGCATTCGACGCCCAGGTCACCCGGCTCATCCAGCTCTACATCATCGGGGTGTTCGTCTCCTTCACCCTCAGCCAGGCGGGCATGGTGCGGCACTGGAGCCGGGAACTCCGCGCGGCGGCGGACCCCCGCGCCCGGCGGACGGTGCGCCGGGCACAGGCGATCAACGCCACCGGCGCCGCGGCGACGACCCTGGTCCTGCTGCTGGTGCTGGTCACCAAGTTCACCCATGGCGCGTGGATCGTGGTCATCGCGATGCCGCTGCTGTTCCTGCTCATGCTGCGCATCCGCCGGCACTACGACGCCGCCGACGCCGAGATGGCCCCACGCCCGGGCGGGATCGTGCTGCCCAGCCGCATTCACGCGGTGGTGCCGGTGGTGAAGCTCAACGAGCCGACCCTCCGCACGCTGGCGTTCGCCCGCGCCATCCGGCCCGACGACCTGACCGCGGTCACCGTCCGGGTCGACCCCGCCGAGACCGAGCGGCTGTTCGCCGAGTGGGTGGCGAGCGACATCCCGGTACCGCTGGCCGAGATCGACAGTCCCTTCCGCGACATCGTCCAGCCGCTGGTCGACCGCGTCCGCTCCATCCGCCGGCAGTCGCCACGGGACGCCGTGGTGGTCTTCGTCCCGGAGTACGTCGTGGGGCACTGGTGGGAGGCGCTGCTGCACAACCAGACCGCGTTGCGGCTCAAGGCCCGTCTGCTGTTCCAGCCCGGGGTGATGGTCACCAGCGTCCCGTGGCACCTGGCCTCCAGTCACGCGGCGATGGACGACGAGGACCTGGCGGAGAAGCGTGCGCCGGCTCCGGTCCGATGACCGTGGCACTCCTCCAGGGGGCCGGGCGGTGGCACGCTCGACCCCATGACCGGGGCCGATGCTCCGTTCCGCGATCCGGCGAGCGGGCCGCCTCCGGCCGGTGCGCTGCCGGCCGGCTTCACCGGCCTGGGTCGCCGCCGGTACTCGGCGGGCGCGGTGCTGCTGGTCGCCGGGCTGCTGGTACTGGTGGCGGTGCACGAACCAGCGCGACGGCTGGACTTCGCCATCCCGGTGCTGCTCGTGCTCGCCCTCGTGGTGGCCGCGGCACTGCTCGGCGGCATGTGGATCGCCCTGCCCGGGGCGGTGGCCGGGGCGCTGCTGCTGAACTGGTTCTTCACCCCGCCGTACGGAACGTTGGTCGTGGACTCCGGCGAGCAGGTCGTCGTGCTGACCGTCTATCTCGGCGTAGCGGTGGCGGTCAGCTGGGTGGTCGACGTGGCCGCGCGCCGCACCGCCGAGGCGGCCCGCGCCCGCGCCGAGGCCGAGGCGCTGTCCGGGCTGGCCGGGGCCACCCTGGCCGAACAGCGGACCGTGCGGGACGTGCTGGCCCAGGTGCGCGAGGTGTTCGGGATGCGCGAGGCCGCCCTCCTCGAACGGGCCGACGGCCGATGGGTCGAGGTCGAGGTCATCGGCGAGGGGGCGCCGGCCCCCGGGGAGGGGGAGGTGCGCGTGCCCGCCGGCGAGACGCTGCTGTTGCGGGTGCGCGGCCCCGAACTCTTCGCGGCTGACCGGCGGGTGCTGTCCAGCTTCGCCGACGCCGCCGCCGACGCCCTGCTGGCCTCCCGGCTGGCCGAGCGGGCCGCCAAGGCCGCGCAGTTGGCGGCCGTCGACCGCCTGCGCACCTCGCTGCTCGCCGGTGTCGGCCACGACCTGCGTACCCCGCTGGCGGCGGTCAAGGCGGCGGTCAGCAGCCTGCGACAGGACGACGTCCCCTGGACCGCGGTGGAGGTCGCCGAGCTGCTGGGGACGATCGAGGCCGGGACCGACCGGCTGCAGCGACTGGTCGGCAATCTGCTCGACGCGTCCCGACTGCAGGCCGGCGTCGTCAGCACTGTGCTCGAGCGGGTCCGGCTCGAGGAGCTGGTGGGCTCGGCGCTGCTCGACCTGGACAGCCTGGACGACGTCGACCTCGACATACCCGAAGACCTCCCGGACGTGCTGACCGACGTCGGCCTGGCGCAGCGGGTGCTGGCCAACGTGCTCGACAACGCCCTGCGCTACCGCGGCACCGGCCGGGTGAGCGTCCGCGGCGCCGTCGGTACCGCGCCGGACACCGTCGTCTGCGACGTGATCGACCACGGGCCGGGCGTACCGGACGGATCGGAGGCAGCCCTGTTCGCGCCCTTCACGCGCCTGGAGGGTGCCGCCGGCGCGCTCGGCGACCGCGGCACCGGCGGCCTCGGCCTCGGGCTGGCCGTCGCGCGCGGCTTCGCCGAGGCCATGCACTGCAGCCTGACCGCGCATCCAACCCCCGGCGGCGGGCTCACCCTGCGGCTCACCCTGCCCCTCGCCGCCGCCTCGCGGGCGGTGTCGCAGGTCCTTCGGAGCGCGCCGTGAGCACGGTGCTCGTCGTCGACGACGACCCCGCCCTGGTCCGCGCTTTGACGATCAACCTGAGGGCCCGGGGCTACCAGGTGCACGCGGCCGCCACCGGCGCGGGCGCCCTCCAGCTCGCCGCGACCGATGCACCCGACGCCGTCGTCCTCGATCTCGGCCTGCCCGACATGGACGGCAGCGACGTCATCGCCGGGCTGCGCGGCTGGACCGACGTCCCCATCCTGGTGCTCTCGGCTCGCGAACACTCCCGGCAGAAGGTCGCCGCGCTCGACGCGGGCGCCGACGACTACGTCGTCAAGCCCTTCGGCATGGAGGAGTTGCTCGCCCGGCTGCGGGCCGCGATCCGCCGCGGCACGCCCACACCGGCAGAACCCAGGATCACCACCGAGGACTTCACGATCGACCTGTCCGCCGGTCGGGTGACCGCCGACGGCCGGGACGTCAAGCTGACGCCGACCGAATGGCACCTGCTCGAGGTGCTCGCCCGCCATCCGGGCAAGGTGCTCGACCACGGCCGGCTGCTCACCGAGGTGTGGGGACCGGCGTACCGGGAGCAGACCAACTACCTGCGCGTCTACATGGCCACGCTGCGCCGCAAGCTCGAGCCCGACGCCGCCCACCCCCGGCATCTGCTCACGGAGGCCGGGCGCGGCTACCGCTTCGAGCCCTGACGGCGGCCGACGGACGGGACCGGGGCCGACCGCGGAGCTCAGGACCGGACGGCGATCGCCAGGCAGCAGAGGGCCAGGACGAGCACGACCGGCGTCATGAGCAGCCGCTCCGGCCGGCTCCGGGAGATCGCGTTCATCAGGACACCGATGCCGAAGAACGCCGTCAGCACCCAGATGCCGACCTCGGCAACGGCGAAGGACCGGCTCGCCGCGGCCCAGATGACCACCGCGAACACCGCGTAGAGGGCAGTGGAGACCGCGCTGCCGACCCGGAGCCGCGACGGCAGCACGCGGTGCTGCCCGCCCCACGCCAGGTGCCCGAGGGGCGCCCCGGCGGCCAGCGCCACCTGGAAGACGGCCAGGGCCACCAGGAGGACGACGGCGACGACGGCCGGGAAGACGATCATGTGCGGCACCGTAGCGGCGCGCCACGACCCAGCGTGCGGGCCGGTTCCTTTCAGGCGGCGCCCGGATCCACTTCCGGGTCCGCCGGCGTCGGCTGTGGTGAGCACGACGCCAGCAGGCCCATTCCAGCGGCGGTCAGCACAGCTCCGGCCACGAAGGCAGCCGGGATGCCCGCCGCCCCGGCGACCGCCCCGAGGGCGACGGGACCGCCACTGAACCCCAGGTCGACGAAGAGGCCTGCGGTTCCCGCGGCGCTGCCACGCTCTGCGGCGGGCACCCGGCCGAAGATGGCCGCGAACACCGCCGGGGTCAGCAAGGCGGAGCCCACCCCGAGCAGTGCGGCCCCGAGGAACAGAGCCCAGGCGGTCGGCACTGCCGCGGTCACCAGAAGTCCGGCCGCCGACACCCCCAGCGAGGCGGCGGCGAGGCGCAGCGGTGCCGTCCGGTCCGGGAGGGTCGCGAAGGCGATCCGGCACGTGACCACGACAACTCCGAAGAGTCCGAGCACCGCACTCCACAGGTGGATGCCGAGATCCGCTGCGTACAGCGACGCGAAGGCGAGGAAGCCGCCCACGGCGGCGATGCCGGTGAACAGGCCGAGCCCGGGCACGAGCGCCGCGCGGTGGATCAGCGGCACCGGAGGTGAGGGACCTGTGGTCGGCGGCCGCGTCTCGGGCACACGCGTCGCCAGCGTGGCCGCGACAGCCAGCAGCATCGCGATCCCCGCCCAGGCCAGGGCGAAACCGCCCAGGCCGGTGAGTGCCTGTCCGATCAAGGGGCCGCTGGCGATGCCGACGAAGAGTGCGAGGGAGTTGTAGCTCAGCGCCTCACCGGCCCTTCCGGGCGGAGCGAGGTCGGCCAACGCGGCGAACCCGGCGACGAAGTACGCAGCTTCCGCCGTTCCCAGCATGATGCGCAGCACGACGAGCCAGAACATGTCCGTCACCAGCAGATGGCCGAGCACCGCCACCGCGAACACGGATGCTCCGCCGACGAGCAGCGGTCGACGGCCGTGCCGATCGCTCCACCGGCCGGCCAGCGGTCGGAGGGCCAACGTGGCCACGCTGAAGGACGCGAAGGCGACACCGACCGCGGTCGGGCCGCCGTCCAGCGGGCCGGTCACGAAGAACGGCGTAACGCCGATCAGGCCGCCTTCGGCCAGGAAGTAGGCGAGATCCGACAACGTCAGCCAGAGGAACGCTCCGGTGAAGAGCGTGTCCGGCGAGCGCCGCATGGCGGCGCACGCTACTCGTGGCGGGTGTCCGGCGGAGGTGACGAAGGAGGCAGGTTCGCGGTGGCGTGCTGCGGGGCGAGCCCGTGGATCGGCAACTCCCGAAGGCGTGGGCAGTAGCGTCGCCTTCCGTGGCGCAGGAGTGGCTGGACGAGCAGCAGCAGCGGGCGTGGCGGGCATGGCTGACGGTCGCCGAGCTGCTGCCCAGGACGCTCGACGCGCAGCTCCAGCGCGATGCCGGCCTGAGCCACGCCGCGTACGTCGTCCTGGCGATGCTGTCGGAGTCCCCGAGCCGCAGCCGCCGCATGAGCGACCTCGCCCGCCGGGCGAACCAGTCGCAGAGCCGGCTGTCGCACACGGTCGCGCGGCTCGAGGACCGCGGCTGGGTCCGCCGGGAGCGCGCGGTCGACGACGGCCGGGGCAACCTCGCCGTCCTCACCGACGAGGGCTGGGAGGTCGTCCAGAAGGTGGCTCCGGGCCATGTCGACGCCGTCCGCGAGGCCTTGTTCGGACCGCTGACGTCCGACCAGACCCGCGCGCTCGGCGACGCGCTGGAGGCCGTCGTCGAGCGGCTCGACCCCGACCGCAGCCTGCGGGTCGAGCACGGCTCCGACGTGGACGACGAGGCCGAGGAGAGCCAGGCGGGCTAGCGACCCAGGTGCCGGTAGCGGTGCAGCCGGCTGCGGAAGCGCTCGGTGTCGTCGCGGCCGAGGAGGCCCGCGAGCTCCTCGCCGAGCACCCGGCCGAGCCGCAGGCAGAACTCGGTCGGCTCGTCGGCGGCGTCGGGTCGCTCGGGGACGACGCGGTCGACGATGCCGGCGCGCCAGAGGTCGGTCGCCCGCACCCCCTGCGCCTGCGCCATCTCGCCGGCGTGGTCGACGTCGCGGTGCACGATCGCCGAGGCACCCTCCGGCGGCAGCGGTCCCAGCCACCCGTTGGCCGCGGCGAGCACGCGGTCGGCCGGCACGAGGGCCAGCGCGCCGCCGCCGGTGCCCTGGCCGAGCAGCACGGCCAGCGTCGGCGCCCGGAGCATGACGAGGTCGTGCAGGCACCGCGCGATCTCGCCGGCCATGCCGCCCTCCTCGGCCTCCCGGGAGAGCGCCGCCCCGGGGGTGTCGATGAGCGTGAGGAGAGGGAGCCGCAGCTCCGCGGCCAGGTGCATCCCGCGCCGGGCCTCCCGCAGCGCCGCCGGGCCGAGAGGTGCGGACATCGACTGCCCGCGCCGGTCCTGGCCGAGCACCACGCACGGCGCTCCGCCGAAGCGGGCCAGCGCCAGCAGCAGCCCGGGATCCTTCTCGCCGGCGCCGGTGCCGGACAGCCCCACGATGTCGGTGGCCGCGGTGCGCAGCAGCCGCCGCACGCCGGGCCGGTCGGGCCGCCGTGACGCGGTGACGACGTCCCAGGCGCTGCGGTGGTCCTCGGGGTCGTCGGCGTCGGTGCCGTCCTCCGGGGTCGGCCGCTCGGCGCCCCGCACGTCGAGGTGCCAGGTCTGCCGGGCGGCGAGCACGCGCAGCGCCCGGTCGGCGACGTCGGCGACCTCCTCGTGCGGGACGACGGCGTCGATCAGACCGCGATCGGCGAGGTGCTCGGCGGTCTGCACGCCCTCGGGGAACCGCTCGCCGTAGAGCGCCTGGTAGACCCGCGGACCCAGGAACCCGATCGACGCGCCGGGCTCGGCGATCGTCACGTGCCCGAGGGAGCCCCACGAGGCGAGGACGCCGCCGAACGTCGGATTGCGCAGGTAGACCAGGTACGGCAGCCCGGCCTCCTTGTGGCGGGCGATCGCCGCGGTGATGCCGATCATCTGGAGGAAGGCGACCGTGCCCTCCTGCATGCGCGTGCCACCGGACACCGGCGCGGCCAGCAGGGGCAGGCCCTCCTCGGTGGCCCGCTCGACCGCGGCGATCAGCCGCTCGGCGGCGGCCACCCCGATCGATCCCGCCAGGAAGCCGAACTCGCCGGCGACCACCGCGACCCGGCGCCCCCGGAGGGTGCCCTCGCCGGTGATTATCGCCTCGTCCTGCCGGGTCTTCGCCGCGGCCTCGACCAGTTCCCGGGCGTAGTCGTCGTCGACCGCGCGCGGTGGCACGGGGGAGTCCCACGTGAGCCACGAGCCGGGGTCGAGCACGAGGTCGCGCAGGGTCCGTGCGTCCATCCGGGACGGGCGCGGTGCGGGGGTGCTCATGTCGCGTCCCCCGAGCCCGACAGCCAGGCGCGGATCGCGTCGCCGTCGGCACCCAGGACCGGGGGAGCGGTGTGCGCCCGGCGCGTGGTCTCGGTCTCGCCGTCCGGACCCGGCGCGAAGAACCGCAGGGGTGGCCCGGGCAGCGAGAGCCGGCCCGCGGTCGCGTGCTCCACGTCGACGAGCAGCCCCTGGGACAGGGTCTGCTCCCAGGCGTAGACCTCGTCGAGGGTGCGCACCTTGCCGGCCGGCACACCCGCCTTGTCGAGGCGGGCCAGCAGCTCCTCGGCCGGGATGTCGGCGAAGGCGCCCTCGAGCAGTTCGATTACCCGCTCCCGGTTGCCGACCCGCTCGCCGTTGGTGGCCAGACCCGGTGCCTCGGGGTCGAAGCCGAACTCGGCGCAGAGCCGGCGCCACAGTCCCTCGGAACCGCAGGAGAGCTGCACGCTCCCGTCGGCGCAGTGGAACAGGCCGTACGGCGCGATCGCCGGGTGGTGGTTGCCCTGCCCGCGGTTGACCTGACCGCCCACCGTGTACGCCGTGCCCTGGAAGGCGTGGACGCCGACGACGGCGGCGAGCAGCGACGTGCGGACCACCTGCCCTCGCCCTGTCCGCTCGCGTTCCAGCAGCGCGGCCAGCACGCCGTACGCGCCGTACATGCCCGCCAGCAGGTCGCCGATCGGCACACCCACCTTCTGCGGGTCGTCGGGGCCGGACCCGGTGAGGGACATGAGGCCCGCCTCGCCCTGGGCGATCTGGTCGTAGCCGGCCCGCTGACCCTCCGGGCCGTCGTGGCCGAATCCGCTGATGGCCAGGGTGACCAGCCGCGGGTTCAGCTCGGCCAGCACGTCGGTGCCGAACCCGAGTCGGGCGAGCGTTCCCGGCCGGAAGTTCTCCATGAGCACGTCGGCCCGGCGGAGCAGCTCGGTGAGCACCTCCTTGTCGGCGGCGTCCTTGAGGTCGAGGGTGATCGACTCCTTGTTGCGGTTCGCCGAGAAGAAGTACGTCGACTCGCGGCCGCCGGTCTGTGCCGTCTCGCCCGCCCCACCACCCCCGGGCCATACGAACGGTGGTCCCCAGCCGCGGCTGTCGTCGCCGCTGCCCGGGCTCTCCACCTTGATCACACGGGCGCCGAGGTCGCCCAGCATCATCCCGGCGTGCGGCCCGGCGAGGGCTCGGGTCAGGTCGACCACGAGCGTTCCGGAGAGTGGGCCCTGAGTTCTGTCGGTCATCGGGTGCATGTCCTCAGATCCAACCGGGGACCACGACGGCCGCCCAGACGAGCAGCGGTCCGGCCAGCGTGACCAGCACGCTGTAGGAGAGGACCTGCTTGTAGTACTTCTCCTCGCTGATCGTGTCAGGGCGGTTGGCCACCATCAATGCCCCGTTGGTGGAGAAGGGGCTGACGTCGACGATCGTCGAGGACACCGCGAGGGCGGCAACCACGGCGACGGCGCTGACGTCACCGGTCGCGATCAGCGGGATCGAGATCGGGACGATGATCGGCAGCAGCGCGGTGGACGAGGCGAAAGCCGAGGTGATCCCGCCGACGTAGCAGAGAACGAGGGCGCCGATGAGGACCGTGCCGAGGCCCGCCGCCCACGTGCCGACCGCCTGCGGCGCACCCGCAGCGTTCAGGATCGTCGCGAAGCAGCTGACGCCGGCGACCAGCAGCACGGTCGGCCACGCGATCTGCTTGATGGCGCCCTTCTGCTCTTTCGGGAACAGCGCGGTCAGGATGACTGCGGCGGTGATCGCGGCGAAACCGATGTTGCGCTCGAAGACGAGCGCCACGAATGCGACGGCCACGAAGGCGACGAGCGTGATGATCTGATCGGTGAGGCGTCGGCGGGCCATCTGCGCATCGACGCGAGTCTCGGTCGTCGTGGCGCCGCTCGTCTGCGTGAGGGTGCCGCCGCCCCCGTGGGAACCGGCCGGCGTCGCGCTGCCGGCCGCCCGGCCGGCGACCGCGCCGCCGGGGAGATCCTCGAACCCGTCGCCGAACTCGCCGGGAACTGCGCGGCGGGACATCAACTCCCGGCCTCCCAGTGCGAAGAAAAGGGCGATCGCGATGGCCAGGTTGATCAGCAGGCTCGTGAAGAAGATGGCGCCCTCGTTGACGGGCAGGTCGTTCTCGGCCATGACGGAGTTCGTGATGACCCCGTAGATGCTGATCGGCGAGAAGCCGCCGGCCTGCGCTCCGTGCACCACCAGCATGCCCATCAGGAGGGGGCTGATCCGGTGCCGACCGGCGAACCCGAGCGCGATCGGGCCGATGATCGCGCAGGCCGCGGGGCTGGCCGCCCCGATGGCCGTGAGAACGCCGGTCACGGCGAACATCACCCAGGGAATGAGCGCGACCCGACCGCCGACGGCGCGCACTGCGCCCCGCACGATCAGGTCGACGGTCCCGTTGTTCCGGGCGATCGCGAACAGGTACGTGACGCCGACGAGCGTGAGGATGAGGTCCCCGCTCATCCCCCCGATGATCTCTTTCTCGTCGAGCCCGAGTGCGTAGACCCCCACGAGCCACGCGGCGACGAAGCCCAGCGCCCCCATGTTGATCGGCAACACGGTGCCGATGACGAACAGTGCGATGAGAGCAAGGATCGAGATCAGTTCAGGTGACATGGTGCGGTCCTTGGATCGGGGCCGAGAGTGGCCCGGGGCGGCGGGCCGGACTGGGGCGTGGCTCACCCATATGGATCAGTGGCCTAGCCAATAGTGGTGTGAGCCATCTGTCAATAGGATCCTGGCATGACTGCTGAGGGCGGGCTCCGGCCGGTTCAGCGCCCCCGTCTCTACGAGCAGGTGGTGCAGCAACTGCTCGCCTGGTCGCGGTCGAGCGGGCTGGGCCCGGGGGACCGGCTGCCGCCGGAGCGCGAACTGGCGGCCCGCCTGGGGGTCAGCCGCGCCACACTCGCGCAGGCCCTCGTCGCGCTGGAGGTGACCGGCGTCGTCTCCGTCCGGCACGGCGACGGTACCGTCCTGCTCGCCGAGCCGCGGGTCGAGGCGGTGCTCGCCGCGCTGCGGGAACGCCGGGACGACCTCGGCGAGGTCATCGAGGCGCGCAAGGCGCTGGAGGTGCGGCTCGCCGCCCTGGCCGCGCGTCGCCGCACCGAAGCGGACCTGGCCGCCATCGAGGACGCGCTCGCCGCGATGGCCGACGACGTCGAGCAGGGTGGACGCGGCGTCCAGGGCGACGAGCGGTTTCACGCGGCGGTGACCGCGGCGGGGCACTCGCCGCTGCTGGCGCGGCTCATGGACGAGATCGCCGACCTCATCCGCGAGAGCCGGATCGAGTCGCTGTCGCAGCACGGGCGGCCGGCCCGTTCACTGGCGGGGCATCGCGCCATCGCCGACGCCGTCCGCGCCGGCGACCCGGACGCGGCCGCGGCCGCCATGCTCGCGCACATCGAGCTCGTGTCCGACGTCCCCCTCCTTGCGCCGGAGGACTGAGCCGGTCAGGCCCCGGGCGACCGCAGTTCCTGCCAGCCGCCCGAAGGGGTGACGACGGCGGACACCGGCTGGTCGTGGGCCTCGATGGGCAGCTCGTCGAGCAACTCGTCGTCGAACACGAGCGCGACCAGCACCGCGTCCGCACGCACGTGCTGCAGCGCCCGGTCGTAGTAGCCGCCACCTCGGCCCAGCCGTGCGCCGTCCCGGGCCACCGCCAGCGCCGGCACCACGACCACGTCCGCGGTGCCGATCGCCGTCGGCCCGAGGCGGGGCCCGACGGGTTCCAGGAGCCCGAACCGACCGGGGGCCAGCCGCCCGGTGTCGACCGCCCACCGCAGTTCACGTCCGGACTCGGGCACCACCGGGAGCAGGATCCGGAGCCCGAGCTGGGTGAAGGCCGCCGGCAGCCGCCCGTACCCCAGCTCGGTCTCGTCGGGGGCGAACGCCGCGACGGCTCGCGCCCCGCGCAGGCCCCGGAGCAGCGCCGTCGTCGCCGCGGCGCTCGCCGCGGCGCGTTCGGCGGCGGGTCGTGCGCGACGGCGGGCGACCATCCGCTCGCGCAGCGCGTTCTTGGCGGCGCCGGTGTCGGGCGGGGAGGTCACAGCCGCAGGCTAGCTAGGCTGCCGCCATGTCGAGCCTCAGCTCCCGACCGGCACGCAAGGCCGTGATCCCCGTGGCGGGGATGGGCACCCGGTTCCTGCCGGCCACCAAGGCCGTGCCGAAAGAGCTCCTGCCCGTGGTCGACCGGCCGGCGCTCGAGTACATCGTCGAGGAGGCGGCCCGCGCCGGCCTGCCCGAGGTGCTCATGGTCACCGGGCGCAACAAGGGCGCCATCGAGGACTTCTTCGACCGCACCCCGGAGCTGGAGACGGCGCTGGAGAAGAAGGGCGACGCCGATCGGCTGGCCGCCGTGCAGTCCTCCACCGAGGTCGCCCAGGTGCACTTCGTCCGCCAGGGGGAGGCCAAGGGTCTCGGCCACGCCGTCCTGCAGGCCGCGGCCTTCGTCGGTGACGAGCCGTTCGCCGTCCTGCTCGGCGACGACATCATCGACGCCCGGGACCACCTGCTCGAGCACATGCTCGCCGTCCAGGCCGAGCACGGCGGTTCGGTCATCGCGCTGCTCGACGTGGGCATGGAGAACATCGACAAGTACGGCGCCGTGGCGGTCGAGCCCGGCACGCAGACCGCCATGGACGGCGACGAGGTCGTCACCGTGACCGGGCTGGTCGAGAAGCCACCGGTCGACGAGGCCCCGAGCAGCCTGGCCATCATCGGCCGCTACGTGCTCGCGCCCGAGGTCTTCGACGTGCTCCGTGAGACCGCCCCCGGCCGGGGCGGCGAGATCCAGCTGACCGACGCGCTGGCCACCCTCGTCGCCCGCGGCGAGCCGCTGCACGGCGTCGTCTTCAGCGGGCGGCGCTACGACACCGGCGACCGGCTCGACTACCTCAAGGCGGTCATCCAGCTGGCCTCCGAACGCGACGACCTGGGGCCGCCGCTGCGCAGCTGGCTGCACGAGTTCGTGGCCACGCTGCCCGCGGAGGGCGCGTCGTCGTCCTGACGGGGCCTGGTAGGGGGCACCATCGGGCGCCGGGGCACCAGTTCGGACCCGCAACGGGGCCGACGGTGCCGCACAGGCCGATACCGGCGGAGCGACGGTGGTGAGGATGACCGGCCAGATGGACGGCACGGACAACACGGACGGGGAGTTCCGGGGATACCGGGACACCGCAGCGGTGGACGTGGTCCCGTCACCACGCGCGGTCCCGGGTGACTCGGCGCCGGTCGCCCTGCTGCCGGAGGCGGAACCGGTGCGGGCGGTGGAGCGCCAGCTCGACGAGATCCTCGCCGCGGTGCCCGAGGTCGACCCCATCGAGCTCGCCGTCCTCGACGCGCAGGGCCTGCTCTGCGCCGAGGAGGTCATCAGCCAGCGCGCCCTGCCGGCGTTCGACCAGGCGGCCCTCGACGGGTACGCGGTCCGGGCGGACGACGTGGTCGGGGCGAGCCCGCGTGCGCCGATCGACCTGGCCGTCGTGGGGGAGAGCCTGGCCGGTGCGAGCGCGCCCTCCTCGATCGGCCCCGGGATGGCGCTGAAGGTGAGCGCCGGGGCGATGCTCCCGGCCGGTGCCGACGCCGTCGTCCCCGCCGTGTGGACCGACCAGGGGGCCGTGCGCGTCGGGGTGCACGCCGGGCCGCCGGCCGGCAGCTACGTGCGCCGCGCCGGGGACGACGTCGCGCCGGGCGACCCGGCCGTGCAGGTGGGCACGCCCATCGGGCCGGCGCAGATCAGCCTGCTGGCGGCCGTCGGACGGGAGCGCGTGCTGGTCCGCCCGCGCCCGCGGATCGCGGTCCTGTGCGCGGGCACCGAACTGGTCGACGTGGGCACCGCGCCGGCGCCGGGCCAGGTCGTCGACGTCAACAGCTACGCGCTCGCCGCCGCCGCCCGGGATGCCGGCGCGGAGGCCTACCGCTCGGGCATCCTGCCGACGGACCGGCGCCGGCTGACCGAGGTCCTCGAGAGCCAGCTGCTGCGCAGCGACCTGGTGCTCATCGCCGGCACCTTCGCCAGCGGCGGCTTCGACGTCGTCCAGGAGGTGCTGGCCGAGCTGGGGGAGATGCGCTTCGGGCAGGTGACGATGCATCCCGGTCCCGCGCAGGGCTTCGGGCGGCTGGGGCGCGACAAGATCCCGGTCATCTGCGTGCCCGGCGAGCCGGTGGCCGCGCTGGTCTCCTTCGAGGTCTTCGTGCGGCCGGCGATCCGCCTCATGCTCGGCAAGCGCCAGCTGTTCCGGCGCACGGTGCAGGCGATCGCCGGCCAGCCGCTGGCCTCGCCGCTGGGTTACCGCCAGTACCTGCACGGCACGGTCATGCGCCACCCCGACGGCGGGTACGTGGTGGAGCCGGTGGGCGACGGCACGGACGCGCTGCTCGCCCGGATGGCGCGCGCCAACTGCCTGATCGTCATCGACGAGGACGTCACCGAGGTCGCCGCCGGCGGGCTGGTGACCGTCATGCCGCTGCTCCTGGGCGGCTGAGCCCGCCCGTGAACGACGCCGTCCTGCACCCGGGCTGGCCGGCCCAGCTGACCTACGGCCCGGTCGAGTTGCATCCGCTGCGGCGGCGCGACGCCGAGGAGTGGAGCCGGCTGCGGCTGGCCAACGAGGACTGGCTCACCCCGTGGGAGCCCTCGGCGCCGGTGCCGTGGCGCGACCGGCACAGCCCGGCGGCCTACCGGGGCATGCGGCGCACGGTCGGGCGACGAGCGCGGCAGGGCACGTCGCTGCCGTTCGCCATCCGGGTCGAGGGGCGGCTCGCGGGGCAGGTGACGGTCGACAACATCGTCCGGGGTGCCCTGCGCTCGGGCTACCTCGGCTACTGGATCGACCGGTCGGTCGCCGGCCGCGGCATGGCGTCCCTGGCCGTGGCGCTGGTCGCCGACCACGCCTTCGCGCAGGTCGGGCTGCACCGGCTGCAGGCCGACATCCGCCCGGAGAACCGCCCCAGTCAGCGGCTGGTCGAGCGGCTGGGCTTCCGTCAGGAGGGCCTGCTCCGCCGCTATCTGGATATCGACGGCGACTGGCGGGACCACCTGTCGTACGCCTTGCTGGCCGAGGACGTCCCCGGTGGCGTGCTCGCCCGCTGGCGCGCCACCGCCCCTCGCTGAGGGGCGGCCCGGGTACCACGGAGGACGACGCGCGGACGCGCACCGGACGGCGACACGCCGTCGGTCGTCACATCGGCCACATCCACCTCCGCGACACACCGCGCGCCTCCCTCATCCGGGGGAACAGCCTGCTTAATCTGCCGTCGCGAGTGACTGATGTGACAGGTGGTGTTCGGATGGGATCGGGCGTGCTCTTGGCCGCTCTGGTCGTTCTGTGGTTCGTCGTGCTGGTGCCCATGGTGGTGACCCGCGGCGACGCGCACGGAGGCCGGGCGGAGCTGGCCCATTCGGGCCGGACGCTGCAGCGTCGCAGGACGGTGGACCCCGTCGTGCACGCCGCCACCGAGCGGGTGGCCATCGACCGCGATGCCCTGCGCACGAGCGGTGAGCTGCAGGTCGACGTGCACGCGCTGCGGCGCCGGGTGCTCGGGGGGCTGTTCGCCCTGGCCGTCCTGTCGCTCGCCGGCGCGCTCCTCGTCAGCCCGTGGCTGTGGACGGCGCAGGTCGTGCTCGACCTCGCCGTCGTCGGCTACGTGCTCGTCCTGCGCAAGGTCGCGCGCCGGGAGCGCCTGGCCGCGCGCCGGGCGGCCCGTGCCGCCGCCCGCGAGGCGATGCGCACCGCGGCCCGGCCGGCTCCGGTCGAGCAGGCGGAGGCCTACGAGACCGCCGCGCAGGAGACCCTGCCGCCGCTGCCGCACCCGAGCGTGCCGCTGGCGCCCGTCCACACGCTGCGCACCGGTCGGGTCGTGGCGGCGCGGACGCCGGCGCCGGCCGGTTGGCAGCACAGCGCCGTGGTCGGCCTGGACGACGACGACATCGGCTTCGCCGACATCGACGAGTACCAGCCGCGCCGGGTCGCCAACCTCTGACGTTCCGCCGGTGCTGCCCCCGATGGTGGCGCCGGCGGACCGGGACGGTAAACTCCTCGTCGAAGGGGCTGTGGCGCAGTCCGGTAGCGCACCTCGTTCGCATCGAGGGGGTCAGGGGTTCAACTCCCCTCAGCTCCACACCTTCACAGCACGACCAGCCGACGCCGTCGGGGCTTCCGCCCCGGCGGCGTTCGCCGTCTCGGGGGTACCGGGTGGCAGGCTGTGGGGTCGTGAGCCCTGACGACGATGCGACGGTTACCGAGCCGGACCACCAGCCCGCCCCCCAACGGCCGATGGCCCCGGCGGTCCGGTGGCTCGCCCGCCTGGCCGTTGTCGCCGTCGCGCTGCGCTTCATCGTGCGGGGCTTCGAGGGTCAGTGGTCGGGTGCCGACGAGTTGGCCACCGCCTTCCTCGTCGTGGCGGTCGTCCTCGGGGTGATCGCCGCCGGTTACGCGCTGGTGGAGCTGGCACGCCGCAACCTGTAGCGACAGTGGGCGCTGGACGGCAGTTCCGAGCGGTGGAACTGCCGGTCCGCGCACACCGTCCCGCGGCTCAGCGGGCGTTGCGGAAGTCCGGAGCTCGCTTGGCGACGAATGCGCGCACTCCTTCGCGACCCTCGGGGTCGGCGGCGGACTCGGCGATCAGCTCGGCCTCGTCGTCGAGCTGCTCCTCCAGCGTGCGGGTGGCCGCCCGGCGCACCAGGCCGCGGGTGCGCACCATGGCGCGGACCGGGCCGGCCGCGATCTCGTGCGCCAGCGCGACGGCCGACTCGCGCAGGGCGTCGTCCTCGACCAGCCGGCCGACCAGCCCGAAGAGGTGTGCCTCCGAGGCGTTCAGCGCGCCGTTGGTGAGCATCAGCTCGAGCGCCCGCGGTGCGCCCAGGGCGCGAGCCAGGGCCCAGGAGGCCCCGCCGTCGGGCGAGAATCCGATCGCGCCGTAGGCGGGGCGGATCTTCGTGGACCGCGCGCAGACGACGAGGTCACACGCCCCGATCAGCCCCACGCCGGCCCCGGCCACGGCGCCGTGCACGCCGGCGACCACGGGCACGGGGCAGTACAGCAGCCGACGGATCACCTCGTGCCAGTCGCGCGCCAGCTGTCCGACGAAGGCACCCGGGTCCTCCGCGCCGGCGAAGTCGCGCACGTCGCCACCGACGCAGAACCGCGGACCATTGGCCAGCAGCAGCACCGTGCGGGTGCTCTCGGGGCGCTCGGCGAGAGCCGTCGCCAGCGCTTCGGCGAGGGCCGGGGTGAGGGAGTTGCCGGTCTCCGGGCGGTCGAGCACGATCCGCCAGACGTCACCGTCGGCCTCGGTGAGCAGTGGGGGCCGGGCCTGCGGATCGGTCATCGTCGTCCCTTCGTTCGGGCTGGTCCCACCGTAGGGCGGGGCCAGCCCGTGCGCGTCAGGAGCGGGCGGGTACGGAGTGCTGGCCGCGGGCGTGCTCGGCCTGGAGCTCGTCGTCGATCGCACCGGAGGCGCCGCCGAACTCGTCGGCCACCTCACCACCGACCTGGTCGTCGGACGGGGCGTGGCCGCCGCCCGCCATGTCGGCGTCGGCCTGGCTGAGCATCCGGTGGCCGGTCGCCAGCACCCCGATGCCCACCGCCACCGTGACGGCACCCACCAGGAAAGGCACGTGCAGGTTGTAGTGCTCGGCGAGCTTGCCGGCCGCGAAGGGGGCCAGGCCGCCCCCGATGAACCGGACGAAGCCGTAGGCCGCCGAGGCCACCGGCCGCTCCACCGGCGAGACGAGCATGACCGCCTGCGTGGTCAGGGTGTTGTTGATGCCGACGACGATGCCCGAGGCGATGACGCAGACGATCAGCGCCCAGCGGACGTCGGTGAACAGACCGATGAGCAGGAGCAGGACGGCGAAGAAGCCCAGCGCGCCGTAGAGCGACGGAGCGGTGCCGAAGCGGGCCTGCAGCCGCGGGGCGCCGATGACGGCGAAGAAGGCGACGAGCAGGCCCCAGCCGAAGAAGACGAAGCCGAGCTGGATCGCGCTGAGCTCCATGGGATACGGCGCGTAGCCGAGCATCGTGAAGAAGCCCCAGTTGTAGAGCACCGCGGTCAGGCTCATGGTCAGGAGGCTGCGGTGCCGGAGCGCCTTGAGCGGCGCCGTCAGCGAGGTCGTGCGGGCGGGCTTCGGCGGCGGGTCCAGGAGGACGACGGTCGCGACGAGCGCGATCGCCATGAGCGCGGCGACGCCGAAGAACGGGCCCCGCCAGCTGATGTCGCCGAGCAGGCCGCCGACCAGCGGGCCGGCCGCGATGCCCAGGCCCAGGGCGGCCTCGTAGAGGACGATGGCGCCGGCGAAGCCGCCCGAGGCGGAGGCGACGATGACCGCCAGCGAGGTGGCGATGAACAGTGCGTTGCCCAGGCCCCAGCCGGCGCGGAAGCCGACGATGCCGCCGATCGAGCCCGACAGTCCGGCGAGCGCAGAGAAGACCACGATGATGGCCAGGCCGGTGATCAGCGTGCGCTTGGCCCCGATCCGGCTGGAGACCCAGCCGGTGAAGAGCATCGCCACCGCCGTCACGACGAGGTAGCTGGTGAACAGCAGGCTGACCTGGCTGGGCGTCGCGTGCAGCTGCACCGACAGCGCGGGGAGGATGGGGTCGACCAGGCCGATGCCCATGAAGCTCACGACGCAGGCGAAGGCGACGGCGTAGACGGCCTTCGGCTGCCGGAACATGCCGGCCTGGGGAGCACTGTGCGACGTCACGTCATTCAGTTGTAGTCCCCAACTATCGGCTCCGCCACCCCGCCGTCAGAACCATGACGGGAACCACATCCGGTGCATCCACTCGATGTGCGAGAGGGGTTGCCCGGTCAGCACCGGCCAGAAGAAGACGAACGTGGCGGCGACGACCGCGACGTAGCCGCACACCACGCCGAGCCCGACCTGCCGGCGGAAGACCGCCGCGTCGCCCCAAGCTCCCTCGACCCCGCCGTCCGTCCGGCCCATGACGTCCTGCAGCACCAGCACCACGGCGAGCACGAAGAAGGGGACGACGGGCGCCATGTAGAAGATGAACATCGTCCGGTCGAGGTTGATGAACCACGTGCCCCAGCCGGCCGCGATCGCGACGGCGACGGTGAGGGCCGCGGGGTCGCGGCGGGCCACGATCCGCCAGAGCAGCCACAGGGTGGCCGGCGCGAAGGCGAACCACAGGACCGGCGTCCCGACCATCAGGATGTAGCGGACGACCTGCTCGCCGGCGGCGTCGGTGAGCTTCTGCGGGTTCCAGAGCAGGATCGGCCGACCGTCGACCAGCCACGACCACGGGCCCGACTCCCAGGGGTGGGGGGTGGACAGGTTGTTGTGGAAGGTCAGCCACTCCGCGTGCTGGTGCCACAGCGAGCGCAGCGCGTCGGGGACGAAGCCGAACGCCGTCTTCGGGTGCTGCTGCGCCCAGTACCTGCCCTGCGACGTCTCGCCGAGGAACCAGCCGGTGAACGACGCGAGGTAGGTGAGCACGGGCACGGCGCCCAGCGCCCACACCGCCCCGGGCAGGCCGCGGCGCGCGGCGGTGGCCGTCGGTCGGGGCACGCCCGCGTCGCGCCAGGCGGCCCGGTCCCAGAACAGCGAGAGGACGGCGAAGAAGGCCAGGAACCAGACGCCGCTCCACTTCACCGCACAGGCGCAGCCGAACAGGAACCCCCCGGCGATCCGCCAGCCGCGCGGACCCAGCCGGAACCCGGTTCCGACGTCGGCGGCCGCGGCGATCCGGGCGCGGACGACGTCGCGGTCGACGACCAGGCAGGCGACTGCGCTCACGACGAGGACCTGGAGGAAGACGTCGAGCAGCCCGATCCGCGAGAGGGCGAACGAGAAGCCGTCGAGGGCGAGCAGCAGGCCGGCGACCAGGCCGAGCAGGGTCGACCCCGTCAGCCGGCGGGCCAGCCGGGTGAGGACGACGACCGCGACGGCCCCGGCCACGGCCGACGGGAAGCGCCAGCCGAAGGAGTTGTAGCCGAACAGCTGTTCGCCGACCGCGATGAACCATTTCCCGAGCGGCGGATGGACGATGAACGAGTAGCCGCGGTTGTACTCGTGGCCCCAGATGAGCAGCTCGCGGGCCTCGGGCGGGTAGTACGCCTCGTCGAACAGCGGCTTGGCCGGGTAGTTGATCCCCCACAGCCGGACGACGAACGAGATCAGTCCGAGCGCCCCCGTGAGCAGCCAGGACAGCCGCCGGTCGGCCGGCAGCGGCGGGACGACGTCACGGCGGGCGCGCGGGAACGGCCTCCGCGCCACGAGGGACGGCGGGCGCGGGGACTCCTGGTCCGACCGCTCCGGAGCCAGCACCGCCATGCGGCCAGGGTAGTGACAGGACCTGTCGGCCCCGGGCCCTCTCACGCGCGCGGCGGGACCCAGCAGGGGGCCGGCGGTCGGGGTGGCCGGCCGTGACAGGCTCCGTCCGTGAGCGGACGGCTGGTGCTGGGTGGGGCACCCCTGGGCCAGCCCGGGGACGTCGGGCCCCGGCTGCGCGAGGTGATGGCCTCGGCCGACGTCCTCGCGGTCGAGGACACCCGCCGCCTGCACCGGCTCGCATCCGATCTCGGCGTCACCTTCACCGGTCGCGTGGTGACCTTCCACGAGTCCGTGGAGCAGGCCCGGCTGCCCGGGCTGCTGGCCGCCCTCGCCGACGGGGCGACCGTCCTGCTCCTCACCGACGCGGGGATGCCGTCGGTCTCGGACCCTGGCTACACGCTGGTCCGCGCCGCGATCGAGGCGGACGTGCCTGTGACATCGGTACCCGGGCCGTCGGCGGTGACGACGGCGCTGGCGGTGTCCGGCCTGCCGGTCGACCGGTTCTGCTTCGAGGGGTTCCTGCCGCGCAAGGGCGGGGAGCGCCGCTCGTTGCTGGCCGGCCTGGCCGACGAGCGCCGCACGATGGTGTTCTTCGAGTCACCGCACCGGCTGGCCGACGCGCTGACCGACGCCGCGGCCGCCTTCGGCGCGGAGCGGCCGGCCGCCGTCTGCCGGGAGCTGACCAAGACCTACGAGGAGATCCGCCGCGGGCCGCTGGCCGAGCTGGCCGCCTGGGCCGCCGACGGCGTGCGCGGCGAGATCACCCTGGTCGTCGCCGGTGCGCCGGAGCGGGTGGCGATGCTCGACGCCGGCGAGCTGGCCGCGGCGGTCGCCGCCGAGGAGGCCGCCGGCGCCACCCGCAAGGACGCGATCCGCGCTGTCGTCGTCCGCACCGGGCTGCCCCGGCGGACGGTGTACGACGCCGTCGTCGCCGCCAAGGGCGACGACCTCCCGCCGAGATGAGCCCGCGTGCGGAAATTGAGCCGCCGCTGCCTGCTGCTCGCTACAGCCAGCCGCTGCGCTTGAAGCCGCGGTAGAGCAGCAGGCAGACGACCGCGACGAGCAGCAGCACCATGGGATAGCCGTAGCGCCAGTGCAGCTCCGGCATGACGTCGAAGTTCATGCCGTAGACGCCGGTCATCAGCGTCGGCACCGCAATCATGGCGGCCCAGGCGGAGATCTTGCGCGTGTCCTCGTTGTCGGCCAGCGAGGTGCGGGCCAGTGACGCCTGCAGGATCGACGACAGCAGCTCGTCGAGGCCGCCGACCTGGTCGCGCACCCGGATGGCGTGGTCCTGGACGTCGCGGAAGTACGAGCGCATCGCGTCCGGGACGACGTCGACCTGCCGCTCGGCCAGCTTCTGCAGCGGCACCTCCAGCGGGCCGACCGCCTTGCGCAGCGACATGAGCTCGCGCTTGAGCTGGTACAGCCGGCCGATGTCGTCGGTGCGCTCGGGACTGAAGACCGACGCCTCGAGCTCGTCGACGTCGTCGGCCACCGCCCCGGCGACGTCGACGAACGTATCGACCACCAGGTCGGCGACGGCGTAGAGGACCGCGGAGGGGCCCAGGCACAGCAAGTCCCGCTGCTGCTCGAGCCGCTTCCGCAGCTCGGTCAGGCCGGTGTGCTCCCCGTGCCGGACCGTGATGACGTGGTGCGGGCCGAGGAACACCATGACCTCGCCGGTGTCGACCACCTCGCTCGTGGCGGTCAGGTGCTCGTGCTCCACGTAGGTCGCCGTCTTCAGGACCATGAACAGCGCGTCGTCGTAGTGCTCGAGCTTGGGGCGCTGGTGGGCGTAGACGGCGTCCTCGACCGCCAGGGGGTGCAGCCCGTAGCGGTCGCCGATCGCGGTCAGCTCCTCCTCGGTGGGCTCGAAGAGGCCCAGCCACACGAACCCGCCCTGCGCGCGGGCAGCCTCCAGCGCGTCCTCCGGGGGTACCGGCGCCTGGCGGCGCCCGTCGACGTAGACCGCGCAGTCGACGACGGCGCCCTGCCGGTCCCGGCGGACCGGCGTGGCCTTCGGCGCTCCCGCGGGGCGCGGCCGCAGCGTGGGCGGCTGGAGGGGCGGGAGGCCCGCCGGGCGTGCCGGCACGTCGCGCGGCGTCTCGGTCCCCGTCATGTCCCACCGCTCCCTGTGCCGGCCCGGCGTGTCGTCCGGGTAGGTGCAGCGTAGGCATGCAGCGCGGCCGCTCCCGTGCCACGCTCCCTGAGGTACCGGACGGGCCAGCACCGGGAGGACGCCGTGGCGACGAGAACCCGACGCATCAAGTCGGTCGAGGACTCCATCCGCGACACCGACGAACCGGAGCACCGGCTCCGGCGACACCTGTCGGGGCTCGACCTCGCCGTCTTCGGGGTCGGGGTGATCATCGGCACCGGCATCTTCGTCCTCACCGGCGTGGTGGCGAAGACGACGGCGGGTCCGGCCGTCGCCCTCTCGTTCGTGGTCGCCGGGATCGTCTGCGGGCTGGCCGCGATCTGCTACGCCGAGTTCGCCTCGACGGTGCCGGTCGCGGGCTCGGCCTACACGTTCTCCTACGCCACCTTCGGTGAGTTCGTCGCCTGGGTGATCGGCTGGGACCTGATCCTCGAACTCGCGCTCGGCGCGGCGACGGTGTCGGTCGGCTGGTCGGGCTACCTCAACCAGTTGCTCGGCGACCTCGGCATCCCGCTCCCCGAGACGATCGCGGGGGAGACGGCCCGGTTCAACATTCCCGCGATGTTCATCGCGCTGGCGATGACCGGCGTGCTGATCCTCGGCATCAAGCTCTCGTCGCGCGTCACCTCGGTCATCGTCGCCATCAAGCTGGCGATCGTCCTGCTGGTGATCGTCGTCGGCGTCTTCTACGTGAAGGCCTCGAACTACACCCCCTTCATCCCGCCGGCCCAACCGACGGAGACGGGCAGCGGCTGGACCGCGCCGCTCATCCAGACGCTGTTCGGGTTCGCACCCAGCACCTTCGGCGTGGGCGGCATCCTCGCCGGCGCCGCGATCGTGTTCTTCGCATTCATCGGGTTCGACATCGTGGCGACCGCGGCCGAGGAGACGAAGAACCCCGAGAAGGACCTGCCGCGCGGGATCATCGGCTCGCTGGCGGTCTGCACGATCCTCTACGTGGCGGTGTCGCTCGTGGTGGTCGGCATGCAGCACTACACCGACCTGTCGGAGGCGGCACCCCTGGCGGACGCCTTCCGCAGCGTGGGACTGCCGTTCGTGTCGGGCCTGATCTCCGTCGGCGCACTGGCCGGCCTGACGTCGGTGGTCCTCATCCTGCTGCTCGGTCAGTCGCGGGTGCTCTTCGCGATGAGCCGCGACCGCCTGCTCCCGCCGGCCCTGGCCACCGTCCACCCCCGCTACGGGACGCCGTACCGGATCAGCCTGATCACCGGCGTGGTGGTCGCCGTGCTCGCCGGCCTCGTACCGCTGGGGACGCTGGCCGAGCTGGTGAACATCGGCACCCTGTTCGCCTTCGTGCTCGTCTCGATCGGCGTCTGGGTCCTGCGGCGCACCCGGCCGGATCTGCCCCGCTCGTTCCGCGTGCCGCTGGTGCCCGTGCTGCCGATCGTGTCGGCGCTGGCCTGCCTCTACCTGATGCTCAACCTCCCCGCCGCGACCTGGGCGCGGTTCGTCATCTGGATGGTCATCGGCATCGCGCTGTACTTCGTCTACGGCCGCGGGCGCAGCCGGTTCACCACCCCGGGCGACCGGGAGGATGCCGCCGCCGCGAACGCCGCCCGCCGCGCCTGAGCGCTCACTCCGGCGGGTGAGACCCGCCGTCGAGCGCTCAGGAAGGGCCCGTCGGAGGCCGAGCTGACCGGTGACAGCACCAGCCGGTCAGGGAGAGCTCCGTGGCGATCAGCGTCCTCGACGTGCACCATCCCGTCGTTCCTCGACGGGTCGCCGTGCCGTCGCTGCGCCTCGTGGCCCCTCCCGTCGGCGTTCCGGTTGCCGCACCCGCCGCTCCGGTCGCCTCCCCGGTCCGCCGGCTGCCGGTCGCCGTGCTCGCCGCGGGCCTGCTCGGCATCGTCGAGTCGGTCGCCCTGCTGGCGCTGGCCCTCACCGGTCTCGACGGCGTGGTCGCCTGCACGGTCGTCGTCCCTGGCTGGGGCTTCGCCCTCGGGCTCGTCGCGCTGGCCGGCTGGATCGTGCTGTGCGCCGGTGGTGGCGCGGCCCTCCTCGACGGCGCGGGCCGCCGGCTCGTCGTCGGTGTCGCCGTCGCCGAGCTGGCGCTTCTCGCCCTGCTGATCGTCGTCACCACGACGACGTCTCTTTTCGCGGCCCCGCGCGGCGGCCTGCCCCTCCCGCTCCTGCTGCTGATGGTCACCGCCGTGCCGGTGGGCAAGCTGCTGCTGGTCGGTGCACCGTCAGCGATGGCCTGGATCGCCGAGGGCCCGCGGGTCCGCGAGCGCCGGGTCGACCCCGTGGCCGCGCACCGCCTGCTGGCCACGGTGACCCTCGGTCTCATCGGCGCCTCGCTGGCCGCCGTCGCCGTCCTGGCGCCGGTGCAGGGCGGCGGAATCGACGCCCCCGCGTCGGCCGTCTTCAGCCAGCACTGAGACCGCTCACTACCGCTTGCTCGCCGCCTATCGCGCTCCGCTCCTCGGTCGCTCTGCGATCACGCGCCTCCGCGCTCGCTCCGCTCCTCGCTCGCTGGCGCTCGCTGCGATGCTCACTCGCTGGCGCTCGCTGGCGCTCGCTGCGATGCTCACTCGCTGTCGGCTCGGGCCCTCCCTGCGATGCTCGCGCCATCGGCGGCTTCACTAGGCTCGGTCCGTGAATCGGCACATCCTCACCGCTGTCGCCTGGCCCTACGCCAACGGCCCGCGGCACATCGGCCACGTCTCCGGATTCGGCGTCCCCTCCGACGTCTTCAGCCGGTACCACCGGATGGCCGGGGACAAGGTGCTCATGGTGAGCGGAACCGACGAGCACGGGACGCCGATCACCGTGGCCGCCGACGCCGAGGGCGTCACGCCGCGCGAGATCGCCGACCGCAACAACCGGATCATCGTGGGCGACCTGGCCAGCCTCGGGCTGAGCTACGACCTGTTCACCCGGACGACGACCGCCAACCACGCCGCGGTGAGCCAGGAGATCTTCCTCGGCCTGCTCAAGAACGGGTACGTCTTCCCACAGACCACGCTCGGCGCGATCAGCCCGTCGACCGGCCGCACGCTGCCCGACCGCTACATCGAGGGCACCTGCCCGATCTGCGGGTACGACGGCGCCCGCGGCGACCAGTGCGACAACTGCGGCAACCAGCTCGACCCGACCGACCTGATCAACCCGGTCAGCCGGATCAACGGCGAGACGCCGATGTTCGTCGAGAGCGAGCACTACTTCCTCGACCTGCCCGCGTTCACCAAGGCCCTCGGCGACTGGTTGGCGACGCGCAAGAGCTGGCGGCCCAACGTCCTCAACTTCAGCGTCAACCTGCTCGACGACCTCAAGCCGCGCAGCTACACCCGCGACATCGACTGGGGTGTGCCGGTGCCGCTGGACGGCTGGCGCGACCGGCCCGACAAGCGCATCTACGTGTGGTTCGACGCGGTCGTGGGCTACCTGTCGGCGTCGATCGAGTGGGCGCGCCGCTCCGGCGATCCGGAGGCGTGGCGCCAGTGGTGGCAGACGCCGGACTCCGACGCCTACTACTTCATGGGCAAGGACAACATCGTCTTCCACTCCGAGATCTGGCCCGCCCAGCTGCTGGGCTACAACGGCGAGGGCGACAAGGGCGGCACCGCGGGGTCGCTGGGCCGGCTCAACCTGCCCACCGAGGTCGTCTCGAGCGAGTTCCTCACCATGGAGGGGCGCAAGTTCTCCTCCTCCCGCCAGATCGTGATCTACGTGCGCGACTTCCTGGCCCGCTACGACGCCGACGCCCTGCGCTACTTCATCGCGGTCGCGGGGCCGGAGAACCAGGACACCGACTTCACCTGGGCGGAGTTCCTGCGCCGCAACAACGACGAGCTGGTCGCCGGCTGGGGGAACCTGGTCAACCGCTCGGTGTCGATGGCGGCCAAGAACGTCGGCGCCGTCCCGACGCCCGGTGAGCTGACGGACGCCGATCGGGAGCTGCTCGCCACGACGTCCGGTGCCTTCGGGCCGGTCGGCGACCTGCTGTCGCGCAACCGGCAGAAGGCGGCGATCAGCGAGGCCATGCGGGTGGTCGGCGAGGCGAACAAGTACCTGTCGGACCAGGCGCCGTGGAAGCTCAAGGAGGACCCGGCCCGCCGGGACACCGTGCTGCACACCGCGCTGCAGGCGATCAAGGACTGCAACGCCCTGCTCACGCCGTTCCTCCCGCACTCGGCGCAGACGGTGCACGAGCTCCTGGGGGGCACCGGCACGTGGTCGGTCGAGCCGCGGATCGAGGAGGTCACCGACCTCGACGACGGATCGCCGTACCCGATCATCACCGGCCCGTACGAGGAGGGGCAGGCGGTCTGGGGATCCACGCCGCTGGCTTCGCCGGGCACGCCGCTGGCGCCGCCGAAGCCGATCTTCACCAAGCTCGACCCGTCGGTGGTCGACGAGGAGCTCCGTCGCCTCGAGGAGGGCGAGTGACTCCGGCACTCATGGCCATGAGTGCCGGAGGGGACGCGTGAGCCGGTCGGCGTCGTCCCGCGCCAACCGGCGGGGGGAGCCGCCGCCGTCCCCCGAGCCGCTGCCCTCGCCCGCGCTGGACAGCCACACCCACCTCGACATCGTCCTGGGGGAGCGGCCGGCCGGCGACGAGCACGGGGAGTGGGCGTCGGACGACGACGTCGACGCCGAGATCGCCGCGGCGGCCGCGGTCGGCGTCCCGCGGCTGGTGCAGGTCGGCGTGGACGTGCCGTCGTCGCGGTGGTCGGCGGCGCTGGCCGCCCGGCATCCGAACGTGCTCGCGGCGGTGGCGCTGCACCCCAACGAGGCCGGCGAGGGCAGGGCGACCGAGGGGGCCCTGGCCGAGATCGACCGGCTGGCCGCGCTGCCGCGCGTCCGGGCGGTGGGCGAGACGGGCCTCGACCGGTACCGCACGGGCCCCGAGGGATGGGCGGCCCAGGAGGCCTCGTTCCGGGCGCACATCCGGATCGCCAAGGACCGTGGCGTCGCGCTGGTGATCCACGACCGGGAGGCCCACGACGAGATCCTGCGGGTGCTCGAGGACGAGGGTGCCCCCGAGCACACCGTCTTCCACTGCTTCTCGGGCGACGCCGAGTTCGCCAGGGCCTGTGTCGAGCGGGGGTACGTCCTCTCCTTCGCGGGCACGCTCACCTTCGGCAACGCCGGCTACCTCCGCGAGGCGGCCGCGCTGGCGCCGGCCGACCAGCTGCTGGTGGAGACCGACGCCCCCTTCCTGACGCCGATGCCGCACCGCGGCCGACCCAACGCGTCGCGGCTGGTGCCGCACACGGTCCGCGCCCTGGCCGAGGTGAAGGGCGTCGACCTCGACGAGCTCTGCCACCACCTGACGACGACGGCGGAACGCGTCTTCGGCAGCTGGGAGTAGGCCCGGCGGCGTCGACCATCGGCACGTGGCTGGTCGGCGCGCCGAAGGCGGCAGCCATACGCCGATGATCACGGGGGCGTGCACACCCGGCGCCGTCTCACAGCGGAGCGAGGCACACTTGGACCGTGGGCCGTCTCATCGCCGTGGTGCTCTTCATCGCCGTCCTGGTGCCCGGGGTGCTGCTCGGCCGGGCCTGGTGGCTGGCCGCGGGCAGGCGGGCGGTCGCCGCGGGTGCGGTGGAGCTGGTGGCGCCGACTCCCGAGGGGGCGGCGATCCTGAACAGGCAGGCCCTGCACGGACGTCGGCTGCGGCGACTCGGTCTGCTGCTGGGCCTGGCCGGGGTGGTCGCCAGCGTCGTCCTCTTCGCCGAGGCGTCGGTCTTCCTGTGGGTGCCGGTCCTGGCCGTGGGGCTGCTGGCCGGCGTCCTGGTCGGGGAGGCGACCCGGCCCAGGCCGCGCTGGGCGCTGAGCTCTCCGCCGCGGCGGCCGCACCAGGCCGATCTGGTGTCGGCCTGGCTGGTCTGGACCATGCGCGGTGTGCTGGCCGCCGAGCTCGTGACGGCGATCGTGCTGTGGCGGTCCGGTGAGCTCGCCGGTGCGGTGGCCTGGGCGGCGGTCCTGGTCCCGCTGATCGCGTGGGCCGTCGCCGAGGTGGCCCTGCTCCGGACGCTGGTGCGGCCGCTGCCGGCCGAGGGAGCCGATGTGCCGATCGATGAGGCGCTGCGGACCTGGACCGCGCACCTGGCCGTCGCGGCCGCCAGCGTGCTCGGCCTGCTGCCGCTCGGCGCCCTGCTGCTGGTGGGCGGGATCGAGCTCGGGAACCGCGCGAGCGACGGCATCGACCTGCGCCCGGTGGCCCTCGTCGCGGGCGGGTTCTCCGCGCTGGCCGCGGGCATCGCGGTGGCCGGTTTCCTGCTGACCTGGCTGCGGCCGATCCGCTCCAGCACGCCCGCCCTCGCGGGCTAGCGGTGCCGCGCAGAACGGGTCTTCCTGCCCGGATCCGCCTGCTTCACCCTGTGGCCTTGATCACCCGGGAAACGGGTCGATAACGCCACGTCACACGCGCCTCATGCGGCACTTCGTCGCGCTCTGTGTCGGCGTGCCCACGGAGCGCTCGCTCGGGCTCTGCTTCACTCCGTTCGCACCGTTGCCCCATGCACCGTCTTCGTTATCGTGTCGTGACCGACAGCCGGGGTGGAGATCGACCCGGGTGGCGTCTACGGACCCCGAGCTATCGCGCCGGGAGCCGGCGCGCCCCCGAGCCGGTACCCGGCGGATGCCCGTCCCCGGACGGCGCGCCCGCCCTCCTGCCCGGGTTCTGTGACCCTGTGGAAGTGACGTGCGCCGCTCCCTCCAGCTCAGTCTCTTCGCCCTCGTCCTCGTCGGACTGGTGGGCGGATCGCTGGCCTTCTTCCTCGCCCAGAAGTCCGTGACGGTCACCGTCGACGGGCAGGCGCGCCACGTCGGCACGTACGCCGACACGGTGGGCGAGGTGCTGGATGAGGAGGGCCTGCTGCCCGCCTCGCACGACGTCGTCCTCCCCGCGGTCGGCCAGACGCTCACCGACGGCGCGACCGTGGTGCTCAACCGCGCGCGGCCCCTGCAGCTCACGGTGGACGGCGTCCAGCGTGAGGTCTACGTGACCGCGCTGTCGGTCGACCAGGCGCTCGACCAGCTGGGCTACCGCGCCGACGACCTGGTGCTCTCCGCCAGCCGTAGCGAGCGTCTCCCGCTCGACGGCATGCAGCTGACCATCAGCACGCCCAAGGACGTCGTCCTCGTCAACGACGGCAAGGAGCGCGTGGTCTCGACGACCGCGGGCACGGCCGGCGAGCTGCTCGCCGAGCAGGGCATCGCGCTCAGCGCCACCGACCGCACCAGCCTCCGCCTCGACCAGGCGCTGCTCGACAAGATGCGGCTGCAGGTCTTCCGGGTGCAGGTGACCGAGGTCGACGTCCCCTCGGCGATCGCCCCCGAGCGCGTCGAGACCGCCGACCCCAACGCCTTCCAGGGCGACGAGACCGTGACGACGGCGGGCGTGCCGGGTCAGCAGGTCACCCGGTTCCGCGTGACCGTCACCGACGGCGTCGAGACCGGCCGGGAGGCTCTCAAGACCACCGTGACCAGGAAGCCCGTCCCCGAGCAGGTCTCCGTCGGCGCGAAGCCGCGGCCGGTCAACAAGCCCTCGGCCGACGGCCTGAACTGGGCGGCGCTCGCGCAGTGCGAGTCCGGCGGCAACCCCTCGGCCGTCAGCGCCAGCGGCACGTACCGCGGCCTCTACCAGTTCTCCCGGCAGACCTGGGCGGGCGTCGGCGGCACGGGTGACCCGGCGCAGGCGTCGGCCGACGAGCAGACCTACCGGGCGCAGCTGTTGTACAACCGCAGTGGCGCGGGCCAGTGGGGCTGCGGCCGCCACCTCTTCGACTGATGAAGGACCCCACTGCCCCCCACCGCTCGCACGCTCGCGGCGGGTCCCTGCAGCGGGGCCGTTCCTGACGGGCATGCTGGGGCCGGCGGTCATCCGCGAGCTGGCCCAGCAGCTGGACCTGCGCCCGACGAAGAGCCTCGGCCAGAACTTCCTGCACGACGCCAACACCATCCGCAGGATCGTGCGCACCGCCGGCCTCCGGGACGACGACGTCGTCCTCGAGGTGGGCCCCGGCCTCGGCTCGCTCACCTTGGGCCTGCTGCCGGCCGCCGCGCACGTGACGGCCGTGGAGATCGATCCACGCCTCGCGCGGCAGCTGCCGGTCACCGTGGCCGAGCGCGCACCCGCGCTCGCCGACCGGCTCACGGTCGTCGAGGACGACGCGCTGCGCGTCCGGGAGCTGCCCGGCCCGCCGCCGACCGCGCTGGTGGCCAACCTGCCCTACAACGTCGCGGTGCCCGTGCTGCTGCACCTGCTCGAGCTGCTGCCGACACTGGAGAGTGCGCTCATCCTGGTGCAGGCGGAGGTCGCCGAGCGGCTGGCCGCCGCGCCCGGCAGCGCGGCCTACGGCATCCCGTCGGTCAAGGCCGCCTGGTACGGCGACGTACGCCGTGCCGGGTCGATCGGCCGGCGCGTCTTCTGGCCCGAGCCCAACGTCGACTCGGGGCTCGTGGCGCTCACCCGGCGTCCGCCGCCGGAGGGCGACCGCCGGGCCACCTTCGCTGTCGTCGACGCCGCCTTCGCCTCCCGCCGGAAGGGGCTGCGGGCGGCGCTGTCCCGCTGGGCCGGGAGTCCGGCCGCGGCGGAGGTGCGGCTGCGGGCCGCCGGGATCGACCCCTCGACCCGCGGCGAGCAGCTGTCGGTCACCGACTTCGCGCGGCTGGCCGCGACCGACCCGGTGCAGCCGTGACCGTCACGGCGCGCGCCCCGGCCAAGGTCAACGTGCACCTCGGCGTCGGCTCGCTGCGGGCCGACGGCTTCCACGAGCTGCGGACCGTCTACCTCGCCGTCTCTCTGTTCGACACGGTCACGGTGGGGCCGGGCGACGGGCTGTCGGTCTCGGTGACCGGCGAGGGCGCGGGCGGCGACGTCCCGACCGACCGCCGCAACCTCGTGTGGCAGGCGGCCGAGCTCCTCGCGGCGCACGCCGGGGTGCCGGCGGACGCCACGATCGCCGTCGCGAAGAACATCCCGGCCGCCGCAGGCCTGGCCGGCGGCAGCGCCGACGCCGCGGCCGCCCTCGTCGCCCTCGACGAGCTGTGGGGTACCCGCGCCTCTCGAGGCGACCTGGCCGGCCTCGCGGCGCGGCTGGGCAGCGACGTGCCGTTCAGCCTGGCGGGCGGGGTGGCCCTCGGCTCGGGGCGTGGTGAGCAGCTGTCGCCGGTGCTGGCCCGGCGTCCCTCGCACTGGGTGCTGGGCATAGCGGCCGACGGCCTGTCCACGCCGGCGGTCTACCGCGAGCTCGACCGCCTGCGCGCGGCCGGGCGGGTGGCCGACGGCACCGATCTGTCCTCGCCGGACGCCGTGCTCGGGGCGCTGCGCGACGGGCCGCCCGCCGCGCTCGGTGCCGCCCTGAGCAACGACCTGCAGGCGCCGGCGTTCTCCCTGCGCCCGGAGCTCCGGCGGGCACTGCGGGCCGCGACGGACGCCGGCGCGGTCGCCGCGCTGGTGAGCGGATCCGGGCCCACCGTCGCCGCGCTGACCGACGACGAGGACGCCGCCGTCCGCCTGGCCGCCGTCCTGGCCGGCGAGGGAGTGTTCCGCACCGTCCGCGTGGTGCACGGCCCGGTGCCGGGAGCGCGCGTCCTCTCCTGAGCCCTCGTCAGATCACGGCCGGCCGGTCGACCAGCTCCGGCTCCGGATCGAGGTGCGCCAGCCCGTTGTAGGAGAGGTTCACCAGGTGGGCGGCCACCTTCTCCTTGGGCAGCGAGCGGTCGTCGAGCCACCACTGCCCGACGAGCGACACCATGCCGACCAGGGCCTGGCTGTAGAGCTGGGCCAGCCGCGGGTCGTAGCCGCGGTCGCCGAACTGCCGGCCCAGGATGTGCTCCACCTGACGGGCGACCTCGCCGATCAGCGACGAGTACGTCGACACACCACCGGACACGGGGGCGTCGCGGGTGAGCACCCGGAAGCCGTCGGTGTCCTCCTCGATGTAGTCCAGCAGCGCGAGCGCGGCCCGCTCCAGGAGCTGCCGCGGGCGACCAGGGGCGGCCAGCGCCGAGGTGAACCGGTCGAGCAGCGTGTGCATCTCCCGCTCGACGACCGCGTCGTACAGCCCGTCCTTGCTGCCGAACCGCTCGTAGACGACGGGCTTGCTGACCTCGGCGTGGGCGGCGATCTCCTCGATGGACGTCGCCTCGTAGCCCTTGTGGCCGAAGAGCTCGCGGCCCACGTCGAGCAGCTGCTGCCGCCGCTGGACGGCCGTCATGCGCACCCGCGGCCGGGGCGGGGTGCCGCTCATGGTGCCCACGTCGCCGAACTCCGCCGCGCCCTGCCGGTGGTCAGCTCGTCGCCGGGACGGCGCGGCGCTTGGCGGCCAGCCGGACGGGGTCGGGCCACTTGACGTCGCGGGCCCAGCCCAGCTTCTCGAAGAACCAGATGACGCGGGCGCTGATGTCGATCTGACCCCGCAGGACGCCGTGGCGCGCGCACGTCGGGTCGGCGTGGTGCAGGTTGTGCCACGACTCCCCGGCGCTGAGGACCGCCAGCGGCCAGAAGTTGGTCGCCCGGTCGCTCCCCTTGGAGACGAACGGGCGGTTGCCGACGACGTGGCAGACGGAGTTGATCGACCACGTGACGTGGTGCAGCAGTGCGACCCGCACGAGGCCGGCCCAGAAGAACGCCGACCACGCGCCGGCCCAGCTGCCCGTCACCAGGCCGCCGATCACCGCGGGCAGGGCCAGGCTCAGGAACGCCCACACGACGAACAGCGTGCTGATGACCCGCAGGCCGCCGTCCTTGAGCAGGTCGGGGGCGTAGCGCTCCTGGTTGGTCTTGCGGCGGTCGAACAGCCACCCGAGGTGGGCGTGGAACATGCCCTTGAGCAGTGCGCCGGTGTCGGTGCCGTAGCGCCACGGCGAGTGCGGGTCGCCGTCCCGGTCGGAGAAGGCGTGGTGGCGCCGGTGGTCGGCGACCCACTGCACGACCGGGCCCTGGATCGCCATCGACCCGGCGGCCGCGAGCGCGAGCCGCAGCGACCGGTTCGCCTTGAACGACCCGTGGGTGAAGTGCCGGTGGTAGCCCACGGTGACGCCGAGCAGCGTCAGGTAGTAGAAGCCGACGGCCAGCCCGACGTCGAGCCACGACAGGCCCCAGCCCCACACCGCGGGAATCGTCGCGGCCAGGGCGAGGAACGGCACGGCCACGATCACGTAGAGCGTGACGATCTCGAGGCTGCTCTTGTGCCGGCCGATCGCGTTCGCGGGCAGCCCGGCGTGCGGTTCGGCCAGGCGCGGGGGAGCCGTGGGCCGGGTGAGGGCGGGAGCGGACAAAGGAACTCCTGGAGCGGTGGGGGTCCGCCTGGCCCACGGTCGTCGACCGCCGCCGGCGCGGGTACGTACCCGTAACCTACGGGACCGTAGGAACGGCGGCGACCCGGCCGGTCGCTGCCCCGGCGTCCCTCGTCGGGGTCCCGGCGCGTGACCCGCACCGGGCCCGGCCCTAGGCTCGCGGCGGGCACCCGCGCAGCGAGCGCCCGGGTGGGGGATGGGGTAATCGGCAGCCCGCCGGCCTTTGGAGCCGTGCAGTCTCGGTTCGAGTCCGAGTCCCCCAGCGGTTCCGACCTGTCGTCGTCCGAGGAGATCCGTGACCCCGCAGGAGACACCCGTACCGGCCGTCGCGGCCGTCGTCGTCCTGGCCGCCGGCCAGGGGACGCGCATGCGCTCGGCGACGCCGAAGGTGCTGCACCCGCTGGGTGGCCGCAGCATGCTCGGCCACGTGCTGGCGGCCGCCGAGCCCCTGGGCGCGGGCACGACCGTCGTCGTCGTCGGTGCCGGCCGCGCCGCGGTCGAGGAGCACCTCGAGCGGATCGCGCCCAGCGCGCTGCCGGTGCCGCAGGAGGACCAGCGGGGATCGGGCCACGCCGCCGCCCTCGCCCTGGCGGCGGTGCCGGACCTGACCGGCACGGTGCTCGTGGTCAACGGCGACGCCCCGCTCCTGCGCACGGAGACGGTCGCGGCGTTGGTGGAGGCGCACGCGAAGGCGGGCAACGCCCTCACGGTGCTCACCGCCGACGTGCTCGACCCGACCGGCCTCGGCCGCATCGTGCGCGACGCCGACGGCTCGGTCCGCGCGATCGTCGAGGAGCGCGACGCCACCCCCGAGCAGCGTGCGATCCGCGAGATCAACGCCGGGGTCTACGTGGGGGACGCCGCCGCACTGCGCAGCGCCCTCGACCGGATCGGCACCGACAACGACCAGGGTGAGCTCTACCTGACCGACGCGCTCGGGATCCTCGTCGCCGACGGCGCGCCGGTCGGCGGCGCCCGCGCCGAGGACCCGGACGACGTCCTCGGGTGCAACGACCGGCGCGAGCTCGCCGACCGCCGCCGGACCCTCAACGACCGCGTGCTCGACCGGCTCATGCGCGACGGCGTGACCGTGGTCGACCCGCAGACGACGTGGGTCGACGTCACCGCCGACGCCGCCGCCGACGCGGTCCTGCAGCCGGGCACGCAGCTCCTGGGGACGACGACCGTGGCGCCCGGGGCCGTCGTGGGACCGGACACGACGCTGGTCGACTGCGCCGTCGGCGAGGGCGCGTCCGTCGTCCGCTCGCACTGCCTGGGCGCCGACATCGGCCCCGAGGCGACGGTCGGCCCGTTCAGCTACCTGCGGCCCGGCACCCGGCTGCTGCGCGGGGCCAAGGTCGGGGCGTTCGTGGAGACCAAGAACGTCGAGGTCGGCGAGGACTCGAAGGTGCCGCACCTCTCCTACGTCGGCGACGCCACCATCGGCCGGGGCAGCAACATCGGCGCGGCCACCGTCTTCGTGAACTACGACGGCGTGGCCAAGCACTCCACGACCGTCGGCGACCACGTGCGGATCGGGTCGGACACGATGCTCGTGGCGCCGGTCACGGTGGGGGACGGCGCCTACACCGCCGCCGGGTCCGTGATCACCTCGGACGTGCCCGCGGGTGCAATGGCCGTCGCACGGGCACACCAGCGGAATGTGGCAGGCTGGGTGCGACGCCGCCGTCCGGGGTCGCCCGCGGCCGAGGCCGCTGCGGCGGCCGAGCAGCGGGACGCGACGTCTGGAGCAGACCGGTCCGGAGCCGACCACGACCAGTAGGGACAGCTGATCCGATGAGTGCCATCCGGGCGACGAACAGCAAGAGCCTGATGCTCTTCTCCGGCCGGGCCTACCCCGAGCTGGCCACCGAGATCGCCGGCCACCTGGGCGTGACGCCGACCCCGACCGCGGCCTACGAGTTCGCCAACGGCGAGCTGTTCGTGCGGTTCGAGGAGTCCGTACGCGGCTGCGACGCCTTCGTCGTGCAGAGCCACACGGCGCCGATCAACACCTGGCTCATGGAGCAGCTGATCATGGTCGACGCGCTCAAGCGCGCCTCGGCCAAGCGGATCACCGTCGTGGCGCCCTTCTTCCCCTACGCCCGCCAGGACAAGAAGCACCGCGGCCGGGAGCCGATCTCCGCCCGCCTCGTCGCCGACATGTTCAAGACCGCCGGTGCCGACCGGCTGATGGCCGTCGACCTGCACACCGCGCAGATCCAGGGCTTCTTCGACGGCCCGGTCGACCACCTCTTCGCCCTCGACCTGCTCGTCGACCACGTGTGCCAGCGGTGGAGCGACCGTGATCTCACGGTCGTCTCGCCAGACTCGGGTCGCGTCCGGGTGGCCGAGCGGTGGACCGACAAGCTCGGTGGCGTTCCCCTGGCCTTCATCCACAAGACCCGCGACCCCATGCGGCCCAACGAGGTCAAGGCCAACCGCGTGGTCGGTGAGGTCGAGGGCCGCGTCTGCATCCTGGTCGACGACATGATCGACACCGGCGGCACGATCGTGAAGGCCGCCGAGACGCTTTTCGACGCCGGTGCCGCCGACGTCATCGTCACCGCGACCCACGGCGTCCTCTCCGGCCCGGCGGTCGACCGGCTCAAGAACAGCAAGGTCAGCGAGGTCATCGTGACCAACACCCTGCCCATCGAGCCGGAGCGCCACTTCGACAAGCTGACCGTGCTGTCGATCGCCCCGCTGCTGGCCCGGGCCATCAAGGAGGTCTTCGAGGACGGCTCGGTCACGAGCCTGTTCGGCGGCGCCTCGTAACACCGGGGCCGGCCCTGCCGCTGCCCCGGGTGCCCTCTCGCCGTGCGACTCGGGAAAGTTGCTGCCTGAACGGCGTCCCAAGGTGCGTCTTCCCTGTAGTTGCGGGCTCCTGGAGTCGTTCTCCCGCTCTCGGGCTTCTGCACAACTGCGGGAGCGCGAACACCACCCGGACAGGTCGGTGCAGGGTCGGACGGCGCCTCGTGGGACGGCGCACGGTGTGCGCTGACCGGCAGGAATCCGCCGTCGCGGATCTGCTCATCCGCGCACACTGAACCGCGGCGGAGGGTGGTCGGGGGCGTTCGGGTACCCTTGGCCGCGTAGCCCGGCGAGGGAGACGGTCCGACCGCTTCTCCGTGATCGACGTGCGTCTGCCCTCTGGGTGTGCCGCGCTCGTGCGCCGGCCTCGGACCCGATCCACCTGTTGAGGAGCACATCACCGTGGCTGACTTCCGCCTCGAAGCCGAGACCCGCACCGAGTTCGGCAAGGGCAGCGCCCGCCGGACCCGCCGTGCCGGTCGCGTCCCCGCCGTCCTGTACGGGCACGGCCAGGACGTCGTCCACCTGTCGCTGCCGGCCCGCGAGTTCGCCGCGGCCCTGCGCAACGGCGGTTCCAACGCCCTGCTGACCATCGTCCTGAACGGCAAGGAGCAGCTCGCGCTGACCAAGTCGGTCCAGCGTGATCCGCTCAAGCGCACCCACGAGCACGTCGACCTGCTGCTCGTCCGCCGCGGTGAGAAGACCACCGTCGACGTGCCGGTCGTCATCGTCGGCGAGCCGGCACCGGACACGATCCCGAACCACCAGCTGAACACCGTGCAGATCGAGGCCGACGCAACCCGGCTGCCCGACAGCATCGAGGTCGACGTCACCGGTCACACCGCCGGTCAGAACATCACCGCCGCTGACCTGGTCCTTCCGGCGGGCTCGACGCTGATCACCGAGCCCGAGTCCCTCGTCATCGGCTTCCTCGGTGCGCCGACGGCCGAGGCCCTCGAGGCCGAGCTCGCCGAGGCCGAGGCCGAGGCCGGCATCGAGCGCGAGGAGTCCGAGGCGGCTGCCGAGGGCGCCGGCGAGGGCGACGTCGTCCCCGAGCCGCTGGCCCAGGGCAGTGGCGAGTCGATGGACTCCGCCGAGAAGTCCGCCCAGAACGACTGAGGCATCCACTGAGCGACAGCACGACCCTCGGGGGCGCCGGCACCGCCGGCGCCCCCGAGGCGTCCGCCCCCTCCGAGGGGCCCTTCCTGATCATCGGGCTGGGCAACCCCGGCCCCGGCTATGCCGGCAACCGGCACAACGTCGGCGCGATGGTCCTCGACGTGCTGGCTTCCCGGGCCGGCATCCGGCTCGCGGCCGGCAAAGGAGCGCGTGCCCGCGCGCTGTCGGGGGAGGGACGGCTCGCGGGCCGTCGCGTCGTCCTCGCCCGGCCGACGACCTACATGAACGAGTCCGGCGGTCCCGTGCGCGGGCTGCTCGACTACCACCACCTGCCCGTCGAGGACCTCGTCGTCGTCCACGACGAGCTCGACATCCCGTTCTCCGCCGTGCGGCTCAAGCGCGGCGGCGGCGAGGGCGGCCACAACGGGCTGCGGTCGATCAGCCGCTCGGTGGGCGGCAAGGACTACCTCCGCGTGCGCGTCGGTATCGGTCGCCCCCCGGGCCGCCAGGACGCCGCCGACTTCGTCCTCAAGGACTTCTCCTCCACCGAGCGCAAGGAGCTCGACCTCCTCCTGGTGGAGGCCGCCGACGCGGTCGAGCTGCTGCTCGAGCGCGGCCTCGAGGGCGCGCAGAACCTGGTGCATCCCCGCACCTGACGGCGTCCCGCCGGCCGACGGACGTGCAGCCCACCACGCCGTGTCGTTACGGTCCTCGACGGTCCCACCGAACGGGTGAACGGCCGCTGCCGTGTGTTGACCCCGGCGGTGACCGTCAGTGATGGTCGTTGGCGACAGCCGGTAGCCGACGGCTGAGCACACATGCGGGGCGCACCACGGGGGGACGCGTGCTGGTTGACCACACGGTGGGGAGTGTCGCCCTCGAGGGCGGTGCCATCCCGCTTCCGCGATCGTCCCCGGAGCGCCTGCAGGCCGTGGTCCGGGCGACGCGACCGGTGTGGGCGGACCGGTACCGCGCCGCTCTGCTCGGCGGCGAGATCCTGGCGGCCGGTGTAGCGGCGCTCGCCGTCCAGTCGACCCACCGTGGCCCGACGACGCCCCTCCTCCTCTGGTCCTCGTGGGCCCTCGTCGCCGCCTGGCCCGCCGTGCTCGCGGGCGTCGGTGCCCACTCGGAGCGGGTCTTCGGCACGGGCAGCGAGGAGTACCGCCGGGTCACCCGTGCGGGCCTCCTGCTGCTGGCCGTCGCCGGCTTCCTCGGCTACGCCGCGTCGCTGGACCTGCCGCGCACCCTCGTGGCCGTCGCCGTCCCGGCACTGACCGGGACGACGGTGCTGCTCCGGTTCGCCGCCCGGAAGGTGCTTGCCACCCTCCGCACCGCCGGCCGGTGCACCAAGCGCGTCGTCGTCGTCGGTCGCGGGGCGGCCGTCCTCGATCTCGTGGGGGCGCTCGGCCGCGCGAGGCACGCCGGACTCCAGGTCGTCGCGGCGTGCGTGACCCCGACCGACCGGGTCGCCGTCGCGGAGGCCGCGGGGCTGCCCGTGAACGGACTGGACGACGTCGTCGCGACGGCGATGCGGCACGGGGCGGACACCGTCGCCGTGACCTCGGCGAGTGAGACCGCGGCCGAGTACCTGCGCCGGCTGTCCTGGCAGCTGGAAGGCACCGGGCTGGAGTTGCTCGTCGCGCCGGGCCTCGTCGAGGTCGCCGGGCCACGGCTGCACATCCGCCCGTTCGAGGGGCTGCCGCTGCTGACCGTGGAGTCGCCCCGGTTCGAGGGCTGGCGGCGGCTGGTCAAGGGGGCCGCCGACCGGGTGGGCGCCGCGGCGGCCATCGTCCTGTTCGCGCCGGTGCTGCTCCTGATGGCCCTGGCCGTCCGGGCGACCAGCGACGGCCCCGTCCTCTACCGCCAGGAACGCGTGGGCGTGCACGGACGCCCGTTCACGATGCTGAAGTTCCGCAGCATGGTCGTCGACGCCGACGGCCGGCTCGAGACCCTGCGCGACGAGAACCTCTGCGACGGGCTGCTGTTCAAGATGCGGGAGGACCCGCGGGTCACCCCGGTCGGCCGGTGGCTGCGACGCCTCTCGTTGGACGAGCTGCCCCAGTTGTTCAACGTCCTCGGCGGCTCCATGTCGCTCGTCGGTCCGCGCCCGCCGCTGCCCAGCGAGGTGGCCCGCTACGACAACTCGGTGCGTCGACGGCTGTTGGTCAAGCCCGGGCTGACCGGTCTGTGGCAGATCTCCGGCCGCAGTGACCTGCCGTGGGACGAGGCCGTGCGGCTGGACCTCCGCTACGTCGAGAACTGGTCGCTCTCGCTCGACCTGCTGATCCTCTGGAAGACCGCGCGGGCGGTGCTCGGCGGCTCGGGGGCCTACTGAGGGTTCCGGCAGCTCGGGCCCGGCGGCCCACTGCGACCCGGACTAACCTGGGAGCCCGCCCCCGCCGCGGCCTGCGGTGCGTGTGGGCGCCGGACCCTCAGGAGTAGAGAAACCGTGACTCTGCGCGGCGTGCTCGACGTCGTCCTCACCGACCCCGGCATGGCCCGCGTGGTCGCCGCGGCCGGGAACGCCACGCTCACCGTCACCGCGGCGCCGCCGGTCCAGCCCTTGGTAGCCGCCGCCCTCGCGGCGGCCAAGCCGGGTGCCGGCGTGCCGGTGCTGGTCGTCACCGCCGGTGAACGCGACGCCGACCAGGTGGCCGACCAGCTCCGGTGCTTCGTCCCCGGACGCCGCGTCGAGACGTTCCCCGCGTGGGAGACGCTGCCCCACGAGCGGCTCTCCCCGCGTGCGGACACCGTCGGCCGCCGCCTCGCGGTGCTGCGCGACCTGGCCCACCCCGACGAGCACCGCCCGATCGACGTGCTGGTCGCGCCGGTGCGCAGCGTGCTTCAGCCGCTCGCGCCGGGTCTCGGCGACCTCACGCCGGTCGAGCTGAAGCCCGGCGACACCGCCGAGCTGGACGACGTCGCGAAAGCGCTCGTCGACGCCGCCTACACCCGCGTCGAGCTGGTCGAGAAGCGCGGGGAGTTCGCCGTCCGCGGTGGGCTGCTCGACGTCTTCCCGCCCACGGAGCCGCACCCGGTCCGCGTGGAGTTCTGGGGCGACGAGGTCGACGAGCTGCGCTACTTCTCCGCCGCCGACCAGCGCTCGCTGGACGAGCGTCCCGAGCGGTTATGGGCCCCGCCGTGCCGCGAGCTGCTGCTGACCCCCGAGACGCGGGAGCGCGCCGCGGCGCTCGCGGCCGAGCACCCGGAGCTGGCCGAGATCCTCGGCAAGCTGGCCGAGGGCATCGCGGTCGAGGGCATGGAGTCGCTGATCCCCGCCCTGATCACCGGTGAGATGCAGCTGCTCACGGACCTCGTCGCCCGCGGCACGCACGTGCTGGTGTGCGACCCCGAGCGGGTGCGCAGCCGGTCCGCCGACCTGGTGCGCACGGCGGAGGAGTTCCTGGCGGCGTCGTGGTCGACGGCCGCGGAGGCCGGGCAGGCGCCGATCGACCTCGGGGCGTCGTCCTTCCGGGACCTCGCCGAGGTGGAGACCGCCGCCCGCATCCGCGGGCTGCCCTGGTGGACGACCGGGGCCTTCACGCTCCAGACCGAGGACGACGACGAGCACGTCACCCTCGACGCAGCCACGGTCGAGCGCTTCTCCGGTGACGTGCCCCGGGCCGTCGAGCAGGTGCGCGCCTGGTCACGCGACGGCTGGCGGGTCGTCGTCACCTTCGCCGGGCCGGGCCCCGCCCAGCGCGCCGCGGACCAGCTCGCCGAGGCCGACCTCGGCGTCCGGCTGGTGCCCGACATCGCCGACGCGCCCGACGCGGGGCTGGCGCACGTCACGCAGGGCAACCTCGAGGCCGGCTTCGCCTTCCCCGGCATCGGGCTCGCGCTGCTCACCGAGCACGACCTGACCGGTCAGCGCGGCACCTCGATGCGCGAGGCGACCAAGATGCCGGCCCGCCGGCGCAACGCCGTCGACCTGGTGCAGCTGCAGCCCGGCGACCTCGTGGTCCACGAGCAGCACGGCATCGGCCGCTACATCGAGATGATCAGCCGCACCGTCAACGGCGGCCAGCGCGACTACCTGATCGTCGAGTACGCGCCGTCGCGGCGGAACCAGCCGCCGGACCGGCTGTTCGTCCCCACCGACGCGCTCGACCAGCTCACCCGCTACGTCGGCGGGGAGGCGCCCGCCCTGTCCAAGCTCGGCGGCGCCGACTGGAAGAACACGAAGAACAAGGCCCGCAAGGCGGTCAAGCAGATCGCCGCCGAGCTCATCCGGCTGTACTCGGCGCGCATGGCCACCAAGGGCCACGCCTTCGGACCGGACACCGTCTGGCAGCGCGAGCTGGAGGACGCCTTCCCCTTCCAGGAGACGCCCGATCAGCTCGGGGCCATCGACGAGGTGAAGGCCGACATGATGCAGCCGGTCCCGATGGACCGGATCATCTGCGGCGACGTCGGCTACGGGAAGACCGAGATCGCCGTCCGTGCGGCGTTCAAGGCGGTGCAGGACGGCAAGCAGGTCGGCGTCCTCGTGCCGACGACCCTGCTGGCGAACCAGCACTTCAAGACCTTCTCCGAGCGGGTCGCGCAGTTCCCGGTGACGGTGAAGGTGCTGTCGCGCTTCCAGTCCGACGCCGAGAGCCGGCAGATCATCGAGCAGCTGGCCGCCGGCGAGATCGACATCCTCGTCGGCACCCACCGGCTGCTGCAAGCGACCACCCGCTTCAAGGACCTCGGCCTGGTCATCGTCGACGAGGAGCAGCGCTTCGGCGTCGAGCACAAGGAGTACCTCAAGTCGGTGCGGACGGCGGTCGACGTCCTGTCGATGTCGGCCACCCCGATCCCGCGCACGCTGGAGATGTCCCTGACCGGCATCCGGGAGATGTCGACGATCCTCACCCCGCCCGAGGAGCGGCACCCCGTGCTCACCTACGTCGGCGCGTGGGAGGACAAGCAGATGGCCGCCGCGATCCGGCGCGAGCTGCTGCGCGACGGCCAGGTCTTCGTCATCCACAACCGGGTGCAGTCGATCGACAAGGCCGCGGCGAAGATCCGGAACCTGGTGCCCGAGGCCCGGGTCGCGGTCGGCCACGGGCAGATGAAGGAGCACGAGCTCGAGCGGATCATGGTCGGCTTCTGGGAGAAGGAGTACGACGTCCTGGTCGCGACGACGATCGTCGAGTCCGGCCTGGACATCCCCAACGCCAACACCCTGATCGTCGACCGCGCGGACACCTTCGGGCTCTCGCAGCTGCACCAGATCCGGGGCCGGGTGGGTCGCGGCCGCGAGCGTGCCTACGCCTACTTCACCTACGACCCGACGCGGACGCTGACCGAGACCTCGGTCGACCGGCTGACCACGATCGCGCACAACACCGACCTCGGCGCCGGCATGGCCGTGGCGATGAAGGACCTCGAGATCCGCGGCTCGGGCAACCTGCTCGGCGGTGAGCAGTCCGGGCACATCGCCGGCGTCGGCTTCGACCTCTACGTGCGGCTGGTCGGCGAGGCGGTGGCCGACTACCGCGCCCAGATCGGCGGCGAGACGGCGCCGGTCGAGCCGGTCGAGGTGCGGGTGGACCTGCCCGTCGATGCCCACCTGCCGCACGACTACGTGCCGGGGGAGCGGCTGCGGATGGAGGCCTACCGCAAGGTCGCCTCGGTGCAGGACGACGACCAGGCGCAGGCGGTCCTCGACGAGCTGACCGACCGCTACGGCGCCCCGCCGGCCCCGGTGCTCAACCTGCTGGCCGTCGCCCGGTTCCGGACGGCGATGCGCGCGCTCGGCGTCACCGAGGTGTCGCTGCAGGGCCGCGCCATCCGGATCAGCCCGGTGTCGCTGCCGGAGTCCAAGCAGATGCGATTGGCCCGGCTGGCCGAGGGCGCCTCCTACAAGGCCGCTGTCGAGACGATCGTGCTGAAGGTCCCGGTCGGGCCCGACCGCCGGACCCCGCTGCGCGACGTCGCGCTGCTGGAGAACCTGCACGCCACGCTGAAGGCGGTGCTCGAGCAGCCGATCGCCGCCGCCTCGTGAGTGGAGTGCGAGGGCGCGGAAAACGCGCCCCTGGCACTCCGAATCCCGCAGGGTGCGTCGGGTGTCACATCCGATGTGGGAGTCTCGGGACGTGCTGAAGCGTCGAGTTCCCCGGGTGCTGGTCACCGGGTTCCTCATGGCCGTCGCGGTGTCCGGGCTGAGCGGCTGCCGTACCTCGCCCACCGTCGCCGCCTACGTCGGCGACGAGCAGGTGACGGTGAGCGAGCTCGACGCGGCCCTCGACTCGCGGCGGAGCGAGGACCCTGACATCGCCAAGTTCGCCGACGCCAACGAGGACCAGTTCACCCGCCGCGTCCTCACGCTGCTGGTCGACGAGAAGGTCTACGCGGCCGCCGCACAGCGCTACGACGTCGAGGTCAGCGACGACGACGTGCGGGCGCGCATCGACCAGCTGCTCGGCCAGGACGACCCCGACACCGTCTACGGGCAGCTCGCGGCCCAGGGCGTCGGGAAGGAGGACGTGTTCGAGAACGTCCGCCAGCAGCTCCTGCGGCAGGAGATCGCCGTCAAGGAGGGCAAGGCTCCCGGCCTGACCGAGGCGGGGCTGCGTGCCGCCTACGAGAAGTCCCGCCAGAACCCCACGACCATCCGCCTGGGCTACATCGTCGTCCGCGACCAGGCCACGGCGGACGCCGTCCTGGCCCAGCTGACCGCCGATCCGAGCCGCTACGCCGCGGTGGCCGCGCAGCACCCGGGCCAGTACACGCTGCCGCAGATCGAGGAGCGGACGCCGGACCAGATCCCCGGGCCGCTGGCGCAGGGTGCCGCCACCGCGAAGCCCGGCACCGGGTTCACCGTCGCCGTCCCCGAGGTGGGGGGTGTGGTCGTCGCCTTCGTGGGCCCCTACCCGCCGTTCGAGGAGGTCCGTCCGCAGCTCGAGCAGCAGGCCGCCGCGCAGGCCAGCGACGCCGGCGGCGCGCTGGTCGACGACGTCCGCAAGGATCTCGACGTCACCGTGAACCCGCGCTTCGGCACCTTCAAGGACGGCCAGCTTGCGGCCGACAACGACGGTGTGGTGAAGCTCCTGGAGAAGGACGCCGCCGCCACGTCCGCCGCTCCCGCGAACTGACGCAGGTGCCCCTCGCGCTCGCACTCGTCGTCAGCCCCCGTCTGCCCGGCCTGCTCGGCCCCGCCGCGTGGCGGGTGATCGCCGGCGGCCGTCCGCTGGCGGCCCTGCCGGACGCCGCCGCGACGGGCGACGTGCTGCGCGCCGAGGGGTGGGCGGTGACCGACGTCCCCGACGTCGCGGCGGCCGGGGCGCTGCCCGGCGAGGTGGTGTTGCTGACGGCGGCGCCGGTCGATGCGCCGGAGGTGCTGGACGGCGCCCCGGAACCACCCGGAGCCCGTGTGCTCGACGTGGTGGCGGTGATGGACCGGCTGCGCTCGCCCGGGGGCTGCCCGTGGGACGCCGAGCAGACGCACGCCTCGCTGCGGGGCTACCTGCTCGAGGAGGCGCACGAGGCCTACGACGCGATCGTGGACGACGACCCGGTCGCGATGCGGGAGGAGCTCGGCGACGTCCTCCTCCAGGTGGTCTTCCACGCGCGGGTGGCCGCGGAGGCGGCCGCCGGCCGCCGGTTCGCCATCGACGACGTCGCCGGCGACCTGGTCGACAAGCTGGTGCGCCGGCATCCGCACGTCTTCGGCGACGCGGGACCCCGTGACGTGGCCGCCGTCGAGGCGGGCTGGGAGGAGATCAAGAAGACCGAGAAGCAGCGCAGCTCGCCCACCGAGGGTGTCTCCCGGTCGCAGCCGGCCGCGGCCTGGGGGGCGGCGCTCGTGCGGCGGGCCGGACGGGCGGGCCTGGCGACGCCGGAGCCGGCCGAGCTGACCACGTTGAGCCCCGAGGAGCTCGGCGAGCGGCTGCTGGCCGTCGTGGCCGCGGCCGAGCACCGCGGCTGGGACGTCGAGGACGCGCTGCGCGAGGCCGTCCGCCGGTACGCCGGCGAGCTCGACGCGGAGGCCGCGCGCGCCCGTCGCTGACCGGACTTTCCGCTCGGGACGTGCGGGGTGACGGAACGGGTCGGACGGGCTGGCTAGGCTGCTCCCGTGCCCAGCATCGACGCCGTAGGCGCGCGGGAGATCCTCGACTCGCGCGGAAACCCCACCGTGGAGGTCGAGGTCGCCCTCGACGACGGGACGATCGCCCGGGCCGCCGTGCCCAGCGGCGCCTCCACGGGCGCCTTCGAAGCGGTGGAACTGCGCGACGGCGGTGAGCGCTACGGCGGCAAGGGCGTGACCAAGGCCGTCGACGGCGTCCTCGACGTCATCGGCCCCGAGCTGGTCGGCTACGAGGCCAGCGAGCAGCGGCTGCTCGACCAGCGGCTGCTGGACCTCGACGGGACGCCGGACAAGTCCCGTCTCGGCGCCAACGCCCTCCTCGGCGTGAGCCTCGCGGTCGCCCGCGCCGCAGCCGACTCGGCCGGCCTGCCGCTGTTCCGCTACGTCGGCGGGCCGTCCGCGCACCTGCTCCCGGTGCCGATGATGAACATCCTCAACGGTGGCGCCCACGCCGACAGCAACGTCGACGTCCAGGAGTTCATGATCGCGCCTATCGGCGCGGGCAGCTTCGCCGAGGCGCTGGCCATGGGCACCGAGACCTACCACGCGCTCAAGGCCGTGCTGAAGAAGGACGGCCTGGCCACGGGGCTGGGCGACGAGGGCGGCTTCGCGCCGAGCCTGTCCAGCAATCGCGCCGCGCTGGACCTCATCGTCCGTGCGGTCGAGAAGGCCGGGTACGGCGTCGGCACCGACATCGCCTTCGCCCTCGACGTCGCCGCCACCGAGTTCCACGACAGCGGTGCCTACGCCTTCGAGGGCAAGAAGCTGTCGGCGGAGGAGATGACCGCCTACTACACGGAGCTGGTCGACGCGTTCCCGATCGTCTCGATCGAGGACCCGCTGTCGGAGGAGGACTGGGACGGCTGGGTCGCCCTCACCGACGCCCTCGGCGACCGCGTGCAGATCGTCGGCGACGACCTCTTCGTCACCAACCCGACCCGCCTGGCCGACGGCATCGCCCGCGGCGCCGCCAACGCGCTGTTGGTGAAGGTCAACCAGATCGGCACGCTCACCGAGACCCTCGACGCGGTCAACCTGGCGCACCGCAACGGCTACCGCTGCATGATGAGCCACCGCTCCGGCGAGACCGAGGACACCACGATCGCCGACCTCGCCGTCGCCACCGACTGCGGGCAGATCAAGACCGGTGCCCCGGCCCGCTCCGAGCGCGTGGCCAAGTACAACCAGCTGCTCCGCATCGAGGAGGAGCTCGACGACGCCGCCCGCTACGCCGGGGCCGCCGCCTTCCCGCGCCTGGCCGGCTGAGCAGGGCCCGATGAGCAGCGTTCGGAGCCGGCGCGGCGGCTCCCCGACCGAGGGACGGCGCACCACCGGCCGGGTGCCGCGGGTGCACTCGACCCGCCCCGTCCGCACGGGCGTCCGGTCGACGGCGGCCAGTCGCCCCGGCCGGCGTAGCTCCGGCCGGGCGTCGGTGCGCTCGGCGTCCGCGGCTGCCCGCCGGCGACCGCTGTTCACCGGGCGAGCGGTGCTGCTCGGCGCGCTGGTCCTCCTGCTCGCGCTCACCCTCGCCGGTCCGCTCCGCCAGTTCCTCGCGGGCCGTGCCGAGCTCGTCCAGCTGGCCGCCGACGGGCGGGAGATGGATCAGCGGACGCAGGATCTGGAGCAGCAGCTCGCCCGGCAGGCCGACCCCGCCTACGCGGAGCGGCAGGCCCGCGAGCGGCTCACCTACGTCCTGCCCGGTGACCGGCTGGTCGTCGTGGTGAACGGCGAGACGGTCGAGGGCGACGCCGGCACCGTGACGCCGAAGGGCGCCGACCGCCGTCCGTCGTCCTGGTACGCCGGGCTGATGCAGTCGCTGTCGGTGGCCGACGGATGAAGGTGGAAGGACACCCTCCTTCCCACCCTTCGCAGGCTCAGGGCGGTGCCCGGGAGGGGGCCGACCCCTCGCCCGCTCGGCGCGGGCCTCTGGAGGCGGCCATGAACGACTCGATCGGGTCGGCCGAGCGCGAGGTTGTCGCCCGTCAGCTGGGCCGCCCACCCCGGGCGCTGGTGGCCATCGCGCACCGCTGCCCCTGCGGCCAGCCCGACGTCGTCGAGACCGCGCCCCGCCTGGAGGACGGCACGCCGTTCCCCACCCTCTACTACCTGACCTGCCCCCGGGCGACGGCGGCCGCGAGCCGGCTGGAGTCCGCCGGCCGGATGCGCGACTGGCAGGACGAGCTGGGCACCGATCCCGAGCTGGCCGCCGGCTACCGCGCCGCGCACGAGTCGTACCTGGCGACCCGCGACGCCCGGGACGTGCTGCCCACGCGCATGAGCGCCGGCGGTATGCCCGACCGCGTGAAGTGCCTGCACGCCCTCGCCGGGCACGCGCTTGCCGCCGGGCCGGGCGTCAACCCCGTCGGCGACCGCGCGGTCGAGGAGATGGGGGAGTGGTGGGCGGCCGGGCCGTGCGCCCAGCCCGCCGAAGACGACGCCCGAGCGAGCATCGCAGGGAGCGCCAGCGACCGAGGAGCGGAACGAGGGCGGAGTCGAGCAAGAGCTGTCGACCGGGATGGCGCATGACGCGCGTCGCCGCGATCGACTGCGGGACCAACTCGATCCGTCTGCTGGTCGCCGACGTGCCCGCGGCGGGTGCCCACACCGACGTCCTGCGGCGCATGGAGATCGTCCGCCTCGGCCAGGGCGTCGACGCCACCGGCCGGCTCGCCCCGGAGGCCGTCGAGCGCACGCGGAAGGTGCTCGCCGAGTACGCGTCCACGGCGCGGGAGCTCGGCGTCGAGGCGGTGCGCATGGTGGCCACCAGCGCCACCCGGGACGCCGCCAATCGCGGCGACTTCGAGGACATGGTCCGCGCCACGCTGGGGCAGTTGCCCGACGTCGTCACCGGCTCGGAAGAGGCGGAGCTGTCGTTCCTGGGGGCCACCGCCTCGCTCGACCGCGCCGCCGCGGCGCACGGCTCGCCGCCGCCGGAGCCGCCGTTCCTGGTGGTCGACATCGGCGGCGGCTCCACCGAGTTCGTCCTGGGCGACGGCGAGGTCCGGGCGGGCCGCTCCGTCGACATCGGCTGCGTGCGCCTGACCGAGCGGCACCTCCGCGGCGATCCACCTCCTCCCGCCGAGGTCGACGCGGCCGAGCGCGACATCCGGGCCGCGCTGGACCAGGTGACCGGGGACGTGCCCGTCGGCGAGGCGGCGACCCTCGTCGGCCTGGCCGGCTCGGTGACCACGGTGGCCGCGCTGGCGCTCCGGCTGCCGGCCTACGACGCCGACGCGATCCACGGCTCCCGGATCTCCTGCGACGCCGTCCGTGCGGTCACCGCCGACCTGCTGACGGCGACGCGGGCGCACCGGGCCGCGCTGCCGGTGATGCACCCGGGGCGGGTCGACGTCATCGGCGCCGGCGCGCTGATCCTTCGCGTGATCATGGACGCCTTCGACTTCGGCGAGGTCGTGGTGAGCGAGCACGACATCCTCGACGGGATCGCCCTGCGGCTGGCCCGTGGCCACGCCGGGTAGATGAAGGGCCCCGATACCCCCCGCGACTCGCAGGGTCGCCGCGGGCCCCTGCATCGGGGCCTCGACGCCGACGGTTTCCCGGTGACCCGCACACCCGCCGGGGTGGCCCGGGCCGCGCGCAGCACTCCCGACCTCGCTGTCCTGGACGCGCGGGTCTCCGGCTGCCGGGCGTGCCCGCGGCTGGTGGCCTGGCGCGAGGAGGTCGCGCGGGTCAAGCGGGCGTCCTTCCGCGACTGGGATTACTGGGGGCGGCCGGTGCCGGGCCTGGGTCCGGCCGACGCGCGCATCGCCGTCGTAGGGCTCGCGCCGGCCGCGCACGGCGGCAACCGGACCGGGCGCGTGTTCACCGGCGACCGCAGCGGTGACTGGATCTTCGCCGCGCTCTGGCGGGCCGGGTTGGCCAGCCAGCCGACCTCCACCCACATCGGGGACGGTCTCGAGCTCACCGACGTCCGCGTGGCGGCCGCGGTCCGCTGCGCCCCGCCGGCGAACGCGCCGACGCCCGAGGAGCGCGACACCTGCTCCCCGTGGCTCGCCCGCGAGCTGGCGCTGCTGCCCCGGCTGCGCGCCATCGTCGTCCTCGGCGGGTTCGGCTGGACCGCGCTGTGGCCGGTGCTGGCGGCCGCCGGGTACGAGCTGCCCCGCCCGCGGCCGGCCTTCGGGCACGGCGTGGAGGTGGACCTGGCGGGTCCTCGCGGGCCGCTGACCCTGCTGGGCAGCTACCACGTCAGCCAGCAGAACACGTTCACCGGAAAGCTGACCGAACCCATGCTGGACGCCGTCCTGACGCGGGCGACGGAGCTGGCCGCGACGGTCGAATGAGTGCTCTCGCCGACTGGGTCGAGGAGCCCGCCCCGGCCTAGGCTCGCGCCATGGCCCTGCGCTCCGCACCCGCGTCGTCCACGACGAGCCGCCCCGTGATCCTGGTGGTGGGCGGTGGCTACGTCGGCCTCTACACCGCACTGCGGCTGCAGAAGAAGCTGTCGCGGGGGCGGGCGGAGATCGTCGTCGTCGATCCGCAGCCGCACATGACGTATCAGCCGTTCCTCCCGGAGGCCGCGGCCGGCTCGGTGGAGCCGCGTCACGTGGTCGTGCCGCTGCGCCGGACGCTGCCCCGGTGCCGGGTGATCACCGGCGCGGTCATCGGGCTCACCCATGCCGACAAGAAGGCGCGGATCACGCCGGTCGAGGGCGCCGACTTCGAGCTGTCCTACGACGTTCTCGTGATGGCTGCCGGCTCCGTGGCCCGCACCCTGCCGATTCCGGGCCTCGCCGAGAACGGCATCGGCTTCAAGACGGTCGGCGAGGCCATCTACCTGCGCAACCACGTGCTCGCGCGGCTCGACGCGGCCAGCTCGACCGACGACCCCGACGTGCGCCGGCGTGCGCTCACCTTCACGTTCGTCGGCGGCGGCTATGCCGGCATCGAGGCCTTCGCCGAGCTGGAGGACATGGCCCGGTACGCGATCACTCGCTACTACCCGCGGCTCTCGCCGGCGGACATGCGCTGGGTCCTGGTGGAGGCGACCGGCCGCATCCTGCCCGAGGTCGACCTGGACATGTCGGCGTGGACGGTCAAGCAGCTCACCGCCCGGGGCATGGACGTGCGGCTCAACACCCGGCTGGAGTCGGTCTCGGCGGACGGCGTGGTGAAGCTCAGCGACGGCGAGGAGTTCTCGAGCGAGACGCTGGTCTGGACGGCGGGGACGAAGCCCAACCCGATGCTGAGCGAGACCGACCTGCCGCGGGACGAGCGCGGCCGCGTGCCCTGCGAGGCGACCCTGCACATCCGCGGGGTGGACGACGCCTGGGCCGCCGGCGACCTCGCTGCCGTACCGGACCTGACCGCTGACCAGTCCGGTGTCACCACGGCGCCCAACGCCCAGCACGCCGTCCGCCAGGCGAAGCAACTGGCCGACAACATCGCCGCCGTTCTCTCGGGGCAGGAGCCGGTGCCCTATCGGCACAAGTACGTCGGGTCGGTGGCCAGCCTGGGCCTCTACAAGGGCGTCGCGCAGGTCTACGGGGTCAAGCTGAAGGGCTTCCCGGCCTGGTTCATGCACCGCGCCTATCACGTGAGCCGGGTGCCGACCTTCAACCGCAAGGCGCGGGTGGTCGCCGACTGGACGATGGCGATGCTCTTCCGCCGCGAGGTCATCTCGCTCGGCCAGCTGCAGGACCCCCGCCGCGAGTTCGTCTTCGCCGCGAACACCGGGCAGCCCGGGCACCTGCCGCCGTCGCGCCCCCAGCAGCCGGAGACCGCTGACGACCAGGCGGCGGCCGGACAGGCCGGCTGATCCCGCAGGGTCGGGACACCGCTAGCGTGCGCTGGACGCCCCCGTAGCCCAACTGGCAGAGGCAGACCCCTTAAAAGGGTTCCAGTGTCGGTTCGAACCCGACCGGGGGTACCACGCGTGCCCCGGGCCGGGACGATCCATCGAGACGGACCGTTCCCTTCCTTTCGGCTGAAGTGTTCCTTCTGTCTGTGATGCCGGTTAACGTGTGCCGACCGTCACAGCTTCGAGAGGACAACGGATGCGCAAGCGCCTGCACGCGGTGCTCGTCGGACTGGTCGCCATCCTGGGCGTGGGGCTCGTGGCCCCCGCTCCGGCCGGCGCCATCACCGGTGGCACTGTCGACACGGCCAACAAGTACAGCAACGTCGGCATCATCGCCTTCTACGACGCGACCGGCCGGTATCGCTGCACGGCCACCCTGGTGACGCCGACGGTGCTGCTCACCGCGGCGCACTGCACGACGGGCACCATCGGGAAGACGATCGTCAACTTCGACTGGTTCATCGACGATGCCCCGCCGTCGAGCCTGCCCCGTGCCGCCGACGACACCGGGACGGGCACGTCCTCCGTGGGCTACGGGACCATGACCGGCCCGTGGTACAGCGGCACGGCCTACACGCATCCCCAGTACTCGGACTTCACCGACATGAAGAACTGGAACGACGTCGGTGTGGTCGTGCTCGACCAGCCGGTCACCGGCATCGCGCCGGCCGAGCTCGCGCCCCTCAACCAGCTCGACACGTACCGCCAGCCCGCCCTGAACTCGACGCTGTTCACGGTCGTGGGCTACGGCACAGAGGTGCGCAAGTCCCCCACGGGCCCCCAGAAGCCGACGCCGCAGAGCTACCCGATCGTGCGCCGCTACACCGACGCCGTGGGCCAGAAGCTGACTCCGCAGATCCTCCAGGTCAACGGCAACGAGCACGACATCCGCGGGGGCGGGGGTAGCTGCTTCGGCGACTCCGGCGGCCCCACGTTCGACCCCCAGGGCTACCTGGTCACCGTGACGAGCTACGGCTACACCTCCAACTGTCGCTACCTCGACGGCCTCCAGCGCGTCGACATCGCGGTCGTCCAGAACTGGCTGGCCACGTTCGGGGTCTACCCGGCGGCCTGAGCCAGCGCACCGTTCGCCGCGGGCCCCGCTCCTCCCTTGGGGCGGGGCCCGCGTGCGTCGCGGCTCGGTCCTCCGGGGACGACGCCGCCCCGCGTCGCACACCCCGCGGGGGGAAAACCCGACACGCCGGAACGCCGGAGGGCCTTCAGGCGTTGACCTGACCGAGTGGAGTGCAGCACGGTGATCTCCACGACCGACGAAGTCACCTCGAGGAGATGACGATGCCCAGCAACAACCCGGTGTTCGGCCGGGGCTTCGGCAGTGCCCAGCAGGCCAGCTGGGGCACCGCGCCGGCGCAGCAGTACGGCGCGCCGACCTACGCCGACCCCTACGCCGCACCTTCGCCGTACGCGGCGACCACCACGCGCTACATGACGATGGACGACGTCGTCACCAAGACGGGCCTCTCGTTCCTGGTGACGGTCATCGCGGCCGCGGCCGCGTGGGCGATGCCCGGTGACGCAGCCCTCGGGCTCGCACTGCCCGCCGTTCTCGTCGCCTTCGTGCTCGGCCTGGTGATCGCGTTCAAGCAGATCGCCAACCCGGCCGCCACCCTCGCCTACGGCGCCATCTACGGCTTCGCGCTCGGCGCGATCAGCGAGGTCTTCAACACCGTCTACCCCGGCATCGTGATGCAGGCGCTGATCGGCACCTTCGGTGTCTTCGCCGGCATGCTCGTGGTCTACAAGACCGGTGCCATCCGCGTGACGCCGAAGTTCACCCGCTGGGTGATCGGCGCGCTCGTCGGCGCCCTGGTGCTGTCGCTGGCCAACTTCGTCGCCTACTTCTTCATGAGCGACGGCCTGGGCCTGCGCTCCGGTGGCCCGGTGGCGATCGTCTTCAGCCTGGTGATGATCGGGATCGCGGCATTCATGCTGCTGCTCGACTTCGACATGGCCGACGAGGCGATCCGTCGCGGCGCCCCCGCGAAGTTCGCCTGGTACATCGCCTTCGGCCTGCTGGTCACGGTCGTCTGGCTGTACATGGAGATCCTGCGGCTGCTCAGCTACTTCCGCGAGTAAGACGGCCCGACGACGAAGGCCCGGTCCCCACGAGGGGGCCGGGCCTTCGTCGTTCCTGCCCCGGCCTCCGACGATCATGGAGCGGTGACCACCGCCGGGCGCCCGGGAGTGGTCACCGCTCCATGATCGCGGCCGAGGGGGCCGTCAGGAGAGGCGCTCGAGCACCATCGCCATGCCCATGCCGCCCCCCACGCACATCGTCTCGAGGCCGAAGGTCTTGTCACGGGTCTGCAGGCCGTTGATCAGCGTGCCGGTGATGCGGGCGCCGGTCATGCCGAAGGGGTGGCCCACGGCGATGGCGCCGCCGTGCACGTTCAGCTTGTCGATGTCGATGCCCAGGTCGCGGTAGCTGGGGATGACCTGCGCCGCGAACGCCTCGTTGATCTCGACCAGGTCCATGTCGTCGATCGTCATGCCTGCCCGCTGCAGCGCCAGCTTCGACGCGTCGACCGGCCCGTAGCCCATGATCTCCGGCGACAGGCCGGTGACCGCGGTCGAGACCACCCGGGCCAGCGGGGTCAGGCCGAGCTCGCGCGCCTTGGTGTCGCTCATGACGATGACGGCGGCCGCGCCGTCGTTGAGCGGGCAGGCGTTGCCGGCGGTCACCCGGCCGTCGGGGCGGAACACCGGCTTGAGCCCGGAGATGCCCTCCAGCGTCGTCCCGGCGCGCGGGCCGTCGTCCTTGCTGACGACCGTGCCGTCCGGCGTCGTGACCGGGGTGATCTCGCGTTCCCAGAAGCCCTCGTCGATGGCCTTCTCGGCGAGGTTCTGCGACCGGACGGCGAACTCGTCCATGTCCTGCCGGGAGACGTCCTTGTACAGCGCCAGGTTCTCGGCCGTCTGGCCCATGGCGACGTAGATGTCGGGGACGTCGCCGTCCTCCCGCGGGTCGTGCCAGCTGTCGGCGCCGCTCTCGGCGACCTTGGCGACCCGCGCCTGGGCGTCGGTGAACACCGGGTTCTGGGTGTCGGGCAGCGAGTCGCTGTTGCCCTTCACGAACCGGGAGACCATCTCCACGCCCGCCGAGATGAAGACGTCGCCCTCGCCGGCCTTGATCGCGTGCATGGCCATGCGGGTGGTCTGCAGCGACGAGGAGCAGTAGCGGGTGATCGTCGTCCCCGGCAGGTGGTCCATGCCGAGCAGCACGCTCACCACGCGGCCCATGTTGTAGCCCTGCTCACCCCCGGGCAGGCCGCAGCCGAGCATGAGGTCGTCGATGTCGGCGGGGTCGAGTGCCGGCACCTTGTCGAGCGCGGCGCGGATGATGGTCGCGGCCAGGTCGTCGGGCCGCAGGTCCTTGAGGGAGCCCTTGAACGCCCGGCCGATAGGGGAGCGGGCGGTCGCGACGATGACGGCTTCGGGCATGGGTCCTCCACGATGAGGCGGGCCCCGACGGAGGGGGCGTCGGTCACCTCGAAACTACTCCGCGGTAACGCCCGCGACGACGGCCGTCCCGCAGCCGACGACGGCTCAGCCCCCGACCGGGGACTCCGCCGATTCGCCCGCCGACTCCTCGGCCTGCTCGGGCGTGAGGATCTCCGGCGGACGGCGCCGGCGCAGCAGTGCCCACGGTCCCCAGGGGCCGGAGTCCGAGCCGCCCACCTCGGCCGGCTGCACCTCGGTGCCGGTGCGGCTGGCCGCCCGGGCCGCCGCCTGCGCGACGGGGCGCACGGTGCCGCGCCGGATCGGCCGGACCCCGCGGTCGGCCGCGGCCGGCCAGACGCCCACGGCGTCCGCCACCGACGGCAGCAGCACCGCGGCGGCCTGCGCGTAGCCGGCGGCGCTGGGGTGGAACTCGTCGATGCTGAACATGCTGTGGTCCGAGGCGAACGCCGGGCCGAGCACCGAGCCGAGCGACACGGTGCGGCCGCCGGCGTTCACGACCGCGATGGTCTGCGCGGCGGCCAGCTGCCGGCTCCACCGGCGGGCCAGGAGGCGGAGCGGCTGCCCGATCGGCCGGATGGTGCCGAGGTCCGGGCAGGTGCCGACGACGACCTCGCAGCCGGTCTCGGTCAGCCGGCGCACCGCCTCGGCGAGGTGCGCGACAGCCACCGACGGACTGGTCCGGCTGGTGACGTCGTTGGCGCCGATCATGATCAGGGCGACGTCGGGACGTTCGGGCAGAACCTGGTCGACCTGGTCGGCGAGCTGCGGGGAGCGTGCGCCCGAGACGGCGGCCCGCACGAACCGGACCGGTCGCTCGGCCAGTTCGGCGAGACCGGCCGCGATCAGGACGCCGGGCGTCTCGGTGGCCCGCTCCACGCCGAGCCCGACGGCACTGGAATCGCCGAGCACGGCGAAGACGATCGGCTTGCCACGGCCCCGGCCGTAGAGGCCCTCGCCCGACGGCGGCGGGGCCTTCGACGTCCGGGCCTCGACACGGCGGCGGGCGGCTCGGGCCTCTTCGCGCAGCAGGGCGACGAGGGCTGCCCCGCCCAGGGCGACGCTGCCACCGCCGTAGGCAGTGGCCGCGGCCAGGCGCCGTGCCGTCGCGGTCCGGACCACATCTCCTCCGTCCCGATCCGCCGAGTTCCCCCTGCTGGCCAGGTTATCGGCCCCCTACGGTGCTGCACGTGTCCCTATCACCCGCTGGTATGACCGAATCCACAGACCTCGACGGGCGGGCCGCCGACATCGTCCGCGTGCTGGTCGACGCCTTCGCCGACCTCATGGAGGCCGACGCCGACGCCTTCCGGACGAAGTTCCGCAAGATGGCCGCCGACCCGTTCGCGTTCTACCGGGGCAGCGCCTGTCTGTTCTACGCCGACATGGCGACGTCGGAGGACCCCTGGTGCGACGAGCGGACGTCGCGCGTCTGGATCCAGGGCGATCTGCACGCCGAGAACTTCGGCACGTACATGGACAGCGCCGGGCGGATCGTCTTCGACGTCAACGACTTCGACGAGGCCTACCTCGGGCACCTGAGCTGGGACCTGCGGCGGTTCGCGGCGAGCTTCGCGCTCCTGTCGTGGCGGAAGGCGCTCTCCGACGACGCCATCGGTGAGCTCATCGGGATCTACCTGCGCGCCTACCTGGACCAGGTCGAGGCGTTCACGCGCTCGGACGAGGACCGCTCGTTCGCGCTGGTCAAGGACAACACCGAGGGGGCGGTCCGCGAGGTCATCCTCGAGACGGCGACCCGCACCCGGCAGGAACTGCTCGGCCGCATCACGGTGGTCGAGGACCACGAGCGGCGCTTCGCCGACGGCCCGCAGAACCGCCGGCTCGACGACGACGAACGGGCCCGCGTCATGGCCGCGCTCGACCGCTACCGGGAGACGGTGCACCCGCCGCGGCGGCGCCGGGACGTCGCCTACGACGTGAAGGACGTCGTCGGAACCGGCGGCTTCGGCATCGGCAGCGCCGGGCTGCCCGCGTACAACGTGCTCCTCGAGGGGTACGACCAGGCGCTGGAGAACGACGTCGTCCTGTCGATCAAGCAGGGCAACGTGGCCGCGCCGAGCCGCATCGTCGACGACGCCGACATCCGCGACTACTTCGAGCACGAGGGCCACCGGACGGCGACCAGCCAGCGGGCGCTGCAGGCCAACGCCTCCCAGTTCCTGGGCTGGACCGAGATCGGCGGGGTCGGCTTCGCCGTCGCCGAGCTATCGCCGTACGAGCTCGACCTGGACTGGGACGACCTCACCGAGCCCGACCAGATGCGGCCGGTGCTGGCGCAGCTGGGCAGGGCGACGGCCAAGCTGCACTGCGTCGGGGACGCCGACAGCGACCACGCGCTCGTGCCGTTCCAGATGGAGGAGGCGATCACCGCGATGGTCGGCGACCGGCGCGAGGAGTTCGTCGCGGACCTCGTCCGGTTCGCGCACGAGTACGCCCGCCGGACCCAGGAGGACCACCGGCTGTTCGTCGACGCCTTCCGCGCCGGCGCGATCCCCGGGATCAGCTCGAGCGCGGCGCTGTAGACGGGGGGACGTCGATCAGCATGCCCACGTGCGGGCCGATGCCCGTCTTCTCGAACTCGTCGGTGACGACGGTGAAGCCCATCCGCTCGTAGAAACCGGCCGCGCCCACCCGGGCGTCGCACCACACCACGTCGCCGCCGCGAGCGGCCACGCGCGCCAGCCCCTCGACCACCAGCGCCCGGCCCGCACCGGAGCCGCGCACGTCGGGCTCGGTCGCCATGCCGCGCAGCTGCCAGGGGGACCGGGCGAGCGGACGCCACGGGCAGGGGGCGGGGGAGAAGCGGACGACGCCGACGACGCGGTCGCCGGTGCGGGCGGCCAGGTGGAAGGTCGCCTGCTCCTCGTCGCCGGCCCACACGATGTCGCCGCCGTCCGGACGGAGCACCGCCCCCCGCAGGGCGTACGTGATCTCGGGGGTGACCTCGTCCACGGTCAGGCTGCTCACGCCGGTCAGTCTCCCGTGTCCGGCGGCCCCTCTGCAGGGTCCCGCCGCGAGCCTGCGAGTGGTGGGGGGCAGAGGGGTCCTCTTTCAGTGGACCCGGCGGCCCCGCCTGGTGCGCAGGTAGTCGGCCACCACGTACTCGCCGAGCCGGTCCGCGTCGGGCTGGAACACCCGGCCCCCGGCGCGCTGGGTGAGGTCGTGGACGAAGTGGATCAGGCCGGGGTCGGGATCGAGCGCGAACACGTTCACCGTCGCCCCGGTGCGCGCCACGCGTTCCATCTCGGCGACCGTGCGGGCGATCGTCTCGGGCATCGGCGGCCAGCAGAAGAAGGGCGTCCCGTCCTCCTCGAGGTGCGCCGTCGGCTCGCCGTCGGTCACGACCAGCACGACCGGCTCCGCGTCGCGGTGCCGGGCCAGGAACCGGCGGGCGAGCATCAGCCCGTGCTGCAGGTTGGTGCCCTGCAGGGTGTCGACGGACAGCTCGGCCAGCGTCTCCGGCCGCAGCACCTGGGCGGTCGAGGAGAACCCGATGATCTGGATGGCGTCCTGCGGGAACCGCGTGGTCACCAGCGAGTGCAGCGCCATCGCCGTCGACTTCGCCGCGCCCCACGTGCCCCGCAGCGCCATCGAGTAGGAGAGGTCGACCAGCAGCGCCACCGCCGCACCGGTGCGCCGCTCGGTCTCGACGACCTCGAAGTCGTCGACGGCGATGCGGACGGCCCGCTGTCCCTCGGCCCGGGGCTCGTGCGCGGTCCGGAGGACGGCGTTCTTCACCGTGCGGACGACGTCCAGCGGCTGCTCGTCGCCGAAGCGCCACTCGCGTGAGCTGCCGGTGAGCTCGCCGGCGGCACCCGCGTCGGCGACGTCGTGGTCGCCACGGCCGGTGGCGTCGAGCTTGGCGAACACGCGGCGCAGCGCCGTCGCCCCGAGCCGCCGCACCGCCTTGGGGGAGAGCTCCAGCCGGCCGTCGGAGCGGTTGAGGTATCCCTGGCGCTCGAGCTCCCGCTCCATCTGGCGCAGCGCCGCGAGGTCGTCGACGGCGGGCCGGCCCAGCGCCCGCTCCAGCAGCTCCTCGTCGATGTCGGCCAGCGAGGCGCCGGCGTAGCCCTGCGACAGCTGGTTGGACAGCGCCTCGAGATCGGCGAGCTCGGCGACGGCGCTGGTGGCGTCCCCGAGCCCGAGCGAGGGCTCCCCGTCGGGCACCTGCCCGCGCTGGCCCCAGGGGAGATCGGGGCGGGCCTGACGCAGGGCGTCCTGGAGGTGCGCCATCTCGCTGGCCAGCCCCATGTCCGACATCGCCTGGTTCATGAGGTCGGCGAGCTCCGCCCGCTGCTCGGGGGAGAGGCCGGCCATCATGCGTTCCTGGGCGGCCGCCCGGCGGGCCAGCGAGTCGATCAGCTCCTCGATCGACTGCGGGTCGTCGGAGAAGAACTGCCCGTGCTTGTCCATGAAGTCGCGGAACTGCTGGTCGGTGTCCTCGCCGCGGTTGTGCGCGTCGACCAGCTGCGACAAGTCGGCGACCATGTCCTTGACCGCCTGCATGTCAGCCGCCGACGCGTTCTCCAGCGCCTGCTTCATGGAGGCGAACGAGCTGTCGAGCACCTCGCGGCGCAGCAGGTCCTGGATCTTGTCGTAGGCCTGGCGCGCCTCGTCGGAGCGCCACGGGTACTCCTTGAGCGCCCGCACCGCTCCCGCGGTGTCGTCGGGAAGCGCGTCGAGCTCGGCCTCGGCCAGGCGGGCCGAGTCGTCGGGGTCGGGGAACAGCTCGCGGCGCTCGGCCGAGAGCGCCTGGTCCAGCAGCTCCCGCACCTCCTGCAGGGTGCCGTCCATCCGCCCGGCGGTGCGGGCCCGGCGCAGCCGCTCGCGCACCGAGCGACGCAGTTCGTCGAGGCCGCGCCGTCCTTCCGTGCCCCGGCGCAGCAGCTCGCGCAGGGCCTCCCGCACCCCGCTGCCCGAGAGCACCGAGTCACCGATCTCGTCGACGGCGTTGCCCAGGTCGTAGGGCGCCGCGAGGGGATCGGGGCCGCCGTGCCAGCGCCCGTACCGGTAGCCGCGCCCGCGTCGAGCGGTCATCTGGTCCTCCTCGCTGGCGCTCGTCGGCCGAGATGCCAGTCATGCTCTGTTCAACGGTGAGCTCGCGAGCTCGCTCACTAGGCGCCGTAGACCGTGCGGGTGCCGTCGGTGTCCTTGGCCAGCCGGCGGGTCAGGTAGAGCCCCTCGAGGGCGAACTCGACCGCGGCGGCGGCCTGCTCGGCCGACTGCTCGCCCTCCGGGACGCCCAGCCGGCCGAGGAGCTCGGCCAGCTTCGGGATGGTGCCGAGCTGACCGAGCAGGGCCGGCGCGGGGACCAGCTCGCCGGACTCGACGGTCTCCCCACCGGTGAAGTGCTCCTGCAGCCCGGTGAGGTCCAGACCCGCGCACCGCGCCCGGAAGGTCTGCGCCGTCGCCTGTCGCAGCAGGTGCTCGAGGATCTCCATCTCCCGCTCGTCGTCGGGGTCGGCTCCCGAGTCGGCGAACTCGACCTTGCCGCGGCTGGCCGGGACGACGCAGGGCAGGTCGACCACGCGGGCCACCGGCCGCGTCTCGCCGGCGATGGCGGCCCGGCGGACGGCGGAGGCGGCGACGGTCTCCAGCCCCGCGATCGCGAACCGCGCGCTGACGCCCGACCGCTGGTCGACGTGGCTGGACTCGCGGACCAGCCGGGTGAACCGGGCGATGATCTCGGCGAGGTGCTCGGGGATGAGGGGGCGCTCGAAGGTGGCATCCCCGCCGAGCCACGCGGTGTGGGCCTCCTGGTGCAGCAGCCGGATCTCGTCGGCCAGCTCCAGGGGGTAGTGGGTGCGCACCTCGGCGCCGAAGCGGTCCTTGAGCGGCGTGATGATCCGGCCCCGGTTCGTGTAGTCCTCCGGGTTCGCGCTGGCCACGAGCAGCAGGTCCAGCGGCAGGCGCACGCGGTAGCCGCGGATCTGGATGTCCCGCTCCTCCAGCACGTTGAGCAGCGCCACCTGGATGCGTTCGGCCAGGTCGGGCAGCTCGTTGACGCTGAAGATGCCGCGGTTGGTGCGCGGGACGAGCCCGTAGTGGACGGTCTCCGGGTCGCCCAGGGTGCGGCCCTCGGCCACCTTGATCGGGTCGACGTCTCCGATCAGGTCGCCGACGCTCGTGTCGGGCGTCGCCAGCTTCTCCCCGAACCGGTCGCTGCGGTGCAGCCAGCCGACCGGGGTGTCGTCACCGAACTGGGCGATCTGCCGGTGCGCCCACACCGAGATGGGGTGCAGCGGGTGCTCGTTGAGCTCGCTGCCGACGAGCACCGGCGACCACTCGTCGAGGAGGCCGACGAGGGTGCGGATGAGGCGGGTCTTGCCCTGGCCGCGCTCGCCGAGCAGGACCAGGTCGTGGCCGGCGATGAGCGCGCGCTCGACCTCGGGGAGCACGGTGTCCTCGAAGCCGACCATGCCGGGCAGGCTGGGCTCGCCCCGGCCGAGACGGGCCAGCAGGTTGCTGCGCAGCTCGGCCTTGACCGGGCGGAAGACGGCGCCGCTGTCGCGGAGCGCGCCGAGGGTGGTGGGGGCGGGGGAAGGGGTGCCCTGCGGGGGGACGTCCGTCACCTCGACCACGGTACGACGGCTCGGCGATCTGTCGATGCCAACTTTCGTGGCATCTCCACGACGAACGTGCCGCCTCCTGCGAAGATCGCGTCGTGAGCGGATCCGGCGAAGTTCCCCTGGTCAGTGGCGCCGAGGTCGAGGCTGCCGCCGAGCTGCTCGCCGACGTCGTCCGGCACACCCCCCTGTGGCACTCCCGCGGGCTGGCCGACCGTGTGGGGGGCCCGGTCTGGCTGAAGTGCGAGAACCTGCAGCGCACCGGCTCCTTCAAGATCCGCGGCGCCTACACGCGCATCTCCCGGCTGACCGAGGAGGAGCGTTCGCGCGGCGTCGTCGCCGCCAGCGCCGGCAACCACGCGCAGGGCGTCGCCCTCGCCGCGCGGCTGCTGGGCTGCTCGGCCACCGTCTTCATGCCCGTGGCCGCGCCGCTGCCGAAGGTGGCCGCGACCCGCGCGTACGGCGCGCAGATCCAGCTCGCCGGCCAGACGCTGACCGAGGCGCTCGCCGCCGCCGCGGAGTACGCCGAGCGCACCGGCGCGGTGTTCATCCATCCGTTCGAGCACCCCGACGTGATCGCCGGGCAGGGCACCGTCGGACTCGAGGTGCTCGACCAGTGCCCCGACGTGGCCACCGTGGTCGTGAGCGCGGGCGGCGGGGGTCTGCTCGGCGGGGTCGCGGCCGCGATCAAGAGCCGCCGTCCGAACGTGAAGGTCGTCGCCGTGCAGGCCGAAGGCGCCGCGGCGTTCCCCGGCTCCCTCGCCGCCGGCCGCCCGGTCGCGCTGCCCAGCATGTCGACGATGGCCGACGGCATCGCCGTGGCCTCCCCGGGTGAGCTCACCCTCGCCCACTGCGCCGAGCTCGTCGACGAGGTGCGCACGGTGACCGAGGAGGACCTCTCGCAGGCCCTGCTCTTCTGCCTGGAACGGGCCAAGCTGGTGGTCGAGCCGGCCGGCGTGGCCGCGGTCGCCGCCGTCCTCGCCGACCCGGCCGCATTCGCTCCGCCGGTGGTCGCGATCGTCTCGGGCGGCAACATCGACCCGGTCCTGCTGCTGAAGGTGGTCCAGCACGGCATGGCCGCCGCCGGCCGCTACCTGTCGCTGCGGCTGCGCGTGCCGGACCGGCCGGGGTCGCTCGCCGCCGTCCTCGCGGAGCTGGCGGCGGTCGGGGCGAACGTGCTCGAGGTCGAGCACGAGCGGACCGACGTCCAGCTGCACGTCGGTGAGGTCGAGATCTTCGTCGTCCTCGAGACGCGCGGACCCGACCACGCCGACGAGGTCGTCAAGGCGCTCGCCCGCGCCGGCTACCAGGTCACGCCCGGCTGATCGCGGCGGCGCCCCCAGGTTGATCATCGGATGCGTGCGCGCCACGCCGGCGTGTCCGACCGCGTCCCTAACACGGAGACGATGATCAACTCCGGTCGCCGGGCGGTATGGCGCAGGATGGGCCGCGATGAGCGCTGACGAGTCCGCCGCCGTGTCCCCCGACAACCCGCTGCGGAGCATCTCCGCCCTGCCCTACCGGCTGCCGCCGTTCGGCGACATCACGCCGGAGCACCTCCGGGAGGCGCTGCTCGTCGGCATGGCCGAGCAGCGGGCCGAGGTGGCCGCGATCGCGGCGTCCGCCGAGGCGCCGACGTTCGACAACACGATCGTCGCGCTGGAGCGGTCGGGCGCACTGCTGACGCGGGCGTGGAACGTCTTCGGCAACCTCACCTCGTCGGTGTCGACGCCACGGCTGCGTGAGATCGAGCGCGAGCTCGCCCCGCTGGAGGCGGCGCACGACGACGCCATCCGCCTCGACCCGGCGCTGTTCGCGCGGATCGACGCGGTCCACGCCGCGCGCGACGAGGCGGGGCTCGACGCGGAGTCGGTGCGGCTGGTCGAGCGGTACCACCTGGACTTCGTGCTGGCCGGCGCCCGCCTCGACGAGGCCGGCCGCGCGCGGCTGACGGAGCTCAACCAGGAGCTCTCGACCCTGTCGACGACGTTCGGGCAGAACCTCCAGCTCGCCACGGAGGCCGCTGCCGTCCGGGTCGACGACGCCGCCGAGCTCGACGGGCTGGACGCCGAGGAGATCGGCGCGGCCGCGGCGGCCGCCGCCGACCGGGGCCTGGACGGGCACCTGATCGCGCTGCTGCTGCCCTCGGGTCAGCCGGTGCTGGCGAAGCTGCGCAACCGCGACCTGCGGCGGCGGGTGCACGAGGCGTCCCTGAGCCGCGCCTCGGCGGGGGAGCACGACAACCGCCCGGTGGCCGAACGCATCGCGCGGCTGCGGGCGGAGCGGGCGCGGCTCCTCGGGTTCGACACCCACGCCGACGTCGTCCTCGCCGACTCGACCGCCCGCACCACCGCCGCGGTCGACGCCATGCTGGGCTCGATGGTGCCGGCGTCGGTCGCCAACGCGGAGGCCGAGGCGGAGATCCTGCGTCGGGCGGCGGCGAAGGACGGCGTGGAGCTCGCCGCGTGGGATTGGGCGTTCTACAGCGAACGGGTGAGGGCCGAGCGCTACGCCGTCGACACCACCGCCCTGCGCCCCTACTTCGAGCTGGACCGGGTGCTCATCGACGGCGTCTTCCACGCCGCGGAACTCCTCTACGGTTTCCGCTTCGCCCCGCGTCCCGACCTGCTCGGCTACCACCCCGACGTCCGGGTGTGGGAGGTGAGCGACGCCGACGGCGAGGAGGTCGGTCTCTACCTGGGCGACTTCTTCGCCCGGGAGGGCAAGCGGGGCGGCGCGTGGATGAGCTCGTTCGTCCGGCAGTCGCGGTTGCTGGACACGCGTCCGGTCGTGGTCAACAACCTCAACGTCTCGCGCGGGGCGGCGGGCCAGCCGGAGCTGCTCACCCTCGACGAGGTCAACACCCTGTTCCACGAGTTCGGGCACGCCCTGCACGGGCTGAGCTCGGCGGTCACCTACCCCCGCTTCTCGGGGACGGCGGTGCCGCGCGACTTCGTCGAGTTCCCGAGCCAGGTCAACGAGATGTGGGCTCTCTGGCCGCAGGTGCTCGGGCACTACGCACGGCACGTTGACACCGATGAGCCGCTGCCCGCCTCCGCCGTCGAGGCCATCGACGCCGCCCGGCTGTGGGGCGAGGGGTTCGGCACCCTCGAGTACCTGGCCGCGACGCTGCTCGACCAGGCGTGGCACCGGATCACCCCGGAGACCGAGATCGAGGACCCGATCGCGTTCGAGCGGGCCGCACTCGAGCGGGCGGGGGTCGCGCTGGAGCTGGTGCCGCCGCGGTACCGGACGACGTACTTCCAGCACATCTTCGCGGGCGGGTACGCGGCCGGGTACTACTCCTACATCTGGTCGGAGGTGCTCGACGCCGACACCGTCGAGTGGTTCCGGGAGAACGGGGGCCTGCGCCGCGCGAACGGCGACGAATTCCGCGCCAAGCTGCTGTCGGTCGGCGGCTCGGTCGACCCACTGGACGCCTTCCGCGCCGTCCGCGGTCGGGACGCCGACCCGACGCCACTGCTCAAGCGGAGGGGCCTGGTGGCAACCCCCCGTTGATCATCGGCGAGTGGCTGCCCGGTACGGCGCGTCGGGCAGCCATTCGCCGATGATCAACTCACAACCACGGGAGGTTCAGCACCAGGTCGAGGTCGTCGGGGGCGTCGCCCTCGCGCACGAGCCGGTTGGGCTGCCGGTGCCCGCAGGCGGTGCAGCGGTGCACCACCTGCCAGCCCTTGCCCGACTTCTCGACCAGTCCGATCGGCTCCATGGGCGCGCGGCACTCGCTCGCCCGGTCGCCGGGCAGTTCGTCCACGTGCAGGGACCACAGGCAGTACGGGCAGTGGTTGCGGTAGTGCCCGTCGGTGTTCGCCGGCACCGCGGTGGCGCAGTGCACGCAGACGAACGCGGTGTTCTCCGCCCGGCGGGAGCGGCCCATCCGAGCGGTCAGGGGACGAACGGCTCGACGGCGACGACCTCGACGCTGATGTCGCGACCGTTCGGCGCCTGGTAGGTCACCGTCGTGCCGGGGGCGGCGCCCATGATCGACGAGCCGAGCGCCGACTCCGGGGAGTAGACGGTCAGCTCCGTCGTGCCGGCGATCTCGCGGGACCCGAGCAGGAACTTCTCCGTGTCGTCGTCCCCGGCGAACTTGACGGTGATGACCGTGCCCAGCGCGGCGTTGGTCGCCGTCGTCGGGGCCGCGCCGACCTGGGCCTTGCGGAGCAGGTCGGTGAGCTGGCGGATCCGGCCCTCCTGCTTGCCCTGCTCCTCCTTGGCGGCGTGGTAGCCACCGTTCTCCTTGAGGTCGCCCTCCTCGCGGCGGGCGTTGATCTCCGCGGACATGGCGGGGCGGTTGGCCACCAACTCGTCGAGCTCGGCCTTCAGTCGGTCGTAGGCCTCCTGGGTCAGCCAGATGCCCTGGGCGTGCTCGTCAGTGGAGGTGGACACGTGGGGGTACTCCTGAAACTCGGGAGGCCGCCCCCGGAAAGGGACGGCCGTCGATCGATCTCGGCCAAGCTAACACCGCTCGCGGCGCAGGTGCACCCATGCGAGCGCCCCGGCCGGGAATGCGGAACCGTACCGGACAGGTGCGTGAGGAGCAGCACATTTCCCCCTTCCGGGGCGCCCAGCAGCGCCTTTCCGCGCCGCACGGACGGGCCCGCGCCCGGGCGTGCTCGCGCCGGGGGACAATGTCCCGGTGACCGAACCTGACCAGCTGCGCCTGCTCGCCGTGCACGCGCACCCCGACGACGAGTCGAGCAAGGGCGCCGCGACGATGGCCAAGTACGTCGCCGAGGGCGCCCGGGTCATGGTGGCGACGTGTACCGGCGGCGAGCGCGGCTCGGTGCTCAATCCGGCGATGGACCGTCCGGAGGTGTGGGAGCAGCTGCCGCAGATCCGCGTGGAGGAAATGGCCCGCGCCCGCGAGATCCTCGGCGTCGAGCAGGAGTTCCTCGGCTTCGTCGACTCCGGGCTGCCCGAGGGCGACCCGCTGCCCCCGTTGCCCGAGGGCTGCTTCGCCCTGACGCCCCTGGAGGAGGCCGCGGCACCGCTGGTCGCGCTCATCCGCCGGTTCAGGCCGCAGGTGATCACGACCTACGACGAGCGCGGCGGATACCCGCACCCCGACCACATCAAGACCCACGAGATCTCCGTCTACGCCTTCGAGGCGGCCGGCGATCCCGACCGGTATCCCGAGCTGGGTGAGCCCTGGCAGCCGAGCAAGCTCTACTACCACATGAGCTTCACGCTGCCGCGCACGAAGGCGCTGCACGAGGCGATCCTCGCGACCGGCGCGGAGTCCCCGTACGCGGAGTGGCTCGCCAACTGGGACCCGGCCCACGACATCTCCCACCGGGTCACCACCCGCGTGCCCTGCGGTGAGTACTTCGCCGTCCGGGACGCCGCGCTGATCGCGCACGCCACCCAGATCGATCCGGAGGGCCGCTGGTTCGCCTGCCCGATCGACACCCAGCAGCAGGTGTGGCCGACGGAGGACTACGAGCTGGCGCGGTCCCTGGTCGACTCGACCGTGCCGGAGGACGACCTGTTCGCCGGTCTGCGCAGCGAGGCGGTCGTCCGATGACGGCGCGCGAGCTGGCCGTCGTCCTCGCGGCACCCGGTAACCAGCTGCCGGAGGACGTCGGCAAGGCCGGCCCACTCGGCCTGCTGCTCATTGTGGTGCTGCTCATCGCCGTCGCCCTGCTCGTCCGCTCGATGACCACGCACCTGAAGCGGATTCCCCGCAGTTTCGACCCCGCCGACGCCTCGCCGGACATCCCCGACACCCCCGCCGAGCTGGTGGACCCGCCGCGGCCGGGGGAGGACCTGCTCGACACGTTGCGTCGTGCGCCGCGAGCGATCGAGGGCCCGCGCGACGGCCGCCTCGACGACCGCGCCGACGACGACGGCCGGCCGGGTACCCCGAGGGGCTGACCCGCCGGCCGCCGCCGGATGCTGCGTGGGGGTCAGGACGTCACCAGCGGTGGGCGACGTCGATGATCATCCGCGGACCCTCGTTCGCCGTCCCCGGCAGGGTGAACACCCGGAAGGGCAGTCGCGCCCGGACGCCGAGGGCCATGGTGGTGTAGCCCTCGAACGAGCCGCCCCAGCGCAGCTGGCGGAACGTGGTGTAGCCGGCCAGGTCGACGACCTCGTCGCGGTGTGCCGGCGCGAACGTCGGGTTGCCGTACTGGTCGTAGGCCGGGGCCTTCAGCGCGATCTGCAGGTCGGCGTCGCCGCGGACCGGCAGGGGGCTGCCCTGGCCCTCCGACAGCACCACCGGCACGTAGCGGACGTCGTAGGACCCGAAGGTCGTGCCCGGGCCGCCGAGGTCCACGACCAGGCGGTCGTAACAGGTGTGGCGGCCCGCGCGGACGTCGTCGATCACGTCCGTGTCCGAGGCGGAGTGGGCCTTCGGCAGCGATCCCCACGTGATGCTGCAGTAGGGCGCCGCTGACGCCTGAGCGGTCGCGGTCACCCCGATGGCGGCCAGAGCGGTCGTCACGGCGAGGACGAAAAGGCGGATGCGGATGTTGTTCATGGCGGGCCTCCTGTGGTGTGCGCCACAGTCAGAATCCGCCGACACGCTCACCGCCACCATGGGCGAGAACTGTCATGGAGACCGAACTTCAGCCCAGTTACACGGCGACAGATGACGAATCAGCGTACCGACATGGTTGGGCTTACCCAGCAGTTCTTGACAGCGTCTCGGAGCGATCACCACAGGTGATGGAGCTGCCCTCGTCAGCGCCGAGCGGCCACCTGGTGGAGGTCGTCGAGGACGGCGTCGGGCCGGGCCGCACCCGCGCGGTACACCTCGTCGAACACGCCGTCGCCCAGGACGGCGCGGGCGGTGTGCTCGGCGCCCTCGGCGTCGGCGCGCTCCAGCCGGTTGGCGGGTCGCCGCCGCCGCCGGCGCCAGGCTCCGGCCGCGCCGAGCAGGCGAGCCGCCTCTGTGCTGTCGCCGCGGGCCACGGACACGCACGCCAGTGCCTCCAGCGCGGCGGCGTGCCCGGGCACGGTCTGCCACGCACGGCGGTGGAAGAACTGCGCGCTGTCGAGGTCGCCGTCTGCCGCGGCGACGTGGCCGAGACCGACCATGGCCGCGGCGGCCCACTCCGGCTCGGTCAGCCCGGCCAGCAGTCGCTGCGCGAAGGTGAGACGCTCCCGCGCCGCGGTCAGGTCGCCGCGCTCGCGGGCGAGCAGTCCGTCGCCGACCGCTGCCCGCGGATTGCCCTCGGCGCCGAGCTGCCGGGCGACGGCGTGCGACTCGGCGAACAGCATGGCGGCCCGGTCGACGTCGCCGAGCAGCAGGGCGACGTGCCCGGCGCCGGCCAGGGCGTACTGGACGGTGTTCGCCGGGCCGACGTCCCGGACGCTCGCGAGCGCGCCCTCGTACATGGCCAGCGCCTCCGCCAGCCGGCCGGCGCGGTGCAGGGCCATGCCGAGGTGGAACTGGATGGCCGACACGCCCCACTGGTCGCCGAGTGCGCGGAAGGCCAGGAGTGCGCGGTGTCCGACGGCGGCGGCCTCGTCCAGGTTCCCGGTGCCGGCGTGCAACTCCAGGCGGACGAAGTCCGACAGCGCGGCGCACCAGGCGTCGCCGTCCAGTTCGAACTGCCGGTCGGCCCGCTCGAGCACAACGAAGGCCTCGGCGACGTCGTCCCCGCCGATGGCCTCGACCGCGAGCAGGGTGTCCGACAGTGCGGCGCGGAACGCCTCGCCGAGGCCGGCGAACAGCTCACGGCTCTGCGCGGCCGCGGCTGCGCAGTCGGGGTGAGGGTGGACGATGCAGGCGCCGGGTCGGCCGGCGACGGCCAGCGCCTGCAGTGCCCGCGCCCGCGCCGCGGGTGAGCCACCGGGTGCGGCGGCGAGCATCGCGGCGACGCGTCGGCCGCCGTCCGGGTGGGTCGCGAAGTACCAGTACCAGCCCAGCGGGGCGACCAGTCGCAGCCCGGCGTCCGGCTCGTCGGCCGCGTGGGCGGTGCACCAGGCCAGCGCGGCGTCGATGTCGTTCCGCTCGAGTGCGAGCCGCGGGAGCCACCGGGCCTGCCCGTCGCCCCGCAACTCCGTCTCGGCCCGCTCCGCCAGCTCGGTGAGGTAACCGGCGTGCGCGCGGGCGATCCGGTCGGACTGCCCGGACTCGGCCAGGCGCTCGGTGGCGTACTCGCGGATGGTCTCCAGCAGGTGGTAGCGGCCGCCGGTGCGGTCGACCACGACCAGCGACCGGTCGACCAGCCGGCCGAGCAGGTCCACCACGGCCGCCGGGTTCAGCGGCTCGCCGCCGGCGACGGCCTGCACGGCGTCGAGCGTCCAGCTGCCCCGGAACACCGACAGCCGCTGCAGCAGCACCCGCTCGGGGTCGGGCAGCAGGTGGTAGCTCCAGTCGACGGTGGCTCGCAGCGTGCGCTGCCGGGCCTCGGCGGTGCGCGGACCGGTGGTCAGCAGGGCGAAGCGATCGCCCATCCGCCGGGCGAGCTCGTCGAGCGGCAGGACCGCCACGCGGGCGGCGGCGAGTTCGATGGCCAGGGGCATGCCGTCGAGGTGACGGCAGATGTCGGCGACCGCGGAGTGGTTCTCCTCGGTGAGCTCGAAGTCCGGCAGGACGCCGTCCGCCCGGTCGAGGAAGAGCCGGACGGAGGCGCTGCCGCACAGCTGCACCACGTCGGCAGTCGGAGGCGGGACGGGCAGCGGATCGACCGCACACTGGACCTCGCCGCGGGCGGCGAGCGGCTCGCGGCTGGTGGCCAGCAGTCGCACGCGCGGGCAGGACTCGAGCAGTTGCTCGACGAGCAGCGCGCAGGCGTCGGCGAGGTGCTCGCAGTTGTCGAGCACGAGCAGGACGGCGCGGTTGCGCAGGTGGCCGAGCAGCTGGTCCTCCGCGGTGGCCGTGGCGACGTCCCGGATCTCCAGCGCGGCCAGCACGGCCTGCGGAACCTGCACCGGGTCGGTGACACCGGCGAGCCGCACGAACGCGACCCCGTCGGGGAAGCGGTCCGCGGCGGCGCGTGCGGCCTCCAGCGCGAGGCTGGTCTTGCCGACGCCGCCCGGGCCGGTGACGGTGACCAGCCGCGCAGTGCCCAGCAGCTCGCCGAGCCGCTGCAGGTCGGCGTCCCGGCCGAGGAACGACGTCAGTCGGGGAGGCAGCCGCCGTCCGGGTTCCGTCGCGGACGGCGCCGACAGCGGGGAACCGACCGGCGGCGCGGGGGGCCGGGCGGGGGACCGCAGGCCGGGGTCCTGGCGCAGGATCGCCTCCTGCAGATCCCGCAGCTCCGCGCCGGGCGAGAGGCCGAGGTCGGCATCGAGCACCGCGCGGGCCCGCTGGTACGCCGCCAGCGCGTCGGCCTGCCGGCCGTCGCGGTAGAGCGCCAGCATCAGGCGCGCGTGCAGGGGCTCGTGGAGCGGATGGGCGGCGGTGAGTGCCTCGAGCTCGCCGAGCACCTCGGTGTGCCGGCCCGCGGACAGCTCCACGTCGACGAGCTCCACCCGGGCTGCCAGCTGCAGCTGGGTCAGCCGGACCGCCTCCGGCGCGGCCCACCTCGTCTCCGCGAACTCCGCCAGCGGGCTTCCCCGCCACAGCGCCAGGGCCTCCCCGTAGCGGCGGGCGGCCGCCTCCGGATCGGTGCCGGCGGCCGCGCGGGCCGCGTCGACCAGATCGGCGAAGCGCAGCGCGTCCACCGACAGCGGGTCGACGTCGAGCAGGTACCCGGGCGGACGGGTGAGGAGCACGTCGCCGAGGCCGGCGGCCGTCAGGACGCGGCGCAGCTTGGAGACCCGCACCTGCAACGCGTTGCCGGGATTGGCAGGCAGCTGCTCACCCCACAGCGCGTCGATCAGGGCCGGAACCGGAACCACGCGGCCCGCCGCCAGGGCCAGCAACGCGAGCAACTCCCGCTCCCCGGCCGCAGGCAGCGGCCGGGCTCGTCCGTCGACGAGGATCTCGACCGGCCCGAGGACGCGGATCTGCACGGCAGCCTCCCGGGACGAGGTCGTCTCGCCGAAGTCCGCCGATTCTGGGCCGTGCCGCAACGCCGGCACAACGAGCTCGTGCACCGGCTCCCGGATCGCGGTGGTCAGCGATCGGACAGCGCACGGACAGCGCCCAGCGGCACGGTGGCCATCGACCGACCCGCACGAGGAGGCGCCGTGATCGTGGTCCACGTGCCAGGGATGCGCTCCCGGCGGGACGTGCGGACGGTCAGCGCCCGGATCAGCGACGTCCCGGGCGTGCGGACCCTCCAGGCCGACCTGGCCACTCGGACCGTGCAGGTGAGTGGCTCGACGGCCCCCGCCGCGCTCACCGCCGCCCTCGCCACCGCCGGCTATGCCGCCGACTCGATCGACACCCCGCATCCCTTCCCGACCCACTTCGGAGGTCCTCCCGTGGACACCACCTTCTTCCCGACCGACATCACCGGCCTGCCCCGGGCCACCCGGCCGGAGGTGGTCGAGCTCGGTGACGGCGACGAGCTGCACCTGCGGCCCGGCCCGGTCGCCAAGCGGCTCGGCGACAGCACGGTGCGGATGCTCGGCTACAACGGCTCGATCCCCGGCCCCACGCTGAAGGTGCGGCAGGGCTCGGAGGTCGCCGTCCACGTCCGCAACGACACCGATCTCGACACCACCGTGCACTGGCACGGGTTGCGGCTGGAGAACCGCTACGACGGCGTACCCCACGAGACCCAGGCCCCGATCCCGCCGGGCGGGGAGTTCACCTACCGCATCCAGTTCCCCGACCCGGGCCTGTACTGGTACCACCCGCACATCCGTGAGGACGTCACCCAGGAGCTGGGTCTGTACGGCAGCATCCTGGTCGAGCCGGCGGAGCCGGACTACTGGCCGCCGGCGCACCGCGACGTCGTGCTGACCCTCGACGACCTGCTGCTCGAGGACGGCGTGATCGCCCCGTTCAGCCGCACCGAGACGAACTACGCGGCGATGGGCCGCTACGGCAACGTGATGCTCACCGGCGGGGAGACCGCCCCGGCGTTCACCGCGCGGAGCGGCGAGATCGTCCGGTGGTGGCTGACCAACACCGCGAACAGCCGCGTCTTCCGCGTCACCGTGCCCGGCGCCCGGATGAAGCGCGTCGGCGGGGACAGCGGCCGGCTGGAGCACGAGGAGCTCGTTCCCGACGTCGTGCTGGCGCCCTCCGAGCGGGCAGTCGTCGACGTGCTGTTCGACCGCCCGGGCGAGCTGGCGCTCGAGCACCGCACCCCGAACCGGACCTACCGGTTGGCGGCGATCACCGTCACCGGCGAGATCGCCGACCCGCCCCTGCGGGAGGCGTTCGAGCGGCTGCGGACCGCACCCGAGCTGTCCGCCGAACGCCGGGGGCTGGACCCCTGGCTGATCGCGCCCCCGGACAAGACGCTGGCCATCGTCGCCGAGATGGACGACCCGGGCGCGGCCGGCGTGTCCGGACCGGTGACGTACGCCTGCCCGATGCATCCCGAGGTGGTCAGCGACCAGCCCGGGCGCTGCCCGCAGTGCGGGATGAAGTTGCTGGCGACGACGCCGCCGGTGATGTACGCCTGCCCGATGCATCCCGAGGTGGTCAGCGACCAGCCCGGGCGCTGCCCGCAGTGCGGGATGAAGTTGCTGGCTACGACGCCGGCCGTCGCCCACGACATGGGCCACGACACGGGACACGACGACGACGCCCAAGCGAACCACCACGTCTCCGCCACCGCGGACGGGATCGAGTGGGAGGACGACATGGCCGAGACGAACCGGGCCACCACCACGGAGACGATGCGCTGGAAGCTGCTGGACCGCACCTCCGGCCGCGACGGGCTTCCCGTCGACTGGCGGTTCACCCAGGGGCAGCGGGTCAAGATCCGGCTGGTCAACGAGATGGACTCCGACCACCCGATGCACCACCCGTTCCACATCCACGGAGCCGGTCGGTTCCTCGTCCTGAGCCGGGACGGGGCGCCCGAGCCCAACCTGGTGTGGAAGGACACCGTGCTCATCCCGACCGGGCAGACCGTCGACATCCTGCTCGACGTCACCAACCCCGGCCTGTGGATGGCGCACTGCCACATCGCCGAGCACATGCACGCCGGGATGATGTTCAGTTTCACCGTCGACCGGGCGGCGACGTCATGACCGCCCCGCTCGAGCCGTTCGACGTCGACGTCGTCGTCGTGGGCGGCGGGCAGGCCGGCCTGGCCGCCGCCTGGCACCTGCGCCGGCAGGGGCTGCGGTTCCTGGTCCTGGAGGCAGCGGGGGAGCTCGGGCACACCTGGCGCACGCGGTGGGAGTCGCTGCGGCTGTTCACCCCGGCCGAGCACGACGCACTGCCCGGCCTGCCCTTCCCGGCCCCGGCCGGCACCTATCCCGGCAAGGACGCGGTCGCCGAGTACCTGCGGGACTACGCCGCCGCCTTCGCCCTGCCCGTGGAGCTCGGCGCACGGGTGACGGGGCTGCGGCGCACCGACGGCGGGTTCCAGCTCAGCACCGCCGACCGGACGTATGTCGCCCGGCAGGTGATCGTGGCCACCGGGCCGTTCCAGACCCCGTTCGTCCCGCCGCTGTCCGCCGGGCTGGACGACTCGGTGCTCCAGCTGCACAGCGCCGAGTACCGCAGCCCCGACGCGCTGCCCGAGGGACCCACGGTGGTGATCGGTGGCGGCAACTCCGGCTTCCAGATCGCCCTGGAGCTGGCCGCCACCCGGCCGGTCGACCTGTCGGTCGGCTCGGCCTATCCGGCCCTGCCCCAGCGCCTGCTCGGACGCAGCCTGTTCTGGTGGCTGACCCGGTCGGGCCTGATGCGGGTTCCTGTCGACTCCCGGCTCGGCCGCCGCCTGCAGGCCCGCGAGACGCTCATCGGCACCGGCCGGCGCGGCCTGCAGCGGGCCGGTGTCCGGTTCCGCCCGCGGCTGGTCGACGTCGAAGGCCGCACGCTCCGGTTCGCCGACGGCAGCAGCCGCGAGGCGTCGGTCGTGGTGTGGGCGACCGGCTACCGGTTCCACCACTCCTGGATCGACGTCCCCGGCGTGCTGCGCGACGGCCGCGTCGTCCACACCCGCGGCATCACGGAGGTTCCCGGGCTGTACTTCCTCGGCCTGCCCTGGCAGTCCACCCGGGGGTCGGCACTGCTCGGCTTTGTCGCCGACGACGCCGCCCACATCGCTGCCCGCGTGGCCCGCACGGCCGCGGGGATGCACAGCGGCCAGGTGCTCCGGTCCGTCCAGGACGTGCGCTGATCCGTCGTCACCCCCAACGTCCCCGACCGGAGCCATCCGGTGCGAACCCGGCGACATCACCGGTCCGAAGCCGTCCGGTCCGCATCGACCCTCGACCACAGACCCGAAGCCCACCACCGACTCGACAGCTCGGGCCGCCGGCGTACCCAGCGGACCGGGAAGAGGTGTTCCAGCTCTTCCTCGATCGCTCGCGCCTGCCGGGCGTAGTCATCTGCCTCGTCGACCAGGTGGTGCTTGCTGCGCGCCACGTGCAGGCGGGAGAACAGTCGGTAGGTCCCGACGAGTGTCCGCCAGTCCTGTTCGCGAAGCTGGCGAAGGAGCGCTGGTCGTGACCTTCGTTGCCGGGGGACCGCTCGAGGGGCGCTCGAGGCCGTGCGGGTGATCGGTTGGGGCATGCCGGCCCTCCGAATGAAGAGGCGCGTGCCGGGAACCCTGCTGTCCCGGCGAACGATCCGCGCGGGACACGTCAGGCATCCGGTACGGACCGTCAGGGCGGGGAGCACCGGCGCAACCTGTTGGAAGGAGTGTGTACGCCACCGAGCCCCGCATCCGGAGACCGGGAGCGGGGCTGGATGGATGGGTCGGCGTCGTCAGCAGTCGGTCAGGCGGGCGTAGGTTGTCAATGGCGCGTAGCCGAGGACCGCGCCGAGCGCGACGAAGCCCTCGTCGCTGTGGTCGTCCCACCACGGCGGCTGCATGATCGTGCCTCGCTGGACCGGCTGCTGCAGGGCCACGGCGAAGGCCTGCTCCAGGCCGCGGTCGATGACGTCGAGCAGGCGGTTGGCCCGTGCCAGGTCGGGGTCGCCGGCGGCGACCGCGTGCCAGGTGGCCCGCAGCGCGCGGCGGTTCACCCGTTCGCCCAGGCGGGCGGGGGCGATCCACACCTTCGTCGTCAGGTCGCGCCAGACGAGCGCCTCCAATCCGGCGGCCCGGGCGGCAGCCGCCCACCTCTCCGCATCGGCGTCGGAGCCGACGAGCAGACCGGTGGGCTTGGCGCCGGAGATGACCCGCGCGAGGAGGGCCTCCTCGCCGCGCATCTCGCGAGTCATCATGCCGAGCGGGTGCTGCCAGCCGCGGCAGAAGTCCAGGTTGCCGAAGCTGTGGGTGGAGGGACCGGCGGCCGTGGCCAGGTCCGGGAAGACGTACGTCGTGTTCGTCAGGTCGAACAGGCCCTGCAGGAACGCGTAGTCGTCCTCCTCCTCGTGGTAGCGCAGGTCGGTGGAGATGTCCCACGGGGCGTCGTCCCAGGTGGGGTAGCCCTTCACCACGGCGCGGAAGGCCCCGTGGCTGGTGATGAACCAGCCGGTCGGCTGGGTGCCGTCGCTGAACGCCCGGGCGCTGTTCGGCGTCCCGGGGGCACGCGTCGCTGCGCCTGCTCGTGCGGAGAAGAGGCGAAGCGCGGCCGAGGTTCAGGCTGCCGCCCCGACACACACCGCGTTCGCGTGGATCAGCGCGCGCCGGTGCGGCGGGTGGCGTCGCGGACCTCGCCGACCAGCTCCTCGAGGACGTCTTCCAGCGCGGCCACGCCGAGCGGGTGGCCGCGGTCGACGACCTGCGCCAGGTGTGCACCGGTGCGCTGCAGCAGCGCGAGCACCTCGTGTAGCGGGGTGTCGGCGGCCACCTGCGGCAGTGGCCGGACGGTGCCCCGCCCCAGGGGGCGGTCGCGGCGCGCGGTGGGTACGTGGAGCACGTCGGCGAGGTGGATGTAGCCGACCAGCCGGCCGTCGCCGGCGGTGACCGGGAAGCGGGAGAACCCGGTCTCGGCCACCCGCTGCTCTACTCCGGCGGCGGTGACCCCCTGCGCCACGGTGACCAGCCGGGCGGTCTGCAGCAGGACGGCGCGCGCGGTGCGCTTGCCGAAGGCGAGGGCGTCGACGACCAGGTCGTGCTCGTCGCGGCCGAGCAGACCCTCCCGGCTGGCCTCCTCGACCAGCCCGGCGACCTGCTCTGCGGTGTAGGCGTGGCCGCCCTCCTCGACCGGTGCCACCTTGAAGACCCGCAGGACGGCGGTGGCCGCGGCGGTGAGGCCGACGATGACCGGCCGGAACAGGCGGATGAAGCCGAGCAGCGGCGGCGCGAGCAGCATCGCCGCGCGCTCCGGCCCGGCCAGCGCGACGTTCTTGGGCACCATCTCGCCCAGCATCATGTGCAGCACGCTGGTGAGCAGCAGCGCCAGGGCGAACGCGATCGGGTGCACCAGCGCCTCGGGCACGTGCACGGCGGCGAACGCGGGCTCGAGCAGGGCGGCGACCGCCGGCTCGGCGACCGCGCCCAGGCCCAGGGAGCAGATGGTGATGCCGAACTGGCAGCCGGAGATCATCAGCGGCAGCCGCTGACTGGCCCGCAGCGCCGAGCGGGCGCGGCGGGAGGTCTCGGCCAGCCCGGTGAGCCTGGTCTGGCGGGCGGCGAGCAGCGCGAACTCGGCGGCGACGAAGAAGCCGTTGCCGACGATCAGCAGCACGGCGAGCAGCAGCGCGACCGGGGTGCTCATCGCCCGTCCTCCTCGCCCGTGCTGACCGGCGGTGGGACGAGGACGACGCGGTCGACGCGCAGCCCGTCCATGCGCTGCACGCGCAGCGCCGCGCCGCGGGGCAGCTCGACGGTGTCGGCGACGCGGGGAATGCGGCCGAGCGTGGCCTGCACCAGTCCGCCCAGGGTCTCGTAGTGGCCTTCGGGCACGTAGACCTCGGTCAGCGCGGTGACCTCGTCGGGGCGCAGCAGCCCGGACAGCAGCCAGGAGCCGTCCCGGCGTCGGCGGGCCGCCGGGTCGCGGGGCCGGTCGGACTCGTCGGCGACCTCGCCGACCAGCTCCTCGACGATGTCCTCGAAGGTGACCACGCCGGCGGTCCCGCCGCGCTCGTCGACGACGACGGCCATCTGCAGGCCGCGCTCGCGCAGCAGGTCCAGCAGCGGGTCCAGCTCGACCGAGGTCGGTACCTGCACGGGCGGCACCATCACCTCGGCCACCCGGGTGGTGGCCCGCCGGGCGAGCGGGACGGCGACGGCGTGCTTGACGTGTACCAGGCCGACGACGTCGTCGGGACTGCCGGCGGTGACCGGGAAGCGGGAGTGCCCGGCGGCGCGGGCGGCGTCGAGCACGGCCGCGACCGGGTCACCAGCCTCGATGAAGCGGACCTGCACCCGCGGGGTCATGGTGTCCGAGGCGCGCTTGTCGCCGAAGGTCAGCGACCGGACCAGCAGCTGTGCGGTCTCGGTGGCCAGCGCGCCGCGGTCGGCGGACTGGCGCAGCACCAGCGACAGCTCGTCTGGGGTGCGGGCCGAGCGCAGTTCCTCGGTGGGCTCCACCCCGACGGCGCGCAGCAGCCGGTTGGCCGAGCCGTTGAGGACGGCGACCAGTGGCCGGGTGGCGGCGGCGAAGCCCAGCTGCAGCGGCAGCACCGTGGTGGCGGTGGCGAACGGGCGAGCGAGGGCGAGGTTCTTGGGCACCAGCTCGCCGAGCACCATCTGGACGACCGAGGCCAGCAGCAGTCCCACGGCGACGGCGACCGGCTCGACCGCGCCCTCGGGCAGGCCGACCGCGTCGAGGGGGCCGTGCAGCAGGGTGGCGATCGACGGCTCGGCGACCAGACCGACCGCCAGAGAGGTGACGGTGATGCCCAGCTGCGCCGCCGACAGCTGCGTGGACAGGCGGGCCAGCGCCCGACGCAGCCGCGCCGCGCGGGTGTCACCCCTCGCGGCGGCGGCCTCCACCTCGGTGCGCTCGACGGTGACCAGCGCGGTCTCCGCCGCGACGAACAGCGCATTGCCGGCGATCAGCAAGACCGCAACCGCCAGGAGCAGCCACGGCGTCACGTGACGCCTGTCGCGGCCGTGCGGTCAGGGTGGAGCCGGTGCATGGAGAAGTCGAACCGTCCTTCCAGGGCAACGTCGCGGCGTGAGCGAGGGCTCCCGCCGCCCTACCCCGTGCCCTGCGGGATCATCCTGGCAGTGACGCGGTGGGCACTTGACCCCGTCGTGGATCTCTCATCCAGACGCGGGGCGACGGCCCAATGTTGGTGGGAGCCGGTGGCGCGCCCGCCGACGCGCCCACCGCCCGAGATCGAGGCAGCCAACAACCCCTGACCCGGCCCGGCGGCCTCACTCGTCCCGGTAGTCCCACGCCCCGTGCCGCGACGTGCCCGGCGGCACTACGGTGAGGCCACTCGAAGCGCGGGGGCCGCCGAGCCGTCGAGGGAGCGCGGGGTCGGTGCTGAGGAGTTGGGGCGGCGACGGAATGAGCACGTGGGGCTGGATCGAGGTGAGCTTCGCGCTGCTCGGGGCCCTGGCGCTGCTCGTCGCTGGCGGCGTGTTGCTCGCCCGCACAAGCCGCCCGCCGGTCGTTCGCCACCCAGCCGTTGCGGCGCACGCTCCGCGGGCCGTCCGGTCCACGCCAGGTCCGGAAGCCGGCCAGGAGCACGGGGTACCGCGGCCCGATGCCGAAGCCGAAGCCGAAGCCGCCCGGCGTACCCCGTCGCAGCCGTGACCGCCCGGCAGGACGTCGCACCGCGCTGCCGGGCCTCCGTCGCGACACAGAGGTGACCGTTGCCGCCGTCGACGACCTTCGATGAGCCACCCGAGTTCGACATCGGGGACCGGGTCGTCACCACCGACTCGGTCGGGCCGCCGTGGCATCGCCTTCCTCGGGGCAGCCGAGGCATCGTCGTGGCACGCACCGCTGACCGGCTGATCGCTGTTCGGTTCCACACCGGCCGGGTCGAGCATCTGCACCCGAACCTCCTGCAGTTCGACGAGGAAGGGGCAGAGGGCGGCTGAGGCCTGGTCCCTCGGACAGGCCGTTCGTCTGCGTTGGATGGTTTCGCGGTCTTGGCGTCCGGCGATTCTTCGGCCGGGTCACCCGGTGAGCGACGGAGAACTCCACGGAATTCATGGCGCGCCGCCGGGCGGCTCCCACGGTGCCGGCCGCAGGGCTCGAGGGCAGTCAGGCGACCGGTAGACCCGCCAGCCCGGCGAGGAGTCCAAGCACGGCGCACACGCCAAGAGTGGGAAGCACCGACCACTTGACGCGGAACAGCAGCACCGCGGCCAGCACGGCGATGATCAGTGGCACCGGCCGCAGCATGGTCAGGTCGGGCAGCTCGAGGTGCAGTGGTCCCCAGTTGACGGCCCGGGTCTCCGAGAACAACGTGTGGACGGCGAAGTAGACGGCCAGGTTGGCGATGACCCCGACGACAGCGGCGGTGATTCCGGCCAGCGCGGCCGACAGCGACCGGTTGCCGCGCAGCCGCTCCATGTACGGCGCGCCGAGTAGTACGAAGAGGAAGCTCGGCACGAAGGTCACCCAGGTGACCAGCAGCGAGGCCAGGACCGCGGCGACCCACGGCTCGAGGTTGCCGGGTGCCCGGTAGGCGCCGAGGAAGGCGACGAACTGCACCACCATGATCAGCGGGCCAGGGGTGCTTTCGGCCAGGGCAAGGCCGCGGACCATCTCCCGCGGGCCGAGCCAGCCGTATACCTGCACCGCCTGCTGCGCGACGTAGGCCAGCACCGCGTAGGCGCCGCCGAAGGTCACCACCGCCGCGCCGGAGAAGAACACGCCCTGCTGCGTGAAGACGCTGTGTGCGCCGGTGAGGACCGCGGCCGCAGCGACCGGCACGCCCCAGATGAGCAACCCGATGACCAGGACCTTCAACGTGCGGCGGGTGGTGGGGGCCTCGTGGTGCAGCACGTCGTCGGAGATGACCGGCGGCGGCCCGGCGTCGGGGCCCTCGGCCGCCTTCTTGCGAGGCAGTGCGGACGGGCGCCAGCGCCCCAGCGCCCAGCCGGCGAGCCCGGCAAGGCCGATCACGATCGGGAAAGGCACACGGAGCAGGGCCAGCGCCAGGAACGCCGCCACCGCGATGACGACCAGGGCGCGGCTGTCGAGGGCCCGCTTGGCGACCCGGACGACCGCCTGCGCGACGATCGCCAACACCGCGGCCGCGAGCCCGACGAACACCGCGGTGACCGCGGTCGTCGTGCCGAACGCGACGTACACGGCCGAGAGGGCCAGCAGCGCCACCACGCCGGGCAGGACGAACAGCCCGCCGGCGACCAGCCCCCCCGGGGTGCCGTGCAGCAGCCACCCGACGTAGGTGGCCAACTGCTGCGCCTCCGGGCCGGGCAGCAGGGTGCAGTAGTTGAGCGCGTGCAGGAACCGGCGCTGGCCGATCCACCGCTTCTCGTCGACCAGTGCGCGCTGCATGACCGCGATCTGCCCGGCCGGACCACCGAAGGTCTGCAGGCTGATCACGAACCAGGCGCGCACCGCATCGCCGAACGGCACGGTCGCCGGCTCGGGCGGCCGTGCCGCGGCTGGGGCGGGCGCGGGTTCGGGCAGCGGTGTCACGGTGGATTCAGGGCGGGTTTGACGGTCCATGCGGGCTCCACATCAGGCCGGCTCGCGGCCGAGCAGCAGGCGGCGGCGGTGGTACTCGTACAGGCCGTCGAAGATGGGGCCGGAGACTCCGAGGGTGCGCTCGTCGTCCCCGGTCATCGACAGGCCCCGCAGGATCACGTCGAGGCCCGGCGCCTCTGGGGCATCGAAGCGCTCGTCGTCCAGGTCGGCCTCGTGCACCGCCTCGGCGATGCGCCAGAGCACCGGGTCGGTGAGGTCGTGCCGGCGCAGGATCGTCTCGAACGAGCAGTCCCCGCCGTGGTGGCCGAGTTCGACTCCGCGCATGTCGAACGGGGTCGCATCCGACGGCACCTGGGTCGGGTCGGTGACGAAGAGGAACTCGGCGGCCGCGTCGATGAACCGGCGGATCAGCCAGGCGCAGGCGGCCCGGTCGATGTGCACCCCGGCCCGGGTCGCCCACCTCACGGGGCCACCTCCGGCACTTCGGTTGCTCGCGCGGTGTTGCCAGCCGCGACAGCCGCGAGCTCGTGCAGCGCCGCCGCGGCCACCTCGCGTTCCGGGGGTGGGAAGAAGTCGCGCCGGTTGATCGCCCGCCACTCGTCTCTCAGCCGGCGCAGCGCCCGAGCCCGCTCGGCCGGGTCCGCGGCGGCGTCGCGGCACTGTTCGGCGAGTGCGCGGTACTCGGCCGCGCGCGCGGCAGCCATCCCGGCGGCCAGCTCCCGCTCCTGCGCCACGGTCGCCGGCCGGGCCACCCACAGCCCGGCGGTGCCGTTGGACTCGGTGACGTCGTCGGCGAGCCACTCCAGCTGCTCCCACGTGCGCGCATCGGCGGGCAGCGCGACCAACCCGTCGGCCAACTGCGCCACCCCCAGACGCTTCAGCCGCCGCCAGAGCGTGGTGCGAGGGCCCGAGGGCTCGCGGGGCAGTCGGTAGGACAGCAGCACCCACTCGCCGGTAGGCCCGGCAGGGTCCCCCGTCCACATGGCGCAATGCAACCAGGGTTGCACCGAACCGTCCAGACGAAATCCGGCTTCACGTTCGTGTTCGGCTGTGCTTGGCGACGGGACGATCAGCCAGAGGGGAACGGGGCCGGAGCGCCTGACGGCGGCTGAGGCGGCTCGTGCCTCACCCACTCCGCAGCCGCTACGCGCGGCGGCGCGCCCACAAGAGCCACGTACCGGCGCCGACGCTCCTCGCCCTGGGTGAGTTCCTGACCCTGAAGTCCACGTACTATTTGCGTATGCGCGCAGCTAGCCAGCAAGTGCATCGGGGCCTGCCCGACGATCAGGTGGACCTGGCGGTGGAGGTGTTCCGGATGCTCGCCGACGGCACGCGGATCCGGATCCTCTGGGCACTGATCGGACGTGAGCTGTCGGTGAACGAGCTCGCGGCGGAGGTGGGGAAGAACGGCGCGGGGGTCAGCCAGCACCTGGCCAAGCTGCGGATGACCCGGCTGGTGCAGACCCGCCGAGAAGGCACCCAGATTTTCTACCGGCTCGAGAACGAGCACGTCGCCCAGTTGGTCACCGACGCCATCCACAGCGCTGAGCACGCCGGCCCGGGCGTCCCCGGCCATCACCTCGCCGACCCCGACCTAGTGCGCCTGCACGGCAACGCGGAAGGAGCCTGAGATGGCTCAAGAGCACGACCGCCACCAGCACGACAGCCACGAGCACGCCCACGACGAGCACGCCCACGAGCACGGGCCGGGCCGTCGGCACCACGACCGGGACGGCCATGACCACGGGCCACACGGGGACGGCCATGACCACGGGCCACACGGGGACGACCACGACCACGAGCACCCGGGCGGGATCCGCGGCTTTCTGCAGTCAGTGTTCCGCCCGCACAGCCACGACGCCGCCGACTCGGTCGACTCCGCCCTTGAGGCCAGCGCCGACGGCATCCGCGCGGTGAAGATCAGCCTGGTGGTGCTGCTGGTGACTGCGGTGGCGCAGGCGATCGTGGTCGTCGTCACCGGCTCGGTCGCACTGCTCGCCGACACGATCCACAACTTCTCCGACGCGCTGACCGCGGTGCCGCTGTGGATCGCGTTCGTTCTCAGCCGGCGCGCCGCCTCGCGCCGCTACACCTACGGCTACGGGCGCGCCGAGGACCTCGCCGGGGTGTTCATCGTCGCGATGATCACCCTGTCCGCAGTCCTGGCCGGCTACGAGTCGATCCGCCGGCTGCTCGACCCCCAGCCCATCACTCACGTCGGCGTGGTGATCGTCGCCGGGCTGATCGGCGCCGCCGGCAACGAGCTCGTCGCCCTGTACCGCATCCGCGTCGGCCGCCGGATCGGCTCGGCCGCGCTGGTCGCCGACGGCTTGCACGCCCGCACCGACGGCCTGACCTCCCTGGCCGTGGTCCTCGGCGCCCTGGGCGTGCTGGCCGGGTTCCCGCTCGCGGACCCGATCGTGGGCCTACTGATCACGGTGGCGATCCTGTTCGTCCTCAAGGGCGCCGCGACCGACATCTACCGCCGGCTCATGGACGCGGTCGACCCCGAACTCACCGAGACCGCCGAGGCCAGCCTGCGCTCGACGCCCGGCGTGCTGGCAGTGGAGGAGCTGCGACTGCGCTGGATCGGGCATCGCGTTCGCGCCGAGACCGGCATCGTCGTCGACGACAACCTCGGAATCGTCGACGCGCATGCGATCGCCACCGAGGCGCACCACCGGCTGCTGCACGACGTGCCGAAACTGGTGGCGGCAACCGTGCACGTCAGCCCGCGAGAGCGCGCCGGAACGGATCATCACGCGATGCTGGCCCATCACCGCGAGCCTGCCGGCAGCGGTGCTGTCGGAGACAGGGCCTCCAGCCTGGCGTGACCCCATGACGGCTCCGGCGGCGAGACCGAGGCGCCGCCGTCGTCGGGCGAAGACCCGCGCCTCCCGCGGGGCTGGCTGTCGCGGCGAGCGTGTGGTCATCCGGCACCACCTTCCGCCGCGGCGGCCCCGGCGGTGCCGGTGCTGCTGGCCGACGCCCCACGGGGTTCGAGGCGCTCTCGCCGGGCCCAGCGCCACAGAGCGATGTCGTAGCCCCCCTTGACCGCGCCGGCGAGCAGCAGCGGCGCGCCGAGCGCGAGCTGCTGGACGGCGCCGGCGACGAGCGGGCCGATCGGGCGGACGGTGTAGCGGGCGGCGTTGGTGACTGCCGCGGCCATCGTCCGCTCGGCGGGGGTGACGACGGTCATCACCAGCGCCTGCCGGGTGGGCACGTCCATCTGGGACAGACAGGTGCGGGCCAACAGCAGCACAACCGCGACCGGAAAGGTCGGGGCGAACGCGACCGCGGCGAGCAGCACGTTGGACGGCAGGTGGGTGCCGACCATCGTCGCGACCAGTCCGAAGCGGCGGGCCAGCCGCGGGGCGATCGTCACCGAGACCGCCTGGATACCTGCGGTGCTGAAGAACAGCCAGCCCAGCTGCGTCACCGAGACGCCGTAGCGCTGCGAGAGGTAGTAGGCGAGGAAGCCGGTGGTGACCAGCCCGCCGCCGGCGGCGTCGACGGCGAACAGGGCGGCCAGGCGGTGCACCACCCGCCGGGACGGCCCGAGTCGCGACCGTGCCGAGACGGCGTCCGCGAGGGTGAGCGGGCCGGCGGTGGCCTCCACCTTCGAGGACAGCTGCCAGGCCAGCGCCGCGCCGAACAGCCCGACTGGGACCAGCGCGGCGAACCACCAGCCGGATACCCCGCCGACCAGCCCGGGGAGCGCCGCGGCCAGCGCGCCCAGCGCCCCGCCGACCGCGCCGACGGCGTTGTACAGGCCGTAGACGCGGGCGGTGCCGGCGTCATCGGCGGCGAGCATCGCCTGCTCCAGCGTGGTGGCCGGACCGTTGTCGACCACGTCGGTCCAGAGTGTTCCGGTCAGCGCGACCACGAGCAGTACCCAGAACGGGGCATCCGCGGCGACGACGACGCCGGCCGCGGCGATGCCGAGGAAGAACACCGCGTAGCTGCGCCGCCGCCCGACTCGGTCAGCGAGTGCGCCGACGACCAGGGAGGAGAGCGCGGTACCAGCGATCAGCGCGGTCAGCACCACCCCGGCGCGCAGGTGGCCGTAGCCGCGCTCGGCCAGCAGCGCCCCGAGCAGCACCGCGGTGAACCCGTACCCGGCCGCCCGCACCGCCTGCCCGGCGATCAGCAGGACCGCGTCCCGGCCGATCCCCCGGCCCATCAGCGCCGTCGCCCGATTCATGGTTCACCGACCCCGGTCGGGGTCGTGATCAACAACCCGGGATGCCCGCCGCCGGCGTTGGGCACCGGGAAGTATGCCCGGGCCGTGGTCGGGTCCACCGCCACGACATGGGCGTTGTCGGCCAGGTGACCACGACCGGTGACCCGCCCGGCGGGAGACCCGAGGTCGACGGTCCTGACGTGGCCGGACTCGGCGGCGACGTAGAGCAACCCACGCTCCGGGTCGGCGGCCAGCACGTCGGGGTCGTCCCCGACGTCGAGGCGCCCCAGCTCGGTCAGCCCGGGCAACGCCAGCGCGACAAGTGTGGCGTTGCCGTCGCAGGCGACGAATGCCCGCCGGTCGACCACCAGCAGCCCGTGGTCGTGGTCGCAGCCGGGCACCGGCACCCGCCGGATCACACTGCGGCTGTGCGGGTCGATCACGGCGATCTCGTCGCGCGTCTGCACGTCAACCAGCACTCGGTCGCCACCGGGGTCGTAGCGCACGTTTCCCGCCTCCCCGCCCAGCGGCACGCTCGCCACCGGCTGCCCGGTGGCGGCATCGAGGACGGTCTCCGCGCCACCGGACTCATCGCTGACCCACACCTGGCCGGTGGAGCGCACGTAGGCCAGCCCGTCGGGAAACCGCCCGGCCGGGGCGCGGGTCAGCACGGTCGTGGTGTCCTCGTCGATCGTCGCGACCTGCCCAGCGCCTGCGGCGCTGACGAGCACCCGGTGCAGCTCCGGCACCACGATCACCCCGGTGACGCTGGGCAGGTCCGGCACCGTGGCGAGCACCGCGCCGGTGACGGTGTCCAGCTCGAGCAGCGTGCTGTCGCCCATGTGCGCGATGAACAGCCGATGCGCGGCCGGATCGACGTCGGCGTAGTCGAACCGGCTGGCGTGCCCGGGCAACGGCGCGGTCGCCACGATGGTCAACGGCAACTGCTGGGTCGCCAGCCGATCAGGCCACAGGGCCAGCGTGACTCCGGCCACCACGGCCAGCACGGCAACGCCCACGCCGATCAGCTGCAGCCGCGTGCGGCGCCCTCGACCGGTGCGTCCCGCCACCGATCCATGCTGCAACCACGGTTGCGACAGGTCAATGCGCCCGGCGGAGTCGCGACGATCCAGCGAACCGTCATCCGTCCCATCGCCCGCGCCGGGTGGTGGCCGTCAGAGCCGGTCGAGGCGCCCCCGGGTCCGCTTCGTCGCCTCCTCAGACGGAATGACGTAGTAGGCGAGCAGCGTGCGGACGTCGTGGCCCGACCAGTCCGCGATGGTGTCTCAGTCGGTGGCCTCGTCGCTGTCGGTTCTGGGGAGCTTGGCCTTCGGTCTCCTCGTAGGCGCGCACGCGCCAGCGCTTGCCGGACTCGGTCCGCCGCTCCCGGCCGGTGCGGATGGCCCGCGCGGCGGACTTGCCGTTCTTGCGGGGGCGCGCCATCAGGCGGCCCGCCGGGTGCCGCGCGTGCGGCGACGGGTCGGGGGCTCCACGGGGACGTCGTCCCCGATCGCGGCGGCGCTGCCAGCCGGCGGCGTCGGCTCGGGCTCCGGCCCGGTGACGTTGGTCGCCCCGTCGCCCGGGGACTCCGGCTCGTCCGGGTGGCCGGGCAGCGTGCCGGCGAGGACGGAGTTCTCCCACTCGATCAGGGTGTCGAGCCGGAAGCGGTCGCCGATCCGGCGGGGGAAGCCGGTGCTCCGCAGCATCAGGTAGCCGTAGGTGCGGCCCCACCCGTACCGGAGGATCACCTCCTTCGCGGGTGAGGAAGACATGGCGGGGGTCGATGTCGCCCGGCGGTGCGGGCGTCGCGTTGTTGGTCATGCGGCGGACCGTGTGGACCCCGGTCCGCGTGGCAATCGACCCGACGACACTGCCTGGTGTGCTGCGTCACCCCGCGGCACGAATGCTGGCCAGGCATTTCCGTGGCCAGTTCTCAGCATTCGTTCGCACGTGGACAAGTGAGGGAACGGAGGGGGCATGCCGAACCGTCTCGCCGGCGCGACGAGCCCATACCTGCTGCAACACGCGGAGAACCCTGTCGACTGGCACGAGTGGGGACCGGAGGCGTTCGACGAGGCGCGGCGTCTCAGCAAACCCCTGTTGATCAGCATCGGGTATGCAGCGTGTCACTGGTGCCATGTCATGGCGCACGAGTCGTTCGAGGACGACGCCACCGCCACCCAGATGAACGAGCACTTCGTCTGCGTGAAGGTCGACCGCGAGGAACGCCCCGACGTCGACAGCGTCTACATGACCGCCACCCAGGCGATGACCGGCCACGGCGGCTGGCCCATGACGGTGTTCACCACGCCGGACGGCCGGCCGTTCTACTGCGGCACCTACTTCCCGCCGCGACCCGGCCACGGCATGCCGGCCTTCCGCCAGGTCCTCACCGCGGTGACCGATGCCTGGACCAACCGGCGCGCAGACCTCGAGTCGGCGGGCACGAGGATCGCCGGTGCCCTCTCGTCGCGGATCGATCTCGGTGAGCCGGCTCCGCTGTCCGCCGACGTGCTCGACGCGGCGGTCGGGACGCTGGCCGGCACCTACGACGACCGGTCCGGCGGCTTCGGCGGCGCTCCGAAGTTCCCGCCCTCCATGGTGCTGGAGTTCCTGCTGCGCGCCCACGCCCGCACCGGTGACGCCGAACCGCTGCGCCTGGCCCGGGGCACCCTGGAAGCGATGGCCCGCGGCGGCATCCACGACCAGCTGGCCGGTGGGTTCGCCCGCTACTCCGTCGACGCGGCCTGGGTCGTGCCGCACTTCGAGAAGATGCTGTACGACAACGCGCTGCTGCTTCGCGGATACCTGCACCTGTGGCGTGCGACGGGCGACGACTGGGCCCGCCGGGTCGCCGATGAGGCGGCCGCCTTCCTGGTCCGCGATCTCGGAACGCCACAGGGCGGCTTCGCCTCGGCGCTCGATGCCGACACCGAGGGGGTCGAGGGGCTCACCTACGTCTGGACGCCGGACCAGCTCATCGACGTTCTCGGGGCGGACGACGGCCGGTGGGCCGCCGAGCTGTTCCAGGTGACCAACCGGGGGACCTTCGAGCACGGGACGTCGACGCTGCAGCTGCGGCACGACCCGGACGACCCCGCCCGGTTCGCGTCGGTGCGGGAGCGGCTCGCCGCCGCGCGGGCTCGGAGACCCCAGCCGGCTCGGGACGACAAGGTCGTGACGGCCTGGAACGGTCTGGCGATCGCCGCGCTGGCCGAGCACGGCGTCCTCACCGGGACGGCCGGATCGGTGGAGGCCGCCCGCCGGGCTGCCGAGCTGCTGGCGGACGTGCACTGGGTCGGCGGCCGGCTGCGACGGGTCTCCCGCGACGGTGTGGCCGGCGCGCACGTCGGCGTCCTCGAGGACTACGGGGACCTGGCGGAGGGCCTGCTCGCCCTGCACCAGGCCACTGCGGACGGCCGCTGGCTCGAGCTGGCCGGCGACCTCCTGGACGTCGTCGTCGAGCAGTTCGTGGACGCGGACGGCTGGCACGACACCGCGGCGGACGCCGAGACGCTCGTGCACCGCCCGTTCGATCCGACCGACGGACCGACACCCGCCGGCGTCGCCGCGGTCGCCGGCGCGGCGGTCACGTACGGAGCGCTCGCCGGCTCGCCTCGCCACCGAGAGCTCGGGGAGGCGGCGCTGGCCCCGCTCGCGGGGCTGGCGCGGCGGGCGCCGCAGGCCGTGGGCTGGGCGCTCGCGGTGGGGGAGGCCCTGCTCGCCGGCCCGCTGGAGGTGGCGGTCAGCGGACCGGCGGGACCGGACCGCGACGCGCTCGCGGCCGCCGCGCGGGCGTCGACCAGCCCGGGCGCCGTCGTCATCATGGGCGAGCCGGACGCCGCCGGCGTTCCGCTGCTCGCTGACCGGCCGCCGGTGGGCGGGGCCGCGGCGGCGTACGTGTGCCGGGGGTTCGTCTGCTCGGCGCCGACGACGGAAGTGTCCGCTCTGAGCGCAGCGATGGGCCCTTCCTGAGGCGGCTTTCACGGCTTACGGTGCAAGCGTGTAATCAACGCGGACCGCAGGAGGTCGCCATGCACGGACAACGATTCGCCGACATGCAGTTCGGCCAGGGCTGGGGCCCGGGGTTCGGCCGCGGACGTGGGCGCGGCCGTGGAGCCGACGCCCCGCCGGTCGAGCACGGTGAGGTCGCCGGCTGGTTCGCCGGCCGGTTGCCCGACGGGTGGTTCACCGGGCCGGTCGAGCTGACCATCGACCGGGACGAGATCACCGTCGTCGGCACCCTCGCGGAGCCGGAGGCCGGGGAGGGCGACCAGGCGGCCGCCCGCGCGGGGCGGATCGCCCGCTTCCGCGAGGAGACCCGGCAGGAGCGCATGGCGATCGCCGACGCGGCGCAGGAGCGCTACGGCCGATCGGTTGCCTGGGGCGCCGCTTGCGGCGAGACCCGCGAGATCTTCACCAACCTCTCCACGCCGGTGATGACCCGGCTCCGGCAGGCGGAGCGGCTGGTGCTCGACACGCTGGTCGACGCCGGTGTCGCCCGTTCGCGGTCGGAGGGCCTGGCCTGGGCGGTGCGGCTGGTCGGGCAGCACGCCGACGAGTGGCTGGCCGAGCTGCGCCGGGCGATGGAGTCGGTCGACGAGGTGCGCCGCCGGGGGCCCGGGGCGGAGTGACCGAGCAGGGTGCGGCCCGCCCGCGGGTGGTCGCGTTCCCCCTGTTCGGCTGAGCGGCTGGCGCGACCTGGGACACTCGGCGTCGTGCCTGCCGCCGTCCCCTCGTCGACCGACGTCCTCGTGGTCGGCGCCGGTCCGGCCGGATCGGCGGCCGCCGCGTGGGCGGCGCGGGCCGGGCACGACGTGGTCCTCGCCGACGCGGCCGTGTTCCCCCGCGACAAGACCTGCGGCGACGGGTTGACGCCGCGGGCGATCGCCGAGCTGGACCTCCTCGGGCTGGGCGACTGGGTGCGCGGCCACGCGCGCAACCGCGGCCTCCGGGCCGCCGGCTTCGGCCGGCAGTGGGAGCTGCCGTGGCCCGGTGGCCGCTTTCCCGACCACGGGAGCGCGGTGCCGCGCACCGAGCTCGACGCGCGCATCCGGCAGGTCGCCCTCGACGCCGGAGCCGAACCGGCGGAGGGTGCCCGTGCGGTCGACGTCGTCCGGGACGGCGACCGGGTGACCGGCGTGGTGTTCGAGCTGCCCGACGACCGCCAGATCACGGTCGGCTGCCGCCGGCTCGTCGTGGCCGATGGGGTGCGCTCGCCGCTCGGCCGGGTGCTCGGGCGCGAATGGCACCGGAGCACCGCCTACGGGGTGGCCGCCCGCAGTTACGTCCGCTCGGGGCGCAGCGACGACGAGTGGATCTCCTCGCACCTGGAGCTGCGCGGCGCCGAGGGCGAGCTGCTGTCCGGATACGGGTGGGTGTTCCCGCTCGGCGCCGCGTCCGGCGAGGTGAACCTCGGCGTCGGGACGCTCGCCACCGCACGGCGCCCGGCCGCGATGCAGCTCAAGGCCCTGCTCGAGGTGTACGCCGAGGCCCGCCGCGAGGAGTGGCAGCTCGACGGCGCCGTACGGGACGTCGCCTCCGCCCTGCTGCCGATGGGCGGGGCGGTGTCGGGCGTGGCCGGGCGCAACTGGGCCGTGATCGGTGACGCCGCCGGCTGCGTGAACCCGCTCAACGGCGAGGGCATCGACTACGGCCTGGAGACCGGCCGGAGCGTGGTCGAGCTGATGGCCGACGACGACTGGTCGCAGGCCTGGCCGGCGACCCTGCGGCGGCACTACGGGGAGGCGTTCTCCATCGCCCGGCGGCTGGCCGGGCTGTTGACCGTTCCGCGCTTCCTGCCCGCCGCCGGTCCGGTGGGCATGCGCTCCCACGCGCTCATGACGGTGGCGCTGCGCGTCATGGGCAACCTCGTGACCGAGGAGGACCGGGACGTCGTGGCCCGGGCCTGGCGCCTGGCCGGCCGGGTGTCGGCGCGCGTCGACGAGCGCCCGCCGTTCACCTGAGCGGGGCCCGGAGCGTCCCCCGAAGGTGAACTCGACGTGAGCCTAGGGGGAATCCGCGGCGAAGCCGCGGTCCGAGGGAGTGGGGCCCGGAGGGGTCCCGCGAGCGCGGACGGGAAGGGGCTCAGAGCAGGTCGCGACGGCACCTGGCCGCGGGGTCTGAGCGGAGCTCAGACGAAAGGGGAGTTGTACATCGCGAAGTAGACGGCGATGTAGTGGCAGATGGCCGCGACGATGGTCATCGCGTGGAAGACCTCGTGGTAGCCGAAGGTCCCGGGCCAGGGGTTCGGCTTCTTCAACGCGTAGGTGATGCCGCCGGCTGTGTAGAGCAGGCCGCCCACCGCGAGCAGCACCATCGAGGCGACCCCGGCGAAGTGCAGGATGTCGGTCAGCACGAAGACGGCGACCCAGCCCAGCCCGATGTAGAGCGGCACGCCCACCCACCGCGGGGCGTTCGGCCAGCTGAGCTTGAGGATCACTCCGGCCAGCGCGCCCGCCCACACGCCGGCGAGCACCCAGAAGCCCCTCGGCTGGTCGACCGCCAGCAGCGAGAAGGGCGTGTAGGTGCCGGCGATGAACAGGAAGATCATGGAGTGGTCGAGCCGCTTCATGATCTTCCACCCGCGCGGTGACCAGCGGCGTCGGTGGTAGAGCGCGCTGATTCCGAACAGCCCGCAGATCGTCAGGCAGTACACCGCGACGGAGAAGCCGGCGCGGGGGCCGAGTACCGAGCCCAGGGGGATGAGGACGGCGCCGGCGATGATCGCGCCGAAGAAGGCGAACAGGTGCAGCCAGCCGCGCATCCGGGGGCGGGTGTCGGGGTGGTCCCAGTCCTTGTCGCCGAAGTCGGCGGCGGTCCAGGTGGCCTCGACCTGCTCGCCCTCCTCGAGGACGGTATGCACGGCCTGACCGGGGGGCGCCTCGAGTTCGGCGCCGTCGGCCGCCACCCGGACGTGTTCGCGTTCCTCCGGAGCAGCACCCATGCTCCGAGGTTACGGTTCGGTAGGTTGGGCGTCATCCGGAACGACCTGTGAGGTTGCCCCTCCGCCATCGCCGGCGCCGCGACGGCTCGCGCAGGGCTCCCGGCGGGTGAGCGACCAGGGGCCTAGGGTGACCGCGTGGGGCCTCGGAAGTACGTGCGCGAGGCGATCCTCGAGGTCTACGAGCGGCGGCTCGCGCGGGCCCTGGAGGGCGCCGACATCCCGCGTCACGTCGGCGTGATCATGGACGGCAACCGTCGCTGGGCACGTGCGATCGGGCTGGAGGACGTCGCCCACGGCCATCGCCGGGGTGCGGACAAGATCGTCGATCTGCTCGACTGGTGCGAGGACGCCGGCGTCTCGGTCGTCACGCTGTTCATGCTCTCCACCGACAACCTGCGGCGCCCGGAGCCGGAGCTCAGTGCGCTGCTCCGGATCATCGAGGACGTCGCCGTCGACCTGTCCCGCCCGGGCGGCCGCTGGCAGGTGCGCGCGATGGGGGCGCCCGAGGTGCTGCCGACGGAGACGGTCGCCGTCCTCAAGCAGGCCGAGGAGGACACGCGCGAGCGGCCGGGCGGCACGGTGAACCTCGCCGTCGGCTACGGGGGACGACGGGAGATCGCCGACGCCGTGCGCTCACTGCTGGCCGCGCACGCCGAGCGCGGGACCTCGCTGGAGGAGCTCGTCGACTCGCTCGACGTCGAGCACATCGCCGAGCACCTGTATACCGCGGGCCAGCCCGACCCGGACCTCGTGATCCGGACGAGCGGGGAGCAGCGCCTGTCCGGATTCCTGCTCTGGCAGACGGCGAACGCCGAGTTCCACTTCACCGACGTCTACTGGCCCGACTTCCGGCGGGTGGACTTCCTGCGAGCACTGCGCGACTACTCAGCGCGGCACAGGCGCTTCGGAGGCTGAGTGGTGAGCCGCCGCTGCGCCCGGCGGAGCTCGGGCGGGTAACCGCGCGGCACCGCCGTTTCGGCGGCTGAGAAACTGCCTGCATGGCAGCCGGAGCTCTCGACGTCCCCCTGGAGTACGTGCGGCTGGGGCTGCGCTTCGACCGACTGGAGTCCGGCTTCGTCGACGCCTACACGGGCAACCCCCGGATCCGCGCCGAGGTGGAGGACGAGCCCGCGCCCACGCCGGTCCAGCTCCGCGACCAGGCGCGGGCCCTACTGGGCGAACTTGACGCCGCCGGGCTGCCGGCCGACCGCACCGACTATCTGCGGGGACAGCTCGCCGGCCTGGAGTGCACCGCCCGGAAGATGAGTGGCGAGCCGGTGGGCTTCGTCGACGAGGTGGCCAGCTACTTCCAGGTGGACGTCACGCTGGGCGACCCCGCGGAGTACGCGGCCGCGCACGCCGAGCTCGAGACCCTGCTGCCCGGCTCAGGGTCCCTGGCCGAGCGGTACGCCGCACACCGCCGTCGCGAGGAGTGCCCGCCCGAGCGCCTCGAGGCCGCGGTGCACGCCGTCTCCAGCGCCCTGCGCGACCGGGTCCGCGGTCAGTACGGGCTTCCCGAAGTGGAGACCGTGCGCTACGAGGTCGTCACCGACAAGCCGTGGTCCGGGTTCAACTACTACGAGGGCGACTACCGCTCCCGGGTGGCCATCAACGCCGACCTGCCGCACCGGTTGTCGGGGCTGCCGCACCTGGTGGCGCACGAGTCCTATCCGGGGCACCACACCGAGCACTGCCGCAAGGAGCGGGGCCTCGTGGAGCGTGCCGACCGCACCGAGCACACCGTGTTCCTGGTCAACACACCCGAGTGCCTCATGGCGGAGGGGCTCGCGGACCTCGGTGTCGAGGCGTCCGTCGGAGAGGGGTGGGGTCCGTGGGCGGAGGAGATCCTCGGCGATCTCGGTCTGCGCTTCGACGGCCACCTCGCCGAGCGGTTGGCCGATGCGGCGGCGCCGCTGAACCGGGTCCGCCAGGACGCCGCCGTCCTCCTGCACGACCGGGGCGCCGACGCGGACGAGGTGATGGCCTACCTGCAGCGCTGGTCGCTGGTGAGCGCCGAGCGGGCGGCCCAGCAGGTCCGCTTCCTCACCGATCCGCTCTGGCGCGCCTACATCTCCACCTACGTCGAGGGGTTCGACCTGCTGTCGGACTGGCTGGCCGCCCGCCCGGCCGGCCAGTCGGTCGCCGACCGCTTCGTCCGCCTGCTCGACGAACCGCTGACGCCTCGGGCAGTCACCGCCGAGCTGCGCGCTGCTGAACTCGGCACCGCTGAGTGATGGCCCGCGATCCCCGGACGGCCCGAGTGCTGAGTCTCTGGACGGCGGCCTGGCTGGGGGCACTGCTGCTCGCCGGTCTGCTCTGGGTCGGGGATCTGTCGGTGCAGTGGCCCGTGCTCCTCGTCCCGGTGCTCTGGGCGCTCTTCGCGCTGCGCCCCCGTCGTCCGATCGGTCCCTCGCCGGCCCTGCCTCCTCCTCCGCGGTCCGGGCCGCCCCGGCCCGTTCGCAGCGACACGGTGGAGTGGCAGGCGGTGCGCCGGCCCGACCGGGGGGACGGCCGGCACTGATCGCTGCGTCCTGAGCGAAAGTGGTCGACCGCTGTCAGTACCCGGGCGGATGCTGTCCCGCGTGATCCACGCCCGCGGGCTCGCCCGCACCTTCCGGAAGAAGAAGCAGGAAGTGCACGCCGTCGTCGGCGTCGACCTCGACGTCGAGGCGGGAGAGATCGTCGGGTTCCTCGGACCCAACGGCGCCGGAAAGACGACGACGCTGCGCATGCTGACCACCCTGCTCGAGCCCACGGCCGGCACGGCCACCGTCGCCGGGTGCGACCTGGTCACCGACCCCGTCGGCGTCCGCCGGCGGATCGGGTACGTGTCCCAGAGTGGCTCCACCTACCCCGACGCCCGGGCCGGCGAGGAGGTCGTCGACCACGCCCGGCTCTACGGCATGAGCACTGCCGAGGCGACCGAGCGGGGCAGGAAGCTCTTCGCCGACTTCGACCTCGACGGCCTGTGGGAGCGGCAGCCGAAGACGCTGTCCGGTGGTCAGCGGCGCCGGCTCGACATCGTTGTCGGACTGATCCACGTCCCGGAGCTGGTGTTCCTCGACGAGCCCACCACCGGCCTCGACCCGCAGGCTCGGGCCAACCTGTGGCAGCACATCCGCGACCTGCGGGAGGAGCGGGGGACGACGGTCTTCCTCACCACCCACTACCTCGACGAGGCCGACGCGCTGTGCGACCGCATCCTGGTCATCGACCACGGCGCGATCGTCGCCGAGGGCACACCCGACGCCCTGAAGTCGCAGGTCGGCGGCGACGTCCTCACCGTCACCGTCGCCGAACCGAGGCAGGTGGCCGCGGTGGCCCGGCTGGTCGAGCAGCTTCCCGGCGCCGAGGCCCCGCAGGTGCTCGACGACCGCGTCGTGGGGCGTGTGCGGCACGGCGGTACGGCGCTGGTCGAGCTCGTCCGCGGGCTCGACCGGGAGAGCATCGCGGTGAGCGGCGTCGAGAGCCGGCGGCCCAGCCTCGACGACGTGTTCCTGCAGCTGACCGGGCGTTCGCTGCGTGACGCGGAGTCCCGGCCGGCCGTGCCCGGTGCACCCGCGGCGGAGGAGGTGACCGTCTGATGAGCACACTGCTCCGCGACACCGGCACGGTGTTCTGGCGGGCGATGCGCCTGTCCCTGCGCAACCCGGCCTGGCTCGTGATCATGATGATGCAGCCGATCCTGTACATCGTGCTGTTCGGTCCGCTGCTCGAGCCGATCGCCGGTCAGCTCGGGGCGGGCAACGCGTACCAGATCTTCGTGCCCGGGATCCTCGTCCAGCTCGGCATCTTCGGGTCGCTGTTCGTGGGCTTCGGCCTGATCGCCGAGTACCGCGCCGGCGTCATCGAGAGCCAGCGGGTCACCCCGGCCAGCCGGACGGCGTTGCTGCTCGGGCGGGTGCTGCGCGATGTCGTCGTCCTGCTGGTGCAGGGCACGCTGCTCGTGCTGGTGTCGTTGCCGCTCGGACTGCGGGCGCCGGTGCTCGGGGTCGTGCTGACGCTGCTGGTCGTCGCGCTGCTCGGCGCGGCGTTCGCCTCGATCTCGTACGCGCTGGCGCTGACGCTCAAGAGCGAGGACGCGTTCGCACCACTGCTCAACGCGGTGGTGCTCCCCGTGCTGCTGCTCTCGGGAATCCTGCTGCCGATGACGCTCGCGCCCGCCTGGCTGCAGACCGTGAGCGACGTCAACCCGCTCAAGCACGTGGTCGAGGGCGCCCGCGAGTTCTTCCTCGGCGGCTACGGCACCTCGGTGGCGTGGTGGGGTCTCGGGCTGACCGTCGCGCTGGTCCTGATCGGGTGGGTGTTCGGGGTGCGCCGCTTCCGCCGGGAGTCCAGCTGACGATGGGATTACTGGGACGTCTGGTACCTCATCGGGGTGACACGCCGTCTGCTGGCAACGCGGTTGTCACCCCCCGGGCCTAACGTCCGCAGTGGATGACGAGCTGCCCTCGCCGTCCACGGGAGGCCCGGTTGGTGCTGACGAGTTCGTCGACCAGGGGGGCCGGTTGCCGGCCTCTGCGCCGGGGCCCGGCCACCTTCGAGCGGGGGCGTGCCGTGCGCCCCCCGGGAGTCGAATCGTGACCACCACACGCCGCACGTTCGTCCTCGACACCTCCGTCCTCCTCTCCGACCCCGGTGCGCTGCTGCGCTTCGGCGACTCCGACGTGGTGCTCCCGCTCGTCGTGGTCGGTGAGCTGGAGAACAAGCGCGACCACCCCGAACTGGGCTGGTTCGCCCGGCAGGCCTTGCGGATGCTCGACGACCTGCGCGTGACCCACGGGCGGCTCGACGCTCCCGTCCCCATCGGTGACGACGGCGGCACGCTGCACGTCGAGCTGAACCACAGCGACCCGTCGGTCCTGCCGGCCGGCTTCCGCAACGACAGCAACGACAGCCGGATCATGGTCGTCGCGCTGAACCTGCGCGCCGAGGGCCGGATCGTCAGCCTGATCACGAAGGACGTGCCGCTGCGGGTCAAGGCCGCCGCGGTCGGGCTCGAGACCGACGACTACCGCGCGCACGACGCGGTCGACGCGGGCTGGACGGGCATGGCCGAGGTCTCCCTGGACGACGCCGAGCTCGACGCGCTGTACGAGGACGGCGAGACGTTCGTGCCCGCGGCCGCCGAACTCCCCACGCACACCGGGCTCGTGCTGCTGTCGTCCCGGGGGTCGGCGCTGGGACGGGTGACGCCGGACAAACAGGTGCGACTGGTCCGCGGTGACCGCGAGGTGTTCGGGCTGCACGGTCGCTCCGCGGAGCAGCGGATCGCCCTCGACCTGCTGCTCGACCCGGAGATCGGCATCGTCTCGCTGGGCGGCCGGGCCGGTACCGGCAAGTCGGCGCTGGCGTTGTGCGCGGGCCTGGAGTCGGTCATGGAGCGGCGGGCCCACAAGAAGGTGGTCATCTTCCGGCCGCTGTACGCCGTCGGCGGCCAGGAGCTCGGCTACCTGCCGGGCAGCGAGAACGAGAAGATGTCGCCCTGGGCGCAGGCGGTCTACGACACGCTCGGCGCGCTGGTCTCCCCGGCGGTGACCGACGAGATCACCGCGCGCGGGCTGATCGAGGTGCTGCCGCTGACCCACATCCGCGGGCGGTCGCTGCACGACTCGTTCGTGATCGTCGACGAGGCGCAGTCGCTCGAGCGGGGGGTGCTGCTCACCGTGCTGTCCCGGCTGGGCTCGGGCTCGCGGGTGGTGCTCACGCACGACGTCGCGCAGCGGGACAACCTCCGCGTCGGGCGCCACGACGGCGTCACCGCGGTGATCGAGGCGCTCAAGGGGCACCCATTGTTCAGCCACACGACGCTGACCCGGTCGGAGCGCTCGCCGATCGCCGCACTGGTCACCGAGATGCTCGAGGACCTGCCCTTCTGAGCCCCAGCTGACCCCGCATTGCGGGTGGTGTTCCGGCATTGCGGGTGTTGCAGCACGCGCAATGCGGGAACAACGCCCGCAATGCGTCAGCGGCGATGCCGCGCGCCCCGGTCGAGAGCTCTCTGCACGCGCTGACCCAATGCTGCGGGGACGGAGAGGTCGGACCAGGTCCAGCGCACCACCTCCCAGGCGGCGTCTCGCATGGCATCCTCGCGGCGCTTCTCCTCGAAGACAGCGTCTCCCGGGTCTTGGCCGGGGCGGAGCAGGCGGCCGTACTTGATGCGTCCGTCGAACTCCCCGAGCACCCGCTGTTCCTCCCACGCGAAGTCGGACCGGCCGAGGAAGCTGCCCTCGGAGCCCGTGATGCGCAGCTGCAGTGCCGAGGGCGCGAGCCCGAGCCCGTGCAACAGCACGCGGCTGCGACTCTCGCCGACGCTCTCGCTCCGGCCGTCGGCGAAAGCGACCACGCGCGCGGCATGCCGGCTCCCGCGCGTGCCCGCGATGTCCATCAGGCGCTGCTGGAGGACGGGCAGGGACAGCAGCCCCTCGTGAAGGGCGGCGTCCACGGTCACCACGGCCGGCTGGAACGGGAGGCTCCGCGCAAGGTCCAGGATGGTCCTGGCCACGTCGGTGACCGTGTGACCGCCCACCGTCTTCACCTCGTCGTCACGCAGCCGAGCGACGTGGCACCGGAGGGGGCCGGTCGTCTGGCTCGAGGCCCCCGGACGGCGTGTGATGTGCACCTGGTCGAGGGGAGCGCCCCAGAGCGGCAGGCCGAGGAGCACCGCTGCCGACTGGTGGCTGACGACGGCGGGCCGACGCAGGCCGGCCACGGTCGCTGCGATCTGGAGCGCGTGCCGGGCGACGACGGCCGTGGGCAGCTGCCCGTCCAGGTAGGCGCCGCGACGCATGCGAACCAGCTGGCTGCTCCGGACGAGCCGGGCCAGCTCCTCATCGGAACGACCATCGGCGATCAGGTCACGACGAAGGAGGATGCGTTCCCGGGGCGGCATGTCGTGCATGTCCGAGACGCTGCCGTCGTCTCACGTCATGGCACGGGCCGCCGGCCGATCCGTGGACGAACGCGTGACCTGTGGACAGGGCCAGAGGACGCCGATCAGACGGCGGGGGAGCGCTCGCTCTCCACGGACGCCGGCTCGGACCCCTCCTCGTTGAGAGGGTCGGCGGCGACCACCCGCGGCGTGCTCGCCAGGCGCAGAACGGTCACGACGCCCCAGCCGGCCGCAAGGCACCAGAGCACCCGGATGACGACCTCCTCGGCCGAGAAGTCGCCGCGCAGTCCCATCGCGAGCACCGGCACGGACAGCAGCAGGCCCACGAGGACGACGTCCCCCCGCAGCGGATTCATGAGTGCGTGCCCTCCAGGCGCTCACACAGCAGCGACGCCCAGCGGTGCGGGGTCGCACGGACGCCGTCGAGCAGGGCAACAGGAGCCGCCACGCGACGGAGGACGGCGGCCGGGTCGGCCGACAGGTCGGTGTCCTGCACGATGAGCGCGTCGACCCGGGACAGGCCCGCCAGCCACGGCGAGAGGTCCTCGGGCTTGCGGGTCGCCTCCACGACGGCCCACACCGCGACCGGTGACCAGATCGTGAGCATCTGCGCCATCCAGTAGGCGTCGGTGCGCAGGGGCGCGTCCACGGCGACGATCGTGACCGTGCCGGCGTTCGCGGCGGCCTGACGCCGGTCGATCGCGGCGTCCGTGGTGGCCACGCGGCTGCCCTCCGGCGCCAGGCCGACGAGATCACCCCGCGTGGCCCACTGGACCCTCTCCGGGTCGAGCCGCATTGAGACCGCCAGCGCCCGGGCCGCCCGCAGCGTCTCGATGCCCGGGCCGACGACGAAGAGGACCTCACCCGGGCCGGTGGGCACCTCGGGCGCAGGGGGAAGTCGCAGACCGAGCGCCCGCGTCAGCGCGGCATAGGTGCCGTGGACGGCGACCTGCTCGGCGAAACCGTCACCCAGCAGTCCGGCGGGCAGACCGAGCATCGCCAGCCGGGCGAGGACGTGGCCGGGGCCGGTGGTGGCCTCGCTGCGGGGCTCGACCGGCTCGACCGGCTCGACGGCATGGATCGGTTCGACGGTCGGCTCGACAGGCTCGGCCGGCTCGACGGCCTCGATCGGCTCGACGGCCGCCTCGACCGAGGGCTCCGCCGGCTCCTCCACCGACTCGGTGGCCGGGGACTCGCCCAGCGACTCGGCGGAGGACTCCGCAGCCGTCTCCGTGGCGTCGGTCGGTTCCGCGGACCCCGACGGCTCCGGCGGCGCGACCAGCGGAACGACGGGCAGCCGGGTCACGGTCGCCAGGGCGCTCTCGGACGGGGCCGGCGCAACGAACTCCCGCGTCTCGTCGGCGGGAGCCGTCGTAGCGGGCGGCGGGGCCGATGCGGCGGCCGGGGGCACGGACGGACGGGCTCGCGGCAGCCGCGCCGGCGGAACCGGCGGACGGCCGCGTCCGCGCGTGCCCGGCAGTGGGGGGAGGAGCGACAGCGGCGGCATCACCGTGGTCGCGTCCAGGCTCAGTGGCGCGGGGTCGCTGGCGGTGCGCGCCAGGAGCGGGCCGAGCTCCAGCAGCGGGCGCTCGTCGTCAGGTGTCGCCACGGTCTCCTCGGCGGGAGCGTCCTCGGCGAGAGTGTCGGATGCGACGCTGTCCGACGCCGTCGCCTCGTCGGCGGCCGGCTCGCTCGCAGGCTCCGGCAGCACGGCCTCGACCGGCTCGGGGACGCCGTCCACGGCCGGCTCGGGGACGACGTCCTCGAAGACGTCGTCCAGGGCATCGAGGGCCACGTCCTGGACGCCCTCGTGAACGACCGCCTCGGGAACGACGACCTCGGGACCGACGATCTCGTCCTCCGCCTGCGGGGCGAGGGGCGCGGACTCCTCCGCCGGCGTCCCGAACAGCGACCAGGACGTCCGGCCGGCATCCGCCGCGGGGTCCCGCCTCGTCACCTCGGCCCAGATGGGGGCGTCGGCCTGCACACGGCGGGGCGCGACGTCGGCCCACAGGGGCGACTGCGACGCGATGTCGTGCCAGGTGGGGGCAGTCCACGACGGGGCGACCGGGTCGGGCCCGAAGAGCTCCACCCGGGTGTCGCTCACGGCCGGGGCCCAGTCCGGCTCGCGAGGAGCGGGGCGCTGGACCAGGGGCGCGGGCACAGCGGGAAGCTCGGCCGCGGGGAGGACCACCGCCGGGGTCACCACGGGAGGCGGCTCCACAGGAGGCGGCTCCACGGCGGGCAGCTCCATGGCGGGCGGCTCCACAGGAAGCAGCTCCACGACGGGCAGCTCGACGGCGGGCAGCTCCGCGGCGGCGAGCGTCACCACGGGGATGTCGACGGCGGTGTCCATGGCCGCCTCACGGGCATGCTCCGCGGCGTCGTCGTCCACAGCCACGTCGGCGACCAGGTTCGGCAGCGCGAGGTCGGGCTCGGTGAGGGCGGTCTGCGGAGAGGCCCCGGCGAGCACCTTCCGCAGGATGCCGGCGAGCGCCTCGTCGGAGTGACCCTGCGCGAGCGCCGACCGGAGCACCTCCGCGATGGCCTCCTCGCGCGAGGAGTCGGGCCCCGTCGCGACCTCGGGCGCGGCGGCCCAGGCGGGCACCTCCGCAGGCTGGACCTCGGGCATGGAGGGCGGCGCGATGACCTGATCTCCCACCGTTTCCTCCTCCTGGCGCGCCGGAGGCGACGGCACCGATGGTTCTGCTGCGCGAACGGGCCCCGACCAGGTCGGCCACGGCCCCACGCGAGTGGGCGACGGCGCGGGCGAGGCCGCCGCCGGCTGCTCGAGTGCTTCCTCGACCGCCTGGCGCACGTCCCGGTCCCCGGACACCATCCGGGCCAGCGCCGCGGTGAAGGGGGACGGCGCCACGGGGGCGACCGGGGCGTCGTCCTCGTCGTACTCGGCAACGTCGTCGACGAGGTCGTCGTCCTCGTCGTCGTCCTCGTCGTGGACGGCCTGCAACGACTCGCGTGCCGACCGCACGACCGCCGCTCGCGGGAACGACAGCCGGCCGTAGGCCGGTTCGGCGGGCTGCGCCTCGGCGGCCAGCAGCCCGACCAGCTCGCTGAGCCGGGCCTCGTCGGCGGTCTGCGCAGTGCGCGGCGCCGGTTCGGCGGGCGCGCGCACCACGGGGGCCGGGCGGGCCGGCGCCTCGTCGCGGTCGGGACTGCGCCGCGACTCGGCGGGCGACTCGGAGAACGACGTGGCCGCAGCCGCGTAGGCCGCCGCGCCGTTGCGCGCGGGTGCCGTCGGGCGGGCCGTGGCAGGCGCCGCGGAGGCCAGGGGTGACGACGTCGACGCCCGCCCGGAGGGGACCGGCGGACGGGCACCCGGATCGGGCGCGACCTCGGCGACGTAGCGCTCGGTGGCGAAGAATCCCAGGACGCCGCCGGAGCGGACGCGGCGCACCCCGACCACCCGGGCCGAGGGGCCGAACTGTTCGCGGGCGGCAGCGATCGCGTCGTCGCGCGTGGCCGCCTCAACGGATCGCAACGGCACCGCTCACGACTCCCAGCGACTCGATCTGCGCTGTCCGGGACACCTCGGCGTAGGAGATCACCGGAAGCCTGGGCAGGACCTGGCGCATCAGCCGCGCGAGGGCCGCGCGGATCTGGGGGGAGCACACCAGGACCGGGGAGAGTCCCGACCGCTCGGCGTCCTCGAGCAACCCGCCGCACCCGTGCACGAGGGCGTCGACCGAGCCGGCGTCCAGCGCCAGGACGGCGCCGGCGTCGCTCTGCCGGAGGGACTCCAGGAGCCGCTGCTCGAAGGCAGGGTCGAGGGTGAACACGTGCAGCCGCTCGTCGGGGGTCACGTACGGGTGGCTGATCGCCGAGCCGAGCGCGTTCCGCGCAGCCTCGACCAGACCGTCGAGATCGGTCGACTGCTTCGCACGCACAGAGAGTGCCTCGAAGATGCGGACCAGGTCCCGGATCGACACGCCCTCGGTGAGCAACGCGTGCAACACGCGTTGCACCTCTCCCAGGGTGAGCAGCGTGGGGGTCAGTTCCTCGACCACGATCGGGTGCGTGCGGCGCACCATCTCGACCAGGAGCCGGACGTCCTCGCGGCCGAGCAGGTCGGCGGCGTTCTGGCGGACGACCTCGGCGAGGTGCGTGGTGATGACCGACGAACGGTCGACGACGGTGGCGCCGGCCATCTCCGCCTGACGCTGGAGCTCGACCGGCACCCACTTGGCCGCCAGCCCGAACACCGGCTCGCGGGTCGCCTTGCCCGGGATGCCGTCGAGGTTGTCGCCGATCGCGAGCACGGTGCCGGCCGGTGAGATGCCCTTGGCGGCCGGGACGCCGTTGAGCCAGATGACGTACTGCGAGCCGGGCAGGTCGAGGTTGTCACGGGTCCGCACGAGCGGGATGACCAGGCCGGTGTCCATGGCGACCTTGCGGCGCAGCGCCTTCACGCGGTCGAGCAGGTCACCGCCGCGGGCGGTGTCGACGAGGTCGACCAGGTCGAAGGCGACCTCGAGCTCGAGGGGGTCGACCCGCATCTTCTCGGCGATCGCCTCGGGGGAGTCGGGCTTGGGCTCGTTGTCGGCGGCGGCCGCGGCGGCCTCGGCGTCCGGGTCGACCTCGGGCGCCTCCGACATGCGGGAGGCCATGACGAGGAAGACGGTGCCGATCACGAGGAAGGGCAGCTTGGGCAGACCGGGGATCAGGCAGAGCGCGATGGCCGCGCCGCCGGCGATCCGGACGGGCTGCTTGAAGCGGCCGAGCTGGCTGAGCAGGTCGGTGCCCATGTCTCCGTCGGACGCCGACCGGGTGACGATGATGCCGGTCGCGGTGGAGAGCAGCAGGGCCGGGATCTGCGAGACCAGGCCGTCGCCGACGGTCAGCAGGGAGAAGGTCGAGACGGCCTCGCCGGGGGCCATGCCGCGCTGGATCACGCCGATCGCGAAGCCGCCGATCAGGTTGATCAGCGTCACGATGATGCCGGCCATCGCGTCGCCCTTGACGAACTTCGACGCACCGTCCATCGAGCCGTAGAAGTCGGCCTCGGCGGTGACCTCGTGGCGGCGCCTGCGGGCCTGGGCCTCGTTGATCAGGCCGGCGTTGAGGTCGGCGTCGATCGCCATCTGCTTGCCGGGCATGGCGTCGAGGGTGAAGCGGGCACCCACCTCGGCCACGCGCCCCGCACCGTTCGTGATCACGACGAACTGGATGATCGTGAGGATCACGAAGATCACGAGGCCGACGACGAGCGAGCCGCCGATCACGAAGTGGCCGAACGCCTCGATGACCTTGCCGGCGTAGCCGTCGGTGAGCACCAGGCGGGTCGACGACACGTTCAGCGCCAGCCGGAACAGCGTGGCGATGAGGATCAGCGACGGGAAGACGGCGAAGTCGAGCGGCTTCCTGATCTGCATCGCGACCAGCAGGATCAGCAGCGACGCGGTGATGTTGAGCCCGAGCAGCAGGTCGATGACGGCGGCCGGGAGCGGCACCACCAGCATGAGGACGATGGCCACCACGCCGATGGGCACGGCCATCTTGCCGATGCCCTTCACGCGCCCGCCTCGCGGGTCGGGGACGGCGGGCGGCTCACGCTGTTCTCATCGGCAGCCCCGCCGACCACCGGTACCGCGCGAGATCTGCACACTCGTGGCGGTCAGCGGCTGATGGCCACGAGTGTGCAGATCTCGCGGGCTCAGGCGGCGGCCGGACGGCGGCGGCCGGCCTTGGGCAGCCCGTCGAGGGCGGGTGCCTCGAACCCGGGCCGGTGGAACCCGCCCCGCACCCCGCGGGCACCGAGGTGCATGACGAAGGCGAGCACGCGCGCGACCGCGGTGAACAGCTGCGGCGGCACCTCCTGGCCCAGGTCGCACGAGGCGTGCAGCGCACGCGCGAGCGGGATGTCCTGCACCATCGGCACCCGCGCCTCCTCGGCGATCGCGCGCAGCCGGGCCGCGACCTCGCCGGCGCCCTTCGCGACCACCCGCGGCGCGCCGCGCGTGGGGTCGTACTTCAGCGCCACGGCCACATGGGTCGGGTTGACCAGCAGGACGTCGGCCTCGCGGGCCTCGCTCATCATGCGGTTGCGCGACATCGACATCTGGATCCCGCGGCGGTGCGCCTTCATGTGCGGGTCGCCCTCGGACTGCTTGTGCTCCTGCTGGATCTCGTACTTGCTCATCTTCAGCTTCTTCATCGTCTTCATCCGCACGACCACGTAGTCGGCGACGGCGATGATCAGGCCGGTGATCGCGACGACCCGGAACATGAGGATCGCCGAGGCGGCGAACGTGTCGGTCACCGCCGACAGGGGCAGCGCACCGGCGGAGGAGACCAGCGTCTGCGCGCGGTCGCTGGTGACGATGACGACGATGCCGAGGGCCGCCGTCTTGATCAGCGCCTTGATCGACTCCCAGATGCCCTGGGTGCCGAACATGCGCTTGATGCCGGGGAAGGGGTTGAGCTTCTTCAACGTCGGCTTCATCGCCTTGGTGGCGAAGGTGACGCCGCCCTGCGCGGCCGAGGCGAGCGTGCCGACGAGCATCATGCCGAGCCCCATCGGCAGCACCGTCGACATGAACGCGCTCAGCGCCTGGCCCATCAGGTCCGAGAGCGCACCCGGTTCGGGGTTCGAGGCGATCGAGCCGATCTGGATGAAGAGCTTCCGGACCGACTCGAACGCATCGCCGACCATCATCGGCAGCAGGACGCTCGCCGTCGCGACCCCCAGCCACGTCCCCAGCTCCTGGGTACGTGGGATCTGCCCCTCCTTGCGCGCCTTCTTCAGGCGCTGGGGAGTCGGCTTCTCTGTCTTCTCACCTCCGGGACCGTCGGCGGCCATCAGCCGCTCCGGAGGGAGACCATCGCCCGCGCCGCCTGCTCGATCAGCGCGTCGAGGGCGGGCGGGAGCAGCGGGAAGGTCAGCCCGAGCATGGTGAGCGTCAGCAGGATCTTGACGGGGAAGCCGAACGAGAAGATGTTCAGCGCCGGCGCGGCGCGGCTCAGCAGGGCGAGCGCGACGTCGGCGAGCAGCAGCACCGCCACCATCGGGCCGGCGATCTGCAGGGCGGCCAGGAACATCATCGAGAAGGCGTGGATCAGCACCGACCCGAGCTGGTCGGTCGGCACGTTCCCGCCGACGGGCATGCCCTGGTACGAGGTGGCGAACCCCTTGACGATCATCAGGTGCCCGCCGCTGGTGAACAGCAGGGTCGAGGCCAGCAGGTGGTGCAGCCGGCCGATCGAGGCGTTCTGCGTCATCGCCAGGGGGTCGTAGGCCGGCTGCAGGGAGAAGCCGCCGGTCACGTCGATGAGGTCGCCGGCCATCTGCACCGCCGTGAACAGCACCTGGACGACGAAGCCGAGCGCCGCACCGATCACCGCCTCGGTCACGGCGGTCACCATGAGGTAGCCCGTGGTGATCTCCGGCAGCGTCGGGGCGATCTGCGTCGACAGGAGCACCGAGAGGGCCAGGGCGAAGGCGCCCTTGACCGGCATCGGGATCGTCCGCGAGTTGAACGGCGGAGCCAGCACGACGAACCCCGTCGCGCGGGCGGTGCCGAGCAGGAGCGCGGCCAGCGTGACGGTCGGGACCGAGAGGTCCATCGGCGTCAGGTCCGATCGAGCAGGTGCGGGAGCTGGTCGAACAGCGTCTGGGTGAAGCTCACCAGCTCCGACAGCACCCAGTTGCCCGTGACCAGGAGCGCGATCGCGACGGCGATCATCTTCGGCACGAAGGACAGCGTCGGTTCCTGGATCTGCGTCGCCGCCTGGAACAGCGAGATCAGGAAGCCCACGAGGAGGGCGGTCAGCAGCACGGGCGCGGCGACCTTCGCGGCCACCATCATCGTCTGCGCCGCGATCTCCGTGACATCGGCGTCACTCATCAGCCACCACCCCCGTAGGACCCGACCAGCGCAGTGGTGATGAGCGCCCACCCGTCGACCACGACGAAGAGTAGGAGTTTGAACGGCAGCGACACGACCGTCGGCGGCACCATCATCATGCCCATCGCCATCAACGCCGCGCTGACCAGCATGTCGAGCACCAGGAACGGGATGAACACGACCAGCCCGATGATGAATGCGCTCTTGAGCTCGGAGAGCACGAACGCCGGGATCAGCGTGGTCATGCTGACCTCTTCGGCCTTCGCCGGCTTCTCCTCGCCGGAGAGCCCGATCATCAGCTTCAGTTCGTCCTCGCGGGTGTTGTCGAGGAGGAACTCCCGCAGGGGGACGACGCCGGCGTCGTAGGCCTGCGAGACCGTGACCTTGCCGTTCATGTAGGGCTGGACGGCGACGTCGTTGATGTCGGAGAAGACCGGGCCCATCACGAAGAGGGTCAGGAACAGTGCGATGCCGGTCAGCACCTGGTTCGGCGGCGACGACGGCAGACCGAGCGCGTTCCGGGTCAGCGCCAGGACGACGATGATCTTGGTGAACGAGGTGCACAGCAGCAGCACCGACGGCGCGATCGACAGGACCGTGATCGCGAGGATCAGCGTGATCGAGCTGCTGGGCGACCCGTTGCCGATGGAGATGCCGACCGAGCCGGCACCGGGCACGACCGGCGCCACGGGAGCCGTGGGCGCGACCGGGTCGGTCGGCGCGGCGGACGCGGGGCCGGCCAGCAGGATCGCCCCCACCGTGCACAGCAGCAGGAGCAGCAGGACGAGCGCCGTCCGCCGGGCAGGTGCCGCGGCCACCGACCGCGGCAGTGCGCGGGCGGGCGAGGTCATGAGCGCCGGACCGTCCGCTCGCGGAGCTGGTGCACGAGCGTGCTCCAGCCGTTCCGGTCGAAGACCGACCCGGCCAGAGCGCCGCTCGAGGAGCGGGCCGCCAGGGCGGGGGAGTCGCCGAACTCGCCGTCGGCGGCGGCCGGCCGGAGCGTCTGGCGCTCGCGCAGCGCGACCTCGACCGCCTCGGCGTCCACCTCGGCGAGCAGGGTGACCTGCTCCTCGGTGGCGCCCACCACGAGGACGACGTCGGCGATCCGGACGACGTTCACCGTGCTGGTCCGCCCCATGCGCTGGCGGGCGACCACCTCGATGAGGCCGTTGCCCTGGCCGAGCCCGCGCTTCTTGGCCAGCCGCGCCGCGAACAGCAGGACGACGGCGATGAAGCCCAGCGACAGGATCAGCCGGATGATCATCCAGGTCATGTGGTCGCCCGTCCCAGCTCGGCAGCCGCGGCGTCGGTCACGATCTCGCTGATCCGGAGGCCGAAGTCCTCGTCGACGACCACGACCTCGCCGCGGGCGATGAGGGTGCCGTTGACGAGCAGGTCGGCCGGCGCGCTGGCGGCGCGGTCGAGCTCCACCACCTCGCCGGGGTGCAGGGACAGCAGCTCCTGCACGGTCATGCGGGTGCGGCCGATCTCGACGGTGACCTCCATGGCCACGTGCCGGAGCAGGTCCAGGCTGCCGCGCTGGGTGCGGGTCGCCGGCAGGGTGACCTGGAGGGCGAAGGTCGCCTGGTGCTCGCCGCCGGACAGCAGCGGCACCGCGACGAACATGCCCTTGTCGCGCAGGCCGTCGAGGGCGGCGACCGGCTCCTCCTCGCGTTCCGAGGCGATGCGGACCCGGCCGAGCGTCGCCGCGGCCGCCTCGAGCGCGGGACGCAGCGCGGCGGCGACGTCCATCTTGCCGACGGGGGAGTTCTTGAGGGCCTCGACGACGTCGGCCGAGACGACGAGGACGACGTCCCCGCTCACCTCGCCGGACAGGCCGGCGGTGACCGCCGAGGCGGCGTCCGGCGGCAGCGGCACGGTGTCCGGGTCGCTGACCGGGGTCCCGGCCACCAGCGCCGTCGCGGCCGGCACCAGGGCCGCGGCTGCCCGGGCCGCGGCCGCGACCACCTCGGTGACGGTCTGCGAGTCCTGGGACGAGTCGGTGCGGGGGGCGCTCATGCGGTGTCCTTCGCGGCGTACGGGGTCGGCACGATGGCGGCGGCCAGTCGGCGACGGTGGTTGCTGGCGATCGCGTAGGCGAACGTCACGTCGTTGGTGGTGACCTCCAGCGGGCTGTCCGGCGGGTGCCGCAGCAGCAGGACGTCGCCCACGGCGAGGGAGAGCAGGTCGGCCGAGGAGACCGAGAGGGGCGCGAACCGGACGCTCACGTCGACCGGCACGAGGTTGAGCCGGGCGGTGAGCGCCTCGGTGGCACGCTTGCGCTTGGCCAGCGCGGTCTCCGACAGCTGCGGCGACGCGGCGTTGTTCAGCGCCTGCGCGAACGACGAGAACGGGAGGACCAGCGTCGCCTCACCCTCCCGGCTGCCGACGGCCATGGCGAAGGTCGCGACCATGACGGTGTCCGAGCCGGCGGCGGCCTGGGCGAGCTGCGGGTTGTACTCGAACCCGTTGAGCGCCGGCTGCAGCTCGGTGATCGTGGCGAAGGAGCGTGCGAACTCGTCGAGCAGCCGGGTCAGCAGGTGCGTGGTGATGGTGGTCTCCATCGCCGTCATCGGCCGGTTGGGCTGCTGCGCCCGGCCGGAGCCGCCCAGCATGTGGTCGACGGTGGCCATGGCCATGTCGAGGGGGTAGGCGAGCATCCCCTTGCCGGCCAGCGGCTCGATGGTGAACGTGGTGATGAAGACCTGGTCGGGGAGGGTGACCAGGTAGTCGTCGTAGGAGAACTGCTCGATCCCCACCAGCTCCATGCGCGCGCCGGCACGGAGCAGCGTGGTCAGGATCGTGGTGGCCTGGCGGGCGAAGGCCTCCTGCGCGATCTGCAGGACCCGCACGTGCTCGCGGGAGAGCTTCGTCGGCCGCCGGAAGTCGTAGGTGCGCGGCTCGCCGCGGCGGCTGCGGCCCACGGCCGTCGGGGCGGACGGCGGGACGAAGGGGGACGCGGCGGGCTGTGGTGCGGCGGCGGCTGCCGGCGCCTCCGGAGCGGTGGCCTCGGCGGCGGCCGGGGCTGCTTCCGGTGACGCCTCCGGGGACTGCGGACCCGCCTCGGGGGCGTCCGGTCCGGTCTCGGGCTGTGTCACGTTGTCCCTCATCGGCGGACAACGGGCCGACCCTGACCGGCGGCGCGGGGGCGCCGCCGGTCAGCGGGAAGGGTGTGACGGGTGGTGCGGGCGGGACGACGTCCTGCCGTTACTGCGTCACGTACTGGTTGTAGTAGATGTCCATGACCTCGCCGTCGTAGGCCTCGATGATCTTCTTCTTGAGGGCCTGCTTGAGCGCGTCGCGGGCACCGGTGACGTCGGCCGGGTTGGCTTGCGAGAACGTCGAGATGACCAGGTCCTGGGCCTTTGAGCCGTCCAGGCCGCCCTCGTGCGAGGAGCTGCCCTCCTCGGTGAACTGGAGGGTGACGCCGATCTTGAGGTAGCCGCCGCCGGCCAGGTTGACCGCTATCGGGTCGAGGGAGAGCACCTCGCCGGCCACCGGCTCCTCCGCCGCGGCGTTGCCGGAGCCCTTGAAGACGAAGAAGTAGCCGGCCCCGGCTGTCGCGAGCACGACGACGAGCAGGATCAGCATCAGCTTCTTCTTGCCGCCCTTGCCCTCGGTCTCCTCGGTCTCGGCGTTCTTGTCCTTGCTCATGGGGTGGCTCCTCGGTGCGATGCGGCGATGCCCGGCAGCAGTGCGTTGGCCTCTGCCGAGGCGGTGGACAGGACGACGATGTCGACGCGGCGGTTGACCGTGATCGCGGTGGGGTCGGTGATGGGCACCAGCGGCCGGGTCGACGAGTAGCCGGTCGCCGACATGCGGGGCTCCGGCACTCCGTCGCCGGCCAGGTAGCGCAGCACGGTGGAGGCCCGGTAGCTCGACAGCTCCCAGTTCGACGGCCACGGGCCGCCCGGGGTCACCGGCAGGTGGTTCGCGTGGCCCTCGACGCGCAGCACGTTGGGCAGGCCGGTCAGCGTCGGCCCGACGGCGTCCAGGATGGCCCGGCCCTCGGGACGGAGGACCGCCTGCTCGGCGTCGAAGAGGACCTGGTCGGCGACGATGTGCACCACCAGACCGCGCTCGTCGATCTCGTACCGGGCGGCGTCGGCGAAGCCGGCGGCGGTCAGCGCCGCGTCGATCTTCTTCTCCGCGACCGTCATGTCCTCGTAGGCCTTGGCCGCCTCGGCGGCCACCCGCTGCGACCGCTCGAGAGCGGCCTTCGCGGCGGCCTTGTCCACCTCGGCCTGGTCGACGGTCTCCTCCGGCGGGAGCGCCGACGCGATGTCGACCGCCCCGGGCAGGCCGTCGAGCACCGAACTCTCCTGCGTCGTGCCGGGCAGGGCGGAGATCGGGGCGCCGAAGCTCTCGGACAGCCCGCTGGCGAGCTGGGCGAACTTCGCCTTGTCGATCTGGCTCATCGCGAACAGCACGATGAACAGACACATCAGCAGGGTGACCATGTCGGCGTAGGACACCAGCCACCGCTCGTGGTTCTCGTGCTCTTCTTCCTCGTGCTTCTTGTGCCGCCTGCGGCCGGGATGCGGCGCGGTGCTCATGCCGCCTCCCGCGCGACCTCACTGGGCGGCACGAGGGCGGTCAGCTTCTGGCGGACGGCGCGTGGGCTGGTGCCGGCCTGGATCTCGGTGATCCCCTCGACGAGCAGCTCCATCTGGGCCGCCTGCAGGTCGCTGATGCGCGTGATCTTGGCGCCCATCGGGAGCCAGAACAGGTTCGCGGAGAGGACACCCCAGAGGGTGGCGACGAAGGCGCTGGCGATCAGCGGGCCGAGGCTCTCGGGGCTGGAGAGGTTCTCCAGCACGTGGATGAGGCCCACGACCGTGCCGATGATGCCGATGGTCGGCGCGTAGCCGCCCATGGCGGTGAAGAATTTGGCGGCGACCTTGTCCTCGCTCTTCTTCGCCGTGATCTCCCCCTCGAGGACGGCGCGCAGCTCCTCGGGGTCGGTGCCGTCGATGCCCATCTGCAGACCGCGCTTGAGGAACGGGTCGTCGATGGCCTTGACCTGGGCCTCCAGCGCCAGCAGGCCCTCCTTGCGGGCCTTCTCGGCGAGGCTCACGAGCGTGGAGATCCGGTCGCTGACCGGCGGCACCTTCGCCGGCATGAGGGCGAGCTTGAACCAGCCGCCGATCTTCTTGACGTCGGCCATCGCCGAGCCCGCGATAGCGGCCCCGAACGTGCCGCCGAACACCAGGATGATCGGCGGCAGCAGCACGATGGCCATGGGGGACGAACCCTCCATGATCATCAGTGCCAGGAGCGACGCGAGTCCCAGCACGATGCCGATCAGAGTGGCCGGATCCATGGATCAGCGCTCCTCTCGGCTCGGGAACGGCACGACCGACGATCCGCCGGCGGCGTCCTCGGGAGCGCTCTCGGCAGGGCGGTACTCGCCCCGGTCCATCTCGTAGGAGGTGGCGAGGATCCCCGCGCGGTACTCCCGGATCTCCAGGAGCATCTCGTCGACGGTCTCCTTGACCACGTACTTGGTGCCGTCCACCAGGAAGGCCACCGTGTCCGGGTGTGCCTCGACCCGCTCGATCAGGTCGGGGTTGAGCGCGAACCGCTCGCCGTTCAGACGCGTCACACGGATCACGGGAGGTCCTCTTGCTCGGTGGGGCCCCAACGGGGCTGGAACAGCACTCTTCTCATCGGCGTGTCCGCCTTCTGCCTTGAGCCGAACGGCCCGGTCACCCGGTAGGGGCGACCGGGCCGTCCGGCGGCCGGAAAGGCCTCCCTCCAGCACCCGCCATCAGCGTGCGAAGGGCGGGGAGGAGGGAGGTCCTCGCTCAGCGCTTGAGGTTGACCAGGTCCTGGAGGATCTCGTCGGAGCTGGTGATCACGCGGCTGTTGGCCTGGAAGCCACGCTGGGCGACGATCAGCCCGGTGAACTCCTCGGCGAGGTCGACGTTCGACATCTCCAGCGCGCCGGCGTTCAGCACGCCGCGACCACCCGTCCCGGCCTGGCCGACCATCGCGGCGCCGGAGTTGTCCCCGACGCGGAAGGAGCTGTTGCCGGCCTTCTCGAGGCCGCCGGGGTTGTTGAACGACGCCATCGCCAGCTGGCCGATCGACTGGCGCAGCCCGTTGCTGTAGACGCCGGTGATCGTGCCGTCGTTACCCAGGCTGAAGGACTCCAGGGAGCCCATCGCGAAGCCGTCCTGCTTGGTGGCGGAGACGGTGTTGGCGCTGCCGTACTGCTTGATGCCGCTCAGGTCGAGCGTCACCGGGCCCGGCCAGCCGGCCACGCCGGGCGTGAAGTCCACCGAGTAGGGCGCGGCCGGGTTCGACATCGTGCCGTCGGCGTTGAAGGTGACCGAGTTGTCGGAGAGGGTCATCGGCGCCCCGTCGACGGTGACGGCGAGGCTCCAGTCGTCGGTGGCGTTCTTGGTGAACGTGTAGCTCACGTCGTGGCCGACGCCCTGCTGGTCGTACATCGTGGTGGCGGTCTGCACGCTCGTGCCGGTGGCGTTGCCAGACGGCAGGTTTCCGGCAAGCGTGCCCGAGGTCGTGGCCACAGGCGCAACGGTCTGGCCGTAGGGGACCGACAGATCCTTGATGGGGCCGTTCGGGTTGATCGTTCCGCTGGCATCGGCCATCCAGCCCTGGAGGATCGACCCGTCAGGGGTCACCAACTTGCCGGTGCTGTCGAAGTCGAACGACCCCGCGCGGGTGTAGAGCTGCTCGTTGCCCGCGCGGGTCACGAAGAAGCCGTCGCCCTCGATCATGAAGTCGGTCGCCCGGCCGGTGCTCTGGGTCGCGCCCTGGTTCCAGTTGGTCGTGATGGCCGCGACCTTCACGCCGAGGCCGACCTGTGCCGGGTTGGTGCCACCGCGGTTCTGCGCGGCCGCGCCGCCGGCCCGGATGACCTGGGACAGCGTGTCCTGGAAGACGGTCTGGCTGGCCTTGAAGCCCACCGTGTTGACGTTGGCGATGTTGTTGCCGGTGACGTCGAGCTTGGTCTGGTGGGCGCGCAGGCCCGAGATCGCGGAGAACATGGAACGCAACATGGGGAGGAGCTCCTCGGGAGTGGGGTCGCCGGACGGCGGGAGAAGTAGGTAGTGGGAGGTCAGGCGGTCGTGGGAGCTGGAGTCGACGTGCTGGCGATCTCGGTGAGGCGGCCGATGGCGACCTTCTTGCCGTCGATGGTCGCCGCGGCCTCGTTGTTGGCCGTCGCCAGCTGTACGGAGGTCACCACGCCGGTCACCGACTCGCCGTTCTCGTCGGTGTAGGTGGCGGTGCGGCCGACCAGCGCACCGGCGGTCGCGGACTCCTGCATGACGAGCATCGAGGCGTTCTGCTGGACGAGCTGCTCGAGCTTCTCCACCTGGGTGAAGGTCGCCGTCTGCGCCATCATGTCGGTGCTGTTCGCCGGATTCGACGGGTCCTGGTACCGCATCTGGGCCACCAGCAGGTTGAGGAAGGTCTCCGATCCCATCTGGTCGGACCGCTCGACGGTGGTGCTGGCCGACGCGGTGGCCTGACCGGTGGCGCCGGTCATGCTGATCGGGCTGCTCATGGGTGGCTGTCTCCTCGCTCAGACACGCACGTCCACGCCGGACGACGCGGATCGCTGGGACGGTGGGGTGGGTCCGCTTCCGGAGATATCGGCAGCGCGGAGCCAGGGTCGTGACCTGTCACCGCGGTCGGACTGACCCGGGCGATCGCCGAAGCCCTGCTGCGCCTGCTGCTGCGCCTGGCGGTGGGCCTGCTGCTGCGCCTGCTGCTGGGCCTGCTGGGAGAGCCGCGACCCACCGGTGTCGCGGTCGACCTCGAGCCGCGTGCAGGTCAGCCCCGCGGTCTCCAGGTCGCGGCGCAGGTCGGGCAGCGAGTCGAGCAGCGCGGCGCGGCCGTGCTCGTGCGCGCCCCGCAGCGTCAGGTCGACCGATCCCTTGGTCACGGTGACATGCACCTCGACCGGTCCGAGGGTCTCGGGCGTGAGGACGAGGGTCATCGTGTGCGTGCCGTCGGGGGCTCCGCGGAGGACGGCGACGTGGCGCGCCACCTGCGAGCCGGCCGGCAGTGCCGCCGCATCGCCGGTCGCTGGGGGCGCCGCGGGGGCGGTGGACGCGGCGGTCGCGGGCGCGCTCAGCGGTGCGCCGGCCGGGGTCTCGACGACGCCGTCGACCGGCGCCGCCGGGATCGCACCGTCCTGCCGGGACGTGCCGGCGTCCGCCGAGGGCGCGTCGCCCGCTGTCCCACCGGCGCCGGTCACCGCGGTACCGCCGGGCACCGCACCGGCCGGGGCGGTTCCGGCGGCGTCGTCGCTCCCGGCGGCGGGCGGCGGGCCGGCGGGCGTCGCCACCGCGCCGGGAGCGGTCGGCGCGGCGGCCGCCTGGTCGGCTGCGGAGAGCACGACGACGGAGGAGAGGGCGGACGCGTCCGGGGACACGGACAGCGACGCCGGAGCCGTCGGGGGCCCGGCGACGGCCGTCCCGGCGGCGTCCGCCGCACCTGCCGGGAGGGGCACGGTCGAGCCCGGGACGGTCGCAGCGGGACCGGGGGCGCCCGTGGCGCCGGTTCCCGCGGGCACCGAACCGGCCGCCTGCGGACCGACAGCGGCCGCCGGGACGGCGACGGCCGCCCCGAGGGCCGCGGCGGTGGCCACCACTGCGCCAGGGCCCGTCGCGGCGCTCACCACGGCGGTCGTGGACGACGCGTCGGTCGTGGCCGCCGGCTGGCCGGTGGTGGGCAGGGCCGCCCCCGTGAGGAGGGCCCACAGCGCCGCGGGCAGCCCGCCCGGAGCCTGCGCCCCGGGAACCTGGCCGGACGCGGGGTCGGCCACCGGCCCGGTCGCGTGGTCGGCGGGGCGATCGGTGGGGCCGGCGATGTTCGTGCCGAGGTCCTGCGCCGCGTCGGTCGCCGGGGTGTCGGCGGCGGAGCCCGGCGCCCCGTCCGCCTTGTCCGCCTTGTCCGCCTTGTCCGCCGCCTTGTGGGCTGCCTTGTGCGCCGCTCGGTCGGCGGCCCGGTCCGCCTTGTCGGCGGTCCGGCGGGCAGCCGCGTCGGCCCGGTCGGCGGCCTGGTCGGCCCGCTTGTCGGGCGTGCTCCGGCGCTCGGCACCGCGCTCGGCCCGGCGGTCGACCGGGGCAGGGCGCTCGGGCGCCCGGGTCTGGGCCAGGACGTCGTCCAGGGCCGAGGCGAACGGCACGGCGCTGTCGGCCCCGCTCGGGTCGGACGGGCGTCCGGACGCCGCTCGGACGCTCGGGGCCGTGTTCACGGGGGCGGTCATCGTTCCTCCTGGCCGGCGGTCACGTGTAGGCCCGGGCCTTGCTCATGACGGCGCGGACGTAGTTCTGGGTCTCGGCGTAGGGCGGGACGTCGCCGTAGCGGCGAACGGCGCCCGGACCGGCGTTGTAGGCGGCGAGTGCCTTCTCCGTGGAGCCGAACTGGTTCTTCAGGCTGCTGAGGTAGCGCGCGGCGCCGTCGATGGCCGAGGCCGGGTCGAGCGGGTTGACGCCCAGGCCGGCTGCGGTGGCCGGCATGAACTGCATCAGGCCCTGGGCGCCGGCGCCGGACACGGCCTTCGAGTCGAAGCCGGACTCCTGCGAGGCCACCGCCGCCAGCAGCGAGGCGTCGACGCCGTACCGGTTGGCCGCGCGGGTGAACAGGTCGGCGTAGGGGACGCCGGCGAGGGCGGGGCCGCCGCTCGCGAGCGCAGTCGTCGCCTGGTCGGGGAGCACCCGGCGGATGACCGCCGGCGTGCCCGCGTCCTTGACCGAGACCGTCTCGCCGGTCCGCGGCGCGGCGATCATCTGGCCGTTGCCGATGTAGATGCCGACGTGGTCGATGCCCGCCCGCGACGAGGAGTGGTCGAAGAACAGCAGGTCGCCGGGGCGGGCGTCGGCGAGGGAGGCCACGGGCTGGCCCGTCGTCGCCTGCTGGGCCGACGTCCGGGGCAGGTCGACGCCGAGGTTGCCGTAGACGAGCTGGGTGAAGCCCGAGCAGTCCAGGCCCTTGGCCGGGTCCGTGCCGCCCCACAGGTACGGCACGCCGAGGTACTTCTGGGCCTCGCTGACGACGGCGGCCTCGGTGGCCGTGCCGACCGAGCCGCCGGCGTCGGCGGTGGTCGTCGAGGTCCCGGTCAGCCCCGCCGCCGAGGCGGCCGCGGTCCAGCTGGGACCCGTGGTCTGCCGCAGCGAGAGGAGCCGGGTCTGGATCTCGGCGATCCGCGACTGGACCTGCATCACTCCGTCCACGGCAACTCCTCCGAGCTCGCCAGGGACGTCTCTCCGGGGCTGACCCGGCCCGCGCGGCCGGTGACCAGGTCGTCGACGGCGCGCTCCTCCGCGGCGTCCTCGGCCGCGCGCTGCGCCAGCCGGTGACGCTCGCGCAGCCGCTCGAGCCCCTTGGTCCGCTGGGCCGCCGCCGTCCACTCCGACCGGACCAGTTCGGCGGTCTCGGCCTGGGCGGTCGCCAGGGCCCGCGCCTCGGACGCGTCGGTCGCGGCCGCCCGGAGCAGGGTCATCGCCGCGACGAAGGCGCCGGGTTCCAGCGAGGCGGGCATCCGCGCGCCGGCGAGGGCCGTCTCGCGCTCGGTGGCGCGGGAGTCTGCCTCGGCGGCGACGCGCGCCGCGTCGGCCGACGCGACCGCCGCCGCGCGCTCCTCGGCACGGCGCAGCTCGAGCACCGGCTGCAGCCGGAACGCCGCCCGCTTCACCGGACACCCCCGGACGACGTCGCGAGCTGCGTCATGCCGACCTCACGATCCGCTGCAGCCAGTCCCAGGACTCCGGCGCCGGCGTGGACTCACCCATCGGCTGCTGGAGGAAGGCGTCGATCTGCGGGGCCAGCCCTCGGGCACGGTCGACCAGCGGGTCGCTGCCTGACTGGTAGGCGCCGATCTCGATGAGCTCCTTGACGTCCCGGAGCGCTCCCATGAGCCGGCGCACCTCGCGCGCGTCGGCCATCTGGGCCGGCGGGACGACGGCGGTGGCGACACGGGAGATCGACTCGAGCACGTCGATCGCCGGGAAGTGGCCGACCGTCGCGAGCTTGCGGGTGAGCACGATGTGCCCGTCGAGGATCGACCGCGCGGTGTCGGCGATGGGCTCGTTGTGGTCGTCGCCCTCCACGAGCACCGTGTAGAGCCCGGTGATCGAGCCCGTCGTGCCGGTCCCGGCCTTCTCCAGCAGCTGCGGCATCATCGCGAAGACGCTCGGCGGATAGCCGCGGGTGGCCGGCGGCTCGCCGGCGGACAGGCCGACCTCGCGCTGGGCCATGGCCGTGCGGGTGATGGAGTCCATGAGCAGCAGGACGTCGCGGCCCTCGTCGCGGAAGGCCTCGGCGATCCGGGTGGCGACGAACGCGGCCTTCAGCCGCACGAGCGGCGGCTCGTCGGACGTGGCGACGACGACGACGGTGCGCGCCATGCCCTCGGCGCCGAGGTTCTCCTCGAGGAACTCGCGAACCTCGCGACCACGCTCGCCGATCAGGCCGATGACGCGCACGTCGGCGTCCGTACCGCGGGTGATCTGGGCCAGCAGGCTGGACTTGCCGACGCCCGACCCGGCGAAGATGCCCAGGCGCTGCCCCTTGCCGCAGGGCACGAGGGTGTCCAGCGCGCGGACGCCGAAGGTCAGCGGCTCCTCGACCCGCGTGCGGGAGAGGGCGTGCGGGGTCTCGCTGGCCAGGTCCACGTACGAGACGCGGGAGCCCAGTGGCGGGCCGCCGTCCACGGGGCGGCCGAGGCCGTCGAGCACCCGGCCGAGCAGGGCCTCGCCGACCGGCACCTGCAGCGGCATCCCGGTGGCCCGGACCGGGGCACCGGAGTGCACCCCGGACAGCGTGCCCAGCGGCATGCACGTCAGCCGGTCGCGCCCGACGGCGACGACTTCGGCGAACAACCGGCGGTCGGCCGGATCGATCTCGACCAGGTCGCCGACCGCCGCGGCGAGGCCGTCGACGGTGAGGGTGAGGCCCATGGCGCCGCTCACCGAGCCGGTCACCTGCGGGCGAGCGGCGACGCGCGCCCGGTCCAGCAGGGCGGAGGGCAGGCTCATGCGGTCAGAACCGCCTGGACCCGCTCGAGGGCGGTGCCGATCTGGGCATCGATGCGCCGGACACCGGACTCGGCGACGGCACCCGCCCGCTCGACCGAGTCGTCGCCGACCACCCGGACCGTGTCGGGCAGCTCGGCCAGTGACTCGGCCGGCACCTCGGCCAGGTCGTCGGGGTGCACGCGGACCAGAGCCGGCGCGTCGGCGGGGCAGAGGGACAGCGCGCGCCGCACGGCGTCGAGCACGGGGGAGTCGGCCAGTGCCAGCTCGCGGCCCAGGAGGTCCTCGACGAGGGTGAGCGTCGCGCCGATGATCGTCTCCCGGACGTCGTCGGCGACCGGCAACGCGGCCTCGTCGAGTCGCGTCGCGGCGGCGCCGAGCGCCGCGGTGGCCGAGGCCAGCCGCCGCTCCCACCGGGCCTGGACGTCGGCCAGCCGCTGCGCAGCGGCCCGCTCGACCTCGGCGACGGCGGCCTCGGCCGCCCGCAGGCCCTCGGCGTGACCGGCCGCGAAGCCCTCGGCCTGCGCCTGCGAGCGCAGGCGGGCCAGCTCGTCGGCGTAGACGTCGCCCAGCCGGAAGGACTGCCGATTCCCGGGAACCGGCATGTCCGCCGCCCGCCGGATGGTCATCCGCCGGTCGGGGACCTCCTGCGGCGGCGCGGCGTCCGCGGGAGCCGGACTGGCGGCCGCGGCCGAGGCGAGGGCCGTCGCCAGCTGCGAGGTGGGCGCCGGCTGGGGCACCGGCTCCGACGTGGGGCTCGGCTGGGGGGTGCCGGCGGCTCGAGGGGCGGGGACGACGTCCCGGTACGGGGTGGCCTGCCGCGCGGCACCGCCGCGGAGCAGGACCCCCTCACGAGACGAACTCATCGTCCTGTCCACGGCTCAGCGTGAGGACGCCCTGCTCCTCCAGCGTGCGGATGATGCCGACGACCTTGGCCTGCGCCTCCTCGACGGTCCGGGTGCGGACCGGGCCGAGCATCTCGATCTCCTCGGCGAGGTTCTCCGCGGCACGCTCGGAGAGGTTCCGGGTGACCTTGTCGCGGACGTCGGGGCGCACGCCCTTGAGCGCCGTGGCGAGGTCGTTGGCCTCGACCTCGCGCAGCACCAGCTGCAGGGAGCGGTCGTCGATGGTGACGATGTCCTCGAAGACGAACATCTGCGAGCGGACCTGCTCGGCGAGCTCGGGGTCGCTGGTGTCCAGCCACTCGAGGATCGAGCGCTCGGTCGGCCGCGGGGAGCGGTTGATGATCTCGACCAGGGTCTCCACACCGCCGACGGTGGTCATGTCCTGGTTGGCCAGGAGCGAGCCCATGCGGCGGCCGAGCTCCTCCTCCACGAGACGGACCATCTCCGGTGAGGTGCGGTCCATCGTGGCGATCCGGTGCGCGACCTCGGCCTGCTGCTCGGGCGCGAACCCGGAGAGCACCTCGGCCGAGTGCGCGGCGGTCATGTGGGCGAGGACCAGCGCGATGATCTGCGGGTGCTCGTCCTTGAGGAACGTGACGAGCTGCCGGACGTCGGCGTTGCGCAGCGAGGCGAACGGGACCTCGGTGTAGACGACGTTGAGCCGGGAGAGGATGCCCTCGGCCTTGTCCTCGCCGAGGCCGGCCGCGAGGATCTCGCGGGCGAAGTCGACGCCGCCGCGGCCGATGAAGTGCTGCGCCGTCATCAGGCTGTGGAACTCGTTCATGACGCCGTCGACGTCCTCGGACTCGACGGAGCCCAGGCGCATCAGTTCCCGGGTCAGCGCCTCGACCTCGCGCGGGCGGAGCTGGGCCAGGATGGCGCCGGCCTCCTCCTTGCTCATCTGGGCGAGGAAGACGGCGGCCTTGCGCACCCCCGGCAGCTCCGGGCGCGGCGGGGCCGGCGGCACCGCGGGCAGGTTGCCGCCCCCGAGGCCCACGAGCTGCTCGACGCTGGCGATGCTCATGCCCCCTCCTCCCTGGTCGTCACCGGGCGCGTGCGCGCGCCCTCGGTTCCGGTCTCGGCTGTCCGAGGACCGGTCATGACTTGTTCTCGCTCAGCCAGCCGCGCAGCATCGCGGCGACCTCGTCGGGGCGCTCGCTGACCATCGTGGAGATCTCGGTGCGGACCTTCTGCCGCTCCGCGGCCTCGAGCTCCTGCTGCCGGGTGTCGATGACCGCTTCCTCGCGGACGCTCTGGACCCGCAGGCGCTCGAGTTCGGCCAGCATGTCGTCGCTGAGCTCGAGCGGCTCGTACTCCTCCTCGACCTCGCCGCGGCGCCGCGAGCGGAGCCACACGATGAGCAGGACCAGCGCGATGCCGGCGGCGATGCCGCCGGTGCGGATCATCGACCACATCTGCGCGCTGGACTCCGCCTGGCGCGCGGCCTCCATCTCGGCCGCGGCCTGGTCGGCGGCGGTCGTGTCGAACGGCATGGCGGCGACCGTGATGGCGTCGCCCCGCGCGCTGTCGAGGCCGACGGAGTTGCCGACGAGGTCGGTGACCTGCTGCTGGTTGAGGTTGCCCGCGACGGCGCTGTCCATCACGACCGACACGGTCAGGCGCTTGAGGTTGCCGGGGGCGGCCTCGACGGTCTCGGTCTTCTTGTTGACGGCGTTGTTCTCGGTGTTCGACGACTTGTCGTACGTGGAGTTGCCGCCGCCGGCGTTGCTCAGCGCGTCGGCGGTGTTCTCGGGTCCGAGGACGCCGCCGACCGGGGTGCCGTTGCCGTTGTACTTCTCGGTCGTGGTGCTCGACGACAACGGCGGCGTGCCGGTCTTGTAGTCGTAGGTCTCCGAGGTCGACTGGCGCTGGTCGAGGTCGACGTCGGCGCGGACCGACACCACGGCGTGGCCCGGACCGGCGACGCGGTCGAGGATCGCCTGGGCGTTGTCCTTCAGGCGGGTCTCGTAGTCTTTCTCCACCTGGGAGCGGGCGTCGCCGGCCGCCGCGGTGACGCCGGAGCCGGCGGCGGAGAGCACCTGGCCGGTGGAGTCGGTGACCGTCACCTGCTCGGGGTCCATGCCCTGGATGCTCGAGGAGACGAGGTTGGTGACCGCCTGGATCTGCTCGCCGGACAGCGCGGTGCCCGGGGCGAGGCTGAGCAGGACCGACGCGGTCGGCTTCTTCTGGTCGGTCACGAAGACCTCGTCCTTGGGCAGCGCGACGTGCACGACCGCCTGGTTGACGCCGTCCAGGGCCTCGAGGGTCTTGGACAGCTCGCCCTCCAGGGCGCGCTGGTAGGTCACCTGCTGCTGGAACTCGCTCGTGGTGATGCCCTGCTCGTCCAGCAGCGCGTAGCCGGTGTCCTGCCCGGCGGGCAGCCCCTTGCCGCTCATCGCCAGGCGCAGGTCGTACACCTTGTCCTTGGCCACCATGATCGTGCCGCCGCCGTCGGCGAGCGTGTAGGCGACGCCCTCGGCGTTCAGCTCGTCGACGATCGCCGAGGCGTCGGTGGAGGCGAGGTTGGAGAACAGCGGGGCCTGGGTCGGCGTGGTGATCCAGCTGTAGAAGTAGAACCCGCCCAGGAGCAGCCCGGCGAGCAGGAGGCCGATCACGACCTTCTGCCCCAGGCTGATCGTGGCGAACGTGGAGCGGGCACGCTCCAGCGTCCCGGCGAGTGCCGACTTCATCAGACGGGCATCCTCATGATCTCGTTGAAGGCGTCAACGGCCTTGTTCTTGATGGTCACGACCATCTCCGTCGCCAGCGACGCCTCGTTGCTGGCGATCATGTAGTCGTGCACGTCCTTCAGGTCGCCGGTGGCGGCCTGCGCGGCCAGGGAGTCGGCGTTGGACTGCGTCGCCGCGAGGCCGTCCACCGTGGAGGCGAGGATCGAGGCGAAGTCGCTCCCGCTGGTGCTCGAGGCGGCCTGGGACGCCGGGACGATGGACGTGCTGTCGATGCCGGCGACTCCGCCGACCCCGACCGGCACGATGCCGCCGAGGGGAAACGTCATGATCAGCGCCGCCCGAGCTGCAGCGCAGCCTGGTAGGTGCTGGTCGCCCGCTCCACCACGGCGAGGTTCGCCTGGTAGCCGCGCTGTGCCATGAGCAGCTGGGTCATCTGCTCACCGAGGTCGATGTCGGGGTACTTCACGTACCCGTCCTTGTCGGCCAGGGGATTGTCGGGCTCGAAGACCAGCCGGCCCTCGGCGCTGCCGAACTCGGTGCCGGCCACCCGGACGCCGCCCGAGCCGGAGCCGTAGTCGACGGCCTGCGCGTTGATGAACCGTTCCTGGAACGCGGCCTCGTTGGTGCGCGAGGTCGTGTTGATGTTCGAGATGTTGTCCGAGACCGCGTCGAGCCACTTGCGGTGCGCGAGCAGGCCCGAGGCCGAGATCCCGAGAGTGTCGAAGACGCCCATCACGAGGTCCGCAGCGACGTGCGCAGGAGGCTGTACTTGCCGTCGAGCGCGTTGAGGGCGAGCTGGTAGCGCAGGCCGGTCTCCGTGGCGATGACCGTTTCGCTGTCCAGGTTGACGTTGTTGCCGTTGGTGTTCGTCGGCTCCAGCGACCGCACCACGGTGCCCCCGGAGACGGTGGGGGTGTCGCCGTTGCGCAGGGCGCCGGACAGGGCCGACTCGAAGTCCGTGCGGCCGGCCAGGAAGCCGGGCGTGTTGACGTTCGCGATGTTGTCGGCGGTCACGCGCTGGCGTTGGGCCAGCCCGGACAGGGCGGCGTGCAGCGCCGTCGAGGTTGCGTCCGTGATCAGCGTCATGGAACGAACCCACGGGTGCAGCAGGACACGATCGACCTCCGGGTACGCGGGAGGCACTCGCGAGCGAGTGCGGGGTCCGCCGATCCGTGGCGAAGTGGTGCTGTCCGTGCCCTTGACTCATCGGCACACCCCCGTCCGCGCCTGACCGGATGTCCACCACACGAGGGACGCCCGGGTCGTACGGGGAGGCGGTGACGACTGTGACGAGTGGGGAGCCGGCCGTGTCCCGCGCCGACCGGGGCGCCTGAGTTGGCAGCATCCGTGCAGGTTCGGGTGCCAGGGCGGCCGGCGACCCCCAGAACGCACAAAGGCCCGATGCGAGAGCCCCGCCGTCGGCGGGGGCCGGCGGCGGGGCTCGGGGGAGTGCGCGGAACGCGGGCCTCAGCGGGCCCGGGAAACCGGATTCAGAGGGCCTGGTCGATGTAGGAGGCGACCGGTCGCGCCGGCCCGTAGGACATGCGCGCGGCCAGGTCGCGCTGCCGCTGCGACTGGGTGATCCGCTCGACCAGGGCCTCGGCCACGGCGAGCTGGTGCTGCAGCAGGCGGGCGGCGCGCTCGCGGAGGTCGTAGGGCAGCGGCCCCAGCACGGACGGCGGGATCCAGTCGTCGGAACGCCGTCCCCAGGCGGCGATCTCCTCCGCCCGGCCGCGCGCCATCGTCTCCTCGGCCGCGAGGACCTCGCCCTCGAGGTGGTCGAGGACCACGGTCCAGTTCACCGGGGGAGGGGCCTGCCCCTCACCACGCCGGTCGGACGGCGGGCTGGTCACGACGCACTGCCGGCCAGGGAGGCGGCGGCCTGCCGCCACGCGTCACGCAGCGGCTCGACCACCTGGCGGCAGGCGGAGATGCGGTTGGTGTCGAGCTTGACGTTGGCCTGCACCAGCTCGCTGATCAGCCAGTTGTAGAGGGCCGCGAGGCGCGGGCCGCCCTCCCACGCGTCGACCTGCAGGCTCGACAGCAGCTCCAGCACGATGGCCTGGGCGTGCTGCAGCTGCTCGCTGGCACCCTCCCGCTCGCCGGCAGCGACCGCCTTCTGCGCCCGCTCCAGGTCCAGGGCCAGCCGGTCGTAGAGCATCACGAGGACCTGCTGCGGCGAGCTCGTCGCGACGGCGTCGCCGAGGTAGCGGGCGCGGAGGGAAGCGGCACTCATCGAGGAACTCCTGGAGCGTGGGGAAGGTGTGCGGGGCTGGGGAGGGCCGGGATCAGCCGCTGGTGGGAAGCGAGCTGATCTGGCCGGCCAGCCAGTTGGACTGGTTCTTCAGCGAGCTGAGCGCCGTCTCCATCGCGGTGAACTGGCGGGTGAGCGTCTGCTTGCGCGTGGCGAGCCGCAGGTCCCAGGCGTCGATCCGCGTCTGGATGTCCTTGGCGACGGAGTCCTTGCCGTTGGCCAGGGCCACGATCGTTCCGGTGGTGCTGTCCGACGCCGCCTTGGCGATGTCGAACAACCGGTCGGCGATACCGGGGACGGCGGCCGTGCTACCGGCGGCCGGGCTGCCGTCGACCATCCGCTGCACGAGGGCCGGATTGCTCTTCAGCGCGTCGACGAACGTGCTCTTGGTGAAGGTCACGCTCTTGCCGTCCTTGGCCAGCTCCAGGCCCAGCTTCGCGGGGGAGCCGTCCTTCCCGACGGCGCCGGCCACGCCGGTGAGCAGCCGGCTGACCAGCGAGGTCATGGCGTAGTCACCCTTGAGCGCCGCAGTGCTGCCCGGTGCGCTGGAGGTGTAGTCGCGGGTGGTCTGCAGCGCCGAGTTCACCGCGTCGACCAGCGCCTGCATCTTCGTGGCGATGGCGTCGGGGTCCTTGGCGATGCCGACGGTCACCGGCGTCGCCGTGTCGGCCTTGTTCACCGTCATCGTGGCGCCGGGCATGACCGAGTCGAACGTGTTGGTCGACGAGTACACCGAGTACGCCCCGGCGGCACCGGGGGTCCCGATCTTCAGCTCGGCGTCCGAGGCCTGGCTGGTGATCCCGAACGTGCCGGCGCCGCTCAGCTTGAACTCGGTGGCCGCACCGGTGGTCTTGGAGCTGATCTGCAGCGCGTACAGCGGGCTGGTGCCGGCGCGGACCTGGACGACGGATGCGGTGAGGCCGAGCGTGGTGTCGGCGTTGATGGCGGCCGCGGCGTCGGCGAGCGTGCCGGTTCCGCCGATCGGGATGCTGCCCTTGCTCACGTCGTTCTTGTCGGTGACCACGATCGAGGATGCGCCGTAGGCCGCGGTGGTGCTGGTCCAGGTGGCGTTCTGGTTCACGAGACCGTGGGCCGACGCCAGGCTCTGCACGGTGAATGTCAGGGAGCCGGTGGGCGGATTGGTGCCCGTCGCGGTGGCCGTGACGCTCGTCGAGTTGCTGGTCGCCTTGGCGCTGCCCCAGATCTCGACCTTCTGCAGCGCCTCGGCGGCGGTGCGGACGGCGGCGAACGTGGTGTTGACCGTGCGGTAGGCGGAGGCGGCGGTCTTCGTCGTCGAGAGCCGCGTCTTCAGCGCGGTCTGCGGGGCCGCCTCCGTCTGCATCAGCCCGGAGATGATCGAGGTGGTGTCCATCCCGGAGACCAGGCCGTCGACGCTCATGCTCATGGTCGGTTGCCTCCTGGGCGGATCGGGAGCGGTCAGGGTGTGAGTGAGGGGGGAGGCCGGAGGGCCTCCCCCCTCACCCGGGGTACCGCTGAGGTGCTGCCTCAGCCGTTCCGTGACATCAGGCCGCTAGGCGGCCCGGGGTCAGCGGAGCAGCGACAGGACACCCTGCGAGGCCTGGTTGGCCTGCGCGAGCATCGCGGTGCCGGCCTGCGACAGGATCTGGTTCCGGGTGTACTGGACCATCTCCTGCGCCATGTCGGCGTCGCGGATGCGGCTCTCGGACGCGGTCAGGTTCTCCACCGCGACGTTGAGGTTGTTGATGGTGTGGTCGAACCGGTTCTGGATGGCACCCAGGTCGGCGCGGGTCGACGACACCGTCTTGATGGCGAGGTCGATCGCGTCGATGCCCGCCGACGCGCCCGAAGCCGCGGTGGCGTTGAAGGTGGCCGTACCGGTCACACCGGCGCCGGCGATGTCGAGGTCAGCGGTGACGGCACCCGTGGGGCCGCTCGCGGTGATCTCGCCGTAGTTGCCGACCTTGACGCTGAAGCCCGAGCTGCCGAGCTCCTTGTCGAAGGCCGTCTGCAGGATCGCCTGGTTCTTCGACGCCGCGTCAGCGGTGCCCGCGACGTCCCAGCCGGTCAGGTCGAGGGTCCGAGCACCGGAGGACTTGACGTCCACCGTGATGGTCGGGCCACCGGCCGTCGTGTCGGCGTAGTCCACGGCGTGCGGGTCGAAGGTCCACTGCGGGCCACCGGTGGTGACGTCCACGGTGTCGACACCCAGACCGGCGGCCGACATGGCGGTGCCGACGGCGACGTCGATGGACTCACCCGAGTTGGCGCCGACCTGGAACTTGGCCGCGAAGTTGCCGTCCAGCAGCTTGCTGCCGTTGAACTTCGTGGTGTCCGAGATCCGGGTCAGCTCCGACTTGAGCTGCGTCATCTCCTTCTGGATGTTGCTCTTGGCGTCGGGGTTCAGGCCACCGTCGTTCGCGGCCTGGACCGACAGGTCGCGCATGCGCTGAAGGATCGAGGTGGTCTCGGTGAGAGCACCTTCAGCGGTCTGCACGACGGAGATGCCGTCCTGGGTGTTGCGGACGGCGACCTTGAGGCCACCGATCTGAGAGCGCAGGCCCTCGGAGATGGCCAGACCGGCGGCGTCGTCGGCCGCGCGGTTGATGCGGAACCCGGAGGAGAGCTTCTCCAGGCTCTTGCTCATCTGGCCGTCGGTGACGGACAGGTTGCGGTAAGCGTTGAGCGCCGCGATGTTGTTGTTGACGCGCAGACCCATTGTGTTCCTCCTTGGACGGGGTCTTACAGGGAATCCCGCTGCATCCGTGCTGCGGGCCGTGCGGTGTTGCCTTTCTGGTTACGGCGTGGGGCGGCTGTGACTTGAGCCGAACCGGCGGTCTTTTTGACCGGTTCACCCGGACGTGTCCGCCCGGCCCCTCGATCGGCCCGCTCGCCGCGTCAGTTCAGGAGCGCGAGCAGCGCCTGGGGCGCCCGGTTCGCCTGCGCGAGCATCGCGGTGCCGGCCTGCACGAGGATCTGGTTGCGGGCGAACTGCATCGACTCCTGGGCGACGTCGGTGTCCCGGATGCGGCTCTCGGAGCCGATCAGGTTCTCCAGCGAGACGCCGAGCTGGTCGATGGTGTGCTCGAAACGGTTCTGCGCCGCTCCGAGCTGTCCGCGGGCGGCGGAGACGGTCGCGATGGCCGCGTCGATCGTGTCGATGGCGTCGCGCGACGTCGCGAAGGTGGGCGTGGCGCGGGCGACGTCGGACGGCGACCCGCTCAGAGCCGTGCCCACCCCTGCGCTCCCGGGGTCGTCGGTGTACCCGGCGACCCCTTCGCGGATGTAGAGCTGCAGATGATCGGTGGCGGGCGGCGTCAGGAAGGGCCCGACGCCCAGCCCGAGGGCAGGGGCGGCCGCCGCGTTCAGCTGGGCCAGCAGGTCGTCGCTGTCGACGGTCCCGTCGCCGTCGGTGTCGGCCGTCGGGTCGTACCGGACGGATGTGAGGTCGAACGATCTGCCGCCGAAGGCCAGGACGCCGTCCAGCCCTTCGTAGGCCGACACGTCGTATCCGGGGCCGCTGAAGTCCGACGTGCCGGCCGGCTTCTGCCAGGTCAGGATCGCCGGCGAGGTGTCGGTGGCGGCCGTCGACACCGACGCCTGTCCGGGACCGGGAAAGGTGGTTCCGGCGAGCGCCTGGTACCTGCCACCGTTCCTGGTGACGTCGATGCCGGTGAGACCGAGTCCCGCGGCGCTCATCGCGGTGCCGAGGGAGACGTCCAGCGTGTCCGCGGCGTCGGTGCCCACCTGGAAGGACGCGGAGAAGCTGCCGTCGAGGAGCTTCGTCCCGTTCCAGGCGGTGGTCCCGGCGATCCGGTCCAGTTCGTCCCTGAGCGTGCCCATCTCGGCCTGCAGGGTGGTCCGCGCCTCCGCGGGGAGCGCCCCGGTGTTGGCCGCCTGCACGGTGAGATCACGCATGCGCTGCAGGACGCTGTGCGTCTCGGCCAGCGCCCCTTCCGCGGTCTGGATCACGGAGATGCCGTCCTGCGCGTTGCGGACGGCGACCCGCAGGCCGCCGATCTTCGAGCGCAGGCCTTCGGAGATGGCGAGGCCGGCCGCGTCGTCGGCGGCGCGGTTGATCCGGTACCCCGACGAGAGCCGCTCGAGCGAGCTCGTCATGCGGCCGTCGTTGACCGCCAGCGAACGGTGGGCCTGCAGGGCTCCGATGTTGGTGCTGACCGTCAGGTTCACTCCACCCTCCCTCGGCGTGCCCATAGCGGGGCCGTCGCGCGCCCTCCCAACGGCGGTGTGCCGCCGATGTGAAGGCGAAGGGTGCCCCGGCGGAACGGGTGGGGCGGGTGTGACCGACGGGTCAGGCGGTGCGCGCCTTGGGCGGCTCCGGGACCTGCCAGGGGGTGCGCTGGCGGGGGAGGGGAGCCGGCGTCGCCGGCGCCCGGCGCGCCACGCGCTCGACGTAGCTCTTCTGCTGGTTGCGCGCCCGCACTCCGCCGTCCGCCGGCACCTCCTTGCCCTCCCACAGTTCGCTCATCGCCGCGTGCAGCAGGGTGAGCGCCCGCGCACGCATCTGCGAGACGCGGGAGAGGGTCACCCCGAGGTCCTCCGCGATGTCGGTCAGTGATTCGTCACCGAAGAAATTTCGCTCGACGACCTCGTCCAGGCGGTCGGGCAGGGCCCGGATCGCGTCCTGGAGGTAGCGGGCCCGCTCACCCCGGAGGACGGCGCGCTCCGGTGACTCACCGGTGTCGGGGAGGTCGAGCGAGGTGCCCTCGGGGCCGGTCTCGGCATCGATGCTGATCATGATCGCCCGGTGCACGTCGACCTGGAGGTGGTCGAGCTCGCTGCGCGGCACACCGAGGCTCGCGGCCAGCTCCTCCTTGGTCGGCGGCCGGCCGAGGCTGATGGTGAGCGCGTCCGCCGCGGCGTCGGTCCGCCGGGCCGCGGCCCGGACCGACCGGCTGGCCCAGTCGCCCGAGCGCAGCTCGTCGAGCACCGCACCCTGCAGGCGGGCGAGCGCGTAGGTGGCGAAGGAGGCCCCGGCGGTCGGGTCGAACCGCCGGGCCACCTCGACGAGGGCCACGTGCGCGCAGGAGAGCAGGTCGTCGCGGCTGACGTGCCCGGGGAGGGAGATCCGGGCGGCGACCGCGTTGACGGCGAACGAGGCGAGTGCCAGGTGCTCGGTCACCAGTGCGTCGACCTCGGCCTGCGAACGGGCGTGCGGGGCTGCGGTGGTCTGCCCCGCGGGGGTGGTGCTCCGAGGGCGCTGTTCCTGGGCCGGCCGCTTCCACAACGGACGATCGGTCACCGAGGCGCTGGCTGGTCTCACGCCCTTCTTCTCGGCTGACCGGGAGCCCCTCGGCACCGCCCTCGGCAACTTTCCTGTCCAACTTGAGGGCGAACTTCGGCGCTTCGGCTTGAGCCCCTCCGGCGGCGTGCCGATGGCTGCTGCGACGAAGGATTCGCCAGGAGCAGGGACGGCCTGCCCGGCGAGACGACGGAAGGGCGGTGGACTCGTGGACTACCAGCACCTGTCGACGCTGCTGTGGCGGGAGCAGGAGCTCCTGGACCTCCTGCTGTTCAAGGCCGAGGAGAAGCAGTACCTGATCCTCACCGGCAAGACCCGGTGGCTGGCCCGTATCGCCCACGAGATCGAGGTGGTCCTCGACCAGCTCCGCACGCTGGAGGTGGAGCGGGCCGCGGCGACCGAGGCGATCGCCGTCGGTCTGGGCATCGGCGCGAACCCCTCGCTCCGGCAGGTGGCCGACGCTGCGCCCGCGCCCTGGAACGACCTGTTCGCCAAGCACCACGAGGCCCTGCTGGTGCTCGTCACCGACCTGCGGAGCCTGTCCGACACCAACCGCGGCCTCATCGAGGGCGGCCTCGCCGCCATCGGCGACGCGCTGCTGTCGGTCCGCCCGCCGTCGGCCGGCACCTACGGCTCCACCGGCCGCGCCGACGAGGGCTCGCACCGGGCCGTCACTCTGGACGGCGCACTGTGAGCAGTTTCGCCACGCTCAACACGGCGCGGACGGCGCTCTGGGCGCAGCAGCGCGCCATCGACGTCACCGGGCAGAACATCGCCAACGTCAACACCGACGGCTACTCGCGCCAGCGCGCCGAACTCCAGTCCATGGGCGGCAGCACGGTGCCGGCGTTCTTCTCGACGAGCAGCGGCATCGGCTCGGGCGTCGACGCCGCGAAGGTCGCCCGGATCCGGGACGCCTTCCTCGAGGGCCGCGCCCACCAGGAGTACGCCAACAACGCGCAGCTGACCGTGGAGAACGAGTCGTTCGACCTCGTGGAGCAGGCGTTCCGCGAGCCCGGCGACACCGGCGTCCAGAGCCTGCTGTCGAAGATGTGGGCCGGTTGGGGCGATGTCGCCAACCAGCCGCAGGACCTCGCCGCCCGCTCGCAGGTGCTGCAGCGGCTGGGCACGCTCGTCGGCGGACTGCACGCCGGTCAGGCGTCGCTCGACGCGCAGTGGACCCAGACCCGCGAGAACCTCGACGTCGTCGTCAAGGACGTCAACGCCGCGGCCGCCTCGATCGCCGAGCTCAACCAGGCGATCAAGCGGGCGAACCTCGGCGGGCTGCCGGCCAACGAGCTCACCGACCGGCGCGACAGCCTGGTCATGAAGCTCGCGGAGAGCGTGGGCGCCACGATCCGACCGACCGAGGACGGCGTCGTGGACGTCATCGTCGCGGGGATCACGCTGGTCGCCGGTGGCAAGGCCAGCGAGATCAAGGCGGTCGGCAGCATCGACCCCGCCGACACCGCGACGGTGCCGCCGACCGATCCGCCGCGGATCGTGACCGCGACCGGCGGCTACGCCGTCCAGGTGGGCGGCAAGACGGCCGGGCAGCTCAACACCCTCAACACGATCATCCCGACCTACCGCAACAAGCTCGATGCGGTCGCCGTGGACCTGGCCGCCACGCTCAACGGTCAGCACACGGCGGGGTACGACCTGGCCGGCAACCCCGGGACGGCGATCCTCGACTCCTCGTCGGGCCCGATCACCGCCAAGTCGATCCGCGTCGCGATCACCGACCCGAAGCTGGTGGCCGCCTCCTCCGTGGCGCCGGGCACGGACGGGCCGGCACTCGACAACGGGAACGCCGACAAGATCTCCCAGCTCCGGTTGTCCACGACCGGCGTGGACGCCAAGTACCGGCAGATGATCGTCGACCTCGGCGTCCAGGGAGCGGTCACGTCCCGCAACCTCGACATCCAGCAGGTCGTCACCCAGCAGGTCGACTCCGCCCGGGACGCGGTCGCCGGGGTCAACATCGACGAAGAGATGACCAACATGCTCTCCTACCAGCACGCCTACTCGGCGGCGAGCCGCCTGGTCACGACGGTCGACGAGATGCTCGACCAGCTGATCAACCGCACCGGGCTCGTGGGGCGCTGACGACGATGCGGATCACCCAGCGCGCCGTCGCGCTCACCAGCCTCCAGGGCCTCAACCGCAATCTCGACTCGGTCGCCAAGCTGCAGCAGCAGCTCACGTCGGGCAAGCAGATCAGCGCGCCGTCCGACTCGCCCACCGGCACCAACCGGGCCATGCAGACCCGCAACGACCAGGCCGCGGTCGACCAGCAGGCGCGCAACATCACCGACGCCCAGGCCTGGCTCGACCAGACCGGCTCCACGATGCAGTCGATGATCGCGCAGGTGCAGCGGGTCCGGGACCTGACCGTGCAGGGCATGAACACCGGCGCGTCGTCGGACCCCAGCCAGCAGGCGCTGGCGACCGAGGTGGCCTCGATCCGGGAGGGGCTCATCGCCCTGTCCAACGTCTCCGTCCAGGGCCGTCCCCTGTTCGGCGGGGTCACCTCGTCGGGCCAGGCCTACACGACCGCCGGCGCCTGGGCGGGCAACGCCGGGGCGCCGGTGATGCGCCGGGTCTCGGACACGGAGAGCATCCGCATCGACATCACCGGTCCGGAGGCGTTCGGCACGGCGCCGAGCGACCTGTTCAGCGTGGTCGACAACATCGCGACCGATCTGACCGCGAATCCGGCGGCGCTCGACGGGCACCTCACCGCCCTGGACGACGTCCTGAAGGGCATGCTCGCCGGCGTGGCCGACATCGGCTCGCGGGCGACCCGGGTCGACGGCCTGGCGCAGATCAACTCCGACCGGGCCCTGTCGCTCTCCTCGCAGCTGGCGGTCACCGAGGACATCGACATGCCGGAGACGATCATGCGGCTGCAGATGCTGCAGGTCGGCTACCAGGCTGCACTGGCGGCCACGTCGAAGGCGATCCAGCCCTCGCTCCTGGACTACCTCCGCTGATGAGCACCGACCTCATGGCGCCGTCCGCTGTCGCGGCACCGTCCAGGCGCCCGGCGACGCCGCCCGCCGTCCAGACGCTGACGCTGACCGAGTCGCTGCCCGGGTTCCCCGGTCACCGCGACTACGTGCTGGTGCCGGCCGACCCGGCCGCTGTGCTCTGCTGGCTGCAGTCGGTCACGCCGGAGGGGCCGCGCTTCCTGACCGTGGCGGCCGCGGCGTACTTCCCCGAGTACGTGCCCGGCCTGCCGGCCTCGGCCCTCGTCGAGCTCGGCCTCGCCGACCCGACCGCTGCCCAGCTGTACTGCCTGGTGACCGTGCCGGGCGGCGACGTCGCCGGCGCGACCGCCAACCTGCGGGCACCGCTGGTGGTCAACGGCGATACTCACCGGGCCCGCCAGGTCGTCCTGACCGACGGGCTGCATCCCATCAGGCGGCCCCTGCGCCGATAACGACTGAGGGGCAGCAGCTCAGCCGCTGCCCTCGTGCCCGGGAACGGGCACTGCCACGGACGGCCAACACCCATGGAGGGGTACTCGTGCTCACACTCACCCGCAGCGTCGGCGAGACGATCCGCATCGGCGACGACATCGAGGTCCACGTCGTCGAGGTCCGAGGCGGCACCGTGCGCCTGGGCTTCAAGGCGCCCCGCGAAGTGACCATCCACCGCGAGGAGGTCTACCGGCAGATCGCCGAGGCGAACCTCCTCGCCGCGCAGGTGACCGCCGACAGCCTCGGCGCCCTCGCCGCCTTCGCCCCCTCGGCGAGCGCCGCCGAGGCGGTGGCCGGAGAACCGCCGGCACCGGCGACGCAGACAGCGGAGGACGCGTCGGCCTGACACAACTGGATGGCCGGTCGCGAGCCCGATTTGGCATTTCTTGTCTCGGTTCACTGCGCTGTGTCCAGCAGGTAATCGACACGGGCAAGAACTGCCGAAGCTCACCCCTCACAACTGCGTAGGGCACGGCGAGTCTTGTGCCATGAGTTGGCCCTGCATGCGGCAAATTTCTCCCTACGCAAGTGACAGGGGGCGATCACCATGCAACGCAGTGCATCCAACGCACAGTCCGTGGACGGCCAGGGCGAGCCGGAGTCCGTGGTCGTCCACGTTCAGCTGCGGCCGCGCCGGGGCGCGACGAAGAAGTGCCTGGCCGCGCTCGCGGCGCTCGCCGCCGAGCACGAGGAGGTCTCCTTCGCCGTCTCCGGGCTGAGCAAGGACGACCGGATCGTGCGGGTCACCGTCGGCATCGACCTCGGCCCCCGCGCCGGCGTCGCCAAGTTCTCGCCCCAGGCGCAGGCGGCCTACGCCTTCGTCAGCGCGATCTTCACGACCCTCTACGACCACATGCCGGTGTACACGGCCGAGCCCAGTGGTGCCGAGCGCGCCGCCGCCGCGGCGCTCCTCGAGCGTGCGGCCGGTGGCAGCGCCTTCCGCGGTGAGACGGCCGACGAGCTGGTCGCCGCGCTGCCCACCTCACCCTCCCCGATCCCGGCGCCGCGGCGGCCGGGGCCGGGTGAGCGCGTTCCGGCCTGAGGGCCTCCCGAGCGAACGTCCGGGCCTCACTTCCCCTGAGGTCCTCCTCTTCCCGTAGTGCCCAGGAGTTCCGGTGACCGATCTCGCCCCCTTCCCGACGTCATCCGCCACCACCGACCGCGCCCGTACCCGCCAGCCGCTCGTCTTCGGTGGGCTGCCCGAGGCGGAGGGGTGGGCGCTGGCGCCCATCACGCCCCGCGACCGGGTGCACTTCCGCGTCGACCACGAGCTGCCGCTCGACCAGTTCCGCGACGAACTGCCCGACGGCGTGACCGTCAGCTTCGACCAGGGCGAGGGCCTGTACCGCGTCGACGGTGCCCCGGGCTCGGCCTCGATGCTCGCCGAGTGGGTGCGCGCCTGCTGCGCCCGCTACGGCTGCACCACCGTGGGGCTGCGGGCGGAGACCGACGTCCGGCGCCGCGCTCCGCGTGACCTCCCGGCCGACTTCCTGGCCGATCTGTGCCGGCACTACGGACCGGTCAGCCTCAAGCGCCTGCAGCGCAACATGAGCACGATCCGGCTGCACCTGCCCGACCCCGACGACCTCGGCCAGCAGGTCTACGAGTGGGTGCTCAAGGCGGTGAGCCAGTACGACGAGACCAAGGGCGTTCCCTTCGGGGCCTTCCTCGCCACCCAGCTGTCCAAGTGGGTCCACGACCTCGGGCGCAACGCGCACGGCCGCACGGCCGCCGACACCGAGCACAAGCAGCAGAAGGCGATCGCGGCCTTCACCTCCGAGCACCAGCGCCGTCCCAGCGAGAAGGAGCTCGCCGCCTACATGGGGCAGAGCGTGGCGACCCTGCGGCGCAACAGCCAGACCGTGGCCACCCTCAACGGGCTGCGGAACCTGCAGTCCCTGGACGGCGGGCCGGACGCGACCGAGATCCTGCTGCCCGACTCGCACGAGGCGCCCGACGAGATCATGGGGGAGGCGGAGCAGACCCTGCTCTCGCACGCCCTCACCGCCGCCTGCGCCCCCGATCCGAGCGCGCGTCCGGACCAGCGTGCCGGTCAGCCCAACGTCCTGGGCTGGACGACCTGGTACCTGACCACCTGGGGCGGGGTGACCAAGACCCAGCTGTCGGCCGACCTGAACACCTCGGTGCGCAACATGAACGTCTACGCGGACCGGGTCGAGAAGGCGCTCAAGGAACGACTCGCCGAGCTCGCCGACTAGGACTGATCCTCCGGTGACGACAAGAACTTGTTGTTGTTCATCGATAAGAAATCGCTAGTCTTCGCGACATGACACGGGAGACCCGGCTCCTCCGGTTCCTGCTGATGCTGCTCCTGCTCGCGATCATGCTGAGCTGCGGGCTGCTCTACGGGCTCAGCCTGGAGGAGGCCCAGGCCTCGCCCGAGCTCGCGCACCTCCGGCTGCCGATCTACGTCGCCGCGGTAGTGGCGTTCGTCCCGGTGGTCGCGTCGATCACGTCGGTCTTCGCTTTCTTGGAAACGGTTGACGACGGTGCCGCGTTCTCGACGCGCACCATCGAGATCCTGCGTCGACTGCGGCTGCTGATCGGCGTCTTCGCGGGATACCTGGTGCTCGGGCTGGCGGGGTTCATGGCCGCGACCGGCCGCGTGCACCCGACGCTGATCTTCCTGTGGTGCGTGGTGGAGGTGGCCGCACTCTTCCTCTTCGCCATGGTGGCCCTGCTCGAGCGGATCTTCGTCGTCGCACTGGACATGTCCGAGGACAGCGAACTGACGGTCTGAGCGATGCCGATCATCATCAACCTCGACGTGATGCTCGCCCGGCGGAAGATGCGACTGACCGAGCTCAGCGCACGGGTGGGCATCACCATGGCCAATCTCAGCAACCTCAAGACCGGTAAGGCCCGGGCGATCCGGTTCAGCACCCTGGACGCCATCTGCGCCACCCTCGACTGCCAGCCGGCCGACCTGATTGAGTACCGCCCGACCGAGGAGCCCGGGCCGCAGGCCCCGATCCGGGACGCGCCCTAGCCCGACCCCATCCGGCCATGATGGCCATTTTGGCGGTTCGGCTACCGGCGCACGGACCACGGCTGCGGCCGAGCGGCGCCCCGCCGGACGCGCCGCTCGGAACGACAAGGGACGGAAAACCACGCGCATCCGGGTCGATCGGCCGGTTGCGCTGCCGATATCCCATCCGTGACACCGAGCGCGGCACCGGCAGGCGAGGCGGGCGCCGACGTGCTCGTGCCGCACTGGCTGACCGGCGACCACCGGGCCCGCCTCACCACCGTGGTTCGCGAGGCGCTCGGCGACGACCACCTGCACCCCGTCGTCGCCATCCGGCTCGAGGACGTCCTCACCGAGCTGCACGTGGCCGCGGCACGGGACGCGGTGTGGCCGGCCTCGTCCGCCCGCGTCCGGCTGGCCGCCGGCTGGGAGGCCGACGTCCTGCCGGTCCGGCTCAGCGCCGGCGAGCTGGCGGGCGTCCTGGCCCTGCCCGCACTGCCCGACGACCTGCGGGCCCTCCTCGCCAAGGGGGCGGCCGCGTGAGCGCCCCGTTCGGCGGAGCGGCCGGGCTCCTGCAGCGGTTGCGACCGCAGCGCGTGGACGTCGCCGACCTGCGTGAGGTCGCCGGCACCGTGCTGCCGGCGCTGTCCACCAACGACCTGCGGGTGCGGCTCGTCCAGCGCCCGCGCGGGGGCTCGGTCGTCGTCCTCGAGGAGCACGAGCGCTGCGTGCAGACGCCGCTCGGCGACCTCGCCGACGACATGACCGCCGCGGGCGTGCGCCCCACCGCGGCCGGGATCGCCGCCGCGTTGTCGGCGTGGGTCGCGCACCGCCCGGTGACCGACGCCGCGGCCGCCGGCTCGGGTGTCGCCGTCCTCGACTGGGCCGACGCCGCACGCACGGCGGTGGGCTGGCGCGTGGTGGTGCGCCGCGGTGCGCTCACCGTGCCGTGGACGGCGGACCGGGCGACCGAGCCGGCGGTGCACCGCGTCCGAACCGCCGCGACCGGCCGGGCGCACGACGTCGTCCTCGACCTGCGCGTCGAGGGGCCGGTGGCGCTCTGGTCGCACCCCGTGGCACCGGGTCTGGCGACCGCCGCGCTCGTCGCGCCCGAGCGGATGCTGCAGCGGGCGCGCTCGGCGGGCCTGCTGCTGGCCGACATGCACGTGGTCATCACGCCGCAGCGGCCGGTGGCCTGCGCCGGTCTCGCGGTCGCCGCCCGCCTGGCGGGGGAGACGACCGAGGCCAGTGTCACGCTGCCCTGGCAGCGGCTGGCCGACCTGCCCTGGCTCTGAGCCTGGTCCTTCTTCAGGAGATGGGCTCCGTGCGCGGCCCCTCGCCTCTTGCGCCGATCTTGCGTTTCCACGCAGGCGATCTTGCGGCTGACGTCGCAGCCTGGACACGTCGGCGGCAGCGGGTCGCCGGTACGGAACAGCGCGAGGGAGGTGGCGGTCCGTGGCCCGTCTCGCACGCAGGCTCGTGCTGGTCTCGCTCGCCGTGGCCCTCTCACTGGTCATGAGCACGCCCGCCACGGCCAAGTTCGCCGTGACCCGCGGCTTGCCGTCCCTGGTCGTCGCCACCGCCGTCGTCCAGTCGCCGACGAATGTGAAGGCAGAGCTGGCTTCCTGCAGCAACGCTCGCTGGATGTCGGTCACGGTCTCCTGGCAGCCGAGTACCTCCACGAGGGTTTCCGGCTACCTGGTGAAGGCCTATCGCAACGACGGGCAGGTCGCCACCGTCGGTCAGACCGACGGGGCTGCGACCAGCGCCAACACCACCGTCGACAAGCTGGCGGCGGGCAGCACGTCCGTGACGTTCACGGTCACCACGCTGAGCGACTACGGATGGACAGCCGAGTCCACGCAGTCCGCACAGATGACGTGCTGAGCCATCCGTCGGGCGAGCAGCAGCGTTGACGACGCACGGTGTGGCATCACCGTGTCGTGTTCGGAGCGGTAGCTGACCGATCTGCGCAGCGGGGAAAGCTAGGAGATGTAGCCGTACTCCCAGTGCCAGGGCTCGGGCTTGTCGCCACGGGGGCCGGCCCACTCGGGCTGCACGAAGCCGAACCGGCCCGCGTTCTGCGTCATCCAGGTCCACTGCGGGGTGCCGAACACGTTGATCCCGTCGCAGAGGTCGACGGCCAGCGCCCACCCGTGGTTCGAGGTGCCCGGCACCGCGGCCAGCGTCGGCTTGGCGTAGAACGCCGCGACCTGCGCACCCAGTGACCGGTAGGAGTCGGTGATGCAGAGCGGGTGCCCGAAGGCGGTCCGGTAGGCGTCACTCATCTGCCGGTAGGACGCCGCGGCGTCGCAGCGGAGGGCGTGGCCGTACACCCCGAGCCCGCAGAGGGCCCGGGACGGGATCTGACCGTTGTCCCAGCCACCCCACTGCGGGGTCGCCGGACCCGGCTTCGGGAGCGCCGCACCGCAGGGGCCGCTCGTCGGGACCGCCGTCAGCGGGGTGTTCTGCCCGGCCGGGGCCGGCAGCGTCACGCGGACGGCCGACGAACCGGCGACCACCGGCCGCACCGACACCTGGTAGGTGCCGGCGGAGGCGCCGACGACCTCGCCGTTCCCGAGGTAGATGCCGACGTCCCGGCCACCGGGCGAGAAGACCAGGTCGCCGATCTGCACGTCGGCCGGCGGCACCGCCGCGCCGGTGGCCCACTGTGCCTGCGGCGTCGCCGGGACGGCGTAGCCGGCCAGCAGCCAGGCGGTCGAGGTGAAGCCGCCGCAGTCGTAGGTGTCCGGGCCAGCGGTGCCGGCCGCGAAGGGCTTGCCCAGCTGGGACAGCGCGCTGCTGACGGCGGCGACGGTCTCCGCCGGGAGCACGGTCACCGGCCGGTTGCCGTCCACGCCCAGCGCGATGCCGGGGATCGGCCGGTGCGCCGCGTCGAGGGCGGGGCTGAGGCCGACGGGCAGGTCGTCGGGGTCGGCCAGCGCGGCGGCCGTCGGCGCCTCGATGCCGGCGGCAGCGAGCCGGGAGAGATAGCTCTGCCAGCGGGCACGCGCCTGGTCGTTGCGCTGCTGCTGCGGTCCGGAGACCGGCACCGTCTCCAGCGCGGCCAGTTGCAGCGACACCTCGGTGCTCAGGCCGTCGACGGCTTCCCGGGCGTCGGCGAGGACACCGGCGGCGCGCCGGCTCACGTCGTCGATGCCGGCCTCGGCGGCGGCGACGCGGCGCCCGGCCAGGGCCAGGGCGGCCTCGGCACGCTCGGCCCGGACGACCGTGGCGCCCAGCGCCTGGTCCGCGCGCTCGGTCACGGCCTGCAGGTACAGGACGTCGTCGGTGCTCGAAGGGTCGTGCGCGTCGAGCGCGAGCATCGGGTACCGCCGCTCCGCGGTGCTCGTGTAGAGGTCGGCCGCGCCGGCGCCCACGACCTGCTGCTGCGCCGCGACCGCCGCGCGCGCGGTCGCCTCGGCCTCGCGGGCCTTCTGCAGCCGGGTGCGGGCGTCCGCGGCCTCCCGCTCCAGCTGCCGGTAACGGTCGACCTGGTGGAGGAGGCGGGTCTGCGCGGTCAGGGCCAGGTCGGTGTCGGAGGAGCCCGTGCCGCCCGGCCCGGCGGTGCCGGTGAGAGCGACGGACGCCAGCGCGGGAAGCAGGACGGTGCTCATCGCGACCACGCCGATGCGCCGCGACCAGCGCGAGGCCCGGCCGGTCTTCTCCTGGACGGTGTCGGTGGCGGCCGGGTTGGTCCGCGTGGCCGTCGCCGGCTTGCGGACGGCGAGCTGCCGCGTGGCGGGCTTGCGCGTCGCGGGCTTCTTGGCGCCGGCCTTGGGGGCCGTGCCCTTGGGCGCCGTGCGCTTCGGAGCCTTGCTCGTGGGCGCCGTGCCCTTCGGCGCGGTGCCCTTCGGCGCGGTGCCCTTCGGCGCGGTGGCCGGCCGGCTCGAGGCGGCGGCCCGGAGAAGGGCCGCCTCCTGCGCCGTGAGGGTGCGGCCGGTTCCCTGGCGGAGCGCGAGGGCTTCGCGGAGGGCCTGGATCTCCCGGGCGGTCGGAACGGGGCGCGCTGGCGTGCGTGGTGCGGGCACTGCGGCGTCCCCCGGCGGTCTCGTCGTTACGTGGCCGGCTCCGGCCGCGGATGCGGCCAGGAGCACTCGCACCACGTATCGACGCGCTGGGGAGGGGAGGAGAGAACCCTCGCGGGGATCTCACCCCATGGGGGGAGGGTGAATGTTGCCGGTGCCACCCGTCCGGGGAACCCGCGCAGTTCGCGGGTCGGCGGTCAGGCCCGCGGGGTCAGGGGGCCCACCATGCGCCGTGCCGGTGGACCAGGGGGATGCGGAGCTCGCCGCCGTCCTCGGTGCTGACGACGAACTCGACCTTGGTGATGCGCAGCGGCGGTCCGTCGTCCTCGGGTTCGAGCAGCATGCCGGTCGCCAGCGGGACCGGCGGCACGAAGAGGACGTCCTCGTCGGTCTCGGCCATCAGGTCCTCCAGGAGTGCGCGGCGTCGTCCACCGTAAGGCCAGGTCCGCGACGTGGATCGGGCCGGGCAGCGATCCCGTGGGGGAGCGCTACCCGGCCCGATCGTGCCGAGGGTTGCGGCGAGGGTTACCGCTGGTCGAGCGGGACGAAGTTCCGCTCCGTCGCCCCCGTGTAGATCTGGCGCGGCCGGCCGATCTTCGTGCTCGGGTCGGCCATCATCTCGCGCCACTGCGCGATCCAGCCCGGCAGCCGCCCGAGAGCGAACAGCACGGTGAACATGCGGGTGGGGAAGCCCATCGCCCGGTAGATCAGGCCGGTGTAGAAGTCGACGTTCGGGTAGAGCTTGCGCTCGACGAAGTAGTCGTCCTTCAGCGCGATCTCCTCGAGCTGCTGGGCCAGGTCGAGCAGCTCGTTGTTGCCGCCCAGCTTGTTCAGGATCTGGTCGGCTGTCTTCTTCACGATCGCCGCGCGCGGGTCGTAGTTCTTGTAGACCCGGTGACCGAAGCCCATGAGCTTGACGCCGGGCTCCTTGTTCTTGACCCGCTCGACGAACCGCGGGATGTCGCCGCCGTCGCGCTGGATCGCCTCGAGCATCTCCAGCACCGATTGGTTGGCCCCGCCGTGCAGCGGGCCGAACAGGGCGTTGATGCCGGCCGACACCGAGGCGAAGAGGTTGGCGTGCGAGGAACCGACCAGGCGGACGGTCGAGGTCGAGCAGTTCTGCTCGTGGTCGGCGTGCAGGATGAACAGCATGTCCAGCGCGTTGACCAGGTCGGGGTCCTGGTCGTAGGGCTCGGCGGGGAACCCGAACGTCATGCGCAGGAAGTTCTCGACCAGCCCGCACGAGTTGTCCGGGTAGAGGAACGGCTGCCCGACGGACTTCTTGTAGGCGTAGGCCGCGATCGTCGGCAGCTTGGCCAGCAGGCGCAGGGTGGAGATCTCCACCTGCTGCTCGTCGAAGGGGTCCAGCGAGTCCTGGTAGAAGGTCGAGAGGGCGCTGACCGCCGAGGACAGCACCGGCATGGGATGCGCGTCGCGTGGGAACCCGTTGAAGAACATCTTCAGGTCCTCGTGCAGCAGGGTGTGCCGGCGCAGCCGCTGGTCGAAGGACTCGAGCTGATCGGCGGTGGGCAGCTCGCCGTAGATCAGCAGGTAGGTGACCTCGAGGAAGCTCGACTTCTCGGCCAGCTGGTCGATCGGGTACCCGCGATAGCGCAGGATGCCGGCGTCACCGTCGATGTAGGTGATGGCCGATGTCGTCGACGCCGTGTTGCCGAAGCCGATGTCGTACGTGACCTTGCCGGTCGTCGCCAGCAGCTTGCTCACGTCGAGGCCGTCGGCTCCCTCCGCCGCGGGGACGGCGCGCAGGGGCAGTTCTCCACCGGGGTAGCTCAGGGCTACATCTGTCTCGCTCATCGATGGGGACGCTACTGCGCCCGGGCCGACGATGCGCCCCCGACCTCCGCGAGTGGAGTGCGAGAGGCGTGTTTTCCGCGCCCTCGCACTCCACTCAGGTCACGGGTGGGTCATGGAGAGGACGTCGAGGGCCTCGTCGAGCTGCTGCTCGGTGAGCTTGCCCTGCTCCAGGTAGCCGCGTTCGACGACGACCTGGCGGATGGTCTTCTGCTCCTTGAGCGACTGCTTGGCCACGATCGCGGCCTCCTCGTAGCCGATGTACTTGTTCAGCGGCGTCACGATCGAGGGTGAGGACTCCGCGAGCTCGCGGCACCGGTCGACGTTGGCGGTGATGCCGTCGACGGTGCGGTCGGCCAGGATCCGGCTCACGTTGGCCAGCAGGCGGATCGACTCGAGCACGTTGCGGGCCATCAGCGGCAGGGTCACGTTGAGCTCGAAGTTGCCCGTCGTGCCGGCGAAGGTCACGGCGGCGTCGTTGCCGATGACCTGCGCGGCCACCTGGATGGTCGCCTCGGGGATGACCGGGTTCACCTTGCCCGGCATGATCGAGCTACCGGGCTGGAGGTCGGGCAGGAAGATCTCGCCGAGACCGGTGCGAGGACCCGAGCCCATCCAGCGCAGGTCGTTGGCGATCTTCACCAGGCCGACGGCGATGGTCTTCAGCTGGCCCGAGGCCTCGACGAGCGCGTCGCGGGAGCTCTGCGCCTCGAAGTGGTTGCGGGCCTCGGACAGCGGCAGGTCCATCTCCCCGGCCAGCTTCTCGATGATCGCCGCCGCGAAGCCGGGCGGGGTGTTGATGCCGGTGCCCACCGCCGTGCCGCCCAGCGGCAGCTCGCCGACCCGGGGCAGGGAGGACCGCAGGCGCTCCGCGCCGTAACGGACGGCGGCCGCGTACCCCCCGAACTCCTGGCCGAGGGTCACCGGCGTCGCGTCCATGAGGTGCGTGCGGCCGCTCTTGACGACCTCGGCGAACTCCTGGGCCTTGCGCTCCAGCGAGGCCTCGAGGTGCTCCAGCGCGGGGATCAGGGTGGCGACGATGGCCCGCGTGGTCGCGATGTGGATCGCCGAGGGGAAGACGTCGTTGGACGACTGCGAGGCGTTCACGTGGTCGTTCGGGTGCACGGGCTTGCCGAGGGACTCGGTGGCCAGCGTGGCGATGACCTCGTTGGTGTTCATGTTGCTCGACGTCCCCGAGCCGGTCTGGAAGACGTCGATGGGGAAGTGCTCGTCCCAGTTCCCGCGGGCGACGGCGGCCGCGGCGTCGGTGATCGCCCCGGCGATGTCACCGTCCAGCACGCCGAGATCGGCGTTGACCGCCGCGGCGGCGCCCTTGATCGCGGCGAGGGCGCCGATGAGCTCGCGCTCGATGGGCGTGCCCGAGATCGGGAAGTTCTCGACGGCGCGCTGCGTCTGGGCCCGCCACTTCGCCCAGGCGGGCACGCGGACCTCGCCCATGGAGTCGTGCTCGATGCGGTACTCGGTGGCGTCCTGACCCACGCTGTGCTCCCGGATGGTGTGGATGGTGACTGTGGTCCGAGAGGACCCTAGATCTTGCCGGAGGACCGCGTGGTTCCGGTCCGCGGCGGGGACGTCCTAGCATCCGCGGCACTGTCGCCGCCCGTCCGAGGAGGTGCCATGTCGCGGCCGCCGCATCCGCCGCGGGGGGACGACGGGGCGGGCGTCGAGGGGTCCGGCTCCTCCCGCTGGCGGCCACCGCCGGACGAGCCCACCGAGCGGCTCGGCCCGCCGGGGCAGCGCGACCCGACGCGGCGGCTCCCGCCGCCGGGGCAGTTCGGTGCCCCGTGGGGTCCGCCGGGCGCTCCCGTCGGCGGACCGCCGAGGGGCAACCGGACCACTGCGATCGCCCTCGTGGTGGTCGGCGTCGTGGTCCTCGCCGCGGTCGGCGTCGCGCTCTTCCTGTTGCTCGACAGGGGGGACGTCCACCCGGCCGGCGTCAGCCCGGACCCCACCACGGCGAGCCGGACGGCGTCGGACGCCGGCGCCCTTCCGGACCCGACCGGGACCCCGGAGGGCCTGGGCAACGATCCGCTGCTCGACGACCTCGCGACCGCCTGCTACGTCGGCGACATGCGGGCCTGCGACGACCTGTTCGACGAGTCCGACGCCGGCTCGGACTACGAGACGTACGGCGACAGCTGTGCCGGGCGGCAGCCGCCCGGCACCCTCGCCTACTGCACCGAGACGTTCCCGGAGAACTGACGGAGCCGATACCGTCCGCTCGTGACCGAGGACGTCCCGCCCGACCGTCCACCGGGGGTCCGCGCCGCCGACGCCGACCGCGACGCGACCGTCGCGCGGCTGCAGGTCGCGCTGGGGGAGGGGCGGCTGAACCTCGACGAGTTCGGGCAGCGGGCGTCGGCGGCCTATGCGGCGGTGACCATCGGAGAGCTCGAGGCGCTGCTGGCCGACCTGCCCGCGGAGCCCGCGGTCGAGATCGTCGGCACCCGGGCCCCGGAGGAACTCACCAACGTCTTCGGCGACATCACGGTGTCCGGCGGTTCGCCCCCGCGGCGGGCCACCACCGTGTTCGGTGACGTGCGGATCGACCTGCGCGCCATGCGCACGGACGCCGACCGCGTCGAGCTGTTCCTCGGCTCGGTGTTCGGCGACGTGGAGGTCATCGTCGCCGAAGGGGTCGACGCCGACCTGTACGGATGGACCGTGTTCGGCGACCGCAAGGTCGAGCTCGAGGCGGTGCCCCGCCTGCCCGGGACGCCGCGGATCGTCGTCCACGGGCGCACGGTGTTCGGAGACCTTCGGCTGCGCAGCCTCGCGCCGGGTGAGTCGGCGAGCCGCTGGGCCGCGCTGATGGAGCGGCTGGCTCAACGGCGGCAGGTACCTCCGGGGCCGCCGCCCCCGCCGGGTGCGCTGCCCCCGTTCCCGCCACCTCCGTTCTAGGGGTGGTGGCCGGTCACTCCTGCTCGTCGAGGCGGTCGAAGGGCACCGCGGAGTACGCGCGCAGCTTCTCCAGCGAGTGCAGGCTGTCGATGGAGCGGATGGTGCCCGAGCGGGAGCGCATGACCAGCGACTGAGTCGTGCAACCGCCGGCGCGGTACTGGACGCCGCGCAGCAGCTCTCCGTCGGTGATCCCGGTCGCCACGAAGAAAACGTCGCCGCGCACCAGGTCGTCGATGTGCAGGACGCGGTCGAGGTCGTGGCCGGCGTCGATCGCCTTCTGCCGCTCCTCGTCGTCCTTGGGCCACAGCCTGCCCTGCAGCGCACCGCCCATGCACTTGAGCGCGCAGGCCGCGATGATGCCCTCCGGGGTGCCGCCGATGCCGAGCAGCAGATCGACGCCGGTGCCCTCCCGGGCCGCGGCGATCGCGCCGGCGACGTCCCCGTCGGTGATGAACTTGATCCGCGCGCCGGCCTCCCGCACCTCCTGCACCAGTTGCTGGTGCCGGGGGCGGTCGAGGATGCAGACAGTGACGTCGGCGCGGGAGCTCTTCTTGGCCTTCGCGATCCGCCGGATGTTCTCGCCCACCGGCGCGGTGATGTCGACGACGTCGGCCGCGGCCGGTCCGGTGGCGATCTTCTCCATGTAGAAGACCGCCGAGGGGTCGTACATCGCGCCCCGGTCTGCGACCGCCATGACGGCGATCGCGTTGGGCATGCCCTTGGCCATCAGGGTGGTGCCGTCGATCGGGTCGACGGCGACGTCGCACTCGGGGCCCTGGCCGTCGCCGACCGCCTCCCCGTTGAAGAGCATGGGGGCCTCGTCCTTCTCGCCCTCGCCGATGACGACGACGCCCTTCATGCTCACCGTGCCGATCAGCGCGCGCATGGCGTCGACCGCCGCACCGTCACCGCCGTTCTTGTCACCGCGGCCGACCCACCGGCCCGCCGCCATGGCGGCCGCCTCGGTGACCCGCACCAGCTCGAGGGCCAGGTTGCGGTCGGGAGCCGGGCGGTCGGCGCGGAATCCGTGCCCGACCGTGCTCGACGGGAGCGGATTGTTCGGACCGGGCAGCGACACGGGACCTCCTGAGGGGCCGCACGGCGGCGGGCGGCAGCGGGGGCGAACTGTGCTGCGATCCTAGGTGCATGACCGGATCCGGCCCGACGAGTTCGCGACCCCAGGACGACGCCCCCGCGGGAGCGACCGCCGAGGCCGCACCGGCGCCGTCCCCGGCGATCCAGCGGGCCAACCGCATGAGCGCGGCCAACATGGTGCGGTCGCTGCTGCCGCTCGTCGTCATCTGCCTGGTGCTGGTCGGCTGGCAGTCGCTGCAGGAGAAGGCCGACGAAGGGGTGCGCGTGGTCGACCCCAGCAGCTCCGTGCAGCTCGCCGCGGCCCGGGCGAGCTACGACGTGCCCGCGCCCACGGGGCTGAGCAAGGACTACCGGCCGACCAGTGCACGCACCGACGCGGGCAACGCCGCCGAGGGGGACCCGGTGACGCTCGAGATCGGATACCTGACGCCGTCGGATGAGTTCGCCGGCTTCGTGGTCAGCGACGACCGCCGCGCCGCGCCCCTCGCCGCCGTCCTCGACGGGGCCGAGAAGCGGGGCACCGTCGAGATCGGCGGGTCGACGTGGACCCGCGAGAGGACGCAGCGCGGGGAGACCGCGCTGGTCCGCGGGGCCGACGGGGTGACCGTCGCGGTCACCGGATCGGCCGGGGACGACGAGCTCGAGACGGTCGCTGCGGCGGTGAAGCCGTATTCGGGCTGAGCACGGTCGCACAAGGGTGGTGACCGCGGCTCTGTGGCCAACATCACGACCTGATATCCCTTCGGTGCGCCGCGTGTCGGCGCGCCGTATCGCACGGGACGCTTCCGCCCCACCAGTCACGCGAGTTACTCGCACAGCGCTCGTGAAGGAGCACCGATGCCCCCTCGTGCCGACTGCCCGGGCGGCGACCACCGTCCCCCCGCCACCGGCGGGTCCTGTGCCTGCGGGATGGTCACCCGGGTCCTGTCGCGCAAGCCGCAACCGGTCGTGCCCGTGCCGCTGGTGCGCCCCGACCTGCGTGACGTCTTCGCCCGCTGCCTCTACGACGGCCCGGGCGACCCCTTGGCTCCCGACGCAACCGACCACCGCCCCGACGAGATGCGGATGTCGACGATCCTCCGGCGCCGGGCCGAGCGGATGCTCGCCGCCCTGGCCGCCGCAGGCGTCGTCGTCACGGCCGCCGGGGTCGTCATGCCCGCCGAGGCCGACCTCGTCCGGGCCGCCTGACCCGCCCTGCCCCGACGGCGCCGGTCACTCCGGTCCGGCGCCGTCCGCGGGCGCGGCGGCGGCCAGCCGCTCGCGCGCCCGGTCCAGCCAGTGCTGGCACAGCTGCGCCAGCTCCTCGCCCCGCTCCCAGAGGCTGAGGGACTCCTCGAGGGTGAGCCCGCCGGCTTCCAGTCGCCGGACGACGTCGGCGAGCTCCTCCCGGGCCTGCTCGTAGGTGGTCGTCGGCTCGGTGGCCTCGGGGGTGCTCACGGCTCGTTCTCCTCGTCGTCGCTCGATCGGTCGACTCGCACGGGGAAGCGGCCGCCGGCGACCCGCACGCGCAGGCGCTCGCCGTCGGCCACCTCGGCGGGGTCGCGGACCAGGCCGCCGTCGGCGCGCTGCACCACGGCGTAGCCCCGCTCCAGGGTGGCGGCCGGCGACAGCGCGGCGACCCGCGCCCGGGCGTGCTCGAGGTCGCGTTCGGCGCCCTCCACCCGGTGCACCACGGTCCGGCGCGCTCGGGTGCGCAGCGCCAGGACGTCGTCCTCCCGCCCGTGCAGGAGGCGTTCGGGGGAGGCGAGCACCGGTCGGGTGCGCATGGAGTCCAGCCAGCGGACCTGCTGGTCGACGCGGCCGCCGAGCACCTGGCGGGCCCGGGCGCGCAGGCTCTCGACCAGGCGCCGCTGCTCCCCGATCTCGGGCACGATCCGGTGCGCGGCGTCGGTCGGGGTGGCGGCGCGGACGTCGGCGACGTGGTCGACCAGGGTCGTGTCGGTCTCGTGCCCGACCGCGGTGACGACGGGGGTGCGCGTCGCGGCGATCGCCCGGACCAGGCCCTCGTCGGAGAAGGGCAGCAGGTCCTCCACCGAGCCGCCGCCCCGGGCGATGACGATGACCTCGACGGCGGGGTCGGCGTCGAGCCGCCGGAGCCCCTCGATCACGGAGGCGGCGGCGGTCGGCCCCTGGACGGCGCAGATGTGCATCGCGAACCGCACCGCGGGCCAGCGGCGGCGCGCGGTCACCAGCACGTCGCGCTCGGCGGCGCTGTCACGGCCCGTGATGACCCCCACGACGGCCGGCGCGAACGGCAGCGGTCGCTTCCGGACGGCGTCGAAGAGGCCCTCGGCGGCCAGCAGCCGCCGGATCCGCTCGATCCGCGCCAGCAGCTCACCGAGGCCGACGGCCCGGATCTCGGTGGCGCGCAGGGAGAAGGAGCCCCGGGCGACGTAGTAGTCGGGCCGGGCGCGGACGACGACGCGGGCGCCCTCGGTCAGTTCGAGCCCGGGCCGGTCGGAGACGTCGCGGTGGCAGGTGACCGGCACCGACATGTCCGCCGCCGGGTCACGCAGCGTCAGGAACACCGTGGCCGCTCCGCCGCGCCGGGACAGCTGTGCGACCTGGCCCTCGACCCAGACCTCGCCGAGGCGGCCGATCCAGTCGGCGACCTTGCGGGCCACGGTGCGCACCGGCCACGGCGACTCGGGGGAGGACGGCGCGGTCACGCCCCGAGACTGCCATGCGGGTCCGACGACCCTGAGATCACCCGCGAGGTGCCAGGGGGCTGTTCTCCACGGCCTGCTGCTCCAGCTTCTCGAGGCGGTTGCGGAGCATCCGCAGGTACGGCTCGCGGGCCCGGCCGGCCTGCTCGTAGGAGATCAGCTCCTCCACCGTGCTCAGCTGGTAGCCGCGGAGCCGGCCGCGCAGCTGGGCGATGGAGAAGTCGTCGTAGCCGTCGATCGGGGCGGTGGCGGGAGCGGTGGAGCCGGTGCCCGTGTCGCTCGCGGGGGCGTCGTCGGGGGTGGCGGCGGCGACCGGCGAGCCGCCCTCGTCCGTGGCGGTGGCAGCCTCGGGGGTGGCTTCGGTGGCGGTCTCGGAAGCGGCCTCGGAAGCGGCCTCGGGGGCGGCGACGCCCTCGTCGGTCACGGCCGCGTCGACGGTCGTGACGTCGCCGTCCGCGGTGAGGACGTCGACGGTGGTCGAGACGTCGGCCGTCTCGTCGGTGTCCGTCGCGGGGGCCGTCTCGTCGAGGGTCGGTGCCTGGTCGACCAGCTCGTCGATCGCGATCTCGTCGAGGATCTCCTCGATCGCGGGCGCCTCCTCGACCAGCTCCTCGATCGACTGCTGCCCGGTCTCCACCTGGTCGGCGAGCTGGTCGACGACCGAGGTGACGGCGTCGGCGGCCGGGTCGCGGGGCAGGGACGGCACCTCGGCGTCGGCAACGGTGTCCTCGACCGGAGCCGGGCTCTCGGCGCGGTCGAAGGCCGACTCCCGGAACCCGTTGCTCGCCACCGGTTCGTCGAGGTCGTCGTCGAAGGTGGCCAGCCCGGGTTCGTCCTCACCGCGCAGACCGGTGAAGAGCTCGTCGCCGCGGGCGACCAGCCCGGCGTACTGCTGCTGGACCTTCATCGCCTGCTGCATCGCCAGCCCGATGAGGCGCACCGGCAGGCCGGGCAGGGTCTCGGGGAGCTTGCGTGCCTCGTCGAGGACGGTGGCGGCCAGCCCGGCGGCGGCGCGGACAACTTCGGGGATCTCACGAGCCATGCGCACAGCGTGCCCCACAACCATTCGCGTGACACCAGGTGTGGCCAGATCCACCCCCGCGGGGCCGTGTCCGGTCCCACCCCGCCGGCACGAAGGCTCCGCCGCGGGCCGACATACCATCGGGACATGGCTGATCAGCGCGGACGTGTCCTCCTGGCCGATCCCCGGGGGTACTGCGCCGGCGTGGACCGCGCGGTCGTGGCCGTCGAGCGGGCCCTGGAGATCCACGGCGCCCCGGTGTACGTCCGGAAGCAGATCGTGCACAACAAGCACGTGGTCGCGACCCTCGAGCGGCGCGGCGCGATCTTCGTCGACGAGACCGACGAGGTGCCCGAGGGCTCGGTGGTCGTGTTCAGCGCGCACGGCGTCTCGCCGGCGGTCCACCAGAAGGCCGCCGACCGCGGGCTGCGGACCATCGACGCGACCTGCCCGCTGGTCACGAAGGTGCACCAGGAGGCGAAGCGGTTCGCCCGCGACGACTACGACATCCTGCTCATCGGCCACCGCGGCCACGAAGAGGTCGAGGGCACGGCGGGCGAGGCGCCCGGCCACATCCAGCTCGTCGACGGGGCTGACGACGTCGCCAATGTCCAGGTGCGCGACCCCGAGAAGGTGGTGTGGCTGTCGCAGACCACGCTGTCGGTGGACGAGACCCTGGCGACGGTCGATCAGCTGAAGAACCGGTTTCCCGGGCTGCAGTCCCCGCCGAGCGACGACATCTGTTACGCCACCCAGAACCGCCAGCAGGCCGTCAAGCAGATGGCCGGCGAGTGCGATCTCGTCCTGGTCGTCGGCTCGACCAACTCGTCGAACTCGGTGCGCCTGGTCGAGGTGGCTCTCGAGGCCGGAGCCCGCGACTCGCACCTCGTCGACTTCGCGTCCGAGATCGACCCGTCCTGGCTGGCCGGGGTCGAGACGGTCGGCGTCACGAGCGGGGCGTCGGTGCCGGAGATCCTGGTCAGCGAGGTGCTGGACTGGCTCGCCCAGCGCGGCTACCCCGACGTGGAGACGGTGAAGGCCGCCGAGGAGCGGCTGGTGTTCGCGCTCCCGCACGAGCTGCGCAAGGGTCGCCCGACGAGCTGACGCGGGGCGTCGTCCCGTCGGCGGGCGCGGGCCGCTGAGCCGCTGAGCCGCCGGCGATCGGGGGAGGGCAGCCGGAACACCCCCGGGCCGCGCCGGGGGAGGAACTCAGCGGCGCGCGATCAACCGGAACAGGGCGAGCACGATCGCCGCGCCGGTGGCGATGGCCATCGTGGGGAACCCCCGGACGAGCAGGGTCGCGACCGTGGGCAGCGTGAAGTGCGCCGACGGGGCCAGCCCGATGTTCACCGCCGCGACGGCGACGAAGACCAGCGGCGGCGCGACGACCACGGACATCAGGTCGCGCCGGCGGACCAGGAGCGTGCCGAACACCGTCGACACGACGAGGCAGACGAGGGTGATCATGTCGAGCCCGATGCCGACGAACGAGTCGGCGCCGGCGCCGGCGAGCGTGATCAGGAAGATCCCGATCACCGCCACGACACCACGGAGGCGGCCGTTGCCGGCTTCCACCGGAGCGGCCTGACGAGTGCGACCGCCCTCCGACGGGCGGGCAGCAGGACGCCGCTCGGCGGGACGCTCGCGCGCCTCGCCACGGCGTGGATCGCGGATCTCACGCGAGTCGCGCGCGCGGGCGTCGCGGTCGCGAGGGTCCCGGTCGCGGGGGTCGCGAGCACCGCGACCGTCGAGCGGGCGGCCGCCCTGGGACACCCGCGGGTATCCGGCATTGCGGCCGGCAGTGGCGCCCCGCGACTGCGGAGCCCCACTGCGGACGGGGCGCGAGGGCCGCTCGGGTCCGATGCGGTCACGGCTCATGCGGTCTCGCCCCATGCGGTCAGGTGACATGCGGTCGGAGCCAGGTCGCTCCGCTCGCATGCGTTCGGCCATCCGGTCCGGGCCCATGCGCTCGGCCCGCATCCGCTCGGCCATGCGGTCGGAGGAGGCGCGATCGGCGGACATGCGGTCGGACGGGATGCGGTCGGAGCGCATGCGCTCCGGACGAGGCGGCCGTGGCGCGGCGGACGACCGGTCGGGTCGTCCAGCGCTCTGCTGCCACCCGTCGGCTCTGTGTGCGGTGGCCATGGCGCACCTCCGTCCCGTTCCCCCGTGGTCGGCCGGAAGGCCTCCCATCGAGCGCCACGGTAGCGACCGGGGGGCGGTCTGGCGCGCAACACGGCGCCGCGTCGCGGTACTGCGAGCGCGCGCACAGCCGTGCGGCGTGAGTGCTGGGGCGAGGGTGACCAGGGCGATTCCTGCGGCCCGCGGGACCGGCTACCCGGTCGTGCCGTCCCGCGCCTCCTCGCTCTCCGGCTCGGCCGGCCGGAGCGTCCGGACGGTGGCCTCCAGCGCGACGGGCTCCGGCAGCGGTGTCTCGGCGACACCGAGGTCGTCGAAGCGACGGGCCGCCGCCAGCACCGAACGCTCGTAGGAACCGACCGTCTCGTTGTAGCGCGTCATCGTCGTGCCCAGGGCGGATCCGAGCCGGATGAGGTGACCGGACAGGGTGCTCAGCCGGGCGTGGAGCCGGCGGCCGACCTCGAGCACCTGGTCGGCGTCGCGGGCCAGTCGCTCCTGCCGCCAGGAGTAGGCGACCGTGCGCAGCAGCGCGAGCAGGGTGCTCGGCGTCGCGAGGACGACGTCGCGCGCGAAGCCGTACTCCAGCAGCCCCGACTCGGTCTCGAGCGCGGTGGTGAGGAAACCGTCGGACGGCACGAAGAGCACGGTGAAGGGGGCCGCCGGCCGGAAGGCCGTCGGGTACCGGCGGGCGGCGAGCGCATCGATGTGCGCGCGCAGCTGCCGCGCGTGCACCTCCACCCGCTGCCGGCGGACCGCCTCGTCGGTTGCCTGGACGGCTTCGATGTACCCGGCGAAGGGCACCTTCGCGTCCACCACCACCTGACGCCCGTCGGCCAGGGTCACCACGAGGTCGGGCCGGACCCCGGCGCCTTCGTCGTTCTTCCCGGCGGGCTGCTCGACGAAGTCGCAGTGCTCGAGGAGCCCGGCCACCTCGACCACCCGCCGCAGCTGCACCTCACCCCAACGACCGCGCACGTGCGGCGTGCGCAGTGCGGTGACCAGGGCGGCGGTCTCCTGCTTGAGCTGGGCGGATGCCTGCCCGACGGTGCCCATCTGCTCGCGCAGTTCACCGTGCGCGGTGGCACGGGCGCGCTCGATGCCGGCGAGCAGGCGGTGGAGGTGGTCGAGCGACTCGTGCACCGGTTCGAGCCCGGCCTCCCCGGGGCGCCGGCGGGCGACCAGCGCGACGGCGCCGAGCGTGACCGCGGTGGCGAGCAGGGCACCGACGAGGAGACCGGTGAGCAGGGAAGCGGCGTCCATGTCCGGCAGGGTGCCGGACGGGTCCGACAGTTCCGTTCAGGCGGGTACCGGTGCGTGGGCCGCCTCGTGGTCGAGCAGCCAGCGCTTGACCGGCGTCCCCCAGCGGAAGCCGCCCATGCCTCCACCCGAACCGAGGACCCGGTGGCACGGGACGAACAGCGCGGCGGCGTTGCGGGCGCAGGCGTTCGCCGCGGCCCGGACGGCGGCCGGCCGGCCGCACCGTGCGGCGAAGGCCGCGTAGGTGTCGGGATGCCCGGCCGGCACGGTGCGCAGCACGTCCCACGCCTCGGTGAGGAACGGGCCCGAGCGCTGGCGGACGACGACGTCGTCGATCGCCGTGACGTCGCCGGCGAAGAACTTGCCGACCACATCGAGGACGGGCAGGTCGTCGACGCGCTCGGTGGCGGCCGGACGCAGGCTGGGGTGGATCACCGGCACGAGCTCGCCCAGGTCGGCGGTCCAGCCGCTGGCGAGGACGACGTCTCGGCCGTCGGCGTCCGCGGTGACGACGACGGTGAACGGGCCGGGGGGCGTGGCGACGGTTGCGTAGCGGGCGGGAGCAGGGGAGGCGGTCATCAGGCACTCCTGGAGAGGGCGGGGGTGAGGGGTGTGGTCGGGTGGGTGAGGGATGTGCTCGGGTGGGTGAGGGGTGCGGTCGGGCGGGTGAAGAGAGACGGCACGGCGAGCGCCCACAGGTGCAGGACGGCGTAGGACCGCCAAGGGCGCCAGCGGGTGGCGGCGTCGGCGTCGGAGCTGCCGAGCGCATCCAGTGACCGGCGCAGCGCCAGGTCGCCGGGGAGCCAGACGTCGGGATCGGCGAGACCGCGCAGCCGCACGAGCGCCGCCGTCCACGGGCCGATGCCGGGGACGGCGAGCAGCGTCCGGCCGGCCTCCTCGCGGTCGGCCCCGGGGTCGAGGGCGATGTCGCCCGCGGTGAGCGCGGCTGTGAGCGCGGAGACGGTGCGACGGCGGGTGCCGGTCAGCCCGACGGTGGCCAGGTCGGCCTCGGCGATCGCGGCCGCTCGGGGGAAGGCGTGGGTCAGGGTGCCGACGGGTTCGGCCAACGGGGTGCCGGCCGATCGGACGAGTCGCGCGGTGAGGGTGCGGGCGCCGGCGACCGACACCTGCTGACCGAGCACCGCACGAACGGCCAGCTCGTCTGCGTCGGGGGAGGCAGGCACCCGTCGTCCCGGCGCCGTGCTGACCAGCGGCGCGAGCGCCGAGTCGGCGCCGAGGACGTCGTCCACGGCCGCGGGGTCGGCGTCGAGGTCGAGCATGCGGCGGCAGCGCGTCACGGCGGCCCCCAGGTCGCGGAGCTCGGCGAGCTGCAGCCGTGCGATCACGCCTGACCCCGGCGCGGGGGAGAGGCGGACGACCGCGGGGCCGTGCGGCAGGTCGAGGACGCGGGAGAACGTCGTCCCGTCCCACTCCTCCAGACCCGGCACGGCGTGCGCCCCGAGGAACAGGAGGACCTCGTCCGCGGCGTAGGGCTCACGGGCGGCCAGCCGGAGAGTGAGCCAGCCGGGGGCCCCGTTCCCCGCGGCGTGCTTTGCGCCGCGCAGTCCGCTGGGCGTGGTGGCGAACACCTCGCGCACGGTGTCGTTGAACTGCCGGATGCTGGCGAACCCGGCCGCGAAGGCGACGTCGGCCATGGGCAGGTCGGTGGTCTCGATCAGCAGCCGCGCGGTATGCGCCCGCTGCGCGCGGGCCAGGGCGAGCGGACCGACGCCCAGTTCGGCCACGAGCAGCCGGTGCAGTTGGCGCTCGGAGTAACCGAGCCGGGCGGCGAGGCCGGGTACGCCGCTGCGCTCCACCTCGCCGTCGGCGATCAGCCGCATGGCCCGGGCGACGACGTCTGCACGCACGTCCCACTGCGGGGAGCCCGGCACGGCGTCGGGTCGGCAACGGCGGCATGCCCGGTACCCGGCCGCCTGCGCGGCGGCGGCGGTGGTGAAGAAGGTGACGTTGCGGGCCAGCGGTGTGCGCGCCGGGCACGAGGGGCGGCAGTAGATGCCGGTCGTGCGGACGGCGGTGAAGAACCAGCCGTCGAAGCGGGCATCCCGGCCGGCGACCGCTCGGTAGCAGCGCTCGTGGTCGAGGGCTTCGGTCATGGGATGAAGCATGCCAGGGGACGGCGACGAGAACTGGCGGTTTTCGGACGCGGGGATGGGCCAGTGCTTACCGCCACCGGTGGCATGTCAAGGCCTTCATCACATCTGTGGACAGGCTGCTGACCTGGGGATTCGTCTGGTCGAAGTCCAGTCCGATGGATACAATTCGCACAAAGGTTCGATGGTATGGAGGTGGGCGGTGGGCGAGCTGGAGTCGGCGCTGGACGCGCTCACCACCGACGATCTCCATGCGATGGGTTCCGCCGCATTGCTCGACCGGACAGCCGAACTGGTCCGCGCGCGGAACCGGATCGACGCCGAGCTGGCCCGCACCGTCCGGATCGCCGACCTGATGCAGGCGCCGGAGTACGACGGGCTGAAGACGATGCGGTCGTGGCTGCGCGGGCACGCCCGGCTCTCCTCCACAGCGATCGGGCAGATCGTCCGCACCGGGCGGGCGATCGAGGCGCTGCCGGCGGTCGCGGCGGCGTTCGCCGCCGGGCGGATCACCGCCGAGCAGGTCTCGGTACTCGCCCCGATCACCAGCCCCGCCCACCGGGCCGCCGCGGCCGAGCAGGGTGTCGACCTCGCCGCGGTCGACACCCTGCTGGCCGACACCGCGGCCACCCGCGAGCACGCCCACCTCGGCCAGGTGGTGCACCACTACCTGGCCCGACTCGACCCCGACGGCCCCGAACCCGACCCCACCGAGAGCCGGTCGCTGACCCTCGCCAAGCACGCCGACGGCAGCCTGTCCATCCGCGGCGAACTCGACGCCGCCGGCGGGGAGAAGGTGCAGGCCGCCCTCGAGTCGCTGGTGCAGGCCGACCGGCCCCAGGGCGATCTGCGCAGCCGCGCCCAGCAGCTCGGCGACGCGCTGGTGCAGTGGGCCGACACCACCCTCGCCGCCGGCGGGCTGCCGATACTGCGCACCGTCAAGCCGCACGTGATCGTCACCATCGGCATCGACGACCTGGTCGACCCCACCACCGGCCCCGGTGCCGCCGGCCTGGGGTTCGGCGCCACCATCTCCGCCGCCCGCGCCCGCTGGCTGGCCTGCGACGGCAACATCACCCGGATCGTGATCGGCCCCGAGGGTCAGCCCCTGGAGCTGGGCCGCAGCCACCGCGTCGTGCCTGCGCACCTGCGCCGGGCCGTCGAGCAGCGCG
>JHVO01000013.1 GCA_000620185.1 Geodermatophilaceae bacterium URHB0062
CATCGACCGGATCGAGCGGGTGATGACCGACAACGCCTGGGCCTACAAGCACTCCATCAAAGGCGTCTGCGCCTCGCTCGGAGCCCGGCAGAAGTTCATCAGGCCGCACTGCCCGTGGCAGAACGGCAAGGTCGAACGCCTCAACCGCACCCTGGCAACCGAGTGGGCCTACCGCCAGGTCTTCATCAGCAACGACGAACGCGCCGCCGCCCTTGCCCCCTGGATCGAGCACTACAACACTCGACGCCGCCACAGCGCTCTCGGCGGACTCCCCCCGATCAGCCGCCTGGCACCAACCTGATGGCCGGGTACAACTAGGACGCAGCCGCCACCGGGGTCGGGACCGCGTCGTCCAGTGCCTCGCCGCGGCGCTCGGGCAGCCACCGGGACGCCACCGCACCCAGCACGAAGAAGGCGGCGAACGTGCCGAACACCAGACCCGAGCCTCCGGCGTCCAGCAGCGGTGGGACGCACAGCGGCGCCGCGATCGACGCCAGCCGGCCGAAGCCGGCGGCCGCGCCGGCGCCCGTCGCGCGGAGGGGTGTCGGGTAGACCTCCGGGGTGACGGCGTAGAGCGCGCCCCACGCGCCGAGGTTGAAGAACGACAGCACCATGCCGGTGAGCAGGACGGCGGTGTCGCCGTCGGCGGCTGCGAACATCGCCGCGCCGGCCGCCGAGCCGAGCAGGAAGACGGCCAGCGTCGGCCGGCGACCCCACGTCTCGATGAGGAAGGCCGCGGCCGCATACCCCGGCAGCTGGGCGAGGGTGATGACCAGCGTGAAGCCGAACGACTTGACCAGGTCGAAGCCGGAGGTGAACAGCAGGGTCGGCAGCCAGATGAAGGCGCCGTAGTACGAGAAGTTGATGCTGAACCAGACGACCCACAGTGCGGCGGTGCGCATCCGCGCTCCGGCCGCCCACAGCGCGCCCGGGCCGGGGGAGGGGACCGGACTCGCGACCGGGGAGTCGACGGGGTCGACGTCCGCCGCCCGTTCGAACCGCCGCACCGCGGCCTCGGCCTCGTCCACCCGGCCGCGCGCCTCGAGGAACCGCACCGACTCCGGCAGCCGCCGCCGCACCACGACGGCGTAGAGGGCGGGCAGTGCCCCGAGGGCGAGCGCCCAGCGCCAGCCGCTGTCGCTGCGCGGGACGACGACGTAGCCGATCAGGGCCGCCAGCGTCCAGCCGACCGCCCAGAACGCCTCGAGCAGCACCACCACCCGGCCGCGGATCCGCGCGGGGGCGTACTCGCTGACCAGCGTCGAAGCGACCGGCAGCTCGGCGCCCAGGCCGAGGCCGATCAGGAAGCGGAAGACCAGCAGGGCCCCGACCGACCAGGACAGCGCCGCCGCGCCGGTCGCGATCCCGAAGACCAGCAGGGTGAGGGCGAAGACCTGACGTCGTCCGAACCGGTCGGCGAGCAGGCCGCCGAGCGTGGCGCCCAGTGCCATGCCGACGAACCCGATCGACCCGATCCACGACAGCTCGCCGGGGGTGATGCCCCACTGCTCCTGGGCGGCGAGGGAGGCCATGACGAAGGAGATGAGGCCGACGTCCATGGCATCGAGCGACCAGCCCAGGCCCGAGCCGACCACCAGCCGGCCGTGCTCGCGGGTGAAGGGCAGCCGGTCCAGCCGTGCGGCCCGGGGGAGCGCGGGCGCCGTCGTGGGCATGGCGCCAGTCTCCCAACCGACGGCGGCCCCCGCGCGCCCGCCGGTCAGGTGGTGCGGACGTGGGCGGTGACCAGCTCCGCGACGCGGTCGGGGGCCAGCTCGGGGATCCAGTGCGGGAGGTCGTCGAGCACCTCGAGCCGGTAGGGGGCGTCGACGAACTGCGCGGTGGCGTCGATGGCGGCGCGGCCGAGGAACGCGTCGCCGGTGCTCCACAGGTGCAGGGTCGGCACGCGGACCGTGCCCACCGTGTCGCGCACGCCGAACGGGATCGCCCGGTACCACCCGAGTGCAGCCGACAGCGCTCCCGGCTCCTGCATCCGGGCGGCGTAGTGGTCCGCTGACTCGCCGGGGAGGCCGCTGTTCCGCAGGGTCCGGCGCAGGGCCGCCCCGCCGCCGGCCAGCATCAGCTGTTCGGGCAGCACGGGCAGCTGGAACACGGCCATGTAGTACGAGCGCAGCGCCTGGTCGCTGGTCACCATGGCCTTGGCCATCGCCGCGGGGTGCGGAACGGAGATCGCCGTCAGGGTGCGCAGCCGCTCCGGGTGCCACGCGCCGAGCGCCCAGGCGACGATGCCGCCCCAGTCGTGTCCGACGACGTGCGCCGTCTCCAGGCCGGCGGCGTCGAGCAGGGCCACGACGTCGGCCGTCGTCTCGCGCAGCCGGTACGAGGCGCGGCCGCGCGGCCGGGCCATGGGGGAGTAGCCGCGCTGGTCGGGCGCGAGGGTGCGCAGGCCGTGCTCGTGCAGGGGCGGCGCCACCTGGCGCCACGCGGCGGAGTCCTGGGGGAACCCGTGCAGCAGGACGACCGGTTCGCCGTCGGACGGGCCGCCGTCCACGACGTCGAAGGTCAGGCCATCGCGACGGAAGCTGTCCACGAGAGAGCACTCTGCCAGGAGCCGCCCCGCGACGTGGCGTGACGAGTGGGGGCCGGAGGCCTCCGCGAGGAGCGGCACACCGCCGCTCCGCGAGGCGGTCCGAGGAACGGGGGCCGAAGGCTCCCTGACGAGGGCCGGGAAGGGCTCCGCGCAGGTGGGGAACGCCCCGTGGCCGCGGTGTCGTCGGGACGACGACAATGTCATCCCATGGAGCTGATCGTGCTCGTCGACGACGAGGGCCGTTCGATCGGCACGATGCCGAAGCCGCTGGTGCACCACGGGGAGACCCCGCTGCACCGCGCCTTCTCCGCCTACCTGTTCGACGACGGCGGCCGCCTGCTGGTCACCCGCCGGGCGGAGGGCAAGCAGACGTTCCCCGGCATGTGGACAAACACCGTGTGCGGGCACCCAGGCCCTGACGAGGACGACGCCGACGCGATCACCCGGCGGGCCGCCTTCGAGCTGGGGCTGCCGGTCACCGACGTCCGCCCGGCACTGCCCGGTTACCGCTACCGCGCGGAGTTCCGCGGGGTCGTGGAGAACGAGATCTGCCCCGTCTACCTCGGCCGGTTCACCGGCTCGCCCAGCCCCGAGCCCACCGAGGTGGGGGAGTGGGCACTGCTGGAGTGGGCGGCGTTCCGGGAGCGCCAGGAGACCGAGGGCGATGCCTGGTCGCCGTGGTGCCGCGAGCAGGCCCGGCTGATCGAGGACGCCGGGCTGGTACCCGCGAGCTGAGCTCAGCTCGCGGGCGCCAGCAGGTCGTCCGTGTCGCCCTGCGGGAGGGCCAGCACCGACCGCGGCCGGATGATCTCCGACACCACGGACTCCGCCATGACGGCGCGGACCGCGTCGGCCTCGATCGGCCGCGAGAACAGATAGCCCTGCGCGATGTCGCAGCCCAGGGCCGCCACGGTCTCCGACTGCTGCGTCGTCTCGATGCCCTCGGCGACGGTGAGCAGGCCGAGGGTGTTGGCCAGCTCGACGATGGCGCGGGTGATGACGTCGTCGTGCGCGTCGCGGCCGAGGCCGTCGACGAACTCCCGGGCGACCTTGAGCATGTCGATCGGGAAGCGACGCAGGTAGGCCAGCGACGAGTAGCCGGTGCCGAAGTCGTCGATCGCGATGCGCACGCCCAGGCCCTTGAGCTGCCACAGCGTGGCCGCGGCGGCGTCCCGGTCGTGCATGAGCACCGTCTCGGTGATCTCGAGGACGAGCCTGTTCGCTTCGAGGCCCGAGTCGCGCAGCGCGGCGGTCACCTGGTCGACGATGGCGTCGTCGGCCACCTGGCGCGCCGACAGGTTGACGGTGACCAGCAGGTCCTCCTGCTCGGGGGACTCCGCGACCCAGCGGGCCGCCTGGTGACAGGCGTCGTTGAGCACCAGGGCGCCGATCTCGGTGATCAGGCCACTGTCCTCGGCCAGCGCGATGAACTGGTCGGGGGAGCGCAGGCCGTCGACGGGGTGCTCCCACCGGACGAGTGCCTCGGCGCCGATCGGCCGGCCGGTGCGCATGTCGATCAGTGGCTGGTAGACGGTGCGCAGGTGACCGTCGCGGATGGCCGCGGCCAGCTCGGACGACGAGTCCTGGCGGGTCACCGAGACGTCACCCATGCCGGGCTCGTACAGCAGGAAGTCGTGCCCGCCGGTCCGCTTGGCCGCGTACATCGCGATGTCCGCGTTGCGCACGAGCGTGTCGGCGTCGGCGATGTCCTCGTCGGCCAGGGCGACGCCGATGCTGGCGCCGACGGTGGTGACGACGCCCTCGCCGAGGAGGATCGGCACGTCCAGCTGGGCGCGGATGCGCTCGACGACGCGGCCGACGCCGAGCCGGTCGACGGGGCCGTTGAGCAGGATGACGAACTCGTCACCACCCATGCGCGCGGCCGTGTCGGCCGGCCGCAGGCAGCCCCGGAGCCGGTCGGCGACGGTGCGCAGCAGGACGTCGCCGGCCTCGTGGCCGAAGTTGTCGTTCACCGGCTTGAAGCCGTCGAGGTCGAGGTAGAGCACCGCGGGCCACACCCGCGTGCGGCCGGCCGTGTCGACGGCGTGCCGCACGCGGTCGAGGAAGAGCGTGCGGTTGGGCAGCGCGGTGAGCGGGTCGTGCAGCGCCTGGTGCCGCAGCTGCTCCTTGAGGTCGGTGACCTGTCGGAGGTTCTCCTCCAGCCGGCCCCGCTCGAGCGAGGTCGCCACATGGCGGGCGAAGGTGTCGAGGAGCGCGAGGTCGTTGGAGCTGAAGGTGGTGACCTCCCCGAGCCGGCCGCCGACCACCAGCAGGCCGTGCACGCGGTCGTCGGTGCGCAGCGCGGCGGCCAGGGCGTCCTTGACGCCGCGGCCGGTGGCGTACGCGTCCAGCTGCTGGCCGCGTCCGGTCCCGGTCCGGGTGGTGAGCGCGCCGGAGGCCGACGCCAGGCGCAGCAGGCTCTCGTGGTCCACGGCGTCGTCCAGGGGGCCCATCACGACGGGGTCGTGGCCCTCGCGGCTGCGGCTGACGGTCGCGCCCTCGAGGCCGGCCGGGCCCAGGAGCACGAGCTCCGCCAACTCCGCGCGGAACGCCGAGCGGATGGAGTCGAGGAAGTCGCCCAGCGCCTCCTGGGTGTCGCCGGCGTGCAGCAGCGACGTGACCTCGTGCAGCAGCCGCAGGTTCTCCTGCTGCTCGCGCGCCTTCGTGTAGGAGCGGTAGGCCGCGATGATGAGGAAGGTCGGCACCGCGAGGAGCAGCAGCGCCGACGGGTCGACGACGGCCGTGCGCGAGACGATCACGCCGATGGCGGCCGCGCCCACGGTGAAGGGCACCGACAGGCCCAGCATGCCGAGCAGGGGGCGCACGTCGGCGCGGCCCTCGACGATCGACATGATCAGGAAGATGCACAGGGCCGCGGTGAGGGTCGAGACCACGGCGGCGGCGAGCGCGGCCAGCCACACGAGCTGACCGGCACCGGCCGACAGGCCGTGGAAGACGATGACGCTGAGACAGCCGCCGAGGGCGTACTGCGCCACGTTGAACGCGAGCTTCAGGCCGCGCTGGCGCCGATAAAGGATCATCGACACCGCCGTGCCCACCACCTGGGCGGTCACCAGCGTCGCCGGCGAGGTCAGGAAGAGGCCCGCGGCCAGCACGAGGTCGGTGACCGAGAAGCCGTGGGAGTCGCGCTTCCACTGCACGTAGACCACCAGGATCTCGGCGAGTGCGAAGGCCACCGCCCACAGCGGCCACGGCAGGGACACGGCCGTGGCCGCTGCGGACAGCGGTGCGACGACGATGACGAACAGTGCCACCGCAGTCGCGGTCACACCTCCGGTGAGAACCGCGATCCGCTGGGACGTGCCCAGCTGGAATCGACGGACGCCTGCGAGCAGGCCGCCGTTCGTCATCGTCGTCATGGGTGCCTCAGCTCCAGTCCGAGCTGTTCCAGGTGAGGCCGTTCCAGGTCAGGCCGTTCCACGTGAGGCCGTTCCACGTGAGGCCGTTCCAGGTGAGGCCGTTCCAGGTGAGGCCGTTCCAGGTGAGGCCGTTCCACGTGAGGCCGTTCCACGTGAGGCCGTTCCACGTCAGGCCGTTCCAGGTCAGGCCGTTCCAGGTCAGACCGTTCCAGGTCAGACCGCTCGCGGTGGTGAGCAGACCGCTGAGAAGGCTCGTGTCCTCCTTGAGGGCCTTGTTCATCGCACCCGGGTTCCACTTGACGCCGGTCCAGTCCACCTCACCGGTGAGCTGGGCGCCGTCCTTCTCGACGTGGTGCGACCCACGAGCCTTCTCGATCGAGCCGCTGCCCGTCGAGCGCTCCCAGGTCTGCACCGCGTAGGGGGTCGTCGCGACCTTGGCCGCAGCCAGGTCGATCAGGCCCTTGCCCTGCGCGATGGCGTCGGTCGCCGGCAGCTCACGGGCGGTGCCCATGAGCAGCGCCTTGACCTGGTCCGGCGTCAGGTTCGGACGCTGCTGCAGCAGCAGCGCCGCGGCGCCCGAGACGACGGCGGCCGACTGCGACGTGCCGGTGCCGCGGAAGAACCGCTCGCCGGTACGCGCACCCGGGTACGCGGTGTCGATCTGGCCGCCGGGGACCCGGAGGCTGACGATGGACTGGCCGGGCGCGACGACGTCGGGGTTGCGGACGCCGTCACCCGTGGCCGACCACGGAGCGACGATGTCGTCGTCCGTCGTGGCCGTGCCGCGCCCGTCCGAACCGCCGACGGCGATCACGTACGGGTCGTAGGCCGGGTTGTCGAGCTTCGCCGAGCCGTGGCCCTCGTTACCGGCGGCCACGACGACGACGATGCCCTTGAGCCAGGCCTGCTCCGCCGCGTAGGCCAGCGGGTCCAGCTGGTAGGCCTGGACGCCGTCGGTACCGAACGACATGTTCAGCACGCGGATGTTGAGACCGTTCTTCTTCCGGTTCTTGATCACCCAGTCGATCGCCGAGATCGCCTGCGAGACGTCCGTGCGGCCCTGGGTGTCAGCGACCTTGACGCTGACGACCCGGGAGCCCGGAGCCACGCCGGTGAACTCGCCGGTGGTCTGGCTGGTGACCGTGCCGGTGCTGTCCTTGCCGGCGATGATGCCGGCGAGGTGCGTGCCGTGCCCGAAGGTGTCCAGGCCGTAGGCCGGGCTCTTGTCGCAGCCCGCGGACGTGCACTGGAAGGCCTCGAACGAGAGGTCCGGACCCACGACGACCTTGCCGGCCAGCCCCTGCACCGGGACGACGCCGGAGTCGATCAGCGCGACGTCCACGCCGGCGCCGGTGTAGCCGGCGTCCCACATGGTCGAGGCGCCGGTCATCTCGTGCGTGACCCGCTGGAGCGAGCCGTTCAGACCGGCCTGGTCGTCGACCTCGGTGCTCGAGAGCGTGAGGCTGGCGTCCTCGGTGACCGCCTGGACGCCGGGGGTCGCGCGGAGCGCGGCCAGCCGGTCGCCCGGGACGGAGGCCTTGAAGCCGTGGATGACCTCGAAGGAGCCGGTGACGGTGCCACCGAGGGCAGCGACCGCCTTCTCCGGGCCGTTACCCGAGTTCGGCAGCTCCTGGACGATCACCGAGACCGCCGCCGAGGAGGCGGGGGTGGGGGTGGCGGCCACGGCCGGTCCGGCCATGCCCGCGATCACGGCCGCGGCGGCGACCACGGTGAGGCCTCGGGTGGCGACGCGGGGAGGTCCTCCCCAGGTCACCCCGTAGCCGGGGGGCGAGGCGGGGCTGCTGCCCCGCACGGTGGTGTTCATGTCGTTTGTGCACTCCTAGCGGACGTGGCACATCCCTGTGCGTTGAACTTTCAAGCACGGACTGTGTCGGCACGCATGCGGAGAGGTACATAACTGGCGCGAGGCATTCACCCGTCCGAGGGGGCAGCCTCCGGAAGGCCGAAATCGGCGCTGCGAGGCGGTGTCGGAGGCCCGGGCGTGAGGCTGCGTGACTCAGCGTTACCGAAACTGAGCGCATGGGTGACTGTAGCGATTACAGGCAGTATCGAATCGACTGCGCTGGCGGAGTCGGCGGCGCGTTCGAACCCGCCTCCCCTGTGCGGAAAATTTCCGTGGCTACCGTCCGGCGGTGGAACGCCGCCGGTTCCTCCTCGCGCTCGCCGCCGGGCTCACCGGAGCGGCGGGACTGCGGGGTGCGCGCGACCTGGCGGCCGGTCCGCCGGTGGCTCCCCGTGCCTCCGTGCCCGCCCCGATCGCGACACCGGCAGCGGCACCCGCGGGCGTCGCCGGGGTGGTCCCGGTCGATCCACCGGTCGGCGTGGTCAGCGGGCTCCCGGGAACGCCGAGGGCGCTGGCGCTGACCGTCGACGACGGCACCAGCACCGAGGTCGTCGCGGCCTTCGCCGCCTTCGCGGCGGGCAGCGGTGTCCGGCTCACCCTCTTCCCGAACGGCCGCTATCGGTCGTGGACCGACAACGCCGCCGCGCTCCGGCCGCTCGTGGAGTCCGGGCAGGTGGCGTGTGGCAACCACACCTGGTCGCATCCGGACCTCACCACCCTCGGCGATGCCGCCGTGGCCGAGGAACTGCGGCGCAACCGCGACTTCCTGCGCACAACCCTCGGCGTCCTCGACACTCCCTTCTACCGGCCCCCGTACGGGGCGCACGACGAGCGGGTGGACCGGATCGCCGCCGACCTCGGGCACCCGACCGTGGCCCTCTGGAACGGCACGCTCGGCGACTCCCGGGTGCTCAGCGCAGCCCAGCTCCTGGCGGCCGCACGCCAGTGGTTCACCGATCAGCGGATCGTGGTGGGCCACGCCAACCACCCGACGGTCACCACGGTGTACGGCGACCTCCTGGCTCTTCTCGCCGACGCGGGCTGCGGACCGTGACCCTCGCCGACGTGTGGGCCACCCCCGCGCAGCGGCTCCGCGGCCGGGTGGCCACGGCGTCCCTGCCGCGCTGACCCGGGCTCCCGCCGCCGAACTGCGCCCCGGCCCGAATTCGGAGAGGCTGAGAGCCAAGCTTCGGACTGGAGGGTGCATGGACCACAGCACGACCGAACTCAAGGGGCGGGTCGCCCTGGTCACCGGCGCGGCCAGCGGGCTGGGTCGTGCCACGGCGGTGGCGCTGGCCGAGGCCGGAGCGCACGTGGCGCTCGCCGACATCAACGCCGCGGGCAGCGAGGAGACGCGGACGCTGGTGACCGGAGCAGGCGGTTCGGCCGATGTCCTGTCCCTGGACGTGACCGACGACGACAGCCGGCAGCGCACCGTCGCCGCGCTGTTCGACCGGCACGGGGACGCCTTCGACATCCTCGTCAACGTGGCCGGTATCGACCGCCCGGGCTACATCACCGACATCGACCTGGCCGACTACCGCCGGGTGCAGGCGGTGAACTGCGAGGGGCCGATCTTCCTCACCAGCGAGTTCATGAAGCGGGTGCAGCACCTGCCCGAGGGGCGCACCGCCGACGTCGTCCACATCGTGTCGTTGTCGGCACTGACCTCGGGCAGCGGCGCCATCGCCTACAACGGGTCCAAGGCCGGCTTCCTCAACGCGACCCGGTGCATCCAGCGGGAGCTGCGCGAGAAGGCGGTCCGCCAGCCCGACGGCAGCGAGCGGCCGTTCCCGTGCCGCGTGCAGGCCCTCATCCCGGCGGCCATGGATACGCCGATGATGGAGCAGTGGGGCATTCCCTCGCACCTGATGATGCCGCCGTCCGCCGTTGCGGAGATGGTGCGCACCCTGCTGCTCCTGCACCCCTCGGCCTTCGTCCCGGAGATGCAGATCGTGCCCCGGCTCGAGCCGAACTTCCCCCGCTGAGCGACCTGACTAGGAGACGGGCATGAGCATGGCCGGACGGGACGGCACGGACCCCGACAGCATCCTTTCCGACACCCTCGCCGACAGCGGGATGGCCTCCGGGACCGATGCCGGCGAACCGGGTGGTCACCTCGGACCGGGCGACCTCGATCCCGACGAGGAGCGTCTGCTGGCAGCGCTCGAGCGCGACGCGGGCAGCCTCCCGCCGGCCGATCCCGAGCTGGTGCGCGCCGCGGAGGACGAGCGCCCGCTCCCGGCCCGGGGCGGCGTCCCCGACGACGGGCTCACCCCTCGCTTCGTCGCCCCGGAGTCGGACTAGCGGCTCGCCGCCGTCCGGGCCAGCGGCCGGCACCAGGCCGCCAGGGCCTGGAAGGTGCCGCGGGCGGCGGTCACGACGGCAGCCGGCTCGACGCCGTCGGCGACGTGCGCCCGGACGGCCTGTCGGAAGCCGTGCCACATCGTCCCCGTCTCGGCCCCGTAGGGGGAGAAGGCGCGCAGGCGGGTGTCGGCCAGGTCGGGCAGCGTCGCGAGGTGCCGGTCGATGAACCGGCCACCCATCGTCGAGCCCTCGAGCACGTACATCCGGCCCAGGGCCGCCCCGGTGCCGGGCAGCGCCGCAAGCTCGGGTACCGGCCGCGGCGGCGCGGCGCCGAGCACCCCGAGGTCGGCCGCGAAGAGCGCGGCACGACGACGGCGTGGCCAGGTGACCGCCGCGGCGTCGGCGGCGTGCTCGGCCGCCCAGGCGTCGAGTCCCGCCTCCGCCGCCCGCCAGAACCCGTGCAGGCGGCCGAGGACCTCGACCAGCCGGAGCCGGTCCAGCCCGGGGTCCAGCAGGTCGAGGCTGCGTTCCACGGCCTCGTGCTCGGCCGCCGTCCCCGTGCGGAGCAGGCGGAGGACGTCGGTGTCGGTCCGTTCTCCCTCCGCAGCCATCCCGGCGAGCCTAGGTGACGGCGATGGTCCGGCCGGTCATCGCCCGCGGCTCAGCCGGGCGGCCTTGAGCCCGGTGTGCAGCAGGAGGCGGTGCTCGCCGTCGGACAGGTCGAGGCCGGTCAGCGCGGCGATCCGGGACAGCCGGTAGTACAGCGTCTGCCGGTGGATCGACAGGGTGGTCGCGGCACGGGAGGCGCTGCCGGCGCAGTCGAGGAAGACCTCCGCCGTCCCGGCCAGCACGGGGTCCGCCAGCAGCGGCAGGACGACGGGATCGGGCGCGCTCAGCTCGGTGATCTGCCGCCAGGCGCCCAGCTCGGCCCAGTGCGCCACGGGGGAGAAGCGCCGAACGGCGGCGGCCACGCGCGCGGCGGCCCGGGCCTCGGCCCACTGGCGGGGCAGTTCCTCGACGCCGCGGCGGACCTGGGAGACCCCGGCCGCGCTGGCCGTCGGCAGGGTGGCGAGCGAGGCGGCGGCCAGGGCTCCGGCGGGCCGCAGGTCGCCCGGGCCGAGCAGCGGCACGAGCACCGCGACCGTCCGCGCGCCGTCGCGCTCGTCGTCGTCCAGCACCGTGGCGACGGCTCCCGCTGCGGGGAGCCGCCAGCTGGCCGGCAGGCCGGGCCCGCCCGGGATCAGCGCCACCAGCGCCTGGGCGCCGTCGCCGCCCAGGGCCGCGGCCAGTTGGCGGGCCGCGGGCGCGCGGGCGGCGGGGCTCCCGGTGAGGACGGCGGCCAGCGGCCGGCCGAGGTCGTCGTCGGCCGCGGCGCGCTCGGCGAGCAGCCGGCCGGCCTCGGCGGCGAGCTCCACGGCGGAGCGCAGGGCCGGATCGTCCGCGTCGTCCGGATCGATGCGGCCGCCGTCGAGCAGCCACAGGTAGCCGCGGGTGCGGCCGGCGTGCCGCACGGGGATGACCAGGCGGGTGAGGATCCCGGCCGCCGGGTCCGCCGGTGTGCGTAACGGCCCCTCGGCCGAGGCGATGCCGAACTCCTCGAACCACAGGCGTGTCGCCTCCGGTGACCCGCGGGTGAGGATCGACCGCGTGCGGACGGCGTCCATCGCGCCCGTGCGGCTCTCGTCGTGCGCGCAGAAGGCGAGCAGGGTGAAGTCGGCGTCCTCCAGCGTCGCCGGTGCGCCGAGGAGCCGGGACACCTCGTCCACCAGGTCCTGCAGGTCGTCGCGCATCGCCGTCCCCCCTTCCCGGCAGTTATGGCCAAAAGTGCCGGATTGTCGTACAAGTGTATGAGAGCACGCCCGCCGGTTCTGGACATCTGTCTCTCGTCCCAGGGGGTGGGAGTGCCTAGCGTCGGAGGTCACACCCCGAACTCGCCCCGGAGGTCCCGTGTTCACCTCGAAGGCTCTCCTGGCCGCCTCACGCCGTCCCGGTCTGCGCCGGTTCGTGACCGGCAACCCGGCGACGCGGCACGTGGTCGACCGGTTCGTGGCCGGCGAGACGCTGGCCGACGCCCTCGCCGCCGTGCGCGCCCTGCACGCCGACGGCATCGACGTCACGCTCGACCACCTCGGCGAGGACATCACCGACCGCGCCGAGGCCGAGCGCACCCGCGACGCCTACCTCACCCTGCTCCAGGGGCTGGCGCCGCTCGGGCTCGGGCGCGGCGCCGAGGTGTCGGTGAAGCTGTCCGCGTTCGGACAGGCGCTGCCCGAGGGCGGCACGGATCTGGCGCTGGAGCTTGTGCGCCCCGTGGTCGAGGCCGCCTCGGCGATCGGCACCACGCTCACCCTCGACATGGAGGACCACCGCACGGTCGACTCGACGCTCGCGGTGCTCGCCGACCTGCGCAAGGAGCACCCGGACACCGGCGCCGTCCTGCAGGCGGCCCTCTTCCGCACCGAGGACGACGCCAAGGCCCTGGCCGTGACCGGATCGCGCGTCCGCCTGGTGAAGGGCGCCTACGACGAGCCGCCCACCGTCGCCCACCAGAAGAAGAAGGACGTCGACGCCGCCTACGCGCGCTGCCTCGAGATCCTCATGGCGGGCCCGGGGTACCCGATGGTGGGCTCGCACGACCCCGAGCTGATCCGCCTGGCCCACGAACTGGCCGCCCAGAACTCCCGCGCCGCCGACTCGTGGGAGGTGCAGATGCTCTACGGCATCCGGCCCGACGAGCAGCGCCGCCTGGCCGCCGCCGGCACCCGGGTGCGTGCGTACGTGCCCTACGGCATCGACTGGTACGCCTACTTCATGCGCCGGCTGGCCGAGCGGCCGGCCAACGTCCGCTTCTTCCTGCGCTCGCTCGTCACCAAGTCCTGAGTGCCGAGTCCTGCACCACGTCCTGAGAGGTTCTGACATGGATGCCGTCACCCGCGTCCCGGCCCCGCGCAACGAGCCGGTGCTCACCTACGCCCCCGGCTCCGCCGAGCGCGCCGCCCTCGAAACCCGCCTCGCCGAGCTCGCCGGCGACCCGCTCGAGCTGACCGCCACGATCGGCGGCCGGCAGCGCATGGCCGCGGGCGAGAAGTTCGAGGTCGTGCAGCCGCACCGGCACTCGGCCGTCCTCGGCACCTCGGCGAACGCCACGCACCAGGACGCGCAGGACGCCGTCCGCAGCGCCAAGGAGGCGGCGCCGGCCTGGCGGGACATGTCCTACGACGACCGCGCCGCGGTGTTCCTCAAGGCCGCCGACCTGCTCGCCGGCCCGTGGCGGCAGACGCTCAACGCGGCGACCATGCTCGGCCAGAGCAAGACCGCCACCCAGGCCGAGATCGACTCCGCCTGCGAGCTGATCGACTTCTGGCGCTTCAACGTGCACTTCGGGCGGCAGATCCTGGCCGAGCAGCCGGAGTCCTCGCCGGGTGTCTGGAACCGCGTCGACCACCGCCCGCTCGAGGGCTTCGTCTACGCGATCACGCCGTTCAACTTCACCGCGATCGCGGGCAACCTGCCGACGGCACCCGCGCTCATGGGCAACGCCGTGGTGTGGAAGCCGTCGCCGACCCAGCAGTTCGCGGCGCACTTCCTGATGCGCCTGCTCGAGGAGGCGGGTCTGCCGCCGGGCGTGATCAACATGCTGCCCGGCGACGGCGTCCCGGTCTCCGAGGTCGCGCTGGCCGACCCGGACCTCGCCGGCATCCACTTCACCGGCTCCACCGCCGTCTTCCAGCACCTCTGGCGGACGGTCGGGGAGAACATCTCCTCCTACCGCGGCTACCCGCGGATCGTCGGCGAGACCGGCGGCAAGGACTTCGTGGTCGCGCACGCCTCGGCCGACGTCGACGTGCTGCGCACCGCGCTCGTCCGCGGCGCCTTCGAGTACCAGGGCCAGAAGTGCTCGGCGGCCTCGCGCGCCTACGTGCCGCGCAGCGTCTGGGGGCGGCTGCGGGACGACCTGATCGCCACCACCGAGTCGCTGTCCATGGGCGACGTGACCGACCTGTCGAACTTCATGGGCGCGGTCATCGACCGGAAGTCGTTCTCCCGGCTGTCCGGCGTGCTCGAGCGGGCAAAGGACGACGACGCGCTGACCGTTCTCGCCGGTGGCACGGCCGACGACTCCGAGGGCTTCTTCGTGCGCCCGACGATCATCGCGGGCACCGACCCCGACCACGACGTCTTCACCACCGAGTATTTCGGGCCGGTGCTCGCCGTCCACGTCTACGACGACGCCGACTACGACACGGTGCTCGCCCAGATGGAGTCGGTGGCCCCCTACGCCCTCACCGGCGCGGTCATCGCCCAGGACCGCACCGCCATCGCGCACGCCCAGCACTTCCTGCGGTACGCGGCGGGCAACTTCTACGTCAATGACAAGCCGACCGGCGCCGTCGTCGGCCAGCAGCCCTTCGGCGGTGGCCGGGCGTCGGGCACCAACGACAAGGCCGGCGCTCCCCAGAACCTGCTCCGCTGGACGAGCACCCGGTCGATCAAGGAGACGTTCGCGCCCGCGACCGACCACCGCTACCCGCACATGGGGTGAGGCTGCTCTGCTCCCCGCGATCATGGAGCCGTGACCACCGGATTCGGCCGGACAGTGGTCAGGGCTCCATGATCGCGGGCCAGTGGACGGCGCCGTCGACCACCACCGCGCCCTCGGACGGGCGGTGCGGCGTCAGTCGGCCGTCGGGCATCAGGTGCGTGACCGGCACGTCCCGCCCGAGGACGGCGACGTCGGCGATCAGCCGCCGGTGGCACCGCCACCAGACGCTCTCGCTGCACAGGACGGCGACGGTGCGCGCAGCCGCCTCGGCCAGCACCTCGTCCAGCGCCGCGCCGAACTCCGGCATGCGCGTGTGGGCGGCGTAGGCGGCGAACTGCGCCACGGTCCACCAGGCGTCGGCGACGGGTTCGCCCTGCGGCAGGCGGCGCCGCCCGCCGAGCCGCTCCTCCCACCGGTAGTCGATGCCCGCCCCGGGCAGCCACTCCGCCATCGCCTCGCGTCGGACGTCGGGGTTGGCCCGGCTGCCCGGGAACCGGCGGACGTCGACGATCGCCTTCACCCCGGCGCCGGTGAGACGGGCGCCGAGCCGGACGCGGTCCTCGGGCCCGTGACCGACGGTGAACAACGGCATCCCGCATGCCTACCCCGGCAGTCCGTTAGCGTCGCGGGATGGGCACGGCGGCGCAGGAGGGCACGGCGTCGCTGTGGCGGTCCCGGGGGATGCGGGCGCTGGTCGGCGTCACCGTGCTGGGGTTCGCCAGCTACTGCCTGACGCTGGCCTCGCTGCCGGTCTACGCCGTCCGCGGGGGAGCCGCCGAGAGCACCGCGGGGATCGTCACCGCGGTCTTCCTCGCCGTCACCATCACGGTCCAGGCCGCCATCCCCGCGCTGACCGGCCGGTTCGGCGACGGGCCCGTGCTGGTGGCCGGCCTGCTCGCCATGGGCCTGCCCGCGCCGCTGTACGTGGTGGACGACGGCATCCCCTGGCTGTCGGCGATCGCCGTGGTGCGGGGCGCGGGCTTCGCCGTCCTCACCGTGCTGGGCGCGACTCTCGCGGCACGCGTCGCGCCGCCCGAGCGACGCGGCGAGTCGATCGGCATCTACGGGCTGGCGATCGCCGTGCCGAACCTGGTCGCCGTCCCCGCCGGGGTGGCGCTGGTGCTCGACGGGCACGTCGGCTGGGTGTCGTGGCTGGCGGCGTCGCCGGTGCTGGGGATCGGTCTCGTGCCGGCGCTCCTGCGGTCGGTGGCGCCGAAGCCCTCGCCGACCGGCGGCCGCCCCGGCCGGGCCGCCGTGGAGGCGGCGCTGCTGCCGTCGGTGGTCCTGTTCGTGGTCACCCTCGCCGGCGGTGGCCTGGTCACGTTCCTGCCGATCGAGCGGCCGGACGGCGCCCTCGCGACCGGAGCGCTGCTTCTCTTCGGGGTGACCGGGGCGGTGTCCCGGTGGCGCGCGGGGCTGCTGGCCGACCGGCTCGACAGCCGGCTGCTGATGCCGGCGTCGCTCGTGCTGGCCGCGCTCGGGCTGGCGTCCTGCGCGGCGGGGCTCGCGGCCGGGGATCCGTGGGTGCTCGTCGGCGCGGCCGTGTTCGGCATCGGCTTCGGCGCCGCCCAGAACCTCACCCTGCTGGCCGCCTTCGCCCGGGCGGGGGAGGGCGGGACGACGGCGGCAAGCGCCATGTGGAACGCGGCGTTCGACGGCGGCACGGCCGCGGGTGCCCTCCTGGTGGGCGTCGTCGCCGCGGGAATCGGGCTGGACCTGACCTACGTCGTCGTGGCGGTCCTGCTGGCCGCCGCGGTGCCGTTGGCCTCGGCCGCCAGCCGGGTGGCCGTCCGTTCCTGATCTCCCGCGGCGACCCGGTCGGCGACCGCCTGCTGCGCCCGGATCAGCAGGATCTCCTGGGCGGCCCGCCGCAGCCAGACGCGCAGCCCCTCGGGGTTCGTGGCATTCGCGTTGCGCAGCAGGCCGAGCCGCTCCTGTCGGGTGTTGGCCTGGGCGCGCTGGGCCGGGGGCAGGCTCCGGGCCTCGGCGCGGGCGACGGAGGTGAGGCCCGCACCGGTGAAGACGAGGTCGCGCACCTCGCTCACCCCGGCGAGCAACCGGTCGACGCCTGTCGTGTCGTCGTCGGCCAGCAGGGTCACCAGCAGGTCGGCGCGGCGGCGGCCCTCGGCGGCCGGGTCTGGGGGAGTCACCGCACCACTGTGCCCCGGCCGCTCGGGCCGGGGGACAGCAGGGGCGGAACGGGGTCAGGCGTCCCGGCGCCGGAACACCAGGTAGGCCACCAGCAGGACGGCCGCGACCTCGCCGGAGAAGACGGCGAAGCCGACCCACGGCTCGAGCAGATCCGGGTTGAACGAGACGGGGGTGGCCACCCCCGAGCCGGCGTTGCCCGGCATCAGCTTGCCGATCCACTCTCCCCAGGCGCCGGGCAGCAGGAAGACCATGGTGCCGACGACGAAGACCAGCGCCAGGACGATCGAGAGAGCCGCCGCGGTGTGGCGCACCAGCACCCCCACGCCGAGCGCGAACAGGCCGAGCACCGCCAGGTAGAGCCCGCTGCCGACCATCGACCGCAGCACGCCGTCGTCGGTCAGGGCGACGCCGACGCCGTGGTCGTCGAGAAACCAGTTGCCGCCCAGGTAGCCGGCGAAGGCGGTGACGGTGCCGGCGACGAACAGGGTGCTGCTGAGCACCAGGGCCTTGGCGGCCAGCACGGTGCCCCGGCGCGGCGTCGCGGCCAGGGTCGCGCGGATCATGCCGGTGCCGTACTCGCTGGTCGCGATCAGTGCCCCCAGGACGACGGCGGTGATCTGGGCGAACATCATCCCCCAGGTGACGAACGAGGCGGGGGACTCGTCGGCCTTCCCGCTGGCCAGCCACTCGGCGCTGGTCGCGCACACGAGGACGGTCAGCCCGGCGCCGAGCACGAACAGCATCACTGTGGACCACGTCGTCGAGCGCACCGACCAGAACTTGATCCATTCGGCCCGCACGGCGTCCGGGAACCCCTGCCTGCGGACGCCCGGGACGTTGCGGTTCGGGTCGAGGGTGACCGTCCGGGAGGTCGTGGTCACGGTCATCGGGGGGCTCCCACGGGCGTGGCGGCGGAGTAGTCGACGCTGCCGGCGGTCAGCGTCATGAAGGCGTCCTCGAGCGAGGAGCGCACCAGCGTCAGCTCGTGCAGGTAGAGACCGCTCTTCCCGACCAGCTCACCGATGGCGGCCGGGTCCAGCCCCTGCACGCGCAACTCGTCGTCCTCGTCGACGACGTCGAGCCCCTGCCGGCGCAGCAGGTCGGCCACGTCGGCCGGCTGCGGGCTGCGCACCCGCACGAAGGACGCGGCGTGGCGAGCGATGAAGTCCGACATCGAGCAGTCGGCGAGCACCCGGCCGCGGCCGATCACCACCAGGTGATCGGCGGTCAGTGCCATCTCGGACATGAGGTGGCTGGAGATGAAGACGGTGCGCCCCTCGGCGGCCAGCTGCCGGGCGAGGGTGCGCACCCAGCGGATGCCCTCGGGGTCCAGGCCGTTCACCGGCTCGTCGAGGACGACGACCGGCGGGTCGCCGAGCAGCGCGACGGCGATGCCCAGGCGCTGTCCCATGCCGAGGGAGAAGCGGCCGACGCGCTGGTGCGCCACCGACGTCAGGCCGACCAGCTCGAGCACCTCGTCGACACGGGGGACGGGGATGCGGTTGCTCACCGCGAGCCAGCGAAGGTGGTCGCGGGCGGAGCGGCCCGGATGCAGGGCCCGCGCCTCGAGCAGCGCCCCGACCTCGCGCAGCGGCGCGGGCGAGTCGGGGTAGCGGTGCCCGTTGACGGTCACCGTGCCGGCGGTGGGCCGGTCGAGGCCGAGGATCATCCGCATCGTCGTCGACTTGCCGGCGCCGTTCGGGCCGAGGAAGCCGGTCACCCGGCCGGGCTCGACGGTGACGTCGATGCCGTCCACGGCCTTCTTGTCGCCGTAGGTCTTGGTGAGCCCGCGCGCGACGATCATGCGATCACCCGGGGGCCGGAGTTCGGGGAGGAGGTCATGCCCACGACCCTGGCGGCCACGGGTGCCCCGGCACATCGGGGCAACCCCTGAACAGACCCTGAACAGTCCCTGACGCCGGCCCTCAGGGGGTGCCGCCCGCTCCGCCCGGATGATGGGCGCGCACGCCCCTTTTCCGGCGCGGGAACGGGGCCTGCGCGCACTCCGTCCCGGCGCGCCGCGGAACGAGACCGGGGCGCCCGCTCAGGCCGAGCGGGGGAGCGCGTCGGCGGGATGCAGCAGCCGCCGCAGCTGCCGTGCGGCGCTCTGGCCTGCCCGGTTCGCGCCGATCGTGCTGGCCGACGGCCCGTAGCCGACCAGGTGCACCCGCGGCTCGCCGGCCACGTGGGTGCCGTCCATCCGGATGCCGCCGCCCGGCGCGCGCAGCCGCAGCGGCGCCAGGTGCGTCACCTCGGCGCGGAAGCCGGTCGCCCAGAGGATCACGTCCGCGCGGACGAACCGGGCGTCGTCCTGGTCGGTGGCATCCCACGCGACGCCGTCCGGGGTGATGCGGTCGAACATCGGCAGCCGCTCGAGGACGCCGCGGTCGAGCGCGTCCCGGATGTAGGGCGTCGACACGAGCAGACCGGTGACGCCGACGACGCTCCCGGGCCGGCGTCCCTCCCGCACGGCCTCCTCGACCATGGCCACGGCGCGACGTCCGGCGTCCTCGTCGAAGGGACCATCCCGCCAGACCGGCGGGCGGCGGGTGACCCACGTCGTGGACGTGACCGTCGCGATCTCGCCGAGCAGCTGGGTGGCCGAGGCGCCGCCGCCGACGACCACGACGTGCCGGCCGGCGAACTCGTCGGGGGAGCGGTAGTCGACGGTGTGCAGCTGCCGCCCGGCGAACGTCTCCTGGCCGGGGTAGCGCGGCACGAACGGGCGGGTCCACGTCCCGGTGGCGTTCACGATCGCCCGAGCCGTCCAGTCGCCGTCGGAGGTCTCGACGCGGAAGCGGTCGTCGTCGGTGCGGCGGACGGCGGTGACGCGCACGGGTCGGTGCACGGGGAGGTCGAAGCGGCGCTCGTACTCGGCGAAGTAGGCCGGTACGACGTCGACGGCGCGCCGGTTCTCCGCGCCGGGCTCGAAGCCCAGGCCGGGGAGGTCGTGCACGCGGTGCGTCGTCCCGATGGTCAGGGAGGGCCAGCGGTGCTGCCACGCCCCGCCGGGGGCGCCGTCGGCGTCGAGGACGACGAAGCCGGTCCCGGGCTTGAAGCCCTGTCGTGCGAGGGCCCAGGCGGTGGACAGCCCGGCCTGGCCGGCGCCGATCACCACCACCTCGACCTCGCGGGGATCCAGCGGAGTGGTCACGTCGGTGTGAACCCCCGGGCGGGATCGAGGCTTCCCGCCCGCCGCGCACAGCCACCCGGAGCAGTGCAATGTGGTCAGCGCACGAGGCTGTGCGGTCGACCGCTGTGCGCGGAATCCACCCGCGGTTCCCCGACGACGGATGCCGAGGCAAGGTGATCAATCCGTGACCTTCCGGCGCACGTAACCGGACCGGGAGCCCTTACAGTGACGCAAATTGTGTGCCAGGTCACGACGCGCGGGTTGGCGACCCGGTACCCGTCAGCTCGCCCGTACGGGGGCTTCGTCGACCCCGGCGCCGGCCCTGTGTCGGAGCCCGGAGGCAGGAGGTGCAGGTCGTGCTGAGCATCGATTCGCTGCACGTGAGCTACGGCGGCGTCCAAGCGGTGCGCGGGATCTCGATGGAGATCCCCGACGGCAAGGTCGTCGCCGTCCTCGGCAGCAACGGCGCCGGGAAGACGACGCTGCTGCGCGCCATCTCGGGAACGCTGAAGCTGCACCGTGGCCGTGTCGAATCCGGCTCGGTGAGCTTCGATGGCGCCGAGCTCACCGGACGCGACCCGGCGGAGACGGTCCGGATGGGTCTCGTGCAGGTCCCGGAGGGACGGCGGATCTTCGGCCGGCTGACGGTCGAGGAGAACCTCCGTGCCGGGGGGATGGGCAGCAAGGACAAAACCGCGAAGGCCAAGGCCCAGCAGCGGGTCTTCGAGCTGTTCCCGGTCCTCCAGGAGCGGAGCGCGCAGCGCGGCGGGCTGCTGTCCGGCGGCGAGCAGCAGATGCTGGCCATCGGCCGGGCGCTGATGGCCAGCCCCAAGCTGCTGCTGCTGGACGAGCCCTCGCTCGGTCTCGCACCGCGCATCATCGGCCAGATCGGCGAGGTCATCGCCGAGATCAACCGGCAGGGGACGTCGGTGCTGCTCGTGGAGCAGAACGCGACCATGGCCCTCGGCGTGGCCGATCTGGCCTACGTCCTGGACGTCGGTGAGGTGTCGTTGTCCGGCGACGCGCGCGAACTCGCCCGCACCGACGAGGTGCAACGGCTCTATCTGGGCCACGACAGCGAGGAGGCGCACGCCGCGCCCCGCGTCGCGTCGGGCAGGACGCTCACCCGGTGGACGTCGTGAGCACGGCGACCGGGCCCGAGACGCCCGCGGCGGACGAGCGGGTCCGCTCCGACATCCCGGCCGTCGAGGTCGACGACGTGAGCGTCCGGTTCGGCGCGATCAAGGCGCTCTCCGGGGTGTCGTTCACGGTCGAGCCGGGGACCATCCACGCGATCATCGGCCCGAACGGGGCCGGCAAGTCGACGATGTTCAACGTCCTCTCGGGCGTCTACCGGGCCGCGGAGGGGCAGGTCCGGTTCGGCGAGCACCGCCTGGATCAGATGCGCCCCTTCCAGATCGCCGGCATCGGCGTGGCGCGGGCCTTCCAGAACATCGCCCTGTCGCCCACGCAGTCGGTCGCCGAGAACCTGATGCTCGGCCGCCACCACCTCACCAAGGCGGGCTTCATCGCCGCCGGCCTGCGGCTGCCGCGGGCGACCCGCGAGGGCAAGCGACACGGCGAGCGGGTGGCGGAGATCGCCGAGTTCCTCGAGCTCGGCGACAAGCTGCACACGCCGGTCGGCGTCCTCTCCTACGGTGACCAGAAGCGGGTCGAGGTGGCGCGAGCCCTCTGCACGGAGCCGCGGCTGCTGCTGCTCGACGAGCCGGTGGCCGGCATGAACGCCGAGGAGACCGCCCGCATGGCGGAGTCGATCCGCGAGATTCGATCGGCGCTCGGCATCTCCGTCGTGCTCGTCGAGCACGACATGGGCATGGTCATGTCGCTCGCCGACCGGGTCACGGTGCTCGATTTCGGACGACGCATCGCCGACGGCACCCCCGCCGAGGTGCAGGCCGACCCCGAGGTGATCCGCGCCTACCTCGGGTCGGGCAACGACGTCGGCCCCGGCGAGGGCGCCCGGACCGGACAGCATCCCACCGAGACCCCGGGGGCGTCCTCGTGACCCAGTTCCTCTCGCTGCTGCTCAACGGCGTCTCGCTGGGCGCGATCTACGCGCTCATCGCGCTCGGCTTCGTGATCATCTTCAAGGCGAGCGAGGTCGTCAGCTTCACCCAGGGCTCGCTGCTGCTCCTGGGTGCCTACACCATCGCCCGCCTGTCGCACCCGCTCGGCTTCTGGCTGGCGGCGCTGGCCGGCATCGTGGTCACCGCACTCGCGGCGCTGCTCGTCGAGCGGCTGATCATCAACCGGCTGCGCGGCGCCCCGGTCATCAGCCTCGCGATCGTCACCATCGGCGTCGACATCATCCTGCTCACCGAGCTGATCCGGCGGATCGGCTCGGACATCCTGAACGTGCCGCACCCGTGGGGCGGCAGGTCGTTCCGCATCGGTGACGTCGGGATCAGCCAGAACCGGTTGATCGCCATCCTCGTCGCCGGGGTCCTGATCGCCATCTTCTTCGCGGCGTTCAAGTACTCCAGCTGGGGCGTCGCCATGCGCGCCTCGGCGGAGGACGGCGAGACCGCGGCGCTGATGGGCATCCGGCTGGGCCGGGTCTCCGCCCTCGCCTGGGTGGTGGCCGGCGCACTCGCCGCCGTCGCGGCCCTGTTCCTGGTGGGGGCACCGACGCCCGGCGTGAGCCCGTCGGTGTACAGCGTCTCGCTGCGCGCCTTCCCCGCGGCGATCCTCGGCGGTCTGGACTCGACCGGGGGCGCACTGGTGGGCGGCCTGCTCATCGGCATCACCGAGTCCCTGGCTGCCGGCTATCAGGACCAGTTGCTGTTCCTCGGCCGCGGGTTCGGCGACGTCGTCCCGTACGTCGTGATGATCATCGTGCTGCTGGTCCGTCCGTCCGGCCTCTTCGGGACGAAGGAGCTGACCCGTGTCTGAGTCGACCGCCACGCAGGTCCGCGGGGCGTCCCCGGCGCCCCGGTCCACGGTCGCCCCCCGCCGGTCCCGGACGCGGCTGATCGTGGTCGGCGTCCTGCTCCTGCTGCTCCTCGTCGCGCCGCTGTACGTGAACGAGTTCTGGCTGCGCACCGGGTTCGCGGTGTTCGGTGCGATCGTCGGCGCCATCGGGCTGAACCTGCTGGTCGGGACCACCGGGCAGCTGTCCCTCGCGCACGCGTTCTTCCTCGCCGTCGGCGCCATCAGCTACGTCTACGTCTCCGGTGAGTCCGGCGGCATCGGCATCGTGAAGCTGGGCGGTCTGGGCCTGCCGCCCCTGATCGGGATGATCGTCGGGGTCCTGCTGGCCGGTCTGGCGGGTCTGCTGTTCAGCCCGATCGCGGCCCGGTTGCGTGGCATCTACCTCGGCGTCGCGTCGCTCGGCCTGGTCTTCATCGGCCAGCACGTGCTCAACAGCTGGGACACGGTCACCGGCGGGTTCAACGGCCGCGCGGCGCCCGAGTTCTCCCTGTTCGGCTTCCACTTCGCCAACCAGGACCCGCTGCTGTTCATCGCCGGCGTTCCCTTCCGCGAGGCCGAGCGGCTCTGGTACCTGGGGCTCGTCATCGCCGGGGCCTCCTACTGGTTCGCGCGGAACCTGCTGCGCAGCCGGCCCGGCCGCGCGCTGCAGACCCTGCGCGACAGCGAGGTCGCGGCCTCGGTGATGGGCGTGAACGTCCAGCGCTACAAGGGCCGCGTCTTCCTGGTCAGCTCCATGTACGCCGGGCTGTCGGGTGTGCTCTACGCCCTGTCGATCGGCAGCATCGCGCCGGAGTCCTTCGGCCTCGAGGTCTCGATCCAGTACCTCGCGATGATCGTCCTCGGCGGCCTCGGCTCGGTCGGGGGGGCGGCGCTGGGCGCCGTGTTCATCAGCGCGATGCCGCTGGTGTTCCAGAAGTACGCCGACGTGCTGCCGTTCGTCGGCACCGCCGGCGAGGGCGGGCTGGCGGCGGGGGAGGCGGCGCGCTTCCTCTACGGCCTGGCCATCGTCCTGGTGATCCTCTTCGAACCCGCCGGTCTCGCCGGTCTGGCCGGGCGGTTCCGACGCCGGGGCCGAGATGCGGGCCGGGATCCCGGAGGCGGACCGATCGCGGCTCCGGCAGCGGCAGCCACCGGCAGTTCGACCACCGATGTCCCATCAGACCGACCAGCACAAGGGAGCTCTACGTGAACCTAGGCAAGCGTTCCGCCGGCGCTGCACTGCTCGCAGCAGTGCTGCTCACGGCGGCCACGGGGTGCAGCAACAAGGCGCAGGACAACTCGTCGTCCGGCAGCGGCGGCGGCGGTGACGTCCAGACCGACATCGGCGTCGAGGGTAAGACCATCAAGCTCGGTGTGCTCACCGACCTGACGGCTGTCTTCGCCGCGCTGGGCAAGGACCTGACGAACGCCAACACGCTGTACTGGAAGGACCACAAGGTCTGCGACACGTACACCGTCGACCTCGACGTCCAGGACACCGGCTACGTGCCGCAGACGGGCGTCCAGCTCTACAGCGGGATGAAGGACAGCATCCTCGCGATGCAGCAGACGATCGGCTCGCCCATCAACACCGCGCTCGCACCCGCGTACGAGGCGGACAAGGTCGTGAACTTCCCGTCGGCCTGGTCGAAGACGCTGACCGAGATCCCCGGCACCGGTGTCGTCGGCGCCACCTACGACGTCGAGATCTCCAACGGATACGACTACCTGTTCCAGCAGGGTCTCCTCAAGGAGGGCGACACCGTCGGGCACATCTACTTCGAGGGCGAGTACGGCGCAAACGGCCTGGCCGGCTCGAAGGCCGTGGCCGAGGAGAAGAACCTCAAGATCATCGAGGCGCAGATCAAGTCCACCGACCAGGACATGAGCGCCCAGGTCACCCAGTTCAAGGCCGCCGGCGTCAAGGCGATCGCACTGACCGTGGCGCCGGGCCAGCTGGCGTCGGTCGCCGCGGTGGCCCAGGCGCAGGGGCTCGATGTGCCGATCCTCGGCAACAACCCGGTGTTCGCGCCCGGTCTGCTGGCCGGCCCCACAGCGCAGTGGCTCAAGACCCACCTCTACGTCGCGTCGCCGGTCTCGTCGTTCGACGACCACGCCGACCTGTTGAAGTCGTACAAGGAGGCCTACCCCGACGTCACGCCGAGCCTCGGTGTCCTCGTGGGCTACGGCATGGCCACCATGATGAATCAGGTGCTCGACGCGGCCTGCGACAACGGTGACCTCACGCACGCGGGCGTGCTCGATGCCTTCAACAACCTGAAGGACGTCGACACCGGCGGCCTCGTCGTCCCGATCCGGGGCTTCGAGAAGGGGAAGTCGCCGAGCCTGGAGAGCTTCGTGCTCCAGCCGGCAGACGCGCCCGGTGGCGCCAAGGTCCTGGCCGACGCGTTCGAGGGTGAGTTCGCCGCCAAGATCGCCGGCTGACGCCTGTCGCGCGGCCACGGCGCCCCTCCCTGCCGGGAGGGGCGCCGTTCGGCGTCCTAGAGCTGACGTCGCCGCGCGACCGGCAGCAGCCGTAGCGCGAGGACGGCGGTGACGACGGCGGCCCCGGCCAGGGGCGTCGTCGACGACGTCGCGCCCGCGATCACCGCCATCAGGAACGGGACGGCGAACCCGAGGTAGGCGATCGCGAGGAACAGTGCGGTCAGGGTGCCGCGCCGGGTGGGTGCGGCGAGTCGAGCGGTGAGTGTGAGCCCGGCAGCCAGGCAGAGGCCACCGCCGGATCCGAGCAGGGGAGCGGTGGCGACCAGCCACGGCAGCCAGCCGGTCGTCGCGAAGGCCGCCGCCGTCGCGTAGCCGAGCGCGCCCGAGGCGGCGCCGACCACGGCCGTCCACCGACCGAGGCGCTGCTGCAGTGGAGCGACCAGCGTGCCGGCGCCGAGGGTGACCCCCGCGAGCACTCCGGTGACGGCGACCCCGCCGTAGGGCAGGTCGACCAGCAGCGGCACCGCCGAGATGACCGACGAGGGGAAGGCATAGACGCAGACGGCGACCGGTGCGACCACGGTGGCGAACAGCAACCCGTCGCCGGCGCGGACCAGCGGGGCCGCATCCGCGTGGTCGCCGGTGCCGTCGCGGATCGCCTCCAGGTCCACCGTCTCCGGCACCCGCAGCGCCATCAGTAGACCGCCGACGACCAGGGCGGCGTGGAGGAGGTAGGGCAGCACGGTGGGGGCGGGGCCGAACTCGCCGAGCAGGCCGCTGGTCAGCGGCCCCAGCGCGAAGCCCGCCGTCATGGCGAAGGCTGCTCGACGTCCGCCCGCTCCCTCGCCGGAGGCCAGCGAGAGCTCGGCGACCCACGCGCTACCCACGCTGAAGACCGCGCCGCTCACGACGCCCTGCAGGAACCGCGCGGTGAACAGCAGCGCCAGGGTGTCACCGGCGCCGGCGAACGCCAGCGAGGCCAGCCCGGAGAGGGCGATGCCGGGGATGGCCACGCGCCGGCGCCCGAGGCGGTCGGAGAGCTGACCGGCCAGTAGGAGCGCGGGCACCAGCCCGGCGGCGTAGCACCCGAACAGGGCGGTGAGCACCTCCGCCGAGAGGTCGAGCCGCTCCTGGTACACGAGCAGCAGCGGCGTCGGGACGTTGGTGCCGGCGGCCACGACGAACAGCGCGAACACCGCCCGCTTCCACGCCACCGCATGACCGTAGGGAGTCCACGGGTGTGGGCGCCTGTCAGGAGGCTCGCGGCTGCCATGCAGCGCGGCCCTCCGTCCCATCGGGCCGGCGTGCCGCCCGTGAGCCGGAACCTCCCTCAGCGAGGCACGGGACGGGCGAGGCCCGGACATCGGTGTGGGTGGACCACGTCCGGTCTCCGTCGAGGTCGACCACCGGTCCCGGGGGAGTGCTCACCGCCGGTGTACGCCGGCCCGCCCGTCCGCCGCTCGGGGCAGGCGCAGTGCCGTGAGGGAGGACGACGGCGGGTGCGTCAGACCGCCCGGGCCAGCGCGGAGTCGGCGGTGAGGGGTCCGTGGGCGTCGCCGTCGCTCGCGGAGGAGTGGTCCGTGGCCGTCGCCGCGGCGGCACCTCCTGCGGGGGCCTCGGCAGCGGGCCGGGCGATGCCTTCCACGGAGAGGCAGCGGCCGACCAACAGGCCGAGCGCGAGGGCAATGCCGAACCACGCCGCGGGTACGACCACGAACCAGTTCATCGCTATACCTACCTTGTTGATCGAGATAGTGATGATAGTAGCGCAGGTGCGTCCGATACGCACCACCCGAGTGCGGCCAACGGGCGAACGCGGTGCGGGCGCGTTTCGCCAGCGCCCGGGACGGGCAGCCGGAGCCGCGACGTCAGGAGGCTGTGTGAATCTGGAGAAAGTGGTCTTCGGATTCTTCGTCGTGCTCGCCGCGACGCTGAACTTCGGCTTCTTCATCGGCGATCTCCAGAACCCCGCGCTGCACAACAAGTACGAGCTGTTCGCGGCGGTGGTGGTCAACCTCATCGCGACCGTGCTCAAGTTCGGCGACCGCACCCAGATCGGCGCGGTCCACCTCGCGACCAGCCTGGTCGCCGACCTCCAGCTGATCGCGGCCACGCTGGCCCTGGGCTTCGCCGCCTACATCTCGACCGACGGGCTCACTCCGGCCGCGACGGCGAGCATCGTGTCGCTGTCGGGCGGTGCACTGCTGGCGAACGTCGTCTCGGTGGTGCTGCTCGTCGTCGAGACGGTGTCGTTCCACCGCGGCTGATCGGGGAGCGTCGTGGCCTGGAAGGGCGTGTTCCGGCGCGACCGGGAGCAGCGCGGCCGGCGCTCGGCGCTGCGTCTCGTGGCGGCCTCGGCCGCGCAGACGTCCGCGGCGATCTTCCTGGTGCTGCGCCGGATGCGCGCCCCGCTGATCGTCCTCATCGTCATCTTCGCCGTGACCGTGCTGGGCCTGACCCTCATCCCGGGGCAGGACGCCCAGGGTCGCCCGTGGCGCATGGGCTTCTTCGACGCCTTCTACGTCATGAGCTACACCGCGACCACGATCGGCTTCGGCGAGATCCCCTACCCGTTCACCTACGGCCAGCGCATGTGGGTGACCGTCTCCATCTACCTCACGGTCATCGGGTGGGCCTACGCGATCGGTTCGCTGCTGGCCCTCCTCCAGGACCGCGGGTTCCGGCGCGCCGTGGCCGCGCAGCACTTCACGCGCAAGGTCAGCCGCCTGCGCGAACCGTTCCTGCTGATCGCCGGCTTCGGACAGACCGGCGAGCTGCTGGGGCGCTCGATCGATGCGCTGGGCCGGCGGTTCGTCGTCCTCGACGTGTCGGACGAACGGATCGACGGCCTGGAGCTGGACTCCTACTACGCCGACGTCCCGGGTCTCGCGGCGGACGCACGGATACCGGGCAACCTCGACGCCGCCGGCCTGGCCCACCCCTCCCTGGAGGCGGTCGCCGCCCTGACCGACGACGAGGAGGTCAACCTCGCCGTGGTGATGGCGGCGGCGCTGCTCCGGCCGGACGTGCCCGTCGTCGCGCGGGTCACGACGCGGACGCTCGCCGAGCGGATGCAGGCGTTCGGCAGTCCGAGCATGGTGAACCCGTTCGACCGGTTCGGCGACCACCTGCGGCTCGCGCTGAAGGCCCCGGCGTCCTACCAGCTGCTCACCTGGCTGGAGAGCGGTCCGGGCGGCGAGCTTCCGGCCCGGGGGCTGCCTCCGCGCGACGGGCGGTGGGTGGTGTTCGGGTACGGGCGGCTGGGCCAGGAGGTGACCCGCGACCTGCGTGCCGAGGGCCTCGACGTCACGGTCGTCGAGCCGCACCCGCAGTCCGAACCGGACGTCGACCTGGTCGTCGGCGACGGTTCCGACCCGTGGGTGATGGCCCAGGTGGACCTCGACCGCGCGGTCGGGTTCGTCGCCGGCACGGACAACGACACGACGAACCTGTCGCTGGTCGCCGCTGCGCGCCGGGCCAACCCGTCGTTGTTCATCGTCGCCCGGCAGAACCGCCCGGCCAGCGCCCCGCTGTTCGCGGCGATGGAGATCGATGCGCTGCTCGTGCCGGCCGAGGTGGTCGCGCACGAGGTGTACGCCCAGCTGTCGACGCCGCTGCTGTGGCGGTTCCTGCGCGAGATGCCGGCCCAGGGAGATGCCTGGGCGGCCGAGCTCACCGACCGGCTCACCCGCCTGTGCGGACAGCAGCTGCAGGCGCTGTGGAAGGTCCGGCTCACGCCGGCCGAGGGGCCCTCGCTCCGCGCGTGGCTCGACTCCGGCGACGCCCGGCTGGGGCAGCTGCTGCGCAATCCGGAGAACCGGGACGAGCCGTTGCACGCGGTGGTGCTGGTCGTGTCCCGGGACGGTCAGGTCATCCTCGCCCCCGATGACGACTTCGTCCTCGCCGAGGGGGACGAGCTCCTGCTGGCGGGCTGGGCGGCGGCCCGCCGTGCCCTCGGGACGATCCTGTTCGTCGACGCCGTCCGCGAGTACGTGGTCACCGGACGACGGGTGCCGTCGAGCTGGATCTGGCGGAAGCTCAGCCGGGCATCGGAGCCGGGCGGCCGCTGACTGCTCACGATCGGTCGACGATCTGCCGCTCAGGCCTCCGGCCGGGACCCAGGTCCCTTGCGCCCTCCTGACGCCGGGAGTACGGCTGGTCCGTCCTGCGTCCGGCGCAGCCTGACCACGGGCCGCGGCCCGGCAGGTACGCCGCCAGCCGAAGGAGTGCGCCATGGCCGGACACCCGAGCCTCCAGCGCATGCGGAACGGGAGCACCGCGTTCGCGGAGGGCGATCTCGCCGCGTTCGACGAGCTGTGGACCGACGACATCCGCTGGCACGACTCCGGGACGAGCCCGATCTCCGGCACGTTCGAGGGCCGCCAGGCGATCTTCGAGATGTTCGGGCGACTCTTGGAGTTGACCGACGGCAGCCTGCGCGTGGAACCCCGCGCGATCGTGGCCGACGACGAGTGGGGCTTCGCGGCGATCACGCTCTCCGCGCACCGGGCCGACCGCTCGCTGGAGACGATGGACGTGCACACCGTCCGCTTCGTGGACGGCCGAGTCGCGGAGTTCTGGCAGACCTCGACCGAGCCGGCGCGCACCGACGACTTCTACAGCTGACCCGATCAATGGTGCCGGCCGAAGCGACGAGGCAACCCCGTCCGGAGGGACGGGTGACCTCCGAGGCGATCGATGAGGCCGCGTCGCTGCTGCCGGTTCAGGATCGCGACCGGAGGTCGCGCCGAGCCGAGGGCCGCGCGGCCAGAGAACGCGCCCCCCGCCGTGACCTGGGCCGGTGGGATCCGGTCGACCGCGGGCGTGATGCCGTGACCGTGCTCCTGGCGCAGAACACGATCCGCGCGCAGGAACTGCTGCCGGTCCGCAACGGCCGGATGGCGGCCACCCCGTGGACCTACTACCGCGGAGCCGCCGCGGTCATGGCGGCGGATCTCGGATCCCGTCCGCACAGCGGGCTCACCGTGCAACTCTGCGGTGACGCCCACCTGCTCAACTTCGGGCTGTGGGCCACCCCCGAACGGAAGCTGTCGTTCGACCTGCGGGACTTCGACGAGACGCTCCCCGGCCCGTTCGAGTGGGACGTCGCTCGGCTGGTGGCCAGCATCGTGGTCCTGGCCCGCACGTACGGCGTGCCCGCCGACCGGGCGGACGAGGCGGTCGCCGCCTGCCTGCGCAGCTACCGGGAGCGGATGGCCGGATACGCCACCGCCCGCTGGCTCGACATCTGGTACGACCTGATCGCCGTCGACCAGTTCCTCGGCGTCTTCTCCGAACCCGACAGGATCCGCGCCGCCGCCCACATCGAGCGCAAGGCGCGTAAGCGAACCCACGGCGGTGCGTTCAGGAAGTTCACCGAGCACCGCGGCGGTCACCTGCGGATCACTGAGGACCCGCCGATCCGGCAACACAGCGACGACGGCCTCGCGGAGGAGCTGTTCGCCGCCTACCACGACTCCCTCCCCGACGAGCGGCGCCACCTGCTGGACCGGTTCGTGCTCGTCGACACCGTCCGCCAGGTGGTCGGGGTCGGCAGCGTCGGGATGCGGGTGCATCTGGTCCTGCTGGAAGGGCGGAACGGGGCCGATCCGCTGTTCCTGCAGATCAAGCAGGCGGGCTCCTCGGTGTACGAGCCGTGCTGCGGGCCCAGCCGCTACGACAACCACGGGCGGCGGGTCGTCGAGGGCAAGCGGCTGGTGCAGAGCGCCACGGACATCTTCGTCGGGTGGACCGCGGGCCGCGGGCACGACTACTACGTGCGCCAGTTCAGGGACATGAAGGTCATCGCCGACGGCGACCTGATCTCACCGCGGCTCAGGCAGTTCGCCACTGCCTGCGGCAAGGTGCTCGCCCGCTCCCACGCCCGCACCGGCGACCCTGTCGCGATCGCCGCGTACATCGGCAAGGGCCGGGGGTTCGATGAGGGCATGGGCGCGCTCGCCAACTCCTACGCCGATCAGACCGAGCGCGATCACCGCCGGCTGGTCGACGCCCTCGCATCGGGGCTTCTGCCCAGCGCCCCCGGCTGGTGACCGTGACCGGGACGTGGGCCCGGATCGACCGCGGCCGGGCCCGCGAACACGTCGTCGACATGAACGACGGGATCATCGCCTCGGCGGGGATCGTGGAGGGTCTCCTCGGCGCGGGGGCGGGCAGCACGGTCCTGCTCGTCGCCGCACTGGCCGCGATGGTCGGAGGCGGGCTCGCCCTGGGCGGCATGCGTTACGCCGAGACGGCCGATGAGCGCGACGCCCAGCAGGCGATTCTCGAGGCCGAGCGCCGTCGGATCGACCTCACACCCGCCGAGGAGGAGATCGAACTGGCCGAGCTCTACCAGGACAGGGGACTCTCACCGCAGCTCGCCCGCGCCGTCGCCGCCGAGCTGAGCGCGGGCGACGCGCTGGCTGCCCACGCCGAGGCCGAGTACGGGATCTCGACCCGCGATGGTGGGCCGGCGGTCCCGTGGATCATCGCCGTGACGGCGGGGGTCTCTTTCGCGCTCGGGGCCGGCGTCCCGATGGTGGTGATCCTGCTGGTCCCGCCGACGTGGCGCAGCGCCGCGACGATCCTGGCAGTCGTCGCGGCGCTGTCCGTCACCGCGCTGGTGATCGCCTCCGTCAGCGGAACCAGTGTTCCCCGCACCATGCTTCGCACCGTCTCGATCGGCGTGGCGACCATGTTGCTGACCTTCGTCGGCGGCTGGTTGTTGGGCTGAGTACCCGACGGCCGGCTCGCGGGCCCGTGCGCGCAGCCGCGAGGCAGGCGGCGTGGGCCGCGGCTCCCGCCCGCGGTGATCTCGCCGGGAGCTGCGGATCGACCGTAGGGTGGCGCAGTCGTTGTCGTCCGAACGTCGATGCCGGAGGCCCAGCACCGTGCCTCGCCCCTTTCCCGAGCGCCTCCGAACCCTGCGCGACCGCATCCGGCGCGTCCCCCGCCCCTGGCGGCGCGTGCACGACGTCCGTGGTGGCCTGCAGGCGCAGGTGCAGCTGGGGATCCTGCGGGCGGTGGTCCTGGCCGCGCGCCCGGTCGGCCAACGGGGCGCACACCGGGTGACGTGGCAGCTGGCGCGTCTGTTCGAGCCGCACAACGACGCCGTGGTCGACACCGGCCACGGCCACTTCCTCGTGCCGCTGGGCGACGGGTACGCGGTCAAGCTCCTCGACCCGACGTACCACTACGAACCCGAACTCGAGCCGTACTTCGTCGCGGCCATGCGGGCCGGTTGCGCGTTCCTCGACGGCGGCGCGAACCTCGGGTACTGGAGCGTCGTCGCGAGCGGGGAGTGCGGCGAGCCCGGGCGCGTGGTCGCCGTCGAGCCCGTGCCGGCCATCTTCGAGCGCCTGCGGGAGAACGCCCGGCTCAACGGCGACCGCTTCGTGTGCGAGCAGGCGGCGCTGTGGTCCGAGCCCGACGTGGACCTCACCATTGCCAGCCACCCGCAGTGGCACGCCGGCTCGAGCGTGCTGCACGGCACGCGGTCCGCTGCCGGCGGGCAGTACACGACCCTCGTCCCCAGCACGACGATCGACCGCGTGGCACGCCACTACTGGCCGGACGACCGGCCGCTGCTGATCAAGCTCGACGTCGAGGGCGCCGAGTCCGCCGCGCTCGCCGGCGGCGCGGACACCCTGGCCGACCGCGACGTCGTTCTGATCTACGAGGACCACGGCAGCGACCCCGAGCACACCTCGACCCGGGCGGTGCTCGAGGGCCTCGGCTTCCGGGTCTACGCCTGCACGAGCAAGGGGCCGGTCGAGATCCGAGGACTGGGCGATGTGGCGAGGATCAAGACCGACACCGTCCACGGCTTCAACTTCCTCGCCTTCCACCCCCGCAGCGCGGTCGGGCCCGCCGTCCTGGCGGCGACCGCCTGACGCTCCTCGCGGAGGCCGGGCCGGCGTCGCTGGTGAGCGCGGGCGCCCGGAAGGCACGAACGGCCCCGTCCGGTGGACGGAGCCGTTGGTCGATCTGGGTGCGCCATCAGGGACTCGAACCCCGAACCCGCTGATTAAGAGTCAGCTGCTCTGCCAATTGAGCTAATGGCGCGTGTCGCCCGGCCTGCGGGGCAACGAGGAAAAACCATACCAGCGTCGTCCCGGCCCGCGTTCGGGGGCCCGGTGTGGCGTGGTGTGACCGTCCTGTGATCGTCGATCCACCTGCTGTGTCGTCCGAACGTGGACACTGGGTCCCAGGTCAGCTCACTGCGACGGTGAGCCACAGCCGAGAGGGGTCTCGAGACATGCGTCGGACAGCCGCAGTCATCGCCGCGGGCGCACTGGTGTTGCTCACCGGTTGCAACGCGGACGACAAGGGCGGGACGTCCGCGCAGCAGACCTCGGCCGAACAGGTGGCTCCCGCCAAGGTGACGCTGAGCCCGGCCGACGGCGCGGCCGACGTCGGCCCCTCCACCCCGCTGGAGATCACCGTCGCCGGTGGCGAGCTCGGCGACGTGACGGTGGTCGACGCGGCCGGTACCTCGGTGCCGGGCAAGGTCGAGGACGGCGCCGAGGCGACGGCGGCCGACGTGTGGGTGCCCGAGGCCCCGCTCGCGTACGGCACCACCTACACGGTCAACGCGACCGCCACGAACAAGGCGGACGACGAGGCGACCGCGAAGTCGACCTTCACCACGGTCAAGCCGGCGAGCGTCTCGACGCCCGGCATCGGCCCCCTGGCCGGCACCACGGTGGGCGTCGGCATGCCGATCCGCGTCTACTTCCACGACCCGGTCGCCGACAAGGCCGCCGTCGAGGGGCACCTCAAGGTCACCAGCTCCACGCCCACCGACGGCACCTGGAACTGGTTCGGCGACAAGGAAGTCCACTTCCGCCCGTCCAAGTACTGGCCGGCGAACACCGACGTCACCCTCGACGCGAACCTGTACGGCGTGAACTTCGGCGACGGCATCTGGGGCGAGAAGAACCGGTCGGTGTCCTTCCACATCGGCGAGCGCCACGTCTCGGTCGCCGACGCCTCGACTCACCAGATGCAGGTCTACGACGGCGACAAGGTCGTGCAGACCTTCCCGATCAGCGCCGGCAGCCCCGACAACCCGAGCTACAACGGGGTGCACGTCGTCACCGAGCTCAACCGCAACCGGGTGATGGACTCGAGCACCTACGGCGTCCCGGTCGACAGCCCGCACGGCTACCGCACCCCGGTCGAGTACGCCGTCCGCATCTCCAACAGCGGCGAGTTCGTGCACGCCGCCCCGTGGTCGGTCGCGCAGCAGGGTCACTCGAACGTCTCCCACGGCTGCATCAACATGTCGACCGACCGGGCCGCCTGGTTCTTCCACTTCTCCCAGCCGGGCGACATCGTGGAGATCAAGAACTCCGACGGCGGGCCGCTGCACTCGGACGTCTACGACTGGAACATCCCGTGGGCGAAGTGGCAGGCGGGCAGCGCCCTGAAGTGAGCCGCGCTCGGCTCTGAACTGGGCACCTCGTTTCCCACCGGTTCGGCGCGGGCACCCTCCTGACATTGATCGAGGAGGGATCACCGTGGACACCTGGCTGATCGTGCTGATCGTCGTAGCAGTGGTCGTCGTACTGCTGATCGTCGCGCTGATGATGTCGAAGCGGCGCCGGATCGGTGCCGCCCGGAAGCGGGAGCAGGCCCGCGAGCACCTGCAGGAGGCACAGGTCCGTGGGGCCCAGGCGGATCGGGAGCGGGCGCTGGCGGAGGAGCAGGCCGCCCGTGCCCGTCGTGAGCGGGCCGAGGTCGAGGAGCGCGCGGCGCTCGCGGAGCAGGAAGCGCGCCAGCGCGCCGCCCGTGCCGACGAGGAGCGGGCTGCCGCCGACGAGCTCCGGGCCAAGGCCGAGAAGATCGCCCCGGACCTGACCGCGAACGCCCACCACCGCCCCGTCGCCGACGGTGGCCACGACCGGCCCGCGACCGACGGTGGCCACGACCGGCCCGCGACCGACGGCGGGTACGACCGGCCCGCGACCGACAGTGGCTACCCCGACCAGCCCGGCGGGGGTGGCGCCACCCGCCGATGAGTTCCGGCGCCCGTTCCGGTCCTTCCTCAGTGGGTGTACCGGGACGGGCGCCGCGACGTGCCACAGGGTCTCGATCCTGTCGGTGCGCGGCTCTACGGTCGCCCCACGTCGATCCATCGACTCGGAGGGGCAACCATGACCGACCTGCTGGCCATCGGGACGCGCAAGGGGCTGTGGCTGGCCCGCAGTGACGACGGCCGTCGCACCTGGACGCTCGACGGTCCCCACCTCCTGGCCCAGGAGGTCGCCGCGGTCTCCGTCGACACCCGCCGGTCGAGCCCGCGGGTGCTGGCCGGCATCCAGTACGGCCACTGGGGGCCCACGGTCATGTGGTCCGACGACCTCGGTGGCACCTGGAACGAGAACGATCACGGAGCGATCCGCTTCCCCGAGGACACGGGGGCGGCCCTCGCCCGCGTCTGGCAGTTGCGCCCCGACAGCCCCGACCGCCCCGACGTCGTGTGGGCGGGGGCCGAGCCGCACTCGCTGTGGCGCAGCACCGACGGCGGCAGCAGCTTCGACCTGGTCCGCGGCCTGCACGACCACCCGCACCGGTCCACCTGGCAGCCCGGCGGCGGGGGAGGTGCGGTGCACACCGTGCTGCCCGACCCGGGGTCGGACCGGGTGACGATCGCGATGAGCACCGGCGGCGTCTACGTCAGCGACGACGGCGGCGAGAGGTGGGAGCCGCGCAACAAGGGGATCACCGTCGTCTTCGGGCCCGATCCGTTGCCCGAGTACGGCCAGTGCGTGCACAAGGTCGCCGTCGACGCCGCCGGTCCCGACCGCCTGTACGCGCAGAACCACTTCGGCGTCTTCCGCAGCGACGACGCCGGTGTCTCCTGGTCCTCGATCGCCGACGGTCTGCCCGCCGACTTCGGCTTCCCGGTCGTCAGCTCGCCGCACACCTCGGGAACGGCGTGGGTGATCCCGCTGGTCGCCGACATGCAGCGCGTGCCTCCGGGTGGCCGGCTGCGCGTCCACCGCACGCGCGACGCGGGCGCGACGTGGACAGAGCTGGGCGAGGGCCTGCCCGACGGCAACTGGAGCGCGGTCATGCGTGATGCGTTCTGCGCCGACGACCACCAGCAGACCGGGCTGTACTTCGGCACCCGCGACGGCTGCGTCTACGCCAGCGCCGATGAAGGCGACACCTTCACGCTGGTCGCCGACCACCTGCCCGACGTGCTGGCCGTGCGCGCGGCGCGGCTGGCGTGACCGAGCTCGCGAGGTCACGGGGAGACAGGGCACCGTCGGGCACGGGCTCGACGAGCGCCAGCGAGGAGGGACCGTGACCGTGCAGGTGCTGCTGCCCGGGGTGCTCGCGACCCTGGCCGGCGGCGACAAGCACGTGCACGTCGAGCCGGCCGGCACGACGCTGGGCGACGTCCTCGATGCGCTGGCGTCCGAGCACCCGATGCTCGGCCGACGCATCCGCGACGAGACCGGACAGGTGCGCCGCTTCGTCAACGTCTACGTCGACGGCGACGACGCTCGGTTCAACGGCGGTCTGGCGACGCCGGTCCGCGACGGCGCCGAGGTGCAGGTGCTGCCGAGCGTCGCCGGCGGCTGAGCACGCGGGATCGGTCGGTACCCTTTCAGAGCTCGGCGAGGGCGGCGCAGTTGGTGCAGAGCTGCTCCTCGCTGTAGCTCTCCGGCGGCCACGGCAGCTGCTCGTCGATGGAGACGTAGGCCCCGCACAGTGCCTTGCGGCTCTGTCCGCTGACCCGGCCGATCGTGGCGTGCGCCGGGCCGATCTGCCGCGGCTTGAGCCCTTCCGCCCCGTAGGAGCCGACCATCACGACTGCGTGGGCCGTCCCGTACGCGTAGACGCTGGTCATGTCGTCAGGGTCCGGACGCACCCGCCGCGGCGCCAGTACCGCCGGGAGCGTGTTCAGCGCAGGAGCCACAGTCGCCCCGCCCGGCACAACCGTCGCTCCGCTCCGGCCGAGGGCTAACAAACAGACCGCTTGGTCTGTATGTTGTGGGCGGTCGCGCCGGCGACCGCCGACAGCCCCGCTCCGGAGGTTTCCTGTGCAGTCCGTGCTCTACGAGGCCGACCACGAGGCGTTCCGCGCGATGGTCCGCGACTTCCTGGCCAAGGAGGTCGTGCCGCACCACAAGGCGTGGGAGGAGGCCGGCATCGTCGACCGCTCGGTCTGGCTCAAGGCCGGCGAGCAGGGGTTGCTGGGCATGGACGTGCCGGAGGAGTTCGGCGGTGGCGGGGTGAAGGACTTCCGCTACAACGCGATCCTCGCGGCGGAGATCAGCCGGGCCGGGGCCAGCGGCCTCGGCTTCACGCTGCAGAACGACGTCGTGGCGCCGTACCTCATCCACCTGACCACCGACGAGCAGAAGCGGCGCTGGCTGCCCGGCGTCGTCAGCGGGGCGATCATCACGGCCATCGCGATGTCGGAGCCGGGGGCCGGCTCGGACCTGCAGGGGCTGCAGACGACGGCCCGCCGCGACGGCGACGAGTGGGTGCTCAACGGCTCCAAGACGTTCATCACCAACGGCATCAACGCCGACCTGGTCATCGTCGTCGCGCGCACCGACCCCGAGGCGGGCGCCCGCGGCTTCTCGCTGCTGGTCGTCGAGCGGGGGATGCCGGGCTTCGAGCGCGGCCGGAACCTGGACAAGATCGGCCTCAAGGCGCAGGACACCGCCGAGCTCTTCTTCGACGACGTTCGCGTGCCGGCGGGCAATCTGCTGGGCACCGAGGGCCACGGCTTCTTCCAGCTGATGCACAACCTGCCCCAGGAGAGGTTGTCCATCGCCGCGGTCGCCGTGGCCGCGAGCCGGCTGATCCTCGACCGCACCGTGGAGTACTGCAAGGAGCGGACGGCGTTCGGCCGGCCGATCGGCAGGTTCCAGAACACCCGCTTCGAGCTCGCCGAGATGCACACCGAGGTGACGATCGCCGAGACCTACCTGGAGAAGGCGATCCTGGAGCACAACGCCGGGCGGTTCACCGCCGAGGACGCCGCCATGGCCAAGTGGTGGACCACCGAGCTGCAGAAGAAGGTCGTCGACCGCTGCCTGCAGCTGCACGGCGGCTACGGCTACATGCTCGAGTACCCCGTCGCGCGGGCCTTCCTGGACACCCGCATCCAGACCATCTACGGCGGCACGACCGAGATCATGAAGGAGATCGTCGGCCGGTCGCTCGGCCTCTGACCCGTCGGCAGAAATGGTCATTTCTGCCGCGCACCCGTGTTCGCGAAAGGACACCATGACCGCCGAGGCGTTCGTGTACGACGCCGTGCGCACCCCGCGCGGCAAGGGCAAGAAGACCGGTGGGCTGCACTCGGTCAAGCCGATCAGCCTCACCACCGGCCTCATCGACGAGGTGCGCCGGCGCAACCCCGACCTGGACCCCGCGCTGGTCGACGACGTCGTCCTCGGCGTCGTCTCGCCCATCGGTGAGCAGGGCTCGGTCATCGCCAAGACGGCGGCACTCGCGGCCGGGCTGCCCGAGACCGTGGCCGGCGTGCAGATCAACCGGTTCTGCGCGAGCGGCCTCGAGGCGGTCAACCTCGCGGCGCAGAAGGTGCGCTCCGGCTTCGAGGACCTCGTGCTGGCCGGCGGCGTCGAGTCGATGTCGCGGGTGCCCATGGGTTCCGACGGCGGCGCCTGGGCGATGGACCCCGAGACCGCCGCGCGCACCGGCTTCGTGTCCCAGGGCATCGGCGCCGACCTGATCGCCACCCTCGGCGGCTGGAGCCGCGAGGACGTCGACGCGTACGCGGCCGAGTCGCACGCCCGCGCCGCCAAGGCCTGGTCGAACGGCTACTTCGAGCGCTCCCTGGTGCCGGTGCGCGACAAGAACGGCACCGTCGTCCTCGACTCCGACGAGCTGGTGCGCCCCGGAACCACGGTCGAGTCGCTGGCCGGGCTGCCCTCGGCGTTCGCCGGGATCGGCGACATGGGCGGCTTCGACGCGGTGGCGCTGAACAAGTACCACTGGGTCGAGCGGATCGACCACGTGCACACCGCCGGCAACTCCAGCGGCATCGTCGACGGCGCCGCGCTGGTCGTCGTCGGCAGCGAGGAGGCCGGCCACCGCAACGGGCTGAGCCCGCGCGCCCGCATCCTGAGCACCGCCGTCTCCGGTGCCGACCCGGTGATCATGCTGACCGGGCCCGCCCCGGCAACGCGCAAGGCGCTGGCCAAGGCCGGTCTCACCGTCGACGACATCGACCTGGTCGAGATGAACGAGGCGTTCGCCGCCGTCGTCCTGCGGTTCATGGCAGACACCGGCTTCGACCACGAGCAGGTCAACGTCAACGGCGGCGCCATCTCCATGGGCCACCCGCTCGGCGCGACCGGGGCGATGATCCTGGGCTCGCTCGTCGACGAGCTCGAACGGCGCGACCTGCGCTACGGCCTGGCCACCCTGTGCGTCGGCGGCGGCATGGGCATCGCCACCGTCGTCGAACGAGTCTGAGGAGCATCTTTCGTGACCCCGAGCAGCATCCGCTGGGAGCAGGACGGCGACGGGATCGTCGTCCTCACCCTCGACGATCCCTCGTCGTCGGCGAACACCATGAACGACGCCTACGTGGCCGCGATGGGCGAGACGATCGACCGGCTGGAGCGCGAGAAGGGGTCGATCCGCGGCGTCGTCGTCACCAGCGCGAAGAAGACCTTCTTCGCCGGCGGCAACCTGGGCGGCCTCATCCGGGCGACGCCCGAGACCCGCGAGGACGTGCTCGCGCACGTCACCCTGGTCAAGAGCCAGCTCCGGCGCCTGGAGACGCTCGGGCGGCCGGTCGCCGCGGCGATCAACGGCACCGCGCTCGGCGGCGGGCTGGAGATCACGCTGGCCTGTCACCACCGCGTCGTCCTGGACGACCCGACGATCAAGCTCGGCTTCCCGGAGGTCACCCTCGGCCTGCTGCCCGGCGCGGGCGGCGTCGTCCGGTCGGTCCGGCTGCTCGGCCTGACCACCGCGCTGCTCGAGCTGCTGCTGCAGGGCCAGCAGATCCGGCCGGAGAAGGCCCTGGAGCTGGGGCTCGTGCACGAGGTCGCCGCCGACCGCGACGAGCTGCTGGCCAAGGCGAAGGCGTGGGTGCTCGCGAACGAGACCGCGCAGCAGCCCTACGACGTCAAGGGCTACAAGGTGCCGGGCGGCACCCCGTCGTCCCCGTCCCTGGCCGCCACGGTGCCGGCGTTCCCGGCGAACCTGACCAAGCAGCTCAAGGGCGCGCCCTACCCGGCGCCGTACGCGATCCTCTCCGCCGCGGTCGAGGGCCTGCAGGTCGACGTCGACACCGCGTTCGTCGTCGAGGGCCGCTACTTCGTCGACCTGGTGGTCGGCCAGATCTCGACCAACATGATCCAGGCGCTGTGGTTCGACCTGAACCGCGTCAACGGCGGGGCCTCGCGGCCCGCGGGCCCGGAGAGGTACGCCGCCCGGAAGGTGGGCGTGCTCGGCGCCGGGATGATGGGCGCGGGCATCGCGCACGCCTTCGCCAAGGTCGGCGTCGACGTCGTCCTCAAGGACGTCGACCTCGCGGCGGCCGAGAAGGGCAAGGTGCACGTCGCCGGCCTCGTGGGCAAGCAGGTCAGCCGCGGGCGGATGAGCCAGGAGAAGGCCGACGCCTTCCTGGCCCGCATCACGCCGACCGGCGACGCGGCCGACCTCGCCGGCTGCGACGTCGTCGTCGAGGCGGTGTTCGAGGACCAGGCGCTCAAGCACCGGGTGCTCCGCGAGGCGGAGCAGCACGCCGCCGGCGACGCACTCCTGGCCTCCAACACCTCCACGCTGCCGATCACCGGACTGGCCGAGGGCGTCGAGCGCCAGGACGACGTCGTCGGCATGCACTTCTTTTCGCCGGTGGACAAGATGCCGCTGGTCGAGCTGATCGTGGGGGAGCGGACGAGTGACGCCGCGCTGGCCCGCGCCTACGACATCGTGCGCCAGATCGGCAAGACGCCGATCGTCGTCCAGGACAGCCGCGGCTTCTTCACCAGCCGGGTGTTCGGCACGCTCGTTCTCGAGGGTGCCGCGCTGCTCGCCGAGGGGCTCGCGCCGATGAGCATTGAGCGCGCCGCCCTGCAGGCCGGCTTCCCGGCCGGCCCGCTGACGCTGCTCGACGAGGTCACGCTGACCCTGCCGCTGAAGATCAGCGACGAGGCGAAGAAGGCCGGTTCCGCGGAGGACCACCCCGGCCTCGCGGTCGTGCGCCGGCTCGTGGAGCAGGGCCGCACCGGCAAGGCCGCCGGGCAGGGCTTCTTCGACTGGACGCCGGAGAAGCGCGTGTGGCCGGGGCTCGCGGAGCTGTACCCGCCGAGCGACGCGGTGCCGTTCGCCGACGCGCAGGAGCGGCTGCTCTTCGCGATGGCGGTCGAGACCGCGCGCTGCGTCGAGGAGCGGGTGCTGGGCAGCGTCGAGGACGCCAACATCGGCTCGATCATGGGCATCGGCTTCCCGCCTCTGTACGGCGGCGTGCTGCAGTACGTGGACCAGTACGCGGGCGGAGTGGCCGGTTTCGTGGCCCGCGCCGACGAGCTGGCCGACCGCTACGGCGAGCGGTTCCGGCCGCCGGCGCTGCTGCTCGAGCGCGCCGTCCCGGCCGGGAGCCTGCGCGCGGCCATCGGGGCATGAACGTCCCACCGGGGCGCCGGACCCAGGCCGAGCGGCGGACGGCCACCCGCTCGGCGCTGGTCCGGGCCACGGTGGACGCCCTCGTCGAACTCGGCTACGCCCGCACCACCACCCAGGAGGTGCAGTCGCGGGCAGGTGTCTCCCGGGGCGCCCTCACCCACCACTTCACGGCCAAGTCCGACCTCGTCCTCGCGGCGATGGACCACCTCTACGAGGAGTTCAGCGAGAGCGTCCGGAAGGCCGCCGCCGCGCTGCCCGACGACCCGGCGGCCCGCATCCGACTGGGCGTCGAGCTGATCTGGGAGCGGTTCCACGGCCCGCTGTTCGTCGCGTCGATGGAGCTGTGGACGGCGGCGCGCACCGACCCGGAGCTGCGGGCGGCCCTGCTGCCGCACGAGCGGCGGCTGGGGGCGCAGCTGCGTGCACTGTCGGTCGAGGTCTTCGGCGAGCGGGTGGCCCGCCATCCGGCATCCGAGGCCGTCTACCAGGTGCTGCTCACCTCGATGCGGGGCCAGGCGATGACCTACGCGCTCCAGCCCGACGCGCCCCGCACCGTGCCGCACCTGCAGCACTGGCTGGCCGTCGCCGAGGCGTTCGGGCGGGCGGACGTGCCCGCCGGGGGCGCCCGATGACCAGCGTGGCGATCATCGGCACCGGCTTCGGCGGGATCGCCGCCGCCGTCCGCCTGAAGCGGTCCGGGGTCACCGATCTCGTCCTGTTCGAGCGGGCCGACGACGTCGGCGGTGTGTGGCGGGAGAACACCTATCCGGGCGCGGCGTGCGACGTCATGTCGCACCTGTACTCGCTGTCGTTCGCACCGAAGGCCGACTGGTCGCGGAAGTTCGCGCCCCAGGCGGAGATCCACCAGTACCTGCGCGACGTCGCCCGCGATCTCGACGTCATGCGACATGTCCGGTTCTCCACGGAGGTGCTCGCCGCCGCCTTCGACGAGGCCGAGAACCGCTGGGTGCTCAGCCTCTCGACGGGCGAGGAGCACCGCGCCGACGTCCTGATCGCGGCGACCGGGCAGTTGAGCCGGCCGAGCCGGCCCGCCGTCCCGGGCCTGGAGAACTTCCGCGGCACGGTCTTCCACTCCGCGCAGTGGAACCACGAGCACGACCTGTCCGGCAGGCGCGTCGCCGTCATCGGCACCGGCGCGAGCGCCATCCAGTTCGTGCCGGCCGTCGCGCCGGCGACGGCGTCGCTGACGGTGTTCCAGCGGTCGGCGCCCTACGTCCTGCCCAAGCCCGACGGCGACTACAGCGAGCGCGCACGCTCGGCCTACGCACGGGTCCCGGGCCTGCTGCGGCTGAGCCGGGCGCGGATCTACGCCACCAACGAGCTGCGCTCCCTCGGCGTCAACACCGAGCCCCGGCTCCTGTTCGCGCACCGCGCCCGGTTCCGCCGGTACCTGCGGGAGGCCGTCCCCGACGCCGGGCTCCGCGCCAGGCTCACGCCCACCGACCCGATGGGCTGCAAGCGGATCCTCATGTCCAACGACTGGTACCGGTCGCTCCAGCTGCCGCAGGTGGAGGTGGTGACCGAGCCGATCAGCGGCGTGCGGGAGCAGGCGGTCGTCACCGCCGACGGCAGGGAGCACGAGGTCGACACGATCGTGCTCGGCACCGGGTTCGCCGCCACCGAGTTCCTGCTGCCCATGCGCGTGACCGGCCGCGGCGGCCGTGACCTGCACGAGCAGTGGAAGGACGGCGCCAGGGCCCATCTCGGCACCGTCGTCCCCGGGTTCCCGAACCTGTTCGTGCTCTACGGCCCCAACACGAACCTCGGGCACAACTCGATCATCGTCATGCTCGAGGCGCAGATCGGCTGGGTCGTGCAGGCCGTCCGGCTGCTGCGGCGCGGCGCCGCGCGGACGCTCGAGGTGCGTCCGGAGGTGGCCGCCGGTTTCGACGCGTGGGTGCAGGAACGTGTCGGGCACACCGTCTTCGCCGGGGGCTGCCGGAGCTGGTACCTGACCGCGAGCGGGCGCAACACGCAGAACTGGCCGGCCTCCACGCTCACCTTCCGCCGCCGGCTGCGCCGGCTACGGCTCGACGAGTTCGTCGTGGACGCCCCGGCGGAACTCGTGCCGGCGGGGGAGGAGCGCGCGTGAGGCTCCCGCTGCCGGTCGCCAGGGCGCTGGTCTTCCTCATCTCGCGGCCAATCGGCCCGCCGCTGCCCGTCCGCTTCCAGCGGCTCTGGCTCGAGGCGATGTCGACCGGCGGCATCCTGCCCCCGGGGACGACGGTCGAGCGCGTCCGTCTGGGTGGGTGCCCGGCCGAGCGCATCGTCCCGGCCGGTGCCGACTCCCGGCGCGCGGTGCTGCTGCTGCACGGCGGGGCGTTCGTCATCGGCTCGCCCCGGACCCACCGCGTGCTCGCCGCGCATCTCGCCGCCGCCGTCGGCGCACCGGTCAGCGTCCTGCACTACCGCCGCGCCCCGGAGCACCCGTGGCCGGCCGCCGTGGACGACGCGCACGCCGCCTACCGCGAACTCTCCGCGCGCGGGCCCACCGCCGTCTTCGGCGACTCGGCCGGGGGAGCCCTGGCCCTGCTGCTCGCGCTGCGGCTGCGGGACGACGGCGCGGCCCTCCCGCCGGCGCTGGCCCTCGTCTCGCCGGCCACCGACCTGACGCTGGGCACGAGCGCCGCCTACCGCGGTCGCGACCCCGTCGTCCGGCGGACGTGGCTGCGGCAGGGCGTCTCGTCCTTCGTCGGCGACGCCGATCCGATCGCGCTCTCGCCGCTGGCCGCCGACCTGCGCGGCCTGCCGCCGGTGCTCCTGCAGGTGGCCGCCGGTGAGCGGCTGGAGGCAGAGGGGTTCCGGCTCGCCGAGCGCCTCCGCGCCGCGGACGTGGCCGTCGAGCTCGACGTCCTGCCCCGGGTCTGGCACGACGTCCACCTGCTGGCCCACCTGCTGCCCGAGGCCGCGGATCCGCTCGACCGCATCGGCCGCCGGCTGGCGGAGGCGCTGGAAGACTCGACCTCCTGACGGCGGACGCCGCCGGTCAGCGGGTCGGTCGCGGCGTCCGGGGCACCGGACGGACCGGCCGCCGCGGCGCCGGTACCACCAGCCCCTGCCGGTGGGCGATGGCGGCGAGCTCCGCGCGGGTGCGCGCGTCCAGCTTGGCCAGGATGTTGGAGACGTGCCGCTCCACCGTGCGATGGCTGATGAAGAGCTCGGCCCCGATCTGGCGGTCCGTCCGGCCACGGGCGACCAGCGCGAGGACGTCGCGCTCGCGGGCGCTCAGGTGGAACCGGTCGGCCGACTCCGGAGCGACGCCCTCCATCGGGAGGCGGGCCCGGGCGGCGGTCCCCTCGACGGCCCGCAGCAGGTGCTGTGCGCGCGCCGCGATCGCGGCCGCCCGCGCGGCCCGCAGCGTGTCGGCGGCCGCGGCGCGCCTGCGGTCGGCGAGCTGGCACTCCGCCTGGCGGAGGAGCGCGACGCCGGCCTGGTAACCGTCGCCGAGCTCCTGCCACGCTCCGGCGACGTCCGCCCAGGCCGCCGCCGCACCCTCGCGCGACGTGCGAGCACGCTCGGCCCGGGCGACGGCGAGCGCCGCACGCGCCGGGGGGAGGAGGAAGTCGGGGCGCGACGTCGCGGCCACCGCGCGCCCGGCGAACTGCTCGGCGAGCGCGGACAGGCGGCGCTCCTCGACGGTCCGCCGCTCCACGTGCGCGGTGACCGCGCCGTCGGCGGCTGCCCCGACCGCTGCGGCGAGCACGGGCACCAGGTAGGCGGCGTCCCCGTCGGACCAGTCCCGGGCGTCGACCTCGGAGGCGAGCCGCACGGCGGCCGGCCAGTCACCGAGCCAGCGGAGGGTCTCGAGCAGCGCTCGGTGGATCGGCAGGATCAGGTGCCCGTCGACGACGGAACGGCCCAGGTGGCGCGCCAGCTCGAGCTGCCTCCGTGCCTCCTCGAGCCGCCCGCGGCGGAGGGCGAGGGCCCCGCGCATGCCGTGCATCCGCACGGCGTCGATCCCTTCGGGGTGGAGGAGCGCGGCCTCGCGGAGCAGGACCTCCGCCTCGTCGCTGCGGCCGAGGACGAGGAGGGCGTCGATCGCGTCGCAGCGGCACCAGACGCCCTTCCGGCGCTGCAGGCCCAGCTGGTCGATGGTCGCGATGCCGTCGAGGGCCACCGCCAGCGCCTCGGGGAACCGTCCGGCGTCGAACAGCACGGAGTTCAGGTTCACCACGGCGCGGGCGATGTCATCGACGTCGTCGAACTGCTCCCGGGCGATCGCGGCGGCGGCGTGCAGTTCCGAGATCCCGCGTTCGACCTCGCCCAGGTGCGCCAGGGCGACGCCCAGGTCGTTGCGCGCGCGCCCCTCGGTCGGCCTGCCGTCGGGCACCTCGGCGGCCAGCGCGATGGCCCGTTCGGCCTCGGTGCGGGCCTCGTCGAAGCGGCCGGTCAGCATGAGCAGCTGCGCGTGGCCGCTCACGACGGCCGCCTGCCACGAGGTGACCGGATCGGTCGGGACGAGTTCGACGGCCCGCCGGTACGCCGCGCGCGACCGGTCGCCCTCGCCCGCCATCCACAGGTAGCGCCCCAGCCGCTCGTGCAGATAGGCCCGGTGATGGCGTTGCGCGGCGTCCACGCAGGCGATGGCCTGCTGCACCAGGACGGCGGCTCGGTCGGCGGCGCCGGCCCGGTGCGCGGTCTCCGCGGCGTCCCACAGCAGGCGGTAGCGGGGCACGGGCAGGTCGTCGGCCGCGCCTGACAGCTCGACCACCCGTTCGTAGTGGAGCAGGGCCTCGTCGAAGGCGAGCGTGCGCACGGCCGCCCTCGCCGCGTGGAACGAGGCCATCCGCCCCTCGGCCTCGTCGCCGGCGGCCAGCCAGTGATGGGCGATCCGGCTCTCGAGGCCGTGCCGGCTCGTCGCGAGCGAGGGATTCGCCGTCAGCGCCTCGGCCAGGCGGCGGTGCAGGCGGGCGCGCTCCCCGGGCAGCAGCCCGGCGGCCACCGTCTCGTGCAGCAGCGCGTGGCGGAAAACGTAGGCGTCCCCGTCCGGGACGAGCACGTGCGCGTCCACCGCGGGGCCGAGCGCGTCGTCGAGGTCCTGCTCCTCGAGGTCGACGGCGCGCAGCAGGAGGGAGTGCTCGACCCGCCGTCCCGCGGCCGCGGCCGCGCGTACGACCCGGCGCGTCCGGCTGGGCAGGGCATCGATGCGGGCCTCCAGCAGGTCGCGGACCGTCACCGGGACGGCGTCCGCGGAGCCGAGGGCCACCAGCTCCTCGGCGAAGAACGGGTTCCCCTCCGCCCGCGAGTACACGGCGTCCAGACGGGCCCGTGTCGGCGGGATGCCCACGATTCCGCTCAGTTGCAGCGCCTGCTCGTCGCGCGTGAAGGGCCGCAGCTCGAAGCGGTGCGCCCCCGCGGCCGCGAGCTGGGCCAGGAACAGCAGCACGGCCCGCTGGTCGGCGGCCTCGGCGGTCCGGGCGGTCAGCAGCAGGAGCGTCCGGGGCGGCAGCCGGTGGGCCAGCAGCCCGAGCAGGTCGCGGGTCGCCCGGTCCGACCAGTGCAGGTCCTCCACCACCAGGAGCAACGGACGGCGGGCGGCCAGACCGGAGACCATGGCGCGTAGCGCCGCGTACAGCCGGCCGGCGCCGGCGCGAGTCCCGCCGGCCTCGTCGCCGTGGGGCAGCAGGCGCGCCAGCTCGTCGCCGGCCGCGCCACCGAGCGTGCGGACCTCCGCCGCGCCGTGGCGCTGGGCCAGGTCGGCGAGGACGTCGACGAAGGGGGCGTAGGGCAGGACGTCGGGCCCCACTTCGACGCATCCGCCGACGAGCACCTCGACGTCCCCCGAGTCGCGCAGGAGCTCCCGCACCAGGCGGGTCTTGCCGAGTCCGGCCTCGCCGGCGACGACGACAGATGCACTGCCGCCGGCGAGAACGTCCTCGAGCACGCGGCGCAGCTCCCTGAGCTCCTCGCCCCGCCCGATCAGGGTGGGGCTGGAGACGCGGGTCAGGATCGCCACGCCGCCTTACTATCCGCCGTCGCGCAAGCGGTCGACAGCGTCGTGGACGGGAACCGTCAGGCCCCTTCCTCGACCGGGGTCAGCTCGTCGGCCACGAGCCCGTGCGCCTCCTGGTGCACGCGGGCGGCGGTCTCGGCGTCGGGGGCGTCGACGAGGCAGAAGACCTTGCCGGAGCCCTCGTCGAACCAGTACTGGCGGTAGTCGACGCCGTACTGCGGTCCCACCTCGAGGTCCCGCTTGTGCGCTCCGGCCACCGCCTCGGCGGTCAGGCCGTCGACCTTGTGGTGCACGTCCATGAACAGAGGCATCGGTGCCCCTCCTTCGCTGTGTTGTGGATGCACCGAGCCTGGGGCCGCGGAAGCCCCCGGCGTTAGGTGGGACCACGTAGCCGGGCGTGCGGGATGTACGCACTCGTGGGCCGAGGGCGCGCGGCGGCACGTATGCGGCGCGACGCCGAGCCCCCTGCCGCACCCGCCCCCGGTGGAAGGCTCGCGCGCATGACAGTTCTGGACAGCTTCCGACTGGACGGCAAGGTCGCCGTCGTCACCGGAGGGAACCGCGGCCTCGGGCGCGCCTTCGCATCCGCGCTCGGGGAGGCCGGCGCCACCGTGGCGATCGTCGCCCGGGACGCAGCCGCGAGCAGCACCGTCGTCGACGAGCTGGCCGCCGCCGGGGTCCGGGTGAGCGCCTTCCGCGCGGACGTCGCCGACCGCGCGTCGGTGGTGGCCGTCGCCGACGAGATCGGCGGCGAGCTCGGGCCGGTCGACGTGCTGGTCAACAACGCCGGCATCTGCATCCACCGGCCGGCGCTCGAGGTGACCGAGGAGGAGTGGGACGACGTGCTGCGGGTCAACGTCACCGGCGTCTGGAACGGCTGCCAGGTGTTCGGCGCGCGCATGGTCGAGGCCGGCGGCGGCGTGATCGTCAACATCGGCTCGATGTCCGGGCAGATCGTGAACCGGCCGCAGTGGCAGCCGGCCTACAACGCGTCCAAGGCGGCGGTGCACCACCTGACGAAGTCGCTGGCCGCGGAGTGGGCGCCGCTCGGTGTGCGGGTCAACGCCGTGGCCCCGGGCTACGTGCGCACCGCCATGTCGCCGATCGACGAGCCGCAGTTCCGGCCGCGCTGGGTCGACGACGCGCCGCAGCAGCGGGCGGCCGACCCCGAGGAGATCGCCCCGGCGGTGGTGTTCCTGGCCAGCCCCGCGTCGTCGTTCATGACCGGTTCGGTGCTGGTCGTCGACGGGGGCTACACGGTGTTCTGACCTGGGCTTCGGCGGTGTGACGTCGTTCCAGAACGTGATCGGTCTTCGGTTGTGCTCAATGCGTCTGCGCCCCTGCCGATAGGGACGCCATGGTGCAGACGACGACGTCTCCTCGGTCCCCGTCCGGCTTCTGGGCGGGCGTCCCGCGCGGCGTGCGGCTCGACGAGCGGGCCTTCCTCACCCGGCACCGGATCATCTCGGCCGTCCTGGCCCTGCACCCGCCGGTCCTGGCGGCGATCGGGCCGGTCCGCGGGGTCAGCGGGTTCCTGCTGTGGGGCCAGCTCGCGGTGATCGTCGTCCTGCTGGTCGCCGGGCAGGTGCTGCGCAGCCAGGTGACGCGGGCCAGCGCCGTCAGCCTCGGGCTCATGGTCGGCGCCGACGTGCTCGTGCACGTGGGCGGGGGCCTGACCGACCTGCACATCTGGTTCTACGCGATCCTCGCGTTGGTCGCGCTGTACCAGGCATGGACGCCGTTCCTGCTCGCGGTCGTGTTCGTCGCCGTGCACCACGCCGCCATGAGCCTGTGGATGCCGGAGTCCGTGTTCTCCACCCACCAGGCGCAGATGCACCCGGTGCTGTTCGCCCTCCTGCACGCGGTGTTCCTGCTCGCCGAGGCGTTCTTCCTGGCCTACGGCTGGAAGTTCACCGAGAGCGCCGACCGCGAGCGCCGGGCGCAGCAGGAGCGGGCCGAGGAGCAGCAGGCCGCCCAGGCGCAGGCGCAGGAAGAGCTCGCCGCCGAGCGGGCCCGCACCGCGGAGGAGGCCGCGCTCGCGCTCGCCCGGAGGGAGGAGCGTGCCCGTGAGCTGGAGGTCCGGCTCGCCGGGCTCGTGGAGGCCGGCCGCCGGCTGGACCAGAACGTGGGGACGGCGACGTCGGTGATGGCCGCGCTGCGCTCGTCGATCGAGGAGATCGCCGGGGCCGCCGGTTCCGCGACGACCACCGCCACCGAGGCGAGCGCCGGCTCCCGCGACAGCGCGGAGACCGTCGACCGGCTGGCGGCCACCATGGCCGAGATCGACCAGATCGCCGGCAGCATCTCCGGGATCGCCGACCAGACCAACCTGTTGGCGCTCAACGCGACGATCGAGTCGGCGCGGGCGGGGGAGGCCGGCAAGGGCTTCGCGGTGGTCGCCGGCGAGGTGAAGGACCTCGCGGGGGAGACCGCCAAGGCCACCGAGCGGATCCGTCGCGTCGTCGACACCGTCCGGGGGGACGTCGACGCCGCCGGCAGCGCGCTGGGCCGCGTGCAGGAGGTCATCGCGACCGTGGTCGAGACCCAGACGACCATCGCGGCCGCGGTCGAGCAGCAGAACGCCGCGACCGCCCAGGCGCAGGAGGCGATCGTCGGAGCCGCGCAGGAGGCCACCCGGATGGCCGCCGACCTGCAGCGCATTGTCTCGGAGATGTGACCGGCCCGGAGTCGACGGGCCCCTGCTCGACCGGTCGGACCCGAACGTCTCTGCCGTGTCTCACCCCGGACGGGTGACGCGGGCAGGGTGCGCGGGCGGGACGGTCACGGGATGGCAGCACCGGGTGGTGCGCCCGCGTCGGCGGGAGGCGGGGCCGCCGCCGGACCGCAGCCGCTGGCGGTGATGCGGTCGCGGGCCTATCTGCGGCTGCTGGTTCTGGCGGCGGTGTTGGGGGTGCCGATCGCGGCGGCGGCGTTCGTGTTCCTGAAGGTGACCGACCTTCTGCATCAGTGGACGTTCTCCGAGCTGCCCAGCGCCCTCGGGTTCACCTCCGCGCCGATCTGGTGGCCCCTGGCGCCGCTGGCGGTGGCGGGTCTGGTGGTCGGGCTGACGGTCCGTTACCTGCCCGGGCGCGGCGGGGAGTCACCGGCCGGGGGTTTCGCCACCGGTGGGCCACCGGCCCCGGCGGCGCTGCCCGGCATCGTGCTCGCGGCGCTGGCCGGCGTGGGGCTCGGCGCCGTGATCGGGCCCGAGGCGCCACTGATCGCGCTCGGTGGGGGGTTGGCCTACCTCACCGTTCGGATGGCAGGGCGGGAGCTGCCGCCGCAGGGCGCCGCCGTGGTCGGGGCCACCGGCAGCTTCGCCGCCATCAGCACCCTGCTCGGCTCACCTCTGGCCGGCGCGTTCCTCCTGCTGGAGGCCTCGGCGGTCGGCGGGGCGCTCGCCACCGCGGTGCTCTTGCCCGGGCTGTTGAGCGCGGGGATCGGCGCGCTGGTCTTCACCGGTCTCGACTCGCTGACCGGGTTCGGCACGTTCTCCCTGGCCGTGCCCGACCTGCCACCCGTCGGGACGCCGACCGTCGCCGAGTTCGGCTGGGCGATCCTGGTGGGCCTCGCCGCCGGGCCGGTGTGCGCGGGGTTGCGGCGCCTCGCGGTGACGGTGCGCGACCGGGCGATGATCCGCCCCGTGCCGGCGACCCTGCTGCTCGGGCTGGTGATGGCCGGCCTGGCCATCGGCTACGCCGCGGCGACCGGTCACGCCGCCTCCGACGTGCTGTTCTCCGGGCAGAGCGCACTCCCCGGGCTGCTCGGCAACAGCGGCGCTTACTCCGTCGGCGCGCTGGTGCTGCTCCTGCTGTGCAAGGGACTGGCCTACAGCGCCGCGCTGGCCGGGTTCCGCGGTGGCCCGACCTTCCCCGCGATGTTCCTCGGCGCCGCCGGCGGCATCGCGCTCTCCCACCTCCCGGGGCTGTCGGTGGTGCCGGCCGCAGCGATGGGGATCGGCGCGATGACCGCCGCGATGCTCAGGCTGCCCCTGACAGCCGTGCTGCTGACCACGCTGTTCCTCGGCTCCGACGGCTTTCCGGTCATGCCGTTGACCATCGTCGCTGTCGTGGTCGCCTACCTCACCGCCAACTGGCTCACCCCGCCTCCCGCCGACCGACAGCAGACCAGCCGGGAGCAGCCCGCTGCCGCGGGCCCCGATGTGCCCGGTCCGCGGACCCCCGCCCGGGCGGACTCATCCAGCGGGGACGGAGCCCCCGGCAGTCGGTAGTGGCACCACGCGATCGGCGCGGCTGCTAATCCGGAGCGTTGAGATCCCGGGGGTATGTGCAACCGATGGCTCGGGGCCGCGCCACGGGCATGGGTCGGTTTCGGGCGCAGCTCGATGCGCTCGCCGGCGGGGGAACGCAGAAGGGCCCCGGTCGGTCGACCGGGGCCCAACCGGTGTGGGGTGGGTGACGGGGCTCGAACCCGCGAGTGAGGCCGGTACCGGGCCTGATCGCCGGCGAATGCGGAGCCGCCCAGGCGGCTACTGCCGAGCCGGGGCGACCGGGGTTGCGCCGTGCCGGCAGCCGGAGTCGAGGCGGACGCCCCGCGACGGTGCGGGGCGGTATGCAGATCCATTGACGCGGCGGAACACCTGCGGTTTGGTGGCCGCGTTCGTGCCGCGGCGCCGAGTCCAGGTGAGACCGGCCGTGCTAGGCGACGGGGAGCGGCTCTCTCACAGGGACCATCGGGAGACCGACATGACACTGGACGACGGCGCGATCAGCCGGCTGCGGGAGCACTTCGCCGGGGCGCTGTTGAGGCCGGCCGACCCCGGCTTCGCGCAGGCCCGGGCCGAAGTGCTGTGGAACGGGGACATCGCCCGGCAGCCGGCGCTCATCGCGCGCCCGACGTCGAACGAGGACGTCGCCGCGGCCATCCGCTTCGCGCGGGAGCAGGGGATGGCCTTCGGCGTCCGTGGCGGCGGCCACGGGTTTGCCGGAGCGGCCGTCCCGGAGGGCGGGCTGACGATCGACCTCTCCCGGCTGGCCTCGGTGCGGGTGGACCCGGAGGCGCGGCGGGCCTTCGTGGGCGGTGGAGCGGCCTGGGCGGCGGTGGACGCGGCGACCGCCGAGCACGGCCTCGCCGTCGTCGGCGGCACGGTCAGCCACACCGGGGTCGCCGGCCTGACGCTCACCGGGGGCATGGGCTGGCTGACGCCGCTGCACGGCCTCAGCTGCGACAACCTCGTGGCCGCGACCCTGGTGACCGCCGACGGCCGCACGGTGACGGCCTCGGCGGAGGAGGAACCGGAGCTGTTCTGGGGACTTCGCGGCGCGGGCACCAACTTCGGCGTGGTCACGGAACTCGTGTTCGCCCTGCACCCGGTGAACCCGATGGCCAACCTGGGCATGTTCTTCTGGCGCCCCGAGGACGCCGCGGAACCGCTGGCCTTCGCCCGGGACTACGTCTTCCAGCTGCCGGCGGACGCCAGCGCCCTGGTGGCCGGGCTCTCGGCGCCGCCGGAGCCCTTCGTGCCGGAGGAGGTTCGGGGGACGCCAGGAGCCGCGGTCATGGTCGCGAGCTGGGGCAGCCCCGAGGAGCATGCTGCGCTGGTCGAGCCGCTGCGCGGTCGAGGGGCGGCGTTCGAGCTGGTCACCCCGATCCCGTACACAGCGCTGCAGCAGATGCTCGACGGGACGGCGCCGTGGGGCATCCGCGCCTACGACAAGGGCCTGAACCTCGACGACTTCTCGGACGAGGCGATCCGGGTGTTCCTGGACTTCATCCCCCGCCGGCAGTTCCCGCTGTCGTTCGCCCCGATCTTCCCGCTCCGCGGCCGGTTCAGCGAGATCCCTGACGACGCCACGGCCTTCGGCAGCCCGCGCGCGGGGCGCTGGGCGATGAGCATGGTGGCGCTGGCCCCGGACGAGGAGACCTTCGCCGCCGAACGCCAGTGGGCCCGCGACTTCTACGCCGCGATGCGCCGCTATGCGCCGGACGAGGCGACCTACCTGAACTTCGACGGCTTCGCCGACCCCAGTCGAGTGCGGGCCTCCTACGGTGAGGAGAAGTACCGCCGGCTGGCAGCGCTGAAGCAGATCTGGGATCCGGGCAACGTGTTCCGCTCCAACGTGAACATCGCGCCCGAGCCGGCACCTGCCGCTGCCGTGCCGGCGCCGCGGGGGACAGTGGCGGAGGTAGTTGAGCCGGCCGGCTGACGGTCTGCCCGCGAGCCCCTCACCGGTGGAGGCCCCGGGGCACTCCGCTGACCGGGGCCCCTCCCGTCCCGCGTCCCTGGGGCCGGAACGGAAGAAGGCCCTGGTCAGTCGCCTGACCAGGGCCTTCACCGCGTGGGGTGAGTGACGGGGCTCGAACCCGCGACACCCAGGATCACAACCTGGTGCTCTACCAGCTGAGCTACACCCACCATGTCCGCTCGGCGCACGCGCCGGGAACCGGAGCAACGATACCGGAACCGTCGCACGGTCCGGCGCCGGCCTCCGGAGCGCGACTACGGGGAAGTCGCGGCCCGCGGCGTCGGACAGGACGCACATTCACCGAAGTCGCGGCGCCCCCGGCCGTGCGGCCTACGCCGTCCCTTCGGCCGGGGGGTTCGCGTCGCCGGCCGCCAGCAGCGCGGCGAACGAGCCGACGACCTCCTCCGACGCGCTGCGCGCCTGGTCGCCGGAGGGGCCGGGGGCCGGCACGAACAACGTCCGGCGGTAGTAGGCGAGCTCGCGGACGGATTCGATGATGTCGGCCAGCGCCCGGTGGGCCAGACCCTTCGGCGGCTGGGCGAAGTAGACGCGCGGGAACCAGCGGCGGGCCAGCTCCTTGACCGACGAGACGTCGACCATCCGGTAGTGCAGGTGGTCGTCGAGCTCGGGCATGTCGCGGGCGAGGAAGCCGCGGTCGGTGCCGATCGAGTTGCCGCACAGGGGGGCGGTCCGGCGGTCGGGGACGAAGCGCTTGATGTAGGCCAGGAGCTGCTGCTCGGCCTCGGCGAGGGTGAGCGTCGACGCGCGCACGGCGTCGGTGAGCCCCGACTTCGCGTGCATCTCGGAGACGACCTCGTTCATGCCGTCGAGGTCGGCGTCGTCCGCGGAGATGATCAGGTCCAGGCCGGGGTCGAGGACGTTGAGCTCGGAGTCGGTGACGAGCACTGCGACCTCGATCAGCTTGTCGTTGACGAGGTCGAGCCCCGTCATCTCGCAATCGATCCAGACCAGGTGCCCTGCGCTGTCTGCCACGTCACCCGACAGTACGCACCGACCGCACCGCATGCCCCGCGCGTGGTCCCTTACCGCATCCGTGGCGTCGTCGCGAGCTGAACCGGTCGGTTTGGGGTCCGGTCGCGGATAGGGTCGGACGACGTCCGTCGAGCCGAGGAAGTTCCGTCGTGCCTCTCCCTGCTGCACCCGCTCCCGCCTCCGCGGCGGTTCCGCCGGCGCCGGGATCGGTGGGCGCCGCGCTCGCCCACCCGATCGCGCTGGTCCGCTGGTTCTGGGCGGCCTACCTGACTCCCGGGCACCCCGGCCGCCCGACCGACCAGACCGAGCTGACCTGGATCTACGGCGCGTGGCTGGGCGCCTTCCTGCTCAAGATGCTCGGCTCGTCGTGGGACGTGTCGTGGCACTTCCGTTGGCTGCGCGACGACCTCGCGCCCCCGCACCTGCTCAACTCCGCGGGCACGGCACTCGTCATCGGCCTCGTCCTGGTCCACAGCTACACCGGCTACGGCGTCGACCGGCGCGCCCTGCGGCTGATGCAGTGGGGGATCGGCACCTTCCTGGTCGCCATCCCGATCGACATCGTCAACCACCGGATCAACGGCCTGGACATCACCAGCTGGAGCCCCAGTCACGGGCTGCTCTACCTCGGGACGGCGGTCATGCTGGCCGGCGCCATCCGCGGTTGGTGGCTCTACGCCGCGCCGGGCCGGGTCCGGAACCTCGTCTCGCTCGGCCTGTGGCTGTTCTTCGTGGAGAACGCGCTGTTCCCCAATCAGCACCAGGAGTACGGCGTCCTCTCGCTGCGCGACTACCTCGCCGGGCACACGACGGCGGAGCCGCAGCTGCTGGACTTCGCCGCCGCGCAGGGGCAGACGCCGACGATGTTCATGCTGCCGGTGCCCTCGTGGGTGCACCCCGCGTGGCTGATCTGCGCCGGCCTGCTCGCCCTGGTGGTCGCACGGAAGGTCGTGGGTCTGCGCTGGACCGCCACGGCCGTTGCCGCGACCTATCTCGCCTACCGAGCGGTCATGTGGGTGCTGCTCGTCGGCATGGGCTTCCCGCCCTCGGTGCTGCCGTTCGTGCTGCTGGTGGGCGCGGTGCTGGTCGACCTCGCCGTCACCTACCGGGCGCCGGGCTGGGTCGCCGGGCCGGTCGTGGCCGGCGTCGTCTACGCCGCCGCCACGGTGCAGGAGACCCTGCGCATGCTGCCGCCGTGGGACTGGTGGTCAGTACTGCCCGTGGCGATCGTCTTCGGCGCGCTCTGGGCCGCCGTCGACCGCCTCGCCCGCAGCGCCTGGCTGGCCCGCTGGCGGACGGCCGACGTGCCCGCACCGGGAACCGCGCCCACGCCGGTCTGATCGACGGCGCTCGGCGCGGAAGGCGGGAACACCCCGCCCTCATGACGTAGCGTCGGAGACGGCCACCGAGCCGGGATCCGTCCGCCGGGGGCCGCGGATCGGCCCCCGCTCGGCCGACATCCCACACAGACGAACCGATCCCTCCGGAGGACGACGTGCTGGCCCTGACCCCGGTGCCGCTGCAGACGGCGGGGGAGCGTGCGCTCTTCGCCGAGCTCGCCCGCTGGGACACCGGTGGCTCCGTCCGCGCCGCCGTGATCGCCTCACTGCCGCTCACCGACGGCCCGCTGAACCGCCGGCTGTCCGACGCGGTCCTGTTCGTGCCCGAGGGCATCGCGGTGGTGCGCATCGTCGAGGTGGTCCGGCAGTCCGGCGTCGTCACGGCCCTGCCCGAGGGCGCCTGGACGATCGGCCCGGAGGGCGGCCCCGGCGAGGTCCTGCAACTCGCCGGCGGCGGCTCGACGCCGCTCGACGGGCTGATGCGGGCCGGCATGGACGTCGCGGTCCGGCTGCGGCAGGCGGGCCTCGAGCCCGGGCGGATCGCCCGCCTCACCGTGCTGGTCGGCGAGGTCACCGGCCTCGTCCCGGAGGACGGCGACCTGGGCGAGGGCGATCTCGTCGCGCGGCTGGAGCCCCGGTCGCTGCTGCTGGGCATCGCCCGCGCCAGCCGGTACGCCGCCGTCGACAACCCGCGGCTGTGGGCGACGGCCGACGTGCGGGCGGCGCTGGAGGCGCTGAAGCTGCCCGGCCGCGGGCCGTCGGTCGAGGAGCTCAACGGCGAGGCCTTCCCGTACTCGCCCTACGTGCTCCGCCGGCCCGGGCTGCTCGCGCCGGCGAACATGACGGCCAACGCCGCGGACGCCGCGCCGGTCGTCGCCGACGTCCCCGCGCAGAACTTCGTCGTCCCGGAGCAGCCCGGCTCCGAGGAGGACCGACGGGAGCATCCCCGTCCCGAGCAGGTGGCCCAGGCGGTCGCCGCCTCGGTGGCGGCGGCCCGTGCGGCGGGGGCCGCGCCGGTGGATGCGTCGACGTCCGCCTCCGTCGAGTCGATCCTGTCCGCCGCACCGCCGACCGCCGCCCCGGCGGCGAGTGCGCCGCCGCCCGCTCAGCCGGTGATCACACCGGTCCCGCCCCGGCGGGACACCGTGCAGATCGACGGTCCCTCCGATCCGCCGGCGAACGACTCCGGGGGTCTCGGTGGCCTGTTCGCCAACGCCGAGCCGCTGTACGCGGCGCCTCCGCCGCCGCCCCGGCCGGAGACCTCGGTCTTCGCGCAGCCGGTCGTCCCCGTCCAGCCCCCCGCTGTCCAGGGCCCGGAGCCGGAGGACGACGGCGAGGGGCACGGGAGAGGTCGCGCCGTCCTGCTGTCCGTGGTGGCCGTGGTCCTGGTCGTCGCGATCGGCCTGCTCGCCTGGTCGATGCTCCACGGCTCGTCCGGCGGGTCGGACGGCGACGGCGGAACGACCGCCGCGCCGCCGGAGACGGCCGCGTCCGGCCCCGAGATCGGCACGGTGCAGGAGGCCGCCGGGGTGGCCTACACGCTGGAGGCCGCGCAGGTCGACGACACGTGCGTCGGCCACTCCTACGGCGACACCGCCGACTTCTTCGCGGCGACCGACTGCACCGGCGTCTCGCGTGCCCTCTACTCCGCGCGCATCGACGGCGGCCCGATCGTCGTCTCGGTGAGCCGGGTGCGCATGGCCGACCCCGCCGCGGCCCGCCAGCTGCAGGAGCTCACCGACCGCAACGGCAGCGGCAACATCAGCGACCTGCTGCGCGAGGGTGTGCGCTACACCGGCAGCCCCGATGAGCTGTCCGGTGCGGAGTACGCGAGCGCGCTCAACGGGTCGACCGTGACCATCGTCGAGAGCGACTGGGTCGACGCCGACTCGACGGGCAGCGCCGCCGACATCGACCTGGTGGCCAGCAACGGCCTCGCCCTGGAGACCCAGCCCCTCCCGGGCGGCTGAGCGCCGACCTTCGCCCGCGGCGATCATGGCTCCGTGACCGACATTCGGCGCCCTGGAGTGGTCAGCGCCCCATGATCGCGGCGAAGTGGGCGATCTCGCGTGGGCTCACGCGGTCGCCGCGCTCCAGGCCATGCGGACGAGCAGATCGCTCATCGCGGGCCGGCCGAGCCGCCCGGCGCTGTGCGGCGTCGAGTTGATCAGGCCGAAGACCGCGTGCGCCCGCGCCCGGCAGGTCGCGGCGTCGTCGGCCGGGTGCACCCGGGCCAGGACGGCGACCCACACCTCGACGTAGCGGCGCTGCAGCCGGCGCACCTCGGCGGAGTCGCTCTCGGCCAGCGAGCCGAGGTCGCGGTCCTGCACGGTGATCAGCGCGGGGTTGTCGAGCGCGAAGTCGACCTGGAAGGCGATCAGCGCGCGCAGTTGCGCGGCGGCGTCGTCGCCGGCCTCGGCCACCCGCTCGCTTCCTCCGGCGAGCAGCCGCTCGCTGATGCGCACGAGCATCTCGGCCAGCATCGCGTCCTTGCTGGCGAAGTGGCGGTAGATCGCCGGGCCGGTCACGCCGACCGCAGCCCCGACGTCGTCGACCCCCACCGCACGGGCGCCGCGTTCGGCGAACAGCTGGGCGGCCGCCCGCAGGATCTGCTCGCGGCGGGACGGACGGTCGGCGTCGGAATGCAGTGCCGCATCCCGTTCCGCGCGCGTCGAGGTCATGGGCGGATGCTAACGCCGGAGTGAACCGCCGTTAACCACAACGGGGCGTGGTGTGGACCGACCGAGTGAACGACCGTTAACCTCAGCGCCGTGGACGCACCGGTGATCCCTCGAGCCACGGGCGCCGACGGTCAGGCCGCCGCGCGCAACGCCGCGGCGCACGCCGACCTGGCCGCCGACCTGTCCGAGCAGCTCCGCCGGGTGGCGGAAGGTGGCGGCGAGCGGGCCCGCGAGCGGCACGTGTCGCGCGGCAAGCTGCTGCCCCGCGACCGGGTCGACGCGCTGCTCGATCCGGGCAGCCCGTTCCTGGAGCTCTCCCCACTGGCCGCGCACGGGCTGTACGACGGTGACGCCCCGGCGGCGGGCATCATCACCGGCATCGGGCGGATCGCCGGTCGCGAGTGCGTCGTCGTCGCCAACGACGCCACCGTCAAGGGCGGCACCTACTACCCGATGACGGTGAAGAAGCACCTGCGCGCGCAGGAGGTGGCTCTGCACAACCGGCTGCCCTGCATCTACCTGGTCGACTCCGGCGGGGCCTTCCTGCCGATGCAGGACGAGGTGTTCCCCGACCGCGAGCACTTCGGCCGTATCTTCTACAACCAGGCCACCATGTCGAAGGCCGGCATCCCGCAGATCGCCGCCGTCCTCGGGTCGTGCACCGCCGGCGGCGCGTACGTGCCGGCGATGAGCGACGAGTGCGTGATCGTCCGGGACCAGGGCACGATCTTCCTCGGGGGCCCGCCGCTGGTGAAGGCGGCGACCGGCGAGGTGGTCACCGCCGAGGAACTCGGGGGCGGCGACCTGCACAGCAGGGTCAGCGGCGTCACCGACCACCTGGCCGACGACGACACGCACGCGCTGCAGATTGTCCGGCAGATCGTGGGCACGCTCGGGCCGCGCAGCCCCCGGCCGTGGGACGTCGAGCCCGCCGAGGAGCCGCTGTACGACACGGCGTCGGTGTACGAGGTCGTCCCGCCGGACCCGCGCACGCCCTACGACGTCCGCGACGTGATCGCCCGGCTGGTCGATGGCAGCCGGTTCGCCGAGTTCAAGCCGCTCTACGGGCCGACGCTGGTCACCGGCTTCGCCCGACTGCACGGCCACCCGGTCGGGATCGTCGCGAACAACGGCGTCCTGTTCGCCGAGTCCGCGCTCAAGGGCGCGCACTTCATCGAGCTGTGCGACCGCCGGAAGATCCCGCTGCTGTTCCTGCAGAACATCACCGGCTTCATGGTCGGGCGTGACTACGAGGCCGGGGGCATCGCCAAGCACGGCGCCAAGATGGTCACCGCCGTCGCCTGCGCACGGGTGCCGAAGCTGACCGTCGTCATCGGCGGCTCGTTCGGCGCCGGCAACTACTCGATGTGCGGCCGCGCGTACTCGCCCCGCTTCCTGTTCACGTGGCCGAACTCGCGCATCTCGGTCATGGGCGGCGAGCAGGCCGCGTCGGTGCTGGCGACGGTCCGCCGCGACGGCCTCGAGGCCCGCGGCGAGGAGTGGCCCGCCCAGGACGAAGAGGCGTTCAAGGCCCCGATCCGCGACCAGTACGAGTCGCAGGGTCACCCCTACTACGCCACCGCCCGCCTGTGGGACGACGGCGTGATCGACCCCGCGCAGACCCGCACGGTGCTCGGCCTCGCCCTCTCGGCGTGCGCGAACGCCCCGCTGGAGGAGGTCGGCTATGGCGTCTTCCGCATGTGAATCCGGCACTCATGGCCATAAGTGCCGGAATCGGCGAGAGGTGAGCGGCTGATGTTCGAGACCGTCCTCGTCGCGAACCGGGGCGAGATCGCCGTCCGGGTCATCCGGACGCTGCGCGAGATGGGCATCCGCTCCGTCGCGGTGCACAGCGAGGCGGACGCCGGCGCGCTGCACACCCGGCTCGCCGACGTCGCCGTGCCCATCGGCCCGGCGCCGGCCGCGCAGAGCTACCTGTCCATCGAGCGGGTGCTGGAGGCAGCCGCCCGCACCGGCGCGCAGGCGATCCACCCGGGCTACGGCTTCCTGTCCGAGAACGTCGACTTCGCCCGCGCCTGCGAGGAGGCGGGCATCGTCTTCATCGGCCCGCCCGTGGCCGCGATCGAGGCGATGGGCGACAAGATCCGCGCCAAGCAGACGGTCATGGCTGCCGGGGTACCGGTCGTGCCCGGCCGGACGGAGCCGGGCATGTCGGACGACGACGTCGTCGACGCCGCGACCGCGGTCGGCTTCCCGGTGCTGCTCAAGCCCAGCGCCGGCGGTGGCGGCAAGGGCATGCGGGTGGTGCGGGCCGCCCGGGAGCTGCCCGACGCGATCGCCGCCGCCCGCCGCGAGGCCAGGAGCTCCTTCGGCGACGACACGCTGCTGGTCGAGCGCTACGTCGGCAACTCCCGGCACATCGAGGTCCAGGTGCTCGGTGACGCGCACGGGAACGTCATCCACCTCGGTGAGCGCGAGTGCAGCCTGCAGCGGCGGCACCAGAAGGTCATCGAGGAGGCGCCCTCGCCGCTGCTCGACACCGCCATGCGGGCTTCGATGGGCCGCGCGGCGGTGGAGGCGGCGCGGTCCGTCGGGTACACCGGTGCCGGCACGGTCGAGTTCATCGTCGACGCCGACCGCCCGCGCGACTTCTTCTTCCTGGAGATGAACACCCGGCTGCAGGTCGAGCACCCGGTCACCGAGCTGGTCACCGGGATGGACCTGGTCGAGGCGCAGGTGCGGATCGCGGCGGGCGAGCCGCTGGCCCTCGACCAGAGCGACATCTCCCTCGACGGGCACGCCATCGAGGCCCGGCTCTACGCCGAGGACCCGGCCCGCGGCTTCCTCCCCATGGCCGGCACGGTGCTGGGCCTGCGCGAACCCTCCGGCCCCGGCGTCCGCATCGACAGCTCGCTGGCCGTGGGCACCGTCGTCGGGTCGGACTACGACCCGATGCTGGCCAAGGTCATCGCCTGGGCCCCCGACCGGGAGACCGCCCGGGCCCGCCTGGTGGGGGCGCTCGGGCACACCGCCGTCCTCGGGGTGGCGACCAACGCCGCCTTCCTGCGCGCCCTGCTGACCGACCCCGACGTCGTCGCCGGAAAGCTGGACACCGGCCTCATCGAGCGGCGGGGCGAGCAGCTCACCCGCCCCGAGCCGCCGCCGCACCACGTCTACGCCGCCGCGGCGCTCGCGCTCCTCATCGAGAGCGAACCCGCCGACGGCAGTGCAGACCGGTGGGACGTTCCCGACGGCTGGCGGCTGGGCGAGCCCGCCTGGACCGTGCGGCGGCTGCAGGCCGCCGGTGGCGAGCCGGTGGTGGTCCGGCTGCGCGGGCGGTCGACCGCGGCGGAGGTCCGCGTGGGGGACGGCGAACCCGTGACCGCCCGCGCGTTCCGGGACGGCGACCGCCTGACCGCCACGCTCGACGGGCTGACCGCGTCCTACTTCCTGGTGCACGAGGGCGGCACGGTGTGGCTGGCCGCCGACGGGCACGTGACCGCCCTGCGTGAGCACGAGCGGCTCTCGTCGTCGGCCGGCGCCGCCGCCGCCGACGGCGCGGTGACCTCGCCGATGCCGGGAACGGTGACCGTGGTGCAGGCCGCGGTCGGCGACGACGTGGCGGCGGGGACCCCGCTGCTGGTCGTCGAGGCGATGAAGATGGAGCACGTGCTGACCGCCCCCGTCGCGGGGACGGTCACCGAGCTCGGAGTGACAGCCGGCCAGACGGTCGCGCTGGACGAGCGGGTGGCCGTGGTGACCCCATCGGCGTCCGCGGGAGAGCAACAGGAGAACTGATGCTGGACTACCGGCTCGACGACGAGACCGAGGCCCTCCGCAAGACCGTGCGCGAGTTCGCGCAGGAGGTGATCGCGCCGCAGATCGCGGAGTTCTACGAGCGCGACGAGTTCCCGACGCACATCGTGCGGCAGATGGGCGAGCTCGGGCTGTTCGGACTGCCCTTCCCGGAGGAGTACGGCGGCTCGGGCGGCACCTACTTCGACCTCTGCGTCGCTCTCGAGGAGTTGGCGCGCGTCGACAGCTCGATGGCCATCACCGTCGAGGCCGGCGTCTCCCTGGGCGCGATGCCGATCTACCGGTTCGGCAGCGAGCAGCAGAAGCAGGAGTGGCTGCCCCGGCTGTGCTCGGGGGAGGCGCTGGGTGCCTTCGGGCTGACCGAGCCCGGTGGCGGCTCGGACGCCGGGGCGACGAAGACGACCGCCCGGCTCGAGGACGGGCACTGGGTGATCAACGGCTCGAAGGCGTTCATCACGAACTCCGGCACCGAGCTGACCGAGATGGTGACGGTCACCGCCGTCACCGGCACGCGCCCCGACGGCGGCAAGGAGATCTCGGCGATCCTCGTGCCGTCGGGCACTGAGGGGTTCGCCGTCGGCCAGCGGTACTCGAAGGTCGGCTGGAACGCCTCGGACACCCGCGAGCTGTCCTTCTCCGACGTGCGGGTGCCGGAGGAGAACCTGGTGGGGGAGCGGGGGCGCGGCTACGCGCAGTTCCTCTCCATCCTCGACGAGGGCCGGATCGCGATCTCGGCGTTGTCGGTGGGTCTGGCCCAGGGCTGCGTCGACGAGTCGGTGAAGTACGCGGCGCAGCGCGAGGCGTTCGGGCAGCCGATCGGGAAGAACCAGGCGATCCAGTTCATGATCGCCGACATGGAGGTGCGGGCCTCGACCGCGCGGCTGGCCTACTACCGGGCGGCGGAGAAGATGCTGCGCGGGGAGCCGTTCAAGCGCGAGGCCTCGATCGCCAAGCTCTACAGCTCCGAGGTCGCCATGGACAACGCGCGCTACGCCACCCAGGTGCACGGCGGGTACGGGTTCATGAACGAGTTCCCTGTCGCCCGCTTCTACCGCGACGCGAAGATCCTCGAGATCGGGGAGGGCACGAGCGAGGTCCAGCGGATGCTGATCGCCCGCGACCTCGGCGTCGGCTGAGTCGGCGATCCCCGGGTAGGGGAGCGTCATGACCGAGCCGCGTACTGCACCCGGGGTCGTCGCCGGCGCTCGGCCGCGCACCGCACCCGCCGTCGTCGGCCTGGTGCTCGGCGCCTTCGTCGTGGTGGAGCTGGTGCTCCTCGGACTCGGCCTGCTGGTCACGCGGGTACTGGCCCACTCGGCCCTGCACCGCGACGAGATCGCGTTCGAGCACGATGTCGTCGTCCACCGGACGCCGTGGTGGAACCACGTCACGAGCTTCGGCACACTGCTCGGCGGCACCGAGACGGTCATCGCCCTGACCGCCGTCGGTTGCGTGGTCCTCGCGTTCCGCGGGCACGGTCCGCGGCTGCCGGCCTTCCTCGCGGTCGCCGTGGCGGGGGAGACGACGCTGTTCGTGCTGGCCTCGATCGTCATCCACCGGCTGCGTCCCCCGATCCCGCACCTGGACGGGGCGCCGCCGACGTCGAGCTTTCCCTCCGGCCACACCGCCGCGACCGTCGCGCTCTGGTGCGGGCTCGCCCTCGGCCTGGCGCGGACGCATCCGGGCCATCGGCTGCGCGCCCTCAGCTGGGTACTGGCGGTGGTGCTCCCGGTGTTCGTCCTTTCCAGCCGGCTCTACCGCGGCATGCACTGGCCGACCGACGTCGCCGCGTCCGTCGTCTTCAGCCTGCTCTGGCTGCTCCTGCTCCGGGCGGTGCTGCTGCCGCCCGACCGGCCCGATCCGCCGCGGGCGCCGCTCAGGCGGTGACGTCGACCAGCACCTTGCCGACGGCGCCGTCCTGCACGGCGCGGTGCGCGTCGGCGGTCCGGGCCAGCGGGAATACGTGCAGCGGCAGGCCGGCCTCGCGGCCCACCCGCACGGCGCCGTCCTGGACGGCGGCGTTCACGTCCTCGACCGCGAGCACCTTGGCGCGCGCGGGCTCGGTGTAGACGAGCACGAACTGCCATCGGGCGTTGGGCATCATCTGCGCGCGCACCGGGATCGTCACCTCCGCGCCACCGTCGTCGGCGTACATCGCCACCGCCCCGTGCAGGCCGATCACCTGCGCGTCGATGCCGGCGTTGACCGCGGCGGAGACCTCGACGATCGCGTCCACGCCCTTCGCGGCCACCTTGCGCACCTCGGCGACGACGTCCTGCTCCCGGTAGTTCACGACGTGGTCGGCACCGGCCGCGGCGGCGAGCTGGGCCTTGTCGGGGCTGCTCACGGTGGCGACGACGGTCGCGTCGGCCCATCGGGCGAGCTGGATGGCCGCGTTGCCCACCGCGCCGGCGCCGCCCTGGACCAGCACGGTCCGGCCGGTCAGCGAGCCGGGTCCGATGCGGTCGGGCAGTGACTCGGCGACGGTCAGGCAGCGGTGCGCAGTGAGGAACGGGATGCCCAGCGCCGCGCCGAGCTCGAAGGACGGCGCCGCGCCGAGCAGCACGGTCTGCCGCGCGGGGACGACGGTGCACTCCGCCGCCGTCCCCCAGGGGCGCTGGTAGGCGGCCTCCCAGACCCACACCCGCTCGCCGACGAGCACCGGGTCGACGCCCTGGCCGACCACCTCGATCGTTCCGGCGCCGTCCTGGTTCGGGATCTGGCCGTCCGGACCGGGGGTGGCGTTGCTCCGGGACTTCCAGTCGGTCGGGTTCACACCCGAGAAGGCGAGCCGGACCCGCACCTCGCCGGGGCCGGGCTCGGGAACCGGCCGGTCGGTGAGCTCGAGGACGTCGGGACCGCCCGGCCGCTGATAGGAGATGGCGCGCACCGTGCCGTCCTACCCGCATCGGCACCCGCACACATCCGTTCTCCGCGCCGTCGCCGGACCCAACCCGATCGGGGTGAACGGCCTGGTGGGGCCTTCAGTCGGAGCAGCGCCGGACCGACGTTCCCCAGGTCCGCACTCGTGCGCGCGGGCAGGAGGCGCCCCGTGGCGGCCCTGCCGGCGCCGCTTCCCCTGGGAGCTCCGCTTGTCCCGTCGCCGCCTCCGCACCCCCTGGCTGCTGGCCGTCGTCCCGCTGGCCGTCGCCGCCGTGATCTCCGGCGCGATGCCGGCCGGTGCCGGGCCCGCGACGGAGACGACGCTCGTCGGCACGGTCCGCCTGCTCGCGGCGGACACCGTCGACCCGGGGCACGACGAGGACGGACAGGAGAATTCGCACGACGAGGTGAGCACCGCGGAGGAGTCCTCCGACCACGCGGGGTCGGAGGACGTGTACCTGCCGGTCCTTCAGACCGCCGGCGACACGGTGCTCCTCACCGGCCAGGAGGCCGCGGACATCGAGCCGAACACCACCGTGGAGGTGTCCGGCACGGTCCGCGGCGAGGAGATGGCGGTGAGCTCGGCCGAGGTCCTCGGCTCCGCGCCCGTGACCGCCCTGCCCACGAGCGGCAACGTCAAGACCCTCGTCATGCTGGCCACCTGGCCCGGACTCGCCCGTGACACCGTCACGCAGGCCAGCGCGGCCGCGCAGATGTTCGGCGACACCGACGCCTGGTACCGCAGCGCCTCCTACTCGGCCGTGTCCCTGAGCGGCGACGTGACGCCCTGGCTGACCATCGCCGGACCGGCGGGCAACCGCTGCTACAGCGACCACCTGACGCTCATGCAGCAGGCGAAGAACGCCGCAGCGGCCGCTGGCTATGTGCTCAGCGCGTACGCCAACTTCGTCGTCTACTTCCCGTACGCCGGGAACCTCACCGGGAACGACTGCAGCGGCTTCTCCGGCTGGGCCTACGTCGGCTCGACGGGGGTCTGGATCAACGGCTACCTGGACCGACGAACCACCGTGCACGAGCTCGGCCACAACTACGGCCTCTACCACAGCCACTCCTACTTCTGCCCGGGCGGCGGGGTCGGAGGCACGGGCTGCGCGTTCAGCGACTACGGCGACTACTTCGACGCGATGGGCAGTTCCGGCTACGTCGGCAACTTCAACGCCTCGCAGAAGTCCCTGCTCGGCTGGTTCGCCGGCCGCTCGGTGGACCTCTCCGGCGGTGGCTCGGCCACGCTGGCCCCGATGGGGCAGACGTCGGCCGGGATCAGCGGCGCCTCCATCACCGTGTCGAGCTCGCGGACCTACTGGCTCGAGTACCGGCAGCCGACCGGCGCCGACGGCGGGCTCCCGCTGGAGGGCACCAACGGTGTGCTGGTGCACCTCCGGGACGACGCGTTCCTGGGCGCAGCCGCCGGGTCGCCGTACCAGGACACCGGGACGGCGCTGCTCGACGTCCGTCCCGCCGACGGGGCGAACTGGTGGACCGCGACGCTGCCCAGCGGCCAGTCCTGGACGACGCCGGAGGGCGTCACGGTCACCGTCGGCGCGCTCACCCCGACCGGTGCGCAGGTCACGGTCGTCAACGGCGTCCGGCCGCCGAGCGCGCCGCAGAACGTGCGCGTCACGCCGGGCAGCGGTCAGGCCACGGTCACCTGGCAGGCCCCGGCCTCCGAGGGTGAGTCGCCGATCGTCTCCTACCGCGTCACGGCCCAGCCCGGGGGCGCGAGCGTGACCGTGCCGGCGGCGGCCCGGTCGGCAACGATCACCGGGCTGACCAGCGGCTGGTACACGTTCGCCGTCGCGGCGACCAACGGCCGGGCGACCGGGCCGGGGACGTCGTCCGCCGAGGTGCAGGTCACCACCGGCAGCGGGCCGACGGTGGTCGCGCACGCCCCCGCCGTCGACGCCCGGGTGGTCGGCGTGGGCAGCGTGGTCACGGCCACCTTCAGCGAGGACGTGCTGGCCGCCGACAGCTCGTCGTTCGTCCTCTATGGCCCGAACTGGAACGTCGTGCCGGCAACGGTCACGTACGACAGCGCCACCCGCACGGCGACCCTGGACCCGTCGGTGGACCTGGCGCCGCGCACCCGCTACGCCGTCGACCTGGTCGGGGGCGTCCACGACAGCGACTGGAACTGGCTGCCGTACACCACGTGGTCGTTCTCGACCGGGCCCGCGCCCACGGTCACCGGCCGCACCCCGGCGGTGAACGGACTCTCCGTCGCGGTGGGCGCGAACGTCACCGCGCAGTTCTCGGTCCCGGTGACCGGCTGGTCCAGCACGACGGCGCAGCTGAAGACGTCGGCCGGGAAGGTGGTGCCGGCCACGGTCAGCTACAACGGCTCGACCCGGACGCTGACGCTGAACCCCACGGCGAACCTGGTCGCGGACAGCCGGTACACCGTCACCCTGACCGGTGGGGCCTCGGGCATCCGCGACGGGGTCGACAACCCGCTGGCGACCACCACATGGTCGTTCACCACCGGGGCGGCGCCGGTCGTCACCGCGCGGACGCCCGCGTCCGGCGCCACCGGGATCTCGGAGTCGTCGAACGTGGCGGTGCGGTTCAGCGAGCCCGTGCGCGGTCTCTCGAGCTCGACCGTCCAGCTGCGGACGCCGACGGGGAAGGCGGTGTCAGCCGCGCTGAGCTACAACAGCTCCACGCGGACGCTCACGCTCGACCCGACGACGGCGCTGGCTCGGGGCACCAGGTACACCGTCGTCGTCCTCGGTGGCACGAGCGCCATCCGCGACGGCGCCGGGAACCCGTTGCCGACGCTCACCTGGGTGTTCCGGACCAGGTGAGCCGGTCAGCCGGCGGGCGCGTCGTCGTCCGTGGGCCAGTCGGGAAGCGGCAGGCCGGCGAGGGCGAGCAGCCGTTCGACGGTCCCGGTCACGGAGCCGCGCTCCGGCGGTGCGCCGTCGGCTGAGGGCATCAGCTGCCGCACCTCGTCCGGGTCGACGTCCCGGCCCTCGGCGTCGCGCAGCCACCGGGCGAAGCCCTCGGCCTCGGTCGCGGCGTCCACGGGCGCGGCGGCGTCGGGCTCGTCGAAGTACACCCGCGGTTCGTAGCCGAGGTGGAACCGGCCGCCGCTCGCATCGGCCGACCGGTAGTCGACCGTGGCGATGTCGCCGTCGTGCACGTCGACGAGCAGGAACGGGACGGCGGTCGGCCCGCCGGTCCGCCACCGCCCGTCGCTGTACGCGAACTTCCCGAAGAGCCCCACGCGCCGAGGTTAACGACGGGGGCTCAGCGCCAGGTCACGGTCTCCGGCGGGCGGCCGAGGGTGCGCTCGATCCGGCGGGCGGTCTTCTCGTCGGAGTTGACCAGGACCGGGCGTTGCGCGCCGGCGAACAGCGGCAGGTCCGAGTCGCTGTCGCTGTAGGCCACCCGCCACGGCGGGGGGTAGCCGCGCTCGGTGAGCATCGCCACCTTCGACCCGCCCATGGCCCGGCGCACCCGCGGCGGCCACAGCACGCCGGTGGAGCCGACGACGTCGAGCTCGCCGAGCCCGATGGCGGCGAGGAAGCCCCGGGCCAGCACCTCCTCGCAGCCGGTCGCGACGACGACGCGATCGCCGTCCCGCTGGTGGCGGTGCACGCGGGCGATCGCCTCGGCGACCGCCGCCTCGGGCTTGCGGGCGAGCGCCTCGCCGTAGGCCGAGGCCACCGCGTCGACGTCCGACTCCGACCGGCCACCCACGGCCAGGCGTGTCATCACCCGCGCGGCCAGCGGCCGGGTCTGCGGCACGGCGCTGCCGGGGACCAGCAGCGGCGAGGCGAGCAGCAGGGGGATCGCCCGCACGGGCGCCTGCCGCAGCCGGCCGTGCAGGAAGAGCGTCGAGGCGTCCCCACCGAGGAGGACCTTGTCGAGGTCGAACACGACGGTGGGCTGCACGGGAGGGCAATACCGGCGATCGGGGCGGGGAAACCTGCCGGCTCAGGCTCCGCTGCAGCCCCGGACGGCCCACGCGCCCGCCGTGAGGGAGATCGTGCCGTCCGGCCGGACCGGCAGCCGCTGGCGCAGGGACTCGCGCAGCGCCGCCCGGTCGTCCTCGTCGAGCGACCGGGCGTAGGCCGGGGCCGGTGCCCACGCGTGCAGGAACCGGGTCCAGTAGTCGTCGAAGTCGCTGAACACGGTGGGGACGACGATCGGTGCGACCTCGACGCCCAGGAGCCCGGCGTCCACGAACAGGTCGCGCAGCGGTCCCGGCCGGCAGAACGCGAACCGGGTGGCCTCGTGCGCCGCGGCCGCCGCGGCATCGCGATCGACGGCCGCGTCCCAGAAGTACCGCATGAGCTGCGTCTCGCCGGAGTAGTCCCAGACGTAGACGGCGACCGTTCCGCCGCGCCGGGTCACCCGCCGCATCTCGTGCACGGCGGCCGCCCGGTCCCTCACGTAGTCGAGCACCAGGCCGGAGGCCACGACGTCGACCGCCCCGTCGGCCAGGGGGATGGCGGTCGCGCTGCCGAGCCGGAAGGACGCCCGCGGATCGCGCACCCGGTCGGCGGCGTCGGCGACGAGGTCGGGGGAGCGATCGATGCCGGTGACGGCGGCCGGCGCCGCTTCCAGGAGCACGCTCTCGGTGAGATCGCCGGTGCCGCAACCGACGTCCAGCCACCGGTAGCCGGGCGGTGCATCGAGCCAGGCGACGAAGGCACGGGCCACCGGGCCGCTCCAGCGCGCCACGTAGTTCTCGTGGGCGCGTGCTCCCGGCCAGGCGTCGACAGCGGGTGCCGAATCGGGCATGACGCACCTCCGGGCGAGTCGCCCACACGTGCCCCGAATCGTCGTGCCGCAGCCGGTCCGGGTCAAATGGCGCGCGGGCGTCCCTCCGTTCGGCGAGCCAGGGGCCGGAGGGGCACCCATACTCGCCGGTACCGATCCCTGGAGGTGCAGGTTGTCAGCTCGGGAACCGCAGGAGATGGCCCAGGTCGCCGCCGAGACCGGAGCGAAGAAGACCCACCGCACATGGGACCGCGTGCTGGTGAGCGCGTTCCTCGCCGGCGCCTACATCTCGTTCGGGGCGCTCGTCGCCATCACCGTCTCGTCGGGCCTGGACCCGGAGACGTGGGGGACGCTGCCGACGCTGTTCATGGGTGCGGCCTTCACCCTCGGCCTGGTGCTGGTGCTCATCGCCGGCTCCGACCTGGCGACCGGCAACATGATGCTGGTCCCGCTCAGCGCCATGCGCGGGAAGATCGGCGTCGGTGACGTCGCGAAGAACCTGACGCTCGTGCTGCTGGGCAACCTCATCGGCGCGCTGTTCGTGGCGTACTTCCTCGCGGTGCAGACCGGGGTGATCGGGCATTCCGGTGCCGCGGGCAGCCCGGGGCTGACCTACGAGCGGCTGGCCGCGATCGCCGGCGCCAAGGCGACGGGCGAGACGCAGTGGCAGGTCTTCCTGCGGGGGATCGGCTGCAACTGGCTGGTGTGCCTGGCCGTGTGGATGTCGTTGGCCGCGAAGTCGGTGAGCGGCAAGATCCTGGCGATCTTCTTCCCGATCATGGCGTTCGTGGCGATGGGCTTCGACCACGTGATCGCGAACATGTTCTTCATCCCGGCGGCCATCTGGGCGGGCGTCCCGGACATCGGCTGGGGCGACGCGCTCCTGAACTGGCTGATGGCTGGTCTCGGCAACCTGGTCGGCGCGGTCGTCTTCGTGGCGACGTCCTACTGGTACCTGTTCCTGCGCGACCAGCCCGCGGAGGCGCCCGCGGCGAAGGCGGCGGAACCGGCCGAACGCGCCTGACCCCGCCGAGCGTGTGCGCCGGCGGGGCATTTTCGGCCGGGAAACGCCCCCTCGGCGCACACGCCCGGACTACTCGGGGAGCGTGCTGACGAACTCGGCGAGCCGGGGAATGACCTGGTCCCGCCAGCCCGGGCCCATGTTCTCCAGGGCGAAGCGGTCCTGCGGGTTGTCCAGGTCGAACCCCGAGTGCTCGAGGAACAGTCGCGTGCCGGTGCCCTCGGGGACCAGCCGCCAGTCGAGCGTCCAGGTGCCGTTGAATGTGTAGACGAACCGGTTGGGCGGCTCGGCGACGGTGACCTCGCAGGGGATGGATCCCCACTCCCGCATGTCGAGGTGGAACCGATGCCCCACGACCGGGGCGATGTCGCCGGCCGCCCACCAGCGGGCCAGGAGTTCCGGCTCGGTGAGGGAGCGCCACACCTTCTCGGCGGGTGCGGCGATGAACTGGTCGACGGCGATCTTCGCGGTGTCGGTGTCGGGCACGGGGTCCTCCTCGAGCAGGGTGGCGAGCGTCCGCAGACGGCCGCGCCAGAAGCGTTCGAACGGGTGCAGCCACTGCTCGACGTCGGCCAGGGGCTCGGCCACCAGGTGGTAGTGGCGGTGCCGGCCGGCCGTCTCGTCCCGCACCAGGCCCGCACGGCGGAGGACCTGCAGGTGCTCGGTGACCGCCGGGCGGCTGAGCTCGAAGCGGGACGCCAGGTCGCCGGCGGTGACCGGTCCCTCGCTCAGCAACTCGAGGAGCCGCCGCCGGACGGGATGGGACAACGCGAGAAACACGTCGTCAGTGGGCATGCCCGACGATATGTCGGAGATTTCCGACATGTCAACCAGGGCCGACACGTCGAGCGTGTGCGTCGACCGGGCGTTCCCGGCCGGGGAACGCCGCCTGGGCGCACACATTCCGGGGCTCACCTGGCGAGCAGGGCCTCCACGGCTCGAGCGAGGCGGGCTCGTTCGCCCGCGGGCACCGACGTCCGCCCGTCGGCCCGGTCGACCTCGACGTGCACGCACGCCTCCTCGACGATGCGCGCGCCCACGTACCCGAGCACGACCCGGAGCTGAGCGCGGGCGCCGGCACCGCGACCCGGGTTGGCCACGTCGAGCCAGGCGACCGGCTTGTCGTAGAGCTCACTGCCGCCGACCGTCCAGTCGAGGAGGTTCTTCAGGCTCCCAGGCAGGCTCCCGGCGTACTCCGGTGTGGAGATCAGGACGGCGTCGGCGCCGGAGATCCGGGCGAGCAGATCGGGAACGGGCGCAGGCGCCGGCTCCTGGCCGGGAACGAACGCGGGGAGCGCGACCAGGTCGTCGTAGAGATCGGTGTCGACACCGGGCAGCCCGAGTTCCTGCACGGCCCGGAGCGCGACGAGGTTCGACGACCCCTGCCGGGTGCTGCCGCAGATCAGCAGGAGCTGCCTCGGAGCGGCGGCCGCGTCCACGGTCAGGACGGGGTGATCGAGAGCGTGAGCCGGCGGCGCCCCTCGTCGGAGCGCGCGGTGGCCATGCGCTCGGCGGACGGCGTGCCGTACTCGGTGGTGCGCTGGCGGGCGGGCCGGCCGATCGAGGCGGCGATCGCCTCCAGCTCCGCGATGGTCTTCAGGGAGCCGTTCTCGCTCCCGGCCATGCGGCTGATCGTCTCCTCCATCAGCGTGCCGCCGAGGTCGTTGGCGCCGCCCTGGAGTACCGCCTTCGTGCCGGCCTCGGCGAGCTTGACCCACGACGTCTGGATGTTGGGGATGCGGCCGTGCAGCAGCAGCCGGGCGACGGCGTGCACGGCCCGGTTCTCGCGCACGGTCGGGCCCGGGCGGGCGACCCCGGCCAGGTAGATCGGCGAGTTGTGGTGCACGAACGGCAGCAGCACGAACTCGGTGAAACCGCCGGTCTCGTCCTGCAGCGCGGCCAGTGTGCGCAGGTGCGCGACCCAGTGCGCGGGAGTGTCGACGTGCCCGTACATCATCGTCGACGTCGTCGGCAGGCCGACGCGGTGCGCCGTCGTGATGATCTCCAGCCAGGTCGCCGTCGGCAGCTTGCCCTTGGTGAGCACCCAACGGACGTCGTCGTCGAGGATCTCCGCCGCCGTCCCCGGCACGGAGTCGAGCCCGGCCTCCTTCGCCGCGGTCAGGAAGTCCTCGAAGGACAGGCCGGTGCGGGCCGCGCCGTTCACGATCTCCATGGGGCTGAACGCGTGCAGGTGGATGCCGGGCTGCCGCCGCTTCACCTCGCGGGCGAGGTCGAAGTACGCCGTCCCCGGCAGGTCGGGGTGGATGCCGCCCTGCATGCAGATCTCGGTCGCGCCGGCCGCCCACGCCTCGTCGACCCGGTCGCCGACCTGCTGCATCGAGAGGGTGTAGGCGTCGGCGTCGGTGCGCCGCTGGGCGAAGGCGCAGAACCGGCAGCCGGTGTAGCAGACGTTGGTGAAGTTGATGTTCCGGTTCACGACGTAGGTGACGTCGTCGCCGTTGACGTCGGCGCGGACGGCGTCGGCCAGCGCGCACAGGTGCTCGAGATCGGCGCCGTCGGCCCCCAGCAGCACGAGGTACTCGTCGTCGCTGAGCCCGGCCGGGTCCTGCTCGGCGTGCAGCAGCGCGGCCAGCACCTCAGGGTCGCCGGCGGTCAGCGCGGTGGAGTGCCCGTCGCGGGCGCTCTCGGTGCGCGAACGCAGCTCCGCCCAGTCGCCGTAGACGGCGTCGAAGTCGCTGCGCCGGTCCGCGGACCGGCCGACCGTGTCGACCTCGACGTGCAGGTCGACGCGTCCGACTCCCGGCCCCGACATCACCCAGGCTTCGTCCGGCTCCTGCCAGGGGAGCCCCACCGGCCGGCGGCCCTCCACCGCGAGCCCGTCCCGGCCGGCGAGTGCCGCCACGTGCGGGCGCACCCGCGGGTCCAGCCACGGCTCGGGCTGCAGGACGTACGGCGGCTGGGCGGCCAGCCGCTCGCGCAGCTCGAAGCCGGCCTCGGCCGACAGTGCGGCGAGCTTGTCGATGTTCGGCCACGGCCGCTCGGGGTTGACGTGGTCGGGCGTCAGGGGGGACACCCCGCCCCAGTCGTCGACCCCGGCCCGCAGGAGCAGCCCGAGCTCGGTGGAGTCCGACAGGTTCGGCGGCGCCTGCACCCGCGCCTTCGGCCCGAGCACCAGCCGCGAGACCGCGACGGCGGCCACGTACTCCTGCAGGTCCAGGTCGTCGTGCGCCTGCATCGCCGTCCGGGGCTTGGCCCGGAAGTTCTGGACGATGACCTCCTGCACGTGCCCGTGCCGCTGGGCCGACGCCCGGATGGCCCGGATCGCCTCCACCCGCTCCGCGTAGTTCTCGCCGATGCCGAGCAGCACGCCGGTCGTGAAGGGGACGGCGGAGCGCCCGGCGTCCTCCAGCACGCGCAGCCGGACCGCGGGTTCCTTGTCGGGCGAGCCGAAGTGCGGGCCACCGGGCTCCGACCAGAGCCGGGTCGCCGTCGTCTCCAGCATCATGCCCATCGAGGCGGAGACGGGCTTGAGCCGCTGGATCTCCTCCCACGTCAGGACGCCGGGGTTGAGGTGGGGGAGCAGCCCGGTCTCCTCCAGCACCCGGATCGCCATCGCGCGCAGGTAGGCCAGCGTCGAGTCGAAGCCGTGCGCGTGCAGCCACTCGTCCGCGACCGGCCAGCGCGTCTCCGGGCGGTCGCCGAGGGTGAACAGCGCCTCCTTGCAGCCGAGCGCGGCGCCGGCGCGGGCGATGTCGAGCACCTCGTCGGGGGAGAGGAAGGGCGCCTTGCCGGCCGCCCGGAGCTGCCCCGGCGTCGTCACGAACGTGCAGTAGTGGCACCGGTCGCGGCACAGGTGGGTGAGCGGGATGAAGACCTTGCGGCTGTAGGTCACCACTCCCGGCCGCCCGGCCGAGGCGAGCCCGGCGTCGCGGACCCGCCCGGCCGCCGTCAGCAGCCGGTCCAGCGGCTCGCCCTCGCCCAGCCCGCGGGCGTGCAGCAAGGTCTCGGCCTCGGTGGCGTCCAGCGTCGCCCCCCGCTCGGCGCGCACGACGGCGCGGCGGACGGCGGAGTCGGACGGAGCGGCCGGCGGATTCATCGGGAGAACGCTAGCCCCTGCGCTCGCACGGGTTCGACGACGTAGTCGTCCAGGTTCGCCGCCCGGGTCATCTCCCAGTACTCGACGATGCGCCAGGGGAGGACGGCGACCACGCGGCCGTCGTCGTTGCGGTACCAGTTGTTCATCGCCGGATGGGTCCAGACCATGCGCGCGTGGGCCGCGTCGACCGCGCGGACGTAGTCGTCATGCACGTCGCGCCGGACCTCGACCGTGCCGAGCCCCTGCTCGACCATCGTGCTGATCAGGTCCATGACGTAGCGGATCTGGTACTCGAGGATCGTGATGAAGCTGCCGCCGTGCCCGAGCCCGGTGTTCGGGCCGGTCATGATGAACAGGTTCGGGAAGTCCGGCACGGTGATGCCGAGGTAGGCGGTGGCGTCGTGCTCGCCCCACACCTCGCGCGTCGTGCGCCCGGAGCGGCCGGTGACGTCCATCGGGTACAGGTAGCGGTCGGTGTGGAAGCCCGTGGCCATGATGATCACGTCGAACTCGTGCGCCCGGCCGGCCGAGTCGACCAGCCCGCGCTCGGTGATCCCGGTGACCGCCTCGGTGACCAGATCGACGTTCGGCCGGCGGAGCATCGCGTACCAGCCGTTGTCCAGCAGCATCCGCTTGCCGAAGGGCGGGTAGTCGGGCAGCGACTTGGCGATCAGGTCCGGGCGGCCCTCGAGCTGCGAGGTGAGGTAGCGCTCGTAGAAGCGGCGATGACCGTGGTTCGCGGCGTTGATCGACGCCTTCTCCTCCGGCCACTCGGGGTCGATCTGCAGCGTCGGGTGGACCTTGTCGTTGTAGATCCACGAGAGCCGGGCGCGGTACCAGGCCGCGTAGTACGGCACGTGCTCCATCAGCCAGTGCACCTCCTCGCCCACCGGTGAGAAGTACACGTCGTTGGGTGCGATCCACTGGGGTGAGCGCTGGAAGACCGTCAGGGACCTGACGCGGTCGGCGATCGCCGGCCCGATCTGCATCGCGCTGGCGCCCGCGCCGACGAGCGCCACCCGCTTGCCGGTCAGGTCGACGCCCTCGGGCCACTGGGCGGAGTGGAACAGGTGGCCGCGGAAGGAGTCCAGGCCCGGCAGCGGGGGGACCTTCGGCCGGTTGAGGACGCCGACGGCGGAGATGACCGCGTTCGCGGAGAGCTCGTACGCCCCGTCGGTCGGGCTGGTGGCCCGCACCCGCCAGCGCTGGGCCGCCGGATCGAAGGTGGCGGCGTCGACCTCGGTGGAGAACCGGATGTTCCGGCGCAGGTCGAGGGCGTCGGCGAAGTCGAGGAGGTAGTCCTGCACCTCATCGCGCTTGCCGAAGTGGGTGGACCAGGCGCGCGGGAAGAAGGAGTACGAGTACAGGTAACTGGGCGTGTCGACGCCGGCCCCGGGATAGGTGTTCTCGTACCAGGAGCCGCCGACGTCGGCGTTCTTCTCGAGGACGACGTGGTCGATGCCCGCCTCCGTCAGGCGGGCCGAGGCCAGCATGCCCGCGATGCCCGCACCGATCACGACCACGGAGAAGTCCTCGACCGAGCGGCTCTCCGGCCGGCGCGGCGGATCGGACGTGAACCCCATGACGTCGCTGAGCAGCGGGGCGTACTCGTGCGGCACCGTCTCACCCATGACGAAGTCCATCAGGGTGGCCAGCTCGTCGCCCTGGGGGCGCTCGACCGCGACCGGCCGCCCGGCCGACCAGGCGAGCACGGCGTGGACTACTCCGTCGACGATCTCCTGCTGGACCTCCTCCGAGAGCCCACCGCTGCGGTTGTCGTCCATGCCCCTGCTCCGGGTCGGGGCGAAACGCTCCGACAGCCAGGCCGGGTCGCCGGTGAGCTGGTAGACGACCGCCAGCAGCGTGGGCATGTTGCCGTGGGGCACCGCGGCGCGCAGCCGCGCGGAGTCCACGGGGTGTTCGGCGACCGGGTTCGTCATGAGAGCCTCCTGGCCGCTGAGACTAACTGCCGTTCGTACCGAGAGCCAGGCTCACGCTCGGTACGCCGTCGATGACGATACGGCGGTGGACGCACAGTCGCATACTGTCTGGCGGCTGTCGATGGGGCGGCTCTGCCCTCGCCGCCGACCGTTGAGCCGGGTCAGGGCGCGGTCCGAGGGTCGCCGGTCCGGCTCGACCGTCCTGCGCGGCCTACCCGTCGTCAGGGCGGGCTGGCCACCTGTCGCGCCCGTTGACTTCCGGATGCCGGCACCCCATGCTGTGACTCACAACATACTAACGACCGTCAGTAGAACTGTACGGTCCACCGGGAGGCCGTCATGGAACTCGTCGAGGCGATGCGCACCACGGGCACGTGCCGCTACTTCAGCGACGAGCCGGTGCCCGACGACGTCCTCTACAAGGCGTTCGACTCGGCACGCTTCGGCCCGCAGGGCGGCAACCGCCAGCCGGTGCGCTGGATCGTGGTGCGCGACCAGGCCAAGAAGCAGCGGCTGGCGGAGCTCTACCTCCCGTACTGGGACGCGTACTTCAACGCCATCGCGGGCGGCGGGGTGAACGTCGGCGCCCTGCCGGAGACGGTGCGCAGCGCCGACCACTTCGCCCGGCACCTGGCCGAGCACCCGGCGCTGGTCATCGCCTGCGCCGAGATCGAGGGCCTGCACGTCACCGACGCGGACCTCGACCGGGTCAGCGTGGTCGGCGGCGGCTCGATCTACCCCACCGTGCAGAACTTCTGCCTGGCGCTCCGCGACCAGGGAGTCGGTAGCGCCGTGACCACCCTCCTCTGCCACGAGGAGCCGAAGGTGCGCGAGCTGCTGCACATCCCCGACGGCTTCCTCACCGCCTGCCACATCGCGGTCGGCTACCCGGCCAAGGGCTTCCCGAAGAAGCTCACCCGGACGCCGGTCGAGCAGATCGTCGGCCTCGACGACTTCGCCACCCCGATGTTCAGCTGAGACCCGACCCGCCCGCGTCGATCCCCCGGAGCCCCACGCCATGACCGACCCGTCCGCCATCGCCTCGAGCCCGCTGGGCCGCGCCACCCTCGGCGACCAGCTGCGCCGCCACGCGCGGACCCTGCGCGACAAGCCGGCCTTCGTGAGCTACGACGCCGAGGGAACCCGCCGGATCACGACCTACCGCGAGCTGGACGAGCGGGCCAACCGCTTCGCCTCCGCCCTGCTCGCGCGCGGCGTGCACCGGGGCGACCGGATCGCGGTGATGGCGCGCAACGGTGTCGAGTCGGTGGTGGCCTACTTCGGCGCGCTCAAGGTCGGCGCGGCCTTCTCCGGCATCAACGTGCTGTTCCGGGAGGCCGAGGTCGCCGCACAGCTCGCCCACCTGGAACCGGCCGTCGTCGTGGCCGGCCAGGAGTTCGTGCCGCTGGTCGACCGCGTGCGCGAGCAGGTCGCCGTCCCCAACTGGTTCGTGCTCGGCGACGCGACCGACGGCTGGGAGTCGGTGCCGGAGCTGCTGGCCGCCGGGGACCCCCGCGAGCCGGACTGCGACGTGTCGGAGACGGACCTGGCGCTCGTCGTCTACACGTCCGGCACCGAGGCGGCGCCCAAGGGCGTCATGATCACCCACCGCAACTACCTGATCTCCACGGCGCCGGCGTGGGGGTGGGGCCTGCGCACCGGTACGGACGACGTCTGGCTCTACGTGATGCCGTTCCACACGATCGCCGGCATCGGGTCGATGACCTCGCTGCTGCTGATGGGCGCGACGCTGGTGCTGCCGGCGACCGTCGAGGCCGGGGCGTCGCTGGCGATGATCCGCGACGAGGGCATCACCGTCATCGCCCAGACCCCGACCTTCTACATCGGGCTGGCCGACCACGAGTCGTTCGGACTGGAGACCGTCTCCTCCGTCCAGCGGTGCATGACCTACGGCGGGCAGGTCTCCCCGCACGCGATCAAGGCGTGGTCCGACGCGGCGCCCGGCATCACGTGGGGCACCTATTGGGGGCAGTCGGAGCTCTCCCAGCTCGGCACGGTGGGCTGGTTCCGCACGCTCGAGGACATCCCGGACGGCGACCCGACGTGGATCGGGAAGCCGGTGTCGCACCTCGAGGTGCGGGTCGTCGGCGCGGACGGTGAGGACGCCGAGGTCGGCCAGCTGCTCTGCCGCACCCCGTCGGTCATGCAGGGCTACTTCAAGGACCCGGAGCGCACCGCCGAGGCCATGCGCGACGGCTGGGTGCACACCGGTGACATCGTCCGGCAGGACGTCGAGGGCAACCTGTTCTTCCTCGACCGGCTCAAGGACATGATCAAGACCGGCGGACTGAACGTGTCGTCGCAGGAGGTCGAGCGCGCTCTCCAGGCACATCCGGACGTCGTCCGCGCGGCCGTCGTGGGGCTTCCCGACGAGTACTGGTCCGAGGCGGTGACCGCCTTCGTCGTCGTCCGCCCCGGGGCCACGGTCAGCGCTGACGGCCTGCGCGAGCACTGCAGGGAGTCGATGGCCGGCTACAAGGTGCCCAAGGCGGTCCACGTGGTCGACGAACTACCCGTCGACCCCCAGGGCAAGCTGCTCAAGCGCGAGCTGCGCCGGGTGCACGCCCGATGAGCGCGCCCAGGGGGGAGCGCCCGGACGGCGCCGAGCCGGAGCCGTCCCCGTCGGGTCGCCCGCGGCCGATCGCCGGTGGGCGGCGGGCCGAGATCGCGGCCGCGGCGGCACGGTTCTTCGCCGAGCAGGGCTACCACACCGTCGGCATGCGGGAGATCGCCGAGGCGGTCGGCATGCGCGGGGCGAGCCTGTACAACCACTTCTCCTCCAAGGAGGAGGTGCTCTACGCGATCGCGCTCGGCATGACGAAGGTGCCCGCCGAGGAGCACCTGCCGCTGCTCGACGCCGAGGGCACCCCGGCGACCCGGCTCGCGGCACTGCTGCGCGCGCACATCCGCCATCTCGCCGGGCACCGCGTCGAGCACCTCGTGGGGCTGCGCGAACTGCCGGCCCTCACCCCGGAGCACCGGGCCGAGATCACCGACCAGCGGCGCTACTACCAGCGACGGGTGCGGGACGTGATCGCCGCCGGTGTGCGTTCAGGCGAGTTCGCCGTCGACAGCCCGGGCCGGGCCGCGGTGGCGATCCTGGACATGGTCAACGGCATCAGCTGGTGGCTGCGCAGCGATCACGACATGGACGAGATCGTCGAGAGCTACGTCGGCTTCGTGCTGGACGGGATCCTCCAGCACGGTCGTGCCCGGCCCGGTCCCGCCAGCGGATGATCTCGCCGGGACGGCGGCGGCTCACACGTCGCGGCGCATGAACGACAGCGCGGTCAACCCCCAGATCATGGCGATCCAGACGACCGCCCACATGAGATAGGTGCTGGTGAGCGGGGACTCGCTGAGGAACGGGAACCCCTGCTGGCCCTCACCCATCTGGAGGAGCGCTCTCGGGTCCTGGAAGGCGTTCATCGCCCCGCGCCACAGCCCGTCGGTGGGCAGCAGGATCCGGGAGACGGTGCCCACGCGCTCGACCCCGTCGTTGCCCAGCGCCCCGCCGAGCGCGCCGACGATGCCCGCCACCCAGGTCGCCCCGAAGAGGCCGACGGCGATGATGCCCGACGCCATCGGCGAGACGACGCTGGACAGCAGGAGCGCCAGCGTCAGCAGCACGATCGTCTCGCCGGCCAGCAGGGCGAGGCCCCGAGCGGGGTCCGGCGGCCAGTAGCCGACCGTCGCCCGGACGACGAGGAACTGGGCGATGCCGGCCAGCAGCACGTAGCCGCAGCCGAAGGAGACCAGTCCGAGCCACTTGCCCAGCAGGACGTGCGAGCGGCGGACCGGGCGCGCCAGGATCGCCAGCGCCTGGCCCGACTCCACCTCGCCGGCGAGCGTGGGCCCCGCGAGGAACGCCGTCCCGATGGCCGCGATCAGGCTCATCCCGAACATGATCAGGTTCAGCAGGATGGAAGCGACGAGCCGGGCCTCACCGCTGGTCATCGTGCCCAGGTCGCTGTTGAGGCCCACCAGCTTCGAGAAGCCCCAGGCGCTGAGCGCGAGCAGCACCACGGTCAGCGCCGCGAGGGCCCAGATCACCCGGCGCCGGGAGGCCTCGCGCAGGGTGAGTCCGGCGACCGTCAGCGCGGTCATGCGTCCTCCTCGCTGGCGCTCGTCGGCCACCTGACCGGCGGTGCTGTATGCATCGGTGACCTCGCAAGCTCGATCACGACCCGGCCCCCGGAGCCGCTGCGTCCCGCGGTGCCGAGTCCTCGTGGCGCAGGATGCCCAGCAGGCGCTCCTCGAGGCTGATGCGCACCGGCTCGACGGCGTGCACCCGCACGCCCATGCCCACCAGGTCGCGCACCAGGTCGGGCACCGTCACGCCGTCGTCCTCCGAGGGCAGCGCCACGGTGAACCAGTCGCCGCTGCGGGTCAGCGACCCGGCGGAGCGCAACCGGTCGTGGGCGCGCGCGTCCAGGCCGTCCAGCCGGAGCCGCACCTCCCGCTGCCCGAGCAGCTCCGCCAGGGTGCCGGAGGCGGCCACGCGTCCCTTGTCGAGGATCACCACCCGGTCGCACACCCGCTCCACCTCGCCGATCAGGTGGGAGTTGAGCAGCACGGCGACCCCGCGCGCCTTGAGGTCCAGCACGAGGTCGCGGACGTCGACCCGGCCGATGGGGTCGAGCGCGCTGGTCGGCTCGTCGAGCACGACGAGCTCCGGCCGGGCCACCAGCGCGACGGCCAGGCCCAGCCGCTGCTGCATGCCCTTGGAGAACCCGCCGACCCGGTCGCCCGCCCGGTCGGAGAGGCCGACGACGGCCAGGCAGTCGCGCCGTTCCTGCTCGGGCACCTGCACGCGGGCCAGCCGCACGTGCAGCGCGAGCACCTCGGTGGCGGTCAGCCACGGCTGGTACCGGAAGAGCTCGGGCAGGTAACCGACGGCGCTCCGCGACCGCGGATCGGACGATGGCCGGCCGAGCAGCATGACCTCGCCGGCGTCGGGGCGCACCAGGCCCAGCAGCATCTTGATAACGCTGGTCTTGCCGGCGCCGTTGGGCCCGAGCAGGCCGAGCACCTCGCCGCGGGCCACCGTGAAGGAGACGTCCTGGACGGCGGTCTGGCGTCCGTACCGCTTGTGCAGCCCGGAGCACCAGACCGCCGGCGAGGGCGGGAGGCCGGCGAGCAGCTCCGCCGCGGACCCCGCGACCGAGGTGACCTCGCGGACGCCCGCGGCCTCAGCGGAGGCCACGCGCGACCGTCAGCAGCTCGTCGGCGGAGAGCGATCCGGCCACGCCGGTCATGACACCGTCCCGGACCCAGACCACGCCGGCGAACAGGCCGTTGCGCGAGGTGAGCACGGTCGCCTGCGCCCCGCCCACGTCGGCCGTCGACGAGGTCACCATCTCGGCCGGAACCGGCAGGGGCAGCGTGCCGCCGTCGGCCGAGAGGTCGCGCAGCTGGGCGGCGAGGTCGTCGGGCAGGCCGGGCAGGGAGAGCAGGTAGTCGCGCACCGTCTCGAACGGCACGCCGGAGGAGTCGACCGTCGGCGCGACGGCTCGGGCGACCACGAGCGTCGGCACGCCGGTGGGCTGCGACCAGACCGCGGCGAGCGCGGGACCGGCCTGGACCCGGAGCCGGCTGCCGTCGAGGCCCGGGGGAGGCGGGGGCAGGGCCTCACCCGCTGCGGCCGCCGCCTGCGCGGCCTTCGCCGCGGAGAAGGTGAAGGTGGCCTCCACCTGGTCGGCCACCTGGTAGGTCGGGTCGCCGGTCACGCCCTGCGGCAGGTCGCTGACCTCGGGGACGGCGAGACCGGTGTACCCCGCGGCGGCCCCGGCGTCGGACACCTGCTTCGTCTGCGGAGGGTGCGTGAACACGACGTCGCCGTACGCGGAGAGGTCCGGCACCTTCACCAGCTCGGTCGAGCTCACCTCCAGGGGCGCGACCCGCTCGGTCTGGAAGATCGGCAGCCAGTCGTTGGCCGCCGCGACCCCGGCCCCCGCGAGGACGACGACGGTGCTGAGCACGGCGACCGCGGGACGGCGCACCGCCGTCCGCCACCGCCCGCGACCGGACCGCGCCGGCAGCTGCCGGGCCGCGGCGGCCCGGGTTGCGGACGCCGTCGCCGCTGTCGCGGTGAGCCGTGCCCAGGCGGCGTCCGGGTCCATGGCGGAGGCCGACGGGGCGAGCGCGGCGCCGACGAGCTGTGCCTGCGAACGGACGGCATCCAGTTCGGCGAGGCAGGTCGGGCAGGAGGCGACGTGACTGCGGTCGGCGTCGGTCACGCCGGCGGGCTCGTCGACCAGTCGGCGCAGCACGCCCTCACTCGGGTGACGCATGGCGGTTCAGCTCCTTGAGCAGCACGGACTCGGCGCGGCGCACGGTGGTGCCCACGCTTCCTGGGGACAGATCGAGGGCGGCGGCGACCTCGGCGTAGCTGAGGCCGCTGTGCCGGAGCACGAGCGCGGCCGCCTGGCGGTGGGGCAGCCGGGCGAGGGCGGCCCGGACGGCGCGCCGCTCGTCGCGGGAGATGACGTCGTCGGCCACGTCCGGCACGAGGGTCGGACCGTCGTCGGCGGCCTCCTCGCGGGCGCTGCGGCGGCGGCCCGAGCGGAGCAGGTTGAGGGCGGTGTGGGTCGCGGCGACCGACAGCCAGCCGCGGGCCTCACCGGCCGGAACGGTGGACCGGCCGAAGGAGAGGAACACCTCCTGGGCGACGTCCTCGGCCTGGTCCCGCGAGCCCAGCACGCGGGCCGCCACGGCGACCACCCGCGGGTACTCGGCCCGGAAGACGGCCTCGAGGTCGGTGCGGACGCCGTCCCGGGCGAGCGGACCCGTTCCGGTCACGGCGTCCTTCCGGTCGGCCGGCCGGAGCGCGCCGAGGCGGCGGCCGGGGAGGGGAGCGGCGGCCGCGTAGGCGGCCGGCGGTCGCCCACTGTGCCCGACGAGGTCCATACCGGTACAGCACCGCCGCCGACCGGTTTGTGACACCCCTGCCGCACTTATGGCCGAAAGTGCCGGAGCTGCTCGGGTGCTTGCGACGCAGCGTGATTGCGCCCGGGAAGAGGGACCTGACAGCGTGCACGGATGCTGAACGAGGTGGCCGACGGGATCTGGGTCCGGCAGAGCGAGTGGGTGTGGAGCAACACCACGGTGGTGCGCGGGGACGACGGGTTGATCCTGGTCGATCCCGGCATCCACGGTTCCGAGCTGGACGAGCTCGCGGATGACCTGGACCGGCTCGGCATCCCGGTGGTCGCGGGGTTCTCCACCCATCTCCACTGGGACCACCTGCTCTGGCACGCCAGGTTCGGCGACGTGCCGCGCTACGCCATGCCCGCCTCCGCCGCAGCCGCCCCCGCGGTCCTGGAGCGGGGACAGCAGATGGCGGCGGAGAGCGCGTCGGGGGTCCCGCTCGAGCTGATCGGGCTCGTCACGCCGCTGCCCGCGGACGGCGGACCCGTCCCGGGCGAGATCGTCGAGCACGAGGCGCATGCCCTCGGTCACGCCGCGGTCCTGCTGGCCGACCGTGGCCTCCTGATCGCCGGCGACATGCTCTCCGACGTCCTGATCCCGATGCTCGACCCTCGCCGACCCGGTCAGGTGGAGGCGTACGAGACGGCGCTCGACCGGCTGGATGCGGCCGCCGGTCACGTCGACGTCCTGGTCCCCGGCCACGGCGCCGTCGCCCGAGGTCCCGAGGTGGCGGCCCGCCTCGCCGCCGATCGGGCCTACATCGGCGCCCTGCGGCGAGGTGAGGAACCGGTCGACGCGCGGCTGGGTCAGGAGTGGCTCGCCGGCCCCCACCGGTCGAACGTGGAGCTGGCCCGGCAGTCAGCCGGATGAGACGACGGCGGCGCCGCGGTGGTCGGAGAGGTCAGCGGCCGGCCGCGGATCCGGTCTCGTCGACGTAGCGGCCGCGGAGCCGCAGCAGGGGCGCGACGGCCGGGTTCAGCGCCGCGACGTCCTCGACGACGAGGAGGGCGAGCACGTGGTCGCCGGCCTCGACCAGCCGCTCCAGCCGGCAGTCCAGGGCGGCCGGTCCGTCGTCGAGGACGATCGCCTCGCTGGCCGCCGCCCGCGTCCACGGCACCGACTCCAGCAGGTGGCGGGCGCTGGGCCGGCCGGCGGAGGAGAAGCGGCTGGCCACGATCGCGTGCTGGGCGCCGAGCACGGTCAGCCCGCAGCGCCCCACCTCCTCGAGCACCTCCGCGGGATAGCCGCCGGCGGTCAGCCCCACGGCCACGAGTGGGGGATCGGCCGACACGCTCATGACCGAGGTGACCGTCGTACCGACGTCGTCGATCCCGTCGCGGACCGTCAGCAGGCACACCCCGGCCGCGTACTGCGCGAGAGCGGCGGCGAACTCGCGGGGGTCGACGGGCATGGCGGCCAGTCGATCACATGGACAGGATGGGGTGCGTGAGCGGACAGGGGCGTGAGCATCGCAGCGAGGAACGAGCGAGGAGCGGAGGGCACCGCGGGAGCGAACCGATGTCGGTGACTGAGCAGACCTATGACGTCGTCGTCCTCGGGGCCGGATCGACGGGGGAGAACGTCGCCGACATCGTCGTCCGTGGCGGGCTGACCGCCGTCCTCGTCGAGCCGGAGCTGGTCGGCGGCGAGTGCTCGTACTGGGCCTGCATGCCCAGCAAGGCGCTGCTGCGCGGCACCGAGGTGCTGCTGGAGGCGCGTGCCGTCGACGGCGCGGCGCAGGCGGTGACCGGCGAGCAGGACGTCGACGCGACGCTCGCCCGCCGCGACACCTTCACCTCGCACTGGGACGACTCCGGTCAGGTGAGCTGGGTGGAGGGCGCGGGCATCGACCTGATCCGAGGGTCGGGCCGCCTGGACGGCGAGCGCACGGTCGTGGTCACCGGTACCGACGGCGGCGAGACGAGGCTGACCGCGCGGCACGCGGTGGCCGTCTGCACCGGATCGGTCGCCGCCACTCCGCCCATCGACGGGCTCGCGGACGTCGGCCCGTGGTCGCCCCGCGACGCGACCAGTGCCAAGGAGGTGCCGGGCCGGCTGCTCGTCCTGGGCGGTGGCTACGTCGGCTGCGAGATGGCGACGGCGTGGCACGCCCTGGGAGCCGAGGTCACCCTGCTCCAGCGTGGCGACCGGCTCCTGCCCGCGGCCGAGCCCCAGGCGAGCGAGGCGGTCGCACGGTCGCTGCGGGAGAGCGGCGTCGACGTCCGGCTCGGCACCGACGTCACCGGCGCCCGCCGCGAGGGCGACACCGTGGTGCTGACGACGTCGGACGGGGAGTTCCGCGGCGACGAGGTGCTCGTCGCCGTCGGCCGGGCCGCCCGCACGCGGGACATCGGGCTGGAGACCGTCGGCCTGGAGCCCGGGACGTACCTGCCGGTCGAGGAGACCCTCCGGGTGACCGGGCACCCGTGGCTCTACGGGGTCGGCGACGCCAACGGCCGCAGCCTGCTCACGCACATGGGCAAGTACCAGGCGCGGCAGGCGGGCGCGGCGATCGTGGCGCGGGCGCGGGGCCAGGAGCCCGACACCTCCGACTGGTCGCCGTTCGTGGCGACCGCGGACGCGGCCGCGGTGCCGTCGGTCGTGTTCACCACCCCGCAGATCGCCAGCGTCGGGCGCACCGCGGCCCGGGCGGAGAAGGGCGGTCTGCCGCACCGCGTCGTGGAGTACCCGATCGGCAACGTGTCCGGCGCGGCGCTGTTCGCCGACGGGTACGAGGGCACCGCCATCGCAGTGGTCGACACCGAGCGCGAAGTGCTCCTCGGCGTCACGTTCGTCGGGCCCGGCGTGGCCGAGCTGCTGCAGGCGGCCACCATCGCTGTCGTCGGGGAGGTGCCCATCGCCCGGCTCTGGCACGCGGTGCCGGCCTATCCGACGGTCAACGAGATCTGGCTGCGGCTCCTCGAGACCTATCGCGGCTGACGGGACCGCCATGGTGCGCATCGGGCTGGTGCTCCATCCCCGCCGGGACTCCTCCGCCGCCGTGCGGCAGGTCGAGAGGTGGACGAGGACGCACGGGGTCGAGCTCGTCGCGGCCGCCGACGACGTGCTGCGGCTCGGTGTGGACGGCGTCGTGCCGGTCGAGGTGGAGGAGCTGGCCCGGACCTGCGACGGGGTGATCGCACTGGGCGGCGACGGGACGCTGCTGGGTGCGATGCGCCTGGTGAGCGGCCGTCCGGTGCCGGTGCTCGGCGTGAACCTCGGCCGGCTGGGCTTCCTGGCCGCGGTCGAGGGCACCGAGCTGGAGCAGGCGCTCGCCGCGCTCGCCGAGGGGCGGGTGAGCACGGAGGAGCGCCCCTGCCTGGTCGTCCGGCACGGCGAGACGGAGAGCCTCGCCTTCAACGACGTGGTCCTGGCGCGCGTGCCCGGGGAGGGCATGGTCGAGGCGAACCTGAGCGTCGGCGGCCGCCGGTACGGCCACTACCGCTGCGACGCGCTGATCGTCGCGACCCCGATGGGTTCGACGGCCTACGCCTACGCGGCGGGCGGTCCGGTCGTCAGCCCGGGCGTCGAGGGCATCCTCGTCACGCCGTCGGCGCCGCTGAGCGGGATCTCGCACAGCGTCCTCCTCGGGCCGGGTGAGCCGCTCCGGCTCGAGCTCACGACCGGCCGTCCCGCCTTCGAACTGGACGGCGTCCTGACCGGCCGCGTCCATCCGGGCGAGGTGCTGGACGTCGTCCTGCGGCCCGCGGCCGGGCTGCTGGTGCGCATCGACGGCACCGCGGCCGATGCCCGCAGCCGGGTGAAGCTCTCGCTGCTCGACCTGCCGCTCCTGCCGCAGGAACTGCTGGAACTGGTGCCCGAGGGCATGCGGCCTCGCACCGAGCAGGCGACCGAGCCTGGCTGAGGGCCCGCCGTCAGGGCAGCGCAAACGGAGCCAGGTTCGGGGCCGGTAGCGCCCCGGCCGTCGTCGCGGTGACCGTCATGGCCTCGAACCGGGCCCGGCCGCCGAGCAGGGTGAGGAAGGCGGTGTCGGCGGCGTCGCGCCCGGAGCAGATCCGGACCAGGGAGCCGGTCGGCGCCAGCCGGGTCGGGTCGACGACGCACCAGGTGCCGTCGACGGCGGCCTCGACGACGGCGTGGAAGTCCATGGGCGCGAGCCCCGGCGCGTAGACGGCCACCAGCCGGGCCGGGACGTCGAGCGCGCGCAGCAGGGTGACGGTCAGGTGCGCGTAGTCGCGGCACACGCCCTGGCCGGTCAGCAGCGTGTCGACCGCGGTGTCGACCGGCCGGCTCGATCCGGCCGTGTAGGCCAGCCGCCGGTGCACCCAGTCGGCGACGGCGCCGACGAGCTCCGCGGCCGGCCTGCGCCGGTCGAACTCGGTGGTCGCGAAGCCCTCGAGCTGGTCGGACGGGCAGTAGCGGCTCGGCCGCAGGGCCACGGCCCACTCCGCGGCGGTCACCCGTCGCGGCGGGCCGCCGTCCTCGGCCGATGCGGTGTAGGTGACCGTCGTCTCGCCCTCCGCGAGAGTCAGCCGGTGCACGCGAGCCCCGTCGGCCTCGAACTCCTCGACGTCGGCGGGCCGGCCGCCGGTCAGCACGGTGAGCGTCTCGGCGGCCGGCCGGGCGACGGCGATCTCCAGCAGCGCGGTCGCCGGCGCGGGGGAGGACATGGTGAGGGAGGCGGCGACGTCGATGCGCATGCGGGCATCGTGGCCTCCGCGCGGCTCGGCCGCCCTGTGTCGTCGCTCACGCAGTCGGACGCCAGGACGGGAACAGCGGGGACGTTCCCGGTGCTCAGCCGAACGGCGGCATCGATGAGAGGGAACAGTCGTGGACAAGCGGATCGGTTTCCTGTCCTTCGGGCACTGGCAGCCCATTCCCGGATCGCAGGTACGCACCGGGCGCGACGCACTCGTGCAGAGCATCGAGCTGGCGGTCGCCGCGGAGGAGCTGGGCCTGGACGGCGCCTACGTCCGCGTGCACCACTTCGCCCGGCAGCTCGCCTCGCCGTTCCCCCTGCTGGCCGCGATGGCGGCGCGCACCAGCCGCATCGAGATCGGCACCGGCGTCGTCGACATGCGCTACGAGAACCCGCTCTACATGGCGGAGGAGGCGGCGGCCACCGACCTGATCAGCGACGGCCGGCTGCAGCTGGGCGTGAGCCGTGGATCGCCGGAGACGGCGTTGCGCGGCTCCGAGGCGTTCGGCTACCTCCCGCCTGAGGGCAGCAGCGACGCCGATCTCGCCCGCGACAAGACCGCCCTGTTCCTGGCGGCCGTCGAGGGGCAGACCGTCGTGGACGCCGACCCACGCATGACCGGTGGCGTCGCGGCCCGGCTGTCGATCCAGCCGCAGTCGACGGGGCTGCGCGACCGCATCTGGTGGGGGTCGGGCACCCGCGCGACGGCGGAGTGGACGGCGCGTCAGGGCCTGAACCTCATGAGCTCGACGCTGCTGGTCGAGGACACCGGCGTCCCCTTCGACGAGCTTCAGGCCGAGCAGATCGCCCGGTACCGCGCCGCGTGGGTCGAGGCCGGCTGGGAGCGTCGTCCTCGCGTCTCGGTCAGCCGCAGCGTGCTGCCGATCGTCAGCGACACCGACCGGCAGTACTTCGGCAGCGAGCGGTCCAGCGCCGACCAGGTCGGCATCCTCGAGGGGGTGCGGGCCCGCTTCGGCAAGACCTACGCCGGGGAGCCGGACGTCGTCGCCGAGGAGCTGGCCAAGGACGCCGCGGTGCGCGAGGCCGACACGCTCCTGGTCACCGTGCCCAACATGCTCGGCGTCGAGTACAACGCCCACCTGCTGGAGACGATCGCCGCCCACGTGGCGCCGTCCATCGGCTGGCTGCCCCCGGACCGGCGCGCCTCCTGACCCGCGGTCAGTCGTCCTCGGGGTCGGCCAGCTCGTCGAAGAGCGTGCCGGTCGCGAAGGCGCCGGTGTCGTCGCTCGGGCCGGGCCGGTGCGGGCGGTCCATCCACTCCGCGCGCGGCTCGGGCACGGCCGGGCGCGCCGGGGGCTCGTCGAGCAGCTCGCCGGCGACCTCCTCGGCGGGCGTGTCCGTCATCTCGGCGATGAACACCTCGGCGGGGCTCGGCAGGGGAGCGGGCCGGCCGAACGCGTAGCCCTGCGCCATCGCACAGCCGTGCGCCAGCAGCCACTCCGCCTGGTCGAGGTCCTCGATGCCCTCGGCGATGACCTGCAACCCCATGCCGCGCCCGAGCTGCAGCAGGCCCTGCACCAGGGCCGCCGTCGCCGGCTCGGTCACCACGTCGGCGACGAACGAGCGGTCGATCTTGACCGTGTGGATCGGCAGCCGGTGCAGCGCGGTGATCGCCGAGTAGCCGGTGCCGAAGTCGTCCAGCGCGAGGGTGACGCCGTGGTCGGTGACGACGGCGACCGAGTGCAGCGTCGCCTCCGCGGCGAACAGCGCCGTCGACTCGGTGATCTCCAGCTCGAGCCGCTGCGCCGGCAGCCCCGACTCCTCGAGGGCGTCGGCGACCAGGTCGCTGAACCCCTCCTCGGCCAGGTGCCGGGCGGAGATGTTGACGTGGACGCGCAGGTCGTCGGGCCAGGTGGCGGCGTCGAGGCAGGCGCGGCGGAGCACCCAGGCACCGAGCTTGGACGTGAGCCGGTTGTCCTCGGCCGCGGCGAGGAAGGCGGCCGGCGGCAGCAGGCCGCGGGTGGGGTGCTGCCAGCGGACGAGGGCCTCGTAGCCGAGCAGCGTCTCGTCGGCCAGGTGCACGATCGGCTGGTAGAACAGCCGCAGCTCCTCGTTGTCGAGGGCGTGCCGCAGGTCGGTCTCCAGCTGCAACTGGTCGATGTCGCCGTGGCTGAGCGCGCCCTCGTAGACCTCGATGCGCGCCCGGCTGCCGTCGGCCTTCGCCCGCGTGAGGGCGCTCTGCGCCTGCCGCAGCAGGTCGTCCGGCGTGGTGTCCACCCCGAGGGTCAGCCCGACGCTGGCCGACAGGTTGATCTCCCGCTCGGCCACGACGAAGGGCTCGTCGAGGACGGCGAGCAGCCGGTCGGCCAGGGCGCGCAGGCCGTCGAGGTCCTCGACGTCCTCCGCGACCACGAGGAACTCGTCGGCGCCCAGGCGCACGGCGGTGTCCTCGACACGGGTGCTCCAGCGGAGGCGGTCGGCGACCTGGCTGAGCAGGAGGTCGCCGGCCTCGTGGCCCAGGGTCTCGTTGACCGCCTTGAAGCGGTCGATGTTCAGGTGCACCAGGCCGACCTGCAGCCCGCGGCGGCGGGAGAGCGCGACCGCGTGGCGCAGCCGGTCGGTCAGCGCCCGCCGGTTCGGCAGCCCGGTGAGCGGGTCGGTGAAGGCGCGGCGGACGAGGTCCTCCTCCGCGCGGCGCCGGTCGGTCACGTCGACGAGCGAGAGGACGACGAACTGCGGCGTCCCGTTGTTGTGGTGCACGACCTCGTGCGACTGCACGACCCAGAGCTCGGTGCCGTCCGACCGGCGCATCCGCCGCTCGCCGTCCAGGAGCAGGTTCGGATCGACCGCCGGCTGGCCCGGGCCCGGCTCGAGGCCGAGGTCGCCGACCGGCGGGTCGTCGGGGTGCGCGAAGAGGTCGACGTGCCGTCCGGCCAGCTCCTCGGCGGTGCGCCCGGTGAGGGCGCACATCATCGAGTTGGCGACCAGGACGTGACCGTCGAGCTCGACCATCGCCTTGGCGATCGGCGCACCGAGGAAGAGGGCCTGGAACAGCTCCCCGCGGTCGGCGAGGAGCGTGTCGATGGCCCGCATGCGCTGCCCGGCGGCGTCACTGCCAGATCCGGCCGCGTTCGCCGGCAGTTCGGGGGCGGGAAGGCTCACCCGCACAGGGTCACGCATCGGAGCGGCGTAGTGACGGAAGCTGCCTACGGAGAGTCGTGGTCGTTCCGTCACGGTGGGTGAGATCGAGGCAGCGCCTCGTGTAGTCCTGCCAAGCGCACCGGGTTGCCGTCAGCACATGGCGCACTCCGGGCGGTGACGACGTCGGCATGTTGTGACGGTCCGGTTCCCGTGCAACGGGTGTGGCTGCAGGTGTCGACGGGTCGGTTGGGGCTGGTGGGCTCCCGATGGGGGGATTCGTCTCCAGTCGGGGGCGTCGCGCGCCGATGGAGCACCGATTTCCCCTCGCCTCCGGAGTGCCCGCATGCCCCGCACCGACTCCTCGGCCACCCGGCCGCGGTCCGCCGTGCCCGCGGTGGGGGTGGCCGTCGCGCTGGTCCTCGCCGGAGCCCTGGCTCCTGCCCGGGCCGAGGAGGCCACGACCTCGGTGTCGGCCGTCGTGATCACCGATGACGGTGCCGACGTGATCACCCGGGAGGCGGCGCCCTCACAGGTGCGCGAGGTGACCGCCGACCTGCGCGACGAGCCCGGCGTGGTCTCCGTGGCGGTCGACACCCCGGTGTCCTCGCTGGGCTCGGTCGATCCGCGCCGGGCGGACCAGTGGTCGCTGGACGCCCTCGACGTGGACTTCCTGCCCGCCGGCACCCCCGACGGCTCGGGCCTGCTGGTCGCGGTCGTGGACACCGGAGTCCAGGCCACCCACGAGGACCTCACCGGCCGGGTGCGTTGCGATCTCGGTGCCGACTTCGTGGACGACGCGTACAGCACCAGCTCCGGCGGCAACGGCTGTGTGGACCCCGACGGGCACGGCACCCACGTCGCCGGGCAGATCGCCGCGACACCCGGCAACGGTGTGGGCATCACCGGCCTGAGCGGTGCGGAGATCCTGCCGGTCCGCGTCCTCGACGCCGACGGTGGCGGCACGTCCGCCGGAGTGGCGGACGGCATCCTGTACGCCGTCGACGCGGGCGCCTCGGTCATCAACCTCAGCCTCGGTGGGCCGTACAACTCCCTCTTCGACGCCGCCGTGAAGTACGCCGTCGACAACGACGTCGTCGTGGTCGCCGCGGCGGGCAACAACCGTGCGACGGGCAACGCTGTGAACTATCCGAGCGCCTCCCCGGGCGCGATCGCCGTCGCCGCGACCGCACCGTCCGGCGTGACCGACTACTACAGCTACAGCGGGCCGACGAACTTCATCGCGGCGCCGGGGACGTCGGTGTGGTCCACGGATCCCCACGGCTACGCGTCCCGCACCGGCACCTCGATGGCCGCGCCCAACGTGGCCGGGATCGTGGTGCGCTACCGCGCCGAGCACCCGGCCGCGACGGTCGCCGACGTGCGCTCCGCGCTGCAGGCCAGCGCCACCGACATCGAGGGGCTCGGCCGCGACAACAACTCCGGGTACGGGCTGCTGGGCGCCTACGAGTTGCTGACCGACGGTGCCCCAGCCCAGCCCGCCGAGTCGGTGCCGAGCGCCCCGACCCTCGGGGCGGCCGTCGCCGGGAACCGTTCCGTGCACCTGTCCTGGACCGCGCCGGCCAGCGCGGGCGACTCTCCGGTCACCGGCTACGTGGTGCGCGCGTACCGGGGAACGACGCGGGTGCTCACCTCCGCGGTCGAGCCCGCCGTGCCCGACTTCCTGGTTCCCGGGCTGGTCAACGGCGCGGCGTACACCTTCACGGTCACGGCGGTCAACGCCGTGGGCGCGGGGGAGACGTCCGTGCCGAGCGCCGTCGTCGTCCCGAGGACCGTGCCCTCCGCCCCGCGGATCGGCACGCCGAGCCTCGGTGCGGGTGCCGTGGCCGTGCGCTGGGCCGCGCCGACGAGCAACGGTGGCGCGGCGATCACCGGCTACACGGTGCGTGCCTACCTGGGCTCGACCGTGGTCAGGACGGTGGCGGCCCCGCCCGGTGCCACCTCCGCCCTGGTGAGCGGGCTGGTCAACGGCACGGCCTACACGTTCAGGGTGACGGCCGGCAACGTGGCGGGTGCCGGTGCGGCGGCGGCCGTCGTCGCGGTTCCCAGGACCAAACCGGCGGCGCCGCGCATCGTGAAGGTCGCCGCGGGGCGCACCAGCGCGACGGTCTGGTGGGCGCCCCCGAACAACGGTGGCGCGCCCCTGACCTACCACGTGGTCCGCGTCTACCGGGGCACGGCGCTGATCAAGGTGCTCACCGTTCGCCCGACCGCGACCGGCTTCACCGTCAACGGACTGGTCGCCGGGACCGGTCACCGGTTCACCGTGCTGGCCGGGAACGTGGCCGGAACCGGGTCTGCTTCGGCGTTCAGCCCCGTGGTGGTTCCGCTGCGCTGAGCCGCCCCATCGGGTGGATCGCCCATCCGGGTGAACGCCCTCCGGTCAGGGCCTCGAACGGTCGATGAGGCCGTGATCCCGTCCGTGAGGAGTGCCATCCATGCAGGGTCCCGACGGCTCGCAGATGCGCGTGCGCTCGGCCGCGCTCGTCGCCGCGGTGGCCGCGCTGCTGACCTCGGTCAGTTGCATGACCGCGCGCGCCGACAGTGCGGCACCCGCCGGGGTGCACGTCACGGGCCATGGACTGCCGCACCTCGAGGGCATCTCCGCCGTCGTCACACGGTGAGCGTGGGCTGAGGCCGCCTCGCATCTTGCGGATCCCTTGCGGATCCGTGGCGAGCGCCGTGCGGTTGCCGCTCCAGAGTCGGACCCGTCGCCGGACGTACCCGGTGACGGAACCGACCGAGGAGCGACCTACGTGACCATCGACGCGCACCGCCCGACCAGCGGCCGGGTGACCGCTGCCCGCATCGTCGCCACGCTCGGCGTGCTGGGCGCGACGGCGGCCATCGCCGGGCTGGGCACCTTCGGCACCTTCAGCGACACGACGTCGCCCGTCGACACGGCGGTCGACTCCGGTGTCGTCTCCATCGACGTGGCCGACGCGGGCGCCGGGATGGTGCCCTTCACCGGCGGGCTGATGCTGCCCGGCGACAGCCGACGCTTTCCCGTCGATCTCGTGAACAGCGGAAACTCCGCCCTCAGCACGGTCAGCCTCGGCTCCACGGCCACGGCGTCCAGCGTGCTCGACACCGACCCGGTGAACGGGCTGCAGCTGCGGGTGGAGGACTGCTCGCTGCCCTGGACCGAGTCGAACTCCGTCTGGACCTGCGCCGGCACCAAGAAGAACCTCTACGCCGGCCGCATGGTGGTCTCGAACTTCTCGATGTCCGGTGCGGCCAGCCTCGTCGCCGGTGGGATCGACCACCTGTTGCTGACCGCATCACTGCCGTCGTCCGCCTCGACCGACGCCTATCAGGGAGCGTCGAGCTCGCTGCGGTTCGTCTTCACCGGCGTCCAGCGCGGCGGCAGCGCGCGCTGACCACACCGCCTCTCGGGCCAGGCCCCGCCGTCGACGTCGACGGCGGGGCCTTCGGCGTGCCCGGAAGGAAAGCGAGCGAAAGTTGCGACCAACTCCATTAATTCGATCGGATTTATCGACTTGCTGTTCGCTCACCCATTGCTACTTTCATGAATCTCACGGTGAGCACATGAGTCGAAACGGCTCGGTGAACGCCTGGATGCGCTCCGCAACTTTTTGCGGAAATACGCGTGATAAGCGGTGACAATCACCCGATCAGGTGTCTAACCTGCCTCGACCAGCCGGGCTCCTGCCCAAGTCGTGATCTTGTCGAGAAATTGGAGATGGTCGTGCGCCTGATGTCCCGTTGGATGACCACGGCCGCCGCGGCCGGGACGATGATCCTCGCCCTGGCGGGTCCGGCACAGGCTGCCGGGACGGTGGAGGCGTTGTGGAACATGGAGTCGCTCCCGACCATGGTCGACAGTGCCGGCGGCGACAACGACGGCTCGACGAACGACGTCACGTTGTCCGGCGGTTTCTACAGCTTCAACGGATCGACCTCCATCGCGAGCGTTCCGCACAAGGCCAACCTCAACCCCGGTACCGCGAACATCAAGATCGAGGTGCGGCTCAAGGTGGCCACGCCTCCCAAGAGCGGGGCCTCGTACGACATCCTCCGCAAGGGGACGTCGAGGACGACCGCCGGCTACTACAAGCTGGAGCTGCGGGGCACGTCGTCGGGCATGAACGCCGCGTGCATCTTCAAGAATGCGAACAAGGTCGTCGGCACGGTGACCACCCCGATCCCCAGCAAGACGTGGTTGACGATCGCCTGCACCAAGACGTCGAAGACGGTGTCCGTCGCGGTGAACGGGTCGACGAAGAAGACGGTGAGCAAGACCCTCGGCTCGCTCGGCAACACCTCCGGCGTCAACATCGGGGGCAAGGGAGACGGGACCGACGTGTTCGACGGCCTCATGGACAAGGCCTCGATCACCATCGGCTGACCCCCGCAGTCGTCGACGCGCGGTCAGGGGAAACCGCCCGGCAGAGATCGAACGTCGACGACGCGGCGACTGTGCGGTATCCACAGGAGAGCAGTCCGCGCGCCGAGTGAAGCGGGCCTCCGTTCCACCGACTAAGCCGGCAGATTGCCGCGCAGGAACGCGAGGACGGCGAGGACCCGACGGTGGTCGTCGGCGCTCGGGCTGAGATCGAGCCGGGCGAAGATGCTGCGCACGTGCGCTTCGACGGTCTTCGGGCTCAGGTACAGGCACTCCGAGATGGCGGAGTTCGTGCGTCCCTCGGCCATGAGTGCCAGTACCTGGTGCTCCCGTTCCGTCAGCTCGTCGAGCGGGTTCCGGGTGCGCCGTCGTCCGAAGAGCTGGGCGACCACCTCGGTATCGACCACCGTTCCGCCGGCGGCGACCCGACGCAGTGCGTCGGCCACCTCTCGACCGTCGGCGACGCGATCCTTGAGCAGGTAACCCACGCCGCGGGCGCTCTCCTCGAGCAGTTGCAGGGCGTGGTGCGGCTCCACGTACTGCGACAGCACGAGAACCCCCACCTCGGGATGTTCCGCACGGATCCGACGGGCGGCCTCCAGCCCCTCGGTGCGGTGCGTCGGGGGCATGCGCATGTCCACGACCACCGCGTCGGGTGGATCGGCTCGCACCCTCGCCAGAAGTCCGTCGGCGTCGCTCACCGTCGCCACCACGTCGAGGCCCGCGGTCGCGAGCACCTGCGCCAGGCCCTCCCGGAACAGCGCGGCATCGTCCGCGATCACGATCCGCACGGGATCCTCGCCGTGACCCGGGTACCGGCGCCGATCGGGCTGTCGACGACGAGTCGGCCGTCCAGCGCAGCTACCCGATCGGCCAGGCCGCGCAGCCCGCAGCCGGTGGGGTCGGCGCCGCCTGCACCGTCGTCGTCCACCTCGACGACGAGCTGACCTCCGGAGCGGGCGGCGCTGATGGTGACCTCGGTGGCGCGGGCGTGCTTGGTGGCGTTGGCGAGGGCCTCAGCAGCCACGTAGTAGGCGGTCTCCTCGATCCGTCGCGGCGGCCGGTCGCGCGGCGCGGCCAGAACGGTCACCGGAATCGCGGAACGCTCCGCCAGCGAGGTGAGCGCCGGGCCCAAACCGGCCTCGCTCAGGATGAGCGGGTGCAGGCCGCGTGCCAGGTCGCGCAGGTCGGCGAGCGCCCGCGACAGCTCCGCGGCGGCGTCGTCGAGCACCGTGCCGAGCTCGTCCGCGGGAGCGGTCCCGACCAGGGAACGAGCGATGCCCAGCGCGAGAACGAGGTTGACCAGTCGCTGCTGGGCGCCGTCGTGGAGGTTCCGCTCGATCCGGTGGCGCTCGGCATCTCCGAACTCGACGATGCGGACCCGGGACGCTCGCACGTCCTCGAGCTGGGCGCGGAGCTCGGCATGCAGGTGGTCGTTCTCGATGCTCATGCGGACCGTGGCCGCGGCGGCGCGGACCAGTTGGGGGTTGTCGTCGAGCGCGGCGCTGGTGTGGAGCAGGGCCGCGAGGGGCCCGCTGCCGTCGCGCAGCACGGTCGCCACCTGCTGCTCGCCGTCGGGCAACGGCTCGACGGGACGTCCGGCGCCGTCGACGAAGCAGTTCCGGTCCGGCCGCCAGTGGACGAGCCGGAGCGTCGGATCGTGCAGCACGTCCGCCAGGGCCTGCTCGAGGGAGGTCGCCGGAAGCGTGGCCTCCAGCCGGACGGCGAGGTCGCCGACAGCCGCGCGGTCAAGCTGTTGCCGAGCCAGGCCGAGCAGGAAGGCGAGTGGCCACAGGATCAGCAGGGCGAGGATCGTGCGGTCGAGGAGCGTGGACATCGGACCGGACCCGGGACCGAGGGCGAGCAGGAGGCCCTGCTGGGTCATGTAGACGACGACCAGGACGGTGCCGACGACGAAGACAGGCGCGAGCAGGCGGCGGCGGGGCGCGGGGGCACTCCGCCATCGGCCGAGCAGCAGCCGGACCAGCCACGCCGCGAGAAACACCTCGATCAGGACGGCGACGCCGACCAGGATGTTGCCGAAACCGTCCCCGACCTTGGCCCCGAGCAGGTCCGGGCAGCTCGGGCACCGAAGGAGCTGGGGACGGACCAGGAGCACCTGGGCCAGACCGACCGGCACCGTGGTGGCGTAGTTCGCGACCAGGAACAGCCGCTGCGGACGGGCAGTCGCCCGCCCCTCGGGAAACACCAGGATCAGGTGCGCCAGGACGGCGTCGGGGAGGGTCGCCATTGCGAACCAGGCCGCCGCGGCTGCCGGGTGCGGGATCGCCGCGATGCCGTGCAGCGACCAGGCCAACCCGAACACCACCATGAGCGCACCCGTGGGGTTCTCCGGTCGCCGTGCCCCCGCGACGATGCCGGCCGCGACGAAGGAGCCGCTGACGCCGACGTCCCGGATCAGCTCGTAGGCGATGTCCGGCGGTGCGCCGGGCCGGAACAGCAGCACGAGAGCGACGTCAGCCACCCCCGCAGCCAGAGCCGCGAAGAGAGAGATCCGGCGCAGCCGCGGGCTCATCTCATCCGCCACTCCCCATCGCAGCGCGCAGGGCGGTCCCCGAGAGCGCGGCCTTCGGGACGAAGCCCGCGGCGCCGCACTGCGTGAGGCGTTCACCGTAGTCCTCGCCGTCGCGGACGGAGGTGAGTACGACCGTGGTGATCCCGGACTGCCGGAGCCGCTCGGCAACCTCGAATCCGTCGGCTCCGGACAGCTGCACGTCCAGCAGCACGACGTCCGGGTGGAGCGCACACGCAGCGCGGAGGGCGGCGACGCCGTCGGCCGCCTCACCGACGGCCTCGAAGCCGTCCAGGGTGAGCCGGCGCCGGGCCAGCGCACGGAACACCGCATCGTCGTCGACGATCAAGACGGTGGCCGGCCGCATGCGCCATGGTCGCCGCCGCCCCTCCGGCGGCACCACCGAACTGGCCCGGGCCCGTCGTAGGTGCCCGCCCTCAGGACCTCGCGGGTTGTCCCTGTCCCGATCGGCGGGTCGGCCCGGATGTCGCAGCAGCAGCCGGCTCCTAGCGTCGCAAGGGATCTGCCCCCCGACCGCTGCTGACCACGAGCCAGGGCGGATGTCCGACAGGAACCAGGACCATGAGCCTTCTCCGCCGAGCGGCCACCGCATCCGATGGACGGCGCCGGGCCACGGCCGTGCTGGCCGTCGCAGCGCTCGCCGTCCTGTCGTCGAGCGGAGTGGCGCAACGCGCCGCTCGAGCCGAGACGGACGAGGCCCCGGTCGACCTGCACTGGACATCCTGTGGCGGGGGCTTCCAGTGCGGCCGGGCGACGTTGCCGCTGGACTACGACGATCCAGGCGGCTCGACGGTCTCGGTGTCGGTGATCCGCCTGCCGGCCGGCGACCCGAGCCGGCGGATCGGCTCGATCCTGATCAACCCCGGCGGCCCCGGCCGGTCGGGTATGGCAGCTGTCCGGAGCGGTGCCACGCAGGTCTTGCCGCCCGAGGTGCTGGCGCGCTTCGACGTCGTCGGCTTCGATCCCCGCGGTGTTGCCACCAGCAGCCCGTTCCGCTGTTTCTCGAGCCCTGCGGCGCAGGCCGGGTTCTACGCCGGGATGCCGCTCTGGCCCACGTTCCCGGTCGGTGGCCCCGAGCAGGGGACATACATGGCGAAGATGAAGGAGCTCGGGCAGCGCTGCCTGCAGCGGAACGCGGCCCTCATCGGCCACATGTCGACGGCGAACGTCGCGCGTGACATGGAGCAGCTCCGCCGGGCGCTCGGTGACCGGGCGTTGAACTTCTACGGCGCCTCGTACGGCAGCTACCTCGGCAACGTCTACGCGAACCTGTTCCCGAACAGGGTCCGAGCCGTCGTCTTCGACTCGGTGATCGACCCGGTGGCATGGGCGACCGGACGTGGCGACGCGTCCACCACGCCGGTGTTCCTCCGGGAGCGCAGCGACCGCGGGGCCAACGACACGCTGGGCCAGTTCCTGCAGTTGTGCGAGCAGGGCGGCCCGCGGTGCAGCTTCTCCTCGGCCGCCCCGGGTGGGAGCCCCGGCCACAAGCTCGGCGTGCTGCTCGAGCAGGCGCGGCGGGGGCCGATCGTCGTGCCGACGCCACAAGGGCCACAGGCCGTGACGTACACGGAGATCGTCGGCCTGATCCTCGGCCATCTGCAGGACCCCGGCACCTGGCCCGACCTGGCCGACAACCTGCAGCCGCTGTTCGAGGCCGGCCAGGCTCCGGCGACCGTTGTCACCCCCGCTGGGCTCTCAAGCGCAGCGGTGGGCGCAGCGGCCCTGAGCTACGACAACGAGTTGGAGTCGCTGCTCGCGGTGACGTGCTCCGACAGCACCGAGCCACGGTATCCGCTCGCGTGGGTCCGGGCAGCCGATGCCGCTGACCGCAACGGCCTCTTCGGCTCCTCGTGGGCGTACCTGAGCGAGCCGTGCGCCACCTGGCCGGCGAACGACCCCGACCGCTACGGAGGCCCCTTCACCGCACGCACGGCGGCTCCGATCCTGATCGTCGGCACGAGGTACGACCCCGCCACCTGGTACGGCAACGCGACAACCGTGTCCCAGCAGCTGCCGGGCAGTCGGCTGCTGACGGTGGACGGCTGGGGTCACGTGGCCCTGGGCCGCAGCGCCTGCCTCGGTGCCCACGTCGCCCGCTATCTGATCAGCGGCACGCTCCCGCCGGCGGGAACTGTCTGCAGTCCGGACTCCCGTCCGTTCGGCTGAGCCGCCCCGAACTCGTGTCATCTCCCGGAAACCATCGGACCAAAGGACGATTCCCGATGACCACCACCACCACGCGCCAGCCGATCCGCCGGTCTCTGGTGGGCCGGCATCCGATCACTGCGTTCCTGCTGCTCGCCTACTCCCTGACCGTCGCCGTCGTCGTCATACCGTTTCCGGAGGAGGTCGGCGGCGCGCTGGAGAACATCGTCGGGGTCGCGGTTCCGGCCTTCGTGGTGACGGCGCTCGTCGGCGGCGTGGGCGGCGTCCGCGACCTTCTGCGCCGCTGCATGCGCTGGCGGGTCCCGCTGCGCTGGTACGCGATCGCGGTCACCCTGCCGCCGGTCGTCCTGGTGATCACACCGGCCCTGTACGGGCAGGCCCCGCTGCATGCGCTCGCCGGGAACTGGTCCTTGCTGTTCACCTCGTTCCTACCCACGTTCGTGTTCTTCGTGGTCCTCGACACCCTGCCGGAGGAGGCCGGTGCGACCGGGTTCCTCTTCTCCCGGCTGCAGCACCGCTACGGCCCGATGCGTGCAGTCCTGCTCACGTCGGCGTTCTTCTGGCTCTGGCACGTGCCGAGCGCTGTCCGCGACTCCGGCACGCTCGTCGCGCTCACCGAGTTGCTCATCTTCTATCTGGTGGGTCACCTGGCGAGCCGGGTGCTGGCGGGCTGGCTCTACAACGCAACCGGTGCGAGCGTCCTGATCGTCGGCATCTTCCACGCCATGTTCAACGCCACGGTCAACCCGACCGGCCTCGGCGTGGCCGTGCTCGGGCTGCAGCAGCTGGACGTGCTGCTCCTGGTCACCGGGTTCCTGGCACTCGTCGCCGCGACGATCGCCGTCGTCACGCGGGGCCGGCTCTGCTACCGGCCGGGAGCACGGGCAGCGCTGCCGGCCCAGGGACGAGGGGACGACCAGTGACCGAGCAACCGACGACGCCGCCCGCCGACCCATTCGGGGAGGCCCGGCCGCAGGCCTCGACGGTGGGACAGAGGCCGCCGGCCACGCTGTTCGACTCCTTCGGGAACATCCGCGTGGAGGGTGGCGCGCCGCCGCCACGGCGGGCCGGCTCGGTGTTCGGGGACGTCCGGATCGACCTACGCGAGCTGCGCACCGACGTCGCGCTGATCGAGCTGACTCTGTGGAGCGTCTTCGGCGATGTCGACGTGATCGTCGCGGAAGGTGTGGACGCCGAACTCGATGGCTGGTCGATCCTCGGTGGCCGCGCCACTGACCTCGCCCCTGTGCCGCGGCTCACCGGTACGCCGCGGGTCGCGGTCCGGGCGCATTCCGTCTTCGGTGACCTCCGGCTGCGCACGCTGGCGCCGGGGGAGTCGGCCGGCCGTTGGCGAGCGCTGCTCGACGGGCTCGTCCAACGGCCGCAGCCGCCGCTTCCTCCGTCCCGGTGAGGTGTTGCCCCGCGTCGCGGGGCATCGGCCCGCTGAACGGTCGCGCGTGCGGTCCAGGCGTACGAGGGTCACCGGCGCCGGAGCAACCAGGCGCACCACCGAGGCCATCCCGTCGGGTGCTGGCCGCGACGTGCCGACCGTGATTTCCGAGGTCGCACGCAGCTGAGCACCTGTTCGGGCTCCCGCACCCACAGTGAACGCATCTCCCGAGTTCCCCTCGCCAATGTGGTGACCCCGCGGTCACTACCTCGGAGATCGCGGGAGGCGCGTCGAGGGGCGCGCGGCCGTGCCCGATTCACCCGTCCGGGGACGTGAGCCGGGCACGACGGGCGCAGGGTCGGCGGCAACGAAACGGAGCGCGCCCCGCAGTGTCCTGGCTCAGGACATACCGGACGGATGTCTCACGACATGCCGGACTGATGTCGCAGGTCATCCCGGACGGTCGGCTGAGGCCGACCATGTCGAAGGCCCGGCTCGTCATCGGGGACGCAGCCCGGCGGAGGTCGTGGCGGCCTGCGGCGTCTCCCGGTCCCGGCTCCATGAACTGCTGGACCGTAACCGGGCCGAGGGTGACGCGGCGTCCGAGCCCCGGATCGCGTCGCCGCACATCAGTCGTCCACGCCGCCGCGGCGACTGGTCCTCGACCGCAGCAAGGACACCGGCTCACTGGCCGACCACCCGGCGCGCCCCCGAGACAGCACCAGCCCGGACCAACAATCGTCGGCCCGGGCCACGCCGATGTCCTGCGACATCATCGGGGCGGGCCAGCCATCGAACCTGTGCGGGAGGACGAGCTGGTCACCACCCGGCGGGGTCGTCCCTCGTCTCCGCGTTGGGTGCCCCCGAATGTGCTGCCGTGGGGAGCCGGTGACGCAGGCGCCAGAAGACATAGGCAATCACCGATCCGCTGAGTACGAAGGCTATGCCGAACTCATCGACGACGTACTCGGTGATCCCCGTGTCGCGCGTGGCCGGATTGAAAGCGCTCTGCACGTAGAGATTGAAGGAAGCGTGGGCGAGAACGACCGGCCACACGCTGCCTGAGCGAAGCCTCAGCCACGCGGCGGAGAATCCCGCCAGTGTCACCGTGATGGTCAGGATGCAGAGGGCGAACCACGTCGGGGCTGCGCTGGTGAAGCCGGCGAACAGCACGAACGGCCAGTGCCAGACGGCCTGGATCGCTCCGCTGACGAGGGCCGTCCGGGTGAACGTGGTGAGCCTCGCGAGTTGCGGTACGAGCAGGCCGCGCCAGCCGATCTCTTCCCCCAACGCGGAGAAGATCCCGATGAGAAGGCTGGGCGTGATGGCCACGAGCGTCTCCACCAGGCCGAAGACGTCCCCTCGCAGCGCCCCCAGACCGATCAGCCAGACGAGCCCGTAGACGAGCGAGCACTCGATCAGCGGTAACGCGTAACCGATGAGGAGATAACGCGGCTTTCCAAGCCGCCAGCCGATGCCTCTGAAGTTCCGCTGAAAGGCGAAAGTGGTGACGAGGGCGGCCAGACCGGGTGACCACATCACGGCGAGGGCGATCCACTGGCCGGCGTCCCCGTCGGTGCCGACACCGATGGCGAGCGCTGCCGACATTGCCGTGAAGATCAGCGTGAGCGCCAGGAAGGTGACGATGCGCCTGCGCGGGTCGAGGCGCCGGCCGGGGCGTCTTTCGTCGACAGCCCCGGCTGACGTCGCGTGTACGCCTCTGCCTAGGCGGCTGCGCCGTGCTGGAACGGATCGAGGATCGCTCATGCGTCCTCCTGCAGAGACCCTGGAACGGGTCGACATGCGATGGGAGGAAGCTACGCCGCAGGGGAGTACGGCGGAAGGTTGCGTACTCGCCCTGTCCGTCGACGTACTGGGCGCGCCCGGCAGGGATCGAACCTGCGACCAAGTGCTTAGAAGGCACCTGCTCTATCCGCTGAGCTACGGGCGCTCGGGAAAGGACCGGCGGGCGGTCGAAACCACGGGATCAGGGCAGATTACCGTCCGTCCCTGGCGGCGCCCCGGTGCTCGGGTCCACCTGCCTGGGCGTTCCGGAAATGCGCGGACATCCCTCGTGGCCGTCGGCGGTGTCAGCAGTCTCGGTGCCCGAGTTGACGTGCCCGGCCGCTGAAGCCGCCCGGGTTCGCGGCCGCGACGGTCGACAGCGCTACCGCTACCCCGCGACACTCTGTCGTCGCGTGCCGGGGCCCATGCGATGGACATGCAGTCGGCTGAACAGCAGCAGGGAGAAGCCCTCCATCAGTGTCTGCACACCCAGAAGCAGGCCCAGCTGGACCAGGGTGGTCGTCCAGACGTTCGACAGGATGATGAGCCCCAAGATCCCCGACACGGCCCCGCTGAAGATCAGCACACCACGGTCGATCGGCGACGCGGCCGCAGCCAACAAGCGCACGACGCCGCCGGTGAGGAACAACGATCCGGCGATCAGCGTCAGCGCCACCGCAGCCGCTGTGGGATAGCGCAGAAGCATCAGGCCCAGAACGGTGAGCAGACCCCCGCCGAGGGCTGTCGTCCAGAGCCGGCCCTGCCCCGTCCGGAGCGTCGCACCTGTGAGAGTCGCGATGCCACCTATCAACGCGAACCAGCCGAGGAAATGGACCGACACCTCCGCGGCGATCGCCACATGGGCCAAGATGGACAACCCCGCAAGGACGACGACAGCGCCCAGGGTCAGGTCCCAGCCTCTCCTACGCCGCTCGATCAGTGTTCCGGCCACGGCCGCCACCGCCTCAGGAGTCGTCGGCTCAAGCGTTCGCCGGTGGGTCTGCTCGAGACAGGGCCGGAGGTCCGTCCGGTACGGCCGGTGGCGTGGCGTGCAACGACGTGCTTCCCGCTCGGTCGGTGGGCTGGTTCGAAAGGCCCGTCCACAGGGGAAGGGCCCGTCCACAGATCCAGGGCGGCGCACCCGTCGGGGATGCACCGCACCGAGGCTTGTCGCACACCGGCAGAGCGCCGGTGGCGTCATCCGGCGCAGCAGTCCCAAGGAGCACCGTGAACGACACCATGGTCACCGTCGTCGGCAACGTCGTCGACTCGCCCCGCCGCGTCAGCCTGAACGACGGGTCCGTCACCAACTTCCGCATCGCCTCCACAGCCCGCCGGTACGACACGAGCACGCAGCAGTTCGTCGATGCGGGGACGTTGTGGGTCGACGTCGAGTGCTGGAACGGCCTGAGCAGCAACGTCTCCGCGTCCGTCAGCAAGGGCGACCCCGTGATCGTCCAGGGTGCGCTGACGACGCACAGCTGGGAGAGCGAGAACGGCCGCCGCAGCGCGCCCCGCATCAGGGCGTTCGCCGTCGGGCCGAACCTGAACCGCGGCACGGCCGTATTCAAGCGGGACCGGCCGGCCCGCGCCGCCGAGCCGGCCGACGAGTCGACGACCGCGCCCGACGTGTCCGGCTTCGACGGAGCGCCGGGGAACTTCGGTAATCCGACGACAGGTCTGACGCTCGGACGGGACTACGAAGCCGATGCCGAGACGTTGGAGGAGATGAACGCCGACCTCTCGTCGGAGCCCGCGCACGCCTAGTTGCTCCGGGCTGGGAGGATCGGACGTGAGAACGCACGGGGTGGGGCCGCGACCCGGCGGCCCCGCCCCCGCTCGCGAGACGACGGAAGGCTCCGAAGCCCAGTGGCTCAGTACATCTACACGATGGTCCGCGCGCGCAAGGCGCACGGCGACAAGGTGATCCTGGACAACGTCACCCTGTCGTTCCTGCCCGGCGCCAAGATCGGCGTCGTCGGTCCGAACGGCGCCGGCAAGTCGACCGTGCTCCAGATCATGGCCGGCATGCAGCAGCCCTCCAACGGCGAGGCCATGCTCGCGCCGGAGGCGAGCGTCGGCATCCTCCTGCAGGAGCCGCCGCTCAACGAGGCGCTGGATGTGCGGGGCAACGTCGAGGAGGCGGTCAAGCCGCTGCGCGACGCCCTGACCCGCTTCGAAGAGGTCAGCGCGGCGATGGGGGAGCCCGACGCCGACTTCGACGCGCTGATGGCCGAGCAGGGCGAGCTCATGGAGGTCATCGAGCAGCACGACGGCTGGGAGCTCGACGCCCGCATCGAGCAGGCGATGGACGCCCTCCGGTGTCCGCCCGGCGACGCCGACGTCACGGTTCTCTCCGGCGGTGAGCGCCGTCGCGTCGCGCTCTGCCGGCTACTGCTGGAGGCGCCCGACCTGCTGCTCCTCGACGAGCCCACCAACCACCTCGACGCCGAGAGCGTCGCGTGGCTGGAGGCGCACCTGGAGAAGTACGCCGGCACCGTCGTCGCCGTCACCCACGACCGGTACTTCCTCGACAACGTGGCCCAGTGGATCCTCGAGCTCGACCGGGGGCGCGCCTACCCCTATGAGGGCAACTACTCGACCTACCTCGAGACCAAGGCCGCCCGCCTGAAGGTGGAGGGTGCCAAGGACGCCAAGCGGCAGAAGCGCCTCAAGGACGAGCTGGAGTGGGTCCGGTCGGGGGCCAAGGCCCGTCAGGCCAAGAGCAAGGCGCGCCTTGCCCGCTACGAGGAGATGGCCGCGGAGGCAGACAAGTTCCGCAAGCTCGATTTCGAGGAGATCCAGATCCCGCCGGGCCCGCGCCTGGGCAACGTTGTCGTCGAGAGCCAGGACCTCACCAAGGGCTTCGGCGACCGGGTGCTGATCGACGACCTGTCGTTCACGCTGCCCCGCAACGGCATCGTCGGCGTGGTGGGCCCCAACGGCGCCGGTAAGACCACGCTGTTCAAGATGCTCGTCGGCGAGGAGAAGCCCGACGACGGGGAGATCAAGGTCGGCGAGACGGTCAAGATCTCCTACGTCGAGCAGAACCGCAGCGGCATCGACCCGAAGAAGACGCTGTGGGAGGTCGTCTCCGACGGGCTGGACCACATCAAGGTCGGCAACGTCGAAATGCCCTCGCGTGCCTACGTCGCCGCCTTCGGGTTCAAAGGCCCGGACCAGCAGAAGCCGGCCGGCGTGCTGTCCGGCGGCGAGCGCAACAGGCTCAACCTCGCGTTGACCCTCAAGCAGGGCGGCAACCTACTGCTGCTCGACGAGCCGACCAACGACCTCGACGTCGAGACGCTCACCAGCCTGGAGGGCGCGCTGCTCGAGTTCCCTGGCTGCGCCGTCGTGGTCAGCCACGACCGGTGGTTCCTCGACCGCGTGGCGACGCACATCCTCGCCTACGAGGGTGAGTCGAAGTGGTTCTGGTTCGAGGGCAACTTCGCCGACTACGAGAAGAACAAGGTCGAGCGGCTCGGCCCCGAGGCGGCGCGGCCGCACCGGGCCACGTATCGCAAGCTCGCCCGCGACTGATCAGGCTCCCTCCCACCTCAGCCCGAGCGTGCGAGGGCTGAGGGGGGAGGGGGTCCTTGTCGGCAGGGGCCCAGTCCGGCCGGCCGTTCGCGCTTCCGCGTCAGACGTGGCGCCGCTGCCTGCCCGCATGAGCGGCAGCGGCGAGGGGCGGGTGCGTGCGCGTACCGACGGGCCGTACGGAAGGCTGACCGGCGTGAGGCACACCGTGCACGTCCCGATGCGCTGGTCGGACATGGACGCCTACCAGCACATCAACAACGTGGCCTTCCTCGGCTACTTCGAGATGGCACGCGTCAACCTCTTCTTCGAGCACCCGACGCACGACGCCGAGACCGGCATGCGCCGCGGCCTGGTCGTCCACTCGCACGAGATCACCTACAAGCGGCCGGTCGAGTACGACGCCGAGCCGCTCGAGGTGCAGATCTGGGTGTCCAACATCCGGGCGGCGTCGTTCACGTGCCACTACGAGCTCTTCGATCACGGCGCGCTGGCGGTCATCGGTAGCACCGTGCTCGTGCCGTTCGACTTCGCGATCAACCGGCCGCGGCGGATCACTCCCGAGGAGAAGGCCTTCCTGGTCGACTACACCGAGGACGCTCCAGCCTGAGGCGAGCGCGCCGAGCCCGAGGAGGCGACGATGGCTGCTCCTCGTCGCGTCATAGCCGTCCTCGCCGCGCTCGCCTTCGCCGCGGCCTGTGCCGACGGCGGCTCCGCGACGAGCACCAGGGGTCCGGTGCAGCTCGACGCGGACGCGCAGCTCGTCTCTCCCGACCGGCTGCAGCTCGGCGTGCTCTCGTGCCACGGCGACCCCGAGGTCACGGCGCTGTCCCAGGACGACGGTCAGGTGCGCGTCGAGGTCACGTCGACCGTCAGCAGCCCCGGTGACGCGTGCATGGACGTGCTGACCGTCGCCCTCGACGCTCCGCTCGGCGACCGCGCCGTCGTCGACGTAACGTCGGGTCGGAGACTGCGCGTCGAGCGGGCCGCCGGCTGACCGGCCCATGCGGCCGCGGGAAGCGGCGGACGGAACCTCAGACCGACCGTGGCACCGGACGGTCCGCGCCCGTCGGGGCACCCAGCGCGGCCGCCTCGGCATCCGAGAGCATCCGTACCGGCATCCCCTCCGCGACCGTGCCCCCGGCGAACACCGCTGCGTTGATGCCGCCCCGATAGGCCATGGCCTTGACCAGCCGGACGCCGGTCAACCGCTCCAGGTGTGTGCAGGGTGGGCAGCGCTTCATCCCGAACAGGAGCACGTCGCCCACCGTGAACCAGCGCCCGACCAGCGGGGGCAGGTCGATGCCCGTGGTCACCAGGTTGCGCCGGGTGTCGCCGGGGGAGAGAACCGACCCCGTGTCGGCCGCGACCGCGGCGACGTCGTCCCGATCGATGAGCGTGACCTGCTTCTCCAAGTCTGGGTACCGAGCCCACGTGCCGCCGCCCAGGGCGTAGCGATCGCCGGCCAGACCGCGCCCGGCCATGGCCTCCACCGTCGGCACGCGGCGCATCGGCTCGGCCGCTGCTCCGGCGAGCCAGATCTCGAGCACGGAGCCGTGCCTCGGGTCAGGCCGCACGGGGGCCTCGGCGCACGGGCACGTCGTCGGCACCTCGCGCGTCCAGCGCCTCGCTGACCGTGTGGGCCAGCTGCAGCACCTGGACCAGCAGCGGGACGACGGCCGTCGTCAGAGCACGGAGTCCGCGGAGGGAACCACCGCGTGCCGCCTGCGCCTCGCGGATCCGGTCGGCCCGCTCGGCGATGAGCGGGATGAACCGCAACGTCATCGCGATGACCAGACCGATCCGGGCCGGCCGGATGCCGAGCCCTTCGAGCGGCCGGAGGATCCGTTCCACGACCGCCACCATCTCCGTCACCCGGGTGGTCGCGGTGACCACCGCCGCGGCGAGCACCAGGGCGAGCAGGCGGAGGACCGTCACCGCACCGGTGAGCGCGTCGGAGAGCAGCCAGTGGAGCACGAAGAGCCCGACCAGCCACCACAGGACCGCCCTGGCCTGACGTAGGAGCGTGGCGGCCGGCAGCCGTGCGGCCACCAGGCCCACGAGGAGGACCGTGGCCAGCGCCCCGCACACCACCGGCCAGGTAGGGACGGCGAAGACGAGCACGCTCAGCGCGGCCAGCGCGAGCAACTTCGCGCCCGCGGGCAGCCGGTGCACGACGCTGGCGCGGGGCACGTACAGGGCCAGCGTCACCGGTGCACCATCAGCTCCCGATAGGCGCCGACCGAGCTGTCCGGCGCTCCGTCGGCGACCACGCGGCCGCCGTCCACCACCAGGACGCGGTCGAACCCGTCGACCAGGTCGAGGTCGTGGGTGACGACGACGACCTGCTGCTCGAGCTCCTCGATCACGCGCGCCACGCGGCGGGTGTTGACCAGGTCGAGCAGCGTGGTCGGCTCGTCGAACACGATCCGGGCCGGACGCATCACGAGCACACCGGCGATGGCCAGCAGTTGCTTCTGCCCGCCCGACAGCAGGTGCGCCGGATGGTCGGCATGATCGGCGAGCCCGTACCGCTCCAGCACCTCGGCGACTCGCTCGGCGCGCTCGGCGGGCGGCACCCCCTGGTTCTCCAGCCCGTAGGCGACGTCCTCCGCCACGGTGGGATGCACGATCTGCGCATCGGGGTCCTGGAAGACGAAGCCCACGCGGCGGCGCACCTCGCGCACGTGCGTCCGCGTGTCCAGGCCGTCGACGCAGACCCGTCCCGTCGTCGGCACGACCAGGCCGTTGAGCAGGCGAGCCAGGGTGCTCTTCCCGGAGCCGTTGGCGCCGACGATGCCGATCCGCCGCTCGGAGAGCCGCAGATCGAGATCGGAGAGCACGACCCGGTCGCCGTAGACGTGCCCGACGCCGCGCAGCTCGATGCCACGCGCCGGGTCGGCCACCGCAGCGGTCGTCCCCCGCCGGAGCCTCACAGCTGGGCGACCGCCCGCTGCGGTCGCTCGATCACCGGGTAGCTGCGGCGCACCTGCACCGCGATGGCCGCGGCGACCACGGCCTTGATCGTGTCCCCGATCAGGAAGGGAACCGCCCCCGACACGATCGCGGCCTTCGGGGACAGGTTCGCGACGGCCGCGAGCACCGGAACACCGATCAGGTAGATGACCACGATCCCGCCGACGACGTTCGCCAGGACCCCCCACGCCAGGTTGTACCGCGACCAGAACCGCTCGGTGAGCAGGCCGACGACGAACGCCGCGATCGGCCAGCTCACGAGATAACCCGCGGTCGGTCCGGCGAACACGGCCAGCCCTCCGGCACCGCTGGCCAGCAGCGGCAGACCGATCGCCACGAGGACCAGGAAGAGCGCCTGGCTGAGGAAGCCCCGCCGGGCACCCAGGATCGAGCCGGCCAGCATCACCCCGAGGGTCTGGGCGGTGATCGGGACCGGCCCTACCTGGACCGCCGGCACGAGGCCGAGGACCGCGGTGATCGCGGCGAAGAGGGCGATGTAGGCGAGGTCCTTGGTCTTCACGCAGCACTCACTCCTGGGGCCGGACCCGAGCTCTCCGGACGTCGTTGTCGCCCGGAAAGTACCGGAATGCCGGTATCGGACCTCGCCCGATCCCCGAACGAACGGGCTCAGCCCCGCAGCCACACCGCCGCGTCCACGGGCACCTCGCCGCCGGAGACGTCGGCGCTGGCCAGGAGCACCTGGCCCTCCGGCAGCGGCACGGCGGCGGGGGAGAGGTTGACCAGGCAGACCAGCCCACCGGGACGACGGAACGCCAGGCAACCGTCGGGTGCCGGTAGCCACTGCAGCCCCTCACCGGCGAAGGCGCGCGACGACGCCCGCAGCGCGAGTGCGGCTCGGTACAGCGACTGCATCGACGTCGCGTCGGCGGCCTGGGCCTCGACGGTCAGGTCCGCCCACTCCTCGGGCATCGGCAGCCACGTGTCCGACGTCGCAGAGAACCCGAACGACGGCTTCTCGCCCGACCACGGCATGGGCACCCGGCAGCCGTCCCGGCCGCGCACGGTGCGGCCCGAGCGCTCCCACACCGGGTCCTGCAGAACCTCGTCGGGCAGGTCGACGTTGGGCAGGCCCAGCTCGTCGCCGTTGTAGAGGTAGGCCGCCCCCGGCAGCGCCAGTTGCAGCAGCGCGGCGGCGCGCGCCCGGCGGAGGCCGACCTCGCCGCCGCCGTAGCGGGTGACGTGCCGGACGACGTCGTGGTTGGACAGCACCCAGCACGCGGGCGCCGGCGTTCCCGAGACGGTGGCCAGCGAGTGGACGACGGCGTCCCGGAGGTCGGTCGCCGTCCAGTGGGCGGTCACCAGCCGGAAGTTGAAGGCGAGCTGCAGCTCGTCCTCGCGAAGGTACTGCGCCAGCCGCTCGTCGTCGGACACCCACACCTCGCCGACCGCCATCCGGCCCTCGTACTCGTCGACGACGGCACGGATCCGGCGGTGCACCGCGTGCACGCCGTCCTGGTCGAATCGGCGGTCGCCGGGCCCGTGGTCGTCGAGCAGGCCGGTGTCGTCCATCGGCACCATGTCCGGCAGCCCCTCGGGCTTGGCCATGCCGTGGGCGACGTCGATGCGGAAGCCGTCGACCCCGCGGTCCAGCCAGAAGCGCATCGTCTCCTCGAGGTCGGCGAGCACCTCGGGGTTGGCGAAGTTCAGGTCGGGCTGCTCGGGCGCGAAGATGTGCAGGTACCACTGCCCGTCCGGCACCCGGGTCCAGGCGGGGCCGCCGAACACCGAGGGCCAGTTGTTGGGCGGCTCGCTGCCGTCGGGGCCGCGCCCGTCGCGGAACAGGTACCGCTCGCGCTCGGGCGAGCCGGGAGCGGCGTCCAGCGCGGCCCGGAACCACTCGCGGTCGTGCGAGCTGTGGTTGGGCACGAGATCGACGGTGACGCGGATGCCGAGCGCGTGGGCGTCGGCGAGCAGGGCGTCGAACTCGGCGAGGTCGCCGAAGACCGGCTCCACATCCCTGGGGTCGGCCACGTCATAGCCGTGGTCGGCCATCGGCGAGGGGTAGAACGGCGTGATCCACAACGCGTCGACGCCCAGGTCGGCCAGGTACGGCAGCCTGTCGCGGATGCCCGCGAGGTCGCCGACGCCGTCACCGGTGCCGTCGGCGAAGCTGCGGATGTAGACCTGGTAGAACACCGCGTCGCGCCACCAGTCGGCGTCGCTCCGTCGGGCAGCGGGCAGGGTCGTGTCCGGGTTCACCGGGCTCCTCGGGTGTTGGTGCTCGTCGGCCGCCTGCAGGGGGCCCGCCGCGAGCTCGCGAGTGGCGGGGGTAGGGGGTCCTTCAGCTGCTTCAGGCGGGGGAGAGGTCGCCCTCGGGCCCCTCGGGGAAGCGGTTCTGCATGCTGAGCGCCGCCATCTCCAGATAACCCCAGAGCGTCGCGTCCTGCTCGGGGGAGAGCTCCAGCGAGTCGACCGCCTCGCGCATGTGGTGCAGCCACGCGTCGCGCTCGGCCGGGCCGATGGCGAACGGGGCGTGGCGCATCCGCAGGCGAGGGTGGCCCCGCTCCTCAGAGTACGTCCGCGGGCCGCCCCAGTACTGCTCGAGGAAGCCGCGCAGCCGCATCTCGGCGCCGTCCCAGTCGTCCTGCGGATAGAGCGGCGCGAGGACGGGATCGGTGCGGACGCCGGCGTAGAACGTGCCCACGAGGCGGACGAAGGTGTCGTGGCCGCCGACCTCGTCGAAGAAGGTCCGCGCCGAGGGCAGGGACCTGCTCGACTCGCTCATGAGGTCGATGGTCCCTCAGCGGGGTCGGCCGCGGCCATGTGACCCTGCGTACGCCGGAAGCCGATCAGTGACGGGATGACGGCGATCAGGCCCAGGCCGCCGCACAGCGCGACGACCGCGGTGGGCCGCATCCCCTCCGCGAACAGCCCGGCCCCCAGTGCGCCGAGGCCCTGCGCGCCGTACAACCCGCTGACCGCCACCCCGAACGCGCGCCCGCGCAGCGCGCTCGGGACGGCCTGGACGAACGACACGTTCAGCGGGATCAACCAGGACGCGCCGAGGCCGGAGACGAACAGCAACGCCACGAGGACGGCGAACGGCAGCGAGCCGGGGCCGGCCAGGTAGGCGATGAGCCCGCCGGCGAGGATCGGCGCCAGCGACAGGACGACGAGCGGCGTCACCAGCGCCTCGCGCCGGGCGGGCGCGACCAGCCGGGCCAGCGCGAGGCCGCCCAGCGTGACCCCGAGCGGGTTGGCGGCCAGGAGGACACCGATGCCGGTCGCCCCCTTGCCCAGCTCGTCGGCGAGGGGAGTGGCGACGCCCTCCCAGGCGTAGCCGAACATCGTGCCGACCCACAGCAGCGAGACGATGGCCCGCAGCCGCGGGGAGCGGCCGATCAGGGCCAGCCCCTCGGCCGTGTCCCGCCACAGCGACCGCGGGCCGTCGTCGGCCTCGGCCAGCGGAGCCGGGCGGGGCCGGAGCCCCCGCTTCAGCCACAGCGCCGACACGGCGAACGTGGCGGCGTCGATGAGCAGGGCCGACGAGGGGTTCAGCACAGCCACGAGCGCGCCGGCCACCAGGAAGCCGACGACCTGCGCCAGCTGCAGCGTGATGTTGGTCAGTGAGGTGGCGACGGCGTAGCGGTCGCCCTCCAGCACGTCGGCCATGAGCGCGGAGCGCGCGGACTCGAACGGTGGCGCGCACAACGAGACCAGGAACAGCAGGCCGAGCAGGACCGGCAGGGGTGTGCCCGGGATGGCCATCACCCCGAGCAGCAGCGCCCGCACCGTGTCAGTCGCGATCAGGACCCGGTGGCGGGGCAGCCGGTCGGCCAGCGTGGAGAGCACCGGGCCGCCGAGCAGCCACGGCAGGTGGCCGATCGCGAAGGTCAGCGCCGAGAGCAGCGGTGAGGCGGTGCGCTGGTAGACCAGCACGGTGAGGGCCACGCGGGCCAGCTCGTCACCGGCCGTGGAGAGCAGGTAGGTGCCGAACAGGGGCCGGAACTCCCGGACGGCGAAGACCTCCCGGAACGTCGCCGGGCGCTCGGGGGCGCCAGCGACCGTGCCCTCGGATGGTTGCGCCGTCACCGGGCTTCCGCCCTCGCCGCAGGGACGTTCCCCAGCACGGGGGCCGGGGTGCGGATGCCCTCCGCGACGAACCGCTCCTTCAGCCGCATCCGCAGTTCTCGGCCGACCCGCCACTGGTCGACGCTCGTCGTGCGCACGATCAGCCGCAGGAACACGCCCTCCGCGGTGATGTGCTCGACGCCCAGCGACTCCGGCTCGGCCAGGAGGACGTCGGCCCACTCCTCCTCGGCGGCGAGCGCGTCGGCGACCTCCTGCATCACCTCGCGGCAGCGCTCCAGATCGGTGTCGTGGGCGACGGGCATGTCGATGACCACCTGGCCGAAGCCCTGGCTCTTGTTGCCCACGCGCAGGACCTCGCCGTTGCGCACGTACCAGACGACGCCGTTGACGTCGCGCAGCCGGGTGATCCGCAGGCCGACCGCCTCGACCGTGCCGCTGGCCGCGCCGAGGTCGACGACGTCACCGACGCCGTACTGGTCCTCGAGGATGATCCCGATGCCGGCGATGAAGTCCTTGATCAGGTTCTGCGCGCCGAACCCGAGGGCGACGCCGACGACGCCGGCGCTGGCCACGATGGGTGCGAGGTTGATGCCCAGTTCGCCCAGCACGAGCACCACGGCGATGCCGAGGACGACGATCGAGGCGACGCTGCGCAGGACCGACCCGATCGCCTCGGCACGCTGCGTCCGGCGCTCGGTGAGCTGCTCCATCGCGGCCGACTGCGGCGCGCGGAACCGCCGCGGCCGCAGGATCGTGGGCACGCTCCCGGTCGCGGTGCGGTCGGTCAGCCGGCGGATGCCCCGGTGCGCGAACGCCCGCACGACGGCGGCCAGGACGACGATCAGCAGCATCTTCGCCGGCGTGGCGATCAGCGCGTCGGCGTTCGCGGCCAGCCAGTCGAGGCCGAACCAGTCGTAGACGCGCGCGCACAGGGTCGTGGAGTGCTGCACGCAGTCCGGGACCGCGCCGGCCACGCCATCGGCCAGGACGGACACGAACGGTGATCGACTCATTACCGGAATACTCCCAGGCTCGAACGGCTCTGTCAGCCCTGGGGCCTCGTGTCGCTACCGCCGGGTGAATCCGGTGTGGGCGGCGAGAAAGGCGAGCTGGTCGGCCGCCAGCCCCACGGTCCGGCTGACCGCCCGCGCGCCGTGCCCGACCGAGACCTCCCGGCGCAGCACGATCGGTGCGCTGCCGCTGGTCGCGTGCTGCAGGGCCGCGGCGAGCTTGCGGGCGTGCAGCGGGTCGACGCGGGTGTCGGACTCGAAGGTCGTGAAGAGGACCGCCGGATAGGCGGTGCCCTCCCGCACGGCGTGGTACGGCGAGTACCCGAGCAGCCAGCCGAGCTCGGTGGGATCGTCGGCGGTGCCGTACTCGTCGTTCCAGGTGCGCCCCAGGCCGAACCGCTCGTACCGCACCATGTCCAGCAGCGGTGCGCTGCACACCACGGCAGCGGCAAGGTCGGGCCGCTGGGTGAGCGTCGCCCCGACCAGCAGGCCGCCGTTGGAACCGCCCATCACCGCGAGCCGGTCGTGCGTCGTCCACCCGTGCTCGACGAGTTGCTCGCCGGCGGCCGCGAAGTCGTCGAAGACGTTCTGCTTGCGCTCCCGCATGCCGGCCCGGTGCCACTCCTCGCCGTGCTCGGAGCCCCCGCGCAGGTTGGCCACCGCCCACACGCCGCCGGTGGCCACCCAGGCGAGCGCCTGCGCCGTGTAGCCGGGCGTCAGCGCCACGTTGAACCCGCCGTAGCCGTAGAGCACGGTGGGTCGCGGCACATCAGGCGCGCCCGAGCCGGACAGCACGAACAGGTGCACCGGCGTGCCGTCCGCCGAGGTGGCGTGCGTCTCGACGACGGTCACGGCCGGCACCTCGCCGGCGACCGCCGCCTGCTCCCAGGTGCGCACGGTCGTCGGATTGCCCGCCTCCCACTGCAGCACCGACGGCGGCGTGGCGTAGTCGGTGTAGCCCACCCACGCGGTGGTGCCACCCTCCGGCGGAGCGCTGACCCCGGAGATGCTGCCCGCGCCCGGGCCCTCGACGTCGGCGAGTCGGGCGGGTGGGGAGTCGGCAGAGCCGTCGGCCGCCCAGACCGACAGGCGGTCGGTGGCGTCCACGGCGTGCACGGCCAGCACCTGGAGCGACCCGTCGGCGCCGTCGACGAGGGCGATGTCGGAGAGGACGCCGTCCGGCTGCTGCGGGATCACGTCCCGCCAGGCCGCCGGCGCCCAGGTCGCCGGGTCGGCCGGATCCGCGACGGCCAGCCGCCCGCGCGGGGCGTCGCGGTCGGACAGCAGCCACAGCCGGCCGTCCCGGGCCACCCATGCGCTGGTGCGGGCGTCGACTCCGACCTGGAACTCGCGCAGCTCGCCGTCTCCGGCCAGGTCGGCGACCCAGACGTCGTCCCGGGGGGCGGTGCCGGCGGACCCCGAGACGACCAGCCACCGCCCGTTCCGCGACAGGTGCACGTCGAAGTACATGGTCGGGTCGCTGCCCTCGCCGTGGACCAGTTCGTCGTCGTCCGGCGACGCGCCCACGCGGTGACGCCAGACCCGGCGGTGGAACTGCTCCTCACCGGCCGGCACCGCATCCGGCGCCAGCCGGCGGACGTAGAACAGCTCGTCGCCGCCGGGCAGCCACGCCACGGGGGAGTACCGGCACCGGTCGATCGGCCCGTCGATCACCTCCCCGGTCGTCACGTCCAGCACGTAGAGCCGCGACTCCTCGTCCCCACCGGTCGAGAGCTGGTAGGCCAGCCGGTCGCCCTCCCACGACGGCGACCAGGCGTCCAGGGTCGTCGTCCCGGCGGGGTCGAGCGCCATCGGGTCGACCAGGACGCGCTGGGTGCCGTCGGGCTCCCGGACGCGGAGGACGGCGTGCTCCTGACCCGGGTCGCGCCGGGTGGAGAAGGCCCGCCGGCCCCGCCAGACCGGGACGCCCACCGCGCCCGCGTGCACCAGCTGCTCGAGCCGCGCGGCGAACTGGTCGCGGAGCGGCAGAGCGGAGAGGAGGTCGCCGGCGAGGGCGTCCTGGGCCTCGGTCCAGGCGATGGTGCGGGGGTCCGCGGCGTCCTCGAGCCAGCGGTAGGGGTCCGCGACGCGGTGGCCGTGCAGGTCGTCGACGAGGTCGAGCCGGGGGGCGTCGGGATAGCGCATCTGTCGCACGGTAGCTCCCGTTCGAGCACCGCGTGCCGCCGTCCACAGGCACGGCGAGCGGCCCGGCCGGGCAACTCACTACGCCGATCCTGGATTTCCGGGTCAGAATGGGCCCAGCCCGCGGGTCTCGGAGCCACCGGCGGTCCGGGGCGTCCGGAGGTGTGCCGTGCCGCGTACCGCGCACGGGTCGCCGTCGGCGGGCCATCCAGGTTCGCGCCGCGACCCGATCCCATCGGTCCTGCCCATGCCCTCGCCGGGCACCACGGCCGCCACGTTGCTGCTGAACGCGACGTACGAGCCGCTGTGCGTGGTGTCCAGCCGGCGGGCGATCGTCCTCGTCCTCGCGGAGAAGGCCGAGTCGGTCGACACCGCCGCCGACGTGGTGCACTCGGAGCTGGTGAGCCTGCCGGTGCCCGTGGTCGCCCGGCTGACCCGCTACGTCCGGGTGCCGTTTCCCGCGTCGGTGCCGCTGTCTCGCCGCGCGGTGTTCACCCGCGACGGCCAGACCTGCGTGTACTGCGGCGGCTCGGCGACCAGCATCGACCACGTCGTGCCGCGCAGCCGGGGCGGCACCCACACCTGGGACAACGTCGTCGCCGCCTGCCGGCGGTGCAACCACACCAAGGCCGACCGCTCGTTGGCCGAGATGGGTTGGGCGCTGCCACACCCTCCACGAACGCCCAGCGGCGCCGCATGGCGTCTGCTGGGCGCCCGCACCGTCGACCCGCGCTGGCGTGAGTGGCTCGGCATCCCCGAGAGCGTGAGTGCTTGAAGGACCCCCTGCCCCCCACCGCTCGCAGGCTCGCGGCGGGCCCCTGCAGGGAGCCGACCGGAGAGGACGCGGAATGAGCTCTCTGGGGACCGCCCGCCGGTTGTGGGCGCTCGGGGAGCCGTTCCACGCGCTGACCTATTTCGCCGACGAGAGCCGGGCCGCCGGTGACGCGGTCGGGCTGAGGGGCTTCTGGCAGACCTACTTCGCCTTTCGGGCCGCTCCGCTGGGTGTCGTCGGGCCTGCGGTGGTGACGGCGACCTTCTACAACTTCGCGCCTGACTTCGTGGCCCGCCGGGTGCCCGCGGTGTGGGAGGCCGTGTCGCCGACGGCGGCGATGGAGGCGCGGCTGGCCGGGGTCGACGCCGCCGTCCGCCGGGTGCTGGGCGAGGAGTGGATCGCCTCGCCGGAGGCGGAGGAGGCGGCCGCGCTGACGGCAGTCGCCTGCCTCGCGGTCGAGTTCCCCGGCCGGCCGCTGGCCGCGGCGAACCGGGCGCTGCCGCTGCCGGTCGAGCCGCACCTGCGGCTGTGGCAGGCCCTGACGACGCTGCGCGAGCATCGCGGCGACGGTCACAACGCCGCGCTCCTCGAGCGCAAGGTGGACGGCGTGGCCGCACACGTGCTCGCCGCCGCGGCCGGCCGCACGTCCCGCGAGTGGCTGCAGCGGGCCAGGGGGTGGGACGACGACGCGTGGGACGCCGCGGTCGAGGCCCTCACCACGCGCGGCTGGCTGGAGGGGGAGGAGCTGAGCGCGGAGGGCCTCGCGCGGGTGGCGGCCATCGAGGACGACACGGACCGGCTGGCGTTGCCGCCGTGGCGGGCGCTCGGCGACGCGGGTTGCGACCGCCTCGCCGAACTCCTGGCGCCGGTGCGCCGCGCGGTCGTGGCCGCCGGGGAGTTCCCCGACCGCAATCCGATCGGGGTGCCGGACCCGGGCTGACGACCGGTCCGGCTGCCGCAGACGACACGCCTGGTAACAGGAAGAACACGCCGCGCACCACGGGCGTGTCGGCCGCCTGCACGCCTCATCGGCACCTTCTAGGTTCCGCTTCGCCGGGTGCACGGACGCACCCGCGTGCCGAGAGAGAGCCGCCATGACGAACGCTTCCGCCTTCCGCAGTCGCCCCGGCGGCGGTCGAGCCGCCCGCGCGGCCCTCGTGGCGGTGGCGGTGCTGGCCTGGTCAGGTCTCGGCCTGTCGTCCGCGGCAGCCGCGCCGGCGGTGACCATCCCGATCACCCCACCCGAGGTTGCTGTCCTGCTCTACCCGGTGGAGAACACCGGGCCGATGACGACCGACATGGTCGACGAGGGTCCGGCGCAGTCCACCCCCGTGGACGTCGAGTGGGGCGGCAGCCTCGTCGTGTCGATCCCCGACCCGCTGGACGCCGGCGACATGGACGTGTCGCTGGACCTGGCCGCCACCGAGGACGGCACGCCGACCCGCACCTATTCGACGACGTCCCCGGCACCGGACGCACTCGTGGTCACGGACCTCGGGGGAGGGCAGTACGGCATCGCCCTGCCGGCCGACGACCTCACGAACGGCCCGTTCGGTCAGCTGACCATGGACAACATCGTGGGGCCCGACAACAGCATCCTGTCGATCGGGGTCGTCGGGTACCTGCTCCAGTTCACCGGTTCCGGCACGGCAGTGCAGAACGTGGCGCCGCAGATGCTCGCGATCGCGCAGGTGCCCTGTCCGATCACCTCGGGCACCCGGTGCCCGCCGATCGGAGTGGATGCGGGCGCTGCGTTCGGGATCACCGTGCCGCCGACCTCGCTGCTGCGCAGCCTGGGGCTGGGCACGCTCGACGACATGTCCCTGGGCCTCACGCCCCTGGATGCCGACGGCTACGCGACCGAGGACGAGCCGATCGTGCTGACCGACCGGCCGGGCCTGGTGACCGTGACCGGTCCCTACGACGCGACGGTGATGCTGCCGGCCGATACGCCGGGCGGCTTCTACGGCCTCACCCTCGTGCAGGCGACCGGCACCGCAGGCTCGATCTCGGTCACCTTCGGTGAGCTGAAGGTGACGGGCGTCCCCGTGGCACCCGCACCGCGGATCGTCAACGCCGGCCTCCACTCGAACACCGGGTGGGGCGAGGAGCAGCCCGAGGGATCCGGGGTGTCGCCGCTCGTGCTCACCGGGGTGGCCATGCTGCTGGCGGCCGGGGTGGCGACCGCCGCCGCGCTGCGCCCCCGTCGTCGCGGTGCCGCCGAGCCGTGTTCCGACCGGCCCGCCTGACGCCGAGGAGCGCGGTCCTCGTCGGGGCCGCGCTCCTGGGCGTGAGCGGCGCCGCCCTGCTCGGCGTCGGGCTCGGCGACGGGCACCCGGGCGCCGCGCACGCGGCCGCCGTCGCCGTCCCCACCGAGGCGCAGCCGACGACTGCTCCCGCCGATCGTTCGGACGAACCGACGCCGACCCCGGTCGCCCGCTACACGCCGTCGTCCGCGGTGCACCTCGTCGTCCCGGCCGTCGGCATGGACCTCCCGCTGCTGGGCCTCACCCCCGAGGACGGCGTCATCAACCCGCCCCTCCTCACGGCCGGCTACTGGATCGAGCCCTACGGAGCCCCGGTGCCCGCGCCGGAGGACGCCACGAACACCCTCTACATCGCGGCGCATTCCGCTGGCCGCGGGCACGACGGCTTCGACCCGCTGTTGACCCGCGACCACACGGGCAGCGCGCTCGAGGCCGGCGACGTCGTCCAGGTGCGGACCCCGCAGGGCACGGCCGACTACACCGTCGACCACACCCAGCGGTACGGGAAGGACGAGCTCCCCGGGGCGTCGGAGGTGTGGGAGGCCGTGCCGGGCCGGCTGGTGCTCATCACCTGCTTCCAGCGCGCCGACGGCCGGCACTCGACCGAGAACCTCGTCGTCTTCGCGGAGTCGTCCTAGCGGTGCTGACGCGTCAGGTGACCCGCGCGCGCTCGGCCGGGTAGCGCTCGAACGACGCGTCCTCCAGCAGGGCGCGGAACCGATCCATCCCGTCCCAGACGTCGACGAAGCGCGTGTACAGCGGCGCCGGGCCGAGCCGCACCCGGTCCGGGGTGCGGAAGTCGGGCACCACACCGGAGCCGATCAGCGCCTGGGTCAGCTGCCAGGCCGCGGGGTGGTGGAAGGTGACGTGCGATCCGCGTCGCGCCGGGTCCCGGGGCGATGCCAGGACGACGCCGTGCGGGGCCAGCCACTCGTCGCCCAGCGCGATCGCCAGGTCGGTCAGCGCACTGCCCTTCTCCGCCAGCCGGCCGATGGCCGCCTCGGCCACCAGGCGCGCCCCCACCTCCACCGCGGCGGAGGCCAGCACCGGCGGCGTCCCCACCCCGAACCGCTCGATGCCGGCGGCCGGCTCGTAGGCCGGACCCATCGCGAACTGGTCGCGGTGGCCGAACCAGCCGCGGATCGGCGACCGGAGCTCGTCCTGCAGTTCGCGGCGCACGTACAGGAACGCCGGCGATCCCGGACCGCCGTTGAGGTACTTGTAGGTGCAGCCGACGGCCAGGTCCGCCCCGGCCGCGGCCAGCTCGACGGGCACCGAGCCGACGGAGTGCGACAGGTCCCACAGCACGAGGGCCCCGACGTCGCGGGCCTGCCGCGTGATGGCGGCCAGGTCGGCCTTGGCACCGGAGCGGTAGGCCACGTGCGAGAGGACGACGACGGCGACCCGCTCGTCCAGCGCCGCCGCCAGCGTCGCCGGGTCCAGCCCCTCGTCGATGTCGGCGGGCAGCTCGCGCACCGTCATGCCCTGCGCCTCGGCGACCCCCGCGACGATGTAGCGGTCGGTCGGGAAGTCGTCGGCCGTGCAGACGACGACGTCGCGGCCGGGCCGGGCCCCGATGGCGGCGAGGAGCAGCTTGTAGAGGTTCACCGAGGTCGAGTCGCCGACGAGGACCTCGCCGGGACGGGCACCGAGCACGCCGTCGGCCAGCACGTCCCCGATCCGGGTCGCCTCGCCGATCCACGACGCCCACGAGCCGATGAGGCCGCGGCCCCACTGCTCCTCGACGACCCGGCTCAGCGCCGCCGGGGTGTCGCGCGGGAGCCGGCCGAGTGAGTTGCCGTCGAGGTAGAGCAGCCCGTCGCCGCCGTCGTCCTCCGTGCCGGTGAAGCGGCTCCGGAAGCCGGCGAGCGGATCGGACGCGTCGAGGGCGGCGGCTGCGTCGCGGGTCAGGTCCACGCCGCACTGTCTAACGCATTGGCCTGCAGGTCTAGCGTCGGCGTCCGTGACCCGGCTGCACGACCTGTCCGCACTCGAGCAGGCCGCCGCCGTGCGGGCCGGCGAGGTCAGCCCGACCGACCTGGTCGAGCACGCGCTGGCACGCATCGCGGCGCTGGACGCGACGCTCGGGGCGTTCATCACGGTGACGCCCGAGCGGGCGCTGGCGGCCGCGGCCCGCGCCGAGGAACTGCTCCGCGGCGGCGGCCACCTGCCCCCGCTGCTCGGCGTCCCGACCGCCATCAAGGACCTCAACAACACCGCCGGCGTCCGGACGACGTTCGGCTCACCGGTCATGGCCGACTTCGTGCCGCCGGTCGACGACGCCGTGGTGACCAAGCTGGCCGCCGCCGGCACGATCAGCGTGGGGAAGACGAACACACCGGAGTTCGGCTTCCCCTGCTACACCGACAACGACCTCGTCGGCCCGGCCCGCTGCCCCTGGGACCTCACCCGGCACGCCGGCGGATCCAGCGGCGGGGCGGCCGTGGCCGTGGCCGCCGGGCTGGTGCCCTTCGCGCAGGGCAGCGACGGCGGCGGCTCGATCCGCATCCCGGCCGGCATCAACGGACTGTTCGGGCTCAAGCCGACCCGCGGGCGGATCAGCAACGCCCCCTACGGCTCGGAGGTCACCGGCCTCGGCACGAACGGCCCGCTCACCAGGACCGTGCGCGACGCGGCGGCGATGCTCGACGCGATGGCCGGACCGGTCGTCGGCGACCCGGCCTGGGCACCGCCGCTGCCGCCGGGCGAGACGTTCCTGGCCGCCGCCGACCGGGCGCCGGGCCGGTTGCGGATCGGCCGGTTCCTGCAGACCCCCATGTCCGGCGTGGCGCTGGAGCCGGAGGTGTCGGCCGCCTTCGAGGAGGCCTCGCAGCTCCTGACCGACCTGGGGCACGAGGTCGAGGACGCCCCGGCCGGACTGCTGGGGCCCGACGTACTGCCGTCGTTCGAGCGGGTGTGGGCACTGTCGGGCACGATGCTGCCGGTGCCGCCGGAGCGGGTCGGTGACCTGCGGCCGCTCACCCGCGAACTGCGCGCCCGCGGGCTCGCACTGTCGGCACAGGCGGCGATGGAGGGGATGTTCGCCCTCCGGCTGTTCTCCCGCCGGTTCCTCGCCGCCACGGACCGCTTCGACGTCCTCCTCGCGCCGGTCTGCACCATGACGCCGCGGCCCCTCGACTGGTTCGACGCCGGGGACGACGGCGCCGAGGACTTCGAGCGGCAGAAGCGCTACGCCGCGTTCACCGCCCTGTTCAACGTCACCGGGCAGCCGGCGGTCAGCGTGCCGCTGTACTGGACGGCCGGCGGACTGCCCATCGGCACCATGCTCGTGGGCCGTCCCGCCGAGGAGGCGACGCTGCTGGCGCTGTCCGCCCAGCTGGAGCAGGCGCGGCCGTGGGCGGCACGCCGACCCGAAGTGTGGGACGCCGCGTGACGCGCGGCCGGTCCCGGTAGGTTGTGCGCGTGAATGTCGCCGAGACCCTGCTCGTCTTTGCAGGCGTGCCCCTGGCCATCATCGCCGTCCTGGCGTTGCTGATCTACGTGCCGGCCGGGCGGAACCGGCGCCCCCGCTACAAGCCGGGGCAGCCGTGGGAGCACGCGCCGATCTGGTACGAGCCGCATCCGGAGCACGGCCCCGAGGCGGGGCACGGCGAGACGCTCGCGATCGGCTCGTCAGTCCACGGCGAGCTCCACGGTGCCCAGAGCCCGGATTCCCACGGCGCCACGACGGCGCGCGTCGTGAACGCCGGTCCGCTCGGCGGCGCGCGAGGCACGTGGTGATGCCCGTGCTGTCCGTCGACCCGCTGAGCTGCGCAGGAGAGACCCGATGAACATGACGATCGAGCACGACTCGGCAATCGACGGCACGTACGACCCGCGTGCCGACTCGGTCGTGGAGCAGCATGTCGACCGGGTCTTCAGCTACCAGGAGCTGGCGCGTCTCGACGAGGCGCTGACCATGTCCTCCCGCGAGACGGGGCTGCGGTTCACCCTCTACATCGGCGACCTCGGCACGCCCTCGCGGGTTCGGGCCGAGGAGCTGCACGCCCGGTCCGGCGGCAACCCCGCCGAGGGGGTGCTGATCGCGGTCTCGCCCGGGCAGCGGGTCGTCGAGGTCGTCACCGGCGCCGCGGCGTCCCGACGGCTGCCCGACCGGGCGTGCGCGCTGGCGGTGCTCTCGATGACCGGCTCGTTCGCCGGCGGTGACCTCGTCGGCGGCATCGTCAACGGCCTGCGGCAGCTGTCCGACCAGGCCGGTCACCCTTCGGGTCACCGCAGGCATTAGGCCACGAACGCACGACGGCGGGCCGCCTCCCTGCAGGGAGGCGGCCCGCCGTCTTCGTGTCAGAGACCGGCCTGGGCGTCCCGCTCGCGGGCGCGCAGGGCCCGAGCGATCCCGTCCCGCCCCTCGAAGATCAGGCGGCGCAGCGGTGCGGGCTGGTCGGTGTCGGTGAGCCAGGCGTCGGCCGCCACGAGCGTCCGCGGCTCGACCACCGGCGGGAACAGATACTGCACCGCGTTCTTGGCGATCTCCCCGGGGCGCCGCGCCCACAGAGGGCCGACCTCCTCGAAGTAGCGCTCGACGTACGGAGCCGTGAGCTCCCGCTGGGCGGGGTGCCAGAACCCGAGCAGCAGCGCCTCGTGGACGGCGTTGGGCACCTCGTCGTCGTGGAAGGCCCGCTGCCAGGTCTCCTCCTTCGACTCCTTGGTCGGCCGGAGCGCCCGCGCGGTGGCGGCCCGCCGGATGCCGGTGGCGGTCGCGTCGCGCTCGGCCTCGGCGTCGATCTCGGCGTCACCGGCCCCGCCGATGGCGACCAGCCCGGAGAGGAACGCCCAGCGCGCGTCGGCGTCGACGGTCAGGCCCTCGAAGGTGCGCGACCCGTCGAGCAGACCCCGCAGGACGGCGGCGTGCTCCTCGGTGCGGGCGGCGCTCGCGAAGGTCCGCGACCACTGCAGCTGGACGTCGCTGCCGGCCGGCGCCGCCTCGAGCGCGGCCAGCGCGTGGTCGGCCAGCATCGTCCAGCCGGTCGGGGCCCAGGACGGGTCGGCGTAGGAGTTCAGCGCCGTCTGCACCCGCGCCAGCAGCGACTGGACGACGCTGATCTCGGTCTCGGCGCCGACGCCGGCCAGCACGAGCTGCACCCACTCGCGAGCGGGCAGCTCGGCGTCGCGGGTCATGTCCCAGGCCGCCGACCAGCACAGCGCGCGGGACAGCGGGTCGGGGATGGCGCCGATGCGGGTGCGGAGGGTGGTCAGCGACCGCTCGTCAAGGCGGAGCTTGGCGTAGGTCAGGTCGTCGTCGTTGACCAGCACGAGGTCGGCCGCGGGGTGGCCGACCAGGTCGGGGACCTCGGTGCGGGCGCCCTCGACGTCCAGCTCGACGCGGGCGGTGCGGGTCAGGCCGTCGGGCCCCTCGGTGTACAGGCCGACGGCGAGGCGGTGGTTGCGCAGCTCCGGGTGCTCGGCGACGGCGGTCTGCTCGATGGCGAACGAGGCGTAGCGGCCCTCCTCGGTGAGCTCGTACACCGGGCGCAGTGTGTTGACCTGGCTGGTCTTGAGCCACTGGTCGACCCAGGCCGACAGGTCGCGGCGCGAGCTCTCCGACAGCGGGGCGAGCAGGTCGGCCAGCGTCGTGTTGCCGTACTCGTGCTTGCGGAAGTACCGCCGCACGCCGGCGAGGAACTCGTCGCGCCCGACGTAGGCGACCAGCTGCTTGAGCACCGACGCGCCCTTGGCGTAGGTGATCCCGTCGAAGTTGACCTCGACCGCGGCGACGTCGGGGATGTCGGCGGCGATCGGGTGCGTCGAGGGCAGCTGGTCCTGGGCGTAGGCCCACGCTTTCTCGGTGTTGGCGAACGTCGTCCAGGCGGTCTCGTACTGGGTCGCCTCGGCCTGGCACAGCGTGCTGATGTAGGTCGCGAAGCTCTCGTTGAGCCACAGGTCGTCCCACCAGCGCATGGTCACCAGGTCGCCGAACCACATGTGCGCCAGCTCGTGCAGCACGGTCTCGGCGCGGCGCTCGTAGCGCGCCCGGGTCGCCTTCGACCGGAAGACGTAGTCCTCCAGGAAGGTCACCGCGCCGGCGTTCTCCATCGCCCCGGCGTTGAACTCGGGCACGAAGAGCTGGTCGTACTTGTCGAACGGGTACGGGTAGTCGAACACCCGGTGGTAGAAGTCGAAGCCCTGCTTGGTCACGGTGAACAGCTCGTCGGCGTCGAGGTACTGGGCCAGCGACGCGCGGCAGTAGATGCCCAGCGGGATGCCGTCGTGCGAGTCGGTCACCCGGGCGTAGGGCCCGGCGATCAGGGCCACCAGGTAGGTGGAGATGCGCTTGGTCGGCTCGAAGTGCACGAGCTGGGAGCCGCCGACGCCGGCCTCGATCGTGCGGCCGCCCGTGTTCGAGACGACCTGCCAGTCGAAGGGCGCCGTCACGTGCATCGTGAAGGTGGCCTTGAGGTCGGGCTGGTCGAAGCAGGCGAACATCCGCTTGGCGTCGGCCGGCTCGAACTGGGAGTACAGGTAGACCTGCTGGTCCTCCGGGTCCTCGAACCGGTGCAGCCCCTCACCGCTGTTGGAGTACCGGCAGTCCGCCGTCACCACGAGGGTGTTCTGCTCGGCCAGGTCGGGCAGCGGCAGGCCGCCGTCCTCGGTGTAGGTGCTGACGTCGAGCTCGGTGCCGTTGAGCGTCGCGGAGTGCACCGCATCGGCGACCAGGTCGATGAACGTGGCCTCACCGGGGCGGGCGCAGCGGAACTCGACGGTCGACGTCGAGCGGAACGTGCGCTCCCCGGGGTGCCCGGCGCCGTCGGTCACGTCGAGCTGGATGTCGTAGCTCTGCACGGCCAGCAGCTCGGCGCGAGCGGCGGCATCGGTGCGGGTCAAGTTGGGTACGGCCACGTCTGCCAGCTTTTCATGCGCAGTTTCCCGGATTTCCGGGGCATTCCGTCTGTGGATGCTCCGGATCGGGAACAAGCCGCCGCGCGTCGGCCTTGGCAGCCGGCAGCGACTCCGGCGCACCCCGCCGGACCCCCACCTCTCGAGGAGCAGACGACGATGACCGAAGCAGTGCAGAGCGCCCCCACGAAGGCCCACGTCGACTTCTGGTTCGACCCGCTGTGCCCGTGGGCGTGGCTGACCAGCCGCTGGGCGCTGGAGGCGGCGAAGGTGCGCGACATCGACCTGCACTGGCACGTCATGTCCCTGGCCGTGCTCAACCGCGGGCGTGACCTGCCCGAGGACTACGCCGAGATGATGACGAAGGCGATAGGCCCGGTGCGGGTCGCGATCGCCGCCGCCCAGCAGCACGGGGACGGCGTCCTCGGCGACCTCTACACCGCCATGGGCACCCTGCGGCACCACGAGCAGCTCGAGCTCGACGAGATCATCGCCCCGGCTCTCGAGCGGGTCGGCCTGCCGGCGTCGCTGGCCGAGGCAGCCACCTCCACGGAGTACGACGAGGCGCTGGAGAAGAGCCACCACGAGGGCATGGACCCGGTCGGCGACGACGTCGGCACCCCGGTCATGCACATCGACGGCGTGGCGTTCTTCGGCCCGGTCATCAGCAAGGTGCCGACCGGTGAGGACGCGGGCAAGGCCTTCGACGGCGCCGTCCTGCTGGCCAACCTGCCCGACTTCTGGGAGCTCAAGCGCACCCGGCTCTCCGGCCCCGACATGGAGTCGGTGCCCGCCGACGCCCTGGAGCTGACCGGCACCCGCTGAGTCGTCAGGTGGAGTGCCACGGCAGCGCTTTCCGCGCCGTGGCACTCCACCGGGAGGCGTTTGACATCCTGACGCCGTGCCGAACCCCGTCCGCCAGCGCATCTTCATCTCCGGCGCCAGTGCCGGTCTCGGCGAGGGCATGGCCCGCCGGTTCGCCGCGATGGGCCGCGACCTGGCCCTCGCCGCCCGCCGCACCGACCGGCTGCAGGCGCTCCAGAAGGAACTGCTCGCCGCCCACCCGGACATCCGGGTCATGACGTCGGCGATGGACGTCGACGACCCCGACTCGGTCGCCACCGTGCTGCCCGAGCTGGCCGACCGGCTCGGCGGCCTCGACCGCGTGATCGTCAACGCCGGCATCGGCAAGGGCGCATCGATCGGCACCGGCAAGGCGTGGGCGAACCGCGCCACCCTGCTCACGAACGTCCTCGGCTCGCACGCCCAGTGCGAGGCGGCGATGGAGCTCTTCCGCGCCCAGGGCGCCGGGCACCTGGTGCTGATCTCCTCCGTCGCGTCGATCCGCGGGATGCGCGGCACCCGCACGGCGTACGGCGCGAGCAAGGCGGCGCTCAACTCGCTGGCCGAGGGCATCCGGTCCGACGTCTACGGCTCGCACATCAAGGTCTCGGCGATCCTGCCCGGCTACATCGAGACCGACATCAACGTCGGCCGTCGCGGGCTGTTCACCGTCGGCCTCGACAAGGGTGTGCAGGCGCTGGTCGACGTCATCGAGCGGGAACCGGCGCGGGGCTACGTGCCCGAGTGGCCGTGGCGCCCGGTGTCCCGGTTGCTGCGAGTGCTGCCGCTCCCGGTGGTCCGCCGCTTCACCTGAGGCCCCGTCCGGAGGCTCGCCACGAGCGTGCGAGCGGCGAGAGGGACGGGGTCCTTCTACCAGCAGATGCGCATGGGGCGCCCCCGGGCGTCGCGGGTGCCGTCCCCGACGCACTCGCCTCGGCCGTCGGCCAGGCGGCGTGCCGACCACGCCGCCGCGCAGGCATCCAGCGCGTCCACCACGGGGACGGCGGACGGCGCCTCGACCAGCGCCTCCTCGACGTCCATCACCTCGCGGAGCGCGCGCAGCCGCTGGATCGTGCCGCGGGCGCTGCCCTTCCGGTCGCGGACGGCGGGATCGAGCGCGCGGAACGCGAGCTCCGGGTGCACCTCGACGACGTGCTCGAGCGGCGGGTCGCCCAGAGCGTCGTCGAGCGCGCGGATCGCCTTCACGAGCTGGAACGCCTGCGCCGAGGGAGCGCGGGGCGGGTCCGTGGCTCGTCGCGAGAGCGCCCGGGCCTCGGCGTAGTCGTCGGTCGCCAGGACGGCGCGCACCGGAGTCGGGAAGACCGAGCTGCCGGCGAACCTCAGCCGCCGCCGCGCCTCGACGTCGCAGGCGCGGACGCCGTCCTCCGAGAGCCCGATCGGCATGTCGATCGCGATCAGGTCGACGTCCGGCACGGCGAGGACGGCGGCGACGTCGGCGAGCGCGTGCAGGGTCACGGTGGGGCCGTCGAGCAGTGCGCCCACCCATCTCCCGCGCCAGCCGTCGACTCCCAGGACCGTCACGCCCGCAGCCTGACAGACTCCTGGTCATGCGCGTCTTCGTCGGAACCGACCACGCCGGGCTCGAGTTCAAGGACCACCTGCTGCGAGCGCTCGCCGACGCCGGTCACGAGCCGGTCGACTGCGGGGCCTTCGAGTACGACGCGCAGGACGACTACCCGCCGTTCTGCTTCGAGGTGGGGGAGCGGACGGTGGCCGAGCCCGGTTCGCTCGGCGTCGTCATCGGCGGATCCGGCAACGGTGAGCAGATCGCCGCCAACAAGGTGCCCGGGGTGCGCGCCGCGCTGGTGTGGAACACCGAGACCGCGCAGCTCGCCCGGCAGCACAACGACGCCAACGTCGTGTCGATCGGAGCCCGCCAGCACAGCCCGGAAGAGGCGACCGAGCTCGTGCTCGAGTTCCTGCGGACGCCGTTCAGCAATGACGAGCGGCACGTGCGCCGCATCGGTCTGGTGACCGACTACGAGCGCGACCGGCACCGCCCGGCCGGCGGGCTACCCACGCGTTAGGCCCCCTCCCGGTGGCCCCGTCCAGAGGCTCGCCGCGAGCGTGCGAGCGGGGAGGAGGACGGGGTCCTTCTCCGAGTGGTGGGAGGAGGGGGTCCTTTCTCAGAACTCGTCCGGGCACCACGGGGTCACCGGCCAGCTGAAGGCCGTCGCCGCGAGCGTGACGGCGCCGGGGCTGACCTCGGTGACGCGTCCTGCGGCGTGCAGCGTGGCCAGGGAGACACCGCCCAGGTAGGCGGCCGACAGCTCCTCGATGCCCAGCACCAGGTCGGGGTCGAGGTCGGTGCGGCCGCAGTAGCCGCCGGCGGGGTGCCCGGAGACGCGCCAGCGGCCGGCATTCCAGGGGCAGAACTCGTCCCGCACCTCGATCACCAGGTCGAGCGGCGCCGGATAGCGGCGGGCGGCCAGCGCGCGGTCGACGTCGACGAGGCGGACCCACAAGGCGTCGATCGCGGAGGCGTGCAGCGCCCGGCCGTCGGTGACCAGTGAGCGGATCGGGTCGTCGGGCGAGAGCAGCGGCGCGCGGACGGAACGGATGAGGTCGACCGTGAGCAGGAAGCGCCAGAGCGATGCGTAGGCCGGTGTGCTCGTGGCCCGGACCTCCTCGACGGTGAGCGTGCCGTCGGGCTCGCCGCTGTCGGTCCACTCCGCCTTGATGCGGTAGGTGGCGTACCCGGTCACCGTGCCGTCGGCCTCGGTGTGCAGCAGGTAGGTGCGTTCGGTGGCGCCGTGCCGGTCCTCCTTCTCGTCCCGCAGGATGCGGTCCCACCAGCGCTGGTCGCGCTCCAGGTTGCCCGGCACGAACCGACGCAGCCGCTCGTGCACCGCCGTCGCCGCGGGTTGATAGGTCTCCTTCGGCACGATGTCGACGCGACCGGTGCCGAGGTCGACGTCGGGCCGGAGCCGCAGGCGTTCGGTGCGGCCGGTCAGGTTGCCCCGGAAGGTGGCGGGCGCATACCCGAAGCGGCCGTAGATGGGGAACTCCGCGGCCCATAGAGCGGCAACCGGCTCGCGCTGCTGCTCGTGCAGCTCCGTCAGCTGCCGGCGCATGATCGCCGTGAGGACGCCGCGGCGCCGGTGGGTGGGGGACACGGTCACCCACGTGATGCCGGCGCAGGGCACGACAGCGCCGGGGACGGTGAGCGAGCGGCTGTAGATGCCCGCGGTGACGGCCACGCGGTCGCCGTCCCAGAGCCCGAGCGACCGGTCCATCTCCGCGACCGGCGGAACGCTGTCCAGGTACGGGCCCGACGGGTCCTCCCCGAAGCCGTGGGACATGGCGCGGACGAAGGCCGGCCACTCCTCCGGGGTGGCGGGCCGAAGCTGGGTCGCGAGGTCGTCGTCGGTCACGTCGTGCTGTCTACCGGGCGGGTCCGACACCGCGCCATCGGGTTCTGCCCGTCGGCGAGGATGGCCCGGTGACGGAGACGCGCAGCTGGGCCGAGATGCTGACCTGGATCGAGCAGCGGCTGGTGGCGGCCACGGGGGATGACGTCGCCTCCTGGTCGGCGCGGGTTCGCGAGACCGGCCTGACGACCGAGGCGGAGGTACGCGCCTGGCTGGCCGAGCGCGGGGTCACCGGGTACGGGCAGGTGATCCTGGTCATGGAGCGGTTCGGGTATCCCGACTTCCTCACCGCCACCGCCGACGAGCTGGTCGACGCCCAGTACGCGGCGAAGCCGGCGCTGCGGCCGGTGTACGAGGCCGTCGTCACGGCGGCGCTCGGCGTGGGGCAGATGCACGTCCAGGCGCGCAAGGGGTACGTCTCCCTCGTCACGGCCCGCCGCACCTTCGCCGTCGTCCAGGCCTCATCGCGAGCCCGTGTCGACCTCGGGCTGCGGTTGTCCGGGCGCGAGCCGGCCGGTCGCCTCCTGCCGGCCCGCAGCATCGGCAACGGCGACTGCTCCGTCCGGTTCGGCCTGACGGCGGTGGCCGACGTCGACGACGAGGTCGTCGACGCCCTGGCGGAGGCGTACGCCGCGAACACCTGAGGACGGCGATCCGCCCAGCGGACCCCGCCGGTCCCGCTAGTGTCGGTACCTGCCCGCACGTCGCTGCCGTCGTGCCGTGTCCCACGGCGCGCCCGTCGGACGGAGGACCCCTGCCCATCCGGATCCTGTCGGCGGCGTCGGCCGCGGCGCTGCTGCTGGTCGCCGGCTGCACCCCGTCCTCCGAGGCGAAGGACGCACCGAAGGACGACCCGCCCGCCCACGTCGTGACCGCGGCCCCGAAAGAGCGGCTGACGCTCGTCGGCGACGCCGACCCGGTCGCCGCCGCCATCGGTGCCAGCCGCGCACTGTTCGACTCGGCCGGGGTCGTCGTCCTCGTGGAGGACGGCGACGCCGCGGCCACCCTGCTCGGCGCCGCGACCGCCGTCGGACTCGGCGTGCCGCTGCTGGTCGAGCCGGCGGACGCGAAGTCCCTCGCCGGCCCGGTCACCGACGAGATGCAGCGGCTGAAGGTGGACACGGTGCTCGCGGTCGGGTCCGCGGCGGACGGTGCAGGCAAGCAGGACGGCGGGCCGGACGTCGTCGGCGCCCCCGCCGAAGCGGACGCGCTCGATCAGGTGACCGGCGTGCGCTTCGCCGCCGAGGAGCAGGTGGCCGAAGGGGACGAGGCGTCGGCCGTTGCCGGGCTGGACGCCGGCACGCCGGCCGCGCTGCGCCCCGAGGGCGCGAAGGCGCCGGCCTCGGCCGCGAAGGGAGACCTCGGCTCGCTGCCCGAGGTCGAGCGGAGCGGGCCCCGCGCCGACACCCTGGTCCTCTCCACCGGCGGTGCGGAGTCGGTGGCGGGCATCGCCAGTGCCCTGGCCGCCGGTGCACGCGTCCAGCTGACCGACTCTCCCGATCCGCGCGCCTCGGCCGACGTCGTCGGCGCCCTGGCCCAGGGCGCCCCGAAGTTCGTGGTCGCGCTCGGAGCCGATCTCGCTGCCGAGGACGGGTTCGACTGGAAGCTCGCGACGGCCGACAAGGGGACGGAGTTGCCCGGGGGCGGGCAGCTGCTCTTCCCAGGGCGGATGCTCGTGGCGCTCTACGGCCATCCCGGGTCGGGCGCGCTCGGCGTCCTGGGGGAGCAGGGGATCGACGCCAGCATCCAGCGGGCACGCGACCACGCGAAGCCCTACGAGTCGCTGGTCGGCACCCCCGTCGTCCCCGCGTTCGAGATCATCGCGACGGTCGCCTCGTCGAAGGCCGGCCCCGACGGGAACTACTCCGCCGAGGCAGAGGTCGACGACCTGCGCCCGTGGGTCGAGGCCGCCGGCAAGGCCGGCGTCTACGTCGTCCTCGACCTGCAACCCGGCCGCACCGACTTCCTCACCCAGGCGCAGCGGTACCAGTCGCTGCTGGAGATGCCGCACGTCGGGCTCGCACTCGACCCGGAATGGCGGCTCGGCCCGACCCAGGTGCACCTGAACCAGGTCGGCTCCGTGGGGATCGACGAGGTCAACCGGGTGGTCACGTGGCTGGCGGACCTGACGCGGGCCAAGGCGCTGCCGCAGAAGCTGCTCGTCCTGCACCAGTTCAAGCTGGCGATGCTCAAGGACCGCGAGCGGCTGGACACCTCCCGCGACGAGTTGGCCGTGATGGTGCACGCCGACGGGCAGGGCAGTCAGGGCGACAAGCAGGCCACCTGGCGGGCACTGCACCAGAACCCGCCGGCAGGCATCTGGTGGGGCTGGAAGAACTTCTACGACGAGGACGCCCCGATGCTCACCCCCGAGCAGACCGTCGCGGAGGTCTCGCCGCTGCCCTCGCTGATCAGCTACCAGTAGAGGTGCGGGGACTCCCGAACTGTCGCCGTCCTGTGGTGTGCTGAGGCCGACCCCGATTCCTGAGGAGTGGCCCAGTGACCAGCGTGGCGATCGGCCCGCTCGACCAGCTCGACCCCCGGCTGCTCGAGCACCGCCGCGAGTTGACCGGCTATTGCTATCGCATGCTCGGCTCGGTCTTCGACGCCGACGATGCGGTGCAGGAGACGATGGTCCGGGCCTGGCGCGGTCTCGCTGACTTCGAGGGGCGGTCGGCGCTGCGCTCGTGGCTCTACCGGATCGCCACCAACGTCTGTCTCGACCAGCTCTCCGGCCGGCAGCGGCGGGCACTTCCGATGGACCTGTCCGGCTCACCGTGGCCGCCGGTCGAGCACTCCTTGACGGCCCGGCGGCCCGGCACGGCGTGGGTCGAGCCGATCCTCGACCGGCAGGTCCTGCCCGAGGCCGACGATCCCGCCGAGCGCGCCGTCGCCAAGGAGTCGATCCGGCTCGCCTTCGTCGCGGCGTTGCAGCACCTGCCGCCGCGGCAGCGCGCCGTCCTGGTGCTCCGCGAGGTGCTGCGCTGGAAGGCCGAGGAGGTCGCCCAGCTGCTCGACAGCACCGTCGCGTCGGTCAACAGCGCCCTCCAGCGCGCCCGCGCGACGCTGGCCGGCCTCGACGCCGTGCCCGAGCCACGTGCCCTGGACGACGACGACCGCGAGCTGCTCGCACAGTACGTCGACGCGTTCGAGCGCTACGACATCGACGCCCTCGTGCGGCTGCTGCGCGACGACGCCACGCAGCACATGCCGCCGTTCGAGATGTGGCTGCGCGGTGCCGACGACATCGCCACCTGGATGCTCGGCCCCGGCGCGGCCTGCCGCGGCTCGCGGGTGCAGGCGATGGAGGCGAACGGCAGTCCGGCGGTGGCGCAGTGGCGTCCGCGTGCCGACGGGGGATTCGAGCCGTGGGCCCTGCACGTGCTCGAGGTCGCCGACGGCCGGGTGGCGCACGTCTCCAGCTTTCTCAACCTCGACATCGACCTGTTCCGGGAGCTCGGCCTGCCCGAGAACCCGGAGGAGCCTGCGCCCGGCCGATGAGTTCGGCCCGCCGGGCGGGTCTTACCTGCATCACCGACCGGGAGGAACGACCGTGCTGACCGACAGCCCCGCCTTCAGCGGCTTCGCCGTGAACGACCTGGACGCCGCTCGCAGCTTCTACGCCGACACGCTGGGGCTGCAGGTCACCGACGTCCCCGAGATGGGCGGGCTGATGCGGCTGCAGCTCGGCTCGGGGACTCAGGTGCTCGTGTACGCCAAGCCCGACCACGTGCCCGCGACGTTCACCGTGCTCAACTTCCCGGTGCCCGACGTCGAGAAGGCCGTCGACGAGCTGGCCGGACGAGGCGTGCAGTTCCAGCGCTACGAGAACCCGCCGACCGACGAGAAGGGCATCATGCGCGTCGGCGGGCCGCTGATCGCGTGGTTCACCGACCCGGCCGGCAACGTCTTCTCGGTGATCCAGCAGGACTGACCTTCGGTCACGCAATCGCGGCGCTCGGCTGCTCGGCCGGCTGGACGACGGCCGGGACGACGGACGCCGGGACGACGGCGGCCGCGGGGCGCGGGGCCAGCTGCTCGGTGCCGACGAACGAGGGGCCGTCGCCCTTGCCGAGGGTGCCGCCGCCGATGGCCAGCAGCACGGTGATGAAGGCGGACATCGCAGCGACCGAGAGGTTCTGGGTCCAGCCGACGTCGAAGATGCCGGCGCCGGACGCGGTGAGGAGCGAGGCGAGCGTCGCCGCGAACGTGCGGATCGCGCGCTCGGCGGTGGCGATCAGGAACGCGCGCGAGAAAAGGGTCTGGACGGACATGGCGACCGCCTTCCGGAGGACCGATGTGTCGTCCGTGGGAGGCGGTGGGCCGCTGGGCGGATACAGGCGGGCGCCCGTTTTCGGCGCGCTGCCGGCCAGGTTGCCGCTCGTGCTCCGGTGGACCGCCGTGCTGGCGCCCGCCTTCTGCAGGGCGGCTTCATGGCGTTCGACGGCGCCCGGGCGCTGATCGTGGGTCGTGCGTGAGGCCCGGAGGGCGCTCAGGCGCGACACCCGTCATCGAGGCCCCGGGGGCCGCGGTCAGTCCATCGCCTGCGCCCGGGTCAGGGCGCGGTGGACGTTGATGCGCCCGTAGCCCATCTGTTCGTTCCAGCTCCCGTTCGGATGCGCCGCCGGGCCGAACGGTGAGGGGATCTCGGTCTGGTAAGGGACGGAACCCACTTTGTCCGCCGTGAGCTCGATGATGGTCCGAACCTGGTCGCTGGTGAGCGTGGGGCGCAGGCTCAGCAGGAGTGCGGCGAGGCCGGCCACGTGCGGGGTGGCGGCCGAGGTGCCCCACATGTCCAGGATGAAGTCCCCGTGGGACTCCCCCGTGCCCTGCACCACCGTGGTGGTGATGTCCCTTCCGGGCGCCACCACCGACAGCCGCTGGCCGAAGTTGGAGAACGGCGCCCGCTCGTCCGACGAGTCCGTCGCGCCGCAGGCGATGACGCGTGGGTTGAGCGCGGGATAGAGGATCGCTCCGGCGTCGTTGCCAGTTGCTGCGCACATGATGACGTTGTTCTGGAACGCGAACTCGATGGCCGGATCGACCGCCGCCTGGAACCAGGCCGTGGCCACGAAGCTCATGCTGATGACGCGGGCACCGTTCTGCACCGCGTGGATGATCCCCTCGCGCGCCTCGATGTCTGTGAAGTTGGTGAACGCCACGGGCATGACGGTGCAGCCTCCGGCCACGCCGGCGCAGCCCACCGCATTGTTGAGATCGGCGGCAGCGACCCCGGCGCACATCGTTCCGTGCCCGAACACGAAGCCGTTGACCTCCCGCGTGCTCCCGTTCCCGAAGAACACCGTCACTCCGGGCACGAAGTTGAGGTCCGGGTGGGTCAGGTCGCAGCCGCTGTCGAACACGCAGATCGTGATCGCGGGGTTCCCGCGGGAGATGTCCCAGCCCGCCTCGAGGTCGGGGGGCGCGACCGCACGGATCCGGTTGAGATTCCACTGCCGGAACAGCAGCGGATCGTTGGGACGGAAGAACGCCAGCGGGACCAGCAGGGGCATGTTCTCGAAGAGCACCTCGTCTGTGGCTTGCCGCCCCTCGTCGGTCATGGCCGCACGCAGCTGGTAGGCATCGACTCCTGGCTCTTCGATGGTGAGGTAGGCGAGGCCGAGCAGCCGTTCCCCTCGCCTCGTGTCCTCGCGCACCAGGGTGCGCTCCTGTGCTTCGGGCATCCGCGTCGCGCTGGTGACCAGGACCCGGGGCAGCGGGCAGTGCAGCCCGGCGCGGCTCTCGCTTCCCGCCAGCTGATAGACGGGACCCACCCAGTCCAGGTCCGGACCGAAGACCTGTTGGATCAGCTGGTATTGCTCGTCCCCGATGGCGCTGCCGTCCGGCGTGGACACCCAGACGCGGGTATCGGTGTGGTTGACCTGGTCGGCGGTCAGGGCCTCCCCGGCGTCGTATCGGTCGTGCTCCAGGACGAGGCCGGCCTCGCGTAGCTGTTCGGACAGGTCCCGGAAGGGGCGTGGCCGGGTCCAGGCCAGCAGCAGCCTGGTGCGGTCGAGTTCGACGATGGTCTCGGCATCCCGTCGGATTTCACCGGGAAACTCGCGCATGCGTCCCTCCCTGGACCCGCGCGGACCACCACGCCGTACGCATCGCCCGACGATCGACCCGCGGCGGCGCCAGCTAACCGGACCGGCTGGCCCACGTCACTACAACGTGGCCTGGTGATTCGCCGATCTGGCGGGGGGCGTACGAAGCGCCGCCGGGATGCCGTCGCACGAGGGGTCGGCCGGGAACTCCCGTCCCACTTCAACGTATAGCTCGTCCCGGGGCTTGCGGCAAGACCCGGGTCGTGGCGGATAGTCGCCCGCCGTGACGACAAGAACCTCGGCGTTCGACCTTCCCGACCAGCTCGCAGCCAAGGCCGACCCGGCGCTCATCGGGGCCGACGAGCAGTACTTCGCGGACCTCGCCGAGAGCCTCGCGCAGACGATCGCCGACGTCTCCGAGCGACTGGACGCCGAGCGCCGCGCCCCGGGCGGCATCGGGCAGGAGGCGCTGGACCGGGACCTGGAGATCCACCGGCTGACCGCTCGCCTGCGCACCCTGCGCCGCTTCGGCCTCGATCTCTGCCTGGGCCGCATCGTGAGCGCCGACGGCTCCGAGCCGGTGTACGTCGGGCGCCTCGGCCTCACCGACAGCACGGGCCGCCGGCTGCTGCTCGACTGGCGCTCGCCCGCGGCCGAGCCGTTCTTCGGCGCGACCCACGCCAACCCGATGGGCCTGGCGAGCCGTCGCCGGTACCGCTGGACGCGTGGCCGGATCACCGACTACTGGGACGAGGTGTTCACCCCGGACGGGCTGGAGGGGCGCGCCGCGCTCGACGACCAGTCGGCCTTCATCGCCAGCCTGGGCACCAGCCGGTCGCCTCAGATGCGGGACGTGCTCGGCACCATCCAGGCCGACCAGGACGCGATCATCCGGGCGGGGTCCCGGGGCGCCCTCGTCGTGGACGGCGGCCCGGGCACCGGGAAGACCGTCGTCGCGCTGCACCGCACGGCCTATCTCCTGTACTCGGACCCGCGCCTCGGCCACCAGCGTGGCGGCGTCCTGTTCGTCGGCCCGAGCCGGCCGTATCTCGCCTACGTCGGCGACGTCCTGCCGAGCCTGGGGGAGGAGGGCGTGCAGACGTGCACCCTGCGCGATCTCGTGCCGGAGGGTGCCGCTGCGGCCGTCGAGGTTGATACCGAGGTGGCACGGCTGAAGGCCTCTGTCGATGTGGCGGCGGTGATCGAGGCCGCCGTCCGGTTCTACGAGGAGCCGCCGCGGAAGGGGATGACGGTCGAGACCGACACGTCCGAGGTGTGGCTGAGCGCCGACGACTGGGCCGAGGCGTTCGAGGCGCCGGACCCCGGGACGCCGCACAACGTGGCGCGCGACCAGATCTGGGAGGAGCTGCTCGCGATCCTGACGAACAAGCAGGACGGCGAGGCACCGCCCGAGCTGCTCCGCAAGTCGCTGCTGGAGAACGAGGACCTGCTCGCGGCGTTCAACCGGGCGTGGCCGCTGATCGAGGCGCCGGATCTGGTCGGCGACCTGTGGTCGGTGCCGGCGTACCTGCGGAAGTGCGCGCCCTGGCTGGGGCCTGAGGAGGTCCGGGCGTTGCAGCGTGAGGGCGCCCGGGCGTGGACGGTGTCGGACCTGCCGCTCCTGGACGCGGCCCGGCAGCGGCTCGGCGATCCGGAGACGTCGCGGCGCCGGCGCCGGCAGGAGGCTGCGGAGGCGCTCGAACGGACGCGCATGGCCGACGTCATCGACCGGCTGATCGAGGCCGACGACTCCGAGCTGCTGCTGATGACGACGCTGCGCCACGCCGACCTCCGGGACGCACTGGTGGACCAGGCGGCGCTGCCGACCGCCTCCCCGGACCTGCTGGCCGGCCCGTTCGCGCACGTCGTGGTGGACGAGGCGCAGGAGCTGACCGACGCCGAGTGGCAGATGCTGCTGCTCCGCTGCCCGTCGCGGAGTTTCACGATCGTCGGCGACCGGGCCCAGGCTCGGCACGGGTTCGAAGAGTCGTGGGAGGAGCGGCTGGAGCGGATCGAGCTCGGCGACGTGCGTCTGGCCTCGCTGACGATCAACTACCGGACGCCGGAGGAGGTCATGGCGGAGGCCGAGCCGGTGATCCGGGCGGTGCTGCCGGACGCGAACGTGCCGACGTCCATTCGCAGCAGCGGCGTTCCCGTCAGGCACGGATCGGTGTCGGAGCTGGGCTCTGTGCTGGGCACCTGGCTCGCCGCGCACGCCGAGGGCATCGCGTGCGTGATCGGCGACCCGACGTTCGAGGGGACGTCCCGGGTGCGATCACTGACGCCAGAGCTGTCGAAGGGGCTCGAGTTCGACCTCGTCGTCCTCGTGGACCCTGAGGACTTCGGCACGGGCATCGAGGGAGCGGTGGACCGCTACGTCGCGATGACCCGAGCGACGCAGCAACTCGTCGTCCTGACGAGTTGACCCGGCACCGTTGACCGGTGAGCTGCCCGCGTTCTCGCTGCTCGTGGCCGAAGATGAAAAGGGTGGTCAGGTCCGCGCGCCTGTACTGCCGGGTGTCCGCCCACTAGCCTTCGCCCGGTCACCCTCGACTCGCCACTGCCTCAGTCCGTGGGGATCCTATGATCAGGCGCAAATCGGTCGCTCTCCTGGCAAGCCTGCTCGTAGCCGGCTGCCTCACCGTCCTCGTCGGCCAACCAGAAGTGAACGCGACGCCGCCGACCGACGCGAAGCTCTTCAGCGCCGATGCGTGGGTGCGGACTCCGGTGCCGGCCGGCGCGCCGGTCGATGCGGCTTCCGCGGCCGGGATCGCGTTCGTCGATGCCCACGACCCGAATTCGTATCCCCACATCAAGGGGATCAGCGACTCCTGGGGCATGCCGTTCGCGGTGTCCACCTGCGCGGACCCGGTCTGGAGGTTCGTCGGCAACGTGCAGAAGACCAACGCCTTCCTGAAGACCGAGGGCTTCCACGCGCCGGCCGACTTCGCCGACCGGCTGACGCGCACATCCGACTCGCCGATGACCGTCATCGACACCTGTGGTGTGGCTTCGATGCCCCATGGTCTGGCCGTCCGGGGCCACGGGGCGGTCAAGGGGAGGGCTCCGCTGACGATCCGGGTCACCGAAGGGTCGTCCTTCGACATCACCTCCAACGGTCTGGACGGGCGTAACCCCGAGTCCACCAATCCCCTGAACAGAGGCCCTCGGGGCAACATCGTCGGGGACAACCTGATCCGGAACAGCGCCGTGCAGGAAGGACTCAGCGGAGCGAACGGCGGCACTCTGGGCTACCGGCCGGAGATGTTCTGGTGGGAGACCCGCAGCGCGGACGGGCACGTCTTCCCGATGGTGGGGCACGAGGACGGCCAGTCCGGCTGGGGGCCGGAGGGCATCATCATCCGGATCAAGCCGTCGTGGGTGGCGCCCTCCGGGTGCACCGGTCCCGCCCTGGTCATTGCCCGAACGCTGCAGGTGTACGGGGCGATCATCGGTGACAACGCCGGAAAAGGTGGATCGGGCATGAAAGCCGAGCAGGGGAACCCGATGCCTGGGATGAGCGAGACCATGCTCGGCGCGTGCCTGACGTGGAACGACATGGAGTTCGTCCAGCGCGGCTGGCGACCGTGAGCCGCCGAGTGCGAGTAGTCCGGCAGAGATTTCTGAACGAACTGTGCGATCACGCATCACAGCCTCGGCAGGCCTGTCCCGGGGGCGGTGCAGGCGCGCGCTGACCTCATCCTGGAACGATCTCTTTCGGTGTACTGCTCGGACAGGTGGGTCAAGCGGGTGGCGGGCGGGCGGCGTCCGGTCGCGGTGATGGGTGCACGGTCGAGGGCGCCAGGTTGAGTCGGTCGGCCATCTGCAACGGCCCGAGGCGCTGCTTCCACCGCCGGCGCACGATCGTGCGCACGATCGGCGGCGGCGTGCGCCGCGGGCAGCGGTGCGCCGCGAGCTGCGGTCGACCATCCCGGCAGCACCGGCCTGCCGGTAGCGCTCGGCCCACCGCCTGGCGGTCGGATAGGCAACGTTGAACACCGCAGCGGCATAGCTGAGCGACCAGCCGTCGTCGACGACGGCACGCGCCAACCGCACACGGTGGCGCGGGGTCGGGGCCGCGTCACCGTGGGACAGGAGGACCTCCGGGCTGCGTGGAATGGGTGCCTTCAGCAGCTCCACTCCACGTCCGGAGGTCCTCCCTCCCCCCAAGGCCGATCAGTCAGGTCTCGTCGTCACACGTCCTCGACCAACGTCTGTGGTCAGTACGTCTCGGTCAGACTCAGGGACGGAAGACCTGCAGCCCCTGCGACAAGCTGGCGATGAACAGGTAGCCGTCGGCGAACACCGGTTGCGCGAACATCTTCGCTCCTGCCATGTCGAACGTCTTGAGGACCTGGCCGTTCGCGCTGTTGATCAGGTAGACCGAGTTGGTGCCGTCCTTGTCGTAGGTAGCGGCGGCGATGACGCCCGCGCCGTCCATGGTGGGGCTGCCGAGGATGATCCCGCCCAGGCCCCGGGCCCAGATGACCGCGCCCGTGGACGGGTCGATTTCTCGGACCGCCCCTTGGAAGCTCGTGCCGCCGATCGTCGTGGGCGATGCAGGGGCGAAGAGGTGGTGGCCGTCCCAGATCGCCGACGACAGGCACGAGCTCGACCCCTCGGGCGTCCCATTCGCGACCTGGAACTTCCAGACCGGACCGCTGGAGAAGTCGTTCGCCTTGAGTGCGTAGAAGATGCCGTTCTTGTTGCAGGCTCCGACCATTTCCGTCGGCGTTCCGTTCACCGTCGCGGTGAACATCGTGGGTGAGGCGCCGAAATCGGCATCGTTGATGGTGAGATCACTGTCGGGGACCTGCCAGCCTTCTTCGCGCGCCATCGTCGTGCCGTTGACCCGGACGATGGATTCCGCGTCGTCGAGGCGTCCCGTTCCCGTCGTGGCGAAGACGTCCCCCTCCCGGCTCACCGAGACGCTCGACCAGACTCCGCCACCGACATGGCCGGCGGCCATGGAGTAATAGGTGCCCAACGTGGCGCCGCTCGCCTGACTGAACCCGATGATGCCGCCGCGCACCAGCGGGTGGTCGCACTGGGAGCTGATCCCCATGTACACGTGCCCCCCGGCGACGGCCGGAGATGCCCAGTTGTAGTAGTCGTTCTGGGTGGGCGACTTCAGATGGACGACGGCCCGCCACACGATCGCGCCGGTGTCGGCCCGCAGCGCGTACAGGTAGCCGTCGGCGCCCCCCACGTACACGGTGAGCTGGTTGCCGCGGCTAGCGTCGGGCGCCACCGTCGCAGTGGAGATGAGGCCGCGTTTTCCGCAGGTCTGCTTGGGGACGAAGCCGAGGAACCGGCTCCAGACGACCTTCTTTGTCGCCAGGTCCAGCGCGTAGAAGACCCCCGTGTCGGCGCCGATGTAGACCCGGCCCTGGTACACGGTGGGGGAGGCGTACAACGCCCGGCTAGGCTGGCCGGTCATCGTGGGGGCGGCCGCCTGCCACTGCCAGTAGCTCGTGAGCGATCCGGCGTTGGCCGGCGTGATGGCCGTCGCCGCGGCGTTGTACGAACTGTGCCCCGGACCGAACAGGTAGCCCGGCCAGTCATCCGCCGCCACCGCACTGCTCGGTGAAGCGAGCGCGACCATGGCGCAGACCGTCAGAAGAGTCGTCAACGTCCAGCGGCGGGTGTTCCTCATCCGGAAGACCCCTTCCTGGATAGGACGGAAGTGGCCGGGCCGGCGCGAACGCCGGACGAGGTCAGTGGCGGACGCATGTTCCTGCGCCGCTGCTGAGAGAGTCAAGACATCCGAGCGTGCGTCACCGTCCTCGACGTGGCTCGTGGAACGAGGCGTACACCGACGGAGCTGTGCGACCGATCATCGTTGTCTGTTATCCGGGAGCGCCGGATTGGTTAGTGGCGCCCACCCCTCGGTGGAGGGCGCGCCGCAACGACGATGCGGGGTGCGTCCTCGAGCTCGTCAGAGCGTCGGGCAAGAATGCGTTGGCAAGTGCGGCACGCCACATGACCAATTGAATGAAAAATAGGGGCCTTGCAGGCTCTGAAAGCGGCCCCTCAGAGGACGTCGCAGGCAGCCTGACCTGCACTTATGGCAGGTGGGCGCGCTGAGGACGCCGTCCGAGACGCGCGGCCGGCATTGGACCTCTTTGACCGGATTGAGCCGGCCGCTGCCTAGGAGCGGCGCGGTGACCCCCGTCAACGGGATGTGCCGCAGCGATATGCCGTGCTGCGCGATGCGCTGCACGCGCTGGCCAGCGGAGCGCATCACGACGATGTCGTCACCGCAAGCGTCCGCTACAGCCGCTCGGACGCGACCGCAGTCGTCGCGTGCGTGGCTGCACTGGTGCGACGTTGAAGAAGGGGCGGTTCACCCACTGCTGGGGGGGTTCGTCGACGCGAACACCGCCACCGGTCAGTTCGTCGTGGAGCGCGACCGCTACGTCGACGGCTGACGCGATTCGAGTTCAGGCCGAGGCGGTCTGTTCACCGATCCGGGCCCTGCGGGTGCTGGTGCGCGACGTGGTCGCGGGCTACTCCGAACGGTTGCTGAACACGACGCTGCCGCCGATCGGTGACCCGGAGCCCGTCGCCCGCGACGTGGTCGACCGGGTGGCCGGATTCGGACCTCTGCAGCGCCACCTGGACGACCCGGAAACCGACATCTGGGTCAACGAGTCCGGCCGGGACGCTGCCCGGCCGTAGGCTGGCCCCACATGGCCGATCGGGGGCGGTCCCGCTCATCAGAGTTGCGAGGGGCACGTGACCGTTCCCCTGCCGCCGGGCCTGAAGCCTGGCACGAAGGTCTCCCACTACCGGATCGAGAAGCTCATCGCTCGGGGCGGGATGGGCCTGGTTTACCTGGCCACGGACCTCCGGCTGGAGCGGCGCGTGGCGCTGAAAATGCTGGCGCCGGAACTGTCGGACGACGCGAGCTTTCGGGACCGGTTCATGCGGGAGTCACGCTTGGCCGCGGCGGTCGACCACCCGAACATCATCCCCATTCACGAGGCTGGTGACTGGAACGGGCTTCTCTTCATCGCGATGCGTTACGTCGAGGGAGTCGACCTACACACGGCGCTGGCCGTCAGTGGGCCTCCGGAGACCGCCACGGCTATCTCGCTTCTGGCCCAGGCTGTGCCGACGCGCTCGACGCCGCACAACAGGGCGGCCTACCGCACCGCGACGTGAAGCCGGGCAACCTCCTGCTGGCCGGGGCCTCGGCCGACCGGATACCGATGACCGCGCACGTCTACCTGACCGACTTCGGGCTGACGAAGCGGGTCACCTCGGTGTCCCTACCCGGAGCGGGCAGTTCCTGGGGTCCCTGCCCTATGCCGCGCCGGAGCAGATCCGCGGCGAGGACGTCGGTCCGCACACCGACCTGTACGCGCTGGCCTGTGTGGCGTACGAGCTGCTCACCGGCCGACCGCCCTTCCAGCGTGACGACGACGCCGCGCTCATGTGGGCGCACTTGGCCGAGACGGCGCCGCCACTCACGCTGATGCGGCCCGATCTGCCTGTGTCACTGATGACGGTCGTCGCCACCGGCCTGGCGAAGGCGCCAGCGGAGCGGCCAGCCTGTTGCGGGGAGTTCATCGGCTTGCTGAGGACGGCCCTCGACGCCAGTCCCGAGGCCGGAGGCGACCCCCGCGGGCATCACGCCCTAGCCGCCCCCCCCCCGCCCAAGCCACTGACCGAGACGATGCCACAGATGCTCCGACCGAAGCCCGCGCTGCTGACACCCGGGCGGAAGGTCAACTCTCCGGTTCAGCGCGGCCGCCGGCTCCTCGTGGGCGGCGGGACCGGAAGGGGAGGGGCCGGCGCTGGTGGGTCCTCCTCGCCGCCGTGGTGCTCGCCGCCGGCATCCTCGCCCTCTGGCGGCCGTGGTCGCCGAGCTTCGTTACCCGTGACTTGACGCCCGTCCGCTACCGGGCCGACCTGCCCGCGGATTGGCGGGCCAAGACCATGCGCGGAGATCACACGTTCACGGTCTACGGTGCGCGGGACTGGAGTGCTTTCGCTAACCGCGACGACAAGGGAGCAACCGCCATCGCGGCCGCGGCCGCCGACGACCCCGACTCCGCCGTCTTCTGCTATGTGGACGCATCAGAGGGCATCCGAGGGGGGCCTCCCGAGGTGATCGCACGAGAACTGGAGGCGTGGGTGTACATGCCACCGGGCTCACATGTGACCGCAAACGGGGACGCTGACGGTGGCCGACCGGCCGGCCGTCAGCGTGACGGGCAACGTTCAGGTCGGAACCGGCGAGGAATTGGAGTTTTATGGCATAAACATGCAGGAGGAGCCCTCAGCGTTACTGCTGTTCTGGAGCCCTCAGTCGGTCTACAACGACTGGCGGCCCACCTTCACCCACGTCGTCCAATCGCTGACCTACGCCGGCTGACGAGTTCTGTGTGCAGTTCTTGTCTCACGCCACAGCGTGGACGACGGATTCTCTCGCTGACCGACTGGTCGAGCGATGCTGCGGACCTCGGGCCGGCGCATCGACATGTCGAACCCTTCGTGAGCCACGATGCCCGACGGGTCACGGTTGCACGTCGTCGTCCCCGTGTAAACGCGGCCAGCAGTCATGACCAGCCGCCAGTGACGAAAGTCGGATGCATGGCGGTCCGTCATCCGCCTCGCACAGCGCGATCGCTTAGCTATTCGCTTTGCGCCTTTCGCCTCTCGGTTCCACGCGTATTAGTTGACACTCCCTGCCAGCGCCTGGGTGCCGAGGTGGGCCACGGGAGGGTGAGAAACGCAGGGGCACTCCGTGAGTGCTGCTGCGTCAGACTGGTCTTGCTACCTGCGTTCTCATTGCAGCGAGTCAGGTTGATCGCTGGTCACCCGGGAGAGAGTCTGAGGCGGTTTCGTCAACTCCTCGGGCTCCTCGAGCTTTGCGAGCCGCTCAGGTTGGCGGTGCCTGTTCTTCGTGACCACCCGGTAACTGAACGGTGCGTTGCTGGTTCCGCCTCGTTGCTCGCGAACGGTGAATGCTCTCGCATTCCTGTTGCTGATATACAGTCCCTCCGTATCCCCTTCGGAGGTAAGGAACACGTGATAGGTGCCGTCGTTGATACCAAGTACAGCGACGAAGTCGGCATCGACCTCGACCTCGGCGCTACCCTCCACCAATTCGGCCCTTCCGAAGTCCTCATACCAGCTTTCCGGGCTCAGCGGGGCGTACAGCAGGCGTCGAGAACCATCCGGATGTGGCAGAGCTTCCGAATACTCGCCGTCTGTCTTCACGATCTCACCGACGACGCGAAGGCCTCCGGAGTTCGCCCACGGCACGTTGGATCCGGCTTGCCCAGTGATGAATACGCCACCGTACCCAGTCTCCGAGAAACCATAGACGCCGGCTGCCTTACCGTTGGGACCAGTGGCCGGTGTGCCTGGGGCACGCAAACTCTCACCGAGAATGGCCGCTCTATCCGCGTTGAGGAGGCCGAATGTACGGCCAGCGACACCGTAGCCTCCTGAGGTGTTCTCCCCGTAAACGCCACTAGCGTCGTAACTACTGGACACTCCTTGAACGCCGTTGGCCTGTGGGCTGCGGCCCCATACGCCATTGCCGCCGCCCACGCTGTTTCCGAAGACGCCGGTTTGCCCTTCACCGATGACCCCGGTGCCATCCGCCGTCCCGTGCACTCCTATTCCCGGTGAATCCGAGTCCTGGCCCCCGGTAGCCCTCACGGCGAACGGACCTCCTGACACTGTGAGGCCACCGCCTGCCGTAAGACCCGCCGCTGTTTCGTTCCGCACGATCAGCGTTGCCTGGTTACTGTTCTGCGCCCTCAAGATCGTCTGATTGGGTTGATTGGGGCCCGCGTTGTTGTCTGCACCGAACTGCATTGGTCCTGTTGCCACTGCGGCCTCCATGGGACTTGGTGGGAGCTCTCGACCCTCGAGATCCGATCCAGCATTCCGTCGGCTCGTCACCGGACTGTCACGTACATGCCGCGCCGTCGTACGAGCAGCCGCACGCCAGCACTGCACCGCCCGGGTGGCGAACCTCGCCATCGGCGTCGTCCTAGGGCTGGTCACCGACCTCTGGCTCGTCGGTGCATGGGGATGCTCGGCATGTCCGGCCTGGCCGACCCGGACAACTTCCTGCACCTGATCACCGCGACGCTCTCCCGGTACTTCGGTTCGTGGCAGCCGGGACCGCCGACGGGTCGTCCTCCCGCTCGGCCCGGTGGGCGGGAGTGGTACGACGCGGCGGCGCGGTCAGTGTGCGGTCAGGTAGCTCCGTACCCCGTCGGCGATGCCCTGCGCGGCGCGCTGACGCCACGCCGGGTTCATGACGGCTGCTGCGTCCACGGGGTCGCGCAGATTGGCGCACTCGATGAACACGGCCGGTCCCCGGGCCAGGTTGAGCCCGGCCAGGTCGTTGCGTCGGGTGAGCCCGGGCTCCACCAGGGCGCCGGGATACGTCGCCGGCGGCTCACCCGTCGCCGCGCCGAACGCTGTCCGCAGGTCTTCCGCCGCGTCGTGCGATGTCGCCAGGATCGCCTCGTTGCCCCCGTCGGGGGCAAGCGCCGGTTCGATGACGTGGAAGCCGCGGGCGCCGGCGGCGGCCCCGTCCCCGTGGATGGACACCGCCAGGTCCGCCCCCGCGTCGTTGGCGATGGCCGCGCGCACGTTGACGCACGGACCCACCCCGGCGTCGTCGGGGCGGGTCAGGACGACGGTCAGGCCCGCGGCGCGGAGCAGCTGCGCCGCACGCTGGGCGACGTCGAAAGTGAACGCGTGCTCGGGGTAGCCGGCGTCGGTCGCCGTGCCGACGGTGTTGCACGGCTTGGTGAAGCCGCCGGCCGGCACCGGTTGGTTGATCACCTCCGGTGCCGATGAGTTCCCGCCGTTGTGACCGGGATCGAGGACGACGACCCTGCTCACCCCGGCCGGGGCGAGGATCGCGGACTGTATGCCGCGCGCCGACCGTGTGCCGGGGGCCGGCGTGCTGCGCTCGGCGGCGGGTGTGCTGCTCGTCGCCGGTGCGGCGGCGCTATCCGTGCATGCGGCAGCCGAGAGCCCAACGACCACGGCGAGGAGCACGGCGTTGATCCGGCGTCCCATCGGCCCATGATCGACCCGACGGCGCTCGGGCGCGAGCACTTCGTCCCCCGCCGGGGCCCGGGTCAGAGGACGGCTTGCACCGCCATGAGCCGGGTGTCGGCGGTGAGTGCTCGGCCGGCGGACGTGCCGAAAGAATCAGTCGTGCCCCAAGGACGGGCCAAAGAGGGTAGTCAGGGGCGTGCAAAGGACACGGGACTGCCCGGACTTCAGTTGACTCTGTCCGGTAGGGGCGATCAGGCCGCGTGAGCGGCCCTGGTCAGTGTCTCGAACTCGATGGGGGTCATGCGGCCGAGGGTGTCTTGGCGTCGGCGGCGGTGGTAGGTCCTCTCGATCCAGACGACGATGGCCAGCCGCAGCTGCTCACGGGTCTGCCACCGCTGGCGGTTGAGGACGTTCTTCTGCAGCAGACTGAAGAAGGACTCCATGGCGGCGTTGTCCGCGCAGGCTCCGACCCTGCCCATGGAGCCGCGCAGCTGCGCGTTCCGCAGGGCCCGGACGTAGGCATGGGAGCGGAATTGGCTGCCGCGGTCCGAGTGGACGATCGTGTCGACCCCGCCGCGCAGCGCCAGGGCGTTGGCCAGCGCGTTGACCGCGAGGTCGGCGGTCATCCGGGGGCCGATGGAGTAGCCGACGATCCGCTTGGAGCAGGCGTCCTTGACCGCGCAGAGGTAGAGCTTGCCCTCTGCGGTGGGGTGCTCGGTGATGTCGGTCAGCCAGAGCAGGTTCGGGGCCTGCGCAGTGAAGTCGCGCAGCACCAGGTCGTCGTGCACCGGCGGTCCAGGCTTGCGGCTCAGGCCGCGCTTGCGCGAGTGCACCGACCACAGCCGCTGCGATGTGCAGAGCCGGTTGACCCGGTTGCGGGAGGCCCGCACGCCCTTCTCGACGAGCTCGTCGGCGATGAACCGGTAGCCGAACTCGGGGTCGTCGTGGTGGATGTCGACCGCTGCGTTGATCAGGTGCGCGTCGTCCCAGTCGCGCCGGCTGACCGGGGTGGCCCGCCACTTGTAGAAGGCCTGCTTGGAGAAGCCGAGCACCCGGCAGGTCACCACGACAGGGATCCTGTCGGCGGCGAGCTCTTGGACCAGCGGGTACATCATTTTGGGAGGACGTCGCGCGCGAAGTACGCCGTCGCGCGGCGCAGGATCTCGTTCTCCTGCTCGAGCTGCTTGGCGCGCTTACGCAGTGCGCGATTCTCGGCCTCGAGATCGCCACCGTCGCCGGCGGACGAGGCGGGTCCGGAGATGCCCTCCTCCCGGTCGGCGATCTTCAGCCACCTGGCGAGGCAGGACTCAGAGACCCCGAAGTTCCTCGCGACCTGAGCGATCGACTGATCGCCCTGCCGGGCGACCGCGATCACGTCGCGCCGGAACTCCTTGGGGAACGGCTTGGGCACGATGCTGATCCTTCCAGCGAGGCCGCAGCCTCACAGGCAAGGAGTCAACCGAACCGGGGGCAGTCCCGATGCCGTGCCTTCGGCGTGCCTCAGCGCGACATTGGCGGCCTTCAGAGCGGCTCCTCGCTGTCGCTCGACCCGTTGCCAGTCAAGGGCCGGTGGGCGGAGGCATCTGCGGCCACGCCCAGGGCAGCTCAAGTTGGCGCTGTATGTGCGTGGATTCGACCGGGTGTTGCGGGTGGCCTCCCGGCTAACCGAGCTCTGTTACGGGGGCGGCGGCGGACTGACGTGGTCGGGACCGGCTCGTCCGCAGAATCACCCCAACAGTTGTGAAAGCGTCCGCAAGATCGGGCCGAGCGCCGCCAACGCGAACAAGATGGCGAAGCAGATCAGAATCCGCCGACCCCACGGGCTTCTCTGGCTGACGCACGCCGGGCACGTGTCCGGCCACACGGTGTGTGTCGTCTGCCCCCCGCCTGTCGGGTTGCGAAGCATTTCGGCAGCGTCGTATCCGGTGGACTTGTACGGCGTGCCGTCGAACACTCGACCACAACGTCGACAGTTGCGCGGCAGCATGCCGCAGGTTACCGGGAGCCGCAGCGCGCGAGGGGCCCTCGCATCCCGACAGCCAACGTGATCACGGCTCTGCTAGACCCTGGTCCTCTGCGTGACGAACCGCCTCGCCGAGAATCGTCGGGCGGGGCTCGCTTCTGGCGAAACATCCGCCAGGATCGACCTGTGGAGTGGATCCGCGACGTCCTCCCTTCGGCGGCGGAAGTCGATGCCTCTGACGTGATCGCTGCGCTCGCTCTGGTCGTGGCCACGTTGAGCTTCTGTCCAGCCGCCGGACCTCACGACGTGCCGTCCTCCTGACCCAGCAGGCATTGACTCGCGCTGCCGCTTGGCTGCTGCCCGCATCTAGGACCGTCACGATCGGTGGACTCTACGGTCGTCAACGGCACCGACCCGACGGTGCTAGACGGCATCATGCTGCACATAGAGGATCGCGACAGGGCCGGCGGGCGATCGAATCTACCGGCATGCCCGATCGGCAGTGGATCGGCTCATCCACGCATACTAATCATTTCGGCGACTTTCGGATGCATTCGGTACCAATAGAGACCGTCGCTTCGGCGATCAAAGTCATAGGGCCGGCCGTACCCCTTGAATTCCTTACGCACCAACATGGTCAGTTGCGTGTTAGACGCACGAAGGTCGGCTGAGGTGTAGTCGAGTTCCTTCGCGAATTGCCGATGCTCCCGGATCGGTTCATCGCCGAGGGCTTCAAGGACCTGCAGCAACCGATCCGCCCATGGTCGGTTGGCGTCCTGCAGTCGCGTAGTGAGGCGCTCGTACTCACCCGGCTGCAGCCACTTCCGGCACGTGTCGCAAACCTTCTCATCGCCAGTGGGCACGCTCGACTCCATCTGCTCAGGGAGAGTGAGACGTGAGGATCGCATGGGAGAGAGACAATCCCGCCGATTGTTCGGCGAGCCGCGATCGGCATGCACGGGAGAGACCAGTTGCGGGCTAGACGAGCCGCCGCCTCGACGGCCTACGTCATGCCCTTGGTCGGCGGCTGTCTCGCTTCGCTAGCTCTTCCCTGCCTCGTCTCCCAACTGGTCGTGGAACGGCCTCGGATCCGTTGTTCGGTCGCTTGATCTCGGCCTCTCTCCTGCCTGGGCTGCGGAACATGCGTCGGCGGATGGCCGTGTACCCGCCAGCCGCCCTGGAGTCCGAGGATGAAAGGCCAACCCGGCAGTGCCCATCCGGTGGCTGTCCGCATGTGCGGCGACTACTCGGCGGAGCTGTCGACGGCCTCGACGGTTGGCCCGGACTCGAACCACGTCTGGCCGGAGCGTCGATGCCCCCGACTGGCCCGGTCACCTCGAGGGTGTGCCAACGGGGCGGCTCGACCCTCCGGCGACGAACACTGCGTTGGCCGCGTGCGCTCGTGCCTTAAGCACCGGCCAAAGTTGGTGGTCAGCGGTCAACAGGGGTCAGCACCGTTCAGGCGCGAAGCGGCGTCAAAGCCTCGCTGAGCTGCGCAGACGGGCATATGAGCTGGTCAGTACGTGGAGCGGGTGACCGGGATCGAACCGGCATGGCCAGCTTGGAAGGCTGGGGCTCTACCATTGAGCTACACCCGCGAGACCGCGCGAGAGAGCACATGCCCTCCACGCGAGAAGCCCCGAAGATCGTGATCGGCGGGGCTTCCAGTCCGCGACGAGGATAGCGCGCACCAGATCCGGGGCGGCGCACGACCTCAGGGGTTGACGGCCAAGAACAGGAAGCCGGCCAGCAGCACGAGGTGCACGACGCCCTGCAGGCGCGTCGCCCGGCCAGGGACGACGGTCAGCGCCCCGACCACGACGGTGAGCGCCAGCAGAACCATCTGCGTCGCCCCGAGCCCCAGCAGCAGGGGGCCCTCCAGCCAGATGGAGGCGATCGCGATCACCGGGATGGTCAGGCCGATGCTCGCCAGAGCCGAGCCGTAGGCCAGGTTCAGGCTGATCTGCAGGTTGTTGCGCAGGGCCGCCCGCGACGCGGCGATCGTCTCGGGCAGCAGGACGAGCAGGGCGATGACGACGCCGACGAACGACTGCGGGAAGCCGAACGCCGCGACGGTGTCCTCGATGACCGGTGACTCGATCTTCGCCAGCCCCACCACTGCCACCAGTGCCGCCAGCAGCAGGAGCAGGCTGATGCCCGCCTCGCGGTTCGTCGGCGGTTCGGCGTGCTCCTCGGCCGGGTCGTCCGTGTCCGGAGTAGGGACGGGCAGGAAGAAGTCCCGGTTGCGGACGGTCTGGGTCGTCACGAAGGCCGCGTACAGCACCAGCGAGGCGACCGCGGCGAAGGTCAGCTGCGATCCCGAGAACTGCGGGCCCGGGCGGCTTGTCGTGAAGGTCGGCAGCACCAGGCTCAGCGTGGCCACGGTCGCGACGGTGGCCAACGCCGCGCCGCTGCCCTCCGCGTTGAACACCGACATCCCGTAGCGGCGGGCGCCCAGGAACAGCGACAGCCCGGCGATGCCGTTGCAGGTGATCATCACGGCGGCGAAGACGGTGTCGCGCGCGAGGGTGGCGGTGTCGTCCCCACCCGAGATCATCAGCGTCACGATCAGCGCCACCTCGATGACCGTGACCGCTACGGCCAACACCAATGACCCGAATGGCTCACCGACCCGGTGGGCCACCACCTCGGCATGGTGCACCGCGGCAAGCACTGCGGCGGCCAGCACCAGCGCCACGACCACATTGAGCACCGGGGCAAGATGACGGCCCCACGTAGCGCCCAGCACCACCAGCGCGACGACCGGTACGACCGTGGTCCAGGAGAGCCGACGTACGAACGAGGCGCGGTCGGTAGCTGGGCTCATGCGCGCGAGTCTCCCAGGCGGCCGACACCCCGGAAGTCGAGTTCGACCGCCCGAGCGGGCCCGGACGAGCCCGAACGTGCAGCTCACGGGGTGGGTCGCGCGACCCCGGTCACGCCGCCGGCAGAAGGCCCGCGAAGCGCGACAGGTAGAGCGGCCAGCCCTGGTCTCCACCGATGCCCTCGGCGACGGATTCCCATCCGGGGCCGTGCCGGTCGATGTGCCGGTGCTCGAGCTCCAGCCGCGTGCGGTCCGGGCCCTCCGCGACGAAGCGGACCTCCACCTCGCTCGTCTGTTCCGGGTCCGTCTCGATCCGCCACTGCGGGCTGATGTCCCAGCTGAACACCACGCGGTCCGGCGGGTCGAACGCGAGGATGCGGGCCCAGCGGCACTCGCTGCCGTCCTCGGCGCGGTCGACGATGTTCCCGCCCACCCGCGGCTCGAACACGGTCTCGGCGATGGGGGAGGCGAGAAGGTTGTGCTCCCGCGGCTTGAAGTCGCCGAACCGCTCCGTGAACACCGCGAAGGCTCGCTCGATGGGCGCCTGGACGACGATCTCCCGGCGGATCGTCGCCGTGTCGATCTCGGTCATCAGCTCTCCTCGATGGATTCGTCGGCGACCGCGTCCGCGTAGCCGCTCAGTACCCGCTGCCAGTAGGTGTCGAGCTGGTCACGCAGGGCGGCCAGCGCCACGGGGTTGAGCCGGTAGATCCGCCGGGTCCCCGCGGCGCGCTCGCTCACCAGTCCGGCGTCCTTGAGCACCTTGAGGTGCTGGGAGACGGCGGACCTGCTCACCGGCAGCCCGGCGGCGAGCTCGCCCACCGCCTGGGGACGCTCGGCGAGGCAGGCGACGATCGCGCGTCGCGTTCCGTCCGCCAGCGCGTCCCAGCTGTCTCGAACTCCGTCAGCGTCCACTAACGGTTAGCGTGCACTAACCGAGTTGGAGCGTCAAGAGGGTCACGGATGGAACGGCAGCGCCACGACCTCGGAGTTCGGTGACGGCGGATTCTCGTCGAACTGGCTGTCCACCAGGAGCAGGCGCCCGTCGACGACGTCGCCGGTCGTGAAGACCCGATCGGGGTCCGTCGGCACCTCGGCGAGCGACCGGGCAGAGGTGGCGTCCGAGTCCAGCCCCAGATAGGTCAGCACGTGCGGGAAGTTGCGGATGGCGACCAGCGTGCGGCCCCGTACGACGAGCCCGTCGGTGAACGTGAGGTCGACGTCCCCGGTGTCGATGACCGACGGCGCCGCCGTCTTCAGGTCGTAGCGCCACAGCACGCCGGGGTCAGTCTGCGCGACGATCAAGGACTGGTGGTCAGGCGCCACCTCGATGCCGTTGAGCCCGAAGCCCGCTCCCTGCACTGGGGCGCCCGGCGCGTCCGGCCGGGCCCAGAGGGTCGCGTGCCAGTCGCCGTCGTCCCGGGCGATCCGGAAGATCCGCGGGCTCACCGAGTCGGTGACGTAGGCCGCGCCGTCCGGTCCGACGACGACGTCGTTGAGGAAGACGGGCCCGTCGACCGGCATCCGCAGGGCGGCGAGCAGGTCGCCGTCCTCGTCGTAGACCCAGAAGTCGGGAGCGTCGGGTGCGGCTCCGGCCTGGGTCCGGTTGTCACCGCCCGCCACGTACACGCGGCCCCGCGAGTCGGTGGCGAGGCCGACCGCGGTCCGCCGTCCGTCCGCGAGCGCGGCCTTCTCGTCGAGCCACACCGTCGTCCGGCGTTCGTCGGCCTCGCCCCGGTGGATCTCACCGCCCGTCACCTCGCTGACGTAGAACGTCTCCCGGTCGGGCGCCACCGCGATGCCCTCGAACTGGGAACCCTCCGGGTCGCCGATCAGCGAGTACGTGGCCGGGGGATGGTCGCCGGCCGCGGCCGGTGCCGCGGGCGCCACGAGCAGTACGGGCAGCAGGAGAAGAGCCGCAGTGGGACGGCGGAACGGACGGCGCATCGGGACCCCGCGGAACTCGTCGTAGCCCCCGTCGCACCGTCACTGTGGCGCGGACTGGGCGGACAGACCAGGGAGTCCTGCGCGACGGCCTGCGCCCCGGCCGTCACGGGCGATCGCAAAGCGCGCCTAGACTCGTGCGGCCACGGGGTGTGGCGCAGCTTGGTAGCGCACCCGCTTTGGGAGCGGGGGGCCGTGGGTTCAAATCCCGCCACCCCGACGCAGCACGGGGGTCAGAGGCTGTCCGAGAAGCCGCGGATGTCCCGGACCGTCGCCTTGTACGCGTCCTTGACCGCCTGGCGGAAGGACATGTCGGCGGCATGTGTGAGGCCGAGGTTCACGCGGCCGACCGCGGGGACGCCGGCCCGCAGAAGTGTGCGGAAGTAGGCGATCCCCTCGTCGCGCAACGGATCGAGCTCGTTGACGCTGATGACGTGCGGCGGCATGCCCTCGACGTCGGCCTCCGTGGCGAAGTAGGGCCAGCAGAGCGGGTTCTCGGCGTTCTCGCCGGTCGGGTCGTAGACCGCGACGAGCATGTCCATCATCGAGCAGTTGATGTAGTGGCCCTCGTTCTCCACCATCGAGGGCAGTTCCCGCAGCTTGCGTGCGGTGTCCCAGCCGTAGCCGCCGCTGATGTAGGGCACCATCGCGTAGACGCCGTCGATCCGGTCCAGGCGCCCTTCCCGCTTCGCCTTCAGGGCGGTCGCGAGCACGAGGTTCGCGCCACCGGATTCGCCCTGCAGGACCAGCGTCGTCATGCCCAGCTCGGCGCGGTGCTCGTGGATCCAGTCCAGGGCGCTGCTGCAGTCGTTCAGCCCGGCCGGGAACGGGTTCGCTCCCGCCGCGGTCCAGGCGTTGCGGAAGTCGACGGTCACCACGACCATCCCGGACGCCGCGAGATCCTCGCTCCACTGCCGGTGCACGCGGTTGTGGGCTTCCAGGATCGTCATGCCCCCGCCGTGGATGTAGACGGTCCCCGGCAGCGGCCCGTCCATCCCGGCCGGGCGGTAGATGTGCAAGGCGATGTCGTTGCCGTCCACGCCCTGCACCGTCTCCGTCCGGTGGGTGACGTCGGACGACGGCTCGTCGGGCCACTCGTTGGGCAGGGCCTCGTACAGCCCCTCGAACCCCGCGTGCACCTGACCGACGAACTCCGCGATCGCCGCCGGCGGCGCATTCCGGTCCATCGGCGGGCCGGCGGCGTGGCCGTCGAGACCGAACGCGGCCAGGGCGGCCAGCAGCCGGGGGTGCAGCCGGGGATCGGTGCGCAGTTCCATGTCCGGATCGCCGAGTCGACCTTCCTGTCGGGGGGTCCGGGTCGGCGACTCCTGCGTCGTGTCGGTCATGGCGGCGACTGTGACGCCAGTCACCGTGTCCGTCAAGATCGCCACGGGCGCACGCGGCTGCCCGTAGGGCCACGGTGCGGACCGCTCGCCTCGGGCCGCACGCCCGTGGCCGCTCCGCCCGCCACCCCGACCGTTCCGCGCCGTCTCTAGACTCGGAGCAATTCCGCGTCGTCCATGCCCGTCGGCGCCCGTCTGTCCGCAATCAAGGAGCACTGCCGCTGTGAAGAGCACCATCGAGGAACTGGGCCCCACGCGGGTCCGGATGGCGATCGAGGTGCCCTGGGGGGACCTGGACCACGCCTTCGGTGAGGTCTACAAGGAGCTGGGCAAGCAGGTCCGCGTGCCCGGCTTCCGCCCGGGCAAGGTGCCCAACCGCGTGCTCGACCAGCGCATCGGGCGCCCCGTCGTCCTGGAGCAGGTCGTCCAGCACGCGATCCCGGAGGTGTACTCCGAGGTCGTTCGCGAGAACCAGGTGCGCGTGCTCGGCCAGCCCGAGATCGAGGTGACCCGCCTCGACGACAACGACACCCTCGCCTTCACCGCCGAGGTCGACGTCGCGCCGCAGCTCGACCTGCCCGCGCTGGAGAACCTCGCCGTCACCGTCGACGACGTCGAGGTCACCGACGAGGAGATCGACCAGCAGATCTCGGTCATGCGCGAGCGCTTCGGCATGCTGACCGCCGTCGAGCGCCCCGCGCAGGACGGCGACTTCGTCTCCATCGACCTCGAGGCCAAGCTCGACGGCGAGGTGCTCGAGGACGGCTCGACCACCGGCATGAGCTACGAGGTCGGCACCGGTCAGCTCATGGAGGGCCTCGACGACGCCGTCCGTGGCCTATCCGCCGACGAGACGAAGACCTTCTCCACCGCGCTGCTGTCCGGCCCGAACGCCGGCGAGTCGGCGGATGTGACCGTCACCGTGCGCTCGGTCAAGGCCAAGGACCTCCCGGAGCTGGACGACGAGTTCGCCTCCACCGCCAGCGAGTTCGACACCCTGGACGAGCTGCGCGAGGACGTCCGCACCCGCCTCGCCCGCACGAAGGTGCTGCAGCAGGGCGCTCAGGCCCGCGACAAGCTGGTCGAGCACCTGCTCGAGATCGTCGAGGTGCCGATCCCGGAGAACCTGGTCGAGCGCGAGGTCGAGTGGCGCAACCGGGCCTTCGAGCAGGAGCTGCAGCAGGCCGGGATGGACTGGGACACCTTCCTCAACATGTCCGGCGTCGAGAACCGCGAGGCCTACGACGCCGACCAGCGCAAGAACGTCGAGGAGGCCGTGCGCACCCAGTTCATCCTGGACGCGATCGCCGACGCCCGTGAGGTCACCGTCGACAACGACGACCTCTCCGCGCAGATCATGGCGCAGGCCCAGCGCAACCGGATGAGCCCGGAGCAGTACGCGCAGCAGCTGCAGCAGGGCGGCAACATCGCCGAGTTCGTCGCCGACGTCCGGCGCACGAAGACCCTGGCCCAGCTGCTCGAGCAGACGACGATCACCGACGCCTCGGGCAACGCGGTCGACCTCGAGGCGCTGCGCCCGAAGACGGTGCCGGCGCCGGCCGAGGACGACGCGGCCGGGTCCGCCGAGGACGAGACCGAGGCCTGATCAAGGACCCCGTCCTTCTCACCCCTCGCACGCTCGGGGCGAGCCACTGGACGGGGCCGCACCGACGACGCCGTTCCGCCCCACCGGGTGGGACGGCGTCGTCGTTCGGGGACAGCCCCGGGAGCATCGCAGCGAGGAACGAGCGATCAGTGGCCGCGTTGCAGGGTCCCGCTGCGAGCGTGCGAGTCGCGGGGGGCAGCGTGGTCCTTCTACGGGGCGCGGAACCGAACCATGCCGTCGCTTTTCGGCCCGGCGCGCTGCGCCGTCGGCGAACACCACCCCGGAAGGGACTGTCCCGTCGGAGGTCCGCGTTAGGGTCGACAGGAGTCAGCCGAACGCCGGGGGTAGTTGTCCCGGAGGGCCTGCCCGGTCCGCCGCACCCCGTCGTCAGCCCGCCACCCCCACCCGCCCACGAGACCGAATGCACGACAGTCCTACGGAGGTCACCACACCCGTGAGCACTACCGACCCGTACCTGGCCGCGCCGCAGCTGCGCGCCGCCGCCGGGGGGATGAACCTCAACGACTCGGTCTATGAGCGTCTGCTGCGCGAACGCATCATCTTCCTGGGCAGCCAGGTCGACGACGTCATCGCCAACCAGCTCGCCGCCCAGATGCTGCTGCTGTCCGCTGAGGACCCCAAGCAGGACATCCACCTCTACATCAACTCGCCCGGTGGCTCGGTCACGGCGGGCATGGCGATCTACGACACGATGCAGTTCATCGACTGCGACGTCGCCACCTACGGCATGGGTCTGGCCGCCTCCATGGGCCAGTTCCTGCTGACCGCCGGCGCCAAGGGCAAGCGCTACGCCCTGCCGCACGCGCGGATCCTGATGCACCAGCCCTCGGCCGGCGTCGGCGGCACCGCGTCCGACATCGCCATCCAGGCCGAGCTCTTCCGCAGCACCAAGGTGCAGCTCAACGAGCTGCAGGCGCTGCACACCGGGCAGACGCCGGAGCAGATCGAGAAGGACTCCGACCGCGACCGCTGGTTCACCGCGCAGGAGGCCCTCGAATACGGCTTCGTCGACCACGTCGTCAGCCGCGCGGCGATGACCGAGCAGTCCAACCCGGTCACGGACAACTGACGGTTCGGAGGAACTGACCACCATGAGCTTCCAGATGCCCTCCAGCCGCTACATCCTGCCCTCCTTCGTGGAGCGCACGAGCTACGGCATGAAGGAGTCCAACCCCTACAACAAGCTCTTCGAGGAACGGATCATCTTCCTCGGGGTGCAGATCGACGACGCCTCGGCCAACGACGTCATGGCCCAGCTGATCACGCTGGAGTCGGCGGACCCCGACCGCGACATCACGATCTACATCAACTCGCCCGGTGGCTCGTTCACCTCGCTGATGGCGATCTACGACACGATGATGTTCGTCCGCCCCGACATCCAGACCGTGTGCATGGGCCAGGCCGCCTCGGCCGCCGCCGTCCTGCTCGCGGCCGGGACGCCGGGCAAGCGGCTCGCGCTGCCCTACTCGCGGGTGCTGATCCACCAGCCGTCGGGTGAGTCCGGTGGTCAGGTCTCCGACCTCGAGATCCACGCCGCCGAGATCCAGCGGGTGCGGTCGCAGATGGAGGAGATCCTGGCGCGCCACACCGGCCAGACCGTGGACCAGGTCCGCCTCGACATCGAGCGGGACAAGATCCTCACCGCTCCCGAGGCGAAGACCTACGGCATCGTCGACGAGGTCATCCAGAGCAGGAAGCTCAACGCGCTTCCCGCCGTCTCTGCCTGATCGTTCGATCATGGCGCGGGTCGGGGGCGCGCGTGTCGCGCCCCCGACCCGTACCGTCGAGGTTTCCGGGGGATCCTGCCGCAGCGTCGCGTCAGGGCCCGTGGGAAGCAGCGGGACAGAAGTGGGACGGCCCGTCGCGAACCGGGTGAGTCATTGCCCCTCGCGGTCGGTGGTGACAGGTACGTTCGGCGAGCGCCCGATCCCCGGCCGGCAGCGCCGGGAGGAGAGCCTCGCGGGGCTACCCGGAAATTTTCGAGGCCGAGCAGGGGCGACAGCAGTCAGAATCAACCCGCAGGTTCCCAGCAGCAGGGAACCGGCGCTTCCGAGGTGGAGGTCAGCAGGTGGCACGAATCGGTGAGAGCGGTGACCTGCTCAAGTGCTCTTTCTGCGGCAAGAGCCAGAAGCAGGTCAAGAAGCTCATCGCGGGCCCCGGGGTCTACATCTGCGACGAGTGCATCGACCTCTGCAACGAGATCATCGAGGAAGAGCTCTCGGAGTCCTCGGACCTGAAGTTCGACGAGCTGCCGAAGCCGAAGGAGATCCACGACTTCCTCGAGCAGTACGTCATCGGCCAGGACAAGGCCAAGCGCACCCTCTCGGTCGCCGTCTACAACCACTACAAGCGCATCCAGGCCGGTGGTGAGCGGGGCAGCCGCGACGAGTCGGTCGAGCTGGCCAAGTCCAACATCCTGCTGATGGGCCCGACCGGCTGCGGCAAGACCCACCTGGCGCAGACGCTGGCGCGGATGCTGAACGTGCCCTTCGCGATCGCCGACGCCACCGCGCTCACCGAGGCCGGCTACGTCGGTGAGGACGTCGAGAACATCCTCCTGAAGCTGATCCAGGCCGCCGACTACGACGTGAAGCGCGCCGAGACCGGCATCATCTATATCGACGAGGTCGACAAGATCGCCCGCAAGAGCGAGAACCCGTCGATCACCCGCGACGTCTCCGGTGAGGGCGTGCAGCAGGCGCTGCTGAAGATCCTCGAGGGCACGACCGCCTCGGTTCCCCCGCAGGGCGGCCGCAAGCACCCGCACCAGGAGTTCATCCAGATCGACACGACGAACGTGCTGTTCATCGTGGGCGGCGCCTTCGCCGGCCTGGAGAAGGTCATCGAGCAGCGGGTCGGCAAGCAGGGCATCGGCTTCGGTGCCGAGGTCCGCGGCAAGAAGGAGATGGAGGAGGCCAACGCCTTCGCCGAGGTCATGCCCGAGGACCTGCTGAAGTTCGGCATGATCCCCGAGTTCATCGGCCGTCTCCCGGTGATCACCAGCGTCCAGAAGCTTGACCGCGAGGCGCTGATCAACATCCTCACCGAGCCGAAGAACGCCCTGGTGCGCCAGTACCGCAAGCTGTTCGAGCTCGACGGTGTGGAGCTGGAGTTCACCGACGACGCCCTCGAGGCGATCGCCGACCAGGCCATACTCCGTGGCACCGGCGCCCGCGGGCTCCGCGCGATCATGGAGGAGGTGCTCCAGTCGGTGATGTACGACGTGCCCAGCCGTGAGGACGTCGCCTCCGTGGTGATCACCAAGGAGGTCGTCCTGGAACACGTGAACCCGACGATCGTGCCGCGCAAGCCCACGCGCGCCCCCCGCGAGAAGTCCGCGTAACCCGCACGCCCCGACGAGCCCGGTCCCTGATGGGGCCGGGCTCGTCCGCGTTCGGGGGCCCAGTCGCCCGCAAGAGTGTGCGCGGATCGGCAGCTCTCGGCGGGCGATTTCCTGCCGATCCGCGCACAACGTTCGGCTACGAGGGCTCGGCGGGCGGAGCGAGGACGACGTCGACGGTCAGCGGGCCGTCGCCGGGGGCGATGATCAGTGTGGCGATCCGGCCGGCGTCGACCAGGTCGGTCCGCACCGCGTCGACCAGCGGCACCTGGTCGGCCGGCGCGGTGATGGTCGCCGTCTCGACGTCGGCCCGCATCGACTGCTTCGCCTCCGACTTGGCCTTGCGCACGGCGGCCAGCGCCTCGGCGGCCACCGTCACGACGGCGGTGTCGCCGTCCGCCGGCAGTTCACCGGCAACGGGCCACGTCGCGCGGTGCACCGAGCCGGTCTGCCACCACGACCAGACCTCCTCGGTGACGAACGGCAGCACCGGCGCGAACAGCCGCAGCTGCACCGAGAGCGCCAGGGCCAGCGTCGCCTGCGCCGACTCCGCCCCGGCCCCGGTGCCGTAGGCGCGGGACTTCACCAGCTCGACGTAGTCGTCGCAGAAGGACCAGAAGAAGGTCTCGGCGACCTCGAGCGCCCGCGTGTAGTTGTAGGCCTCCAGCGCCGCGGTCGCCTCGTCCACGACCCCCGCCAGCCCGGTCAGCAGTGCCCGGTCGATCGGCTCGGTGATCCGGTCGGCGGCCGACGAGACGTCGACCGACCCGGCACCCAGCCCCAGCACGAACTTGCCGACGTTGAGGATCTTCATGGCCAGCCGCCGGCCGACCTTCATCTGCGCCTCGTCGAACGGCGAGTCCATGCCCGGCCTCGCCCCGGCAGCCCGCCACCGGACGGCGTCACTCCCGTACTTCTCGAGGACGTCGATCGGCGTCGTCGCGTTGCCCTTCGACTTCGACATCTTCTTGCGGTCGGGGTCGACCACGAAGCCGGAGATCGTGGCGTGCGTCCACGGCACCGTCCCGTGCTCGAAGTGCGCGCGGACGACGGTCGAGAACAGCCAGGTGCGGATGATGTCGTGCGCCTGGGGCCGCTGGTCCATCGGAAAGACTCGCGCGAACAGCTCCGGGTCGGTGTCCCAGCCCGAGGCGACCTGCGGCGACAGCGACGATGTCGCCCAGGTGTCCATGACGTCGGGGTCGGCCATGAAACCGCCCGGCTTGCCGCGCTGGTCCTCGGTGTAGCCCTCGGGCACGTCGGACGACGGGTCGACCGGCAGAGCCGACTCGGGGGCCAGGATCGGGTCGTCGTACGAAGGCTCGCCCTCGTCGTCCAACCGGTACCAGACCGGGAACGGGACGCCGAAGAACCGCTGCCGGCTGATCAGCCAGTCGCCGTTGAGGCCCTCGACCCAGTTCTCGTAGCGGTGCCGCATGTGCTCGGGCACCCACTTGATCTCCCGGCCGCGGGCGATGAGCGCATCACGGATCGAGGCGTCCCGCCCACCGTTGCGGATGTACCACTGGCGCGTGGTGACGATCTCGAGCGGGCGCTCGCCCTTCTCGTAGAACTTCACCGGGTGGGTGATCTGCTTCGGCTCGCCGTGCAGGTCGCCGGACTCCCGGAGCAGCTCGACGATCCGCTGCTGTGCGCTGAACACCGTCTTGCCGGCCAGCTCGTCGTACGGCGAGGCGGGAACACCGGGCGGGGGATCGGCGAGCAGGCGGCCGTCCCAGCCGACGATCGCGCGCGTGGGCAGCTGCAGCTCGCGCCACCAGGTGACGTCGTTGAGGTCGCCGAAGGTGCAGATCATCGCGATGCCGGAGCCCTTGTCCGGCTCCGCGAGGCGGTGCGCGACCACGGGGACCTCGACGTCGAACAGCGGCGTCCGCACGGTCTTGCCGAACAGGTCCGCGTACCGCGAGTCGTCGGGGTGCGCGACCAGCGCGACGCAGGCCGGCAGCAGCTCGGGGCGGGTGGTCTCGATGAAGACCGGGCCGGCGGGGCCGTGGAAGGAGATGCGGTGGTACGCGCCGGGGCGCTCGCGGTCCTCGAGCTCGGCCTGGGCGACCGCCGTCCGGTAGGTGATGTCCCAGAGGGTCGGCGCCTCCTGGGCGTACGCCTCACCGCGGGCCAGGTTGTGCAGGAACATGCGCTGCGCCGTCGCGCGCGAGGACTCCGAGATCGTCCGGTAGACGTTCGACCAGTCCACCGACAGCGCGACGCGACGCCAGAGCTGCTCGAAAGCGTGCTCGTCCTCCTCCGTCAGCCGCATGCACAGCTCGACGAAGTTGCGCCGCGAGATCGGCTGCTGCTCCTTGACCGGCTTCTCCGGCGGCTCGAACGACGGGTCGTAGTGCAGCGACGGGTCGCACCGGACGCCGTAGTAGTTCTGCACCCGCCGCTCGGTGGGCAGCCCGTTGTCGTCCCAGCCCATCGGGTAGTAGACGTGCTTGCCGCGCATCCGCTGGTAGCGGGCGACGATGTCGGTGTGCGTGTAGCTGAACACGTGCCCGACGTGCAGCGATCCGCTGGCGGTCGGCGGGGGAGTGTCGATCGCGTAGATCTGCTCACGCGAGGTGGCCGGGTCGAGCGCGGTCGCGCGGTCGAAGGCGTAGACGTCGGACGACGCCCAGCGCTCGATCCATTTCTCCTCGAGCCCGTCCAGTGACGGCTTCTCGGGTACGGCGACGGACGCAGCACGGGCAGCAGTGTCCGGGGTCGCGATGTCGGAAGCCATGTGCCTCAGTCTAGGAACCGACCGGCTGGCATCCTGAGCAGGATGACCAGTAGCAGCACCGGTGACATGGCCCGGGTGGAGAAGGAGCTGCTCGCCCGCTGGCCGGAGAGCCGGCTCGAGCCCTCGCTGACCCGCATCAACGCGCTGGTGGACCTCCTCGGCTCGCCCCACCGGGCGATGCCCGTCGTCCAGGTGGCCGGCACCAACGGCAAGACGACGACGGCGCGGATGATCGACGAGCTGCTGCGCGGGTTCGGGCTGCGGGTGGGCCGTTTCACCAGCCCGCACCTGCAGTCGATCCGGGAGCGGATCGTGCTCGACGGTGAGCCCGTGAGCGCCGAGCGCTTCGTCGAAACCTACGACGACATCGCGCCGTACGTGCAGATGGTCGACGCGGGCTCCGACGTCCCGATGAGCTTCTTCGAGGTCATGGTCGGCATGGCCTACGCCCTCTTCGCCGACGCCCCGGTGGACGTCGCGGTGATCGAGGTCGGCATGGGCGGCACGTGGGACGCCACCAACGTGGCCGACGCGCGAGTCGCCGTCGTCACGCCGGTCGCGATGGACCACGCCGAGTACCTCGGTCCGGACGTCGGCACGATCGCCGGGGAGAAGGCGGGGATCATCAAGCGCGACGCGATCGCCGTCCTCGCCCATCAGCAGCCGGCCGCCCTCGACGCCCTGGTGCGCCGGGCTGTCGACATGGAGGCCGTGGTCGCCCGGGAGGGCACGGAGTTCGGCGTCCTCGAGCGGCGGGTGGCGGTCGGGGGCCAGCAGGTGCGGCTGCAGGGTCTGGGCGGCGAGTACGAGGAGGTCTACCTGCCGCTGTTCGGGGCGCACCAGGCGCAGAACGCGTCGACCGCGCTGGCCGCCGTCGAGGCGTTCCTCGGCGCCGGCGCGGCCACCGGCCCGATCGAGCAGGAGACCGTCCGGGCGGCGTTCGCGGCCGTCCGCTCGCCCGGCCGGCTGGAGCGGATCCGAACGTCGCCCACCGTGCTGGTCGACGCCGCGCACAACCCGGCGGGCATGGCGGCGACCGTCGAGGCGATCCGGGAGTCCTTCGACTTCACCCGCCTGGTCGGCGTGGTCGGCTCGGTCCGCGGCAAGGACGTGAGCGGCATGCTCGCCGCGCTCGAGGAGATCTGCGCCGAGCTGGTCGTCACCGAGAACAGCTCGGCGCGGGCGATGCCGGCCGACGAGCTGGGCGCGCTCGCCGTCGACGTCTTCGGCGCCGACCGGGTCAGCGTGAATCCGGTGCTGCCCGAGGCCGTGAACGAGGCGATCGAGCTGGCCGAGGCCGGTGCCGACGACGCGCTGGGCGGCTCCGGCGTCCTGGTCACCGGCAGCGTGATCACGGCGGGGGAGGCGCGCAGCCTGTTCGCCAAGGGGAACGGGTGACCGCCCCGGATCCGCTCCGCGCCGCGCGGGCCCTCAACGGGGCGGCGGCCGGCATCCTGGTGCTGGAGGGCATCGCCGTCCTGTTCGTGCCGCGCGGCATCGCACAGACCGAAGCGGGGCTGACGGGCGCGCGGCTGACCTTCCTGCTGGCCCTGTCGCTCGTGCTGATCCTGGCGTCGGGCGTGCAGCGGCGGAGCCGCGGCATCTACATCGGCACCGCCCTGCAGGTGCCGCTGCTGTTGACCGGCCTGCTCAACAGCGTGATGTGGTTCGTCGGCGGCGTCTTCGTGCTCATCTGGCTCTACCTCCTCCAGGTGCGCAGGGACCTGCTGGGCTCCCCGTTCCGGGCCCCCACCAGCGCCCCTGTCCCGGACGACGGCGACGGGGGACCGGCACCCACCACGTAGGCTGCCGCCCCGTGACCGAACGCACTCTCGTCCTCGTCAAGCCTGATGGCGTCGCCCGTGGCCTCGTCGGCGAGGTGATCACCCGTCTCGAGCGCAAGGGCCTGCGCCTGGTGGCCGCCACGCTGCGCACCCTCGACCGCGACACCGCCGAGACCCACTACGCCGAGCACAGCGAGCGGCCGTTCTTCGGCTCGCTGGTCGAGTTCATCACCGGCGGCCCGCTCATGGCGCTGGTCGTCGAGGGCCCGCGGGCCATCGAGGCGTTCCGCGCCCTGGCCGGTGCCACCGACCCGGTCAAGGCGACGCCCGGCACGATCCGCGGCGACTTCGCGCTCGAGGTGCAGAACAACATCGTGCACGGCTCGGACTCGCCCGAGTCCGCCGAGCGCGAGGTGAAGCTCTTCTTCCCCGACCTCCCCTGATCGAGGACCCCGCGGCACTTATGGCCATAAGTGCCGCGGGGTCGGGGTCGGGGCGGCGGCTACCCTGGACCCGTCATGACTGGTGAGTCGCTCTACCCCGTCCTCGAGCCCCTGCTGGCTCAGATCCAGAAGCCGATCCAGTACGTCGGCGGTGAACTGAACTCGCAGGTGAAGCCCTGGGAGGACGTCGCCGTCCACTGGGCGCTGATGTACCCCGACGCCTACGAGGTGGGCCTGCCCAACCAGGGCCTCATGATCCTCTACGAGGTGCTCAACGAGCGCCCCGACGCCCTGGCCGAGCGCACCTACGCCGTCTGGCCCGACCTCGCCGCCCTCATGCGCGAGAACGCGGTTCCGCAGTTCACCGTCGACGGGCACCGGGCCGTCCGCGACTTCGACGTCCTCGGCGTCAGCTTCGCGACCGAGCTCGGCTACACGAACCTGCTCGAGGCGCTCGACCTCGCGGGCATCCCGATCCTGGCCGAGGACCGCGACGAGACCCACCCGGTCGTCCTCGCCGGCGGGCACGCCGCGTTCAACCCCGAGCCGGTCAGCGACTTCGTCGACTGCGCCGTCCTCGGTGACGGCGAGCAGGTCGTCGGCGACATCACCGACGTGGTCAAGGCGTGGAAGGCGCAGGGCCGGCCCGGCGGCAGGGTCGAGCTGCTCGCCCGCCTGGCCCGCGTCGAGGGCGTCTACGTGCCCCGGTTCTACGCCGTCTCCTACGGTCCGGACGGCGCGATCGCGGCGGTCACCCGCACGCGGGACGACGTCCCGGTCAGGGTGTCCAAGCGCACCGTCATGGACCTCGACGAGTGGCCGTACCCGAAGACGCCGCTGGTGCCACTGGCCGAATCGGTGCACGAGCGGATGAGCGTCGAGATCTTCCGCGGCTGCACCCGGGGCTGCCGCTTCTGCCAGGCCGGGATGATCACCCGCCCGGTGCGCGAGCGGACCATCACCGGCATCGGCTCGATGGTCGAGCAGGGGCTGAAGGCGACCGGCTACGAGGAGGTCGGGCTCCTCAGCCTCTCGAGCGCCGACCACTCCGAGATCGGTCAGCTGGCCAAGGAGCTCGCCGACCGCTACGAGGGCACCAACACCAGCCTCAGCCTGCCCTCGACCCGCGTCGACGCCTTCAACGTCACGCTGGCCAACGAGCTGTCGCGGAACGGCCGGCGGTCGGGTCTCACCTTCGCCCCCGAGGGCGGCAGCGAGCGCATCCGGCGGGTGATCAACAAGACGGTGTCCAAGGAGGACCTCGTCCGTACGGTCACCACCGCCTACGCGAACGGCTGGCGTCAGGTGAAGCTCTACTTCATGTGCGGCCTCCCGACGGAGACCGACGAGGACGTGCTCGAGATCGCCGACCTCGCCGTCGAGGTGATCAAGGCCGGCCGTGAGGCGAGCGGGTCGAAGGACATCCGCTGCACCGTCTCCATCGGGGGTTTCGTGCCCAAGCCCCACACGCCGTTCCAGTGGGCGGGGCAGGCCAGCGCGGACACCATCGACCACCGGCTGCGCGTGCTCCGCCAGAAGATCAACGAGGACCGCCGCATCGGCCGCTCGATCGGCCTGCGCTACCACGACGGCAAGCCCGGCGTGATCGAGGGACTGCTCTCGCGCGGCGACCGCCGCGTGGGCCGGGTCATCGAGCGGGTCTGGCGCGAGGGCGGCAAGTTCGACGGCTGGAGCGAGCACTTCTCCTTCGACCGCTGGACGACGGCGGCCGCCGAGGAACTGGCGCCCTTCGGCGTCGACCTCGACTGGTTCACCACCCGTGAGCGCACCGAGCACGAGGTGCTGCCCTGGGACCACCTGGACTCCGGGCTGGACAAGGAGTTCCTCTGGGACGACTGGCAGGACGCGCTGAGCGAGGAGGAGGTCGCCGACTGCCGGTGGACCCCCTGCTACGACTGCGGTGTCTGCCCGACGATGGGCACGGAGATCCAGATCGGACCCACCGGCCGCAGCCTGCTGCCCCTGACCGTCGTCTGATGGCGCGCCAGCCCGACGGCCCACCGCCGCCGCCGACCGTCCAGAAGCTGCGCATCCGCTACGCCAAGCGCGGGCGGCTGCGCTTCGCCTCCCACCGCGACCTCGCGCGCACCCTCGAGCGGGCCCTGCGGCGCGCCCAGGTGCCGATGGCGTTCTCGGCCGGGTTCAGCCCGCACCCGAAGATCTCCTACCTCGGTGCCGCCCCCACCGGCGCGGCCAGCGAGGCGGAGTACGTGGAGATCGGCGTCGCCGAGCGCTGCGACCCCGAGGCGCTGCGCCTGGCGCTCGACGCCGCGCTGCCTCCGGACGTCGCCGTCCTCGAGGTCGTCGAGGCGGGGGAGGGAACCGGGTCGCTGGCCGACCGGATCGACACCTCCGTCTGGCGGGTGGAGCTGCCCGGCGTCGTCCTGGCCGACCTCGCGCCCGCCGTGGAGAAGTTCCTCGCCAGCGACGCGGTGACCGTCGCCAAGCGCACCAAGAACGGCCTCAAGGACGTCGACGCGCGCGCCGCGGTCGTCGGCGCGTCGGCGGCCGAAGAGGCAGGTTGTGCCATACTGCACATGGTCGTCCGGCAGGTGACGCCCGCTGTACGACCCGACGACGTGTTGGCCGCCCTGGCTGCCGTCGCCGACCTGCGCCCGCCGTTGCCCCCTCGGGCCGTGCGTGAGGCGCAGGGCCGGCTCGACGACACCGGGACCGTGGCCGATCCGCTCGGTCCAGATCGAGCGGTGCGCACCCGCTGCCAGGGGGAGCACGCCGCGGTCTGACCGGGACCAGTGCGGGGCCTCGCGACGTCGAGCGACACGGCTGCCAGACGTGACGCACCCGTCCCCGGCCACCCGGCCCCGGACGACGCAGACCTGAACCACCGCCCAGCTCCACCGCTCCACCGCAGTTTTCCCGCGCCCGGCACCATCGGGCGCGGCGCACCACCACCAGCAGTCCGGCCACCGGCCGCGGCAACCGCCGCGCGGTGACCGACCACCAGACTTCGCCGGACGAGCCGTTCCGCCGTACCCCGTGCGGCCGGCCCGCCCAGCCCAACCCGTGTTCCTGCGCGGCCGCCAGTCATCTCGATCGGCGCCCGGGAACGCATGAGGAGACGAGCCCTCGTGGCCGATTTCGACAGCACATCCACAGATCCCAGCGACGACGCCGCGGCCGGGCTCTCCGGCCAGGACGACGACGTGAGCACGATTCCCGCCGTGTCCGAGGACTCCTCGGTCCCCGAGGACGCCGAAGCCGAGGCCGATGCCGAGGACGACGCCGAGCCCGTGACCGAGCCCGTGACCGAGACGGCGACCGAGCCCGCCGCGGGACCGGAGCACGAGCCCGAGCACGAGCTGCCGCGCTTCGCCGCCCCCTTCAGCAGCCCCGAGCCCACCGCCGTGGTCGCCCGCCCCCGCCGCCGGGCCACCCGCTCCGTCATCGCCGCCGATCCCGACTCGGTCGAGGCTGCCGCGCCCGTGGCGCCGGCCTTCGTGAGCTTCGTGGCCCCCACCGAGACCGACGCACCCCCGGCGCCGCGCCGCCGCAGCCGCCGGGCCGCCGAGACCCCGGAGCCGGACGAGGTCGACGACGTCGCCGTCGAGACCGAGGACGACGCCGACGCCGCGCCGGCGCGCAGCCGTCGCGGCCGCTCCCGCCGCCGTCCCGCCGAGCCGGCCGACGTCGCCTCCGAGGACGTCGAGGAGGTCGACACCGAGGACACCGACGAGGACGCCGAGGACACCGAGGACCGCGACGAGGGTGCCGCGGGGAGCCGGCGCCGTCGCCGCGGCCGCCGCGGTCGCGGCCGGGGGCGCACCGGCGAGGACGCGGGTGACGAGGACAGCGCCGAGGAGACCGGCGACGCCGAGTCCGACGACGACGAGGAGGCCGAGTCCGCCGAGGACGCGGTCGACGCCGACACCGACGAGTCCGAGACCGGATCGAGCACCCGCCGTCGCCGTCGTCGCCGCCGGCGCAGCGGCAGCGCTGCCTCGGGCGAGAGCACCGACGAGGCCGACGACGACGACCGCCCCGAGCGGGCCGGGCGCAACGGCCGGACCACGAGCGACGACGACGTCCGCGGCGTGGCCGGTTCCACCCGCCTGGAGGCCAAGCGCCAGCGCCGCCGGGACGGCCGCGACACCGGCCGCCGCCGCGCGCCCATCCTCACCGAGGCCGAGTTCCTGGCCCGCCGCGAGGCCGTCGACCGCAAGATGGTGATCCGGCAGCGCGGCGAGCGCACGCAGATCGCCGTCCTCGAGGACGACGTCCTCGTCGAGCACTACGTGACCCAGGCGTCGGCGACGTCCTTCGCCGGTAACGTCTACCTCGGCCGGGTGCAGAACGTGCTGCCCAGCATGGAGGCGGCGTTCGTCGACATCGGCAAGGGACGAAACGCCGTCCTGTACGCCGGTGAGGTCAACTGGGACGCCGCCGGCCTCTCCGGCAAGTCCCGGTCGATAGAGACGGCGCTGAAGTCGGGCGACAAGGTGCTGGTGCAGGTCACCAAGGACCCGATCGGCCACAAGGGCGCCCGGCTGACCCAGCAGATCAACCTGCCCGGCCGCTTCCTCGTGTTCGTGCCCGGCGGCTCGATGACCGGGATCAGCCGCAAGCTGCCCGACACCGAGCGCCAGCGGCTCAAGGACATCCTGAAGAAGATCGTCCCCGAGGACGCCGGCGTCATCATCCGGACCGCCGCGGAGGGCGCCTCGGAGGAGGAGCTCACCCGCGACGTCAACCGGCTGACCGCGCAGTGGGACGTCATCCAGAAGAAGGCCGAGTCGACCTCGAACGCGCCGACCCTCCTCTACGGCGAGCCGGACCTCGCGATCCGTGTGATCCGCGACGTCTTCAACGAGGACTTCAAGGAGCTCGTCGTCCAGGGCGACGACGCCTGGGACACCGTCGAGGCCTACGTCGCGCACGTCTCGCCGGAGCTGTCCGGTCGGCTGTCGCGCTACACCGGCGAGGGCGACGTCTTCCACGATCTGCGGGTCGACGAGCAGCTGGCCAAGGCGCTCGACCGCAAGGTGTGGCTGCCTTCGGGTGGCTCGCTGGTCATCGACCGCACCGAGGCGATGACCGTCGTCGACGTCAACACCGGCAAGTTCGTCGGCTCCGGGGGCAACCTCGAGCAGACCGTCACGCGCAACAACATGGAGGCGGCCGAGGAGATCGTCCGCCAGCTCCGGCTGCGCGACATCGGCGGCATCATCGTCATCGACTTCATCGACATGGTGCTCGAGAGCAACCGCGACCTCGTGCTGCGGCGGCTCACCGAGTGCCTGGGCCGCGACCGCACCAAGCACCAGGTCGCCGAGGTCACCTCGCTCGGCCTGGTCCAGATGACCCGCAAGCGCGTCGGGCAGGGCCTGCTCGAGGTGTTCTCCGAGCCGTGCGAGCACTGCCGCGGGCGCGGGGTGATCGTCTCCACCGAACCGGTCGACGAGCGGCGCCGCAGCGGGGGCAACTCCGGCGGTGGCAACTCGGGCGGGGGCAACTCCGGCGGCGGGAACTCGGGCGGCGGAAACTCGGGTGGGGGCGCCGGCAACCGGCGCGACCGCTCCGGCGGCCGCGACGCCAAGGACGGCGCCAGGGACAGCGGCAGGGACCAGTCGAAGGACGAGTCCCCGGCTCCGCAGGTCGAGACCACCGACGTCGCCGGCGAGGGCGAGGCCGCCGAGGCCCCGCGCTCCGGGGGACGGCGCAACCGTGGACGGCGCAACCGCGGCCAGTCCGGCGAGGAGCGGGCGGCCGAGGACGCCGCCGTGCTCGCCGCCGCCGAGGTCGACGCGGCCCCCGCGATCGACACCGACGAGGCCGGGGACGACGTTCCCGCGGACGAGGTCGCTCCGGCGACCGTCGACGCCCTGGAGAGCGTGCCCGTCGAGGAGGAGCCGGCCGCGGACGAACCGCCCACGGAGGAGCCGGATCACGGGCCGGTCGACCAGGCGGTCGCTGTCGAGGCGGCTCCCGTCCAGGCAGCTGCCGTCGAGGTGTCTCCTGTCGCGGTGGAGGCCCCGGTGGGCCGGCCGCGGCGCCGTCGCGCCGCCAGCCGACCGGCGGGCCCGCCCGTCTCATGACCCGGCGTCCGTCGCCTCGCGCGGGGTGACGGACGTGACCAAGCACTGACCAGCCCGTGTCGACCGGCCCTGCGCCGCTCGGGTACGCTGGTCGGGTTGCACCGCCACCGAGCGGGCACCTCCGGGTGCCGCGGGTCCGGCGTCCGCAGCCCGTCCAGCACCCGGCGATCGCTCCGGTCGTGCGCACGAGGACAAGAAGAAGCGAACGAGGAGTTCAGTGGTGTACGCAGTGGTGAAGGCCGGTGGCAGCCAGCACAAGGTGGCCGTGGGCGACACGTTCACGATCAACCGCCTGCAGGGTGCGGCCGGCGACACCGTCGCCCTCCCGGCCATCCTGCTGGTCGACGGCGACACCGTCACCAGCGACGCGGCGGCCCTGGCGAAGGTGACCGTCACGGGCGAGATCGTCGAGCACGGCAAGGGCCCGAAGATCCACATCCACAAGTTCAAGAACAAGACCGGCTACCACAAGCGGCAGGGGCACCGTCAGCCCCTGACCAGCGTCGTGGTCCGCGACATCTCGAAGGGCTGACCCCGACATGGCACACAAGAAGGGCGCCTCGTCGTCCCGCAACGGTCGCGACTCCAACGCCCAGCGCCTCGGCGTGAAGCGTTTCGGCGGTCAGGTCGTCAAGGCCGGCGAGATCATCGTGCGCCAGCGCGGCACCCACTTCCACCCCGGCCTCGGCGTCGGCCGCGGCAGCGACGACACGCTGTTCGCGCTCGAGCCCGGCTCGGTCACCTTCGGCACGCGGCGTGGACGCAAGACCGTCTCCATCACCGCGGTCGACGCCTGAGCACTCAGACACTCCGCTCACGAGCGCACGGGCCCGCCGGCCCGTGCGCTCGTGGCGTTTCGATCGGTAGGTAAGAGCAGATGGCCGCATTCGTCGATCGCGTGGTGATCCACGTGGCGGCCGGCAACGGGGGCCACGGGGTCTCCTCGGTGCACCGCGAGAAGTTCAAGCCCCTCGGGGGTCCCGACGGCGGCAACGGTGGCGACGGCGGCAACGTCGTCCTCGAGGTCGACCCCAGCGTGCACACGCTGCTCGACTTCCACCACCACCCGCACCAGAAGGCCGCGAACGGGCGCCCCGGCGAGGGCAGCAACCGACACGGCGCCAAGGGCGAGGACAAGGTGCTGCGCGTGCCCGCCGGCACCGTGGTCTCCACGCCCGACGGCACGGTCATCGCCGACCTGGTCGGCGCGGGCACCCGCGTCGTCCTCGCCGCTGGCGGCAAGGGCGGGCTCGGCAACGCGGCCCTGGCCAACGCGCGCCGCAAGGCGCCCGGCTTCGCGCTGCTCGGCGAGCCCGGCGAGGCCCTCGACGCGGTCATCGAGCTCAAGAGCATCGCCGACGTCGGCCTGGTCGGCTTCCCGTCGGCCGGCAAGTCGTCGCTGATCGCGGCCATGTCGGCGGCGCGGCCGAAGATCGCCGACTACCCCTTCACCACGTTGGTGCCCAACCTCGGCGTGATCCGCTCGGGCGACGTCGCGTACACGATGGCCGACGTCCCAGGCCTGATCCCGGGGGCGTCGACCGGCAAGGGCCTGGGCGTGCAGTTCCTCCGCCACGTCGAGCGGTGCGCCGTCCTCGTGCACGTCGTCGACATGGCGACGATGGAGCCCGGGCGCGATCCCGAGACCGACATCGAGGCCCTCGAGCACGAGCTGACCGAGTACGGCGGCGACGAGCTCGACCTCGTCGGCCGGCTGCGGATCGCCGTCCTCAACAAGATCGACGTGCCCGACGGGCGGGAGCTCGTCGACCTCGTGCGGCCGGCGCTGGAGAAGCGCGGCCTCGAGGTGTTCCCGGTGAGCGCGGCGACCGGTGAGGGCCTGGCCGAGTTCGGCTACGCCCTGGCCCGCGCCGTCCAGCAGCACCGCGACAGCCTGCCCCCGATGGAGCCGGCCCGCGTCACCATCACCCCCCGCGCGGTCGACGACAGCGGGTTCACCGTCGAGCGCGACCCCCACGGGGAGGGCGGGGAGGACGGCCGAGCCTTCGTCGTCCGCGGCACGCGGGTCGAGCGCTGGGTCCGGCAGACCGACTTCACCAACGACGAGGCCGTCGGCTACCTCGCCGACCGGCTCAACCGCCTCGGCGTCGAGGAGGAGCTGGCCAAGGCCGGCGCCCGTGAAGGCGACCCGGTGACCATCGGCGGGGTCACCTTCGACTGGGAGCCGACCCTGCCCGCCGGCACGCTCACCGTGGAGGAGACCGCGGGCCTCGGCGGCCGGGGCACCGACGCGCGGATCGACGCGCCGCACCGCGTCCGGGCCCGCGAACGGCTGGCCGCGAAGAAGCTGCGCCGGACGCCGTACGAGCTCAGCGAGCCGGGGTGGTCCGACGACGAGATCCCGGACGACGTGGAATGAGCGCTCCGCTCGCCCCCCGTCCGGCGATCGCCGGCGCCCGCCGCGTGGTGGTCAAGGTCGGTTCCTCCTCGCTGACCACGCTCCCGGGCGGGCTCGACGCCGAGCGGCTGACGGCGCTGGTCGACGTCCTCGGGGCGGTGCGCGCCGCCGGCCGGGAGGTCGTGCTCGTCTCCTCCGGCGCGATCGCCGCCGGGCTGGCGCCCCTGCAGATCACCGGCCGGCCGCGCGACCTCGCCACGGCGCAGGCGGCGGCCAGCGTGGGGCAGCTGCGGCTCGTGCAGACCTATGCCGACGCCTTCGCACGCCACGACGTGATCATCGGCCAGGTGCTGCTGACCGCCGACGACCTCACCCGCCGCAGCCACTACCGCAACGCGCACCGGACAGTGGAGCGCCTGCTCGCGCTCGGGGTGCTGCCGATCGTCAACGAGAACGACACCGTGGCCACTGAGGAGATCCGGTTCGGCGACAACGACCGGCTCGCCGCGCTCGTGGCCCACGTCGCCCGCGCCGACGCGCTCGTACTGCTCTCCGACGTGGACGGTGTCTACGACGGCGACCCGCGGACCGGGCCGGCCGCGCTCCTCGACACCGTGCACGAGCCCGCGGATCTGGCATCGGTCACGCTGGGCACAGCCAAGCGCAACGGCGTCGGCACCGGCGGGATGGCGACCAAGGTGGAGGCGGCGTTCATCGCCGCGCACGCCGGCGTCCCCGTCGTCGTCACCTCGACGCCCCAGGCCGCCGCCGCGCTGGCGGGGGAGCAGGTCGGCACCATGTTCGCCCCCATGGGGCGCCGGCCCAGCGCGCGGCAGTTCTGGTTGCGGTACGCCAGCCGCCCGCGCGGCCGGCTGCTGCTCGACGACGGCGCCGTCCGCGCCGTCCGCGAGCGGCACGCCTCCCTGCTCGCCGCGGGCATCACCGGTGTGGCCGGTGACTTCCTCGCCGACGACCCCGTCGAGCTCGTCGCCCCCGATGGCAGCGTCGTGGCCCGCGGCCTGGTCGCCTACGACGCCCGCGAGATGCCGCAGCTGTTCGGGCGCAAGAGCGGGGACCTGCCGCCGGAGTACCGCCGCGAGGTGGTGCACCGCGACGAGATGGTGCTGATCGGGCGACCCGTCGCAGCAGGCAGCGCCGGGGCCGTTGCGGCCGGCTGAGAGACTGGCCCCGTGACGATCCGTCCCATCCGCGAGCTCGGTGACCCGGTGCTCCGCACGCCGGCCGACCCGGTGCGGGCCTTCGACAGCTGGCTGGCCACGCTCATCCGCGACCTCGAGGACACCGTGGAGCACCCCGGCCGGGCCGGCGTCGCCGCGCCCCAGATCGGCGTCAGCGTGCGCGCCTTCTCCTACAACGTCGACGGCGTGATCGGCCACATGGTCAACCCGGTCATCATCGAGCGGTCCGAGGAGATCCAGGACGGCGACGAGGGGTGTCTGTCGGTGCCCGGCATCTGGGCGCCCACCGTGCGGGCGATGCACTGCGTCGCCGAGGGGTTCGACGTCGACGGCAAGCCGCTGCGGCTCGAGGGCAGCGGTCTGATGGCGCGCTGCCTGCAGCACGAGGTCGACCACCTCGACGGCAAGGTCTTCCTCGACCGGCTCACCGGCGAGGCGCGGAAGAACGCGCTGCGGGCGCTGCGCTCCCGCTGAGCTCATCGAAGCGATCGGGCTCCCGCGTAACCTTCCCTGCGTGTCCGACGACGCGAACCTGCCGCTGATCGGTGCCGCCGCGCTGCGCGCGCGTGCGGCCGCCCGGGTGCTGCGCACGCTGTCCACCGACGCCAAGGACGCCGCCCTCGCGGCCATGGCCGACGCCCTGGTGGAGCGGGCCGACGAGATCCTGGCCGCGAACCGGGCCGACGTGGAGGCCGCGGCCGCCGACGGCACCCCCGAGTCGGTCCTCGACCGGCTCCGCCTCGACGCCGGCCGGGTGGCCGCCGTCGCCGGTGCCCTCCGCGACCTGATCGCGCTGCCCGACCCCGTTGGCGACGTCGTCCGCGGCTCGCGGCTGCCCAACGGACTGCAGCTGCGCCAGGTCCGCGTGCCACTCGGCGTGGTCGGCATCGTGTACGAGGCCCGGCCCAACGTGACGGTCGACGCGGCCGGCCTGTGCCTGAAGAGCGGCAACGCGGCGCTGCTGCGCGGGTCGGCGTCGGCATTCCGCACCAACACCGCGCTCGTCGCCGTCCTCACCGAGGCCGGCAGCAAGGCCGGGCTGCCCGAGGGCTTCGTCGAGCTGCTCCCGGCCGACCGGGCGTCCGTGGGGGAGTTGCTCGGCGCCCGCGGCTTCGTCGACGTGGTCATCCCGCGCGGCGGGGCGTCGCTCATCGAGCGGGTGGTGCGCGAGTCGACCGTGCCCGTGATCGAGACCGGCGTCGGCAACTGCCACGTCTACGTGGACGCCTCCGCCGACCCCGCCATGGCCGAGGCCGTCGTGCTGAACTCCAAGACCCACCGCGTCAGCGTCTGCAACTCCGCGGAGACGCTGCTCGTGCACCGCGACGCCCCGTTCCTGCCGCGGCTGCTCGCCGCGCTGGCCGACGCCGGGGTCACGCTGCACGGCGACTCCTCGGCTCAGGCCGCACACCGCTCCGTCGTCCCGGCGACCGACGAGGACTGGGCGACCGAGTACCTGTCGATGGACATGGCCGTGCGGGTGGTCGACGACCTGCCCGCCGCCCTCGAGCACATCGCGCGGTGGGGGAGCGGTCACAGCGAGGCGATCGTGGCCGATTCCGCGCGCGCGATCGCCGACTTCACCGCCGGCGTCGACGCCGCCGCGGTGCTGGTCAACGCCTCGACCCGGTTCACCGACGGCGGGGAGTTCGGGTTCGGCGCCGAGATCGGCATCTCCACCCAGAAGCTGCACGCCCGGGGCCCGCTGGGGCTGCCGGAGCTGACCTCGACCACCTACGTCGTCACCGGCAACGGCCACACGCGCTGACCGCCGCCATCCGCTGAGGAGCCGCATGCCCCGCCCGCCGTCCCAGTTCCCGCAGTTCTCCTCGGTCGGCGACGTCGAGAAGCGGCTCTCCGAGGCGGGCTACCTGCCCGACGCGCAGATCTCGACGACGGTGTTCCTCGCCGACCGGCTCGGCAAGCCGCTGCTGGTCGAGGGGCCGGCGGGCACGGGGAAGACGGAGCTGGCCAAGGCGCTGGCGGCCGCGACCGGCTCGGAGCTGATCCGGCTGCAGTGCTACGAGGGCCTGGACGAGGCGCGGGCGCTCTACGAGTGGAACTACAAGAAGCAACTGCTGCGCATCCAGGCGGCGCAAGGTACGGACGGCGCGGACTGGGACACCGTGCACGACGACATCTTCGGCGAGGAGTTCCTGCTCTCCCGCCCGCTGTTGACCGCGATCCGCCGGACCGAGCCGACGGTGCTGCTCATCGACGAGACCGACAAGGCCGACGTCGAGGTCGAGGGCCTGCTGCTCGAGGTGCTGTCGGACTTCCAGGTGACGATCCCCGAGCTGGGCACGGTGACGGCGGCGCGACGGCCGATGGTGGTGCTCACCTCGAACGCGACGCGGGAACTGTCGGAGGCGCTCAAGCGGCGCTGCCTGTACCTGGCGCTGGACTATCCGTCCGCCGAGCGGGAGCGGGAGATCGTCCTCTCCCGGGTGCCCGACCTGGCGCACGGGCTCGCCGAGCAGCTCGTGCGCACGATCCGCGCGCTGCGCGCGTTGGAGCTGAAGAAGTCGCCGTCGATCTCGGAGACGCTCGACTGGGCGCAGACGCTGCTCGAGCTGGGGCTGGACACGCTCGACGAATCGGCGATGCGCGCGACGCTCGGGGTGGTCCTCAAGCACGCCAGCGACCAGACCCGGGCCGCCGCCGAGCTCCGGCTGAACTGATGTCCCCGGGCGGGGTGGTGGCCAGTACAGCCGAGCCCGGCGGGCTGGCCGGGCACCTGGACGGCTTCGTGCGCGCCGTGCGCGACGCCGGCATCCCGGTCGGGATCAGCCAGGCCGTGGACGCCGCGGAGATCCTCACGGTCGTCGACCTGCTCGACCGCGAGCAGCTCCGGCACGGGCTGGCCGCGGTGCTACTGCAGCGGGCCGCCCAGCGGCCGGCCTACGACGTCCTGTTCGACCTGTGGTGGCCGCTGTCCGACCGCGTCGCGGTTCCGGGGGACGACGACGCGGAGGACGAGGCCGAGGGCGGTGACGGCCGCGAGTCGACGCTGGACCTGCCCGACTCGGGGGAGGACCTCGCCGAGCGCCTGCGCGCCGAGCTCCTGCGGCTGCTGATGGAGGGGGACGAGGAGGCGCTGCGTCGGCTGGCCCGGATCGCCGTGGAGCAGCTGGGCCGGGCGCAGCCCTCGCCCTCGGGGCAGTCGTACTTCAGCTACCGCGTCATGCGCGCGCTCTCACCCGACACGCTCGTGTCCCGGCTGCTCGAGGGACTGCTCGCCGAGGGGGACCGTGGCGGGCTGGCCGAGCAGGTCGCCCGTTCCACGGCGCGCGAGCGGTTGGCGGCCTTCCGCGCCGCGGTCGAGGCCGAGGTCCGGCGGCGGACGGCGGCGGAGAAGGGCCGGGAGAAGCTCGCGAAGAACGCCGTACGACCGATGGCCGACCAGGTCGACTTCCTCCGGGCACAGGCCGCCGACCTGGCCGAGCTGCGGCGCGCCGTCGCGCCGCTGGCCCGCAGGCTTGCCGTCCGGCTCTCCGCGCGCCGCCGTCTCGGCCGCGAGGGGCGGCTGGACTTCCGCAAGACGGTGCGGGCCTCGCTCGGGACCGGCGGCGTTCCGGTGATCACCCATCACCGGCCGCGGAAGGTGCACAAGCCCGAACTCGTGGTGCTGTGCGATGTCAGCGGCTCGGTGGCCGGCTTCAGCCACTTCACGCTGATGCTCACCCAGGCGCTGCGGGAGCACTTCACGGGTGTGCGCGCCTTCGCCTTCGTCGACTCCACCGACGAGGTCACGCGCTTCTTCCGGCCGGGTGCCGACGTGGTGGACGCGGTCGCGCGGATCGGGCGGGAAGCGGACGTGGTCGCCTTCGACGGGCACAGCGACTACGGGAACGCGTTCGAGGTCTTCGCCGACCGGTGGGCCACGGCCGTCGGCCCGAAGACGTCCCTGCTCGTGCTCGGCGACGGCCGGACGAACTACCGGCCCCCGGGACTGCCCGTGCTCGCCGACCTGGTCCGGCGGTCACGGTCGGCGCACTGGCTGAATCCGGAGCCGCGGCGGTTGTGGGGGAGCGGCGATTCAGCGGCCGACCGGTACGGCGAGGTCATCGACATGGTCGAGTGCCGCAACGCAGCGCAGCTGGCGGAATTCGTCACGACGCTCTGAGCGATGGTCCGCGGTCGGCCGCCATGTCGACAGGTCGCCTTCTCGACAGGTCGCCTTCTCGGCACGTCGCCTTCTCGGCACGTCGCCTTCTCGGCACGTCGCCTTCTCGGCACGTCGGCTTCTCTACTGGTCGTCTTCTGTCCACGGCGGCGCCTCGACATCGCGACATGAATCTCGCGATTTCGAGGCGGAGCCGTAACCGAATCGGGCGACGACCGTTGTTCAGGGAGGCGCCGATGCCTGACCGTAGGCATCCGGGCCACCTGCACAGCGGGCGGTCCGGGACAGCGACCGGCTGCACGGGGGAGCCGGTCCCGGCGGCGTCGCTCTCCCGGTCCTCCGGCCGGGAGAGCTGGATCCGCCGGCCGGAGCCGGTCCTCCCAGGGCCGGCTCCGGTGGCCCCGGATAGGCTCGGCCGGTGCCAGGTGGACGAATCGGAGTGATGGGCGGGACGTTCGATCCCATCCACCACGGTCACCTCGTCGCCGCCAGTGAGGTGGCCGGGCTCTTCGGGCTGGACGAGGTCATCTTCGTGCCGACCGGTCAGCCCTGGCAGAAGAGCGAGCGCGAGGTCAGCCCGCCGGAGGACCGGTACCTGATGACGGTCATCGCCACGGCGTCCAATCCGCGCTTCTCGGTGAGCCGGGTCGACGTCGACCGGGGCGGCCCGACCTACACCATCGACACGCTCACCGACCTGCGCGAGCAACGGCCCGACGCCGAACTGTTCTTCATCACCGGCGCCGATGCGCTGGCCCAGATCGTGAGCTGGCGCGACAACGAGCGGCTCTTCGAGCTGGCGCACTTCATCGGTGTGACGCGGCCGGGCTTCCACCTCGCCGACGCGCACCTCCCCGAGGGCGTGGTCAGTCTCGTGGAGGTACCGGCGCTGGCCATCAGCTCCACGGACTGCCGCGATCGCGTGGGTCGCGGCATGCCGGTCTGGTACCTGGTGCCCGACGGCGTGGTCCAGTACATCGAGAAGCGCGGCCTCTACCGGACCGGCCACCGCCGGGCGGTCGACGGCCACACGGCCGCCCCTCCATTGGCGGCCGGACTCGCTCCCACCGCCGACCCAGGGGATCAGAACCCCCCGCATCCACACCTCCAGGAGGTACCCCGATGACCGCCTCGGTCGAGGCGCGGGAGACCGCGCTGCTCGCCGCCCAGGCGGCTGCCGACAAGCTCGCCACCGACGTCTCGATCGTCGACGTCAGCGAGCGGCTCGCGATCACCGACGCGTTCGTACTCGCGTCCGCACCCAACGAACGACAGGTCCAGGCGATCGTCGACGAGGTCGAGGAGCGTCTGCGCGGGCACGGCATCAAGCCCGTACGACGCGAGGGCGTGGCCGAGTCCCGATGGGTGCTCCTGGACTTCGTGGACGTCGTGGTGCACGTCCAGCACGCCGAGGAGCGCGCCTACTACGCCCTCGAGCGGCTGTGGAAGGACTGCCCGACCATCCCGTTCGTCGACGCCGCCGCCCCGAACACCGGAGCGACCGCCCCGGAGTCCGCGCACGTCGATGACGAGGAGACGACCGACCGGTGACCACCGCCGAGCCGGCGCTCCCGGTCCTGCCCATGGAGCGCCTCGTCCTCTGGCGGCACGGGCGCACGGAGTGGAATGCCACCGGTCGGTTCCAGGGGCAGCTGGACCCGCCGCTCGACGCGGAGGGCCGTAGCCAGGCGGCGCGGGTGGCGCCCGAGTTGGCCGCCGACCTGCCCGCGGGTCAGACGACGGTGGTCTCCAGCGACCTCAGCCGCGCCGCGGAGACCGCCGCGTCGCTCACCGCCGTCCTGGGTGTGCAGCTGCGGCTCGACCCACGGCTCCGCGAGCACGGCATGGGCCTCTGGGAAGGCCTGACCCGGGACGAGGTCGCCGAGCGGTACCCCGAGCAGTACGCCGACTGGGTCGCCGGCCGCGCCGTCGAGGGACGCGGCGGGGAACACCCTGCGGAGGTGGCAGCCCGAGCGCTGGCGGCACTCGTCGAGCTGCCGCCCTCCCCGGTGACCGTGGTGGTGACCCACGGAGGAACCGCCGGGCGGCTGATGGAACGGCTGCTGCTGCTCGGACCGGAACACCGCCGGGTGTTCGGGCCGCTGGGCAACTGCGCGTGGACGGAACTGGCCCACCAGGGTGGCCGCTGGCGGGTGATGCGGCACAACAGCGCGGTGAGCCGGCGCACCGGCGCGCGGGACGCCGTGACCGCTGCCTCGGCTCCCGTGGGTGACGCGGAAGCCGTCGCATGAACCGTTCGCCCTGCTCGTCGCCGGGGTGATCGCCGGGGTGGTCGCCAACGGATCCGCAGGGCGCCGCTAGCCTCGCCGAATGTCCGTCGCCGTCATCACCGACTCGACGGCATACCTGCCCCAGGAGCTGGTCGAGGGGTACGGCATCCACGTCGTGCCGCTCTACGTGGTCCTCGCCGGTCGCTCGGGACGCGAGGGCCAGGACATCGGACCTGACGACGTCGCCCGGGCGCTGGCGGTTCGCGGCCAGCGCGTCTCGACCTCCCGGCCCACGCCGGGCGACTTCGTGGCGGCGTACCGGGAGGCGCTCGACGCCGGCGCCGACCAGTTGGTCTCGATCCACCTGTCGGGGGAGCTGTCCAGCACCTCGGAGGCCGCCCGGGTGGCCGCCTCGCAGGTCGGTGAGCACATCGTGACCGTGGTCGACTCGCGCACGGCCGCGATGGGGACGGGCTTCGCCGTCCTCGCCGCCGCCCGCACGGCGGCGACCGGAGCACCCGCCGCCACGGTCGCGCAGAGCGCCCGCGAGACCGCCGCGGCGACGCGCACCCTCTTCGTCGTCGACACCCTCGAGCACCTGCGTCGCGGCGGGCGGATCGGCGCCGCGGCCGCCTTGCTCGGATCGGCGTTGTCGGTCAAGCCGCTCCTGCACATGCAGGACGGCCGCGTCGTGCCCCTGGAGAAGGTGCGTACGACGGCGCGGGCGCTGCACCGGCTCGTGCAGCGCGCGGCGGAGACGGCGGGGGAGGGACCCGTGTCGGTCGCCGTGCACCACCTCGCCGCACCCGAGCGGGCCGAGCGGCTGGCCGCGGAGATCCGGGACCGTCTGCCCGGCGTGCGCGAACTGCACGTCAGCGAGCTGGGCGCGGCCATCGGCGCCCACGTCGGCCCCGGGGCGGTCGGCCTCGTCGTGGCCCCGTTCTGGCGCGAACCGGACGAGCTGGTCGAGGTACTTCCGGAGAGCTAGCGACGTCTTGCCGATCCACATGGGGACGCAGAGTGCCTCCCGGCCGGCAGGCGTGCTGGCCAGCGTCCACAGGCGGACCCTTCGTCCACAGATCCGATCGGTTCGGCCGGTGGAGAGTGCGCGCTCCCTAGCGTCCGACGGGTGCATCTCTCCTCCCGTCGCAGCGACGATGCCGACGTCATCCGGGCCCGCCTGCGTGCCCTGCTGAAGGAGGCCGGCAGCCGCGGTGGCTGGGTGCCGGCCGACGACGAGGACGACCCGGATGACGGCTGGGAACCCGATCCGCCGGACACCACTGCCGCCCGGGTGGAGGTGGCGGGGGATCGCGCCGACGAGGGGCTGCCGCCTGGCATCGGAAGGCACCGCTCACCGGGGCCGACAGCGCGATGGGACCCGGGCCACCTCGGTGCCCGATCGCTGTGGCTGGCCGGGCTGGTCGCCGCCCTCCTGCTGGTGGGCTGGACATGGCTCGACCGTCCGCGGGTGGAGCCCGTACCGGCGGACCCCGCGGGCGCCGCGGCAGGGGATGCGACGGGGTCGTCGTCGGCCACGTCGGCGGAACCCGCGGCCCCCGAGGTCGGCGAGGTCGCCGAGACGTCGGCGACGGTCGTGGTGTCCGTCGTCGGCCTGGTGGCCCGCCCCGGACTGGTCACCCTCTCGTCGGGCTCGCGGGTGGCCGATGCCGTCGAGGCCGCCGGTGGGCTATTACCGGAGGCTGATCCGGCGTCCCTGAACCTGGCCGCCGTCGTCTCCGACGGAGAGCAGGTAGCGGTCGGCGTGGCCGGTGCCGCCGGCGGTGCGGCCGGCGGTGCGCAGGACGCGCCGAGCGGCGCGGGCGCGGGCTCGGCGGGCTCCGGGCAACGGGTGAACCTCAACACCGCCACGGCCGTCGACCTCGACGCGCTACCGGGCATCGGACCGGTGCTGGCGCGGCGGATCGTCGACTACCGCACGACGGAGGGCCCCTTCACCAGCGTCGACCAGCTCGACGACGTGCCCGGCATCGGTCCGGCGATCGCCGCGCGACTGGTCGAGCTGGTGACGGTGTGAGCCCGGCCGGTCCGGTGCCGGAAGAGCCTGGACGCCCGGGTCGCTGGGTGTGGGTGGATCTGCGCCTCGTCCCCGTGGCCGCGTCGATCTGGACGGTCCAGCTCGCGGCGCCCTACCGGGCTCCGCTGCTGCTGGGTGGGGTCGCGGTCGCGTCGGCCGGGCTGGCCGCCTTCGCCTTCCGGTGGGCCAGGGCCACCCTGCTCCTCGCGGTCCTGGCGGGCCTCGCGGTCGCCAGCGGGTTCGCGGTCGTTCGCGGACTGGCGCGGGCGGACTCCCCGCTCCGCGTGGTCGCCGAGTCCGGCCGGACGACCACCGTGGTCCTGCACCTGGACGGACAGGCCCGCGTGCTGTCCGGCGGCCCCGCAATGCGGGTGGTGGCGGACGCGACGGTCACCACGCTGGTCGATGGCGCCGCACGGCACGGGCTGAACGCGGCCGTGCTGCTGTTCGCGCCGGCCGACGGCTGGCTGGAGCTCGCACCGGGCCAGCCGGTCCGTGCTCGGGTCAGGACCGCCCTTCCGCGCCCGGGGGACGACGTGATCGCCGTGCTGTCCGCCCGAGGGCCGCCCACCCGGGTCGGCGACCCGCCGGCGCTCCAACGCGGCGCGGAACTGGTACGCAGCCGGCTCGCAGGGTCGGCCCAGCGCATGCTCGGCGAACGGCCCGCCGGGCTGCTGCCGGGCCTCGTCGTGGGCGACACCAGCGGCATGGACCCCGTGCTCGTCGAGCAGTTCCGCCGGGCCGGTCTGTCGCACCTCACCGCCGTGTCGGGTGCGAACGTGGCCATCGTCATCGCGGGTGTGCTGTGGCCCTTGCGCCGCCGGGCGGTGGACCGTCGCACTCAGGCCGCACTGGCCGGCCTCGCGCTGCTCGGGTTCGTGGTCCTGGCCGGGCCGAGCGCGAGCGTGCTGCGCGCCGCCGCGATGGGCGCCGTCGCGCTCATCGCGCTCGCCTCGGGTCGTCCCCGCGCCGCCGTGCCGGCCCTGGCGGCCACGGTGTACGTCCTGCTTCTTCTCGATCCCGGGCTGGCCCGGGACGCCGGGTTCGCGCTCTCCGTCGTCGCCACGGCCGCCATCGTCCTGCTGGCGCCGGGGTGGTCCTGGCGGCTGCGTTCGCGGGGATGGCCGCCATGGATCGCTGACGCGCTGGCGGTCAGCGCGGCCGCCGGCGTCGCAACCGCGCCTTTGATCGCAGGGCTGTCCGGCACGGTGAGCCTGGTGTCCCTTCCGGCGAACCTGCTGGCCGCCCCCGCGGTCGCACCGGCCACTGTCCTCGGGCTCGCGGCGGCGGTCGTCGGCGTCGCCTGTCCGCCGGTCGCCGACGCGCTCGTATGGCTGGCCGGCTGGGCGGTGCGCTGGCTGGTGCTCGTGGGGGACCGGGCCGCAGCGATCCCCGACGCGGCGGCCGGATGGCCGGCCGGCAGCGGAGGAGCACTACTCCTCACCGGCCTGCTGATGACCGTCGGATGGCTCCTGTGGCGGTACCGGAAGCTTCGGCCACTGGCCGTCGCCGCTGTCGTCGGCCTGGTCGTGCTCGGGTGGCCGGTGCGGCAGGTGGTGCGCGGCTGGCCGCCGACGCACTCGGTCGTCGTCGCCTGCGACGTCGGCCAGGGGGATGCGCTGGTCCTGCCCACGGGAGAGGGGGAGGGCGTGCTCGTCGACTCCGGGCCCGACGTCGGCGCCGTGGACCGCTGTCTGGACAGGTTGGGCATCGACTCGCTGCCCCTGGTGCTCCTCTCGCACCTCGACGCCGACCACGCGGGCGGGCTGCGAGGTGCCCTGGACGGACGAGACGTCGGAACCGTGGCGACCGGAACGCTGTCGCCGGCCGACAACCGTGCTCCGGCGCTCGATGCCCTCGTTCGCCGATCCGGGGCGCGGCGGGCGGTCCTCGTCCCCGGCGATCGGCGGACCGTGGGTAAGGCGACGATCGAGGTCCTGGCTCCGGAGCCCCGGCGAGCGACCGCCTTCGCCGAACCCAATGACCTGTCGATGGTCGTCCGGGTCACCTACCGCGGGATCCGAGTCCTGTTCACCGGTGACCTGGGCGCGGAGGCCGAGGCACGCATCGTCGCCGCGGGAACCGACCTCCGGGCCGACGTCCTGAAGGTCCCCCACCACGGCAGTGCCGACGCCGATCCCGACTTCCTCACAGCGACCGGAGCCCGCGTCGCGCTCGTCTCGGTCGGCGCAGACAACACCTACGGACACCCGGCCCCGAGCACGCTGCGGGTCCTGGAGAGGGCGGGCATGAGGGTGCACCGCACCGATCGCGAAGGCGACCTGGCCGTCGCGGGCGACGCGGGCTCCTGGGGCGTGGCCACCACGCGCTCGCCGGACGGCATGGCCTCGTCCGGAAACCTCATCGGTACGGGCGGCGTGAAGACGCACACGGTGGCCGCAGTGCTTCCGGCGACGGGGAAGCGTCGGACACGCGTGACACGATGCGGGGGTGCCAGCGACGCCCGTGGAGCCGACGTCCCGCCTTCGCGTGATCATCGGCGAGGAGGAGCTCCTCCGGTCGCGCGCGCTGACCGCGGTCCGCTCCGCCGTGCTCGGCCACCACCCGGACGCGGAACTTCACGAGCTGGCCGCGGCGGGGCTGCCGGTGGGTCAGCTGGCCGACGTCCTGGCGCCGTCGCTCTTCGGTGGCCACCGGCTCGTCGTGGTCACCGGGGTGCAGGAGTCGGCCGGCGCGCTCGCCGACTCGCTGGTCGGCTACGCCAAGGATCCCGATCCCGACCTCACGCTCGTACTGGTCCACTTCGGCGGCAAGCGCAACGACGCACTGGTCAAGGCGTTCACCTCAGCGGGGGCCGCCGTCGACGAGTGCGCCAAGGTCTCGTCCGTCGGTGATCGGGTGGCGTTCGTCCGCAACGAGGTGCGCTCGGCCGGTGGCCGGATCACCGCCGATGCCGTCACGGCTCTGGTGGAGGCCGTGGGCGCGGACCTGCGCCAGCTGTCGGCGGCCACCAGCCAGCTGCTGTCGGACTTCGGCGGCAGCATCGACGCCGAATCCGTCGCGCGGTTCCACCACGGCCAGGCGGAGGTGAGCGGCTTCACCGTCGCCGAGCGGGTGCTGGTCGGTGATCGCGAGGGCTCGGTGGAGATGCTCCGCTGGGCGCTCGAGCGCGGGGTGGCCCACGTGCTGATCGCCGATGCGATCGCCGACGGAGTCCGCACCGCTGCCCGGGTGGCGTCGCTGAACACCAACAACATCGGCGACCTGGCCCGCGTGCTCAAGCTGCCGCCGTGGAAGGTCAAGAAGGCGCAGGCGCAGTCGCGCGGCTGGAGCATCGAGGGCCTGCAGCTGGCGCTGGGGGTGGCTGCCGAGCTCAACGCCGACGTCAAGGGCGCCGCAGCCAGCGCGGACTACGCCCTCGAGCGGGCGGTCCGCCGGATCGTCACCATCCGCTCCGAGACCGGCCGAGGCGGCCGGGCCCGCGCCGGCCGCTGAGCCGCGCCAACCGCCAGCTAGGCCGCGGCGGCCGCCTGGGCCTCGACGAGAGGCCGGACAAGGGCTGGAAACGCAACGAGCCCCCGTCCCACGAGGGGAGGGAGGGGGCTCGTTCGGACCGCGCCGAGGCGCGGTGGCCGGCTCAGAGGCCGGCGACCTGCTTGGCCAGCCCGGACTTGCGGTTGGCGGCCTGGTTCTTGTGGATGATGCCCTTGCTCGCGGCCTTGTCGAGCGCCTTGGACGCGGTCGCCAGCGCGGTGCTCGCGGCTGCGGCGTCCCCGGCCTCGGCAGCGGTACGGACGCGCCGGACGGCCGTCTTGAGGGCGGACTTGACGGCAACGTTGCGCTGGCGCGCCTTCTCGTTGGTCAGGATCCGCTTCTTCTGGGACTTGATGTTCGCCACGCGTGAGCCTCGGTGTCTCGCAGGAGGGGAGTACTTCTGACAATGCGTCCGGGCGGCAGGGCGCCACAGGACCGGCCTGCAAAGATACCAGCGTCGGATCGCACGTTCCAACCCGCGGTCAGGAGACTCCCGCCTCACCACGGGGCGCAGGGGTCAGTCGGACCCGGCGAGTCCGAAGTCGGATCGCCGCCGTCCCCATGCCAGTGCGGCGTCGTGGAAGCGGCGCTGGAACGCGCGCACTGTCGGAAGTCCGGGCGGCGACGGACGCCGCATCGCGGCTGCCCACATGCCCGCAAGACCGAGCACGAGGTCGGTGACGGCAGACGGATGGGCCTTCGCGACCAGCGGCACGTTGCCGACCAACAGCTCCGGGTCCACGCCACCGTGTACCGCGGCGTCCAGCGCGAAGAGCACGGTGTCGATCCAGGCGGCGCCGCGTGCCGCCCACGGCCAGTCGACCACGACGACGCTGCCGGCCGGCGTCACCAGCAGGTTGTCCGCCCGGACGTCCAGGTGCACGAGCGTGTCACCGTCCAGCCCGCCCGAAGCGGCCAGCCGTGCCGGAGCAGCCGTCAGGGACTCCAGGTGTCGGCGCTCCCACGGGTCCAGGTTCTCGGGCGGGTCCGCAGCCAGCGCGGACCACTGCGCCAGGTCGTCGGCGAGCCGCTCCGCCACCGTCCCCAACTCCGGAACGGGGCAGGGTGTCGCGGCGTCGGCCAGCTCGCCCAGGGCGACCACCACGGCGGTCGCCGACGCCGGCGTCCACGGCAGAGACGGCGGCTCGCCGTCGACCACGTCGAAGGTCAGCGCCACCCATATGTCATCGCCGTCGGTGAATTCGCCCGACCAGCGCAGCCGGGGAGCAGGCAGCGACGGAGGCAGCGCCGCCGCGATCTGGGCCTCCCGGCGGTGCAGCCGGTGAGTGTCGGGATTGAGCGGCGTGCCGACCGCCTTCACGAACGCACGCGAGCCGTCGGCGCAGGTCACCACGGCCGCTGTCCCGGGGGAGAAGCCACCGGGCCGCGTCGTCGCCGAGACAACTCGCGAGCCGAGCGCCGCCTCGATGCCCGCGCGCACGAAGGCCGGCAGGTCGGCGAACGGCAGGCGCGGGCTGCCGGGGAGGGACATGCGGTCACGATGCGCGACGGTGTCCCGGCCTGGCAAACGGTTTCGGCTACCCGTGGTCTCGCGAGGCGAGCGCCGTGTCCCCCGCGGAGTCGTGGGACGATGGCAGCACTGTGACGACTCCCGCCTCCACCGATCCGGCCCGCATCCGGAACTTCTGCATCATCGCCCACATCGACCATGGCAAGTCGACGCTGGCCGACCGCATGCTCGAAGTCACCGGGATCGTCGAGGGCCGCAACATGCGTGCCCAATACCTCGACCGCATGGACATCGAGCGCGAGCGCGGCATCACCATCAAGGCGCAGAACGTCCGCCTGCCCTGGACCCCGCGCTCCGGCGAGGACACCAGCACCGAGTACGTGCTGGACATGATCGACACCCCCGGTCACGTCGACTTCACCTACGAGGTGTCCCGGTCGCTGGCCGCGTGCGAGGGCGCAGTCCTCCTCGTCGATGCCGCCCAGGGCATCGAGGCGCAGACGCTGGCCAACCTGTACCTGGCGCTGGAGAACGACCTCACGATCATCCCGGTGCTCAACAAGATCGACCTGCCGGCCGCGCAGCCGGAGAAGTACGCCGCGGAGATAGCGCACATCATCGGCTGTGACCCCGACGACGTCCTGCGGGTCAGCGGCAAGACCGGTGAGGGCGTTCCCGAACTGCTCGACCGCATCGTCAGCGAGATCCCGGCGCCCACCGGTGAGGCCGAGGCCCCGGCCCGCGCGATGATCTTCGACTCGGTCTACGACATCTACCGGGGCGTCATCACCTACGTCCGCGTCGTCGACGGCCGGATCTCCGCCCGCGACAAGATCAAGATGATGTCGACCGGTGCCACGCATGAGCTGCTGGAGATCGGCGTCATCTCGCCCGAGCCCAAGCCGGTCGAGAGCCTCGGGGTCGGCGAGGTCGGCTACTTCATCACCGGCGTGAAGGACGTCCGCCAGTCCCGCGTCGGCGACACGGTGACGCTGCAGCACAAGCCGGCCACCGAGTCGATCGGGGGCTACCGCGACCCCAAGCCGATGGTCTACTCCGGCCTCTACCCGATCGACGGCAGCGACTACCCGCTGCTGCGCGAGGCGCTGGACAAGCTGCTGCTCAACGACGCCGCGCTGGTCTACGAGCCCGAGACGTCCGCGGCCCTGGGCTTCGGCTTCCGCGTGGGCTTCCTGGGCCTCCTGCACCTCGAGATCGTCCGCGAGCGGCTGGAGCGCGAAGCCGGCATCAGCCTCATCTCCACCGCGCCCAACGTCGTCTACCGGGTGGTCATGGAGGATCGCTCCGAGATCACCGTGACCAACCCGAGCGACTGGCCCAACGGCAAGATCGACACGATCTACGAGCCGGTGGTCAACGCCACGATCATCGCGCCCAGCGACTACACCGGCGCCATCATGGAGCTCTGCCAGAGCCGCCGCGGCAACCTGTCGGGCATGGACTACCTCAGCGAGTCCCGCGTCGAGCTCCGCTACACGCTGCCCCTCGGCGAGATCATCTTCGACTTCTTCGACGCGCTGAAGTCCCGCACGCGCGGCTACGCGAGCCTCGACTACGCCGAGGCCGGCGAGCAGGAGTCGCAGCTGGTCAAGGTCGACATCCTGCTGCAGGGCGAGGCGGTCGACGCGTTCAGCGCGATCGTGCACAAGGACAAGGCCTACAGCTACGGCGTCCTCATGGCCGGCAAGCTGCGCGAGCTCATCCCGCGCCAGCAGTTCGAGGTGCCCATCCAGGCCGCGGTCGGGTCGCGGGTCATCGCCCGCGAGACCGTGCGCGCCATCCGCAAGGACGTCCTCGCCAAGTGCTACGGCGGTGACATCACCCGCAAGCGGAAGCTGCTGGAGAAGCAGAAGGAGGGCAAGAAGCGGATGAAGATGGTCGGCCGCGTCGAGGTCCCCCAGGAGGCGTTCGTCGCCGCGCTCTCCACGAACGAGTCCACCGCCTCCAAGAAGTGAGGGGTCGGGTCGAGGCGGTCTGCGTCTCCGGCGCGGACCTGCTGCCCCTGCCCGGGAAGCGGCCGAACCGCAGCGGCATCGACAAGCGGCCGGTCACCGGACGGGTCGCCGTCCACCCGCTCGGTCTGGACGGCGACGTCCAGGTCAACAAGAAGCACCACGGCGGGGAGGGGCAGGCGGTCTACGCGTACGCCCAGGAGGACGCCGAGTTCTGGATCGCCGAACTCGGCCGCGAGCTGCCGCCGGGACGGTTCGGCGAGAACCTGCGGACGACGGGGCTGGACCTGCGGAACGCCGTCCTCGGGGAGCGGTGGCAGGTCGGGACGACGCTGCTCGAGGTGACCGCCTGGCGCACCCCCTGCGCCAACTTCGCCCGGTACTGGGACGTGCCGGACCTCGTGAAGCGGTTCGCCGCCAACGGCGCGACCGGTGCCTACCTCCGGGTGCTCGAGACCGGTGAGCTGGGTGCGGGCGACGCCGTCGAGGTCGTCAGCAGGCCGGATCACGGCCTCACCGTGGAAACCGCCTTCCGCATCGCCACGTTCGAGAAGTCCCGCCTGCCCGAACTGCTGCCGGCGCTGCGGCACCTGCCGGTCAAGGACCAGGCGAAGGTCGCCGCCAAGATCGAGAAGCGGCTCGCCGTCCACGCCTGAGCGGCGCGGCGCGCTACTGTCCGGCGCGCCGGGAACGCCCGGCCGACGGGGAGGTCGTCATGGTGCCGCACCGCGCGAGCGCGCTCGTGCTCACCCTGCTCCTGATCGCCGCGCCGGCGCTCGCCGCCTGCAGCGGCGGGTCGGAGGAGTCGGCGCCTGACCTGCTGGCGCACGCCGAGCACATCCTGGACGAGACCAAGACCGCGCACTTCGTGCTCGAGAGTTCCGGTGCCCCCGACACGGGCACCGTGCTGACCGGCGGCGAGGGCGACATCGCCCGGCCCGCCTCGTTCCAGGGGACGCTGAAGGTCCGCACCTCGGGCTCCCCGCTGGACCTGAAGGTGATCTCGGTGAACGGCACGGTCTACGCGCAGCTGCCGTTCACGACGACGTACTCGGTGGTGGACCCGGCGCAGTTCGGTTTCGGCGACCCCGGTGCGCTCCTCGACCCCGACACCGGCATCTCCCAGCTCCTGGCCCAGGCCGAGTCGGCCAAGCTGGGGGGGGAGAGGCGGGTCGGCGGCGAGGTGGTCCGCGAGGTGACCGCCCGGATCCCCGGCGAGCTCGTCGAGCAGATCCTCACCAGCAAGGACCCGAGCAAGCCGGTCGAGGCCCGTTTCTCGATCGCGCCGGAGAGCGGCGAGCTGCGCCGGGCCGAGCTGACCGGGCCGTTCTACGAGGCCGGTTCCGACGCCACCTTCACCGTCCGGCTGAGCGACTTCGGGGACGATGTCCAGATCACCGCACCGCCCACCGGCTGAGGCGGGAACGGCCGGCCCGACGCGTCCGGGGCTGCCCGTCGTCGTCCTCGCCACCCTCGCGGTCCTGGTCACGGCGGCGGACACGTACGTCGTCGTCCTGGCGCTGCCGGACATCCTCACCGGCGTCGGCGTCGGCATCGACGAGCTCCAGCGGGCCACCCCCATCATCGGCGGCTTCCTGCTCGGCTACACCGCCACCCTGCCGCTGCTCGGCCGGCTGGCCGACCTGCGCGGCCGGGTTCCGGTGCTGGTCGGCTGCCTGCTCCTGTTCGCCCTCGGCTCCCTGCTGACGGCCACGGCCGGAGGTCTGGGGACGGCGGTCCTCGGGCGCGGACTGCAGGGCATCGGCGCAGGAGGTCTCGTGCCGGCCACCCTCGCGCTGGTCGCGGACCGCTGGCCGCCCGAGCGGCGCGCGCTCCCGCTGGGTGTCGTCGGTGCCGTGCAGGAGGCCGGCGCGGTGCTGGGTCCGCTGGCGGGCGCGGCGATATTGGCCGTGGCGGACTGGCGCGCGATCTTCTGGCTCAACCTGGTCCTCGGCCTCGCGCTCGCGGCCGGCGCCGCGGTGGGCGGGGGAGTGCGCCGTCCCGAACCGCTGGGCCTGGCCCTCGCCGTCCTCGCGAGCGTCGCCCCCGCGCTCCAGCTCGCCGCGCCGGCGGGCCTGGTCGAGGACGTCGCGCTCGGCCTGCTCTACGTCCCGCTCGTCCCGTCGCTTGCCCTGTCCACGCCGCTCACCGCCGTGACCGTCGCGGCCCTCGCGGCGCTCGTCGTCCGCAGCCTGACCGCGCCGGCCCGTGCCGTGCTCCCGCTGCGCGGGCTGCGCCGGCTCGCCGCCGAGGTCGACGTCGCGGGTTCGGCGCTGGCCGTCGTGGCCCTCGGCAGCCTGGTCTGGGCGTTCGCGGCGGCGGACCCGGCGACCCAGGTCGTGGCGTACGGCCCGGTGCTGGTGCCCGTCGCCGTCCTGGCCGCGGGGGCCTTCGTCGTGCACGAACGGCGCACCCGGGACCCGGTCCTGCCGCTGCGCGCCCTGCGCCCGGTCGGCGCGTGGGGCGCGCTGGTGGTCAATCTCCTGGTCGGTGTGGCCCTGGTGGCGGCGCTGGTCGACGTCCCGCTGTTCGCCCGCAACACCACCACGCCCGGCGACCAGCTGGGCGCCGCCCTGGTGCTGCTGCGCTTGCTGGTCGCCGTGCCGGTGGGTGCGGTGGCCGGTGGCTGGCTGTGCCGGATCGTGCCGCCGAGGATCGTGGCCGCCGGCGGGATGGCACTGGCTGCCGGGGCCTTCGTCGTCATGACGACGTGGGGAGAGCGGTCGCTGGACGGCGTCGCCGCGACCGTCGTCCTCGTGCTCGCCGGGCTCGGGTTCGGGCTGGCCATCGCGCCGGTGAACACCGTGCTGCTCGGCGTCACGGGGTCGGACGTGCACGGCAGCGCCAGTGCCCTGGCCGTCGTGGCGCGGACGGTCGGCATGCTTGTGGGGCTGTCGCTGCTGACCGCCGTCGCGCTGCGCCGCTTCACCGCAGAGGTGGCCGCGATCGGCACGCCGTTCGAGCTGTGCCCGCAGAGCCCCGCGGACTGCCCCGCCTACGAGACGGCCACGGACGCCGCCATCCTGACCCAGCTGCACACCGTCTTCGCCGGCGCCGCGGTCGCGGCCGGGTTGGCCGCGACCGCCGCGCTGCTCCTGCTGCGGGGAGTCAGGAGCTCAGCCCGCTCCTGACCTCGTCGCGCAGGACAGCGACGTCGATCCCGCGGTCGTGGATCATCTTCATGGCCAGGCCCTCGCCCTCACGCAGCAGGCCGAGCAGGATGTGCGCGTCGCCGATGCTGGAGCTCTTCAGCGCGATCGCCTCGCGCAGGCTCAGCTCGAGGACCTTCTTCGCCCGCGGCGTGAACGGGATGTGGCCGGTCTGTTCCCGGCCCCGTCCCGGCGCACGGGCGTCCAGGGCACCCGGGCCGAACGTGGCCTCCACCCGCTCGCGGACGGCCGCCAGATCGATCCCGACGGCGCCGAGGGCATCGGCGTCGAGATCGGGGCCGCCCGTCAACCGGGCGATGGCTCGCACGGTCGACGCCCGGTCCAGCCCGTGCCGGCCGAGGAGGTCGGCGACCGGTGTTCCGCCCTGGCCCATGAGCCCGAGAAGCAGGTGCTCGGTGCCGATGTGGCCGGAGCCCAGCTCGCGGGCCTCCTGCTGTGCGAGGACCACGGTCTGCCGGGCTTCCTTGGTGAACCGCTCGAACATGCCTCAGTCCTTCCGTCGGAGCAGGCCGCGGCCCGCCGCGTACTTCTTGTGCACCGCCTGCCGTGTCACGCCGAGCTGCTGGGCGATCTGCTCCCACGTCCATCCCTGGCCGCGGGCGTTGTCCACCTGCAGGGCCTCCAGCCGCTCGACGAGGACCCGCAGCGACCGGACGGCCTTCAGCCCGACGCTCGGGTCCTTGCTGCTGGCGGCCGATGCCACCTGCGTCGTGTCCGTCATGGCTGTCAACCTAGGTTGCGCAATGGTCGCGTGTCAACCTCGATTGACGGACCGGGTCGGCCGTTCCGTGCGGTGGCGCGCAGTAGCGTGAGCCTCCCGGCCCGGGGGCCGACCGGGCCGAACCTGCGCGGGAGCGGAGGCTGCCATGGCCTATGGCTTCGTCATGGACGTACCGGCACCGATCGGGCTCTACGACGCACTGCACGCCGAGATCGGTCGGCGGGCTCCGGGCGGCGCGGACGGTCTGCTCGTGCACGTCGGCCGGGAGACGCCCGTCGGTTTCCAGATCATGGAGGTCTGGGAGTCGCAGGCGTCCTACGAGCGCTTCGCCGCCGAGATCCTCGGGCCCGCGATGACACAGCTGTCGGGCGGGCAGCCGCCCCCGGCGGAGCCCGTGACGCAGGAGTTCGAGCCCCGGGGCCTGACCGTTCCCGCTGCGCACGTCGCCGTGTGAGGCGTCAGCCCGCGCCGGCGACCACGTCGAAGTGGGTCACCGTCGTCTCCCTGTCGACGAGGAACCGTTCGTCCTCGGGATAGAAGACCGCCTGCTCGATGTCGTCGCCGGCGAAGCCCCGGATGGCATCTCGCGACGCCCAGAAGCTGAGGGTCACGATCTCGGTCCGGCCGTCGCCGAGGTCCCGGGCCAGCATCCACGCGCCCTGGTTGCCCCGGGTGGCGCGGTACTCGGCCATGCCGGTGCTCTCGATGTAGTCCACGTAGGCCGCGCGGTCCGCCGTCCGGACCCAGCCGCGCCACATCCGAGCGATCACGGCGTCACCCCGACTCTCAGAGCGTGAAGACGATCTTTCCGGCCGTGCGCCCCTCGAGCATGCGCTCGAACCCCTCGCGCGCGCGGTCGAGGGGCAGCTCGACGTCGATCGCCGGGCGGATGCCCGTGACGGTGCACATCTGGATGAGCGACTCCAGTTCGTCGCGCGTCCCCATGGTGGAGCCGATCACCGAGAGCTGGGTGAAGAAGATCCGGTTGAGCTCGGCTCCGGGACTGAAGCCGGTGGTGGCGCCGGACGTGACGATGACGCCGCCCGGCTTGAGCGACTTGACGCTGTGGGACCAGGTGGCCTCACCGACGGTCTCCATCACGCCGTCCACCCGTTCGGGCAGCCGGGCGCCGGACTCGAACGCCTGGTCGGCGCCGAGAGCCAGAGCCGCCGCCCGCTTCTCCTCGCTGCGCCCGGTCACCCACATCCGGTAGCCGGCTGCGCGCCCGAGCACGATGAGGGCAGTGGCCACGCCGCCGCTGGCGCCCTGGACGAGCACCGTCTGGCCGGGCCGCAGGCCGGACCGCACGAACAGCATCCGGTAGGCCGTGAGCCAGGCGGTCGGCAGGCACGCCGCCTCGGCGAAGGACAGCTCGGCGGGCTTGGGCAGCAGGTTCCGCCTCGGGACGGCGACCTTCTCGGCCATCGTGCCCTGGTGGAGCTCCGAGAAGAGGCTGCGCTTGGGGTCGAACGTCTCGTCACCCGTCCAGCCGGGAGACGCCACCACCCCGTGGACGACAACCTCGTTGCCGTCCTCATCGAGCCCTGCGGCGTCGGTGCCGAGGATCATCGGCATCCGCTCCGCGGGCAGGCCGACGCCCTGCAGGCTGAACAGGTCGTGGTGGTTGAGCGAGACCGCCTTCACCTGCACCGTCGTCCAGCCGTCGGGCACCTCGGGTTCCGGGCGGTCGCCCACCTCCAGTACGGAGAGCGGGTCCTTGGGGGCGGGCGCGGAGACGAAGGCAGCGAGCACGGTCGCGACGCTATGACATCGTCGCCCTCCGGGCGACACCGCAGCCGGGAGCCGTCCCCCTGGTGCGTGGAGCCGGTCCTGCGCCGCCTCGGGGAACCCTCCGGGCCCCCGCTCGGCGTCCCGCCTATCGGACGACGACGACGTACTCCCCGCGCGGCACGAACTCGCCGATCACCGGAGCGCCCGGGACCTCGCCGGCCAGCAGCAGGCCGCCCGAGGTCTGCGCGTCGGCCAGCAGCAGCGCCTCGTCCTCAGAGACAGCGGACAGGTCGGTGTGCGGGCGCACCCAGTCGAGGTTGCGGCGCGTGCCGCCGGAGACGAAGCCGTCGGCCAGCGCCTGCCGGGCACCGGCCAGATAGGGGACGGCGGCGGCGTCGACCACCGCGGTGACCCCGCTGGCCCGCGCCATCTTGTACAGGTGCCCGAGCAGGCCGAACCCGGTCACGTCGGTGCCGGCCCGGATGCCCGCACCCACCGCGGCCCGGCCGGCCTCCCGGTTGAGCGCCGTCATCGAGGCGACCGCCTCCTCCGACACCTCGCCGGTGGCCTTCATCCGGCTGTTGAGCACCCCGACGCCGAGGGGCTTGGTCAGCGACAGCGCCGTTCCGGCCACCGCCGCGTCGTTGCGGATGATCCGGTCGACGTCGACCAGCCCCGTCACCGCCATGCCGTACTTGGGCTCCGGGTCGTCGATGGAGTGGCCGCCGCCGACGTGACAGCCCGCCTCCTGCGCCACCTCGAGGCCGCCGCGCAGCACCTCGGCCGCGAGTTCGGCGGGGAGCACGTCTCGCGGCCAGCCGAGCAGGTTCACCGCCACGACCGGGGTGCCGCCCATTGCGTAGACGTCGGACAGCGCGTTCGCGGCGGCGATCCGGCCGAAGGTGTAGGCGTCGTCCACGACGGGGGTGAAGAAGTCGGTGGTGAGCACCAGGCCCTGACCGCCGGCGATGCGCACGACGGCCGCGTCGTCGCCGTCGTCGAGCCCTACGACCAGTTCGGCGTGCGGCGAGGTCGGACCGGCCGGGGTCAGCCCGGCCACCACGGCCTCGAGCTCGCCGGGCGGGATCTTACAAGCGCAGCCACCGCCATGGGCGTACTGGGTCAGCCGGATGGGCGTGGGAGCCGTGGTCACCCCGACGAATCTAGGTGTACCCGGCCAGGACGTTGGTGACGGCGGTCGGGCTTGAACGCGGGAGAACCTCCGAGTGGGGTGTGGCTTGTCTAAGGCCCACATCCGCCCGGAGGTTCTCGTGTCCCACGGTAATGCCCGACTCACGGTCCACGGCCGCAAGCTGATCGTCGAACGGAACCAGGCCGGGTGGAAGCAGGCGCACATCGCCGCGGCGATGGGGATCTCGCGCAAATGCGTGCGGACCTGGATCACCCGCTTCGAGGACGAAGGCGAGGCCGGGTTGGTCGACCGGTCCAGCCGCCCGCACACCAGCCCGAC
>JHVO01000014.1 GCA_000620185.1 Geodermatophilaceae bacterium URHB0062
CGGGACTGCCCAGACTTCAGTTGACTCTGGCGGGTAGGTGCGGTCAGGCCGCGTGAGCGGCCTGGGTCAGTGTCTCGAACTCGATGGGGGTCATGCGGCCGAGGGTGTCTTGGCGTCGGCGGCGGTGATAGGTCTTCTCGATCCAGATGACGATCGCCAGGCGCAATTCCTCGCGGGTCTGCCAGCGCCGCCGGCGGTTGAGGACGTTCTTCTGCAGCAGGCTGAAGAACGACTCCATCGCGGCGTTGTCCGCGCAGGCCCCGACCCGGCCCATGGACCCGCGCAGCTGAGCAGCCCGCAACGCGCGCACGTAGGCGTGGGACCGGAACTGGCTGCCGCGGTCGGAGTGCACGATCGCGCCGACCGAGCCGCGCAGCGCGAGCGCGTTGTGCAGCGCGTTGACCGCGAGCTCGGAGGTCATCCGCTCGCCAATGGAGTAGCCCACGATGCGCCTTGAACAGGCGTCCTTGACCGCGCAGAGGTAGAGCTTGCCTTCGGCGGTGGGGTGCTCGGTGATGTCGGTGAGCCAGAGCCGATTTGGCGCCGGCGCGGTGAACTCGCGCAACACCAGGTCATCGTGCACGGGCGGTCCTGGCTTGCGATTCAGGCCCCGTTTGCGGGAATGCACCGACCACAGCCGCGCCGCTGTGCAGAGCCGATTGACCCGGTTGCGGGAGGCCCGCACGCCCTGCTCGGCGAGCTCGTCGGCGATGAACCGATAGCCGAACTCCGGGTCGTCGTGGTGGATGCCGATGGCGGCGTTGATCAGGTGGGCGTCGTCCCAGTCGCGCTGGCTGACCGGCGCCGCCTGCCACTTGTAGAAGGCCTGCTTGGAGAAGCCGAGCACCCGGCAGGTCACCGCGACGGGGATCTTCTCGACGGCGAGCTCGTGGACCAGCGGGTACATCATTTTGGGAGGACGTCGCGCGCGAAATACGCCGTCGCGCGGCGCAGGATCTCGTTCTCCTGCTCCAGTTGCTTGGCGCGCCGACGGAGCTCACGGTTCTCGGCCTCGAGATCGCCGGCGGAACCGGCTGCGCCGGCGGATGGGGTCGGCCCGGAAACGCCGTCGTCCCGGTCGGCGATCTTCAGCCACCGGGCGAGGCAGGACTCGGAGACCCCGAAGCTCCTCGCGACCTGGGCGATCGACTGGTCGCCCTGCCGGGCGACCGCGATCACGTCACGCCGGAACTCCTTGGGGAACGGCTTGGGCACGGTGCTGATCCTTCCAGCGAGGCCGCAGCCTCACAGGTAAGGAGTCAACCGAACTGGGGGCAGTCCCGCCTGACACTTCCATCGCGGCCGCGCTCGACCGGGCGGTCGAAGAGCTCTTAGCCACAGCGAAAATCCACCAGCCGGAAGGTGCAACACATGTCATGGGGGCCTGATCCCATCTCGGCCGAGTTGATCGGCGACAGCGGGCCCTGGATTTGGGAGCTGCCTACGCTCGTCCGGGCCCTCAACGACCCGCGCGGCCCCTGGTCGCCACCTCACGCGCCGTGGCTGCCCGGCGGGCGGTCGGACGAATTCGCCAAGGCCATCGCCTACTGGGCGCCGCTGACCACGCTCGCCTATGGGGTGTTGGGGTGGGCGCAACCCGACCTCGGCGTACAGCGCTGGCTGGCCGTGGGACGACCGACGGACACTGCCGAGCTCATGGTCCTGGACCACTGGTGGGGAGAGCACGCGCTGGCCCTTACTGCGTGGGCCCAACGGTCGGAGGCACCAGCAGTCTATGCGCGGACCATCAACGAGCGTCTGGGCGGCGCGAAGGCGACACCGGAGCCCACACAGACGGTGCGGGTCCAACCGGAGTGGGACCACATGGCCAACATCAGTGACGGCATGCATCTGGGCCACATCCTCGACCACCTCCTCGGCCCCGGGCTCGACGACAGCGGAGTTACCGGGTCCCTGCTGCACGCTTCCCCCACGGGCGCGCACCCAGAGGCCAGCCTCGTGCTGGACACTTACTGCGGCTGGTACGCCAAGCTGGCCGGGCGCGGCAAGGGTCTGCCACACCGCCCCGATGGCCGCTCTTGGCGGGTACACGTCACGATCAAGCCGGTCGGCTACCTCGGGATGTTTCGGCGATCACGCGAAACCGGCCGGTGGTTCGCCGGGCGACACGCTCACCACCTGCTTGGCTGGCCCCGCTGAGTCGGAGCGCCGGATACCAAGTCCGTTCACATACACCGACATGGCTTAGCGCGGCGGGCGGCCACGCATCGGTGGCGACGACGCCCGCGAAGCCAGCGGATTGCCCTGGACGTCCTTGGTGGATGTCGCTGCAGAAAGTGCCATCGGCAGTGCAGTCGAGTCCTTCCGACACCCGAATCGCACACAGGAGGGATTACCGGAACGAATTCGCTCGAGGTTGCCCGGCAAGCCCCGATCGGCTGCGATTCGACAACTCAGCCCACGTCGTATCCCAGCTCGGATAGGCGTGCACGAGCTGTCTCGAGCTCTCGCCGCATGAAGAGCCTCCGGTAGGCGGGATCGAGCACGGCGGACTCAAGGCTGTACTCGAGCAGTCCTAGCTCCCAGAGGCGTGACAGCCCCTCGTGGACTTGTGAGTCGAAGAGCAGGCGGCGCGCAGTGGCCCAGCCACCGTGCTTCGCCAACATCTGCTGGTAGTACCCGGGGCGGTAACCGCTCCGGCGGGTCACCTCTTGCACATCAGCCTGCAGCCGCTGCCCAAACTGAGCCCGAAGTGCCTCCATCTCGTTGACCGTCAACGGCCACTGGCTGTCGCCCAGGTCCGCCTTTGCACTGCCTGCTGAGAGCGGCCGCGTCGACGGCTGGATGCGCTCCTGGGAACGCGAGGCTGGCGCCTCTCCGTAGGGAGCCGCGGCGTGATCCAACTCCTCGATGCCCGGCGTGCTGGCGTCCGACTGGGTCGTTTTCCCGTTCGCGGCCAACACATAGTGCGTCCCGCGCTTGGCGCCTCGTTGCTCGAGAAGCCCCTGGTCTGTAAGCGCCGCAAGGACGCGACGAGCGTCTTCTCGATCGATGCTGAGCAGCTGACGTACCAGCTCGTTCGTGAGCGGACCTCGTTCCGCGAGCTGAAGGACGAGCTGCGCGTGGTCATCGTCGAAGGTGCGGCTGGCAGAACCAGGGCTACGACGTATTACGGCGTCAGTGTCCGTCCGAGCAGCAACGCCCGACCCAGGCAGCACGTAGTGAGTGCCTTTCGTCGCCCCTCGCTTCTCAAGAAATCCCGCGTGCGCCAAGGCGTTGAGCACGCGCCGACCCTCGTCGGAACTGACGCCAAGGAACTGACGCACGACCTCGTTGGTCAACGCACCGTCCGTCGCCAATTCGAGAACGAGGAGTCGCGTCTCCTCATCCACTGCTCCAGACGAACCCGCAGTGCGCGGGGTAGCTGGAACCGGCCGGACGGCCGGCTGCCCACTCGGCGGTAGCGCTTCCGTTCGCGGCTGGGCCGGTGCCGCAGTCCGCGTCAGCTCTCCCGGGATCGGCGCTCTTGTGGTCGGCAAGACCCGAGTAGTCGTGTCGACGGCTGCCCGCGCCATCGGCACGCTGGGCGGTTCCTCGTCGAGCTCCTCGAGTTCGGTCTCCGCGTCGTCCTCATTGGCGGGCAGATCCTGCGGCGTCCAGTCCACCGAGGTCTCGCCGTCCGTCGTGATGCGCGCGGGCCCGCTGCCGCGCTTGTCGAGCGTGACCCAGAGGTCGGCGAGCGCGCCCTCCGGATCCAGGTAGTACCTCGACTCGCGGATCCGCCAGAACTGCCAGCCGCAGCGCCGCAGCTCCAGCTCGCGTGCGAAGTCGCTGGAGACCTGCTCAGGGGAGCTGTGCCATGCGTCCCCGTCGCACTCGACCGCCAGCTTTCCCTGGGCACCTGTGACCACGAGATCGATGCGCCGCCCGTTGACCTCAACCTGCGGCGTCACGTGGTAGCCCCGCTGCTGGATGCGCCGGAACACGCGCTGCTCAAACAAGCTGTCGAAGTCCGGGTGCCGCTCGTTCTCCGGCACGTCGTCCGGCATCGGGGCCGCCGCCGCGACCGGCATCGAGGTCATGTACGAGAGCAGCTGGGATCGCAGGTCGTCCTTGCGGAGCTGGTCGGCCATGACGGAGTGGAACAGCCACAGCTGATCGCGGGCGCGAGACGCCGCGACGTTGTACGAACGCTGGGCGTCCAGCCGGGTCTGGGACGCGCGCTTGTGGTCGGGCGCCGTCACGAGGCTCAGCAGGATGACGTCCCGCTCATCGCCCTGGAAGTCCGGCGCCGTGCCGATCCGGATGTTGCGACGCTCCCACTCCTCCGGCTCGACCCGGCTGAGCAGTGCTTCGCGGATGACGTCGACCTGCGCGTGCCCCTGGAGGACGACCACGCCGAAGGTCTTCTCGTCGTAGGCCGGGTCCTGCAGGCACCCCACCAGCGCATCGACGATCGCCTCGGCCTCGACCTCGTTGCGCAGCGACGAGTTGGCCCCCTCGATGTACGCCCCCGGGACGAACGTCGCCTTCAACGGCTGCAGCCGGTCGGCCCCGTGCTGCCGGACCGGGACGAGCGGAGCATCGCGGTAGAACATCTGCGACGACCACGTGATGATCTCCGGCATGCACCGGAAGTGCTCACGCAACCGGATGACCTGACCGAATCGCGTCCGGAGGATGGAAAAGACGCTCGATCGCGGGGTGAAGGTCGACCGCAGGTAGTTCGGGACGTCGGGAAGCATCGTGTCGAGTCGGTCGAAGACCTTGTCCAGGGCCCCGTGCTTCACCTCGGACGGCGTGCACTGCTTGTCGTCACCGACGACGATCACGCGCGGCGCCAGCCACAGCAAGAACAGGTTCTCGATGCCGACCTGGCTCGCCTCGTCGACGATCACGACGTCGAAGGCACTCTGGCGCGGCGGGATGGAGGCCAGCACCTCCTGCAGCGGCATGACCCACGCCGGGACGGCCTCCTGGGCGGCGCTCATCGCCTCGCGCGCGGCCAGGCGGTAACGCTGGGCGTACTTGCCGCTGCCCTTGCCGACGTTGGCCATGCTGTCGCGGTATGCCTGGAGCGCGGTCACCTGGGTCGCGTTCATGCGCCCCAGGCAGGCCTTCCACGCCTGCTGGGCAGCAAGCTCAGCGGTCAGTTTGGCGATGTCCCGATCCACCGCGGCGAGGTCGCGATCGAGCGCGTCCTCGCGGCCTGGTGCGGTCCGCTCACGGACGAACGTCGCAGCGCAGGCCCAGCTCCAGGCGTCATCGAGCTGTGCGAGCCGCTCGATCCAGACGTCGTCGCGCATCGACTCGCGGAGCAACGCCAAGAGGGCGGGGACTGCGGTGCTGAGCCGCTGTGACAACTCGTCGCACCGCAGCTGAGCCCGGCGTTCGCGGCCCGCGAGCCCCAGATCGTGGAGCGCCGCCTCGAAGGTCTGAGCCTCGGCTCGCCGGAGCGCCTCCACCGCCGCTTCAAGCTCTGGTGGACGCTGAGCGCGCTCGACGGTCGACTCGAGGGCGGTCGCCTGTCGCGCCAGCTCATCGGAGGCACGCCGGGCGATCTCGACGTCGGCGAAGACCGTGGCGACGTCGACGAAGGTGCGAACGCCCTGGGTGGTGACGAGGTCGACCTGGGGCATCGCCGGGATGCGGATGAGAGCGGTGCCCAGCCGGTCACGGGCCGCGCGGAGCGCCTCGATCGCCTCGATCGTCTGGACGACGCGGTGGGCATGCGAGACCTGGAACGCTCGCGGGCCGGGGACCCCACCGGGGATCTGGACCATCGCGGTGGCCGAGGCGAACGCGTGCAACCGGGCCAGCGTTGAGAGGTGCAGTGCAACCAGGTGCGCCTGCTCGGCCGTCGTCGCCGGCTGGCCGTCGACGGAAGCGCCCGACAGGTACGGCTCGGCCGCCTTCTGCTGATCGCTCTTGAACAGCTTCTTCAGCGCACCGCCGTCCTGCAGGTAGCGCGCGAGGTTGGCGAAGACCTGCGCGACCGGTGACGGTGGGGCGTCGCTGGCGACCTGGACATCGCGAAAGCCGATCTCGGCATTCATCGCCTGGGCATCGTCGACGAGCTGACGCGCCTGTCTCACCTGCTGCCAGAGCAGTTCGTTGTCCCTGCGCAGGACGCTGTGGAGGACCGGCATCGCCCAGGAGGCGTCGACCCCCGACGACAGGCCCGCGATCCCGTCGCGGATTTCACCGCAGACACGGATGAGCTCGGCGAGCGTTCCGGCGTCGAGCTGGCCGAGGACGTCAGCCAGTGGTCCGGACTGCCCGGCGCGTGCGGCCTCCCCACGCGCAACGTCCTTGGCGAGCCGGCGCACCACCTGCACGTCCGGAATGGCCCCGGCCGGTGGCAGCGACTGTTCGCGGCGTCGGCGGCGGACGTCGGTGTCGCCGGGAAGCTCTCGGCGGAGCTCCTCGAACTCGGACACCGTGAGCGGCAGCGAGCCCGCGGCTGGTACCGGCATCCATCCGTGTTCAGCCTGCGCGGCCGCCACCCGCTCGGCGATCCGGGCCAGCGTGCCGTCGTATCCCGGGGCGACCTCCGGGTGCTGGTAGGTCTCGGCCTCGCGCAGGGAGCGGATCTCCTCCAGGATGCCGGCCCGCCGCGTCCGCGACTGATGCAGCTTTCCGGTGAGGTCGTCGATGACCCGCTGCGCACGAGCCGGGTTGTAGGAGGAGTGCTCGGCGGCGAGACGGCTCACGCTCCTGCTCAGCTCCAGCGAACCGCCCCGGCTGGCATCGGTGATGGAGACGCAGAGCTCCTGCATCTCCGAAGGCAACTTGTCCCGGAGGACCTTGAGCGCCTGGGCCTTCTCACTCGTGACGAGCACCCGCTGGCCGCGAGCGAGCAGGGCCGACATCAGGTTGGCGATGGTGTGCGTCTTGCCGGTGCCCGGGGGACCTTCGACGACGACGCCCGTGTCGTCGCGCAGGCGGTGGATGATCTGCCCCTGCTCTTCGTTCGCGGGCAGCGGGAACAGCGGGTCGTCGGCCACGTCCACACCGGCGGTCGCCCCGGTGGCCTCCAGCCAGGCCACACGGTCCTCGGCCTCGATCGACTCCACCAGCTGCGCGAGACCGAGGGGAACGGCCTCGCCGGCGTCGGCGAGGGTCCGCTGGATGTCGTTGTAGTACTCCTGGAGCGCGTAGGCCCCGCGTCGCCTCAGGACGATCGCTGGCGAGGGCGACAACGATGCCTTCCTCCCCGCCGCCGGGGCCCAACCCTCCGCGGTCTCGACCGGCGCGAGTACCGCACGGGTGGCCCACTCCTTGAGGAAGGTCAGCGCGTTGTCGCTGGCCGGACGGACGTCGAGCTCGCTGATGCGTGCTCGCAGCGCAGCCGTCCCGCCGTCGTCGAAGAAGTCGAGGCCAGCAAGGACCCGAGCATCCTCCAATGCCGTCGCCGCGGACGGGTCGAGCTTGACCACCACGTCGCCGGTCTCGATCTCGATGTCCACCGTCACGCGGTGGGCGAGCACGTGCGTGCGGACGTCGTGGTCGGGCAGGTGCAGGAGGCCGCCGGCGACGACAGCCTCGACGCTCTCGGGGTTCTCCAGCGTCTGCTGCCGCATGGTTCGGAGCCGGTCATAGGTCCGGTGCAGAAGTCGCTGCGGGCGATCGCGTGCCGCCCAGCGCTGCCATTCCGGCAGCCACGCGTCGTACGCCAGCGCGATCTCCGGCCGCTCGTCCAGCCGTACCCGGTTGCCCTCTTCGTCCGCTCCCTCCGACCGCAATCTCGGCGCATCCAGAGCGCTGTTGTCCCGCTCCGACACCGGCACCCAGCCCTGCAGCAACGACGGGAGCGCCGGCGGAGGCTCGAGGACGACCCGAGGCAACCGCAGCAGGGCTCCCCCCGCAGCGGCCTCCGCATCCACCGCCGCCAGTTCCCGTACCTCGTCGAGCCAGAGGTGGTCGAGGTGCCCGGTCACCTGGCGCACCGGGACGGCCCGAGCGGTTACCAGGTCCTTGAGGAACTGGATGAGGCGGTTGACCTTGTCCTTGAGGACCGGGTCGGTTGCGCGGGTGGCAGCAGGCGCCGTGGTCAAGCGTTCTCCCCGTGGTACGAGCTCAGCGACGAGGCGGATCGCGCTCGCACCGTCACGTTAGGTGGGACCTACGACACGAACCAGGTCCCGAATGTGCAAGTTCGCCCCGTCCGTCACGACTGCCACACGCACGGGTGACGGCACATGCCGACGTCGCGGGAATCGTCGGGCTGGTGACCTAGCGTCAGAAGGTCGCGGCCCACTCGCACTCGGGAGATGCATGTCCACGCAGGATGGCGCCGTCGTCGACCCCTGGGTTGTCCTGCGTCGGCTCATGGCCGAGAACCGAGCACTGCGGCGGGAACGAGACGAGCTCCTCGCACGCGTCGACGACCTTGAACTGCAGCTGCTCGCAGTGCCCGGCACCGAGGTCGTGGTAGAGGATTCCGGACCGGTCCTGCACGGCATCACCCCCGACGACGGCGCGGCTGGGACTGGCACGGGTGCACGGATGGCAGCGCCCGAACCGGTCCCGTCGTCTCGACCGCCCAGAGCTCGTCGCGCCTACCCGGACCTGCCTGACGTCGCCCCTGTGCTCCGCCCGTGGCAGCGCGAGGCGATGGCGGCCTGGCAGGCGGCTGGGCACTGCGGGGTCGTCGAAGCCGTCACGGGCGCCGGCAAGACGTTTGTCGGGATCGCCGCCGCCCGGGACGCACTGGTGGCCGGGGGCTGCGTCGTGGTGGTGGTGCCGACGACCGAGCTGCAGGACCAGTGGCACGCCGGCCTGATCGACAAGCTCCCTGGCGTGCGTATCGGTCGCCTCGGTGGCGGCCGTCAGGACGACTTGGACACGTGCGACGTCCTGGTGGCGATCGTAAATTCCGCGGCACGGCGGACGTTCCACCCCCGCGAGAGCGACGTGCTCATCGCCGATGAGTGCCACCGCTACGGCGCACCGGGCTTCGCCCAGGCGCTCGAAGAAGGCTTTCAGAACCGCCTCGGCCTGACGGCGACCTTCGAACGCGAAGACGACGGGATCGCGACCTACCTGCGCCCCTATTTCGGGGACGTCGTCTTCACGCTTTGGTACGACCGCGCCCTGGCCGAGGGCATCATCGCCCCGTTCGACATCGCCCTCGTGGCAGTCGACCTGAGTGCCGAAGAGCAGCGCGAGTACGACTACTGCTCGGAACGGATGGACGTCGCTGCACGCACGCTCGAAAGCCGGTTCGGCATCTCGCGTGAGTCGTACGGCGACTTCATGCTCACCCTCAACCGGCTCGCCCGTGGCCAAGGCCTAGACAGCGCCTCCGCCTACGCGCGGATGTATCTCGGGCCCATGAGCGCCCGCCGCGGCCTGCTCGCGGGCTCGAAGCAGAAGCTGACCGCCCTGGCCCAGCTGGAGCCGGCGGTTAGGCGAGCCCACGGTGCGCTGGTCTTCACCCAGACCAAGGAAAGCGCCGAGAACGCTGCGGACGTCTTCGAGGACGCCGGCATCCCAGCATCGACACTCTTCTCAGGGCTCGACCGTGACGAGCGGCGAGACCGCATGGTGGCCTTCCGGGACCGCGTGGCCCGTTTGCTCGCGGCACCGCGGGTCCTCGATGAGGGGGTCGACGTCCCGGAGGCAGACTTGGCGGTGATCGTGGCTGCCAATCGCAGTCGCCGTCAGCTCGTCCAGCGACTCGGCCGGGTCCTGCGCCTCAAGAGCGACGGACGCGCTGCTCGTCTGGTGGTGCTTTACGCGCGGGGAACGTTCGAGGACCCGACGCTCCACGCCGATAACCCGCTCGCGTCGGTTCTCCCCCACAGCCGGCGGTCAGCCGAATTCGACCTGCCTCGCGACGGCGATGCTCTGCTGCGATTCCTCATCGGCGATGACTGGGAGCCCGACGACCTCCCCAGCACTCCCGCGGCCGCTGTGACGCCTCGGACGACACGTGCGCCAGCACCGGTGGAGCCTTCTCCAGCGGCTCCCGCCGCCGTTCGGCCCTTCCCGTACCAGCAGGAAATCCTCGAGGACCTCGCTGCCGAGCGGATCGTCCACGGGCACTGGCGCAACCTCGTCGTGATGGCGACCGGCACCGGCAAGACCGTCGTGTCTGCCCTGGACTACCAACGCCTCCGCGCAGCGGGGACGGTCGAGACTCTCCTCTTCGTCGCCCACCGCAAGGAGCTGCTGGCCCAGAGCCGCGACACCTTCCGGCGCGTGCTCGACGACGACGACTTCGGCGAGCTCTTCGTGGGCGGCGAACGCCCCCGCGCCTGGCAGCACGTCTTCGCCTCTGTGCAGTCGCTGACCCACATGGACCTAGCGGAGCTCAGCCCTCGCCACTTCGACCTCTTGGTCGTGGATGAGTTCCACCACGCTGAAGCGTCGACTTACCAGCGGTTGCTCGAACATTTCGAGCCGAAGGTTCTCCTGGGGCTGACGGCGACTCCTGAACGGGCCGACGGGGCCGACGTGCGTAAGTGGTTCAACGGGCGCACAGCCGTAGAACTCCGGCTGTGGGAAGCACTCGAACAGGGGTTGCTGGCGCCGTTTGAGTACTACGGCGTGCACGACGGCGTGTCACTGGACCGGCTGCAATGGAAGCGCGGCCGCGGCTACGACGTCGCCGAGCTCACCGAGCTGTACACCCGTACACAGGAGCGCGTCGGCGTCATCCTGGAGGCGGTGAGCGCGAAGGTTCCCGACCCCCTTCAGATGCGCGCCCTCGGCTTCTGCGTGAGCGTCCAGCACGCGCGGTTCATGGCCGAGGCGTTCACCACCGCCGGCATTCCGAGCCTTGCGATCACCAGCCAGACGAGCCCTGCCGACCGGGCCGCAGCGCTCGCCGCGCTCGCTGACCGGTCGGTCAACGTGCTGTTCACCGTCGACCTGTTCAACGAGGGCTTGGACCTGCCAACGATCGACACCGTGCTGTTCCTCCGTCCGACGGAGAGCGCGACCGTCTTTCTGCAGCAGCTCGGGCGCGGGCTCCGCCTGTCCGAGGGCAAGACCCACCTCACGGTTCTGGACTTCATCGGCGCTCAGCACCGCGATTTCCGCTTCGACAAGCGATTCCGGGCGCTGACTGGCACGTCCCGGGGCGGCCTGCGCCAGGAAATGGAGCAAGGCTTCCCCCACCTGCCAGCAGGGTCCCGGATCGAGTTGGACCCCGTCGCTCAGGACGTTGTCCTCGAGAACGTCAAGCGGTCGCTCAGCGTCTCGTGGAATGGCCTGCTTGTTGAGGCCCAGGGCCAGAGCAGCCCCAGCCTGACGCAGTTCCTCGACGACAACGGTGTGGAACTGGAGGACCTGTACCGCGGTCCAAAGGCCAGCTGGCTAGACCTGCGTCGAGCGGCGGGCTGGGACGCCACCGTGCCGGGGCCCGATGACAAGACGCTCGGCGCAGCCTTCAGCCGCTTGCTGCACATCGACGACGTTGAGCGACTCGAGTTCATCCAGTCGTTCGCCAGCGTCGCCACGAGACGAAGCGGCCTCGACGTGAACGAGCGCGTCCAGCGGCTGGCGGCGATGCTGCACTTCTCGCTCTGGGGTTGGCGCGTGCCGTTTACCAGCACGGAGGACTCGCTCGACCTCCTTCTCGCCAACCCTGGACGAGCGGAGGAGCTGTTCGAGCTCAGCAGCGTCCTACGCGAGCGCATCCGTAACGCGACGCCGACATTGGACCCGTCCGAGCCGTGTCCACTGCACCTTCACGCCCACTACAGCCGCGACGAGGCGTTTGCCGCGTTCGGTATGCGCAACCTCGCCGGGACCTTCGGGCAGGGGGTGCGCTGGGTCCCCGGTGACCAGGCCGACGTTTTCTTCGTGACCCTGCACAAGACGGAGGAACACTTCTCCGCCACAACGATGTACGCGGACCGCCCGTTGTCACCAACTCTCTTCCAGTGGGAATCGCAAAGCACCACGGCAGAGGCGTCGGCGATGGGACAGCGGTACATCAACCACCGCGAGCAGGGCTCCACCGTGCACCTGTTCCTCCGCGAGACGAAGACGACGGAGACAGGTGGGACACCGCCATTCCTCTACGCCGGACCCATGACCTACGAGTCGCACACCGGCGAACGGCCCATGCGCATCCTCTGGCGACTGGAGCACGAACTACCCCCGTCCGTCCGCGAGTTCGCTCCTACCGACGCGGACCAGGCGTAGAAACGCGCCCCCTACAGCTGGGGCGCCGAGCTCGTGGCTAGTCTGCCGTTCGAGACGTGCGGCCAAGGCGATCCATCACGGCCGCTCCCGAGGCAACGGTAGGGGGCACCGTGCTGGACGAACAGGTGCGGACGGCAATGTTCGCCCACCTGGAGCGGCTCACGGCCCTCCATCCCGAAGGCGTGACGTCCGCGGAAATCAACCAATTCAGCGTGGCGGGGCAACCGCTCAAGCTCGTCGTCCAGCCGGGCATCTGGAAGCCCGGAGCCCTGGACGCCGCGCTGACGATTCGCACGACCTACACCGCACCCAACCAGCTGCCCCCGTACGAGGACGCCATCGCCCCCGGGGGTCTCGTCAAGTACGCCTACCGCGGTACGGACCCGAATCTCTCAGATAACCGCGCGCTCCGTACCGCGATGCAGGGGCAGCGACCGCTGGCCTATTTCATCGGGGTGGCGAAGGGCGTGTACCAAGCCCAGTTCCCCGTGTACGTCGTTGGGGAGCAGCCCGAGGAGCACGCCTTCCTCATAGCGGTGGATCAAGCACAGCGACTCGTTGACCCGGATTCTGTCGAGACCCTGCCGGCAGACCGGAGGTCGTACCTAGAGCAGCTGGTGCGCGCACGGCTGCACCAGCCGGTGTTCCGAGCTCGCGTTCTGCAGGCGTACGAGAAGCGGTGCGCCATCTGCCGGCTGCAGCACACGGACCTGCTCGACGCCGCGCACATCATCCGGGACTCCGATGAGGGCGGACTTCCCGTCGTGCCCAACGGGCTGAGCCTGTGCAAGATCCACCACGCCGCCTACGACCGGGACATAATCGGCGTGCGACCCGACTTCGTCGTCCAGGTGCGACGGGACGTCCTGGTCGAGATCGACGGGCCAATGCTCAAGCACGGCATCCAAGCAATGCACGGCGTCCGTCTCAGCGTGCCGCAGCACCGAGCTGCGCGGCCCGACCCGAATCGCCTCGAGCAGAGATACGAGGAGTTCCTCAGCGCCGGCTGACGTCTGAGCAAGCTGCGCGTCTGGACATCAGCACCGAGGGTCGTCCCCCGACCGGGTGAGACGACACTCGAATCGACCTGCGCGTCACGATGGGTCGACCGCATTGTCGGATCCGTGACATACCGTGCGCGCCGTGTCAGGACGGCAGCTCAGGGACGATCACAACTCAGCTCCCTTGACTCCTGATGACGTCGACGGAGTCGTGGATCCATGGGTCGTCCTCCGCCGCCTTATGGCTGAGAACCGAACGCTGCGGGCAGAGCGCGATGAATTGCGCGATGTGCGGGAGCGGCTCCTGACTCGCGTCGATGAACTTGAGTCGAAGCTCCGGCAAGGCTCACCAGCGGAGGTCACCGTCCAACCGGCTAGTCCGGCGGTCACGAGCCTCGCGCAGGTCACGCCTGACGTCTCCCCGAGCGCGCCGCCATCCGCGCCAGCTCCGGCTGCTCCCTCGGCTGGGCTGAACAGGGGCGTACGGCTGCCAAACCTCGCTCCTCTGCTACGCCCCTGGCAGCGAGATGCGCTAGCAGCCTGGCGTGAGGCCGGCCGTCGCGGTGTTGTCGAGGCCGTCACCGGTGCCGGAAAGACGTTCGTCGGGATCAGCGCCGCCCGGGATGCGCTGGCGGCGGGCGGTCGCGTCCTCGTGATCGTCCCGACGACCGAGCTGCAGGAGCAGTGGTTCCGCGTCCTGGCCGAGAAGCTGCCCGAGGTCGATATCGGCCGACTCGGTGGTGGGCGGCAGGACGACCTGTCGAGCTGCGATGTCCTCGTGGCGATCGTGAACTCTGCGGCAACCCGCCGACCGCAGCCTCGTCCGCGTGATTTGCTCGTGGCGGACGAGTGCCACCGCTACGGGACTCCCAGTTTCGCCCAGGCCCTCGCCCCGGGCTTCGAGCAACGTTTGGGTCTAACTGCCACCTTCGAACGGGAGGATGGTGGCATCGAGGCGTACCTGCAGCCGTACTTCGGCGACGCCGTCTTCACGCTCTGGTATGACCGCGCACTCGCCGACGGAGTCATCGCACCGTTCGATATCGCCCTAGGCGCTGTGCAGCTCACGCCAAACGAACGGCAGGAGTACGACGCCTGCGGCGATCGCATGGACGTCGCCGCGAGGACCCTGGAGTATCGCCACGGCATTCCGCGCGAGCCGTACGACCGATTCATGGCCGAGCTCAACCGGGCCAGCCGGGATCGGAGCCATCCGGCCTCGCAAGCGGCGCGCGCCTACCTCGGCCCGATGACCGTGCGACGTGCCCTGCTAGCTGCTTCACAGGGAAAACTGGAAGCGTTGGCTCTGCTGCAACCCGCCGTGCGCCAGGCACGCGGCGCGCTCGTCTTCACGCAGACCAAAGAGAGCGCGGAGAACGCGGCGGGGCTCTTCGAAGAAGCAGGCATTCCTGCGTCCGCCCTCTTCTCGGGGCTGGACCGCGACGAGCGCCGAGGTCGCATGCATGCCTTTCGCGAACGCGCCGCCCGTCTGCTCGCCGCGCCCCGCGTGCTGGACGAAGGGGTGGACGTCCCTGAGGCCGACCTCGCCGTGATCGTTGCGGCAAGCCGAAGCCGCCGTCAGCTGGTACAGCGTCTCGGCCGCGTCCTGAGGCCGAAACAGGACGGTCGGGCGGCTCGGCTCGTGATGCTCTACGCCGAGGGAACGGTCGAGGATCCGACGCTGTACGCCGACAGCCCGCTGAGCGCAGTGCTCCCCCACAGCAGACAGAGCGCCGACTTCGGCCTACCCGACGCACGGGAGGAGCTGCTGCGTTTTCTCCTCGGCGATGCCGACGCCACGTCGCTCGACGATGCGCCTGCTCCTCGCTTGTCCCACCCAACGCCCGAGACGGCGGCGTCAGGCAGCCGTATGGAAAGGGCGCCCGCCAAGCATGCTGCTCGCCGAAAGGAGGCGACGCCCAAGAGCCATCCCGAGCCGGCCGCCACCCCCTACTGGAACTCCGACGAGCACCGCGGAATTGCCTCCGTAGCTGCCGCGGGCCGCGAATCCGAGTGGGACGACGAGGAGGAGTCCGAGGCGCTGCGGCAGGCCCGCAAGGACGCCGAGCTCACCGCGTCGGCCGACTCCGTCCGCGCCTACCTCAAGCAGATCGGCAAGGTCGCGCTGCTCAACGCCGAGGAAGAGGTCGACCTCGCCAAGCGGATCGAGGCCGGTCTCTACGGCTCCGAGCGGCTGCGCCAGGTCGAGGAGGAGGGCCAGAAGCTCTCCCCGCAGATGCGCCGCGACCTCAACTGGATCGTCCGCGACGGCGAGCGCGCCAAAAACCACCTGCTCGAGGCCAACCTCCGCCTCGTGGTCTCGCTGGCCAAGCGCTACACCGGCCGCGGCATGGCATTCCTGGACCTGATCCAGGAGGGCAACCTCGGCCTGATCCGCGCGGTCGAGAAATTCGACTACACCAAGGGCTACAAGTTCTCGACGTACGCCACCTGGTGGATCCGCCAGGCCATCACCCGCGCCATGGCCGACCAGGCCCGCACCATCCGCATCCCGGTGCACATGGTGGAGATGCTCAGCAAACTCCGCCGCATTCAGAACGAACTGTCGCAGGACTTGGGCAACGACCCGACGGTCGAACAAGTGGCCAAGGAAGTAGACCTCACGCCAGGACGAGTCCTGTGGATGCGAGGTCTTGCTCGAACGCCCTGGAGTCTGGACGAGGTGCTCGAGGACAACGCCCTCGCAGAGTCCTTTGCAGCGCTAACCTACGCTCCCCTTGAAGGTAGTCCGCGTCAGGACCAGCAAGAAGCCGCAATGGCGGCCCTGTACCGCTTGGACCCTCGGAGCCAGAGCGTCCTCCGGATGCGATTCGGCTTCAGCACTGGCGAGCCTATGACCCTGGAGGAGATCGGTCAGCAATTCGGGCTCACCCGTGAGCGGATCCGCCAGATCGAGGTCAAGGCTCTCGAGCGGCTCTCGAGGGTGCTCACGCGTGAGCCGCTTCTTCGCCCCCCGCCAGCAAGGGCAGCCATCCCCCTCCAGAGTGGCCAGCTTCCGTCGACTGCCGCCGGTCCGGGGATGCCCTCCGGGTCGATCGTTGACCACTTCCTTCGCGCGTCGGTTCGCCGACAGCGTCCCGGCAGCCGATAAAGAACACAGACCCCCTCGGCTCGCATGCCGCCAGCCCCCTTCAGATCAAGGAATGATCGTGACGCTCGAGCAGTCCAGCAAGGTTGTAGTCCCCCTTCCGACGAGCAAGCTGAGTCGTCTGGACGATCTGCTTATCGATGCGGACTCGACGGCTGACCGGCGGGCATACGCTTCCCGGCTCCTGGCCGAGCTCGCTGAGGTCCCGACAATGACGATCGAGGCAGCCGAGTGGCATGGGGACGCGACCGCGGCACACGCGGTGAACGTGAGCCCCGCGTCCGAGATCGGTCGCGCGATCCGAGAGATGGTGTCGGCCACAGGGCGGTCATCGACCAGCGGGACCGTCTACCGGATGGTGCTACCGGCCGAGCTGGCGAAGGGCGTCTCCAACGGCACCCTGCGGCCGTTGCAGCAGGCGGCGGGCCAGGGCCTCCGATCCGCCGTCGTGGACGGAGCCGGCAAAATCCGAGGTCATTCCGCCTTCATGCCGGTGTCGCTCAACCGGGGTGCTGTCGTGGCGTCAGTCGGACTCACATTCGGCATGGCGGTCCTCACCGCTGCCCTCGAGTACCAGGCTCGCAAGGACGAGATGGCGAGGCTCGACCGGATCGAGACCACAGTCCAGCAGATCCGTCAGGAGCAGGTTGACGATCTCGTGAGCGAGCTCAGAGCGTGCTGGCGGTTGGTCAAGGAGGCGGCGGCCGTCCTCGTCGATGGGCGCAGCCTGGGGCAGCCCAACGGCATCAACGCAGCGGCGTTCCACGCGCGGAAGATCTTCGAGAAGACGGTCACCAGGGTGAACCGGATAGCCGCTGTGGGCGAGAAGCTGAAGGGGACTCCAACCCCGGATAATCTGACGAAGGAGCTCAAGGAGCTCGGACTCGACTCGCGGCAGCTCTTCACCGAGCTCGAGCTCATCTTCTCCGGCCTCCAGTTGGAGCGGGCACGGATTCTGTTGGTCGCCGACGACTCGATCCGTCAGTCCCCGGACCCCTCGGCCGATCGAGTCATGTCGTTGCTGCGCCAGGGGCTCTCCGAGGTCATGGCTGCGGAGGCCAAGCTCGAGGCGCTCGCCGACACGCTGGACGGGCTTCTGTTGAAGATGCCTGACGGGCTCTGGTCGGGGTGGTGGAGCAACGGTCGGGCCGAGGACGCCATCCGGGATCAGCACCTGCTGCACGTGGCAGCGAACGAGATCCATCGAGCCTTGTCTCCGACCTCGGAGAAGCCCCTCGCCGTGGACATCGTTTACGCGCCCGACGGCACCATGACGATGCTCGACCCGAGCTGGAGCAGGTCGCCCGCGCGGTCTTGACCTGTAGTGCGGGGCCGGCACGTGTGCCGGCCCCGCAATCCACAAGCAGAAGAAGCTGACTTAGCCCACAGGCCGTCGCAGAACCGCAGCTGCGCCCAGATGGTCAGCTGACCGCGCTCCGAGAGTGGAGTTGGCCAGATCCGGGGGAAGCAGGTCGGCGAATTTCAGCTGCTTGAGCGCCTCCTCCGAGACCACCGTCTGCACATCGGCCAGGTCAGCTCCCAACTGCTCTCGAGCCTCGTTCATCGCGCTCCGGACGGCGCCGGCCGTGACGTCGCCCTTCAGCTTCACGTATCGGTTGTCGTAGCGCTCCAACTCGTCGACAACGCCGGGCGCGACCGTTGACAGCGCCGCGGCCAGCAGACCGTTCGCCCGGCCGCCCGCCCAGGTCCACCAGCGCACCTGTCCGACGTCGTGCCGGAGCACGAGGCTGGTGTCCGCAGAGACCGTCGGTTCGTGTTCGGCGCGGACGAGGACCAGTCGTTCCTGCGCGCGCTTGGTCAACGAGACACCCGGCAGGTCCGCACCGAGCAGCACCCCGCCGCATGGCGTCGGTCAACGCATACGAGAGGGGCTGCCCCATCCCGGACCACTTCGACGTGCCGGACAGGTCCGTCGGTTCCACAAAGGCGCGGTGACGCTTCCAGTCGATGTAGGTGACCTTCCACGGGCGACCGCCCAGGGCAAGCACGCGTGGCCCTTCGACCTTCCGCGTCATCACCAGCGGGTCGACCGTGCCGATCTCCGTCCGCCCGTGCAGAACGGTGAACTCGGGATCGGCCGTGAACGCGGACAGGAGCTCCAGGAAGTGCTTGTGGCCGTAACGGCGCTCGGTCTCGGGTCCGACGAACAGCATCCCGGAGTCCTGATCCAGATGCCCCGTCTCGAGCATCCAGTCGGTCACGCGACCCGCTTCGTCAGCCGTGGCCAGCGCCAGCCCCGACAGGCTCTGAGCCCAGGTCGAACGCCCGACTCGGCCCTTCTGAAGGCTCAGCGCCAGCAGTTGCTGCCCGAGCAGGTGCCGCGGCAACGCCGGCGGAAGCACCGGCTCGACGAAGCCCTCCGACCACAACTGCAAGAGGCCCGCGGCGCGTAACAGCTCGTCGTCCTCGATCGCGAGAAACAACATGCTGCGCTTGCTGCCAGGTCGACGCCCTGTCCGCCCGAGCCGCTGCAGCAGCGAGGCAACCGTCCGTGGCGCCCCAACTTGCAGCACTCGGTCCAAGTCTCCAACGTCGATGCCGAGCTCGAGGGTGGACGTCGACACGATGACGCAGTCGCGAGCTTCAGCGAATGCCTTCTCGGCCTGCCGCCGCTCGTCCACCGAAAGGGACGAGTGAGACACAAACGTCGTTGTCCCTCGTGCACGTAGAGCCACAGCCAGCGCTTCGACCGTCCGCCGGGAGTCCGCGAAGACGAGTCGCTTCTCCCCGCGATGGAGGGCGGAGATGACCGTCGCGGCATTGGGCACGCTGCCGACGTAGTCGAGCTCCAGTTCCGGCTGCGCCGCGGAACCGGTCGACGGAGACACGACCGTCGCGTGACGGGCTTCCTTCGCCGGGCCCTGAAGCCATGCCAGCAAGTTGTCCGGGTTGCCCACCGTCGCGGAGAGCCCGATCCGCTGGATCGGTCGACCAGCAACCTCCGACAGTCGCTCTAGCACGGCGAGCAGGTGCCAGCCCCGGTCGTCCCCGGCGAAGGCGTGCACCTCGTCGACGACGACGGCCCGAAGATCGCCGAACATCTGCTCCGGCATGACCCGCGTGGAGACCAGCATCGACTCCAACGACTCTGGAGTCGTGAGCAGGATGTCCGGCCGGTCGACGGTCAACCGGCGCCGCACGGAGTCCGGTGTGTCCCCATGCCAGAGCCCCACACGGCGCCCCAGCCACGAGGCGTAGCCGGCTAGCCGCGGCTCAAGATTGTTGAGCAGCGCCCGAAGCGGGCAGACGTAGAGAACCGTCAGGCCGCGCCAGTCCTCCTGCGCCATCCGGGAGAGCAGCGGAAACGCTGCAGCTTCCGTCTTGCCACCGGCCGTCGGCGCGAGCAGCAGGGCGTCGTGTCCGCGGAGGACCGGCTCGACAGCCGCCTCCTGAAGCGGCCGCAGTGCGGGCCAGCCGAGCGAATTGACGATGTGGTGCTGGACGACCGGATCGAGCAGCTCGGCGGTCACAGGTCGAGCTGGACGTCGTCAGCGCGGTCCGCCGGTGCGACGGACAGACTTGCGCTCTCCCGCTCGATCTCGGTGAGCTCCGCCGAGTTGACGGTCAGGGCGTAGTGCCGCCGTGGGTCGAAGTCCTCGAACTGGTCCACGCGGTCGAGAACGTCACTCACGAGCTTCTTGAGGAACACCCGCGGGGCAACACCGACCCGTCCGCCTAGCGAGCCGGTCACTGCGACCGCGAGCTCAGTTACGTACGCGTCATCGACCTTTCCCACGATCCGTTCGGCTCTCAGCCTTGCTCCGACGGTCCGTCGGCGGCGGCTCAGAGATCCCACTCATTGGCGAGCGTGGCGACCAGCTCTGCCTGCCGCTTCTCCAAATCGTCCGGTGTCCAGCTGGCGTGAGAGACAACCCCTACCGTCAAGGCGAACGGCGCAACACCGGTCTTACCGGTGAAGTACTGCTGCTTCTTCTTGTCGAAGTCGTAATTCTGCGCCTCGGAGTTCTTGGCCCGATTGAGCAAGACCAGATTGCCGAGTCGATGAGTCCAGTTCTGTCGCTCTTCGTCGGTGAAAAGTTGGACCCACTTCGAGTCACTTCGCGGATTCTGGGGCAGGACGTGCTCGACGGTGATGATCGCATGGTCGTAAGTCACGCCGGGATTGTTAGCCAGGGCCTCATCGAGCCGGAGGAGGACGTACTTGCGCACCTTGGTGACGAGGTACAGATCGCCCTGCAGGCGCTCAACCGTCTCTGCCCGTTCGAAGTCGGTCAGCTCGAACTGAGGCGCCTCCAGGCCTACGACCTCCATCTCGCGAAGCAAGTCGGCGTACCGCTGCGCTCGAGGGGTGGCGTAGACGCGGCGCAGAAGCATGCTTGCCGCCAGTCGTTCCAACTTGCGGAAGAACCGATCCAGCCAGTCGGCGTCGCCGGAGTGGTGCCGCAGCGCCCAGAGGGCCGGCGGCCGCCAGTCGTTGTTGTCCAGCTGCGCTAGCCGTCGCAGCCAGCCGTTGACCCGGTCCGCGCCGGTAGGCGCCGAGTAGGACTGATCCCGTAACTGCTCGTAGGCGTCGGCGTACGGCAGCAGCACGTCATCGACGAAAGTGGCAGACCGCCCCTCGAAGTGGGACAGGACCTGCTCGGGAAATTCCTTGAGCAGCTCTCGACGGCCGCGCTCCTTTGAGAAGATCATTCGCAGATGAAGGAAGAGGTCAGCGAAATCTTCGCGGCCGAGCGACTCCTCGGCATCTTCCCACTTTGTGGCATAGCGACTGGACGCATCGCCAGGAATGCTGCCGATGATCATCGACTTGAAGATGTCGGCGGCCGAAAGGTCCAGACCGCGCGCGTTCATGACGCTGAAGATGCGATGCGCGCTGTTGAGGTCTGGCGTGCTCACTACGACAAGGAAGGTGCGCTCGCTCAGCATGGCGAGCAGGTCCAGCCGACGGTCCTCGGTGAACGCCTGAAGCCGCTCCCGAAGAGCAATTGCGTTACCCCGAACCGACTTCTGTGCGTCGGTAGCCAAGGAATCCTTGAGGACTCCTACCAGCTTCGCAGTGCCGTTCACGACTTGTACGTGGTCGTGAAAAAAGCCCGCATCCCGCGCTCGAAGCTCGAGGCGAGGCTTGGGCTCGAGCCTTCGGATCTTGCTCCCTGGCTCGACAATCAGAGCCTGGAGGTTCTGGCGAAGCTCGTCGTCTGCGGTCAGATCCCGCAGGACCGCGAGCAGGATGGTGAGAGTCGTCAGTCGCTGCTGACCGTCGATGACCTCGGCGTCGGACTCGCCCTTGCGCTTGACGAGGACGATGGACCCGAGGAAATAGGGCTCGTCGTCCGCGCGATCAAGGGTCTCTAGGAGGTCGTCGAGCAGCTGGGTGGCCTGTTCCCGCTCCCAGGCGTATGGACGCTGATACTCCGGGATACGGAAGTCATAGTCACTGCCGAAAATCTTGTGCAGTGGAACCTCGTGGGCCTCGAGCTGTTGCATGTACTTTTCTCCCGCGTTCCAATGTGCTCAGCTTTTCCTAGTCAGGCCAGTCCAACCACCTTGCGCGGCTAGTTGGACTACGGCGGTTCAGCAACCGTGCTTCGCGACTTCGAGGCGAACCATGTGCTCATTGACGGCTTCAACATCGCAGACGACGAAGTTCTCCTCAACAAGCACACCGAAGGCCGCGTCTGTCGCGTGAGTGCTGGCCGTAACTCCAGCGTCGGTGAGGGCCGCCTTCGCGTCAGGCAACGTCATCCCGCGAACGTCCGGGCCGACGGGGTCCTCACCACAACCCGTCAGCAGGACCGCACTGATCACGGCAGGAAAAAGGTAGATGCTGCGACGCATTGGATCCCCCGAATAGGTAGCGCTAATTCGCAACGCGAGTCAGCTTCACGGCTGCCTGCCATGTGGCGGTTGCCGATGTGCAAGCAGGTCTCGTAGAGCGTCACCCCCGAGCCGTCAGACACGACGTTTGACTCGCCGGCAGTCGTTGCCCAGCCGTAACGGCAACTTTGTGCTGCCTCATCAGCCACATGGCAGCCCGTGCTGTCCTACTGAGGCTGAAGTGACCCCCGTCGGCTGAACACCTCCAGACTTGGCAACAGCCAAGGAGGGAGGGCCCGGGTGGGCCGACGGAGCAAATACCCCGAGGAGTTCCGGCAGCGAGCCGCGCAACTGGTGCTGGACAGCCGCCGCAGCGTCCGGGAGGTCGCCGGCGAGCTGGGGATCAACCACGAGACGCTGCGCAACTGGGTCGCCGCCGAGCGCCGAGAGCGAGCCGACGGGCCCGCCGCGCTCAGTGCCGATGAGCGGTTGGAGCTGGCGCGCCTGCGGCGCAAGGTCGCCGAGCTGGAACTCGAGCGCGAGATCTTGAAAGAAGCCGGGGTCTTCTTCGCTCGGGAGACGGGCCGGTGAGTCGCGGTCTGGTCTGCGAGTTCATCGCCGCGGAGAAGACCAGCTACGGCGTGCGCCGTCTCTGTCGGGTGTTCCGGATCAGCCCCACCAGCTTCTACGCCTGGGCCGCCCGCTCCGGCGGACCGACCGCCGCCGTACTGGAGGACGCCTACGCCATCCAGGCCGCCCGGACCGCCTGGATCGAGCACCGCCGGACCTACGGCGCCCGCCGGTTGACCGCCGAGGTCCGCGACCGCGGGCACGTCTGGAACCGCAAACGGGTCGCGCGGCTGATGCGGCTGGGCGCGATCGAGGGGGTGCACCGGCGCCGGCGCGGCAAGTACGGCCGCCGCTCGGTCTCCACCGCGACCGCACCGGACCGGGTCGAACGCGACTTCACCGCGGCAGCCCCGAATCAGCTGTGGGTCGCCGACATCACCTACCTGCGCTCCTGGGAGGGCTTCGTCTACCTCGCCGTCGTGGTCGACGCCTACTCCCGCAAGGTGGTCGGCTGGGCGATGGCCGACCACCTGCGCACCGAGCTGGTCCTCGACGCCGTCGGCATGGCCATCACCACCCGCAAGCCGCCGGCCGGCACGGTGCACCACACCGACCGCGGCAGCCAGTACAGCTCCTACGAGTTCGGCAAGGCGCTGCGCGCCTCCGGGCTGCTGGCCTCGATGGGGCGAGTCGGTTCCGCGTTCGACAACGCGATGGCCGAGTCGGTGTTCGCCACCCTGAAGACCGAGCTGATCTACCGCCGCTCCTGGCCGACCCGCCACGAGCTGGAGATGGAGGTCTTCTCCTACCTCGAAGGCTTCTACAACACCCGCCGCCGGCACTCCCGGCTCGGCAACCTCAGCCCCACCGACTACGAGAACATCCACCTGACACGGAACGAGGTGTCCGCCTGACGGGGGTCACTTCACAACTGCTGCGCAACGAAAGCTCGCCAGCCCCAGCATCCGTAGGTGCTGCCAGCCGGCAGATGCGGTCCAAGCCTGCCGCAAGGATTACGGGTTACTACGCCGGCGCCGTCGCCTCGGAATAGCCGTCTTCTCGGCATCTCGGGGCACGCCTACAGGGAGCCGCGAGCCAGAAATCCGTCGTGGTCGCCAACGGCGATGACGCCTGATCGCGGAAGGCTAGTGTCGCGAAGAAGCTGCTCCTTGGCGGCCGTGGGAAGGGAGTGCGCCTCGTCAGAGTCGGTCAATCCAAGTTTCCTCATCTCGGTCGTCCCAGGCCGTCGTCTGGCTTGTCTTCGGGGCCGGCGTCGAACCGAGCAAAGATAGAACCCGCAGCGCCTCAGCGCGCGTCAGCGACCGCAGTGACTCGACGGGGCGCTCAACGGAGGCCTCGATCGCCTGCTGCCGCTCCACCATGGATGTCAGGCCACGGGCAGTCAATGCCGTCCTGATTGCATCAACCAGCCAGTCCGCGATTGGGGCCTCGGCGGGGGGTGGAGGAACCGGCTCCCCTTGAGGGTCGTCGCCGAAGAGAGAGAGCGTGCCTGACACGAACGCGACGCTAGTCGGCCAGGGCGGCGAAGTAGGACCCGGTGGCGGACAAAATCCTGCAGAGCCGCCACGAAGACACGTGTTCATCCGCCTGTTGGTCCTGTTGAGTTTGTCGCTAAGAGCGACCCATACTCAAGAACGTGTACACGCTGCTCGGGTCCGATGGCCGTCCGTATTCAAGCCCGGTCCCTGGCGCCCTCGGTGGCTACCGACCCATGAAGCTCTACGGGCGGCTCGACTGTCCGTCCGCACTACGGCACATCGCTGCTGGTCACTATGTCGATCACCGCGTCTTCTTCGCAGACGAGGCGACGGCGATCGCCGCGGGCTACCGGCCCTGCGGCAAGTGCCTGCCAGCGGCTTACAAGGACTGGAAGCAGGGCGCGCCCACGCGGTAACGCCTCGCAGGTACTGCGCGCGTGAACGCAACATGCGGTCAGACCCCGGGCACCATCCCCTCTAGTCCGCTGATCGGCGCATGGACCACATCTGGGCCGGGCGCTCGGACTGCATGGCGACGTCCCAGCCCACGGCGCCGTTAACGACCTCCTTACGGAAGTTCCCCACCGCCGCGCGCGTCAGCTCCGGGTCGGCCGCCACACAAGCGGCCAGCTCCAGCGCCCGGTCCTCCACCGCCGCGTCGTCCAGCGACTCCCAGGCCATCCCGAGCTCAACGGCCTTGGCGCCGTTGATCTCCTCGCCGAACAGCGCCATCGCCGCGGCGGCCTCGCGGCCGATCAGCCGCGACAGGATCACGAAATGCCCACCGCCCGGGTGCAGCCCCCGCTTCAGGAACCCACACAGCAGCCGCGCATCCTTCGCCACGATCCGCAGATCCGCCGCAAGCAGCATGTTCATGCCGGCCCCCACCGCCGAACCGCGCACAGCCGCCACCGTCGGAACGCGAACCTGCCCCAACCGGTAGAAAGAGTCGTAGATCTTCCCCATGCCCTCGTAGGCCTCGGGCGCCGCCGGGTCCTTGCCGGCCGACGTCAGCGTCGCGATGTCCCCACCGGCGCAGAACGACTTCCCGACCGCCCGGATCACCAACGCGCCGACGTCCGCCCGCGCGTCCACCTCGTCGAGCGTCGCGATCAGCTCGTCGGCCATCGCCGGCGTGAGCGCGTTGCGCCGGTCCGGAGCGTTCAACGTCACGATCGCGACGGCGCCGTCCACCTCGAGCAGTACCTCACCGGATCCGGCCACGAGCCCACCTTCCTGCCAAGCGGACCGGCTCCGATGCCAGCCACCTCAACCGGGCCTCACCCGCGGCTCGGCACGCGCAGCGGTCTGTCGGTCGGCCGCCCGGGCGAGCAGCATCTCCCCTGCGGCGACGCCGCCGGGGCGTCGCCCACCATCCGAGAGGAGGGCGGCATGTACGCCCGATCCACGACCGTCCACGCCGACCCGCAGCGCATCGACGACGGCATCACCTACATCCGCGACGAGGTCATGCCGGCGGTGACGACCATGCCCGGCTGCATGGGCCTGTCCATGCTCTGCGACCGCGACTCCGGCCGGTGCATCATCACGACCAGCTGGGACTCCGAGGAGACGATGAGCGCCAGCCGGAACGCGGTCCGCGCGATGCGCGAGCAGTCCGCCGATGTGATGGGGGGCCAGTTCGACGTCCAGGAGTGGGAAATCGCCCTCCTGCACCGCGCGCACCAGGCCCCGGAGGGCGCCTGCTGCCGCGTCACCTGGAGCCGCGGTGATGCCGCCCGCATGGACGAGATGACCGAGACCTTCCGCACCGGAATCGTGCCGCGGCTGGACGACATCCCGGGTTTCTGCAGCGTGAGCCTGATGGGAGACCGGCAGACCGGCTTGAGCGTCCTCACCGCCACCTACGACGACCGCAGCTCGCTCGACGGCTCCGCCGAGACGGTGCGGGGCATGCGCGACCGGTTCACCCAGGAGACGGGCTCGGAGGTCACGGAGATGGCCGAGATGGAGCTGGCGATCCACCACCTGCGCGTCCCCGAGATGGCTTGAGGATGGCGGCCGGCGCGGGCTGGATGCTCGCGCCGGCCCCGCGCTCGGACGACGGCAATCAGACGCCGAGGTAGGACCGCGCCTGCGGCAGTAGCGTGCTCTGCCCGTTCTCGAACTCGGCTAGCACCGCCGGGGTCGCGCGCCTCCAGCGGCGTGAACCAGGTCAGCTAGAGCGCGTCCTACTGCGGCGTCGGACGTCACCGCCTCAGCCGCGAAGCCCTTCCTCAGCTCCCGGTGCGCGCAACTGCGGCACCCGGCCAGCCGGGTCCGGGCCGGAAGACCTGGCGACGAGCCGACGTCGACCCGCGGTTCGGGACGACCCGAAGCGCCGGCTTCTCTGGCTGCGCCTGCCGGCGAGGGAGGTTGTCCCGGCACCACCGCTCGCAGTCAGCCATCAGGTTGCCGGTGGACATCGGGCGGGAGATCCCGCTGGACGGCATGCCGGACAACGCTGTGCAGCTCCCTGCCTGAGGACGACGGTTTCGGCGTCCTGGCGGCCCGCAGGGCGCTCCGCGGGCACGGTCGTCACCGACCGCGAGAGCGACCGGGGGACCTGCCGAGAGCGCGCCGGAAGACGGGGAAGGACGCGGGACCAACCGTAGGTGACGCCCGTGTCCGAGCCCGGCATCCCGGTGACCGGCGCGCCCCGGCTCAGCCGGCCCGGGCGGCGCATCCACGACATTAGTGCGGGCCCCTCGCGGTCATGATCGCGACGGCGGGCGGGCCAGGGCCGGGCCGTGACGCCATTGCGGCAGAAATCGATCACAGCCAAGGTGAGCCCCAGTGGCGACGCCACCGGGGCGCCGCCATGAGGGCAGGGAGCGGCGGCATGCACGCTCGATCCACCACCATCAAGGCCGACCCCGAGAACCTCGACGCCGGCATCGCCTTCACCCGCGACGAGGTGATGCCGGCCATCCAGCAGATCGAGGGCTGCATCGGCCTGTCCATGCTCACCGACCGTGAGAGCGGCCGCTGCATCGTCACGACCTCCTGGGCCGACGCCGACGCGATGCGCGCGGCAGACGAGGACGTCCACCCCATCCGGCTCATGCAGTCCCTCGGCGCCCAGGGCCTCGACATCCAGGAGTGGGAGATCGGCGTCCTGCACCGAATGCGCCCGGCCGGCGACGGCGCCGGTGCACAGGTCACCTGGGCCCGCGTCCCCCCGAACCACCTGAACGAGTTGCTCGACGCCTACCGGCACAACCTCATGCCGCGGCTGCAGGAACTGATGGGCTTCGACAGCCTGAGCATGCTGGTCGACCGGCGCACCGGCCGAACCGTCAGCGTCACGGCCTTCGAGTCGCGCGACGCCCTCTCGTTGGTCCGCAAGCACGCCAAGCACCTGCGCGAGCAGTTCGCCCAGGCCATGGGCGCGAAGATCCTCGAGGTCGCCGAGATGGACCTCGCCGTCGCCCACCTGCGCGTCCCCGAAACGGTCTGACGGACCACCGCTCGACGGCCAGCAGCGCAGGAGCCACCCACTAACGTCCAACCATGGCGATCGACCCCCGCGGTGCCGACCTGAAGCGCTACCTCCAGGAGGACCCGGGCGGTCCCGTGGTCATGCTCAACCTGCTCCGCTTCGCCGAGGGCGGCCGCGAGTCCTACGACCAGTACGCCAAGGCCCTCTCCGAGACCTTCCTCCCCCGCTACGGCGGCGAGGTTCTCTACGCCGGCGACGGCGGCACCCCGCTCGTCGCCGAGCAGGGCCAGGACTGGGACGCCGTCCTCCTCGTCCGCTATCCCTCCCGCGAGGCGTTCAGCCGCATGGTGGCCGACCCCGAGTACCAGCAGGTCACCCACCTGCGCACCCAGGCGCTCACCGAGGCCACGCTCCAGCCGACCACTCCCTGGTAGCCGTGACCGGCCCGGACGAGGGGACGCCGACGCGAGGCCGTCTCGCCCGGACGGCCCGCCTCGCCGCGCTCCCAGCCGCCTACGCCGGCCGCACCGCCCTCGGTCTCGGCAAGCGCCTCGGCGGCCGGCCCGCGGAGCTGGTCGCCGAGCAGGTCCAGCAGCGCACCGCCGAGCAGCTGTTCGCGGCCCTCGGCCATCTCAAGGGCGGCGCGATGAAGATGGGCCAGGCGCTCTCCGCCATGGAGGCCGCCCTGCCCGAGCAGCTGGCCGGCCCCTACCGCGACACGCTCGTCCGGCTGCAGGAGGCGGCGCCGCCCATGCCGGCCGCCCGCGTTCACGAGCAGCTGCGCGCGTCCCTCGGACCGGACTGGCGCACGCGCTTCCGCGACTTCGACGACCGGCCCGCCGCGGCCGCGAGCATCGGGCAGGTCCACCGCGCCATCTGGTCCGACGGCACGCTGGTGGCCGTCAAGGTCCAGTACCCGGGCGCCGCCGAGGCGCTGGTCGCCGATCTCGGCTTGCTCCAGGGCCTGTCGCCGCTGGTCAAAGCCGCAATCCCCCACCTGGACGTGCGCGCGCTCTTCGCCGAGCTGCGCGAACGGTTCGTCGAGGAGGTCGACTACGCCCGCGAGGCCGACGCCCAGACCGCCTTCGCCGACGCCTACCGCGGCGACCCCGACGTCCTCGTGCCCGAGGTGCTGGCCGTGGACGGCGAGGTGCTCGTCACCCGGTGGATCGACGGCACTCCCCTGTCCCGCGTCATCGCCGACGGCACGCAGCAGCAGCGCGACCGCTGCGGCCGACTCCTGGTGCGCCTGTTCGCGTCCGGCCCGGTACGTGCCCGGCGGCTGCACGGCGACCCGCATCCCGGCAACTTCCGGCTGATGGACGACGGCCGGCTCGGCGTCCTCGACTTCGGCTCGATCCAGCCCATGCCGCACGGCTGGCCGGCCGGGCTCGGTCCCCTGCTCGCCGCCGGCCGGGACGGCGATGCCGCGGAACTGCATCGCATCGCCGCCTCGGCCCGCCTGCTGCGACCGGACGCCGTGACCCCCGCGGCTCTGCTCGCGCTCCTCGACCCCTACCTGCAGCCACTGCGCACGCCCGAGTACCGGTTCACCCGCAGCTGGCTGCAGGAGCAGACCCGGCGCGCCTCCGACCCCCTCGGCGCCGCGCAGCGGACCCAGCGGAAGCTGTCGATCCCCCCGCGCCACCTGCTGCTGCAGCGGGAGGCCGCCGAGCTGGTCGGCGTCCTCTGCTCGCTCGGCGCCACCGTGACCATCGACGGCGAGCTGCGGCGCTGGCTGCCCGGCTACGCCACTTTCACGGGCCCCGGCCTCTAGCGCACTCAGCCGATCGGCCCATGAACCTCCTCCCGGACCGGATGCGTCTCCCCCAACGCCGGACGGAGGCCGGGGCTCAGCACTTCTGCGGATGCCGTCTCTTTTGACGGCCGGCCCGTCCGGCACTGCTCAGGAGACGACGCCGGCACCTTCCACCAGCCGGCACAGCGCGTTCACCCGCCGCAGCTGCTCCGGGGTGCGCACCGGCGCGTCCAGCAGCAGCGGGCTCAGCACCACGACGGCGAGCGCCTGTGCCCGCGACACCGCCACGTTCAGCCGGTTCATGTCGTAGAGGAAGGAGACACCCCGCGGTGCGTCGTCGGCGCTGGTGCTGGTCATCGAGTAGATGACCACCGGCGCCTCCTGGCCCTGGAACTTGTCGACGGTTCCCACCCTGGCTCCGGCCGGCAGGGCCGCCTTGATCAGCGCCACCTGGGCGTTGTACGGCGCGACGACGAGCACCTCGTCCGGCCCGATACGCCTCTCCTCGCCGAGGTGGTTTCGCCACATCGAGCCCTGCACCGACTGCCACAGCCGGGCGACGACGTCGGCCTCCTGATGGCTCTTGTCCGCGGCGGTCAGCACGTGCTCGATCGGATGCACGCGCAGCCCGCTTCCAGAGAGCGGCCCCTCCCCCAGCACGGCCACCCGCTCGCGACCGGCTGCCGCCTCGAGCCGCCCCTCGTACGCCAGGTCGGAGACGAACGCGGTGAGGCCGGGATGCATCCGGTAGGAGCGGTCGAGGAACACCCCGCGGTCGGGCGGGATGGTGGCGTGACCGTCGAGCAGATGCTCCAGCGCAGAAGCGCCGGACTCCCCCGGGTGCACGGCCTGGCTCGGCTGGGCCAGCTGCTGCGGATCGCCCAGCAGCACCATCGACCGCGCGCCCCGCGCCACCGCGACCGCATTGGCAAGCGAGAACTGGCCGGCCTCGTCGACCACCAGCACGTCGACGGCCGCGGCGACATCGGGCCGCGTCCAGAACCACGCCGTCCCACCGACCAGGTTCGCGTCGCCGTTCAGCAGCGCGCGGGTCACGACCCCGTTGTCGGCAGACCACGCCACGTCGTCCGAGCCGCAGTGCTGGCTCTCGTCGCACTTCTGCATCGAGGGCCGCCCGATCGCCTTGAGCAGGTTGCCGATGACGGCGTGGGACGTCGCCGTGACGCCGACCGTCTTCCCTGCCTCGAGCAGCTCCCGGATCAGTTCGGCCGCTGCCGTGGTCTTGCCGCTTCCGGGCGGGCCCTGGATCGCGAGGACCTCGCCGTCCAGGGCAAGCCCGAGCCGCACGATGGCCTGCGTCGTGGTCTCGCCCTCGCGCAGCTCCGTCCCCGGAGGCACCCGCCGCCCGACCAGCGCCTGGCCGAGGCAGTCGCGGCCGGCCAGCACGTCCTCGCCCGTCGCCTGGATCGCCTCGCGCTGGCTCTTCGTGTTCAGCGGTCCGCCCGGGCCAAGTCCGCGCGGACGAGGTGGCTCGGTAGCCGTGGTTTTCAGGACGAGTCGCCCCGCCGTGGTGTCAAGGTCGTAGACCTCCCCCACCTTCTTCGCGGTGTCCACGTCCAGGGCGTCGTCACCGGTGGAGAGCTTCGTGTCCTGGACCGGGAAGTCGTACCCGTACAGATGGCTCCGCTTCTCCGGTCGGAGGTAGCTCGGCTCCGACAGCCCGCCCAGCGCCGTGCCGTCGCGCTCGAGCTCCTCGGTGTCGAGTTCCTGCAGCCGGTAGACCTCCCACCAGGCCGGGCGGTCCTCGCGGCGGTGCCAGCCCACCAGGTCGCCGAGCAGCTCGTGCCCGGCCGCGTGCAGTCGGTCGGTGAGCTCCTGCTCCACCGCCTGCGCGGCGGTGACCTTCGCGTCCGGCTCCACCAGAGCGATCGCCGGGCGCGGCAATGACCCGTGCAGCGCCTCCAGTTCGGCGCGCTGCTGCTCCAGCCACTCGTGCAGCTCGCGGGTCGAGTCGACGTCCTCCCTGTTGTACGACTCGATAGCGGCCAGCTTCGCGGCGTCCCGGTCGGCCAGCCACTGCTCGTACATCAGCACGCTGCCGAGCCCGCTGGCCACCTCGCCCTCGTGCGACCGGCCGTAGAAGGCCTCGACCTTCTTGATCGAGTACGACTCCTTGCTGATCCGCATCGACTGCCGGACGACCGGATAGAGATCGACGAACCGCTCCTCGCGCAGCAGCTGGTCGAGCTCCGCCTCGCGGACGCCGTAGCGGCCGGTCAGGTTCTTCAGCGCGGTCACCTCGTAGGCCGCGTAGTGGTAGACGTGCATGGCCGGGTCCGCGTGCGCCGCAGACACCAGCCGGTCGATGAGGTCGGCGACCATCTGCTTCTCGGCCGGCCGGTCGTGCGCCCACAGCGCCGTGAACCCGCCGGACCGGTCGCCCAGCCCGGCGAGGTACTCGATGCCCTCGCCGTCCTCGAACCAGGGATCGCCCTCGAAGTCGAGGTAGAGGTCGCCGGCGCTCGTCGGCGGCAGGCGAAGCAAGCCCAGGCCGGGCACCGGGTCGAGGAGCGTGCGCGACGGCTGCCCGGTCACTCGCTCGCGAAGCTGCTCGGCCGCCTGCTGCTGCAGCCGCGTGCGTGCGTCGGCGCCGATGCCCGACGATTTCAGCAGCTCCGGTGACGCCGTCGCCAGGTCGGCCAGCGTCGCGATGCCGACCGCCCGCAGTGCGTCCCGCTGGTCGCCGCGGATCTGTGCCACGAGGCCGAGATCGTCGGCCTGCCGTAGCTCGGCGTTGCAGCGCGGAGCCCACCGGCACTGGTCGCAGTAGCCGATCGGCGAGGGACCGGTCGCCGGCGGCGCGGCGACGAAGCCCTCCAGCCGGGACCGGGCGCGACGTGCGTACGCGGCGACGTCGATCAGCCGCCACGGCCGCGATTCGCCGTCCCCCGTGACCACGTGGACGAACTCCGGCGCCACGCCCTGCAGCACGGTGAGCCGCTCGGCGTAGGTCGCCATCTGCAGCAGCGCGGCAACCTTGAGCTTCCGGGCGAGCTTGGTGTCGGCGATCTCATACGACCAGTCCCCGAAGAGCGACGGCGTCTCGACGCGGAGCAGGAAGTCGGCCTGACCGCCCCAGGCGCCGTCGAAGAACGTGCCCTGGTAGACGACGTCGACCCCGCGGCGCATCGCCTCGACGGTCTGCTGCTCCGCGCGTCGTCGTCCCTCGGTACCGGAGCCGCCCGCGATCTCGACCACCGACTTGCCGGCGGCCTTCAGCGATTCCAGGTACTTCCGCTCGTGCTCGAGGCCGCGGTCGAAGACGAACTGCACGTCCTCGGGCGTCTCGACGTCAGGCGCGGCCCACTCCCCCGTCGCGACGCCGAGGTCCAGCCGGGTCAGGTGCGCGCACTCCTGGTGGCGCGTGAGGTCGGTCGGGCTGAGCACCAGCCGCCCGTCGAGTCGCTGCATCGCCTCGTGCCTCTCGATCGCCGTCGTCCGGCAGCCTGCCGTACGCCTCTGCCGGGCCAGGGATAGCGGACGCCACCGACACGAATCGGCCAGCCCCGGCCGTCAGAGCAGGAGCATCACCCGCATGGGCGACCGTCAGACGCCGAGCGTGTTCGCTCCAGGCGGGCTACGCCGGCAATTCGCTGTAGTAGGCCCGGGCCTTGCGTCCGAGCGCCAGGGTGGCCGCGTCGTTCACCCCCGCGTTGATCGGGACGTTGACCAACGGAAGGGCCCGGAGGACGCCCGCTCGCGAAAAGTTGATGCCCACCATCCGGAACATCCCGGTCAGCGCCTTGAGCGGCTCGCCCTTCAGATAGCGCATCAACAACCGCTTGAGCATCCGCTGGGATGCCGCCGCGGTCGCCTCCGCCGCGGTCGTGGCCGAGTGCGATCCGTACAGGCCGAAAAGGACGCCGAGTTCGGAGGTCCGCGCCCGTCGATCGGTCATGTCGTGCCCGTAGAGGGCGGCGATGATCAGCATCATCCGCACCTGGATCCAGGCGAGCCCGGCCAGGTCGCCCGCGAACGTCAAGACCGCGACGGGGACGGTGGTCGTTCCGGCGGTCCCGGCGATCGAGGTCATGGCGGCCGCCGACATGGCGACCCCGGCAGCCGCCCCCTCAGCGCGAGCCAAACCGCGGTGCGCCCGGATCACCTTGTCGACCGTCGACTGGACGTCTTCGGCGGAGTTCCTTGACGGCAGGGCCTTGACGTACCTGGCCGCCGAGTCGAGCTGCGCGTCGATCGCCGCCTCGAGGAGCATCTTCGGCGCCTCGACACCGGCCTGCAGCAGGCGTGGGACCAAGGCCTTGCCCGCTGCGGCTGTCGTCTCGTCCGTCATGTGCTCCCCCGTCGTTCGCTTGTGGCAGGCGCCTGGTCCACGTCGTGCGGCACGGCACCAAGTTCTCGTGCCAGTTATCGGCTGGCGCAGGAGCGGTGGGCACCACGCGCCAAGCCGCGGCTGCACGACGTCGGAAGGTCAGACGCCGAGGTGCGCCAAGGCCTGCAGCAGCAGCGTGCTCTGCCCGTTCTCGAACTCTGCGAGCACGGCCGGGTCGCGGGCCTCGAGCGGCGTGAACCAGGTCAGCTCGAGCGCGTCCTGCTGCGGCGCGCAGTCCCCCTCGACCGGTACCACGTAGGCCAGCGACACCGCGTGCTGCCGCGGGTCGTGGAACGGCGTCACCCCTGGCGTCGGGAAGTACTCGGCCACGGTGAAGGGCTGCGGCGCGGGCGGTATCCGCGGCAGCGCCAGGGGGCCCAGGTCCTTCTCCATGTGCCGGAGCAGGGCCGCGCGGACCCGCTCGTGGTACAGCACCCGCCCCGACACCAGCGCCCGCTTGATCTGCCCGTCCTCACCCGCCCGCAGCAGAAGGCCGACCGCGGTCACCATGCCGTGGTCGTCCACCCGCACGGGCACCACGTCGACGTACACGATGGGCAGCCGCTCCCGGGCGGCGTCCATCTCCTCACGGGACAGCAGGCCGCCACCGGTCTGCGTCGTCAGCTCGGTCATGGGCACTGTCTAACCGATGCACGGAGCACCGTCTGCCGCCGGCCCGTGGTGGAGCTCACCGGCGGGCCAACGGTCGCCATCGATCCGTTTCGAGGCTAGGTTTTCGGAATGGGTGCAGAATTCACCCTCGGCGCAGAAGAAGAGTTGCACCTCATCGACCTGGATCGATGGGAACTGTCCGCCAGGGCCCCGCAGATTCTCTCCCGACTGCCCAGCGCTTTTTACTCGGCCGAAATACAACGGACCACCGTAGAAACAAATACCGCGGTCGTCCGCACCCTGACCGATCTTCGCGCGGAGTTCCTGCGGCTGCGCAGGAACGTCATCGAGGTGGCGGCGCAGGAGAACCTCGGTGTCGCCGCCGTCGGCACGGCGCCGCGTTCGACATACTCCGACTTCGAGCTCACCAGCACCGGCCGCTACAGCCGGATGCACGAGCAGTACCGGCTGCTCGTCGACGAGCAACTGATCTGCGGCACCCAGATCCACGTCGGCATCGAAGACCGCGACGTAGCCGTCGAGATCGCCCAGCGCATCGCCCGCGATCTGCCCGTGCTGCTCGCTCTGTCGGCCAGCTCCCCGTACTGGAACGGCCAGGACACCGGCTACGCCAGCATCCGCACCATCATCTGGCAGCGCTGGCCGAGCGCCGGCTCCCCGGGCCGGCTCTCCTCCGCCGCCGAGTACGACCAGCTCGTCGCCGACCTGATCAGCTCCGGCGTCATCGCCGACGCCAAGATGGCGTACTTCGACGTCCGCCCGTCCGCGCACGCGCCCACGCTCGAGCTGCGGGTGTGCGACGCCTGCCCGCTCGTCGACGACGCCGTGCTCATCGCCGGTCTCTTCCGCGCCCTCGCCCGCGCGGCGGAGCTCGACATCGAGACCGGCCGCCCGTTCGTCGCCCCGCCCGCGCCGCTGCACCGCGCCGGCATCTGGCAGGCGGCGCGCAGCGGCCTGTCCCGCCGGCTCGTCGACGGCTCGGACCCTCCGCGGCCGCGGCCGGCCCACGACGTCGTCCGTGACCTGGTCGCCCGGCTCCGGCCGCAACTGGAGGAGTTCGGCGACTGGGCCACCGTGTCCGAGCTCACTGAGACGGTGCTCGCCCGCGGCAACTCCGCCGACCGGCAGCGCGCCGCCTACGCCGAGGGCGGCCGGCTCGAGGACGTCATGCGCCTCGTCGTGGACGAGAGCCACGGCTCCGACGTCCGATCCGTGGACGCCCCGCCGGCCCTGCGCCGCTACCGGGCCCGAGCCGGCGACGAGGCCCTCGGCCGCGGCTCGGTGCCGCGCGCCGCCTATGGCGACATCGTCGCGACGCTCCAGGAGCTGGGCCCGGCGGAGCTCCGGGCGCGCGATGAGGCCCGCGACGACTGGGTCGCCAAGCAGGGGCTGAGCTACGTCGTGGACGGCGAGGAGCGCCCCTTCGCCGTCGACCTGTTCCCGCGGGTCCTCGGCGCGCACGAGTGGTCCGGGCTGGAGGCCGGCCTGACCCAGCGCGCCTGGGCCCTCGAATCGTTCCTGCGCGACATCTACGGCGAGCAGCGGATCCTCCGGGACGGCGTCCTGCCCGCGGACGCCGTCCAGCGCTCCCCCGGCTGGCGCGAGGAGGCGACGCGGTTGCCGGCCGGCGTCGTGCGCGCCCCGGTCATGGGCTTCGACCTCGTCCGCAACGAGTACGGCGGCTGGCGGGTGCTCGAGGACAACCTGCGCGCCCCCAGCGGCGCCGCCTACGCGATCGCGATCCGGGCTCTCATGGACGCCGTCGTCCCGGAGCTGCCCCGCCCGCCCGGCCTGGCGCATCCGGCCACCGCCTACGAACTGCTCCGCTCGACCCTGCTCGCCTCCGCGGAGCCGGGGACCCGCGCGGTCCTGCTCTCCAGCGGCCCCGGCAGCGGCGCCTGGTTCGAGCACCGCCGCCTCGCCGAGGGCGCCGGCCTGGGGCTGGTCCTCCCCGACGACCTCGACGTGGCCGACGGGCGCGTGGTGCACCGCGCCGGCGGCGACGTCATCGGCGTCGTCTACCTCCGCATCGACGAGGAGCTCATCGATCTGGTCGACTCCTCCGGCCGCTCCCTCGGGCAGGAGCTGCTCGACGTAGCGGCCGCCGGTCGGGTCGTCCTGGCCAACGCGCCCGGCAACGGCATCGCCGACGACAAGTCCACCTATCCCCTCGTTCCCGAGCTCATCACCTACTACCTAGACGAACGCCCCGAGCTCGAGTCCGTGCCCACCTACCGCGCCGCCGACGCGATCGAGCGGCTGCCCGTGCTCGAGCGGGTCGGCGAGCTGGTCACCAAGCCGGTCGACGGCTTCGGCGGCGCCGGCGTGCTGATCGGCCCGGCCGCGACCGCGGCCGAGGTCGCCCGGCGCCGCGCGGAGATCGCGGCCGATCCCGCGGGCTGGGTCGCCCAGGAGGTCGTCTCGCTGTCGTCGTTGCCCTGCCTCGACGGCGGGCGGCTGGAACCGCGCCGGGTCGACCTGCGGGCCTTCGTCTACCTCACCGGGCCGAAGCGGGAGAACTGCCGGCTGGCCCCGCTCGGCCTGACCCGGGTCGCGCCGCCGGGCAGCCTGATCGTCAACAGCTCCCGCGGCGGCGGCGCCAAGGACACCTGGATCGTTCCCCCGACGGACGGAGACCCCTGATGTGCGGACTGGCCGGTGAACTGCGCTTCGACGGCACCGCCGCCGATCTCGGCGTCGTGGGACGGATGACCACCTGCCTCGAACACCGGGGCCCCGACGGCTCCGGAGGGTGGGCGCGCGGCCCGATCGCGCTGGGCCACCGGCGGCTGTCGATCATCGACCTGTCGGTGAACGGCGCCCAGCCGATGGTCGATCCGCAGCTCGGGCTCACGGTGGTCTTCAACGGGATCATCTACAACTACAAGCAACTGCGCGCCGAGCTGGTCCAGAAGGGCCACCGGTTCTTCTCGACGTCGGACACCGAGGTCGTGCTCAAGGCCTACACCGAGTGGGGCACGTCGTTCGTCGACCGATTCCTCGGCATGTTCGCGATCGCGGTGTTCGAGCACCGCACCGGCCGCCTGGTCCTCGCCCGCGACCGGCTGGGCATCAAGCCGCTCTACGTCGACCACACCCGCGACCGGCTGCGCTTCGCGTCGACGCTGCCGGCCCTGGTCGCCGGCGGTGGTGTGGACACGTCCATCGACCGGACGGCGCTGGCGCAGTACATGACCTTCCACTCCGTCGTCCCGGCGCCCCGCACGATCCTCACCGGCGTCCGCAAGCTGCCGCCGGCCACCGTGCGCGTCGTCGAACCGGATGGCGCCACCCGCGACACCGTCTACTGGACGCCGGACTTCACCCGCGACCCCCACCGCGCCGACTGGACCGCCCGCGACTGGGAGGAGGCGCTGCTGGCGAAGCTGCGGGTGGCGGTCGACCGGCGGATGGTCGCCGATGTGCCGGTGGGGGTGCTGCTGTCGGGCGGTATCGACTCCAGCCTGGTGGTCGCGCTCCTGGCGGAGGCGGGTCAGACCGGCCTGAGCACCTTCAGCATCGGTTTCGAGTCGGCCGGCGGGGAGTCCGGCGACGAGTTCGAGTACTCCACCCTCGTCGCGGAGCGGTTCGGCACCGACCACCACCGCATCCTGATCGACAGCTCGCGCCTGCTGCCGGCCATCGACGCCGCCGTCGGCGCCATGAGCGAGCCGATGGTCAGCCACGACTGCGTCGCGTTCTACCTGCTCAGCGAGGAGGTGTCGCGGCACCTCAAGGTGGTGCAGTCCGGGCAGGGCGCGGACGAGGTGCTGGGCGGTTACGACTGGTACCCGCCGCTGGTCGACGTCCCCAGGGACGACGCCGTCGAGGCCTACTCACGGGTGTTCTTCGACCGCCGCTGGGCGGCGATGGGCGACGTCCTGGAGCCCGACTGGCTGGTCGCCGACGACGCGCCGACAGCGTTCATCGCCGAGCAGTTCGGCCGCCCCGGAGCCGAGACCTCCGTGGATGCCGCCCTGCGCAACGACACCACGATCATGCTCGTCGACGACCCCGTGAAGCGCGTGGACAACATGACGATGGCCTGGGGCCTGGAGGCACGCGTTCCCTTCCTCGACCACGAGCTGGTCGAGCTGGCCGGCCGCATCCCGCCGGAGCTGAAGCTCGCCGACGGCGGCAAGGGCGTGCTCAAGCGGGCGGCCCGCGGCATCGTGCCCGACGAGGTCATCGACCGCACCAAGGGCTACTTCCCCGTGCCGGCGATCCGCCAGCTCGACGGCCCCTACCTGGAACGCGTGCGCGAGGCCCTCACCGACCCGGCCGCCAAGCGGCGCGGCCTGTTCCGTCCGGACGCCGTGGACGCCATGCTCCGGGATCCCAACGCGACCCGGACCACCCTCGGCTCCAACGCGCTGTGGCAGCTTGCTCTCCTGGAGATGTGGCTGCAGAAGGTGGAGGACACCGCACGGTGACGGCAGAAGCGGCGACGAGCACGGTCGAGGACGCGGTCACGCTCGCGCACGAGCTCGTCGACGCCTGGGGTAGCTGGGGCCCCAACATGACCCCGGACGCCCGCTGCGTCGCCTTCATCAGCGACCGCTCCGGCACCCCGCAGCTGTGGGTGCAGGACGTCGTCCTCGACGGCGCCCCGCCGCCGGCCCGGCGCATCGAGCTCTCCGACGACCCCGTCGTCGCCGTCCGGTGGGCGGCGGACAGCCGGTGGCTCACCTGCCTGGTGGCCACGGACGGCGGTGTCCGCACGCAGGTGTGGGTGGTGCGCCCCGACGGGTCCGACGCCCGCCGCATCGCCGGGGACGCCCACACCCACGTCGAGCTCGGCCCGTGGACCCGCAGCGGGCACCGGTTCGTGGTCACCTTTCCCGGGCTCAGCAACGGACATCCCACCCGGTCCTACCTGGCCGACCCGCTGACGGGCCGGCTCGACCCGCTCGCCGAGGGACACCTCATCCACGTCCTCGACATCTCGCTCGAGGAGCGGTTCCTCGTGCTCAAGGACGGCGAACGCGGGCAGCAGTACGTGTCGGTCGTCGACCGGCTGATGGACGAGGACTTCAGCGCGCTGTTCCAAGGCGCCACCGGCTCAACCGAAATGGGCCTCATCCGGCCGGCGCCCGAGGACCACGCCGGACCCGTGTACGTCTACCTCGCCTCCGACGTCGGCCTGTCCCGCAAGGTGCTGATCGGGCTGCCGTTCGGACCCAACGGGTGGCGGGGCGAGCCGCGCACCCTCGCCGCCCGGGACGACGCCGACCTCGAGTGGGTGGACGCCGACGACTCCGGCCGCCTCCTGCTTCTGGTCTGGAACGTCGCGGGCGCCAGCGAGATCGAATTGTTCGACACCGCGACCCGGTCGGTGACCCCGGTCGAGGGCCTTCCGGGGCTCGTCGCGTCCACGCCGGTGCTCTCCCGCGACGGGTCCAGTGTCATCCTCGGCGTCGAGGGGCCGGAGCGGCCGCGCGAGCTCTGGCACCTCGACACCCGCACCCACGCCTGGCACCGGGTGACCGACGGCCCGAAGGTGCCCGACCGCCCGCTCGTGGTGCCGACCCTGGAGCGCTTCCCCGGCCGGGACGGGCTGCCGCTGACCGGCTGGCTCTACCGGGCGCCGAACCCGACCGGCGCCGCGGCGCTGGCCCTGCACGGCGGCCCCGAGGCACAGGAGCGCCCCACCTTCGATCCGCAGCACCAGGCGCTGGCCGCGGCGGGCATCACCGTGTTCGCGCCCAACATCCGCGGCTCGTCCGGATTCGGCCGCGAGTTCGTGCACGCCGACGATCTGCAGGGCCGGTACGACGCCTTCTCCGACGTCCTGGCCTGCGCCGACCACCTCGTGTCGCTCGGCCTCGCCGACGAGGACCGGATCGCGGTGTCCGGCCGCTCGTACGGCGGCTACCTCACGCTGGCTTCGCTCGCCTTCTCCCCTGGGGTGTTCGCGGCCGGGGTCGACATCTGCGGCATGTCCGACCTGGTCACCTTCTACCGCGACACCGAGCCCTGGATCGGCGCCGCCGCGGTGACGAAGTACGGGCACCCCGAGCGGGACCGGGCGCTCCTCGAGGACATCTCGCCGCTGCGCTCGGCGGGCACCATCGACGTCCCGCTGCTCGTCGTCCACGGGGAGCACGACACGAACGTGCCGGTCGGTGAGGCCCACCAGATCGTCGCCGCGCTGCGGGAGCTGGGCCGGCCGGTGGAGTACCTGGAGCTGCCCGGCGAGGGCCACGTCTACCGGCGTGCGGCGTCGCGGAAGGAGCTGGCCGGCGCGATGACCCGGTTCCTGCACGCCCACCTGCGCCTGCCCTGAGCGCCGCCGGCTCGACATCCATTGCCGTGACGCCGCGCTACGCGCACAGTGAGACGACGCGGTGACGCCGCCGGGGCAGCGCCGCCTCGAGGGGGAACGCTGCCATGTACGCCCGATCGACCACGTTCCGCGGTGAACCGAGCGCCATCGACGCCGGCATCGCCTACACCCGCGACAAGGTGCTGCCCGCCGTCCGGCAGATGGACGGCTGCATCGGCCTGTCCATGCTCGTCGACCGGCACACCGGCCGGTGCATCACCACGACGGCCTGGGAGGACGTCGAGGCCATGCACCACAGCGCCGAGGCCATCCGCTCCATCCGCGAGAAGGCGGTTGCGGCCGTGCACGGCGTGGCGAGCGAGACCGAGGTCGCCGAGTGGGAGGTCGGCGTCGTCCACCGCGTACACCCGGCGCCGGAGGGCGCCGCGGCTCGCGTGATCTGGACCCAGGGCGCCATCGGCGCGAGCGACCGCATCATCGAGGGCTTCCGGGCGTACATCCTGCCGCGGGTCGGCGAGCTGGCCGGCTTCTGCAGCATCAGCCTGCTGATCAACCGGGACACCGGCCGCGGCGCCATCGCGGCCGTCTACCAGGACCGGCAGACGAGGCACTACTCGAAGGGTCAGGGCCAGGCGATCCGCCAGGAGTTCACCGAGCGCATGGGCATGCACACCACGGACGTCGAGGAGTTCGACGTCGCGCTGTCACACCTGCGCGTCCCCGAGAAGGTCTAGGACGACGCCGAGCGCCGCATCGACCACATCTGCGCGGGCCGCTCGTACTGCATGGCGACGTCCCAGCTGACCGCGCCGTTGACGACCTCCTTGCGGAAGTTGCCCACGGCCGCCCGCGCCAGCTCCGGGTCGGCGGCCACCCGACCGGCCAGCTCGATGGCGCGGTCCTCGACGGCGGCGTCGTCCAGCGCCTCCCACGCCAGGCCGAGCTCGACGGCCTTGTCCCCGTCGATCTCCTCGCCGAACAGCGCCATGGCGGCCGCGGCCTCGCGGCCGATCAGCCGCGACAGGATCACGAAGTGCCCGCCGCCGGGGTGCATGCCGCGCTTGAGGAAGCCCGCCAGCAGCCGGGCGTCCTTGGCCACGATCCGCAGGTCGGTGGCCAGCAGCATGTTCATGCCGGCGCCGACGGCCGACCCGCGGACGGCGGCCACCGTGGGCACGCGCACCTGGCCGAGCCGGTAGAAGGAGTCATAGATCTTGCCCATGCCCTCGTAGGCGTCGGGCGCCGCCGGGTCCTTGCCGGCCGCGGTCAGCGTCGCGATGTCACCGCCTGCGCAGAACGACTTGCCGACCGCCCGCACGACCAGCGCGCCGACCTCCGGCCGCGCGTCCACCTCGTCGAAGGTCCCGATGAGCTCGGCGGCCATCGCCGGCGTCAGCGCGTTGCGCCGGTCCGGGGCGTTCAGCGTCACGATCGCGACGCCGCCGTCCACCTCGAGCAGCACCTCACCGGAACCGGCCACGAGCCCACCCTCCTGCCAGCGGACCGGCACCGACGCCGGCCACGAACACCTGACAGGCATCAGACCACGCGCGCCGCGGCCCCGACGCGCTGGGAGGTTGAGTCCGGCCGTGGGAGGCTCTACCCATCAGGACGACGCCGAGCGGGGAGCTCGCCGTCCACCCGGCCGACGCCGGCCCTCCCGGGCCGGTGCAACCAGGGCCACCTTCACGCGCCACGACAGCGCGAACCCGACGATCGGCAAGCCCATGGCGCTCATCGCCTGCCCGAAGTGCAACAGCGAAGACATCAACGGAACGCCCCAGCCCGACAGCCGGCTGCTGATCCACTGCGAGAACTGCGGCCACGAGTGGCTGCGCGGCGAGGCCCGGCGCGATCCCGCCCGTCCCGCCGTCCGCACCATCGACTCGCTGCACGCGGCGTTCCCGACGGCCACCGACGTGCGTCCCGACGTCCGCGAGCGGGTGGAGATGCTGAAGTCGGCGTTCCTGCTCGATCACGCGGGACCCGACCCGGCGGTGCCCGAGTACCGCGCCCGCTACCAGGAGCTGTTCAGCCGCGACGGCCTCGCCACCGCGACGCCGGAGCAGCTCTACCACTTCGCCAACAGCGACACCGTCGCGAGCGCCGGCAACGTGTCCGCCTTCAACCGGGCGTGGAAGGCCCAGGACCCGCACAAGGCAGCCCAGCTCGTCCGGGAGTCGATCGACCACCTGCTGTACGGCCCCGAGAGCCTGCGCCTGGAGGACCGGCTCACCCAGCTCATCGAGGGCGGGAAGGGCATCGGCTTCCCGCCGTTCAAGGAGGCGCTGCTCACCAAGGTGCTCTGCGTCGTCGAGCCCGACCGGTTCCTGCCGATTCTGCGCTACTCGGCCGCGACGGAGGGCAAGAAGGAGATCACCCACCTGGTCTTCGACCTGAACCTGCCGCCGGCAGACAAGACGGCGTGGACGATCGGGCGCCTGGCCGTCTGGAGCAACGACCTGCTCCGGTCGCTGGTCGGCAACGACATCCCCGACCTGCAGCAGGCCACCGCGTTCCTGAAGTGGGCGCGCAACCGCCCGGTTCTCTCCCGCACCTGACGGCCGGGCACGGAACGGTCAGTGACCGACGGCCCGCTCCACGGCCCGCGCCAGGAGGCGGTGGCCCTTCGCCGTCGGGTGGATGTCGTTCGGGTAGACGAGCCCCGCGGCGATGGAGCTGCCGCCGGCCGCCAGGGCGCGCGACCGGAAGGCGTTGAAGCCGTCCGCCACGACCGCCTTGTTGGCCTCGGCCGCCGCGATCATGGCCTGGTTCACCGCCTGGATGAACGCCACGCCCGCCGGGTCGGTGTAGTCGAGGGCGTAGTAGGTGACGACGGCGATGCGTCCCCAATAGTGGCCCTCGTCGCGCAGCGTCGAGAGGATCCGGTCGAGGTTCGCCTGCACGTGAGCGGTCAGGGCGGCCAGGCCCTCCGGGGTGGCGCACGCGTTGGTGGCCACGCAGATGAAGCCGTCGTTGGCGCCGAGCTGCAGGGTGACCAGCCGGACGCGGTGCCCGTCGTCCAGAGTCTGGACGGTGTAGTCGAGCTGCGAGCCCTCGTAGGTCACGTGCAGCGGGTAGAGGTCCCGGTAGCCGGTGTCCGAGTCGAGGCGGTTCTCGCAGCCGTTGCTCTGCGCCGTGGCGTCGATGAAGCTGTCCGTCGTCTCGCCGGGGCAGCTGGCGTTGCGCAGACGTAGATCGAACTCGTCGGCGACCTGGTTCGGCCAGCCGACGAGGTTGTCGGGGTTCGGGTACAGGTCCGGCCTGTTGCCGATGTAGCCGAACGGCACGGAGTCACCGAGCGCGAGATAGGTGCGGCTGTGCCGGGTCGTGTCCGAGGCCGGGCCGGCTGCCGCGGCGAGCGCCGGGGTCGTCCCGGCGACCAGACCCGCCACCGCCAGCAGAACCAGAACCAACTGCCGGGCCCGCGAACCGACCGACATGCTCATCGCCGCTCCCCCGGGGAATCCCGACCGGCGCGCTCAGCTACACGGCTGAGCGTGATGTCGTCAGACTAGGGCCGGCTGTCTCGGAACGGCAGGGTCCGATTCGTGGCAAGGAGCCCGACCGGCCCGGCGGACGAGCAGCCGGGTGCGCGCGTCAGAGACCGGGGACGCGGGGCACGTGCGGCAGCCAGCCCGACGCCAGCTTGGCGTAGACCGCCTGCATCGCGGCGAGCGGCGGCATCTTCTGCTCGAACTGCAGCCGCGCGATCTCCTCCAGCACGCCCTGCCAGTGCTCGGACGGCACGGATTCGCGCAGTTTCGCCCGGGTGTCCGCCAGTTCGGCAGTCACGCCCACGGGGTGGATGGGAGCGCGCGGCGATGGCACCGCGCTCCCGACGGCCTCGACCTCCATGGCGCGGAGTGTAGTGACTCCACTACACGGAGCGATACCCCTTCGTGCAGGAATTTCACTCGTCCGGACTGGGAGGATGCGGGGCAGCGACGAGAGGAGGCCGGTGAGCGACGACCTGGTCCTGCCCAGCGCCGGCCCCGACCCGATGCCGTTCGACACCGCACTGGCCGCCGTCCTCGGGTACGCGCGCGGACGCCGTCCCCTCCTCTTCCGCGCCCCCAACTCCCGCGAGGGCCGCTGGGTCAGCCTCCCGGCCTTCGGCTACGAGCGGTTCGACCGCCGGCCGCGCTCGACCGAGCCCCTCGGTGAGCCCGACATCCTGACCGCCGAGGGCCTGCACGGCCGCCTCGATCCGGAGGCGTGGACAGCGCTGAAAGCCGTCCTCGACGAGGTCCGCCCACTCGCCGAGGCCGCCGCCGACCGCGCCGCCGGCCGTCGCTTCGAGCAGCTCGAGGACGACGAGTTCTCCGTCCTCGCCGAACCCGGCACCGTGGGCGCCCTGCTCCGCCAGATCGGCCAAAGCAGCCAGCAGGACAAGCACGTCGCCGCCGCCCTGCACCACCGCCGTCCCGAGTTGTTCCCGCTGACCGTTCGCGCCGTCCGCTGGCAGCTCCTCCCCCACGTCCGCGAGGGCGACAGCGGTCCGGAGGCCGTGATCCACCGCGAGCTGACCGCCAACCGAGACGCCTTCATCGAGCTCCAGCACGCGGTCGCCACGGAGCTCGAGGACGACGGGCTCAGCCTCCTCCGGCTGCACGACGTCCTCCTCTGGCTGAGCGCCACCCTCCGCCTCACCCACGCGGTCGAGCTGGGCCGCACGTCCTCCTGAGCGCCGGGCACCGCGCGATCGAGCGCAACAGACCCTGTCCGTGGCGCGCCAGGGCGAGGACAGTGTTCCGCGCGGCGATGCCGCCCGGGCACCGCCGCCGATCCGAGAGGAGTGGTGGCATGTACGCCCGTTCCACCACCGTGCGCGGTAACCCGCAGTCCGTGGACGACGCGGTCGCCTACATGCGCGACGAGGTCATGCCCGCCATCCAGCAGATGGACGGCTGCATCGGCCTCTCGATGATGTGCGACCGAGACTCCGGCCGATGTATCGCTACGACGGCCTGGGAGAGCGAGGAGGCGATGCACAACAGCGAGAGCGGCGTTCACGACATGCGCATGCGCATGACCCAGATGATGGGCGGTGATTCACCGGAGGTGCAGGAGTGGGAGATCGCCGTCCTGCACCGGATGCACAACGCTCCGGAAGGAGCCTGCGCCCGCGTCATCTGGGTCCAGGGCGACCCCACGCGCATGGAGGACGCCACCAGCACCATGCGGACGGCGATGCTCTCGAAGCTCGAGGAGCTGCCCGGCTTCTGCAGCATGAGCATGCTGGTCGACCGGCAGACCGGCCGCGGGGTCACCGCGTCGGTCTACGAGAGCCGGGACCACATGCGCCGGGCCGCCGACCAGGCGAAGTCCCTCCGCGAGGACTTCACCCGCGAGATGGGCATGCAGATCACGGAAGTAGCGGAGTTCGAACTCGCTCTCGCCCACCTGCGAGTACCGGAGACGGTCTGAGCCGTCGGTCGGCCGGTGCACGAGGGGCCCGCGTGCACCGGCCGCGGTTCAAGCGGGCGCCCAGGCCGGATCGCGGCCGGTGAGCCCGAGCAGCCGGTCCATCGCCGGGGCGTCGTCCGGCACGGGGACGACGGGGCCGTAGATCCGGTCGCGCATCTCCGGAACCGCCGCGAACTGCCGCGCGAGCTCCAGGCACGCCTCCGTCGATGCCGGGTCGGCGCGGTAGGTCTGCCCCGTGGCGACGGCGAGGTCCCACCCGTGCACCAGCACCTCATTGAGGGCGACCACACCCATCGCGGATGCCGGCATGCGCACGCCGCCGGCCTCGGTCTCGCCGTCCCAGGCGCCGGGCTCCCGCCAGGCGGCCACCAACGCGTCGAGCTGCCCGGGCAGGCGCGTGCGCCAGTCGTCCGGCAGGGTGTCCGCATCGGCCTTCGGCGCGCCCTGCATCGGGTTCTTCTCCGCGGCCATGCGCATGCCCAAGGTCAGCCCGACGAAGTGGTCGAGCATGGCCGCCACCGAGGTGCCGGTGCACGGCGTCGGATCGGTCAGCTGGTCGTCCCGCACGCCGGTCACCACCCGCGCGACCTCGGCGGCGGCAGGAGCGAGATCAGGCGTCGTCGTCTGCATGTCCCATTCGACCGCCGGAACCGCCGGAAGTCATCGGCGCTCCTCGCGCGGAGGTGGCGGCCAGGCCCCGAGTTGCTGCAGGAGGCCGACGTCGTCCCGGCAGGCCCAGTGCTCGGCCAGCCGCCCGTCCTCGACCCGCCACAGGTGCATGAACTCCCAGGCGACCTCGGCCCCGGCGACCGGCACGCCCGCAAGCAGCGGCATGGTCGAGCCGACGTGCCGCGCCCGCATGGTCATGTGCACGATCGCGTACTGCCCGTCGGCCAGGACGTGGTGCGCGTCGATCGTCACGTCGGCCAGGTCGCGGCGCAGGTGCTCGTAGGTCGTCCGCAGCCCGTCGCGCCCCTGCGGCCCGGCGGCATGGTTGACGAAGTCGGCGGCGACGAGGTCGTCCCAGACCGTCTCGTCCCCCGCCTCCGAGCGCTCCCCGAACTCCTGCATCACCTCACGGGTCCGTTCCGTCGTCTCGTCGCGCATCCGGTCGGTCCCTTCAGACGGAGAACGGTTCGAGCGCAGTCACTACGCACGAATCGCCCCGGGGACAATGCCGGCGTGAGCGATCCCTTCGGTCTCCAGCGGTTCGTCGACGCGCAGTCCCAGACCTACGACCAGGCGCTCGCCGAACTGCGCGCCGGGCAGAAGTGCACCCACTGGATGTGGTTCGTCTTCCCGCAGGTCGCCGGGCTGGGCCACAGCGGCATGGCGCAGCGCTTCGCGATCTCCGGGCTCGACGAGGCCCGCGCGTACCTCGCGCACCCGCTGCTCGGCCGCCGGCTCGTCGAGTCCGCCCGCGCGCTCACCGCCCTGGACGTCGACGACCCGGCCGCGGTGCTCGGCTCGGTCGACGCGATGAAACTCCAGTCGTCGATGACCCTCTTCGCCCTCGCCGCCCCCGACGAGCCGGTGTTCCGCGAGGTGCTCGACCACTACTTCGGCGGCGAACTCGACCAGGGGACGACCAGCCGCCTGTGAGCCGACGGCTCGATCAGTCCCGCGCGCGGAACAGTGGGTAGGCCTGCGGCCGCCCCTTGCTGTCCGTGCTGACCGACCAATGGGTCAGCTGCCAGCCCTCGCGCTCGACGGCCTCGATCATCTCCGCCCAGCCACTGACGGATCCGGACAGCGAACTCTGAGTCATCGGGGTGTTGAGCATCGGAGCGAAGACGGACCGTCCCTCCTCCCAGGCGCGCTTGGCCTCGGTGCCCAACATGTCGCTCTTGGCGTTCTTGATGAATCCCATCGCGGTGTCCCCGTTCTGCTGTTCGACTGCTTGCTCAGCGGATCGGGGCAGAAAGTGTCATCCGGGGCGAGCTACCGAGTTTCGACCCGCCGCAGTGGGCTGTATGCCGGGACTGACGGGACACGGGTGACTGGACGAGCTGACGTCGAGCCGCGTCTGACGGTCGAGGCCGCCTCCCGCGATGAGTTCCGGCCGGGTCGTGAGTCTGTTCGGTTGACCGGCTCGAGATCCCGCGGAGGACACCATGAGGACCACCCCGGACCGCCCGACCACCGCGCTGCCCGGCCGCCCGCCCGTCGTCGACCGCGCCACCTGGCAGGCCGCCCGCGACGAGCTCCTGGCCCGCGAGAAGGCGCACACCCGCGAGGGCGACGCGATCGCCGCGGCCCGCCGCCGGCTACCGATGGTCGAGGTCGACGGAACGGCCGAGGTGGTCGGAGCCGACGGCCCGGTCCCCTTCCTGGACCTGTTCCAGGGCCGCGACGAGCTCCTCGTGTACCACTCCATGTGGTACGACGGCGCGCCGTCCCAGGGCCAGTGCGAGGGATGCACTTTCAACCTCTGGCACATGCGCGACGCCGTCTACCTCAACGCCCGCGGCGTCTCCTTCGCCGTCCTGACCTCGGGCGCGTGGGACGAGGTGGCCCCCTACGTGGAGTTCATGGGCTACACCCAGCCCTGGTACTCGGTGCGCGGCGTGGAGGCGCAGATGGCGACCGAGGAGGGGCACGTCATCTGCTACCTGCGCGACGGCGACCGCGCCTTCCTCACCTACTCGACGACCGGCCGCGGCAACGAGCCGGCCGACGGGTCCCTCGGCCTGCTCGACATGACGCCCTACGGCCGTCGCGAGGCGTGGGAGGACACCCCCGACGGCTGGCCCGAGGCACCCCAGGTCGGGGCGCCGGTGGGCGGGCACGGCGCGCCGATCTGCTGGTACTGGCGCTCGGACGCCGACGGGCACGGCGCCTGGGGTCCGACCAGCCGCCCCACGCCGCAGTGGACCCGCCCCGGCGCGACCCCCGTGGAGACGCTGGGCCGGCGACCTCACGAGCACTGACGGTGTCCCGAGTGATCGGGACATCTGTATCTGCCGGGCGGGACGCGCCTCTTCCTAGCGTGATCCCTATCCGTTCCGGCCGATCCGAGAAGGTGCAGCGATGATCTCCGCCGTCTTCCCGCGGGCAACGACGCCGCGCATCCCAGTGCCCCGGACACCGGCGGACGACGCCGCCCCGCAGACCCCTGTCCGCAACAGCGACGCAGTCGCCTACCAGCGGGTGCTGCACCAGGCCGTGCGCCGCGAGTTCCGCATGCTCGCCGAGCTGACAGGCTGGGCGTTGGCGGACGACGCCCAGCGCACGGCCGAGCTGACCCAGCACGCCGATCTTGTGGCCCGGCTGCTGCTGCAGCACCACGCGATCGAGCGCGAGTACCTCTGGCCGACGCTCTTCCGCAACGTCCCCGGCCTCCAGCACGAATGTGTCCGTCAGGTGATCGCCGACTGGACCAGCCACGCCGCCCTGCTGGACCACGACCTCCGCGACCTCTCCACCGTCGCCCGCCAGTGGGTAGTCGCGCGCACCCTTCCTGCCCGAGACGCGTTCGCCCGTGCCTGCTCCCGGGTAGCCGACGCCGTCGAGGCGCACACCGCCGAAGAGGAGGCGCACCTGCTTCCGCTGCTCGCCTACTACCTGCCCGAGGACCAGTGGCTGGGGGTCCGTCGCGCCGCCCGCACCGCTCTCTCCGGCCGCGAGCAGATGCTCGTGCTGGGCCTCGTCCTCGAGGACGCCTGCGCCATCGATCGCGCCCGCCTGCTGGCCGGCCTGCCGCGGTCGGCCCGCACCGCCTGGCGGGTCGCCGGACGCCGCACCTTCCACGCCACCGTCGTCCGGCTGCGCGGAGCCCCGCCCGCGGCGTGAGCGTCAGACGCGCTCGGGCACCCGGTTCGACGGCCGTCGGGTCACCGAGCGCACGGTGCGGACGGCGGCCTCGCGGGCCAGGCCCACGATCGGGCCGGTGTCCCAGATCCGCCGTCCCGGCGTCTCGGGGGCGGGTTCCGGCGTCGCCTCGGCCTCCGGCTGGGGGACGACGGCGCGGCGGCGCCGGGCCAGCAGCGCCTGCTTCTGGCGCTCGATGCGGTCGCGCTCCGCCATGATCAGGAGCTCGTTCTGCGCCTCCTCGACCTCGCGGCGCGTGTCCTGCTGCATCTTCTCGATGTCGAGGTCGCCGCTGTCGCGGATCTCGGACAGCTCCTCGTAGACGCTCTTCGGGCCGAAGTTGAGCAGCACCTTCATGAGCACCGGCAGCAGCTCGATGCACATGAACAGCAGCGACAGCATGGTGTGCGCCATGCCGAGGGTGGCGCTCTCGTCGCTGAGCCGGCTGAGGGCCTCGAGGCGGATGAGGATGCCGCCGTTGTTCTCGTTCGTGGCGTCGAACGCGGCCTGCAGGCGGTCCTGCTCGGCGGAGAGCTTCGCGACCGTCGCCTGGTCGGTCTCGAGGTCGCCCTGCGCCTGCGCGAGGCTGCGGGCCTCGGCCGACTTCGCGGCCGCCGCCGCCGCGTCGAGCCGGGCCTTCGCCGCGGCCACCACGCCGGTCTGCGCCTCGGCCGACGACCTCGCGCTCTGGTAGACGGCGCCGTCGCCGGCGTCCCCGGTGCCGCAGGTGCCGTCCATCTCGCACTGGGCCCGGGCGTTGAGCTTCTGCTGGGTTGCAACCGCTTGCTCGTAGGCCGCCTGCTCGGCGGCGAGGGTCGCCTGCACGGTCGCCAGCGCGGGGTCGTCATGACCGCCGCTGGCGACGATGGCCTGCTCGGTCGTCACCTTCTCGCGCAGGTCCGGCAGCCCCGCGAAGCGGGCGTCGGCCTCGAGGCCCTGCTGGTAGGCGTCGGCGGCCTCGGCCTGCAGGGTCACGATCTCGGTGTCGATCTCGCGGTGGAACACCTGCAGGGTCAGCGGGGTCGCGATGACGATGCCGAGCACCAGCCCCAGCCCGACCCGGGGGACGGCGAGCAGCACGTTCCGCTTCACGGAGGCGTCGTGCGCCATGCCGACCAGCAGCATCCGGTCGAGGTTGACGATCACGGTGCCCCAGCCGAGGCCGACGAGCAGCGCGACGATCCAGGGAGCGCCGAGCGCCATGTGGACGGCGAAGGCGGCCGAGACGAGCGCCAGCCCGCCGGTCGAGAGGAGGACGCCGCCGAGCGCCACGAACCGGGCGCGGGCGCCGGGCGCGACTTCGAGGAGGTCGGTGCGGGCGCCGGCCAGGACGGCCAGTGCGTTGCCCATCCGACGAAGTAGAGCCGTCATACCTGCACTTCCCCCCGGCGGCGGTGGTTGCTGGGCCGTCGCTTCCCTTCCTTCATCGGCGTGGGAACCGGTCGGCGTGACGTCGGCCTGGCCGTGACACTCACCGCAACGGCGAGCAGGACCGGGCGGTCTCGCGCAGGCTGAGGGGGTGACCGAGGACAACAGCGGTTCCGGATACGTGGCGGACGCCGATTCCACCGGCGGCGACTTCAAGCGGGACTCCAACTACATCCCCGACCGGATCACGGCCGACGGCCGGGACGGCTGGCCGGTCGAGCCGGGGCGGTACCGGCTGGTCGCGGCTCGCGCCTGCCCGTGGGCGAACCGGTCGATCATCGTGCGGCGGCTGCTGGGGCTGGAGCCGGTGCTGTCGATGGGTCTGTGCGGGCCGACCCACGACGAGCGCAGCTGGACCTTCGACCTCGACCCCGGCGGCCGCGACCCGGTGCTGGGATACGAGCGGCTGCAGGAGGCGTTCCTCGCCCGCTTCCCCGACTACTCGCGCGGGATCACCGTGCCGGCGATCGTCGACGTGCCGTCGAAGCAGGTCGTGACGAACGACTACGCGCAGATGACCCTCGATCTCTCGACCGAGTGGACTGACTTCCACCGGCCCGGGGCTCCGGACCTGTACCCCGAGAAGCTGCGCGACGAGATATCCGAGGTGATGGAGCGCGTCTACACCGAGGTCAACAACGGGGTGTACCGCTGCGGGTTCGCCGGGTCGCAGCGCGCCTATGACAAGGCCTTCGAGCGGCTGTTCACGGCGCTGGACTGGCTGGAAGAGCGGCTGACGTCGTCGCGCTACCTGATGGGCGAGTCGATCACGGAGGCCGACGTCCGGCTGTTCACCACGCTGGCCCGCTTCGACCCCGTCTACCACGGCCACTTCAAGACGAACCGGCAGAAGCTGACCGAGTTCCCGGCGTTGTGGGCGTACGCGCGCGACCTGTTCCAGACGCCCGGGTTCGGCGACACCATCGACTTCCCGCAGATCAAGGAGCACTACTACGTCGTCCACAAGGACATCAACCCGACGCAGATCATCCCTCTCGGTCCGGACACGTCCGGCTGGCTGACGCCGCACGGGCGTGAGGACCTGGGTGGGTCGCCGTTCGGCGACGGGACGCCGCCGGGTCCGGTGGCTGCAGGAGAAGAGGTGCCAGCCGACCACGGGGCCGGGGGCATCGGCCACCGGTAGCACGTTTCTCCGCTGCGGGCGGCCCGGCGGGACGGTCGCTGTGGACGCCTGATTCGCCCTGTGGACGGCGGCTCTCGGGGCCTTTCCGGCTGTCACGGTGTGCCGGTGACGACACCCGAACTCGCCCGCGTCCCCGTCCGTTCTGCGCTCGCACTGACCCGCCGCTGGGTCGCTCTGCTGGCTCCGCCGATCTTCAGCGCGCGCAGCCTTTGGCTCACCTGGCTCGACGACTCGGGCCTCATGCTGCCGCTGGTCATCCCGATCGACGACGTTCCCGAGACGCCGGACAGCTACGTGCTGCGCGGTGTGCTTCAGATGCACGAGGCGGTCACTGCACAGCGCGGGGTCGCGCACCTGGCGCTCGCCCTGTGCCGCCCGGGTGACCCCGTCGTGACCGAGGACGACGACGAATGGCTCGAGGCCCTGCGCGAGGACCTCGACGAGCAGATCGACGAGACGTGGAGCCTGCACCTGGCCGCGGGCGGCGCGGTCGTCCCCGTGGTGGATTACCCGGCATGACGTCGATCTCGCGATCCTTCGCGGAGCCAGCCGGAACGGGACTGCCGGTGACGCCGGGGCATCCGACCCGGCGCCCACGCCCGTTCCCGAAGGCCGCCTTCGTCACCGCCGTGTTCGTCGCCGCCGGCTTGTGGCTGGGGGCGACGTACCTCCCGGGGCCGCCGACACCGATACGTGCGGCGATGGCGTACACCGAGGCCGGCTTCGCAAGGGATTGGACGGCGACGTGGACCCTCATGTGCCGGTCGCTGCGAGCGGTCACCGATCGCGACAAATTCGTCGACACGCTCGAGCATTGGGCCGAGCACACCTCCGAACCCACTGACGTCGACATCGAGACCGGCGACATGCAACTGGTTCATGTCGGTTCTCGCTCGTACTTCGTCGTGACCGTGAAGGCGACCACCGACGAGCCGAGGTGGAAGGGCTGGCACTTCGAGGAGGAGGTACCTCTCGTCCAGGAGGACGGCGAATTCCGGATGTGCGTGCCGGGGGACGGATCGTGACGGCCCTGACCGCTCTCGCACCGGCGGTCGGGGGTCAGCCCGTTCACCCGTTCCGGCGGTCGGGTGCGCGCTGTCCACAGTTACGGAACGGACGACGCCCGGACCTGCGTACTCTCCCGACGTGCGTGATCTTCCCCGTCCCTGGTCGGTGCGTGCTTCGGTCATCGCTCTGCTGGTCGCGGCTCCCTTTCTGGGCGGCTGTACGGAGACGCATCAGGCGAGCACGGCGCTGCCGTCGACCAGTGCCGCTGTGACCACGGAGTCGCTCCCAACCGTCGGCCCAGCCGACTTCCCGGTGCCCGACGAGGCCCGCACCAAGGACGCCGCCGGCGCCGAGGCATTCCTCCGCTACTACATCGAGCTTTCAAACCGCCAGCAGGAGCGCTTAGACGGTCAGCCGCTGCGCGATCTCGGGCCTCATTGTCAGGAATGCCTCCGGATTGCTCAGAACTTCGACGAGGTCGCCGCGGCCAGCCAGAAGTACGAAGGGGGGAAGATCACGATCAATGGTCTTGCGACCCCGTTGCTGCAGGACGACAAGGCAGTTATTAGCTTCGGCGCCCGCCAAGAGGCCGTCCGTCTCGTCGACCAGGCAGGTGACCCGGTGGACGACGGTCTGCCACTGCTCCCCCACCAGAGCTCCGGGATAACGTTGGTTTGGTCCCCGGAAGCCAATTGCTGGCTCGTCCAAGGACTCAACATCGGATGAGACGCCGCAGCGGGCTTCGGCTGGCTTTCGTCGTGCTTTGGCTAGCGGCAACTGTGCTGGCCGCCGCGGTGCCGGCAAGCGCTTGCCAGTACACGTCCGGTTGCCCCGAAGTTGGCCTCGGCGGCGGAAACATCGATCTCGGCCTGTCGGGGCAGGCAGTGACCGACCTTGTATCTGGGGGCGGTTCGGCTGCCGCCGACTACGCCTGGCGGCTTAGAACGCTGTGCATGCTGGCCGACGAGGCCGAAGGCACATGCTCCCCCTTCGACATTCGTAACTGTCCGCAGGAACCCGGACGAGTCATCGGCTACTACCTCGTCCAGAAACGCCCGGTTGTTCGTCCGGATGGCACGGCCGTGATTCCTGTGCCGCCCGGCTTCGGCCCCGGGGACTTGGTTGGCACTTGGGAGACGATTCGAGAGGGCTGCATCGACATCACGTCACTGAACCCGCCGCCGTCTCCGGCGGAGGTCTTCAGCTACTTCGAGCGGCTGCCACTGCCGACGCTCACCACCCAGCACCAGCCTCCGGGCGACGGCCTCTCCGGGTTGCCGGTCATCTTCTACACCGACTCCCCCACCACCGAGACGTTCACCGTCGACATCCGCGGCTTCTCGGTGGTCATCAACGCGACCGCCGAGAAGTTCACCTGGCACACCGGCGACGCCACGGGCGAGATCGTCACGATCGACCCGGGCAAGCCGTATCCCGACCAGACGATCACGCACGACTACCGATCGGGCACCTACACGGCTTACCTCACGGTCACCTGGGGCGCGACGTTCACCGTGAACGGCAGCGCGCCGGCCGACGTCCCGGGCTCGACGACCACCGACGGCCCGCCGGTCACCTTCGACGTCCTCCAGGCGCGACCGGTCCTGACCAACCCCTACGACTGACCGGACCGTTAGGTCCGCATTGCGGATCTGGCCCAGCCGGATCGTCGGTCTGGTGCACTGTCAGGCGTGTCCATGGACGCCCCCGAGGTCATCGCGTCGCCGGGACGACTCCGGCCTCCGCGCCCGCCGTCGCGCTGGGCTGCTGCTCGCAAGGAGGCGACCGTCACGGCAGCGGCCGTGGCGGCGGGGTTCGCTCTGGCCGTGACCACGGTGCCGGCAACACCGTCACCTCAGCGAGTGGCCGCAACGTTCGTGCAAGCCCTGTTCGACGACGACTGGACCGCGGCGTCGACGGTGCTCTGCCGGGCCGACCGCGACCGCCTGGACCACGACACCTTCACCCGCGCGTTGGTCGCCCTCAGCGGGGGCTCCTCCCTTCCCTCCGATGTGGACCTGGAAGTGGACGACCCACGGCCGGCCCGAGGGTTGGCCGGTGCGCAGGCCACGGTGAAGATCACCGCGACGTCCGACGATCTGAACAGAAGGGACTGGGCCATCACCGGCAACATCCCCCTGCTCGTCGAGAACGGCGGGGTGCGTGTCTGTTTCGCGAGCGGAACTGCCAGCCGCTGACCAGGCAGTTCGTACGTCACCTCAGATGATGCGGATCCGCAGCCGGCGGAAGCCTCGGCCCTTGTTCTCCATCTTGGTCACCTCGACCCGCCCGACCATCGAGGTCGAGGGGACGTGGGTCCCGCCGTCCGCCTGCGTATCCAGACCGACGATGTCGACGATCCGCACCACCTCGATGTCCGGCGGCAGCAGGTTCGTCGCCGTGCGGATGATGTCCGGGATGGCGAACGCCTCCTCGCGGGGCAGCGTCTTCACCTCGATCGGCCGGTCGGCCGCGATCTCCGCGTTGACCGACTCCGCAATCCGCTCCTTGAAGTCCGGCGGCACCTCGGCGAGGTCGAAGTCCATGCGCGCCGACAGCGGCTCCATGTTGCCGCCGGTCACCAGCGCGCCGAAGTCCCGGAACACGACGCCGGTCAGCACGTGCAGCCCCGAGTGCGTGCGCATCAGCTGGGTGCGGCGCTCGTCGTCCAACGCGCCGCGGACCGCCGTCCCCGCCGGCGGAACCGGATCACCCTCGACCGGGATCAGGTACAGCTCGTCGCCCTTGCGCGTGCCGACGATCCGGGTGCGGACTCCGCCCCACAGCAGCACCCCTTCGTCCGGCGGCTGACCTCCACCACCCGGATAGAAGGCCGACCGGTCGAGCACGATGCCCTGCTCCGGGTCGGCCGCCAGCACCGTGGCGTCCCACTCGCGGACGGTCGAGTCGGCGAGGTCCAGGCGATGCGTGTGGCCGTGGTGATCCGTCGATGTCGTCACGCGTTCATGCTGCTACGACGGCCGAAAAGTGTCAGAGGGAGCCTTTAGCGTCCCTGGTGTGTTCGACGGTGAGGCGCCTCCGATCCCGGACGACGCCGTGCCCATCCACGTGATGCCGCACGACCTCGAGCCGTCCCTCGGTGAGACCGAACTGGTCGCCGACATCTGGGCCGCCGACGCCCGTGAGTCCCGATACGTCGCCGAACGAGCCGCATCCATCGCCGCCCTCGCGCGACGGCGGCACATCGAACGCGACCGCGATTTCGGTCCGCTGGCCGGCCCGGGTCTCGACTCCCGCTACCGGCAGTCACCCTCGCTCGCCGAGGTCTCCGAGACCTTGGTGACCGAGCTCGCTCTCATCCGCCACTGCTCGGAGCACGAGGCCGAGATGCTGGCCGTCGAGGCGGTGCTGCTGACGACGAAGCTGACCGGCACCTGGAACGCGCTGTACGAGGGCCGGCTCGACGTCCGCAAGATGCGCGCGTTGGTCGACCTGCTCGACTCCGCCAAGCCCGACGTCGCGGCACAGATCGAGCGGCAGGTGCTGCCCCATGCCGAGCGGCTCACCGTCCCGCAGCTCCGGGGACGGGTCCGGAGGGCTCTGGCCCGCCTGGACGCCGATGCCCTGGAGAAGCGTCGCGCCGAAGCCGCTCGGCGCGCGAACGTCAGCCATCAGCCGATCGGCGACGGGATGAGCCGTCTCGTCGCCGACCTCCCACTGCCCCAGGCAGCCGCCTGCGTCGATGCAATCGACCAGTACGCCCAGATGCTGCGCGCGGAAGGCGATGAGCGCCCGATCGGCGTCATCCGTTCGGCGGTGGCCGCCGACCTGATCCTGCGCCCTTGGGACACCTCACGGCCGCCGGTGACGGCGCACCTCACGGTGCACGCGCCACTCGCCGCGCTCCGTCCCGGCGGCACCGGCAGCGAGCCACCGGCCGAGATCGCCGGCGAGATCGTCACCGCTGCGCAGTGCCGCGAACTTCTCGAGCAGCTGGACATGCTCGGCGTCCGGGCTGCGCCGGAGGGCGGCTGCGTCCTGGTCGCAGTGGGCGATCCGGTGACCGGCCGCCTCGTCGCGGTCGGTACCCGGAACGAGCTCCGTCGCGGAGCCGGCATCCGTCGGCGGCGCACCCGCCGCGGGCGGACGGCGGGCACGAACGCCGGCGCACATCCGGCCGAGCGCCCAGTCGCCGGAACCGGCTCACGGGGGCGCTCGCCCGCCACGGACGACGGTCCCGGCCTCCGACCACCCGGTGCCACCACCGCCTACCGCTCGACGCCCCGGCAGCGCCGGTTCATCCGCACCCGCGATCGCACGTGTCGCATGCCCGGGTGTCAACGGCGCGCCGGCCGGTGCGACATCGACCATGCCGTCGCGCACTCCGACGGCGGGCCGACGGACTGCTGGAACCTCTGCTGTCTCTGCCGCCGGCACCACCGCATCAAGACCTTCGCGCGTGGCTGGCGCTTCGAGCTGCTCGCCGACGGCCGGTTGATCGTCCGCACGCCGAGCGGTGTCTCGCGGGAGACGCGCCCACCGGGCTGGTGCTACGACGCCGAGCCCGACCCACCCTGGCTGGACGAGGAAGCGCCCCCCGACCGGCTCCTGTGCTCAACATCGGGTGACCGGGTGGAGACTCTCCGCGCCCGACCGCTACCGAACCGTTGCCTTCTCCAACACGGACGAGGACCGTGGAGCAAGCAGCGATGCCGCCGGGGCTCGCCGCCGATCCGGAAGGAGTGGTGGCATGCACGCCCGATCCACCACCGTTCACGGCAACCCCGCAGCCGTCGAGGTCGGTATCGCCTACGTCAGCGAGGCTGTGATGCCGACCGTGCTGGACATGGACGGCTGCATCGGGCTCTCGATGCTCGTCGACCGCGACTCGGGCCGAACCATCATCACCTCGTCCTGGGCCGACGCCGAACTGATGCACCAGAGCGCCCTCAACATGAAGGACGTCCGCCGTCGCACTGCTGAGATCCTCTGCGGCACCACCGAGGTGGAGGAGTGGGAGATCGCCGTCCTGCACCGCCAGTGCCTGACCGGACACACGCACCCGTGCACGCGGGTGGTCTGGACCGACGGCGACCCGGCCGGCATGGATCACCTGATCGACACCTTCCGCATGACGCTGCTGCCGGCACTCGACGAACTGCCCGGCTTCTGCAGCGTCAGCCTCATGGTCGACCGGGAGGCCGGCCGCTGCGCCACGGCGGTCAGCTACGAGAACCGCGCCTCCATGGAGGCGGCCGGTGGACGCGCCCGGGTGCTGCGCAAGGAGTTCCTCCAGGCGACGGCCTCGACCATGATCGGCGCCGCCTCGTTCGACCTCGTCCTCGCGCACCTGCGCGTCCCCGAGACCGTCTGACAGCGGGAGGCTGAAGCCCTAGACCACCCGGGTCAACGCCGGCCAGAGACCGTCCGGACCGTCGTCCAGCAGCCCCGCCGCGAGCACCGGCGCCCAGGTCAGCTCGCTGCCCGCCTCGTCGCGCCACGCCCACAGTCGCCGCGTCAGGTGGTGCAGCTTGTGCTCCTGCGTGAACCCGATCGCCCCGTGCACCTGGTGCGCCAGCCGGGCCACCACCTCGACGGCCGCCCCCGCCCGCACCTTGGCCGCCGCGCACGCGAGCACCAGATCGGCCGACCCTCGCTCGACCGCCTGGACGGCGGCGTCGGTCAGCGCCGTCACCGCGGTCACCTCGCCGGCCATCTCGGCCAGCTCCATCTGGATCGCCTGGAACTTGCCCAGCGGCCGGCCGAACTGCTGCCGCTCCCCCGCGTACTGCACCGTCCACGCCAGCACCTGCTCCAGCGCCGCGGCCAGCTGCACGGCCCGCGCCAGCGCGAACCGCGCCCGCAGCTCCGACGCCTGCGCAGGCGTCAGCAGTGCCCCCGCAGCCGCGACGCCGTCCAACACCACCGATCCCCGCGGCTCCCCCGCCAGGTTGACCGCCGGCTCCACCGAGAGGCCGGCAAGAGTGACCAGCGCCAGCACCGGACCGGCGGGCCCGGACGTCAGCAGCGCGGCGTGCCGCGCGATCCCGGCCCACGTGATCTCCGCCGTCCCGGACAGCGTGAACCGCCCCGGCCCGTCTCCGTCGTCCGAGGCATGCGCCGTCACCCCGGGCGCCACCGCGACAGTCATCGGTTCGTCCGGCGCAGGGAGGTCGAGGTCGCGAGCCACCACCGCCGGGCCGGCGACCAGCAGGTGCTCGGCCACCGGCACCGCTGCCGCACCGGCAGCCAGTGTCCGCACGATCGCCACCGCATCGGCGAGCTCGCCGCCCGACCCACCGGACGACTCCGGCAGCCCGACCCCGGTCAGCCCGGCCTCGGCCAGTGCGGCCCACAATCCGTCGTCCCACCGCCGGTCGCCGGTCAGCACGAACGGGGGGAAGGCCGAAAGGATGTCTCGGACGGTCTCGACGACGAGGTCCTGATCCGAGCTCATCGCAGGCCCAGCCCGCGCGCCACGATCCCCCGCAGGATCTCGTTCGTCCCGCCGCGCAACGTGTAGCCCGGCGCGTGCAGCTGCGCCTCGGCGAGCGCCCGGGCGAGCGGATCCGGCGACGACAGCGACGGCGTCACCTCGACGACCCGCCGGATCTCCTCGATCACGTCCCCCTCGAACGTCGTCCCCACGTCCTTGACCAGCGCCGCCGGGATGTCCGGCAGCTCCCCTCGATCCAGCGCCGCCGCGATCCGCAGCGACAGCTGCCGCAGCGCCAGCAGCCGCGCCGACAGCCGGCCCAGCGTCGCCAACCCCGCGGGGTCCGGTGACGCCCCGAGTCGACGAGCGAACTCGGCGACAAGTGGATATGTCGACAGGAAGCGCTCCGGCCCCGACCGCTCGAACGCCAGCTCCGCGGTCACCTGGTGCCAGCCGTCGCCCTCGGTGCCCAGCAGCATGTCCCCGGGGACGACGACGTCGTCGAACACCACCTCGTTGAAGTGGTGGCCGCCGTCGAGGATCCGGATCGGGTTCACCGTGATGCCGGGCAGCGAGAGGTCGACCAGCAGCTGCGAGAGCCCCGCGTGCCGGTTCGAGGGGTCCGCCGGCGAGGTGCGTACCAGCGTGATCGCGTAGTGCGACACGTGCGCGTTCGACGTCCACACCTTGGCGCCGTTGACCACCCAGTCACCGGAGCCGTTGCGCACCGCCCGCGTCCGGATCGACGCGAGATCGGAGCCTGAGTCCGGCTCGCTCATCCCGATGACGAAGTAGCACTCCCCCGCGGCGATCCGCGGCAGGATCGACTGCCGCTGCTCCTCGGTGCCGTACCGCAGCAGGTTCGGCCCGGACTGCCGGTCGGCGATCCAGTGCGCCGCGACCGGGGCACCGGCGGCCAGCAGCTCCTCGGTGACGGCGTAGCGCTCCATCGCCGAGCGCTCATGCCCCCCGTAGCGACACGGCCAGGTCATGCCCAGCCAGCCGCGCTCCCCCAGCTTCCGGGAGAACGCCGGATCGACGCCGGACAGCCACGTGTCGACGTGCGTGGTGAACGTCCCCCCGGCCAGCTCGGCCGCCAGGAACTCGCGGACCTCCGCCCGCACCTGCTCGGCGGCCTCCGACCGGGGGGCGGGCGCGAGGCCCAGCAGGCTGCTCATGGTCCGGTTCTACAGGGCGGCCGCCGGAGCGCGCCCGCCGGGGATCAGTCCTCGGTCGGGTCGTCGTCCTCGGGCGGCTCGGATGCCGGCCCCAGCGCCAGCTGCCGGAGCTCGGTGACGACGTCGCTGGCCACCGATCCGATCGACGTCAGCGCCCCCGACACCAGCCGACGGACGCCGGTCATGTCGAGGCCCAGCCCGGTCCCGAGACCCATCGACGGGTCCAGGCCGCGGAGCTCGCCGCCGGCCGGTCCGCGCTCGGCCAGCTCCGGCGACCAGCGCATCGCGTCACCCGACATCGACCAGTCACCGGTCGCACCGTCGATCGCCGTCGCGACCGGGTTGGCCGCCGCTGGACCGACCGCACCTGCCATGACGCCTCCCCCGGGAGTGCCCTCCGTGCAGGATCCTCCGGTCGACGCGTTCGCACCAGGCACCTAGCGATCCAGGGGGCCCGCGCTACGGCAGCCGCGTCAGCACCAGCAGCGCGATGTCGTCGGCACGGTGCGCGCCGGTCAGCTCCGTCAGCAGCCGGTCGCAGAGCTCGTCGGGGTCTGACGTCCCCGCCCGCGACACCGCGGCCCGCAGCAGCTCGAGCCCCTCGTCGATGTCCGCCGTCCGGCTCTCCACCAGCCCGTCGGTGAACAGCACCAGCGTCCCCCCGGCCGGCAGCACCCCGGCCCACTGGGTGGCGGGCGCCGGCGCCTGGGGCGCCCCCAGCATCCGGCTCGGCCGCACGGGCAGGAACTCCGCCGACCCGGCGGAGAACAGCAGCGGCGGCAGGTGCCCGGCCGAGGCGATCGCGAGCTGTCCGCTGGCCGGGTCGAGCGTGACGAACAGCGCCGTCGCCATCCGCTGCAGACCCAGCATCGGCCAGCTCGCCTGCAGCCGGTCGATCGTCGCGCTCGGCGACGGACCGTCGACCAGCAGCGCCCGATAGACACTGGTCAGCTGCCCCATGGTCGCCGCCGCGGTGATGTCGTGGCCGACCACGTCGCCGACGGCGAGCGCGACCTGCCCCCCGGGCAGCGGGACGACGTCGTAGAAGTCCCCGCCCACCTCCACGCCGTGCGTCGCCGCCAGGTAACGCACCGCCGTCCGCAGCCCCGGCACCTCCGGTGGAACCCCGGGCAGCAGGTTCGCCTGCAACGTGTGCGACGTCCGCATGTCCAGCTCGTACCGCTGCGCCTTGCCGACGACGAGGCCCATCTGCAGCGCGAGCTGCTCGGCCACCTCGACGTCGGCCTCGGTGAACCGTCCCCGCTGCGCATCCGCGGCCAGTGTCAGCACGCCCAGCGGACGGCCCTCGGAGAGGAACGGCACGCTGATCATGCTGACCAGCCCCAGCTCGCGCACCACCTCCAGATGCCGGGCGTCATGCGTGATCGCGGCCAGGAACTCCTCGGACAGGGACCGCGCCCACACGGTCCGGCCCTCCCGCAGGGCCTGCACACTCGGATGCGGCGACCCGCGCTGCGGCAGGTGCCGCTCCCGCAACTCGTCAGCCAGGTCCTGCCGGGCGGGGTCGCGGTGCCGCACGGTCGGGCGGACCATCCCGTGCTCGTCGACCAGGTCCACCGCGCACACGTCGGCGAGCCGGCCGACCACCAGGTGGGCGACCCGCTGCACGGTCTCCTCGGCGTCGACCGCCTCCGCCAGCATCCGTGCGGCCTCCAGGAGGAAGGCTGCCCGCTCGGCCTGCCGGGCTGTCTCCTCGTGCAGCCGCGCGCGCTCGAGTGCCTGGCCGGCCTGCCGGCCCAGCGTCCACAGCAGGTCCACCTCGGCCGGCGGGGGGCCCTGCGTCTGCCCCGGCTCCTCCAGGCTGATCAGGTCCCCGTGGCCGTCGCCGAGGCCCACCACGAGGACGCCGAGCCGCCGGCTGTCCGCGGTCACGGGCACGACGACCAGCTCGGAGAGGCCCGCGTCGGCCATGGTCGCGGCCAGCCGCGGCTGCCGGAGCCGGAGCTGCTCGTTGAGCGGCACCGATCGCACGCCCTGCGCGAGCTCCAGCGCGAGCTGCCCCAGCGCGGCCTCACGCAGCACGTCGATCAGGCCAGGCGGCAGGCCGTCGACGCCCTCCGTGTGCAGCTCCGGGGTCTCGATGGCACCGTCGCTGGGCTCGTCGACCAGCAGCACCGCCGCACCGCGCGCCCGCAGCGCCTTTCGGCCCCGCTCGACGATCACCTTGGCGACGTCGCCGACCGTGGTGGCGGCAGCCAGGTCGGACACCACCTGCTGCAGCGTCCGCGACCGGGCCTCGGACTCCTCGGCCGCCCGCTGTGCGGCCAGCAGCTCGCGCTCGTAGCGCCGCCGGGCGGTCGCCTCGAACAGGGTCGCCCGCACGAGCACCTGCGCGCCGTCCTCGTCGCGCACCTCGACGGCGTTGAGCAGGCAGGGCAGTAGGGAGCCGTCGATGCGGACGACGTCCAGCGCGATCTCCCGCACCGCCCCCTGCATCCGCAGCAGCGGCCGCAAGTGGGTCTCGTGGAACACCCGGCCGCCCACGCTGAGCAGGTCCTGGAACCGCGATCCGACGACGTCCTCGACCGGCCGGCCCGTCCACACGCAGAAGGTGCGGTTGACCTTGACGATCCGCCCGTCGGGCAGCGTGGAGAGGTAGCCCATGGGCGCGTTCTCGTAGAGGTCGGCCGGGTCCTCGTCGAGCAGGCGGTCGAGCTGGCCCTGCGCGTCCGGCCCGTGGTCGGAGGCGGCGTCCATCCCGGTCACCCCGACAGGAACGCGCGGATGGCGGCCGTCGTCTCCTCGGGCGCGCTCAGGTTCGGGCAGTGACCCGTGGCGGCGAGGTGCGTGAGGACACTTCCCGGGACGTGCTCGTGCACGTAGGTGCCTACGGGGTCCGGCGCGATGACGTCGGCGCTGCACTGCAGCACCAGCGTGGGGACGGCGACCGTCGGCAGGTCGGCCCGGTTGTCGGAGAGGAAGGTGACCCGGGCGAACTGCCGGGCGATGTCCGGGTCGGTGCTGCAGAAGCTGTTGGTCAGCTCCGCGGCCAGCTCCGGCCGGTCGGGGTTGCCCATGATCACCGGCGCCATCTGGGTGGACCAGCCCAGGTGGTTGCTGTCCAGGGCGTCGAGCAGCCCCAGGATGTCGGAACGCGTGAACCCCCCGACGTAGCCCTCGTCGTCGACGTAGCGGGGGCTGGGCCCGACCATCACCAGCGCCCCGAACAGCTCGGGGGCCCGCTGGTAGGCCAGGACGCCGATCATCGCGCTCACCGAGTGCCCCACGAAGACGACGTCGGAGAGGTCGAGCGCGCGGCAGATCTCGACGACGTCGTCGGCGTACCCCTGCAGCGAGCCGTACTTCTCGGGGTCGTACGCGCTGAGGTCGGACTTGCCCGACCCGACGTGGTCGAACAGCACCACCTTGTGGTCGACCTCGAAGTCCGGAGCGACGAACCGCCACATCTCCTGGTCGCAGCCGAACCCGTGCGCGAACAGCATCGGCCGGCCCGCAGGCACTCCCGCGACCCTGACGCGGTTCCGCTCGAGGACGTCGACCATTCCCGAACGGTACCCAGCGTTCGGGGGCAGTGGAAAACCCCTGTCACACCTCCTGCGATCGATCTACCCTCCGGTCATCCCGCTGACCGAGAACCACCGGCATGCGGGCCGATCGCTGATCGAGGTGTGCATCATGGCCGCTGCCGCCGTCGGCACCCGGTCCCCCGTCATCCCCGTTCCGCGCACTGCCGCCGACGACGGCCCGGGCGCCGGTCCGGACGTCGAGCCCGGCCCCCCGACCGGCAGCGCGGCGGGCTACCAGCGGGTGCTGCACCAGCTCGCCCGCCGGGAGTTCCGGGTGCTCGCCGAGCTGGCCGGCTGGGCTCCGGCCGCCGAGGCGCCGCGCACCGCCGTCATCACCCGGCACGCCGACCTCGTCGGCCGCGTCCTGCTGCACCACCACGCGGTCGAGCGGGAGGCGGTGTGGCCCGCGCTGCTGCGTGCGGTCCCCGCGGACGCCGTCGCCGAGGCGAGCCCGGCGGTCGAGGACGCGATCGTGCGCTGCGCCCGGATCGACCGCATGCTCCGCGACGTCATGACCGCCGGGCGGCAGTGGGCCGTCGCGGGCACGGTCGCTGCCCGCGACAGGTTCGCCGGTGCCTGCCTCGACCTGGCCGACGCCGTCGACGCCCAGACCGCCGACGAGGAGCGCCGGCTGCTGCCGCTCGTCGCCGCGCACCTGGGCGCCGACGACTGGGCCGAGATCGCGCGCTCGTCGCGCTGCCGGCTCTCCGGCCGCGAGCAGATGCTGGTGCTCGGGCTCGCCCTCGAGGACGCCTGCGCGGCCGACCGGGCCCGCCTGCTCAGCGGGGCGCCGCGGGCCACCCGGGTGGCCTGGCGGACCTCCGGCGCCCGGACCTACCGGGCGGCCGTCGTCCGGCTGCGCGGGGCCCCGCCGGCCGCGTAGGTCAGTACCTCGACGTGCCGCAGTCGGTGCAGCGCTTGCGCACCGACACGGTCGTGCCCTGGCAGTTCTCGCAGACCCAGGTGGTCCGCTCCTCGGTCGACGTGCTCATCGCCCTCCCCCTTTCTCCGATGACGGTGTCGACGCTAGGCAGGCGGGATGACAGCAAGGTGTCCCCGAGGTTGCCGTTTCCCAGGAGCTCGCGGGTCCAACCGGGAACAAGCGCTGCCGAGAACACGTCATGACTCCAGGCGTTGCGCCGCATCGACAGCTCCGGAGCTGCGAAGAGGAAGAGACGGTCTTTGTCGACAGAGGGAACCGCCCAGATCGAGCTGGCGGCCGAACAGCAGTACGTCACCGGCCTGCACCGGCGGCTCGACGACATCCGGGCGCACGTCGTGCACCGGCTCGACGAGGCCCTGGCCAGCAGCGCGCACAACCCGCAGGCCGTCGGTGAGCGCGAGGCCGCCGTCCAGCTCTACACCGAGCGGATCGTCGCACTCGACGCCGCCGACGCCGGGCTCTGCTTCGGCCGGCTCGACCGCTCCGACGACGTCGTCCCGCGCTACATCGGCCGGATCGGGCTGTCGGCCGAGGACGGCCGCGAGGAGCCGCTGCTGGTCGACTGGCGCGCCCCGGCGGCCCAGCCGTTCTACACCGCCACTCCCCTGCACGACCTCGGCGTCCGCCGCCGCCGGCACATCCGCACCCGCGGCCGCACCGTCGTCTCCATCGCCGACGAGACCCTCGACCTCGATGCCCTCGACGACCCGGGTGCCGCCGAGCGCGCCGGCCTGACCGGCGAGGCGGTGCTGCTGGCCGCGCTCAACGCGACCCGCACCGGCCGGATGACCGACATCGTCCGCACCATCCAGGCCGAGCAGGACCGCATCATCCGCGCCGACGCCCGCGGGGTGCTCGTCGTCCAGGGCGGCCCCGGCACCGGCAAGACCGCGGTCGCCCTGCACCGCGCCGCCTACCTGCTCTACACGCACCGCGAGCGGCTGGCCCGCAGCGGGCTGCTCATCGTCGGCCCTTCCCCCACGTTCCTCCGCTACATCGCCGACGTCCTGCCCTCCCTCGGCGAGACCGGCGTCGTCCTCGCCGACGTCGGCGGGCTCCGGCCGGGCCTGCAGGCGCGGGGCACCGAGCGCCCCGAGGTGGCGGAGGTGAAGGGCCGCCTGGCCATGGCCGACGTGATCGCCGCCGCGGTGGCGAACCGGCAGGCCGACCTCGACGCGCCGGTCGAGATCACGGTCGACGGGACGCCGCTGCGCTTCACCCCCACCGACGCCGCCCGTGCTCGCGCCCGCGGCCGCGCCGCCTCGCGGCTGCACAACGAGGCCCGGCCGGCCTACGCCCGCCGGGTGATCGACCGCCTGACCCAGCGCTACAGCGACAAGCTGGGCGCCGACGTCCGCGGCGGGGCGAACCTGCTCGACGACGCCGATCGGGACGCGCTGCGCCGCGAGGTCGCCGCCGAACCCGCGGTGCACGCCCTCGTCGACCGGCTCTGGCCCCGCCTCACCCCCGAGCGGCTGCTCCGCGAGCTGTTCTCCTCCCGCAAGCGCATCGCCGCGGCGACCCCCGGCTGGAGCGACGCCGACCGCGAGCTGCTGTTCCGGCCCGCGACGGCGGAGTGGACGCCGGCCGACGTGCCGCTGCTCGAGGAGGCCGACGAACTGCTCGGCGTCGACGACTCCGCCCAGCGCGCCGCCGAGCGCCGGGAGCGGGCCCGCCGCCGCAGCGACGCGCAGCGGGTGCTCGACCTGCTGCACGGCTCGCGCTCGCTGGACAACGAGACCGAGGACGGGTCGGAGGAGCTCAGCGCGGGCGACCTGCTCGACGCCGAGGGCCTGGCCGAGCGCCAGGAGGAGGCCGACTACCGGACGACGGCCGAGCGGGCCGCCGCCGACCGCACCTGGACCTACGGGCACGTGATCGTCGACGAGGCGCAGGAGCTCTCGCCGATGGCCTGGCGGCTGCTCATGCGCCGTAACCCCACCCGCTCCATGACGGTGGTCGGCGACGTCGCGCAGACCGGCTCGCTCGCCGGGGCGTCGAGCTGGGCCGAGGTGCTCACGCCGCACCTGGGTACGCAGTGGCGGCTCGAGGAGCTGACCGTCAACTACCGCACCCCGGCCGAGATCATGGACGTTGCCGCCGAGGTGCTCGCCGCGGGCGGCGCCACCGCGACGGCCGGCCGCTCCGTGCGCTCGACCGGCGTCCGGCCGTGGGGCCTGCAAGTGCCCGAGGCGGCCCTCCCCGACGCGGTCGCCGAGGCCGCCGCGGAGTTCGACAAGGAGGAGGGCACGCTCGCCGTGCTCGTGCCGCACGGCCGACTCGACGCGGTCACCGCCGCCGTCCGGGAGCGGCTGCCCGGCATGTCCGACGACCTGACCGACGGTCCCGTCGTCCTGCCGCCCGAGGGCGCCAAGGGCCTGGAGTTCGACTCGGTGCTCGTCGTCGACCCGGTCGGGATCGTCGAGGAGGGCGTCCGCGGGCACAACGACCTCTACGTCGTCCTCACCCGGGCGACCCAGCGGCTCGGCGTCGTCCACGCCGGTGACCTGCCGCCGGAGCTGGCCGGGCTCGAGGTCCGGGAGTAGCAGGGGGGCCGGCAGCCGCACGGCTGCCGGGCCCTGACGCGTTGCTGGTTCAGACGCGGTTCCACACCTCGTCGCGCATCTTCAGGACGACGACGCCGGCCCAGGCCAGGCCGATCGCCACGAGGCCGGTGCTGATCGAGGGCAGCCAGGCGTCACCGGAGAACATGGTGAACACCACCCAGCCGACGAGGCTCAGCACGAAGGGGTAGACCGGGATCGCCCGGGCCCGCCAGGCGGCGTAGACGGCCAGGTTGATGCCGATGGCCATCGGGATGACGGTCGTGGCGACGATGATCCCGCCCGGCCCGTAGCTGCCGGCCAGGTCGAAGATCCGCAGCGCCTCGTCGGCGGGCAGCCCGTTGGCCAGGGCCACGTCGTAGAAGTCGACGACGATGATCCCCGACAGCCCGGAGCCCATGCCGGCGAGCAGCATCGCGACCAGCGCGGTCTTCGGGGTGTTCCGGCGGGCCAGCCGCACCAGGGTCAGCGCCGCCGGCAGCAGGAGCAGGTAGCCGAAGTGCAGGACGACGGCGGCCCACAGGATGTTCGTCCGGTGGTCGACGCCGGTCTGCAGGTACTCGGCCGGGGTCTGGTTGGTGTACGGGATCATCAGCAGGCTGGCGCAGATGAGGGTGCCGGACGCCACGAGCGACAGCCCTCCACCGATGCGCCGGACTCGGGCGTGCGGCTTCAGGTCGGTCCGGGCCTCGGGAGCGGCCTGCACCTCGGTGGTCGCGGTCATGATCGGGATTCCTTCCGTTCGATCGGGTTCGTCGGGTACGGCGGAACGCTCTCCCGCCCGACGTCCCCGGCCCCAGGGACGGCGGTCCCGACTTCCCGGGCGCCCCGATCGGGTGTCGTGTCCCTGCGCGAGGGGGCTGGTTCCTTCGCGACAGGCCCCCGGCCAGGCAGGATGTGCGCCGTGCCGGGCCCGACCGACTCCCGTTCCCCCGCGCCCGGCGTGCCCCGCTGGGTGCCGGGGGTGCTCGCGCTCATCGGGGTCGGCTGCACGCTGACGGCGCTCGGCATCGGCGCCTGGATGGACGCGGCACGCCCGGTCGACGCGGGTGACGCCACCCTCGGCCTGCTCTACCCGCTGGTGGCCGCGCTGGTGCTCGCCCGGCAGCCCGGCAAGAAGGTCGGCTGGCTGCTCATGGTCAGCGCCCTCACGGGGCCCTATCTGCTGGCGAGTGAGTACGCGGTCCTGACCCTGGGCGCCGGCGCGGAGCCGAGCCTGCTGCGGGACGCTGCGCTGTGGCTGGCCGCCTGGGGCTTCGTGCCCTACTACGTGATCGTCGCGCTCGTTCCGCTCTACTTCCCGGACGGCCGCCTGCCCTCGCGCCGGTGGCGGCCGGTCGCGCGGGGCATGACCACCCTGGTCGTCGTCGGCACCGTCGCCGCGATGTTCCGCGGCGGGCCGATCGACTACGTGCCCGACCGGATCAACCCGCTGGCCGGCCCGCTCTGGGTGAACGTGCTGCTGCTCGCCAGCTCGGTCGGCTGCTTCCTCGTCGGCGGCGCGATCGGTGTCGCCGCCCAGTTCGTGCGGATGCGCAGCCGGACCGGCGTCGACCGCACCCGGCTGCAGTGGCTGCTGCTCGGCGAGTCCGTGCTCTTCGTCTGCTCCATCGCCTCGATCGTGGTCGACCTGCCGGTGGTCTCCAGCGCCCTGTTCGCCGTCGGCTTCGCCGCCGTGCCGGTCGCCGTGGCCGTCGCGGTGCTGCGGCACGGGCTGTTCGACGTCGGCCTGGTCGTCGGCCGCGCGCTGGTGTTCAGCGCCCTGTCGGTCCTGCTGCTGATCGCCTACGCGGTCACCGTCGCGCTCGTGGGTGAGCTCAGCGTCGGCGAGCGCCGGATCGCCGTGCTGGTCGCCGCCCTGGCGGCGCTGATGGCCGCGGCCGGCTGGGAGCGGGCCCAGCGGGCGGTCGACCGCCTGCTCTACGGCGAGCGGCGCGACCCGCTGGCCGTCGCCACCCGCCTGGGGACGTCGCTCGACGCGGCGAGCGCGCCCGGCGAAGCGCTGCAGGCGCTGGCCGACGAGCTCGCCCGCGCGCTGCGGCTGCCCCGCGTCGAGGTGCTGCCCGCCGACCCGCGGCTGCCGTCGGTCGCCTCGGCGGCCGCGGTACGCGTGGAGGGCGACGCCGACGACGTGCCGCTCACCTCGCTCGGTCGCGACGTCGGCGTCCTCCGCGTGACGCACCGCTTCCCCGGCGAGCACTGGCGGCGCTCCGAGCGGGACGCGCTCGACCTCGCCGGCCGCCGCGCCGCCGCGTTCGTCTGGGCCGCCGGCCTGGTCGCCGACCTCCAGGCCAGCCGCGAGCGGATCGTCGCCGGTCGCGAGGAGGAGCGCCGCCGGCTGCGGCACGACCTGCACGACGGCGTCGGCCCGGAGCTCGCCGGAATGGCGCTGCAGCTCGAGCGGCTGGCCGGGAAGCTCTCCGCCGATCCCGACCTCGCCGCGCTGGCCGGCCGTCTGCGCGACCAGATGCGCCGCACCGTCGCCGCCGTCCGGCGCGCGGTCGACGACCTCCGGCCGCCCGCGCTGGACGAGCTCGGGCTTGTCGGGGCCCTGCGCGAGCACGTCGCCGCCTACCGGCTGCCGGTGGCCGCCGGGGCGGCCGGCGGTCCGGACGAGGCCGCCCGCGTCAGCGTGACCGCCGAGCCGCTGCCGGCGCTCCGGGCCGCCGTCGAGGTGGCCGCCTACCGGATCGCCACCGAGGCGGTCGCCAACGCCGTGCGGCACGCCGGGGGCTCCACCTGCACCGTCCTGCTCGGCGTCTCCGGCGAGGATCTGCTCGTGGAGATCACCGACGACGGCCGCGGGGTGCCCGCCGACGCCGTGCCCGGCGTGGGGTCGACCAGCATGCGCGAGCGGGCGGCCGAGCTCGGCGGCAGCCTCGACGTGACCACCGCCGACGGCGCCGGCACCACCGTCCGAGCCCGTCTGCCGCTGGCCGCGCGGTGAGCGCACCGGTCCGGGTCGTGGTCGTCGACGACCACCCCGTCTACCGCGACGGCGTGGCCGACGCCCTCGGGGACGCCGAGGACATCGACGTGGTCGGCACCGCCGCCGACGGCGAGGCCGCGGTCGCGCTGGTCGGCCAGGTGCGCCCGGACGTCGTCCTCATGGACCTGCGGATGCCCGGCGGTGGCGGCCTGCCCGCGACCGCCAGCATCGCCGCGTCGCACCCGGGCACCGCCGTCGTCGTCCTGACGATGAGCGACGACGACGACTCGGTGTTCGCCGCGCTGCGCGCCGGGGCCCGCGGCTACCTGCTCAAGGAGTCCGAGGGCGCCGACATCGCTCGCGCGGTGCGCGCCGCCGCCCGGTCCGAGGCCGTGTTCGGCCCGCGGATCGCCGACCGCGTGCTCGCCTTCTTCGCCTCCTCGCGCGGACGCTCGACCGCCGTGCCCTTCCCCGAGCTCACCGACCGGGAGCGCGAGGTGCTCGACCTGGTCGCCCACGGGCTGCCCAACGGGGCGATCGCAACCCGCCTGTTCCTGTCGGAGAAGACGGTGCGCAACCGGGTGTCGGACGTGCTGACCAAGCTGCACGCGGCCAGCCGCGCCGAGGCGGTGGCGCTGGCCCGCGACGCCGGACTGGGGCCGGCCTAGGACCGAACCCGCAGCACCACCCCGTCGGCGGGCCCGGCCGGGATGCGGCGCAGCGAGATCGACAGGTCCTGCTCGGGCACGTCGAACGGCAGCCGGGCCAGCCGGACGGCGAGCGCCGACAGCAGCGCCACGGTGATCTGCTCGCCCGGGCAGCGGTGGTTGGTGCGCGGATCTCCCCCGCCCTGCGGCACGAGTTCGAACTCGCCGATCTCCCGGCCGAGGAAGCGCTGGGGGCGGAAGGCGTAGGGGTCATCCCACAGCTGCGGGTCGTGGTTCTGGCCGTAGAGGTCGAGCAGGACCATCGCGTTCTCCGGGATCCGCTCGCCGTCCCACTCCAGACGCCGCGCCGCGCGGCCGCCGATGAACGGCGCGAACGGGTAGAACCGCCGCACCTCGTGAGCGAACGCCTCCGCGAACGCCGCGTCCCCCGCCGCCAGCCGCTCGCAGTGCTCGGGCCAGCGGATCAGCGCGTGCGCAGCGAATGCCATGAACCACGAGACGGCGGTCGTCGGCCGGATGATGTTCAACAGCTCGACGGCCGCCACCCGGGGGTCGAGCTGCTCGCCGTCGGCGTCGCGGTGGGCGGCGACGACCTCCACCGCCGAACCCGCGGGCACGGTCGCGGTGCCGGCGCGGACGTCCGACACGAGCTGTCCGAGCCACGCCTCCCGGCGGCCGCGGGCCCGCCGCGCGCGCCAGTGGCGGGGCCCGCCGGTGGCGAAGCCCTCGACCATGGCCTGCAGATCCCGGGCGAGGGAGGGCACCTCGTCGTCGGTCACGGGGACGCCGGCCCACCGGTTGACCGCACCGGCGATCACGTTCGCCGACTCCTCGAAGAGCACGATGTCGCGGCCGGCCCACCGGGCGGCGGCGTCGTCCCAGGCGGCCGTCGCCTGCTCGACCAGCGAGGCGATGCCGTCCTCGCGCATCAGCACCGCGACGAACATCGCCTTCCGGACGCGATGCGCCTCCCCGTCGAGGGTGTGCACCGCCCCCTTGCCGAAAAGCGTGGCCTGCACGGGTTCGGGAATGGCGTGCGCGCGGAGCACGTGGTCCTCGTCGTAGAGGAACCGCGCCGCCTCCGGACCTTCGATGCCGAAGACGGGGAGCCCGCCCAGCCGGCTGGGCACCGTGCGTCGCCGCAGTGCCCGGCGCTTGTCGGGCAGCCAGCCGTACCCCTTGGCCATCAGCTGCGGACCGTTCTCCCACGTCGGCATGCCGACTGCCGTGCCCCGACCCGCGGCCGGGCAACCACGATCGTCAGCCGGGCCGCTGCTCCTGCACGCGGTCGTCGACCTCGTCGGTCGTGCCGTCGGCCAGCCCGCCGTCGTAACCGAGCCGGCGGAGCAGGGCCAGCACCTCGTCGGCGGCGCTGGACGCCGACTCCTCCGGCACCGCCTCCGCCAAGCGCACCAGCGCATCCGACAGCCGTCGCTCCTCCTCGTCGAGCAGCCCGCGGTAGGCGGGGTCGAGCAGGTAGCCGGTGGGCGGGGTGGACAGGCAGCCGATGAGGTCGAGCAGCACCTCCAGGCGGCGGGCGGCCTCCGCGGGCGAGTCGTCCCGCGACGCCATCGCGACCGTCTCCACGTCCCGCTCCCACAGCCGGGCGCGTGCGGCGTCCTCGCGCAGCGCCAGCACGGTGCCGGTCCGCCGGCTCGCGTCCGATCCCTGCAGCCGCAGGGCGCTGCGCACCTGGTGCGCGATCCGGATCAGGTCGTCGTCGAGCATCGAGGTGCCCACGAAGAGCACGTGCCGGGTCAGCAGCAGCGAGTGCAGGACGCCGGCGAGCGCGGCCCGGGTGTCGCCGAACTGCAGGTACTCCTCCCGCGTCAGGACGACGCTCTCCGGATGGGCAGCGTCGCCGTGCAGCTTGAGCAGCCACGGGGCGCCCGGTCGCGCCTCGTCGAAGGGCAGCACCTGCAGCCGGCGCCCCATGTCCGCGGCGGCCAGCTCCACCAGCGGGTCGTAGTTGGTGGTCACGAACTCCTGCACCGGCAGGTCGGCCACCAGGGCGTGCGCCAGCGCGTACGAGCCGGGACCGAAGCGCTCCTTCACGAACGTCTCGACGCGGTCCCGGCCGAGCTCGCGGGCCAGCAGGGCGGCGGCGTCCTGCGGGGGCAGGCGGGCCAGCCCCTCCCGCAGGTCGGCGTCCAGGCCGGAGGCGGCGGCCAGCTCGTCGAGCAGCTGCTCCCACGTCGGCAGGCCGGCGGCCGCACTCACGCCCGCGCCGATGAAGACGGCGAGCTGCCCGCGGCGGGCCCGCTCCCCCAGCTGCCCGGCCAGCTCGACGAGATCGTCGGGGAGGTCCCAGCCGCCGTCCTCCCCGCGCCGCACGCGCTGCGCCGCGGCGAGGTCGCTCGGACTGCGCAGCACCAGCGCGACGTCGAAGCCGTGCTCCCCGGCGGCCTCCCGGAGCACCGGCAGCAGCCGCTGGAGCAGCGCGCCGCGGCGGCCGGCGGCACCGCCCCAGCCGGTGCCCAGGGCCGGCAGACCGACCAGCCGGCGGGCCCGCCCGTGCACCGGGCGGGGCACCTCGCGGCGGGCGACCGCGGCGAGCGCCTCCCGGGCGCCGTCCAGCAGCCAGGACAGCGTGCTGTCCTCATCGGCGCCGGGCGAGCCCCCCGGGCCGTCGACCGTGTCCAGCAGCCAGACCTGGCGCTCGTCGCACCCGGGGACCTCCAGCACCCGGTCGTCCCCGGCCCAGGACAGGCCGACGCAGGCGCCGTCCTCGGACGTCTCGGAGACCACGGCCCCGGGGAGCAGGGCGCGCCAGCTGGACGCGACCCGCAGCGAGCGATCGGTCGGGACGAGCACGTCGTCGCAGACCAACCGGGTCAGGTCGGCCCCGACGACGAAGACGTGTCCAGCCACGCCGAGGGAGTTACCCCATGTACCGGACCGAACCGGCCGGAATCCGGGATCAGGCCCCGCAGCCGCCGGCGCCGCAGGCGCAGCCCGCGCACCCGGCCGGCCGGACGGGAACCGGCTGTGCGGCGACCTGACGCAGGTTGACCGCGCCGATGAGCATGGGTACCCCGAGGGCGGCGACGACCAGGGCCGTCACCACCGTGGCGACACCGCCCGCGCGGTCCCACCCCTGCGCGAGGCCGCTGCCGACGAGCAGGCCCGTGACCAGCAGCGACCAGACCAGCAGCGCCACCCCACCGCGGCGCGCCGCCCCACCGCGGGCGAGCAGTGCCACAGCGGCGGCCAGCAACGCCACGGGGACGGCGACCAGCAGCACCCCCGTCGCCAGCGCGCCCGACGCGACCGCGACGGCCAGGGCCACGAGGCCGCCGACGACCGCGCCGGTGCCCAGCGTGCGCGCCCGTCCCGCGAGATCGGGGGTCAGTCCGCCGGCGCCGCGGACCAGGGCGGCACCGCGCACGGCGAAGAAGAAGCCGAGGGCGCCGACCAGCAGCCGGGCACCCGCCGCGTCCCAGAAGACGGCGACGACGGCGACGGCGATCAGCGCGACCCCGAGAGCCAGCCACTGCGGCCAGGTGCGCCGGGCCTCGTCCGGGGTCACCGCGGTCGCGCTCGAGGTGCCTGCGGTCAGGATGCCGTTCGCCACGCGCTCAGTGTCCCTCATCCGGGCGACGCTTCCGGCAGGCCCCGCGGCACTCTGCTGTGCCAGGCTGTCGTACTGGGCTTTTACCCATTTTCCGCACGACGAAGGAGCCGCGATGAGCGCACAGGGAGCGGCCCGATCGGCCGTAGGCAAGGCCCAGCGGGCCGGGCAGAGCGACGGGCTGGAGAACCTGGCCCGCATCGGCCTGATCGCCTTCGGCGTCGTACACCTGCTGGTGGCCTGGATCGCGCTGCAACTGGCCTGGGGCGGGGGCGGGAAGTCCGCCGACCAGTCCGGCGCCATGCAGACGCTCGCGGACTCTCCGGTGGGCAAGCCACTGTTGTGGCTCGTCGCGGTCGGGCTGATCGCACTCGCCGTCTGGCAGGCCGCGGAGGTGTTCCGCTGGCGCAGCGGCTGGTCGGCGTCGGGCAAGACCCGCACCAAGGCGCTGCGGAAGTCCGGCAACGCCCTGGTCAAGGCGGCGGTCTACATCGCACTGGCGGTGCTGGCGATCAAGTTCGCGGTCGGCAGCGGCCAGTCCAGCTCCCAGCAGCAGCAGCAGAACACCGCCGGCGTCCTCGGGTGGCCCGGTGGGCAGTTCCTGGTCGCCGCCGCCGGCCTCGTGCTGATCGGGTCGGGCATCTGGCACATCCGCAAGGGCTTCAACAAGCACTTCCTCAAGCAGATCGACACCTCCGAGGCCTCGCCGTCGGCCGTCAAGCTGGTCACGCGGCTCGGTCAGGTCGGGTTCCCCGCGAAGGGCGTGGCGCTTGCGCTCGTCGGCGGGCTGCTGGTCTACGCCGCGATCACGTTCGACCCGTCGAAGGCCCGCGGGCTCGACGGCGCGATGCACACCATCCTCGAGGCGCCGTTCGGCCAGTTCCTGCTGACCCTCGTCGCCCTCGGCATCGCCGCCTTCGGTGCGTTCTGCTTCGTCCGGGCGCGGTACCCCGAGCGCACCTGACGGGCCTGTCGCGGACGCTCCGACGCTGCCCCCACCTGTGCCAGCGTCGGAGCGACCGGACGGGCACCCTGCCGGCTCGCCGTCGCCGCGCCCGTCGCGGACGATGCAGGCATGCCGCGCTCGCTCCTCGCCCGCGTGCAGGGGGCGGTCGGGCGGGCCCGCGAGGTCACCGACCATCCGGTGCTCACCCAGGTGGCCCGGGTGGGCCTGGTCGCCTACGGCGCCATGCATCTGCTCATCGGCTGGCTGGCCGTCCGGCTGGCGTGGGGCGACCGGGACGTCGACGCGGACCAGACCGGCGCGCTGCGGACGGTCGCGGACGGCCCCGGCGGTCCCGGCCTGCTCTGGGTCATCGGTCTCGGGCTGCTCGCCCTGGCGCTCTGGCAGGCCGGCGAGGTGCTCCGGTGGCTGGCCGGCCTGTTCGACCCCGCCCACCGCGGCCGGGCACTGCTCGTCGTCGCGCGGTGCCTGGCCAAGGCAACGGTGTACGCCGTCCTCGGCGGGACGGCGCTGCTGTTCGGCGCGGGCCAGGAGTACCAGGCCGACGAGCGCATGCGCGCGGTCACCGACGACGTCCTCGGCATCCCGTGGGGCGGGGTGCTGGTGGGCGCCGTGGCGGCCGGGGTGCTGGCCGTCGGCGGCTACAGCCTGGTGCGCGGGTGCACCGGCGGATTCATGAAGGACATCGACCTCCCCGCCGCTCCCGACCGGTGGGAGCCGCTGATCGAGACGCTGGGGCGGGTCGGCTACGTCGCCAAGGGCATCGCCTTCGGGCTGGTCGGCGTGCTGCTGTGGAGGGCCGCGACGTCGGCCGACGTGTCGACGGCGACGGGTCTGCACGGCGCGCTCGCCGCGATCGGCGGCGTCACGGCCGGGCCGTGGCTGCTCACCGCCGTCGCCGCCGGGTTCGCCGCGTTCGGGGTCTACGCGCTCGCCCGCGCCCGGTACCCGGACCGCGACCCGTCGTCCTGATCAGGCGCGCGGGCCGCCGGCGACGTAGATGACCTGACCCGAGATGAACCCGGCGCCCTCGCTGACCAGGAACGAGACGGTGTGCGCGATGTCCTCGGGCTGACCGGCGCGTGCCACCGGGATGGCGGCGGCGCGGGCCGCGACGTAGGGCTCCCATTCCTCGCCGAGCCGCGCGGCGGTCGCCTTCGTCATGTCGGTGACGATGAAACCCGGGGCGATCGCGTTGGCGGTCACCCCGAACCTGCCGAGCTCGATCGCCAGGGTCTTGGTGAACCCCTGCAGCCCCGCCTTGGCCGTCGCGTAGTTGGCCTGGCCGCGGTTGCCCAGCGCCGAGGTGCTCGACAGGTTGACCACCCGCCCCCAACCGGCGTCCACCATGTGCTTCTGCACCGCCCGGGTCATGAGGAACGAGCCCCGCAGATGGACGTGCATGACGAGGTCCCAGTCCTCGTCGCTCATCTTGAAGAGCAGGTTGTCACGGGTGACACCGGCGTTGTTGACCAGCACGGTCGGGGGGCCGAGCTCGGCGGCGATCCGGTCCACCGCGGCCTGCACCTGGCCGGCATCGCCGACGTCGGCGCCCACCGCGATCGCCCGGCCCCCGGCGGCCTCGACGGTCTCCACCGTGGCTCGGGCGTCGTCCTCGCTCAGGTCCAGCACGGCGACGGCGAGGCCGTCGGCGGCCAGCCGCTGGGCGGTGGCCGCGCCGATGCCCCGCGCGGCACCGGTGACGATCGCGACGCGAGGGCTCACGAGGCCCGTCCCTCGTTCGCTCCCGCGGAACGCTCCGCTCCTCGCTCGTTCCTCGCTGCGATGCTCACGTTCCTGTCCTCTCACACCCGCTCGAACACCGCGGCGAGGCCCTGGCCGCCGCCGATGCACATGGTCTCCAGGCCGTAGCGGGCGCCGCGGCGGTCCATTTCGCGCAGCAGCGTGGCGAGGATCCGGCCGCCGGTCGCCCCCACCGGGTGCCCGAGCGAGATGCCCGAGCCGTTGACGTTGGTGCGCTCCCAGTCGGCGTCGGTGAAGCCCCACTCGCGGGCCACCGCGAGCACCTGGCTGGCGAACGCCTCGTTCAGCTCGATCTGGTCGACGTCGGCGAGCTTGATCCCGGCCAGCGACAGCGCCTTGGCGGTGGCCGGCACCGGACCGATGCCCATCGTCCGCGGCGGCACGCCGGCCACCCCGAACGAGACCAGCCGGGCCAGCGGGCGCAGCCCCAGCTCGGCGGCCTTCTCCGGCGAGGTCACCACGCAGACCGCGGCGCCGTCGTTCTGCCCGCTGGCGTTGCCGGCCGTGACCGTGGCCTCCGGGTCGTCCTTGCCCATGATCGGGCGCAGCTTCGCCAGCGTCTCGACGCTGGAGTCGGGGCGGATGTGCTCGTCACGGTCGACGACGGTGTCGCCCCTCCGGGAGGACACGGTCACCGGCACGATCTCGTCGGCGAACCGGCCGGCCTCCGTCGCCGCGGCCGCACGCTGGTGGCTGCGCACGGCGTACTCGTCCTGCTCCTCGCGGGAGATCTCGTACTCGCGGCGGAGGTTCTCGGCGGTCTCCAGCATCCCGCCCGGCACCGGATGGTTCTTCCCGCCGGCGGTCACGCGGCCCCGCGCCAGCCCATCCTGCAGCAGCACCCCGGGGCCGGCCTTGACGCCCCACCGCATGGCGGTCGAGTAGAAGGGCGCGTTGCTCATCGACTCGGCCCCACCGGCCAGGACGACGTCGGAGGCCCCCGACTGCACCTGCAGCGCGGCGTAGATCACCGCCTGGAGACCCGAGCCGCAGCGCCGGTCGATCTGCAGACCGGAGGCGGTCACCGGCAGGCCCGCGTCGAGAGCGGCGACCCGGCCGATCGCGGGAGCGTCCATCGTCGGGTAGCAGTGACCGAGCAGGACGTCGTCGACGGACTCCGGGGGCAACCCGGTGCGCTCCATGAGCGCGCGGATCACCGTCGAGGCGAGATCCTGAGCGGGGACGTCGCGCAGCGATCCGCCGAACCCTCCGACCGGCGTCCGCAGCGGCTCGCAGATGACCGCATCCCGCACGGCGCTCCTCCTGATCTCGGCGTCAGCGCCGGCACGGGAGCATGCGCAGCGCGACGTCGAGTCTGCACCGGCCGCGGGCAGGCCGCGCGAGGGGCCCGTCGGGCGGATGCGGCCCTGCGGTCAGGCCGCGCCGGACTGCGCGGAGACCTCGGAAGCACCGAGCAGCGACCAGAGGCCGGTGATCTGCAGCGGTCGGATGACGGCGCGGGAGGAGGCGAGCACCCGCATGCGCATGCCGCGCTCACCGGCCCGGCGGTGGGCCGCGGCGAGGACGCAGAGACCGGCCGAGTCGAGGAAGGTGACCTGGACCAGGTCGACGACGAACTCCGGGGCGCCGCTGTCGATCACGGCGTCGATCTGCTCGCGGAGCACCGGGGCGGAGGTGGAGTCGACCTCGCCGGCCGCGGCCACGCGGACGATGGTGTCGGACGTGGAGACCGTGACGGTCACCAGTTCGCTGGTGGGGGGATCAACGGATGTAGCGGTCACAAGTGCCTCTCAACTGAGAAACCGGACCAGTGGAAAGCAGGGGGCGCGATGGCGCCACGACACGAAACCGGCCACTGGTATACGGCTGGCTGTTGAACCGCTGCGTCTGACCGTAGGGTCCGAAGCCTCTGTCCGCAAGGCCCGCGCCGCCCCTTCCGCCACATCGGAACCTCCTGCAACCGCCCGTCGGCGTGTCGCGGAGCGCCCGCCGGACAGAGGGTGGGACGCGGGATATCGGGGCCCGGCGCGGATACTGGCAGCCATGGTGAGCACCGAGGACACCCAGGGAGCCGGCGACGCAGCGGTGCCGGCGGAACGGTCGGGAGGCGGCCGGGTCGGCGCGCTGCTGGTCTGCGCCGCCGTCGTCGTCGCGGCCGGTGTTCTCGCCCTCGTGTTCGTCGATGTGATCCTCGGCGCGTTCCTGCTGATCATGGGCATCACACTGCTGGGCATCGGCGCGACGGCCCGCGACTGGGACCGGCACCCGAGCTACGAGGACCGCGAGCTCGCGCGGGCGCGCAGGCGTAAGGAGAAGTGGGAGCGCGGCAGCGCAGCCCGGGAGCGCGACCGCGCCCGCTGGGCGGCCCACCAGGCGCGGCAGGCCCGGAAGAGCGGACAGTAAATCCTTCGACAGAGCGGGCGGGGCGTCCCTAGCGTCTGCGCCATGCGGTCCTGAAAGCGGAGCTGATCCCCGCGGCGCCTCGTCGTGCGCCGCCGTCCGTGCCCGTGAGTGCCCCGGGCGCACCTCCCCTCGCCGGCGGACCTCCGACGTCCGTCGGCGTCCGCCTGCCGAACTCCAGGAGGTACCCGTGTCACGCCCCTCCCCCATGTCCGACGGCGCCCGCGCCGCCCTGTCCGATGCCGACGCCGCCCGGTTCGACCGCCTCGCCGGCGCCGTCCTCTCCTCCCCCGCCGCACCGCTCGGCGCGGTGCTGCGCGCGCAGCTGCCCGGCACTGGTGGGGTCCGCTGGCTGCGCCAGGAGGGGCTGCCACCGACAGCGCGCGCCACGGCGCTCACGACCGAGCAGTGGCTCTCGCTGTACCGCTGCTGGGCCGCCACCGACCGGGCGCCAGGGGCACGCACGACCGGTGGACGGCGCGGGGTCCGGCCCTCGACGCACGGTCATGCGCCGGGCGCTATGGCCGTTCCGCGATGGGGCTCGTGAGTCAGTCGCAGACGGTGTCCTCCGCCGCCAGCTCCGCGGCGCGGTCGGGGAACGCGAACGCCTCCGCGAGGGCCTGCCGCCGCGACCAGGCACCCGCCCGCCAGGCGAGTGCCCGGCCCAGCGCGGCGGGCGTGCCGTCCACGTGGTCGACCCCGTCGGCCGGCCACCAGGCCACCCGGCGCCCCTCGACGGTGAGCCGCTCCTGCACCGCCACCTCTCCCGCCAGCTCCGGCAGCCCCAGGCGGGCGGCGGCCAGGTCCGCTCCGGGCACCCGCGCCCACGGCGTGCGGCGCCCGGGCCGGCCGGTCACCGAGCCGCGGACCAGCTCCGAGGCCAGCGGCAGGTCGAGCAGGTCGGCCACCGGCCCGGGCGCGCCCCCGGCCGGCACCACCGGCAGATCGACCAGTGGCTGTAGGTACGGGGCGTCGAGGACGACGGCGTCGTCGACCACCCGGTCCGGCGCCACCCGCACCCGCACCGGCGGGTCGACGTCGACGTCGTCGAGTGCCGCGGCGAGCCGCGCGTAGACGGTGCGCAGGACATCGGGCCGCACGCCGCGCGCCGGCTCGCCGAGCCGGTGCAGCAGGTCGATGGCCCCGTCGAGGTCGGCGAGCACGTCGTCGACGCCGACCGGCGGTCGCAGGCGCTCCAGCACCTCCGGCCCCGCGGCCGCCGGTTCGTACAGTCCCTGTAACTCCGTGCTCGCCGGGTGCCGGAGCCGGTCGGGCCGGGCGCCGCCGAGCACCGGGTGCGTCCGCAGCCACCAGCGCAGGTAGCCCGGCGCGGGCACCCCGCCGACGACGACGTCGGCCCACGCCTCCTCGGGCGCCGCGGCGAGCAGCACGAGCGCGCGGGGCCAGTCGGCCACCAGCTCCAGGTCACGGACCGCGGTCACCGTCGGCCACTCCGGCGGTTCCGTCGGCAGCCGGTCGAGCACGGCGTCGGCCCAGTCGGCGGCGGCGTCGACGTCCAGATCGTCGGGATCGTCCGCGCGCATGAGCGCGAACGTGTCGAGGACGCCGACCGCGCGCAGCGTCGCCGGGTCGTACGCCGCCGCGAACCTCCCGTCGAGCGTGCCCAGCGAGCCATCGGTCAGGACGGCGGCCAGCGGCGAACCGGACAGCACCAGCTCCCCCGCCGGCGCCCATCCGCCCTCGGTATCGGGCAGCGCCAGCTCGCCCAGCCAGGGCAGCTCCCCGACCGCCGTTCCCGCCGCCTCGACCAGCGCCAGGACCGCCGCCGCCAGCTCCTCCGGCTCCGGGCGGTCGAGCTCGTCCAGGGCGTCCATCGAACCCTCGACCGCGGCACGTACCGTGGGGTCGCCCAGCACGGCGGTCGCGGTCGCGGGCCGGGCGCCGAGCCGTTCGAGCAGCCGCCGGGCGGGCGCGGGCCGGACGGCCTCGGGCTCGGCCAGCCGCAGCCCCAGCGGGGCCAGCCGGTCCACCGGCAGCCCGGCGTCGGGCAGCAGCACGCCGCTCGGCCCGTGCGCGGTGCGCCCGTCGGCCAGGGGCACCGGCAGCGCGGCCAGCTCCTCCCGGTCGGCGCCGTCCAGGGCCGCGTACAGCGTCGCCCACCAGAACGGCGGCCGGCGGATCCCCCGGACCGCCTCCACCGCCTCCGCGATGCCGACCCGGCGCACCCCGAGCGACGTCAGGGCCGGGGCGTCGGTGCGCCGTGACCAGCCGGCGGGGAGCAGACCGGGCAGCACGCCGGCGAGCGCCGCGACCCGCTCCTCGGTCGCGTCGTCCAGCGCGGCGGCGCGCTCAGGGCTCTGGCGCGCGCCGGCGTCGTCCGCGAGCGGCAGCCACGCCGTCGTCCGCAGCGCGGCCAGGACCGCGGCGCCGATCCGGGCGTCCAGCCCGGCGCCGGCCAGCTGCGGGCGGGGCACGAGCGCCAGCAGGCCGGGATCGGCCGGCAGGCCGGCGAGCAGCTCGGCGTAGGCACCGGCCGCGGCGTCGACCAGTGCCTCGGTGACCGGTCCGGGTGCCACGTGCCGCCGGTCGGGTGCGAGCGGGAACGGCGCGATCAGCCGCACCGGCAGCGACAGCGGCTCGTCGCTGCGCGTCGGGGCGTGCACCACCTGCCCGGACGGCAACGGTCGGGCGCGACCGTCGTCGTCGAGCGGCACCGCCCAGACCACGGTCCAGGCGCGACGGGAGCGCTCCTCGACCGGCCGGTCGGCGAGCAGCTCGGCGGCCAGCTCGCCGGAGCGCTGCGCCACCCGCCAGCGGGTCCGGACGCCGTCGTCGGTGATCACGACGCCGTCCGGAGAGGCCTCGCGGGTGAGCGTGCGGCGCTCGCCGTCCACGACCACCTCGACCGAGGCGAGCCCGGGCAGACCGAGCAGCACGTCGCCCCGCAGGCCGGTCAGCGCGGCGACGACGGCCGGGCGCGCACCGGCACGCAGCGGGAGCACCACCTCGGTGGCGAAGCCGTCGGAAGGGGCGCCGTCGGCCGGCCACGGCAGCCGCAGCACGGGGACGGCGCCGTCGCGGCGGGCCACCTCGTCGGCGAGGCCCGGCACCGTGGCGATGTCGGCGCGCGTGCGGTCCGCGCTGAAGGCGACCCCTCCGCGGGCGGAGAGCACGGTCGGCTCGTCGCTGACCGCCAGGACGGCGGCGAAGCCGACCCCGAAGCGGCCGACGGTGCCCACGTCGTCCCGCTTGGCCGAGGCCCGCAGCGTGGCGAGGCCCTGCACCCCGGCGGCGTCGAGCGGCGCGCCGGTGTTCGCCGCCCGCAGCACGTCGGCGGAGAGCTCGAGGCGCAGCCGTCCCGGCACCCGGGCGCGTGCCGCGGCATCCGCGGCGTTCTGCGCCAGCTCGATCAGCAGCCGGTCGCGGTAGCCGCCGCGGACCAGGTCCTCCTCGGCGTTGGCGTCCTCGCGGAAACGGGCCGGCGAGGCGGCCCAGGCGGCGAGCACCCGCGCGCGCAGCCCGGCGGTGTCGAAGGGGTCGGGCACACCGGTCAGCATGGCAGCGGGTCCTCCGGTGGCCGACGTGCTCGAGTCCGACCGCGAGGGCCGGCCGGAAGCTACGCGCGGGTAACCTGCGCCACATGTCGCTCGTCGATCAGATGGACACGGTCACCGACGCCTCCGCCGGCAGCGTCGACCGGCACGCCACCACCGAGACCTTCGAGTCGACCAACCCGGCGTCGGGTGCGGTCGTCGGCGTCTTCCCGGTGCACGACGCGGACGCGGTCCGCGAGACGGTGGCGCGGGGCCGCGTCGCCGCGCGGCAGTGGGCCGACCTCGGCTACGACGGCCGAGGCACGCGGCTCTCGGCCTTCCGCGGGTACCTCGCCCGCCGGCTCCACGAGCTCGCCGATCTCGTGCACCGCGAGAACGGCAAGCCGCACGCCGACGCGATCCTCGAGATCACCCTGGCGATCGACCACCTGGCCTGGGCCGGCGGGCACGCCCGCAAAACGCTCGGCCCGCGCAAGGTGAACGCCGGGATGCTCGCGGCCAACCACGCCGCCTACCTGGAGTACCAGCCGCTGGGCGTCGTCGGCGTCATCGGGCCGTGGAACTACCCGGTCTTCACGCCGATGGGCTCGATCGCCTACGCGCTGGCGGCCGGCAACGCCGTCGTCTTCAAGCCCTCGGAGTACACCCCGGCCGTCGGGGCGTGGCTGGCCGCCGCGTGGCGCGCCGCCGTTCCCGACCTGCCCGACGCCTTCCAGGTGGTCACCGGCTACGGCGAGACCGGCGCGGCGCTCTGCCGGGCGGGCGTCGGCAAGCTCGCCTTCACCGGGTCCGCCCCGACCGGCAGGAAGGTCATGGCCACCTGCGCCGAGACCCTGACGCCGGTGCTCATGGAGCTCGGCGGCAAGGACGCGATGATCGTCGACGACGACGCCGACGTGACGGCCGCCGCCGACGCCGCGGTCTGGGGTGCGATGAGCAACGGCGGCCAGACCTGCATCGGTATCGAGCGGGTGTACGCGACGAGCGCCGTCTACGACCGGTTCGTCGCCGAGGTCACCGAGCAGCTGCGCACCCTCCGCCCGGGGTCGGACGACGCGGCCTCCTACGGGCCGATGACCATGGCGTCGCAGACCGACGTCGTGAAGCGGCACCTCGCGGACGCCGCCGGTGCGGGCGCCCGCGTGGTGCGCGGGGACGCCGATCCGAGCTTGTTCCCGAACGAGAACTACGTCCCGCCCACGGTGCTGCTCGACGTGCCCGAGGACAACGTGGCGGTCCGCGAGGAAACGTTCGGGCCGACGCTCACCATCACGAAGGTCCGCGACGCCGAGGAGGCGCTCGAGCTGGCCAACAACTCCGCCCACGGACTCGGCGGGTCGGTGTTCTCGAAGTCCAAGGAGCGCGGCATGGACCTCGCCCGCCGGATGCGCAGCGGCATGACGTCGGTGAACTCGGTGCTCACCTTCGCGTCGGTGCCGGCGCTGCCCTTCGGCGGTGTGGGTGACAGCGGCTTCGGCCGGATCCACGGCGAGGATGGGCTCAAGGAGTTCACGCGCGCCAAGGCGATCACCCGCCAGCGGATCGCCCTGCCGGTCAACCTCATGAGCTTCGGCCGGCCGGCATCGGCCGCCGACGCGCTCGCCCGGGTCATGGGCATGCTGCACGGGCGCCACCGGTGAGCCCGGCAGAAATGGCCATCTCTGCCGCGGAGGAGTTCGACGTCGTCGTCGTAGGCGCGGGCTCGGCCGGCTGCGCGGTCGCCGGCCGGCTCTCGGAGGACCCGGCGCTCCGGGTGCTCCTGCTCGAGGCGGGAGGTTCGGACGACGTCCTCGAGGTCCAGATCCCCGCCGGCTCCTACAAGGTCTGGCGCACCCGGCGCGACTGGAACTACACGACCGAGCCGCAGCCGGGGCTCGGTGGCCGGAAGCTGTTCTGGCCGCGCGGCAAGCTGCTCGGCGGCTCGTCGTCGATCAACGCGATGATCTACATGCGGGGCGCGGCCGCCGACTACGACGAGTGGGCCGAGCTGACCGGCGACCAGTCATGGTCCTACGAGCACGTGCTGCCGCTGTTCCGCCGCATGGAGGACAACGCACGCGGCGCCGACCGGTACCACGGCGTCGGCGGCCCGCTGCGGGTCGAGGACCTCCGCTCGCCGCACACGTGGACCCGCGCGGTCATCCAGTCGGCGGTCGTCGCGGGCTATCCGCGCAACGACGACTTCAACGGCGCCACGCAGGAGGGCGTCGGCCAGTACCAGGTCACGCAGAAGCGCGGACGGCGCTGGTCGGCGGCCGACGCCTACCTGCACCCGGCCGAGGGCCGGCCGAACCTCACCGTCCGGACCGGCGCGCTGACCAGCCGCGTGCTGGTCGAGGACGGTCGCGCGACGGGCGTGGAGTACCGCAGCGGCGGTCGCTTGCACGTCGCCCGCGCCACCCGCGAGGTCGTGCTCTCCAGCGGCGCGATCAACACCCCGCAGCTGCTGATGCTCTCGGGCATCGGGCCGGCGGAGCACCTCCGCGAGGTCGGCGTCGACGTCGTCCACGACCTGCCCGGTGTCGGGCAGGGCCTGCAGGACCACCCGCTGGTGCCGGTCGTGTGGCACGTCCGGTCGGGCAAGTCGCTGCTCCGGGCCGAGTCCCCGTCCGGGTACGCCAAGTGGTTCGGCGCCCGGCGCGGACCGCTGACCTCGAACCTCGCCGAGGCCGGGCTGTTCACGAGGTCGTCGCCCGAGCTCGCCGAGCCCGACCTGCAGTACCACTTCCTGCCGGTGAAGTTCTGGAAGCAGGCGGAGGTCGATCCGGACGTCGACGCGTTCACCGCGGCCGTCGTCCTCGTGCGGGTGCAGTCGCGGGGTTCGGTGCGGCTGCGGTCGGCCGACCCGACGTGGGCGCCGGCCATCGACGCCGGCTACCTGACCGACGAGCGCGACCTCGAGGCGCTGGTGACCGGTGTGGAGAAGGCCCGCGAGATCGCCGCGGCCGGCCCCCTGGCCTCGGTGCTGGCCGAGGAGTGGTCTCCGGGCGGCACCGTGCACGGCCGCGAGGCCCTGCGCGCGACGGTCCGGGACACCCTCGAGTCGCTGTACCACCCGGTGGCGTCCTGCCGGATGGGTGCCGCCTCCGACGAGCAGGCGGTCGTCGATCCGCAGCTTCGGGTGCGGGGCATCGACGGGCTGCGGATCGCCGACGCCTCGGTGATGCCGACGCTGGTGCGGGGCAACACGAACGCGCCGTCGATCATGATCGGTGAGCGTGCGGCCGACCTGATCGCCGGCCGCACCGTCGACCCCCACCTGGCCTCCGCCCACTAGCGGCGATCGGAGGCCTGTCACTCCGGCAGCCGGAGCGGGATGCTCGCCGGGACGGTTCCCGCAGCGTCCCGACCAGGAGCAGACATGGCCCGCACACCGCAGGAGATCTTCGGCCACCACGCGACCGCGCTGATCGCCGGGGACATCGACGGCATCGTCGAGGACTACGCCGACGACGCCCTGTTCATCACGTCCGAGGGAGTGCTGCGCGGTAAGGACGGCGTCCGGAAAGGCTTCGAAGGGCTGCTCGCCCAACTCCCGGAGGCCACCTGGGACGTGCCGGTCCAGATCTTCGAGGACGACATCCTGTTCATCACGTGGTCGGCCACCTCGGCGAAGGCGCGCGTGACGGACGGCGTCGACACCTTCGTGTTCCGCGACGGCCTGATCCGGGTGCAGACCGTCCGCTGCACCGTGGAGCCAACCTGACGCGCCTCACCCGTGCGCCTGGGCGGCGGCTGCCTCCTGCGGGTTCGTAGGCAGCATGGTCTCGGCGGGCGGCGGCGGGCTGCGGCGGATCGAGATCGACGCGATCGCGGCCACCATGCACAGCGCCCCGGCGAGGAACCAGGCCAGGTCGTAGGAGCCGGTGACGTCGCGGATCACGCCGCCGCCGAAGGCCGCCGTCGCCGAACCCAGCTGGTGGGAGGCGAAGATCCACCCGAAGACGACCGGCGCCCGCAGGCCGAAGTGCTCCCGGCACAGCGCGAGCGTGGGCGGCACCGTCGCCACCCAGTCCAGCCCGTAGAAGACGATGAACGCGACCATGCTCAGCTGCAGGTCGGTGCCGAACAGGGTCGGCAGCGCGAACAGCGACAGCCCGCGCAGCCCGTAGTAGGCCAGCAGCAGCATCCGCGGGTCGGCCCGGTCGGTGAGCCAGCCGGAGAAGATCGTGCCGGCGATGTCGAAGAGCCCGACGACGGCGAGCAGCCCGGCCGCGGTGGTCACCGGCATCCCGTGGTCGTGGGCGGCCGGGATGAAGTGCGGCTGCACCAGCCCGTTGGTCGACATCCCGCAGATGAAGAAGCCGACGGCGAGCAGCCAGAACGGCCGCGTCCGCGCACCCTCCACCAACCCACGGACGGCGTTGCGCGCGGCCCCGGTCCGCACCGGCTCGAGGTCGTCGGCCGCGGTGCCGCCGTACGGGGTCACCCCGAGGTCACGCGGCCGGTCGCGCAGCAGCCAGGCCACCAGCGGGAGGACGGCGAGCGCCGCGGCCGTGGTGCCCAGCGACGCGACCCGCCAGCCCCACCGCGCGTCGGTCCAGGCGACCAGTGGCAGGAAGATCAGCTGTCCCGCCGCGCCGCCCGCGGTGAGGATGCCCGACACCAGCCCACGCCGGGCCACGAACCACCGGCCGGTCACGGTCGCGACCAGCGACAGCGCCATCGAGCCGGTGCCAAGCCCGACGAGCACGCCCCACAGCATGACCAGCTGCCAGCTCGACGTCATGAAGACCGTGAGACCGCTGCCCAGCGCGACGACCAGCAGCGCGCACATCACGATGCGGCGGATCCCGAAGCGCTCCATGAGCGCGGCGGCGAACGGGGCGGTGAGCCCGTACAGGGCCATGTTGACCGCCACCGCGGCGGAAATCGTGGTGACCGACCAGCCGAACTCGGCCCGCAGCGGATCGATGAGCACGCCGGGCACCGCGCGGAACGCGGCGGCACCGACCAGGGCCAGGAACGTCACGGCGGCGACCCACCATGCGGGATGGACGCGGGCGCGGACGGAGGCGGGCGCGGTCACCGCACGAGCATGACCGACGGCGTCCGCCCCGCCCAGCGTCAGGTCGGCCACCCGCCGCAACGATCCGGCCACCCGCGAACGGTCAGCTCTCGCCCGCGTCGCGTGGCACGCCGAAGGACCGGAGGTCCCGTCGCTCGAGCCGGGGTCCGCCCGGTACGCGCCGTCCCGGGGCCGGCCGGAGGCCGTCGACCACCAGGTCGAGGTGCCGGTGGGACAGCTGCTCGTCCACGTCGGCCGGGATCGATCCGGGGAGCGGCCGGCTGAGGCGGACCAGCAGCGTGCCGATGTCGCCGAAGGTGACGTCCGCGGCGAGGGATCCATCGGCATGGGCGGCGTCGACGATCCGCTGCGCCAACGCCGCGCTGGCCTCCCGCGCCGCGCGCACCTCGTCGTCCTCGAGGTCCGTCGTGGCGAGGACTGCCGGGATGACCGCGGACACGCGGAGGTCGAGCGCGGCGTGCATGTACCGGACGAGAGCCGAGAACCCGTCGCTCTCCTCGTCCAGCGCGGCCTGTGCCGCCGCCGCGGTCCGCTGCAGGGCGTCGACCACCACCGCGCGCAGCAGCGCCGGCCGGCTCGGGAACCGGCGGTAGAGCGTGCCGATGCCGACGCCGGCCCGCCGGGCCACCTCCTCGAGCGGGGCGCCGGCGCCCCGCTCGACCACCACGTGCCGGGCCGCCGCGAGCAGCTGCTCGTGGTTGCGCCGGGCATCGGCCCGCAGCGGCCGTGCCACCACCGGACCGCTCATGCCGACACCTCCCCGTAAACGGAGAAATCTTCTCCGGAAACTCTTGTCCCGCCCCCGACGGAGTGGCAGCGTATCCGGAGGAAGTTCCTCCGTCTACGCCGAGCGGTCATCGCCCGCGGGCAGGCCGCCGATCCGAGGAGAGGCCGGTCATGAATCCCCTTCCGCAGCTGTCCGCCGACCGCGCCGCGCTCAGCGGCGTGACCACCGGAGTCGTCTTCGTGGGCGGGACCGCGGCGTCCCTCGCCCGCAGCGACGTCCCGTACCCCCGGCCCGGTTCGGACGCCCCGACGATCCGCGACTTCTTCCAGGGCAACCGCGGCGCGGCCCGCACCAGCGCCGTCACCCAGCTCGTCTCGGCCGTGACCCTCGGGCGGTTCACGGCGTCGGTCGTCCAACTCGCCGGGTCGTCCGGCCGCGGGTCGCGGGCCCTGCAGGCCACCGCCGCGATCGGCGGCGCGACGGCGGTGGCGTCGCTCGCCGGCTCCGGCCTTCTCACCGCCGCCCTCACCCGGAAGGATGCCGGGAGCGACGCCGAGACCGTGGCCCTGCACCGTCGCGCCTTCCTCAGCGGCGGGGTCGTCCACGGCGTGGGTTTCGGCCTGCTCGTCGGCGCGCTGGGCGTCGCCGGCGGGCGCACCGGCGTGCTGCCCCGTGGCGTGGCGACGGCCGCCCTCGCCTCGGGCACCGCGGGCCTGCTCACCCCGCTGTACCTCCTCGCCGAGCCGGCGGCCTGGCTGATCCCGGTCGGGAGGTTCTCCGGCCTGCTCCTCAGCGGGTTCGCCGGCATCCGCATGGCCCGCGGGCGCCGCTGAGCCAAGAAAGGCTCACTCGATGTGACCGGTGACTCACGGACACCGGGCACGGAAGCGGCCGCCGTCTGGTTGAGTGGGACGTACCGGCGCCGCCCTCGCTCATCCGGAGCGGCAGGAATCGACGTCGGGCCGAGGCTGCGCCACCGAGGCGCGCCCGGCTGACGTCCCCGAGACGACGTGAGCCCGCCCTGCTCATCCGCAGGTGCGCGTGCGCTCGCGCCCTCGCCGAGGTGGACGACGGCCACCGAACGCCGAAGGAAACGATGACCTCCCAGAACTTGTCCCCCGCCACCGCCGGCAGCAGCGACGGGCGGCCGCGCCGTCGTCGCGGCGGCCGCGGTCGGGGCGCCCGCCCGGCCGGCGAGCAGCCGGCCCGCGAGCAGCAGGCCGCACAGGCCGCCGTCCCCGCCCCGGCGATCGTGCCGGCCGGCGACGTCGCCACCGTGCTGCCGACCGACACCACCTTCGACGCCCTCGGCGTCCCCGCTCCCCTGGTCGAGGTGCTCGTCGCCAGCGGCATCACCGCGCCGTTCCCGATCCAGGTCGCGACGCTGCCCGACAGCCTCGCCGGCCGCGACGTCCTCGGCCGGGGGCGCACCGGCTCGGGCAAGACCCTGGCCTTCAGCATCCCGGTCGTCGCCCGGCTGGCGGCGTCGGACAGCAAGCGGCTGCCCAAGCGGCCGCGCTCGCTGATCCTCGTGCCGACCCGTGAGCTGGCCAACCAGGTCGCCGCCGTCGTCGACCCGCTGGCCCGCGCCCTGGGCATGCGGACGACGACGATCTTCGGCGGTGTCGGCCAGAACCCGCAGGTGCAGGCACTGGCCGGCGGCATCGACGTCCTGATCGCCTGCCCCGGCCGGCTCGAGGACCTCATCGGCCAGGGGCACTGCGACCTCGGCGCCGTCGAGGTGACGATCCTCGACGAGGCCGACCACATGGCCGACCTCGGCTTCCTGCCCGGGGTGAAGCGGCTGATGGACCGCACCCCGAAGGTCGGCCAGCGGCTGCTGTTCTCCGCGACGCTGGACAACGGCGTCGACGTGCTCGTCAAGCGCTACCTGAGCAACCCGACGACGCATTCGGTCGACCCGGCCGTCGCGCCGGTGGCCACGATGACCCACCACGTGCTGCAGGTGCAGAACGCCGACAAGGCCGACGTCGTCCGCGAACTGGCCGGCGGCCTCGGCCGCAGCGTGCTGTTCACCCGGACCAAGCACCAGGCCAAGAAGCTGGCCAAGCAGCTCACCGCATCCGGCATCCCCGCGGTCGACCTGCACGGCAACCTCAGCCAGAACGCCCGGGAGCGCAACCTCGAGGCGTTCAGCAACGGCTCCACGCGGGTCCTGTGCGCCACCGACATCGCCGCCCGCGGCATCCACGTGGACGACGTCGCGCTGGTCGTGCACGTCGACCCGCCGGCCGAGCACAAGGCCTACCTGCACCGCTCGGGCCGCACGGCGCGCGCGGGCGCCGGTGGCACGGTCGTGACCGTCTCCACACCCGACCAGGCCGGCGAGGTCCGAACCCTGGCCCGGCAGGCCGGCATCACACCGACGGTCAGCGTCGTTCGCCCCGGCGCGCCTGCGATCGGCGAGCTCACCGGACCGCCGGCCCCCTACGTCGAGCCGGCGCCCGCCCCGGCGCCGCAGCCGCAGGGCCAGGGCGGCGGCCGGAGCCGCCGCAGCGGATCGGGCGGCCGGTCGGGCAGCGCGGCAGGGGCAACTGCGAAGTCGTCCTCGGGGAGCCGCAGCGGGTCGGGACGTCCGTCCGGCCCCGCGCGGACCCGGGCCGAGCTCGCCGCACGCGCCGGCACCTCGTCAGCGGCCTCGTTCAGCGCGCGCTCGCGGCGCGGCGGTCGCTGACCGCATCCGCATCCGACCGGCCCCGTCGTTCCTTCCGGAGCGGCGGGGCCGGTCGCGTTCTGTGCGGTTGGCGGCCCGGCGGATGGGCACACGTGCGGGCGACCCCCCGTCCGGTGCGCAGGACGCCACCGGCACCCCCTCGAGCGGCTGCGAGGTACACCCATGGGACTGCCCATCACAATCTCCGAGATCGCCCCGCGCATCTCCGCCGGCGCGTTCATCCTCAACAGCGGGATGGGCAAGCGCGGCGTCGACGAGTCCGCGGCGACCGGCATGCACGGCTTCGCCGCCGGCACCTATCCGTTCCTCAAGTCGGTGCCGCCGCAGCAGTTCGCCAAGGCTCTCTCGACCACCGAGATCGTGCTGGGCGCCGCACTGCTGACGCCGTTCGTGCCGACGGCGGTCGCCGGCGCGGCGCTGACCGCGTTCTCCGGCGGACTGCTCGGGCTCTACCTGAAGACCCCGGGCATGCGGAAGCCGGGCAGCCTGGCCCCCACCGAGGCGGGTCTCGCGATCGCCAAGGACAGCTGGCTGCTGGGCATCGGGATCGGCCTGTTCACCCGCGGCCTGATCGAGCGCAAGCCGCGGGTCACGGTGAAGAAGGCGAACAAGCAGGCCAAGCAGGCGGCGAAGGACGCCCGGCGCGCGGCCCGGCAATGAACGCCGGCCCGGCGGAGCGCGCGCCCGCCGGGGCGCCTTCCCTGGCGAGGTCGGAGCCAGGACGATGACGCCATGGCCGAACTCGCCCTGACTCCCCCGACGCTGACCGTCCGGCTGACCCGGGGCGAGAAGATCGCCGGCCTCCTGCGAGACACCGAGGTGCCGCTGACCGCCGTCCGGCAGGTCGAGGTGGTCAACGACCCGTTGACGGCGGTCCGGGGAATGCGCGCCCCGGGTATGGCACTGCCGGGCATCCGGAAGGTGGGCACGTGGCGACGTGCCGGCGAGCGCGCCCTGGTCAGCGTGCAGAAGGGGCAGCCGGCGGTTCGGATCCGCCTCACCGGGCAGCGCATCGACGAGCTCCTCATCGGCGCGGACGACGCCGATGCCCGCGCCGCCGAGCTGAGGGCCGTCCTGCCGCCGGCGGACTGAGCCGGCCGGCCGCCGGACAACGTCCGGACTCCGGTGAACCGGGGCCTGCCGGGCTCCGTGACACGGGTGTGGACGTCGCCGGCGCGGGCTGCTCCCCCCGATCGCGTCGGCGCACGTCCCTCGGTCCGACCGTCCGCCGAGGAGGCCCCGTGTCCCAGCTCTCCGTTCCCACCGCCCGTCGCCTGGCCCGCGGCGCGGCGGCCCTCGCGATCTGCGCGGCGTTCCTGACCGCCTGCGGTGCCAGCGACTCGGCCGACACCCAGGCGTCGACGAAGTCGGGCTCGTCGAGCGGCGGCCAGGCGCTCACCGCCACCGAGGCCGACTTCAGCATCACGCTGGACAAGGACAAGCTGACGGCGGGCACCTACGACATCGACGTCGTCAACAAGGGCCACGCCACACACGACCTCGTCGTCGCCAAGGACGGCAAGAACATCGGGCAGAGCGACACCGTCGGGCCGGGGAAGTCCACGACCCTGACCGTGACCCTCGAGTCCGGCGACTACGTCTTCTACTGCTCCATCGGCAACCACCGGGCGATGGGCATGGAGACCACGGTGAGCGTCTCGTGAACGGCAGCCCGCTCGCGACCGGGACCCCGGCGCGCCGCCGTTCCCCCTCGACCGCCACCGAGTGGGCGCTGCGCGTGCTCGGTGCCGCACTCCTCGCCGCGATGGCGTGGATCCACCTCCACCTCTGGCTGGACGGCTACCGCACCATCGACGTGATCGGCCCGGCCTTCCTGCTCAACGCCCTGGCCGGGTTCGGCCTCGCCGTGCTGCTGCTGGTGATCCCTCGTGTCCTGATCGGCTGGGTCGCCGCTCTCGGCGCACTCACCGCCGCGGGCACCCTCGCGGGCCTGCTGCTGGCCACGACGGTCGGCCTGTTCGGCTTCGTGGAGACCACGCAGGCGTCGCTGTGGTGGGAGTCGGTCTGGGTGGAGATCGCGGCCGTCGTCGTCCTGGGGGTGCTGGCCGCACTCACCCTGCGACGCCGGTCCTGAGGTCCGCCGCGTCAGCGACCACCCGGGCGACGGCGTCGGGGTGGGTGTGCACCGTCATGTGCGCCGCACCGGGGATCTCGACGAGCCGGCCCCGCGGCGCCGCGGCGCACACCTGCACCGCCCAGTCGGGCGGGCAGAGCCGGTCCCGGGTGCCGCGCACCACGGTCACCGGAACGGTCACTCCGGCCAGCCGCCGGTCGATCCGGTCGGGTGCGGTGGCCCGCCACAGCGCCCGCATGGCACGCGGTCCCGTGCGCCACCACTGAGCCAGCACCAGGGGCGCCTGCGCCCAGTTCTCGCGCAGCGCCGTCCGCAGCCAGCGCCAGGGCAGGACGACGACCGAGCGCATCCGCGGATCGGTCGTCGGGCTGAGCAGGACGACGGCGGCCACGCGCGGATCGGTCGCCGCCGCCGCGACGACCTGGCAGCTCTGCGAGTGCCCGACCAGCACGGCCGGACCCGTCCCTAGTGCGGCGAGCAGCCGCCGCGCGAGCTCGTCGAGCGGCGGCACCGGTTCGGCCAGCCCCATCCCGGGCAGGAGGACGACGTCGGCGGCGCACCGCCGGCGCAGCCGCGCCGACGAGCGGCCGTCGAGCCCCAGACCCGGGACCAGCACCACGCGCCGCGATGATTCGCTCACGCGGACGGCGTACCCGATGCTGGGTGAGCGGCGAACCTGCGGGTACGGCGCGGAATGTGGTGTGGATCGCTCTGGCCGGACGCGGGCGACCCCCAGCCCGAGTGGAAGGATGAGTCATCATGACGACCTCATCAGCGCCTGCCCCCGCAGCACCTCAGTCCTCGCGCGCGCGGCCGCACGTCGTCATCGTCGGCAGCGGGTTCGGCGGCCTGTTCGCCGCACAGCGGCTGCGCAACGCCGATGTCGACGTCACGATCATCGGCAAGACCAGCCACCACCTGTTCCAACCGCTGCTCTACCAGGTGGCCACCGGCATCCTCTCCGAGGGAGAGATCGCCCCGGCGACCCGCGAGATCCTCCGCCGCCAGGAGAACGCGCGCGTCGTCCTCGGCGAGGTCACCGACATCGACCTGGCCGCCCGCACCGTCACGTCCCACGTGCTGGGCCGCACCACCGTGCACTCCTACGACGAGCTGATCGTCGCGGCGGGCGCCGGGCAGTCCTACTTCGGCAACGACCGCTTCGCCGAGTTCGCCCCCGGGATGAAGAGCATCGACGACGCCCTGGAACTGCGGGGCCGCATCTTCGGCGCCTTCGAGCTCGCCGAGCTGGCCGACGACCAGGCCGAGGTCGACCGCCTCATGACCTTCGTCGTGGTCGGCGCCGGCCCCACCGGGGTCGAGATGGCCGGCCAGATCGCCGAGCTGGCCCACCGCACCCTGCGCAAGGACTTCCGCCGCATCGACCCGACCACCGCGCGGATCATCCTGCTCGATGCCGCGCCAAAGGTGCTGCCCTCGTTCGGCGAGCGGCTGGGCGGGCGCGCCCGCCGGCAGCTCAATGAGATGGGCGTCGAGGTCCAGCTGGGCGCGATGGTGACCGACGTCGACGCCGACGGCATCGAGGTCAAGGACGCCGACGGTCAGGTCCGCCGGATCACCGCGGCCACCAAGATCTGGGCCGCCGGCGTGCAGGCCAGCCCACTGGGCCAGATGCTCGGCGAGCAGTCCGGCGCGGAGGTCGACCGGGCCGGCCGGATCTCCGTGCAGCCCGACCTGACGCTGCCCGGGCACCCCGAGGTGCACGTGGTCGGCGACATGATGAGCCTGGACAAGCTCCCCGGCGTCGCGCAGGTCGCCATCCAGGGCGGTCGCTACGCCGCCGACGCCATCAAGCGCCGGCTCGCCGGCAAGCCGCCGGCCGGGCCCTTCCACTACTTCGACAAGGGCTCGATGGCGACGATCTCCCGCTTCTCCGCGGTCGCCGACATCGGGAAGTTCAAGTTCGGCGGCTTCATCGCGTGGATGCTGTGGCTGGTCGTCCACCTCATGTACATCGTGGGGTTCAAGAGCCGCGTGACCACGGTGTTCCACTGGCTGATCAGCTTCCTGGGTCGGGGCCGCTCCCAGCGGGTGGCCACCCAGCAGCAGGTCTACGGACGGCTGGCTCTCGAGCACCTCGGCCCGCACTTCGAGGCGTCGAAGACCGGCGGCCTGAAGACCGAGCCGGACAACGAGGACGTCACCGGGCGCGAGTCCGCCTGAGCGGAAGGCCCCCAGCCGAGCGGCCGGGGGGCCTTCCTCATACGGCGTGGGCCATCGGCGGTACGTGCTCGTCGGCTCGCTCCATGTGCAGGGGCCGCAGGGCGGACGTCTGGTCGAGGTAGAGGAACGCGTCGTAGCGCTGGCCGACGACGGTGGGCACGTAGTTGCCCCAGCGCTCCCGCTCCGGCCGGTAGACGACTCCGATGGCGCGGTGGTCCAGCCGCCGGTCGAGCCAGCCGGGACGCCGCCCCCGCGGGACGACGAACAGTGCGTCCTCCCCCACCTCGTCGTGCAGCAGCGCCTCCAGGCTGCCCGCCCGCGCGGGTGGCACGGTCATCTCCTGCATCTGGGCGCCCCACTCCGTCCCGGCGATCACGGAGCCGCGGTGCCCGCCGAACCCGACGAGGACGACGTCGTCGGCGCCGTGCCGCTCGCGCAACAGCTGGCCGACGTTGACCATGCCGGCCTGGGCCATGTCGGTGGCGCGGGCGTCGCCGATGTGCGTGTTGTGCTCCCACACGACTGCCGTCCCCCCGGTGTGGTCCAGCAGCCGGTCCAGGACGTCGACCATGTGCACGTCTCGGACGTTCCAGGACTCCGCCGAGCCGCGCACCATCGCCCGGTAGTACCGCTCGGCGTCGACGACGACCGCGGCGTTCTGCTCGGCGGCGAACCGCCCCTCGGGGTCGTCGGCCGACTCCTCGCGGCCGCGCTGCTCGCACAGTGACCGCAGCAGGTCGACGGCGGCCTGTTCGCACGAGGTGGGCGCGAAGCGGCTGGCGAAGGCGTATTCGGCGCCGTCCTCGCCGTAGGGCTCGAAGCAGGCCAGCGCCCGCCGGGCCTCGTCCACGGAATCCGGTTCGTGCTCCTGGAGCCAGGCCACGAGCTCGTGCATCGAGTCCCAGAGGCTGTAGACGTCGAGGCCGTAGAAGCCGATCCGCCGGTCCGGCGGTCGGTCGGCGTTGACGTCCCGCAGCCAGCGGCAGAACTGCACGACCTCGTCGTTCGCCCACATCCAGGTCGGCCAGCGGGCGAACGAGTCCAGCGCGTCCCGCGGGTCGTCCGTCGCGCCGGCCCGCAGTCGCACGCTGCCGTTCACCCGATAGGTGTCGGGCCAGTCACCCTCGACCGCGACGAGTCCGACGTCCCGCTCCTCGATCAGCCGGCGGGTGAGCGCGGCCCGCCAGGCGTAGTACTCGTGGGTTCCGTGGCTCGCCTCGCCGATGGCCACGATCCGCGCATTCCCGATCCGCTCGAGCAGCGGATCGAGGTCCGCCTCTGTGTGCAGCGGCCGCGCCAGCGCCCGCACGTCGTCGTCCGTTCCGTTGGTCATCCCGACTCCAAGGCGGTGCCCTCGCGGACGATCCTGGCGGCCACCTCCCGCCAGTCGCCCGTGCGCAGCCAGGTCCTCCGCTGCCGCGACGACGAGGTACCCCGCTCGAACAGCCGTTCCACCAGATCGACCACGTCGTCCCACTCACCGTGCCGGGTCAGGTCGTCGCGCAACTCCACGAGCAGCCGGCGGACGGCGACGCGCGCGGGAACCAGCTCGCACCGGACCGGATCGAAGAGGGAACCGTCGAGGCCGTACCGCGCGGCGCGCCACCGGGCCGCACGCAGCAGCTCGGAGCGCACCTGGGGAACCGGCTCGTCGCGCTCGGCCCGGGCGGCCAGCACCCGGACCAGGCATCGCGCGAGCGCGGCGTGCAGCACCACGTCGCCGACCTCGGTGCACACGTCGGCGAGCCGGAACTCCAGCGTCGGGAGGTGCGAGGAGGGCCGGAGGTCCCAGTAGAGGTGTGAGCCGTCGGCGATCACGCCGGAGGCGACCAGTCCGGCGACCACCTCCCTGAACCGCTCGGCGCTGCCCAGGTACTCGGGGATCCCCGTGATGGGCCACCGCGACCACCACATCGTCCGGTAGCTGTGGTGCCCGGTGTCGACGCCGTCGTGGAAGGGCGAGCTGCCGGTCATGGCCAGCAGCACCGGCAGGTACGGGCGCACCCGGTCCATGACCGCGACGGCGGTCTCCAGGTCGGGCACGCCCACGTGCACGTGGCACCCGACGATGTCCTGCTGCAGGGCGAGCCCGGCCCACCGGTCGACCATCGCCTCGTACCGGGGCGCGGGGGTGATGTCCTGCTGCTGCCAGCTGTCGAAGGGATGGGTCGACGCCGCGAGGATGCGCACGCCGGCGCGAGCCGCCGCGCCGGCCGCCTCGGCGCGGGTGGTGACCAGCTCGGCCCGCAGGTCCGCCAGGCCGGTGCAGACGTCGGTCGCCGACTCCAGCTGGGTGGTGGTGATCTCCGCGTGGAGATGCCGGCCCGATTCCTGCCGGAGGACGGCGGCGGCGAGCTCGGGGCTGCGGGTGAGCCGGTAGGTGACGGGGTCGACGAGGTGGAACTCCTCCTCGACGCCGAAGGTGGCGCCCGTGCCGGTGGGCAGGGGGCTGCGGGTCGGGGGTGGCTCCACGGCCCCTCCTGTGCGCCGACGGGTGGCGCCGCGCCGACGCCGGCAGCCGCTCGGCGTCCGTCATAGGACCGGCCGGAAGCCGCGCGATGACGGTACGGCGTGGGCATGCGGAACGCAGCAGGAACCTTCTGCTCCGCAGAAGGATTCACGCCCCGAAGGGCCATAGTCGCTTCGAGATGGTGCGTTTTTCGAGGCTGACCAGCAATGCTGTACCCGACCGACCCGGAACGGGCCGGTGACGACGGGGAGGGCCATGCTCACCAGGCGGCCGATGAGAGCGGCACTGCTGTCCCTGCTCTACGCGGTCAGCGGCGGGTTCAGCCTGCTCGACGCGGGATGGCCGCAGGGGCCCCAGTCGCCGACCACGCTCGGCTGGGTGACCGGTGCCCTCTCCCTGGGCGTGGCGGCCGTCGTCTGGTGGCGGGGGGCACGGCTCACCGACCGCGAGGTGCACGGGGCGCTGATCCTGGCCGCGGTGCTCGTCGCCCTCCTGGCGTCGAGGTTCGCCACCGCGGTCGGCATCGTTGCGCTGGGTCCCGTGATCATCACGTTGTGCCTGTACTCGGGCTGGTTCCTCCCCTTGCCCGCGGCACGGGTGCAGGCGGCGGTGACCCTCCTCCTGGCCAGCGCGGGGGCGGTGCTGGCCACGCCCTCGGGTTTCGTGGTGCCGTGGCTGGTCGTCGTCGTGACCGCGGCGATCCTCACCGAGATCCAGGGCCGGCTCGCCGAGGGGCTGCGCCGGGCGGCGACGACCGATCCGCTCACCGGCCTGGTCAACCGCCGCGCGTGGGAGGCGGAGGCCGGCCGGGCGCTCGCGCACGCGCAGCGCACCGGGGAGCCGGTCACCGTCGCCGTCCTCGACCTCGACCACTTCAAGGAGGTCAACGACCGGTCCGGCCACGAGGCCGGTGACGTGCTGCTGCGGGAGCTGACCGCACGCTGGTCGGCTGAGCTGCGGGAGGCCGACCTGCTCGGCCGGTACGGCGGCGACGAGTTCGTGCTCTGCCTGCCCGGGACGGACGCGGCGGGGACGGGCGAGATCCTCGACCGGATGGCCGCCTGCCACGCCTTCGGCTGGTCGGTCGGCACGGCGACCGCCGGGCCGCGCGACACCCTCGGCAGCCTGCTGGCCCGCGCGGACGCCCACCTCTACGCGCACAAGCGCAGCGGCCGCCGCTCCGCCTGACGCTGCCGGCTCAGGGACGGCGCCAGTCGTCACTCTCCAGGTGCGAACCGGCCATCGGGCCCATCTGGAGCATGCCGCCGTCCACGGCCCACGACGCTCCGGTGACGTAGCCGGCGCCGGGTGACGCCAGGAACGCGACGACGGCGGCGATCTCCCGGGCGTCGCCGGGACGCCGCAGCGGGACGCCGGGCCGTTCGTGACCCGGGCTGGTCGGGTCCTCGTCCTCCTGGCCGGTCATGGGGGTGGCGATCTCGCCGGGGGCGACGGCGTTGACGGTGATGCCGTGCTCGGCGAGCTCGATCGCCGCCGTGCGGGTCAGCAGCCCGAGGCCGCCCTTGGCCGCGCAGTAGGCCGCGGCACCCACCCGCGGCTGGTGCTCGTGGACGCTCGTGATGTTCACGATCCGCCCGCCCCGGCCGGCGGCGACCATGCGGCGGGCGGCGCGCTGCAGGCACAGGAACGCGCCGTCGAGGTCGGTGGCGAGCACCTCGCGCCAGGTGTCGTAGTCGAGGTCGAGGATCGGCGTGGAGTGCCCGGTGCCGGCGTCGTTGACCAGGACGTCGACGCCACCGAGCGCCTCGGCCAGCTCGTCGACGACGTCCGCCGCCGCCGGCAGCTTCGTCAGGTCGAGGTGGCGGACCTCGGCCCGGCGGCCCAGCGCGCGGACCTCCTCCGCGGTCCGCTCGGCGGCCTTCTCGTCGCGGTACCAGGTGATGCCGAGGTCGAAGCCCTGCTCGGCCAGGGCGACGGCGGTCGCGCGGCCGATCCCCGACTCCGAGCCCGTCACGATCGCGACCCGCGGTGCGCTGTCTGCCATGGTTCCGAACGCTAGGTCGCGGTGCGACGTCTCGCAGGTCCGGAACTGTCACTGATTGGCCCTAGCGTTCGCTCATCCACTCCGGACGACGGGAAGGGCTGCCGGCCATGAGCGAACCTGCCACCAGCACCGCTACCACGACAACCGGCGAGCGGGCCGACCTGCTCGAGACCCTGGCGGCACACCGGCACTTCCTGCGGTTCACCGTGCGTGGCCTGTCCGACGAGCAGGCGCGGCTGCGGCCGACCGCCAGCGAGCTCACCCTCGGCGGGCTGCTCAAGCACGTCGCGCACCAGGAAGCCGGCTGGGTGCGGTTCATCCTCGAAGGCCCCGAGGCCATCGCGACGCCGACGGATGCGGCCGGCTTCCAGAAATGGGCCGACGAGTTCAGGATGTTGCCCGGCGAGACCCTCGAGGGCCTGCTGTCCGAGTACGAGCAGATCGCCGCGCGCACCGACGAGCTCGTGCGCACCATCCCCGACCTGGACGCCTCGCACCCGCTGCCGGAGGCGCCGTGGTTCCCGCCCGGCGCCACGCGTTCGGCACGGCGGGTGTTCATGCACATCGTCGCCGAGACCGCGCAGCACTCGGGTCACGCCGACATCCTGCGGGAGTCGATCGACGGGCAGAAGACGATGGGCTGAACGCCCTCACGGTCGCGGGCGACGCCGGCCTGCTTCAGTCAGCCGCTCGGCCACCTTCTGGAGGCCGTCCCTGATCAAGCGTCCGTACTCGTCGTCGCCGAGCACGTGGATCATGGCCCGCGCCTGCTGCAGGTGCTCGCGAGCACGGGCCAGATCGCCCAGCTTGCGACAGCACTCGCTCAGGTTCAGGTACAGCGACGGGTACAGGGCGGCCACCGGGAGCGTCATCCCCGCCTGCTGGGCCCGCGCATCGGTGACCAGTTCGGCAGCCGCCAGCGCTCGCCGGTCCCATCGAAGCTCGTCATGCACGTCGACCTGCACATCGGCCATGACGTGCGCGAGTGTGCAGCGGTGCAGCGGGTCCCCTCGCTCGCCACCGATCTCGTTCCAGATCCCGGCGAACCGGTGCCGAGCGGCCTCGTGATCGCCCTGGTGGCCGAGCTGCGCCACCTCCCCGATCCGGATGAGCGTCGGGTCCGTGATCATCAACGGCTACTCAGGGCAGCTGCATTGGAGGACACGGGGTGCTACTCCGCAGCAACCGGCATCGGAACTGTGCCGCTCGGCACCCACGGCCGTAAGGATCACCCCTCAGGTGCCTGGTGCAGCCACGGTGCGTAGGAGATGCCGACGATGACGCCCTCGAGGGACTGGAGCCGGGTGACCGTCTGTCCCCACGGTTCGGTGCGTGCCGGGTGGAGAAGGGTGAGGCCATCCTTCTCGAGTTCCACGCCGGCTCGCTCCACTGCCGCCGGATCGGCCACTTCGAACTCCACGCTCGCCTGCGGGACCGGCCGATCGGGGGGCCACTCCTCGCTACCGAAACAGGCCTGAGCGGCCTGCCGCAGAGGCCAGAGCCCGAAGTGCTTGGCCCCGTCGATGTCCTCGCTGTGCAGGTAGTCGTCACCCTCGGCCGCCTGAAGGGGAAGCCCCAACGTGGAGACGTAAAACGCCCGGCTCCGCTCCGGATCGGGCGTGATCACGGCCATGCTCGAGATGAACTGGATGTCCATGGGACGCTCCTCTGCCTCGCCTGGTGACAGGGGACTATCCGACCGTGGGGATGCGGCGGGCAACCCCGTGCTGAGCGACCTGAATGGGCTCCCCGAGGGCACTGCGGGGCAGCGGTGCAAACGGGCCGAACCAAGAACGAGGCTGTCCGACCGTGCCTCAAAGGCCGGTCGACAGCGCCGGTCTCATCGGTGTCGTCGAGCTCGGCCACAACACCAGTACGCGTGCACAGCAGCAGCCACTTTCCCGGCGGGTCGATCCGCAAGGCCTGCGCCGGCCCCTGCCAGCATGGCGATCCCTCCTCCGCAAGGAATCGTCTTCATGCGTCGTCTTCGCCGATCCGTTCGCGGGCCCCTTGTCGCGGTCCTCGCCCTCGTCGGGTTCGTGGCCACCGGCGGCTGGCTCGTGCCGGGGGCGGCGCGGGCCTCGGGTTGCACCGACGCGTGGGTAGGCCCTCAGGGCGCGACGAATCTGTCGGGCTCCTGGCACACCGCCGCCAACTGGAGCACTGGCGCCGTCCCCACCCCCGACGACGACGTGTGCCTGTCTGCGCCGGGTTCCTACACGGTCAGCGTGACGGCCGACGTTGCGGTCCACTCGGTGACCGTCGGAGACGGCGGGAACGCGCCCGTCCTGGCGCTGGAGAACCACGCCACGGAGCTGACCCTCGCGCTGGGCGCCGACTCCACCATCGCGACGGGCGCGACTCTGCAGCTCTACACAGACAGCCCGTCCAGTTCCGACCTCGTGACCCTGGCGAGCGGCGCGATCCTGACCAATGCCGGCACACTCGACGTCGCACCGTCCGGAAGTGCTGAGGTCGATGGCGGGTTCGACAACCAAGGAACCGTGATCGTCGGAGGGCGCCGATTCCCCGACCAACCGGTCTCCGCGCTTCGTCTGGCAGGGCCGCTGTCGAACCTCGACGGGGGCGTGCTGACCGGCGGCATCTGGGACAACCACGGATCGCTGCGGCTCCCGACCGACGCCTCCATCACCGTGAACGCGGCAACGGTCACCCAGCACCTGGCGAGCAGCATCTGCGGGGACGCCACCGACTTCTGCGGGTACACGACGAGCGGCCTGTTCCAGCCGGGGGTGAACCTCGGCAGCATCACCCTCGACGACGGCTTGTGGCACTGGAACTCGGCGTTCGAGAACCGCGGCGCAGTCCATGTCGTCCACGGCGCCACGCTGTCGGCCAACGGCGGTTACACCCAGACTGCGCCCGCAAGCGGGCCGGCACCGCTCACGACGGTGAGCGGTGACGACGGCTCGGGCCTGAACCCCCAGGCCTCACAGATCGATGCCGGTGCTCACGCACTGGTACTCGACGCCGGCACCCTCAGCGGCGACGGCTACGTCTACGCAGACGACGACGTGATCAACGCCGGGGCCGTCGTACGCCCCGATCCCACCCTGCACCTGAACTCGAACGGCGCAGGCGGGTACGTCCAACGCGCCGCCGGGGTCCTGGACGTCACTCTCACCGCGCCCGCGCATGCGACCGGCCTGGACACCGGGCCCGTCATCACGCTCGGCGGAACACTGCGGATCACCACCGCCGCCGGTGTGACCCCGACCCCGGGGCTGGCCGTTCCGATCATCACCTCCTGGGCGCCGTACCCGAGCGGCAGCTTCACCTCGGTGACGTCCGGCTCGCCCTCCCCGGGGCACACCTGGCAGGTCGCCACGGCGCCGTTCCAAGCGGCAGCGCCGGCCGTGCCCGGCGTCTCGATCCGCTCGATGCTGGCGCCCACGCTGACCGAGACGCTGTCGTCGAGCAGCGTCGCCTACGGGTCGGCGGTGCGCGTGACCGGCCGGCTGACCGTGGCGGGCGCGGCAGATGCGAACGCACGCGTCACGCTGTATCGGCAGTCGATCGGCTCCGCGACCTGGACGGCAGTGGCCAGTGGCACCACGGGCAGCACCGGCACGGTGGCCTTCAGTGCCTTCCCGAGCGGGAGCTGTTCCTACCGCCTCGGCGCCGCAGCCGACGGGAGGCACGTCGCGGCGACCAGCGGATCGCTCCCCATAGCGGTCCACACGCTCAGGCTCGCCGCCGGACAGCAGGTCACCTCCCCCGACGCCGGCTACCGGCTGGTCATGCAGAGCGACGGCAACCTCGTCGAGTACGGGCCTGGCAACCGCGTCGTCTGGTCCTCCCGCACGAACGGGCACCGCGGCGCGTACCTGACCATGCAGAGCGACGGCAATGCGGTCATCTACGCCGGCGGCCGGGCCCTGTGGACCACCCGGACCGGTGGCCACCCTCGCGCCCAGATGGTCGTGCAGAACGACGGGAACGTGGTCGTCTACTCGACGACCCGAGTCGCACTGTGGTCGTCAGGCCGTCGGTGACGTCCGCGTGAGGTCCTTGCAGGTCCGCCGGGCAGGAGCAGGTTCGACCTGCACCCTTTCGACACCCGTGCTCACGGTTCGGCGAACCAGGCGAAGCCGAGGCCCGGCAGGAGCAGCCGGTCGGCCCGGAACTCGGGTGTGCCGTCGCTCGCGAGCACCGGTGCGAACGTCCCGAAGCCGGTCACCGTGTCGGCGTCGACCAGTTGCGCGGCGGGGCTGAAGTTCGCCACCCCGACGAAGGTGCCGCTGCGCGGGTGGCGGCGGCGCCAGACCAGCAGGGCGGCCTTGCCCACGTCCACGATGTGGCACTCGCCCCCGGCCGTCAGCGCGGGCAGGCCGCGCCGCGCCTCCCCCAGCCGCTGCAACCAGCCGAACACGCGGCCCTCGATCGTCTCCGGATCCGAGCGCCGTTCCGCGGCAGCCCAGTCCATCGGAGGGCGGTGCATCCAGCGGTTGTCCGGAGCCCGCTCCGGGTCGGCGAGGTAGCCGGTGTCGTTGCGAAGCGCCAGTTCGTCGCCCATGTACAGCAGCGGGATGCCGCCGAACGAGTAGATGACGGAGTAGAGCAGCACCAGCCGCCTGATCCCCCGCTCCAGGGCGGCGTCGTCGCCGTCCTCGAGTGCCTGCTCGATGCCGCAGAGCGAGGCCGCCGATCCGGAGATGCGGGCGTCGCCGGTGGCCTCGTTCTCCTGGAACAGCGCACCCCGGGCGAACGACCCCGGGAACCGGCCGCTGAAGAACTCGTTCAGGAAGCGCCGATGGCCGAAGCCGCTGACCCCCGCGGCCCCGGCGTCCGTGTCGCTGACCGCCCAGCCGATGTCGTCGTGCCCCCGCACGTACGTCACCCAGGATGTGGGCGCGGGGATCTGCGGCATCCGCCCGAGCGCGTGCGCGGCGAGGGTCGCGTCACCGGTCGCCAGGCTGCTCCAGAGCATCACCATCAGCTGGTTGTGGTACGCCAGCTCGCACTCGGGCCGGTACCGGTCGTGCCCGCCGAGGTAGGGCACCAGGTCCTCCGGCGAGACGATCGCCTCGGCCTTGAACACCACGCCCGGGGCGGCGATCCGGGTCAGGCCGTGCAGCATCTGCAGGAGGAGGTGTCCCTCGGGCTGGTTCTGGCAGGTCGTGCCCAGCCGCTTCCACATGAACGGGACGGCGTCCATGCGGAAGACGTCGACGCCCCGGTTGGCGAGCCAGGTGATCTCCCCGAGCATCGCCAGCGGGACGGCGGGGTTCGTGTAGTCCAGATCCCATTGGTACGGCCAGAACGTCGTCCACACCCAGCCGCCGTCGCCGCCGCACGCCTCGGGCACCCAGGTGAACGAGCCCGGCGCCCGGTCGGGGAACACCTCGGGAATCGTGGCGTCGTACGCGTCGGGCATCGTGCGGTCGGGGAAGGCCGTGTAGAAGCCCGCGTACTCGGGGTCGCCGGCCAGCCATCCCTGCGCCCACCGGTGCTCGCGCGCGGTGTGGTTGAGCACCAGGTCGATGCAGAGACTCATGCCACGGTCGTGCAGCGCACGGGCGACGTCCTCCAGGTCGTCCATCGTCCCCAGTCGAGGGTCGACCGCCCGGTAGTCCGAGACGGCGTATCCACCGTCGTTCTCGCCCGGCCGCGGCTGCAGCAGCGGCATGACGTGCAGATACGTCGTGCCCAGTTCACCGAGGTAGTCGAGCCTCGCCGGCAGCTCGGCGAGGGTGCCGCAGAAGCGGTCGACGTAGCAGACGTAGCCCTGCATCCGCGGGCGCTGGAACCATCCGGGGTCGATCTCGCGCCGCCGGTCGAGACGGCGGAGCTCGTCCGGCCGGGTGGCCGCGGCGTCGAGCACGATGCGCAGCGCCCGATCGAGGAGCGGGGTGGCGGTCTGCTCGTCGCCGCCGCCGTAGAGCTGCGCGAGCGGTGCGTGGACGTCCTCGAGCGCCACCTCGGCGCGGGTCAGGAAGGCATCGGCATCGGCCGGCCCGAGGGCCGCGACCGCGTCCTCGGCGAGGCGCGGGCGGACGGCCGCCCACGCCCGCTCTGCGGCCGTCCGGCCGGGGGTGCTCAGCGGGATCCTCCGTCGATCATCGGCCCAGTATCGGGGCAGGTTCCGAGCGCGGCAGGACGGTTGTTCGCCCACGGCATGACCGGTGCCGGACCGGGCTCCGAAGGGGTTCACTGGAGACCTGTAACGCCGTAATCGGGAGGCCGCCATGAGCTCGGCACCGGAGCAGGACATCGGCGCGCTGGACGCCTACTCGCGCATCGTCACCGCGGTCGCGGGCGACCTCACTCCACACGTCGCCGCGCTGGAGGTCGCCGGTCCGGGCGGCCGCGGCGGTGGATCGGCCGTCGTCTTCACCGACGACCGGTTGTTGCTGACCAACGCCCACGTCGTGGCGGGGGCGACCCGCGGCCGGGCGGTGTTCTCCGACGGCACGGAGGCCGACATCGACATCGTCGGCGCCGACCCGCTCTCGGACCTGGCTGTGGTCCGCGCCCGGACGACGACGCCCCCGCCCGCCGAGCTCGGCGACGCGGGCACCCTGCGGGTCGGGCAGCTGGTGGTCGCCGTCGGCAATCCGCTCGGCCTGGCCGGGTCGGTGACCGCCGGGGTGGTCAGCGGGCTGGGGCGCTCGCTGCCCACGCGCGACGGCCGGACGGCGCGGGTGGTCGAGGACGTCATCCAGACCGACGCGGCGCTCAACCCCGGCAACTCCGGCGGCGCGCTCGCCGACTCGTCGTCCCGCGTGGTCGGCATCAACACCGCCGTGGCCGGCTGGGGTCTGGGCCTGGCAGTGCCGATCAACGACACCAGCCGACGGATCATCGGCGCGCTGGTCAGCCACGGCCGCGTGCGCCGGGCGTTCCTCGGGCTCGTCAGCACGCCCGCTCCCCTGCCCGCCCAGCTCGCCGAGCGGACCGGCCGCCGGCGCGGGCTGCGGATCGTCGACGTCGTCCCCGGCGGCCCGGCCGACCGGTCGGGGCTGAAGGCCGGCGACCTCGTGCTCGAGGCGGGCCGCCGGCCGGTGGCGGACGCGCAGAGCCTGCAGCGGCTGCTGTTCGCCGACGCGATCGACCGGCCGCTGCCGATGACGGTGTACCGCCGGGGCGCGATGGTCGACGTCATCAGCGTGCCCACCGAACTCACCGGCGGCTGACCGCTTGGTTGACTGACCGGATGCTGCCGCTCGCCGAACTCCACCTGCACGTCGAAGGCACGCTCGAGGCCGACCTCCTGGTGACCCTGGCCCGCCGCAACGACGTGCCCTTGCCCTCCTACGACCCGGCCGAGCTCACCGCCCGGTACGCGAACTTCGGCGACCTGCAGGCGTTCCTCGACGTGTACTACGCCAACCTCGCGGTGCTGCGGACCGAGCAGGACTTCCACGACCTCGCGGCGGCGTACGTGACCCGCGCGGCGGCGGCCGGGGTGCGGCGGGCGGAGATCTTCTGCGACCCGCAGACCCACCTCGCCAACGGAGTGCCGCTCGAGGTCGTGTTCGGCGGGCTGGGCGCGGCGCTCGCCGAGGCCCGCGCGAACGGGCTGTCCGCCGACCTGATCGTGTGCTTCCTGCGGGACCTCGGCGGCGACGCGGCCGAGGAGCTGCTCCGGCAGGCGCTGCCCTTCCGCGAGCACTTCATCGGGGTGGGGCTGGACTCGGCGGAGGTCGGCTGGCCGCCGGCGCTGTTCCGGCGGGCGTACGAGATGGCCGCCGCCGAGGGGCTGCACCGGGTGGCGCACGCCGGCGAGGAGGGCGGCCCGGAGTACGTGCGGGAGGCGCTCGACGCGCTGGGCGTGGAGCGGATCGACCACGGCAACCGCGCCCTCGAGGACGCCGACCTGGTGGCCCGGCTGCGCGACGAGCGGGTGCCGCTGACGGTGTGCCCCCTGTCGAACGTGGCGCTCAAGGGCGTGGCCCGGATCGAGGAGCACCCGCTGCCCCGGATGCTCGAACTCGGTCTGGTGGCCACGCTGAACAGCGACGACCCCGCCTACTTCGGCGGCGGCATCGACGCGAACGTCGCCGCCGTCCGGACGTCGCTCGGCCTGACCGACGACGACCTGGCGACGCTGGCCGCGAACTCTTTCGAGGCCGCGTTCATCGGTGAGACCGACCGCGCGCGCTGGCTGGCCGAGGTGGCCGCCTGGCGAGCCGGCTGACCTACGACTGGGCGGCCAGGCGGGCGTCGAGCAGGCGATTCACGGCGTCCTCGGCGTCGTCGACGAGACGCTGGTTCTCGCCCGACGGGCACCGCGTGAAACCGGAACGGGCGGCGCCGAGCGCGATGTAGGCGACAGCGATGTCGAGGTCGATCTCATCGATGCTGGTGACGGTCGGGCTCATGGCGGCCTCCTCGCGGTCCCGATTCCTTCGACGTCCTGCACGCTAGACACCGGGTATGACGGTTCAGATACGCCGAAATGTCCGCCGCTCGCGTGTGCCGCCCCATCCGCCCCGGATCTCCCTCATCCGAGAATGTCCTCCCGCACCGCGGCGACCACCTCGTCCAGAGCGGTGAGACTGTGCCCGCTCACGAGGGCGTCGCAGTACGGCAACGCCGCGGCCATCCCACCCGCGAGCGGCGCGAAGCCCGGCGCGGCCTTCCGCGGGTTCACCCACACGATGCGGTGCGCCAGCCGGCGCAGCCTGCGCATCGCCTCGGCGACGTCCTCGGGGTCGTCCCGGGCCCAACCGTCGGACAGCACGACGACGACGGCGCCGCGGGCCAGGCCCCGGCGCCCGTGGTCGGCGACGAAGCGCCCGATGCCCTCGGCGAGCCGGGTGCCGCCGGCCCAGTCCGACGCCGTGGCGCCCGCACGCGCGAGCGCCTGGTCGGCGTTCCGGATCGCCAGCTGACGGGTCAGCCGGGTCAGCCGGGTGGCGAAGACGAACGCCTCCGCGCGGGCGCCGGCGACCGCGCCCTGCAGCAAGGTCAGGTAGACCCGCGTGTAGGGCTCCATGGAGCCGGAGACGTCGCACAGCAGCACCAGCCGCCGCGGCTGGGTGCGGCGGCGGGCGTGTACCAGCCGGACCGGGTCGCCGCCGGTGCGCTGCGCCGTCCGCACGGTGCGCCGCAGGTCCAGCCGGGCGCCGGCGCGGCGGGACGGGCGGGTCCGCCGGCTGGACCGCTCGGGCGTGCCGATCACGAGCCGCCGCACCAGGTGCCGCACCGACTCGAGCTCCTCGGCGGTGAGGTCGGCGAACGACGTGGTGTGCAGCCGCTCCTCCGCGGAGGCGGCGGCGAGCAGCACCTCCCGCTCCCCCTCGGCGCCGTTCCCGCTCGACGACGTCCCCACCCCGCTCGCCGCTGCCGGGCCCTCCCGAGCCGGCCGGTCGTCGGCCGCCGACGGGCCGGTGCGCGGCTCGCTGCCGATCGACGGCGGCGCGGTCGGGTCGCCGCGGGAGTCCGCCGGGTCGAGCAGCCCGTCGAAGACGGCCGAGAAGACCGCGTCGAAGACCGGCAGCTGCGCGCGGTCGGTGACGAGGCTGACCCGGCAGGCCCAGTACAGCGCGCCGCGGTCGACCGGCGGCACCAGCTGCAGGGCGCGGGTCAGTCCGGCCGCCCGCTCCGGCGTCACCGGCAGCCCGGCCCGGTGCAGCGCCGTCGTGAAGGCCACGGCGAGCGGGCCGGGGGCGACGGCCGGCAGGTCAGGCACCGGCCAGCCACGCGGCGCCGCGGGTGCGGGCCAGCTCGTGGTCGTCGCGGTTCTTCAGCACCGATCCCCAGCTCGCCTCGACCGCGGCGGCGTCCAGCTCGAACAGACCCAGCACGCCGAGCGCCGCCACCCAGTCGATGACCTCGGCGATGCCCGGGGGCTTGACGAGATCCAGCGACCGCAGCCGGGTCACCGCCGTCGCCGCGGCCACGGCCAGCGGCTCCTCGCTGCCGGGCACCCGCCGGCGCACGATCTCGGCCACGCGCTCGGGCGTCGGGTAGTCGATCCAGTGGTAGAGGCAGCGTCGGGTCAGGGCGTCGTGCAGGTCGCGGGTCCGGTTGGACGTGAGGACGACGATCGGCGGATGGGCCGCCCGGATCGTGCCCAGCTCCGGCACGGTCACCGCCGCCTCGGCCAGCACCTCGAAGGTGAACGCCTCGAACTCGGCGTCGGCCCGGTCGATCTCGTCGAGCAGCAGCACGGCCGGCCGCGGTCCCGCGTGCTCGATCGCCTGCAGCAGCGGCCGCCGCAGCAGGTAGTCCGGGCCGAACAGGTCGTCCTCGTCCAGCGCTGCGCCGCGCGCCTCGGCCAGCCGGATCCCCAGCAGCTGGCGCGGATGGTTCCACTCGTAGAGCGCCTCGGCGGCGTCGATGCCCTCGAAGCACTGCAGCCGGAACAGCGGGGTGTCGAGGGCCCGGGCCAGCGCCTTGGCGGCCTCGGTCTTGCCGACCCCGGGCTCGCCCTCCAGCAGCAGCGGCTGGGGTAGCCGCACGGCGAGGAACATCGCCGTCGCGAGGCCCGGGTCGGCGAGGTAGTCGACGCCGTCGAGCGCGGCGGCCAGCGCGGCGACGTCCGGGAGCCTGGTCCGGACCTCCGCCTCCGCTCCGGCACGAGCGGCAGACATGGCCATTTCTGCCGCTCGGGGGGAGCCGTCAGGAGGCGGCGGCATACCGGGCCGGGTCGGCGAGGAAGGACGTGCGGCACCCGTCGCAGCAGAACCAGGTGCGGACGCCGTCGACGTCGGCGTGCGGCGAGCTCTCGACCGGGGCGACGGTCATGCCACAGACCGGGTCCACGGCACGCGCCGGCGCGGCCACCGAAGCAGGCGCCGCACCGTGCCGCTCGGCCGCCCGGCGCTCCTGCACGATCTCGGCGAGCACCGAGAGCGCGATCTCGGGCGCCGTCCGGCCGCCGATGTCGAGCCCGGCCGGGCTGTGCACCCGGGCGCGCTGGTCGTCGGGGACGTCGAGCGCCGCCAGCACCGACGCCCCGCGGATGCGGCTGGCGATCAGCCCGACGTAGGGCACGCCGAGCCGCAGGGCCGCGGTGAGCGCCGGCTCCTCGCCCCGCCCGTGCGAGGCGACCACGAGTGCGGCGTCGTCGGCCCGCGGGGCGGCGTCCTCCCCGGCGACGAGTTCCACGGCGTAGCCGAGCGGAGCCCCGAGCCGGCCGAGCGCCTCCGCGATCGGGCTCTCGCCGACAACGAGCACGCGCGGAGCCGGCACGCGCGGCTCGAGGAAGATCTCCACCGCGCCGCCGGACAGGCACGGGTTGGCGACGGTGACGGCCCCCTCCTCCGCGCTCTGCGGCGGCGCCTCGCCCGGGACGATCCGCAGCAGCAGCGGCTGGTTGGTCGAGAGGGTCATGAGGCCGTACTCACGCACCGAGGACTCGGCGCAGGTGCCGCCGACGAAGCCGTCGATCCGCCCGTCGGCGCGGACCAGCGCCGTGTCGCCGGCGTGCGCGCTGGTCGGTTTCTGCGCGCGCACGACCGTCGCCTGGACGAAGGCCTCGCGAGTCCGCGTCAGCTCGGCGGCGGTGTCGGTGACCGTCACACACTCTCCTTCCCGTGGAGTGGGAGGGGCGCATTTTCCGCGCCGTCGCACTCCACCACGTCAGATCGGCGGGGTGGGCCGGCCCTGCATCGCGGCCCACACGCGGGCCGGGGTGCACGGCATGTCCAGATGGGTGACGCCGAAGGGAGCCAGCGCGTCGACGACGGCGTTGACCACCGCCGGCGGCGAGCCCACCGTCGCCGACTCCCCGATGCCCTTGGCGCCGATCGGGTGGTGCGGCGACGGCGTGACCGTGTAGCCGGTCTCCCAGTCCGGCACCTCCATGGCGGTGGGGATCAGGTAGTCCATGAACGAGCCGCCGAGGCAGTTGCCCTGCTCGTCGAAGCCGATGAACTCCATGAGCGCCATGCCGACGCCGTCGGCCAGCCCGCCGTGGATCTGTCCCTCCACGATCATCGGGTTGATCCGGGTGCCGCAGTCGTCGACGGCGACGAACCGGCGCACCTTGACCTTGCCGGTGCCGGGGTCGACGTCCACCACGCAGATGTAGGCGCCGAACGGGAAGGTGAGGTTCGGCGGGTCGTAGGTGACCTCGGCGTCGAGGTTGCCGTCGACCCCCTCCGGCAGCTCGACCGTCCCGTGCGCGCCGAGCGCGATCTCGGAGATGGTCTTCGCCGCCGAGGGGTCGCCCTTGACGTAGAAGCGGCCCTTCTCCCACTCCAGGTCCTCCGGCCGGGTCTCCAGCATGGCGGCCGCGATCGCCTTCGCCTTCTCCCGGACCTTGCGGGCGGCCAGCGCCACCGCTCCCCCGCTGACCGGGGTCGACCGGCTGCCGTAGGTGCCTAGCCCGAACGGCGTCTGGTCGGTGTCGCCGTGCACGACCTCGATGTCCTCGGTCGGGATGCCCAGTTCCTCCCCGACGATCTGCGCGAACGTCGTCTCGTGGCCTTGTCCCTGGGTCTGCACCGAGATCCGGACGACGGCCTTGCCGGTGGGGTGGACCCGCACCTCGGCGCCGTCGTTCATGCCGAGCCCGACGATGTCCATGTGCTTGCGCGGGCCGGCGCCCACGGTCTCGGTGAAGAACGAGACGCCGATGCCCATCAGCTCGCCGCGCGCCCGCTTCTCGGCCTGCTCACGCCGCAGGTCGGCGTAGCCGATCTGCTCCATGCACATCCGCAGGGCCGGCTCGTAGTCCCCGGAGTCGTACTCCCACCCGGTCTTGTTCTTGTACGGGAACTGCTCGGGCCGGATGAAGTTCGCGAGCCGCAGCTCGGCCGGATCCATCTCCAGCTCCTGCGCCAGGACGTCGACCATCCGCTCGACCAGATACACGGCCTCGGTCACCCGGAACGAGCAGGCGTACGCCACGCCGCCGGGCGCCTTGTTCGTGTAGACGCCGGTGACCGAGCAGTGCGCGGCCTCGAGGTCGTAGCTGCCGGTGAAGATGGAGAAGAAGCCGGCCGGGTACTTGGTCGGCTGCGCGGTGGCGTTGAACGCCCCGTGGTCGGCGAGCACGTGCGTGCGGACGGCGAGGATCTTGCCGTCCCTGGTCGCCGCAACCTCGCCCTTCATGATGTAGTCGCGGGCGAACGAGGTGCTCATCAGGTTCTCGGAGCGGTCCTCGACCCACTTGACCGGCTTGCCGGTGACGATCGAGCCGACGATCGCGCACACGTAGCCGGGGTAGATGCCGACCTTGTTGCCGAAGCCGCCGCCGATGTCGCCGGCGATGACCCGGATCTTGTGCTCGGGGATGCCGGCCACCATCGCGTACAGCGTGCGGTGGGCGTGCGGTGCCTGCGTGGTCTCGTAGAGGGTCAGCTTGCCGTCGATCGGGTCGTAGTCGGCGATGGCGCCGCAAGTCTCCATGGGCGCCGGGTGCACCCGCGGGTAGACGACCTCCTGGCGAACGACGACGTCCGCGCGGGCGAAGACGGCGTCGGTCTCGGCCTTGTCGCCGGCCTCCCAGTCGAAGATGTGGTTGTCGGTCTGCCCCTCCTTGTCGTCGCGGATGACCGCCGCGCCGGGGTCGAGCGCGCGGCGGGCGTCGATGACGACCGGCAGCTCCTCGTACTCGACGTCGATGAGCTCGAGCGCGTCACGGGCGGAGTAGCGGTCCTCGGCGACGACGAAGGCGACCTCTTGACCCTGGAAGCGCACCTTGTCGGTGGCCAGCACGGCCTGGACGTCGGCCGAGAGGGTGGGCGCCCACGCGAGGTTCAGCCCTTCGAGGTCCTTGCCGGTGATGACGGCGTGCACCTTCGGATGGGCGAGCGCCTCCGTCGTATCGATGGAGACCAGCCGGGCGTGGGCCATCGGCGAGCGCAGGACCGCGCCGTGCAGCATGCCGGGCAGCACGACGTCGTCGAGGTACCGGCCCTTGCCGCGGACGAACCGCGGGTCCTCCTTGCGCTGCACCCGGCCGAAGCCGATCGGCCGGCTGGGGTCGGTGAGCGCGGGGTTCGGCTCGCGCTCCTGCGGCATCGGCGAGCGTTCCTGCACGGTCGTCATGCCACGACCTCCTGCTCGGTCGGCGCGGCCGCCGGGTGGGCGGCGGCCCACTGGATGGAGCGGACGATCGTGGCGTAGCCGGTACAGCGGCAGATCTGGCCGGAGATCGCCTCGCGGATGGTCGCCTCGTCCGGATCGGGCTCGCGGTCGAGCAGCGCGCGGGCGGTCAGCATCATCCCCGGGGTGCAGAACCCGCACTGCAGGCCGTGCTCCTCCATGAAGCCCTGCTGCACCGGGTCGAGGGTGCCGCCGCCGGCAGCCCCCTGAGCAAGGCCCTCGACGGTGCGCACCTCGTGCCCGTCGGTCATGGCCGCGAGCGCGGTGCACGACTTCACCGGCTCGCCGTCCACCAGGACGACGCACGTGCCGCAGTTGCTGGTGTCGCACCCCCAGTGGGTGCCGGTCAGGCCGAGCGTCTCGCGCAGGAAGTGCACGAGCAGCAGCCGGGGTTCGACGTCGCGGGTGACCTCGGTCCCGTTGACGGTCATGGTGACCTGCATGCGTCGGCCTCCTCAGGCGGCGGTTGCGGTGGCGCCGACGCGTTCGAGCGCGCGGCGCAGGACGCGGCGGGTGAGTTCGTCGGCGAGGTGCCGCTTGTAGTCGACGGGACCGCGCTGGTCCTCGACCGGCGAGCTGGCCTCGGCGGCCAGCCGGGCCGCCTCGGCGATCAGGTCCTCCGACGGCCGCTGCCCCACGAGGACGGCGGCGGCGTCGGTGGCGAGGCCTTCGAGGCCGAGGGCGGTCAGGCCGATCGCCGCGTCGGCGATCGTGCCGTCGTCCCCCAGCTGCACGGCCGCCCCGGCGGCGGCGACCGCCCAGTCCCCCACCCGGCGCTCGACCTTCTCGTAGGCGCTGGCCGAGCCCGTCCGGATCGGGAAGCGCACCTCCGTGATCAGCTCGTTCTGCTCGCAGGCGGTCTCGTAGGGGCCGCGGTGGAACTCGGCCACGTCGACCACCCGCTCCCCCGCCGGACCGACGATGACCACCTGCGCGCGGAGGACGTCGCACACGGTGGTGAGGTCCTCGGCGGGATCGGCCTGCCCGAGCGAGCCGCCGATCGTGCCGCGGTTGCGCACCACGGGGTCGGCGATGACCTTCTCCGCGTCGTGCACGATCGGGAACAGCCGGCCGACGACGTCGGAGCCGAGTAGCGCCGCATGCCGGGTCAGGGCACCGACGCGCAGCACGCCGGCGTCCTCGGTGATGTGCCGCAGCTCCGCGAGGTCGTTGATGTCGATCAGCCACTCGGGCCGGGCCAGCCGCAGCTTCATCATCGGCAGCAGGCTGTGCCCGCCGGCGATGACGTGGGACTCGGGGCCGTGGCGTTCGAGCAGTTCGAGGGCGTCCTGCACGCTGGTCGCGCGGGCGTACTCGAACGGGGCCGGTACCTGCACGGGGGCACCCCCTTCCCGAGGACCCCGACGCTGAGGCCCTGGTGGCGCAGGAGCTTGTCGCCGGTTCCGGGCGGTGTCAACATCGAGATAACCGACCGCTTATGAGGGTGTGTCCGTGACGTTCACCCAGCTCAGAACGTTTGCACTGGTGGCCGAACTGGGGTCGCTGCGGGCCGCGGCGAGCGCACTGGGGGTGAGCGAGCCGGCGGTGTCGGCGGCCATGGCGGCGCTGCGTTCGGACCTCGGGGACCCGTTGTTCCGCCGCACCGCCACCGGCATCGCACTCACGCCCGGCGGGCGGGCACTGGCGAGCCGGGCACGGGAGCTGGTGCGGCTGGCCGACCGCGCCCGGCGGGAGGTCGCCTCGGCGACGACCACCGCCCGGCTGCGCGTGCTGGCGACGGCGGCGTGCGCGGAGCACGTGGCGGGCCACGTCGTCGCCGCCTTCACCCGGCGGGTGCCGCAGGCCTCGGTCGACCTCGTCGTCGGCTCGACCGAGTGCGCGGCGGCGGCCCTCGCCGAGGACGACGTCGACATCGTGCTGGGCGTGCGGCCCGCGCCCGTCCCCGGGCAGGAGCTGAACTCGGTGCCGTTCCTCCGGTATCAGCGCGTCCTGGTGGCCGCGCCCGGCCATCCGCTGGTCGGACGGTCGCCGTTGTCCGCGGCAGATCTGGCGGGTCACCGGTGGCTGGCCGGGCCGGGCGGGCTGGAGACGGGCAGCGAGGAGCACCGCTGGGCGCGCGCCCTCCGCCCGGACGTCACCGCGCTCGACAGCGAGGCGGAGGCGCTCGAGGCCACCCGCGCCGGCGGGGGTGTGCTGCTCGCGCTGGAGCACGCCGTCCGCGACGACCTGCGGCGCGGCACCGTCGTCCGCCTGCCGGTGGCGGGCACCCCCGTGACGGGGATGTGGTGGGCGAGCGTGCCGGGTGAGGGCCGTTCGGCGCCGGCGGCCCGGGCGCTGCAGCGGTTCCTCACCACGCCGGACGCGACGACGGCGTTGCTGGCCCGGCCCGAACGGCGGGCGCGAGCCCGGCCGACGGTGCGGGTGGAGCTCTGGAGCTAGGACCCGTCAGGTTCGTCGATGGGGCGGGCGCCGGTGACCGACTGCGCGACTCCGGAGGTGGTGTCGGTCGGGCCCGGCGTGGTGCCCGGCGCCGCACTGCCGCTCGTGTCGGTCTCGTCGCTGCCGTAGACCACCTGGCCCTCGGTCATCTCCGGGTCGCCGGCGGTGCGCTCGACCGGTGCGGTGCCGGACTTCGCCTCGGTCCCCTGGTCGTGCACCTCCTCGACGTCCGTCCCGCGTTCGGCGACGCCGATGGCCTCGGCGATGTCGTCGCCGCTGCGCGAGTGGTCGGGCGAGGTGTCCTCGATGTTGGCGTTCCCGGATTCGCTCATGACGACCTCCACGTCGACGGTGCGCGCAGTGTCGACCCCACGTGAGCAGAGGGGCAAGACGGCGTCCGTCAGCTCTCGTCCGCGCTCAGCTGCTCGACGCGGGCGAGGGCACGTTCCCGGGCCACCACGGCCTCGGCGGCCTCGTGCTCGGCGCTCCGCCGCCGGCGCTCGGTCCGCTTGAGCTGGGCGACGACCTCCGCCACCTCACCCTCGGCGCGGGCCAGCTGGTCGGCCAACTCGGCCACCCGGGCCTCGATCGACTGGCGGCGGGCGTCGAGGTCGTCGTACCGCTGACGCTCGTCCTCGGCGGCGATCCGCGCCTCGTCGGCCGCGGTGGTCGCCTCGTCGGCGGCCTTCTGCGCCTCGGCCAGCTCGCGCTTCCGCTTCTCCTCGGCGGCGCGCCGGGCCTCCGCCTGCTCGCGCTCCCGTTCCCGCCGGCGTTCGTCCGCCGAGGGCCTGGGTGCGCTCTTCGCCGGCGCCGCGCGCCGGGGAGCCGGAGCGCCCTCCGGTGCGGGGGGCCGGACGAGGCGGAGGTCGGGCCGCGACACCGTCGTCCCCATGCCGTTGTAGGACATCGACGAGGTGATCCGGCCGGTGAGCAGCGCCTCCCCCGCCTCCGGGTCGGCCATCGCGGCGCGGAGGGTCTCCTCGACCTGGTCGGCGACGGCGGTGCTGACCGGCCGGCCGGCCTGGCGGGCCAGCGCGGCCGCCTGCCGGGTGAGGGCGCTGATCAGCTGCGTGCGCTGGGAGCTGAGCGCCCGGAGCTGGTCGCCGGCCAGGTTCTCCTGCGCCTCGCGGAGCAGGCCGCCGAGCTCGACGAGCCCCTCCAACTCCTCGCGGTGGGACCGCACGAGCAGGTTGCACGCCCACGCGGCGGTCGACGGCTTCGGCAGCGAGCCGATCTCCTTGGCCAGCGCCTTGTCGCCCTCGGCCTTCGCCTCGTCCTGCCGCGTGGTGCGCACGGCGATGAACTCCTCCGGCGGCACCTCGTAGAGCTCGTCGGCCACCTCGTCGAGATCCACGCCCCCATTGTCCCCGGACGATGTGCGCTCACGCCCAGCCTTCCGGCCGGAAACCGGCAGTGAGCGCACACCGTCGACGGACTCAGGCGTCCAGTCCTTCGAGAACCGGACCGCGGCACTGCGGTGGGAGGTAGGCGCCGAACCGCTGGCCGAAGTAGGCAGGTTCGTCGGCGCCGTTCGGCCAGCCCCAGCCGACGGGCGCGCACTCCGTCGGCGAGGTGGTCGGCACGCCCTCCTCGGGTGCCGCGGCTGCCGGTGTCACGACCGCCGTCATGGCGACGGCGAGCGCGACGGTTCCCAGGCCGCACGCGGTCAGCAGCCGCCTGCCGGTGCGACGGAGGGCGGGAGCGGTGGTGGTCATGGCGTCCTCCTGGATGGCTCTTCCTGCATGACGGGGACGACGCTTCGCCCGCCCGCTCGAAGGACGGTCCAGCCGCGCTTCAACCGCTCGCACGGGTGGGACGATGCGGTGCACCCACCGAGGAGGCGCGATGCCCGATTCACTCCGCGTCCGCCTGCTGGGGCCCTTGGACGTCACGGTCGGAGGCGCCACTCTCGGTCCGGAGGGAACGTTGCGACAGTCGCTGTTCGCGCTCCTCGCACTGCACGCCAACGAGGTCGTCGGCATGGGGGAGCTGGTCGACGGACTGTGGGGCGACTCCCCACCGCGGAGCGCGACGGGCGTCGTCCAGACCTACGTGTCCACCTGGCGCAAGTCGCTCGACTCCGTGGGTGCGGTCGGCGGACAGCGCATCGCGACCGTGGGTACGGGCTACCGGCTCCGGCTCGACGACGACGAGAGCGACCTGCTGCTCTTCCGGCGTCTGGCCGACGAGGGGCGACGTCTCGCCGTGGACGGCCGACCGGACGACGGACGGGCGACTCTCGAGAGGGCGCTCGCACTGCGGCGTGGACCGGTGCTCGCGGGGCTGGCTGAGCGCCCGTTCCATGCCTCCGCCGTCGCGCCGATCGAGGACGTCCTGGACCGGACCGTCGAGGACTGGGCCGAGGTCGCACTCCGGACCGGCTCGGACGACGACGTCTCCACGGTCGTGGCCGATCTGCAGCGACTCCGCAGGGCCCGGCCCTGGCGGGAGCGGACGACGGAGCTGCTGATGTGGGCCCTGTTCCGTCAGGGGCGGCAGCGGGACGCTCTGGCGGCATACGGGGAGACCCGGCGACGGCTGGCCGACGAGCTCGGGGTGGACCCGGGACCGGCCCTGCGGGACATGCATGCCCGCGTGCTGCGCCAGGAGGCGACCCTGCTCGCGGGAACCTCCGCACAGCCCGTGCGGCGGGCGCCCCGCCTCGACTCCTTCATCGGGCGCGAGGGAGACGTCGACGCCGTCTGCGACCTGCTGAGCACCGCCCGCCTCGTCACGCTGACCGGGCCCGGGGGCTCGGGCAAGACGCGCCTGGCCGAGGAGGTGGCCGCGGAGATGGAGGCACGAACCCGTGTCGAGACCGCCGTGGTGGAACTCGTGGCCATCGACGACGCGACGCTCGTCCCGGGAGCCATCGCCACCCGTCTCGGGCTGCAGCCTGCGGAGACGCTCCCCGCGCTGGTCGCCCGGCTGGCCGACCGCCCGCTCCTGCTCGTGATCGACAACCTCGAACAGATCCCCGGTGTCGGACCCACGGTGGCCGGCCTCCTCCAGGGGACGACGGCGCTGCGCCTGCTGGCCACCTCGCGCGAGCCCCTGCGCGTGGCCGGTGAGCAGCAGTACGCCGTCGCGCCCCTGCCGGTCCCGACGGCGGACGAGTGCGACGCCGACAGGCTGGCCGCGATCCCGTCGGTCGTCCTCCTCGTCGACCGGGCGCGCGCCGTCGACCTGTCCGCCGAGGTCACCGACGCTCACGCGGCCGCGCTGCGGGACATCGTCCGTGCGCTGGACGGGCTGCCCCTGGCGCTCGAGGTGGCCGCGCCGTGGCTCGCGCCCCTGACACCCGCGGGGCTGCTGGCGGAGCTACGGCATCCGCTGGACCTGCCCGGCCGGCGCACGGACGCCGAGGAACGGCACCGCACGCTGAGAACGACGATCGCCTGGAGCTACGACCGACTGAGCATCGCGGAACAACGCCTGCTGGCCCGGCTCTCGGTGCTCCGGGGCAGCGGCGATCTGGATGTCGTGCGGGCCATCGGGGGCAAGGACCTCGGCGGGCCCGCCGTCGACGTCCTCATGGACCTGCTCGACCGTCACCTCGTCCAGCCCGCCGAGCCGGTGGCGGGGATCCCGCGTTTCCGCCTGCTGGAGACGGTGCGTGCGTTCGCCGCCGAGCGTCTGGCGGCCGCCGGTGAGCAGGAGGAGACGGAGCAGCGGGCCGCAGAATGGTTCGCCGAGTGGGCCGTCGGACTCGCCGCCCACGGCGAGGGTCCCGACGCGTCACCGTGGGTCGCGCGGGCGGTCGCCGACGCGGACAACCTGCGCGCGGCCATGAACGCGTTCGACCGCGCCGGCATGCAGGTGGCGCAACTGCAGCTCGTGGTCGACACCTTCGCCCTGTGGTTCGACGCCGGCTACGAGGCCGAGGGTGAGCGACGGCTGGAGGCGGCGCTCGGAGCGGCCCCGGCTTCCGCACCGGCACGCGCCATGGGACTGGTCTTCCTCGCCTGGTTCGTCGGAGTGCACGACCTCGTACGAGCCGGACGGCTCGCGGAGGAAGCCGTCGCCCTCGCCGAAGCGGCCGGCGACGAGCCCGTGCTCGCACTGGCCCTCATGACTGCCGCTGACACGGGCGGGGACTGGCAGGTCGAGTGCACCCTCAGCGTGCAGGCGGCCGAGCTTGCCGAACGGGTGCGGGGACGACCTGTCCGGTATGCAGCCACCGCAGCGGACAACGTCGCCGGCGGTGTGGCCGACCATCTTTCCAACCTGTGGCGTTTCCGCTCGCTGCCGGAAGGGCTCGCCTGGGCCCGACGCGCCGTCGAACACGCGGAGAGAGCCAAGGACGACCGCACCACCGCGATGGAGTTCGCCGAGCTTGGCTACGTGCATCTCCTGGAGGGAGACATCCGTGCCGCAGGCGAGGCGATGAGCCAAGCACGGGCGCTGCTGACCGCGCCCGTGCGGGGTCGCTGGGAAGACACGGTCGCCCTGTACGACGCGCTCCTGCTCCAGTACACCGGACAACTCGCGGCCGCGGAAGCGTCGATGGAAGAGCTCATCGGGTCGGCACTCACCGGCGAACGCCCACTCCTCGTGCACCACGCGTCCTGTTCCCTGGTGGATCTGTTGCTCGACCAGGGCCGGACCGACGAGGCCGAGACGGTGCTGCATCGTGCCGAGCAGTTACTCCCCGACCACCCCAACCCGCGTCAGGCCACGCGCCTCGGCGCCCGCCGCGCGCGGTTGCACCGACTCGCCGGACGTCCGGAGGACGCCGCCGCGATGCTTCGGGAGACCGCCAAGGGCCTCGACCCGGAGGAGCTGAGCCCGGAGCAGATTGTGTGGCTGGTGGAGTCCGCGCTCCTCGCCGACGCCGAGCGAGAGCGACGGTCGTGGATCGAGCGCCTCGACACCCTCTCGGAGAGGACCGGCGTGCGGGTGCCGCCGTGGGAGCGGCGGTGGCTGACTCGCGAGGGGGTGCGCTGACGCCCCGTTCCAGAGCGCGTGGTTCCGAGCGCCAGCGCACACTTCCGGTGTCGTTCAGCAGCAGGCGGCCGCCCGGGGCTCCGCGTCGGTCGCGCAGCAGATGCGGTCGCCGGCGACGGCGGAGAGCGCAAGGTCGGTGCGGCCCTCGAGGTCGGGGCGGGCATCCGCCTTGACGGTGTAGACCTCCCACGGCTCACCCCCCGGCCCGGTGACCCAGACCTTGTCCTGCACGGCGTAGCAGCAGGTGGTGTTCTCCTCGGCGCGCGTCGTGAGGCCCGCGTCGGCGAGCCGGGTCATGGCCGCGGTGACCTCGTCGGTGCTCGGCACCTCGACCCCGAGGTGGTCCATGCGGGTCGCCTCGCCCGCTTCGCCCTCCAGCAGGACGAGCTTTAGCGGCGGCTCGGCGATCGCGAAGTTGGCGTAGCCGGGACGGCGCTTGGCCGGCTCGGCGGCGAACAGCCGCGAGTAGAAGTCGACGGCGGCGTCGAGGTTGGCGACGCGCAGGGCCAGCTGGACGCGGGACATGGCAGTACCTCCGGAACTCAAGAACGTATCGACCGTTGTCGATACATGACGATGACGCTAGTATCGACGCCTGTCAATACATCGACCTGCGGAGGAGCGATGACGGTGCGCGAGCTGCCCGTGCTCGATCGGCCCGGCGCCGTGGCGTGCTGCGCGCCGCTGTCGGCGGAGGTCCTCGACGAGGACGACGCACTGACGCTCTCCCGGCAGTTCGCGGCCCTGGCCGATCCGGTCCGGCTGCGCCTGGTCTCACTGCTGGCCACCGCCGAGGGCGGCGCGGTCTGCGCGTGCGACCTCGTGGCACCGGTCGGCAAGAGCCAGCCCACGGTCTCGCACCACCTCAAGGTGCTGGTCGGGTCGGGCCTGGCCACGAGCGAGCGCCGGGGCCGCAACGTCTGGTACGCCGTCGTCCCGGCCGCGCTCGAGGCGCTCCGCGGCGCCCTGGCTCCCCGCTGATCCCGTGGCCGCTGCGCGCCTTCTCGCCCGCCAGGCGCTGGCCGAGTTCCTCGGCTCGGCCGGGCTGGTCACCGTCGTGGTCGGCTCCGGCATCGCCGCGCGGCGGCTGTCGCCGGACGACGTCGGGCTGCAACTCCTGGAGAACGCGCTGGCCACAGGCGCTGGCCTGGTCGCGCTGATCCTCGCGTTCGGGCCGGTGTCCGGCGGGCACTTCAACCCGGTGGTCACGCTGGCCGACCGCTTCTTCGGCGGGGTGACCGACCGTCAGGTGGCCGCCTACCTCCCCGCGCAGCTGGTCGGCGGCGTCATCGGCGCGATCGCGGCGAACCTCATGTTCGACCTGCCGGCGGTGACCGTCTCGGGCAAGGACCGGTCGGGCGGCGGCCTGTGGTTCTCGGAGGTCCTCGCCACCTTCGGCCTGATCGTGCTGATCTTCGCCCTGGTGCGGGCCGGCCGTGCCGCGCTGGCCCCCTTCGCCGTGGGCGCGTACATCACCGCGGCGTACTGGTGGTCGTCGTCGACGAGCTTCGCCAACCCGATGATCGACCTCGCGCGCACCCTGTCCGACACCTTCGCCGGCATCGCCCCGGCGTCCGTCCCGATGTTCCTGGTGGCGCAACTGGTCGGCGGCGCACTCGCGGTCGCCGTCGTCGCCGTGCTCTACCCCACCGTCGCGGCAGTCGCCGAGGACGTCGTCGTCCCGAGGGAGGCCCCATGACCCGCCCCAGCGTCCTGTTCGTCTGCGTGCACAACGCCGGCCGCTCGCAGATGGCCGCCGGCTGGCTGCGCCACCTCGCCGGCGACGGCGTCGAGGTGCGGTCGGCGGGCTCGATCCCGGCCGACCAGGTGAACCCCGCCGCGGTCGAGGCGATGGCCGAGGTCGGCATCGACATCTCCGACCAGCGGCCGAAGGTCCTCACCGGCGACGCGGTCGAGAGCTCCGACGTCGTCATCACCATGGGCTGCGGCGACGCCTGCCCGGTCTTCCCGGGCACGCGCTACCTCGACTGGCAGCTCGACGACCCGGCCGGCAAGGGCGTCGAGGCGGTGCGGCCCATCCGCGACGAGATCGAACGCCGGGTTCGCGCGCTGCTCAGCGAACTGGGTTAGCCGGCAGCACCCGCCCCGTCACCTCGCCGAAGCCTATCCGGGTGCCGCCGGGCCCGGGCGCGGTCGCGCTCATCGTGACGACGTCGCCGTCCTCGAGGAAGCTCCGCGACGAGCCGTCGTCGAGGACGACGGGTTCCGCCCCGTTCTGCGACAGCTCGAGCAGCGACCCCCACTGATCGCGGGCCGGCCCGCTCACCGTGCCCGACGCGAACAGGTCACCGGTGCGCAGCGCGGCGCCGTTCACGGTCAGGTGCGCCAGCTGCTGCGCCGCCGTCCAGTACATGCCGGCGAACGGCGGCCGGCTGACCAGCGACCCGTTGAGACGCACCTCCAGCGCGAGGTCGAGCGTCCAGGGGTGCGCGGCGTCGTCCAGGTACGGCAGCGGTCGCGGGTCGCGGGCCGGTGGGTCGAGCCGGGCCGCCTCCAGCGCGGCGAGCGGCACCACCCACGGCGACATCGACGTCATGAACGACTTGCCGAGGAACGGACCCAGCGGCACGTACTCCCACGCCTGCAGGTCGCGGGCGGACCAGTCGTTGACCAGGCACACGCCGAACACGTGCTGGGCGAAGTCCCCGACCGGGACGGCGGTGCCGAGCGGCGACGGCGTCCCCACCACGAAGCCGACCTCGGCCTCGAAGTCCAGCCGACGGGAGGGCCCGAACGACGGGACGCCGTCCGTCGCGCTCTGCCCGCACGGGCGGACGACGGGCGTGCCGGAGGCGGCGATCGTGCCCGCCCGGCCGTGATACCCGATCGGCAGGTGCCGCCAGTTCGGCGTCAGCGGCTCTGCGTCCGGGCGGAACAGCCGGCCGACGTTCTCCGCGTGCGCGAGCGAGCTGTAGAAGTCGACGTAGTCGGCGACCTCGACCGGCAGGTGCATCGTGACCTCGTCGCGCGGGACGAGCTGCGACCCGACCGCGACGCGGTGCCGCCCGGAGGTCAGCCAGTCGAGGAGCCGCTCCCGCAGCTCCCGCCAGGCGGTCGGTCCCAGCGCCAGGAAGGCGTTGAGCGAGCCGGTCGCGTGCACCGGATCACCGGTGAGCCCGGCGAGGTCGAGCACCTGGTCGCCGATGGCGACGCCCGTGCGCCGCGTCGATCCCGCGGTCGAGAAGACACCCAGCGGCAGGTTCTCGAGCCCGAACCCGGTGCCGTCGGGCAGGTCGAGCCAGCTCACGGAGTGGGCCCGCGACCCGACCACGACCAGGCGTACCGGCCGTCGTCCACGGCCGTGCCACCCTCACCGAGGGACAGCGGCCGGAACGTGTCGACCATGACGGCGAGCTCGTCGAAGAACTCGGCGCCGAGGGAGCGCTCCACCGCGCCCGGCTGCGGACCGTGCGAGTGCCCGCCCGGGTGCAGCGAGATCGAGCCCTTGCCGATGCCGGAGCCCTTGCGCGCCTCGTAGTCGCCGTCGACGTAGAACATGACCTCGTCGGAGTCGACGTTCGAGTGGTAGTAGGGCACCGGCACGGCCAGCGGGTGGTAGTCGACCTTGCGCGGCACGAAGTTGCAGATGACGAAGTTCTGCCCCTCGAAGACCTGGTGCACCGGCGGCGGCTGGTGCACGCGGCCGGTGATGGGCTCGAAGTCGGCCACGTTGAAGACGTAGGGGTAGAGGCAGCCGTCCCAGCCGACGACGTCGAACGGGTGCTCCGGCACGACGTGCACGGTGCCGGTCAGCCCGCCCGGCCCCTCCCCGCGATGCTTCACGTAGACCTCGACGTCGGCGCCCTCGGCCAGCAGCGGCTCCGCCGGTGCGCGCAGGTCGCGCTCGGAGTACGGCGAGTGCTCCAGCAACTGGCCGAACCTCGAGAGGTACCGGCGGGGCGGGCCGATGTGCGAGTTGGCCTCGATCGCGTAGGTGCGCAAAGGCTCGTCGCCGGCCGGCACCCAGCGGTGCGTGGTCGCCCGCGGCAGGATCACGTAGTCGCCGGGGCCGACGTCCAGCGCGCCGAACACCGTCTCGACGGTCGCCGTCCCCCGTTCGACGTAGACGCACTCGTCGCCGGTCGCGTTGCGGTAGAGCGGGCTGGGCAGCGACGACACCGCGTAAGAGATGCGGACGTCGGCGTTGCCGAGCACCAGCCGCCGCCCGGTCACGGGATCGACCGACTTGTGCTCCTCGCCCGGGAACAGGTCGTGCAGCTTCAGGTGCCGCGGCAGCAGCGGGCTGTTCGGCGTCGTCGTCTGGTCGGGCAGCTCCCACGGCCGGACGTCGACCAGCGCCGAGGGGATGCCGCGGTGGTAGAGCAGCGAGGAGTCGGACGAGAAGCCCTCCTCCCCCATCAGCTCCTCGGCGTACAGCCCGCCGTCGGGACGCCGGAACTGGGTGTGCCGCTTCGGTGGGACCTCTCCGACGCGTCGGTAGAAAGCCACGTAACCCTCCCCTGGTCGGCCCCGCTGCAGGGTCCCGCCGCGAGCTTGCGAGTGGTGGGGGGCAGCGGGGTCCTCTTTCAGAAGTTGCCGCGTCGTTCCTGCTCGCGCTCGATCGCCTCGAACAGTGCCTTGAAGTTGCCCTTGCCGAAGCCCAGCGAGCCGTGCCGCTCGATCAGCTCGAAGAACACGGTCGGCCGGTCGCCGGTGGGCTTGGTGAAGATCTGCAGGAGGTAGCCGTCCTCGTCGCGGTCGACCAGGATCCCGCGCTTCTGCAGCTCCTCGATCGGCACGCGCACGTTGCCGATCCGCGCCCGCAGCTGCGGGTCCTCGTAGTAGGAGTCCGGGGTCGAGAGGAACTCCACGCCCTCGGCCACCATGGCGTCGACGGTCGTGACGATGTCGTTGGTCGCGAGCGCGACGTGCTGCGCGCCCGGGCCGCCGTAGAACTCCAGGTACTCGTCGATCTGCGACTTCTTCTTGCCCATCGCCGGCTCGTTGAGCGGGAACTTCACCCGGTGGTTGCCGTTGGCGACCACCTTGCTCATCAGCGCGGAGTAGTCGGTGGCGATGTCCTCGCCGATGAACTCGGCCATGTTGGTGAAGCCCATGACGCGGTTGTAGAAGTCGACCCAGCGGTCCATGGCGCCGAGCTCGACGTTGCCCACGACGTGGTCGACCGCCTGGAACAGCCGCTTCGGCGTGCCCGGCCGGGGCCGATAGGACGACGCCCGCTCCACGTACCCGGGCAGATAGGGGCCGGAGTAGCCCGACCGGTCGACCAGGGTGTGCCGGGTGTCGCCGTACGCGGCGATCGAGGCCATCCGGACCGTGCCGTGCTCGTCGCTCACGTCGTGCGGCGCCTCGAGCACGGTCGCGCCCTGCGCGGTGGCGTGCGCGATGCAGCGGTCGACGTCGGGGACGGCCAGCGCGATGTCGACGATGCCGTCCCCGTGCGCGCGGTGGTGGTCGGCCAGCGGGCTCGCCGGGTCGTAGGCGCCCTGGACGACGAACCGCGCCGCACCCGAGGTGAGCACGAAGGAGTGGTGGTCGCGGTTGCCGGTCTCGGGGCCGGAGTAGGCGACAAGCCGCATGCCGAAGGCCGACTGGAAGAAGTGCGCGGTCTGCACCGCGTTGCCGACGACCCAGGCCAGCGAGTCCCAGCCGGTGACCGGGAACGGGTCGGCCGAGGCGTCGTACTCCACCAGCCCGACGAGCTGCTTGAGCTGGTCGAGGTCGAGATCGGCGAGGCGCTCCTCGTCGTTGAGGGTCTGCTCGAGGCTCACGGAACTCCCCTTCGTGTGGTCCGGACCACACTGCACACCCTCGGGTGGCGTCTGCACAAGAGACGCCTTTCGAGGTGGTCGATGTGTCAGCATGCGTCAGCTGCGCACGCAATTTGCTGCGCAGATCGCACAGCTGTCGCGACGACGACTGCACACCGCTCCGAGGAGGCACCGTGGCCCCGAGCCGCTCGCTCGACGACCTGGACGTCGCCCTGCTGACCGCGCTGCGCGAGCACCCGCGGGCCGGCTTCCTGGAGCTGTCGCGGATCACCGGGGTCGCGCGGGCCACCGTGTCCGCCCGCCTCCAGCGCCTCGAGGAGGCCGGCGTCGTCACCGGCTACGGCCCGGAGATCGACGTCGCCGCCGCGGGCTTCGGGGTCGAGGCGTTCGTGACGCTGGAGATCGCGCAGGGCGCGCTGGACGACGTCCGCCACGACCTCGAGGAGATCCCCGGCGTGCTCGAGGCGCACGCGACGACCGGCGTCGGCGACGTGCTCGTCCGGGTCGCCGCCACCTCGCACGAGGCGCTGCAGGGCGTGCTCGTCGACCTGGGGCGGTCGGGCGCCGTCGTCCGGTCGACGAGCGTCATCGCCCTGTCGGTGCTTGTGCCGCGCCGGACACTGCCGCTGCTCCGGTCGGCCGCGGTGCCGGGCTCGGGCAGGTCGCCGTCCCGGCGGTGACCGGTCAGCTCGGCGGCGCGGTGGGGTCGGCCGTCATCGTCGCTGGTGGGCGGACTCGCGGCGGGACCCGGCGGATCGCCCGGCGGTCGGGCGATAGGCGCGGCGTGACGGGCAGCCCTGGCGGGAGCGCCGCCCGCAGTTCTTCCCCGGACGACGTCAGACGCCGGAGGCCTCCCGGTCCAGCAGGAAGAAGAACGGCTCGGCGAGCCCGCGCAGGTCCATGAGCCCGAGCACACGGTCGGCGGTGACCCGGCGGAAGACGTCGATGATCGGGAGCGCGTCGTAGACCATCGCGGCGGTGGCCACCCCACGGTGCTCCACCGTGCGCAGCCGCGCCCGCGGCTTCGCCGTCCGCAGCAACGGCCGGACGACGGTGAACGCCCGGCGGGCCGCGGCCGAGTGCGCGACCGCGGGCCGGTCGCGCAGCAACCCCATCGGGATCAGTGCCGGGTCGATCGGCCGCGGCCCGCCGGGGGCGCCGAACAGCAGCGGATGCACCCGCTCCGCATCGAGGAACTCCTTGCCGTACCAGCCGTAGGCCTCGAGCAGCCCGTCGAGCGGCGAGCCGGTGGGCAGGCCGCTCCCCCGCCACCGGCCGAGCATCTCTGACGCCGGAACGGCGGGCAGGCCGTCGAAGAACCCGAGGGCCTCGCCGGCGTCGGCGCCGTCCCGATGGTCGGCGAGCCAGCCCTCGGCGGGGACGTGCAGGCCGCGGGTGTCCGTCACCCGAGAGACCGCTCGAAGGTCACGAGCACACCTTCGACGCCGCCCGGTCCGACCCGGCCCTTCACCTCCACCGCGGTGATGGCCTTCAGCTGCCAGCCCTCGCGGGCGTTCTCGTTGAGGACCTTCTCGAGCTTGTCGCCCGACATCTTGCCGCCGAGCATCCCCTCACGGATCTCCTCGACCTTGTACTCGTATCGACCGGCCATGGCTTCCTCCTGGGCGCTTCGAGCGTGCGCCCCAGCCTGCCGGTCCGTGCCGGCGGCGTACAGCGGTCGACGCCGCCGGCCCTCGACACGGCTCAGAGCGCCCCTTCGCGGGCCTGCGCCCACAGGTCGATGCCGGTGTCGACGGCGTGCTCGTCGATCGCCGCCAGCTCGTCGTCGCCGAACGTCAGGTTCTCCAGCGCGCCGACGTTCTGCTCGAGCTGGCCGACGCTGCTCGCGCCGATGAGCACCGTGGTGACCCGCCGGTCGCGCAGCGCCCAGGCCAGCGCCATCTGGGCCAGGCTCTGCCCGCGCTGCTGCGCGATGCCGTTCAGGGCGCGGATGTGGGCCAGCGACTCCTCGCTGAGCAGATCGGTGGACAGCGACTTGTCCTGGCTCGCCCGCGAGCCCTCCGGGATGCCGTTCAGGTACTTGTTCGTGAGCATGCCCTGGGCCAGCGGCGAGAAGGCGATGCAGCCGGCGCCGACGTCCTCGAGGGTGTCGAGCAGGCCCTCGGTCTCGATCCAGCGGTTGAGCATCGAGTACGAGGGCTGGTGGATCAGCAGCGGCGTCCCGAGGTCGGCGAGGATCTCCGCGGCCCGCGCGGTGTCCTCCGGCGAGTAGGAGGAGATGCCCGCGTAGAGCGCCTTCCCACTCTGGACGGCGGTGTGCAGCGCGCCCATCGTCTCCTCGAACGGCGTCGTGGGGTCGGGGCGGTGCGAGTAGAAGATGTCGACGTAGTCCAGACCCAGTCGGCGCAGGGACTGGTCGAGGCTGGCCAGCACGTACTTCCGCGAGCCGCCGCCCTGGCCGTAGGGGCCGGGCCACATGTCCCACCCGGCCTTGCTGGAGATGACCAGCTCGTCGCGGTAGGGGGCGAAGTCGTCGGCGAGGTGCCGGCCGAAGTTCGTCTCGGCCGAGCCGTAGGGCGGCCCGTAGTTGTTGGCCAGGTCGAAGTGGGTGACGCCGAGGTCGAAGGCCCGGCGCAGGATCGCCCGCTGCCGCTCGAACGGGACGTCGTCCCCGAAGTTGTGCCAGAGGCCGAGGCTGATCGCCGGCAGGTCGAGGCCGCTGCGCCCGGTCCGCCGATAGGTCATGGAGTCGTAGCGGTCGTCCGCCGCGGTGTAGGCCATGACGGTCATCGTCCCTGGTCACCGGGGAGGGCGCCCGGCCGCCCCTGCTCTCAGACGGCGACCGGGCCCAGCGCCCGGTCCTCCCGCCGGTGCGGGGAGGCGAGGTGGTGGCTGACGACGGCGAGCAGCACCAGGCTCACCAGCGACAGGACGACGTAGACGACGGTGCTGCCGAGCGCGTCCCAGGCCGTGTGCAGAGCGACCACGACGAGGAACGCGCCGACGAAGCGCAGGGCGGAGGCGCCGCGCCAGCGGTGCGCTCCGGCGTCCCACAGCGCGGCGGCCGCGATGCCGGTCCACGCCATGTGCGCGGCCGGGCTGAGGATGCCGCGTACGAAGAGCACGTTGTCGACGACGGCGAGGTTGCCCTTGGACTGCAGGAGGACGACGAAGGCGTACCCCATGGTCTCGAGGATCGCGAACCCGGCGCCCGAGGCGACGCCGAGCAGCAGCCCGTCCGCCGGATGCGCGTACCGGCGGACCAGGAGGAACAGCGCGGCCGGCACGAGGAGCTTCGCGAACTCCTCGCTCAGGCCCACGCCGGTCATCGGCAGGGTGCCCAGCCGGCGGAGGGTGTTGTACTCGAGGAACCCCGCGGTCACGACACCGACGACACCGCCGATCAGGCCGGTCAGCGCCACCGTGCCGGCACCGACGTCGAACACCAGGCGGCGCCCGGCGATGAAGGCGACGAAGGCGGCGGGGACGACGGCCGCGCCCAGGAGGATGAGGGACGGCACCAGGTTCGGGTTGCCCGTGGTGACGATGGATCGGCGCACGAGTTCGAACAGGGCGGCGCCCACCAGGAGCACCAGCACCCAGGACCAGCGTCGTGCGCGCCCCATCGAGAGATCCCCTCGCCGTCGTCGGGCAGCGGGGTCCGCTTCCCTCCCGGTCCCGTTCCGGACCTCGATCAGCGTCCGTCACCGCGGGCCGGCGTGCCACCCAGGGCGGCGGCCCGGGAGTAGCACCGTCAGGGCTCCGATGCGCCTACGCTCGGAAGATCCGTTCCGTCGCGCCCCGCCAGGAGGACCCCGTGCTGCGCTTCCTCGGACTGCTGCTCGCCATCTGGCTGGTCGTCACCGTGGCCGGTGCGGTGATCAAGGGCCTGTTCTGGCTGGCCGTCATCGGCGCGCTCTTCTTCGCCGTGACGGCGGTGCTCGGGTGGAACAGGCGCCGCCACGAGGTGGGCGGCGGCCCACGCGCCCTCCGGTAGTCGGCCGGGAGCGTCGTCCCGCTGTCAGGCCGCGGTGAGCACCGCTCGCGCCTGAGCCGGGCAGACGTAGCGGCTCCACGGCGCGGGGGCAGTGGTGAACACCGGACGGACCGGGTCGACCTCCGTCGTCCGCCGGGCCCGCAGGACCGCGCAGACGACGACGGCGCAGAGCAGGCCGAACCCGGCCGAGAGCCAGACGGTCGGCTGGTTCTCCATCCAGCCGTAGCCCACCCACGAGGCGGCCGACCCGGCGCCCAGTCGCCACCGGGCCGGCGACAGCCCCGACAGGTCCAGGTCGCGGTCGGTCAGCAGGGTCAGCGGCTGGGGCAGCGCGGCGGCCGCACCGACGAGGGAGACGATCGAGCCGAGCGTCGCACCCACGACGGTGGGCGGTGCACCGTGCAGCAGGACCGCGGCCAGGCTGCCGGCGGCGAGCGCGGCCAGGACCAGGGCTCCGGTCGCCGTCCGCAGCAGCGCCCGGCCCGACCGCAGGTGGGGTTGCGTGACCAGCAGGGCGACGAGCACCGCCGTGTTCCCGGCGCCCACGACCGTGTGCGTCGCGATCTGGGCCGGGTCGCCGGTGAGGACGCCGAAGGTCAGCCAGCACAGATTCAGGCCCACGGCGAGCCAGGTGCCGGTCGGCGAGAGGCCGCGGGTGCGGCCCTGCCGGCACGAGCGCCAGACCTGGGGCCAGACGACGGAGATGCTGAGGGCGGCCGCGAGGAAGCCGAGGGCGGCGGTCATGGTGGAGCGGAATCCGTTCGGTGCGACGTCAGGGGCGTGGCCACCGACCGATGGGCGGATGCACACCGGATCGGAACCCTCGTCACTGAGCGGCGCCGGAGATCGTGCGATGACCATCTGTGTCATCGGCGCCGCGGGCGCGTGACAGGAGATGCTCCGGCGTGATTGTTCTGTGATCTCGCTCATCACTCACAGTGAGGAGTGGTCCGGGTGAGCTCGCGCATGCACGCGGACGAGGTCGACACCGACCCGCGGCTCGTCCGCCGCCTGCTCGCGGCGCAGTTCCCGGAGTGGGCGAGCCTGCCCGTCCGGCCGGTCCCGTCGGCCGGCACGGACAACGCCCTGTACCGACTGGGTGCGGACCTCGCGGTCCGGCTGCCGCGCATCGGCTGGGCGGTCGACGACGTCGCGAAGGAGCACCGGTGGCTGCCCCTGCTCGCTGGGCAGCTACCGCTCCCCGTTCCCGCACCCGTCGGGGCGGGGCGGCCGAGCGAGGGATATCCCTGGCCGTGGTCGGTGTACCGCTGGTTGCCGGGCGAGGACGCCGCGGGCGGCCGGCTGCGGAACCTCGCGGAGGCGGCCACCGACCTCGCCGGCTTCGTCACCGCCCTGCACCGGATCGAGGCCCCCCGGCCGCTCGACACGGAAGGGTCGTCGCGCGGCGTGCCCCTGGCGCTCCGCGACGCGGCCACCCGCGCGGCCATCGACGCGCTCGCCGGCTCCGTCGATCGCGGCGCCGTGACCGACGCGTGGGAGGCCGCGCTCGCGGCGCCGGAGTGGCATGGCCGGCCGGTCTGGGTGCACGGCGACCTGACGCCGGGGAACCTGCTCGTCGAGGAGGGCCGGCTCAGCGCGGTGATCGATTTCGGCGCGCTGAACGTCGGCGACCCGGCGGTCGATCTGCTCCCCGCCTGGAACCTCTTCCCCGCGCCCGTGCGCGAGGTCTACCGCGCCGCGCTCGGAGTGGACGACGCCACGTGGGAGCGGGGATGCGGCTGGGCGCTGTCGGTGGCGCTGATCGCGCTGCCCTACTACCGGCACACCAACCCGGCGATCACCGCCGGTTCGCGGCTGGTGATCGACCGGGTGCTCACGTCCTGAGCGGTGGTCGCATGCGCGCCAACAACGCCGCGGCGAGCACCGTGAACAGCACGCCCAGCAGCCATCCGGCGACGACGTCGGTGGGCCAGTGGACGCCCAAGTACACCCGGCCGACGCCGTCGAGGAGCGCCCACAGCGCGAGCGCCGCCATGACGGCGAACCGCCAGGCGGCCCGGACGCAGTAGACCAGGCCGAGGGACAGCAGACCTGCCGCGCAGGTCGCGGTCGCGGTGTGGCCGGAGGGCATCGAGAACCCGGCGGCGTGCATCTCCCAGTCGCCCTCGGGTGGACGGCTCCGGCCGACCAGGGCGGCGATGGCGACCCGCACGCCCTGCTCCACCGCCATGAGCAGCAGGCCCGCCGCAGCCCCGAACCACCACGGTCGCGGGCGCAGCACGAGCATCGCTCCCACGGCGGCCGCGACGTAGGCCAGGTATTCCGAGGTCGCCGACACCGCCACCGCCACGGTCGTCAGCGCCGCCGCCCGGTGGTGCAGGCCGGCCGCGTGCAGGGTGGCGTCCCACCCCGTCGGCCGCAGATCGTCGACGAGGACCCAGACGATCACCGCGACCAGACCCACCAGGCACGTGGCCCCGACGACGACGAGGAACCGGGTCGACGGCCCCGCCCGATCGGCCGTCGCCGGATCTGCGGCGCCGCCGACCACCGGGCCTCCTGCACCTGCGCGGACGGACATGATCGAGAGTGTGGGGGTCGCGCCACGTCCTCGCAGCTCCATCACCGGAACGAGGGGCCCGCCGGCGTGCGCCGTCCCCTCGTACGCTCCCGCAGGTGATCAAGGCGGTCGTCCTGGACATCGGCGGCGTGCTCGAGTGGACGCCGTCCACCGGGCACGTGGAGCAGTGGGAGGCGGCGCTCGGTCTCGAGCCGGACGAGCTGCACCGCACGATGGACGACGTCTGGCGCGGCGGCCGCCTCGGCACTCTCTCCGAGGCGCAGGTGGAGGCCGCCTTCGCCGAGTGACTCGGCCTCTCCCCCGCCGACCTCGACGCCTTCATGGCCGGGTTCTGGGAGGAGTACCTGGGCTCGCCGAACACCGAGCTGATCGAGTGGTTCGGCGGCCTGCGTCGTCGCTGCCGGACCGGGATCGTGAGCAACAGCTTCGTGGGTGCCCGGGAGCGCGAGCAGGAGCGCTACGGGTTCGAGGACCTGACCGAGGTCATCGTCTACTCGCACGAGGTGGGTCTGGCCAAGCCCGATCCCGCGATCTACGCCCTGGTCTGCCGGCGGCTCGAGGTGGCACCCGAGGACGCGGTGTTCCTCGACGACCGGCAGGCCGCCGTCGAGGGAGCGGAGTCGATCGGCATGACCGGCATCCTGTTCCGGGACAACGGCCAGGCGATCGCCGCGATCGAGGCGCTGCTGGGCCCCGGCTGAGCGCCCGGGACGCGCACCCGACCCGGGCGATAGTTCACCGGGTCAGGCGGAGGGTCAGGGTTCCGGTGTTGGCGGCGTCCCCGTTCTCCAGCAGGACGCCGTCCCCGCGGACCGTCCGGTAGGCGCCCGAGCCGCCGGTGACCGCCAGGACCTTGCGCGGCGGCGGTGCGTTGACGAACGCGAAGGAGATGGTGTCCGGGCCGAGCCGCACGACACCGGTGCAGTTCGAGAGCCCCGCCGCCTCCACGACGACGCAGCTGCCGACCTCATCGCCGACCTGCTTCCCGTGCTGCGACAAGGTGTCGTGGAAGACGAGCTCATCACCCGCCGACAGACCCGGCTCACCCAGGTCGGTGAGCTGGAACGGGCTGAACTGGACGTCGAACCGCACTGTGCGCTCGCCACCGGCGCCGGAGCCGGCGGCGGGATCGGCGCTGGCGACCGATCCCTGGATCAGGACGACGGACGCCAGGACGGCGCCCCCCAGTGCGACTGCACGCTTGGCACGCTGCACGTCTGCCTCCTCGACGTCCGCCCCGGGCTGTCGGTGCCCGAGGGTTTGCCCAGGGTTCCGGGCCGGCCGCTGCGGCGGAACCGGTGCGCTGCGCGGCCACAGGGACGTCCCGCGCGGCGCCTACTCGCCGCTCCGACCCGGTCGCGGGTGCGCGGAGCGCGCGGCGTGCCGGGCGACCATGACCGAAATCACGGTTCAGTCCGCCCCTTGGGACGCCGATCGACCCTGTGGATACCGGTGAGTCCGGCTGCCTCCGCGGCCGCGCCGATCCATGTGGTCCGTGCCCACGGCAAGAGTCGGCGCGGGAAAGGCAACGATGACACTCAACACCCGTCCCCTCCGCGCGGTCGGCGCTGCGCTCGCCGGCGTCGTGCTGCTGAGCGCCTGCAACGGAGCCGCCACCGAGGAGGCGACCCCCCGGGAGCCGGTCAGCATCGCGATCGGCGAGCCGGTGAACCCGCTCGTCCCGGGCAACACGACCGAGGAGTACGGCACCCAGGTCATCGAGTCGCTGTGGACCGGGCTGGTCGAGTACGGCCCCGACGGCGAGGTCGAGCACACCGGCGTGGCCAAGTCCATCGAGTCCGAGGACAAGGTCACGTGGACCGTCCGCCTCCGCGACGGCTGGACCTTCCACGACGGCACGCCCGTCACCGCGGCGTCGTTCGTCGACGCCTGGAACTACACCGCCTACAGCCCCAACGCCCAGAGCGGCTCCTACTACTTCGCGAACATCGAGGGCTACGGCGACCTGCAGGCCCCGGTGGACGCGAACGGTGAGCCCGCCGGGAAGCCCGCCGCCACCGAGATGAGCGGCCTCGAGGTGCTGGACGACGCGACGTTCACCGTCACCCTGACGGCGCCGTTCGCGCAGTTCCCGGTGACCCTCGGCTACAACCCGTTCTACCCCCTCCCGAAGGCGTTCTACGACGACCCGAAGGCGTTCGGCCAGAAGCCGATCGGCAACGGCCCGTTCGAGGCCGACGGGGAGTTCAGCCCGGACAAGGGCATCACCGTGCGGGCCTACGACGACTACGCGGGCGACCACGCACCGTCGGTCGACGCGGTCGAGTTCCGCGTCTACACCGACACCGACACCGCCTACACCGACGCGCTGGCCGGCAACCTCGACATCGTCCCGAGGATCCCGGCCGACGCCAGCGGTACCGCGGAAGCGGACTTCGACGGCCGGTACGTCGAGACCCCGGCGTCGGGCTTCACGTTCCTGGCCCTGCCGCTGTACGACCAGCGGTACGCCGACCCGCGGGTGCGCCAGGCGCTGTCGATGGCCATCGACCGCCAGACGATCGCCGAGCAGATCTTCTCCGGCACGCGCGAGCCGGCCGACTCCGTGGTGCCGCCCGTGGTGGACGGGCACCGGGACGGCGCCTGCCAGTACTGCGAGCTGGACGTCGCCCGGGCCAAGGCGCTGCTGGACCAGGCCGGCTTCGACCGCACCAAGCCGATCGAGCTGTGGTTCAACTCCGGCGGTGGCAACGACGCGTGGGTGGAGGCGGTGGGCAACCAGCTGCGGGCGAATCTCGGCGTCGACTACGTCCTGCGCGGCGACCTCGCCCCGCCGGAGTACGGCCCGCTGATGTTCAGCAAGGGCATGACCGGCCCGTTCCGCATGGGCTGGTCGATGGACTACCCGAGCCCCCAGAACTTCCTGGAGCCGCTGTACTCGACGCAGTCGCAGCCGCCGGCCGGCTCGAACACGTCCTTCTACAGCAATCCGCAGTTCGACGCGCTGGTCGCTCAGGGCAACGCCGCCAGCAGCAGCGACGAGGCCATCGGCTTCTACAACGACGCCGAGGACGTCCTGCTCGAGGACATGCCGATCATCCCGCTGTTCTTCGACGTGACGCAGTCGGTGCACTCGGCGCACGTCACCGAGATGACCGTCGACGCCTTCGGGCGGGTGGACACCACCTCACTGCGCCAGGGCTGAGTTCCGCGCCGACGGCGGCCCCCACCTCGACCGGGGTGGGGGCCGCAGTCGTCCGGAGCTGCCCGATGCGATTCGCCGTGCCTCACGGGGGGAGGTCTCGAGCGGCGTGACGAGTTCCCGCGATGTCCAGGTAGACGTCGTGGGCCGGCAACTCCGACTGCAGCTGCCGGGCCAGCCGCACGCTCAGGGGCCGTCCCGGCGTGAAGTCGAGCGGGTCCGCGGCACTCTGGACGCGGGCCTCCCAACCCTCCTGCCGGGAGCGCAACCGCTCGATCAGCTGAGCGGAGACCCCAAGGCCGGCGAGCTCCTCGCCGTCGACGTCACCGTCGAGGGGAAAGCCGAGACCGACGATCTCCACGGGGACGTCCGCATGGGCGTACGGCCGCAGCACGAGCGTTCGACCGCGCCGGATGCGCTCCTCGGCCTGGGCTTGCGCGACGTCATCGGCTTCCGCCCGCACCTGGTCCAGCGGCCGCCCCGTCATCTCGCTGAACTGCTCGGGACTCAGGAACATCAGCCCGTCGCCCCGTTCGCGATCTCCGCCCTTGCGCGCCACCCGATCATCGAACCAGCAGCAGGCGAAGCACACCGACGCCCGGCGGGCTTCCTACCCTGGCGCCCGTGACGACCACCGAGACGATCCGCGCCGCCGCCCCGTACCTGCGCTCCTGGGTGGAGTTCCAGGCCGCCCACCGCCGGGTGCCGGGAGTCCAGGTGGCGATCCGCTCCGGGGACGAGCTGGTGCTGTCCGCCGCGGTCGGGGTCGCCGATGCGTCGGCCGCGGTGCCGCTCACCACGGGCCATCTCTTCCGGATCGCCTCGCACTCGAAGACCTTCACCGCGACGGCGGTCCTGCAACTGGTCGAGTCCGGGCGCATGCGCCTCGACGACGCGATCGCCGACCTCGTGCCCGAGTTGGCGGGCTCCGCCGTCGCCGCGGTGACGGTGCGGGAGCTGCTGGGGCATCAGTCCGGCGTCCTCCGGGACGGCGAGGACGCGGACTTCTGGACGATGAAGGAACCCTTCCCCGACCGGGACGCACTCCTCGCCGCGGTGCTGCGCGCGGGGCGGGTGCACGCCCGCAACGAGCACTTCAAGTACTCGAACATCGGTTACTCGCTGGTGGGGCTGGCGATCGAGGCCGTCACGGGCACCTCGTACGCCGCCCACGTGCGGACCGCCGTCCTGGAGCCGCTCGGGCTGCGGGCCACCGGCGCGGAGTACGACCCAGCCCGGGCCGGCGAGTACGCAGCCGGCCACTCGGGTCTGCTGTTCGGTGAGACCACGCGGGAGACGCTCGGGCACATAGACACCCGGGCGATGGCGGCCGCGACCGGCTTCTACTCCACCGCGGAGGACCTGGCCGAGTACGGCGCGGCCCACTTCCTCGGCGACGACCGCCTGCTCACCGACGACAGCAAACGGATCATGCAGCGCCTGGAGTCGGTGGTGACCGCCTACGGCACCGAGGTGGGGCGGTACGGGGTCGGCATGGGGCTGTGGACCGTGGGCGACCGGAACCTCGTCGGGCACAGCGGCGGGTATCCCGGCCACATCACGCTGACCTTGATCGATCCGGTCGGGAAGCTGGTCGTCAGCGTCCTCACGAACGCGATCGACGGCCCGGCCGAAGACCTCGCGGTGGGGCTGGTGAAGCTGATCGACGTCGCGCTGAAGCCGCGCGCCGAGGTTGCGCCACCACCGGCGGACCCGCCGCCGCTGGGTTCGTTCACCGGCCGCTTCGCCAGCCTCTGGGGTGTCGTGGACGTCGCCGAAGTGGGTGGCCGGCTGGTGCTGGTCCGACCGACGGCGACCGATCCCCTGCCGACGGTCGAGGAGCTGGAGGTGGTGGACGCGACGACCCTGCGGGTGGCCGCCCAGCCGAGCTTCGGCCCGGCCGGCGAACTCATCCCCCTCGAGCGCGACGCCGCGGGAAGGATCGTGTCGCTGCGGCTCGGCGGAGTGACCAGCCGGCCCATCGACGACTACCGCCGACGGCGGACGGGGTTCCCCGGGAACGCCTGACCGACCGGCTCAGCGGGGCGTGGACGGACTCGGCCGGAAGGCGGGCCCGTGCGCGCAGACGATGAGCGTGGCGAGGTCGAGCACCCGCTCGCGTTGTTCCCGCAGTTGGTCCCGGTCGAGCGCATACGGGTCGTCGGCCGGCCCCTCCTCCGTCCACCAAAGATGCGTCAAGGCGGCCACCTCGTCGGCGGTTCCGACCAGCGTGGTGACGTCCTGCGGCGAGTGCCCAGGCGTGGCGAGCAGCCGGATGCCGGGCGTGAGCTGGACGCCGTCGGCGGCCCGGCGGGTGAACGTGTCGGCCTCGATGACGGACTGGAAGTCGTGCACCGGGACGACGGGGAAGAGCGCGATGTTCACGGTGTGATCGAGGTGGTGGTGGCTGACGACGACGTCGGTCACGTCCTCGGGTCGGAGCCCGAGCTCGCGCAGCGGTCGCAGGATGAGGTCGCGACCGGCCACCATGCCCGGGTCCACGACGACGACGCGACCTGCATCGCGGACGAGGCTCACCGTGCCCGCGACGTGGGGCATGCGGACGTAGCCCTCGACGAGGACGTCCAAGCGGGCGGTTCGCGACAGTTCGACCATGCGGCAGACACTAGGGGCGCCGCGCGGGGCCTCTCGGACCGGTGGATGCCAGGGACCGGAGGTGGTTCGGCGCACTACCGATGCGGTCGAAGCGGTCAGATCAACACGGTGCCCCGGCCCCGCACGATGCGGGACCGGGGCGCCGGTGGTCGGAGCTAGCTGGCGATCAGCTGCAGCCGCTGGTGGAGCCGCAGCCCTCGCAGACGTAGCAGCTGCCGGCCGGGCGCATCTTCGTGCCGCAGGTCATGCACAGCGGCGCGTCGGTGGCCGTTCCGGTGACCAGCTCGAGCAGCTCGGCCGAGGAGTGGGCCTCCTTGACCGGCTTGTCGGCCTTGGCCTCCGGCTTGGTCGGGGCCTCGGTCGGCGCGGAGCTGCGCAGGGCCTCGAGGTCGACCTCCTCCTCCTCGACGACCGTGGCCGTCGACGCGGAGGTGCCGTAGCCGGACACCTGGGCCGCCCGCTCCTCGGCGCTGAAGATGCCGAGGGTCGCGCGGGTCTCGACCGGCAGGTGGTCGAGGGCCAGGCGACGGAAGATGTAGTCCATCACCGACTGGGCGATCCGGATGTCCGGGTCGTCGGTCATGCCGGCCGGCTCGAACCGCATGTTGGTGAACTTCTGGATGTAGGTCTCCAGCGGCACACCGTGCTGCAGCGCGATGGACAGCGAGATCGAGAAGGCGTCCATCACGCCGGCCAGGGTCGAGCCCTGCTTGCCGAGCTTGAGGAAGACCTCGCCCAGGCTGCCGTCCTCGTACATGCCGGCGGTCATGTAGCCCTCGGCACCGGCGACGCTGAACGACGTCGTGACGCTCGTCCGCTTCTTCGGCAGCCGCTTGCGCACCGGGTGCGACAGGCCGCTTGGGGCCTGCGCCTCGGTCTTGGCCTCGGCCTTGGTGCCGTCGTTCTTGCCCTTGCCGTCGGACAGCGGCTGGCCGACCTTGCAGTTGTCGCGGTAGATCGCCAGCGCCTTGAGGCCGAGCTTCCAGCCCTGGAAGTAGATGTTCTCGACGTCCTCGACGGTCGCCGTCTCCGGCATGTTGACCGTCTTGCTGATGGCGCCGGAGATGAACGGCTGGACCGCGGCCATCATGCGGACGTGGCCCATCGGGGAGATGGCCCGCTCACCCATCGCGCAGTCGAACACCTCGTAGTGCTCCGGGCGCAGGCTCGGGGCGTTCACGACGTGGCCGTGCTCGGCGATGAACTCGACGATCGCCTCGACCTGCTCGTCCTGGTAACCGAGGCTCTTCAGCGCCCGCGGCACCGTCTGGTTGACGATCTGCATCGAGCCGCCGCCGACCAGCTTCTTGAACTTGACCAGCGAGAAGTCCGGCTCGATGCCGGTCGTGTCGCAGTCCATCATGAAGCCGATGGTGCCGGTGGGGGCCAGCACCGAGGCCTGCGCGTTGCGCCACCCGTTGTCGGTGCCGATCTCGAGGCACTCCTGCCACTGCTGGGTGGCGGCCTTCAGCACGTCGGCGTCGTCGGCGCCGACCGGGCGGATGGCGTCGTTGGCCGCGGCGTGCTTGCGCATGACGCGGGCGTGCGCATCGGCGTTGCGGGCGAAGCCGTCGTACGGTCCGACGATGCCGGCCAGCTCGGCCGAGCGACGGTAGGCGGTGCCGGTCATCAGCGAGGTGATCGCCGCGGCGAGCGTCTGGCCACCACGCGAGTCGTAGGCGTGGCCGGTGGCCATGAGCAGCGCGCCCAGGTTGGCGTAGCCGATGCCCAGCTGGCGGTAGGCCCGGGTCGTCTCACCGATGGGGGTGGTCGGGAAGTCGGCGAAGCAGATCGAGATGTCCATCGCCGTGATGACCAGCTCGACGGCCTTCACGAAGTTCCGCGAGTCGAACGTGCCGTCGGCCTTCAGGAACTTCATGAGGTTCAGCGACGCCAGGTTGCACGAGCTGTTGTCGAGGCTCATGTACTCCGAGCAGGGGTTGGACGCGTTGATCCGGCCCGTCTCGGGGTTGGTGTGCCAGTCGTTGATCGTGTCGTCGTACTGGATGCCCGGGTCGGCGCACTCCCAGGCCGCCTGGGTGACCTTGCGGAACAGGGTCTTGGCGTCGACGGTCTCGATCACCGAGCCGTCGATGCGGGCACGCAGGCCGAACTCGTCGCCGTCCTCCACCGCGCGCATGAACTCGTCGGAGACGCGCACGGAGTTGTTGGCGTTCTGGTACTGGACGCTCGTGATGTCCTTGCCGCCGAGGTCCATGTCGTAGCCGGCGTCGCGCAGGGCGCGGATCTTGTCCTCCTCGCGCGCCTTGGTCTCGATGAACTCCTCGATGTCCGGGTGGTCGATGTCGAGGACGACCATCTTCGCCGCGCGGCGGGTGGCCCCACCGGACTTGATGGTGCCGGCCGAGGCATCGGCGCCCCGCATGAAGCTGACCGGGCCCGAGGCCGTGCCACCGGAGGAGAGCAGCTCCTTGGAGGAGCGGATGCGGGAGAGGTTGAGGCCGGCGCCGGAGCCGCCCTTGAAGATCAGCCCCTCTTCCCGGTACCAGTTGAGGATCGAGTCCATCTCGTCGTCGACGGCAAGGATGAAGCAGGCGCTGACCTGCTGCGGCGCGCTCGTGCCCACGTTGAACCACACCGGCGAGTTGAAGCTGAACACCTGGTGCAGCAGCATCCAGGTCAGCTCGTGCTCGAAGATCTCCGCGTCGCCCTCGCCGGCGAAGTAGCCGTGCTCGCGGCCGGCCGCACCGTAGGTGAGCACGACGCGGTCGATGAGCTGGCGGAGGCTGCTCTCGCGCTGCGGGGTGCCGACCGCGCCGCGGAAGTACTTGGTGGTGACGATGTTGGTGGCGTTGACGCTCCACTCGGCAGGGAACTCCACACCGCGCTGCTCGAAGTTGATCGAGCCGTCCCGCCAGTTGGTCATGACGACGTCGCGGCGCTCCCACGCCACCTCGTCGTAGGGGTGCACGCCGGCGGTGGTGAAGACGCGCTTGATCTTCAGGCCCTTCCCCCGCGTCGTCGCCTTGGGGGCGCGCCGCGTACGGCCTGACAAGCGATCCTCGGTCTCGGTCACGGAGCTCTCCTTGGTGTCGTGACTCGGCGGCTGGGGAAGAGCCGCTTCCTGGTCCTGCGCTGGTTGTTGTCTAGCGGGTGGTACTGACAGTTCTCAGCTGGTGGCGGGGCCGCCGGATGAGGTGGCCTGCGCCCGTCCGGAACCGCGTCGACGCGGTGCCGGCGGGGTGTCCTGCATGCCGGGGAGCGGCGGTGTGCCACCGGCGAGCTGACGGGCCCGGAGCTCGGTGATCTCCTTCTCGAAGTCCTCGAGCGAGGTGAACGACCGGTAGACGCTCGCGAAGCGGAGGTAGGCCACCTCGTCGAGTTCGCGGAGGGGCCGAAGGATGGCCAGCCCCACCTCGTTACTGGGGACCTCCGCGGCGCCGGTGGCGCGGATGGCGTCCTCGACCTGCTGGGCCAGCAGCTTCAGCTGGTCCTCATCGACCGGGCGGCCCTGGCAGGCACGTCGCACGCCGGCGACCACCTTGGTCCGGTTGAACGGCTCGCTGACCCCGTTGCGCTTGACGACGGCGAGCACCGCCTCCTCGACGGTGGTGAACCGGCGCTCGCACTGGGGGCACGACCGACGGCGGCGCGTGGTGGCGCCCTCGTCGGCCTCCCGGGAGTCGATGACCCGACTGTCCGCGTTGTGGCAGAACGGGCAACGCATCGCGGGCCACCTCCTTCCCTGAGCACTGCAGTCGTCCGGCGGCTCCTGTGGACCCTCCTGGGGACATCCGGTGGACGTCCCGGGGAGAACCTGAGGATGGACCTGTGGACGGGCTTACAACTCTGTAACTACTAGATGTAGGGGAACCTTAAGCCGCCCCACACAAGATGTGCAAGTGATCCGGAGACCGGCGTGTTCCGCGTCGACACCGCGTTCACCAGGGAGAACACGTCACCCCACGAGTCACACGACACGCCGTCAGCTCTTGCCGGACGGGCAGCAGGCGTGCGACGGGCAGCGCGGGCGAGGCGCGGCGAAACGCCCGCGACCGCGCTCCGCCGGTGCGCGACACATGCGGCACGACGCCGGTCCGGCACATGGCATCCGCACGGGGTCCCCGGGGATGCAGTCAGATCCGGGGGGCCACTCGCACGGGGACGAGCGGAAGAACGGTCAGACGCCCGCGAGGGAGCCGTCGACCCTGGGACGACGCGAGTGGGGAGCGAGATCGGTGAGACGCATCGGGCGGGTCAGCAGATCAGGCTCCGGGTCGACCGCCGTGGACCACGGGTCGCGGGATGCCGCAGCGGTCGTCTCCTCGGCGCGCGCGGTCCGCGGCGCCGGCAGGCCCATGTCCCCGCCCGCCCCGCGGGACACCACGGGCAGCATCCCGGTGTCGGCCGCGCGGTGCCGACCCGGGTCGGCCGGCGCCCGGTGACGCCCCCTCGGCGCAACGCCCGGTGTGATCGACCCCGCGTGCGGCGAGTCGGTCGCCGACACGGCAGCGAGCGCTCCGGTCTCCGGCGCGCGACGACGTCCGCTGGTACGCCGGATGTCGTCAGCCGACCACGCCGGTGTCACCGCGAGGTCACGGACCAGCGGCAGGCTGGCCGTCTCGGCCAGGTCGCGGTCGTCCCCGGTCACGGGGACGACAGGCGCCACGCGCGTGACCGGCGCCTCGCCCGTGGCCGGTGCAGCGAGGGCGGACGCGACGGGCGCGACCGCGAGGTGCCGCTCGGGAAGACGCAGTGTGCTCAGATCCGTCCACGCGGACTCCTCGACGCCGCCCAGCACGACGCGCACCCACACCTGACAGCTGCCGTCGGGGTCGTGCCGCCATCCGAGCAGCTCACCCGGCCACCAGGCACCGCTCTGGTAGACCTCGACGGCCTGGGGCTGACTGGTGAACACGGCTGCTCGGTTCTCCATGGGGCTGGACACGTGACGACCGTAAGCTCCGAAACGACCACAGTCCGTGAAGGCGCCCGCACTGAGGGTTGACGAAGTCGGCTGTCGAGGTTGTGGATCTATTGCCGTGGCGCGCATCGGGCCGGCGCACCCCGAGGCGGACCCCAGCGTTCCGGCCCGGCCGGTCACGGCAGCAGGAGAACCTGCCCGGGGACAAGGTCCGCCCCGTGCAGACCGTTCGCCCGCTGGATCTCGTCGACCACCGCGCGGACGTCGTCGTCACCGGCCACCGACGTGGCGATGGACCACAGGGTGTCACCCGAGTGCACCACCACGCTGCTCTCCCCGGCCAGTCGCAGCTCCCCCGCACCGCCGAAGAGGGAGTCGAGCCAGGACCCCAGCGCCACCCCGACGCCCACCGCCAGCACGAACGCCAGCCGGCGCGCCCGCCGGGTCAGCCGCAGACGCACCGGCGCCCGGCGCGCCGGTGCCGGGCGCGAGGGCCGCGCGGCGCGCGTTCCGGCGCCCGAGGACTCCACGCGCGAGGGAGCCGACGCGCCGGCAGCGGCGGGCCGGACCGTGCGCCCGAGCCCACCGGCGCTCCCCCGTCGCACGGGCGCGCCACCGCTCGCCACCGGCTGGCACACGCCCACGCGGGACGAGGCCCGTCGCGACGTCGGCCGCGCCGCCGCCAGCGCCACGTCCCCGTCGGCCACGAGCCTCGGCCGCCACGGCGCCCGGACCTCCTCGTCGAACTCCAGCACGGCCTGCTGCACAGACCCCATGTCCGCTTCTCCCTCCGGCAGCGCCGCTCCCCCGTCGAACGTTCGTTCGAATCGAACGGCTGTTCGATGTCTACCGCACGGGTCCGACGAAAGCGACCGGACACGTCGCCGCTTCGAACATGTGTTTGATCTGAACGTATCCGCGCGCTACCGTTCCTGCGACGGACAGGGACGCCGCGCGAGCGGCGGGCGAGGAGGCGACGTGGCGGAGAAGAGCGGTACGGGGAGTGGCCGCCGCAGGGCGTCCGAGGACGCGGCGGCGGACTCGGGCTCGGCCACGGTCCGCTCCTTCCCCGACCGGGGGGCCGACGGCGACGGGCTGACCCAGCGCCAGCGCCGAGTCCTCGAGGTCATCCACGACTCCATCGAGCGCCGCGGTTATCCGCCCTCGGTCCGCGAGATCGGCGAGGCCGTCGGCCTCTCCTCGGCGTCCTCGGTGGCTCACCAGCTGTCGGTCCTGCAGAAGAAGGGGTGGCTCCGCCGCGACCCGAACCGCCCCCGGGCGCTCGACGTGCGCCTCCCCGGTGACTCGACCCGGTCGGTGACGGCGTTGCCGGAGGTCGACCCGTCCACCGGCGAGACCGCGGCCGCTCCCACCTACGTGCCCCTGGTCGGCCGGATCGCCGCCGGTGGTCCGGTCCTCGCCGAGCAGGCGGTGGAGGATGTCTTCCCGCTCCCCCGCGAGCTCGTGGGTGACGGCACGCTGTTCATGCTCAAGGTGGCCGGCGACTCGATGGTCGAGGCGGCCATCTGCGACGGCGACTGGGTGGTGGTCCGCCAGCAGCCGACCGCGGAGAACGGTGAGATCGTCGCCGCGATGATCGACGGTGAGGCCACGGTCAAGACGTACAAGCGTCGCGACGGCCACGTGTGGCTGATGCCGCACAACCCCGCCTACGAGCCGATCCCGGGTGACGACGCGAGCATCCTGGGGCGCGTCGTGAGCGTGCTGCGCCGGGTCTGACACTCCGGCGCAGGGCCGCTGTCAGGTCCTGCGCCGGAACTTTCCGCCGAGCCACACGACCAGGGTGGCCACGGCCGCAGCGATGAGCCCGGTCGTGATCGGTGACAGGCCGGAGCTGCTGAAGTCCGTCAGGCTTGGTACCGGCCCCGGAACGCGCGGTGCCGTCGTCCCCGCGGGAGCGGCCGCCGAGGGGACCGGCACCACGGTGAGGGCACTGGGCGAGCCCTCGCTGCCGACGACCAGTTGCCGGCTGTCCGCGGTGAAGCTGATCGCCTCGCCCTGCGGTGAATCCGGCAGCGGAACGCGCACCGGACGGCCGGCCAGCGCCCCGGCCACGTCGGAGCCGGTGAGCGGCCAGACATAGGCGTCGGTGTAGGTCCGCACGGCCAGGTGCCGTCCGTCGCGAGCGACCGCGCCGCCGGTCGCCATCAGCTGTCCGGCCCGACCCACGGGACCGCCCGGCGTGCCGGTCAGCGTGAAGTTCACCGCGGCCACCTTCGCCAGAGCGACCGTGCCACCGGCGGCCAGCGCTGCGGCCGGCCGGTACACGGCGCTGGCACCCAGCACCTCCTTGGTGACCAGGTACGGCGTGCCGTCCGGGGCGAGCAGGAGCGTCTCGGTGTCGTGCGCGCCGTCGGGATAGCGGAGCCGGAACAGCGAGGCGGATCCGTCGGGCCGCAGTGCGTGCAGCGCCACGGTGGACCGGCTGCCGGTGTTGTCGCCGGTGTCGGCGAGCCAGACGGTGCCGTCGGCGCCGACCGCCATGTCCTCGGGGTCGTAGGGATCCACCGGCACGGTGTGCACGTCGACGACGGCACACGCGGCGTCCAGGGCGTACACGGCCACCTCGTCGCCACCGTCGTTGATCACGAGCGTGCGGTCGCCGACGTCGACCAGGCCGGAGATCTCGGTCAGTCGTGGATCGGTGATCCGGCAGCGGGTGACCGGCGCAGGAGCCGTCGGGGCGGCCGCCGCACCGGCCTCCTCCGCCGCCGCGGGCAGTGCAGAACCGAGGACGACCGCGGCCCCGAGGGCTCCCCCGGCGGCCAGCAATCGCCCCCGCACACCGCTACGCGGAGGGGCGGCCTGCACGGGCACGCACCAAGCGTGACAGAACCAGTGCATCCAGTGCGTGAACCACGCCCAGCAGCACGATCCCCACGGCCGCACCCACGACCGCGTCCGTGACCCAGTGGAAGTCCAGCGACACCATGGCGGCCCCCGTGGCGATCGGCCCCGCCACGGCGAGGAGCCAGAACGCGCGCTGCACGCGGGCTGGCAGTCCGTACTCCACGGCCTGCCAGCGGGCCACCCCCCACATGAGCACGGCGTTGGCCACGTGGCCGGAGGGGAAGGACGCCCCGTCGGCGTGGAAGAAGAAGGAACCCGGGAACCCGGGCGCCGTGCGGCCGGTGCCGTCCTTGATCGCGTAGACGGTGAGGGTGAGGAGCGCGACCGCGACGACGACGCGGAGCAGCGGCAGCCACGTCCGCCGGCGCCAGGCGAGATAGCTGACCAGACCCGCGAGGACGACCAGGATGCTGACCCGGCCGCCGACCTGCGTGACGGCCCACGCGACCGGATAGGCGGCGGACTGCTGGAGGTCCCAGTCGCTGACGATCTCGGAGACCCGCAGGTCCATCCGCTCCAGCCACCCGCGGGTGAACAGGTCGGCGGTCACGAGGCCACCGACCAGCAACGCCGCGACCAGCAGCCACCACGGGGGCCGACCGGCCGAGACGACGGGTGCGCGCTCGGTCCGGTCGGCGTCCGGGATCACGCCGCTGGCCACCAGGTCACCGTACCGGGGCGTGACCTGCCCGTGACCTGACCGAGCCGGTCCGCGCCGCGACCTCACCCGACCGGGGCGGCGAACTCCTCGAGCGTGGCGGCGAGGCCGGCGTCGACCCGGGCGGTGAGCCGGGTGCCGGCTGCCTCGTGCTGCTCGCTGAGCACCTCGCCGTCCCGGTGCACGCGGGCGACGAGATCGCCGCGGTCGTAGGGCACGAGCACGTCGACGTCGACGTCCGGGTGCGGCAGCCGGGCGGCGATGAGCTCACGCAGGCGCTCCATCCCGGCACCGGTGCGGGCCGACACCCACACCGCACCGGGCAAGGCCTGGCGCAGCGCGAGGACGTCGTCCTCGCTCATCGCATCGACCTTGTTGACGACGATGACCTCGGGAACAGCGGCCGCGTCGATCTCGCCCAGCACCACCCGCACGGCGTCGATCTGGCCCAGCGGATCGGGGTCCGAGCCGTCGACGACGTGCAGCAGCAGGTCGGCCGCCGCAACCTCCTCCAGCGTGGAGCGGAAGGCGTCGACCAGCTGGTGCGGCAGGTGGCGCACGAACCCGACCGTGTCGGTGAGCGTGTACTCGCGGCCGTCCGGCGACTGCGCGCGGCGCACCGTCGGGTCGAGGGTGGCGAACAGGGCGTTCTCCACCAGCACGCCGGCGCCGGTGAGGGCGTTGAGCAGGCTCGACTTGCCGGCGTTGGTGTAGCCGGCGATCGCCACGCTCGGCACGGCGTTGCGGTCGCGACTGGAGCGTTGGGTGGCGCGCGCCGTGGCCATGCCGGCGATCTCGCGGCGGAGCTTGCTCACCCGGGCCCGGATGCGCCGCCGGTCGGTCTCGATCTTCGTCTCGCCGGGGCCACGGGTACCGATACCGCCACCGCCGGCGACACGACCACCGGCCTGCCGGGACAGCGACTCACCCCAGCCACGCAGCCGCGGCAGCATGTACTGCATCTGGGCGAGCTCGACCTGGGCCTTGCCCTCCCGGCTGCTGGCGTGCTGGGCGAAGATGTCGAGGATCAGCGCGGTCCGGTCGACGACCTTGACCTTGAGGATCTTCTCCAGCTGGTTGAGCTGGCCCGGAGTCAGCTCACCGTCGCAGACGACGGTGTCCGCGCCGCTCGCCGCGACGATGTCCCTAATCTCGGCGGCCTTCCCGGAGCCCACGTAGGTGGCGGCGTCGGGCTTGAGCCGGCGCTGGCTGACCGCCTCGAGCACCTGCGAGCCGGCGGTCTCGGCGAGGGCGGCGAGCTCGACGAGGGAACGGTCGGCGTCGGCCTGGGTGCCCTCGGTCCACACCCCGACCAGCACGACGCGCTCGAGGCGCAGCTGGCGGTACTCGACCTCGGTGACGTCGGCGAGCTCGGTGGACAGACCGGCGACCCGTCGGAGCGCACCGCGCTCCTCCAGTGCGTACGACCCGGTCGTGTCGTCGGGCTCGTCCCACCGGTCGACGGGAGCCAGGGCGGAGTCCCTGTCGGACCGGGCGTCCCGGTCGGAGAAGGCGGAGTTGCGGGCGGTTGTCATCGGCTCCAGCGTTGCACGCCCCTGCGTCAGAGGCACCTGAGTTGTCATCGCCGGGTACAACACCTTCCCCGTCCGTGTGCATCCCGCGACGGCGGCCGATCTTGCGGGCGCGCGACCAGGCGTGGTCCCGGCCGGTCCGGGTAGGGCGCCATCACGCGCACCGACCCGAGGAGGACCGATGAGTGACACCGGCGCCAGCAGCCTGGGCTCGAACGACGAACTCGACGACCCCGGCCGCGACCCGAAGGGCCTCAACCCGCCGCGCAACCTCTTCGGCGGCGGACCAGACCAGGACAGCGGCCGCGGGGAGCCCGAGGGGTCACCCTCGACGGAGGGCCAGTCGATGATGCCGGAGTCGCCCACCGAGGACGACGACCGCGTGTAGAGCGGTCAGCCGTCGAGCCACTCCGGGCACAGCACGCCGGCGGAGACGAGGACGGCGGGGCCAGTGAGCACCGTCGTCCCCTCGGCGAACCGCACCGACAGGCGCCCGCCGGGGACGTCGACCAGCACGGTGCCCTCCTCGGTGGAGGTCGCCTCCAGCGCGGCGTAGGCGGCGGCGCAGGCCCCGGTCCCGCAGGACCGCGTCTCACCGACGCCCCGCTCGGAGACCCGCAGCCGGATGTGCGCGTCGACCCCCGGCGCGGCCTCGATCACGTTGACGAGCTCGACGTTCACACCCTCCGGGAAGAGCTCCGGATCCACGCCGGGAGCCGTGGTGAGGTCCAGGGTGTCGACCGGCACGTCGGTGAGGGCCGCGAGGTGCGGGTTGCCCATCGAGACGGCCAGGCCGGGGAATGCCCGCCCCGAGACGAGGGCCGCGCCCCGGCCGAACGGCCGCGCCGGCTCCATGTCCACCCAGTACTGGCCGTCGGGCGTCGCGCCGACCCGGCGCGGCCCACCGCGGGTGCCCACCAGGACGCCGGCCTCGCAGGTGCCGCGGTCGAGCAGCCCCTCGCTGACCAGGACGTGCAGGAACAGCCGGATGCCGTTGCCGCACATCTCGGCGTGGGAGCCGTCGGCGTTGCGGTGGTCCATGAACCACTCGCAGCGGTCGAGGTCGGCGCCCAGCACGTCGGCGGCGTCGGGGACGTGCACGCTGCGGACGACCCGGAGCACGCCGTCGCCGCCCAGGCCGGCCCGCCGCTCGCACAGCCGGCGGACGGTCGCCGCATCCAGCCGGTCGCCGGGCCAGACGCTGCCGTCGGGGTCGGGCAGCACGACGAAGTCGTTCTCGGTGCCGTGCCCGATGAGCACCCGCGGAGCCGTCGTCACGCGCCGATCGTACGGGCGGTGAACCGCACGCCGACCGCGTCGACCAGGTCGGGACGTGCCGCGTCGAACCAGGTGATCGCCGGATCGCGGCGGAACCACGACCGCTGCCGGCGCACGAACCGGCGGGTCGTGCTGACCGTGCGCTCGCGGGCCTCGCCGGCGCTCAGGGTGCCGTCGAGCTGCGCGAGCACCTGCGCATAACCGAGGGCGCGGGAGGCCGTGGGTCCCTCGCGCAGCCCGTCCGCGGCCAGCGCCTCCACCTCGGCGACGAAGCCGGCCGCCCACATGCGCTCCACGCGGAGGGCCACCCGCTCGTCGAGCTCGGCCGCGGTCCGATCCAGGCCGATCGCCACCGCCGGGTAGTGCGGCCGCGGCTCGGGCAGCGAGGCGGCGAACGGGCCGCCGGTCAGCTCGATGACCTCGAGAGCGCGCACGATCCGGCGTCCGTTGCTGGGCAGCACGGCCGCCCCGGCCGCCGGGTCGAGCCGGGCCAGCCGGGCGTGCAGCTGCGCCGGGCCGACCTCGGCCAGCTCGCCCTCCAGCCGGGCGCGGACAACCGGATCGGTGCCGGGGAAGTCCAGCTCGTCGAGCACCGCCCGCACGTACAGCCCGGAGCCGCCCACGAGCAGCGGCACGACCCCGCTTCCCCGCAACCGGTCGATCTCGGCGCGCGCCCGCAGCCGGTACTCGGCCACGGACGCCGGCTCGCGGACGTGCCACAGGTCGAGCAGGTGGTGCGGAACCCCGCCTCGCTCGGCGAGATCCGGCTTCGCCGTACCGATGTCCATGCCGCGATAGAGCTGCATGGAGTCGGCGTTCACCACCTCACCGCCCAGCCGCCGGGCGAGGGCCACGGCCAGTGCGGTCTTGCCGGTCGCGGTCGGGCCGACGACGGCGACGACCGGTGGCGCGCTCACGCCACGACCCAGTCGGCGGCGAGGTAGCCCACGCCGAACGGCGCGTCGTCGTAGTGCAGCCGGGCGGTGATCTCCCGGCCGCGAACGGCGGCACCGACCGCCCGCCAGGTGGGCACCCCGGCCGCCAGCAGTCGCTCGCCCTCGCCGGGGTCGAGCGCGGCCAGCGCGGCGGCGTCCCCGGAACGCAGCGCGTCGGCCACCTCGGCGTCGAAGGGGCCGGCCGCCTCGTCGAGGTAGCCCGGGGCCTTCACCGTCCGCCGTGCCGAGCCGTCGCCCATGGCCAGCACACCGACCGGACCGGGCAGGGCGGCGACGAGGCCGGCGACGTCGCCGGGCCCCACCCCCACCCGGGTGCCGGGATAGCGGGCCTCGTCGAGGAGCCAGGCGCCGACGGTGTGCGGCTCCGGCAGCCGTCGTCCACCCGGCCGAGCCCGCCCATCGAAGGGGATCTCCAGGGGGACGCCGAACCCCGCGAGGCTGCCGGCGTCACCGGCGCCGAACCGTACGCCGTCCGGTCCCCCGGCGCCCACCACGACCACGACCTCGGGGCGGATCGTGAGCATCGCCGCGACGGCGTCGGCGCACGCCCGGCGCAGCGTGACCGTCGCCTCCTCGGCCCGCCCCTCCACCGCAGGCAGCAGCAGCGGCGGGCACGGGCAGAAGGCGACGGCCAGGGCCGCGCGGGCGTTCGGGGCCGGTGGCCACCCAGGTACGGCACTCACGACAGCAGTGTCGCCGATGCGACGTGGGACACTGCCCAGCGTGTCGAGCACGGACAACCCCGGGAACGGGGCGCAGCAGGCCACTCCGCCGATTGCGGAGCCTTCCGAAACGACCGCCGGAGCGGTGGAGACGCCGGACGGCGACGCCGTCCAGGAGGCGGTGAGCGAGGTCGCGGCGCCGGAGACCCCGACGACCGAGCCGGTGGCGACCGAGCCGGTGGCGACCGAGCCGGCGGTGACCGAGTCGGCCGGAACCGACCCGGCGCCCGAGACGGCGCCCTCGCCGGCAGCGGTGACGCCCGAGGCGGGTACCCCCGCGGCTCCCACGCCGGCGGACGCGGAGGTGGCCGACCCGGCGGAGCACCGGCCCGCGCCCAGCCCGGCGGCCATCCGGCCGGCACCGCACGCACCGGCGGCGGCGCCCGCGGCGCCGGCGGAACCGGCCGCGGCACCGACGAGCAACCCCGCCGACTGGGGCCGGGTCGACGACGACGGCACCGTGTACGTCCGCACCGCCGACGGCGAGCGGCCGGTCGGTTCCTGGCAGGCCGGCGAGCCGGCCGCCGGGCTCGCCCACTACGGACGCCGCTACGACGACCTCGCCACCGAGGTGTCGCTGCTCGAGGCGCGGCTGAAGGCGCACACCGGCAATCCGGCGGAGCTGAAGAACAAGGCGCAGGCGCTGGCCGACGCGATCCCGACGGCCGCGGCCGTCGGCGACCTCGACGGGCTGGCCGCCCGCGCACGCGCGATGGTGGGCACCGCCGACTCCGCCGCCGCCGAGTCGCGCGCCGAGAAGGCCGCCGCCCGCGCCGCGCAGGTCGCCCGCAAGGAGGCGCTCGCCGCGGAGGCCGAGCAGATCGCCGCCGAGTCCACCGCGTGGAAGGCCGCCGGCGACCGGCTGAAGGCCATCGTCGAGGAGTGGAAGTCGATCCGTGGGATCGACCGCAAGACCGACGAGGCGCTCTGGTCACGATTCGCCGCCGCGCGCGACGCCTTCGGCCGCCGGCGCGGTACGCACTTCGCCTCGCTCGACGCCCAGCGCGGCGAGGCGCGCGCCGCCAAGCAGAAGCTGATCGACGAGGCACGCCGGCTCTCCACGTCGACGGAGTGGGGCCCGACCAGCGCCGCCATGCGCTCGCTCATGGACCGCTGGAAGGCGGTGCCCCGCGTGGGCCGCGACGGCGACGACGACCTCTGGAAGGAGTTCCGCGCCGCGCAGGACGTGTTCTTCACCGCGCGCACCGAGTCCGACAAGGCGCGCACCACCGAGGAACAGGCCAACCAGCAGAAGAAGGAGGAGCTGCTCGCCGAGGCCGAGAAGCTCGATCCCTCCACCGATCTGCGCGGAGCCCAGAACGCGCTGCGCAAGATCCAGGAGCGCTACGACGCGATCGGCCACGTGCCGCGCGGTGTCATGCGATCGCTGGAGGACCGGATGCAGGCCGTGGAGCAGAAGATCCGCGGCGCCGCGGACTCCACGCGTGCCCGCACCGCCCCGGAGAACCCGATGGTGACCTCGATGCGCGCCGCCGTCAGCAAGGCCGAGGAGCAGCTGGCCAAGGCCGAGGCGGCCGGCGACGAGAAGCGGATCGACGAGGCCAAGGCAAACCTCGCGACCCGCCGCGAATGGCTGGCCGAGGCCGAGAAGAGCGCCGCCCGCCGCTGAAGGACCCCGTCCTCCTCACCCCTCGCAGGCTCGGCGCGAGCCTCGGGACGGGGCCTTCAGGCGGGGGCGCCGACCCTCGGCATCCCCAGCAGAATGCCGGGCGTCGTCGGGCGGGTGCCCGCCTGGCTCGCGTCGCCCGCCCGGGTCCGGCGGTGCGTCAGCACGGTGCCGTCGGCCACCAGGAAGTGCGGCTTGGCGTCGGTCACGACGGTCTCGACGACGTCCCCGGGGCGGACGCCGTCCGCACCGGTGAAGTGGACGAGCCGGCCGTCGCGGGCGCGGCCACTGAGCCGGCCGGTGGCGGCGTCCTTGCTGCCCTCCCCCGCCGCGACCAGCAGCTCGACCGTCGTGCCGATCAGCGCGCGGTTCTCCGCCCAGCTGATCTCGTCCTGGAGAGCGGTCAGGCGCAGGTAGCGCTCCTGGACGACGTCCTTGGGGACCTGCTGGTCCATCTCGGCCGCCGGCGTGCCCGGCCGCTTGGAGTACTGGAACGTGAAGGCGCTGGCGAAGCGCGCCTGCCGGACCACCTCGAGGGTCTGCTCGAAGTCGGCGTCGGTCTCGCCCGGGAAGCCCACGATGATGTCGGTGGTGATCGCCGCGTCCGGCATGGCGGCGCGGACCCGCTCGATGATCCCGAGGTAGCGGTCCTGGCGGTAGCCGCGGCGCATGCGTCGCAGCACGTCGTCCGAGCCCGACTGCAGCGGCATGTGCAGCTGGTGGCAGACCGCCGGCGTCTCGGCCATCGCGGCGATGACGTCGTCGGTGAACTCGCGGGGATGCGGGCTGGTGAACCGCACCCGCTCCAGGCCCTCGATGCCCCCGGTGGCGCGCAGCAGGTCGGCGAACGCGCCGCGGTCGCGGAACTCGACGCCGTAGGCGTTCACGTTCTGCCCGAGCAGGGTCACCTCGAGGACGCCCTGGTCGACCAGCGCCTGCACCTCGGCCAGGATCTCGCCGGGACGGCGGTCCTTCTCCTTGCCGCGCAGCGACGGGACGATGCAGAACGTGCAGGTGTTGTTGCAGCCGACGCTGATCGACACCCACCCGGAGTAGGCGGAGTCCCGCTTGGCCGGCAGCGTCGAGGGGAAGACCTCGAGGGCCTCGGCGATCTCGACCTGCGCCTCGGCGTTGTGCCGCGCCCGCTCCAGCAGCGCCGGCAGCGACCCGACGTTGTGCGTGCCGAAGACGACGTCGACCCACGGCGCCCGCCGGACGATCTCGCCGCGGTCCTTCTGCGCGAGGCAGCCGCCGACGGCGATCTGCATGCCCGGGTGCGCGTCCTTGACCGGTCGCAGGTGGCCGAGGTTGCCGTACAGCCGGTTGTCGGCGTTCTCCCGGACCGCACAGGTGTTCAGGACGACGACGTCGGCGTCACCGCCCTCGGGCGCGGCCGTGTAGCCGGCCTCCTCGAGCAGACCGGAGAGGCGCTCGGAGTCGTGCACGTTCATCTGGCACCCGTACGTGCGCACCCGGTAGGTGCGCGCGGGCGCCTGCAAGTCGGTTCCCATGTCGCCTGCGAGGGTACGGCGCCCGGCTGCTCGCACCGGCGGGCCCGGCCGGACGACGACCGGCCGGGCCCACGCCCGATCAGACGCCGGGGCCCGGCCGGCCCTCGTCGTTGTCGACGAGGTGGTGCTTGCCGGTGCTCGTGTCGGGGGTGTCGGCCAGCACGGAGTCGTCCACGACGGGCTCGAGCGGGTCGACGGGCTCGACGACCGCCACCGGCTCCAGGGGCGGGATCGTCTCGACCGGCGGAACGGGTTCGACGGTCTCCACCACCACGGCCGTCTCGACCGGCGGGATCGGCGCCGTCGTTCCCGTCGTCGCCTCCTCCTCGGAGCTGCCCGACTTCGCCGCGGCGACCGCCGCCACACCCGCGGCGGCCGCGGCGGCCACCCCGGCCGCGACGGCCTTGCCCGAGACGCCGGCCTTGCCGCTGTCGCCCTGGGAGGCGGCCGCCCGCTCCACACCGGGGGTGCCGACGCCCGCTCCGGCATTGATCTGGCCGCGCCATGCGCCGCTGGCGTAGCCCTGGTCCTCCACGAGAGCCTTGAACCGCTCGAGGTCGGAGTTGACCTGCCGCTCGACGATGCCGAGCTTGTCGCCGACCTGCTCCACGAGGCCCTCGGGCTCGTACTCCAGCGAGAGGTACACCACCGTGGACGCCGGACCGGCCGGCTCGAACCGCACGGCACCGGCGTTCGTCGCCCCCGCGGTCGCCGCCCAGGCGACCTTCTGGTCGGGCACCTGCTCGAGGACGGATGCCTCCCACTCCCGGCGGACGCCGGCGATCTCGGCCACCCAGTGCAGCCGCCGGTCGTCGAGCTGGCGGACCTCCTTGACCCCGCCCATGAAGGCGGGGAAGTCCTCGAACTGCGTCCACTGGTTGTAGGCCGTGGTCACCGGTACGTCGACCTGGATCGACCGCTCGACTTTCGTGGCCATCTGCGTCTCCTCGTTCTCGCGGAACTCTCTGGCGGGTGGGGGGCTACCCGGGCCGGCGGCGGTCGATTCCCGTCGAGGGCGGACGTTCCCGGGTCGTTCGCGGCGGACGCCGTTACTCCTTCGTGACGCCTCCGGAACTGCCTCGGTCGACGGACCCCCCTAGGGTCGGCGGTGTGACCAGCAGTCAGAACGGAGATCCACTCGTCCGCCTCACCGGGGTGAACAAGTGGTTCGGCGACCTCCACGTGCTGCAGGACATCGACCTGACGATCGACCGCGGGGAGGTCGTCGTCGTCATCGGCCCGTCGGGCTCGGGCAAGTCGACGCTCTGCCGGACGATCAACCGGCTCGAGTCCATCGAGCAGGGCGAGATCAGCGTCGACGGCCAGCGACTCCCGGAGGAGGGCAAGGCCCTGGCCCGCCTGCGCAGCGACGTCGGCATGGTGTTCCAGAGCTTCAACCTCTTCGCCCACAAGACGATCCTCGAGAACGTCACGCTCGGGCCGATCAAGGTGCGCAGGCAGTCGAAGGGCGACGCCGAGAAGCGGGCCCGCGAACTCCTCGACCGCGTCGGTGTGAGCGCGCAGGCCGACAAGTACCCGGCGCAGCTCTCGGGGGGCCAGCAGCAGCGGGTCGCGATCGCCCGGGCGCTGGCCATGGATCCGAAGGTGATGCTCTTCGACGAGCCCACGTCGGCCCTGGACCCGGAGATGATCAGCGAGGTCCTGGACGTCATGATCGGGCTGGCCCGGGACGGGATGACGATGGTGGTCGTCACCCACGAGATGGGCTTCGCCCGGCGGGCTGCCAACCGGGTCGTCTTCATGGACGGCGGCCGGATCGTCGAGTCCAGCGACCCCGAGACGTTCTTCAACAACCCGACGTCGGATCGCGCCAAGGACTTCCTGTCCAAGATCCTCAACCACTGACCCTGAAGGGATCACCCATGCGCATCACGCGTTGTGCCGCCGCTCTGGCGGTCTTCGGCCTCGCGCTCGCCGGCTGCTCCAGCGAAGCCGGAAACCAGGCCGCCGACAGCGCCAAGAACACCGCCGCGGTCAACACCGCGACGAAGTTCGACGAGGGCACCACGATGGCCAAGCTGAGCGAGGCCGGAAAGGTCACGATCGGCACCAAGTTCGACCAGCCGGGGTTCGGTCTGCTGAATCCGCAGAAGGTGCCCGAGGGCTTCGACGTCGAGATCGCCAAGATCATCGCCGGCCAGCTGGGCATCAAGCCCGAGAACATCACCTGGACCGAGACCGTCTCCGCCAACCGGGAGTCGTTCATCCAGGACGGCAAGGTCGACTTCGTCGTGGCGACCTACACGATCAACGACGAGCGCAAGAAGCTCGTCGACTTCGCCGGGCCCTACTACGAGGCGGGCCAGGACATCATGGTCGCCAAGGGCAACCCGGAGGGGATCAAGGGCCCTGACGACCTGGCCGGCAAGAACGTCTGCTCGGTCGAGGGATCGACCCCCGCGGAGACCATCCGCACCAAGTACCCGCAGGCGAAGCTCACGCTCTTCGACGTCTACTCCAAGTGCGCCGACGCCCTCTCCAACGGACAGGTGCAGGCCGTCACCACGGACAACGTGATCCTCACCGGGCTGGTGGCCGGCGCTCCGGACAAGTTCGAGCTGGTGAACAACCCGTTCACCAAGGAGCCCTACGGCATCGGCCTGAAGAAGGGCGACCAGAAGTTCCGCGACTTCATCAACGACGTGTTGCAGAAGTCGTTCGACGACGGCGCCTGGGCCGAGGCCTGGGACCGCACCGCCGGGAAGATCACCGGGACCGAGGCCCCCGAGCCGCCCACGATCGACCGCTACTGACAGATTCCGGCGCAGCCGGGCGGGCATCCCGCCCGGCTGCGCCGCGTCGCACCGACCGGGGCACGAGAGGAGATACGCGTGCAGTTCTTCATCGACAACTTCGACATCCTGCGCGACGCGTTCCTGACCACCCTGTCCCTGTCGCTGCTCGCCGGGCTGCTGGCGCTCGTGCTGGGCACGCTCCTGGCGGCGATGCGGGTGAGCCCCGTCGCGCCCCTTCGCGGACTGGCGACCTTCTACGTCGAGGTCTTCCGCAACACCCCGCTCACGGTGGTCTTCTTCTTCATCATCTTCGGGCTGCCGCAGATCGACTTCGTCATCGACTTCTTCCCGGGCGCCGTCCTGTCGGTGGGGCTGTACACCGCGGCCTTCGTCTGCGAGGCGGTGCGCTCAGGCATCAACGCCGTCTCCCCCGGCCAGGCCGAGGCGTCGCGCGCGCTGGGTCTGACCTTCGGCCAGTCGCTGCGCGAGGTGGTGCTCCCTCAGGCGTTCCGCACGGTGGTGCCACCGCTGGGCAACGTGCTGATCGCGATGGTGAAGAACACCTCCATCGCGGCCGGCTTCTCGGTCAGCGAGCTCAGTTCCACCCTGCCCCGGCTGGTCAACGCCAACGCCGGTGACCTGCTGTTCGTCCTGCTCGGCGTGGTGATCGGCTACATGCTCATCACGCTGCCCGCTGCCTACGCCGTGCACCGGCTCGAGCGAAAGGTGGCGATCCTGCGATGAGCGCGCCGAAGGCTTGCGGTTCCCCTGCGGAGCAGCGATGAGCACCCCGGTCCTGTTCGACGTCCCTGGCCCGAGAGCGAGGTCTCGCGCGCGCATCGGCACCGCGATCGGCGCCGTGCTCATCGCGGCGCTGATCGTGTTCGTCCTGATCCGCCTCGCGGGCAACGGGCAGCTCGACCCTGCGCGCTGGGCGGTCCTCTTCGACCCGAACAGCGGGGTACCGCAGGCGCTGTTCAAGGCGCTGCTGAAGACGCTGCAGGTCGCGGCCGTCGGCATGGTGTTCGCGACGGCGGTCGGGCTGCTCCTGGCCGTGGGCCGGCTCTCCGACCACCGCTGGGTGCGGGTGCCGGTGAGCGCCTTCATCGAGTTCTTCCGCGCCATACCGCTGCTCGTCGTCATCTTCGCGCTGTACTTCGTGCTGCCCAAGTTCGGCGTCGACCTGAGCGCGTTCGCCGCGCTGACCGGCGGGCTCGTCCTGTACAACTCCGCCGTCCTCGCGGAGATCTTCCGCGCCGGCATCCTCTCGGTGGACCGCGGCCAGCGGGAGGCCGCGTACGGGATCGGGCTGCGCAAGTCACAGGTCATGTCGCTCGTGCTGCTGCCGCAGGCGGTCCGGCGGATGCTGCCGGTGCTGATCGCACAGCTCGTCGTGCTGCTCAAGGACAGCTCGCTCGGCTTCATCATCGGGTACTTCGAGCTGCTCCGGCAGGCACGGAGCCTGGTCGAGTTCTTCAGCCGCGACTTCGGCAGCACCTACACCTTCCAGCTCTACGTGGCCGCCGCGCTGTTCTACATCGTGGTCAACGTGCTGCTGTCGCAGCTCGCCAGGTACGCCGAGAGCCGCACCCGGCGCAGCACGAAGACCGCCGGAACGGGGGATGCCGAGTTGCCCGCTGGCGTGCAGATGGACGCCAGCGGAGGTGAGGCTCCTCCCGTCTGACCCACTCGTCCCATCCCGGCGTGCCGAACCGGGGACGCGGAGCCGGGCGACGAGACTCGGGACCATCATGGAGACGATGCACGCCGGCCGGCGGCGGACCCTGCCCCCTGTTCCCCGGGTCACCAGCGACCGCGTGGCACCCGCAACCGCCCGCGCGCTCGAGCACGTCCTGCTGCCCCGGCTCGACCAGGACGCGGCCCAGCAGTTCGTCGAGCGGCTCCGCTCGATGGCTCCCGACTTCGCCGAGGCCGCGGGCGCCGAGTCCGCCGTGGTCCGCGAGGTCGTGCCGCCGGCCCGCCACCGCCGTGCCCGCTGCCGGGTGGTGCTGCGCTACCCCGACGACGCGGAGGCCGACGTGACGTTGCTCGGCCCCACCGGCGACCCCGCCACCCCGTCGCGGCACGGGTTCGACCGCCAGATCCGCCGCTGGCTCGGCTCGGGCCTTCCCCGGAGGGCTGCCTGGCTGGTGACCGACGAGGACGCGCCCGACGGACTTGCCGTCGACGTGAGCGCCTGGATCGCGGCGAGCTGACCCCGAGTCGGTCCGGTGTTCCGGACCGGCCGCGCGGCTGCTCGCCGCGCCCGGCGGCGGTGACCTCACCGGTCACCGGCGCCAGCGCTTCTCGGGTTTCCCTCCGGGCCGGGATGGGCCACGATGAGGCGGTCGCTCGAACTCAGCGAGTGGTCTGTCGACCGTGCCGTGCGGGCACGGGTGCAACCCGGGGGGCCGGTCATGGTTGGTAACGTCGGAGTTCACGCCTCTGGAGCCCCGCGGTCGCTCCTGCCCGCGTCGGCGGAGGGCCGGGCATGACCGCCATCGTTCCGCGGCCGATCATCAGCCGGCCGGGTCCGGCGCTGGGCCCCCGCAAGGGCAGCCGCCTGGTGAATCTCCTCGGGACGACGGACCACAAGACGATCGGGATGATGTACCTGATCACCTCGTTCGCCTACTTCATCGCCGGTGGCCTGATGGCGATGCTGATCCGCGGCGAGCTGGCCGAGCCGGGTCTGCAGTTCCTCTCACCGGAGCAGTACAACGAGCTGTTCACCATGCACGGCACGATCATGCTGCTGATGTTCGCGACGCCGTTGTTCTTCGCCTTCGGCAACCTGATCATGCCGCTGCAGATCGGCTCCCCCGACGTCGCGTTTCCCCGCCTCAACGCGCTGTCGTTCTGGCTGTTCTTCTTCGGCAGCCTGATCGTGGTGTCGGGCTTCCTGACCCCGACCGGCGCCGCCGACTTCGGCTGGTACGCCTACGCGCCGCTCTCCGACGTCGCCCACTCCCCCGGCGCCGGCGCGAACATGTGGTTCGCCGGCCTGGCCGTCAGCGGCCTGGGCACGATCCTCGGTGGCGTCAACTTCATCACCACGATCGTCTGCCTGCGCGCACCCGGCATGACCATGTTCCGGATGCCGATCTTCACCTGGAACACGCTCGTCACGAGCCTGCTGATCCTGCTGGCCTTCCCGATCCTGACCGCCGCGATCATGGGCATGCTCGCCGACCGCCACCTGGGGGCGCTGGTCTACTCGCCGGAGAACGGCGGGCCGATGCTGTGGCAGCACCTGTTCTGGTTCTTCGGGCACCCCGAGGTCTACATCATCGCGCTGCCGTTCTTCGGCATCGTCACCGAGATCATCCCGGTCTTCAGCCGCAAGCCGTTGTTCGGCTACAAGGGCATGGTCGGGGCCACCATGGCCATCGGCTTCCTGTCGGTCGCGGTCTGGGCGCACCACATGTTCGCCACCGGCGCGGTGCTGCTGCCGTTCTTCTCGTTCCTGACCTACCTGATCGCGGTGCCGACCGGCCTGAAGTTCTTCAACTGGATCGGCACCATGTGGCGCGGCCAGATGACGTTCGAGACGCCCATGCTGTGGTCCATCGGCTTCATGATCACCTTCCTCCTGGGCGGTCTGACCGGCGTCCTGCTCGCGAGCCCTCCGCTGGACTGGCACGTCAACGACAGCTACTTCGTCGTCGCACATTTCCACTACGTCGTCTTCGGCACCGTGGTCTTCGCGGCCAACGCGGGCATCGCCTTCTGGTTCCCGAAGATGTGCGGCCGGATGCTCGACGAGCGACTGGGCAAGCTGCAGTTCTGGATGACGTTCATCGGCTTCCACGGCACGTTCCTGATCCAGCACTGGCTGGGGACGCAGGGCATGCCGCGCCGCTACGTCGACTACCTGGCGAGCGACCACTTCCAGTGGATGCACGACGTCTCGACGCTCTTCTCCTTCCTGCTGGGCGCCTCGATCCTCCCGTTCCTCTACAACGTGCGGCGTTCGTGGCTCTACGGCCAGCTCGCCCTGCGTGACGACCCCTGGGGCCACGGGAACTCGCTGGAGTGGGCGACCTCGTCGCCGCCGCCTCGACACAACTTCATCGAGATCCCGAGGATCCGCTCCGAGCGGCCGGCCTTCGAGGCGCACTACCCCCAACTCCTCGAGCGCCTGCACGAGGAAGCGCACGCCGGCAGGCGACACGAGCCCTACGCCGGGGTGAGCGAGGTCTTCGGAGGGACCGGTCGGCGCCAGGGACCCAACGACCCCGATCCCACGTAAGGCCCCCCGCCTCGCCTGTGGGGTGGCACCTCAGGGCAGCAGGCTGTCCTCGTCGAAGTCGTCGAAGCCGGCCACGGCTCCGTCGCTGCCCGCGTCGTCCAGGGCCTCGCGGATGACCGCTGCGGCCAGCCCGCCGTTGTAACCCTTGCGGGCGAGCATGCCCATCAGGCGCCGGGTGGCAGTCGCCCGATCGAGGCGCCGCATGGCGCCCATCTTGCGAGCGACGAGCCGACGGGCGGTCTCCCGCTCGTCGTCGTCGCCGACCGCCAGCACCGCCTCCGCGGCGACCTCGGGCTCGACTCCCTTCGCCCGCAGTTCGGCACTCAGCGCCCGCCGGGCGAGCCCACGCCCGGACTGGCGTGAACTGACCCAGGCCCGGGCGAAGGCAGCATCGTCGATCAGACCCACGTCGGTGAACCGGTCGAGGACCGTCTCCGCCGCGTCGTCCGGCACACCGCGCTTCTCGAGCAGTTCGGCCAGCTGCTGGCGAGTCTTCGGTGCTCCCGTCAGCGCCCTCAGGCAGACCCCACGCGCGACCGATTCAGGGTCGCCCATCTCGTCCTCGGGGGAGCCGGGGACGAGGTCCGGGGTCTCGGGATCGTCGACACGGGTACCCGGCCGGGCCCGCGCGCTCCGGCGACCACCGGAGCGCGACGAGGCAGCCGTCTGACCCTCACGCACCGCCGGACTCAGAAGTCGACGGGCTCGACCGGCACGGGAGCGTCGAGCGTCGCCCCGATACCGAGCTTCTCCTTGATCTTCTTCTCGATCTCGTCGGCGAGGTCGGGGTTGTCCCGCAGGAAGTTGCGGGCGTTCTCCTTGCCCTGACCCAGCTGGTCGCCCTCGTAGGTGTACCAAGCGCCGGACTTGCGGACGAAGCCCTGCTCGACACCGATGTCGATCAGACCGCCCTCCCGGCTGAAGCCGGTGCCCCAGATGAGGTCGAGCTCCGCCTGCTTGAACGGCGCGGCCACCTTGTTCTTGACGACCTTGACGCGCACCCGGCTACCGACGGCGTCGGTGCCCTGCTTGAGCGTCTCGATCCGACGGACGTCGAGGCGGACCGACGAGTAGAACTTCAGCGCGCGACCACCGGTGGTGACCTCTGGCGATCCGTAGACCACGCCGACCTTCTCGCGCAGCTGGTTGATGAAGATCGCCGTCGTGCCGGAGTTGTTCAGCGCACCCGTGATCTTGCGCAGGGCCTGGCTCATCAGCCGGGCCTGCAGACCGACGTGGCTGTCACCCATCTCGCCCTCGATCTCGGCGCGGGGCACCAGTGCGGCCACCGAGTCGATGACGATGACGTCGAGCGCGCCGGAGCGGATGAGCATGTCGGCGATCTCGAGCGCCTGCTCACCGGTGTCGGGCTGGCTGACCAGCAGGGCGTCGGTGTCGACGCCGATGGCCCGTGCGTACTCCGGGTCAAGCGCGTGCTCGGCGTCGATGAACGCCGCGATGCCGCCGGCGGCCTGGGCGTTGGCCACCGCGTGCAGGGCGACCGTCGTCTTACCGGAGGCCTCGGGGCCGTACACCTCGATCACGCGGCCCCGGGGCAGGCCGCCGATGCCCAGGGCGATGTCGAGGGCGATCGAGCCGGTCGGGATGACCTTCATGGCCACCTCGGGGCTGTCGCCCAGGCGCATGACCGAGCCCTTGCCGAACTGCTTGTCGATCTGGGCGAGGGCCATGTCGAGGGCCTTGTCGCGGTCCAGGGTTGCCATCGTGTTCACCTTCGGTTCGCGGGAAGCGGGTCGGGACCGACGCTAGGACGAGGGACCGACAGTTTTGAGGAGTCCGGCGAACCTGTGGAGAGTCGCCCGGCCTGTGGACGCCACTGTAGGACGAACACCTGTTCGACTGCCAGGGTGACACGCCCGCGATCGCGAACGCGTGCGTTCAGCGCTCCTTCGGCGGCACGTCGTACTCCTCGCAGATCGCCAGCCACACCTTGCGCACCGGCACGCCGGCGTCGATGGCGTCCACCGCCGTCCGCCCGTCGAGGGCGGCGAACACGTGGTCGCGGGTCAGGCTGCGCGCGCGCATCGACCCGAAATGACCGTCGAGGCGGGACCAGAACTCCTGCAGGCGCACAGCACCGACGCTAGCGCGCCGGCCGGTCGGAGGTCGCCCCGCCTGGGCTCGCCGCGTGTTCCCCGGAACCGGTTCGTCGGGCTGGGACCTCGTCGTGCAGATCGGCATCGCGCTCGCGATGGTCGTCCTGACCGTCCTGCTCGTCAGAACCTACCGGGGGCGCTGACCGCCGTCCTGGCACGTACCCACACGACCGCCAGCGGCAGCACCAGGGCGGCCGACACCGCCGTGACCAGGGAGAAGCCCCCGACGGCGAGCAGGGGGCCACCGGCCAGGCCGGCCAGGGCCGCGCCGAGCCCCATGAGCAGGTCGGTCGCGCCCTGAGCGGTCGGGCGCACGGCCGCACTCACCGACTCGGTCACCAGCGTCGAGCCCGCGATCAGGCCGCACGACCAGCCCAGACCGAGCAGCAGGAGGCCCGCGCCCAGCTGCACGGCCGCTCCGGGCGGCGCCGTCCCCGCCAGGGCCGCGGCGGCGAGGAGCAGGACACCCCCCACCGCGACGGTGGCGGCCCGGCCGGCGCGGTCGGCCAGGATGCCGACCAGTGGGGAGAACAGGTACATGCCGGCGACGTGCACGCTGATCACCAGTCCGATGACGCGCAGCGTCGTCTCAGGCGCGCCGCCGGCGTGCCCCATGTGCACGGGCGTCATCACCATGACGCCGACCATCACGGAGTGGGAGACGACGACCGCGGTCAGCCCGAGCCGGCCTCCCGGGGTCGCCCAGACCGCCCGCACCGCCGCGCCGGTGGCCCCACGGGCCCGTGGTTCGGCGCCCGTGCCCCCCATCCGGCGTGCGAGCAGCAGTGGATCTGGCCGCAGCAGGACGAGGAGGACGGCCGCCACCATCGCGAAGACCACGGCCGACACGACGAAGGCCCCACCCAGGGGCGGCAGCCCCAGCCGGCGGCCCAGGTCGGCACCGGGGCCGGCGAGGTTGGGCCCGACCACCGAGCCCACGGTCGTCGCCCAGACCACCAGCGACAGCGCCCGACCGCGTCGTTCGGGGACCGCCAGGTCGGCCGCCGCGTAGCGCGCCTGCAGGCTGCAGGCGGTCGCCGAACCGAAGGCGAAGAGGCCCAGCAACAGCAGCGGCAGCGACGACATCGCCGCCGCCTCCACCGCGAGCACCGCGCCGAGGACGGCGACGGCGTACCCCACCGCCAGCCCGGCCCGGCGCCCCGCGCGGTCGCTGATCCGGGCCAGGGGCACCGCGATGACCGCGGCACCGAGCACACCGGCGGTCTGCCCGAGTCCCGAGGCGGAGTCGGTCCCGGCGACGTCGCGGGCGAGCAGGCCACCGACGGTGATGCCGACCGTGACCCCCAGGCCGCCGAGTGCGACACCGCCGCTCAGGACGCCGACGGTGCGGCGCTGGACCGCCGCGACGTCGACGGCCGCCGTGGGAACCGACCCCGTCGAGGAGGTACGCATGCCGGGGAGTCTGCCGCAGTCAGGACGCCGTCCGGTGGTATCCGCGGAATCGCTCGACGACGAATTCCTTGGGATAGGGCCCCGGCGGCGGGGAGCCGTCCGGTCCCGGGAACGCGTAGGTGCCGAGCATGAACTGCATGGGGTACCGCGGCGCCTGCGCGACGACGGTGACGAGACCGCCGTCCACGAAGAAGGCAACGTGCTCGGGGATCCACTCGACCGCGTAGTCGTGGAACTCGCGCGCGTCGATCGGCAGCTCCGGACGGACGAACTCGTCGGTGAGGACGGGATCGCCGAAGGGGTGCACGCCCATGCCGACCGCGGTGCGGTCCGCGGCCACGTCGCGGCCGAAGATCTCGAAGACGCAGATCTCGGCCGAGCGCTCGGGCCGGTCCTCGAAGCCGATCATCCAGAGCGCCGACATGCCGCTGGGATCGTCGCCGACCCGCGCGCGTGCCTCGAAGAAGCCGTACTGCGGCACGTACAGGCGGAGCTCCTCCTGCGCCTCCCGGACGACGACGTCGGGGCGGAACCGGTGCTGGCCGTCCCGGCTGCCGACCGCGCCCGAACGCACGCCGGTCTGCAGGTTCGAGACCCGCACCTCGCCGTCCACGTCCGGGCACCACGGCGCCTGGTCCTCCTCGACGCGCAGCCGCAGGACGCCGTCGCCGAGCCCGTAGCGCGCCGCCGAGGCAGCCCGCGAGCTCCACTGCGGCAGGTGGTGCGGCAGCCAGAGATCGGTGTCGAGCCGGTCGCCGGAGAAGTCGTCCGCCACGACGAGCTCGTAGCCCGCGCGCGTGCCGGGATCGATGAGGTCGGGCCGGCCCACGGTGGTCTCCTGTCCCCGGACGGGTGGTCGTGCCGTCCGGCTCTCTGCTCGGACCGGCGAATTGTCGTACCCGGCAGGGACACTGAACAGCGTGTCCGCACTCGACCGGTTCTCCGAGCCCACCCGGGCCTGGTTCACCGGAGCCTTCGTCGCGCCCACCGCGGCGCAGGAGGGCGCGTGGGACGCGATCAGCAGCGGTGAGCACGCCCTCGTCGTCGCGCCCACCGGTTCGGGCAAGACGCTGGCCGCGTTCCTCTGGTCGCTCGACCGGCTGGCCGCCGCGCCCCCGCCGGCCGAGGAGCAGCTGCGCTGCCGCGTGCTCTACGTCTCGCCGCTGAAGGCGCTGGCCGTCGACGTCGAGCGCAACCTGCGGGCGCCGCTGGCCGGCATCGGGCAGGCCGCGGCCCGGCTGGGGCTGAGCCGACCGGAGATCCGGGTCGGCATCCGCTCCGGGGACACGCCCGCCGACGAGCGGCGGGCGTTCACCCGGCGGCCGACCGACATCCTCATCACCACCCCCGAGTCGCTGTTCCTGCTGCTCACCAGTGCCGCGCGTGAGGCACTGCGCGGCATCGAGACGGTCATCGTCGACGAGGTACACGCCGTCGCCGACACCAAGCGGGGTGCACACCTCGCGGTCTCCCTCGACCGGCTCGACGAACTGCTCGAGCGGCCGGCGCAACGGATCGGCCTGTCGGCCACCGTGCGGCCGATCGAGGAGGTCGCCACGTACCTCGCCGGCGGGCGGGCCGTGCAGATCGTGGCGCCGCCCTCGGTGAAGCAGTGGGACCTGTCCGTCGTCGTCCCGGTCGAGGACATGAGCGAACTCGGCCAGCCGACCGGCGAGCTGGAGGGGTCCGCCGCGGGCAACCAGCCACGGACGTCGATCTGGCCGGCGGTCGAGGAACGGGTGCTCGACCTCGTGCAGGCCCACCGCAGCACGATCGTGTTCGCCAACTCCCGGCGGCTGGCCGAGCGGCTGACCAGCCGGCTCAACGAGCTGGCCTACGAGCGGGCCACCGGCGAGACGGTTCCGCCGGGCACGAACGCGGCGGCGCTGATGGCGCAGGCGGGTTCCGGCGGCGGCGTCCCCGACGGCGTGCAGCCCGTGGCCGCCGCCCACCACGGCTCGGTGTCCCGCGAGCAGCGGGCGATCGTGGAGGAGGCGCTGAAGTCCGGCCGGCTGCCCGCGGTCGTGGCCACCTCCAGCCTCGAGCTCGGCATCGACATGGGCGCGGTCGACCTCGTCGTCCAGGTGGAGGCGCCACCGACGGTCGCCTCCGGGCTGCAGCGCGTGGGCCGCGCCGGGCACCAGGTCGGCGCGGTCAGCCGGGGGGTGCTGTTCCCCAAGTTCCGCGGCGACCTCGTGCAGTGCGCGCTGGTCGCCGAGCGCATGAAGGCCGGCGCGATCGAGTCCATCCGCTATCTGCGCAACCCGCTCGACGTCCTCGCCCAGCAGATCGTGGCCATGGTCTCCGAGCGTCCGCGCACCGTCGACGAGGTCGCCGCCGTCATCCGGCGCTCGGCCGCGTTCTCGTCGCTCCCCGAGTCCGCGCTGCACGGTGTCCTGGACATGCTCGCCGGCCGTTACCCGTCCGACGCGTTCGCCGAGCTGCGGCCACGGCTGACGTGGGACCGCGTCACCGACACCCTGACCGCCCGGGCCGGGGCCCAGCGGCTGGCGGTGACCAGCGGCGGCACGATCCCCGACCGCGGGCTGTTCGGCGTCTTCCTCGTCGGGGCCGAGGGCACCGGCGGCCGACGGGTCGGCGAACTCGACGAGGAGATGGTCTACGAGTCGCGGGTGGGCGACGTCTTCCTCCTCGGCTCCTCCTCCTGGCGGATCGAGGACATCACGCACGACCGCGTGCTGGTCACGCCTGCCCCCGGGGAGCCGGGCAAGATGCCGTTCTGGCACGGCGACTCGCAGGGGCGGCCGCTCGAGCTCGGCCGGGCGCTGGGCGCCTTCCTGCGGGAGGTCGGGTCCGCCACACCGGAGGCCGGCCTGGAGCGCGCACGGGCGGCCGGGCTGGACGAGTGGGGCGCGGCCAACCTGCAGGCCTACCTGGTCGAGCAGAAGGCGGCCACCGGCCACCTGCCCGACGACCGCACGCTGCTCGTCGAGCGGTTCCGCGACGAGCTGGGCGACTGGCGGCTCGTTGTGCACTCCCCCTTCGGCGCGCAGGTCAACGCGCCGTGGTCGCTGGTGCTCGCCGCGCGGTTGCGCGAGCGCAACGGCGTCGACGTCGCCTCCATGCACTCCGACGACGGCATCGTGCTGCGCCTGCCGGACACGACCGGGGAGCCGCCCGAGGCCGATCTCGCCGTCCTCGACCCGGACGACGTCGAGCGCGAGGTCACGGCCGAGGTCGGCAACTCGGCGCTGTTCGCCAGCCGGTTCCGCGAGTGCGCGGCCCGGGCGCTCCTGCTGCCCCGGCGCGATCCGCGGCGGCGCACTCCGCTGTGGCAGCAGCGTCAGCGCGCGGCGCAGCTGCTGTCGGTGGCCAGCGAGTTCTCCTCGTTCCCCATCACCCTCGAAGCGGCGCGGGAGGTGTTGCAGGACGTCTACGACGTCCCCGGCCTGGTCGAGCTCATGAGTGACGTGCGCTCGCGCAAGGTGCGCGTGGTCGACGTCCAGACCGAGAGCGCCTCACCGTTCGCCCAGTCGCTGCTGTTCGGCTACGTCGGCCAGTTCCTGTACGAGGGCGACGCGCCGCTGGCCGAGCGGCGGGCCCAGGCCCTGGCGCTGGACACCGGCCTCCTCGCCGAGCTGCTGGGTCGCTCGGAGCTGCGGGAGCTGCTCGACGCGCAGGCGCTGACCGAGATCGAGGCGGAGCTGCAGCGCCTCCCGGAGCCCCGGCATCCGCGCGACGTCGACGGGGCCTCCGACCTGCTGCGCGGGGTCGGCGACCTCACCGCGGCACAGGCGGCCGCCCGCGGCGTCCCGCAGGCATGGCTCGACGAGCTGGTCGCCTCCCGGCGCGCACTGGTGGTGCGCGTCGCCGGGGAGGAGCGGTACGTCGCCATCGAGGACGCCGGACGGCTCCGCGACGCCCTCGGCACCGCCCTGCCCGTCGGGGTGCCCGAGGTGTTCACCGAGCCCGTCGCCGATCCGCTCGGCGACCTCGTCGGCCGGTACGCCCGCACCCACGGCCCGTTCCAGCCCGCGGAGGCCGCCACCCGCCTGGGCCTCGGCGTCGCCGTCGTCACCGCCACGGTCCAGCGCCTCACCGCCACCGGCCGCCTGGTCACCGGCGAGTTCCGACCCGGCGGCAGCGGCCAGGAGTGGTGCGACGCCGAGGTGCTGCGCTCCATCCGCCGACGCAGCCTGGCGAAGCTGCGCCAGGAGGTGGAGCCGGTCCCGATCGGGACGCTGGCCCGGTTCACGCCGTCCTGGCAGGGCGTCGGCAGCCGGATGCGGGGTGCCGACGGCGTCCTCGCGGTGGTCGAGCAACTGGCCGGCGCACTGGTCCCGGCCAGCGCACTCGAGTCCCTGGTGCTGCCGGCGCGGGTGCGCGACTACTCCCCCGCGATGCTCGACGAGCTGACCAGCGCCGGCGAGGTGCTGTGGGCCGGTGCCGGTGGGCTCCCCGGCGGGGACGGCTGGATCAGCCTGGTACCGGCCGACCTCACGCCGCTGCTCCTGCCCGAGCCGCTCGAGGCGCCCGAGGAGGGCGCCCCGATCGTCGACGCCCTGGCCGGCGGGCAGGCGCTGTTCTTCCGGGGCCTGTCGGACCTGGTGGGCTCGACGGACGACTCGGCGATGGCCGACCTGGTGTGGGATCTCGTGTGGGCGGGGGTTCTCACCAACGACACCCTGGCCCCGCTGCGCGTCCGGTTGGGCGGCGGGGGAACGCACCGCAGCAAGCCCGCCGCCCCGCGCGCCCGCACCGCCACGCGCTACGGCCGCCCGCGGCTTGGCCGGCCACCCATGCCCACCCGCACCGGTCCACCCACGGTCGCGGGGCGGTGGTCCCGGCTGCCCGATCGGGAGCCGAACCCGACCCGGCGGACGACGGCCCGCACCGAGGCGCTCCTGGAGCGGCACGGCGTCCTGACCCGCGGTGCGGTCATGGCCGAGCAAGTGGCCGGCGGCTTCTCGGCCGTCTATCCGGTCCTGCGTGCCTTCGAGGAGAACAACCGGGCCCGGCGCGGCTACTTCGTCGAGACCCTCGGTGCGGCCCAGTTCGGCACTCCGGGCTCCATCGACCGCCTGCGCACGTTCGCCGCACCCGACCGCGTGCCCGGGGGCGCGGTGGTCCTGGCGGCGACCGACCCGGCGAACGTCTACGGGGCCGCGCTGCCCTGGCCCGAACGCCCCACGGTGGACGACGCGGGCGTCGACATCGGTGAAGGCGCCGGTTCCGGCCGGAAGGCGAGCGGCCATCGCGCGGGCCGGAAAGCCGGCGCGCTGGTCGTGCTGGTCGACGGCGACCTCGTGCTCTACGTCGAGCGGGGTGGCAAGACGCTGCTGTCGTGGACCGAGGACGAGCACGTCCTCAAGGAGGCGGCGACGGCGCTGTCGAGTGCGGTGTCGGCCGGCGCGCTGGGCCGCATGGTCGTGCAGAAGGCCGACGGCGCGTCGGTCCACGAGACGACACCGCTGTCCGTCGCGCTCCAGGCCGCCGGCTTCGCCGCGACACCGCGTGGCCTGCGCCTCCGCGCCTGAGCCACCACCGCGGGGCCGGCGGTCCGGCTCCCGGGGTGTTGTTCGCGGTCCGGCGGCTCCGCAGACCTCCACCAGTGACAGGAACGCCCCGGAAGCGGCGTGGAACGTCTCAGTCGCGGGACGGGTGCAGCCAGCCCGCGAACAGGCGGGTGAGGGCCGGCATGACGACGTGCCCGAGCAGCAGCACGACCACGACGGCCGAGACCAGCAGCCGCGCCTCCAGCGGCCAGCCCGCGAGGTGCGGCATCACGACCTGCTGCAGCACCGAGGTGATGGCGAAGACGGCGGCGATGGTCAGCGCGGTCATCCGCCAGCGCGGCCCCGGCTGGGCGGACCGGGTGAAGAAGCTCTCCAGCCCTGAGACACGGGCGTAGCGCTCGTCGTCCACCATCGGCTGGACGTGCGCAAGCGCCGACCGACGCTCCGACGACCGCTCCCACGCGGCGAGGGAATCGTCGTCCACGAAGCGGTAGACCAGGTGGTACTCGGAGCTGTCCGGCCCCGGGTGCAGCAGCGAGGCGCCGAGGTTGCCGGGAAAGCCGGAGGCCACCTCGAGCACGTCCTCGGCCCACCGCTCGAAGGCCTCCCGCTGATCCGGGCGCACGACCCGCGCCACGGTCACGGTGACCGGCTCGGCAGCAAGAGCCGGTCCGTCGGCGCCGAACCGGGCGCGCAGTCGCAGGGGAACGCTCATGTCGGCTGCAGCGCGGCCGCTCCCGGCCGTCATCCCGGTTGTCGGGGGTCTCACACCCGGACGAGCAGGCCCGATCCGCGCCGAAGGACGACGGGAACCGTCGGGTACGGCGGACGAGGGACACTGGACCCGTGCCCGAGGGAGACACCGTCTGGTTGGCCGCCCAGCGGATGAACACCGCGCTGGCCGGTGCGACCCTCGTCCGGGGCGAGTTCCGGCTGCCGCAGCTGGCCACCCTCGACCTGAGCGGCGCGGGCGTCCGCGAGGTCGTGCCGCGCGGCAAGCATCTGCTGATCCGGCTGGCCGACGACCGCACGCTGCGCACCCACTTCCGCATGGACGGCAGCTGGCACATCTACCGCCCCGGCACGAAGTGGCGCGGCGGCCCCGCGTACGACATCCGCGTCGTCCTGGCGACGTCGGACTGGGAGTGCGTCGGCTACCGGCTGCACGACGTGGAGATCGTCCCGACCGCCGACGAGGGCCGACTGGTGGGGCACCTCGGCCCCGACGTCCTCGGACCGGACTGGGACCTGGACGAGGCACTGCGCCGGCTGCGCGAGCACCCGGACGAGCAGATCGGGGTCGCGATCCTCGACCAGCGGAACCTGGCCGGCATCGGCAACCTCTACAAGGTCGAGACCCTGTTCCTGGCCGGCGTCCACCCGTGGACGCGGGTCGCCGACGTCCCGGACCTCGCGGCGCTGGTCGAGCGCGCCCGGACCCTCATGCGGGCCAATCGGCACCACCCGGAGCAGAGCACGACCGGGAGCACCCGCCGCGGTGAGGACCACTGGGTGGCCGGCCGCAAGGGCCGTCCCTGCCGCCGCTGCGGAACCGCGATCCTGCTCGGGGAACAGGGCCCGGCGACGCAGGAACGGGTGACCTGGTGGTGCCCCACGTGCCAGGCGGCGCGCTCGCCCATCGATCCGCAGGCGCGCACCGGCGAGCCGGGCCGGCCCCAGCCGGTCACGCTCTACTGAGCGTCCTCCACCCAGAAGGTGTCGTGGCGGAGGTAGAAGTCCGTCCAGTCGTCCTCGCCCATGGCCTCGCGGCGGGCGGCGTCGGCCAGGGTCTCGAAGTAGTCCTCCCGCGGCGCACCGGGGGTGAACAGGAGAAGCATCGACGCCGGTTCGCCCGACTCGTTGCGGAAGCCGTGGACGCCGCCGATCGGCACGTGGAAGAAGTCCCCGGGCCCGGCGTCGACCCACGCCCGGCCGTCGTGCAGCCGGACGGCGCCGCTCAGCACGAAGAACGACTCGGTGATGCCGCGGTGGAAATGCGGTGAGGGGCCCGACGGGCGGGGGCCCATGTCCCACCGGTACAGCCCGAAGGCCCCACCCGTCAACCGGCCGGTGGCCAGGTAGTGCGCGGCGCCGCCGCCGCTCATGAGCAGCTCGGGCGGGGTGTCGGCTGCCCGCACCCACGCCGTCGCCTCCCCCGCCGAGCCGGCGTAGCTCGGCGGGGGGTACGCGGGTCCGGACATCGCGCGCCGGGGGGCCGGTGCGTCAGGCGGGCTGGTCGGGGCGCTCGGCCGGCTGGGCCTCGCGCTGCTCGGCGAAGCTCGGCTGCACCGACGGTGCGCCCTGCTCGATGGCACCGGCCGCCTGGGAGCCCTCGACCGCCGGCGGCTCGGGGGCCGCGTTCATCGAGGCACGGATCTGGTCCAGCCGGGACGCGCCGGCGACGTCGAGGGTCGCCTTCTGCACCTCCAGCATCCGGCCCTCGACCGAGCTCTGGGCGAGCTCGGCCTGGCCCAGCGCGTTGGCGTAGCGCGCCTCGATCTTGTCGCGGACCTCGGCCAGGCTGGGCGTGTTCCCCGGCGCGGACAGCTCGTTCACCTGCCGCATCGAGGCGGCCACGTGCTCCTGCATCTTGGCCTGCTCGAGCTGCGACATCAGCTTCGTGCGCTCGGCGAGCGTCGTCTGCAGCCGCATCCGGCTCTGCTCGACGGCCCCGCGCGCCTGCTCGGCGGCCTGCAGCGCCTCGTCGTGGCTGCGCTTGAGGTCCTCCATGGCCTGCTCGGCGGCGACCAGCTGGGTGGCGAACGCCTGCGCCGCGTTCTCGTACTCGCCGGCCTTCGTCGCGTCACCGGAGCCGCGGGTCTTGTCGGCCAGCACGAGCGCCTGCCGCGCCGACGCCTGGAGCTTCTCCACCTCACCGAGCTGCCGGTTCAGGCGCATCTCCAGCTGTCGCTGGTTGCCCAGGACCGCGGCCGCCTGGTTGGCGAGCGCCTGGTGGCGCTGCTGCTCGGCCTCGATCGCCTGCGCGATCTGGATCTTCGGGTCGGCGCGCTGGTCGATCTGCGCGTTGGCGGAGGCCGTGAGGTATCTCCACAGCTTCACGAACGGGTTGGGCATGGGTCCTCCTGCTCCGGCGCAGTGGCCGGCCCGGCGATGCACGTATCGGTACTCCTCCCGATCATCGTCCCAGGTGTCGCACCCTGGTAGCCAACGCGGCCACGGAGGCGATCCGCCGCTATGGTTTCGACCGTGCCTGGCGGCGACCCGATGCTCAGCGTCCTCGGAGAGCTGGTCGTCGACCTGCTGCCCGTTCCGGGGGCCGGTGCGGGCCCCGAAGGCACGTCACCGCAGTACGTGGCCCGCCCCGGTGGCAACGCGCTCAACGTCGCCGTCGCCGCCGGCCGGCTCGAGGTGCCCGTCCGGTTGCTGGCGCGGTTGGGCACCGGTCCCCTCGCCCCCCACCTGCGCCGTCACGCCGAGCTGTCCGGCGTCGACACGGGGGGCTTCGTCGACGCCACCGAACCGGTGAGCCTGGCCGTCGTCGGGCTGGCCGCCGACGGATCGGCCGACTACGGCTTCCACGTCCTGGGCGCTGCCGACTGGCAGTGGACCGACGACGAGCTCGCCAGCAGGCTGCCGGCCGAGACCGCGATCCTGCACGTCGGCTCGATCTCGAGCTGGACCGAGCCCGGGTGCGAGGCCATCGCCCGGCTGGTCGCCCGGGTGCACGCCGACGGCGTCCTCGTCAGCGTCGACCCCAACATCCGGCCGATGCTGGCTGCGGGGCCGGTCGGCGGAACCCTCGGCAACACTCCGCCGCTCGTGCACGACCGCCTGGACCGGCTGGTCGCGCTGGCCGACATCGTCAAGGTCAGCGCCGAGGACCTCGCCTGGCTCGACGGCGACCCCACCCGCCCCGACGCCGCTCCCCCGGACGCCGCACGACTGGACGACGCCGCGCTCGAGTGGGCGGCCCGCGGGCCCGCGCTCGTCCTCCTCACCGACGGCGGTGGGCCGTTGCGGGTAGCCCGCCCCGGCCGGCCGCTCCTGCGGTGCGCGCCTCCGGCGGTGACCGTCGCCGACACCGTGGGCGCCGGCGACTCGCTGGCGGCCGGCCTGCTCAGCGGACTGCTGACGTCCGGGGTCACCACTCGGGCAGCGCTGGAGAGCCTGTCCGACGACGACGTGCTCCGCCTGGCGGACGACGCAGCGCTCGTGGCCGCCCTCAACTGCACGCGCGTGGGCGCCGATCCGCCGACGCGCGCCGAGCTGACCGCCGCCCGCGCCGCGCGGGCCTGAGCAGCGCGGGCCTGAGCAGCGCGGGCCTGACCGGTCAGTCCTCCGGCGGCGCGATCGCGGCGACCAGCAGCGCGGCCGACCGTCGGCGCGTGGTCGAGCGCCCCGGTTGCAGCACGACGCCCAGCAGCCAGCGCGCGACCAGCCCGGCCGAGTCCTCGGGCACGCCGAGCGCGGCGCCCAGCCGCGCGACCAGCCCGGCCCAGTCCTCGCCGTCCACGGTCAGCAGCCCGGTGAGGACGTCGGGCTCGGTCTCCACCAGGCGGCGCAGCACGGGATGGCCGCCGAGCTCGTCGGACAGCGCCACCAGCGCCTCCTCCAGCGGGAGACCGGCCGCCTGTGCGGTCAGCCGCTCGACCTCGGCGGCCAGCAGCGCCCGCGCGACGTCGTCCTTGGTCCGGAAGTGGTTGTAGAGGGTCGCCTTCGCGACCCCCGCCGCGACGGCGACGGACTGCATCGTGCTGCCGCGCAGCCCCCGGTCGGCGAAGGCGCGGGCGGCACCCTGCAGGAGTCCGAGCCGCGTGCGACCCATCGCGTTGCCGGCTCGGGTGTGGGCGCCCCGGACGTGCGCGGGCGGCGTCCACCCGGCAGCCGGACCGACGGGCAACGGGTGCACGACACCTGTCTTGCAGGCGCCGCCCCCGAGTTCAAGGAGGCGGTGCCGCGTGTCGCGCGGATCAGGCGGCCAGCGAGACGGCCTTTCCGCGGCGCAGCGCGGCGTGCGACGGCGAACCGACCAGCGCGAGCGCCGGCTCCGCGGCCGCCGGCGCGGTCTCGGCCGGCTCCGCGGCCGGAGCGTCGGGGGCGGGCACGGAGGGGGTCAGCGGGCGCACCGCGGGGGTTCCGCGCAGCTCGGAGCTGACCTCGGCGAGAAGATCCGCGAGTTCGACGTCGAGCGCGTCGCAGATGGAGGCCAGCAGCTCGGACGAGGCCTCCTTCTGGCCGCGCTCCACCTCGGAGAGGTACCCCAGGCTCACGCGTGCGGCGCCCGAGACGTCGCGCAGCGTGCGGCGCTGGCGCAGCCGGTGGCCACGAAGGGTGTTCCCGAGCTGCGTTCGCAGCAGCGTCATGGCCGTCTCCTGTCCTGCCCTGCGGAAAGCGGCGGCACCCTCGGCGGGCGCCGTGCGCTCACGGTACGCGGCGTCGGGGCCCGGGGTCCGGCGATCCCCGGCGCGTCCGCTGATGGCGTAACGCCTGGCCGGGGGTGCGGCTTCCCCGTTCGGCCGCTCAGTTGCCCCCGGGCAGCATCGACAGCAACGCGTTCATCGCCGCGTCGACCGCGCCCACCCGGATCGCGGCCCGGTCCCCCGCCAGGTCGAGGCGCTGCACCTGCGTGCCATAACCGGCGATGCCGACGTACACGCGGCCAGGCCCGTGCCCGTCGACCGGGTCGGGGCCGGCGACACCGGTGAGGCCGACGCCCCAGGTGGCGGTGCAGCGGTCGCGGACGCCTTCGGCAAGCGCCGCCGCCGTCTCGGGGCTCACCGGTCCGTGCGCGGCCAGCAGGTCGCCGGGCACGCCGGCCAGGGCGCTCTTGAGGTCGGTGGCGTAGACGACCAGACCCCCGCGGAGGGTGGCGCTCGCCCCGGGTACCGACGCGAGCGAGGCGCAGAACAGGCCCGCCGTCAGCGATTCGGCAGCAGCGACCGTCTCCTGACGGTCGAGCAGCGCACGGTGCAGACGGTCGGGCAGCGGACGTGTATCCGACGGGGACATCGGCCCATCCTCAGGGTGGAGCCGCGCGGCCGCGCCTTCCTGGGCGGCACAGCACTCACTACAGTGCGGAGCGGTCATCCCCAGGGGGAAGCCACTCCCACCAGGGAGGCACGGGATGCACGGGATTCACGGGATGCACGCAGATGGCAGGCCGGGCGCTGCACCGCTGCCGTCCGAGAGACATCTGCTGGGGGTCGTCCACAGTCCGCCGGAGGGCAGCGTCCTCCGGCTGCTGGGCGGCCTCTCGCTCACCTTCGACGCGGTGCCCGTCGCCGTGCCACCGGGCAGCCGCCGCCTGCTCGCGTACCTGGCGCTGCATCGCGGCCCGGTCGACCGGCGGTCGGCCGCCGGGGTGCTGTGGCCGACCGTGACCGAGAGCCGGGCCGCGGGCAATCTCCGGTCGGCGCTGTGGCGGTTGCAGCAGGTGGGCTGCCCCCTGGTGCGCACCGGCCAGTCGACGGTGTGCCTGGAGGACGACGTCCGCGTCGACCTCCAGAGCGTGGAGGCCTGGGCCGGCCGGGTGCTCGCCGGCACCGCCGGCCCCGCCGACCTGGCCGTCGATCCGGGCACGATCGCCGACCTCGAACTGCTGCCGGGCTGGTACGACGACTGGGTCCTGGGTACCGCCGCTCGGTTGCGCCTGCGGCTGCTGCACGCCCTGGACGCGCTCAGCCGGCTGCTGCGGAAGGCCGGCCGTCCCCTGGAGGCCGTGGAGGCGGTGCACGTGGCGGTGCTCGCCGAGCCGCTGCGGGAGAGCGGGCAGCGGGCCCTGATCGAGGCGCACCAGGCCGCCGGCGACTGGGTCGCCGCCCGCCGCCAGTACGACGTCTTCCGCGGACTGCTGCGTCGTGAGATCGGCGTGGAGCCCAGCGCGGAGCTGACCGCGGTCGCCACCATGCCGCGCCCCCGGCCTCGCCCCGAGCCCCGCGCCGAGGTCGCGAACGGCGGCTAGCTCAGGCGGCGGTGTCGGTGCGGGCTCCCCCGCCGCCGGTCGTACCCGAGCCTCGCCGCTCCGCCGCGGCCGGCATCGCCCGGGCGCTGGTCCGACGCAGCGTGAGCGCGCGATAGACGTAGTCCACCCCGGTGACGACCGTCAGGACGAGCGCCGCGCCCATCAGCCACCAGCGGGCGCTGGCCGCCACCCCGGTCAGCGGCAGGATGTAGAGGCCGATGGCCAGCGCCTGCAGGACGGTCTTGGCCTTGCCGCCGCGGCTGGCCGCGATCACGCCGTGCCGGATCACCCAGAACCGCAGGACGGTGACACCGATCTCCCGGACGAGGATCACGACCGTCACCCACCAGGGCAGCAGGTCCAGCACCGAGAGCCCGATCAGCGCGGTACCCGTGAGCGCCTTGTCGGCGATCGGGTCGGCGAGCTTGCCGAACTCGGTGATCTGTCCCGTGCGGCGGGCGATCATGCCGTCGTAGCGGTCGGTGATGATCGCCAGCACGAAGACCACCGCGGCCCAGTACCGGTCGGCGTGCTCGGAGCCGTTCCGGAGCCCGGCACCCTGCAGCAGGAGCACCGCGAACACCGGCACCACGGCCATGCGCAGCACGGTCAGCGCGTTGGGCAGGTTGACCAGCTTCGCCGTCTGCGGCGGGGTGGCTGCCGGGTCGGCGGCGTCCACGGCAGTCAGGACCCGGCCGGGACCGTGGAGCTGACGGCGGGGACCAGCGCGCGGGCCACGAGGTCGACGCCCTCGGTGCCCACCACCTCGGCGAGCACCAACCCGCCGGGCACCGCCTCGACGGGCACGCCCACGACCGTCGTCGTCCCGTCGGCATCGGGGTCCTGGTGCGCGGCGTGGCCGAGCCATGTGCCGGGGCCTTCCTCCGCGCCGAGATCCTCGGTGAGCAGCACCTCCACGTGCTCCCCGATCCGGTCCTCCGCGCGCTGCGCGGTCAGCTCCTCCACCAGATCGGTGATCCGGCGCACGCGGGCGTCGATCTCCTGCTGGTCGAGCTTGCCCGGCAGCCCCATGGCCTCGGTGCCCTCCTCGTCGGAGTAGCCGAAGACACCGACCGCGTCGAGGCGGCCCTCGGTGAGGAAACGCTCGAGCTCGGCGACGTCGTCCTCGGTCTCGCCGGGGAAGCCGAGGATGACGTTGGTCCGGAAGCCGGCGCCCGGCGCGAGGCTCCGGGCCCGCTCGATGAGCTGCAGGAAGTCGTCGGTGCCGCCGAACCGCCGCATCCGCCGCAGCAGGGACGGCGAGGAGTGCTGGAAGGAGAGGTCGAAGTACGGGGCCACCCCCTCCGTGCCCGCGATGACCTCCAGCAGCCCGGGCCGCAGCTCGGCGGGCTGGAGGTAGGCGACCCGCACCCGCGCGATGCCCTCGACCGCGGCCAGCTGCGGGAGGAGCTTCTCCAGCGAGCGCAGGTCGCCGAGGTCCTTGCCGTAGGACGTCGAGTTCTCGCTGACCAGCACCAGCTCGGTCACCCCCTGGGAGGCGAGCCACTGCGCCTCGCCCAGCACCTCGGCCGGCGGACGGGAGACGAACGCCCCACGGAAGGTCGGGATGGCGCAGAAGGCGCAGCGGCGGTCGCAGCCGGACGCCAGCTTGAGCGCGGCCGTCGGGCCGGAGGCCAGCCGCTTGCGGCGGAGCCAGTCGTGGCCGGGGATGACCGGGGCGTCGACGGCGGCGGTCGCGGCGGTGCGCTGCACCGGGCTGATCGGCAGCAGGGTCCGGCGGTCGCGCGGCGTGTGCGGCACGAGCGGGCGACCGGAGAGCACGTCGTCGAGCCGGTCGCCGATCGCCGCGTAGTCGTCGAAGCCCAGCACGGTCGCCTCGGGGAGCGCACCGGCGAGCTCGGATCCGTACCGCTCGGCCATGCACCCGACGGCGACGACGGACGCGCCGGAGTCGGTCGCGGCGAGGATCGCGTCGACCGAGTCCTTCTTGGCGGTCTCGATGAAGCCGCACGTGTTCACCAGGACGGCGTCGGCGCCGTCGGCGTCCTCGACGAGGTCGTAGCCCTCGGCGGACAGCCGGCCCGCCAGCTCCTCCGAGTCGACCTCGTTGCGGGCACACCCGAGGGTCACGACGGCGACCCGGCGCCGCTCGGGACGGTGCCCCTCGGAGCTGCGGGGAGGGAGGGGCACAGCTGTCACGGGCCCATCGTAGTTGCCCAAACCACCGGATCGGCCCCAACGGGAGTGATCCGCATCAGCCCGGAGCTACGCGGCACCGCCCCGGAGGGTGAACAGGGTCGCCTCCAGCTCGTCGGGCTTGATCAGCACGTCGCGGGCCTTCGAGCCCTCCGACGGGCCGACGATGCCGCGGCTCTCCATGAGGTCCATGAGCCGCCCCGCCTTGGCGAACCCGACCCGGAGCTTGCGCTGCAGCATCGAAGTGGAGCCGAACTGGCTGGTGACGATGAGCTCGACCGCCTGCAGCAGCAGGTCGAGGTCGCCGCCGATGTCCTCGTCGATCTCCTTCTTCTCGCCCGCCGCGGCGGTGAAGACCTCTTCGCGGTACTCGGGCTCGGCCTGCCGCTTCGTGAACTCGACGACCGCCTCGATCTCGGCGTCGGTCACGAAGGCGCCCTGGACGCGCATCGGCTTGCCGGCACCGATGGGCATGAACAGCGCGTCGCCCATGCCGATCAGCTTCTCCGCGCCGGGCTGGTCGAGGATGACGCGGCTGTCGGTGAGGCTCGAGGTGGAGAACGCCAGCCGCGACGGCACGTTCGCCTTGATCAGGCCGGTGACGACGTCGACGGAGGGGCGCTGCGTCGCGAGGATGAGGTGGATGCCGGCGGCGCGCGCCTTCTGGGTGATGCGGACGATGTGGTCCTCGACGTCGCGCGGCGCCACCATCATCAGGTCGGCGAGCTCGTCGACGATGGTGAGGATGTAGGGGTAGGGCGTGTAGACCCGCTCGCTGCCGGGCGGGGTCGTGATCTCGCCCTTCTCGACCTTGCGGTTGAAGTCGTCGATGTGCCGCACACCCGTGGACTTCATGTCCTGGTAGCGCTGCTCCATCTCCTCGACCAGCCAGGCCAGCGCGGTGGCCGCCTTCTTGGGGTCGGTGATGATCGGCGTGATCAGGTGCGGGATGCCGTCGTAGGGCGTCAGCTCGACCATCTTGGGGTCGACCAGGATCATCCGGAGCTGGTCGGGCGTGGCCCGCAGCAGCAGCGAGGTCAGGATCGAGTTGACGCAGCTCGACTTACCGGCACCGGTCGCGCCGGCCACCAGCAGGTGCGGCATCTTCGCCAGGTTCGCGCAGACGAACCCGCCCTCGATGTCCTTGCCGAGGCCCACCAGCATCGGGTGCGGGTCCTGCTTGGCCGCCTGCGAGCGCATGACATCGCCCAGGCTGACCTTCTCGCGGTCGGTGTTGGGCACCTCGATGCCGACGGCGGACTTGCCCGGGATCGGCGCCAGGATGCGGATGTTGTCGTTGGCCACCGCGTAGGCCATGTTCTTGGTCAGCTGGGTGATCTTCTCGACCTTGACGCCCTGGCCGAGCTCGACCTCGTAGCGGGTGACCGTCGGGCCGCGCGTGAAGCCGGTGACCGCGGCGTCGATGTTGAACTGCTCCAGCACGCCGCTGATGGCCTCGATGGCGACGTCGTTGGCCTTGGACCGCGCCCGCGGCGGGTCGCCGGGCCGCAGGACGGTGAGCGAGGGCAGGACGTAGTTGCCGGCGACCGGCTGGATCGAGAGCTGCTCGGGCTCGGTGATCGGCGGCAGGTCCTCCGGCGGGGCGGTCCGGTCGATCACGGGCGGGCGCGCGGTCTGGAGCTCGACGTGCTCGGGCTCGGTGGTGATCGTGTTGCCGGCCGCCGCCTCGAGGGCGCCGAGGTCGATCGGACCGGTGACCGTCAGGTCCTCCGCCAGCGCCTTGCGGCGGCCGCGGCGACCGGTGGGGGCCTCCTCGGCCTCCTCCTCGTCGTCGTACTCCTCGTCGTCGTACTCGTCGTCGTCGGCGCGACCGAGGAGGAAGTCGCCGACGGTGCGCAGCCGCTCGGGGATCTGGTGCACTGGGGTCGCGGTGATGACCAGGACGCCGAAGAAGGCGAGGAGGGCCAGCAGGACGACGGCGACGACGCTGCCGACCCCCGCCTCCAGCGGCGTGCCCACGGCCCACCCGATGAGGCCGCCCGACCCCGGCCGGCCCTGCTGCGGCACGGCGGGCGTGCCGAGCAGCTGCGCGATGCCGAGGACCGAGGCGACGGTGCAGAGCCAGCCGATGGCCAGCCGGCCGCGCGCCTCGGGCCGCGGTCCGCGGCGCAGCAGCCGCAGCGCGGCGAAGAAGAGGACGACGGGCAGCGCCATGACCAGCGAGCCGATGATCCACCGGACGCCGTCGGCGAGCGCGCTCCCGACCGGTCCGATGCCGTTGCTCCATGCCGCCGCCCCGAGGACGATCGCCAGGCCCAGCACCGCCAGGCCGACGCCGTCCCTGCGGTGCTCGGGCGCGAGCGGTTCGGCCTCCTCCGGGCGGGCCACCGAGCGGGCCAGGCCGCCGGCACCGCGCGCGAGCAGACCCCAGCCGCCGCTGACGACGCCCCACAGCCCGGGTGAGGACTTCTTCCGGGAGGCGGTGGAGCCGCGCTTGGCGGTCGACCCCCGCTTGGCCGGCGGACGCCGCTTGCTCGCCGCCGTCGAACCGGAGCGGCCCCGGGTCGCCGGGCGGCGGGTCGACGTGGTGCGGGCAGGCATGCGTCGGACGGTAATCGCCTCGACCGCTCGGATCGGGCAGGTTGGGCCTCGTGTCCCGCTCCGGTCGCCGGGGCCCTAACGTCACAGACATGACTTCGCTCACGCCTGGTAGCTGGCCGACCCCGATCACCTCGGAACTCGTCGTTCGCGCGGCGGCCCGGCTCGGTGAGGTCTGCGTGGACGGTGACGACGTCTACTGGTCGGAGGCCCGGCCCACCGAGGGCGGCCGGTCGGTGATCGTGCGCCGCTCGGCCGACGGCACAGTGACCGACGTCCTCCCGGGGCCGTGGAACGCCCGCACCCGCGTGCACGAGTACGGCGGCGGGGCGTGGACGGTGTCCGGCGGCACGCTCTGGTTCACCGAGTTCAGCGACCAGCGGCTGTACCGGCTCGTCCCCGGCAGCGACGTCCCGGTGGCGGTCACTCCCGAGCCGGAGGTCGCGGCCGGCGTGCGGCACGCCGACCTCCGTGTCGTGTCCGGCGGGGCCGCGGTGCTCGCCGTCCGGGAGACGCACACCGCATCGGGCGCGGCCACCGACGTCGTCAACGAGATCGTGCGCGTCTCCCAGAACGGCAGCACGGAGGTCCTCGTCTCCGGCACCGACTTCGTGTCCGACCCGCGACTGGCGCCCGACGGCGTCACGCTGTCGTGGCTGCGGTGGAACCACCCGGACATGCCGTGGGACTCCACCGAGTTCGTCGTCCGCGCGGCCGACGGCACCGAGCACGTGATCGCCGGCGGCCCGGGAGAGTCCGTCGTCCAGCCCACGTGGGACGACGACCTGGCGTTGTGGTTCTTCAGCGACCGCACCGACTTCTGGTCGCTGTACCGCAAGCGGCCGCACGAGGAGCCCGAGCTCGTCGTGGACGTCGGCGGCGACATCGCCGGGCCGCAGTGGGTGTTCGGCCTGAGCCGGTTCGCCCTCTTGTCCGACGGCCGCGTCGTCGTCGCCTACGGCCGAGACGGCGCGGACCGCCTCGCCGTCGCCGAGGCCGGTGGCGAGCTGCACGAGCTCGACGTGCCCTACGACGTGTTCCGCTACGTCACCGCGCAGGGGACGTCCGTGGTGTGCCTCGCGGCGGGCCCGGCCAGCGAGCCCGTCGTCCTGCGGGTCGACGTCGACGGCGGGGAGCCCGAGCTGCTGCGTCCAGCACGCGACCTGGGGCTGGACCCGGCCTGGTTCTCCCGGCCCGAGCACGTGACCTTCCCGACCGATCCCCGCGACACCGGCATCGACACCGCCCACGCGCTGGTCTACCCGCCGGCCAACCCGGAGGCGGGCGCGCCCAACGGGGAGCTGCCCCCGCTCATGGTGGTCGTGCACGGCGGGCCCACCTCGGCAACCGCGCCCGTGCTGAGCCTGGAGATCCAGTACTGGACCTCGCGCGGCTTCTGCGTCGCCGACGTCGACTACCGCGGCTCCACCGGCTACGGGCGGCGGTACCGGGACGCTCTCCGGGGCCATTGGGGCATCGTCGACCTCGACGACGTCGTCGCCTGCGCGCGGTACCTCGCCGACGCGGGCCGGGTCGACCCCGCCCGGATGGCGATCCGCGGCGGCTCGGCGGGCGGGTACACGACGCTCGCCGCGCTGACCATGCGACCCGGGGTGTTCACCGCGGGGGCGAGCCACTTCGGCCTCGCCGACCTGCGTGCCTTCGTGGGCGAGACGCACAAGTTCGAGTCGCGGTACCTCGACGGGCTCATCGCGCCGTGGCCGGCCGGTGAGGCGGTATACATCGAGCGCTCACCCGTCACCCACGTCGACGCCCTCGACACCCCGCTGGCGGTGTTCCAGGGCGAGGAGGACAAGGTCGTGCCGCCGGATCAGGCCGAGATCATCGTCGCGGCGCTGCGGGAGAAGGGCGTGCCGCACGCCTACCTGCTCTTCCCGGGCGAGCAGCACGGGTTCCGGAAGGCGGAGAACATCCGGGCCGCCCTGGACGGCGAGCTGTCGTTCTACTCCCAGATCTGGGGGTTCGGGCTGCCTGAGGGCGAGGGCATCACCCCGATCGAGGTGGTGCGGAGCTGAGCGGAGTGGGAGGGCGGCATTTTCCGCGCCCTCCCACTCCGCTCAGACCTCCAGGACCGTCGGGATGATCATGGGACGGCGGCGGTAGGTGTCCGACACCCACTTGCCGATGGTCCGCCGGATCACCTGGGACAGCCGGTGCGGGTCGACCTCCTCGTCGGCCAGCGCCCGCTTCAGGTTGTCCTCGACCAGCTGCAGCGCGCCGTCGAAGGCCGCGGGGTCGTCGGAGAACCCTCGGGTGGACAGGTGCACCGGCCGCACGATCGTCCGGGTCGAGGGCTCGATGACGACGGTCAGCGCCACGAACCCCTCGTCGCCGAGGATCCGCCGCGCCTGCAGCGACTCCTCCCCCACGTCGCCGACGTTGAGCCCGTCGACGTAGACGTTGCCGATCGGCACGCTGCCCACGATCGAGGCCTTGCCGTCGACCAGGTCCACCACGACGCCGTCCTCGGCGAGGATCACGCGGTCGCGGCTCATGCCCGTCTCCTCGGCCAGCGCGGCGTGCGCGCGCAGGTGCCGCCACTCGCCGTGCACCGGCATCAGGTAGCGCGGCTTGGCGACGTTGAGCAGCGTGCGCAGCTCGCCCGCCGGTGCGTGACCGGAGACGTGCACCCGCGCCGTCTCCTTGTGCACGACGGTGGCCCCGAGGCGGGCCAGGCCGTTGATCACCTTGTAGACCGCGGTCTCGTTGCCCGGCACCAGCGACGAGGCGAGGACGACGGTGTCGCCGGCCTCGATCGTGACCTGGTGGTGCTCGCCGCGGGCCATGCGCCCCAGCGCCGACAGCGGCTCGCCCTGCGAACCGGTCGACACCAGCACCACCTGCTCGGGCGGCATCGCGGCGGCCTCGTCGAGGGAGACCATCAGCCCGGCGGCGACCCGCAGCAGGCCGAGGTCGCGGGCCACGCCCATGTTGCGGACCATCGAGCGGCCGACGAACGCGACCTTGCGCTTGTGCGTCTCGGCGCAGTCGAGCACCTGCTGGATGCGGTGCACGTGGCTGGCGAAGCTCGAGACGATCAGCCGCTGCGAGGCGCGGGCGAACACGTCGTCGAGCACCGGGCCGATGCTCCGCTCGGGGGTGACGAACCCCGGCACCTCGGCGTTGGTCGAGTCGGCGAGCAGCAGGTCGATGCCGGCCAGCCCCAGCCGGGCGAACGCGCCCAGGTCGGTCAGGACGCCGTCCAGCGGCAGCTGGTCCATCTTGAAGTCACCGGTGTGCACCAGCGTCCCCGCCGGCGTGTGCACGGCCACCGCGAGCGCGTCGGGGATCGAGTGGTTGACCGAGACGAACTCGCAGTGGAATGGCCCGGCCACGTGGTCGTCGCCCGCGGCGACCTCGACGAGAGCCGGGTCGAGCCGGTGCTCGCGCAACTTCGCGGCGACCAGCGCCAGCGTGAACCGCGAGCCGACCAGCGGGATGTCCTCCCGCAGCCGCAGCAGATAGGGGATGGCGCCGATGTGGTCCTCGTGCCCGTGGGTGAGGACGACGGCGTCGATGTCGTCGAGACGGTGCTCGATGACCCCGAAGTCCGGCAGGATCAGGTCGACGCCCGGCTGCTCGGCCTCGGGGAACAGGACGCCGCAGTCGATGACCAGCAGGCGCCCGCCGAACTCCAGCACCGCCATGTTGCGGCCGATCTCGCCCAGCCCCCCGAGGGCCATGACGCGCAGGCCACCGTCGGGCAGGGGCGGCGGTGCCTGGAGGTCGAGGTGGGGCTGCGTCGGCTGCGCCGTCACAGCTGCACGCCGCCCGCCGTGAGGTCGATGCGCAGCTGCGCGACCTGCTCGGGGGTCGCGTCGACCAGGGGCGGGCGGACCGGGCCGGCCGGCAGGCTCAGCTCGCGCAGCGCCGCCTTGACCAGGATGGTCCCCTGCGTGCGGAAGATCCCGGTGTAGACGGGCAGCAGGCTCTCGTTGATCGCCCGGGCCTTGACCAGGTCGCCGGACTCGACGGCCGCGATCAGCTCGGCCAGCCGCGGCCCTACGACATGGCCGACGACACTGACCACGCCCACGGCGCCGAGCGCCAGCAGCGGCAGGTTCAGCATGTCCTCGCCGCTGTAGTACGCGAGGTCGGTCCGCGCGAGCGTCCAGGCCACGGCACCGAGGTCGCCCTTCGCGTCCTTGACCGCCACGATGCGCGGGTGTTCGGCGAGCCGGACGAGGGTGTCGACCTCGATCGGCACGACGGAGCGCGGCGGGATGTCGTACAGCATCACCGGCAGGTCCGTGGCGTCGGCGATCGCGGTGAAGTGCCGGAGCAGGCCCGCCTGCGGGGGCTTGTTGTAGTACGGCGTGACGGCCATGAGGGCATGGGCCCCCAGCCGTTCGGCGTCGCGGGCCTTCTCGATGGAGTGGGCGGTGTCGTTGGTGCCCACCCCGGCGATGACCGTCGCGCGGTCGCCGACCGCGTCCAGGACGACCTCGAGCACCGACCGCTGCTCGGGGTCGCTCAGGGTCGGCGACTCACCCGTCGTCCCGGCGATCACGAGGCCGTCGTGCGCACAGCGGTCGACGAGGTGCGCGGCGAGCTCCTGCACGCCGGCGAGGTCGACCGTGCCGTCCTCGGTCAGCGGGGTGACCATCGCCGTCAGCACACGCCCGAACGGCCGGGCGGGGTCGTTGGTCATGGGGTGAATCTACCGAGCCGTGGACCGCTCGTACTCCGACACCGCGTAGCGCAGGTCCGACGCCGCCGAGACGGACCAGCCCTCGGCCGGGGTCCTCGACGTGCGCGTCCAGCCGTCGCCCGGCCGCGGGGCCCAGGTGTCGCCGACGACGTCGAGGTCGACGTCGGTGACGACGAGCCGGTCGGCGTGCGGCAGGAAGGCCGCGTACACCGCTCCCCCACCGATCACCCACAGGGGCCGGCCCTCAGCCAGCGCCTCCTCCACGGACGACGCCCGCCGGGCGCCCTCGGCCGCCCACGTCGGGTCGGAGGTGAGGACGACGTTGGTGCGCCCGGGCAGCGGCCGGAACCGCTCGGGCAGCGACTCCCACGTGCGTCGGCCCATCACGACCGTCGCGCCCATGGTGGTCTCGCGGAAGAGCTTGAGGTCCTCCGGGAGGTGCCACGGCAGCGCCCCGTCGACGCCGATGACGCCGTCCCGCGCCTGCGCCCAGATCAGGCCGACCCTCACACCGCCACGGCAGCCCGGATCGAGGGGTGCGGGTCGTACCCGTGCACCGTGAAGTGCTCGTACGTGTAGTCGAACAACGACGGCGCGGGCGCGATCTCCAGCGTCGGGAACGGCCGGACGTCGCGGGAGAGCTGCTCGGTGACCTGCGCGACGTGGTTGCTGTAGATGTGGCAGTCGCCGCCGACCCAGATGAAGTCGCCGGGCGCCAGGCCCACCTGGTCGGCCACCATGCGGGTGAGCAGCGCGTAGCTGGCGATGTTGAACGGGACGCCGAGGAACATGTCGGCGCTGCGTTGGTAGAGCTGGCAGGAGAGCCGGCCGTCGGCGACGTAGAACTGGAACAGCGCGTGGCACGGCGCCAGCGCCATCTCCGGCAGCGCTCCCACGTTCCACGCGGAGACGACCATGCGCCGCGAGTCGGGATCGGTGCGCAGGGTCGACAGGATGCTCGAGATCTGGTCGATCGAGCGCCCGTCGGGTGCGGGCCAGGACCGCCACTGGACGCCGTACACCGGGCCGAGCTCACCCTCGGGCGAGGCCCACTCGTCCCAGATCGTGACGCCGTTGTCGCGCAGCCAGCCGACGTTGCTGTCGCCGCGGAGGAACCACAGCAGCTCGACGGCGATCGACCTGAAGTGCACCTTCTTCGTCGTCACCAGCGGGAAGGTCTCCGACAGGTCGTACCGCAGCCGCTCGCCGAAGAGGCTGACCGTGCCGGTGCCGGTGCGGTCCTCCTTCGGCGTCCCCTGCTCCAGGATGCGCCGGAGCAGGGCCTCGTACTGGGTGTCGATCGGGGCTGCCACGGGCCCGAGGGTACGGCCGCCCACCGACCGTCCGGGAGCCGCGGGACCCACCCGTCCCAGGCGGCTCACCCCTCCCCGACGAGCGGGCTCGCCGCGACCTCGCTGCCGTCGGCCAGCGAGCTGATCCGGAAGTCGTCGAAGACGTTGGGGGCCACCCGCTGCAGCTCGCGGAGGCAGGCGATGGCCAGCTCGCGGATCTCGACGTCGGCGTGCTCGCTGCCGCGCATGGCGACGAAGTGCCGCCAGGTGCGGTAGTTGCCGGTCACCACGATCCGCGTCTCGGTGGCGTTGGGCAGCACCGCGCGGGCGGCCTGCCGCGCCTGCTTGCGGCGGAGCGTCGCGTTGGGGACGTCGGCGAAGCGCTTCTCGAGCCCGTCGAGCAGGTCGTCGTAGGCCGCGAGGGCAGCCGTGGTCGCGGCGACGAACCGCCCGTGCAGCTCGGGGTCGTCGGCGATGACGGCCGGCTCGACGAACGCCGCGTCGCGCTCGGGCACGTAGCGCTGCGACAGCTGACTGTAGGAGAAGTGCCGGTGCCGGATCAGCTCGTGCGTGAGCGACCGCGAGACGCCGGACAGGTACATCGTCACGGAGCCGTGCTCGAGCACGGAGAGGTGGCCGACCTCGAGGATGTGCCGCAGATAGCCGGCGTTCGTCGCGGTGGCCGGGTTGGGCTTGTTCCAGGACTGGTAGCAGGCCCGGCCGGCGAACTCGGCGAGCGCCTGCCCGCCGTCGGCGTCGGTCTCCCACGGCACGTCGGCCGGCGGGGTGAACTGGGTCTGGGCGATCACCTGGACCTGGAGGGGCGCGATCTCGGGCACGACGGCGAGCCTACGGCGGCCCGCCGTAACGACCCACGCACCACGATGACGTCGATCAAGTCTTGCTATGACGCCATAGTGGTGTCATCGTGGCGTCATGGACCTCACCGAGTATGTCGACGCGCTGCGCGGCTCCCTCACGACCGCGGCTGCCGCAGGCGGCGAGGAGGTGCGGGACACGGCCCGGCTCCTGGCCGACGCGCTCGATCCGGCCGTCCGGCTCACCGTTCTGGACGCGCTGGCGACGATGGCGGCCGAGGTCACCGCGGCCCTCGACGGGGACGTCGTCGAGATCCGCGTCCGCGGCCGGGACCCCGAGGTCGTGGTCACCCGCGTCCACGCCGCCGAGCCGGCCCCCGCCGCCCCGATCGAGGAGCCCGGCGACGACGGCGGCACGGCCCGCATCAGCCTCCGCCTGCCCGAGGCGCTCAAGAGCCGGGCCGAGGCCGCCGCCTCGGCGCAGGGCGGCTCCCTCAACGCCTGGCTCGTCCGCGCCGTGGCCGACGCCGTCAACCGACCGCCCTCCGGCACCTCCCCCGGCCGCGGCCCCCGCCGTTACACCGGCTTCGCCCGAAGCTGATCCGCCCACCCCTGAGGAGTTCTCATGTCCGTCCGCACCCTCCAGGCCGGCACCGCCGGGCTTCCGCCACGGATCGAGGTCCGCAATGCCGCGGGATCGGTCACCCTCGAGGTCGTCGAGGGCTCGGACGCCCTCGACGTGCGCGTCGAGGCGCTCGACGCCGCCGCCGAGCAGCTGCTCGACCGGGTCGAGATCGACGTCTCGAACGCCTACCTCGAGCTGCCCGACTCCCGCGTCACCCTGCGCGTCGCGGTGCCCGAACGCCGGCTGTGGAGCACTCCGGCGTTCGACGTCCGGATCCTCACCCCGGCCGGTGCCGCGGCGCGCGTCGCGGTCGCCTCGGCTGACGTGCAGCTCCGCGGGCGGTTCGGGCACACCGAGCTGACCGCCGCCAGCGGGGACGTGACGGTGGACGAGGCCACGGAGCTGGAGATCCGCAGTGCGAGCGGCGACGTCCGCGCCGGGACGGTGCTCGGCGGGGCGTCTGTCGTCACGGCGTCCGGTGAGATCGGCCTCGGCCACGTGGCGGGCCGCCTGCGGGCCCGCACCGCCTCCGGCGACGTCAGCGCCGAGCACACCGGGGACGCCGCCTCCATCAAGACGGCCTCCGGGGACGTGCGGGTCGGCACCGCGGCTGGGGAGAGCCTCCAGGTCGAGACGGCGTCCGGTGACGTCTCCGTGGCAGTGCCGCCCGGCCTCCGGATCCGCCTGGAACTCCACAGCATCTCCGGCCGGATGAGCTTCGACCTCGACGAGGACACCGACCGGTCGGAAGCGAGTACCGACGTGACCCTGAACCTCGAGACGGTGTCCGGGGACATCCGCATCGGGCGCGCCACCCCCGCCCCGGTCGCCTGACCGAACTCAGCCGGCGAGCGCCGACGACCCGGCGGCTGCGGCGAGGTCCGCCGCCAGGTCGCCGCGGGCGACGACGGCGACCGCGTCGAGCTCGAGCCAGTCGGCCATGAGCCGTAGTTCGTCCGCCAGGGCGCAGGCCACCTCCGGGCGGTCGGCGCCCTGCTCGGCGTGCGCCGCCTGGACGCGGAGCACCCCGGCCTGCCGATCGGCCTTGAGGTCGACCCGGGCCACCAGCTGGTCGCCGAGCAGGAAGGGCAGCACGTAGTACCCGTGCACCCGTTTCGGCGCAGGCGTGTAGATCTCCAGCCGGTAGCGGAAGCCGAAGATGCGCTCCACCCGCGGCCGTTCCCACACCAGGGAGTCGAAGGGGCTCAGCAGCGCCCTCGCCCGGATCCACCGCGGCCGTCGCGCCTCCGGGTGCAACCAGGCGGGGACGCCCCATCCGGCGACGTCGACAGCCTGCAACTCTCCCGCTTCCGCGAGCTCCGCGATCGCCGTGCGGGCGGCGACGGGCTGCAGCCGGAAGTAGTCGCGGAGGTCGCGCTCGGTGGCGACGCCCAGAGCCCGGGCGGCGGTCCGCACCAGTTCGCGGATCGCCTCGGCCGGTTCCGGTGTCGGGGTTCGCAGCACCTCGGCGGGCAGCACCCGTTCGGTGACGTCGTAGACCCGCTCGAACGCCGTCGTCCGGTGCGTCGCCGTGACGGCGCCGGTGAAGAACAGCCACTCCAGCGCGACCTTGCCGGCGTGCCAGTTCCACATGGTGCCGGGCCGGTCCGGCTTGGGCTCCGCGAGGTCGCTCGCCCGGAGCGGTCCTTCGGCGCGCACGCGGTCGAGCACCTCGGCGACGTAGCCGGGCCGCTCGCGCTGCAGACGGACCATGTTGCCCCACGCGTGTTCCTCGGCCGCCGCCATCCGCCAGCGCAGGTAGGGGTGCAACCGCACCGGCAGGAAGGACGCCTCGTGCGCCCAGTACTCGAAGACGGCATGGCGGCGAGCGGTCAGGTCGTCGAGCGCGGCACGGGGGTAGGCGCCGAGCCGGCTGAAGGCGGGCAGGTAGTGCGACCGCGACAGCACGTTGACCGAGTCGATCTGCACCACGGCCAGCCGCTCGACCATGCGCCGCAGCTGCCGGGTGCCGATCGGGGCCGTCGGCCGTGGTTCGGCGAAGCCCTGCGCACTCAGCGCGATGCGCCGGGCGACGGACGCCGGCAGCCGCTCGACGGGGGACGCGCTCACGGTCGTGATCCTGCCTGCCCCCTACGACGTTCCTCGCGCCGAACCTGCCCGCCTACGCTGCCTGGGTGAACTCCGAGGCGCCATTCCCCCGTCTCACCGGCACCGCCGACGTCTCCGTCCGTCCGGCACGCCCGGCGGACGCCGCCGACGTGGCGCGGGTGCAGGTGGTCACCTGGCGGACCGCGTACCGGCGCGTGCTGCCCGCGTCCGTGCTGGACGACTGGGACGCCGACGCCGCGACGGCGTCCTGGCGCGCGGCGGTGGAGTCGCCACCGACCCCCGGGCACGGCGTCCTGCTGGCTCTGGAGGGTCAGACCGTGGTGGGCTTCGCCGCCTTCGGGACGGCAGAGCTGACGGCCGGCGAGCAGCCGCACGCGGCCGGCCCGACGGCCGAGCTGTCGACGCTGCTGGTGGAGCCCCGGTGGGGACGACGAGGGCACGGCAGCCGGCTGCTGGCCGCGGTGACCGACATCGCGAAGGCCGGCGGGGCGGCGCGGCTGCAGACATGGCTGCTCGAGCCCGACCGCGTGTCCGCCGACTTCTACGAGTCCACCGGCTGGGCGCCCGACGGCTGGGCCCGCACGCTGGAGACCGGCGCCGAGCCGCTCCGCGAGATCCGCTGGCACACGTTGCTCGACGACGAGGAAGGAACCGGCAGGTGACCTTCGACGGTTTCCCCGACGAGGCACTGGTCTTCTACGAGGGCCTCGAGGCCGACAACTCGAAGACCTACTGGACGAGGAACAAGGCGGCCTACGACGCGCACGTCCGTGCGCCCCTCCAGGCGCTGCTCGACGAGGTGGCACCCGACTTCGGGACGCCGAAGGTCTTCCGGCCCTACCGCGACGTGCGGTTCAGCAACGACAAGACGCCGTACAAGACGCACCAGGGCGCCGTGGTCCACCCGGAGGGCGCCGGCGCGGGCTCCTGGTACGTCCAGCTCTCCGCCGACGGACTGCTGGTCTCGGGCGGCTCCTGGCGGCTGGAGTCCGACCAGGTCGCCCGGTACCGGCGGGCGGTGGCGGACGCGGTGCAGGGGTCGCGCCTGGCGGCGGAGGTCGAGCGGCTGGAGGGCTCGGGCTGGACGATCGAGGGCGAGCAGCTGACCCGCGTGCCCAGCGGCTACGCCGCCGACGCCGAACGACTCGACCTGCTGAAGCGGAAGGCTCTGCACGCCACCCGTCGGTGGGAGCCGGCCGAATGGCTGCACGAGCGCGCCGCGCTGGAGCGGGTGCGGACGTCGTGGCAGGACCTGCGCACGCTCAATGCCTGGCTCGCCGACAACGTCGGAGCGACGACGAAGGAATCCCGCCGCTGAATCGCCGCCCAGCCGAAAAGCCGTGCGCGCTCGCATGGTCGTTTATCGGGAATGACGAAGAGGCCCCACCGTGCTGGTGGGGCCCCTTCGGGAATGGTTGTCCGGCGGCGTCCTACTCTCCCACCCCGTCCCCGGGGCAGTACCATCGGCGCTGAGAGGCTTAGCTTCCGGGTTCGGAATGTGTCCGGGCGTTTCCCTCTCGCCATGGCCGCCGTAACTCTGTGAACATGTCAACCAGGTCTGGTTGGGTGTTCAGAACCGCACAGTGGACGCGAAAACATTCTTGGACCTGACACCTGCGACAGGAAGTCGTGGAGGTGTTGTGTGGTCAAGCCCTCGGCCTGTTAGTACCGGTCAGCTCACACACCTTGCGGTGCTTCCACTTCCGGCCTATCAACCCGCTGGTCTGGGCGGGGGCCTTACCCGGTTGACCCGGTG
>JHVO01000015.1 GCA_000620185.1 Geodermatophilaceae bacterium URHB0062
CCGGCGCGGCCGCCTCCTCCCAGCTCAGGTGGCCGGGCTTGGGCATCAGCTGGTTGGACTTGACCAGGGCCAGCTCGGCCAGGCCGCCGAAGTTGGTCTCGAACCCCCAGATCCGCTGCTGCGGATCCATCATCGTGTCGTCGTGCCCGGCCGGGTCCTCCAGCTCCACCGACAGGCAGTGCGCCACCACCTCATCGCCCGGGGACCACCGGTTCACCCCCGGGCCGACCCGCAGCACGACGCCGGCCAGGTCCGAGCCGACCACGTGATAGGGCAGGTCGTGCCGGCGGGTGAGGTCGTTCTGCCGGCCGTAGCGCTCCAGGAACCCGAAGGTCGACACCGGCTCGAAGATCGACGTCCACACGGTGTTGTAGTTCACCGACGAGGCCATCACCGCCACCAGCGCCTCACCCGGGCCCAGCTCCGGGGTCGCCACCTGCTCCACGTGCAGCGACTTGCGCGGGTCCTTCTCCTTCGCGGTCAGGCCCTCGAACATGTCCTGCTCGTCCTTGCGCACCACCACCGCCCGGTAGGACTCCGGCACGGCCAGGCCCCCCACGGCGTCCAGCTGGTCGGCGAGGATGGCGTCCCTGATCTCGTTCACGCGAACTCCTGCGGTCTTCGTCGGCTCGGAGGCGGTGCTCGATGCGAATGTTACCGGTGAGTAACCCGGTACCGCGAGTCCTGGGTTCAGTGACCCGTGTCGGCGGGTTGGACCAGCTCGACGAGGACGCCCCCGGCGTCCTTGGGGTGCACGAAGTTCACCCGGCTGTCGGCGGTGCCGCGCTTGGGGGTGTCGTAGAGCAGGCGCAGCCCGCGCTCCCGGAGGACGGCGCTGACGGCGTCGATGTCGGCCACGCGGAAGGCCAGCTGCTGCAGGCCCGGGCCGGAGCGCCCGATGAACTTCGCGATCGTCGAGTCCTCGTTCAGGGGGGCGAGCAGCTGGATGCGCGTCTCCCCGTCCCCGACCGCGAGCATCGCCTCGTGGACGCCCTGCTCCTCGTTGATCTCCTCGTGCACCGACTGCACGCCGAAGGCGAGCTCGTAGAAGGCGATCGCCTCGCGCAGGTCGGGGACGGCGATCCCCACGTGGTCGATGGTCGTCAGCAGGCCCTCGGGCAGCCCGGGGACGTCGGCGTGGTTGCTCACGCGGGCATCCTGCCGCCAAGACGTCTGAGACGACCACTCGATGTGGTACGCCTCACGCCCTGCTCGCTCGTCGCTCCGGTCGTCCTATCCTGATCAGCACCCCGACACGGCCGCCGACGGTGGCGGCCCGGCACTGGAGGCAGCATGTCCCGCTCGGTCATCGTCAGCGGCGCCCGCACGCCGATGGGCCGCCTGCTCGGTTCCCTCAAGGACTTCTCGGCGGCGGATCTCGGCGGCATAGCGATCAAGGCCGCGCTGGAGCGGGCCGGCATCTCCGGCGACCAGGTCGACTACGTGATCATGGGCCAGGTCCTCCAGGCGGGCGCCGGCCAGAACCCGGCCCGCCCGGCAGCGGTCGCCGGCGGCATCCCGATGTCGGTGCCGTCGTTCACGCTCAACAAGGTGTGCCTCTCCGGCCTGGACGCGATCGCCTTGGCCGATCAGCTGATCCGCGCCGGCGAGTTCGACGTCGTGGTCGCCGGTGGCATGGAGTCGATGACCCAGGCGCCGCACCTGCTCGCCAACTCCCGCTCCGGCACCAAGTACGGCGACACCAAGCTGGTCGACGCGATGGCCCACGACGGCCTGTCGGACACCTTCGACCAGATCGCGATGGGCGCGCTCACCGAGCAGGCCAACAGCCGCTACGACCTGACCCGCGAGGAGCAGGACGCGTTCGCCGCGGAGAGCCACCAGAGGGCCGCGCGGGCGTCGAAGAACGGCGTCTTCGACGAGGAGATCACCCCGGTCCTCATCCCCCAGCGCAAGGGCGACCCGATCGAGTTCCGCGAGGACGAGGGGATCCGGCCCGACACGACGGCCGAGAGCCTGTCCAAGCTCAAGCCGGCCTTCGCCAAGGACGGCACCATCACCGCCGGCACTTCCTCCCAGATCTCCGACGGGGCCTGCGCCGTCGTGGTCATGAGCGCCGAGAAGGCGGCGGAGCTCGGCCTGACCCCGCTGGCCGAGATCGGGGCGCACGGCGTCGTCGCCGGTCCCGACGCGACGCTGCAGAGCCAGCCGTCCCGTGCCATTCAGAAGGCCTGCGCGCGCGAGGGCATCGACCCCGAGGACCTCGACCTGGTCGAGCTGAACGAGGCCTTCGCGGCCGTGGCCATCGTCTCCACCCGCGAGCTCGGCATCGACCCCGAGAAGGTCAACCCGAACGGCGGCGCCATCGCCATGGGCCACCCGATCGGCATGAGCGGGGCTCGGATCGTGCTCGACCTCGCACTGGAGCTGCGCCGCCGCGGCGGTGGCGTGGGTGCCGCCGCCCTGTGCGGTGGCGGCGGCCAGGGCGACGCGCTGATCCTGCACGTGCCCGCCAAGGCGTGAGCTCGGAAGGCATCGCCGTCCAGACGGAGGCACCCACCCGCGGCGGCCGGCGGGGACGACGGGCGACCGACGTCCCCGCGCTGGTCGAGCGGGCGCGGACGGGGGACGCCCGCGCCGTGGCGCGCCTGATCTCGCTGGTCGAGGACGCGAGCCCGGCGCTGCGCGAGGTGGCCGCCGCGCTCGCCCCGCACACGGGATCCGCCCAGGTCATCGGGTTGACCGGCTCGCCCGGCGTGGGCAAGTCGACGACAACCACGGCGCTGGTGCGGGCGCTGCGAGCGCGGGACCTGCGGGTCGGCGTGCTGGCGGTCGACCCGTCGTCCCCGTTCTCCGGAGGCGCGCTGCTCGGCGACCGCGTGCGGATGCAGGACCACGCCGGTGACGGCGGCGTCTTCATCCGCTCGATGGCCTCGCGCGGTCACCTGGGCGGCCTGTCGTGGGCGACCCCGCAGGCGTTGCGCGTGCTGGACGCCGCGGGGTGCGACGTCGTCCTGATCGAGACGGTCGGGGTGGGGCAGTCGGAGCTGGAGATCGCGTCGCTGGCCGACACCACGCTGGTGCTCGTCGCCCCCGGGATGGGCGACGGCATCCAGGCGGCGAAGGCCGGCATCCTCGAGGTCGCCGACCTGTTCGTGGTCAACAAGGCCGACCGGGACGGCGCGGACCAGACCGTGCGGGACCTGCGGTACATGCAGTCCCTCGGCGGCCGGCACTCGGAGCCCGGCCACTGGCGACCGCCGATCCTGAAGACCGTCGCCTCCCGCGACACCGACAACGGCATCGACGAGGTGCTGGACCGGATCGAGCAGCACCGGCAGTGGCTGGAGAGCTCCGGCGAGGGGCACATGCGCCGCAGCGAGCGGGCCGCCCGGGAGATCGAGGCCATCGCCCTCGCCTCGCTGCGCGAGCGGATGGGTGACGTGCACGGGTCGGCCGCTCTCGGCGCCCTCGCCGACCGGGTCGTGGCGGGGGAGTCCGACCCCTACCGCGCCGCGGACGAGCTGCTCGCGCAGCTCTGAACGGGCACTCCGGGCGCCGCGCCCCCAGGATGGGCGGATGAACGGTCAGCCGGATGCCGTGGTCGTCGGGGCGGGGCCCAACGGCCTCGCCGGTGCCCTGCGCCTGGCCGCTGCCGGGTTGCGCGTCCAGGTCGTGGAGGCGGCGGAGCGGCCCGGTGGTGGCATGCGCACCGAGGAGCTGATGCGCCCCGGCTACTTGCACGACGTCTGCTCGATCGTGCAGCCCATGGCCGCGGCCGCGCCGTTCTTCCGTGAGTTCGACCCGCAGAGCCGGGGCGTGCGGCTCGTGCTGCCCGAGATCAACTTCGCCCATCCGCTCGACGGCGGGCGCGCGGCCCTGTCGTACCGGTCGCTCGAGGACACCGCCGCCGGGCTCGGGGAGGACGCGGCCGCCTACCGCCGGCTGTTCGGCCCGCTGGTCGAGCACGGCACCGACGTCGTCGACTTCTTCCTCGCCAGCAAGCTGCGCCGGCTGCCCACCCGCAGCCCGCTGCAGATCGCGCACTTCGGCCTCAACGGCCTGCCCAACGTGCACTGGCTGGCCCACCGCTACTTCGGCACCGAGGGGGCCCGCGCCCTGCTGGGCGGCGCGGCGGCGCACGGCATGCTCGACCTCTCCCAGCCGCTGACCTCGGCGCTCGGGATGCTGCTCACGATGCTGAGCCACCACGTCGGGTGGCCGCTGATCGAGGGCGGGTCACAGCGACTGGCCGACGCGATGGTCACCGCGCTCGAGCAGCAGGGCGGCGAGGTGGTCACCGGCCACGAGGTCACCGACCTCCGGGAGTTCGACGGCGTCCCCGCGGTGCTGCTCGACACGACCCCCGAGGCCTTCGTCGCGATGGCCGGCGACCGGGTGCACGAGGGCTACCGCCGGTGGGTGTCGCGGTACCACCACGGTGCCGGAGTGTTCAAGATCGACTGGATCCTGTCCGAACCGGTGCCCTGGACCAACCCCGACGTCCGCCGGGCCGGCACCGTGCACGTCGCCGGGACCCTGGACGAGACGATCGCCGGCGAGCGCGCGCCCAACCAGGGCGAGCTCACCGACCGGCCGTACGTGCTGGCGGTCCAGCCCACCGTGCCCGACCCGACGCGGGCACCCGAGGGCGGTCACATCTTCTGGGCCTACGTCCACGTGCCGCACGGCGCGGACGTCGACATGACCGGGGCCATCGAGAACCAGATCGAGCGGTTCGCGCCCGGCTTCCGCGACACCGTCGTGGAGCGGGCGACCAAGACCGCCGTCCAGATGGAGCAGTGGAACCCCAGCTACCTGGGCGGTGACATCTCCAACGGCCAGGCCACCCTCCGGCAGATGCTCGCCCGGCCGGTGCCGCGCTGGAACACGTACAAGACGCCGGTCCGCGGCACGTATCTCGCGTCGGCCGCCACCCCGCCCGGCCCCGCGGTGCACGGCCAGTGCGGCGACAACGCGGCCCGGGTCGCGCTGCGGGAGGTGTTCGGCGTCCGGGACGTCCCACCCCTGCGTCCGGCGGTCCCCTGACTCGCGATGTCGTGATGTCCAGCGGGCGACGTGCGGAACGGGCGGGACTCCGGGGAGTCCCGCCCGCGCCCGGGGCCGGCGGTCAGGCGACCGGCTGCGTCGCGAGGGCCGCCTGCATGACCTCGGCGAGGGTTGCCGTGCGGCTGTCCTGCACGCTGCCGTTCGCCCGCGTGACCGTCAGGGCGAGCGTCCGCACAGGCGGCGTGGCGGTCGGGGTGCCGATGTAGCAGCGGTAGGTCTGCCGGCCGTAGCCGGCCATGATGGTGCTGCCGAACACCCACGCGCCGGAGGCGGTGTCCCGCGTCACCAGGCTGACGGCCGGCATCTTGCCCGCACCGGCCCCCTCGTCGACGCAGCCGTTGAAGACGCGGACGTCCAGGACGACCATCGGCGCGTCATTGAGCGTGATCACGCTGGGGTTCCAGCTGGTGATCTGGCACAGCTGCCGCCGCCATCCTTCGCCACAGCGGGGGACGCGACCCCGACCAGTGCGGCCAGAGCCACGATCAGCCTGACCATCCGACGTTGGTCGTACGACCATCAAGGGCCGGGCACGCCGGCCGGTAGCGTTCCGGGCATGGTTCGACCGCTGGGGCTGCCCTTCGACCCCATCGAGCGGGCGGGGCAGACGTGGGAGGAGCGCTTCGGCCCGGCGTCGGCGATGCGGGCCGCGACCTCGGTCTTCCGCGTCCAGCAGATCCTGCTCGCCCGGTTCGACGAGGTGCTCAAGCCGCACGGACTGACCTTCGCCCGCTACGAGGTGCTGGTGCTGCTCACGTTCAGCCGCACCGGCGAACTCCCGCTCAAGGTGATCGGCAGCCGGCTGATGGTGCACCCGACCAGCGTCACCAACGCCATCGACCGACTGGTCGGCGCCGGCTACGTCGACCGGCGGCCGAACCCGAACGACGGGCGCGGGGTGCTGGCCGCGATCACGGCCGAGGGACGGCGGGTGGTCGAGCGCGCCACCGCGGAGCTGACGGGCCTGGATTTCGGTCTCGGCGACCTGTCGGAGGCTGAGCGAGCTGACCTGTTCGACGTCCTCAAGCGCGTGCGGCTGGGTGCGGGGGACGTGGCCGGCGCGGAGGTCGACGCGAGATAGTTGGACGTCCTAGTATCTGGTCATGAGCCAGGACGCCCGGCAGCGGTGGCAGCAGCGGTACGACGCGGCACTCGCGGCAGGCAAGGTGCGCGACGCCGACTTCACGACGCTCTCCGGCGTGGAGGTGGACCCGGTCTACGGGCCGGCCGACGAGTCCGCCGTCCCGGGCTTCGAGCGCATCGGCTATCCCGGTGAGTTCCCGTTCACCCGTGGCCTGCACGCCACCGGCTACCGGGGCCGGGCGTGGACCATCCGGCAGTTCGCCGGGTTCGGCAACGCCCAGCAGACCAACGAGCGCTACAAGATGATCCTGGCCGAGGGTGGCGGTGGTCTGTCCGTCGCCTTCGACATGCCCACCCTCATGGGCCGCGACTCCGACGACCCGCGCAGCCTCGGCGAGGTCGGGCACTGCGGCGTCGCCGTCGACTCCGCCACCGACATGGACGTGCTGTTCGACGGCATCGACCTCGGCGGCACGACGACGTCGATGACGATCAGCGGCCCCGCCGTCCCGGTGTTCTGCATGTACCTGGTGGCCGCCGAGCGGCAGGGCGTCGACCTCGGGAAGCTCAACGGCACCCTGCAGACCGACATCTTCAAGGAGTACATCGCGCAGAAGGAATGGCTGTTCGCCCCCGAGCCGCACCTGCGCCTGATCGGCGACCTGATGGAGTACTGCGCCGCGGAGATCCCGGCGTACAAGCCGATCTCCGTCTCGGGGTACCACATCCGCGAGGCCGGCTCGACCGCCGCTCAGGAGCTGGCGTACACGCTGGCCGACGGCTTCGCCTACGTCGAGCTCGGCCTCTCCCGCGGCCTGGACGTCGAGAAGTTCGCCCCCGGCCTGTCGTTCTTCTTCGACGCGCACCTGGACTTCTTCGAGGAGATCGCGAAGTTCCGTGCCGCGCGCCGGATCTGGGCCCGCTGGCTGCGTGACGTGTACGGGGCGCGCACCGAGAAGGCGCAGCAGCTGCGCTTCCACACCCAGACGGCCGGGGTCAGCCTCACCGCGCAGCAGCCGGACAACAACATCGTCCGGACGGCGGTCGAGGCGCTGTCTGCGGTGCTCGGCGGCACGCAGTCGCTGCACACCAACGCCCTCGACGAGGTGCTGGCGCTGCCGAGTGCCAAGGCCGCCCAGATCGCGCTGCGCACCCAGCAGGTGATCATGGAGGAGACCGGCGTGATGAACGTGGCCGATCCGCTCGGGGGGTCGTGGTACGTCGAGGCGCTGACCGACGACATCGAGCGGCAGGCCGAGGAGATCTTCGCCCGCATCAAGGACATGGGCACCGACGGCACGATGACGTCGGGCATCCTGCGCGGCATCGAGGACGGCTGGTTCACCGGAGAGATCGCCGAGGCCGCCTTCGTCTACCAGCGGGCACTGGAGAAGGGCGACAAGAAGGTCGTCGGCGTCAACACACTGACCGGGACCGTCCAGGGCGAGGAGCCGCTGGAGATCCTGCGGGTGAGCCACGAGGTCGAGCGCGAGCAGAAGACCGAGCTCGCGCAGCGCCGGCAGCGGCGCGACGACGCCGCTGCCCGCGCCGCGGTCCAGCGCATGGTCGAGGTCGGTCGCACGGAGGCCAACATGATCCCGGCCATGCTCGACGCCGTCCGTGCCGAGGCCACCCTCGGCGAGATCTGCGACGCTCTGCGCGCCGAGTGGGGCAGCTACACCGAGCAGGCGCGCTTCTGAGCAGGCTGGGCGTCAACCATTGGTTGACGCGCGTACGGAGTCAACCTAGCGTTGACGCCATGGCCCCCACCCCGCAGCCCACCGTCCGCCTCGGCGACCTGATCGGCGCCATCGCGTCCGCGCACGAAGAACCGCTGGACCGGCTCAGCGGCGCCGTCCTCCTGGCCGATCACCTCGGTGACGTCGCCGACCACCTGATCGGTCACTTCGTCGACCAGGCACGGCGGGCGGGGGCGTCCTGGTCCGACATCGGCCGCAGTATGGGCGTGACCAAGCAGGCCGCCCAGAAGCGATTCGTCGCCAAGGGCGACACGGCGGCGCTCGACCCGAGCCAGGGCTTCAGCCGGTTCGACGACCGTGCCCGGGCGGTCGTCGTCGCGGCGCAGGAGGAGGCCAGGACGGCGCGCAACGAGACGATCGGGGTCGCGCACCTCGTGCTGGCGCTGGTCGCCGACCCCGGCAGCACCGCGGCCCGCGCGATCGAGGCGCAGGGCGTCTCGCCGGCCGACGTGTGGCGGACCGCGAGCGCGACCCTGCCCGCGGCCGCGGACCGGGTGCCGGAGATGGTGCCCTTCGACGCCCATGCCCGCCGCGCGCTGGAACTGACCTTCCGCGAGGCCATGCGGCTCGACTCGGCGACGATCGGCACCGGCCACCTGCTGCTCGCGCTGCTCGACGTCGAGGACGGCACCGGGGTGCTGGCCGGCCTCGGGGTCGACCGCGCCGTCGCGGAGGCGTTCGTGCGCGACAGCTCCCGGGAGGGCTGACGAGCCGCTGATTCGGCGCAGGTGGGGCGGCACCTCGCGGCAGTGTCGACCGGTTGGGAGAGAATGGCCGCATGCAGCCCTCCCGTCCCGGACGACCCGACCCCCGGGCGCAGGCCCAGCAGGCCAGCATGGCCGCCGCGATGGCCGGCGCCGTCGACCTCGCCGCCGTGAAGGCCCGCAGCGAGGCGGCGGCCCGTGCGCAGGCGGCCCCGCCCCCGAGCGCCTCCGCTCCCGCCGGTGCGCCGGGGTCCGCGGTCGTCGACGTCACCGAGGCGACGTTCCAGACCGAGGTCCTCGACCGCTCCTTCCAGGTGCCGGTGGTGCTCGACCTGTGGGCCGAGTGGTGCGGGCCGTGCAAGCAGCTCTCGCCGGTGCTGGAGCGCCTGGCCGCCGAGGGCGCCGGCGCGTGGGTGCTGGCCAAGGTCGACGTCGACGCCAACCCGGCGCTGGCCCAGGGGTTGCGCGTGCAGGGCATTCCGGCGGTCAAGGCCGTCTGGCAGGGGCAGCTGGTCGCCGAGTTCACCGGTGCGATCCCCGAGGAGCAGGCCCGCCAGTTCGTCGACGAGCTGGTCCGGGCGACGACGGGCGGAGCGCTCCCCGAGGCCGCCGAGGGCGATGCCGGCCCCGACGACCCGCGGCTGGACGCCGCCGAGGCCGCGCTGGAGCGCGGTGACCTGGCCGCGGCGGAGGCCGCCTACCAGGCGATCCTCGACGCCGAGCCCGACCACCCGGAGGCCCGGCTCGCCCTCCAGCAGGTGCAGCTGTTCCGGCGGGCCGAGAAGGCCGGACCCGACGCGCTCGCGGCCGCCGAGGCGGCACCCGACGACGTCGCCGCGCAGACGCGGGCGGCGGACTTCCTCCTGGGCACCGGCAACGTCGACGCCGCCTTCGGGCTGCTGCTCGACGTGGTGGCGCGCACCTCGGGCGAGGACCGCGACACGGCCCGCAAGCACCTGGTGGACCTGTTCGCCGTCGTCGGCGACGAGGACCCCCGCGTCGGTGCCGCCCGGCGCCGGCTCACCGCCGCGCTGTTCTAGAGGGCGGGCCCCGGCCGGAGGCCTACTGCTGTACCTGGCAGGACTCGAGGCCGCGCAGGAAGCCGTTGCGGAACAGGTCGACGAGCTGGAACCCGCTCAGGTCGGCGTCCGGTAGCACCTCGGGGTCGTTGCCGTAGGTGAGCAGGAACTGCACGCTCTCGTCGACGTCCCCGGGACTCACGCTGATCGTGCCGGCCTCGCCCTTGAAGACCTTGGCGGCGTACCAGCCGGTCAGGCAGACGGCCGACTGGACGGCGTCCCCGTCGTCGGTGGACAGCCCCAGCTGGTCGCGCACCGAGAGGCTGTAGGGGATCGACACGGCCGTGGCGACGGCGAAGTCGCCGATGTTCTTGTAGGCGGGCCTGGCCAGCTTCCTCTCGTCGATGCCGACCAGTTGCTCGTCGCCGCAGAACACCAGCTCGCGGTCGGGGTCGCCCGCGCAGTCAGGCGCATCGCCGGGATAGCGCTGGATCGAGGGGTGGGCGAAGTCCTTGCTGAAGATGTCCCTGAACGCCTGATCCCACACCGTCGGCAGGGACTGCTCGACGATGGTCCACAACTCGCCGTAGGGGGCGTCGCCGCGACGGGCGAAGTCCTTGTCGGTGGTGAACCGGCCCTGCGTGAAGACCCGGTCGGGCCCGAAGTGGTCGCGGCAGGCGGGTGCGCCGTCGTCGAACCCCTCCTGGAACGCGGAGACCCGGTCGAAGTAGGAGCCGTGGGCCGACTGTGCCGCGGTGCCGGTGCCGACCGGGTCGCGCAGCTGCAGGTAGCCCCGGAGCAGCTCGTCGAGCTCGGGCGTGCGCAGGCGCGAGTGCCCGGCGTTGCCCTCGGCGACCCACCGGGTCCAGCTGCCGGCGTAGCAGTCGGCCTGCGTCTCGGTGGCGATGGACGACTGGGGTGCGCCGACGCGCGCCTGCACCGCGTGGCCGAACTCGTGCGCCATCACCAGCGCCGGGATGAACCGGCCGAAGTCGCCGGCCAGCTCGCCGAGGAAGGCCCGGTCGTAGGTGATGGCATCGGAGTGGGCGGTGTTGGGAGCCTGGCAGTAGAAGGCGTTGTTCTCCGCCTCCAGCGGCCGAGCGCCGCACCCCACGACGCCGCCGGGGTACTCCTGCGGGTTCACGTCGCCCGGGTCGACGCTGTAGTAGCCGCCGGAGAGGGGCTGGAACTGCTGGCCGAAGACGTCGGGGAAGGTGGAGCTCCAGAAGGCCTGGAGGTCGGCGAGGGCGTTCCGGGCGAGCTCGTCGACGGGGTCGTCGGTCGCGCCCACGATCTCGACCTCGCCGGCCGGCACGTTGTCGGGGGAGGGCTGCACCGAACTCGGCCGGCCGATGACGATGGTCGCGCAGCCGGTGGTGCAGACCAGGCCGACGAGCGTGGCGAGGACCGCGAGGCGGCGGGCCCACGCGGTTCGGTGCATGCAGGGTGGATTCCGCAAGCGGTGCAGCGCAAACCCTCCGGAGGTCAGGTCGCGGGCCAACCGGTCGATCAGGGTGTCGCCGACCGGACCCGCGCCGGGCGGGCGACTCTCCGACGCGCCGCCCGGCGCGGCCCGTCAGCCCTCGTGCAGGAACCAGACGGCACCCAGCGGGGGAACGGCCAGTGTCGCCGAGAAGGGCTGCCCGTGCCAGGGCTCCTCCACTGCCTCGACGCCGCCGAAGTTGCCCACGCCCGAGCCGCCGTAGCCCTCGGCGTCGGTGTTGAGCACCTCCCGCCAGTGGCCACCCCGCGGCAGGCCGATCCGGTACTGCGCGTAGGGGCCACCGGAGAAGTTGACGACGCAGGCCAGCGCAGAGGACTGGGCGCCGTCGCCGTCCGCACCGCCGGCGGCCGAGGGCTTGCCGTACCGCAGGAACGACAGCACGTTGCCCGACGCGTCGTTCGCGTCGATCCACTGGAAGCCGGCCGGATCGACGTCCTGCGACCACAGGGCGTCGAGCTCCTTGTACCGGGTGTTGAGGTCGGTCACGAGCTGCAGGACGCCGCGGTGCGCCGGGTCGTCGAGGTGCCACCAGTCCAGCGAGCGGCTCTCCGCCCACTCGGAGTCCTGCGCGAACTCCGCGCCCATGAACAGCAACTGCTTGCCCGGGTGGGCCCACATGTAGGCGAGGTAGGCACGCAGGTTGGCCAGCTGCTGCCACCGGTCACCCGGCATCTTCCGCAGCAGCGAGCCCTTGCCGTAGACGACCTCGTCGTGGCTGATCGGCAGGACGTAGTTCTCGGAGTAGGCATAGATCATCGAGAACGTCAGCTGGCCGTGGTGGTAGCTGCGGTGCACCGGCTGGCGCTCCATGTAGGCCAGCGAGTCGTGCATCCAGCCCATGTTCCACTTGAAGCCGAAGCCCAGGCCGCCGAGGTGCGTCGGGCGGGTGACACCCGGCCAGGCGGTGGACTCCTCCGCGATCGTCACCACGCCCGGCACCTCCCGGTAGACCGTGGCGTTCATCTCCTGCAGGAAGGCGACGGCCTCGAGGTTCTCGCGGCCGCCGTGGATGTTGGGCACCCACTCGGTGCGCGAGTAGTCCAGGTAGAGCATCGAGGCGACCGCGTCGACGCGGATGCCGTCGACGTGGAACTCCTTGCACCAGTACAGCGCGTTGGCGACCAGGAAGTTGCGCACCTCCGGGCGGCCGAAGTCGAACACGTAGGTGCCCCAGTCCAGCTGCTCGCCGCGGCGGGGGTCGGCGTGCTCGTAGAGCGCCGTGCCGTCGAAGCGGGCCAGGGCCCACTCGTCCTTCGGGAAGTGGGCGGGCACCCAGTCGACGATGACGCCGATGCCGGCCTGGTGGGCGCGGTCGATCAGGTAGCGCAGGTCGTCGGGGCTGCCGAACCTCGACGTGGGCGCGTAGTACGAGGTGACCTGGTAGCCCCACGAGCCGCCGAAGGGATGCTCGGCCAGCGGCATGAACTCGATGTGGGTGAACCCGGCCGCGACCACGTAGTCGACGAGCTCGTCGGCCAGCTCCCGGTAGGACAGGCCCTGGCGCCACGAGCCGGCGTGCACCTCGTAGACGCTCATCGGCCGCTCGTGCCAGCGGTCGGTGGCCCGCTCGGCGAGCCAGGCGTCGTCGCCCCACTCGTGGCGGGACTCGGTCACCACCGAGGCGCTGAGCGGCGGCACCTCCGTGGCGAACGCGAGCGGGTCGGACTTCTCCCGCCAGACGCCGTCCCCACCGAGAACGTGGTAGCGGTACCGGCTGCCGACCTGGACGCCGGGGATGAAGATCTCCCACACCCCCGAGGAGCCCAGCGACCGCAGCGGATAGGCGCGGGCCTGCCAGTAGTCGAAGTCGCCGGTCACCTTCACGCCGCGGGCGTTGGGGGCCCAGACCGCGAAGGAGACGCCCTCCACCGGGCCGCCCGGGGTGTCGTAGCGCCGGACGTGCGAACCCAGCACGTCCCACAGCCGCTCGTGGCGGCCCTCGCGGATCAGATGCTCGTCGAACTGGCCCACCGTGGGCATCCAGCGGTACGGATCGTCGACGGTGTAGGTGTTCTGACCACCGGAGCCGTCGGGGTAGGCGACCTCGACGCGGTAGTCGCCGGGCTGCTGGGGCAGGCTCGCCTCGTAGACGCCGCCGTCGTGCAGCTGCCGGGCCTCGTAGCGGCTGCCGTCCTGGTCGAGGACGGCGACGCTGATCGCGTCCGGCCGCAGCGTCCGCACCACCCAGCCCGTGTTCGTCTCGTGGGCCCCGAGGACGGCGTGGGGGTCGTGGGACCAGCCCTCCACGACGGCCCGGATCTGCTCGTCCGTGATCTCGGGGAACCGGGCCGCCCGCGCACCGGTCGGCTCGGCGACGGGCGCCGGGGCCACGACGGGAGTGGCGGTCGCCTCGGCGGTCCCCGCGGCGGCCACGTTGTCGGACACCGTGTCGGCGGTGGTCGTCTTCTTGGCGGGGGCCTTCTTCGCGGTGGTCGCCTTCGAAGCGGTGGTCTTCGCAGCGGTCGCCTTCGCCGCCTTCGCCGGCGCGGCCTTCTTGGCCGCGGGGGCCTTCTTCGCGGCCGGGGCCTTCTTGGCCGTCGTCCGCTTGGTCGCCTTCTTCGCCGGGGTGGCGTTCACGATCGGCTCGGACCCCGCCGCCGCGTCGGCCGCGGCGACCCGCTCGTCCACGGCTCGCTGCAGCTCGTCCTTGTCGGCCACCGGCTGGTCGCCTCGGTCGTCGGTCGTCATCGTCTGGCCGTCCTCGTCAGGTGTCGAAGGTCTGTGGTGGCGCCGACCGTCAGTCCCGGGTCGCCAGCCGGGCGACCGAGGTCAGCGGGATCATCAGCCAGTGCGGACGGTTGCGTGCCTCGTAGACGCACTCGTAAACCGCCTTGTCGGCCTCGAACGCCCGAAGGAGTGGTGATTCACCGCACGGGTCCAGCCCGCTCGCGTTCGAGTACCCGGCGCAGAAGGCCGCCCGGTTGCGCGCCGCCCACTCCTGGGCTCGGTACGCGCGCTGCGGGTCGTCGGGCTGCTCGACCAGCATGTGCCGGGCGGCGTAGTCGAAGCTGCGGAGCATGCCGGCGACGTCGCGCAGGGGGCTGTCCAGCTCCCGCCGGCTGGCCAGGGAGCGGGCGGGCTCGCCCTCGAAGTCCAGCATGATCCAGCCGGTCGCGGTGCGCAGGACCTGACCGAGGTGCAGGTCGCCGTGCACCCGCTGCCGGACGACCGGCTCGGAGCTGGCGGCCACCGAGGCGTAGACCGCGCGCAGGCCGTCGGCGTGCTCGGCCAGTTGCGGTACGACCTCGATCGCCGCATCGAGGCGCTCGCTCATCTGCCGCGCCACGGTGGCGAACCAGTCGTCGGACGCGGGTTCGGTCGGCAGCACCTTGGCCATGTCGGCGTGCACCGACGCCGTGGCGGCACCCAGCCGCTCGCTGTCGGCGGCGAAGTCACCGCCCACCTCGTCGGCGTGCAGGTCGCCCTCGGCGTAGAGGTCGCGCACGCTGGCCGTGGCCAGGCGCCAGCCGTCACTGGCGTTCGGGACGAAGGTCTGCAGCATCGCGACCGTGGCCGCCGGCGTGGCCGGGTCCGGATCGTCGATCTCGATGTGCCCCAGGAGTGGGGCGATGTGCTCGTTCTCGGTGCGCCGCAGGGCCTCGTGCACCTCGACGTCGGGGTTGAGCCCGGGCTCCAGCCGGCGGAACAGCTTGAGGATCGCCTCCTGACCGTAGATCAGCGAGGTGTTGCTCTGCTCGCCCGAGACGATGTCGCCGGGCAGGCCCTCGGGGATGTAGGCGACGCCCGCGGGATGGAAGTGCATCGGCCCGATCGTCGAGGCGTTGACCAGGTGGATCAGCCACGGTGCGGTGGCCTCCCGGTCACGCATCGCGTCGTAGGCGTAGGTCTCCTGGCCGTCGTTGGCCACGGCGCCGACCAGGGCCGACTGCAGCTCCTCCGCCGGGTGCTCGCGCCACGACAGCGGAACCAGATAGGTCTCCCGCACGCCGTCGGCGTAGGTCACGCGCACGCGGTGCACCGACAGGACCGGGTTCGCGCGGTCGAGGAAGAAGCCGTCCTCGGAGACGTCGGCCCACTCCCGGCCCTTGCCGCCGAACCAGCGCTGGTGCGGCATCCAGTCCCGGAAGAGATCGGTCAGCGCCTTCATCGGTGGTCCCCCTCGGATTCGGTCCCGGAGCCGGTGGCGGCGTCGTCGCCCGAGGCGTCCTCGGCAGCGCTGACCACACCGGCGGCGAGCAGCGAGTCCGCGACCGAGCTGGAGGTGGCGGCCTCCCAGTCCTCGTGCTCGTCGGGTGCGGGCTCGACGGGCTTGGACAGCTCGAACCAGTAGAAGCCGTGGCCGGCCAGGGTGAGCATGTAGGGCAGGACGCCGATCTGCGGGAAGTCGACCCGGCCGGTGAGCTCGACGGGCGTGTAGCCCTCGAAGCGGCGCAGGTCCAGCTCCACCGGCTGCGGGAAGCGCGACAGGTTGTTCACGCACAGCACCAGGTCGTCGCCGAACTCGCGGACGAACGAGAGCACGGTGGGGTTGCGCGACCCGATCTCCGTGAACGTCCCGAGCCCGAAGGTGGGGTGCTGGTTGCGCACCTGGATCATCCGGCGGATCCAGTGCAGCAGCGACGTCGTGTTGCGCAGCTGCGACTCGACGTTGGTGACCTGGTAGCCGTAGACCGGGTCCGCGTTGAGCGGCAGGTACATCCGCTGCGGATCGGCCGTGGAGAAGCCGCCGTTGCGGTCCGGCGTCCACTGCATCGGGGTGCGGACGCCGTCCCGGTCACCGAGCCAGATGTTGTCGCCCATGCCGATCTCGTCGCCGTAGTAGAGGACCGGCGACCCGGGAAGCGACAGCAGCAGCGCGTTGAACAGCTCGAGGGTGTTGACGTCGTTGTCCAGCAACGGGGCCAGCCGGCGGCGGATGCCGATGTTGGCCTTCATGCGGGGGTCCTTGGCGTACTCGCCCCACATGTAGTCGCGTTCCTCGTCGCTGACCATCTCGAGGGTCAGCTCGTCGTGGTTGCGCAGGAAGACGCCCCACTGGCAGTTGTCGGGGATGTCGGGCGTCTGGGCCATGATCTCCGAGATCGGGAACCGCTGCTCCCGCCGGACGGCCATGAACAGGCGCGGCATGACCGGGAAGTGGAAGGCCATCTGGCACTCGTCGCCGTGCTCGCCGAAGTACTCCACGACGTCAGCCGGCCACTGGTTGGCCTCGCACAGCAGCACCCGGTCGGGGTACTCGGCGTCGACCACCTTGCGCACCTGCTTGAGGAACTCGTGGGTCTTCGGGAGGTTCTCGCAGTTGGTCCCCTCCTCCTCGAACAGGTACGGGACGGCGTCCAGCCGGAACCCGTCGATGCCGAGGTCCAGCCAGAACCGGAGCGCGTCGAGGATCGCCTCCTGGACGGCGGGGTTCTCGAAGTTCAGGTCGGGCTGGTGGGAGAAGAACCGGTGCCAGAAGTACTGCTTGCGCACCGGGTCGAACGTCCAGTTGGAGGTCTCGGTGTCGACGAAGATGATCCGGGCCTCGGAGTACCGGGTGTCGTCGTCGGACCACACGTAGAAGTCGCCGTATGGGCCGTCGGGGTCGTTGCGGCTGGCCTGGAACCAGGGGTGCTGGTCCGAGGTGTGGTTCATGACGAAGTCGATGATCACGCGCATGCCCCGCGAGTGGGCGGCCTGGAGGAACTCGCGGAAGTCCTCGATGTCGCCGAACTCGGGCAGCACCGCGGTGTAGTCGCTGACGTCGTAGCCGCCGTCGCGCAGGGGCGAGGCGAAGAAGGGCGGCAGCCAGAGGCAGTCGACGCCGAGCCACTGCAGGTAGTCCAGCTTGTCGATCATGCCCCGCAGGTCGCCGACGCCGTCGGCGTTGCTGTCGGCGAAGCCGCGGACGAGGACCTCGTAGAAGACAGCGCGCTTGTACCACTCGGGGTCGGTGCCGGGCGGCGGGAGCGCGGAACCGCCGGTGGGGGAGTCGGGGACGGAGACGGTCATCGGGAGCGAGTGCCTTCGTTCGTGTCCGGGCGGGGGAGAGGTGGTGTCAGGAGACGGGCGGAGGGAACCGCACCGGCCGCGCGAAGCTGATGCCGAAGACGTGGGCCGGCTCCCGGTAGGGGTCCAGCTCCAGATAGTTGAACTGGCCCCAGTCGTAGCCGGCGCCGGTGATCTCGTCGGTGACCGAGAAGCGCTCGTGCCAGTCGAGACCCAGCGTCGGCATGTCCAGCGCCGTCGTCCCGATCTGGGTGTAGTGGCTCGAGAGGTTGACCACCACGAGGACGGCGTCGCTGGAGCCCGGCCCTGTCTCTGAGTGCGCCGTCTTGGAGAAGCAGAGCAGGTTCGGGTTGTCGACGGCGTGGAAGCGGAGCGTGCGCAGCTGCTGCAGCGCCGGGTGCGCCCGCCGGATCTCGTTGAGCCGGCGGATGTAGGGCACGAGGCTGCGCCCCGACGCCTCGGCGCCGGCCCAGTCGCGCGGTCGGAGCCGGTACTTCTCGCTGTCGAGGTACTCCTCGCTGCCGGGGCGGACGGCGACGTGCTCGAACAGCTCGAAGCCCGAGTAGACGCCCCAGGTGGGGCTCATCATCGCGGCGAGCACCGCGCGGATCTTGAACATCGGCGGGCCGCCGAACTGCAGCGACTCGTGGAGGATGTCCGGGGTGTTCACGAAGAAGTTGGGCCGCATGTAGTGCGCGTTGGTGGCCAGCTCGCGGCCGTAGTCCTCGAGCTCGCCCCGCTCGGTCCGCCACGTGAAGTACGTGTAGGACTGCGTGTACCCGATGCGCGCCAGCTGGTGCATCATCGCCGGCCGGGTGAAGGCCTCGGCCAGGAACAGGACGTCGGGGTGGCTCTGCTTGACGTCCCAGATGAGCCAGTGCCAGAAGTTCAGGGGCTTGGTGTGCGGGTTGTCGACGCGGAAGATCTTGACCCCGGCGTCGATCCAGACCTGGAGAACCCGACGGCACTCGGCGTACAGGCCCTCGGGGTCGTTGTCGAAGTTGATCGGGTAGATGTCCTGGTACTTCTTCGGCGGGTTCTCCGCGTAGGCGATCGTCCCGTCGGGCTTGGTGGTGAACCACTCCGGGTGCGCCTTGACCCAGGGGTGGTCCGGGGCCGCCTGCAGCGCGAAGTCGAGCGCGACCTCCATCCCCAGCTCCCGGGTGCGCTCGACGAAGGCGCGGAAGTCCTCCATCGTGCCCAGCTGCGGGTGGACGGCGTCGTGCCCGCCCTCGGCGCTGCCGATCGCCCACGGTGAGCCGACGTCGTCCGGGCCGATCTCGTGCGGGTTGCCGCCCGGGAACTGTGCCGTGTTCGGGCCCTTGCGGTTGACCGTGCCGATCGGGTGGATCGGCGGCAGGTAGACGACGTCGAAGCCCATGTCGGCGATCGCCGGCAGCCGGTCGGCCGCGGTGGCGAAGGTGCCGTGCGTCGGCTGCCCGCCCACGACGGGTCCCTCGGACCGGGGGAAGAACTCGTACCAGGAGCCGTAGAGGGCGCGGGGCCGGTCGACCCACACCTCGTAGCGCGGGGAGCGCGTGACCAGTTCGCGCACCGGGTGCTCGTGCAGGTACTGCTGCAGACCCGCCGCCAGCGCCGGCGCGATGCGGACCGTCAGCTCCTGGTTCGGATCGCGGAGCGCGGCGGCGGCCGCGGCGACGCGGTCGCGCCAGTCGGGCTCGGCGGCGGCCGCGACCCGGTCGAGCAGCCGGGCGCCCTCCTCGAGGTCGTTGGCCAGCTCGTCGGCGCCCTGTCCGGCCTCGACCTTCACCTCGACCGCGTGCCGCCAGGTGGCCAGCGGATCGCTCCAGGCCTCGACGCGGTAGGCCCATCGGCCCTCGCGGTCGGGGACCAGCGTGGCCAGCCACCGGTCGGGCTCGGGCGGCAGCTTGGCCATGCGGGTGAACGCGCCGTCGTTGCCGTCGGGGTCGGTCCACACCACGTTCGCCGCGACGGCGTCGTGTCCCTCGCGGAAGACCGTGGCGGTGACGGGCACGTGCTCTCCCACGACGGCGCGGGCCGAGAACGACCCGCACGAGACGACGGGGGCGACATCGGTGATGCCGAGGCGGAGGTCAGGGCGGCCATTCATCGCGCCAACGCTATCGAGGTGACGCCCCAGCAGCACCTCGTGGCCCATCCGCACCGGCGACCACTCACCCGGTGTGACAGCCGGGGACAAGGAGGCGGGTGTGTTCCAGATCTCGCTCTGCCCGTACCCGAGCCTCGCGACGTGGTTAGGCTCCCCCGGTGCGAGCACTCCGTCGATTCACCGTCCGTGCAGCCCTCCCGGAGCCGCTGGCCCCACTGTCCCAGCTGGTGATGAACCTGCGCTGGTCGTGGCACCCGGAGACGAGGGATCTCTTCGAGACGCTCGACCCCGTGCTCTGGCAGAAGTGCGGCGGTGACCCGGTGAAGGCCCTCGGCGAGGTCTCGGCCGAGCGGCTGGCGCAACTGTCCAAGGACCGCCGCTTCCTGCGCCGGCTCCAGGACGCCGTCGACGACCTGGACGAGTACCTCACCACGCCGCGCTGGTACCAGTCGCTGGGCGCCGACACATCGAACGGCGGGGCGCCGGCCAGCATCGCCTACTTCTCCGCCGAGTTCGGCATCACCGAGGTGCTGCCCCAGTACTCCGGCGGTCTGGGCATCCTCGCCGGAGACCACCTCAAGGCCGCGTCCGACCTCGGCGTCCCGCTCATCGGCGTCGGGCTGCTCTACCGCGCCGGCTACTTCGCGCAGGGCCTCTCCGCCGACGGCTGGCAGCTCGAGCACTACCCGTCGCTCGACCCGCACGGCCTGCCGCTGAAGCTGCTGCGCCAGTCCGACGGCTCCGCCGCCGTCATCAGCGTCCCCCTGCCGGAGGGGCGCACCCTCTACGCGCACGTCTGGCGTGCCCAGGTCGGCCGCGTCTCGCTGCTGCTGCTCGACAGCGACATCGAGGAGAACGCGCCGGCCGAGCGCGGCGTCACCGACCGGCTCTACGGCGGCGACGAGGACCATCGTCTGCGGCAGGAGATGCTGCTCGGTATCGGCGGTGTGCGTGCGCTGCGCGCCTACTGCGGACTCACGGGCACGCCGATGCCGGAGGTGTTCCACGCCAACGAGGGCCACGCGGGCTTCCAGGGCGTCGAGCGCATCCGCGAGCTCAGCGAGGCACACGGCCTGAGCTTTTCGGAGGCGCTGCAGGCCGTCCGCGCCGGAACGGTCTTCACCACCCACACGCCGGTGCCCGCGGGCATCGACCGCTTCCCGCGGGCGCTCATCGAGCGCTACTTCGCCGGCTTCGGTGTGCCGCTGGACCAGCTCCTGGCGCTCGGCGCCGAGGAGGACCCGGCGAAGTTCAACATGGCGCACATGGGCCTGCGGCTCGGTCAGCGGGCCAACGGCGTCAGCCGGCTGCACGGCCGGGTCAGCCGCGGCATGTTCCGCGACCTGTGGCCCGGGTTCGACGAGGGTGACGTCCCGATCGGGTCGATCACCAACGGTGTGCACGCCCCGACCTGGACCGCGCGCGAGCTCGTCGAGATGGGCACGCAGACCTCCAGCCAGGGCGAGCTCGTCGACGTCGGCGGCCCGGTGCACTTCGACGGCGTCGACGCGATCCCGGCCGGCGACCTGTGGAACATCCGCCGCACGCTGCGCGGCCGGCTGGTCGAGGAGGTGCGCCGCCGCATCCGCGAGACGGCGCTGTCCCGCGGCGCTACCGAGGCGGAGGTGGGCTGGACCGACACCGCGTTCGACCCCGACGTCCTCACCGTGGGTTTCGCCCGCCGCGTGCCCTCCTACAAGCGGCTCACGCTGATGCTCAAGGACCCGGAGCGGCTGCGCGCCCTGCTGCTCGACCCCGAGCGGCCCATGCAGCTGGTCATCGCAGGCAAGAGCCACCCCGCCGACGACGGCGGCAAGCAGCTGATCCAGCAGATGGTGTCCTTCGCCGACGACCCGGAGCTGCGGCACCGGATCGCCTTCCTGCCCGGCTACGACATCGGCATGGCCCGCTACCTGTACTGGGGCTGCGACGTCTGGCTCAACAACCCGCTGCGCCCGCTCGAGGCCTGCGGCACATCGGGCATGAAGGCCGCGCTCAACGGCGGCCTGAACCTCTCGATCCGCGACGGCTGGTGGGACGAGTGGTTCGACGGCCAGAACGGCTGGGCCATCCCGACCGCCGACGGCGTGGCCGACGCCGACCGGCGCGACGAGGTCGAGGCGCGCGCGATATACGACCTGCTCGGCACCCAGGTGCTGCCCCGGTTCTACGAGCGGGGCGCCAACGGCGTCCCCGCCCGCTGGGTGGAGATGGTCCGCCACACCCTCCGTGAGACCGGCCCCAAGGTGCAGGCCACTCGCATGGTGCGTGACTACGTGCAGGACCTGTACGTGCCGGCCGCCGGCTCGTCGCGCGCCATGGCGCAGGAGGGCTACACCCCGGCCCGCGAGGAGGCGTCCTGGCGGTCGCACCTGCTGTCGCACTGGAGCACCGTCCGGGTCGCGCACGTGGAGGCGACCGGCGCAAAGGACACCCCGGAGATCGGGTCGTCGCTGGCCCTGCGCGCCGAGGTCGAGCTGCCCGACCTGACGCCCGCGGACGTCACCGTCGAGGCCGCCTACGGCCGGGTGGACGACGCCGACGGGCTGCACGAGGTGACGACGGTGCCGATGGCGCACGAGCACACCGACGGCTCCCGGCACTGGTTCACCGCCACGCTGCCGCTGGAGCGGACGGGCGCCTTCGGCTACACCGTGCGCGTCCTCCCGCACTCCGAGCACCTGGCCGACCCGGCGGAGCTCGGCGTCGTGACGAGCGCCTGAGCGCCGAACTTGAGACACTTCGCTCACGCAGGTCCCACTGGCCACGCACGCTGGGCTCACGGCCCGGCGTGGCGGCATCGCGCGGCCGCCCAGACCGCGCGCTGATCACTAGGCTGGAGGCCATGCCTGACCGCTGTGAAGTCCTGCCAGGAGACGCCGTCGTCGCTCGACGCGGCGGTGGGCTGCTGTGGGTCGACGCGCCCGGGTCACCGGCGCTCGTCGCGGCGCTGCACGCGTGCCTGGGTGTCTCGGGTCCCGGCGCCGACCGCGTGCTGTCCGCCGTCGCCGGGCAGGTGAGCTCGCTCGCCCACGGCACGGCGTCCTTCGCGCTCGTGCTCGCCGACACCTCCGGCGGCGCCGGCACGGGTGTCGCGCTGTGGTCGGGCAAGGGAGCGCCGGCCGTCGACGGTGTGCCGGTCTCCGGCTCGTCGGTCGAGGGCTGCACCCTCGCGTCCGGCTTCTCGCTCGGGCAGACGCTCTACGTCGGCCCCGGCCAGGCCGCCCCGCAGATGCCGCCCGGCGTCGCCTACGACCTCATCGAGGGCACGGTGCCCGGCTCGGGCGCCACCCTCCAGCTGGCCGCCGCGGCGCCCGCGTCGTCCGCGGCCGTGCCCGCGTCCACGCCGTCGTCCTTCAGCGCCCCGTCCGACGCCGGCTTCGGCTCGGCCCGGGAGCCCCACGGCGCCAGCCGCGCCGACTCCGGCGAGCAGACCGCCTTCTGGCGGCCCGACGCCCCCGCGGCCGCGCCGGTGCTGCGGTTCGACGACGGCATGGTCGTCACCGTCGACGAGGACCTCGTGCTCGGGCGTCGTCCCGACAACCACGAGCTGGTCACCAGCGGGTCCGCCCGCCCGGTGCCCATCGCCGACACGCAGAACGTCCTCTCCTCGGCGCACGCGGCGCTGCAGCGGGCCGGCCGCGAGGTGTCGCTGGTCGACCTCGGCTCGCTCAACGGCACCCACGTCGCCGGGCCGGACGCCACCGAGTGGACGCAGCTCGAGCCCGGTGTGGCCCACCCGCTCTCCGACGGCGACCGCCTCCTGCTGGGCTGGACGGTCATCACCTTCGAGCAGCCCCAGGAGTAGAACCGCGAGAAAGTGCGCTGAGGCCCCGTTCCGAGCGCTGGAACGGGGCCTCAGCGCACTTCGTCCGCGCTCAGGGACGGCGGAGCACCCGCATCACCCACACCGTGCGGGCGGGGAGCTCGACGGCGTCGGGGGCCACGATCGTCGTCTGCGGCGGCGCGCCGGTCGCGTACTCCGTCGACACGAGCAACTGGTAGCCGTCGGCCCACGGCGGACCGGGCAGCTGCACCGTCACGGGCTCGGGGCCGGCGTTGAGCTCGATCAGGTAGCTGTCGTCGACGACGGCGCGGCCGTGCTCGTCGCGGTGCCGGATGCCGCGGCCGTCGAGGTACATGCCGATCGTCTGCAGGCCGGTGTCGAACCAGTCGGCGGTGCTCAGCTGACCGCCGCCCGGTGCGAACCAGGCGAGATCGCGCGTCGGGCCGCTGCCGTCGACCTCGCTGCCGGGGATCTCGTGGCCCTCGAAGAAGGCCTCCTGGCGCAGCGCGGGTGCCGACCGCCGCAGCCGCACCAGCCGGGCGACGAAGGTCAACAGGTCCTCGTCGACGGACTTCCAGTCCAGCCACGAGAGCTCGTTGTCCTGGCAGTAGGCGTTGTTGTTGCCCTGCTGCGTCCGGCCGAGCTCGTCGCCGGCGGTCAGCATCGGCACGCCGGTGGAGACCAGCAGCGTCACCAGGTGGTTGCGGATCTGCCGCGCGCGCAGTGCGCTGATCTCCGGGTCGTCGCTGGGCCCCTCCATGCCCGAGTTCCAGTTCCGGTTGTGGCTCTCGCCGTCGCGGTTCTCCTCGCCGTTGGCCTCGTTGCGTTTCTCCTCGTAGGTGACGAGGTCGGCCAGGGGGAAGCCGTCGTGCGAGGTGACGAAGTTGATGCTGGCGAAGGGACGGCGACCGTCGGAGCGGTAGAGGTCCGACGACCCGGTCAGCCGGTAGGCGAGGTCCCGGACGCCGACGTGCGCGCCCGCCCAGACCTCGCGGACCGTGTCGCGGTAGCGCCCGTTCCACTCGGTCCACGGCGGCGGGAAGTTGCCCACCTGGTAGCCGCCCGGACCGACGTCCCACGGCTCGGCGATGAGCTTGACGTTGCTGACCACCGGGTCCTGGTGGACGACGTCGAAGAACGCCGACAGGCGGTCGACGTCGTGCATCGACCGGGCCAGTGCCGAGGCGAGGTCGAAGCGGAACCCGTCGACGTGCATCTCGGTGACCCAGTAGCGCAGCGAGTCCATCAGCAGGCCGAGAGCGGCGGGACGCCGGACGTCGAGGGTGTTCCCGCAGCCCGTGTAGTCGGTGTAGCGCGCCCGGTTCCCTCCGTCGAGGCGGTAGTACCCCGGGTTGTCGATGCCCTTGAACGACAGCGTCGGGCCGGTGTGGTCACCCTCGGCGGTGTGGTTGTAGACGACGTCGAGGATCACCTCGATGCCGGCGGCGTGCAGCTCCTTGACCATGGTCTTGAACTCGGTGACCTGGCCGCCGTCGCTGCCGGAGGCGCTGTACGCGGCGTGCGGGGCGAAGTAGCCGAGGGTGTTGTAGCCCCAGTAGTTGGACAGCCCCCGGCGGAGCAGGTGGGGCTCGCTGACGAAGTGGTGCACCGGCAGCAGTTCGACCGCGGTCACGCCGAGCGTGGTCAGGTGCTCGACGAACGCGGGGTGCGCCAGCCCGGCGTAGGTGCCGCGCAGGTGCTCGGGGACGTCGGGATGGCGCATGGTCGCGCCCTTGACGTGCACCTCGTAGATGACCGTGTCCGACCACGACGTCCGCAGCGGGCGGTCGCCGTCCCACGGGAAGTTGTCGTGGACGACGACGCCGTGGGGTACGTACGGCGCCGAGTCCTGCTCGTCGCGGGCCGAGCCGTCGACGGCGTCGCCGACGTAGCCGAACAGTGCGGGGTGCAGCTCCAGCTCCCCGGACAGCGCGCGGGCGTACGGGTCGACGAGGAGCTTGGCCGGGTTGTGCCGGAGGCCCGCGAGCGGGTCGTAGGTGCCGTGCACGCGGTACCCGTAGCGCTGTCCCGGGCCGACGCCGGCCAGCCGCCCGTGCCAGACCTGGTGGGTGGTCTCCTCCAGCGGGAACCGGTGCTCGGCCCCGTCGGCGTCGAACAGGCACAGGTCCACGGCCTGGGCGGCGGCCGACCACAGGGCGAAGTTCGTGCCGGTCCCGTCCCAGTGCGCGCCCAGGGGCGTCGGCGATCCGGGCAGGACCTCGCCGGCGAGGGATCGGGGCACGGGGCGGGGGGTCACGACGACGATCGTGCCAACATCCGGGCGCGTGCGTGCGCAGGTGCCGGTCCAGCGCTTGGTTGGATGGGGACGTGTCGAGCATCGGTGGGGTGGGTGGGGGCGGCACAGCTGCCCCGGGGGCGGTCGTCGGAATGACCGGTGTCGACGTCGTCCGGGGGCAGAACCACCTCCTCCGCGGCGTCGACTGGGCCGTCGAGGCCGACCACCGCTGGGTGGTCCTCGGCCCCAACGGAGCGGGCAAGACGACGCTCATGCAGCTGGCCGCCGCACAGCTGCACCCGACGCGGGGTGAGGTGCGCCTGCTGGGGGAGACCCTCGGCGCGGTCGACGTCTTCGAGCTGCGGCCGCGGATCGGGCTGACCAGCGCCGCGCTGGCCCAGCGGATCGCACCGTCCGAGCGGACCGGCGACGTCGTCGTCTCGGCGGGCTACGCGGTGGTCGGGCGGTGGCGCGAGCCCTACGACGTCCACGACCTGACGCGCGCGGCGATGCTCATGGAGCAGTGGGGGATCGCCCCGTTCGCCAACCGGCCGTTCGGCACGCTGAGCGAGGGCGAGCGCAAGCGGACCCAGATCGCCCGTGCCCTCATGCCCGACCCCGAGCTACTGCTGCTCGACGAGCCCGGCGCCGGCCTCGACCTGGGCGGCCGCGAGGACCTCGTCGCGCGGCTGTCCGACCTCGCGAAGTACTACTACGCGCCGGCCCAGGTCCTGGTAACCCACCACGTGGAGGAGATCCCGCCGGGGTACACCCACGCGCTGCTGCTGCGGGGCGGCGAGGTCGTGGCCTCCGGCGCCGCCGACGACGTCCTCACCGAGGCGCACCTGTCCGACACGTTCGGGCTGAACCTGTCGCTCAGCCGCACCGACGGCCGCTTCACCGCCCGCAGAGCTGCCTGAGCGTCTGCTCGCTAGTGTGCCTGGCATGGCTGATGCGCCCGAGTTCGTGACCCTGCAGGTCGAGGAGGGGGTCGGCACGATCCGCCTCGACCGGCCGAAGATGAACGCGATCGACGAGCAGTTGCACCTCGAGGTGCGCGCGGCGGCGATGGAGGCGTCCTCGCGGGACGACGTCCGGGCCGTGGTCATCTACGGCGGCGAGCGCGTCTTCGCCGCCGGCGCGGACATCAAGGCCATGTCGCAGCTGGACGGCAGCGCGATGGTCGCCTGGGGCCGGGAGCTGCAGAACTCCTTCCGGCACGTGGCCGGCATCCCGAAGCCCGTCATCGCGGCGATCACCGGCTACGCCCTCGGCGGTGGCTACGAGCTGGCCCTCTGCGCCGACTTCCGGGTGCTGGGCGTCTCGGCGAAGATCGGCCAGCCCGAGATCCTGCTCGGCATCATCCCCGGCGCGGGCGGCACGCAGCGGCTGACCCGGCTGGTCGGGCCGGCCAAGGCGAAGGACCTCGTGTTCACCGGCCGCCACGTCGGCGCCGACGAGGCGCTGGAGCTGGGCCTCGCCGACGCCGTCGTGCCGGACGACGAGGTCTACTCCACCGCCGTGGCGATGGCCCGCAAGTTCGCCGCCGGACCGCCGCTCGCGCTGGCGGCGGCCAAGCGCGCGATCGACGAGGGCCTCGACGGTTCCCTGGACGCCGGCCTGGACCTCGAGACCCGGCTGTTCACCGAGCTGTTCGGCAGCGAGGACCAGAAGACCGGCATGCGGTCGTTCCTCGAGAACGGCCCGGGAAAGGCGCAGTTCAGCGGGCGCTGAGCCCGAGTTCGCCCGCTCGTTCCATAACGGTCGTCACACGTTCAGGGCCTCCGGTCGCCCCAAGGCCCACGTGTTCCGACAGAATCGCCACGCCGGTCGGCCAGGGTCATCAGGGCCCTGGGACGGCCCGGCACGAGCATCAGGAGGACACACGTGCGACGGAGCACCTTGCGCGCCGCGGTCGCGGTCGTGACGGCCGGCATCACCCTGACCGCCTGCGGCTCGAGCGACGGCGGCTCCGGTGGAGGCGGTGGAGGCGGCGGTGACGCGGCCACCGCCACCTCGGCCGAGGACTTCGGCGGCATGGACGCCCTGGTCAAGGCGGCGCAGAAGGAGGGCGAGCTCAACGTCATCGCGCTCCCGCCGAGCTGGGCCAACTACGAAGAGATGCTGAAGACGTTCAGCGACAAGTACAAGATCAAGATCAACAGCGCCAACCCGGACGGCTCGAGCCAGGACGAGGTCACCGCGGTCACCAGCCAGAAGGGCCAGAGCCGCGCGCCCGACGTCCTCGACCTCGGCACGAGCTTCGCCAAGCAGGCCGCCGCGCAGAAGCTGCTGGCGCCCTACGAGGTGGCCACCTGGGGCGACATCCCGGACAACCAGAAGGACCCCGACAGCCTCTGGTACAACGACTACGGCGGCTTCATCTCGATCGGCTGCAACGCCTCCGTCGTCAAGAAGTGCCCGACCAGCTTCGAGGCCCTCCTGGACCCGCAGTACAAGGGTCAGGTGGCGCTCAACGGCAACCCGACACAGGCCGCGGCCGCGTTCAGCGGCGTGTGGGCCGCCTCGCTGGCCAACGGCGGGAGCCTCGACGACATCGGCCCTGGCATCGACTTCTTCAAGAAGGTCAAGGACGCCGGAAACTTCAACCCGGTCGAGGTGACCCCGGCGACGGTGCAGAACGGCGAGACGCCGCTGGCCATCGACTGGGACTACGTCAACGCCGGGCTCACGAAGACCCTGGCCGCCGACAACGTCGACTGGCAGGTCAACGTCCCCACCGACGGCCTGTTCGGCAGCTTCTACAGCCAGGCGATCAACAAGTTCGCCCCGCACCCGGCCGCCGCGCGCCTGTGGGAGGAGTTCCTCTACAGCGACGACGGTCAGAACATCTGGCTCAAGGGCCTGTCCCGCCCGGTCCGGCTCGACGCCATGACGAAGGCGGGCACCGCGGACGAGGCGGCGGTCAAGGCGCTGCCGGCCGTGGACGGCGAGGTCGAGTTCCCGGACGACGACCAGCAGTCGGCCGCGCAGAAGGTCGTCGCCGACCGCTGGAACGCGGAGATGTCCGGCTGAGTACCGGCACGGCGGCCCCGGTCCGGGACGGCGACCCGTCGGTCGCCGTCCCGGAGCGTGCCTCGCGGCGGTCGGGACGGTGGGCGCGGCTGCTCCCCGTGCTCGGCATGCTGCCGTTCTTCCTCTACGTCGCTGTCTTCCTCGTCCTGCCGATCGTCGTGCTGTCGGTCGAGGCCTTCCGGGCCACCGATCCGGACACGTTCGAAGAGACCTGGTCGACCGGCTCGATCACCGCGATCACCGAGGGTGCGTTCCGCCGGGCCTACCTCGGCAGCCTGAGGCTGTCGGTGATCTGCGCTGTGCTCGGTGCCGTCATCGGGCTGACCCTCGCCGTCGCCGTGCTCCGCACGAAGCGGGGCCGGTTGCTGCGCCGGCTGGTGCTCACCGCCTCGGGTGTGCTGGCCAACTTCGGCGGCATCCCGCTGGCGTTCGCCTTCATCGCCACGATCGGCACCCAGGGCGTGATCACCGCGCTGCTGACCGACACCCTCGGTCTCGGCCTCGGCGGCTTCTCGCTCTACTCCATGGCCGGCTTGACGCTGGTCTATCTGTACTTCCTCATCCCGCTGATGGTCCTCACCATCACGCCGGCGCTCGAGGCGCTGCGCCCGCAGTGGCGTGAGGCCGCGGACAACCTGGGCGCCAGCGGCTGGCAGTACTGGCGGTACGTCGGCGGGCCGGTGCTCGCGCCACCGGTGATCGGCGCGACGATGCTGCTCTTCGCCTCCTCCTTCGCGGCCTACGCGACGGCGAAGGCGCTGGTCGGCAGCAGCGTCCCGCTGGTCACGCTGCAGATCGCCGACGCGCTCTCCAGCAACGTCACCGTCGGGTCGGAGAATCTCGGCAAGGCTCTCGCGCTGGGCATGGTGCTGCTCATCGGCCTGGTGATGATCTTCTACGCCTGGGTGCAGCGGCGCACCCAGCGGTGGCTGGCATGACGTCGCTGACGGGGGTCGCCGGGGCCGGGGGAGTCGCCCCCGAGACGCCGGTGCGACCCGCCCGGCGCGGCACCGGCGCCTGGCGCTTCGCCGTCCTGGCGGTGCTCGGCCTGTACTTCATCGTGCCGATCGGCGCCTCGGTGTGGTTCACCGTCCGCGACCGCAGGAACGGCGGGGTCACCTTCGGGACCTACACCCAGATCCCGGGGGCCGAGGGGTTCGCCGACGCCTTTACCCGCTCGCTGCTGCTCGCCGTGCTGACCGTCGTCCTGTCCCTGCTCCTCATGGTCCCCACCGTGGTGCTGGTCGAGCTGCGGCTGCCCCGCCTGCGGACGGCGGTCGAGCTGCTCACCCTCATGCCGCTGGTGCTGCCGCCGATCGCGCTGGTGGTCGGCGTGCGGAGCGTGCTGGCCTGGGCGCCGGACTACTTCCTGAACACGCCGCTGGCCGACGCCTTCTTCGCGCTCCAGGAACCCGCGCTGCCCTGGATCCTCGTGCTGGTCTACGTCGTCCTGGCGCTCCCGTTCGTCTACCGGGCGCTGGACGCCGGGGTGCGGGGTTCGGACCTGAAGACCCTGACCGAGGCCGCCCGGAACCTGGGGGCGTCGTGGCCGAGGGTGCTGGTCTCCGTCGTCCTGCCGGTGTTGCGCACGTCGGTGCTCAACGCCTCGTTCCTGGCGTTCGCGCTGGTGCTCGGCGAGTTCACCATCGCCGCGATCCTCGGCTTCGAGACGTTCCCGACCTGGATCGTGCGCATCTCGGGCTCGGAGCCGAAGCTGTCGGTGGCGGTGTCGGTGCTCTCCCTGCTGATCACCTGGGCACTGCTGTTGCTGATCTCCGCGCTGGACCGCCGGCGTGGCACGAAGGAGAACTCATGACCGCCGTGTCCGCCCGCGCTGTGGGGCCGGCCGACCTGCGCCAACGGCCGGGCGTCGCCGTCCGCCTCGAGGGGCTGACCCGGCGCTACGGATCGGTCCTGGCCCTCGACGGGCTCGACCTCGACATCGCGGGCGGCGAGTTCGTCGCCCTGCTCGGCCCGTCCGGCTGCGGGAAGACGACGGCGCTGCGGGCGATCGCCGGGTTCGACCGGCCCGACGGCGGCCGCGTGCTCGTCGACGGGCGCGACGTCACCGACGTGCCGGCCAACAAGCGGGACATGGGCATGGTCTTCCAGGCATACAGCCTCTTCCCGAACCTCACCGTCGCGGAGAACGTCGCCTTCGGGCTGCGGGTCCGCGGGCGTGACAAGGGCGAGCGCCGCGGCCGGGCCACGGAGCTGCTGGAGCTCGTCGGCCTGGCCGACCGGGCGCAGCGGTACCCGCACCAGCTCTCGGGCGGTCAGCAGCAGCGCGTGGCGCTGGCCCGTGCGCTCGCCGTCGCTCCGCAGGTGCTGCTGCTCGACGAACCGCTGTCCGCGCTCGACGCGCAGGTGCGGGTGCAGCTGCGCGAGGAGATCCGGCGGATCCAGCTGGAGCTGGGCATCACGACCGTCTTCGTCACCCACGACCAGGCCGAGGCGCTGTCGGTCGCCGACCGTGTCGGGGTGCTGCGCGCGGGCCGGCTCGAGCAGATCGCCGGTCCGGACGAGCTCTACGAGCGTCCTGCTACCGCCTTCGTCGCCGAGTTCGTGGGCACCATGAACCGGCTGCCGGCCCGCTTGGCCGACGGCGCGGTCGAGCTGCTCGGCACCCGGCGGCCGGTGACCGGGGCGGCTCCCGCGGCCGGCCCGGTGGTCGCGCTGATCCGCCCCGAGTCGCTGCTCGTGCAGGCCGATGCGGCCGGCCCCGGCCGTGTCGTCACCCGCACGTTCTCGGGTGCCTCGACGCGGCTGCTGGTCGCGCTGCCCGACGGCTCCGAGGTCCGCGTGGACGTCGCCAGCGCGGTGAGCCAGGACCTCACCCCGGGGACGGCGGTCACGGTGAGCCCGGCCGATCGCCCGGTGCTCGTGGCCCCGGCGGAGCCGATCCCCGGATGACGGCAGACGTCGACCGGTCCGATCCCGCCGGCCGGGCGTGGGTGGACCGCGCCGTCGCCGCCGTCGAGGCCGATGCGCGCCGCAGCGCCGACACCCACCTGCTGGTCTACCCGCTGCCGCCGGAGTGGGGCGTCGACCTCTACCTCAAGGACGAGTCGACGCACCCGACCGGCAGCCTCAAGCACCGGCTGGCGCGCTCGCTGTTCCTCTACGCGCTCTGCTCGGGGCAGATCACCGAGGGCAGCACGGTCGTGGAGGCATCCAGCGGTTCGACCGCGGTCAGCGAGGCCTACTTCGCGCGGATGCTCGGCCTGCCGTTCGTGGCGGTGATGCCGGCGACCACGAGCCCGGAGAAGGTCGCGCTCATCGAGTTCCACGGCGGCCGCTGCCACTTCGTGGACCAGCCCACGGGGATCTACGAGGAGGCCCGGCGCCTGGCCGCCGAGTGCGGGGGGCACTACCTCGACCAGTTCACCAACGCCGAGCGGGCCACCGACTGGCGGGGCAACAACAACATCGCCGAGTCGGTCTTCACCCAGCTGGAGCGGGAGCGCCATCCCGTGCCCGAGTGGGTCGTGGTCGGTGCCGGCACGGGCGGCACCAGCGCGACCATCGGCCGCTACGTCCGCTACCGGCGGCTGCCGACGCGTCTCGCGGTGGTCGACCCCGAGGGGTCGTCGTTCTTCCCGGGCTGGCGCGACGGCGATCCGTCGGTGCTGACCGGTCGGGCGTCGCGCATCGAGGGCATCGGCCGCCCACGGGTCGAGCCGTCCTTCGTGCCCACCATCGTCGACCGGATGATCCGCGTGCCCGACGCCGCGTCGCTGGCCGCGATGCGGCACCTCGAGCAGGCGACCGGACGACGCGCCGGCGGCTCCACCGGCACCAACCTGTGGGGGGCGTTCTCGCTGGTCGCCGAGATGGTCGCGGCCGGCCGGCAGGGCAGCGTGGTCACTCTCCTGTGCGACGGCGGGGAGCGGTACGCGCACACGTACTACTCCGACGAGTGGGTCGCCGACCGCGGCTTCGACCTCGCCCCGCACGCCGCCACGCTGCGGCGATTCGGGAAGACGGGGGAGTGGGTCGTCGGGGGGTGAGCGGCGTCACGCACCCGCCGCGCACGCTCGACGTTACCGGTGAGTAACCTCCATGATCGGAGCCAGGCGGGCCCACGTGCCCGCGTCCTGAACGCGTCCTGAGGAAGGTCAGCGCGATGAACATCGTCGTTCTTGTGAAGCAGGTCCCGGACTCGGGCAGTGAGCGCAAGCTGGACCCGGCGGACAACACCGTGGCCCGCGCGTCGTCCGACAACGTCATCAACGAGATGGACGAGTACGCCATCGAGGAGGCGCTGACGGTCAAGGAGGCCCACGGCGGCGAGGTCACCGTGCTGACCGTCGGCCCCGACACCGCGACCGACGCGATCCGCAAGGCCCTGTCCATGGGTGCGGACAAGGCGGTGCACGTCGTCGACGAGGCGCTGCACGGCTCCGACGCCGTCCAGACCAGCGCGGTGCTCGCCGCCGCCCTGTCCCAGCTGGAGTACGACCTCGTGCTCTGCGGTGCCGAGGCGACCGACAGCCAGATGAGCGTCATGCCCGCGCTGCTGTCCGAGCGGCTGGGCATCCCGCAGCTGTCGGGCGCCCGCAAGCTCACCGTCGAGGGCGGCACCGCGCGCATCGAGCGGCAGACCGACGGCGGCTACTGGGCCGTCGAGGCGCCGCTGCCGGCGATCGTGTCCACCTGGGACACCATCAACGAGCCGCGCTACCCCTCGTTCAAGGGGATCATGGCGGCGAAGAAGAAGCCGGTCGAGACCAGGAGCCTGGGCGACCTCGGCGTCGACCCCTCCACCGTCGGTCTGGCCGCGGCGACGACGCAGGTGCTCGACTTCGCCGGCCGCCCGCCCAAGGGCGAGGGCGTCAAGGTGCCCGACGAGGGCGACGGCGCCCAGAAGTTCGTCGAGTTCCTCGCCAGCCAGAAGATCGTCTGAGCCCGGCCCGGATCCAGTAGAGGAGAAGTAGTCATGGCAGAGGTTCTGGTCCTGGCCGAGCTCAACCCGGCCGGCGGCGGAGTCCGCAAGACCACCCTGGAGGCGCTGACCGCGGCGCGCGCTCTCGGCGAGCCCTCGGCGGTCGTCATCGGCGCCCCCGGCACCGCCGCGGGCGTCAAGGACGCGCTGGCCGAGTACGGCGCGGCCACCGTCTACGTCGCCGAGACGCCGGAGATCGACGACTACCTCGTCGCCCCCAAGGCCGAGGTGCTGGCGTCGCTGGTGCAGGAGAAGTCGCCGGCCGCCGTCGTCGTCCCGTCCTCGCCGGAGGGCAAGGAGATCGCCGCCCGCGTGGCCGTCAAGATCGGCAGCGGCTTCCTCACCGACGTCACCGAGATCGCCGCCGACGGCACCGCGACCCAGGTCGCCTTCGCCGGCGCGACGATCGTGCACTCGAAGGTCACCGCCGGCATCCCGATCTACACGCTGCGCGGCAACTCGGTCACTCCCGAGCCGGCCCCGGCCGCGGGTACGGAGCAGCAGGTGACCGTCTCGCTGTCCGACTCCGCCAAGCTGGCCCGCGTGGTCGACCGCGTGGTCGAGCAGAAGAGCAGCCGGCCCGAGCTGACCGAGGCCTCGATCGTCGTCTCCGGTGGCCGCGGTGTGGCCAGCGCCGAGAACTTCTCGATCATCGAGGCCCTGGCCGACTCCCTCGGTGCCGCCGTCGGTGCCTCCCGCGCCGCGGTCGACTCCGGCTTCTACCCGCACAGCTTCCAGGTCGGCCAGACCGGCAAGACCGTCTCGCCGCAGCTGTACGTGGCCGTCGGCATCTCCGGCGCGATCCAGCACCGCGCCGGCATGCAGACCTCGAAGACCATCGTGGCCATCAACAAGGACCCCGAGGCCCCGATCTTCGAGCTGGCCGACTTCGGTGTCGTGGGCGACCTGAACACCGTCGTCCCCGCCGCCACCGAGCAGATCACCGCCCGCAAGTAACAGCAGGACGCCCGCCGTCGAGCGCCGGAGCCCGCGGGGTCCGGCGCTCGATGCGTTCAGGGAGGCGACGTGACGCAGCTGCGCCCGGGTCGGGCCGAGGACGCCGACGTGCTGGCGGAGATCCACACGCGCTCGCGGACCGCGGCGATGCCCTGGCTCCCTGTGCTCCATGACGAGGAGGAGACGCGCGGCTGGATGCGCGGCATGGTGCTCGTGCACCAGTGGGTGCTGGTCGCGGAGCGCGACGGTCGTCCGGTGGGGTACGCCGCCGTGGAGGGCGACTGGCTGGAGCAGCTCTACGTCGAGCCGGAGGCCATCGGGACCGGCGTGGGGCGGCGGCTGCTCGACGCGGTGAAGGCCGCGCGCCCCGCTGGCTTGTCGCTGCACGTCTTCGCGCGCAACGAGCGGGCCCGGCGCTTCTACGAGGCGGCCGGCTTCGTGCTGGTCGCCGAGGGCGACGGCCGCGACAACGAGGAACGGACGCCGGACTGCACCTACCGCTGGGAAGCTCCGGCGCCGGCCGGCGGTTGACGACCGACGTGGAGTCCACGCGCGCAGCCACGCTCTTCGACCGGGCGCACCGGCTGACCACCGCGGGCCTGCTCATGCTGGTCACCCTCGTGGCGTTCGAGGCCATGGCCGTGGCCACCGCGATGCCCACCGCCGTCGGCGAGCTGCACGGGCTGGCCTGGTACGGCTGGCCGTTCAGCGCGTTCCTCGTCGCCTCCGTGGTCGGCATGGTCGTCGGCGGCGACGTCGGCGACCGGCGCGGTCAGGGGGCGGCGCTGCTGGCCGGGGTCGGCGTGTTCGCCGCCGGGCTGCTGACCGCGGGCCTGTCCGGGACCATGGCGCTGTTCGTGGCCGCCCGTGCGCTGCAGGGGGTGGGCGCCGGCGCGATCGCCGTCTCGCTCTACGTCGTGTCCGGCCAGGCATACGAGCCGGCGCTGCGACCGCGGCTGTTCGGTGCCATCTCCGCGGCCTGGGTGCTGCCGGCGCTGGTCGGACCTGTGCTCGCCGGGCTGGTCACCGCGCACGCGAGCTGGCGGCTGGTCTTCCTCGGCCTGCTGCCGCTGATCGGGCTCGGCCTGGCCCTGGTGCTGCCCGCCGTCCGCTCGCTGGCGAGCCCGGCCGCCGGCACCGTCCCGGACCCGGCCCGCCGCTGGTGGGCCGTGCTCGCGGGCACGGGCATCGGCGCCCTGCAGTACGCCGGCCAGCGGCTGGACCTGCCCGCCGTGGGCATCGCGGTACTGGGGGCGGTGTTGCTGACGGCCGGTCTGCGGGCGCTGCTGCCGGCCGGCACGGTCCGCGTCCGCCCGGGGCTGCCCGCGGTCGTCGCGTCGCGCGGGCTGCTCGCCGGCGCGTTCTTCGGCATGGACGCGCTGATCCCGCTCGCCATGGCCCACCTCCACGGCTACACGCCGGCCGCGGCCGGGGTGCCGCTCACCGCGGGCGCCCTGGGCTGGGCAGCCGCCTCCCACGTGCAGGGACGCCGTCCCGACGTGGCGCGGGTCGTCCTCCTGCGGATCGGCTTCCTGCTGGTGGCGGCCGGTGTCGCCGGTACGGCGGTGATCGCCCTGCCCGGTGTCGGGGGATGGCCGGCGTACCTGACCTGGGGCGTGGCCGGGCTCGGCATGGGTCTGGCGATGCCCAGCGTCGGCGTGCTGCTGCTGGACCAGTCGCCCGAGCACCGCCGGGGCGCCGACTCCGCCGCCTTCCAGATCGCCGACGTCACCGGCTCGGCGCTGACCGTCGGGATCGTCGGCATCCTCGTGGCGGCCACCACCGCGGGGCTGTTCGGGCTGCCGACGGCGCTCCTCGTCGCGGCCGCCGTCCTCACCGCCCTGGCTCTGCTGGGCGCGGCGGTGGCGCCCCGGGCCGGCCGCCCGGCGGCGGCCACGGCGCTGTCGGACGGCGCGACTACATTGGCGCCGTCATGACCTATCTCGACCACGCGGCGACCACGCCGGTGCTACCCGAGGTCCTCGCGGCGATGACCGAGCAGCTGGGCCGGGTCGGGAACGCCTCGTCGCTGCACGCCAGCGGCCGGGCGGCGCGGCGCGCCGCCGAGCAGTCGCGCGAGCGGCTGGCCGAGGCGCTCGGCGCCCGCCCGTCGGAGGTGCTGTTCACCGGCGGGGGCACCGAGAGCGACAACCTCGCGGTGAAGGGCCTGTTCTGGGCCCGGCGGCAGGCCGATTCGCGCCGCCGCCGGATCGTGGTCAGCCCGGCCGAGCACCACGCCGTCCTCGACAGCGTCGAGTGGCTGGCCAAGCACGACGGCGCCGACGTCACCTGGCTCCGGGTCGAGCCCACCGGGCGCGTCCTGCCCGAGGCCCTGGCCGAGGCGCTCGGTGACGGGGACGACGTCGCGGTCGCCAGCGTGATGTGGGCGAACAACGAGATCGGCACGGTCAGCGACATCCCGGCCCTCGCCGCGGTCGCCCGGTCGGTGGGCGTGCCGCTGCACACCGACGCGGTGCAGGCCGTCGGTCAGGTGCCGGTCGACTTCGGTGCCAGCGGAGCCGACGCCCTCACGATGACCGGGCACAAGCTCGGCGGTCCCATGGGCGCCGGGGTGCTGCTGCTGCGCCGCGACGCCGACTGCACGCCGCTGCTGCACGGCGGCGGTCAGGAGCGCGACGTCCGGTCCGGCACCCTCGACGTCGCGGCCATCGTCGGGCTGGAGGTGGCGACGACCTCCGCCGTCCGCACCCGGGCCGAGCGCGCCCCCCGGATCGCCGCCCTGCGCGACCGGCTGGTGGCGGGCATCGTCGCGGCCGTTCCCGACGTGCAGCTCAACGGCGCACCGCTGGACGACGTCCTCGCCGGCGGGCCTGGCCGCCTGCCCGGCAACGCGCACCTGTCCTTTGCCGGAGCCGAGGGGGATGCGCTGCTCATGCTGCTCGACGCGCGCGGCATCGAGTGCTCCACCGGATCGGCCTGCAGCGCCGGGGTGGCGCGGCCCAGCCACGTGCTGCTGGCCGCCGGCGCCGACGCCGGCCGGGCGCGCAGCTCCCTGCGGTTCAGCCTCGGGCACACCTCCACCGACGAGGACGTCGACGAGGTGCTCGACGTCATCGCTCCCGTGGTGGAGCGGGCGCGCCGGGCGGGGCTGGGCCGTCGATGAGGGTGCTCGCCGCCATGAGCGGGGGCGTGGACTCCGCCGTCGCCGCGGCGCTGGCGGTCGACGCCGGCCACGACGTCACCGGCGTGCACCTCGCGCTGTCCCCGGACCGGCAGACCCTGCGCAGCGGCGCCCGCGGGTGCTGCAGCGTCGAAGACGCGCACGACGCCCGCCGGGTCGCCGACGAGCTGGGCATCCCGTTCTACGTCTGGGACCTCGCCGAGCGGTTCACCGAGGACGTGGTCGACGACTTCGTGGCCGAGTACGCCGCGGGCCGGACGCCGAACCCGTGCCTGCGCTGCAACGAGAAGATCAAGTTCTCGGCGGTGCTGGACCGCGCCCGCGCGCTGGGCTTCGACGCCGTCGTCACCGGGCACCACGCCCGCCTCGCCGACGGCGAGCTCCGCCGCTCGGTGGACGCCGCCAAGGACCAGTCCTACGTGCTCGGCGTGCTGACCGCCGAACAGCTCTCGGCCGCGATGTTCCCCCTGGGCTCCATGACCAAGGACCGGGTGCGCGAGATCGCCGCCGAGCGGGGCTTCGCGGTCGCGGCCAAGCCCGACTCGCACGACATCTGCTTCATCCCCGACGGCGACACCCGAGGCTTCCTGGCGCGGAAGCTCGGCAGCCGGCCCGGACCGGTCGTCGACGCGGCGACCGGCTCGACGGTGGGGGAGCACGACGGAACGTTCGGCTTCACCGTCGGCCAGCGCCGCGGCCTGGGCGTGACCGTCGGTGACCAGCGGCCGCGCTACGTCCTCTCGATCGAGCCGGTGTCGCGCACGGTCACCATCGGGACGGCGGAGCAGGCGGGCGTGACCGAGGTGCGGACGGCGGCGCCGACGTGGACCGGCGCGGCCCCGGAGCTGCCGTTCCGGGCGGAGGTGCAGCTGCGCGCGCACGGTGCTCCGGTGTCCTGCGAGGTCATGGCCGACGAGGGCGGCGGCCTGCGGATCCTCCTCGACGAGGAGCAGCGCGGAGTCGCCCCCGGGCAGTCGGCGGTGCTGTACGAGCCGGACCCAGATAGGGGTGATCGCGTGCTCGGTCAGGCGGCGATGCGACGTATCCGTGAACGTGAAGAAACGGTTCGTCACTGACCCTTGGCTTTCCGGTCTCCACCGGCTAGCTTTCGTGACGAGCCGCTTCCTCAGCGTCACCTTCTTAGCGCGGCTCGGTATCACCTCCCGTCGAGGCCTCCCCATGGGCGGCCTGATTCCGCATGTCCTCTGGAGGACTCCCTTGCGCAGAACGCGCCTCTCCCTCGCCGCCGCCATCGCGGTGGCGTCGTCGGCCGCCCTCGTCGGCGTCCCGGCGATCGCGGACGCGGCTCCCCAGCCGAAGCCGCCGGTCGCCGTCCAGCTGCTCGCGATGAACGACTTCCACGGCCGCATCGCCGAGACGAGCGGGGGCGACAGCCAGATCATCACCGGGCCCGGTGATGACGGGATCTATGGCACGAATCCGACGACGAAGAAGAACGACGACAAGTACCTGACGGTCGGCGGCGCGGCGCACGTCGCCGCAACCGTCGACCGCCTGCAGAGCTCGTTCGCGACTGCCACCAAGGGCGCTGGTGCGTCCTACTTCGTCGGAGCCGGCGACCTGATCAGTGCGTCGACCTTCGAGTCCAGCTTCTTCAAGGACGAGCCGACGATCGAGGCCCTCAACGCCATGGGCCTGGACGTCTCCTCCGTCGGTAACCACGAGTTCGACCGCGGCACCCAGGAGCTGCGACGGATGTCGGCCGCGACCGACGGCAGCTACACCGACGACGTCACGGCCTGCGAGGGCGTCGTCGTCGGCGAGACCGGCTGCTTCGGCGAGGGCGAGCACGCCTTCCACGGCGCCGACTTCCCGTACCTCGCCGCGAACGTGCTCAGCCGCAAGACCGGAAAGCCGATCCTCCCGCCCTACCAGGTGTTCGACCTGCCGCAGGGCCAGAAGCTCGCGGTGGTCGGCGTCGTCACGGACACGACTCCGACGATCGTCTCGCCGGACGGAGTCGCGGATGTCCGGTTCATCGACGAGGCCGAGGGCGTGAACCGCGTCGTCCCGGAGCTCCAGCGGCGTGGTGTGAACGCCATCGCGGTGCTGGTTCACGAGGGCGGGCAGGTGGACACGCCCAACCCGGCGGCCGACTACGTCGACGCCTGCCAGAACCTGCGTGGCCCGATCGTCGACATCAACAAGGGCCTGAGCAGCCAGGTCGACCTCATCATCAGCGCCCACAGCCACCAGGCCTACAACTGCAGGCTCGTCGACCCCAGCGGCAAGCCGCGACTGGTGACGCAGGCAGGCTTCTACGGCCGTCTGCTGACCGACATCCGGCTGACGATCGACCCGAAGACGCATGACGTGGACCGCACCGCCGCGGGCTACGGGGCCACGAACGTCCCGGTGGTCCGCCAGGGCGCAGGTGATCCCGAGGTCGCCTCGATCGTCCAGTACTGGAAGGACCTGGCCGCCGTCTCCGGCGGCGTGGTGGTGGGCAAGCAGACCGCTGACATCGACCGCGCCTACCTCAACGGCAGTGCGGTGCGCGACTCCGAGTCCGCACTGGGCAACCTGATCGCGGACGCGCAGCTCGCTGCGGCGAAGTCCTCGAGCGTCCTGGGTGGTGCGGACCTCGCACTCATGAATCCGGGTGGCATCCGGGCGGACCTCAACTGCGCCCCGCCCGCCAACTCCGGACAGCAGCCCGGTGACATCACCTACGCCGAGACGTTCGAGGTCCAGCCCTTCAGCAACACGGTCAACGTCGTCGACCTCAAGGGCTCGGCGATCGAGGAGATCCTCGAGCAGCAGTGGGCCGTCCGCAGCGGTACGACGCCGAACTTCCTGCAGCTATCGGTGTCGTCGAACGTTCGATTCACCTTCGACCCCAACGCGCCGCTCGGTCAGCACATCGACCCTGCCGGGATCACCATCAACGGGGCCGCGCTCGACCCCGTCAAGGTGTACCGGGTCGCCGCGAACAGTTTCCTGATCGGTGGTGGCGACAACTTCGACTCGTTCGTCAGCGGTCGCGCGAACGGCTCGACACCGGTCACGGGACCCAACGACGTCGACGCGTTCAACGCCTACCTGGCGGCTCAGCCCGGCCCGGTGGCACCCCCGTCGCTCGACCGCGCAGTGTCGACGGACCCGGCGAAGCCGTTCGACGACGACCGGTCGGGCAACAAGCCCTGTTGATCCGGCAGGGCTGACGGCTCGACGGCCCCTGTGCGGCGCGGGCTACCGTCGCCGCCGTGACGTCCGACGGAAACAGCACCACCGACCCGAGGCCGGTCCCCACCACGTGGGGGCCGGCCTCAGGCGTCGGATCCCTGCCCGGCGCCGATCCCGCCGAGGCGTTGCGGCTGGTCCTGGGTGAGCTGCCCGACTTCCCGCACGTCCCGGAGCTGCCGGGCCGCGGCGCGGGCGCCGACATGATCGGGCGGACCGCGGCCCTGCTGGTCGACCTCGCCGTCGACCTCACGCCGGCGGGGTGGCGGCTGGTGCCGCGGTCGGGCATGGACCAGCGCCGTGCGCGGGAGTTCCTGGAGCGCGACCTCGACGCACTGACCGACGTCGCCGACGACTACACGGGGCCGCTCAAGGTGCAGGCGGCGGGGCCGTGGACGCTGGCCGCCGGACTCGAGCGCACCCGCGGCGACCGCGCCGTCGTCGACCCGGGTGCCCGCCGTGACCTCGCGCAGTCGCTCGCCGAGGGGCTCACCGCCCACGTGGCGTCCGTGGCCGCCCGGGTGCCTGGGGCGCAGGTCGTCGTGCAGCTCGACGAGCCGTCGGTGCCCGCTGTCCTCGAGGGCGGACTGCCCACGGTGAGCGGCTTCGGGAAGCTGCCGGCGATCGAGGCGTCGGTGGTGGAGCAGGAGCTTGCCGCCACCGTCGCGGCGCTGCCTGGTTCCGTGGTCGTCCACTGCTGCGCGCCGCGGATGCCGCTCGACCTCTTCCGTGCCGCCGGGGCTGATGCGGTGTCGTTCGACCTCGGACTCGTCCAGGACCTCGACGCCGTCGGCACCGCGGTGGAGGCCGGCACCCATCTGTTCGTGGGCGTCGTGGCGGGGACCGATGCCCCCCTGCCGGCGCCCAAGGGGACCGGTTCCCGGGTGACGGCGTGGTGGCGGGAGCTGGGGTTTCCGGTCGAGCAGCTCGCCGCCGCGGTCACGCTCACGCCGTCGTGCGGGCTGGCCGGGGCGAGCCCGGGCTACGCCCGCTCAGCGATGGCCCACGTCCGCGAGGCCGCCAAGTACCTCCAGCCGGAGTGACATCCGACCACCCGTTTCTGTCGGTGGTCGAACATATGATCGATCCATGGACGACGAGCCGACGCCACCCGCGGCCGGGTGGGCATCGGGCCCGCTCGGTGCGGTGCAGGCGGCCGACCGGGAGATCGGTCGGCAGACGGCCCTGCGGGCACGGGCGGTGGCCCAGTTCGCCGCGACGAGGCCCGCGTCGGCCGATCGTGCGCCGGGTCAGCCGGGGGCGATGAGCGCCGATCGGCGGGCCGCCCGGCCGGGCGTCCTGGCCGACGTCAGCGAGTGGGCTGGGCAGGAACTCGTGGTGGCGCTGTCGATCACGCAGAAGGCCGCCAACGACCTGCTCACCCGCTCGCTGACGCTGGTCCACCGGCTTCCGCAGACGCTCGCGGCCCTGGAGAGCGGAGCGCTGCATCCCGGCCATCTGTGGCCGCTGCTGGAGAAGGTCGCCCCCGTAGCGAACCCACGCGTGCGCACCCGGCTGGAGCGCGATCTGCTCCGCTGGATGGCCGGCCGGCAGGTCACCACACCGGCCCAGCTGGGCGCCAAGATCCGCCGGGAACTTCTGGCGCGCGACCTCCGGTCCGCGGCTCGTGAGCTCGAGACGGCACTGCGTCGACGGGGTGTCTACGCGCGGCCCGACCGGGTCGACGGCATGGCGGAGCTCTCCGCGCTGATGACCGTGCCCGAGGTCGAGGCCGTGCTGTCCGCGCTCGGGCGGTACGCCGACGCCCTCGACGACGACGGAGGGACGCCGCGCACGCGGAACCAGAAGATGGCCGACTGCCTGCTCGACCTGGTGCTGCGACCGGGGGAGACGGACCTGTCGCCGGTTCAGGCGCAACTGACGCTCGTCGCGCCCATTGCCACGATGACGGGTGCGGACGCGCCCGGTGAGATCAACGGGCAGCCGGTCCCGGCGGAGTTGGTGCGTGCGCTCGCCCGGGCGCTCGGACTGGTGCCGGAGGCTCCGCACGACGTCCCGGATGTCGACGTACCGCCGGCGACGCAGATCGACGTCGTCGCCGACGATCACCCGGAGGCGCTCGAACGCTGGTGGGCCGAGGTCGAGGAGCGTGCCCTCCGCGGCGAGTGGGGCGGCGAGGAGGACCCCCCGCCCGAGGAGATGGAGCGCTGGTGGCTGCTCGAGAGCCAGTGGGACGACGGCCCAGCTGACATGTGCACATCGGCCGACGTCGGTGATCCGGAACCGTCGGTGGAGGACGTCGATATAGCGGCGCCACTCGGCTGGTGGGCCGCCGCGGATCGGGCGGTGGACGCCGCTGGGGACACGCTGCTCGAGCTGGACCGACAGCTCGCCCGGGCGCGCAGCGCCGTCCATCGGGCCGAGATCGCGGACGCCGCCGACGACGAGGCCCGGCAGGAGTCACCCGCCGCACGGATGACGGCGACGACCGACGTGCTCACTGCCCTGTCGCACGCGAGCAGCGCCCAGCGGGCAGCCCTGGCGGACCTGCTCTGCCGCACTGGCGGCGGAGGACTGGTCGACCGGCCGATGATCGCGGTCACCGACGCGCTGACGGGTGCTCTGCTCGCCCTGACCGACGCGCGCGAGCTGCGCGCCCGGGCGTCCTGCGGTGCGCCGGCCTGCCGTCGTCCGGGGGTGGCCTGCACGCACGACCTGGGTAATCGCCCCGGGCTCGGCCCGCCGGGGCCGGACGCGACCTACCGACCCCGGCTGGCGCTCGATCGGTTCGTCCGGGCCCGGGATCGGAGGTGCCGGTTCCCCGGCTGCCGCCGACGCGTTGCGCCCGGCGGGGAGCTCGACCACCACGACCGATGGCCCGACGGGTCCACGTCGGCCGGCAACCTCACCGGCTTCTGCACCGGCCACCACCGCGGTAAGCACCAGGCGCCCGGCTGGCGGTACGAGCGCTCGACCGACGGCATGCTGAGGATCACGACACCCACCGGTCTGACCGCGTCCACCAGCCCACCGCCCTTCTGAGCCCGTCCACCGGGTGGGGGAACTCCGATTCACCGTCGTAGGGGGCGGATACCGTGCAGTCCGTGAGCACTGACGCGGAAGTCGATGCCCCCGAGGTCGCGGTCACCTCCGAGCGGGAGGACGTCACGGAGGTCCCCGACGACGCGCGCACGCGGCACCGCGATCTCTCCGAGGAGCTCGACCGCTACGCGTTCGCCTACTATGTCCTCGACCAGCCGCTGACCAGCGACGGCCAGTACGACGAACTGATGGGCGAGCTCAAGGCGCTCGAGGCGGAGCACCCGGCGCTGGTCACGCCCGACTCACCGAGCCAGAAGGTCAACGGCGGGTTCACCGCCACCTTCTCGCCGGTCCAGCACCTCGAGCGCATGCAGAGCCTGGACAACGCCTTCTCCAGCGACGAGCTCTCCGCGTGGGCCGCCCGGGTCGAGCGAGAGGGGGCAGCGAGCGCGAGCTACCTGTGCGAGCTCAAGGTCGACGGGGTCGCCGTCGACCTGGTCTACGAGAACGGCCGGCTGGTCCGTGCCGCGACCCGTGGCGACGGCACGACGGGGGAGGACGTCACCGCCAACGTCCGCACGATGGACGACGTCCCGCAGCAGCTGACCGGCGACGACGGCACGGTGCCCGAGCTGCTCGAGGTGCGCGGCGAGATCTACTTCCCGGTGGCCGGCTTCGCCGACGTCAACGCCGCGATGGTCGAGCAGGGCAAGCCGCCGTTCGCCAACCCGCGCAACGCGGCGGCCGGGTCCCTCCGCCAGAAGGACCCGAGGATCACCGCCTCCAGACCACTCCGCCTCGTGGTGCACGGCCTCGGCGCCCGCCGCGGCTTCGAGCTCGAGCGCCAGTCGCAGGCCTACGACCGGCTGCGGGCGCTCGGCCTCCCAGTGAGCGACCGCGTCCAGGTCGTCGACGACCTCGAGGGCGTCTGGGCCTACATCGAGCGCTACCGCGAGCAGCGCCACTCGGTCGAGCACGAGATCGACGGCGTCGTCGTGAAGGTCGACCAGGTCGCCCTGCAGCGCCGGCTCGGCTCGACGTCGCGCGCCCCCCGCTGGGCGATCGCGTTCAAGTACCCGCCCGAGGAGGCGACGACCAAGCTCCTCGACATCCGCGTCAACGTCGGCCGCACCGGCCGCGTGACGCCCTTCGCCTTCATGGAGCCGGTGAAGGTCGCCGGCTCCACGGTCCAGCTCGCCACCCTGCACAACGCCAGCGAGGTGAAGCGCAAGGGCGTCCTCATCGGCGACACCGTCGTCATCCGCAAGGCCGGCGACGTGATCCCCGAGGTCCTCGGCCCGGTCGTCGCCGCGCGCGACGGCTCCGAGCACGAGTTCGTGATGCCCACGCACTGCCCCGAGTGCGGCACGGAGCTCCGGCCGGAGAAGGAGGGTGACGCCGACATCCGCTGCCCCAACTCGCGGTCCTGCCCCGCCCAGCTTCGGGAGCGGGTCTTCCACGTCGCCGGCCGCGGCGCCTTCGACATCGAGAACCTGGGCTACGAGGCGGCGATCGCGCTACTCCAGAGCCAGCTGCTGCAGGACGAGGGCGACCTGTTCTTCCTCGACGAGGAGCAGCTGTCCCGCGCACCGTTCTTCACGAAGAAGGACGGCGCGCTCTCGGCCAACGGCGCCAAGTTGCTCGCCAACCTGCAGACCCGCAAGGACGTGCCGCTCTGGCGGGTCCTCGTGGCGCTGTCGATCCGGCACGTGGGCCCGACGGCGGCCCAGGCGCTCGCCCGTGACTTCCGCTCGATGGACCGCATCATCGGGGCCACCGAGGAGGAGCTCGCGGCCGCCGACGGCGTGGGTCCGACCATCGCCAAGGCGGTGCACGACTGGTTCACCGTCGACTGGCACCGCGACCTCGTGGAGAAGTGGCGCCAGGCGGGCGTCCGCATGGCCGACGAGGGCGAGGACGCTCCGCCCGGGCCGCTCACCGGCGTCACCGTCGTCGTCACCGGCTCGCTGCGCGACTACAGCCGCGACCAGGCGACCGAGGCCATCCAGGACCGCGGCGGCAAGGTCACCGGATCGGTGTCGAAGAAGACCGGCTTCGTCGTGGTGGGAGCCGATCCGGGCAGCAAGTACGACAAGGCCGTCCAGGTGAAGGCCCCGATCCTCGACGACGACGGCTTCCGGGTGCTGCTCGAGGAAGGCCCGGAGGCCGCCCGCGCTGTCGCCACCATCGGCGACGGCTCGGACTGAGCCCGCGCCGCTAGACCGGCGGCAGCGACGCCACCGTCGTCGCGATGCCGGCCAGGTGCGCCAGCCGCATGAGCTCGGAGCGGCGGTACGGCGGCCCACCCGACCGGCCGACCACCACGGCGCAGCCCGGCCCGCCGTAAGGAGCGGCCATCATCTCGATGGCCATCTCCTGCCACCGCTGCGGCATCCACGCCTCGGTGCTGGGCAGCAGCCGGGGCGCGGGCAGCGGCATCCACGGCACGTCGAGGTCGTCGAAGGCCGGCGCGGCCTCGGAGGCGGCGGCCACCGTCCACGGCCGGGCGGGGGGATCGTCGCCGGTCGACTCCAGGACCACCGCCCACCCGCTGTGGAACACCCGGGGCAGCTCCGCGGCCAGCAGCTTCACCGTGGTGCCGTCCGCGGCCTGCGCCAGCGCGTCCAGCAGTTCCAGCTCGCGATGGGTGTCCAGCGGTCCGGCGAAGGGGCGCAGGGTCTCCACCTCCACCCCCGGCACCGACCGGACGACGGTGATGAGGCTGTCCGGTAGCCGATCGCGCGGCAGCTCGACGACGATGTCGTCCACCGCGACGCCGTTGCTCCGTTCGAGGACGTCGACGGAGACGATGTCGATCCCCGCGGCGCCGAGCGCGGTCGCCACGGCTCCGAGGAGGCCGGGCTTGTCGGGCACCACCAGGCGCAGGAGATAGGACACGGTTCCTCCGGAACGTCGGCCTCGGCCCCTCGGCCCCTTCAGGGACCCACCGCGAGCGTGCGAGGGGTGGGGCAGGGGTCCTTGTTCGATCTCCGTCGATCGTGGTGATGCAGCTTCTCACGCCGGGCGCGAGCCGGGCAGCGCCTCCGCGCGTCCCACGTAGAGTGACCCGATCAGTGACGGCCGAGCAGCGCGCCGCCGAGCAGCACCGAAGTGGAGTTCCGCCCCAGCATGACCACGCTCTCCCGGAACGATGTCGCGCACCTCGCGCGCCTGGCCCGTCTGGCGGTGACCGACGAGGAGCTCGACCTCTACGCCGGTCAGCTGTCCGCCGTTCTGGACGCCGTCGCCCAGGTGCAGAAGGCCTCCGTCGAGGACGTGCCGCCGACCACCCACGCGGTTCCGATGACGAACGTCGTGCGCCCCGACGTCGCCCGTCCGAGCCTGCCGCGGGACGTCGTCCTGGCCGGGGCTCCCGCCGCAGAGGACGACCGCTTCCGCGTGCCGCGCATCCTCCAGGAGGAGGCGTGAGCACCCCCGCCGGCACCGACCTCACCGCCACGGACGCCGCCGAGCTCGGACGGCTGCTGAACACCGGTGAGGTGAGCTCGACCGAGATCACCCGCGCCTACCTCGACCGGATCGCCGCCGACGACGGGGAGCTCGGCGCCTATCTGCACGTCGACCCCGACGCCGCCCTGGCCCGCGCCGCGGAGCTGGACTCCAGCGAGGGCGATCTGGGCGCGCTCGCCGGCCTGCCGGTCGCGCTCAAGGACGTCGTCGTCACCGAGGGCGTGCCCACCACGAGTGGCTCCCGGATCCTCGAGGGCTGGCGGCCGCCCTACGACGCGACCGTGGCCGCGCGGCTCAAGGCCGCCGGAACGGTGCTGCTCGGCAAGACCAACATGGACGAGTTCGCCATGGGCTCGTCCACGGAGAACTCCGCCTACAAGGTCACCCGGAACCCGTGGGACCGCGACCGCATCCCCGGCGGCTCCTCGGGCGGCTCGTCGGCCGCGGTCGCCGGTGGCCTGGCCCCCTGGGCGATCGGTACCGACACCGGCGGTTCGATCCGCCAGCCGGCCGCCGTCACCGGCCTGGTCGGGCACAAGCCGACCTACGGCTCGGTGTCCCGCTTCGGCCTGATCGCCTTCTCCTCCAGCCTCGACCAGGCCGGGCCCATGGCCCGGACGGTCCTCGACGCCGCGTTGCTGCACGAGGCGATCGGCGGCCACGACCCGCTGGACTCCACGAGCATCCCCGCGCCGCTGCCGCCGCTGGCCGAGTGTGCCCGCCGAGGTGCCGAGGGGGATCTCTCCGGCGTCCGGATCGGCGTCGTCCGCGAGCTGGGCGGGGAGGGGCACGCCGAGGGCTACGAGCCCGGCGTGCTGGCCCGCTTCGGCGAGGCCGTCGCGCTGCTGGAGAGCCTGGGCGCCGAGATCCGCGAGGTCTCGTGCCCGGCGTTCGACCTCGCGCTGCCGGCGTACTACCTGATCGCGCCGAGCGAGGCGTCGTCCAACCTGGCCCGCTTCGACGGCGTCCGCTACGGACTCCGGGTCGGCGACGACGGCAGCCACGACCTCGACGAGGTCATGGCCCTGACCCGCGAGCAGGGGTTCGGTCCCGAGGTCAAGCGGCGGATCATCCTCGGCACCTACGCGCTGTCGAGCGGCTACTACGAGGCCTACTACGGCCAGGCGCAGAAGGTCCGCACGTTGATCAGCCGCGACTTCAACGCGGCGTTCGGCATCGACGACGGCAACGGCGTCGACGTGCTGATCAGCCCGACGACGCCGACGGTCGCCTTCCCGATCGGCTCGCGCACCGACGACCCGATCGCCATGTACGCCGCCGACCTGTGCACGCTGCCGGCCAGCCTCGCCGGCGTCCCCGCGATCTCGGTTCCGTGCGGTCTGTCGGAGGGGCTGCCGGTCGGCCTGCAGGTCATGGCCCCGGCCCTGGCGGACGACCGGTGCTACCGGGTCGCCGCCGCGCTCGAGGCCGCCCAGGACGCCGCGCGCGGGCACCGGTTCCTCGACCAGCTCGTCCGCCGGGCCGCGGGGCCGGAGGAGCCCGCGTGAACGGCGCCCTGAAGGCCGCCTGGGGGCTGACCGCGTTCGTCGTCCTCGCCGGTGCGGTCGGCTGGATCGTGACCGGACGCGCCGTGTTCGTCGTCTTCCTGCTGCTCGGCCTCTTCACGGCCGTCGGGGCCTGGCTCACCGGCCGCGCCGAGGCCCGGGCTCAGACGCGCAGCCACACCCGTGCCGACACCCCCGCCACACCGAAGGACACCACTCCGTGAGCAGCGACACCCTGGTCGACTTCGACGAGGTCCTCACCCGCTACGAGCCGGTCATCGGCCTGGAGACCCACGTCGAGCTGGGCACCGCCTCGAAGATGTTCTGCGGCTGCTCGACCACGTTCGGCGCCGAGCCCAACACCCAGACCTGCCCCGTGTGCCTGGGCCTGCCCGGCTCGCTGCCGGTGGCCAACGCCGCGGCCATCGAGGCGACCATCCGCATCGGCCTGGCCCTGGGCTGCCGGATCGCCACGTGGTGCCGCTTCGCCCGGAAGAACTACTTCTACCCGGACATCCCCAAGGGCTTCCAGACCAGCCAGTACGACGAGCCGCTCTGCACCGCCGGGCACCTGGACGTCGAGGTCGACGGCGAGACCTACCGCGTGGAGATCGAGCGGGTGCACCTCGAGGAGGACACCGGCAAGAACCTGCACGTCGGTGGCGCCACGGGTCGCATCCACGGCGCCGACCACTCGCTGGTCGACTACAACCGGGCCGGCATCCCGCTGGTCGAGATCGTCACCCGTCCGATCCCCGGCACCGGCGCCAAGGCCCCCGAGGTGGCGAAGGCCTACGTCACGGAGCTGCGCGAGATCCTGCTGGCCCTCGGCGTCTCCGAGGTGCGGATGGAGCAGGGCAACCTGCGCAGCGACGTGAACACCTCCCTCTCGCCGATCGGCAGCCTCGAGTGGGGCATCCGCACGGAGACCAAGAACGTCAACTCGCTGCGCTCGGTGGAGCGCTCGGTGCGCTACGAGATGCGCCGGCAGGCCGCCGTCCTGGACGCCGGGGAGCGCATCCTGCAGGAGACCCGGCACTTCCACGAGGACACCGGGTCGACCTCGCCCGGCCGCAGCAAGGAGGAGGCCACCGACTACCGGTACTTCCCCGAGCCCGACCTGGTGCCGATCGCGCCCGACGAGGAGTGGGTCGAGAAGCTGGCCGCCGCGCTGCCCGAGCTGCCGGCGGCCCGCCGCGCCCGGCTGTCGGAGGAGTGGGGCATCTCCCCGACGGAGATGGCCTGGCTGGTCAACGCCGGCGCGGTCGGACTCGTGAGCGAGACCGTCGCCGCCGGCGCACCGCCGGCCGACGCCCGGAAGTGGTGGCTCGGCGAGCTCGCCCGCCGCGCCAACGACGCCGGGGTCGATCTGGCCGCACTGGCCGTGACGCCTCAGCAGGTCGCCGAGCTCGTCGGCCTGGTGGCCGCGGGAACGATCAACGACCAGCTCGCGCGTCAGGTCCTCGACGGCGTGCTGGCCGGCGAGGGCGACCCGGCGGCGGTCGTCGAGAGCCGCGGCCTGGCCGTCATGGGGGAGTCCGACGAGCTGGTGGCCGCGGTCGACGCCGCGATCGAGGGCAACCCGGACGTCGCCGAGAAGGTGCGCGGCGGCAAGGTGCAGGCCGTCGGCGCCCTCGTGGGCGCGGTCATGAAGACCACCCGCGGCAAGGCCGACGCCGCGACCGTCAAGCGGATGCTGGAAGAGCGCCTGCTCGCCTGACTTTGGCGTCGTGCCGAGTGGGGCCCGGAGGGTTCCGCGCAGGCGCGACTGATGGGCTCCACGCAACTCGGGACGGCACCTGGCCGCGGTGCGGTCCGGAGGACCGCAATGTCATAGCGGGGAGTCGCCCTGGGCGGACGGCGGCAGGATGCGCAGCACCTTGTCGTCGTCCGCGGCCGGCCGGCCGACGCCGTCCTTGTTGGACGTGGTGATCCAGAGGCCGCCCTGCGAGTCGAGCACCGTGGTGCGCAGGCGGCCGTACCGGCCGCCGAGCAGTTCGTCGGGATCGCCGGTCGGCACGCCGCGTCCGTCGAGCATGATCACGTGCACCCGCTCGCCGTCGAGCGCGCCGAGGAAGACGCTGTTGCCGGCGACGGCGCAGCCGCCGAGGCCACCCTCCTTGCCGGGGATCTCCACCACCGGGTCGCCGTTGGAGGACGCGGCTCCGTAGTCGCCGCCGTCGGCCAGGGCGTCGAGCTCGTCGGGCCCCGTCGAGGCGTCATCGGTGGCGAAGAGCACGCCCTGCCCGCCGGCGCAGAGCGCGGTCACGTCGCGGTGGCCGCGGGTGAAGTAGGGACGGTTGCCGACCCGGTGCCCGAAGACGTCGATCCGCAGCACCTTGCCGGCCAGGGACGTCGGATCGCCGGCCAGCCGCGGATCGCCCGTGTCACCGGTGCCGACGTAGAGCGTCCCGTCGGTCCCGAACACCAGCCCGCCGCCGTTGTGCACCTCGCCCCGCGGGATGCCGGTGAACACGACGTTCGGCGTTCCTCCGACGGGGAAGCGGACCACCCGGTTGTCGGTCGCGGTGGACAGGTAGGCGTAGAGGAGCCCGTCCTCCTGGTAGGTGGGGGAGAGCGCCAGCCCGAGCAGGCCGCCGTTCCCCCCGGCGTCGACTCCCGGCACCGTCATGAGCACCTTGGCGGGGGAGCGGTCCGGGAAGACCTGGAGCAGCCGCCCGGTGTCCCGCTCGCCGACCACGGCGCTGCCGTCGGGCAGCACGACCAGCCCGGTGGGCACGGCGAGACCGGAGGCCACCACGTTCGGGTCGCCGGGCTGCTCGTTGCCCGTGCCCGGCTCCGCGGGCTCGCCCGGCGCCGGCGCCGGGACGGTCTCCGACGGCGGCCCCACCTCGGGCGGAGCGCCCTCGGGCTTCGGGCGGAAGGGGCCGGCCGACTCGTAGCCAGTGCTGCCGCAGGCGGTCACAACGGCGACCGAGACGAGGGCGGCCAGCAGGCGGGAGGCCCGCAGTCCCGTCCGCCGCCTCACCCGACTCACAGTACGTGCGCTGCCTGGGCCACCGCCTAGAGTTCGCTGCCGTGCCGACCCTGGAGCTCGATCCCGACGAGCCGTTGCACGTCCTGGTCCCCACGCCGGGCATCGGGACGGCGATCGAGGGTCTGTCCCCGCGCGTGCACGCCCACCACGTCGACGCCGACGAGGGCCCCGCGACCGGCGCGGCGACGCAGGCGCAGATCTGGGTGCCGCGCACCAGCGGCGCGGTGATCCCCGACAACGGCTTCCTCGAGGCGTTGCCCCGGCTGCGGCTGGTGCAGCTGCTCAGCGCCGGGGCCGAGAAGTTCATCGGCCGCCTCCCCGACGGCGTCGTCCTGTGCAACGCCCGCGGCGCCCACACCCTCGCCACCGCCGAGTGGGTGGTGACCGCCACGCTGGCCGCCCAGCGGGGCATCCCGTTCTTCGTCCGCGAGCAGGACGCTGGCCGGTGGTCGTTCACGACGCACCGGTCGCTGGTCGGCGCGCGGGTGCTGGTGATCGGCGCCGGTGACATCGGCCGCCGGATCGGCCGGATGCTCGCCGGCTTCGACGTCGAGCTGACCTACGTCGCCCGCACCGCCCGCGACGGCGTGCGGTCGACCGCCGACCTGCCCGAACTGCTGCCGCACGCCGACGTCGTGATCCTCATCGTCCCGGTCACGGAGGAGACGCGCGGCATGGTGGATGCGACGTTCCTGGCCGCCATGCCCGACGGTGCCCTGCTGGTCAACGCCGCCCGCGGCGTGGTCGTCGACACCGACGCACTGGTCGCCGAGCTCACGTCCGGACGGCTGCGGGCGGCGCTCGACGTCACCGACCCCGAGCCGCTGCCCGCGGGACATCCGCTCTGGACGGCGCCCGGTCTGCTGCTCACCCCGCACACCGCCGGCGAGGTCCCGCAGACCGGCGAGCGGTCGACGGCGACGGTGGTCGACCAGCTGGGCCGCATCCTCGCCGGGGAGCCCCTGGTGAACGTCGTCGACCGGTACTGAGTCCGGCCTGTCGGTGCGGCGGCCTACGATCCCCGATCGTGACGACCGTCGAGGACCGACCCACCAGCAGCGAGACCGTCGACGTCAAGCCCCGCAGTCGCGAGGTGACCGACGGGATCACCAAGGCACCGGCGCGCGCGATGCTCCGCGCGGTGGGCATGGGGGACGACGACTGGGACAAGCCGCAGATCGGTGTGGCGTCGTCCTGGAACGAGATCACTCCCTGCAACCTCTCGCTGGACCGGCTGGCCAAGCGGGCCAAGGAGGGCGTGCACGCCGCCGGGGGCTTTCCGCTGGAGTTCGGCACGATCTCGGTGTCCGACGGCATCTCGATGGGGCACGAGGGCATGCGCGCCTCGCTCGTCTCGCGGGAGGTCATCGCCGACTCGGTGGAGACGGTCATGTTCGCCGAGCGGCTCGACGGCTCGGTGCTGCTGGCCGGGTGCGACAAGTCGCTGCCGGGGATGCTCATGGCCGCCGCGCGCCTCGACCTCGCCAGCGTCTTCGTCTACTCCGGCTCGACCCTGCCCGGCCGCCTGGGTGACCGCGACAACCTGACGATCATCGACGTCTTCGAGGGCGTGGGGGCCTGCGCCCGCGGCCTGATCACCCGCGAGGAGCTCGACGCCATCGAGAAGGCGGCCTGCCCCGGACAGGGCTCCTGCGGCGGCATGTACACGGCCAACACCATGGCCAGCGTCGCCGAGGCGCTCGGCATGGCACTGCCGGGCAGCGCCGCGCCGCCGGCGCCGGACAGCCGCCGCGACGCCGTCGCGATCGCCTCCGGCGAGGCCGTGGTGAACCTGCTCCGCAAGGGCATCACCGCACGCCAGATCATGACGAAGAAGGCGTTCGAGAACGCGATCACCGTCGTCATGGCGCTCGGCGGCTCCACCAACGCCGTCCTGCACCTGATGGCCATCGCGCACGAGGCGCAGGTCGACCTGTCGCTCGACGACTTCAACCGCATCGGCGACCGCACCCCGCACCTGGCCGACGTGAAGCCGTTCGGCCGCTTCGTCATGACCGACATCGACCGCGTCGGCGGGGTGCCGGTCGTCCTCCGGGCGCTGCTCGACGCCGGTCTGCTGCACGGCGACGCGCTCACCGTGACCGGCAAGACCATGGCGGAGAACCTCGCCGAGATCGCGCCGCCGGACATCGACGGCACGATCGTGCACGCGATGGACAACCCCATCCACCGGACCGGCGGGCTGACGATCCTGCGCGGGTCGCTGTCGCCCGACGGCGCGGTCGTGAAGTCCGCCGGGTTCGACACCGACGTCTTCGAGGGCACGGCGCGGGTCTTCGATGGCGAACAGGGCGCCATGGACGCCGTCACGGACGGCACCCTGCAGCCCGGCGACGTCGTCGTCATCCGGTACGAGGGGCCCAAGGGCGGCCCGGGCATGCGCGAGATGCTCGCCGTCACCGGGGCGATCAAGGGCGCGGGCCTCGGCAAGGACGTCCTGCTGCTCACCGACGGCCGGTTCTCCGGCGGCACCACGGGGCTCTGCATCGGTCACGTCGCGCCGGAGGCCGCCGACGGCGGGCCGATCGCCCTGGTCCGCGACGGCGACCGCATCCGGCTCGACCTCGCCGCGCGCACGCTCGACCTGCTCGTCGACGAGGCCGAGCGCGCTGACCGGTTGGAGGCCTGGGTGCCGCTGCCCCCGCGGTACACGACGGGCGTGCTCGGCAAGTACGCCAGGCTGGTCGGCTCGGCGTCCCGAGGCGCCATCTGCGGCTGAGCTGCCGCCCCTCGGGGGACCCCCCGAACGGGTGATGGCCGAGGGGCGCGGCTTGTCAGCGGTGTTCCCGCTGCCGAGACAGCAGGTGTGGACCCGCGTCGATGGTGGCTGCTCGCGGGCGTCGTGCCCGTCGCGATCGCCTGTGCACTCGCGGCGAGCGACCCTGCGTTGCGCTTGGTCGGTGACGCCGCGGTCGTCGTCAGCGGGCTGAGCGCTGCCGCGATCCTGCTCATGGTGGGCGGCCGACGGCCGGCCCACCGCACGAGCTGGCGCCTGCTCGGCCTCGCGCCCCTCCTCCCCGTGGTGGGGCAGGGGCTGGCGGCGATCCTCTCGCCGGCCGATCCGCTGCAGCTGGCCGTCCTGCGCTGGGCGCCGACCGTGCCCGGGTACCTGCTGGCGATCGCGGCCATCCTGACCCTGGTCGATGCTGCCCGCCTGAGGGCGGGGGGGCTCCGCCTCGCCGTCGAGCTCGCCCTCTTCACGACCGCCTCCCTCGTCGTGGTCCAGCTGCTCGTGGTCGGCCCGCGCCGCGGCTGGTCGGGCCTCGCGCTGGGGGAGCAGGTGATCCTCGGCGCCGCCGTCGTCGTCACATCGGCGACCATGGCCGCCGCCCTGACCCTGCTCGGGGTCATCGAGGCGCACCGCCGGCGCATGGCGCTGGTGCTGCTCGTCGGCGCCGTCGCGCTCACCGCCGGGCGGGGTCTGGGCACCTCCGCGCTGCTGTCGGGCGCCTCCGCGGTCGTGGACACCAGCCGCTTCCTCGTCTGCGCCGGCCTCTGGCTCCTCTGCGCCGCCGTCCTGCTGGACGAGGGACCCCGCACCCGGAGGGACGACGCGGCCGCGGCACACCGCCCGGCGGAGCTCGGCCAGCTGCTCCCGCACGTCGCGATGGTGGCCGCGGTCGCCGTCGTCGGCGGTGTCGCCGTGACCGGCTCCAGCCCCGGGCGGATCCCGGTCGTGGGCATCGTCGTGTCGGTCGCCCTGGCCGCCGTCCACCGCTGGGTCACCGGGCGCGACGAGCGCCGCATGGCGGCCCTCCTGCGCCGCAGCGAGGCCTACTTCCGTTCGCTCGTGCGCTCCAGCGGCGATGCCGTGGTCATCCTGGACGACGCCCTGCGGATCACCTGGGCCTCGTCGGCGCTCGAACGCTTCCTCGGGTCCGCGGCCGCGCGGCTCGTCGGCCGTCCGCTGCTCGAGGAGGTCCACCCCGAGGACGCGGCGGCGCTTGCCGGCGCGCTGCCCGGTGACGGCCTCCTGCTCCTTCGCCTGCGCGACGACGCCGGCTCGTGGCGCTACCTCGAGGCGGGCGTCTCCGACCTCCGCCGCGACCCCGACGTCGGCGCCGTCGTCCTCAACTGCCGAGACATGACCGACCGCCACGCGCGGGAGCAGGCGCTGCAGAGCGTCGCCTACACCGACCCGATGACCGGGCTGCCCAACCGGGCCGGCTTCCTGCAGGCGGTCGGCTCCGCGCTGCGAACGGCGCCCGATGCGCCGGCCGCCATCCTCCTCGTCGAGCTCAGCGGGCTGGCCGAGGCCCGGTCCAGTGCGGGGCGGGAGACCGTCAGCCTCGTGGTCGCGGAGGTCGGCCGCCGGCTGCGTGCCACCGTCCGCGCCGGCGACGTGGTGGCCCGCATGGGCGGCGGCGCGTTCGCCGTCCTCTTCGCGGGCACCGCCGAGGAGGTCGACCGCCTCGCCGCCCGCTGCCTCTCGGTCATCGAGCGGCCGGTGGTCACCTCCGGCGGGGTCGTCGACCTCACCGCCGGCATCGGCGTCGTGCCCCTGGAGGCGGGACCGGACGTGGAGGAGCTCGTGGCCCGGGCCGACCTCGCCGTCCGTGCCGCGCACGCCGCCGGCCCCGGCACCGCAGCGCGCTACTGCCCGGAGCTCGGTGCGGCCGCCGCTCGCCGGGACCGGCTGCGCACCGACCTCGTCGGGGCCGCCGCCCGCGACGAGCTGTTCCTGCTGTTCCAGCCGATCGTCTCGATCTCGGAGCAGCGGGTCACCGGCGTCGAGGCGACCCTGCGCTGGCGCCACCCCGAGCTGGGTGAGATCCCGCCCGCGGAGTTCCTGCCCCTGGCCGAGCGCACCGGCGTGGTCGGCGAGCTGCTGTGCTGGGCGCTGGAGGAGGCCGCCGCGGGGGTCGAGTCGCTGCCCACCGGCGAGGAGCCGCCGCTGCGCATCGGCCTCACGGTGCCCGGCGGGTACCTGGCCACCGGCCGCGTCGTCCCCGACGTCGAGCAGGCGCTCCGGACCTCCGGCCTGGCGCCGGAACGGCTCGTCCTGCAGATCGGGACGGCCACCCTGCAGTCGGCCGACGAGCGGGTCGCCCTCGACGTCTCCTCGCTGCGGCTCATGGGTGTCCACGTGGCGCTCGAGGGCTTCGGCGGCGAAGGCTCGGCGCTGGCCCACCTCACGCAGCTGCGCACCGACATCGTCAAGCTGGACCGGTCCCTGATCACCCGGCTGGACCGCGATCCGCAGAGCCAGGCACTGTGCGAGTCCCTCGTGCGCATCGCCACGAGCCTCGGGCTCGACGTCGTCGCCGAGGGTGTGGAGACGCCGGCACAGCTGGCCGCGCTGTGCGGGTACGGGTGCGGCTTCGCGCAGGGCTTCCTCATCTCCCGTGCGCTGCCGCTGTCCGGGCTGCGAACGACGCTGGCCCAGAACTCCGGGGTGGTCTGGCCCGGGCTGGTCGGATCCCAGTGACCCCGGCCTGGCCCCGCGGGCGCGTGGTGGCGGCCCTCGGGGCGCTCGCCGTGGCCGTCGCGGCGCAGGAGCTGCTCCTGCGCGGGTGGACCGCGCACGGATCGCCCGCCGTGCTCGGGCTGGCGACGCTGGCCGTGGGCCTCCGCGTGCTCCGGCACGGCCGCGGGCTCGACGACGTCTCCAGCCGGACCTGGCGCGGGTTCGGCGTCATCGCCGTCCTCCTCGCCCTCGGGCAGAGCATCCGCGCCGCCACCGGCGTGGGCATCAACCCCGTGCACTCGGGAGCCTCCGACCTCGTCCTGGCCGCGACCGGCCCGGTCGCGGCGCTGATCTGCATCCGTCTGGTGCGGTCCACCGGCGGGCGGGTCCGGGCGCAGGTGGTGCTCGACGCCGCCGTGGCGGGAACCGCACTGGCGGTGCTGCTGGAGGTCCTGGTGCCGGTGGTCACCCGGGCCGCGGGCGGCACCGCCGACCGGCTGCTCACGATCGGCTACCCGGCGGTGTGTGCCGTCCTCTGCGCGGCGGGGCTCGTGACGCTCGCCGGCGTCTCGGCGCCGCGCCGGGCGGCCACCGGCTGGCTGCTGGCCTGCTTCGCCTCGCTCGCGGTGGCCATGGACAGCGGGGCGCTGGCCGTGGCGGCTCCCTCGTCGGTCCTCGACGTCGTCACCAGCACCGCGTACCTGGCGATGGTGGCCACCGCGACGCTGGCGCTGTCCAGCGACCCCGGGCCGCGGGCGACGACCCGGGAACCCGTCGCCGCGGTCCCGCTCGGCGGCGTCGTCCTCGGCTACTGCCTGAGCTTCGGCGTGCTGCTGGTGCTGCTTGCCGGCCTCGTGGCCGGCCGGGAGCTGGTGCCCCTGGAGGCCGTCACCGTCGCCGTGCTGCTGTCGCTCACCTTCGCGCGGACCCTCGTGTGGGCGCGCGACGGTGCCCGGCTCACGCGCCAGGTGCTGCGCACCGAGGCTTACTTCCGCACGCTGGTGCACCGGTCGGCCGACCTCACCCTCGTGCTCGACGACCGGGGCCAGGTGACCTGGGCGTCGGGCCCGCCGGACGGGCGGACGACGTGGGCGGCCCGCGACCTCGAGGGGCGGCCGCTGCGGCAGCTCGTGCACGAGGACGACCGGCACGAGCTGCACGCGGCGCTCGACGCCTCGCGGCTGCCCGACGACGGCCGCGGACCGGTGTTCCGGCTGCGCATGCGCGACGGCTCGTGGCGCCGGTTCGAGACCGTCCGCACCGCGTCGTCGGCCGCTTTCCCCGAGTCGACGGGCCGGGGGGACGGCCTGGTGCTCCACCTCCGCGATGTCGCGGGCCAGCGCAGCGCCGAGCTCGAGCTGGAGCGGCTCGCCTACACCGACTACCTCACCGGGCTGCCCAACCGGGCCCGGCTGATGGCCGCCCTGACGGCGGCCCGCGCGCGTGCGGCGGTGGGCGAGAAGTCCTGCCTGCTGCTGCTCGACCTCGACGGCTTCAAGCCCGTCAACGACGTCGCCGGCCACGAGGCGGGCGACCACCTGCTCGTGCAGGTGGCGGCGCGGCTGCGCACCACGGTGCGCGACGGTGACCTCGTCGGCCGCCTCGGCGGGGACGAGTTCGCCGTCCTCGTCCGCGACGGGATGGACGAGGCCACCGCCCTGGCGGAGCGGATCGTCGCCGACCTCCGGACCGTGCCCGCGAGCGCACCCGCCGGTGGCCCGGCGGCGGGGTTGCTCTTCGACGTCTCCGGCAGCATCGGCGTCACCGAGCTCGACCCGGCCGAGGAGGTCTCCACGACCATCCGCCAGGCCGACCTCGCGCTGCGCGCGGCGAAGGCTGCGGGGAAGAACTGCGTCCGGTCCTCGGGCCAGGCGATCGACACGGCGATGGGACGGCGGTCGCGGCTGGCCCGCGATCTGGCGGTGGCGCTGGAGTCGGAGCAGTTCCGCGTGGTCTACCAGCCCGTCGTGGGCATCGCCGAGCGGCGGGTGCTGGGTCTCGAGGCGCTGGTGCGCTGGGACCACCCCGTGCTGGGCACCGTCCCGCCCGACGAGTTCATCGCGCTCGCCGAGGACGACGGCCTGATCGTGCCGCTGCAGCAGTGGGTCCTGCGCCGGGCGACGCGGGACTTCGGCGCCCTGATCGCCGGCGGCCGCGACCTCAAGCTCGGCGTCAACGTCTCCGTGCGGCACCTGCAGGCCGGCTGCCTGGCCCCCGACGTGGCGCAGGCCCTGGCGGATGCGGCCGTGCCGCCGCAGCGGCTGATGATCGAGGTGACCGAATCGATCATGCTCGACGCCGAGGACCGGCTGGAGAGCGACCTGGCGATCCTCCAGGACATGGGCTGCGTCATCTCCGTCGACGACTTCGGCCGCGGGTACTCCTCGCTGGCCTACCTCGCCCGCCTGCCGGTCGACGTCCTGAAGATGGACCGGGAGTTCATCGCCGACATCGAGGCCGACCGGCGGGGTGCCGCGCTCGTGGCCGCGGTCGTCGAGCTCGGCCGCACGCTGGGCATGGACGTCGTGGCCGAGGGTGTGGAGACCGCCGGGCAGCTCGACGCGCTGCGGGGGATGGGCTGCCGCTTCATCCAGGGCTGGCTGGTCGGCCGGCCGATGGAGGCCGGGGAGCTGCCCGCGTTCCTCGACGGGTTCGACCCGGCGGTGCTCGACCCGATGGTCGGCGCGAAAATGGACATGGGAGTCCACATGGTGGGACGGGGCGTTTGACGCCCGCGCCCGGCGAGGCGCACAGTGTGCAGGTGCCCAGCGCCCGCCTGCTCCTCGACGGCTGCCTCCGCAGCCTCGTAGTCGCCTAGCGCGCCGGTCCACGACCGACGCGCTGACCCCTCCGTGCCTGCGGCACGAGGGGTTTTTTGTTGCCCGTACGCCCGTTCCGCCCGCAGTCCCGGCAAGCATTCCCAGCAAGGCCCAGGAGAACCGACATGACCACGACCCCGAGCGAGCAGGCCGCTAATCGCCAGGCCGCCGCCCGCGAGGCAGCCAGCCGCGAGGCACCCACCCGGGAGGCAGCGGCCGCCCTGACCGGCGTCGAGACCGTGGGCCGGACGGCAGGTGCGGCGCCGACCATGCGCAGCGCGCCCGAGCCGGCCACCGGCATCACCGGAGCGCAGAGCCTGGTCCGCTCGCTCGAGGCGGCCGGCGTGGACGTGATCTTCGGCATCCCGGGCGGCGCGATCCTTCCCGCCTACGACCCCCTGTTCGACTCCCAGGTCCGCCACGTCCTCGTCCGCCACGAGCAGGGCGCCGGGCACGCGGCCACGGGGTACGCGCAGGCCACCGGTCGGGTGGGCGTCTGCATGGCGACGTCCGGACCGGGTGCCACCAACCTGGTCACCCCGCTGGCCGACGCGCACATGGACTCGGTCCCGGTCGTGGCGATCACCGGCCAGGTGCCGAGCGCCGCCATCGGAACCGACGCCTTCCAGGAGGCGGACATCCGCGGCATCACGATGCCGATCACCAAGCACAACTTCCTGATCACCGACCCGGACGAGATCCCCCAGCGCATCGCCGAGGCGTTCCACCTCGCGGCCACCGGGCGCCCGGGCCCGGTGCTCGTCGACATCTCCAAGGACGCGCTGCAGGCCACCACGAACTTCTCCTGGCCCCCGCGGCTGGACCTGCCGGGCTACAAGCCGACCACCCGCCCGCACGGCAAGCAGGTGCGGGAGGCGGCGGCGCTGATCGCGGCGGCGCGCCGGCCGGTGCTGTACGTGGGCGGCGGGGTCCTCAAGGCCGGCGCCACGGAGGAACTGGCCGCGCTGGCCGAGCTCACCGGCGCGCCCGTCGTCACCACGCTCATGGCCCGCGGCGCCTTCCCCGACAGCCACCGCCAGAACCTGGGCATGCCGGGCATGCACGGCAACGTCACCGCCGTGACCGCCCTGCAGAAGGCCGACGTGCTCGTCGCGCTCGGGGCGCGCTTCGACGACCGGGTGACGGGTGAGCTGTCGAGCTTCGCGCCCGACGCGTTGGTCATCCACGCCGACATCGACCCGGCCGAGATCGGCAAGAACCGACGCGCCGACGTGCCGATCGTGGGTGACGCCCGCGAGACGATCGCGCAGCTCACCGACGCGCTCCGCACCGAGCAGCAGGCCGGGCGCACGCCGGACCTCGCCGCGTGGTGGACGCAGCTGGACGACTGGCGGGAGCGCTACCCGCTGGGCTACGACTGGCCCGAGGACGGGTCGCTCTCACCGCAGTACGTGATCGAGCGGCTCGGGGCCATCGCCGGCCCCGACAGCATCTACGCCGCGGGCGTCGGGCAGCACCAGATGTGGGCGGCCCAGTTCATCCGGTACGAGAAGCCCGGCACCTGGCTCAACAGCGGCGGCCTCGGCACGATGGGCTACGCGGTCCCGGCCGCCATGGGCGCCAAGTACGGCCGGCCCGAGACGACGGTCTGGGCCATCGACGGCGACGGCTGCTTCCAGATGACCAACCAGGAGCTGGCCACCTGCGCGATCGAGGGCATCCCGATCAAGGTCGCCGTGATCAACAACGGCAACCTCGGGATGGTCCGGCAGTGGCAGACCCTCTTCTACGAGGGCCGCTACTCCAACACCAAGCTGCACGTGCAGGACGCCGCGGGGAAGCCCAAGGCGGTGCGCATCCCCGACTTCGTCGCCCTCGCCGAGGCGCTGGGCTGCGTCGGGCTGCGCTGCGAGACCAAGGACGACGTCGACGCGGTGATCGAGAAGGCGATGGCCATCAACGACGCGCCGGTGGTCATCGACTTCGTGGTCGGCCACGACGCCCAGGTGTGGCCGATGGTCGCCGCGGGTGCCAGCAACGACGACATCATGGCCGCGCGCGACGTCCGCCCGGTCTTCGGCGAAGGGCAGGTGTAGTCATGAGTCGCCACACGCTGTCGGTGCTGGTCGAGAACAAGTCGGGTGTCCTGGCCCGCGTCTCGGCGCTGTTCAGCCGCCGCGGGTTCAACATCGAGTCCCTCGCCGTCGGACCGACGGAGAACCCGGACCTCTCCCGCATGACGATCGTGGTCGAGGCGGCCAGCCAGCCGCTCGAGCAGATCACCAAGCAGCTGAACAAGCTGATCGAGGTCATCAAGATCGTCGAACTGGACGGCGGTGCCGCGGTTCAGCGCGAGCTGCTGCTGGTCAAGGTGCGCGCACCCATGGCCGAGCGCACGCAGGTGCTGCAGACCGCCGAGCTGTTCCGCGCCCGCGTGGTCGACGTCAACCCCGAGACCGTCACCCTCGAGGCGACCGGCACGCCCGACAAGCTCCAGGCACTGCTCGCCGTCCTCGCGCCGCTCGGCATCAAGGAGATGGCGCAGTCCGGCACCGTGGCCCTGGGCCGCGGCCCGCGGTCGATGTCGGGCGCCGGTACCTTGCGCCCGGTCGAGCGCACCGCCTGAGAACCCACCGAGAAACAAACCGAAGGGAACGCACAAGCACATGGCCGCCGAGATCTTCTACGACGACGACGCCGACCTGTCGATCATCCAGGGGCGCACCGTCGCCGTCCTGGGGTACGGCAGCCAGGGGCACGCGCACGCGCTGTCGCTCCGTGACTCCGGGGTCGACGTCCGCGTCGGCCTGCCCGAGGGCAGCAAGAGCCGGCCGAAGGCCGAGGCCGAGGGCCTGCGCGTCGTGACGCCGGCCGAGGCGGCCGCCGAGGCCGACCTGATCATGATCCTCGCGCCCGACCACGTGCAGCGGACTCTGTACGCGGAGTCGGTCGAGCCGAACCTCCAGGACGGCGACGCGCTGTTCTTCGGCCACGGCTTCAACATCCGCTTCGGGTACATCAAGCCCCCGGCCGGTGTGGACGTCGCCATGGTGGCGCCGAAGGGGCCGGGCCACCTCGTGCGCCGCGAGTTCAGCGACGGCAAGGGCGTGCCCTGCCTCGTGGCCGTGGAGCAGGACGCCAGCGGGCAGGCCCTGCAGCTCGCGCTCGCCTACGCGAAGGCCATCGGTGGCACGCGTGCCGGCGTGATCAGGACGACGTTCGCCGAGGAGACCGAGACCGACCTCTTCGGCGAGCAGGCCGTGCTCTGCGGCGGCATGTCCGCGTTGGTGACGGCGGGCTTCGAGACGCTGACCGAGGCCGGCTACCAGCCCGAGATCGCGTACTTCGAGTGCCTGCACGAGCTCAAGCTGATCGTCGACCTCATGTACGAGGGCGGCATCGCCAAGCAGCGCTGGTCGGTGTCGGACACCGCCGAGTACGGCGACTACACGACCGGGCCGAAGATCGTCGACGCGCGGGTCAAGGAGACGATGCGGGAGGTCCTCGGGGCCATCAAGGACGGCTCCTGGGCCGCCGCCTTCATCGCCGACCAGGACGCCGGGGCGCCCGACTTCAAGCGGCGTCGTGCCGAGGCCGAGGCGCACCCGATCGAGGAGACCGGCCGTCAGCTGCGCGGGCTGATGAGCTGGGTGTCGGCGTCGGACGACTACACGGGTACGGCCGCCCGGAGCTGAGAGACGAGAAGGGCCCCGTCACCGCGAGGTGACGGGGTCCTTCTGCGTTCGGGATCAGGCGCCGTACTTGGGCGAGGGACCCCACCGGTTGGCGCCGCGCTCGCTGTCGGTGCAGGCGAACACGATCAGGATGACCGCGCCGGCGAGCGGCACGAGGCCGATGAGCAGCCACCAGCCGGACCGGCCGATGTCGTGCAATCGCCGGACGAAGACCGCGAAGGACGGCACGAGCAGCCCCAGCGCCACGGCCAGTTCGAAGATCGTCGCGCCGACGACTGCGTCGAGCACCGCGGCGACGATCGACAGGCCCAGGTTGAAGAGCGCGAACCACCAGTACTCCGACCGCCGGGCACGACCGGTGAACGTCGCGTACTGCGTGAGGACGCTGCGCACCGCATCCGGGAAGGGCAGCACCGCACCGTTGTAGGTCGGCGCACCCGTGTAGGTCGGAGCCGGCACGTAACCGTGCCCCGATCCGTAGCCGGGGTAGCCCTGACTCGAGGTGTAGCCGGGGTACCCCTGAGCGGGGGGCTCGTGGCCGTCCGGACCGGTGGGGCTGGTCATCGCGCATTCCTCCTGGTCGCGCTTCCGCCCGGGTGGTGGAAGACGCCGCCGGAGCTTAGGTGTGCATGCCGGCACACCTCATGGTCAGGATCTGCCCGTGACCGTTTCGAGTGAGTGCGCGATCAGCGGACGCCTCGGCGAGCCCGGTGGGCGGCGTAGAAGTCCGCCGCCGGTTTCAGCGACAGCAGGACGACGATGGCGATCGCGGCAGCGAGCATCAGCACGTTCCAGAACACGCCGCCGGCAGTGGTGTTGGCGCTGTCGCTGAGGTTGACGAGGAACCCCAGCAAGGTGAGCCCCAGGGCGATGGCCCCGCCCACCAGCAGCAACACCCGGCTGCGGCCCGTGAGCGCCCACACCGAGCCCCAGATCATCACGACGGTCCAGGCCAGGGCGAGCACGCCGACGACGATCAGCACCCCGCCCACGACCCCGGCGAACTCCTCGAGCCCGGGGATCGCCTCGGTGTCGGAGTTGGAGGCCGCGGCGCCGAGAACGATGAGCACCAGGGACACCAGCACGCCGAGCGCTCCCAGGATGAAGCCGAGGACGGAAGCGGTGACCACCCCGCCCGGCCGCGCCGGGACGGCGGACTGGCCGTAGGGCCCGTACTGCCCGTAGGGGGCCTGCCCGTACTGCTGCTGCCCGTACGGCTGCTGCCCGTACTGCTGTCCGTACGGGGACGCCGGGTCGTACTGCTGGCCGTAGGGCGAGGGCTGGCCGTACTGGGGCTGGCCCTGCTGCGGAGGCTCGTACGGCGTGGGCTGCCCGTACGGCTGCTGTTCCTGTCCGTACGGCTGCTGACCGTACTGACCGCCACCGGCGGGGGGTCCCTGACCGTAGGGACTGGACTCGGAACGACCTTCGTCGTCGGACTGGCTCATGATCTCCTCCGTCGGCGCCGGCTGTGCCGACTCTCTCGAACAGTCAGGATGTCGGGAGGGTCTGACAGGCACAAGAACGCCGTTGTCGACGGGCGGTGTCGTCCCACTGTGTGGGCTCCCTAGGCTGTCGCCCTGTGACCGCCTCTGTGCCGGGGACCCCGCCCGTCGTCCTGATCGCCGAAGAGCTCGCACCGAGCGTCCTGGAGGTGCTCGGCTCCGAGGTCGAGATCCGTCATGTCGACGGCGCCGACCGCGGGGCACTCCTGCCGGCCCTCGCCGACGCCGCCGCGGTGATGATCCGCAGCGCTACGCAGATCGACGCCGAGGCCCTCGCGGCGGCACCCAACCTCAAGGTGGTGGCGCGCGCCGGCATCGGCCTCGACAACGTCGACGTCGCCGCGGCCACCGAGCGCGGCGTCATGGTGGTCAACGCGCCGACGTCGAACATCGTCAGCGCCGCCGAGCACGCCGTTGCACTGCTGCTGGCCGCGGCCCGGCAGATCCCCGCCGCGGACGCCTCGCTGCGCGAGGGTGCGTGGAAGCGGTCGAAGTTCATGGGTGTGGAGGTCACCGACAAGACCGTCGGTGTCGTCGGGCTCGGGCGCATCGGCGTGCTGGTCGCCCAGCGCCTGGCCGCCTTCGGGGTCACCCTCATCGCCTACGACCCCTACATCCAGCCCGGCCGGGCCGCGCAGCTCGGCGTCCGGATGGTGTCCCTGGACGAGCTGCTCCGCGAGTCGGACTTCATCACCATCCACCTGCCGAAGACCCCCGAGACCCTCGGGCTGATCGGCGCCCCGGAGCTCGCGACCACCAAGCGCGGCGTGATCATCGTCAACGCCGCCCGCGGTGGGCTGATCGATGAGGCGGCACTCGCCGATGCGCTGAAGTCCGGTCAGGTGGGCGCGGCCGGCCTCGACGTGTACGCCACGGAGCCGACCACCGACAGCCCCCTGTTCGGGCTGCCGAACACCGTCGTGACCCCGCACCTGGGTGCCTCGACCACCGAGGCGCAGGACAAGGCGGGCACCGCGGTCGCCCGGTCGGTGCGGCTGGCGCTGCAGGGCGAGTTCGTGCCGGACGCCGTCAACGTCCAGGCCGGCGGGGTCGTCGCCGAGGACGTCCGGCCGGGTCTCCCGCTGGCGGAGAAGCTCGGCCGCGTGTTCACCGCGGTCGCCGGCGGTCTGGCGCAGTCGGTGACCGTCGACGTGCGCGGCAAGCTGGCCGAGTTCGACGACTCGGTGCTCCAGCTCGCGGTGCTCAAGGGCGTCTTCTCCGACGTGATCGAGGAGCAGGTCACCTACGTGAACGCCCCGCTGTTCGCCGAGCAGCGCGGCCTCGAGGTGAGCCTCACCAGCGACGTGGAGAGCCCCGACTACCGCAACCTCATCGCGCTGCGCGGCGCGATGGCCGACGGCGCCGAGGTCACGGTCTCGGGCACGCTCTTCGGCAAGAACCAGGTGCCCAAGCTGGTCGAGGTGCTCGGCTTCGACATGGACCTCGATCTCTCGGGCTACCTGCTCTTCTTCCTCTACACCGACCGGCCGGGTGTGGTCGGCGCCGTGGGCGCTGCACTGGGGGAGGCGGGGATCAACATCGCCGGCGCCCAGGTGAGCCGCACGACGCAGGGCGGCGAGGCCCTCATGGCCGTCACCGTCGACAGCCCCGTACCGGCGGAGCTGCTGGCCGACATCGCCGGCCGGATCGGTGCCCGCGAGGCCCGGTCCGCCGACCTCACCGCCCGCTGACCTAGGGTCGATCCCCATGCGCCTGGCAGTGGTCCCTGGAGACGGAATCGGCCCCGAGGTCGTGGCGGAGGGCCTGAAGGTCCTCCACGAGGTCGCTCCCGACATCGAGCCCACGCCTTACGACCTCGGTGCGGCGCGCTGGCAGCGCACCGGCGAGCTGCTGCCGGACACGGTGCTCGAGGAGCTGCGTCAGCACGACGCGATCCTGCTCGGTGCCATCGGTGACCCCGGCGTGCCCCCGGGCATCCTCGAGCGCGGGCTGCTGCTGCGGCTGCGCTTCGAGCTCGACCACCACGTGAACCTGCGGCCGGCCAAACTCTACGACGGCGTGACCAGCCCGCTGGCCGATCCCGGCCCGATCGACATGCTGTGCGTCCGCGAGGGCACCGAGGGTCCCTACGTCGGCAACGGCGGCGTGCTGCGCAAGGACACCCCGCAGGAGATCGCCACCGAGGTCAGCCTCAACACCGCGTTCGGCGTCGAGCGGGTGGTGCGCTACGCCTTCGAGCGTGCGGTGGCCCGCCCGCGCAAGCACCTCACGCTGATCCACAAGACCAACGTGCTCACCCATGCCGGTGGGCTGTGGTCGCGGACGGTCGAGGAGGTCTCGGCCGAGTTCCCCGAGGTGACCGTCGCCTACCAGCATGTGGACGCGGCCTCGATGTTCTTCATCACCGACCCGGGCCGCTACGACGTCATCGTCACTGACAACCTGTTCGGCGACATCATCACCGACATCGCAGCCGCCGTGACCGGCGGCATCGGGCTGGCGGCCAGCGGGAACCTCGACGCGTCGGGCACCAACCCGAGCATGTTCGAGCCGGTGCACGGGTCGGCCCCCGACATCGCCGGTCAGGGCCTGGCCGACCCGACGGCCGCCGTGCTCTCGGTGGCCCTCCTGCTCGAGCACCTCGGCCGCACCGACGAGGCGCGCAAGGTCAACGCCGCCGTGGCCTTCGACCTGTCGACGCGCAATCCTCAGGGGCCGATCAAGACCACCGACGTCGGTGACCGCCTGGCGGCTCTCGCGTCCGGCTGATCGGAGGGCCTCCGGTTCATCCGGGGGCCGAGCCCGCAGCAGCCCGCGCACCGGTACCGGCAGTGCCGCCTGGCCCGCGCGCTCCTCGCGCGCGGGCATCTCCGGTCGCACGCGGCAGCCGGCGGGGGAGACCTCGACGAGGACGACGGGTCGCCACGACCAACCGGCGGGCGGGTTCCCGGCTTCCAGCACTCCCCGGGGCAGCGGATCGGGCAGGCGGCACCACCAGCGCCGGTCGAGCGCGGCGAGCCCGCGCTCGGCCAGCAGGGCGGTCGCGACGTCGGCCTCCTGGGACGGGCCGATCGCCGCGCCCACCAGCGTCACCGGGAGCACGAGCCCGGGCTCGCCACTGGGCACGAGGTAACCGACGTGCTCGCCGTCGGCTCGGTGCACGGGGGTCCATCGGCGGGGGATCACCGGCACGGGATACCAGTCGGCAGGGTGTTCCGTCGCCTCGATTCCGGGCCCTGGTGCAGCCACCGCGCGGGCGGGCGTGCTTTCATGGACCCGATGCACACCGCAGCCTCGATCATCATCACCTAGCGCGCAGTCAGCTCCCCGACTGCGCGCAGACCTCCCGTACCCGGGGGGTCTTTTTCGTTGTCGGGGCCGTATCACCGCTCCCGGGAGACACCATGACCGACCTCGACTTCCACGTGTTCGACACCACGCTGCGCGACGGAGCCCAGCGCGAGGGCGTGAGCTACTCCGTCGCCGACAAGCTGGCCGTGGCCCGGCTCCTGGACGAGATCGGCGTGGGCTTCATCGAGGGCGGCTGGCCGGGCGCCCTCCCCAAGGACACCGAGTTCTTCGCCCGCGCCCGCAGCGAGCTGTCCCTGAAGCACGCCCAGCTCGTGGCCTTCGGCGCCACTCGCAAGGCCGGGGTGCGGGTCGAGGACGATCTGCAGGTCCGCGCGCTGCTGGACGCCGAGACGCCGGTGGTCTGCCTGGTCGCGAAGTCCGACGTCCGGCACGTCCGGGAGGCGCTGCGGACGACGCTGGAGGAGAACCTGGCCATGGTCGCCGACACGGTGGCCTTCTTCGTCGCGCACGGCCGGCGGGTGTTCCTCGACTGCGAGCACTTCTTCGACGGCTACGCGCACGATGCCGACTACGGGGTGGCGGTGCTGGAGGCCGCGTTCGGGGCGGGCGCCGAGGTCGGGGTCATGTGCGACACGAACGGCGGGATGCTGCCGATGGGCGTGGGCCGGGTCGTCGCCGACGTCCGGTCGCGGGTGAGCGGCAGGCTCGGCATCCACTGCCAGGACGACACCGGGTGCGCCGTCGCCAACACGCTGGCCGCCGTCGAGGCCGGGGTCACCCACGTCCAGGGGACGGCGAACGGCTACGGCGAGCGCGCCGGCAACGCCGACACCTTCGCGCTGATAGGCAACCTGGTCACCAAGATGGGGCTGCCGGTCGTGCCGGCCGAGTGCCTGCCGGAGCTCCAGCGGGTCAGCCACGCCATCGCCGAGCTGGCCAACATCGCCCCCGACGACCACCAGCCCTTCGTCGGCGCCTCGGCCTTCGCGCACAAGGCCGGTCTGCACGCCAGCGCGATCAAGGTCAGCCCCGAGCTCTACAACCACCTCGACCCGGCCGTCGTCGGCAACGACATGCGCATCCTGGTGACCGAGATGGCCGGTCGCGCCTCGGTGGAGCTCAAGGGCCGCGAGCTCGGCGTCGACCTCACCGGGCAGGCCGACGCCATCGGCCGGGTCGTCGACCAGGTGAAGGTGCTCGAGGCCGACGGCTGGTCGTTCGAGGCGGCCGACGCCTCCTTCGAGCTGCTCCTGCGCGCACAGCTGCCGGGCGCGCCCGACCCGCTGTTCGAGCTGGAGAGCTACAGGACCTCCGTCGAGCACTGGGGCAACGGCGTCGTGGTCAGCGAGGCCACGGTCAAGGTGCACGTGGGGGGCGAGCGGATCATCTGCACCGCCGAGGGCAACGGGCCGGTCAACGCGCTGGACAACGCGCTGCGCCAGGCGCTGGTGGGCCGCTACCCCCAGCTGGCCGGCGTCTCGCTGGCCGACTACAAGGTGCGCATCCTGGGCTGGAAGGGCGGCACGAGCGCCACGACCCGCGTGCTCATCGACACGACCGACGGGGTGGGGGAGTGGACCACCGTCGGCGTCCACTCGAACATCGTCGAGGCCTCCTGGCACGCCCTCGTCGACGCGCTGACCTACGCGGTGCTGTGCCGGACGTCGCCCTCCGGGCTCCCACCGCAGCCAGGAGCCGTCCCCGCGGGGAGCTGAGCCCTTGCATCGCGCCTGCGCGGACCCCTCCGGGGCCCACACGGCACGAGAGCTGCGTCAGACGCCTCCGTATCTTCCGGCGAAGTTGGCGAGGAGCCGGCCCGGCTCGGTGATGACGGCGGGTGTGAGCCGGGCGATCAGGTCGTTCATCTCCGACGGCTCGAAGTAGCCGGCGTGCTGGTAGACGCGCACCCGCGTCACGATGCCCGGCACGTCGAGCTCCGGGTGGAACTGCGTCGCGTAGACGTTCCGCCCGACCCGGAACATCTGCACTGGGCAGCTGGCGGACGACGCCAGCAGCACCGCGGACGGCGGCAGCACCCGGAGGGCCTCCTTGTGTCCGACGAACGCGTCGAACCGCTCGGGGACGCCGTCCAGGAGCGGGTCGGCAAGCCCGTCGGGCGTCAACGCGATCGATACCGCGGAGATCGGCTCGCTGTACCGGCGGTCGACGACGCCACCCTGGTGCACGCCCAGGGTGCCGACCCCGTAGCAGGCGCCGAAGAAGGGGAAGTCCCGCGCGACCACCTGGTCGAGCAGTCCGGCCAGCTCCCGCTCGACCCGCCGCTGCACCGGTGACTTCGACTCCTCCGGATCGGAGGAGTTGAAGGGACCACCGCCGATGAAGATGCCGGCGTAGTCGTCGAGCTCGACGTCGAACAGGGGCGCGGCTTCCAGGCGGAACCGGTGCAGGCGTTCCTCGGGCAGCTTCGTGCACGCGAGGAAGGCCGCGTACTCCTCGTCCGCGGCGAGGTCCTCGGCGCGCGTCGACAGGAGCAGGAACGGCTTCACCGGGGGATCGTATGTCGCGCCGAGTGGGCCCCGGAGGGGTCCGCGCAGGGGCGACGCAGCGGCTCAGCCCGACTGGGTGACGGCACCTGGCCGCGGTGTCGGCCGGAGGCCGACAGGGGTGCGGAGCAGGCAGAACTCGTTGCCCTCGGGGTCGGCGAGCACGTGCCAGCTCTCCTCGCCCGTCTGGCCGACGTCCGCGTGACGTGCGCCCAGCGACAGCAGGCGCTCGAGCTCGGCGTCCTGGTCGCGGTCGGTGGGGCTGACGTCGATGTGCCAGCGCAACTTCGCCGGCCGAGGGTCGCTGGACGGGCTGAAGATCAGCGTCGGTGCGGGGCCGCCGAAGCCCTCCGCCGGCCCGATCTCGATCGCGCCGTCCTCCCGGGACAGCTCGCCGTAGCCGAGGACGGCCGACCAGAAGGCGGCGAGTGCCTCGGGGTCGCGGCAGTCGACGACGACTTCGGAGAAGCGGCAGGCCATGCCCGGACGATAGGGCGACCCGGGAGCGCGGGCGTCCCCCGGGATCCCGGCGACTAACCTCGCGCTGTGCGCATCGTTCGTTTCGCTTCCCCTCAGGGCATGTCCTTCGGCGTTCTGGACGGTGACGGCCAGGTCGCGCAGATCGAGGGTCACCCGTTCGGCCAGATCTCGTTCACCGGGGCCCGCTACGCGCAGGCCGACATCCGGCTGCTGTCGCCGATCCTGCCGAGCAAGGTGGTCTGCGTCGGCAAGAACTACGCGGCCCACATCGAGGAGATGCGGGCGATGACCGGCGACGCGCCGAAGGAGCCCCTGCTCTTCCTGAAGCCGTCGACGTCCGTGATCGGCCCCGGCGACGCCATCCGCATCCCCCCGGGCAGCACGAACGTGCACCACGAGGCCGAGCTCGCCGTCGTCATCGGCGCCCGCGGGGCCCGGAACGTCACGCCGGAGCAGGTTCCGGCCAGCATCTTCGGCTACACGATCGGCAACGACGTGAGCGAGCGGGACATGCAGAAGAGCGACGGCCAGTGGACGCGCGCCAAGGGCTTCGACTCCTTCTGCCCGCTCGGCCCGTGGATCGAGACCGACCTCGCCGGCCTGGGCCTGAACCCCGCCGATCTCGCGGTCAGCTGCACCGTCGACGGCGAGCCGCGTCAGCAGGGGCGGACCAGTCAGCTCATCTTCGACATCCCCACGCTGGTCTCCTACATCTCGCGGGTCATGACCCTGCTGCCGGGCGACGTCGTCCTGACGGGGACGCCCTCGGGCGTCGGCCCCATCCGGCCGGGACAGCGCGTGGAATGCACCGTCGAGGGGCTGGGCACGCTCACGAACAGCGTCGCCGCGGCCGACGCCGTCTCGACCGCGGGCGGCGCCCGATGACGGTCAGGACCCGCTTCTGCCCGTCCCCGACGGGCATGGTGCACGTCGGTCTCATGCGGACGGCGCTGTTCAACTGGGCGCACGCGCGGCACACCGGCGGGGCGCTGGTGTTCCGCATCGAGGACACCGACGCCGCCCGCGACTCCGAGGAGTCCTACCGGCACCTGCTCGACTGCATGCGCTGGCTCGGCCTGGACTGGGACGAGGGCCCCGAGGTCGGCGGTCCGCACGGCCCCTACCGGCAGTCGCAGCGGCACGACATCTACCGCGAGGTGGCCGCGAAGCTGCTGGCCGCGGGGCACGCCTACGAGTCGTTCTCCACGAACGAGGAGGTCGACGCCCGCCGGCTGGCCGCCGGGCAGGACCCCAAGCTCGGCTACGACAACCACGACCGGTACCTGACCGACGCGCAGAAGGCCGCCTTCCGCGACGAGGGCCGCACCCCGGTGCTGCGGCTCCGCATGCCCGACGAGGACCTCGGGTGGACCGATCTGGTGCGCGGTGACATCCGCTTCACCGCCGGGTCGGTGCCCGACTTCGTCCTGGTGCGGGGCAACGGCGTGCCGCTCTATCCGTTCGTCAACCCCGTCGACGACGCCCTGATGGGCATCACCGACGTGCTCCGCGGCGAGGACCTGCTGCCCTCGACGCCCCGTCAGCTGGCGCTGTACCGCGCGCTCACCGACATCGGCGTCGCCTCGGGCACCCCGCGCTTCGGCCACCTGCCGTTCGTGACGGGCGAGGGCAACAAGAAGCTGTCCAAGCGCGACCCGCAGTCCAACCTCGACACCTACCGCGACCGCGGGTTCCTGCCCGAGGGGCTGGTCAACTACCTGGCGCTGCTCGGCTGGTCGATCGCCGAGGACCGTGACATCTTCTCGGTCGCGGAACTCGTCGAGGCGTTCGACGTGACCCGGGTGAGCTCCAACCCGGCGCGCTTCGACCTCAAGAAGGCGGAGGCGATCAACGCCACCCACCTGCGCGAGCTGCCGGTCGAGGAGTTCGTCGCCCGGATCGTGCCCTACCTCGCCGCCGAAGGACTGGTTGCCGATCCGCCGTCGGCGGAGGACGAGCGCGTCCTCCGCGCGATCGCGCCCCTGGCGCAGGAGCGCATGGTCGTGCTGTCGGAGGCCGTCGGTCTGCTCGGGTTCCTCTTCGTCGAGGACGTCGAGATCGATCCCGCCGCCGCGGCCAAGCAGCTCTCCGGAGCCGACGCCGTCGAGGTGCTCGACGCGGCCGCCGCTGCCCTGACGGACCTGGCCGACTGGTCGACCCCGGCGATCGAGACGGCCCTCAAGGACGCACTGGTCGAGGGCCTGGGCCGCAAGCCGCGCCAGGCGTTCGGACCGGTGCGGGTCGCGGTCAGTGGACGCACCGTCTCGCCGCCGCTGTACGAGTCGATCGAGCTGCTCGGCAGGGACCGGACGCTGCGCCGCCTGGCGGCCGCCCGCGTCGTCGCCGAGCGCCCCGTCTCGCCGGGACCCGACGCGGGATGACCGGTCCGGGGCAGTGGGGCCCCGGGGACGAGGAGCCCTACACCGGCCCGCCGCCGATGCGTCGTCCGGAGCCGGCCCAGTGGCCGGCCGGCTCCTGGCCCGCCCCGTGGCAGCCGGCTCCTTGGGGCCTCCGGCCCCCGCCGCCGGTGCCACCGCTGCCGGCCGGCGTCCGCTGGGCGCCGCCGCCGGGAACCCCGCCGCACGACGTCCCGCGCCCCTTCCTGCTGGCCATGCGGTCGCGGGACTGGGCCTGGTGGCGGCCGCTCCTGGGCCTCGCACTGCTCGGCGTGGTCTACGTCGTCGCGGTGTTCGTCATCGTCATCCTCTCGCTGCTCACCGGTCTGGCACCGGACCTCGCGCTGCTCGACCTGGTCGACCCGGCGGTCCTGCTGCTGACCAACCTGACCCTGATCGTGGCGATCCCCACGGTCTGGCTGGCTTGGGCGGTCGCGCACGGAATGGGCACCGGCTGGTCCTCCTCGGTGCTGGCCCGCCTGCGCTGGCGCCTGCTTCCCCGGTTCGTCGTCATCGCGCTGCTCACGCTCGGAACGGGGATCGCGCTCTCCGTGCTGCTCGGGTTCCTGCTGGGCGACGACGAGGTCACCGGGCCGGTGCCCGGGCTCGGCTGGCTGCTGCTCGTGGTGTTCCTCACCACGCCGCTCCAGTCGGCGGCCGAGGAGTACCTGTTCCGGGGCTACCTGAGCCAGACGATCGCCGGCTGGATCCGCGCGCCGCGGGCCGGTGCCGTGGTCGCCGCCGTCGTCACGGCCGCCCTCTTCTCCGCCGCCCACCTGCCGCCGGACTTCCTGACGTTCCTCGACCGCTTCGTGTTCGGGCTCGCCGCCTCCGCCGTCGTGTGGCTGACCGGCGGACTTGAGGCCGCCATCGTGCTGCACGCGGTGAACAACGTGCTGGTCTTCGTCCTCGCCGGCGCGCTGGGTGGGAGCGTGGTCACCGAGGAGCTGCCCGACAGCGGGGGAGTGCTGTTCGTGCTGATCAGCGTGCTGTCGGTGGCCGCCTACGTCGCAGTGGTCGCACGGTCGCGCCGGAAGGTGCGGCCGCAACGGCTGACCGATGCGCGCGACCTGCGGGGCCCGGGGCCGCTGGTCCCCGCGCCGGCGGGGTGACCGACGGCACCCAGGGGGTGCGACATCCGGCCGGATGCGTCAGGTATCGTCTTCTCCGGCGCCGCGAGGTGCCACCCATGGGGTATGGGGTAATTGGCAGCCCGACGGTTTCTGGTTCCGTTAGTCTAGGTTCGAGTCCTGGTACCCCAGCGAGGAAGCACCGGTCCTGCGGCGCTGGTCCTCCGCACCACAGCACGGCCCCGTCGTCTAGCGGCCCAGGACGCCGCCCTCTCACGGCGGTAGCGAGGGTTCGAATCCCTTCGGGGCTACGCGCACAGAGCCCCCGGCCCCAGCGGCCGGGGGCTCTCCGCGTTCTCGGGCCCACCCCTGGGGAGGCGCCGGGGTCCTCGTGGCAGAATGTGCTCGTCCGGCCCCGTCGTCTAGCGGCCCAGGACGCCGCCCTCTCACGGCGGTAGCGAGGGTTCGAATCCCTTCGGGGCTACAGCGCACGCGAGCCCCCGGCCCACCCGGCCGGGGGCTCTCGTCGTTCCCGGGGCCGAGTGGCCCATGATCACCTGCGGTACTAGCGTCGGATCGCCGCCCGGTGACCCCGGCGCGCGGCGGAAGGGGTGGCAGTGAACCGGACGAGTCGTCGCCTGGCCGACGGCCGGGAGATCCTCTACTTCGACGACGACCGGCACCCGGTCGAACGGACCACCGAGGACACCCGCGAGCTGCCGCCGGTGTCGACCAGATCCCAGCTCCGCTACGACGCCCTGCTCGCCGAGTGGGTCGCCATCGCCTCGCACCGGCAGACGCGCACGTTCCTGCCGCCCGCCGACGAGTGCCCTCTCGACCCCTCGCGCCCGGGGCGGCCCACCGAGATCCCGGAGAGCGAGTACCAGGTCGTCGTCTTCGAGAACCGGTTCCCGTCTCTCGCGACCGCGGTCGAGCGGGACGTGCCGCCCACCGCGCCCGGCGCACCGCTGGCCGAGCTCCGGCCGGGCTTCGGCCGCTGCGAGGTCGTCTGCTTCACCGACGACCACGACCGGGTCTTCGCCGAGCTCGGCCCCGACCGGGCACGGCTCGTCGTCGACGTCTGGGCCGACCGCACCGAGGCGATGAGCGCCATCGACGGCATCGAGTACGTCTTCCCCTTCGAGAACCACGGTGAGGAGATCGGGGTGACGCTGTCGCACCCGCACGGGCAGATCTACGCCTACCCCTACCTCCCGCCGCGGGTGGAGAAGATCCTGGCCTCCGTGCGCCGGCACCGCGCGGAGAACGGCAGCGACCTGTTCGCCGAGGTCGTCGACGCCGAGCGCTCCGGCCCGCGCGTGGTCACGGCCAACGAGCACTGGACGGCGTTCGTTCCGGCCGCCACCCGCTGGCCCTACGAGCTGCAGCTGTTCCCCACCCGCCGCGTGCCCGACATCCCGTCGCTCACCGACGAGGAGCGCGACGCCTTCGTCGACGTCTACCTCGACGTGCTGGGCCGCTTCGCCCGTCGCATGGACACGCCCATGCCCTACATCGCCTCCTGGAACCAGGCGCCGGTCCACGACGGGCGCGAGGACTGGTGGCTGCACCTGCAGCTGTTCTCGTTCCGCCGCGCGCCGGGCAAGCTGAAGTACCTGGCCGGCTCGGAGTCCGGGATGGGGGCGTTCATCACCGACACGAACCCGGAGGACGTGGCCGAGCAGCTGCGTAACGTGAAGGTGACTGCCGAGTGAGCATCGCCACAGGCTGGGGGCACCTCCCGCTTGCGGGGGACAGCGACCGAGGAGCGGAGCGAGGCCGGAATCGAGCCATGAACGCCGTGGTCGTCTCGTGACGAGCGACGAGGAGGCGGTGGCCGGGGCCCGCACGGCGTTCGCCGGCACGTTCGGCGGCGCGCCGGAGGGGGTCTGGGCGGCGCCGGGCCGGGTCAACGTCATCGGCGAGCACACCGACTACAACGGCGGCTTCGTGCTGCCCGTCGCGCTGCCGCACACCGCCCGGGCGGCGGTCGCCCGCCGCAGCGACGGACGGGTGGCGTTCGCGTCGGTGCAGGGCGACGGATCCGTCGTCGAGCTCGACGTGAGCGAGCTGGAGCCCGGCCGGCCCGACAGCTGGGCCGCGTATCCGGCCGGGGTCGTCTGGGCCCTCCGCGAACGGCTGGACGGCGGTGGGGTGAGCGTGCTGCTCGAGTCCGACGTCCCGGTCGGTGCCGGGCTCTCCTCGTCGGCGGCGTTGACCTGTTCCGTCGCGCTGGCGCTGCGTGACCTGGCGGCCCCGGAGCTCGGCCCGCCCGACCTCGTCGAGGTCGCCCGGCGCGCGGAGAACGACTTCGTGGGCGCACCGACCGGCATCCTCGACCAGTCGGCGTCGGTGCTCTGCACCGCCGGCCACGCCCTGTTCCTCGACACCCGGGACCGCGCGAGCGAGCAGGTGCCCCTCGACCTCGCCGGGGCCGGCCTCGAGCTGCTCGTCGTCGACTCCGGTGTCACGCACGAGCACGCCGGGGGCGGCTACGGCGACCGGCGCCGCGAGTGCGAGTCGGCGGCCGAGCGGCTCGGTGTGGCGTTCCTCCGCGAGGTCGACGACGTCGCCGGGCTCGGGTCGCTCGCCGACGGCACACCGGAGGGCGACGTGCTGTTCCGGCGGGCGCGGCACATCGTGACCGAGAACGCGCGGGTCCTCGAGGTGGTCGCCGCACTGCGCGGGGACGCCGATCCGCGCACGATCGGCCCGATCCTGACCGCGGGGCACGAGTCGCTGCGCGACGACTTCGAGATCTCGGTCCCGCTGCTCGACGCGATCGTCGAGTCGGCCACGGCCGCGGGGGCGTACGGCGCCCGCATGGTCGGCGGCGGCTTCGGGGGCAGCGCGATCGCGCTCGTGGACCACGACCGCATCGACGCCGTCGTCGCGGCCGTGACCGAACGGTTCGCCCGCGAGGGCCAAGACGCACCGCGGACGTTCACCGCCGTCCCGTCGGCAGGTGCCCGACGGTTGGCCTGATCCGCACCACCCGAGCAGAAGGAGCAGCGTGGACAGCACCCTGAGGTTGGATGCCTCCTTCGTCGACTACGTCCTGGTCTTCGTCTACTTCGCCGTCGTCCTGATGATCGGGTTCGCCGCGCGGCGGCGGGTCTCGGACAGCCTGGACTTCTTCCTGTCCGGCCGGTCGCTGCCGGCCTGGATCACCGGCCTGGCGTTCATCTCGGCCAACCTCGGTGCGGTTGAGATCGTGGGCATGTCGGCCAACGGGGCGCAGTTCGGCATGGCGACGATGCACTACTTCTGGATCGGCGCCGTCCCGGCGATGCTCTTCCTGGGCGTCGTGATGATGCCCTTCTACTACGGCTCGAAGGTCCGCAGCGTCCCGGAATTCATGCGCCGCCGGTTCGGCCCCGGCGCCCACCTGGTCAACGCGCTCAGCTTCGCCGTGGCCCAGATCCTCATCGCCGGCATCAACCTCTACCTGCTGGCCAGCATCGTCGAGGCCCTGCTCGGCTGGCCGTTGTGGGTGTCGCTCATCCTGGCCGCGGCCATCGTCCTGAGCTACATCACCCTGGGCGGACTGTCGGCCGCCATCTACAACGAGGTGCTGCAGTTCTTCGTCATCGTCGCCTCACTGGTGCCGCTGACGCTGCTCGGCCTGCACCGCGTCGGCGGCATCGGCGGCCTGGCGGACAAGGTCACCGCGGCAGGCGGCGAGGAGAGCCTGTCGTCGTGGCCGGCCACGAACCTGACCGGGTTCGGGAGCTCCTTCTGGTCGGTCGTCGGGATCGTCTTCGGCCTCGGCTTCGTGCTCTCCTTCGGCTACTGGACGACGAACTTCGTCGAGGTCCAGCGCGCCATGGCGACCAGTTCCATGTCGGCCGCCCGGAGCACGCCCATCATCGGGTCGTTTCCGAAGATGTTCGTGCCGTTCGTCGTGGTGATCCCGGGGCTGATCGCGACCGTGCTGGTGCCGGAGGTGATGAAGGCCAAGGCGGAGGGCAACGCGGACTTCGACTACAACGACTCGATGCTGTACATGATCCGCGACGTGCTGCCCAACGGCCTCCTGGGCGTGGCGCTCGCCGGCCTGCTCGCGGCGTTCATGGCGGGCATGGCGGCCAACATCTCCGCCTTCAACACGGTCTTCAGCTACGACCTGTGGCAGACCTACGTGAAGAAGGACCGGCCCGACCACTACTACCTCGTGGTCGGCCGCTGGGCGACGGTCGGTGCCACGGTCATCGCCATCGGGACGGCGATCATCGCGTCGGGCTACACGAACCTGATGGACTACCTGCAGACGCTGTTCGGCTTCTTCAACGCGCCGCTGTTCGCCACGTTCATCCTGGGCATGTTCTGGAAGCGCATGACGTCCACGGCCGGCTGGGCGGGCCTGGTCTCCGGCACCCTCGCCGCCGTGGCCGTCGCGTTCCTGAGCAAGGACGCGTTCGGGACGGCGTCGCTGGGTGTGCTGCCGCTCGGCGGCCAGGGTGCCAGCTTCGTGGCCGCCGGTGTCGCGTTCGGGGTCGACATCATCGTCAGCGTCGTCGTGAGCTTGGTGACGGCACCCAAACCGGTGCGCGAGCTCGCCGGACTCGTCTACTCCGAGACGCCGGAGGAGCAGCGCACCGATCCCGAGGCCTCGTCGCTGCCCTGGTACCGCTCGCCGACCAGGATGGCCAGCATCTCGCTGGCCATGGTCATCGCCCTCAACCTGATCTTCCGCTGAGAGAGGCCGGACGGATGAGCCACGGAATGAGCCAGGAGAACGGCACCGCGGAACGCCCGCACAAGGCCGGGGCGTTCGACGTCCGCAACGTCATCGCCGGGCTGATCGGCTTCTACGGGGTGGTGCTCGTGCTGGTCGCGATCTTCGGCGAGGAGCAGTCGGACAAGACGGGCGGCGTGAACGCCAACCTGTGGGCCGGACTGGCCATGCTGGTGTTCGCCGCCTCGTTCGCGCTCTGGTCGCGGCTGCGGCCGATCGTCGTCGACCCGGGGGCGAGCGTGTCCGGGGACGACGACGGGCCGCCCGGGCACTGAGGCCGCGGTCGGCCGGTCAGCGGGCGGCGCGCGAGATCGCGGCGGCCGCGTCGAGCACCGCGCCGATGATCTCGGGGCTGGGCCGCCGGCCCAGCCGCTCGACCGGTCCGGAGATCGAGACCGCCCCGAGGACGGCGCCGGACCCGTCGCGCACCGGCGCCGAAAGCGAGGCCACGCCCGGCTCGCGCTCGGCCACGCTGTGCGCCCAGCCGCGCCGGCGGACGTCGAGCAGCGTGCGCGCGGTGAAGCTCGCCGACGGCAGCAGGCGGGTCACCTCCTCGGCGGGGGTGAAGGCGAGCAGGGCGTGCGCCGCGGAGCCGGCGGTCATGGGCAGCCGGGCGCCGACGGGCACGGTGTCGCGCAGCCCGCTGGTGCGCTCGGCGGCGGCCACGCAGACGCGGTGGGCGCCGTCGCGGACGTAGAACTGCGCGCTCTCCCCGCTGGCGTCGCGCAGCGCGACCAGGTGCCGGGCGGCCACCTCGCCGAGGTCGGTGCTGCCGCGGTTGAGCTCCGCGAGGGCCGGGCCGGGCGCCCAGGAGCCCTCCGGGGTGCGCCGCACGAGCCGGTGTCCCTCCAGCGCCACGGCCAGCCGGTGCGCGGTCGCCCGGGGCAGACCGGTGCGGCCGACCAGCTCCGCGAGCGTGGCCGGCTCCTCGGCGACCGCCCGCATGATGGCCACTGCTTTGTCGAGGACCCCGACGGGGTTAGGCTGTCCCACACAGCAATACTCTCATCTCACAGACTGAGACACCAAGTACCGTGGGATGGCCAGCGAGAGGACCCAGCCGTGCCGACAACCCTGGCGGAGAAGGTCTACGAGGCCCACGTGGTGCGCCGCACCGCGGGCGAGCCCGACCTGCTCTACATCGACCTGCACCTCGTGCACGAGGTGACCAGTCCGCAGGCGTTCGACGGCCTGCGCGCCGCCGGCCGCACGGTCCGCCGTCCCGACCTCACGATGGCGACCGAGGACCACAACGTCCCGACGCTGGACATCCTCGCCCCGATCGCCGACCCGGTGAGCCGCGCGCAGGTCGAGGCGCTCCGCAAGAACGCGGCCGAGTTCGGCATCCGGCTGGCTCCCATGGGCGACCGCGACCAGGGCATCGTGCACGTCATCGGCCCGCAGCTGGGCCTGACCCAGCCGGGCATGACGATCGTGTGCGGCGACAGCCACACCTCCACGCACGGGGCGTTCGGCGCGCTGGCGTTCGGCATCGGCACCAGCGAGGTCGAGCACGTGCTCGCCACCCAGACGCTGCCCCAGTACAAGCCCAAGCAGATGGCCGTGACCGTCGACGGCGAGCTCCCGCCCGGCGTGAGCGCGAAGGACGTCATCCTGGCCGTCATCGCCGAGATCGGCACCGGCGGCGGTCAGGGGCACGTCATCGAGTACCGGGGCAGCGCGATCGAGGCGCTGTCCATGGAGGCCCGCATGACGATCTGCAACATGTCGATCGAGGCGGGCGCCAAGGCCGGGCTCATTGCTCCCGATCAGGTCACGTTCGACTATCTGCAGGGCCGGACCCATGCACCCACAGGGGCTGACTGGGACGCCGCGGTCGAGTACTGGAGGACGCTGCGCACCGACGAGGACGCCGTCTTCGACCGCGAGGTGCACATCGACGCCGCCACGCTCACCCCCTACGTCACCTGGGGCACCAACCCGGGGCAGGGCCTGCCGATCGACGCCGCCGTCCCCGACCCGGCGAGCTTCGCGGACGAGGGCGACCGCCGGGCCGCCGAGCAGGCGCTGGCCTACATGGGCCTCACGCCGGGCACCCCGCTCCGGGAGATCGAGGTGGACACCGTCTTCCTCGGCTCCTGCACCAACGGCCGGATCGAGGACCTGCGGGTCGCCGCCGAACTACTGCGCGGGAAGCGGATCGACGCCGACACCCGGATGCTCGTCGTCCCCGGCTCGGTCGCGGTCAAGGCCCAGGCCGAGGCCGAGGGTCTGGACAAGGTCTTCCTCGACGCCGGTGCCGAGTGGCGCGGCGCCGGGTGCTCGATGTGCCTGGGCATGAACCCCGACCAGCTGAAGCCGGGGGAGCGGTCGGCCTCCACCAGCAACCGCAACTTCCAGGGCCGGCAGGGCAAGGGCGGGCGCACCCACCTCGTCTCGCCCTCCGTGGCCGCCGCGACCGCGCTGACCGGGCACCTCACGGCGCCCGCCGACCTCCAGGAGAGCGTGACCGTCTGATGGACGCCTTCACCACCCACACCGGCACCGCGGCTCCGCTGCGCCGCACGAACGTCGACACCGACCAGATCATCCCGGCCGAGTACCTCAAGCGGATCACCCGCACGGGCTTCGAGGACGGGCTGTTCGTCGCCTGGCGCACCAACGAGCCGGACTTCGTGCTGAACCAGCCGCAGTACGCGGACGCGTCGATCCTCGTGGCCGGCCCCGACTTCGGCACCGGCTCCTCCCGCGAGCACGCCGTGTGGGCGCTGCTCGACGGCGGCTTCCGCGCGGTCATCAGCTCGCGGTTCGCCGACATCTTCCGCAACAACTCGACCAAGGCGGGGCTGCTGACCGTCGTCCTCCCGCAGGACGCCGTCGAGGCGTTGTGGGCGGCGGTCGAGGCCGACCCGACGACGCAGGTGACCGTCGACCTGGAGGCCAAGCAGGTCGGCTACGACGACGTCACCGTGGCGTTCGACATCGACGACTACACGCGGTGGCGGCTGCTGGAAGGGCTCGACGACGTCGGCCTGACCGAGCGGAACCTGCCCGACATCGAGGCCTTCGAGGCTGGTCGGCCGTCCTGGCTGCCGCACGCGCAGCCGGTCAGCTAAAAGCGTCCGGGTCGGGGTCGACGTCGCGGTAGTAGTCGCCGAACAGCGCCCCGGGCCGGCCGCCGAGCACCCAGACGCTGCCCTTGGCGGCCGGCGGGAACAGCTGGCCGGCCGCCTGGCCGTGTCCCTCCCACCGGACGCCGAGGTGCAGCAGGGCCGACGGGATCGCGCCGCCCTGGCTGCACACGACGGTCACCCCGCCGTCGGGACGGGGCGCCAGCAGTTTCTCGAGCAGGGCCAGCCCCGCGCCGGGGTCGTCGGAGAACTCGTCCTCGCCCAGCTCGGGGACCGTCCGGATGTCCAGGCCGAGCCGCTCGGCGAGCGGCTCGAGGGTCTGCCGACAGCGCAGCGGTGGCGCGGAGAGCAGCTTGGACGGGCCGAACTCCGGCAGCACCTCGGCCAGCCGGGACGCCTGCGCTCGGCCGCGCCGGTCGAGCGGGCGCTCGTCGTCCGGGCCGTTCCACTCCGACCGGAGCCCGGCGCGCCCGTGCCGCACCAGGACGACGGTCGGCATCACCGGGCCGTCGTCGCGGACCAGGTCGGCGACGACGTCGCGGTCGTGCTCGTGGCTGCACACCCGGGCCGCCTCGGTTACCGGCAGCCACCGCAGCTCGTCGACCTCGCGGTTGGGGGTGAACTCTCCCGCCCCGGCCCGCATGACCCAGTAGTCGACCCGCTTGGTGCCCTCGGGCACCGGATAGCTGGTGCGCAGGCTGCGGCGGCCGACCGTGGCGGACAGGCCGGTCTCCTCCCGCACCTCGCGCGCGGCGGCGATCAGCGGGTGCTCGCCGGCCTCCAGCTTGCCCTTGGGCAGCGACCAGTCGTCGTACTTCGGCCGGTGGACCACGGCGACCTCCGGCGCGCCGCCGTCAGGCCCGGGCCGCCACAGCAGCCCGCCCGCCGCCGGGACCAGCCGGCCGGCCTCACTCAGCGGACTCACCGATCCGCCGCAGCCGGGCGGCCTGGTAGTCGACGTCCCCGCCGCGCGTCCAGCTGCCGTCGCCGTCGAGCTCCCAGCAGCGGATCCCGGGCGCCATCGCCGCGTCGAAGAGGTCGTCGAGCTCGCGGTGCGCCACCTCGTCGGACACCCGCAGCAGCACCTCCACCCGGCGGTCGAGGTTGCGGTGCATCAGGTCGGCGCTGCCCAGCCACCACTCGGCCTCGCCGGCGTTGCAGAAGTTTATGACGCGCGAGTGCTCGAGGAAGCGGCCGACGATCGAGCGCACCCGGATGCGCTCGGACAGGCCCGGGACCCCGGGGCGCAGCGAGCAGATGCCGCGGATGAGCAGGTCGACCGGCACACCCGCAGCCGAGGCCTCGTAGAGCGCATCGATGATGCGCTCGTCGACCAGGGAGTTGAGCTTGAACCGGATGCCGGCGGCGCGGCCCTCGGCGGCGTGCCGCGCCTCGCGGCGGATCTTCTCGATCAGGCCCGACCGGATGCCGTGGGGAGCGACCATGAGGGTGCGGTAATTGGTCTGTCGCGAGTAGCCGGTCAGCGTGTTGAACAGGTCGGTCAGGTCGGCGCCGACCCGCGGATCCGCGGTCAGGATCCCGAGGTCCTCGTAGAGCCGCGCCGTCTTCGGGTTGTAGTTGCCCGTGCCGATGTGGCAGTAACGGCGCAGCGTCCCGTGCTCGCGCCGCACCACCAGCGCCGTCTTGCAGTGGGTCTTGAGGCCCACCAGCCCGTAGACGACGTGGCAGCCGGCGCGCTCCAGCGACCGGGCCCAGGTGATGTTGGCCTCCTCGTCGAAGCGGGCCTTGATCTCGACGAGGACGACGACCTGCTTGCCGGCCTCGGCGGCGTCGATCAACGCGTTGACGATGGGGGAGTCGCCGGAGGTGCGGTACAGCGTCTGCTTGATCGCCAGCACGTTCGGGTCGGCAGCGGCCTGCTCGATGAACCGCTGCACGCTCGTGGCGAACGAGTGGTAGGGGTGGTGCACGAGCACGTCCCCCTCGCGGAGCGTGGCGAACACGCTCTTGGGTGTCTCGCCCTCCGACAGGCGCGGGTGGGTGGCCGGCACGAACGGGTCATCCTTGAGCGAGGGCCGGTCGAGGTCGTACAGCGCCCACAGCGACGACAGGTCGAGCAGCCCGCGCACCTGCAGGACGTCGTCCGCGCTCATCTCGAGCTCCGACAGGAGGACGTCGAGGATCTGCGGGTCCATCGTCTCGGTCACCTCGAGCCGGACGGCCGGGCCGAACCGGCGGCGGGCGAGCTCGCGCTCCAGCGCCTGCAGGAGGTCCTCGTCGCGGTCCTCCTCCACCTCGAGGTCGGCGTTGCGGGTCACCCGGAACAGGTGGTGGGAGACGACGTCGAGGCCCGGGAACAGCGCCGGCAGGTGGGCGGCGATCAGGTCCTCGAGCGGGAGGAACGTCGCGGTGCTGTCCACCGGCCCGACCGGGACGAACCGCGGCACGTTGTTGGGCACCTTGACCCGGGCGAAGTGCGCCAGCCCGGTCTCGGGGTCGCGCACGGAGACGGCGAGGTTCAGCGACAGGCCGCTGATGTAGGGGAACGGGTGGGCCGGGTCGACCGCCAGCGGGGTCAGCACCGGGAAGACCTGGTCACGGAAGTACTCGCGCAACCGGGCGGCGGAGACGTCGTCAAGGTCGGGCCAGTGCACGATGCGGATGCCCTCGTCCTCCAGCCGCGGCGCCACGTCGTGCAGGAAGACGTCGGCGTGCCGGGCCACGAGGTCCTGGGTGCGGGAGGTGATCAGCTCGAGCTGCTCCCGGATGGTCAGGCCGTCGGGCGATCGGACGGTCAGCCCGGTGTTGTGGCGCCGCTTCAGCCCGGCGATGCGGACCATGTAGAACTCGTCGAGGTTGCCGGCGAAGATCGCCAGGAACTTCACCCGCTCCAGGAGCGGCAGCGAGTCGTCCTCGGCGAGTTCGAGGACGCGGGCGTTGAAGTCCAGCCAGGACAGCTCGCGGTTGAGGAACCGGTCGGTGGGCAGCGAGACGGTGGTGGTGGCGCTCTCGGCGGTCACGCGCTCATCGTGCCGCACCGGTCGTCTCAGGACCCTGTGCAGGCCCCCCGCAGGCGCTCCAGGAGGGCGGCCGTGTGCGGGCCCACGCCGAGCGCCTGCGCCGCCCGGAGGTCGGCCTCGGTGTCGACGTCCTGCACCAGGCCGGGCCACGACCCGGACAGGGCCCGGGCGCCGCTCGCGCGGTGCGCCGCGGCGGAACCGGGCCCGAAACGGGGCCCCAGATCGGTATCCACGGCGGTGAGCAGCGTCGTCCCCGTGCCGTGGGCGTCGGATACGAAGCAGCGGGGCGCCGTCGTGGCCGCGGCGTCCAGGGCACGGGCCAGCTCGTCGGGCCGCAGCGCCGGAAGGTCGGAGGAGAGCGCGGCGACGAGCGGACCGCCCGCCTCACGGGCCCCGTGCTCGAGGGCCGGGTTCAGGCCGCGATCGGGCTCGTCGCCGACCGTGCGCGCGCCGAGGCCGCGGGCCACGGCGGTCGCGGCGGTGTCGTCGGTGACCACCACGACCGCGCCGACCGCCGGACAGGCTCCCGCGGCGGCCACGGTGTCGGCCAGCAGCGCGAGCACGAGCTCGTCGTGCGCCGTGCCGGGCAGGGTCGTGGTCAGTGGGCGCAGACGGGTCTTGGCGACGGCGAGACGCTTCGCCGGGACGACGATCGACCAGCTGCGCACCAGCCCATGTGAGCACACCGCCCGGTCCGGTGTGCGCGCGGCCGATTCACCGGATGGATGCGACGAGGGACCCGGTGGGCTCCGGGCGGGTGCCCAGGGTCGATCATGGGCAGCATCACATCGGGACGACCAGGCGAGCCATCGCCCGGGAACGGAAGGGGGCCCGTGGCGGAGAAGACCCCCGCGGACGCCGCTGCGCCGGCCGGCAGGCCCGCCCGTCGGCCGGCGAGATGGCGCACCCGGCGGCCCATGAACCTCACCATGGCCTTCTGCGTCCTGGTCGTGTACCCGCCCGCCTCGCTGATGTTCCGGCTCCGCTACCGGCACCCCGAGCGCATCCCGCCGACCGGTCCCGTGCTCGTGGTCGCGAATCACGTCTCGATCCTCGATCCGATCGCCTGCGCGCGGCTGGTCTTCGACAGCGGCCGCTTCCCGCACTTCCTGGCCAAGGAGTCGGTGTTCAAGGGCGTCATCGGCACACTGCTGCGGCAGGCCGGGCAGATCCCGGTGTTCCGGTTCTCGGCCGACGCGCACGGGGCACTGGACGCCGCCCGGGCGGACCTCGAGGCGGGCAACGCCGTCGTGATCTACCCCGAGGGCTCGGTGACCCGCGACCCGGACTGGTGGCCCATGCAGTCGCGCAGCGGGGTCGCGCGCCTGGCGCTCACCACCGACGCCGTCGTCGTCCCCGTGGCGCAGTGGGGGCCGCAGCGGCTGCACGACTACCACCGCAAGAGGCTGTACCCGCGCCTCCGGGTGCCGGCCGAGTACCTGGTGGGGGAGCCCGTCGACCTCGACGCGCTGCGCGCGGAGGTCCGGGCCGGCCGCCCGCTGACCGCCGAACTCCTGCGCGAGACCACCGAGCTGATCATGTCGCGGGTCCGTGAGCAGCTCGCCGAGCTGCGCGGCGAGCCGGCGCCCTCGGGGTTCTACCCGCGGCCCGGCCGGGAACTGCCGGGCGACGTGTCGGGGAGCGCGGCGTGACCCGGGCCGCGGTGCTGGGGGCCGGGTCCTGGGGGACGACGTTCGCGAAGGTCCTCGCCGATGCCGGGTGCGAGGTCGTGCTGCACGCGCGCCGTCCCGAGCTGGCCAAGGCGATCACCCACGAGTGCGAGAACCGCGACTACCTGCCGGGCATCCGGCTGCCCAGCACCATGCGCGCGACGTGTGACCCGGCAGAGGCGCTGCTCGACGCCTCCGTCGTCGTCCTGGCGGTGCCCTCGCAGTCGCTGCGCGAGAACCTCGGCGAGTGGGCGCCCCTGCTCCCGCCCGACGCCATCCTGCTCTCCCTGATGAAGGGCATCGAGCTCGGGACGACGAAGCGCATGAGCGAGGTGATCCGCGAGGTCACGGGGGCCGGGCCGGAGCGGGTCGCCGCGCTCTCCGGGCCGAACCTGGCCCGGGAGATCGCCGAGGAGCAGCCGTCCGCGACCGTGATCGCCTGCTCCGACACCGACCGCGCCGAGCAGCTGCAGGCCGCCTGCCACACCCCCTACTTCCGGCCCTACACCAACCCCGACGTCGTCGGCTGCGAGCTCGGTGGTGCGGTCAAGAACGTCATCGCGCTGGCCGCCGGCATCGCCGAGGGGCTGGGGTTCGGTGACAACACGCGGGCCTCGCTGATCACCCGTGGATTGGCCGAGACCGCCCGCCTGGGCCTGGCGCTGGGTGCCGAGATGACCACGTTCGCGGGGCTCGCGGGGCTGGGTGACCTCGTGGCCACCTGCAGCTCGCCGCTGTCGCGCAACCGGACGTTCGGGGAGAAGCTCGGGCGCGGCATGACGCTGGAGGAGGTGCAGCGGAGCACCCGCCAGACCGCCGAGGGCGTCAAGAGCTGCCGCTCGGTGCTCGACCTGGCCCGGGCCCACGACGTCTACATGCCGATCACCGAGGCCGTCGTCGCGGTGTGCCACGAGGGGCAGTCGCCCGCGGCGATGGTGCGCTCGATGATGATGCGCGAGGCCAAGCCGGAATGAGCTGGGGCGATGGCACCCGGTCGGTCCGGGCCGGGGAGCACGATCCCGTTGCCGGTGCGCCGCTGCGTCCCTCGCCGGTGTTCGCCGCCCCGTTCCACCTCGGCGACCTGCCGCCGCGCGCCGGCGGCGCCGACGCCTACGCCCGGACCGAGCACCCGACGCTGCGCGTCTTCGAGTCCGCCGTCGGCGCCCTCGACGGCGGACGGTGCCTGTCCTTCGCCACCGGCATGGCCGCGATCAGCGCCGCGGTGCTGGCCTGCGTCGGGGCCGGCGACCGGCTGGTGCTGCCGTCGGACGGCTACTACACGACCCGGCTGCTGGCCCGGGACGAGCTCGAGCGCTTCGGCATCCGCGTCGACCAGGTCGCCACCCCGGACGTCGAGGCCTACGCCGCCGGCGGAGGGTTCGAGGGCGCCCGCATGGTGTTCCTGGAGACGCCCAGCAACCCCCTGCTGGACGTGTGCGACATCGCCGCCGTCGCCCGGGCCGCGCACGCGGCCGGGGCGCTGGTCGCCGTCGACAACACCACCGCCACCCCGCTCGGCCAGCGCCCGCTGGACCTCGGCGCCGACCTCACCGTGGGCAGCGACACCAAGGCGCTCACCGGCCACAGCGACCTGCTGCTCGGGCACGTGAGCACCCGGGACGACGCCCTGTACGCCGCGATCCAGCGGTGGCGCAACAACACCGGCAACACGCCCGGCCCGTTCGAGGCATGGCTGGGCCACCGGTCGATGAGCACCCTCGATCTCCGGCTGGCCCGGCAGGCGCAGAACGCCGCGGCGGTCGCGGAGGTGCTGGCCGCCTCGCCCGCCGTCACCGGCGTCCGGTGGCCATGGCGCGAGGGAGACCCCTCGAGCGCGCTCGCCTCGCGGCAGATGCTGCGGCCCAACGGGGTCGTCTCCGCCGAACTGGCCGACGAGGCGGCCGTGAGCACGCTACTGGCGGCCGCGCACCTGTGGAACGCGGCCACGAGCTTCGGCGGGGTGCACAGCACCGTCGACCGCCGGGCGCAGTGGGGCGGCGACGCGGTCCCGGCCGGCTTCGTGCGGCTGTCGTGCGGCATCGAGGACACCGCCGACCTGGTCGCGGACCTGTCAGTCGCCCTGGCTGCCCTCGACTGAGCGGGCGGCGCGCCGCGCCCCGGCGCCGCGGGCCGTCAGCCACAGGCTCAGCCCCACGTAGTAGGCGAGGTAGGCCAGCGACGCCGCGACCACCCAGGGGTTCGGGTCGGGCAGTTGCACGACCAGCACCGCGTAGGTGATGAGCCAGACGAGGGTGAGCGTGAGCGTGAGGCCCTGCAGGCGCCGCATCCGGGAGGGGTAGAGGTACCGGATCGGCACGAAGACCAGCACCGCGAAGACGACGAGCGTCACCGTGGTCACGAGCGTGCTGGTGTCGAGCACGATCACGTAGAAGGCGACGACGTTCCAGTAGCTGGGGAAACCCAGGAAGAAGTGGTCGGAGGTCTTCGCGTCCACCCGGCAGAACTGGTAGCAGGAGGCCAGCAGCGGGAGCGCCGCGAGGAGCCACCCGAGCCCGCCGTGGGGGAGGTGGCCGGTGGTCCACAGCAGCACGATCGGGGCGAAGACGTAGGTCAGGTAGTCGACGATGTTGTCCAGGAGGGCGCCGTCGAACCAGGGGATGGTCTCCTTGACCCGCAGCTTGCGGGCCAGCATCCCGTCGGTGCCGTCGATGAACAGGGTGGCCAGGCCGAGCCAGAGGGCCGCCTCGACGTCGCCCTCCACCGCGGCGAGCACGATCAGCAGGCCGAGGACGGATCCGCTGGCCGTGTAGAGGTGCACGGCCGCGCCGGCCAGCCGGAACCCGCGCGAGAAGGCTGCGGGGGACGCGGGTGGCGGCACCGGGGCCGTCTTCTCCTGCACGCGAAGAGGTTGTCACACCCGCTCGACTAGGGTCGCTCCGATGAGCGGGAAGCCAGACAAGGTGCGCGTCGCGGTCGTGTTCGGGGGTCGTAGCGCGGAGCACAGCATCTCCTGCGTCTCGGCGGGGAGCGTCATGGCGGCCCTCGATCCCGAGCGCTACGAGGTGGTGCCGGTCGGCATCGCCACCGACGGCCGGTGGGTGCTCGCCGATCCCGACCAGCGGCTTGCCATCACCGACGGGAAGCTGCCGGAGGTCGTGGGTGGCACCGCGGTCTCGCTCGTCGGCGACCCCGCCGGCCGCGGGCTGGCCGTGCTCGAGCCCAGCGCCGCGGTGGGCCCGGCGCTCACCGAGGTCGACGTCGTCTTCCCCGTCCTGCACGGCGCCTACGGCGAGGACGGCACCATCCAGGGGCTGCTGGAGATGGCCGGACTGCCCTACGTCGGCTCGGGGGTGTTCGCCAGCGCCGCCTCGATGGACAAGGAGTTCACCAAGAAGCTGCTCGCGGCCGCCGGGCTCCCGCAGGGTGAGCACGTCGTCCTGCGCGACGCCGCCGGCGCGGTGTCGGCCGATCCGGCGCTGCTCGACGACGCCGCGCGGGAGCGCCTGGGCCTGCCGGTCTTCGTCAAGCCGGCGCGGGCCGGATCCAGCATCGGCATCACCCGGGTGACCGACTGGGCGCAGTTCCCCGCCGCGGTGGCCGAGGCGGCCGCCGTCGACCCGAAGGTCCTCGTCGAGGCGGCCGTGCCGGGCCGGGAGATCGAGTGCGGGGTCCTCGCCGGACCCGACGGCCGGCCCCAGGCCAGCCTCCCCGCGGAGATCCGGCTGCGGCCGGGGGTCGACTGGTACGACTTCGCGGCCAAGTACCTCGACGACGCCGCCGACTTCGACATCCCGGCCGCCCTGTCGCCCGGGCAGACCGAGGCCGTGCAGGAGGCCGCCCGACGGGCCTACCTGGCCCTGGACTGCCGCGGCCTGGCCCGCGTCGACTTCTTCCTCGGCACGGCCCCCGACGGCAGCGACCGGCTGGTGATCAACGAGGTCAACACCATGCCCGGCTTCACCCCCATCTCGATGTTCGCGCGCATGTGGGCCGCGACCGGTGTCGACTTCGCCGACCTGGTCGACCGGCTGGTCACCGGCGCCCTGGACGGCGGCTCGCGGGCCGCGCGGTGACCTCGGGACGGCCTGCCCGGCGTTCGCGGGCGGTCGTCCTGCTCGGCGTGCTGGCATGCCTGCCGGCCGCGGGCGGCTGTGCCCGCGCGGTCGACGGCGTCCCGACCCCGGCTGCTCCGCGGGCCGCGGCCGCCACGCCTGGCTCCGCCGCCGATCTCCAGGCGCTGATCGTCACCACGGTGCCCTCGGGGCTGCCCCGGTTGCCCGACGACGAGCTCGATCCGCCCGCGGGGGAGAAGACCGTCGCCGACGTCGCCGCGTACTCCGACGACCCGGAGCGGGAGCGCGAGGTGCTCATGGAGTACGGCTACCGCTACGGCTGGGAGCGCTTCTGGGGCACCGGCGGCCCGGCGCCCATGACCGGCGTCTTCGTCGACCAGTTCGAGCACCGGTCCGGCGCGGCCGCCTACGCCGCCGACCTCGCCCACAACGAGGCGAAGCACTACGACGCCACGCTGATCGAGAGCGCTCCCGGCCTGCCGGGGGGCTGCCACCTCCTTGCCGTGGACGACACCGACCCGCAGGCCCGGCTGGTCGGCCCCGCTGCCCTCGCGTGGTGCGGGCACGGCGTCTTCAGCGTCTCGGTGACCGCCGTGGCCGACTCCGTGGACGCCGCGGAGGAGGAGGTCCGCACCGTGCTGGACGCCCAGCTGGACCGGCTGCCGCCCAGGTAGAGCTCATTTCCCGGCGCGGGGCTCCTGGTAGGGCAGGGCCTTCGCGATGTGCGTCGTGAGGGCGGTCACCGGGGCGCTGTCGATGCTGGCCGGCACGCGGATCTCGACGTACACCGACCGGTCGACCGCCGTCCACACGGTCGCGTCGGGGTCGTGGGTGTCGACGTAGAACTGCACGCCGTTGATCTGCAGCGCGGATTCGCCGACCACCCAGCCGGCGGGCCGGTCCACGCCGCACACCAGCACGACCGGCGGATCACCCCAGGCGTAGGCGAAGGGCGAGTCGGAGTCGACCCGGCGGGACTGCTCTCCCATGAGCTCGAGCGGCAGGCCCTTCATCACCTCGGGGCAGGCGTCCTCGGCGGCGGGGGTCACCGGCGGCACCTGGACCGGCAGCACGGGCAGGTCGGCCCGCTGCGGCGCCGAGCTGCCCGCGACCTCGGCGGGCGGGGCGTCCGCGCCGGCGCCGTCGCCCAGGACGCGGACGACCACGACGAGGGCCACGACCACCGGCACGACGACGGCCGTGACGATCAGCGCGATCCGGCGCAACGGATCATCAGGGCCGCCGGCCGGCGCGGTGCGGTCCGGGGCCCCCGGCTGGTCCGGAGCGGTCGGTGCGGGCGGTGCGTTCTGCTCGGTCAGGACGATCTGGCTCTCAGATGTTGACGACCGGACAGGTCAGCGTCCGCGTGATGCCGTCGACCGACTGCACCCGGGCGACCACGAGCCGGCCCAGGTCGTCGACGGTGTCGGCCTCGGCGCGGACGATCACGTCGTAGGGGCCCGTGACGTCCTCGGCCTTCGTCACGCCGCTGATCTCGCTGATGGCGGAGGCCACCTGGGCGGCCTTGCCGACTTCGGTCTGGATGAGGATGTAGGCGTGAACCACGGGAGACCCTTCGTCGGGCAGTGCTGCCGCTACGTCGTCCGCGCCGTCGGGCGGACAGTTCGGCAACTTACCGCAGGACGGGAGGGTTCCCGATGACTCGTCCACGGCCGCTGGTGCCCCGGGAGGATCCCGCCGACAGCGTGCGGGTGGTCGGCGAGTTCGGGGTGATCGCCCGCGTCACGGCGCAGGCCGGTACCGCGCGTGCCGCCGAGGTCGGGCCCGGGGACGACGCGGCCGTGGTGCGTACCTCCGACGGCCGGGTCGTGGCGACCACCGACGTCCTCGTCGAGGGCCGGCACTTCCGCCGCGACTGGTCGTCGGCGGAGGACATCGGGCACAAGGCGGCCGCGGCCAACCTCGCCGACGTCGCCGCCATGGGAGGCACGACGACGGCGCTGCTGGTCGGCCTGGCCTGCCCGCCCGACACCCCGACCGCGTGGCTGGAGGGCGTCGCGGCGGGGCTCGCCGAGGAGTGCGCCCCGCTGGGTGCCGCCGTGGTCGGGGGCGACATGGTGACGGCCGCCGCCGACAGCACGGCCGTCGTCCTCTCGGTGACCGCCCTGGGTGACCTGGGCGGCCGGTCGCCGGTGCTCCGCTCCGGCGCCCGGGCCGGCGACGTGGTCGCCCTCGCCGGCCGCCTGGGATGGTCCGCGGCCGGGCTGGCCGTGCTGCGGCGCGGCTTCAGCAGTCCGGTCGCCGTCGTGTCGGCGCACCGGCGTCCCACCCCGCCGTACGGGGCCGGCCCGGCCGCCGCCGAGCGCGGGGCGACCGCGATGTGCGACGTCAGCGACGGCCTGCTGGCCGACCTCGGACACATCGCCACCGCGAGCCGGGTCGCCGTCGACCTCGACAGCGCGGCCCTCGTGCGCACCTGCCTGGAGCCGGTCGGGCCGCTGCAGCAGGTCGCTGCGGCACTGGGCGTCGATCCCCTGGCCTGGGTGCTGACCGGGGGCGAGGACCACGCGCTGGTGGCGACCTTCCCGTCGTGGGTCGAGCTGCCCGCGGGCTGGGCCGCGATCGGGACGGTGCGCAGGGCAGGGAAGAATCCCGGCGTGCTGGTGAACGGTGAACCTGCGGACGAGGCGGCGCGCGCGGTGGGGGCCGAGGGGGTGGGGCATGTCCACTTCCGCTGACCTGGACGCCGGCACGCTCCGGGACGGCGCGGTCGCCACGTTCCGCCCTCTGCCCTACGACCACCCCGTCTCGCGGCTGCTGGTCGAGCGGGTGCAGCAGGAGTACGTGCAGCGCTACGGCGGCCCGGACGAGGCCGTCGTCGACCCGGCGGAGTTCCTGCCCCCCGAGGGGCTCTTCGTCGTCGCGGAGGTCGACGGGGTGCCCGCGGGGTGCGGTGCCTGGCGGGCGCTGGACCCCGGAGTCGCCGAGATCAAGCGGGTGTACGTCGAGCCCGGCTTCCGCCGACGCGGGCTCGCGCAGGAGGTGATGACGCGGCTGGAGCAGAGCGCTGCCGCGGCCGGGTTCGCGTCCGTCGTCCTCAACACCGGCGACCGGCAGCCGGAGGCCCTCGCCCTCTACGCCGAGCTGGGCTACCGGCCGGTCGCCGGCTACGGCATCTACGCCTGCTCGCCGGGCGCGGTCTTCCTGGGCAAGGACCTGGACGCGGGGCAGGGGACGGACGGTGCCCCGTGGGCGTCGTGACCATCTCGGCGTCGTACGGCTGCGCCGGGGCGGAGATCGCGCCTCTGGTCGCCGAGCGTCTCGGGCTGCCCTTCCACGACCGGGCCATCCCGGCGCAGGTGGCGGGCCGGCTCGGGGTGCCGGTGGCCGAGGCGCAGGCGAACGACGAGACCGTGGTGGGCGGCCTGTGGCGCCTCGTGGCGTCGCTCGGGACCATGCCCGACCCGGTCGGCGGCGTCCTGCCGATCTCGGGCGTGCCCGACGCGCGGGCCTACCGCGAGCAGACGGAGCGGATCCTCGGCGAAGTGGCCGACGGCGCTGGGGGAGTGGTCCTCGGCCGCGCCGCCGCCCTGGTGCTGGGCGACCGGCCCGACACCCTGCACGTGCGGCTCGACGCGTCCCCGGAGCGCCGGCTGTCGGCCGCCGCGGCCCGCTCGGAGCGGCCCCTGGAGGAGGTCCGGCGGGAGATGGCAGCCGCCGACCGGGGGCGCGAGGCCTACGTGCGGCACTTCTACCGTTGCGACCCGGCCGAGGCCCGGCACTACCACCTGGTCATCGACAGCACCGCGCTCCCGATCGGGACGGTCGTCGACCTGATCGTGACGGCGGCGCGGGCGCGGGGCATCCGCTCCTCCTGAGCCTGCATTCCCACCGGCGGGTCGGACAGGTCGCGGGTTGCTGTCCACACCGGTCGATCCCGGAGGCCAGCGTCGGCGCCGATGCGCCGGGTGGTGTTCCCGCGTCCGGAATCGGCCCGGTCTAGCGTTGGCGGGGTGTCGGAGAGCTTCCGCGCCGACGGCGTCCGTGTGCTGATCACCGGTGGCACCAGCGGCCTGGGCGCCGCGATGGCCACCGCGCTGCTTGACGCGGGCGCCACCGTGGCAATCACCGGCCGGGATGCGCGCCGGGCGGAGGCCACCGCGCGCGAGCTGGGTCCGCGGAGCGTCGGCATCGGCATGGACGTCCGGGACGAGGACGACGTCGCGCGCGGGGTCGACCGCGTGTGGGATGCACTGGGCGGGCTCGACGTCCTGGTGAACAACGCCGGGATCGGCATGCGGACGGTCAATCCCCGGTTCCTCACCGACCCGCAGCCGTTCTGGGCGGTGTCTCCGGACGGGTTTCGCGACCTCGTCGCGACCAACCTGACCGGTTACTTCCTGGTGTCCCGCGAGGTCGTCCCGCGGTTGCTGTCGGCCGGCGGCGGGCGGGTGGTCACCGTGTCGATGAACCATTCGACGATGAACCGGAAGGGCTTCGTCCCCTACGGTCCGGCGCGCGCCGGCGCCGAGGCGCTGGCCCGGATCATGGCGGCCGACCTGACCGGCAGCGGCGTCACCTCCAACATCCTGCTGCCCGGCGGGGCGACAGAGACCGGGATGATCCCGGACGACTTCCCGCCCGACCAGCGCAGCCAGTTACTGGACCCGGCCGTCATGGGGCCGCCGATCGTCTGGCTGTGCTCGCCGCAGGCCGCCGAGGTGCACGACCAGCGGATCGTCGCCGCCGAGTTCGACACCTGGGTGTCCGCCCGCACGGCATGAAACGCTCGGACCGTCGTCCCCCAGGAGCATCGCCGCACACGAAGAACCCCGGAGGTCGGTGACCTCCGGGGTTCTCGTGCTCGGCCTGGCCCCGTCCCGGGGCCCACCCTGAGCGTGCGAAGGATGGGAAGGACGGGGTCCTCTTTCAGACGCGGGCGACCTTGCCGGCGCGGATGCACGAGGTGCACGCGTTGATCCGGCGACGGGTGCCCGGGGCCACGAGGGCCTTCACGGACTGGATGTTCGGGTTCCAACGGCGCGGCGTGCGGCGGTGCGAGTGCGACACCGACATACCGAAACCGGGCCCCTTGCCACAGACATCGCACACGGCAGCCACGGTTGATCACTCCCAGAGATTCGTTCACAGACGGCGGGGCAGGCAGCACCCGCATCGAAGACCGTCGTGAAGTCTAACCGTTCCTGGCGCGGGACGTCGCCGTGCCCCCCGGAAGGCTTCCGGAAGGCCCCGCGCGACCCCTCCGTCCGCTCGCCGTTCGCCGGGGTCGTCGGCGCCCATGGGTACCCTCCGCCCGTGCTGCTGGCGCTGGACGACGCTGCGGTCGGTCAGTGGTACCGGGCCGCTGTCGACGCGCTGTCCGAGTCGCGGGGCAGCCTCGACGACCTCAACGTCTACCCAGTGCCCGACGGCGACACGGGCACGAACCTCCTGCTCACCGCCCAGGCCGCGGTCGCCGCCCTCGACGCGGCCGGGGAGGGTTCCGCCGAGCCGGTCTGGGTGCTGCTCGCCCGCGGTGCGGTCCTCGGTGCCCGCGGCAACTCCGGCACGATCCTCGCGCAGCTGATCCGTGGCCTCGCCGACTCCCTGGCCGGCCGCCGACCGGCCGACGGGCCCGCGTTCGCCGCCGCCCTGCAGCAGGCGGCCCACATCGCGTACGCCGCCGTCGCCGCGCCCGAGGAGGGCACGTTCCTGACCGTCGCGCGGGCCGGCGCGCTCGCGGCGGTGGCCGCCGTCGACGAGGGCCGCACCGGGCTCGCCGACGTCGTCCGGGCCGCGGCCGACGGCGCCCGGCTCGCGCTGGAGGCGACGACCGGCCAGCTCGCCGTCCTCCGCGACGCCGGTGTGGTCGACGCCGGTGGTGCCGGGCTCTGCGTCGTCCTCGACGCACTGGTCACCACCGTGACCGGGGTGGAGCCCGCCCGCGCACCGCTGGCGCGCCGCGAGGAGGGCGCTCGCCACGCCCACCGGTCCGGCGACGTGCCGCACCAGCCGCCGCCGGGCCCCGGCAGCGAGGTGCAGTATCTCCTCGCCGACACCGACGAGGTCGCCGTCGCCCGGTTGCAGCAGCGGCTGGCCGAGCTCGGCGACAGCCTGGTCGTGGTGGGGGTCGACACCCCGAGCGGCCGGGAGTGGAACGTCCACGTCCACGTCGTCGACGTCGGGGCCGCGATCGAGGCCGGCATCGAGGCCGGTCGCCCGCACCGGGTGTCGGTGACCCCCTTGGCCCCCGTCCCCGCTCCCGCGCCGACGGAGGGCAGCCGGGCGGTGGTCGCGGTCGTGTCCAGCGAGGCGCTCGCCGAACTCTTCGTCGGCGAGGGGGTGCGCGTGGTGCACGCGGCCCCGGGCGAGGTGACGGAGGACGCCGTCCTCGACGAGATCGTCGCGTCCTCGGCGCGCGAGGTCGCCGTCCTGCCCAACGACGCCGCCCTCGTCCCCATCGCGGGCCGGGCCGCCGCCCGCGCCCGCGACGCCGGCCGCGACGTGGGCGTCGTCCCCACCCGGTCGCCGGTCCAGGGCCTGGCCGCCGTCGCGGTCACCGACCCGGGTCGCCGGTTCGCCGACGACGTCATCGCGATGGCCGAGGCGGCCGCCGCGACCCGCTGGGCCGAGGTCGCCCTCGCCGAGCAGGAGGCCCTGACCACGGCGGGGCGTTGCGAACCCGGCGACGTCCTCGGCTCGGCCGAGGGCGACGTGGTCGTGATCGGCAGCGACCTGGCCGGCGTCGCCTGCGACCTGCTCGACCGGCTGCTCTCGGCCGGCGGCGAGATGGCGACCCTGGTCGTGGGGCCCGACCCGGCGCTCGGCGACGCGGTCTCCCGGCACCTGTCGGTGGTGCACCCCACCATCGAGGTGATCCGGTACGACGGCGGCCCCGAGGACGTGCCGCTGCAGGTGGGGGTGGAGTGACATGGCGGTGACCCTCGAGACGCCGCTGAGCCGCGTGCTCGGGCCGAAGACGGCCACCGGGATGGCCGAGCAGCTGGATCTGCACACGGTCCGCGACCTGCTGCGCCACTATCCGCGGCGCTACGCCCGGCGCGGCGAGCAGACCGACCTCGCCGACGTCCAGGTCGGTGACCGGGTGACGGTGCTCGCGCAGGTCCGGTCGGTGAACACGCGGCCCATGCGCAACCGCAAGGGCACCCTGACCGAGGTCGTGGTGGGCGACGGCAGCGGCCGGATGAAGCTGGTCTTCTTCAACCACCGGCACGCGTCGCTCCGGGTCAACGCCTGGGGGATGTTCGCCGGCACGGTGGGGGAGTACCGCGGGGAGAAGCAGTTCGCGCACCCCGACATGCACCTGCTCGACGGAGCCGACGACGACACCGACTGGGCGCGCGCGCTCGTGCCGATCTACCCGGCGAGCAAGGACGTCTCCAGCTGGGTGATCCAGAAGTCGGTGAAGCTGCTCATCGGTGCCGGCGGCGGCTTCGGCGACCTGGTCGTCGACCCCATCCCGGAGGAGATCCGGGCCCGCCACGGCCTGCTCTCCCTCGCCGCCGCACTGCTCGACATCCACCGGCCGACGACGGTCGAGGACGTCGAGCGGGCGTCGCACCGGCTCAAGTGGGACGAGGCGCTGATCCTCCAGCTCACCCTGGCCGCGCGCCGGCGGGCCGCCGCCCTGGAACCCGGCATCGCCCGCCCGCGCCGGGCCGGCGGCCTGCTCGACGCCGTCGACGCCGCGCTGCCGTTCGCCCTGACCGAGGGCCAGCGGGCGGTGGGGGACGAGCTCGCCGCCGAGCTCGACCGCGACCAGCCGATGCACCGGCTCCTGCAGGGCGAGGTCGGCTCGGGCAAGACCGTCGTGGCGCTGCGGGCCATGGCGCAGGTCGTCGACGCCGGCGGCCAGGCCGCCCTGCTCGCCCCGACCGAGGTGCTCGCCGCCCAGCACGTGCGCGGCATCCGGCAGCTGCTCGGACCGCTCGGGCGCGCCGGTGAGCTCGACGGCGCAGCCGACGGCACGCGGGTCACGCTGCTCACCGGGTCGCTCAAGGCCGCCGCGAAGCGGGAGGCGCGCGCCGAGGTGGCCGACGGCCGGGCCGGCATCGTCGTCGGCACCCACGCCCTGCTCCAGGAGGGTGTCGACTTCGCCGACCTGGGGCTGGTCGTCGTCGACGAGCAGCACCGCTTCGGGGTGGAGCAGCGTGACGCGCTGCGGGCCAAGGGCAGCCGGCCGCCGCACGTGCTGGTCATGACCGCCACCCCCATCCCGCGCACGGTCGCGATGACGGTCTACGGCGACCTGGAGATCTCCACCCTGCGCCAGCTCCCGAGCGGCCGCGGGGGTGTGAGCAGCTCCGTCGTGCCCATGACGGAGAAGCCGGGCTGGCTCGACCGTGCGTGGGCGCGGCTGCGCGAGGAGGTCGCCGCCGGACAGCAGGCCTACGTCGTCTGCCCGCGGATCGGCGACCTCGCCGGCCCCGACGACGAGCCGGAGGACGCCGACGGCGCGCCCGCCGGGGACGACGACCGGCGCCCGCCCCTCGCCGTCCTCGACGTCGCCGAGATGCTGCGCGCCGGACCGCTGCACGGGCTGCGGCTCGACGTGCTGCACGGCCGCCTGAGCCCCGAGGACAAGGAGGCCCGGATGCGGGCCTTCGCCGCGGGGGAGGTCGACGTCCTCGTCGCGACCACCGTCGTCGAGGTGGGCGTCGACGTGCCGAACGCCACGGTGATGGTGGTCATGGACGCCGACCGGTTCGGCGTGAGCCAGCTGCACCAGCTCCGCGGCCGGGTCGCTCGCGGCGCCCATCCCGGGCTCTGCCTGCTGGTCAGCGAGGCCAGGGAGGCCTCGTCGACCGGCCAGCGGCTCGCGTCGGTCGCCGCCACCTCCGACGGCTTCGAGTTGGCGCGCCTGGACCTCGAGACGCGGCGGGAGGGCGACGTCCTGGGTGCCGCGCAGTCCGGCAGCCGGTCGGGGGTGCGGCTGCTGTCGCTGCTGGAGGACGAGGAGCTCATCGCCGCCGCCCGCGCCGAGGCCACCGCGATGCTGGAGACGGAGCGCGGCCTCGCCGACCATCCCGGGCTCGCCGCCGAGGTCGCGCGACTGGCCACCGACGAGCGCGCGGACTACCTGGAGAAGACGTGAGCGCCTCGTGACGCGGCTGATCGCCGGGGTGGCCGGCGGGCGGCGGCTGAAGGTGCCGCGCACCGGTGTTCGGCCCACCGGCGACCGCGCCCGCGAGGCGCTGTTCAACTCCCTGGGCACGCTGGTCGACCTCGACGGTGCCGCCGTCCTCGATCTCTACGCCGGCTCCGGCGCCCTCGGGCTCGAGGCGCTCTCGCGGGGTGCGACCGACGTGGTGCTGGTCGAGTCGTCGCCGGGCGTGCTGCCCGTCCTGCGGGAGAACCTGGCGGCGGTCGGTCTGACCGGCGCCCGCGTGGTCGCCGGTTCGGTGCCCACCGTGGTGGGCGGCGCGCCGCCGGCCCGGTTCGACGTCGTGCTGGCCGACCCGCCCTACGCCACGCCGATCGAGGAGGTCTACGACGTGCTGCGGGCGCTGACCACGAACGGCTGGCTCGCGCCCGAGGCGGTGGTGGTGGTCGAGCGCTCCAGCCGTGAGCGCGACTGGGAGTGGCCGACACCCCTCGTCGGCCTGCGCGAGCGCCGCTACGGAGAGGCCGTGCTCCGGTACGGTCGCTTCCCGTGAGGCGTGCTGTCTGTCCCGGGTCCTTCGACCCGGTCACCAACGGGCACGTCGACGTCATCCAACGGGCCGCCAGCCTGTACGACGAGCTCGTCGTCGCCGTCCTGGTCAATCCCGGCAAGGCCGGCTTCTTCCCGGTCGGGGAGCGCATGGACCTGCTGCGCGAGGCCGTGGCCGACCTCCCCAACGTGACCGTCGACAGGTTCGAGGGCCTCCTCGTCGACTACTGCCGCGCCCATGCGCTCCCGGTGATCGTGAAGGGCCTGCGCGCCGTGAGCGACTTCGAGTACGAGCTGCAGATGGCCCAGATGAACCGCGAGCTGGCCGGGATCGAGACGCTGTTCGTCCCCACCGCGCCTCAGGTCGGCCACCTGTCCTCGAGCCTGGTCAAGCAGATCGCCACGTTCGGCGGCGACGTCTCCCGGCTCGTGCCCAAGGCGGTCAACGACCGGCTGATCGAGCGCGCCCGGCGGGATCGATGATCGAGCGTGCGAGGTCATGCAGAGACAGAGCACGGTCCGGCATGCGGGCGCCGAGCGCCAGCGAGGTGACCGTATGACGGAGGTCGTGTACCGGCTGTACGAGACCGTCGACGAGCTGACGACGGTCATCGAGAACGCGCGCAGTGTGCCCATGTCGGCCTCCTGCATGGTGCCCCGCGACCACCTGCTCGACCTGCTCGACGACCTGCGCGAGTCGCTGCCGGAGGACGTGCGGGCGGCCGGCGCGATCGTCGAGCAGCGCACCGAGATCCTGCAGCAGGCTCAGGCGGAGGCCGAGCGCCTGACGGGGCGCACCCGCGGCGAGAGCGACCAGATGCTGGGCCAGGCGCGGCGCCAGCGCGACGAGATCCTCGGCACCGCCCGGCGGCAGCGCGACGAGATCCTGGCCGAGGCGCAGGCCGACGCCGAGCAGCTGCTGGCCGACGCCGAGGCCGAGGCCGAGCGGCTGGTCGCCGAAGGGCGCCGGCACCGTGAGGCGCTGATCGCCGACGCGCAGGAGCAGCAGGCGCTGCTGCTTGCCGAGGCCCAGGCGGAGCACGAGCGGCTGATCACCGAGACGGAGGTCTATCGGGGCGCGGTCTCGCGCGCCGACGAGCTCGGTGCGCAGACCGCGGCCGACGTCGCCCGCATGCGCGCGGAGGTCGACGAGTACGTCGACACCCGCCTGGCCGACTTCGGGACGACGCTGGAGCGCATGCTTCGATCGGTGGAGAAGGCCCGCAGCACGCTCCGAGAGCCGTGAGCTCGATCGCTGCCGCACGTGCGGCAGCGGCGATCGGGTAGTCTCGACGTCTGGTTCGACAGCCTGAGGGTCCCCCTCGGCCGGGCCTCCTCCCACTGCCTACCGCGAGTACCGACATGTCTGCTGCTCCTGCGCACCGCAACAGCGCCCCGTCCCCGGACGCCCGGCGCTCCGCAGCCAACCCCTGGAAGGTCGACCTCCGCGAACTGGGTCGCCGCCCGGGTTCGCTGCACGAGCTGGAGCGCACCGCACCGGCACCGGCCGACTGGCGGGTCGAGCTCATCGGCGTTCCCGAGGGGGCCGAGATCGAGCTGGCTCTCCGGCTGGAGTCGGTCATGGAGGGCGTGCTCGTCACCGGGGAGCTCGACGTCCCCGTCGTCGGCTCCTGCGCCCGCTGCCTCGAGCCGATCGAGGACACGCTGCACCTCGACGTCCAGGAGCTGTACGCCTACCCGGGCAGCACCACCGAGGCGACCAGCGAGGAGGACGAGGTGCGCCGGCTCGAGGGCGACTTCCTCGACCTCGAGCCGCTGGTGCGCGACACCGTCGTCCTGAGCCTGCCGCTGGCGCCGGTGTGCAGCGAGGACTGCGCCGGCCTGTGCGTCGACTGCGGGCTGCGCCTCGACGGCCTGCCGGCCGACCACACCCACGAGGTGGTCGACGCCCGCTGGGCCGCACTGGCCCAGAAGTTCGGCACCGACCCATCGACTTCCTCGCCGGGCACCCCCGGCGAGATCGCCACCCCTGAGGAGAACTGACGTGGCCGTCCCGAAGCGGAAGATGTCCCGCTCCAACACCCGCTCCCGCCGGTCGCAGTGGAAGGCCAGCGCGCCGACCCTGTCCCCGTGCCCGAACCGCGCCTGCGGCGAGCTCAAGCCCCCGCACCAGGCGTGCCCGAACTGCGGCCAGTACGACGGCCGTCAGGTCCTGTCGGTCTGAGCTGACCGGTCTCATCCGCTCCGCCGTGACAGGGTTCGACCCCGACGCGCCGGGCGGCGCGGCGCACGCCGAGCAGGCCGCGGCCTGGCTGCACGACGCCCTGGGCGTGCAGCTGCCGGACGGCCTGCTCGGGCTCGCGCTGACCCACCGGTCCTTCGCCTACGAGAACGGTGGCCTGCCGACCAACGAGCGCCTCGAGTTCCTCGGCGACTCGGTGCTCGGGCTGGTCGTCACCGACGAGCTCTACCGCAGCCAGCCGGACCTCCCCGAGGGCCAGCTGGCCAAGCTGCGTGCCTCGGTGGTCAACATGACCTCGCTCGCGCGGGTCGCCCGCCGGCTGGGCGGGGGCGGCATCGGCCCGCACCTGCTGCTGGGCAGGGGCGAGGAGACCACGGGGGGCCGTGACAAGGACTCGATCCTCGCCGACGCGCTCGAGGCCCTGATCGGCGCGGTGCACCTCGGCCGCGGGCTCGAGGCGGCCGGTGAGCTGGTGCACCGGCTCTTCGACCCGCTGCTGGTCGAGGCCGCAACCCGGGGGGCCGGCCTGGACTGGAAGACCAGCCTCCAGGAGCTCGGCGCCGCCCGCGGCCTGGGCGCTCCCGCGTACGTGGTGGAGGACGACGGTCCCGACCACGCCAAGACCTTCACCGCCTCCGTCGTCCTGGCCGGCACCGTCCACGGCACCGGTACCGGGCGCACCAAGAAGGCGGCCGAGCAGGAGGCCGCCGAGGCCGCCTGGCGGTCGCTGTCGGAGAGCTGATCCGGGGTGCCCGAGCTTCCCGAGGTCGAGGTGGTCCGGCGGGGCCTCGCGCAGTGGGTCGCCGGCCGCACCGTGGCGACCGTGGAGGTGCGCCACCCGCGCGCCGTCCGGCGGCACCTCGAGGGCAGTGAGCACTTCGTCGCCGCGCTGACCGGCCGCACCTTCACCGCAGCGCACCGGCGCGGCAAGTACCTCTGGCTGCCACTCGCCGAGTCCGACGGCTCCCCGACCGGTGCCGCGCTCGTCGGCCACCTCGGGATGAGCGGCCAGCTGCTCGTCGAGAAGCCGAGCCAGCCCGACGAGACGCACCTGCGGGCGAGGTTCACGTTCACCGACGGAGGCCGGGAGCTGCGCTTCGTCGACCAGCGGACGTTCGGCGGGCTGGTCGTCGAGGAGATGGCCGGGGGTGGCGGGGCGGGTGAGACGACCGCCGGCGGCATCCCGCCCCGGCTCGCGCACATCGCGATCGATCCGCTCGACGCCTCCTTCGACGAGGCGGGGTTCAGCGCGGCCGTGCGGCGGCGGCACACCGAGGTGAAGCGGGCACTGCTGGACCAGACCCTCATCGGGGGCGTCGGCAACATCTACGCCGACGAGGCGCTGTGGCGCGCCCGCCTGCACGGTGCCCGGCCGACCGACAAGCTCACCCGCGGACAGGTGAGCGACCTGCTCGAGGGCGTGCGCGACGTGCTCGGGGAGGCGCTCGCCCAGGGCGGCACCTCGTTCGACTCCCTCTACGTCGACGTGAACGGGCAGAGCGGCTACTTCTCCCGCTTCCTCGCCGTCTACGGCCAGGCCGACCGGCCCTGCCCGCGCTGCGGTACGCCCATCCGGCGGGAGTCGTTCATGAACCGGTCGAGCTACAGCTGTCCTACCTGTCAGCCGCGCCCGCGGGCCCGCCGGTCGTGACCCGGACGGTCGCTGTCGTCTCGGGGCACGTGCAGGGGGTCGGCTACCGGTACTTCGTGCGCGGCCGGGCGGAGGCGGCCGGGCTCACCGGCTCGGCGCGCAACCTCCCCGACGGGCGGGTCGAGGTCGTGCTCGAGGGCCCGGACACGGCGGTCGCCGCCGTCCTCGCGGAGCTGGACGGGCCCCGGGCGCCGGGAACGGTGCGGCGGATCGACACCCGGAACGAGCCGGAACAGGGCAGTCGCGGCTTCACGACGGCGTGACGAACGCGACATCACCCCGACACGGGAGGGACCCCCTCCTCGCGTTGACCAGCGCGTCCGGGCCTGTCACCCTGGCTGTACCACGACCCGCGCCGACCGCATACGGGGCTCCGGGTCCACACCTCTCGTTTGTCGGAAAGGCCGCCTCAGTCATGGCCAAGGCCCTGTTCGGTCACGTCGTCGCCCCCGCCGAGCTCCGAGTAGCCGAGGAGAACGCCGTCCTCCGGGCCAAGGTGCGCCGGCTGGAGCACGAGCTGGCGGAGCTGCGCGCAGAGCGGGATGCCGCCATCGCCCACGAGCTGCTGTCACTGGCCGGCGACTCCGCCGAGCCGGCGCTCGCGCGCTGAGCTGAACCCTTCCGTCACATCGGCCCCACACGCCGCTGAAATGCGCGAACAGGGGTCAGTGCTCCACTAGGGTGCCTGTTCTGTGCACCTGTCCAGCCTGACGCTCAAGGGCTTCAAGTCCTTCGCGTCCGCCACGACGCTCCGGCTCGAGCCCGGGATCACCGCCGTCGTCGGCCCGAACGGCTCGGGCAAGTCCAACGTCGTCGACGCGATCTCGTGGGTCCTCGGCGAGCAGGGCGCCAAGAGCCTGCGCGGCGGCAAGATGGAGGACGTCATCTTCGCCGGCACCGCCGGGCGCCCCGCGCTGGGCCGCGCCGAGGTGACGCTGACCATCGACAACACCGACGGCGCCCTGCCGATCGAGTACACCGAGGTGTCGATCACCCGCCGCATGTACCGCTCCGGCGAGAGCGAGTACGAGATCAACGGCGACAAGGTGCGCCTGCTCGACGTCCAGGAGCTGCTCAGCGACTCCGGCATCGGCCGGGAGATGCACGTCATCGTCGGGCAGGGGCAGCTCGACGCCGTCCTCTCCGGGCGACCGGAGGACCGGCGGGCGTTCATCGAGGAGGCCGCCGGCGTCCTCAAGCACCGCAAGCGCAAGGAGAAGGCGCTCCGCAAGCTCGACGGGATGCAGCACAACCTCGACCGGCTCGCCGACCTCACCGCCGAGCTCCGGCGCCAGCTCAAGCCCCTGGGCCGGCAGGCCGAGGTGGCCCGGCGGGCGGCCGGCGTGCAGTCCGAGCTGCGCGACGCCCGCCTCCGGCTCCTGGCCGACGACCTGGTCCAGCTGCGGGACACCCTCGACCGGGACGTCGCCGACGAGACGGCCGCGCGTGAGAAGCGGACGCTCGTCGAGCGCGACCTCGCGGTCGCCTCCCGGCGCGAGTCGGAGCTGGAGTCGACGCTGGCCGCCTCCGCGCCGCGGCTGCAGTCGGCCTCCGACACCTGGTACCGGCTCTCGGCCCTCGGGGAGCGCTTCCGCGGTGTCGCCCAGCTGGCCGCCGAGCGGCAGCGGCACCTGTCCGCGGCCGCGCCGGCCGCGGCGCCCGGGCGCGACCCCGACCAGCTCGAGGCCGAGGCCGACCGGGTCGCGGCCACGGAGGCCGAGCTCGCCGCCGGCCTGGAGGCCGAGCGCGCCCGGCTGGCCGGCGTCGTCCGCGAGCGCGCCGACCTCGAGACGGCCCTCGCCGAGGCGGAGCGGGCGTGGGTCGCGGCCGCCCGCGCGCTGGCCGACCGGCGGGAGGGGCTCGCGCGCCTGTCCGGCGAGGTGGCCGCCGCCCGTTCGAAGGCCGGGGCCGGCCAGGCCGAGATCGACCGGCTGACCCTGGCCGCCGGTGAGGCCGCGGACCGCGCCGAGGTGGCCGCCGACCGGCTGGCCGACCGCAGGAGCCAGGTGGCCGACCAGGAGGACGGCGACGTCCGACTCGTGACCGCCCACGAGGACGCGGTCGCCGCCCACGCCGCCGCCGCCCGCGAGGTGAGCGAGCTGACCGATGCCGAGCGGGCGGCCGAGCGCGACCGTGCGTCGTGGCAGGCCCGCCGCGACGCCCTGGCGCTCGGGCTGACCCCGGCCGACGGTGCCGCCGTCGTGCTCGGCGCCGCGCTGCCGGGCGTCGAGGGCCCGGTCACCGACCGGCTCACCGTGCGCACCGGGGACGAGGTGGCGGTGGCCGCCGCGCTGGGTGGTCTCGCCGACGCCGTGGTCGTGTCCGGCGTTCCGGAGGCGGCCGCCGCGCTCGCCCACCTGAAGGACGCCGACGGCGGCCGGGTCGGCCTGCTCGTGACCGGCGGCCTGCCGCCGGTGCCGCGGGAGGGCTGGCCCGTCCTGCCCGAGGGCATCCGCTGGGCGCTCGACGTCGTCGATGCGCCCGAGGACCTCCGCCCGGCGCTGGCCCGTTCCCTGGAGCGGGTGGCGGTCGTGCCCGACCTCGACGCCGCCGTCCGCCTGGTCGCGGCCCACCCCAGGGTCCGCGCGGTCACCGCCGGTGGTGACCTGATCGGCGCCGACTGGGCGGTCGGGGGACAGCCGAACGCGCCCACGGGCCTGGAGGTGCGGGCCCGGGTCGACGAGGCCGAGGCCGAGCTCACCCGTGCCATGGCGCGGGCCGCCGAGCTGGCCGACCGCCTGGCCGCGGCCCGGCAGACCGCGCGGGAGCGCTCGGCCGGCGTCGAGACGGCGCAGGCCGCGCGGCAGGCGGCCGACCGCAGCCGGTCCGCGGTCGCCGCGGAGCTGGCCGAGCTGGGTGCGGCCGCGCGCTCGGCCGCGGCGGAGGCCGAGCGGCACCAGGCCGCCCGCGTGCGCGCCGAGCAGGCGCTCGAGCAGGCGCAGACCGCACTGGTGGCGCTCGAGCAGCGGCTCGCCGATGCCGAGGCCGCGCCGGTGGAGGAGGAACCCTCCACCGAGGTGCGCGACCGCCTGCGCGCCGAGGTCGCCGCCGCCCGGCAGGCCGAGACGGAGGCACGGCTCGCCGTCCGCACCGCCGAGGAGCGCGCCCGGGCCCTGCACGGCCGCGCGGAATCGCTGCGCCGCCAGGCGCGGCAGGAGCGTGCGGCGCGGGAACGCACGGCGACCGTCCGGGCCGCCCGGGAGCGGGGCGCCGCGGTGGCGGCGCGCGTGCGTTCCGACGCCGACCGGGCGCTCACCGCGCTCGCGACGTCGCTCACCCGCGCGGCCGCCGAGCGCGACGCCCTCGCCGTCGCCCGCACCGCCGAGGAGGCGGAGCTGCTCGAGGTGCGCGCCCGCGTCCGCGCCGCGACCGCCGAGCTCGACCGGCTGACCGACGAGGTCCACCGGGACGAGGTCGCGCGGGCCGAGCAGCGCTACCGCATCGAGGCGCTGGAGTCCCGGGCCGCCGAGGAGTACGGCGTCGACCTGCCGACCCTCCTCGGCGAGTACGGGCCCACCGCGCCGGTGCCGCCGTCGCCGGAGCAGGTGGCCGCCGCCGAGGCCGACGGGAAGCCCGCGCCCGAGGCGGTGGCCTACGACCGCGCCGTCCAGGAGCGCCGGGCCGCCCGTGCCGAGCGCGACCTCGCCACGCTCGGCAAGGTCAACCCGCTGGCGCTGGAGGAGTTCGCCGCCCTGGAGGAGCGCCACGGCTTCCTCGCCACCCAGCTCGAGGACCTGAAGACGACGCGGCGCGACCTGCTGACCGTCGTCCGCGAGGTCGACGAGCGGATCCACGACGTCTTCGCGTCGGCCTTCGCCGACGTGCAGCGCGAGTTCGAGCAGGTCTTCGCCACCCTGTTCCCGGGTGGACACGGGCGGCTGATCCTGACCGACCCCGACGACCTGCTCACCACCGGCGTCGAGGTCGAGGCCCGGCCGCCGGGCAAGAAGGTGAAGCGCCTGTCGCTGCTGTCCGGCGGCGAGCGATCGCTCACCGCCGTCGCGATGCTGGTGGCCATCTTCCGCGCGCGCCCGTCGCCGTTCTACGTGCTCGACGAGGTCGAGGCCGCCCTGGACGACGTCAACCTGGGCCGCCTGCTGACCCTCGTCGAGCAGCTGCGGTCGACGTCGCAGCTGATCATCATCACGCACCAGAAGCGGACGATGGAGATCGCCGACGCCCTCTACGGGGTGAGCATGCGCGGCGACGGCATCACCGGTGTGATCAGCCAGCGGCTGCGCGAGCTGGCCACCGCCTGACACCTGCCGGTCGAGCCCTTCTGGCACCTGCGACCGAGTGCCACGATCGGCGCATGAGCAGCAGCATCGCCGTCGACGTGAGCGCTCTGGCGATCAATGTGACGATCCCGGAGGACCTCCGCTGGACCGACATCCGGCGCGGTGAGGAGTTCCGGCTCACCACGCTGAACGTCCGCCTCCTGCGCGACGGGACCCTCGCGGCGAAGGCCTACGGCCGGCCGACCGCCGGGGGGCGCGGCACGTACGTCTCCTTCCCGGTGCCCGACCGGCCGGAGCTCACGGCCCTGATGTCGGAGGCGGCCGCCCGTGCCGGCGAGCTGTGGAGCGCATCCGGCGGCCGCGGCTGAGCTCAGCTACACCCCGGACGGGATCTCGAGGTCGACCACGAGCGGCAGGTGGTCCGACGCGCCCTCGCCGTCCAGCACCCGGGCCGAGGCCACCTGGACGCCGGCGGACACCCACATCTGGTCGATCCGGCGGTGCGGCGACCCCGCGGGGTGGGTGTGCCCCCCGTCGTGCTGCCAGAAGCGCCACCCGGCCCGGTCGTCCCGCTCCCGGGCCAGCTCCCACGCGTCGCCGAAGCGGTCGCGCAGGGCGGTGAGCTCGGCCGCCTCCGGCCGCGCGTTGAAGTCGCCGACCAGCACGCCCGCCTCCATCGAGTCGCTGTGCAGACCGGCCAGCGTGGCCACCTGGGCGGCCCGTTCCTCGGGTGAGCGGATGGTGAGGTGCGTCGCGGTGACCCAGAGGGTGCCGCCGTCCAGCTCGAGCAGGGTGCGCAGGGCGCTGCGTGGTTCCCCGCTGCCGGGCAGCGGGTGGACGTCGCTGATCAGGATCGGCAGCCGCGAGAGCAGCGCGTTGCCGTACTGCTTGGGCTCCAGGCCGGGGCGCGGCTCGTCGATCGCCGGGCCCCAGGCCAGCTGCATGTCGAGGGCGCGGGAGAGCAGCAGCGCCTGGTCGACGTCCTCGCTGCGGCCGCCGAAGTAGCGGTCCACCTCCTGCAGGCAGATGACGTCGGCGTCGGTCGAGGCCAGCAGCTTGGCCAGCCGGGGGAGGTCGTGCCGCTCGTCGTCCCCGACCCCGTGGTGGGTGTTGAAGGTGACCAGCCGGACGGGGATCGGCGGCTGGTCGGGCCCCGGGGCGGGACGGATGCCGTGGTCTCCGGTCATCGGCTCAGCCTGTCATCCGGCGGTGAGCGGCATCGCGAGGACCTCCCGGAGCTCCTCCTGTCCGACGTCGGTGACCGACAGGCGGAAGGTGGCGCCCCGTCCGTCCAGCACCAGCTCCCCGACCTGGTTGCCGAAGAAGGGCCCGGCCTGCTTCTCCCACTGCAGACCGCTCACCGGCGTCCGGGCCGACCGAGCCAGACCTCGGGTGAACAGCTGGGCCCAACGGCTCCAGCCGATCCGGAAGCCGACCCGGATGGGATGCGGTGCCTGGTTGTGCAGCGGGGAGACGGTGAGCTGGTGCACGCGCGTGTCCAGTCCGTCGGGGCGCACCAGTTCCGCGGCGTAGGCGTGGTGGACGTCGCCGGAGAGCACCAGCGCCGTCGCGGGCGCTGGCCCGTGCTCGCCGCGGGCGACGGAGGTCAGCGCGCGCCCCAGCCGTTCGAAGGAGTGGCCGAACGCGGCCCAGTGCTCCAGGTCGGCCGCCTGGCGCAGCTTCTCCGCCAGCCGGCCGCGCCACCGCCCGTGGTGGCGGACGTTGAGGGTCTCGTTCCAGCGCTCGATGTTGTGGATGGCGTGCGGGAGCAGCCAGGGCAGCGACGTGCCCAGGATCAGGTGCTCGACGCCGTCGGCCACCGCCTGCCGCATGGCGGCCTCGACCCAGTCGAACTCCGCGTCGTCCACCATCCGGCGACCGGACTCCTCGAGCACCCGGCCCGCGCGGCTGTCGATCATGATCAGCCGGGCGCCGCCCCAGTGGCGCACGAAGCTCCACCGGATCCCACCGGGCTCGGCGTCGGCCGCCTCGGCCATCTCGCGCAGCAGCGGCTCGGCGTCCCTGGTCCCGTCGTCCTCGCCGAGTGCGAGCACGGCCTGCCACGTCTTGTTGTCGGCGAGCTCCTGCGGGCTCAGGTTGCCCAGGTGCTGGTAGATCCAGTAGCTCACCAGCCCGCCGCTGATGCGCGACGACCACCACCCCTGGGTGGTCACCTCGTCGCGCCACGCCGCCGAGGTGTTCCAGTCGTCGATCATCTCGTGGTCGTCGAAGATCATCGACGAGCCGATGGTGGACAGCAGCCAGCGCACGTGCGGATCGCTCCACGACTCGGCGTAGAGGCGGGTGTACTCCTCGAAGTCCGACACCTGGGCCTCCGGCGGCGCCGGTTCCCCGCGGCGCAACGACAGCCAGCGGCGGGTCTGCGTCGTGAGCTCGTCGGCGTAGACCTGGTCGCCGAGCAGGACGAGGGCGTCGGGCCACTCGTCCTCGGGGAGCGTCGCGACGCGGTCGGCGTAGGCGTCGAGGGCGTCCGGTGGGATGCCCTCGTCGGCGTCGACCGTGCCCGGCGTCGCGTAGCGGCAGGACCCGAACGCGACCCGGAACCTCCCCTCGCCTCCGGGCGTGCGGATCCGGCTCGGCGGGAAGGTGGACTGCGCCGGGGGCCACACGCGGGCCTCGTCCAGGTGCACCTCGTAGGGCGTGCTGCTGCCCGGCTCGAGGTCCTCGACGAGGACGAGGGCGTAGTGGTGGCCGCCCACGCAGAAGGTGCGCGCCCGTCGCCCGAGGACCGTCACCTCGCACGGCCGGTCGGTCTCCACCCACACCGTGGCCGAGACCGGGTCGACGTGCCGCAGGAGCGGCCCGAGGACGAGGACGGGGTCGCGCGAGGGGAGGGCCACCACCACACCCTGTCGCAGATTCCTGTGTCCCGCCTCCACCGTCGGTACGAACTGAGAGACTTCGGGCATGGAATTCGTGCTCATCGCGATCGCGATCCTCGTGGTCGCGCTCGTCGCCGGGGTCGGTCTGCTCGTCAGCAAGGGGCGCCGGCTCACCCGCCTGGACGACGACGCCGCATCGGGCACGACGCTCACCCGGCCGCGCCCACCGGCGCCCGTGGAGGAGCCGCGTCCGACCGGTGCCAGCGCCTCGGGCCTCGGCCTTCCCCCGGAGGCGCCCGAGGCGGAGGCCCCGCCGGTCGAGCTGCCACCGGCCGAGGCCGAGCCCGGCCTGGTCTTCGAGACGCCGCCCCCGTCGACCGGGCGGCTGCTGCGGCTCCGCTCGCGGCTGGCCCGCTCGCAGTCCTCCCTCGGCCGCGGCCTGCTGACCGTCCTGGCGCGCGAGAAGCTGACCGAGGACGACTGGGAGGAGGTCGAGGAGACCCTCCTCGCCGCCGACGTGGGCGTGGGTGCGACCACGCAGATCGTCGAACGGCTGCGCACCCAGTCGATGGTGCTGGCCACCGCGTCGGGCCCGGAGCTGCGCGATCTGCTGGTCCGCGAGCTCACCGCCGCCCTCGGGCCGGACCTCGACCGGACGCTGGGCACCGACCGGCACGGGGGGCATCCCGGCGTCGTCCTCGTCGTCGGCGTCAACGGCGCGGGCAAGACGACGACCGTCGGCAAGCTCGCCCGGGTCCTGGTCGGCGACGGCAAGAGCGTCGTCCTGGGGGCCGCCGATACGTTCCGCGCCGCGGCCGCCGATCAGCTCGAGACCTGGGGGGAGCGGGTCGGCGTGCTGACCGTGCGCGGCCGGGAGGGCGGCGACCCGGCGTCGGTGGCCTTCGAGGCCGCGCGCACCGGCACGGAGGCGGAGGCCGACACCGTCGTGATCGACACCGCGGGTCGCCTGCACACCAAGTCGGGCCTCATGGACGAGCTCGGCAAGGTCAAGCGGGTCGTGGAGAAGGTCGCACCGGTCACCGAGGTGCTGCTGGTCCTCGACGCGACGACCGGCCAGAACGGCGTCGTCCAGGCCCGCGTGTTCACCGAGGCGGTGGCCGTCACCGGCGTCGTCCTCACCAAGCTCGACGGCACGGCCAAGGGCGGCATCGTCGTCCGGGTGCAGAACGAGCTCGGCATCCCGGTCAAGCTGATCGGCCTGGGGGAGGGGCCCGACGACCTCGCGCCCTTCGAGCCCCGGGCGTTCGCCGAGGGGCTGGTCGGCGGCGAGGACTGACCGGCCGGGGAGTTCAGGCCTCCTCGGGGGCCCAGCGCTGCTCGATGCGGCCGAACCGCCACACCGCGAGGGCGATGCCCCACGTGATGACGAAGAGGCCGACGACGGCGAAGCCGACAAAGCCGAGGTCGAGGGACGCGACCCACGCCAGTGGGCCCGACTCCACGCCCAGCCGCTCGACGAGCAGCCCCGTCAGCACCAGGACGCCGATGACCAGCGCGACGGTGACCGACAGGACCGTGACGGTGAGGTTGTAGAAGACCTTGCGGATCGGCTTGAGGAACGCCCAGCCGTAGGCCCGTGACATCAGCACGCCGTCGGCGGTGTCGAACAGGCTCATGCCGGCCGCGAACAGGACCGGCAGCACGAGGATCGCGTACCAGGGCAGCACGAACGCCGCCGACCCGGCGGCCAGCACCAGCAGCGCGACCTGGGTCGCGGTGTCGAAGCCGAGGCCCATGAGCAGGCCGATCGGGTAGAGGTGCCACGGCTTGCTGACCCGCCGCGTGACCCGCCCGAGCAGCCGGGCCAGGAAACCCCGGTTGTGCAGGTGCCGCTCGAGCTCGGCCTCGTCGAAGTCGCCGCTGCGCATCCGGCGGAAGACCCGGGCGATGCCGACGGCCGCCACCAGGTTCATCAGCCCGATGAGGACCAGGAACGAGCCGGCCACCACGGTGCCGACCAGCCCGAGGGTCTGCGCCACGGCGGAGTTCCCGTCCTGGACGACCTCGGCGACGGAGCGGACGCCGGCGACGAGCAGGAGGCTGGCGAGAAAGACCACCGACGAGTGGCCGAGGGAGAACCAGAAGCCCGCGCTGACCGACGACTTGCCCTCGCCGACGAGCTTGCGGGTGGTGTTGTCGATCGACGCGATGTGGTCGGCGTCGAAGGCGTGCCGGACGCCGAGCATGTACGCGGTGAGGCCGACACCGACGCCGAGCACGCCGGTGCTGCCGAGCCGGTAGCCGTGCGGGGCGACCGCGAGGACCAGCACGCCCCAGCCGAGGACGTGCAGCAGCAGCACGAACCCGGTCATGCCGCCGAGGCTGCGCCACTCACGGCGGGTGAAGCCGCGGGCGTGCCGCGCCGTCGGCGAGGGGGCTTCGGCCACCGGACCTGCGGTCACGAAGGCTCCTCTCCGGTTCGGGACGGCACGGGGACCCGACCTTACTGCGAGGAGTTCGCAACAAGCACGGCCGGCAACACGGATGGAACCTGCGGGCCAGGCGTACGGCGCGTTGTTCACCGATCCGAAACGCGACGAGGACCGCCCGGGAAACACGGCGACGGCACCGTGAACGCCACGCCGCCCCTCCTCGGAGGAGCGCCGGTTCCATCCCGATCCGATCCCGGGCGTGCCGCACGTCCGGTCCCGCATTCCGTGGATTCCTGCCCAGGGCCACACCGACACCGTCAGGAGGTTGCCGTGGACACCGGCGACACCGCCTGGGTTCTCGCCAGCGCCGCTCTTGTGCTGCTCATGACCCCCGGTCTGGCGCTCTTCTACGGCGGCATGGTCCGCGCGAAGAGCGTGCTCAACATGATGATGATGAGCTTCGGCGCGCTGGCACTGATCAGCGTGCTGTGGGTCCTCTACGGCTACTCGATGGCCTTCGGCAACGACGTCGGCGGGGGGCTGGTCGGCAGCCCGTTCGAGTTCTTCGGCCTCAACGGCCTGCTCGGCACCGAGGGCATCGACAAGGGCTTCGCGGCCACATCCCTGGTCTTCACCATCCCGTCGATGGCATTCGTCGCCTTCCAGGCCGTCTTCGCGATCATCACCGTCGCCCTGATCTCCGGCGCGATCGCCGACCGCGCGCGGTTCGGCCCCTGGATGGTCTTCGCGGGCGTGTGGGCCACGATCGTCTACTTCCCGGTCGCCCACTGGGTCTTCGCCTTCAACGGCGCGGAGTCCGAGACCGGCGGCTGGATCGCCAACAAGCTGCTGGCCATCGACTTCGCCGGCGGTACCGCGGTGCACATCAACGCCGGTGCGGCGGGGCTCGCGCTTGCCCTCGTGCTCGGCAAGCGCCGCGGGTTCGGCCGCGACCCGATGCGCCCGCACAACCTGCCGCTGGTGATGATCGGCGCCGGCCTGCTGTGGTTCGGCTGGTTCGGGTTCAACGCCGGCTCCGCACTGTCGGCCAACGGCCAGGCCTCCGAGGTGTGGGTGACGACCATGGTTGCCACCGGTGCCGCCGCGCTGGGCTGGTTGGCCACCGAGCGGATCCGCGACGGCCACGCCACGTCGCTCGGTGCGGCATCCGGTGTGGTCGCCGGCCTGGTCGCCATCACGCCGTCCTGCTCCTCGGTCACGCCGATCGGCGCGATCTTCGTCGGCGCGATCGCCGGCGTGGTCTGCGCCCTCGCCGTCGGGCTGAAGTACAAGCTCGGTTACGACGACTCGCTCGACGTCGTCGGCGTCCACCTCGTCGGTGGACTGTGGGGCACAATCGCCGTCGGCTTCTTCGCCTCGGCGGCCACCACGGCCGGCGTCGACGGGCTCTTCTACGGCGGCGGCGTCGACCAGCTCTGGCGGCAGGTCGTCGGTGCCGTTTCCGTCCTCGTATTCTCCTTCGTCGCCACTGCGATCATCGGCACGATCATCCAGAAGACGATGGGCTTCCGGATCACCGAGGAGGACGAGGTCGCCGGCATCGACAGCATCGAGCACGCCGAGACGGCGTACGACTTCGCGTCGCTCGGTACCGGTGGGGGAACATCCGTCGTCGGCCAGGCGCACGCCGAGGCCCGTAACACCGAAGGGGTCCGGGCATGAAGCTCGTCACCGCGATCGTCAAGCCGTTCAAGCTGGACGACGTCAAGAACGCCCTCGAGCTGATCGGCATCGCCGGGCTCACCGTCAGCGAGGTCCAGGGCTTCGGCCGGCAGCGCGGCCACACCGAGGTCTACCGCGGCGCGGAGTACCAGGTCGACTTCGTGCCGAAGGTCCGCATCGAGGTGGTCGTCAGCGAGCTCGACGCCGCCCGTGTCGTGGACGCCGTCGTGGAGGCCGCCTCGACCGGCCAGATCGGCGACGGCAAGGTGTGGGTCACGACGATCGACGAGATCGTCCGCGTCCGCACCGGCGAGCGCGGGGACGACGCTCTGTAGCCGGCGGTCCACCGGCTCGACGAGCATCAGGTCGGCCGGGGTGGCGGGTTCCTCGCCACTCCGGCCGACGCTCTTCCCCCAGCGGGCGCAACGGTCGAGGAGGACTCGTGCTGGACATCGAGGCATTGCCCGGGCTGCCCCGTGCGGAGCGGGTGCAGGCGGTCGATGCCTGGCTGACCGGACTGCTGGACGACGCGATCGCGGGGACACCGCCACCCCGCCCGCGCCGCGGCGGGCCGCCGCCCCGGACCGGCATCGACGGGATCGCGCTGGTCGCCGTCGGCAGCCTCGGCCGCCGCGAGCTGCCGCCGCAGGGCGACCTGGATCTCGTCCTCGTCCACGAGGACCGGCCGGAGGTCGTGGCCCTCGCCGACGCGCTCTGGTACCCCGTCTGGGACGCCGGTCTGCGGCTGGACCACTCGGTCCGCTCGGTCCCCGAGGCCGTGGGGGTCGCCTCGACCGACGTCAAGGCGGGCCTCGGCCTGCTCGACGCCCGCCTGGTGGCGGGCGATCCGGATCTCGGCGCGCGGCTGCGCACCGCCACGCTGGCCAGCTGGCGCCAGTCGGCGTCCCGGTTGCTGCCGGCGCTGCGCGACCTGCGGCGCGGGCGCTCACGCCAGCTCGGTGAGCTGGCCTTTCTCCTCGAGCCCGACATCAAGGAGGCCTACGGCGGCCTCCGTGAGGGGCAGGTGCTGCGCGCGGTCGCCGCCGCCCAGCTCGCCGACGAGCCGACCGCCGAGGTCGAGGAGGCCTACGCCCTGCTGCTCGACGTGCGCGACGAGCTGCGCCGCCGCACCGGCCGGGCCGGTGACGTGCTCGTGCGCCAGGAGCAGCGCCCGGTGGCCGCAGCCCTCGGGCTGGCCGACGAGGACACGCTGCTGCGCGAGGTCAGCCTCGCCGGGCGGCGGCTGGCCTTCGTCGCCGACGAGACCTGGCGGCGGGTGGAGGCGGCGCTGGTGCGCCGTCCCCGGGCCCGCTACCGGCGGGTGCGCCGCGAGCCGCTCGCCGAGGGCGTCGTCCGGCAGGGCGACGAGGTCGTCCTCGCGCGCGACGCGCGGCCCGCCGCCGATCCGGGGCTCCTCCTGCGCGCCGCCGCGGCCGCCGCGCGGGCCGATCTCCTGCTGTCGCCCTACACGCTCAAGGTGCTGGCCGTGCACAGCCCGCCGATGCCCGAGCCGTGGCCGCCGGAGGTGCGCTGGTCTTTCCTGCGGCTGCTGGCGAGCGGGCGCTCCGCGGTGCCCGTGCTGGAGCAGCTGGACCAGGAGGGACTGCTGTCCCGGCTGCTGCCCGAGTGGGACCGCGTGCGCTCGCTGCCGCAGCGCCACCCCTGGCACCGGTTCACCGTCGACCGCCACCTCGTGGAGGCGGCGGCGGCCGCCGCCGAGCTCACTCGGGACGTGGACCGGCCCGACCTGCTGCTCGTATCGGCGCTGCTGCACGACATCGGCAAGGGCTGGCCGGGCGACCACAGCGAGGCCGGCGAGCCGATCGCCGCGGCCATCGCCACCCGCATGGGCTTCTCGGCCGACGACGTCAAGGTGCTGGGCACGCTGGTCCGCCACCACCTCCTGCTGCCGGCCACCGCCACCCGCCGGGACATCGACGACCCGGCCACCATCGACCGCGTCGCGGCGACGATCGGCTCCGACGGCGCGGTCCTACAGCTGCTGCACGCCCTCGCTCAGGCCGACGGCGCGGCCACCAGCGCCTCGGCGTGGTCGCCGTGGAAGGCGCACCTGGTCGCGGCGCTCGTCGCCCGGGTGCAGGCCCGGATCGACGGCACGGCCGCATCGGACGCGGGCCGGCCCGGGCCGGTGCTGCACCCGACCGAGGCGCAGGTCAGCGGACCCCTGGACATCCCGGGGGCCACCGGCGGGGTGAGCGTGGGCATCGAGGACGTCGCCGACGGCCAGCAGGTGACCATCGGCGCCCCCGACCGGCCGGGGCTGCTCAGCACCTGCGCCGGGGTGCTCGCGCTCAACCAGCTCGACGTGCGCGCGGCCAAGATGACGGTCGAGGAGGGCTACGCCACCGGCGTGTTCGCGGTGCGGCCCCGCTTCGGCCGGGCCCCGGTGCCCGAGATTCTCGCCGACGGGATGCGGGCCGCCCTGGAGGGCACCCTGCCGCTGGCCGAGCGCCTCCGGCAGCGGGAGGCCGACTACCGGCAGGACGGCGCCCGGTCGGCCCCGCCCCGCATCTCCTGGCACAACAGCGAGGCCAGCGGGGACGCCATCGGCATCGTCGAGGTGCGGGCCGGCGACCGCACCGGGCTCCTCTACCGGCTGACGGCGGCGATCGCGGGGGAGGGGCTGGACGTGACCTCCGCCCGGATCGAGACCCTCGGCGCCGACGCCGTCGACTCCTTCTACGTGTGCAACCCGTCGGGCTCACCGCTCGAGACCGCCCAGCGTGCTCGGGTCGACACGGCGCTGGTCGCGGCCACGCGGGGCGGCGCGCCCGGGCCGGCGGCGCACGCGGCCGTGCACACCGGAGGCCGGAGCGCGGGTACCGACACGCCGGGCTAGGTCCACGGAACTGTCGGTGGGCCGTGCGACCGTCGCAGGTGAAGCGGGACGGAACGGTCCCACCTGCGAGAGGAGTCCCTTCGTGGCGAGTCGGTCCATCGGCGGCCGGGAATGGCCCTGCCCGGCCTGTGGCGACGTCCGGGTGTTCGTGCAGCCTCCATGCGGAGACGGGCACACCGACGACGGCGGCGAGTGCCCCGAGTGGGCCTGTGCCGACTGCGGGTCGGCGTTCATGATCGGCGACGCCGCCGCGGTGGTCGACGTCCTGCGCCTCCGTCACGCCGCCTGAGCTCTCGATACCCTGGAGTCAGGTGGTGCGGCCAGCCCGCGCCCGTGACTTCTGAGGACGTGTTGTGTTCGAGACCCTCTCCGACCGCCTGGACAAGGTCTTCACCGGCCTGCGTGGCAAGGGTCGGCTGACCGACGCCGACATCGATGCCACCGCGCGCGAGATCCGTATCGCGCTGCTCGAGGCCGACGTCGCGCTCCCGGTGGTCCGGGAGTTCATCAACGCCATCAAGGAGCGCGCCCGTGGCGCGGACGTCTCCGCGGCGCTGAACCCGGCGCAGCAGGTCATCAAGATCGTCAACGAGGAGCTCATCGAGATCCTCGGTGGTGAGACCCGCCGGATCCGGCTGGCCAAGCAGTCGCCGACGGTGATCATGCTGGCCGGTCTGCAGGGTGCCGGTAAGACGACCCTGGCCGGCAAGCTCGGTCGCTGGCTCAAGGCGCAGGGGCACACCCCGCTGCTCGTCGCGGCCGACCTGCAGCGCCCGAACGCGGTGCAGCAGCTCGAGGTCGTCGGCGGCCAGGCGGGCGTCGACGTCTTCGCGCCCGAGCCGGGCAGCGGCGTCGGCGACCCGATCCGGGTGGCCCGCGACTCCATCGAGCACGCCCGTCGGACGATGCACGACGTCGTCGTCGTCGACACCGCCGGGCGGCTCGGCATCGACGCGGAGCTGATGGCCCAGGCCGCCGGCATCCGCGACGCCGTCCAGCCCGACGAGACGCTGTTCGTCGTCGACGCGATGATCGGTCAGGACGCCGTCACGACCGCCACGGCGTTCCAGGAGGGCGTCGGCTTCACCGGCGTCGTCCTCACCAAGCTCGACGGCGACGCCCGCGGTGGCGCGGCCCTCTCGGTCCGGCACGTCACCGGCCAGCCGATCATGTTCGCCTCCACGGGCGAGAAGCTCACCGACTTCGACGTCTTCCACCCCGAGCGCATGGCCTCGCGCATCCTCGGCATGGGCGACGTGCTGACCCTGATCGAGCAGGCCGAGCAGCACTTCGACGCCGAGCAGGCCGAGCGGATGGCCGGCAAGCTGGCCTCCCGCGAGGGCTTCACCCTCGAGGACTTCCTCGAGCAGATGATGGCGATCCGCAAGATGGGGCCGATCGCCAACCTGCTGGGCATGCTGCCCGGCGCCGGCGCGATGAAGGAGCAGCTCAAGCAGGTCGACGACCGCGAGCTCGACCGGGTCGCGGCGATCATCCGCTCGATGACCCCGCAGGAGCGGGTCAACTCGAAGATCATCAACGCGTCGCGGCGCGTCCGTATCGCGAACGGGTCCGGCGTCAGCGTCACCGACGTCAACCAGCTGCTGGAGCGCTTCACCCAGGCGCAGAAGATGATGAGCCAGATGGCCGGCAGCATGGGTCTGCCCGGCATGGGCCCGATGTCGAAGAAGGCCCGCGGCCGGCAGATGCAGGCGCAGTCGAAGAAGGGCAAGAAGGGCAAGGGGAAGGCCAAGGGCGGCCCCGCGCGCCGGCCCCTCGGCGCCCCCGGGCTGCCGCCCGGCGCAGGGTTCCCCGGCGGTGGCCTGCCCGGCGGTGGCCTGCCCGGCGGTGGCCTGCCCGGCGGGATGCCGAGCCTGCCACCGGGGCAGGGGCTGCCCGACCTCACGAAGCTGAACTTCGACCAGTTCAAGGACGACCGGCCGGGCCGGTGAGCACCGCGCTGCACCTGGCGGGCGTGGTCCTGCCCGAGGGGGAGCACCGCGACGTCTGGGTGCGCGACGGCCGGTTCACCTTCGAGCCGGTGCCCGGCGCCGAGACGGTCAGCCGGGGCGGCTGGCTGCTGCCGGGGCTGGTCGACGCCCACTGCCACGTGGGCATCGCTCCCGGCGGCGTCCACGTCGAGGACCTCGCCGGGCTGCGCGAGCAGGCGCTCGCCGACCGCGTCGCCGGGGTCCTGGCTCTGCGCGACTGCGGCGCACCGGTCGACACCCGTGCCCTCGACGACGAGCCGGACCTCCCGAGGATCATCCGCGCCGGTCAGCACATCGCCGCACCGCGGCGCTACATCCGGGGGCTCGCCGTGGAGGTCGAGCCCGACGAGCTCGTCGAGCAGGTGCGCGCGCAGGCCCGCCGCGGCGACGGCTGGGTCAAGCTCGTCGGCGACTGGATCGACCGGGCGCAGGGCGACCTCGCGCCCGAGTGGCCGGCCGAGGCGCTCGCGGCCGCCATCGCGGCGGCACACGAGGAGGGCGCGCGGGTCACCGCGCACACCTTCGGTACGGACGCGCTGCCGGGCCTCATCGGCGCCGGGATCGACTGCATCGAGCACGGCACCGGCCTGACCGAGGACCTCATCGGCGAGATGGCGGGGCGCGGCACCGCCGTCGTCCCGACGCTGGTCAACGTGGAGCACTTCCCCGGCTTCGCGGCGGCGGGCGAGAAGAAGTTCCCGGCCTACGCGAGCACGATGCGGCGGCTGTACGCGCAGTCCGGCGCCGTGGTGCGGGCGGCCTTCGAGGCGGGCGTGCCGGTGTTCGCCGGCACCGACGCCGGCGGCAGCATCGCGCACGGTCTGATCGCCGACGAGGTCCGGGCGCTGCACGCAGCGGGGCTGCCGGCGGAGGAGGCCCTGGCCGCGGCGTCCTGGCGGGCGCGGTCGTGGCTGGGGCTGCCGTGCATCGAGGAGGGGGCTCCGGCCGACGTCGTCGTCTACGACACCGATCCCCGTGCCGACCTCGACTCGTTGCAGCGACCGCGACGAATGATCCTGCGCGGCCGGGTCGTCGCCTAGCCCGGCTCTCCGAGCTCCACGACCACCTCGGTGCCGGCAGTGGATGACGCCAGCCGCAGCGTGCCGCCGGAGGCCTCGGCCGTCCGGCGGACGATGTCGAGCCCGAGCCCCGTCGAGCCGCCCCCGCTGCGGCCGCGCTGGACGGCGCCCTCGGGCAGCCCGGGGCCGTCGTCCCGGACCGTCAGGACGGCGCCACCGCCGGCCCGGGGCCGGACCGCCACGAGCATGCCGGTGCCCTCCGGGGTGTGGGCGAAGACGTTGCCGAGCAGCGCGTCGACGGCGGCGGCGAGGTCCTCGGCCGACACCCGCACCGCGAGCGGCCCCTCGTGCCCCTCGACGCGGAGTTCCCGACCCTCGTCCGCAGCCAGCGCCGACCAGAAGTGCGCGCGGTCGACCACCACCGCGGTCGCGTCGCAGCCGGTGCCGAGGCCCTCCCGCAGCGGTCGGCGTGCCTCGCGGATGACCTCGTCGACGCCGCGGCTCACGGCGTCCACGCCGTCGACGATCCGCTCGCGGTGCGTCGGGGGAAGGCTCTCGGCGTCGAGCCGCAGGGCGGTGAGGGGCGTGCGCAGCCGGTGCGCGAGGTCGGCAGCCGACTCGCGTTCGGCGGTCAGGAGTTCGCCGATCCGTCCGGCCAGCCGATTGACCTCCTCGCCCACGGCGCGCACCTCGGGTGGACCCGCTGGTTCGACGCGGGCGGCGAGGTCCCCGGTGCCCAGCCGGTGCGCGGTGTCGGCCAGCTCGCTGACCGGCCGGGTGAGCGACCGGGCCAGCCGGTCGGCGACCAGCAGCGCCAGCAGCAGGAGGACGACGCCGAGCCCGCCCAGCACCAGCCAGGTCCGGGTGACCCCCTGGCGCAGCTGCGCCGACGGTACGAAGACCTCGATCAGGGCCGTGTCGCCGTCCCGGCTGACCGGCTGCAGCAGCAGGGTGCCGGCGGCCGAGTCGATCTGCTCGGCACTCGACGGCACGTCGACGTCCGGGTCCCGCGGGGTGCCGAGCCAGGTGCCGTCGGTCCAGCGGACGGCGGAGGGCAGTGCGTTCGAGGTGCCCACCAGGCTCGCCGACACCTGCTCCTTGTCGTCGAGGCCGACCGAGGGCGTGAGGAACTGCACCTGCGCCTGGCCGGCGTCCAGCGCCCGTGCCTCGGCCACCCGGGTGACCAGGCGCGCGGCGGGCAGCAGGAAGGCCAGCAGCACGATCGAGGTCGTCGCCGCCACCAGCAGGGTGATGCGGCGCCTCACGGCTCGACGTCGTCGGCGGTGTCGGGCTCGGCCAGTCGCACTCCCACGCCGCGCACCGTCTGCAGCAGCCGCGGCTCCGTGCCGCTCTCGCCCAGCTTCCGGCGCAGCCAGGACAGGTGGACGTCGAGGGTCTTGTCCGAGCCGCCGTAGGGGAGCTGCCACACCTCGGCGAGCAGTTCGCGCTTCGACACCACGGTGCCGACACGGGCCGCCAGGTAGGCGAGGAGGTCGAACTCCTTGGGAGAGAGCTCCACCGGCCGGCCTGACACGGTCACCCGGCGGCTGCGCGGGTCGACCGTCAGGGTGCCGACCGACACCGTCGCCGAGCCGGCGTCGGCGGCGCCGGCGGCCCGCCGCAGCACCGCGCGGATCCGCGCCTCCAACTGCTCGGCGCGGAACGGCTTGAGGACGTAGTCGTCGGCGCCGCTGTCGAGGGCCTGGACGATGCTGCCTTCGTCGTCCCTGGCGGTGGCCACGATGACCGGCACGGCGGAGACCGCGCGCAGCATGCGCAGCAGCTCGCTGCCGTCCAGATCGGGCAGGCCCAGGTCGAGGACGACGAGGTCGGGTCGCTCGTCGACCGCCTGGCGGAGGCCGCCCAGCGCGGTGCCGGCCGAGCTCACGGCGTGGCCGCGGTCCCGCAGTGCCCGGATCAGGGCGGTGCGGATCCGCTCGTCGTCCTCGACGATCAGCAGCTGTGCCACTCCGCGGACGCTAGCTGCCCGTTTGGCCGGTGGAAACGAACCGATGCCGTTCCTTCACCACATCTTGGGGTGCCCTTAACCCTCCTGGACCGAGAGTGCATTCATGGACGGACCGACGAACGACCGTGGCCGCGGCACCGCTGTGCTGCGCCGGCCCCTGGTCCTCGGAGTCGCGTGGGCGGCGTCGGCCGCGGCGGCGGTGGGGCTGGGCTTCCTCGCCGTCTCGCTGCTCGACGCGTCGGCCTCGAGCGGCACGCCGCAGGTCGCTGCGGCGACGTCGTCCGCTCCCGAGGGCCAGGCCGGCCCGACGGCGACCCGGTTCGTGCCGAAGGCCACCTCGGCCACCGGGGAGTTCGCCACCGCCGCGGGCACCGTCTACGCCACTTGCGGCACCGGCCTGCCCGTGCTCGCGGGGGTGCCGGTCGCCGGCTGGTGGATCGACGACTCCGGCGAGCAGGGCAAGGTCGAGTTCCAGAACGGCACGCAGCAGATCGAGGTGCGGGTGGCCTGCGTCGACGGGTCCCCGCGGTTCGCGTCCGAGGGGATGGAGTCCGCGGACGGCCCGACGAGCACCTCCGCCCACATGCCTCCTGCCCCGGCGCCGGAGCCGACGGCCGCGCCGACGACGTCCGATGACCACGGCGGTGGCGGCCACGGGGCGGACGACGGGCCGGGCGACGACTCCGGCGGCCACGGTGGCGGCGGGCACGGGTCGGACGGCTGAGCGGAACGGCGCCCCAGCCGCCCGGCGACGGAAAGCATTCGCGCCGCCTGGGAGACTTGGCCCGTGCTGCTCAGGATGTCGACGCTTTTCCTCCGGACGCTCCGCGACGACCCGGCCGACGCCGAGGTGCCCAGCCACCGGCTGCTCGTTCGCGCCGGCTACATCCGCCGGGCCGCGCCCGGCGGGTTCACCTGGCTGCCGCTGGGCTACCGGGTGTTCCGCAACGTCGAGCGCGTCATCCGCGAGGAGATGGACGCGATGGGCGCGCAGGAGGTGCACTTCCCGGCGCTGCTGCCCCGCGAGCCCTACGAGGCCACCGGTCGCTGGACCGAGTACGGCCCCAACATCTTCCGGCTGCAGGACCGCCGCGGTAACGACTTCCTGCTCGGGCCCACCCACGAGGAGATGTTCACGCTCCTGGTGAAGGACCTCTACGGCTCCTACAAGGACCTGCCGCTCTCGCTGTACCAGATCCAGACCAAGTACCGGGACGAGGCGCGGCCCCGCGCCGGGCTGTTCCGCGGCCGCGAGTTCACGATGAAGGACAGCTACTCCTTCGACGTCGACGACGCGGGGCTGGAGCGGTCCTACGCGCGGCACCGCGAGGCCTACGTCCGGATCTTCGACCGGCTCGGCCTGGACTACGTGATCGTGGCCGCGATGTCCGGTGCGATGGGCGGCTCGGCCAGCGAGGAGTTCCTGCACCCCACCGAGGTCGGCGAGGACACCTACGTCCGCTCCCCGGGCGGCTATGCGGCCAACGTCGAGGCCGTCACCACCGTCGTACCGGAGCAGATCCCGCTCGCCGGACTGCCGGAGGCGCACGTCGAGGACACCCCCGACACCCCGACCATCGAGACGCTGGTCGCGGTCGCCCAGCAGCTGTTCCCGGACGCCGGGTACACCGCCGCATCGACGCTCAAGAACGTCGTCGTCACGCTCGTGCACCCCGACGGCACCAGGGAGCCGCTGGTCATCGGCCTGCCCGGAGACCGGGAGGTGGACGCCAAGCGCCTCGAGGCCGTGGTGCACCCGTCGGAGGTCGAGCCGTTCACCGAGTTCGAGAAGCACCCCGAGCTGGTCAAGGGTTACATCGGCCCGCAGGTGCTCGGGGCGGACTCGAAGTCGGGTATCCGCTACCTGGTCGACCCGCGCGTGGTCGAGGGCACCCGGTGGATCACCGGCGCCAACGAGCCGGGCCGGCACGTGTTCGACCTGGTCGCCGGCCGCGACTTCGGCTGGGACGGCACGATCGAGGCCGCCGAGGTGCGTGAGGGCGACCCCGCGCCCGACGGCTCCGGGCCGCTCGAGCTCGCCCGCGGCGTCGAGATGGGCCACATCTTCCAGCTCGGCCGCAAGTTCGCCGAGGCGCTCGACCTCAAGGTGCTCGACGAGAACGGCAAGCTCGTCACCGTCACCATGGGGTCGTACGGGATCGGCGTCTCGCGCGCCGTCGCGGCGATCGCCGAGTCGACGCACGACGAGCTCGGCCTGGTCTGGCCGCGGGAGATCGCGCCCGCCGACGTGCACGTGGTCGCCACCGGCAAGGACGCCGCGGTGTTCGAGGCGGCCGAGGCGCTGGCCGGCGAGCTCGTCGCCGCCGGCCTCACCGTGCTCTACGACGACCGGCCCAAGGTGTCGCCGGGCGTGAAGTTCAAGGACGCCGAGCTGCTCGGGATGCCGACCATCGTCACCGTCGGACGCGGACTGGCCGAGGGGACCATCGAAGTGCGCGACCGGGCGACCGGCGAGCGACAGGAGGTCCCGGTCGGCGGGGCCGCCTCCCTCATCCTGGGTGTCGTCCGGGGCTGAGCGGTTCGCGCATGGTGGAATTCCGGCCGTGGCCCACGACCTCGACGCCGAGCTCCAGCAGACCGCCCAGGTGGTGGAGCAGAACCTGAGCATGGGGGACCGGGTCGCCGAGCCGCGGCCGATCGACCACCTCGCCGGGTTCCGCTCGAAGCGGGCGGCGATCGCGGCGGCGGAGGACCTCGAGGCCGCCGGCTACCGGATCGACGGCATGCGCCGGCGCCTCCTGACGGTGTGGGTCGAGTTCAGCAAGGAGACGGCCGTCGACCACGCCTCGGCCGCCGCCTTCACGCGCGAAGTGGTCGGCATCCTGGACCGCCACGACGGCGCATACGACGGCTGGGGCGGCTTCGTGCGGACCGGCGAGCCCGAGGCGGCACCGGAGGTCTGATCCCGCGGTGCCGGCGTCCTCCTCGCGTCTGGCACAATGGCGGGTCGAACACGGCGGTGCGCGGCCCTCTCACCGTCGCCGGCCGTGTCCATCGCTCCGCCCCGGCGTAACCCCACACGCCGTTCCGGCGAGCAACCGATTCTGCGTTCGAGGAGAACACCACACACCGTGGCCACCAAGATCAAGCTCATGCGCCTGGGCAAGATGCGCGCGCCGTACTACCGCATCGTCGTCGCCGACGCCCGGACCAAGCGGGACGGCCGCTCGATCGAGACGATCGGCAAGTACCACCCGAAGGAGGAGCCCTCCTTCATCGAGGTCGACAGCGAGCGGGCGCAGTACTGGCTGGGTGTCGGTGCCCAGCCGACCGAAGCCGTCGCCGCCATCTTCCGGGTCACCGGTGACTGGCAGAAGTTCAAGGGCGAGCCCGCCCCCGCGCCGATGAGGGTCGCCGAGCCCAAGCCGGACAAGAAGGCCCTCTACGAGGCCGCCGTCCGCGCCGGCATGGACGAGCCCACCACCGACGCCACAACCGCCAAGAAGAAGGCGGCCCCGAAGAAGGCCGCCGCGGCCGACGCCCCGGCCGAGGCTGTCGCCGAGGCCGCCGGTGCCGCCGGAGAGGGCCCGGCCGCGGCCGCCTCCACCGAGACGCCTGCCGAGTAGGACATGCTCGAAGAAGCGCTCGAGCACCTGGTCAAGGGCATCGTCGACCATCCGGAGGACGTGACGGTCGACTTGCTCACCAACCGCCGTGGCAAGACCCTGGAGATCCGGGTCCACCCCGACGACCTGGGCAAGGTCATCGGCCGCGGCGGTCGCACCGCCAAGGCGCTGCGCCAGGTGATGGCCGGCGTCGGCGGTCGCGGCCTGCGGGTCGACGTCGTCGACACCGACGGGCGCTGAGCACGGCTCCCTTGAGCACCCAGCAGGACCCTTCCACCGACACCGTGGTGGTCGGCCGCATCGGCCGGCCCCACGGTGTCCGTGGTCTGGTCACCGTCGAGGTGCGCACCGACGACCCGGATCTCCGCTTCGCTCCGGGCACGGTGCTCCGGACCGAGCCGGCGAGCCGTGGCCCGCTGACCGTCACGGGCCGGAAGTGGCACAGCGGCACTCTGCTGCTGCAGTTGGCCGGCCCGTCGGGGGAGATCTTCGGCACGCGCGAGGACGTCGACACCCTCCGCAACACGCTGCTGCTCGTCCCCGTCGCCGACCTCCCGGAGATCGAGGACCCGGACTCCTACTACGACCACGAGTTGGTGGGCCTGACCGTGCGCCTGCCGGACGACTCCGTCGTGGGCGAGGTCACCGCGGTCCGGCACGAGGCCCAGGACCTGCTCGTCGTCCGTCGTCCGGCCGCTCCCGAGGCGCTGATTCCCTTCGTGTCGGCGATCGTGCCCACCGTCGACGTCGCCGCCGGGCACCTGGTGGTCGACCCGCCCGAGGGTCTGCTCGACCTGTGACATCGACCTTCGACATCCGGGTCGTCACGATCTTTCCCGAGTACCTCGCCCCGCTCCGCCAGTCCCTGCTCGGCAAGGCGGTCGAGCGCGGGCTGGTCAGCGTCGGCGTCCACGACCTGCGGGAGTGGACCGACGACGTCCACCGCACCGTCGACGACTCGCCCTACGGCGGCGGGCCCGGCATGGTGATGCGTCCCGAGCCGTGGGGCCGCGCGCTCGACGCCGTCCGGCCGCCGGGCACGCGACTCGTCGTCCCCACCCCGGCCGGGCAGCCCTTCACCCAGGCGATGGCCGCGGCCTGGGCCGCCGAGCCGGGGCTGGTCTTCGCCTGCGGCCGGTACGAGGGCATCGACCAGCGGGTGGCCGACTGGGCGGCCGGCGCCGGTCCGGTGTCGGAGGTCTCGATCGGGGACTACGTCCTGGCCGGTGGCGAGTCCGCCGTCCTCGTGATGGTCGAGGCCGTCACCCGGCTGCTCCCGGGGGTCGTGGGCAACCGCGAGTCCGTCGAGTTCGACTCGCACGCCGACGGGCTGCTCGAGGGCCCCTCCTACACGCGTCCGGCGTCGTGGCGGGGCCACGAGGTGCCCCCGGTCCTGCTGTCCGGCGACCACGCCGCGATCGCGCGCTGGCGCCGCGAGCAGTCGCTGCGGCGGACGGTCGACCGTCGTCCCGACCTGCTGGCGGCGCTGCCGGAGGGCGCGCTCACCGACGTCGACCGCGCCGTCCTCGGTGGCGACTGAACGCCCGCGGGTCCGGGCGACCGCGCGGATCCTGGTCCTGGACCCGGCCGGCCGCGTGCTGCTCTTCGGCGCCCGGCTCGTCGACCTCGCCACGCCACCCGGCCCGGTCCTCTACTGGTACACGCCCGGCGGCGAGATCGAGCCGGGGGAGTCCGTCCGGCAGGCGGCGGCCCGCGAGCTCGCCGAGGAGATCGGCCTGATCGTCGCTCCCGGCGCGTTCGAGGGGCCGGTCTGGCTGCGGCGCGCCGTCTCCCTGCTGCTCGGCGAGACCGTCGACGCCCGGGAGACCTACCTGGCGCTGCGCGACGTCGTCCACGAGGTGGACGTGAGCGGGCAGACCGAGGTGGAGGCGCTGGAGGACCAGCCCTACCGCTGGTGGACGGCGGAGGAGATCCGCGCGAGCGACGAGGAGTTCGTGCCCGCCGGTCTCGCCGACGCCCTCGAGCAGCTGCTCAGCGGCCCGTGGACAGGGGCGCCGCGCATCGTCGCCTGAAGGTGTGGCACAGTAGAGAGCTGCTGCAGTTCGTCGGCGACCATCGACGGGAGCTCCGACGAGGAGCCGCAGCCACTGATTCGGACGGCCGGGATTCTGCGCTGTCTGCACCGAACGAGCTACTGCTAGGACTGAGGACTGCCGAGATGAACACCCTGGACGCACTCGACGCCGATTCGCTGCGCGACGACATCCCCGCCTTCCGGCCGGGCGACACCGTCAAGGTGCACGTGCGCGTCGTCGAGGGCAACCGCTCCCGCATCCAGGTCTTCCAGGGTGTCGTCATCCGCCGTCAGGGCGGCGGCGTCCGTGAGACCTTCACCGTGCGCAAGGTCAGCTTCGGTGTCGGCGTCGAGCGCACCTTCCCGGTGCACACCCCGGTCGTCGAGAAGATCGAGGTCGTGACCCGCGGTGACGTCCGCCGGGCCAAGCTCTACTACCTCCGCGAGCTGCGGGGCAAGGCCGCCAAGATCAAGGAGAAGCGCGACGTCGTCACGCGCTGACACGCGCGGTGCCGGTTGCGACCGGCCCTGACGTCGGCGGGCCCTCCGCGCCGTACGCTGGCTCTCGATGAGCAGCGAACGGCCCGGAGGGCCCGCCGACGTCGTTCCCGGGGACGACGAGGGCAACGAGTCCCAGGAGCGCACCTCCCACCGACGCGACCGCGAGCGGCAGAAGAAGAAGGGCTCGCTTCTGCGGGAGCTGCCCGTCCTCCTGCTGGTGGCCTTCGTACTGGCGCTGGTGGTGAAAACCTTTTTCGTGCAGGCGTTCTTCATCCCCTCGGGCTCGATGGAGCAGACCCTGCACGGCTGTCCGGGGTGCACCGGCGACCGCGTGCTGGTCAACAAGGTCCCGTACTGGTTCGGCGAGCCCGAACCCGGCGACGTCGTCGTCTTCAAGGGACCCGACACCTGGACGCCGGAGGTGACGGTCACCGAGCCGAGCAACTGGGCCACCGGTGCGCTGCTGTGGCTGGGGCGCACCGTGGGTGTCGCACCGCCGAGCGAGGACGACTTCGTCAAGCGGGTGATCGCGGCCGCCGGGCAGACCGTCGAGTGCTGCGACGAGCAGGGGCGGGTCCTGGTCGACGGCAAGCCGCTCGACGAGCCCTACATCTTCGAGAACAACCCGATCGAGCAGCGCTCGTTCCCCAAGGTCACCGTGCCGGAGGGGCGGCTCTGGGTGATGGGCGACCATCGTTCGGCCTCCGCGGACTCGCGCGAGCACATGGGCGACAAGTACTCGGGCACCATCGGCGTGGACGACGTGATCGGCAAGGCCGCGCTCATCGTGTGGCCGATCAGCCGCTTCGGCGTCGTGCACGCGCCCGACATCCAGGGCGCAGACGCGTCCAGCGCGCCCGCGGCCGTGCCGTACGTCGTCGGGGCGGCCGGGGCGCTCCCACTGGTCGCCTGGCGCCGGCAGCGTCGCTACTGAGGGCCCGCTCCCGTTCTCCGCTCGTCCGTTCCGGCCGTCCCTCTCGGGGGGCGGCCGGTTTCGCATTCATCGACCGCATTTCCGCCGAAGCGTTCTGCTGTTACGGGTGCGACTCGCCGGGAACCAATCGCGGCCCGCGCATAGCAATGCGAAAATTGTTGGGAAAGTGTTCAAGCAAGTCATTCACCCTTCCGATGGAGGTGTTGCAAGTAACCGAAGTCGAAACGGAGTCAGTTGTGTCTGCACCCATGGCGAGCACCGCCCGCGGGGTCACCCGCGTGCTCCTCCTCGCCGACGCGCCCGTGCTGCGCCGCGGTCTGGTCAGCATGATCAACGAGACCGCCGGCATGCAGTCGGTGGGTACGCCCGGCGAGCTGCGACGCGCCCTGACGCTGGCCGAGTCCGCCCGGCCGGACGCCGTCGTCGTCGAGCTTGGTTCGGGCCGCGCCGCGACCCTCAACGCCTGCCGCGACCTGCGGCGCCGTTTCCCCCGCGTCGCCATCGTCGCGCTGGCCACGTCCGAGGACCCGGCCGTCGTCAACGAGGCGCTCGCCGCGGGTGTCGGCGGTTACCTGATGATCAACACCTCGCCGACCCTGCTGGGGTGGGCCATCCTGGCCGCCCGCGCCGGCCGCATCGTGGTCGACCCGCAGATCCGCCGCGTCGAGCCGTCGGCCACCCCGGCTGCGAAGCCCTTCACGCCGGAGGTGCCGCTCACCCGGCGCGAGTCCGACGTGCTGGACGAGCTGCTCCAGGGGCAGTCGAACCGGCAGATCGGCCGCAACCTGTTCATCAGCGAGGACACCGTGAAGTCCCACGTCAAGGCCATCCTGCGCAAGCTGGGTGCCCGCGACCGGGCGCACGCCGTCTCCCTGGTGCTCTCCTCCCGCAACCCGGGCTGCGCCGCCTGTGGCGGGCACGGCATGCCCGCCGGCTCGTCGATCGCGCAGGACCTCAACGCCGAGATCTGATCCTCCTTCGGTCACCACGGGCCGGTCCCCCCAGGGGGGCCGGCCCGTGGTGTGTCCGGCGTCGAGGCCCTCGCCGGGGCCCTTTCGGGACGTCGTACTGTCGGACGGCGATGGCCGTTCGAACCACCCCTTCCTGCCCGGCCCCGGCCGCGCGTGTGCGCCGCCCGCCGTTGGACGACGACCGTCCCGACGCGCTGTGGGAGATGGAGCGCAGGCTGCGGCGCCGGGGATTCGAGGCGGTGGCGGGAGCCGACGAGGCCGGTCGGGGCGCATGCGCCGGGCCGCTCGTCGCCGCCGCGTGCGTGCTGCCCGCCGGACGGCGCGGGCGCATCCCCGAGCTGGCGGACTCCAAGCTGCTCACCGCCGCTGCCCGCGACCGCGTGTACGCCGAGGTCGTGGACCGTGCGCTGGCCTGGTCGGTGGTCGTGATCCCCGTCGAGGACCTCGACGCCCGCGGGATGCACGTGACCAACATCGAGGCACTGCGCCGCGCGGTGTGGAACCTCGACCCCGGGCCGGACTACGTGCTCACCGACGGCTTCCCCGTGCCGGGGCTCGCCCGGCCGGGTCTCGCCGTCTGGAAGGGTGACCGGGTCGCGGCCTGCGTCGCGGCCGCCTCCGTGCTGGCCAAGGTGACGCGGGACCGGATCATGCTCGACCTGCACGAGCGGTGGCCGGAGTACGACTTCGCCGGGCACAAGGGGTACATCACCGACGTCCACACGGCCGCGCTGGAGCGGCACGGCCCCTGCCCGGAGCACCGGATGCGGTTCGTCAACGTGCGCAGCGCGCGCGACGCACACGCCGCGCGGAGCCTCCAGGTCACAGCGGGAGTCGGCATGGTCGATGATGGGGGCATGGTCCCTGCCCTGGAAGAGCTGCGATGAGCACCGAGGACCTCGAGAAGTACGAGACCGAGATGGAGCTGCAGCTCTATCGCGAGTACCGCGACATCGTCCGGCAGTTCACCTACGTGGTGGAGACCGAGCGACGCTTCTACCTGGCCAACTCCGTCGACCTGCAGGTGCGGGAGGCCGGGGGAGAGGTCTACTTCGAGCTGAAGCTCTCCGACGCCTGGGTCTGGGACATGTACCGGCCGGCGCGGTTCGTGCGCAACGTGCGGGTGCTGACGTTCAAGGACGTCAACGTCGAGGAGCTGGACAAGCCCGACCTCGAGCTCCCCGACACGCCTCGCTAGTTCTCGGGTAGTGCGGCCTTCTCGCGGAGGCGGGCGAGGCTGCCGAGGTGTCCGGTCGCACCGACGACGAGGTTCACGGCGATCTCGTGGGCGGGCCGGCGCTACTCGCCGTCGAAGGCCTGGACCCGCTCCAGATTCGTGACGTCGAAGACCTCGGCGGCGGATACGACCTGCACCCGCCCGCCGGTCAGCGGCTTCATGGTCAGCCAGCCGGCGGGGGAGAAGCGCACGAGCGCGTCCAGCGGCGGGCGGTTGGCGACGACGGCGGAGCGCAGCCGGACGCTGGCCTGGTAGGTGTCCCGGTCGTTGATCTGCACCAACGTCTCGACGTACATGCTTCCGACGGTAGCCGGGCGCACCCGCTCTCTCGCCCGGGACGCGCCCTGCTGCGGACGGTGGTCATGCCGGCATCCGGGCCGGCGGGGTGCTCTCGGCCGTCGTCCGACGCGCCCGGACGGCGGCCGCGACCATGCGGGGTCGGAGGAGGACCGTCGGCCGTTCCAGCATGCCGAGGGCCCGGATGTAGACGTCGGCCACCGCCGGGTCGTACGTTGTCGCAGCCTCGAGGCGGCCGAGGTAGCGGTGCTGTGCCCGCATCATCAGGCCCCTCCTGCCGCCCGTGGTCGTCGGATAGCGCAGGTCCTCGCTCGTGGCGAACCGCCACGGCTCCCCGGTGCGGCGCGCGAGGAGCCGCTGGAACCGGCGGGCCACCCCTGCCAGGTTCCCGTCCGGACGGCTGCGCCGCTGGATCCGGAGACACTGGTCCAGGGCTTCCGCGGCGATGACCGCACTGGTCATGCCCTGGCCGTAGACGGGATCGAACGCGCACGCGGCGTCCCCCAGGACGACGAACCGCTCTGGCCAGCTCTTCATCCGGTGCAAGTGCCATCGCCGGTTGCTCGTGCCGCGGTGGCTGCGGATGTCGCTCACGGGGTCGGCGGAGGCGAGGGTGTCGGCGAGCAGCGGGTGCCGGAGCCCGCGCATGAAGGCGGTGAAGCCCTCCTCGTCCGTCGGCGGGTGGTGCCCCGCCGCGCCCATGAGACCGACCATCAACCGCCCGCCCTCCACGGGGAACAGGTAACCGGTGCGCGGGTTCGCCACCGGGTCGCCGAAGATCATCAGACCCTTCCAGTCCGTCGGAGCGTCGTCCGGCATGCGGTAGAGACGGCCGGCATAGGCCATGCCGGCGTCGACCGTCGTCGCGTCGGGGCTCCCGTGGCCGAGCTCGGCCAGCCAGGCGGGAGCGCGGGAGCCGCGGCCGGAGGCGTCGACGACGAGGGCGGCGTCGACGACGAGCGAGGCCTCGGCGGAGTGCGCGCCGTCGCTGCCGTGGACGCGGCGGAGGGTCACCCCGTGGACGTGCCGGCCGCCGTCCGGGGCCCGCAGCCCGGTCGCCTCGTAGCCGTCGAGCACCGTGACGCCGGACAGCGCCCGCAGCCGCCGGAGCACCGTCGCCTCGATGAGCGGCCGGGTCGCGGACAGGGCCACCCACCCGGGCGCTCGCCGGTCGACCCACCCGGCCCGCCCGAGGATCAGCACATCTCCGGGAAAGCGCATCGGAACGGCGCCGGCGGCCTCCAGCTCGCGGCCGAAGCCGGGGAACATCGTCTCCAGCCCCTGCAGACCGCGCGCCAGCAGCGCGTGGATCTGCCGCCCCTGCGGTACGCCCTTGCGGGGCTCAGCCCCGCCCGGGAGCAGGTCGCGTTCGACGACGGTCACGCGGTCGAAGTGACCGGTCAGCGCCCGGGCGACCAGGAGGCCGGCCATGCTGCCCCCCACGACGACGGCGTGGCCGGTGCCCGCGACGGTCGTGCTCGGTGGTGTCATCGCCGGTCCTCCCGCTCCTCGCCCGGATCGGTGGAGGCTCGCCCGGGCAGCGGCATGTGACCACGGGCCCGGGCTCCCGGGGCCGGACCTGTCCACAAGGTTGCCCGTTCTCCACAGTTTCGGGCGACGACTGTGCGCCCCGCTTCCGCGCGGCTTGGCTCGCTGCGTGCCCACCAAGCCTCTCGGCGACCACGGCGAACGCATCGCCGCCGCCTATCTGACCGACGCCGGCCTGCGCGTCCTCGACCGCAACTGGCGCTGCCGCGAGGGCGAACTCGACATCGTCGCCCGCGACCGCGAAGCGCTGGTGTTCTGCGAGGTGAAGACCCGCCGCGGAACCGGATTCGGCCATCCCGTCGAGGCGGTGACAGCGGTCAAGCAGCGGCGCCTCCACACGCTGGCCCAGCGCTGGCTGGCCGCGCACGACGAGCACGCGCCCGACCTGCGCTTCGACGTCGTCGGGGTGTTGATGCGCCCCGGCCGGCCGGCGCTCGTGACGCACCTGCGGGGGGCGTTCTCGTGACGCTGGCCCGTACCTGGTCCGTCGGTCTCGCCGGCGTGCACGGCGCCATGGTGGAGGTCGAGGTCGACATGGCGGCCGGAGTGCCCCACGTGGCGCTGGTCGGTCTTCCCGACGCGGTCGTCCGCCAGTCGGTCGACCGCGTCCGCGCCGCGGTGGTCAACGCCGGGCAGAAGTTCCCGCAGCGGCGGATCACGATCGGGCTGTCGCCGGCGTCCATGCCCAAGCAGGGGAGCGGCTTCGACCTGGCCCTGGCCGCCGCCGTCCTCGCGGCGTCGGGAGCGGTGCCGCACGCGGCGGTCGACCGGCTGGTGCTGCTGGGTGAGCTGGGCCTGGACGGATCGGTACGGGGGATCCGCGGTGTGCTGCCGGCCGTGCTCGCCGCAGCCCGGGCCGGTCACGCGCAGGTGGTCGTACCGGAGGCGAACGCCGACGAGGCGGCTCTGGTCGACAGCGTCGAGGTGCTGGCCGTCGGCACGCTGGTCGAACTGGTGGCGCATCTGCGCGGGCGAGCCCGGCTGTCCCCCCACACGCGGGGTCCGCTCCCACCCCCACCGCCCGTGCCGGACCTCGGCGACGTCGTGGGCCAGGCCGCCGGCCGGCGGGCGGTCGAGGTGGCCGCGGCCGGCGGCCACCACCTCTTCATGACCGGCCCGCCGGGCGCCGGCAAGACCATGCTCGCCGAGCGACTGCCGGGGTTGCTGCCGGCGCTGGACGAGCAGGCGGCCCTCGAGGTCACGGCCATCCACTCGGTCGCCGGAACCCTTCCGTCGGGGGCACCGCTGGTCACCCGACCGACCTTCGAGGCGCCGCACCACTCGGCCACGATGGCCGCCCTCATCGGCGGCGGTTCGGGTCAGATCCGCCCCGGTGCGGTGTGCCGAGCCCATCGCGGCGTCCTGTTCCTGGACGAGGCGCCTGAGTTCCCCCGAGTGGTTCTGGACACTCTGCGCCAGCCGCTCGAGCGCGGTCAGGTGACCATCCAGCGGGCCACGGGCTCGGCGACCTTCCCGTGCCGGGCCCAGCTCGTGCTCGCGGCCAATCCGTGCCCGTGCGCGAGCGCGGCCGGTGATACCGCGTGCACCTGCAGCCCACTGGAGAGGCGGCGCTACCAGTCCCGCCTGTCGGGGCCGCTGCTCGACCGCATCGACCTGCGGGTCGACCTGCCGCCGGTCACCCGGGCGGCCTGGCTCGACGGTGTGGGCACTCCGGAGTCGACGGCGACGGTGGCCGAGCGTGTCCGGGTGGCCCGGGCGACCGCCGCCGCCCGTCTGGCCGGCACGGCTCTGGTGGTGAACAGCCAGATACCCGGGCGTCTGCTGCGGGAGCGCTGGGCGGTGCCGCGGGCGTCGCTGGTGCTGGCCGAGCGGGCGCTGGAGCGCGGTGCCCTGTCGGTGCGGGGCTTCGACCGGGTGCTGCGCGTGGCCTGGACCCTCGCCGACCTGGCCGGGCGCACCGTGCCCGGATCCGACGAGGTGGCCGAGGCGCTCGGCATGCGGCTCCAGCGGGTTGCGGCATGACGCTGGACGAGGACCTCGCCGACGGCGGCCCCGCGGCGGTGCGCCGCGCCCGGGCATGGCTGAGCCGGGCCGTGGAACCGGGCACGATCGATTTCTGGCGCTTCGTCGACTCCGCCGGGCCGGTCGAGGCGGTGCGGCGGCTGCGGTCGGGCAGCGCGCCGGAGCGCATCCGGGGGCTGGTGGGGGCCCGTGTGGAGCAGGACGAGAGCCTCGCCGATCTGCGCCGGGCGGAGCGGTGCGGAGCCCGGCTGATCGTTCCGGAGGACGACGAGTGGCCGGCGCTGCCGCTGCACTCGCTGACGCTCGCCACGTCGGACGAGCCCGACGATCCGAGGGCGCAGTCGACCCGGACGCTGGCCCTGGTGCCGCCGCTGGCCCTGTGGGTCCGGGGAACGGGACGGCTGGACGAGCTGGCCGACCGGTCGGTGGCGATCGTCGGTTCCCGGGCGTCGACGGCCTATGGGGAACACGTGGCCGCGGAACTCGCGCACCAGCTGGCCGAGCGGGGCTGGACGGTTGTCTCCGGTGGCGCCTTCGGCATCGACGCCGCTGCCCACAGGGGCGCGCTCGCCGCGGACGGTCCAACCATCGCCGTCCTGGCGTGCGGGGTCGACCGGCCCTATCCAGCGGCCAACGGAGCCCTGCTCAACCGCATCGCCGACAGCGGCCTGCTGATCAGTGAGTGGCCCCCGGGTGCCGCCCCGCACCAGCACCGGTTCCTCGTGCGCAACCGGCTGATCGCCGGGCTGACCCGCGGCACGGTGGTCGTGGAGGCGGCCGCCCGGTCCGGGGCGATGGCGACCGCCAATCGCGCCCGCACCCTGGGCAAGGAGGTCCTGGCCGTGCCCGGACCGGTCACGTCGGCGATGTCGGTCGGCTGCCATGAGTTGCTGCGGGACCGTGAGGCGGGCGCCACGCTCGTCGCCACGGCGGCGCACGTCATCGAGGCCGTCGGCGGCATCGGCAGTGATCTGGCTCCGCCGCCCGACCGGCCGGCATCTGCGCGGGACGGGCTCTCCGACGTGGCGACCCGGGTGCTCGACGCCTGCCCGGTTCGCGTCGGAGTGAGTCCCGAACGGCTGGCCACGGTCGCCGGGTGCGACGTCCTCGAGGTGCTGCGTGTGCTTCCTGCCCTGGAACTGGCGGACCTCGTGGAGTGGACGGGCACCGGCTGGCGGCTGTCCCCGCCGCCGAAGAAGGGGGAGGTCCCGCGACGGTAGGTGCCGACCGGCGTGTCGCGCGGGCGGCGCGGCGGCTTGACGCCCGAGGGGGAACATCGGACGGTGCCCGGGTGGCAGCACCTCGGACGGCGGATACGCGGGCGACGCTGCCCCCGGCCCTCGCCGAGGCGCTGGCCGGCTACGAGGACCACCTGCGTTCGCAGCGGGACCTGTCCGAGCACACCGTCCACGGCTATGTGACCGACGCGGTGTGGCTGCTCGACCACCTGGCCCGCCGCGGTGGGCAGCAGGTGCACGACCTCGACCTGCCCGCCCTCCGCAGCTGGCTCGCCCAGGGGAGGACCCGCGGGCACAGCCGCGCGACCACCGCCCGGCACGCGGCGTCCGCCCGATCGCTCACCGCCTACCTGCGCCGCGCCGGCCTGATCCCCGAGGACGTCGGCCTCCGCCTGGTCAGCCCCAAGGCGCATCGGACGCTGCCCGACGTGCTGGCTCCCGACCAGGCCCGCGCCGCCGTCGAGTCGACCTCGGGCGCCGAGGAACCCGCGGGACTGCGGGACGCCGTCGTCCTCGAACTGCTCTACGCCAGCGGCATCCGCGTCAGCGAGCTCGTCGGTCTCGACATCGACGACGTCGACCGCGGGCGCCGGCTGCTGCGCGTGCTCGGCAAGGGCCGCAAGGAGCGCAGCGTCCCCTACGGGCTGCCGGCCGAGCACGCGATCGACGCCTGGCTGACCCGCGGCCGCCCCGCCCTGGCCACATCCGACTCGGGGCCCGCGCTGCTCCTGGGCGTCCGGGGCCGGCGGCTGGACCCCCGCGAGGCGCGCCGCGCCGTCCACGCCGCGGTCGCCGCGGCCCCCGGCGCGCCGGACATCGGCCCCCACGGGCTGCGCCATTCCGCCGCGACGCACGTCCTGGAGGGCGGCGCCGACCTACGCTCGGTTCAGGAACTGCTCGGCCACGCTAGCCTCGCGACGACCCAGATCTACACGCACGTGACGGTCGAACGTCTTCGTGCCGTCCACGCGCAGGCGCATCCACGTGCTTGAAGGGGCGGCTCTGTGCCGAGAGGGATAGGGATGATGCCGACCGGGCAGCATTCCGGAGCAGAACCGAGCAACAGCACCGAGGAGCCCGACCGTGCCTGAGGCCACCATCCACCGGCTCGACGAGTACGACGACGAGCAGCCTGAGGACGCCGACGCACTCCTCGCCGAGCTGTGGGCCGACTACGTCGACACCCGCGACGCCGGGCTGCGCGACCGGCTGATCCTGCACTACGCGCCGCTGGTGAAGTACGTCGCCGGCCGGGTGGGCAGCGGTCTGCCGGCGCACGTCGAGCAGGCCGACCTGATCTCGTACGGCACGTTCGGGCTCATCGACGCGATCACCCGCTTCGAGCCGACCCGCGAGGTGAAGTTCGAGAGCTACGCGATGTCGCGCATCCGGGGCGCGATCATCGACGAGCTGCGCAACACCGACTGGATCCCGCGGTCGGTCCGCATGAAGGCCCGTCAGTTCGAGCGCACCGTCGCCGAGCTCGAGGCCCAGCTGCGGCGCACGCCCACCGACGAAGAGGTCGCCGACGCCATGGACATGGACGTCGAGGAGATCCGCAAGTTCCTCGGCCAGCTGTCCCTCGTGAACGTCGTCGCCCTCGACGAGCTGCTCACCCCCGACGACGGCGGCAGCGCCCCGCGGCTGGTCGACACGCTGCAGGACTCCACCGCGCTCGACCCACAGGCCATGGCCGAGCACGGCGAGGCCCGCCAGCTGCTCGCCCGGGCCGTCGAGCAGCTGCCCGACCGGGAGAAGGTCGTCGTCAGCCTCTACTACTTCGAGGGCCTCACCCTGGCCGACATCGGACGAGTCCTCGGCGTGACCGAGAGCCGGATCTGCCAGCTGCACACCAAGGCCGTCCTCCACCTGCGCACCAAGCTCGCCGACATCGCCTGACCCGTCGGTCCGGACTACGCCGGAAGGCCGGTCGCGGGGATGACACCGCACACGACGGTTCCTCCGGGAAGCGTCCTCGCCGCCTTCGGGCACCCTCAAGCGACGGCGCGGCCCCTCCGTGGCGGCGAGGGACGCGCGTGGTCGACCGGCCGACTGGTCCTGAAACCGGTCCACGACGAGGTCGAGGCGGCCTGGGTCGGCGACGTCCTGTCGGCGGTGGTCGAGGACGGCTTCCGGATCAATCGACCGGTCCGGTCGACGGCCGGCGGCTGGGTGGTCGACGGCTGGGCGGCGTGGCACCTGCTCGCCGGGGCACACGACACCTCGGGCCGGTGGGCCGAGGTGCTCCAGGTCGGGCGACGCCTCAACCACGCCCTGAGGACCCTGCCACGGCCTGCCTTCCTCGACGCACGGACGAGCCCGTGGGCAGTCGGCGATCGAGTCGCCTGGGACGAGGAGCCCCTAATTCTCGTGCACGACGCGTTGCGTCCCGTCGCGGAGCGGCTGGCGGCGCACGTGCGGACCGAGGAGGGCCCGAGCCAGGTGATCCACGGTGACCTCACCGGGAACGTCCTGTTCGCTCCGGGGCTCCGACCGGGGGTCATCGACTTCACCCCGTACTGGCGCCCTCCCGCCTTCTGCCAGGCAGTCGTGACCGTCGACGCGCTCTTGTGGCACCGGGCTCCGCCGTCACTGCTGGACGTCCCCGGGGTGGTGAATCGGGCATCCCTGTTCGCACGCGCCGCCCTGTTCCGCCTCGTCGCGTCGGACCGGCTCGCCTCAAACCAGCCACAAGGCGGGCGGGACCACTACCTGCGCTCCACCGTCACCGATCACGAGCGCGTCGTCGGCATCCTGGACGGTGTGCACGGCCGTTCCGCGTAGGAAGGCGCACCGTCAGTACGGTTTCTCCATGTACGTCCCTCGGTTCAACACGATGGAGGCCGACGAGGCACGCCGCCTGGTGACGGCCGTGGGCTCCGCGCAGCTGATCACGGTGGCGGAGGACGGTTATCCGGCGGCGACGCTGCTGCCGGTGCTGTGGGACGAGGACCGCCTGGTCTTCCACATGGCCCGGGCCAATCCGCACTGGCGCTCGATCCGGCCCGGTTCTCCGGCCCTGGCCGTGGTCAGCGGGGCCGAGGCCTACGTGTCCCCGGCCTGGTATCCGTCGAAGGACGAGCACGGCCGCGTCGTCCCGACCTGGAACTACTCCGCGGTGCACGTCACCGGCCGTGCCGAGGTCCACGACGACGCCGACTGGCTGCGCGACGCCGTCACGCGGCTCACGGACACCCACGAGCAGCAGCGGGATGCGCCGTGGGCGGTGGCGGACGCTCCGGACCGCTACCTCGACAAGCAGCTGCGCGCCATCGTCGGCGTCGAGCTGACCATCGAACGGGTCGAGGGGAAGGCCAAGCTCAGCCAGAACAAGGACGACGCGGACTTCGGCGGGGTGATCGCGGGACTGCGCCGCGAGGGAGCCGGCCGCGAAGAGCTCGTGGCCGACGCCATGGCGGCCCTCCGCCCCTCGGTCGCCGACGGCACATGACCGCGCCGGCCACCGGCGCCCGCTACGACGGACATGCGGACTGGTACGACGCCTGGGCGCACTCGGACGGCGCGACCGCCATGGCAGCGGCGCGGGCGACGCTCGAGGAGCTGATCCCCCCGGGCAGCGGCCTGGCCGTCGACCTGGGCTGCGGCACCGGCCTGCACGCGGACGTGGTGCGCCGGCGCGGCTACACCGTCGTGGGCTTGGACGTCAGCGCCGACCAGCTCCGGCTCGCCCGCCCCCGGCTGTCCGTGGTCAGAGCGGACGGCTGCGCGCTGCCCCTGCCGGACGGCGTCACGCGGCTGGTGGTGTCCGTTCTCACCCACACCGATGCCGAGGACTACCGGGCGGTCGTCGCCGAGGCGGTCCGGGTGCTCGCGCCGGGTGGCTGCTTCGTCCACGTGGGCGTGCATCCGTGCTTCGTCAGCCCCGCCGCCGAGCGGCTCGCCGACGGCGTTCGCCTCCATCCCGGGTACCGAGCGGCCGGCTGGCAGGAGCGCACGCCGTTCACGGGCAACGCCGTCCGCAGCCGCGTGGGCGTCCATCATCTGCCGCTGCAGGACCTGCTGACGGCGGCGCTGCATCCCGAGGCGCCGCTGGACGCCGTCGTGGAGCGAGGGGGCGGCGCCGCGCCCGAGCTGCTGGCGTTCCGCCTCAGGCGCCGACCGGACTGACGCCGCCGGTCCGGATGTTCGCGCGCCGGCGCTCTGCCAGGCTCGAGCCCGTGCCCATCGACTTCCACGACACGGCCAACCGGCGCACGTACTCCGGCCGGGAGGCCGACGACTCCTGGCGGACGGCGATCACCGGTCTGGCCGACCCGGCCGGCGCCGCCGTCGTGGACGTCGGCTGCGGCGGCGGCACCTACACGCGTGCGTGGCACGAGCTGGGGGCGGCGAGCGTCACCGGCGTCGACTTCAGCGAGCCGATCCTCGACGAGGCGCGGGCCGCGCACGGGCATCTGCCCGGCGTCGGGTTCCGGCTGGGGGAGGCCGCGGCCACCGGGCTGCCCGACTCCTCCGCCGACGTCGTCTTCGAGCGGGCCCTCATCCACCACGTGCCCGATCTGGCGGCGGTGGTGAGGGAGGCGGCGCGCGTCGTCCGGCCCGGCGGCGTCTACGTGATCCAGGACCGGACACCCGAGGACGTCGCCGAGCCGGGTGCGCCGGAGCATCCGCGGGGCTGGCTGTTCGAGGTCTTCCCGCGGCTGCTGGAGGTGGAGAACGCCCGCCGTCCGAGCGCGAGCACGGTGGCCGACGCCATGACTGCCGCCGGTCTCCGGGATGTCAGCAGCAGCTCGCTGTGGGAGGTGCGCCGCCGGTACGCCGACCGCGAGGACTACCTCGCCGAGATCGCCGAGCGGACCGGGCGCTCGATCTTGCACGAGCTCGACGACGGCGAGCTCGACCACCTCGTCGCCGAACTGCGCACCCGTCTGTCCGAGGGGCCGGTCGTCGAGCGGGACCGCTGGACCCTCTGGACGGCCGTCCGCGACGCGTGACGCTCAGCTCGTCGGTCGCGCGCCGCTGACAACGGGCAGGACGGCCGCGAGCGCCGCCCGCACGTCGTCGTCGCCGGCGCCCAGCAGCCGTGCCTGCCGCACGAAGGCGGCAGCGTGCTCGCGCAGTTCGCGCTCCCGCTGGGCCGCCGTGCTCGGGCGCGCGCTCGCCAGCACCCGCGTGCCGCCGCCCCGCCGGGACGCGACCAGGCCGGCGGTCTCCAGTTCGCGGTACGTCCGCGCGACGGTGCCGACGGCCAGCCCGAGGTCCGCGGCCAGCTGGCGCAGGGGTGGCAACCGGTCGCCATGGCCCAGCACGCCGGACCCGATGAGTTCGACGAACTGGCGACGCAACTGCTCGTACGGCGGCGTCGGATCGGTCGTGTCGACGCGCAGCGGGGGTGGCGCTGTCATCGCGGCGCCTCGACCGGCGTCGGAGCGCGGTGCCCGCTGCCGGCCGGTGCCACCAGGACACCCACGCACCAGGCGGCGAGCCCCACGAGCGCCGGCACCAGCGCCCACAGGACGGCCACGGCGAACGACGACCCGGCCGGCGGGCACACGTGGTTGTGCAGGGCGGCGGCGGTCAGCAGGCTCACCCCGGCGAAGGGCAGGGCCACCAGCAGGCCGCACGCCGCGACGACCGCTTCGGCCGCCTGACGGCGCAGAGCATCGTCGACGGTGGTGTCCTCGCCCTGCCGCGGCCGCCGGACCACCCGTCGGAGCGCGAAGCCGGCCAGCACCACACCCGCGACGACCACGAGCGCGAGCGGGACGGCGTAGAAGGAACCCGGCCATGGGCCCGTAGCACCGCCCATCACCGCGCTGCACCGGCGGGCGAACGACCGGCCCGCCCGCCCGAGGTCGTCCGCTGATCCCGTCGCGGTGGTGAGGGCGAGGACGAGCAGCAGGAGCGCGGTCGCCGTGCCGACGGCCGCCGTCAGTCGACGGGGCAGGTAGTCGCGCACCCGGCGGACCTCGAGCGCGGCACTGCGCACCGGTCCCTGTGGCGCCGCGACACGCAGCTCGCCGAGCACGACACCGACGAGGACGCACAAGGCGCAGAGGGGCACCGCCAGCATCAGCCCCCGCCCGAGCACACCGTGCTGGGCGGAGACGATCGCGACCACCACTCCCGCGGCGAGCCCCGCGACGCGCCACCGCCGCGTCGTCCGGGCCGCCTGCGTCAGCCGCGCGGTCAGCACGAGCGGCAGGGCCCGCGAGCGCCGCCGCGACGCCACCGCCGACACGACCACCACGGCGAGCAGGAAGGAGAGCGGTACGACGATGCCCACGGATATCCCCTTGTGCCAGGTGTCTGTGACAAATGGCAGCGTGGGCCACGGCCGCATTTGTGTCAAGCACCCGGCACAAGACGCTCATCGCCAGGGGAGCAGGCGCACCCGCGGCGGACCCAGCAGCGCCATGGGGTCGAGGTAGGTCTCACCGCGCCGGAGCCCCCAGTGGAGACAGGCCGACACCGGGCAGCCGGTATGACCGGCGGCCAGCCTGCCGATCGGCGACCCGCGCGTCACGCGGACGCCCGCGGCGACCGAGGGATCCACCGGCTCGTACGTCGTCCGCAGCCCGCCGGCGTGGTCGATGCTGACGACCGGGCGACCCGCGACCATGCCGGCGAACACCACGACGCCGTCGCCGGCCGCGAGCACCGGCGTCGACGGGGACCCGGCGAGGTCCACGCCGCGGTGCCCGGCCGTGTAGGGGTTCGGCAACGACTCGAAGGGTCGGGTGACCCGCGGTCCGGGAACCGGCGACCTCCACAACGCCGCGACCCGAGCGGGCGGGGCCGGCGTCGGCCGGATCGGACCGGCGACCGCCGGGAGTGGAGTGACAGTGACCGCGGCGAGGAGCAGGAGCGGGAGGGCCAGGAGGTGGGCGCGCATGCCGCCACCCTGGGCCCGGGGGCACTGCCGGAGGGCCGACCGGCCGGATCTGTGGACGACCGGAAACCTGGGGACGGCTGCTCCCCGGACTCGCGTATGCTGATCGGTGCGGCCCGTTCCGACGGGTCGACTTCGCGCGTCCTCATCCCGCTGTTTCAAGCGGGGCAGTCGCCACCTCGGTCCCAGCGGGCAACCGCCGGGGGTGTGGCGCGGCCGGACGCCAGGGCGTGCACCACCCGGTGCCCGCGGCAACCGAGAAGCGCGGCCACCGGCCGCGCGCACAGAGGAAGGCGACCATGGCAGTCGTCAGCATGAAGCAGCTGCTCGACAGCGGCGTCCACTTCGGGCATCAGACCCGCCGCTGGAACCCGAAGATGAAGCGATTCATCTTCACCGAGCGCAACGGCATCTACATCATCGACCTGCAGCAGACGCTCGGGTACATCGACAACGCCTACGAGTTCGTCAAGCAGACCGTGGCCCACGGCGGCTCGATCCTGTTCGTCGGCACGAAGCGTCAGGCGCAGGAGGTCGTGGCCGAGCAGGCCACCCGCGTCGGCATGCCCTACGTCAACCAGCGCTGGCTGGGCGGCATGCTCACCAACTTCTCGACCGTGCACAAGAGGCTCCAGCGGCTCAAGGAGCTCGAGGACCTCGAGCAGACCGGCGCGCTGGTCAGCCTCTCCAAGAAGGAGCAGCTGGTCCTCAGCCGCGAGAAGGCCAAGCTCGAGCGCAGCCTCGGCGGTATCCGCGACATGCAGAAGGTGCCCAGCGCCATCTGGATCGTGGACACCAAGAAGGAGCACATCGCCGTCGGCGAGGCGCGCAAGCTGAACATCCCGGTCGTGGCGATCCTCGACACCAACTGCGACCCCGACGAGGTCGACTACAAGATCCCGGGCAACGACGACGCGATCCGCAGCATCGCCGTCCTCACCCGTGTGGTCGCCGACGCCGTCGCGGAGGGCCTCATGGCCCGCTCGGCCGCGCAGGCCGACGCCGGTCGCGGCGAGGCCGGCGAGCCGGTCATCGGTGGCGACGAGCCGCTGGCCGACTGGGAGCGCGAGCTCCTGACCGGCGGTGCCGACGCGGCCGCCGCGGCTCCGGCCGAGCTGCCCGAGACCCCGGCCGAGCCGCCGACGGTCACCGCGAACGAGGTCGCCCCGACCGCGGGCGTGCCCGCCACGGGCAGCACCGAGACCGGCACCCAGGGCGCTCAGAACGGCTGAACGAGCCTGCGCCGCCCCCGCCCCCGACCGGGCGAGGGCGGCGCATCGGCACGCCCGATTCCCGCACTCCGAACAAGAGGAACAGACATGGCTGACTTCACCGCAGCCGACGTCAAGCGTCTCCGCGACGCCACCGGCGCCGGCATGATGGACTGCAAGAAGGCGCTCACCGAGGCCGACGGCGACTACGACAAGGCTGTCGAGATCCTGCGCGTCAAGGGCGCCAAGGACGTCGGCAAGCGCCTCGAGCGCTCCACGACGAACGGCGTCGTCGTCAGCAAGGACGGCGCGCTGCTCGAGCTCGACTGCGAGACCGACTTCGTCGCCAAGAACGCCGACTTCGTCAAGCTCGCCGAGCGACTGCTCGACATCGCGCTGGAGAACAAGCCGGCCGACGCCGAGGCGCTGCTGAACACCGAGGTCGACGGCCAGACCGTCGCCGCCCTGATCGAGGGCGAGTCGGCCCGCATCGGCGAGAAGCTCGTGCTCAGCCGGGTCGCCATCTTCGACGGCACGACCGCCACCTACCTGCACAAGCGGGCCACCGACCTGCCCCCGGCCATCGGTGTCGCGGTGCAGTACTCCGGTGGCTCCGAGGACGCCGCCCGCAGCCTGGCGATGCACATCGCCGCCGCGCGCCCGCGCTTCCTCACCCGCGAGGAGGTCCCGGCCGAGACGGTCGAGACCGAGCGTCGCGTCGCCGAGCAGACCGCGAAGGAGGAGGGCAAGCCGGAGCAGGCGATCGTCAAGATCGTCGAGGGCCGGGTCAACGCCTTCTACAAGGACTTCGTCCTGCTCGAGCAGCCGTCGATCACCGAGCCCAAGCGCACGGTCAAGCAGATCGTCGACGAGGCCGGTCTGACCGTCGAGCGCTTCGCGCGCTTCGAGGTCGGCCAGGCCTGAGCCGCGAGCAGCAGTGCCGAACGGCCCCGTTCCCCTTCCGGGGAGCGGGGCCGTTCGTCTGTCCGGCTGTGGCCGGTCCCCCCGCATGCGGCAGGATCACCGCAGCACCGACACCGAACGAGGGATGACGCGTTGACCGACACCACCCCGCCGCTGTCCGCTCCCACCGCCTTCCAGCCCGCCGACGGCAACGGCTACCACCGCGTGCTGCTCAAGCTCTCCGGCGAGACCTTCGGCGGCGGCAAGGTCGGCGTCGACGCCGACATCGTCCGCGGCATCGCCGAGCAGCTCGCCGAGGTCGTCGGCAAGGGCACGCAGGTCGCCGTCGTCATGGGCGGGGGCAACTTCTTCCGCGGCGCCGAACTCTCGCAGGCCGGCATGGACCGCACCAAGGCCGACTACATGGGCATGCTGGGCACGGTCATGAACTGCCTGGCCCTGCAGGACTTCTGCGAGAAGGCCGGGCTGCAGACCCGCGTGCAGTCGGCCATCACGATGGGCCAGGTCGCCGAGCCCTACATCCCGCGCAAGGCGATCCGGCATCTGGAGAAGGGCCGGCTCGTCATCTTCGGGGCGGGCGCCGGCATGCCGTACTTCTCCACCGACACCGTCGCCGCCCAGCGGGCCCTGGAGATCGAGTGCCAGGTGCTGCTCATGGGCAAGAACGGCGTCGACGGCGTCTACGACGACGACCCGCGGATCAATCCCGCCGCGGTCATGTACGACGACCTCGACTACGCCACCGTGCTGGCCAAGCAGCTCAAGGTGGCCGACGCGACGGCGATCAGCCTGTGCATGGACAACCAGATGCCGATCGTCGTGTTCAACCTGCTGCGTGACGGCAACATCGCCCGCGCCGCCGCAGGTGAGAGGATCGGGACGCTGATCAGTCAGCCCGGCTGAGCCGCGGCCGACCGGCTGGCACGCAGACAACGGACGACGGCGGTGCGCCCGCACCGCCGATGGAGGGAAGACCCGTGATCGACGACACCCTGCTCGATGCCGAGGAGCGGATGGACAAGGCCCTGTCGGTCGCCCGCGAGGACCTCGGTTCCGTGCGCACCGGGCGCGCCGCCCCGTCCATGTTCGCCAAGATCGTCGTCGACTACTACGGCGCCCCCACGCCCGTGCCGCAGATGGCGTCGATCACCGTGCCCGAGGCGCGGATGGCGGTCATCAAGCCCTACGACGCCGGCCAGATGGGGGCCATCGAGAAGGCCGTCCGCGACAGCGACCTCGGTGTCAACCCCACCAACGACGGCCAGGTGCTGCGGGTGGTCTTCCCGCAGCTCACCGAGGAGCGCCGCCGCGACCTGGTGAAGGTGGCCCGGGCCAAGGGCGAGGACGCCAAGGTCGCCATCCGCAACATCCGCCGCCGGGCGAAGGAGGAGCTCGACCGCATCGCGAAGGACGGCGAGGCGGGCGAGGACGAGGTGCGTCGCGCGGAGAAGGAGCTCGACGACCTCACGGCCAAGCACACGCACGGCATCGACGACGCGGTGAAGAACAAGGAGAGCGAGCTGCTCGAGGTCTGACCCTCGACGGCCGTCGTCCTCATGAGTCCTTCTCCGCCCGAGCGCCCGGGGCCCCCGGACCCGGGCACCGAACGGATGCCCCGCATGGCCGCGGGCCTGACCGGTTCGCCCACCGGTGACGACACGGGCCCGGTCGGCCTGGTCGGCAGCCGTCCGGCGCCGCCCGGGGCCTCGCGCCTGACCACGCCGCCGCCCGAGCTCCCCGGGCCATCCCTGGACGAGCCGCGCGACGAGGGGACCACTGACGACGAGGGGACGCCGCCGCAGAGCGACGCCCCGCCGAGCCGGGCAGGGCGGAATCTGCGGGCCGCGATCGGTGTCGGGCTGAGCCTCGGCGCGGTCATCGTCGTCTCGCTGCTGGTGTGGCGGCCCCTGTTCCTGGGCGTGCTGGTCGCCGCCGTCCTGGTCGGCGTCTACGAGCTCACCAAGGCGCTGGAGAAGGGCGGCTTCCGCGCGCCCCTGGTCCCGTTGCTCGTCGGCGGGGTCGTCACCGAGGCGCTGGCCTGGACCCGCGGCCCCACCGGCCTGGTCGTCGGCTTCCTCGTCACCGCGCTCGCCGTCCTGCTGTGGCGGCTCGCCGACGGGCCGGCCGGCTACCTCCGCGACGCCTCGGCCGGCGTGCTGGCCGACCTGTACGTGCCGCTGCTGGCCGGCTTCGCCGTCCTCCTGCTGGTGCCCGAGGACGGCGCCACACGGGTGCTGCTCTTCATCGCCACGGTGGTGGCCAGCGACGTCGGCGGGTACGCGGCCGGCGTCCTGTTCGGCAAGCACCCGATGGCGCCCTCGATCAGCCCGAAGAAGTCGTGGGAGGGCATGGCCGGCTCGGTGCTGGCCTGCATGCTCGTCGCCACCCCGATCATCGCGCTCGCCCTCGACGGACCGTGGTGGGGCGGCCTGCTGTTCGGTGCGGCGCTGGCCGTCTCGGCCACCCTGGGCGACCTGGCGGAGTCGCTGATCAAGCGCGACCTCGGCATCAAGGACATGGGCGACCTGCTGCCCGGGCACGGCGGCCTGATGGACCGCCTCGACTCGCTGCTGCCCTCGGCCGCGGTCGCCTACCTCCTGCTCGCGGTGCTCGCTCCGGTGTGACTCACGCGGGGCGGTCCACGGCCCACGACGAGCCGACGGTCTCGAACCCCCGCCGGCCGTACCACTCGCGGGGCCAGTCGTCGGCCGCCGCCTCCAGGACGACGAGGTCGCAGCCGGCCTCGGCCGCGAGGTCGAGCGACCGGGCGAGGACGGCGTCGGCGTACCCACGCCCGCGGGCCGCCGGATCGGTCAGCACCGAGTCCACCGCCGCGGTCGCCCCGTCGATGCGCAGCTGACCCGAGGCGACCACCCGCCCGTTCTCCCGGACGACGACGTCGCGGACGTCGACCACCCGGTCGTTGAGATGCTCCCGGCCGACCAGCTGCGCCACCGCCTGGTCCAGCTGCGGGCCCAGACCGGCGAGGGACCGCCGCCACGACGACGTCCAGAACTCGTGCACCGCCTGCTGGGGGACCACCTCGGCGCGGTCCCCGCCCGCCACCGGTCCGGCGGGGCGGGCCATGAGCAACAGCTCCTCGGTCGCCCAGCCGCGCCGGCCGAGCTCCGCGGCCACCTCGGCGGCGTCGGGCCAGAGCAGCGCGGCGGCCAGGTGCGGCCAGCCGGCGTTGCCGCCGACCTCCTCGGCCGCGGCCTCGATCGTGGCGGCGTCGACCGGTTCGGTGAGCACCAGCCGGTTGTTGTCGCGGGAGTGCGCGAAGTCCGGGTCGAGCACCGCGACCCCACCGGGCACGTCGCCGACGCCGACCGCCCGCCGCACGGGCACCGACGCGTAGTAGGCCAGCGTCCGCCCGAGGACGTCGTCCGGCGCGGGCAACCGGGGCGCCGTCGGAGGGCGGTACGCGACGACCGCCGTCACCGCGGTCACCGGCAGCGGACCGTACAGGTGGGGGAAGAGCAGGCTGCCCGCATCGGCGGGCACGCCGGGCTCCATGCGCACCGGATCGGTCAGCCGCGCCGGGTCCACCACGAGCAGCACGAGATCGCGCCGGCCCGGAAAGAGCCGTTCCGCCGGCAGGTGCACCTGCTCGGGCGTCGACAGGTGCACGAAGCCGACCGACTCCAGGGACGGCGGCCGCACGGCACCGTCGTCCAGCGCCGCCCGCCACTGCGCGGGCTCGATCAGGTGGACCAGGAGCTCGGGCTGCATACCTGCGATCCTGCCCGGATGACCGACGACGAGCTGAGCCGCCTCGCGGACGGCTACCGCGCCTTCGTCCGCGAGGCGCGGGAGGAGTCGCCCGCCTACTCGGCCCTGGCGGCCGCCGTGGCCGAGGACGGCGCCGTTCTGCGTTTCGTGGCCGACCTCCCGGCCGGCAAGCGGCAGCCCAACCTGCTGTTCGCCTCGCTCCGGTTCCTCGGCGTCGTTCCGGCCGACGCCGCCGCGCTGCACGAGAGCGTCATGACGGACGCCGACCGGCTCCGCGACACCATGCTCGCGCGGTCCACGCAGACCAACGAACCGGCCCGCTGTGCCGCCCTGCTCCCGGCGCTGGCCATGATCGACGGCCCGCTCGCCCTCATCGAGGTGGGCACCTCCGCGGGGCTGTGCCTCTACCCCGACCGGTACAGCTACGAGTACGACGGACGGCCCGTCGGCGTCCGGAAGGACGTGCACCTGCGCTGCACGACCAGCGGGCCGGTGCCGGTGCCACGCGAGTTGCCTCGCGTCGCCGCCCGCATCGGCATCGACCTCAACCCGCTCGACGTCACCGACCCCGGCGACCTCGCGTGGTTGCGCGCACTCGTCTGGCCCGGGCCGGTCGAGGCCGAGCGGCTGCAGCGCCTGGACGGGGCCACCGCCGTCGTCGCTGAGGACCCGCCGACGCTGCTGACCGGGGACCTCCTGGAACGGCTGCCCGACGCGCTCGAGCTGGTCCCGGCGGGCGCCACCCCCGTCGTCCTGCACACCGCCGTCCTGCCCTACCTGCCTGAAACCCACCGCGCGGCCTTCGTCGAGCAGGTCCGGGAGCTGCCGGTGCGCTGGATCGCACAGGAGGGCTCCGGCATGGTGCCGGGCACGGGGGAGCGGTATCCGGGTGGCTGGGGGCCGTACTTCGTGCTCTCCCTCGACGGCCGGCCCCTGGCGCACACCGCACCGCACGGCGGCCGCATCGACTGGCTACCCGTGGCCTGACCCCGACAGCGGCGGGTCGGCGTCGATGCCCCGTGCGGCCAGCGCCTTCTCGATCTCCTCGCACACCGTGCGGACGACGTCCACGCGGGCCCACCGCTTGTCCTCGGCGGCGACGACGTGCCAGCGGCCGGCTGGATGGTCGGTGCGCTCGAGCATCTCCTCGACCGCCGCCTCGTAGGCGGGGCGCTTCTCGCGGTTGCGCCAGTCCTCGTCGGTCAGCTTCCACGCCCGGTAGGGGTCGTCGCGGCGGGACTCGAAGCGGCGCAGCTGTTCCTCCGGGGAGAGGTGCATCCAGAACTTGATCAGGATCATGCCCTCGGCGGCCAGCGAGGTCTCCATGTCGACGATCTCGGCGTAGGCCCGCTGCCACGCCTCCTCGGAGGCGAGCCCCTCGACGCGCTCGACGAGCACCCGGCCGTACCAGGTGCGATCGAGCACGGCCATGCCGCCCCAGCCGGGCAGGACCGGCCAGAAGCGCCACAGGAAGTGGTGTCGCTTCTCCCGGGACGACGGCGCCGCGAACTGGGCGACGCGTACGTGTCGGGGGTCGAGCTCGCTGACCAGTCGCTGGATCGCGCCGCCCTTGCCCGAGGCGTCCCAGCCCTCGAACAGCACGCACAGCGGCGGGCCGAACTCGCCCGGTCCGATCAGGCCGCCGAGCAGCAGCCGCAGGTGCACGAGGCGCTGCTGCGCCGCCTTCAGCTGCCGCTTGCCCTCCTTCTTCGACATGGCGAGCGACAGGTCGACATCGGCGAGGCGGCTCATGCAGGGCAGCGTGGCAGCCGGCGCCTGCGGTGTCGTCCCGAGTGGGCCCGGAGGGTCCGCGCAGGGACGACTGAACGGCTCAACCTGGCCGGGGACGGCTCGTGGCTGCGGTGTCATCCGGAGGATGACGAGGCATGCTGCCTTATCCAGGCGTGCATCGCGATGCCGGCCGCCACTCCCGCGTTGATCGACCGCGTCGAGCCGAACTGGGCGATCGAGAGCAGGCCGTCGGCCTCCGCCCGCGCCTCGTCGGTGAGCCCGCTGCCCTCCTGGCCGAAGAGCAGCACGCAGGCCCGGGGCAGCACCGCCGTCTCCAGGGCGACGGCACCCGGCAGGTTGTCGACGGCGAGCACCGGAAGCTCCCGATCCCCGGCCCACTGGTGCAGCGCGGCCGCGTCGGGGTGGTGGCGCACGTGCTGGTAGCGGTCGGTGACCATCGCGCCGCGCCGGTTCCATCGCTTGCGGCCGACGATGTGCACCTCGGCGGCCAGGAACGCGTTGGCGGTGCGCACGACCGTGCCGATGTTGAGGTCGTGCCGCCAGTTCTCGATGGCGACGTGGAACGGGTGCCGGCGCAGGTCGAGGTCGGCGACGATCGCCTCGACGGTCCAGTAGCGGTACCGGTCGACGACGTTGCGCCGGTCACCGCTCGCCAGCAGCTCGGGGTCGTAGCGCGGGTCGTCGGGCCACGGGCCCTCCCACGGGCCCACCCCGACGGAGTCGAGCACGGGTTCGTGCGGAGTGAGGTCGGTCTCCGGATCGCTCACCCGCGGCACGCTAGTGGGACCATGGACGACGCCATGACTGCCCTGCCCCTCGTCTTCGACGCCCCTCGCCGGGGGATGCCCCCGCGCCACCTCGCCGACCTGACCCGGGAGGAGGCCCGCGCGGCGGTCACCGAGCTCGGGCAGCCGGCGTTCCGCGCCGACCAGCTGGCCCGCCACTTCTACCGCGGCGTCACGGATCCGGCACTGATGACCGACCTGCCCGCCGCGGCCCGGCAGGACCTCACCGAGGCGCTGCTGCCCGGCCTCCTGACGGTCGTGCGCCACCAGACCGCCGACAACGGCCGCACCCGCAAGACCCTGTGGCGCCTGCACGACGGCGCCCTGGTCGAGAGCGTGCTCATGCGCTACCCCGACCGTGCGACGGTCTGCATCTCCAGCCAGGCCGGCTGCGGCATGGCCTGCCCCTTCTGCGCCACCGGGCAGAGCGGCCTGACCCGCAACCTGTCGGCCGCCGAGATCATCGGCCAGGCGGTGGCCGCCGCCGCGGCCATGGCGAACGGCGAGCTGGACGGCGGCCCCGGCCGGCTGTCCAACGTCGTCTTCATGGGGATGGGTGAGCCGCTGGCCAACTACGCCCGCGTGCGCAAGACCCTCGACGCACTGCTGACGCCGGCCCCGCACGGGCTCGGGCTCTCGCAGCGTGCGGTCACCGTCTCGACGGTGGGCCTCGTCCCGGCCATCCGACGGCTGACCGACGAGGGCCGGAATGTGACCCTCGCCGTCAGCCTCCACGCGCCCGACGACGAGCTGCGCGACACCCTCGTGCCGATCAACACCCGGTGGAAGGTCGGCGAGGTCATCGACGCCGCCGACGCGTATGCCCGCAAGACCGGCCGCCGGTACTCGGTCGAGTACGCGCTCATCCGCGACGTGAACGATCAGCCCTTCCGCGCCGACCTGCTCGGCACGCTGCTCGCCGGCCGCCTGGCGCACGTCAACCTCATCCCGCTCAACCCGACGCCCGGCAGCCCGTGGGACGCGAGCCCGCTGCCGGCGCAGCGCGAGTTCGTGGCCCGGCTGCGGGCGGCCGGGGTGGCGACGACGGTGCGCGACACCCGCGGCCAGGACATCGACGGTGCCTGCGGTCAGCTGGCCGCCGCGGACCGGGTCGAGGGCGTCCCCGCGGTGGCGCTGCCGACGCCGCAGCTGGAGCCGCCCGTCCCGCTGGGGGACGAGGCCGACCAGGCGGACGGCGCGTGAGCGATCCGGTCGCCAGCCCCACCGCGGAGGCGCACGCGCACTCCCACGCCGACATCGCCGGCGGCTGGCTGCGCGCCGCCGTGTTCGGCGCCATGGACGGCCTGGTCACCAACACCGCGCTCGTGGCGGGCATGGGGGGCGGCCGGGCGGCGGCCGGCACGATCGTGCTCTCCGGCGTCGCCAGCCTGGTCGCCGGCGCCATCTCGATGGCCCTCGGTGAGTACACCTCGGTCAAGACGCAGAACGAGCAGCTCGACCTCGAGGTGGCCAAGGAGCGGCGTGAGCTCGAGCGCAATCCCGAGGGGGAGCTCGCCGAGCTGATCGAGATGCTCCGGGTGCGCGGGGTCGACGACCAGCTCGCCCGTCGCGTCGCCGTCCAGCTCTCGCGCGACCCGGAGACTGCGCTGCGTCTGCACGTGGTCGCCGAACTCGGGTTGAGCCCGGAGGACAAGCCGTCCCCGCGGGTCGCGGCGCTGTCGTCGCTGGTCACGTTCGCGGTGGGCGCGGTGATCCCGTTGCTGCCCTACCTGTTCGGCTTCTCCCTGCTGTGGATCGCGCTGCTCGCCGGTGGGATCGGCCTCTTCGCCGCCGGCGCGCTGTCCAGCCGGTTCACGCCCCGCTCGTGGTGGTACGCCGGCTTCCGGCAGCTGCTCTTCGGCGCCGTCGCCGCCGGGATCACGTACCTGATCGGGCTGGCGATCGGCGCGGGCGTCGCCTGAGGCGGGTCAGCCCTGGCAGGAGAGTCCGGCGTCCGCGAGGGCCTGCCGGGTCTCGTCCGTCGGGAACCGGGGGAGCATGTCGCCCTTGGGGGCGCTGACCGGGAGGACCTCGACCGGTCCGATGTCGGTGCCCGCGAGCCCGGCGAGGTCGGCGAGGGACGTCCCGCTGTCGACGGACACGGCGCCGGTGCCCGACCACGCGAGGGCCTGCAGCGTCCACGGCCGGACGGCGGCACGGTGCCCCGCGTCCACCAGCGCGGTCAGGACCGTGCCGGCGGCCGTGGCCCTGCCGTCGGGATCCACCGGTGCGGGCACCCACTGCCCGTCGGCCCACTCCTCCGGATGCCGCGACCGGACCATCGCCAGTGCGGCGGTTCCGTCGAGGTGGTGGGAGCCCGGCTGGTCGACCCGCAAGCCCGTGTAGGTGTCGCGGACTGGCGCGGGCACGTCGACGTCCAGACCGCCGACGGCGTCCACGACCGCCGCGAAGCCCGCCAGGTCGACGGCGACGACGTGGTCGGTCGGGATGCCGAGCTGGCACAGCGCGTCGACGGTCACCTGCGGGCCGTCGAGCCAGGTGAGCGCCAGGCGGGACGCGGCCGACCTCGTCCACACCACGACGTCGCGGGGCACCGACAGCACCCGCGTCCCGTCGGCGGTCTCGTGGAGCAGGAGGACGACGTCGGCGCGGCTGCCCGGTACCTCGTCGGTCGTCCCGAACTGCTCGGCGGTGGCGCCGGCGGGCAGGTCCGCCCGGGAGTCGAGCCCGACCACGAGCCACGTCGTCCCGGCGCCCGGGTGCAGGTCCACCTCGAACCGGTCGATCCTGGCGTCGAGCGCAGCGGCGTCCACGCCGAGCAGGACGGCGAGGGCGGCGACGGCGGCCACTGCGATCCGGATCCACCGCCGACGGGGTGCCCGAGAACGCGGCGAACGCCGGCCAGGAGTTTCCTGGCCGGCGTCCGCCGGTACGGCTGGTGCGGTCACGCTCAGGCCTGGGTCGCTCCGGCGGTCTTGCGGCGGGAGACGACCAGGGCGCCCGCGCCTGCGGCGACCAGGCCGAGGCCCAGCGTGAGCGGAACGGTCATGTCGGCGCCGGTGTAGGCGAGCTTCTTGCCGCCGGCGGTGACGGTGAACGTCTCCTGGAAGTAGGTGCCCGCGTCACCCTCGTAGACGAAGGTGTGTGTACCGGCAGGCGTGCCGGCGGGGAGGGTGAACTCGGCGGTCACCACGCCGTTGGCGTCGGCCTGGAACTTGCCGACGACGGTCGGGGTGGAGTGCATGGTCAGGGTGACCCACTCGTGGGGCTGGAAGCCGGCAATCACCCGGACGACCTTCTGGCCGGGGGCGCTGGAGGTCGTGGTCTTGTCCGTGGTGACCGACTTGGTGCCCGGGGTGTTGGCCTCGACCCCGCGGACGGCGCCCGCCGCCTTCCCGACGGTCATCGTCCACTCCTGGTAGGGGAACCCGTCCATGTACGCCTGGTCGCACCCGGCGACCATCAGGATCTCGCCGGCGGGCGTGTCCGCGGGGAAGGAGGCGGTGATCGACCAGGAGCCGTTGGCCGCGGGGGCGACGTCCTCGACGATCTCCCCGTTCTCGCTCATGATGAACGCGAGCGGGTCGTAGTCCGGGTCCACCTGCACGCAACCGGTACCCGAGACGGTGAACTTCTCGCCCTGGGCGACCGTCGTCGTCGAGACGTCGGCGGCAGGAGCGTCGGCGGCCGACGCGCTGGGCGCGAGGACGAGGCCCGCAAGGCCCGCCGTGAGGGTCAGCATCCCGGCGGTCGCCAGGCGGGTCGTCGTGGTGCGGCTCATCGTTCTCTCCGGTTCGCGTTGCGGTCCGGGGGCCCGAACCTGTCCGGGTATGTGTATCGCCTGGAAACCCCCTGGAAGGTGGCAGAACGTCACGACACGCCGCGACTCGGCTCGTAACGGTTCAGTATCGGTACACCAGGAACTGCCTATCTCCTCTGCAGCAGCGGGCACTTCTGGTGGAACACCCTGATCGCACGCTGAATGACATCAGACCAACGAAGTCCCGCTACGGCACAAAAATGCCCGCCTCCCAGAAGGGAGGCGGGCATCACTCGCGGTGGAGCCGTCAGCGGCTGCGCCAGGCGTTCTTCCGGCGCCGCATGTCCCAGATCAGGATCAGCGCGATCGCGAGCGCGATGCCGACGAGCCAGAGGTCCTCGATCCGGCCCTCGTGGTTTCCGACGAGGAAGGCGAGCAGGACGAAGACGGTGAACCAGGCGCCGATGCGGCCCTTCTTCCCGGTCTCCCCGTGCCAGCCCCACTCCTCGGGGTACTCGTGCTCGACGGGATGCTCCCCGGCGCGCACGACGGCTTCTTCGCGACCGGGCTGGTTGACCCGTTCGGTCGCGGGGTGGTCCGTCGTGATCCGGTTGCGGTGGGTTGCCTCGCTCACGTCCCTCATTCTGGCAGTCCGGGGCCGTGCGCACCGCACGAGGGAGGACGGCGCGGCGGGTCGATGAGGTCGTCGGCCAGGATGGGGCCGTGACTTCGGCGCGTGAGGTGACCCTGCTGGGCTCGACGGGATCGATCGGCCGGCAGGCCATCGAGGTGGCGCAGCAGAACCCCGACCGGCTGCGCATCACCGGTCTGGCCGCCGGCGGCGCCGACGTCGGCCTGCTCGCCGACCAGGCGCTGTCGCTCGGCGTCCGCACGGTCGCCGTGGCCCGGGCGACAGCGGCGCAGGACCTCCAGCTCGCCTTCTACGCGGCCGCCTCGAAGCGCGGCTGGGCGAAGGGCGACTACGCGGTGCCGGAGATCCTGGCCGGTCCGCGGGCCGCCGAGGAGCTCGCCGCCCGTCCCGCCGACGTCGTCCTCAACGGGATCACCGGCTCCATCGGCCTGGGTCCGACGCTCTCGGCGCTGAAGGCCGGGCGCACCGTGGCACTGGCCAACAAGGAGTCGCTGGTGGCCGGTGGCGACCTGGTCCTCGCCGCGGCCGCTCCCGGCCAGCTCGTGCCGGTCGACTCCGAGCACTCCGCCCTGGCGCAGTGCCTGCGCGGCGGCGCGCGGGGCGAGGTCGCCCGGCTGGTGCTGACCGCCAGCGGCGGCCCCTTCCGGGGGCGGCGCGCCGACGAGCTGGACGGCGTGACGGTGGAGCAGGCGATGGCCCATCCCACCTGGGCCATGGGGCAGGTCGTCACGATCAACTCCGCGACGCTGGTCAACAAGGGCCTGGAGCTCATCGAGGCCCACCTGCTCTTCGGCGTCGCCTATGCCGACATCGACGTCGTCGTGCACCCGCAGTCGATCGTGCACTCCATGGTCACCTTCGCCGACGGCGCGACCATCGCGCAGGCCAGCCCGCCCGACATGCGGCTGCCCATCGCCCTGGCCCTGGCGTGGCCCGACCGTCTGCCGCACGTGCAGCCCGCGCTGGACTGGTCCACCGCGAGCACGTGGGAGTTCGCCCCGCTGGACGCCGACGCGTTCCCGGCGGTTCGCCTCGCCCGGGCGGCCGGCGAGGCCGGGGGAGTGGTGCCCGCGTTGTTCAACGCGGCCAACGAGGAGGCGGTCGCAGCCTTCGTGGCGGGTCGCCTGTCGTTTCCAGGAATCGTCCAGCTCGTCGCGCGTACCCTCGACGACGCGCCGGACCTCGGCGCACCCACCTGCGTCGAGGACGTGCTGGCCGCGGAGAAGTGGGCCCGGGAGCACGCCCGGGGCGTCATCGCCGGAGGCTGAAGCTGAGCGGGATCCTTCTCACGATCCTCGGGATCGTCGCCTTCGCGGTCGGCATGCTGTTCTCGATCGGCTTCCACGAGGCCGGCCACTTCTACTGGGCGCGGCGGTACGGCATGCGCGTGCCGCAGTTCATGGTCGGCTTCGGCCCGACCGTCTTCTCCCGGCGCCGCGGCGAGACCGAGTACGGCATCAAGGCCATCCCGTTGGGCGGCTACATCCGGATCGTCGGCATGATCCCGCCGGCCGAGGAGGGCGAGAGCAAGCGCGCGACCCGGATGCGCGGCTTCATCGCCGAGGTCCGCGGCCAGTCGCTCAACGACGTCCGGCCCAGCGACGCCGGCCGGGTGTTCTACGCCAAGCCGTGGTGGCAGCGGGTCATCGTCATGTTCGCCGGCCCCCTCAACAACCTCGTGCTGGCGGTGTTGTTCTTCGCCATCACCCTCACCGCCGTGGGCACGTCGGTCGTCACGACGACGATCGACACCGTGCCCGCCTGCGTGCTACCGGCCGGCGCGGACAAGGACGCGACGTGCGACACCCCGGTGACCTCCGGCGGGCAGCTGTGCGAGGCCGGGACCCAGGGCTGTGCCCTTCCGGCGCAGAGTCCGGCCGCCGCGGCCGGACTGCGCCCCGGCGACACGCTGGTCGCGATCGACGGCGACCCGCTCGAACCGAAGGCCTTCGACAGCTGGACGGCGGTGCAGGAGGCGATCCGCAAGAGCCCGGGCACGCCCCTCGACCTCACCATCAAGCGCAACGGCGCGACGCGGGACGTCACGGTCACGCCGATCGCCAACACGGTGTACGTCGACGCGCAGAGCTCGGAGACCACCACCGCCGGGTACGTGGGTGTGAGCCCGGCCATCGGCTTCGCCCGGCAGGACTGGAGCGCCGTCCCGAGCTACTTCGGCATGGTCGTGTCCAACTCCGTGGAGAAGCTCGTGCAGATCCCGGAGCGGGTACCCCAGCTGTTCCGGGCCGCCTTCCTCGGTGAGAAGCGCGACCCCAACGGACCCATCGGTGTCGTCGGCGTCGGGCGCATCTCCGGTGAGGCGTTCGCGCTGCCCAAGCTGTCGGGCCTGGAGAAGCTCAGCTTCCTGCTCAGCCTGCTGGCCGGCGTGAACCTCGTGCTGTTCCTCTTCAACCTGCTGCCGATCTACCCGCTGGACGGCGGCCACGTCGCCGGAGCGCTCTACGAGAAGGCCCGCGCCACCGTCGCGCGGGTGCGGGGGAGGCCCGATCCCGGCCCGTTCGACATCGCCCGCCTGATGCCCGTGGCCTACGTCGTCGCGGGGCTGTTCCTCGGGCTCTCGGCCCTGCTGTTCATCGCCGACATCGTCAACCCGATCACCCTGAACTGAGCCATGCCCCCTGCAGGGTCCCGTCGCGAGCTTGCGAGCGGTGGGGGCAGGGGGGCCTTCATCACAGCCGCGTCCCGGGCCTCGACGCCGGCGCGGGGGATACTGGCGGTCATGGCGATCCCTGTCAGCCTCGGCATGCCCGCTGCGCCCCCACCCGTTCTGGCTCCCCGTCGCACGACCCGGCAGCTCGACGTGGGCGGGGTGGGAGTCGGAAGCGACTTCCCGGTGAGCGTGCAGTCGATGTGCACGACGAAGACCGCCGACGTCAACGCGACGCTGCAGCAGATCGCCGAGCTGACCGCCTCCGGCTGCCAGATCGTGCGGGTCGCCGTGCCCGACACCGACGACGCCGAGGCCCTGCCGATCATCGCCAAGAAGTCGCAGATCCCGGTCATCGCCGACATCCACTTCCAGCCGCGGTACGTCTTCGCCGCCATCGACGCCGGATGCGCCGCCGTCCGGGTGAACCCCGGCAACATCAAGAAGTTCGACGACAAGGTCGGTGAGATCGCGCGGGCGGCGAAGGATGCCGGCGTCCCGATCCGCATCGGCGTCAACGCCGGCTCGCTCGACAAGCGGTTGCTGGCGAAGTACGGCAAGGCGACGCCGGAGGCGCTGGTCGAGTCCGCGCTGTGGGAGTGCTCGCTGTTCGAGGAGCACGACTTCCGCGACATCAAGATCTCGGTCAAGCACAACGACCCGGTGGTCATGGTGCGGGCCTACGAGCTGCTCGCCGCGCAGTGCGACTACCCGCTCCACCTGGGCGTCACCGAGGCGGGCCCCGCCTTCCAGGGCACGATCAAGTCCGCCGTCGCCTTCGGTGCGCTGCTGTCCCAGGGCATCGGCGACACGATCCGCGTCTCCCTCTCGGCTCCGCCGGTCGAGGAGGTCAAGGTCGGCACCCAGATCCTGGAGTCGCTGAACCTCCGCCAGCGCGGCCTCGAGATCGTCAGCTGCCCCTCCTGCGGGCGCGCCCAGGTCGACGTCTACAAGCTGGCCAACGAGGTCACCGCCGGCCTCGAGGGCATGGAGGTGCCGCTGCGGGTCGCCGTCATGGGCTGCGTCGTGAACGGCCCGGGCGAGGCCCGCGAGGCCGACCTCGGAGTGGCCTCGGGCAACGGCAAGGGCCAGATCTTCGTCAAGGGCGAGGTCATCAAGACCGTCCCCGAGTCGCAGATCGTCGAGACCCTCATCGAAGAGGCCATGCGCATCGCCGACGAGCAGATCGCCGCCGGGACGCCGTCCGGTCAGCCCGTCGTCAGCGTCAGCTGATCCGCGCCCGTACCCACCGTGCTCCGTACGTCGACCGCGCGAGTCCTCGACGAGGACGACGAGCCGGCGGTCACCCGGCTGCTGGCCTCCGACCCGGTCGCCACGTGCGTGGTCGCCGGCCGCGTCGAGGTGTGCGGCACCGCTCCGGAGTCGCTGGGCGCGCCGCTGTGGGGGTTCGGCCGGGGCCGTGACCTCGAGGCGGTCTGCCTGGCCGGAGCCAACCTGATCCCGTTCGCCGCGCCCGGTGCGGAGCGCGCGGCGGCTGCCGCCTTCGCCGACCGCGCCCGGCGCGCCGGTCGCCGGTGCTCCACGATCGTCGGGACGGCGTCGTCGGTCGAACCGCTCTGGGATCTCCTGGCACCCGCCTGGGGGCCGCCTCGCGACCACCGCCCCCGGCAGCCGCTCATGGCCATCGACGGGCCGCCCGCGATCGCGCCGGAGCCGCGGGTGCGGCCCGTGCGCCCGGACGAGCTGGAACAGCTGCTGCCCGCCGCGGTTGCGATGTTCACCGAGGAGGTGGGCGTCAGCCCCCTGCGCAGCGACGGCGGCGCCGGGTACCGCGCCCGTGTGGCGGAGCTGGTCCGTGCCGGGCAGTCCCTGGCCTGGTTCGACGGCGACCGCGTGATCTTCAAGGCCGAGATCGGTGCCGTGTGCCGCGCCGCCTGCCAGGTGCAGGGCGTCTGGGTCGCGCCGTCCCACCGTGGCCGGGGCATCGGCGCCGCCGGAACCGCCGCCGTCGTCGAGTACGCGCGCAGGACCATCGCGCCGGTGGTCAGCCTCTACGTCAACGACTTCAACACCGCCGCACGGGCCGCCTACCGGCGGGTGGGGTTCCGCGAGGTCGGCCGCTACGCCAGCGTCCTGTTCTGAGGGGTTCCGCCGTCCGCGGGCCTCGGCGTGACAATCTGGAACCGTGCGGACACGTCGGGGAACGGCTCTCCTCTCCTGCTTGCTGATCGCCTCGCCCGTCCTGGCGGCCTGCTCCGGCAGCGCCGAGGACGACGTCCGCGCGGCCGCGCAGGAGTTCCTCGACGCCTGGGCCGCAGGCAAGACCGCGGGCGCGGCCGCCGCCACCACCGACGCGAAGGCGGCGACCGCCCTGCTGGACCAGACGGCCGCGGACCTGCCCGATGCCGTCCTCTCCGGCAAGGTCGGCGCCGTGACGGTGAAGGACGACGCCGCCACCGTCGCCTGGACCGCGACGTGGGACCTCGCCGCCGCCCCCGACTGGAGCTACCCGGCATCGCTGCGGCTGCACAAGGGCGACCAGGAGTGGCAGGTCGTCGCCGAACCCTCGCTCGTACATCCGAAGCTCGGGAAGGGGCAGCACCTCGAGCTCGACCGCAGCCTGCCCGAGCGCGCGGCCATCACCGACGCCGACGGCAAGCCGCTGTTCGCCCCGACCGAGGTGGTCAACGTCGGGGTCGACACGTCGAAGGTGACCGACGTGCAGGCGCTCGCCCAAGGGCTGGCCGCTGCCACCGGTGTCTCCGCCGAGAAGATCGTCGCCAACGTCCAGGCGGCCCCCGCGGGTCAGTTCGTCCCGGTCATCACGTTGCGGCGTCCCGCCTTCGAGGCCGTCCGCGCGCAGATCTACGACCTCCCCGGCGCCGTGTTCCCGACCGCCACGCGCCTGCTGGCACCCTCGCCGACCTTCGCCTCCGCCCTGCTGGGGCGGGTCGGCGAGGCGACGGCGGAGGTGATCGAGGAGTCGCAGGCCGACGGATCGCCGCGTTACGCCGCCGGTGACCAGCTGGGCCTGTCCGGCCTGCAGCGCGCCTTCCAGGAGCAGCTGGCCGGCACCCCCGGCTTCACGGTCTCCGTCGTACGCGCCGACGGGGGCACCGGCGACGACGGCGAGGTGATCGGCTCGGTCGAGCCGGTGGCCGGCACTCCGCTGCAGACGCCGCTCGTCCCGGCCGTGCAGAACGCCGCCGACGCCGCCGTGGCCACGCAGAAGCTGCCGACCCACGTGGTCGTGGTGCGACCGGGCACCGGCGAGATCCTTGCGGTGTCCTCCAACGAGGCGGCCGACCCCGGCAACGCCCTGAAGGGACACTTCCCGCCCGGCTCGAGCATGAAGGTGATGACGTCGACGGCGCTGCTGTCCGCCGGCGTGCTCACCCCGGACACGCCCGTGCCATGCCCGGCCACCACGACCGTCGAGGGCCGCCAGTTCAAGAACGCGCACGACCTGGCGCTGGGCACCGTGCCGCTCACCGAGGCGTTCGCCCAGTCCTGCAACACCACCTTCATCCAGGAGGCGCTGAAGCTCCCCGCCGGGGCGCTCACCGACGCGGCCGCCTCCTACGGCGTCGGCACCGACTGGAAGCTGCCCGTCGACATCTTCAGCGGCAGCGTGCCCACCGACAGCACGGGCACCGGTAAGGCGGCCGACGCCATCGGGCAGGGGCGCGTGGAGATGAGCCCCGCGCAGCTGGCGCTGGTCGCCGCGGGGGTTGCCGGCGGCAAGCCCGTGACCCCGGTGGAGGTGGTCGGCGCCGATCCGGCCGGTGCCACGCCGACGGGGCCGGACCAGCAGGTGCTCGGCGCCGTCCGGAAGCTGATGCGGGCGGTCGTCACGTCCGGGACGGGGGCCGCGCTGGCCGACCGGGGTGAGGTCTACGGCAAGACGGGGACCGCGGAGTTCGGCAGCAAGACCCCACCGGACTCGCACGGCTGGTTCATGGGCTACCAGCTCGGCGGACCCGCGGGCGACATCGCCTTCGCCGTCCTGGTCGAGGCCGGCCAGTCCAGCAGCGTCGCCGTGGACGTCACCGACACCTTCCTCGGCGCGCTCCGCTGACGGCCCCGCTGCAGGGCCCCGCCGCGAGCTCGCGAGCGGTGGGGGGCAGCGGGGTCCTTTGTCAGGCCGGGGGCAGCCCGGGCAGTGCGCTGGTGACCGTGGGCTTGCCGGCGGCCCTGCGCCAGGCGACCGCCCGCACCTCGGTGTCGCCGAGCACGCCGACCGCCAGTTCGCGGCTCGCCCGCTCCGCCGCCTGGTCCAGAACCCGGACCCAGGCCGCGGCGACGCCGTCCTCCAGGACGACGGCCAGCGATGCGGCATCGACGGCGGAGAGCACCGGGAAGGGCAGCGCATACCCGCCCTGGGCGCCCACCGGATCGACCTTCCGGTCCTCGAGCAGGGCGACGACCTGGTCACGGACGTCGCGGTGTGCCGCCTCGGCCGTCGCGGCCGGGGCCTTGTGCTCGGCGCCGAGCCCGGACCCGACGACGCCGTAGCCCCAGATGGCCGCGTGCTCGGCCGCCAGGGCCTTCTGCAACGCGTCGTCCTCCGTCTTCTGGGTCAGCTCGCCGCTTCCCGAGGTGTCGTCAGCCATTCGCGCCGGGCTCTCCGTCCGAGGTCGTCATGCCAGCAGCCCGTCCTGGCCCCGCAGCCCCGCGGCGATCGACCCGAGCAGCGCGGCGCGCGGCCCCGACTGGTCGACGCACGCCGTGGCGTGCGAGGTGGCCGCCGTGGCGACCTGCTGCCGGAGCCAGCCCTTCGCCGCGGCCCCGGCCGGCGCCGCGGCCGCCGGCGGCGAGGCGGACAAGGTGGTGCCCGGGGCGGCATCGCGCAGCCGCTCCAGCTGCTCGCCCGCCTGCGCCGCCAGCTCCTTCACGCCCGCGGCCAGGGACGGGTCCGCCTTCGCGGCCGCGTCGTACGCGGCCACGAGCGCCTCCTGGACGCCGAGCTGCGCGGCGAGCTCGTCGGCCTGCTCGCTCGTGACCGTCTTCCGGACGTCGGCCGGCGAGGCCGTGCAGCCGGTGACCAGCAGCGCCAGTCCGGCAGCCGAAGCGCCGAGCAGGGTGCGCCGGGAGAACCCCGGGGGACGGAGGGCAGGGGTCGCGGACATCGCCCTCAGTCTCGCAGCACCGACCGCCCGAGGCCGGTCTCCCCGTCCAGGCGCGTCCCGGGTTCCAGCCCCGCCGCGTGCCGGCGCTCCCGGCCGCACGGTCCACCCCGCCGCTCCCTCCCGTACCACGGGCGCCGCCGGTGCCGGCCTCCATGCGCGGTCTCGGTCCCTCCCGGTGGGCGGTAACCTGACCTTTCCCCTCGGTACCGGATCCGACCAGCGCCGACGGCCGGTCGGCGCCGGAGCGGAGGGGCCTGCCCGCCACCCGGCGCGGCCGACCGAGCCTGGAGGAGGAAGCCGTGCCTGCCTCTCGCGGCACCCAGCGGACCGATCCCGCCACCTCGCGGCTGACCGGCTGGATCGAGTCCGTCGTCGGCGCTGCCGGTTACGACCTCGAGGACCTCGTGGTCACCCCGGCCGGCCGCCGCAGCGTCGTGCGGGTGGTGGTCGACCGCGACGCGGGTGTCACGCTCGACGACATCGCCGAGGTCAGCCGCGCCGTCTCCGAGGTCCTCGACCGCAACGACGACGGGATGGGCCGCACGCCCTACGTCCTCGAGGTCACCAGCCCGGGGGTCGACCGGCCCCTGACCGAGCCGCGGCACTGGCGGCGCAACACCGGCCGGCTCGTCACCGTGGCCGTCGGCCCGGCCGGTTCGGCCGAGACGGTCACCGGCCGCGTCATCGCGGTCGACGGTGCCGGGGTGACCCTCGCGGTCGAGGCGAAGGGGAAGCCAGGAGCGAAGAAGCGTCCGCCGATCGCGCGGCAGGTGCCGTGGATCGAGCTCGGGTCCGGACGGGTCCAGGTCGAGTTCGGTCGCGGTACGGACGAGAGCCTCGCCGACGACCTCGCGGACGACGACGGAGGAGAACAGTGAACATCGACGTCACCGCGCTCAAGGCGGTCGAGCGGGAGAAGGGCATTCCCGCCGACACGGTGATCGAAGCCATCGAGTCGGCGCTCGTGACCGCTTACCGGCACGCCGACGGCGCCGCGAAGCACGTGCGCGTCCACGTCGACCGCAAGAGCGGTGAGGTGGCCGTCCTCGCCCAGGAGCTGGGCCCGGACGGCGAGGTCGTCCGCGAGTGGGACGACACCCCGACCGACTTCGGCCGGATCGCGGCCAGCACCGCCAAGCAGGTCATCGTGCAGCGACTGCGCGACGCCGAGCACGAGCAGACCTTCGGCGAGTACGCCGGCAAGGAGGGCGACATCGTCAGCGGCATCGTGCAGGCGCACGACCGCCGCAACGTCCAGGGCACCGTGCTGATCGACATCGGCAAGGTGGAGGCGGTCCTCCCGCAGCCCGAGCAGGTGCCCGGGGAGGTCTACTCCCACGGCAGCCGCCTCAAGGCCTACGTGGTGTCGGTGTCGCGCACCTTCCGCGGTCCGCAGGTCACCGTCTCGCGCACGCATCCCAACCTCGTCCGCAAGCTCTTCGCGCTCGAGGTGCCCGAGATCGCCGACGGCAGCGTCGAGATCATGGCCGTGGCCCGCGAGGCCGGGCATCGCTCCAAGATCGCCGTCCGCACCAAGGTGCAGGGGCTCAACGCCAAGGGCGCCTGCATCGGCCCGATGGGCCAGCGTGTGCGCAACGTGATGAGCGAGCTGCACGGCGAGAAGATCGACATCGTCGACTGGTCCGACGACCCCGCCTCCTTCGTCGCCTCGGCGCTGAGCCCCGCTCGGGTGTCCAGCGCCCGCGTCGTGGACCCCCAGGCGAAGGCCGTGCGGGTGGTCGTCCCCGACTACCAGCTGTCGCTGGCGATCGGGAAGGAGGGCCAGAACGCCCGCCTGGCGGCCCGGCTCACCGGCTGCCGCATCGACATCCGCAGCGACGCGCAGGGCGACGACGACGCCGCAGCGCCCTCGCCCGGCGTAGGCCGGCCGCCGCTGCGTTCCGGCGCGCCCGCGCCGGCGGGCGGGGGTCGGCCCCCCTCGCACGGAGCGCCTCCGAGACGCGCGGAACACCCGGGCCGTTCAACGCGCTAGAGTGCAGGGTGGCCGAAACGTCGAACCCGGTCCGCACCTGTGTGGGGTGCCGGACGCGCGCTCCGGCCACCGAACTGCTGCGTGTCGTCGCCCGGAACGGGACCCTGGTCCCCGATCCACGGCGGCGGCTCCCCGGTCGGGGTGCCTCCCTGCACCCCACGCCGGAGTGCCTGCACGCGGCAGAGCGACGCCGGGCCTTCCCACGTGCGCTGCGCCTCCCCGGAGGCGGCGGTGCGCCGCTGGAGGCCGGTCCGCTCCGGGCCCACGTCCTCGGTTCCTCCTCGGAGGCGGCCGGGGTGCGGGGCTGAGCGGGCGACAACCTGAAGTTCACAGTCGGACCGGCACCAGGCCGGACCGCACGTCGACAGGACACCGTCGGATGAGTCAGCCGTGAAGTTCCCACGATGACCATGCACAACTAACGACGAGGTCGAGCGGGCAAGCCGCCGGCCTCACCCATGAGGAGACCCGTGCCAGGCAAAGCCCGCGTACACGAACTCGCCAAGGAGTTCGGTGTCGACAGCAAGACCGTGCTCGCCAAGCTCAAGGAGCAGGGCGAGTTCGTGAAGTCCGCGTCCTCCACCGTCGAGGCCCCCGTGGCCCGGCGGCTCCGGGAGGCCCTGGGCAGCAGCACCGGTAACGGCGCGGCAGCCGCCGCGCCCGCCGCCAAGCCCGCTGCCCGTCCGAGTGCGCCCGCCGCGCCGGCGCCCGCCGCTCCCGCGCCGGTCGCTCCTGCCGCCGCCGCACCGGCCGCGCCGGCCGCTCCCGTGGCCCCGGCTGCGCGTCCGGCGGCGCCGACTCCGGCCCCGCGTCCGGCCGCTCCGGCCCCGCAGGCCCCGGCGGCCGCGGCTCCCACCCAGCAGCCGGCCGCCCCGCGCCCGGCCGCGCCCCGGCCGGCCCCCGCCGGCGGGACCGCCCCCGGCGGCGCCCCGGCGCCCGGCCCGCGTCCGGGTCCGCGCCCGGCGCCGCGTCCCGGCAACAACCCCTTCAGCAGCACCCCCCGGCCCCCCGCGGCCGGTGCCCCGGCCCGTCCCGGACCGGCTGCTCCCGGCGCCCGCCCGGCGCCCGGCGGCCCCCGTCCCGGTCCGGGTGGCCCGCGTCCCGCGCCCGGCGCCGGCGGTCCCCGCCCCGCGCCCGGTGCGGGTGGTCCGCGTCCGGCGGCCGGTCCGGGTGGACCGCGTCCCAACCCGGGCATGATGCCGCAGCGCCCGAGCCCGGGCATGATGCCCGGTCGGTCCGCGGGTGCCGGCCGTCCCGGTGGCGGTCCCGGTGGTCCCGGTGGTCCCGGCGGCCGTGGTCGCCCGGGTGGTCCCGGCGGCGGCGGTGGCGGTGGCGGTGGCTTCCGCCCCGGTGGCGGCGGTGGCGCTCCCGGCGCCGGCGCGCCCGCCGGTGGTGGCTTCCGCGGTGGCGGCGGCGGCGGTGGCCGCGGTCGTGGCCGTGGTGGCTCGGGTGCCGGCACCGCCGGTGCCTTCGGTCGTCCCGGCGGTCGCGGACCGGTCCGCGGCCGCAAGAGCAAGAAGCAGCGGCGTCAGGAGTTCGACTCCATGGCGGCGCCCAGCATGGGCGGCGTCCAGCTGCCGCGCGGGAACGGACAGACCGTCCGGCTGCCCCGCGGAGCGTCGCTGACCGACCTGGCCGAGCGCATCAACGCGCAGCCGGCCGCGCTGGTGACGGCGTTGTTCCACCTCGGTGAGATGGTCACCGCGACGCAGTCGGTGAACGACGAGACGCTGCAGCTGCTCGGTGCCGAGATCGGCTGGGACATCCAGGTCGTCAGCCCCGAGGACGAGGACCGCGAGCTGCTGTCCGACTTCGACCTCACCTTCGGCGACGAGGAGGGTGACGAGGGCGACTGGAGCACCCGTCCGCCGGTCGTCACCGTCATGGGTCACGTCGACCACGGAAAGACGAAGCTGCTGGACGCCCTCCGCAACACCAACGTGGTGGCGCGCGAGGCCGGCGGCATCACCCAGCACATCGGCGCCTACCAGATCGTCACCGAGCTCGAGGGCGTCGAGCGGCCGATCACCTTCATCGACACCCCGGGTCACGAGTCGTTCACCGCGATGCGTGCCCGTGGCGCGAAGGTCACCGACATCGTCGTCCTGGTCGTGGCGGCCGACGACGGCGTCATGCCGCAGACGGTCGAGGCGCTCAACCACGCCCAGGCCGCCGACGTGCCGATCGTCGTCGCCGTCAACAAGATCGACAAGGAGGGGGCCAACCCCGCCAAGATCCGCCAGCAGCTCACCGAGTACGGGCTGGTGGCCGAGGAGTACGGCGGCGAGACGATGTTCGTCGACGTCTCCGCGACCAACCGGATCGGCCTCGACGAGCTCACCGCGGCGATCCTGCTGACCGCCGACGCCTCGCTGGACCTGCGCGCCAACACCGAGCAGGACCCGCAGGGTGTGGTCATCGAGGGCAAGCTGGACAAGGGCCGGGGCCCCGTCGCCACGGTGCTGGTCCAGCGCGGCACGCTGCGCCAGGGCGACTCGATCGTGGCCGGCGACGCCTACGGGCGCGTCCGGTCGCTGCTCGACGAGCACGGCAACAAGCTCAAGGAGGCCCTGCCGGCCCGCCCCGTGCAGGTCGTCGGGCTCACCTCCGTGCCGCGTGCCGGTGACACGTTCCTCGTCGTCGACGAGGACCGCGTGGCCCGGCAGATCGCCGACCGCCGTCAGGCCCGCATCCGCAACGCGCAGAACGCCTCGATGCGCAAGCGGATCAGCCTGGAGGACCTCGACGCGGCGCTCAAGGAGACCCGTCAGCTCAACCTGATCATCAAGGGCGACAACTCGGGCACCGTCGAGGCGCTCGAAGAGGCGCTGATGAAGATCGAGGTGGACGACGACATCTCGCTGCGGGTCATCCACCGCGGCGTCGGTGGCATCACCAAGAGCGACATCGACCTCGCGCTGGCCGACGACGTCATCGTCCTGGGCTTCAACGTCCGGGCCGAGGGCCAGGCCACCGAGCTCGCCAACCGCGAGGGGGTGGACGTCCGGTACTACACGGTCATCTACCAGGCGATCGAGGAGATCGAGGCCGCGCTCAAGGGCATGCTCAAGCCGGTCTACGAGGAGGTCCAGCTCGGCACGGCGGAGGTCCGCGAGGTCTTCCGGGTGCCCCGCATCGGCAACGTCGCGGGTTCCCTGGTCCGCAGCGGCACGATCGTCCGCAACTCGAAGGCCCGTCTGCTGCGCGACGGTGCCGTGGTCGCCGACAACCTGACGGTGGAGTCCCTCCGCCGGTTCAAGGACGACGCGACCGAGGTCCGCGAGGGCTACGAGTGCGGTATCGGCCTGGGGTCGTTCAACGACATCAAGGTCGAGGACGTGATCGAGACCTTCGAGATGCGCGAGATCCCGCGCACCTGAGCAAGGACGTAGAGAGGCGGTGAGCGTGTACACCGGCACGCTCACCGCCGATCTGCTGCTGGGCGACGTCCACTCGCTCAAGGGCAAACGTGCCGTGGTCCGGCCCATCGTGGCCGAGCTGCGGCGCCGCTTCGCCGTCGCGGCGGCCGAGGTCGGCGACCAGGACCTGCACCGGCGGGCGCGGGTCGGCGTCGCCACGGTCGCTGGGGACGTCGGCCAGGTGACCGACGTCCTCGACGCGTGCGAGCGGTTGCTGGCCGAGCGGCCGGAGGTGACGCTGCTGTCGACGCACCGTCAGCTGGTGAGCGACACCGACGACTGAACGCCTCCGTCGGCCGCTCGTTTCTTGTCCACCCCGGCGCTCCGGAGACCTCCGGCGGCGCCCGTCTCCAGGAGGTCCGATGGCCGACCCGGCTCGCGCCCGAAAGCTGGCGGTCCGCATCCGCCAGATCGTCTCCGCCGCGATCGAGACCCAGATCAAGGACCCCCGCCTGGGCATGGTGACCGTCACCGATGCCCGCGTGACCAGCGATCTCCGCGAGGCCACGGTGTTCTACACCGTGTACGGCGACGAGACGCAGATCGCCGACTCCGCCAAGGCGCTGGCCAGCGCCACCGGCGTGCTCCGCTCGACGGTCGGCAAGCAGACCGGCATCAAGTTCGTGCCGTCGCTGGAGTTCGTGGCCGACATCGTCCCGGACACCGCGCGCGAGCTCGAGGAGGCGCTCGAGCGTGCCCGGCACGCCGACGCCGAGCTCGCCCGCGCCCGCGAGGGCGCCAGCTACGCCGGCGAGCCCGACCCCTACCGGCGGCCCGCCGAGGACGACGGCGACGACGACCTCCGCGACCTCGACCACGGGAGCGGTCCGACCGCGGCCGGAACTGCCGATGACAGTGCCGACGAGGACGTCGCCGCGCAGAGGAGTGTGATGTGAGCGAGCGTGCGAGCGAGCCAGGGCACAGAGCACCGCTGGTCGCGAGGACGACGAGCGCCAGCGAGGAGGACTCGTGACTGAAGTCGATCCCGACCCGTACGAGCCCGGCGAGGGGCAGGGGGAGTCGTCGCTGGGCGGCGCCCCGGTGCCCGACGAGGGCGACCCGACCGACGGGGGCAGGCACGGGGAGATCGGCGAGGCACCCGGCATCGCCGCCGACGAGCCGGACGGTGGCGGACCCTCCTATCCGGTCGGCGGCGGATCGGTGACCGAGGAGCGCAACGCCCCTCCGGTCGCCGACCCGGGCCCGGACGCCTGACCCGATGACGATCAGCTCGTCGCACCCGGCCGCGGGTCCCGTCGCGGCCGGCCGCACCGTCGCCGGGGTGCTCGCCGAGGCCGCGGACGCCCGCGCCACCGTCGTCCTCTCCGGGCACGTACAGCCCGACGCCGACGCGCTCGGCAGCACCCTGTCGCTGGCCGAGGGGCTCCGCCGGCGCGGGGCGCGGGTCCTGACGACGTTCCCGGACCCGTTCACCCTGCCGGCGTCGCTGGGCTGGCTGCCGGGAGCGGAGGGGCTCGTGCCCTCGTCGTCGGTGCCCTCGTCGCCGGACGTGTTCGTCAGCCTGGATGCCGCCTCGCCCGGCCGGCTCGGTGAGCTCGCGGTTCTTCTCGACCGCGCCGGCACGTCCGTCGTCGTCGACCACCACGCCAGCAACCCCGGCTTCGGTGACGTACGGCTGATCGACGGCCTCGCCCCGGCCACGGTCACCCTGGTGGCCGGGCTGCTCGACGAGCTGGGCGTCTCGATCGATCCCCAGCTCGCCACGTGCCTGTACGCGGGGCTGGCCGCCGACACCGGTTCCTTCCGGTTCGGCAACACCCGGCCCGAGACCCACGAGCTGGCCTCCCGGCTGCTGGCCACCGGGATCGACCACGCGGCCATCAGCCGGCGGCTGTTCGACACCGCGCCCTTCGGCTGGCTCGGCCTCCTCTCGGCCGTCACCGGGCGCGCCGTGCTCGAGACCGACGTCGGCGCCGGCCTGGTGTGGACGTGGTCGAGCACCGCCGAGGCCGCCGAGCACGGCCTGCCGGGTGAGCAGCTCGAGGCGCTGGTCGACGTCATCCGGTCCGCCGAGGAGGCCGACGTCGCCTGCGTTCTCAAGGGTCAGGACGACGGCTCGTGGTCGGTCTCGCTGCGCTCGCGCGGCCGCACCGACGTCGCCCGGGTCGCCATGGCGCTGGGCGGCGGGGGTCACACCCTGGCCGCCGGCTACAGCTCCCACCTCGACCGTGAGAAGACCGTCGAGGCCCTCCGCGCCGAGTTGACCACCGCGATCATGGAGTCCTGACCACGATTCCGGCTCCCCGAGTGGTTCCCATTCCATGATCGCGGACGGCGGCCGCGCCACTCCGTCCGTCCTGTCGTTGGCCGTCCCGGCGCTCGTCGTCCTGGCGGCCGAGCCGCTGTACCTGCTGGTCGACACGGCGGTCGTGGGCAACCTGGGCACCGTCCCGCTCGGCGGCCTCGCCGTCGGCGGCGCGCTGCTGGCGTGGGCCGCCGGGCTGCTGAACTTCCTCGCCTACGGCACCACCGCCCGTGCGGCCCGCCGGGCCGGAGCGGGCGACCGGGCCGGGGCGGTGGCCGAGGGCGTGCAGGCCACCTGGCTCGCGCTGGGCCTGGGGCTGGCGGTGCTCGCCGCGTTCCAGCTCCTCGCCGGCCCGCTGACCGAGCTCCTGGCCGGCGGGCGGGGTCCGGTCGCCGCGGCGGGGGAGCAGTGGCTGCGCATCGCCTCCCTCGGGGTGCCGCTGCTCCTGGTCTCCCTCGCCGGGAACGGCTGGCTGCGCGGGGTGCAGGAGCTGCGCCGCCCGGTCCAGTACGTGCTCGCCGGCAGCCTGGTCAGCGTCGTCCTCTGCCCCCTGCTCGTGTACCCGGCCGGGCTCGGCCTCGCCGGCTCGGCCGTCGCGAACGTGGTCGGACAGGCCGTGGCGGCGGCGCTCTTCCTCCGCGCGCTGGCGCGGGAGGGGGTGGGCTGGCGTCCCCGGCCGGCCGCGATGCGGGCGCAGCTGGTCATCGGCCGCGACCTGCTGCTGCGGGCCGCCGTCCTGCAGGTGTCCTTCCTGGCCGCCGCCGGGGTCGCGGCGCGGGCTGGCACGGTGCCGCTGGCCGCCCACCAGATCGCCCTGCAGCTCTTCTTCTTCCTCGCCCTGGTGCTCGACGCCTACGCGATCGCCGCCCAGACCCTCGTGGGGCAGGCGCTCGGCCGGGGAGCGCCGCAGGCCGCCCGGACGACGGCCCGGCGGGTCGCCGTCTGGGGGCTCGGCACCGGAACGGTCGTCGGGCTGCTCCTGATCATCCTGCGGAACGCACTGCTGCCCGTGTTCACCGACGACCCGGCCGTGGTGGCCCAGGCGGAGGTCGTCTGGTGGTTCCTCGCCGCCATGCAGCCGCTCGCCGGCGTCGTGTTCGCCCTGGACGGCGTGCTGATGGGCGCCGGCGACGTCGGCTATCTCCGGAGCGTCACGATCGGGTCCGCGCTGCTCGGCTTCCTGCCCCTCTCGCTGCTGGCGCTGCCGCTCGGATGGGGCCTGGCCGGCGTCTGGAGCGGCCTCACCCTCTTCATCGTCCTTCGCCTGGTGGGTGTGGCGCTCCGGGTGGCGGGTGATCGCTGGATGGCGGCGCCTGACACGGTGACCGCATGAGTCCCCGCAAGCCCGATGCCGACGTGCCGCCCGGCCTGCTGCTGGTCGACAAGCCCGCGGGGATGACCTCGCACGACGTCGTCGCGCGCGCCCGGCGCGTGCTGTCGGTCCGCAAGGTCGGCCACGCCGGCACGCTGGACCCGATGGCCACGGGCCTGCTCGTGCTGGGCGTCGGCGCTGCCACCCGCCTGCTCGGTCACGTCGGCGGCCACGACAAGACCTACGAGGCGACGATCCGCCTGGGCGCCTCGACGGTCACCGACGACCGCGAGGGCGAGGTGCTGCGCACGGTGTCGACGGCGGAACTGGACGAGGCCGCGATCCGGGCGGCGCTCGCCGACCAGACCGGTCCGCTGCACCAGGTGCCCTCGTCGGTGAGCGCGGTGAAGGTCGAGGGCCGGCGCTCCTACGACCGCGTGCGCGCGGGCGAGGCGGTGGAGCTGGCGCCCCGCTCGGTCACCGTGCACGCGCTCGAGGTGCACCGGATCGCGCGCCCGACGGCCGACCTGGTCGACGTCGACGTCACCGTGTCGTGCACCGCCGGCACCTACATCCGCGCCATCGCCCGGGACGCCGGCGCCGCGCTGGGCGTGGGGGGCCACCTGACGGCGCTGCGGCGGACCGCCTCGGGCCCCTTCGCGATCGCCGAGGCCGCGGCCGTCGAGGACGCCGGAGCGGCGCTGCTCGCGGGCGAGGGCCGCGGTTTCCTGCCGCTGACCGCCGCGGCCCGCACGGTGTTCCCGGTGCGCGAGCTGACGGTCGAGGAGGCCCGGGCCATCGGCTACGGCCAGCGCATCGCGGCCACCGGCGCCGCCGGGTTGCACGCCGCGGTGGACCCGGACGGGCGCCTGGCCGCCCTCGTCGAGGACGCCGGCCCCACCGCGCGGGTGGCCGTCGGCTTTCCCCCCGCGCCGGATGTGGCAACCTCGGAGACGTGATGCTCGACGCCCGCCTGGCCGCCCTCGACGCGGAGCTCGCCCCGCTGCCCGGAGTGCTCGTCGCCTTCTCCGGCGGTGTCGACTCCGGCGTCGTGCTGGCCGCCGCCGTCCGTGCGCTGGGCGCCGACCGCGTGGTCGCGGCGACCGCCGTCTCACCCAGCCTGCCCGCGGCCGAACGCGCCGCCGCCGCCGAGTTCGTCGCGTCGCTCGGGGTGCGCCACGAGCAGCCCCGCACCGACGAGCTCTCCCGCGAGGGCTACCGCGCCAACGCCGGCGACCGCTGCGCCTTCTGCAAGTCCGAGCTGATCGACGTCCTCACGCCCCTGGCCGCCCGGCTCGGCATCGCCGACGTCGTCACCGGGACGAACGCCGACGACCTGCGGGCCGGGTTCCGGCCCGGCATCCGCGCGGCCGCCGAGCGGGGTGCCTGGGCGCCGCTGGCCCGCGCCGGCATGACCAAGGACGACGTCCGTGCCGCGGCCCGGCTCTGGGGCCTGCCGCTGGCCGACAAGCCCGCGGCGGCGTGCCTGGCGAGCCGGATCGCGTACGGGGTGCCGGTGTCGGCCGAGGGGCTCGCGCGCGTCGAGGCCGCGGAGACCGCTCTGCGGTCCGCGCTGGCCGAGGACGGCCTCGAGGTCCGGAACCTGCGCGTGCGCGACATGGGCGAGGACGTGGCGCGGGTCGAGGTCGATGCCGCCCTGGTGCCCGACGTCGTCGCCCGGCCGCACCTGCTCGACGCGGTGGCCGGCTTCGAGCGCGTCGACGTCGACCCTCGAGGCTTCCGATCGGGCTCGATGAACGAGCTGCTGCCCGATCCCGTCCGCTACCGCTGAGCCCGGGAAAGCGCTCGCCTGCGTGCGCACGTGACCGATAGCGTCCGGAGCATGGCGGAGCGCACGTACCGGGTGATCGTCCGTGGCCGCTTCGACGGGCTCGACGAGCCCACGCGCTCGCGGTTGCTGAGCGAGGCGGCTGAGCACGACGTGCTCACGGCACGCTTCACCGACGACGGAACCCTCACCTACGACCGGCGCGTCGACGCCTTCCAGCACCGGGTCGTCGTGCGCGTCGACGAGGGGCCGGGGGAGGATGACGTCGCCCTCACCGCGGGCGAGCTGGCGGCCGTGGAGTACCTGGACGCCGCCGGCCTCGGGTACCGCGACCTGCGGGCCAAGGCCACCTGCGTGGACGACGTGAAGGTCCGCCGCCGCTAGGGCCGGTGCGGCCGGGGGGCGACCGCCTTCACGATGCGGGCGGCGGCCACGCCGGCGCCGAACCCGTTGTCGATGTTGACCACCAGGACTCCCGGCGCGCAGGCGGTCAGCATGGTCAGCAGGGCGGCCAGCCCCTCGAAGGCGGCGCCGTAGCCCACCGACGTCGGCACGGCGACCACCAGGCGGTCGGTGAGGCCGGCGACGACGCTGGGCAGGGCGCCGTCCATCCCGGCGACGACCACGACCGCGTCGGCGGCGGCCACTTCGGGTGCGACGGCGAGCACGCGGTGCACACCGGCCACGCCCACGTCGTCCACGCGGGTGCAGCCCACGCCGCTGGCGGTCAGGGTCGCGGCCACCTCGGCGGCGACCGGGCCGTCCGACGTCCCGGCCGTGAGGACGACGACGTTTCCGACCGGCTCCGGCAGCGCCCCGACGAACGCGCAGCGGGCCTCGGCGTCGATGACCGCCGCGGGCCAGCGCGCCCTGATCGCGGCGGCGGTGCCGTCGTCGACCCGGGTCGCCCAGGCGAGTCGGGCGCCGGACTCGTGCAGGGCCTCGAGGCAGGCGACGGTCTGCGCGGAGGTCTTGCCCGCGGCGTAGACGACCTCGGGCGTGCCGGTGCGCTCGGCGCGGTCGAGGTCGAGCCGGGCGAAGCCGAGGTCGGCGGTGCGGTGCGTGCTCACCCCTCCAGCATGCGGGATTGAGTGTCGGCCGGGCCGGGAAGGGGAGCCGCATGAGCATCGTGAAGATCAATGCCATCACCGTGCCGCCCGACAAGCAGGAGCGCTTCGAGGAGCGTTTCCGCGGCCGGGCGGGCGCGGTCGAGAAGACCGAGGGCTTCGAGTGGTTCGAGCTGCTGCGCCCCCTGGAGGGCACCGACCAGTACCTGGTCTACACGCGGTGGAGCAGCGAGGACGCGTATCGGGCCTGGGAGTCGGCGCAGGACTTCGCCCGTGCGCACGAGGGTGGCGGCGACGATCTCGCGCCCGCGGCCAGCGACTCGCACCACCTGTGGTCCTACCAGGTGATCGAGAGCGCGGCTCCGGACCGGCCCTGACCGGCGGACTACTGTGACGGCACCGGCCCCGCACCTCTGGGCCGGTGCCGGGCCGCGTTTCCGCCCCGGCCAGACCAGCACGCAGGTGGGAGCCATGACCGACACGCTCGCTGACAGCCGTACCTCCGCACGGATGTTCGCCGACGGCGTGCCGCTCGTGGTGGAGGACGTGACCACCCGCCCGGCGAGCGAGCGCGAGGCGGTGCTGGCCGACCCCGGGTTCGGCCGCTACTTCACCGACCGCATGTTCGTGGCCCGCTACCGGGTCGGCGAGGGCTGGTACGACGCGCGGTTGACCGCCTACGGCCCGCTGCAGCTCGACCCGGCCATGGCGACGCTGCACTACGCGCAGTCGATCTTCGAGGGGCTCAAGGCGTACGCGCAGCCCGACGGCAGCGTGGCCACCTTCCGGCCCGAGGCCAACGCCGCGCGGTTCGCCCGGAGCGCCAAGCGACTGGCGATGCCGCCCGTGCCCGAGGAGTCCTTCCTCGCCGCCGTCGACGCCCTCGTCGACGCCGACCGCGACTGGGTGCCGACGGGGCCGGACCAGACCCTCTACCTGCGGCCCTACCAGATGGCGTCGGAGCCGTTCCTCGGCGTGCGGCCGGCCCACGAGTACCTGTTCCTCGTGATCGCCAGCCCGGCCGGGGCGTACTTCCCCCGCGGCGTCCACCCGGTCTCGGTGTACCTGTCGGAGGACTACATCCGGGCGGCGCCCGGCGGTACCGGGGACATCAAGTGCGCCGGCAACTACGCGGCCAGCCTCCTCGCGCAGGAGCAGGCGATCGAGGCCGGCTGCGACCAGGTCGTCTGGCTCGATGCGGCCGAGAAGCGCTACGTCGAGGAGATGGGCGGGATGAACCTGTTCTTCGTCCTCGGCTCCGGCGACGACGCCGAGCTCGTCACGCCCGAGCTCACCGGCACCCTGCTTCCCGGCATCACCCGCGACTCGCTCATCACGGTCGCCGAGGAGATGGGCCACCGGGTGACCGAGCGGCGCTTCAGCGTCGACGAGTGGCGCCAGGGCGTGGCCGACGGCTCCGTGACCGAGACCTTCGCCTGCGGCACCGCCGCCGTCATCACGCCCGTCGGCGAGGTGAAGGCGCGCACCGGTGATTTCACGGTCGGCGACGGCACTCCCGGTCCGCTCACCATGCGGCTGCGCGAGTCCCTCCTGGACATCCAGCACGGGCGGGTCGCCGACACGCACGGCTGGCTGCACCGGGTCTCCTGACCGGAATTCCCGTCGATCGTGCAGCGCTGGCGTGGGCTCGAGGCCACCCCGGGTGACCTCGGCCGGACGGTGGTCACCGTCGGCATGTACGACGGCGTCCACCGCGGTCACCAGAAGCTGATCGGGGCGGCCGTCGCCCGGGCGCGGGCGATGCGCCGTCCCTGTCTGCTTCTCACCTTCGACCCGCATCCCGCCGAGGTGGTCCGGCCGGGCTCGCACCCGGCGATCCTCACCTCGATGGACCGCAAGGCCGAGCTCGTCGCGGACCTGGGCGTCGACGCCATGTGCGTGCTGCCGTTCACGCCTGACTTCATGCGGCTGGCCCCGGAGACCTTCACGCACACCGTGCTGGTCGAGCACCTGCACGCCGCCGAGGTGGTCGTGGGGGAGAACTTCACCTACGGGCACCGGGCGGCGGGCACGGTCGACTCGCTCAGGGCAGAGGGACGACGCTTCGGCTTCGCCGTCGAGGGGATCCCGCTGGCCGGCGTCAACAAGGACGACGACGACAGCGCCGACGACGAGGTGACCATCTCCTCGACCTACATCCGGGCCTGCGTCGCGGCCGGTGACATGGTCTCGGCGGCGTCCGCGCTGGGGCGGCCGCACCGCGTCGACGGCGTCGTCGTCCGGGGCCACCGGCGGGGCCGCGAGCTCGGCTACCCGACGGCCAACGTCGAGACGCCGCCCTTCACCGCGATCCCGGCCGACGGCGTGTACGCCGGTCACCTGGTCACCCGCGACGGCGACGGCGCCAGCCGCGACCGGTACCCGGCGGCGATCTCGGTGGGCACGAACCCGACGTTCCAGGGCAGCCGGCGCACCGTGGAGGCCTACGTCCTGGACTACGAGGGCGACCTCTACGGGGAGCACGTCGGCGTCGAGTTCGCCGCCCGGCTGCGCCCGATGGCCGCCTTCGCCGACGTCGACGCCCTCCTCGAGGCGATGGCGAAGGACGTCGCAGACACCCGCAGCGCACTGGGGCTGTGAGTTCGTCCCGCTGTTGATCATCGTCTGAGTGCTCGCCCGGACGGCGTGTCCGACGAGATGTCGGACCCACAGCCGATGATCAACTCGACGGACGGCCGGCCGGGGCTCGACCGGCCACGTGTAGCCTGGGAGTCAGCGCCGGGCAACCGGCGTGTGTGAGAGCTGCCCTCGTGATTCAGACCGGGGGCCACACGTGACCTGCCCCGGAGGGGAACCATGGCGCTCGACAGCGCAGTCAAGAAGCAGATCATGACCGAGTACGCGACGGTCGAGAACGACACGGGTTCGCCCGAGGTCCAGGTCGCGATGCTGACCCGTCGGATCAGCGACCTCACCGAGCACCTCAAGGCGCACAAGCACGACCACCACAGCCGGCGGGGCCTGCTCCTGCTGGTCGGCCGGCGTCGCCGGCTGCTGAACTACCTGGCGAAGACCGACATCACCCGGTACCGCTCGCTCATCGAGCGCCTCGGTCTGCGCCGCTAGCACGACGAGGGGGCCGTTCCCGGACATCCGGGGCGGTCCCTTCCTCGTTCGGCACCCGCCGGACGGGGAGAACCGGCCGGCCGCCGGACGCGTCCCCAGGGACCGGTCCTCGGTAGTGGCCCCCGGGCACGCATCGGTACCCCCGCAGCGGGGAACCGGGAACCCGAGGGCTTCGATCGAGCACCGGTCGCCCCGGACGCAGGACGGAACCACTGGCCGTCAGAGGAGTCGCAGGTCGGCACGAGGCCGATGCGACGAGAAGAGAGAAGGACACATGTCCGCACCCACCACCGGCGCCATCACCGCCGAGTTCGACCCCGAGGACGGGGTCACCACCGCCACCGCGGTCATCGACAACGGCAGCTTCGGCAGCCGCTCCATCACCTTCGAGACCGGCCGCCTCGCGCGTCAGGCCGCCGGCTCCGTCGTCGTCACCATGGGCGACACCATGCTCCTGTCGGCCACCACCGCCGGCCGGCAGCCCAAGGACCAGTTCGACTTCTTCCCGCTCACCGTGGACGTCGAGGAGCGGATGTACGCCGCCGGGCGCATCCCGGGCTCGTTCTTCCGCCGTGAGGGGCGCCCGGGCGAGGACGCGATCCTCACCTGCCGCCTGATCGACCGCCCGCTGCGCCCGACCTTCGCCAAGGGCCTGCGTAACGAGGTCCAGGTCGTCATCACCGTCATGTCGCTGGACCCGACGCACCTCTACGACGTGCTGGCGATCAACGGCGCCTCGGCGTCCACCCAGCTGTCGGGCCTGCCGTTCTCAGGCCCGGTCGGCGGCACCCGCGTCGCGCTGATCAACGGCCAGTGGGTCGGCTTCCCGACGCACACCGAGCTCGAGGACGCCGTCTTCGACATGGTCGTGGCCGGTCGCGTCCTGCCCGACGGCGACGTCGCGATCATGATGGTCGAGGCCGAGGCCACCGAGAAGACGATCGAGCTGGTCGCCGGTGGTGCCACCGCTCCCACCGAGGAGGTCGTGGCGCAGGGCCTCGAGGCCGCCAAGCCCTTCATCAAGGCGCTGTGCGACGCGCAGGCCGCCCTCGCCGAGAAGGCCGCCAAGCCGGTCGCCGACTTCCCCCGCTTCCTCGACTACCAGGACGACGTCTACGCCGCCGTCGAGACGCAGGTGGGCGACAAGCTCGCGCAGGCGCAGCAGATCGCCGGCAAGCACGAGCGCGAGGACGCCACCGACGCGCTCAAGGACGAGGTCAAGGCCGCGCTGGCCGGCCAGTTCGAGGGCCGCGAGAAGGAGATCTCCGGTGCCTTCCGCGCGCTGACCAAGAAGGTCGTGCGTCAGCGCATCCTGCGCGACAAGGTCCGCATCGACGGCCGTGGCCTCACCGACATCCGGCCGCTGTCGGCCGAGGTCGAGGTCATCCCGCGGGTGCACGGCTCGGCGCTGTTCGAGCGCGGCGAGACCCAGATCCTGGGCGTCACCACGCTGAACATGCTGCGCATGGAGCAGCAGCTGGACACCCTCTCCCCGGTGACCCGCAAGCGCTACATGCACAACTACAACTTCCCGCCGTACTCCACCGGTGAGACCGGCCGCGTGGGGTCGCCCAAGCGCCGCGAGATCGGCCACGGCGCGCTCGCCGAGCGCGCCCTGGTGCCGGTGCTGCCCGACCGCGAGGAGTTCCCCTACGCGATCCGGCAGGTGTCCGAGGCGCTCGGTTCCAACGGCTCGACGTCCATGGGTTCGGTCTGCGCCTCGACGCTGGCCCTGCTCAACGCCGGTGTGCCCCTGAAGGCCCCGGTCGCCGGCATCGCCATGGGTCTCGTCTCCGACGAGGTCGACGGCAAGACCGAGTACGTCGCGCTGACCGACATCCTCGGCGCCGAGGATGCCTTCGGTGACATGGACTTCAAGGTCGCCGGCACGCGGGACTTCGTCACCGCCCTGCAGCTGGACACCAAGCTCGACGGCATCCCGTCCGACGTCCTCGCCGGTGCGCTGACCCAGGCCCGCGCGGCCCGGCTGCACATCCTCGACGTGATGAACGAGGCCATCGACGCACCCGACGAGATGAGCCCCTACGCGCCGCGGGTGACCACGGTGCGCATCCCGGTCGACAAGATCGGCGCGGTCATCGGCCCCAAGGGCCAGATGATCAACGCCATCCAGGACGAGACCGGCGCCGACATCACCATCGAGGACGACGGCACGATCTACGTCGGCGCCTCCGACGGCCCCTCGGCGCAGGCGGCGGTGGACCGCATCAACGCCATCGCCAATCCGCAGATGCCCAAGGTCGGCGAGCGCTTCCTCGGCACCGTCGTCAAGACGACGCCGTTCGGCGCCTTCGTGTCCCTGCTCCCGGGCAAGGACGGCTTGGTCCACATCAGCAAGCTGGGTGGCGGCAAGCGGATCGGCAAGGTCGAGGACGTCGTCAACGTCGGCGACAAGCTGCAGGTCGAGATCACCGACATCGACGCCCGCGGCAAGATCAGCCTCGTTCCCGTCGAGGCCGCTGCCGACGGCGCCCCCGCCGAGGCGCCGGCCGAGGCCGCCGCGACTGCGGGTGAATGACCACGGTTGACGTGATCGGGACCGGGGCGGGTGCTGATGCACCCGCCCCGGCTCCCGCTGGGGAGACCGTGCTGCTCGACCTCGACGAGGTGGGCGGCCGGGTGGAGCGCACCGAACTGCCGGGCGGCCTCCGGGTCCTGACCGAGACGATGCCGGGCGTCCTGTCGGCGACACTCGGCATCTGGGTGGGGGTCGGCTCGCGCGACGAGTCGCCGGACCTCAGCGGCTCGTCGCACTTCCTCGAGCACCTGCTGTTCAAGGGGACGACGACCCGCAGCGCGCTCGACATCGCCACGGCGATGGACGCGGTGGGCGGTGAGATGAACGCCTTCACCGCCAAGGAGCACACCTGCTACTACGCGAACGTGCTGGCCTCGGACCTGCCGCTCGCGGTGACCCTGCTGTCGGACCTGGTGACCGAGGCGTGCAACACCGCGGCCGACCTCGAGTCGGAGCGCACGGTGGTGCTCGAGGAGATCGCCATGCGCGACGACGAGCCCTCGGACGCCGTCCACGACCTGTTCGCCGGCACGCTGTACGGGGACACCCCGCTCGGCCGGTCGGTTCTCGGCTCGGTCGACTCGATCGAACGGCTCTCCCGGGACGACGTCGACGGGTGGTACCGCTCGCGGTACGCCATGCCCTCGATCGTCGTGACGGCGGCCGGACGGGTGGAGCACCAGCAGGTGCTCGATCTCGTCACCGCCGCGTTCGGGGACCGGCTGAACGGCGACGCCCGCCCGGCGCCGCTGCGCACCGGCGACCCGGCGCCGCCGGGACCGGCCCGTCCGGTCGGGCTGATCTCGCGCCGCACCGAGCAGACCCATGTGCTGCTCGGCGTGCCGGCCATGGGCCGGCTGGACGACCGCCGCTACGCCGCCGCGGTGCTCGACGCCGCCGTGGGCGGCGGCATGAGCTCGCGCTTGTTCCAGGAGATCCGTGAGAAGCGGGGGCTGGTCTACACCGTCGGTTCGGCCCTCACGCACTACGCGGGCGCCGGCACCTTCTCGGTGTACGCGGGCTGCTCGAAGAAGCGTGTGCCCGAGGTGCTGCGGCTCATCCGCGCCGAGCTCGACCGCGTGGCCGCCGAGGGCATCAGCGTCATCGAGGTGGCCCGAAGCCGCGGCCAGCTCAAGGGCGGCCTCGTGCTGGGGCTGGAGGACACCGGGTCGCGCATGAGCCGGCTCGGCAAGAGCGAGCTCTCCTACGGCGAGTACCTGCCGGTGCGCGAGGTGCTCAGCCGGATCGAGTCGGTCGACGAGGAACAGGTGCGGGCGGTCGCCGCCGACCTGTTCACCCGCAAGACGTGCCTGGCCGTGGTCGGCCCGTACCGCGAGTCCGACCTCGACCACCTCTGATCCACCGGGTACGCCGATGCGGAGCGCACTGCAGGTCCACGGGGCACTGTCCCGCGGAGTTTTCGCCTTCGTCGTCCTGGTGTCGCTGGCCGTGCTCTTCACCCCCGGCTCCGACGTGCCGGCCGCGCCGCCGGGGGTCGACAAGCTGGTGCACGCGTCCCTGTTCGCGGCGCTCGCCCTGTCCGGTCGGTGGGCCGGTGTCCGGCGCACGCCGCTGGTCGCGCTCCTCGTCCTCTACGGGGCCGGGAGCGAGGTCGTGCAAGGGCTGGCCCCGCTGGACCGGGACGCCTCGGTGGGGGACTGGCTGGCCGACGTGACCGGCATCCTGCTCGGCTCGCTCCTGTGGGACGTCCGCTCCCGTCGGCGGAGCACGCCCGCCTGACCGCCATGCGGTGTTGCATCCGCGGCGGCGGCCGGGAAGCCTGACCGGGTGACCAGCCCTGCCACCGACCAGCAGCCCACGCCCTCGACGGGTACCGACGCCCCCCTGATCAACGTGGGAGTGCTCGGCGCCCGCGGCCGCATGGGCACCGAGGTCGTGAAGGCCGTCAACGCCGCCGACGACCTGGAACTCGTCGCCATGGTCGACTCCGGCGACTGGCTCTTCGACGTCGCCAACGCCGGCGCGCAGGTGGTGGTCGACTTCACCCGTCCCGATGTGGTCATGGACAACATCCGGTTCTGCATCGACAACAACATCCACTGCGTCGTCGGGACGACGGGCTTCGACGAAGCCAAGCTGGCCACGATCGCCGAGTGGCTCGAGCCCAAGCCCGAGGTCGGTGTGGTCATCGCCCCGAACTTCGGGATCGGCGCCGTGCTCCTGATGAAGTTCGCGCAGGAGGCCGCGCGCTTCTTCCCGTCGGTGGAGATCGTCGAACTGCACCACCCGAACAAGGTGGACGCGCCCTCGGGCACGGCCGCCCGCACCGCTCGCCTGGTCGCCGCGGCCCGCCGAGCCGCCGGTCTCCCCCCGGCTCCGGACGCGACCACGGATGCGCTGCCGGGCGCCCGTGGCGCCGACGTCGAGGGAGTGCCTGTGCACGCGGTGCGCCTGACCGGCCTGGTGGCCCACCAGGAGGTCCTCATGGGAGCGGCGGGGGAGACGTTGACGCTCCGGCACGACTCCTACGACCGTGCCTCGTTCATGCCCGGTGTCCTGCTCGCCGTCCGCGAGATCGGCCGGCGCCCCGGTCTGACCGTCGGGATCGAAGGTTTTTTGGGCCTCTGACCAGCGCTCTCGCAGGCGCAGCGGGGCCTCGACGGGGGGTCCGTGCACGACCCCCTAGAAGTCGTGTATGGTTCTCCATGCGCCGCGCGGTCCGAGAGGGCCGCCGGGCCAGCCCCCCCGGTGAGGGTGGTGTTGGAAACCGGCGTAGAGTTGGACTCCCAGCCAGGATCGAAGCCCGGAAGGGTCTAGTTTCTGCGCGTCCGCTCCT
>JHVO01000016.1 GCA_000620185.1 Geodermatophilaceae bacterium URHB0062
CAACAAGCTGATAGGCCGCGGGCCCATCCCCAGCCGATAAATCTTTCCACCACCAGACCATGCGGTCAGCGGTCATATCCGGTATTAGCCCCAATTTCTTGGAGTTATCCCAGAGCCGGGGGCAGGTTGCCCACGTGTTACTCACCCGTTCGCCACTGATCCCCCACCGAAGCGGGTTCACCGTTCGACTTGCATGTGTTAAGCACGCCGCCAGCGTTCGTCCTGAGCCAGGATCAAACTCTCCGTAGATGATTTGATCGCGGCCGAGAACCGAGAACTGGACGCTCTCGATATCAATCAACCAAAGGAATCCCTGCCACGAGCCCGAAGACCCGCGGCACGGGGTTACTACTTGGCACTGACTTTCGGCACGCTGTTGAGTTCTCAAGGAGCGGACGCGCAGAAACTAGACCCTTCCGGGCTTCGATCCTGGCTGGGAGTCCAACTCTACGCCGGTTTCCAACACCACCCTCACCGGGGGGCTGGCCCGGCGGCCCTCTCGGACCGCGCGGCGCATGGAGAACGATACACGACTTCTGGGGGCCTCTGCAGGGGGGTCCCGGGAGGGCGGCCCGGGCCGCTTCAGGCCACGCCGGCCGGGCGGAACTGGACGCTCACGCGAGGGCCGACGGGTTTCGTCGTCTTCGGGATGCAGTGCTCCCAGGTCCGTTGGCACGAGCCACCCATGACGACGAGGTCCCCATGTCCCAGGGGGAAGCGGAGGCTCGCGGCTCCCCCACCGGCCGGGCGGAGCAGCAGCGGCCGGGGCGAGCCGAACGACACGATCGCGACCATCGTGTCGGCACTGCGGCCGCGGCCGATGCGGTCGCCGTGCCAGGCGACGCTGTCGCGCCCGTCGCGGTACAGGCACATACCGGCGCTGACGAATCGCTCGCCGAGTTCCGGCCCGTAGTAGCGGTTGAGCGCGGCGCGGGCCTCGGTGAGCAGCGGGTGTGGCAGCGCCTCGTCGCCGCCGTACCAGCGGAGCAACCGCGGAACCGTCACCTCGCGCTCGTACATCTGGCGACGGTCCTCCCGCCAGCCGATGTCACCGAGCAGGACCTCCAGCACGTCCTCGGAGCCGGAGACCCATGCGGGCAGGTGGTCGACCCACGCGCCGCGGCTCAGCTGCCGGCGCACGACGCGCCCCGCCAGAGGCGTCAGGGCAGCCTCTTCGGCGAGATCCCACATCGACGGCTGACTCGGCCTCGCCCGGAGGCTCGGCGCGAGCCTGCGAGGGGCGAGGGGGGCGAGGTCCTTTCCCATGGATGGAGGCTACCGCTGGTTTCGCACATGTGTGCGAAAACCTGTGGATTACCCGACGGCCTTCAGCGGGGGCACGAAGGTGACGACGGTCGTCCTCCCGCTGCGGTTCCAGTCACCCGTGGCGAGGCGGTCCGCGGACCGACCGAGGGTGTCGCGGACCGGCGGGCGCGGGGGAAGGCCGTCCGGCCCGGTCACAGCCGGCGGCTCACCTCACGCGGTGAGCGCCAGCGCGAACGGCAGCACGGCCGCGGCCCCCGCCCGACGAAGCTCACGGCCGGCCACGGTCATGGTCCAGCGGGAATCGGCGAGGTCGTCCACGAGCAGGATCGGCGCGGAGCCCGCCTGGGCCAGCCGGTCGCGCAGCTCCGGGCCCACGACGATGCGGTCCCACACCGCGGCGAGCCGGAAGGCGCTGTTGCCACCGGGCTGTCCGGTCGGCCCGCCGTGCGCCAGCGACATCTCGCCCAGGTAGGGCAGGCGTCCCAGCCGGGCCAGCCCCTGTGCCAGGCCCGTGACCAGCTGCGGACGGCGGCGCGACGGGACGGCGACGACCGCTCCAGGCCGCTCCTTCCAGTCCCAGGCACCGAGTACGCGGGCGCAGGCACGGAGCAGGTCGTCGTCCGGAGGCACGTCGGAGACCGAGCGACGCACCGGAACGTCGAACGCCGCGTCCGGGTCCTCCTCGATGCCGGGGGCCTCGTGGTCGAGCGTCACCACCCCGCCGACGCCGTCGTCGCCGAGCAGGGTGCGCAGACGCTGGCCCCACCCGAGGTCGGTCAGCCGGGCCACGGCCCGGCCCGTCTCGAGCTGATCGGCCGGCGCGATCTTGCCCTTCACGTCGACGCCGAGCCGGTCGGCGCCCGTCGGCCACATCGCCCGGGGCGCCAGCTCGACGCCTGGGCGGTCGAGCGCGGCGGACGCCGCCTGGGCGGCACCCTCCGGCACGTCGGCCGAGTACCAGGGACCGGCGCAGACGTCGCACCGGCCGCAGGGCGCGGCCGTCGGGTCGTCGAGCGCCTCCTGCAGGAATGCCATGCGGCAACCGGCCTCGTCGACCGGTCGCGCGTACGCGATCATCGCCCGCTGCTCGGCTTCGCGCGTGCGCGTCACGCGGGCGTACCGGTCGGCGTCGTAGACCCACGGCCGGCCCGTCGAGCGCCAGCCGCCCTGCACCCGCTCGACCGCGCCGTCGACGGCGAGGACCTTGAGCAGCAGCTCCAGCCGCGACCGGCGGACGTCGGCCACCGTCTCGAGCCGGGCCACCGACCACGCCTTGCCGTCGGCCATCGCCGACAGCACGGCGGCCGCGTGGTCTTCCCGCGGCATCGACGAGGTGGCGAACCACTGCCAGATCGCGAGGTCCTCCGGGCCCGGCAGCAGCAGCACGTCGGCGTGCTCGACGGCGCGGCCCGCGCGGCCGACCTGCTGGTAGTAGCTGACCGGGGAGGACGGCGCTCCGAGGTGGACGACGAAGCCGAGGTCGGGCTTGTCGAACCCCATGCCGAGCGCGGAGGTCGCGACCAGGGCCTTCACCTCGTTGTTGCGCAGCGCCTCCTCGGCCTCCTTGCGGTCGGCGTCGTCCAGGCGGCCGGTGTAGGCCCGCACCTCGTGGCCGGCGTCCCGGAGGAGCCCGGCGGTCTCCTCGGCCGCGGCGACGGTCAGCGTGTAGACGATGCCGCTGCCCGGCAGGTCGCCGAGATGGGCGGCCAGCCAGGCCAGCCGCGCGCGGTCCGAGGGCAGCCGCAGCACGCCCAGCCGCAGCGAGTCACGGGAGAGCGGCCCCCGGACCGTGGTCACCTCTACCCCACCGGCGCCGAGCTGCTCGGCGACGTCGGCCACCACGCGCTCGTTCGCCGTCGCCGTCGTCGCCAGCACCGGAGTGCCGGCCGGCAACGTGCCCAGCAGGTCGCGGATGCGCCGGTAGTCGGGCCGGAAGTCGTGCCCCCAGTCGGAGACGCAGTGCGCCTCGTCGACCACCACCAGACCGCAGCGGGCGACCAGGCCGGGCAGCTGCTCCTCACGGAAGCGCGGATTGGTGAGCCTCTCGGGGGAGACCAAGAGGACGTCGACGTCGTCGGCGCTCAGGCGCGCGGCGATGTCGTCCCACTCCGTCATGTTGGCGCTGGAGATCTCCACCGCCCGGATGCCGGCGCGGGCCGCGGCGGCCACCTGGTCGCGCATGAGCGCCAGCAGGGGGCTCACCAGCAGCGTCGGCCCGGCGCCGCGGCGACGCAGCAATGCCGTGGACACGAAGTACACCGCCGACTTGCCCCAGCCGGTCCGCTGCACGACCAGGGCCCGCTGCGAGCGCTCGACCAGCGCGGCGACCGCGGCGTCCTGCCCCTCGCGGAAGACGGCGTCGGACCGGCCGGTGAGCTCACGCAGCACCGTCAGGGCCTCGGCCTGGAGATCGGAGGACGGCGGTGCGGCGGTGCTCATGCCGACGACAGTAAGCAGGAACGACGACAGAACGGGCCACCGCGCGGAACATGAGGCGGAGCGCTCCGGTCCCCCAGCGGAGCTGTGATGTGGACGGCGGGGGAGAATCCACAGCGATGCGATCCCAGGTGTCCCGCCCCGCCGACAACCACGTGCACACCCACTGGTCATGGGACACCGCTGACTCCAGCACGATGGCCCGGGCCTGCGAGCGCGCGGTCGCCGAGGGGCTCCCGGCCGTCGCCTTCACCGAGCACCTAGACTTCACGGTCTGGACGGAGGAGGACCCGGCCACCGCCTACGGGCTGATCGACCGACACCCCGCGCACCAGTTGCCGATCGACGTCGAGGGCTACTTCGCCGAGCTCGCCGAGTGCCGTGATCGGTTTCCCGAGCTGCGCATCCTGTCCGGCGTCGAGACCGGCGAGCCGCACCTCTTCGCGGCGAGCATCGCCGCCCACCTGCGCGACTCCCCTGTCGACCGCATCCTCGGCTCGCTGCACTCGCTGAGCCTCGACGGGCGCCTCGTCGGGGTCGGCCGGCTGCTGTACAGCGATCCCGACGCGACGATGCGCCGCTATCTCGGCGAGATGGTCGACATGATCGAGAGCAGCGACGTGTTCCAGGTGCTCGCCCACGTCGACTTCCCGCGCCGCTACTGGCCGGGAGGCTCCCAGCACTACGTCGAGAAGGACTACGAGGAGGAGTACCGCGCCGTGTTCCGGGCGCTGGCCGGCAGCGGGCGAGCGCTCGAGGTGAACACCAGCAGCCCGCTCGCGTCGGTCGACCAGGTGCGCTGGTTCCGCGAGGAGGGCGGCGAGGCCGTCAGCTTCGGCAGCGACGCCCACCAGCCCACCGCCGTCGGGCAGCGGTTCGATCTCGCGGTCGACATCGTCGAGGCGGCCGGTTTCCGGCCGGGGCGCGACCGGTTCGACTTCTGGCGCCGCTGAGCGTGGGCCGGGTCCGCGACGCCACGGCCGCGGACGCTGCGGCCTGCGCCGTCCTCTACGCCCCGTACGTCACCGACACGGTGGTCACCTTCGAGACCGAGCCGCCCACGGCGGAGCAGATGACCGAGCGCATCGCCGCCGCCCAGCGGCGGTACGCGTGGCTCGTGCTCGAGGACGACGGCGACGTGGTCGGTTACGCCTACGGCGGCCCGTACAAGGAGCGCGCCGCCTACCGCTGGTCGTGCGAGGTCAGCGTGTACCTCGAGCGAGGACGACGGCGCACCGGCGGCGGGCGCGCCCTCTACGAGGCCCTCTTCGCGCGGCTGGCCGAGCGAGGCTTCCGCACCGCCGTCGCCGGCATGACGCTGCCCAACCCCGCGAGCGAGGGCCTGCACCGGGCCCTGGGCTTCGAGCCGGTCGGCGTGTACCGGCGGATCGGCTGGAAGCACGGCGCCTGGCACGACGTCGCCTGGATGCAGCGGACACTCGCGCGGACGGACGACCCACCGGCGGAGCCCCGGTGAACGACGCCGATCAACCCCGACAGGTACTTCACCGCTAAGGAAGTTGCCGCTAGGGTCGCCGGGGTGGAGCGCTCGCGACGTGCCGTCATCGCCCTCGGGGGCAACGCGATGACCGGCCCCGACGGTTCGGCCACGCCGGCGGCCCAGCGGGACGCCCTGCGCGAGTCCTCGGCGCACATCGCCGACGTCGTCGCCTCCGGCGTCGAGGTGGTGCTCACCCACGGCAACGGTCCCCAGGTGGGCAACCTGCTGGTCAAGAACGAGATGGCCGCGCACGTCGTCCCGCCCGTGCCCCTGGACTGGAACGTCGCCCAGACCCAGGCCACCATCGCGTTCACGCTGGCCGACGTGCTCGACGCCGCCCTGGCCGCGCGTGGGCTGTCCCAGCGCACCGCCGGCCTGGTCACCCGCACGCTGGTCGACGCCGACGATCCGCACTTCCGGGACCCGTCGAAGCCGGTGGGTCGTTTCCTGCCCCGCGAGGAGGCGGAACGGTTCGTCTCGCTCGGCCAGACCTGGGAGGACCGCGGCGAGCGCGGCTGGCGCCGCGTCGTCGCCTCGCCCGAGCCCCTGTCGGTCGTCGACTCGCCGGCCATCCACGCCCTGGCCGCGGCCGGGTTCGTCGTCGTCTGCGCGGGCGGCGGCGGCATCCCGGTGAGCGACGACGGCCGGGACGGCGACGGACTGCGCGGCGTCGAGGCCGTCATCGACAAGGACCTGACCGCGGCGATCCTCGCGCGGGAGGTGGATGCCGACACGCTCGTGATCGCCACCGACGTCCCGAACGTGATGGTCGACTTCGGCACGCCGTCCGCCCGTCCGCTGGGCCGCGTCACCGCCGACGAGCTGCGCGAGCACGCCGCGGCCGGTCAGTTCGAGCGCGGCAGCATGGGCCCCAAGGTCGACGCCGCGCTCCGCTTCGTCGATGCAGGCGGACGTCGCGCCGTCATCACGTCCCTGGAACACATCGCCGATGCGGTGGCCGGCACGGACGCCGGCACCGTTCTCACCGCATGACGCGGACTTTCCGCGCGGAAGGTCCCACGACTCCATCGAGAGGAACCGCTGTGCCCGCACCGATCGAGGTCCGCAAGGTCCCCCTGCACAACGTCAGTGACGCCTCCGAGCTGGCCAAGCTCATCGACGACGGCGTGATGGAGGCCGACCGGGTCATCGCCGTCATCGGCAAGACCGAGGGCAACGGCGGGGTCAACGACTACACCCGGATCATCGCCGACCGGGCCTTCCGCGAGGTGCTGCTGGAGAAGGGCACCCGGAGCAAGGAGGACGTCGCCCAGATCCCGATCGTGTGGTCGGGCGGTACGGACGGCGTCATCAGCCCGCACGCCACCATCTTCGCCACGCTTCCCGAGGAGTCGGTGGAGAAGACCGACGAGCCGCGGCTGACGGTCGGGTACGCGATGAGCGACGTCCTCATGCCCGAGGACATCGGTCGCATCTCGATGGTGGAGAAGGTGGCCGAGGGCGTGCGCCGGGCCATGGAGGCGGCCGGCATCACCGACCCGGCCGACGTCCACTACGTGCAGACCAAGACGCCGCTGCTGACGATCGAGACCATCCGCGACGCCAAGGCCCGCGGCAAGGACACCTACTACGACGAGCCGCACGGCTCGATGGACCTGTCCAACGGCACGACGGCCCTGGGCATCGCGGTGGCGCTCGGCGAGATCGAGATGCCGACGCAGGAGCAGGTCATGCGCGACCTCTCGCTGTTCAGCGCCGTCGCCTCGTGCTCGTCGGGCGTCGAACTGGACCGCGCGCAGATCGTCGTCGTCGGCAACGCCCGCGGCCACGGCGGCAACTACCGGATCGGTCACTCGGTCATGAAGGACGCCCTCGACCAGGACGGCATCTGGGACGCCATCCGCCAGGCCGGCCTCGAGCTGCCCGAGCGTCCGCACGTGAGCGACCTCGGCGACCGCCTGGTCAACGTCTTCCTCAAGTGCGAGGCGGACCCGACCGGCTACGTGCGCGGCCGGCGCAACGCGATGCTCGACGACTCCGACGTCTTCTGGCACCGCCAGATCAAGGCGACCGTGGGCGGTGTCGCCGCGTCGGTGACCGGCGACCCGGCCGTGTTCGTGTCGGTCGCGGCGGTGCACCAGGGCCCGTCGGGCGGCGGCCCGGTGGCCGCGATCATCAAGGCGTAGCAGCGACGCCACTGCGGGGAAGTTGCGGTCCGGATGTCCTCCTGGACCGCAACGTCCCCGCACGTGCGCTCAGGCGAAGCGGTGGCCCCACAGACCGCTGGACGACGGGACGGACCGCGCCGCGGCGATGGGCACCACGATCGGCAGCGGCCCGGTCACGTCCACGGGGACGGGCGCCGGCGCCGCCTCCGACGTCGGCCTCGGCGCCGGGGCCGGGACGGGCGGCTTGCCCCGCTGCCGCCCGGGCTCGCTCGGCATCACGAAGCGGTAGGTCATCTCGACGTCGCGGACCAGGAAGACGTCCTCGTCCGGGCCGGACTGGTGCAGCACGAGCGTGTCGAACCGCTCGGCGACCTTGTGCAGGGACTCCGCGTCGGCGACGTCGACGACCGCCGGCCCCGGGGTGAAGGACGCCACCGGGAGGATCCGGTCGGCGTGCCGGATGACGAACTGGTCGGCGGGGTCCTTGCGGTCGGACCGGCCGATCCACGCGCAGGCGGCGCACACCGCGATCGCGACCAGCAGGGTGCCGAAGGCGGCCAGCCTGGCGAGCCCGATCGACACGGAGAGGCTCAGCACCACGAACGTCCGGGGTGCGGTCTTCTGGACCTGCACCGGAGTCTGCGTGCTGGGCGCGAAGCGCGAGTCGCCGTCGCCAGAGGGCCGCAGCGCGCCGGCGTCCATGGTGAAGGACAGCGCGGCCGGTGAGCCGACGGTGACGGGGTGGCCCTGCACCGTGCCGGTCGCCTCGGCCACGGGTGTGACGGTCAGCTTGGCGGCGCCGTCGGCCATGCCGATCTCGGTGAAGTGCTGGTCGAGCAGCTCCCGCGCCGCGGCGACGTCCACGGGCACCGACGCCGTCGCCGTCCCGTTCTGCAGCTGCGCGGAGGGTCCGCGGGTCACGACGGCGCTCCAGCCGTCGGCGGCGGCGACTCCGACGTCGAGCCGGACGGCGCCACGCAGATCGGCCAGGCCGGGACCGCTGACGGTGTCGGCGAACGAGACGGTCAGCCCTCTCGAGAGCCGCGTCCAGACGGTGTCGCCCGTGGCGATCACGCCGGTGGGATAGGTCGCGCCGCGCTCCGCCGTCCCGGTGTAGGAGAACTCGCCCCGCTGTGTGACCTGCAGCGTGCGCGTGTCGGTCTGGGTGGCCGGCATGGCCAGCAGGACCCCGCCGCCGACCACGGCGAGCAGCGCGACGGCACCCGAGACCAGCGACACCTCCCGGGCGCGGGCCCGGATCGGCATCGAGAAGACCGGGCGGCGTGCACGCGGTGCACGTCGTCGCCCGCGCCGCCGGCGCGGCGGACGCACGAAGCCCAGGACCGCGATGACGCCGGCCGAACCGAACGGCAGGACGCCGGGAGCGCCGAGCGCCGTGAGCACCTTGCCCGCGTGCGGGACGCGGGTGAAGAGCTTGCCGAGGACGTCGGCCTCGGTCGGCCGGTCCTCGTCGAGCCAGTCGTTGTTGTCGCCCTTGGTCACGAAGCCGTGCTCGTCGCCGTCGACGATCCGGTGCATGACGATCGTGTCGAGCGTCGCGCTCCGGTAGGCGATCACGTCGCCGACGGCGTAGCTGTCCGCGGCCCGGAGGACGCCGAGGTCACCGGTGTGGAACCGCGGCTCCATGCTGATGCCGTGCGTGCTGACGTACGTCGTGCCGCCGCCCAGCCCGGAGGGCCAGAGAAACCAGACAGCCGCCAGCATCAACGCGGCAACGGCGCTGAGGCTGGCGGCTCTGGAGGCGGCGGTCATGGTGGGGGCACCGGGCCCGGGAGGGCGGGGCCGCTGTACGGCCCCGCCCCCGTCCGAGGAGGTGTTACGACACCACCGTCAGACCGACCGCGTTGAAGGCCGTGAAGCTCACGGGAGTTGCGTTTGTGGCACAGGTGAGCACCAGCGAGGTGCCGGTCCACGACGTCTTCTCGGTGCACGTGTAGGGGTCGCCCACCACGGAGCCGCCGACACCGTTCGTTGCACCGGTCCGGAGGACCATCGTCGACTCGGCGCCGGTGATGTTGGTCGTCGTCGTGAACTCGACGGCGTCGACGAGATCGCCGTCGTCGGCGTTGACGACGTAGTGGATGTCGGTGATGGTCGCCCCGGTGACCTCGAGCTGGCCGTATCCGGCGACGTTGCTCGAGACGCCCGAGAAGTCGTTACCAGCGGTGAAGGCGGAGGTGGCGGCGGCGGCAGCGGCAACCGCGACACCGGCGAGCAGAAGGCGCGACTTGCGCATTGCCAGTCCTGTTCTGTGAGTGGCCCAGCGCCGCCCGGATGACATCCACCCGGTGGTACGAGAGCTGTGCCTCGACGTTGACGCCTTGATTTCGGCAGGCAGCTCGCGCCCTTAACTCCTGTCCCAAAAGAAACTGGAGTCGCTACATCGACAATTGCGAGGCGGTGACCGAAAAGGCGCATTTCGCACCACTACCGGAAAGGAATGCCGACGGCGGGACGGCGGCCGGATCAGCCGCAGCGGTAGAGCAGGAAGGCGACGTCGTCGTCCGGTGCGTCGGCCAGCAACCGCTCGGTGAGGACGTCGGCCAGTTGCGGCGCGTCGAGGTGGCGCGCCTCGGTCAGCACCTCGACCGCCCGCGCGGTGCCCTCGTCGATGGCCTCGTTCCGCCGTTCGACCAGCCCGTCGGTGTAGAGGAGGAGCGTGGCGCCGTCCGGGAGGTGCACGTCGGCCTCCGGCCGGACGAGTCCGTCGGCGACGGCGAGCGGCAGCGAGCCCGCCTCCCGCAGCAGGCCGTACGTGCCCGCGGCCCGCACCAGGATCGCGGGCGGGTGCCCGGCGCTGCTGTACCGCAGGGTCTTGCGCGAGCGGTCGACCACGGCGCAGAAGACCGTGCTGACCGCCGCTCCCGGCACGAGGGCGGCGAACCGGTCCAACGCCTCCAGCACGTGCGCCGGCGACTGGCTCTCCAGGAGCAGCGCGCGGCCGGCACTGCGCAACTGACCCATCACCGCGGCGGCGGCCAGGCCACGGCCGACGACATCGCCGACGACCACGCCGTAGCGGCCGTCCGGCAGGTCGACCACGTCGTACCAGTCGCCACCGACCTCGAGGGTGCCCGACGCCGGTTCGTAGTGGACGGCGAAGCCCTCGGGCAGGGCCGTGGGACCGAGGACCGCCCGCTGCAGGGTGACGGCCACGTCGGTGAAGAACTGGGCGCGCGTGCGATCGAGCTCGGCGCGTTCGGCCGCGTGACGGCGCTCGGCCTCGACCGCCTGGGCATCGGCCAGGGCTGCCGCGACCTGACCCGCGGCCAGCGACAGGAAGATCCGGTACTCGTCGTCGAGGCGGAGGTGGGGGCTGGTGCCCAGCACCAGGGCGCCGACGGGCTGCGGCTGACTCCCGAGCGCCAGAGGGAGGACGACGGCCGTGTCCACCTCCGCCTCCCCGACCGCGCTCGCGCCGACCCTGGACAGGCCGGGCAGCAGCTCCGCGAGGCCACTCACGGTCTGGGGCATCCCGGTGTCGATCGCCTTGCGCACGTGGTCGGGGATGACGCTGGTCGGGAGTTCGCCGTCCGTCCCGATGCCGTGCCCGGCGACGAGCTGCGGGCCGGCCTCACCGTCAAGGTAGACCAGGCCGAACGGGCAGTCCGCACGGGCGCCGGCCAGCACCCGGAGGACCGCCGCCACCGCCTCGGCGGTGCTCCCATGCATCGAGCGGGGAAGGCTGCCCAGCCGTTGCAGGACGCCCAGCCGACGTGTGGCGAGCACCCGTGATGTGGTTTCCGTGACGATGTCGAGAATGCCGACGATGCCGACCCCCGGCTCGACGACCGGGCTGTAGGCGAAGGTGAAGTAGGTCTCCTCGGCGAAGCCGTACCGCGTCATCACCAGCGGCAGGTCCTCGAAGTACGGCGCCCCACCGGCGAAGACGTCGTCGATCATGGGTGCGATGTCGGCCAAGACGTCGGGCCACACCTCCGGCACGGGTCGGCCCAGCGCGGCGGGATGCCGCAGCCCGAGGATGGGGGCGTAGGCGTCGTTGTAGACCATGACCCGCTCGGGGCCCCAGATCAGCGTCGCGGGGAAGCGCGAGTTGAGGCACGACGCGACGGCTGCGCGCAGCGTCGGCGACCACTGCTCCTCCGGGCCGAGCGTCGTCGGCCCCCAGTCGTGATCGAGGACCATGCGCTGCAGCTCGGTCCGGGGCATCCCCGGGATCAGCTCGACCAGCTGCCCGCTCAGTTGACGACCCCTCACCTGCGCACCGACCTGGCCTGCTGCTGAAGCCCGTCGTCTGCCTTCAGCGGACATCATCACATCCGCCCCGGACACCGTCGCCATCGGACGACGCAGTGTGACGGACCGGTCTGCCTCCGGTCCTGAGTGCCACCGACCTCAGCTGTCGTTCGGTGCCCGACCCGCGTGGTCGACGAGCTCCGAGGCGCTCGCCGGGTCGCCGTGCATCCGTGCGCACGAGGCGCAGCAGAAGAACGTGCCGTCGGCCTCGACGCCGTGCCCGATCACCTTCACACCGCAGTGCTCGCAGACCGGCGCGATCGCATGGATGGCGCACTCGAAGCTGTCGAACACGTGCACCGCTCCGGCGGCGTGCACCTCGAAGCTGAGCCGATAGTCGTTGCCGCAGACCTCACAGCTGGCCATGGAGGCTTCCTCCCTCGACGTCGCACCGTCGCCGCTGCCTACCCGCCGGCACAGCCGATCAGACGCGGCGCGACATCGAATGCATCCGTCAGGCGGCGCGCGCCGCCTCGGCCAGTGCGACGAGCGCCTGCTCGAAGCACTCCTGGGGCGGCTGCACGAGCCCTGCGCCCACCTGCCCGGTGCCGGCGACACGACCGGCCATGCCCGTGTTGATCTGCGGCAGCCAGCCGGTGCGCGCCACCTTGAGGACGTCGATGCCCGTCGGTGCGCCCCGGAAGCCCAGGACCGGGATCGCCATCGCCGGGTTCTCGGCGAGGGTCAGCTGGTACATCCGCTCGGTCGTCGCCAGTGCGTCGGGCACGGTGCCGCCGACGAAGCGGACGATCGCCGGCGCCGCGGCCATCGAGAACCCGCCGACCCCGTAGGTCTCGGTGATGGCGGAGTCGCCGATGTCGGGGTTCGCGTCGTCCGGGCCGTAGTCGCCGAGGAAGAGGCCGACCGGGGTGTTGGCCGGGCCGGTGAACCACCGGTCGCCCGTGCCGGCGGTCTGGATGCCGAAGTCCGTGCCGTTCCGGGCCATCACCGTGAGCATCGTGGCGCCGGGTATGTCGCGGGCTGCGTCGAGCGCGAGCTTCGCCGTCGGCATGCCGAGGTTGAGGAAGAAGTGCTCGTTGCCGCCGATGAACCGGAGCACCGCGGAGATGTCGGACGACGGCGCGTCGACCTCCACGAGGGCCGGCGCCAGTTCGCGGAGGGTGAGCGCCGAGCCCGCCCGGTTGCGGTTGTGGCCCTCGTCGCCCATCTGCAGCATCTGCGCCAGGATCGACTTCACGTCGATCGGGTCCGAGCCGGCGTCGAGCGGCCCCCGCACCGCGGCGGCCAGCACCGGGCCGAGCACGTTCGACATCCAGTGCAGCCGGTCGACGACCTCCGGGCCGTAGGCGCCGTACCGCAGCACCTTGCCCAGGCCCTCGTTGAGCGAGCAGTACGCCTGCCCGCCGTGCACCGGGTCCTGCAGGCACCACATCCACATCGACGGGCTGACCACGCCGGCCATCGGGCCGACGGTGCGGTGGTGGTGGCACGGATCCAGGGCGATCTCACCGGCGGCGAGCATCCGCTCCGCCGACTCCTCCGAGTCGGCCCATCCCTCGTACAGGCACGCGCCGATGAGCGCACCGCGCAGCGGGCCCGAGGCGCGGCTCCAGTCGATCGGGGGTCCGGCGTGCAGCAGGGTGTGGTCGGGCACGTCGAGCACGTCGCGGGCGGGCCGGACGTCGACAAGCTGCGCGCCCGCGGCCAGCACGCGCTCGACCGCCGTCCGGTTGGCCGAGGCCCGGCGCGGGTCGAGCGCCAGGGCGGCCAGGTCGGCGGGGTCGCCGAACCCCGGCGGGCGCCAGTCGACGTCGTGGACGTCGGCGCCCTGCGCTCGCAGCGCGTCGGAGAACACGTCGACGCCGGCGGCGACGATCGCGGGCGGTCCGGACAGCATTCCACCGAGCGTCATGACGCCTCCTCGCTGGCGCTCGTCGGGTACATGACGCGCGTCGCTCCATCCATCGATGAGCTCGCAAGCTCGCTCATCCAGCTGCTCCCAGCAGGTCGAGGGCGTACCGCGTGGCCGCGGCGTTGGAAGCGAACACGGCCGCACCGGCAGCCGCGAGGGCGTCGGCCTGCCGGCTCCAGCCCTGCGGATCGGCCTCGGTGCCGACCAGCGCGACCACGACGGGGACGCCGGCCCGCGCGGCCGCCGTCAGCGAGGGCACGAGCGCCGCCGCCGGATCGGGGTCGGCCCCGTACCCGAGGACGACGTCGAGCAGGAGCACCGCCGGCTCGTCCGCGGCGGCCACCCCGGCGATCGCCTCGAGCCGCAGCGTCGGGTCGATCATCGGGTGCGCGCGGCCCACGGTGAGGGCGTCGTCCCCGAAGTCGATGACGACGTGCCCAGTGGCCGACAGGTCGGTGCCGAGGTGGAGGTCGGGGCGCAGCGGCGTGTTCGAGCGGATGTCGCCGAGCGCGGGCGCGGCCAGCAGCATCGCCTCGTCGGCGAGCGTGCCGCCGGAGTAGAGGCCCTTCAGCGCAGCGCCCGGGACCGCCGCGACGGCAGGTCCCGGGCGCGACGGCCAGGTGGGCACGTCCAGACCCATGTCGGTCAGGAGGGTCTCGACGGCGGCGGTCAGATCCGGGGTCTCCGGCGAGAGGACGGCGGAGCGGACGGGGACCGACAGGTCGGCCGCCGCCGCCTCCACCGCGGCGGCTACCGAGGGCGCGGGTGGCTTGGACACCAGCAGCACCCGCTCGGTGCCCGGGTCGGCGTCGAGGGCGGCCAGCGCGTCGAGGGTGGCGAGGCCGCCGACCGCCTCGGACAGGTCCCGACCGCCGACGCCCAGCACGTGCGAGACCCCGACGCCGGCCATGTCGAGCAGGCAGGAGACCTGCTGGGCGCCGGTGCCGCTGGCCGCGACCAGGCCGACGGGACCGGAGCGGACGACGTTGGCGAACCCGAGCGCGACGCCCGAGACGATCGCCGTGCCGCAGTCGGGTCCCATGACCAGCACCCCGGCGGCGTGCGCGGCCTGCTTGAGGGCGACCTCGTGCTCGACGGGCACCCCGTCGGAGAAGACGAGCACGCTGCGGCCGGCGGCGATGGCGTCGGCCGCCTCGGCGACGGCGTACTGCCCCGGCACGGAGATGATCGCCAGCGCCGGGTCGTCGGGGGTCAGCTCGTCGAGGCCGGCGCCGATGGTGCGCTGCGGAACGGCGGCGGCGGTCCCGGTGGAGCGCTCACGGGCGGCCAGCGCGGCGTCGACCGCGGCGGCCGCGGCGGCCAGGGCGTCGTCGGACTCCGCCCGGACGGCGATGAGCAGCTGCTCGGGCGAGGAGTCCCCGTCGGGCGCCAGGCCCATGTTCGCGGCCAGCTCGAGGTTCAGCGGCGTGGCCATGGCGACCAGGACGGCGGTGACACCGTCCAGGGCCGAGATCTCCCGGCTGACCTGCATGAGACGCACGGAGTCGGCGTAGACGCCCGACCGCAGCGACACCGAGCGCACGCCCGGGGCGGAAGGGGCGGCCGAGGGAGGTGTGGCACTCATCGTCAGGACCGTACCGAGAGATGTCTCAGCGGTGAAGTATCCGCCCGAAAGTGCAATAACGATTTAGCAGTGAGGTACTTCCGCCCGCCTCGGAGGGCGTGGCACATTGGCCGCTCCCGATGCTGGCAACGCCCGTTGACCGGCACCGATACGGGTCGGAAGTGCACGTCGAGGAGGCACTCGGATGGCGTTCAGCTGGAAGCTCTACGGGGACGGCAAGACCCCGCCATTGGGCGAAGCAGTTGCCCCGGATGAACGGCTGTCCTGGCCGCTGACCATTGGCATCGGCGCGCAGCACGTGGTCGCCATGTTCGGCGCGACGTTCGTCTTCCCGCTGGTCATGGGGCTGGACCCGAACCTCGCGATCATGATGAGCGGCATCGCGACGATCATCTTCCTGCTCATCGTGAACGGGAAGATCCCGAGCTACCTGGGCACCAGCGCCTCGTTCGTGGGTGGGGTCGTCGCCATCCGCGCACAGGGGGGTGACTCCAGCGACGTCGTCGGTTCGATCCTGATCGCCGGCATCGTCCTGGCCCTCGTCGGCGTGCTCATCCACTTCGCCGGCGTGCGCTTCCTGCACGCCATCCTGCCGCCGGCCGTCACCGGCGCCGTGGTGCTGCTGATCGGGTTCAACCTGGCCCCGGTCGTCGCCAGCATCTACTGGCCGCAGGACCAGTGGGTCGCCCTGGCGACGATGGCCTTCGTGATCGTCGCCTCGCTGCTGCTGCGCGGCTTCTGGGCCCGCATCGCCATCCTCCTGGGCCTGATCTTCGGCTTCCTGCTCTCGTGGCTGCTCGACGTCACCACCGGCCCGATCACCTCGGTGCTCGGCGGGGCGACCAAGGCCACGACCCACGACCGCCTCAACCTCTCCGGGGTGGGCGACGCGAAGTGGATCGGGCTCCCTGACTTCACCGCACCGCACTTCTCGCTGAACTTCAGCCTCCTGGTGCTGCCGGCGGTCATCGCTCTCGTCGCGGAGAACACCGGCCACGTCAAGGCGGTCGCGGCGATGACCAAGCGCGACCTCGACCCGTACATGGGCCGGGCGATCGCCGCCGACGGTGTCGGGACCGTGATCGCCTCGGCGGTCGGTGGCTCGCCCACCACGACCTACGCCGAGAACATCGGTGTCATGGCCGCGACCCGCGTCTACTCGACCGCCGCGTACTACGTGGCCGCGATCGTGGCGATCCTGCTGGGTCTGTGCCCCAAGTTCGGCGCGCTGATCTTCGCGATCCCGGGCGGGGTGCTCGGCGGGATCACCGTCGTCCTCTACGGGATGATCGGTCTTCTCGGCGTCAAGATCTGGAAGGAGAACCGGGTCGACTTCGCGAACCCGATCAACCTGGTTCCCCTGGCGGCGGGCATCATCATCGCGATCGGCAACGTCACGATGGTGTTCAGCGACACCTTCTCCCTCGGCGGCATCGCGCTCGGCACGATCGTCGCCGTCGGCGGCTGGCACATCGCCCGCGCCCTGGCGCCAGCGGAGATGAAGGAGGCGCTGGCGCGCGAGGGTCTGCACCCCGCGGCGGCGTCGACCTTCGGCCACGTCCACGGTGCCGAGGAGATGGCCGACCCGTCGTCGCTCGACGAGCTCGAGGCCGAGCGCCGGGGTGTTCCCCACAACCATGGAGAGGGCACGCTCAACCGGTGAAACCCGCTCCGTTCCGCTACGCCGACCCCGGCACCCTCGACGAGGCCCTCGCGGTCCTGTCGGCCGAGGGTGCGGGCGCCAAGGTGCTCGCCGGTGGCCAGTCGCTGCTCCCGCTGCTCTCCATGCGGCTGGCGGCGCCGGCCACGCTGGTCGACATCAACCGGGTGCCCGGCCTCGACTCCGTCGAGGTCACCGGGGACGGCGTGACGGTCGGAGCGCTCGTACGGCACAACGCACTGCTCAGGGACGGCGCCGCCGCCCGGGTCCAGCCGCTGCTGGCCCGGGCGACGGCGAACGTCGCGCACCCGGCGATCCGCAACCGGGGCACCACCGTCGGCTCCATCGCGCACGCCGACCCCTCGGGCGAGATGACCTCCGTCCTCGCCCTCACCGACGGATCCGTCACCGTGGCCACTCCGGATGGCGCCGAGACCGTCGGCTGGCGCGACCTGTTCGTCGGCCCGCTGGAGACCTCGCTGCACGGTCCCGCGGTCGTCACCTCCGCTCACTTCTCCGCCCTGCCGCCGCGCTCGGGTACGGCCTTCGCGGAGGTCGCCCGCCGCAAGGGCGACTACGCCGTCTGCGGCGCGGGCGTCGTCGTCACCCTGGACGAGGACCGCCGCGTCGCCGCCGTCCGCGCGTCCTACGTCTCGGTGGGGCTGACCCCCGAGGTGCACGACCTGACCGACGCGGTCGTCGGCAAGCCGGTGGACGGCGCCGACTGGTCGGCCGCCGGCGCGCTGGCGCGCACACTGGTCGACCCGGACAGCGATCTGCATGCGAGCGCCGACTACCGGCGACTGCTGGTCGGGGTTCTCACCGAACGGACTCTTGCCTCCGCCGCGGCGGAAGCTGCTGGGAGGGCTGCGTGACCGCCTCGGTCGACACCGAACGGACGATCACCGTCACCGTGAACGGTGTTCCACGTGAAGCCACCGTGCCGGTGCGCCGGCTGCTGTCGGACGCGCTGCGCCACGACCTCGGGCTGACCGGCACGCACGTGGGCTGCGAGCACGGCGTGTGCGGTGCGTGCACCGTGCTGGTGGACGGCGATCCGGTGCGCTCCTGCCTGATGCTCGCCGTCCAGGTGGACGGTCGCGCCGTGACGACCGTCGAGGGCCTAGCGCGCGACGACAAGCGTGGCGGGCAGCTGCTGCACCCGGTGCAGGAGGCGTTCCGCGAGTGCCACGCGCTGCAGTGCGGGTTCTGCACGCCGGGCTTCCTCATGACGATCGCCGCGGGGCTCGACAAGCGGGACCCGGCGGCCGAGCTCACCGAGGAGGAGGTCGACGACATGGTCGGCGGCAACCTCTGCCGGTGCACGGGCTACGCCAACATCAAGAAGGCCGTCCACCACGCCGCCGCGACGATGAAGGAGCGGCAGTAATGGCCATAAGCGCCGCTACGGGAGGTGCGCGGCGGTGACGACCAAGCTCTTCGGTGAGCCGGTCCGCCGGCGTGAGGATGCCCGGCTGATCGTCGGCAAGGGCCGCTACCTCGACGACATCGGGCACAACGCGCTGGCCGCCGCGTTCGTGCGGTCGCCGCACGCCCACGCCCGGGTGGTCGACATCGACGTCGAGGGCGCGCTGGACGTCGAGGGCCTCGTCGCCATCTACACCTACGACGACCTCACCGGGCCGATGGCCGAGCCGCTGCCGGTGCTCATCCCGCATCCGCAGCTCACGGCACCGCGCACCGGCTACTCGCTGGCCTACGAGAAGGTGCACCACGTCGGCGAGCCGATCGTCATGGTGGTCGCCACCGACCGGTACATCGCCGAGGACGCCGCCGAGCGGATCGTCGTCACGTACGAGGAGCTACCGGCGGTCGTCGGGGTCGACGCTGCGCACGAGGCCAGGCACGCCGTGCACGACGACGTCCCGGACAACGTCTCCGCCCGGCACCACCAGGAGACCGGGGACGTCGAACCGGCGCTGGCCGCCTCACCGCACACGCTGACCTTCACGCAGTACATCGAGCGCAGCGCCTCCATGCCCATGGAGGGCCGCGGCGTGCACGCCCACTGGGACGCCGACGACCGGTCGCTGCGGGTCTACACCGCCACCCAGGCGTCGACGTCGGTGCGCGCGGCGATCGCCGCCAAGCTCGAACTGTCGCTGGACAAGGTCGAGGTGATCGCGCCCGACGTCGGCGGCGGTTTCGGCGTGAAGATCATGCATCCGTGGCCCGAGGAGCTCCTCGTGCCGATGGCGGCGATGAACCTCGGCGCGGACGTGAAGTGGTCGGAGGACCGCCGGGAGCACTTCATCTCCTCGGCGCACGAGCGCCAGCAGAAGCAGGAGATCACCGTCGGCTTCGACGACGACGGCCGGCTCACGGCGCTCGACGTCGTCGTCTGGCACGACAACGGCGCCTACACGCCGTACGGGATCATCATCCCGATCATCACGGCCACCCAGCTGATCGGGCCGTACGACATCCCCGTGTACCGGGTGCGGGTCGACAGCGTCTACACGAACACCGTGATCGTCACGCCCTACCGCGGAGCCGGTCGCCCGCAGGCCTGCTACGCGATGGAACGGACGATGGACCGCATCGCCGACGTCCTCGGGCTGGACCGGGCCGTCGTCCGTGAGCGCAACCTGATCCAGTCCTCGCAGTTCCCGTACGACGCGCACCTGACGTTCCAGGACGGCCGGCCCGTCGTGTACGACTCAGGTGACTACCCGGGGCTGATGGCCAAGCTGAAGGACCTGGTCGGCTGGTCGGGGGCCGAGGAGCTCCGGGACGACGCCACCGCGCGCGGCAAGCTGCTCGGCGTCGGGATGGCGATGTACGTGGAGGGCACGGGGCCCGGCCCGTACGAGGGCGGCCACGTGCAGGTGCTCGGCAGCGGCAAGGTGCTGGTCGCGACGGGTCTGACGTCGCAGGGACAGGGGCACGAGACGTCGTTCGCGCAGATCGTCGCCTCGGAGCTCGGGGTGCCGATCGAGGACGTCGAGGTCACCACCGGCGACACCCGGCGCTTCCCGTACGCGGTGGGCACGTTCGCCTCGCGGGCCGCGGTGATGAGCGGGAACGCGATCGCACTGGCGGCGCGGGGCGTGCGGGAGAAGGCGCTGCGGATCGCAGCCGACGTCCTCGAGGCGTCACCCGACGACCTCGAGATCGAGGACGGCGTGGTGCAGGTGAAGGGCGTCCCGGGGACGTCGATCCCGCTGCGGACGGTCGCCGTCCTCTCCAACCCGCTGCGGTACGCCTTCGACGAGGCTGCGAAGCAGGCGACCCAGTTCACGTCGCACGACGACTCGAAGCCGCCGGTGGCGCCGGGTGATGCGCCCGGGCTGGAGCACCGCGACTACTACTCGCCGCTGCGCTCGACGTTCGCGTCCGGGGCGCATGCCGCGGTGGTGGAGATCGACCCGGCGACGTGGGAGATCGACGTCGTGAAGTACGCCGTGGTGCACGACTGCGGCAACGTGGTGAACCCGATGATCGTCGAGGGCCAGGTGCACGGCGGGGTGGCGCAGGGCGTGGGCGGCGCGCTGTACGAGCGGATGGCCTACGACAGCGACGGGCAGCTGCAGAACGCGTCGTTCATGGACTTCCTGATGCCGTACGCCTCCGAGGTGCCCGACGTCGTCATCGACCACCAGCAGACGCCGTCGCCGCTGAATCCCCTGGGCATCAAGGGCGCCGGCGAGGCCGGCGTCATCCCGGGGACGGCGGCGATCGCCTCGGCCATCGAGGACGCCGTGGGACGGCGGATCACGTCGATGCCGATCTCCCCGACCGAGCTGTACGACCTGATGCGGAACCCTGCTGCTGAACGGACGGCCGCCTCCGCGGGCCGTGCCGAGAACGGAGTGCTTGCGTGAATCTCGACGGCTCTGCGGTGCTGCACGCCTCGCCCGACCGGGTGTGGGAGGTCATCACCGACCCTGCCGTGCTGGCGCGGACGATCCCGGGCTGCGAGTCGCTGGAGCAGACCGGCCAGGACGAGTACCGGATGAACGTGACGGTCGGCGTCGGGGCGATCCGCGGGACGTACGCGGGTGAGGTCCGGTTGTCAGACCAGCAGCGGCCGAAGTCGTACGTGATGCACGCGTCGGGTGCGGGCGGCCCGGGCAACGTGCGCGCGACCGTGACGATCAACCTCGAGGCGGACGGTGACGCGACGGCGCTGACGTACTCGGCGGATGCCGTTGTCGGCGGGCCGGTCGCGGGCGTGGGCCAGCGGATGATCTCCGGCGTGGCCAAGCGCATGGCCGGTCAGTTCTTCACGGCCATCGACGACGAGCTCACCGGCGCGGTGGTGCCGATCGCGTCGGCGCCGTCCGCTGCCGCCGTGAGCGACGCCTCGCTGGCGGCCGCCGGGGCTCCTGCCGCCCCTGCCGTCCGGACGTTCGCCGGCAAGGCGGGCGTTCCCGCGGGAACGTCCGGCGACGTGCAGACGCTCGCGCTGGGCGCCGTCGGCGGCGCGCTCCTGACGCTGATCGGCGTCCTGGTCGGGTACCGCCTCGGCCGCCGCGGATAGCGCTACCCGTCAGGAGACCTGGGTCGGAAAGCCACCGCCGCAGGCACTGCGCTGACCCGCAGACGGCGCCCCGCCCAAGCCGCACGTCTTGACGGCGCTTCCGCGGAAACGTGGTCAGCGTTGATCCGCGTCGCCCATGACCCGTCCACTTGCGGCAGCGGGCACCGATTGGAGCGGTCGCGACGTCGGCAAGGACACAGGTCCGGACGATCGCGCCCCCACGGCGACGATTTCGGCGCACCATGGGGGAACGGACCTCGAGGAGGCACAGGCGATGGGGGAACTCCAGCCACGGATGCGAGCGGGCGACAAGGACCGACAGCGGGTCGTCGAGCAGCTCGGCAAGCACTTCGGTGAGGGCCGGCTGACCATCGAGGAGTTCGACGAGCGGGTCATCCGGGCGCACGCGTCGGTCTACCTCGACGAGCTCCCCGCGTTGACTGCCGACCTGCCCCGCGATCCGGAACCGCAACGCGGTCCGACGAGGTCGCGGAGGCGAGTGCCCCCCGTCTTCGTCGTGCTCCTCGTGATGCTGCTCGCGTGGTCGATGGTGGCGGCCGTGATCTACGGCGTCCCACCGCTCTTCGGTCTTTTCATGCTGTTCCTGTTCCTCCGGCACATGCGGTACAGCCGACGCGGGTGAGTGCGCCGTGGCGGTGAGGCGGGCGCTGCCCCGCCGCGCCGGCAGGCGTACCAACCTCGCCCTCCTCGGCCTGCTCCTGCTGGCCTTCGCCACGGGAGTCCTCGCCTACGGCGTCGGCACACCGACGGCGGCGACCGTCGTCGTCGCGACCCACGGCGCGGCGGGCCTCGGGCTGCTGCTCCTGGTCCCGTGGAAGTCCGTGATCGTCGGCCGGTCCTGGCCTCGGGCCGCGAGCACCCGATCGCTCGCGACCGGGCTCGGCGTCCTGGTGGTGTTGACCGTACTGACGGGCGTCCTGCACGCCATCGGCGTCGCGCCGCTCTCGATGCTCCTGTTCCACGTCGGCGTCGCCATCTGCGTGGCGCCACTCCTCGTCGTCCACGCCTGGGGACGCGGCCAGCGCCCCCGCCGGACCGACCTCTCCCGCCGGACGCTGCTCACGACCGGTGCCCTGGCCGTCGGCGCCGCGGCACTCTGGGCCGCTACGGAGGGTGCTCTCGAGCTCACCGGCGCCCCCGGCGCGGACCGCCGGGGCACCGGCTCCCTGGAGCACGGCACCGACGACCCCACGGCCATGCCGGTCACCCAGTGGTTCACCGACACCGTGCCCGACCACCCGCTCGACGCCCTCACCGTCGTGGCCCGTGGCCGGCGAACCCGGATACCGATCAGCGACCTCGACCGCGGCGACCGCGTCCGCGCCGTCCTCGACTGCACCGGCGGCTGGTACGCGTCCCAGGACTGGGCCGGCGTGCGCCTCGACCGGCTGCTCGGCGAGGTGACCGGCACGGACCTTCCGGGCGGTGGCAGCGTCGACGTCATCTCGCGCACCGGCTACCGCCGTCGCCTCCCACTGCGCGACGCCTCGTCCCTGCTGCTGGCGACGTCCGCCGCCGGCGCGCCGCTCTCCGGCGGACACGGCGCACCGGTGCGGCTGGTCGCACCAGGACGGCGCGGCTTCTGGTGGGTCAAGTGGGTGGAGCGGATCGAGGTCGTGGACGCGCCGTCGTGGCGGCAGCCCCCCTTCCCGCTCCAGTGACCACGGACCGGCCCGACAGAAGGAGGAGAACCACCGGCAGGACGACGGAGGCGGCCAGCAGGCCCACGAGGACGACCGCTTCCACCGCGCTCGCGCCGGACAGGTTCCCGAGGTGGAAGACCAGGTGCGGCAGCGAGAAGGCGAGGTAGGCGCACAGCGCGACGCGCATCAGCAGCTTCTCCAGCGTGACCGCGGCCGCCCCGAGCACGATCGCGAGGCCCAGCGTGGCCCCGCCGAAGTCGCGGAAGAGGTGCTCGCTGAATGGCGGCGTGAGGTCGACGGTCGGCACGTCGGCGTAGAAGCTCACTGGAAACAGCAGCGTCCATCCGCCGAGCAGTAGTTCCACGCCTGCGAGCACGATCAGTCCGGCGCGCAGCGCCGATCTCACGGCACGACCCGGGTGGACGCGGCCAGATGCTCCTCGAAGGTGACGACGCCATACTCCGGCCCCGGCACGAACTGATGGCGCCCCACCGGCCAGCTGCTCGTCGCCGTCCTCGGACACCCGGTGATCGTGTCAGGCGGCCCGACGACGCACCGTGGTGGCGTCAGGCTCCGTCCCGCTCCGGTGAGGGCCTCACTGGACCGACGGGCATCATCGGCCGGCGAAGAAGTCCGGCCAACGGCCGCAGAACCGAGGGACGCCCATGACCACCGCAACGCCCACGGCTCACCGCGAGCACCCCGTCGTCAGCAGGACTCGGCAGAAGCGTGCCGAGGACCTGCAGCTCAGGGTTGCCGACGCGATCACCGCCTTCGCCGGGTCGATGCCGTTCGTCTACGTGCACATCGTTGTCTTCGCGGTGTGGATGCTGTTCGTCGAGAACAGCCCCTGGCCGACACTCACGCTCGTCGTGTCGCTGGAGGCGATCTTCCTGTCGACCTTCGTGATGATCGGCCAGAACCGGGCGGCGGCCTTCCAACAGGCCAAGGCGAACCACGATTTCTTGGAACAGGAGCTCGAGCTCAAGACCAACACCCAGCTCACCCGCGAGATCCACGTGCTGACGACGGAGCTGCACCGTCGCGTGATCGACGGCAGCTGAGCTCGGACGCGACGTTCCTGTGGGAACGCCGGTGCACGGTGAGCGGCGTGACGGCATTCCCGCAGGAACGCGGAACGGCCCCTCCCGGAATGCGGGAGGGGCCGACCTCGTGTGCGTTCAGGACACCTGCCGCCGGCGGGTCATGACTGCGCCGGCGACCAGGGCAACCCCCATCCATGCGCTCAGGATCAGGATCGACTGGGTCGTCGCCTGTCCTTGGGCCAGCGCCAGCGTCGCACCGGCCGGGTCGATCTTGTCGCCGATCTCCGGCTTGAACGTCCGCAGCACCGGGATCCCTCCGAGAATCACCAGATACAGCCCGGTCAGCGCCGCCGGCGTGTTCGCCGTCGCCGCACCGACACCGGCGCCGATCACCGCGAACGCAGCGCCCGCGGCCACCACGGCGCCGAACGCCAGTCCGACCCCGGCCCACGAGGCGCCGCTCACCAGCAGGGCCAGCACACCGGCCACCAGGGCGGCCGCCATGGCCGCGAACGCGGCTCCCATCAGGGCCACCGCGACCGCCTTCGTCGCCAGCACCCGGCCGCGATGCGGCACGAGCAGGTACGTCGTCTGCACCGTCCGGTGGCTCCACTCCCCCGCGGTCGACAGCACGCCGAACGACAGCAGCACCAGGCCGGTCAGCATGCCCAGCGCGCCCAGCGGCCCGGTAACGGAGCCCAGCGGCTCGCTGCTGGCGGTGGCGGCCACCGCCGCCGCGGCCGGCGCCAGCAGTATCGACGCCGCCGCCAGCGACTTCCCCGACCGGGTGGACAGCGATTTGCGGATCTCCAGCCCCACCAAGGAGGGCACGGAGGCTCCGGTGGACCGGACGGCGGGCCCGGGTGCCTCGATCAAGGTGTTCGTCATTGCAGGCTCCTTCGAAGCCGTAGGAACGGTGAGGGTGTGCGCGGCGGCGGTCATGCCGCGGTGGTGAGCTGGAAGAAGAGGTCCTCGAGGCCACGCTCGGTCGGCCGGAGCTCGGTGAGCACGTGTCCACCGGCGGCGGCGACCGCGAACACCTGCGACGCATCCGCGCCGGCCACCACCAGGGCGCCGTCCGCGGTCGCCTCGACCCGCAGTCCGGCCGCTGCAAGGTCCGCCGCCAGGGACGGGGCGTCGACCGCGCGCACCGTCGTCCCGTCGCCGGCCAGCAGCGTGGCGACAGGCCCGTCGGCCACGATCCGGCCCTCGCCGATCACCAGCAGCCGGTCGACGGTGTGTTCGACCTCGTTCAGCAGGTGCGACGACAGCAGCACGGTCCCGCCGCGCGCCGCGTGCGTCCGCAGCAGGTCGCGCATCCAGCGGATGCCCTCCGGGTCCAGCCCGTTGGCCGGCTCGTCGAACACCAGCACCGGCGGATCCGCCAGCAGAGCCCCCGCGATCCCCAGCCGCTGGCGCATGCCCAGGGAGTAGCCGCCGATTCGACGGCCCGCTGCGTCCGACAGCCCCACCATGTCGAGCACCTCGTCCACGCGGGACGCCGGAACCCCCACCGCCGAGGCGAGCAGGCGCAGGTGGGTGCGACCCGTCCGTCCCGGATGCACCGCGGAGGCGTCGAGCAGCGTGCCGACAACGGCCCCCGGGTTGGGCAGCTCCGCGTACAGCTTGCCGTCGATGACCGCCGAACCCGCCGTCGGTGCGACGAGGCTCGTCATCATCCGCATCGTCGTCGTCTTTCCAGCGCCGTTCGGCCCGAGGAAGCCGGTCACCGTGCCGGGCTCCAGGTCGAACGACACGTGGTCGACGACGGTCCGCTCGCCGTACCTCTTGGTCAGTCCGCTGACCGTGATCATCTCGGTTCTCCTTGTCGGTTCCGCGCTCTGCGGTGTCACGGCAGAGAGAACCGCCCCGAGGTCCCTGTTCGCGTCGGTCGCAAGCCTCGAACGCGCTGGTCGGACGGTGGATCCGCGTCATCCGAAAGTTGACGGCGACGGTCATCGCGCGGCCGACCCGACGACCCGCACCGCCGTCCTACGCTCGCCGCCATGGGGATCCGGGCGCGCCTGTGGCCGGACCTCAGCACGCGCGAGATCTGGTTCGACGCGCTCCTTGCGCTCTCCAGCGCGGTGGCCGTCACGCTCACCCGGCGTGCCCCGGGCGAGGCGGGCGCCCTTCCGGCTTCCGTGGCCGCGACCGGCACCGTCGTCCTCGCCGTCCTGCTGCTGGTGCTCCGCCGACGGGCGCCGCTGGTTCCCTTCGCGGTCAGCGTCGTGCTGACCGCCCTGTCCCCCGCCGTGACCGGCGCTGTCCTGATCACCTCCTATGCCGTCGGGCGGTACGGAAGCCGGTGGCCCGTCCGGGTCGTCGCCGGTGTCGTCGGATCGGTAGCCGTCGTCCAGCCATGGGCGCTCGAGACGCTGGACGAGACCGCCGGAGCGGTGACCGCCGCACTGCTGGTGGTGGTCCTGCCCGGCGCCCTCGGCGCGTGGGCGCGGGCCCGGTCCGATCTGATGGAGGCCCTCACCGAGCGCGCCGAGCGGGCCGAGGCGGAGCGCGAGCTGCAGGCCCGCGAGGCCATCGCCACCGAGCGCGCCCGCATCGCCCGAGAGATGCACGACGCCGTCGGCCACCGGGTGAGCCTGATGGTGTTGCAAGCGGGCGCCATCGAGATGGCCGCGACCGACCGCGAACGCGTCGAGCAGCTCGCCTGCCAGGTGCAGGTCGCCGGCCGGCAGGCTCTCGACGAGCTGCGGCAAGCGGTCGGCGTCCTTCGGGACGGCGACGACGACGGCGCGCCCCTCAGCCCCCAACCGGGCCTCGACGACATCGAGCGCATGGTGAAGGAGTGCCGCGCTGCCGGTATGGACGTCGGGATGACCCGGCCGGTCGACGCCGCCTCGGTCGACCCCATGGTCTGCCGCGCGGCGTACCGCATCGCCCAGGAAGCACTCACCAACGCCGGCAAGCACGCACCCGGCGCGCACGTCAGCGTGGCGATCGAGCGACCCGCCGGCCAGCTGGTCGTGCGAGTCGTCAACGGACCGGCCACCGAGCCGGTGCACGCGAGCTCCAGCGGCGGCTTCGGGCTGGTCGGCCTGCGCGAGCGGGTCCGAACCATGAACGGCACCCTGCGTGCAGAACCCCGCCTGGACGGCGGTTTCCTCGTCGAGGCGGTGCTGCCGGCATGAGCATCCGAGTCCTGCTGGTGGACGACGAGGAGCTCGTGCGGTTCGGCCTGCGGACGGTCCTCGAGGCGTCGGGCGACTTCGAGGTCGTGGGCGAGGCCGGGGACGGCGCGGCGGGCGTGGCGGCGACGCGCGAGCTGCGGCCGGACGTCGTCCTCATGGACATCCGCATGCCCGTGCTGGACGGGTTGTCGGCGACGCGGCAGATCCTGGCGCTGCCCGAGCCGCCGCAGGTCGCCGTCCTCACGACGTTCCACGTCGACGACTACGTGTACGCGGCGCTGGCCGCGGGCGCGGCCGGCTTCCTGCTCAAGGACACCCCACCCCGGGAGATCGCGGCCGCCGTGCGGGCGGTCGCCGACGGCACGGCGACGCTCTCGCCGAAGGTGACCGCGGCGCTGATCGAGTCGTACGTGGACAAGAAGGCAGCGCCACGCAAGGCCCAGGCATTGCGCCGGATCCGCGAGTTGTCGGACCGGGAGCGCGAGGTGCTGCAGCTGCTGGGTAGCGGCGAGTCCAACGCGGAGCTGGCCAAGCGGCTCTACGTCAGCGAGGCGACGGTGAAGACGTACGTCTCACGGCTGCTGACCAAGCTGGGCCTCGCGAACCGGACGCAGGCCGCGATCCTCGCCCACGAGGCCGGGCTGCTCGGCTGAGGGCCCGTCCGGGAACAGAACCGGCCGACGGGGGTCTCCCACACGCAGGAGGCCCCCGTCAACCGGTGATGATCGTGACGCGCCGGGCGGGTCAGCCCGCGGCGAGGAACGGGTAGTCGGTGTAGCCCTCGGCACCAGGGCCGTAGAAGGTGGCCGGGTTCGGCTCGTTCTCCGGGTGCTCGCCCTGCCACCGCTCCACCAGGTCGGGGTTGGCGATGATCGCGCGGCCCACGGCGACGGCGTCGGCGTGCGCGGCCTCGATGAGCGCGACGGCCTCCTCGCGGGTCGTGACCCGGCCGAAGCCGCTGTTGGCGATCACCGGGCCGTCGAAGCGGCGGCGCAGCTCCTGCACCAGCTCGCCGCCGGGCTCCGAGTGCAGCACCGAGAGGTAGGCCAGGCCCAGCGGCCGCAGGTTGTCGACCAGATAGCCGTACGTCGCCCGGACGTCGGCCTCGTCCACCTCGTGCATGCCCTGGACGTGGTGCATCGGGGAGATGCGGATGCCGACCCGGCCCGCTCCGATCGCCTCGGCGACGGCGGTGGTCACCTCGAGGACGAAGCGTGCCCGGTTCTCCGGCGATCCGCCGTACTGGTCGGTGCGCTCGTTGGTGTTGGGCGAGAGGAACTCGTGCAGCAGGTAGCCGTTGGCGCTGTGGATCTCGACGCCGTCCAGGCCGGCGGCCACGGCCCGCTTCGCCGCCGCGACGATGTCGGCGAGGGTGGCCTGAGCCTCCTCCGTGGTCAGCGCATGCGGCACCGGGTAGGCCACCTTGCCCTTCGGCGTGTGGGCCTCGCCCTGGATCGCGATGGCCGACGGCGCGACGATCCGGTCGGTGCCGGTGATGTCGGGATGCGAGACCCGGCCGCTGTGCATGACCTGCATGACGATGCGGCCGCCGCGCTCGTGCACGGCCTCGGCGACGCGGCGCCAGCCGGCAGCCTGCTCGTCGTCCACGATGCCGGGCTGGCCGGGGTAGGCGCGCGACTCGGCGCTGGGGTACGTGCCCTCGGTGACGATCAGGCCCACGCCGGCGCGCTGCCGGTAGTGCTCGACGACGAGGTCGCCCGGCACGCCCGAGGCGCCGGAACGCATCCGGGTCAGCGGGGCCATGACGACGCGGTTGGCAAGCTGGAGGTCGCCCAGGGCGACGGAAGAGAACAGGTCCACGTCGGGTGCCAATGCCCGGGGCCGTGACGGCGATTCCGGAACGAGAGCGTCATCACGATCACGAGCGCCGACACGGTTACTGGAATGTTCAAGCACTTCGCCTCGGTTGCCCTGAGCATCCATCCCGAGACGGAGGCACAGACATGGCAGGGATCAGCGTGTTCGGCGGCACTGGGTACGCGGGCGGTCACATCGTGGCCGAGGCAGCACGGCGGGGGCACACGGTGACCTCGATCAGCCGGCGGCAGCCCGATCAGCGCATCGACGGCGTCCAGTACGCGGAGGGCTCTCTCCTCGACGCCGACACCCGGGCGAAGGTGCTCGCGGACGCCGACGTCGTCGTCGTGACCGTGGCCCCGCGTGGTGACATGGCCGGCTCCGTACAGCCGGGGATCGCCGCCCTGGCCGCCGACGCCGAGCGGGCCGGTGTGCGCGTCGGCGTCATCGGCGGTGCCGGGGCGCTGCAGGTGGCCGAGGGCGGCCCGCGGCTGTTCGACACCCCCGACTTCCCCGCGGAGTACCGCCCCGAGAGCCTCGAGATGGCCGCCGCCCTCGACGACCTCCGAGCCGCCCCCGAGAGCCTGGACTGGTTCTACCTCTGCCCGCCCGCCGGCTTCGGGGGTTTCGCGCCCGGCGAGGCACGGGGCACCTACCGCGTCGGCGGCGACGTGCTCCTGACCGACGACGAGGGCAACTCCTTCATCGGCGGCGCCGACTTCGCCACCGCCGTCGTCGACGAGATCGAGCAGCCGGCCCACCAGCGCGCCCGCTTCACCGTCGCGTACTGACCCCGCGGCCGGAACACGCTGAGCGCCCTCTCGCACGACGGGAGAGGACCCTCAGCGCGTCTCGGCGGATCGGATCCCCGATAGGTCAGCGGGGCGGGCGCACGCGGGCCTCGGCGCGGAGCTCGACGGCGGTCAGTACCTCCCAGCGGATTGCCGAACTGCCCGGTCCGACGACGATCCAGTACCGGTTGAAGCGCTTCAGCGTCGCCGGATCGGTCGCGGCCACCCGGGTCTCGGAGCTCAGGTGCGTGCCCCCGACGGCAGGCGTGAGCCGGAACTCCATCCCGATCCTGACCCACCCGGGCTCGGCGAACTCGCGCAGCCCGTCGGCGTCCAGCTGCGGCGGCCGCTCACCCCCGGTCAGCCGCCAGGCCTGCAGCACGCCGCCGAAGACCACCGCCGTGGGCGGCTCGGACGACAGCTCGGGGACCGGTATGACGTCGAGGAACCTCGTGTCGAGGTGGCCCCGCCACTTGCCGGTGAGCAGCACGGGGACCGCCCGCATCGCGCCCAGCAGGAGCGAGACCGGCAGCGACCGCAGCTTCAGCGCCTGCAGCTCCTCCCAGACCACGCGCCGCGGCGCCTCGACGACGCGGCTCTGACGCGTGACGTGGTCGGCCACCGGCACGATGTCGTCGAGGTTCATGGGATCAATTCAGCGCGTCGTAGACGGCACGCACATACGCCTCGCTGCGGTCGGAGCCGAGGATGCCGGGCGCCATCCGGTTCATCATGTAGCTGATCGTCAGCCGCCGGTCGAGGTCCATCACGACCAGCGAGCCGCCCCAGCCGCCCCAGAAGAAGGTGCGGCCCGCCGGCACGTACGGGACGACGGGCGTGCCCAAGCAGTAGCCGATGCCGAACCGGAACGGCGCCTCGAGCACCAGGTCCACGCCGTCGGACTGCTGCTCGAACACCAGCTCGACGGTCTCCGGCTTCAGCAGCTGCACGCCTCCGGCTGAGCCGCCCAGCGACATCACCCGCATCACGTCGAGCACCCCGCGCGCGTTGGAGTGCCCGTTGAGCGCGCCGAGGTCGGCCGCCCGCCACTCCGGCGTGAGCGTCGCCTTCGTCGACATGACCGGGCCCGTGAAGGTCCGCGTCGCGACCGAGGTCGGGTCGACGTCGGGATCGGGGTCGACCCGCGGCGGCGGGACGACGGGCGCGATGCGGTCCCAGTCCTGCTCCCGCGCTCCGACCTGGAAGTCCGCGCCGAGCGGGCCGGCGATCTCCTCGTCGACGAAGCGCTGGAACGTCCGCCCGGTGATCCGCCGGATGACCTCGCCGACGAGGTGCCCCTGGTCTGCCGCGTGGTAGCCCGACGCCGTCCCGGGCTGCCACCACGGCCGCTGCGCCGCCAGCCGCTCGCAGGCGGTCTCCCAGTCGTACATGTCGCGGACGGAGAACGGCTGTTCCCAGGCGGGAACCCCGGACGTGTGCGACATGAGGTGCCGCACCAGGACGTCCTTCTTGCCCTTCGCGGAGAACTCCGGCCAGTAGTCGCCGACGGGCGCGTGGACGTCGAGGTCGCCGCGGTCGACCAGCATGAGTGCGGCCAGGTTGAGCACGCACTTCGTGGTCGACCAGACGTTGACGATCGTGTCCCGGGTCCAGGGCGTCGTCCGCTCGGCGTCCCGCCAGCCGCCCCAGAGGTCGACGACGGTCTGCCCGTCGAGGTCGACCGCGACCGAGGCGCCGAGCTCGTCGGCGTCCAGCTGCTGCTCCAGCGCCTGCCGCACACCGGCGAACCGGTCGTCGCAGCTGCCCTGCACCTCGGCCAACGGGGCCTCCTCGTCATCCGGACGGCGCCGGTGCCGCCCCACGGGCGATTCGATCACGCTCACCGGACCGGCGCAGCAGGCTCACCGCTCGACCGCGCCCGCCCGGTCCCGCAGGATGACCCGGTGGCGGAAACCCCGGACGCCCTGGCCGGCTGGACATCGGCGCCCTTCTCCGCCGCCGGACTGACGTACGAGGTTTTCACGCGGGAACCCGGGTCGGGCCCCGGCCCGGGCGTCGTCCTGCTGCCCGAGGTCCCCGGGATGACGCCCGCGGTCATGGGTCTGGCCGACCACCTGGTGGGCGCCGGATTCACCGTCGCCGTCCCGTCGCTGTTCGGCGAGCCCGGGCGGCCCCTGTCGGCCGGCTACGGCCTGCGCACCTTCGCCCGGGCCTGCATCACGCGCGAGTTCGCCGCCTTCGCGCGCCGGGCCGACCGCCCCATCGCCGAGTACGTCCGTGCGCTCGCCCGCCACCTGCACGAGCGGGTCGGCGGCCCGGGGGTGGGCGTCATCGGCATGTGCTTCACCGGTGGTTTCGCGCTCGCCGCCGCCGTCGAGCCCGCCGTCCTCGCGCCGGTCGCCAGTCAGCCATCGCTGCCGCTCCCCCTCGGCGAGGCGCGGCGCCGCGACCTCGGGATGAGCGAGCGCGAGGAGGCGGCCGTGGCCCAGCGCGTCCGCAGCGAGGGCCTGTGCCTCGTCGGCCTGCGGTTCACCGAGGACGCCGCGGTGCGGCCGGAGCGCTTCGCAGCTCTGGAGGCGGCGTTCGGGCCTGGCTGGCGGGCGATCCCCATCGACTCGAGCGAGGGCAATCCGCACGGGATCGGCAAGCGCGAGCACTCGGTGCTCACCAGCGCCGATGTCGAGAAGCCCGGGCACCCGACGAACGACGCCCGCGCCGAAGTGACCGCTTTTCTGCGCGAGCGGCTGACCGGCGGCTAGCCCTCCGGATCGTCGGTGGGCGCCGCTAGCGTGACGGCGTGCCGGAGATCCTGACCCGCGAGCAGGTCCTCGGCTTCCGCGTGCGCGCCCAGCAGCTCGACCGCGAGGCGGGCACGACCGCCGACACCGCCGTCCTCGACCTCGGGGTCCAGGACACGGGTGCCGACGGCGGCCTGTGGGCGCTCGCTCTGCGCGGCGTCGACGTCGCGCAGATCCAGGACGGCGAACTGGCGACCGTCTGGACGATCCGCGGGGCGCCGCACCTCTACCGTCGCGCCGACCTGCCGCAGGTGGCCACCGCGACGACGCCGTTCTCCGACGCCGACGCGGGCAAGCGCATCTACGACGCCTCGAGACCGCTGAAGGCGGCCGGCATCGCCAACCTGGAGGCGCTCGACACGGTCGCGACGGCGATGCGCGAGATCGTCACCGCACCGATGGTCAAGGGCGAGATGTCCAGCCGGCTCAGCGCACACATGACCGAGCCCTATCTGCGCCACTGCCGCCCGTGCGACGCCGTCCACGTGTACGAGATGCCGTTCCGGCTGGCCGCGCTGCGGGCCGGGCTCGAGCTCCAGCCGGGCACCTCGCCGCCGGTGCTCCAGCCGGTTCCCGGCCTGACGCCCGGCGCCGAGCCGTCGGAGCGGCACGACGTCGTCCGCGGGTACCTGCGGCTGCTCGGCCCGGCCACGCCCACGCTCGTCGCCGGCTACCTCGACGCGCCGGTCAAGGACGTGCGGGCCCGCTGGCCGGCCGATGCCGTCGAGGTGAGCGTCGCCGGTGAGCGCCGGTGGGTCCTGGCCGACGACCTGGCGGGCCTCGGCGACGGTCCGCCGGCGGTCGTCCGCCTGCTCGCGCCCTTCGACCTCTACCTGCAGGCCCGCGACCGGCCGTTGCTGGTCGAGGACCCGGTGCGCGCCAAGGACCTGTGGCGCACGCTGGGCCGGCCCGGTGGCGTGCTCGTCGACGGGGAGATCGCCGGCACCTGGCGTGCCCGCCGGTCCGGCGGCTCGGTCGGCGTGACGGTGTCCCTGTGGACCGAGGCGCCGGCGGCCGCCATCGCCGAGCAGGCCGAACGGCTGGCCGCGTTCCGTGGCGTCCGGTTGAGCAGCCTGGAGGTCGAGTAGCTCAGCCGGCGAGCACGGCCCAGCCGTGCGGGCCCAGCCGCACCCGCGTCGACGCCGACGACGGCCGCGTCACGGTGGCCGCGCCCGCCAGCACGTCGCCGGCGCCGGACGCCGGCAGGTCGGTCGGCGCGTCACCGACGTTGAGCGCCACGACCAGCCGGCCCGCGTCGGCGACGACCTCGTAGACCAGCTCCTCGTTGGCCAGGTGCATGTCGTGGGTGCGGGCGCCGTGCAGCCAGCGGTGCCGGCGGCGCAGCCCGATCAGCTCCTGGTGCAGCCGGTACGTCGGGCGGCCGAGCTCCGACAGCTCGTCGGGGCGGTCGGGGAAGGCCGGGCGGACGGCGTCGTCCCCACCGGCGCGGTCCTCCTTGACGCCACGGAAGGCCTGCTCGTCACCGGAGTAGATCGTCGGCGTGCCCGCCGTGGTGAGCAGCACGACGAGGGCGTGCGCCAGGTGCCGCTCGTCGGTGAGCCGGCTGGCCAGCCGGGTGACGTCGTGGTTGCCGAGGAAGGTGAGCGGCACGAAGGTGTCGAGCAGGGCGTTGTGCCGGTCCAGCGCGTGCGCCAGCTCGAAGAAGTTGCCGTCGTTGAGCGAGCTCCAGACTGCCTTCCACAGCTCGTACTGCGTGACGGCGTCCATGCCCGAGTCGCGCACGAACGCGGCGTAGTCGCCGTGCAGCACCTCGCCCACGACGTAGGCCTGCGGATGGGCCTCACGTACCCGGGGCAGGACGGCCGCCCAGAACGACGCCGGGACCGCGTAGGCGGCATCGAGCCGCCAGCCGTCGGCGCCGCGGGCCAGCCAGGAGGTCATGACCTCGACGACGTGGTCGGCGACGGCGGGCTCGTCGTGGTTCAGCGCGACCAGGGCACCGTGGCCCTCGAAGTTCGCGGCGTCCGGCTGCACGCCGGGCTCCCACAGGCGCGGCCAGGTCAGGCGGAACCAGGACGCCGTCGGCGCGGACGGTCCCTGTTCCAGCACGGCGTGGAACGCCGGGTGCGACCGGCCGACGTGGTTGAACACGCCGTCCAGCAGCACCCGCAGGCCACGGCTGTGCGCGGCCTCGACCAGCGCGTCGAAGTCGGCTTCGGTGCCCAGCCGGGGATCGATCCGCAGGTGGTCGACGGTGTCGTAGCCGTGGGTCTCCGAGGCGAACACCGGGCCGAGCGCGAGCCCGGAGGCGCCCAGTTCTACGGCATAGTCCAGCCACGGCTCGAGCCGCCCCAGCCGGGGGGTGACCACGTCGGTCACCTCGCGCTCGGCGCCGAGGAAGCCGAGCGGGTAGACGTGCCACCAGATCGCGTCGGCGACCCAGCCGGAGCTGTCTCCCACGAAACCTCCTGGTCCAGAGCGGGCGCGGGACGAAGGCCGACCGTACAGAACGTGGACTGCCCGCCGCCGCGTCAGGCCCACCTGACGTCAGGGCGCCTTGACGCCCGAGGGAGGGAGGGTGACCCTCGGGCCATGACCAGTCCCGCGGAGGGGGAGCGCCGGCACACGCTGCGCACGGCGGTGGCCCGCTACGAGGAGCTGCGGTCGCGCGAGGTGCTCGACGGCCTGGCAGCCGACGACGTCCTGGAACTGCTGGCCCTGAGCGAGGTCATCGCCCGCAAGGCCGGCTACGGCCGCCAGCTGTCGGTGCGCAATGCCCGGGCGGCCGGTGCCTCGTGGACCGCGATCGGCCGCGCTCTGGGGACGACGAAGCAGGCCGCCTGGGAGGCGCACACCCGCTGGATCGACACCCAGAGCGCGCAGCACCGGGGGAGCGGCCATGAGGGCTTCGACGACGCGGAGACGGCCGCCGCGCGTCGCCTGGCCGGCGCACCCGATGACGTCGTCCCCTGACGGTCCGGATTCCGGTCGACGTCAGGTGGCCGCCGCCGTCGGAACGCGCAGGGCGCTCGCCGCACGGGCCGCCGCCAGCGTGCCCACGGGGTTGGTGACCGTCCCGACCTCCTCCACCGTCACCTCGACGACGTCCCCGTCGAGGAGGGTGAACCACCCGGAGAATGGGCGTGAGCACCCCGACGGGGGCGGATCGCCGACGAGCAGGACCACGGTGCGCACGACGAGGTGGCAGGGGGAGCGATGAGCAGGCTGCTCGCGGCACCCGACAAGTTCCGCGGTTCCGCCTCGGCCCCCGAGGTGGCCGGCGCGGTGGCCGCCGCTGCGGCGGCGGCCGGGTGGTCCTGCGTCCGGCTGCCCCTGGCCGACGGCGGCGAGGGCACGCTCGACGCGTTCGGCGGCGGCAACCGGAGGACGTCCGTGACCGGTCCCCACGGCCGGCCGGTCGAGGCCGCCTGGCGGATGGGGGACGACGGCGTCGCGGTCGTGGAGATGGCGCTCGCGTCCGGCCTCGTCCTGGCGGGCGGCGCCGAGGGCAACGACCCGGTGGCCGCGACCACCCGGGGCACCGGCGAGCTGATCGCCGCCGCGCTCGACGAGGGCGCGCGTCTCGTCGTCGTCAGCCTGGGCGGCTCGGCCACGACCGACGGCGGCCTGGGCGCGGTCGACGTCCTGGCGCCGTACGCGCCCTTCGACGGCCGGGACGGGCGCGCCGAGGTGCTCGTGGCCTGCGACGTCCGGACACCGTTCGTGGACGCGGCCGCCGTCTTCGGCCCGCAGAAGGGGGCGACCGCCGCCGAGGTGACGCAGCTGACCGACCGGTTGCGGCGCCTCGTGGGCGTCTACCTCGAGCGGTTCGGCGTCGACGTCAGCGCGATCGAGGGCGCCGGTGCCGCCGGCGGGCTGGGCGGCGGCCTGGCCGCGCTCGGCGCGCGGCTGACCGCCGGCTTCCCGCTGATCGCCGAGCACACCGGCCTGGAGGCCGCGGTGGCCGCGGCCGACGCGGTGGTCACCGGCGAGGGCAGGCTGGATCCCGAGTCGTTCAATGGCAAGGTCGTCGGTGGCGTGGTCGAGATCGCGGCGCGGCACGGTGTGCCGGTCCTGGTGGTCGCCGGCGCGGTGGACGCGGAGGTCGCCGGGCGGGTGCCGAGCGTGGCCCTGCGCGACGAGTTCGGTGAGGAGGCATCCTGGCGGGACCCGCTGGGGTGCGTGACACGGGCCACGACGGAGTGGATCCGACGGGAGTGGACAGCACAGTGAGCACACCGATCGAGGAGCTGGCGGCGGCGCTGCCGGACGGCGTCGTCGTCACCGACGCGGCGAGCACCGACACCTACCGGAGCGACAGCGCGAGCTTCTGCCCCGCGGGCGTCCCGCTCGGGGTCGCCCGGCCCGCCAGCACCGACCAGGTGCAGACCGTGCTGCGGTGGGCCACGCGGCACCGGGTGCCGGTCGTGCCGCAGGGCGCCCGCACCGGCCTGTCCGGAGCCGCGAACGCCGTGGACGGCGCGCTGATGCTCTCGATGCTCGGCATGAACCGGATCCTCCGGATCGACGAGATCGACCAGGTCGCGATCGTCGAGCCGGGCGTGATCAACGCGGACCTGTCCCGGGCGGTTGCCGAGGTCGGGCTCTTCTACCCGCCGGACCCGTCCTCGTGGGAGCTCTCCACGATCGGCGGCAACCTGGCCACCAACGCAGGCGGCCTGTGCTGCGTGAAATACGGCGTCACCGCGGACTTCGTCCGCGGCCTGCAGGTCGTGCTCGCCGGCGGCGAGGTCGTCCGCGTGGGCCGCAGGACGGCCAAGGGGGTCGCCGGCTACGACCTGACCCGGCTGATGGTGGGCTCGGAGGGCACACTCGGCGTGATCACCGAGGCGACGCTGGCCCTGCGACCGGCGCCGGAGCCGGCGCTCACCATGGCGGCGATCTTCGCCACGGCCGCCGACGCGATGACCGCGGTCGCCCGCATCATGGCGTCGGGCATGCGCCCGTCGATGATGGAGTTCCTGGACAAGGCCACGATCCGGGCGATCCAGGCGTACCGCGACATGGGGCTGCCCGAGGACGCGGAGGCGATGCTCATCGCCCAGTCCGACCGCGGCCCGCTGGCGCCCGCCGACGTCGCCGCCATGGGTGCCATCTGCCAGGAGCAGGGCGCCGTCGAGGTGGCCGTCGCGGAGGACGCGGCCGAGTCGGCGATGCTCACCGAGGCCCGGCGGATGGTGAGCCCGGCGGTCGACGCGCTCGGTGCCACCCTCGTCGACGACGTCGCCGTCCCCCGGGCGCGGCTGGTGGACCTGCTGGCCGGGATGGAGAAGATCGCGGCGGACACGGGCACCCTCGTCCTCTGCCCGGGGCACATCGGTGACGGCAACATGCACCCGACCGTGGTCTTCGACCGCGGGAACGCGGACGCCGCGGCACGGGCGCAGCTGGCGTTCGACTCGATCATGAAGCTGGCACTGGAGCTCGATGGCACCATCACCGGCGAGCACGGGGTGGGCCTGCTCAAGCGGTCGTGGCTGCGCGAGGAGCTGGGCGAGACGTCGTACAGGCTGCAGCAGAGCATCAAGGCCGTCTTCGACCCGCTCGGCATCCTCAACCCCGGCAAGGTCCTCTGACCGCACCGCCAGCAGCAGCCCAGCATGAGCGAGGAGCAGGAATGAGCCTGACGGCAACGGAGCCGGGGCAGAACATCGAGCGCGAGGCCGCGTTGCGGGAGATCGAGCGGCGGGTGCTCTGGCTGGCGACGGCGATCGTCGACTCCGCCAACCGCCTGCGCCCCAACCCGACGGGCCTCAAGGTCGGCGGCCACCAGGCGTCCAGCGCCTCGATGGTGACGATCATGACCGCCCTGTGGCTCGAGCAGCTCGGCGCCGACGACCGCGTCTCGGTCAAGCCGCACGCGTCGCCCGTGCTGCAGGCGCTCGAGTACCTGCTCGGCCAGCTCGACGCCGAGTACCTGCCGACCCTGCGGGAGTTCGGCGGGCTGCAGAGCTATCCGAGCCGGCTCAAGGACCCGGTACCGGCCGACTACTCGACCGGCTCCGTGGGCATCGGCGCGACCGCACCCATCTGGGGCGCCCTGGCCCGCCGGTACGTCGACACGCACTTCGGCGCGGGCGGCGCCGGCCGGCAGTGGTCGCTCGTCGGTGACGCGGAGCTCGACGAGGGCGCCGTCTGGGAGGCCGTGCTCGACCCCATGGTCGCGGAGCTCGGTGAGGTCGTGTGGGTGGTCGACCTCAACCGGCAGTCGCTCGACCGCGTCGTCCCGATGATGGGCGCGACCCGGCTGCACGGCATGTTCACCGCCGCCGGTTGGCAGGTGCTCACGGTGAAGTACGGCCGGCTGCTCGAGGAGCTGTTCGCCCGGCCCGGCGGCGAGCACCTGCGGGACCGCATCGACGAGATGACGAACCCCGAGTACCAGCGGATGCTGCGGCGCTCCCCCGCCGAGCTCCGGGCGATGCTGCCCGGTGAGGGCCCGGGCGCGGCCTCGATCGCCGAGCTGATCGCCGACGTGCCGGACGACGACCTGCGGGCCGCCGTCCGCAACCTCGGCGGGCACGACCTCGGTGCGCTGCGGGCGGCGTTCGACCAGATCGACGACACGCGACCGACCGTCGTCCTCGCGTACACGCTCAAGGGCTACGGCCTGGCCACCGAGGGTCATCCGCAGAACCACTCCGCACTGCTCACCGAGGCCCAGATCGGGCAGCTGGCCGGTGACCTGGGGGTCGACCCGGCCGACCCGTGGGCCACGTTCCCGGCCGGCAGCGCGCCGGCCCGGCTGCTCGCCGAGGCCGCGGACCGGCTGCGGCACCCCCAGCAGCCGCCGGCCGCGCCGCCCGCCGTGCCGGCGGACCTCGGCCGCACGCCGTCGGGCACCGCCACCACCCAGGCGGCGCTGGGGCGCACCCTGCTCGACCTCAACCGCGCGGCACCCGAGGCGGGCGCCCGTGTCGTCACGGTCAGCCCGGACGTCAGCTCGAGCACCAACCTCGGCGGATGGGTCAACAAGGTGGGCGTGTGGTCGTCGGACGAGCGCAACGACTGGTTCGCCGACGACAACGAGACGATCCTGCACTGGCGCGAGCGGCCCAGCGGCCAGCACGTGGAACTGGGCATCGCCGAGACGAACCTGGTCGGGCTGATGGGCGAGCTCGGTGCCACGTGGAACCGGTGGGGTCAGCCGCTGCTGCCGATCGGGGTCATGTACGACCCCTTCGTCGAGCGGGCCCTCGAGCCGTGGTCGTTCGGCATGTACGCCGGCGGGCAGTCGATCCTGGTCGGGACGCCGTCCGGGGTCACGCTGGCGCCCGAGGGTGGCGCGCACCAGTCCATCAAGACGCCGTCCATCGGGCTCGAGCAGCCGAACTGCACCACCTACGAGCCGGCGTTCGCGCTGGACACCGAATGGTGCCTGCTCGCGTCGCTGGCCCGGCTGGGGCGACCCGACGGGGGCTCGGCGTACCTGCGGCTGTCCACGCGCCCGGTGGACCAGACGCTGGCCGCCGTCCCGACCGATCCCGCCGCCCGCGAACGGCGCCGTCGCCAGGTGGTCGCCGGCGCCTACGCGCTGCGCCGTTCCGCCCGGCCCACGGTCACCCTCGTGACCATGGGCGCGCTGGTGACCGAGACGCTGTCGGCCGCCGACCGGCTGGAGGGGCTCGGCGTCGGTGCCGACGTCGTCTGCGTGACCAGCCCCGGCCTGCTGTTCCGGGCAGTGCAGGCTCGGCGCGGGCTCGACGACGCCGAGAGCTGGATCCTCGACACGGTCTTCCCCGCCGACCGGGCCACGCCGATGGTCACCGTGCTCGACGGGCACCCGCACACGCTGGCGTTCCTCACCGGCGTCAACGTCGTGCGCGGCACGGACCTCGGTGTCACGCGGTTCGGGCAGAGCGGCGATCTGGAGAGCGTCTACCGGTATCACGGCCTGGACGCCGACACGATCCTCGGCGCCGCGCTCGATCTGGTCGACTGAGCGCGGCGACCGGAATCGGCGGCCCGCCTGCGCCGGTCAGCGGTTCTCGGCGATGTACTCCTCGGGGTCCTTGTCCTGCGCCGGGATGCCGGCGTAGTGCTTCGCCTCGTACGTGAGGAACTGCACCGCGATGTCGTGACGGGTCTGCAGGTCGGCGTGGTGGCGGAAGTCCAGGAGGTCCTCCCGCTCCTCCTCGGCCATGTGGTCGTCGTTGGCCTTGCGCGCCTCCCAGACCGCGGTCCACCACTCCTCCGAGCCGACCTGGGGCCCGTCGGCGGCCCGTACGGCGTCCCGGATCTCGTTGTGGTCCTTGATCGCGTCCTCGACCTCGTCATCCACGTCGCCCTCGGGATTGCCCTTCCCCAACTTCAGCAGCCGCGGGTAGAAGAACTTCTCCTCCGCCTCGGCGTGCACCTCGAGGAGGACGGCGAGCCGGGCCCACACCGCACCCAGGGCCTCGGTGTCGTCCCGTGGCATCTCGTCGAGCAGGGCGAACATCCGTCGCTGCTCGTGGTGCTGATGGAGGATGACCTCGGTGATGTCCATGCCGACATCCTCGGCGCGGCGCTCGACCTCGTCGACTCACGGCGGGAGGGACTGCGGACGCGACAGCGCCCTCACGCCGGAACGGGAGGGCGGGGCGGGTGCGGGAGGCGTCCGAAGAGACCCGGGCCGCGCCCGCTGATACACCGACCGCGCGGTGCCGACGCGCGCCTACGGCGACGGGTGCGACGGCTCCAGGTCCCGCGCGGTGAGCAGGATCGGCGCGAGCTCCGCCCGCGCGAACTCGAGTTCCTCAGACGACGGGTTGCCCTCGGCGAACCACCGCTCCGCCTCGTCGTGCACCAGCAGGGTCACGCGGTCGTCCACCGGTCGGCGCGCGAAGGCGGTCAGCGGTCCGATGGCCTCGAGGGCCTTCCTGGACAGCAGCTGAAGACCGAAGGCGTCGTACGTGCGCGGGCCCACCAGTCGGCGGAGGCGCCGCAGCTGACCGGCCCGCATGTCCGGGAGCGGGGGCCAGGCCCACTGGAGCAGCGTGGGCACGTCCGGGAGCGACCTCGTGGTGCGAAAGGCGAACGCGTGGTCCACGTGGGGTGCGGCGGCCCGCATCAGCGCGCCGGCCTCCGCGAAGGCCGCCTCCGGCGCTTCGAAGCCCTCCCCGGAGCCGAACAGGAGGACGACCTGCCCGTCGGGCGTCGCGATCACCTGGCGGGCGGTCCGCGGCCAGTCGACGGACGTGACCACGGACGACACGTGCGGGTCCTCCCGGCCCGAGCGCAGCAGGGCGGCCCACTGCGCCGGCTCCGCGCGCAGGCTCGTCACCCCGAGCCGGACGAAGTGCGCGCCGCCCGGAACGAGGCACCATTCGAGAGCCTGCCGGAGGACGGCGTCGAGCGCCTCCGGGACGACGTCCTCCCTGGTGGGATGTGCGGCCACGGCCGGCGTCTCGGTGATCCGCGGGCTGAGCACCACGGCCGTGGCGAAGTAGTCGGTGCCCGGGCGGTCCACCGGCGAGTACACGGGGCGGAAGGTGTCGATCACGCCTCGGCCGATGCTGTCGGGCAGCCGCGCCGCGAGATCCGTGAGAAAGGTCTCCAGCGCCGCGCCGGATTCGGCGAAGCTGACGTAGAGGACGACGGCCCCCGGCACCGGCATGGGGGGCCACGTGCTCACCGGTTCACCGCCGACCTGTTCCGGGATCGCCTCCCGCACGGCCTCGGCGAGCACGTCGACCGGAACGCCGGCGCGCAGGCGCAGGTGGACGCTGTCGGAGTTGTTGCGCAACGTCCGCAGGATCGGCGCCACCTGGATGCGCATCTCGGCCACGGAGGAGACCGTGACACGAGACCGTTGCGTATCGCAAGCAAGTCATCACGTTGAGTAGTGACGGCCGCTTGCTCCCGGCGCTTCCGGACCGGGTATCTCAGCGCTAAGGTTTCTGCCCATGAGCACCACCCGCCGGGTCCGCATCGGCATCGACACCGGGGGGACGTTCACCGACGTCGTCGCCGTGGACGAGGAGACCGGCCGGACGACCACCACCAAGACGCCGTCCACGCCTGCCGATCCGGCCGAGGGCTTCCTCACCGGGGTCCGCAAGGTGCTCGGTGGCATGGGGCTGTCCGGCGACGCGATCACCGCGGTCAGCCACGGGACGACCGTCGCCACCAACCAGCTGCTCGAGGGCAAGCTCGACCGCATCGGGTTCATCACGACCGAGGGCTACGAGTCCGTGCTCGAGATCGCCCGCCAGTCGGTGCCCGACGGCTACGGAAACAGCTACTTCTGGGTCAAGCCGCCACGGATCGTGCCCGCCGACCTGGTACGCACCGTGGGCGGGCGGCTCGACCACACCGGCGCGCGGGTGCGCCCGTTCTCCGAGGACGACGCCCGCGCCGCCGCGCGCTTCTTCCGGGACGCCGGCATCTCCACCGTGGGCGTCTGCTTCCTGCACGCCTACGCGGACGACGCCCACGAGCGGGCGATGCTCGAGATCCTCCGCCAGGAGCACCCCGGCTGCGTGGTGTCGCTGAGCTCGCAGGTGCTGCGCGAGTACCGCGAGTACGAGCGCTCGGTCACGACGCTGGTGGACGCCGCGGTGAAGCCGAAGGTCGGGGCGTACGTCACCAACATCCGCACCCGGCTCGACGAGATCGCGCCCGGCGTGCCGTTCTACGTGATGAAGTCCAACGGTGGCGTGCTCAGCGCCCGCGAGGTCGTGCACCAGCCGATCACCACGATGCTGTCGGGCCCCGCGGCCGGGGCGCTGGGTGCGGCGCTGATCGCCGGCACCGCCGGGTTCGACCGCGTGCTCACCTGCGACGGGGGCGGCACCTCCACGGACGTCACGGTCGTCATCGACGGCGAGCCGACCCTGACCACCGAGGGCTCGGTGGGCGAGTACCCCTCGAAGATCCCGATGATCGACGTCGTCACGGTCGGCGCCGGTGGCGGCTCGATCGCCTGGCTCTCACCGGAGGGCACGCTCAAGGTGGGGCCGCAGTCGGCGGGCGCCGATCCCGGGCCGATGTGCTACCCCGACGGCGGCGATGCCCCGACGGTCACCGACGCGCACGTCGTCCTCGGCCGGATCCCACCGCACCTGCTCGGCGGTGAGATCCCGCTCTCGGTCGAGGCGGCGATCGACGGCCTCGCCGGGCTGGGCGCGAAGCTCGACCTCTCGCTGGAGCGCACGGCCACCGGCATCCTCGAGATCTCCGCGTGGAACCAGGCCAACGCGCTGCGGCAGGTCACGGTCGCCCGCGGCCTCGACGTCCGCGACTTCACGCTCACCACGTTCGGCGGCTCCGGCTCGCTGCTGGCCTGCCGGCTCATGGACATCCTCAACCTGCCGCGCACGCTCGTGCCGCCGAACCCCGGCAACGTCAGCGCCTTCGGGCTGCTGACCGTCGACGTCCGCAACGACTACGTGCAGACGGCGGTGGCCAAGCACGTCGAGCTCGACCTCGGCCGGATGCGGGCCGTCTTCGCCGACCTCGAGGGGCAGGCACGGACGGCGCTCGACGGCGAGGGCTTCGACCGCGGCAAGCAGCGCATGCAGCGCAGCGCCGACCTCCGCTACGTCGGGCAGGCCTTCGAGGTGCGGGTGCCGGTCACCGACGGCGAACTCGACCGGGCGGCGGCCGAGGAGGTCGCCCAGGCCTTCCACGCCGCACACCGCCAGCTCTACGGCTACGACTTCGCCTCGGACCCGCGCCAGGCGGTGGAGTGGGTGAACCTCCGGGTCAGCGGGATCGGGCCGATCCGCCGTCCCGACCTGGTGGAACTGGAACCCCGGGACGGCGGGACGAACCGGGCCGTCACAGGGTCCCGCCGGGTGTTCTTCGACGCCTGGGTCGACACCCCCACGTACAACCGGCCCGACCTCGCCCCGGGCGACGTCGTGAGCGGTCCCGCGATCATCGAGGAGTTCGGCTCGACCGTGCCCGTCCACCCCGGCTTCGCCGCCACCGTCGATACCTACGGCAACCTGCTGCTCACTCGCGAGGAGGCGGCCCGGTGACCGGCACCTTCGGCCGAAATGGCCACGGTGGCCGGGAGGAGAGCGCCGACCCGGTCCTCGTCGAGATCGTCGCGGGCACGCTCGCCGCGATCGAGAAGGAGGTCGAGACGTCGATCGGGCGCACCTCGCGCTCTCCGATGATCCGCGACGCGCACGACTTCCGCGCCGGCATCCACGACCGGCAGCTGCGCAAGCTCACCGGCCGCTCGTACTCGGCGCTGGTCCACCCGGTGGTGCGCGACTACCCGATCGAGACGATGAACGTGGGCGACGTCTTCTTCCACAACGACGTCTACCTCTCCGAAGGCGGCATCGGCCACCTGCCCGACCTGTGCGTGACGGTGCCGGTGTTCGCGGCGAACACCGAGACCGGGGAGCAGGAGGTCGTCGCGTTCATCCAGGCGTTCGGCCACCACGACGACATCGGCGGCGCGGTGCCGGGCTCGATGCCGTCGGCGGCCACGTCGGTGTACGAGGAGGGCCTGATGGTCCCGCCGATCAAGCTGTGGGACCGCGGCGTGCCCAACGAGTCGGCGCTGAAGATCATGACTCGCAACTCACGGATGCCGGACTCGCTGGCCGCCGACCTCGACGCCGAGTGCTCGGCCTGCCTCGCGGGTGCCCGTCGCCTCGGCGAGCTGTTCGACCGGTACGGCGTGGCGGCGGTCGAGGCCTGCTTCGAGGCGATCCTGGCGAGCTCCACCGACGTCTACCGGCGGGAGATCCTGTCGCAGATCCCCGACGGCAGCTACGTCTGGGAGGACTACGCCGAGCACGACGGCGTCGAGGAGCCGCAGCTGCACCGGCAGCGGATCACGCTGACGATGGACTCCTCGAAGGACGTCCCGCTGGTCATCGACTTCACCGGTACCGGCCCGCAGGCCAAGGGGCCGATCAACCACTGCGGGGACTACGCCGACGGCAACTTCCTCAAGAAGTGGCTCGCGCCGATCCTGCGCAACCTGGCCGAGACGCCCGAGCGGATGGCGCAGCTCGACGTCAACGAGGGCGTCGTCCCGTTGATCGAGATGCGCTTTCCCGAGAAGGGCACGCTGCTCACCCCGATCTTCCCGGCGCCGACCAACGCGCGGACCTTCGTCATCCTGCGGCTGCTGGGCGTCCTCGCCGGCGTGCTGGCCAAGGCCACCGGCGGTCGCATGCCCGCCGACCAGGAGACGATCCGCTACACCGGCGTCTACGGCACCGACTCCGACGGCCAGCCCTACCTCATGCGCGAGGTGCTCGGCGGCGGCTCGGGCGGGCGCTACTACGCCGACGGCGAGGACACGATCCACGTCGTCCCCGACTCGCGGAACCTGCCGAGCGAGTTCACCGAGTCCCGCTTCCCGCTCCGGGTCGAGCGGCTCGGGCTGGCCGTCGACTCCGGGGGCGCGGGGCGCTACCGGGGCGGCTGCGGCTACGAGAAGCACATCCGCGTGCTCCGGGACGCCCACTTCATGTCCATCGCCGACCGCTCGATCCTCGCCTGCTGGGGGGTCAAGGGCGGCAAGGCCGGCAAGCCGTTCCAGATCACCGTCGACCCGGGTGGCCCCGACGAGCACGACGTCGACGCCCTCGCCGACGCCGAGCCGCTCCGCGCCGGCACCGTCGTCCGCATCCGGACGACGGGCGGCGGTGGGTGGGGCGACCCGCTGGACCGCCCGGTCGACGAGGTGCTGCGCGATCTCGCCTGGCGGAAGGTGTCGATCGCCGGCGCACGGGAGGACTACGGGGTCGTCGTCCGGGACGACGGCACGGCGGACGACGCGGCGACCGACGAGCTGCGGGCCTCGTTGCGGGCGTCCCGGACCGGCGAGGAGCCGTTCTTCGACCGTGGCCCCGGCTACGCGACCCTCTCCGGCGGCGCGACCTTCAACGAGTTCGACGTCCTGTAGGTACTCCCCGCGACGCTTGTGCTCTGCCTACTGGGGGAGAGCAGAGCACAAGCGTCGCCGGTCGCAGGCCGTGCCCGGATACTCCGACGCTGCTGTGGGGCGGGCGCCGGAGGCTGCGGGGCGGGCACCGGTGCGGGGCCGGGTGCCGGAGACGCCGGAGCGGCTCCGTCCGCGGAGCCGCTCCCCGTCGTCGCGTCCACCGCCGGGAGCTCCGACGACGACGGGGCGCTGCCGCCGGAGACGGTCGAGGACGCCTCGGCCTCCTCGATCGGCGTCCCGGATCCCCCGCAGGCGGCCAGCGGCCGAGAGGGCCCACGGTTCTCCCGAGCCCGTACCGGTCAAGAGACCCCCGGACGTTCCGCGGACACAGCCCTCAGTGCGCCCGCCGGCGGAACCACCGGGGACGACGGCGCGGGGGCTCCGGCGCGGCAGGGGCCGGTGGGGCCGGCGGCTGGTTCCGATACCACCACTCGACCAGCGACTCCACGTCGGCGAGACCGGGCAGCGGCGACCAGCGGCTCTCCTGGGGACGACGCCAGAAGGCCTGCACCCGCACGTTGTAGTCGTCGGCCAGCGCCCGTACCTCGTGCTCGGAGGTCAGCCGCTCGGCGCGCTCGGGCAGCCCGTCCCTCTCCCGCCGCAGCGCCAGCCCGGGCGGCAGCATCGCCGCGGTGTCCACGCCCTCGCGGCGCGCCTTGGCCAGGGCCCAGTCGTAGGCGGTCTCCTCCCGGTCGAGGTTGGGGAGGGGCTTGCCGGCGCCCGGCAGACGCTCGAAGTCCCCGCGGGCGATGCTGCGGGTGATCTGGTTGTCCACCCACGTCTCGAACGCCATCCCCGGCGGCTTCCGCTCGGTCATCGCCCTCCATGGTCGCACCGCTCTGCCAGGCTCGCGGCATGCGGACGACGAGCAGCCGAGAGGTCTACCGGAACCCCTGGATCCGCGTCCGAGAGGACGTACTGGAGCGCGACGACGGCTCCGCGGGCCTCTACGGCGTGGTCGAGCGCGACGACTTCGGGCTCGTCATCCCCGCCGAGCGCGACGGGTTCTGGCTGGTCGAGCAGTACCGCTACCCCCTGGGCCGCCGGTGCTGGGAGTTCCCGCAGGGCACCTGGGGCACCGGGGCGAGCGGCTCGGCGGAGGAGCTCGCCCGGGCGGAGCTGGCGGAGGAGACCGGGCTGCGCGCTGCGCAGCTCCGCCACCTGGGGCACCTGGACCTCGCGCCGGGGCTCTCCGACCAGGAGTTCGACGTCTGGCTGGCGACCGGGTTGACCGCCGGGCCGACGAATCGGGAGGCGACCGAGTCGGACATGCGGCACCGGTTCGTGCCCGAGGCGGAGCTCCGGCGGATGATCCGCGAGGGTGCGTTCACCGACGGCCCATCGCTGGCCGCCTACAGCCTGTTCCTGCTCGGCGAGGCCGCGTGAGGCGGACCGACCGCGCCCGGACCAGCACATTCGGGTGACGGCGCGGCGGATGGGGCTGCACGACCAGCAGCGACCCAGCAGGCTGTCCGGGTGCCTCCGTCCGCCCCCGGCCTCCCCGGCCTGCCGGGTCTCCCGCCCGAGCTGGCCGGACCGGTGGCCGTGGAGCTGGCCAAGCCGGTCAGGGAGATCCCGGCGGCGCACGCCCTGCCCGGCGGTTGCGTCTACGAGCCCAAGTGGGACGGCTACCGCCTGGTGATCGTCCGGCAGGCCCGCTCGACCCGGCTGTGGTCCAAGCAGGGCCGCGACCTCACCGACCGGTTCCCCGATCTGGCCGCCGCCGCTGTGGCCCAGGTGCCCGCCGGCTCGGTCATCGACGGCGAGGTGGTCATCTGGAACGGCGACCGGCTGGACTTCGGGCTGCTCCAGCGCCGCATGGTCACCGCGGCCGGGCGGATCGGCCCCCTGGTGGCCGCCTCCCCGGCGTCCTACGTCGCCTTCGACCTGCTGGCCGCCGGGGGCACCGACCTCCGGAACGAGCGGCTGACCCGCCGCCGGGCCGCCCTCGAGGACCTCGCGGAGCGCTGGGCGCCGCCGCTGCAGCTCTCCCCCTCGACCTCCGACCCGGGCGAGGCCCGCCGCTGGTTCGAGGACTTCCGCCCGGCCGGCGTCGAGGGACTGGTGGCCAAGGGCGCCGGCACCCGGTACGCCCCGGGCCGGCGGGAGTGGCTCAAGGTCAAGTCGTGGGAGAGCACCGAGGTCGTCGCGGGCGGGGTGATCGGCCCGATCGGCGCGCCGAGCCAGCTCGTCGCCGGGCGGTACCGGGACGGGGAGCTCGTCGTCGTAGGACGCACCAGCCCGCTGTCCCCCGCGCAGTCCGCCGAGCTCGCCGGCGTCCTGGCGCCGGCCGACGACACCCACCCGTGGCCCGAGCGGATCGGCACCGGCGCCTTCGGCGGCGGGCGGCTCTCGGTGCCGCTCACCCGGGTCGCCCCGACGGCCGTGGTCGAGATCAGCGCGGACGCCGCCCTCCAGGCCGGCGTCTTCCGGCATCCGCTGCGATTCGTGCGCGTCCGGCCGGACCTGCGTCCGGAGGATCTCCCGCCGATCGGCTGACGACGCCCGCGGCTAGCCGGTCCGAAGCGGCCCCCCATCCCAGCGCTGCGACAGCGGCGCGAGCTCCGCCACGGGCGCGGGCAGCCGACCGGTCGCCAGGTCGTGCAGGGTCACGCCCTCGAGGAGACCCTCGAGGAGTGCCCGGACCGCCATCCACACCGTCGCGAGATGCGCGGCGGACTCCGGATAGCGCAACTGCTCCGGAGCCACGCCGTGGACACGGAACAAGGGGCCGTCCAGCGCACGGACGATCTCGGCGACGGTCACCTGGTCCGGAGGAGTTGCCAGCCGGTAGCCCCCGCGCCGCGCCCTCGTGGAATCCACGAAGCCCGCATGACGCATGTCCCCCAGGATCCGCTGCACGAACTGCTGGGAGATCCCCTGTGCCTGGGCGATCACGTCCGACGTCGGCGTGACGTCCTGCGCCCGCGCCAGCTCGATGCAGGCACGCAGCGCATAGTCGGCGCGCGCAGAGATCCTCACCACGACCCCGGGGCCGCGCAGGCGGAGATCACACCGCCACCTCCCGGGCGATGTCGGCCGTCCCAGCCCGCAGGAAGACCCGGTCCCCGGGACGGGCGGCGAGCCGACGGGCCTGGTCGCGGGTGATCTGCGCCCAGGTCGGCTCGTCGTCGACCAGGAGGTCGACGCGCACCTCGAAGCCGAGCCGCACGACGCGCTGCACGGTCGCGGCGACGGTGCCCGGCGCCGGGTCCGGCAGGAGGTCGACGTCGTGCGGGCGGACCAGCGCACCGCCGACGCGGGTGGTGGGTCCGAGGAAGCTCATCACGAACTCGCTGGAGGGGCGCTCGTAGAGGTCGTCGGGGCTGCCGACCTGCTGGACCTCGCCCCCGGCCATGACGACGATCTCGTCGGCGACCTCCATCGCCTCCTCCTGGTCGTGCGTGACGAACACCGTCGTGACGTGCACCTCGTCGTGCAGCCGGCGCAGCCACGAGCGCAGCTCCTTGCGGACCTGGGCGTCGAGCGCCCCGAACGGTTCGTCGAGGAGCAGGACCTTCGGTTCCACGGCCAGGGCTCTGGCGAGTGCCATCCGCTGACGCTGGCCGCCGGACAGCTGGGCCGGGTACCGGTGCGCGAACTGCTCGAGGTGCACCAGTTCGAGCAGCTCGTCCACACGGGCCTTGATCTGCGCCTTCGGGCGTTTGCGGATCTCGAGGCCGAAGGCGACGTTGCCGAAGACCGTCATGTGCTTGAACGCCGCGTAGTGCTGGAAGACGAAGCCGACGTTCCGTCGCTGGGGCGACAGCTTCGTGGAGTCCTCGCCTCCGATCTCGATGGTTCCCGAGTCGGGCGTCTCCAGTCCGGCGATGATCCGCAGCAGGGTGCTCTTGCCACCTCCACTGGGCCCGAGGAGCGCCGTGAGGGCCCCGGTCGGGATGTCGACGGACACGTCCCGGAGGGCGGCGAACGTGCCGAAGTTCTTCGAGACGTTGGTGGCGCGGATCATCGCTCGTCCTCTCGGGGGCGCAGCAGGGTGATGGTGAGAAGCGTCAGGACCGCGATGACCGCCATCGCGAAGGCCGCGGCGTAGGCCGCCTGCTGGTCGAAGTTCTGGAACCGCTCCTCGACGAAGAGCGTCAGCGTCTGCGTCTGGTCCTTGATCCGGCCCGATACGACGGCGACGGCGCCGTACTCACCGAGGGCTCGGGCGAGGGTCAGCACCATGCCGTAGGCCAGAGCCCACCGGATCGCCGGCAGGGTCACGCGACGGAAGGTCTGCCACGGCTTCGAGCCGAGGGTCCAGGCCGCCTGCTCCTGCTCGATGCCGATCTCCTCGAGGACCGGCGTGACCGCCCGGACGACGAGCGGGAGGCAGACGAAGATCGTCGCGAGCACCATGCCGGGGAGCGAGAAGATCACGTCGATCCCCAGGTCGGCCAGCCAGCCGCCGAACGGCGCGAAGCGTCCGTAGACCAGGACCAGCGCCAGACCCACGACCACCGGCGAGACGGCGAGCGGCAGGTCCACGAGCATGTTCAGCACTCGCCGGCCGCGGAACTCGTGCCGGACCAGGAGCACGGCGGTGCCGACGCCGAAGACCGTGTTCGCGATCACGGTGAGCACCGCCACCTGCGCGGTCACCTTGAAGGCGTGCAACGCGGACGGCGTCGTCAGCGACTCGATCACCGGCGCGATGCCGTCCTGGAAGGTCGTCCAGCAGATGAGGCCCACCGGCAGGACGAGCAGGAAGAGCAGGTAGACCAGGGCGACGGTGCGCAGTCCGTACCTAGCCACGACGGGACCCCCAACGCTGGAGCAGGTCGAGGGCGACGAGCATGACCAGCGCGACGACGAGCAGCACGGTGGAGACGGCGGCCGCCCCCGTCATGTTGTCGCTCTCGATCTGGCCGAAGATGCTGACGGCGGCGACCTGCGTCTGGAACGGGATGTTGCCGGAGATGAGCACGGTCGAGCCGAACTCGCTGATGGACCGGGCGAACGCCAGCGCCGTCCCCGACAGCATCGCCGGCAGCAGGCTCGGCAGGATCACCCGCCGGAAGATCGTCGCCCTGCCGGCGCCGAGGGACGCGGCCGCCTCCTCGACCTCCTTGTCGAGCTCGAGGAGGACCGGCTGCACGGTGCGCACGACGAAGGGCAGCGTCACGAAGAGCAGGGCCACGACGACGCCGCTGCGCGCGTAGGCCAGGTCCACGCCCAGCGGGCTGGACGGCCCGTAGAGGGCCAGCAGGACCAGGCCGGCCACGATGGTCGGCAGCGCGAACGGCAGGTCGATCAGCATCTCGACGATGCGCTTGCCGGGGAAGTCGTCGCGGACCAGCACCCAGGCGATCAGCGTGCCCATGACGAGGTTGATGAGGGCGACGAGCAGTGAGGCGACGACGGTCAGCTTGAGCGCCGAGGACGCCTCCGGGGTGGTGACCTGGGCCCAGAAGCCGCTGAGGCCGTCCTCCATGGAGCGGAGGACGACGGCGGCGAGCGGGATGAGGACGATCAGACTCAGGTAGAGCGTCGCCATCCCGAGACCGAGCCCCAGGCCGACCTGACGGCGGCGGCCCGCCGCCGGCGCACGCCGGCCCCGGCCGGCACCGGTCCGTGCCGGGCCCGGCCCGGCCGCCGGGACGCCCAGCTCGAGAGCGGGGCGGTCGGCGGCCGGAGCCGGAACTCCAGCCACGGGAGCGCTAGTTCTCGACGGAGACACCGATGCTCCGCTCGACATCGAGCATGATGCTGCCGTCGGTGTTGAAGAACTTGTCCGTCGCGGCCGACCAGCCACCGAGGTCGGCGATGGTGAACAGGCCGCTCGGGTCGGGGAAGTCGCCCTCGGCGGCCACGTCCTCGTTGACCGGCCGGTAGCCGTTGTCCATGAAGATCTTCTGCGCGTCGTCCGAGCGGAGGAAGTCGAGGAAGGCCTGGGCCTGCTCGGCGTGCTTGCTCGTCTTGGTCACCGCGACCGGGTTCTCGATGAGGATGGTCTCGTCGGGAACCGTGTAGTCGATCTTCTGGCCGTTCTGCTGGGCGAAGATCGCCTCGTTCTCGTAGGCGAGCATCGCGTCGCCCTTGCCACCGGCGAAGGTCTGCAACGCCTTGCGGGCACTGTCGTCCTGGACCGGGACGTTCTTGAACAGGTCGTTGAGGTACTTGACGCCGGCGGCCTCGTCCTTGCCGACGTCGCTCGCCGCGCCGTAGGCGGCCAGCACGTTCCAGCGGGCGCCACCCGAGGTGAAGGGGTTAGGGGTGATCACCTCGACGCCGTCCTGCGTCAGGTCGTCCCAGTCCTTCAGGTCCTTCGGGTTGCCCTCGCGCGTGGCGATGACGACCACCGAGTCGGTGACCATTCCCTTGTGCTCGTCGGCGTTCCAGTCGTCCGCGACCATCCCGGCCTTCACCAGGCGGGTCATGTCGGGCTCGAGGGAGAACGCGACCACGTCCGCGGGCTGGCCCGCCTCGACGGCCCGGCTCTGGTCACCTGATCCACCGAAGGATGTCGTGAACTCGACGTTCTTTCCGTCCGACGTCTTCTGGAACGCCTTGATGATCTGCTCGTAGGCCTCCTGGGGCGTCGAGTACGCCACCAGGGCGAGCGTCACCTTGTCCTGGTCCGACGACCCGCCGGCGTTACCGCCGCACGCCACCAGCCCGAACACGGCAACGCTGCCTGCCGCCATCAGTCGCAGAGGTCGTCTCGCAGCCAATGTGTACCTCCTTGGTCGGTTTAGTGGGCGAAACGTACGCAGGGACGCCGGGCAGCGCAAGTGCCTCGCGCGCGCCGGTCCGTGAAAGATGCGCGCGGGTGCCCGGGATCACCGAGCGGAGCAAGGATTCCCGGGGACTTCGGTCGGTGCGGCGCAGCAGGGCGTCCCTGGTCGCCGCGAACGGTCAGCGACGGTCCGGCACGCGGCCCAGGGCGACGAGCAGCCGGCGCAACAGGCCGGCCAGCACCTCGTGGTCCTCGTCGGAGAGCCCTTCGAGCAGGCCTCGCTCGGTCTCGAGGTGATCGGGCAGCGCAGCGTCCAGCGCTGCCCGCCCGGCGGGCGACAGGGTCACCACGACGGCACGACCGTCGGCCTCGCTGCGCTCGCGGGTGATGAGGCCCTTCTCCTCCAGCCGGTCCAGTCGCTGCGTGATCGCGCCGGAGGTGACCAGTGCCGACCGCATGAGGGCGGTCGGCGTGAGCTGGTAGGGCGCACCGGCCCGGCGCAGGGCCGCCAGGACGTCGAAGGACGGCGCGTCCAGACCGTGCCGGGCGAAGGTGGCGCGCTGCGCGAGGTAGACCTCGCGCTGGAGCTGGGTGATCCGCCCGATGATTCCCATCGGCGAGCAGTCGAGGTCGGGCCGCTCGCGCCCCCACTGCGCGAGGATCTGGTCGACCGCGTCCTGGTCGCCGGTCACGGCCGGCCGGCCGTTCCGTCGGGCGAGGTGGTCGCGAGGGCCGGGAGCAGGCGGTCCAGGTGGGAGCCGAAGGAGCGGGCGGGCCGCCCGAGCAGCGCCTCGAGCACGCGCGGGCTCCCGGCGAAGCCGTGCGCCCGGTAGTGGTCGAGCATCCGCCGGCGACAGTGCGCGGCGTACTCGGCGGGCGGCGGGACCGGTCCGTCCGGCGGGGCGTCGACGGCGGTGATCTCGCGCCCCAGCAAGGCCGCCAGGAGGTCGGCGATCCGCGCGGCGGTCAGCGGCTCGGGTCCGACCGCCTCGAACGTGCCGCCGTCCAGCCCGTCCTCGGTGAGGAGCACGGCGGCGGCCTCGGCCACGTCGCCCAGGTCGACCAGCGACTGCGCCGTGTCCAGCCCCCACGCGCTCGCGAACCGGCCCGTCGCCACGGCATCGGCCACGGCCCGGTCGAGGTTGGCGCCGTAGGCGCAGGGCTGGAGCACCCGCCAGGCGAGCCCGCTGGCGTCGAGCGCCTCCTCGACCTCGTCCTTCGCGGCGTGGTGCGGCATCGACCGGGCCTGCGGCCGCAGGACGGAGTGGTAGACGACCCGGGGCACGCCGGCACGGGCGGCGGCGCGGAGCAGCGCCGTCGCACCGGCCGCCTCGTCGGGGTCGAAGTTGGGCCAGATGAGGTACAGGGCGTTCGCGTCCGCCAGCAGCGGCTCGACCTGGGCGGGCGCGGTGAGATCCGCGGTCGCGATCTCGACGCTCAGGGCGGCGAGCTCGGGGTGCGGCCGGTGGCTGCCGACGACGGCCCGGACCTGCTCACCGCGCGACCACAGCGCCCGCACGACGGCGGTACCGGTCGGTCCCCCCGCCGCCGTCACCACGATCACCCGGGTACCTCAGCAGTGAGGTATCGGCTGCGTCAAGCGGCCGGCCGGAGGGTCGCCGACATCCGGACCGGATAGATCCACTCAGCGCAGCCGGGCGCTCAACCGCACGGTCAGGCCGTCGGGGCCGGGCAGCAGGTCGACGTGGTCGTACAACTTGCGCGCCAGCCAGAGGCCCATGCCACCGCGCGAGAGGTCCGGGCCGTGCGCGGGCGTGAAGCCCGAGAAGGGGTCGGCGTAGCTGGTGCCCCGGTCGGCGATGACGCAGACCAGGTGGGCCCCGTCGACCCACACCCGCGCGGACACCGGGCGGACCCCGTGGCGGAAGGCGTTCGCCGCGATCTCGCTGGCGCCCAGGTGCAGGTCCTCCCGCTGCTCCGGGTCGGGAACCCACGCGGCGATGACGGCGCCGATCTGGTGGCGCAGGCCGGCCAGGGCAGGGGCGTCGTCGATGACCAGGACCGGCTCGCCGTCCTCGACCGGCTCGCGGGGGAGCGGCAGCCGGGGGACGTAGCTGTCGGGGTCCTGGAAACGGGGGCTGGCCGACCAGTCCGAGCCGTGCACCAGCCGGGGATGCGTGACGGCCGCGCTCGCCACCACCTGCTGCGGGAGCCGCCGTCGGTCGTACATGCACAGCACCTCGACCGGCTCGCCCGCGAGCAGCCGGTTGGTGACGGCTTCGAACCGCTGTCCTTCCCGCCAGTCGGCAGCGGAAGGCCCGAAATCGATTCCGGAGAGGACGCGCAACCGCCCGGAACCCGCCCCCTTGGCGCGCTCCAGGAAGCGGCGACTGAGGCCGAGGGCATCGGGGGCCCGGGCGCCCAGGAGGCTGATACCGGGCTCGGACTCGACCACCCGCGACCGTTCGCCGAGCGCCTCGCAGATCACCGACGCTGTCTCCGGCGCGCAGGTCAGGGCGACCAGGTCGCCGGCCCGCAGCCCGGCGTCCAGGAACGGCAGCGCGACCCCAAGCATCTCCGCGTCGGAACCCACCACCGCGGCCCCGTGGCGGAGGCCTCCGGGTGCCGTGCCGGCTGTCCGATCTCCCGGCAGCGATGCCGGAGACGAACAGTCGTGCGCCGCTGCGTCCACCAGCCCCTCGAGTCGTGCAGGGCCGGTGTTCGTCCGGCCGATTGATCAGTGATTCTGAGACATGCACCCTGACGGCGTGTCACCGGGTACGTCCCGGCGCGCCGTCCGGTGGGTCAGGTCACCAGTCCCTGCTCGCCCAGCCGGCCCGCACAGGACGCCGAACCCAGCCAGCTGTGGGGTGCGCCCTGGTAGCACCACCCCAGGCGGGGCCGCCGACTGCTCGTCCACAGCGCGGGCACCCGCTTGTCCCCCGCCCGCGACCCGAGCAACGAGAAGGCGTTCCGCGACGTGAGCACGCCGGGCTCGGACACCAGGACGGCGAGGCCCTCGGCGATGGTGAGCGGCAACCGGCCGTGGGACACCAGCTCGGGCAGCACGTCCGCCGGCGTCCGGCCGAGGGTGTCCTCGCCCGTGTCGACGTCGAGCAGCAGGTACGGCGCCCGGGGGACGCCGAGCTCGGGCAGCGGACGGAACCGCGCGATGTCGTCGTCGTCCATCGTGGTGAAACCCGTGCCGCCGACCGTGCTGACGCCTGCGAGCACGTCCCGTACGGCGATGTCCGGCACCACCACGACGAACGGGATGCCGGCCCCGTCGTTCTCCGGGGGCGGCAGCAGATCGCGCAGCGGCTCCAGGAACGCCCGGAAGCAGGCGTCGGACAAATCGAGGTGCGCGGGCAGGCCGGTCAGGGCGAGCGCGTCGACCTGGCGGTCGAACTCCAACTCCGCCTCGGTCGGTACGGCGGTCGCCGGCAAGCCGGACAGGTGGACGGCGGGCATCGGACTCCTCTCGTCCGGACGTTCCGCGCGCCGGGGCGCGCGGTCGTCGAGGAACGATCAGCGGCCACTCACGAGTCCCCCGGCCGCCGGCCAGCCAGCTTATCCAGGTCCGAGCGCTGTGGGCCCCCCATCGCGCAAACTTCTGTGTCGTCGACCGCGCCGCAGTCCAGGCCCCGGAGCACGACCGCGGCCAGTGCCCTGGCGGTCGCCGGTTCGTCGAGCACGCCTCCGGCGCTCCGGTCGAGATAGGCGGCCAGCCGTCCGGTGGCGGCCGGCAGCGCCGACCGGAAGAACGCGTACGTGGCCGTGTAGCGGGTGACCAGCTGGGCGGGGTGCAGGTCCCACCCCTGATAGAAGCCGCGTTCGAGCGCCCGGCGCACCAGGCCGGCGTGAAGTCGCCAGGCGGCGTGCACGTGCTGGCGGTCACCCACCGGCAGCACGTTGGTGGAGCCGTCGACCGCGTGCGCGCCGGTGCCGGCGACCGCGACCTGCAGCACCTGCTTGGCGAAGTCGGCCGCCGGGTGGTCCGACGACTGGTGCGCGGCGGCGATGCCGAGCGATGCGCTGTAGTCGTAGGTGCCGTAGTGCAGGCCGATCAGCCGGGAGCCCGCGGCGTGCACCATGCGGGCCGCGGTGGCGGTGCCGCCGGCGCCCAGCACCGCCTGCGGCGTCTCGATCTGCAGCTCCAGGTCGAGGCGAACCCCGTGCGCGGCCTCCAGCGCGTCGAGGACGGGGAGGAAGGCCCGCACCTGCTCGACGTCGGTCACCTTGGGCAGCGTGACGATCGAACGGAGTGGGAGGGGCGCATTTTCCGCGCCGTGGGACTCCACCAGGCGCCCGAGGAAGAGGTCGAGGCTGCGGACGCCGCGGCGCCGGGTGGGGCCCTCGAGCGACTTGGCCCGGATTCCGACGGACGGCGGAGCAGCCCCGTCGCGCCGGTCGCCGGCCAGCGCCTCCGCGGCCCGGGCGACGTCGTCGTCCTCGGCGTCAGGGGAGCCGCGGTAGCCGTCCTCGGCGTCCACACGCAGGTCCTCGATCGGCTCGGCGGCCAGCTTGGCGCGGACCCGCGGCAGCACCTCCTCGACCAGCGCCGGGTCCAGGCCGAGGTCGGGCAGCCCGTGCTCGTCGAGCGCCGCGAGGGCCGTCGTCCCCCAGTGCCGCGCCAGCCCGGGGACGACGGCGTCGGCGGGCACGTAGCACGTGTGCACCGGCTGCCGGGCCGGGCGCTCGCCCGGGTAGGCGGCCAGCCGAGCCGCGTCGACCGGCGCCAGGCGCCGGTCCAGCTCGGCGTAGACCTCCTCCGGCACCATCAGTCGACGAGCTCGTACGCCGGCAGGGTCAGGAAGTCGCGGAACTCGTCGACCAGCAGGTGCCGCTCGGGCAGGTGCCAGCCCCGCGGCCGCGGCCCGATCGTCGGCAGGTCGCCGTCCTCACGCAGCCGGTAGTCCTTGCCGTCCGGGGCGTCGGTCGGGCCGGTGATCTCCACCCGGCGGTCGACCAGGCCCGGCGGCGGGGGCACCTGCCAGTCCCCGGAGCGGACGTCGGCGGTTTCCTCGCGGACGTCGATGCTGCGGGCGGCGGCGATCTCGGCCCGCCGCGCGGCGCGGGCCGCCAGGAGCGCGTCGCGGTGCGCGCCGAACCGCGTCTGCAGGTCGGCGACGAACTCCAGCGCGGCGGGGGTCAGGACCTCCTCGCCCCTCTCGACCGGCGGGCCCTCCACACGCACATCCACCACTGGGCGCCTCCTTTGCTGGTCAGGGCTGGCATCCTCTCTCACCGTGGAGGGTCTCGACGAGTTCAACGGCGCACCCGCCGACCGGGCGGTCGAGGCGCTGCGGGCCTGCAACGCCGCGCCGCGGTTTGCCGCGTCGCTCGTGGCCGCTCGGCCCTTCGGGGACGTCGACACGCTGGTCGCCCGCGCCGAGGAGATCGCCCGCGCCCTGCCCTGGGACGAGGTGGCGATCGCACTCGCGGCGCACCCGCGGATCGGCGACCGCGTCGAGGGCTCGACCGCCGAGGCGGCGGCCTCCAGGCGGGAGCAGAGCTCGGTGTCCGACGCCGACGACGCGATGCGGGCCGCCCTGTTGGCGGGCAACCGCGAGTACGAGGCGCGCTTCGATCACGTGTTCCTCATCCGGGCGTCGGGGCGGTCGCCGGAGGAGATGCTGGCGGAGCTGCGCCGCCGGCTGGGCAACGACGAGCAGGCCGAGCGTGCCGAGGTGACCGAGCAGCTGGCGCAGATCACGGCGCTGCGGGTGAAGGGACTCGTGTCGTGAGTGTCTCGACGCACGTGCTGGACGCCGTCCTCGGGCGGCCGGCCATGGGGATCGCCGTCCGGCTGTTCGCGGGCGAGGAACTGCTGGGTGAGGGGGTCACCGATGTCGACGGGCGGGCGCGGCTGGCCGAGGGCGCGACCGCGGCCGGGACGCACCGCCTCGTCTTCACGACCGGCCCGTGGTTCACCGAGCAGGGGCGGGAGACGTTCTATCCGGAGGTGGTGCTGACCTTCGCCGTCCTCGAGCCCGCCGACCACCACCACGTCCCGCTGCTGCTGAGCCCGTTCGCCTACTCGACGTACCGCGGCAGCTGAGGCGGTCCTCCGCAAGGTTCCACGTGCAACAGTGCGCCATGGCGATCGTGCTCGGACCGAACGAGTACGGAAAGGCGGAGGTCCGCGTCGTCGCGGTGGACCGCAGCACGACCCGGCACACGCTCGTCGACCTGAACGTCAGCTCCAGCCTGCGCGGTGACTTCACCGCGGCGCACACCGCCGGCGACAACGCCCACGTGCTGACGACGGACGCGCAGAAGAACACGGTGTTCGCCTTCGCCCGCGACGGCGTCGGCACGCCCGAGCAGTTCGCCGCGCGGCTGGCCCGGCACTTCGCGGGCTCCTACGACTGGATCAGCGGGGCGCGGGTGGCCGTCGAGTCCTACGGCTGGGACCGGATCGCCGTCGGCGGCCGGCCGCACGACCACGCGTTCTCGCGCAACGGCGGCGAGGTGCGCACGGCGGTGGTCACGGTGGCGGGGGACGACGTCCACGTGCTGGCCGGGCTGAGCGACCTCGTCGTCCTCAAGACGACAGGCTCGGAGTTCTGGGGGTTTCCGCGCGACCGGTACACGACGCTGGCCGAGACGCGCGACCGGATCCTGGCCACCGCGGTCACCGCGCGCTGGCGCTACACCGGCAACGACCTCGACTTCGACGCCGCGTACGACGTCGTCCGGACGGCGCTGCTGGAGACGTTCGCCGCGACCCACTCCCTCGCGCTGCAGCAGTCGCTGTTCGCGATGGGCGAGGCGGTGCTCGAGCGGTGTGCCGACGTCGCCGAGATCCGGATGTCCATGCCGAACAGGCACCACTTCCTGCAGGACCTGTCGGCGTTCGGCCTGGACAACCCCGTCGACGGGTCCGGCGCGGTCGTCTACCACGCCGACGACCGGCCCTACGGCCTGATCGAGGGAACGGTCCTGCGGGACGACGTCCCGCAGGCCGCCGTCGCCTGGCAGGGCACCCCCGGCTTCTGCTGACTCAGCCGGACTGGGGGTCTACCGCCTGCACGCCGATGCCGCCGAAGAGCACGTCGGCGTGGACGCGAAGGTCGGCGGCGTGCGGGTCATGGGTCCGCTCGACCGCGCCGTCGCTGCCGATGCCGCCGACACCGCGGAACCGCCACCAGACCCGCCAGTCCGCCGGGACCTTGACCCCGACGCCGGCCATCATCACGCGGGCGGTGAGGTCGATGCCGTGCGCCGGCCGGGGAAGGCCGGTCAGGTCGATCTCCGCGCCGGCCATGGCGAGGTCCATCCGGATGCGTTCCAGCCGCGGATTGGTGGGCTGCAGCTCCAGGCCGCCGTGCGTGAGCGTCCGCCGGATGCTCGTCGAGCTCGCGTCGCCCAGGTTCCGGCGCCAGGCCAGCGTCCAGCCGACGGCTGCCACCGTGGCCTGGAAGGCGGCCCAGCCGACGAGCCAGGGGCGCAGTCGGCGCAGGACCGGGCGGCTCGATTCGCTCATGCGCACACACTGCCCGAGTTTCCGGCCCGTGGACGACGAACGGCCCCGCACCCATGGCGGGTGCGGGGCCGTTCGTGTCGTGAGGTGGTCAGCCCGCGTTGCAGGTCAGTTCCCAGATGTCGTCCGGGATGTCGCCGGCCTTGCAGCGCGCATCCCGGTCATCGGGGGTCCAGTTCCCGTCGACGAAGCGGTAGAGCTTCGAGACGGCGTTGGCGAAGGGCAAGCCATCGCTGCCCACGCCGTCGTGGTTGAACACCGTGAACGCCCACTCGCCCGAGCACAGGCTGGCGAACGAGTTGGGGTAGAGATCGGCGGGCGGCTTCGAGCTCGACGTGAGGATCGCGAGGAGCGTCGCCTGGTCGGGGCATTCCCGTGGCTCGGCCGCGACGGGTGCTGTGGTCACCGGGGCCTCGGTCACCGGCGGTGCGACGGGCGTGGTCGACGGCGTCGCTGGGGTGGTCGGTGGAGTCGGGTCGACGGTCACCTCGACGGCCGGGCCGCTGTCGGACTGCGTCAGGAGCGACGAGCCCACCGGGATCCCGGCGGCGATGACCACGACGCCCAGCGCCGCGGCGAACATTCCCGCGCGCTGACGCCGCTGCTTGTCACGGCGCACCGCGAGCTGGTCCAGCAGGTCCGGGGCGGGCTCACCGACCAGGTCGGCGTCCCGGTGCAGGGCGATGCGCAGATCGAGCTCGTTCATCGTGCTCCCTCCGAGGTGGCCACAGCGGCCGTTGCGGCGTTCCGGGGCGGGTCGAGCAGTGCGCGCAGGCGGGCCAGCCCGCGGGAGGCCTGGCTCTTCACCGAGCCGAGCGAACAGCCCAGGGCCTCGGCCGTCTCGGCCTCGGACAGGCCCTCGTAGCAGCGCAGGACGACGACCGCCCGCATCCGCGGCGGCAGCTCCTCCAGCGCCTGGAGGGCACGCCCGGCCTCCACGCCCGACGCCTCACCGGCGGGGGTGTCGGGCAGCTGGTCGACGAACACCTCGTGCACCCGCCGCCGGCGCCGCCAGCTGGTGTGCGTGGTGACCAGCACCCGGAGCACGTAGGCGTAGGCCGCCTCGCGATCGGCCAGCCGGCTCCAGTGCCGCGACGTCTTGAGCAGCGCGGTCTGCAGCAAGTCCTCGGCCTCACCGCGGTCCGACGTCAGCAGGAACGCCACCCGTAGCAACGCCGGTGACCACCGCGTGACGAACTCGGCGAACTCGTCGTCGAACTCCGTCGTCCGCACCGCGCCTCCCCTCTGTGTCCGGCAGCCCTCGGTGAGCACGCCCTCACCGATAGACACGCCTGCCGGGCGGCGTGAGGTTGAGAGACCGCCGAGAATCGTTGGACATCCCTCGTCCGGAGGAGCGCGGACGCGCGGATGCGGGGCCCTGCCGTTCGGCAGCGACGCCACTCCTGCCACGATCGTCAGTCGTGACCGCCGAGCGCGAGACCCTGACCTACGAGCTCTTCGGGACGGCGAGCCGCGAGCTGGCCGAGCCGGCGGCCACGGCCGACCTGTAGCGACGCACCGGCCCGCGGAGCCGGCGTTCCTGCAGGGGGCCCGCCGCGAGCGTGCGAGTGGTGGGGGGGCAGGGACGTCCTTTCCGTGGAGTTCTACACCGGCATCGATCAGCGGCTTGACCTCCCGGTCGTGCTCCCGCCGACGCTGGACCGCGTCGACCTGACCGGCGCCGACGTCCTGGTCGCCGACGACGTCGCCGACACCGGGAAGACCCTGGAGCTGGTGCGCGACTTCTGCGCCGGCCACGTCGCGGAGGTGCGGACGGCGGTCATCTACGAGAAGCCGCAGTCGATCGTGGCGTGCGACTACGCGTGGCGGCGGACCGACCGGTGGATCGACTTCCCCTGGTCGACGCTGCCACCCGTCGTCCGGCGCAGCACCCGCGGGCCCACTAGCCCGCGTACTGCCAGGAGCCGGACATGAAAGCGGCGGCGGTGGGAAGCCCCCCACCGCCGCCGTCTCTCAGGTCGCTCCGATAGCGCGTCAGTACCGGAATTTCGCGACCGAGCTGTGGAGCGAGGTGGCCATGCGGGCGACCTCGTCGATGGCGGCCTGCGCGTCATTCATCGCGCTGGTCGTGGACGCCGTGGCGGTGGCCACCGCGTCGATGTTCTCGGCGATCCGAGCCGCGGACACCGCCGCCTCGGAGACGTTGCGGTTCATCTCCGTCGTCGTCGCGGTCTGCTCCTCGACGGCAGCGGCGATGGTGCTCTGCGAGTCGTTGATCAGGCCGATGATCGAGGAGATCTCCCCGATGGCCCGGACGGCGCCCTCGGTGTCGGTCTGGATGGCCAGTACCCGCTCGGTGATGTCCTGGGTCGCCTTCGCCGTCTCCTGAGCGAGCTCCTTGACCTCGTTGGCGACGACCGCGAACCCCTTCCCCGCTTCGCCGGCCCGCGCGGCCTCGATGGTGGCGTTCAGCGCCAGCAGGTTGGTCTGCTCGGCGATCGAGGTGATCACCTTGACGACGCCGGCGATCTCCAGCGAGGACTCACCCAGCTTCGCGACCGTGGCGGTGGTGGCGTCGGCGGCGGTGACCGCCTGGGCGGCGACGCGGGCCACCTCGGTGGCGTTCTGCGCGATCTCCCTGATCGAGGAGCCCATCTGCTCGGATCCGGCCGACACGGTCTGCACGTTGGTCGACACCTGGCCGGCGGCGCTGGCGACGATGCCGCTCTGCGCCGACGACTCGTCGGCCAGCCGCGCCATGTCCTGCGCACTGGCCGACAGCTCCTCGGTCGCCGAGGCCAGGGTGGTCGAGCTGTCGCCGATCGCCCCGAGGACCGTGCGCATGTTCGCCATCGACGTCTCGAGCGCCGCGGCCACCTGCCCGACCTCGTCCCTGCTGCTGACGCCGGTCGTGTTCCGGAGGTCCCCCTCGGCCATGCCGGTCACGACCGCGACCACCCGCCGCAGCGGGCCGACGACGGAGCGGGTGATGACCCAGCCGAGCAGGCCCAGGACGAGAACGCCGACCGCCGCGACCACCAGCGCCAGCCTGATCGCGGTGCTCTTCTCGTCGCGGGCGGCCTGGGCGGCGTCCGCCGCGAAGGTGCCCACGACGTCGCCCAGGACCGGCATCTCACCCTCGAGCGCCTTGAACGCGGCGGAGAAGGCGGGGTAGGCGGCGCGCGCGGCGACCGGGTCGGTGCCCGCCAGCTCGATGATCTGCGCGGCCTCGGCCAGGTAGTTCTCGACGGCGGGCGTGATCTTGTCGAGAGCGGCCATGACCTCGGGGCTGAGGTCGTCGTCGGCCATCTCGCCGAGGACGTCGCGGAACTGTCCGCTGTGTTCCTTCAGGTCGCTGACGGCGGTGGAGTACTGCGGGTCCACACCGACGCTCAGCAGCGCCTGCAGGACGTCCCCGCGCACGGCGTCGTGCATCATGTCCGCCTCGAGCGCGTCCCCCGTCGCCTCGGCGCTCGCGAGGACGTCGTCCGTCCGCTCTCCGGTGCCGTCCAGGGCCTGCACGGTGACGACGGCGAAGATGCCCAGCGACACCGCACCCGTCGCGACGAGTGCGGCGAGTTTCACGCCGAGCGGGCGGTCGGACCAGAGATTGCGCGTCACGGGGCTCTCCTGAGCTGACGGGCTCCCGACGAGGCGTGCGCCTCACCGTTGCTCCGGACTTCGGCCGAACGTTGAGCGACTACAGCCAAGGCTGGTGAAAGTTCGGAATTCGTGGTTCCCCGCCCCACAGGGCCCGTCCGTCTCAGCGACGGGTGGAGACCGTCACCGTGAACTTCGCGTCGGCGTCGACGACCTTCGTCGGCCCGACGATCCGGGCCAGCACCGGCTTGTAGCGCAACGAGCTGTTGTAGACGGTCCACAGCTCGCCACCGGGGCGCAGCACCCGGGTGGCGGCGGAGAACAGCCGGTCGGCGGCGGTGGTCACCACGGCGGCGCCGACGTGGAAGGGCGGATTGCAGACGACGAGGTCGACGCTGCCCGCGGCCACGGACGCGGCCGCGTCGTCCCGGACCACCCGGATGCGGTCGGCGAGCCCGTTCGCCGCCGCGGTCGCCGTCGCCGACGCCACCGCCGCGGCGGACTGGTCGACGGCCAGCACCGCGAGGGCCGGCCGGCTGCGGGCCAGGGCGGCGGCCAGGACGCCGGTGCCGCACCCGAGGTCCAGCGCCGTCCCGGCGGTGGCCATGCGGTCGAGCGAGCGGAGCAGCGCTCGCGTGCCGATGTCGATCCGCGACCCGGCGAAGGCCGCGCCGGAGGCGCACACGGTCAGGTCGAGGTCGTCGTGGTGCTGGCAGCGGGGGAAGGACGACGGGCCCGGCCGCGGCTCCCGGGCGATGAGCACCCGCGACTTCTGCCGCGCCAGGGTCGCCGACACCTCGCCGAACGAGCCCCGCAGGACGTCGTTCATCGCGTGGGTCATGTGCTTGACCCGTCCCCCGACGAGCACGGTGACGTCGGGTGCGGCCGACGCGGCGACGACCTCGGCGATCTCCCGCAGCGCCTCCAGTCCCTTCGGGGCCTGCACCAGCACGAGACGGGCGCCCGCGGCCAGCTCCGGGCCCAGCGGCAGCGAGCGATAGGTACCGGTCAGCCGCGTGCGTTCCGCGTTGCGGGCCAGGGCGAGCTCACCGACGAGCAGATCCTGGTGCACCCGGACGTCGCCCGCGCCGTGCAGGGCCACCGCGCCCAGGGTCAGCGCGCCGTGGCTGTCGTCGACGACCGCGACCTCGCCGGGACCGCACGTCGCCAGCAGCTCCGCCGCGGTGTCGAGCAGCAGCCGGTCGGTGGCGTCGACGGCGACCAGGTCGGGCGCCTCCACATCGGGGGCGCGCCCGAGCTGGGCGAAGAGGGAAAGAACCCCCTCTCCCCCACCACTCGCAGGCTCGCGGCGGGACCCGAGAGGGGGCCGACTGACAGGAGCCAGGAGATCCTTCTTCACACCCCGGGCAGACCCACCGGGCAGGAGACCCCGGTCGAGTGCACCGGGCAGTAGCCGTTGGGGACCTTGTAGAGGTACTGCTGGTGGTAGTCCTCGGCGTAGTAGAACTCGTCCAGCGGGGCGATCTCGGTGGTGATCTCGCCGTAGCCGGCCGCCTTCAGCCGCTCCTGGTACTGGTCGCGGCTCGCGCGGGCGGCCGCCTCCTGCTCCGGCGTCCGGAAGTAGATCGCCGAGCGGTACTGGGTGCCGACGTCGTTGCCCTGGCGCATGCCCTGCGTCGGGTCGTGGTCCTCCCAGAACACCTTGAGCAGCTGCTCGTAGGAGATGACCGCGGGGTCGTAGGCGACCAGCACGACCTCGGTGTGCCCGGTCCGCGCCGAGCAGACCTCCTCGTACGTCGGGTTGGGCGTGTAGCCCCCCGCGTAGCCGGCGGCGGTCGAGTAGACGCCCGGGGTCTCCCAGAAGACTTTCTCCACGCCCCAGAAGCAGCCGGCGCCGAACACCGCCGTCTGCACGCCGTCGGGGAAGGGCGGCTGGATCCGGTTGCCGTTGACCGCGTGGGTCTCGGGCACGTGCGGCAGGGCCTCGGAACGGCCGGGCAGAGCGTCCGCGGCCGTCACCGGCTGGGTCTTGAACCGGGAGAACAACATGCTCCGAGCGTAAGCCGGGCCCGCAACCCGCCGGGCACGGCGGGCGCGCGCGATGGAGGATCGGGCCGTGACCGTGACGACCCGCGAATGGGAGCTGGCGGCCCGCCCGCACGGCGAGCCGACCCCCGACGACTTCCGGCTGGTGGAGCGCGAGCACCCCGACCCGGGCGACGGCCAGGTCGTCGTCCGCATGCTGGTGATGAGCGTCGATCCGTACATGCGGGGGCGGATGCGCGGTGGCCCGTCCTACGCCGCGCCCTGGGAGATCGGTGAGACCATGCGCGGCGGCGCGGTCGGCCGGGTGGTGGAGTCGCGCTCCCCCGCCGTCCCCGAGGGGTCGCTCGTGCTCACCGACGCGGCCTGGCGGGACGTCGCCGTGCTGGACGGCGCGCACGTCCGCGTGCTGCCCGACCTCCCCGGGATCCCGCCCAGCTACCACCTCGGCGTGCTGGGCATGCCCGGCCTCACCGCCTGGGCCGGCCTCTTCCGCATCGCCGGTTTCACGCCCGGCGACGCCGTCTTCGTCTCCGGTGCGGCCGGCGCCGTGGGCAGCCTCGTCGGGCAGTTCGCCCTGCTGGACGGCGCGTCGATGGTCGTCGGCAGCGCCGGGTCGCCGGAGAAGGTGGCGTGGCTGACCGGGGAGCTGGGCTTCACCGCCGCGTTCGACTACCACGACGGCCCGGTCGCCGAACTGCTGGCCGATGCGGCACCGAACGGCATCGACGTCTTCTTCGACAACGTCGGCGGGGAGCACCTCGAGGCCGCCATCGGCAGGCTGAAGCTGCACGGGCGGGCGGCGATCTGCGGCTCGATCTCCACCTACAACGCGGTCAGCGCTCCCCCGGGACCGCGGAACCTCGGCCAGCTCGTCGCCAACCGGCTGACCCTGCGGGGCTTCCTCGTCGGCGACCACACCGACCTGCGCGAGGAGTTCATCGAGAAGGCGTCGCTGCTGCTGCGCTCCGGGCAGCTCGTCGTGCGCGAGACCGTCCGCGACGGGCTCGAGCAGGCCGTGCCGGCGTTCCTGGATCTCCTGCGCGGGGCCAACACCGGGAAGATGATCGTGCGGCTGGACGGCGACCCCGACTGAGACGGTTCCGGGGCCTCCGCGCGGGGCAGATCTCCGGCATGTGGCTCTTCTTCACCCGCCGGCTGCGCATGTGGCTGATCCTCAGCGTCGCCGTTCCCCTCACCACCGGGCTGCTGCGCCGGATCGGCGTGCGGCTGGAACGGCGTAACGGACCCTCCGGCGTGAGCCGGGCGCTGCTCAGGGCCGGTGACCTCGGCGACCGGGCGCGCTCGACACTGCGCGGAGGCCGCCGGGCACACTGACGTCGTGCCCCGTCGGAAGCAGTCCCCGCAGGTGCCGGCGCCGTCCGTCGCGACGCTGGAGAGCAGGTCGGCCAGGACGGCGACCCGCGGCGTGGCGCTGTTCTGCCACGGCGGCACGGTAGCGAACCTCGAGCCGCCGCGGGAGCGCGCGCTGTCGCTGGTCCGGATGCGGGCGATCGAGCAGTACGTGCACGACACGTGCGCCGACCGCGGCATCGGCACGTACGTGGTCCGCTACCGGGTGGCCGGCTGGAACGGCGCGGCCGCCGACGCCTACGCCGACGTCCGGTGGAGCCTGGACCGGATCCGCGAGGAGCACGGCCCCGACGTGCCGGTCGTCCTCGTCGGGCACTCGATGGGGGGCCGGGCCGCACTGCGCGCCGGCGGCGACCCCCAGGTCGGCGCGGTCTGTGCCCTGGCCCCCTGGACGCCGCCCGGGGAGCCGGTGGCGCACCTGCGCGGCCGGACGGTCGCGATCCTGCACGGCCGCGGCGACCGCTGGGTGCCGGCCGCATTGTCGGCGGATTTCGCGGTCCGCGCACAGCGCGCCGGCGCCCGGGTCGCGCGCTTCACCATCGCCGGCGGGCACACCATGCTGCGCCGGGCGCCGCTCTGGCACGCCTTCGCCCGCGACGTCGTCCTGGCCGGAACGGGGATCGAGCCGATGCGCCCGGACGTCGAGGACGCCCTGCGCCTGCCCGCACCCGAGGGCCTCGCCGTCCCCCTGTAGCGCCTAGAGGAGCGGGGCCGGGTCGTCGGCCAGCCGCGCCCACAGCAGCTCGTCGTGCTTCACGCCGTCCCCGTAGCGGTACGAGCGGCGCAGATGACCCTCATAGGTGAACCCCGCCTTCTCGGCCACTCGCCCCGAGGCCACGTTCTCGACCGCGTGGCACAGCTCGATGCGATCGATGGGCAGGGTGCCGAACCCCCATTGGCAGGCGGCGTCGACGGCGCGGGCGGCCACCCCGCGGCCCCGGGCGGCGGGCACGGTCCAGTAGCCGATCTCCGCGTCGTTCTGGTCGCGGTCGATCGAGTGCAGGGAGACCGACCCGACGAGGACGGCGGTCGCGGCGTCCTCGACCGCCCACGACGCGTGCTCGTCGAGGGTCCACTCTTGCCGCCGCTCGAGCCAGTGCGCGGCGTCCTCCCGCGTCCTCACCCAGCCGGCGTTCCAGAGCCTGGTGTCCGGGTCCACCAGGGCCGCGAACGCCGCGTTGACGTCGTCCTCACGCCAGGGGCGCAACCGGAACGGTCCGACGGGCAGCGTGACGGGTCCGCTCAGCTCCATGCACCGATCGTGCCGGAACCGGGTCACTCCTCGGCGGAACCGGGCTCCGTCATCGGCCGCTTGAGCCTGGTGGCCACGTTCGCGGGGGTGACCGCCGAGAGCCGGCCCATCGCCTGGCTGGCCAGTGATCCGGCGAACACCGACGCCTCGCCCTTCATCAGCCCGTCGAAGCCCTGCCGGGCGACCTGAGCGGGGTCGTCCTTGCTGTCGGAGGCGCCGAGCTTGGTATCGGTGAGCTCGGCGCGGTCGAAGAACTCGGTGTCGGTCGGCCCAGGCAGCAGGGAGGTGACGGTGACGCCGGTGTCCTTCAGCTCCTCGCGCAGCGCCATGGCGAGGGACTGCACGAACGCCTTCGAGGCGCCGTAGACGGCCTGGAACGGCTCGGGCGCCTGCGAGGCGATCGACGAGGTGAACAGGATGCGACCCTCGCCGCGGGCGGTCATGTCCTGCACCACGCGCTTGGCCAGGTGCACGGTGGAGGCGCAGTTGAGCTCGACGATGCCGAGCTCGGCCTCCAGGTCGCTCTCCACGAAGGCGCCACCGTGGCCCACTCCCGCGTTGAGGGCGGCGGCGTCGAGGGCACGACCGGAGCCGCGGTAGGCCGCCACCAGCCGCTCGACGTCGGCCCGCCTGGTCAGGTCGACGCTCACCGGCGCCACCGCACCGCCCAGCGCTCGCAGTTCCTCGACGGCATCGTCCAGCTCGACGTTCTCGGCCGCGACGATCAGGTCGTAACCGTGCTCGGCGAACTGCTTGGCGAGTTCCAGCCCGATGCCGCTGGAGGCACCGGTGACGAGGGCGAGCGGGCGGGCGGACTCGGACACGAGGGCCTCCTGGCGGATCGGTTCTGCCTTCCTGCCCAGACGGGGCCCGGATCACGCCTCAGCCGGCGACGGAGACCCCGACCCCGCCGCGGGTCTGCGCGCCGTAGCGCTCGATCTCGCGGTCGAGGTCCAACGGCGCCGTCATGGCTGCCCCCTCGGTGACCTCGGGGGTGATCAGGTCGGCGGGCAGCAGCCACGACACCTCGAACTCGAGGCCGTCGGGGTCGTGCGCGTAGAGCGCCTTGGTCGTGGCGTGGTCGGAGGCACCGACGAGGGCGCCGGCCTGCTGCAGCGCATCGCGGATCCGGGCCAGCTCGGCGAGCGTGTCGACCTCCCACGCGAGGTGGTAGAGCCCGACGGTGCCACGGCCGGCCTGGGACGGGCCGGCACCGGCGCCGATCTGGAAGAGGCCGAGGTCGTGGTCGTTGGTCGAGCCCTCGGCCTGCAGGAAGACGGCGGCGCCGGGGATCTCCATCTTCGCGCGGAACCCGAGGACGTCGCGGTAGAACGCGTGGCTGCGCTCGACGTCGCGGACGTAGAGGACGGCGTGGTTGAGGCGCTGGACGGGCATGCTGGTCTCCTGCGGTCGGTGGTCCCTCCATTCTGCTCGCGTTTGGTTGATGCTTCAAGTATTTGGGCGCTCCGCTTGGGTACGCCCGCATCGTGACGGGCCAGCAGGTCGTCGATGTCGTCGTCCCGGCGGCGCTGCGCTTCCTGCTGCCGGGCCGGGATCGCTCCGCCGGCATGCGGCGCCTGCGGTTCGACCCCGACGCGACGGTCGGTCACGTCGTCCAGGCCGCCGGCGTGCCGCTGACCGAGGTCGGCGGGCTGCGACTGGACGGCGTTCCGACCGACCCCCGTGCGCGGACGTCGCCGGGCAGCCGGATCGAGGTGACCGAGGCGGCCCGTCCCGAGAGCCCCCCCGGCGGCGGTTTCGTGCTCGACGTGGGTCTGGGCGCTCTCGCCCGCCGCATGCGCCTGCTGGGCCTGGACGTGGCCTGGCGCAACGACGCCGACGACCCCGACCTGGTCGCGCGGGCCGTCGCGGAGGATCGGGTGCTGCTCACGCAGGATCGGCGTCTGCTCATGCGCCGGGCGCTGCCGCGCGGGGCGCTGGTGCGCGGAAGCCGCCCCGACGACCAGCTGGCCGACGTCCTCGATCGGTTCTCACTCGACCTGGCGCCGCTCACCCGTTGCACCGCGTGCGGCGGCGTCCTCGATCCGGTGCCCAAGGAGGAGGTCGCCCACCTGCTCGAAGCGGCGACCCGCCGGACCTACGACGAGTTCGTCCGGTGCCGGGCGTGCCGCCGGGTCTACTGGCACGGCGCTCACGCACGACGCATCAGGACCCTCATCGAGCACGCTCGAATGTTCTCGCCACCGGCTGGAGCCGGCGAGCCGAACAGGAGCTAGTGTCGGCGGTACAACAGAAGAAACCGACAGGGGAGCGCCTCGGCGCTGAGAGTGCGGGACACCGCAGACCCTCGAACCTGATCCGGGTCATGCCGGCGCAGGGAGTCTGGAGGAGACATGGCCGAGCAGGCCGTCCGTTCGTCCGAATCCGTCGATCCGCGGTCCGGCAGCAACCGCTGGCGCACCGTGGACATCGTCGTCACCGCCGTCCTGGGCGTCGCCTTCGGCGTCGTCTTCTGGGCGTGGAACCTGTTGTGGGCCGCGACCGGCACCGCGTTCACGGCGTTCCCGCCCGCCCAGGCGGTCATGTACGGAGTGTGGCTGCTGCCGGCGGTCGTCGCCCCGCTGATCGTCCGCAAGCCCGGCGCCGCGATCTTCGCCGAGACGGTCGCCGCCATCGTGTCGGCGCTGCTCGGCGCGCAGTGGGGTGCGCAGGTGGTGCTCTACGGCCTGATCGAGGGCCTCGCCGGGGAACTGGGCTACGCCGCCTTCCGCTATCGCCGCTTCGGCTGGCTCCAGGCCGCGCTGTCGGCCGTCCTCGCCGGCGCGGCGGCCGCGGGCCTCGACCTCGTGTACTGGTACCCGACCTGGACGGCGGGCTGGAAGCTCACCTACGTCCTGGTGGTCGTCGCCAGCACCGTCGTCGTCTGCGGGATCGGCGGCACGGCGCTGGTCCGGGCGCTGGCCCGCACCGGCGCCCTCAGCTCGTTCGCCGCCGGTCGCCGCCGCGTCTGACCCCGGTCCCCCGGTGACCGCATCCGGTCTCCCGGAACCGCTCCCGCTGCTCCCAGGCGCACGCGAAGGCAGGGGTTCCGAGGGGACACCAGTCCGGGTCGTCGCGCGCGGGCTCGGCGTCCGGCATCCGTCCCGCCGTGCCTGGGCGGTGACGGGGGTCGACCTGGTCGTCGAGCCCGGCGAGCGGATCCTGCTCACCGGCGCCTCCGGTGCCGGCAAGTCCACGCTGCTGGCGGCCCTGGCGGGGCTGCTCGGCACCGAGGGTGCCGAGATCGCCGGCGAGCTGACCGTCGACGGCGGCCCTCCGGCCGCGGCGCGCGGGCGACTGGGGATGCTCGCGCAGGACCCGGACAGCCAGCTGGTCATGGCCCGCGTCGGGGACGACGTCGCGTTCGGGCTGGAGAACGCCGGCCTGCGGCCCGACGAGATCTGGCCGCGGGTGGACGACGCGCTCGCCGCCGTCGGCTTCCCGTACGGGCGCGACCGGCCCACCCAGGCCCTCTCGGGTGGGGAGAAGCAGCGGCTGGTGCTCGCGGGCGTGCTGGCCCGCCGGCCGGGTCTGCTGCTGCTCGACGAGCCCACCGCCCAGCTCGACCCACCCGGTGCCGCCCTCGTGCGGGCGGCCGTGGTCCGGGTGACGGCCGACCGCAGTGCCACGACGATCGTCGTCGACCACGACGCGGAACCCTGGCTGCCGCTGGTCGACCGCGTCGTGGAGGTGGTGCCGGGTGGGCTGGTCGAGCACGGCCCCGACTGGCGCCCGATCGGCCGCACCGCGGGCCTGCGCCTCCCTCCGGCGGCGCCCGGTCCGGTGCTGTTGACCGCCGACGGCGCCGGTTTCACGTACCGCGGCGCCGACGTCGCCGCGCTGCCCCCCACGACCGTGACGCTGCGCGGCGGCCGGGCGCTGGCGGTCACCGGCCCCAACGGTGCGGGCAAGTCCACCCTCGCACTGCTGCTGGCCGGCCTGCGCGCGCCCACCATCGGGCGGGTCGAGGTCGCCGCGGACCTCGCGGGGGGCGTCCGGCGGGGCCACCGGGAGCCGCACCGCTGGCGGGCGGGGGAGCTGGTCACCCGGATCGGCACGGTCTTCCAGCATCCCGAGCAGCAGTTCCTCACCGGGCGTCTGCGTGACGAGCTGGCGCTGGGCCCGCTGCGCTCCGGCGAGCACGCCGCGGCCGCGCGCGCGACGGCCGAGGAACTGCTCGAGCGGCTGGGGCTCGCCGCCTACGCCGACGCCAACCCGTTCACGCTGTCCGGCGGCCAGCAGCGGCGGCTCTCGGTGGCCACGGCGCTGGCGACCGCCCCGCGGGTGCTCGTGCTCGACGAGCCGACGTTCGGCCAGGACGCCGCCACCTGGCGCGAGCTCGTGACGCTCCTCGCGGAGCAACGCGCCCGCGGCTGCGCCGTCGCGGTGGTCACCCACGACGCGGACCTGGTGACGACGTTCGCCGACGAGCGGATCGCATTGTGAGAACGACGGGTGAGCGAGCATCGCAGCGAGCGCCAGCGAGCGAGGAGCGGAACGAGCCCGGAGTCGAGCCGTGGGCATTGTGAGAATGACGGGTGAGCGAGCATCGCAGCGAGCGCCAGCGAGCGAGGAGCGGAACGAGCCCGGAGTCGAGCCGTGGGCACGGTGAGCAGCCTGGCGCTCGGCCCGGTGCAGGGCACACCGCTGGCCCGGATCAATCCGGTCGCGCAGCTGTCGGCGATCGCCGTCGTCACCCTGGTCCTGCTGACCACGGTGGACGTCGTCACCGCCGCCGTCGTGGTGGCCGCCGAGCTCTGCCTGCTGCCCGCCGCCGGGCTCACCTCCCCGCGGGACGTCGGCCGCCGGACGTGGCCGCTCCTGCTCGGCGCCGCCTCCGTCGGGCTGGTGAACGTGCTCCTGTCCGCCGACCGTGACCCCCTCGTCGGCGCGGGTCTGGCCCTGCGCGTCGTCGGGCTGGCCCTGCCCGGTGTGCTGCTGGTGGCCGGCACCGATCCGGTCCGGCTCGCCGATGCGCTGACGATCCACTGGCGGGTGCCGACCCGGTTCGCCTACGGGGCCCTGGCGGCGCTGCGGCTGGTGCCCCTGCTGGTCGGCGAGTTCGAGTCCGTGCGGCTGGCTCGGCGCGCCCGGGGTGTCGAGGGGCGGACGCCGACCGCCCGGGTCCGGCTGTTCGCGGGCATCGTGTTCGCGCTGCTGGTGGGGGCGGTGCGCCGGGGCTCGCGCCTGGCGACTGCGATGGACGCCCGGGGCTTCGACTCGGGCATCCCACGCACCAACGCGCGAGGCTCGGTCCTGCGCCGCCGCGACCTCCTCTTCGTCGCGGCGACCGTCGCCGTCTGCGCGGCCGCGGTGGCCCTCAGCGTGCTGACCGGCGCCTGGCACCCGTCGTTCACCGGCTGATCCGGTCCGACACGGGCGCTACGGTGCCCGGATGACGTCGTCCCCGACCCGTTTCGTGGCACTCCTGCGCGGCATCAACGTCGGGCGGGCGCACCAGCTCGGCATGCCCCGGCTGACCGAACTGCTGACCGGACGCGGGTACGGGAACGTCCGCACGCACCTGCGCAGCGGCAACGTGGTGCTCGACAGCGACCTCTCGGAGGCCGAGCTCGCGGCCGACCTCAGCGGGGCCATCGAGCAGGAGTTCGGCTTCGACGTCCCCGTCGTCGTGCGGACCGGGGCGGAGGTCGCGGCCGTGGTCGCGGGCGACCCCTTCGCCACCGTGGCCACGGATCCGGCGCGCTACCTGGTCACCTTCCTCCCCGAGCCGCCGGCAGCGGCCGCCGTCGACGCGCTGCCCCCCGCCGACTCCGGGGAGTACCTCGTCCGGGGCCGCGAGCTGTACCTGTGGCTGCCCGACGGCATCGCCAACACCCCGCTCGCCGCCTGGAAGTGGGACCGGCTGCTCGGCGTCGCCGGCACGGGACGGAACTGGAACACCGTTCGCAAGCTCGCCGAGCTCTCCTCCTGACCTCCCTGCGCGGCGCCGTCACCCACGCGAGGGTGACGCGCGTCGCAGAAGGTTTGGGACCGGGCCGCGCCGCCGATACGAGAGTGTTCGGCTCGCCATCCCGACGGCGGCCAGGGGCGAGGAGTGCAGCGGGTGAGTGGGCGTGCGACCGGGTCGGTCTGGCCCTCGGCGCGGCCCCCGGCCGCGACGCCCGTCCTGTCGTGGGACCTCGACGACATCGCCCAGCTGCCCTCGGTGCGCGCGGAGGTCCGCCGCTTCGCCACCGCTCGTGAGGCGGGTGGCCCGGTGGCCGCCGATCTGCGCGACCAGCTCGTCCTCGCCTTCGACGAGATGGCCTCGAACGCGCTGCGCCACGGCGGAGGCCGGGTGCAGGCCGCCGTCCGCCTCACCGGCGAGGCCTACCTCATCGAGGTGTCCGACCAGGCCACGGCCGCGCCGCCGGCGCCCGCGGTCGGGCGCGACCCGAGCGAGGGCGGCCTGGGGCTGTACCTGATCGCCGAACTGGCCACCGCCCACGGCTGGTACGTGCACGACGGTGCCAAGCACGTCTGGGCCCTGCTGCCCCGCGGCTGACCCGAGGTCAGCGGAAGGCGGCGGGAACCCGCTGCGGCCCCGCCTCCGGTGGCCGGGGACGGTCCTCCGGGTGCAGCCGGACGGCGACCAGCGCGACGTCGTCCTGGAGCCCCTCGGGCCGCAGCCGGTCGATCACCTCGTCGCAGAGGTCGGCCAGCGGCCGGTCGGCGAGCTCGGCGAGCGCCTCGCGCAGGCGGGCGATGCCGTCGTCCAGGGGAAGGTCCCGGCCCTCGACCAGGCCGTCGGTGTAGAGCAGCAGCGTGGCGCCGCGCCGGACCGAGACCACGGAGTCGGTGCGCGGGGTCGTGGGATCGACGCCGAGCATGAGCTCGCTCCCCGCACCCGAGAGCTCCTCGACGAAGCCGTCCGGGTGGAGCAGCAGCGGCGACGGATGACCGGCGTTGGACCAGCGCAGGCGCGTGATGCCGGCGACCCGCTCCTCCGCGGTCGCCTCCACCCGGGCGATCGCGGCGGTGGCCATGGTGCCCATGCCCAGCCCCTCGATGGCGGCGTCCAGGTCGGTCAGGACGGCGGCCGGCCCGAGGCCCGCCCGGTAGGCGATGCCGCGCAGCATCCCGCGCAGCTGCCCCATGGCCGCGGCGGCCTCGGTGTCGTGCCCCACCACGTCCCCGATGACGACCATCGTGGCGCCGGGCGGCTGCAGGAAGGCGTCGTACCAGTCCCCGCCCACCTGGGCGACCTCCATCGCCGGCCGGTACCGCACCACGATCTCCGCGTGGTCGGGCTCCGGCGGCGCGGTCAGCAGGCTGCGCTGGAGCCCCTCGGCGAGGCGGCGTTGCTGCTCGTACAGGCGGGCGTTGTCCAGGGCGAGCGCCACCCGCCCCGCCACCTCCCGGGCGGTCGCCACGTCATCGGCGTCCGCGGGTGGCCGGTCGGCCGAGCGGTAGACGCTCAGCGCACCCAACGTGCGGCCCCGCGCCGCGAGCGGCAGGGTGATCGCCGACCGCGGTGCCAGCGTCCAGAAGACGTCGCTGACCTCGCCGGGGGGAAGGGTCCGGCCGACGGTCTCCCCCACGTCGTCCACGGTGAGCAGCTGGCCGGACGCCAGCGACCGCATGATCGGGGCGCCGGGGCCGATGGCGGCCAGCCGCAGGAGGGCGTACCGGGCCACGAGCGGCCGGGCGTCGGCGTCCACGTGCCAGCTGCCGACGTCGCGCATGCGGCCGTCCTCGTCGACCAGGCTGAGGATCACCCAGTCGCCGAGCACGGGCACCGCCGCCTCGGCCACCCGCTGGAGGGCGGTCTCCTCCCCCTGGCCGCCGATCAGCGCGCCCGAGATGATCGAGGTGGCCTCGGCGACGAGGGCGAGGCGGGCGGTGCTCCGGCGGGACCGCTCCTGGGCGGCCAACCTGTCGGTCACGTCGAGGAAGTAGACCGAGAGACCGTCGGGGCCGGGCCAGGCCCGCACCTCGTACCAGGCGTCCAGCGGCGCGGGGTAGTACGCCTCGAACACGCGCTCCGCGCCGTCGGCCATGGCGCCGCGGTAGTTCTCCTCGAAGTTGCTGCCCACCGCGGCCGGAAAGAGGTCCCAGATCTCGCCGCCGACCAGCTCCTCCCGGCTCGCGTGCAGCACGCGCTCGGCCTCGGCGTTGACGTAGGTGAACCGCCACTGCCGGTCGAGGGCGAAGAAGGCGGCGTTCATGGCCTCGAGGACCCGCACCACCCGGGCCTCGCCCTCCTGCTGCGCGGTGGTGTCGTACGCGACCCCGAGCAGACGGACGGCGACCCCTGACTCGTCGGCCAGCGCCCGCCCGCGGCCCTGGACCCAGCGCATCTCGCCGGTGGGCAGCACGACGCGGTACTCGGCGGAGAAGTCGCCGCACGTGTCGACCGCCGACTGGAGCAACTCCAGAGTGCGCAGCCGGTCCTCGGGGTGGCAGCGGGCGAGGAAGGAGTCGATCGACTCGTCGAAGGAGTCGCGGTCGTAGCCGAAGATCTGCAGGAGGCGGTCGTCCCAGCTCAGCCGGCCGGTCGTGAGGTCCCAGTCGAAGCTGCCGATCTGCGCGGCGTCGACGGCCAGCTCGACCCGCAGCCGGCCGGCCTCGAGCTCGACCTCCGCGCCGCTCACGGTGCCCGTCCCCGCGCCACGCCCCGCCCCGCCGTCCGCCCCGTCGGGCAGGGGTCCGTCCGGGAAGCCGGACGGACGCGCGGGGTCGGTCACAGGGCGGGTTCCTTCCAGAGGGCGGGCGGGATGCTGCCCCCAGCATTCCCGGCGGGGCCCCGCGACACCGGCACCGGGTCCGACCGTCCGGTTCCCGAACGCGAAAAGGCCGGGGCGGGCGCTCGCCGGGGGCTTCCGGAGAGCGCCCGCCTTCCGGCGGGTGGGTGGGCGGTAGATCGCCCACCGGTACGTCGTCCACGTCAGCGGGCGACGTCGTCCAGCATCGCTTGCCCGGTGCGCCGGACCTTCTCCCGGTCGTCGCGAGTTCCTCTCGCCTGCCGTCTCTCCGTGGCGCCGGTGGCCAGGTCGCTCCGGTCAGAGACCCGGGGACGGCGGACGTCCCGCTGCGGGTACCGGAGGGTGCCTGGTGCTTTCCTCGGCGGTTCCGCGGCCGGTCCGGCAGCGCGTCACGCGTCTGCGCCTCCCTGGAGGGTCCGCGCGCTGCCCTCGAGGGGCAGTCGGCGGTGGGTCGAGGCGAGAACGATCGTGCAGCGAAGTCGGTCGGCGGCGAAGGTGCACCGTCGGGGGAAGCGCGGCGGCCCGGAGGCCGAGAGGCGTGCGAGAACTCGCACGACCGAGCGGCGGTCGTCGATCACCCGGGGAAGTGGGCGACCGGTCGGCGTGCTCGGGCAGTGCGGAGGACGGCGTCCAGCGGCCGGCTGCCGTGGTCGCGCGTCGTGCGGTCAGGCGCGGGAGGCGCCCGGATCGGTGCGCGGGGTCGGCCCTCGAGGGAACGGGCTCCGGAGAGGAGAGCCCGGGGACCGTGCCCGTCGCGCCGGTGGGGGCGATCCCCTGACCGGACAGGACACCGGGTCACCCCGCGCCCTGACGAGTCCGTTCCCGGCCGGTGACGGCCGTGCCGGGGACGACCATCCGGTGGCAACGGAGCGTTCGAGGCGTCCACCCGGTCTTACGCCGTGGACGGGAACTGCTCCGGGAGCTACCGGTCGAGCTCCCCGCGGGCCGGCCGACGACGCCGGACCTCGGGGAAGAAGCGCCGCGGCGGGGGAAGACGCCGCGGGCTGGATCATGGGCGTGCTGGGCATCTCGCGCAGCACGACGGGGCGGTCGGAGAGCGGGCGCCGGTCCGCCGGTTCGCCGATCCCGGCGGTCCGTCCCGCCGGGAACCAGGCCAGGTACGCGCCGTCGACGCCGGCGCCCCAGAGGGCGAGCCGACGGGTCAGCGCGCGCAGCCGGGAGGGACGGCGTGCCGCGGGGGCTTTCGCGACGGTTCCGGTGTGGGCCGCCGGAGTGACCGCGGGGGTGGCCGCGAGGGCCTCGCCGCCGCGCCAGGCCAGGTACGCGCCGTCGACGCCGGCACCCCAGAGGGCGACGCGGCGGGTCAGCGCGCGCAGCGGGCCGGGTCGCTGCGCGACGGCCGGCACTCGGGCCGGCGCCGGTGCCGCTGCCGGGCTCGCGCCGGCGGGCAGGGGCCGGGCGGGGGGCGCCTGCGGCACCGAACGCAGCGGCTGCCGGCGGGCCGTGCCACGCCGGTAGGCCTCGGGCCGGTCGACCGCCGGACGCCGGGTCCGCGCGCGCTGGGAGGCCGGGACGTCGGCACGGTCGAGGACGTCGAGCAGGCCGGCGAGCGTGCGCACGGACTCCGCGCCGGACAGGGCGGCGGTGGGGCGTGCCGGGGAGGCCGTCGAGGTCGTTTCCGTGCTCACTCTCGCCTCCCTGCAGGTCGTCACCGCGGCCGGGGAAGGGGACGCGGACAAGGAGAAAACTAGGGATCGGGGACCGCCCCGGCCCGCTTCCGCGACTGCCCCCGGAGGCCGCGTGACCGAACCGTTGCCGATGCCTGCCGACGCGGTCGGCGACCCGTTCCCCGGGGCGAGCACTTGTCGACAAGCCGTGCGTCCCGAGCGGAGAAATGGCCGATCCGCGGGACGGTCATCCCGGAGGGCCTCCGACACACCCGGCGTGTCGCCCGTACGCCTGACGCCGAATCGCCCGCGGACCCGGGGGATTCGAGACTCGTCGGCTGCGCGAGGACGGCGTGCCGGCCGTCGTCCCGGTGCTCGCCACCGCGCCGTGCCTGGTCCTGCTGTGGCAGCAGGCGGCGGCCACCTGACTCTGGGCGGGATCCTGCGCGGCGTCGGCGTGGCCCTGCACCTGCTGGCGCAGGCCCCGTGGTGGCGGCTCGGCCCGCTGATTGGATGAGCCGGTGACCACCCCCATCCCGCTGGTGATCGACACCGACCCCGGCATCGACGACGCCCTGGCGATCCTGCTCGCCCTGGCCAGCCCGGAGGTCGACCTGCGGCTGGTCACCACGGTGCACGGCAACGTCGAGCTGGCGCAGACGACCGACAACGCCCTGCGGGTGCTGCACCTCGCCGGCAGGGCCGACGTCCCCGTCGCCGCGGGCGCGGCCGCGTCCCTCGTGCACGCCCAGCCCGAGCGGGCCGGCCACGTGCACGGCACCGCCGGCCTCGGCGGCGTACAGCTGCCGCCGTCGCCGGCCGGGACCGACCCGCGCCCCGCCGTGGTGGCGCTGGCCGAGCTGCTGCTGAGCTCCCCGGACCCGGTCACCGTGGCGGCGATCGGCCCCCTGACCAACATCGCCCTGCTCCTGCGGGTGTTCCCCGAGGCGGCCGCGCGGATCGGCCGCCTCGTCGTCATGGGCGGCTCGGCCGCGCGGGGCGGCAACGTCACCGCCGCGGCCGAGTTCAACGTGTGGGCCGACCCCGAGGCCGCGCAGGCGGTGCTCGGCTCCACGTTGCCCACCGTCCTGGTGGGCCTCGACGTCACGCTGCCCACGGTGCTGGACGAGCACGACATCGCCCGCTTCGCCGCCGCGGGGCCGATCGGCGCCCAGGCGGCCGCGATCCTGCAGCAGTACCTGGAGCACGCGCGGCGGTCCTACGGCACCACCGGGGTGGTCGTGCACGACGCGCTGGCCCTCACCGAGGCGATCATCCCGGGCACCCTGGACACGGTGCGCCGCCACGTCGTCGTCGACACGGGCCTCGGCGCGGGACGCGGGCAGACGCTGGTCGACCGGCGCACCGTCTCCACGGCGCCCACGGCGGTCGAGGTGGCCGAGAGAGTCGACAGCGCCGCCGCCGTCGAGTTCCTCGTCACCAGGCTGTCGGGCCTGGACGGCCGGCCCCGCTGACCAGCGGGGGTCAGCGCGGCTTCTGCTGCGTGGATTCCACGATCCCGAGGGCGATGTCGCGGAGCTTGCGGTTGTAGCGCTGGGAGGCCTCCCGCAGGATCTCGAACGCCTGCTCCGCGTCGACGTGCCGCTGCGCCATCAGCACCCCCTTGGCCTGCTCGATGACGGCGCGGGACTCCATGGCCAGGCGCATGTTGCGGGCCTGCTCGCCGAGCTGCCAGTGCGAGTCGGCGTTCGCGACGGCGACCGCGATGACCTCGGCGACCTCCAGCCCGGCCCGGAGCGACTCCGGCGTGGCGAACGCCGCCGGCTTCGTCGAGTAGTTGTTCAGGGCGCCGATCGACGAGCCCTGGTAGGGCAACGGGACCGACAGCGAGCTCAGGACGCCGGCCTCGGCCACGACGTGGTCGACGTAGTCCGGCCAGCGCGTCTCGTCGCGCATGTCGTCGACCCGCAGGAGCACCCCGCCGCGGCCGGCGTCCATGCAGGGCCCGTAGCCCTTCGCGTACTGCAGTTCGTCGGCCAGCAGCGCCATCTCGCCGTGGTGGGCGGCCGTGAATGCCTTGTCGTCGTCGCGGATCAGGGTGATCGAGGTCGATTCGGCGCCGGGGATGCCCATGGCGGCGATCCGGGTGATGTCAGTGAGGACCTCGGTCAGCGTCCGGTCGACCAGAGCCACCCGGCTCAGCTCCCGCAGCATGTCCTCCACGGCTCACAGTGTGCCTTGAAAACCTTCGGGGGTCGCCTCCGCCTGCTCCCGGCGGTGCGCGCCGGAACCGCATCGGTCAGGATGGAGTCATCCGCGGACCGGAGTCGCCGGTCGACCTGCGACTCCGGACGCGAGGGGAGGCGAGTGGCCGCCATGGCCGGTGGTGAGGCAAGGGCCGAGAACCCGGCCCATTCCGAGTGGCCGTGCGCCCCCGTTCCCTCCGTGGCCGGTGACGTCTGGCACTGGCAGTTGGAGGCCATGCACGTGGTCTCCCGCGTCCGGTCGGACCTGCGCGCCCGGGTCGCCCACCCGTCGGTGTCCTCCGCCTCGTCCGAGGACGCCCGCGACGGCCTGCTGCTCGTCTTCGAGGAGCTGGCCTCCAATGCCCTGCGGCACGGCGGCGGCGACGTCCGCGCCCTCGTGGTCGCCGGCACGGACGGCTGGCTGCTCGACCTCAGCGACGAGGCGCCCGACCGCCCGCCCGTGCCCGCCGTCGACCGCGACCCGGCCCTCGGCGGCATGGGGCTGCACCTGGTTGCCCAGCTCTCCACCGACTACGGCTGGGAGGAGCGTCCGGGCCGCAAGCACGTCTGGGCACGCCTGCCCTCCGGTCGCGGCGACGCCGCGGACCACCTGCGCAGCCGGCTGCCCGAGCCCCGCTCCGGCGAGACGCACCGGGACTGACGGCTCGCTCCGGGACTAACGGCCCGCTCTGGCGACCGCCTGGCAGAACCGGGCGGCCTCCTCCCCCACCTCGGCGATCGGGCCGAACACGTCGTCGTCGGCAACCTCCGCGACGGCGGCTCTCAGTCGGCGACCGGCGGCCCGGCCGCGTCGCCGCGCCCGCATCCGCACGAACGGACGGGCGAGCACCCCGAGCAGGAAGCCGGCCAGCAACCCCGCGCCGAGGAGCAGGGTGGGCACCGGGATGCCCTGCACGCGCGGCAGCGGCAGGACGTCGTCGAGCTGGAGGAGACCCAGGAGGACGAGGGCCAGCAACCACAGGGCGCCGACCAGGGCGACGGCTGCCAGGACCCACTGCAGACCGCCCACGGCCCGCTGCCAGAGCGGGACCCGCTCCGAGCCCAGGTCCGTGCCGGCGACCGCCGAGTCCAGCCGGTCGGTGAGCCGCGCCTCGGCGTCGTCCACCGTGCGGCGCAGGTCGTCGCGCCACGCCTGGCCGAGGCCGTCCCCGGCGGCGTCCCGGGCCCGCCGGACGGCGGTGGCGACGGCGGCCCGCTCCACCGGCCCGGCGGGCGCCAGCGACGTGCGCGCCCGCTCGTCGCCGAGGTGCAACCGCGAGAGCGGGTCGGGCCGCAGCCTGCGCACCCAGCGCACGAGCGGCCAGCCGGTACGGGCGCTGCCGGCGCGCACGGTCGACCGCTCGACGGCCGCCGTCACCGCCGGCACGCCGGCGGCCGCGGCCAGGGCGTCGACGACGTCGTCCCGCGCGTCGGCCGGCTGCCGGACGGCGGGGGACGTTCCGTCGGAGCAGTGCGCCGACAGGTCGGCCGCAGCGGCGCGGACGTCGGCGGTGAGCCGGTCGGTGGCCGCCCGCCGGGCGGCGACCCGGTGCGCGATCTCCTTGCGCAGGTCGGCCAGCCCGGCACCGGTCCGGCCGGACAGGGCGAGCAGCGGGGTCGCGGCCAGCCCCTCCCGGTCGAGCAGGCTGCGGAGGTCGGCCAGGCAGGCCCGCGCCGCCGCGTCGTCGAGCCGGTCGACCTTGTTCAGGACGACGAGCAGCACCGCGGCGTGCCCGGCCAGCGGGGCCAGGTACCGGTCGTGCACCGCGGCGTCGGCGTACTTCTCCGGGTCGAGCACCCACACCAGGACGTCGACCAGCCCCACCAGCCGGTCGACCTCCAGGCGGTGCTCGAGCCGCACGCTGTCGTGGTCGGGGAGGTCGAGCAGGACCAGTCCGTCCAGCGCGGGCTCGGGCTCGTGGCGGTGGCGGCGGGGGACCTCGAGCCAGTCCAGCAGCCGGTCGGCGCCGTCGTCGTCGCCCCACACGGTCGCGTGGGCGACGCCCGTGGTCGGCCGGCGGACGCCGGGGGTGCTGATCTCGCCGCCGCTCAGGGCGTTGAACAGGGTGGACTTGCCACTGCCGGTGGCGCCGGCCAGCGCGATGACGGTGGCGTCGCCCAGCGCCGCGCGCGCACCGGCCTTCGCCAGCAGCGTGCGCGCCTGCCCGACCTCGGGCACGTCCAGCCTGCCCTCCGCCGCCTCGACCGCCTCACGGAGCGCCGCCAGCCGGTCGGCCAGCGGCTGTTCCTTGCGGCTCATGCCGCCGCCCGGTGGGCCGCGGCCAGGTCGCGGACGGCGGCCCGCACCTCCTCGGCGGCCCCGGGCACCGGCGCCGCCGCCCGTACCCGCGCGTCGAAGCGCTCCTGCTCGTAGCGGAGCAGCCCGTCGACCCGGCTCTGCAGGTCCTCCCGGGCGCGGTCGGCGAGCGACCGGACGGCGGCGTCGCCGAATACCGCCTCGAGCACCCGCTGCCCGACCGCCGTGGTGCCGCCCGCGACGGCGACCTCCCCGCCCGTCAGCCCGCCGGTGTGCGCGAACACGGCCACCATCACGACCGCACCGACGCCGTTGACGCCCCAGGAGAGGGCCCGGGCGCGAGACCGCTTGTCGGCCCCCTGGGACCGCACCAGGTCGAGCACCATCCCCTGCCAGTCGCGCACCTGCGCCGCCGCGGCCTCGGAGAAGTCGGGCGAGGCGGTCTCCAGTTCCCGGTCCTCACCGGCGAGCAGGCCCGGGCCGCCCGGCAGCGAGCGCCAGGCGAGCACCGTCCGCTCGGCCGCCCGGTCGGCCTCCGCCCGGAGCAGTCGCTCGACACTGCTCTCCAGCGCGTCCTGCAGGTTCTCCGCGGGCGCCGGCCGCCCCATGAACGCGGCGGCCACCCGGTCGCGCAGCCGCCCCACCTGGTGCTGCAGGCTGCGCATCCACTCCCCGGTGCCGACGAACTCCTGCCACCGGGCGAGCACCTCGCCGCGCAGCATCGTGCCGCTCCGGACGCCCTCGTCGATGCCCTCGTACGCGCCGGTGTAGGCGGCGGCCGCCGCGTCCCGCAACGCGTCGCCCGCCGCCGCCTGCTCCTCCAGCGCGACGGCGATCGCGGCCGCCCGCTGCTCCAGGCTGCCCAGCGCCCCGGTCAGCGTCTGGCGCACCACGTCGGCCCGGGCCTCCTGGTCCGCGGCCAGCGCGTGCAGCCAGGCCCGCAGCGGCCCGACCTGGTCCTCGGGCAGCCGGCCCTCGGACAGCGGCCGTTCCTCGATCACGAACAGCCGCGCCGTGGCCAGGCCCGCGGTGCGCAGCATCCCGGCCAGGTCGGCGGCCACCTCGTCGGTCGCCTCGGGGGGCACCCGGTCGAGGACGACGGCGAGCGCGGTGCCCCGCTCCTGCGCCGTCCGCAGCAGGTCCCACGGGACGGCGTCGGCGTAGCGGGCAGCCGTCGTGACGAAGACCCAGAGGTCGGCCGCCGAGAGCAGTTGACCGGCGAGCTCGCGATTGGACTCGACCACGGAGTCGACGTCGGGGGCGTCGAGCAGCGCCAGGCCGGGCGGCAGGTCGTCGCGGGCGATGAGTTGCAGCGTCCCGGGGCCACCGCCCGATCCGGTCACCCGTGGCAGGCCCGGGAGGACGCGATCACCGGAGAACGCGGCCAGGTCGGCGCGCGCACAGACCAGGACCGGCGCCCGCGTGGTCGGTCGGAGCACGCCCGCCGTGGTGACCGGGGCGCCGACGAGGCTGTTGACCAGCGTGGACTTGCCCGCGCCCGTGGACCCGCCCACGACCGTCAGCAAGGGGGCGTCGAGGTCCCGCAGGCGCGGGAGCAGGTAGTCGTCGATCTGGTCGGCGACGGCTCGCGCGGCCCGCGCGGCGTCGTCACGGCCGGCGATCGAGAGCCCGAACGGCGCGTCGGAGAGCCGGTCGCGCAACGCCGTGAGGGCGTCGGGCATCCGGGGCGGCGGGGCGGTCACCCCTGCACCGTGCCCCGCGGAGGGGCCGCCTACCCGTGGCGACCCGGAGGGCTATCCGCGCAGGTCGCGCGGGGCGTCGTCGGCCTTCTTCGCGCGCTCCTCGCGCAGGGCCGTGAACACCCGCCGGCGGATGCGGTCCTGGTCCTTCTCCTGGATCGTGAGGAACCGGATCGACATGACCCAGTTGGCGCCGCGGGCCTGGTTGCGCACCACCTCGGCCCTGGTCCTGACCGCCCCTTCCTCCAGACGGATGTCGAGGTCCACCCTCGAGCCTCCCTCGGGCGGAGCGCCCATGCCCTGGAACTGCCCGCGCAGACCGGCCTCGCTCAGGTCGATCGTCTCGCCCCTGAGCTCGAACGAGCCGTACGTGGCCACCACGGGCACCACGACGCGGCCCCGGACGGCCGCTCGCCGCTGGCTGTGCTCGGCCGGGCCGGTCGCCCGGAGGGTCCAGCGGATCACCGCCCCCTGATCGACCGCGGTGACCTCGGCCGGAAGGGCGCGCTGGCCCTCGTCGTGCTTCCAGAAGATCTCGACGACGTCGCCGACCTTCACGACGACCTGCTCCACGAACTCCCCGACCGACGGACGCACCGAGATCCGGTCGTTCTGGACGAGCTCGACCCGGGCGGTCACGGAGACGCCGCGGCCGGTCAGCGTGATCTCGGCCTCGGTCTGTTCCTCCGGGTGATCCACGCCGGGAACGCTGGTCATCTGTCCTCTCCGATCCTGTGCCCACGCGGACGCACGGCCCCGCGTACGGACGGCCCCCGCGATGGGCACGGTAGCCGTCGGGCGCCATGCCCGGCGCGTCGCCCGCCCCGACGCGCCGTCCGGCGGCCCCGCGCCGGCTCGGAACCCGGGCGCCGTGCACGCCACCACGCGTCATCGGCATCGCACGCGCGGTCAGGAAGCGCAGCCGGCCGGGCCCTACCCGGACGAGGAGGGTCGGCGGGGTTCCCGCGGGGGTGGTCGTCGGCCAGAGTGACGCCTCGGCGGCCCGGTCCCGTCCGAGGAGGAGCGTCGATGAGCGGCGATCGCGTGCCCGTGGTGTTCGTGCACGGGCTGTGGCTGCACTCCACCAGCTGGCAGCCGTGGGCGGACCGGTTCCACGACGCCGGCTTCGACCCGGTCCTGCCCGAGTGGCCCGGCGTTCCCGGAACGGTCGCCGAGGCGCGGGAGCACCCGGAGAGCCAGGCCGGGATCGGCATCGACGAGGTGATCGAGCACCACGTCCGCATCGTGGCGGCGCTGCCGTCGCCGCCGGTGCTCGTCGGACACTCCTTCGGCGGCCTGGTCGTGCAGGCGCTGCTGGGGCGCGGGCTCGGCCGCGCCGGGGTAGCGATCGACCCCGCGCCCATCCGCGGCGTCCTGCGGCTGCCGCCGGCCCAGCTCCGCTCCAGCTTCCCGGTCCTCGGCAACCCCGCGAACCGCAAGCGCGCCGTGAGCCTCACCCCGGCCCAGTTCCGCGCCGGCTTCGGCAACGCCCTCCCTGCGCAAGAATCCGAGCAACTGCACGAACGGTGGACCATCCCCGCTCCGGGGCGCCCGCTGTTCCAGGCCGCGCTGGCCAACGTGACGCCCCGCCGGCGCGCCGCCACCGCCGTCGACACCCGGCGAGGCGAACGTGGCCCGCTGCTGATCATCTCCGGCGGTGCCGACCGCACCGTCCCGGACTCGGTGAGCCGGGCGACCTACAAGCTCTACGGCAGATCCGCGGCCGTCACCGAGTTCCGCCGCTTCCCCGACCGGGGTCACTCCCTCACGGTCGACTCCGGCTGGTCCGAGGTGGCCGACACCGTCCTCGAGTGGTTGAAGAAGCAGGGGATCGGCGGGCAGACTCCCCCGGCATGAGGTTCACGACCACGGTGGAGGCGGCCGGGAGGACGGCGACGGGGCTGCCCGTACCCGACGAGGTGGTCGAGGCGCTGGCGGCGGGGAAGCGACCGGCCGTGCGCGTGACCATCGGCGGGCACACCTACCGCAGCACCGTGGCCCCGCGGGGCGGCCGCTTCCTCATCCCCCTGAGCGGGGAGAACCGGACCGCGGCCGGGGTGAGCGCCGGCGACCAGGTCGAGGTCGAGCTCGAGGTCGACATCGAGCCGCGCGAGGTCGCGGTGCCCGCCGATCTCGCTGCCGCGCTGGCGCGGGACGAACCGGCGCAGCGGGCGTTCGAGCGGCTGGCCTACAGCCACCAGCTGCGGCACGTCCTGGCGGTCGAGGGGGCCAAGGCACCCGAGACGCGGCAGCGCCGGATCGACAAGGCGCTGGAGACGCTGCGCGACAGCTAACCCGGCAGCACCACGGTCTCGTGGGCTGCCCCGACCGAGTTCCGGGTGATCTTGGCGCGGTAGAGCTCCGCGTCGGCGCGGGACATCAGCCCCCCGGCCTGCACGGCCGGCCCCGCCGCCGCCGCGACGCCGAGGGACAGGCTCAGCTCACCGGAGGCGAAGCCCGGCGGCCGCAGGAGCGTGGCCTCGGCGCGGAGCCGCTCGGCGAGCTCCGCGGCGCGGTCCAGATCGGCGCCGGGCATCAGGACGGCGAGCTCGTCGCCGCCGAGCCGCGCCACCAGGTCACCGCTGCGCAGCCGCCGCGTGAGCAGCTCGGCCACGGCCCGGAGCGCGGCGTCACCCCCGGCGTGACCGTGCCGGTCGTTCACCCGCTTGAAGTGGTCGATGTCGAGCAGCACGAGGGCGACCGCACCGCCGTCGGCGCGTGCCGCCGCGCAGGTCGCCGTCAGCTCGGCGTCCCAGCGGCGGCGATTCGCCAGGCCGGTGAGCGGGTCCTCGTTGCTCAGCCTCTCCAGCTGGGCGAGCAGCGCCCCGGTCCGCCGCTGTTCCCGCTCCAGCCGGAGGCGGGTCAGCAGCTCGCGGTTGTTCAGGGCGTAGCGGTGCAGATGGGCCAGGACGGCGATGATCGAGGCGGTGCCGAGGTACAGCGTGAGTGCGATGAGGTCCGAGCCGCTCAGCCGCCCGGAGCCGAATACCGCAGCCAGCCCCAGCGCCGCCCACGAGAGGGCCACCAGCGCCGTCGTCCAGCGCGGGCGGGCGACCACGATGCAGCCGCTTCCGTACACGGCGACCGTGAAGCCGAGGATGTAGTAGGGCGAGCCCCCGGTCTGCACGACCATCCAGGCGACCTCGAGCTGGACCACGGCCAGCACGAGGAAGGTCAACCGCTCGGGCCGCCGCCGGCCGATCGGACGTCGCCACAGGGCCCACGTGGCGAGGAGCATGGGGAGCTCTCCGAGCAACCGGATCGCCAGGAAGGCTCCGGCCTGGTCGGGGACCACGACGCGGTCGACCACGGCCCATGCGGGCACGAGGACGAGGGCGACCGAGCCGATGAGCAGCCCGGCGCTGCGCGCCCGGTCGACCAGTTCCTCGCGAAGACCCGGCGTGCCCGCCGTCAGCTCCCGCAGCCCGGGGCGCGGGGTCAGGTCGCGGAGGCGGGCGACCGACCGGCCGGCAGCCGGGGTCGCCGCGGCGGCCGGGGGCAGCACGTCACCCCGGCGCAGCATCGAGACGAGCCACTCGACCCCGGATCGGAACACCCTGCCCCATCGGCACGCGCACCCACGAGCCTGAGCACCGCCGCGCGACCCGACCCGTGTGGGTGACCGTGACTTCTCGGGTCGGACAGCGGCCGGACCGGCGCGCCCGGGTCAGCCGTTGCGGCGGGCCGTGAACGAGCTGACGAAGTCGCGCAGGCTCCGGGTCGGCCGCAGCCAGGCGCCGTCCGGGGGCAGCGCGTCCAGCCGGACCCGGTCCAGCGGCTCGACGAATGCCCCCGGGACGTCCTCGATGTCGATGAACTCCAGGAGGTCGGAGCTGATCGCGTAGCCGGCGACCTCGCTGAACGCCACCACGACGACGTGGGTGCCGTCCCGGACCAGCTGCTCCAGCGGTTCGGCGAAGTTGCGGCCGTCGCCGGAGAAGACCACCAGCCGGCGCAGGTGGTGGCTGTGCGCCCGGACGGCGATGTGGTCGAGCATGTCCTGGTCGATGTCGTCGTCGGGCTGGCTCTTCGGCCGCGCGAAGACGGCGAACCCGAAGCCGCGCAGTGCCTCCACCCAGCGCTGCAGCGTGCCCGGCTGCGGGGGGATGTTGGCGAACACGCACGCCTCGACGTCCGGCGCGCCGGGCACGGTCGGATCGCCGGCGCCCTCGACGAACCAGGCGGCGATCGCGTCGAACCGCGGGCGGGACGCGGCGGTGGGCCGCGCGCCGATGACCGTCGACAGGGTCATGTCGATGTTCGGGGCGTCCCAGATCAGCAGGTCGAGAGCCGGCCGCACCCGGCCGTCGGCGGCCGTCTCCTGGCCGGCCCGCCCGGGATCGGCGAGCGAACCGGGGTCGGTCAGGGTCGAGCCGGTGGCCTGGCTGGGATCGGTCACGGGTGCAGTGTGCCGCGCCGAGGCGTGCCGTGTGACCTGCGGTCCGGCGGGCGGGTCGGCCACCGGTGGCGGCGGCCCGGCCGGCGCGGTCGCCCGGCGGGTGCGGCGCCGGCCGGCCGGTGCGCTGCCGGCCCGCAGGAAGGGGGTCACGACGGCCGGATCACCGGAGTTCCGGCACGGCCGCGGTCGCGCGTTCGGCCTCGGCGGCGCGGGCCAGGACGAGGGCGCACAGGTCGCCACCACCTTCGTGCACCGCTCGGACCCAGCCGGGGACGCTCTCGGCGGGCATGGGCTGCCCCAGCAACCAGCCCTGGGCGAGGTCGCAGCCGGCGGCGCGCACCATGCGCAGGTGCTCGCCGGTCTCGACGCCCTCGGCGACCGACCGGATGCCCAGCGTCCGCGTGAGCTCGACGATCGCCGACAGCACCGATCCCCGCTCGCCGATCGCCGCGCGCTCGGCGGCCAGGATCAGCGACCGGTCGATCTTGAGCGTGGCGATCGGGAGCGCGAACAGCTGCGCCAGCGAGGACCATCCCGTGCCGAAGTCGTCGATCGCCACCCGCACGCCGAAGCTGCGCAGCACGGCTAGCTGGTCCTCGGCGCGGGTGGGGTCCTCGGCGAGGCTGGTCTCGGTGAGCTCCAGCACCAACTGGTCGGCGGGGAGCCCGGAGTCGCGCAGCGCCACCCGCACGTCGCGCACCAGGGTCTCGGCGGAGAAGTGGCGGGCGCTGACGTTGACCGACATCCGCAGGTGCAGCCCCTGGTCGGCCCACTCGGCGGCCCGCCGGGTCGTCTCCCGCAGCAGCCAGCGGGTGATGGGGATGACCTGCCCGGTCTCCTCGGCGACCGCGAGGAAGGAGTCCGGCGGCAGCAACCCGCGCTCGGGGTGCTGCCAGCGGACCAGCGCCTCGACGCCGTCCACCTCGCCGGTGTCGAGCCGCACGACCGGCTGGTAGTGGACGACGAGCTGGTCGATCGCGTCCTCGCGCAGCCGGGTCGCCACCTCCAGGCGCCAGCGGGCCGCCTCGCGGAGGGCCGGGGAGAACAGGTGGACCCGGTCGCGCCCCGAGCTCTTGGCGGCGAACATGGCGGCGTCCGCGTCGCTGAGCAGCTGGTGGGCGTCGCACTGGCCCTGGCGGGAGACCGCCACACCGATGCTCGCGGTCAGCGGCACCGAGATGCCCGAGGCCACGAAGGGCAGCGAGAACGACGTCTGCAGCCGGAAGGCGAGCGCCGCGGCCTCGGAGGACTCGCAGTCGCGGGCCAGCACGAGGAACTGGTCGCCGCCGAGCCGGCCCACGACGTCACCGGGCCGCACCTGCTCGACCAGCCGGGCGCCGACCTGGCGCAGCAGGGCGTCGCCGAGGTCCTGGCCGAGCGAGTCGTTGATCGTCTTGAACGCGTCGACGTCGAGCACCAGCAATGCAGCGCTGCCCTCGCTGCCACCCGCGAGGGCGCTGCCGACCCTGCGCAGCAGCTCGACGCGGTTCGGCAGGCCGGTCAGCTCGTCGTGCGCCGCCTGCCAGGCCAGAGCCTGCTCGGTGCGGACCCGCTCGGTGACGTCGACGTGGCTGACCACGATGCGCCGGGAGCCGGCGACGCGGGCGGCCTGCAGCCGGAACCACAGCACCGACGTCCCGAACATGGTGGAGTACTCGTGGTCGAAGGTGGCCGTCGAGTCGGACGGCTCGACCCGCAGCTGCGCCAGCCCCGCCACGATGATCTCGTGGTGCTCGGGGTCCAGTCCGCGCGACATGGCGGTGAGGTAGTCGTCGCCGACGCGGCCGGGTTGCACGCCGAAGCCGCGCAGGATCTCGCCGTCGGCCACCCAGGCGCGGTTGGCCGACAGGATGCGACCGTCGTCGTCGACCAGCACGGTCGCCGCGGGGAGCGAGTCGAGGACGGCGGCGAGCTCCTCCATCGTCTCGTCGCGCTGCCGGTCGGTCCGGTGGTGGGCGTCGACGTCCCGGAAGAAGACGGCGAGGCCGCCGGGACCGCGGAAGGCGCGGACCTCGTACCAGCGCTGCTGCGGCTCGTGGAAGTAGGCGAACTCGCGCGGCCGCCCGTCCCGGAGGACCTGCGTGTAGCCGTCCTCCAGGACCGACCCGCGCGTCTCCGGGAAGCAGTCGCGGATGTCGCGGCCGAGCAGGGCTTCGGCCCGGCGCTCGAGAAGTCGCTCGGCGGCGGCGTTGACGTAGGTGAAGTAGCCCCGGGTGTCCAGTCGGTAGAAGGCGTCGGGCAGCGAGGCGAACACGTCGGGTTCGGCCCGCGCCGTCCCGTCCTCGTCTGGCACCGTGGCGCTCTCCGTCCCCCGCGGGCTTGCGCCCGCCCCTGAAAGTTACGGCACCGGATCGGCCGTTGCGTCACCGACGCCGGCCCGAACGTGGCCGAGACTAGCGCCCTCGGGGGGCCGTCAGACACCCCCGACGGTAGCCCGCTCCACGACGTCCCTGGTCAGCACTCCGGCGGGCAGCGTCCCGAGGACGGCGCCCCAGTCGCCGCCCAGGCGGGTGGCGCAGAAGGCGTCGGCGACCGGCGCCGGCGAGAACCGCAGGAGCAGGGAGCCCTGCAGGCACAGTGCCAGCAGGCCGGCGATGCGCCGGGCTCGCACGGGCAGCTGCTCGGGGTCGCCGAGCTCGGCGTGCAGGCGCTTGACCGCGTCGTCGAACCGGGCATCAGCGCCTCTGGCCAGCTCGATCTCGTCGCTCACCGCGGCCAGCGTGTCGGAGGACCGGCCCATCGCCCGCAGCACGTCGAGGGCGATGACGTTGCCCGAGCCCTCCCAGATCGAGTTCAGCGGCGCCTGGCGGTAGAGGCGGGGCAGCCCGGAATCCTCGACATAGCCGTTGCCGCCGAGCACCTCCATCGCCTCCCCCACCACGGCGGGGGTGCGCTTGCACACCCAGAACTTGGCGGCCGCGCCGGCCAGCCGGAGGAACGCCGACTCCCCCGCGTCCAGGGCCGCGGCCAGCCGCACGGCCAGCGCGGTCGCCGCCTCGCTCTCGATCGCGAGGTCGGCCAGCACGTTCTGCATGAGCGGCTGGTCGACCAGGAGGACGCCGAAGGCGCGCCGGTGACGGGCGTGGTGGATGGCCTGCGTGAGCGCGGCCCGCACGGTGGCGGCCGACCCCAGCACGCAGTCCAGGCGCGTGGTGTTGACCATCTCGATGATCGCCGGCACGCCCCGGCCGGGTTCCCCCACGAGCCACCCCGTCGTCCCCTCGAACTCCACCTCGCTGGAGGCGTTGGAGCGGTCGCCCAGCTTGTCCTTGAGCCGCTGAAGGCGGAACACGTTGGCGCTGCCGTCGGGCAGCACGCGCGGGACGAGGAAGCAGGAGACGCCCTCGTCGAGCTGCGCGAGCACCAGGAACAGGTCGCTCATCGGCGCCGAGGTGAACCACTTGTGCCCGGTGAGCCGGTAGCTGCCGTCGGGCTGCGGCACGGCGCGCGTGGTGTTCGCCCGGACGTCGGAGCCGCCCTGCTTCTCCGTCATCCCCATGCCGGCGACCAGGCCCCGCTTGCCGGTCGGCTCGGCCAGGCCGAACTGGTAGGCCGTCGCGGTCAGTCCGGGCTCGTAGCGCGCGGCCAGCTCGGGGTTGCGGCGCAGCGCCGGGACGGCGGCGTAGGTCATGGTCACGGGGCAGCCGTGGCCCATCTCGACCTGGGTCCAGCCGAGGTAGCCGACGGCGCGACGCACGTGCGCGTACGGGCTCGGGTCGGTCCACGGCGCGCCGGCCAGGCCGTGCTCGACCGCGGTGCGCATCAGGTCGTGCCAGGCGGGGTGGAACTCGACCTCGTCGACTCGGTGGCCGTACCGGTCGTGGGTACGCAGCTTCGGCGGGTTCTCGTTGGCCAGCCGCCCCCACTCCTGGGCCTGCTCGCTACCCGCCAGGCGCCCGAGGCCGGCCAGAGAGCCGAGCGTGGCGGCGTCGGCGTGCCGCTCGCACGCCTCCGCGAGGACGGCGTCGCCCGCGATCGGGTCGTACCCCGTCAGCGGCGGAACCTGGTTGGTCACCTCGTGGGTCGCGCTCATGCTCCGCACGATGACATGGTCGTCCTCCGGACGACACCGCGGCCAGGTGCCGTCACCGGCGCCGCTGAGCCGCTTCGTCGCTCGATCGCGGAACCCTCCGGGCCCCGCTCCTCGCGACACGACGACACCGCGGCCAGGTGCCGTCACCGGCGCCGCTGAGCCGCTTCGTCGCTCGATCGCGGAACCCTCCGGGCCCCGCTCCTCGCGACACGACGCTCCGTTCAGGCCGGTGGGCCGCCCAGGAGTGTGGCGCGGAGCAGGTGCATCGCCCGCGTGACGGAGCGTTCCCGCACGGCCGACCGCGAGCCCGGCAGTCGCAGTGCGCGCAGCTCGCTGCCGTCGGGCCCGGCCACGCACAGGTGCACGGTGCCGACCGGCTTGTCCGCCGTCCCGCCGCCCGGACCGGCGATCCCGGTGATGCCGACGCCGATGTCCGCGCCGAACCGCGCCCGCGCGCCCTCGGCCAGGGCGGTCGCCACCTCCGGGCTGACCGCGCCGTGCTCGGCCAGGACGGACGCGGGGACGTCGAGCAGCTGCTGCTTGGCCGAGTTGGCGTACGCCGTCACCCCACCCAGCACCCACGCCGAGGATCCCGGCCGCTCGGTGAGGCGCGCGGCCAGCAGCCCGCCGGTGCACGACTCCGCGGTCGCCACGGTGAGCCCGCGGTCGGCGAAGGCCCCGGCCACGAGGTCGTCGAGGGTGGGGCCGGTGGAGAACAGCGTGTCGGCGTACTCCTCGGCGAGGACGGCTCCCAGCCGGTCGTAGGCGGGCTGCGCGTCGGGCGCGAACCGGGTGACGATCTCGAGCTCGCCCTCGCGCAGGCAGGTGGTGATCTCCAGGCCGGCCAGCTCGTCCTCGTGCTCGCGCAGGGTGGCGGCCAGCTGGGCCTCGAGGGTGCCCCAGAGCCGCACCGTCTGCTGGCGAAGCTCGGACCGCCCGGACAGCGCCCGCGCGGTGGCCTCGGCGGCGACGGCGTCGTCCCACATGCCCTGCAGCTCCGACGGCGGCCCCGGCAGCACGAGCACCGTCGGACCGGACCGCCCCTCCGCGGGCGGGACGACGAGGCCGGGAGCCGTGCCCACCGGCTCGAGCACGGTCGCCCCGTCGGGCACCCGGGCCTGCTTGCGGACGCCGGCCGCGGTCGCGTCCGGGTCGACGCGCCAGCCGCGACGGGCCGCGAGGCGCTCCACCACCGCGGTGATCCGCTGCTCGAGCGCGGGGTCCACCGACAACGGCCGTCCCTGCCAGTCGCCGACGACCTCCGCGGTCAGGTCGTCGGCCGTGGGGCCGAGGCCGCCCGAGGTGATCACCAGCGCGACCCCCGTGCCGGCGAGGAAGTCCAGCGCCGCCCGCAGGTCGTCGAGCCGGTCGCCCACGACGACGACGTGGCCCACGTCGACGCCCAGGCGGCGGAGCTGTTCGGCGAGCCACGGACCATTGCGGTCGGAGACCCGTCCGGTGAGCACCTCGGTCCCGGTGACGACGATGCCGGCGCGCGTGACCACGGGCCGACCCTAGGAGGACCCGGTCCACCGCACACCTCGCGGGTTCGGCGCGAGCCTCGGGACGGAGCTCCGGGGCGCCTCGCCGACCGGTTCCGTCACCGCCGTTACGGTGCTTCCTGCAGCAGTGTCGATCGGCGGACCACCGGAGCGCCGCAAGGAGGACCCGTGAGTGCACCGTCCGACCCGCACCCGCCCACGGAGCCCGCGACCGAGTGGTCGCCGTCCACGGCGGAGATCCCGGTGGTGGCGACCAGCGGGGCCACGGCCGCCGGCAGGAGCCTGCCCCCGCACCCCGACGCGGCTCCCCCCGCGCCCGCCGCTGCGCCGGCCCCCCCGCCCGCTCCTGCCGCTGGGCCCGTGGCGGCTCCCCAGCCCACCGGTCCGGTGGACTTCGTGCCGGGCCTGCCCGGCATCGGCACTCCTCCCGTGCCGCCACCGGCGACCAGCACCCCGCCGCCACCCGTGCCGTCGCCGGTTCCTCCGGTGCCGACGCCGCAGGAAGCCGATGCGTCGGGTCCGAGCTGGCCGCAGACCCTCGAGTCCGAGGCGACGGCGCCGGGCCGCTCGCGACACCTTCGCGGTGCCCGCGGAGCACTGGGCCGCACCGCACTGCTCGCTCTGGGCCTCGCCGCCCTCGCCCTCGTGCTGGTGCTGCTCGGCCTGAGCCTGCGCTTCGGCGAGGAGACGCTCTGGTCGACGATCCCGCTGTGGTCGGCGTTCGCCACCCTCTGCGCGGCGCTGGGCGTGCTGGGCTTCGCCCCGATTCACCCGGGCGGCCGGACCGGTACCGATTCCGCATGGCGGATGGCCGCCGCCGGGCTGCTCGGGCTGGCCGTCTTCTGGCTGCTCGTCGTCCTGCCGAACGCGGACACCGACCGGGGCTTCCTCTTCACCGCCGCGCTGGGCGCCCTGGGCGCAGCGCTCTGGACGGGGCCCCGCGGGCGCAGCTGACCGTCGGGCCGCCGCCCTGAGCGCCGGTCACTTCTTCGGCGGCGCGGTCTCCGTGCTCGACGCGGCGCTGGGCGAGGACTGCGTCGCCGACGTCGTGGGATCCGAGGGCTCGCTCGTGTCCGTGGGCGAGGAGGTCGCCGTCGTCGTCGTCTCGGACGAGCTCGTCTCGGTCGCCTCGGAGGTCGTGGAGGACGCCGGGAGCGACGACTGCGTCGTGGGGTCGGTGGTCTCGGTCGGCGCGGCCGAGGAGGTCGCGGCGCTGCTCGACGCGGAGGTCGTCGCGTCACCGCCACCGGCGGGTACCGCCGCACCGGTCACGGCGGATCCTCCACCATCGGTGGTCGCGCCAGCGCTCCGCTCATCGGCGTAGGAGACGACGACGGTGTCACCGCTGGCCAGTGACCTGCCCGCGGGCTGCACGTCGGTGACCATGCCGGGGACGGCGTCGGGAGAGGGCACGGCGACCCGCCGCACGACCAGACCGAAGGCCTCCAGCTCGGCGGCGACCGCGTTCACGTCGCGGCCGACGTAGTCGGCGGCCTTCAGGACGATCGCCGCATCGTGCTGCTGCTCCGCGGCCGCCGCGGGTGCCGCGGGATTGCCGTCGGCCAGTGCGGTGATCAGGCCCGCGGCGATCCCCGCACCGACCAGCAGCCCGAGGAGGGGCACCAGGACGACACCGACCGCGCTCCGGCGCCGGGGCGCGGGCGGCCGGACGACACCACCGGCGGCGCGCACCGCCCGGGTGTCCTCCCCCGTGGCCGGGGCGGGCACGGGCGCGCCCACGAGGTCGAGGGCCTGCGTCGTCGGCGCGGGCGGGATCGGGCGGCCGGCGACGACGTCCTCGATCGCGGCCACGAAGGCGGCGCCGTCGGGGAACCGGGCACCCGGATCCTTCGCCACCGCACGGCCGATGAGCGTCCGGACACCGGTCGGCAGCCGGTCGGGCAGGGGATCGGGGTTCTGCCGCACCTGCTTGAGCGCGATGGTGACCGGGTTGTCGCCGTCGAAGGCGGGGTGGCCGCTGAGGCACTCGTACCCGATGAGCCCGAGGCCGTAGACGTCGCTCGCCGGGGTGGCCAGCCGGCCCTCCGCCTGTTCCGGGGAGAGGTACTGGGGGGTGCCGATGACCTGGCCGGTGCGGGTCAGCGCGACACTGCGCGCCGACCAGGCGATGCCGAAGTCGGTGATCTTCACGTGCCCGTCGGGGCACACCAGGATGTTGCCGGGCTTCACGTCGCGGTGGACCATGCCGGCGCGGTGCGCCTCGCCCAGGGCGAAGGCGGTCTGCCGGAGGATCGACAGGGTGGTCGCGGTGTCGAGCGCACCCTCACGGGCCAGCAACGCCGACAGGGGCTCGCCGGTGATCAGCTCCATGACCAGGTAGGCCAGCGTCTCGCCGGTCCCGTCCTGCGCGGTCTCCTCGCCGTAGTCGAAGACGGCGGCGACGTTGGGGTGGCTCAGGGACGCGGCGTTCTGCGCCTCGGCCCGGAAGCGCGCGAGGAAAGTCGGGTCGCCGGTGTACTCGCTGCGGAGCACCTTCACCGCGACCGGACGCTGGAGGGCCAGATCCTGGGCCCGCCACACCTGACCCATGCCACCGGCGGCGATGAGCTGGTGCAGCTCGTACCGGTCGCCCAGGCAGCGTCGCCCTGGTTCGACCACGGGGGTCACTCCTCGTCCTGTCCGGCTCGGCCACGTGCGGGCTGCCACGATGCCGCCCGGGAGCGGTCTCGCGTCGCCCCCCGAGCATCGATGACCAATTCCGTCGCCGTCTACACATGCAGTCGCCGTCGGCGCCGGTTGCCGGACGATGCGTCGCTGGAAACCGTGGCGCGGGCCCCGGAATTCCCCGCCGCGGGAGGAGTGGGTCACCTCGAGAAGAGCGCCCGCCCCCACCAGTCGTCGGCCCCGCGGATCCCCGGCGGGCAGGCGAACACGGCCGAGGAGGTGTGCCGGATGTACTCGTTCATCGCGTCCGCACGCAGGTTGCGCTGCACCTGCACGAAGCCGGTGGCCGGATCGCGCTGGTAGGCGATGAAGAACAGCCCCGCGTCCAGCCGACCCAGGCCGTCCGAGCCGTCGACGAAGCTGTACCCGCGGCGCAGGATCGCCGTCCCGGCGTTGGTCGGGTTGGCCAGGAAGACGTGCGACGTCTCCGGGACGGCGAACTCGCCGTCGACCTGCTTGGTGAAGTCGACCGGGTCGAACTCGCCGTGCTGGCCCCGCGGCGCGCCGGTGCCCTTGGTGCGGCCGATGGTCCGCTCCTGCTCGTCGAGCGAGGCCGTGTCCCAGGACTCGATCAGCATCCGGATCCGGCGGGTGACCAGGTACGAGCCGCCCGCGAGCCAGTCGCCGCCGGGATCCCCGTCGGCGACCCAGACGAACCGGTCGAGGGCGGAGTCGCTCTCGGCCTTGAGGTTGTTCGTGCCGTCCTTGAAGCCGAAGAGGTTGCGCGGAGTCGCCTGGCCCGTGCTGGTGGAGGACGTACGGCCGAACCCGAGCTGCGACCACCGCACGCTCACGACGCCCGCGCCCAGCCGCACCAGGTTGCGCACGGCGTGCACCGCCACCTGCGGGTCGTTCGCGCAGGCCTGGATGCACAGGTCGCCGCCGCTGATCGCCGGCTCGATCGCGTCACCGGGGAACGACGGCAGCTCGGCCAGCGGCTTCGGACGCCGGGACGCGAGACCGAAGCGGTCGGCGCCGTCGGCCGTGGTGAACAGGGTCGGCCCGAAGCCGACGGTGAGGGTCAGGCCGGACGGCGCCAGGCCCAGCGCCTCTCCCGTGTCGTCCGGCGGCGCGTAGGGCGACCCCGCAACCGCACCGACCGGCCCGGCGTCGCGGCCGGCGGTCATCCGGCGGGCAGCCGCCGTCCAGGCCTTCAGCATCCCGACGAGCTCCGCACGGTCGTCGGTGATGACGTCGAAGGCGACGAAGTGCAGCCGGTCCTGGGCGGGGGTGACGATGCCGGCCTGGTGGGCGCCGACGAACGGAACCGCGTCGGTGGCGCCGGCGGCGGTCGCCAGGTCGGGCGCGGTGGCCCGGCCGATCGCCCCGCCGGCCGTCCCCGCGGCCAGGGCGCCGGCGGTACCGGCGCCGAGCAGTCCGAACAGCCGCCGCCGGGACAGGCCGGCCGGCCGGTGCGGGGAGTCGGGGCGCTCCGTCATCGGCCGGCGACGACCGCCGCGACCCGGCTGACCGACTCGGTGAGCGCGGTGATCGCGTCGCTCAGGCCCCGCAGCTGCTCGTCGGTGAGCCGCTCGTGCAGCATCCAGCCGTCGCCGTCGCGGTACTGCTCCAGCTCCGCCTCGGTCGAGGCGAAGCGGTCGTCGATCTCGGCGACCAGGTCGGGGTCGGCGTCCTGCAGGTAGGGACGCAGCGCCTGGACGGCGGCCTGCGAGCCCTCGAGGTTGGCCGCGAAGTCCCACAGGTCGGTGTGCGAGTAGCGCTCCTCCTCGCCGGTGATCTTCCCGGTGGCCACCTCGTCGAGCAGTGCCTTGGCGCCGTTGGCCAGCTGCAGCGGAGCGAGGGTGGTGTCGTCGGCACGCGCGACGATCTCCTCGACGTCGGTCAGCAGCCGGTCGGCGATCGGCCCCATGTCCGAGACGTCCCCGGTCTCCCAGAGCACCTGCTCGATGCGGTGGAAGCCGGTGAACTCCTCGCCTTCGGCCTGGTCGCCGTCGCGGCCGTCGATCTTCGGGTCGAGGTCGCCGAAGCTCTCGGCGACGGGCTCGATCCGCTCCCAGTAGCCGCGGGCCACCGGATACAGGGCCTTGGCACCCTCGACGTCGCCGCCCTTCACGGCCTGGACGAACGCCGTCGTCCGGTCGATGAGCGCGGCCGTCTGGCTGCGCACGTAGCGCTGGTAGTCCGTGGCCGCCCGGGCGAGCGACTCGTCCTCCGACAGCGAGGCGGCCTTCCCGGTGACGGTGAGGGTGCTGCGGATGCCGTCGCCGACCATGCCGGGCTTGCAGGTGGCCTCGTACTCGCCGGCGGGGAGCTCGACCAGCAGGTCGCGGCTGAGCCCCGGAGCGATGTTCTCGACCTCGGCCATCACGCGGTCGCCCTCGGCGTACACGTAGAACTCGGTGACCTTGCCGCCGGAGTTGGTCACCTCGAAGCTGTACCGGCCGGCCGCGAGCTCGGTCTCGCCGACGTCGCAGGAGTCGTCCTTCGCGGTGACCGTGATGCTGCCGTCGGCACCGGTCGTCGTCCCGCCCGTCCCACTCCCTCCGCAAGCGGCCGCGGTCAGCGCGGTGAGCGCCAGTGCGGGGAGGAGGGCGAGCCGGTGGTCACGCAGCGACATGCGAGGGGTTCTCCGGGTTCGGGGAGGCGCCGGCGGCCGGCCGGGACGCGGGGACCGACCGGGCGGCCGGCCAGAGGAACGCCACCAGGACCGGGACGAGGTAGGCGACGTAGGCGACCATCTCCAGCACGCTGGGCGTGGCGGTGATGTTGAACATCCCGGCGATGGCGGCGCCGTACCAGCTGTTCGGGTCCAGCACGCCGGAGATGTCGAAGGCCAGGGAGTCCAGGCCCGGCAGGGCGCCGGCCTCCTGGAAGTCGTGGATGCCGTACTTGAGGATGCCCGCCGCCACGAACACCAGGAGCACACCGCTGACGGTGAAGAACCTCGTCAGGTTGATGCGCAGGGCACCCGCGTACAGCGCCGCCCCGATGACCACCGAGCTGAGGACCCCGAGGGAGATGGCGATCAGCGGGGTCGCGGTCGAGGTGGCGCCCTGGGCGGCGGCGTAGAAGAGCAGCGCCGTCTCCAGCCCCTCGCGGATGACGGAGACGAACGCGATGCCGGCCACCGCGAGCGTGCCGACGCCGAGCGCCGACTCCAGCTTTCCGGTGAGCTCCCCCTTGAGGCGGCGGGCCGTCCGGCGCATCCAGAAGATCATCCAGGTGACCAGCACGACCGCGAGCACCGACGTGATCGCCTCGAACAGCTCCCGGGAGCGGAAGTCGGCCAGCAGCGACGTCTCGGTGTAGGTCAGCAGGGCACCGAACAACACCGACGCGGCGACGGCGGCCACGACCCCGGCCCACAGCGGAACCAGACGGCCGCGCCGACCGGACTTCACCAGGTAGGCGACGAGGATGCTGACCACCAGCGTCGCCTCGAGGCCCTCACGGAGACCGATCAGGTAACTGGCGAGGAAGGCCTGACCCATGACGGAACCCGATCTGCGAAGCGACGACCCTCGGCCGATCGACCAAGGGAAGGCTCACCTTACCTGAGCGCCCGCGCGTCCCAGCCGCTCGGCCGCCTGTCGGGGCCGTGACAAGGTGACGGGCACAAGGGCGGGGACCGACGAACCGACCGGAGAGGCAGGACGACGATGTCCGACACCGTGACCAGGGACGACGCCGGCGGGGTCGCCACCCTCACCCTGCAGCGGCCGGGGCTGTCCTCGGCACTGCGCCGCGACCTGCTGGCCGCCGTCGGTGAGGTGGCCGCCGACGACTCCGTACGCGCCGTCCTGCTCACCGGCACGGGGCGCGCCTTCTGCGTCGGCCAGGACCTCGCCGAGCACGTCGAGTCGCTGCGCGGCAACGCCGCGACCTCGCTCTCGGTGGTCGAGGAGGAGTACAACCCGCTGATCCTGACGCTGGCCGCCCTGCACGTCCCGGTGGTCGTCGCGATCAACGGCGCCTGCGCCGGGGCCGGCCTGGGCATCGCGCTGGCCGGCGACCTGCGCATCGCGGCGGCCGGGGCCAAGCTGACCACCGCGTTCACGGGCATCGGCCTGTCCAGCGACTCTGCACTGGCCGCCCGGCTGGTGCACTGCGTCGGGGTCTCGCGAGCCACACAGCTCCTGCTGCTGCCGGAGCCGTTCCTCGCCGAGACCGCCGCCGAGTGGGGGCTGGTGCACCGCGTCGTCCCGCCGGAGCAGGTGCTGCCCGAAGCGCAGGCGCTCGCGGCCCGGCTCGCTGCCGGACCGACCGCCTCCTACCGCGCGGTGAAGACGGTGCTGGCCACGGCGGCCACGGACTCGCTGGAGGAGACGCTCGCGCTGGAGGCGCGGCTGCAGACGGCGCTGGGGCAGACCGCCGACCACCGGGAGGCCGTGGAGGCCTTCCTCGCCAAGCGCGCGCCGGAGTTCACCGGCCGGTAACGGGCCCGCTGCTCCCCACCGAGCTCGTCGGCTGGAACGGCCCCGTGCAGGGGGTCGCGCGCCTGCGAGTGGCGGGGAGCAGGGGGTCCTTCACCTGTCGTCGGGGCGAGGTCCCCCACCCGGCGACAGGGCGTTCACGGCCTCGCTGCAGGGTCCCGCCGCGAGCCTGCGAGCGGTGGGGGGCAGCGAGGTCCTTCAACAGCGCGTGAGGACGGCGCAGGCGGGGCAGACGTCGCGGGCGGCGAGGGGCCACCGCTCGTCGGTCGTGACACGGGCGAGGGCGCCGCAGACGGTGAGCTCGCACGCGCCGTCGAGCTCGCACTCCGAGCGGTGCAGCTCGACCGCGTGCCACAGGGCCACCGTGGGGCCGTGGGCGCGACTGCGCGCGGCGACGAAGGCGGTGGGGGTCAGCGTCTGCGCGGTCATGCAACGGAAGTCGGCAGGGAAGACCCGCCGCGTTACGGGCGGAGCCGCTCGGATCCCCCCGAAGAGGGAGCCGGGCCGGACCTGCGGCCACGGGGCCGTCGGGGGCAGGATGCCGGTCATGGAGCTTCTCAAGCACGGTCACGCCTGCGTGGTACTGCGCGACGGCGAACGCCGGCTGGTCATCGACCCCGGGGGGTTCACCGACCCGGCGGCCATGGATGGCGCCGACGCGGTCCTGATCACGCACGAGCACGCCGATCACTTCGAACCACAGCGGATCCGGGCGGCCCTGGACAGCGACCCGGCGCTGGAGGTCTGGACCAACAAGTCGGTGGCTGCCCAGCTCGAGGGGCTGGGCGAGCGGGTGCGCGTGGTGGGCCACGGCGACGCGGTGACCATCGCCGGGTTCGACGTGCACGTCTACGGCGAGCTGCACGCGGAGATCCACCCGGAGATCCCGAGGATCGCGAACGTGGGCTTCCTGGTCGGCGGGCAGGTGTTCCACCCCGGCGACGCGCTGACCGTGCCGGACGAGCCGGTGGCCACGCTGCTGGTCCCGATGCACGCGCCCTGGTCGCGGACGGCCGACGTCATCGACTACGTGCGGGCGGTGGACGCCGACCAGGCGTTCGCCGTGCACGACGGACTGCTCAACGACACCGGCCTCGGTGTCGTCGGGGGCTTGCTCGGGGAGCGCGGTCCGGGCACGCCGACGCCGTTCTCCCGCCTGGCCCCGGGGGACACGGCCGAGCTCTAGGCGCGGCCGGGTCCCCCGGGGAACGGGTCAGCGGATGGCGCCGCGGCGACCGCCGGAGACACCCTCCGCCACGCCGATGAGCAGCACGGCGGCGATGACGGCGATGACGAAGCCGATGAAGTTCAGCTCGAAGATGCCGGTGTTCTTGTTGAACAGGTGGCCGATCAGGCCGCCGATGATGGCGCCCACGACGCCCAGGACGAGGGTCGCGACGACGCTCAGGTTCTGCCGGCCGGGCTTGATGAGCCGGGCGAGCGCCCCGATGATCAGGCCGACCACGATGAGGCCGAGAATCTGGAACACAGGGTTCTCCTTCGATCGACCGGCGTACGTGATCCCGACATGGTGCCGGGTGCGCCGCCGGTGCACGAGAGGTTTCCGTACCCCCCGAGACGATCACTGATGCACGGTTCGCCCGATCAGGGCAGCCGGACCGGCTGATCAGCCCGCCCGGGCGGCCAACTCGATGTGCTCCGGCACCTTCTCGAGCTCGGCGTCCAGGGTCTGCCGCACGAGCCGCTGCCGCGCCCGGGCCTGCAGCCGCCCGGCCAGCCGGTTGCCGCCGCGGGGCTCGCAGCCGACGGCCATCGTGACGCGCGTCCCTCCGTCGTCGGCGTCCTCGAGTTCGATGCGCGTCGTCCAGACCTCGGCCGGGAGGTCGAGGCGGGTGGCGACCAGACGCCGGGGCCGCCACTCGACGATCTCGCCGCGCGCCGCCTCGGGTCCGGGGTCGCGGCCGTCGAGGCGGCCGGGCACGCAGACGAACGTCGTCCCGGCTCCCCTCCCCTGCACCACGTAGGAGACGTCGCAGACGGCGCAGTACGGGCTGAGGACGGCGAGGGCCTGCCAGACCTCGCGCCGACCCTGCGGGACCTCGCGGACGCCGGTCTCGATCGGCACGTCAGCGGCCGCCGACCGAGACCTCGAACTCGACCTGGCTGACGTCCGGCCGCAGCCGCGAGAAGCTGTGCACGAGGGGATGCCCCCCGGTGTCGCGGACCGTGGTCCGGACGACGAGGAGCGGCGATCCCGCGACGACCCGCAGCAGGTCGGCCTCGTCGGGGGCCGCCGTGCCGACGTCGACGACGATCCGGGCGTGCGCCAGGTCGGCGCCGTACTCGCGGCGCAGGTACTCGTAGAGCGACCCTTCGCTGAAGTCCTGCTCCGCGGCCTTGGGATACAGCGATGCGGGCAGGAAGCTGTGGGCGACGTGGTTCGGCAGGCCGTCGACCGTGCGCAGCCGCTCGAGCTCGACGACGTCGGCCGCCCCGTCCAGGGAGAGCTCCACCGCGACGGCCGCGGGCGCCGGGACGATCCGCTGCGTGAGCACCTTGGTGCCCACTTGGGCGCCCTGCTCGGTCATCACCGAGCTCCAGCCGGCGATGCGGTGGACGAAGCTCTCGCGGTACTCGTGGCGGATGGCCGGCCGCGACACGTACGTGCCCCGGCCCTGCTCGCGGACGAGGTGGCCGTCGGCGACCAGTCCGTCCACCGCCCGGCGGAGCGTGATGCGGCTGACCCCGTACTCGGCGCAGAGCTGGGGCTCCGGCGGGAGCAGGGTGTGCTCCGGAAGAGCGGCCACCCGTCGGCGAAGATGCTCGCGCACCGAGAGGTACTTCGGTCCGGACACGGGGCTGACCACGGCTCAAAGGTACGGGATCGCAAGACGTCTGGACGTCATGTCGTATGAGACGTCCCTCGTGAGGTGCGTCCCTTTCCCCCCGGACACGCCGATAGGCGAGAACGTCAGGACGTCATGACGTATGGTCGGGCTTCGTCCATCGAAGGAGCAGCCGGTGCGTCTCGGTGTCCTCACCGGCGGGGGCGACTGCCCCGGCCTGAACGCTGTCATCCGGTCCGTCGTCCGCACGGCCGCCACCCATTACGGGAGCGAGGTCGTCGGCTTCCGCGACGGCTGGCGGGGCCTGCTGGAGGACCGCACCACGCCGCTGGACATCGCGGCCGTCGACGGCCTGCTGACCCGCGGCGGAACGACGCTGGGCTCCGCCCGCGTCGCTCCCCAGCGCCTGCACGACGGCCTGCCGCAGATGAAGAGCGTGCTCGCGACCCACGGGATCGACGCCCTCATCCCGATCGGCGGCGAGGGGACGCTGACCGCGGCCCACCTGCTGTCGGAGGCCGGCGTCCCGGTCGTCGGCATCCCGAAGACCATCGACAACGACATCGACGAGACCGACCTGACCTTCGGGTTCGACACCGCGGTCAGCATCGCGACCGAGATGATCGACCGGCTGCACACGACCGCCGAGTCGCACCAGCGGGTGCTGCTCGTCGAGGTCATGGGCCGGCACGCCGGCTGGATCGCCCTGCACGCCGGGCTGGCCTCGGGTGCCCACATCACCCTGGTCCCCGAGGAGCCCTTCGACGTCGAGGAGGTCTGCCGGCTGGTGAGCGCCCGCTTCGAACGCGGCGACTCCCACGTCATCGGCGTCGTCGCCGAGGGTGCCACCCCGCGGCCGGGCTCGATGCCGCTGAGGGACGGCGGTGTCGACGAGTACGGGCACCGCCGGTTCACCGGGGTCGCCCAGCAGCTCGGCGAGGAGCTCGAGCGGCGCACGGGCAAGGAGGTGCGCACCACGGTGCTGGGCCACGTCCAGCGCGGCGGCACGCCGACGTCGTTCGACCGGGTGCTGGCCACCCGCTTCGGCCTGCACGCGACGATCGCCGCGCACAAGGGTGACCACGGGCAGATGGTCGCGCTGCGCGGCACCGAGATCGAACTGGTCCCGCTCGCCCGCGCGGTCTCGCGCCTGAAGACGGTCACCCCCTCCCGGCTGGCCGAGACGGGCGCCTTCACCGGCTGACCCGCCGACCAGGGACCAACGACCCGAGTAGATCGCACACAACGGGGTAGGCGGTCGGGCCGCAGGGCCACGTTCGGCTGTCGCCGAGTGTTGTGGCTGGTCAGCGGAGTGTTCGGGGCGGAGGATCATCGGGTGAGCGATTCGCCGGACTGGCGCGGCCAGAAATGGGCCGCCACGCATCGACGGATCTACGACACCGCGATGCACCTGTTCCAGGAGCACGGGTTCGAGAAGGTGAGCGTCGGCCAGATCGCGGCCGGGGCGAAGGTGTCGGTGCCGACCTTCTACGCGCACTACCCGTCCAAGGAACACATCGTCATGCAGCTGCCGACCGCCGAGCAGATCGCCCAGGTCATCGACGGGCAGCCGGACGATCTGCCGGTGAGTGAACGCATCAGGCGAGCCGTGCCCGATTGGCTCGCCCAGTGGACTCCCGAGGACCTCGCGGACCACCTGGCGCGATGGCGGGTGATCGTCACCACCCCACCGCTGCGGACGCGGGCCGCGGAGTTCGAGCGCACCACGGCCGGCATGGTCGCCGATGCTCTCCCGACCGAGGGGGAGGGCCTTCGTCCGGGCGACGCGGTCATCGTCAACGCCTACCTCTCCGCGTACACGGCCGGTGTCCTCGCATGGGCGGAGGGCAACGGCGAGCGCAAACTCGAAGAGCACGTCGAGGAGGCGTTCGACGCGCTCGAGGGCCGCTGACCCGACGGACCGCTCAGTGCTTCCGGGTGACCGCCGTCAGGGCTGCGTGCAGGCGGGGCTCGAGGGCCTCGAACGTGGCCCACGCCTCGTCCGCCCGCTCCTCCTCGAGAGCCTGCAGCCGACCATAGGTGTAGGCGTTCTCCCCGGCCGCATCGGCAGCGATGGCCAGCTGCCGGCACTGCTTCCGCGTGACGACGGTGTCCTGCCGGTCGCCCAACGCCTGCTGCACCTTCTTGCTCACCTTGACCAGCTTCTTCGCCGGTCGCCCGAGGTCCGCCCTCGCCACCTCCGCGGTGTACCGCAGCCGCTTGCCGGCCTTGCGCACCTCGTGCACCGCCTCGTCCTTCTCGGGCCCGTCGGTGGCGTCGACCCGCTCCAGCCGCGCGTCCAGACGTCGCGCCGCCTTCCGGACGGCCGCACGCAGCACCGGATGCGCCCTCCGGTCGGCGCGGTCGCTCAACCGGGGGGCAGCCAGCAGCGCGTAGAGATCGTCCAGCAACCGCAGGTAGCGGGCCTCGGACAGCGTCTCGAGCGCCCGCTCACGCCCGGCCAGGGCCGTCCGGAGCTGCGCCTGCTGGAGCCGCGCGGCGACCGGCCCGAGCACCTGTTCCACGGGCTCGGCCGCGACGAGCTCCCGCAGGTGGGACAGCGCGACCTCGTCGTCCCGTGCCGCCGACAGCTCCCCGGCGACCCACGACAGCTCTTCCCTGAGGGGATCGGTGGCCGCCCGGTCCAGGACGCGGCGGAAGCTGGAGAAGATGCTGCGCAGCCGCCGGCAGGCGACCCGCACCTGGTGGACGGCATCGGGCTGGTCCAGGCGCATGGCCACATCCGCCGTCTGCAGCGCCGTCACCTGGTCGCGCACCGCAGCGAGGACGACGTCCGCGGCTCGAGGACCGCCTCCCTCGGCCTCCTCGGGGTTCCGCTCTGTGTCGCGCGTACGGGAGGCGATCGCCCGGCCGAGCTTCGACGCCCGGGGCGAGGGGCCGGCCCCTACGGCGGTCAGCAGGGTCCCCACCGCCTCGAGGAGCGACTCGTCGCCGTCCACCAGCTCGACCTCGACCTCGCGCCAGGTCTGCACCTCGAGCGGCTGCTCGGTACCGCTCGCGAGCACCGTGGCGGTGACGGTGTCGTCGGCCAGCTCTGCCAGCGCACGGCCGTCGGCGTCGCGGAGGACGGTCACGAGGCGCCGCGTGTTCAGCGTCGCGATCGGGCCGACGGACGCACCGCGCAGCAGCCCGGTCACCGGCGCGAGGAGCTCGGCGGGCGGTTTCCGGACCGAGCCGCCGAGGGGTGCGTGCAGCTCCCGCCGCGCGCCGGCCCCGGCAGGCAGCTTGACGTGCCAGCCGGCGTCCGTGCCCCCGGTCCGGCGACGCATCGTGACGCGCGCGGAGAACAGCCGCAGGTCCGGGGTGTCGACGTAGCCTGCCTGCAGCAGGTGCTCGACCGGGTCGTCGACCGAGGCCACACCGGGCACGCCCGCCAGCTCGTCGGCGGTGGGCGGCGTGAACGAGCCGTCGACGTCGAACTTGCGCTCCACCTCGAGATGCCCGCCGACCACGTATGAACCGTAGGACCCGCCGACCGCGGGAGCCAGGCTGTCGGCTGCGCCTCATGGCCGGCTGGCTACCGTGAGCGAGATGCCTCGGTCGTGCACGACCCGTCGCCGCCTGGCTGCGGTGTCCGCATTCCCCTGGGTGCTGGCCGCCGGGCTCCGGCTCACCGGCACCGAACGCGGCTTCCCCCTCGTGCCCGCGCTCTCCTTCGTCCCGTACGGGGCGGCGACCGCGGTGCTCCCGCTGGCGGCCGCCGTGCGGGCCGGCTCCCGGACCGGTGTGCTGTTGTCAGGAGCCGCCGGCGCCGTGCTGGCCGGCGCCGTCCTCTTCCGTGCCGGCGGCCGGGTGGCCGCCCCTCAGGGGGACGGCGACCTGCTGCGGGTGGCCACGGTGAGCCTGCGGCGCGGTCTGGTGCGCGCTTACCCGGTGATCGACCTCGTCCGGCAGCATGACGTCGACGTCCTCGCCGTGGCGGAGCTGACGCCCGATGCCGAGAAGGCTCTGCGCGCGGCCGGCATCGACGAGCTGCTGCCGCACGCGCACGTCATTTCCGCGCGGAGCGGCTCAACGCCCAGCGCGTCCGGCGCGGTCTGGTCGCGGCGCCCGATCCGGTCCATGGGCCGGACGCCGGGCGGGTTCGAGCAACCCTGGGTGCGGCTCGCCACTGACAGCGGGCGCGACGTCGAGCTGACGGCGATCCACACGACTCCCCCGTCGACCTCGCCGTCCGCCGTCCGTGCGTGGTCCGACGACCTCGCCGCGCTGCCCGGCCCGGAGCGCGACGTGCTGCGCGTGCTGGCCGGTGACTTCAACGCCACCCTGGATCACGCGGCCCTCCGGGCGGTCGTGCGCCGGGGCTATGCCGATGCGGCATGGCGAGCCGGCCGTGCGCTGGCGTGGACCTGGCGTCCGCTGCGGCTCCCGTTCCCCTGGCTCGGCCTCGACCACGTGCTCGTGGACCCCCGCATCGCTGTCCGCGCGGTCGAGCTGGTCCGCGTACGGGGCAGCGACCACCGTGCGGTCGTCGCCGACCTGGTGCTCCCGCGCCCCTGACCGGCGCCTTCTCCGCGTGCCACGGGGCAGACGAAGATCCCGATGTTCGCGGGGCGGAGTCCGTGGGCACGCTCTTGCCCACTGGCATCCAACGGAGGGCGCCACGGAGAAGGAGCTGTCCATGTTGAGCGAGCGAGAGCTGTCGGCGGCGATCGGGAGCACCGCGTACGACGGCAGCGGCGACAAGATCGGCACGGTGGAGCACTTCTTCGTCGACGACCGGACCGGAGCGCCCACCTGGGTGGCGGTCGCGACCGGCCTGTTCGGCACGCGGACCTCCGTCGTCCCGGCGGACGACGCGACCTTCGCCGACGGCGCGCTCCGGCTGCCGGTGACCGTCGAGGCGGTGAAGAGCGCACCCCACGTCGGGGGCGACCACCTGGACCCGGCCGAGGAGGCGGAGCTCCGGGAGCACTACGCGGTGACGTCGTCCGGGGGGCGGCATGCCGCCGACGCCACCCGGGAGATGCCCCCCGTACCTCCGCCGGTCCCGCCGTCCGACGTGAGCACCTCCGACACGGAGGTCATCCCCCCGCGCACGACGACGACCGGGACGACGACCTCCGCGACGGCAACCCCGACCCCGACGGCCCAGCCATCTGCCGACGACGGCGGGATGGTCCGGAGCGAGGAGCGGCTGCGGGTCGGCACCGAGCGGGTGGCCGCGACCCGCATGCGCCTGGTGAAGTACGTGGTCACCGAGGACGTGCAGATCACCGTGCCGATCCGGCGCGAGGAGATCCGCATCGAGGAGGTGCCGCTCGGCGCGGCCGACGCGGGTCCCGGGGAGGCACTCGTGTCCGCCGACCAGGCGTCGTCGCACTCGGTGGCCCCGGGCCTGCCGGACGAGATCGTCCTGCACACCGAGCGCCCGGTCGTGACGGTGGAGGTCGTGCCGACGGAGCGGGTACGGCTGCGCACCGAACTGGTGGAGGGCCAGGAGACCGTGACGGGGCAGGTCCAGCGCGAGCAGATCGTCGTCGACGAGACGCCGTCCCTGGCGGGTCGGCGCGCCGCCGGCGGCTCGGCGGGGATCACCCCCGGCTCTCCCAGCTGAACCCGAAGGACACCGACCTGCCGGCCGCGGCCGGGTCGTCGCGGACCGACACGGTGAACCGGTAGTCCCGCACCTCCTCCGAGCCGGCGGGCTGCCAGGTCGGCACCCCGGTGCCGTAGTCGGGGTGGCTCGCGGCGAAGTCGGCCAGCGTCCCCCGGTACACATCGCCGGCGGGCAGGAAGCCGGTGCACGTGCCGAAGAATCCGGGGGCGTCCGAACCGACCTCGACCACCAGGTCGAGGTAGGGAGCCAGATCGCCGGAGACGGCGGCGGCGTAGAGATGCACCGGTCCGGGATCATCGCTGCCCCGGTACATCACTCGGATGCAGCGGTCGAGCGGAGCGCCCGGCGCCAGCGTCGTCCCGTCGGTGAACATGGCGCTGCCTGCGTCGTTGTCGGTGAGCACCACCGTCTCGACCGGTTCGGCCACGGGTTCCGCGGCCGGAACCTCCGCGGGCTCCTCCTGCGGAGCGGGAGGAACCGTGGTCGCCGCCGGGGTGGTGGGATGCGGGGTGGTGGGCTGCGGGGTCGTCCGCCCGGGCTCGTCATCGTGCTCGGCGACCGGCGTGCCGATCGGCACGTAGTTCGTGACGCTCTCGTTCTCCTCGACGAAGGCCGCTTGCGACCCGCTGACGACGAGCAGGGCGACGAGGGTGAAGGACAGCGCGAACGCCGACAGCTGGATCGCCAGGCCGTTGAGCGAGAACCGGCGGCGACGGCCTCCGTGCGTGCGGCGGGGACGCCGGATCAGCCCCATGTCAGCATGAGTTTCGGGGAGTAGGTGGCGTCCTGCCGGTCGTAGTAGACCTGCTCCCGGGCGGTGGCCGCGTTCTCGGTCCTGTCCCTGAGCAGGAATCCGTTGTTGCCGTTGACGCCTCCGGCGTACTGGGCGAGGACGTGATCGGTGACGGTCCACGCCTGCCAACCCGCGGTGCTCGTGGTCTGGGCGTTGGTCGCCTGAGGTCCGAGGGGGTTGATCGGCTCGTTGTTCCAGGTGATGTCCGCCGCCGTCCACGTGCGGGAGGTCGGGTTCCCTCGGTAGACGTCGATGTTCCGCCCGCTGACCGGAGCCTTGTTGTAGAGGCTGAGCGTGGCGTCCACCAGCTGGCAGTGCGACGGGTCCGGGATCGCAGGCAGGACGAACTGGACCCAGATGTGCCGGTCGCCGGCACTGCTGGACCGCACGCGCAGGTCCAGGTCGGTCTGATGATTCGTGTCGGTGGCGCCGGACGTCTCGTCCGTCCAGGAGTCGCCGACCGAGAGGAGGGTGCTGGGCGCGGACGTGCAGAACGTCGCCGCGCTGGATGCCTTGTCGCTCGCGTTTCCCGTCAGGCCGACGAACGAACCGGACGCCGTCGCCTGGCTGAGCGCGACGGTTGCGGTGACGGCCGTGGCGACGGCGCCGAGCCGGAGCACGCGACCACGCCCGAGACCACGCGGCGTCACGAGGGCACCCCGACCGGCCGGTCGTCGCCGCGGCCCGCGCGGTCGCCCTTCTTGCTCCGCTTCACCTCGTACATGAGGGAGTCGGCCTGACCGAGCAGGCTGTCGAGGTCGCGCTGGCCGGGTGCCGCGTGCGCCGCCCCGATACTGACACCGATACGGGCCATGCCCGCCTCGAGGAGGAACGGCTTGCCCAGGTCGATCTCGATCCGGCGGCCGAGGCCGGCCAGGTCCTCGTCGGAGGCGCCGGGGACGACGACGACGAACTCGTCACCGCCCATCCGGCCCAGGACGCTGTCGTCGCGCATCGCGCTGTCGAGCCGCCGGGCCACCTTCTCCAGCAGTTCGTCGCCGGCCGCGTGGCCCAGCGTGTCGTTGACGCCCTTGAACCCGTCCAGGTCGCAGAAGAGCACGCCGAGGTGGCCGGGGATCTGCTCGGCGGTCAGCACCAGTCCACGCCGGTTGAGCAGACCGGTCAGCTGGTCGCGGGTCGCCTGCTCCTGATAGGTCTGCTTGAGCGTCTCCAGCTGCTGGACCAGCGCGGCGTTGGCCAGCCCGACCCGGGCCTGCGCCACCAGCAGGTCGAGGGCCTCGACCCGGCGCGCGACCTCCTCGGCGGCCCCAGACACCGTGGCGGTGAAGAGGTAGGGATCCCGGCCCGGCACGGGCAGTTCCCGGCTCAGCACCGTGGACTCGACATCGTCGCCGTCCGCCTGCCCGCCTTCCTCCCTCGGTTGCGGGGTGGGGGCCGGGGTGTCGGCAGGCGACGGACGGCCTGCGTCGTCCCCGAGGGGGTCGGTGACCACGGCGTCGGCCGCCCCGAGCTGGCCTGCGCCGGTCACCAGCTGGGTCAGGACGGCCTGCACGTCGAGCGGGAAGATCTCCGCGGTGATCGCCGACAGGTCACCCAGCAGATGCGCCCGGTCGTCGGCGGCCTGGCGGGCAACCACGAGGCGGCCGACCTGGGCGACGAGGTGCTCGGCGAGCATGGCCACCGGGATCGTGGCGAGGAGGAGCGTCGGCATCGCAACGACGATCGTGCCCAGGGCGCCGTCGCCCATCGTGTCGGGGAAGACGACGACGTAGGCGCCCAGCGCCACAGAGCAGACCGTCCACAGCATCGCCAGGCCGCTGAGGCCGAACCACAGCGCCGCCTCGAGCAGCGGCAGCATGAGCAGGACCAACGCGAAGGAGCGCGGAGGCAGCCCGGCGAGGCTGACCACCCCCAGCACGACGACGGCATCGGCGATCGTCGCGAGCAGCACCAGCTTGGATCGCCGGCCCGACGCGGCCCGGTCCGCTCGACCGGACAGCAGGGCGACGAGGAGCAGGAGCGCCGCTGTCGCGCCGGCGAGCGAGCGAACGATGACGGGCTCGAGGTCACCGGCTGCGGACGGTCGGTACCCGGCCGCGACGATGATCACGAGGACGACGGCGATGAACCGGATCTGCCGGAAGGCGCGCTCCGCGACCGAGCGTCCACCCGAACGGCGGTCCTCACGGGCGGCACGGCGGTCCTCCCGTGCGGACCTACGGGCCGCATCTGTGGGACGGCGGTCGGCGGTGGTCAGGCCGCGGCGGGTCACGAGAGCCCCTTGACGAGTTGGACGGTGCGCTGCTGAGCCGCAGCGCTCTGAGCGGCGAGCCGGCCGTGCACGAGTTCGTGCAGCGACTCCGGGAGCAGCCGCTGGGTGACCGGCTTCTGCGAGTCGGTCCGCCGGCCACCCATGCGGCCGAGCAGGACCTCAGCCGGGTTCACGCGACTGCCGGAGGCCCACGGGTCGAACGCGGGGTCGAAGGCGCGCGGCGCCAGTCGCAGCCCGACGAGCAGTCCGATGCCGGCCACGACGAGGGTGAGGACCCGGCCCTGGTACAGCCAGAGCGACGGCCGGCCGATCCACGGCACGGCGAGCACGGCGGCACCCTTGACGTCCTCGACGTGGACGAAGGCGCTGTCCGGGCTGGAATTGGCGTCACCGCCGGTGCGGAACGTGCCGTCGGGCAGCTGTTCGAGGATCCGGTGCAGGACCCGCCCGGTGTCGGGCCGGTCGTAGAGCACCACGGTGTTGGGTGTCAGATCCTCGGGAGAGACGTGCCGGATCATGACCACGTCTCCTGGCGCCACGAGAGGCTCCATGGACCCTGAGGTCACCAGCGTGGGGCTCCAGCCCAGGAACAACCACGGAAAGGCGATCCAGAGGGAGAGGCTCATCGCCATCGAGATGACCAGCATGCTGACGGTGCCCGCACCGTAGAGCACGGTCCGGCTCCAGGTCTTGCGCTCGGGCTGCGCCCCGCGGGTCAGTTGGTGCGCGTTTCCCACTGGAACCCAAAGGTCGTGTTCTTGCCTTCCGCCGCGGGGACGTCCTGCACCGAGACGGTGAAGCGGAAGGTGCGGGTCTCCCCGTTGCCGGCGGGGTCCCACGTCGTCACAGCCCCGGCGTCGGCGTAAACGGTGCGCGTGGTGGCGAAGCCGTCGAGGGTTCCGCTGTACTCGGTGGCCGTCGCGGAGAATCCGGAGCACCCGCTGAAGGAGGTGGCGGCGGGCATCGTGCCGGACTCGACGGTCAGGTTCAGGTAGGGCGCCAGGTTGTTCGCGGGCGCGTCGCTCGTGGGCACGGACGACCGGTAGAGCCGGACCGCGGTCGGGTCGATGTTGCCCGTGTACGTCACCTGGATGCACCGTGCCTGGGCGTTGCCTGGCATCAGGCCCGTCAGGTTGAACATGGCCGTGGCGCCGTCGTTGTCGGTGAGGTCGACCGTGGCGCTGCTGACCGTGTTGGCGATGTTGTCGTTCTGGGCGACGAAGGCGGCTCGCGACGAGGTGACCACCAGCAACGCGACCAGGATGAAGGTCAGCGCGAAGGCGGCGAGCTGCACGACGCGACTGTTGAGCGAACGGCCGCCACGGCGGCCCGGACCGGCCGGCTGGAGACGTGAGGCGTTCATGCCTGCCCCATCGGCCAGTGCCGTTCGATACTTGAGTGACTACAGCGGTCCCCCCCGACGGGGTGATGCGGAGCCGCCGACCGGGCTGCGGTGCGGGGGGCTCAGCCTCGTCGATCGGGAAGAAAGCGCAGCCGGTCGCGGGTCGCCAGCACCTCGGCGGGATCGACCTCGGCGAGGACGACGGTCTCGATGCCGGAGGCGGTCGCCAGCAGTTCACCCATCGGGCTGATGATGCGGCTGTCGCCGGCGTGCTCGGTGCCGTCGCCGGCCGTGCCCACCCGGTTGCACCCGACGACGTAGGCCTGGTTCTCGATGGCACGGGCCTGCAGCAGCGTCTTCCAGTGCAGCCGGCGGGCCTTCGGCCAGTTCGCGGGCACCAGGTAGACGTCGGTCTCGGGGGCGGCGCGCCAGAAGACGTCGGCGAAGCGCAGGTCGTAGCAGATGAACGGCGTGACCCGCAGACCGTCGATGAGCACCGTCACGGGCTTCTCCCCCGCCCGGAACCGCTCGTGCTCACCGGCGTGAGTGAACGGGTGCAGCTTGCGGTAGCGGTGCGTCGTGCCGTCGGGGCCGGCGAGCACGAAGGAATTGTAGGGCAGCTCCTGCTCCCCGCCCGCCCCACCGGACCCCTCGGCGATCTCCGGGCAGGTACCGGCCACCCAGACCCCGTGCTCGGCGGCCTGCGCGGCGAGGAACCGCGACGACGGCCCGCCCTCCGGCTCCCCGATGCCCGGGGTCATGGAGAAACCCGTGGAGAACGTCTCGGTGAGCAGCACGAGCTCGGCCCCCGCGCCGACGGCCCGGGCCACCTGGGGTGCCAGACGAGCGAAGTTGGCGTCCCGGTCCTCCCAGACGATGTCGTGCTGCACCGCCGCGATCCTCATCCCCGCCTCCTCACGCCGGCCTTCCGAGCCGTGCCATCCCGAGCTCGTGCCATTCCGAGCCGTGTCATCCCAGCTTCCTCAGCCGTGTCACGGCCTTAGCCAGTACCTCGTTGCGCTTGCAGAACGCGAAGCGCACCAGGTGCCGCCCCAGGTGCGCGTGCGCCGGGTCGTAGAAGACCACGGTGGGGATCGCCACGACCCCGGCGCGTTCCGGGAGGGATCGGCAGAACGCCAGGCCGTCGCCGTCGGGTTGCACCGAACGCACGTCGACCGTCGCGAAGTAGGTGCCCTCCGGAGAGATCACCGGCAGCCCGGCGTCGGTCAGCCCCTGCACCAGCACGTCGCGGCGGTACTCGAGATCGCGGGCGATGGCAGCGAAGTGCTCGTCGGGCAGCCGGAGACCGGCGGCCACGGCGGGCTGGAACGGGCCACCGTTGACGTAGGTGAGGAACTGCTTGGCGGTGCGGACGGCGGAGACCAGGGGTGCCGGCCCGCTGATCCAGCCGATCTTCCAGCCGGTCACGTTGAACGTCTTGCCCGCGCTGCCCACGACCAGGGTCCGCTCACGCAGACCCGGCAGGGCAGCGATCGACCGGTGCTCGGCGCCGCTGAACACAAGGTGCTCGTAGACCTCGTCGGTGAGGACGAGCAGGTCGTGCGCCTGCGCCAGCTCACCCAGGAAACGCAGCTCCGCGGCGTCGAAGACCTTGCCGGTGGGGTTGTGCGGGGTGTTGAGCAGCAGGAGCTTGGTGCGCGGGGTGACCAGGGCCCGGACCTCGTCCGGGTCGAAGGTCCACGGTCCCGCGTTGCCGACCGGCGGGCGCAGCGGCACCGGCCGGACGACGCCTCCCGCCATCGCGACGGCGGCGGCATAGCTGTCGTACATCGGCTCGAAGAGCAACACCTCGTCGCCGCCCTCGAGCAGGGCCAGCAGGGCCGCGGTCAGCGCCTCGGTGGCGCCGGCGGTGACCAGCACCTCGGCGGCCGGGTCGTAGGTGAGCCCCCGGAACCGCTGGTACGCCTCGGCGACGGCCTCCCGTAGCTCGATGCGGCCGGGCCCGGGCGGGTACTGGTCGGCGTCCGTTCCGATCGCCGCCCGCGCGACGTCGAGCACCTCCGGCGGCCCGGGGTAGTCGGGAAAGCCCTGGCCGAGGTTCACCGATCCGGTGGCCACGGCCAGCGCGCTCATCTCCGCGAAGACCGTCGTCCCGAAGCCCTGCAGCCGAGACGACAGGTGGGGCGCCCGTGTCATGCCGCTCCGTCCAGCTCGAACCGCACCTTCCGCGCCGCGACGTCGGCCTCCGCCAGCCGGACGGGGACACGCGTGCCAGGCGTCAGCGTCGTCCCCGTGCATCGGCCGCGCACGGCGAGCTCGTCGAGGACCACGGTGCCCTTCCTCGGTAACGCCCCGTCCTCGACGTCGACCACCACGGCGGAGAACGACTGCCCTTCCCGGCCGTGCAGCAGCCAGGCCTCGGTCGCGTCGACGACCGCGCGCTCCACGTCGCGGGTCCGCCGGTCCGACGCCGTCATGAGGCCGGGCAGCCCGGGAAGCGCGGCCCGCAGACCCGGCGCGGGCTCCTGCCCGGCCGCCAGGGCGAGGCAGACCTCGGTACCGAAACGGTCGACCAGCCGGCGCAGGGGGGCGGTGACGTGCGCGTAGGGCGCGCCGACGCCGCTGTGTCCCGGCTGCCCGGGAGGAGCGCCGTCGAACGGTGTGTAGGCGGCCCCGCGCAGCAGGATCGAGGCCTCCTCGAGGAAGGCGACGTGGCCCGGACGGCTCGGGTCGAGTGCCGCGATGACCGCACCCGGGTCGGCGCCGTCCGGCCAGTCCACGCCGAGCGCGGGCGCCAGGAGGCGTAGCCGTTCGACGTCCTCGGGGCGGGCCGGTGGCAGCGTTCGCAGCACCCCCACCCCGCCGTCGAGCATGAGGCGGGCGGCGCACCGGCCCGTGAGCAGGGAGACTTCGGCGTTCCACTGCTCGACCGGCAGATCGCCGCGCAGCACCAGAGTCCAGCCGCCGTCCGGGCCGGCGACGACCTCCTGCTCCGGCGTGCCGAGCTGGATCGCGCCGCGCTCGGCCGCGCGCTGCTGCAGCAGCGAGCCGATCTCCGGCAGCAGCGCCAGCGGCTCGGGGAGCGTGCCGGCGTCGGCCCGCGCCTGCATCGAGGGGTAGTCGAGCTGCGCGCGGCTCCGCACGCGTGCCCGGCGGAGGTCGACCGACACCGGCTGCCCGTCGGAGTCCAGGTCGATGGTCCAGAGGACGGCGGGGCGCAGCTGTCCCTCCAGCAGGCTGGCCGTGCCCTCGCTCAGCACGGGCGGATGCAGCGGCGTGCGGCGATCGGGGGTGTAGAGCGTCTGGCCCCGCCGGCGCGCCTCGGCGTCGATCCGGTCGCCCAGGCGGACGAAGCCGCCGACGTCGGCGATCGCGTAGTGCACCCGGTAGCCGGAGCCCCGGGCGGCGAGGTGCACGGCCTGGTCGAGGTCACGGCTGCCGACGGGATCGAGGGTGACCAGCGGGACGTCGGTGGCGTCGAGCTCCGGTAAGGGCGGCTCCGCGGCCCGCTCCTCGGCCTCCGCGACCACATCGGCGGGGAACTGTTCGGGGACGTCGAACTCCGCCCGGATGGCGGCGAAGTCGGGCCCCGCCCCCGCGGCAGCCGGCCAGCGCGGTACACGGATCGACGCTGACTGGATCACCGGCACGCCCGCCAGCTTCCCAGAGGCCGCCGGGAGCCGCGGTTCCACGTGGAACCGTGGTCAGCCGATGCGGACGTCGTCCATGCCCTCCACCGAGACCACGTCACCCCGGCGCAGCTGCCGCCCGCGGCGCTCCTCGGGCTCGCCGTTGACGCGCACCGCGCCGGCGAACAGCACGTCCTTGACCTGGGCGCCCGTGGGCACGGCGTCGACGAGCTTGAGCAGCTGACCGAGCCGGATGCTGTCCTCGCCGGGACGGATCTCGATGGTGCGCACGCCGTCCAGTCTCCCGTCACGCCGGACCGAGCTCGTCGCCGGTGCGCACGGTCCCCGGTTCCCGGATCAGGGCGGCCATCGCGAGGTTGCCGCTGTGCACGCGGTGGATCGTCTTGAGCACGGAGGTGTCCCGGCCGATCCCTCCGCCCTGCGGCCGCGTCACCATCACGCAGCGCGGGATCGGCTCCACCACGTCGATCACCGCGCTCCCGAGCCGCATCGTGGACCCGACCAGCCCGCTCTCACCCGCGCCGTCCAGCACGACGTTGGACCGGAACCTGCGTCGGTCCCACTCACCCAGAGTGCCGGTCGAGACCAGGGACAGCCGTCCGTTGGCGTTGTCGTGGAAGGCCCCACCGGCCGCCCCCTCCCAGTCGTGCCAGCCCGACCGTTCGTCGAGGTCGTCGTCCGGGCTCTCGTAGCGGCGCCGCTCGGTGACGTCGGCGGCCGAGCGCAGGCTGACCGGGCGTCCGAGCCACTCGGACAGGACGGCGTCGTCGGCCGACAGGGTGCCGTCGGGCAAGACGATCTCGACGCCACCGTCGCCGCGCAGCCGGGCGGCGGCGAACAGCAGGTCGGGCTCGCGGCGCGCGGTCAGGCCCAAGCCCGTCGCCACGTCGAACAAGGCCCACTGTCGGTCGCCCTCGATGCCGCCGGCACCGACGCGGGCGACGTCGAGCCGTTCGCCCTGCAGGGACTTCACGGGGTAGCGCCAGAGCTCGAGCACCCGCATGTCGTTCTCCCGTCTGCCCGGCCGGAGGACCGGTCCAGCGCTCGCCGGCCGATCCCCGGCGGCCACCCCACCACACCGGGGTCAGCCATCGAACGGGTCCTGCCCTTTGGGCACGAGCGAGACGCGCACCAGACCAGCGGCGAACCGCGCCAGGTCGTCGGGCGCGACCATGCCGGCCAGCCGGTTCCTGTCCTCGGGCAGCCCGACCCGGCCGGCCCCCGCGCAGGCACGCTCGTCGAGGTACGGCCGCAGCCACGGCCAGACCTGCTGCACCTCCCGCAGGAAAACCCCCGCACCGGTCGGCCCGATGCCCTTCACCTGCTGCACGAGACCGGCGGCCCGGCCGACGTCGCCGTCGGCCTCGGTCGCCAGCCGACGCAGATCGCCGCCGTAGCGATCGAGGACCAGTTCGGCCATCTCGCGCAGCTGGGTGGCGCTCCGCTCGTCGTAGCGGCGGTAACCGGCCCGGCCGAGGGCGGCGACCACCCGCGATCGCGGAGCGTCGCGCGTCCGGACAGGAGAGGTCCAGCCCGCCGAGATTAGCTCCCGGGTGGCCGCGACGGCGATGCCGGCAGCGATGCGCGCAGACAGCAACTGGGCGAGCACGAGCAGCTGGAACAGCGGCGCCGGCTCGTCGGTGAGCCGGATGCCCGCGTCGTCGGCGTACGTGCGGCCATGACGGTCGAGGACCCGCGGGACGACGTCCTCGGGGGAGAGATCCATGTGCACTGCCTACCGCTCATCGGGGGGCCGGAGCGGTGGACCTGTGGATGACCAGCGCTTGTCCACAGGTTCGCCGAACTGCGGTTTCCCGCCGTCCTCCGCTCCTAGTCTTCGCTCACACGTTCGAGCCGACGTCGTCGAGGAGGTGGTCGCCCGTGTCGGAGTTGCACTCGCTGCTCGATCAGCTGGCCGCCCTCCATCTGCCGACCGTCGATCCGGACGAATGCGCTGACGAGGAGCTGCTCGCCGGCATGCCCGTGCTGCAGTCGGGCCTGAACCAGTTGAGCGCCCTGCTCACCCGCTGCGTGGCGGTGGCGGACCGGCGGGGCGCCCAACGGGCCGATGGCATGGCGTCGATGAAGAGCTGGCTGACCGGTCACTGCCGGCTGGCCGGCCGCGACGCGGCGGCGCTGATCCGTGACGGCCGGCGTCTGGCCCAGCTGCCTGCTCTGGCGTCCGCGTACAGCGCGGGCGAGGTCAGCGCCACACACGTAGGGGTGGTGACGGCCGCAGTGACGCCGGCGCGCGTGGCCGTCGCGGCGGCCAACGGCATCGACCTGCTGACGACCGACCAGGTGCTCACGGCCGCGGCCCGCGCCCTGGGCCCGGAGGACACGGCCAAGGCCGTGCGCCACTGGGTGGCCGGGATCGATCCGGACGGCGCGCTGGACGACGCGGCGGGTCTGCCCCGGGTGTTCCGGATGGCGGTCAGCGCCAATGGCCGGGTGTACCTCTCCGGCCACACCGACGCGGTCGGCGGCGACATGCTCCACGCCGCCCTGGAAGCGGTCATGAACGGGCACCGCCCCGCCGGTGACCGACGCAGCCACGGTGAGCGCATGGGCGATGCCCTCGTCGAGCTCGCACGACAGGCGCTGCACGACGGCGGCCTGCCGCAGGTGCGGGGCGAGCGTCCTCAGGTACGTGTGTCGATCGACCTCATGGCGCTGTGTGCCGAACGGGCCGCCGTCGGGGTGGTCGGCGGCGAGCTGCTGTTCGCCGGACCGATCACCCCCGAGACCGCCCGCCGGCTGGCCTGCGACGCAGGTGTCGTCCGGATCATCACCGGACCTGACGGCCTCCCCGTGGACGTCGGCCGTGAGCAGCGAACCGCCACGGCCGCGATCCGCCGGGCGACCGAGGAGCGGGACCGGCACTGCGTCTTCGCCGGCTGCACCGCACCGCCCGCCTGGTGCGACGTCCATCATCCCTGGCACTGGGCCTACGGCGGTCCCACGAGTCTCGACAACTCGGCCCTCCTCTGCGAGCGCCACCACACCTGCTGTCACGAGGGCGGGTTCACCGTCGCCCGCGATCCCGGTACCGCCGTGTGGCACACCTACCGGCCGGACGGCAGCGAGGTCCGGATCCGCGGGGCCAGCCCCTGACGGCTGCGGCGGCGGCTGCCGCCGCCGTCGCTCGGGAACCGGCCCGGGAACGTCCCCGGGTACCGTCGCGTGGGACCCACGTCACAAGGAGAGCTGTGCCCGTCGATCGCGAACTGCCCACCCGCGAGGCCGAGGACCTGATCGCGCTGACCCGCGAGATCGCCGACGCCGAACTGGCACCGAAGGCCGCACAGTACGAGCGCGAGGAGCGCTTCCCCCGTGAGGTGTTCCGCCTCCTCGGCGACGCCGGCCTGCTCGGGCTGCCCTTCGCCGAGGACATCGGCGGTGGCGCCCAGCCCTACGAGGTCTACCTCCAGGTCGTGGAGGAGCTGTCCGCCCGCTGGGCGAGCGTGGCGCTGGGGCTGAGCGTCCACACCCTGGCCTGCTTCCCCATCGACCGGTTCGGCACGGCCGAGCAACGCCGCGACCTGCTGCCCAAGCTCGTCGGCGGCCGACTGCTCGGTGCCTACTGCCTCTCGGAGGCGCACGCGGGCTCCGACCCCGCCGCCATGCGCGCCACCGCCAAGCGCGGGGACGACGGCTGGCTGGCCAGCGGCGAGAAGGCCTGGGTGACCCATGGTGGGCAGGCCGACTTCTACTCGACGTTCCTGCGGACGCCCGACGACACCGCGACGGCGGGCGGGGGACGGCACGGCATCTCCTGCTTCCACCTGACACCGGACATGTCCGGGTTCAGCGCCGCCAAGCCCGAGGAGAAGATGGGGCTGACCGGCTCCACCACCGCCGCGATGCGCCTGGAGGACGTCCCGATTCCCCGTGATCGGCTGGTCGGCGCCCCGGGGCAGGGCCTGTCCATCGCCCTCGCTGCCCTGGACTCCGGCCGGCTCGGCGTCAGTGCGGTGGCGGTCGGGCTGGCCCAGTCGGCACTCGACCTGGCCGTCTCCTACGCGACCGAGCGGGAGACGTTCGGCCGGCCGATCGTCGAGCACCAGGGGCTGGCCTTCCTGCTCGCGGACATGGCCGCGGCCGTGGAGTCCGCCCGTGCGACCTATCTGGTGGCGGCGCGGCGGAAGGACGCCGGCAAGCCGTTCTCCCGTCAGGCGAGCATCGCCAAGCTGGTCTGCACCGACGCCGCCATGAAGGTGACGACCGACGCCGTGCAGGTGCTCGGCGGCGCCGGCTACACCCGCGACCACCCGGCCGAGCGCTACATGCGCGAGGCCAAGGTCATGCAGATCTTCGAGGGCACCAACCAGATCCAGCGGTTGGTGATCGGCAAGTCGCTCGCCGGCGAGGCGGCGCGCGCCGGGCGCTGACGCACGGATCCGACCGGCCTCCGGGGAGGGGCGGTCCGCTGGACCGGAGAGAGCTCCGGCAGCACACTGACCTCCTCGGTCCGAGGAGGCCAGTGATGCCCGAGCCCCACCTTCGTGCGTCCGACATGGATCGCACGGCCGTCGCCACAGCGCTGGGCGAGCACATGGCCGCGGGCCGGCTGACTCTGGCCGAGTACGAGGAACGGCTGACCCACGTCTACGCGACGAAGACCCTCGGCGGGTTGGCCACGCTCACCGCCGACCTGCCGCCACTGCCTCCGGCCGCCGTCCCGGCGCCGGCGCCCGCGCGTCGCCCTGCACCGTCGCGGGGGCACGCCTGCGGGCAGCGGGGTTCCTCCACCCGCTCGCAGTGGGCGGCCTGGACCCGAACGGCGCTGATCGTGCTCACGATCTGGGCGCTGATCGCGATCACCAGCGGAACGGCCATGGGCTTCTGGCCCGTGTGGGTGATCGGCCCGTGGGGCGCGGTCCTCCTGGCCCGGACGCTGACCGGCGGCGGCCGCGGGCACCACCCGGGCGAGCGGCAGCGCATCCGCGCCTGATCGCCCGACCGACCGGCCCGGCCGACCGGCCCGACCGACCGGCCCGACCGACCGGCCCGACCGACCGGCCCGACCGACCGGCCCGAAGGGACGGTTCAGCAAGCGGCGAGTGAGCCGGTTCTGCCTGGATCAGGCGGCGACGCGGTGGTGGTGGCAGCGACCGTTGGCGGTGCCGCGGGCCGCACAGGGCGCCCCGGCCTTGGTCCGGCCGCCGGAGTCCCCGCAGCGGACGGGGCCGATCGGCTGAGCCGCCGGAACGCTGCCGGCCCGACGCGTGAAGGGCAGGACGACGGCGTCGGCGGCCGGGGCAGGCTCGACGGTCGTGGCAGAGAGCGGAGCGGCGACCGGAGCCACCGGCGCCACGGGGGGCACGACCGCCGGCGAGCCGGCGGCCCGGTGGCGGGCGACAACGCGGCGGAGGGCCGCCGAGGCGGTCAGACCGGCGGTGAGGACGACGAGGGCGACGGAGGTGCGGCGCATGCCTAATCAATCGGCAGTCCACCACCGGACGGGAACACGGTCGAGCGACCCGAGGCATCAAGGCAAAGCCGCTGACCGGTGTCACTCGTGCGCGCGCCCGTGGCGCCAGGGCGGAAGAGCGCGGCCCCGCGAGGAGGTGTCGGCAGGGGCCGGCCGATCTCGAGGCCCCCGTTCTCCCGACGGAGCAGCGGCACCGGAACCGCCGGTCAGGAGACGGTCACGGGCTCCGTGGGCGCTGCCACTCGGTCGGGGTCGACCGGGGGACGACGCGGTTCCCGGCCTGTGCGGCGACCCCGGGGTCGTCCGCGTACAGCCTGATCTGCATCCCGCCAGGGTCGCGGAAGCCCATGGCGTGGCCGCGCGAGGCCGTGACGGTCGGGCTGTGCCAGCTGCCGAGGTCGTCGAGGGGCGTGGCCCGGTCGTCGAGTGCTTCCCGCGTCGTCGCGAGCACGAACGGATCCGCGTCCTCCAGGGCGGCGGCGAGCGCGGGGTTCTCGCGGAGCGCGAGCTCGAAGTCGGCACCGGGCACCCGGAAGCGCATGACCCGCACGACCCCGTCCTCGTCCTCGAAGGTCAGGGCGAGCTCCAACCCGGACACCTGCTCGTACCCGGCACGGCTGCGCGCCAGGGAGGACACCCAGATCGTGATGTGCCGGACCCCCGTCCCCCGTGCAGCCATGACAACGAGCCTGGAAGGACGAGGACCCTGCATCAGCGCTCGCGCGCCCGGCCGAACGCAAGCACCCGGGAACGCCGAACGCCGCCGGGTCCCCCCGACGGCGTCCTGTCGATCTCGGTGGGCAAGGGGGGAGTTGAACCCCCACGTCCTTTCGGACACACGGACCTGAACCGTGCGCGTCTGCCATTCCGCCACTTGCCCTGGCGAGCGCCGACATTAGCAGTTCCCCGCGCGGCCACCGGCGAGGGGGTTGGTCGCCGGCCGCCGGACAGCCCTCCGCGGAACCACCATCGGGGCGTCGCGGGTTCCTGGCCGGTAACCCGCGCGCGTCCCGGCTACGATCACGTTGGCACAGCATGACAACCGGGGCGACCGCAAAGGAGCGACTGTGGGTGTGCTGCAGCGCTTCGAGCGACGGCTCGAAGGCATGGTCGGCCTGGCGTTCGCGCGCATCTTCAAGGGCAAGGTGCACCCGGCCGAGATCGCCAAGGCCCTGCAGCGCGAGGCCGACGAGCAGCGCTCCGTCCTCGGCGAGGGCCGCGTGCTGGCGCCCAACGTCTACGTCGTCCGCCTCGGCGAGACCGACTTCGGCCACCTCGGCCAGTGGTCGGACCAGCTGGCCTCCGAGCTCGCCGACATGGTCTCCGAGCACATCGACGACGAGGGCTACCAGGTCTTCGACAAGGTGACCGTGCGGCTCGAGCAGGACGACGACCTGCCCACCGGCGTCTTCGAGGTCAGCTCCCTGGTCGCCGACCCCGCCGCGCAGCCGGCGTCCCGCGAGGAGTTCGCCGTCCCCCCGCCGACCGGCGGCCCCATGACCGGCCACCCCCCGCTCCCGCCGCTCCCCCCGCTGCGCGGGCGGGTGTCCGGCGACACCGGCAGGCAGGGTCCCTCGATCACCGGCCGCGCCGGCTCCCGGCCCGGCGTCACGCACGTCCTCGTCGTCGACGGTCCGGGCACCCGGCACGAGCTCACTACCGGGCGCAACGTCATCGGCCGCGGCACGGAGGCCGACATCCGCCTGCCCGACACCGGCGTCAGCCGCAAGCACGTCGACGTCGTCCTCGACGGCGGCACGGCGACGGCGGAGGACCTGGGCTCCACCAACGGCACCCTCGTCAACGGCCGCCGGATCACCCGGCAGCCGCTCTCGGACGGCGACGTCATCCGCATCGGCCACTCGGTGCTCGTCTACCGGCAGGACGGCGCGTGAGCCGGCCGACGCAGGCGCGCACCAGCACTCCCCGGTACGGCAGGGCCGCACGGAGGGGCGCACGGTCGTGACCCCGGAGATCGTCCTTCAGGTGTTCCGCTTCGGCTTCCTGCTGCTGCTGTGGCTGTTCATCTTCGCCGCGTTCCGCGTGGTGCGCGCCGACCTGTTCGGCGGCCGCGCCGGCCGCGTCACCGCCGTGCCGCCCCGCGCGGCGCCCGCCGGACGCAAGCGTGGGCAGAAGGGCCCACGCACCCTGGTGGTCACCGCCGGCCCGCTGGTCGGCACCAAGATCACCCTGGGCGACCAGCCGATCCTCATCGGCCGCGCCGACGACTCGACCCTCGTCCTCACCGACGACTTCGCCAGCTCGCGGCACGCGCGGCTGACCAACCGCGGCGGCCAGTGGTACGTCGAGGACCTGGGCTCGACCAACGGCACCTACCTCGATCAGCAGCGCGTGCAGGGCCCCCTGCTGATCAGCCCCGGCCAGCCGATCCGCATCGGCCAGACCGCACTGGAGCTGCGTACGTGATCGAGCTCTCGGGCGGACACGGGCGCTCTGCCTCGTCGGTTGCGACCTCACCGTTGGGCACAGCATGCTGGGGGACACGCCGCCGGGGCGTCGACGAGGAGGCCGCGTGACCCTCGTCCTGCGCTATGCGGCGCGCTCGGACCGCGGCCTGATCCGCGGCAACAACCAGGACTCGGTCTACGCCGGGCCCCGGTTGCTCGCGGTCGCCGACGGCATGGGTGGCCACGCCGCCGGAGACGTCGCGAGCAAGGTCGTCATCGCCGCGCTCGAGCACCTCGACGACGACGCGCCGTCCGGCGACATGCTGCAGTCGATGCGCCAGGCGGTCTTCGAGGGCAGCGAGCACCTGCGCGAGGTGATCCGGGAGTCCCCGCAGCTGGAGGGCATGGGCACCACGCTCACCGCCATCCTGTTCGCCGGCGGCCGGCTCGCCCTCTGCCACGTCGGCGACTCCCGCGCCTACCTCATGCGCGACGGCCAGATGTCGCAGATCACGCACGACGACACGTTCGTCCAGACGCTGATCGACGACGGCCGGATCACCGCCGAGGAGGCGAACACCCACCCGCAGCGGTCGCTGCTGCTCCGCGCGCTCAACGGCCAGGACGTCGAGCCCGACCTGTCCATGCGCGAGGCGCGAGAGGGCGACCGCTACCTGCTCTGCTCCGACGGACTCTCCGGCGTCGTGAGCGAGGAGACGCTGGCCGAGGCGCTGAAGGATCCCGACCCCCAGTCGACCGCGGACCGGCTCATCGAGCTGGCGCTGCGCAGCGGTGGGCCGGACAACGTGACCGTGATCGTGGCCGACGTGATCGACGACGGCGGCCGCGGCGGCGCGCTCATGGAGCCCGTGGTCGACGGCGCGGCCGGTGGCAACGTCGGGCAGCGCGAGGTCGACCGCCGGTCGGCGGCCGGCCGGGCCGCCCTCGCCGATCCCGCGGCCGCACCGCCGCCGACACCGACACCGCCGACGGGCGGTGGCCCCTCCGCCCGCCGCCGCCCGCTGCGATTCCTCCTGGTGGCGGTGGCTGCACTCGTCGTGCTCGTGGCGGGATCGGTCGGTACCTACGCCTGGGCGCTCGGCCACTGGTTCGTGGGGGTCGACGGCAAGGGCGGCGACGAACAGGTCGCCGTCTTCCGCGGACTGAACGTCTCGGTGGTCGGCTTCGACCTCTACGAGCTCGACCAGGACACGGGCCTCGCGCTCGCGGACCTCGAGCCGGCCGTGCGGAACCGCGTGCGCGGCGGCATCACCGCCGACAACCCGGACGCCGCCGACCGCATCCTCGACCGCCTCCGCGCCGAGCAGTTGCCCCTCTGCCCGCTCCCGGAGCAGACCTCCGCGTCCGCCGGCACGAGCGCACCCGCGGCGACACCGACGCGGACCGCTCCCGCGGCCGGCACGACCCCCCGGCCGCCGGCCGCCAGCGGCGTACCGGCGGGCACCAGCGCCGCCTCCGCCCCCCGGACGACGCCCGCCCCCCGCACTCCGGTGACCCCCGCGACCACGACGCCGACCCGGACGACCCCGTCGTCCGAGCCGGGAGTGAGCTGCCGGGAGGAGAACTAGTGAGCGCCGCAGGCTCCGGTTCCCCACTGGAGGTGTGTTGATGGCCGGGCCGAGCACCGACCCCCGCGCCGCGGCCGCCGGCGTCGGCAGCACCGTCCCGAAGCGACGCGGCACCGAGGCGGCGCTGCTCGGGTTCGCCGTGCTGATCACCGTCGTCGCCCAGTGCATCGTCGACCTCACCGTCACCGGCTCGCTCAGCACCGAGCTGGCCACCTTCAGCGCCTGGATCGCCGGGCTCTGGGTGGCCGCGCACCTCGTCGTCCGGCGCCTGGCCCCGTACGCCGACCCCCTGCTGCTGCCCGCCGTCGCGCTGCTGGTGGGTCTCGGCCTCGCGATCATCCACCGCCTCGACCTGGCCGGCGAGCAGGGCGAGAAGGCCGGCCGGGAGGACGCCCCGGTCCAGCTGCTGTGGGCCACGATCGGGGTGGTCCTGTTCATCGTGATCCTGACGGTGATCCGCGACCACCGGGTGCTCGCGCGCTACGCCTACACGCTGGCCCTGGTCGGCCTCGCACTGCTGGCGCTGCCCGCGCTGCTGCCCGCCTCGATGTCCACCGTCAACGGCGCGAAGATCTGGATCCGGCTGGCCGGGTTCTCCATCCAGCCGGGCGAGTTCGCGAAGATCTGCCTGATCGTCTTCTTCGCCGCCTACCTGGTCGACAAGCGCGACGTCCTGGCCCTCGCGAGCCGGAAGGTGGCCGGGGTCGAGCTGCCCCGCGGCCGCGACCTCGGCCCGGTGCTCATGGCGTGGGTGATCTCGATCCTCGTGCTGGTCTTCGAGCGCGACCTGGGCAGCTCGCTGCTGCTGTTCGGCATCTTCGTCGTGATGCTCTACGTCGCCACGGAGCGCGCCAGCTGGCTGCTCATCGGCCTCGCCCTCTTCGCCGGCGGCGCGTTCATCGCGTACCAGATCTTCGGGCACGTGCGTGACCGCGTGGACACCTGGCTCGACCCCTTCGCCTACGAGAACGGCGCCGGCTACCAGCTCGTGCAGTCGCTGTTCGGCCTCGGCACGGGCGGCCTGTTCGGCGCCGGCCTCGGCGGTGGGCGCCCCGACCAGGTGCCGGTCGCCAAGAGCGACTTCATCGCCTCGGCGGTAGGCGAGGAACTCGGCCTCTTCGGGCTGGTCGCGGTGATCGTCCTCTACCTGATCCTGGTCGAGCGCGGTCTGCGCACCTCGCTCATCGTGCGTGACGCGTTCGGCAAGCTGCTCGCCGCCGGCCTGGCGTTCGCGCTGGCGTGGCAGGTGTTCGTCGTCCTCGGCGGTGTCACCGGGCTCCTGCCGCTGACCGGCCTGACCACGCCGTTCCTGGCATACGGCGGCTCGTCGCTGGTCGCCAACTTCGGGCTGGTGGCGCTCCTGGTGCGGGCGAGCGACGCGGCTCGGCGCCCGGCCGCTCCGCACCCCGCCCCGGCGCCGCAGCTCGGCGAGGCACCGACGGAGGTGGTGCAGCCGTGAACGCGCCCCTGCGCCGCGTCGCGATCAGCGTGCTCGTCCTGTTCACGATGCTGATCATCAACGTGAACTACATCCAGGTCGTGCGGTCCGACGAGCTGCGCAACGCCCCCGGCAACACCCGCGTGCTGGCCGAGGAGTACGACCGGGAACGCGGCTCGATCATCGTGGGCGGCGACCCGATCGCGATGTCGGTGGCCACTGACGACCGGCTCACCTACCTGCGTCAGTACCCGCAGGGGGAGCTGTATGCCGGGATCACCGGGTACTACTCCCTGGTCTACGGCAACACCGGGATGGAGCGGGCGGAGAACCCGGTGCTGGCCGGCTCCGACCCCCGCCTGTTCGTGCGCCGCCTGGCCGACCTGTTCACCGGGCGCGACCCGGCCGGTGGCGACGTCGTCCTCACGCTGGACCCGGCCGTGCAGAAGGCCGCCATGGCCGGCCTCCAGGGCAAGACCGGAGCGGTGGTCGCGCTCGATCCGTCGACCGGCGCGATCCTCGGCATGGCCAGCACGCCGACCTTCGATCCGAACAAGCTCTCGAGCCACGAGCCCAGGAAGATCCGCGACTACGCGGCCCAGCTCGACAAGGCCAGCCCCGACCCGCGCGTGAACCAGGCGACCCGCGAGCGGTACCCACCCGGGTCGATCTTCAAGGTCATCGTCTCCGCCGCCGCGCTGGAGAACGGCTACACGCCCGAGTCGATGCTCAAGGCCCCCAACGAGCTGGACCTGCCGGGCACGTCGGCGACGATCAAGAACTTCGGCGGCAGCAGCTGCAACGGCGGCGCCGACCAGTCGCTGATCGACGCCCTCACCGTGTCCTGCAACACCGCCTTCGCCCAGCTCGGCATGGACCTCGGCGTGGACAAGGTACGCGCGATGGCCGAGGCGTTCGGCATGGACGGCGAGAGCTTCGAGATCCCGCTCTCGGTGACCGGCAGCACCGTGGGAAACATCGACAGCAAGGCGGCGCTGGCGCAGTCCTCGATCGGTCAGCGGGACGTGGCGGCCACCCCGCTGCAGGCCGCGATGATCGCCGCGACCGTGGCCAACCACGGCAAGCTCATGAAGCCCTACCTGGTCGACCAGATGCGGGCGCCCGACCTCACCGTGATCGACCGCACCGATCCGGAGGAGTTCAAGAAGCCGATCTCCCCCGAGATCGCCGACCAGCTGACCACGATGATGGAGAGCGTGGTCGAGAACGGCTCGGGCAAGGCCGCCAAGCTGCCGGGCGTCAAGGTCGCCGGCAAGACCGGCACCGCCCAGGTCGGCGAGGGCGTGCCCGACCACAACTGGTTCATCGGCTTCGCCCCGGCCGACGACCCGAAGATCGCCGTCGCCGTCTTCGTCAAGAACGGCGGCGGCACCGGCGGCGGGATCGCCGCCCCGATCGCCCATGACGTCCTGCAGGCCTACCTCGACGGGCACGGTGGCTGATGACGCTGTCCACGGGGAGCCTGCTCGCCGGCCGCTACGAGATCACCGCACCGATCGCCACGGGCGGCATGGGTGAGGTGTGGAAGGCCCGCGACCGGGTCCTCGACCGGGTCGTGGCGGCGAAGGTGCTGCGCAGTGAGTACACCGGCGACCCGAGCTTCTTGGCCCGCTTCCGCAACGAGGCCCGGCACACCGCCGCGCTGACCCACCCCAACATCGCCTCGGTCTACGACTACGGCGAGACGGTCGACGACTCGGGCACGCAGCAGCTCGCGTTCCTCGTGATGGAGTTCGTCGACGGCCAGCCGCTCGTCTCGATCCTGCACGACGAGGGCCGGCTGCCCGTCGACTGGACGCTCCACGTCCTCAGCCAGTCCGCCGACGGCCTCTCGGCCGCCCACAAGGCCGGCGTCGTCCACCGCGACATCAAGCCGGGCAACCTGATGGTGCGGCCCGACGGCGTGGTCAAGCTGACGGACTTCGGCATCGCCCAGGCCCGAGACGCCGCTCCGCTCACCCGCACCGGCATGGTCGTCGGCACCGCCCAGTACCTCTCCCCCGAGCAGGCGCAGGGCATGGAGGTCACCGCGGCCTCGGACGTCTACTCGCTGGGCGTGGTCGCCTACGAGTGCCTCTCCGGCGCCCGCCCGTTCGACGGCGCCTCCCAGGTCGCGATCGCACTGGCGCACATCAACCGGCCTCCCCCGCCACTGCCTGCCGACGTGCCGCCCGCCGTCCGGCTGCTCGTGGAGCGGGCACTGGCCAAGGACCCCGCCGACCGCTTCCCCGACGGCGGCGCCTTCGCCGAGGCGGTCCGGCGGGTGGCCGCGGGCGGTCCCCTCGCCGCCGCCGTCCCCTCGAACGCCCCGGCCACCACGCCCACCCAGGTCGTCGGCGGAGCCGCCGACGGCCGGACCGCGGTCTTCGCCGCGCCGGTCACCGGAGCGGCGGCGGGTGCGGTCGCCGCCGGCGCGGCCGGTCCGGCGACCGGGCCCGCCGGTCCGATGCCGCCGCTGCAGGCTCCGGACAACGACGCCTGGCTGGACGAGCGGGACGAGCCACCGGCGGACGACGGCCGGCGCCGGCGGGCGATCTGGATCGCCGTCGCGACCGTCGTCCTGCTCCTGCTGGGCCTCGGCGCGTGGCTGCTGCTCTCCAACACCGGCAAGGACCCCGGGGAGACCGCCCGCACGACCACGTCCGTGACCACCTCGGCGGGTGCGGCGGCGATAACCCTCGACCCGGCCGACTACATCGGCAAGGACGGCGACGCGGTCGAGGCCGAACTCGACGCGCTGGGCCTCGACGCCGCCCAGGACGTGGCGAGCAGGGCGATGATCCGCGACGCCGGACAGGACCTGTCACCCGGCGAGGTGGCCGCCGTCCTGCCGGCGGGGACCCCGCTGCCGCAGGGCTCGAAGGTCACCGTGTACGTCGTCCCGGCCGGCGACGGCGGCAGCCAGGCGCCGACCACGATGCAGACGACCCAGAACACCACGGCTGCGCCGACCACGACGGCAGCTCCGACGACGCAGGTCACCACGACGGCGCCGCCGACCACCGAGACGACCACCACCGAGGCACCCACGACGTCGTCGTCGGCGGCAGGGAGCTCACCGACCCTCACGTCGCCGACGGTGACCGATACACCCTCGGCTGGGGCCGTTGATCCGGGTGGCAACGGGTGAGACGGCGGCACCCCCGTGGCATCCGGGGACGGGCGGTCGGAGCGGATACGCTCGCGCGGATTCCCATGCGTGTACTCCGCCCGAACCATCGCGCCCGCCCCCTCTCCGCGGCGCGTCCCCGGACGACGCACCATCCCGCCCGAGAGGACCTCCGATGACCACGCCGCAGGTGCTCGGCGATCGCTACGAGATCGGCGGGGTCCTCGGACGCGGCGGCATGGCGGAGGTACACCGCGGCCGCGACCTGCGCCTCGGCCGCGAGGTCGCGGTCAAGGTCCTGCGCAGCGACCTGGCCCGTGACCCGTCGTTCCAGGTGCGGTTCCGCCGCGAGGCACAGGCCTCGGCGTCGCTGAACCACCCCGCGATCGTCGCCGTCTACGACACCGGCGAGGACCGCACGGCCACCGGCGCGACGCCCTACATCGTCATGGAGTACGTGGAGGGCGAGACCCTCCGCGACGTGATCCGCCGCGAGGGGCAGCTCACGCCGGAGCGTGCGATGCGGTTCGCCGCCGACGTCTGCGGAGCGCTCGACTTCAGCCACCGGAACGGCATCGTGCACCGGGACGTGAAGCCGGGCAACATCATGATCACGCCCGAGGGCGCGGTCAAGGTCATGGACTTCGGCATCGCCCGCGCCGTCTCCGACAGCGCCGCCACGATGACGTCGACGGCGGCGGTGATCGGCACCGCCCAGTACCTCTCCCCCGAGCAGGCCCGCGGTGAGGGTGTCGACGCCCGGTCCGACGTCTACTCGGTCGGCTGCATGCTCTACGAGCTGGTGACCGGCGCCCCGCCGTTCACCGGCGACTCCCCCGTGGCCGTGGCGTACCAGCACGTGCGCGAGGACCCCCGGCTGCCGTCGTCGATCAATCCCCGCGTGCCGCCGGAGCTCGACGCCATCGTGCTGAAGTCGATGAGCAAGAACCCGGCCAACCGGTACCAGTCGGCCGCAGAGATGCGCAACGACCTGCTCCGGGCGCTGGCCGGTCAGCGGGTCCAAGCCACGCCGGTGATGGGCGACGCCGAGAAGACCACCATCCTCGCGGCGCCTCCCGGCGGGTACGACTACGGCGAGGACGACTGGGACGACCAGGACGACGCCCGTCGCCGCAAGCGCCGGATCATCGCGATCGTCGCCGCGGTGGCGGCCGTGCTGCTCATCGGCGGCGTCGTCGCGGCCGTGCTGCTCAACCGCGACCCCGAGCAGCCCGCCGTCCAGCAGGTCGCCGTGCCCGGCATCCTCAACCAGGACCAGGCCGCGGCGGAGGCCGCGCTGAAGGCGGCCGGCCTCGAGGTCGGCACCGTGACGCAGGCCCCGAGCGACGAGGACCAGGTCGGCAAGGTCATCCAGACCGACCCCGCCGGTGGCACCCGCGTCGACGAGGGCACCACGGTGAACCTGACCGTCGGCACCGGCCCCGACGCCATCACCGTGCCGAACGTCGTCGGACTCACCGAGGACGAGGCTCGCGCCAACCTGGAGAACGCCGGCTTCAACCCCGCCAGCGTCAGCACGCGCCAGGTCTCCTCGCTCGCGGAGAAGGGCCGGGTCACCGCGGTCACGCCGGAGCAGAACTCGCAGGCGTCGCCGAACCAGGCGATCGTCCTGAGCATCTCGCTGGGCACCATCGAGCTGCCCGACGTCCAGGGCAAGACCGAGGACGAGGCCCGGAGCATCCTGACCGACGCCGGGTTCAGCGCCGGCCAGATCGTCTCGCAGAGCGTGGAGCGGGACGATGCCGCCGAGGGCACCGTGGTCGAGACCCAGCCGGGTCCGAAGAGCGCCGTCGGGGCCGGCCAGGAGATCACCCTGCTGGTCGCCGTCCCCATCCCGCCGGAGCCCACGCCTACCACGGCGCCGTCGGCCACGACTTCGTCCACCCCGCCGTCGGACACGCCCACGACGGAGCCGAAGAAGAACTGAGACGCGCATGACACGAGGGCCCCTTCCCCAGCCGGGGAAGGGGCCCTCGTGCGTTCCAGGCGGGTGGTGGGCCGGTCAGCCCGCCGCGGCGGTCAGCCGCCGCACGCCGGCCGCGGCGGACTCGACGACGGCGGGGTCAGGGGCGAGCCCGCAGGTCGCCAGCCACGTGGCGAGCATCTGGTGGCCGCCTTCGGTGAGCACGGACTCCGGGTGGAACTGCACGCCGTCGATCGGCAGCTCGCGGTGCCGCAGCGCCATGACGATCCCCGAGGGCGTGGTGCCGGTGACCTCCAGCTCGTCCGGCACGGTGTCGGGATCGACGGCCAGCGAGTGGTAGCGGGTCGCGGTGAACGGCGACGGCAGACCGGCGAGGACGCCGGCACCCTCGTGCACCACCTCGCTCGTCTTCCCGTGCAGCAGCTCCGGCGCCCGGACGATCTCGGCGCCGAACGCCTCGGCGATCGCCTGATGGCCCAGGCAGACGCCCAGAACCGGCGTTCCTGCCTCGGCGGCGGCGCGCACCATCGGCACGGTCACTCCGGCGTCGGCCGGCGTCCCGGGGCCGGGCGAGAGCAGCACCCCGGCGACGTCGAGGTCGGCCAGCTCCTCCACGCGCACGGCGTCGTTACGGCGCACGATGCTCCGCACGCCCAGCTGCCCGAGGTACTGGACGAGGTTGTAGACGAAGCTGTCGAAGTTGTCGACGACGAGGACCGGCCCGGCGGCGGCGGCGGCGGCGGTCATCGCGCGCACGGCGCGGGGGACAGGCTCACGGCGGCTCGGCTCCGGGGCGATCGGCGGACAGAGGGCACACCCAGGTGTACACCGCCAGCCGGTCAGCGGGCGGTGGCGTGCTCCAGGGCGAGTGGGCCATCGTAGGCAGGCAGGGTCAGCCGGGGCACCGGGCGTACCTCGAAGGTGAGCCCGAAGTCGTCGACGGCCTGCTGCAGCACGGCGACCTCCGGTGAGGCGGCCAGCTGCCTGCGGACGGCGTCGATGTCGCCGATCGCGGCGATGAGGAACGGGGGCGAGTAGGGGCGGCCCTGCAGCAGCAGGGTGTTTCCCACGCACCGGACGGCGCTGGTCGCGATGAGCCGCTCGTCCATGATGGCCACCCCGTCGGCCGCGGCCGCCCACACGGCGTTGACGACCGCCTGGACGTCGGACTGGTGGATCACCAGGTCGTCGGGACGGGCGTCGACCGGCAGGGCGCCGTCGGGCCGCTGAGGGGCGTCGTCGAGGGTGATGACCAGGCCCGGGCCGGTGAGTGGCACGAGCCCCGCCGACACGGCTCCCGCGTTCCCCGCCGCCTGGGCCGCGGCCACGTCGCTGTTTCGGGACGCCGCCTGCTCGGTCAGCCGCTCCACTCGACTCTGCAGGTCGACGAGTTGGTCCTCCTGCTCGTGGATCGCGGCGTCGCGCTGGCGGATCAGCTCGGACAGCTCGGTGATGTTGCCCGCCCGCAGGTCGGTGCCGTGGGCGGTGCGTCCGGAGGTGGCGAAGAGCAGGCCGGCGGCCAGCGCCACCACGGGGACCAGCGCCTGCCAGGCCGAGACCCGGCGGAACCGCACGGGGGGCCGTGAGCCGATACGGAGAGATCGCATCACGGGCACCTCCTCGGCCGGACGCCGGTGGAACGGGGGGACGGCGGCACTGATAACGGCATGGGCACCGACAGGGATGCCACCCGGGAGCTTAGGCTGGGGGCAGTTGCGGCCGGGCACGACGGACCGGCCCGGGAGGAGTTCGCGCGGTGCCCAAGTCCAAGGTGCGCAAGAAGTCGGTGTACACGCCGCCCGAGGGCGTGCTGCAGTCGCGTGCGGCGCAGGCCAAGGCGGCCGCCCAGCCGAGCCCCCGCTGGTACTCGGCGCTCATGGTTGCGCTCATGCTGATCGGGCTGCTGTGGATCGTCGTGTTCTACGTCGCCGGCGACCAGATCCCCTTCATGGTGTCGCTGAAGGCCTGGAACTTCGCCATCGGGTTCGGCGCCATGGTCGCCGGCCTGGTCATGTCGATGCGCTGGCGCTGATCCGGTTCGCACCCGCCTTCTACCCGAGGCCCTCGTCCCCGCAAGGGGACGGGGGCCTCTGTCGTACGGCCTCGGATCACTGTGCACAGCGTGGAAGTTCGTCCACAGGTCGACATGGCGCTCCGCCCCCAGGGTTGTCCACCGAGTGTGGAGAGACGGAACGGGACCGCACCGCTCTGACCTGGGGATATGCCTGGAGTGAGACGCGTGTGACGAACAGGCCATGGCCGTAACTACACCCGTGTGAGTCTGTCCCCAGCTGTGTACACCGCTGTGGACGAATCGACATGTGCGCTCGGCAGGGACAGTGACCGTCGCTGGGGATTACCCGCGTTTGTGCAGGACCACACGCGTGTCGGTGACTCTGTGGAAGTCCGAGCGGACGGAAAGGTTCATAACACTGCGCGATGACACTGCGGTCCTCCGGACCGCACCGTGATCAGGTGCCGTCCCCAGTCGCGTGGAGCCGTTGCGTCATGCCATGACACTGCGACCCTCCGGTCGCACCGCGGCCAGGAGCCGTCCCCCTGCTGAGCTGAGCCGCTGCGTCATCCCTGCGCGGTACCCTCCGGGCCCCACTCGGGCTGACAGCCGTGGTCGCCTCGGTCGGCCGGCGGACGGGCGTGGTGCCTTGCTCGCCCTCAGGCGTCGAGCAGCTCGAGGATCGTTGCGTTGGCCATGCCGCCGCCTTCGCACATGGTCTGCAGCCCGTAGCGGGTGCCGGTGGACTTCATGCGGTGGACGAGCGTCGTCATGAGGCGGGCGCCCGAGCCGCCGAGGGGGTGTCCGAGCGCGATCGCGCCGCCGTGCGGGTTCAGCCGGCCGGCGTCGGCGCCGGTCTCGGCCAGCCACGCCAGCGGCACGGGGGCGAAGGCCTCGTTGACCTCGTAGACGCCGATCTCGTCCATGGACAGCCCGGAGCGGTCGAGCACCTTGCGGGTCGCCGGGATCGGCGCGGTCAGCATGATCACCGGGTCGTCGCCGGCCACCACGGTGCTGTGGATGCGCACGATCGGCCGCAGCCCGAGCTCCCGCGCCTTCTCCGACGTGGTGACCAGCAGCGCCGCCGACCCGTCGGAGATCTGGCTGGCGTTACCGGCGCTGATGACCCCGCCGGGCTTGAACGGCGTCTTCAGCGAGCCCAGCTTCTCCAGCGTTCCGCCCGGTCGGATGCCCTCGTCGGCCGAGACGACCGCACCGTCGGCGGTGGTCACCGGGACGATCTCCTCGTCGAACGCACCGTCGGCCTGCGCCTTGGCGGCCTTCTCGTGCGACCCGAGCGCGTACTCGTCGAGCCGGGCCCGCGAGAAACCCCATCGCTCGGCCATCATCTCCGCGCCGACGCCCTGGTTCGGTGCGGTGCCGTAGCGGGCCATGAAGGCCGGCCCGAGCGGACGCCCGGTGGAGCCGTCACCGACCGACGAGCCCATCGGCACGCGGCTCATCGACTCCACCCCGCCGGCGACGACGACGTCGGCCTGACCGCTGATCACCGCCGCCGCGGCGAAGGCCACCGCCTGCTGCGAGGAGCCGCACTGCCGGTCGATCGTCGTCCCGGGCACGGACTCCGGCCAGCCCGCCGCGAGGGCGGCGTTGCGGCCGACGTTGTACGTCTGCTCACCGATCTGGCTCACGCAGCCCCAGAACACGTCGTCGACGACGGCCGGGTCGATGCCCGACCGCTCCGCCAGCGCGCGCAGCACGTGCGCCGACAGATCCACAGCGTGGACGCCGGCCAGCCCGCCACCCCGCTTGCCCACGGGCGTGCGAACGGCGGCACAGACGACGGCATCCCGCATGACCACTCCTCGTCGACGACGGTGGCAACGCGCCGCACCGGGTCGCGCCCGCTCCCGATCGTAGGTCGGGGCGCGACGCTGGCAGGCTGGGGCCGTGCAGTGGTCACCACGCCCCGCGCAGACCGTCGTCCTCGGACTCCTGGGCCTGGCACTCGCCCTGGCCGTCGTCGTCCTCGATACCGCAGGGCGGGTGCTCGTCGGCACCGCGGCGCTGCTGGTCCTGCTACTGGCCGCGCGGGACCTGATGGCCCGACCGCGGCTGTCCGCAGGGCCGGACGGCGTCGAGGTGCGCTCGTGGACCACCCGGCGGCACCTGCCCTGGCCGTTGCTGCGGATCCGGGTCCGCGCCTCGCGCCGGCTCGGCGTGACCAGCCGGGCGCTGGAGCTGGACACCGCCGCAGGGCCGGACGACGAGGGCGTGCTCGTCCTGCTGGGGCGGCGGGACCTCGGAGCCGATCCCGAGGACGTCGCCCGCGCGCTCCGGGCGCTCGACCCGACGGTCCGTTAGATCGAGAGGACCGCCACGGTCGAGACGGTGAGACACAGCGCGAGCTCGACGACGCCCAGGGCCGCCAGAGCCGCGATCTGCAGCGCGGGCCGGCGCCGTGTGACCACCAGGAGCCCGGCGGTCACCGCGCCGGCCACCAGCCCGCCGAGGTGGCCCAGCAGGGACACGCCGGGCAGGAAGCTGATGAACACGTTGATGGCCAGCAGGGTGAGCAGGCCGCGCACGTCCTGCCGGCGGGCGAGCATCAGCACACCGAGCGCCCCGAGCAGGCCGTAGATCGCCGTCGAGGCGCCCGCCACGGGCACGCGCGGGTCACCGAACAGCTGGATGGCCACGGCGCCGCCCAGCGCGGAGAGCATGTAGAGCGCGAGGAACCGCCAGCGACCCAGTCCGCGCTCGAGCTCCGAGCCGAACACGAGAAGAGCCAGCATGTTCATGGCCAGGTGGACGGGGCCGATGTGCAGGAAGGCGGCGGTGAACACCCGCCACCACTCACCGAAGAGGCTGACGCCGTAGGGCCACTGCGACAGCGCCTCGAAGACCGGCGAGCGGTAGTTGTCCAGCGGGGAGAAGCCGCCGACGCCCGCGGAGACGGCGGTGACCCCGAACATCGCGACGTTGATCGCGATCAGGGTGAGGGTGACCGCACCCCACCGACGCCCCGCCGCCTGCAGGCCGCCACCCCGGCGTGGGCCGCGGACGGAGGCCTGGCCCTCCCGGACGCACTCCGGGCACTGGAAACCCACCGAGGCGGGAATCATGCAGTCCGGGCAGATCGGCCGCCCGCATCGCGTGCAGGCGATGCCGGTCGGCCGATCGGGGTGCCGGTAGCAGGACAAGGACCCCGTCCCGCCCACCCCTCGCTCGCTCGGGGCGGGCCCCTGGACGGGGCCGTTGTCGCCGTTCGGCGTCAGCTGCGCTGCACCTCGACGGACTCGATGACGACGTCCTCGACGGGCCGGTCGTTGCGGCCGGTGGCGACCTTGGCGATCCGGTCGACGACGTCGCGGCTGCTCTGGTCGGCCACCTCACCGAAGATCGTGTGCCGGCGGTTCAGGTGGGGGGTCGGGCCCACGGTGATGAAGAACTGCGAACCGTTGGTGCCCGGGCCGGCGTTCGCCATGGCCAGCAGGTACGGACGGTCGAAGGCGAGCTCCGGGTGGAACTCGTCGCCGAACTGGTAGCCCGGGCCGCCGAAGCCCTGCCCCAGCGGGTCACCGCCCTGGATCATGAAGCCGTCGATGATCCGGTGGAAGATCGTGCCGTCGTACAGCGGGTCGGTGGTCTTGGCGCGGGTCTCGGGGTGGGTCCACTCACGGCGGCCCTCCGCGAGGTCGGCGAAGTTGGCAACCGTCTTCGGCGCGTGATCCGGGAAGAGGTCGACCGTGATGTCGCCGTGGTTGGTGTGCAGCACCGCGCGGCGGGCGGGAGTCGATTCAGTCACGGACCCACTCTCCCACCGATCGGTGGAGCGGGAGGAACCCGGGGCAGGTCAGCGCCCGAGCGAGCGCCCGGCGATGACACCGGCAGGTGTGGAGACGAGGGGAATCGAACCCCTAACCCCCGCCTTGCAAAGGCGGTGCTCTGCCAATTGAGCTACGTCCCCGAGGGCTGTCCCGGGAGGGCCCGGCTGGGTCTGCGGTTCAGCGGGTGGTCGGCGTGCTGACGGCGCCGGGGCCGCTGGTGGCCTCGTGCCAGAGGTCGGACTCGGCCTTGCCGCTGGACCGCTTCCGGACGGCGACCAGGGTACCGGCCACGGCCGCGACCAGTGCCAGCTTCTTGAGCACGGGCAGTGCCTCCTCGAGCTCTCGGTCGTCCGTCCGGGACGGCGCCCGGTGGACGGGGCGGAGCGACAACGCTCCGGCACACGGGTGGGCCTGGGAGGACTTGAACCTCCGGCCTCATCCTTATCAGGGATGCGCTCTAACCGCCTGAGCTACAGGCCCGTGAACCGGAGGTAACTGTACCTGTCGACCCGAGTGAGCCCCCGCAGGGGGTTCGCGCAGGGGCGACCAGCGGCTCCATGCGACGGGGGAACGGCAACTGGCCGCGGTGCGACCCGGAGGATCGCAGTGTCATGGGTGACGCAGCGGCTCAACGCGACGGGGAACGGCAACTGGCCGCGGTGTCGTCCGGAGGACGACAGAGTCATACCTCAGTCCCGCTCGGACAGCGTGATCTCCAGGCCGCCGACCAGGTCGGAGCAGAGGTTGTAGATGAACGTGCCGACGGTGCACAGCGCCGTCATGAGCACGATGTTGATGGCGCCGATGACCGCCGCCCCGCCGAAGACGACGCCCGGCGTGATGACGTCACCGCTGGCCTTCGAGCCGGACACGCTGCCGACCTGCCCGAACAGGTCGTTGAGCGTCTGGAACACCCCGAGGGCGTTGAGCACCATGTAGAGGATGCCGACCGCGACCATCCAGATGAAGAACAGCGCGATCGACAGCACCAGCGAGATCTTCAGCGCCGACCAGGTGTCGATGTGCCGCAGCTGCAGCCGGGCGCGACGGGGGCCGCGGCCTCCCCTCGCCGACCCTCGCGCGGTGGTCCGCGCGGCGGTCCGCTCGGACGTCCGGTCGGCGGGCCGGCCGTCCCCGGAGGTCGTAGCAGCGGCGGGGGCCGCCGGCGCCGCGGCGCCCGCAGCACCCACGGCGGAGGCACCCGTGCTCGGCGCGCTCGTCGCGGTGCGGCCGGTCGGTGCGCCCTGCCCGGTCGCGGCCTGCGCCCGCTGGGTGCCCGTGCCGGGGATCGCCTGGGTCGCCGAGACCGGGGGGGCGCCCTGGGCGCTGTCATTCGCCGCCGCAGGGTCCCCCGCGGGGGACGCGCTGCGCACCGAACCCGGCGTCCGGTCGCTCATGCCAGTCTCCCGTTCCCCAGCGGCTCTGACCGCTCGTTCGAAACCGGATCAGGGCGGCCGTGGATACGGCCGGCCCGCTCACCGGTCATGCAGTGCTGTTCACCCTAGGCTCCGGGCTCGTCGTTGTCCGTCGTACGGGCAATCGCCACGATGCTGACGTCTTCGGGCAAGTTCATGAGCTTGACACCCATCGTGGCGCGGTCCTTGTTGTGGCGCACGCCGTTCACCGGGGTGCGGATCACGCCGCCGCCCGAGGTGATGGCGTAGAGCTCGTCGCCCAGCGTCACCGCCAGCGCGCCGACCAGCGCACCCTTGCGCGCCTTGGGGTCTGCGGTGAGCACGCCCTTGCCGCCCCGGTTCTGCTCCGGGTAGTGCTCGATGCCGGTTCGCTTGGCGTAGCCGCCCTCGGTGGCGACCAGGACGTCGACACCCTCCTGGACGACGATCAGCGACAGCAGGCGGTCGTCGTCGGAGAGCGAGATGCCCCGCACGCCCTCGGTGGCGCGGCCCATCGGACGCAGCTGCTCGTCGTTGGCCTTGAAGCAGATGCTCATCGCCTTGCGGGTGACCAGCAGGAGGTTCTGGTCGGGGCTGATCAGCGTCGCGCCGACCAGCTCGTCGCCGTCGCGCAGGTTGATCGCGATGACGCCGCCGGTGCGCGGGGAGTCGAAGTCACCGAGCCGGGTCTTCTTGACCTGCCCCTTGGCGGTGGCGAGCACCAGGTACGGCGCGACCGAGTAGTCCTTGATCTGGATGACCTGGGCGATCTTCTCGTCGGGCTGGAAGGCCAGGATGTTGGCCACGTGCGCGCCGCGGGCGGTGCGGTTGGCCTCGGGCAGCTCGTAGGCCTTCGCCCGGTAGACGCGGCCCTTGTTCGTGAAGAACAGGATCCAGTCGTGGGTGGAGCCCACGAAGAAGTGGTCGACGATGTCGTCCTGCTTGAGGGCCGCTCCCATCACGCCCTTGCCGCCGCGGCGCTGCGACCGGTAGAGGTCGGACTTCGTCCGCTTGGCGTAGCCGGTGCGGGTGATGGTGATGACGACCTCCTCCTCCGCGATGAGGTCCTCCATCGAGACGTCGCCCTCGTTCGCCACGAACTGCGTGCGGCGGTCGTCCCCGTACTTCTCGACGATCTCGGCCAGCTCGTCGTGGATGATCTGCCGCTGGCGCTCGGGCGAGGCGAGGATCGCCTGCAGGTCGGCGATGCGGATCTCGAGCTCGCTCAGCTCGTCGAAGATGCGCTGGCGCTCCAGGGCGGCCAGGCGCCGCAGCTGCATGTCCAGGATGTGGGTCGCCTGGATCTCGTCGACGTCCAGCAGCTCCATCAGCCCGCCGCGGGCGGCGTCGGCCGACTCGGCGCCGCGGATCAGCGCGATGACGGCGTCGAGCTGGTCGAGCGCCTTGGCCAGGCCGCGCAGGATGTGCGCGCGCTCCTCGGCCTTGCGCAGCCGGTACCGCGTCCGCCGCTGGATGACCTCGATCTGGTGGGCCACGAAGGCACGGATGAGCTCGTCCAGCCGCAGCGTCCGGGGGACGCCGTCGACGATCGAGAGCATGTTGCAGCCGAACGTCGTCTGCAGCTGCGTGTGCTTGTAGAGGTTGTTCAGCACCACCTTGGCGACGGCGTCCCGGCGCAGCGTGATGACCAGCCGGCGACCCACGCGGTCACTGGACTCGTCGGCGATCTCGCTGATGCCCTGCAGCCGCCCTTCCTTGACCGCCTCGGCGATCGACTCGGCGAGGTTGTCCGGGTTGACCTGGTAGGGCAGCTCGGTGCAGACCAGCTGCACCCGCCCGCGGGAGTCCTCCTCGACGGTGATGACGGCGCGCATGCGCACCGAGCCACGACCGGTGCGGTAGGCGTCCTCGATGCCCTCGCGGCCGACGATCAGGCCGTGGGTCGGGAAGTCCGGGCCCTTGACGCGCTCCATGCATGCGGTCAGCGCTTCCTCGGGCTCGGCGTCCGGGTGCTCGAGCATCCAGAAGACGGCGGCGGCGACCTCGCGCAGGTTGTGCGGCGGCATGTTGGTGGCCATGCCGACGGCGATGCCGGCCGAGCCGTTGATCAGCAGGTTGGGGATGCGCCCCGGCAGGACCAGGGGCTCCTGGTTCTTGCCGTCGTAGTTCGGCTGGAAGTCGACGGTCTCCTCGTCGATGTTGGCCAGCATCTCCATGGCCAGCGGGGTCAGCCTGGCCTCGGTGTACCGCATGGCCGCGGCCGGGTCGTTGCCCGGCGAGCCGAAGTTGCCCTGCCCGTCGACGAGCGGGTAGCGCATGGCCCAGGGCTGGGCCAGGCGCACGAGGGCGTCGTAGATCGAGGTGTCGCCGTGGGGGTGGTAGTTACCCATGACCTCACCGACGACGCGGGCGCACTTCACGTACGCGCGGTCGGGGCGGAAGCCCTGGTCGAACATGGCGAACAGCACGCGCCGGTGCACCGGCTTCAGGCCGTCTCGCACCTCGGGCAGCGCACGCCCGACGATCACCGACATCGCGTAGTCGATGTAGCTGCGCTGCATCTCCTGCTGGAGGTCGACCGGCTCGACGCGGTCGCGGCTCGGGGTTTCGGTCACGGTTCAGGTCTCTCCGGTTCGGTGCTCAGGGAGTGGACTCGGTTGCCGGCCCACCGTCGGCCCCCGTGCAGGGCCCCGCTGCGAGCCTGCGAGCAGTGGGGGGCACGGGGGTCCTCTTAGACGTCGAGGAAGCGGACGTCCTTGGCGTTGCGGGTGATGAAGCTGCGGCGGGCCTCGACGTCCTCGCCCATGAGCACGCTGAACAGCTCGTCGGCGGTCGCGGCGTCCTCGAGGGTCACCTGCAGGAGGATGCGGCCGTCGGGGTCCATCGTGGTCTCCCACAGCTCCTTGGCGTTCATCTCGCCGAGGCCCTTGAACCGCTGGATCGACTCGTCTTTCAGCTTGCGGCCGGACTCCGCGGCCTCACGGATCGCGGCGTCCTTCTCGCGGTCGGTGTAGACGTACTGGTCGCCGTGCTTGCCGCCCCACTTGATCTTGTACAGCGGCGGCTGTGCCAGGTAGACGTGTCCGGCCTCGACCAGCGGACGCATGAAGCGGAACAGCAGGGTCAGCAGCAGGGTGCGGATGTGCTGGCCGTCGACGTCGGCGTCCGCCATCAGGATGATCTTGTGATAGCGCAGCTTCGACAGGTCGAACTCGTCGTGGATGCCGGTGCCGAAGGCGGTGATCATCGACTGGACCTCGTTGTTCTTGAGGACCCGGTCGATGCGCGCCTTCTCGACGTTGATGATCTTGCCGCGGATCGGCAGGATCGCCTGGAACATCGAGTCGCGGCCGGACTTGGCCGAACCGCCGGCCGAGTCGCCCTCCACGATGTAGACCTCGGAGTTGCGCGGGTCGGTGGAGCGGCAGTCGGCGAGCTTGCCCGGCAGCGAGTTGTTGGAGAGCAGGTTCTTGCGGGCGAGCTTGCGGGCGTCCTGGGCCGCGCGACGCGCACGGGCGGCCGACGACGCCTTGATGATGATCGTCTTGGCCTCGGTCGGGTTCGCCTCGAACCAGTGGGCGATCTGCTCGTTGCAGACGCGCTGGACGAAGCCCTTGACCTCGGTGTTGCCGAGCTTGGTCTTGGTCTGGCCCTCGAACTGCGGATCGCCGAGCTTGACCGAGATGATCGCGGCCAGGCCCTCGCGGATGTCCTCACCCGTGAGCTTCTCGTCCTTGGCCTTGAAGAGCTTCTTCTCCTCGGCGTAGCGGTTGACGATCGACGTCAGCGCCGCGCGGAAGCCCTCTTCGTGGGTGCCGCCCTCGTGCGTGTTGATGATGTTGGCGAAGGTGTAGACCGACTCGGAGTACGCCTCGGACCACTGCATCGCGACGTCGACCGACATGCGCATGTCGTTCTTGCCGGTGCCCTCGGCCGAGAAGCTGATGACCGACTTGTGGATCGGGCTCTTCTTGGCGTTGATGTGGCCGACGTAGTCGATCAGGCCGCCGTCGTACTTGTACGTGATCTCGGTCGGCTCGAAGGCCTCGTCCACCGCCGTCGGCTCGGGAGCCGCCTCGGCGAGGGTGATCTCCTCGCCCATGCCGGTCTCGGCCTTGCCGTGCCCGGGCCGCTCGTCGCGCAGGACGATGGTGATGCCCTTGTTGAGGAACGCCATCTCCTGCAGGCGGCGGCTGATCGTGTCGAACGAGTAGTTCGTCGTCTCGAAGATGTCGCCGTCGGCCCAGAAGGTGACCGCGGTCCCGCGCTTCTTGGTGGGGCCCACCTGCTCCAGCGGGCCCGGCTTCGCCATCGCGTAGCTCTGGTGCCACTCGGTGCCGTCGCGCCAGACGCGGACGTCGAGCCGCTTGGACAGCGCGTTGACCACGGTGACGCCGACGCCGTGCAGACCACCGGAGACGCCGTAGCTCTTGCCGTCGAACTTCCCGCCCGCGTGCAGGACGGTCATGATCACCTCGACGGTCGGCCGCTTCTCGACCGGGTGCATGTCGACCGGCATGCCGCGTCCGTTGTCCTCGACCCGGACGCCGCCGTCGGCGAGCAGGGTGACCCGGACGGTGTCGCAGTAACCGGCCAGCGCCTCGTCGACGGCGTTGTCCACGACCTCCCACACCATGTGGTGCAGGCCGCGCTCACCGGTGGAGCCGATGTACATACCGGGGCGCTTGCGGACCGCCTCGAGCCCCTCGAGGACGGTGATGGAACTGCCGGAGTAGGCGTTCTCGGTCGGGGCGACGGTCTTGGGTCGAGCGACCACGTGGGGCCTTTCGTTCGCGCAACCGGCGCCTGTTCCACGCTCCTGAGTCCGGCCGCCGGCCGTGTGCGGCACAGGGCGGAACGGGCGCAGAACGGCACTGAGCCGGTTGCTGGCGGTTTCTGTTGTCCAGGATACCGGGTGGACTGACAGGAATGCCGCCGTCCACGCCCTCACGCCGTGTCTGCGCCTCTCGCAGCACTCCGGCCACCAACCGTCCTGCCCCGGAGTTCGACACGCCGCCAATGGGGCGCCTGACCGGAACGCGGCGGCGGCGTCCCGGGCGGGGACGGCGAACCGGTCGGACACTCGGCTCATGGCCGCCCCCGAGCACGCCCTCGAGCACGCCCCCAAGACCTGTCTCGTGACCGGGGCGACCGGTTACATCGGAGGACGCCTGGTGCCCGAGCTCCTGGCGGCCGGGCACACCGTCCGGGTGATGAGCCGGTCACCGGAGCGGCTGCGCGACCATCCGTGGGCGGACAAGGTGGAGATGGTCCGGGCCGACGCCGGGGACGAGGAGCAGGTGGCGGCCGCCTGCGGCGGTGTGGACGTCGTCTACTACCTGATCCACGCGCTGGGCGGCGGGCCGTCGTTCGAGGAGACCGATCGGCGCACCGCCCGCGTCATGGCCGCGGCCGCCCGGGAGGCGGGGGTGGGCAGGCTCGTCTACCTGGGCGCCCTCGAGCCCGAGGGCGAGGACCTCTCCCCGCACCTCCGGTCGCGCATCGAGGTGGCCGGCATCCTGCTGGCCTCCGGCGTGCCCACGATGGTGCTCCGCGCCGCCGTCGTCCTCGGCTCGGGGTCGGCGTCCTTCGAGATGCTGCGCTACCTGACCGAGCGCCTGCCGGTGATGGTCACCCCGCGATGGGTGCACAGCCGCATCCAGCCGATCGCCATCCGGGACGTGCTGCGCTACCTGGTCGGCTGCGCGCAGCTGCCCCCGTCGGTGCACCGGTGCTTCGACATCGGGGGCCCGGACGTCATGAACTACGCCGAGATGATGCAGCGGTACGCGGTGGTCGCGGGCCTCCCGCGCAGACGGATCGTGCCGGTCCCCCTGTTCTCGCCGTCGCTCTCGAGCCACTGGGTCGGGCTGATCACGCCCGTCCCCGCCGGCATCGCCCGCCCGCTGGTCGAGTCGCTGCGCAACACCGTGGTGTGCCGCGAGCACGACATCGCCGAGTACGTGCCGGACCCGCCGGAAGGGCTGCTCGGCTTCGACGAGGCGGTGCGGCTGGCCGTGCAGCGGGTGCGCGACTCCGCGGTCAGCACCCGCTGGGCGTCGGCGTCGGTGCCCGGGGCGCCGTCCGATCCGCTGCCGACCGACCCGGACTGGGCCGGGGGCTCGCTGTACGTGGACGAGCGGGCGCGGCACAGCACCGCGGGGCCCGAGGCTCTGTGGCGGGTGGTCGAGGGGATCGGCGGTGAGAACGGCTGGTACTCGTTCCCGCTGGCCTGGGAGGTCCGCGGCCTGCTGGACCGGATGGTGGGCGGGGTGGGGCTGCGTCGCGGCCGGCGGGACCCGCGCCGCCTCTACGTCGGCGACGCCCTCGACTTCTGGCGGGTCGAGGAGCGGGACACCGGCCGGCTGCTGCGGCTGCGCGCGGAGATGCGGCTGCCCGGGCTGGCCTGGCTCGAGTTCCACGTGGAACACGACGGCGACGGCGCCGTCCTCCGGCAGCGGGCCACCTTCGCCCCGCGCGGACTGGCGGGGCACGTCTACTGGAGAGGCATCGCCGTCTTCCACGGCGTCGTCTTCGGCGGCATGCTCCGCGGCCTGGTGCGCGCCGCGGAGCAGTCCCCGGCGTAGCGGTCGCGGCTCAGTACGCGGCGGCCAGGGCGCCCACGACGGCGGCCAGCAACCGGGCGTGGTGCTCGATCAGCTGCGGCCGGTGGCCGTCCAGCCGGATCGCCGCCACGTGGCCGGCGGCCGACCAGAACTCGTCGCCGTCGTCGCTGCCCAGCAGCAGGCCCTGGACCGTCGGATCGCCGGCCAGGCGCCGGACCTGCGCGCCGTCCTCGGCAGCCAGGAGCTGCCACCGGCCGTCGAAGGCGTCGTCGCCGCTGGGGATCGGCACGAGGCCGCCGGTGCCGTGCTTCCAGAACCGGGCCGGGGCCAGCCGGAACCGCGGCACGGTGCCGAGCACGGGCGCCGCGGTGACGGCGTACTGGGCGACGAAGGAGCGGCCCGTCGGGTAGACGACGTCGAAGGCGACGAGCTCGAGGGGGCCCGCGCGTCCGCGCAGCACGCTGGCCGGCCGGTGCTCCCTGCTCGGGCGCACCGGCGCCGAGGCGACCAGCTCCTGCAGGACGGCGTCCTCGGGAGCGCTCCCGTCCGACACCGTCCATCCGTGCTGCAGCGCCCAGTGCTGGGCGCCGACGAGGTCGCCCCCGTAGGTGAAGGCGCGCGCCATCTCGGGGTCCCGCTGCCGTCCGCTGAACGGTCCGCCCCAACGGTGCTCCGGTGCCGCGGTCGCCGGCGGCGGGGCGTCCCAGGCGGGATCCGCCCCCTCCCGATGCTCCGGTGTGGCAGCCGGGAGGTCCCAGCCCGCCGGCTGCCACGCACCGCCCGCAGTCGAGTCGTCGTCCCGGGGCTGCCGCCGGCGGTCGGCGAAGTTCGGCTCGTCCTCGGAGTCGTTCCCGCCCAGGTGCGACGGCTCCCGCCACCCGCTCCCCTCGCCGGGGCTGTCGCCGAAGTCGTCGGGGTCGCGTGGAGTGCTCACCGTGTCGTCCTTCCGGGCCCGCGGTCGGGTCCTATCCGTACGTGTCGCGTGGTCCCCGGCCGCGCACGGAGCGCGGACCCTTCTTCCAGGTGGGGGCCGTCGGTCCGACAACGCGCAACCGGGTCACGACGTCCCCGCCGACCTGTGCCCGCAGTTTGCCGAGGATGGACGGCGCCAGCAGCCGGAGCTGGGTCGCCCACGCGGTGGACTCCGCGACGACGAGCAACTCCCCCTCGGTGAGGGACTGCGGCGCGCAGTGGGCTGCGATCTCGGGACCCACCATCGCCGACCAGCGGCCGAAGACCGATCCGACCTTGGTGCGTTCCGACCAGTCCTGCGCCGCGACGAGGGAGTCGACCAGGCTGCCCAGCGGCTGCGGGTCGTCGTCCCCGGGCCGGGCACCGGTCCAGGTGCGGCGGGGGCCGGCGACGCGACGACGGGTCGGGCGGGGCCGAGCCGCCGAGGCTGCCCGGGCGGCCTCCAGCGCGGCGCGGGCGATGTCGCTGGGCCGCGCGGGCCGCTCGTCGCTCATCCGGCATCTCCCAGCCTGTCGTCCGGCACGGTCTCGTCGAACACGCCCTCGTCGAGGGCACCCTCGTCGAGCACCGTGGCCGAGCCGCCCCCCACCTGCACGCGGACACCCCGCAGTTCGGCCGGGACGTCCTCGAGCACGGCCGCGGTGATCAGCGTCTGCTCCGCCGAACGGGCCACCGCGGCCAGCGCCGCCCGCCGCTCGGCGTCCAGCGTGGCGAAGACGTCGTCCAGCACCAGGATGGGGTCCTCGCCGTCGGCCCTCAACAGCGCGAAGGTGGCGAGCTTGAGCGCCAGGGCCAGCGACCAGGACTCACCGTGGCTGGCGAAGCCCTTCGCCGGGGCCGACCCCAGGTGGATGACCATGTCGTCGCGGTGCGGGCCGACCAGGGTGACGCCCCGGTCGAGCTCGTCACCCCGTCGCTCCGCCACCCGCTCGCGCATGGCGGCGGTGAGCTCGGCGGCGGACGGCACGCTCGCATCGGCCGCCGGCGGAGCGCCGTCCCCCGCGGCGGGCACGGTCGAGGCGTACCCGAGGGCGGCGACCGCGGCCCCCTCGCCGGCGACCGAGGCATAGGCCTGGGCCAGGTAGGGCGCGAGGTCGCTGACCAGGCGCAGCCGGGCCTCGAGCAGCTGTCCGCCCAGGTCGGTGAGGTGCCCGTCCCACACGTCGAGCGTCTCGATCGCCTTGCCGCGCGCCATCCGGGCGGTCTTGAGCAGGGCGTTGCGCTGCTTGAGCACCCGCTCGTAGTCCGAGCGCACGCCGGCCAGCCGCGGGGTGCGGGTGGCCAGCAGCTCGTCGAGGAAGCGGCGGCGCTCGGTCGGGTCGCCGCGGATGAGGGCGAGGTCCTCCGGCGCGAAGAGGACGGTCCGGACGAGGCCGAGCAGTTCGCGCGGGCGCGGCAGCGGCGCCCGGTTGACCCGCACCCGGTTGGCCCGGCCCGGGTTGATCTCGACCTCGACCAGCATCTCGCGGTCGTCCCGGCGCAACGCTGCCCGCACCACGGCCTGCGCGGCGCCGTGCCGCACCAGCGGAGCGTCGGACGACACGCGGTGGCTGCTCATCGTGGCCAGGTAGCCGACGGCCTCGACGAGGTTGGTCTTGCCCTCGCCGTTGCGGCCGACGAACACCGTGGGACCGGGACGCAGCGCCAGGTCCACGCGCTCCCAGCTGCGGAACGAGCCCACCTGCAGGTGACGGACGTACACCTCAGCTCACGCCGCGGCCGGAACGGGGGTGGTTCTTCACGCGGGTGCTTCGGCCTCGCCCTCGCGCACCGCGTGCACGGCGTGCCCACCGAACTGGTTGCGCAGCGCCGCGACCGCCTTCATGGTCGGGGAGTCGTCCTGGCGCGAGCTGAACCGGGCGAACAGCGAGGCCGCGATCGTCGGCATGGGGACGGCGTTCTCGATCGCCTGCTCCACGGTCCACCGGCCCTCGCCGGAGTCGTCGGCGTAGCCGTGGATCTTCTCCAGCCCCGGGTCCTCGTCCAGCGCACGGACCAGCAGGTCGAGCAACCACGACCGGATGACCGTGCCCTGGGTCCAGGACTTGATGACGCCGGGCACGTCCTCGATGAGGTCGACGGCCGCGAGCAGCTCGTAGCCCTCGCCGTAGGCCTGCATCAGCGCGTACTCGATGCCGTTGTGGACCATCTTCGAGAAGTGGCCCGCGCCGACCGGCCCGGCGTGCACGAAGCCCGCGTCGCCCGTGTGCTCCTGACCGGACTCGTCGACCGTGGCCGGCGGCTTGAGCGCGTCGAAGATCGGCTGCGCCTTGGCGACGTCCTCCTTCGTGCCGCCCACCATCAGCGCGTAGCCGTTCTCCAGGCCCCACACACCGCCGGAGACGCCGGCGTCGATGTAGCCGATGCCCTTCTCGCGGCACATCACGTCGTGGATCTGGTCGTCGGTGTACTTGGAGTTGCCCCCGTCGACGATGACGTCGCCCGCCTCGAGCAGGCCGACCAGGTCCTTCACCGTCTGCCGGGTCGGCTCCCCGGACGGCACCATGACCCAGACCACGCGCGGCGCCTCGAGGGCCTGGACCAGCGCCTCGAGGCTGTCGACGTCGCGCTTGCCCGGCGAGTGGTCGTAGCCCACGACCTCATGCCCCCCGCGGCGGACCCGCTCGGACATGTTGCCGCCCATCTTGCCCAGACCGATCAGCCCCAGCTGCACGTCGTCACCTCTCTCGCTGCGTTCCTGCTCGGTGTTCATCGTGGTGTGCCGGACGGCGTCCCGCGACATCGGGGCCACGGACCCCGATCGTCGGCTCAGCCCGGGAGGCGGACCGGCATGATCAGGTAGCGGTAGCTGCCGCCGCGATCGGCGGGTGCGGCGGGCTGGTCGTCGGCCGGCGGCTCGTCGACGCCCGAGAGCACCGCCGGCTTGAGCGGGCTCGTGAAGTCCATCCGCGCCCGGTCGGTGTGCACCGCGGCCAGCCCGTCGAGCAGGAACGTCGGGTTGAACCCGATGGTCAGCGGCTCGCCGTCGAAGTCGACGTCGCAGCGCTCCTCCGCCTGGCCCTCCTCGTCGGTGCCGCCCGCGCGCAGGGTCACCTGGCCGGGGGTGAACTCGCAGCGCAGCGGGGTGCCCCGATCGGCCACCAGGGCGACGCGCTTGGCCGCATCGGTGAACAGGTGCACGGGCAGCGTGGCGTTGGCCGCCGAGTCGTTCGGCATGATCGCGCGGTACTTCACGAACTCCGCGTCGAGCAGGCGCGTCGTCGTCTGCCGGTCCTTGCCCGACAGACCGAGGATGCCCTCCCCGGAGCTCCCCGAGGACAGGGAGAGCACGATCTCCGGTCCGCTGGTCAGCGTCTTCGCCGCATCGGCCAGCGTGCGCGCCGGCACGAGGACTGCGGCAGACAGCCCCGGGGAGTCGGGGCGCCAGGTGAACTCGCGGACGGCGAGGCGGTACCGGTCGGTCGCGGCCAGCGTGATCCGATCGTCGTCGATCTCGAGGCGCACGCCGGTCAGCATGGGCAGGGTGTCGTCTCGGCCCGCGGCCACGGCGACCTGACCCACCGCCTCGGCGAAGACGTCGCTGTCCACCGCACCGGCCGACGAGGGCATCGCCGGCAGGGACGGGTAGTCCTCCACCGGCAGGGTCGGGAGGCTGAAGCGGGCGTTGCCACAGGCGATGGCCAGGCGCGGGCCCTCCGCGGTGATGTCCACCGGGTGCGGGGGCAGCGCCCGGGTGATCTCGGCGAGCAGCCGGCCGGGAACCAGCACCCGGCCGCTCTCGGTGGCCTGCACCTCCACCTCGGAGCGGGCCGACACCTCGTAGTCGAACCCGGAGACCGACAGCTGGTTGCCGTCGACCTCGAGCAGGATCCCGGCCAGGACCGGTACCGACGGCCGCGGCGGCAGGCTGCGCGCCGTCCAGGCGACGGCGTCGGCGAGCACCTCACGTGCCACCCGGAACTTCATCTCTCGACCCACCCCAGCTCCGTCCGCGGACCGGGAGGAGCCACCTGACGTGGCTGCCTCACGGGTGCGGAACTCGTACGTGTCCGTGCAGCGGTCGGCGGGCGACGTGATCGCCTGGCACCGCTGCGGTGCTCATCGTGCCTGCTGTCTGCCTCTCGGGGGAAACCCCGGTACCTCGATCGGTTGCTGAGATGCCCTGGACCCCCTCCAGGCGCAGCGTCCCCACCCAGAGTGTGGTTCGAGAAATTCTCGAGATAACTCCCTCATCTTCGTCATCACAGGTGTGGATCCTGGGGACGACGGGTCTTCGTGCTGGTGGGGGCCGGAATGGCCCTGTTGGCCGATTGTGGGCGGTCAGCGTCTCCCTGTTGTCGACACGTGGACATCTCGACGGTTGTGCACCGACGTCGCCGGCCGTCCACGATCTGTCCCCGTCTTCCCCCCGGCCCGTCCCCAGGTCGTACCCAGGTCTGCGGGAGCGTCTTCCCCTCGGTGGGGACGGGTGCGTATGTTCGCCGTAGAAGTGCAGGTCAGCGGGCCGTCGTCCGTCCGGCTCTCCGGCGACGCACGGTGCCGCGACCGGTGCGGACCGTCGGGACGGTCACCTCTTGTGACCTGGCACACACGAGATCTCCCCAACCTGTGCACATTCCTGGGGACAACTCGTCGATCTGTCGATGACGGTCACCGTGCGCACACCGACGGCTACCCCGTCGTATCAGGGCTTCCGGGGTGTCGACTCATCCACACAGCTGTGGACAGACCGTGGGACGAGCGGGCACGTGGCCGGCACCCGGCGGCGGGCGTCGTCGTGCCGGCGCAGCCTCGGTCGACGGCGCGACTGCGGGGAAGTCGCGGCCTGAACGGCCGTCCGGGCCGCAACATCCGGGAAGTGGCGGCCCGTCCCCGGGAGCTGCGCAGGGCGCGGGTCAGCGCGGCAGGGGCACGGCACCTGGTGGCGGTGCGGTCCGCATGGCCCCGCCCAGGGCACCGCCCAGGGCCTGCGAGGGGTGGGGAGGGTGGGGTCCTTCTACTGCCTCGCGCGGCTCTTGATGCGGGCGGTCAGCTCGGTCACCTGGGTGTAGGTGGCCCGGCGCTCGCTCATCAGGTTGGTGATCTTCTTGACCGCGTGCATGACCGTGGTGTGGTCCTTGCCGCCGAACGAGGCACCGATGCGCGGCAGCGACAGCTCGGTCAGCTCGCGACAGAGGTACATGGCGATCTGCCGGGCGTTGACCAGCGTGCGACTGCGGTTGGCGCCCTGCAGCTCCTCCATCGTCACGGAGAAGTACTCGGCGGTGGCGGCCATGATGATCGCCGCGGTGATCTGCGGACCCTGCTCGTCGCTGATCAGGTCCTTGAGCACCAGCTCGGCGAGCGGGAGGTCGACCTGCTGCTTGTTCAGGCTCGCGAACGCGGTGACGCGGATCAACGCGCCCTCGAGCTCCCGGATGTTCGTCTGGACCTTGCTGGCGATGAACTCCAGCACCACGTCGGGCACCTGCAGCCGCTCGCCCCAGGCCTTCTTGCGCAGGATGGCGATGCGGGTCTCGAGGTCGGGCGCCTGGACGTCGGTGATCAGGCCCCACTCGAAGCGGGTGCGCAGCCGGTCCTCCAGCGTCGTCAGCTTCTTCGGCGCCCGGTCGGAGGTGATCACGATCTGCTTGCTGGCGTTGTGCAGCGTGTTGAAGGTGTGGAAGAACTCCTCCTGCGTGCGCTCGGCCCGCTCGAGGAACTGGATGTCGTCGATCAGCAGGAAGTCGATGTCCCGGTAGCGACGGCGGAAGTCCTCGGCCCGGCCGGAGTGCACCAGGTTGATGAACTCGTTGGTGAACTCCTCGGTGCTGACGTAGCGCACCTTCACGTTGGGGAACATCCGCGCCGCGTAGTGCCCGATCGCGTGCAGCAGGTGGGTCTTGCCCAGCCCGGACTCGCCGTAGATGAACAGCGGGTTGTAGGCCCGCGCCGGCGCCTCGGCGACCGCGACGGCCGCGGCGTGGGCGAACCGGTTGCTGTTGCCGATGACGAAACTGTCGAAGACGTACTTGGGGTTCAGGCCCGGGTCGAGCCCGGCGGGCCGCCGGTCGCCGAAGGCTGCCGTGCCCTCGGTCCCCCGTCCGGCGTCGGGACGACGGGTGCGCCCCGCCGCACCGGCGCGGCCGGCCCGCTGGTCGGGGCCGGTGTCGAGGTCGAAGGGCAGGACGTCGGCCGAGCGACCGTCGTCCGGGGCACCGCCCCAGTCCCGATCACCCCCGGCGGGCTCGCCGCTCCCCCAGGTCGTCGTGCTCCAGTCCTCGGGCGCACCCCGGTCCACCGGCGGCCGGTCGAGCGGCCGCAGCTCGTGGAGGTCGGCGCCGTTGCGGGCGGCCAGGGCCTCACCGGTGTCGCGATCCCACGGCGGCGGGGTGCCGACGGCATCGGCTCGGACGCCGAAGGCGCTGCGTCCGTCGTCGGCCCGGTCACGGGTGGCCCGGTCCTCCTCGGCCCGCTGGGCGTCGACCGCCGACCAGGGGCGGCGCGTCGGCTCCTCGTCGGCGGCGTCCTCGGCGGGGGCGGGGGGCGCGTCCTCCAACTGGACGGCGACACGGATGTCGCGGCCGAACTGCTCGGAGAGCGCCTCGGCGAGCACCCGGCGCATCCGCGACTCGAGCACGGTCTGCGTGAACTCGTTGGGGGCCGCGAGCACGGCGGTGTCCTCGACCAGCCCGAGCGGGCGGGTCAGGTTCAGCATCGCGTTCTGCTGCGGGGACAGGCTGGTGGCCAGTCGCTCGCGGATCTGGTCCCAGACCGTCGCCAGGTCCAGCGTGGCATCGGCCATGCCGTTACGTCCTCCCCATGCTGTCGACCCCCGGCCGCGCCCCCGACCCGTGGAGCCGGCATTCCCGCCCCGGCGTGTCCACGGGCCGTGTCGACCGGGCTGATGGGACGAGTGCGTCGCTGTGGATCCGCGGATGCACTCGTTCCACACCGGTGTCCACAGGGTGTGCACGGCTGGCGACGGGTTCTGCACTGGCCCCGCTCCGCGTCGCACCCCGATCGGCATCTCTGCTGGTCGAGGCCCGATTCGGGCGGCACAACGGGCGGTTCGGCGGTCGGTTGACCACCGGGGTCGGCCCACGCGCCGTGACCCTGACGTCCGACGCGGAGCGACGGCGACGCTAACAGCCTCATCCACAGCCCGGCAACGACTGGGGGACCCGGACCGGCGCGTCGGACCGCGGTCCGTGCGGCGTGCCGCCACCGCGAGTTGCGTCGGCGGGTGGACCATGGGCGGTCGGGATCCGCCCGGCCACCGGCGACTGCCCGTCCTCGGTTATGCTGGGCGGAGTCTGTGGACGGTTCCGTCCGCCGTTGCCTGGTCGGGGGTCCGCCCACGCGGGTGCGGCGGTGGAGATGCCGACCGCAGTGTCCAGCTTCCGGGTGCACCGGAGGGCGGCTTCCGCGCCGCCGTCCGCCCGCCCCGCGTGTGTCCGCTCACCGGCGGATGCACACCGCCGTCGTCGTGTCGTAGGAGTACCTCGTGAGCAAGCGCACGTTCCAGCCGAACAACCGCCGCCGGTCCAAGACCCACGGCTTCCGGCTGCGGATGCGTACCCGCGCGGGCCGGGCGATCCTCGCCGGCCGTCGGCGCAAGGGTCGCGAGAACCTCTCCGCCTGACGTGTTGCCCGCGCAGGCACGCCTGCGCCGGCGCCCGGAGTTCACCGCGGTCGTCCGGTACGGACGGCGCGCCGGGCGACCGACCATGGTGCTCCACTACCTCTCCGAACGGCCCGAGCAGCCGGCCGGTGGCTCCCCGCCGCCGACCGGCGCGCGGGCCGGTTTCGTGGTGGGCAAGTCCGTGGGCAACTCGGTGGTCCGCCACCGGGTCACCCGGCAGCTGCGCGCGGTCGTCCGCGCCGAGCTGCATCGGCTGCCGGTGACCGCCGATCTGGTCGTCCGTGCCCGTCCCGAGGCCGCCACGGCCGGTTCGGACCTGCTGCGTCGCGACCTGGTCGCGGGCATCGACCGGCTGCTGCCCGAGCGGGTGCGGCGCTGATGAGCGCCGCCCGGGGCGGCCGCGTCCGGTCCGCCCTGCTCGCCGCCATCGGTTTCTACTCGCGCGCGATCAGCCCGGCGTTGCCGCCGCGGTGCCGGTTCTATCCGACCTGCAGCGCGTACGCGGCCGAGGCGGTCAGCCGGCACGGCGCCGCCCGTGGCAGCTGGCTGGCCCTTCGCCGGCTGCTCAAGTGCGCGCCCTGGCACCCCGGCGGCATCGATCTGGTCCCCGGGGCCACGTCCGGCGTCTTCCACGGCGAGGAACCGGACGACCGCTCCGGAACCCCCGTGGCCGGCCACTCGTCGAGCACGGCGGAGGCGCTCCCGGCGCCGCCGGCCGACGGTGCCCGTCGTCCCCACCCGGCTCCCCAGCCGCCAGCCACCCCGCCGCTCTGGCGCCGGGCCCCGTACGAGGAGTCCTCCGTTGCTTGACTGGCTGTACACCGCGATCTCGTTCGTGATGGAGCAGTGGCACGCCCTGTTCTCCACGTTCCTCGACCCGGCCGGGGGCATCACCTGGGCGCTGTCGATCATGTTCCTGGTCGTCACCGTCCGACTGATCCTCTTCCCGCTGTTCGTCAAGCAGGTGAAGTCGCAGCGGGCGATGCAGGAGCTCCAGCCGGAGATCGCGAAGCTGCGCAAGCAGTACGGCAGTGACCGGCAGGGCATGAGCCAGGCGATGATGGCGCTCCAGAAGGAGCGCGGCGTCAACCCGCTGGCCGGCTGCCTGCCCGTCCTCCCGCAGATCCCCATCTTCCTGTCGCTCTTCCACGTCCTGCGCCGGCTGGCTCCGGGCGCTCAGGGTCTATACGGCTGGTCCGACGCCCTCACCGACCAGGCTGCCCGGGCGGAACTGTTCGGGGCGCCGATCTCCGCGTCGTTCAACATGACCGGCGCCAAGGAGACCGCGATCCTCGAGATCGCGACCTACGGGCAGATTCGAACCGTCGCGGCGGTCCTGATCGTGATCATGTGCGCCACGACCTTCATGACCCAGAAGCAGATCATGAAGCGCTCCGGCCCGGTCGAGGGCCAGGCGGCGACCGTGCAGCGGTTGATGCTCTACGGCATGCCGCTGAGCCTGCTCGTCTCCGGCTTCATCTTCCCGATCGGCGTGCTCCTCTACTGGGTCACCAACAACGCCTGGACCTTCGGCCAGCAGTTCTTCATCCTGCGCAAGATGCCCCCGCCCGGGTCGGACGCCGCCAAGGCGAAGGCTGCCGCCGAGAAGCCGGCCGTCGACCCCCGCACGCTCGCCCCGAAGCCGGGTGCCAAGCCGGTGCGCACGAAGGGTGCCCGGGCCGCCGGTGCGTCGGCCTCCACGGCGGCCACGACGTCGACCGTCGCCCCCACCGGGGAGCCGACCGCTGCCGACGGTCTGCCCACCGCGTCGTCGGGCGGTCTCGACGGAGCCGGCACCGAACGATCCACGGCCGCCCCGCGACCGGCGGCCAAGGGCAAGCGCAAACGCCGCTGAGGCTGCACCGACGTCCCGCGGGACGCCCGCCGGGACAGCCCGGCACACAGACCACCGGGGAAGCCCGGCCGCCGCACCGACCTGGGAGGAACCTCCGTGAGTGCTCCGCAGACGCCCACCGACACCGCGACCGACACCGCCGCCGTCAGCGAGGCGACGTCCGGCGACGTCCTGAGCCCCGCCCCGGGGACGTCCGGTGAGGCCGGCGGTCCGCCGGCGCTCCCCGACGCCGACGCCGGCAGCGATGACGCCGTGGTGGAGCCGGTCGACCTCGAGGACGAGGAGGACGAGGAGGACGAGGCCGACGAGGCGGGTGGGGCGGACGACCTGCTGGTCCGCGAGGGCGACGTCGCCGGCGACTACCTGGAGCGACTGCTCGACATCCTCGACGTGGACGGCGACATCGACCTCGATGTCGAGGGCGACCGGGCCTCGGTCGCCATCGTGGGCGGGCGCCTCAACGACCTGATCGGTGCCGACGGCGCCACGCTGGAGGCCCTGCAGGAGCTCACCCGGCTCGCGGTGGCGCAGTCCACCGGCGTGCGCAGCCGGCTGATGCTCGACGTCGGTGGCTTCCGTGCCAAGCGGCGGTCCGACCTCACCGCGCTCGCCGGCGAGGTGGCCCGGCGGGTGGGTTCGAGCCGCCAGCCGGAGCGCCTGAGCCCGATGAACCCCTTCGAGCGCAAGGTCGTCCACGACGTCATCGCCTCGGTCGCCGGCGTGCACAGCGAGTCGGAGGGCGAGGAGCCCAACCGTCGAGTCGTGGTCCTCCCCGACAAGTGAGTTCTCCCGACGTCCCCTCGTCGGCGGACGCCGGCCTGGTCCCACCGCCACCCGAGGTGGCGCACGCCGTCTTCGGCGCCGCGCTGCCGCTCGCGCAGCAGTACGTCGTCCGACTGGCGACCGACGGGGTGACCCGCGGGCTGATCGGGCCGCGCGAGGTGCCCCGGCTGTGGGAACGGCACGTGCTCAACAGCGCGGCGGTCGCCGAGGCGGTGCCGGAGGGTGCCCGGGTGGTCGACATCGGCAGCGGGGCGGGCCTGCCGGGCATCCCCCTGGGGCTGGCCCGCCCGGACGTCGTCCTGACGCTCGTGGAGCCGATGTCCCGCCGGGTGGAGTTCCTCGACCAGGTAGTGGCCGAGCTGGCACCCGGGCCGGAGCGGACGTGGCGGGTCGTGCGCGGCCGCGCCGAGGAGCGCTCCGTCGTCTCGGCCGTGGGCCCCGTCGACGTCGTCACCGCCAGGGCGGTCGCACCGCTCCCCCGCCTGGTCGGCTGGTGCCGCGGCCTTCTGCGCCCGGGCACCCAGTTGGTCGCCCTGGTCGGCAGCCGCGCACTCGACGAGCTCCCGGATCTGCTCCCCGAGCTCGAGGCCGCCGGGATGCGCGATGTGCATCCGCGGGCTGTCGGTACATCCCTCGGGGAGGCTGCCACTACCGTGGTGGTCATGACGCGTGGACCACGGTGACCGCGCGCGCCCCGAGCACGACCGTTCGCTGTTCCACGTGGAACAGGTACAGCCACCCGACTCCGTTCCACGTGAAACGGGCCGGCAGGAAGGACCCGCGATGACCGACCCGGGCGAGCGGCTGCGGAGCAGTCTCGCGGCTGACCAGTCGACCGCTACGTCCAGCGGGATGGGTGACTGGGACAGCCCCATCGCCATGGAGGCCCTGCGCGCGACCCGGGTCCTGCACGCGGCCGACCAGGATCCCTTCCCCACCCCGGGGCGGATCCGCGTCATCACCATCGCCAACCAGAAGGGCGGCGTCGGCAAGACGACGTCCACGGTGAACCTGGGCGTGGCGCTCGCGCTCTACGGCCTCCGGACCCTCGTCATCGACCTCGACCCCCAGGGCAACGCGAGCACCGCGCTCGGCGTCGAGCACACCGTCGGGACGCCGTCGATCTACGACGCTCTCGTCGGCGACAGCACGCTCACCGACGTCGTCCACCCGACGACCGCCTCCCCGAACCTGCTGTGCGTCCCGGCCACGATCGACCTGGCCGGCGCGGAGATCGAACTGGTCTCCGTCGTGGCCCGCGAGCACCGGCTCCGCCGCGCCATCGAGGCACACATCCACGGGCTGCCGGCCGACCAGCGTCCGCACTACGTGCTCATCGACTGCCCGCCGTCCCTGGGGCTGCTGACGCTCAACGCGCTCGTCGCCGGCGACGAAGTGCTCATCCCCATCCAGTGCGAGTACTACGCGCTGGAAGGCCTCGGTCAGCTGCTCTCGAACATCGACCTGGTCCGGGCGCACCTCAATCCGGGGATCACCGTCCGGACGATCCTGCTGACGATGCACGACGGGCGGACCAGGCTGGCCGACCAGGTCGCCGACGAGGTGCGCAACCACTTCGGCGACCTCGTGCTCAAAGCGGTCATCCCCCGCAACGTGCGGGTGTCGGAGGCGCCGGGCTACGGCCAGTCGGTTCTCACCTACGACCCGGGGTCGCGCGGCTCCACCAGCTACGTCGAGGCAGCCCGGGAGCTGGCGCAGCGCGGCGCGGCGATGGGGCAGCCGGGCCGGACCGCCGCCCCCGTTCCGGAGGCGCCTCCCGTCGCCGCCCTCGCCTTCAGCGAGGACGGCTCGAGCCAGGCGCCGGGCAGCACGAGGACGCAGGACAGCCAGTGACCGTGACCGTTCCCGAGGAGAACTGATGAGCAAGCGTGGCGGTCTGGGTCGCGGCCTGGCGGCCCTCATCCCCACAGCCCCGGCGACGCCCGCGCCGGCTCCGGCTGCCGCACCGGCCCCCGTCCTCGACCAGGACGACGCCGCGCGCGTGGCGGAGGACAGGCCGGAGACGTCGGCCGCCGCGGAGGAGACCGCCGCCGCGGGCACCGCTGCCCCCACGGTCACGCTCGTGCCGCCGCCGGCCACGCCGTTGTTCGGCGCTCCCGCGGCGACCGTGGTCGAGGACGGTCCCGTCGGCATCCCCGGCGCCCAGTTGCGGGAGGTGTCGGTCGACGACGTCGTCCCCAACCCCAAGCAGCCGCGGCAGGTGTTCGACGACGAGGCGCTGGAGGAGCTGACCCACAGCGTCAAGGAGTTCGGCCTGCTCCAGCCCATCGTCGTCCGTGAGCGCACGGAAGGCGGCTACGAGCTCATCATGGGTGAGCGCCGGCTTCGTGCCGCCCGGGCGGCGGACCTGGCGACGGTGCCGGCGATCGTCCGGGACACCACGGACGACGCCCTGCTGCGCGACGCGCTGCTCGAGAACATCCACCGGGTGCAGCTCAACCCGCTGGAGGAGGCGGCGGCCTACCAGCAGCTGCTCGAGGAGTTCGGCGCGACCCACGAGGAGCTCGCCGGCCGGATCGGCCGCAGCCGCTCCCAGGTCACCAACACCATCCGGCTGATGAAGCTGCCGGTGAAGGTGCAGACCCGGGTCGCGGCCGGTGTCATCTCCGCCGGGCACGCCCGCGCCCTCCTGGGGCTGCCGGACGCCGATGCTCAGGACGCCCTGGCGACGCGGATCGTGGCCGAGGGGATGTCGGTCCGGGCCACGGAGGAGGCGGTGGCCATGGCGGCCGCCGCACAGCCGACCGCGAAGCGCCGTGCCCGCAACATCAGCGCCCCCGGTGTCGAGGAGCTGGGCTCCCGTCTCTCCGACATGTTCGAGACCAAGGTCAAGATCCAGATCGGCCGCTCTAAGGGCAAGATCGTCGTGGAGTTCGGATCGGTCGACGACCTCCAGCGGATCATCGGCGTCATGGCGCCGGAGATCACCGGACGGCGGCCCGACGCCTGATCGCTCCCACCCATCGGCCGCTCCGACGTTTCGTCACTGACGTTGCTCGGAGGCGGCCGATCTTCAGCGGGAGGAGTCGGCCCGCCGGGCGAGCAGCCGGGCGAGCACCTCGCCGAGCTCGTACCCCGCCGCCTCCACCGCCATCGGGAACATCGACGTCTCGGTGAGACCCGGGGACACGTTCACCTCGAGGAAGTGCACCTGGCCGTCCGGCGTCACGATCGCGTCGGTCCGGGATAGGTCGGCCAGCCCGAGCGCCTCGTGCACCCGCACGGCGACGGCGGCCGCGCGCGCGGCGACGTCGTCGGTGATGCGTGCCGGGACGTGATACTCGGTGAGGCCGGGCGTGTACCGGGCGGTGTAGTCGAAGACGCCGGACTGGGGCACGATCTCCACCGCCGGGAGCGCCTCGGGTCCGTTCCCCAGGTCGACGACGGACAGTGCCAGTTCCACGCCGTCGACGAACCGCTCCACCAGCACCGTGTCGCCGTAGGCGAAGCAGCTCACCATGGCGGCGGGGAGCTCCTCGACACGGGAGATCTTCTGGGCCCCCAGCGCCGATCCGCCCGACCCCGGCTTCACCATGAGCGGCAGCCCGAGGCGGGCGACGATCAGGTCGAGGACGGCGCCGGCACCGAGTTCGCGGAACGTGGTGTGCGGCAGCGCCACCCAGTCCGGCGTCGTCAGACCGGCCGAGCGGACCACCGACTTGGCCGCGGGCTTGTCCCAGGCGACGCGGCAGGCCGCCGCCGGCGAGCCCACGTACGGGACGCCGGCGAGGTCGAGGACGGCGCGCAGGGCGCCGTCCTCGCCCGTCGCGCCGTGCAGGGCGATGAAGACGGCGTCGGCGGGGGCGGCCGCCAGGCCGGGCAGGAGGTCGGCGTCGGCGTCCCGGAGCTCGGCGTCCAGCCCGGTGCGGACCAGCTCCTCCCAGACCTGCGTGCCCGACGAGAGGCTCACCTCTCGTTCGAAGGCGAGTCCACCGGCCAGGACGACGGCCCTCAGCGCGTGCGGCTCGGTCCGGGCGGTGGCTGCGCCGGCGGGGGCGGGGTCGGTCATGCTCGGCCGTCCTCGAATCGGTCGGAGTTGGCCGGCCCCACGTAGGGCTCGACGTCGGGGATCTGTGCTGTGCCGCCCGGTCGGTCCAGGGCGCGGAAGCTGCCGGTGTCGACGGAGTCGAAGGTGGTGTGCAGGTCCAGCTCCGCCTCGATGACCCGCGCGAGGCGGCGCACGCCCTCGCGGATCTGGTCGGGCTCCGGGTAGCAGTAGGACAGGCGCATGAACTCGCGGCCGTTGCCGTCGGCGAAGAAGCCGATGCCGGGCACGTACGCGACGTGGGCGTTGACCGCTCGTGGCTGCATGAGTTTGGCGTCGAGCCCGTGCGGCAGCTTCAGCCAGACGTAGAAGCCGCCCTCGGGCTTGGTCCACACCGTGCCCGCCGGCATGAGCGCGGCCAGCGACTCCAGCGTGGCGTCCCGCCGCTCGCGGTAGAGCTCGGTGAACAGCTTGATCTGCTCGCGCCACGGCTGGGTGTCCAGGTACCGCGCGACGGCGTACTGGGTGAGCGAGGGCGGGCAGAGCACCTGCGCCTCGGTGGCCAGGACGAGCTTCTCCCGGACGGCGAGCGGAGCGAGCACCCACCCGACGCGCAGACCCGGCGAGAAGGTCTTCGAGAAGGAGCCGAGGTAGATGACGCGCTGGTTGTTCCGGGCCCGCAGCGCCCGCAGCGGCTCGCCCTCGAACCCCAGCAGGCCGTAGGGGTTGTCCTCGATGATCAGCAGGTCGTGCTTCTCCGCGAGGGCCACGATCGCCTCGCGGCGCGGCTCGGAGAGCGTTACGCCGGCCGGGTTGTGGAAGTTCGGCACGGTGTAGAGGAACTTCACGCGGTCGCCGTTGGCGCGGCAGTCGGCCAGCACCTCCTCCAGCGCCTCGGGGATCAGCCCGTGGTCGTCCATGGCCACGTGCCGGACGCGGGCCTCGGCGGCCTGGAAGACCCCGAGCGCGCCGACATAGGAGGGGCCCTCGGCGAGGATCACGTCGCCCGGGTCGACGAACACGCGGGTGATCAGATCCAGGCCCTGCTGGGAGCCGACCGTGACGACGACCTCGCTGGGTGAGGCGTCCCTGATGCCCTCCAGGGCCATGACGTCGCAGATGCGCTCACGCAGGCGGGGATCACCCTGTCCGGAGCCGTACTGCAGCGTCTGGGCGCCCATGCCCGAGACGAGCTCGCCGATCATGGAGCCGACCGCGTCCAGCGGGAGGGCGGTGACCGCGGGCATGCCTCCGGCCAGGGAGACCACCTCGGGCCGGCTGACCACGGAGAACAACGCGCGGATCTCCGACGTCTTCATGCCGTGCGTCCGTGCTGCGTACCGGTCCGCCAGCGGGTCCAGCCGCGGGTGCCGCGGTACGACGTGGGGATGGGCACCGTGCGTGAGGTGCGTCCCCGGTTGCTGCCCGGACGGAGAGGTCACCTCAGCGAGTGTAGGTAGGTGGGCAGTCGGAGAAGTGAACCGCCCCGCCCGGCGGCTCCACATCGCCGCGACACTTGTGCAGCCTTGCTCAAGAAGACCTGCGGCTTGTGAGGCAGCGGCGGGAACGACCAGCCTCGGACAGGGGTCGTGGAGAACGTTCTTGAACCGCGGACGGCTGGCCACGACGGTGTGCGCTCACGCCCCCTTCTCGGCCGTCGGAACGGGGCGTCAGCGCACTTCTTCGGGTCAGGTCTTGGCCGGAAGGATGAACGTGCCGGTGGGCGGGTCGGCCTCGGCGGGCAGGTAGAGCCGCTGGACGGCGGCGAGGACGGCGTGGGCGATCGTGCTGCGCAGGCGCGCGTCGAGCAGCAGCAGCCGGTCGACGGGGTGGGAGAGGTAGCCGCAGTCGAGCCGGACCGCCGGCATGCGGGTCATCCGCAGCAGGTCCCAGGTCTTCGCGTGTGAGCCGAGGTCGAGCATGCCGGTCCGCGCGATCACCTCGCGCCGCATGAGGCTCGCGAACTGCTCGCCCACCGTGGAGGAGACGCCCGAGCCGGTGCCGTAGTAGTAACTGGCGACCCCACGGGCGTGCTCGGAGGTGTGCGCCTCCATGTGCAGCGAGATGAACAGGTCGGCGCGGGCGTCGTTGGCGAAGGCGGTGCGCTCGTGCAGCGGCGGATTCTGGTTCCGGCCGCGGGTCAGGTACACGGTGGCGCCGGCGACGGCGAGGCGTCCCTCGATACGGGAGGCAAGGTCGAACACCAGGTCGGCCTCGGTCGTCTCCCCCGCCGTGTAGCCGGTCTCCTCACCGCCGTGCCCCGGGTCGACGACGATCCGGCGGCCGATCAGCTGCGGTCCGCTGTCGACGAACGAGGCGCTCTGCCGCAGGAGCTGGGGGCGTCCACCGGTCACCTTGCGGCCCAGCTGGCGCAGCGCCCGCATCGTGGCCGGCCCGCAGGTGCCGTCGGCGGTCAGGCCGTAGTCGCGCTGGAAGGCGCGGAGCCCCGACTCGGTCTCCGGCCCGAGGATGCCGTCGGCCCGCCCGGCGTCGTAGCCGAGCTCCAGCAGCCGTTCCTGCAGGCTCGTGACGTCGTCCCCGCGCATGGGGCGTTCGGGGTCGTAGCGCAGCACCCGGTCACCCAGCGACCAGCGCGCCTCGGAGAGCGCCCGGTAGGTCTCATCGCCGACCCGGCCGTCGACCGACAGCCCACGGACCTGCTGGAAGTGCCGGACGGCGTGCTCGGTGGCCGCGTCGAACTCGGCTGACTCCAGCCGGTCCCCGTCGTGCATGGGGGTGTCGTCGGCCAGCAGGCCGAGGATGCGGAGGGAGATCTGCACGTCGGCCACGGCCGGCCCGCGGTCCCCGAGTCTGAGGATCGGCATGCGACTGTCGGTAGCCATCGTGGGGGATTGTTCTCCTACCCCGTCGCGGCGGCCCGATGGGGGGCCCGGAACGGCGAGAGGCTCCCTGTCCTGGTGGACAGGGAGCCTCTGGCTCAGCGGTTCTCGCTCAGATGTAGTCGGCGAGGTCGGAGAGGATCGCGCCCTTCGGCTTGGCGCCGATGATGCTCTTGACCGGCTTGCCGCCCTGGAAGACGGTCATCGTCGGGATCGACATGACCTGGTAGTCGCGGGCGATCTGCGGGTTCTCGTCGATGTTGAGCTTGGCGATGGTCAGCTTCTCGCCGTGCTCGGCAGCGATCTCCTCGAGCACCGGGGCGACCATCTTGCACGGGCCGCACCACTCCGCCCAGAAGTCGACGAGCACGGGCTTGTCGCTGCCCAGCACGTCACTGGCGAAGCTGGCGTCGGTGACCGTCACGGTGTTGCCTGCCATGGTCGTTCTTCCTCTCGTCGTGCTCGACATTCGGGCCTGCCGGAAGAACCGGCCGGACCGTCGTTCTATGCCCGGGCCTAACGCTCGTCGAAGGTCTCGGCGAGCCAGCGCTCGGCGTCGATCGCGGCGGCCGCACCGGTGCCGGCCGACGTGATGGCTTGGCGGTAGATGTGGTCGACCACGTCACCGCACGCGAAGACGCCGTCGATGTTCGTGCGCGTGCTGGGGTGCTCCACCTGGATGTATCCCTCGTCGTCCAGCTTGAGCTGGCCGGCGAACAGCTCGCTGCGCGGGTCGTGGCCGATGGCCACGAAGAGCCCGGAGACCGGCAGCGTCTCGGTGCTGCCGCTGGTGACGTCGGTCAGCTCCACGCCCGACACGGTGGTCTCGCCGAGCACCTCGGTGACCTGCTTGCCGAGCTGCCAGCGGATCTTGTCGTTGTCCTGGGCCCGCTTCTGCATGATCTTGGACGCACGCAGCTCGGGACGCCGGTGGACGACGGTCACGCTCTTGGCGAAGCGGGTGAGGAAGGTGGCCTCCTCCATCGCGGAGTCGCCACCGCCCACGACCACGATGTCCTGGTCGCGGAAGAAGAACCCGTCGCAGGTCGCACAGGCCGAGACGCCGCGGCCGAGCAGGCGCTGCTCGTTCTCCAGGCCGAGGTACCGGTACTTCGAGCCGGTCGCCACGATCACCGCGTGCGCCAGGTGCACCTCGTCGCCGACCTTGACCACCTTGGGGGTGGCGCTCAGGTCGACCTCGGTGACGTCCCGCGGCACCAGCTCGGCGCCGAAGCGCTCGGCCTGGGTGCGCATGTCGTCCATGAGCTGCGGGCCCTGGATGCCCTCGGGGAAACCGGGGAAGTTCTCGACCTCGGTGGTCGTCATCAGGGCGCCGCCGAACTGGGAGCCCTCGAAGACCAGCGGGTGCAGGTTCGCCCGGGCCGCGTACGTCGCCGCGGTGTAACCGGCGGGGCCGGACCCGATGATGATCAGGTCGCGGACGCCGTCGTGCTCCGCCGGGGGGATGGCGGGATGCTCGAGGTCGACACCCACCGCGGGGCCGGGCGTGGGCTGGGAGTCGTTCACGGGCGGCACAACTCCGATCGTAGGGGCAGCATTCCCAGGCAGCGTCCCCATGGCCCCGTCCAGAGGCTCGCCGCGAGCTTGCGAGCGGTGAGGAGGACGGGGTCCTTTCTCAGCCGGCGGCGTGGACGGTGACCTCGGCGAGGTCGGCCTGGGCGCCGTCCTGGACGGGCACCAGGCCGGTGATCCACACCAGCACGTAGCGCGTGGTCACCGCCTTGTCGAACGTCAGGTCGGTGGTGCCCTGGATCGTGCCCTTGGCGGCGACGGCGAAGCTGTCGATGGCACCGTCCGGGGAGTCGCCGGTGCGGATCTCCATCGTCGAGCCGGGCTGGGTCGTGGCGATGGTGACCGACGCCACCGACTGCTCGCTGCCCAGGTCGTAGACGACGCCGACGCCGGGCTTGAGGCCGCCGAAGTCGGCTCCGCCGAGGTACCGGTAGGTGGACCAGTCGGTCGTGGGGTTGCCGTCGTAGGACTGCGGCACGTCCCCGGGGTGATCCGGGTCGCCGTCGCCGAACGGGTCGTAGACGCTGCCCGAGGCGATGGAGACCGTCGCCCCGGCCGTCGGGGCCTTCGTCGCCTGGGAGGTCTGCGCCGACGTGCTGCCCGAGGGGGTGGAGCCCTCGACGTCGTCCACCGATCCGGCGACGGAGAGCACGCTGGAGCCGAACCAGTACGCCAGCGCGATGACCACGGCCAGGGCCAGGAGCGTCAACCCGACGACGACCAGCCGTCGCCGGGTCTTCGGCTCGTCGGCATCCCTGCCGTCGCCGAGGTAGCCCCGCTCGGAGGTGTCGGACACCGCGTCGGGCGGGAGGACGGAGAACGGCTCGTCGTCCCACCCCGGGTCGGTGTAGGGCGCCGCGTGGTAGGTGCCGTCCGCCGGAACCGAGCCGGGCGCGACGTGGGCGGAGCCGGCGTAGGCGCCGGCCGTCGGCAGCACGGTGCCGGCGGCGATGGTGTCGCCGCCGACGGCGGCGGGGGGCACCGGGCCGGCCCCGTCGGTCAGCGGCCGGACGGACGGCACCGGTGGCACCGTCTCGTGATCCAGCCGCCACAGCTCCGCGTCACCGTCCGCCGTGGCACCGGCCGCGTCACCGCGCCGGTCCTTGAGCCGGGTGAGCCATCCGCTGTCGCTGTCCTGCCCGCGGGACGCCGACGAGCCGGACGCCGCCGCGGTGCGCGAGCGCTCGGAGCCGGCGGGCGGACGGGCGGCGAGCAGGGTGGCCATCGCGGCCACGCTGGACAGTCCCTGGGCGGGGTCGGTGGAGCGGGCGCGGCGGGCGAGGGCCACCAGGTCCGACGGCCCGTCCAGCGGTGCGCCGTCCTGACCGCCGGTCAGGCACGTCTCCAGGAGCGCGCCCAGGGCCGCGATGTCGCCGTCCACGCTGCCGGTGGCCGCGGGAACGCCCCGCAGGCCGACCAGGCCGTTGGGCCGGAGGACGACGTTGTCGGCCGTGAGGCCACCCACGGCCAGCCCGACCCGGTGGGCCTCGGCGACCCCCTCGGCCAGGCGCCGCAGGACGGTGCGGATCTCGCGGTCGGGCAGCGGTCCGCGCTGGAGCCGCTCGGCGAGGGTCTCGCCGTCGATCCACTCGTTGACGACGTAGGCGGCGCCGCCGGGCGCCTGCGGGTCGCCGACGCCCTCCGAGGCGTCGTAGACCATGGCGAGGGCCGGGGTGGCCAGGCCGCCTGCGGTCAGCGCGCGGGTGATCCACTCGTGCGCGGCCGGGCCGGCGGGGGTGTGCACGCGGACGGCGACGTCGCGGTTGAGCACGCGGTCCTTGGCGCGCCAGGTGCGGATGACCCCGGTGGGCGTGGTCTCGTCCGGTCCGATCTGGTCCAGTGGCCGGTAGCGGTCGGGGAGGCCGGTGGTCGTGGATGTCATCGACACTGTCGACCCCCTGTCCTGATCCGGCCGCCGGCGCGAGCGCTCCGGCGTCGGCGCCGCGTCCTCCGGGTCGGTCACCCGCGTCCGATCCGGGCCCTGACTGATGCCAGCGGGCCCTGCAGCTCCGGAACTCGGGCGACCACGAGACCGGCGAGGGCCGTGGCGCCGACGACCACGGTACCGACCAGCACCCGGGCGAGCGACCCTGCCATGGTCGTGCCGTCGAGCCCGAACACGAGCAGCACGACCCACCCGACACCGCCCGCCACGCCCGACACGAGGGCCACGCGAGCCACGGGGGCGAGCGTCTCCCGGGTGCGCAGGTCGCCGAACCGCCGGCGCAGCGCCACCTGGCCGATGATCCAGCCGACCACGTAGCTGAGGCTGGTGATCAGCATGATCCCGGCCACCACGTGCTCCGGAGCCACGACGGCCGGCAGCAGGATGAGCAACGGCACCCGGACGGCGATGGTGCCGACCTGGATGAGGGTCGGGGTACGCGCGTCCTTCATGGCGTAGAAGACCCGCAGCTGCAGCAGGGTCACCGCCAGCGGCAGGAGGCCGAACGCGCTCGCGACCAGGGCTCTCCCGATGCCGGTCGCATCCGTCACGGAGGTGTGGCCGCGGGCGAAGGCGAGCACGGCCAGCGCCGGACCGAGGACCATGAGGGCGGCGGTCACGGGGAGCAGGCCGACGGCGACCAGCCGGGTGCCGAGGGAGAGGTGGTCGACGACCCCGGGGACGTCGTCCCGCGCGGCGGCCCGGCTCATCCGGGGCACCAGGGCGGTCAGCAGGGCCACGCCGATGATCCCGTAGGGCATCTGGAACAGCATGCTGGCGTAGGCCCACGCACCCGAGCCCAGTTCGCCCTGGGACCCCGCCTCGTTGGCGACCCGGATGGCGACCATGACGCCGATCTGGTTCATCGCCACGTAGCCGAGGACCCAGAGGCCGAGGCCGCCCGCCTCCCGGAGTCCGGTGTTCCGGAGCCCCCAGCGGGGCCGGACCGGCACGCCGGCCCGGCGCAGCAGCGGTAGCAGGACGACGGCCTGGACGGCGATGCCCAGCGTGGTCCCGATGCCCAGCAGCCACACCTGCGCGTCGGTGATGGTGGCCGGGGTCAGGTCCCCCGGCCCGCTCATCGCCAGGAAGGTGATGCCCGTGGCGATCACGACGACGTTGTTCAGCACCGGCGCCCAGGCCGGCGGCCCGAACACGCCGCGGGAGTTGAGGATCGCCTGGGCGAGCGCGCCGACGCCGTAGAAGACGATCTCGATCAGCAGCAGGCGGGCCAGCCAGTTGGCCAGCCGCACCTGGTCCGGATCGCCGCTGATGTTGTAGATGCGCGTGAGCAGCGGAGCCGCGAGGATCGCCACCGCGGTGACCACCACCAGCCCGCTGACCGCGATGGTGAACAGGCGCTGGGCGTACGCCGTCCCGCCGTCCCGGTCCCGCTCCTGGGCGTGCACCAGCAGCGGGACGACGACCGACGTGAGCACCCCGCCCAGCAGCAACTCGTACAGGATGTTGGGCAGCGTGTTCGCGGTCGTGTAGGCGTTGTTGACCAGGCCCACGCCCAGGGCGGCCGCCAGCACCATCGTGCGGAGCAGGCCCGTGACACGGGAGATCAGCGTCGCCACCGCCATGGTGCCGGCGGTTCGCACGATGCCGCGGCCGGCGGTGCTGGGTCCCTCGTGCTGCTCGGCGTCCTCCCGGCGAGCGGCGTCCTCGGCGCTCTCCCCGGGCGATCGAGGGACCGGCGGCAGGGTCGTGATGACCTGCGTGTCCTCCGCGGCCGGCACCCAGCGCCCGCGGTTCGGCGCCGGAGGCACCGGGGGGCGTGCGGCCATCGGGGCGGGCGCCGGTGGCGGGGGGGTCGGCGGCGCCTCGCCCACGGGGGCGGCGAAGGGCGCCGACGGCGGAGGGGTCGCGCGGTAGGGCGACGGCGGCAGCCGTGGGGTGCGGGACGCGCCGCGCTCGGCGGGCACGCGCGGGTCGTCGTCCGGTCCGGCGCTCACACCGGGCTCCGCGTCGGCGGCTGTGCGACCAGAGCGCCCTCGGGCCCCGGCACGCCGGGGCCGGTGCCGGCCTCCTCGGCGGCCGCCCGCCGCCGGCGGAGGATGAAGCGGATCAGGCGGCGGAGGAAGAGCAGCCCGAGCAGGGCCGCGGAACCGATCGTGATGATCAGCGAGATGGGGCCGTAGGCGGTGCTCTTGACGTGCATCTGCACCGTGTCGCCGAGGGTTCCGCCGCCCGGGGTGGTGAGGACGGCGGTCACCGCGAAGCCGCCGGACTGCCGCACCTGCGTGGGCACCTGCAGCGTCGTCCGCTGTTCGGGGGCCAGGGTCTGCGGACCGATGTCGCTGATCGAGAGGCCCTTCTTGCCGCGGGTGCGCGCGTCGAGCCGCACCCGGACGGCGAATGGCAGGTCGTTGTGGACGGTCATGACCAGCGGGGAGTCGCTGGAGGCCAGCGTGTAGGTGCCGTCGGCGGGGGCCAGCAGCGTCACCCGGCCGCGGAGCCGGTCGACGCGGTCGCGGAAGTCCCGGGCGGCCGCGCGGAAACCGCCCGCGTCGGATCGCCAGGCGACGGAGCTCGCCCGGGCCGCGGCGGCATCGGTCGCCCGCAGCGCGGTGTCGGCGTCCCCGACCACGGCGCCGGCGAGGTCGTTGCGGGCGGCGATCCCCTGACCGATCGCGGCCAGGCCGGCCGCGTCGAGCTGCACGGCGTCGACGGGGTCGCTGAGCCTGCCCGCGCCGACGGGCGGAGCGGCGGTCAGGGACTCGACCGACCCGGGCCGCAGCCATGGCAGGCCCGCGGTGTCGGCCATCATCGCGCCGGCCCCGTCGGGCCCGGCGTCGACCTGCCGCGGCGGGGCGACCAGGACGGTCTGCTCCGTGCCGCGCGGTGCCTGGAGCCCGAGGACGGCGAGTTCGGCGAGGTACTGCTGCTCGGCCAGGCGAGGCCCCCCGGGCACGGCTTCGGCGGATCCGGCGATGTCGCTGAGAGCGGAGTCGGCGACCAGGACGTCCAGGTTCCCGGCGTCCGTCGCGAGGCGGGTGTGCGCCGCCGCGCGACCGCGTGGCAGGCCGACCGCCCGGTCGCCGTCGGACAACGAGTCGGGCCCGAGCACCACCTCGGTGGTTCCGCCGTCCTGGAGGGCGGCGAGCGTGTCCGCGCGGTAGGAGCCTCCGGCGGCCCACGCGAGGTCGGCCCGGGGCTCGACATCCAGGGCGTCGGCGAGGATCTCGACGCCGGCGCTGTCGCCGGTCCGGGGAGCCGGGGCCTCCGGCGCGGTGGTGCCGGACGGGCCGGCGGTCGTCGTGGTCGTCGGCGTCGCCTCGTCCGCGGCGGACGGCGGGTCCTCCGCCGTCCCGGCCGGGGTGCCGGGCAGCGCCCGCGTGAGGGCGTCGGTCAGTCCGGTGGCCACCAGCGCGTCGGCGTCCGCGTCGCCGTAGGGCAGTGCGACGACCGGATGGACGGCGGCCATGGCCGCGAGCCGGTGGAGGAACGCCCGCGCCGCATCGGTGCCGCGTCCGGCGTCGGCTTCGCCGCCCACCGCGTACGGCCCGTCGGCCATGATCTGGAGTTCCTCGACCAGCGACGGGTCGACGGCGAGTGTCACCGGGACCGCCGGCACCGGTCGGGCAGTGCCCGGCGACGCCGTCGCGGGCAGCCGCTCGATCGCGGTGAGGGCGCGGTCGAGCCGGCCGCCCGGACCGATGAGCTGCGTCAGGCCGTCGTCGACGAAGGTGCCGGCGGCGTTGCGGTGGCTGCGTTCGGTGAGCGGCCACAGCCAGGCCACGGTCGTCCGGGCCGGCGTCACCGCCGGCTGCTGGATCACGAAGGTGGCCAGCTCGCCGACGCGCTGCTGCTCGTCGGTGGTGGTCGTGCCGTTGAGGTTCAGCAGCACGGGGTAGACGCCGTTCCGGTCGAGGTGCAGCTCGGCGGCGGGGATGCTGTAACTGAAGTCCAGCGTGCCGCCGGGCTTGAGCGTGCCCGGCACCGGCCGGAACCCGGGCGTGACCGCGGTCGCCGGATCGGGGTCGCTGGACGCGGCGGCCAGCTCCTCGCGCGTGGCGCGCACCTCGCCGCGCTGCAGCCGGATCGTGAGGCCGTCGATGGCCTCGGTGCCGGTGTTGGTCAGCGTGCCGGCGACCGTGACGGTGGCCCCGGGGGTGACGGTGCGCGGTTCGAACCGGCCCACCTCGATGCGCACGGGCCGGTCGACATCGGTCTTCTTCCCGTGGGCCGGCGCGGCGAGGACGGGTCCGCCGTGCGTCGTGGCGGGGCCGGCGTGCGCGGCCGGCGCCATCAAGCAGGAGGCCAGGAGCGGCGCGGCGACGAACGGGACGACGGCGGCGCGCAGGAGCGCCGGCCGGGTCACGCGCTGTCGGCCAGCAGTGCGGGCGCGCGCTCGACCAGTGCCCGTTCGTCGGCGTAGGCCAACCGGCCGCTCAGCTCGTCGAGGGGCACCCAGGCGACCTCGGTCACCTCGATGTCGGCGTCGGAGAGAGCGCCTCCGATCGCGCGGAGCAGGAAGTGGTGCACCGTCTTGTGCACGCGGCGACCGTCGGCGACGAACCAGAAGTCGATGATCCCGAGCGGGGCCACGACCTCACCGATGATGCCGGTCTCCTCGGCCACCTCGCGGACGGCGGTGTCCTCCGGGGTCTCGCCCTCCTCGATGTGGCCCTTGGGCAGGGACCAGAGGAGGCGGCCGCGGCGGTCGGTCCGGCCGATGAGGGCAGCGCGGGGACCTGTCTGAGGGTCGTCAGCCACCACCAGGCCCCCGGCGGAGGTCTCGTCGACCCGGCGCAACCGGCGGCCGGGGCGTCCGCGCCCGCCCGTCCCAGCCATGTCAGGAGGGTAGCGCGCGTTCGGCGACAGCTCGGGGAGCATCGCAGCGAGGAACGAGTGAGGAGCGGACCCGGGCGCGGAGCCGGACCAGAGGTGCGCCAGCCCGGCACTACCCTGGCTCGTCGTGTCCGCCACACCGCCGAGTCGCCCGTCGACCCTCGCTGCCGGGGCACCCGTGCCTCCGGCCGTCCAGGAGACCGTCCGGGCGCTCGTCGACCTCTCCCCCGTCCTGACCGAACTGGGTGCGCGCTTCACCGCCGCCGGCTTCGAGGCCCACCTCGTCGGCGGCTCCGTCCGCGACGCGCTGCTGGCGGCCGGGTCGGGATCCTCCGGCGTCCCGGGCGACCTCGACGTCACCACGGATGCGCGGCCGGAGCAGGTGCTCGACCTGCTGCGCGGGTGGGCGGGTTCCACGTGGAACACCGGCATCGCCTTCGGCACCGTGGGTGCGGAGGTGCGCGGCGTGCGGCTGGAGATCACGACGTTCCGGGCCGACCGGTACGACCGCGAGTCGCGCAATCCGGAGGTGGCCTGGGGGACGTCGTTGGTCGACGACCTGGCCCGCCGCGACTTCACGGTGAACGCGATGGCGGTCTCCCTCGGGGCCGATCGCACGGTGACCGACCCGTTCGGCGGGCTGGGCGACCTGCTCGCGCGGCGGCTGCGGACGCCCGGTGCCGCCGCCGACTCCTTCGCCGACGACCCGCTGCGGATGCTGCGCGCCGTCCGCTTCGTGGCCCAGCTCGGGCTCGTACCGGTCGAGGACGTCGTCGAGGCGATGACCGCCATGTCGGGCGAGCTGGCGCGGATCACGCCCGAGCGCGTGCAGGCCGAGCTGTCGAAGACGCTGCTGCAGGACTCGCCCCGGGCAGCGCTCGAGCTGTTCGTGTCGACCGGGCTCGCCGACGTCGTGCTCCCGGAGCTGCCGGCGCTGCGCATGGAGATCGACGAGCACCACCAGCACAAGGACGTGTACGCGCACTCGCTGACCGTGCTGGACCACGCGATCGCCCTGGAGAAGGCCGATCCGGACGCCGAGTCGCCGGACCTCGTGCTGCGGCTGGCGGCGCTCCTGCACGACATCGGCAAGCCCGCCACCCGCCGGCACGAGCCCAAGGGCCGGGTCTCCTTCCACCACCACGAGGTCGTGGGCGCCAAGCTCGTGCGCAAGCGGCTGATGGCCCTGCGCTACTCGAAGGAGGTCGTCGAGGCGGTCGCCCGGCTGACCTTCCTGCACCTGCGCTTCCACGGGTTCGGCCGGGGTGAGTGGACGGACTCCGCCGTGCGCCGGTACGTCACCGACGCGGGGGATCTGCTGCCACGCCTGCACAAGCTGGTGCGGTCGGACTCCACCACCCGCAACAAGAGGCGGGCGGCGGCGCTGTCGGAGACCTACGACTCGCTCGAGGAGCGGATCAGGGAGATCTCCGAGAAGGAGGACCTCGCCCGCGTCCGGCCCGACCTCGACGGCAACGCGATCATGGAGCTGCTGGACCTGCAGCCCGGGCCCGACGTGGGCCGGGCCTGGCGGTTCCTGAAGGACCTCCGGCTGGAGCGCGGGCCCCTCGATCGCGATGAGGCCGAGGCGGCCCTGCTCGCCTGGTGGTCCACCCGCCCCCGCACCTGAGCGGAGTGGGAGGGCGCGGAAAACGCTCCCCTCCCACTCCAGTGACGGCGTGCCTGTGGATGACGGGCTCGGCGCGGCCGCGAGCGCTGCACTCTCCCGGTGTGCGCTCACGCAGAACCGTCGCCCACCGCCGTGCGCTTGCGCAGCTCGGCGTCGACAAGGACCGCATCCGGCGAGCTCTCCGCTCAGGCCGCTGGCAGGAGCCCGTTCCCGGGGTCGTGGTGTTGCACTCGGGGCACCTGACGAGGCGAGAGCGCCTGATGACGGCGCTGGAGTGGGCAGGTCCGCTCGGGCGGCTGTCCCACACGAGCGCCCTTCTGCTGCACGGGGCCCGAGTTGAGGAACCCGGAGCCCGGCGGCGAGTTGCTGGTGTGCGAGGCGAGTACGTCGCTCCACCGGACGCCGGACTGGTCCAGGTGTCGGTCCCTCACGGCCGGCACCTGGAATCGGTCGAGTTCGTTGTCGTCCACCAGACTCGGCGGCCGATGGGCGAACTCGTGCTCGACGGCCTCCGGACAACTGGTGCTGCGCGCGCGGTCGTCGACGTCTCGATGAGCGCCGTCCGCCGGCAGGACGTGGATCACGTGGTCGCCGATGCCCTGCAGCGTGGCCTGATGGATCTCGAGCAGCTCGCCGAGGAGGTACGTGCCGCGGGTCGCAAAGCGGGCCCATGGCTGAGAGATGCGGTCACCGACGCGACGCGCGGCATGCGGTCGGTGGGCGAATCGGATCTCCGACGCGTGATCGGCTCGGCCGGGTTGCCGGAGCCCGAGTGGAATGCCGCCATCGAAACGCCTGAAGGCGTCTTCTTCCTTGACGCCTACTGGTCCCGCCAGCGCGTGGGGGCGGAGGCGGACGGTGCCGCATTCCATCTCGGTGCGAAGGACTGGGCCCGTGACCTGCGGCGGCAGAACGCGATCCAGGGGACGGGGGTCCGCCTGTTCCGCTTCCCGGTGCGTCAGCTCAGACGGCAGCAGGAGGCGTGCGGCGTGCAGCTTGCGCGAGCGCTCGGGGTACGAATGGAGTGAGAGGGACGCGTTTTCCGCGCTCTCGCACTCCGATCAGCGGGTGGCGCGGGCGTAGTTCAGCCCGATCAGCACGTAGCCCGCCCCGACGCCGACGAGCAGGGGGTAGGAGATCCCCGACGCGGGCAGCACGAACGCGGCCAGCACCAGCGCGACCACGAAGGCCACGTTGAACAGGGTGTCGTAGACCGCGAACACCCGGCCGCGGAAGTCGTCCTCCACGGTCTCCTGCAGCGTGGTGTCCACGCAGATCTTGACGCCCTGCGACAGGAAGCCGAGCACCAGGCCGGCCAGCACGATCGCGGGCGGCACCAACGGCAGCGACAGCAGCATCTGGGCCAGCCCGCCCACGGTCAGCAGCAGGACCACCCACCGCCGCTTCCCGATCCGCCGCACCGCCGACGGGGTGACCATGGCGGCCAGCAGGGTGCCGACCGCGCCCGCCGCGACCACCTGACCCAAGCCGACCAGTCCGCCGGGGAAGAAGGTCCAGCCCCGGGCCGGGAACGAATTGCGGTAGAGCAGCAGCGTCATCAGGGTCAGGACGCCGTAGCAGAGCCGGTGCAGCGTGAGCGCCGTCAGCGCGGCCGTCGCCGGCCGGATCCCCCACACGTGGCGCGCGCCGGCCACCAGTCCGGCGGCCACGTCGAGCAACGACAGCCGGGCCGACCGGGTCAGGTGGTCGGGCCCCAGGTGTCCGCGGGAGAACCCGGACACGACCGCCGCCGCGGCCAGGTACGGCAGTGCGGACGCCAGCGCCAGTGCCCCGTAGCCGCCGTCGCCCGCTCCCACCACGGACAGCAGCCCGAGCGCAGCGCCGCCGCCGACCACGGTGACGACCGCCCCGGACGTCGTCGACAGCGCGTTGGCCGACACGAGGGACGGCGCATCCGTGGTGTGCGGAAGGGCCGCAGACAGCGCCGAGAGCACGAACCGGTTCACGGAGAAGACGGCGAGGCCGGCGGCGTAGAACGCCGTCCCCTCCACGCCCCCGGCCACGAGGGCCGCCACCACGGCGACCATCCCCGCCCGGACGACGTTCGCGCGCAGCAGCACCTGGCGGCGGCTCCACCGGTCCAGCCAGACACCGGCGAAGGGCCCCACGAGGGAGTACGGGAGCAGCAGGACGGCGAAGCCGGCGGCCACGTCGACCGGGTCGGCGGCGCGCTGCGGGTTGAACAGCACCGTGCCGGCGAGGGCTGCCTGGAAGACGCCGTCCCCGAACTGGGACAGCAGACGGGTGGCCAGCAACCGGCGGAAGTCGCCCCGCCGCAGGAGGTGACGAACGGTCGTCCCGGACCCCTGCACGCCGGTCACCCTAGGGGGCGGTGCGGCCTCCGGAGTGTCACCGCCGGGCCGTTCCCTACCCGTCGTGGCGCGCCGACCCATGACTAACGCGCGTTCGGCCGCGAAGCGGGGACGCTCGACCTTCCTCCGGCGCGGAGGTGGGGCACACTGAACGCGATGCCCTCGCTTCCCCCGTTGCCCGATCCCGAGTCCGGCCCGCCCGTGCGGCCCGTGACCGGTCGGCGGCGTCCCGATGCGGTACCGCGGCTGTCGCTCGGCTGCCTCGACGACGTCCGCCCGGGCGCCCTGCTGGTGGCGCTGCCGGGGCTCACCGACCCGACCTTCGCGGGCACGGTGGTGTACGTCCTCGACCACTCCGACACCGGCACGCTCGGTGTGGTGCTGGGGCGCCCGAGCCAGGTCGAGATCCGCGACGTGCTGCCCGGCTGGAGCGATCTGGCCGTCGATCCTGCGGTGTTCCACGTGGGCGGGCCGTGCGAGACCGACACGGCGCTCTGCCTGGCCGTCGCGCCGACCGACCCGGCCACCGGCGCCCACTTCTCGGAGGGCGACGGGGCACGGCGGGGCGGGCTGCGCCTGGTGGCCGACGACGTCCACCTGGTCGATCTCGACGGTGACGCGTCGGCTCTGGCCGGGCAGATCCAGGGCCTCCGGGTCTTCGCCGGGTACGCCGGATGGTCCACCGGGCAGCTGGCGGTCGAGATCGCCGAGGGTGCCTGGGCATGCGTTTCGGGCCGCGCCCACGACATCCTCAGCAGCGCCGCCGGTCCCGCCCTCTGGCGGCAGGTGATGGGCCGTCAGACCGGCCGCCTGGGTGTCCTGTCGACGGCGCCCGCGGACCCGACCGCGAACTGATCCCTCCGGCGACATCTGTCACGACTGCCCCTCAGGAGCAGCGCACACGGCGCCGATCTGGTAGGAAAGACCCGGGAGGGGGCGGTCTGGGGAAGAGGCCGCCCCCTCCCGCTGTCTTTCTGACGCCCTGCGGCCTTTCTCAGACCCCCAGCGCTGCCGCGATCTCGGGATGGTCGGCCGCAAGAGCGGTCTCCTCGTCGGCCGGCACCGCGACCGTCCGCGGCCCGTGGTCCGACAGCGTGACGGTCACCTCCACCCCGCCGGAGCCGATCGGCGTCGCGTACTGCACGAGCAGGTCGTCGGCCGCCCCGACGGCGATGGTCCGCCGGTCGTGCAGGCGGAACAGCGAGGTCAGCCGGCCGTCGATCGATCGCTGCCCGCGCCACGTGTAGCTGCCGTCGAGGAACGCGCGAGGGTCGTCGGCCGTAGGTGACCCGAGGCGAAGCAGCACGGTGGCCACCACGTCGAGCAACGCCGCGCCGGCCCCGTCGTCGGTGACCGACAGCGGACGGCGCAGATAGCCGATCCCGTCGGCCTGCAGGGCGGCGGGAAGGGCCGGCAGGTCGCCGACCCAGAGGTCGTCCGCGGTGAAGACCACGGTGCGGACGTCGTCGGGCCGCCCGTCGCCGAACGAGGTCACCGCCTGGGCATGGCCGGTCCCGTCGCGGAAGTCGATCTCGCCGTGCAGGGTCAGCACCGTCGTCCGGCCGTAGGGCGCCGTCACGACGAAGTCGGCGCCGCCCTCCTCCACGTTGCGGTGCAGGAGGCCGGCCAGCAGGCGGGCCTCCGCATGCGTGACCGGGCTCCCGGACGCCCGGGGCGGCTCCTCGGCCGAGCACCCCGCCGTCAGCGCCGGTCCGAGCGTCATCGCCACGGCCAGGACGACGGCACGGGCGCGCGGCGGCATGGCGGAAGCGTATGGAGCCGGTCCTCCGAAACGGGGGACGACGCGACGAGGGCCCGCGTCCGATCGGACGCGGGCCCTGCGGTCCCGTCCAGGGGCCCGCCGCGAGCCAGCGAGCGGTGGGTCCTCAGCGCTCGACGTCGCCGCGGATGAAGGCTTCGACGGCGTCGCGGGCTTCGCTGTCGGAGTACTGCACGGGCGGGGACTTCATGAAGTAGGAGGAGGCGGACAGGATGGGGCCGCCGATGCCGCGGTCGAGGGCGATCTTGGCGGCGCGGACGGCGTCGATGATGATGCCGGCGGAGTTGGGGGAGTCCCAGACCTCGAGCTTGTATTCGAGGTTGAGCGGGACGTCGCCGAATGCGCGGCCCTCCAGGCGGACGTAGGCCCATTTGCGGTCGGAGAGCCACGGCACGTGGTCCGAGGGTCCGATGTGCACGTTGCCGGCGCCCATGTCGCGGTCGACCTGGGAGGTGACCGACTGGGTCTTGGAGATCTTCTTGGACTCCAGGCGTTCGCGTTCGAGCATGTTCTTGAAGTCCATGTTGCCGCCGACGTTGAGTTGCATGGTGCGGTCGAGTTGGACGCCGCGGTCCTCGAAGAGCTTGGCCAGGACGCGGTGGGTGATGGTGGCGCCGACCTGGGACTTGATGTCGTCGCCGACGATCGGGAGGCCGGCGGCGGTGAACTTGTCGGCCCAGGCCTTGGTGCCGGCGATGAACACCGGCAGGGCGTTGACGAAGGCGACCCCGGCGTCGAGGGCGGCCTGGGCGTAGAACTCGGCGGCCTGCTGGGAGCCGACGGGCAGGTAGCAGACGAGCACGTCGGCGCCGGACTCGCGCAGCGCGGCGACGACGTCGACCGGTGCCTCGTCGGACTCCTCGATCGTCTCCCGGTAGTACTTGCCGA
>JHVO01000017.1 GCA_000620185.1 Geodermatophilaceae bacterium URHB0062
CCGCGATCGCGGGCACGTCTGGAACCGCAAACGGGTGGCCCGGCTGATGCGGCTGGGCGCGATCGAAGGGGTGCACCGCCGCCGGCGCGGCAAGTACGGCCGCCGCTCGGTCTCCACCGCGACCGCCCCGGACCGGGTCGAGCGGAACTTCACGGCCGCCGCCCCCGATCAGCTGTGGGTCGCCGACATCACCTACCTGCGCTCCTGGGAGGGCTTCGTCTACCTCGCCGTCGTGGTCGACGCCTACTCCCGCAAGGTGGTCGGCTGGGCGATGGCCGACCACCTGCGCACCGAGCTGGTCCTCGACGCCGTCGGCATGGCCATCACCACCCGCAAACCGGCCGCGGGCACGGTGCATCACACCGACCGCGGCAGCCAGTACACCTCCTACGAGTTCGGCAAGGCCCTACGCGCCTCCGGGCTGCTGGCCTCCATGGGCAGGGTCGGCTCCGCCTTCGACAACGCCATGGCCGAGTCGTTCTTCGCCACGCTCAAGGAAGAGATGATCTACCGACGCGCCTGGCCCACCCGGCACGAACTGGAGATGGAGGTCTTCTCCTACATCGAGGGCTTCTACAACCCCAGCCGCCGGCACTCCAAGCTGAACAACCTCAGCCCCACCGACTACGAGAACATCCACCTGACACGAAACGAGGTGTCCGCCTGACGGGGGTCACTTCACTACCGCAAGAATCCTGAGGCGATCAGCCGACTGTCGGCTCAACAGCGACGCGTCACCCAGGAGGCAGCCACCGAGCCGGCGTTCCGCAACGAATACTGGGCCAACAAGGAACCAGGCATCTACGTCGACATCGTCTCCGGCGAACCGCTGTTCGCGTCGACCAGCAAGTACGACAGCCACACGGGATGGCCCACTTTCACTATGCCGCTCGAACCGGACAACATCGTCGAGCGGACCGACCCCAGCGACGGCATGGTCCGCACCGAGGTCCGCTCGGTGCACGGCGACAGCCACCTGGGACATCTGTTCACGGACGGGCCGGTCCAGGCGGGCGGCTTGCGGTATTGCATGAACTCAGCTGCCCTGAGATTCGTTCCTGCTGCTGCGCTCGAGACCGAGGGATACGGCCAGTACCGGCGGCTGTTCGACGCAGCACCGACCGAGGCACAGGAATGAGCCGGGCTGTGAGTGGCCACCAGAAGGCAGTCCTGGCCGGGGGATGCTTCTGGGGCATGCAGGATCTGCTGCGACGCCAGCCCGGCGTGGTGTCCACTCGGGTCGGCTACACCGGGGGCGGCACGACGAATCCGACCTATCGCAACCACGGCACTCACGCCGAGGCCATCGAAATCGTCTTCGACAGTGCCCGCACGTCCTATCGGCAGGTCCTGGAGTTCTTCTTCCAGATTCACGATCCCACCACGCGCCACCGGCAAGGCAACGACATCGGGACCTCATATCGGTCGGCGATCTTCTATCTGGACGACGATCAGAAGCGTGTTGCCGAAGGCACGATCGCCGACGTCGACGCCTCAGGACTGTGGCCCGGGAAGGTGGTCACGGAAGTCGTACCGGCCGAGCCCTTCTGGGAGGCTGAACCGGAGCACCAGGACTACCTCGAGCGTTACCCCAATGGCTACACATGCCATTTCGTCCGCCCTGGTTGGAGGCTCCCCCATCGAGACGATGCTGCAAAGCTGCCGTGAGCCCACTCGCCGGCCACCGCGAAGTCGATGGAGAGTCGGACAGCCGTGAGTCGCCTCACTCTGGAGGTGGGATGAGCGACATCGGGCCGTCGTCGGCGTCGGTCGGACGTTTTGCCGTGTTGGGCCCGGGCGGTGTGGGGGGCCTGCTGGCCGCGTTGCTCGCGCGCAGCGGTGCGGCTGTCACCAGCCTGGCCGGGGGGTCGACGGCTCAGGCCATCGCCACGTCAGGCATCCGGGTCGAGAGTCGCCAGTTCGGCGACTTCGTTGCGCCGGTCGCGGCCGCGGAGCGGTTGTCGGAACCGGTCGATGCCTGCCTGGTGACGGTCAAGGCGACGCAGCTCGCGGATGCACTTGATCGCCTTCCGCCCGACGTCGTCGGGAGCGCACTGATTGTCCCTCTGCTCAACGGGGTGGAGCACGTCGAGCTGCTGCGGCAGCGTTACCCGGACGCCACGGTGATAGCCGCCACGATCCGGGTCGAGTCGTCGCGCACCGCTCCGGGAGTCATCCGGCACGACAGCCCGTTCGTCGGCGTGGAACTGGCCGTGGAGGGCAGCGCGGGCCCATCTGTCGGCTGGCTAGCGGACAAGCTGGACCGCGCGGGCGTAAGGGTCGATATCAGCGACGACGCGGCCACTGTGATGTGGAGCAAGCTGACCTTCCTGACTGCCCTCGCGCTGCTCACCACAGCGGCGCAGGCTGCGGCCGGCGAGGTCCGCAAGCGCTGTCGCGACGACCTGGTGGCCATGGTCGGTGAGGTCGCGGCCGTTGCCGGGGCCGAGGGCGCCGCCGTGAGGGCGGACGACGTCGTGGGCTTCTTCGACGCCATCCCAACGGGCATGAAGTCCTCGATGCAACGGGACGCGGAGAGCGGCCGACGGTTGGAACTGGACGCCATCGGTGGAGCCGTCGTCCGCGCCGCCGGCCGGCACCACATCGCGGTGCCGGTCACCAGCCGGTACGTCGACGAATTGCGCGGCCGCTACCCCACCTGAGCGTGCCTGCCAGATCAACCAGATCGCGTTCCTCTTCTCGTCGCCCGGTCAGGTGCGCGGCGCGGGTTGTGACAGCACCGTCGGGCCGGTCAAGCCCAGCACCGTGCGATCCGCCCACACACCGGTCGCCTGCACCTCTCGTCCGGATGCCGACCGTTGCCACCCGGACAAGCGTGAACCGTAAGAGCGACCGGAGATCAGGACACAAGCAGCACGACGGCGTTCTTCGGTCGGGTCGGGTTTCTCCGAGGGCGACCCAGCTACCGCTTCCCGATCGCACGTCGTACCCGTCCCTGCGTTCCGACGAAAGGCACATTCGATGACGAGGCCAGACGATCTCCCTGCCGCGACCAACGGCGAACTCGTAGGAGCGGCCGACATGGCCGATGCGTTGACCGCCGCGACCTTGGTGTTCGACGACGGCGCGACCCAGACGTTCACTCCGGACGGTCGGACGACCTACGTCGAGCAGACGCGACAGACCGCGGGCGAATGGTCGGTCTTGGCGGACGGCACCTTCTCTTCCTTCTGGCCCCCGGACTATCGCGCCACCTACGCCTTGCGCTGGATCGTCGAAGACCACTCACCGGTAGGACTCAGCTTCACCGACGCCCGCAGCGGTCGGCGCTTCGACGGACGGTATCGGACAGGTGAGATCGAGCATCTGTCCGAGGGCGCGAGTGAATGAATGGCCTATCCCCACGGGCAGTTGTTCCGCACACAGTCGATTGATGCGGATCGTCGACGGCCAGCCGATTACGTCGACGGCGCCGATGCGCCTTGCCGCAACAACGAGTGAAAGAAGAATGGTGACGATGCAGGTAGCAGGAATTCGCGAGATCGGTGCTCCGGTCGAGATTATCGAGGTGAGCGAACCGCGGCCGTTGGCCCCTGATGAAGTGCTTGTCGAGGTGGCGGCAGCCGGCGTGGGCAATTGGGACGAGTTCGTCCGCACCGGCGGCTGGGACGTTGGCGGCGGCCGCCCCACGGCGCTCGGCGTGGAGGCAGCAGGCACGGTGCTGGCTGTGGGAGACGCGGTCAGTGACTGGTCGCCCGGCGACGAGGTCATGACACATCCGCTGCCGCTGCGAGACCAGGGAACCTGGGCACCGCAGCTGATTGCTCCCGCCGCACTGCTCGCCCGAAAACCTGCCAATGCCACGTGGGAGGCCGCAGCCGCCTTCCCGGTGCCCGCGCTCACCGCCGAGCAGGTCATCGGCGAAGCGCTGGATGTCCACGCGGGTGAGCAGCTTCTGGTCTACGGGGCCGGCGGTGTGACAGGTGGCTTGCTGGTCGCGCTCGGCACGCTGCGCGGCGCCCAGGTCATCGCGACGGCTGGCCAGGCAAGCCAGCAGCGGGTGAGCGCGCTCGGGGCACACCACGTGATCGACTACCACGACCGGGACTGGCCCGAACAGGTTCGCGCGATCACCGAAGGCCGGGGCGTGCCCGCCGCAGTCAATGCGGTCCCCGGCTATGCCGCCGACGCCATTCGCGTAGTCGCGGACAACGGGCGGCTGGCCACGATCACATCGGATCCGCCCGCCGAGGAGCGTGGCATCACGGTCTCCAACGTCTATGTCCGCCCAGACGGAAGCCAGCTGCGCGTGCTGGCAAAGCAATTCGCCGACGGCAAGTTGGCGATTCCGATCGCCTCCACCTACCACCTCGCCGATGCCGCCGCAGCACTCGGCGAGACGATAAGCGGCCACGCAGGCGGGGCCGTCATCCTCAGGCTCTAGCGCCTCCGCCGAGCGAGGTCGTACCCGGATCGAGCCTCCTCCTGCGGCCCTCGCCGCATCAGGCGTTCTCCCAACAGCCGGCGTCGATCGCCCTTGCCGCGGCGGCCACTTCGCGGGCGCCGGTGCCGCTGGAGAGTTGCGCAGCGAAAACGGCAGCGGTCGGCCGTCGACGTGCTGCGCCGCCCGCGCGGGTGCGCGCCTGCCTGACCGGGAACCGGACCAGGCGTTTCCCTGAGGCCATGCGGCCGGCTCGCCGCGATCGTCAGGACGTCTGCGATCGCTCCCCGATCGAACGCTGGAGGAGAAGCCATGCCGAGACGCATCGTGGCGCTGGTGCGGGACTTGCAGCCCGGGCCGAGATGTACAGGCTGAGGCTCCACGTCCCGGCCAGCATCCGGTTCTGCGACGGCTGCCGTCAGGTCCTGTGGGACGTGGGTTCCTCCATCTCGCACAGCCGGTTGCGCCAGATGAACCACTCGCGGGCTGAGGGAGACGAGTGACGACCAACGCGACCTCACCGGCCAAAGTTCACGCGTCTTGGCGCTGCTACGACGTGCGCCAAACGGCCGGGCCGCCACTCCACCCCCAGGGTCCACGCCCGGTCGGCGACGGCGACACGGGCCGAGCCCGACCGGTGGCAACGCCTCCCGCGGGCATCTCGTCGCACCCCCGAACAAACCTCCGTACCGCCGTCCCAACGGCCACCATTCCGCCCGCCGCCCACCGCCCCCAGGAGGCGTCGTGACCATCCCCTCGACCATCGGGTGCTCCTACCCCGATTGCCGGCAGACCGCCCGCGGTCGGGTGGCCGCCCCTGTCTTGCTCGATGCGAACCTCGGAGACCAGCACGGCTTCGTCATCATCCGGCCGGTCGGCACCCGCCTCACGAAGGGTGCTCCGTACTGCGTGGACCACATTCATTACGCGGTCGACCTGACGCTCCTCGCGGCGGGCGCCCCATGAGCCCACTGGTGACACTCGGCTGGCGGACCGACCCCGCCTGGGTCGGCTCGAGTAGTCCACGGCCGCCGTCTCAGGCCCACACCGCGAAGCACCACGTGAGCCGCGCAAACCCTCACCGGCGCATGGAGTGGCCACAGCGACGCAAGCACGCTGGAGACGCCACCGGATCGTCCGCTGGGCATCAGAGCCGACTGCACCCGCTCTGAGACCAAGCTGGTCCTTCGACCTGGAACGACCCTGATCCTCTTCGCCGACGGCCTGGTCGAACGGCGCGGACAGGTCATCGACGATGGCATCAGGTCGCTCTCGGCCACGCTGCCCGATCCGGGGCGACCCGTGCTCCGTGAGCCCGAGCCCCTGCGCGGCGAGTTGTTCGGTCGCCTGCGTCCCGACTCGCCAGAAGAAAACGTCGGCCTTCTCGTCGCGCACCTGACCGCACCCACGGACCTTCAATCGGCCGACCGTTCCTGCCAATGGGTCATGGCCGGATGAGGGGGCTCGAGCAACGACGTCCGTGGCCATGTGCCGGAATGACGCGATCGGCAGACTCGACGACGCTGTCCACCCGCACCCCGCGCTGCGCGCTGTGCGGCACGCGGCTGGCGAGGAGGTCGCGGAGGCGACCCGTCGCCATGCGCCCCTCGTACAGCCCACGGACATCGGCCCGGCGCCGGGAGGCCGCGCCCCCAGCCTGCGAGTGGACTCGGACGTTCCCGGGCGCGAAGCGGTGTCGCCCCCGGGCACCGTGGGCTCACCACATCAGGAGCTCACGTTCGCGAGGTTCACATGACGGAGCAACCGCAGTCGCCGGACGCTGAACCGCATGCCGCCGAAATCACGGATCTGATCCAGCACCGGCGCCGCGCCGATTCCGGCGCGCGCCTCAGCGCGGCGAGCGCCGCAAGCGTCCGAGACGCGGCGGTCGCCGTCCTTTCGCGCGGCGTGCGGTACCTACCGGTAGTCGAGGACGGAACCCTGGTCGGGCTGGTCGCGCTCGCGGGGGCACCGGATCCGGTGGCATCAGTGCGCCCTGCCGCGCAGACGCACGCCACGCTCTCCACGGTCATTGGCCAGCAAGCGCGGTGACGACGCGGTGAGCGCGCCCGCCGACGGCGACCCAGGCTTGTACTACGCGAGTTCTCGTGGCCGGTGGCTGCTGACTACAGCCGTCCTCGGTTCGGGCATGGTCGGGCTGGACGCCACCGTGGTCGGGATCGCCTTGCCCGCCATCGGTCGAGAATTCACCGTGGGGCTCGACGGGCTGCAGTGGGTGGTCACCGCGTACACCCTCACCCTGGCCGGCCTGCTACTGCTGGGCGGCAATCTCGGTGACCGGTTCGGGCGCCGCCGGATGTTCGTCATCGGGGCTGTGTGGTTCGGCCTCGCCTCCGCGCTCTGCGGCCTTGCGCCCGGCGCGACGACGCTGGTGCTGGCCCGCGGGCTGCAGGGCGTGGGCGGGGCGCTGCTGACCCCAGGGAGCCTCGCGCTGTTGGAAGCGTCGTTCGTGGCAAAGGACAGGCCGCGGGCGATCGGGGCGTGGTCGGGGCTGAGCGGTGTGGCCGCTGCGGCCGGCCCTTTCGTCGGCGGTTGGTTGATCGCCACGGTCTCGTGGCGACTGGTGTTCTTCATCAACGTGCCGCTCACCGCCGCCGTGGTGCTGATGGCCGCACGACACGTGCCGGAGTCACGCGCTCGAGATGGCCGCGGCCGCCTCGACGTGGTCGGTGCGCTCAGCGTGACGGCCGGGCTCGTTGCCCTCACCTACGGATTGATCGAGGGCCCAGCGACCCGGTGGACCTCGCCGGTCGCGGTGGGCTCACTCATCGCGGGCGTGGGGCTGCTCGAACTGTTTCTGCGTGTGGAATCCCGTGCCGCAGAACCGCTTCTTCCGCTCGGCCTCTTCGCGTCCGCACAATTCACCGCGGCCAACGCGGTCACGTTCGTGGTCTACGGGGCACTGGGCGGCGTGCTGTTCCTGACTCCCGTGGCGCTCCAGGAAGTCGCCGGCTACAGCCCACTTGCTTCCGGGGCGGCGCTTCTGCCAGTGACCATGATCATGTTCGCCTTGTCGGCCCGATCAGGATCGCTCGCTGTACGCATCGGGCCGCGGCTGCAGATGTCGGTCGGCCCCTGCATCGTCGCCACCGGTGTGCTGCTGCTCGTCCGCCTCACCGCGGACGGCAACTACCTCACCGAGGTGCTGCCTGCGGTAGTGGTCTTCGGCTTGGGCCTCGCGGTGACCGTCGCGCCGCTGACAGCCACTGCCCTCGGAGCCGTGCCAGCCCAACACGCCGGCGTCGCCTCGGCGGTGAACAACGACGTGGCCCGTGTCGCAGGGCTGATCGTTGTCGCCGTGCTGCCTGCGCTAGCGGGTATCACGGGCGACTCCTATCTGAATCCGGTGCAGCTCGGCACGGGCTTCCGGACGGCGATGCTCGTCGCGGCGGCCACCTGCTTAGCCGGCGGAGTGCTGGCCGCTGGGACGATCCGCAACCCTGCACGGCTACCGCAGGCCGCTGGCCCTCCAAGGAACACCGCTGCGGCCTGGATAGTCCCCCTTTGCGCGCCCCTGGCCGCATCATCAGCGCGGCCACGGACTCCTGAGTCCGAGCCCCCTGAGGGATCCCGGATGCGACGTCGACGGTCTCGGGCCCCTTCATCGCGGCTCCCTCCTTCAGACCACCACGGATGTCGTTGCTTGGACTATAAGGTCCAGTGAAGCGACACGACCCGTGCGTCGGCCGCGCGGGCCCACTGTCGCGATGGGCGCCGGCTGTTGTCACTCTCCGCACACGGCGGAGACCGAACTGAACCATGCAGAGACGAGGAACACCTGACCATGTCCACACTTGAGCCCGGTGACCCCTTCCCGCCCGTGACCGTGCAGCCCGTCGGAGGAGCCGCCTTCGACCTCCCCGATGCCCTGGCAGGTGCCTACGGCGTCGTCCTCTTCTACCGGGGCTCCTGGTGTCCGTACTGCAATGCGCAGTTGCGTGCTTTCCAGAGGATGGAGAAGTCGTTGACAGAGCTGGGGATCAAGGTCGTGGCCCTGTCGGTGGACGACGAGGCCACCACAGCGGACCTTGTGTCGAAGCATCATCTCGGCTTTCCGGTCGGCCATGGCGCCGATGCTCGCAAGGTGGCCGAGGCAACCGGCGCCTTCGTCAACGAAGACCCGCTGTACCTGCAGTCCACTGGTTTCGTGCTGGACCCCGAGGGCCGCGTCCTGGTCAGTGTCTACTCCAGCGGAGCTATCGGCCGGCTCGTCCCTGATGACGTGATCGGGTTCGTCCGCTACCTCCAAGAGCGCTGACCCGCCTTCTTGCGCAGAATCGCCGCTGGCCGGCGACCGAACCAACGGCGAGCTGGCCTTCCAGGAGACGTACGGCCCAGGCCGCCGCGACGCCGGGAGGACGAATGCACAGGAGGACCGACGTCGACGCCGTGGCAGGCGGGCGGACCATCGCGAAGGCGACCCGGGGTCCTTTGCGGGTCTTCGTGGGCACGGAGACCCGCGGTGCGGGTCTGCTCGTTGCCGCCGCCGCCTTAGCCCTCATCTGGGCGAACATTCCTGCCCTGGACTACGAGGCGGTCTGGGACTCGCCGCTGGCGGTGATGCTGGGGCGGTGGCAACTGTCCCTGCCGTTGCGCGGGTGGGTGAACAGCGGCCTCATGACGTTCTTCTTCTTCGTCGTGGGGCTGGAGGCCCGACGTGAAGCCGACCTGGGCGAGCTGCGCCAGCCACGTGCCGTCATTCTCCCGCTGGCAGCAGGGCTCACCGGGCTTGCTATCCCCGCGGCGATCTACCTGTGCTTCACCGCCGGTTCCGGCGCTGCTCACGGCTGGGGGACGGCATTGTCGACGGACACCGCCTTCGCGCTCGGCGCGCTGTCGCTGGTGGGCCCGCGTTACGCCGACCGGTTGCGGGCCTACATCGTCGCCGTGCTTGTCTTCGACGACCTCGCTTCGCTCATCGTGATCGCGGTCGTCTACTCCAAGCGGATCTCGGTGCTGCCCCTGCTCGTCGCCGTCGGCGTCTTCTCGGTAGTCCTCGGCGTGCGGGCCGCCGGCGTCCGAGTCGGCCTGGTCTTTCTGGTGCTTGGCGTGGTCATGTGGGCAGCCGTACTGGCATCCGGTGTCGACCCTCTGGTCGTCGGCCTGGCGACCGGTCTCCTCGCTTACGCCTCCCCGACGAGGCGGACCACCCTCGAGCAGGCCAGCAGGGAGTTCCGCCGGTTTCGGGAGCAGCCCACGGGTTCGCACGCCCGACGCGCCGGCGCCAGTCTCGCGGCCGCGGTGTCGCCGAACGACCGGCTGGCCGCCCTGTGGCTGCCATGGACGAGCTATCTCGTTGTCCCCTTGTTCGCTCTGGCAAACGCAGGTGTTGCGGTTACCGGTCCGACGCTGTGGGCGGCCGTCCATTCCCCGGTCACGCTCGGAATCGTGGTCGGTTACCTGATCGGCAAGCCGCTCGCGATCACACTCGCCTCTGATCTGGTGACCCGGCTGTCCCGCCGACGCCTGAGGCCACCGGTCGGCTGGGGGGCTGTGGCCGGCGCCGGGACAGCGGCTGGCATCGGGTTCACCGTCGCGCTCCTGATCGCCTCTCTCGCGTTCGACGGGCAACTGCTCCAACAAGCGAAGCTCGGCATCCTGGCCACGGTCGTGGCGGCCCCTCTGCTGTCCGCGGCTGTGTTCCGGGCGCTGGACGCCCTACCGCAACGCACCCACATCCGCGCCATGCTCGGTGACCCGGTCGACCTGGTCGACCTCGCCGAGCCGGTCGATCCCGAGGTCGACCACATCCGAGGCCCCCTCGACGCGCCCGTGACCGTGGTGGAGTACGGCGACTTCGAATGCCCCTACTGCGGCCGGGCCGAACCCGTGGTCCGAGAACTGCTGCGCGAATTTGCCGGCCTCACCTACGTCTGGCGTCACCTGCCGCTCGACGACGTGCATCCGCACGCCCGGCAGGCCGCCGAAGCGAGCGAGGCCGCCGCCGAACAAGGGACCTTCTGGGAGATGCACGACCTCCTCTTCCAGCACCAGGACAAGCTGGACCCCGAGGACCTCGTCGACCACGCGTACCAACTCGGTCTGGACGTCGCCCGGTTCACCCGCGACCTCGCCGAGCGCCGACACGCGGCCCGGGTCGACCGGGACGTCGAGAGCGCCGACGTCTCGGCCGTGGGTGGCACGCCGACCTTCTTCATCAACGGCCGCCGACATCAGGGCGCTTACGACATCGCCACGTTGTCGGCGTCGGTCAAGGCAGCAGGAGCCCGGGCCGCCATGGACCTCTGAACCAGGCGTCCTGCCAGGCGCCCAGAGGACGCGGATCCCGAGACGCGACGACGATCCGCTCACGGACCTCGCCAGGTCCCGAGGTGCCGTCGTTGCCGACCAAGCTGACGAAAGGTCGCCGTCACCGGTTCGGCGTGGGCAAGCTGCGGCTCGGCCTCTCCCGTGCACGGCGAACCCGCTCATGTCGGCGGGCACGGGGGCACGGTGCCAGGACCGGGCGGTGGGTCGGGACAATTCGTGCGGCGCACCGCTCGTTCGGCGCCACGGATTCGACTGATCAAGAGGATCACCGCGACGGCGGCGAGCGCCGCGACGACCACCAAGTAGACGAGCGCGGTCTCGCTCAGGCCGTAGCGCGATGTCGCAATGCCGCCGATCACCGCGGGAATGCCGGTCGCGAGGTAGCTGACGATGTAGACCGCGGTGATCAACCCCGCCCGATCGCTGGGGACGGCCAACGCGACCACGACTCGGTATGCACCCATGAACGCAGGTCCGAATCCGAGTCCCGCGACAGCCGTGCCCACGAAAAAGACCGCGGGCGTCCCAGTGCGGATGGAACTGAAGGTCACCACGGCGCCGGCGATCAGAACGAGGCAGCCGCCCAACATCACCCTGGACGGCTCCCGTTTGGCGAGCGCAACCGAGCCCGCAGCCCCGAGACCGGTGAAAAGCAGGATCAGGACGCCGCCCCACGTCAGGTTGTCGGAGCGGGTCTGTTGCGCAGCGAGTGACGGCCCCAGCGACAGATAGAAGCCGGCAAGCCCCCACACGGCCACGAGGCAGGGGGCCGCGACGGCGAACGCTCCCCTCGCTTCGGGCGGCACGCGGATCTGTGGCCGGAGCGAACTCGGACGACCCATGCGGCGGGTTCCTGGTTCAGGCATCGCGGCAACAGCGGCAACCCCGGCGAGGAACGCCCCCAGCAGTACCCACCAGACGAAGTGGGTCGGCGCTGGCGCGTACTGCGCGAGCACGCTCGAACCGAGGGCGCCAAGCGCCTGACCGCCCGTCGGCGCCACGCTGGACACGAGCGGCGCAGCAGCGCCGGCAGGCCGCAGATCCAGCATGGCCGCGCTCGCCGCTCCGCTGATCAAGCCAACGGCAACGCCTTGCAGCGCCCGGGCCGCGAACAGCGAGCCCACCCCGTGCGCACCGAGGAAGACCCCACAGCCGACGGCCCCCACGGCCAGACCAGCGAGGAGCACCGGCCGGCGGCCCACCTGATCGGACAGCGAGCCGAAGAAGAGCAGCGTGACGAGCAGCACGACGATGTAGACGGTGAACAACGAGGTCAGCGTGGTCGCCGAGAAGCCGAACTGAACCTGGTACACCCGGTACAGCGGCGACACTGCCGCGTTCGCAGCGAACGCCAGAAATGCGATGGCGGCCGCCGCCCAGAAGGACAGGCCCTCGGGCAGCAGAAACCGCCGCCACTGCTCATCTCGGATCGCGCCCCCGGACGCGTTCACGTCTCGTAGCTCGTGCCGTCGCATCGACGCGGACATACCGCTCCTGTGTCGAGTTCCATCACTGGACCATCGGCGCGCGGTCATCAGGCAGTCGACCGTCGTGCCCGTCCCCGCGTCGTACGACCTTCGACACGCGCGCGGTGGACGACGCTCTGGCCGACTGGTCCAGCGCTGCTGACGACGACGTCGTCACTCGTCTCGGTGGATGCGCGTCTCACGGCACGTCGTCCTTTCCGCCAGATCGGTGGCTCCAGGTGCACTCTGGCTACCGGAAGGCCGGAGTGAATCCGTGAACACCCCAGGCTTGGTCTCCTGGCGGTCAACACCGCTCGGCGGCCCGCCTGCTGACTCGCCCAGCGGCGCTTGGACATGGGGTCGGCTCCCGCCCCGGCGACGCGCGGGTGGACATTCAGGTACCGCGCAACCGGTGTCTCTCTTCGGGCCGGCTCTTCGTGTCGGCGTGCGGATTGCGCGCGGCAATGACGGTGAACGCAGTGCCGGTGAGGGCAGGTCCTCGACCCACGGAGCGGCGGTTCGATGAGACGAGTAGCTCACGAGGTGACGTCGTGGCGGGCGTGAGGGAAACGGCGGTGCCCTCGTCCGTCGGCGACCAGCGAGGCTGTCCGCCGTCGTTGCGGTCGATGGATTGCGGCCGGACAGCCCGTCAGCCGGCAGTAACCCGTGAGCGCACGCCGGGCCGGTTCTTGTCGAGCAGGTCCTCGTACTGCGGGTAGTGGTCCATGAACTCACGGACTGCCGGGCAGATGATGGTGACAGTGCGACCGGACCCGCGGATGTCGTCGAGGACATGGGCGATGAGTTCTGTGGCGATGCCGTGCTTCCGGAAGCCGGGCACGACCGACGTCGACAGCAGCACGAACCGATGACCGACGATCTTGTAGGTGAGGATCGCGACCTCGTCGTCGTTGATCCATGCTCGGTAGACCGCGAGGTCGACATCGTGGGTGATGTCGAGTTCATAGTCCGAGCCCCGAACGGGCCGGCTCGCCGTCTTCTCCGCCCTGGCGCCGTCCGCGATGCTCTTGACGAGTGCCTCGGTGCCCTCGTCGAGCCACTCGCCGTAGTCCGAGAACTGAGGCTGCTTGTGCAGCGGGTGCCAACTCTCCGATGGTGTGCTCATAGTCGCTCGACCTCCAATAAGACGATTGAAACAGGACTATACCGTCCATACTAGGTCGACCTAAGGGCTACGTCCTCCCGCGAGCCACGGGTGCGGCGAGGCAGCCCGTCAACCTCGGGCTTTGAGCCGTGACAGCGAACGAGGACCCGCGGCCACCGTCGTCGGCTCGGCTGGTGACGGGCGCGCCAGCGCATTCCCGGCCACCTCATCGGACTACGTGACGGGACGTTCAGGTCCAGAACGCTGGCGATACGTGGTCGGACGATGCGCTGGGGACGGCGGGGCGACAGTCCGCCTGACACGTGTGCGCTGCCCCTCAGAAGCGGCTCCACGCGGCACCCGATAGGGCTAGCCCGTCCGAGAACCGCAAGCTCACGGCAGGATGCCTCCGGTAGCCTTCAACCCGTGTCGGAGGCCGTCGAAGCCGTCTCGGCGCGAACCCCCCGGCTCACCGCGCGCGGAGCCGCCACCCGCGCTCGCATCGTCGAGGCGGCCGCGGAACTGATGTACGTCCAGGGTGTCAACGCCACCACCCTGGACGATGTTCGGGCAGCCAGCGGCACCTCGAAATCCCAGTTGTACAACCACTTCGCCGACAAGGACGCCCTGGTTCGGGCCGTCGCCGAGCTGTGGGCGGCGCGGGTGCTGGCCCGCGAAGAGGCGCACCTGTCCCGGCTCAACTCCTTCAACGGCCTTGTCCGCTGGCGCAACGCGCTGGTCCAACGCAACGCCGCCCAGAACGGCGCCTACGGCTGCGCTCTCGGGTCCATGGCCACAGAAGTCTCCGACCACGACCACGAAGCCCGTGAGACGCTCTCGGCCACGTTCCAGCGGTGGGAACAGCTGCTGGCCGACGGGCTCCGCCGTATGCAGGACAGCGGAAGACTCCGCCCCGACGCCGACGCCGACGCTCTCGCCACCGGCCTCATCGCCGCGCTGCAAGGCGGCTACCTGTTGGCTCAGACCGCTCGCAACGTGCGACCCATGGAGCTCGCCCTCGACATGGCACTCGACCACGTGCGGACCCTGCTCACGAGCTGACGCACCCGACTCGAGCCGAACGGGGGTGAACGCCGTGCAGCGCGCCGCGCCAGCCCCGAGCCGAGGCCACGGCCCTCGAAACCCCGCGGCTACATCCAGCGCCACCGGGAACGGCGGGCTGCCCTCCAGGTAGCGGCCAGTGGAATGTCACGCCTGTGGCAACGGCGAACGTCAGCTAGCCGTGAAGCCGTATCGCCGTTGTGTCGAGGACCCTCGAGGTCCCAAGAAGCACCGCTGCCGTCCAGCGACGCGAGCCCGTACACACAAGGAACCGAGAAATGCTCAACACTGTCGCCGTCGAAGTTGTTCAGCAAGGCGTCCCGATCAACCGGGGCATGATCGCCCGACCGGTGCGCAGAGCCTTCCATCGGTGCGCCGAGACGCTCGAGGCGGATGGACATAACACGTCGCTTCCCCGGGCCGGGGAGAGCGCAACCGACCTCTCGCGCCCGGGTCCGCAGCGTGACGTGGAGCGGTGGTCCTAGTGGTCATGGACCATCAGTCCTCATCCGAGTACTCGTGCCCGCTGACTCTGCAGCTGATCAGCTCACGCTCACCGTCCGAGGTCCTGGCGTTGTTCTCCTATGAGGCACGAGACCCCTACGCCGTCCGGATCACCTTCGGTTCCCCGCACGTCGACTTCGAGGACGCGGTCACGTGGCTGATCGGCCGCGAACTGCTTCGTGCGGGGCTCGACCAACTCACCGGGGACGGCGACGTCCGGGTCGGGCCCACAGCGGCGAGCAGTGAGGTCCTGTTCCTCCACTTACGCGCGCCTTCCGGCGAGGCGATGATGGAGCTCTCGCGTACGGCGCTCGCCGCGTTCATCAGGGACACCGAGACGTTGGTGCCGTTCGGGGCAGAGAGGGCGGCGATCGACCTCGACGAGGAATTGGCCGTCATCCTCTCCAAGGGTGACGCGGATCCCTTCAGCCCCTGACCCGACCGTGAGGGGCACCGAACCGCCCGTTGAATGACACGGCGCTACGTGCGGCGGACATATCGCCCGGCGACGGGTGAGGCTCGCGTACTGCTCTGTTCCTCTGACCTGAATGCTGAGCAGATACCTGCACGTACCGTTCCCTGAACGAGGGATCACGTCCCGCATGCGATTGCGAGATCTGAGCTTCGCCGTTACAGGGCGGGCCGGTGACCGATGCATGGGCAACCGTCCGGTTTCCTCAGAGCGCGCCGAGTCGAGTGTGCTGTGCGATTGCCCCAGCCTCGCCGCGGGCACTCCTTTCGGTTTGACTGCTCAGGAAGGTCATCCAGGGGTCTCGAGCAGGCCCATGATGGTCGTGGCGGAGAGCGACGGCTTGCCCAGGAAGCCGATCGCGGGGCTCTCCTTGATCAAGTCGACCAGATCCTCTTCCGAATGGGTCGAGATCAGGATCAGCTGCCCGGGCCCGGAGTCCCGGTCGTCGGCAAGCCGCCGCGCCACGTCGAAGCCACTTTCGCCGCCGAGATCGATGTCGAGCAGGGTCACGTCGGGGCGCAACTCTGCCACCGCACGCACCGCCTCGTCGCCGGACGTGGCGACACCGACGACCTCCAGCCCCTCCTGCTCCAACAACAGCCGGGCGGCGTGCAGAAAGCCCAGGTTGTCGTCGACGATCACGCACCGCAAGGGCATCACCCCAGGCTAGGGGCACGACAAGGCGCTGACTATTGCAGCTAACCGCAATCGGGTCCGTCGCCGCTCAGCTGGCTGCGGACTCCTTGTGGCTGAGCACGACCGACGCGCACCACCGCCAACGGACTGGATGCCGCCGGTCGGCCGATTCGACGGACCGTGATTCGAGCGGGCAGCATGGAACAGCACCACGGAGCCGGCCGCCCTTGGCGGCGTGGTCACGGCCAGTTCGTCGCCGACCGGTAACCGCCGCCGACGTCCCGGACGGGCTGGAGACCGTCAGGCGGCCGCGGTCGCATGGCCGGCGGATGCAGTTGCCGTCCAGCGAAGGCGCCGGAGTTCCAGGTACATGTCGAGGAGCGCGTCGATCTGCGCCCGACATTCGGCCACGTGCGCTCGGTTGCTGGTCGAGTCCTTGGCTCGCTGGTGAGCCCGTGCGGAGATCAACCGGTCACGGGCCTGCGTGAGATCGAGTTCGCACACGTCGCCCAGTGCATCGGACGCAGGGTGGGCGGTGGGCGTCGGCGCCTGTGTCATGGCTGGCCTCCTCCGTGGAACCGGTGCAATCACGATCGTCGCTGTTGGGTGTCCGCTCATCGCCGCCACCGGGAATCCGGAGGTCGTGTGCTCCGCAGCCGCGCCTTGCAGGTGACGGGAAGAACTCGCTCACGCCGGCCGGGGCCGAACGGGTCGCGGTAACGGCCGGGCGCACAGCCGGCCGGCGGTCGACCTCGGTCCACAGGCGCGCTCGGCCGGGAAGGCGGTGCCAAGCCTCCGGGGGAGGCGTGGCGGCTGGCGGGAAAGCGCGATTGCTGCCTGACAGCAGCAGTGGTTGGCGGCTGGCGTCGATGCAGGCATCCCAGGCGCCCCGGAATCCTGGGACCCGCTGAGGGCCGGACCACACGCAATCGGGCCTCGGGCCCTCACTCCGGCCCCGGCGGGGATTCCTCCAGCGAGGTGACGACATGCCCGCGAACGCGCAAGCCGAGGCACCGGGCGGTGTGACCAACGGACGCGCGAAGAAGGGCACGCCTACGGAGCGCCGTTCATCCGTCCGGCCCAGGCTGGTCGCGCGCCTCGGACGAGTTGGGCAGAGGCGTCGACTTCAGGCCATCGGCTCGGGCGGTGCGACCATTCACCAAGCCGCCGCAGCGTTGCCGCATCAGAACCGCGGTCGTGCGACCGAGGGACTCCGGGACCAGCTCACGATCATGGCTTTCGCAGCCGGGCTGACGCCCGACTGGTCAACGCTTGCCATCACCGGCCCGACCAAGATGACCGGGACACAACAGGGGGCGCGCTTCGAGTGGACGGGACGTGTCGTCATGCGCGGGTCGTCCCCTCTCGTGGCGCTCCCGGACCCGGACGCCTTCCCGCAGCACCCCGCGGTGAACGGCGACACAGCGCCTTTCCGAGTCGACAGCTCCTGGAACGGACCGGGCTGGGCAGAGCCCATCGGATCCGCACAGCCGACGGACCGGCGATCCCCGTCCGAGATCACGACGCTCGCCGCCGCTTAGACCGACGGCTGGAACGTCGACGACAGAGCCGACCGGGTCGCCCGCGAGCACGACCCGGCTCGGCTGACGGGCGCCGTCCTCCGGCTGGCGGTAGTGCGCCGCCCGGCCAGCGGCCACGAGCAGATGGGTGCTGGCGAGGATGCCCAGCATCCTGCTGTCCGTCGAGACTCGCGCTGTGCACGGAGTTCGGGAGGGCTCAACGGTGGCTGGTCCGGTCATCGGCTGATGGCTGGGCAGGGTCAGCGCCGACGCCGATACTCGTCCCCGTGGCGGAAACTCGTGGCCGGGTCGTAGTCGCTGACGACGACGTGCTGCTGCGCGAAGGTCTGGCCAGTCTGCTGATCGGTTCGAGCTTCGACGTCGTCGGTCGGGCCGGTGACCCGGAAGAGCTCCTCGCGCTGGTCCGCAGCCACCGTCCCGACCTGGTGATCGTGGACATCCGGATGCCCCCAACGCGGACCACCGAGGGGCTCGAGGCGGCACAGGTGATCCGTCGGGAGCTGCCGGAAACCGCCATCCTGCTGCTGTCCGCGCACATCGAAGTGGAGCAGGCCACGGAACTGCTCGCGAGCGGACGGAGTACGGGCTACCTGCTCAAGGACCGGATCAGCGACGTGGAGGACTTCCTCGCCACGCTCGACCGGATCCTCAAGGGGGCCGCGATCGTTGATCCTGCCCTCGTCCAGGAACTGTTGGCCGCCCGCCGCGTCGACGACCCCCTGGAGGACCTCTCCCCCCGGGAACGAGAGGTGCTCACCCTCATGGCCGAGGGCCGGTCCAACGCCGGCATCGCCCACCAGCTATGGGTCACCGAGGGCACGGTCGAGAAGCACGTGCGCAGCATTCTCATGAAGCTGCGCATCCCCGAGGCCCCCGACGACCACCGGCGCGTGCTGGCCGTACTCGCCTTTCTCGACAGCCATTGAGCGCGATCGTCTGCCTGTGCACCGCAAGGCCGTACCGATGGCCGGCCAGGACGGGAAGTGGCCGGTGACCCCCGCGTCGCGGAGCACGGGATCTCGTGGGCACCGGCGGTAGACGCACGGGTCTCTACCGAGGAACCGTCTGCCCTTGATGGCCCGGTCTAACGGGAGCAGGCTGGGCAACTGTGAGCGCCTGTCGAGGAGGCGGTTCCGCGGCAGAGGCGGAGGCGCGTAAGACCGGCCCGGCGGACGAGGGGATCGCCACGGAGCTGGAAGCGCTGCGCCGGGTGGCGACGCTCCTCGCCGGCGGCCCCCGACCGGAGGAGGTGTTCTCCGCCGTTGGCGCGGAAGTCGGCCGGCTGCTGATGGTCGATGTCGCGGTGCTGGTCCGGTACGACCTGGCCCGTGCGGTCACGATCCTCGCTACCTGGACCCGGACAGGAGCGGTCACACCGCCCCGCGTCGGCAGTCGGCTGCCGCTCGGTGGGCGAAATGCGAGCACGCTGATCTTCCAGACCGGCAGACCGGCGCGGATCGACTTCGCCGACGCATCCGGCCCGCTCGCCGACGCGCACGACGGGCAGATCCGTTGGTCCCTGGGCGTGCCGATCATCGTCGAGGGCCGGATATGGGGCGGCGTCATCGTGGCGTACGGCAGCGCCACCTCGATGGTCGCCGACGCCGAGTCACGGCTGGCGGGGTTCACCGAGCTGGTGGCGACCGCGGTCGCCAACGCGCAGGCCCGCCTGGAGCTGGGGAAGTTCGTCGGGGAGCAGGAAGCGCTGCGCCGGGTAGCGATGATGGTGGCCCGGGCGGCTGCGCCGGAGGAGGTCTTCGCCGCCATCGCCGCGGAGGAAGGTCGATTGCTCGGCTCCGACCTGACCGTGATGTTCCGGTACGACCCGGACCAGGCGGCGACCGCCATCGGTGCCTGGAGCCGCACCGATCGGCCGATCCCGTGTCCGGCTGGTACCCGGGAGCGCCTGGGCGGGCAGAACGTGATCTCGCTCGTGCACGCGACGGGTCAGCCGATCCGGATCGACGACGACGCCAACGCCCGCGAAGGACCCGCCGAGGTCACGAGCGATTGTGGCATCCGCTCGGCCATCGGCGCGCCCATCACCATCGAGGGGCGGCTATGGGGTGCCATCAGGATGGAGTTCAGTCCGGATGAGCCTCCACCGCCGGATGCCGAGACCCGGCTCGCCGCGTTCACCGAGTTGATCGCGACTGCGATCGCGAACACGAATGCCCGTGCCGCCCTACGAGGATTCGCCGAGGAGCAGGCGGCGCTTCGGCGGGTGGCGACGCTCGTGGCCCGGGCGGCCACGCCAGAGGAGGTGTCTGCCGCGGTTGCTGAGGAGGCCGGCCGGCTGCTGGGCGCCCACCACGCATGGATGACCCGGTACGAGCCGGATGGCGCGGCACGATTGGTCGCCACGTGGAGCAGCACCGGCGCCGCCGTCCCCGCCGGGACCCGGCTGAGCCCCGGGGGGCGGAACGTGTACACGCTGGTGTTCCAGACCGGCCGTACCGCGCGGATCGACGGCTCCCCCGGCGCGTTGGGCCCGGACTGCGAGATCGCCAGCGAGCTGGGCGTCCGCGCGGCTGTCGGCGTGCCGGTCAGCGCCGGGGGCCGTCTGTGGGGCGCCATGGTCGTGTCGTCCACCCAAGAGGAGCCGTTGCCGGCGGGCATCGAGGCGCGGCTGACCGGGTTCACCGAGCTGGCCGCGACCGCCATCGCCAACGCCGAGGCACGGGCCGCATTAGCCGCATCTCGCGCCCGGGTTGTGGCGGCCTCCGATGCGACCCGGCACCGGATCGAACGCAATGTGCACGATGGTGCGCAGCAGCGGCTGGTGTCACTGGCGCTGCGCGTATCCCGCCTGAAGACCGTCTTGCCGCCGGAGGCCACGGAGCTCACCGGCCACCTGGACCGAGCCGCCGCGGAAATCTCTCGGGTGCTCGACGAGTTGCGTGAGCTTGCACGCGGGCTGCACCCCCCCGCCCTCACGAGCGGTGGGCTGCGTCCGGCGCTCAAGACCCTCGCCCGCCGCAGCGCCGTACCGGTCCGTCTGGACATCGCCCTGGATGGACGACTGCCCGAGCAGGTCGAACGCGCAGCCTACTTTGCCGTCGCCGAGTCTCTGACCAACGTCGCCAAGTACGCACAGGCTGGCGTGGTGGACGTCGAGGCGCGCACTGACGAGAGGGAGCTGCGCCTGTGCGTCCGCGACGACGGCGTCGGTGGCGCCGACCCCGGCCGCGGCTCCGGCCTGATCGCGCTGACCGACCGGATCGAGGCACTCGGCGGGCGGCTCGGGCTGCGTAGCCCACCCGGCGGCGGTACCACGCTGCGCGTCGCACTCCCACTGACCACGCCTCCCGAACCGCGGTGACCGGCGCCGTCCCCTCGAGAAGACACCCGCCACGCGGAACGGACCGGGTCGGGCACGTTCACCTGCCGAGTTTGGCGGAGTTCAGCCCCGGCCGGCCGGCCAGCGCCTCGCGCCGAGTCCGTCCTGACGATCTCTCTCGCGCCAGCGCGTAGGCCCGTGCGCAACGGCGTGCAGGTCCAAGACCCCGAGAAGTGGTCAGTCCGGGCCGCAGGTCGTTACGGGACTGCGCCACGCTGCGACGGCAGGTGTGGCGGCCGGAGTGGCACTGTGATCTCGACGGTGGTGCCCACCTCGGCCCGGCTGCACAGCGCGAGCACGCCACCCAGGGACTCGACCCGGTCGCTGAGTCCGATCAGCCCGGAGCCGGCGGCGGGGTCGGCGCCCCCACAGCCGTCGTCGCTGACCCGGACGTGTAACCGGCCGTCACTGATCTCCACGTCCACGCCGACCATGGAGGCCCGAGCGTGCTTCACGGCGTTGGTCAGCGCCTCGGCGACGGTGTAGTAGGCGGTCAGCTCGACCGGTTCGGGCAGCCGGCCGTCGACGTGGAGGCCGAGACGCACCGGGATCGAGGAGCGGCGGGCGAGCGTCGTCAGCGCCGGCTTGAGGCCGCCCTGCGCGAGTGCCGTCGGGTGGAGGCCACTGGCGATCTCGCGCAGCTCGTCGAACACGTCGGTTACCTCGTCCGCGAGTTGTTCGACCTGAGCGACCAGCTCGTGGTCTGCGGGCGGCACCGCCGCGCACACCGGTCCGCGCAGGTAGATGGCGAGCTCGGCCAGCCGACGCTGAGCTCCCTGGCGCAGGTCACGTTCGATGCGGCGGCGGCTGGTGTCGGAAGCGGCCAAGAGCCGGGCACGGGAGGCCGAGAGTTCGGCCTGGGCCTCCGCGTTCGCGAGGGCGGTGGCGACGAGCTCGTTGAGTCCCTCCAGCCGATCCTCCGTGCCCGGCGGCAGTTTCCCAGCACGCGACGCTACGACCATCGCGCCCCACAGTCGGCCATCCACGATGACAGGCACGCCGGTCACCGACCGCACCCCTCGAGCGCCGATGGCCTCGCCGATGGCCCCGGAGAGGTTCTCGTACCCCGCGATCCCCGCTGGACGGCCTGTCTCGAACACCGTCGTGGTGACGTTCCGTCCGCCGAGTGAGAGGCGAGTGCCCGTCGGGAACAATCCGGCGTCACCGTCACCTGCCCACTGGCCGATGGCAGTCACCGCGCCGTCGGCGTCATACCGGACGATGAACGTGAAGTCGACCCGCAGGAGCTTCCCGGCTTCCTCGGCGACCGCGGCGAACACCGTTTCCGAGGGCGCCGCACGGGCGACCAGTGTCGCTACCCGACGCAGCGCGGACTGCTCCTCGGCGTAGTCGCGCAGCTCCACCCGGGTCTGCGCGTTGGCGACCGCGGTGGCGATGAGTTCGGTGAAGGCAGCCAGCCGGAACTCGGCCCGTTCCAGCATCGGTTCCGGGCCGGTGAATCCCATCGAGATGGCACCCCACAACCGCCCCTCGATGGTGATCGGCGCGCCGATAGCCGAACGAACGCCCCAACCCTTCACGTCGTCGGCGACTCCTCCGTGGGCTTCGGTGTAGTCGTCCATGCGGACCGCTTGACCGGTCACGTACACGTCAGACATCACGTTGCGACCGACGAGGTGCACCAGGGTTCCGGCCGGAAACGGCGTGGCGACGCCGGTATTGCTCCAGGAGCCGACGACGGTTCCCGTGCCGTCCCGGTTGTACCGCGTTATCACCGTCACATCGGTCCCCAGCAACCGGCCTTCCTCGGCGGCAACCGCGGCGAACACGTCTTCCGGGGAGGCACCTCGGGCAACCAGCGTCGCCACCTGGCGCAGCGCGGACTGCTCCTCGGCGTAGTCGCGCAGTTCGACCCGGGCCTGGGCGTTGGCGAGCGCCGTGGCGACCAGTTCGGTGAATCGGCTCAGCCGCGTCTCCGTCTCGGAGGGCAGCGGCTGCTCGTGGGTTGATGCCACGATCAAGACACCCCAGACCCGTGCCTCGACGATGATGGGGACCCCCACCGATGAGCGGACCCCCCATCTGCGGACCACGACATCTGCCATCGCGCCGGTGATTCGGCCCTGGTCGGTGCGCGCCGGGCGCCCCGTCCGGCACACCATCGTGGACACGTTGTGGCCACCGAGCGGGAAGCGGTTGCCGACCGAGGGCGGTGCAGCAACGCCCGTAGGAGTCCAGGCGCTCAGGAAGGTGATCGCGTCATCCTGGTCTCGCCGCGCCAAGAACGTGTAGTCGCCGCCCAGGAGCCGGCCGGCCTCCGCAACGACCGCGGCGAAGACCTCGTCCGGTTGCCCCCCAGCCGCGACGAGCATCGCCACCCGCCGCAGCGCGTCCTGTTCCTCGACCATCGGGCTGGTCGGTCGAGTGGCCATACCGGCCTCCGGTCCTGGGAAAGCGACATCGTCGGTGACCGACACTTGGCCGCTGCTCACATTGCTCCCTGCACGTGGGCCGATCAAGAGTCTCGCGGCCCCGTGCGGCCACCCAGGAAAGTGCGCCGGCCCGACCTCACGAGGGGCGCTTCGACCACGCCCGGCCGAGGCTGCGCCCGGCACCTGCAGGTAGCAGCAATCGGGAACTCTCGCCTGCAGTAACGGCAAACGGGAGGTAGCTGCGAAGCCTCGCAGCGGTCCTACCAACCACCCTCAAGTGCCATGGAGCAGCACCCACCCGCAGCGGCGACGTCTGTACGAGGTCGACGGCGCCGAGGTGCGACGTCCCAGCACGACTACTGCATGCCGGGCGCGATGGACAGGATGACAGGAACATGACGATGGACGGATCGGCATTGGTCGGGCGGACGGCGGAGCGCGCACGCCTGGAGCAGGAGATCCACAAGGCACGCGGCGGGAACGCTGCCATCCTCGTCCTCCGTGGGAGCCAGGGACTGGGCAAGACCGCCCTCCTGAATCACGCCGTCAGCCAGGCGTCGGGTTTCCGAGTCATCCGCACCCGCGCGGTCGCCTCCGAGACCCAGCTCTCCTACGCCGGGCTGCAGGTCCTCTGCGCGCAGCTCCTGGACGACGCCGGACAACTGCCCTCCGTGCAACGGGACGCGCTTGCCACCGCGATGGGCCAGCTTCGCGGATCAGACCCGGATCGCTTCCTCCTCGGCCTCGCGACCCTGAACCTCCTGGCGGGGGCTGCAGGCTCACGGCCACTGCTGTGCATCATCGACGACGCACAATGGCTCGACCAGCCGTCGGCACAAGCACTGGCCTTCGTGGCGCGACGGCTCGAATCGAAGCCCGTGGTCCTGCTGTTCGCGACACGCAATCAAGCGGATGCCGGCGCCCTGCACGGCCTTCCCGAGCTTCGGCTGCAGGGACTGCCCCACGTCGAAACCCGCCTCTTGCTTACTCGGTCCATGCCCGGGCCGATCGATCCGATCGTCGCCGACCGGATCGTCGAGGAGACCCGCGGGAACCCGCTCGCCCTCCTGGAGCTGACGCGAGCCGCCTCGCCTGCCGAGATCGCGGGAGGCTTCGGCATGTCCCCGTCGCGTGACGTGTCGCCCCAGATCGGGGAGAGGCTCCTGCAACAAGTGCTCGCGCTACCGCCGCAGAGCCGACAGTTGCTGCTCACAGCCGCCGCCGAGCCTCTCGGAGACCCGGGGTTGCTATGGAGAGCGGCGGCCGAGCTGCAGCTCCCCCGGACCGCGGCAGGAGCGCTCCGGTCCGATGGGCTGCTCTCGTTTGCTCCTCGCGTCCTCTTCCCGCGTCCGTTGCTCCGGTTCGCGGTCCACCAGCTCGCCACCGACGAAGAGCGGCGCGACGTCCACTTCGCGCTCGCACTGGCGACCGACCCTGCACGGGCTCCCGATCACCACGTCTGGCATCTCGCCCACGCGGCCGATGGGCCTGACGAAGGGCTGGCCTCGGAACTGGAGCGCCTCGCGCCCGTCGCCCGCCGGCGTGGAGGGTTGCCCGCGGCGGCCGCCTTCCTGGAGCAGGCAACCGTGCTCACCCTGCACCCGGGTCGCCTGGTCGACCGCGCGATTGCAGCAGCGGAGGCCACACGTGCAGCTGGTGCCGATCACGATGCGGCACGGCTGCTGACCACCGCGGAGATGTATCCCCTGGACGATCAGCAAGAGGGCCGCCTCCAACGCCTACGCGCGCACATCTCCTCCGGTGGGAACCCCGAATTCCTGGTCGAAGCTGCCCGGCGCATGCAGGGCGTCCGTCCCGATCTGGCTCGTACGACCTACCTGGAGGCCCTCGCAGGGGCGATGGCCGCCGGGCGTCTGCAACCGGCCGGCAGGAGCGCAGAGATCGCCGAGGCCGCGCTGATGGCGAGGCCCCAGAGCCGGCCGACAGCCAGTGACCGACTCCTCGACGGACTGGCGGCGAGGCTCACGCGAGGACGCGAGGAGAGCAGCGAGGCGCTGGCTGACGCCTTGGAGGCCTTCCGCACGACCGATCTCAGCGACCGCGATGCCCCCTGGGTCGGGCTGGCCGGCCGCGTGGCCGCGGACCTCTGGGACGACGATGGGTGGGACGCGTTCAGCCGGCGAGCAGCGCAGCACGCGAAGGATGCCGGAACCGTGGCCGACCTTTCGGTGGCACTCGACCGGCACGCCGTAGCGGAGGTCCAGTTCGGAGGTTTCTCCGTCGCATCTGACCTTCTCGCCGAGATCCCGGCCGCCGGGAGCACCACGGGACCCGGTCGAGTGACACACGCATCGATGCTGCTCACTGCGTGGTGTGGCCGGGGCGAGCAGGCGAGACGCCAGTTGGAAGCGGCCCGACGGGACGCGCTGGACCGCAGTGACGGACTGGCGCTCACCGTCGGCGCTCTGTCAGCGGCCGTGCTGTTCGCCGGCCAGGGCCGATACGACGAAGCGCTGCAATCCGCGCGCGCGGCTGCTGAGGACACGGGGGGTCCGGACGAATTCGAGTACCGGAGCTGGGCCCTGGCCGAACTGGTCGAAGCAGCAGCCCGGACAGGTGACCTGCGTGAGGCCTCCCTGGCACTCCGGCGGCTGGAAGACCGGACCCACGGGTGCGCGAGCGAGTGGGCGCTGGGTACCCGCGCTCTCGCACGGGCCCTCATCAGCGGTGACGACGAGGCGGAGCGCTGGTACCGCGAGGCGGTCGATCGGCTGGCGCGGTGCAAGGTCCGGACGCAGCTCGCACGCGCGCAGCTCCTGTACGGAGAATGGCTGCGACGACGTGGCCGACGGAGCGACGCACGCGTCCCCCTCCGGTCCGCCTGGGACCTGTTGACAACGATAGGAGCAGCGGCCTTCACCGAGCGGGCGCACCGAGAGCTCCTCGCGACCGGTGAACGAGCACAGGCGCGCTCCGTCGTGGCCAGCAGGCAACTGACCCCGCAGGAGATCCGGATCGCGGTCATGGCCCGGGACGGCTTGTCGAATCCCGCGATCGGCGCCCGCATCTTCGTCAGCCCCCGCACCGTCGAGTACCACCTCGGGAAGGTCTTCGCGAAGTTGGGGATCACCTGCCGTGGCGAACTTCACCGGGCGCTCCCTGGTTCCGGGATCGATTCTCTGAAGGCAATAGCCTGAGCAAGGCGACCGGCGCGGGTCCACGGGCGCTCCTGCGTGCGACGGCTCCGGACCCGGTGCACGCTCAGAAGAGTGATCTGCCGGATCCGGTCGCCTTTCTGGTCGGCACGGGTGCTCGGATCGCGGAGGCCTGTCTGTGGAGGTCAGTCACCTCGTCGGGCTGAAGCTTCATCCCTGCGTGTGGCTCGACTCGGCCGATGTCGCCCACGCCACGAGGCTCGGGCTGACCATGCCTCTCACAGACCTACAGCCGACCAAGATCACGCGGGGACGCACATCTTGATCCAAGGGCCCAGCGGGCAGAATCCGCGTCGTTGCCGGTCGTGTAGCCGAGGACGCTACTCATGGACTGCTGTGCGAGACGCTTCGCGCTGCACCCCCGATCAGGAGGGCGATCGCCAACTCGCGGTGCTGGACGACCCACGCTGACTGCCCAGGCCGGAGCCGTGAGGCCGGCCCGTCGGAAACGAGACGTTGACCTCCGCCGCAGCCGCGGTCTGCCCACCCCCACCGACGAGTCAACCGGAATAGGGGCACCCCACTACCGGGACGCCCAACCACGCGGCGCTGATCTCCCAACCCGACTGTCCGCCGTCCCTACGTGCCGGTGCTCTGCTGGGCGGCGGTCGCTGAAGTGGCATCGGCGTCGGAGACGGCGTGGATGCCGGATGCTCCGGTTCGGAATGCTCGAAGATGAAGGCGACCGTGTGCCGTCGCTGTGTGTCTGGACGACGTGAAGCGCTGGCGCCGATCTCACCTCTGGTGCTTTCAATCGCCCGTCCAGCAGCCCATGACATCAGAGGCGACCTCGTAGGCGAGATCTGAACGCCTCTGGCCGTTGGCGCCGAACTCCTGCGGCAATCGAGTGGTGTCCACGACAAGGACCTGGTTGTCCTTGAGCGCGAGGACCGTGCCGTTGTCGGTGCCGAACGCCCGCTCCCCCAAGCCCGCCAATGGCTGGGCCCCCAGCGTTCGACCTCGATCGGCGTCGAACAGTGTGCTCGCCTGGGGGGCGCCGGCCAGGACCGTGACCTGGAGGCTCATCCGACCCATGGGCAGGTGGTAGTCACACGTATAGACACCGTTGGACCAGCGCCACTCGGTCGACGGTGGACCGGCAAGACCGAGCGCGTCCCTGACCTTTGACTTGATATCCGCATCGCAAATCATCGCCGCCGAAGCTGGCGGCTTGCCGGTGGGCGGCCCTGCATTCGAGCCGGAAGCCGGAACGGCGCCGACGTTCGCGCGCTCCGGCGACGGGCCCGGAGACCCCGTCCCTGGAGGTGTCGCTCCGCAGCCGGCGAGCAGGATGAGGAGCGCGAGGAAGCTCGCGGGACGGACCAAACGAGTCACGGTTCGACTGCCTTCCGATGGGGAGCCCCGACATGGGCGATCTCTTGCTGACTACGGCCGGCCAGCGACGAACTCGGGCTGGTTCGGCGCCGCGTGATTCGAAGCCGACGACACTGATCAACCGCGGCGGCGCCCACCGCGAATGCGCTGCCACAACGAGGCATGGAGCCGTCCTTGGTCATCCCCACCATGAACACGCTTCTTGGGGCGGGGAACACACTTCTTGGGGCGGACTCGAGGAGTGGCCAGGCCAACCATGACGGCCGACTCCGCCGACCCCTTGTGGGCTGACCGTTGTCGTGTTGCTGACTACATCGACAGAGCCACGTCCGCCGATGAGCTCCGGTAACTACCGGAGCGTCACCGGCGTTCGGGTCGATGGCTTGACCAAGCGCTACCGACGCGCGCCGTGGTGCCCGCCGTGTGAGCCGGTCACGGGCCCACAGAGCGCCGGCGAGGTTGCGGCCAGCGGCAGGGAGGGCACCAGGTCGCTCGGCTCATGCTGCGCCGCCGCGGGCAGGGTGGAGGGGTCGAGGCCGTGAACCACGATGACTGCGGTGCCGTTCCCGAGTGAAGCCAGCGTCCTGTCGTCGAGGGTAAAGGTACGGCGGTAGACGAAGGAGCTGCCGCTGGGCGCCGTCGTGAGCGTGGTGGCCGCCGCGGGGCTGGTGTCGCCCGACGTCGCCAGCGTCGTTCCAATGTCTCCGTAGAACGGGTGGCCCTCGGTGGTGCTGATCACCCCGTCGCCACTGGTGTCCGCCGCAGGCGAAGGGCATTGGTGAGCGGCGTCGACATGGATGTGCTGAACGTGCGGGTAAGGCTGACCGTCGAACGTAGATGCAAGACCGCTTACACGTTCGGTGACCGTGGCCGTTCGCCCTCTCACTGAGAGCATGAATGTCCCGGAGCCACCGGAGTGGTTAACCGGCTCGAGGTCGGCGTGATAGGTGGTCCGACTGGGCTCGGATGCGACGACCGGTCCAGCAAGGAGTCCGATCCCGAGGGCCGCCACCGATGATGCGGCGAGCAGCGAAGCTTTCTTCATGATCTCTCCTAGAGGTCCATACCGGAAAATCGCTCCGGCTCTTGGTGAAGCTGCCTGGATTGGTGGATCGCCCCCGTGACCGATGGGCAAGGGAGGTCGACGCATGCCGCACACAGACGGCCGCAGACAGGAGAGACACTGCGTCACGCCAGATCGAGTGGCACCGGGGAAGGCACGAGTCCGTACCCCAGCGAGCCCCCCGAGCAATGACCAGTAGACGACCAGGGAACTTTCCGATGTGCCAGCAAGCCGCGGGCCCGTGGTCGGTCGGTCGTCGGTGACCGAGCGCCGGGACGATCACTCCTCAGAGCGGAACGGGACGGGGGTCCCGTGATCGCCGCGCGCTCCCCGTGGTTCACAAGTGTCGTTCCCCGGCTCGAGCCACGATGCGTCACGGCACCCTGGACGTCGTGAGCATCCGGAATGTGCGGCTGGCGCAGGAGGAGATGCGGCTCCTGACAGAGCGCCGATGAGACCTCGGCCCCGCGTTGGCCGGGAAACTGCGTCCAGGCCGGAGCCTCCGTGAGCGCCTCCCGGCCGCACTCCGTCAGATTCACGTTCTGTTCCGCGCTCCTTGCGACCATTGTGAAAGTGCCCTGCCTTCTCTGTGTCGGGGCAGAGTTCAGGCACGCCGGACCGGCGAGCGGGACTCGAGGGCTCGGCAACCGGACTGGGGACATGCCCGATGCGACGGCGGGGCCGTAGCCGGACAATGAACGCGTAGGCCACGACCGGGCCCCGCCGGGACGCGCATCCCACCGTCCCGGCGGGACGTCATCAGGACAGCTCGATCACGCCGACGACAATTCGCGACAACGCGCGAACGTCCAGGCCTGCGTGATCACCAGCCTGCGGCGGCCGACTGCGCCCCGGGCCGCAATTCCATTGACCGATCACATCGGGGACACCCAATGGCCGCAATGGGGTCCGGGTTCCATGATCACCGGGCACAGCCATGCCAAGGCCACAGGCGTCGACTGCCGCTCATTTTCGCAGGTCAACCGACCAGTGCGGTCGACAGTGAACAGTCTCGAACAGGCCCGAACCGTGAGGCTTGGCTACCGCAGGGGCACCGCCGTCAATCCGCATGAGCATCCGCCGACCGGCACTTGGCTTTGCCAAGGCTGCACCGCCGCGGAGCACGAAGCGGTTCGCGGCTAGCCAAGGGCACATCCGCGGTGTAGGACGGAGCGAGTCGGCCCAACCGTGCGTGGAGGTGGCCGATGGGCGCTGGTCCAGTTCCGGACGCGGAGGCACCGCTTCGGGTCGAGGTCGTGCAGGAGACTGCCCGGACCCGGATCACGCGGCTGGTCTTTGCCGATCGAAGCGTGGTCCGCAAGCAGCCGCTCGGGCCGGACACGGACCGCCGCCTCCGCCGCGAGACCGCCCTGCTCGAGTGGATCCGTGGCGTCGACGGGGTGGCGCAGCTCGTGAACCGCCCGCGGTACCCGGACTCCATCGTGCTGGCCGACGCCGGCACGACGCGGCTGGCCGACCGAGCGACGCCGCTGGCCGTCGACGAACTGCTCGGGCTGGCGGTGGCGTTGACCCGGGCGGTCGCGGGAGTCCACGCCCGGGGCGTTCTGCATCGCGACATCGCCCCAGACAACATCGTGCTGTCGGCTGACGGCCGGCCGACCCTCGTGGACTTTGCGCTGGCGGCGCCGGAAGCGGAGCTGCGTCCGGGGTTCAGCCGGCCGGCGGAGATCGTCGGCACGCTGGCGTATCTGGCGCCGGAGGCGACCGGGCGCACCGGACGGCCGGTGGACCAGCGGGCGGACCTGTACGCGCTGGGTGCGCTGCTGTATGAGCTGGCCACGGGCGCGCCGCCGTTCGGCGCCGGGGACCCGCTGGGGCTGAGCCACGATCATCTGGCCAGGGTGCCGGTGCCGCCGGCGCAGGTGAACGCCGCCGTCCCGGTGTTCCTGTCGGAGATCGTTCTTCGCCTGCTGGAGAAGGAACCGGACCGGCGCTACCAGACCGCCGAGGGCCTGCTGTTCGACCTGGAGCGGCTGCGGGCCGACGGCGCGCAGGCCGCCGGCGGGCAGCGCGCCGGTGTGCACGACCGACGGCCGCGGCTGTTGGCCCCGTCCCGGTTGGTCGGGCGCGAGGCGGAGGTCGCCGCCCTGCACGCGGCCTTCGACGACGCGCTCTCCGGTCGGTGCCGCGGGATGCTCGTCGCCGGGGCGCCGGGGGTGGGAAAGACGGCGCTGGTCGACCAGCTTCGCCCGGTGGTCACCGGCGGGGAGGGTTGGTTCGTGGCCGGCAAGTTCGACCAGTACCGGCGCGACCTGGAGTTCGACGCAGTCCACCAGGCCGTTCGCGCCCTGGGCCGGCTGCTGCTGGCCGAGCCGGAGGACGCGCTGGTCGAGGCGCGGGAACGGATCGTGGCGGCGGTCGGGGCGAACGCCGGTCTGTTGAGCGCGACATCGCCGGAGTTCGCGGTGCTGCTGGGGGCGGCTCCCGATCCGGGCGATCCCCTCACAGCGCAGGTCCGGACGGCGCGAGCGGCCGTGGAGATGGTGCGGGCGGTGGCGTCGCGGAAGCGGCCGGTAATGGTGTTCGTCGACGATCTGCAGTGGGCCAGACCCACGCCGCTGGGTTTCGTCGACACGCTGCTGAGCGAGGAGCCGGTCGAGGGCCTGCTGCTGGTGGGCGCCTACCGCGACGGCGGCGTCGACGCCGGGCATCCGCTGGCGGCGCCGCTGTCCCGGTGGCGCGACCAGCCCGGCGTGCGCCACCTGCGGCTGACCGACCTGGACGTGCGCAGCCTGGTCACGATGGTGGCCGAGATGCTGCACGCCGATGCCGCTGCCGCGGCGGCCCTGGCCGAGTCGATCTGGGCGCACACGAGCGGAAATCCGTACGAGACGGTCGAGTTGCTGGGCGCGCTGCGCCGCGACGGCCTGATCCGCGCAACCGCCGACGGGTGGCGGTGGGACCCCGCGGCCGTGGGCGCGTATCTGGGCCGCTCGGACGTGGCAGGGCTGCTCGCGGCGCGCGGCGCGGCGCTGCCGGCGGCATCACGGGCGATGGTGGAAGCGATGGCCTGCCTGGGCGGCCGCGCCGAGCGGCGCCTGCTGCGGACGGCGACCGGCGAGCCGGCGGACGTCATCGACCGTGCGCTGGCGCCCGCGCTGGACGACGGCGTGCTCACGGCCGAACCCGGGGTCCAGGAGGCGGTGCGGTTTCGCCACGACCGCATCCGCGAGGCGATCCTGCGCGCGCTGGATCCGCAGCGCCGGCGCGCGATGCAGTTGGCGATGGCCCGGCGGCTGGCCGGCGTGCCGGAGTTGTTCGCGGTCACAGCCGCGCAGTACCTGCCCGTGGTCGACGCCATCGACGATGCCATCGAGCGGCGTCAGGTGGTGGGGCTATTGCGGCGCGCCGCCGACCAGGCGGCGTTGATCGGTGACCACGCGCTGGTGAACACGCTGCTGACCGCCGCGCTCCGCCTCATCGACCCGGGTGAGACCGCCACGCTGATCGAGGTGCACACGGCGCGCCACGCCGTGCTGGTCAGCTCGGGCCGGCTGGAGGAGGCGGACGAGGAGTACCGCACGATCGAAGGGCTGGGCCCCACCGCGTTGGAGCGCGCGGCCGCGACGGCGGTGCAGGTGAGCAGCCTGACCCACCGGAACCGTTTCACCGACGCGGTAGCCCTGGGCAACGAGAGGCTCCGCGAGCTCGGCGTCGCCGTCCCCGCCGCGGACCGGCTCCCCAGCGAGTTCGACCACCACCAGTTCGACCCCCTGTACCGGTGGCTGGACCACAGCGAAGCCGCCGACGACCTGGCCCGGCCGGATCTCACCGATCCGACGCTGCTCGCCGCGATCCGCCTGATCAACGAGGTTCTGCCGCCGGCCTACATCGTCAGCGACCTTGCCCTGCATGCGTGGCTGAGCCTGCAGGCGCCGCGGATCTGGCTCGAACACGGCCCGAGCCGGACTCTGATCGTCCCGGCGAGCCACGCTGCCGTCGCCGTGATGGCGCAGCGCGGCGACTACGCCGCCGGGTACCGAGCTTTGCGGCGGATTGTGGCGCTGGGCGAGGCCCGCGGCTACGAGCCCGACACCTCGCGGGCGCGCTTCCAGCTCGCTGCCCTCAGCTGTTGGTTCGAGCCGATCGAGAACGGCGTCCACGCGGCTCAACGGGCCCGGGAAAGGCTGATTGCGGGGGGCGAGCTGGCGTACGCCGGCTACACCTACCAGCTGGCCGTGGCCGGTCTGTTGGAGTATGCCCCGTCGCTGGACGCCTACGTCGCCGAGGTGGAGGCCGGCCTGGCCTTCGTGCACCGGATCGGCAGCGAGCAGACCGCCCAGGCATTCGACAGCTACCGGTGGCTGGTCGGCGTGCTGCGCGGCGAACGCACCGCCACCGCCGATGAGGCGGTCTCCATCAACCGGTACGCCGACAACGCCATGGCACTTGCCCTCGCGCACATCAATCACGCGGTCGCCGCCGCCGTCCTCGGCGATGCGTCCGGCCTGGCGCGGCACACCGCGGCGGCGATGCCACCGCCACCGGCGACCTTGGGCCTCTACCAGACCGCCCTGGCCCACCTGCTGCGCGGGCTGGCCCTGGCCGGGCAGGCCCGCGCCACCGAGGGTGACGAGCGGGGCGGCGCGCTGGCCGAGTTGGACGAGCTGACCGGGTGGCTGGCCGCGCGCGCGGCGGACGCACCGGAGAACTTCTTGCACCTGGTCCGGCTGCTCGAAGCCGAACGGGCCTGGGCGCTCGGCGACTCCTGGGCCGCCGCGCTGGCCTTCGACTCCGCACGGCGCGAGGTCGCTGGCCGTCTGCGCCCGTGGCACCGGGCGCTGATCACCGAGCGCGCTGCCCTGTTCCACCTCGACCAGGGCCTCCCACACGCCGGTCGCGCCTTGCTCGCCGAGGCCCGCCAGGCCTACGCCGTGTGGGGCGCGACCGCGAAAGTCGCCCAGCTGGACTGGGCCCACCCCGGCCTCGGAGCAGCGGCCGAAACGACCGGGCCCGGCGACGACCAGCCTGATCCGCTACCACGGCCACGCTCGGCCGTCACCACCGGCACACTGGACCTGCTCGGCATCCTGGCCGCCTCGCAGGCCCTCAGCTCGGAGACCAGCCTGGAGCGGCTGCACGCCCGGGTGGTCGAAGTGCTCGGCGCGCTGACCGGCGCTACCGCCGTGCACCTGCTGCTGTGGGACCAGGAGCGGCAGGACTGGCTGGTGCCCACACCGGCCGGCGGTGCGCCGGTCGGTGCCGGCCACGAGACGGCGGTCCCGCTGTCGGTCCTGCGCTACGTCCAGCGCACCGGTGAGCCGCTGGTCGTCGCCGACGCCACCGCCGACGACCGCTTCGCCCGCGACCCTCACCTCGCCGGCGCCGACTGCTGCTCGATGCTCGTCCTGCCGATCCTCAGCCGCGGCACCCTGCGGGCGGTCCTGCTGCTGGAGAACAGGCTGCTCAAGGCCGCCTTCAGCGCGGACCGGCTGGACGCGGTTCGGCTCGTCGCCGGCCAGCTCGCGGTCTCCGTCGACAACGCGCAGCTGTACGCCGAGCTCACGACCTCCCGTGCCCGCATCGTCACGGCCGCCGACCAGACCCGCCGCCGGATCGAGCGCGACTTGCACGACGGCGTCCAGCAACAACTGGTCGCCCTCGCCTTCCGTGCTCGTACCGCACGAGCATTGGCGCCTCGCGACGCACGCGAGCTTCTCGCCCAACTGGACGACCTCGCCGCCGAAGCCACAACCGCGCTCGACGAGCTACGCGAACTCGCCCGCGGCATCCATCCCGCGATCCTCGCCAGAGGCGGCCTGGGCCCAGCGCTCAATGCGCTGGCCCGCCGCTGCCCGGTCCCGGTCCAGCTGGACGTATCAATTCCCCGGCGGCTGTCCGAGAAGATCGAGACAGCCGCCTACTACCTGGTCGCCGAGGCCCTGACCAACGCCGCCAAACACGCCCACGCCACGAAGGTCGCGGTCACGGTCGCCATGACCGAGGACGACTCTGGCACGTTGCTGCGCGTCAGCGTTCGCGACGACGGCTGCGGTGGAGCCGACCTCACCCGTGGAACCGGCCTGATCGGACTTGCCGACCGGGCCGAAGCACTTGGCGGTCGACTCGTGCTGCAGAGCCCCCCGGGCGCGGGCACCACACTGCACGCTGAACTACCGGTGCCCGACGCCGGCAGGACTGCTGACTGATCGAGCCGACACCTCAGTCCCGCCCGGAGTTCCCCTCTGCACGGTCTGAGCCGGCAGCGAATCGAGCGGCTGATCACACCGGCGCCCTCCGGACTGTTGCTACGATGGGACCAAACGGTCCAGAGTGGACGGCAAGGGGGATTTCCTGACCTAGGGTGGCGGCCATGTCCCGCGCTGAATACGGGCTCACGCAGGCCCGCCGTCTGACGAGGCGCGGCTTGGCGACTCGCGACCGGATCGTGCGCGCGGCAGCCACTCTCATGCACACCCGTGGCGTCAACGCCACGACGCTTGACGACGTTCGCATAGCGAGCGGAACCAGCAAGTCACAGCTCTACAGCCACTTTGTCGACAAAGAATCGCTCGTGCAGGAGGTGATCTCACTGCAGGCCCATGAGGTGCTGGAGAGACAGCGCCAGCGCCTAGAGCGTCTCGACTCGATTCGCGGTCTCGAACTCTGGCGCGACGACGTCGTGCGACGCAACGCTCTCCGCAACGGCGCCTATGGGTGCGAGATCGGCTCCTTGGCGAGCGAGCTTGCCGACCAGGACGAAGCGGCCCGCATCTCTCTCAACGAGCACTTCAACACGTGGCAAGGACTTCTCACCGCGGGACTCACCAGGATGATCGACGACGGCGTGCTGCGATCGGACGCTGATCCCGAACTCCTGGCCACCGGTGTGATGGCCGCCCTGCAGGGCGGCTACCTCCTCGCGCAGACCGCTCGCGACGTCGCTCCCATGCAGATCGCCCTCGACATGGCCGTCGCGCACGTCAAGTCGTTCACGACCGCGCCCACGACCTGAGGGCTCCTCCCCCTCGTCAGGTCAGGAAGGAGCCTTGGCTCCTCGACCAGACCGACCGGGAGTTGGTCGAACTCGTTCAGCTTCGCGGCTGACCAAGTCGGAACGTCTCGGGGTCTACCGGCCGCCGCCGCTTGGGAAGCCCCTCGACGACAAGCACATACGATTCGGTCACGAGGTCGTCGACGAGCTCCGCGTTGATGCCGCCTCCAGGATGCAGCGTGATCCAGTGCTTCTTGTCCATGTGGTAGCCCGGGGTGATCTCCGCGTGAGCTTCGCGCAGCGATTCCGCGTGGGCGGGATCTGCTTTGAGGATCACGACCGGTTCCCCGGGCATCGCGGTCTGCAACATGAACACTTTGCCGCCGACCTTCCACACTTCCCAGTCCCCAGTGGACTGATGGGTCCGCTCCGCGCCGGGAAGCTCCTCGGCACGCGTGGCCGACAGCTCCTGCAGGCTCATGTCTTGTTGCATGTCACCCTCCTGGATGTTCGTTTCGGCGGACGCCCCTCTCGCGAGCGGGGGCCGCACGCACCGGCGCCTCCCGCTTGCGAGCGGGAGGCGCCGGCGCACGCGGTCTCACGCCGATGTGGATGGACCCGGCGCCCTGGAGGCGCCGGGTCCGTGGTTCAGGCGAAGGTGAAAAGCCGGTCGGCGTCGAACCGCGAGATCGGCGAGGCGTAGACCTTGGCCCCGTCGGGGTAACCGAGCGCCAGGAGCACCGTGGTCCTGTATCCGGTCTCGCTGATGCCGAACGCCTCGTCGACGCTGGCCCGATCGAACCCCTCCAGCGGTGTGGCGTCGACGCCTAGCTCGGCGGCCGCCATCATCGTCATGCCCAACGCCATGTAGGTCTGCTTCTCCATCCAGTGGTCCAGATCCTTGTAGACGGAGTCGCGAATATTGAGGAAGTCGAGGGTCATCGACTCCCACAGCTCCTGCTTCGCCGGGTCGGGGAACCGCTTGTCCGCCCGCTCCTTCGCGAAAACCGCATTGATGTGCTCGTCGGTCAGGTCCGTCAGCGTGGTGAGGATGACGACGTGCGACGCGTTCATGACCTTCTCGCCGTTGTCCTGGAAGCGCTCGCCCAGGTTGGTCGCGAGCTGCTTCTTCCCCGCCTCGGTGGCGAGCACGTAGAAGTGGTTCGGCTGCACGTTCGTCGACGACGGCGTCGAGCGCAGGAACCGCAGCAGCTGCTGGAGAGTCTCCTCCGGAATGGTCTTACTTCCGTCGAAATAGCGCGTGAGGTGCTTGTTCATGAGCTTGTTGAGATCCATGATTTGTTTCCTTCGTCGTTATAGAAGTCGATGGGGAGTGAGAAAGCGTGAGGCAACGCCCCAGCTGATGAGATCAGTGCGCGCCGCGGCCGAGCAGGGCCTCCATCCGCCCGAAGTCCATGCCTGTCGTCGCGGTCGCGAGATCGCCGCGCACGAGCGCGTCGACCGCCTCTTCGAGGGCGCCCATTGCGTGGGCGTAGAGCGCTGGCCCGAGGCTGATCCGCTTGACGCCCACCGCGCGAAGCTCGGCGACGGACAGAACCGCGTCCGCCGGCGAGATGAGGACGTTGACTGGGGTCGGTGCGACCGCCGCGACGATCGAGCTGAGCGCGTCGAGGTCAGGCGGAAATGGCGCGTAGACCACGTCAGCCCCGACCTCGGCGAACGCGGTGAGGCGGCGGATCGTATCGTCGGGATCGGGCCGCCCGTGCAGGTAATTGTCGGTGCGCCCGGTGACTACTATGCGGCCCTCGGCCGCGGCGACCGCGGCGCGCACGCGAGCGACCGCCTCGTCGAAGTCGCGGATGGGCCGGTCGGGATCACCGGACGTGTCCTCGATGCCGATACCCGCCAACCCGTGCTCGACCGCGGCCCCCACTGTTGCCGCGACGTCCTCGGGGGCAGCTCCGTAGCCGTCCTCGAAGTCGCCGTTGACCGGAAGGCCGGTCAGGCGGGCGAGCAGCCCCGCGTGCGCGAGGTGCTCGTCTCGGGTGACCTCGTGTCGCCCGTCCAGCCGACCCAGCGACGCGGCGAGCGCCACGGACGACGTCCCGATCGCCTCGAAGCCGCAATCGGCGAGGAGCTGCGCCGAGAGACCGTCCCACGCGTTCGGCATCACGAGACCGCCCTCGCGGGTATGCAGGGCCATGAACCCCTCGTATATCTCAGAGCCCGGCACCTCAGACCGCCTGGCCATCGACGGCGGGGACGTCGACGACTGTCTGGTTGACGTTGTTGAGGTAGTTCGTGAGAAGGAAAATCACCGCGATGGTGACGATCGCGAGGATCTCCGCGTCGCTGTATCCGGCCGTGTGCACCGCAGCGATGTCGGCGTCGCCGACCTGCCCACGGGTCTCGATCACTCGCTGCACGAAACGAGCGACGGCTGCGCGACGAGGGTCGGTTGAGCTTCCTGTGCGCGCCAGCTCGATGTCGTCGGTCGACATGCCGCCGAGCTCCGACGACACGTACGTGTGCAGAGCCTGGCAGTAGTCGCAGTCGTTGGAGTGCGAGACGGCCAGCGCGATCGTGTGCCGCGTTCTCGCGTCGAGAAGACGGCTGATGCTGCCCTGCAGGGTCAGCACGATCTCGAGCACGGCGGGATTCGCCGCGAGCATGTTGAACATGCCCGGTGCGAAGCCGAACTGCTTGCGGATTCCCTCGAGGATGCTCTGCGCCCCCGCGGGAATCTCTTGGGGGGTCGGAGCGGTCAGTCGGGACACGGCAGGTGATCCTCCAGGTAGGGTCTTGGACTATATCGTCCACTTCATGAGTGAACACCATGCGCAGGTGGGCTGTCATCGGACTCGCGGTACGCCGCCGTCGACCACCTGCGGACGTCGTGGTGCGCGCCAAGGGTCATCGCGTACGGCTGCCGTCGCGCCCGTAGAACGCCCAGTTCTGTCCACGGGGTGTCGCAGTCGGACGGTCCGGGTGTCCGAGGAGCCGATGTCCTGGTGCTGAACAGGGCTGTCCGTGAGACGCACCTGGCGTGGCAGCTTGGGGTCGGGCCCGCGGCCGTGTCCTTGCCCCGTGTTGAGCCCCGTCAGATGACGGGGGCAACGATGTGCCCCAAGGACGACGGTCTGCTCCATGCCGCTGACAGAGCGACTTCGTCCCTGGAGTGAGGGTGAACATCTACGGCCCCACGAATGACGTCGTGTGCGTCCACCCGGCTCAGCCCCAGGATCCCGAGATCGGTGTTAGACCCCCTGCCTCCTCGGGTCGCCCTCGGACGCCACCCCGGCCTCCAGCGCGAAGAGCCATCCAGCTCCTGGGCGAGGAGGTCTTCCCGGTGGCCCTGGAGGTGGTCGGGTCCGGTGGCCTGCTGACGAGGCGGACGTCGCCGAGGGGTTTGGTGCGGACGCCCACGTCTACGGCCGCACCAGGTTCGGCGACAGCGAGCAGCAGATCATCGCCCGTGTGGATGGGCGCAATTCCCCGGCCAAGGGCGACAGCCTGCACGTTCGTCCCCGCCGGGGCCACGTGCATCTGTTCCGTGTCCCGGACGGGGCGCGACTCGCCAGCTGACCGCAGCCGGGACTCAGGGGCGCGCGGTGCGCCGGCGCGCCTCTGTGTCCTGCTGATCACTGCACCTTGTCGACGCCGCATGGGGGCTGCGGATCAGGTGATCGCGGCACGAGCGTCCGTCTCGAGCACATCACGTACGCCGGCGGGCTGCCGCGACATGGCACCCGTCGTTCCGGAGAGGAGACACTGTTGGGAAGGGACTTCGCGGGGACACCGCATCAGTGGCCGGGGCAGGTCACCGAACGGAGCCTGGCCGATGGCAGGCCGGTGGTGTACTTCGACGACGAGTCGACCGACGGGCCCGTGCACGAGGTCCCCGACCTCCGCCCGCTGACGACCCCCCCGCACGCCGGGGAGATTCGCTACGACGTGCTGACCGGTGAGTGGGTCACCATCGCGGGGCACCGGATGAACCGCACCTTCCTGCCCAGCGCGGCTGACTGCCCGCTCGACCCGACGACCGACCCGGCGCGCCCGACAGAGGTGCCCGACAACAGGTACGACGTCGTGGCGTTCGCCAATAGGTTCCCGAGCTTCGCCCCGCTCACGGTGGCCCAGCCCCCGGACCTGCCGCGCCCGCCCTTCGGCCCCGTGGACCGACCTGCCTACGGGCACTCCGACGTCGTCGTCTTCTCCAGTGACCACGACGCAGCGGTCGCCGACCTCCCAGCGGCCCGGATGCGGACGATCGTCGAGGCTTGGGTTCACCGCACAGCCGCGCACTCGGCCGACCCCGGGGTCGCCGAGGTGTTCGTATTCGAGAACAGCGGCAAGGAGATCGGGGTGACGCTGTCGCATCCGCACGGACAGGTCTACGCCTACCCGGCCATCCCACCGCGCTCGGCGCAGCTGCTAGAGCGCGCCCGGCGGCACCGCGCGGCCACCGGCGGAAACTTGCTTGCCGACGTTCTGGCCGCCGAGCAAGCCGAAGGCACCCGCGTGGTGCTGCGCGGCGAGCACTTCACGGCCTACGTGCCGCGGGCGGCCCGCTGGCCGGTCGAGGTGCACCTGGCCCCGCACCGCGACGTTCCTGACCTGGCCGCACTGGAGGACGCCGAGCGCGCCGAGCTCGGGGCGGTCTACCAGGAGCTGCTGCGTCGGGTGAACCGGTTCCACCCCGGTGTCGAGCGCGTGCCGTACATCTCTGGCTGGCACCAGGCACCGACCGTTGAGGATCGCGAGCTGGGCCGTCTGCATCTGCAGCTGTTCTCGCTGCTGCGCGCCCCGGGCAAGCTCAAGTACCTGGCCGGGTCGGAGTCAGGCATGGGCGCGTGGATCAACGACACGACGCCGGAGCGGATCGCCTACCGGCTGCGCGAGGTGGCGTCGTGACACCCGCGCGGACCGGTGCCGGGCAGCAGGCAGATCTGGCGGTCACCGAGCTGCGTGACCCTGGAGCGCCGAGCCGGACGGCAGAAGGCTCGGACAAGCAAGGGTGCCGTCATCGATCCGCTGCCGAGTCTTGAGTGGGCGGCGGCCGCTGGATCCGATAGCGGAGGTGCAGAACCCGGTGCTCGGGATCGGCCTCCGCGGCGTCCAATACGCGGGTCAGCTCGAGCTCGGTGGGCTCGACCGGGAGGTCGCCGAACAGCCGTCGTCCTCGGCCGAGGAGGACGGGAACGACGTGCAGTTCCATCTCGTCGAGCTCATCCGCCCGGAGGAGCGCTTGCCCGGCCCCCGCGCCCAGCACCAGGACGTCGGCGTCACCCGCGGCAGCACGAGCCCGTTCGGCGCAGGCGTGCACGTCGGTGACGTAGTGGATGCTCCCCGGCGGAGGCTCCTCCGGCACGTGGTGGGTCAACACGAAGACCGGGACGTCGTCGTGGTGGTCACCGTGCCATCGGCCCGCGTGTTCGTAGGTGCGGCGACCCGCGATCACCGCGCGGGTAGCAGTCGCCTCGCCGAACACCTGACCGTTCGGTCCCGGGTCCAGGCGGTTGTCCATCCAGTTGAACAATCGAAAGCCTCCGACGCCCATCGGCGACTCGACGCTGTCCTGCGGCCCGACGACGAACCCGTCGAGGGACAAGGTCATGTCCAGCCGGATCACCTGCGTCCTCGGCGGCGTCATGCGCGCTCGACCTCGCAGCGCACGTAGAGCGCGCCTGGCGCTCCCACGGTGCAGACCAGGGTCAGCTCTATCCGCTCGGAAGGCGGGCCGCTGCTCAGCCGCCGGGCCTGACAGGTCGGAACCGGCCGGCGCTCCTTCTCCGGTAGGTCGAGCAAGGTGCTCACTCAGGCTCCGCCACGTACATCTTGTTCCCGTCGAGGTCCCAGAATTCGAACATCAAGGGAGCCGTGGGCCACGCGAGAAGGTCACCGACCCTCAATCCCAGGTCGGTGACTCGTGCGTGGGCGGCACGAGCATCATCAGTGATGAAGCGGATCCCGGTGTCGATGCCGATGGGGAGTGTGTCGCTCGCCGCGATGACGCTCAGCGTCGTCCCGCCGCCCACCGGAGCCATGTCGATCCAACGAAAGTCGACGGCGACGTCCGCGTCGAACCGCGTCTCGAAGCCGAGGTCCTCGAAGAGACGCTTGGTGGCGTCCTGATCCGACGCGGCGATGGCGACGGTCGAGATTCCCGTGAAGGTGGCTGTCCTTGTCGTCATGACAGGTAGACGAGCGACGAGCGCCGGACTCATCGAAGGACGCTGATCGGCTCGAGATCGAGCAGCTGAGCACCTCGGCGACTCAACACCGGGCTATGCGCTGGTGAGAAGCGTTGTCGCCTCCCGAAGCCCCTCCTCGTGAACGGAACGCGGGTTCTGTCGGCAACCTCGTACGGGCCCCGCCCGAGCACAGTCCGACGTCGCCGGCGGCGAAGTTCGGACAAGTAGCGGTGACCTAATGGTGGTCAAAACCGCCCCTGAAGCAGTCAGGGGCCGCTTCGGACTTATCCGAATACGACCCCTGACCTGCGGTTCCACAGTCGGGCTGACAGGATTTGAACCTGCGACCCCTTGACCCCCAGTCAAGTGCGCTACCAAGCTGCGCTACAGCCCGCGAGTCGCGCGCGGTCCGAGATCTCCCCGACCGCGCGACGCCTGCCCGAGGAGATTACCGCACCGACCGGCGCTCTCCGGCGCCGCCTCGGCGTCGTCCCTCTTCCGCCCGGACCGTTCCCCGGCCCGGGCGTCGGGGCGGCGCCCATGGCACGACGCTCGTGCTGCTCGCTCCCCGTCCTGGCGGGGCTCCCCGGCCCTGCCCGACAGTCGCGCACCGATCGGCGACAAGGGGACGAAGGAGAACCCGTCGCCATCGCCGTGACCTCCGACGCGGAGTTCAGTCGAAGTGGGGAGGGTCCTCGACGGCGAGGGCGTGCTCGATCCAGACCCGCACGTGGGGCTCGATGCGCAGTCGACGAAGGTCGGCGAAGGGCACCCACGCCGCCTCGCTCGTCTCGTGCTCGTCGCCGTGCGGGGTGCCGCCCAGGACACGGGCGCGGAAGAGCACCGCGAACTGCTGACGGACCTCGCCGTCCCGGGCACGGACCACGAGGCCCGGGTCGGTGAACACGCCGACGAGCTCGGTCACCAGGACGTGGACGCCGGACTCCTCGGCGGTCTCGCGGACCGCAGCCGCCGCGGCCGTCTCGCCGATGTCGACGCGGCCACCCGGCAACTCCCAGGTACCGCTGTCGCACCGTCGCACGAGGAGCAGGCGACCGTTGTGCCAGCGAGCGGCGACGAACGCCGACGGCACGACGACCGACGCCTTCGGTGCCGCGGGATCGTGGAAGTGCACCGTCCGCTGCTGAGGGATGCGCTCCGTGGTCGTCATTGACCGTCCCCTCTCGGTGTCCCGACCGTACGCCGACGATCCGGCTGCGAGCGGTGCGGAGCATCGCCCGCAGAGGGTGAGCACGGCGGGGGGCCGATGCTGCACCGTCGTCACCATGTCGACAGACCACGTCGCGCCGGTCGTGGTCCTGCCACCTCCGTCGGGTGACCTTGTGCTCTGGTCCACGTCGGCCCCGGGAGAGTCGACTGCTCATGAGGTCGCCGGACCGGCCACCCCGTCGGCTGACGGTGCTCCGGAGAACCCGACCGGAAGGGACCCGTCCACGGCCTGACACCCAGCCTCCTTGCACGCCACCGACGATGCCACCGGGCGGTGACATCGGCGATGCTGCCGGCGCCCCTTCAAACAGAGGAGAGGTCATGGCTGGCGTCCCCCGCGCCAAGACAACCGCCCCCCGCCTACCACTGGAGTTCGTCCCCCGACCGGCGCTGGTCGCTGCACTGGACCGAGGTGAGACGTGCGCGCTGACCCTCGTCACCGCGCCGCCGGGCTACGGGAAGACGGTCCTCCTGGCGGAGTGGGCCGCCCAGTCGGAAGGCGCGTGCGCCTGGGTGTCGCTGGACGAGGACGACGATGATCCGCGGCGGCTGTGGAGTGCGGTCCTGGCCGCCCTGGCGGCGTGCCCCGACATCCCCGAGTCCGGCCGGTTGCGCAACCTCGTCGTCCCACGGACGGAGGTGGGGGTCGAGTTCCTCACCGAACTCTCCGAGGCGCTGGCCACGATCCCCGCCCGCGTGCGGCTCGTACTGGACGACGCCCACCACCTCCACGGCCAGGCCACCTTGCACGGCCTGGAGTTCCTCCTGCGAGACCACCTGAGCAACGTCCGCCTCCTGCTGGCCAGCCGCTTCGACCCGGCACTCCCGGTGGGTCGGCTGCGTCTGGAGGAGCGGCTCTGCGAGCTCCGCCCGGACCACCTCGCCTTCTCGGTCGGCGAGACCGAGGCGCTCGCTGGCCTGTGCGGCCTGCACCTCGACCGCCGGCAGGCTGCGCTCCTGCACGCCCGCACCGACGGGTGGGTGGCGGGGATCCGCCTCGCCGCCCTGCCCCTACGTGACCACCCGGCGCCCGACGACTTCATCGCCGCCTTCTCCGGGGACGAGCGTCCGGTCGCCGACTACCTCGCCGACGAGGTCTTGTCACGCCTGTCAGAAGCCGAGGGCGACCTGCTTCGCCGGATCAGCATCTGCGACCCGGTGCCGTCCGCCCTGGCCGTGGAGCTGTCCGGTCGCGCGGACGCGCCCGAGACCCTGGGCAGATTGGAGCGCAGCACGGCGCTCGTCATGGCCGGCGGACCGCACCGGGACGAGTTCCGCATCCAGGAGCTGATTCGCTCCTACCTGGCGGCGGACCTTCTTCACCACGGACCCGCCCTGGCCGCTCAGCTCCACCGCCAGGCAGCCGTGTGGTGGGCCGACCGGCGGCGACCCACGGAAGCCCTGCGGCATGCTGCCCGAGCGAACGACACCGCCCTCGAGACGGAGCTGCTGCACCGGTGGGCACCCGAGCTGGTGGCGCGCGGCGAGCACATCGAGTTGCGTCGTGCGCTCGACTCGTTGCAGACGGGCAGCACGGCTCCGGACGCGTGGTTGCCGCTGGTGTCGGCTCATATCCAGCTGGGCCGCGGGGACTGGACGGCTGCCCGGGCCGACGTCCGCCGTGCGGGAGGGCTTGGCCCCGGCGCCGGCGACCGCGACCTCACGCACTTCCGCATCGCCACCAGGCGCATGGTCGGCCTGGGCGGTTCAGCACCGGACGACTCGCCGTCATATGCCGGGGCCCCACCCGAGGACGCGGCGCTCGCTGCCCTCGTGCTCGCCGGCCGGGGCGCCGGGGAGCTCTTCTCCATGGCACCCGCCCGGTCGGCGGAGGACGACTGGCCCGCACTGTTCCGGCACCTGGAGGCTGCGCTGGTGGTGGCCAGTGAACAGCACTTCGGACTGCTCGAGGTCCAGTGCCTCTTCCTCATCGGCGCGGCGGCCCTGACCTCCGGTGACAACGGTCGCGCAAGGTCGGCGGCTGAAGCCGCGATCACCGCTGGCACTGCGGGTGGATGGCAGGACACGCCATGGACGGCCGGTGCCCACGCCGTCCTCGCTCAGGCCTGCCTGACCGGCGCCGATCCCGCCCGAGCCCTGCAGGTCTCCTCGGACGGCCTGCGGATCCCCTCGACGCAGGAGGATCGGGTCATCCGGTTCGCGCTGCGCTGCGCGCGAGGAGGCGCGTTGTTCGACATCGGCAACCGGCCCGCCGGTCTCCTCGAGCTGCAGGAGGCGCATGCCGGGCTGGGGGCCGAGCCGATTCCTGAATCGCTGGCCACGACGGCCGCCCTGCTCGAACACCGCATGGCACTGGTGCTCGACCTGCCGGTAGCGGCGGGCACCTCCGTCGGCCGGCTGACCGTTCGGGCCGGCGCCGATGCCGAGTTGATGCTCATGAGGGCATGGGCGGAGGCAGCCGCGGGCTCCGCCGCCTCGGCGCGCTCCGCGGTGGCGCCGCTGCTGAGCGGACAGGTGCGGCCCATCCTGCCCTCGACGATCGTGGAGGCGTGGCTCGTCGAGGTCTGGGCCGACCTGCGGCTGGGCCGGCGGTCGGCCGCCCGGCGGGCGCTGCAGGCCGCCCTGACCTGCGCCGAGCCGCTGGACGTGCTGCGGCCGTTCGCGCTCGCGGGCCAGGCCATCCGGGTGCTGCTGGTCGATCAGTTGGGTGGCAGCACGGATCCGGCAGCGTTCGCTTTCCGGTGCCTGTCCGTCCGGCCCCAGGTACGCCGGCCACCGGCACCGCGACTGAGCGCCCGCGAGCAAGGCGTGCTCATCCAGCTCAATTCCCTGAACAACCTCGGCGAGATCGCCGACGACATGGACGTGTCGGTGAACACGATCAAGAGCCATGTCCGGGCGATCTACGGCAAGCTCGGCGTGACCACGCGCCGCACTGCCGTGCTGACGGCGCTCGAACACGGTCTCATGACATGAGCAGCCAGGCAGCCTCCCCCTCATCCGAGCTGATGCCCGGAGGGGCCGAGCCGCTGGTTCGGCTGCGGGAGCCGCAGCCGTCGGCCCGCGATCAGGCGGTCCCGCTGCCCGTTCCGGCCAGCAAGACCGCCGTGCCCGAGTTGCCCGTCCAGTTCACGCCACGCCCGGCACTCCGGCAGTGGCTGGACGGCGCCGTCTCCGACCAGATCATCCTGGTCAGCGCTCCCGCCGGATCCGGTAAGACCCTTCTCCTCGCCGAGTGGGTACGCGAGAGCGAGATGAGGGAGACGGCATGGGTCTCCCTGGACGCCGACGACAACGATCCACGGCGACTGTGGTCGGCCGTCACGGCGGCGCTGCTGGCCGTGCCGTCGGTGTTCCGCGACGGCCGTCTGGAACGGCTCATCCAGGACACGGACGTGCTCACGACGTCGAACCTGGTGGACGAACTGGTGGACACCCTGGACGTTCTCGACTCGCCGGTCAGGGTGGTCCTGGACGATGTGCACGAACTGACCGGCCCTGAGGTCCTGCACGACCTCAGCCAGTTGATCCGACGACGTCCCGCCGGGTTGCGGCTGGTCCTCGCCAGCAGGTCCGACCCGCCTATCTCGGTCCCACGACTCCGGCTGGAGGGCCGGCTGCACGAGGTGCGCGCCGACCGGCTGCGGTTCACACCGGACGACACGGCCGCGGTGATCAGGGACAGCGGACTGGCACTGACGCGCGCGGACATCGCAGTGCTGCACGCGCGCACAGAGGGCTGGGCCGCCGGGCTCCGGCTGGCAGTCCTCGCGCTTCGTCGCACGGAGAACACGTCTGCTTTCCTCACCGAGTTCTCCGGCGACGAGCGCTCGGTCGCCGACTACCTGACCGGTGAGATTCTCACAAGGCTGAAGCCGGAGATGCAGGACTTCCTGCGCGCCGTGAGTCTGTGCTCCCCGTTGCCCGCGGCGCTCGCCGTCGAACTGTCCGCACGCGCCGACGCGGCGCAGATGCTCGACGACCTGCGCCAGCAGACGGCACTCGTCGAGCGCACGGCCCCGGGCCAGTACCGGATCCACGCGCTGCTCCGTTCCTACCTGGTTGCCGATCTCGCGCGCCAGCGACCGGAGACGTACCGGCTCCTGCAGGCCTCCGCCGCCCGATGGTGGTCCGCACAGCGGGAGCCGGTGCACGCGCTCCGGCACGCCGAGCGGTCGGAGGACGGCCGGCTCATCGCCCTCCTGCTGCGCGGGTCGGGGGTGAGGCTCATGCTCAGCGGCCACCTGGGGCCGTTGCAGCGCGCGCTGGCTGCCGTGGGCGGCGACGCACGGAGAACCGACCCCCGGCTCGCGCTCATGGCGGCGATGACCCACCTCCAGGTCCGGGCCCTGCCGGCTGCCGCCGCCGAACTGCAGGACGCTCGGCTGGTGTGGCCCGAGGCTCCGGATGCCGACCTTCGCGCACTGGGAGCCAGCGTGGAACTGCTGGCGTCCGCCCTGCGGTCGGCCCCCGGCGGTCCGGCCGAGTCCACCGCTCAGGTGGAGTCGACGCAGCCCGAGATCAACGCCCTCCTGCACGCGAGCCGCGGCATCGCCGAATTCAACCGGCCGAGAGGTGCGGATACAGACCTGGCGCGGGCCGAGCTGGAACGGGCGGTCGAGCTGGCCCGCGTCAACGATCTCGGATTCCTGGAGGTGCAGAGCCTCTCGTTCCTCGCGGACCTGGCCGCGATGCGCGGCGACCACCGCGCCGTGGCCGACCTGGCCGAGCGTGCGGTCGCGGCCGCCGCGCGACGCGGCCGCCACCCGTCGGCGTGGACAGCCGGACCGGCGGGTGTCCTGGCCCTGGCCGAGTTGCTGAACGGCGACCCGACCGCTGCGCGTGCACGCTCGGAAGAGTCGCTCGCGGGCTGGGAGCAGCTTCCGCCGGAGTCCATGTACACGCTGCGTGCCGTGCACGGCGCCGCGCTGGCCGATCAGGGACGACACGCCGCCGGCCTGGCGGAGATGCGCGCGGCCCGTCTCGATTTCGGCGGCGCCCAGGCGCTGCCGTCCCTGTCGGCAAGTCTTGCGCTGCTCGAGCACCGCGTATCCCTGCTGGTGGGAAATGTGGGCGCCGCCGCGGAGGTCGGCACGTGGCTGACCGAGCGGATCGGCGAGACCGGCGAGACGCTGCTGCTGAGCGCCTGGAGCGAGGCCGCCGCCGGCCGGTCGCAGACAGCTCGGGCGAGGGTGGCGCCGGTGCTCCTGGGCGACATGCCGACAGTGGTGCCGTACACCGAGGTGGAGTCGCTCCTCGTGGAGTCGGAGGCGGCTCTGCAGGCCGGCGAGCAGGCAGCCGGCCGCAGGGCACTTGACCTCGCCCTACAGAAGGCAGAACCACTGAACGTCGTCCGACCGTTCGCGCTAGCCGGGCCACACAGCCTGGAGCTGCTGAGCACCGGGTCGGTCGCGCGGGCGCGCGGACCCTTCCGGGCGCGGCTCGACGCTGCCCGCGCCGCCATGACCGTGGACGCCGCCGTGCTGCTCAGCGAGCGCGAGCTGGCCGTTCTGGCGCTGTTGCCCTCGCTGATGACCGCGCGGGAGATCGCCGCGGAATTCACGGTGTCGGTCAACACCGTCAAGACCCACATCCGGTCCATCTATGCCAAGTTGGGTGTCTCGTCGCGGCGCGAGGCCGTGCTGCGCGCGCGGGACCGCGGCCTGCTGCGGTAGGGCCTCACCACCGGAGGGTGAGGCGGGCGGCCGCCCCTGCGGGAACGCTGGGAAGCCACGGACCCCTCAGCCCGCGGAGGACGTCATGCCGGATCGACGGTACGAGATCCGGGTGACGGGCCGTATCTCCCAGCGGGTGCGCGATGCCTTCACCGGCCTGGACGTGTCCGAGGTACCGGCGGAGACGGTGATCTCCGGCCTGGTGCACGAGGACGACGAATTGCACGAGATCCTCGCGACCGCCCAGTCACTCGGACTGCACGTGATGTCCGTGCAGCAGGTGGCGCCCTGACGGGCCCCGCGCATCTCGCCGGCGCACCTCCGTCCCCGCTGAATCCCGTGGCCGAGCCCCAATCTGCCGACCGAGGTGGCGATGGCCCACCCAGCCGTGCAACGGGCCACGGTCATCCCCTCCCGGGGCGTCCGGGTGCCGACCCCCTTCCGGTCGAGATCGTCGAATAGACCCTGTACAGACCTGCCGTCCGGCCCCGCGTCGTCCCTGGGCCGGAGCACCTCGATCGTCTGCGCGCCACGCCGGCGCCGGCCACGGCCGCGGTGATGGATGCACCCCCTGCGGACGATCAGCCCCATCGCCTGATGCCCCAGCGCGTCGGAGCGGGCAAGCTGACGCCGATGCATACGGATGACGGGGATCAACCCCTCGCTGGTACGCGAGACCACGGTGCAGGCGGCGCCTCACCACCCGGAGGCCGGCCCTCGGTGCCGGAAACGCGGGGAAGACGTGTGCAACCCGACGCCAGTCTGTTCGATCGCACTCTCGCCTTCTCCGGCTCCTACGTGTCCGACGACGGACGGGTGACCATCACGCGGGTGGCGACCGGGACGTTCCAGTACTCGGCGGACCGGTTCCTCGGGCGCTGCGACATCTGCGTGCGCAGGGGGCTCGTTCCCGCCGAGGGAGAAGTCCTGGCCGACGCTCGCGCGGCCCAGCTGTTCCTGGTGGCGCACGACCACGACGCCGTGGACTGACCAGACCGGGTCCGCGCACCGCCGAGTCGGCGAACCCGGCGCGGGAAACGCCCGGGACGATCGAGTCGGTTGCCCTCCGACCGCCCGGGCGGCTCACCTTCCCCGGATGAGGGCTGTCCCAGCCGGGCCATGCCGCCGCGCCCGGCCGGTGGCGCCCCGGACTCCGAACGCGACATCGTGGTCGTCCCGATCGGTCCTCCCGAAGTGACCGCAGCGCTGGGCGCGGACGTTCGGCACACGCTCGTGCTCACGGGCGTGACGACCGGGCAACCGGCTCAGCTCATCCGTCAGGGTTGAGGCGAACGCGGACCCGCGTCGACCGTCACGGACGCCCGTTCGCGGAGTGGGGGGCGGGCCGGCCCTCCTCAGGGATCAGCAGGGCGCGGTCGGCCGGCTCCGCGATCTCCGCCGCCCGAGCGTCGGACTCGAGGCGCCACCGTGTCCTGAACCTGCGGGCCCATGCCTCGGGCGCACGGTCGACCTCGGCGGCGACGACGGTGGCCGCGACGAGGATGAGCGCGCTGCACAGCAGCCAGCCGACCAGCGCCACCGTCACGCCGAACAGTCCGTACCGCTGGCTGTAGTTCTCCATCGCACGCGGCATGTAGACGGTGCTGGCGACGCCGTAGAGACCCGCGGTGACGGCCGTCAGCCCACCTGCGGGGAGCAAGCGCCGGAACGGCACCCGGCGGTCGAGGAGCAGCCACGGGATCGACGTCCACAGCACCAGACTGGCCAGGAGCGAGATCGGCGCACCCAGCACCCAGTCGAAGGGCAGCGCCCTGACCAGCTTCCGCAGGAGGGCGAGGAGCCCGATCTCCACCAGCAGGGCCGCCAGGCCGACGGCGGCGTACACCGAACCGCGAACGCCGGGGAGTCGGTCGAGCCGCCACGCCTGGAGGTACATCCGCTGCAGCCGCCGGGTGAGCGAGACACCCGAGAAGACCAGGAGGACGACGCTCAGCACGCCGATGGAGGCGTCGCCGGAGCGGGCGAACAGCGCGTCCACGGAGTGCGCGGCGTCGCCACGGAGTCCGAACTTGCCGATGATGGCGTTCGACACCAGGTCGCTGCGGTCAGCGGGAGCCAGGGCGGAGACCAGCAGGAGCAGCGGGATGAGGGCGGTGAACGCCTGAGCGGCCAGTGCGGTGGCCCGATCGACGCCCTGCAGGGTGAGGAACGTGCCGACGCACCGACCGGGGAAGCTCGCCTCCCACCCGCGGAACCTGCGCAGGTCGGGTCTCAGCGTCTCGCTCCTTTCGTCTCGGCGCCGGCGCGAGGGTGCGGCCCTCAGACCGGGGCCTTCGGCTTCAGGACGTCGAACTCCGCCTGCGAGATGTCGCCTGCGGCGCGCGCCTGCCGTGCCTGGGCGATCTGCTCGCTCGGGCCGGTCCGCGTGGCCGCCTGCCGGATGTGGTCGTCCTGCTGCTTCGCCTCCGCGGTCTGCGGACGTCGCGCTCGGCCATGCCGTCACCTCGCGTGAAGAGGTAGATCAGCGGGAAGAAGATCAATGCCACGTCCAGGTTCCCTTCCGGGCCCGAGACGGTCCGGTCCCGAACGACGTCCCAGAACTACTTCGCACCACCTTGGAAGAAGAGTCGATCGGTCACGTCGAGCCTGGGGCCATGCCGGGCTGAGCACCTCACCTGCGCGGGATGAGCGGACGCCCGCTCCTCGTCTCGACCGCCGTCGGGCGGTCCGAGTCGGCACCCGCATGCGACCGGTTGCTCCGCCGCCACCCTGCCGACGGGGCAGTGCTCCCCCAGCGGGGCGAACCGCTCACGACGACGGGGACCGTCTACCGGCGGCGACCCGGTGGGCGCAGACGACGACCAGTCCCAGCGAACGGAACTGGGCCATCATCCCGAGCAGGTGCGACTCGTCGATGACCGTGCCGAAGAGCCGCGCACCCGCCGGCAGCTCCTCGATGGTCATGTCGCAGAACGCCTCACGCACCTGCTCCGATATCCACCCGTCGACCTCGAACTCGTACGTCGTCGCCACCATCACGCACCTCCTTGCCCCGCCACGTCGACAGGCTGCCCTCGACCGGCCGTGCCGCCATCGCCCCGTTGGCGTGAACGCGGATCTTCGGCGTCCACCATGCATGTCGGAGGATGCAACGCCCCCCAAGGGCCACGGTCGAGTGCGTGGTTGCGGATGACGTCTGCACCGGTGGCCGACCGGGGGCGCATCGGACGGGCGATCGCCGGAACCATGCTGCGGTCGGGTGGATCGGTCATCGTGCTGCTCGTCGTCTACTACGCGGCACCCCTCGACCGTCCCGTCGACCGCCGGCACCGCCCTGCTGTTCGCCGGGGCCCTCATGCTCTTCGGAGTGACCGTGGCGCTCGAGGTGCGGGGCATGCCTGTGACAGCAGGACCTACACCGGCCGTCGGGGCGCGGGTGCGATCTCGTTCGTGGGTGGGGCCTCCGGCGCCGTTGTCTCGGCCTCCTCCACCGCCGCGGACCCGGGCCGGCCGAGGATCTCGATCACGGCCAGCGCCACGAGCAAGCCCGCCGCGATGAGCAGGATCGCGACTCCGGTGGGCTGGTCGAGGAAGGCGAAGACCAGGACGGCCAGTATCACGGCTCCGATCCGGAGCCCACGGACGTGCTGCCCGACCCACCTGGACACGGGCCCGTCCGCCCGGCCACCCCGGATGTCATGCAGATGACCGGCCGTCCAGCGACGGATCTCGACGGCGGTGTCGGACCGGCCCGCGAGGAACCCGGCGAGCGCGAGAACGAGACCGAGCACCATCAGCGCCCGCAGGCCCAGCCGCAGGTAGGTGACGACGATGTCGAAACCCGATGCCGTCGCCGGTGCCGCTCCGGGTGGCACCGCGCCGACCAGCTGGCTGCGCGCGACGAGCAGCGCCGCGCCGAGGACCACGAGGGACAGGACCATCCCCAGGCCGACGCCGACCATCGCCCGGAACCTGTTGCGCGCCAGATACACCCCTGCGACGAACAGCAGCAGCACGGTCCAGGGCAGCACGCCGGCGACGGTGTCGAGGGTCTGATAGGCGGACTGCGCACGCACGAGCGTGTCGGCGTTGGCCAACCGCACGGTCGGGTGAACGTCGGGCACCAGGCTCACCGCGGTCAGGCCCGCGTCGCTGAGCCGCTGCTTCGCGAGGTCGATGAAGGGAGCCAGGTCCATGTAGACGCTGTTGCCCTTGATGACGACGGTGTTGCTGTCGCCGGACAGGATGGTGACCGCCTGCTTGTGGGCCGCCGTGAGCGCCTGGTTCCAGGCCGAGACGAACGCCGGGCTGGCCACCAACTCGGCGACCTTGTCATGGACGAAGCCCGTCACCGCCGACGCGAGGGTCGGAGTCAAGGTCTGCAGCCGGTCGCCGAGCCGCGCCGGCAACCCCTGGGCCTCCAGCGCCGTGACGGCCTCGTCGGCCAGCCCTTGGACGTCGACGTACTGGAAGACCGTGCCGGTGATCCGATCGGTCAGCCGATTCTGGACATCCGCATTCTCGATGAGCGGGCTGACGCTCCGGACGAACCGGTCGGTGTTCGAGACCTGGTTGTTGGTCCACACCGCCACCGTGGCCACCGGCGTCAGGACGCAGCCGATGACGATGAGCAGCGTGGCGACCAGGGAACGCCATCGGAAGGTCCGTCGCGGCCGCTGCGCGTCCTGTCGCAGGCTCCGGTTCTCTCGACGGAGTTGCTCCAGCTCGAGTCGTTCGTCGGCGGTGAGTTCCGGCGCGGGAACCGGCTGGGCACCTGGTTGGTCGACCTGGGTCATCGTGAGCGCCTCTCCGACAGCCGGCTGTGCCCGCGAGCCTGGGCGACCACCGACGGGTTTCCATCCCCTCCCGGGGATGAACCGGCCTTCCGGCCGGCCGGGTGGCGCGGCAGGTTCACCCCAAACGTGCGACGCGGCGCGAGGCCGCCGGCGCGACGGTGTGCGGTGTCCCGGGCGAGCGCCCTGGGCCGCCTGCCTCCGAGGAGCTCTCATGACCGACATCGGATCGTCGCGGCCCGACGTGGACACGACCCGCGTGGCCTACAGCACGGCTCCGGAGCCGACCGCCTGGGTGGGATGGGTCGTCTTCGCCGCCTTCATGATGATGCTGAACGGCATCATCCAGCTGCTCGAGGGCTTCGTGGCCCTGTTCAAGGACGGCTATTACCACGTGAGCGCCCACGGTCTCGCCGTGAGCGTCAACTACACGGCGTGGGGCTGGGTCCACCTCATCCTGGGCGCGGCCATCCTCGCCAGCGGGTTCGGCATCCTCGCCGGGAACCTCCTGGCGCGCATCGTCGGCGTCGCGCTGGCGGGCGTCAACGCCGTGGTCGCGCTTCTGTTCATCGAGGCCGCCCCGGTCTGGGGAATCGTGCTCATCACCGTCGACGTGCTCGTCATCTACGCCCTGACGGTGCACGGCCGCGAACTGCGTGACGCCCCCCTGTGACCGACGATCCCGACGGTCGAGCTGACCCCCCGGACGTTCGAGCGTGAGGAGGCCGGACGTGCCCGAGAAGAGGGCGACCCCCAACCATGGGATCCGGCGCTTCACGCTCGGCTCCGGGCCGCTCAAACGGAAGTCTGACCGCCTCCAGTTCCTGGCGCGTGTTCTCGTCCTGTGCAGCCTGGTGATGGCTGTGCCCCCCGCGCTGGCCGTGGCGACGGCCACCCATTCCCGGGCCCGGGCCGAAGCCACGACGGAGGCCGAGGAGCGTCAGCAGGTCCGTGCCACGCTCCAGCAGGACGCCGCCCCGGACCTCGACGGCTACGGGAACGCACTGGGAACTGCAGGAGCGACGGTCGTCTGGACCGCCCCCTCGGGCATGGAGCGGAAGGGGCGCGTCGACGTTCCGATGGGCGCCAGAGCCGGGAACAGCGTTCCCATCTGGGTCGATCGACGAGGCGACCAGGTGCCGAAACCGCCGGACGACGGCGATGTCGCGAGACGGACCGTCGGGCAGGCCCTGTTCACGTACGTGTGGATCGTCGGGCTCGTCTGCGCCGGGTACTTCGGCTTCCGGACGGCCCTCGACCGCAGCCGGCTGCGCCGATGGGCGACGGACTGGGCGGCCGTCGAACCTCTGTGGAGGCGGGAAGTCCTCTGATCGGCCGGCATTCCGGGGAGCTACGGGGATCGCTGGCCGGCCACAACCATGCCGCGAGGATGAGGCGCTCGGCCGTTGCCCGTCGATGCTCGGCGCATGCGACGTGACGCCGTGCCCAAGACGACCGAGCAGCGCGGACACTGCTGCAGCCCTCAGCGTGGCGGGACCGTGGTGGAGTCACCGGCGCCCGTCGAGCACCGGCGACCGTCGGTCGGGGACGTGACCGGTATCGGCTCGCTGCTCGAGCTGCCCGGTGGCACGTTCTGGATGGGCGCGGACGAGGAGCGCTATCCCGACGACGGGGAAGGGCCAGCTCGTCCGGTGCACGTCGACCGGTTCCGCATGGCGGCGTACGCCGTGCGTAACGACGAGTTCGCGCGCTTCACCGCCGCCACCGGGTACGTGACGACGGCCGAGCGCGAGGGCTGGTCCTTCGTGTTCGGAGGACTGCTCCCCGAGGACTTCCCGCCGACCCGTGCGGTGGTGCAGGCGCCGTGGTGGCGCCAGGTCTTGGGAGCGAACTGGCGGCAGCCCGAAGGGCCCGGGACCGCCGTCGACGACCGGCCCGACCATCCCGTGGTGCACGTCTCGTGGATCGACGCGCGGGCGTTCTGCCGCTGGGCGGGCGGCCGCCTGCCGTCGGAGGCGGAGTGGGAGTACGCGGCGCGCGGTGGTCGGGAGCGGTGCCGGTACCCGTGGGGCGACGAACTGACCCCCGGTGGCGAGCACCTGATGAACGTGTTCCAGGGCCGGTTCCCCACGGAGAACACCGGTGCCGACGGATTCGTCGGTACCGCTCCGGTGCACGCCTTCCCGCCGAACGGATTCGGCCTCCACAACGCGACGGGCAACGTGTGGGAGTGGACGGCGGACCGCTTCGGTCCCTCGCGGCCCGGACAGCGGGTGACGCGAGGCGGCTCCTACCTCTGCCACGAGTCCTACTGCTGGCGATACCGCTGCGCCGCACGGTCGGGGAACACCCCCGACAGCAGCGCCGGCAACATCGGCTTCCGCATGGCGGCGGACCGCCCCTGACGAGGCCGCCGGCGCCGGCCGGATCGGATTCACCCCGATCGCATGACGCGTGCCGTCACGTCGGGTTCCACGGTGGGCACGACCGGGCAACGGGCCCGGCTCCCTCCGTTCCGAGGAGCGCTCCATGAGCGAGACCCGCCCATCGCGGTCCAGCGCGACCACCTCAGGCGTCGCGTACCGCGACGATCCGGCGCCCACCGGCTGGACCGGCTGGATCGCCTTCGCAAGCTGCATGATGCTGCTGCTCGGCTCGTTCCAGGCCATCCAGGGCTTCGTCGCCATCTTCGACCAGGGCTACTACGCCGTGACGGAGAAGGGCCTCGTGGTGAACGTGGACTACACCGTCTGGGGATGGGTCCATCTGGTGCTGGGCGTCCTGATCGCCGTCAGCGGCGTGGGCATCCTCTCCGGCAACATGGCCGCCCGCATTGTCGGCGTCCTCTTCGCCGGGGTGAGCGCGATCCTGAACCTGGTCTTCATCCAGGCCTACCCGGTGTGGAGCATGATCATCATCACCGTCGACGTCCTCGTGATCTTCGCCCTCACCGTCCACGGGGGTGAGCTGAAGCGCCGATGACCGATCCGGCCGTCGAGGTCGGGCCGGGGACGACAGCCCTGCCGGCCGCGGCGTCGCCGGGAGCCGGCTCGGTCTCCTCGGCGCCCGGCGCCGCCACCGGGGCGGGGGGCTTCCGTTCCAGGCTGCCGGCGAGTGCGATCGCCCAGCGCGCCGTCGGGTCGACGTCCACGAGCAGCGCCTTCGCCAGCAGGGTCAGCGGGATCGCGAGCAGAGCTCCGAGCGGGCCGAGCAGCCAGGTCCAGAAGATCAGGGCGAGGAACGTCGCCGTCATCGCCAGGCCGACGGAATCACCCACGAACCGCGGCTGGATCAGCGACTGGATGACCAGGTTCAGGACGCAGTAGACGGCGATGACCACCAGCATCTCGGACACTCCCCCGTCCAGCAGGGCCAGCAGCGCCGGCGGGACGAGCCCGATGATGAAGCCGATGTTCGGGATGAAGTTGGTGAGGAAGCTGAGCACTCCCCAGAGGACCGGCAGCGGTACTCCGATGATCGCCAGCGCGGCCCCGTCGAGAACTCCCACGATCAAGCCGAACACCGCGGTGACCACCAAATAGGTTCGGGTGCCTTTGGCGAACGAGCGCAGGGCCCGCTCGAGGTTCGGGCGATCCCCCGCGACCGCCGCGAGCCGCTGCTCCATGCCGCCCGCCTCCACGCTGAGGAAGAGCAACAGGCACAGCAGGAACACCAGGGACGACAGCAGTCCCGACAGGCCGGCGAGGACCGAGCCGATCAGCGCGACCAGCTTGGCCGGATCGATCGAACTGACCGCCTGCTGCAACTGGCCCGGCTTGACGCCGAACTGCTGCAGGCTCCCCGAGAGCGACTTCAACAGCTCGCTGGACTGGTCGGCGTACTGCGGCAGGAGAGCGGCGAGCTGGGCGATCGACACGACGATCACGAGCGCGAACAGAAGCAGCAGGCCGACCACGAAGGTCACCAGCACCAGCGTCGTCAGCCAGCTCGGCCAGCCGCGACCAAGCAGCCAGGACTGCACCGGACTGACCGCGATCACGATGATCAGCGCAAGGAACACCGGGCCGACGAGCCAGGCCGTGAAGTAGAGACCGGCCAGGATCAGGAAGCCGGCTGCCCAGCCCACGAGCGTGACCACGGCTCTGGGCATCACCGGTCGCTCAGTGGAGCCTGCGCCCGCTGCAGGCGGCTCCGCGGCCGCATCGACCTGTGCCGGCAGCCTGGGAGCCGGCGGCCCGTCCGCGCGGCCGTCGAAACCCTCCGCTGACGCCGGGGGGACCGTCGGAGGTGTCGTCATGCGGCGACGGTAGGAGCACGACGGCCCTGCCGGATCACCCCGGGAAGGTGGGGCAGGCGCGGGCCGGAGCTGTTCTCCTCGACGGGATCACGGCGCCCCGTCCCCAGGAGGAACCCATGGCACTGACCGAGTATCCGGCGGGGGTTGCGTTCCCGGGCGTGATCGGCCGGACGACGGACGAGTCCGCCCCCGCCTGGCCGCAGCCCGCGCGGGCTGTTCCCGGCTCGCCGAACGTGCTGATGGTCGTGCTCGACGACACCGGGTTCGGTCAGCTGGGTTGCTACGGCAGCCCCATCGCGACGCCGAACTTCGACGCCCTCGCTGCGGACGGCCTGCGCTACACCAACATGCACACCACAGCCCTGTGCTCCCCGAGCCGGTCCTGCATCGTCACTGGCCGCAATCACCACAGCAACGGGATGGCCGCCATCACCGAACTGGCGTCCGGCTACCCCGGCTACAACGGCGTCGTCCCGTTCGAGAACGGCTTCCTCTCCGAGATGCTGCTCGGGCACGGCTACAGCACCTACATGGTCGGTAAGTGGCACCTGACGCCGAGCAACAACGAGACCGCCGCCGGGCCGTACGACCGCTGGCCGCTGGCGCGCGGCTTCGAGCGCTTCTACGGCTTCCTCGGCGGTGACACCAGCCAGTGGTATCCGGACCTGGTGTACGACAACCACCAGGTCGAGTCACCGGCGACGCCGGAAGAGGGCTATCACCTGAGCGAGGACCTGGTCGACAAGTCCATGCAGTTCATCGCCGACGCCAAGCAGGTCGACCCCGACAAGCCCTTCTACCTCCACCTCTGTTTCGGGGCCGCGCACGCTCCGCACCACGTGGCCAAGGAATGGGCGGATCGGTACGCGGGTCAGTTCGACGACGGCTGGGACGCCTACCGGGAGAAGGTGTTCGCCGCCCAGAAGAAGCTGGGGATCGTCCCCGAGGGCACCGTCCTCTCCCGGCACGACCCCGACGTCCCCGATTGGGACTCCCTGCCGGATCCGGCCCGCAGGCTGTACAGCCGCATGATGGAGGTCTTCGCGGGCTTCCTCAGCCACACCGATGCCCAACTCGGGCGGTTGCTCGACTTCCTCCGGGAGCGCGGTGAGCTCGACAACACGCTCGTCATGGTGATCTCCGACAACGGCGCGAGTGCGGAGGGCGGCCCGACCGGCACCACGAACGAGGCGCAGTTCTTCAACAACGCCCAGGAGTCGCTCGAGGACAGCCTCGCGCGGATCGACGAGATCGGCGGCCCGACGACCTTCAACCACTATCCGTGGGGCTGGACCTGGGCCGGCAACACCCCCTTCCGGCGGTGGAAGAGGGAGACCTACCGGGGCGGTGCCTCGGACCCCTTCATCGTCTCCTGGCCGCAAGGCATCACGGCCAAGGGCGAGGTGCGGACGCAGTACGCACACATCATCGACATGGTCCCCACCGTGCTCGACGTCCTGGGCATCGAACCACCAGCCACGATCCGGGGCGTGACGCAGTCACCAATGCAGGGGGTCAGTTTCGCGAAGACCTTCGACGACGCCGCCGTGGCCAGCGACCACCACACGCAGTACTTCGAGATGCTCGGCCACCGAGCCATCTACCACGACGGCTGGCGGGCGGTCTGCCCGTGGCCCGGCCCGTCGTTCACCGAGGCCGGCATCGGGTTCGGACAGCCCATCTCGGCCGACAAGCTCTCCGAGCTCGATGCCACGGGCTGGGAGCTGTACCACGTCGACGAGGACTTCGCGGAGAACAACGACGTCGCCGACGCCAACCGGGCCAGGCTCATCGCCCTCATCGGCACGTGGTACGTCGAAGCGGGCAGGTACAGCGTCATGCCGGTCGACGGGAGCGGCCTGCAGCGCATGATCGCCGAGAAACCGCAGGCGGCCGCGACCCGAAGCACCTACACCTACATCCCGGGGACGCAGTCTGTGCCGTTCTTCGCCGGTCCGCGGGTGCTCAACCGCCCGCACAGCATCACGGCCTCGGTCGAGATCCCGGACGGCGGCGCCGAGGGCGTTCTGCTCTGCCAGGGCTCGGCAGCCGGGGGGTATTCGCTCTACATGAAGGACGGCGCGCTGCACTACGTGCACAACTACGTCTCTCGGAGCCTCCACCGGGTGTCCTCGCCCGAGCCGGTTCCGGCCGGCGCGCACGCACTCCGCTTCGAGTTCCAGCCGACCGGTGAACCGGACCTGCCCGCCGGGAAGGGCGCGCCGGGATTGCTGCAGCTCTACGTCGACGACGAGCTCGTCGCTGCGTCCGAGGCCCCCGTAACCATCCCGTTCGCCATCAACCCCGGCGCACTCACGTGCGGCCTCAACCCCGGCTCCCCCGTGACCCCGGACTACTCCTCCCCGTTCCCGTTCACCGGAACGCTGCACGGCGTGACCGTCGACGTGTCGGGCGACCTCATCCACGACAGCGAGAGCGAGATGCGGATGGCGATGGCCCGCCAGTAGGTACCTGACCAGCGGCTCGCCCCGGCGCAGAGGTCCCGCCGGGCGAGCTGTCCGGCTAATCGTCCTCGAGCAGCAGCCGCAGCCCTGAATGGAGCGCATTCCGGTCGGCCTGCCACACGTCCAGGGCACTTCCCAAGTAGGAGCACAGACACGAGAGGGACCATCCTCGCCAGGAGCGGCCCTCCAACTCGCCGACCAGGAAGTCGACGCGGTCGTCGCGTGTCTCCGCGGGTTCCAGCGCGTCGACCACACCGACGTCCGTTCCGGGCAACGTGCCCAGGAAACAGAGGACGCTGTGCCGGTCCACCGCTCCGACGACCCGCCGAGCGAGCATCCGGACGGTGAAGCTGCGCCAGGCATATGGCGCCAGGGAGGCGGCCACGGAAGCCGCACACTCGTCGCCCGACGTCCGGGCCACGGGGACATCCCTCCGTTCAGTTCATCGGTTCGCTCGCGAGCCTGAGCCGGCCCGCCAGTACCCCCGTACCGGGCGCCGTAGTCGCGATGGTGGCGCTCACCCCTGAAGGGCGAGGTGATGCCCGTCCCGAGACGGAACGCTCCAGGTGCCGGCTCGCGGCACGTCGTTCGAGCGGCGTCCTGGGCGATGGCTCACACGGATGGAGACGACATGGCAATCGGACCTGTACAGCTCATCGTGGTGGGGTTCCCGCACCCGGACTTCCACGGCGAGATCATCGACGAGCTCGAGCGGCTCCGGCAGAGCGACACGGTACGGGTGATCGACGCCCTGGCCGTCTACAAGAGCCCGGACGGCGAGCTCGAGGCGATGCACCTGAGCAATCTCTCCGAGGACGAGGCGATCGAGCTCGGCAGCAAGGTGGGAGCGCTCATCGGTCTCGGGTTCGACGGGGAGGAAGGCGCGGACGAGGGCGCGATGGCCGGGGCCCGGGCCGCGGCCGACGGAATCTCGGCCTTCTCCAACGAGGAGGCCTGGGATGTGCTCGAGGAGATCCCGAACGGATCGGCTGCCGCGCTGGTGCTGCTCGAGCACCACTGGGCGGTCGGGCTCCGCGACGCCATCGCCCGGGCCGGTGGATTCCGGGTGAGCGACGGGTTCATCAGTCCGCTCGACCTCATCGGGATCGGGCTGCTGACCGCCGAGGAGGCGGCCGAACTACACGGCGCCGAGGCGTCGACGCCTGCTTCCTGACCATGAGATGCCGACCGACGCACGCGGAGAGGAGGACAGCATGCTGGGTTCACGCAGAGTCGCGAGACGGACCGGCCGGCGGACCGCGCGCCGGGTCAGTCGTCGCCGCTGAAGTGCCGGTGACCTGGTAGCCGCCAGGGATGTCCCGCCGACCGCCCCCCCGGTGATCGGCGGGACACGCGCGTGGCCACGCACGGGTTTCGCTCAGCTCGACACCGACGACGAGGAGGCTCAGCTGTGATCTGGGCACTTCTCGCCGCCTACCTGACGAAGCGGCCGCCCTGGATCCAAGCCGTGGTCTTCGGCCTGTGCGTGGGGCTGTTCGTCGCCGCCGCGGATCACGCGAACGATCGCGAACCAGTTCTCAGCACGGTGGTGATCCAGGTGCTGGCATTCGCCGCCGTCGTCGGCGGACCGTTCTACCTCGGCCTCCGGTCCCACACCGCAGTCGCTGACCCCCCGACGTGGGTAGATGTCGCCTACGCGGCGGCCTGGGTGCTCGCTCTGGTCGCGGCTCTCCTGGCCCTGTTCGGCGAGGGTGGCCTCAAGGTAGCGGTGCTCGCCATCGTCCCGATCGTCCTGCTCGCACCGCCGGCGCTGGTCGGCATCCGGATGGTCATCGAGCGTCGAGGACATCCCGGTCCGCCGCCCTCCGACCCCGCCGGACGCAAAGCTGCCCCCCACGTGCACGAGGAACCGACGACCTGAGTCGGCTGCCCCGCCGGTCTCATGGGGTCAGCTGGACGACCACTCCACCGGGTCGGGTCTGCTCGAGGACCCGGATCCCGCTGCCGCGCACGGACGACATCGCCACCTGGAGCAGGTCCAGCAGCGCCGCGTCCCGCTGGACGCGGTCGCCCCACGGGGCACCGGCCACCGTGTCGAATGCGGCGACCATCCGGTGCCTGCCGGCGCCGCGCATGTGCAACGGGGTCGAGACCCGCATAAGTCGGCTCCGAACGCCTGGACGGTCCACCTGCTGGAGCCGGAGCCCGGCGCGGCGCTCGGCCCGAAGGAGTTTCCTGCTGGGACCCGCAGCGACACGCGCCTGTGCCGTCACGGTCAGGACCAGTCGCGCCGACCCGACAGCGTCCGTGCGGCCGAGGATCGTCAAGTCGGCGGCCAGCGGTGCGAGCAGGCGTCGGCCCTCGTCGCTCACCTCGTCGTTCACGAGCCGCGCCAGGCCCGCGAGCGCTCCGTCGGTGCAACGGGGAGAGTCACCGAAGGGTTCACCGGCCAGGACGGAGACGTACTCCATCAGGCAGACGCCGTCCTCCGGCGCGAGATGCACACCGGCCGCCAGGACGGGAAGCCCGTCCGGGAGGACGCCGGAGCCGGGGGTGCGACGGATTCTCACGCCCGGACCACCAGGTGGATGAGCCGATACCGGAGTGCGGCTACGAGTCCCGCACCCGGATGGACCTGCCGGGGTGGCCAGGTGACGCTCGTCATGGCGGTGTTCGCAATTGACAGTGACGTCGCTACCTCTGCTGCCACGTACGCCAGCGCCATCAGGGCGTCGGGGAAAAGGGCCGGGGCGTCGCATCCGGCCTCGGGTCCTGCAGCGCACTCGCTGAACAACCGACGCGCTTCCACGGCGGCGTCGTCGAAGTCCTGTGACCAGGAGAACTCGACTCGCGTTCGCGAGCTGTCATGCGGTCATCGTGGTGACGGGCGGCTGGAGCGACCTCCCCCGAAACGAGTGATCCCCGGGATCCACCGCTTGCGGACGACCGTGCGGGACGCCTCCGGGAACGAAGCACTGGTCCAGGGACCACCGCTGAGAACGATAGGAAGCCCGTTCACCGGCCAGCACATCCTCACCCACGCCTGCGCGGTGCTCATCCTCGTCGGGTGACGACGGCCCGAGTGCCTCCGGTGAGGCTCGGACGACTCACCGACGAAGGGCCACCGTCATGTCCGAACCGTTCCGCGGAGTGGTCAACCTCGACATCCGGGACTCGGCGCCGGACTGGGCGCCGTTCTCGCAACCGGTCGCTCCGCCCGGGACGCCGAACGTCGTCTACATCGTGCTCGACGACGTCGGCTTCGGCGCCCTGGGCTGCTACGGCGGCCTGATCGACACGCCGAACATCGACCGGATCGCGGCAGCGGGTCTGCGCTACACGCAGTGGCACACCACCGCGCTGTGCTCGCCCACGCGCTCCTGTCTCCTGACCGGGCGCAACCACACCACCAACGGCATGGCCTGCATCACCGAGGCGGCGACGGGGTTCCCGAACGGCAACGGTCACGTGCCTCCGGAGTGCGCGACGCTCCCCGAGGTGCTCGTCGAGCGCGGCATCAGCACCGCGATGGTCGGCAAGTGGCACCTCTGCGCCCAGGACGAGATGAATCTGGCCGCATCCAAGCGCAACTGGCCGATCGGCCGGGGTTTCGAGCGGTTCTACGGCTTCCTCGGTGCCGAGACCAACCAGTGGTATCCCGACCTGGTCCACGACAACCACCCCGTCGAACCACCGGGAACGCCCGCCGAGGGCTACCACCTGAGCGTCGATCTGACCGACAAGGCGATCGAGTTCCTCGACGACGTCAAGACCATCGCCCCGGAACGACCCGTGTTCCTCTACTACGCGCTCGGTGCGGCGCACGCGCCGCACCACGTGCCGCGGGAATGGGCCGATCGCTACAAGGGCCGGTTCGACATGGGCTACGAAGCGGCGCGCGAGCAGATCCTGGCCCGCCAGATCGAGATGGGCATCGTGCCGCCCGGCACCGAACTCCCACCCGTCAACCCGATCGGGACGCCCGAGGCGCGCACCGGGCCGGACGGCGCGTCGTTCCCCCCGCTGGACTACACCAAGCCCTGGGCCGACCTCTCGACCGACGAGCGACGGCTGTTCGCTCGGATGGCGGAGGTCTACGCCGGCTTCCTCACCCACGCCGATCACCAGATCGGCCGGCTGCTGGACTACCTCGAGTCCATCGACCAGCTGGACGACACGCTCATCTTCGTGGTCTCCGACAACGGGGCGAGCGGCGAAGGAGGCCCGAACGGCTCGGTCAACGAGAACAAGTTCTTCAACGGCATTCCCGACGACCTGGCCGCCAACCTGGCCATGATCGACGAGCTGGGCGGTCCGCGGACCTACAACCACTACCCCACCGGCTGGGCGATGGCCTTCAACACCCCGTTCAAGATGTGGAAGCGCTACTCGTTCAACGGCGGCACCTGCGACCCCTGCATCGTCTCCTGGCCGGCCGGCATCACGGCCCACGGCGAGCTGCGCGGCCAGTACCACCACGCGATCGACCTCGTGCCCACGGTGCTCGAATGCCTCGGCCTGGAGGAGCCGAGCGCGGTACGTGGTGTGACGCAGACGCCGATCCAGGGCGTGAGCATGGCGTCCAGCTTCGGTTCGGCCGACACTCCGTCGACGAAGGGAACGCAGTTCTACTCGATGCTGGGCACCCGCGCGATCTGGCACGACGGCTGGAAGGCGGTCACCACGCACCCGGCCATCTCGGGATGGGGCGAGTACGCGCACGACACCTGGGAGCTGTACCACGTCGACACCGACCGCGCGGAACTGCACGACCTCGCGGCGGAGCAACCGGACCGGTTGTCCGAACTGATCGGACTGTGGTTCTACGAGGCTGGCGTCAACCACGCCTTCCCGCTCGACGACCGATCGGCCCTCGAGATCATCCTGACACCCCGGCCGCAGCTGATCCCGCACCGGGACCGCTACGTGTACCGGCCGGGCGGGGCGGAGATCCCTGAGCACATCGCGGTCAACCTCCGGAACCGGAGCTTCAGCATCGGCGCCCAGGTCGACCTGACCGACGGCGCGGCGCAGGGCGTGCTCTTCGCGCACGGCAGCCGCTTTGGCGGGCATGCGCTCTACATCAAGGACAACCGCCTGCGCTACGTGAACAACTTCGCCGGCGTCACCGAACAGCGGATCGAGGGCACCGAGGACCTGCCCACGGGAGAGCACCTGATCCTGTCGGCGAGTTTCGAGAAGTCCGGCGAGGACCCGCCGGGGTCCGCGCACGGCACGTTGACGCTCTTCCATGGCGACCGGAAGGTCGGCGAGGGCACCATCCGCACCCAGCCGGGCATGTTCTCGCTCGCCGGTGAGGGGTTGACCGTCGGCCGGGACAGCGGAGAGGCGGTCACCGATGATTATCCAGGCGAGGCCCCGTGGCGTTTCACGGGCGGGACGCTGCACCGGGTGGCCGTCGACGTCAGCGGCACCCCCTACCTCGACCTGGAGCGGGAAGCCGCGGCGATGCTGTCCCGGGAATGAAGACGGCGAGATCAACCGCCCCGCCTGGCGCCGTCCTCGTGCCGGGCGGGGAGTCCCGGGTCGCCGCGAGATGATCTGGGTGCTGTGCTCCGTGGTCGGTCTCCTCGTGGAGATCATGGTGATCGTCGGCCTGGGACTTCGCGCGGCGAGTGACGACGAGGAAGCCGGGGCATCGGCTCAGGCCATGGAGACATGACCTTCGCCGACGCCATGGACCACGTCGCCCAGGCGTTCGAGGTCGCCGGCGCGTTCGTCCTGCTGGCCGGCCTGGTCCTGGCCGTGGCCATGGCGGTGCGCGTCCTGCGCCGGTCGCGAGACGGGAGGCGGGCCTACCGGGTCCTCCGCCAGTCGTTCGGCGGCGTCATCCTGCTCGGCCTGGAGATCCTCGTCGCCGCTGACCTGGTCCGTACCGTCGCGGTGGAACCGACGTTGGCCAACGTCGTGATCCTGGGCGGGATCGTGCTGATCAGGACGGTCCTCAGCTTCTCCCTGGAGATCGAGATCGAAGGCGTCGCCCCGTGGCGGCGCGCCGCCCTGAGCGGGGCCGCGCAGATCGCCCAGGCGGCGCGGGATGCGGGCCGTCCGGGCGACGAGGGAACCGCGACCGTGGCGCCCGAGCCCCGGCCGAGCCCCGAGGAGCCGGCGCCGAGGACTTCCACCTGAGGGAGATGCTCAGCGGCATGCACCGCCCCTCGCGGCTCACCCGGTCCGGGCGACGCGCGAGGGACGCTGAGCTGATCTTCTGGCCGCGCCGCTCCTCCCCCCGAGCCGGAGGCCGACATGGCGCCGAGCCAACCCGCTGCCTCAATCGCGCTTCGTGGGTCCACCAGCCGAGGACTAACGATCGTCGGGCATTCCGCGTGGGCTGCGACCGGTGGACTGCCACGTGACCTGCCAGGCGGCGAGGGAGGAGACCAGGTCGGCGCACAACCGGTCGAGGGAGAGAGAGCGCCACTGGCGGGACTGGAGCATGGCCACCAGGTGCTCGACACGGGGGTCGCCACGATCCACCGGGTCGACCGGTCCCAATCTGCCGACGCGCGCGCCCGGCACGCCGGAGAGAAACAGGGCGACCGTGAAGCGGTCGACCGCGCCGACGGCGCGCCGGGTCAACTTCCGCTCGGTGAAGCTCCGCCACTCCAGAGGCGCCAGCGCCTCGGCCACTGCTGCAGCACGCGGATCAGCCCACCATCCAGCCATGGGGTACCCCTTCACGTCGGCAGGGAGCAGGCTCGCGGGCTGAGCTGTTGCCGGATCTCCTCCGAGATCCGGATGCGTGTACCCCCGACCGTCGCGACACATGCCCCGCGTGCCGCTCAGTGGGACCCGGCCGGGCTGACGCGCGCCGGAGGGGTACGACATGACGACGTCCGGCACGGACCGACCCGCTGCGCCGGATCCGGCCACACTGCTGCGTAGCCCTCAGTACGTCCGGCTGCTGGCGATCGCCGCCGTGCTGGGAGCGCCGAGCGACCGCTCTCGTCGTGGTCGCGGAGTTCGCAGTCGTCGGCTGGATCGCGGCCTGGCTCCACCCCCGGCGCCGCCCACCTACGATGAGGACGGTTCGATGTCTGAGCGCGTCTCGGCAGACCTCGGGGCCGAAGACAACGGCGCTGCCTGACTGGTCGCTCCCTCGCCGTCCTCCAGCTGTCTCCATGGCGACCAACGGAGGGACACATGGGCGAACCGGAGCTCCAGTCGTCGGACTCCGACGAGCCGATACCCGGCGGGCTCTTCGACACGGCTTCGACGGTCCGCTCGGCGCAGTCGCGCGGCGAGACGGTCGACCAGGTGCTCGACCGGAACGTCAACGAGCTGCTGCAGGAGCTGAGGGTCGCGTTCACCGGCGTCCAGGTGCTCTTCGCGTTCCTGCTCAGCCTCGCCTTCACCCAGCGATTCAAGGACCTGAACGCGTTCGACCTCGGCGTCTACACGACGGCGCTGATGACCACCGCACTGACGACACTGCTGCTCATCGCCCCGGTGTCCTTCCACCGGCTGGTCTTCCGCCGGCGCCAGAAGGCAGCGCTGGTCGTCGTGGCGGACCGGCTCCTGATCATCGGCCTCGCCCTCCTGATCCCGGCGATCAGCAGTTGCGTCCTGCTGATCCTCGACGTCGCGCTCGGCCTGGTGCCGGCGATCGTGGGGAGCTCCCTCACCGTCCTGGTGGGAGTGCTCACCTGGTACGCACTTCCGCTGGCCATCCGCCGCTCCGGCCGAGGCGTGCTCCCGCACCATCGGCACCGCACCTACCCGACGGACACCTGACGCACGAGGGTCGCGTGGCGATCGACGGGTTCACGCAAGGATCAGATACAGGCCGTAGCCGACGATGAGCCCGGCCGCGACCAGGCACAGCACGGCAGCGGCACGCGCACCGGATACGCCGCCGTCGCCGAGGCCGTCGATCCGCCGCCCCGACGGGGCGGAGAACCCGACGATCGCGAACGCGACGAGCAGGACGACGGTCACGGCGGCGGCTGCCGCGACGACCGCGATCGCGGCCAACGTGGCCCAGTCGATGCCCATGAGGACTCCTCGCGGTCAGGCGGCCAGGTCGGCGGCCAGGTCGGCCGATGGTTGGGGGATGTCGTTGACGTTGGCGGCGGTGACCGCGTTGCGCCGTGAGACGACGTAGATCCCCGAGGCCAGCGCCGCACCGGTCACGGCGACGACGGCGACGCCGACCGCGCCCGTCTCGGCCAGCCACGACGCCGCCGCCCCCACGACCGCCGCCGAGGGCAGGGTGAAGCTCCAGGCGAGGACGATCCGCCCGGCCACCCCCCAGTGCACCGCCGCCATCCGTCGACCGGCCCCCGCACCGAAGATCGAGCCGGTGCAGACCTGGGTGGTGGACAGCGGGAGCCCGAGGTGGGTGGACGACAGGATCACTGCGGCGCTGGTCGTCTCAGCGCTGAACCCCTGGGTCGGATGGATGTCGCTGACGCGTCGGCCGAGGGTCCGGATGATCCGCCAGCCGCCCATGTACGTGCCGAGCCCGATCGCCATCCCGGCGCTCAGGACGACCCAGAACGGCGGTGCGGACCCCGGCGCGAGCATGCCCGCGGTGATCAGCGTCAACGTGATCACACCCATGGTCTTCTGCGCGTCGTTGGTGCCGTGGGCCAGCGCGAGCATCGACGCCGAGACCCGCTGCCCGAGCTGGAACCCCCGGCTGACGCGGCCCGGCTCGGCGCGGGCGCTGACCCGGAAGGCCAGGTAGGTGGCGGTCACGGCGATCAGCGCGGCGACCACGGGCGCCAGCACGGCCGGCAGGACGATCTTGTTCAGCACGGCGTTGAAGTTGATCGCGCCGATCCCGCCCGCCACCCAGGTGGCCCCGATCAGGCCGCCGAAGAGCGCGTGGGACGAACTCGAGGGGAGGCCGAGGAACCAGGTGACCAGGTTCCACAGGATGGCCCCGACCAGCCCCGCGAAGACGACGACCGGGTTGATGAGCGTCTCGTCGACCAGCCCACCCGAGATCGTCTTCGCCACTTCGACCGACAGGAAGGCGCCTGTCAGGTTCAGGCATGCGGCGATCGCCACCGCCGTCTTGGGCCGGAAAGCGCCCGTGGCTATCGACGTGGCCATGGCGTTGGCCGTGTCGTGGAAACCGTTCGTGAAGTCGAAGATCAATGCGGTCACCACGACCACCACGACCATCAGCGTGACATCCATGGACCGCCGCCCCCTTCGGTCGGTCGACCGGAACCCTGCCGGTCGAAAGCGGCTTCGCTGCCGCTGCGCCCATCGCCGAGGGCCCGGTTCCCCGACGGCGCCACCGAGCACGGCACTGGACGCAGTGCCGTCACGCCCGAGAGGAGTGGACGAACGTCCCGTCCCCACGTGCGCGCCCGGCGGCGTCCGGCCCCACGGGGGAGCATGACCGCGAGCAGCATCATGGGGTCCCTCCCGGACGGCCCGGCGACGTCTTCCGCCGGGCCGTGTCGGCGCGGCGGGACGCCAGTGCAGGGTCTCGGTGATCCGCTCAGCGATGCATCACCCTCCGAGGACGAGCAGACGTCGGTTCGATCACCGGCGGGCGGGATGATGCGGCGGCGAGGCCGCCTGGTCCGGACCGGAAGGGGCGGAGCCGTCGACGATCGGCCCCGGACCAGGCCCAGATCGCGGCCCACTCCAGGCGCCCCTGCGGCGCGGGTGGTGCAGCGCACCGTGGTGTCCGGCTGCACGGATTCACCGTCGATGCCGACCGGCACGGTGGCTGCATGGGACCGGACCAGCACCTCCCGCGCCTCCGGCCTGCAGGAGGCCGCGCCGGTGGACGCCGTGCAGCATCCCGACGGCCTCGCGCCCCCTGGCGACGACGAGCACCAGCACTGCCAGCGGAGCGCCGACCGCCAGGGCCAGCGCAGCACTCCGCCGCCATGGACGAAGTCCGACCTCGAGGTGGCGACGGGACGCTCAGCCAGGCGCACCGACGAACGCCCTTCGCCCGGACGGGGTGATGCACCTGTGCCGAGGATCGATCAGTCTCCGAGGACGCACTGCTGCGGAAAGCCGTGCGCGTCGTGAGCGTCGAGGAGGGGTCGCCCTGTCGACTCCCGTGGGGAAGCGCCCGCGTGCCTACACCGACGGCTGTGAACCCGGAAGGCGGAGTCGAGATGACCGTTCTGCACATCGCACATCCGAGCCTGGAAGAGCGGGCCGAGCATGGCAGGCGGGCCCGGGAGCACACGCCGCTGGACAGCCACGCCGGCTGGCGACCCGCGGCGGACCGGGCGGATCCGGTCACGCTCCTGACCGAACAGAATGTGACGCGCGATCAGGATCTGGTGCCCGTCCGGCACGGCCGGATGATGGCGTCGCCGTTCACCTTCTACCGGGGTGCGGCCCGAGTGATGGCCGCGGACCTGAGCGCTACACCGACGGCCGGTCTCGACGCGCAACTGTGCGGCGACGCCCACCTGTCGAACTTCGGCGCATTCGCCTCACCGGAACGCAGGCTGCTGTTCGACCTCAACGACTTCGACGAGACCCTGCCCGGCCCGTTCGAGTACGACGTCAAGCGCATGGCGGCGAGCTTCACGATCGCGGCGCGCAACAACGGCTTCTCGAAGGCTGACACCACCGCAGCCACGATGGCCTCGGTGACCGCCTACCGCGAGGCGATGGCCGGCTTCGCGCAGATGGGGACCCTGGAGGTCTGGTACGCCCATCTGGACGAGGACGACATCAGGGCCGCGCTCCGCACCGCCCTCGAGGGGGCCGAGCGCAGCGAGGAGAACGGCAGAGGTAGTCACGGAAAGAAGGACAGGAAGGCCGGGAAGGCCGGGAAGGTCAAGCTCGATCGCTCGCTGCAGAAGGCGGTCAAGGTCGCCGACAAGACGCTGCTCAAGGCACACTCGCGCGACAGCCTGCAGGCACTCTCGAAGCTCGCCGAGTTCGTCGACGGCGGGTACCGGATCGTCAGTCAGCCACCGATCGTGGTGCCCATTCGCGACCTGGAAACCACGTACAGCATGTCCGGTACCGAGACAGACCAGATCATCCGCGACCAGTTCGCCTCCTACCGAACCACGCTGCAGGACGACCGGCGACGCCTGCTGGAGCGGTTCGAAGTCATCGACGCGGCGCGCAAGGTCGTCGGGGTCGGCAGCGTCGGCACCCGGGCGTTCATCGTCCTGCTCCAGGGTCGCGACGCGCACGACCCCCTGTTCCTGCAGGTCAAAGAGGCCACATCGTCCGTCCTGGAGGAATTCCTGCCGAAGAGCCGCTTCGCCCAGCCGGGCGAGCGCGTCGTGCAAGGGCAGCGGCTCATGCAGGCGGCCAGCGACATCTTCCTCGGCTGGACCGCGGGCGCTGAGGTCAACCGCCACTTCTACTGGCGCCAGCTTCGCGACATGAAGGGCTCGGCGGTGGTCGAGAGGATGATCCCCGCGGGCCTCACGGTCTACGCCGAGATGTGCGGCTGGACGCTGGCCCGCGCCCACGCCCGGTCAGGAGATCCCGTCGCGGTGGCGCAGTACCTCGGCGACGGCGACACCTTCGATCGCTCCATCACCGACTTCTCCTCCCGCTACGCCGACCAGAACGAGCAGGACTTCCAGGAGTTCGTGGGGGCCATTCGAGCCGGACGGCTGCAGGCGACCGAGGGCGTCTGACCGCGGGCACACGCACAGCCGTAGCGGGACCGGCGACTGCCGGCCCCGCTACGGCGGGACGACGGCGGTCCCCGCCTCGAGCATGAGGGACCGCAGACGATGCGGTCAGTCCCCCACAGCGGTCATCGCCGCCGCCTCGGGCGAGCTCGACGTCTGCTGCGGCACGGTCGCAGGCTGGCCGGCCGCAGCGCTCTCCGCCTCTGCCAGCTTCATGTCCTCGGCGAGCTGATCCGCGGCCATGTCGGTCGCCTTGGAGACGATGCGGTTGGCCGCCTTGATGGTCGCGGCGACCTGGTCGGCGAGGTTGAACTCGTAGACGGCGATCAGGCCGGCCTGACCCGCGTCGAGCGTGTCGCCCAGCTCCTTGAGATCGCCGCGTGACATCCCGCCGCTCGCGTGCCCGACCACCCCACCGATGGCGGCACCGCCTGCCCCTGCCGTGACGAGTCCGATGCCGACGGGCGGGAACAGCAGCGCGGTGACGCCGACGGCGAGCCCCCAACCGAGCCCGACGGTCGCACCGTGCCGGGTCGGCTGCTCGTGCTTCTTGACGATCTTGACCTTTCCATCCTCCTTCTTGGCGATCACCGCCGCGTCGAAGTCGTGCGAACTCTGCACCTCGCGATACAGCGACTTCACCGCCTCGTAGTCGGCGACGGCCGCGTCGACGTCGTCGTAGGCCGCCGCGATCACGTACAGCGCGTCGTTGTCCTTCTTGGCCACGGCCACTCCCTCGGGAACGATTACCGGAAGCCGTCACCCTGCTCGGGGACCGATCCCCCGGGATCACCCGGCGCGTGTGAACCACGCCGACGACGTCCAGCGGCAGAGCGCCGACGACCGTCGGCTCAGAAGACCTGCGCCCAGTCGGTGCTCATGCTCACGGTCGTCCAGCCGCTCTGGTGCGCCTTCGCGAGCGCCTCCTCGGCGCCGCTCGTGTAGCTGAACTCACGGTCGGCGTCGTCGTGGCCAACCAGCAGCCGCAGGTGGGGGCGGTCGCGCTGCTGGGTGAAGTCGAGCATGGCCATGTCGCCGTTGGAGTTGCCCGCGGCGAGGACCGGTCGGCGTCCGGTTCTGCTCCAGATGCGCACCGGCTTCTCCGCGCCGTCGTCGAGATAGTCGGCCTTCGCCAGGTGCCTGACGGTGCCGCCGTCGCCGTCACCGACGTACTCGAGCGCTGAGGCGCTTCCGATCACGCGCTCCCGCGGGATGCCGTAGATCTCCTCGCTGATCGGGCGCATGAAGTCGCGCCCACCGCCGGAGGCGATGTAATTGGTGAAGCCGTTCTCCCGGAGGTAGCCCAGCAGTTCCACCATCGGTGCGTACGCGCAGTGCAGGTAGCGGCGGCCAAGCGTGGGGTGCGTGACGGTCCGCAGGAACTCGTCCGCTCTGGTCTCGAAGTCCTCGACGCTCATGTCCTCGTACGCGGCGAGGAGGCCGCCCGCGAGCGTGCGCACGTCGGTGTCGTCTCCCGCGTAGTGCCGGTCGAGAGCGCCACCGAACCAGGCGTGGTCCCGCTCGAAGGCAGCTTTCCACGGCTGGCGACGTCGCAACGTGGGGTCGTCGGTCGCCATCGCCGTCAGCCGCCGGAGGAGGAAGTCGAGCTGGATGGGCATCGGCTTCTCGCACCAGAGGGTGCCGTCGTTGTCGAAGACGGCGACGCGCTCCTCGATCGGCACGGTCTGCCTGACCTTCTCCACGAATTCGACGATGGCGGTCCTGGTCCGGCCGGTGTTCCAAGTGGTCAGTGCAGGCATGCCTGACAGGCTCGATTGCGGATACCGGCCGCACATCATGCGAACCGGGTGACCGTCCCTGCTCGGGGCAGCATGTCCAGGGGATGCTCCGCTGCCCCCGCCTCCCTACCTGCGTGGCCTCCGGGGCGCCGCGTTCATCAGGCCGGGGCGATGTCGTCTCCGCAGTCAGGGGCAACCCTCGGGGTGCCCAAGCTCTCCGCATCCGGCCGGTCGCGCCGACGGGCGGCCCGCAGGAGCGCACTCGCTGGAGGTTCGTGATGACAGCGTCCGCGCCGACCCGAACCGACTTCACGATCCTCGACGACCACATCACCCAGGCGCTCGCCACGCTGCGCCTGGCTCGGATCGTCTCGGCCCGAGGGAGGACACCGGCGGATGCCGATGCCGTGGAGCGGGCCGAGGCCTGCCTGAACGCGTTCCTCGACTGCCGGCTCGCCGACCAGTGGGCCTGAGCTCGCACATCATCGGGGGCTGGCCCGCCGTGGGCGGTCGGGAGCCCCTACCGATCTCCGCGGTCAGCGAGCGCCCGTCGAGGAGACGGCGACGGCTGGAGAGCCGCCGGCGAGCCGCCCGGCGCACGCCCGGTCAGCCGCGGGCGTTCCTGTCCCGGCCCTCACGGACCTTGACCGAGATCTCGATCGGCGTCCCCTCGAAGTCGAAGTTCTCTCGCAGCTTGCGCTCGAGGAACCGGCGATACCCGGCTTCGAGGAATCCCGTCGAGAAGACGACGAACCGCGGGGGCCGGACGTCGGCCTGCGTGACGTACTTGATCTTCGGCGCGCGCCCACCGCGCGCCGGCGGCGGCGTCTCCTGCACCAGGGCCCGCACGAACGTGTTGAGCTCCGCCGTCGGCACACGACGCTCCCACGACGCGAGCGCCGCCCGCAGGTGGTCGGCGAGCTTGTTCACGCCACGGCCGGTCGCGGCCGAGATGTTGACGCGGGTCGCCCACCGCACGCGGGCCAGCTCGCGCTCGACCTCCTTCTCCAGCTGGTAGTGGCGGTCCTCGTCGAGGGTGTCCCACTTGTTGATCGCCAGGACGAGCGCGCGGCCGGCGTCGACCACCTGGCTGATCACCCGCTGGTCCTGCTCGCTGATCACCTCGTCGGCGGCGAGGAGGACGACGGCGACCTCGGCGGCCTGGATCGCGGCCTCGGTGCGCAGGCTGGCGTAGTACTCCATGCCGCTGGCGGTGTTCACCTTGCGGCGCAGGCCCGCGGTGTCGACGAACCGCCACTCCTCGCCGCCCAGGGTCACGATCGAGTCGACGGGGTCGACGGTCGTGCCGGCGACGGAGTCGACGACGGACCGCTCGTCCTTGGCCAGCCGGTTGAGCAGGCTCGACTTGCCCACGTTGGGCCGCCCCACCAGCGCGACACGACGCGGACCGGTCTCCTCGCCGGTCTCCCGCGGCGCCTCGGGCAACGCGTCGAGCACCAGGTCCAGCAGATCGCCGCTGGCCCGGCCGTGCAGCGCGCTGACCGGCTGCGGCTCCCCGAGACCCAGCGACCAGAGCTCGGCGGCGTTGGCCTCGCTGCGCTCGTCGTCCACCTTGTTCGCCACGAGGATCACCGGGCGGTCGCTGCGCCGGAGAATGCGCGCGGCCGCGAGGTCGGTGTCGGTCGAGCCCACCTGGCTGTCGACCACGAACACGATGACGTCGGCGGTCTTCATCGCGTACTCGGCCTGGCGGGTGATGGACGCGCCGAGGCCGCTGGCCTTGGGGTCCCAGCCGCCGGTGTCGACAACGGTGAAGCGCTTGCCGTTCCACAGCGCCTCGTAGGCGATGCGGTCACGCGTCACCCCGGGGGTGTCCTGGACCACGGCGGCGCGGCGTCCCAGGAACCGGTTGACCAGCGTCGACTTGCCGACGTTGGGCCGGCCCACGATCGCGACGACGGGCAGCGGCCCGCCGGAACCCTCGCTCATCGCCCCTCCCCCACGCCGACGGCCGAGCGGGCCAGGTCGACGATCCGCGCCACGACGGCGTTCTTGTCCAGGTCTGTGCTGTCCACGACGACGGCGTCCTCGGCCGGGCGCAGTGGGCTGTCGGCCCGGCGGCTGTCGTACTCGTCCCGCCGGCGCAGGTCGGCCGCCAGCGCGGCGATCTTGTCCGGATCGGTCACGCCCAGCTGCCCGGCCCGGCGCTGCGCGCGCACCTCGGGTGCGGCGGTCAGGTAGATCTTCAGCGTCGCCTCCGGGAGGACCACGGTGCCGATGTCGCGCCCCTCGACGACGACGGCCTCGGCCTCCCTCACCAGCTCACGCTGACGGGCGACCAGCAGCCTCCGCACGGCGGGGACGGCGGAGACCGGCGACACCGCCCGGGTGACCTCGGCCCCGCGGATGCGTTCGCGGACGTCGACGCCGTCGACGGTCACCAGCTCGCGCCGGGCGTTGGTGCCTACCCGGATCGCCGCCTGCGAGACGGCCCGCGCCACGGCGATCTTGTCGTCGAGGCTGACGCCGGCGTCGAGCACGGCGACGGTGGCCGCGCGGTACATGGCCCCGGTGTCGAGGTAGGCCGCGGCGAGCCTGCGCGCGACATCGCGGGCGACGCTCGACTTCCCGGTGCCCGATGGGCCATCGAGCGTGATCTGGCCGATGAATCCCGGCTCCACGGTCACTGGGCGATGTCCCGTCGGAGGGCCACCGCGCCGCGCAGGTAGACGTGCTGGACGTCGGCACGGCTCCTCGTCGTCTCCACGTGGGCCATGAGCCGGAGCACCCGGGGAAGGGCGTGCGGCACGTCGATCTCGGTGGCGCACATGAGGGGCACGTCGCCCATGCCGAGCTCGCGCGCGGCGAGCGCCGGGAACTCCGACCGGAGGTCGGGCGTGGCCGTGAACAGGATGCTGATGACGTCGTCGTGCTGGAGGTCGTTGCGCTCCAGGACGGCGGTCACCAGTTCGCGGGTCGCCTCGAGCACCTGCTCCCGGTCGTCGGCGTCGACCTGCGTCGCGCCCCGGATGGCTCGGACGGCCATGCACTCTCCTCGTTCGATCTGCTGGCCCGGATCGCCGGAGCCCCGTCGAGTCTAGGTTCGCCCCGCCACTGCCCCTTCCGGGGACGGCGACAGGGGCGGGCTGGCACGCTGACGACGTCTGGAGCGTGGGCGCTCACGCGGCATTTCCCGGCTCGGAAGGGGCCCGTGGCGCACACACCGGCGAGCCGGGCCACCTCGTCATCGCCGCTGCATGACGACGCATGCCCCATCGGGCCGCCGTCCTCAGTGGCTGAGGTCGACCCACTCCCCCGGGCTGGTCCGGATCGCACGGGCCAGCTGCGGCATCGTCCGCAGCAGGGAATGCCCGTTCGGGCACGGGATGTCGAACACCATCTCCTCGAGGTGGCGTTTCAGGAACGCGAGGCGATCGGCGGCCGCCGGGTCCCGCGGGTCGGCGGCCGCGTGCGCCTTGGCCCGCGCGAGCTGCAGCCCGACGCTCTCCGCCGGGAGCGGCGCCCCGTCGAGCAAGGTCACGACGACGCGCCCGGGAAAGCGCCGGTAGGCGCCTGTGGCGACGACGACGCCGCACGACGGGCAGACCAGGTGCTTGGTGACCGAGAGGGCCATGCGATCAGAGACCGACGAGCTCCTGCAGCTGCCCCAGCTCCCCGCGCGACAGCTTCCGGATCGACCCCGAACGCATGCGCTGCAGCTCGATGGGCCCGATCGCCGTGCGGGTCAGCCGGCTGACCGGCAGGCCCACGTGCGCCAGCAGACGCCGCACGATGTGCTTGCGCCCCTCGTGCAGCACCACCTCGACGACCGACTGGCCGGCGTGGGTGTCGACCACGCGGAAGGAGTCGACCTTCACCTGCCCGTCGTCGAGCTCGACCCCGGCGCGCAGCCGCTTCGCGAGGTCGCGCGGCACCGAGCCCGAGACCTGGGCCAGGTAGGTCTTGCGCACCTCGAACGACGGGTGCGCCAGCCGGTGGGCCAGCTCGCCGTCGTTGGTCAGCAGCAGCAGGCCCTCGGTGTCCTGGTCGAGGCGGCCGACGTGCACGAGGCCCGGCGCGAGGTCGCCGACCATGTCACCGACGGTCGGCCGGTTGCGGTCGTCGCTCATGGCGGTGATGACGCCGGTCGGCTTGTTCAGCGCGTACGTCACGCGGTCGTCGCGGAGCTCGATGCGGACGCCATCGACGGCGATCTTGTCGGTAGACGGGTCGACCCGCATGCCCTGGACCTGCACGACGGCGCCGTTCACGCTGATCCGCCCGGCCTCGATCATGTCCTCGCAGACGCGCCGCGAGCCGACGCCCGCGCGGGCGAGGACCTTCTGCAGCCGCTCCCCCTGACGGTCGTCGTCGGAGGCGGGCGTGCGGTCGCCCGGGTGGACCGGGGCGAGCTCCATGTCCTCGGACCACCCCTGCCCGGCAGCGGTGGTGGTCTCGTCGTCCGGAGTCGTGGCGTTCATCGCCGTCCAGTCTCCCACCCCGCCGGAGCCCGCTCCCCCGGTGCGGCCTCAGGCCGACGAGACCTCGGTGCTCCGCGGCACCGGCCGCACCTCGCGGGCGCTGCCGAGCACGTGCCCGGCGTCGCAGGACAGCGCGAGATGGACGGGCGCGTCGCAGTCGCCGCGGTGCCGCAGCTCCAGCGGCGCCGGACTCTCGTCGCACAGGTAGCGGTCGCCCCACTCCATGAGCGCGACGAGCGTGGGATAGAGGTCGAGCCCCTTGGCGGTGAGCCGGTACTCGTGGCGCTGCCGCTCCCCCTCGGCCTGGTACGGCACGCGCACCAGCAGCTCCTGATGCACCAGCGTGGACAGCCGATCGGTGAGGACCGCCCGGGGTGCACCGAGGACGCGTTGGAAGTCGGCGAAGCGGCGGACGCCGAGGAACGCCTCCCGCAGGATCAGCAGGCTCCACTTCTCGCCGACGACGGCGAGCGTGCCGGCGACGGAGCAGCGGGACCGGTCCCAGGTGGCTTCGCTCACAGTCGGCAGTCTACCCCTGAGTTCACTTGACGAACCAGCACACGGAGGAGCAGAGTTCATCTCACGAACCCAGGAGGCCGGAATGGACATCCAGCTGGCGACGAGGCCCATGCAGCCCGACGACGAGGAGCGCCTGTACCGCCTCTGGCCGCGGCTCTCCCCGGACACCGTCTACCGCCGCTTCCACTCCCCCATCCGGGCCCTGCCCGACGAGACCGTGCACCACTTGGTGGACGTCGACCACGATCGTCGTGAGGCCGTCGTCGCCACCGTCGGCGACGAGGTGGTCGGCGTGGCGCGCTACGACCGCTCCCCCGCCGACCCGTCGGTCGCCGAGGTCGCCGTCCTGGTCGAGGACGCCTGGCAGGGCGTGGGCCTCGGCCGGCAGCTCGTCACGACGCTTGCCGACCTGGCGCGGCGCCGCGGCGTCCGCACCGTCACCGCGACCGTGCAGGCCGACAACGACCGCATGGTCTGGCTGATCCGCCGGCTCTTCCCCGGCTCGACCATGACCGTCGACTCCGCCGTCTACGAGATCCGCAGCCCGCTGACCGAACCGTCGGCCGGCACCCCCGAACCACCGGCAACCGCCGGCGCGACCGCCCTCCTCTCCCGTTGGGGCTGACATGACCGCTCTCCGAACCGCTCTCGCCCGCCACCGCTCCGCACGCACGCACGCCCGCGAGGAGCGCGCCCTGCAACGGGCACTCGCCGCCGCGCCCACCGTCGAGTCCGCGCACGAGATCTCGGCGATCGCCGCCCGCCGCTGACGCCGGCGCGCCGCTCAGCTGTCGGGGTGCTCGTCGAGCATCGTCGAGGTCTCCGGCAGCAGCGGCGCGAGCTCGGGCAGGTCGGCCAGGCTGGTCAGGCCGATCCGCTCCAGGAACAGCGGCGTCGTCCCGTAGAGGCCGCCCCCGCTGTCGGGATCGGTGCCGACCTCGTGCACCAGGCCCCGACCGAGCAGTGTCCGCATGACACCGTCCACGCCCACCCCGCGGATCGCCGCGATGCGGGCGCGCGTCACCGGCTGCCGGTACGCGATGACGGCGAGGGTCTCCAGCGCCGCCTGGGTGAGCCGGCTCTTCTGCCCGTCGACGAGGAACCGCTCGACGACGCCGGCGTGCTCGTCGCGCGTGTAGAGCCGCCAGCCCTCCCCCACCCGGCGCAGGATGATGCCGGCCCGCCGCCGGTCGTAGTCGGCCGCCAGCTCGGTGAGGCCCTCCCGCACCTGGTCGGGCCCGCAGCGCAGTGCCGACGCCAGGGTCTGCTCGTCCACGGGGTCGCTCATCACGAACAGCAGGGCCTCGAGGCCGCCGCGCAGTTCCTCGGGGCCGAGCAGCTCGAGCGCCTCGAGCGGCTCCTCCGGCTCGTCGTCCGGGGCCGGCTCCCCCGCCGGGACGTCGGGCGGCGTCGGGTCCTCGACCGGCGGCTCGTCGTCCTCCTCCGGCGCGGACGGCAGCGGCGGGACGAACGGCTCGTCGACCGGGCGATCGGCGACCCGCGCGGCCAGCTCGGCGGCGACGGCGTCCCACGTGCCGGAGTCCTCCGTGCCGCCGCGCTCCGCCGCCTCCCGGGTGGCGGCGAGCTCGGCGGCCAGCGCCTCCCACGAGATGGGCGCCGCCGCGTCACTGCGTTCCTGCTCGCCGCTCACCGGTACTCCTCGTCGATCTCGGCCGTGGCTCGTTCGTCGGTCCCCGCGGCGTCGGTGGCAGCGGCGTCGGTCGCCTCGTCGTCGTCCCCGGCCGCCGGCAGGCTGCCGCCGGTCCACCGCACGTGCAGCTCGCCGAGCGGCGTCAGCTGCTCGAACACCACCCGCTGTTGCCGGTAGAGCTCGAGCAGGGCCAGGAAGCGGGCGACCACCTCGAGGGTGTGCGCGCAGTCGGCGGTGAGGGCGCGGAAGGTCGACGTCCCGGAGCGCATCAGGTGGTTGCGCACGACGAGCAGCTGCTCGGCGACGCTCACCGGCGGCGCGTGCAGATGCGAGACGCTCACGGTCTCGGGCACCTTGGGCGCGAGCGCCCGCGCGGCCAGGAGCGCGAACTGCTGCGGGGTGAGGTCCAGGGAGACCTCGGGCATCAGGTCGGCGAACCGGGGCTCGAGGGCGGCGTCCCGGGGGAAGCGCCGGGCCGCCTCGGCCTCGCGCTCCCGGAGGAACTGCGCGGCCTGCTTGTAGGCCTTGTACTGCAGCAGCCGGGCGAAGAGCAGGTCGCGGGCCTCGAGCAGCTCGAGGTCCTCCTCGTCGTCGACCTCGGCGGCGGGCAGCAGCCGGGCGGCTTTGAGGTCGAGGAGCGTGGAGGCGACCACCAGGAACTCGCTCGCCTGGTCGAGGTCGAGTTGGTCGCCGAGGGCCCGCAGGTGCGCGATGAACTCGTCGGTGACCTTCGACAGCGCGATCTCGGTGACGTCGAGCTTGTGCTTGCCGATCAGCTGCAGCAGCAGGTCGAACGGACCCTCGAAGTTGGTGAGCCGGACCGTGAAACGCACGGGCGCCGCGTCGACGGCCCCCGAGGGCGTCGCCGCCGCGCCGTCGCTGCTGCTCACGGACGCCGAGCCTAGGCGCCGCCTCGGACCGCGCCTGTGCCCGTGCCCGTGCCCGTGCCAGCATCGCCGCGTGCGCAACGAGCAACGCCTACCGACGCGGACGCCGGAGTCACGAGCCTTCGCCGAGCGTGTACAGCTGGTGATGACGCTGACCGCCCGCCTCAACGCGCTGCCGTTCGACGACCTCGACACGCGCAGGACGCTGCTCACCGAGATCTTCGGGAGCCCCGTCCCCGACTCGCTTTCGATCCTGCCGCCGTTCTACTGCGACTACGGGCTGGGCGCGTCGTTCGGCGAGCGCGTCGTCATCAACCAGGGGTGCTTCTTCCTGGACCTCGGCGGCATCACCATCGGGAACCGCGTCCTGATCGGGCCCCGGGTGACACTCAGCACCGGCGGGCACCCCGTGGAGCCCGACGAGCGGTACGACTTCCTCACGCACGCCCCGATCGTCATCGAGGACGACGTGTGGATCGGCGCCGCGGCCACGATCACCCCCGGCGTGACGATCGGGCACGGCTCGGTCGTCGGCGCGGGTGCCGTGGTCGCGAAGGACGTGCCGCCGCTCAGCCTGGTGACGGCGACCAGCCTCGTCCGGCGCAAGCGCCTGGGAACGGCGCCGCCCGAAATGGCCTGAGGACGCCTCAGTTCCCGCGGAGCCGCCGCACCAGGACGGCGTCCTCGCCGCGCTCCTCGAGGTCGGCCAGCAGGACAGCGATCGCCTCGCGCACGATCCGCCCGCGGTCGGCCGCGACGCCGTGGTGACCGCGCAGGGTCAGCCGGGCCGTCTCCAGCGCGATGAGTTCGTCCGCGGAGATGTAGACGGTGATCTTCTCGTCATGCTTGGTCCGCTCGGTGCGCTTGGTCGGGCGCCCCCGGGTCGGGATCTTCGGCTGCATCACCGGCGAGGGCGGAGCGGCGGGCGGAGCGGACGGCGCGGAGGTCCGGAACGAGGCCAGGTCGTCGGCCTGCTCGGCCGCCCCGCCGGGGACGAGCGTCAGCGGCATCGCCTGGGGAGCCTCCACCGGCTCCTCGGACCGCCGTCCCGCCGAGCTGCTGCGCAGGGCCGGCGAGTTCGCGGTGCTGCTCAGGCTCGGCAGCTCGGTCACCTCGGAGACCGAGGCCGGGGTGTCGGTGCGGCGGAACAGCTCCGACGCTCCCGGAAGGATCGGCCGGCGCGTCATGCCGACATCTCCTTGCCGGCGCTCGTCGGGCGCATGACCCGCGTCGCTGTGCACATGTGTGATCTCGCACGCTCGATCACAGCGCCAGCACCTCCTTGGCGAGGTCGCGGTACGCCGCGGCGCCCGACGACGTGGGGGCCCAGGTGGTGATCGGCTGGCCGGCGACCGTGGTCTCCGGGAAGCGCACGGTGCGCTGGATGACGGTCTGGAAGACGGTGTCGTCGAACGCCTCGACGACCCGGCTGAACACCTCGCGGCAGTGCACCGTCCGCGTGTCGTACATCGTGGCGAGGATCCCCGAGATCTCCAGCGACGGGTTCAGCCGCTCCTTGACCTTGTCGATCGTGTCGACCAGCAGCGCGACACCGCGGAGCGAGAAGAACTCGCACTCCAGCGGGATGATCACGCCCTGGGCGGCGGTCAGGGCGTTGACCGTCAGCAGGCCCAGCGAGGGCTGGCAATCGATGAGGATGTAGTCGTACTCGTGCCGGATGTCGGCGAGCACGCGCAGCAGGGTCTGCTCGCGCGCCACCTCGCTGACCAGCTGCACCTCGGCCGCCGACAGGTCGATGTTGCTGGGCACGAGGTCCAGGCCCGGGATGTCGGTGTGCACGCGGACGTCGGCCAGCGTCGTCCGCCGCTCCATGAGGGCGTTGTAGATCGTCCGGTCCATGTTCTGCGCCGGAACACCCAGGCCGACCGAGAGCGCACCCTGGGGGTCCAGGTCGACCAGCAGCACACGCCGTCCGTACTCGGTCAGCGCGGCGCCCAGGTTGATCGTGGACGTCGTCTTGCCGACGCCGCCCTTCTGGTTGCACATCGCGATGACGCGTGCCGGGCCGTGCTCCGTCAGGGGCGGCGGCTCGGGCAGGGGACGCTGCCGCGCACGCGCGGGGTCCTGCTTCGATGCCGCCCCCATCTCGGGACCGCTGTCGTGCGGGCGCGCGACGGCAGAGGCCGCGTCCGCTCGGTTGACCATGGGTCTGATGCCTCCACCTCGTGCCCGTTCCGGATCGCTCCGGTGCGGCCAGCCGTCCTGTCCGCTCGGGTGATGGAGACGCTACGAAGAGTGGCAGCGGTTCCCAAGCAGGCACGCCGGGCTACTTGTCGACATGGCGATGAATGACAACAAATGTGGGGCCTCAAGCGGAAGCGGTGCCAGAACCTGCCAAGACCCCAGATGAGCCGGTGTCAGTTTCGTGCGCGCGGATGGCTGGTGGCGTAGACCTCGCGGAGGCGGTCGACGGTGACCAGCGTGTAGACCTGCGTGGTCGTCACCGAGGCGTGGCCGAGCAGCTCCTGGACCACCCGGACGTCGGCCCCGCCGTCGAGCAGGTGGGTGGCGAAGGAGTGCCGCAGGGTGTGCGGGGACACCTCCGCGCCCAGCCCCGCGCGCTCCGCGGCCGACCGGAGGATCGCCCAGGCGCTCTGCCGGGACAGCGGGCCGCCGCGCACGTTCAGGAACAGCGTGCCGCCGCGGACCCCGCTCCGGCCGTTGGCCGCCAGCGCCGGCCGGGCCCGCACCAGGTACTCCTCCACCGCACGCAGCGCGTAGCTGCCGACCGGCACCACACGCTCCTTGCCGCCCTTGCCCGCCAGCCGCACCGCCGCCTGACCGCGGTCGAGGTCGTCGACCGCCAGACCCACCGCCTCGGAGATGCGCGCACCGGTGCCGTACAGCAGCTCCAGCAGAGCCCGGTCGCGCAGACCGCGCGGGCCCTCGAGGGAGCCGGCCGCCTCGATGAGCGCGACCACCGACTCCACCGGCACCGCCTTGGGCAGCCGGCGAGCCGGGGTCGGCGGGCGGACCTCGTGCGCCACGTCGTCGGGGACCAGGCCGTCGAGCAGCGCGAAGCGGTGCAGGCCCCGGACAGCGACCACGGCCCGGGCTGCCGACGTCGCCGAGAGGGGCGGGTGGTCGTCGTCCCCCTGCCGCAACGCGGTGAGGAAGCCGGCCACGTCGGACTCGGTGATCTCCCCCAGCCCCCGCACACCGGCCCCATCGAGGTACTCGGCGTAGCGGCGCAGGTCGCGACGGTAGGAGGCGATGGTGTTCACCGCGAGCCCCCGCTCCACCGTCAGGTGGTCGAGGTACCCGGTGACGACCCGCTCGACGGCGGGCCCGGCGCTCAGCGTGCTGGTCAGAGGAGAACCTCCTCCAGCGGCACCGCCGTCATCCCGTGCGCCTCCGCGACCTCGGGCAGGACGACCTGCCCGTCGACCACGTTCACCCCGTGCGCCAGCGGACGGCTGCCCTGGACCGCCGCCGCCGTGCCCTGGTTCGCCAGCTCCATGACGTAGGGCAGCGTCACGTTGGTCAGGGCGTGGGTCGACGTGTTCGGGACGGCGCCGGGCATGTTGGCCACGCAGTAGAACACCGACTCGTGCACCCGGAACGTCGGGTCGTCGTGGGTGGTGGGCCGGGTGTCCTCGAAGCAGCCGCCCTGGTCGACGGCGATGTCGACGAGCACCGAGCCCGGCTTCATCCGGCTGACCAGCTCGTTGCTGACCAGCACCGGCGCCTTGGCACCCGCCACGAGGACAGCGCCGATGACCAGGTCCGCGTCGAGCACCGCCCGTTCCACCTCGTAGGCGTTGGACGCCACGGTCTGCAGGTGCCCCTGGTAGATCCTGTCCGCGGCGCGCAACTTGTCGATGTCGCGGTCGAGGACGACGACCTCGGCCTGCATGCCCAGCGCGATCGCCGCGGCGTTCATCCCCGAGACGCCGGCGCCGATGACGACGACCTTGGCCGCGTAGACGCCCGACACCCCGCCGAGCAGGACGCCGCGGCCGCCGTGCGCGCGCTCGAGGCTGTGCGCCCCGACCTGCGGGGCCATCCGGCCGGCGACCTCGGACATGGGGGCCAGCAGTGGCAGCGCGCCGTCGGCGGTCTGCACCGTCTCGTAGGCGATCGCGGTCGTGCCCGAGGCGACCAGCGCGTCGGTGCAGGCCTTCGACGCGGCGAGGTGCAGGTAGGTGAAGAGGGTCTGGCCCGCGCGCAGGCGGCCGTACTCCTCCTCGATCGGCTCCTTCACCTTGAGCAGCAGGTCGGCATCGGCCCACACGTCGTCGGCGGAGGGCAGCAGCTGTGCGCCCGCGCCCACGTAGTCGGCGTCCGGGATGGACGACCCCTCCCCCGCGCCCTCCTCGACGAGCACCGTGTGCCCGGCCCGGACCAGCTCGGTCACCCCGGCAGGGGTGAGCGCTACCCGGTACTCCCGGTTCTTGACCTCTCGGGGAACCCCGACCCGCATCGTTGCGACTCCTGGTCTCTGGCGGGCCGTCCCCCGAGGGTGACGGGTTGGTGCCCACCGCGTCCGGCCGCCCGGTCCGGGCGGCTCTGGCGGGGAGTCTAGGCATGAGGTGACGTTCATCTCGGCCCCGGAGTGCCGACGCGGTCGGTCGTGGCGGTCACGCTGCCGGGCCGCGAGGGCTGGCCAAGGATGGTGGTACGCCCGTGTCCGGCCGGAAGGATCCTCCATGCAGCCCTACGCCCAGCGCCTTGCCCTGCGGTCCCGTCAGGTGACCGCGGACCTGGGGATGCTCGTCTGGCTCATCGGGTGGGGGCTGGTCGCTCGGGCGGTGCACTCCGCCGTTCTCGCGCTGGCCGCGCCGGGTCGGGCCGTGGAGGACCTCGGGACCTCGGTCGCCGGCGACATGCACTCCGCGGCCGAGGCGGCCCAGGGCGTGCCGATCGTCGGCGACGAGCTGTCGGCGCCCTTCGACGCGCTGGCCGAGGCCGGCGGATCGGTGACCGGCGCCGGACAGGCCGCGCAGGACGCCGTCGGCGCCCTCGCCGCGGTGCTCTCCGTCGTCCTCGTCGTCCTCCCGGTCGGCTGGCTGCTGCTGCGCTGGCTGCCCTGGCGGCTGCGCTACGTCCGCGAGGCCGGCGCCGCGCGGCGCATGCTGGCCGGGACGCCGGACCTGCACCTGTTCGCCGCCCGTGCGCTGGCCACCGCGCCGCTCCCCCAGCTGGCGGCCCTGCCGGCAGGCACCGGCGCCGCCTGGCAGACCGGGGACCCCGCCGCGGTACGGGCACTGGCCGGGCTGGAGCTCGAGCGACTGGGCCTGCGGCTCCCGGCCGACGAGCCGACGGACGCGGTGCCGTCCGGCAGAACCCGAGGTGCGTGAGCCCTCAGTCCGAGTCGACGGGACGCAGCTTCGCCCCGGTGGCCCGGTACTGCGCCGCCGCGAGCAGGCCGATCACCGTGGAGGCGTTGCGGATGTCGCCGTCGAAGACGCGCTGGACGGCGTCGGCGAGCGGTACCCGCTCCAGCGTCATGTCGAGCTCCTCGTGCTCGACGACGAACCCCTCGGGCCGGTCGACGTCGGTGAGGTCCTCGGCGAGGTAGGCCAGCACCATCTCGTCGGAGAAGCCCGGGCTGCTGAAGTGCGTGGTGAGCAGCGACCAGCGGCCGGCGGCGAGCTGGGCCTCCTCGGCGAGTTCGCGCTTCGCGGTCTCCAGCGGCGGCTCGCCGTCGGCATCCCGGAGGCCCGCGGGCAGCTCCCAGAGGTAGCGGCCCACCGGGTGGCGGTACTGGCGCAGCAGCACGACGCGGTCGTCGTCGTCCAGCGCGACGACCGTCACGGCGCCCGGGTGCCGCACCACGTCGCGCACGCTGTCACCGCCCCCGGGCATCGCCACCGTGTCCCGGTGCAGCGAGAAGACGTGCCCCTCGAACACCGTCTCGCTGTCGATCACGCGGTACTCGTGGGGCGCGCTCATCAGATGCCGACCTTCTCGCCCTCGTCGGCTCCCTCGTCCACCGGCACCGGCAGCCGCGCCGCCTCCTGGTAGTCGATCGCCGCCTGGACGAACGCGCTGAACAGCGGGTGCGGCCGGGTCGGCCGGCTCTTCAGCTCCGGGTGGGCCTGCGTGCCGGCGAAGAAGGGGTGCACCTCGCGGGGCAGCTCGACGAACTCGACCAGCAGCCCGTCCGGCGACGTCCCCGAGAAGACCAGGCCCGCCTCGCTGAGCCGGTCGCGGTAGGCGTTGGCCACCTCGTAGCGGTGGCGGTGGCGCTCGGTGATCTCGGTCGAGCCGTAGGCCTGAGCGACGACCGAGCCCTTCTGCAGGGTCGCCGGGTAGCTGCCCAGCCGCATCGTCCCGCCCATGTCACGCTCGCCGGAGACGACGTCGACCTGGCTGGCCATGGTGGCGATGACGGCATCCGGCGTCTCGGGGTCGAACTCGGCGGAGTTCGCCTTCTCCAGGCCCGCCACGTCGCGGGCGTACTCGATGACCATGCACTGCAGGCCGAGGCACAGGCCCAGCGTCGGGATGCCGTTGACCCGCGCGTAGCGGATGGCGCCGAGCTTGCCCTCGATGCCGCGCACGCCGAAGCCGCCGGGAACGCAGACACCGTCGACACCGGCCAGCGCGTGCGCGGCTCCTTCCGGCGTCTGGCAGTCGTCGGAGGGCACCCAGCGGATCTGCACCCGGGCCTTGTGCCCGAAGCCACCGGCACGCAGCGCCTCGGTGACCGACAGGTAGGCGTCGGGCAGGTCGATGTACTTGCCGACCAGGGCGATCGTCACCGTGCACTTCGGCGAGTGCACCCGGTTGAGCAGGTCCCCCCACACCGTCCAGTCGACGTCGCGGAAGGGCAGGCCCAGCCGGCGGACGACGTAGGCGTCGAGTCCCTCGCGGTGCAGCACCTTGGGGATGTCGTAGATCGACGGCGCGTCCGGGCAGGAGATGACGCCCTCGGCGTCGACGTCGCACATCAGGCTGATCTTGCGCTTGAGCCCGGTGCCGATCTCGCGGTCCGAGCGGCACACCAGCGCGTCGGGCTGGATGCCGATGCTGCGCAGCGCGGCGACGGAGTGCTGCGTCGGCTTGGTCTTCAGCTCCCCCGACGGCGCGATGTAGGGCACCAGGGAGATGTGCAGGAAGAAGCAGTTGTCGCGGCCGATCTCGTGCCGCACCTGGCGGGCGGCCTCGAGGAAGGGCAGCGACTCGATGTCGCCGACCGTGCCGCCGATCTCGGTGATGACGACGTCGACCCGCTCGGAGCTCTCGGCGCCGGCGAGGATGCGCGCCTTGATCTCGTTGGTGATGTGCGGGATCACCTGGACCGTGTCGCCGAGGTACTCGCCGCGCCGTTCCTTGGCGATCACGTCCGAGTAGACCTGGCCCGTGGTCACGTTGGCCCGGCCGGTCAGGTCGGTGTCGAGGAACCGCTCGTAGTGACCGATGTCGAGGTCGGTCTCGGCGCCGTCCTCGGTGACGAAGACCTCGCCGTGCTGGAACGGGTTCATCGTTCCGGGGTCGACGTTGAGGTACGGGTCCAGCTTCTGCATGGTCACCCGCAGCCCTCGGCTGGACAGCAGGGCGCCGAGCGAACTCGCCGTCAGTCCCTTGCCGAGAGAGGACACGACTCCGCCGGTGACGAAGACGAACTTCGTCGGCTGGGAGTTGTGCAGGAGCCCGTGATCACGCATTCCAGACGGTCGATCCACGGGATACGACCGTAACACGGTCCGGGTCGTCGACCGGACCGGAACGGGGAGTGCCGTCGGCCACCTCCCTCTTTCCGGTGCCTTCCGGGCGCGGCGCGGCGGCCAGCCAGACAAGCAGCGGCACGAGCAGCGCCGCGGCCGTGGCGGGCAGCGCCACGCCGGAGTCGTTGACCGCCGCACCGATCGTCAGGCTCAGCGCAGCGGCCAGCAGCGCCGAGCGCAGCACGGCCAGCTCCCCGGTCGTCAGCCCGCCCGGGCCCGGATCGGCCGCGGCCCGCGGCTGCCGGAGCAGCCCGCCGGGCCGCACCAGCCAGACCGCCGCCACCATCGCCACCGGCAGCATCCAGGCCAGCGGGCTGCCGAGCAGGATGTCGAGATTCGCCTGTGCCTTGCGGCTGATCACCGTCCACGCCTCGCCGGTGAGCACCTGCTCCACGAACCGGCCGAGGTGGCTGCGATCGTCGGGAGGTCGCATCCAGTCGAGGACGGCGACGGTGCCGACGGCCACCACCGCGGCGCCCAGGACCGCGGCGAGCCGGACGACCGTCACCCGCACGCGCGTGAGCAGCATCGCGAGCAGCAGGAACCCGGGGAGCGCGGAGAGCACACCGCCGAAGTCGCGGCCCAGGCTCGGAGCGCCCATGACGGCCACCGTGACCAGCCCGATGACGACGACCGTGGTGGCCGTGACGCGACGGCCGCGATCGGGACCCGCCCGCCGGCCGAGGGCCGTGGCCGCGGCCGCCGTGAGCAGCAGGACGCTCACCGACGAGAGCCCGAAGGTCAGGTTCCCGTAGCCGGTGAAGCGGCCGGCGACGACGGCGTCGTAGCCGAGCATCCCGTTGAGCTCCATGGTGGAACCGGTGAGGACGTCGGCGACCAGCGTGCCGAGGGTCACCACCAGGACGACGATCGGCGGCCCCAGCCGGCGGCGGCGCCAGGGACCGAGGAGGGCCAGCGCGGCGACGGCGAGATCGGCAACCACCAGCGACACCAGGAGCACGGCCACGGGAGCGCCGGTCGCCTCCCACGGCACGAGGTCGGCGAGGTAGGTCGCGACGGGCAGCGCGGCCGCGCCGACGGCCAAAACGCGCAGCACCCGGCGTCCCCGTGGACCGGCCCATCGACCGAGCGAGCGCGGCCGGCCGGTCCCGAGCCCGCTGCCCAGCACCAGCACGCCCACCACGACGAGTGCGGCGGAGGCGATCACCAGGCCCCAGAAGAAGGTGCCGACGTTCCGGTGGTGCACGGTCGCGGCCGTGTTCATGTGCCGGAGGTCGAGCACGGCCTCGGCGAGCGGTGGCCGCTCGCCGCTGACCTTCACCGGCTGGCCGTTCATCGAGGCCGGGCGGTCGAGGCCGAGCGCCTCCAGCGCCGTCGGCGCGACGTCGATGAGCTGGACGAAGGGCGCTCGACCGGTGCTCGAGGAGGTCAACCATCCCGCCGAGTCGAAACCGGGACCGGACACGATGCCGACGTGCAGTTGCGGCCGGCCGTCGTTGACCTCGGAGATCCCCGCCACGACGAGCAGCGTCCTGCCCGACAGCTCGCGCACCGCGGTCCGGACCCGGCCGATCTGCTCGTCGATCGACGTGAGCGCGTCGGACCGCTGCTTCGGCTCGGTGCCGTCGTCGGTCCGGTCGGCCCCGGGAGTGCCGGCGTCGGTGAGCTCGTCGAGCGACACCAGGGCCAGCGGGCAGGCGCCCAGGAGTTCGCCGAGCTTTCCGTCGTCCGCGGGCAGCCGGTCGGCCTGGTCGAGCCGTACGCCGGGGGCGGCGACCGCGAGGGTGGCGGCGCGCCCGGCCACCCCCGCGCAGCCCACCGCTCTGCCCAGCGCGCCGGGTTCGGCGCCGAACCGGGTCGTGCCCGGGTCGTCGGCCGTCCGGGCCACGGTGCCCTCCGGATCGGCGAGGCCGACGTCGGCGGCACGTTCCTGCAGGCCGCAGTGCGACAGCGACGTGTCCAGCACGGGCTGGTCGCCGTCGGGACCGGGCGTCGGCGAGGCGCCGTTCGGGTCGTCGGGAAGCGGCACGGTCGGCAGCGGGACCGGTGGCAGTCCCTCCTCCGGCCCCGGATACCGCGCCCGGTTGCCGGCGCCGAGGGTGGCCCAGCCGTCGAGGACACAGGTCGTCGAGCGGGCCGCCCGCACGGACATCGAACCGATCGGCGAGTGATCCGCCAGGTCCCACAGCTTCGGCGTCGCCTCGGGGCCGACGTCCCGCCAGGTCAGGCCGGGCACACCCACGATCACCACGCGGTCGGCGGTGGCACCCTCGCGGGCGGCGGCCGGGGCGGCGGGCGCCAGCCAGCCCGCCAGGACCGTCAGCAGGAGGACCAGCGCCGCCGTCCCGCGGGCAGAGCGGTTCATGGCCGGCCGGCTCCGGCCGCGCCGCCGTCGTCCGGTGCGCCGAGCAGCTCCCGGTAGACCGCGACCAGACGGCGGGCTGCCCCGGCCTCGTCGGGCCAGGTGGCCGCCCGACGGCTGCCGGCCTCGGCCAGCCGAGCGGCGCGGGCGGGATCGTCCAGCAGCCGCGCGACGGCGTCAGCGAGGGCCGCGGCGTCGCCGACAGGCACCAGCTCGGCCCCGTCGCCGACGAGCTCGGGCACACCCCCGGCGCGCGTCGAGACCAGGGGGGTTCCCGCGCGCAGGGCCTCCTGGGCGGTGAAGGGGCTGCCCTCCCAGCGGGACGGGAGCACGCACAGGTCAGCGGCGCCCAGCAGGTCGGGCACGTCGTCGCGCCGCCCCAGCAGCCGGACGGGCAGGCGCTCCCGCTCGATCCGGTCGGCCAGCTCGTCCTCGAGCGGTCCGTTCCCGGCGATGACGACCATCGGCGCGGGTAACCGGGCGGTCCAGCGGCCGGCGGCGTCGAGGAGGACGTCGTAGCCCTTCTGGGGGTGCAGCCGGCCGATGGCCACGACCAGCGGCCGCCCGGCGTCCACCCCCAGCTCCGCGCGGACCTCGGCCGCCGACCGGCGGGCCGGGGGCAGCGGTGGCGCGAGGGCCGGCGCGACCCGGACGTCACGAGCGCCGGCCCGGCGGGCGTTTTCGGCCAGGTCCCCCGAGACCGCGAGGACGAGGTCGGCGCTGCGGATGGTGGCGGCCTCGACCGCGGACAACACGCGCCGCAGCGGTCCCGCCTCGTGCAGGAGTGCGTTGTGCAGCGTGAGCACCAGCGGGCGGTTCCGCTCACCGGACAGCCGCCGGGCGGCCGCGGCGACCAGGCCGGCGCGCAGGCCGTGGGCGTGCACCAGGTCGACGCCGTCGAGCGCGGTCCGCAGCTGGAGCACCGCGCGGGTGTCGGCGACGGGCGCCAGGCCGGTGGAGATGCCCACCGGCCGGAAGTCGGCACCGGCCGCGGCGAAGCCGAAGAGCTCCTCGGTCGAGGGAGCGCCGCAGACCCGGACGTCGGCGCCGGCCGCGGCGACCTCGGGTACGAGCGTGACGACGTGCCGGCCGACGCCGCCGGCGCTGGTGGCCAGCACCTCGGCGATCCGGCGGCCGCGCAGCGGTGCCGGCTCGGTCACCGTGCACCTCCTGTCGGTCGGGCTTCCGGCTGGTGGGGCTGCCGGTCGGGCGCGCGCAGGCCGCGCAGCGCGGCGGCCAGCGGACCACGTGCCGTGCCCATCATGACCGCCGCGGCGACGACGAGCGCGGTCGCGCCGGTCAGCACCCCGGAGCCGAGGGCGGCGAGCGCGCCGTGCGGCGGCACCGGGTCCGCCCCCAGCGCGCGGCCCATCGCCACACCCGCGGCGGCCGCCAGCGCGGCCGCCAGGAGGGCGGGCACACCGACCCGGACGACGCCGGCCAGGCTCTGCGGACCGGCCGCGCGGGCGACCACCACCAGGAGCCCCATCCCGGCCACGGTGACGCCGATGCTGTGCCCGGCGCCCAGCGCGAGAGCGCGGTCGGCGGGCGGCAGGAGCGCGGCGAGCACCAGATCCGCCAGGACGGCCAGCACCCAACCGCCGACGACGCAGACCGTCGGCGCCTGCCACGACCCGCGCGCGTACATCGCCCGGGTCAGCAGCGCCACGAGCGCGTAGCCGACCAGGCCCGGCGCGAAGGCGATGATCGTGTCGCGCAGCGCGGCGACGCTCGCGTCCGAGCCGCCGCCGAGGAACACCCGCGCCATGGGCCCCGCGACGGCGACGAGCACGGCCGCGGCGACCGCGGCCGCCGCCACCACGAGGACCGCGGCGGGCGCCAGCGTGCGGCGGTACCCGGGCTCGTCACCCAGCTCGGCCCGTTCCGCGAGGCCCGGATACGCCGAGGTGGCCAGCGGCACCGCGAGCGCCGCCCACGGCACGAGGAACAGCGTCATGCCCGCGAAGTAGGCGACCTGGGTGCCCGGCGGCGCGTCGGTGTTGGCCAGCCGGATCGCCACGGCCGCGACCAGCTGCTGCCCCGCGAGGGTCAGCACGCCGGCCAGGGCGAGCCGGCGGACCCGCGGTCCGGCCCCGACCGGGAAGCGCAGGGCGGGGCGCAGTCCGATGCGGAGTCGGCGCAGCGGCACCAGCAGGCTCAGGCTCAGCGCCACGACGCCGAGCGTCGTCCCCACGCCGAGGACGAGCTCGGCGGGCCGGGACAGGTCCGCGACCTCGTGCGCACCGCCGATGCCGGCGAAGAGAAGGTAGGCGGAGGCCACCACCAGGCTCGAGAGCAGCGGTGCGATCGCCGGGCCGGCGAACCGGCGGTGTGCCTGCAGGATGCCGGTGAGCACGATGCCGATGCCGTACAGCACGACCTGCGGGGAGAAGACCAGCAGGAAGCGGGTGGCCAGCGCCACCTCGTCGGGGCCGCGACCGCCCAGGAGGAGTTCGGCGATCGGCCGGCTCAACAGCGCGAGCAGCACCGCCAGGGGGGTGAGCACCACCAGGGTCCAGCCCAGCAGCGCCGACGCCGTCCCGCGCACGTGCTCCCGGTTTCCCGAGGCGATGCCCGCGGCGAGCATCGGGACGACGAGGCTCGCCAGCGCACCGCCGGCAACCACCTCGAAGACGATGTTCGGCACGGTGTTGGCCGCGACGTAGGTGTCGCCGGTGCTGTCGGCCCCCACGGTGTTGGTAAAGGCGAGGGTGCGGCCGAACCCCGCCAGGCGGGCGAGCACGGTGAGCGCGGCGATCATCGCCGCCGCCCCGGCCACACCGCGAGCGGCCTGCCGGGTGCTCACGACGGCCGGCGGCCGAGGCGGTCCAGTTCCCGTAGTCCCGGCGTGGCCTCGATGACCTTCGTGAAGCTGATCTTCTCGCTGGCCAGCGTCAGGCCGACGATGGCGGCGAGCAGGCCGGTGCGGGCTCCCCGCCCGCCGACCCGCGCCAACCGGAGACCGACGAGCGCACCGAGGGCGTTGGCGCCGCCGTCGCCGAGCATCACGCGCTCGCCGAGGTCCGCGGGAAGCACGGCGAGCGTCGCGCCCAGGGGACCGGCCACGAGCCCCCCGGCCGGGCCGCCCAGGGTGGCCGCCGTGGCGATCGCGCCGGCCTTGGCGGCGCGGCCGGGCCGCAGGTCGAGCAGGTTGACGAGGTTCGCGCTACCGGCGACCAGGCCGGTGGTGAGGATGCCGTCGGCCAGGGCCGACGCTCCGCCTCCACGGCGCGTGAGGACCGCGGCGGCGGCCGCCGCCGCGCCGATGCCGGCGACCTTCACCGCGCCGGCGGAGATCCGCCCGGCCTTCAGCGCGCGCAGGTGGCCGGCGAGCCCCTTGTCGCGCGCCTGCTCCGGGCGGGCGCCGGCCAGGTCGTCGTAGCCGCCGACGACGCCGGAGACGACGCCGACGAGCGCGGTGGCGGCCCGCGTTCCCGCGGGAGCGCCGAGGACGGCGGTCGCCGTGGCGGAGGCGGCCAGGGCCGGGCCGCCGAGGAGGGTCAGCGTCCGGCCCGCGTAGTTGGTCCGGCGCCACGGTGCACCGCTCGGGGCGGCGTCGAGCGTGGCGGCCCCGGCCAGCGCCGCCCGGGCGGCGAGCGCCCCGGTGAGAGCCAGCGCGGCGCGGCGGGTGCCGCCGGCCATCCGAGGTGCGCCCACGTGCCCGCTCACGGCGTGGCTGTGACCGCTCACGGCGTGGCTGCGGGCACCGGCGGCACGGGCTGGGTGTCCTTGCCCGTGCCGTAGTTGCCCGACGTCCCACCGCCCTCGGCGGCCAATGCCAGGACGGCGCTGATCTGGCCGGTGCTGCTCGCCGCGTTGTCGACCGTGGACAGCGAATCGGACAGCGTGGGCTCGTTACGCACCGCTCCGACCAGCCCGTTCTGGCCGGCCGAGTCCGCGTCCCCGGCCACGACCGCACCCGATCCGGTGGAGTCGAGGGCCGACACCAGGTCGGTCAGGGTGCCGTTGCGCTCGTCGGCGTCCTGCCCCAGGAAGGCCCCGGAGGTCAGCACGAGCGCGTAGTCGGCCGCCGCGACGGAGGAACTCTCCGCAGTCAGTGCGTCGAGGGCGTTGAGCCCGGAGAGGACCGACGAGATCTGCGCGGTGTCCCGAGCGGTGCCGCCCTTGGGGACCATCAGCACCTGGGCGAGCACCGAGGCCACCAGCTGACCGGAGTCGTCCGCCTCGGGCAGCTTCAGACCGGTCGGCAACCCGGGGCCGGTCACGTAGCTCTCCAGGCTCGCGGCGGTGGACGGGTCGCTGTAGCCCGGCTGCAGCCGCACGGTGCCGGACACGGCGCCGCCGGCCTGGTCGATCAGGGCGGTCACGCCGTCGACGGTCTCGGTCGGGACCTCGTCGTTGGTGATCACGAGGAGGACCTTGCGGTCGGCCAGGGCGCCCTTCACCAGCGCGGGGGCCACCGCCGCCCCGAAGGCGTCGGCGGTGTCCACCTGGGTCTGCAGCTGCTGTGTCTGGTCCTCCAGGGCCCGCTTGTCCTGCTCGAGCGAGCTCACCTGGTTCTCGATGTCGTTGAGGATCGGCTCGTTGAGCTGCGTCGTGCCGATGACGATGCCCAGCGCGACGGCCAGGAAGACGGCGATCAGCGAGACCAGGTGATAGCGGAAGTCGATCACGAGAAGAGGTTCTCCAACCAGAACACGAAGCTGTTCCATTGGTCGAGCAGCAGATCGAGGTACACCCGGCCGGCTGCGGACACCGCGATGGTGGAGCCGATGGCGAACAGGGCGGCGAGGACCAGCACGACGAGCGCCGTCGTGGAGATCCGGCTGCGGTAGAGGCGGCTCACGCCCTTGGCGTCCACCAGTTTCCCACCGAGCCGCAGGCGGGTGAGGAACGTCGAGGCCATGCCGCCGCGGCCCTTGTCGAGGAACTCGACGAGGGTGGCGTGCGTGCCGACGGCGACGATGAGTGAGGCGCCCTTCTCGTCGGCGAGCAGCATCGCGATGTCCTCGCTGGTCGCGGCCGCCGGGAAGGTGATGGCCGGGACCCCGAGCGCCTCCACCCGGGGCAGGCCGGGCGCGCGGCCGTCCGGATAGGCGTGGACCACGACCTCGGCGCCGGAGGTCAGCGAGTCGTCGCTGACCGAGTCCATGTCGCCGACGATCATGTCGGGCTGGTAGCCGGCCTCGATGAGCGCGTCCGCGCCGCCGTCGACGCCGATGAGCACCGGCCGGTAGTCGCGGATGTAGGAGCGGAGGGCCTGCAGGTCCTCCTTGTAGTCGTAGCCGCGGACGACGATGAGGGCATGCCGGCCCTCGAACTTGGTGGCGACGTCCGGCACGCCGACGCCGTCGAGCAGGAGCGCGCGCTCCCGCTTCATGTACTCCATCGTGTTGGCCGCGAACGCCTCGAGCTGCGTGGAGAGCCCTGCCCTCGCGTCGGCCATCGCGGCGGTGACCGTCTCGCGGGTGTGCGCGAGGCCCTCGGCGACGACCGTGCCGTCGTCGGTCAGCAGCTGGCTGCCCTCGAGGCGGACCTGGGTGCCCTCCTTGAGCTTGGCGAAGACCTCCTTGCCGACGTCGTCGAGCAGCGGGATGCCGGCGTTGATGAGGATCTCGGGGCCCAGGTTCGGATAGCGGCCGGAGATGCTGGGCGAGGCGTTGACCACCGCCGCGACGCGGGTGCCGACGAGGGCGTCGGCGCTGACCCGGTCGATGTCGACGTGGTCGATGACGGCGATGTCGCCGGGGCGCAGCCGCTTCGTGAGGTTCTTCGTGCGACGGTCGAGCCGGGCCGTGCCGGACTGCCCGGGGGCCGCCTCCTCGGCCCGGCCGCGCCGAAGGGTGCCGATGCGCATGCGCCGCATGCTTTCACGCGCGCCTGTACGCCCGGTCGTCCGACGCGCGACGGCGACCCACCAGTTACGCACCGTGCGCGACACCACGGGCGCTGCGACACGCCCGAGTCGCCCTCTCCTGGGCGCCAGCGGAACCGTTACCGAGTTGTGACTAGCGTTGCGGCTGTGACTGGAGTCGCCCACGCCCTGCCCCGAACCGCACCCGTACCAGGGCCTTCGTCCGCGCCGGCGACCACGCCTGTGTCGACGCCGGCGGCCGAGGAGGCTCCCAGCACCGGCGCGGTCATCCGGACCATGCCGTCCCGTCCCCCGGTGCCTGCCCGCCCCGCCACGAAGACCGCTCAGGTGGCCGCCGAGGTGGCCGACGAGCCGGTGACGCCTGCCGACCGCCCGGCGAAGCGGACGCCGGGGGCCCGCGAGCGCCGGTACCAGGAAACGAGGGCCCGCATCGTCGACGCCGCGGCGGAACTGTTCGCCGAGCGGGGGTTCGACTCGGTCAGCGTCATGGAGATCGCCAAGCGCGCGGGCGTGGTGGAGAAGACGGTCTTCAACCACTTCCCCGTCAAGGAGGGGCTGGTCTTCGACGCCGATCCGCCGATGCGGACGGCGCTGCTCGACGCCGTCCGCCGCCGACCGGCCGGCGAATCGGTCTCCGCGGCGGCCGGCAGCTTCGTCGTGGCGGCCATGAGCCGGCTCGGGGCGCCGGAGGCGGCCGACGGCGTGGCGGCGATGGCGAAGGTCGTCCGGGGCAGCCGCACGCTGCAGATCCGGGAGCGGGAGATCCTCGGGGCGCTGACCGACGCACTCGCCGAACTCATCGCCGAGGAGACCGGAGCGCGCCCCGGAGACATAGAGCCGTGGCTGGCCGCCCACGCCGTCCTCGGTCTCTACGCCTCGCTGCTGGAACTGGCCCGCGACCGCGTGCTCAGCGGTTCGGGCGGCCCCGAGCTGACCGCCGAACTGCTCCGCCAGGGCCAGCGCGGCCTCTCCCTGCTCCAGTTCGGCCTCGCGGGCTACGCCAAATCATCGTCAGCCTCCGGCTGACACCGCGGCCACGTGCCGTTCCCCGGGAGCGCTGAGCCCTTTCCACCCCTTCTCGGGGACCCTTCGGGCCCCGCTCGTCGGGGCGCCTCGCGGGGCGGCTCCCTGCCCGTCTTCGGGAGACCCTCCGGGCCTCCACTCAGACGGTCAGTTGCAGGGACTTGAGGAGCATGTCGGCGCGGTTGCCGGGGATGTCGGCGTTCCGCGTGAACAGCGCGACGGCCACCATGTAGCCGTCGTCGTCGGCCCAGCCGCGGCCCGACGCGCACAGCCCGCGGATGTGGTCTCGGACCTTCGGCTCGTTGCTGTACGGGCCGAAGTCGAGGCCCATGGCGAGGAAGTTGACCACCCGGTAGCCGAGGTCCTCGGCCGTGCGCACCGTCGTTCCCGGGTCGGAGTAGCTGGCGACCGCCGCGATGACGTTGTCGTACCCCGACTTCAGCAGCTGCAGCAGCAGGTCGTTGCCGGTAACGCCACCCCAGAGCTCGGGCATGAGGATGTCGCGGTCCGGCGCGGGGATGTAGGGCGGGTTCGAGATGACCGTGGACACATGTGCCCCACCGGCGGCGTCGGCCTGGTCGAAGAAGTCGCCCAGTTCGACGGTGTACCGGTCGCCCACCCCGCGGGCGGCGATGTTCTCCCTCGCCCGGGCCACCGACGGACCGCTGATGTCGAAGCTGCGCACCCGCAGGGCCGGCAGGCAGCCGACCACGTCGCTGATGGCCGTGGCGTCGCCCGTGCCGAGCTCGACGACGCCTTCCTCTTCCCACCGCAGCGGACGGCGGTACTGCTCGAGGAGCATGCAGACCGAGAAGCCGTAATGCGCCGACTCGTCGGCCGAGGAGAAGCAGCTCACGCGGTGCGCCCTACCCGACCATGTGGCGCGCCACTCATCGCTCACCCGGCCGGGGCGGCGCTCGAAGGTTCAGGCGCGCGCGGTCGCCGCCACGGCCAGCAACTCGCGGGCGTGCGCCTGCCCCGTGTCGCTGTCGCTGAGGCCGGACAGCATGCGGGCGAGCTCGCGGACGCGGTCCTCACCGTCGACCGCCCGGATGTCGGTGGCGGTGACGCCCGCCGTGGTGTCCGGCGACTTGTCGACGACGAGGTGCGTGTCGGCGAACGCCGCCACCTGGGCCAGGTGCGTGACGACGACGACCTGGTGGTCGCGGGCGAGGCGGGCCAGGCGTCGTCCGATCTCGCCGGCCGCCTGACCACCGACCCCGGCGTCGACCTCGTCGAAGACCATGACCGGCACGGGGTCTGCCCCGGCGAACACGACCTCGATAGCGAGCATCACCCGCGAGAGCTCACCCCCGGAGGCGCCGCGGTGAACCGGCCGAGGCGGCGCACCGGGATGGGGCGCGAGCAGGAGGGCGACCTCGTCGATGCCGTCGGCGCCCGGACTGTCGGGGTCGCTCTCGATGGAGAAGGAGACGCGCGCGCTCTTCATGGCCAACCCGGCGAGCTCCCGGCCGACCTCGGCCGCGAACCCCTCGGCCGCGACCCGCCGGCCCGATGAGAGCTCCGCCCCGAGCCGGTCGACCTCGGCACGGGCGGCGTCGCGTGCGGCCGTCAGCGACTCCAGCGCCTCGTCGGAGACGTCGAGTTCAGCGAGCCGGCGTTCGGCCTCCTCGGCCCAGGCAAGGACGCCGCCGAGCCCCTCACCCGCCACCGCGTACTTGCGCACGAGTGCGGTGATCGCGGCCCGGCGGTCGAGCACCTCGGCCAGCCGTGCGGGGTCGGCGTCGAGGTCGGCCACGTAGCCGGCGAGCTGCCCCGCGACGTCGGAGACGACCGCGACCGCGTCGGCGAGGTCCTGCGACAGCATCACCAGGGTCGGGTCGTCGGAGCCCGCCAGCGCGCGTTCGGCCGTGGCCAGCGCGGCGGTGGCGTCCTGCGGCGGCTCTCCCCCACCGAGGTCCCCGGTCACGTCGCCGACCAGGGCGAGGCGCGCCTCGTCGGCCGCGGCACGGAGTGCGTCGGCGTCGCTGAGCCGCCGGGCCTGGGTGTCGAGGCTCTCGTCCTCGCCCGGCTCGGGCGCGACGGCACCGATCTCGTCCAGTCCGTGGCGGAGCACGTCAGCGGCCTGGGCCAGCTCGCGGGCCTGACCGCGCCGGCGCTCCAGGTCGGCGGCCAGCTCCCGCCACTGCTGGTGGGCCGCGCGGTACCGATCAAGCAGCGCCAGGTGCTCGGGGCCGGCGTAACGGTCCAGGGCACGCCGCTGCTCGGCCGGCCGGGACAACCGGAGCTGATCGGTCTGCCCGTGCACGGCGAGCAGTCCCTCGGCCAGTTCGGCGATCACCCCGACCGGCACGCTGCGACCGCCGAGGAAGGCCCTCGACCGCCCCTCGGCGCTCACCGTCCGGGCGAGGATGAGGCTGCCGTCCTCGTCGGCGTCGGCACCGGCGTCCGCGGCCCGCTCCCACGCCGGGGAGTCCGGCGGCAGCAGCAGGCGGCCCTCGACCCCGGCCCGACCGTCGGCGCGGACGCGACCGGCGTCGGCCCGGCCACCGAAGAGCAGGGTCAGGCCGGTGACCACCATCGTCTTGCCGGCCCCGGTCTCGCCGGTGACCACGGTGAGACCGCTGCCGAGGTCGAGGGTGACGTCGTCGATGGCGCCCAGGCCGCGGATCCGCAGCTCGGTGAGGCGTCCCGGGGCGCTCTTCGGCTGCGCGGCCTGTGCCGTGGCGCGGGCCGGGGTCCGCGGAGCCTTCCGCTCAGTCGTCAATGCGCGTGCCGGCACCGTCCACCTCCCCCGCGGGCGCCACGGCGCCCTCGGCGGTGCCGTCCCCGCGCACGATGTCGCGATTGAGCACGTTCCGGCTGGTGAACAGCTCGTGCCCCGGACCGGCGTGCCGGGCGTCGCGGAAACCGCGCACCGGCAGGCCGAACTTGGCCACCAGCCGGTCGCCGAACGTGGCCGCATGCACGCGGGCGATCCGCACCGGCTGGGCCGACCGGCGGACGTCGACCCGGCCGCCGTCGGGCACCTCCACCGCGCGGCGGCCGTCGGCCGAGACCCGCGCGCGATTTCCGTCGGCCGGCACCGCGACCGTGAGCACGGAGTTCGGCGAGGTCACGAGGGGGCGACCGAACAGGGCGTGGGCATTGCTCGGCACGAGCAGCAGCGCCTCGACGTCGGGCCAGACGACCGGGCCGCCGGCCGAGAAGGCGTAGGCGGTCGACCCCGTCGGCGTGGCGCAGAGGACTCCGTCGCAGCCGAAGCTGGTCAGCGGCCGGCCGTCGATGGCGAGGACGACGTCGAGCACGCGGGACCGCTCGGCCTTCTCCACCGACACCTCGTTGAGCGCCCACGTGCCGCCCACGACCGTGCCGGCGCTGTCGAGGACGTCGACCTCGAGAGCCAGCCGCTCCTCGACCGAGTAGAGGCAGCGTTCGATCGCGCTGAGGGTCTCCTCGACCGCCTCGGGCTCGGTCTCGGCGAGGAAGCCCACCCGCCCGAGGTTGACGCCCATCAGCGCGGCGTCGGTGTAGCGGGCGAGCTCGGCGGCACGGAGGAAGGTGCCGTCACCGCCGAACACCATCACGATCTCGGCACCCTTGGCCGCGTCGGCGTCCGCGCAGCACACCTCGGCGCCCTCGATGCCGAGCTCGCCGGCCTCGTCCTCGAGGAGCCGGACGGTGATGCCACCGGACATCAGCCGCGCCGCGGACGTGCGGGCCAGTTCCACGATGTCTCGACGTCCGGTGTGCACGGTGAGCAGGACCCGGCGCGGCTCGTCCCCCGTGCTCGCCGGATCGGTGGTGGTCTGGCTCATCGGGGCCCCTCCTGCACTGCTCGACGGACGATGTCCTCCCGCGGTGGTCCCGCATCACGGCGCAGCCACACGAAGAACTCGACGTTGCCGGCCGGCCCCGGCAGCGGACTGGCCACGACGCCGGCGGTGCCCCAGCCCAGGTCCGCCGCCGCTCGGGCGACGTCCAGGACAGCCTGCACGCGGTGCTCGGGGTCGCGCACCACTCCCCCGGCGCCGAGCCGCTCGCGGCCCACCTCGAACTGCGGCTTGACCATGAGCAGCTGGTCGGCGTCGTCGTTCGCGCAGCCGATCAGCGCGGGCAGCACCAGTCGCAGGGAGATGAAGGACAGGTCCGCGACCACCAGGTCGACCGGTCCGTCGATCGCCTCGGGCGTCAGGGTGCGCACGTTGGTGCGCTCCACGACCCGCACGCGGTCGTCCGTGCGCAGCGACCAGGCGAGCTCGCCGTAGCCGACATCGACGGCGACGACCTCGGCCACCCCGCGGCTCAGCAGCACCTCGGTGAACCCCCCGGTGGAGGCACCGGCGTCGAGCGCGCGGCGGCCCTCGACGGCAACCGGGAGGGCGTCGAGGGCGCCCAGCAGCTTGTGCGCCCCGCGGGAGACCCAGCTGGGCTCGTCGGGATCGGTGCGGACGACGACGGGTGTGCCCGGTTCGACGCCGGTGGCGGCCTTGGTCGCCGCCCGGCCCGAGACCGCCACCCGGCCTTCGGCGATGAGACTCACCGCGTGCTCGCGGGAGCGGGCGAGGCCCCGCCGCACGAGTTCTGCATCGAGCCGACTCCGCCGGACCATCAGAGCTGGTCGATCGTGCCGAGCTCCCGTTGGAGCCGGGAGTGCTCGGCCTCGAAGACGGCCACGTGCTCGGCGACCGGACGCTCGTCGAGATCCTCGAAGCGCTGCTCCGCCTCCCGGTCGGCGTCCGCCGCCCGGGGCGCCGTGGCGTCGACCGGACCGGGCCCGGGCCGCGGCGGACCGGGGACCGGTCGCGGGGGGTTCGGCTCGGTCATGTGCTCGCCTCTCGAGGGGGTGGGCCGGCGATCGGAGGTACGCATCCGCCGCCGGACCTGTCGCTTCGGAGGTTACCGGCCGGGGACGACGGGCACGGGTGGAGAGCGGGGCGATAGCGTCCCGTCGCACGCTTTTCCCTCTTTCGCACTGGAGGCGCGCCCGCGTGGCCACGATCGATGACTGCCTGACCGCCCTCAAGCGCATCCTCGGTGACCTGGCGGCGAACCCGGCGGCGTCCGGGCTCGACCGGTCGCTGTCGTGCCGGCTGACCGATCTCGAGCAGATGGTCACGGGCCGGCTGACATCGGGAGCGGTGCGGGACCTGACGGTGGTCCCGGACGGGCCGGCGGCGCCGAAGGCCGACATCCGGCTGACCATGACGAGCGACGACCTGGTGGCCCTGACCGAGGGACGGCTGAAGTTCGCGCCGGCCTGGGCCAGCGGGCGGGTCAAGTTCGAGGCCGGCTTGCGCGACATGCTGCGCCTCCGGTCACTGCTCTGAGCCCGTAGCGGCGGGGCCGAGACCCCACTCCGCGAGGGCGGCGGCCGCGACCGGATCCGCGGCCAGGACACGGGCGCGCGCCCCGTCGTCGGGGTGCCGTTCCCAGTGCGCGACGCACAGGGCACGCAGTCCGTCGAGGCCGTCCCCGGGATCGGTCGTCGACGCGTCGGCGGACAGCAGCCACGTGCCCTCCGCCTCGGCGGGCCGCGCGGTCCAGGCGCCGCACCGCAGGCCGCCGGCCACGCGGTCGACCGCCGGATGCGGCACGAGCAGGCTGCCCGCGTCCGCCGAGAGCAGGTCCGGTCGGTGCTGTGGGGGCGCCTCGAGCAGGATCGCCGGGTCGGTGACGCCGGTGAGGACGAGCAGGCTGGCCGCGCCCGCTCGTCGTGCGCCCTCGATGTCGGTGTCGAGCCGGTCGCCGACCACGAGCGGCCGGCGGGCGCCCGTGCGGCGCACACACTCGGCGTGCATGGCGGGATCGGGTTTGCCGGTCACGAGCGGTGCCTGACCGGTGATGGCGCTGACCACGCCGACCATCGCGCCGTTGCCGGGCAGGGGCCCGCGAGGGGACGGGATGGTGGCATCGGTGTTGGTCGCGACGTGCCGTGCGCCGTTCCGCACGGCGACGACTGCCTCGGCGAGCTGCGCCCAGCCGACCTCGCGGCCGTACCCCTGGACGACGGCCACCGGCCCGTCCTCGGCACGTGCCACGACCCGCAGCCCGGCGGCCGTGAGGGCCGCGGCCACCCCGGCACCCCCCACGGGCAGGACCGCCGCACCGGCGCCGAGCAGGTCCGCCACCACGGTCGCCGCCGCCTGGGAGCTGGTGATGACGTCGCCGGCTCCGGCGGGGACGCCCAGGGCGGTCAGATGACCGGCGACCTCGTCGGGCGTGCGGGCGGCGTTGTTGGTGACGAAGCCGAGACGCATGCCGGCGGCGCGGGCGGATGCGAGCGCGTCCGGTACCCCGGGGACGGCGTCGGGACCGACATAGACGACGCCGTCGAGGTCGAGCAGCGCCACGTCGAAGGCGCCGGAGGGCGGCGTGGGACTTCCGGAAGCCAGGCTCGGCGGAGGGCTCATGCGGACTCGGCAGCCTGGAGGGCGCGGACCCGGCGCAGCGCACGGGCGTAGTGCCCGAGGTCCGGACGCATGGCGACGGCCAGGGACAGGTGCTCGGCGGCCAGGCGCAGCTCGCCTGCACGGCTGGCCGAGAGCCCGAGACCGAACTGCGCGTAGTCATCGGTCGGGTTGAGGCCGGTGAGCGCGGTGAAGGCGGCCACCGCGTCGCTGTACCGGCCGGCGTCGAACAGTGCCCGGGCGAGCGCCTCCAGGATGCTGCGGGACTCCGGTTCCGCGTCCGACGCTCGGGCCAGCAGCGTCGCCGCGGCCGCCGGATTGCCGGCGCGGAGCAGTTCCAGCCCGCGCTGGAACCACTCGTAGACGCCGCCGTCGGGAGACGCTGCGTCCGTCACTCGCGCTCCCTCCTCATCCTGGCGGGGCGGCCGGGCGACCCCGTGCGACCCCCGGCGCCTGCGCTCACCGGCCGCCGCCGCGGCCCGGAGCGGCACGCTCCTACGATCATGGTTGTGCTCTCTCCGTCGGCGGACTCCCACGCATCCGGTTCGGCGACGGGACTCGAGATCCGGCCCTTCCGAGCCTTGACCTACCGACAGCGAGAAGCCGAGCATCTCGCCCGGGTGAGTTCGCCAGCCTACGACCTCGTGACACCGGCCGGCCGCGATCGCCTTGCCGACGCCGACCCGTACAACATCGTCCGCCTCATCCTGCCGCAGGTCGACTCGCGGGTGGCCGGCCACGACGCCGGACCCGAGGGTGGCCCGGAGCGGCGCTCGACCGAGCAGGCGGCGGCATCGCTGCGCGCATGGGAGGCCGACGGAGTCCTCGACCGCGACGACGAGCGGGCCCTGTGGCTCTACGAGATGACGCCGCCCGCCGGAGCGGCGACGGCTGGATGGCTCGGCGCGGTGGCACTGCCCCAGCCGGGTTCGGGAGCCGTCCTGCCGCACGAGGACACCTACGCTCCCGCGGTCGAGGGCCGCCGCGCGCTGCTGGCCGCGACCCGCACCGACCTCGAGCCCATCGTCCTGGCGCACGATCCCGAGCCGGAGGTCGCCGCGCTCACCCGCGACGCCCGGCAGGGGCAGGCCACGCTGGAGGTGCAGGACACCGACGGGGTCCGCCACCGGCTGTGGCGGGTCACCGAACCCGTGGTGGTCGAGCGGCTCCGTGCGGCCCTGCGCCGGACCGGCGCGGTGATCGCCGACGGGCATCACCGCTTCGCCGCGGCCAGCGCCCACAACCGCATGGAGCCGGGCGCTCCCGGCGCCGACGCGGTGCTCGCGCTCGTGACCCCCATGGGCCCGGGCGGACTCCGCGTGGACCCCATTCATCGCGTGGCGCCCGACCTGGACCTCGACGCGGCCGTCCGAGCCGCCGCCCGCGGCTTCCAGGTCACCGAGCTGCCGTCGCCGGTGGACGCTCTCCACGCCGCGATCCGGCGCTGGCTGGAACCCCAGGAGAGGTCCGGCTTCCTCGTCACCGACGGAACCCGGCTCGTGGAGCTCAGCGCGCCCTCCGCGGAGGTGCTCGCGACCGTGCCGCCGGAGGCTCCGGCTGCGTGGCGCGGCCTGGACGTCGTGCTGGCCCACCACGGACTGCTCGGCAGCCTGTGGGGACGGGCGGACGACCCGGAGTCGGTGCTGATCGCGCACAGCGTCGACGAGGCCCTGCGAACGGCGCGTGAGCGCACCGGTCTCGCGCTGCTGCTGCGCGCCCCCTCGCCCAGCGACGTGGCGGCCGTGGCCCGGGCGGGCGCCCGGATGCCGCGGAAGTCGACGCTGTTCGTGCCGAAGCCACGCACCGGGCTGGTGATGCGGCCGTTGGCGGACTGACCGCCGTTCCTGGCCGCTCATCCCGCGCGCTCGGCCTCCGGGGCGCCCGACCTCGGCACCTTGCGGCCGCGTCTGCAGTTCACCTCGCACACCGACGCGGTGCCGCTGCCCGTTCGCCAGAACCGACGCTGCATCGCCCCCTCCACCTCCACCACGTCACCCGGCTGCCACGCCGCTGCGCGCCGCTGAAGAGAGCGGTCGTAGGTGACGCAGGTGAGGACGTCGACGGACTGGCCCCGCACCCGGGGTTCGGCCCGACGCACGACCAGGCGGAAAGTCACCAGCGTGTCCCCGCTGGGGAGGGTGCGGAGCTCTGCGGGGGCGGACATCCGCCCCCGCAGCACCACATCGTTCCGGTCGATCACTGCCACGCTCATGCGACCAGCCTCGGGCCCGTCGTGGTCCGCGCCCAGGGGCGGCGGCGAACTGTGGACGACGCCGCCCGGTGTGGACGACCGGCGCGAAGCTGTCAGTGCTCAGGAGGATGCGGGACCGTCCCCGCTCGCACCCGTTCCGTCGGCCGGGACGTCGGTCTCGCCGAGCAGCTCGGCGACCTCAGCCTCGACCTCGGCGTCGAAGCCGGCACCGCTGTTCCCCGGCTCGCCGGCGAGCGACTCCTCGAGCTCCGAACGATCCGCGTCCCCGTCTGCGCCGTCCGTGTCAGAGGGGTCCGTCGACACCGCGACGTCCGTGTCCTCGTCCTCGAACTCCAGCTCGGTGAACTCGATGTCCATGTCGTCGGGCTCCGCGGCGGCGACCGCGCCGTGCCACTCCTCGGCCAGCTGCTCCTCACCCATCTCCTGGAGCAGATCCGCGTACGCAGCGGCGACACGGAGCCGGTGCGGATCCGTCGCGTCCAGCGATCCGGGCGTCGGACGCCCGCCCAGCTCCGCCTCGAGGACGAGACGGGCGGCGGCGTGCTCCCCGAGGTCGCGTCGCGCCCCCGCCTCCACGAGCCGCAGCTCGATCGACTCCTGGGCGTCGGGCGAATCGGTCAGCGCCTCCGCGACGAGGCGCAGCGCGACCTCCGGGCGGCCCAGGGCCCGCTCACAGTCGGCAAGCACCGCTCGATAGCCGACGTCGCCGCTCATCCGGCGGTAGGCACGGATCTCCCGCGCCGCCTCGGCGAAATCACCGGCGTGGTACGCGGCCACGCCGACGGCTTCCCGGACTACGGCGACCCGTGACGCGCGGTCGCGGGCCGCCCGAGCGTGCGCCAACGCCGTCTCGGGGTCGTCGTCGACAAGGGTGCCGGCGACCACCAGGTGGCCGGCCACACGCTCGGCGTTCCGCGGGTCGAGGCCACGCAGGGACTCACGGACGGCGCGGTCGAGGTCACGCGGGTCGGCCCACTCGGGAAGCGCGGGGCCGGGGGGCAACGGAGGCCGCCGGTCCTGCTCGGCTCCGGCGCGATCCCGTCCGGTCGGACGCCCTCCACCGCGGTGGTCGGACGGCCGGCGCTCGCGCCAGTCCCGCGGCCCACCGCTGCCCTGGGGCCGGTCACCTTGGGGACGGCGGTCCTGCCACTGCGGCCGGTCACCCTGCGGACGCCCACCCTGCGG
>JHVO01000018.1 GCA_000620185.1 Geodermatophilaceae bacterium URHB0062
ACAGGAACGCCGGCAGCCGCGTCCGGGTCGGCCCCGCCGGCCGCTGCCTTGCCTGCCCCCTCCTCGAGCGGCACAGGAACGCCGGCAGCCGCGTCGGCGTCCGCGGCCTGATTGGTGCCGATGGCTCCTTCTTCATTCATTAGACTCCCCGGTTCTTGTTCAATTTCATGCGACCGGTGCGAGAGCCGCCATTCTGGCTGACTTCAGCTGCGCGACATGGACAGATTGGCGCGCCGCACACCGAACCGCTCGCCTCGAAGTTGTGTCAGAATGGCTGCTGTGCAGACAGGATCAACCCGTTGGCGCCGATATACACGTTGCAGGGGCGGTTGTTTGCCGCGGCGGCACTAAGGACAATGAGTATATTCGTCACCGCATCGGGTGTTCCAGCGATGTTCCGCCATCCTTGTCCCACCACCAACGCTCGCGCGTCCCCCTGGACATTTCGGGCGTAGACCTGACGGATGATTACGTTGGTGTACCACACGGGACCGCACCGCCTTCCTCTGTCGCGTTTCCTTTGTCGCGCTCGAGCGAGGTCTCCTAGTGCGAAAACCTCATAGAGGGCCACGGTAGTTAGGCATCGTCACCAAATCGTCACACATGCGTCACCGCCTGCTCAGTGGCCGGTGAAACCTCGTCGCCAACGCGCGAACGTCGGTGCATATATCAGAAGTGGTTGCAGTTGTAGTTGCAGTTTGCCGGCGTTCGCTGCGGTACGGCGATGTCCACCACGGTCCAAACGGGCAGCTCAGGGGCTTTAAGGGACACGGTGCCGCGACCCCGCGATCGGGTGACCGGGCGGCGCACCACGGGCATGTCAAGGGCGGCGCATCAGCCCCTTCGGCTCCGGAGCAACTGCGACAACGTGCGCGACGCAAGACCGGAGGCGGGACCAAGCAGGCATCCCAGCGGGGTCGAGGTGTCACGCGTGTCGGGCGGGAAGAGCCTGGACGTGACATTGCCGAAACCCGCCGTGGTCGGCCAGAACTCGAGTAGCCCGGCAGGGTCGACGCCGACTCGTCGCACCGAGATGACGACGTCAGGGGGTGGCACTCCGGAGATCAGGAAGGGCTTGACCGGCGGGAAGACGATAGCCGCATGTGCCCGGATGGTCGTGTCGTAAGCGGCGTTCGTCACGGAGCTCATGTAGGCATTCAGCACTGATGTCCCCAGCCAGCGACGCAGGTCACCGGAGATCGGCCCAGAGGCGGTTGGTGCGGGGTCCTGGTCCACCGCGAACGGACTGCTCGGGAGGAACACCTCCCACGATGGGCTGATGCGTAGGTGCACGGTGTAGCTCCACGGAGCCGGGAGGTCGCCCGAGGCCGCCAGGTCCGCTCGTCCGCCGTTCCCCGCGCCTACGGTCAGAGTCGCGACCCTGTTGCCGCCGACGGTCAACGGAAGCGCGGTGAAGGGCCAGTCCCTGGAGGCGACAGTGGTCAGGTCGACTGCCGCTCTCGGCAATTCTGTGCAGTCGATGTAGCCCTCCGGGTTGTCCGGGAAAGGCGTTGGCAGGCTTTCTACGTCACCGAACCGGAAGATGGGGCCGTTGACCGCCGGCAGGCCCTCCTCGTGGAGGCTGAGCCCACAGAGTTTGGCGGTCTCGTCGACCAGGGAGGGCCCGGAGTTGAGGGCGAACACCGCGCGGTTCGTTCCAGTCGCTTCGACTTCCTCGTAGACATCCTGATCTCGGACGGTGGGAGGCGGCACCACGGTGCGGGTGATCATCCAGATGCGTGCCTTCAAGGCCGGGAACTCCCCGCCCTCGACGATCAACCGATTCAAAGTGTTGACATAAACCATGGCGACGGATCCTCTCTCCCGAGAGCTGTCATTTCCTGGTACCGAGGGGAACGCCGGCAGTGGTACGCCGCTGCAGGTCGGACGGGCTCTAGGCGAGGCGAGGGGCCATGGATCGTCAGGCCGGGATGGCGCAGATCCGGGCGGAACCGCCAGCTGCGCCAGTTGCGCAGGCAACCGAGCGTCCCCGTACGGCGTCACGCGAACATCACCAAGCCGTCAATGCCTCCTTTGTGGTCACCGGGCGCCGGCGCCCAGAGTGGTCACCTCAAGGCCGCCCTTCGGGCGAGTCGGCCAGTCGCCCAAGGCGGCCCACTCAGGGCCACCCCGGGGATCGGCAGTAGCTGGCTGCAGGGCGACCCTAAGAGCGGGGGGACCGCCCCTGGCGGAGCGTTTGATGGAGCCCCGATGTGGCGGAGTCATTGGGGCCGGCGGCCGGCACGAGGAGCCACAGCAGCGGGTAGATCAAGATGCCGGCGCCCATCACCGCCAGGGCGATGAACCCGACGCGCCACAGCAAGGGATCTGTGTTGGTGTACTCGGCCAGCCCGCCGCATACGCCGCCCAGCACCTTGTTGGTGGAGCTGCGCCGGAGGTGAAGGTGTGGAACCTCCGCTGCGGTGGCAGGCGGCGCTGGCTGCCAGGGTGGCTGGTCCGACCGCGGTGGCTCGCTCACGGATGAGGGATCGGAGGCGGGGCGATTCGGAAGCGGTGTCGCTGTCATACAACGAAGACTGTCGCTTCCACATGCCAGTGAACACTGGTAAAGGTCCCCGTCGACCCTGGTCATCGGATCGGGGCGGCAACTCACCACGTGGGGCACGTCCGGGGGCCATCACGCGCCCGCCCGGCCGAGGCTCGTCAAGGGCGGGCAACCGTCCACCCACGCTCGGGTGTCGCTAAGCCGCCTCGTGTTCCATAGCGGCCCCATCCTTGGTCTTCGGAGCTCGGGCAGCTTGTGCCAAGCTGGGGCTACAAGAGCCACACTGGTTGAGTGCGCTTCACATTGAAGCTGGCCATTAAGTTGGTCCAGCTAGGCGCCCCTCAAGCCGCGTTCAGGGACTCACCAGCCCCGCGCCCGCCACTCGCCGAGGTGCGGTCGCTCCGCGCCGATCGTCGTGTCGTTGCCGTGGCCGGGATAGACCCACGTCTCGTCCGGCAGCGTGCCGAACAGCCGCTCCTCGACGTCGTCGATCAGCGAGGCGAACCGGACGGGGTCCTTCTGGGTGTTCCCGACGCCGCCCGGGAACAGGCTGTCGCCGGTGAAGACGTGGGTGCCCGCATCGCCGGGCCCGCGCCAGACCAGCGCGATGCTGCCCGGCGTGTGACCCCGGAGGTGGACGACCTCGAGGGTCTGGTCGCCCACGGTCAGGGTGTCGCCGTGCTCGACCTTGCGGCTGACCGAGACGGGGAGGTCCGGGGCGTCCGCCGGGTGCGCGACCGTCTCCGCACCCGTGGCCGAGACGACGTCCGAGAGCGCCCGGTGGTGGTCCCAGTGCCCGTGCGTGGTGACGACGGTCCGGAGCTCGACGCCGGTGACCAGCCGGCGGAGGACGTCGGGCTCCGCGGCGGCGTCGATGAGCAGGGCCTCGCCGGTGGCCGTGGAGCGCAGCAGATAGACGTTGTTGGCCATCTCGCTGACCGCGACCTTGGTGATGGTCAGCCCGGGGAGCTCCCGGACCTGGGCCGGACCGCCGACCTCGACGTTCCCGCTGTACGTGTCGGCGCTCATCGAGGACTCCCGTTCGAAAGTGTCGGCGGCCGTCGTTACCGTCGGCCCCATGGACGCTAGCCCAGCCCCCGCCACCGATGACGGCCCTGGCACGCTGGTCGGGCTGCCGGCGACCGAGATCGCGGAGCGGGTGCGTTCGGGTGCCGTGTCGGCGGTCGACGTGGTCCGGGCGCACCTCGAGCACATCGCCGCCGTCGACGCCCGTATCGGGGCTTTCCGCGTCGTCCGCGAGGAGGCCGCCCTGGCCGAGGCCGCCGCGGTCGACGCCGCGCCCGACCGGGGCTCGCTGCCCCTGGCCGGCGTCCCGGTCGCGGTGAAGGACAACGTCGCCGTGGCGGGAGAGGTGTCCACCGACGGCACGACCGCCACCCCCGCGCCGGCGACGGCGGACCATCCCGTCGTGGCCCGGTTGCGTACGGCCGGCGCCGTCGTCGTCGGCATCACCCGCGTCCCCGAGCTCTGCCTCTACAGCGCCACCGACGGCCCGGCGGCGGTCAGCCGCAACCCGTGGGACACGGCGCTCTCGCCTGCGGGCAGTTCCGGCGGCAGCGCGGCCGCGGTCGCGGCGGGCTGCGTGCCGGTCGCCCACGGCAACGACGGCATGGGCTCGCTGCGGCTCCCGGCCGCGGCCTGTGGCCTCGTGACGCTCAAGCCGGGGCTCGGCGTAGTGCCGGCGCTGATCGGTGCCGACAGCTGGTCCGACATGGCCGAGAACGGCGCGCTCACCACCACCGTGGCCGACCTGGCCCTGGCGCACGCCGTCCTGGCGGGGAAGGAGCCCGCACCGCTCGCGGGTCCCGGCCGGCCACTGCGGATCGCGGTCTCCACGCGCTCGCCGGTTCCCGGCCTCCGCGCCGACGCACCGACCCGGGCCGCGGTCGACGCGGTGGTCGCCGAGCTCGTCGCCGCCGGTCACACGGTGGTCCCACGGAACCCGCGGATCAGCACCGGAGCGGCGACGGGCGCGCTGGCCCGGTGGATGGCCGGCGCGGAGGACGACGCCGCCGCCCTCGGCCTCGACCGTGCGGCGCTCCAGCCCCGCAGCCGGACGCACGCCCGCATCGGGCGCATGGTGCGCCGCGCCGGCCTGATCCGGCCGCGCACGCAGCAGCGGTTCCGCGAGCAGATGGCCGCCTTCTTCGAGGACGTCGACGTGCTCCTCACCCCCGTCACCACCGGACCGCCCCTGGCCGCCCGCCCGTGGCACGAGCGCTCGTTCCTGGCCAACGTGACGGCGAACGCCCGCTGGGCACCGTGGACGGCGGCCTGGAACCTCGCCGGCCTGCCGGCGCTGGTGCTGCCGGCGGGATCCCGGCCGGAGGGCCTGCCTGTCGCCGTCCAGCTCATCGGCCCCGCGGGAGCCGAGACCCGACTACTCTCGATCGCCGGAGAGCTCGAGCGCGCGCGGCCCTGGCGCCGCTACGCCCCCGTCTTCGATCCCACCGCGCCACCTGTCGCGGCGCCCGCCTGAGCGTCCGTGCGACCTCGGTGACGCGCCGTCGCGCATGCGTGACGGGAGCGACACGGGGGCACGCCGGGTGAGGGGAACAGCTCCCTGATCCAGGGCCTTGGCTCCTCCTGATGATGCATCTGGCCACACTGACTGACAGGGATCACATGGACCGGCTCGTCGTCCGCGGCGCCCGCGAGCACAACCTCAAGGACGTCCATCTCGACCTGCCCCGCGACGCGCTCATCGTGTTCACGGGGCTCTCCGGCTCGGGCAAGTCGAGCCTCGCCTTCGACACGATCTTCGCCGAGGGGCAGCGCCGGTACGTCGAGTCGCTGTCGGCCTACGCCCGCCAGTTCCTCGGGCAGATGGACAAGCCGGACGTCGACTTCATCGAGGGGCTGTCGCCCGCCGTCTCGATCGACCAGAAGTCGACCAACCGCAACCCGCGGTCGACGGTGGGCACGATCACCGAGGTCTACGACTACCTGCGCCTGCTGTACGCCCGCGCCGGTCAGCCGCACTGCCCCAACTGCGGCAAGCCGATCTCCCGGCAGACCCCGCAGCAGATCGTCGACCAGGTGCTCTCCATGGAGGAGGGCACCCGCTTCCAGGTGCTGGCGCCGGTGGTCCGGGCGCGCAAGGGCGAGTACGTCGACCTGTTCAGCTCCCTGCAGACCCAGGGCTTCTCCCGCGTCCGCGTCGACGGCACGGTGCACCCGCTCACCGAGCCGCCCAAGCTCAAGAAGCAGGAGAAGCACACGATCGAGGTGATCGTCGACCGCCTGACGGTCAAGGAGAGCGCCAAGCGCCGCCTCACCGACTCGGTGGAGACCGCGCTCGGCCTCGCCGGCGGCCTCGTCGTCCTCGACTTCGTCGACCTCGACGAGAACGACCCGTCCCGCGAGCGGACCTTCTCCGAGCACCTCGCCTGCGTCGACGACGGGCTGTCGTTCGAGGCCCTGGAGCCCCGGTCGTTCTCGTTCAACTCCCCGTTCGGCGCCTGCCCCGAGTGCACCGGCATCGGCACGCGCAAGGAGGTCGACCCCGACCTCGTCATCCCCGATCCGGGCAAGAGCCTGGGCGAGGGCGCCGTCGCGCCGTGGGCCGGCCACATGAGCAACGAGTACTTCCAGCGGCTGCTCACCGGGCTGTCGCAGCAGATCGGCTTCTCGATGGACACGCCCTGGGAGCGGCTCCCGGCCAAGGTCCAGAAGGCCGTGCTGCACGGGTCCCCCGACCAGGTGCACGTCCGCTACAAGAACCGGTACGGCCGCGAGCGCAGCTACTACGCCGCCTTCGAGGGCGTGCTGCCCTTCCTCGAGCGCCGGCACGAGGACACCGACAGCGACTTCATGCGGGACAAGTACGAGGGCTACATGCGCGACGTGCCCTGTCCCGTCTGCCACGGCACCCGGCTCAAGCCCGAGATCCTCGCGGTCAAGCTCAACGGCCGGTCCATCGCCGAGGTCACCAACCTCTCCATCGGCGAGGCCTCGGAGTGGCTCCAGACCCTGGTCCTCGGCGACCGCGAACGGGCCATCGCCGACCGGGTCCTCAAGGAGATCCAGGCGCGGTTGTCGTTCCTCGTCGACGTCGGCCTCGACTACCTCTCCCTCGACCGGCCGGCCGCCACGCTCGCCGGTGGGGAGGCACAGCGCATCCGGCTGGCCACCCAGATCGGGTCCGGCCTGGTCGGCGTCCTCTACGTCCTCGACGAGCCGTCCATCGGCCTGCACCAGCGGGACAACACCCGGCTGATCGAGACGCTGGTCCGGCTGCGCGACATGGGTAACACCCTCATCGTCGTCGAGCACGACGAGGACACCATCAAGATCGCCGACTGGATCGTCGACATCGGCCCGGGCGCGGGCGAGCACGGCGGCGAGGTGGTCGTCAGCGGCAGCCTCGACGAGCTGATGGCCAGCGAGCGCTCGCTGACCGGTGCCTACCTGTCGGGCCGGAAGGCGATCGAGATCCCCAAGGAGCGGCGCGAGCCCACCCCGGGCCGCGAGCTGGTGGTCAAGGGCGCCCGCGAGCACAACCTCAAGGGCGTCGACGTCACGTTCCCGCTCGGCTGCCTCGTCGCGGTCACCGGTGTCTCCGGCTCGGGCAAGTCCAGCCTGGTCAACGACATCCTCTACACGACCCTGGCCAACCAGCTGAACCGGGCGCGCATGGTGCCCGGCCGCCACCGGACCGTCACCGGTCTGGAGCACCTGGACAAGGTCGTGCACGTCGACCAGTCACCGATCGGCCGCACGCCCCGCTCCAACCCGGCCACGTACACCGGGGTCTGGGACCAGGTGCGCAAGCTCTTCGCGAGCACGACCGAGGCGAAGATGCGTGGCTACCTGCCGGGCCGCTTCTCGTTCAACGTCAAGGGCGGCCGCTGCGAGGCATGCTCCGGTGACGGCACCCTCAAGATCGAGATGAACTTCCTCCCCGACGTCTACGTCCCCTGCGAGGTGTGCAAGGGCGCCCGGTTCAACCGGGAGACCCTCGAGGTGCACTACAAGGGCAAGACGGTCGCCGAAGTCCTCGACATGCCGATCGAGGAGGCCGCCGACTTCTTCGCGGCCATCCCGGCGATCGCCCGGTACCTGCGCACCCTCACCGAGGTGGGGCTCGGCTACGTGCGGCTGGGGCAGCCGGCGACCACGCTCTCCGGTGGCGAGGCGCAGCGGGTGAAGCTGGCCAGCGAGCTGCAGAAGCGCTCCAACGGCCGCAGCATCTACGTCCTCGACGAGCCCACGACCGGCCTGCACTTCGAGGACATCCGCAAGCTGCTGCTGGTGCTGCAGGGGCTGGTCGACAAGGGCAACTCGGTGATCGTCATCGAGCACAACCTCGACGTCATCAAGAGCGCCGACTGGCTGATCGACATGGGTCCGGAGGGTGGCTTCCGCGGCGGCACGGTGGTCGCCGAGGGGCCGCCGGAGTTCCTCGCCACGGTGCCCGAGAGCCACACCGGCCGCTACCTGGCGAAGGTCCTCGACCCGGACGCCGTCGCCGCGGCGGCCGCACCCAAGAAGCGGGCCCGCAAGAAGGCCAGCTGACGAGGAGCCGCCAAGCGCCTCTCCGCCCAGTGAACGCCTCGGGCCGCCCCGGAGACCATCCGGTGCGGCCCGAGGGCGGGTGCGTTCTTCAGCGGCAGTCGCGCCGGAGCGCGACCGTCAGCGGCGGTGGCCCGCCCCGGCGACGACCGCGGCCGCCGCCCTCGCGGACGTGTCCGACGCCGACGAGGCGAACGGCACGTCCTGCTGGCAGACGGTGCCGGGCGGGGGGAGCGCGCCCGACACGAGGTAGGCGTTCGTCAGCCGGTCGATGCACGGCGAGTTGCCGGCATACGCCGTGTGGCCGTCGCCCGCCATCGTCAGGAGCCGCGAGTTCCCCTGCTCGCGCACCAGTCGCTTGGCGCCCACGTAGGGGGTGGCCGGGTCGTGCGTCGTGGCGATGACCAGCGGCGTGGCGGACGAGGCCGGGATGGTGAACGGGCCGGCGTACGCATCCGCGTCGCGGGCCGGCCAGAGCGCGTAGCTGAGCTCTGCGTAGCCGCTGTTCCACCAGAAGTGCGGGTAGTCCTGGTACGAGCGGGCGCCTCGGTCGAAGAAGAGCTGCAGGTTGCGGGGGTAGCGCTGTTCGGACGCTCCGATCGTGAAGTAGCGGTCGGAGATCGGGTCGAAGGTTCCGGTGTCCGGGTTGCGCCCGTAGAACGCTTCGTCGACCACGGCTCGGATGAAGGTCCCATCTCCGGCCGCGGCCTCGGACAGCGCCTGCGCCAGGGCGCCCCAGCTCTGCTTGGCGTAGAGGAAGATGGCGGTGGCCATCCGGATGTCGTCGCCGTCCACCGGCCGCGGGTCGGGCGTGTAGCCGGAGGCGTCGATGGGGTCCTTTTCCGCCTGCGCGATGAGGGCGTCGAACGCCGCCGACGGGTCGGTGCCGCCGAAGTGCTGGCAGGCCACCTGATCGGCCTTGCACGCCGCGAGGAAACGGTCGAGCGCGTCCTCGAAGCCCGCTGTCTGTTCCGCGATCTCCTTGATGGGGTCGTTGATGTACTGCTCGGCGTCGATCGGGCCGTCGAGCACCAGGGCCCGGTAGTTGCGGGGGAACAGCGCGGCGTAGGTGGCGCCCAGGAAGGTGCCGTACGAGAAGCCGAGGTAGCTGAGCTTGGGATCGCCGACAGCGGCACGGAGGGCGTCCATGTCCCGCGCGACGTTCGCGGTCGAGACGTGCCGGAGGATCTCTCCGTTCTTCTGCACGCACGCGTTGACGTACGCCTTCACCTTGGCGACGTAGGCGGAGCGGTCGAGTGTCTGCGGTGTGGGCACCGGCTGCGAGTAGATGCCCAGCTGCTCCTGGTTCACCTGGCAGTCGATCGACGGGGTGCTCTGCCCGACGCCACGGGGGTCGAAGGCGACGATGTCGAAGCGCTTGTTGAGGTCGGCGAAGATGCCGGCACCGTTCGCCTGCAGGTAGTCGACGGAGGTGCCCCCCGGGCCGCCGAAGTTGAAGAAGAGCGATCCGATGCGGTGGGCCCGGTCGGTCGCGGGCACCCGCGCCACGGCGATGTGCACCTCGGCGCCGGTCGGCTGGTCGTAGTCCATCGGCAGGTCGGCGGTCGAGCACTGGACCCCTGCCGCGGTGCCGGCCTCGGCGGTCGGGCACGGCGTCCATGTCAGCGTGACCGCGGACAGGGCCGTGGCCGACGGTGGAGAGCCGGTATCGCCGGCCAGGGCCGGCTGCGGGCCGACCAGGACCGTGCACACGGCTCCGGCGACGGCGATCCAACGACGGCGTGATCCGGCCACGAGGCCCTCCTGGCAATCGGAAAGCTCGGAAAGTGCGGTGCGCGGGATCCTCTCGGCGCGATCACTTCTCGCGGCAAGATGTTCACGCACGGACTTGTTCAGCCTCTGGCGAGCCCTCACGCGGAACGCAGCGACGTGCTACCGCCGGTTGCCCACCGCGCACCTGTGACGGTGGGGACAGAAGTGCCTCCAGCCGCCCGGCGTGTCAGCACACCCACCTACTGTGGGACCCATGGCCGACCCGTCCACGTACCGCCCGGCGGTCGGCTCCATCCCGGAGTCCCCGGGCGTCTACAAGTTCCGCGACCCCAACGGCCGTGTCATCTACGTCGGCAAGGCCAAGAGCCTCCGCCAGCGGCTGAACAGCTACTTCGCCGACGTCGCGGGCCTGCACCCGCGTACCCGCCAGATGGTGACGACGGCGGGGAGCGTCGAGTGGACCGTCGTCGGCACCGAGGTCGAGGCCCTCCAGCTCGAGTACAACTGGATCAAGGAGTTCGATCCGCGGTTCAACGTCCGCTACCGCGACGACAAGAGCTACCCGAGCCTGGCCGTGACGCTGAACGAGGAGTACCCGCGCCTGCAGGTCATGCGTGGCCCCAAGCGCAAGGGCGTCCGCTACTTCGGCCCGTACGCCCACGCCTGGGCGATCCGCGAGACGCTCGACACCCTCACCCGCGTCTTCCCGGCCCGCACGTGCTCCAACGGCGTCTTCAAGCGCGCCGGCCAGATCGGGCGGCCCTGCCTGCTCGGCTACATCGGCAAGTGCGCGGCACCCTGCGTCGGCCGGGTGAGCGCCGACGAGCACCGCCAGATCGTCGACGACTTCTGCGACTTCATGGCCGGCAAGACCGACCTGATGATCAAGCGCCTCGAACGCGAGATGGCCGAGGCCAGCGAGGCGCTGGAGTTCGAGAAGGCCGCGCGGCTGCGCGACGACCTCGGCGCCCTCAAGCGGGCCATGGAGAAGCAGGCCGTCGTCCTCGGTGACGGCACGGACGCCGACGTGGTGGCCTTCGCCCAGGACGAGCTCGAGGCCGCGGTGCAGGTCTTCCACGTCCGCGGCGGGCGAGTGCGCGGGCAGCGCGGCTGGATTGTCGACAAGGTCGAGGAGGTCACCACCGGCGAGCTGGTCGAGCAGTTCCTGCTCCAGGTCTACGGCGGGATCGACGAGCAGACCGGCGTCGGCGAGGCGGGGGAGCAGGTGCCCCGCGAAGTGCTGGTGCCCGAGCTGCCCGAGGACGCCGACGTCTACACCGAGCTACTCGAGGAGCTCCGCGGCGGCAAGGTGTCGCTGCGCGTGCCCCAGCGCGGCGACAAGCGCAGCCTGCTCGAGACGGTCGAGCGCAACGCGAAGGAGGCGTTCGCGCGCCACCGGGTCAAGCGGGCCAGCGACCTCACCGCGCGGTCCCTGGCGCTGTCGGAGCTGCAGGAGGCGCTGGAGCTGCCCGACGCGCCGCTGCGGATCGAGTGCATCGACATCTCGCACGTCCAGGGCACCAATGTGGTGGCGAGCATGGTGGTGTTCGAGGACGGTCTGGCCAAGAAGTCCGACTACCGCCGCTTCTCCGTCACCAACGGAACCGACGACACCGCGGCGATGGCCGAGGTCGTCCGGCGCCGCTTCGCCCGGCACCTCAAGGAGGAGGCCGACCGTCGGGACGAGCAGGGCGTCGCCGCCGAGGAGGGCCGCCCGCGCCGGTTCGCCTATCCGCCGAACCTCCTCGTCGTCGACGGCGGCGCTCCGCAGGTCGCGGCCGCCAGCCGGTCGCTGGACGAGCTCGGCGTCGTCGACGTCGCGGTCTGTGGCCTGGCCAAGCGCATGGAGGAGGTCTGGCTGCCTGGCGACACCGACCCGGTGATCCTGCCGCGCACGTCGGAGGCCCTGTACCTCCTGCAGCGCGTGCGAGACGAGGCCCACCGCTTCGCCATCACCTACCACCGGCAGAAGCGGTCGACCAGCATGCTGGTCTCGTTGTTGGACGACGTCCCCGGCCTGGGCGACACCCGGCGAAAGGCTCTGATGAAGCAGTTCGGATCGCTCAAGCGCCTGCGCGCGGCGACGGTCGAGGAGTTGATGGGCGTGCCCGGCATCGGGCGGCGGACCGCGGAGGCCGTGCAGGCCGCGATAGCCGAGCCGGCCGATCCTCGGGGAGCGGCGACGGACGCCGCGCCGGTAGAGGCGTCGACGACCGGGCCACAGGGCGCCGCTGAGCGTGGCACGCCGCGCCCGGACGCCGGCGCGACCGCCGAGGTCGGCCGGGTGGCGTCGTGACGGATCCGGAGTTCTCCGCGCACATCCCGCCCGCGCTGGACCCGGCGTCGACGGAGACGGCGCCGCTGGAGGTCGTCGTCGTCACCGGGCTCTCGGGTGCGGGAAAGCTCAGTGCCGGGCGCGTGCTCGAGGATCTCGGGTTCTTCGTCGTCGACAACCTGCCACCCGGATTGCTGCTGCCCATGGTCGAACTGGGCGCCCGCGGCGACCTGCGCCGGTTCGCCGCCGTGGTCGACGTCCGCAGCCGGGCGTTCTCCAGCGACCTGGAGGAGGCACTGAAGACGCTCGCCGACGCCGGGCACCGCCCCCGGCTGGTGTACGTGCACGCCCGCGACGAGGTGCTGGTCCGGCGCTACGAGTCCAACCGCCGGGAGCACCCGCTGCAGGGCTCGGGCCGCCTGATCGACGGCATCGAGGCCGAGCGGGCCCTGCTGACCGGCATCGCCGGCGAGGCCGACCTCTGGGTCGACACCAGCGACCTGAACGTCCACCAGTTGCGGGCCACCCTGGAGAACGCGTTCGCCCGCGACGGGAAGGCGCCGCCGCTGACCGCCACGGTGCTCAGCTTCGGCTTCAAGTACGGCCTCCCCCTCGACGCCGACCTGGTGGTCGACGCCCGCTTTCTGCCGAATCCGCACTGGATCCCCGAGCTGCGCCCGCACACCGGCCAGGACCCGGACGTCCGCGACTACGTGCTCGGCCAGGACGACGCGACGGAGTTCCTCGACCGCTACACCGACGTCCTCCGGCTGCTGATCCCCGGCTACCGGCGGGAGGGCAAGCGCTACCTGACTCTCGCCGTCGGGTGCACGGGCGGGAAGCACCGCAGCGTCGCGATCGCCGAGGAGTTCGCCCGCCGACTGAAGGGGGAGGGCATCGACGCCGTCGCCCGCCACCGCGATCTGGGCCGCGAGTAGTGGCGCGGGTAGTCGACACGGGCCGGCCGCCCCGGGTGGTCGCGTTCGGCGGAGGCCACGGCCTCGCCGCCGCTCTGGCGGCCTGGCGACGGATCACGCCCGAGCTGACCGCCGTGGTGACCGTCGCCGACGACGGGGGCTCCTCGGGCCGGATCCGGCGCGAGATGCCCGTCCTGCCGCCGGGTGACCTGCGCATGGCACTGGTGGCGATGGCGGGCGCGGACGAGCGCACGCGCGGCGTCGCGGACCTGCTCCAGCACCGCCTCGGGGGCTCCGGGGCACTGGCCGGGCACCCCGTCGGCAATCTCGTGCTCACCGGTCTGGTGGAGATGCACGACGGCGACACCGTCCGCGCGCTCGACAGCCTGGCGCAGCTCCTCGGGTCGTGCGGCCGCGTGCTGCCGATGGCCGACGTCCCACTCGATCTCGTCGCCCGGGTGGAGAGCATCGATCCGGATGACCCGGAACGGATGCGCACGATCCGTGGACAGGTCGCCATCGCCGCGACGCCGGGACGGGTTCGAGAGATTCGTCTCTCCCCGACCGATCCACCGGTCAACCCGGCCGTCCTCGAGGCCATCGCGGCGGCCGACGTGATCTCCCTGGGCCCCGGGTCCTGGTACACCTCGGTCCTGCCACACTTGCTCGTGCCGCAGCTCCGTGCCGCCCTGGTCGCGGCCCAGGCCAGGGTTGTCGTCGTGCTCAACCTGGAACCGCAGCCGGGCGAGACCGACGGCTTCAGCCCGGAGGAGCACCTCGCTGTGCTGCGTGCGCATCTGGGCGGAGTGGCGTTGCACAACGTGATCGCCGATGCTGAATCGGTGGTTGACCGGCATGGTCTCCTGTCTGCGGTGCGCGAGTGCGGTGCGGAGCTGGTCCTGGCTCCGGTTGCCGAGCTCGACGGCTCGCCGCGGCACGATCCGGTGCGGCTGGCGGAAGCGCTGGCCCCCGTGGTCGGCGTGCGGTGAGCGGGGACGGAAGTTCGACCGGGTATCGGAACTGACGGCTCCAGTGGTCGGTCCGGCACGGTCGGTACGAGGGGGAAGGGGACGCCGCACATGGCGATGACCGCAATGGTCAAGGACGAGCTCTCCCGGGTGGAGTGCACGAAGACCTCCGAGCGCAAGGCGGAGGTCACGGCGCTGTTGCGCTTCTCGGGCGGCCTGCACATCGTGGGCGGCCGGGTGGTCATCGAGGCCGAGCTCGACACCGGCTCGGTGGCTCGCAGGCTGCGCCGGGACATCAGCGAGGTCTACGGCTACACGAGCGGGGTCAGCGTGCTGGCCGGCGGCAACATCCGCCGCGGCGTGCGCTACCTCGTGCGAATCGCCAAGCACGGTGAGGGCCTGGCCCGCCAGACCGGGCTGGTCGACCAGCGCGGGCGGCCGGTCCGCGGCCTGCCGCCGTCGGTCGTCTCCGGCGGCATCAGCGACGCCGAGGCGGCCTGGCGCGGCGCCTTCCTGGCGCACGGCTCCCTGACCGAGCCGGGCCGGTCGTCCTCCCTGGAGGTCACCTGCCCCGGGCCGGAGGCGGCCATGGCGCTCGTCGGGGCCGCTCGCCGGCTCGGCATCCCGGCGAAGGCGCGCGAGGTGCGCGGCGCCGACCGGGTCGTCATCCGGGACGGCGACGCGATCAGCCAGCTGCTCACCCGCATGGGCGCGCACGACGCCGTCCTGGCCTGGGAGGAGCGGCGGATGCGCCGCGAGGTCCGGGCCACGGCCAACCGGCTCGCCAACTTCGACGACGCCAATCTGCGGCGCTCGGCCCGTGCCGCCGTCGCGGCCAGCGCGCGCGTGGAGCGGGCGCTGGAGATCCTCGCGAACGACGCCCCCGAGCACCTGCTGGTCGCCGGCCGCCTGCGGCTGGAGTTCGGGCAGGCGTCCCTCGAGGAGCTCGGTCAGCGCGCCGACCCGCCGATGACCAAGGACGCCGTCGCCGGCCGGATCCGCCGGCTGCTGGCCATGGCCGACAAGCGGGCCAAGGACCTGGGCATCCCCGACACGGAGTCCGTCGTCACCGACGACATGCTCGCCCAGTAGCGGCCGCCCTTCAGGGGCCCGCGCCGAGCGTGCGAGGCGTGGGGGGAAGGGCGGTCCTTCTGCTCCTCACGGCTCGCGAGCTCGCCGCGAGCCTCTGGACGGCGCCGTTCCTGTGCGTCCGGCCGGCTCACGGTCGCCTCCAGGGGTGACCGTGAGCCGGGTCTCCGGTCGCCCGATAGGGTTTCCCCCGAGCGTGGCCGTGCGGTGCGCACGGCCCCCGACGCGACGTGGAGGCTGCAGTGACGGTCCGGGTAGGCATCAACGGATTCGGCCGCATCGGCCGCAACTTCTGGCGCGCGGCCGCGGCCAGCGGCCAGGACATCGAGATCGTGGCGGTCAACGACCTGACCAGCCCCGAGGTCCTCGCCCACCTGCTCAAGTACGACAGCGTCCTGGGCGTCCTGTCCGAGGACGTCGCGGCTGACGGCGAGAGCATCAAGGTCGGCGGCGCCAACCTGAAGGTGCTCTCCGAGCGCGACCCGGCCAACCTGCCCTGGGGCGACCTGGGGGTCGACGTCGTCGTCGAGTCCACCGGCTTCTTCACCAAGGCCGCCGACGCGCGCAAGCACGTCGACGCCGGCGGCGCGAAGAAGGTCATCATCTCGGCGCCCGCCACCGACGACGACATCACGGTCGTCATGGGCGTCAACGACAACCTGTACGACGGCTCGCAGACGATCATCAGCAACGCCTCGTGCACCACCAACTGCCTGGCGCCCCTGGCGAAGGTCCTCAACGACGCGTTCGGCATCGAGCGCGGCCTGATGACGACGATCCACGCCTACACGGCCGACCAGAACCTGCAGGACGGGCCGCACAAGGACCTCCGCCGCGCCCGTGCCGCCGCGCTGAACATGGTGCCGACCTCCACCGGCGCCGCGAAGGCGATCGGCCTGGTGCTGCCGGAGCTGAAGGGCAAGCTCGACGGCTACGCGATCCGGGTCCCGGTGCCGACCGGCTCGGCGACCGACCTCACCGTCCAGGTCACCCGCGAGGCCTCCGCCGACGAGATCGACGCCGCCTACCGCGAGGCCGCGGCCGGCCCGCTCGGCAAGTACCTGAGCTACACCGACGCCCCGATCGTCTCCTCGGACATCGTCACCGACCCGTCGTCGTGCATCTACGACGCGAAGCTGACCAAGGTCTTCGGCCCGATGGTCAAGGTGCTGGGCTGGTACGACAACGAGTGGGGCTACTCCAACCGCCTCGTCGACCTCACCAGCCTGGTCGGCTCTTCCCTTTGAGCACCCGGCCGACCCACCCCACGATGCGTTCGGTAGACGACCTCATCAGCGAGGGCGTCTCGGGTCGGCGCGTGTTCCTGCGCGCCGACCTGAACGTCCCGCTGGACAAGGCGCGGCTCTCCGAGGGCGCGGCCGCGATCACCGACGACGGGCGCATCCGCGCCAGCCTGCCCACCGTGCAGGCGCTCCGGGACGCCGGGGCGCGGGTCGTCGTCGCCGCGCACCTGGGCCGCCCCAAGGGCGCGCCCGACCCGCAGTTCTCCCTCGCGCCGGTCGCCGCCCGACTGGGCGAGCTGCTCGGCGCGCCGGTGCCGCTGACCGCCGACGTGGCCGGCGACGATGCCCGCGCCAAGGTCGCCGCCCTCGGGAACGGCGACGTACTGCTGCTGGAGAACGTCCGCTTCGAGGCCGCCGAGACCTCGAAGGACGACGCCGAGCGGGGGGAGCTCGCCGATCGGCTGGCCGGCCTCGCCGACGTCTTCGTCGACGACGCGTTCGGCGCGGTGCACCGCAAGCACGCCTCGGTCTACGACGTGGCCGGGCGGCTGCCGCACTACGCCGGCCGGCTCGTCGCCCGTGAGCTCGAGGTGCTGCGGCGGCTGACGACCGATCCCGAGCGGCCCTACGTGGTGGTCCTCGGTGGGTCCAAGGTCAGCGACAAGCTGGCGGTGATCGAGGCCCTGCTGCCGAAGGTCGACCGGCTGCTGGTCGGCGGCGGCATGTGCTTCACGTTCCTCGCCGCCCAGGGTCACGTGGTCGGCACCTCGCTGCTCGAGGCCGACCAGGTCGACACCTGCGGCCGCCTGCTGTCCGCGGCCGGCGACCGGATCGTGCTGCCGGTCGACGTGGTCTGCGCCGACCGCTTCGCCGCCGACGCCGAGGTGCGCGTCGTGACCACGGACGCGATTCCCGACGACCTGATGGGCCTGGACGTGGGGCCGCGGACGGTCGAGGTGTTCGGGAGCGAGCTGGCCAACGCCCGCACCGTCTTCTGGAACGGGCCGATGGGTGTCTTCGAGCTCGCGCCGTTCCAGGACGGCACCCGCGGTGTGGCGCAGGCGGTCGGCGCGATCGACGGCCTCTCGGTGGTCGGCGGCGGCGACTCGGCCGCGGCTGTGCGGCAGCTCGGGCTGGACGAGAGCGCCTACGGCCACATCAGCACCGGCGGCGGTGCGTCCCTGGAGTACCTCGAGGGCCGGGAGCTGCCCGGTCTCGCGGTGCTCGCCGACGGAAGCGGGAGCTGAGATGGCACGCAGGGGCAGCCAGCCCGCGCCTCGCGAAGGTCGCCGCCCGCTGATCGCGGGCAACTGGAAGATGCACATGACGCACCTCGACGCAATCGGGCTCGTGCAGAAGGTCGTCTTCAGCCTCAAGGAGCCCGAGCTCGAGGCGGCCGAGGTCGTCGTCCTCCCGCCGTTCACGGCGCTGCGCAGCGTCCAGACCCTGGTGACCGGCGACAAGCTGGAGATCGGCTACGGCGCCCAGGACCTCTCGGCCCAGGACTCCGGTGCGTACACCGGCGAGATCAGCGGCGCCATGCTGGCGGCGCTCGCCTGCCAGTACGTCACCGTCGGACACTCCGAGCGCCGGGCCATGCACGGCGAGGACGACGCGGTCGTCGCGGCCAAGGCACGGGCGGCACTGCGGCACGGAATCGTGCCGATCGTCTGCGTGGGGGAGGGGCTGGAAGTCCGGCAGGCAGGCGGGCACGTCGCCCACTGCTGCGGCCAGGTGGACCACACCCTCGACGGTCTGGCCCCCGAGCAGATCGCGGGGGTGGTGATCGCCTACGAGCCGGTGTGGGCGATCGGCACCGGCGAGGTGGCCACCCCCGAGGACGCGCAGGAGGTCTGCGGTGCACTTCGGGCGCGGCTCGCCGAGCGCTACGGAGCGGACACGGCCGCCTCGGTACGTATCCTCTACGGCGGGTCGGTGAAGGCCGGGAACACGGCCGGGATCCTGGCCGGGCCGGACATCGACGGTGCACTCGTCGGCGGTGCCAGCCTCGACGCCGACGAGTTCGCGCAGATCTGTCGGATCGCCGCCGGCGGCAGCTGAACACCGCTGCCCGCCGGCCGGACACGGGTGGGAGCGGAACACCGGGCAGTGGAGAAGACCCTGGAACGGTTCGGCGCCCGCCTGCCCGCGTGGGCCCGCGGCTGGCCCCGACGCCGCGTCCTCGCCGTCGCCGCCGTCGTCGTCCTGGTGGTGGCCGTCGCCGTCAGCTGCAGCGGCACCAGCGGCCGGGTCGACGTGCCCGTCCTCGAGGACGCCGCGGACGCGGGCGTGGACGGCGTCCGCTCCCCGTCCACGGCGACCGGCGGCACCCTGCGGGTGGTCTCCCCGGACATCGACAGCCTCGATCCGCAGCGCTCCTACCTGCCGGGCGTGTGGAACCTGATGCGGCTCTACACCCGCACGCTGGTCACCTACTCGACCGAGTCCGGCCACACCGGCGAACTCGTCCCGGACCTCGCAACCGACCTGGGCACGCCGTCGAAGGACGGCAAGAGCTGGACGTTCACGCTGCGCGCGGGCGTCCGGTTCGAGAACGGCCGGCCGATCACCTCCCGCGACGTGAAGTACGGCATCGAGCGATCCTTCGCCTCCGACGTGGTCGTCGGCGGTCCCACGTACGTCGTCGACCTGCTCGACGACCCGGCCAACCCCTACGCCGGGCCGTACCAGGACGAGGCCAAGGACAAGCTGGGCCTGAAGTCCATCGCCACGCCGGACGACCGGACCATCGTGTTCACGCTGCGCGCCGTCCAGCCGGACTTCCGGTTCGTGATGGCGCTGCCGTCGAGCAGCCCGGTGCCGGCGGAGGCCGACAAGGGCGCCAAGTACGGCAGCGATCCGGTGTCGTCCGGCCCCTATGCCATCGCCTCGGTCGACCGTGCCACCGGAATCGTGCTCGAGCGCAATCCCCAGTGGGACAAGCGCACCGACCACGTCCGGACCGCGCTGTCCGACCGGGTCGTGGTGCGCACCGGGCTCAGCGGCATCGAGCGCGACCAGGCGATCCTGGCCGGCTCGGCCGACATCGACCTCTCCGGCACCGGAGTGCAGCCGACGACGACGGCCCGCCTCGCCGGGGACGACGCCGACGCGCTGCGCGACCGGGTCGACGAGATGACCGCGGGCGCCGTCCGGCTCCTGGCGATGCCGACGGACGTGGCTCCGCTGGACAACGCTGCGTGCCGGGCCGCGGTGGCCGCCGCGATCGACCGGCGGGCGCTGCAGGAGATGCTCGGCGGCGCCGGCTCCGCGGTCCGCACCTCGCAGTTGTGGCCGCGCTCGCTGGCCGGCGGCCCCGACGAAGCCGAGCCGTCCGTCGATCCGGCCGCCGCCCGTGCCGCGCTGCAGAAGTGCGGGCATCCGGACGGCTTCGAGACGGTGCTCGCCGTGGCGGACGCGCCGGCCTCCGTCGGTCTCGCCAAGGGCATCGCGGACCAGCTCGGCAACGTCGGGATCAAGGTCGACGTCCAGCCGCTGGACCCGACCACCTTCTACGCCACCGACGTCGGCGACCCGGCCAACGTGGCGAAGAAGGGCTACGGGCTGGTGCTCGCCACCTGGACGGCGGACTTCCCGACGCCGTCGTCGTTCCTCGTGCCGCTCGTCGACGGCCGCAGCATCCGCTCGGTCGGTAACACGAACTACGCGCGGCTGAACGCAGCGGACATCAACAAGCTGATCGACGCGGCTCGTACCGCCGACCCGGCGGACGCCCAGGCGGCGTGGCGCGCGGTGGCCACCGCGGCCCGGGGCACCTCGGCGTACCTGCCCCTGGCGGAGTCGCGGGTCGCGCTGATCGCCGGACAGCGGTTGCACAACGGACTGGTGATGCAGCCGTACAGCGGTTACGACCTCGCCACCGCCGGGGTCGAGTAGGGATCGGTTACGCTCGATGCATGGTCGAGCTGGTCCTGAACGTGCTGCTGGTTCTCTCCAGCTCTCTGCTGATCGTGTTGATCCTGCTGCACCGCGGTAAGGGCGGCGGCCTGTCGTCGATGTTCGGTGGCGCGGTGTCGTCGTCGCTGGCCGGCAGCTCCGTCGTGGAGAAGAACCTCAACCGGCTCACCGTCTTCACCGCGCTCATCTGGTCGATCTGCATCGTCGCCCTGGGCATCCTCGTCAAGATCAGCTGAGACCTCCGCCGGGGTCGCACGAACCCCGACGCTCGGGAATCCCGATGAAATCGTGACCGGAGATCGCCGCCGCAGGTCATAGACTGCCCGCGCGGTGATCGACCGCACACGACCGGGACCGAGAAGAGGGCGCTCGTGGCTGGTGGCAATGCGATCCGGGGCACGCGGGTCGGGGCGGGTCCGATGGGCGAGGCCGAGCGGGGAGAGTCAGCGCCGCGGCGCCGTATCCCGTTCTGGTGCGCGAACGGCCACGACACCCGTGTCGCCTTCGCGAGCGAGGCCGACATCCCCGAGCTGTGGGACTGCCCCCGCTGCGGGCTCCCCGCCGGGCAGGATGAAGCGAATCCGCCGGCGGCGCCGCGCACCGAGCCGTACAAGACCCATCTGGCCTACGTCCGCGAGCGGCGCTCCGACGCCGACGGTGACGCCCTCCTCGAGGAGGCCCTCACGCGCCTGCGTGGGCGCCGCGGGGGCTGAGTCCCGACCGCCCTCGGCAGGCGGTCGGCCCGGCACCTCCAAGGGGAGCTGCCGGGCCAACCGCGTCCTCATGAGCACCGGCGACGGCCCCAGGCCGGTGGAGGAGTGGGCCGGCTGATCCGCCGGCCCCGTCCTCGGCTCAGCTCGCGGGCGGGGTGGGCCGCACCGGGCCGCGGGAGCGCCAGCTGGCGGTCCTGACGTCCCAGAACTCGCTCCGCGGGCGAGCCCCGCGCGAGAAGTGCCACGGCTCCGGCCAGGGGAAGGTGCCGGGCTCCGGCTGCGGTGCGGCCGCGTCCTGAGCCGCCTCGACCGCCTCGACGGCGAGGGTGTCGTCAGCGGCGGTGCGGGGGCGGGGGAGGGGGGCGGTGCCGATCGACTCGCGGATCGGGCTCTCGGTCATGGGAGGCTCCTGGGGTCTGCGACCATGCGAGGCGTCCTGCCTGCGCACTCTGCAGAGAAGCGGCGCCGGGCCACGGATACACGAGCCGCAGTGCCCCGCCCGCGACCGTCACGCCGGTGCGCACACCCTCCTCACTGGCACGCCGGAGGGTCAGGCCGACGGGGCCGGCAGCTCGCTCGCCGCGGCCGCGTCGAGCAGCCACCGCGTCGCCCGCCGGCCACGCACCCCGGCGGCCGGCAGCTGTGCCGGTTCGACGCCGGACAGGGCCTGGGCAACCGCGGGAGCCTTGCCCTTGCCCGAGACCAGGAGCCACACCTCTTCGGCCGCGTTGATGGCGGCGAAGCCCAGGCTCACGCGGGTCGGCGGCGGCTTGGGGCAGTCGCGAACCGCGACCACCGGCCGCTCATCGGTGACCGCCGGTGAGTCCGGGAAGATCGAGGCCACGTGGCCCTCGGGGCCCATGCCCAGCAGCAGGACGTCGATGCGCGGCAGGGCCTGCCCCTCCGGTGCGGCGGCGGCGAGCTGCCCGGCGTACCACTCGGCGGCGTCCTCCGGCTCGGCGAACTCCCCGTCGGAAGCAGGCATCGCATGGACCCGCTCGTCCGGTACGCGGACGCGGTCGAGCAGGACCCGCCGGGCGCCCTTCTCGTTGCGCTCGTCGTCGGCGGCCGGCACGAAGCGCTCGTCGCCCCACCAGACGTCGACCGCGGTCCAGTCGACGGTCTCGCGGGCCGGCTCGGCGGCCAGCCCGGCGACGTGCTCGAGCACCGCCGTCCCGATGCCCCCACCGGTGAGCACGACCGACGCCGTCCCGTGCACCGCCTGGGCCGCCGCCAGTCGCGCCACCAGGGCAGCGGCCGCGGCGCGGGCGAGCATCTCCGCGTCGGGCTCGATCACGACGTCCGGCGCCGGGGCGCCGCCGTCGGCGAGCTCGGCGGCGACCCGGTCGCCGGGTGACAGGCTCACCGGCTGCCGGACGTCTTGGCGGAGGAGCGGCGCCGGGGCTTCGGCTCACCGGAGGCCTTGTCCTCGCTCTTGTCCTCGCTCTTGTCGCCGCTCTTGTCGCCGCTCGTGTCGTCGGTCGGCTTGGCAGGACCGCCGTTCCCGCCGTTCCCGGGAGCGCTCTCGGCCTCCGCCGGGTCGAACCAGATGTGCTTGCGCACCGGCGAGCGCTGGGCGAGGCCGGTCACGCCGGTCGCCGCCTCGAGCGCATCGCTGTAGGGCTCGTCGTCGTCGAGCCGGCGGAGCTCCTCGCTCAGGAGGTCGCCGAGGGGACGCTCGGGGAGGGGGACGGTGGCGTCGGGACGGAACGGCTGCGAGATCACCGCGCCGTTGCGGCGGTCGGCCTCGATCCGGACCTGCTCGTCCTGGTCGAGCTCGAGCGACACGGAGTCGACGCCGCTGGGCCCGGGGGTGCGGGTGCTGCTCTCGACCGTGATCGTGGAACCGCAGCGCGACGACAGCCAGCCGGCCAGCAGCTGGGCGCTCGCGTTCTTCGGGTCGCCCTCGATCCGTCCGCCGTGCACGTGCACCGGCTCGCCCCGGCGGCCGGACACCGAGTCCAGGGTCGACGCGAGGGTCGACCGCCACGGGGTGCAGCGCGTCCAGGCGAGGTCGGTGTCACCGGGGGCGTAGTCCTCTGCGCGGGTGCGCAGGGCGGCCAGGGAGTCCTCGGCGATCGAGCTGTCGGTGATGCGCCGGTCGGCGAAGACGGCGAGCGCGTCGGTGGCCATCTGGTCCGGGGGAGCGGCGTGCCACCAGGCGACGACCGGGGCGTCGGCGGCCAGCAGCGGGAGGACCACCGACTCGGCGTGCAGGCCGAGCCGGCCGTACATCCGCATGACGACGGCCTCGCCGGGGCCGAGGCGGCCACCGATGAGCACCTCGGCGTCGAGCCGCGGCGTCGGGGCCTCGAGCTGTCGCCGGACGACGACGAGCACGCGGCACGGATGCGCCTCGGCGGCGTGGGTCGCGGCCTCCTCGGCCTCGTTGACCCGGCTCTCGTCCGCCACGACGACGAGGGTCAGCGCGACGCCCGAGAGCACCGCCCCGCCCGTCCGTCGCTGCGCGGCCAGTTCCTTCACGACCGCTGAGCCGTTGGTGTCCCAGAGCGTCGTCACGAGATCTCCTCGATCCAGGGGAGGGGAGCGGTGAGGGTCACGGACGCCGCCACCGGCGGTCCTCGGCGAAGAGCATCTCGTCGGCGGCCCGCGGGCCCCACTCGCCCGCCCGGTACGGCTGCGGCGTGGTGCCCGACCAGAAGTCCTCGAGCGGGTCGATGACCGACCAGGAGGCCTCCACCTCGGCGTTGCGCGGGAAGAGCGTCGCGTCGCCGAGGAGGACGTCGAGCAGCAGGCGCTCGTAGGCCTCCGGGCTGGACTCGGTGAACTGCTCGCCGTAGAGGAAGTCCATCGACACGTCGCGGACCTCCATCACGCTGCCCGGAACCTTCGACCCGAACTTGAGGGTGACCCCTTCATCGGGCTGCACGCGGATGACCAGCTGGTTGTTGCCCAGTTCCTCGGTGTCGGTGTCCGCGAAGGGCAGGTGCGGCGCCCGCTTGAACACCAGGGCGATCTCGGTGACCCGGCGGGGCAGCCGCTTGCCGGTGCGCAGGTAGAACGGGACGCCGGCCCACCGACGGGTCTCGACGCCGAGCCGGACCGCGGCGAAGGTCTCCGTGGTGGAGTCGTCGGCGACGCCGTCCTCCTGGCGGTAGCCCTTCACGCGCTGGCCGGCCAGCCAGCCCTGCTCGTACTGGCCGCGGACGGCGAACGTCGACAGGTCGTCGGGCAGCGAGATCGCCCGGAGCACCTTGAGCTTCTCCGTCCGGATCTCCTCGGCCGAGAACTCGACCGGCTCCTCCATCGCGGTGAGGGCGAGCAGCTGCAGCAGGTGGTTCTGCAGCACATCGCGGGCGGCGCCGGTCTTCTCGTAGAACCCGGCGCGCCCGCCGATGCCGACGTCCTCGGCCATGGTGATCTGCACCGAGTCGACGTGGTTGCCGTTCCAGATCGGCTCGAACAGCGTGTTGGCGAACCGCAGCGCCAGCAGGTTCTGGACGGTCTCCTTGCCCAGGTAGTGGTCGATGCGGAAGACGTCCTCGGCGCTGAACACCGAGTCGACCAGCGCGTTGAGCTCGCGGCTGGAGGGCAGGTCCTCGCCGAAGGGCTTCTCGACGACGACGCGGCGCCAGCGTTCCGGCGTGCTCTCGGCCATGCCCGTGCGCTGCATCTGCTTGAGCACGGTCGGGAACATCGCCGGCGGGATGGACAGGTAGAACGCCGCGTTGCCGCCGATGCCGTGGCTGCCCTCCAGCTCACCGAGCGTCGCCGCGAGCTGGTCGAAGGCGTTGTCGTCGTCGAACGAGCCCTGCACGAAGGTGATGTCGGCCGCGAGCTGCTCCCACACCTCCTCGCGCCACGGTGTTCGCGCGTGCTCACGCGCCGCCTCGCGGGACAGCTCGGCGAACTCGCTGTCACCCCAGTCCCGCCGGGCAAAGCCGAGCAGCGCGAAGTTGGTGGGCAGCAGGCCCCGGTTGGCCACGTCGTAGACCGCCGGGAGCAGCTTCTTGCGGGCCAGGTCGCCCGTGATGCCGAAGACCACGAGCGCGCAGGGCTCGGGAACCCGCGGGAGCCGACGGTCCCGCGGGTCCCGCAGCGGGTTGGGAATCATGATCCGTCCTGAATGCCGAAGGAAGGCGGCCCCCCTGCAGGGGCCCGTCCTGAGCGAGCGAGCGAGGGCAGGGGGATCCTTCTGCTACTTCTTGTCCTCGAGCTCCTTGCGCACGGACTCGGTGAGCTCGTCCCAGGAGTCGACGAACTTCTGGACGCCCTCCTCCTCGAGCGCCCGGAAGACGTCGTCGAGGTCGACTCCGGCCTCGCTGATCGACTGCATCACCGCGGCGGCCTCGTCGTAGGACTCCTGCACCGGCGTGCCGGGGCTGCCGTGGTCGGCGTAGGCCTTCATCGTCTTCTCGGGCATGGTGTTGACCGTGCCGGGGGCGATGAGCTCGCTGACGTACAGCGTGTCGGGGTAGTCCGGGTTCTTCACCCCGGTCGAGGCCCACAGCGGCCGCTGCCGCCGGGCGCCCTTCTCCTCGAGCGCCCGCCAGCGGTCGGAGGAGAAGACCTCCTCGTAGGCCTGGTAGGCCAGCTGCGCGTTCGCGACCGCCGCCTTGCCCTTGAGCGAGGGGTCCGCACCGGCCTTGTCCAGGCGCTTGTCGATCTCGGTGTCGACGCGCGAGACGAAGAACGAGGCCACCGACTCGAGCTCGCTCAGGTCGGCGTCCGGGTGCTTCGCCAGGCGCTGCTCCAGCCCGGTGAGGTACGCGTCCATGACGGCCCGGTAGCGCTCGAGGCTGAAGATCAAGGTGACGTTGACACTGATGCCCCGCGCGATGGTCGTCGTGATGGCCGGAAGGCCGGCCTGCGTCGCGGGGATCTTGATGAACAGGTTGGGACGGTCGACCAGCCACCACAGGTGTGCGGCCTCGGCCGCGGTGGCGTCCGTGTCGCTCGCCAGCCCGGGGGCCACCTCGAGGGACACCCGCCCGTCACCGGGCTGCCGGTCGTGCACCGGCCGCAGCAGGTCGCAGGCGTCCCGGACGTCGGCCGCGGTGATCGTGCGCAGGGCCTCCTCGACGCTCACGCGGGTGACGGCGAGGTCGTGGACCTGCTCGTCGTAGCAGTCCGAGCCGCTGATCGCGGCCGCGAAGATCGTCGGGTTGGTGGTCACCCCCACGACGGAGTACTCGTCGACGAGCGACTGCAGGTCGCCGGTCAGGATCCGGTCGCGGGAGAGGTCGTCCAGCCAGACGGACACCCCCGCCTTCGACAGCTGGGCAAGGTTCTCGTTCTGGGGCATGACGTGCCCTTCTCTCGTTGTTCTCGGTGGATGGAGGCTCAGTGGTCGCCGGTGGCGGTCGAGGTGTAGACCCCGCCGCGAGAGACCCCCGGGCCGGCGGGGGTGGCGCTGCCGGAGGCCGCGGCCTCGATGCTCTCCTTCGCGGCCGCGACGACGGCCTCGTCGGTGAGGCCGAACTCCTCGAACAGCACGGTGTAGGCGGCGCTGGCGCCGTAGTGGTTGAGACCGACGATCCGGCCCGCGTCGCCGACGAACTCGCGCCAGCCCATCGGGACGCCCGCCTCGACGCTCACCCGCGCCTTGACCGTGGGCGGCAGGACCTCGTCGCGGTAGGCCTGGTCCTGATCCGCGAACCACTCCCAGCAGGGCAGCGAGACGACCCGGGTCGGCACGCCGTCGGCCTCGAGCCGCTCGCGCGCGGCCACGGCGATCTGCACCTCGGACCCGGTGCCCATGAGGATCACCTGCGGGGTGCCGCCCGAGGCCTCGGCGAGCACATAGCCGCCCTTGGCCACGCCCTCGGCCGAGCCGAACTCCGTGCGGTCGAAGACGGGCAGGTTCTGGCGGGACAGCGCGAGCCCGGCCGGACGGTCGTTGTGCTCGAGGATCGTCCGCCACGCGACCGCGGTCTCGTTCGCGTCGGCCGGCCGCACGAAGTCCAGGCCCGGGATGGCGCGCAGCGCCGCGTAGTGCTCGATCGGCTGGTGGGTCGGGCCGTCCTCGCCCAGGCCGATCGAGTCGTGGGTCCAGACGTAGGTGACCGGCAGCTGCATCAGCGCGGCCAGCCGCACCGCTCCGCGCATGTAGTCGGAGAAGGTGAGGAACGTGCCGCCGTAGACGCGGGTGCCGCCGTGCAGCGCGATGCCGTTCATGATCGCGCCCATGCCGTGCTCGCGGACGCCGAAGTGCAGGGTGCGGCCGTAGGGACCGCCGGACCACATCTTGGTCTGCCGGTCCGCCGGCAGGAACGACGGTTCGCCCTTGACCGCGGTGTTGTTGCTCTCCGCCAGGTCGGCCGAGCCGCCCCACAGCTCGGGCAGCTTCGGGTACAGGGCGGCCAGCACCTCGCCGGACGCCTTGCGCGTCGCCACGCCCTTGGGGTCGGCGTCCCAGGTGGGCAGGGTGTCGGCGAAGCCGTCGGGGAGGGTGCGCGTGCGCATCCGCTCCAGCAGGGCGGCGCCGTCCGCGTTGGCGTCCTTCCAGGCGTCGAACCGCGTCTGCCAGGCGGCGTGGGCCTCCCGGCCGCGGTCGACGACCTTCCGTGCGTGGTCGATGACCTCGGGGGCGACCTCGAAGGTCTTCTCCGGGTCGAAGCCGAGGATCTGCTTGGTGGCCTTGACCTCGTCGTCACCCAGCGCCGAGCCGTGGGCGGCGCCGGTGTTCTGCTTGTTGGGCGCGGGCCACGCGATGATCGTGCGGAGTTGGATGAACGACGGACGGTTCGTCTCGGCCTTCGCGGCGGCGAACGCGGCGTCCACGGCCGCGAGGTCCTCGCCGTCGTCCACCCGCTGCACGTGCCAGCCGTACGCCTCGTAGCGCTTGGCGGCGTCCTCGGTGAAGGCGACGTTCGTGTCGTCCTCGATCGAGATCCTGTTGTCGTCGTAGACGAGGACGAGGTTGCCGAGCTGCTGGGTGCCGGCGAGCGAGGAGGCCTCACCGCTGACGCCCTCCTCCAGGTCACCGTCGGAGGCGAACGCCCAGATGGTGTGGTCGAAGACGCTCTCGCCCTGGGGCGCGTCCGGGTCGAGCATGCCGCGCTCGCGACGGGCGGCCATGGCCATGCCCACCGCGTTGCCGACGCCCTGGCCGAGCGGCCCGGTGGTGGTCTCGACGCCCCGCGTGTGCCCGACCTCGGGGTGACCGGGGGTCTTCGAGCCCCACGTGCGGAGGGCCTGCAGGTCCTCGAGCTCCAGGCCGTAGCCGGAGAGGTAGAGCTGGATGTAGAGGGTGAGGCTCGAGTGGCCCATCGAGAGGACGAACCGGTCGCGGCCCGCCCAGTTCGTGTCGCTCGGGTCGTGGGTCAGCCACTTCTGGAACAGCAGGTAGGCGGTGGGGGCCATGCTCATCGCCGTCCCCGGGTGGCCGTTGCCGACCTTCTGGACGGCGTCCATGGCAAGCACGCGCACGGTGTCGATGGCCCGGCGGTCGAGTTCGCCGAAGCCCTCGGGGAGGGTCGGGTGGGGCTGCGAGGGGCTGCCCGTCGGTGAGTCGCTGGAGGCCTCGGCCGGGGCCTCCGACTCGGTGCTGCGCGTTCCGGTCTGCGTTCCCATGTGGTCGGTGCTCCCTCGGATAGGCCCTGCTGTTCGGCCGGGCTGTGCGCCGGGGCGGTTCTCCCTCGGACCGGGGGCGCGCCGCCGTCGTCGGCGCCTCTACCCGCTGCACGCGCGGCATCAACGTGATCAACCCTAGTCGTCGGAGCTACTGCTGCGCCCGTCGTGGGGGACCGGCCCCGGGCTACAGTGGCGCCCGTTCCCGTTCCCGGCTCGAAGGGGCCTCGTGCTGTCCAGTTCGCAGGCGGAGGCCACCTCGTGACCGCGCTGTCCGAGCGCGTCGCCGCGCCCGCCCGCCGGCTGCCGTCGGCGATGCGCGCCCGGGTCGGCGCGTACCTCGGGCTGACCAAGCCGCGGATCATCGAGCTGCTGCTGGTCACCACAGTTCCGGCGATGATGCTGGCCGCGCAGGGGTGGCCCACGTGGACCCTGCTGCTGTGGACGCTCGTCGGCGGCACCCTCGCGGCCGGCGCCGCCAACGTCTTCAACTGCTACTACGACCGCGACATCGACAAGCTGATGCACCGCACGCAGCGGCGTCCGCTGGTCACCGGTGCGGTCAGCCCGCGCGGCGCGCTCGTGTTCGGGATCGTGCTGAGCGTCGTCTCGATCGTCGTCCTCGCGGCGACCACGACGACGCTGGCCGCCGTGCTGGCGGCCGGCGCGATCTTCTACTACGCCGTCCTCTACACGATCGTGCTCAAGCGGCGCACCCGGCACAGCACGCTGTTCGGCGGCGTCCCGGGTGCGGCACCGGTGCTCATCGGGTGGGCCGCCGTCACGGGATCGCTCGACTGGCCCGCGATCGTGTTCTTCGGCGTCGTCTTCTGCTGGCAGCTCCCGCACTTCTGGGCGCTGGCCATGCGCTTCCGCGACGACTACGCGCGGGCCGACGTCCCGATGCTGCCGGTCGTCGCGAGCCCGATGTCGGTGGGGCGGCAGACCGTCGTCTGGACCTGGCTGACCGTCGCCGTCTCGCTGACGCTCTGGCCGGTCGCCGGCGGCTACGGCATCGGCTGGATCTACACGGCGGCGGCCGCAGGGCTGGGGCTGTGGTTCGTGGTCGAGGCCCACCGGCTGCTGCGCCGCATCCGCCGGGACGCCGAGATGAAGCCGATGCTGCTGTTCCACGTCTCGATCTCGTACCTGGCGCTGCTCTCGGTCTCGATCATCGTCGACAGCCTGATCTGAGGCATCCGGCCGGTCGCACGGCCCCGTTGCGGTGCGGTCGATTTCCGATCCGGAGCCGTCACCATTCCTGCCTCTGCGTGGCCACACGCCGCGCCGCCCGCCGTACAGGGCTGCTCGGCCCTTGCCGGTCGCGGCCGGGCCCACTAGATCCGGGGCGTCCAGGACGGAATGCCGGAGCCGCGGTCACCTCTCGCGCCCCGGCCGTGGTCGGGGGCACGCGCCGGGGAGTGGACTGCGGGAGGCAGGAGAGGAGCCCGGATGCGCACTCGACCACGGATGCTGCCGCTGCTCGCGGCCCTGTCGCTCGTACTCGTCACCCCCACCGCGGCGGCCGCTTCGACCGCGTCGGGGCACCCCGGCGAGCCGGAGCTGCTGGCGTCCGGCCTCGACGGTGGTTCCGGCAGCACGGTTGGCCCCGACGGCGCGCTGTACGTCACCGAGGGCGTCGCCGGGCGGCTGACACGGATCGATCCGGAGACCGGGGACACGACCGTGGTGGCCGACTGCCTGCCTCCGCGCGTCGCGCCGGTCGGCGGCGCGATCGACGTCGCCTTCCTCCACGGCACCGCGTACGTCCTGGTCACGCTGGTCTCCCCAGAGGTGGGCGGGAGCGACGTCGCGGGCATCTACCGGATCGGCGGTCCGCACACCTGCACGGTCGTGGCCGACCTCGGCACCTGGTCGCTCCAGCACCCGCCGGACACCGACTTCGTGGTGCCGGTCGGCCTGCAGTTCGCCCTGGCGCCCTACCGCGGCGGGTTCCTGGTCACGGACGGGCATCACAACCGCGTCCTCTTCGTGATGCTCGACGGTTCCGTGCACCAGGTGGTCCAGCTGCCCAACGTCGTCCCGACCGGGCTCGACGTGCGCGGGTCGAAGGTCTGGCTGGCCGAGGCCGGCCCGGTGCCGCACCGGCCGAAGGACGGGCAGGCCCTCACGTTCTCCGGGACGACGTCGCCCGAGCTGCGGAAGGTGGCGTCGGGTGCCCCGCTGCTGGTCGACGTCGAGCTGGGCTGCGGTGGGCGCCTGTTCGGTCTGGCCCAGGGCGAGTTCCCCGTCGGCCAGCCTCCGGCCACGCCGGCCATCGCGGGGACGGGTCAGCTCCGCGTGGCGGACGACGGTCACTTCCGCGTGGTCGTCGATCAGCTCGACCGGCCGACCTCGCTGGAGTTCATCGGCGACACCGCCTACGTGGTCACCCTCGACGGTGAGGTCTGGCGGATCCCGGACGTCTGCGGCTGACGGAGGTCGGGGTTCCTGTCGCGCCGAGCGGGCCCCGGAGCGGTCCGCGCCGGCGTGACGCAGCGGCTCGGCTCAGCCGGGGGACGGCACCTGATCGCGGTGTCGCTCGGAGAGCGACAGTGTCATCGCGCCGCGCACCGCCCACACCAGCCGCGCGGTGAACGCCGTGATGAGGACGGCGCCCACCATGTGCACCAGCACGAGCGCGATCGGCAGGTCGGTGAAGTACTGCACGTAGCCGACCACGCCCTGCGCGAGCTGGACGATCAGCAGGTCGCGCGCGGCCCGGCGGATCCGGTCGGGGGAGTCGGTCGCGTACAGGGCGACCAGCAGCGCCACGGTGAGGCCGAGGAGCAGGAAGACGACGTCGGCGTGCAGCTGGCTGACCAGCTCGGGGTCGAACCCGGTGCGCCCGGCCTTCGGGTCCCCGCTGTGCGGCCCGCTGCCGGTGACGACCGTGCCGAGGAGCAGGACGACGGCGGTCACGGCCGCGATGCCGGCGACCAGCAGGACCAGGGGACGACGGACCAGCGGCTGCCCGACGCCGGGTTCCCGGGACCGCAGCCACAGGATCGTGGCGACGGCGACCAGCACCATCGAGAGGAGGAAGTGCGCGGCGACCGTCCACGGGTTGAGGCCGGTGAGCACGGTGACGCCGCCCAGCAGCGCCTGCGCCGGGATGCCCAGCAGGCTGAGGACGGCGAGCCGCCGAAGGTCGGAGCGCGGCGACTGGAACACCGCGACCACGGTCGCGACGGCCGCGGCCGTCAGCGCGAAGGTCAGCAGCCGGTTGCCGAACTCGATGACGCCGTGTCCGGCCAGCTCCGCCGTCGCCACGAAACTCGCGCCGGTGCAGCGCGGCCAGGTCGGGCACCCCAGCCCCGAGCCGGTCAGCCGGACCGCGCCGCCGGTGACGACGATGACGCCGTTGGCGATCGCGTTGACCAGCGCCACGCGGGAGACGGCGGCGGGGGAGAAGGAGCGGGGCAGGACCGGCACGCCCCGATGCTAGGCGGCACCCGGGGGTGAGCCGGCTGCCCCGGTCGGGTGGTCCGGCACGGTCGGGGACGTCCGCCTCTGTCCGGAACGCGCGGGTCCCACCTGTACTGGAAGAACCGACCCTGGAAGGGGGTGACCGGTCATGGCGCACGACACCACGCGAGCTGTGCCGCAGCCCGAAACGGCGCCCGCGGGGCGCGACATCGCCCTGCCCGAACCCCGGCCACCCGTCCTCGATGCCGCTTCGCCGGACGTCGCCCGGCCCGCGCCCCGCCCCTCACGCGAACCGGCGGCGGACGACCTCGCCCGGCCCCTGCATGGGTCCCGCGCAGGCTGGATCGTCTCGACCCTCGTCGCCGTTGCGGCGGCCTGGGCGGTCGGCTGGGTCGCCGGGGTGTCCTGGGCGTGGCGCGAGATGACGCCCGGGTTCTTGAGCCGGACGCACCGGAAGAGGGGGGCGGCCCTGGGTGCCCGATCGTCCCTCTCCTCGTGAGGACGACCGTCCGGGGGTGATCCGACATCCGGTGCGCCTAACCGGATCCCGTCGGCCGACCTCGGCGTCGTAGGGCTGCCCTGGCGGGCGCTCGTCGACAGGCGCCGGTTAGGACCCCCTTGGTTGCGGCGCAGCCGAAATAGGACACACTTGTGTTGTGGAAACCGCTGTGTCGCCGTCGGGAGTCGAGCACTCCCGTCCCTCGGCGACGCACGACGACGGGCGCACGCGCGACCGCGTGAGCGCCCTGCTGCTCGAGCACGGTCCGCAGACGGCCAGCGAGCTCGCCGAGCGGCTGGGCATCTCGCCGGCCGCCGTCCGCCGGCACCTCGACGCCCTGGTGACCGCCGGCCGCCTCGAGGAGCGTGTGGGTGGGCCGGGTGCGGGGGGACAGGCAGCGCACCGCGGGCGTGGCCGCCCGGCCCGGCGGTTCCACCTCACCGACGCCGGCCGCTCGGCCTTTCCGCACGCCTACGACGACCTGGCCCTGACCGCGCTGCGCTACATCGCGGCCGCGGGTGGTCCCGACGCCGTCCGCGCCGTGGCCGAGCAGCAGCTGGCCGGGCTGGAGGCGCGCGCCTCGAGCGCCGTGGAACACGCCGTCACCGCCCGTTCCGGTGCACCCGTCGACCGGGCCCAGGCGCTCGCCGTCGCGCTCACCGCGGAGGGCTACGCTGCCACGGCCTCGGCGATCTCCGGCGGGGGGCAGCTCTGCCAGCACCACTGCCCGGTGGCGCACGTGGCCGCGGAGTTCCCCCAGCTGTGCGAGGCCGAGACCGCGGTGATCGGCCGGCTCGTGGGCACCCACGTGCAGCGGCTGGCCACGATCGCCCACGGCGACGGGATCTGCACCACACACATCCCCGGACCGGTGCGGACGGGGAACAGATCGACCTCCGTACGCCCTGTACCAGGCGAGACCGCCGCGCCCCCACGCGCGCGCACGAGCACGAGCAGCACCCCCACGAACCACCGGGAGAGGACGCCCGCATGACCAGCACGCAACAGCCGGCCGCCACGGCCGCACAGCCGCTCACGCAGGACGAGCAGATCGACCAGCTCGGCCGCTACGAGTACGGCTGGGCCGACGCCGACGTCGCCGGTGCATCCGCCAAGCGAGGGTTGAACCAGGACGTCGTCCGTGACATCTCGGCGCGCAAGAGCGAGCCCGAGTGGATGCTCGAGCGGCGGCTCAAGGCGCTGAAGCTGTTCGACCGCAAGCCCATGCCCGACTGGGGGTCGGACCTCTCCGGCATCGACTTCCAGAACATCAAGTACTTCGTGCGCTCCACGGAGGCCCAGGCGGCCTCGTGGGAGGACCTGCCCGACGACATCAAGAACACCTACGACCGGCTCGGCATCCCGGAGGCGGAGAAGCAGCGCCTCGTCGCCGGTGTCGCCGCGCAGTACGAGTCCGAGGTCGTCTACCACCAGATCCAGAAGGAGCTCGAGGACCAGGGCGTCATCTTCCTGGACACCGACTCGGCCCTGAAGCAGCACCCGGAGATCTTCCAGGAGTACTTCGGCTCGGTGATCCCGTCCGGCGACAACAAGTTCGCCGCGCTGAACACCGCCGTCTGGTCGGGTGGCTCGTTCATCTACGTGCCGAAGGGCGTGCACGTCGACATCCCGCTGCAGGCCTACTTCCGGATCAACACCGAGAACATGGGCCAGTTCGAGCGGACGCTGATCATCGTCGACGAGGGCGCCTACGTGCACTACGTCGAGGGCTGCACCGCGCCGATCTACAAGTCGGACTCGCTGCACTCCGCGGTCGTCGAGATCATCGTCAAGAAGAACGCGCGCTGCCGGTACACGACCATCCAGAACTGGTCGAACAACGTCTACAACCTGGTCACCAAGCGGGCCGTGGCCCACGAGGGCGCGACCATGGAGTGGGTCGACGGCAACCTCGGCTCCAAGGTGACGATGAAGTACCCGGCGGTCTGGATGACCGGCGAGCACGCCAAGGGCGAGGTGCTCTCGATCGCGTTCGCGGGCGAGGGGCAGCACCAGGACGCCGGCGCGAAGATGGTGCACGCCGCGCCGCACACCTCCTCGACCATCGTGTCGAAGTCGGTGGCCCGCGGCGGCGGCCGCACGTCCTACCGCGGCCTGGTCCAGATCGACGAGGGCGCCTACGGCTCCAAGTCGACGGTCAAGTGCGACGCCCTCCTGGTCGACACGATCAGCCGCTCGGACACCTACCCCTACGTCGACGTCCGCGAGGACGACGTCGCCATGGGCCACGAGGCGACGGTCTCCCGCGTCAGCGAGGACCAGCTGTTCTACCTGATGAGCCGCGGCATGACCGAGGACGAGGCCATGGCCATGGTCGTCCGCGGGTTCGTCGAGCCGATCGCCCGCGAGCTGCCCATGGAGTACGCCCTCGAGCTCAACCGGCTCATCGAACTGCAGATGGAAGGTGCCGTCGGCTGATGTCAGCCCCCGACAACACGCTCGCCTCCGAACTCTTCGCTCCCGGCGTGGGGGCGCAGGCCGGCCCGCCGACCACCCCGGCCGACGGGACCGGCGTGGCCCCGGGTGCGCACTCGCACGGCGGTCCCGCGCCGACCGGCTCGCCGGCCGAGCGCTTCACGTCCACCGACCCGGACGCCTTCGGCGTGCCCACCGGTCGCGAGGAGACGTGGCGCTTCACGCCGATGAAGCGGATGCGGGCCCTGCTCGACGGCGCCCCCTCCGATGCGCGGCTGACCTGGACGACCGACCTCCCCGAGGGCGTCGAGCTGACCAGCGTCCCGGCCGGGCACCCCTTGCTCGAGGGCCTGCCCGAGCCGGCCGACCGGCTCGCCGCGCTGACCCGGGCGCGGAGCAACGGTGCCACCGTCCTCCGCGTGGCCAAGGAGGCCCAGCTCGACCGCCCGGTGACCCTGGGCCTGGCCGGCACCGGCTCGGACGAGGTCGTCTGGGGTCAGCTCGTCGTGGAGGTGGGCGCCTTCGCGAAGGCCACCGTCGTCCTCGACCACTCCGGGCTCGCCAAGTACTCCGGCGGTGTCAGCGTCCTCGTCGGCGACGGCGCGCAGGTGACCCTGGTGTCGGTGCAGGACTGGGCGCCCGGTGCGGTGCACGGCGGCCAGTACGACGCCGTCGTCGGCCGCGACGCGACCTTCAAGCAGGTCGTGGTCACCCTCGGTGGCGACCTCGTCCGGCTGGTCAGCAACGTGCAGTACGCCGGGCCCGGCGGCTCCGTCGATCTGTTCGGCGTCTACTTCGCCGACGAGACGCAGCACCAGGAGCACCGCCTGTGGGTCGACCACGCGGTGCCGAACTGCCGGAGCAACGTCCTCTACAAGGGTGCGCTGCAGGGCGAGGACGCCCGCACGGTATGGATCGGCGACGTCCGCATCCGCCCGACGGCCACCGGCACCGAGACCTACGAGCTCAACCGCAACCTGGTCCTGACCGACGGGGCGCGCGCCGACTCGGTGCCCAACCTGGAGATCGAGACCGGCGAGATCGTGGGCGCCGGCCACGCCAGCGCCACCGGCCGGTTCGACGACGAGCAGCTGTTCTACCTCTGCTCTCGGGGCATCGACGCCGAGACCGCCCGACGCCTCGTGGTGCGCGGCTTCTTCGCCGACGTCGTCCAGCTGATCGGTCTCCCCGCGCTGCAGGACCGCCTGATGGGGACGATCGAGGCCCGCCTCGGTGCGCTCCCGGGCCTCGAGGACCAGCCGGTCGAGGTGGCCTGAGCATGGCCTTCGAGCGGGTCTGCGCCCTCTCCGACGTCAAGGAGCCCGGCGCCCTGCGCCTCGAGCTGGACGACGTCGACATCGCCGTCGTCCGCTTCGAGGGCGAGGTCTACGCGGTGCAGGACGTCTGCTCGCACGCCGAGGTCCCCCTGTCCGAGGGCGACGTGGAGGAGTTCCACGGCGCCCCGACCATCGAGTGCTGGCTGCACGGGTCGTGCTTCGACCTGCGCACCGGCGAACCCACCAACCTGCCGGCCACCGAGCCGGTCGATGTCTACCCGGTCCGCGTGGAGGGGGAGGACGTGTACGTCGACACAGAGGCAAGCGCTGTGGCCGACGACGTCCTTCCTCGCGCGGCCGGCAACTGAAGGAGCACGAGTGTCTGTCCTGGAGATCCGCGACCTGCACGTCAGCGTCGGTGAGGGGAACGACGCCAAGGAGATCCTCCGCGGCGTCGACCTGACCGTCCGCTCGGGCGAGACGCACGCCATCATGGGCCCGAACGGGTCGGGCAAGTCGACCCTGGCCTACTCGATCGCCGGCCACCCGAAGTACACGATCACCGGCGGCACGGTGACCCTCGACGGCGAGGACGTCCTCGCCATGACCGTCGACGAGCGCGCCCGCGCCGGCCTGTTCCTCGCGATGCAGTACCCGGTCGAGGTCCCCGGCGTCTCGGTGTCGAACTTCCTCCGCACGGCCGCCACGGCGATCCGGGGCGAGGCCCCGAAGCTGCGCACCTGGGTCAAGGACGTCAAGAGCGAGATGTCCGGCCTGGAGATGGACCCGGCGTTCGCCGAGCGCAACGTCAACGAGGGCTTCTCCGGTGGTGAGAAGAAGCGCCACGAGATCCTGCAGATGCGCCTGCTCAAGCCGCGCATCGCGATCCTCGACGAGACCGACTCCGGCCTCGACGTCGACGCGCTGCGGGTGGTCTCCGAGGGCGTCAACCGCAGCCGCGAGGACAGCGACGTCGGCGTCCTGCTGATCACGCACTACACGCGCATCCTCCGCTACATCAAGCCCGATTTCGTGCACGTCTTCGTCAACGGCAAGGTCGTGGACGAGGGCGGCCGGGAGCTGGCCGACAAGCTCGAGGACGAGGGCTACGCCGCGTACGTCGCGGACTCGAAGGAGACGGCGAAGGCATGACCCAGACCGCCTCGCGTCCCACGGGGACGCGTGCCCCGCTGCCCCTGGACGTCGAGGCGATCCGGGCCGACTTCCCGATCCTGTCCCGCACCGTCCGGGACGGGAAGCGGCTGGTCTACCTCGACTCGGGGGCGACCTCGCAGAAGCCGCGCCAGGTGCTCGACGCCGAGCGGTGGTTCTACGAGAACATCAACGCCGCGCCGCACCGGGGGGCCCACCAGCTCGCCGAGGAGGCGACCGGCGCGTACGAGGCGGCCCGCGCCACCATCGGCGCGTTCATCGGCGCACCCGAGAACGAGATCGTCTTCACGCGGAACAGCACCGAGGCGATCAACCTCGTCGCCTACGCGCTGTCGAACGCGGCGACGGCCAAGGAGCCGGAGTTCCGGACCTACGCCGTCGGCCAGGGCGACGAGATCGTCGTCACCGAGATGGAGCACCACGCCAACCTGCTGCCGTGGCAGCAGCTGTGCGAGCGCACCGGGGCGACCCTGCGCTGGCTCGGCCTCACCGACGACGGCCGGCTCGACCTCTCCGACCTCGGCACCGTGGTCAACGAGCGCACGAAACTGGTCGCGGTCACCCAGCAGTCGAACATCCTGGGCACGATCAACCCGCTCGGAGACATCGTCGCCCGCGCCCGTGAGGTCGGCGCCCTCGTGCTGGTCGACGGCGCCCAGTCGGTGCCCCACCAGCCGGTCGACGTGACCGCCCTCGGTGCGGACTTCCTGGTCTTCTCCGGGCACAAGATGCTGGGGCCCACCGGCGTCGGCGTGCTCTGGGGCCGCTACGACGTCCTCGACAAGCTGCCGCCCTTCCTCACCGGCGGCTCGATGATCGAGGTCGTCCGCATGGAGGCGAGCACCTTCGCCGCCCCGCCGCAGCGCTTCGAGGCCGGCGTCCCGATGACGGCGCAGGTGATCGGGCTGGCCGCGGGCGTCGAGTACCTGCTGCGCCTGGGCATGGACACGGTCGAGGAGCACGAGAAGGCGCTGACCGCCTACGCGCTGGAGAAGCTCGCCGAGATCCCGGGCGTGACCGTGATCGGCCCGCCCGACACGGTCGCCCGCGGGGGAGCGGTCTCGTTCACCGTCGAGGGCATCCACCCGCACGACGTCGGCCAGGTGCTGGACGACCGCGGCATCGCCGTCCGGGTCGGCCACCACTGCGCGTGGCCGGTGGTCCGCCGCTACGGCGTGCCGGCGACCACGCGGGCGACGTTCTACGTGCACACCGGCTACGACGACATCGACGCCCTGGCCGACGGAATTCGCGCGGCCCAGAAGTTCTTCGGAACGGTGTGAGGTCGTACTGATGCAGCTGGAGTCGATGTACCAGGAGATCATCCTGGACCACTACAAGAACCCGCACGGCCGCGGTCTGCGCGAGCCGTTCGAGGCCGAGGTGCACCACGTCAACCCGACCTGCGGCGACGAGGTGACGCTGCGGGTGCACCTAGGGAAGGACGCGGCCGGCGATCCGGTCCTGTCGGACGTGTCCTACGAGGGCATGGGCTGCTCGATCAGCCAGGCGTCGGTGTCGGCCATGTACGACCTGGTCATCGGCAAGTCGGTGCCGCAGGCGCTGGAGACTGGTGACCACTTCATGACGCTGATGCAGGCCAAGGGCGACCCGTCCGTGGCCGAGAAGCTCGAGGACGAGCTGGAGGACGCCGTCGCGTTCGCCGGCGTGTCCAAGTACCCCGCGCGGATCAAGTGCGCGCTGATGAGCTGGATGGCCCTCAAGGACGCATCCGCGCGAGCTCTGTCATCCGCCCACCCCGCCGCCCCAACGGGAGGATCCACCGCATGAGCGAGACCACCGAGACGCCCGCCGTCGCCGAGAGCCCCGCGGAGCTGCCGGCCTACAAGTCGGCGCTGCTCGAGGACGTCGAGGAGGCCATGCGCGACGTCGTCGACCCCGAGCTAGGCGTCAACGTCGTCGACCTGGGCCTGGTCTACGGCCTGGACGTCGACGAGAACAACGTCGCCGTCATCGACATGACCCTGACCTCGGCGGCCTGCCCGCTGACCGACGTCATCGAGGACCAGGCCCGTCAGGCGCTGACCGGCGGCCCCGGCCCCGGCCTGGTCGACGACATCCGGATCAACTGGGTGTGGATGCCGCCGTGGGGTCCCGACAAGATCACCGACGACGGCCGCGAGCAGCTGCGCGCGCTCGGCTTCCGCGTCTGAACGCCCCCGCCTCCGCGATCATGGAGCGGTGACCACGAATCCGCGTCGTTCGGTGGTCCCGGCTCCATGATCGTTCCCCGTCGGCCGGTCGCGGCCGAGGTCCTCTTCGGCCCCTGAACGGCGCCCGTACTTATCGCAGATCGGCCAGGCGGGCGCCGAAGCCGGCCACCGGGTACTGCTCGCGGACCATCCCGACGGCCAGCAGCACGCTGCCCACGATGAGCGCCGCGCCGAGGGGCCACGGTAGCTGACGCACCGCCAGCCCGACCGCGAGCGCGAGGGCGGTGCCGGCGCCGATCATCAGCGGCGCCCGCACACCCCGGCGGGCCCCCGCCACCATGGCTGCCGCCGCGACCACCAGCACCGCCACGGCCCGGGCGTTGTCGGCACCGACGACGGCGAGCACGGTCGACGGCGCCGCCGCGACGAGCAGGCCGGGCCCCCAGGCCGGCCACGACCGGCCGTGGAGCAGCCGCGGCCCGGCCGCGAGCAGCAGCCCGCCGGCGGCGGACAGGGAGTACCACTCGACGGCCGCGAGCCCGGCGGTGGCCGCGCCGATCCAGGCGGCGGCCACCAGCTGCCCCGCGCCCGTGCGCCAGGCCGCCGCGACGGGGACCGGGCCGTCCGACTGGTCCGCGTCGTCCTCCTCGGCGGCCCCCTGCCGGCCCGCCAGCCACGCGGAGGCGAGGGTGCACAGGCCCTGGACCATCAGGAGCGCGGCCAGGACCGCATGTGCTCCCTCGAACAGGACCAGGAGCACCGCCACCGCCGAGCAGACGCCGGCCGCCGCCTCGGTGGGCCGGCGGGACGCGGGATCGAGCTCGGCGCCCACGAGCATGGCCAGCCCGTAGACGGCGGTGAGCAGCAGGGCGGCCCAGCCCGGTGTCAGCAGCCCGTCGGGGAGGGCCAGCAGGATGGAGCCAGTGAGGCAGCCGACGGTGGTCGGCAGGGCGACCGGCCGGTCCTCGGGCCGCCACACCGCGACCAGGGCGGTGGGGATCGCGGTGAGGAGCAGGAGCAGCGACAACTGCGCCCACCGCTGGTCGGCCAGGAGCTGCAGGACGCAGAGGCTCGTCGTCACCACGCCGGCGGCGACCGCGACCGGCAGGAACAGGCCGCGCCGCCAGCCCTCCAGCCAGACGGCGGGGAGTGTCGCGAGAAGCACCCCGGCGTACCCCGTCAGCGTCGTGGCGAGCGACCCCAGCGACGAGAACGCCCCGGTCAGTGCCGTTCCGGCCACGACCCCGGCGACCACCGGGACCAGCCGCGGCGGGCCGAGCAGGGGGTCGAGGACCTCGCGGAGCCGCGCCAGCAGGAGGCCGAGGGCGGCGGCGATCATCAGCGCCGCCGAGAACCACTGCCGTCCGCCGTCGTCGGCCCAGGTGCTGGTGATCCCGCCGGCCACGCCGACCAGCCACCACGGCCCGGTCGACACCAGGGCGACCCGTGCGACGACGCGGCGACCCAGGAGAGCGATTCCCAGCCCGATCAGCGACACGGTCAGGTACAGCTCGGTGTGGAGATCGGGGAGGACGGTGTCGTGCATCCGCAGGACCGCCACCTGCAGGGCACCGAAGGAGACGAGCGGCCAGGCTGCCGTGGCGGGGGAGATGGCGTGCAGGACGAGAAAGACGATGGCCAGCAGCACCGCCGTCACGGGGTCGCCGTCCAGTCCGGGGCCGCTCGGCGAGCTGCCCGCCAACGCGAGGGCGGCGGCGCAGGCGGCGAGCGTCTCCTCCGAGGTGCGCAGGCCGGCTCGCCCGGCCCGCAACGAGAAGGCGGTCGCCGTCGCGGCCAGCGGGATCAGCACGACCGCCGCGGTCACCCCGCCGTAGGCCGCGGCCACGACGGCGCCGGAGAGGACGAGCAGGACGGCACCGACGCCGAGCAGCACCTGAGAAGGGCGCACGCGGTCGGGCAGCGACGCCGACTGCTGTCCCACCGGCGCCTCCCCCCACTGTCCGGACGTTTCCACCGTAGGGCCGCGCGAGGTCACCGGCAGCCGGTCCGGGCGCCGTCCGCACCCCCGCCGGAGGTCCGAGGGCCAGGCCCTACCCTCCGACCATGATCTTCGCCGGAATCGCATGGGACGGTCGTGGCTTCGAGGTGGCGTTGCTGGACGAGCAGGGCGCCCCGGTCGCGCCCGCCGTGCGGTTCCCGGCCGGTCAGGTGGCGGCGCTCACCGACCACCTCCGCACCCTCGACCGGTCGGGCGGGCAGCCGCTGGTCTGCGTCATCGAGAGCACCAACGGCATGCTGGACGGCGGCCTGATGTCGGCCGGCCTGCGCGTCCACCGCGCCGACCCCTGGGTGCTGCCGCCGCGGCCGGCATTCGGGTCGGTGGACGCCGCCTCCCTCGCCCGGACGGCCGCCCAACGGCTCGCCGAGCTGCCGCGCCTGGCCATCGAGAGCGGCACGCTGACCGGGCGCGGCGACGAGCACGGCCGCTGGCTCCGGGACAGCGAAGCCGGCACGGCCGCCCTCACCCGCTCCGGCCGCTGCTTCGAGCGGGCCGACGGCGCGGACGACGACGACAAGGTGATCGCGCTGACCTTCGACGACGGGCCGAACCCGCCGCACACCGGCCGCATCCTCGACGTCCTGGACAGGTACGGCGTCCCCGCGACGTTCTTCTGCGTCGGCCTGCACGCGAGCGCGCACACCGAGGAGATCGCGCGCATGTCCGAGGCCGGCCACCGGCTGGCGAACCACACCTGGTCGCATCCGTTCCTGCCCGACCTCACGGTGGCCGAGCTGGCGGCCCAGCTCGAGCGGACCGACGAGGCGATCGCGCGCGTCGCGGGAGAGCAGGGGCCGCGGCTGTTCCGGCCGCCCTACGGGTCCCGCACCCCCGAGATCCTGTCCTGGCTCGGCGAGACCAATGCCGGCCGGATGGTGCTCTGGGACGTCGACGCCAACGACTGGGCCCTGCCCGGCGCCGACGCGATCGCCGGGTCCGTCCTCGCCCGGTCGCGCCCGGGATCGATCGTCCTGATGCACGACGGTGGCGGCGACAGGTCGCAGACCGCGGACGCGCTGCCCGCCGTCATCGAGGGGCTGCTCGGCCGCGGCTACCGATTCGCCCGCGTCGACGAGATGACCGGACCGGCCGCCGCTCAGTAGGTGCGCGTCACCTTGCTCAGGCCGCGGGGCGCGTCCGGGTCGTAGCCGCGGGCCACCGCGACCTCCGCGGCGAGCAGCTGTGCCGGCAGGATCTCCAGCACCGGCCGCAGCTCCGGCGCGACGCCCCGGGGGAGGACGGCGGGCAGCGTCCGTCCGGTCACCGTTCCGTCGCCGATCACGTCGACGTCGACGCCCCGCTCGCCGGCGAGATCGACCAGCTGCGCGATCTCCCGCGCGTCGGGCCCGGCCGAGGTGAAGCACAGCAGCGGCACCGACTGGTCCAGCAGCGCCACCGGACCGTGCAGCAGGTCCGCCGAGCTCATGCCGTGGGCCGAGACGTAGGAGGTCTCCACCAGCTTGAGCGCGGCCTCCCGGGCCGTCGCCGAGGAGTAGCCACGGGCGGCGGTCATGATGCGGTCGGCGTACCGGTACCGGGCCGCGAGCTCCTCGACCCGGCTGGTCGCCACAGCGAGAACCTTCTCGCCCAGTTCGGGCAGGGCCGGGAGCTGCGCGAGGGTCTCCTCGCCGGCGAAGAGGGCGGCCAGTGCCAGCAGCTCCCCGGTGTAGCTCTTCGTGGCCGCCACCGCGGTCTCGCGGCCGGCGAGGATGTCGATGGCCTCGTCGCTGATGCGGGCCAGCGCCGAATCGGTGTCGTTGGTCAGCGTGAGCGTGGCGGCACCCCGGGCGCGGGCCATCTCCAGGAACGCCACCAGGTCCGGCGAGCCACCGGACTGGCTCACCGCCACGACCAGCACGTCCCGCAGATCGGGAGCGCCGCCGTACAGGGTGACGACACTCGGCGAGGCGGATGCCGCGGGCACACCCAGGGCGGTCTGCACCAGGTAGTTGGCGTAGAGGGCGGCGTGGTCGCTGGTGCCCCGCGCGACGAAGAGCACCGCCTTCGGCGGCCGGTTCCAGATGCGCGCCCGGACGGCCCGGAGCTGGTCGCCGCCGCGGGTCAGCGCGTCGTGCCACTTGACGGGCTGCTCGGCGATCTCCCGCCGCATGCGTGCGCCCGGCACGTCGACGGGGGCCGGCGTGGTCACGTCGACGGTCATGCCGCCGGCCCGGCGATGGGGAGGGCGGCGCGCAGGGCGGCCTTGGCCGACTCCGGAGCTCCCAGGTGGTCCAGGCCCAGCAGCGCCGCACCGACGACGGGGCTCACCTCGGTGACCACCGTGCCGGCGGACGGCGCGACGGCGGCCAGCCGCGACCGGATCTCACCGAGCAGCACCGGGTCCGAGCTGGTCAGGACGCCGCCACCCAGCACCACCACGGTCGGCAGGGACAGCATGTCCAGCCGGGTCATGGCGGCCCGGGCGAACGCGACCACCTCGTCGGCGAGCCGCTCGACGATGCCGCGCGCGACGGGGTCGCCCTCGCGCGAGGCGGTCAGCACCAGGGGGGCGAGGTCGATCAGCAGGCGGTGGTCGAGGCGCCCGAAGTGGATGGCCTCGTACACCGCCGGCACGTCGGGCAGACCGAAGAACGACGGGACGAGGGACGTGAGCGCGGTCGCCGGGCCGCGGCCGTCGTCCGCGCGCGCCGCCCACCACAGCGCCTCGTCGCCGAGCTCCATGCCGCCGCCCCAGTCGCCGGAGATCCGGCCGAGCGAGGCGAACCGGGCGTGCCGGCCGTCGCGGGCCACGCCCACGCAGTTGATCCCGGCGCCGCACACCACGGCGACGGCGTCGGGGACGTCGGTGCCCGCGCGCAGCAGTGCGAAGCTGTCGTTGTCGACCTCGAGCTGCCGGGCCCAGCCGCGGGCCTGCACGGCCGCGGTGACGGTCTCCTTCTCGTTCGGGAAGTCGACGCCGGCGAGGTAGACCTCGGCCCGTTCGGCGAACGGCGTCACGCCGCTCAGCCCGGCCTGCGCGGCGACCTTCTGGACCAGCTCGTCGAGGAGGTCGACGGCGCCCTGGACCCCGAGGTGGTGGGGCGAGGAGCCGGGGCCGCGCACCGACGTCACGACCTCTCCGCCCGCGGTCGTGAGCAGGACCTCGGTCTTGCTGTTCCCGCCGTCGATGGCGAGGACGAGCGGTGAGTCCGCCATGCCGGGCGTCACTGCGCCCAGCTCAGGTGCGCGCGGTTGGCGGCCAGGAGCAGGTCGGTGAGCTTCTCGGCCTGGTCGACCTGGCCGACGAGCGGGTGGGCCAGCAGCGCCTCGAAGACGCGGTCGCGGCCGCCGTGCACCGCCGCGTCGAGCGCGAGCTGTTCGTAGGCGAAGGTGTGCGCGATCAGCCCCGAGTAGATCGGGGGAACCGGGTCGACGGGCAGGGCGGTGGCGCCGCCCGCCGTGATCGTCGCCGGCACCTCGACGACGGCGTCGTCGGGCAGGAAGGGCAGCGTGCCGTCGTTGCGCAGGTTCACCACCTGGACGTCGCCGCGGTCGGCGGTGAGGGAGGCGAGCAGGTTGATCGCGGCCTCGGAGTAGAAGGCTCCGCCGCGCTCGCCGAGCAGCGCCGGCTTGGTGTCCACCGAGGGGTCGGCGTACATCTCGAGCAGCTGGGCCTCCATCTCGGCGACCCGCGCACCGCGCGACTGCGTCCCCCGCGCCGCCTCGACCTCGGCGTCGTGGTTGTAGAAGTAGTTCAGGTAGTAGGACGGGACTACCCCGAGCTGCCGGATGAGCCACTCCGGCTGGCCCACGCGCGCGGCGATCGCCGCGGCGTGGCGCTCGATCAGCTCCGGCAGCACGTCGCGGCCGCCGACGGTGACCGACCGCTCCCACGTCAGGTGGTTGAGCCCCACATGGCCCAGGGTGACGGCATCGGGCGACACCCGCAGCAGCTCGGCGAACCAGCGCTGGAACCCGATCGCGACGTTGCACAGCCCGACCGCCCGGTGCCCGGCGTTCAGCAGGGCGCGGGTGACGATGCCGACCGGGTTGGTGAAGTCGACGATCCAGGCGTCGTCCGCCGCGCGCTTGCGCACGGTCTCGGCGATGTCGAGCACTACGGGCACGGTGCGCAGCGCCTTGGCGAGCCCCCCGGCGCCGGTCGTCTCCTGACCGATGCACCCGCACTCGAGCGGCCACGCCTCGTCCTGCATGCGGGCGGCCTGGCCGCCCACGCGCAGCTGGAGGAGCACCGCGTCGGAGTCGGTGACTCCCGCGTCGATGTCGGTCGTGGTGACGACCTGGGCGGGGTGGTCGGCGCGCTCCAGCATGCGACGGCTCATGGCGCCGACGACCTCGAGCCGTTCCCCGGCCGGGTCGGCCAGGACCAGGGTGTCGACCGGCAGGACGTCGCGCAGGCGCGCGATGCCGTCGACGAGTTCCGGCGTGTACGTCGACGCGCCGCCGACGACCGTGACCTTCATCGGGCTGCTCCAGGAGACGTCGTGCCGCAGTCGTGCGGCAGTGGGGCCGCGCCGGGAACCCGGCGGGACGAAAGGAAACCTTCTTTACTTTCGCCGGCGTACGCTACAACCCCGCGCGCGCCCCGGCAAGGACTGCCGACCGTCAGGCGTCGGGTCGACCGGCCGGCGCCCGGGTCGCCTCGGGGGCGGGCGCGGGCCGCCGCTCGGCCGGTCCGCCGGCACGCCGCCGGGCGCGCAGCAGCGCCACGCCACCGACCGCGCTACCGGCCAGTGTCACCAGGACGAGGGACCCGAACAGCCCCCGGTAGCCGACGGAGTCGGCGAGCTGCCCGCCGACCACGCCCGCGAGCAGGCCGGCGGCACCGCCGGACAGCGCCGAGCCCAGGGTCTGGGCCGACGCCTGCTGTGCGGCGGGGACGGCGGCCGCCAGCAGCCGGGACTGCCCGACGAACCAGAGGCCGAAGCTCACCGCGATCAGCGGCTGGACGGCGAGCATGGTGACGCTGGAGGGCGCCAGCGTCAGCAGGGCCGTCGCGAGCGCGAGCGGGGGCCCGGCCAGCACCGCGGCGAGCAGCGGCGGCCGCCGGTGCACCAGCCGGTCGACACACGGGAACACCGGCAGCTCGAGAGCCGCGGACAGGGCGATCGGGGCCAGCGCGAGGAACGGCCCGGCCGAGAGTTCCTGGTGTGCCCAGCCGGCGGTGAACTGGACCAGCGTGGACATCGCCACCGAGGTCGGGAAGGTCACGGCCAGCACCCTCAGAACCGGGGCGAGGGGCAGTCGACCCCGGGCGGACGGCACGCCCGTTCCGGGACCGGCGAGCGGGATGGGCCGCTCGCCCCAGTACCGCGGCGCCGTCACCGCCGACACCGCGGCGACCAACCACACCCATTCGGAGTGGTCCGGCCAGAGCGTGAGCACCGTCGCCGCCAGGCCCAGCCCGACCACCCATCCGAGCGAGCCGTAGGCGCGCACCCGGCCCAGTCGCGGGCCGTGGATGCCGGAGGCGAGGACGCGCGTGGTCAGCAGGGGGTCCAGCGGCCCGTCGGCGACGCCGAAGAGGGCGAGCGCGACCCACGTGGCCGCGTGGGGGAGCCGGCCCAGGGTCAGCGCCGCCAGGACGGCGGCCACGGCGGTGAGCAGCAGGGCGGCGCGGGGCGCCCAGGTCGTGCGGTCGTCGAGCCATCCCCAGGCCGGTGAGGCCACCGTGCCGGCGATGCCGACGACCGCGGTGGCGATGCCGATGTCCCCGGGGCGCCACCCGAAGGTCGCCAGCACGTACGACGCGACCGGCAGCACGCAGGCCGCCGAGACGAACAGGTGGAGGTAGAGGCGGGGGAACCGGGTGGGGGAGTCCGGTGTCACCGAGCTTCCCGCGCCGCCGGCACGAGGTTCTCCCGGCCACCGTCGGCGAACAGCCGGGTGCGCAGGCGCGCCAGCCCGGCGTCCAGGCCGCCCTGCAGGACAGGGCTGCCCAGCACCTCGCTCACGGTGAGCCGCGGATGGAACGGGGACATGGCCCGCAGCTCCTCGCTCACCAGCTGGACCAGCACCTCGCCACCGGGGACGCACGTCGGCCCGGCGAGCACGACCAGCGGCGGATCGAGGACGGCGACGATCGGCGCCAGGCCGCCGGCGAGCCGTCGGGCGAGCTCGGAGAGGAACGGCATGCCCAGGGAGAGGTCCGCGCGGGCGGCGGCGACCGCCTCCGACGGCTCGTCGGGGAGGCCGTGCTGCCGGGCCAGGGCCGACACGGCTCGGAAGCCGACGAGGTCGTCGAAGGTCGCTGGGAGGCTGCCGGCGCCGGCCGGGCGCAGCCCGAGCCGCATGTAGCCGATCTCGCCGGCGCCGCCGGTCGCACCGGCCCAGATCGAGCCGTCGACGTCGATCGCGAGGCCGAGGCCGGTACCGGCCCACAGCAGCGCGAAGCCGGGCAGGCCGCGGCCCGCGCCGTGCCCGCGCTCCCACACGGCGGCCAGCTTCACGTCGTTCTCGACGACCAGTTCCGTGCGCAGCGCGGCCCGCAGCCGACCGAGCGTGTCGGGCGCCGCCCAGCCGGGGATGTGGTCGGCGAAGGTCAGGCGGTCGACCGCGGAGTCGTACGCGGCGGGCACGCCCAGGACCACCTGGTCGAGGTCGCGCAGGCGCACCCCGCCGCGGCGGCAGGCGTCCGACAGCGCCTGGCGCACCGACGGCAGCGGGTCCTCGTCGCGGGTGTAGTCGACGACGTCGGACACCTCACCGAGGACCGTGCCGGCCAGATCGGCGACCGCGGCGGTCACCCGGTGCTCGTCGACGTCCACCGCGGCGACGTAGCCGGCCCGCTCGTTGAGCGCGTAGAGCTGGGCGTTGGGGCCCGGCGCACCGGACGTCGTCCCCCGGGGGACGATCAGCCCGTTCTCGGCGAGTCGCTGCAGCAGCTGGGTCGCCGTCGGCTTGGACAGTCCCGTGAGGCCCGCGAGCTGGGTCCGCGTCAGCGTGCCGTGCTCCAGGAGCAGCTCGAGCGTCATGCGGTCGTTGATGGCGCGCACGGTGCTCGGCGTCGCCCCCGCCACGGAGTTCCACCCCGGGGTCTCGCTCCGCGGGCCGCTCCCGCGGACCGGTGGCGCACTCTCTCTGCCTGCCATCCGGTCCTCCCAGGGGTTCCCGCGGCGCAGGGCGCCCGGGCGATGCGAAACCGTAACCGACAACTTTGCTGTGCACCACGGAGCAGAAATGCCCCGTCGGTGCAGGTTTTCGGACGTACGCGAGCCGGCGTCCGTCGACCGATCGCGCGACTCGCTGGAAAGAAAGTTAACAGATGGGTGGACGACTGACCTCTCGCGCGCTAGCGTCCTGCCCCACCTCGAGGGTGTTTCCTCGCCCGTCGGTTCCGGCCGCGGTCGAGGGGTGTCCCGCGGGGGAGCCGGGTGGCTGTCACCGGGGCGGAGGCCCCGGGGCGCCCGGTCCGGCTCGCCGGAGCCGCCGCCACACGAGACGAAGGATGACGACGATGATGTCGAGGAAGTCACTCGCCGCCGGGGCCGCCGCCGCCCTGCTGCTCGCGGGGTGCGGTGCCGACGGCGGTGGTAGTGGTGGTGGCACCAGCGCGCTCACCATCGCCAACGTCGCGGGGCAGACCTGGACGTGCTCGTTCAACCCGTTCAACCCGAACGTCCAGTTCCTGTCCTTCGGGTTCGCCTACGAGCCGCTCGTCTACGTCAACGCGCTGCAGGACAACGCCGAGACGCCGATGCTCGCCGAGTCCTACGAGTGGAACGCGGACAAGACCGCGCTCACCTTCACCATCCGTGACGGCGTGAAGTGGAACGACGGGAAGCCGATGACGGCCGACGACGTCGCCTTCACGTTCAACCTGCTCAAGAAGAACCCGGGCCTCGACATCGACGCCCTGTGGTCCTCGGCGCTCAAGAGCGTCACGGCGAACGGCAACAAGGTCGAGGTCGCGTTCACCGGCCCCGCGACGCCGTACTTCTACTACGTCGCGAACCACACCCCGATCGTTCCGGAGCACATCTGGAGCACGGGCGAGGCCGCCAAGGACCCGGTCAAGTTCCAGGACCCGAAGCCGGTCGGCACGGGGCCCTTCGAGGTCAACCCGTGCAGCGCGAACAACATCGCCTACACCGCGAACAAGGACTACTGGCAGCCTGGCCTGCCCAAGGTGCAGAAGGTCAACTACCCCGCCTACACCGACAACCAGCCGGCCAACACGGACCTGGCGTCGGGTGAGGCGCAGTACGGCGGCCAGTTCATCCCGGGCATCGACAAGGCCTACGTCGCGCGCGACAAGGCCAACCACCACTACTGGTTCCCGCCGACCACCAACGTCGCGCTCTACTTCAACATGGAGCACCCGGTCACCGGCAACGTGAAGGTGCGTCAGGCCCTGGCCTACGCGATCGACCGGGAGCAGGTCTCCAAGATCGGCGAGAGTGGCTACCAGCCGGCCGCCAACCAGTCCGGCGTCGTCCTGCCGACCTTCGAGAAGTGGTACGACAAGGACCTCGCCGCGAAGTACGACTACAAGGTGGACCCGGAGAAGGCCGCCGGGCTGCTCGCCGAGGCCGGCTACTCCCCGAAGAAGCCGCTGAAGCTCAGCGTCATCACCATCAGCGGGTACACCGACTGGGACGCCTCCCTGGCCGAGATCAAGGAGCAGCTGGCGCCCCTCGGCGTGGAGCTGACGATCGACGACCTGGCCGGTGAGACGTTCAACGACCGGATCGCCAAGGGCGACTTCGACCTCGCCTACTGGAGCCAGGTCGGCGGCGCCGGCCCGTACTACGAGTTCCGGCAGATCCTGCACAGCGCCAACTCCGCCCCGCTGGGTGAGGCGGCCGCGAGCAACTACGAGCGGTACAACAACCCCGCCGTCGACAAGGCGCTGGACGACTTCGCGGCCGCCGACGAGGCGACCCAGCAGCAGCTGCTGACGTCGGTGCAGGAAGCCATGCTGCGCGACGTCCCGGTCATCCCCACGACCGAGAGCGTGCAGTGGTACGAGTACAACACCAAGTCGTTCACCGGGTGGCCGACGGAGAAGGACCCGTACGCGCTCCCCGCGCCGTGGCAGATCCCGGACGTTGAGCAGGTGCTCCTGCACGTCGAGCCCACGAAGTAACGCGACCGGGGCCGGGGAGTGAGCGCGATGGAGTCGATCAGGGGGAGTCGGGCATGAGGTTCCTGATGCACCGACTGGGCTTCTTCGCGCTCACTCTCTGGGCCGCGATCACGGTGAACTTCTTCATCCCGAGGCTGATGCCGGGGGACCCGGCCAGCGCGATGATGGCGCGGTTCCACGGCCGCGTGAACCCGGCCGCGATCCACGCCATGGAGATCGCGTTCGGCGTCGACGACCAGCAGAGCCTGTGGTCGCAGTACGTGGGTTACCTGCACAACACGGTCACCGGCAACTTCGGGACGTCGCTGACCTACTTCCCGCTCTCGGTCAGCAGCCAGATCGCCCAGGCGGTGCCCTGGACCCTGGGACTCGTCGGCGTCGCCACCGTGCTGGCGTTCCTCGGCGGCACCCTGATCGGCACCATCTCGGGGTGGCGGCGTGGGGGCACGGTGGACAGCATCGTGCCGCCGGTCTTCGTGGTCACGTCCGCCCTGCCGTACTTCTGGGTCGGGATGATGATGATCCTCGTCTTCTCCGTGTGGACCAACGGCGCACTGCCCAACGACGGCGCGTACAGCCTCGACGTGGTGCCCGGCTTCACGATGCCGTTCATCACCGACGTCCTCCGTCACGCCCTGTTGCCGGCGATGACCGTCCTGATCACCTCGATCGGGGGCTGGATCCTCACCATGCGGAACAACATGGTCACGGTGCTGGCCGAGGACTACGTGCGGATGGGCCGGGCGAAGGGCCTGTCCAGCCGCAAGATCATGTACCAGTACGCCGCGCGCAACGCGCTGCTGCCGAACCTGGCCGGCTTCGCGATGTCGCTGGGCTTCGTCGTCGCCGGCGCCATCCTCGTCGAGTACGTCTTCAACTACCCGGGGCTGGGCTACATGCTGCTCAACGCGGTGAACAACCTGGACTACCCGCTGATGCAGGCGCTCTTCCTCATGATCACCGTGGCGGTGCTCGTGGCGGTGCTCATCTGCGACTTCCTCACGGCCTGGCTCGACCCGCGGGCCCGGAGCGCGTCGTGAGCGCCTCCATCCTCGCCGGCACCCCGGCGCCCGGAACCGCCGAGGTCCCGCGGCGCTCCTCGCGGCGCGCCGGATCAGGAATGCTGGCGGCGGTACGCTCCAACAGCAAGGCGATGGTGGGGGCGCTCCTGCTCCTCCTCTTCGTCGTCGTGGCCGCCCTTCCGCAGCTGTTCACGTCCATCGACACCCCGGACGCGCACGCCTTCGAGCTGGGCCTGCCGCCGTCCTGGGACCACCCTCTCGGGACGACGGCCTTCGGGCAGGACATCTACGCGCAGCTGATCTACGGCACGCGGCAGTCGCTGATCATCGCGGTCGTCGTCGGCGGGCTCGCCACCGTGCTGTCGGTGATCGTCGGCGTCTCCGCCGCCTACCTCGGCGGGGCGACCGACAGCCTCCTCTCGGCGATGACGGACGTCTTCCTCGTCGTCCCGACGTTCCCGCTGATCATCGTGATCGCCGCCTACGCGGGCAAGGGAAGCCTGCTGGTGATCATCGGCGTCCTGGTGATCACCGGCTGGTCCTACGGCGCGCGGCAGCTGCGTGCCCAGGCCCTCTCGCTGCGCAACCGCGACTTCCTCGAGTCGGCGCGTGTCCGGGGGGAGCGACGCTCCTACATCATCGTGTGCGAGGTGCTGCCGACGATGACGTCGCTCATCCTGGCCACGTTCCTGGGCAGCGCCCTCTACGCGGTGCTCACCGCGGCCGGCCTCCAGTTCATCGGCCTCGGCGACAGCAGCTCGCTGAGCTGGGGCACGATGCTGCACTGGGCGCAGAGCAACGCGGCCCTGCAGAGCGGCCAGCCGTTGTGGGTGGTCGCGCCGGGGCTGTGCATCGCTCTCCTGGGCGCCTCCTTCGCGCTGCTCAACTACGCCTTCGACGAGATCAGCAACCCAGCACTACGGCCGGTCCGGAGGTCCCGTGGCAAGCGCGCTCGTTCCTGACGCCCCCGTGCTCGAGGTGCGGGGCCTCACCGTCGAGTACGAGACGGCGGCCGGTCCCGTGCGGGCCGTGGACGACTTCGACCTCGACGTCCTGCCCGGCGAGTTCGTCGGCGTGGTCGGGGAGTCGGGCTGCGGCAAGTCGACGATGCTCTTCGGCATCGCGCAGCTGCTCAGCCCGCCGGCCCGCATCAGCGCCGGCAGCGTCAGCTTCCGGGGCCGGGACCTGGTCACCATGACCGCGAAGGAGCTGTCGGCGACCCGGTGGCGCGACCTGTCGGTCGTCATGCAGAGCGCGATGAACGCGCTGAACCCGGTGACCCAGCTCGGCAAGCAGTTCGAGGACACCATGCGTGCCCACGGCGAGCGCTCCGGCGAGGTGATCCAGCAGCGGTCGGTGGAGGTGCTGCAGCTCGTCGGCATCGACCCGGTGCACCTGAAGAGCTATCCGCACCAGCTCAGCGGCGGCATGCGCCAGCGCGCGATGATCGCCATGGCGCTGCTGTTCACGCCCGACCTGGTGATCATGGACGAGCCGACGTCGGCCCTCGACGTCGTCGCCCAGCGGTCGCTGATGGTGCAGATCAAGGAGCTGCAGCAGCGGCTGGGCTTCGCGGTCGTCTTCGTGACCCACGACATGTCGCTGGTCAGCCACTTCTCCGACCGGCTCGTGGTCATGTACGCGGCGCAGGCCGTGGAGATCGGGCCGACGCGCGCGGTCTTCGACAACCCGGGTCACCCCTACACCCGGGGCCTCCTCGATGCCTTCCCGTCGATCCGCGGACCGCGCGTTCCGCTCACCGGCATCCCCGGCAGCCCGCCCAACCTGCTCAACCCGCCGGTCGGATGCCGGTTCGCGCCCCGGTGCCCGCACCGCTTCGAGCTGTGCGACGCGCCCCCGCCCCTGTACGAGGCACCCGGCTCGCTGGCCGCCTGCCACCTGCACGCGCCGGCCGTGGCGGAGGTGTCGCGATGACCCAGGCAGCGCCGGCGGAACGGGCGGGGGGTGTGGCGGGTGCGCCGCTGATCGAGGCGCGCGGACTGACGCGGCACTTCAAGGTCGGCGGCGCCATCGCGCGGAAGACCCTGCACGCCGTCGACGACGTCAACTTCACCATCGGCGACCGCGAGATCGTGGCCCTCGTCGGTGAGAGCGGCAGCGGCAAGAGCACCGTCGCCCGCCTGCTCGCCCGCGTCTACACGCCGACGGCGGGGGAGATCTACTACCAGGGCAAGCCGCTGAGCGGGTTCCGGTCGCGGCGCGACCTGCTGGCCTACCGCTCCGACGTCCCGATGGTCTTCCAGGACCCGTTCGCGTCGCTCAACCCGGCCTATCGGGTGTCCCACGGGATCCTGCGCGGGCTCGCGCTGCACCGGCCCGACATCCCGCGGAAGGAGCGGCGCGCCGAGGCCGAACGCATCGTCGCTCGCCTGGGCCTGGACGCCGCAGGGGACGTGCTCGACCGGTTCCCGTACGAGCTCAGCGGCGGGCAGCGCCAGCGCATCGGCTTCGCGCAGGCGCTGGCCTACCGGCCGAAGCTGATCGTCGCCGACGAGCCCGTGTCGATGCTCGACGTGTCGGTGCGGATCGGCCTGCTCAACCTCATGGCGAAGCTGCGCGACGAGCAGGGTGTCTCCCTGCTCTACATCACCCACGACATCGCGAGCGCCCGCTACGTGGCCGACCGGGTGATGGTCATGTACGCCGGGCACATCGTCGAGACCGGTCCGGTGGAGGACGTGCTGCAGGCCCCGAAGCACCCCTACACGCAGCTGCTGGTCGACGCCGTCCCGGACCCGCGGGCACCGCTGTCGGTCGGTCCCTCGAGCGACCGCGGCGAGCCGCCGCGGGTCGTCGACCCGACGCCGGGCTGCCGCTTCCGGTGGCGCTGCCCGCTCGCCGTCGAGACGTGCTCGCGGATCACGCCGGAGCTGGTCGAGCTGGCGCCGCGGCACGACGCCGCGTGCCACGTCGCCGTCGCCGCCGCGGGGCGGGGCAACGTCGCGGTGCGCGGCGACGTCGCGGTTCGCGGCGCATGAGCGACTGGCCCTCGGCACGGCGGTACGACGCCATGCCCTACCGCCGGTGCGGACGCAGCGGCCTGCTGCTGCCCGCGATCTCCCTGGGTCTGTGGCACAACTTCGGCCACGACCGGCCGCTGGAGAGCCAGCGGGCGATCGTGCGCCGGGCCTTCGACCTGGGCATCACCCACTTCGACCTGGCAAACAACTACGGCACCCCGTACGGGTCGGCGGAAGAGAACTTCGGCCGGCTGCTCGACCTCGACCTCCGGCCCTACCGCGACGAGCTGATCGTCTCCACCAAGGCCGGCTGGGACATGTGGCCGGGGCCCTACGGCGAGTTCGGCTCCCGCAAGTACCTGCTGGCCAGCCTGGACCAGAGCCTTCGGCGCATGGGCCTGGACTACGTCGACGTCTTCTACTCCCACCGCCTCGACCCGGGCACCCCGCTCGAGGAGACGATGGGGGCGCTGGACACCGCGGTCCGGCAGGGCAAGGCGCTCTACGCCGGCATCTCCTCCTATCCGCCCGCGGAGACGTGCGAGGCGGTCGCGATCCTCCGGTCGATGGGGACGCCGCTGCTGATCCACCAGCCGAACTACTCGCTGCTCGACCGCTGGATCGAGGACGGGCTGCTCGACGCGCTGGAGGAGACGGGCACCGGCTCCATCGTGTTCTCGCCGCTGGCCCAGGGCGTCCTCACCGACAAGTACCTGCACGGCATCCCTGCCGGGTCACGGGCCGCCCGGGGCGACTCGCTGTCGGAGGACGAGATCACCGACGACGTCCTCGCGACCGTCCGGGCCCTCGGCGAGATCGCCACCGGGCGCGGCCAGACCCTCGCCCAGATGGCGCTGGCCTGGGTGCTGCGGGATCCACGGGTCACGTCCGCCCTGGTCGGCGCGAGCAGCGTCGCGCAGCTCGAGGACAACGTCGCCGCCCTGCAGCGGCTGGAGTTCGACGACGACGAACTGGCCCGCATCGACCGGCTCGTGCCTCGCGGCTGACCGTGCTCGGCTCCTCCCTCGACGGCTCCAAGGCCGTGTCCCTGGTCGCGCTCGACGTCGACGGCACCGTGCTCACGCCGGAGGGGCGGATCGCCGAGTCGACGCTGGCCGCCGTCCGCGAGGCGCGGAGCTTCGGCGTGCGGATCGTGCTCGCCTCGTCCCGCGGACCGGTCGCCCTGGCCCGCATCCAGGACGAACTGGACCTCGCCGACGAGTGGTTCGTCGGGTTCCAGGGCGCCCTCGTGGGCCGACGCACGGGAGCCGGGCTGGAGGTGCTGGCCGAGACGCCGATGGAGCGCTGCGCCGCCGACGCGGTCGAGCGGGAGGCGATGGCGCGCGGCCTGGCGGTCGGTCGGTACATCGGACCGCGGTGGCGCGTGCCCCGCCTCACGGCGGCTGTCCTCCGCGAGGCCCGGGGCACCGGCGAGGAGCCCCTGCCGAGCTCGGCCGCGGAGGTCGCCGCCGACGGGCCGCCGCACAAGGTGCTCGCCATCGCCGACGGGCCGACCCAGATCCCCCTCCTGCACGACCTGGCCTGGGCGCTGCCGGCCGCGGTCACCGGCACGCTGTCGCACCCGGAGTTCCTCGAGGTGACCGCCGCCGGCGTGGACAAGGGCCACGGACTGCGGTCGCTGCTGACCCACCTGGGTCTGGCGCCGGAGCGGACGGCCGCGGTCGGGGACGGACTCAACGACCTCGGGCTCTTTTCGGCGGTCGGCTTTCCGGTCGCGATGGGCCAGGCGAACGATCGCGTCCGGGCGGCGGCCCGCTGGGTGACCGGCAGCAACGTCGAGGACGGCGTCGCCCGCGCGCTGGCCCACCTCGGAGCGGTGGCGGGAGCCCGGTGACGGGGGGCGTCGTCCTGACCGGTGCCCGCCTGGTGAGTGACGGGTTCGACCGGGTCGAGGGCTGGGTCGAGGTGCGCGGCGAGCGCATCTCCGCCGTCGGGGAGCACGCGCCCCCGGCCGGGACGGCGTCGATCGACGTCGGCGGGCTGCTGCTGATGCCCGGCCTCGTCGACGTGCACCAGCACGGCGGCGGGGGAGGCTCCTACGACGGCGGCGCGGCCGCGGCCACGGAGGCGGTGCGGTACCACCGCCGGCACGGGACGACGACCTCGATGGCGAGCCTCGTGAGCGCGCCGCTCGACGTCCTGGAGGAGCAGGTGCGCGCCCTGGTGCCGCTGGTCGAGGACGGCACGCTGGCCGGCCTCCACCTCGAGGGCCCGTGGCTGAACCCGGCCCGCGCCGGTGCGCACGCTCCGGCCGCGCTCGCGCTGCCCCGACCCGAGGACGTCGCGCGGCTGCTGGCCGCCGGGCGGGGCGGCATCCGCATGGTCACGCTCGCGCCCGAGCTGCCGGGTGGGCTGGACGCCGTCGATCAGCTCACCGCGGCGGGCGTGATCGTGGCCCTCGGGCACACCGACGCGGATCACGCCACCACCCGCGAGGCGCTGCGGCGGGGGGCCCGTGCCGGCACCCACCTGTTCAACGCGATGCGACCGGTGCACCACCGGGAGCCCGGGCCCGTGCCGGCACTTCTCGAGTCTGAGGCGGCCGTGGAGCTGATCGCCGACGGGGTGCATCTGCACCCGGCGGTCCTCGCGCTGGCGGCGCGCACCGCCGGGCCGGGCCGGACGGTGCTGGTCACCGATGCGAACGCGGCGGCCGGCATGCCCGACGGCCGCTACCGCCTGGGCGAACGGCTCGTCACCGTCACCGGCGGGGTGGCCCGCGGGCGGGGCGGCGAGATCGCCGGGGGTACCGGCACGCTCGCGGCCGCCGTCCGGTTCGCCGTCACCGAGGCCGGGCTGCCGCTGCAGTCGGCCGTCACCGCCGCCACGGCGACCCCCGCCGCGCTGCTGGGCCTCGCCGACGTCGGCCGGCTGGTCCCCGGGGCGTGGGCGGACCTCGTTCTCATGACCCCCGACCTGCGGGTCGCCGGGGTCCTGCACCGGGGCGCGTGGGCCCGGCCGCTCCCCACCTCTTCCGACGTCGAGACCGAGAGGCCGGACTGATGCACTTCTCCGAGGGGATCGGCGCCCAGCCGGATGCCCTGACCCGCAGCCGGACGCGCGTGCTGGCGGGCCTGGCGGCGCTGCCCACGCCGCGACCGGACCAGGTCGTCGCGCTGGTGGGCATCGGGGCCAGCGAGTACGCCGCGCGAGGCGCGGCCCAGCAGTGGCGCGAGGCCGGCCTGCGCGCGTTCGCCGTCTCCGCCGCAGAGGTCACCGGGGCCGGAGCCGCGGCCGCCGACGTCTACGTGGCGATCAGCGAGTCGGGCCGCAGCACGGAGACGATCCGGGCCGTGGAGCTGGTGGGCGGCGACCGCAGCGTCGCCGTCGTCAACGCGCCGGACTCGCCGCTGGCCGCTGCCTGCTCGTCCGTTCTCGATCTCGGCAGCGGCGACGACAGCCCGATCTACACGACCGGGTACACCGCCACGCTCCAGGCGCTGGGCATCCTCGGCGAGCACTGGAGCGGCCGCCCGGGCGACTGGTCGGAGCTGCCCACGCTGGCCCGGCGGGTCCTCGACGAGTGCCGCGAGCCCGCGGAGCGCCTGGCCGCGCTGCTGGACGACGCCCGCGTCGTCGACGTCGTGGCGTCCGGCGTGAGCGCGGCGACGGTGGGGGAGGGGGCCTTGCTGCTGCGCGAGTCCGCCCGCCTGGTCACCGCCGCCCACGAGACGCGGAACTACCTGCACGGTCCGATGGAGCCGCTCGGGCCGTCGATCGCCTGCCTGGTCGTCGGCGACGACCGTGAGATCCGGCTGGCACGGGACGCCGCCGCGCTCGGCTGCCCGACCGTGCTCGTCACGACCGATCCGGACGTCGTGTCCGAGGGGCCGTTGACGGTGCTGCGGCTGCCGCGGGCCGGCTCGCCGCTGGCACGTGCGGTGCTGGAGATCCTGCCGCTGCAGCTGGTGGCCTGGGCGGTGGCACGCAGGCGCGGGCTGTCGGTCGACGGGTTCCGGTACCAGCAGGAGGACACGAAGAGCCGATGAGCACCCAGAACGCGGCGGTCATCGGCGTCGACCTGGGCGGCACGAAGTGCTCCGCCGTCCTGGCCGACGAGGCGGGGCGGATCGTGGCGGAGGCACACCGGCGGAGTGACGCGGAACCCGATCCCGCCGACGTCCTGCTCGGCGCCGTCGCCGAGCTCCGGGCCGCGGCCGCCGACCGGGGCCTCGACGTCCGGGCCCTGGCGATAGGCATCCCGGCGTTCATCGATCCGGTCTCCGATCTGGTGGTCGGCGGCTTCAACGTCGGGTGGCACGGGTTCGACCTGCGTGCGCGCCTCGACGCGGCGATCCCCGAGCCGTGGTCGGTGGAGAACGACGTCAACCTGGCCGCCCTGGGGGAGGCGCGGGTCGGCGCCGGGCGCGGGGCGAGCAGCTTCGTGACGATCTCGCTCGGCACCGGTCTGGGTGGGGCCGTGGTCGTCGACGGCCGGCTGCTGCGCGGGCGACACGGTGCGGCCGGTGAGATCGGGTTCCTCATGGCCGACCGGGGCCAGCTGCGGCGGCCGGGCGTGATGGGGATGGAGACACGCGTCGGGGGGCGGTGGCTCGCCGCCCGGGCGCGCGAGCTCGCCGCGGCCGACCCGGCCGCCGACCCGGCCGAACGATGGCTGGACACGGCGGCCGTGTTCGCCGCGGTCGAGCGGGGCGACCGGGTGGGCCGGCAGGTGCTCGAGGAGCTGCTGGAACACGTCGCGATGACGGTCATCGACGTGACCGCGGTGCTCGATCCGGAGCGCGTGGTGCTCGACGGCAGCATCGGCCGGGCCCTGGAGCCCTACGTGCCGCGACTGGTCGCCCTGGTCGAGCCGTCGGTGCTCTACGTGCCGGAGGTGTGCGTGTCGACCCTGGCGCCGACCGCCGTCCTCGCGGGGGCGGTCGCCGAGGCGTGGCACCTGGTGTCCGCGGACGCCGGGGCGGAGGCCGTCCGCGGCTAGCCGGCTGCGGGCGCTCCCAGCCCTGATCACTGCCGGCGACGGTCGTCCTCCTTGGGTCGTCCCCCGGCAGACCTTCACGGCCCCGTCCACTCCTGTTCACCGACCTGCCGTCCCGATGGCGCCTCGGTCCCCTTCAGTCAGATCCACCACGGGGATCACGTGGGACGACCAGGAGGAGACGCGTGAAGGCGATCAAGAAGTCAGGCCTGCTCGGGGCGGGGATCGGGCTGGTGGCTGTGGCGGCGGCCGGGGTGCTGCCCGGCTCGGCGGCGGCGAATTCCGGGAGTCCTTTCACCGGCGGCGTCCAGCCGGCGGCGAACCCGCGCGAGGGAATCCAGGACAACGCGCTGATCAGCAGCCTGGACGAGAGCTCCGTCGCGTGGGGGAATCTTCCACTGGAGAACCCGGACACCGCGAAGGGCGTCACCCGCTACGGGTACAACACGTCGAAGAGTTCGGTGCTGACCCAGGACCCGAACGAGACCTACAAGACCGAGCCCGACAAGAACGTCTACCTGACCTTCAACGGGCACCACTACCTGTACCAGGGGCATGAGCTCGGCCCGCAGGGCTACGTGACGCGGGTCGACCTCGACCAGACCGACCCCGCGAAGAAGGTCCGGCTGATGGCCGACACGGGGTCCGGCGCGGATGCCAAGCCGCCCACGTTCGACGGGATCACCTGGGACCCGTTCAGCCACCAGCTGCTGCTCACGTCCGAGGCCACGGCTCCCACGGGCGGAGTGTTCGCCCTGAAGCTCGACGCGAACGGTGAGGCCACCGACCACGTTCTCCACCGACTGCCGGCCCTGGGCTCCGGCGGGTACGAGGGCATCCAGAACGATCCGGACGGCAACGTGTGGATCGTCGAGGACGTCGGCGGCGCCGCCCCTGCCGGCCATCCGAACAGCAAGATCCCCAACAGCTACGTCTACCGGTTCGAGCCCAAGAACAAGGCCGACCTGACGAAGGGCGGCACACTCGAGGCGCTGCAGGTCCTGCGCGCCAACGGCAAGCCCGTGACGGCAGCCGATCTGGCCACCGGCCAGGACGCGGTCATCGCCCAGCTGCACACCGACGGCGCAGCCTTCCGGACCGCGTGGGTGCAGGTGGAGGACCTTGCGGCCGGTTCGACCGCGGGTGCCGCGAAGGCGGGGGCCACCCCGTTCAAGCGTCCCGAGAACGGCGTCTTCCGGCCGGGTACCGGTTTCCGGGAGTTCTACTTCACCGAGACCGGCGACACCAATGCCGACAGCGACCTGCCGGGCGCCTTCGGTGCCGTCTTCCGGCTCTCCCAGTCGGGCCCGAGCTCGTCCACCGGCCGGCTGTCCCCGGCGGTCATCGGGGACGTACGGCACACCGGCCTCGACAACATCTCCTTCGCCACGAAGGACCAGCTGCTGTTGGTCGAGGACGCCGGCGACACGCTGCACGGGCAGCGCAACGCGCTCGACTCCGGATATGTCGCCGTCCTCGACGAGGGTGGGAAATCTAAGGGCCTGGTCCGCTGGCTGGCGGAGGGGCGCGACGCGTCGGCCACCTACGACGCGCTGTTCCCGCCGATGTCCGGCGGCGCCACCTTCAACGACGGCGACAACGAGATCACCGGCATCCACGTCTCCGACGGTGACCCGAGCGTCCGCGGCATCCTCGGCGCCAAGGTGCCCACGCCGTTCGCGCACGGCTGGCGGGCCTTCTGGACCCAGCAGCACGGCGACAACGTGACCTGGGAACTGCGGTCGGCCACCGGCGGCCACTGACAACCGCTTCGCCGATACGCCCGTCCGGCCCTCGCCGCATCCCGCGGCGGGGGCCGGACGATTGTTCCCGGCGGGGGACGTGACGCATGTCCGGTCGGAGGATCGCGGTACAGGGCCTACCCTGGATTCAGTGATCACGACGACCGGCCTGGAGCTGCGCGCCGGCGCCCGCATCCTCATCAGCGACGCGACGCTGCGCGTGCAGCCGGGCGACCGCATCGGGCTCGTCGGGCGCAACGGCGCCGGCAAGACCACCACGCTGACCACCCTGGCCGGTGAGCGGTTGCCGCACGCCGGAAAGGTCGAGGTCAGCGGCGAGATCGGCTACCTCCCGCAGGACCCGCGCAGCGGTGACCTCGACATCACCGCCAGCGACCGCGTGCTGTCCGGTCGCGGTCTCGACGTCCTCCGGTCGCAGCTGGTCAAGGCGCAGATCGCGATGGCCGAGCCCGCCGACGACGACGAGCGGGACCGGGCGGTGCGCCGCTACGGCCGCCTCGAGGACCAGTTCGCGGCCATGGGTGGCTACGCCGCCGAGAGCGACGCCGCCCGCATCTGCACCAACCTGGGCCTGCCCGACCGCGTGCTCGCCCAGCCGCTGCGCACCCTCTCCGGCGGCCAGCGCCGCCGCGTGGAGCTCGCCCGCATCCTCTTCTCCGACGCCGAGACGCTGCTCCTCGACGAGCCCACCAACCACCTGGACGGCGACTCGATCACCTGGCTCAAGGGGTTCCTGTCCAGCCACCGCGGCGGGCTCATCGTGATCAGCCACGACGTCGAACTGCTCGAGGCCGTCGTGAACAAGGTGTGGCACCTCGACGCGAACCGGGCGACCGTCGACCTCTACAACCTGGGCTGGAAGCGCTACCTCGAGCAGCGCGAGACCGACGAGCGGCGGCGCAAGCAGGAGCGCGCCAACACCGAGCGGAAGATCGACACCCTCAACGCCCAGGCCGACAAGATGCGCGCCAAGGCCACGAAGGCCAAGGCCGCCAAGAGCATGGACAAGCGGGCCGAGCGGCTCGCCGCCGGCCTGGCCGAGGTGCGGGTGCACGACAAGGTCGCCAAGCTGCGCTTCCCGACCCCCGCGCAGTGCGGCCGGACGCCGCTCACCGCCGAGGGGCTGTCGAAGAACTACGGCTCGCTGGAGATCTTCACCGACGTCGACCTCGCGGTGGACCGCGGGGCGCGGGTCGTCGTCCTCGGGCTGAACGGCGCCGGAAAGACGACGCTGCTGCGCATGCTGGCCGGCACGGAGACCCCGGACACCGGCGAGGTGAAGGCCGGGCACGGGCTGCGCGTGGGCTACTACGCCCAGGAGCACGAGACCCTGGACATGGACCGCACGCTGCTCGAGAACATGCGCTCGGCCGCGCCGGACAGCACCGACACCGAGCTGCGGCGGATTCTCGGTGCTTTCCTCTTCTCCGGCGAGACCGTCGACCAGCGGACCGGCACTCTCTCGGGCGGCGAGCGCACCCGGCTCGCCATGGCGACGCTCGTCGTCTCCGGCGCCAACGTCCTGCTGCTCGACGAGCCGACGAACAACCTCGACCCGGCCAGCCGCGAGCAGGTGCTCGAGGCGCTGCGCACGTACGCCGGCGCGATCGTGCTGGTCACCCACGACGAGGGCGCCGTGCGTGCGCTCAACCCCGACAAGGTCATCCTCCTGCCCGACGGCACCGAGGACGCCTGGAGCGAGGACCTCGCCGACCTGGTGGAACTGGCCTGAGTTGTCACGCCGAGTGGGGCCCGGAGGGCTCCGCGTAGGCGTGACGCAGCGGCTCAGCGCCGCAGGGGGACGGCAATTGGCCGCGGTGTCGGCCGGAGGCCGACAGTGTCAGGCCATGCGGGGAATCGCCGTGGTGACGCTGAAGCCGGCGATGAACTCCGGAATCGGCCGGTAGTACCGATAGGTGATGTCGTACGGGCCGACGCTCGACAGCGCAGCGTAGGCGGCGATCCAGTTCCGGATCTCCTGCCCGGACTGCCCGCCGAGTTCCTTGATCGCGTCGTTGGTGTACTCGTCGATCGCGTCCAGGTCGTTGGCGGCCAACTGGTCGAGGAAGGTGTTGTCCCAGTCGGGGTTCAGCGCCTTCAGATTCCCCTCGCCGGCGGCGAAGCGCTTCGCGGCGTCCAGGACGTTGGCCCTCCGCTTCGCGGTCGCCTCCTCGGAGGGGTGCCGGCCGGCGATGAGTCCCTCGACGACATGCGGCGGCGCGGTCGCCAGGGTCGGCACCGGCGGCTCATGGGACAGCCCACCCGACCCGATGAGCAGCACCCGCTTGTCCAGGCCGGACAGATACCGGCCCAGGGCCTCGCCGAGGGCGCGGACCCGGCGCACCGGGGTGAACGGCGGCGCCACGGAGTTGACGAAGAACGGGACCGTCGGGACCGTGTCGAGGCCGCCGAAGAGGATCTCCAGCGGTTGCACCATGCCGTGGTCGACCTCCATCCGCAGCGACACGGCGAGGTCGACGCCCCCGTCGAGCGCAGCCTGAGCTAGCCCTTCGGCGATGTCCCGGGGAACGTCGAGCGGCCCGGGCATGGAACCGAAATCGCCGATCGAGGTCGCGGCGAGGCCCACGCAGAACTGCGGCATCAGCTCGTAGAAGAAGCCGTTGTAGTGGTCCGGTCCGAAGACGACGACCAGTTCGGGGTCGAACTCCGTGACGAACGTCCGGGCGGCCTCGAACGCGGTCTCGACGTCCGCGGCCAGTTCAGCCGGCGGCTGCGAGAGCTCCAGCAGCGGGGTGTGCGACATCGAGCAGAGGGCGAGCGGCATCGGGATCTCCCGGGGTGAGGTCGAGGGCGGTGGCGAGGGCAGTGGTGACCGAGGTGGCATGCTGGGTGACGGCGGCGGCCGCGACGTAACGGTCGGGCCGGACGACGACGAAGCCGACCGGGTGGGTGTCGAACCAGGTCTTCAGCCGGCCGGTGGCGTCGCCGATCACCGTGACGTCCAGGGCCTCGCGGGGGTCGCCGGTCGGCTCCGCGTCCCAGTGCAGCTGGGTGGAGGGGCGGACGCTGATCAGCTTCACGCCGAGCCGCGTCAGTGTGGCCAGGGACTTCTGGTCGAACACCTGGCGGGGGTCGTTGCCCCACACGAGCACCGAGAACCAGGGCCCGAGGACGTCGTCGAGGAGCACGTTCTGCTCGCCGCGGGTGTCGACGCGCGGCTGCGGGAAGAGCTGACCGACGGGCTGGCCCTCCGCGGCGGGTCCGACGGCGTCGACCAGGGCGCCGACGTGGAACCGGGGCTTGGGCTTGTACCGGCCCTCGGCGATCCAGCGCTTCGCCGCGGGGACCAGGTTCAGGGCGGCCGCGAGCTTGTCCCGGGCGCCGGCCACGGCCTTGTTGGTCGGGGACAGGATGCGGCCCATCGCGACGGACACGTCGATCATCGCCTTGGCATGGTCGCGTCGTTCGGTGTCGTAGGTGTCCAGCAGGGCGTCGTCCGCGAGCCCGCGGAGCACGGCGGTGAGCTTCCACGCCAGGTTGGTGGCGTCGCGGACCCCGGAGTTGTAGCCCTGGCCCTGCCAGACCGGCATCAGGTGCGCGGCGTCGCCGGCGATCAGCACGTGGCCCGTGCGGAACGCCCCGGCGATCCGGGCGTGCAGCGTGTAGACGCGCTGCCGGATGAAGTCCAGCGCGGCGGGGTCGGGCACGTGCCGGGCGAGCAGTTCGTGGACGAACCGGGGGTCTGCGACCTGCTCGTCGGTCTCGTCGTCGAAGATCATGAACTCGAAGCGGCGGACGCCGTGCGGCAGCCCGATGGAGACGAACGGGCGCACCGGGTCGGCCCCCAGGTAGGCGTTCGGCGTGCCCAGCGGGTCGTTCCGCACGTCGACGACCAGGAACCTGGTCGGTGACGACTGGCCCTCGAACGTGACGCCCATCGACTTGCGGGTGGTGCTCCGGCCGCCGTCACACCCCACGAGATACCGGGCACGAAGGGTGGTCCGGCCGCCGTTCGCGAGCTCGACGGTCGCGGTGACCCCGTCGGCGTCGTCGACGTAGCCGAGCAGGGTGTGGGAGAACCGGACGTCGACGTGGCCGAAGCGCGACAGCCCTCGGAGGAGCTCGGCGTCCACCAACGGCTGGATGAACCCGTTGCGCCTCGACCACCCGTAGTCCTGAGCGCCGGGGGCGACGTTGGCCAGCACCTGTCCCTTGCCGTTGACCATCCGCATGATGTGCTGCGGTGTGGTGTGCGGGAGGACCTGCTCGACGACGCCGGCGGTCTGGAACGTCCGGAGCGACTCGTCGTCCAGGCCCACCCCGCGGGGATAGTCGATGAGTTTCTCGCCCGCGTCGGCGACGACGGTGCGAACGCCGTACCCGCCGAGCAGGTTGGCGAGGGTGAGCCCGACCGGGCCGGCGCCCAGGATGAGCACATCGGTGTCGAAGGGCTGGGCGGTGGAACCGTTCCGGGGTGTAGCGGTGACGGGCATGGCTGGTCCTCGGCGTCGGTGGGGGACGGGGATGGTGGACTGCGGGAGGAGTGCGTCGGGGGGAAGAGTCAGCGGTCGAGCAGGAAGTCGAGGTGGATCTTGTTGAAGGTCTCGGTGTCCTCGTACTGAGGCCAGTGACCGCAGTTCTCCATCACGGCGAGCTCCGCGCCGGGGATCAGTGACGCGATCCGCGCCGCCTCGGTGACCGGCCCCGAGGGGTCCTTGGTCGTCCACAGCACCAGGGCGGGGGCCTGGATCGAGGCCAGTGCCTCGTCGGTCAGCATGTTCCGCTTGCGGATCTCGAGATTCTGCAGGGCCATGTTGTTCTCGCACGCCTGCAACCAGTCCGGCTGCTGGAAGATGGCCTGCCGGGTCTTGATCAGGTCGTCGGTGACCATGGTGGGGTCGGCCATCAGCCACTCGAGGCGCGCCTTGACGCGCTCCCAGCTGGGGTCCTTCGCCGCCTCGATGGACAGGCTGTAGAGCCGCTCCATCACCTGCGGGTTGGCCATGGTGCCGCCCATGGTGTTCAGCACGATGCGTTCCACCCGGTCGGGATGGTCGATCGCGAGCTGTGCGGTGACCCAGCCGCCGAGGGACTCCCCGGTGAAGGAGGCCTTCTCCACACCGATCGCGTCCAGGAAGGCGAGCACCTGGTCGACGTAGTCGGCGACCTCGAGGGGGTGATCGGGCTTGTCGCTGTAGCCGTGACCGATGAAGTCGATGGCCCAGCAGGAGAAGTGCTCGGCGTGTGCGCGCAGGTTCCGGGCGTATGCCTCGGCGTGTCCCGTTATGCCGTGCAGCATGACCAGGGCCGGCTTGCTCGGGTCACCGGCGTGCAGGTAGCGGGTCCGGTACGGCCCGGCCTGGAGGAAGCCCTGGCTGAACTCCACCTCCCGCAGGTCGGACCAGACACTGGTGAACGGTCGGGGGCTGACACTTGTCTCGGGCACGATTCACTCCAGCGGTTGTGTGCTGTATTCGCAACGAGGTATGCGATAAGTGAACAGCCGCAGGGACGGGACTGTCAAGACCCAGGCCCGGAACGACGAAGGCCCCGCCGAGCGGCGGGGCCTTCGTCGTGAGATGCAGGGAGGAAGCGGCCCGCTCAGCCGAGCAGTGCGCTGATCCGGGCGGCACCCTCGAGCATCACCGGTGCGGCCCGTGCCATGACGTCGTCCCGATAGGTGATCAGGTTGAGGCAGGCGTGGGGGATCTCGTGACCCTGGCGGATCAGCACCGCCAGACCGTGTGCGCCGGGCTCGACCTCGCCCTTGCTGACGGTGAAGCCCTGAGCCCTGGCCCGTGTGACCTCCGGGCGCTCGCCGGGGCGAGCGGGCAGGGCCGACAGCAGGGCGATGCCCGCCGAGCCTCGGCCCAGTGGATGCCGGCTGCCCGTACGGAAGGCCAGGTGGTAGGCCGCTTGTGTCGGCGTCGCCACCGCGATCGCCACCACGTCATCGCCTTCCCTGACGAGCAGTGCCACCGTGGATTCGAGCTCCTCTGCCAGCTCCCGCATGATCGGGACGGCGGTGTCCAGCAGGGTGCTCTGCAGTCCGCCGGCCAGCGCCGCCAACCCGCCGCCGGCCCGGAACCGGTTGTCCGGGCCGCGGGCCACCAGGTGGTGATCGGCCAGGGTGCCGAGCAGCCGGTGCGCGATCGTCCGGTGCACCTCGAGCCGGTCGGCCACCTCCTGCATGGTCATGCCGGCCGGTGCGGCAGCCACCATCTCCAACGCTCGGAGCCCCCGGTCCAGCGTCTGGGACCCGGCATTCTTCGACGGCGCCGGGAGAGCGGCCGGCTTGTCGGTAGGCGACTCGACGTCGGTCATTCGGTGCTCATTTCGCTCGACGAACAGGTGTTCTGGACTCTATCGAGCAAACGCGCGGAGGTCGATCGTGCCGGTTCCAGCCTGATTCAGCCCAAGAAAACCTTGACACCTCGGCGGCAGAGCCGGACTCTCTCCACATAACGCACTGCGCCGAGCGATGATCGCACATGGCGACGCCGCCGCAGGAGACCGTCACACCATCGAAGGAGTGTCCGTGTCCACCACCGCGACCACCACCGCGACGATCGCCGCTCATCCGCCCGCCCTCGGGAACCCCCGGCAGATGCGCCGGGTCCTGCTGTCGAGCTTTCTCGGCAGTGCGGTCGAGTTCTACGACTTCCTTCTCTACGGCACCGCCGCGGCCCTGGTCTTCGGCCAGCTCTTCTTCTCCGACCTGACCCCGGTGGTGGCGACGATCGCCTCGTTCGGAACCCTGGCCGTGGGCTACGTCGTCCGGCCCCTGGGTGGGGCGGTCTTCGGTCACTTCGGCGACCGGATCGGCCGCAAGTCGATGCTCGTGCTGACCATGAGCCTCATGGGTGTCGCCAGCTTCGCGATCGGACTGCTCCCGACCTACGCCACGATCGGGATCGCCGCCCCCGTCCTGCTGATCCTGCTGCGCCTGGTGCAGGGCTTCGCCGTCGGCGGGGAATGGGGCGGCGCCGCGCTGATGGCGCTGGAGCACTCCGACGAGAGGAAGCGTGGCTTCTCCGCAAGCTTCGCCAACATGGGGGCTCCCGCGGGCGCGGTGCTCTCCACGGTCGTGCTGGCCGTCGTCACCCTGCTGCCCGACGACGCGTTCCTGGCCTGGGGCTGGCGGATCCCGTTCCTGCTCAGCGCCGTCCTCGTCGGTATCGGCCTCTACGTGCGCCTCAAGGTCACCGAGTCGCCCCTGTTCGAGCAGGAGGTCGTCACCGCCGTCGCGTCGGAGAAGAAGCGCCTGCCGATCGTGTCCGTGCTCCGGGACAACCCCCTGTCCGTGCTGCTGGGCATCGGTGCCGGCGTCGGCGCCTTCGCACTGCAGGCGCTGATGGCGACCTTCGCGCTCACCATCGGGGTCCAGGGTGGTCTCGAGCGCTCCACCGTTCTGTGGCTCTTCGCCGCCGGTTCCTTCGTGCAGATGTTCGCCCTGCCCGCGTACGCAGCGCTGTCCGATCGCGTGGGTCGGCGCCCCGTCATGATCGCGGGGTCCGTGGCCGCGATCGTCGCCGTGTACCCGATCCTGCGGCTCATCGCGTCCGGTTCGGTGCTGGGCGTCCTGCTCGGGTTCCTCGTCGCGATGCCCCTCGTGCAGGCCGCCATGTACGGCCCGCTGGCGGCGTTCGCCACCGAGATCTTCGCGACCGGGAACCGGTACACCGGGGCATCCCTGGGCTACCAGCTGTCGTCCACGCTGGGTGGCGGATTCGCCCCGCTCATCGCCGCCACCCTGGTCGCCGGCACCACGGCCGGCAACGGGCTGGTCCGGGTCGCCCTCTTCGCCGCCGGCGCAGCCCTGATCAGCGCCACCACGGTCGCGATCGCCAAGGAATCCAGCCGAAGGAACCTGGTCGCCGTCAGCTGACCGTCCGTTCGACCCGTCGTGCCGAGGCCCTCCGATCGAGGGCCTCGGCACGACGCGTGCTGCCGTCCCGAGGACGGCGGATTCCCACTGACACGAAAGAGGATCGGCCTGTCTCCTTTCGCCTCGCCGACCGAGGACAGGTGGGTGATCATGTGGCAGGGATGCCGTGGTCAGCCAGGACGGCGGCGCCCAGGTGGACGGACTGCCAGCACCGGGCCGACGCCGGTCGGCCACGCCCGGTGCTGACGCGGGCCGGCGGCTGACACGGAGGGAAGTCATGGCCGACTCGAGCACTGCGGATCTCGGCAAGGGCAAGCGCATCACCGGTGGGGACCGCTCCACTCTCGCCGACGACCTGCGCAAGCGGTACGACGGCGGGGAGAGCATCCGGTCCCTGGCCACGTCCACGAACCGCTCGTACGGGTTCGTGCACCGGCTGCTCTCCGAGTCCGGCGCGACCCTGCGCAGCCGCGGTGGGGCCAACCGGAACAGCAAGAAGCAGTGAGTGAGCGTGCCAACGAAGCGATAGGCAGAGCAGGCGGCGACACGCGGTGGCCGAGCGCCGGCGAGGTCACCGCGTGAGCCCGGAGGACAGCAACGGGTGGGTCCGGACCAGCCGGGACGGCGACGTCCTGACGGTCACCCTGGACCGACCCGACCAGCTCAACGCGCAGACCCCGGCCACCTGGTCGACGCTCGCCGGCATCGGGCAGTCTCTCGACGCCGACGTCCGCGTCGTCGTCGTGCGGGGCGCGGGCCGGGCGTTCTCCGCCGGGCTCGACCGCAGCCTGTTCAGCCCGGAGCCCGGCGTGCCCGGTGGGCTGGCCGAGCTGGGGCGGCTCCCGGACGGCGAGGCGGCCGACCGCATCGCCGCGTACCAGGCGGGCTTCCGCTGGTTGCGCTCGCCCGGGATCGTCTCGGTGGCCGCCGTGCAGGGGCACGCGATCGGCGCCGGCATGCAGCTCGCGCTCGCATGCGACCTGCGCGTGCTGGCCGACGACGCGCAGCTGCGCCTGCCCGAGGCGACCCTCGGGCTCGTGCCCGACCTGACCGGCACCAGCAACCTGGTCGAGCTGGTCGGCCATGCGCGGGCGATGGAGATCGCCCTCACCGGCCGGGCCGTGCGCGCGGCCGAGGCGCAGGCGATCGGGCTGGCCAACGTCGTCGTCCCGGCGGACGAGCTCGACGTCACGGTGGCCGACCTCGTCGCGGCGATCACAGGGCCGCCCGTGGCGGCGAGCCGGGCCACGGCGGAGCTGATCCGGTCCGCCGGCCGGAACTCGCCCGACGAGCAGGACGCGGCCGAACGGGCCGCCCAGGTACTGCGGCTGCAGGAACTCGTCGGAGGTCGCTGACACACTCCTCCAGGAACAGCCCGGCCGTCCGCGGTGTTGGCCGGTCGACGAGAAGGAGGCGGTGTGGACGTGGGTCATCCCATGACGTCGATGGCCGCCATGCGGTCCTACCGGCGCGATTCGTCGGTGACCGCACGCGAGCTGCCGAAAGGCACGGTCCGGCGGATCCTCGGGATCGCGCGGCCCTACCGGCGCGACCTGACCTGCTTCCTGCTGCTGGTCGTCGCCTCGTCGGTGATCGGCGTCGTCACGCCGCTGCTCGCCGGCGACATCATCAACCGCATCGCGGGGCTGAACGGGACGGCGGGCGGCATCGTCCGCATCGCCCTGGTGATCGCGGGCCTGGCCGTCCTCGACGCGGCGATCTCACTGAGCACCCGATGGTTCTCCTCGCGCATCGGCGAGGGCGTGATCTACGACCTGCGCAGCCGTGTCTTCGAGCACGTGCAGCGCATGCCGGTGGCCTTCTTCACCCGCACGCAGACCGGCGCACTGGTCAGCCGGCTGAACAACGACGTGATCGGGGCCCAGCAGGCGTTCACCTCCACGCTGTCGGGCGTCGTCTCGAACGTCATCGGGCTGGTGCTCACCGCCGGCGTGATGTTCACGCTGTCCTGGCAGATCACCCTGCTGTCGCTGGTGCTGGTGCCCTTGTTCGTCCTGCCCGCCCGGCGTATCGGCCGGCGCCTGCAGGAGATCACGCGCGAGTCCTACGGGCTCAACGCCTCGATGAACGCGACGATGACCGAGCGGTTCAACGTCGCCGGCGCGCTGCTGGTCAAGCTGTTCGGCCGGCCCGCGGCCGAGGCCGAGGCCTTCCGCGGTCGGGCGGCCCGCGTGCGCGACATCGGCGTGCTGTCGGCCATGTACGGCCGCACCTTCTTCACCGCGCTGACCCTGGTCGCCGCGTTGGCGACCGCGCTCGTCTACGGCCTCGGGGGCGCGCTGGCCTTCAGCGGATCGCTGAGCGCCGGCGACGTCGTGGCGCTGGCCCTGCTGCTGTCCCGCCTGTACGGACCCCTGACCGCCCTCGCCAACGTCCGGGTCGACATCATGAGCGCGATGGTCAGCTTCGACCGCGTCTTCGAGGTGCTCGACCTGCAGCCGATGATCCGCGAGGCGCCCGACGCCGTGCCGGTGCCGGTGGGCGACCGGTCGATCGAGTTCGACTCGGTGTCGTTCAGCTACCCGTCGGCCTCGGACGTCTCGCTGCCGTCACTGGAAGAAGTGTCGCTGCCCGAGCACGGCGGCCCGGTCGACGTGCTGCACGACGTCTCGTTCCGCGTCGAACCGGGGGAGCTCGTGGCGCTGGTCGGGCACTCGGGGGCCGGCAAGTCGACGATCGCGAGCCTCGTGTCGCGCCTCTACGACGTCACCGAGGGCGCGGTGCGCGTCGGCGGGGTCGACGTCCGCCGGGTGACGCTCGATTCCCTGCGCGACGCGATCGGCGTCGTCAGCCAGGACGCGCACCTGTTCCACGACACCATCCGCGCCAACCTGCTCTACGCCCGGCCGGAGGCCACCGAGGGCGAGCTCTGGGCCGCGATGGACGGCGCCCGGATCGCGTCGCTCGTGCGGTCGCTCCCGGAAGGCCTGGACACCGTGGTCGGCGACCGCGGCTACCGGATGTCGGGCGGCGAGAAGCAGCGTCTGGCGATCGCCCGGGTGCTGCTCAAGGGGCCGGGCATCGTGATCCTCGACGAGGCGACCGCGCACCTCGACAGCGAGTCGGAGGTCGCCGTCCAGCACGCGCTGGACACCGCGCTGACCGGCCGCACGTCGCTGGTGATCGCGCACCGCCTGTCGACGATCCGCAGCGCCGATCAGATCCTGGTCGTCGACGGCGGTCGCATCGTGGAGTCGGGCACGCACGATCAGTTGCTGGCGCTCGGGGGACGCTACGCGGACCTCTACCGGACGCAGTTCGCCCACGGCGAGCGTCGAACGGTCGAGGTGGCCTGACCACTAGCGTCACTGCTGTCCCAGCAGCTCAGAAGGAGACAGTGAAGAGCGTGACCTCAGCGCACCCGCAGGACGCCCAGATCCGGGCGCTGTACGCCTCGTTCCTGGACGGATGGAACCGGCGCAGCGGCGCGGCTGTCGCGGCCGGGTTCGCCGACGACGGGGACATCATCGGCTTCGACGGCACCCATCACCGCGGCCGGCTGTCCATCGCAGCCGACCTGCGCCAGATCTTCGGCAGCCACCAGACCCCGGCCTACGTGGCGGTCGTGCGCTCCGTGCGCCCGGTCGCCCAGGGCGTCGCGGTGCTGCTGGCGCACGCCGGCATGATCCCGGCCGGCGCCAACGACCTCGATCCCGACCTGCACACCGTGCACACGATGGTCGCCGTCGACGAGGGTGGCGGTCGCTGGCGTATCTCGCTGTTCCAGTCGACGCCGGCCGCCTTCCACGGGTTCCCCGAGGAGCGCGAGGCCCTGACCGAGGAACTGCGGGGTCTGCTCACCCCGCAGTGAGGTCCGCGGCGCGCTCGCTACAGCGGCTGTATCGGCACCTAGTCGGGATGACCCACGACGTTGACGACGACGCCGTGCGGATCGCGGACGAAGAACCGCCGCACGCCCCACGGCTCGTGCGTGAGCGGGTGGACGATCTCGTACCCGCGGCGCTGAGCCTCGGCGTAGGCCGCGTCGACGTCGGCCACGTTGACGCTCATGGACGACGGCTCGGGTCCGGTCGGGTCCTCGCCGACGATCGTCACCTGGACGCTCGGGTTCGTCGGCGACCGGAAGCTCGCCACCCAGCCGAGGTCGAACTCCTTCCGCAGGCCGAGGAACTCCTCGTAGAAGTCGTGGCCCGCGGTGGGGTCGTCGACGCTGAGGTTCGGCGTGATGCGGTGGATGACCATCGTCGCTCCCGGGTCCGTGGGCTGGGACGCCCATGCTGCCGACCCCGGGCACCGCGTCAAGAGCCGCCCGGCCCGCCGAGGGTTGCGTCGAGCAGGACGGCGGCGATGCGCTCGTCGGGCAGCAGGGGAGCGGTGACCAGATCGGCACGGGCCCCGGTGAGCGATCCGGACCGGCCGGCGGACACCGGCGCCTGACGACGGTCTTCCCGGGGCGTCACTCGTCGCCGACGAGCGCCTCCAGGGCCGGCCGCAACAGCCGCTCGAGGTCGGCCCGGCCGGCGCCGGCGAGCCCGGGGAGCTCCAGCACGTAGCGCGCCAGAGCCAACCCGAACACGGTCGACATGAGCAGTGCCGCCCGGACCTCGGCGTCGGTCCCGCCGATCGTCCCGGCCAGGTCCCGGATCAGGGAGCACAGCACCTCGTCCCGCATGATCCGGTTGGCCTCCGGATGCGTGAGGAAGTTGCGCAGGAGGGTGACCGCCGCCTCTCGGTCGTCGGTGTCCTCGAACTTCGCCAGGACGTCCCTCAGGACCGCCGACGGAATCTCCTCCCGGGCAGCGGTGCGGGCCGTGCCGCCACCGTGGGCGCCCTTCATCGCCGCGGCGAACAGGCCTTCCTTGCTCCCGAAGTACTGCATCACCAGTGCCGGGTCGACCCCGGTCTGCCGGGCCACCGCGCGGATGGTGGCCCGTTCGAAGCCCTCCTCGGCGAAGAGTCGGCGGGCCTCCTGGAGGATGCACGCCTCGGTGCGGCGACGCCGTTCCTGCCGCGTTGTCGGTTCGGTACTGAACGTGGACACGCCCTCACTCTACAGGTGTTGACCGAGCGCCGTAGTCGCTCTACGGTCGTTGAGTCAACGGCTCAACGCTTGTTGAGTGATCCAGTCGAAGGAGTTCCGGTGACCACCACCGAATCCGGACCCCGGTCCGGCCCCGTCCCACCCCCGAGCCGACGCGAGGCGCGGAAGGGCCTCGCGCTGCTCGTGCTCGGGATGAGCCAGCTCATGATCGTGCTCGACGTCAGCATCGTGAACGTCGCCCTGCCCGACATCGCCCGGGCTCTGGACGTCCAGGGCGCCGAGGACCTGTCGTGGGTGGTCACCGGCTACACGCTGACTTTCGGCGGCTTCCTGCTCCTCGGCGGCAAGCTCGCCGACCGGCTCGGTCGTCGGCGGATCTTCATCGCCGGAGCCTCGTTGTTCGCCGCCGCCTCGTTGCTCGGTGGCCTGGCCGGGAGCCTGGGCATGCTCATCGCCGCCCGGCTGCTGCAGGGCCTCGGCGGAGCGCTCATGGCGCCCGCTGCCCTGTCGATGCTCACCGTCGTCTTCGCCGAAGGGCGTGAACGCAACCGGGCGCTCGGCGTCTGGGCCGCGATCTCGGCCGGCGGCGCTGCCATCGGTCTGATCGTCGGGGGCGTGCTGACCGAGTACGCCAGTTGGCGCTGGGTGTTGTTCGTCAACGTGCCGGTCGCCGTCGTGGCAGTCGTGGGGGCACTGCGGGTGCTGCCCGAGAGCCGTGACGATCGCGCCCGCGGGTTCGACGTCCCGGGGGCGTTGCTGGTCACCGGAGGTCTGGTCGCGCTCGTGTACGCCCTGGTCAAGGGCAACGATCTCGGCTGGTCCTCCCCTCGCACGCTGCTGATGCTCGGCCTCGCGGCCGTGCTGCTGGCCGCGTTCGTGATCGTGCAGCGCCGGGTCAAGGACCCGCTCGTCGACTTCCGGCTGTTCCGCTCGCGCACCCTGCTGGGTGCCGACCTCGGCGCCCTGTTCGTCGGCGCCGGCCTCTTCGCGGTCTTCTTCTTCCTCATCCTGTGGATGCAGCAGGTGCACGGCTACTCGCCGTTGCGGGCCGGCTTCGCGTTCCTGCCCATGACCGGCTTCATCGTGGTCGGTGCCGCGATCTCCTCGCAGCTGATGTCCCGTGTCGGGCCGGGACCGCTGCTCATCATCGGGCCGGGGCTGGGAGCGGCGGGCATGCTGGCACTGGCCTTGCGGCTCGACCCGGCCTCCTCCTACGTCTCGGTGATCCTGCCGGCGCTGTGCGTTCTCGCCCTCGGCATGGGCATGACCTTCGTGGCGCTCACCGCCTCCGCCGTCGCGGGCGTTCCCGCCGAGGACGCCGGCGTGGCCAGCGCACTGCTCAACGCCGGGCAGCAGGTCGGCGGCTCGCTCGGGCTGGCCATCCTGACGGCGGTGAGCACCGCACGGACGAACGCGATCGCGGCGCCCGGTCCGGTCGGGTCCCCGGCGCACGTGGCGGCCCTGGTGGACGGCTGGTCCCTGGGATTCGTCGTCGCGGCAGGCTTCCTCGCCCTGGCCGGGGTGATCGCGGGCAGCCTGGTGCGCCTGCGCCCGGGCACTGCGCTTCCCGAGCCGGTCGAGGTGATCGTGCCGGCGTAGCAGCGAGTCACGTCGTGGCGGTGCGGGCCCATGTCTCCGGAGGCCCGGCCGCCACGGCCGCGTCGTACCGGTCGAGCAGGACGGCGGCGATGCGCTCGTCGGGCAGCAGGGGAGCGGTGACCAGATCGGCGCCGGCCCCCGCGAGCTTGTCGTGGAAGTGGCCCGGCGCGAGCAGGTAGGACGCCACCACCACGCGAGAAGCCCCGCCCCGGCGGGCGGCGAGCACGGCGTCCGGCACCGTGGGTGCGGCGGCGGAGCCGTAGCCGGTGGTCACCGGCCCGCCCCAGTCGCGCTGGAGCAGGGCGGCGGTGTTCTCCACATCGGCGACCGACCGCGGGTCGCTGGAGCCGGCGGCCGCGACGACGACGGCGGTCCGCGGATCGCGCGGAGAGGCGCCGGCCTCGACCAGCCGGTCGCGCAGCACCGCCGCCAACCGGGGGTCGGGACCGAGCGGCCGGGCGGCGATCGCCTCGGCGTGCTCGGCGACGGCCCCGGCGATGTCGACGTGCACGTGGTAGCCGCCCGACAGCAGCAACGGGACCACGACCGCGGAGCGCCCCGCCCGGGCCAGCTCGGCCACGACGTCGACCACCGTCGGCGGCTGCACGTCGACGAACGCGGCCGTGGTCACCAGGCCAGGCCGGAGCGCCCGGGCGGCCAGGGCCAGCTCGGCGATCAGCCGGCGGCCGGTGGGATTACGGGTGCCGTGCGCGCAGGCGACCAGGACCGGCGCGTCGGTGGGCGAGCTCACCGGATCAGAGCGCGCGGAGGCGGCCGCCGTCGACGGCGATCATCGTCCCGGTCACGTACGAGGCGGCTGGGGAGAGGAGAAAGGCGGCAACCCGGCCGAACTCCTCGGGTCGGCCGACGCGGCGCAGCGGGATGTCGGCCTCGGTGTGTGCCCGGGCGGCCGCCGCGTCGCCGGAGGCCGCCTCGATCTCGGCGATCCGGTCGGTGGCGATGGTGCCCGGCATCAGCCCGAACACCCGGATGCCACGGGGCCCGAGCTCGTCGGCCAGCGCCTTGGCGGTCATGGCCAGACCGGGCCGGAGGCCGTTGGAGATGGCCAGCTGGCCGACCGGCTCCCGGACCGTGCTGGACAGGACGAAGCCGATCGCGGCGCCGTCGTCCAGGTGGGGAACCAGCGCCTTGACCAGCCGCACCGGGCCGAGGAGGACGCTCTCGACCGCCGTCCGCCAGTGCTCCTCGGCGACGTCGAGCACGCTGCCGGGCGCCGGGCCGCCCACGGAGATGAGCGCGCCGTCCACCCGCCCGAACCGCTCCCGGGCCTCGGTGATCAGCCGATCGGGGGCGGCGGGGTCAGCGAGATCGGCGGCCATGCCGAAGGCGGACGGCTTCCCGCCGAGGTCGGCGGCAGACGCGGACACGGCGTCGGCGGACCGGGAGCTGATCAGCACCCGGGCACCGTCGTCGACCAGGGCGCGGGCGGTCGCGAACCCCAGCCCCCGGCTCGCGCCGGTGAGCAGGTAGCCGCGACCGCCCAGCCCCAGATCCATGGATCAGGCGGCCGACCCGCGCAGCGAGCGCAGGACGTACTGCATGATCCCGCCGTTGCGGTAGTAGTCGGCCTCACCAGGGGTGTCGATGCGGACGCGGGCGTCGAACTCGGTCGTCCGACCGTCCGAAGCCTGAGCCTTCACCTTGACGGTGCGCGGGGTCGTCCCGTTGTTCAGCTCGGTGATCCCGGTGATGGTGAACTCCTCATCGCCGGTCAGACCCAGCGACTCGCGGTTCTGGCCCTCGGGGTACTGCAGCGGGAGCACGCCCATGCCGATCAGGTTCGACCGGTGGATGCGCTCGTAGCTCTCGGCGATGACCGCCTTGACCCCCAGCAGCGCCGTCCCCTTGGCCGCCCAGTCGCGCGACGAGCCCGAGCCGTACTCCTTGCCGGCCAGCACGACGAGCGGGATGCCGGCGTCGATGTAGGCGCGCGAGGCGTCGTAGATCGTCGTCGTCTCGCCGGTCAGGTGGTTCTTGGTGACGCCACCCTCGGTGCCGGGCACCAGCTGGTTGCGCAGCCGGATGTTGGCGAACGTGCCACGGATCATGACCTCGTGGTTGCCGCGGCGGGAGCCGTAGGAGTTGAAGTCGCGGCGCTCCACACCGTGCTCGCGCAGGTACTTGCCCGCCGGGCTGTCGGCCTTGATCGAGCCGGCCGGCGAGATGTGGTCGGTGGTCACCGAGTCACCGAGGACGGCGAGCGTCCGGGCGCCGGAGATGTCCTCGACCGGCGCCGGCTCGGCCGGCATGCCCTCGAAGTACGGGGGACGCCGCACGTAGGTGCTCTGCGGGTCCCACTCGAAGGTGTCGCCGGTCGGGGTGGGCAGGTTCTGCCACTGCTCGGTGCCGGCGAAGACGTCGGCGTAGTCCTTGCTGAACATCTCCGCCGAGACGGCGTGGTCGATGACCCGCTGGACCTCCTGCGGGGACGGCCAGATGTCGTGCAGGAAGACGTCGTTGCCGTCCTGGTCCTGACCCAGCGGGTCGTTGTTCAGGTCGACGTCCATCGACCCGGCCAGCGCGTAGGCGATGACCAGCGGCGGCGACGCCAGGTAGTTCATCTTGACGTCGGGGTTGATCCGGCCCTCGAAGTTGCGGTTGCCGGAGAGCACCGAGACGACGGCGAGGTCGGCCTCGTTGACCGCGGCCGACACCGGCTCGGGCAGCGGGCCAGAGTTGCCGATGCAGGTCGTGCAGCCGTAACCGACCAGGTAGAAGCCGAGCTTCTCCAGGTACGGGGTGAGCTCGGCCTTCTCGTAGTAGTCCATGACGACCTTGGACCCGGGGGCCAGCGTCGTCTTCACCCACGGCTTGGTCGCCAGACCGCGCTCGACGGCGTTCTTCGCCAGCAGCGCCGCACCGATCATGACCTGCGGGTTCGACGTGTTGGTGCACGAGGTGATCGCGGCGATGACCACGTGGCCGTGGTCGACCTCGGTCTCGGTGCCGTCCTCCATGGTCACGCGCGTGGGCTTGGAGGGGCGGTCGGAGACGGCGCCGTCGACGTGGTGCGGGTGGCCGTCCTCGTCGCCGTTGCCGTGCGCGAACGGGCTGGCCGGATCGGAGGCGGGGAAGGACTCCGCGGAGGCCTCGTCCGCCCGGGACACGACGCCGTACGGCTTCTCCTCCGCCGGGACGCCGGGCTTGCGGTCGTCGCCGCCGGTCTGGTCGGCCGTGACGTAGTCGGCCAGCGCCGAGCGGAAGGAGGGCTTCGCCTCGGTGATGGCGACGCGGTCCTGCGGCCGCTTCGGGCCGGCGATCGACGGGACGACGGTCGAGAGGTCGAGCTCGAGGTACTCGGAGAACGCCGGCTCGCGCGAAGGGTCGTGCCAGAGGCCCTGCGCCTTGGCGTAGGCCCCGACCAGGGCGACCTGCTCCTTGGAGCGGCCGGTGAGCTCCAGGTAGGTGATGGTCTCCTCGTCGATCGGGAACATCGCCGCGGTGGAGCCGAACTCCGGGCTCATGTTGCCGATCGTGGCGCGGTTGGCCAGCGGGACGGCGGAGACGCCGGCGCCGTAGAACTCGACGAACTTCCCGACCACGCCGTGCTGGCGCAGCATCTCGGTGATCGTGAGGACGAGGTCGGTGGCGGTGGCGCCGTCGGGCAGCTCGCCGGTCAGCTTGAAGCCGACCACGCGGGGGATGAGCATCGACACGGGCTGGCCGAGCATCGCGGCCTCGGCCTCGATGCCGCCGACGCCCCAGCCGAGGACGCCGATGCCGTTGACCATCGTGGTGTGGCTGTCGGTGCCCACACAGGTGTCGGGGTAGGCGACCGTGCGGTCGCCCTCCTGCCGCGGGAAGACCACGCGGGCCAGGTGCTCGATGTTGACCTGGTGCACGATCCCGGTGCCCGGGGGGACCACCTTGAAGTCGCTGAAGGCGCCCTGGCCCCAACGGAGGAACTGGTAGCGCTCGCCGTTGCGCTGGTACTCGATCTCGACGTTGCGCTCGAAGGAATCCGGCGTGCCGAACACGTCGGCGATCACGGAGTGGTCGATGACCATCTCGGCGGGGGAGAGCGGGTTGATCTTCTGCGGGTCGCCGCCGATCTCCGCCATCGCCTCGCGCATCGTCGCGAGGTCGACGATGCAGGGGACGCCAGTGAAGTCCTGCATGACCACGCGGGCGGGCATGAACTGGATCTCCTGGTCCGGCTCCGCCGTCGGGTCCCAGTTCGCGAGGGCGCGGACGTGGTCGGCGGTGACGTTCTCGCCGTCCTCCGTGCGCAGCTGGTTCTCGAGGAGAACCTTCAGGCTGAAGGGCAGCTTCTCGGAGCCCTCCACCGCGTCGAGTCGGTAGATGTCGTAGTCGGTGCCGTCGACGGTGAGCGTCGACCGGGCTCCGAAGCTGTCCTTGCTGGCTGCCACTCTTCTGCGCCTACCCCTCGGTGGTTCATGACGCGCTGCCTCGCGCTCGTCGGTCCACCCCGATCATCCCAGTTCGCCCCTCGAGACACCGGGTGGGGCGGGGGCTGACTTCCCCCGTGACCTCCGTCACCGCGGGGGACGGCGCTCGTCCCACCGGCCACGGGGCGCCACAGCCGTCCCCCTGGTGGGGTGGTCCGGTCGAGGATGCTGGTGGGCGGGGGCCTGCGCCCATAGCCTCGCCGCGATGACTGCGGTGGACTCCCCGGTGCTGCCGACGGCCCTGACCGTCGGCGATGCCGCCGTGCCACGTGGAGCGGATCGGGTGCTCGCGCGGCGGGTGCGATGGCTGCTGTGGTCGGTGCTCGCGGGAGCGTTCGCGCTCACCTGCATCGAGGACGGGCTGCCGACCGATCGCGTGGTCCTGCTCGGCTGGGCGCTCACCGGCCTGGTGGCGCACGCCGCCGTCGACGGCTGGCGGCGGGTCGTCCGGCTGCTCGCCGAGTGGGTGCCGGTGGCCGCGCTGCTGCTGGTCTACGACGCCAGCCGCGGCTTCGCGAACCGACTGGGCATGCCCGTGCACGTCACCGAGCCCGCCGCCGTCGACCGGTGGCTGGGTCACGGCACGCTGCCCACCGTCGTGCTGCAACAGCACTGGGACGCCGACTGGTGGAAGGCGGCCGCGGCGCTGGTCTACAGCAGCCATTTCGTCGTCACCCCGCTGCTGCTGTGCGTGCTGTGGATCCGGGACCGCGCCCTGTGGGGCCGCTACGTGCGGCTGGTCCTCACGCTGTCGGGCGCCGGCCTGCTCACCTATGTCCTCTATCCGGCCGCGCCGCCGTGGCTGGCCGCGAAGGACGGCGTCATCGAGCCGGTCCGGCGGCTGAGCGCCCTCGGGTGGGACGTCCTCGGGCTGCCGCACGCCGGGGCGCTGCTGGTCGGCAGCCAGCGCCAGGTGAACACGGTGGCGGCGGTGCCGTCGCTGCACACCGCCTTCGCCGTCCTGGTCTGCCTGGTGCTGCTGCCGGTCGCCCGCCGGGCGTGGATGCGGGTGGGCCTGGTCGCCTACGCCGTCCTGATGCCCGTCGTGCTGGTCTGGTCGGGCGAGCACTACGTGATCGACACGCTGCTGGGCGCCGCGTACGCGGTGGGTGTGGTCGCCGCGGCGGCGGGCACCCGGCCGGTGCGGGCAGCCGCGCTCCGGCGACTGCGGGCGCGAGCCGTGCCGGCCGTCCCCGTGCCGCGGAGCCCCGCCCCTACCGTGGAGGCGTGAGCGGCGCCGTCCCCGATGTCCTGCCCGACTGGCTGACCAGCGCCCGGCGGATCTGCGTCCTCACCGGCGCGGGCATCTCCACCGACAGCGGCATCCCCGACTACCGGGGACCGAACGGCGTGTGGACCCGCGACCCGGACGCCGAGAAGCTCGTGACCCTCTCCTACTACGTCGCCGATCCGGACATCCGCCGCCGGGCCTGGCTGATGCGCCGCGACCTCCAGGACGGCGACGTGCGGCCGAACGCCGGGCACCGGGCGCTCGCCGATCTCGAGCGGCAGGGCCGGCTGCTCGCGCTGATCACCCAGAACGTCGACGGGCTGCACCAGGCCGCCGGGTCCTCGCCGGAACTGGTCCTGGAGGTGCACGGCACCGTGCACGAGGTGGAGTGCCTCTCCTGCGCCGACCGGACGACGATGCGCAGCGCGCTCGACCGCGTCGACGCCGGCGAGCCCGACCCGGCCTGCCTTCACTGCGGCGGCGTCCTGAAGTCCGCGACCGTGAGCTTCGGGCAGGAGCTCGACGAGCGGGTGCTGGCGGCCGCCGCCGAGGCGGCCGCGGACTGCGACGTCTTCCTCGCCGTGGGCACCTCGCTGCAGGTGTGGCCGGTCGCCGGCCTGACCGAGATCGCGGCCGCCTCCGGTGCGCGGGTGGTCGTCGTCAACGCCGAGCCGACGCCTTTCGACGACCTCGCCGACCTCGTCGTCCGCGAGCCGATCGGGACGGCGCTCCCGCGACTGCTCGGCCTCGCGGACTGACCGGGCCGACAGCGCTCGTCGCCGTCGCCCCCGGCGGTTAGCGTGACGGGGACCACGTCGAGCGGCCGGCGTCCCACCGGCCTCGCACCCAGGGAGCCGGCATGCGCGTGCCCTTGACCACCAGAGACTTCCTGGACCGCGCCGAGCTGGTCTACGGCGACCGCGTCGGGATCGTCGACGAGCCGAACCAGCCCGCGCCGTCCCTGGGCGACGTCAGCTACCGGGAGGTGGCCCGCCGCGGACGGGCGTTCAACGCCGCCCTCGACGAGCTGGGCATCGGCGAGGGGGAGCGGGTGGCGGTGGTCAGCCACAACTCCGCGCGGCTGCTGGAGCTGCTGCTCGCCGTCCCGTCGTCGGGCCGCGTGCTGGTGCCGGTCAACTTCCGGCTCGCGCCGGAGGAGGTCAGCTACATCGTGGGTCACTCCGGGGCCCGCGTGCTGCTGGTCGACCCGGAGCTCGAGGCATCGCTCAAGGGGGTCGAGGCCGAGCACCGGTTCGGCACGGGGGAGGAGTACGAGCAGTTCCTGCGCTTCGACGCCGAGCCGCGTCCGTGGAGCGAGCCCGACGAGGACGCGACCGCGACGATCAACTACACCAGTGGCACGACGGCCCGCCCCAAGGGCGTGCAGATGACCCACCGCAACGTCTGGGTCAACGCGGTCACCTTCGGCATGCACATGCAGGTGAGCGACCGCGACGTCTACCTGCACACGCTGCCGATGTTCCACTGCAACGGCTGGGGTCTGCCGTACACGATGGCCGGCCTCGGGGCCCGGCAGGTGGTCCTGCGCAAGGTCGACGGCGCGGAGATCCTCCGCCGCATCGACCAGCACGGCGTGACGATGATGGCCGGTGCCCCCGCTGTCTGGAACGCCGTCCTCGAGGCCGCGCACGACTGGGACGGCGAGATCCCCGGGCGGGACCGGGTGCGCATCGTGGTCGCCGGGGCGCCGCCGCCCTCGAAGACGATCGCCCGGGTCGAGTCGGAGCTGGGCTGGCAGTTCAACCAGATCTACGGCCTCACCGAGACCGCGCCGCTGCTCACCATCAACCGGCCGCGCGAGGAGTACGACGCGCTCGAGCCCCAGGAGCGGGCGAAGAAGCTGTCCCGGGCCGGGGTGCCGGCGCTGGGCATCAGGCTGCAGACCAGCGAGTCGGGCGAGGTGCTGGCCCAGGGCAACGTCGTCCTCGCCGGCTACTGGGAGAACCCCGACGCGTCGGCCGAGGCGCTCGACGGCGGATGGTTCCACACCGGAGACGGCGGCTCGATCGACGACGGCGGCTACGTGACCATCTCCGACCGCAAGAAGGACGTCATCATCACCGGCGGCGAGAACGTGTCGTCCATCGAGGTGGAGGACGCCGTCTTCAGTCACCCGGCCGTGGCGGAGGTCGCCGTCATCGGCATCCCCGACGAGAAGTGGGGCGAGATGGTCACCGCGCTCGTCGTCCTCGGCGAGGGCGAGCAGGCCACCGAGGCCGAGATCATCGCCCACTGCCGCACCCGGCTGGCCGGCTACAAGCTGCCGAAGCGGGTGGAGTTCCGCGACGAGCTCGCCCGCACGGCCACCGGGAAGATCCAGAAGTTCAAGCTGCGGGAGGCCTTCTGGGCCGGCTCGGAGCGCCAGGTCCACTAGGGCCCTTCACCCGCCCGTGGCGCCTCACCCCGAGGGGTGAGGCGCGCTCAACCGTGCCGCTGAACACGCCGTTCCTTCCTCGCAGCGGCGCCCTGCCGGGCGTCGCTCGTCGAGTGAAGAGGTTCCTGTCGTGGACAGCGGTACGCGGAGCAGTCTCCTGCACGCCCCGAAGCGGACGGCGTGGCGCATCCTCGCCACGACGATCGCCGGCGCCGTCGTCCTCGGGCTGACCCCCTCGGTCGCGACCGCCGCGCCCAAGCGGCCCAGCGACAGCCAGATCCAGGACGCGCGGAAGACGGCGGACGCCCTCTCCCGGCGCATCGCCGCCTTCGCCGGCCAGATCAGCAGCGCCGAGGCCGAGGTCGAGGACGCGCAGGCGGCCTCCGCGATCGCCCTCGACGGCTACCAGGCCACGCAGGCCGCCTACGAGGCGGCGCAGGCGAAGTCGACGGCCGCCGCGTCGGCCGCCGCGCAGGCCACCGCCGATCTGGGAGTGGCCCGCGACGATGTCGCAGCCTTCGCCCGCCGCAGCTACATGGACGGCAGCACCTACGCCGGCGCCGCCTCCCTGATCGCCGCCGCCGGCCCGGCCGAGCTCATCGAGCGGGCCGCTCTCCTCGAGGCCGCCGGCAGCCACCGGTCCGACGTCCTGGACGAGGTCACCGTCCTGCAGGAGCAGGCGAAGCGCGCCGAGGCCGTGGCCCGCACCGCCGTCATCGAGGCCGACCAGCTCAAGCAGCAGGCGGCCGACGAGCTCGCCTACGCGCAGTCGACGGAGGCCGACGCCCGCCGGCAGGCCGCCGCGCTGAGCAGCCGCAAGGCCGCGCTCACCACGCAGCTCGCCTCGGCGCAGTCGCAGCTGCGCGCCCTGGTCGGCGCCCGCGAGGCCGCCGACCGGATCGCCCGTGCGACCCCTCCGGCGCCGAAGCCCGTCGTCCGGCCGAGCACCCCGCCGGTGCCCGACGGCAACGGCACCCCGGCCGGCGACGGTTCCGCCTCGGCCGCACAGACCGCCATCGAGGCAGCCATGCGCTATCTCGGCACGCCGTACGCGTGGGGTGGAGGCGGCAGCAACGGCCCCAGCCGCGGCTTCGCCCAGGGTGCGGACACGATCGGCTTCGACTGCAGCGGCCTGACCCAGTACGCCTACGCGCAGGCCGGCATCTACATCCCGCGCAACAGCCGGGCGCAGTACTCGTCGCTGCCGAAGGTCGCGGCCGACGACCTGCAGGCCGGCGACCTCGTCTTCTGGGCGACCAACCCGTCCAACCCGGCGACGATCCACCACGTCGCCCTCTACATGGGAAACGGCCAGGTGGTGCAGGCGCCGCAGACCGGTGACGTCGTCAAGGTCTCGGACATGTGGTGGCGGGGCTACGCAGGAGGCGTGCGCCCGAGCGCCTGAGTCAGGCGCTCCAGGGCGGTCCGTCAGGGCGTCGGGCAGCCACGGGGGGAGCTGCCCGACGCAGAACTGAGGCTAGCAGTCCGGGACTCCCGCGGGCAGGCTTCGTGACGCCGTTGTACGCGATCGGCGAGGCGGCGTCGTCGTGCGGGTGGCTGCCCCGGAAAGGTGTAGGACACTGGCTAGGGGGGCGGGCCTGCCGACCCCTTCCGAGGTCCCCCCGCCGGGGTCGCGGACCGGCACGATCAGGGAGCCACGTGACCAGCGCTGCCAGCACCCCGCTCGAGAGTTCGCCTGCCTCCGGGGCGCCGGTTCCGCCGTCGGTCGACGCCGCCCGGCTGGAGCGGGTGCTCTTCGAGATCAAGCGGGTCATCGTCGGCCAGGACCGGCTGGTCGAGCGGATGCTGGTCGCGCTCCTCGCGCGCGGCCACGTGCTGCTCGAGGGCGTGCCCGGTGTCGCGAAGACCCTCGCGGTCGAGACGCTGGCCACCGCAGTGGGCGGCACGTTCGCGCGCCTGCAGTTCACCCCCGACCTGGTGCCGGCCGACATCATCGGCACGCGCATCTACCGAGCCGGCCAGGACGCCTTCGACACCGAACTCGGCCCGGTCTTCGCCAACTTCGTGCTCACCGACGAGATCAACCGGGCCCCGGCCAAGGTGCAGTCGGCGCTGCTGGAGGTCATGGCCGAGCGGCAGGTGTCGATCGGTGGCGTGACCCATCCGCTGCCCGACCCGTTCCTGGTGCTCGCCACGCAGAACCCCATCGAGTCCGAGGGCGTCTACCCCCTGCCCGAGGCCCAGCGTGACCGCTTCCTCATGAAGGTGCTCGTCGACTACCCGAGCCCCGAGGAGGAGCGCGAGATCGTCTACCGGATGGGCTCGGAGCCGCCCGTCGCCGAGACCGTCCTCGGGCCCGACGAGCTGGTCCGGCTGCAGCGCACCACCTCCCAGGTCTTCGTCCACCACGCGCTCGTCGACTACGTCGTCCGGCTGGTGGTGGCGACGCGCAGCCCACGTGAGCACGGCATGGACGACGTCGCCACGTGGGTGTCCTACGGCGCGAGCCCGCGTGCGTCGCTGGGGCTGATCGCCGCCAGCCGTGGCCTGGCGCTGGTCCGCGGCCGCGACTACGTGCTGCCGCAGGACGTCCTCGACGTCACCGCCGACGTGTTGCGGCACCGTCTGGTGCTGTCCTACGACGCGCTGGCCGACGGTGTGCCCGCCGACCACATCATCAAGCGGATCGTGCAGACGGTGCCCCTCCCGCAGGTGGCGCCCCGGCAGAACGCCGGCGGCTTCGGGCCGAGCACTCCCGGCGGGCCGCACGTCCCGCAGATCGGACAGTTCGGCCCCGGGCCGCTGCCGCCGAACGGCGGGCCCCAGCCGCACGGCGTGCAGATGCCCGGCCAGCCGATGCCCGGTCAGCCGATGCCCGGTCAGCCGATGCCCGGTCAGAACCTGCCGCAGCCCCCGCAGGGCGGCCCCGCCGGCAACGGCTACGCGCACGGGCCGCACCCGGCGTGATCCGGCGTCGCCGCGCCGGCGGTCGGCCGCTGCCGGACCCCGAGGACCCCGGCCCCGGCGTCGGGGGCGCGCATCCCGGCCTGCTCCTGCACCCGGCGACCCCGGGCTCCGGCGTCGACCCGGGCTCCGGTGACGGCGCTCCGCCGCGCTTCACCGACGGGCCGACCGACGTCCTCCTGCGACGCCTGGAGCTGACCGTCCGTCGCCGGCTGGACGGGCTGCTGCAGGGCGACCATCTCGGCCTGGTCCCCGGTTCGGGGTCGGAGGCGGGTGACTCGCGGACGTACCACCCGGGGGACGACGTCCGGCGGATGGACTGGCCGGTCACCGCGCGCACGCTGGTGCCGCACGTACGGGAGACGATCGCCGACCGCGAGCTCGAGACGTGGGCGGTCGTCGACCTGTCCGCGAGCCTCGACTTCGGCACCGCCAACTGCCAGAAGCGCGACCTGGCGATCGCCGGGCTGGCCGCCGTCGGCCATCTCACCGTGCACGGCGGCAACCGGCTCGGCGCCGTCGTCACCACGGGGGAGCGGGTCGACCGCTATCCGGCCATGCCGGGCCGGCTGGCCGCCGAGCGCCTGCTGCGTTCGGTCGTCGCCACGCCGCGCGCCGCCGGAGGACGCCGGGGCGACCTGGCGGCCGCACTGGAGACGCTGCGGCGACCGCCGCGCCGTCGCGGTCTGGTCGTGGTGATCTCCGACTTCCTGGGGGACGCCGACTGGGAGCGGCCGCTGCGCGGTCTCCGCACGCGGCACGAGCTGCTGGCCATCGAGGTCGTCGATCCGCGGGAGCTCGAGCTGCCCGACGTCGGCCTGCTCACCGTGGTCGACCCGGAGAGCGGGGAGACGCTGGAGGTGCCCACCGGCAACGCCGAGTTCCGGGCACGGTTCGCCGAGGGCGCGGCGGCGCAGCGGGAGCAGATCGCGAGGTCGCTCCGCCGTGCCGGTGCCGGGCACCTGCGGCTGCGCACCGACCGCGACTGGCTCATGGACGTCGTCCGCTTCGTCGCAGACCGCCGGCGCGCCGGTAGTGGAGGAGCTTCCCGATGACCTTCCAGACCCCGTGGTGGCTGCTGGCCCTGCTCGTCGTGGCGGCGCTGGTGGCGCTGTACGTCGTCCTGCAGCTGCGGCGGAAGGCCTACGCGGCTCGCTTCACCAACGTCGCGCTCCTCGGCTCGCTGGTGCCCAAGCGCCCGGGGTGGCGCCGGCACCTCGCCTTCTCGATCGTGGCGCTGGGGCTGGTCGCGCTCGTCGTGTCCCTCGCGACGCCGAGCACCGAGGTCCGGGTGCCGCGGGAGCGGGCGACCGTGGTCATGGCCGTGGACGTCTCCCTGTCGATGCAGGCCAAGGACATCGAGCCCAACCGCTTCGAGGCGATGAAGACCGCGGCGACGGAGTTCGTCGACGTGCTGCCCGCGCGGATCAACCTCGGGCTGGTGTCGTTCGCCGGGACGGCGACCACGCTGGTGCCGCCGACGACGGATCGTGACGCGGTCACCGGCGCGATCCAGCGGCTCGACCTGGCCGAGTCCACCGCGATCGGCGAGGCGGTGTTCGCGTCGCTGACGGCCATCGACAACTTCCAGGCGGCGCTGGACGCGCCCGAGGACAAGCTGCCGCCGGCGCGCATCGTTCTCCTGTCGGACGGCTCGAACACCGTCGGCCGCAAGGCCACCCAGGCCATCGACGCCGCGCGCGCGGCCGGCGTGCCCGTCTCGACGATCGCGTTCGGCACCGACTACGGCACCCTCGACCTCGAGGGCGAGACGGTGCCCGTGCCGGTCGACCGGGCGACACTCAAGGACATCGCCGACCAGACCGGCGGGAGTTACCACGAGGCGGCCAGCGCCGCCGAGTTGCAGGAGGTCTACGCCGACCTCGGCAGCCAGATCGGTTACACGACCCAGCCGAAGGACATCAGCACCTGGTTCGTGCGGGCCGGCGTCCTGCTCGCCCTGGTCGGTGCCGCCCTCAGCCTGCTCTGGACGAACCGCCTGGTCTGAGTGGAGTGCGACGGGAGCGTTTTCCGCGCCCTCCCACTCCGTTCAGCGGCTCGGGTCGAGGACGAGCTTGCCGGTGGTGCGGCGGGCCAGCAGGTCCTGGTGCGCCTCGCGGACGGCCGACAACGGGTAGCGCCCGCCGACGACCGGCTTCAGCGCGCCCTCGGCGACCATCGGCAGCAGGTCGTTCATGGCGGCGTCCATCATCTGCGGGTGGGCCATGCAGTGGGCCAGCCAGAAGCCGATGACCGCGCGGCTGCGCTGCATGAGCGCACCCGGGGGGACGGCCGGCGTCTCCTGCCGCGCCGCCATGCCGTAGGTCACCAGCCGTCCGAACGGGGCCAGCGCCGACAGCGATCCGGCGAAGACGTTGCCCCCGGTCATCTCCAGCACCATGTCGACCGGCCTGCCGCCGTTGGCCTCGCGCAGGGCGGCGGTGAACGCCTTGGGGTCGTCGTCGGCCAGCGCTGGGTCGACGGTGGCGTGGGCGCCGAGCTCCTCGGCGAGCGCCCGCTTCTCCGCGCTGGAGGCGGTGGCGATCACGCGTCCCGCGCCCCAGCGGAGGGCCAGCTGGACGGCGAGCGAGCCGACCCCGCCCGCGCCGGCGATGACGACGACCGACTCGCCCTGGGCCAGGTGGGCACTGGTGCGCAGCAGGTGCCAGGCGGTCGCGCCCTGGAGGACGACGGCCAGCGCCTGTTCGTCGCTCACACCCTCAGGCACCGGCCAGGTGAGGAAGTCATGCGCCACGACCTTCTCGGCGTATCCGCCGCCGTCCAGCAGGCCGACGACTCGCTGACCGCCGCCCGCCGAGGTACCGACGAACTCGGCGCCGGGGATCAGCGGCAGCTGCTGCGCGGCGAGGTAGGAGTTCTCGATCTGGTGGGTGTCTGCAAAGTTAACTCCTGAGGAGCTCACCTCGTAGAGCTGCTGACCTTCCCTGGGGATGGGGTCGGGCAGGTCGACGATGTCCATGACCTCGGGGCCGCCGAAGCGGGTGATCTGCACAGCACGCATGCGGCGAGGCTAGGCCGTCGCCAGCCGCAGTACTTCGCAAGTGAGTGAAGTCCGCGCAGCCATCCACCCCTGGAGGCGGACAGGCACCTGGCTGCACCGGCGGCATGGTGAGGGGTTGCCGGCAGCCGAGGCAGCCCGGCAGCCGGCAACCGCTCTACTCCGGCTCGCCGACGACTACTTCTTCTTTGGCCGCTGCGCGAGTGCGCTGCCGGCGGCTGTCTTGGACGCCTTGCTCGTTCGTCCGTCCCGTAGCACCTTGCTCGCTGCGGCCGCGGCGGACTTGCTGGTCACCTTGCTCTTGGCCATAGCCTTCACCTCCTCTCTCCTTGTCGCTCCCGGAACGTCGGATCGCGGCCGCCAGTCCGGACCGGACGACAGGAGCAGGTCCGACGTTCGGCGTGGGTGAGCACGTAGGAGCGAGAGGAGCGCGACACGGCGATGACTCGCGACCGGCGCTCCCACGCGCTCCTCATGCCCGACATGGGACCGATCGGGGACCCGTACCTGCCCAAAGGCGGTCAGGTCTTCTGGGTGAGGTCCTTGCTGTACTCGAGTAGCGATCCAGCGCCAGGACGGCCAGCTGTGGTGGTGAGCGCACCTTCGTGTCTGCGTGCCACCGGAAGAATTCAGATGGTGACGAGGACCAGCGATCTCACCGTCGCGGGTGTGCTCCACGAGGGAGGGCTGCTCCCCACGCTAGATAAGCCCGGTGTGTTCTCCGATCTTGTCTCGTGTCGCGCATCCGCCTGGCGGCCTGGAGACGTCCTGCTCGTAGGTGAGTTGTCCGAGCCGCACCTCAGCCGTGTGACGGAGCGATTCTCATGAAGGGCCCGCGTCAGGAGTTGACGGACACCGGCACGCTGGGCCCGGAGGGGGCCGCGCTTCTGTACCGGACTGTGGCCGCCGTCGCGGTGGCGCGGAACTTTCCGCCGCCGCCCGGCAGTGGTGTATGGGACGCCTCAGCAGTCGAGGGCGTCGCTCACGACTTGATCGTGGGTGACCGCGGACGCAAGCGTCTGACCGACGCGCTCCTAAGATCGACAGACGAGCGGTCCTTCGCCAAGGTTATCGAGGGCGCGACTGTCAACTTCCTGCGTGACGTCTCAAGGCGCTCAGACGTTGGCAAGGTCATCTTGAGAGTCACGGAGATTCTTCGGGCCGAGGAGCAGTTCGTTGAGGTAGCCGGACGTCCACCCCGCTGGCGGCTCTTCAACGCCCCGGGTGAGCCCAGCTCCGCCGGGGCGGGAGATTTGGCACACGCGGCCCGGCTGGAGAACAACGTCGTGGTCCCGGTATGGACTAGTGACCGTCGAGACGCTCCGATAGCCGACCGCGCGAGCTTGGTTCGGATTCTTGTACGGATCCTGGCCGTCGCGAACGGCAGCATCACGGCCGCTGACGCAGCCCAAGCTGTTTCTGCCCGCATCGACGTTCGCCGAGCGCCGTTGACCATCGAGCTCGACACGCTTGAGCGGGTCGCCGAGCCAGCCGCAGACGACCCCGCGGCGGAGGTGGCCAGCCGAAGCACCGCCAAGGCGATATTCGACCGACTCGATGATCGCGAACGCATCCTGCTGGCCGCGTTTCATCTGCCCCTGGACCAGGCTGCAGCGCAGCTGACCTTGAGGCGGAGCCAGACATCCGTGCTGCGTCAACGCCTGGTCGAGCGACTCCGTCGCGAGCTCGGCTTCGACCTTGAGTCTGGTATCGCCGACGACGAAGACGGCGCCGAGGCTGAGGTTCGTGCACTACGCGACCTGTGCCTGCGTTGGTCGGAGGACCGAACGCTCGGCGAAGGTGCGACGTCCCCATGCATCGAGGAGGGAGGAAAATGATGGATGAGACCGGACACCCCACAGCCGTCGAACTGCACGAGGCTGCGGCGCTCGGCAGCGTGGGTCGCTACGCAGGGCATTTCGGCGAGTGCGTTGAATGCCGTATCCGTCTCACCAGGCTGATGCATGGCATGGGGTCGATGGGCGCTCCCAGCGGAGATGCACTCATGCGAATTCTCGGAGCACGGGTGCGGCTCAGTATGCCAGCGACTGCGGTGGCAGCCTCGCCGAGCGATGCGGGAGAGCCGCAGCCAGGAGAGGTATGGCGCATCGGTGGTGACCCGGCGCTTCTCGTTTGGGTGCGTAAGGTGCTGGACGGCGCGGTCGACGCGGTTCCGGTGACTCTGGACGTCGAGTTCGCTGACGAGTACACCGTTCTTGTTCCGGCCGACCAGACCGGTCTCGGTGTAGGACTGGCCCTCTTCACGGCGCTGCGCGGGCACGTCCACCCTGATGCATTTATTTCGCGAGTTTCGACGCTAAGAACTGACGTAGCCGGTCAAGTAGAGGAGGCAATCGGGGCGGGCCGTGAGGGTCGCGTGCCACAAGCCCCCAGCACTGGCTCACCCGTTTACGACGCCGAGGATCAGATCGTCGAGTACCAACAGTTGCTCGCCGACATGCTGGGCGACCTCGGGCCGGCTCGCTACCGTCGGGCGGCACACGGCGTTCTCGCCTCCGAACTAAATCGGTACCGGGAAATCACCCAGGTCGAGCCGCAAGAGGAATTCGACCTACCGGACGAATCGGTGGTGCCACTGGGTTTATGCCGCCACCCTCGCCCGGGTCAGTATGCGGCCGATGTAATCGACATCGCAAAGCGAACCAGACTGCGGCCAGAAACTGTCGCCAACCTGGTTCGCGCAGCAGATGTCGTGACCGCACTGGCTCGGCATGGACACGAGCCTGCCGCGGGGAGCCTGCTGACGGCCGCCCGCGACCACGCGGCGGAACACACGTCCTTTGATCAATCGTCCGGAAGGGACCTCATGCATCCGGGGTGGTTGAGCCAAGCGGTTGACCATCTCTGGGGAGATCAAGGCGAGCCCTCATCCATTCCGCGAAACCTCCACCTACCCATCCTGATCAATCTGCCGGTGATTATCATCGAGATCGAGGGATTGACGGTGCACGGCCTCTCCGCCTGGCTCGAGACACGAAACCTGCCCTCACTCGGCGGCACTATCGCCGACCGCCCGCTACGCGGGTGCTTGGTCGCCCGCAGTGGGGTCGGAGTCATCTTCGTAGACGCAGCCGACGACGCTGCACAGCGTCGCTTGACGCTGGCGCACGAGGCCGGTCACTTTCTCCTGGACTACCTCTTGCCTAGGCAGGACGTGGTACGTCGACGAGCTGACCTTCTCGACGTCCTCGACGGTGTCCGTGCGCCGACGACGGCCGAGCGTTTCGAGGCACTGCTGGCCGACGTCCCGATCGGGTTTCACACCCACGTCTTGGAGCGGGACCCCCGCGGTGGTCACCTGTCGGACATCACCGACCAATTGGAGGACAGGGCGGAGCGTCTTGCTCTGGAGTTGCTCGCCCCGCTGCAGGCAGTCGTGAAGCTGTGGGAATCCATCGGCGGGGACAGCGACCTTTCTCGCTTGCTCGAACACGACTTCGGGCTTCCTGCCGGCGCCGCCGTGCGCTACGCCAACCACATCCGGCAGCTTCGTCCGCGAAAGCCCCAGACGCTTCTAGACGCAATCGGTCTGACTGCGCCTCCGCCTGGAAGCAGTGACAGCGACGCGGGCGACCCCGAACGGCCACAATCGTGATCCGCGAGCCCGCCTGGTCGCACGATGTCCCGGCTTGGTGGCGCGGCGATTGGCGGTCCGCGTCGGAAGGGGGACACATGCAGCCGTCCTGTTCCGCTGCCTGGGGCCCGCGACGGAGTCAGACATGAGCCAGCCGGCCCCCCACGTCGAGACGAATGATCAGGCGCTGATCGCCGACGACGAGTTCAAGACCGCGACCGGCGAGTCGATCGAGCGGACCCTCGACCTGAGCACCTGGGAGGCCGGTGTCGACCTCCGGGCGCTGTATCAACGGCTGGAATCCGAAGTCGGTCCCGCGATGGAGCAGGAGCGGCGGGTTCAGAACGTCGTCCGCACAAACATCTTCCCGCTGCTACGGGAGGCGCCCGACGCTCCGGCCGAGGCAGGGGTCCACCAGGCGCAGCCTGCCGATCTGGAGGAGGTCCATCGCAAGGTGCTCTTCAGCGGGCAACTGGACACGTGCGATGGAACGACTATCACGCACGACACGCTGCTGCTGACGGTGACCCAGATCGGTGTCTGCCTCATCTCGTACCAAGGGGACGAGTTGGCACTCTCCCAGCGCCTGTTTCGTCGTGACCTGCGCACGGTCGGACCGGATCCAGTAGATGAGGCGCGAGAGCTCTTGGCGCGGCGCAAGGAGCGTGCCGCTACGGGCGTGCCGGACAAGAGAGACACGATGTCCGAGCTTGCCCGTCGCGGCATCATGACCTACGCCGAGCGCGCCACCCTGCTCCACCGATCTTCCGCCGCCTGGCGAATGGGTCACGGCAACATCGCCCCCTACGAGTTGCTCACCGGCTCGGGAAATATGGCGCTGCTCGCCCAGTCCCTAGAAGTGCTCCGTGAGCTGGTGGGCTACGAGCAGTTCGTGTTCGTGCCGTCGGCCATCAAGGATCGGCTGCTGCTAACAATCGGGGACGCCCTCGCCCCCCTGGAGTATGCCGTCGTCCAGACCGGCGACCAGGCGATGCGCCGGATCGTGGAGGGCGGCCGTTACCACCCGGAGTCGCGTCGCCTCGCCGACAGCTTCGTGGACGACGTCGGCCATCGGATCGCCGTCGGCGTCTACCGCGCGTCCGCCTACGCACCCGCAACTCCGTTCTTCGCCCACGCCGATCGGGTTCACGAAGCCGCACACATCGCGATTGCCGACTCGCTGCTTCAGGAGCACCGCGGCTTCCCGCTCTCCATCGATCTCGCCGACCGGGCCTGCCGAGCCATGTTCGGCGCCGACACGTTCGACGACGCCGTCGCCTCCGCCTACCGCCAACAGGGCGAACCACTGCGCTACCTGCCGGAGCGCTCCACAAGGGAGAAGTGACATGAGTGAAAATCCCTCCGCAGTCACCGGCGACCGTCCTGGCGGTGACGATCCCATCGCCGAACTACGGGCCATGCCGGCCTGGGAAGAGCCCGAGGCGTACCGCGGAAGCGTCGGGCGCACCATGTTCGACACCCCCGGCGCGAAGGACAACAGCATCACCGTGCTCCTGCCGACCGAGGCGATTCAGCAAGTGCCGGCTCAGGCGCTCGTCCGCATCCCCAGTTACCCCGACGGTCGCTGCTATCTCGGTATTGTTGTCGCCGGCCCTTTCGCCGAACCCGATGGCCTGCGGGCCGACACCCCCGCAATCGTCACCACGGCAGTGCGGGGTGCCACCTTCATGCCCCGCTATCACGGCCGCGTGCAGGTTGAGCTGATCGGCGAGCAGTTGGATACCGGAACGCTCGTTCCGCCCCGATTCCGTCCGCTGCCAAACAGCCCCGTATTCGTACTTCCGTCGGCGGACAAGGCCGCCATCCTCAACGTGGAGGGCAGCCTCCTTCTCGGCGTCGCCGCTGGCGACGACGACATCGAAGTCAAGATTCCCGGCGATCGTAAGAGCGTGTTGCCGCGGCACACCGGAGTGCTGGGCACGACCGGGGGCGGCAAGTCGACCACGGTCAGCCGGCTCATCGGGGAGGCGGCCGCAGACAACTACGCGGTCATCCTGCTCGACACCGAGGGCGAGTACACCGAAATCAACGAGCCCACAACGGATCCCACGATGGTGGCGGCTTTGGCGCGCCGGAGCCAGGTACCGAACGGGATCCCCGGCACGCGCATCTACACGCTCGTGGGCCGGGATACCTCCAACCCTGACCACCCGGACGTCGTCTCGTTCACCCTGCAATTCAGCGCGATGTCCCCCTTCGTGGTCGAGGAGCTGCTGGATCTCAACGACGCTCAGAAGCAACGTTTCGAAAAGGCTTACGACACCACCAAGCATGTGATGAAGGACCTGGGGATCTTTCCGCGGGCGAGAAACGAGGAGGACACGCGGGCCAGCATCGAGCTCGACGAGTTCGATACCGGCTATCCGCGCATGCGACTGGCCCATCTCTACGACATCGTCGCGCTGATACATGCCAAGGTCGGCAAAGAGGACCCTGCCGGCGTCTACCTCCGCTCCCGGGACTTTCAGGGACCGGCGAAGCAGAAGGTGCAGGAGCGCATCAACGCCGTAACCGCCGACCACGTGATGTCCTGGCGTGCTCTGCTGGGCAAGGTCGCGCGACTGATGCGGCTCAACGTCTTCGATCATCCCGAGGCCGAACCGCTCGACTACGGCACGCTGCTGCAGCCGGGGCGCATCTCGATCTTCGACCTGTCCGACACTGACAGCCCCCTACTGAACAACCTGGTCATCGCCGATCTGCTCCGCGGCACCCAGCGCAAGCAAGACGAGCGCTACCAGGCCAGTCAGCGATCCGAGGCGGTCGGACTGACCAAGACCCTGGTCATCATCGAGGAGGCACACGAGTTCCTCTCCGAGGAGCGCCTGGCCGCGATGCCCAACTTGTTTCAGCAGGTAGCGCGCATCGCCAAACGCGGCCGGAAGCGCTGGCTATCGCTCGTCTTCGTCACTCAGCTGCCCCAGCACCTGCCTCGTCAGGTCCTCGGCTTGGTGAACAACTTCGTACTTCACAAGATCAACGACGCCACGACAATCACCCGGCTCAAGTCCTCTATCGCCGGTATCGATGACGGCCTCTGGCAGCGACTACCGGGATTGGCGCCGGGCCAGGCCATCGTCACCTTCACCTCGATGACCCGCCCGCTGCTAGTGGCGGTGGACGCCACCCCAGCGAAGTTGCGGATGGTGGACTAGCTGGCTGGTTGGACGACGCCGGCCGCCGTGCGCCGCGCGACCACCACGTACTCCGTTCGCATCCGCTCGCCGAAGGCCCGTTCCAGGTAAGGCATGACCCGCCGGTGATCGTGGATAGTCCGCGAATACGTGTCCTCGATCTCCAAGCACCCGCCGGAAACGAGAGGTGCCAGCTCCGCGAACACTTCGTGCGTGTCCACCCGCACCCGGCGGATGTTCGACGGGCAAACCACGATGACCACATGGCCTCCGGGTCGGGTGACCCGGCCACATTCGGCGAGCACGGTTGCCATGTCACGGAAGTAGCGGTGCACCGTCCAGGCCTTCGCGGGCGCCTGGGCCAGCCGCTGGACTACCTCGTCCACTCCCGTCCACCCGGTGTCCGGAGGCAACGGCTGTGTGGCGGTGGCGAGGGCCAGCGCCGCCCGGTCGGTACCGATGTAGTCGCGTGCGTGAAGGCGATACTGATCGACGTCCACTCCGAGAACATCGGCCAGCCAGGCGACGGCGAACATGTGGGCGCGCGGATAGTCCAACGCAGACACGTACGGCGGTGAGAAAAAGGTCAGATCCACCGCTCCGTCGGGAATTGTGAGCGCTCGGGCGTCGCTGCCGGCCATCCGCACAGTCACGGTTCTGTCGGCGGGAATTCGGTCGGCGAGGTCGCTCATCATGCCGGCGGCCCGGCGCAGCTGTCGGACGAACCGCCCAGGCACGTCTGGATCTTTCGGCCAGGCGCGGTAGTGGTGGCGAGAATGCACAAGGTCCCGGGCGTTTGCGACGGAGGTCCGTGCGACGATCAGTGACGAGAAGACGGTCCACGCCAGGTTGCGGAGTGCCGATCCCGCCGGGGTGACGTCCGCAATCACGGTCTTCACCCGCGCGAGATCTGCGCAGACCTCCGGGCGGAACCAGTACTCCAGCCGGGGAAGCTTCGGACGCCAGGAGTCGTCCACGCCAGCCTGGGCGAGACGTGCCTCGACCTGATCCGCGAGGGACATAACTTGCTCGGCCGGAAGCGGGGTGGCCTTGGTTACCGCGATCAGCCGCGCCAGCGGATCGATGTCAACCCCCCATACGTGTCGGCCGGCGAGCAAGCCCTCCACCAGCGTGGTCCCTGATCCGCACATCACGTCGAGGACGTAGTCACCCGGGTCAGTGAAGCTGTCCACCGCCCAGCGAGCGAGGGGTGGTGGCAGACGGGCCGCGAAGGCGTGGATGCCGTGCGTGGCGTAAAGGTGTCCGGAGGCGGTGAAGTCCAGGGCCCCAGGCGCCAGTGCGCGGCTGTGGCGGTGACACGCGGCGCTGGCTTGCGGAGGATCGGCGGGCACGCTGGTCAACGCCGAGGGCACCCAGCGATCATGCCTGTTCGTACCGACACTGGGGCGCCGCGACGCGCAGGGCGAGCACGGTGAGGTCCACGGGAGAGGAAGGCGCGTCGACGTCGGCATCCCACGTATTGGCGAACCCACTGGCGGCGGGAGTCGGTGCGTGCGCCTTTGCTCACGGCGGTTGGCCAGAGCCGGTGAAGGCGACGGCCGCGTCGAGGCCCAACGGCTCAGGGGCTGCTGGCCGGAACGTCGGACGCCCGAAGGTCTCGTGCATGGCGTTCAGCATCTGGTGCCGCAGCAGGTGGCGACCGCCGCGCAGGGTGCGGAAGAAGGAGACCGTGGCCATCACCCGAGCCAGGCTGTGGCGCGGAGCAAGTCCTTGATCGTGAAGGTCTGGCGGCCGAAACGGGTGATCTGCACGGCTCGCACGCCGACCGTAGGTCCTCAGCTACGGGCCACGCTGGTGACGACCTGCCCAGTTCATGCTTCAGGATTGGCGGGCGATCCGAGGGGCGGTTCGTCGTTCGCGGCGGCCGGCTCCACAACGGAATGTTGATAGGCCACATTCACCCGTTCACTGCCGCGGAGGAGACGCATCAGTGAGGCGTTGCTGTCTTGCTCCGCGGAAGCGTCGGGGGGGAGGGGAACGTGCAGGGCTTGGTATAAGGCGAAGCGGCCGAGGTCGATCTGAAAAGTGACCGCGTTGCCATAAGCTTCTGCAGCCGATATTGCCCCACGATAAGCGAGATAAGCGAGCAGGTACGGGGCGCTAGCGAGCAGAACCCAGTACCCATCGTTGGCTAAGAGAACCGCGGTCAGGGGCACTAACAGCAGTCCGGTCAGGCACAAACGTATAGACATGTCCATAGTCTGTCGGGCGTCACGCACGTACGCGGTGCGGCGGTTCTCCTGAAGAAGGCTCAGATGTCCAGCCACCACAATGGCGTCCAGCCCGTACTGACGTCCGGCACGGTCCTCGAAAGCTCGCAGCCGGTTGCCCAGCCGAGTTGGGAGTACCCGTCCTGGGATAGGCGGGAACTGTCGTTCCACTTGGCGCCAGTGCTGGGAAATCGTATAGAGGTACAAGATTGGATCGCCCTGCTCGCCGTCGAGGACATCCTCGGCATCTCGTTGGCGCTCTCTCAAGTCCTTGGTCACTAACGTTCCATCGGGCCCGAGTGCTCGGTCTATGAACTCGTTGCGAGCAGCCCTGCAGTGCTGGTCCCACCAACGCAGTCGTCTGCGATAAGCGTTGCTTCGCCGAGCTGCTAGCCGTGCGGCAATTGCGCCACCACCCCAGTAGCCCTCCAGCAGCTGGGTTGCGCTGAACTGAAACGGGTTAATGACGAGGCCTAGGGTGATCGCGACCGCGACGATTGCGGAAAGCTGAGCGATCCCGATCTCCGCCAGTGAAGCCACTGCCCGGCTGGGGGTAAATGGACCATGCCATGCGCCGGACGCAAGCAACACCGCTATCCATGCAACCGCGACGAAGGCCGGCACCATCGCCACCACGCTGAAGTAATGGCCTATGCGGCTTCCGGTTGCTGCAAGCTGGTCTGGCAAGCTCATTCCGGCTCGCTCGTAGTTGCCGGTGCGCTATCGATACGGAAATCCCGGCCATGGGTGCGACAAGTCTGACGAGAGCCCTTGTTGATCAAATCTGAGCCGCAGACTTCGCAGACTTGGGAGGGGCTTCCGTCGGCTGCCTCCGTTGGCCCGATGGCCGGCGTCTCGACGCGAGGCCAGTTGCTGGTCACCGCTGACGAACCGTGTCGCTCATGTGGCGCCCCCAGCCATCGGCTGTGCATACCCTCGCATTGGTTCCGCGTGGCGGCCTTCGCAGCGGCCGAGTTCATGCTAGTGGTTTCGCATGGACTCGGGCCCTTCAACGGCACCGGGAAGGCGGCGGCCGCGGTCGATCGGACCCTGGATCGTCGGAGCAGCGGCCATCTTCATCTTCGCCGCTGGAGCAGGTACCTCCGCGCTTACAGGAAGTCACGCCCCAAGTGCAGACTGCAGCGCTCTGGACGAACCACCCCTTTCACTGCAGGGGTGTGATCTCCGTGGCGCCGACCTTCGCGGAAGCGAGCTGAGGGGAGCGGACCTACGGGCGGTTCAACTCGATGGATCGCGCCTCAAAGACCGCGATTTGCAAGGGGCGGACTTGAGCTTCGCATCCCTGACGGGTGCTGATCTGAGTGGCAGTGACCTCTCGGGAGCGGATCTTCGGGGTGCGGACCTGCGAGGGGCATCACTGATGGGCGCATGTCTACGCGGCGCAGACCTACACGGCGCGTCACTTACGGGCGTGAACCTAACCGGGGCTGATCTCACAGGCGCAATGACCGGTGGCGACGAAAGCGCCGGCAGTCCCAGCACTATGTCGAACACAGCTGAGCGTGCATGTTCCTTTTGAGCCAGAGGCCTCCGGGCGTCTTTACAGCGACACCGGGAGAAGCCGGCAAAGGAAGCTTGCGCACCTCCTGGTTCAGGCGCCACAAAGTTGGCCAAGTGCGCTCGGCCACCAGGGCGGCGCCCGCTTACAGCCGGCGCGCGCTCGACTGTTGAGCCCTGCGTAGGTGGTGGCTGTCGGCCCAATCGAGGTCCCCACGGCGCTTCCGCAGGCCAGTCGAAGGCGGTTAGATGAGGTCAGGGGGGCCCAGCAGCTCGCGGAGTCTGCGGTAGGTCGGCCACAGATGTGCGGCCGGCGCGGTCTCGGTTCGACCAGATCATGGGGCGTCTTGCACCGGCAAGATCCCATCGTCCCGCCAGCTCGTGAGCACCATCCGTTCGGTCGCTACGGCGACGGAATGCGCGAGACTGAAGTGACCCCCGTCAGGCGGACACCTCGTTTCGTGTCAGGTGGATGTTCTCGTAGTCGGTGGGGCTGAGGTTGTTCAGCTTGGAGTGCCGGCGGCTGGGGTTGTAGAAGCCCTCGATGTAGGAGAAGACCTCCATCTCCAGTTCGTGCCGGGTGGGCCAGGCGCGTCGGTAGATCATCTCTTCCTTGAGCGTGGCGAAGAACGACTCGGCCATGGCGTTGTCGAAGGCGGAGCCGACCCTGCCCATGGAGGCCAGCAGCCCGGAGGCGCGTAGGGCCTTGCCGAACTCGTAGGAGGTGTACTGGCTGCCGCGGTCGGTGTGATGCACCGTGCCCGCGGCCGGTTTGCGGGTGGTGATGGCCATGCCGACGGCGTCGAGGACCAGCTCGGTGCGCAGGTGGTCGGCCATCGCCCAGCCGACCACCTTGCGGGAGTAGGCGTCGACCACGACGGCGAGGTAGACGAAGCCCTCCCAGGAGCGCAGGTAGGTGATGTCGGCGACCCACAGCTGATCGGGGGCGGCGGCCGTGAAGTTCCGCTCGACCCGGTCCGGGGCGGTCGCGGTGGAGACCGAGCGGCGGCCGTACTTGCCGCGCCGGCGGCGGTGCACCCCTTCGATCGCGCCCAGCCGCATCAGCCGGGCCACCCGTTTGCGGTTCCAGACGTGCCCGCGATCGCGG
>JHVO01000019.1 GCA_000620185.1 Geodermatophilaceae bacterium URHB0062
AGCGAGCGCCCCGACCACAACGGCCCCGGAGAAATCATCGAAAGCTCCCCGCCCGAGGGCACCGTGGTCCCCTGCGGCAGCGCCGTCGACCTCGTTCTTTCGTCGGGGTCCACACCGTGCACCGTCCCCGACGTGATTCAGGAGTACCTCGCCGAGGCGGGTCCCGAGCTCGACGCGGCCGGCCTGACGGTCGGAAACGTGAGCTATCGCCCCGACGACAACGGCCCCAACGAGATCATCGAGAGCTCCCCGCCCGCGGGTACCAAGGTCCCCTGCGACAGCGCCGTCGACCTCGTCCTCTCGTCGGGGTCCACACCGCCGCCCACCACCACACCGCCGACCACCACACCGCCCACGACCACACCGCCGACCACCACACCGCCGACCACCACACCGCCGACCACCACACCGCCGACGACGACCACACCGCCTCTCAACTGACCGCCTCTCAAGTGACCGGCCAAACATGAGCAGACGGACGGAATGACCAGCGACAGGCTGTCGGAGACCTCGGGTCAGGCGCTGTCGGAGAAATGAGGGCATCGATCATGACCACTGACAACGGTGCGGGGGACAACATCCGGGTGACGATCGGTGGCTCGGTTTCCGGAGGCGGGCAGGTCGCGGCCGGCCGCAACATCAGCCAGAGCTACGTCCGGACGCACACCGAGGGCGCGGCGCCGGTAACGGACGCGGACCTCGCCGAACTGCGCAGTGCCATCGAGTCGGTCAAGGCGCAGGTCGTGGCCACCGCACCGGCCGAGCAGCAGGCGGCCGCCCTCGAGCGGATCGACGAACTGGAGCAGGCGGTCGTCGCCGACGAACCCGACCTCACCACACTGCAGTACGTCCGCAAGTGGTTCGGGAAGAACCTGCCCAAGCTGGCCGGCTCGGTCACCGGTCTGATCATCCATCCGGTCGTCGGAAAGATCGTCGAGGCGGCCGGCGACCTCGCCGTCCGCCAGTTCCGCGAGCTCTTCGGGGACGCCGCGGAACGGTGACTCCGTCCCACGAGCACAGGCCGGGCCAGATGTCGCGGGCCTTTCGATGGCGGGCTCGATCTCCACGTACGCCGGGCGCGGCATCGCTCAGCCGGTGGGCATCCTGCCTGTGAGCGACGGAGAGCGGCGAGGCGCCGCTCCTTGAGGGCGCTCCGCGCGCATCCACGCGGTCGACCCTCGCCGAAGAGGTGGCATCCCGACTTCTTCGAGGAGTTCCCGATGCGAGTGCACCTCTTCCCCGCACGCCGGACCGCCCCCTCCGAGCCCGTGGACGCCGATCGCCCCGTCGACGGACGGGTACTGCTCGTGCATCGAGTCGGCGCCATCGCGGTCGCCCTGGTGATCGGAGTCTTCGGCGTCCTGGGCTTCGCCGGCGGTCTGGACTTCTTCTCCACCGAGGGCGAGCGCATCCTCGGGCTGTCGTCCAACGGCCTGCTGTCGGCCATCTCGGTCGTCACCGCGCTGGTCCTCGTCGTCGCCGCCTTCCAGGGGGCGCGACTGGCGTCGACGGTGATGATCGTCGTCGGGATCCTGTTCCTCATCTCGGCACTGGCCAACCTGGCCGTCCTCCGGACGAGCCTCAACGTCCTGGCCTTCAAGTTCCCGAACGTCGTCTTCTCCCTGGTAGCCGGGCTCGTCCTGCTGCTGGTCGGCGCCTACGGCCGGCTGACGGGCAACCTGCCGCCGGACAGCCCCTATGCGCACCCCGGCGAGGAGGAGTGGGAGCCGGAGTCGTTCCCGTCCACCCCGGCGGAGTTCGCCGCGGAGCGGGCCATGCGCGACGCCGAGGTGGCGGTGGTCAACCACGTCGCCACCGCGGAGCAGCGCCGGCGGGTCGCGGCCATGGCACGGGTGACCAGCCGCGGCGACCGCCGGCGCGTGTGGATGGAGTGCGACCGGGCGTCGTCCTGATCCGGGACGGCGCGCCGGCCGGGCTCAGTGCGAGTACTCGGCCGGCCGGAGCAGCATCACGGCGGCCATGGCCGGGAACATCAGCACGTGCCCCCAGGTCATGAGGGCGCCCGCGCCGATCGCGCCGGACCAGTAGGGCACGAGCAGCACGGCGAACGGCACGTACATCGAGGCCGACATCTCGACGATGCCGCGCCACGAGTGGCCGCGGAAGCGCATCCAGGCACCCATGCCGATCGCCATGTTGGTGGCCATCACGAGCACGCCGACGTCATGCCGGGCGGTCAGCGCCGGCCACACCAAGTGCTCCAGGGTGCCGAGCGCGAACATGCCGGCGAACATCGCCACGACCATCTCGAGGTAGTGGCGGACGAAGTGCCCCACCCGGTGGCGCCGGGAGTGGACGTCGTGGGTGGTGGTGGAGAGGGTCTCGGTCGTCATGGCGAAGATCGTCGGGCGCCGGGACTGCGCTGCCAGGTGCCGGAGGTCATGACCCGGGGTCACGTCCGGACATGACCCCTCGGCGTCAGATCAGGCCGAGCGCCCGCCCCCGCAGCGCCGCCTGGGTGCGGTCTCGGGCCCCGAGTTTGGCCAGCACGTTGGTGACGTGGTTCTTCACCGTGCCCTCGGCCAGGAAGAGCGCGGCGGCGATCTCGCGGTTGCTGTCGCCCTCGGCCAGCCGGCGCAGCACGTCGAGCTCGCGGTCCGACAGCGGTACCACCAGCGGTTGCGGACGGGGACCGGCGTCGTCGGGCAAGGTGGCGAACCGGGCCACCACCTTGGCGGCCACCGAGGGCTGCAGGACCGACTCACCCCGGGCGGCGGCCAGCAGCGCCTCGACCAGCCGGTCGGACGACACGTCCTTGAGCAGGTAGCCGACGGCCCCGGCCCGCAGTGCGGCGAACACGTCCTCGTCGTCGTCGAAGGTGGTGAGGGCCAGCACCCGGACGCCGGGTTGCTCCACGCGCAGCCGCTTCGTGGCCGCGATCCCGTCGAGCACCGGCATGTGCAGGTCCATCAGGACGACGTCCGGCCGAATTGCCGCGGACCTCTCCAGCGCCTCGGCGCCGTCGCCCGCCTCCCCGACGACCTCGATCTCCGGCCGCACCTCGAGCAGCGTGGCCAGCGCCTCGCGGAACAGCGCCTGGTCGTCGACGAGCAGGACCCGCACCCGCGCTCCGCCGACGGTCACCCGGGCACCGTCATGCGCAGCGTCGTCCCCGCACCGGGGGCCGACTCGAGGTCGACGCGGCCGCCGAGCCGCTCGGCGCGCTCGCGCAGCCCGATCAGCCCGAAGCCGTCTCCCGCGGGCACGGCACCCCGGCCGTCGTCGCAGACCTCGAGCCGGACCGTGCCGCCGTCGCGGTAGTGCAGGACCAGCCGCGCGGAGCCGGCCGCGGCGTGCTTGCGCACGTTGGTCAGCCCTTCCTGGGCGGCGCGGTACAGCGCCTCGTCGGCCGCGGCAGCCAGCGGCCGCACCGTTCCGGTGACCTCGAGCGCCGTGGGCACCCCCGCGGCGGACGCGTCGTCCACCAGCAGCTTGACGGCGTCGACCAGCGGCGGCGCAACACGGGCCTCGCGGAGAGCCGACACCGACCGCCGGACCTCGGCCAGTGCCTCCGTCGACTGCTCCTGCGCCTTGGCGAGCACGGCGTCGGCCTTGGCCGGATCGGTGGCAAGCACCGCCCGCGCGGCCTGGACCTGCATCTGGACGACGGTGAGGTGATGGCCCAGGCCGTCGTGGATGTCGCGGGCAAGCCGGTTGCGCTCCCGCGTGGTGGCCAGCTCCTCGGCCTGTGCGGCGTAGCCGCGCAGCCGGCCGTTGGCAGCGGCGAGCTCGGCCCTGGCCCGCTGCTCGCGCCGCAGCAGCTCGGTGACCACCGCGGTGAAGGCCGCCGCGGCGAGGATGCCGAGACCGTTGCGCAGGCCGTCGCTCCACGACATGCCCAGATGCACCAGGGGGATCGCCGCGGCGATCACCACGGCAGCGGGCAACGGCAGCAGGAGCACGCTCTGGCTGACCAGGACCATGAGCAGCAGCGTCGCGCCCACCCCGGCGCCGGCGGCACCGAAGACGAGGTACCCCAGAGCGAGCTGCACCGTCACGTACACACCGGCCAGCCGGCGACGACGGAGCGGCTCCTGCCGGTCGACCCAGGCGAAGCCGAACACGGCGAGCGCCGTGTACACCGCGGCCAGCGCGATCGCGGGCAGCGGATCCGCGAGCGCGGTGCTCTCGACCAGCAGGGTCACGAAGGCCCCGCAGGTCAGCACGACGAGCGCCCGGTTCACCGGGACACTGTCCAGCGCGGGCCCGCAGTGGTCAACGAGACCCGCCCGATCAGCGGAGCAGCAGGCGCTCGACGCTGTCGACCAGCCAGTCGCAGTACTCCTCCAGGGTCCAGCCGCGCGCGTCGATGAGGGTGTCGGACGCCGCGTGGTCGAACACGGCCCAGAAGATGTCGGTGGCCCGGTCGACGTCCAGCCCCTCGCGCAGCCAAGGGCTGAACGACTCCACGAGTGCCCGGTAGTCCTGGTAGCGGCGGCGCCCGTACTCGGCGAACGCGGCGGCGATCTCGGGGTCCACCGACGCCGCGTCGGCGAACACCTTGAGCATGGGACCGGTCTGCGGGACGAAGCGCAGGGCGGTCTCCCGGAGGAGCCGCAGCTTCTCCGCCCGGCCGGGGGAGGAGATCAGCCGCACTATCCCCTCACGCGCCAGCAGCGGCGCCTGCTCGTCGTCCCCCACGACGGCCCGGTCGACGCACGCGAGCAGCAACGACGCCTTGCTGCCCTGGCCGAACACGGTCTGGACGGAGACGCCGGCAGCGTCGGCCACGTCGCGCATCGTCGTCCCGGCATAGCCCTTGTCGACGAAACAGCGGCCCGCCGCATCGAGCACGGCGGCCCTCGTGCGCTGCGCCTGCTCGGCCCGCAACGCGGAGCGATAGACCCTCTTGCCCTCGGACACGGGTTCACTATAGCTTGCCGCTATTCGTTAGAGGCTCACTCCATCGAACCAGGAGAACCCCGCATGACCGTCACCTCCCCCGCCCCGGCGCAGCTGTCGTTCCCGGGTCAGGCCGCGGCCCCCGACGGGCCGATCGACCTCGCCGGCATGTACCTCATGCACCGGGGCTTCCGCCGCGACCTCGACGCGTTCGTTGCCGCCACCGCGACCACACCCGCCGCCGACCGCAGGCGATGGGGGCGCCTGTCCCGGCGGTTCGGGCTGTTCGCCGACGTGCTGCACAAGCACCACCACGGCGAGGACGTCGGACTCTGGCCGCTGCTGCAGGAGCGCGGCGCCGAGCAGGACGTGCTCGACGCTCTCGAGGCCGAGCACGCGGGCATCGATCCCCTGCTCGCTGGCTGCCGGGCCGACCTGGCGGCGCTCGCGCGAGGCGCCGACGACACCACCCGGCAGGCCCTGGCCGAGCGGACGGCACGGCTCCGCGACCTGCTGCACGACCACCTGGCGCGCGAGGAGAGCGACGGCATGACCCTGGTGCAATCGCACCTGACGCCCGAGGACTGGCACCGGCTCGACCGCGAGGTCTTCGCCAAGGAGTACCGCCCGAGCGACCTCCCCGCCGTCCTCGGCTGGGTCGCGTCGGGGCTCTCCCGCGACGAGGCGATGCGGATGCCGGGAGCCACGCCCGCCATGTGGCAGCTCGCCCGCTTCTTCGTCTGGCGCTTCGACCGCGCCGAGGCCCGCACCTTCGGGGCCCGGCCGTGACGACGACCCGGGACCGGCTGCTCACCGTCGTCAGCAAGCACGCCGCCGCGGCGCACACTGCGCTCCTCCGTCGCACGAACGGGCGGATGGGCAACCGCTTCCGCGGCGGCGACGTCGTCCTGCTCACCCATCGCGGCCGCCGCTCGGGGAAGCAGTTCACGACCCCCCTCCTGCACGTCCGGGACGGCGACGACGTGGTCGTCGCCGCCTCCAACGGTGGGATCGACTCCGAGCCGCAGTGGTGGCTGAACCTGCAGGCCGATCCCCGCGCCGAGACCGAGATCCGGGGTCGGCGGAGAGCGGTGGTCGCGGCTCCGGTCGAGGACGGCGACCGTGACCGACTCTGGCAGGCGCTGATGGACAAGTGCCCGACGTACGACGAGTACCAGGCCAAGGTGCGGCGGCGGATCGCCCTCGTCCGCCTCAGCCCCGTCGGCTAGGGATTCAGTCCTCGTCCGGCTCGGGGAACCGCGCCCCGGCGGTCACCTCGCTGCCGGGGCGCACCCGCGCGCGGCGTCCGACCAGGGCGATGTCGCCGTCGCCGCCGACTGCGGCCTCCGCACCGACCTCGACGAGGTCGTCGAGCACGGCGCGGGTGACGGTGGCGCCGGCCCGCACGCGCACGCCGGGCAGCAGCACGGAGTCGACGACGGTAGCCCCCTCCTCGACGACCACACCCGGGGAGAGGACGGAGCCCCGCGCCGTGCCGGCGACGCGCGTGCCGCCGGAGATGAGGCTCCCCTCGACCTCCGCCGACCGGAGGAGGCGGGCGGCGCTGTGCCGCCCGCCTCGCGTGTGCACCGGCCACGCCGGGTCGTCGAGGTCGACGGGCGGGTGCTCGGCGAGGAAGTCGCGGTGCGCCTGCCAGTACGCCGGCACCGTGCCGACGTCGCGCCAGTAGCCATCCAACGGGTAGGCGCGGGCGAGACCGTCGCGGGTCTGCGCCGGGAGCAGCTGATCGCCGAGGTCCTCCAGACCTCCCTCCCCCGCCTCGTCGGCGAGCCCCTCGAGCCGGTCGAGGGTGGGGCCGGGGCTGAACACGAACACCTCGTTCGTGGCCGTGGTGGTCGCGGGCGCCTCGGGCTTGTAGGCGTAGTCGGTCACCTTCCCGTCCTCGCCCATCCGCACGATGCCGTAGCGGGAGGCGTCGTCCTCGGCGACCTCGGTGGTGACCATGGTGACCTCGGCGCCCGAGCCGAGATGCGCCTCGGCCACCTCGCGGTAGTCCAGCTTGTAGACCGCGTCGGAGCTGACCACCACGAGGGCGTCGGCGTCGAACTCGCGGACGAGGTCTGCCTGCCGCCACAGCGAGTCCGCCGTCCCGGTGTGCCAGCCACCCCGGTCGGTGCCCTGGAACGGCGGCAGGGTGAGCAGCCCGCCGGCGGTGCGGTCGAGGTCCCACGGCCGGCCGTTGGCGAGGTGGTCCGACAGCGACGTCGGGTGGAACTGCACGGACACCCACACGTCGGCGATCTGCGAGTGCTGGCAGTTGCTCAGCGGGAAGTCGATCAGCCGGTACACGCCGGCGAACGGGACGGCGGGCTTCGCGCGCTGCTCGGTCAGCAATTCCAGGCGCCCTCCCGCACCGCCGGCGAGGACCAGGACCAGGATGCGGGGAAGCGCCATGGGAGGCCGCTACCCCGTAGCCACGGCGACGTATCGGCCTTCCGCCGGGGACCGTTCCCGACCAGCATTGCCGGCACGCGGGCGCTGCCGGACTCCCGTCGTCCTGGTGGACACGCCTCACACCCACCCTGGGACGGTGCGTGATGTCGGAGCAGTTCCCTGAAGCCCCGACCGGGCGATTCCTCATGGCCGTCATCGACGGCGGCGGCACCCTTCCCCCCGCGATGGGGCTCGCGGCCGAACTCGTGCGGCGCGGACACACGGTGAGCGTCCTCGCCGACCCCACCGTGGAGCCCTCCGCGAAGGCCGCCGGCTGCGACTTCACCGCATTCGACGCGGCGCCGCACATCGACTCGATCGCCGAACAGACGGCGATGGTCATCGAGTTCGAGACCGGCAACCCGTACCGACAGTTCACCGCGATCCGGGACCGGCTGCTCGTCGGCGGCGCGCCAGGGTTCGCCGCCGACGTGCTACGGGCGGTCCGGGCGCATCCGGTGGATGCCGTGCTCGCCGAGGGCGCCGTACCCGGGATCCTCATCGGCGCCCAGGCGGTGGGACTGCCCACGGCCGCCCTGATGCCGAACATCTACCTGCGGCCGACCCCGGGACTTCCGATCATGGGCACCGGTTGGCGCCCGGGCAGGTCGGTCCCCGGCCGGATCAGGGACGACCTCGCCCGTCGAGCTGTCCGCCGGCTGTCCGCGACCTGCCGGCCGGGGTTGAACGCGACGCTCGCCAGCCACGGCCTCCCCCGCGTGGACGACATGTTCGAGCTGCTCGACCGGTGCACCGAGGTACTGGTGCTGACCAGCCCGTCCTTCGACTTCTCCACACCGCACCTACCGGCGAACGTCCACTACGTCGGGCCACAGCTCGACGACCCCGAATGGGCGGCGACCGACGCGTGGCGGCCCGACGGCGCCGGCCCCCTCGTGCTGATCGCGGCCAGCTCGACCTACCAGGACCAGGCGGACCTGCTGCGCCGCACCGCGACCGCCCTGGGGAAACTCCCGGTCCGAGGCGTGGTGACGACGGGACGCGCGATCGATCCGCAGGACATCCCCGCCCCCGTGAACGTCCGCGTGGTCCGCGCCGCGCCGCACCGCGCGGTCCTGGCCGAGGCCGCCGCGCTGGTCACGCACGCCGGCCACGGAAGCGTGCTGAAGGCACTTGCCGCGGGCGTGCCACTCGTCTGCATGCCGATGGGCCGCGACCAGAAGGACAACACGGCCCGCGTCCTGCGGCTGGGAGCCGGGGTCCGGGTCGACAAGTCCGCCGAGCCCGGTCGGATCGCCGCCGCGGTGCGCCGGGTGCTGGACGAACCGGGGTTCGCCGACGCCGCGCGGCGCATGGCCGCCACCTTGGCCGCTGAGGCGGCCACCCGTCCGAGCGCGGCAGACCGCGCCGAGGGCCTGCTCAGCGGCTGAGCGCGGGTCCTTTGCACACAGAGGACCGTCAGCGGCTCTGCAAAGCGTCCAGGGCCACGGCCATCGAGGCCGCGACGCGGAAGTCCAGGCGCGGATCGGGCACGGTCACCGCGTACCGATCGCGGACCTCCTTCTGCCGCTCGCTGACCAGCACGGTCGCGCCCGTGGCCGTGTCGACGAAGTCGAAGTGGAAGATGAACGGCACCCAGATGTCGCCGACGACGGGGATGAAGTCCCAGATCCGCCGAAGGATGGCGAGCAGGGGACGGCGCTCCTGGCCGACGGCGGTCAGCCCCGGGGCCGACAGGTTCCAGGTGGACCGCAGCAGGCTCACCCCGAACTGCTTGCTGAACGAGCCGATCGGGTTGCCGTACTCGTCCAGCGCGTCGTGCTCGGCGTGGACGTCGAGGCGCTGGCGCGCCTTGAACGAGAACACGGGCCGACTGCGGGACTCGTCGGAGAAGAAGACGACCTCCTCCTTGAGCTTCATCCGCTTCTGCTCGGCGAAGGCCAGCAGGGGGCCCTCGGTGCCGTCGGGGTTGGCGGCCAGGATCTCGTAGCGGTTGACCATCACCGTGATCCGCTGCTTCACGAAGAAGGCGGGCACGACCATGGCGGCCGGGGGCTGGGTTCCGGGGAATTCGCTCACGACTCGGCTCCGGTGCTCGTCGGTCGGGGGCTCCCATCGTGGCCCATCGGGACAACGGATGGCCGCGCATGACGGCGCCGCTCACTCCCACCCCACCTGGTGAGCCTCGACCCGGGAATGGCCGTCGGAGAACCGCTCCGGTGGTACAACGCGGCGTGACGTCGACCCACGCAAGGACCGAGCGACGTGGCGAGGCCCGCCTGCCGGCGGCCCTCGCCGTCCTCACGGCCATCGCCCTGTACGCGCTCCTGCCGGAGAACCTGCTGCTCGGCCCCCGCCTCGTCATTCCGGCGCTCGGCGTGCTGCTGCTGGTGGCACTCGTCGTGGTCAACCCGCGCCGGATGACCCGCCAGACCCGGTTCTCCCGCATCGCGGCGCTCGTCCTCGTGGGTCTCATCGGCTTCGCCAACACCGTCGCGCTCGTGATGCTGCTGCGCGCCCTGCTCGCCAGCCACGTGCAGGACGGCCGAGCGCTGCTCGTCGCCGCGCTGCAGGTGTGGTTGACCAACATCATCGTGTTCGGCCTGGCGTTCTGGGAACTCGACCGCGGTGGCCCCGTCGCGCGCACCCAGCGCCCGCGCGCAGACTTGCCCCCGGCGGACTTCCGCTTCTCGCAGGACGAGAACGACGACGCGATCTCCGAGGTCGCCGCCGGATCGAGCAAGCGGTCGGGCTGGGTTCCGGCGCTGCACGACTACCTGTACGTGTCGCTGACCAACTCCACGGCGTTCAGCCCGACCGACACCATGCCGCTGACCGGCCGGGCCAAGCTGCTCATGGGCGTGGAGTGCTCGAGCGCCCTCATCGTGTCCGTGCTGTTGATCTCCCGCGGCGTCGGCATCCTGCAGTAGTCGGCGGCGCGGGGCGGGTGGGCGACGCGCCGCCCACCCGCCCGCGCCGGTCAGAAGTCGTCGTCGTCGAAGGAGACCTGGCCCTCGATGCCTCTCTGATATGCCGAGACCCGCCGCTCGAAGAAGTTCGAGAGCTCCTGCACGTCCTGCAGTTCCATGAACGCGAAGGGGTTGCTCGCCCCGTAGCGCGGCGGCAGGCCCAGCTGCTCCAGCCGCCGGTCGGCGACGTGCTCGAGGTAGGCCCGCATGTCCGGCAGGCTCATGCCGGACACACCGCCGCCGAGGAGGTCCTCGGCGAACTGGTACTCGCACTCGACCGCCTCGGCGAGCATGTCGCTGACCTGCCCCGCCAGTTCGTCGTCCCACAGGTCGGGTTCCTCGCGGCGGACGGTGTCGACGACGTCGAAGGCGAACGCCATGTGCATCGACTCGTCACGGAAGACCCAGTTCGTGCCGCTCGCGAGCCCGTTGAGCAGCCCGCGCGACCGCAGGAAGTAGACGTAGGCGAAGGCGCCGTAGAAGAACAGGCCCTCGATGCAGGCGGCGAAGCAGATCAGGTTGAGCAGGAAGGCCCGCCGGTCCTGCCGGGTCCGCAGCTCGTCGAGCGCGCCGAGGGAGTCGATCCAGCGGAAGCAGAACTCTGCCTTGCGCTTGATCGAGGGGATCGTCTCGACGGCGGCGAACGCCTCGTGTCGCTCGGTCTCGTCGGGCACGTAGGTGTCCAGGAGGGTCAGGTAGAACTGCACGTGCACCGCCTCCTCGAACAGCTGGCGGGACAGGTAGAGCCGGCCCTCGGGTGAGTTGACGTGCTGGTACAGGTTGAGGACGAGGTTGTTCGCGACGATCGTGTCGCCGGTCGCGAAGAAGGCCACGAGCCGGCTCACCAGGTGCCGCTCCGCCGGGCTGAGCCGGCGCAGGTCGGCCAGGTCGGAGTGCAGGTCGACCTCCTCGACCGTCCAGGTGTTCTTGATCGCGTCGCGGAAGCGGTCGTAGAAGTGCGGGTAGCGCATCGGCCGGAGGGTCAGCTCCATGCCGGGGTCGAGCAGCATCGGGGTCTCCTGGGTTCCGGGCGTGGTGGCGGTCGGCGTGGCGGCGGTCGGCTCGGCGGCGGTCACTGGCATGCCTCGCAGCTCTCGGGGTTCTCGAGCGAGCAGGCGATGGCCTCGTCGGGTGCCGCCGACGTCACCGCGACGGTGGCCTGCTGGATGCGGGTGGCCGGGCGGGACCGCAGGTAGTACGTGCTCTTCAGGCCGCTCGCCCAGGCGTAGCGGTACATCGAGCTGAGCTTCCCGATGGTGGGGCTGGCCAGGAACAGGTTGAGCGACTGACTCTGGTCCACGTAGGGCGCCCGGGCCGCGGCGAGATCGATCAGGGCCTTCTGCGGCAGTTCCCAGGCGGTGCGGAACAACCCGCGGGTGTCGTCGGGGAGCCCGTCGATGCCGTCCAGCGAGCCCTCCGACCGCTTGAGCGCCTGCCGGACGTCCTCGGTCCACCGGCCCAGCCGCTTGAGCTCGGCGACCAGGGCGCTGTTGACCTGCAGGAACTCCCCGGACAGCGTCTCCCGTTTGAAGAGGTTGGACACCTGCGGCTCGATGCACTCGTAGCAGCCCGCGATCGAGGCGATCGTCGCCGTGGGCGCGATGGCGACGAGCAGCGAGTTGCGCAGCCCGTGCTCGGCGACCGCCGCGCGCAGCCGCGCCCACCGCTCGGCCTGGGTCGGCGTGGCACCCCAGAGGTCCGGCTGCAGCCGGCCCGCCGCCGCCCGCGTCTCGGCGAACGCCGGGTGCGCCCCGTGCTCCGCGGCCTGGGCGGACGACGTCTCGAGCGCGGTCAGGTACATCTCCTCGGCGATGCGGGTGGAGAGCTCCTGCGCCCCGCTGCCGTCGAAGGGCAGCCGGAGCGCGAAGAAGACGTCCTGCAGCCCCATCAGGCCCAGCCCCACTGGTCGCCAGCGTGGGTTGCTCGCCGCCGCCTGGGCAGTCGGGTAGTAGTTGATGTCGATGACCCGGTCGAGGAACCGGACGGCGGTGCGCACGGTGGCCCGCAGCTTCTTCCAGTCCATCCCGGTCGCCGCGCCGTCGTCGTCCCTGGTCAGGTGCGCCGCCAGGTTCACCGAGCCGAGATTGCAGACGGCGGTCTCGCTGTCGCTGGACACCTCGATGATCTCGGTGCAGAGATTGGACAGGTGCACGACGTTGCCCGGGCGCCCGGTCTGGTTGCAGGTGCGGTTGGCGGCGTCCTTGAACGTCAGCCAGCCGTTGCCGGTCTGGGCGAGGGTCCGCATCATCCGGCCGTACAGCTCGCGTGCCGGCAGTTGACGGACGTACCGGCCGGCCTCCTCGGCCGCGCGGTAGGCGGTGTCGAACTCCTCGCCCCACAGGTCGGGGAGCTCCGGCACCTCGTCGGGGTCGATGAGGGACCACGGCTCATCGGCCTCGACACGGCGCATGAACTCGTCGGGGATCCAGTTGGCCAGGTTCAGGTCGTGCGCGCGGCGGGCGTCCTCACCGGTGTTGTCCCGCAGTTCGAGGAACTCCTCGATGTCGGGGTGCCACGGCTCGAGGTAGACGCACGCCGCGCCCTTGCGCCGGCCACCCTGGTTGACCGCGGCCACCGAGGCGTTGAGGGTGCGCAGCCACGGAACGATGCCGTTGGACTGCCCGTTCGTGCCGCGGATCAGCGCCCCGCGTGACCGCACCCGCGACCACGAGATGCCGATGCCACCCGCGAACTTCGACAGCGCCGCCACCTGCGCGTACCGGTCGTAGATCGAGGCGAGCTCGTCGCGCGGGGAGTCGACGAGGTAGCAGGAGCTCATCTGGGTGTGCCGGGTGCCGGAGTTGAACAGGGTCGGCGAACTGGGCAGGTAGGCCAGCGAGCTCATCAGCCGGTAGAAGCCGACCGCCTCCGCCGGAGTGCGCGACAGTCCGCAGGCGACGCGGAGCAGCCAGTACTGCGGCGTCTCCACCACCAGCCGCGTCGTCGGGTGCCGCAGCAGGTACCGGTCGGCGACCGTGCGCAGCCCGAAGTACTCGAACCGGCGGTCGGCGGCGGGATCGATCGCGTCGTCGAGCTTGCGCGCGTGCCGGGCGACGAAGGCGGCGGTGTCGTCGCCGATCAGACCCTGCGCGTGGCCGAGCGCCACGCTCTGGCTGAAGGACGCGATGCCCTGACCGGTGACCTCCTTGCGCACGTAGTTGGCCAGCAGGCGCGCGGCAAGCTTCGAGTACTCGGGCTCCTCGCCGGTCATCTCGGCAGCGGTGCGGATCGACAGGCGGTCGAGCTCGGCGCTGGTCGCGCCGTCGTACAGCCCGCTGATCGTCCTGGTGGCGACCCGTAGCGGGTCCACCCACGAGAGGTCGTCGCACTCCCGCTCGACCGCTCGGACGATCTTGTTGACGTCGACGGCCTCGAGATCCCCGCTGCGCTTGCGCACCTGCATGGGCGCGCGGGCGGGGATCGGGGGTGCCTGCTGTTCGGTGACGGTCATCTGCTCGCTCCTCGGAAGCCAGATCGCGTGTCCGGTCGAGGAGGAGCCGCCAGGCCGGGACGTGCCCGCACCTGTCCGACGGACCCGATCCCCGAGGTCCCGGACGACCGCGCACGGCGTGCGCGGTGCGGCTGGCAGGTCTTCGGACTCGTGGGCCTGCCGATCGGCGGACCGATCGGGTTCCTAGTGGCCGTCGCTTCCCGGGTGCCGGTGGCACCCAGTGCGTGGTGACGGCGGTCGTTCCCACTCACCGCTGCGGGACAGTCCCGGATTCCCACCGGGTTCCCTCTTACCCCGGACCGCTCGTGCAGAGCGGCCCGGACCAGCTGCACGACCACCATATGTGGCGGCGGCCATCATGGAGCGCACTAGATGTTGGACGGCGTGTCGACACCCTCGACCGGCGTCGACGCGCTGAACGGCCGCGCGGACAGAAACGCCGTCCAGCCCCTTCCCAGGGCTCCGCCGTCCGTGATCCACTGCGCTCCTCCGCCGCACCGCGGCGTCGGAGCGAGCTGGAGGCAGAGATGTCGTCGGAGCCGGACGAGACGTCGGATCGGACGGCGCGGTGACGGCCACCAGCCCACGCAGGACCGGGGCGGTCCGCCCCGGACACGGGAACGGCATGCCCGCGCCGCGCCGCGCGACCATCGCCGAACGCACGCTGCGCACCGACCGCTGGTGGTTCCAGCCGCTGATCACCGTCGTGGCCCTGGTGCTGTTCATCGTCTACTCGACGTTCCGCGCCTTCCAGAACGCGCACTACTTCGCCGAGCCCTACATCTCGCCCTTCTACTCGCCGTGCCTCACGACGGCGTGCGAGGGCGACACGTTCCCGAAGCTGTTCACCGGACCGTCGTGGATCTCCCCGGCGATCTACATCCTCATCGTGCCGCTGGGCTTCCGGCTGACCTGCTACTACTACCGCAAGGCCTACTACCGGTCGTTCTGGCTCTCGCCGCCGGCCTGCGCCGTCGCCGAGCCGCACAAGCGCTACACCGGTGAGACGCGTCTGCCCCTGCTCGGCCAGAACATCCACCGGTACGCCTTCTACGCGGGCCTGGTCTTCAACGTGATCCTGACCTACGACGCCGTCCTCGCCTTCCGCGACGAGACCGGCGCGTGGGGCCACATGGGCCTGGGCACGCTGGTGCTCCTGGCGAACGCGGCGCTGCTCTGGCTGTACTCGCTGTCGTGCCACTCGTGCCGGCACATCGTCGGCGGCCGGCTCAATTCCTTCTCGCGGCATCCCCTGCGATACCGCTTCTGGACGGTCGTCTCGCGGCTCAACGCCAACCACATGAAGTTCGCGTGGGTCTCGCTGTTCAGCGTCGCCTTCGCCGACTTCTACGTCTTTCTGCTGGCCACCGGCACGATCTCCGACCTCAGGTTCTTCTGACCTCGGCAGGGGGTGTTGATCGCGGTTGCTAAATCGGCCGTCAAGGGAGAGTGCATCCGCGCTCCGCGGCGAGCGTGGCGCGGATGCCGGGACAAGGCCGCCGGGCATCATTCGGGGGTGAGCGACCCTCTGACCCGCCGACTGGCGAAGCTGGCATCCATCGACGACGTAGATGCGTTGGTCGAGCTGGGTGGCGACCTTGACGATGCCGGCCGCCCGGAGGACGCCGAGGGCTGCTTCCGGCGCGCAGCCGAGCTCGGTTCGGCGGTGGCCCTGTTCGCCCTCGGCAACACGTTGCAGCAGCTGGGTCGCCCCTCGGAGGCGGTGACGGCCTACCAGGCTGCGATCGCTGCCGGTGAGACCGATGCCTGGCGCAACCTCGGCCACGTCTTCGTGGAGCTCGGTGACCTGGCCGCAGGGATGGCCGCCTATCGGGCGGCCGCCGCGGCTGGGGACAGCGACGGCGCGCTCGCGCTAGCGTTCGAGCTGCGGGAGCAAGGTGAGCGGGAACTCGCCGAGGAGGCCGCGCAGGAGGCTGCGGCGGCGGGCAATCAGGAGGCAGTCGGGGTCCTCGCCTGCTGGCGCTGGTGCCGCACGTTGGACCCGGCGCTCGAACCGGACCTTCGTGCCGGCGCCGACCACTTCCCCGCCGCGCGGTCGGACCTTGCCCATCTTCTGTCCATGACAGGACGAGTCGCCGAGGCACAGGAGGTGCTCGAGCGGGGCGCGAAGCTCGGCGAGAGTGACAGCCTGCTGCCGCTGGGCAACCTGTACGCAGATGTCCTCGGCGACACTGATGCCGCGGAAGCGGCCTTCCGGGCGGGCATTGCCGCCGGGGACATGCACTGCCACAACAACCTGGGACTCCTGTTGTGGTTCGACCGTGAGGACCTCGACGCCGCCGAGGCGGAGTTCCGGCGCGGCGCCGAGGCCGGCGATGCGTTGGCTGCCCGGCATCTGGGCGAGCTGCTCGACAAGGACACGGCCGAAGACGACGACGTCGAGGACTGAAGGGCCGCCCGGGCAGGCGTGCCGAGTGCGGCCGGCCGAATCCGTGGGGTGCCCCAGCCGTAGTGGAGAAACTCAGCAGCGGTAGGTGTGGACGACGTTCATGCGAGCCGGCCGAAACGAAGCGGCCTGGTCCGCCGGGGTGCGACCGGGTGGTGCCGCGGTTTCGGCACAGCGTTCCCGTTCTTGTCGAGGACGGTCGCGGCGAGGGTGGCGAGCCGGGCTTGGCGCCCGGCCACAAGGTCGGCGCGGGTAGCAAGGACGCGCCAGCCGGGGGCGGTGGACTCGGCGCGGGTGGCCTGCGCGGTGGCGCAGATGGCCTCGGCGGCGGCTAGATCCGGCGCGCGGCCGGGGGCGGCGATGGCGGCGGCGTGCGCCTCGGCGATGCGGGGGTGACGGCAGCCGGCCCGCCAGGCGTAGCCGGCGAGCTGGGTGGCGCGGGCGGGTTGGCCGAGTTCGCGCCAGAACCCGTGGACGCGCCACACCGCCTCGTCGGCGAGGGCTTGGTGGCCGTTGCTGGTCCACCGCTGGTAGACGCCGGTGCCGGCCCCGCTGCTGTTGGTGCGCAGGAATCCCAGCGCGGTCTTGTCGGTCAGGTCGCTGAGCGCGGCGCGGGCCAGGTGCCAGCGCCACAGGTCCAGCGGGCACGGTTCGTCGCGTCGGCAGGCCGGGCAGGCGTCGCGGGAGGAGCAGCGGCCCAGGGCGTCCAGCCGGGCACCCCAGGCGGTGTCGAAGTGCATCGGCGCGGCGGTCTTGTAGCTGCGCTTGACCGGCGGCAGCGCCGCCAGCAGAGGCAGCATCGCGCCGACCAGGGTGGCCGCGGCGGCGATGTCCCCGGCGGCGGTCACGTCGTCGAGCACGCCGGTGAGCACGTCGAGCAGCTCGTTCGCCGGCCGGTCGGCGGCGACCACCCGGCCATCGAGGTAGCCGCAGCGCAGGTGCGCGCACTCCAATACGGCCGCCCGCCAGGCGGTGAGTCCGCGCTGCCCGGCGCGCCGGCCGAGCAGCTGGGCGTGCCCGGCGATGTGCCGGTCCGGCAGCGCCGGGGCGGGGGCGGCTCCCCGGCGGCGACCGGGGCCGGTCTCCTTGACCGTGGCGGTGGTCGGCGCGCCCACCTCGGCCAGCAGCGCGGGCAGGTCCTCGTGGCCGGCGTCGGCGGCTCGGGCCAGCAGCGCCAGCGTGGCGCGGGCGGTGGCGAGCGCGTCCTGCACAGCGTCGTGCGGGGCGGGGTTGGCCGGCTCGCCGAGTGCAACCAGCAGCTTGTCGAGGGACCGACCGTCCGGCCGCACTTCGAGGTGCGCGGGCAGCCGGCCGATGGTGTCCAGCACCGGCAGCTCGGGCAGCGCGCGGCCGACGGCGGCCAACTCGCGGCGCAGCACCCCCACGTCGAAGCCGGCCTGGTGGGCGACGAACACCACGGTCTCGCCGTCGCGCGGTTGCAGGTGGGCCAGCAGGGTGTCGGCGACGCTCCCGAAGCTCGGGGCGTCGGCGAGCACGTCGCCGGAAAGGCCGTGCACCTCGGCGGTCTTGTCATCGACGGGGAACCCGGCATTGACCAGCGTGGACCAGGTGCCGGTGATGCGCGCGTCGCGGCAGGTGACCACGCCGAGGCTGACCAACCGGTGCGGCTGGTCGGGCGGCTGGATGGTCTCGGTGTCGATGACCACCAGGCGCAGCCCGGCCCACAGCGGGGCGGCGGCCACGCTGCGCCGCACGCCGGTGCCGGTGACCAGCGGGTCCCGGCTCACGACAGGCCTCGCTCGGCGGCCAGCGTGGTCAGCAGCGTCGGGTCACGCAGCGAGGAGTAGCGGCCCGAGCGGGGCTTGGGGTCGGCGACCGAGCGCAGCGGCACCGTCCAGCCACCGGCCTGGTCGCTGTCCTCGCGCAGCAGGTCCGCCACCGCGGCCAGGTCATCGAACGCGCCGTGGGCACGGGCGACGGCCAGATCCATCAGCGAGTTGGTCCGCTCGATGTTGCCGAACCCGGAGGCACGCAACGACAGCATCGGCTTGACCCGGGTGCGGATGAGCCGCTCGAGCGCGCCGGTCGCAATCGGCACGTAGGGATGCCGCGCGAGGCTGGGCAGCGCGGCGGCCATCGGCCCCTGATACTCGTCCCGGCGCTTGACGATGGCGTCCACCGGCAGACGCCGCGCACGTGCGATGTCCTCGAACTCCTTCCACCACGCCTTCCACGCCGCCTCGTCGGCCAACGCCTCCCCGCCGCGGGCGAGCAGCCGCAGGTGCGCGGCGATGTCCGCGGGCAGCTCCTTTCCGGACGGCGTGGCGACCAGCGCACCGGGGGTGTCGGCCAGCGCCTCCTTCACCGCCTCGGTCAGGTGCCAGACGCTGGGCACGAACACCGTGTCGGCGCTCGCGTAGTGCGCCCGTACGGCGGCTTGCAGCCCACGGCCGGCGTCGGCGACCACGTAGTCGGGGGCGTAGCCGAGCTCGTCGAACAGCAGCCGCCAGGCAGGGGTGTTCGACTTGGCCATCGCACGCACCAGCCGCAGGTGCGCCACCGGCTCCCGGGTCGGCGGGTGGGTGAACGGGCCGGGGTCCGGGTCGCGCGGCGCGGGGTCGCGCCAGGTCACCTCGGCGGCGACCAGCAGGTAGAAGCCGGCGTCCCGGCGGGACTTGCCGGTGGTCTTGTCCCGGGCGTAGACGGGCACGTCGTCCAGCAGCAGCACCTGCGGCCGCTGCACCTCTGCGCCGGACGCGACCAGTGCGTCGTTGCTCGCCCGCTGGGTCAGCGCCTCCGCGCGCAGCCGTTCCTCGACCGGCGCCCACGCCACCGGCCCGAACGCCTCCACCCAGTCCGCGGCGATGTGCCACACGTCGGGACTGGCGGTGCTGCGGGGCAGCGGGTCCCGCTTCGGCGCGTCCAGTTTCGGCGGCGTGCTGTGCCGGCCGCGCGCCCGCCCCTCGGCGGTCCGCAGCGCCCACCGGGACACGTCGGCGTAGCTGGCCCCCATCGACAGCTGGTCCAGGCCGCGGGCGACAACTCGGGCGGTCCAGGCGTGCTGGCGGGCCACCGCGGTGTCCCCGTGATGGACGCCGCGCAGCTGGTCGCACTCCGCGCAGGTGCGCCCGTCGTCGTGCACGTGGTCACGGGGCAGCGGCGGCGTGAAGGTGTGCCACATCGGCTTGCCGTCGGATTTCGTGCCGTAGACGCAGCGGTAGCGCTGCCGCGGCCTGGCCGTCCGCTGCCCGTAGGTTCCGAACCTGGCGACGCGGCCCTGCTCGTGATCCGGGCACTCCGGAGGAGCGGACCAGACCGGCCGCATCCGGCCGTCGGCCTTCACGAGCATCGCGAAGATGTGCGGGTCCCGGCCGACCGGGCGACAGCGGAAACGCCGCTGCAAACCCGCGCCCGTTCGCCGGGTCCCGAAGGCGGCTACCCGTGACCCTGCGTGCAGCGGGTCGGGGCACGGAACCGGACGCAGGCGTGCAGGACGACCACGCCCCCGTGCCGCCAAGTCGCCTCCCCTGTCCGTTGCGCCGCATCAACATCATCGGCAACGCCTCGGACAACATTTAGCAACCTGCGATCAACACCCCCTGCCGAGGTCAGGTTCTTCTGAGTCGGGCAGCACGCTGCCGGAGAGGGATCGAAGCAGTGTGCGGCGGTGGCGGGTTCTGGCCGCAGAAGGCGCCACGAACGCATATCACCGGACCGCCCCTGCCGCGCTGCCGACCTCAGGTTCTGCTGAGCACGGCTGATGAGGCTGATCGCATCGGGCCAACCGTCCGTCGCAGACTCGCCCAGAAGGCGGCCTTAGGGACATCTCCCGAACCGCCACGAGCAACGGCGAAGCAGAGTGCGCCGGGTACCAGTTTTCGGCCCTCGAACTGGTACCCGGCGCAGTCTGTTCGGCTGCTGAGGACCTCGGGCGGCGTTGGTGGGGAAGAGCCAGAGGTGGACAACACATCACGGCAGCGTGAGGCTCGATGAGTCGTGGAGAGGAGCGGCCGTGAAGCACAACAGGTCCATCCCTCCCTCGACAGTCATACCCGTGCTGCCCTATCCGGACGTGCGCGAAGCCGTCAGATGGCTCTCCGCCACGTTTGGTTTTGCTGAGCGCACTCGTATCGGTGACAGCCACCGAGCACAGATGAGCGTCGGTGCGGCCGGCGCGATGATCGTTGCTGACACCCGAGGGGAGCAACGCGCTCCGGCGGAAGGCATGGTGACCCACGTCATCAAGGTCAGGGTCGAGGACGTGGACGCTGTCTTTGACCGAGCCCGCTCCCACGGTGCACGTGTGCTGCAGAGCCCAACGGAGTACGAGTACGGCGAGCGGGAGTGCACCATCGAGGACCTAGCCGGGCACCGATGGCAGTTCACCGAGACAGTCCGGGACGTCGCTCCGGAAGACTACGGATGTCGGACCGTGAGCCCCTGGCCGGCCGAATGAGCCATCGGGCTTGCCATGCCAGCCTCGTCCAGCTGTGAATGGGCCGCCCAAGGACACCAAGCGCCCCGCTCGACCGGGCGGGCTGCATCTGTCGAATCAAGGTGCGACTGTGCCCGATCTAGGGACTTCCGCCTGATGCCGGCGTAGTGAGTATCTCAGGCGGTCGCCGGAGATGCTCGCGTTGTAGCCGACGATGCGCCTCCGCGACGGTGGCGTCGCGGCGGCGACGTCCTGGGCCTGTGTGGTCACCGCGGGCCTCCCCGTCCGCTGGCCTTAACGCCGGAGCCGGCTGCGTCACGACCTCATCGCCAACAACGCCCGACTGCTCAAGCCGGCACCCGGGCCAGCCGCTCCGCTGTCACCGTGCCCACTGGCGCCGCACTCGCAGCCGTGCCGCTTCGGCCCACCTCCCAGCCGTTCGCCAGAACCGCCGGTAGACCCGATGCCGTCCCGCGGCAAACACTGCCGAGTCAGCAGGATTTCTCACCCTCATCAGCGGTACTCAGGTTGTCCTGACGACCCCGGCCGAGGGCACGCCGGGGATGAGCGGGCGCCCGTGCCCGAAGCCGCCGAGCGTCGTGCAGGCACGGCTGCCCGCCTCGACCGCGGCCCGCAGCAGGACGTCGGTCGGCTCGCCGGCCAGAAGACCGTGCAGGGCCCGCCCGATGAATGCATCACCGGCGCCGAGGCTGTCCACGACGTCGACCGGCCGGGCCTTGCAGTGCCACACCCGGCCGTCGTAGGCGAGGGCTCCCCGCGCGCCACGCGTGACGAAGACACGTGCCGGTCCACGGGCAGCGGCCCACCGGGCGAGGTCCTCGCACTCGGAGCGGGTGAGCCCGGACCCCGAGAACGTAGCCGCCCAGCTGTGCGGCAGCAGGTCCTCGGCATACGCACCCGTCCGCTGGTCGAAGTCGAACGACAGCCGCGTCCGGGATGCGAGCGCGGGCAGCCACGACTCCAGTCCGCTGCAGTAGCTGGAGTGCGCGAGATCGAAGCCTGCGACGAACTCGAGGTCGGCCGGGGTGGGCTCGAACAGCGACACGCCCTTGTCGTTGGGACCGAACACGCGGTCGCCGTCGAGGTGCCGCACCACCGCGTGCGCGGTGGGGCCGGGCCGGGTGCGCAGCCGGGTCACGTCCACCCCTTCCGCGCGGAGCGCGGCGGTCACGACCTCGCCGCGCTCGTCGTCGCCGACGACGCCCACGTACGCCGCCGTCGACCCGGACCGGGCGGTGGACACCGCCACATTGACGCTGTTGCCCCCGGGGAACATCAGCCCCCGGTCGACGTAGCAGTCGAGGACGTTGTCGCCGATGGCGACCAACGGCATCAGTACTCGACCTTCCACATGTAGCGGCGCTCCCGGAGCGAGTGGCCGGTCCACGACTCGAAGTGCTCGGCAAGACGTCCGAGCAGCGCGCTCGCCACGACGAGCGTCCCGATGAAGGAACGCATCTCCGGCGTGACGCCGTCGAGCGGGAGTCGTGCGGCGTCGATGCAGTGCGTCCTGCCGGTGTAGCGGTCGAGGAACCGGAGGACCCGCTCGCCCATGGGCCGCGTGCCGTCCTCCCCCATGAGCACGATCACGGGCAGGTCGGGGGTGACCACCTCGAAGGAGCCGTGCAGGAACTCCCCCGAGCCGACCGGCACGGCGTGCTTCCACTGCATCTCCTGCAGGTAGCAGACGGCGAGGGTCTGGGCCGCCGACTCCAGGGGACCGGAGCCGAGCACGTACACGACCGGCTCGTCGTGGAGCGCCGCGGCGATGGCGTCGAGGTCGTCGTCGGTCTGCTCGACGGCCGAGAAGAAGGCCTTGGGAGCGGCGTCGAGGGCGGCCATCGCGTCGTCGTAGTCGGGTGCGGCACCGGTGGCCCGCAGCAGCGACCAGCCGAGCTGGGCGAGCACGACCTGCTTGGCCTCGATGCCCTGGTGCAGCAGGACGTGGTCGCACTCGGCGGCGACGATGCTCGCCGGGTCCTGGGTGACGCCGACGACCGTGGCGCCGGCCGCCCGCGCCGCCGCGGCCGCCCGCGCCGTCTCGGCCGTCTCGCCGCGGGTGCTGCTGACGACGACGAGCGAGCCGTTGCCGAGCGACGCCGGACGCCGCAGGAGCAGCTCGTCGGAGTTGAACGTGAAGACGGGCACCGGCGCGCGGTCGAGGACCATGCGCAGCGGGCCGAAGGAGAACAGCGATCCGCCGCAGCCGACGAGGAACACGTTGGTCAGCCCGGCCACGACGAGCGACCCGACGAGTGCGTCGACGTCGCGGGCACCGTCGACGGCGGTCTGGATGCGGGTGACGTAGTCGTCGGGCAGGGCGGCGAGGGGCTTGGCTGGGGACGCAGAGGGCATGCCGGAGGAACCTTTCGGAGGAAGGTGGAGGTGAGGGGCGGCGCGCGGGCCGCCTGGGCGCCTGCGGCCGAGGTCAGGAGGCCGCGAACGGCGTGCGCACCGGGAACTCGCGGTGGATGCGCTCGATGAGCGAGAGGACGTCGATGGCATCGCGGGGGTCGACCGGCAGCGGCCCGCCGTGCCGCAGTGCCGCAGCCAGGCCGCGGTAGAAGGCGGCGTAGTCGCCCGGTCCGATGGGCACCCGTCGCAGATCCCCGTCGACGCCCAGGCAGCCCCAGGATCTCTCCGGATCCACGCCGAAGCCCCGATCGCCGGGTCGCGCGCCCGCCTTGAGCGCCGCCTCCTGGGGGTCGAGGCCCCACTTCGTGAAGGCGCCCTTCGAGCCGAGGACGGAGAAGCGGGGCCCGACCTGGGCGGCCAGCCCGTTCATGTGGAGGTGTGAACGGGTGCCACTGCGGTGGAGCAGCGAGACGAAGGCGTCATCGTCCGCGCCGCCGTCGGGCCGGTACCGGGTGAGCTCGGCGTGCACGTCGTCCACCGGACCGAAGAGCCGGACGGCCTGGTCGATCAGGTGGGTTCCGAGGTCGTAGAGCATGCCGCCGCCCTGGGCGGGCGGCGAGCCGGCCTTCCAGGCCTTGGTCTCCTCGGGCTTCCACCACTCGAACCGCGACTCGAAGCGGCGCACCCGCCCGAGGGCGCCCTCGGAGACGAGGGCCCGCAGCGTCAGGAAGTCGCCGTCCCACCGCCGGTTCTGGAAGACGGTGAGGGGGCGGCCGGCACGCTCGGCGTGCTCGACCAGCGCCGCCCCCTCGGCGGCGGTCACGGCCAGCGGCTTGTCGACGACCACCGCGAGGCCGGCGTCGAGGCAGCGGTGGGCGAGGTCTGCGTGCGTCGCCGGGGGCGTGCTGATCACCGCCAGGTCGAGGTCGCCGGCGGCGGCGAGGACGTCGTCCGCGCTCGGCACCACCCGCACCCCGGGATAGGACCGCGTCGCGGCCTCCGCCCGGCCGGCGTCGCCGGTGACCACGAGGTCCAGCCGGAAAGCGTCGTCCGCGGCGAGGAAGGGCGCGTGGAACACCGCCCCGCCGGTACCGAAGCCGATGACCGCCGTCCGGATCGTCACAGCACCTCCGAGAGGAACCGCTGCAGCCGGCGGCTGCGCGGGCTGTCGAACAGCTGGGCCGGCGGGCCGGACTCGACGACCTCCCCCTCGTCCATGAAGACCACCTGGTCGGCGACCTTGCGGGCGAAGTTCATCTCGTGGGTGACGACGACCATGGTCATACCCCGGCGGCCGAGGGCGGCCATGAGGTTGAGCACGCCCTTGACCAGTTCGGGATCCAGCGCGCTGGTGACCTCGTCGAACAGCATCACCTCGGGCTCCATGGCCAGGGCCCGGGCGATCGCCACCCGCTGCTGCTGGCCGCCCGAGAGGTCCCGGGGGCGGTGGTCGGCGCGCTCGGCCAGGCCTACCTCGGCCAGCCGCCGGCGCGCGATCTCCAGCGCCTCTGCCTTGGGGATGCCCTTCACCTTCCGCGGCGCCAGGGCGACGTTCTCCAGCGCGGTGTGGTCGGGGAAGAGGTTGAAGTGCTGGAACACCAGCCCGATCCGCCGACGCAACTGGTCCGGGTGGACCCCCAGCGTGCTCTCCCCGGCGATGAGGACGTCACCGCTCTTCGGCTCGTGCAGGCGGTTGATGCCGCGCAGCAGAGTGGACTTCCCCGATCCCGAGGGACCGATCACGCAGGTCGTCGTCCCGGCGGGCACGTGCACCGTCACGTCGCGGACGACGTCGAAGGAGCCGTAGGCCATGGACAGGCCGACGAGGTCGAGGCTGGAGCCGTGGTAGACCGGCGCGGACGTGCTCATGGCGGGTGCGATGCTCACGTGTTCTCTCCGTAGACCAGCGGCGAAGCCGCGTCGTCCAGTTCGTTGACTTCCTTGAGACCGCTGGTCGGGGCGACCGGCCGGCGGCCTGTGCGGAAGCGGTTGTCGAAGTAGTTGACGAGGTGCGTCAACGGCACGGTGATGACCATGTAGAACAGGCCGGCCAGCACCAGCGGCGACAGGTTCCCGGTCAGGACGGCGGCGTCCTGACCGACCCGGAAGAGCTCGCGCTCGCTGACGAGCAGGCCCAGGAAGTAGACGAGGCTGGAGTCCTTGACGATGGCGATGAACTGGTTCACCAGCGCCGGGAGGACGCGCCGCACGCCCTGCGGAACGACCACGAGCCGCATGGCCCGCGGGTAACTCATGCCCAGGGCCCGGCATGCCTCCAGCTGACCCCGGTCGACCCCGAGGATGCCGGCCCGGAAGATCTCCCCGATGTAGGCGCTGGCGATGAGGCTGAGCGCCAGGATGCCGAGCGGGTACGGCGAGGGGCCGAAGATCGACTGACTGAAGCTGGCGAAGCCCTGGCCGATCAGCAGAATGGTGAGGATCGCCGGCAGCCCGCGGAACACGTCGGTGTAGATGCGCGCCGGGATGCGCAGCCACCGCGACGTCGAGATGCCCATCATGGCCACGACCATGCCGAGCACCAGGCCGAGCGCGGTCGCCGCGACCGAGATGATCAGGGTGTTGCGCAGGCCCGTCCCCAGCATCTGGGGAAGCACCTGCCACATCGCGTCGAAATCGAGGAACGTGCGCTTGATGGTCTCGAACCAGTCCATGGTGTTCTCTCCACGTGGAGGGGACGGGGACCCGGGCGGGCCGGCCGCGAGCGGCGGCCCGCCCGGGCGTCCTCAGTTGGTCTGCTCGGCCGAGGGCAGGTACTGGTCAGGCATCGGGGAGCCCGGGAACCACTTCTGGTAGAGCTCCTTCCACGTACCGTCCTCCATCGCCTCGTGCAGCGCCTTGTTCAGCGCCTCACGGAAGGCGTCGTTGCCCTTCTTGATGGCGAAGCCGGCAGGGGCGTCGAACGACGGGATGTTGATCGCCAGCTTCAGGCCGTCGAACTGCTTCCCGTACTGCTTGGCCGCCTCGTAGTCGAGGAAGTGCGCGTCGATCGAGCCGCTGTTCAGCGCGGACACACCCGAGTTGTTGTCGGGGAAGCGCACGAGCTGGGCGTCGGGGAAGTGCTCGGTGGCGTACTTCTCCTGCAGGGTGCCCTGCACGACGCCGAGCCGCTTGCCCGCCAGGTCGTCCTCCTTCTTGATGCCGGAGTCGCTGGTCAGCACGGTGAGGTAGCCGGCCAGGTAGCCGTCGGAGAAGTCGACGGTCTGCTTCCGCTCGTCGGTGATGCCGATGGCGGCGACGCCGGCGTCGAACTGACCATTGGCGACGGCCGGCAGGATCGCGGAGAAGTCCTGACCGGTGAAGACGACGTCGTCGACCCCGATGCGGTGGGCGACGTTCTTGAACAGCTCGACGTCGAACCCGGAGAACTCGCCGTTCGCGTCGGTGAACGTGTACGGCTTCGCGTCGCCCATGCTGGCGACGCGGATCGTGCCGGGCTCGATCAGGTGGTAGGGGTTGTCCTTGGCCGCGCTCGAAGAGGCGGAGTCGTCGCCCGAACCGCAGGCGGAGACCGTGACGAGTGCGGTGGCGAGGGCCGCGAAGGCGCCGATGACGCGGGTGCGCCGGTTGATCTTCACATCTCTTCCAATCTGAGTGCTGAGGGTCGGGCGGGTGCTGCGGGGTCGGGCGGGGGTGCGGTCAGTCGTGGGACGAACGGCGGTACTGGTCGAACCGGGTCGGGCGGAAGGCCTCCAGGAGGGGGCTGGGCCGGCCGGTGACGATCTCGTCGGCGAGCAGCTCACCGGCGATGAGGCCGAGAGTTGCGCCGCTGTGGGTGAAGGCGACGGAGTAGCCGGCGATCTCCCCGAGCGCGCCGAGCACCGGTTCGCCGTCACCCGGGATGGGCTTGGGGCCGACGCCGTACGACTCGGCGGTGAGCACGGGATTGCCCTCGAGCACGGCCGATGCCTCGCGCAGCAGGCCCTGGACCGTCGAGTCGCGCACCTCGTAGGTGCCGTCCTCACGGGTCACGACCTCCTCCTCCGACCAGCCGGAGTCGAGGACCAGCGAGCCGGTCGGGGTGGGGCGGACGGCCACTCGCGGGGTGTTGAGGACCGCACGCAGCGGTGTGGCGATCTGCGGCGTCCGGACCAGCAGCGAGATCGGCGTCGCGTCCGGGATCTTCACGCCGAGCTCGGCGACCGTCCCCGGAACGGCGGGGCCGGTGGCCAGCACCGCGGCGTCGGCGGGGAGGACCGCACCGTCGGCCGTGCGGACTCCGGTGACGCGGCCGTCCGAGACGACGATCTCCGAAGGGCCGGCGTCGGTGCGGATCTCCCCGCCGTGCGCGACGACGACCTGCGCGAGGTGGTCGACCAGCGGCGGGAGCTCGACCCAGCCCTCACCCGGGTTGAAGATGGCCCCGTCGTCGGGGATGGCGGTGACGTCGACGCCCGGCGTCCGTGCGGCGACCTCGTCGCGGCTGAGCCACTCGGCGTCGTAACCGACCTGCCGCATGTGCTCGAACGCGTCGCGGTACTTTCCGAGCTCGCCCTCGCCCGGCCAGGTGAGGCCTCCGTCGAACTTCAGCCAGGCGGATGCGTCGATCTGCGACGAGAGAGTGCGGTAGCGGTCGAGACCCAGCAGGCGGAGGCGGTGGTACTCCGCGGACCGGGGGCCGTAGGAGTTCAGCCACGACAGCGAGCGCCCGCTGGCGCCGCTGGCGAGCCTGCCCTCCGTGACGAGCGTGACCTGGGCACCGCGCTTGGCGAGCTGGGCGGCGGTGGAGACGCCGAGGACCCCTCCGCCCACGACGGCGACTCGGGTGGATCGGCCTGGGTGGCGCATGTGCTGTCCCATCTGGAGAAGATGTCCCGACTCGGAGTCGTCTTCTCCGACGCGTGTTGAGAACGTTCTCAGCGGCTAACGTTGAGAACGTTGTCACACCTCCTCCCGGCGCGTCAACGGTCGGATTCGAAGAAATTGGAGTTAGTGGTGTCCCGAGGTCCGGCCAGCGGCAGTTCCCCCACGATCCCCGACGTCGCCCGCAGGGCCGGCGTCTCGACCGCCACCGCGGCGCGGGCGCTGGGCGGCTACGGAGCGGTGAGCGCGGCAGCCCGCGAGGCCGTCCTCGCGGCCGCCGAGGAGCTGGGCTACCGGCGCAACGAACTGGCGCGGTCCATGATCACCGGCCGCACCAACACGATCGGCCTGGTGATCGCCGACATCGAGAACCCGTTCTTCGCCGGGGCCGCGCGAGGCGTCAGCGACGCGGCGCGGGAGGCCGGGTACGAGGTCGTCCTCACGAACACCGACGAGGACCCCGACGCCGAACGCTCGATCGTGCGGGTCCTGCTGTCCAAGCGCATCGACGGCCTGATCGTGGCCCCGACCTCGCCCGATGCCGAGCACCTCGTGGCCGCACGGCAGGCGGGCTGCCCCGTGGTGCTGCTCGACCGCCGGCTCGAGGACTTCGCGGTGGACACCGTGCTGGTCGACAACGTCGCGGCTGTCCGCGACGTCGTCGACCGGCTGGTGGGCGCCGGTCACCGGCGCGTCGCGATGGTCACCGGAGCCCTGAGCTACGAGGAGCGGAGGGCCGGGCTGCCGGGCATCTCGACCGGTCAGGACCGTGTGGACGGATTCCTCACGGCCCTCGCGGACGCCGGGATCGCCGAGCCGACGACCTACCTCCGGACCGGCGCGCACAGTCCCGAGCAGGCCTGCGCGCTGACCGAGGAGCTGATCGCCCTGCCGGACCGGCCGACGGCGGTCTTCGCCTCGAACAGCCGCGTCGCACTGGGCGTCCTGAAGGCCATCCGCGAGGCCGGACTCGAGGTGCCACGCGGAATCTCGATGGTGGGCTTCGACGACGCCGACTGGACCAGCGTGGTGACTCCACCGATCAGCGTGGTCGCGCAGCCCGCCCATGCCCTCGGGCGCCAGGCCGCCGAGCTCCTGCTGGCACGCATCTCCGGCGACGAGGAGCCACCCCGACTGCACATGATGGCGACGAACTTCCTGTCCCGGGCGTCGGTGGCCCCACCGCCGCCGGAGAGCTGATCGCGGCGGGTCCGCTGCCGGTCAGGCGCCGCGGTCGAGGACGGGCCCGAATACCGTGAGGTGCAGCGGTCCCGGCCCGTCCAGGCGTGCGTTCAGCGACGCCCACGGCGTGACGGTTGGCTGGGCCACCAGATGTCCTCCCGCCGCGACGAGGTCGTCGGTCACGGCCCGGACCTCGACGACCTCGAAGGCGATCCCGAACCTCCCCGCGACGCGTCGTCCCACCTCCACCTCGTCGATGTACTCGGCGTAGCGCGCCTCGGCGATCTCCAGGGTGGCGCGCCCCGCCTCGAGAACCGTGAGCCGCCCACCCCCGGACTCGTAGGTCGCCTGCTCGTCGAGCCCCAGGACGTCGCGATAGAACCGGAGAGCCTCGTCATAGTCGTCCACGGTCACGACCAGCCTGAGCTCGCTCACCCGGCCACCGGCAGTGCTCATCGGTCCTCCTGGGGGGTCGACGTCGTCCGTGCGATCGATCCTGGCGGGATCCGCCGACTCCGTGCGTCGTCACGGTCACGGCCGGTGCAGAACCCTTTTCCGCGGGGCTCCCTCCGTGGTCAACTTCGCTCCTCCGCCGGCGTCGGCGGACCGTCCCGAAGAGGTTCTGCTGATGGAGCTCGAGAGGCACGAGTACGACGTCGTCGTCGTCGGGGCGGGAGGTGCGGGCCTCCGGGCCGCGATCGAAGCCCACGAGAGCGGCGCGCGGGTGGCCGTCGTGTGCAAGTCCCTGCTGGGCAAGGCGCACACCGTCATGGCCGAGGGCGGCATCGCCGCGGCCATGGCCAACCTCTGGCCCGAGGACAACTGGCAGGTGCACTTCCGCGACACCATGCGCGGCGGGAAGATGCTCAACCACTGGCGCATGGCGCAGCTGCACGCGCAGGAGGCGCCCGACCGGGTCCGCGAGCTCGAGGACTGGGGCGCGCTGTTCGACCGCACCCCCGACGGCCTGATCAGCCAGCGTGACTTCGGCGGTCACCGGTATGCCCGCCTCGCGCACGTCGGTGACCGCACCGGCCTGGAGCTCATCCGCACCCTGCAGCAGCGCACGGTCGCGCTGGGCATCGACGTCTACATGGAGTGCACGGTCACCCGGGTGCTCCGCGACGACGCGGGGATCACGGGCGCCTTCGGCTACTGGCGCGAGTCCGGCCGGTTCGTCGCCTGGCACGCACCATCGGTCGTGCTGGCCACGGGGGGCATCGGCAAGTCGTACAAGGTCACCTCGAACTCGTGGGAGTACACCGGCGACGGGCACAGCCTGGCGATGCAGGCCGGCGCGACGCTCGTCAACATGGAGTTCGTCCAGTTCCACCCGACCGGCATGGTCTGGCCGCCGTCGGTGCGCGGGATCCTGGTCACCGAGAGCGTGCGCGGCGACGGCGGCATCCTGAAGAACTCGGCCGGCAACCGGTTCATGTTCGACTACATCCCCGACTTCTTCCGCAAGGAGACGGCCGAGACCGAGGCCGAGGCCGACCGCTGGTACGAGGACAAGAAGAACAACCGCCGGCCGCCCGAACTGCTCCCGCGCGACGAGGTCGCCCGCGCGATCAACAGCGAGGTGAAGGCCGGCCGCGGGACGCCGCACGGCGGCGTCTTCCTCGACATCGCCTCGCGGCGGTCGCCGGAGTACATCCGCAAGCGGCTGCCCTCGATGTACCACCAGTTCAAGGAACTGGCCGAGGTCGACATCACCACCGAGGCGATGGAGGTCGGGCCCACCTGCCACTACGTGATGGGCGGGGTGGAGGTCGACCCCGACACCGAGGCCGCCCGGGTGCCCGGGCTGTTCGCGGCGGGCGAGGTCGCCGGCGGCATGCACGGCTCGAACCGGCTGGGCGGCAACTCGCTGTCGGACCTCCTCGTGTTCGGACGACGGGCCGGCGCGGCCGCGGCCGCGCACGCGACCACCCGGCGCGGGAACGTCGCTCCGCTGTCGGACGACGACCTCGCCGATGCGGCACGCGCCGCGCTGTCGCCGTTCGAACGGGAGGGCGGCGAGAACCCGTACACCGTGCAGCACGACCTGCAGCAGACGATGCACGACCTGGTCGGCATCATCCGGACGGCGGCCGAGATGGAGCAAGCGCTCGAGCGGATCGAGGCGCTCAAGGTGCGCGTGGCCAACCTGTCGGTCGAGGGGCACCGGCAGTACAACCCCGGCTGGCACCTGGCGCTGGACCTGCCGAACATGCTGATCGTCAGCGAGTGCATCGCCCGGGCCGCGCTCGAACGGCAGGAGAGCCGGGGCGGGCACACCCGCGACGACTTCCCGGCCACCGATGCGGAGTGGGCGCGGATCAACCTCATCTGCTCCCCCACCGCCGAGGGCGGCGTGACCGTCACCCGGCAACCGCTCCCGCAGATGCCGGGCGAGCTCGCGGAGATCTTCGAGGAGACGTCATGAGTTACGACGGGACGTTCCGGGTCTGGCGCGGCGACGCCGACGGCGGCGACCTGCAGACGTACACCGTCGAGGTCAACGAGGGCGAGGTCGTGCTCGACATCATCCACCGGCTGCAGGCGACGCAGGCCGGCGACCTCGCCGTCCGGTGGAACTGCAAGGCCGGCAAGTGCGGGTCGTGCAGCGCCGAGATCAACGGCCGGCCGCGGCTGATGTGCATGACCCGGATGGGCACGTTCGCCGAGGACGAGACGGTGACGGTCACGCCGCTGCGGACCTTTCCCGTCATCCGCGACCTGGTCACCGACGTCTCGTACAACTACGAGAAGGCGGCGCAGATCCCGGCGTTCACGCCGCGCCCGCGGGAAGCCGACGGCACCCACCGCGTGCAGCAGATCGACGTCGAGCGCTCGCAGGAGTTCCGCAAGTGCATCGAGTGCTACCTCTGCCAGGACACCTGCCACGTCATCCGTGACCACGAGGAGAACAAGGCCGCCTTCGCCGGCCCGCGCTTCCTCATCCGGCTGGCCGAACTGGACATGCACCCGCTCGACGTCGTCGACCGGCGCAACGCCGCCCAGGAGGAGTTCGGCCTCGGCTACTGCAACATCACCAAGTGCTGCAGCGAGGTCTGCCCCGAGGGCATCCACCTGACCGACAACGGCATCATCCCGCTCAAGGAGCGGGTCGTGGACCGCAAGTACGACCCGCTCACCTGGCTGGGCTCGAAGATCGGCCGCCGCCGGCAGGAGTGACTCACTCCTGCTGCGCGGCCCGGCGTTCGGCGCCCGTCTCCCCGGCGTAGCCGGCGTCCTGACCGGCCACCCGGCCCACGAACTCGTCGGACTCCCCGGTGCCCGTGGTGGTCGCGGCGTCGGGCTCGTCGGCCGGCCCGCCGCCGGTGGCGCGGGACAGCGCCTGGGCGTCGTCCCGGTCGACGTCCTCCTCGCCGGGCCGCGGGTCGCCCGTCACGGCATGCCGTCGCCGAAGAACTGCCCCGCGGGCGGGAGCGGACGGCGGACCACCGGCCGCACCCTGCGGGCCTTCGCCAGCCGGCTCGTGTAGCTCTCCGCGTTGCGGCGGATGTGGTCGAGGTCCTCGTCCGTGGCCGCCCGCGTCACCTTGGCGGGCACCCCGGCCACCACCGAACGCGGCGGCACGGTCATGCCGGGCGGCACCACCGCGCCGGCGGCCACGATCGACCCGGTGCCGATGTGCGCGCCGTTCATCACGATGCTGCCCATGCCGAGCAGGACGTCGTCGTCGACCCGCGCGCCGTGGAGGACCACCCGGTGCCCCAGGGTCACGCCCCGGCCGATCAGGAGGGGGAAGCCGGGGTCGGAGTGCAGGGTGCAGCCGTCCTGAACGTTGGAGTCGGGGCCGATGACGATGACCTCCTCGTCGGCGCGGGCGACCGCGCCGTACCAGATGCTCGCCCGCGCCTCGAGGGTGACGGCGCCGACCACCACCGCGGTCGGCGCGACGAAGGCCTCCTCGTCGATCTTCGGCGCGCCGAACTGCAGTTCCGCGATGTAGTTGCTGTCGGTCATCCTGCGTCTCCGCTCCCGTGCGCCGTCGTCGCTGCCCCGGAGTCTGGCCGATCGAGGGCCTGGAGAGAAGGTCCCGGCCGGCCGGGGCTCAGGGACGCTGGGACGGCGTCCCGAAGGACCCCGAGACGGCGGTGTGCAGACGGCGGACGAGCTGCTCGAGTCCGCTGAGCGGCTCGTCGGCCGGCGTCTGCGCCGGTGGCATGAGCACCCAGAGCAGCAGGTAGACCAGCACGCCGGCACCTCCGGCGAGGGTCAGGCCGACGAAGCCGACCCGCCAGAGCAGGGAGTCGACGCCGCTGTACTCGGCCAGGCCGCCACAGACCCCGCCGGCCATCCGGTCGGTGCCGCTGCGGCGGAGCTGGGGGCGCTGGAACGGTGCCGCGGACGGCGGTGGGGTGACGGTCGGCTGGTCGAAGGGCGGAGTGGCGGGCGATGGGTTCGTCATGCCACGAGCCTGCCGACCCGTGCCGCCGCAGACCATCAGGGAAACCCCCGATCCGTCCCTGATTCCGGGTGCGGGTGATGGTCGGAGGGGCGCCCGGCCCTGTTCGATCACCCCGGACGCGCACTAGCGTGCCGCTCAGCCGACCGGAGGCGCGGCCCACAGATCCCGCGCGACCCGGTCGATCCCCCGCCTGGAGCGCCGACATGAGCACCGGTCGCATCGCCGAACTGCTGCACGAGGCCGCCGAGACCCATCACCGGGTCTACCGCATCACCGACGGCGAGGACGCCGACTGGGCGTCCTGGTACGCGTCCTGGCTGATCGAGCTCTCGGAACTGCCGGACGTACTGGGACGCCGTCCCGTCCGGAGCGAGCTCGTCTACCTCCTGGTGCTGCTGGACAAGGAGGTCACCGCCAAGGAGCCACCGGAACCGTGGGAGGAGTACTACGCCGGCCGACTGGCGGAGCACTTCGCCTGACGGCGCGCCCTGGCACCGGGCTCAGCGCGCGGCCTCGCGCTGGTGACCGAAGAACCCGCGCTTCCTGATCAGTGCGCACACCTCGGGCGGCACCATGGCTTCCCAGGCCTGGTCGTCCGCGGCGATCCGCCTGAGCACGTCGCGGCTGAGGATGGACAGGTAGTCGGGCTTGTAGTTGTCCAGGCCCACGAAGCTGCCCCGGCCGGCCAGGTAATCGTAGAGCGGCTGCAACTCCCCCGCGACGCTGACCGAATCGACGGTGACGATCTCGCCGTCGCGCAGCATCGGGTAGACGAAGAGCCGTAGACCGTTCTTGAACAGCCGGCCGAAGCTCTCCAGGATGCCGCCCGGCAGTTCGGCGTGATGGGACTCCTCGAACAGGCCGAGCAGGCTCGGTACACCCATGACCACCCCGATCCGGCCGTCGGTGCGCCACGACAGGTAGGCGGCGAGCCGGTGGTAGGCGAGGTAGTCGGAGATCAGCACGGTCAGCCCGCAGGCGGCGAGCAGGTCGACCCGGGCGAGGAAGTCGCGCCGGTCCACGACGTCGCCTCCCGCGCGGAGGTTGGCCATCGTCAGCTCGGTCAGCATCAGGATCTCGCGCCCCGCGACGGCAGGGTCCGCGGCGAACTTCTCGCGGGCCGCCTCCAGCATGTCGATGTTCACGACGGTGGGCGGGCGGAAGCTGCCCCGCTCGACCAGGATCGCCTTCTTGCGCAGCACCTCGCTGGGCTGCAGGACCTCGCGGTCCGGGCCGAACATCGCCGCACCGCTCAGGCCGACCTGGACGAGCTTCAGCGCCATCAACCGGTTGTCGACCGACCGGAACTCGATGCCCTTGAGCTCGATCATGTCGATCTCGATGCGGCCGGTGGTCAGTTGGTCGAGCAGGCTCTCGACCACCTGCTCGGGCTCGTGGTGCCGGAAGAAGGCGGCGTGCAGGAGGTTCACCCCGACGATGCCGAGGGCCTCCTGCTGCTGGGCGGCCTCGCTGTCGAGCATGCGCACGTGCAGCACGATCTGGCTCGCCTCGTCGTGCGGGTGCGACTGGAACTTGACGCCCATCCAACCGTGGCACTCGTTGCCCCCGCGGTAGCTGCGGGCCACGACGGTGTCGGCGAAGGCGAAGAACGCGGTGTCGTCACCCCGGGCCTCGTCGAGCCGATCCAGGTTGAGCTGGTACTCGTGGTCGAGCATGGCCTGGAGCCGGCCCTTGGAGACGTAACGGTCGGCCTTGCCGTAGACGGCGTCGCTCACCGCCATGTCGTAGGCCGACATCGACTTGGCCACCGTGCCGGCCGCTCCGCCGGCGCGGAAGAACCACCGAGCGACCTCCTGGCCGGCACCGATCTCGGCGATGGTGCCGTACCAGCGGAGATCGAGGTTGATCTGCAGGGCCTTCTGCAAGGTGTCGGCGCCGACGTCCATGCGCGCTCCTCTTCCGCTGCCGCCCGGGCGAGGCAGCGAGCCTAGTGGCGGGAACCCCGCGGCAGCAGCCACGGGAACGTCGGACCTGGAGGTGGTGGCACGGCCGCGCGCTCGGCGTCGGTGGTCGCCCGCCGCCGGCGCAGCTCCAGCCGCAGGCTCTCCTCGCCGCGCGCCATGGCCCAGCGGTGGTTCGCCGAGAATGCCGGCCGCAACAGCCAGGTCAGCCGGCGCAGCAGTGGCTTGGTGGCGCTGACCCGCCAGTCGTAGGTGATCACCACCTCGGGCCCGTCCTGGACGAAGGTCCAGCGCCCGGTGCCCTCGAGGTCGCCGGCCGCGGACAGCGCGAACCCGGTGTCGGTCACCGGCTCGGTGAGCGTCAGGGTCCACCGCAGGGTGTACGGCAGCCAGCCCTTCGTGTGCAGGTCGGTTCCGCTGCCGACCTCGCCGGCCTCGCCGAACGCGCGGACGGCCAGGTAGACCGAGGGCCACCAGTCCGGAAGCGTCCGGCCGTTCCGTAGCACGTCGCTCACCTCGGCGATCGTCCCCGGGACACGCCACTCGGTGAGGAACCGGTAGTCGCTGCTCATGGGTCGCCGGATCACCTCCGTCCGCCGCGCCCAGTGTGACCGCTCCGCCGGGGTCGCACAGGCCCCTCGCCCATGAGCACGTGAGAGCCCCCGCGGGGATGAGGAACCACCTAGCCTCGTCCGGTCCGAACCGGCCGTCCTGGAGTTGAGATGCACCCGCGCCTCCGGCTCGTCGCCGCGGCCCTGTCCGCCGGCGTCGTCCTCGCGGGGTGCTCGACGCCCGTCGAGGCCGACGAGGAACCGGCCGCGCTGTCCGCCACGACGACCCCGGCAGACGCACCCACGACGGCGCCGTCCGCGTCGCCATCGCCGTCCGCGTCGCCGTCCCCCACCGAGGCGGCGCGACCCCCGTCGTCCGAAGGGCGCCTCGAGAACGTCGAGACGATCGGCGGGCACATCTCGCCCAAGTCCGTGACCGCGACCGGCACCGGCCTCGTCTTCGCCCAGAACATGATGTACACGCACACGGTGACCGTGTACGACCGCGACTTCGATCTGGTCGCCACGATCTCCGACGAGGTGACGCCGTCGCAGTTCGGCGTCGACCTGCCCGGCTCCTACCGCGGGGCGCCGGTCGAGGCGGCCGCGACCCCGGACGGCCGGTACGTCTACGTCTCGAACTACTCGATGTACGGCCCCGGCTTCACCGAGGGCAGTGACAGCTGCACGCCGGGGTCCGGCTACCGCGACAGCTTCGTGTACCGGATCGACACCCGCAGCCTCGAGATCGACCAGATGATCGAGGTCGGCGCGGTGCCGAAGTACCTCGCCGTCACCCCGGACGGGAAGACGCTCCTGGTCACCAACTGGTGCTCCTACGACCTGAGCGTCGTCGACGTGGCGACCGCCGCGGAGGTGCGGCGCATCCCGATGGGCCGGTATCCACGGGGCATCGCGGTACATCCAGACTCGAGCACGGCCTGGGTCGCGGTCATGGGCGACACCCGGCTGGTCGAGGTCGACCTGCGCACCTGGGCGGTGCACGACGTCGACGGCGTCGGCGGCGGGCCGCGGCACCTGCAGATCAGCCCGGACGGCGCCTCCGTGTACGTCACGCTCAACCGCGACGGCGTGGTCGCCAAGCTGGACGCCGCCACCGGCCAGACCGTGGCGACGGCGCGGACCGGGCAGGCGCCGCGCAGCGCCGTCCTCTCCGGCGACGGCACGGCGCTCTACGTCGTCAACTACGAGTCCGACACCATCGCCAAGGTGGCGACGGCGGACATGCGCGTCGTCCAGACCGTGGACGTCGGGCATCACCCGATCGGCATCACCTGGGACGACCAGACGCGGCAGCTGTGGGTGGCGTCGTACTCGGGCACCATCGCCGTCTTCGAGGACGGACGGCCCTGACGGCAGCTACCCCCGCGGGTTCGGGCTCTTCGTCAGTGCGGGATCGGTCTCGGTGACCGGCGCGAGGATCTCGTCCATGCGCTGCTTGAGCGCCGGATCGAGGCGCACGCCGACCGCCTGGACGTTGTCCCGCACCTGCTCCGGCCGGGTGGCGCCGATGATCGCGGAGGCGACGTTCTCCTCCTGCAGCACCCACGCCAGCGCCAGACCGGCCATCGACAGGCCCGCCTCGTCGGCCAGCGGCCGGAGCTGCTGCACGCGCTCCAGGACGTCGTCCCGCATCAGCCGGCTGATGAACTTCGCACCGCCGCCGGCCTCGTCGGTGGCGCGTGAGCCCGCCGGCGGCGCCTGACCCGGCTGGTACTTGCCGGTCAGCACGCCCTGTCCGAGTGGTGACCAGACGACCTGGCTGAGCCCCAGCTCCCGGCACGTCGGCAGCACCTCGGCCTCGATGACGCGGTAGATGGCGGAGTACTGCGGCTGGTTGGACACCAGGGGGACGTGCAGCTCCTCGGCCAGCGCCTTGGCCTCGCGGATCTCCTCGGCCCGCCATTCGGAGACGCCGATGTAGAGCGCCTTGCCCGACCGGACGACGTCCGCGAACGCCTGCATCGTCTCCTCGAGCGGCGTCTCGTAGTCGTAGCGGTGCGCCTGGTACAGGTCGACGTAGTCGAGCTGCAGCCTGCGCAGCGAGGCGTCGATGCCCTCCCGGATGTGCTTGCGCGAGAGCCCGACCTCGTTGGGCCCCTCCCCCATCGGCCCGTAGACCTTGGTGAAGATCTCGAGCCCGGCGCGTGGCTAACCCTTCAGCGCCCGTCCGAGGATCTCCTCGGCGCGACCGCGTGCGTAGACGTCGGCGGTGTCGAACGACGTGATGCCGCAGTCGAGAGCCGCGTGCACGCAGGCCTGAGCGGCGTCCTCCTCGATCTGGCTGCCGTGGGTGACCCAGTTGCCGTAGGTCAGCTCGCTGACCTTGAACCCACTGCGACCGAGAAGGCGGTGATCCATGCGTTGACGCTAACCAGGCTGCCGCCTGACCGCTGTACGACACGGAAAGTGAGCTCGGCCGTGACTGAGTGTCTTGACCGTCGACGTCCACCCAGAGGACCGTTCGCCCGGATTTCGGAAACGGGTCGCCTCGACGAACGTCGGGCCAGTCGGAAGGCGTGGGTTCATGCACCGGAAGACCGCCGTACTGATGTTCGTGCCGCTGTGGCTCGCCGCCGTCGCCATGTCACCGGGAGCCGCCGCCGCGCCCTCTTCGGGCGATGCCGCGCCCTCCGCCGTCCATCACCACGACCAGCAGCTGATCGCGCAGCAGAACCGGGAACTAGATCCACAGGCCCTCGACACCGACCCGGAAACGGGGCAGCCCCGGTTCACGCCGCTTCCTGCGCTCCCCCACCACGGCCACGACCGGACCGGCGCAGCGACCGCCAGCGACATGACGACCTCGGAGATGGCCGCCGCGGCGGTCGCCGATCCGGCCCAGGTCGGCTCCTGGACGAACGAGGCACCCCTCACCGGCGACCAGAACATGGTCCACGTGGTGTGCAGCCCGACCGGCAAGTGCCTGTTCGTGGTGGGTAAGGCGAAGAAGTACAGCTCCTACGTCTACAACACCACCACCAAGACCAAGACGCTGGTCAAGACGCCCGACGACCTCTTCTGCGGCGGACACGTGCTGCTGCCGGACGGCCGGGCGCTCGTCGTCGGCGGCACCCTCGGCCAGGGCCCGTGGAGGGGCACCAAGACCGTCTACGTCTTCAACTTCGTGACCGAGACCTACCAGAAGCTGCCCGACATGGCCGTCGGCCGGTGGTACCCCTCGGTCGTCACGATGTCGGACGGGCGGCAGCTGATCACCGCCGGATACGACGTCAACGGGGCCAACACGAACGTCGTGGAGGTCTTCGACCCGAAGACCAACTCCATCAGCAGGCTCACCCCGACGAAGAGCCTGCCGCTGTACCCCCGGACGTTCCAGACCAGCAAGCCGGGAGAGATCTTCTACGCCGGCCCCTCGGCCCCGGGCTTCTGGAATCCCGCCACGGGGGCGTTCAAGGCCGTCAACAAGCCCGTCGGAGCCAAGGGAACGGGCTTCGGATCCTGCTTCTTCGGTGACGTCCGCGATCAGAACCTCATGATCATGGGCGGCGGCTGGCCGGCCACGGCGTCGACGAACGTGATCGACCTCGACTCGGCGGCTCCGGCTTACCGGACAGGCCCGGCCATGACCGCCGCCAAGGGCTACGTCTCCTGCGTGAACCTGCCCGACGGCACCGTGTTCGAGGCCAATGGGGGCTCCGACAACACGATCTCGGCGGCGAGCTCGACCACCGCGCTGCTCACGTCTCTCACCGGACCGTGGCAGGCGATGAGCCCTCTGCCGTCCGGCGAGCACCGCCTCTACCACTCCCTTCTCTTCCTCCAGGACGACGGACGGGTCGTCTCCGTCACGTCGAACCCCACCGGTGGCGCGACCGCCCAGAGCAAGTCCTTCCTGGTGTACTCCCCGCCCTACCTCAGCAAGGGCACGCGGCCGGCGATCACCAGCGCTCCGACCGAGGTGGGCTACGGAGGCACGTACGCGATCGGGACGTCGGCCGCGGCCGGACGCGCCGTTCCGCGCATCACCGTGACGACCGCACCATCGGCCACGCACTCCACCGACCTGAACCAGCGCTACCTGTCGCTGCCCCTGGCCGGCGGAGCGATCACCTTCCCGACCTCGCCGGCGATCATGCCGCCCGGCTGGTACCGGATCTGGGCCGTCGACGACGCCAACGTGCCGTCGGTCGCGAAGTGGGTCCACCTGTCCTGACCGGACGATGGACGGGTGGGCTGACCGGCTTCAGCCCTGCGCGGGACCGGGCCACGCCAGCCGTTGCCGCAGCAGGACGTCGAGGTCGAACACCTCGCCGTCGCCGGCGCCCTTGCCGACGACCAGCGGCGGCGGGGTCGGCTCGACGTGCACGGTGCGCCACCGGCCGAACCGCTGCGGGGGCACGTTGAGCACGTAGAAGCTGCCGTCCGTGCCGAGGCCGACCGAGCGGTTGGCGCGCAGGTACCACCCGACGAGGCCGGTGCGGTAGCGACCGGACCCGGACCAGGGACGAGCCGTCAGTTCCTCGGTAGGCAGCCCCGACTCGGTGGCCTGCTCGATGAACCGGTCGATGAGCACCTGCGCCTTCGCCGACTCCTCCTGCGCACGGCGCCGCTGCGCCTGGACGTGGTAGGTGGCTCGCTCGGCCTGCTCGCGCCGGTGCTCGGCGGCGTCGTCGACCATCGGGACCTCCATCGGGTCGAGAGGTCTATTCGACGACGTCCGGGGTGAACGCGCCTGTCAGGCGTGCTCGGAGAGCTGCCGGGTCAGCTCCGCCACCAGTTCCACGGAGTGCTGGTTGGTGTTCGCGTTCTGCCGCAGCTCATGGACCGCCACCTTGGATGCGTAGGTGTCCAGCAGTGCGTCGAACGTCGCCAGCAGCGCGTCGTCGTCGAGGTCGAAGAGGTCCTGCAGGAAGTCCTGCTTCTCCTTGTCCAGGCTCCGGAAGCTGGGGGCCATCTGTTCCCTGATCTGCTGCACGTCGGTGATCGGCGTCAGGCGTGACCGCTCGAGGGACGGATCGAAGGAGACGACCAGGAACAGGTCGATCGGCGTCACGTGCTGGATCGGGACGTCGAACTGCTCGGCGAGCTCGGTGGACAGCAGCACGATCTTCTCGTCCCTGCTGCCCAGCTCGTCGACCGGTGTCGAGGCGACGACCCGGTGGAAGGTCTCGGCGTCGATCTGCGGGTAGAAGGAATCGGTCGTGTGCTCGATCCAGTCGACCAGCTGGGGATAGGCGACCAGCGCGCCGATGCGCAGGCCGGCCTTGTTCGGAAATCCACAGCCCTCGAGGTGTGTGCCCCCGTTCCGCAGGAACAGGTTGTCGTTGGTGACCAACCGGGCTCCCGGCTGGGCCAGCAGGTTGACCAGCGTGCTGGTCTTGCCGGCGAACTTGCCGCCGATGATGCAGATCCCGGCGTCGTTCCAGACGCACGCAGCCGAGTGGAACGGCAGCCAGCCCTTCTCCATGAAGAGCAGCTTCATCAGATTGCGGAGCGACCGCTTGACGGTCTTCTGACGGTCCTTGAGCCGACCGGGAGCCGAGACGAGGACGCTCCTGTCCGGCCGGGACAGGAGGAAGCAGTTCTCCTCGACCTTCCCCTTCTCCTCGTCGACCTCCCGGCTGTGGACGACGCGGTGCTGCGCATCGACCTCGTACTCGGTCTCCTGCTCCGAGCGCCGGTGGCCGCGCGTGAGCGCCAGCTCCTTCAGGCGCGAGAAGACGGCGGGATCGCTGCTGCTGTACACCGCCGCGTCGGTCCGGCTGTTCGCCGTCACCGTGAAGTAACCGCCGAAGAACCGGGCGAACCAGTCGAGGAGGTCGGGTTCATCGCTGTGCAGCCCCACGGAGATGCCCTGGTACTCGAAACAGCCGTAGGTGCCGACGTCGGACACGTCGGTGAACATCCGCCGGACGTCAGGTGCAGTTGTCTGATCCATCGATGCGACTCCTCAAGGAGTGCTCACAACCCGCCAGCATGGTTCTCGGGTGCCGCACGGCGTGCAAGACCCTGGCGGCCTCACGGCGGCGCGATGCGCGATGAGACGGGTCACGACCGTCGGCACAGGACGACGGGCGGCTCAGAGCGGGAAGAACGCGATCCGCTTGTGGGTCTCACCGGCGATCTCCTCGGTGTCGCTCGGCACCCAGAGACCCTGCGGTGTGGCGTACAGGTCCATGCCGCCGACGCCGCGCGTCTTTCCCGGGTTCCAGCTGCTGGCCAGCCCGGTGGTCGGGTTGATGGCCGCGATGCCCTTTCGCTCGACAGCGCCCGGTCCGGGGGCCTCCAGGCCATAGGGGTTGTTCAGCCAGCGCGGGTGACCCTGCACGTAGACGGCAGCACCCGTGACGACGACGGAGTGCAGCGTGTCGCCCCCGGTGTAGTTGATCCAGGTCGGCCGCGTCGGGTTCGGAATCGCCGTCTCGAACCGCGCGGCGGCGTCGCAGACCATCAGGCCGATCTGGTTTGCCGGAGTGAACGAGCCGGTCGTGACCATGACGAAGTACTTCCCGTCAGGCGAGAAGTCGACGTCGCGCATGTAATCGTCGCGCCTCGTCAGGCACTGCTGCGCGAGGGGCGGGTAGCGCCACGCGTCGAGCGTGGTCGAGGTCGCACCCAGGTCGACCACGAACGCCCGCCCGCGCGGCTGACCGGAGACTGTGGTGAAGTTCCCGACGGCGACGAGCCGCGTGCCCGCGGGATTGACCGCGAACTTCTGCACCTTCGTCGGTTCCGGAGGATCCGCAGCGGAACCGCTGACGCCGAGGTTGATGTAACCGGTGTCAGCACCGGTGACGGGGTCGACCGCCTGGAGGGCCTTGCGGAAGGCGCCGCCGATGATCAGCCGGCCTCCGACGAAGTGGGCGTCGCGGACTCTCGCACTCAAGTGCGCGTCAAATTTCGGGTCCAGCGATCCGGTGGTGAGGTTCAGCTTCGCCAGCCCGCGGCGGCCCACCCCGTTGACGGTGGTGAAGTCACCGCCCACGTAGAGCGAGCGACCGTCCGACGCGAGTGCCCACACGGGGCCGTCGGTCCTCGCCGTGAACGCCTGTACGACCCCGGTGGTCGCGTTGAACGAGAACAGGTTCTGCCGGGCGAAGGTGGCGCCCTTTGTCACGGAGGTGAAATACCCGCCCGCGTACATGATGGCGCCGACCTGCAGCAACTTCTGGACGGCGCCGTCGTTCACGTCCGGGGTGAAGCCCGCCGGGTTGGTCGACACCTCCGTCGGCTGCCCCACGCCCGCGGTCGCCGGGGACGCGGTCACCAGGGCGACCGCCACCGCCAGTCCGATGGCCGCCGCAAATCTCGAGGTCGCCCGCATCGCCGCCGCCGAATCGGTTTCATGAGTGAGGCGACCGTCTTCGTACCGCCATCCGCACGGCTGCGCGATCAACGATCCGGCCGTTCCGCCGGAGCGCCGGTCCGGCTTCACGGTGCGGGGTCGCCGCGTGACGCAGTGCATGCCTGCGACGGCCGGAGGAGACTCGGCAGATGACTTCGGGAGCCGTCCGCCATCCGGCCGAGGACGCCGAGATCTGGATCATCTGCGGCAACTCGTGCGCCGGCAAGACCACGACGGCCCGCCTGCTCGCGCAGCGACTCCCACGCGCGGCGCACGTCGAGGGCGACGAGATGCAGCGACTGATCGTCTCCGGCTCCCGGTGGGCGACTCCCGGGGACAGCGACCCCCTCACCGGGCGCCTGACCGGCGAGGCGGGCGCCCAGTACGCACTGCGCATCCGCAACGCGTGCCTTGTTGCCGCCGCGTTCGCGGATGCCGGGATCTCCGCCGTCGTCAGCGACACCGTCATCCACGAAGGGTTCGAGTCGCTGACCGAGGTCCTGAACGGCCGGCCGGTCAACTTCGTCGTGCTCCGCCCGCCTGTCGCGGTGCTCCGGCAGCGTGGGATCGACCGACTGCCCCAGGAAGCCGCCTACCTGGCGGAGCGCTACGGCGACGCGGATCACCCCGAGGCGGCCGCGTTCGCCGCTCGTGTCGAAGCCGCTGCCGGCGACGGGCCTGTCGACGAGTTCGAGGGCATCATCGAGCGGGGCCTCGATCGCCTGCCACCCGTCGGACTTCGGATCGATCCCAGTGGCCTCGATCCGCAGAGCGTCGTGGATCTCCTGCTGAGTCGCCGGGCCGAGGCGCGATGGACGGCGCGGAGTGTGCACTAGTACCCGGGACTCGCACCACGGGCCCTGTGTCACACGTTGAAGCGGAACTCCACCACGTCGCCGTCCTGCATGACGGTCCCGTCAGGAGTTGCCCGTGCCACACCGCATCGCTCCATCCATCGGAGCACGATCGCTCTCTATCGGACCCCTTCTGACCTGCTATTTTGCCCCCGAGGACGCGCTCCGTCGACTCGCACTCGTCTCTAGGATCGGACCAACCTCGGCGTTAGAGTCGACTCGTGCGCGACGAGCTCGTGCGCGACCGCGGGCATCATCCGGGATTGGATGGGGTCCGTGGCGTAGCAATCCTCCTGGTCCTCGGCCAGCACGCCCCGACGAGGCCGCTCATCGACGGCTTCGTCGGTGTGACCGTGTTCTTCTGCCTGTCGGGGTACCTCATCACCACCCTCTTAGTCCGCCAACTCCTCACCGGCAGCATCGATGTGCGGGCGTTCTATCGCCGACGCGCGGCGCGTCTCTGTCCGGCACTGCTGACGGTCGTGGCGGTGACGATCGTGGTCCTGCTCATAGGCCGACGAGACCTCGGCGTCGGGCAGATTCTCGCTCCCGCTGGCGCAGCTGTCGCCTATACAACGAGCCTCTTCGACTGGACTGGCCACGTTTTCGCCACGAAGGACTACTTCAACTACACATGGTCGCTCTCGGTCGAAGAGCAGTTCTACTTGCTCTGGCCGTTCGCACTGCTCTGGGGATGTCGTCGCAATCCCCGCCTGTTCGCAGCGGTCATCGTTTCGCTCATCGGGGTCACCCTGGTACTTGACCTCTACCTCGGCCTGAGCCGAGCGGTGAAATACGATCAGCACGAGTATTTCGGGAGCGACACGAATGCATTACCTATCCTGGCCGGCGCCTTGCTTGCGATTGTTCTTCACAACGGCTGGCCGTCTCGGACGGTTCGGTATCTTGCACCCTGTGCACTGCTAGCCGTTGCCCTGCTGCCCGTCGTGGCATACCGGAACGACACCTATCGCCCCTCCCTGGTGATCGTCGCGGGGACCGGACTGACGCTCGTGGCATTGATCGGTGTCGTGACGCGGCCGCGATCAGCGACTGGGTCGCTGTTGGCAAGCGGCCCCATGCGGTGGCTGGGCGAACGCTCGTACTCGATCTATCTCTGGAACGTTCTGGCGCGAATCGCGATACTCAAGGTGTTCGGACATACGCTCGTCGGTGATCTCGCCTGGATTGCCATGTTCGTCGTCCTGGCCGAGGTGAGCTACCGGTTCGTCGAGCGGCCGCTGCGCGCCAAGCTCGCGCAGAAGCGAGACCTCCCCGCCCCCCCGGTTCTCGGTCCAGTTCGTGCGTGAGGTCCGTACGGGTATGGCCGGTTGTGGGAGCCCGTATGCCCGGTGAGAGGCGGGGGAACGGGGGACGCTACTCGAGGCGGTGGCGCGGTCCGGACCTCCACCATCGGCGGACCTGCCGGCGATGGCGGTTGTTTCAGACGTTGAAGCGGAACTCCACCACGTCGCCGTCCTGCATGACGTAGTCCTTGCCTTCCATGCGCACCCAGCCCTTGGCCTTCGCCTCGTTCATCGAGCCGGCTTCGACCAGCTGGTCGAAGGAGACGATCTCGGCCTTGATGAAGCCGCGCTGGAAGTCGGTGTGGATGACGCCCGCGGCCTGCGGCGCGGTGGCACCGATCGGGATGGTCCAGGCGCGGGTCTCCTTCGGACCGGCCGTGAGGTAGGTCTGCAGCCCGAGCGTGGCGAACCCGACGCGGGCCAGCTGGTCGAGACCGGGCTCCTCCTGGCCGATGCCCGCGAGCAGCTCGGCCGCCTCGTCGTCGGGGAGCTCGGCCAGCTCGGCCTCGATCTTCGCGTCCATGAGGATCGCCTCGGCCGGTGCCACGAGGCCGCGGAGCTCGGCGATCAGCTCGTCGTTGCCCAGCTCCTCCTCGTCGACGTTGAAGACGTAGAGGAACGGCTTGGTTGTCATCAGACCGAGTTCGCGCAGCGGAGCGGGGTCGATGCCGGCGGCGAACAGCGTCCGCCCCTCGTTGAGCACCTTCTGCGCGTCGACGGCGGCCGCGTGCAGGACAGCGCGCTCCTTGTCCTTGCGCATCTCCTTCTCCAGCCGCGGGATCGCCTTCTCCAGCGTCTGCAGGTCGGCTAGGAGCAGCTCGGTGTTGATCGTCTCGATGTCGTCGGCAGGGCTGATCTTGCCGTCGACGTGGACGACGTCGGGGTCGGTGAACACGCGGATCACCTGGCAGATCGCGTCGCTCTCGCGGATGTTGGCGAGGAACTTGTTGCCGAGCCCCGCCCCCTCACTGGCGCCGCGGACGATGCCGGCGATGTCCACGAACGACACCGTCGCCGGGATGATCTTCTGGGACCCGAACAGCTCGGCGAGCTTCGCCAGCCTGGGGTCGGGCACGCCCACCACGCCGACGTTGGGCTCGATGGTCGCGAACGGGTAGTTCGCCGCGAGCACGTCGTTCTTGGTCAGGGCGTTGAAGAGGGTCGACTTGCCGACGTTGGGCAGGCCGACGATCCCGATGGTGAGGCTCACGGGAGTCCAGCGTAGGCGGAGGCGCGCAGCCGCTCGGCCGCCCGGTCAGTTGATGCAGGACGTCCCGGAGAAGGACGCCCCTCCGCCGTCGGAGCTCCCCGCGCTCGGCCGGGCCGGCAACGGAGAGGCAGGGGACGGCGCGGCGGACGGCGACGGCGAGGGAGACGAGGTCGAGGCGACGGTCCGCCCGTCCGAACCGAGCGTCAGCGTCAGCTCCGCCACCGACGAGGACGCGGCCACCGCGGCGCCCGGCACCGCCGCGGCCACCGCCTTCGCCTGCGCCTCCTCGCCCTTGGGATAGGTCACCGTGGTGAGCGTGGTCGACGCGCGCGAGCCGGACCGGGGCACCTGATCCCGCCCGCATGCCCGCAGGTTAGGTCGCGGTCCTGGGGATTCCGGTGGCCTCGGCTCAGCGCAGAGCACCGCGTGCTCCTGAGGCGGCGGTCGCGGCCCGGATCAGCGGGCGGCCGAGTGCCAGTGACACGAGCAGGGATGCCACTCCCAGCACCGCCATGGCGGACGCCGTCGACACCAGGTCGGCCAGTGCGCCGGCCATGACGGCGCAGATCCCCTGGGTGGTCATGCGGGCCGAGGACTCCGCCCCCAGCACCTGGCCGCGCAGGGCCGGCGGCGTCAGCGCGACCAGCCACTCCTGCTGCGCCAGCGAGGCGGCGTACCCGGCGGATGCGACGGCGACCAGCACCGTGGCGACCGCGATCCCGGGAGCGGGGGCGAAGGCGAGGAAGGGCGCAGCCAGCAGGAGGCGCAACGCGGTGTTGGTCCTGCGGCGACCGTCCGCGTCGAGGAAGCGGCCGACGTACAGGTCACCGCACATCATGCCCAGCGCGCCGGCGGCGAACAGCAGCCCGGCGCGCTCCTCCGCGTAGGGCACGAAGAGCGCCTCACAGCCGACGATCAGCCCGTTGGGAATGCACAGCGCGAGAACCAGGGTTCGCGTGTGCCGCTCGGCGAGGAGCCGGCGATTGCCGCGCCAGGTCTCGCCGAGCCCGGCACGGGCGGCGCGCCGCGGCGGGCGCTCGGCGATGCCGAACAGGAGCACGGGCACGGCGACGGCCGACACCAGCGCGGCGAGGACGAACACCTGTGGCGCCGTGAAGGTGCTCAGCAGCAGTCCGCCCCCGGCGAAGCCGACGATCTGGAAGGCGCCGACGGCGACGTTCATCGTCGATCGGGCCAGCGGGAAGCTCTCGGGCGGCACGACCTCGCTGAGCAGCCCCCAGCGGACGCCCGAGCCGATGGAGATGACGTACGCGGCAGCCAGGACGATCAGCAGCCGCATCGTCGTCCCCAGGTCCGGGATCGTCTGGAGCCCGAGGGACGCCGTCGTGAGCGCCCCGACGACGGCGAGGGTGCGCCGGGGCGGGCTGGCGTCGGCCGCCGACATCAGCGTCGTGGCCCCGAGCATCTGCGCCATCGACGGACCGAACATCGCGATCGCGGTCAGCAGCGCCGATCCGGTCTGCCGGTGGACGACGGTGGCGAGCGCCAGGCTGGACATGGTGCCGGCCACCGTCGACAGCGCGGTGCTGGTCCAGAGGGCCCGGAACTCGGGCTGCGCGAACAGCGCTCGGTAGGTCAGCACCCGACGAGCCTGAGCTGGACACCGCCGGACGCCCAGAGTTTCGCCTACTGTCGAAACGTGGGTGAGTTCATCGTCGACGCCGACGTCATGGCCCGCACCCGTTTCGGCACCTCGCAGCTGACCGAGACGCTGTCCGGGCTGCTGATCCTGCTGTCGCGGGACGTCCGGCCGTGGCACCGCGACTGGCACAACGCGAACGTCGCCGCGCTGGGCACCCGACTGGCCGACGATCCGGTGGGCGCCGCGCTGGTGCGGCACGCCTTCGGCGCCACCTGGACGGCGGACTTCCTCACCGTGCCGCCGTCGGCGCCCGATCTCGACCTCGACGAGGAGCTGCAGTACCTCGAGTCGCTGGACGACGCCCGGATACGCACCGACCTCGAGTTCGTCTCCGGACCGCTCTCACCCGAGCTCACCGCCGCCGGCCTCGCGTGCACGGCCGCCGAGCTGCTCCGCTGGGTGTGGCGGCAGACGATCCGCGACGAGTGGGACCGCCGGCTCCGGATCCTGCGGGCCGACGTGGTCTCCCGCACCGCCCGGTTGAGCAGCGAGGGCTGGTCGGGCGCGCTGGACGGGATCGCACCGGGCGTCCGCTGGCTGAAGAACGGCCGACTGCAGGTGAACGCGCACCCGTATCCGCCGCGGGACATCCGCGGCCGCGACCTGCTGCTCATCGCCGCACACAGCCGGGGTAGCTGGGTCAGCTGGCGGCTTCCTGACCTCTACGCGGTGGTCTATCCGGTCACCGGGATGTTCGCCTCGGCACCCGCTCCACTGTCCGAGCCCCTGGTCCGCCTGCTGGGCCGCAACCGCGCCCGCCTCCTGACCATGCTGGCGGCACCGACCAGCACCAGTGCGCTCGTCGCGGCCACCGGCCTGCCGCTGGGCAGCGTGGGTGGGCACCTGCGCGTGCTGCTGGACGCCGGCCTCCTCGAACGACGGCGTTCGGGGCGGGAGGTCCTGTACTGGCGCAGCCCGGTCGGAACGACGCTGGTCGAAGCGCCCGGCACCGACGGAGCGGCGGAACGCGGTCTGGTGCCGCTCCTCTCCGGGCGGTAGGCAGGACGCCATGCCTGAAGCGATCGACCTGGCCGCAGTCCTCGCCTCGATCGAGCAGCCGTGGCAACCCCGCACCGTCGCCGTCCTCAACGACTACGACGTCCGTGTCGTGCGCACCCACGGCGAGTTCACCCGGCACAGCCACCCCGAGACCGACGAGGTCTTCCTGGTTCTCTCCGGCTCGCTGACCATCCGCTTGGACGACGGCGAGGTGGATCTCGGCCCTGGCCAGCTCTACGTCGTCCCGAAGGGCACGCCGCACCAGCCGTATTCCGCCGAGGGCGCCGAGGTCCTGCTGGTCGAGCCGAGCGCGACCGTGAACACCGGCGACACCCCTAGTGCGCTCACCGCGGAGCGCCGCGCCGTCTGAACGCCCGAACCTCAGACCAGGAGCGGGGTGGCGAGGAGGATCTCGGTGCCGTCGGGGCGGTAGGTGCGCCATCGGCCGTCGGGTTCTCGGACGATCCGGAAGCCGTGGTGGACCTTGGTGTGGTGCCGTTCGCAGAGCAGGCCGGAGTTTTCCAGGTCGGTGTCCCCGCCGTCGGCCCAGTGCACCAGATGGTGGACGTCGCACCAGTGGCTGGGGGCTCTGCAGCCGGCGAACACGCAGTGCCGGTCGCGCTGCTCGACGGCCCGGCGCAGGTGCGCAGGCACGACGCGGTGGCTGCGGCCCAGCTCCAGGGGCCGACCCTCGGGGCCGATCACGATCCGGGTGATGTTGCCGTCGCAGGCCAGCCAGCGGGCGCGGGCGGCGGAGATGGTGGCGCCGAACCCCAGGCCGGCGGCACCGGGGCCGGTGGTGGGGTCGACCAGGTCGTCGATGCCGATGGTGACGATCACGTGCGGCTTGACGGTGCGCAGTATCGGCAGCCCGCCGGCGGCGAGGGTGGTGTCGGCCCACTGCACCAGCGCG
>JHVO01000020.1 GCA_000620185.1 Geodermatophilaceae bacterium URHB0062
CGCGAAGGAGAAGGACCCGCGCAAGTCGCTGCACGTGGAGCAGGTGGCGACCCCGGAGCTGGGCCCGGGTGAGGCGCTGGTGGCGGTGATGGCCTCGTCGGTGAACTACAACACCGTGTGGACGTCGATCTTCGAGCCGGTGTCGACCTTCGGGTTCCTGGAGCGCTACGGCCGGCAGAACGACCTCACCCGCCGGCACGACCTGCCCTATCACGTGGTCGGCTCGGACCTGGCCGGCGTCGTGCTCCGGGTCGGCCCGGGGGTGAACCGGTGGTCCCCGGGCGATGAGGTGGTGGCGCACTGCCTGTCGGTGGAGCTGGAGGACCCGGCCGGGCACGACGACACGATGATGGATCCGCAGCAGCGGATCTGGGGGTTCGAGACCAACTTCGGCGGCCTGGCCGAGCTGGCCCTGGTCAAGTCCAACCAGCTGATGCCCAAGCCCGGCCACCTGAGCTGGGAGGAGGCGGCCGCGCCGGGGCTGGTCAACTCCACCGCCTACCGGCAGCTGGTCAGCCACAACGGGGCGAACATGAAGCAGGGCGACGTCGTGCTGATCTGGGGCGCCTCGGGCGGGCTGGGCTCCTACGCCACCCAGATGGCGCTCAACGGCGGCGCGATCCCGGTCTGCATGGTGTCCTCCCCGGAGAAGGCCGGCATCGTCGCCTCGATGGGCGCCGAACTGGTCATCGACCGCTCCGCGGAGGGCTACCGGTTCTGGAAGGACGAGACCACCCAGGACCCCAGGGAGTGGCAGCGGCTGGGCAAGAAGATCCGCGAGCTGACCGGCGGCGACGACGTCGACATCGTCTTCGAACACCCCGGCCGGGAGACCTTCGGCGCGTCGGTGTACGTGGCCAAGAAGGGCGGCACCATCGTCACCTGCGCCTCCACCAGCGGCTACCTGCACACCTACGACAACCGCTACCTGTGGATGAACCTCAAACGGATCATCGGCTCGCATTTCGCCAACTACCGCGAGGCCTGGGAGGCCAACCGGCTCATCGACCGCGGCCTGATCCACCCCACCCTGTCCAAGGTCTACCCGATGGACGAGGTCGGCCAGGCCGCCTGCGACGTGCACCACAACGCCCACCAGGGCAAGGTCGGCGTCCTCACCCTCGCCCCCGAAGAAGGCCTCGGCGTCCGCAACCCGGCCAAACGCGAACAGCACCTGACCGCCATCAACCGCTTCCGCGGCGCGTAGCTCCCGCCACCCGACCCCGAGGAACCGATGACCACCGAAACTCCGACCGGCCCCGCTCAGCTGCACGTCGTGGAGGACGGTCCGCCCGAGGCACCCGTTCTCGTCCTCGGACCGTCCCTCGGCACCGACCTCGGCCTCTTCGACGCCCAGGTGGGTGCCCTCGCCGTCGGCCACCGGGTGATCCGTTACGACCTCCGGGGTCACGGCCGCTCCCCCGTCGTCCCCGGCCCGTACACCGTCGGGGACATGGCGGCCGACGTCGTCGCGGCACTGGACGAGCGCGGGATAGACCGCTTCAGCTACGCCGGGGTCTCCCTCGGAGGCGCGATCGGCCTGCAGCTGGCGGTCACCGTGCCGGACCGGCTGGCCCGCCTCGTCGTCATGGCGTCAGCCGCCCGGTTCCCCGATCCACCGTCGTGGAAGACCCGGGCCGACCGGGTCCGGGCGGAGGGCACCGAATTCCTGGTTCCCTCACGCATCGGGGCGTGGGTGACTCCCGCCTTCGCCGAGTCGAGGCCCGACGAGACCGAGCGGCTGCTGGCCATGCTCCGCAGTACGCCGCCCGAGGGCTACGCGGCATGCTGCGAGACGATCGAGGAGTTCGACCTGCGCGACCGGTTGCGGGAGATCACCGCCCCCACCCTGGTCATCGCCGGCGCCGACGATCCCGCGACGCCGCCCGACGTCGTGCGGGGCATCGCCGACGGCATCCCGGACGCCCGGTTCGTCGTCGTCCCGCAGGCTTCGCACCTGGTGAGCGTCGAGCAACCGGACGCGGTCACCGCGGAGATCCGCGCATTCCTGGCCTGATCGTCAGGCCAGGTCCAGGACGACCTTGCCGGTGACCGACCGGTCGGCCAGCAGACGGAAGGCCTCGTCGACCCGCTCCATGGGGAGCGTGCGGTCGATCGGGATCCGCATGCGGCCCTCCGCCACCGCTCTCATCGCCTCTCCCAAGGCAGACCGTCGTTCGTCGTCGGACAGCATCAGGCCACCGAAGCCGACGATGCGCAGGCTCTTCCGGTACACCGGCTGCAGCTCCATGGCCGATGTCGAGCCCGCGCTCGTGCCGAACAGGACGAGGCGGCCGTACGGGGCCATCGCCGACACGGCGGCGGGGGTGAAGCTGCCGCCGAGCCCGTCGATGACCACCGTGGGCGCGAACTCGGCCAACGCCTCCCCCAGCCCCGTGGCATCTGCGACGACGACGTCCGCGGCACCCTGCGCGCGGATCGCCTCCGCCTTGTCCGCGCTGCCGGTCTGCCCCCAGACGGTGGCTCCGAGGCTCCGCGCCAGCGACACGGTCGGCAGCCCCACTCCCCCGCCGGCACCGAGCACCAGGACGCGATCGTCCGACCGCACATCCGCGAGGTGCACGGTGTACCAGGCGGTCAACCCGACCACTCCCAGCGCCGCCGCCTCCCGCAGGTCGATGCCGTCGGGAAGCGGGACGACGGCGGTGCGGGGCACAGTGGCCGCCCCCGCCCAGACGCCGTCCCGCGTGCTGCCGAGCCCGGCGCCACTCACCAGCACGGGCTCGGCGCCGAGGTGGCCACTGGCCTCACCGCCGAGCGTCCTCGGCAGGGGCCCGTCCGCGGCGACCCGCCCCTGCGCGACGTACGTGTCGACCGGGTTGACACCCGCGAAGGCGAGCTCCACGCGTACCTCGTCTCCCGCGGGCTCGGGCAGACCGACGTCCTCGACCCGCGGGGGGCTGTCGTGATCGTGCAGTCGCACCGCCTTGACCATGCGCCTGTGCCTTCCCGTCCGAGCGGCCGTCACACGCGCTCCCCGTCGGCGGCGGCAGGGCATCTGAGTAGTGGGTCGGCCGCGTCCGCCAGACTTCGGTCGTGGCGATGATCGTGCTGGTCGGTTTCATGGGGGCGGGCAAGACGACGGTCGGGCACATCCTGGCCGAACGCCTGGGCACGCCGTTCGTGGACAGCGACGTGTACATCGAGCAGCAACTGGGCCGCGCGATCGTCGACGTGTTCGCCGTCGAGGGCGAGCAGCACTTCCGCGAGCTCGAGCACCGGGCGATCAACGAGCTGGTCCGAGGCTCCGACGCCGTGGTGGCACTCGGCGGTGGCGCCGTGGAGGACCCGCGCACGCGCGCGATCCTGCGCAACACGACCGTGGTGTACCTGCGGGTCGGGTACGACGAGGCGCTGACGCGCGTGCGGCAGGACCGGTTCCGCCCGATGCTGCAGCGGGCCGACCTCGACCAGGTCTACTCGCGCAGGCAGGATTCCTACGCCGAGGTCGCGGCCGTCCAGGTGGACACGAACGGCCGCCGGCCGGACGCCGTCGTCATGGACGTCCTGAAGGAGCTGACCCGGCTGCCCAGCACGCCGGCCGGCACGTCGAACATCCTCGTGACGCCGGTGGGCGGCACCTACTACGTGCACGTCGGGCGCGATCTTCTCGACATGGCCGGCGCTCTGCTGCCGACGTCGTCCGACGTCGACCAGGCGGTCATCGTGGAATCCGACCGGGACACCCGCGCCGCCGACCGCGTGGCCGCCGGCATCACGGCTCGGGGCATCTCCGTGACGCGCGTACCGATCCCCGACACCGAGGCGACCAAGACGTTCGCCACGGCCGAGCGCGTCGCCGGACACCTGGCCGACGTGGCACTGCACCGGAACGACCTGGTCGTGGCCGTCGGCGGGGAGCCGGTCTGCGACCTGGCCGGATTCGTCGCCGCGACGTTCAACCGGGGCACGAAGCTCGCGCTCGTGCCGACGACGCTGGTCGGTCAGGCGGACTCGGCGATCGGCGGCAAGAACGCGGTCAACATGGCGCAGGGGCGCAACCTGGTGGGGACCATCCACCAGCCGACCGTCGTCATCGCCGACGTCACGACCGCGGTCGCGAACCCGGAGCACGGCTTCCTGGCCGGCCTGTCCGAGATCGCGAAGCACGCGCTGATCAGCCGCAGCGATCTGCTCACCGTCCTCGAGCAGCTCTCCGACGACGCGCGGGCGGGGGACGCGGACGCCGTGCAGCAGCTGGTGACCCGCAGCGTCGAGATCAAGGCCGACATCGTGAGCCGGGACGAGCGGGCGACCGGCGAACGGATCGTCCTGAACTACGGCCACACCTTCGGGCACGCGATCGATCTGGTGTCGGGGCGGCTCGAGGACCAGGGCGAGTCCGTGTCCCAGGGAATGATGGCCGCCGCGCATCTCGCGCGGCGCCAGGGGCGGATCGACGACAGCATCGTGGAACGCCATCGGCGTCTCCTGTCGGGGCTCGGTCTGCCTACCTCGGGCCGGTTCGACCTCGACGCCATGCAGCGCGCGTGGCTGCGGGACAAGAAGTACCGGCACGGCGTGCGCTTCGTCGTCCTGAACGGGCTCGGCCATGCCGAGGCCGGGGTCACCGCCTCCGCGGAGACCCTGGCGGGCGTGCTGGACGACCTGGCGACGGCGTGACCGGTCAGGCGGCCGGTTCCCGCACGTAGCTGCCCGGGGCCGGCTCCAGCACACGGTGCTCGGCGTTGCCCAGCTTCTTGCGCGCGGCAACCTCCGGACCCGAGCGCGGGGCGAGCCAGTCGGCCCAGGCGGGCCACCAACTGCCGGACACCTGCTCGGCCTCGTCGAACCAGCGTGCGGGGTCGGGGTCGTGCCGGGCGGGCGTGTCCGACGCGGCCGTCGCCGTCCAGTAGTTGCGCTTCTTCGCCGCCGGAGGGTTGATCACGCCGGCGATGTGTCCGCTGGCGCCGAGCACGAACGTGGCGTCCTTCAGCAGTTGCGTGCTCGCGTACGCCGTCCGCCACGGAACGATGTGGTCCTCCTTCGAGGCGTACACGAACGCGGGCACGTCGAGGGCGCGGAGGTCGACCGGCCGGCCGCACTGGACGGTGCCGCCGGGCTCGCGGAGCTTGTTCTCCAGGTAGGTGTTGCGCACGTACCAGCAGAACATCGGTCCGGGCAGGTTGGTCTCGTCGCTGTTCCAGAACAGCAGGTCGAAGGCGGGCGGGGCCTTGCCCTGGAGGTACCCCTTGACGACGTAGGGCCAGATCAGGTCGTTGGCGCGCAGCGCGGCGAACACCTGCCCCAGCTCCCGGCCCTTGAAGAGGCCGCCCTTCCCGATGGCCGCCTCGCGCGCGGCGACCGCCTCCTCCGTCACCAGCAGGCCGATCTCGCCGGTGTCGGTGTAGTCCAGCATCGTCGTCAGCAGGGTCATGCTGGCGGCCGGCTGCTCGTCCCGGGCGTCCAGGACGGCGAGGGCGCTCGCCAGCAGCGTGCCGCCGACGCAGAACCCGAGGGTGTTCACCTGATCGGCCCTGCTGATCGACCGGGCCACCTCGAGAGCCCGGATGACGCCCTGCTCGACGTAGTCGTCCCACGTCAGCGTCGCCTGGTCGGGGCCGGCGTTGCGCCACGAGACCAGGAACACCGTGTGCCCCTCGGCGACGGCGTGCGCGACGAACGAGTTCGCCGGCCGCAGGTCGAGGATGTAGTACTTGTTGATGCACGGCGGCACGATCACCAGCGGCCGCTTGTAGACCTTCGGCGTCGTCGGGTCGAACTGGAGCAGCTGCATCAGCTCGTTCTGGTAGACGACCCCACCCGGCGAGGTGCCGACGTCGCGACCCACCTCGAAGGCCATCTCGTCGGTCATCGAGACGCGGCCCTTGGCGACGTCCTCGACGAAGATCTTCATGCCGTCGAGGAGGCTGGCGCCGCCGGTCTCCATGGCGAGCTGCATCGCCTCCGGGTTGGTCACCAGCGTGTTCGCCGGGCTCAGCGCATCGAGCACCTGGGTCAGCGCGAACCCCCACTGGGCCTTGCTGCGGTCGTCGACGGGGGCGGCCTCCAGCGCCTTGCGGAGCAGGTCGCTCTGCGTCAGGTAGGTACGGACCACGGCCTCGTAGCGCGGGTCCTTGCTCCACGCCTCACCGGCGAAGCGCTTGTCCTTGATGGGCTCGGCCGGGCCGCCGAGTCCGGGGAAGACCGAGGCCCAGGGGGCCGCGAGCTGCTGCATGGCCGACAGCTGCATCGCCGTGAAATCCGCGACCGCCTTGGTCCACGGCGCGGCGGCGGCGGCGAACGCCTTTCCGGGGTCCGCGATGTCGACCGGCGGCCACAGCGCGGCCGGCTCGATCCTCATCAGCTCGCGGAGCCACTGGGCAGGATCCTGCGACGGGGCGGACATGCGTCCATGGTGCCGAGATCGGCGGGTCTCCGGCGCCGGTCGCGCCCGGGTTCCACTGACCGAGACCCACGCCTGGCCGCCCGCCCCCACATGACGGACGCCCGAACCCACGAGCGGTGGGTTCGGGCGTCCGCGACGTCCTGGGACATCATCCCCAGCGGGGACCGGACATCATCGGATGTGCACGGGTTCCGAGCCGGACACGGTCAGTGCCCCTCGCCGGCGCCGACGAGGTCCGCCTCGGACGCCGGCGTCGTCGGCTCCGCCACCGCCGGCTCACCCGACGGGTCCGGGAAGGTCTGGAGGCCGGGGGTGCGGTAGTAGGCCACCCTCTTCCGCCAGAACCACACCATGGGGACGACGCCGAGCGCGAGGGCGCCGAGGCCGACGATCCGCGCCGTGGCGTCGAGGGTCGGGATCGCCTCGACGAAGATCCACAGCATGAAGACCGCGCCGAGCAGCGGCCAGGCCCCGATGAAGACGAAGTTGCCCACCGAGCGGAACAGCACCTTGCGGTAGGCCACCACGACGGCCAGGCCGGCGAGGCCGTAGTACACCGCGATCTGCAGGCCGATGGCGCTGATCGCCGACTCGAGGATGTCGCTCACCGAGCCGAGGAAGGTCGAGGCCACGAACAGGCCCAGCGCGACGAGGGCGACGACGACGGTGGCGAACACCGGCGTCTTGCGCACGTCGTGCGTCCGGCCGAACCGCGCGGGCAGGGTCCGGTCGCGGCCCATGGCGAACAGTGACCGGCTGACCTGGATCAGGGTCGTCTCCAGCGTCGCGATGGTCGAGAGCATGACCGCGATGATCAGCAGCTTGCCGCCGATGCCCGGCAGGATGACGTCGCCGAGCCGGGCCAGCACGTTGCCCGCGTTGCCCTCGATCTCGTCGGGCGTCAGCAGCATGTTGGTGAGCACCGTGAAGGCTTCGAACAGGAGGAAGACGAACACCACGCCGAGCAGCCCGCCGACGCCGGCCTTGCGGCCGCCGCCCTCGGTCTCCTCGTTGAGGTTCGCGGTCACGTCCCAGCCCCAGAAGTAGAAGGCGGCGATCAGTGCCGCTCCGGCGAAGCCGGCGAACCCGCCGAACCCGCCCAGGCCGAACCAGGACCAGGAGAAGTCGGCCCCGGCGCCGTCGCCCGCCCGCAGCAGACCCAGGACGGCGAAGACGACGAGCAGCCCGACCTCGAGACCGGTCATGATCCACTGCGCCTTGGCGGTGACCGTGACGCCTGCGATGACCAGCCCCACCATGACGAGGAACCAGGCGGCGCCCACGACGGTGACCAGCACCGTGTCGTCGGCCAGCGACTCGCTGAACAGCGACAGCGTCATGGCCCCGGCCGGCAGGGACCCGGCCACCATGAAGATCGTCGCCGAGACGATCAGGGCCCAGCCGCTGATGAAGCCGAGCGACGGGTGCAGTGCCCGGCCGACCCACGCGTAGCTCGCCCCGGCGTTGACGTCGGCCCGCCCGAGGTAGTTGAACGCCCAGGCGATGCCGAGCATCGGGACGGCGCAGTAGAGCAGTGCCGCCGGGCTCGCCAGGCCCACCGCCGCGATCAGCACCGCGGTGGACGCGGCGATCGAGTAGGCCGGCGCGCTACCGGCCTGGGCCATGACCAGGGAGTCGAAGCCGCTGAGGGCTCCCTTGCGCAGGTCGTGTTCGCTCGAGGTCATCGAGGTCTCCGTTTCGGGGTGGTCCGCCTCGTCGAGGACGGCGGGGGTCAGGACAGGACGGACGACAGATCGGCGGGGTCGAGCCCCTGGGCTCGGGCGACGGGCCGGTTGACCACCGCTCCCCCGACGAGGTTGACGCCGGCGGCGAGCGCCGGGTCGGTGCGGACGGCGGCCTCCCAGCCCAGGCTGGCGATGCGGGCGGCGTACGGCAGGGTCACGTTGGTCAGCGCCCACGTGCTGGTCTGCGGCACGGCGCCCGGCATGTTGGCCACGCAGTAGAAGACGGAGCCGGCCACCGTGAACGTCGGGTCGGAGTGCGTCGTCGGCCGGGTCGACTCGAAGCACCCGCCCTGGTCGACGGCCACGTCGACCAGCACCGATCCCGGCTTCATCCGCGCCACCAGCTCGTCGGGGACGAGCACCGGCGCCGTGGCGCCCGGCACGAGGACCGCGCCGACGACCAGGTCCGCGGCGAGTACCGCACGCTCGACCTCGTAGGCGTTCGATGCGACGGTCTTCAGACCTCCGCGGTAGATGCGGTCGGCGGCCCGCAGCCGGTCGACGTCGATGTCGAGCAGGGAGACATCGGCACCCATGCCGACCGCGATGGCCGCTGCGTTCATCCCGGCCACCCCGGCGCCGAGCACGACGACCGTGGCCGGATGCACGCCCGGGACGCCGCCGAGCAGCACCCCGCGGCCACCGTTCGCGCGCAGCAACGTGGCGGCGCCGACCTGCGGGGCGAGCCGGCCGGCCACCTCGCTCATCGGTGCGAGCAGCGGCAGGGACCGGTCGGGCAGCTGCACCGTCTCGTACGCGATCGCCGTCGTGCCGGCCTCCGCCAGCGCCAGCGTGAGGGGCCGGTCCGCGGCCAGGTGCAGGTAGGTGAACAGCACGAGGTCGGGCCTGAGGAACCCGTACTCCGAGGGGATCGGCTCCTTGACCTTGAGCAGCAGCTCGGCCTGGCCCCACACCTCCTCGGCGTCGGCGAGGATCTTCGCGCCCGACGCGGCGTAGTCCTCATCGGGGATGGACGAGCCGAGCCCGGCGCCGGACTGCACGAACACCTCGTGCCCGCGGCGGGTGAGCTCGTGCACGCCGGCCGGCGTGGTGGCCACCCGGTACTCGTGGTCCTTCACCTCGGTGGGAATCCCGATCCGCACGGGCGAACTCCTGTCGTGAGCCGGGGACTGTGCTGCCGGTCACGCCAAGGAAGCCATGCCTTCCCGATGGCAGGGAGGTGCCAATTCGTACATGTTGCGAACGCCGGCACTCCGGGCAGACCTTGACATCACGACGGATTTCTGTGCCAGGAGCCCGACTTGACAACCGATTCGGTGGGATTCCTCGGGGTGGTCAACGGATCGACATGCGGCGATCCGTGATGTCGGCGAGCCGGCCGGCCACGTCAGCTGCCCTGCGGCGGGTGCAGGGCGATCCAGAGCTCGGCCCTCGCTCCCGGTTCGTCGAGGTCCCGTCCGAGCATCTCGCCGGCCCGGTGCACCCGCTTGCGCAGCGTGTGCCGGTGGATGCCGAGCTGGGCGGCCGCGGGCTCCCACTGTCCGTGGTGCGCCAGCCACACGCGGAGCGAGCGGACCAGATCTCCCGTACCCACGCGATCGGCCGCCACCAGGGGGGCCAGGAGCGACTCGGCGAACGTCCTCGTCGCGACCGGGTCGAGCACCGCGCTCAGCCCAGGAGCCGCCAGGTCGGCGAAGGAGACGACGCCGGCAGATCGCCCGCGAGCGTGCTCGGCCGCCTGTCGCGCCTGCTGGACGCCGTCGGCGAGCTCCGACCAGCGGACCGGCCGCGAGGTTCCGACCGCCGCACCGTGCACGCGGGCCGGCAGCGCTCCCAGCTGCGTGGCGAGCGGCGTCGTGGCGGAGGTGAGCAGGACGAGGGTGTCGCCGAGCTCGGCGGAGAACATCGGCGCCCGCGCGTGGGCCCCGGCGTCCGCCGCCACGTCGACCGCCGCGGCGCGCTGCTCACCGGTGCCGAGGACGACGAGGACCACGAGGGGCTCGGCGGGCAGTTGCTGTCCGAGCTCGTCGACGACCGACGCCACGGTGCGTTCCTCGCCGGCGAGCAGGAGACGCAGCAGCGCGGCTCGCAGCGCGGCCATGGCACTGTCGAGCCCGCGCGACTGCTCCATGCGCAGGGTCAGTAACAGGGCGGCGACGTTGACCACGTGCCGCTCGACAGGCGGGAGGGTTCCCGGGCGACCCACCACGAGGAACCCCCGGATCCGCGTGCCCGTGCCCAGCGACTGGATCAGCACGGTCTCCTCCGGACCGCTCAAGGCGGCACTGGCGGGCGCGCGCATGCCGCGCAGACGGTCCAGTTGGTCCTGCAGCGCTCCCGCCCGTCGCGACGCCCCCGCCGGGGCTGCCTCCAGTGCGGCGCCGACCGGGTCGAGGAGCAGCGCCCAACCGCTGATCGAGCGGGCCAACCGCTCCAGGAGCACGCCCGGACCGCCGCGAGCCAGGGCCGCCCGCGTCAGGTCCTGCTGGACGGTGGCCGTGTGCGCGACGGCCGCGTACTCGTCGGCGGCGAGAGCGGCGGACACCGCGCGCGAGATCGCGATGAACGGCGTTCCGCGCGGCACCTCGAGCAGCGGCAGACCGGCGTCCTCCGCCGCCCGCACGAGCTCCGGGAGAACAGCGTCCTGCCCGAGACCGGCGCCGAACCCGAGGGCCGCGACACCCGCGCCCACCAGGCCGCGCACGTACGGCCCGGCGGGCTGCTGGTCGCGCAGCGCGAGCCCGGTCGTGAGCAGCAGTTCGCCGCCTTCGAGGAAGGGGGCGGGATCGCTGAGCTCGCTGACGTGCACCCACGACAACGGGCGATCGACGGTTGCGCCGCTCGTCAGCAGTCGCAGGCCGAGCTCGGACTGCTCGAGCAGGTCGGCGACGGTGACCGGCACGGCACCTCCCGGGGCACGAAGCACTCCGGTGCCGGAGTGGACATCCGGAGAGGCTCAGAGCGCCGGTCCGGACATTACCCACCGCTGCCCAGGGTGCCCAGACTCACATCCGTTCCCCACCCCTCCGGACGAGGAGTTCCCCTGATCATCGGCCAGGACCTCCCGAACGAGGCGCTCGACGTGCTCGATGCCGTCTCCCCTGCTCAGGCATGACCGCCGCGCCGGTTCGCGACCGGGTTCGGCTGCGGCCCGCCACCGCCGGTGCGGGGCCGCTCGTCGGGGCGATCGTCGAGTGGCCGCGCAGCCGCCCACTGCTCGCCGACGTCGTCCCGGTCTTCGAGCGCCTCGGCGTCCGCGTCGCCGACGCACGGGCCCTGCCGGACGACGGCACGACGGCGACCCATCTGGATCTGCTGCTGCCCGAGGGTGTGGCGAGCGGGCCCGCGCTGGCCGCGCTCGACCAGGCGCTCGCCTCGGCGTGGGCGGGTGAGACCGAACTCGACGGGCTCGCCCGGCTGACCGTGACCGAGGGACTGCCCGTGCTCCAGGTGACCGTGCTGCGCGCGGCCGGCCGCTACCTCGCGCAGACAGGGACGGGGTTGTCCCGCGGCTACATCGAGCAGACGGTGCTCGGCGCGCCGCGCTTCAGCCAGGCGCTGGTGCGGCGGTTCACCCTCCGCCACGACCCCGACGGTCTCGACCCCGCGGGAGCCGACGCGGCCGGCGCGGAACTCGAGGCCCTCCTGGAGGCGACGACGAGTCTCGACGAGGACCGCATCCTGCGGGGACTGCGCGACGTTCTGGACGCCGTCGTCCGCACCAACGCCTTCCAGGACCCGTCGGGCCGCCCACCCGCGCAGCTGGCGCTGAAGATCGCGTCCTCGCGGCTCTCCTTCCTCCCGGCTCCGCGACCGTGGGTGGAGACGTTCGTGCAGTCCCCCACCGTGGAGGGCCTGCACCTGCGCGGCGGGGCTGTCGCGCGCGGCGGCATCCGCTGGTCGGACCGCCCGGAGGACTTCCGTACCGAGGTGCTGGGCCTGCTCAAGGCGCAGCTGGTCAAGAACGCGGTCATCGTCCCGGCCGGGGCCAAGGGCGCATTCGTCGTGCGCGAGGACCTGCGTGGCTTCGACCGCGCCGCGGCCCAGGAGGTGGTCGAGCGCGCCTACCGCTCGTTCGTCTCCGGCCTGCTCGACATCACCGACAACCGGGTCGAGGGAAGGATCGTGCACCCGGCGCGGACGGTCGTGCTGGACGGGACCGACCCCTATCTCGTGGTCGCTGCCGACAAGGGAACGGCGAGCTTCTCCGACATCGCCAACGCGCTCGCGATCGAGCGCGGCTTCTGGCTGGGGGACGCCTTCGCCTCGGGCGGCTCGGCCGGGTACGACCACAAGGCCATGGGCATCACCGCGCGCGGGGCGTGGGTGTCCGTGCGTCGCCACCTGCGCGAGCTGGGACGCGCCGACGCCGACGCGGTGACCGCCGTCGGCATCGGTGACATGTCCGGGGACGTGTTCGGCAACGGCATGCTGCTCTCCGACCGGCTGCACCTGGTCGCCGCCTTCGACCACCGGCACATCTTCGTCGACCCCGATCCCGACCCCGCCGTCTCGTTCGCCGAGCGCCGACGGCTGGCCGCGCTGCCCGGCTCCACCTGGGCCGACTACGACCGCACCGCGCTCTCCCCCGGCGGCGGTGTCCACCGACGGGACGCCAAGACGGTGCCCCTGTCGCCCGAGGTGCGCCGGCGTCTCGATGTCGAGGCGACCGAGCTGGCCCCGGACGAGGTCGTGAAGGCGATCCTCCGGGCGCCGGTCGACCTGCTGTGGAACGGCGGCATCGGCACCTACGTCCGCGCCGACGACGAGACCGACGACGAGGTGCACGACCGGGCCAACGACCGCGTCCGCGTCGCCGCGGGCACGCTGCGCTGCCGGATCGTCGGCGAAGGCGGCAACCTGGGACTGACCCAACGCGCTCGCGTGGCCGCCGCCCGGGCCGGCGTGCGGCTGCACACCGACTTCATCGACAACGCGGCCGGGGTGGACACCTCCGACCGCGAGGTCAACCTGAAGATCCTGCTGGCCGGACCCGTCCGCGACGGCGAGCTCACCGGCGTCGAGCGCGACGCGCTGCTGCGGGGGCTGACCGAGGAGGTGGCCGCCGCGGTGCTCGCCGACAGCGCCCACCAGGTCCGCGCGCTCACCGTCTGCGCGGACCAGGCGCCGTTCCTGCTCGACCGGCACGCCGCGCTCATCCGCGACCTCGAGCAGCAGGCCGGCCTCGACCGCGGCCTCGAGCACCTGCCGTCGGAGGCCGACATCGAGCGACTGCGCGCCGCCGGTGGCGGGCTCACCCGGCCCGAGGCCGCGGTGCTGCTCGCCTACTCGAAGAACCTGGTGCGCGAGGAGCTGCTGGCCAGCGACGTACCCGACGACCCGGCGCTGGGCGTCGTCCTCGGGCGGTACTTCCCGCAGGCGGTGCGGGACCGCTGGTCCGACCGCATCGCGACCCACCCGCTGGCCCGTGAGATCACCGCGACGCAGCTCGCCAACGACCTGCTCAACCGGGTCGGGCCCGGCTTCCTGCATCGGCTGGAGGAACGGCACGGAGTGGGCACCCCGGTCGCCGCACGCGCATTCGCCGCCGCGGAGCAGATCCTGGGCCTGGACCAGGTGTGGGCGCTGCTCGACGAGGACGTGTCCCCGGCCGTCGAGCGGCTCGCCCTCGCGGAGGTCCAGCGGGTCACCGAGCAGGTGGCCGACCGGCTGTTGCACCGTCACCGGGAGCCGGCAGAGCTGAGCGCCGCGGTGGCACCCCTCGCCGATCTGGCGGACCTCGCGGTCCTCGGTGCCGGGATCGGCAGGCCCGACCCGGCCGACCCCACCTCGAGGGAGGAGCTTCTCGCGGCCGGAGCCTCGGAGCCCCTGGCGAACAGCCTCGCGACGCTCGGCCGCCGGGCCGAGGCGGTCGACCTCGCCCAGGTCGTGCAACGGACGAAGGCGCCGATCGACGCGGCCCTCAGCACCCATGCCACGCTGTGCGAGCGGCTCGGCCTGCCCGGCCTCCGTGGGATCGCAGCCGATCGCCCGGGCGACTCGTCGTGGACGCTGACGGCGAAGTCGGTACTGCGCGAACAGCTCGACCAGCATGCCCGCGCACTGGTCACCGGATTGCTGCGGGACCGCCGGACCGCCGACGACCTCGTGGCCCGGCACGGCGCCGCGGTGGCCCGGTTCGCGGCCGTCCGCACAGCCGCTCTCTCCGCCCGCGGCGAGGCGGTGCCGGTCCTCGCCGTCGTCGTCGGCGAGCTGGACCGGCTTCGGCAGACTGCGGTCTGATCCCTGCGACCGAGAAGGTAGGACAGCGATGTGGCGCATGCCCCTGGAGGGGGATCCGCACGACCGGACCTGGATGGCCTTTCCGCGCGAGGGCTACACGTTGGGCGCCTCGGCCGCCGAGCGGGAGGCGGGTTACGCGGCGTGGACCGCGGTCGCCCACGCGATCGCCGCCTTCGAGCCGGTCACGATGGTCGTCGACCCGAGCGAGCGCGATCGGGCGCGACGGATGCTCGGTGCCGACATCGAGATCGTCGAGGCTCCGCTCGACGAGTTCTGGATGCGCGACGTCGGTCCGACGTTCGTCGTCGACGAGGAACGCCCCGGCGTCCTCGGAGCGGTGGACTGGGTCTTCAACGGGTGGGGCGCGCCCGACTGGGCCGAGTGGAAGCTCTCCGCGGAGATCGCCCGCGCGGTCGCGGCGCACGTCGGAGCCGAGGTGGTGAGCTCGGCCATGGTCAACGAGGGCGGCGGCATCCACGTCGACGGAGAGGGCACCGTGCTGCTCACCGAGACCGTGCAGCTCGACCCCCGCCGCAACCCGCACCTCGACCGCGCGCAGGTGGAGGCGGAGATGACCCGCACGCTCGGCGCCCGGCACGCCGTGTGGCTGCCCCGGGGCCTGACCCGCGACTACGACGAGTTCGGCACCCGAGGGCACGTCGACATCGTGGCGACCATCCCCTCCCGCGGCCGGCTGCTCCTGCACGAGCAGCCCGATGCCGGCCACCCCGACCATGCGGTGATGCGGCAGCTGCGGGAGTCGCTGGCCGGCGAGACGGACGCGGCAGGTCGGCCGTTCGAGATCATCGACCTCCCGGCCCCGGCGACCCTGAAGGACGACGACGGCTTCGTCGACTGGAGCTACGTCAACCACCTGGTGGTCGACCGCGGCGTCGTCGCCTGCGGCTTCGGCGAGGAGCGGGCCGACGCGCGGGCCCGCGCGATCCTCGCCGAGGCCTATCCGGGCCGGAAGGTCGTCACGGTCGATGCCCGGGAGCTGTTCGCGCGCGGCGGCGGCATCCACTGCATCACCCAGCAGCAGCCCCGGGTGTCCGCGTGATCGACGTCGTCGAGGCACCCATCGCCGCGCTGCGTGCCGCGCTCGAGTCGGGACGTGCGACGGCGGTCGAGCTGGTCGACGCCTACCTGCCCCGCATCGACGCCTACGACACCCCCGACTCCCCCACGGCGCTGAACGCGGTCGTCGTGCGCAACCCGCACGCACGGGACGAGGCGGCGGCGTCCGACGCGCGTCGGGCGCGCGGGCAGACGCTCGGTCCGCTGGACGGCATCCCCTACACCGCCAAGGACAGCTACCTGGTCAGAGGACTGACCGCAGCCGCCGGCAGTCCCGCCTTCGCCGATCTCGTCGCCCAGCGCGACGCGTTCGCGATCGAGCGCCTCCGCGCCGGCGGGGCCGTCTGCCTGGGGCTGACCAACATGCCGCCGATGGCCAACGGGGGCATGCAACGGGGTCTGTACGGCCGCGCCGAGAGTCCCTACAACGCCGACTACCTGGCGGCGCCGTTCGCCTCCGGGTCGTCCAACGGGTCGGGCACCGCGACCGCGGCCAGCTTCGCCGCCTTCGGCCTCGCCGAGGAGACCTGGTCCAGCGGGCGCGGCCCCGCGAGCAACAGCGGCCTGTGCGCCTACACCCCGTCGCGCGGGGTGATCTCGGTGCGCGGCAACTGGCCGCTGGTCCCGACCATGGACGTCGTCGTGCCGCACACCCGCACCATGGCGGACCTGCTCGAGGTCCTCGACGTCGTGGTGGCCGACGACGACGAGACCCGGGGCGACTTCTGGCGCACCCAGCAGTGGGTGCCGATCCCCCGGCCCTCGCAGGTGCGGCCGGAGTCCTACGTCGCGCTGTCCGAGGACAGCGCCGGCGCGCTCACGGGACGACGCCTCGGGATCCCGCGCATGTACGTCAACGCCGATCCGGAGGCCGGCACGGCCGAGGACGGCGGGATCGGCGGTTCGACGGGCCGGCGGATCGAGACGCGCCCCTCGGTGATCGAACTGTGGGAGTCGGCCCGCCGCGACCTGGAGGCGGCCGGCGCCACGGTCGTCGAGGTCGACTTCCCCGTGGTCTCGCGCTACGAGCGCGACCGTCCGGGTATGCCGACCGTCTCCACCCGCGGCCTGGTGTCGCCGGGGTACCTGCGCCGCGAGATCGGAGATCTCTCCGCACGGGCGTGGGAGGAGTTCCTCCGCGCCAACGGCGACCCGGCGTTGAGCAGCCTGGCCGACGTCGACGGGGCGACGATCTTCCCGCATCCCGAGGGTGCGCTCCCCGGCCGCTACACCGGCTTCGACGACGACATCGCGTGCTATCCCGACTGGGTGCGCGGGCACCCCGGGGCCACCTGGTCCGACATGCCGGAGCTGGCCGACGGCGTCCGCGGGCTCGAGGAGACCCGCCGGGTCGATCTCGAGGCGTGGATGGACGAGCTGTCGTTGGACGCGGTGCTGTTCCCCGCCGTGGCCGACGTCGGGCCGGCCGACGCCGACCGCGACCAGGCATCCGCGGACCTCGCGTGGCGCAACGGCGTGTGGGTGGCCAACGGCAACCTGGTGATCCGGCACCTGGGCATCCCCACGGTCACGGTGCCCATGGGGACGATGGCCGACATCGGCATGCCCGTAGGACTCACCTTCGCCGGACGGGCCTACGACGACACCGCGCTGCTGACCCTGGCCGCCGCGTTCGAAGCGACGGGCACGCGCCGCACCCGGCCGCCCCGCACCCCCTGACACGGCCGGGCCCCGCACTCCCGGCCGGGGAGTGCGGGGCCCGTCGTCTGCGCATCAGGCCTTGCGGACCAGCTTGCGGTTGACGAACTCGTCCAGCGCGTAGCGGCCCAGCTCCCGCCCGAAGCCGGAACGCTTGGTGCCCCCGAACGGCAGCTCGGCGGCGTCGCCCAGCACCAGGTTCACCCACACCATGCCGGCGTCGATCCGGTCGGTGACGCGGTCGGCCTGGTCGGGGTCGGTCGTGTAGACGTAGGAACCGAGGCCGAACGGGGTGTCGTTGGCCAGGCGGACGGCGTCGTCCTCGTCCTGGGCGCGGAACAGCATGGCCACCGGCCCGAAGAACTCCTGCCGGTAGGCGTCCATCTGCGGGGTGATGTCGGCGAGGACGGCGGGCGGGAAGAAGTTGCCCCGCCGCTCGCCACGCGCCAGCACGGTGGCCCCCTGCTCCACCGCGCGGTCCAGCTGCTCCTGCAGCCGCTGCGTCGCGAGGTCGGACGACAGCGGACCCAGCGTCGTGCCCTCGCCGGTGGGGTCGGCGGGGGCGACCGCGCTGAGGGCACCGGTGAACTTCTCGGCGAACGTGTCGTAGAGGTCGCCGGCCACGACGAAGCGCTTGGCCGCGTTGCACGACTGCCCGTTGTTGTCCAGGCGCGCGTTCACCGCGTCGGTCACCGCGGCGTCGAGGTCGTCGGTCGAGAGCAGGATGAACGGGTCGGACCCGCCCAGCTCCAGCACGACCTTCTTGAGGTTGCGGCCGGCGATCTCGGCGACCGCCGAGCCCGCCCGCTCGGAACCGGTCACGGAGACGCCCTGCACGCGCGGGTCGGCGATCACGGTCGCGACCTGCTCGTCGGTCGCGAGGATGTTCCGGTAGACGCCGGTCGGCACACCCAGGCCTGTCGCCGCCTTGTGGAAGATCTCCTCGAGCACGGACGACGACTCGGGGCACTGCGGCGCTTGCTTGAGCAGGATGGTGTTGCCCGCGACGATGTTCGGTCCGGCGAAGCGCGCGACCTGGTAGTAGGGGAAGTTCCACGGCATGACCCCGAGCAGGACGCCGAGCCCCTCCTTGCGGACGACGGCGGAGCCGGACTCCACGTCGATCGGCTCGTCGGCCAGGTGCCCGGGCCCCTGGTCGGCGTAGTACTGGAAGATCTCGGCCGCGAACTCCACCTCGATGACGGCCTGCGCGATCGGCTTGCCCATCTCGCGGACCACGATCTCGGCCAGCTCCTGCTTCCGGTCGGTGAGCGCGGCGCCCACCCGGCGCACGAGCTCGGCCCGCTCGGCGGGGGTCGTCGTCCGGCTCCACGACGTGTACGCGGCGTGCGTGTCGGCGATCGCCGCGTCCAGGTCGGCGTCGGAGACGGGCTGGTAGGTGCGCACCGTCTCCCCGGTGGCCGGGTTGGTGACTGCGTAGGCGGGCATCAGTGCCTCTCCTCGTCGAGTGTCGCTGCGATGACGTCGTCGGCGAGCCGCCGGCCGACGCGGATACCGCCGTCGACGTGCTGGTATCCGAGGCCGGCCAGGTCGCTCGACCCGAACCTTATGGGCCCGACCGGCTGCAGCTGCAGCTCGCCGTAGCGGGTGAGCCCGCCGAGGGCGAAGCTCGCGGCGTAGGCGCCCTGCGTCCACTCCTCGGCAGCCCAGTCGCTCTCGTAGTAGGTGACCGGACGGCGGGCCTCCGGCCCGAAGTAGGCCGCCAGGGAGTCGAGAATCCGGCTCCGTCGGTCGTCGGCGCTCAGCCGGAGGAGCGCGTCGGCCCGCTCGGCGGCGACGAAGCCGACGAGGGTGCCCCGGCTCTCGCCGTGGTTGGTGTTGTCGTACGCCTCGTGCACAAGCTGGTACGGGCTGAACGCCGTGCCCGAGAGGCCGGCGTCGCGCCAGAAGGGCGTCTCGTACGTCGCGTGCACCTTGATCACGAGGCCGAGGGACTGGTGCTGCTGCAGCTGCTGGCGCAGCCGCGGCAGGGCCGGCACATACCGGATGCGGTCGTAGAGGTTCGGCGGGACCGCGACCACCACGTGGCGTGCCCGCACCTCGACACCCTCGCCCGTGACGCCCTCGCCCGTGACCGTGGCGCCGGAGTCGTCCCACTCGATCGTCCGCACCGGGGTGCCCAGCCGGACGGAGTCGGCGCCGAGCTTGTCGGCCAGGCGCAGCGGAACCTGCTGGAGTCCGCCCACCACGCGCTTGTCGAGGATGAAGTCGGCGTCGACGAGGTTGCTGAAGCCGCCGGCGCTGGCCGCCATGAGCAGCGCCTGCAGCAGCGAGAACGTGTGCGCCGGCTTGGTGAGCATCGCCTCGGCGACGAAGAGCGCGATGTTCTCGCGGGCCTCCTCGTCGACGGTCTGCTGCTCGAGCCAGCCGCGGAACGAGATCTGGTCGAGCTCCTGGGCACGCGGGTGCGCCCAGGGCGCCGCCGGGTCGACCTCCGCGGTCAGGCCGTCCAGGACCTCGATGAGCCGGATGATCTCCTGCTCGGTCCGCTCCCCCGCCGGGAAGACGTCGCCGGTGAAGCGGCGCAGCTCCCCGTCCCGGGTGATGTAGAGGCTCTCGCCGTCCCGGTAGCGGGAGTAGGTCTGCAGGCCGAGCTCGTCGAGCGTCTCGAGGAGAGCGGTCTGGTCGGGCGACACCCACTGGCCGCCGATCTCACGCATCTGGCCGTCGACGACGTCGGTCCACAGCCGACCGCCGATGCGCTCGCGTGCCTCGAGGACGACGACGCTCTTGCGGGCGGCGGCGAGACGGGTCGCGGCGGTGAGTCCGGTGACCCCCGCCCCGACGACGACGACGTCGCACTCGAGCTGTTCCATGACAGTCCCTGGCGTGCCTTCGGTGTGCGACCGGACGGGCCTCGTGGCGGTCACGGTGGCGGTCATCGGGTCGGATCCGGGGTCATCGTGTACTTGGTGGTCAGGTACTCGTGGATGCCCTCCACGCCGCCCTCGCGGCCGAGACCCGACTGCTTGACGCCGCCGAAGGGCGCGGCGGCGTTGGAGATGACGCCGGCGTTCAGCCCGAGCATGCCGGTCTCGAGGCGCTCGATCATCCGCTGGCCGCGGGCGAGGTCCTTCGTCCAGACGTAGGCCACCAGGCCGTAGGGGGTGTCGTTGGCCAGACGCACGGCCTCGTCCTCGTCGGTGAACGGGACGATCGAGAGGACAGGTCCGAAGATCTCGGTGGCGAGGATGTCGCTGCCTTTCCGGACGCCGGAGACGACGGTGGGCTCGAAGAAGGTGCCGGGCCCCTCGAGGGCCGACCCTCCGGTGTGCAGGGTCGCCCCGCGCGAGACGGCGTCCTCGACGAGGGCGCGGGCCTTGGCGACCGCGTCCTCGTCGATCAGCGGGCCGACGTTGACGCCGTCCTCCGTGCCCCGGCCCACCCGCAGCGCGGCAACGCGGTCGGTCACCCGCCGGGCGAACTCGTCGGCCACGTCGCGGTGGACGAGGAAGCGGTTCGCGGCGGTGCAGGCCTCTCCGGAGTTGCGGAACTTCGCGGCGAGCGCGCCCTCCACGGCGGCGTCCAGATCGGCGTCCTCGAAGACGACGAACGGCGCGTTCCCGCCGAGCTCCATCGACGTCCGCAGCACGTTGTCGGCCGCCTGCCTGAGCAGGACCCGGCCGACCTCGGTCGAACCGGTGAACGACAGCTTGCGCAGGCGGGGATCGGCGATGATCGGCGCGCTGACCTCCTTCGCCGACGCCGTGGGGATGACGTTGACGACCCCGGCCGGCAGACCGGCCTCCTCGAGGATCCGGGTGAACAGCAGGGTCGTGAGCGGCGTCAGCTCGGCCGGCTTGACGACCACGGTGCAGCCCGCCGCCAGGGCGGGCGCGATCTTGCGGGTCGCCATCGCCAGCGGGAAGTTCCAGGGGGTGATGAGGAAGCACGGCCCGACGGGGTGGTGCGAGACCACCATGCGGCCCGTTCCCTCCGGGTTGGACCCGTACCGGCCGGAGATGCGCACGGCCTCCTCGCTGAACCAGCGCAGGAACTCACCGCCGTAGGTCACCTCGCCGAGCGCCTCCGCCAGCGGCTTGCCCATCTCCAGCGTCATGAGGAGCGCGACCTCGTCGCGCCGCGACTGCAGGATCTCCCAGGCCCGACGCAGGATCTCGCTGCGCACCCGCGGCGCGGTCGCACCCCACTCGGCCTGGGCGGCCACCGCGGCGTCCAGCGCAGCACGGCCGTCCGCGACGGTCGCGGACGCGATCGTCCGCAGGACCTCGCCGGTCGCCGGATCGAGGACGTCGAACGTCCCGCCGTCGGAGGCGGGCCGCCAGGCGCCGCCGATGAACAGCTGAGTGGGCACGGACTCGAGCACGGCCGCTTCCGAGGCACGCTCTGGGGCGATGGTCACGGGGAGTCCTCTCGGGAGTGGGGCCTCGACGACCCGTCGGAGGCCGGTCGGAGGGGGCGTTCTCCCCGGACGCTACGGAGAGGCACGCCGCTGCAGGAGTGCCGGAACGGCAGTGGGAACGGCGCGCTCGCGCCGGTTCGGCAGCCGGGTCACCGGTCCACGAGGACGCTGCGGTGCACGACGGCTCCGTCGACGACGGTCATCACGACCGGCGCGTCGGCGAGCTCGTCGCCGGGCGTGGTCAGCGGGTCGACGGCGAAAGCGGTCAGGTCGGCGCGCGCGCCCACCGCGATCCGGCCGGCGACGTCGACCTCGCCGGCCGCCCACGCCGCCGCGGACGTGTACCCCTCCAGCGCCATGCGCGGGGTCAGCCCCTGGGTCGGCTGCACCGGGGCCACGTCCGGCTCGCCCGCTGGCCGGCGCAGCTGTGCGTCCGCGAGCACGTGCCGAGGGTCGAACGGCGCCACCGGCCAGTCCGACCCGAGGACCAGCGGCACGCCGGCGTCGCGGAGGTCGCGGCAGCGCCAGGCACGGTCGGCACGCTCGCGGCCGAGCCGCGCGGACCAGTTGTCGGTGTGGTCGGCCCGGGTGAAGTGGGTGCAGTGCGTGGGCTGCATGCTCGCCACGACCCCCTGCCGGAGGAAGCGGCCGACCAGTTCGGTGGGCAGCGTCTCGATGTGCTCGATGCGATGGGGGCCACGCGAGGTGCGCGGCAGGCCCTCCAGCGCGTCGAGGACGTGGCGCACGGCGGCGTCACCGATCGCGTGCGTGGCGGTCGGGATGCCGTGCGCGGCGAGCGCGCGGACTGCGGCCGTGTACTCGGCCGGCTCGGGCCAGAAGCTCTCGGTCGACTCCCCCAGCGCGTCCGGCTGCTCCAGCCAGGCCGTTCCGTTGTCGATGGTCCCGTCGATCATGAACTTGACCGCACCGACCGCCCAGCGGCGGCCTCCGCGTCGCTGCAGGTCGACGAGCTCGGCGATCCCGTCGGCGTCCGCGCCCGGCACGCACCACGGGGCGAAGCGGAGCCGCACCGGCAGCTCGCCCAGATCCTCGGCGGCGGCGACGACGGCCTGACTGTCGCCGAGCAGGTCCATGACGTGGCCACCGGTGAGCCCGGTGGACGCCATGTCCTGGAGCAGGTCGCGCAGCTGGGCGGCCCGCACCGGCACCGGGTCCAGCGGCACGTGGTCCTGCACCAGGTCCATGGCGGCCGCCTCGAGCAGCAGCCCGGTGGGGCGGCCGGCGTCGTCGCACACGACCGTGGATCGCTGCGCGAACCGGCGCGGGCCCGTCACGCCGGCGATCGCCAGGGCCCGGTCGGTCGCGAGGGCGGAGTGGGCGTCGAAGAGCCGGACGAAGGCCGGACGCCCCCCGACGGCAGCCTCGATCGGGGCGTTCGTGACGGGCCGGCCGCCGAAGATGTTGGGGTCCAGACCCCATGCCTGGACCCACGCGTCCTCCGGCCGGCGCGCGGCCGCAGCCGACAGCCGTGCGTGCACCTCGTCCAACGATCGGGCGGTGGAGAGGTCGACGTCCGCGGTCAGCTGCAGACCCATGATCGGGTGCATGTGACCGTCGGTCAGCCCGGGAGTGAGGACAGCGTCACCGAGGTCGACCACCTCGGTGCGCGCTCCCCGCCAGTCCCGGACGTCGTCGCGGCTACCGGTGGCGACGATGGTCCCGCCGCTGATCGCGACGGCCTGGACGGGCGCGGCCCCGGCGAGGGTGTGCACGGTGTCGGCGCAGATGACGAGATCGGGGTTCACGCCTGCACCTGCACCGCGGTCGGGGTGGCCATGCGAGCGGCGTCCGGTCCGGGATCGACCTCGTCCTCGGCGGCGCCCTGGCCGATGCCTGCGTACGTGGCGGGCCGGGACGTACGCAGCCGGACGGCGAGGACGGCGCCGACCAGCAGGGTCACCGGCACGATGCCGACCAGGAGGACGTTGATGCCCGTCGAGGCGGCGGTGAGCAGCTCGATGTTGTCGACGAGGACGTAGGTCGCGATGGCCAGCAGCACCGTGGAGGCGACCGCGGCGACGAGGGCGGTCCGGGTGCTCGCGGCCCGGTTGCGACGCGTGAAGTAGACGACGGCCGCCGCGGCCGTGAGCGTCTGCAGCACGAGGACCCCGACGACGCCGGGGGTGTTCACCCACAGCAGCAGGTGCGTGTACGGGTCGGCGCCGACGGCGGCGAAGGCGAGGATCACGACGACGGCCAGCGCGCTCTGCACGAGGCTCGCCCGGTACGGCGAGCCGAACCGCGGGTGGACCCGGCCCGCCCAGGCGGGAAGAACGCCTTCTCGGGACAGCGAGAGCGTGTAGCGGGTGATCGCGTTGTGGAACGCGATCTGCGATGCGTAGACGCTGCTGATGACCAGCAGGTGCATCAGCGTGCTCGCCCACGGTCCGACGTAGGTCTCGATCACGCCGAAGAACATGCCGGCCAGGTCGTCGCCGGCCGCGCCGACGGCCGCGTCGCTGCCGAAGGCCTGCACGACCGACCAGACGACGAAGCAGTAGAAGACCGCCATGAACGCCACCGCGGCGTAGGTGGCGCGCGGGATGGTGCGCTCGGGGTTCCTGGCCTCCTTGCGGTAGAGCACCGTCGACTCGAAGCCCATGAAGGCGGCGAAGCAGAAGGCGAGGACCCCGCCCATGCCGGGGCTGAACACGGCGTCCGGGGTGAAGGAGACGGCGTCCAGACCGGAGGCGCCACCGTGGACGAGGACACCGACGGCCATCAGGGCCAGGATGGCGGTCTCCAGGACCAGGAGGACGCCGAGCACGCGGGCGCCCACGTCGATGCCGAGCCAGGCCAGGACCAGGACCAGTGCCACGGACACGACCGCGACCACCGGCCAGGGCACCGTCAGGCCGAAGACGTCGGCCAGCGTCTCCTGGGCCTGCACGGCGAAGAGCCCGTAGACGCCGATCTGGAGGGCGTTGTACGACACCAGCGCCAGCAGCGCCGCGGCCAGCCCCCACCCCCGGCCGAGGCTGGTGGCGATGTAGGCGTAGAAGGCACCCCCGCTGCGGACGAAACGGGTCATCCGGGTGAAGGCCACCGCGAAGATCGTCAGCACCAGCCCGGCGGCCAGGTAGCCGACAGGAGCGCCGACCCCGCCGACGAGGATCGCCAGCGGCGCGACGCCGGCCATCACGGTCAACGGCGCGGCGGCCGCGACGACCATGAAGACCAGGCTCCCGGTGCCGAGGACGCCGCGCTTCAGCTGTCCGGTCTCCGCATGCAGGTCGCGGTCGGGAGGGAGGGGTGAGGTGGTCACGGCGGGGTCCTCTCGGGGCCTCAGCTCGCGCTAAAGTGAATGGGATTCACTTACGAGCATGGGTGAGGCAGGCCACATCGTCAAGACCCGGTCTCATGTCAGGCTCGGGCGCCGAGGAGGAGGCAGCATGGTCCAGCGCCGCAAGCGGCTGATCGACGTCGACGCGATCCTCGATGCGTCCCTGGCCTGCATCGACGAGAGCGGCCGGCTCACGATGACCGACCTGGCCGGGCGTCTGGGCACGAGCCCGTCAGCGGTCTACAAGCACCTCAGCGGCCGCGGGGCGATCATCGAGGCACTGCGCGAACGGGTGGTCGTCACCGGCATGCTGATGCCGCCGCTGGACGGCAGCGACTGGACCGACCAGGTCGGCGCGTGGATGCACTCCTACCGCAATGCGCTGGCGCGCCACCCGCGGCTGATTCCCCTGCTCACGGAAACCACCATGACCAGCGGCTCGGTGCTGCGCGGCTACGACCGGGTCGCCGCGCTCCTCCGGGACGCCGGGGTGCCGCCCCGCGAGGTACTGCTCTGGATCAGCGTCCTGGACAGCTACGCCCTGGGTGCGGCGCTCGACCTGGCCGCCCCCGAGGCCGTGTGGCGGGACGAGGACGGCGACCTGCCCGCCCTGGGTGAGGCGCTCGAGGTGGCGCCGCAGGGACAGCAGCGCGCCGACGAGGCCTTCGACATCGGCCTCACTGCCCTGCTGGACGGCCTGCGGCGCCGTCTGGCCATCGAGGCAACCGCCACGGACGGCGAGCACCCGCGCCCACCGGTCCGGCGCTGAGGTTCCCGACGCCCCGGTCACTTCAAGCCCCGCTGTCTCCGGCGCTGACTGTCGGTGGCAGGTGCGAAGGTGACGGCTGTGACGGACTATCTGCGCGCGGACTTGAGCCACAGCCGCTTCGAGGAGGTCGACTTCAGCCGATCGCGGTTCCACAACGTCTACTTCCGGGACACGGTGATCCGTGGCGCCTGGCTCCAGCGGGTAGAGGTCGACGGCTACATCGACGATCTGACGATCAACGGGGTCGACGTCGGCCCGCTGATCGAAGCCGAACTCGACCGCCGCGACCCCGACCGCACGCTGCTGCGGCCCACCGACGCCGACGGCTTCCGAGAGGCATGGCCCGTCGTCGTGCGCCGGTGGGACGCCGCAGTACAGCGCGCCCGATCACTCCCCGAGGATGCGCTGCACGAGCGGGTCGATGGCGAGTGGTCCTTCATCGAGACGCTGCGGCATCTCATCTTCGTCACCGACGCCTGGCTGCTGCGAGCCGTCCAAGGCAACCCGGCGCCTTTCCACCCGCTCGGTCTGGTCCACACGGAGATGCCCGTCGACACCCCGGCAGTGCCTCACGACACGGAGGCGAGGCCCTCCCTCGACGAGATCCTCGCCGTGCGCACCGAGCGGATGGCGACGGTGGCGCGAGCCCTCGACGAGTTGACCGACGAGCAGCTCGACGCGATGACCCGGCCGGTACTCGAGCCGGGGTACCCCGCGTCCGAGTCGTATGCGGTGCGCCGCTGCTTCACCACGGTGCTGAACGAGGAGTGGCTGCACCGCGAGTACGCCGAGCGTGACCTCGGACGCCTGGAGGGGCAGTCGACGTGACCCCGCCCGGCAGCAGTCGGACATCACGGCCGGGCGCAACTCCGCAGGCAGCTGCGTCAGCTGACGCCGGTGGGGCTCAGTTGTCGCGGCGGCCGTCAAGCCAGGTGACCATCGCGGGGTCGCGGTGGTCGAAGAAGAGGCTGGCACCGGTGTCCAACGCGGCGATGCGCTTCATCTGCTCGTCGGTGAGCTGGAAGTCGAAGATGTCCGGGTTCTGCCGCATCCGATCGGGCCTGACCGACTTCGGGATGGCCACGACGCCGCGCTGGGTGAACCACCGCAGGACGACCTGGGCGACGGACTTGCCGTGCGCCTCGCCGATGGCGCTGAGCGTCGGGTCGGTGAACAGGTCGTTCTTGCCCCCGGCGAACCGCCCCACGACTCGATCTGCACACCGTGCTCGCGCATCAACTCCTGGTCGGCGCTGCGCTGGAAGTACGGGCGGGTCTCCACCTGATTCACGGCGGGGACGCCCTCGTTGCTGAGGATGAGGTCGACCAGCCGGTGTGGCTGCAGGTTCCAGCACGTCCGCCGGTGTTCATCCGCGTGGGTCAGCCGCAATACGGAACGACGCCGAACGCTGTTGAACCGCCCCTCCATACAGCGCAATGGTGGTCAAATTCGTCATACGCCGCTCCGGCCAGCGCGCACGCTCAGCGGTGAGTTGACCCGAACCCCCGCCTGACCACGGAAGCCGACAGTGCAGTGCCCCGTTCAGCAGCCGCTCCAGCCGGAGCCGCTCGGTCCGGCGCGGATGATCGGCACGAGCTGGCCGTGGATCTCCGGGTCGGGTTCACGACCAGCGAGGCGCGAGCCTGTCCAGATGAACGGCTACGGCTTGGCGGTAGGCCTCCTCGTATGACGTGAGCGACGCGAGGTCGATCAGCCCGGGATCGAGATTCATGTCGATGTCATCGGCGGCAACCGGCTCGGCCCACGCAACGCGCATCGCCTTGTCGATCATCGAGCGGGCCTCGTCGAGCAGGGCCACGTAGACCTTTCCCACCGGCGGCGCCTCGAGCAGCGCCCACGTCTGGTAGAAGGACAAGCGGGCCTGCAACTGACGCAGCCCCTCCAGCAGCCGCTGGCGTTCCTCACCCGGCCGGTCGGTGTCCCGGCGAATGATGGCGTTGGGGAACTCCCGGTACTCGCTGTAGGCCTTGAACGCCTCCGCGCACGTGTTCCGGACTCTGGCGCGTTCCTCCTCACGGCTCCGCCGACGGGCAAGAGTGAGATTGATGGTCCCGGTGAGCAGGGCCGCGAGGACGCTGGCCGGCAACAACAGACCGAGCCCACCGCCCGTGCCGCTGTCCACACTCGAAACGGCCGACTGCACCAAGGGCGCCGCAAGAGATGTCATCTCTCGACCTTCCGGGCGCATCGGGCGTCGACTGCACCCTCCCCGACCATATGCCCACCGGCGGCAGCAAGGGCCCCACAGCAGCGCGCCGAACAGGCTCTACGGCGCCGAGGCAAGGAGGATCAAAGAGCTCATCCAGGCGTTCGCGCGACAGCAGGGGGCCCGTCCGATTCCCCACAGTTGCTGACCCCGGAGTGCGCGACGCAACCTCGCTCTGGCTCCACGGCCGGCCTCATGGGTTGGCGTGGCCTCCAGACGTCCACCCTGCTGCTGTCGAGCTGCTACCGGCCGCGCAGGATCCGGCGCTGAACGCCAGTCCCGTCACTGCGGATCGGTCAGCCCCCGGCGACGTTGCGACGTGGCAATGACGCGTCCCCGACAATCCGTGGGTGCGACGGACCAACGACTCTGGGCGCTCCCCTGCCGAACGGAGAAGCCTCGCCCAACGGACCGATCCCCGCGCGGGCAAGGAGCTGACATGGCCATCGAACGCGACGAGCCGAGGCCGACGATCGTCCTGGTCCACGGCGCCTGGGCCGATGCCACGGGATTCGACCGCCAGATCCGCGCCCTCCAGGAACGCGGGTTCCGCGCCGTCGGCTTCGCCAACCCGCTCCGCGGAATCCCTGGCGACGCCAGATACCTCGCGGAGTTCCTACGCACTCTGACCGGTCCCATCGTGCTGGTCGGCCACTCCTACGGCGGCGTCGTCATATCGGTTGCCGCGACCGGCAACCAGCAGGTCAAGGCACTCGTCTACCTCAACGGATGGCTGCTCGACGAGGGCGAGAGCCAGATGCAGCTCCTCGAGAGGTTCGAGGGCAGCCTCGTGGGGCCCGCAATCAGGCCCGTTCCGTACACCCGCCCCGACGGGAGTGAGGACGCGGACCTCTACCTCGACCCCGAGGCGTTCCACGACGCCTTCGCCGCCGACGTCGACGGTGCGACGGCGACGGCGATGGCCGCCGCTCAGCGGCCGTTCGCCAACGCTGCCTTCACCGGTCCCTCGGGGGTCCCCGCGTGGAAGGAGGGGACCCCCTGCTGGTACCTGCTCGGCACGCAGGACAAGGCCATTCCGCCGGCACTGCAGCGGTTCATGGCCGAGCGCGCCCACGCGACCATCGTCGAGGTGCCGGCCTCGCACGTCTCGTTCGTCTCACAGCCGGACGCCGCAACTCAGCTGATCCTCCAGGCTGTCGACGCCACCGGGTTGGCCACAGTGGTACCTGCGCCGCGGACGGGAGCCGAGCAAGCCAGCGACAGCGCTGACCGGTCCACCGCGACCCCGCAGTCCGCCCGGCCGTCCTGACGGCCGATCGCCGAGGCCAGTTCGTCTGAGGCCACGCCGGTCTCCGCTCTCCTCGCCGGACCAGGGGCGACCAGCCCGGAGACCTCACCACGTCGCCGCCCTTCGGTGCCGTGGCTCCCGATCTCGTCCCGAGGTCGGGACTCCCTGAGGTCGAGAACCACGGCGCCGGGGATCAGGCAGCCACGCCGACGGCGGACGACCCGTCCGTGGCCGGAGCCAGAGCCGCGGAGACGAGGCCGGCGACGTCGCCGACCAAGTGGATCGTCAGCCGCGCGCGGACCTCGGCCGGGACATCGTCCAGATCGGCCTCGTTGCGCGCCGGCAGGAACACCGTGGTCAGCCCGGCCCGGTCGGCGGCGAGCAACTTCTGCTTCACCCCGCCGATCGGCAGGACGCGACCGGACAGCGTGACCTCGCCGGTCATGCCGACGTCCGCCCGGACCGCTCGGCCCGAGGCGAGCGAGGCCAGCGCAGTCACCATCGTCACGCCCGCACTCGGCCCGTCCTTCGGGACCGCGCCGGCCGGCACATGCAGGTGCAGGCGCTGGTTCAGCACCGCGGCGTCGACACCCAACTGCTCGGTGTGGCCGCGCACGTAGGACAGCGCGATCTGCGCCGACTCCTTCATGACGTCGCCCAGCTGGCCGGTCACGATCAGACCGGGCTCGCCGTCGACCGCGGTGACCTCGATGAAGAGCACATCACCACCCGTGCCGGTCACCGCGAGGCCGGTCGCCACACCGGGAACGGCAGTGCGTTCCGCGGTGTCCGGGGTGAACCGTGCACGGCCGAGGTAACTGCGCAGGTCCGCCGCGGTCACCTGAAGCGGCGCGACCGACGGATCGGTGGCCAGGGTGGCCGCCGCCTTGCGCAGGATCCGGGCGAGCGCACGGTCGAGCTGGCGCACGCCCGCCTCGCGAGTGTGCTCGGCCGCGACCGCGTGCAACGCGTCGTCCTGGATCAGCACGTCGCCGGTGCTCAGCGCCGCGCGCTCCATCTCGCGCGGAAGCAGGTGCCCACGGGCGATGGCGACCTTCTCGTCCTCGGTGTACCCGTCGAGCTGCACGAACTCCATGCGGTCCAGCAGTGCCTGCGGGATCGTGTCGACCACGTTCGCCGTCGCGAGGAACAGCACGTCGGACAGGTCGAGGTCCAGGTCGAGGTAATGGTCGCGGAACGTGTGGTTCTGCTCGGGGTCCAGCACCTCCAGCAGCGCGGCCGCGGGGTCGCCGCGGTAGTCGCTGCCGACCTTGTCGATCTCGTCGAGCAGGACGACCGGGTTCATGGAGCCGGCCTCCCGGACCGCGCGCACGATCCGGCCGGGCAGCGCGCCGACGTAGGTGCGCCGGTGGCCACGGATCTCGGCCTCGTCACGGACGCCGCCCAGCGACACGCGGACGAACTTCCGGCCCAGGGCCCGCGCGACCGATTCACCGAGGCTGGTCTTGCCGACGCCGGGCGGGCCGACCAGCGCGAGCACGGCGCCGGACCCGCGGCCGCCGACTGCCTGCAGCCCCCGCTGCGCGCGGCGGGCCCGGACGGCGAGGTGCTCGATCATCCGGTCCTTGACGTCGCCCAGCCCGTAATGGTCGGCATCGAGCACGGCCCGGGCCGTCCGGACGTCGTCGTTGTCCGGGGTGCGGACGTTCCATGGCAGCTCGAGGACAGTGTCCAGCCAGGTGCGGATCCAGGCGCCCTCGGGGCTCTGCTCGCTGGTCGCCTCGAGCCGGTCGATCTCGCGGAAGACGGCCTCGCGGACCTTCTCCGGCAGGTCCGCGGCCTCGGCGCGCGCACGGTGGTCCGAGCCGCCGTCGCCATCCGCGCCCAGCTCCTTGCGGATCGCGGCCAGCTGCTGGCGCAGCAGGAACTCCCTCTGGGACTTCTCCAGCCCCTCGCGGACGTCGTTCTGAATCTTCTCCGAGACCTGCATGTCGGCAATCTGAGCGCGCACCCACTCGACCAGGCGTTCCAGCCGGATGTCGATGTCGGCGGTCTCGAGCAGCTCGAGCTTCTGGCGGGCGTCGAGATAAGGGGCGTAGCCCGCCAGATCGGCAAGGGCGCCGGGGTTGGTCATGCGCTGGACGCTGTCGATTGTCTGCCAGTTGCCGCGGCTCTGCAGCACCGAGATGACCAGCTTTTTGTACTCGGTGGCCAGCTCGGCGGTCCGGGAGGTGGTGGGGCTGTCCGCCACGGTCGTGGCCTCGACCCAGAGCGCGGCGCCGGCACCGGGGATGCCGGTACCGATGCGGACGCGCCCGGTCGCCCGGACGATCGCCGCAGGGTCGCCGGACGGGAGCCGGCCGACCTGTTGCAGCGTCGCGACGACGCCGAAGGCGCTGTAGACGCCGTCGAGACGGGGCACGGCCAACAGCCGCGAGCCTGCGGAGGACTGTGCGGCGTCCACCGCGGCCTGAGCTTCCGCGTCGAGGGAAACCGGCAGGACCATGCCGGGCAGCAGGACGTCGTCGACGAGGGGCAGGACGGGAAGACGAAGAACTTCGGTCACGCTGATCACTTCCTAGGTTGAGCGCATGTCACTCAACTCCCGAAGGTGGTCATTGCTTCCCCGCACGCCGTCATCGAGCGCCGGCGTGCAGGGCGTGGTGCTCGCCCCGCAACGGGGGCGCATCGAGTGCACAGTGCAGTTCGCGGTCATGCGAACGCGGCACCCCGGCGCCCCCGATCGGATTCTTGATGGTCAGGGCTGCCAGCAACCCGCCGGCCAGACAGAGGAGTCCGGAGATGAGGACCGCCTCCCGGAAACCCGAGAGCAGGGCGTCGGGGTGCAGGTAGGCGTCGCCGGTGATGCCGGCGACGACCGGCAGGACGGCGACGGCGAGCAGCCCAGCGATCCGCGCGACGTCGTTGTTGACCGCCGAGGCGATCCCGGCGTGCTCCGCCGGGGCGGCGTTCATCGCCGTCGACGTCAGCGGCGCGACGTTGATCGCGAGCCCCAGGCCGAACACCACGACGGCGGGCAGCACCTGCGTCAGGTAGTCCCCTCCGGCGTCGATGCGGACCAGTAGGAACAGCCCCGCGCCGATGACCAACGGCCCCACCGACATCTGCAGCCGAGGGCCGATCCTGGCGGCCAGCGCGCCCGATCGGGCCGACAGGGCGAGCATGATCACCGTCACCGGGAGCAGCGCCAGTCCGGACTGCAGGGGGGTGTAGCCGGCCGCGACCTGCAGGACGACGGGCAGCAGGAACAGCGCTCCACTCAGGGCGGCGTAGACGACGAAGGTGACCGCGTTGGCCGCCGAGAACTGCACCGAGCGGAAGATCGGCAACGGCAGCATGGGGTTCGCCGCCCACTGCTCCGACAGCACGAAGGCCACGGCGCAGGCCACGCCGCCGATGAGAGCGAGCAGCACCACCGCCGAGCCCCAGCCCTGAACCGGGCCCTCGGTCAGGCCGTAGGTGATGCCGACCAGGGCGAGGGTGATCGCCACGGCCCCGCGCACGTCGAGCGGCCCACCGTCGTCGGGGGCCCGGGACTCCGGCACGTGCCGGTTGGCGATCAGCACCACTGCGACCGCGAGCGGCAGGTTGATGAGGAACACCAGCCGCCAGGACGCCGCACCGATCAGCCAGCCGCCGAGGAACGGCCCGATGGCACCGGCGACGCCGCCGAACCCGGACCAGGCCCCGATGGCGCGCGACCGGTCTTCGGGCACGAACGAGGCCTGGAGGATGGCCAGGCTCCCCGGGGTGAGCAGGGCGGCACCGACACCTTGGAGCGCCCGCGCGACCACCAGCCACAACGCGCTGGGTGCGAGACCGCACAGCAGCGAGGCAGCCGCGAACCAGATCACCCCGATGACGAAGACCCGCCGCCGGCCGTAGCGGTCCCCCAGCGTCCCGCCGAGCAGCAACAGCCCGGCGAGCGTCAGCGTGTAGGCGTTGGAGACCCACTGCAAAGCGTCCACCCCGGCGGAGAACTCCCGGCCGATCGCGGGCAGCGCGATGCCCACGACCGTTGCGTCGAGGAAGGCGATGCCCGACCCGAGCACGGCCGCCACGAGGACCCAGCGCGCCCTCGCGGTGCCGAAGTGCAGGCCGGGAGCGGCATCCGCACTGCCGGAGGGGAGCGCCTCCGCTCCCCCCTCGCCCGACCGCGGGACGCTCATCGCGCCGGAAACGGTCCGCCGTCGGTCCGGTGCAGTTCCATCGGCCCCCCAGGGCTCGGCGGGGAGGTCATGAGGCACCTCGCGATGATCGGTCCCCCCGGTTGTCGCGGGTCATGCTGCTCCGCGCGCGTGGCCACCGAAAGGCACCGGGGTCTCGCGGACCACCTGCTCTCCGTCGCCGTAGACCAGCCGGTAGCGATTCAGTGCTCCCTCGGCGGTTGTTCGGCCACTCATGGAGCCGGCGGGCTCCCCTGCTCTGGGCTGTAGGCCGCGTGTGTGCGCCTCGCCGCTCCGTCGCCAGCGCCGGGAACGCAGTGCACCACCCCGTCGTCCTGGAACAGTTCGCCCAAGGCCAGGCGGACATCCAGTTGCGCGTCGCAGACAAGATCACCGGCCTCGCCGGGTCGATGCAGTTCGTCTACCTGCACGCGCTGGTCTTCGCGGCGTGGATGCTGATCATCGAGAAGAGCCCGTGGCCGACGCTGACCCTCATCGTGTCCCTCGAGGCGATCTTCCTCTCGACGTTCGTGATGATCGGCCAGAACCGTCAAGCCGTCTTCCAACAGCAGAAGGCCGCCACCGACTACACGAACGTCGACAACCCGCTTGCACAAAACACGCAACTGACCCGCCGGGTTCTCGACCTGACACAAGAACTGCACCAGCACACTCTCGGCGACTAGGCCCACCTTGAGAGAGCCGAGCGTCGAGTCCGCCGCACGCCCGCGCTTTCATGGAGCACGCCTGTCACTCGTAGGACCATGAACGGTCGCGGATGGCGCGGCCGCACACTTGCCGTGTGAGGCGTTAGCGCTTGTCTGCCGAGCCTCGGAAGTCCATGTTTGCAGCCATGTCTTCGCAGTAGGCAGTCCGCTCGAGGTACCGCTCGGATTCGTCCGCACTCGACGAGGCGGCCCACACTTCCTGTCGGAAACTCAGCGTCAACTCTTACATGCTGGTCAAGAACGACAGTGGCCACCAGCACGCGATGTGCGGGGGGGCGCCGACGTATCGATTGTTGAAAGTCACAATGACTCAGGGTCATCTTCTCCCTGTGAACTCGCCCCTCCCCCGCTCTCACCTGGCGGGCCCAGCGAAGCGGGCCGATGACTCTCGGAGTCGATGCGGACTCCCGGCGACATGATCCCGTTAGGGAAAGCGGTTGCCTCGCACTGGATCAGGCCCGCGCATCGCCATTAGAGCCGGATCCCAACCCGCTCCTGCCCGCTGAGCCCGGCAGGTTACTGATTGGCGCCCTGACAAGTCTGCGCATCCCGGGGACGATCGCCCCTGGACGCCGGGTGGCCTGACCTCAAGGTGCTGGCTGTCCCCCGTCGGGAGGTGGCTTTTCGTCCGGAGGTTCCGGGGGCTGGCGGCATGTCGGCCGCAGCGATACCAGCCCACCCTGTTATCCGGAAACCAGCGACGACGGAGCCCCGGATGAACGTGTACGACCCAGCGGACCACATCCGCTACCTCCACCTGTCCGGATCGGCGGACGCCCGCCCGGCTGCCGCGGACGGCACGACCACGTGCTGCGCCCTACCGCCGGAATACGCCAACAGGTCGCCACGGACCCGCCTGCAGGGCCATTCCCGCCAGGTCGGCGCGGAACGCTGAGTCGGTGAACGCCACTGCCGCAGATGGGCCGGCGTCCGGCCGCGTGCGGGTCAGGTCACGACCGCGGGCGGCGTGGTGGGCCGCACCCGCTGCGGCCCGGTGGACAGGACGGCAGGCGTCCGGCTGAGGCGGTCCACCAGCGTGGTGAGCGACGCGGTGGCCAGGAGGACGAGCCCGCCTGCGGTCCAGCCGGCGAGAACGTCGGACAGCCAGTGCGTGCCGAGCTGAATCGTTTGCGGGCAGATGGCGAGTGGGTCGAGTCCCACCTGAGCCGCGTGACCGAGCCTGCGGCCGCTCGCTTCCTTCCCGATCGGCCAGCACCGCGCCAACGACCAGCGCTTCCCGCGGCTACCAGCCGCCCATGCCACTGCGCATGGCCGTCGCTTCTGAGGCGAAGGTCGCGATCGGGCAGGCGGCGGCAGAGCTGATCTCGGAAGGCGACACCGTGGTCCTCGACGTAGGGACGCCCCCTTGAACTCGCTCGAGCGCTACGCGGCCGGCGCGGCCTCACCGGCGGGTTCGCGGAGGACATCCTTCGCCAACCCAACTGGAAAAATGGCGTTTCTAGGCGTCACGGGGATTTCGGCCCGCGTGGGAATCAGTGACGACAACCCCGATGACGCCCGTGTGAAGCGGGTCATCCTGTCTTCGGCCCGCCGGGTCGAAGACAGGACGTCAGGTACGTGAACGAGACCCGCAGGACGACGAACGAGTAGGGCGCGGCTCGCCGCGCAGGAACGACCAGTGTTCGGGGAAAGTCCTGTTCATCGCCCGGCGGGCCCACCCGCCGAGCAGGAGCCGGTCGTCGATCTCCGCGGCGGCACCCGAGGGCCGTTGTCCGCACCCCATGGGAGGTTGCGGTGCCCGCGATCAGATCCACTTCCTTGACGCAAAGCCCCTGGCCGTTGAGCCAGCGGTGTGGGCCTTGAGGAAGCGAGCGCCTCGTCAGTCACGGACGACCAGCACCGTCTTCCCAGGGCGCTCCCTCCTGGTGGCCCCGCTCTCGTACGCGGCTCGGCCCTCGGCGAGCGGGAACGTGGCGGCGATCGCGACCTCCAGTTTGCCGGCGTCGATCATCTCCGCCAACCACTCGAGGCTCTCCCGCTCAGGCGTCACGATGAAGAACTCGGCCGTGACTCCGTACTGGTCGGCCAACTCCTGCGATGGAGGAACTTGGAGAACCAACAGGCGCCCGCCGCGTCTGAGCGCGGCGAACAGCGACTCCGGCGTGAGGGCACCGACGGCATCGATCGCGATGTCGAAGACGCCCGTCTCGGCGTCGACGGCCTCGTGGTCGACATCGATTACCCGCTCCGCCCCGAGGGAGCGGACGTACGGAACGTCCTTGGTGTGCGCGGTGCCCGTGACGCGTGCACCCAAGGCCCCGGCCATCTGGGTCACGAACGCGCCGACGCCGCCGGCGCCGCCGTGCACCAGGACGCGATCCCCGCCCTTGAGGGCCGCATGCTCCACGAGGGCCTCCCGCGCGGTGAGTCCGGGCAGCGCGGCAGCGGCCGCGACCTCGTGCGACACGGTGCGGGGCTTGGCGGCGACGAAGCCGGCCGGAACGCGCACGTACTCTGCGGCAGCCCCGTCCCGGTCGAAGGGAACCAGCCCGTACACCTCGTCTCCGACCGAGACATCGGTGACCCCCCGGCCCACCTCGGCCACCACTCCGGAGAACTCGTGGGACGGCACGATCGGCGTCCGATCGACGCCGTCGGAGGTCCACGTCTCGGGCCAGGTCAGCTCGTCGAAGGTGATCGCTGCGGCGTGCACGGCGATCAGCAGTTCGCCGTCGCTCGCGGTGGGGCGCGGCGCGGACTCGTAGGCCAACACCTCCGGACCGCCCCGGGTATGCGCACGCAGCGCTCTCATGGTCGTCATGACCGATTGCCTCCGATCCATTCGATGGTGCCGCCATCGGCCGTAGCGTCGGGCCGAGCTACCGTGCCGGACGGGTTCTGTGATTGACGATGACCTGTGAATGGCTACCTATGTGCGCCTGGGTCATTCATCTATGGGAATGACGCCGTGGACGTCAGCGCCCAACCGTCGAAGAGCGTCGGCGGCCGACGACTCCTATATCCCTCACGGTGCCGTCCGAGAGGCGTGCAGGCGGCTCAGATCAGGTGCTCGAGGCTCACGATGTGTTCGTCTCGGATGCGCATGAACACATCTTTCCCGTTCCAGAAGATCGTCCAGCCATCCTCCTTCTCGACGTTGGAGGCGTGAACCTCGCTCTCGTACTGGAACTCGTCGCTGCGAATGTGGATGCGGTACGTGTTCAACTCGAACCCCTTCTTATCTGTTCGGGATGGCTGCTTTCACTGGCACATGGGACGGGCCCGTCGGGACGTGCGCGACCTTCCGCCCGACTCGGCGGGAGGCGGCCGACAGCGGCCTACACCGCTGCAATCCGCTGCGCTGGGAAGTTTTCGGCGGCGGTGATCAGCGGTTGGAGCACCTGCAGGGCCGCTGACAGCCCATCTCCCAGCCGAACGCTTTCGATCCAGAGCAGGAAGTCGTCACCCGCGAACCGCCACTCCACTCGTGCCTCGACTTCGGCGCAGCGTGCTGCGTGTTCATCGGTCACGACCGCGCGCGCGAAGTCATCGTCGTCGCCGACGAGCAGGTACCGGTCTCGGAAGGACTCATCGTTGATCGGGACTTCGACGCCCTTGAGCTCACCCTCGTGCCAGACTGCACGGTCCCTGAGGACAGCGCTCAACGCCGGCACGGGGTGGTCGAGGTCGACGACACACACCAGAAAGTTGCGAAAGGCGTCTCGCTCTTTGCTGTCGTCACTGAGGAGTACGAAGTGGTATTCGAAGGCGGTTATGGGCCGGCCGTGGAGCGTGCCACGCACGACGTTGCGCGCCCGGCGCCAGCCACCGAGACCGAATGGGTAGCTATCCCAGTGATGCGTCAGGTCTCGACGATCGTGTTCGTGCTCGAGGCCGTGGCGGGCTGCAAATCGCCGGGCGTCGGCGTGGTCCTCGGTTTCTGGCACGGATGAAACGTTGGTCATGGCTGGGTCGCCTCCAAGCTGGTGGCATCGGATGCCTGATGAGGCGTCGCGCGGCAACGCCGGTGATTCGGGCAGTTCGAGCGCGCACGTTCCTCGACGGTGCTCAGTTCGGCGTCACGTTCCGGCGAATATCGGCAACCGCCAGGACTCCGACCCGGACAGACTCAGCCACGTGCCGGCGGGCGTCGTCGCCAGGCGGCCGATGACGCCGGCACAACGTCGGCAGCACAGAGTGGTTCCCGGACCTTCGACGTAGGCCCGTTCCTCAGCGAAACGCGCCCGGTAACCGCATCCAGCGCAGACGATGTCGATCATGGAGGCGTCCACGCCGAGCGCGGCGCTGAAGGCCCCGGCTGCCGCATTACCGTCAAGGGCGTTCGACTGGTCGAGATCCACCTTGGCGTTCTCGTCACTGATACTCACGTTGTTCTCCTGTCGGACCGAATCGCTCGGTGCGGATCATTGCGGGGGCATGACCCAAGGCGAGCAATAGTTGGGAAACTGATTCGACGAATCCATTGGGACCGCAGACGTAGCACCGTGGCACCGACCCAGCAGCCCATGACAGGTCGGCAAGATCCATCTGACTTATCCGCGCTGGTGCGCGCTCGTATCCCACGGGCGCAGATCGCGTATAGATCTGGTCGACGATCAGTCGATCTCTGGTCGACGACCGATCGGCCAACTCATCCCTGTAGAGGGCCTCATCGACCGATCGCGCGGAGTAGACAAGTCGGAATGGAGCGCGGCTCCCGGCACGGTCGCGCTCTCGAATCATGGCCATGAGCGGCACCACCCCGGAGCCGCCACCGACGAGAAGAATCGGGTCGGGTGTTTCGGGACGCCACGCGAACCAGCCGCCGATCGGCCCACGAACCTCTATCTCATCTCCGATCGCCATCTCTTCGACGAAGTATGGCGAGACTTCCCCGTCGGGCAGTCGCTGCACCGTCAACTCGAAGCAACGGGGCTTGCCAGTCGCGGCGATCGAGTAGCTACGTTCAGCGCTGTAGCCACCCTCGGCGGTCAGCCGCACATCCACGTGTTGGCCCGACAAGTAACCGGTCCACTCGGGTCCACTGAAGACGAGCGTTCGAGCGCTGGCGGTTTCGCGCCGAGCATCCACGAGTTCGGCTTTCTGCCACACCAGCCGACGCGTCTCCCGGCGGTCAGTCACCGGCGTACCGCTGCTCGCGCCAGGGATCCCCGTGGTTGTTGTACCCGAACAGCTCCCAGAATCCCGGGCGGTCCTCCGCGGTGAGTGTCAGCCCATTCACCCACTTGGCGGACTTCCAGAAGTACAGGTGCGGCACCAACAGCCTCGCTGGGCCACCGTGTTCGGGCTCCAGTGGTCGACCGTCGTACTGGTGGACGATCCACGCCTTGCCATCTCGAAGGTCTGCGAGCGGGAAGTTGGTGGTGTAGCCACCGTAGCTATGCGCCGTCACGAAGACTGCGGAGGTCTCCACGTTGTGCAGCAATGTGTCCACCGCCACCCCCTGCCATACCGTGTCGAACTTCGACCACTTGGTCACACAGTGGATGTCGACCCGCACCGTCTCTTGCGGCAGGCCGAGCAGTTGGGGCCACGACCATGAATGGGTCTTGCCTTGCTCAGTTGCGATCGTGAATTGCCAACGATCAAGCGGGATCCGCGGAGTGGGGCCCGCGGAGAGGACTGGAAAGCCGTGCGTCTCGTACTGCCCGGGCGGCAGCTTGTGTGCGGAAGCTGCCTCACGGCCGTGAAAACCGCGCGTCGTCACGCCCACTGTGTCTCCTCCTGTAGCTGTACCTGTAGCCGTGCTCTTGCGTCGTCCGATGGATGCCGTTAATTGCGGCGGCACAGTGGTGCCGCGACACCGCGCTCCTCGGGCTGACGTCACGTCGGGTCTGGGTCCCTCGGTCCCGCCCGGGTACCGCCGGTCAGGGCGGCCTCACCTACATAGGGAGCGTGACGCCTGCCGGCATACGCCTCGCTCTGCAATCGCTCGAGCATGTCGGGGTAATGCAGTTCGAAGGCGGGTCGCGGTGAGCGGATCTTCGGCATCTCGAGGAAGTTGTGCCGCGGCGGCGGCGACGAAGTCGCCCACTCCAAGGAGTTGCCGTGTCCCCAGGGGTCGTCGCGCAGCGCGAGCCGTCCATACTTCCAGGACGTCGCCGCGTTGTAGAGAAACGGCACCGTCGAAGCGCCCAGGACGAACGAGAATATGGTCGAGACGGTGTTCAGCGTCGTGAATCCGTCGCTGGGGAGATAGTCCGCGTAGCGGCGTGGCATGCCCTCACCACCCAACCAGTGCTGTAGCAGGAACGTTCCATGGAAGCCGATGAGCGTCAGCCAGAAGTGCAGCCTGCCCAACCGTTCGTCCATCATCCGTCCACACATCTTGGGAAACCAGAAGTAGATGCCTGCGTAGGCGGAGAACACGACGGTGCCGAATAGTACGTAGTGGAAGTGGGCGACGACGAAGTAGCTGTCGGTCACGTGCCAGTCCAACGGCGGGCTGGCCAGCAGGACACCAGTCAGGCCGCCCAGCAAGAAGGTGACGAGAAAGCCGACTGCGAAGAGCATGGGGCTCTCGAAGGTCAACTGGCCGCGCCACATGGTGCCGATCCAGTTGAAGAACTTGATCCCCGTGGGGACGGCGATCATGTAGGTCATGAAGGAAAAGAAGGGCAACAGCACGACACCGGTAGCGAACAAGTGGTGCGCCCAGACAGTCAGCGATAGGGCCGTGATTCCGAGCAGCGCGAAGACCATGCCCTTGTAACCGAACAGCGGCTTGCGGCTGAACACCGGGATGACTTCGCTGATGATGCCGAAGAACGGCAAGGCGACGATGTACACCTCGGGGTGTCCGAAGTACCAGAACAAGTGCTGCCACAGCATCGGCCCACCGTTCTGCCGGCTGAAGATGAGGGCACCCAGGTTCCGGTCGGCCAGCAGGGCCATCAAGGCCGCGGTCAGGATGGGGAATGCGAGCAATACAAGAATGCTGTTGACCAGGACCGACCAGGTGAACACCGGCATCCGGAACATGGTCATGCCCGGAGCCCGGAGGCAGGCGATCGTCGCAACGAAGTTGACGCCACCCAAGATGGCCCCCAGCCCACTGGCGGCCAGCCCCACGATCCAAAGGTTGGCGCCGGACCCCGGAGTGTTGGTGATGTCCGAGAGTGGCGTGTAGGCGGTCCACCCGAAGTCCGCGGCGCCACCGGGCGTGAGGAACCCCGCCACAGCGGTGAGGCTCCCGAACACGAACAGCCAGTAGGAGAAGGCGTTCAGCCGTGGGAATGCGACGTCCGGGGCACCGATCTGAATCGGCATGATCAGGTTCGCGAACCCGAAGAACATCGGCGTGGCGAAGAAGAACAGCATGATCGTGCCGTGCATCGTGAAGAGCTCGTTGTACTGCTCCGGCGAAAGGAACTGCAGGCCAGGCTGGGCCAACTCGCCACGCATGAGCATCGCCATCACGCCACCGACGACGAACCACGTGAGGGCGGTCGTCAGGTACACCAGGCCGATCGTCTTGTGGTCGGTCGTGCGCAGGAGATGCAGCAGCCGGGAGCCCTTGTCGGCTGGCCGCACCCCGCTCGCTCGATGCACGATCGGTGCGGGTGCGATGGTCATGCCTTCACCCCCAGGTGACTCAGGCAGCCGCTTCTCCTGAGCCCATCGGAGCTCTCCACTACCGAGAGCACTCCGGACCTCCTGACCTCACGTTGAAAAGCCGCCGTAGCGCAGCCGCGCTCCACGAGCTCGGCCGGCACGCCACCGGCCGGCCGAGAGACCCAGTGGAAGGGCGCGTCTCGGCGACCATAAGTGGACTAGCTGGTCCTCTTCTTACCACGGACACGACCCTGGGGACCCGAAACTGCCGAGCGAGCCCGCCGGGACTGGTCGCCCCTGGCTGAGCCTTGCCGGAGGGCGAGTGCTCGCCCCGCGCTCGACCATCACCATCTCGATCCGGGCCTTGACATCGCATCCGGGTTCTCCCTAGGGACCACCCGCGCCGCACACCCAAGAGCGGTGCGCCCGCAGTGCAACGCGGGTCCCGTCACGTCACGAGGCTCATATTCCGCGCCAAATGCGCGCGGGCGCGGGCGTGGGCGTTGCCGGCTCGTCCATGCCAGCGACCGTGTCGTGTCGTCCGTACGCGCCCGGATACTCGGCCTATCGGTCGCCCGGCTCCGAGAGCCTGCGCGACCGCCGGCGTCACCTTCGCGGCCGTACCCCAGGCTCGAACGTCGACGCAATCCACGGACGTCGGGGTGAGGCAGTCGCCCCCGGCACCTGCCCAGCGAGACCGCAAGAGGACTTGACAGACCAGTTTCGCGGTCCCGATGCTGTGGGAGAACACCTCCCAGCCATCCCCAGGAGGGCACCCATGGCCTCGTTCGAAAGCATCGCTTCGGGCATCGCTGACCACCCAAGCCCATGCGTTGATGCGCCGACGGTCCCGGCGGGCATGGAGATCCAGGCAGTACAACCGCCCCGGCGCCCAGCTCGTCGTGGCGACGCATCATGACCCACGTCGACCGACTGGCCGAACTGTCAGATCACGGGGTATCCATCTGGCTGGACAGCCTCAACCGCGAACGGCTCCGCGAGGGCGGACTCGCCGCTCTTGTGCGCGACCGCCACGTCGTCGGGGTCACCACCAACCCCACGATCTTCCAGCAGGCGCTGGCAAACGGCGCACAGTACGAGAGCCAGGTCCATGACCTAGGGCTGCGAGGCGTCTCCCCCGAGGAAGCCGCTCGTTCGCTGATCGGCTATGACGTGCGGTGGGCTTGCGACGTTCTTCGCCCCGTTTACGACCGGACTGGTGGACTGGACGGTTACGTTTCGATCGAAGTCGATCCTTCGGTCGCTCATGACACGGAGAAGACCGTGGCGGAAGCTCGGGCTTTGCACTGGCTCATCGCCCGACCCAACGTCATGATCAAGATTCCGGCCACCGAGGCCGGTCTGGCCGCCATCACCGCCGCCACAGCGGAAGGCATCAGCGTCAATGTCACTCTGATCTTCGGCCTCACGCGCTATGCGGCGGTGATCGACGCCTATCTCGGCGGACTCGAGCGGGCCGCGGCTGCCGGTCTCGATCTGCGGACGATCCGGTCGGTCGCCTCACTCTTTGTCTCGCGCGTAGACACAGAGATAGATGGACGCCTCAACAAGGTCGGGACCGCCGATGCCCGAGCGCTGCTCGGAAAAGCGGGCATCGCCAATGCCCGTCTGGCCTACAAGCATTACGAAGCGGTGATCGCGACGCCGCGCTGGCGCCGGCTTGAAGAACAAGGGGCTGCCCGCCAACGGCCGCTATGGGCGTCTACGGGGGTCAAGGACCCGGCGTACCCCGATACGATGTACGTCACGCAGCTCGTCGCCCCCGATTCGGTCAACACGATGCCGGAATCGACCCTGGATGCGGTTGCCGACCATGCCGAGATCGGCTTGGGCACCATTCAGAGCAGCTACGAGGATGCTACGACCGTCTTTGAGGCGCTCCCTCGCGTGGGCGTCGACTACGAGGACGTCATGAACGCGCTAGAGCGAGACGGCGTGCAGAAGTTTGTTGACTCCTGGAACGAGCTGCTTTCCGAGCTACGAGCGGCTTTGTGCGCCGCGAGAGACCGCCAGCGTCCGACGCGGTCGAAGTAATCATCGTCCCCGTACTGTTCCACCGCCCGAATAATGAAGGATGACGAACTAGTGTCTGAGTATGATCTTCCCGGCTCTGGGGACGTCGGCTACGGGAACCCCCTCTCCCCCGAAGAGAGTCTGGATGAGGACGAATTCGGGGAGGACATCGCCGACGGCTATTCGCCGGCCGAGCGGCCCTGGGGCGTGTCCGCATGGGGTGTCACGTCCTACGAGGAGTCCACGCATGAAAGCTTGGGGCGTCGGCTGGCGCGTGAAGAGCGCGAGCTGACCGGCGAGCCCGAAGGAGACGGACTCGGCGACTCGATCGGAACCGACGGCGAGTTGATCGATGACCAAGTCGGAGACCGGCGAGCCGGGCGCCTCGTCCTGGGCTCCATCGACGAGCTGGACCCGCGCTCGGATTATTGGGCCACCGACGCCGGCATCGATGGCGCTGGCGCCTCGGCTGAAGAAGCCGCCATTCACGTCGTGCCCGACGACCTCGAGACGGGGACTGACAGCCCACGTCCGATCTCCGTAGCGTCGAGTCGACGTCCGGCCGCCCACGCGCCGGCTGCGGCCGACGAAACGTGATGGCCGTGTGGATGAGCGACGATACGGCCGGCCAGGGACGGCGCACGCCGCCCGCACGGTCGACGGGGTCCCCGCGATCGGGCGAGGTTGGCGGCTTTCCGAGTCGTGCAGGAGCCGTTCATGTCGCAGAGGGGCTGAGAGTGCGTCGTCCCCGCCGGCTGCTCGGTGTGGTGGTGTGCGCGGGGGTGCTGCTGTCCGGCTGCTCCACGCCCGTCGAGGCCGGGGAGGAGCCGGCCGCGCTGTCCGCGACGACCTCGCCGCGCACCCCGCCGTCCGCCGCACCGTCGACCTCGACATCGAGATCGCCCACCGAGCCGGCGCGGCGCCCGGCGGCCGAGGGACGCCTCGCCCAGGTCGAGACCATCGGCGGGCACATCTCGCCCAAGTCCGTGACCGCGACCGGCACCGGCCTCGTCTTCGCCCAGAACATGATGTACACGCACACGGTGACCGTGTACGACCGCGACTTCGATCTGGTCGCCACGATCCCCGACGAGGTGACGCCGGCCCAGTTCGGCGTCGACCTGCCCGGCTCCTACCGCGGGGCGCCGGTCGAGGCGGCCGCGACCCCGGACGGCCGGTACGTCTACGTCTCGAACTACTCGATGTACGGCCCCGGCTTCACCGAGGGAACCGACACCTGCTCGCCGCGGTCCGGCTACCGCGACAGCTTCGTGTACCGGATCGACACCCGCAGCCTCGAGATCGACCAGATGATCGAGGTCGGCGCGGTGCCGAAGTACCTCGCCGTCACCCCCGACGGCAAGAAACTCCTCGTCACCAACTGGTGCTCCTACGACCTGAGCGTCGTCGACGTGGCGACCGCCGCGGAGGTGCGCCGCATCCCGATGGGCCGGTATCCACGGGGCATCGCGGTGCATCCAGACTCGAGCACGGCCTGGGTCGCGGTCATGGGCGACACCCGGCTGGTCGAGGTCGACCTGCGCACCTGGGCGGTGCGCGACGTCGACGGGGTCGGCGGCGGGCCGCGGCACCTGCAGATCAGCCCGGACGGCGGCTCCCTGTACGTGACGCTCAACCGCGACGGCGTGGTCGCCAAGGTGGACGCCGCCACCGGCGAGACCGTGGCGACGGCGCGGACCGGGCAGGCGCCGCGCAGCGCCGTCCTCTCCGGCGACGGCACCGCGCTCTACGTCGTCAACTACGAGTCCGACACCATCGCCAAGGTGGCGACGGCGGACATGCGCGTCATCCAGACGGTGAACGTCGGGCATCACCCGATCGGCATCACCTGGGACGACGAGACCCGGCACCTGTGGGTCGCGTCCTACTCGGGCACGATCGCCGTCTTCCAGGACGGCCGGCCCTGACAGCGCAGCGCGGGCCGCGCAGGTTCGGACTCCTGGTCAGTCGATAGAGGTCGCGTCCCGGGCCACGACCAGGCACCCCACGGTGCCGAAGGGGCACCGGAATCGCAACAGTGGCAGGCGTGAAGCCAGCGACGGTTACCCGCTATAAGGCGACTTCGTAGACAAGCCATCCAGGCGTCATAACTGTTGATACGCGTCGTCGGCTCTGCTCCGTGCCGCGAGCGCGAGAACGGATCAACCGCGGTTACGGCAGGACCGACCGCACAGGCCGTTAAGGCGCATCCCGGTTCTCGAACCATCGGTCACTCCCTGCATGACGGAACGACGCAGGCGAGCAGCGATGTAGGAGCCCACTGGGGTCAGAAGTTCTTTGAAGGTCGGAAATGCCGTGCAGGCGCGGAATGAAAGAGGGAGTGCCGGATGAAGGCGATCGTGGTGACGGATGCGGCCGCGGGAACCGTGGGAATGACGCTGGCAGAGCGGCCTGAGCCGGAGGCGGCGGGGAACGATGTCGTCGTCGAGGTTCACGCGTCGGGATTCACGCCCGGCGAGCTGTCGTGGCCGGGAACATGGACCGATCGCTTGGGTCGGGACCGCAGGCCGTCGGTCCCCGGCCACGAGGTGGCCGGCGTCGTCAGCGCTCTGGGCTATGGCACGAGGGGGCTCGCGGTCGGGCAGCGGGTATTCGGGCTCACCGACTGGACTCGCGACGGAACCCTGGCCGAATACGTCGCCGTCGAGGCGCGCAACCTCGCGCCGCTACCGGGTGATGTCGACTTCGCAGTGGGGGCGAGTCTGCCGATCTCCGGCCTGACCGCGTGGCAGGGGCTTTTCGTGCACGGCCGCTTCCAGGTGGGGCAGAGCGTGCTGGTGCACGGCGCGGCCGGTGGTGTCGGATCGATGGCGACGCAGCTGGCCCGAGAGGCGGGCGCCTATGTCATCGGCACTGGACGGGCGGCTGACCGGCAGACGGCGCTCGACTTCGGTGCGCAGGAATTCGTCGACCTCCACAACGACTCGCTGGCCGACGTCGGCGGAGTGGATCTTGTGTTCGACGTCATCGGCGGAGACGTCGGCAGGCGGTCCATGGACCTGATCCGGGCCAGCGGAATGCTGGTCACGATCGCCGGCCCGCCGGAGGCGCGGCCTGTCGACGGCCTGGCGGTCGACTTCGTCGTCGAGGCCGATCGCGCCCAACTGGGTGAGGTGGTCCAGCGGGTGCGCGACGGGCGGCTGCGGACAAACATCGGCAATCTCGCGACCCTCGACGATGCCGTCGCCGCTTTCAACCCGACCGAGCGGATCAAGGGGAAGACGATCATCCGCGTTCGTCCGTAGGGACTCGCAGACGGCTACCGTCCCGCCCCCTCGTGTGTCGTTGTCCGCCGCCTGGTCACGTCGGCCCGATGTGGCGGACCAACGTTCGCCATCTGTCATGCACGGGTGCCATTGCCGGCGTCCGTCATGTGCCTACACACATTTCTGCACATATTTCTTTTCCTGGGAGAGTCCTCATGCTGGGCGAAGTCGCCGTCAAGATCAATGCTGAAGCACGCTCGTACGACGCTTTCGTCGATGGAGAGGTCGCCGGCTCGATCGTTTACGAGCAAGCCGGAGATCGACGCGTGGTGTTCACACACACCTTCGTCAATCCCCGGTTCCGTGGGCGGGGGGTCGGGAACGCGCTCGTGCGTGGGGCATTGGACGATGTGCGAGCGAAGGGCCTGACGCTTACCAACTTCTGCGACTTCGTGGCCCGCTACATCGACGCGCATCCCGAATACGCGGACCTGCTGGACGCAACACATCCGGGTCACGTCCTGGGATTGTGATGCACGGCCGACCGCAATGCAGCCCAGAACCGCTCCGGTCGGTTCGGGAGCACCTACCCGATCGAGTCGACGGAACGCTCCATCGTGACTCATGCAGGTCCTCCGAGCCGGCACACGGTCCGCGCGACGGGACGGAGCCGGTGGGCGTCGTCACGGGCCGTACACCCGGGGACCTGGACGGCGCCGAGGCCGCGACAAGAGACGGCTCGGCCCGTTCGGTCGATGATCAGCAATGGATCGAGGGTCTGTGCCGTACCGGCTCGGCGCACGAGCGAACCTGCGAGGAACTCCATGAGATCCTGTTTCGCGCTGCCAGGCGTGAGGCGCGCCAACGAGCCCTCTACCTGCGCGTCGCTGGGCCGGACCTCGACGACCTGGCCTGCCAGGCCGCATCCGATGCCCTGCTCCTCATCATCCGCAAAGTTGCGGACTTTCGTGGCGAGAGCCGGTTCACGACCTGGGCCACCCGGTTCGTCGTCTTCCAGGTGATCGCCAAGCTGCGCCAGCACGTGCGTCGGCACCGCTCGAGCACGTCTCTCCCGCCAGAGCTCTGGGAGGAACTTCCCGCGGCACATCCGAGCCCCGACCTCGAGGCCGAGGCACGGGATCTCGCCCGGGTGGTCCTCCGAGCGGTGGATTCCCACCTCACTGCCAGGCAGCGCACGGTGCTTCTCGGTCTGGTACGGGGAGCGACACCAGACGCCCTGGCCGGCGAGTTGGAACTGAATGCGAACGCCGTCCATCAGACGATGTTCCGGGCCCGCCGCAGTCTCCGTCACCAGCTGATCGCTCAGGGCTACCTGGCCACGTCCGACCCGGCGAGCGGGCCGACCGTCGCGCTTGCTCAGAGCCGCCAGCGCGCGTCATGAGTCTCGACCACGAGTCGCTCGGCGATATCGGCGCACGCGGGCCGGTGCGGGACCGTGTCTCCTTGCGATGACACCACGAGGAATCACGGGCCGCTCTGTCGCCGGCACATTGTGCGATGGGTGGCGTCGCCATTCAGGTTCAGTGTCATGGGGCGTTTATCGGTGCACGTGCGGCATCACAGCGCGCAGACGAATTCCCCAGGGTGGATGCGGCTGCTGAACCGATCTGCTCTCCCGCGTAAGAGGTGGCTACCTGACGCGCACTAGACAACGAACCGTTGCGCGTCGCCGCGTCCCGATCCACGCGGCCGCTCGTGCGTGTTCTCCCACAGCCAAGACGAGAGGAAACAGACATGACGCACCACTTCGCAGGACGAAAGTTGATCGTCGTCGGCGGCAGCAGCGGTATGGGTAAGGAGGCCGCTGCTGACGTGGTGGCAGGCGGCGGGAGCGTCGTCATCGTCGGCCGTGACGAAGCGCGGGTCGAGGAGACGGTAGCCGAGCTGTCGAAGGAGGGGCCGGCCTTCGGCGTCACCGCCGACCTGGCCGACCGCACGCAGGTCGACTTCGTGCGCGAGGTACTGGCTGGGGAGCACGCCGACGCGACCCTGTTGGTCAACGCCGCCGGCTTCTTCATTCCCAAGCCGTTCCTGGATTACGACGGCGACTTCTACGACGCCTATCTCGAACTTGACCGCGCGATCTTCTTCATCACCCAGACGGTCGTGCGTGGCATGGTCGCGGGCGGCAACGGCGGCGCCATCGTGAACATCGGCAGCATGTGGGCACACCAGGCGATCGCTGCCACTCCGTCCTCGGCCTACTCGGTGGCCAAGGCCGGGCTTCATGCCTTGACCAAGAACCTGGCCATCGAGCTGGCCGGGCACAAGATCCGCGTCAACGCGGTGGCCCCCGCCGTGGTCAAGACCCCGCTGTACGAAGGATTCATCCCGAAGGACCAGATCGACGAGACGCTGGCCGGCTTCGACTCCTTCCACCCGCTGGGCCGCGTCGGTACCGCCCGCGACATCGCCTCGACGGTCACGTTCCTCCTCTCGGATGAAACCAGCTGGGTGACCGGAGCCATCTGGGACGTGGACGGCGGCGTCATGGCCGGCCGGAACTAGGGACGACGCAGGGGCGCGCGCCGCCGGGTGCCGCAGTTCGGCACCGGGCGGCGGGCACCAACCCTCTGCCTGGTCGGCGGGGCCCCCAGCAGCCACCTCCCCCGGTCGCGTCCCTCGCGGCCGGCAAGCGGCGACGCGAGGCACGTCGGCCACCAGCTCAGTGACATCGAATGAACGGCCCGAGCGGCTGCGCACACGTTCGTGTCAGCCACTCCGGCCGCCACATCGGCGGCCTCCATCGATCGGGAAGGCACAACCATGAGGACGGACTACTGAAGTGACCCCCGTCGGCTGAACACCTCCAGACTTGGCAGTAGCCAAGGAGGGAGGGCCCGTTGGGCCGACGGAGCAAGTACCCCGAGGAGTTCCGGCAGCGCGCCGCGCAGTTGGTGCTCGACAGTCGCCGCAGCGTTCGCGATGTCGCTGGTGAGCTGGGCATCAACCACGAGACGCTGCGCAACTGGGTCGCCGCCGAGCGCCGGCAGCGCGCCGACGGTCCGGCCGCGCTCACCGCCGATGAGCGGTTCGAGCTGGGCCGGCTGCGGCGCAAGGTCGCCGAGCTGGAACTCGAGCGGGAGATCTTGAAAAAAGCCGCGGTCTTCTTCGCTC
>JHVO01000021.1 GCA_000620185.1 Geodermatophilaceae bacterium URHB0062
CGGGACTGCCCAGACTTCAGTTGACTCTGGCGGGTAGGTGCGGTCAGGCCGCGTGAGCGGCCTGGGTCAGTGTCTCGAACTCGATGGGGGTCATGCGGCCGAGGGTGTCTTGGCGTCGGCGGCGGTGATAGGTCTTCTCGATCCAGATGACGATCGCCAGGCGCAATTCCTCGCGGGTCTGCCAGCGCCGCCGGCGGTTGAGGACGTTCTTCTGCAGCAGGCTGAAGAACGACTCCATCGCGGCGTTGTCCGCGCAGGCCCCGACCCGGCCCATGGACCCGCGCAGCTGAGCAGCCCGCAACGCGCGCACGTAGGCGTGGGACCGGAACTGGCTGCCGCGGTCGGAGTGCACGATCGCGCCGACCGAGCCGCGCAGCGCGAGCGCGTTGTGCAGCGCGTTGACCGCGAGCTCGGAGGTCATCCGCTCGCCAATGGAGTAGCCCACGATGCGCCTTGAACAGGCGTCCTTGACCGCGCAGAGGTAGAGCTTGCCTTCGGCGGTGGGGTGCTCGGTGATGTCGGTGAGCCAGAGCCGATTTGGCGCCGGCGCGGTGAACTCGCGCAACACCAGGTCATCGTGCACGGGCGGTCCTGGCTTGCGATTCAGGCCCCGTTTGCGGGAATGCACCGACCACAGCCGCGCCGCTGTGCAGAGCCGATTGACCCGGTTGCGGGAGGCCCGCACGCCCTGCTCGGCGAGCTCGTCGGCGATGAACCGATAGCCGAACTCCGGGTCGTCGTGGTGGATGCCGATGGCGGCGTTGATCAGGTGGGCGTCGTCCCAGTCGCGCTGGCTGACCGGCGCCGCCTGCCACTTGTAGAAGGCCTGCTTGGAGAAGCCGAGCACCCGGCAGGTCACCGCGACGGGGATCTTCTCGACGGCGAGCTCGTGGACCAGCGGGTACATCATTTTGGGAGGACGTCGCGCGCGAAATACGCCGTCGCGCGGCGCAGGATCTCGTTCTCCTGCTCCAGTTGCTTGGCGCGCCGACGGAGCTCACGGTTCTCGGCCTCGAGATCGCCGGCGGAACCGGCTGCGCCGGCGGATGGGGTCGGCCCGGAAACGCCGTCGTCCCGGTCGGCGATCTTCAGCCACCGGGCGAGGCAGGACTCGGAGACCCCGAAGCTCCTCGCGACCTGGGCGATCGACTGGTCGCCCTGCCGGGCGACCGCGATCACGTCACGCCGGAACTCCTTGGGGAACGGCTTGGGCACGGTGCTGATCCTTCCAGCGAGGCCGCAGCCTCACAGGTAAGGAGTCAACCGAACTGGGGGCAGTCCCATCTGCCCGCGGCGCCCCTGAGGTCGCCGTCTGTCCCATAGCGGCCCACTCCGGGACAGGCTTCGGTGACGCCTACCCCGCAGGCCGGGCGGGGTGCGTGCTCGGCGACAGCCGGTAGTCAGCCAGCCCGTTCGAGGTGGGCCAGCGGCATATGGTGGGCGCCCGTCCCGCTCAAAGGAGTGACGCATGACACAGGTTGAATCCCGGCTCTCGTCTCCGGAGTCGGTGGGGATGAGCACCAACCGGCTTGAGCGCATTGCACCTGCGCTCCAGAAGTACGTTGACGAGCGCGGCTATCCAGGCTTCGCGACGCTAGTGTCACGCCGCGGCCAGCTCATCCATGCCGGGCGGGTCGGTTGGCAGGACCGTGAAGCAGAGGTGCCCCTGGCGGAGGACACGATCTACCGGTTGTACTCGATGACCAAGCCGATCATCTGCACTGCGCTGATGACGCTCTTCGAGGAGGGGAAGTTCCAGCTCGTCGACCCTGTCGCCAAGTGGATTCCGGCGTTCGGGGGAACGAAGATCGCCGGGCCAGGCGGGACGCTCGAGGATCAGTCGCCGCTGCGCCCGATGCAGATCCGCGACGTGATGACCCATACGAGCGGGCTCACCTATGACTTTCTCGAGGACTTCCCGGTGGCGGAGCAGTACCGCCGGCTCCGGATCGGGAACGACCCAACGCGCACGCTGGAGCAGTTCGTAGATGAGCTCGCGACGCTCCCGCTCGCCTTCGTGCCCGGGACGCAGTGGCACTACAGCGTGGGCATCGACGTCGCGGCCCGTCTGATCGAGGTCATCTCGGGCCAAAAGCTCGGGGAGTTCCTCCAGGAGCGCCTGTTCGGGCCACTCGGCATGACCGACACGGCCTTCGGCGTTCCCGAGTCGGCACGCGACCGCCTCGCCGCCATGTACGGCTTGCCGGACATCGTCGGCAAGGACATGACCTTCAGCAAGCTCGCGATGGCGTTCGCCACGGGCGATCTTGACCGCCGGGAGGTGGAATCGACCTACCCGAGCGACACGCCGGACGTCTTCCAGCGCGGCGGCCACGGCCTGTTCGGCACCGCCTCGGACTACCTGCGCTTCGCGAACATGCTGCTCACGGGGAAGGCGGAAGACGGCACCCGCATCCTCGGCCGCAAGACGCTCGAGCTGATGCACACGAACCATCTCGCCCCGGCACTGCGCCCGTACGTGCTCGGGGGCATACCGGCGCCCGGCTACGGGTTCGGCCTGGGCTCTCGCGTCGCCATGGACATCGGCCAGACCGCGCTGGCAGGCTCCCCCGGCGAGTTCGGCTGGTCCGGTGCGGCGAAGACCTATTACTGGGTCGACCCGATCGAGGAGATCGTCGGCGTGCTCATGACGCAGCACATGGTCGGCTTCGACTTGCCCGAGGCCGACTTCCGGGCAGTCGTGTACCAGTCAATCGAGGACTAATGGGGCTTACCGAGCCCGCTGGTGTCTGGCAGGTTCGGCGCCGGTAGCGGTCGGTGGGTCAGCACTCTCAAGGACGGGAACCGCTGGATTCCTAAGGTCAGATCGTGCGCCCACCGGTCGTGAGGGGGCCTGACCGCTGATGGGATGACGTGCCCCGGGTCTCCGGTGAGCACTTGACCATTAGTCCGCTGGCTGTCTCCCTCCACGCTGCCGACCGCACTGAGCCGACCGGAGGGGGCGCGGATGCTGTTCGTGGGTGATGACTGGTCCGAGGACCACCACGACGTCGAGGTCCAGGACGAGGAGGGGCGCCGGCTGGCCCGCGCCCGGCTGCCCGAAGGCATCGCCGGGCTGGCCCGGCTGCACGAGCTCGTCGCCGAGCACCTCGCCGACGACGACGCCGATCCGGGAGCGGAGGTTCCGGCAACACCTCGTCGAAATGCCACCACGGGTCAATCCAAACTCGTCCTTGCACGGACGGTCGTCGGAATCAAGCCAAATTGGGAGCTTTCGCCCGATTCCGGTCGAAGGCCAGCTGGTAGATGCTCGCCACCGCGTCGCAGTGCCCGGCGGTCGAGGCCCGAGACAGCCCGGAGTCGGCGACCGTGCGCAGCCACCGCTCGACGTCGGCGCGGCCGGCCTGCAGCGGGTTCAGGGGGCGTCCGGCGCACCAGGCCGTCCAGCGCGGCAGGTAGGTCGCATAGGTCTGCTGGGTCGAGATCTTGTACCGGGACAACCACCAGGTCGCCAGATCGTCCCAGGCGGCATGCCCGGACGTTCGTAGGACGACAGGACCGACCGCCATCGATGACCTCCTGGTCCGTAGCGAAGCGCGACCCCCGTCGGTCGCCCGCCAGTGCCCGGCGGTTGAGACTGCGGGTCTGTGCCCCGTCACGGCTCTTTCAGCGGCCGAGCACAATGCGGACGGGCCGCGCAATTCATCCAGGCGAGCGCCAACCGCGTTTGTTCGTCACGCAGCGAAACGGACGCCGCGCGACCCACGTCCGCACCGCGGCGACTTTCGCCTGGCGCGGAACGTCGGCCCGAAATGCCATGCTTGCGACTATGTCGCTGCTCCCTCCACGGGAGCACTATTCACCGACCGGACGTTTTTGCTGTTGTATCGTGCGGGCAAGAGTGCGACAAAGGGAGTATTGATGGCGCAACGTACGGTTATCCGGCTCGTCGACGACCTGAACGACAGTGAGATCGTCGACGGCGGCGGCGAAACGCTCAATTTCGCGCTCGATGGGCGTCGGTACGAAATTGATCTGACGAGTGACAACGCGGACGGGATGCGGGCGGCGTTGGACCGCTACGTCCGAGCAGCGCGCAAGGTTGGTGGCCGACAGAGCCGAGCCCGAGTCCCCGCCACGAGGACGCACGGGGCCGTTGCCGCCGACTACAGCGCCCAGGCCGTCCGCGCGTGGGCCAAGGCGAACAGGATCGGTGTCTCGCCGCGTGGTCGCATCCCCCTGAGCGTCGTCGACCAATTTCGCGCGGCCGGCAACTGATACGCGCGCGGGCGACAGGACCGGGCAGCTCTGCTCGGTCCTGTCGCCTTTCCATCCACCGCGCGAGCCGCTGACCGCCGTGGGCTTCGCGCAAACCGCCGCCGGACGCTCCATCCCGGGACCCACCTGGGTGACCAGGCCGGCTGCGGGGGCGTCAGTTCTGGCCGCGGTCGTCCCGGCGGTGCGCCAGGCCAAGTAGTGTCCCTAATCGGCCCACAATGGGACCTTGCCGCCTACCGGGAAAGGCTCACTAAGGTTGCGTCAAGTGCCCGCGACCCGGAACGCCGCGATCATGCCTGCCTTGATGCGGTCGAGCGGCGAGACCTCAACGTATGGATCGGCGTCGGAGGCCCTACGCCTACGCGGGACGAAGTCTGTTGGGCTCCCGCTCATCGACTGACCGCGCGGCCGGGGATGATGACCACACCCGACGTGTCCGGAGAACCGGGTCAGACTCCCGCCCGCCACGCCTCACCAGCCGCCGCCGGCCGTGCAGCTGGCCGCCACCGCGCAATTCACCGCGGTCGCCCTACAAACCCTCGACGCGCTCCCCCGGCCGACCCGGGCAGTCGCGACAGCGACGCTGGCGGCAGACTCACTTTGGCCTTATCTCCCAGCGACCTCAGCGATGACCGGACCGTGAAACTGGTGCCCCGGCCACCTCGGCCGAACCGTCACCCACATGCGATCCTCGCGGGCTCCTCGGGCCCACACGGGACGAGGATCCGACGGCCATCGACATGATCGTCGCCGTGAAGGTTCCGAACTAGACAAGATCGGAAAGGAACGTTGCGGCCGGCCCAATATAAAGGGTTTGATAAATTGTCATGTGCACGCCGATACCCTCAGGGCTGAGGCTAGCTGGATTGGGGTTGCAGATGGGATCGGCAACCACACACCAGTCGCCAGTTCGACCGGTCAGATCCGACGGGAGTGCGGCACTGTATCCCGAGTAGGGAAATCCCGACTGCGGAGTCGTGGCTCCGTAGAAGTGTCCGTAAATGCCACGATCCGCCGAACTATTCGGGTCGAACAACGGGTCGCCAAACAGTGCAATACCTCGGACGCGATCACGATTTATCGTCCCCAGCTCTGCTACTGCTAGTCGCGCCGCCCACGCACCTTGCGAGTACCCTGCGAGGACGATATTCACCTGGGGGCAGGCGATCACCAAATTGACAATCTCACTCGTAATCAAGCTTTTCCCGAGTGTCACACTTGACAGGTAGTCACCCCACGCGACAGGGAACTCCAACACGGACGCCGCTGGATACGGGACTGGGTACAGTCGGGCCTGTGGTTCGAGCGCTCGGAACTTCTTCCACAACGGGCCGACAACAGCCCCCAAACCCGTCTCCCCACTGCCGGAGACCCCAATGAACCTAATCGTGGGACAGTTGGATGCAGAGCTCGAGACCTGCACCGTCCAGCTTCCACTATTGTCCCCAAACGCGGCCGTCTCGTCATCAACTCCCAGGAGCAGGCGCCCGGACGGGACCGTTAACGTCACACCGTCGCCGACATAGAATGCTGGGCCATTTCCGACTCTGGCGATTAGGGACCAACAGGGAAATCCGTTGGCCACCCACGATCCACTAAACGCGCCGGGTCCGGCGACACAGCCGGTGGTGCTGCCGGCTGGACCCAAATTGGGCTCCGGGCCACCGACCTGAATCGTGCCGCTGGCCTTCAGGCTGACGGCGCCCGCGACGTCGACGCCCGTGTCCGTCCAGGCCTGCGTGGCAGGCACGGTGACGGTAGGTGCCGCCTGCGTGGCAGGCACAGTGACGGTAGGTGCCGCGAACGCAGTTGACGGCGCTCCGAGCACTACACCTGTGATGCTTAGGGTCATGGCGCCCATGACCGCCAATAGCTGCGTGCTTGCCCTTGTTAATCTCCTTGGAGGCGTCCGCCATCGTCGTGGCAGACATCCCCCAGCCGTCCGAGAAGGACCTTCGGCTAAGTGCCGTCCCATATCCGGCACCTCCCCCTTGCGCTGGGTCAGGCCGTCGGCTGGTCAAGCTACTGGTGCGGGGGGCGCGCAGCCAGAGAGCATCGAACCTGGGAGCAGCGAACCTAGGAGCAGGGCTCCTCTGGCTCTATCCTCTGTCTGCCAGTCATCGACAACGCAACTCGTACGAGCGGAATATCGGTAAGTAGGTGAGCGCGATGCGCGATCCACAGCGGCAAGTGGAGATGGGCAGGTTCCTTCGCGCACGCAGGCTGGCGCTCCAGCCTGAGGAACTTGGTCTCAGGTCTCACCCCGGCCGACGCCGTACTCCGGGACTGCGCCGCGAGGAGGTCGCGGAGCGGGCAGCTATCAGCGTCTCCTGGTACACGTGGCTTGAGCAGGGCCGCGACATCCACGTGTCAGACGCGGTGCTGGACAGCGTTGCTGAAGCCCTGCAGCTGGACGGCGCCCAGCGGGAGTACCTCTACTGCCTCGCCTCTGGCAACGGTGCGCACGTGGCGCAACCGACGGATCGGTCCGACCTTCCCGCCTCCGTGCAGCGAATCCTGGACGCACAAGCGCCAAGTCCTGGCTACGCGATCAACAGGCGCTTTGAAGTCATCGGTTGGAACGGTGCCGCCCTTGCGGTCTTCGGCGACTTTGCACAGCTGCCGGTTACGGAGCGGAATGTGCTCCGGCTGATCTTCGGGATGCTTCGGCCTCTGATCACAAACTGGGAGCCTAATGCCCGTTTCCTCCTAAGCACCTTCCGCGCGAACACAAGTACTAACGTTTCTGAGCCGTGGTGGTGCGAGCTGGTTAAGGACCTCGGTAGCAGGAACCCTGAGTTTCGGTGTTGGTGGTCGGAGTACAGCGTCGGGACGCGGCCGGTCGCCTACAAGGAACTAGCGCATCCAGTGGTGGGGCGCATGGTTCTCGAGCAGACCGCGCTCCTGTCCGAAGACGGATCAGGCCGCCGATTAGTTCTATACACACCGAAGCCTGGCACTGAAACGTCCATTAAGCTCACGCAGCTCGCACAGCAGCGCTGACAGTCAGGTTGGTGCTCCAGCAAGCTGTCATGTAACGGGCTTCCACGATACTTGCACTCGCTAGCTGTTATCTCGGCTTGGGAGGCTACTGGATTGGCAAGCTGGGCGCCGACAAGCGCGCTGAATCGCACGCTCGGGCCCCGTGCGGTGTCCCTCAGGCGGCCTTCAGGGCGGCGGGTCCTCGCGTTGCACGCGCCGGACCGCACCGCCCTGTCAGCCGCCCTCAGCGGGTGGACAGCACGGCCGCGCTCTCCGGCGGCAGAGTGACCGTCGCGTCGTCGAGGTCGGGCAGTTCGCCGGTCGCGAAGAGCACGTCGGTGGCCGGCACGTCGAGGTCTATCTCCCGGGGCTGGTCGGCCAGGTTGACCGCCACGCGCAGCGAGCCGCGGGTGACGACCATCCACCGGTCCGCGTCGTCCCAGCTGACCGCCACCGCGGAGAGGTCGGGGTCGACCAGGTCGGGGTGTGCCCGCCGCAGCGCGACCAGCGCCCGGTGCACGGCGAGCAGCCGGTCGTGGGGGTCTTTCTCCAGCTCCGACCAGTCGAGCTTGGAGCGGGTGAAGGTCTCGGGGTCCTGCGGGTCGGGGACGACGTCGGCGTCCCAACCGTGCTCGGCGAACTCGCCGATCCGGCCCTCGGCCGTGGCCTTGCCCAGCTCGGGTTCCGGGTGGCTGGTGAAGAACTGCCACGGGGTGCTCGCCCCCCACTCCTCGCCCATGAAGAGCATCGGGGTGAAGGGGCTGGTCAGGACCAGGGTGGCCCCGACGGCGAGCAGGCCGGGGGAGAGGAACGCCGAGCTGCGGTCGCCGACGGCGCGGTTGCCGATCTGGTCGTGGTCCTGGAGGTAGCCGAGGAACTTCCAGCCCGGCAGGGTCGCGGTGTCCACCGGCCGGCCGTGGTGGCGGCGGCGGAAGCTCGACCAGGCGCCGTCGTGGAAGAACGCACCGGTGAGGGTCTTCGCCACGCCGCCCAGCCCGGCGTCGGCGAAGTCGGCGTAGTAGCCCTGCCCCTCGCCGCTCAGGGTGGCGTGCAGCGCGTGGTGGAAGTCGTCGCTCCACTGGGCGGTGAGCCCGAGACCCCCGGCCACGCGCGGGGTGACCATGCGCGGGTCGTTGAGGTCGCTCTCGGCGATCAGCGTCAGGGGTCGGCCGACGGCGACCGAGAGCTTGTCGACCTCCTGGGCCATCTCCTCGAGCACGTGGGTGGCGCGCTCGTCGACCAGTGCGTGGACGGCGTCCAGCCGCAGCCCGTCGACGTGCATGTCGCGCAGCCACATCAAGGCGTTGTCGATGATGTAGCGGCGCACCTCGTCGGAGTCCGGCCCCGACAGGTTGACCGAGCTTCCCCAGGTGTTCGCGCCACCCTCGCTGAAGATCGGGAAGAACTCCGGCAGGTAGTTGCCCGATGGGCCGAGGTGGTTGTAGACGACGTCCTGGATCACGCCGAGCCCCTGCTGGTGGCACGCGTCGACGAACCGCTGGTAGGCGGCCGGCCCGCCGTAGGTCTCCTGGACGGCGTACCAGAGGACGCCGTCGTAGCCCCAATTGTGCGTGCCGTTGAAGGCGTTGACCGGCAGCAGCTCGACGAAGTCGACGCCGAGCCGCACGAGGTGTCCCAGCCGGCCGATGGCGGCGTCCAGCGTCCCCTCGGGGGTGAACGTGCCGACGTGCAGCTCGTAGACCACGCCGCCGGCCAGCGGGCGGCCGGTCCACGTGTCGTCGCCCCACTCGTAGGAGCCAGGGTCGAAGCGGCGCGACAGGCCGTGCACGCCCTCGGGCTGCCGCCGCGACCGCGGATCCGGACGGGGCGTGTCGTTCCCATCGAGCAGGAAGCCGTAGTCGGCCTCCGGGCCGGCAGCGACCTCGGCACGCCACCGGCCGCCGTCGTCCCGGTGCATGTCATGGACGGCGCCGTCGACCTGCAGGCGCACGCGCTCGGGCAGCGGTGCCCACACGGAGAACTCGACGGGAGCGGACATGCGGATGCCTCCAGGAGGGAAAGCGGGGGAGGGGGGCCGCCCGATCATGCCCGCGTGCGAGCCCGTCAACCGCGCGCCCGCAGGCGTGCGGGGCCCGGACGCTCGCCGGGCCCCGCACGCCGGCCGGTTCAGACCGCGAGCACCTCACCCACGTAGATCACGTTGGGGTTGCTGAGCCGGTCCCGATTCATCGCGTACAGAGCCTCCCAGCCGCCGGCCACGCCGAGGTCGGTGGTGATGCTGGCGAGCGTGTCACCGGACTGGACGGCGTACGTGCCGCTCGCCGCCGGCGGAGGGCTCGCGGGCGGCGGAGCCAGGGGCGCGGGAGCGGCATCGGTCAGGTACCTGCCGCACACCGGCCACGCGCCCACGCCCTGACCGGCGAGCATCCGTTCGGCGACCGCGATCTGCTGGTCCTTGCTGGCCAGGTCGGCACGGGCGGCATACGCCGCCCCGCCGTAGGCCTCCCAGGTGCCCTGGCTGAACTGCAGACCGCCGTAGTAGCCGTTGCCGGTGTTGATGCTCCAGTCGCCGCCGGACTCGCAGTCGGCGACACCGTCCCAGTTGTGCGTTGCGGCCTGTGCTGAGCCGCTGAGGGCGCCGACGGTGAGTCCGGCGGCGCAGGTGAGCACCACCGCGCCGCGGCGCAGGGTGCGGATGGGCATGCGGGATCGATCGCGCGCAGACATGGATCCTCCGATCGACCGCCGTCGGGGTTAGCTGTCGGGTTCGGACGATCGGTGCCCGGCCGCCTCGCAGGCGGCTTCACCCCAAGACGCGCTCTCGAAAGGAGCAGCGCGTCACGATTGGGTTCCCCGCCCCCGTCCACGTGGTTGCTCGATCAGGACGCCGCCGGACGGGGTTGGGCGGAGCGGCGCCGTGCCGGGCCGGGCGGCCGTGGCACGCCGCGAAATTACGTGCCGGTCTCGTACCCCGCCTCCCGAGGGCGGCCCGTCGGGGGAGCGATCGCGCCGGGGGCGGAGCGGCAGCGCGCTGCGCCGCCGCCCGCCCACGGTCAGTCGCGGACCAGCAGCGCCACCGGCAGTCGCGCGAGCAGTTCGCCGGCGCGGAGCCCTGCGGCGTCGGACACGAACCGGTCGCCGGTCAGCAGGTCCCGCCAGGCGCCGTTGGGCAGCTGGAGCGCCGTGTCGCCCCACCCGGCGGCGGCCAGGCCGGCGGGCAGCCGGGTCGCGACCGTCACCGCGCCGCCGCGGTCGAACGCGATCAGGTGATCGGCGGCCGGCCCGTCCACGGCCACCGGCTCGTACCCGGTGAACCAGTCCGGGTGGTCCCTGCGCGCCCGCAGCGCCCGGGAGACCACGAGCAGCTTGGCGGCCCCGGTCGCGTCGACGGGCGGCACCTCGCCGCCGTCCAGCGAGGTGAGGAGCCGGCGCCGCAGGTCGTAGTCGACCGGACGCCGGTTGTCGGGGTCGACCAGCGAGAAGTCCCACAGCTCGGTGCCCTGGTAGACGTCGGGGACGCCGGGCATCGTCAGCTGCAGGAGCTTCTGCGACAGCGAGTTCGACCAGCCGAACGGCGCGATGCGGCCGACGAGGTCCTCGATCGCGGCGTGCGTCGCCTCGTCGTCGAACGCCGCGTCGACGAGCCCGTGCAACTGCTCCTCGAAGGCCTCGTCCGGGTTGGTCCACGTCGTCGACGTGCCCGCCTCCCGGGCGGCCTTCTCCACGTAGGCATGCGCCCGCTCCCGCGACAGCGGCCACGCAGCGACCAGGTTCTGCCACACGAGGTGGGCCAGCGGCCGGTCGGCCAGCGGGTGCTCGGCCAGCAGCCGGCGCACCAACTGCCCCCACTCGGCCGGCTGCTCGGCCAGGACGGCGAGCCGTGCCCGGACGTCCTCGCTCCGCTTGGTGTCGTGGGTCGACAGCGTGGTCATCGACCGGGGCCTGCGCTCCAGCCGGCGGGCCTGCGCGGCATGGAACTCCTCGACCGTCGTGCCGAAGTGCGCCGGGTCGCCCCCCACCTCGTTGAGCGCCACGAACCGCGCCCAGCGGTAGTAGGCGCTGTCCTCCACACCCTTGGCCATGACCGGTCCGCTGGTCTGCTCGAACCGGGTCGCGGCCTCCGTGCCTGCCTGGGCGAGCACCGGGTGCAGCGCGTCCACGGCCTTGACCAGGTCCGGACGGCGGTCGCGGACGGCGGCCACCGTGGCGTCCAGGTGCTCGCGGCCGTCGGGGAGGTAGCTGCGGTACACCGGGAAGGTGGCCAGCAGCTCGGCCAGCGCCTCGGTCTGCTGCGCCCCGTCGATGCCGGGCAGCTCGCCGATCACCCGCACGAGACGGGCGACCTCCGAGCCGAGCATGCCGTCGGTGACCTCGCGCTTGCAGTCGTGCACCAGCTTCTCGTAGTCGACCGGGTGCCCGGTCAGCTCGGTGTCCAGCGCGGTGAGCGCGGCCTCGCCGGCCGGGTCGATCAGCACCTGGTCGACCTCGGAGAGCGCGTCGTAGCCCGTCGTCCCGGCGGTCGCCCAGCTGTCGGGGAGGTCCTCACCCGGCTCGAGGATCTTCTCCACGACCGTCCACCGGTTGCCGGACGCCTCGGCCAGCCGGTCGAGATACCCCTTGGGGTCGGCCAGGCCGTCGGGATGGTCGATCCGCAACCCGTCGACGGCGCCGTCGCGGACCAGCCGCAGCACGAGGTCGTGCGTGGCGTCGAAGACGGCCGGGTCCTCCGCGCGCAGGCCGGCGAGGGTGTTGATCGCGAAGAACCGCCGGTAGTTCAGGTCCGAGTCGGCCCGCCGCCAGTCGACCAGCTCGTAGTGCTGCCGTGCGTGCACCTCCTGCGGGCTGCCGCCGTCCGTTCCCGGGGCGATGGGGAAGCGGTTGTCGTAGTAGTGCAGCTCACCGTCCACCACTTCCAGCTTCTCGACGTCGTCCGCCGAGCCCAGCACCGGGAGGCGGACCTTGCCGCCCCCGAAGTCCCAGTCGATGTCGAAGGCATCGGCGTGGGCGCTGTCCCGGCCGTGCTGGAGCACGTCCCACCACCACGGCGCGGCGGCCGCGTCCGCGACCCCCATGTGGTTGGGCACCAGGTCGAGGACCAGCCCGGGGCCGTGCTCGTGGAGCGCCTCGACGAACCGGTCGAACCCCTCCTGTCCACCGCGGGCTTCGTCGATGTGCGCGTGGTCGACGGTGTCGTAGCCGTGGTTGCTGCCCTCGGCGGAGCGCAGCAGCGGCGAGGAGTACGCGTGGGTGACCCCGAGATCGGCCAGGTAGCCGGCCACGTCGGCGGCGTCCTGGAGCCGGAAGCCGGCGTGCACCTGCAGCCGGTAGGTGGCGGCCGGGACCTCCCGGCGCCGGTCGCCGTCCTCGGTCACTGCGCGGGACCGGTGAGGACGACGATCGAGCGGCCCTGCACGGTCACCGACTGACCGGGCTTCACCTCGACCGGCTCCACCTCACCCATCTCCGCCGTGTCGAGCACCGTCGTCCAGACCTGCGCGTAGTCGTCGCTCGGCAGGCAGAAATCGATCGGCTCGTGGGAGGCGTTGAACGCCATGTAGAAGTGGTCGTCCTGGACGTACTCGCCCCGCTCGTCGGTCTCCCGGATGCCGACGCCGTTGAGGTAGACCGCCAGCGACTGGGCGTAGCCGACGTCCCAGTCCTCGTCGGTCATCTGCTCGCCTTCCGGCGTGAGCCAGTCGATGTCCGGGACCGGCTCGCCCTCCCCGCGGCGGACGACCCGGCCGTTGAAGAACCGGCGTCGCCGGAACGTCGGGTGGTCGGAGCGGAGCTTGGTGACCTTCTTGGTGAACTCGAGCAGCCCTTCGTCGATGTTCTCCCAGTCGATCCAGGTGAGCGGCGAGTCCTGGCAGTAGCCGTTGTTGTTGCCGTTCTGCGTCCGCCCCAGCTCGTCGCCGTGGAGCAGCATCGGCACGCCCTGGCTGAGCATCAGCGTCGCGATGAAGTTGCGCCGCTGCTGGGCCCGCAGCTTCAGGATCTCCCGGTCCTTGGTCGGACCCTCGACACCGCCGTTCCAGCTGCGGTTGTGGCTCTCGCCGTCGTTGTTGTTCTCGCCGTTGGCCTCGTTGTGCTTCTCGTTGTACGAGACGAGGTCGTTGAGCGTGAAGCCGTCGTGGGCGGTGACGAAGTTGATGCTCGCCACGGGACGCCGTCCCGAGTGCTGGTAGAGGTCGGCGGAGCCGGTGATCCGGCTGGCGAACTCGCCGACCGTGTCGCCCTCGCCCCGCCAGAAGTCGCGGACGGTGTCGCGGTACTTGCCGTTCCACTCGGTCCACAGGGCCGGGAAGTTGCCGACCTGGTAGCCGCCCTCGCCGACGTCCCACGGCTCGGCGATCAGCTTCACCTGGCTCACCACCGGGTCCTGGTGCACCAGGTCGAAGAACGTGGCCAGCCGGTCGACGGCGTGCAGCTCGCGGGCCAGGGCCGAGGCGAGGTCGAAGCGGAAGCCGTCGACGTGCATCTCGGTGACCCAGTACCGCAGCGAGTCCATGATCAGCTGCAGCGACTGCGGCGTCCGGACGTTGAGCGTGTTCCCCGTGCCGGTGAAGTCCATGTAGTACTGCTCGTCGCCCTCGACGAGCTTGTAGTACGTGCGGTTGTCGATGCCCCGGAACGACAGCGTCGGGCCCATGTGGTTGCCCTCGGCGGTGTGGTTGTAGACGACGTCGAGGATGACCTCGATGCCCGCCTCGTGCAGGGCGCGGACCATGCCCTTGAACTCCTGCACGTGCTGGCCCGCCGCGGTGTCGCTGGCGTACTCGTTGTGCGGCGCGAAGAAGCCGATCGTGTTGTAGCCCCAGTAGTTGCGCAGGCCCTTCTGCTGCAGGGTGTCGTCCTGCACGAACTGGTGCACCGGGAGCAGCTCGATCGCGGTGATGCCGAGGTCGTTGAGGTACTCGATGGTCGCCGGGTGGGCGACGCCGGCGTAGGTGCCCCGCAGCTCCTCGGGGATGCGCGGGTTGGTCATGGTCAGGCCCTTGACGTGGGCCTCATAGATGACCGTCTTGTTGTAGGGCGTCTTCGGCGGCCGGTCGACGCCCCAGTCGAAGAAGGGGTTGACGACGATCGACTTCGGCATGTGCGGCGCCGAGTCGTCGTCGTTGCGCTCCTTGGTCTCGAAGTCGTAGCCGAAGACCGACTGGTCCCAGTCGATCTGACCGTCGATGGCCTTGGCGTAGGGGTCGAGGAGGAGCTTGTTCGGGTTGCAGCGCAGGCCCTGGGCCGGGTCGTAGGGGCCGTGGACGCGGAAGCCGTACCGCTGGCCGGGGTGGATCCCGGGCAGGAAGGCGTGCCAGACGTAGCCGTCCATCTCGGGGAGGCGGATGCGCTCCTCGTTGCCCTCCTCGTCGAAGAGACAGAGCTCGACCTTCTCGGCGACCTCGCTGAAGATCGCGAAGTTGGTGCCCGTGCCGTCGTACGTTGCCCCGAGGGGGTAGGCGCTACCTGGCCATACCTGGGTCATCGTGGGTGTTCCTCCTGCTGTGGCGCCCGGCGGTCCGGGGCGTGCGCGCGTGTGCGGCGGGGTGGGCATGGCGGGGGTGCCGTGGGTGGCGCTGGCTCGGTGCCCCCGTGCAGCCTTCCGCACACCTGCGTTCGTGTGAGATCGAGCGCTCGGGCCACGGGGCGGGGTGCCGGCGCAACGACGACGACGCCCCCCGCGGGAACCGCGGAGGGCGTCGTGCGCAGGACCGGCCGGGACGACGACGGCGAGGCGCCGCCGAGCCACGCTGCGACGACTCGCCCTGGCCGGGCCGGACGCCGCACGTGCCGGGGTCCGACCTCGCCCGGGTTGATCCCCGGGTGGCGCTGGTCCCTGGCTCGAACCGCTCTGCGATCAGGCACGCTAGGGGGACGCGGCGGGGAGGACAAGTAGCTCGGCGCCACTTCCGCATCCTGGGCACCAGCGGGCCCTCGGGAACGCTGCGACGCGTTCTGTCACACCCCCGTCGTACCGTCGTCCCGTGCGCACGACCACCGACATCCGGCCGACCCAGGGGCGTTTCCAGGTCGTCAGCGAGTTCGAGCCCTCGGGCGACCAGCCGGCGGCGATCAAGGCGCTCGCCGAGAAGGTGAACACGGGGGAGAAGGACGTCGTCCTGCTCGGTGCCACCGGTACCGGCAAGTCGGCCACCACGGCGTGGCTGATCGAGCAGGTGCAGCGCCCGACCCTGGTCATGGCGCCGAACAAGACGCTCGCCGCCCAGCTGGCCAACGAGTTCCGTGAGCTGCTGCCCAACAACGCCGTCGAGTACTTCGTCTCCTACTACGACTACTACCAGCCCGAGGCGTACGTCCCGCAGACCGACACCTACATCGAGAAGGACTCCTCGATCAACGAGGAGGTCGAGCGGCTGCGGCACTCCGCCACGCAGTCGCTGCTCACTCGGCGCGACGTCGTGGTGGTGGCCACGGTGTCCTGCATCTACGGCCTCGGCACGCCGGAGGAGTACGTCGACCGCGCGCTGAAGGTCTCGGTGGGGGAGGAGCGCGACCGCGAGGAGCTGCTGCGCATCCTGGTCACCGAGCAGTACACCCGCAACGACCTCTCGTTCACCCGCGGCACGTTCCGGGTCCGGGGCGACACGATCGAGATCTTCCCGGTGTACGAGGAGCTGGCCGTCCGCATCGAGATGTTCGGCGACGAGGTGGAACGGCTGTACTACCTGCACCCGCTCACCGGCGAGGTGGTCCGCGAGGTCCAGGAGCTCTTCGTCTTCCCGGCCACCCACTACGTCGCCGGCCCCGACCGGATGGAGCGGGCGATCCGCGGCATCGAGGCCGAGCTGGAACAACGGCTGGCCGAGCTGGAGAAGCAGGGCAAACTGCTGGAGGCGCAGCGGCTGCGCATGCGCACCACCTACGACATCGAGATGATGCGCCAGGTCGGGTTCTGCTCCGGCATCGAGAACTACTCGCGGCACATCGACGGCCGCGCACCCGGCAGCGCCGGCTCCTGCCTCATCGACTACTTCCCCGACGACTTCCTGCTGGTCATCGACGAGTCGCACGTCACCGTGCCGCAGATCGGCGGCATGTACGAGGGCGACATGAGCCGCAAGCGCACGCTGGTCGAGCACGGCTTCCGGCTGCCCTCCGCGATGGACAACCGCCCGCTGAAGTGGGAGGAGTTCACCGACCGGATCGGCCAGACGGTGTACCTGTCCGCGACCCCGGGCCCCTACGAGCTGGGCCGGGCACAGGGGGAGTTCGTCGAGCAGGTGATCCGCCCGACCGGCCTCGTCGACCCCGAGGTGGTCATCAAGCCGACGAAGGGCCAGATCGACGACCTGGTGCACGAGATCCGGCTGCGCACCGAGAAGGACGAGCGGGTACTGGTCACCACGCTGACCAAGAAGATGGCCGAGGACCTCACCGACTACCTGCTGGAGCTCGGCATCAAGGTGCGGTACCTGCACTCCGAGGTCGACACCCTGCGCCGCGTCGAACTGCTGCGCGAGCTCCGTCAGGGCGAGTACGACGTCCTGGTCGGCATCAACCTGCTCCGCGAGGGCCTCGACCTGCCGGAGGTGTCGCTGGTGGCGATCCTCGACGCCGACAAGGAGGGCTTCCTCCGGTCGGGTACCTCGCTCATCCAGACCATCGGCCGCGCGGCGCGCAACGTGTCCGGCCAGGTGCACATGTACGCCGACAAGATCACCCCCTCCATGGCGCACGCGATCGAGGAGACCAACCGCCGGCGCGAGAAGCAGGTCGCCTACAACACCGAGCGGGGCATCGACCCCCAGCCGCTGCGCAAGAAGATCGTCGACATCCTCGACGGCATCTACCGCGAGGCGGAGGACTCCGAGAGCTCGGCCGAGCTGCTCGGCGGATCGGGCCGCCAGCAGTCGCGCGGCAAGGCGCCGGTGCCCGGTCTCTCGTCGAAGAAGAAGGGCAAGGCCGGGGCGATCGACGTCCAGGGCCTGCCGCGCAACGAGCTGGCCGACCTGATCACGCAGATGAACGAGCAGATGCTGGCCGCGGCCCGCGAGCTGCAGTTCGAGGTGGCCGCCCGCCTGCGCGACGAGCTGACCGAGCTGAAGAAGGAGCTGCGCCAGCTCGACGCGGCCCACGCCTGAACGGCGCTCCCTGTCGCCGACGCCGTCCGCGGTTGATCATCGGCGACTGGTGGTGCCCGACGGCGTGTCGGGCAGCCATCTGCCGATGGTCACCGACCCCGTGAGGAGCCGCTGGTGGACAGGGACGAGCTGGTCGCATTCTGCCTGGGCAAGCCCGGCGCCGAGGAGACCTACCCCTGGGGCGAGGCGGAGCTGGTGGCCAAGGTCGGCGGCAAGGCGTTCGCGTTCATCGGGCTCGAGGGCGGCACCGTCGGTGTGAAGTGCGGCCGTGACGCCGCCGAGGCGGCCGAGTGGCGCGACCGGTACCCGGGGGCGGTCACGATGAGCGCCTACGTCGGGCGGTACGGCTGGAACGCCGTCGACTGGACCGGCCCGGTGCCCGACGACGAGGTCCGGGAGCTGATCGACGGCTCCTACGACGCCGTGGTGGCCGCGCTGCCGAGGAGTCGCCGGCCCGCGGCGCGGGCCGGCGACTGAGTCCTACAGCGAGCGACGGGCGTCCAGGCGGACCTTCGCCAGGCTCGCCACCACCGTGACCGTCAGGGTCGCGAGGATGAACAGCAGAGACGTGACGATCCCGATCTCGGGCAGCGGCACCGCGCCGAGGTGGTCGATGTGCGATCCGTGCAGTGCCTCGATGACCAGCTTGACGCCGATGAACGCGAGGATCACCGAGAGCCCCACGTTGAGGTAGATGATCCGCTCGAGCAGCCCACCGATGAGGAAGTACAGCTGCCGCAGCCCCATCAGGGCGAAGGCGTTGGCCGTCAGCACGATGTAGGGGTCCTGGGTCAGGCCGAAGATGGCCGGGATCGAGTCGAGCGCGAAGACGACGTTCGCGATGCTGATCGCGGCGATGACGATGACCAGGGGCGTCAGCATCCGCCGGCCCTGCACCCGGGTCGTCAGCTCGGCGTCGACGTAGTCCGGCGTGATCGGCAGCACCCGCCGGATGCCGCGCAGCACCGCGTTCTCCTTGAAGTCCTCCTCGTCGTTCTCGCCCTCGAAGGCCAGCTTGACGGCGGTGTAGATGAGGAAGGCGCCGAAGATGTAGAACACCCAGCTCGCGGCCTGGATGGCGGCGGCCCCGGCGGCGATGAACACACCGCGGAGCAGCATCGAGACGACGATGCCGATGTAGAGCACCTTGTCGACGGCGCGGGCGGGCACGGCGAAGCGCGACATGATGATGATGAAGACGAAGAGGTTGTCGACGCTCAGGCTGTACTCGGTGATGTACCCGGCGACGAACTCGCTGCCCGACGTCCCGGAGCGGAACACGAACAGCCCGACGGCGAAGAGGGCGGCCAGCGCGACGTAGAAGACCACCCACGCGGTGGCCTGCTTCATCGTCACGGCTTCCTTGCGCCGGGCGATGACGACCAGGTCGAGGACCACGATCGCCACGAAACCCAGGGCGGTCAGTGCCCAGACCAGTGGTGAGACTTCAGAGAACACGCTTTCCTCCGTGAGCCGTCGACGACGGCAGGTACGAAGGTCTCTTCCGTCCGATCACCGGACCAGCAGAACCGGGTACGCCGACGAGGCGTTCCGTGATGACGACGCTGCTGCGAAGGAATACTCCCCTTCAAACGACGCGCACAGTAGCTCACCGGACCCCCGCCGGCCGACCTCTCGCCGCGACGCTTGCCGGGCCGTCGTGCGGGTTCGGAGCGACAACGTGCAGGCCGGGTGCGGACGCGCCGTCGCCGTCCCGGGGGATCGGAGGACATGCCGGTCGGGGGAGTGTGCGCAAGCTCACCTCTGGCGCCCGGTGGCGCTCGTGAAGCGGTCCAGGTGGCGGACCGCACCCTCGTAGGGGGCTGAGCCGGGAACATGCGGCGCGCCTGGTCCGTTACAGTCTCGGAAGCCGGATGCGGTTCGTGGGTGATGCCTGCGCATCGACGTCCGGGCGTGGAGGGGAGTATCCCGAAGCGGCAACGTCGTCATCACGAGGCCCATGGCCTCCGGCGCTGCCGGTCGTCAGCGAAGAGCTGACGATGGGAGAGACCTCCGGAACTGACTACTGCCAGTTGCCGGAGGCCTGAGCTTCGTATGGATGTCCCGTTCTGGATCTGGGCCCTGACGATCGTCGCGATCGTCGGGATGCTGCTCTTCGACTTCGTCGGCCACGTGCGCACGCCGCACGCGCCGTCGCTCCGTGAATCCGCGATCTGGTCCGCCGTCTACGTCGGCAGCGCCATCGTGTTCGGACTGCTCGTCCTGTGGTTCTCCGGGGCCGAGTTCGCCGGGGAGTACTTCGCCGGCTACGTGACCGAGAAGAGCCTCTCGGTCGACAACCTCTTCGTGTTCGTGCTGATCATGGCGAGCTTCGGCGTGCCGCGGGCGCTGCAGCAGAAGGTGCTCCTCTTCGGCATCACCTTCGCGCTCGTGCTGCGCACCGTGTTCATCCTCGTGGGCGCCGCGGCCATCGAGAACTTCAGCTGGGTCTTCTACCTCTTCGGCGCGATCCTGCTCTACACCGCGTGGGTGCAGGCCCGAAGCGGTGGGCACAGCGGCGACGAGGAGTACCGGGAGAACGGCGTCCTCCGCCTGATCCGCAAGGTCCTGCCGACGACGGAGGAGTACCACTCCGACCGCATGACTGTGCGGTTGGGCGGCAGGCGGTTCATCACCCCGCTGGCCGTCGCGCTGATCGCCATCGGCACGGCCGACGTGATCTTCGCCGTCGACTCGATCCCGGCGATCTTCGGCCTGACCCAGGAGACCTACCTGGTGTTCGCCGCCAACGCCTTCTCACTGCTGGGTCTCCGACAGCTGTACTTCCTCATCGACGGCCTGCTCGACCGGCTGGTCTACCTGGCCTACGGGCTGGCGGTCATCCTCGGCTTCATCGGCGCCAAGCTGGTGATCCACGCGCTGCACACCAACGAGCTGCCCTTCATCAACGGCGGCCAGCACGTCACGGCGATCCCGGAGATCTCGACCGCGCTGTCCCTCGCCGTGATCCTGGGGACCCTGCTGGTGACCACGGTGGCCAGCCTCGCCAAGACGCGGAGGGACAGGAGCCGGGCCGCAGAGGACGAAGCCGACGTCCCGGTGCTCGCCGGCGAGCGCATCCCCGACTGAGTCGTCCGCACGACGGCTCCGCCGGACCCACCGGTCGAGCCGACCCCACCAGCCGCCCCCTCCGACGCCGATCAGCGGCCGACGAGCCCGTCCAAGAGGGATGAACCCGTGGAACTGCCCGTCTGGTTCGAGGTCGCGACGTTCGTAGGACTCACCGTCCTGTTGCTCGCCGACCTCGCGATCGTCGCCCGCCGCCCGCACGAGCCGTCCATGAAGGAGGCGGGGCTGTGGGTCGGCTTCTACGTCGCGCTGGCCCTGCTGTTCGGAGTCGTCCTCCTGGCGGTGACCAACGGGGAGTTCGCGACCGAGTTCTACGCGGGCTGGCTGACGGAGTACTCGCTGTCGGTCGACAACCTGTTCGTCTTCGTGATCATCATGGCCCGCTTCAAGGTGCCCAGGAAGTACCAGCAGGAAGCCCTGATGGTGGGGATCATCATCGCGCTGGTCCTGCGCGGGATCTTCATCCTGCTCGGCGCCGCGGTGATCGAGCGCTTCGTCTGGGTCTTCTACCTCTTCGGGATCTTCCTGGTCTACACCGCGATCAACCTGGTGCGGCACCGCGGTGAGGAGGACGACTACGAGGAGAACGCGTTCATCCGGCGGATGCGCAAGGTGCTCCCCATGACCGAGGACTTCCGCGGGAGCAAGATCCGCGTGATGGAGGGCGGCGCCATGCTGTGGACGCCGATGATCGTGGTCTTCCTCGCGCTCGGCACCACCGACCTGCTGTTCGCCCTCGACAGCATCCCGGCGATCTTCGGGCTCACCAGGGAGCCGTTCATCGTCTTCACGGCCAACGTCTTCGCCCTCATGGGCCTGCGGCAGCTCTACTTCCTGCTCGGCGGGCTGCTCAAGCGGCTGGTCTACCTCTCGCTCGGCCTGGCGGTCATCCTCGCGTTCATCGGCGTGAAGCTGATCCTCGAGGCCGTGCACGAGAACCAGCTGCCGTTCGCCGGGCACCGGGAGCCGCTGGAGAACGTGCCGGCGATCCCGACGTGGCTCTCGCTGACCGTGATCCTGGTCGTGCTCGTCGTCGCCACCGTCGCGAGCCTGCTCAAGACCCGGGGTCAGCTGACGGACGCCGACTCCGCCGTGGGAGACCAGGTCGGCCCGGGCCCGACCGTGGCCGGGCCCGAGGCAGGGCGGTCGAGCCTCTCCTCCGGGCACGGCGCCGACGACGGTGCCGGGGACGCGCGCGGACCGCGCTCGACCACCGTGGGGACGCAGGGCGCTGCCGACCATGCACGCCGACCCGCCGGATAGCGTCGCGATCATGCGGCCGAACGATCTCGCCCTGCTCCGGACCCCCGGGGTGCCGACCGTGTCCCCGGACGGCCGGATGGCGGTCGTGGCCGTCACGCGGCTCGACCTCGAGGGCGACGAGTACCGGAGTCAGCTCTGGGCGGTGCCCACCGACGGCTCGGCGCCGGCGCGGGCGGTGACGGACGGCCACCGCGACACCGCACCGGCGTTCTCACCGGACGGTCGCTGGCTGGCATACCTGAGCGCCGAGGCGGGCGGCAAGCCGCAGGTCATGCTGATGCCGACCGCCGGGGGTGACGCCCGGCGGCTCACCGCCCACCCGCTCGGCGCCGGGGCGCCCGCGTGGTCGCCGGACTCCCGCCGGCTGGCCTACGTCGCCCGGGTGCCGGAGGCGGGTCGCTACGGCACGGCGGACGGCGTCGGCCCGGAGGCGGAGCCGCCCCGCCTGATCACCACGCTCCAGTACCGGGTCGACGACGTCGGTTTCGTGATCGACCGGCGGGCGCAGGTGTTCGTCCTCGACCTGCCGGCCGACTTCGCCGACGACGCCGCTGTTCTGCCGGAACCCATCCAGGTCACCACCGGCGATGCGGACTGCGCCGACGTCACCTGGCACCCCGGCGGGAGCCAGCTGGCGTTCGTCTCCGCACGGCACCCGCGCGCCGACCGCGACCTGGTGCGCGACGTGTACGCCGTCCGGCCCGACGGGACGGGACTGCGGCGGGTGACCGACTCGCGCGGGGACTGCTCGTTGCCCGCCTTCGGCCCCGACGGCGAGACCCTCGTCGTCACGGCGGTGCCCGATCTCGGCCCGGACGGTCTCGACTTCGTGGCCCGGCAGGCGGTGCCCTGCCGGGTGGACGCCGCGGGCGGTCCGCTGACGCCCCTGCTCGATCCCGAGCACCACCAGCGCGGGGACGACACACCGGCGACCGTGCTGGACGGCGACGCCGTCCTCGTGGGGGTCGAGCGACGAGGCGCGGTGGAACTGCTGCGCGTACCCCTGGACGGTGGGACTCCGGACGTGCTCGTGGACGGACCGTTCACCGTCCGCGGGATCGCGGTCGGGGGCGGCGTGGTGGTGGCCACCGTGGCGCACGACCGGTCCGCGGGGGAGCTGATCGCGATCGGTGCCGGCGGCCGGCGGCTGCTGACCGGCTTCGGCCGCGAACTCGGCGGAAGTGGTCGGGTGCACCGCATGCAGGAGCGGACGGCGGCAGCTCCGGACGGCTATCCGGTGCACGGGTGGGTCACCGTCCCAGCGGGACCAGGTCCCCATCCGGTGCTGCTCACCGTGCACGGCGGCCCGTTCACGCAGTACGGCTGGTCGCTGTTCGACGAGACGCAGGTCTACGTGTCGGCCGGCTACGCCGTGGTGCAGTGCAATCCCCGCGGCTCGTCCGGCTACGGCTCGGCGCACGGTGCTGCGATCCGGGGCGCGTGGGGGAACCTGGACGCCGCCGACGTGCTGGCCTTCCTCGACGCCGCGCTGGAGGACCCGCGTCTCGACGGCGGACGCGTCGGGATCATGGGCGGGTCCTACGGCGGCTACATGACGACCCTGCTCATCGGGCGCACGCAGCGATTCGCGGCGGCGATCAGCGAGCGGGCGTTCAACGACCCGGTCAGCTTCGTCGGGTCGTCCGACATCGGGTGGTTCTTCCCCGATCTGTACCTCGGCACCGATGCGGACCGCGTGACGGCGCAGACCGCGCTGGCCGGCGCGGGCAGCATCACGACCCCGACCCTGGTCATCCACTCCGAGGAGGACTGGCGCTGCCCGCTCGAACAGGGCGCCCGTCTTTTCGTGGAGCTGAAGCGCCGCGGTGTTCCCTCCGAACTCCTGCTGTTCCCGGGGGAGAGCCACGAGCTGTCCCGGTCCGGTCGTCCGCGGCACCGGCTCGCCCGGTTCGAGCACATCCTGCGCTGGTGGGCGCGGTGGCTGCCGACCGCGCAGAACCCGGCAGACGGCCGCGCCGTCCCGAGCGACTCGCTCCCGGAGGCAGCGCTCGCGGCCGGGGACGGTGTGCCCCTGGACGGGCGAACTCGCGCCGGCCAGGTCGCCGGCCAGGTCGCCGGCGGGGCCGCCCCGGACGGGGCCGGCGGCAGCGACGGCGGCACGGACAGCGAACCGCTCAGCGTGCGTTCCACGAGGGTGGACTCGGACCGGCGGACGCCGTAGGTCGGGCGGTCCGTTCGCTGCCCGGTGAGATGGCGCTCGAGCTCGGGCTGGATACGGCGGGCACTCGCCATAAGGTCCTCCGGGTGACGATCACCCTCCAGGAGGTCACCGAGGACAACGTCCAGTCCGTTCTCGCGCTGCGGCTGGCACCGGGTCAGGAGCGGTTCGTCACCTCCGTAGCCGGTTCGCTGGCGGAGGCCGAGGAGTATCCGCAGGGGAACCCCTGGTTCCGCGCCGTCCATGCCGACGGGTTGCCTGTCGGGTTCGTCATGCTGAGCTGGGACGTACAGCCTCAGCCGCCCGAGATCCACGGCCCGTGGTTCCTCTGGAAGCTGCTCATCGACCACAGTCATCAGGGCAGGGGTTACGGCCGTGAGGTCGTGCGACAGATCGTGAGGCTGGTGCGCGCTCAGGGTGCAACCGAGCTGCTCACCAGCCATGTGCCCGGCGAGGGCAGCCCGGCCGGCTTCTACGCCCGGCTCGGATTCGCTCCGACGGGAGAACTCGACCCCGAAGGGGAGATCCTGCTGCGGCTGGACCTGCATGAGTGATTCGCCAAGGAGGCGGCACTCGCCCATCGGCAGGACCCAGCCGTCCCTCTCCACGGCTCGTGGTCGGCTCAGGGCGGTTGGAAGCGTTCCCGCGGGAACGCTTCCAACCGCCCGCGGAGGCGCGGCGAGCCCTAACGTGCGGGCATGGCGCTCATCTATCCGGTCCAGAGCGACGCGCCCGAGCCCGACGACGACGCCGAACCCGTCTTCGCGGAGCTCGCCGCGGACCTCTCCGACCAGTGGCTCGTCGAGGTCGCCGTGGGTGAGGAGGGGGACGACGCCTGCTTCGGTCCGGTGGCCGCCCGCCTGGCGTGGGACCTCGCGGTGGAGCTGGACGACAAGCGGCCGGACTGGACCGTGTCGATCGTGCCGCTCTACGTCGCCGAGCCCGCCGACGTGATCATCGAGCTGTTCGAGGCGGACTGAGCAGCGCGGCCCGGGCTGGGAGGGCGGTGGGATGGTGCAGCGGCGGGTGCCGAAGTGGTCGGAGCTGTCGGACCTGATCCGGGTCCGGCCCCCGACCGGGAACGCCACCGACCGCCGGCTGGCGCGCGCGGTCGACGTCGCCGACCTCCGCGCGATCGCGCGCCGGCGGGTGCCGCGGGCGGTGTTCGACTACACCGACGGTGCCGCCGGAGCGGAGATCAGCATGCGGCGTTCGAGGGAGGCGTTCGAGCGGATCGAGTTCTGCCCGAGCGTCCTGCGCGACGTGGCCACGGTCGATCCCTCGACGACGGTGCTCGGCTCGCCGTCCGCACTGCCGCTGGCCTTCGCGCCGACCGGGTTCACCCGCCTCATGCACACTGAGGGCGAGCCGGCGGTGGCGCGGGTGGCCGAGCGGGTCGGCGTCCCCTATGCGCTGTCGACGATGGGGACCACTTCCCTGGAGGCGCTGGCTGCGGCGGCGCCCGGCGCCCGGCGGTGGTTCCAGCTCTACCTGTGGCGGGACCGCGAGGCCAGTGCCGCCCTCGTGGAGCGGGCCCGTGCCGCCGGCTACGAGGCGCTGGTGCTGACCGTCGACACACCGGTCGGGGGTCCGCGGCTGCGCGACGTGCGGAACGGGTTCACCATCCCGCCGGCCCTCACCCTGCGCACCATGGCCAACGCCGCCGTGCACCCGGGCTGGTGGGTGGACCTGCTCACCACCGAACCGCTCGAGTTCGCCTCGCTGCGCTCCTGGGGCGGCACGATCGCTGAGCTCGTGGACCGCGTGTTCGAGCCCTCCGCCACCCTCGCCGACGTCCGGGCCCTGCGCGCGGCCTGGTCGGGAGCGCTGATCGTGAAGGGCGTGCTGGGCGCCGACGACGCGCGGGCGGTGGTGGACGCCGGTGCCGACGCGGTCGTCGTCTCCAACCACGGCGGCCGCCAGCTCGACCGCGCCCCGACGCCCCTGGAGCAGCTGCCCGCCGTCGTGCAGGCGGTCGGCGACCGGGCCGAGGTCTACCTGGACGGCGGGATCCTGGACGGCGCCGACGTCGTCGCGGCCGTGGCCTTCGGCGCCCGCGCCTGCCTGATCGGCCGGGCCTACCTCTACGGGCTGATGGCCGGAGGGGAACGCGGGGTGCAGCGCGTCGCCGACATCCTGACCCGCGAGGTGACCCGGACCATGCAGCTGCTGGGCGTCGGCTCCATCGACGAGCTGACGCCGGATCGGGTCCGTCTCCGGGCCTGAGCCGCACATCCATTGCCGCTGGGCCTGGGGATTCCTAGGGTGCGGCATGGACGTCGTCGAGATCGTGCCGACCTTCGAGCAGTACGCCTTCACCTTCGGAGGGGTGGCGCCGTTCCGGCGGATCACGCCGGGGACGGCGCTGAGACTCTGGTCCGACGACGCGTTCTGCGGCGTGCTGCGCTCCACGAAGGACCTGGCGAGCGAGAAGGTCGACCTGCGCTTCGTCAATCCGCAGACGGGACCGTTCTACGTCGAGGGAGCGGAGCCCGGGGACACGCTCGCGCTGCACTTCGTCGCGATGGAGCCCGCCCGGGACTGGGGCGCGTCCGCCGCGATCCCGTTCTTCGGCGGCCTGACCAGCACCGACCGGGTCGCCACCCTCCAGGACCCGCTGCCCGACACGACGTGGATCTACGAGCTGGACCGGGCTCGCAACACCGTCACCTTCGCCGCGCAGCACAGCGACCTCAGCGTCGAGCTGCCCGTCGAGCCGATGCTCGGGACGGTCGGGGTCGCGCCGCCCGGTGGGGAGGTGCGCAGCTCGCTGGTGCCCGAACGCTTCGGCGGCAACATGGACACGCCCCAGATGCGCCCCGGCACGACCTGCTTCCTCGGCGTCAACGTGGAGGGCGCCCTCTTCTCCATCGGTGACGGTCACTACCGCCAGGGAGAGGGCGAGGCGTGCGGCACGGCCGTCGAGGGCGCCATGACGACGACGCTGATCGTCGAGCTGATCAAGGGTCGTGCGCCCGCCTGGCCGCGTCTCGAGGACGACGCCCACTGGATGACCGTGGGCTCGAGCCGGCCGCTCGAGGACGCCTGGCGGATCGGGCAGGTCGAGCTGGTGCGCTGGTTCGGCGAGCTCTACGGCTTGCACCCGATGGACGCCTACCAGCTGCTCTCGCAGATCACCGAGGCGCCGATCGCCAACGTCGTCGACGCCAACTACAGCGCCGTCCTCAAGGCCCGCAAGTCGCTCCTGCCCGCCGCCTCGGCCTACGGCGGCCTGCACGCCGAGCTCCGGCAGCGCGCCGCCACCCTCTGATCCGACAAGGAGATCCCATGGACCTGCAACTGTCCGGCTCGCGCGTGCTCGTCACCGGCGGCACCCGCGGCATCGGCCGGGCGATCGTCGAGGTGTTCGCCGACGAGGGCGCCGCCGTGGAGTTCTGTGCCCGCGACGGCGGCGAGATCGAGACGACCGAGAAGGAGCTGGCCGGGCGGGGAGCGGGGGTGCGGGGGGTCCAGGTCGACGTCCGGGACGGCGCGGCGCTGCGGTCCTGGGTCGAGGCGGCGGCCGAGCGGCTCGGTGGGCTGGACGCCGTGGTCGCGAACATCAGCGCGCTCGCGATCCCCGACACGGAGGAGAACTGGTACACCTCCTTCGAGGTCGACCTCATGCACACGGTGCGTCTGTCGCAGGCGGCGCTGCCGTACCTGGAGGCGAGCAGCAACGGCTCGATCGTGGCCATCTCCAGCGTCTCCGGGCGGGAGGCCGACTTCGCCGCGGGCCCGTACGGAACCATGAAGACGGCGATCGTCGGCTACATCTCCGGGCTGGCGTTCCAGCTCGCGGGCAAGGTCCGCGCCAACGTCGTCTCGCCCGGCAACACCTACTTCGAGGGCGGGGTCTGGCAGCAGATCGAGCAGGGCAACCCGGAGCTCTTCTCGATGGCGGTGGGGCTGAACCCGACCGGGCACATGGGGACGCCGATGGACTCGGCGCGGGCCGTGGTCTTCCTCTCCAGCCCGCTGTCCAGCCGCACGACCGGCACGCACCTGGTGGTCGACGGCGGTCTCACCCGGGGCATCCAGCTCTGAGCCGGGCGGACGGCGGCCGTCCGGTGCTCACCAGCCCCGGGCGCGCCATTCCGCCAGGTGCGGTCGCTCCGCGCCGATCGTCGTGTCGTTGCCGTGGCCGGGATAGACCCACGTCTCGTCCGGCAGCGTGCCGAACAGCCGCTCCTCGACGTCGTCGATCAGCGAGGCGAACCGGACGGGGTCCTTCTGGGTGTTCCCGACGCCGCCCGGGAACCCGCCGGGTGGACCCAGCCAGGACGTTGGTGACAGCCGATAGGGGTTGAACGAGGGAGAACCTCCGAGTGGGGTGTGGCTTGTCGAAGGCCCGACACCTGCTCGGAGGCTCTCGTGTCCCACGGTAATGCCCGTACGACCGTCCACGGCCGCAAACTGATCGTCGCCCGGCACCGGGCCGGCTGGTGAAAGGCGCACATCGCCGCGGCGATGTGCGCCTCGCGCAAGTGTGTGCGGACCTGGATCCACCCGCTACGAGGCCGAGGGTGAGTCCGGGCTGGTCGATCGGTCCAGCCGTCCCCACACCAGTCCGCGGCGCACCTCGGTCGAGACCGAGGACCGCATCGTCGAGCTGCGTGGCCGGGAATGCCGGGGCCGGGCCTGGATCGGCGCGGAGCTCATCAGGGGTTAGCGGCTCAGGGCTGCCGATCACCGCCCTCCTCGTCCTCGAGCGGCACAGGAACGCCGGCAGCCGCGTCCGGGTCGGCCCCGCCGGCCGCTGCCTTGCCTGCCCCCTCCTCGAGCGGCACAGGAACGCC
>JHVO01000022.1 GCA_000620185.1 Geodermatophilaceae bacterium URHB0062
CCTACTTCATGAAGTCCCCGCCCGTGCAGTACTCCGACAGCGAAGCCCGCGACGCCGTCGAAGCCTTCATCCGCGGCGACGTCGAGCGCTGAGGAACCCGCCCCGCAAGGGGCGCACACACACGGCACCCCGCCTGCTCTCGCGAGCAGGCGGGGTGCGGTGTCTTCAGACGGCGGCCGTCTCCCGGACGGTCGCTGCCCGGTCCAGCTCGCTCCACGCGGTGAGGACGTCGTCGGTGATGACGGCGTCGACGCCGAGCTCGGCGGCCCACTGGAGGTCGGTGCGACGGTTGACCGTCCACAGCCCGACCTCCATGCCCAGGCGGTGCGCCAGCTCCACCGACTCCGGGGTGCGCCGGACGCCGGCCAGCGAGAGGTGCACCTCGTCGTGCCCGTCCTCGTGTGCACGCCGCACGCCCGAGGCGGCGGGCTCCGTCGCCTCCACCAGCAGCGCGGTGTGCACGGGGAGGTCGGCGCAGGCCGTGCGGATCGTGGCGAGCAGGGCGGCGTCGAAGGACGAGACGGTGATGTCGGCGGTGCCGGCGGCGGCGCTCAGGACGGCGGCCAGGGCCTCCGCGGTGGCCGCCGCGACGGCGGGGTCGGTCACCGGCTTGGCCTCCACGACGAGCTGGAACCCGTCGGCACCCTGCGCGGCGGCGAGCACGTCGGTCAGCGTCGAGAGCGAGTCCACGTCAGCGGTGGACAGGTCGTGCGCGCAGACCAGCGTGCCGTCCGCGGTGAGCCACACGTCGATCTCGGCGCCGTCGGCACCCCGCAGCAGCGCCTCGGTCACGGCGGCCGCGGAGTTCTCCGGGGAGTCGGGGCCCACGGACCCGCGGTGGCCCACGACCCGCACCCGGTCGCCGTGCCGGCGCGAGGGGAGCAGGGAGTCGAGGTCGAACGCCGTGAACGCGTGGGCGTCGCCGGTGTCGAAGGTGGAGAGCTTGTACGGAGCCATGGCCAAAGAGTTCGCCCGGGGGACCTTCGGCTGTAGGCACCGCAGGGGTGAGCGGGACCCGCACGAGGTGTCGTCTCCGGCCACCTTGGTGGGCACGCGCGTGGGGCCCCGGTCCGGCGCCCCACCTTGGTGGGGAAGAACAACACCTGGATCGGTCGCGGGCCAGCCCTGGGGCCCTGTCCAGCCGGCCCCGTCGGGTCCAGAGTGTTCCCAGGCCGACTGCCGGCCGGGGGGACACGAGGGGTGGCACCCGATGACGAGCTCCAGCGACACCCGATCCAGCGCGACGAAGCAGATCGACGTCTCAGCGATCCGGGAGTTCGGCGAGGTCCTGCTGACGCCCCCGGTGCGGCTCTGCTTCATCGTGGAGGAGAAGTACGAGAACGAGGTGATGCCGGGCGCGGTCGTGGACGTGCTGCGCTCCTGCGGTCACCACGTCGACGTCCTGCGGCCGAACGGCACGGTCACCGACCTGTGGGAATTGTTGCCCACGGACGCCGCCCGCTACGACGCCTTCGTGCTGAAGACGGTCTCCTCCGGCCCGGGCCAGAGCCTGCTCGAGGCCGCCGCCGCCGCCGACGTCACGACCGTCAACGACCACCGGGCCATCCGACTCGCCCGCGACAAGGCGGTCGCCGCCGTCCGCGCCCGGGCCGCCGGCATTCCCTTCCCGAAGACCTGGTTCGCGTCGAAGTCGACGCTGCTCGACCAGATCCCGGCGGACAGCTATCCGCTGGTGGTCAAACCGAACAACGGCAGCGCGCTCCGGGACATCTACCGGGTCGACAGCCCCGACGAGCTCGCGCAGCTCGACATCGACGACAGCGGCAGCCTGCTGGCCCAGCCCTACCTGCCCAACCCCGGCTACGACGTCAAGCTGTACAACACCGGCGACGAGGTGTTCGCCACCGTGAAGCGCTCGCCGCTGCACCCCGGCGCCGACGTCGTCGAGGAGAAGATCCCCGTCACGCCCGAGCTGCGGAGCTTGGCCCGCGCCGTCGGCCGGGTCTTCGGGCTCGACATCTACGGCATCGACGTCGTCGAGACCGCCGGCGGCTGGGTCGTCCTGGACGTCAATGACTTCCCCAGCTTCGGCATGGTGCCCCAGGCCGCCTGGCGGCTGGCCCGCACCGTGCTGCGCGTGACCCGGCGTCAGGCCGAGGCGCGGGCGTCCGCCCGCGCGTCCGCCCCCACCGTCTACCGCCCCGTCCTCACCTCGGTCGCGGAGGCCCGGCAATGAGGATCCACCTGCTCGCCGAGGCGGCACCCAACCCGGTCCTCACGGCCGTCATGACGGAACTCGGCCGCACGCACGAGGTTGCCGTCTTCGACGCCGGCACGCTTCCCGAGGGGTACGGCCCGGGGCTGCTCGAGCCGCCGGACGTCGTCCTGCTCAAGTCCCGCACCCCGGAGGCCCGGCGCGTCGCGCGGACCGCGGAGGACGCCGGCAGCCTGGTCGTGAACCCGCCCGCCGCGACCACCGCGGCCCTGGACCGCGCAGCCACGGCGGATGCGCTGGAGCGCGCCGGTGTCCCGGCCCCGCGGAGCTGGTCGGTTCCCGCGCTGCGCGAGCTGGCGATGGACGGCGCTGCACCGGCCGGCGACCTGCCGTGGCCCCTGGTGGTGAAGAGCCGCACCAGCTCCCGTCGCGACCTCGTCCGCCTGGTCTCCGGGCGCGAGGAGCTCGACGAGCTGCTGCCCGACTGGGGCGACGAGCCGGTCGTCGCCCAGGAGTTCGCCGCGAACGACGGCTTCGACATCAAGGTCTGGGTGATCGGGGACGACCTGTCCATTGCCCGGCGACGCAGCGCACTGGAGTCGATCGACAAGACCGCCGACGAGTTCCTGGACCCGGCCGACCTGCCGACAGAGTGGATCCGTGCCGCACGGGACGCCGGAGCGGCCCTCGGCCTGCAGCTGTACGGCGTCGACCTGCTGATCACGGGCGGCCGGCCGGTCGTGGTGGACGTCAACCCCTTCCCCGGCTTCCGCGGTGCTCAGGGGCCCGCCGACTCCCTGCTCCGCTTCCTCTCGACCGTGACGACGACCCGGACGGTGACGGCATGACCACCACGACAGGAACGCCGCGGCCCCGCGTGGCCGGCGCGACGGAGGCACTGGACGACTACCTGGCCCACCGGGGCGCCGCCCCGACCCGGCCCCCGCTCCGTTATCTCCGCAACAAGCCCGGCCGCGGCCTCGTCGCGGTCTTCGGTCCCGGCGACGGCGGCGACATCTACACGGTGACGCTCGACCAGGGGTCGGACCCCGACCTTCCCGTCGACGGCGCACGTCCGACGATCCAGCAGTTCCCGGTGGATCCGAAACTGCCGCACCTGGACGCCGTGATGTCCCCCGCCGCGCAGCCGGCCCTCGCGGCCGCTCTCGAGTCGACGGCGCGGCGGTTCTCGGAGGTGCCGGTCGAGGCGCACCTGCGGGGCATCGTCGCCGAGCCGGTCCGGTACAAGCCGGGGGACCGCTGCGTGCTCCGCTACCGGCTCACCTTCGACGACCCCCGGTCGGAGGGTGCGGCGGGCACGAGGACGTGCAGGCTGGTCGCAAAGCTGTACCGCGAGGAGGCCGAGGCGCAGGCGGCCGACGACCTCCTCGACCGGCTGCGCTCCGGGGCGGGGGTGGAGTGGACCGCCCGCCCGCTCGGCGTCGTGCCGGGGCTGCCGCTGGCGGTGACCGAGGACCTCGGGAGCAGCCGCGACCCCGTCCCGGCCCGGTCCGGGCTGGACGTCGTGCATCCCGGCTCCGACGACGCGTTCCCGGTGATCGCGCGGGCTGCCGAGGCCCTCGCCGAGCTGCACACGAGCGGCCTCGACACCAGCGGCCTGAACCGTCGCACCGGGGCCGACGAGGCCACGAAGGCCGGCCGGCGCGCGGCACTGCTCGAGCAGTACGTGCCCGAACTCGGACCGGTCGTCCGGCGGGTCAACGGCACGCTGGGCCAGGCCCTGGCCGGTCTGCCGACGGACGTCCTCCGACCGGCGCACGGCAGCTACAAGGCCAGCCAGCTGATGGTCCGGGACGGCGCCGTGTTCCTCGTCGACTTCGACCAGTTCTGCCTGGCCGACCCCGCCCTGGACGTCGGGTACTTCCTGGCCTACCTGCGGCCGGCCGGGCTCTGGTACCACCGGGCCGGCCGGCGGGCGTGGTTCGAGGCCGCGGCCGACACCTTCCGCGCGGCATACCTGGGGCACCTCGCCGCACGGGACGAGGCCGAGGCGTTCGGGGACGGCGTCGTCGCTCGGGCCCCGGTCTACGAGGCCGCCCTGCTGTTCAAGATCGCGGCGCGGCGGGCGAACCGACTGCACAGCCCACGCCCCGGAGAGGTGGCGGCGGTGCTCGACGAGGCGGCCGGCCTGCTGTCCTAGGGTCCGCGGACCGCCGTCAGCCGCCGAGCTCCACGGAGTCGCGGATGTGCTCGAACGTGGGCAGGTGGTCGTCGAAGGTGCTTGGAGGGGCGTAGAAGGCGAGCACGAGCGTCTCCCCGCCGGGGGAGTGCACGACGTCCACCAGCACACGCAGACGGGTGTCGGAGTTGGCCGGGTCGAAGGACACGCCCTCGAATTCCTCGGCAGGGATGCCGGAGATCGTGACGGACCGGGGTGCCGCCCCGAGATCCGTCCGGTCGAGCAGGTAGGGCGCAAGAGCGCCCTCGGCGGCATCGGCCGACGAGGTGTCCGGTCTGGTGATCAGCCCGCTCGCGTGCAGCCAGACGCTCTCGGGTGCGGTCGACTGCACGGCGTCGGTCGCGCTCGCCCACGGATCCCCGCTGCCCTCGTTGAGGAAGAGGTCGGCCGCCCGGACCGGGGCGGGCGCCCAGACGACGTCGCTGGCCGACCCCACACGCCGCCCCCAGTCGGCCGGCATCTCGGCCCGGAACGGGACCACGGTGCTGTTCTCGGTGCGGAGCACGTAGTCGTCCTTCAGCAACATCCAGCCCAGCACGGCGGCCGCCAGGGCGACGAGCGCGACAGCGACGGCCGAAACGATGATGATCTTCCTCCGCCGCGTGTTCGGAGCCGGCGGTTCGGCCCCGACCGGTTCGTCCTCCCAGTCGGCGTCGTCTCCCTCGTCGTACGGGCCGTACTCCTCGTCGTCGGGCAGGTCCTCCGCCGGCGCAACCGTCTCCCACGAGTCGCTCTCCTCGGCCGGCAAGGACGGGAGCGGGCCGGACGGGAACGAGGGATGCTGGCTCCCACCGGCCACATCACCGCCGATCACGTCACCCGTGACCGTCCCCAGACCCGTCTCGGGGCCGTCGCTGGTGTCGGCGTGCCGTCCCCCGCCGCCCTGGTGGGAGCCCCCACCGGGTGCGAAGACGGTGACCGGCATGCCGAGCGCGATCTCCAGTTCCTGGAGCAACTCGTCGCTGGTGGCGTACCGATCCGCGGGGTCCTTCGCCATGGCGCGCGCGATCACCGCGTTGACCGCGACGGGCAGGTCGGGCCGGACACCCGTGACCGGCGGAGGGGCCTCGACCAGGTGCGCCCACAGCAGCGCGGCGTCGTCGTCCCGGCGGAAGGGCAGCCGCCCCGTGAGACACTCGTAGAGCACGCAACCCAGCGCGTAGATGTCGGTTCCCGGCCCCACGGGCCTGCCCTGGATCTGCTCGGGCGAGACGTAGTCGACGGTTCCGAGGAAGTGCCCGGTTCCCGTCAGCCCGCCCGACAGCTCGGACGTGCGCTTGGTGAGCCCGAAGTCCGTGAGGTAGACGTGGTCGACGGAAGCGTGGCCCGAGTGCTCGTGGCCGCCCGCGACGAGGATGTTCCCCGGCTTGACGTCGCGGTGCACCAGCCCGGCCCGGTGCGCGGAGTCCAGCGCGTCGCCGATCTGGTGGAAGAGCCGCAACGTGCGATCCCCGGGCAGCTGCCCGCCCTCGTTGACCAGCAGGCCCTTCAGGTCGTGGCCGATGACGTACCGCATCGCGATGAACAGCTGGCCGTCGGCCTCTCCGGCCTCGTAGATCGGGACGATGTTCGGATGGTCGAGCGAGGCCGCCAGCCGGGACTCCTTGATGAAGCGCTGACGGAACTGCTCGTTGTCGACGAGCTGCGGCGTGAGCAGCTTCAACGCGACCTTGCGGCCAAGACGCAGATCCTCCGCACGGTAGACGACCGCCATGCCACCGCGTCCGATGAGTGACTCGATGCGGTAGCCGGCGATCTCCGCGCCCGGTTGCTCGGGGGTCATGGCCGTCGACCGCCTCGGCTCACCCTGCCGGTGCGCCGCACCGGCCGCAGAACCGGTGTTCAGCTGCGAGCGGGGAGCCGCACGAGGTGCAGAACGCCGACCGGCCGGGCGGGGCTCCCTGCGCGGGCGCGGCGGCGACCCGCGACACGCGGCGGGAGGCGTCCCGGGCGCCGGCTGCCGGGGTCTGCCCGGCGACGGCCCGGGCCGGCGCGACCGACGGCGTGGACCCGGCGCGGCTCGGCGCCGAGCCGCCTCCCGCCATCACCGCGACACCTCCGGCCCCCGTCCCGGGGACGGCCGGGCCTGCGGCCACCGGGCCGTCGCGTCCTCCGGCCGCCGGCCCCGAGGCGTGCGCGGGCCGGCCCTCCCTGGGCCGGGGAGTCTTCGGAGGGCTCGGCACCCCACCGGCGGGCGTGGGCTCCCGCCCCCGCCGACGGCGGATGAGCAGCAGAGCCGCGACGGCGAGGAGGAGGAGCGCCACCACGGCGAGCACCACGAGCAGCCACGGGAAGCCGCCGTCCGTGCTCGTCGAGCTCGGGGCCGCACTCGCCGAGGCCGACGGGCTCGCACCGGGTGTCCCCGCCGCGACCTTCGCCTTCGCGACAGCCAGATCGGCCGCGGCGATCGCGTGCCCGGGGAAGAGTTCGAGCGTCTTCTCGAGGTTGGGGATCGCGGCGGCGTACTCCTTGTTCTTGTAGTTGTGCGATGCGGCCTCGAAGTAGCTGTCGACCGGGCCTTGACGCGGTGTGATCTTCTTCGCGGCCAGCACCTTGCGGATCGCGCTCACGTCGACGAGCCGGCCGGGCGCCTTCGGCGGCGGTCCGGAGTCGGGGTCGACCACCAGGAAGCCGATGACCTGCGACTTCTCGGCCACGAGGGGACCGCCGCGCATGCCGGCCTCGAGGCCCGCCGCCAACTCGACCGCAGCTTTCGCCTCCTTCTCGTCGAGATCCTTGGTCTTCAGCACATCGGCCCCGGGCTCGGCCAGGTGGGCGTTGATCTGCTTCTCCGTGTTCTCCTTGCCGGGGACGCCCTCGAACCCGAGAGCGGCGAGCGCCTGGGCGCCCGCCCGTGAGTCGGCGAGGGGAACGGTCGGCAGGCCGCTGGCCGCCCGCACGCGGAGGACGGAGACGTCGGGCGTGCTGCCGGCCAGGACCTCGGCGGGCAACTGCCCGTACTTCGCCTGGTCGGTGACGTGGGGATAGACGACGAAGGTCGGGGTGACGCTGACGACGCAACCCCCGGCGTCGTTCGTGGTGTTCGGCGGGTAGCAGGCCTCCAGTCGCTGCTGCAGCGGGTCGGACGCCGGTGCGACGTGCTGGCGGTCGAACAGATCGTCGGTCATCGACACCCTGGCGCCGTACCGCTTCTGGAAGGCCTCGTTCACCGCGTAGACCCGGGCCCGGTCGAGGTCGGCGGCCGTCGGCTGGCGGATCTCGCCGCTCGTGACCACGGCGCCGGTCGGTTCGACCACGAAGCCGCTGGCCGAGTGGAGGACCGGGGTCGACGTGCTCTGGACGATGGTCAGGTGTGGGGCGGGCCGCTGGTGCTCGACCAGGGAGACCTCGACCCGGGCGCCCGCCTCCACGTAGACCACACCGGGTGCGGCAAGCTCGGTGGGTGTGGGGTGCGTGTGGGCGTCGGCCGGCGCGGTCATCGGCACCAGCAGGGCGACGGTGAAGGCGACGACCCAGAGGAGCCGACGGCGCTGTCCTGTCATGTGCACTCCGCGAAGGCCGGGCGTGCGGTGGAGCCGATGAGGCTGTCAGCTCGGAGTTGATGCAAGACCCGCCGCCACGGCGTGTCAACGGATTACCCAACCGCTTCGTCTGCGAGTTTCCGCGGGTCGGCGCCGAGACCCCGCACGCCGGTGCACCGTGGCGCCCACGGGGCCGCCCAGACGCCGGGGCGGCGTCCGGGCCACCTCAGCCCGCGAGGTCGAGCTGGGTGAGCGTGCCGTCGTCCAGATTGCTGACGTAGCCCTTGGTGCCGTCGGGCAGGACCGCCATGGACGTGGGGGAGTGCCCGGTGGGCGGGTTCGCCACCACCGTGAAACTCGTCGCGTCGATGACCGAGACGGTGTCGTCGTCGACGTTGACGATGTAGGCGAACCGGCCGTCCGCCGACCAGGCCGCGAACTGCGGGTTCCGCCCCACCGGGATCGTCTTGATGACCTTGTCGGTGTTCGTGTCGATGACGGCGGCCGCGTTGGCGTCGAAGCACGCAACGATGGCCAGCGGTCTGGTCGGATGCACGGCGATGCTGTGCGGGCTCTTGGGCATGGGGATCGTGTCGACGACCTTGTTCGTCTTCGGATCGATGATCGAGACCAGGTTCGAGTCGTGGTTGGCGGTGAGGATCTTCGTTCCGTCCCGCGTGAAGGCGACCCAGTGCGGGTTCGGCGCCACCGAGATGTTCGTGACCAGCTTGTTGGTTCCCGTGTCGATCACCGACACGGTGTTGCTGTCGTGGTTGGGCACGTAGAGCAGCTTCCCGTCGGGGGAGACCGCCGAGAGGAACGGGCGGGTCTCGACCGGGATGGTCGCGGCGATGGAGTTGTCCGTGGTGTCCAGCACGCTGATCGCGTGGACCTTTCCTCCCTTCTCATCCGACAGGCTCACATAGGCCCTGCGGCCGTCACGGCTGAAAGCGATGAACTGCGGGGGACCCTGAGGGGTCGGGATCCTGGCGACCACCTTGTTGGACTGTGTGTCGACGACGGTCACGACTCCGGCCGTCCGGTTCGCGATGTAGAGCTGCTTGCCGTTCGGTGCGGCGACCACGAAGCCCGGCGTGGCACCGACCCCCGTGATCGTCTGACCGACCGGGGGGACGGCCACGGCGGTGGCCGGCGGTGCCGTCGTCGGGGGCGCCGAGGCCGAGGCCGACGCCGAGGTCGTCGGTGACGCGGCCCCTCCGGATCCCCCGTCCGGGCGCGTGCTGAGGTAGACGACGACGCCGACCGCGGTGGCCAGCAGCACCAGCCCGACGATGAGCGCGAGGTACCGGCTCCACCATGGTGGCCGCGCGGCCGGGGGAACGACGGCCGAGTGCCGTGGTGATCCAGGGGGACCCTGCCGCGGCGGAGCGGCCGGCGCCGAGCCCGCCGGCCCGCCCATCGAGCCCCTCGCGGTGCGGGGCTCGGGCACCTGGCGCGACGGATCCACGACCTCGGGGGCACCAGCGGGCGGCCCGGTCAGGACGGCGGCCGGTGCGGCGCCGACCCCCTGCGTGTCGCCGGCACCCGGCGCCCGCGATGTTTCACGTGACACCACTCCCACCGGCCGCATCTCGACGACCGACGACCCCACCGCCGTCTGGCCGTCGTCCGCGCCGCTCAGGAGGGCCACCGGGGCGTTCGTCCTCCGGGCCTCGGCGAGCAGGGCGGCGCCGAGGGCCACGGCGTGCTTGGGGTGGGCGCTGACGACGGTCGGCCGCCCGAACGCCTCGGACACCATCTGGGCGATCAGCGGGATCCGCGAGGACCCCCCGACGAGCAGGACGGCGGCCAGCGAGGAGCGGTCGACCCCTGCTGCGCGCAGCACCCGGTCGAGGGTGCCGATCGTCGACTCGATCGGCGCGCGGATCATGCCCTCGAGCTCCGCGCGCGTGAGCGGGACGTCGAAGTGCCGGTTGGGCAGGAAGACCGGGATGGTGGCCTCGGTCTCGACCGACAGGGCCTCCTTGGCCAGCGTGCAGTCCTGCCGCAGCCGAGCCACGGCGACGTTCGTCCGCGAGTCGCTAAGGTCCAGCTCGGTCAGCGCCCCGCCGGCGAGGTAGTTCACGTGGGCGAAGATGGCGTCGTCGAAGTCGGCGCCACCCAGCCGCTCGATCCCCTCGGGGGTCCCGAGGATCTCGAAGCCGTGGGCCGTGCGGCGCAGGACGGTCGCGTCGAAGGTGCCACCGCCGAGGTCGTAGACGGCGAGGACCTCGCCCTCGCCGAGCGGACGGGTGGAGGCGTAGTGCGCGGCCGCCGCTTCGGGCTCCGTGGTGTACAGCGGCTCGGTGATCCCCGCGGTCCGGGCCACGTCCTCGAACAGCTCCCGGCGGAACGGGCCCCAGTTGGCCGGATGGGTCAGCGCGACGACCTCCGGCTTGGCGCCCTGCTGCTCGGCCACCCTGCTCAGCACGTCCTGCAACTGTGCCCCGAGCAGGTCGCTGACGGCGTAGGGCTTGCCGCCGAGCATCATCGGGGTCGGGTTGCCCAGGTGCCGCTTGATCTCGCGGGCGACCCGGTCAGGGGCGCTCACGGCGCGGCGGGCAGCGGCCTCACCGGTGATGATCCGGCCGTCGTCCCGGACGTAGACGGCGGCGGGCGCGACCAGGGAGCCGTCCCCGAGGCCGAACATCTCCCGGCCGTGGCTGTCGGCGACCGCGGCGGCGACGAAGCTCGTCCCGAGATCGATCGCGAGGCTGTAGCCCACGGCTGCCGAACCGTCGGTGGGGATCGCCCCGGCGTGCGAGGGCGTCGCCGCCACGGTGACCGCTCCGCCGTCGTCCCCCGGCTGCGGGGTGTCGTCCTGCCTCGGCGGCGCGGGTGCCACCGACACGGGCGCCGGCAGGTCGAGGGCCGACTGGAGGTCGCGCAGGAGCTCCTCGCAGGACTCGTACCGGTCCGCCGGGTCCTTCGCCATCGCGCGCATCACGACGGCGTTGACCGCCGGGGGGATCTCGGGGCGGACACCCATGACGGGGGGCGGCGTCTCGACCAGGTGTGCCCACAGCAGCGCGGCGTCGTCGTCCCGGCGGAAGGGGAGCTGGCCCGTCAGGCACTCGAAGAGCACGCAGCCCAGGGCGTAGATGTCGGTGGCCGGTCCGACCGGCTTGGCCTGGATCTGCTCGGGCGCCACGTAGTCGACGGTGCCGAGGAAGTGCCCGGTGCCCGTGAGGCCGCCCGACAGCTCCGCCGTCCGCTTGGTCAGGCCGAAGTCCGTGAGGTAGACGTGACCGACGCGTGCCGACGGTGTGCGCTCCGCCGTCGCGACGAGGATGTTCCCCGGCTTGACGTCGCGGTGCACGAGCCCGGCACGGTGCGCGGAGTCGAGGGCGTGCCCCACCTGGCCGAACAGCTCGACGGTCCACTCCAGCGGGAGCTGGCCGCCCTGCTCGGTGAGGAAGACCTTCAGATCGGGGCCCAGGACGTACCGCATGGCGATGAACAGCTGCCCGTCGGCCTCGCCGGCCTCGTAGATCGGCACGATGTTCGGGTGGTCCAACGACGCCGCCAGGCGGGACTCCCGGATGAAGCGCTGCCGGAACTGCTCGCTGTCGGCCAGCTGCGGCGTGAGCAGCTTCAGCGCGACCTTGCGGCCGAGGCGCAGGTCCTCCGCCCGGTAGACGACGGCCATGCCGCCGCGGCCGATGAGGGACTCGATCCGGTAACCGGCGATCTCGGAGCCGGGTTCGTACGTGTTCATCGTCCACCCGACCGTGCGGTGCGCCGCTCCCGGGACCGGGCGACCGCGGGGACGATGCGCCGGCGGTGTTCTTGCATGTGCACTCCGTGGGGTCCACGGCACGCGGACGAGCCGATCAACTCGTCGGCTCGGGGGCTTCCATGCAAGACCCGGGGCTCCCGCGTGTCAACGGATGAGCGAACCGCTCGGGGCACCGGTCCGGCGGTCATCGCACACCCGCGCGTCGGGCCTCGTCGAGGAGCGCCAGGGCCGGCCGCAACCGCTGCGGCTTGAGCTGGCACCAGCTCCGGACCGCCAGGCGGGCCAGCCCCACGGTGCGGTACGCGGCGACGCGGGCGAGCAGGACGTCGGGCTCGTCGCTGCCACTCGCCCGGAGGTACTCGCGCAGGAAGGCGAACGCGACGTCCTCGTCCTCGTGCACGCCCCCGCCCGCCGCGTCCTGGGCCATGCGCACCATGACCGACAGCCGCCCGGTGAACCGTCCGAGGTCCAGCGCCGGTTCCGCGAGGCAGACGGCGTCGAAGTCGACGAGGCTGGTGGTCGGGCCGTCGAACAGGACCTGCGAGGGGTCGAAGTCTCCGTGGGCGGCACCGAGCTGCCCCGGCGGGTCCAGGGCGAGGTCGTGGACCGTGCCGAGGTGGCGGTGCAGCGACTCAGCGAGGGCGGGGGCTACCGGTGCCAGGGCGTCCACGGACGCCCGCACACTCGCGATCTCGTCGGCCAGGGTGCGGGGGACGACGGCGGCCACCGACGCCCCGTGCAGGGCGGCGGCGAGCCGGGCACACGCGACCACCGCCCGCTCGGCGGTGAGGTCGCCGGCCTCCGGCGGGCGGGCGGCACCCGTGCCGGCCCTGATCAGGTCCGGGAGGAGCGGCGACCCGGGCACGGCCTCGAGCAGCGCCATCCGGAGCTGAGGGACGTAGCCCTGGAAGCGGGGCACCAGGAAGGGCAGCGAGGAGCCCGCCCCGTTCTGCAGCTGCTTGCGCAGTGCGGTCACGACCGGGCCCACCAGCTCGCCCTCGTCGTCGGCGTAGAGCTTGGCGTAGACCACCTGCTTCAGACTGCGGCGGCTGGGGCTCAGCTCCCAGGCCACGTCGTAGCGCAGCACGCAGCTGCCACGGGCGTAGCGGGCGACCTCCGCGCGGACGCCCTGCAGGACCAGTCCCGGCACCGCGCCCGTGAGCTGCGCTCCGAGGGTGTCCACGAGCCGCGACGGATCGGTGGCGCGGACCAGCCCCGGCAGCTGCGGATCGAGCGGGAACGCGTGCAGCAGGAGGCACAGCTCGCCGACCACGAGCGCCGGCCGGGCGAAGGCGCGCAGGTCCTCGCGCCCGTCGAGGGACTCCGCCGGTGGCAGATGTGCCAGCTCCGCCCGGGCCTCCTCCATCGTGCGGAACAGCCGCCCGGCGACGACGTGCGCAACCGTCCGCGGGGAACCCCGGCGGCGGAGCTCGAGGCGGTACTGCAGCGTGGCCCCCGTCCGGGGCTCCACGAAGGGTTTTCCCGGAGAGCAGGCGACGATCTCCCACTCCTCGGCCAGCATGGTCTGCAGGCGAGGGGCCATCGCCCGGGCGCTCAGGGCCTCGGCCAGTCCCGGCACCGCCCGGGCCACGGCCGCCGAGCGCAGGGCGTCCAGGTCGTCCCCGCCGCGAGCCGGGGGTGGGGGAAGGCTGGGGATCCAGCCGGTGCGGGCGAGGTACTCGTCGTGCGACGCCGGCATCGGCAGGGCCCGGGTCAGGGCGGCGTCGAAGCTCCGGCTCGCCACCGGTCGCTCGTCCTCGTACTCGGGCGCTCCCCGGGGCTCGGGGATCGTGCTGTCCGGCAGCACGCCGTCGTCCAGGACGCCGCCCGGCACCGCATCCAGGACACCGGCCGGTGCCGCGGCCAGGACCTCCCCGGCCGGGCCACCGTCCGGGGACGCGGTGACCGCGGCGGCGGCCTCGCCGAACTGCAGGGCGTACAGCTCGGCGTAGAGCCCCCCGCTGGCCAGCAGGTCCGCCGGGCTGCCCTCCTCGAGCACCCGGCCGGCCGAGATCACCAGGATGCGGTCCACCGAGCGGATCAGGTTGAGGTCGTGCGACACGATGAGCGTGGACCGGTTCCGGGCCAGCGTCTTCAGCGACTCCGCCACGAGGGCGGACGACTCGGCGTCCAGCCCGGTGGTGGGCTCGTCCAGGATCAGGATCGGGGCGTCCCTGATGAAGGCGCGGGCGATGGCCAGCCGCTGCCGCTGCCCCCCGGACAGCGTCGCGGCGCGTTCGCCGAGGACGGAGTCGTAGCCGTCGGGCATGTCCATCACGAAGTCGTGAGCGCTGGCGAGCTTGGCGGCGGCAACGACGTCCTCCTGCGTCGCCCCCTCCCGGCCGTAGGCGATGTTCTCGCCGACCGTGCCCCGCAGCAGGATCGTCTCCTGCAGGACCATGCTCATCTGCGACCGCACGGAGTCGTATTTGAACTGCCGGATGTCGTGGCCGTCGATGAGGATGGCGCCGGCGTGGGGGTCGTAGAGCCGGGGCAGCAGCTGGGCGATCGTGCTCTTGCCCGCCCCGCTGCGGCCCACGAGGGCGACCGACTCCCCGGGGGCCACCTGGAAGCTGACGGACTGCAGCGCGAGCCGCTGGTCCCCGCCGCCGGGGCCGTCCTCGGTCTGCGAGTGGTAGGCGAAGCTGACCTCGCGGAACTCGATCCCGCCGCGGAACGCGGGGGCCGGGCGCGCGTCGGGGAGGTCCACCACCGTGGGTTGGCGGTCGAACAGCTCACCGACCCGGTCGACGCTGGCGTAGACGGCCGCCACCCGGTTCCACTGCTTCACGATCCTGCGGATGGGCTTGAACATGCCCTGGACCACCAGGATGAACGCGACCAGGGCCCCGGCGGTGAGCGATCCGTCGTCCACCAGCCGCGCGCCCACCAGGATCACGACGGCGATGCCGACGGACTCGACGAGCGCCACGGTGAAGCCGAAGAGCGCGTCCAGCCGGGCGGTGCGCAGGACGGCGTCCCGCGCCGAGCTGCTCTGCTGCGCGAACTTCCGCTGCTGCACGTCCCCCCGGCCGTAGACCTGGACGAGGCTGATCGCGGACAGCATCTCCTGGGCCGTGGAGGCGAGGTCCCCCTCGCTCGCCCGCTCCTGCTTGGCGGCGGACTTGATCCGCCGGGCGAACGAGTTCGAGATCGCGGCCATGAGCGGCACGATGGCGACCGCGAGCAGTGCGATCTGCCAGGACTGCCAGAACAGGTAGGTCATCGTCGCGCCGAGCACGAGCACGCTGCCGACGAGGTCGCTGGTGGAGTCCTCGATGAAGTCCTCCATGGCCTTGACGTCGCCGGTGATCCGGGTCAGCACGTCACCGGTGCTGCGACGCAGGTGGAAGGCCAGCGGCAGCCGCTGGAGGTGCGCGAAGAGGGCGCCGCGCAGGTTGAACCCGAGCGTGCGCCCCGCGGTGGCGAGATTGATCTCCGCCGTGGACGCCGAGAAGCTGTTCACGGCCGTCGCCACGACGATGCCGGCCGCGATCACGTAGATCGCGGCGCTGTCCGGCACGGTCACGCCGAAGTACTTCGGAAGGATGCCGTCCTTGAGGAAGTCGGTCAGCTTCTTGATCAGGTCCGGCACCGCGACAGCGGTGACCGCCTCGATGGCCAGCAGCACGAAGGCCGACGCGAACGCTCGCCGTTGCCCGACGGTGAAGCGACCGAACAGGCGCAGCGTGCGACGCAGATCTCCGCCGCCCTTCACGGGGCGCCGTCCGTGGCTCTGCAGCTGCTGGGCACAGCGTTCCTCCAGTCGGGACCGCTCGCGGGTCAGGCTAGCGCCGGGCGGCCCGATCCGAGCCAGGTTCCGACGCCGTCGGTGTGATCACCGACGGGCCAGGTCCTCGACCGCGTCCGCGAACTCCGCCGCGGTACGGAACCGGCGCTCGGGGTCGGCGTGCAGCGCCGTCGCGACGACCGCGCGCTCGCCGTCCGACAGGTCCTCACCCGGTTCCGGCCGGCTCCTCAGGTAGATGCGGACGGCGGTGAAGGGGTCCGCGGACACCAGCGCCGGGAACACCCCGTGCCCGGTCAGGGCCAGGTGGAGGGTCACCCCGAGCGCCCAGACGTCGCTGGCCCGCCCCGCCGGGCGCCCGCTCATCAGCTCGGGGTCCAGGAGCTGCAGCCGGTCGGCCCGCGCCGCGGTCCCCATGCCGCTGAGCGTGTGCCCCCGGGAGAGCAGGTGCGCGACCGCAGGCTCGCCCAGGACGGCGCCCGCCTGGTCCAGCAGGATGCTCGAGGGCGCGATGCCCCGGTGCACCACGCCGGCCTCGTGCAGGTCGTGCGCGCCGCGGGCCGCCCCGGCCACCGCCTGGAGGCGCTCGCGGCGGGTCAGGTCCCGCGCCGGCACGGCCAGCGATCCGAGGCGCGCGTGCCGCATCGCGTAGAACACCACGCCGGCGTCGATCCCGGCGTCGTACATCGGGACGAGCCGCGGGGAGCCGAGCCCGGCGAACAGGGCCAGTTCCTCCGCCAGGTTCTCGAAGCCGTCCGTCCCGGTCATTGACAGCACCTTGACCGCGACCGTGTCCGTGGCCAGCCCGAGTCGGGACGGCGTCCGGGCCAGGTAGACGGAGCTGTGCTCGCCGCGGCCGAGCTCGCGGAGGAACACGTAGTCGCCGATCCGGTCCACCGTCGCCCCTGTCGTCATCGGTGACCCCGCGGGACGGCGGTCTCCCGCCAGGTGTCGTACAGGAGCTGCCGCTGGCCCAGCCGCACCCGGTCCCCGTGGACCAGGGCGACGGGAGCGTGCGGGGTGACCGGCAGCCAGGGACCCGCCGCCCCGGAGCGGCTGAGGAAGGTGCCGTTGGCCGACGAGTTGTCGCTGAGCAGGACCTTCCACCCCGTGACGGTCAGCCGCGCGTGCACCCGCGACGTGCTGCGCGCCCCGTCGCGCAACGGCAGGGGTCGAGCCCGTCCCTCGACGACCTCCGGCGCCCGCTCGGTCTCGCGGCCGATGACGTAGTCGCCGGTCACCGCGTAGATCGTCCCGCCGTCGGTGACGAGGAGACCCAGTGGAGGCCGCGGCAGCCGGAGGCGGTGCCCGTCGGGCGGCAGCGCCGTCCCGCAGGTCCGGCAGGTCGGGAGGTCGGGGTCCGTGAAGTGGCCCTGGGGGCAGATCACACCCTCGACCAGCACCTCCGGTTCCGCCGTCCCGGGGCTGGACGCGCCGCCGCCGGGTGCTCCGGCGACGGGCAGGGGTGGGCGGCGCCGCCCGGGCACGGGCCGTCCGCCGGCGGCACGGGCGGCGCACTCGCCGAGCGGGACCGTCCGGAACCGGACGGCGGGCCGCAGCGCCGTCGCGGACGTCGGGCTCCGCGAGGGCACGGCCGCCGTGGGCTCGGGGCGCGCCCGCCCGGCCGGTACCCGGTGCAGCGTCACCCCGGCACCGGGCACCGTGCCGGAGCGCAGGTCGAGGGGGAGGAGCTCGTGTGCCTCCGGTGTCCTCCCGACCGTCACCTCGAGCCACGTGCCGTCGTCGAGGTCGTGCTCCACGAGCGTTCCGTCGCCGCCGGGAGCGAACCCTCCCGGCTCGTGCCCGTCGACGAGCACAGGCACGGGGCCATGCACGAGGACGCGGAGGGAGGGCCCGCTGCGGAGCAGCAGGGCGAACTCCGGCAGCTCCGCCGGTGAGTGCGCCTGGAGGAGCGCCCGCAGCGAGTGGATCCGGGCGTGGCCGGTCGGATCCGACCGGTGGCAGACCGCGAACACGTCCTTGACCCGCTCGTGCTCGGCGGTCCGCAGCACCGGGACGACGAGCAGCGTGTCGCCGTCCCGGTCCACCAGGCCGGTGCCCGGGTGCACCTGGATCCGCACGCCGTCCTCCGCAGAGGGGAGCGGCCGGCCCGGAGGGGAGGCGGACATGCTCACCTGCCGGAGGCGGCCAGGGCGCGGTCGAGCTTGACGGCCGCGCGGATGAGGCCCAGATGCGTGAACGCCTGCGGGAAGTTGCCCAGCGCCTCGCCGGATTCACCGATCTCCTCGGAGTAGAGCCCGAGGTGGTTGGCGTAGGTCAGCATCTTCTCGAAGGTGTGCCGGGCCTGGTCGAGCCGGCCGGCCCGGGTGAGCGCCTCGACGTACCAGAACGAGCAGAGGTTGAAGGTGCCCTCCGGCTCGTCGAAGCCGTCCGTGCCGTCGGTCCGGTACCGGTTGACCAGGCTGTCGGTGACCAGTTCGGTCTCGATCCGATCCAGCGTGGAGACGAACCGAGGGTCCTCCGCACCGGTGAACCCGACCAGCGGCATCATCAGGGCGCCGGCGTCCAGCGTGGCGGAGTCCGGATACTGCACGTAGGCGCCGAGCCGCGGGTTCCAGCACTGCTCCTGGATCTGCAGGTAGGCCCGGTCGGCCGCCGCCTGCCAGTCCTCCCGCGGCGCCGGGAACCCCCGACGGCGGGACAGCCGGCCGGCCCGCTCGAAGGCCACCCACGTCATCAGCGTGGAGTACGTGAACCGCTGGGTGGGGCCGCGGACCTCCCAGACCCCGCAGTCCGGCTCCTCCCAGTGCTTCTCCAGCCACTCGAGCTGGCGGCACAGCGCCGTCCACAGCTCGTAGGAGACGGGCCGGCCGTTCTTGTCGTAGAGGTGCAGCGAGTCCATGACCTCGCCGACGATGTCGAGCTGCAGCTGGGCCGCGGCGCCGTTCCCGATCCGAACCGGACGCGAGTCGCGATAGCCGCGGAGATGGTCGAGCGTGGCCTCGGTGCCGACGACGTCCCCGTCGATGCCGTAGAGGATGTGCAGCCCGCTCCCCGGGGCCGCTTCGGTGCACCGGGCCCCCAGCCAGTCCATGAACGAGCCGGCCTCCTCGGTGAAGCCCAGCCGCATCAGGGCGTACACCGTGAAAGCGGCGTCCCGGACCCAGGTGAAGCGGTAGTCCCAGTTGCGGGTGCCGCCGATCGCCTCCGGCAGCGAGGTGGTCGGGGCCGCCACGAGCGCCCCGGTGGGCTGGTAGACCAGCAGCTTCAGCGTCAGGGCCGACCGCTCCACCATCTCCCGGTAGCGGCCGCGGTACCGCGACCGGCGGATCCACCGCTGCCAGTACCGCAGAGTGCGGTCGAGGAGGTCCTCGACCTCGCCCATCTCCAGCGGGCGGGGCGAGCCCCAGCGTGACAGCGCCAGGGCGAGGCTCTCGCCCTCCTCGAGGACGGTGTGCCCGACGGCCGCGGACCCGTCGGCCTTCAGCGGCACCGTCGACCGCAGGACCAGCTGGGCTAGCGGGGAGAAGAAGAAGGCGCCGGAGCCCTCGACGATCTCCACCTCGGTCCGCGCCCGGGCGTAGTCGAAGGCGGGGGCGCAGCGGATGTCGACGTCCACCCGCCCTCGGACGGCGCGCACGAGGCGGACGAGCTGGCTGGCGCCGCGCCCGATGGCCCCCGGCTCGTGCGGCACCATGAAATCGACGACCTCGCCGACGAAGTGCTCGCCCAGGAAGCGGGTCACCAGGACGTTCGAGTCCATCAGGTACATCTGCTTCACCCGCACGGCGCCGGTGCAGCGCACGGTGAACCTGCCGCCGCGCTCGTCGTCCAGGATCGAGGCGAAGACCGACGGGGAGTCGAACCGCGGCAGGCAGAGCCAGTCGATGTCGCCGTCGGTGGAGACCAGCGCGGCCGTGTGGAGGTCGCCGATGATGCCGTGGTCCTCGATGAGAGCAGCCATGCGCGCCTCGCCGTGTCCGTGTGGCACTCCAGCCGGAGAGCCGCGGGCGGATCGACGGCCGGACCGGGACGGCCAGCCTAGTGGCGCGAAGGCCCCGCCGGAGCCTCCGCGAGCGCTAGCGTGCCTTCATGCGGGGTGGGCGATGACCGGCCCGGACGAGGCCGCGGGCCGGTGGCAGTGGGCCGGCGCGGAGGGCGCCGTCCTCGTGTACCGGGACGACACCGGGGGGCAGCTGTTCTTCCCCCTCGAGGGCGCGACCGCCCTCACCATCGGCCGCGGCTCGGGGTGCGACGTCCGGCTCGCCTGGGACGAGCGGGTCTCGCGGGTCCACGCGGCGCTCGAGCGGGTGGGGTCGGACTGGGCGCTGGTGGACGACGGGCTCTCGCGGAACGGCACGTTCCTCAACGGTGAGCGGCTGACCGGCCGTCGTCGGCTGCACGACGGCGACACGTTCGTCCTCGGGTCGACGTCCTTCCGCTTCCGGGACACCAGCCGGGGGGCGACCAAGCTGACCAAGGTGGGGGAGCAGCTGGTGACCGCCGCCTCGCTGTCGCCGACCCAGCGGCAGATCGTGACCGCGCTGTGCCGGCCGTACAAGCACGACGACCCGTACGCGACCCCGGCGTCCAACCAGCAGATCGCCGACGAGCTGTTCCTCAGCGTCGACGCCGTGAAGACCCATCTGCGCACGTTGTTCCAGAAGTTCCACATCGAGGACCTCCCGCAGAACCAGAAGCGGGTCAAGCTCGTCGAGCGGGTCCTCGGGCTCGGCCTCGTCAGCCGCCGGGAGCTCTAGCCCGCAGCCGCAGGTGTCGGGCGTGCCACGCCCAGGTGGGTCTTCCCACCACCAAGGGTGCCTACTGAGGCGGCTCGCGAGGCTCGACAGTTCTGGCAGGACGCCGCCGGGTCATCCGGACCCGGCGGACCGACCAGAACGGACTCCGCTCATGCTCCGTGCATCCGCATCGCGGCGCGTCGTGGGAACCGGCGTCGCGGTCGTCGCCGCCGCCGGCATCGGCCTCGGCGCCTACAGCCTCGGCTCCGCCTCGGGCGCCTCGACGCCGCAGGGCTCGCCGGTCGCCCTGGAGGTTCCCGCGACCCCGCCGCCCACCGGCGCGAAGGACGCGCCGGCCACACCGTCGCCGGCCGCGCCGACCACCACCGGCCCGCTGACCCTCGACCAGGCGAAGGCGGTCGCCGTCCGGGCGGTGCCGGTGCCCGGCCGCATCGTCGAGTGGGACACCGACCAGGAGCCGACGGGGCTCCGCTACGACGTGACCCTGCTCCACGCCGACGGCAGCACGACCGACGTCGAGGTGGACGCGGCCACGGGCCGGGTCACCGGCATCGACCAGCACGACCCGGACTGAGACCGGCCGATGCGACGACCGACCGCAGCTTCCACGCACAGCAGGACGACCAGCAGCAGATCACAGATGAGGAGCAACACCATGGGTTCGGTTCGTGTGGCCATCGTGGGAGTGGGCAACTGCGCCTCCTCCCTGGTCCAGGGCGTGCACTACTACGCCGACGCAGACCCCGCCGGCTCGGTGCCGGGTCTGATGCACGTGCGCTTCGGCGAGTACCACGTCTCCGACGTGGAGTTCGTCGCCGCGTTCGACGTCGACGCCAAGAAGGTCGGGTTCGACCTGGCGGACGCAATCTTCGTGAGCGAGAACAACACGATCCAGTTCTCGGACGTGCCACCGCTCGGGGTGACCGTGCAGCGCGGAGTGACGTTGGACGGGCTCGGCAAGTACTACCGGGAGACGATCGAGGAGTCCGACGAGGCACCGGTCGACGTCGTCGCCGCGCTGCGCGAGTCCGGCGCCGACGTGCTCGTCTGCTACCTGCCCGTCGGCTCCCAGCAGGCCGCCGAGTTCTACGCCCAGGCCGCCCTCGACGCCGGCGTCGCCTTCGTCAACGCCCTGCCGGTCTTCATCGCCGGCACCAAGGCCTGGGCCGACAAGTTCACCGCCGCCGGCCTCCCCATCGTCGGCGACGACATCAAGTCCCAGGTCGGCGCCACCATCACCCACCGCGTCCTGGCCAAGCTCTTCGAGGACCGCGGCGTCCAACTCGACCGCACCATGCAACTCAACGTCGGCGGCAACATGGACTTCAAGAACATGCTCGAACGCGAACGCCTGGAGTCCAAGAAGATCTCCAAGACCCAGTCGGTCACCTCCCAGGTCGACCGCGACATGGGCGCCGGCAACGTGCACATCGGACCCTCGGACCACGTGCCGTGGCTCTCCGACCGCAAATGGGCCTACGTCCGCCTGGAGGGCCGCGCATTCGGCGACGTCCCGCTCAACCTCGAATACAAGCT
>JHVO01000023.1 GCA_000620185.1 Geodermatophilaceae bacterium URHB0062
CGGCGGGCAGTCCGACCTCGGCGGTCCAGCCGTCCGCGTTGCGGTGCGGTGCCGCGTTGACCGCTCGCAGCAGGGCGACCCCGGCAGCCAGAACCTCGGGCGTCCTCCGCGCCTGACGGTTGTACTGGGTGATGAAGTCCGCACGGAAGTAGTGGTCGACCCCGCTGAGCACCCGAGCGGCGCCGCGCACGGGGGACGAGCCGACGTTCTGACCGCCCTGCCAGAACGTGCACGCCTCGGCCAGGGCCTCGGCCGGCACGGGCGGTTGGACGGCGGGCCGGTTCCACTCAACGTGCTGCACCTGTAGCCCCATGAGCACGCGCACCGCCTTCGCCACCTCGCCGACGACGAGCTCCACGGCCTCCTCCGTGCTGGCCGCCGTCCCAGTCGTCATGCCCTTCGCCCCGACCGAGGTGAAGCCGTCGTCAGGAGCCGGGAGGTGCACGGTCCCGTCGTCCGCCAGGTCGATCCACTGGTTGTAGTAGGTCGATGGGTGTTTGCTGCTGACGGTCACGTGCAGCGGGTGCCGCCCCTGCTCCACGCGGACGGCGACGTCCTCGTCGTCCCACCCGGCGACGCGTGCGGTGACCTGACGGCGCACCTCGTCGATGTCCATGGCGTTCATCGGTGCCCTTCGTCGTCGGACCGCGCGGCGACGCGCTCGAGCGCGGCCGTGAAGCTGTCGTTCCACAGACCCAGGTGCGGCCAGCGCTCGGCCACGTGCGCCGTCGCCTCCTCGACCGACATCCCCTTCTCGCGCACCAGCCAGCCGCGTAGCACCAGCCCGGTGCGGGAGGCGCCGCCGTGGCAGTGGACGAGCAGTCGGTGCCCCTCGGCCTGCAGGGCGGCCATGTCGTCCAGGACGTCGGCGAGCATGACGTCCAGGTCTGCGTTGTGGTCGTTGTCGGCGATGTAGGCCATCCGGTGCACCTGGTGCGGGAACGGCTCGCCCAGCCGGCACAGCGAGATGACGGCGAAGTCCTCGTCGCTGTGCCGGGCGCCGTCGAGGTTGCCTGCCCAGATCCCCGGCAGCACCTCGGTCGGGCCGATCCGCGGGATCACCCCGGGGTCGTAGTTCTGCTGCACGCCGCCGTCCAGGGCGGTGGCGAGCTGCTGGAGGTCGGCCAACCGCCAGACCTTCTCGCCGTGTCCGGGGACGCGTCCGTGCACGGCAGACGCCCACCGGCTCGGGATGCCGCCCATGCCGAACACCGCTCCGGCCAGCCCGCCGGCGACTGCGGCCACGGTGTCCGTGTCGCCGCCCAGGTCGATCACCAGCCGCATCACGTCGGCGAAGTCGCGGCCGTTCCTCAGCGCCCACACCGCTTGGCCGAGCGTCGGCCAGGCCGCCCCGTTCGCCTCAGTGGCGTCCGCCGGCGTCCAGTCCGGCGCCAGCACCGCCACCCACCGCTCACGGTGCTCGTTGGCCCCGCCGGACGCGTGGATCACGAGGCGGTTGAGGGCGGCATAACTCAAGCTGCAGAAGATTTCTCGCTTACCGGACTGAGCCGGCATCGGGTGGGACGGGACGTCACCTCACCGGGCCACGCCTTGTCGCGTGCCGTTCTGTCGGACCCGTCCAGCAGGCTTGGCGACACGCCTCTAGGGGTTCAGGGAGGTGACCGATCCTCCCGCTAGATTGTGAACTCCGTACACAGACAGGAGTTGGTTGTGGCACACGCTGGACCGTATCCAGATGAGCAGCTCGTCGGCGTGGCCGAGGTCGCCGAACTGGCCGGCGTGACCCGCGCGGCCGTCGCGAACTGGCGTGCCCGGGGGACGCGGGGCTTCCCCGCGCCCGCTCATGAGGGCAAGAACGGTCCCGTCTACCGCCTTACCGACATAGCGGAGTGGCTCGGTAGGAGGCCCGGACACAAGGGGAGCGACACACAGCCGTTGCTCGGCGTGGAGACAGCCCTGTGGGGGGCCGCGGACAAACTTCGCGGAAGCGTGGACCCGTCGCAGTACCGCCATCTCGTCCTGGCGCTGCTGTTCCTCCGCCGAGTTCTCTCGCAGACCGGAGCGCCGGCAGATCTCGTGGTCCCCGAGGGCATCTCGTGGGATGCGTGCATCGCCGACGTGCCGGCCGAGCGGCTACCCGAATCCATCCACGGAGTGCTCCAGGCACTCGAGGCGTCGAACGACCGACTTCGCGGAGTACTGCCGGAGGTCTTCCTGCACTCGCCCGTGGACCCCCGCCGCCTCCGCGGGCTCGTCGACATCATCACCGATATCGCTCGCGACGAGGCGGGCATGCGCGACCAACTCGGCCGCGTCTACGAGTATTTCCTCGGCCGCTTTGCATCGCTGGAAGGTCGCAGCGGTGGGGAGTTCTACACCCCGCACTCGGTCGTGCGCATTCTCGCCGAGATCGTGGAACCGCTGCAGGGGTCGCTCTACGACCCCTGCTGTGGATCCGGCGGAATGTTCGTGCAGTCCGCTCGCGTGCGCGATGCCCACGCCGGAAGAAAGGGGCGCCTGAAGATCTTTGGACAGGAGCTCAACAGGGCCACCTGGCGGCTGGCGCAGATGAACCTGGCCCTGCACGACCTGCAAGGCGACCTCGGTGATGGCCCGGCGGACACGTTCCATGAGGACCAGCACGTCGGGCTCAAGGCCGACTACGTGCTCGCAAATCCACCGTTCAACATTTCGGACTGGGGCGTCGAGAACCTCATCGACGACCCGCGGTGGCAATTCGGCGTTCCGCCGGCGGGCAACGCCAACTTGGCGTGGGTGCAGCACATCTGGGCGCACCTCTCCAGCCGCGGCCGGGCTGGAATCGTCCTCTCCAACGGCAGCCTCGCCAGCGATTCCCCGACCGAGTTCTCCATCCGATCCGGCCTGATCAGGGCCGATGCCGTTGAGTGCATGGTCGCCCTTCCTTCTCAGCTCTTCTACTCGACGACCATCCCGGTCACCCTGTGGTTCCTGGCGAAGGACAAGAAGCCCGGGGACCGCCAGGGAAAGGTCCTCTTCATCGACGCGCGGTCCATGGGGGAGAAAGTCACCCGGAGCCACCGGGATCTCAACGAGGCGGAGATCTCCAGGATCGTTGAGAAGTACCGCGCGTGGAAGCGCGGGGCCGGGGACGTCGACGAAGCGGGGTTCTCGGCAGTCGCGACCGTCGATCAGATCGAGACGACAGGCTGGTCGCTCGTGCCCTCGCGCTACGTCGGCGATGCCGACAGCGAAGAAGTCGTCGAATCTCTCGAGGAACTGATCGCGGAGTACCGCACCCTCCACGTCGAGGCTGCCCTCCTTGACGAGGCCATCCTCGCGGCCCTGGAGGAGGTGGCTTCGTGACGCGGAGCTCATGGGGAACGGCGGCTCTGGGTGATCTCGTGGAGGTGGCGCGGATCGCGGCCGATCCCGCCGAGATGGGCGACAGCCTCGTTCACCATTTCAGTCTTCCGGCTTTCGACCAGGGCGCACGACCGGAGCACGTGCCGGCAACCGCCATCAAGAGCGTCAAGCTCCGCATCGGTGAGCCGATGGTGCTGGTCAGCCGCCTCAATCCCCACATCCCGCGCGTGTGGCGGGTCAGGCCGGGTGACGCGCCCGCCCTGGCATCCACTGAGTTCGCCCCTCTAGTGCCGCGGGGCGTCTCGGCGGAGTACCTCTACGCCGCCTGTCTTTCCGACCAATTTCGACGGGCGCTCGCCGCCCGCGTCACCGGAACGTCGACCAGTCACCAACGGGTGAAGGCGCAGGATCTGCTGGCGATCGAGATACCCGTGCCCCCGTTGGAGGAACGGGAGCGCATCGGGTCCATCGTTGCCGACCTCGAGCGACGGCGGGAGGTGTCCAATCGACTGGCGGAGGTCGGTGACGGGCTGCTGCGTGAGCTGTTCCGGTCGAGCTTCCGTGAGTTGTGGGGGGGCGCGACCCCCCTGGGTGAGCTCGTGGACATCACGCAGGGTGTGTCATACCGGTCCGCGGAGCTCGGTGGTACCGAACAGGCGCTGGTCACCCTCAAATGCTTCGGACGGGATGGCGGTTACCGCGACGTCGGGCTGAAGCCGTGGAGCGGTGAGGCGAAGCCCGGCCAGTACGTGGAGGAGGGCGATGTAGTGGTCGCCCACACCGACCTCACCCAAGCGGCCGACGTCCTTGGGCGCGCCGTTGTGGTGCGCCGAAGCTCCCGGTTCAAGAGACTGGTCGCGTCACTCGATATGGCGGTGTTGCGGCCGGGGGCCACCCTCACCCGTGAGTTCCTGCTCGGCTTGGCGAGGCAGCCGGAGTTCCGGCGCTACTGCCGGGCCCACGCCAATGGCACGACCGTCCTGCACCTGGGCAGGCGCGCGGTGGCTGCGCTCGCCATCAACCTCCCAGCCCCCGCAGACGTGCAGAAGTACAGCGTCGTGGCGTCACCGCTGGTCAAGCGCCAGCTGCTGGCCGACGACGAGCGGCGGGCTGTCGTGCAGATGCAGGCCCTGGCGCTGCAGCGGTTCTTCGACAACGCCCCCTAGGGGTTTCGCCTCGTGGCGGGCACGCCGGCGGGAGATATTGGTTTCTCCCGCCGGCGGGCCGGTGTCGGAGTGACGGACCGCGGGCCCGCTCCGATTCAGCGACGCGGTCCGTGGTGGCCAGCCGGTCAACAGGCGACGCAAGACCCATCGGCGCGCTCCCGAGCGCAGTACAGAACCTCGCAGTCGAGGAGGCGCGGGGTTCCGTCACCCCTCTTGCCGGTGAAGACGTTGCTCTCGAATGTCTTGGGGGCGTGGTACTGCAGGTTAGGGGAGTTGGCGTACCTCGATCCCGGCCCGAAGTAGTCATCCACCTGTGAACGGAACTCTTCGATATCCGCCTCGAACACCTTGACCCGGAGGCCCTCGTCGTCGCAGATGATGCGGACGGGGTACAGGTGCTTCCAGGACCCCATCTTCCTGACGTTCGATTGAAGATTCAGGCGCGGGAAGTCTTCGGTCCCAAGCGGGTCGCCCTTGTGCCCCATTGCCAGCTTGATCTCGGAGCTGTCTTCCATGTCGAAGCCTCGCGCGCCGCTGCCGGTCCCCCGTTTGCCGGTGACCATGCTGACCAGGTGCTGCGCGAGGTTGCCGAAGCCGACGTTCTGGTTGGAGCCCGTCGCCGCGCAGTAGGGGATAAGGGCCCGGCGGTGGGCAATCATGCAGTTGATGAAGAACTCGTCCGGGTCGCGCGTGTCGACAATCTCGTGTGGTGTGCCGAGGTCGTATTCGCCGGGATATACGTCCAAACAGTCGGTGAGCGGAAGGCCAGACCCAGGGGACCACTTGTCCACGACCACCTTGTCACCCACGACGACCGCCCGGGCCAGCAGCCGAGCGCCCAGGAACAGGAAGTGCCCGGGCAGGGTCTGGAGGACATCGCGCCGACCGTCGGGGTAGAGGCGTGGCTGCAGCTGAGGTCGCGCCGCTTGCGTCCGAGAGTGGAACGCCTCCACGGCATCGCGGAAGATCTGCGTCATCGCCAGGCCCAGGACCTCGATCTTCACCTTGCCCAGGACGTCATAGCTTGTATGGACGATTAGCACGCGATCGCGGTTCATGAACTCCTGCATCTTCTCTCGGGTGATCTGCCCGAAGTTGACGTGGGAGTCCTCCTTTCCGTTCATCTGTTCCGTGCGGTAGGCACCCTTGACCTCGGTTCCGTCGGAAAGGTCGCCGGCATGCACGCCGGTCTTGCCTCGTCGGCTGTTCCCCGGCACCCCCAGAACGATCGAGCTGATCATCTGGCCCAGGTAGCCGTCGCTGTCCACCTGAGCGGTCTGGTTCGTCACCTCGCGGTACGCGAGGAGCCGCTTTCGCTGCGGCACGAAAACATCCTCGAGAAACTGGGCGAAGTACAGCCTTCGTTCGGCAGACGACATGGATTCGATCGGCGCATGTACTGGCACAGTGATGAGGGTGTCACACACAGTTGCGGTACGTCTCCACCCCCGAGGGGGCAGAGTCGACGAGTCGCGACAGAAGCACGGCATCGACCGCTCAGCCGGCCCCGGCTTCCGCATCGCCGTTCATGGACCGGCCTGGGAAAATGGGTCAGATTCCGGTGGAGGTGGCACGGTCGAGAGGTGGCCAGGGTGTGCCATGGCAGAGACGGGTGCCCGGCTTCAGGTACATCGCATGCTGCCGATGGTCGAATGTGACTCCACGGCCGGTACTCCTCGGCAGCTACGCCGCCAAGCGGTGTGCTCGAGCGACTCACAATTCGTTCGACACCGCCTTCACCGCACGGCTTGCTCGCACCGTCGCCGAACACCCCGAGAGCGTTCCGGGTCCGGATCAGGGGCTGCTGGACTTAGGCATCAACCACGAGGCAGCGGTATATCGAGCCTGGCTTCACAGCGGCGTCGACGCGGTCGACCTGCGGCCGCTGGACGGCGACAAGGGCGCGCACATCGCGGCCACCTTGACGGCCTTGCGTGACCGCAGGGCCGTCATCCTGGGAGGTCGCCTGCCAGACGACGTCGACGGCGGCCGTACCGGAAAGCCCGACGTGCTGATCCGAGAGGGGAGCGGTTCGGGTTACCACCCGTGCGACATCAAGGCCCACCGCGTCCTCGGCGGCCGGGGCGCCGCTGGGCTGATGGCGGACGCGGCCAATCCGGCACTTGGCGACGCCGTGCTATCGGACGGCGGCTTTCGATATCACGAAGGCGACCTACTGCAGTTGGCGCACTACTGGCGGATGCTCGAGGCCTGCCGTCACCAGGCCGCCCGCCCGTGGGGCGCCATCGTGGGCACCGACCCGGGAGCCCTGCCGATCCTGGCCTGGTACGACCTTAACGCTCCGGTGTTCAGCACGTTCTCTCGTAGCCGAGGCACCGCGACGCGGAGCTCCCTGGAGCGTTACGACCACGAGCACGTGTTCCGGGTCCGCGTGGCGCAGGTGGCGCGGCAGCGCACCGGCACTGCCATCGACCCGGAACCCCTGGTCCAGCCCATCGGGCAGGAGGAGTGCGTCACCTGCCGCTGGGCCCCCGTGTGCGTCGACACTCTCCCGTCGGACGACGTGAGCCGCGAGTTGCAAGGAACGATGCGTGTCCGCGAGTACCTGGCTCTTCGACGTCAGGGCATCGATTCGATGGCTGATCTAGCCGGCGCCGACGTCGATTCGCTCTTGGACGGCGACTACGCCGACGAAACATCGCCCGACCGAGGGCGTGCGCGTCGTCTGCGCAAGGCGCACGTGGCAGCCCAACTCTTCCGCGACGGAGTCGTACTGCGCCTCAAGCCGGGAGCCGTTTTCGACGCCCCCCGAGCCGAGGTAGAGATTGATCTCGACATGGAATCGACGCGCGAAGGCCGCGTCTACCTGTGGGGTGCGTTGGTGACTATGGCGGGCGTCAGCACTTTCCACCCGTTCATCGACCTGGGCGTCGACGACGACGCCTCCGAGCGAGCGCTGGCCGTGCGGTGCTTCGACTGGCTGCGAGAGAACTGGCCCAACGCCGTCATCTACCACTACAGCCCAGTTGAGAAGACCAAAGCCAGGGCCATCCTCGGCAGCGCTATTGGCGAGTACATCGGATCGGTCTCGGACCCCGAGACCTGGATCGACCTACTTTCGGTTGCCCGGGATTGCCTGGAGGGCCGCACGCTCGGCCTCAAGGATGTGGCTATCGAGGGCGCGGGTTTTCATTGGCGTGACGACGATCCCGGTGGACTCCAGTCGCAGGCATGGCTGGACCAGGCGCGAGCCGGGGAGCCCGGGGCCACCGCCCGAATCCTCGAGTACAACGAGGACGACGTCCGCGCCACACTCGCCGTTCGAAACTGGCTCGCCCGCGTGACCGCCCAGTCGCCGGTCGAACAACTTCGGGGGCAAGCAACCTAACCGTCCCCGGTCCTCCACTCAAGCGAGTGGCGGGACCCGCCGATCTCATCCCACTCGACCCCCTGGCGTCGGTGTGGCCAAGCATTGCCCGTCTGATCGAGGAGCCGCATGACCTCGTTTGTCCTTGGTCTCGACCTGGACGGCGTGTGCGCTGACTACGTCGGGGGCTTCCGGCCTCACGTGGTCCGCGCACTCGGCGTCCCGTCGGCGATGCTGCCGGAATCTGCCGATTGGGACTGGACCAGGTTTGGCTGGGGCATCGCCTCGCGCCAGCCGTACTTGGACCCTCCATGCCCGGGCGGTGGCGGACGGGCTCTTTCGGGACCTCCAGCCACTGCCGGGAGTCGCGGAATCGCTCTGACGACTATCGAACGCCGGCATTCGCATCCGGGTCATCACGCACCACCTGTTCGTGAGTGGTAGTCACGCATCGAGTGCCGCGGATACCGTTGCGTGGCTGGAGATGCACGAAATCCCGTATTGGGAACCTGTGCTTCATGGCCGACAGGCCGCAGGTGGGCGCGGATCTGTACCTGGACGACAGCCCGGACGACATTCGGGCATCCAGGCGGCCGGACTGCCGACGTTGATCTTTGACCAGTCGTACAACGGACACCTGGACGGTCCTCGTGTGAGTGACTGGCCCGAGGCGGCCGACGCAGTGCTGGCGCGCCTCGGAACGACACGGAAGTCCTAGGCAGACGCGGACTCGGCCGCGTCGTCGACTGGAGTTGGTGTCCTGCCCTTCCGTTGTCTTTCGAGACAGTTCCACCCGCCGAGCCTCGCGCTCGGTCATCCGAGTCTGGAGGGCACGGCATGAACACCGACCTGCACACGCTCTGGCCGCTGGCGACCGGAGCGTTCCCGGTCGTCTCGGCGCATGAGTACGAAGATGTGTACCGCACCTACGGCCCGGCCTTCGGCCCGTGGCGTCCCGCCGTCGTGTGCTGTGGCGACAACGCACTGCTCAGGGTTCTGGCTGTGGGCGGGAACACCGATCCGGTGGCCGCCCTGACCGCCGTCGCCGAGGAGTGGCGCCTGACGTCGGACGCGGACCTCGGCAACCGGCACATCCCCGCCTGCCCCGACCAGCCGATCGCCGGGGACGTCGCGACGCAGGCCCCGCAGGGCCTGCTCATCCGCCATGGCATCGCGCGGCTCTTCGGCGGTCAGAGCGGCTCGGACATCCCGGCCGACCTGCCGCTCAAGGTGTCCTTCGGGTCGAAGAAGTAGCCGACCCGCTCCGCGGCGCCACGCACGTGCGTGGCGCCGCGGAGTTGCACGCCGGTCTAGTCGTCGGTGCCGTCCGCCGGTTCCACGAGCCTCAGCCCAGGGGCGCTGCTCTCGGCGAGTCGGTCCCGCTGCCGCTGCTCGGCCAGGGCGGCCTCCTCGGCTTCGGGCGACACGTCGGTCGTCCAGCCCCCGCCGTCCCGCCCGACGAGGACAGCCAGCCCCATGATCATGTCGGCCCGGGCGAAGCCCCGGATCTGGCTGTCGACGAACCGGGTCGCGCGCGGGTTAGCCGGCAGTCGCTTGGACTTACCGTAGTCGTCGACCAAGAGCATCGACCCGAGGGACGGCAAGAAGACGTACTCCGGCGACCCGCCGCCGAGGGCTTCGTAGATGCCCAGTTCCGACGTCACCATCGTCTGGACGGCGACCCGCTCGTCGGGGTCCGTCGGAAAAACGACCACCCGGATCGGGCGGGGAGGCGGCTCGTCCCAGTCGTCGGTGCTCATGCTCGCGGACCCTCCTAGGTGTGCCTTGCCGGACGAGTTCAAGGCACCCTGCGGGTGCCGAGACGGTGTCTCTCTCATCGGACGAGGCTCGCTGCCTCTTGAGTGCTGCGGCCGAGCCGTGTTCCGCTCCCTCGATCGAGTGGAGGTCCAGCATCGGACGACGGCGGCGAGGCATTTCTGTCGGACCCCGTAGGCATCGTGATCACGTTCCGCTTCCACCAATGAAGGAGTGCTCCGTGCCGCGGTCTTCTGTTGTTGTCCTCCCCTCGTCGACCGCAGCAGCGCCGGCCGACCTCTGCGCCCTGCAGGACGTCCTCGCTACCGAGGCAGTGGCCCACCTTCGCGACGCTGGGTATCGCGCGGTCGCGGGGGAGTACGGCGACCTCAGGTCGGCCGAGTTGCTGCTCCAGGAGGGCCGTCGGCTGGTCCTGGTCCCCATGGCCGAGACCGTGTGGGGCGACAGCGAGCGTCCCGACGCCGACACCTGGTTCGTCCTCCTGCGCGAGGCGGACGGCCAGTACCTCGAGTTCGACGACGAAGAGTGGCCGGAGGACGAGTGCCTGTCGGTCCTGTGGGCCAGGCGGATGGGCCTGGACCCGGCGACCGCCGTCGCCCTGGTGGACGCAGCGCTCGCCGACGAACGGATGCGGGCCCACTTCGACCTGCAGCCCTGACGGGCCGCCGAGGCCGCGCCGGTGTCGAGTCCCGGCGCGACCTCGGGCGTTCAGACCGCGACGACGTGCGACCCGCTCGGCGCGAGGAAGGCGATTCGCGCCTGCACCGGCGCAGCAGCCGTGGCCCCGGCCAGCATGCGCGCGTACGCCTGCAACTGGGGTGCGTAGTACTCCACCCTCGAGACGACCGCCCCGGCCGGAATTGCGTCGGTCTTGTAGTCCACGACCACGAGCGAGCCGTCGTCCTCCTCGTACACCAGGTCGACGTACCCCTCGAGCACCGTGCCGTCGTCCTGCACCGTGCCGACGTACATCTCCCGCCAGTGCCGACGTCCCGCGGCCCGCCGCACGACGTCCGACGCCAGAGCAGAACGCACAAGGTCGGCGACGACGTCGGCGTGCGTCTGCACGCCCTCGGCGACGCACTGAGCGGCGATCGCCTCTTCGAGGCCGGCGCCGGTCCGCAGGTCGACAGCCTGCAGCACGCCGTGCACCGCGCGGCCGACAGCCGTGCCGTACCGCCCCTTCGACCAGGCCGGCAACTCGACGTTGACCGCGCCCTTGGCCGTCCCGGCCTCCGACTCCGACGCAGCCAGGACTACGTCTGGCTCGGTGCCCTCGAGCCCCGAGGCCGACTTCGCTGAGGGGGTCCGGCTCTTGGTGCGCATCTCGGTGTGTCCGGTCAGCCAGTCCTGATAATCCTGGGGACGCCGCGGCTCGGCCGGCTCGACCAACTCCTGCTGGTCGCCGCTGAGGTCGGCCGCGGACCATGCCTCCGCGCCCTCGCCTGCCGCGCCACCCTCGGCCAGCAGGCGAGCCATCGTGGGCGTTGCTGCTGCAGAACGGTGCAGCGACACCACCAGGTGGTCCCGAGCCCGCGTCGCAGCCACGTACAGCAGCCGCCGGCGCTCGCGGTCGCCCATCTGCTCGTCGATCGGTGCTGCCACGTCGAAGTCGCCCGTGGTCACGCCCTTGCGCAGCGACACCTCGTAGCCGCCGTCGGCGGGCCACAGCACCCGCACTCCGGAGGACTTCTTCGGCGCCGAGGTCATGCCGCTCAGCACGACGATCGGGAACTCCAGGCCCTTCGCCGCGTGGATCGTCATCACGCGCACCGCGCTCGCGTCGGTCTCGGGCAGCGAGGCCTCGATCACTCGCGAGGTCTCCTGCCCCTGCTGCGCTGCCCACTCCAAGTAGGCCCGCAGGCCGCCGTGCTCCGACTCCGACCAGGCTCGCGCCTGGTCGACGACGAACCGCAGTCGCCGCCATTCGTCGCGCGCCCGCGGCCCCGGAGCCGCCAGTTCCATCATCCGGCGATCGGCGACCAGGGTCGTCAGGACCTCGCTAGGCGTCATCCACCGAGCGTCGTAGTGCAGGCGCCGCAGGTAGTCCAGCGCCAGGGCCACCGCGTGGCCGGCCCGGTCGTCGGAGATCGGCGCCAGCAGATTGAGGGCACCGCCGTCCCGCTTCCAGGTCCACAGCTCGTCGTCCCCGCAGCCGAACAGCGGCGACCGCAGTGCTGTTATCAGTGCCAGGCCGTCGCTGGGGTCGGCCAGGGCTCGCACGGTGGCCAGGAGGTCGCGCACCTCGTCGGCCTGGTAGACCAGTGAGCTCGCCTCGGCCCGGTACGGGATCTTGGCGCCGTCGAGGGCCTCCTCGAGGAACGGCAGCGACCGGCGGGCCGGCACCAGGATCGCGATGTCGTCGAGCCGGGCCGGGCGCCACTCCTCGGTGGCCTCGTCGAAGACCGGCCAGCCCTCCTGCACGGCCCGGCGGACGACGCCCGCGACGTCGGCGGCCTCCAGGGTCCGCAGCGCGTCGGCGGACATCTTCTTGTCCGAGTGCTCCTCGGCACCCAGCACCACCACGGCGGGGGAGTCACCTCCCGGGCGGCGCTTTGGCTCCAGCGCGCGGTACCGCGGCTGCGCGTTCGCCTCCTCGACGATCAGCTGCTCGAACACGGCGTTGATCCAGTCGAGCACCGGGGCGACGGTGCGGAAATTGGTCGTCAGGCTGACGTTGGTGCCGATGGCGTCCTGCGCGCGCAGGTACATCGCGATGTCCGCGCGCCGGAAGCGGTAGATCGACTGCTTGGGGTCGCCGACGACGAACAGTGAGCCCGGTGGCACGGTGACGTCCTCCCACCGCTCCTCGGTCGCCGCTGCGCCGCCGGCGATCCGCACGGCCAGCTCGATCTGGATCGGGTCGGTGTCCTGGAACTCGTCGAGCAACAGCCGCTGGTAGCGGGCCTGCAGCGCCGCCCGGACGTGGGCGTTCGAGCGCAGGAGGTCGCGCGAGATCACCAGCAGGTCGTGGAACTCGAGCCGGCCGGCGGCGCGGCGCTCCTCGGCGGCCTCCAGGACGCGGGCCGCGATCCAGCGGCTGAGCAGCCGCAGCGTCGTCCCGACCACCTCGGCGACGGCGGCGGCCGCCGCCTCGACCAGCTCCCTGCAGTCGGCCTTCAGCGCGTCGAGCGCCGGCTTGCCGCCCCAGTTCGGGCCCGACCCGTAGCGGAACTTCAGGCCCGCGGCCTCCTGCAGCACCTCCAGCTGAGGCGCCGAGCCGGTCGCGGCGCGGAGCCGCTCGCCCCACCAGCCGACGGCGTGCAGGTCGGGCAGGAACTTGTCGATGTCCTTCGTGCACTCGCGTCGCCGTTCGAACAGCTCCGCGGCCGTCTCGATCAGCCGTCGCACGCCGCGCAGCTCCGCCCGCGGCGGCGCCTCGTCGGTGAGCACCCGCTCCGCGACGAGGTCCCAGTCGCTGGTGAACAACTTGGCGAGCGAGCGCAGGTGGTCGAGCTTCACCCCGGCGGCCATGGCCAGCAGCAGCGGTTCGGCGAGCTCCTCGTCGTCCAGCAGCCGGCGGCGCTGTTCCGACCAGCGCTCCTCGAACGTGACCGTCGAGCTCAGCTCGTCGGCGACCTCGATCAGCGGCGGGAGGCCGGCCTCGACCGGGTGCTCGCCGAGGATCCGCTGAGCGAAGGAGTGCAGCGTGCCGATCGCCGCGCCGTCGAGGTCGTCGAGGGCCTGCTCGGCGCGCTCGCCGCCCACCCGCTCCAGCTCGGCGCGCAGCCGGTCGCGCAGCTCCGCCCCGGCCTTCTCGGTGAAGGTGACCGCAGCGATCGACCGCATGTCGATCCCGTCGACCACCACCAGCCGGGTGATCCGGTGGACCAGGCTCTCCGTCTTGCCCGAGCCCGCGCCGGCCTCGACGAACAGGGTCGTGCCGGTGTCGTCGCGGATGGCGGTGCGCGCCGGGTCGTCGGAAAGGGGCGTGCTCACGCGATACCTCCGTCGGTGTCGTCGGCGGGCAGCGGCTCGATCAGCTGCACGAGCTCGGCCAGGAGCCGGTCGCGCTTTTTGCGCTCCCAGCGGTCGCGGGCGCCGCCGTGCCCAATGGCGTCGGGGTTGCAGAAGGCGCACTGGACGAAGGCGAAGTCCTCGCCCTCGGGCGGCCGGGCGGGGAAGAGCCCGCCGCGGATGCCGGCCACGATGGTCTGCAGGGTCTGCGCGTAGACCTGCTCGACGACGTCGGTCAGAGGGACGGCGATGCGACCCTTGTCCTTGCGCACGAACCAGTACGCGGCCTCGACCGTCGACTCAGGCGTGCCGTGGGCTGCCCGCACCGCTTGCGCGTAGACGGGGAGCTGGAGCTTGCTGCCGCCGAGCACGGGGTCGTCTTCGCCGAGACCAGCGAAGGAGCTGGCGCCACCGCTCTTGATGTCAGTGACGTATAGCGTGCCGTCCGCCGCTTCGTCGACCTTGTCAGCTGAGCCGCGCATGAGCAGCGTTCCGCCGTCCGGCAGGGCGATCTCCACCGGATCCGCACCGTCGGTGCCGAAGGGCAACTCGCTGGCGACGACACGGGCGCGCAGCTCAGCACGCCAGACGTCGTCCGCGGCCAACATCGCCTGCAGGTCGGACTGGATCCGGACGAGGGTCTGCTGCCACAACCTCGGGTGCCCGGTGCGGCCCGCGGCGGCGAACCGGTCGGCCAGGTCGGCTGCGATCTCGGTCAGCCGGTCCTTCTGCTCATCCGTCCACGGCTCGCCGTAGCCGGGCAGCCGCCCCTGGAACTCGGTGACAAGGGCGTCGAAGGCCTCGTGCATCAGGTTGCCGATGTCAGCCGCGCTGATGGTGAGCAGGTCCTCGGGCTGCTCCACAGGCTGCACCTTGAGCAGCCGCTGGACGAAGTACGCATGCGGGCAGCGTGCGTAGGACTCCAGCGAGGTGGGGGAGACCGCCGTCTGCCCCCTGCCGAAGTCGGGCAGCCCGTCGACCTCGGCGGACAGGTTGCCGTCGAAGCGGGTGAAGTCGTCCCCCTTCCGCGCGTTCTGCAGCGTGCGTGCGGCCGCCAGGACGTCGTCCTCGACGGGCACGCCGGCATGCGCTGCCTGGCTGCGCCACTCCTGCTCGGTCGCGGGCGTCCCCGTGCTGGTCAGCGAGCCCGCGAAGGAGGGGGAGGTGGTCAGCCAGTCGGTCGGTGGACGGTCCCACTTGGTCGCCGAGAGATGGGGCCGGCCGGACAGCCGGCGCAGTGTGGGCAGCAGCCAACGGCAGGGCAGGTGGCGGCTCTTGGTCCGAAGGTCGCCGCGCGGGAACGACGCGACGACCTGTTCGGCGGCGGCGAACGCGGCCAGCACGTGCCGGTGGTGCGCGTCGATGCGCTCCCGGTAGCTCAGCAGCTGACCGGCGGTGGCGTTCCGCGCGGGCTCCGGAAGCAGTGGGTCCTCGCGCAGCCGGCCGGGGAACACTGCCTCGGCCAAACCGAGCACGAAGACGACGTCCGCGTCCAGCCCGATCGCCGCGGACACCGGAGCCACGAGCACGCCGTCGCCGAACCGGCCGACGCGGGGGAGTGCGCTCTCCAGCTGGGTGGCGAGCGCCTCGCGGAGAGCGGCCAGGCTCGCGGTGCCACCGAGGCTGTCGAGCGTGCTCAGTGTCCGCAGGGCCTGCTCGACGGCGGCGGCGGCGTCCTTCTCCTCGCGGGGCAGCCGGCGGAGCTCGTCCGCCTCACCGATCAGGGCGTGCACCAGGTCGAGAGCCCACTCACCCAGTGAGCTCCAGCTGGTGAGCTCCGCGCCGCGGCGCAGCCGGGCTCGCAGCTCGAGGACGAACAGGCGCAGCCGCGCGGCTTCGTCGAGGTCGGCGGTCAGCCGTTGACGAAGCCCAGGGCGCGCGTCGTCGTCGACGTCCGCGAGCGCCGCGCGATGGTCGTCGCAGTAGCGCTGCAGGCGGAGGTCCCAGTCGTCGCCACCCACGACGCCGGCGGCGCGGGACAGCCGTTCCCAACGCGAGACGGGGATCCGCTCGCCGTCCGCGGCGTGCATCGGGGCGGCGGCGAGGACGCGGAAGACATCACCGCGGGGCATGCCGTGCGGCCCGAGGTCGAGCAGCTCCAGAACCGCCCGCGCCATGGCACGTTCGTGGACGGGGCGGGTGCCCGGTCCGTTGACCAGGACGTCCGCAGCGCCCAGGTGCTCGTGCAACAGGCGTGCGTAGGGGTTCTGGGCGGCGTAGAGGATGGCGACCCGATGCGCCGGCGCCTTCTCGAGCACGGTGACGACCTCGCGGACGACGCAGCGGACCTCGTCGTCGGCGTCGGAGGCGGTGAGCACCCGGGTGGCCGTGCGGAGTGCGGGCGCGGCGGTGCGCGGTTCGGTATCGGCGGGCGCCTGCAGCCCGACGCGCTCCAGTGAGCGGAGGACGGCGGCGTCCGCCTTGGCGTTCCCGGTGAGGCCGGGAACGGTCTGCAATCGGCCGCCGGCGGCGAGCGCCCGCACGAAGCCGGCCTCGGCCTGGGTCAGCGCCTGCGGCAGATAGAGGACGACGGCGCCGACTGCCGCCGCACGGGCGGGCTGCTGCCGGCAGATGTCGGTGGCCCGGTGGAGGAGGTCGGTCTCGTCGTACCAGTCGGCGGACAGGCCCGCCTGGACGTCGCGGTAGAGCCGAACGAGGTCGGGACCGAGCCCGGTCGCCGCGCTGAGCGAATCGAGGGCGACGTCGTCCACGTCACGCAGTTCGTGGCTGGCCCGCACGAGGGCCTCGACGGTGGCCGGGTGCTCGGCCACGGGTCCGAACAGCCCGGGCTCCTTGGCCAGGGCCGCGCGCCAAGAGGCGGCCACGACGGGCGCGGTAGCCGGCCGACGGGGGTGCAGGGAGGAGGCGGCCAGCTGCTCGGCGCGCCGGCGGATCGTGGTCGGGAACAGTGCGGCAATGCCGGGTTCACCGTCGGTCAGGCCGCGCACCAGGAAGCGGCGGGCCACGACGCCGGCGATTTCGTTCGGCACGAGAACGGTGACCGGCGCCAGCGGGTCGCCGTCCTTGGCCGTCCGGACGGCGTCTCGGAGTGCCGTGAGAGCTGCGCCCCCGTATGCGCTCATGTGGATTCCCCCATCTCGATCGACGGGGAACCTAACAGCGGAGAGTGATCTACCTTCTGCACTGCGTGATGACGGCGAGTTCGCGTCACCCGGACGGGTGGCTGCGAGGTCGAGCGCTCGCCGCTCGCGCCGATGTCTCAAGCACGGCGTGGTCGATCCGGTCGGCACGCCGACGACACCGCGAAAGGAAAATCGATGAGCGCAGTAATCACGAAGAACACCCGACAGGGACAGGCGCCCGAGCCGCCTCATCGAGCGGATGGCGAGCGTTTTCTCTACGCGATGTTCTTCGACGGAAATGAGCGGATCGCCTATGCCGACGCGCTAGCGGACCTGCTCGACGTCCTGATTCACGGTTACGCAGACATGGACGAGCAGGAGCGCCTTGTCGCGCGGATCCGGCTGGCCATCCGCGCCCAGATCACCACGCAGGCCTACATCAACGGCGACGTCGAACCGGAGGAGTGGAATGCCCTCACCGACGAGCAGCGCAGCGTGCTGACCGGCCCTCGAGACACCCAGCCAGCAGTCGACTTCTGGGACCCCGAGATCCCGCTCGTCCTCGTAGAGACGGGGTACGCCCCGTACACCGACATCGATCAGCCGATCTCGGGCATCGCCGACGTCCAGAACCCGCCCAACATGATCTGGCTGCGGCCGATCGACGAGTGGGACTTCCTGGAGTCGCTGGACAGCACCGGCTTCATCCGTTTGCACGAGGCGGTGGCCCCGTGACGACGACCCCGTTCACCCCGGAGCACATCCATCGGGGCGAGGACGGCCGCTGGTACCACGACGGCGTCGACGTCACCGACCGTGCGGTCTGGTCGAACTGCCCTGCTGGGCACGACTACCAGCGCAGCATCGCCGACGCCATCGCTCGGCAGGGCCGTTGCCCGGATTGCGGAACTGACACCGACGGCTAGGTACCTGGCGCCCGGATAAGAGAGGGCGCAATGCCCATCATTTGGAGAGGACGCAATGCCCATCATTTGGACGGCCGGCTATGACATTCCCGACTACTTGCCGGCCGGCACGGTCGTCGCCTTCGAGAACCGCGCCCAGGCCGTGATCTTCACCGTCGAGGCGCTGCGCGGGGTTGCCTACCAGCGCTCTACGAGCGAGCCCCCGAGCAACGGCTTCGCCGCGGAGTACGAACGGGCGGCTGACTCGCTGGAGGACCAAGACGATGCTTGCGACAGTGACTGGTCCGAGACCTTCGAGGGCGGTCGAGTCACCTTCTGGATGTATGCGAGCGACATGGCCCTCGACGAGGCGGTCGAGGCTTTGAAGGAAGCGGCCGAGGCCCTGGACCTCGATTGGTGAATTGCTCGCAGCATGCTTGACGACCACCAGCTGCCCGTTGCAGTGGCCGCTAGGTTCCGGCGGCCGCTACGAGCTCGGCGACCGCCCGGTCCAGCGCAGCCTCGATCGAAGTGTCGGGCAGCCGCTCCGCAACCACGTTGCGGATGCTCGTGTAGTACCAGACGAGCTCAGGGGAAGATGCGTTGAACGTTTTCCAGAACTCGACCCCGTAGCGGCGGACGTCGGCGGCGATGCACAGCCCGTTGTGCGTCTTGTCGGCCGCCGTCACCAGCAGTGCGTCGAGTGACTTGTGCGGAAGTCCGTCGACGTACGCCTGTTTGCGCTCCTTCCAGGTGCCATTCCGCTCTCCGGAGTCGTTCAGCCCGTCCGAGCACGCCGCCACCATGTCGGCGACAGCAGCGCCGAACCGCTCCCGAATCTCGACCAGCACCGCACCGCCCTGACCGGGTGGGGCGTCCTCCACCGCGTCATGCAGAAGCGCCGCGATCGCCTGGTCTTCGGTGCCACCGTGCTCCATGACCAGCGCGCTGACGCTCATCAGGTGCGTCATGTAGGGAACGCGCGAGCCCTTCCGCAGCTGCTCCCGGTGGTGGCGCATGGCGAACAGCATCGCCTCGTCGAACCGCTCGGTCAGCGGTCCACAGCCCAGCTCGCGTCGGGCCTCCAGCGTCGTCGTCATTCGGTCTCCTTACCTCTCAGGACGGCGGCGACGATCGTGTCCACGTCCGCCGGCACCGTCGTCGTCCGGGACGCCTTTCGCATGGCGGCCCACTGGCTGTACTCGTCGTCGCCCCTGGCGTCCCAGTCGGGATCGAGCGCCCAGTAGCGCACGACCTCGACGGTGTCTGCGTCCCCCACTCGCGTGACCGTGGCCGAGTCCTCGCCGCCCAGCCGAAGCTCGAGCACGTCCTGCCCGGCAGACCGGGTCAGCGAGCTGTGCCCGACGCCGGGCACGGCACCGAGCACGGACAGCAGAAGCGGGTCCGAGCCGACCCGGTCGCCGCTTGCCCCGAACCACTGCAGCCGCAGGTGTGTGGTTCCGCCGCGGTCCTCCTGCGACAGCACCCGGTACCGGCCGCCGGTCACCAGTTCCTGCTCGAAGTCCTTGATCCCCGAGTGCTTCCACGCGGGGACGGCGGGGAACTCGCCGACGAGCTCGAACAGGAACCGGGTGCCGAAGCCGGCGGCGACCTCGGG
>JHVO01000024.1 GCA_000620185.1 Geodermatophilaceae bacterium URHB0062
CGCCGACCACGGAGTCCCCGCCGCCGACCACGGAGTCCCCGCCGCCGACCACGGAGTCCCCGCCGCCGACCACGCAGTCCCCGCCGCCGACCACGCAGTCCCCGCCGCCGACCACGCAGTCCCCGCCGCCGACCACGCAGCCCCCGCCGCCGACCACGCAGCCCCCGCCGCCGACCACGCAGCCCCCGCCGCCGACCACGGAGTCCCCGCCGCCGACCACCGTATGACTCGGATCTTCGATCGAGTCCCGGGGAACCGGACCGACGACCCGGGCCTGGCACCCGGTCCGGGCTTGCCGCTGTGCGGGAGGCGGGAGTCGAACCCGCACGCCCGAAGGCACCAGATCCTAAGTCTGGCGTGGCTGCCGTTACACCACTCCCGCGCAGACCCTGGAGTGTAGGAGTCGCCCGGCCGGGTGTCCCGACGCTGGTCGGACAGGCCGGACCGGGAATCGTCTGGCAGGCTGTCGCCCGTGCCTCCCCGCGACCCTCGAGAGATCCAGCTGGAGATCGACTCCGCCCGCGAGTCGCTCGCGGCGACGCTGGACCAGCTGACCTACCGGACCAGTCCGAGCCGCCTCAAGGCCCAGGGACAGGCGGCCGTCGTCCGCTTCCTGCAGACGCCGGCGGGCAAGGCCACCGTCGGTGCCGTCGGCGTGCTCATCACCTTCGTCGTCGTGCAGAAGATCCGGCACCGCAACGACTGACGCCCGACCGGTGCGCCCGGATCCGGTCGGTCCCGGGCAGGAGTCGGTCTGGGACTACCCGCGGCCGCCCTCGGCCGAGGTGACCGACCGGCACGTCGTCGTGGAACTCGGCGGACGGGTGCTGGCCGACACCCACCGGGCCGTCCGGGTGTGCGAGACCAGCCACCCGCCGGTCTTCTACGTGCCGCGGGACGACGTCGCCGCGGGCGTGCTCGAGCGCGGCGGGGGCGGCTCGTGGTGCGAGTGGAAGGGCGCGGCCACCTACTGGGACGTCGTCCTCGACGGCCGGACGTGGGCGGGGATCGCCTGGTCCTACGAGGACCCGAGCCCCGGCTACGAGCACCTGCGCGGCGCGGTCGCGTTCTACCCGGGCGCCGTCGACCGGGCGCTGGTCGACGGCGAGCAGGCGCGCCCTCAGCCCGGCGGCTTCTACGGGGGCTGGATCACCGACGACGTCGTCGGGCCGTTCAAGGGCGCGCCGGGCACCCTGGGCTGGTAGGGGTCAGGCGCGGGAGCCGGCACCGCGCAGCAGCGGCAGGACGACGGTGTCGAGCACCTCGTCGGCGAAGGCCTCGTCGACCGGCCGGCCGGTGAGCAGCCACCGCTGCACCATGAGCGCGCTCGTCGTCTCGGCGGCGACCGAGTCACCGGTCCCCGGAGTCAGCTCGCCGCGCTCCTCGGCCCGGGTGAAGACCTCGCCGAACGCCGACTTCCAGACGCCCAGCGGCCCCGAGCGGAATGCCGCGGCCAGCGCCGGGTGGTGCGGCACGGTCGACAGCAGCGACAGGGTGGCCGCGCCCGTGGGGCCGTTGATGACGCCCACCAGCGAGTGCAGCAGGGCGCGGAGGTCGCCCTCGAGCGACCCGGTGTCGGGCGCGGTCGCCTCGGTGCGCGTCAGGTCGGAGATCGTGTCGACCACGAGGTCCTGCTTGGTGCGCCAGCGGCGGTAGATGGTCGCCTTGCCGACGCCGGCCTCCGACGCGACCGCGTCCATGGTCAGCGCGCCGTACCCGACCTCGGCGAGCAGGCGCAGGATGGCGGCCCGGATGACGCCGTCGCGGCTGGGATCGCGGGGACGGCCCCCTCGGCTCGGACGGGGCATCTCGGTCGTGGAGAGAACGGCCATGGGGCTGACCTTAGACACTAAAGTTTGAGAAACGTACGAGAACGGGCTGTGAGTTGCCCGCAAGTCACCCGATCGGCGCCTGCGCGCCTGCGCGCCTGCTCCGCTGACGCTCCGCCGTCGTTCATCCTGCGAGGGTGGGAACGATCTGCGGCGGCGTCTGCGGGTGCCGCCAGCACTGGGAGGTGCCCGACCGGGCGACGCACGCCCTGATCGCCACCTCGGTCGAGCACGTCCTCCCGGCCATCGCGCGCATGGCGACGAGGCTCGGCCTGACGGTCTTCTCGTCGCCACAGCTGCTCGACGTCGTCGACGACCCGGACGGACGGCGCATGGCCCGGCTGTTCGAGCGGTTGGCCCGCGAGCTGACGATGGCCGAGACCGAGGCGGTCCGGGTCGTCACCGATCCGCCGGCGGAGGGTTCGGCGCTCACCGCCCGGCTGCTGACCGCGCCCACCCTCGCCGTCGAGCTCGCCCGCCGCGGCATCACCGTCGAGGTCGGGGTGCTGGCCGAGGCGGAGTTCTGGTCGGTGTACCAGCCGATCGTGTCGCTGGCCGACCGGTCGGTCGTCGCGCACGAGGGCCTGCTCCGCGGTGTCGTCGACGGCCGCGAGGTCGGCGGCGGCGACCTCTTCTTCGTCGCCGAGCAGGCCGGCTGGTTGCACCGCTTGGACCGCATCGGCCGGGAGTCGGCGATCTCCGGCGCCCTGCCGTGGCTCGGCGCGGCCGACCTGTTCGTCAACTTCAACCCGAGTTCGATCTACCGGCCGCAGGTGTGCCTGGCCAGCACCGAGCGCGTCGTCCACGACACCGGCATCTCGCCGTCCCAGCTCGTCTTCGAGGTGGTCGAGTCGCACGCCATCGCCGACCGCGGGCATCTGGTCTCCATCCTGGAGCACTACCGGTCCCTCGGCTGGCGGGTCGCGCTGGACGACGTCGGCGCGGGCTGGTCGAGCCTGTCGCTGCTGGCCGCCGTCCGTCCCGACGTGGTCAAGCTGGACAAGCGGCTGGTGCACGAGCTGCCCGACGACGGCGCCCGCACCGTGCTCCGGGCCGTCACCGATCTCGCGCACCAGCTCGGCGCCGTGGTGGTTGCCGAGGGCGTCGAGACCGAGCGCCTGGCCGACGAGGTGACCGCGCTGGGCGCCGACCTCGGTCAGGGCTGGCTGTTCGGCCGCCCCGCCCGCCCCGAACCTCCGGCGGAGGAGCCGGAGGGCCGGTGGCAGCCGGTCAGCGTCGCGCGCTGACGCACCTCACGGGCAGCCGGTGTTCCACCCGGTGAGGGCCGGCCAGTCGTGCTCGTACCCGAGCAGGCCGTAGCGGCCGGTCTCCAGCGGGAACAGCGCTCCGGATTCCGGCCCCAGGCGCAGCCAGCGGGCGGTCAGGATGCGCAGCACGTGCCCGTGGGCGACCAGAGCGACGTCGCCGTCCTCCAGCAGGGGGCGCACCTCGGCCAGCACCCGGTCGACCCGCCCGGCCACCTGGGCCAGCGTCTCGCCGGGGCTGTCGCCGGGCACCGTGCCGTCGCGCCACAGCGACCACGGGCGGCCGAGCTCCGCGCTGATCTCCTTGGTCGTCCGGCCCTCGTAGCCGCCGTAGTCGACCTCGACCAGATCCTTCTCGACGCGGGTCGTGACGGCGCCGTCGAACAGCCCGGCCAGCTCCGCCGTCCGCCGGGCGCGGGCCAGCGGGCTGACGAACGCGTGGGTGATGTTCCGCTGCTCGAGGACCGGCCCGAGCCGCCGTCCGTCGTCCTCGCCGTCCGGGAGCAGCGGCAGGTCGGTGACCCCGGTGTGCTGGCCGCTCCTGCTCCACTCGGTTGCCCCGTGCCGGACGACGACCACCTCACCCATGCCCTCCATCGAACACGCGAACGGGAACACGCGCGCGGGATCGTGTGCTGGCCACCGACATGACCACTGCGCAACTGAGTGACACCTTCCGCATCGGCGGGGACCTGCCCGTCCACCGGCTGGGCTACGGCGCCATGCAGCTGCCCGGCCCCGGGGTCTGGGGCGAGCCGGCCGACCGGGACGGCGCCCTCCGGGTCGTCCGCGCCGCCGTGGAGCGGGGCGTCGACTTCATCGACACCGCCGACTCCTACGGGCCCTTCGTCAGCGAGCAGATCATCGCCGAGGCCCTCCACCCGTACCCGGACGGTCTCGTCATCGCGACCAAGGCCGGCCTCACCCGGCAGGGTCCCGGCATCTGGACGGCGGTGGGCCGCCCCGCGTACCTCAAGCAGCAGGCCGAGCTCTCGCTGCGGCACCTGAACGTGGAGCGGATCGACCTGTTCCAGCTGCACCGGATCGACCCGGAGGTGCCCCTGGCCGACCAGCTCGGCGCGCTGAAGGAGCTGCAGGACGAGGGCAAGATCCGCCACATCGGCCTCTCGGAGGTCTCCGTCGAGGAGCTGGAGGCCGCCCGCGAGATCGTCGAGATCGTGAGCGTCCAGAACCTCTACAACCTGACCAACCGACAGTCGCAGGACGTCCTCGACCACGCCACCGCCGAGGGCATCGCGTTCATCCCGTGGTTCCCGATCGCCACCGGCGACCTGGCCACCCCGCACAGCCCGGTCGCCGACATCGCCCGCGAGCTCGACGCCACGCCGTCCCAGGTCGCGCTGGCCTGGCTGCTGCAGAAGTCGCCGGTCGTGCTGCCGATCCCGGGCACGAAGTCGGTCGACCACCTCACCGAGAACCTCGGCGCCGCCCGGCTGACCCTCTCCGACGAGGACATGACCCGGCTCGACGCGCTGGTCTGAGCGGGGTCGCGCGCCCCGGGGCTCAGCCGCGTCGCAGGGCCGGCTGCGGCGCGACCCGACGGGGCCTGAGCGGCACCGGGTGCCCGCTCCCTGCCCGGGGAGCGGGCGCCCATGCCCAGTTCGGGGCGTCGTCGGCGCGGACCGGAGCCGGCCGGGTCAACGGCCCGTCCAGCTCCAGCCGGTTTTCCAGCCCCGCCGCGGAGATGAGCCGCCGGGTGCGGGCGGGGGCGCCGACGATCCGGCAGGACCGTCCTTCGGCGGCGAGCTCCGCGGTGAACTCCCTGAGCGCGTGCAGTCCGGAGCAGTCCCAGAAGTGCGTGCCCGCGACGTCCACCACGACCTGCCGGGTTCCCAGACCCGCCGACTGGCTCAGCGCATCGGCGATCAGGGAAGCGGTCGAGAGGTCGGCGTCCCCCCTGACCCGGACGACGACCTGGTCGGGAGCGGGGACGAGGGTGACGTTGAGCAGGGGCAAGCGTGCCTCCGGCGGTGCGCGGCCTGCGTTCGCCCGTCGGTGGGCGGCGCGTTCCGACGCTATCGGTGAGGCACGAATCTGACAACGGAGCGCAATCGTTTGAATGCGCTGAGTTTCCTTCTTGCCGTTCCTCCGTTGCCTTCGCCGCCGATGTCGAGGGCATCGTCGCCCTGGCGACGACGTCCGGGATGCGGCCCGTCACCATGACCGCGTGGACGCCGAGGACTTCCGCCAGGTCAGGGCCGCCGTGCGGCAGCTGGTGCGCGAGAGCGTGCTGCCGCGGGAGGAGGAGATCGAGGACGGCGACCGCATCCCCGACGACCTGCGCGCCCGAGCCGCCGACATGGGTCTGTTCGGCTACGCGCTGCCCGAGGAGTACGGCGGCCTGGGCGTCACGATGGGCGAGGACGTGCAGCTGGCCGTCGAGTTCGGCTACACGACCCCGGCGTTCCGCTCCCTCTTCGGCACGAACAACGGCATCGCCGGCCAGGTGATCGCGAGGTTCGGCTCCGACGAGCAGAAGCAGCGCTACCTGCCCCGCCTGGCCGCCGGCGAGATGGTCGGGTCCTTCGCCCTCACCGAGGCCGAGGCCGGGTCCGACCCCGCGGGGCTGCGCACCAGCGCCCGACGGGACGGCGACGGCTGGGTGATCAACGGCAGCAAGCGCTACATCACCAACGCCCCGATCGCCGACCTCTTCGTCGTCTTCGCGCGCACCGATCCGGAGCAGCGTGGCGGCCGCGGCATCTCCAGTTTCGTCGTCGAGGCGTCGACGCCGGGCGTGACCGTCGGCCCGCACGACAAGAAGATGGGCCAGTCGGGCGCGTGGACGGCCGAGGTGTTCCTCGACGACGTCCGGGTGCCGGGCGACGCGCTGATCGGCGAGGAGGGGCGCGGCTACGCCAAGGCGCTCACCGTGCTCTCGCGGGGACGGCTGCACATCGCCGCCCTCTGCGTCGGCATGGCCGAGCGGGTGCTCGACGAGTCGGTCGCCTATGCGGCCTCGGCGAAGCAGGGCGGCGCCCCTATCGGCCGGTTCCAGCTGGTGCAGGCGATGCTCGCCGACTCCCACGCCGAGCTGCTCGCCGCCCGCAGCATGGTCCGCGACGTGGCCGCCCGGTACGACAGCGGCGAGGACACCTCGGTCGGGCCGTCGTCGGCGAAGCTGTTCTGCACGGAGATGGTGGGGCGGGCGGTGGACCGTGCCGTGCAGGTGCACGGCGGCATGGGCTACCTGCGGACGACGCCCGTCGAGCGCTTCTACCGCGACGCGCGGCTGTTCCGCCTGTACGAGGGCACCAGCGAGGTGCAGCGGCTCATCATCGGCGGGGCGCTGCTGCGCGACGCGGGAATGCCCCGTGCCTGAGCAGCGCGATGCCCGCCGCGCCGCCGTCGGCGAGCTGGGGACGGCGCTGCGCGAGCTGGTCGAGGCCGCCGTGCTGACCGAGGCGCCGGTCGAGGAGCTGACCGCCGCGGCCGGTGCCGCCCGCGAGCTGGCCGCCCGGCTGCGCGCCAAGGCCCGCGGGCTGCACGAGATCGCGAGCGTCGACGACCCGGCCACCGGAGAACGCTGGTACAGCCCCGTCTACGGCCCGGGCAACCCCGTCGCACCACCGCTGACCGCCACGCACTCGCCCGACGGGCGGGCGGAGGGGCGCGTCACCCTGCGCAAGACGCACGAGGGGCCGCCCGGTCTGGTCCACGGCGGCGTGGTGGCCACGCTGCTCGACCACGTGCTGGCCCGCGCCGTGCGCGCGGCCGGCCGCGGCGGGCTGACCGCGACGCTGACCGTCACCTACCGCCGTCCCGTGCGGCTGGGCGTGCCGCTGCTCGTCACCGGGGAGGTCGCCACCACCGACGGACGGCGCACCACCGCCGTCGGCCGGGTGGTCGCCGAGGAGGAGCCCGGCCGGGTGCTCGCCCAGGCCGAGGGGCTCTTCGTCGCCCTCCGGCCCGAGCGGGCCGCCGGCGTGTTCGCCCCGACGGGCCGCGACGTCGGCGCCTGGACCGCCCGCAGCTGAACTCGCTATCTGCACCGCCGAGTTCCGGCTAGGGTCCGCCTTCCCGGCAGCAGGAGGTCGACGGTGGCACGAGGTCACGGGTGGTCCGCGTACGCCCCCATGCCGACGGTGTACCGGGATCCGTCGCCCGAGGACGGCGTGCTGCGTCCCGAGCTCGCCGACCTCGGGCGGCTGGCGAGGCGGGGCATGCGGGCCGTGGTCAAGAGCGCCCGAGCGGAGGACCGGCCGAGGTTGTCGCGGATCCTGGTCGAGCACCTCGGGCGGGAGGCCGGCGCGTTCGACGTCGTCGAGGAGACCTGGCCGCCGTACGACCACGTCAACGTCCAGGCCGGGATCGACGCCTGGCTGGCCGAGCCCGTGCGCACGCACGACCTGGTCGGCGTCGTCACGCAGCACGGTCAGCCGGTCGCGCTGGCCGAACTGCTGAGCCAGGAGGGACCCGCCGACCACTTCGGCCCGCGGCCCGGCAACGCGGCCAGGGTGAACGTCGCCTCCGGGCCGGACGGTCAGGTGCGGGCCTGCATCCGCAGCGGGCTGTTTCTGGTCACCGAGGGGGAGGCGCGCACCGCCGTCCTGCTGCGGGCGCCGACGCCCGAGTTCGGCCACGGCGAGCTCTCGGTGCAGGTGGTGAGCACCGACGAGGGCCGCGCAGCGCGAGCGGCCGCGGAGATCCGGGCGGCCGCGCTGGAGAACAACGTCTTCCGCGGGCAGGTGCTCTCCTTCGGGCAGGAGGTGTTCGGCCACGGCCAGACGCTGCTGCAGTTCCACCGCCGGCCGTCCATGGACGCCGACCAGCTGATCCTGGCGCCGGAGACGCTGGCCGAGATCCACCGCCAGGTCGTGGGCGTCGCCCGGCACAAGGCGCGGCTGCTCGGGGCCGGTCAGCACCTCAAGCGTGGGCTGCTGCTCTACGGGCCGCCCGGCACGGGCAAGACGCACACCGTCCGCTACCTGACCAGCAGGCTGGTCGACACGACCGTCCTCCAGCTGACCGGCAACGCGCTGCACCTGATCGCCGAGGCCTGCTCGATCGCCCGGACGCTGCAGCCGGCCATGCTCGTCATCGAGGACGTCGACCTCATCGCCGAGGACCGCGGCATGCACCCCGGCCAGCACCCGCTGCTGTTCCAGCTGCTCAACGAGATGGACGGGCTGGCCGAGGACGCCGACGTCGTGTTCGTGCTGACCACGAACCGTGCGGATCTGCTGGAGCCGGCGCTGGCCGCGCGCCCCGGCCGGGTCGACCAGGCGGTGGCCCTGGAGCTGCCCGGATCCGACGCGCGACGCCGGCTCTTCGACCTCTACCGCGGCGGGCTGGCGGTCGACACGTCACGCCTGGACGACGTCATCGCCCGTACCGACGGGGTCACCGCCTCGTTCCTCAAGGAGCTGCTCCGCCGGGCGGCGCTGCTGGCGGCCACGCGCGAGAGCGACGCGGACGGCGCGCTGCGCGTGTCGGCCGACGACCTCGCCACGGCCCTCGACGAGCTGCTCGACACGCGCAACGCGATGACGCGCACCCTGCTCGGGAGCGCACCCGCCTGAGGCGTGGGTCAGCGCCGGTGGTTGCGGCGTCGGATGGTGAGGATCCCGGCGACGACCAGCAGCAACGGAAGAATCAAGCCCCACATGAGCCAGCCGGTCATCGATCGCCCTCTCGGTCGGGTGCGAGTGAGGACGCCGCCGATGACGCGTCCACTCGTCACCGTCAGCCTGCGTCGGACCTCCGCGCGCGGCGTCATCCGAGGAGGACGAGGATCGCCCCTCGTCGGGTCGAACCCGGGTCTCAGTCGGCCGAGGGACGGGGCGCGTCGGCCGGGTCGCCGACGGGGTCCAGGGCCGGACCGCCGGCGGGGCGCAGCAGGGGACCGGGTGCGCCCGCACCCCGGCCCAGGGCGGCCACGAACTGGGCGAGGACCTCGTCACCCCGGTGCGCCGGTGCCCAGTCCAGCAGCCGGCCGGCCCGGCCGCTGTCGAGGGCCGGCGCCCCGACCCCCATGTCGAGCCAGCCCGGCTCAGTGGGCACCAGGTGCGCGGCGAACGCGGCCGAGAGCCCGGTGCGGAGCAGGAACGCCGGCACCGGCACCCTCGTCGTGCCGAGCGCCCGCGCGATCCCCGCGGCGTCCAGCAGGGGTTCGGCCGCGAGGTTGAACGGGCCGGGTGCCCGGCGGTCGAGCATCCGCACCAGGGCATCGGCGACGTCGTCGGCGTGCACGAACTGCGCCCGCACCCCGGGCAGCGGCAGGGGCAGCAACCTCGCGACGGAGCCGGGCAGGAGACGGGCGGCGGAGAACAGCAGCGGCCCGAGGAAGTAGCGGCCGATCTCGCTGGCCGCCTCCGGCTGGAGGACGAGCGTCGGGCGGACGACGGTCAGCGTGACGTCGGGATGACGGACCACCAGCTCTCGCACCACGCGCTCGGCATCGGACTTGTCCCGGCTGTACTGCGAGGTCGGGATGCCCGTGGTCGGCCAGTCCTCGGTCACTGCCCGTTCCGCGGCCCCCGCGGCGTAGGCCCCCAGTGACGACATGTGGACGACGTGCCCCACGCCGGCGGCCATCGCGGCCCGGACCACGCGGCGGGTGCCCTCGACGTTCACCTGGCGCAGCTGCTCCGGCCGGCGCCCCGGCTGCAGCGCCCAGGCCAGGTGCACGACGGCGTCGACGCCGTCCAGGAAGCGGGTCAGCACCTCCTCGCTGCCGGCCTGCCCGAGGTCGGTGAGGTGCCAGTCGACCCCGTCGTAGGGCGCCGTGTCCGGCGGCTGCCGACGGGCCAGCCCGCGCACCTCGGCCACGCCGGCATCGGGGGCGGTGAGCCGGCGCAGCAGCGCTGTGCCGACGTTGCCGCTGGCGCCCGTGACGGCGACCGTCAGGCCCTGGAGTCGGTTGCGGGAGAGCTCAGCCATGCCGAGCCCCTACCCGCTAGGTTCTCGGCGTGATCCTGGGCGCGCACGTGATCCTCTACAGCAGCGACGCCGAGGCGGACCGGGCGTTCCTGGCCGACCTCCTGGGCCGGCCGTCGGTCGACGCGGGCGGCGGCTGGACGATCCTGCAGCTGCCGCCCGGCGAGGTGGCGGTGCACCCCGCGGAGACCTCCGGCACGGTCGAGCTCTACCTCGTCTGCGACGACGTCGATGCGACCGTCGCCGACCTGGGTGCACGCGGCGTCGCCTTCGAGGGTGCGGTCAGCGACCAGGGGTGGGGCCGGCTGGCCACCATCCGGCTGCCCGGGGGAGGTCGCCTGGGGCTCTACGAGGCCCGGCATCCCACGGCCTTCGACCTCTGACCGCGTCCGACTAGGTGTACCCGGCCAGGACGTTGGTGACGGCGGTCGGGCTTGAACGCGGGAGAACCTCCGAGTGGGGTGTGGCTTGTCTAAGGCCCACATCCGCCCGGAGGTTCTCGTGTCCCACGGTAATGCCCGACTCACGGTCCACGGCCGCAAGCTGATCGTCGAACGGAACCAGGCCGGGTGGAAGCAGGCGCACATCGCCGCGGCGATGGGGATCTCGCGCAAATGCGTGCGGACCTGGATCACCCGCTTCGAGGACGAAGGCGAGGCCGGGTTGGTCGACCGGTCCAGCCGCCCGCACACCAGCCCGA
>JHVO01000025.1 GCA_000620185.1 Geodermatophilaceae bacterium URHB0062
CGTGTTAGTGGAAGGCCTCTGGAAGGGGTCGCCGTAGAGGGTGAGAGCCCCGTACACGAAAACACGACGTCTCCCGGACGTGTTTCCCAAGTAGCACCGAGCCCGTGAAATTCGGTGTGAATCTGGCGGGACCACCCGCTAAGCCTAAATACTCCCTGGTGACCGATAGCGGACAAGTACCGTGAGGGAAAGGTGAAAAGTACCCCGGGAGGGGAGTGAAATAGTACCTGAAACCGTGTGCCTACAAGCCGTGAGAGCCTTAAGCGTTTCGGCGCTGGGGTGATTGCGTGCCTTTTGAAGAATGAGCCTGCGAGTTAGTGGTACGTGGCGAGGTTAACCCGTGTGGGGCAGCCGTAGCGAAAGCGAGTCCGAACAGGGCGATCTATAGTCGCGTGCCCTAGACCCGAAGCCGAGTGATCTACCCATGGCCAGGTTGAAGCGCGGGTAAGACCGCGTGGAGGACCGAACCCACCAGGGTTGAAAACCTGGGGGATGAGCTGTGGGTAGGGGTGAAAGGCCAATCAAACTCGGTGATAGCTGGTTCTCCCCGAAATGCATTTAGGTGCAGCGTCACGTGTTTCTTGCCGGAGGTAGAGCACTGGATGGCTGAGGGGCCCCACAAGGTTACTGACGTCAACCAAACTCCGAATGCCGGTAAGTGAGAGCGTGGCAGTGAGACTGCGGGCGATAAGGTTCGTAGTCGAGAGGGAAACAGCCCAGATCATCGGCTAAGGCCCCTAAGCGTGTGCTAAGTGGAAAAGGATGTGGAGTCGCAGAGACAACCAGGAGGTTGGCTTAGAAGCAGCCACCCTTGAAAGAGTGCGTAATAGCTCACTGGTCAAGTGATTCCGCGCCGACAATGTAGCGGGGCTCAAGCACACCGCCGAAGCCGTGGCATTCACACTTTACCCGTCGGTCCTTGTGTGGGCCGGCCAGGTGTGTGGATGGGTAGGGGAGCGTCGTGTGGCGGTCGAAGCGGCGGAGGGATCCAGCCGTGGACGCCACGCGAGTGAGAATGCAGGCATGAGTAGCGAGAGGGGAGTGAGAAACTCCCCCGCCGGAAGACCAAGGGTTCCTGGGCCAGGCTAATCCGCCCAGGGTGAGTCGGGACCTAAGGCGAGGCCGACAGGCGTAGTCGATGGACAACGGGTTGATATTCCCGTACCCGCGAAGGAACGCCCATGCCGGACCCAGCGATGCTAACCGCCCGAAGCCCGGTTCCGATCCTTTCGAGGTGAGGTTCCGGTTCTAGCGCGGGACCCGGACTGGTAGTAGGCAAGCGATGGGGTGACGCAGGAAGGTAGTCCTACCGGTGAGTGGTAGTACCGGTGCAAGGGTGTGGCCCGCGGAATAGGTAAATCCGTTCCGCATGCAGGGTGAGGCCCGACGCATAGCCGAATGAGGCGAATTGGATGATCCTATGCTGCCGAGAAAAGCCTCTAGCGAGTTCCGAGCGGCCCGTACCCCAAACCAACTCAGGTGGTCAGGTAGAGAATACCGAGGCGATCGAGCGAACTGTGGTTAAGGAACTCGGCAAAATGCCCCCGTAACTTCGGGAGAAGGGGGACCCTTGACCGTGAACCGCCTTGCGCGGGGCAGCGGTGGGGGGTCGCAGAGACCAGTGAGAAGCGACTGTTTACTAAAAACACAGGTCCGTGCGAAGTCGTAAGACGATGTATACGGACTGACGCCTGCCCGGTGCTGGAACGTTAAGGGGACGGGTTAGCCGCAAGGCGAAGCTCAGAACTCAAGCGCCAGTAAACGGCGGTGGTAACTATAACCATCCTAAGGTAGCGAAATTCCTTGTCGGGTAAGTTCCGACCTGCACGAATGGCGTAACGACTTCTCAGCTGTCTCAACCACAGGCTCGGCGAAATTGCACTACGAGTAAAGATGCTCGTTACGCGCGGCAGGACGGAAAGACCCCGGGACCTTTACTATAGCTTGATATTGGTGTTCGGTTCGGCTTGTGTAGGATAGGTGGGAGACTGCGAAGTCCGCACGCCAGTGTGGATGGAGTCGCCGTTGAAATACCACTCTGGTCGAATTGGATGTCTAACCTCGGTCCGTGATCCGGATCAGGGACAGTGTCAGGTGGGTAGTTTAACTGGGGCGGTTGCCTCCCAAAATGTAACGGAGGCGCCCAAAGGTTCCCTCAGCCTGGTTGGCAATCAGGTGTCGAGTGCAAGTGCACAAGGGAGCTTGACTGCGAGACCGACGGGTCGAGCAGGAGCGAAAGCTGGGACTAGTGACCCGGCACCGGCATGTGGAAGCGGTGTCGCTCAACGGATAAAAGGTACCCCGGGGATAACAGGCTGATCTTCCCCAAGAGTCCATATCGACGGGATGGTTTGGCACCTCGATGTCGGCTCGTCGCATCCTGGGGCTGGAGTAGGTCCCAAGGGTTGGGCTGTTCGCCCATTAAAGCGGTACGCGAGCTGGGTTTAGAACGTCGTGAGACAGTTCGGTCCCTATCCGCCGCGCGCGTAAGAGACTTGAGAAGAGCTGTCCCTAGTACGAGAGGACCGGGACGGACGAACCTCTGGTGTGCCAGTTGTACCGCCAGGTGCACTGCTGGTTGGCCACGTTCGGCAGGGATAACCGCTGAAAGCATCTAAGCGGGAAGCTCGCTTCAAGATGAGGTCTCTCACCGGGTCAACCGGGTAAGGCCCCCGCCCAGACCAGCGGGTTGATAGGCCGGAAGTGGAAGCACCGCAAGGTGTGTGAGCTGACCGGTACTAACAGGCCGAGGGCTTGACCACACAACACCTCCACGACTTCCTGTCGCAGGTGTCAGGTCCAAGAATGTTTTCGCGTCCACTGTGCGGTTCTGAACACCCAACCAGACCTGGTTGACATGTTCACAGAGTTACGGCGGCCATGGCGAGAGGGAAACGCCCGGACACATTCCGAACCCGGAAGCTAAGCCTCTCAGCGCCGATGGTACTGCCCCGGGGACGGGGTGGGAGAGTAGGACGCCGCCGGACAACCATT